>NZ_CP114903.1:0-4800000 GCF_027497255.1 Micromonospora sp. WMMD882
CAGCAGCTCGACGAGCACCGTCTGCGCCAGGTACGCGTCGGGCAGCCGCCAGCGGGCCTGCTCCGGGGCGAGCGCCCAGCGCACCGGCCCCTCGGGCAGCCGGGTGGGCGGGGCGGGGATCCACGAGCCCAGCCCGTGCCGGATGACGTGGAAGCAGCGTTCCAGCTCCGGCCGCAGCGGCTCACCGGGGCTGACCAGGAACATCCACTGGCCGGTCGGGGTGACCGCGACCGGGCCCCGGGCCACCGGGACCGCGTCGACCGCGGCGCGGGCCGCCCGTCCCAGGTAGGCCGGCACCTCCAGCACGTCGAAGGCGCGGCCGGTGGGCAGCAGCAGCGCGTACGGGCGGCTGCGCCACCAGGTCGCCACCCGGGCCGGGTCGGTGCTGGCGGCGAGCTCCCACTCCGGCAGCGCGGGGTGGCAGCCGACGGTGGGGCAACCGGCCCGCCCGCAGACGAACCTGCTGCGGGCCAGGCAGGCGCCGGGGGTGACCGCCCAGCCGCGCAGCGCGTACCGGACCGCGATCCGGCGTAGCCGGACCCGTTCCAGTGGTGACAGATGGACGACGCGCGGTCCGACGGTCCGCCACATACTCCCTGACTCCTCTCGACACACCCGCCGTGTTCCACCGGCTGTGACGTGCGCTCCGGTCGGCTGGTCGAGACACGTCCGGGTCGTGGACGAAACCTCAGGTCCGCCGACGCCGTCACCGTGGGCCATCGATCGTCGTTGCTCCAGCCGACAACGATTCCATGCAAGTTGCACGAAAGCTACGTCCCGCTCTCGGCTGACCGACGTACTGGCTGTGCGATTAGGACGAACCGGGCGCTGACGGGCAACGCGGACCTGTGGTCCGCTGCCCCGGGAGACGCCCGGTCGGGGAGGAGTTACCAGATGGACGAGTTACCGATCGGACGGCGGGTCGCCTACTGGCGGGGGCGTCGCAAGATGTCACAGCAGGTGTTCGCCGACCGGCTGGGCAAGTCCAAGAGCTGGGTCGACAAGATCGAACGCGGGGTGCGTCGCCTCGACAAGTTCTCCGTCCTCTACGAGATCGCCGACATCCTCCAGTTGGACGTGCAGCTCCTGCTCGGCAAGGACCCGGAGCGCCGCAACGACGCGTTGAACTGCATCGACCAGGTCGAGGTCGACCAGATCCGGGCCGCCCTGGAGCGGTACGACGCGGTCAGCGCGTACTTCGACCAGGTGCCGTACCCGCCGCTGCTCAGCGACATGCGCAAGGCGGTCAACCACGCCTGGCTCACCTACCAGTACGGCCGGTACGGGATGCTCACCCGGGGCCTGCCCAAGCTGCTGCGCGACGCCCAGGCGGCCGACGCCGCGTACGACGGCGACGACCAGCGCCGGGAGGCCGCCCACCTGCTCGGGCAGGTCTACCAGATCGCCTCGTCGGTGCTGCGCAAACTCGGCGAGTGCGAGCTGGCCTGGCTGGCCGGCGACCGGGCGATGGCGGTCAGCCAGCGCGCCGACGACCAACTCCTCGCCGGCATCGCCACCACCCGGGTCGCCAGCGCGCTGCTCGCCATGGGTCGGGCCCGCTCCGCGCTGGAGCTGAACCTCCGCTTCGCCAACCGGCTCGCCCCCGACGGCGTCGACGACGTGCCCCCGCAGCGCCTGTCGGTCTACGGGATGCTGCTGTTGCAGGGCGCGATGGCCGCCGCCCGCACCGGCGACGCCGCCACCGTGGAGGAGCTGTTCCGGGGCGCGCAGGAGGCCGCCCACCGCCTCGGCGGCGACCACAACCACTACTGGACGTGTTTCGGCCCGACCAACGTCCTGCTGCACCGGGCCGCCGCCGCCGTCGAGCTGGGCGACGGCGGGCGGGCCGTGGAGACCCACCTCGCCATCGACCCGGTCGCGTTCGACGCGCTGCTGCCCGAGCGGCGCGCCCACCACATGCTCGACCTGGCCCGGGGCTTCGCCCAGATCGGCGACGTGACCAGCGCCGGCGAGATGCTGCTCAAGGGCGACCGCCTCGCCGCCCCGGAGATCCGCTGCCGACCGATCGCCCACGAGGTGATGTCGGACATCCTGCGGCGCACCCGGGGCGCGCCGTCCTCGTCGGTGGCGGAGCTGGCCGAGCAGATGGGAGTCGGCATATGACCGCGGTCGCGCCCCCGCCGGGCGACCGCCCGGTGCTGTACGTGATCGTCTGCGGCTCGCCGCTGGCCGGGCGGGTGGACCGCCTGGTCGACCTCGCCCACCGGGACGGCTGGCAGGTCTGCGTCGTCGCCACGCCCGACGGGGCGAAGTTCGTGGACCGGGCCGCGCTGGCCCGGCTGACCGGTCATCCGGTACGGACCACCTACAAGCACCCGGGCGACCCGGACGTGCTGCCCCCGGCGGACGCCATGGTGGTCTGCCCGGCCACCGTCAACTCGGTCAACAAGTGGACGGCCGGGATCACCGACACGCTCGCCCTCGGGCTGCTGGTCGAGGCGCAGGGCCGGGGCACGCCGATCGTGGCGGTGCCGTTCACCAACACCGCGATGGCGGCGCACCCGGCGTTCCGCGCCGGGCTGGACCGGCTGCGTGAGTGGGGCGTCACGGTGCTCTTCGGCGACGACGTGTACCCGCTGCACGCGCCCGGCACCGGTGACCGCCACCTGGACGCCTTCCCCTGGCAGCTCGCCCTGCGCGCGCTGCCCGCCCGTCCGCTGCCCACCCGCTGACCCCCGCCGCGGGGGCGTCCGGACGCTCCCGCCCGCCGTCCGGACGCCCCCGCCCGCCGTCCGGCGGGACCGATGGGGCAGCCACCGATCCCGCCCACCCATCTGCTCAGACGCTTTGCTCTGCTCCCATCGACGCGCCACCCACCGGTTGTGGCCTGGCGCGTCGACAGGCGCAGAGCAAAGCGTCGGGTCTGGTGTGCCGGGACGTGTGGCCTACGGGCCCGGTCGACCCGGCCGAGCTACGGGTGGCGTGTCTGGTGTGCCGGGGTTGTGGAGGGAGCTGGCCGCGACGGCGGCCTGCGTTTCCGCAGGGGCGCCTCACGTTCGGCGGGTGAGCCCGGCTCCACGGCGATCGCGGCGCGCCACCGTGAGGACGGCGTTCCGGCGACCGGTGTTTCGTTTCGGTGATAACGGTGGAACGTTCGTGGAGGAAAGGCCGTTTTCCGGGAGACGAAGACGATCTTGGCCCGCAGCCCGCAGCCCGCAGCCCGCAGCCCGCAGCCCGCAGCCGGCAGCCGGCAGCCGGCAGCCGGCAGCCGGCAGCCGGGAGTCGGGAGTCGGGGCCGGGGGCTGGCGGGGCGCAGGCGGGGTGCCCGTCGACCGTGGGCGGGACGTCCGCCGGGCGTCGTCCGGACGCTCCGGCGGGCCGGGTGTCACCGGCGGATCGGGCCGACGCCGGTAAGCTGGCCCGCCGTGAGCACAACCGGAAACCCGCCGCTGACGGTGGCCGACGTGGTGACCGCCCTGGAGCGGCGCTACCCGCCGTCCTGGGCCGAACAGTGGGACCGGGTGGGGCTGGTGCTCGGCGAGCCGACCGCCGAGGTCCGCCGGGTGGCCTGCGTGGTGGACGTGGTCCCGGAGACCGTCGCCGAGGCGCTCGCCGTCGGGGCCGACCTGATCGTCGCGCACCATCCGCTGCTGCTGCGGGGGGTCTCCTCGGTCGCGCCCACCACGTTCAAGGGGCGGATCGTGCACCAGCTCATCAAACGCGACGTCGCTCTGTACGTGGCGCACACCAACGCCGACGTGGCCCACCCGGGCGTCTCCGACGCGCTCGCCGCCCGGCTGGGCCTGACCGACCTGCGCCCGTTGCAGCCGGCCGCCCCGGGCAGCCCCGCGCACGGTGGCGGGCGGGGCATCGGCCGGATCGGCGAGCTGCCCGAGCCGACGACCCTGGCCGGGCTGACCCGGCACGTCGCCGCCGTGCTCCCGCCGACCGTCTGGGGGGTACGCGCGGCCGGCGACCCGGCCCGCGTCGTGCGCACCGTCGCGGTCACCGGCGGCTCCGGTGACGGTTTCCTCGCCGCCGCGACCGCCGCCGGAGTGGACGCCTACCTCACCGCCGACCTGCGTCACCATTCGGCCGGCGAGCACCTCGCCGAGGGCGGGCCGGCGCTGCTGGACGCCGCGCACTGGGCCACCGAACGCCCCTGGCTGGACGACCTGGCCGAGCACCTGCGGGCCACCCTGGGCGTCGAGACGCACGTCTCCGACCTGGACACCGACCCGTGGACCGGGCACGCCGCCAGCCCCACCCCGCCACGGCCCGGCGACGGGTCCGCCCGGCGCCCCGCCCCGCACTCCGCCCCCGCCCCGCACTCCGCCCCGGACGACGACAAGCCGTGGACGACGACCAAGCCGTGGACGACGACTAAGGAGCCCCGACGTGAAGGCTGAACCGGCAGTGCAGCGCCGCCTGCTCGACCTCCAGGCCATCGACACCGCCCTGGCCCAGCTCGCCCACCGTCGTCGTACCCTGCCGGAACACGCCGAGCTGGACGCGCTGGCCCGGGAGTTGTCCGCGTTGGAGGACCAGCGGGTCCGGGCCCAGGTGGCGGTGGACGACCTGGACCGGGACATCGCCCGCCTGGAGAAGGACGTCGACCAGGTCCGCGCCCGTAAGACCCGTAACGAGGACCGGCTGGCCGCCGGCAGCGGCCCGGCCCGCGAGCTGGAGGCGCTCCAGCACGAGCTGGCCTCGTTGCAGCGGCGGCAGAGCGACCTGGAGGACGCCGAGCTGGAGCTGATGGAGCAGCGGGAGGGCGCGCAGTCCGTACTCGACGGGATCGAGCAGCGGCTGACCGAGGCGCGCGACCGGCGCGCGGAGACCGAGCAGCGGCGCGACGGCACCCTCGCCGAGATCGCCAAGGAGGAGGAGTTCAAGCGCTCCGCCCGGCAGCCGCTCGCCGCCGACCTCCCCACCGACCTGGTCGTCCTCTACGACAAGATCCGTGAGTCCACCGGGCTGGGCGCGGCGCTGCTGCGCGGCGGACGCTGCGGCGGCTGCCGGCTCGACCTGTCCGGGGCCGACCGGGCCCGGATCGCCAAGGCCGCGCCGGACGAGGTGGTGCGCTGCGAGGACTGCCGCCGGATCATGGTCCGCACGAACGAATCCGGCCTGTGAGCCTGGCCAGCGTCGTCGTCGAGGCCGACGGGGGCTCCCGGGGCAACCCGGGCCCGGCCGGCTACGGCGCGGTGGTCCGGGAAGCCGACACCGGTGAGGTGCTGCTCGAACGCGCCGAGGCGATCGGCACCGCCACCAACAACGTCGCCGAGTACCGGGGGCTGATCGCCGGGCTCGCCGCCGCCGCCGAGCTGGGCGCGTCCCGGGTCGAGGCGAAGATGGACTCCAAGCTGGTCGTCGAGCAGATGTGCGGCCGGTGGCAGATCAAGAACCCGGGGCTGCGTCCGCTGGCCGCCGAGGCCGCCGCGCTGGTCCGCCGGTTCGACGCGGTGACCTTCACCTGGATTCCCCGGGAACGCAACCGGCACGCCGACGCGCTGGCCAACGCGGCGATGGACGCCGCCGCCGGCCGTACCCCGAAACGGTCGGTCGTCGAGCCGCCGCGGATCGTGGAGCCGCCGCGCGAGCTGGCCGCCCCCGACTCGCCGGCCCGCGCCGCCGCCCGGGAGGCCGCCGCCCGCGCCACCGCCGGCCGGACCGCCACCAGCGCCGACCCGGCCGCCGCGCCCACCGGCCCGGCCCCGGTCGCCGCGCCGACCGCGCCCGGTCCGACCGACGCCGCGCCGACCGCGCCGGGTCCGGCGGCGACCGGCGCCGACCCGACGACCGGGTCGGCCTCCTGGGAGCCGCGCGCCGCCGCCGAGGCGACCCGGCTGATCCTGGTCCGGCACGGCCAGACCGAGTGGACCGCGCAGCGCCGCTACTCCGGCCGGGGCGACGTGCCGCTGTCGCCGCGCGGCCGGGAGCAGGCGCGGGCCACCGCCGCGCGGGTGGCCGCCCTCGCCCCGGCCGTCGCGGCCGTGGTCAGCTCACCGCTGTCCCGGTGTACGGCCACCGCCCGGCCGATCGCCGCCGCGCTCGGCGGCGTCCCGCTGCGTACCTCCGACGACCTGGTCGAATGTGACTTCGGGGCCTGGGAGGGGCGCACCTTCGCCGAGGTACGCCAGGAGTGGCCGGGCGAGCTGGACGCCTGGCTGGCCTCCCCGGCGGTGGCCCCGCCGGACGGGGAGTCGTTCGTCGACGTGGCCGCCCGGGTCGGCCGGGCCCGGGACGCGCTGCTGGCCGGGCACCCCGGGCAGACCGTGGTGGTGGTCTCGCACGTCTCCCCGATCAAGCTGCTGCTGCGGGACGCGCTGGCCGCCGGGGACGCCTTCCTGCACCGCCTCTACCTGGACCCGGCCGGCATCTGCGTGCTGGACGTCTGGCCGGACGGCGGGGTGGCCGTCCGCTCCGTCAACGACACCGCCCACCTGACGTAGCCGTGCCCCCGCCCGCGCCGGGTGACGCCGCTCGGCGCAGGCGGGACGCCGCTGAGCGCAGAGATCCACAATGGTGGGTGACGCCGGTCACCGCGTCGATAACCTCCGGGCTGTTGCTGTCCGTCACGACCTTCCGGAGGTGGGCGCATGGCCGGGACCGGACCGGAGCCGCCGACCACGACGCGTTCCCGGGGCAGGGACCACAGCCCCTGGAACTGGCTGCTCCTCGTGCCGATCGTGGTGCCGTTGATCCCGGCGCTGTTCAACAGTGACGCGCCCCGGATCCTCGGCTTCCCGCGCTTCTACTGGCTTCAGCTGGCGTACATCCTGCTGGGCGTCGGCACCACGACGCTCGTCTACCAAATGACCAAGCGGCGGGGTGGTCGCTGATGTGGCGGGACAACCTCACCGAGATCGTCATCTTCACCGTGCTGTTCCTGCTGGTCAGCGCGATGGGTTTCGTCGCCGCCCGGTGGCGGGCCCCGAAGGACATGGCCCACCTGGACGAGTGGGGGCTGGGCGGGCGCAGCTTCGGCGGCTGGATCACCTGGTTCCTGATCGGCGGGGACCTCTACACCGCGTACACGTTCGTGGCGGTGCCGGCCCTGGTGTTCGGGGCCGGCGCGGCCGGGTTCTTCGCCGTGCCGTACACGATCGTGGTCTATCCGCTGGTGTTCCTGGTGCTGGTCCGGCTCTGGTCGGTGTCGCACCGGCACGGCTTCGTCACCCCGGCCGACTTCGTCCGTAAGCGCTTCGACTCGCCGGTGCTCGCCCTGATCATCGCGATCACCGGGATCGTCGCCACTATGCCGTACATCGCGTTGCAGCTCGTCGGCATCGAGGCGGTGCTCAAGACGATGGGGGTCACCGGGGAGAGCACCCTGGCCCGGCACCTGCCGATCATCGTTGCGTTCGCCATCCTCGCCGCCTACACGTACCAGTCGGGGCTGCGCGCGCCCGCGCTGATCGCGTTCGTCAAGGACACCCTGATCTACGTCGTCATCCTGGTCGTGGTGCTCTGGCTGCCGCAGAAGCTGGGCGGCTGGGGTGAGATCTTCGACGCCGCCGACGCCAAGTTCGCCGCCTCGGCCAACCCCAACGACGGGATCCTGCTGACCGCCAACAACCAGCTCCAGTACGTCACCCTGGCGTTCGGCTCGGCGCTGGCGCTGTTCCTCTACCCGCACAGCCTCACCGGCGTGCTGGCCAGCCGGAACCGGGACGTGATCAAGCGGAACATGTCGGCGCTGCCTGCGTACAGCCTGCTGCTCGGGCTGATCGCGCTGCTCGGGTTCATGGCCATCGCGGCCGACGTGACGCCGCTGCCCGGCGCGAGGGAGGGCACGGTCGACAGCAACACCGTCGTGCCCGTGCTGTTCGACCAGCAGTTCCCGGCCTGGTTCACCGGCGTGGCGTACGCGGCCATCGGCATCGGCGCGCTCGTCCCGGCGGCGATCATGTCGATCGCGGCGGCGAACCTGTTCACCCGCAACATCTACAAGGAGTACCTGCGCCGGGACGCCAGCCCCGCCCAGGAGGCCACCGTATCGAAGGTCACCTCGCTGGTGGTGAAGGTCGGCGCGGTCGCCTGCATCGTCTTCCTCGACCCGCAGTTCTCCATCGACCTGCAACTCATCGGCGGCGTGATCATCCTCCAGACGTTGCCGGCGGTGGCGCTGGGCCTCTACACCCGCTGGTTCCACCGGGGCGCGCTGATCGCCGGCTGGGCCGCCGGCATGGGGTTGGGCATGTGGATGCTCTACCAGATCCCCAACCCGGCGAACGGGCGGAAGCACTTCGGCGGCTCGGCGTTCCCGCTCTCCGAGTTCGGCGTCGACACCAAGAAGACCATCTACGTCGGGATCGTGGCGGTGCTGGTCAACCTGGTCGTCGCCGCGCTCGTCACCCTCGCGCTGCGGGCCGCGAAGGTCGACGAGGGCGTCGACGGCACCGAGCCGGACGACTACTTCGCCGACGAGGGCGACCCCCGGGTCGACCCCCTCCCCGAGCTGACGCCCGACCCGGTCGACCCTCAGCGCAGCGCGCGGTAGAGCAGGTAGCCGCCGATCACCGTGCCGAAGACCACGATCAGGGTCCTCAGCGCCACCGCCGGCAGCCGGCGCACCAGCCGCGCGCCCGCGTACCCGCCGACCAGGGTGGCCGGGGCGACCACCGCCACGGCCACCCAGTCGACCGGCCCGAACACCGCGAAGACCACCAGCGTGGTCACCCCGACCACCGCCGAGAGCAGGTTCTTCAACGCCGTCACCCGCACCAGCGGGTCGTCACGTACCAGCGCCAGTCCGGCGACCAGCATCACCCCGAGCGCCGCGCCGAAGTACCCCCCGTACACCGAGCCGACCAGCACCATCGCCTGGAGGGTGACCACCCGGCGGCGCAGCCCCACGTCGCGCGGATGCCCGACCAGCCGGCGCAGCGGCCCCTGGAACGCCAGCACCGCCGTCGCGCCCAGCACCAGGAACGGCACCACCAGCTCGAACGCCCGCGCCGGGGTGTTCAACAGCAGCAGCGTCCCGCCCACCGTGCCCAGCGCGGCGGTCGGGACCAGCGCCACCACCGTCCGCCGGGGCGGCAGGTCCCGCCAGCTCCCCGCCACGCTGGCCAGGTAGCCGGGGGCGACGGCCACCGAGTTGGAGACGTTCGCCGGCACCGGCGGCAGCCCGGCCGCGAGCAACGCCGGGAACGTGATCAGGGACCCGCCGCCGGCCGCCGCGTTGACCATGCCCGCGGCCAGACCGGCCGCGAGCAGCAGCAGAACAGCGGAAACGTCCATGATCTGCCGAGCCTACCCAGGCTGCCGCCCGGCGCCCCGGCGCCCGCCGCCCACCCGACGACCCCGCACGGCGGGCCGCAGCCGCGAACGATCCGCCCGGTGCGCGCTTCGGCGGCGTGGAAACGGGAAGAGCCCGGCATGCCCGCCCCAGCCCGCCGGGCCGCCCACGCCCGGGCCGCCCACGCCCGGGCCGCCCACGCCCGGGCCGCCCACGCCCGGGGCGTCTCCGCGAGCCCGGCCGGCGTCGGTATCCTGGCCGCCGCCGGGCTCGCCGCCGTGCTCCGGCTGCCGTTCGTCGGCGCCGGCCTCGGCATGGACGAGGGCGGGTACGCGCACGTCGCCCGGGAATGGTCCCGGGGCGTGCCGCTGTACCGCGAGGCGTGGCTGGACCGCCCCCAGGGGCTGCTCCTGACGTACCGGCTGCTGCTCGACCTGGACCCCGACGGCGGCGCGATCCGCCTCGGCGCGGTGGTCGCCGGCACGCTGATCACCCTGGCGGTCGGCGCGGCCGGCTGGCAGCTCGCCGGCCGCCGGGCCGGCGTGGTCGCGGCGGCCCTCTACGCGACCGTCGGGGTGGCCCCCCGACTGGAGGGGTTCACCCTCAACGGCGAGCTGCTGGCCGGCGTCCCGGCGACCGTCGCGGTGGTCGCCGCGCTGCGCTGGCGGCGGCACGGCGGGCCGGGCTGGCTGGTCGCCGCCGGCATCGCCGCCGGGGCCGCGCTCACCATGAAACCCTCGGGCGTCGACGGCCTCACCGCCACCCTGGCCGTCGCGGCCGTGACCACCGGCCGCCGCCTCTCCGGGTACGGCCCGGCGCTGGCCGGCGCGGCCGGGCCGCTCGCCCTGTGCGCCCTGCACGGGGTGACGGTCGGCTGGTCGGAGTACTGGCACGCGCTGGCCGGCTACCAGCTCGCCGCCCTGGGCGGCCCGCAGTCCGGTGACCGGGCCGCCGCCCTGCTGCGCAGCCTCGGCGCCGCCGCCCCGGAACTGGCCGCCCTCGCCCTGCCGGTAACGGTCGCCCTGTCCCTGCCGCGCGCCGGGCTGTCCCCGTCGCGTGCCGCCCCGCCGTCACCGCGCGCCGTCCCGGCCGCCCTGAGCCGGGTACGCCGGCCGGGGCCGACCGGGGTGATCATGGCCGGCTGGCTGGGCGGGGGAGTGGTCGGGGTGAACCTGGGCGGCGCGTACTGGCCGCACTACTGGGTGCAGCTCCTCCCGCCGCTGACCGTGCTCGCCGCCGTCGCGGTGACCCGGGTCGACCGCCCCGCGCTGCGGACCGGCCTGGTCGCCGTGGCGCTCCTGCCGCACCTGGTCTGGCTGGGCGCGCTGGCTCCGGCCACCCCGCAGCAGCGCCGGCAGGCCGTCCCGTACGCGGAGGCGGCCCGCCGGGACGCGGAGATCGCGGCGGTGATCCGCGCCGCGACCGGCCCCGACGACCGGATCTTCGTGCTGGTGTCCCAGGCCGACCTGTACTTCCTGACCGACCGGCGCACCGACTACCCGTACCTGTGGGGCAAGCCGATCGAGAAGATCCCGGCCGCGTTGCCCCGGCTGCGCGCCATGCTCGACGGCCCGGACCGCCCCCGGCTGGTGGTGCTCAACCACGATCCGGCCCGGGTCGACCCCACCGGCGCGACCAGCCGCATCCTCGCCACCCGCTACCGCCTGTGGCGCACCGTCGAGGGCGTGCCCCTGCTGCGTGCCGTGGACGAGCCGCCGGCGGGTTGACCCTGCTCCGGGCGCAACCCGACGGGGCCGCTCCGGCCGTTTCCGCTCCGTTCACATTTTCGGGCCGCATCTCGGTGACCCTGGTGGCACCTCGACGGTTTCCTGGCGAGTGAGTGAACTTTCGCTCCCGCAGGTCCAATGAAACAACGGTGGCGCAGATCACGTTTGAATGCGGCGCACCGGGTGCGAGCTGCCATTTCTTCAATTTGCGATAGTCCCCGAAAACGCTTGCCGTGGCCGACTGTTGACCGACGGCAAGGAAGCCTTATAGCCACGACGTACTACTACAACTCCCGCAACTGGCTGGTCCGGATGGACACCGCCGGCAACACCCGTTACAACTTCCAGTACGACAAGAGCGGCAACCGTACCCACACCTGGTTCGCGACGAACGACACCAACAGCGCGTGGGCGATGCGGACGGTCACCACGTACGACAAGTCCGACCGGGTCCGCCGGATCACCACCACCCGTGACTCGGCCAGCCCGGCGACGGTGTTCGACGTCAGCTACTGCTACGCCGGGTACGTCTCCGGTCAGCCCTGCTCCACCGCGTCAGCGGACGACACCGGTCTGCGGCAGTGGCAGAAGAACGAGGTCAGCGGTGAGATCAGCCGGTATGACTACGACGACGCCAACCGGTTGACCAAGGCCACCGACCACCACGGCAAGACCTACGAGTACACCTACGACGCCAACGGCAACCGCAAGACCGTCAAGGTGGACGGGGTCACCACCCAGACCCTGACCTACAACTCGGCGAACCAGGTCACCACCACCAACAACACGTACGACGGTCGGGGTAACCAGACCCGGGTGAGCGCACCGTCGGTGAACCCGGTGACGTACAACTCGATCAAGCAGATGGTGGGCGCGAACGCGGCCACCTACAGCTATGCCGGCACCGACCAGGTCGAGCTGGTCGGCACCGCCTGGGCCACCCTCCAGTACGGCATGGAGGACCAGCACGGGATGCCGTGGTTGCAGTCCTGGACGTACGGTGGGTCTACTGCCTATGTGGAGCGGGACGGCTTCGGCAGCCCGTTGGGGTTGCGGATCGGCGGTGTCGATCACGCGTACGTGCTCGACGGGTTGGGTTCGGTGGTGGCGATCGTGCGGGCGGACGGGTCGAAGGTCGCGTCGTACCAGTACGACCCGTACGGTACGGCGACGGCGGTGGACGAGTACTCGTTGGGTCAGACCAGTCTGATCCGGTACGCGGGTGGGACGTTCGACGCGACGACCGGGTTCACGAAGTTCGGGCAGCGGTGGTACAACCCGGTGCAGGGTCGCTTCACCCAGCAGGACAACCTCAGCTTCGTAGGCAGCCCGCGGCATGGCAACAGGTACGCGTACGCGGGGGGTAACCCCACCAACAATGTCGACCCGACAGGTATGTGGGGGCCGGACTGGTTGGAATGCGGCTTGGCGGCGGTTGGCCTTGCAGTCGCCATCGGTGCCATCTTCACGCCGATCGGTATGGTCGGCTTCTTCGTGGGGTACGGATTGGCTGCGGCCGGCGTAGTGACGGGCTGCTACGACGACAACGGTGATCCGATCGGCGGCACGTACTAGGCCGTCGCCCTCACAGCGAAAGGGGTTGATTTGCGTGAAGTTCCCACCGCGGCCTGCTCTTGCATTATTTTCTCTCGTTATGGTCTTAGTGTTTCTCAGTCAGGTCGTGGCCGGTTTCGCCGGTCCCGTGAGCATCGTTCTCGCAGTTCTCGCCGGTGTTTTCCTGATCTGGGCAGTCGTCGGTCTTTGGATGCAGCGAAGCTCACCCAGGAACAAGGAATCTTGATCTGGTTGTGAGGCGACAATAGTTCTACGCGGCCCCGTCAGTACCTAAGAACGCTGACGGGGCCGCCCCTGCGCGATGTTCGGCCTCGTCGGCGTCGCCATGCCCGTCGGCTACGTAGCTGCAGTCCTGGACGCGCCGGCCCTGAAGTCGGCTGACCAGTTGGCGGGAGCTCGTGGAGCCGAGGCCGTGCCACGGCCCCGGCTCCACGAGCAGCACCGCATGCCGTGGTTGTAATCGTGGACGTACGGTGGGGTCGTCCGGGCCCACGGGTCGAAGGTCGCGTCGTACCAGTACGACCCGTACGGTACGGCGACAGCGGTGGAGGAGTACCGTCCTTGCCATTCTGAATTTGGCTTTTGCGTTGGATCGAGGACCACACCAGCCTGCGACGCCGGTACCGACCAGCGCTTGTCCGACCGGCCCGGGAAGCGGAGTGAGCCCGCGTGGCCCGCAGGTCGGAGCGGGCCGGCTACTGCTCGACCCGGAGGTTCCAGGTCAGGCCGGGTGGGGCGGCCACCCGGATCCGGTAGGTGGCCGGCGCGTCGACGACGATCTGATGGGTGAACGGCACGCCCCGCAGGTCGTCACACCGTACGGGCAGCACCGCCAGCGGCTCGACGTGCAGCTCCAGGGTGCCGTGGGCGCATCGACCGGTCAGCCACAGATCACCCACGGCGACCCGGGCCTCGCCCACCTGGCGTGTGCCTTCGGTGGCGGCGACGACCAGGAGCGTCGGCCCGTCGCCGGTGGGCGGTGTGCCGACCACGGGCGCCGGCGCGGGCCGGCGGGACGGGCCGGTGGCCGGCACGCTGTCCGCCGTCACCGCCGTGTCCGTCGCCCGGTCACCTGCCGGGGTGCAGCCCACGAGCGTCAGGGCGCAGAGCGCGCCGACGACGAGAAACGGGAAGGAGATCCGCTGGGCCACCAGGACACCCTTTCAGCCGGCCGCGCGAACGGCCAGAGGCCGGGCAGCTCGAACGTCGTACGCCGCGTCGGCACCGGTTCCGCAGATCCGCTGACGGAATGACGGTCTTGCGCCCTGGCCCGCAGGTCGGGGCGGCGACGGTGTCACCCGTAGGGGGCCAGGTCAGCGCCCGCCGTCGGCCGGCACACGCCACATCCGGTGGAACGGCGTGCCGTCGCCGAGCCGGATCGCCGAGGGCGTCAGGTCGACGTAGCCGTGGCGGCGGTACAACCGCCGGTTGTCGTCGCCGGTGGCCTCCAGGTAGGCGGGGAGCCCCGCCCGATCGAGCCGGGCGTGGGTGATCCGCATGAGCGCGCTGCCGAGGCCGCGTTTCCATTGGGTCGGGTCGACCGCGAGGAAGGCCAGGTGCCAGTGCGGCTCGCCCGGGTGGTGGGCCTCGAAGAGGTCGTCGAGTTCGACGAAGCGGTCATGATGGGGTCCGGCGAGCTCGGCGAGGCGTTCCTCGTAGCGCTCCGGCGCGCCCGGCTCGGTCGTACGGTCGAACCACACCGCGGTCGCCGACCGGTCGGCGGTCAGCAGGACCTCGCCGGCCCCGGCCGCGGCGTGCGCGGCGAGCAGGTGGAAGAAGCCCCGCATGGTGGCCAACCGCCGGGCGGGATCCGGCACCAGGTAGTGGTTCGCGGCCAGGTGGTCGAAGGACCGGGCGATCAGGTCGGCGGCGACGGCCACCTCGTCCGCGCTGGTCACCTGCCGGACGCTCCCGGGCGTGGTCATCGTGGTCACCTCTCGTCGTGGGCGGGACCTGAACAGCGCACACCGCCGCTTCTTCCTTCGGCGCCGCGTTGACGCCGCTGGTCGTGGCGGTGGCCGCCGGCCCGGTCCTGCGCTGACCGTACGCCGGAACGGGTTTGTCGGCGTCGACGCCGGGTAGCCGCCGTCGGCCGGTCCGGGTGTTCCCGCCGTCCGATGGTCGCCATCCACCGTGGGAGAGACGTCATGACCGGGGACGAGCCGCCCGCCGAGGACCTCGCCTCGGTACGCGGACTGCTGCGCGGCTACGACCGGGCCCGGGCGGGGGCGGCGGAGCTACGGCCGGTGGTGTGGAGCCGCAGCCGACCGTGCGTGTGGTGGTCGTGGTGGCTGCCCCGGCCGACGCTGCTGACCCGCTTCTATCTGAGCCGGCACATCGAACGCAGCCTCGGCGCGCTGGAACGCGAGTACCACGCCCGCGAGGCGCTGGGCAAGCTGAATGACGCCGAGCGCGGCGACCGTGAGCTGTGCGCCGCCTACCACCGGTCGCTGCGGACGCCGCGTCAGCTCGTCGCGGTCCTCGCCTACGTGGTGGCGGCTCTCGTCGTCGCGCAGATCCTCGTGGTGAAGTCGGAGTACTTCGAGGACCTGGTCTCCAGGATCGTGTGGACGGAAGAGAACGCGGTGCGGGACAGCGAGGAGGACCGGGCGCGGGAGGCGCTCCGGCTGGTCGCGAAGACCTTCAGCGGAAGCCCCGCCACGTCGGTGGACGTCGTCGACCGCACCATGGGGATGACGGGCACGGCGGTGGTTGTCCTGTTCGCCGCGGTCATCTTCGTCGCGTACCTGAGCACCCGGATGCTCGTGCCGGCCTTCCGGCTCAAACGGCAACTGCTGTGTCTGGCCGACCAGACCGGGTGGGGTGTGCGGGACACCGCCGCCGGATGGTTCGTCAACAAGTCGGTAGGGGCCTACGCGCGGGAACGCGCCGTGTTCCAGAAGGCGGGGGCCCGACCGCCCGCCGAGTGGCCGATAGACCTGATCATCCTGGCCGCGCCCCCCGTGCTCCTGGTGAGCATCGCCGTGGGGTACGTCCGCTTCGCCGAAGGGTACGCGTACCCGCTCGCCCTCTCGGTCTGGTTCTTCGCGGCCTTCGCCCTGCGGGTCGGCTGGTTGTACTCGTGCAACAGGCGGCGTCACACGGCTCCCGAGCCGGGCGCGGACGACGGGTCGGACGGCTTCGGGCGGATTCCGCCGTTCGTGGCCCGTGGCGCGGACGGCAGCCGGGTCGAGGGCCGGACCGTTCTCGGGGTGGCCGCCTGGCCGGTGCTCGTGGTGATCCTCGCGCCGTTCCTGGACAACGTGGCCCCCTGGCTCTCCGGGCTGGGAACGGAGGTGATCAGCCTTACCTTCGATCTGGTTCTCGCCGCGTTGCCCTGGCTCGTCATCGGCATCTGGCACTGGCTGACCGTCACCACCGGGCGTATCGAGGAGGCGTTCCGCCGGGACCCGTCCCCTCGGGCGCCTCGACGGGTGTGGGTCTCGATGCTGCTCTTCGCCTCGGTGGTGCTGTCGCCGGTCGCCGTCACGAGGGACCTCCGGCGGCTCGGTGAACTCCTCGAAGACCCGTCGCGGCGGACGCGGCTGCGGCGGCTGGCCGGGCTCAGCGTCGTCGTACCGGTGCTGGTGTTGTCGTTCTGGGCGTCGCTGGGCGTACTGCTGTCCGATCCGGACGGCCCGGCGAGCGGCCTGCTGTACCCGGTCTTCGCGGTGACCGGCACCCTCATGGTGTTCGCGTACGGCGCCATCCTGGGGGCCGTCCAGTGGGCGCAGAACCTCCTGCTGCCCACCTGTGCGACCCTGACGCCCTTCGGCCGGTGCGACGAAGGCTGAGGGCGAGCGGATCCGGCGTACCGGTCGGGTGGTCGTCGATGTCGTAGGCTGCCCTGGTGACGGTGGCCGGGTCCGGTGCGATGACAGACGCCGGGGCGGCGACCGGGGACCGGCGGCGCGGTGACGTCTCGGTCACCCGGATCGCCCAGCTCGCCGGGGTGTCGGTGCCCACCGTCTCCAAGGTCCTCAACGGACGCGCCGGGGTCGCCGACAGCACCCGGCAGCGGGTCGAGGAGGTCATCCGGGAGAACGGCTACCGCCGGCCCGAGGCGGCCGGGCCGACGCCCGTGGTGGAGGTGCTGTTCCCGTCCCTGGACACCCCGTGGGCGCTGGAGATCCTGCGCGGCCTCACCGAGGTCGCCAACCCGCGCGGCCTCGCGGTCGCGGTGACCGAGATGCAGGGGCGCACGGTGCCGCCGCGCGCCTGGGCGCAGGACGTGCTGGCCCGCCGCCCGGTCGGGGTCATCGCCATCACCGCCCGGCTCACCGCCGGCCAGCAGGCCCAACTGGCCAGCCGCCGGATGCCCCTGGTCGCCCTGGACCCCACCGGCGACCCGCAGCACGAGACCCCGTCCGTCGGGGCGATGAACTGGAACGGCGGCCTCGCGGCGGCCCGGCACCTGCTGGAGCTGGGTCACCGGCGGATCGCGGTGCTCACCGGCCCGGCCGACCTGCTGTGCTGCCGGGCCCGCCTGGACGGCTTCCGCGCCGGCCTCGACGCCGCCGGGGTCGAGGCCGATCCGACCCTGGTACGCGCCGGGGAGCTGATCGCCGACGAGGGCGTACGGGTGGCCCGGGAGCTGCTGGCGCTGCCCGACCCACCGACGGCGATCTTCGCCGGCAACGACCTCCAGGCGTTCGGCGTGTACGCCGCCGCGCACGCCGCCGGGGTGCGGATCCCGGCCGACCTGAGCGTGGTCGGCTTCGACGACCTGTCGGTCGCGCAGTGGAGCGTGCCCGCGCTGACCACGGTCCGGCAGCCGCTGCTGCGGATGGGCGCGACCGCGATGGAGCTGCTGCTGACCCTGGCCGCCGGCCGGGAACCCACCTCGGACCGGATCGAGCTGCCGACCGTCCTGATCCCCCGCGCCAGCACCGCCCCGCCCGGCCACAGCGCCGCCCCGGGCGCCGCCGCCCGCGACAGCGCGTCCACCTGAGACACGACGGCAGCTCCGGACACGACGGTCGCCCCGACTCTCAGGAGCCGGGGCGACCGTCGACCTGTGCCCTACGTCAGGAGCAGGCGGCGCCGTTCACGGTGAACGCGCTCGGGTTGGTGTTCGTACCGGTGTGGGTGCCGTTGAAGCCGAAGCTGACCGACGCCCCGGCGGCCACCGTGCCGTTGTAGCTCTCGTTCCGCACGGTCACCTGGCTGCCCGACTGGCTGGCGATGCCGGACCACGCCTGGGCGACGGTCTGCCCGTTGGCGAACGCGAAGCCGACGGTCCAGCCCGACCAGGCGGCGCTGCCGGTGTTGGTGACGGTGACGTTAGCGGTGAACCCGTTGTTCCAGCTGTTGGCCGTGTAGACGACCTTGCAGCCGGCGTCGCCGGGCGGCGGGGTGCTGCCGTTGGCGGTGGTCACCTGCACGCTCGGCGACTGGGCGGAGACCAGCCCCGCGCCGTTCTTCGCCACCACCGCGAACGTGTACGCGGTGGCCGGGCTGAGCCCGGTGAGGGTCGCCGAGGCGGTGCTGGGGGAGGCGACCACGGTGGACGTGCCGCCGCTGATCCGCCGTACCTCGTAGCCGGTGACGCCGCTCTCCGCGTCGCTCGACGCGGCCCAGCTCAGGGTGACCCCGGTGGCGGTGACGTTCGACGCGGTCGGGGCGCCCGGCGTGGACGGGGCGGTGGTGTCCTGCGGGGGCGGCGGGGCGTCGCCGGCCTTCTCGGCGGCCCAGTTCGCCAGCCAGGCCAGCGCCGAGTTCCAGTTGATGGTGACCTCGTTGACCGAGTACGCGTCGATGTGGTCGATGTAGCACTTCTGCGGCCGGCAGCCGGCGAGCTGCGCCTGCGCGTACGGGTCCTGGAGCTCCTGGTTCGGGCCGCCCGCCAGCGAGCCGGGCGGCGCGGTCGGCAGCGACCCGTCGACCTGGTTGGCCCAGAACCGGTGGTGCACGTTACGGACGGCCCGCTCGCCGTACCCGGAGACGTACGACTGGTTGTACGGGTTGCGGCCGAACAGGTAGTCAAGCGTCTGGAACACGCCGACCCGGTACTTCTGCTGGCCGGTGAAGTCGTACGCCAGGGCGAGGACGTTACCGGCGTTGGCGACGATGCCGTTGGAGCCCCACACGAACAGCGGCTGGCTGTGCGTGGCGACCGGGTAGCCCTGCCGGTTGGCCTGCGTCAACAGTTGGTCGGCGTAGCTGGAGATCGCGTTACGGGTGGCGCTGACGTCCGAGGCGTTCAGCCCGTTCGGCACCATGGCCAGGGTGACGTCACCGAGGCCGGCGGTCCACCACCACTCGAAGCCATGCGTGCCGAAGCCGGTGCCCCGGAAGTGCGGGGAGCCGGTCACGTCGCTGCGGTAGTTGCTGGCCCCGGTGGTCGCGTACAGCTCCGCCGCCGCCCAGTAGAACTCGTCGGTGACGTTGTTGTCGGCGTACGTGCCGCTGCCGTTGGTGTCGTTCGCGTCGGCGTACCGGGTCGGGTTGGCCTTGGCCGCCGTGTAGGCCCGGGTCGCGGCGGTCAGCGCGCGGTCGGCGAACGCCGGGTCGATGGTCTTCCACACCCGGGCGGCCTGCGCGGCGGTCGCGGCCAGGTTGAGGGTGGCGGCGGTGCTCGGCGCGGCCAGCACCCGGGGCTGCGCGTCCTGCTCGGGCCGGGTCGGCAGGGCCGTCCAGTTCTCGTCGCTGACCTTGTGCCGCGCCATGCCGGCGTCGGCGCGGCCGGTGGGGATCTGCATCTTCATCAGGAACTCGACGCCCCAGCGGGCCTCGTCGAGGATGTCCGGCACGCCGTTGGCGCGCTCCGGGATCGCCAGGGTGCCGTCCGCCAGCGCGGCCCGGTCCGCGCCCGCCACGTGCAGCGTACGCTCGTACTGGTTGATCAACTGCCAGGCGGCGATGCCGGTGTTCACGCCGTACTTGCCGTGGTCACCGGCGTCGTACCAGCCGCCGCGCACGTCCATCGTGTAGCCGCAGGACACCCGGCAGGGCACGTTGTTGTCGCCCCGGTTCGGCGCGACGTTCAGGTGGGCGGCGGGCCGGGCGTAGGTGGCCCCGACGTACTGCGCCTCGATCGGGGTGCCGCTGCGCTGGTGGTAGAAGAACGCCAGCGAGTCGTACCGCAGCTTGCGCACCGCCGAGGCGGAGATGTCGAACGGGTAGCTCTGCGCCCCGCCGGCCGCCAGGACGTAGCCGGTGCCGACCGTGTCGTAGGCGGAGAAATCGGCGATGTGCACGTTGTCGCCGGAGAGCGAGTCCGCGCCGCGCACCGTGGTCTGCCCGGAGGCGACGGTGGCGCCCGCCGAGTTCCGCAGCGTCCAGGCGATCGGCGAGCCGGAGCCGCTGACGATGGTGGCCTGCTTCGGCAGCCCCGGCACGTAGGCGACCTGGTTGACCTTCACGATCGAACCGGGGTCGGGGGCGGCCTGGGCCGCCGGAGCGAGCACGGCCGTCGCGGCGAGCGCGACGACGACCGCCGCCGCTGCCGTACGGACCGGAGCACGGCGTCTGCCGGCTGGACGGGACACGGTTCCTCCTGGGAGAAGTGGGGCTGGTGGGTCTGGGCGGTGGGCCTGGGCGGGGCGACGGTGGGGGGCCGCGCGGTGCGTTTCGGCGTGGCGTGGCGCGGCCCGCAGGGCGGCGGCGTCCGGCGACGAGCGCCGGCACCGGCGAGGAAAAGATTTCTTCGGTACGCGCAGCGCGCGGACGGCGCTGGCGGATGGCGTGACGCCCGACGGCGGCGGGGTGCCCGGCCCCGCCCAGGGGTCACGCTCGGATGGTGGCCCGGAGCCAGATCCGATGAGCATCCTGCCAGCCACCGGTAACGCCCGTCAATGTTCCTTTCCTGGCCCGGAAACCTTTCCGTCACCCGGCCGCCTGCCGGGGTGCTGTCGGGGTGACCGCCCGGCCACCGCCGCCTGCCCCGGGTGGCGTCCGGCGTCGCCACGGCCGGTGACCGGGCCGGCAATAGCCGGGGAGATCACGTCGTTAGGATGGGGGAGCGACGGACGAGTCGACCGGGCGGTCGCGTCGGCGGGCCGGGTGCCCGCCGCCGAGGAACGTCCGGACTCCACAGGGCAGGGTGGTTGCTAACGGCAACCCGGGGCGACCCGCGGGACAGTGCCACAGAAAACAGACCGCCGTGCCGTAACGGCGCGGTAAGGGTGAAACGGTGGGGTAAGAGCCCACCAGCATCCCGGGTGACCGGGGTGGCTCGGTAAACCCCACCCGGAGCAAGGCCAAGAGGGCCGCCGGCCGAGAGGTCGGCGACCTGCGCAGACGTTCGAGGGCGGCCCGCCCGAGTCTGCGGGTAGGCCGCAGGAGCCTGCCGGCGACGGCAGGCCGAGATGGATGGCCGCCGCCGACGCGGACCCCCGCACGGGGTACGCGTCGGGCACAGAATCCGGCGTACAGGTCGACTCGTCCGTCGCCCACTCCGCGCAGGAGATCTGCAACAGGGCCTCGGAGCAGGGTGGGTGCGTAGGATGTCGCGGGCCCAGTCGACCAGACATTCGGCGAACCCGGAGTCAGCGAAACGCGGGTCGGGGTCGCCGCGTATGCGGCGAGCGGGGTGCTCTTGCCGGCTCTTGCCGCCTCACGGTCCTGCCGTGAGGCGGCCAGGACCCACTCAGAGAACTCGTCGAGGGGCGGTCCAGGAAGGAAGCCCTTCCTTCGTAACGACGCGACCGACGAGCCGTCCGGTGGTTGTGGAAAGGGCTACTACCCCCGTGTGACTCACTTCCACCATCGGCTGGTCCCCGCCGACGCCGGCCTCTATTGCAGCCTGACGGACGGCCTGCTCCGTGGCGCTGATCGCGTAGCTCCAGTTGTCCTCGTTCGAGTCAGCCGGGATCTCGAACACCGCTACCAACTTCTCTTCTTCGGTCACTCTCAGATCCTGCCACGGGAGGGATGGATGGCGCTGCCCTGCACAGCTCCGGTCAGCTTCCTTTCCGCGTAGGGCTTGCTCTGTGGTGTCCATGCTTGCCGTTTGGGCTGCTCGCAGGGGCCCATAGATAAGATGTCTCTAGCTGGACCGCTGGCGAGGAATCTTCTTTCCGAGCAGCTCGTTGCCGAGCTGGCCGACGGCGTACCTTAAGTCGGCTCGCTTCTCAACAAGATCCCGCATTAAGGAGGCAATGCCCGCCCGCACCTCAACACTGCGGGGGATTGGAAGACGCACCTCTTCAAACCGGCGTCCCAGAGTATCGATCACATCCCGGGTGAACTGCTTATTCCGCATTTGCCGTCCGGCGACCTGCGTGTTTAGCAAAGCGAGCAGTAGGTAGGGGTCGAGTGCTTCTGGTCTAGTGACGCGGATTCGATATAGTCCGCCACTGAACAACAATGGAAGATCGTAGCCGGTAACCATGGCGCTCGACCCAACAAGATACGTGCCGTCGCGGACGAGGAGAATATCCTCCGATCGCGCCGATTGCTTTCTGGCAAATTTCTCATAAACCTCAAGTGAGACCCTCTGCTTCGGATCTTGCTTGAGCTCCCAGTTGCCTAGGTCCGAGGTGCGGACGAACGGGATCTTCCCCGTCCCGTACGCCAACTTGCCGACCTCGTCACCCGTCGAAAGCTCCACCACCCCTGACTCGACGAGGTCTCCCATTGATACGAGTTCACATTCGCCGGACAGGTTGCTTAATGCATCTTCGGCAGCAGGGTCATAGTAGCGTGGTAGCAGAATATTGTTCCGCACCTGCCCGTCGGTAATCGTAAAGCTCTCAGCCTTGTAGGAAGACCCAAGGAAGCCAACGATGCCATGGTTGTTGGCGGTTTCAGGCGCCTCCTCCACCTCTTTGCGTAGTCCATTAAGATCTCCTGACTCAAGCGCTGCGTCGAGACCGCGCCTAAAAACAGCGAGTCTCAGCCGAGCCTCAGCTCTATCGCGGAATAGGCTGCGGGCGCGGGTTGTCAGCTCAGCGCGCCGCTGCTGTGACTTCGGGATGGGAATTCGAACTTCAGGAAAACGTCCTACAATGCTGTCGATTACATCTGCCGTAAATTGCTTACTTCGAATCTGGCTTTGAACTACGCTCGAAATTAGCGCGCACATGAGCAGAGGGCCGTTGATTCGAGTATCGTTAATGACCCGCAGGCGCGCAAGGTGGTGCTGATAGAGAATATCGGTGTCGAATTGAGTGATGAGGCATCCAGTGCCAATGAGGTACGTTCCCTCATGCACCAGCAGGACGTCGTCCGACCTAACGTTCTGCTTCTGTCGGAACACCTGAGCCACATTGTCACTGATCCCGTGTTTCGGGGATCCTCGAAGCTCCCAGTTGGCAATGTCCGACGTTCGGATGTATGGCACGCTGCCGGTCCCGTAATGCATCTTAGGGATGTAGTTCCCTTGGCGCATTTCCAGCTCACCGGAGGCCATTAACTCCGAAACGGGCACGAGATAATGCGTTTCGGAGTACGACTCAATCGTGGCTTCGATCTCCGGGTCGTAGTATTTCGGAACAAAAATGTCGTTACGAATTTGTCCTTCGGACACGACGAAGCCCAGTCTGCTCTCCATCACTTCTCCTGCCAGATATCCTGGCCCATTGCCCGCTTGAAGGCCGGTGATACCTTGGGCAGGTCGTCTAGTAGCTCTTCTCGGCCGTCCGGGTGGCGACGGATTGTTTCGTTGCCCCTTGAGTCGTGGCCACACCACTCAACGACCGACATGAAGATTTTACGGTCACGGTTGTTATCAGGGGGAACGTTTTTGATGAAGACGACACAGACCTTGGCATGCGTATGCGGCTGGAACAGCTCCTCCGGCATACTAACGATTCCAACGATTTGGCATCGAGCTCTGAGCCACTGGACGACATGGGTATAGGTAGGCATCCCGAAGATGCTCTCCGGCAGAACAATTCCCATACGGCCGCCCGGCCGAAGCAATTGCAGGCAACGTTCAATAAAGAGCAGCTGTGGGGACTGAGTCTCGACAAGTTTGCTGGACCTTACATAGCGTGCCTTGTCGCTCTTATCGCGGTCGAACTTGTGACCGAGGTCGTACTGCGCGAGCACTTCGCGACCTTTGATTGGGATACGTGTGCCGAAAGGCGGGTTGCTAAAAATTACGTCGACGCTGCCGAACTTGATGTCTTTAGCGAGAACAGGATCCCAACTCGACGGAGGCAGCAGGCTGTTATCGCAATAGATGCCGCTTCGACCGTCACCCACGATTGCCATGTAAGCCTTGGTGACCTTGGCTAAGAAGCGATCCTTCTCGATCCCCTTGAAAAATTGGGTGGCGATGTATCGCCTTTCTGTGTCGATACGGCTAGCGTCCCATCCGCGCTTAGCGCCATCCTCCTCTACGCGCCGCCATACATGCTCCAGCGCGACGAGGAGGAACCCACCGCTACCACAGGCTGGATCCATGATTCGCTCATGGGGCTTTGGCTGCAAGACGTCGACCATCATTCGCACGACATTGCGGGGCGTGAAGAACTGACCCTCCGCACCCTTCAAGCTGGGGCCGATAAAGACCTCGAAGGCATCACCAATCGCGTCGCGAGTTGATTCCGTAATCGAGTAATTTTGCAGTTCGCCGACCACGTATGCGAGGTTAATCGGGTCGATTTCAATCGAATCCGTCTTGGAGAATACGTCGCCGTAACGTTTTTTGACTGCGCTGAATAAGTCCAGGACCCGTTGGTGGATCGTTTCTGGGTCTTCGCCTACACCGGCGCGGAACTCGACGTATTCGTCAGCTCCCTTGTCCATCTCATCGTAAACCTTGCAAAACAGAATATTGATAATCTGTTGTGCAAGGGCCTCATCCCGCGTAATACCAGTGAGGTTTCCAGCGAGGTGGTTTCGGATGTCCCGGAAGACCGCGCGTAGTGCTTGAGTTGCAGCTAGATCGGACCGCTTGTACCGGCCGATATCCTCAACGCGTTGCCCGTGGCGTGGAAGGGCCGGAAGTTCGTGGAAAAGTACCTTGCCGCCTTCGACGTACCTCTTGTGGATATACAGGTGTTCTTCGCCATTGAACCAGACGCCAACATTGGCGTGTGACATAGAAAGATATAGTTCAAGCTGGCGTCGGCCGTCGCGTCGATTCTTTTTCTTGCACTCGACTACGATCGCAAGGTCTTCTTCCAGGCGGTCTGGGCTCGCGAAAACTGCAATGTCGACCGGGTAGGACCGGCCACTGGCGGAAGGGCTGCGCCTGACTGTGTGCTGAGGCCGCGTTTGGATATGACTCTTCGGGTATCCGAGGTCCTCCACCAGGCGTCGCGCAAATACTTGCACGGCGTCTACTTCCTCCGGAGTCGCCCGCACAGGCGTCTCACTGATGTAGTCCTTGATGTATCCGTCGCGGAGGGGCGCTTCGCTCGCCAGCACGTCCGTCATGCGACTCCTTCAGCTCATATCCAGAGGCTGAACCCAGTCCGACCCTAGGGCGGGGCAGCGCGCGCCAGCCGTCGACGCACTGCGGGGCTTCGTGACGGCATAACATATCGCCCTTCAATCACCGGCGCACACCCGGCACACGCAAGTGGGGCAACCGTCATCCCGTAGCCATCGACCCGCCTGTCCGGGGAGCGGGCCGCCGCCCGGCTCGCCACGTCAAGACGGCCTTGACGGCTCACGCGGACGCTGGCGGGTCGGGCGCGATCTGCTCGGCTCGCCAGCGTCGTCCGGCGGCGGGCGAGATGGCTCCCCACGGCCACCCTCAGACCGTGAGCCGCCGACGGTGCCTCAGCCATCCTGGAGCCGGAGGCACTCCCCGGAGGCGCAGTAGCCGCAACCCCGCTCACCACCCGGCAGCCGCCGACGGACCCGGCTTGCGCTCCCCTACGCTGCGCGGACTGCTGGCCGCGCGGCGCGGCGGGCGCCGGCCCACCACCCCACCGGACAACGGCCTCTCGTCATACGGCGGCCTAATGGGCTACCCGCCCTCTGCGTCAGCCGCCGGGCGCATGCCTTGACAGCGGCACGTGCGGCCCGTTCGGGGCCGCCCTGAGGCCTATAAAACGCACAGAAAGTGCTTTTAGTCTCCGGCGGCAGCCGGCTGTCTCCGTCGGCTGATGCGTGGCAACGCGTTCGCCAGGTGATCTGCGTCAGTGGTTCATTTCGGTACTCTGAGCTGGCGTTCTGCGGCGTAAGGCCTGACCTGAGCGTGAGGCCTAAAGGGCAGCGAAGGGACGATCAGATGCAGGGTTGTTTGTCTGCAAGGTTTCGGTGAAGATGGCCCAAGCAACGGGGGAAAAGCTGAGCATCCCCGAGGCGGGGGCCTTGGAGTCGCGTACGTCGACGTGGGTGCCCCGGTCGCGGACCTCGACGCACTGGCCGTTGTTGCCGGAGCGGGTGGAGGTGCGCCAGATGTTACGCTCCATGCTTGATCAGCTCCTTGATGAACTTGAGGGACTCGGCCGGCGACCTGGCGAGCATCCTCAGATTGTCGTACGCGGCGGTCACTCGCGCCAGGTCACGGCTCGACTCCAGGAACAGCTCACCGGCCAAGGTCTCTACGTAGCCCAGGGGCGGCTCGTCCTGCTCGAACGTGAGCAGGGCGAACCCGCTGGTGATCGCCAGGTGGGCGCCGGCCTCGAACCTCAACACCTGGATGGTGATGTTCGGCAGTCGGCTCACCGTGACCAGGTGTTCGAGCTGTTCGCGTAGCACCTCCGGGCCGCCGACCTCGTTGCGTAGCGATGCCTCGGAGAGGATCGCGTGCAGCCGCAGCGGGTTCGGCTGCCGGTGCAGCGCCTCTTGCCGGGTCATCCGGGCGGAAACCCGCTGCTCGATGCTCTCCTGGTCGGTCTCCCGGCCGATAATGTTCACCTCACGGGCGTAGCGCTCGGTTTGAAGTAGGCCGGGCACCAGCATGGGCTCGAAGTTCTTGAGTTCGACGGCTTCGTTCTCGTAGGCGATGTAGGTGGCGTACTTGCCGCCGATGCGTTGCCACCAGCCGTCTTCGCGCAGGTCGCGGGCCTGCTCCAACAACGCGGTGGCCGGCTCCTCGTCGATCCGCAGGCCGTACGCGACCAGCAGCTCCATGACGTCGCCGACGCGGAGCCTGATCTCGCCGGACTCGATCCGGCTGATCCGGGACGTCGAGCAGCGGATGATCTTCGCGGTCTCATCGCCGGTCAGACCCTTGGCTTCGCGGAGTTTGCGCAGCTCTCGGCCGAGGCGGCGGGATCGGGGCGTGGCGGGAAGGAATCGAGACATGCAGGAATTCTGCATCAAGGAACAGCACCGTGTCTGCCCCGGATCAAGTTCTGCCCATGTCGATCATGCGCATCATCTTGCGCTGGTATCACTTGATGCGGGACTCTGGTCGCGGCAAGCTACCGGGCAGCGTCGGAGCGTGCGGTGTGGACCGTCCTCGACGTGTCGCAGGTGGAACGTCTCTTGACCACCCTCGGAGGGGCGAACGGTCGTGGGTCGGGGTGCGGCAACACTCCGGCCTGCGACCTCGCCGAGAAGGTGAGCGTGTTCGTGGTACTCGTACTCGGGGTCTCGTTGATCGTGCTCGGTGGGTCGGCGTTGAGCTTCGCGCTCGGGCTCGGCGTCCAGGTGCGGTCCGCGTGGTGTTCGCGGTGTGGACGGTCCACCGCCGGGCTGCACCGGGCAGGGCGGCGATGACCAGGTCAGTCGGCCCCGGGTTGGTCGGACGGTGGCGTCCACGGGTCGACGGGGACTTCGTACACCAGGCGGTAGCGGTCGCCGGGGAAGGCGATGTCGGCGGTTTCGATGGCGGTCCGCCCGGCGTGGTAGGTGCGTTCGACGGCGATCACCCACCGGCCGCCGCGTCGGTCCAGGCCGAGGGCGTCGACCTCCTCGGGCAGCGCCGGGCGGGTGGTGACCTCCTCGGTAAACCGGTCGATCGCCACGCCGATGAAGTCCATCCGGGCGACGACCCCGACGACCGGCCCCCGCTCGGGATACTCCACGCGCGTGCCGCCGGTGAGGGCCAACGGCTCGTACGAGTCGGCGAGCTGGATCGGGGCGTCGTCGGCCAGGTAGCGGTAGCGGGTGTGCATCACCGGGTCGCCGGGCGGGATGCCCAGCCGGGCCGCCACCTGCGGCGGGGCCGGGATCTTCCGGCTCTCCGCCTCCCAGCTCGGCCGCTTCCCGGCGGCTTCGCTGTCCCGCGCGAACGGCGACGTGCTGCCGACCCGGTCACGCATGCCCCGGGAGTGCGCCCGCCGGATCAGCCGGGGCGGTTCCTCGTCGGTCATCGAATGTCCCTCCAGGGTGGCGCGTCCGCTCGCGTCCCGTCCGAGGATGGCCCGCGCCGAGCCGGGCGCGTCCTCGTCAATCGTCGTTCCGCCGCCCGTACCCATGATGGGTGGCCTGGTCAGAAGGTGGGTGTGTTCGTGGTTTCCGAGGTGGTCGTGTCGATCGTGTTCGGAGGGCTGGTGCCGGGGTTTCTGCTCGGGCTGCTGGCGTTCCGGGTCAAATCCCGGTGGTGTCCGCGCTGCGGCCAGTCCACCGAAAGCCTGCGCCGGGGGGTCGGCCGGTGAGCGTCCCGCCGCCCCGCGACAACCACCGTGAGCTGCCCATCGGCCGGCGGATCGCCCAGCTCCGCGCCCGCCGGGGCATGAACCAGCAGGTCTTCGCCGACCGCATCGGCCGCTCGAAGAGCTGGGTCGACAAGGTCGAACGCGGTGTCCGCCGCCTCGACCGCCTGCCGATGATCGAGGCCGTGGCCGCCGCGCTCGGCGTGACCCCGGCCGTGCTGCTCGGCCGCAACACCCGCCGCGCCCCGGCCGCCGGAGGCACGGCCGCCGCCGTCGAAGCCGTCCGGGAAGCCCTCGCCGACCATGACGCCCCCGCCGGCCGGGACTGGCCGCCGAGCGTCACCGAGCTGGACCGGCAGCTCCGGTACGCCGAGACCACCTACCGGCACGCCCACCACCAGCAGACCCTTCGCGTCCTGCCCGGCTTGCTCACCGCCACCCGCCACGCCCACCACACCGCGCAGATTCTCACCGGCCCGCTCCTGGCGCGGGTGCACCGGCTCACCGCGCTGACCATGGTCAAGCTCGGTGACCCGCACCTGGCCTGGCTCGCCGCCGACCGGGCGATGACCGCCGCTGCCGGCGACCCCCGCCGGGCCGGGTACGCCGCCGTCGCGCTCGCCCAGGCGTTACGCGCCATCGACCGGCCCCGGCTCGCGCTGCTCGCCGCCACCACCGCCGTACGCCCGCTCGACCTGGCCCCGTACCGCGAGCTGCCGGCCGACGGCCTGGCCCTGGCCGGGACGCTGCTCACCGAAGCCGCCATCGCCGCCGCCACCTGCGGCGACACCACCACCTGCGCGGAGTACGCCGACCGCGCGCACCACCTCGCCGTCACCCACGATGCCCGGGGCCACCACGACGACGACGGTTTCGCGCCCGTCACGGTGGACCTGGCCCGCGCGCTGGCCGCCGCCCGCCTCGGCGACCACGCCACCGCCGTCGCCCTGCACCACCGCGCCACCCGGGACGCCGGCTGGCCCCGGCTGCCCGCCGAACATCGGGCCGCCCACCTGATCGACATGGCCCGCGTCCACCTCGACACCGGCGACCATCATGCCGCCGGCCGGGCGCTGCTCGCCGCCGACCAGACCGCCCCCGCCGAGGTACGCCTCCGGCCCGCCGCCCACACCCTGCTCACCACCCTCGTCCGCGCCGGCCGCACCCCCGCCGACCTGACCCGCCTCGCCGCCACCATCGGCCTGACCCGGCCACCCCGGCAATGACGGTCCTGGTCGGCGGCGACGAGACGTTGGACGTGGCCGTCACACTCGCCGACATGCGGGGGCGGGGAGCGCTGGTGACTGTCCCTGGCCTGCGCGATCCTGCGGCGTGTCGCGGGGTCGTCACGCAGCGCTCAGGTATTCCGACGGTATACTGCGTCGCGTGGATACGACGATCAAGGTGGACGCCGCGACCCGGGACCGGCTCAGCCTGGTGGCCCGGGAACGGGGGATCACCATGCGCGAGCTGGTGGCTCGGCTCGCCTCGGAGACGCTGACCCGTGACGAGCTGCGACACCGTGGTGACCAGGCCGAAGAGTACGTGCGAACCAGGATCGCCCCCGACCTCAGTCACCAGGATCTCGCCGACGCCGAAAGTGTCTGGCGGGCCGTCGAGGCAGGGGAGGCCCCCGAGGGCCTGCCGCATCCCGACCGCCGTCCGAGAGCGGCATGAGCCCTGGTCTGCCAGCCGGTGTCGTGTTCGACCACAGCGCACTGCTGACCCTCGGCGTCGGGCATCCGGTGCTCTCCGCCCTGGTGGTGCAGGCCCATCGGGAGTCCGGTCGGCACGTCTTCGTGCCCGCTGTCTGCCTGGCAGCGGCCTCCTCGATGCGACCCGCGCTCGGGGAACATGTCGGCAGGTTGCCCGCCCTTGAGGTCGTGGAGCTGGGCTACGCGGGTGCCCTGTCGGTCGGTCGCCTGGTCGAGCAGGGCGTGGACTGGCAACTTGCCCACGCGGTGACCGTCGCCCGTCCCGACCCGGAGTGGCCCGCCGGGCGACCGGTGGTGACCGAGTCACCCAAGGCGTACGCCGGGCTGGGAGTGGTTACCATCCACATTCCTCCTTACCTGCGCTGAGATACCGCCATGGTCAAGCTTGGTGAACCGCACCTGGCCTGGCTCGTTGCCGACCAGACCGCCCCCGCCGCCACCATCGGCCTGACCCGCCCGCCCCGGGACTGACAGGCGGCCACCGGTACCGCCGGCCGTCCCACGCCCACCAGCTCAGCAGGCTGGCGACCTCCCATGATTCGTTCGTGCGCCGTTTCCGGGGCAACGTCCGGGTCGGTGGACCGATACCGTGGCCCGGTGAACGGGGTTCGGTTGCCGGCGCGTGGACCGTTGGTCAGGGCGGGGCGGCTGGCGGGTGAAGCGGGCGTACGTCGCCGTTTCGGGTTGCTGCGGTTGACCTGCGTGGCGGTGGCGGCGTGTCTGGTGGCCGGCGGTTGCTCGGCCTACCGCGAAGGCGACGCGCTCGCGCGGGACATGGTCGTGACCGCAGCGGCGCAGCTCGGGAAGGACCTCGGTCACCGCAACCGGGTGCGCACGGCGGAGCATGTCGCCGCCACCGAGATCCTCACGGACCCGGACGGGCTCGACTCGACAGTCCGGCGGGAGCCGTTGGCGTGGTCGGGTCGGACGGCCGGTGACGAGCAGGCCACCATCGACGTCCGGTTCGTCGTCACGGTGGACGAGCAGCCGCCGGTTTCCATCGGCGGTCGCGGTCACTCGGCTGGCCAGGCCGCGCGCTGTTACCGCTACGTGCTCGAACTCTATCGCTACACCTCGCACCAGGAGATCGACTGCCCGTCGCTGGTGGTTGCCCGGACGCCCACCGCCTCGCCGATCCCACGTGTGCCGGACGACGGGCGCGAACGGCTCGCCGCCGTGTTGCGCGCCGCCACGCCCGGGACGCTCGCCTGGGCGGTGCGGGCCGCGTTTCCCGAGCGGCACGTCACCGTCGACACGGTCGTCCACGAGGGCGCCCTCGTCGCGGCGGTGGGCGTGCCCGCCGAGCGGGACTGCCTCCTCATGGTCCGCACGCCCGGCGGCGCCATCGAGTCGCCCGGGTACGACCCGATCTGGCTGGAGCCGGGCGAGACGGGCTGCAAGACCGGGCTGTACGTCTCACCGCCGCGTTGAGCGCACGCCGGTCGTGAGCGCCATGCCCTACCAGGTCACACCGCCCGTGGCGGCTGCCGTACCACTGTCCGAAGGGGGTCGGGATGGGCTTCGGGATTCCCCGCGATGCCGCACCTGCGGGTGACCCACCGGAACCCGCTGGCCGTACGGACCGGCGACGCCGACGCGTGCGGCGACTGGTCGTCCTCGTGGGCGTCGCGCTGCTGCTCGTCAGCGCGCCGTGGATCTGGACGACGACCGCCGCGTACGGCCACCGCCACGACGCGGGCGGCGCGCCGACCGCGGAGGTCGTCATCGTCCTGGGTACCGCCGTGGCGGCGGACGGTCGCGAGCCGGGCGACCGCCTCGCGGGTCGACTGCGGACCGCCGCCGCGCTGGTGCACAGCGGGCGGGCGCGGGTGATCCTCGTCTCGGGGGACGGCGGCGGCGCCTCCGGCGACGAGCCCGCCGCGATGACCTCGTATCTGACCGGGCGGCTCGGAATCGATCCGCGCCGCGTCGTCGCCGATCCGTTCGGCTTGGACACCTACGACAGTTGTGCCCGGGCCCACCAGGTGTACGGCGTCGAACGGGCGCTGATCGTGACCCAGTCCTACCACCTGTCCCGGGCGGTGGCCCTGTGCCGACATCTTGGCGTGGCGGTCGACGGCGTCGCGGCCGACTGCGCTGAATGCTCTGCCGCGCTACTCGCCCGGAAGGCGGTCCGCGACTACTTCGCCAGCGGAAAGGCTGCCTGGGACGCGGTGCGACGGCGGCCACCGGCGGTCAGCTCAGCCAGGAGCCCGGCGGTGGACGACGCGCTCCGCGGCTGACTCCCGGTCGGTTCCCGCAGCCTGCTGCGCGAACTCCGGCAGCGACACGCGGATCCGTGCCTATCCGGCGGTGGTGCCTTCTCGCTCAGGCTCGACGTCGTAGGTGGTCCGCCAGTGCCATCGCGGACTGTCCGGCTCGTCGCAGGGACATTCGCCGTTGAAGAACGCCTCGATCCGGATGCCGGGGAACATCCCGCGCAGGACGATCTTCGCAGCTCCCTTCGGCTTGATCGTGCCTCTGGTCGCGAATCGCGCGCTGGGGGAGGGATGGTCGTTGCGGATCTCGTAGTCGTACGGTTGGCTGCCCTCGTTCCTCAGGACGACGGACAACTCGGGCGCCCTGCCGAGGCGTAGCTCGACCTGACGCAGCGTGAGGTCCTTGAGAGCGCCCGCGTTGTGCTGCCGGCGGGCTTCCATCCTTCTCGTCGCGTGCGCTTCGGCGGCGGACGTCTCCGCCGCCGCCTTCGCCTCAGCGGCGATGCTCGCCTGCCTCTCGGCCGCGTCGGCGGAGCGGCGCGCCTCCTCCTTGGCCGCCGCGGCGATGTGGGCCTGTCTGTGGCCGTAGAAGATCGAGACGACCACAGCGGCGACGGACACGAGGAGAGCGAGCACGGCGACGATGACGGCGGCCCGGTCGGCGTTGATCCAGTTCACGCGACTCTCCGGCTTCGACGGGTGGGTCAGTATACGAAGGGTGTCCGCGCGTCGTCGGCGTCGGCGAGGATCGCCTGGAGGCGGTCGCGGCGTGGCGTGCCGCGGGCGGCAGGTCCCACACCGGGGCGTGCTCGGCGTCGGGCAGGCCGATCGACAGCACACCGAAGTCGATGACGGCGTGCAGCCTGCCCGTCGCGTACCGGAGGGTTCGTGGCGAGCCTGCCTTGTCGGCGGTGCGGGGGCGCCGTACCGGCAGGTCGGAGGGCGTCCGGCGGTCAGCCGCCACGGGCGGCGCCGATCACCAGGAAGGTGTTGTCGGGCCACGGGTAGGAGTCGGCGTCGCCGGGCGCGGCCGGCCTGAGGAAGACGATCCGGACCCGGCGGGGCCACCAGCGGGTCGGCTCCGACCAGGAGCAGCGGACCCGCCGGTCGCCGGTGTCGGCGCAGTCCCCGACCTGTCTCCAGCCGTCGAGCTGACCGGCCACCCCGGACCGGACCTGATCCCACGTGGCGGCGGCCGGCAGGGCGTACGTCCGCACCTCCGCGCCGCCGCGCCCGGTGCGCAGGTCGGTGGAGACCTCGGCGGCCCCGTTGTCGACGACGGTCTCGTACGAGCCCTCGGGCAGCGTCGTCGACGAACCCGGCGGCGGCGCGACGGGGACCGGCTCGCCGGCCGTGTGCCAGCGCGCCCCGGCCACCGCCGCCGCGCCCAGCACCATAACCGCGCCGACGCCGGCAAGAAGAACTCGCACAGGCGGGAGTCTATGAACGTACGGCCAGCCGGGCGTCACGGGCCCGGCGGCCGACGCGGTCAACGGGGCGGCAGCAGCCCGCGTCCGGCCATGAAGGCGCGCAGCGTCTCGGCGTCCTCGGCGGACATCAGGGCGCGGGGGATCACCGTCGCCGGCGTGCCGCGGACGTACACGATCCAGAATTCGTGGGTGTCGCGTACCTGGTCGACGCCGTCCCAGGCGATACCGCCGGACTCCACGCCGCTGCGCATCATGATGTTGTCGTCGGTGATCTCGTAGGAGCCGTCGACCGCGTAGCGGCCGGAGCGCCGCCGGGCCCGCCACCGCGCCCACGGCGCGTACAGCATGGCCAGCACGCCACCGACGAGCATCGGGATCCACAGCGGCGTGAGCCGCTCACCCCACCCGAGGCCCCACGCGGCCACGAGCCCGGCCGCGCCGGCCGCCGCCAGCAGCGCGCCGACCTGGCCGTACCGGCGCAGTCGGACCGCGCTGAGCGCGGCGGCCACCCGGCCCGGATAGTCAGGATCAGCCGGTACGTCGAATCGGATGTGCACGTCAGCACGATAGTGCCCACCCCCGCCCCGGGCAGGAGGGGACGAACGGACACGCCCTCTCCTGGGCGGCGCCGGCCACCGGCCGTCGCCACGGGGCCTCGCCTCCGGTCGACCACCGCCCGGATGCCAGACTGTCCGGATGAGACCGCTCAGCCTGATCGAGCTGGACCCCGGAAAGTTCTCCCTGCTGCTGCAGGCGGGCAGCACACCGGTCGAGGCCGTGATCGTGGAGCTCGGTCACGAGCCCCACGGGTACTTCTGGGAAGGGGTCGCCCAGGTGCTGGTCAGCACCGAGGCGCCCGGGCTCGCGGGCCGGTTCTCCTACGACCCGGAAGCCGGCATGTTCTGCGCGTACGGCACCGACCGGGAGGCCCTGGAAGAGCTCGGCGCCCTGATGACCGCGGTCGCCACGGACGCCGAACGGCTCCGGCGGCTCGTCGTCACCGCCGAGGCGGACGGCTTCGAGTTCGACGACTGACCGTCGCCCCCGTCCGCCCCGGTCGGTAGTCACGTAGCCCCCGCGCGGCCCCCCGCCCCCGTCGCTGTGCCCCGTCGACCGCTGTGCCTGGGCGGTAATTTTCTGTACCGGTCAAGGGAAAGCTCTTGACCGGTACAGAACGACGGTTTACTGTAGCGGTACAGAAAAAACGCCGGGAGTGTTGGGAGAAGAGTCATGGAAATGCCCGCCGCCTTCGTCACCGCCATCAACGACGTCGACTTCGAGTTCAACAGCGCCCGCCCCAACGCCCCGGTCGTCCCGCACGTGGAGAAGCCGCAGCGCGGCCGGGTCGTCCGCGAGGCGCTCGCCCGGGGCCTGTCCCGCGCGGCCGTGAAGGTCCGGCCGTCCCGGGCCGCCGTGTGACAGCCTGCCGGGCAGCAATCGACAAATATCGACAACAACCGGCGCCGCCGTCGCTCCCCCGACCGGCCCGCGCCGCACAAACCGACCCGTCCGCCGTCGGCGACCATTCCCCGGTCGCCGACGGCGGACGCAGTTCCAGCGACTGGTGGTGACGTGACGCCACGAGTCAGCATGCCGGCGATCGCTGATCGCGCAGTACCTCTCCCGCCGCAGGCTCCTGCTTGTCCGCCTCGACCAGGATCCGGTCGACGGCATCCCGGCGGTCGACGTGGACGACCGGTCCGGCGCCCGCCCGCCGCCACGACCGTCCGCGATGCCGGCCCGCCACCGGCCCGGCCCGTTACGGGTTCGGCGCGCCACGGGGTCGGCCAGCTACGGGCTGGTCGGGGCACGGCGGTGCGGGGGACGACGGCTCGTCCCCCGCACGAACTCCGTACCGCTCAGGTGGTGGTCAGGGCCGGGGTGGGCGTGGCGACCGGGCGGCGGGTCGCCGGCCGGGCCGCCGGGACCGGGCCGGTCCGCCGTACCCAGAACGGCCCGACCAGGAGCAGCAGCAGGCCGGTCAGCGGGAACAGCGCCGCGATCACCTGCTCCCAGCCGGCCAGGGCCATCGGGGCCGGCGGCGACTCCTCGATGCCCAGCAGCGAGAAGACCCGCACCGAGAAGAGCGTCACCAGGACCGCCGTCGCCACGGCCAGGCCGGCGGACCTGGTCCGGTACGCCCGGACGGCCAGCCAGACCAGCAGCGGGATCACGTACACCCAGTGGTGTTCCCAGCTCACCGGCGAGACCAGCAGGCCGGTGATCGCGGCGGCCGAGAAGCCGAGGAAGTCCGAGCCGTGCCGGTGCACGTACCGGGCCACGGCCAGGCCGACCACGGCCAGCACCGCGAGCACCCCGAGCCACCAGGACGCGAACTGGGTGCTGTCCACCGCCCGGGCCAGCGCCCCGGCCACCGACTGGTTCGGGGTGTCCCAGACCCCGCCCGCCCGCGACGAGTGCAGCACCAGCCCACCCCAGTACCGGGCGGCGTCGGCGGGCATCAGCACGAACCCGGCGAGCACCGTCCCGAGGAAGGCCGCGGTCGCGGTGCCGGCCGCCCGCCACTGCCGGGTCACCACCAGGTACCCGATGAAGATCAACGGAGTGACCTTGAGTCCGGCGGCGATCCCGATGCCGACCCCGCGCCAGCGACCGGTGTACCCCCGGAAGTCCAGCAGCACCAGCAGCAGCAGGAACATGTTGATCTGCCCGGCGATGAGCTGGATCCGGACCGGGAGCAGCCAGGTGGCGAGCAGCAGCACCACCAGGGTGAGCGCGGCCCGCACGCGCGGGGAGCGGACCCCGGCGATGCCGAGCGAGAGCCAGGCCACCCCGCCCAGGGCGATCAGCGACGCGGTGTTCCACACCAGGCTCGCCGCGCCGATCGGCAGCAGCGACAGCGGTACGAAGAACAGGATCGCGGTCAGCGGAGGGTAGAGGTACGGCATCGGCCCGTACATCGGGTTCTGGATCGCCACGTCGTAGAGCGAGGTGCCGGCCCGGACCGCCTCGCCGCTGGCCAGGTAGACCTTCAGGTCCACCGTCCAGCGCAGGGCCCAGTACGGATCTCGGGTGAAGATCGCCTCGGCGAGGACGGCCAGCGCCAGCGCGCCCACCACCACCGCCGCCACCGTGCCGAAGCCGAGGAGCCGGCTCGGGCGGGTCGCCCGGATGTCTGTCGTCTGCATGATCAACTCCTGTCGAACGCGAGTGGACGGTGGTGGGGGGCGCCGGCCAGGGCCGGCGGGAGCGGGTGCGGGCCGACCAGCAGGTCGTCGTGCCCGGCCAGGCGGAGTTCGGCCCCGGTGACGCCGAGACGGGTCAGCACCGCGAACGCGTCGACCTCGTCGCAGCCGTTGAGCAGGACGCTGAGCTGCCCGTCCACCGTGGCCACCTCGTCGGTCGGCCGCAGCGCCCCGGCCGGCACCGACCCGCCCCCGGGCACCCGGACCAGGGTGGCGATGTCGGGGCGGGCCGAGCGGCGGCGGGCCAGATCGGACCCGGCCACCCGGATCTGGTGCTCGACCACCCCGGCCAGCAGCGCGGCGCTGCGCTCCCAGCTGAACCGACCGGCCCAGGCCCGGCAGGCCGCGGCGAACCGGCCGGCGACCTCGTCGTCGCCCAGCTCGGTCAGGTGACCGGTCAGGGTGGCCGCGAGCTGGTCCGGGGAGTCCACGACGTACCCGGTGCGACCGGCGCGGACGAAGTCCAGCACCCCGGGCGCGGCCAGCACGACGCCCGGCACCCCGTACCCGGCGGCGGTCAGCAGCCGGGCGCCGCTGCCGCCGTCGGCGGTGCAGACGGTCACCCAGGCGCGCCGCCACCAGCCGTCCCGGTCGGCGTCGGTGACCCGGCCGTGCAGGGTCACCGTCCCGGCCAGCCGGTCGTGCGCGGCGAGCCGGCGCAGCCGACCCAGCTCGGGCCCGCCGCCGAGGATCTCCACCCGCAGGCCGGGCAGCGCGTCGACGACCGCCGGCAGCGCCCCGAGCAGCAGCTCGATCCGTTCCCCGGCGACCAGGTCGGCGTCGACCACGACGGTCGGCACCACGGCGCGTTCCCCGACCGCCCGTATGGGCGTCGGCGCGCCGGGCGGCACGACGAAGATCGGGCCCTGGAGGCGGTGCCGGCGGCGCAGGTCGTGCCGGGCCGAGGGGGAGAGGGCCACCCGGGCCCGGTCGACCCGGCCCCGCCGGTCGGCGAGGAACCGGCCCCACCGGCCGGCGGGCCGCCGGGGCGCCCGGTGCAGCACCTCGATCACCGGCGCCGACCGGCCGCCGCCCAGCGGCAGCGGGTCGGCCAACCGGCCGGTGGCGTCCAGGACCGCGTCGAACCCGACGCCCCGCCGGACCAGTCGGGCGACCGTGCCGGACAGGCCGCCCCGGTGGACGCGTACCCCGTCGACGGTCTCCTCGGCGGGCACGCCCGGCGCCCCCGGACACACCCAGGTGACCGCGACGCCGCCCGCCACCCAGCGGCGGGTGATCTCGTGCAGGTAGCGCTCCGCGTCGCCGGCGCGGGGACGCCGTACGTCGTACCCGCTCACCACCAGCACCCGGCGGCCGGCCGGGGCCGGGCGGGGCGCGCTCACCGCGCGCCCGCCCGGGCGAGGTCGAGCAGGTCGGCCTGGTAGAGGCGGAACAGGTCGGCGAAGGCCGCCCGCCCGTCCCGCACCGGACGGAACGTGGACCGCTCGTCGTCGGTCCACACCACCGGGACCTCGGCGATCCGCCCACCGGCCCGGTGGATGCGGCGCAGCAGCTCCACGTCGAACGCGAACCCGCTGACCTGGCAGTGGCGCAGCGCCCACTGCACCGCCAACCGGTCGAAGATCTTGAAACCGCACTGGGTGTCGTACACCCCCGGGACGAGCCGCCGGGCGATCGCCCGGAACACCGCGCCGCCGATCCGGCGGGTGACCGGCTGCGGGCGGGCCAACGCGGCCCCGGGGGCGTGCCGGGACGCGATCGCCGCCGTCGCGCCCGCCTCCAGCTCGGCGACCGCCCGGCTCAGGGTCGGCACCGGCGTGGACAGGTCGGCGTCGATGAACCCGACGAACCGGGCCGAGCTGCCGGTGATGCCCCGCCGGACCGCCGCGCCCTTGCCGGGCCGGGAACAACCGACCACCACCACCTCGGCGTCCCAGTCCCGGGCCGCCACGAAGGTGGCCGTGTCGTCGGTGCTGCCGTTGTCGACCACCACCACCCGGGACCGCCACGGCTGACCGGCCAGGTAGCCGGTCACCTCGGCGAGGGTGGCGGGCAGCCGGGCCGCCTCGTTGAACGCCGGCACGACCAGCTCCAGGTCGACCTGGTCCCGGGGGGCCGGAACGGCCCGGCCCCGGGTCAGCGGGCTCATCAGACACCCCCCTGGGTCGCGTCGGCCACCAGGGAACCCCGGGCCGTGGTGTGCTGGCTGGCGAACAGCTTCGGGTGGTTGGCGCGGATGCCACCCACCACCAGGTCGTACGGGACGTCGTCGAACTCGCCGTGCTCGTGCAGGAACTCCATGTGCCGGCGGCCCTCGTCGTCGTACGGGTGGTACATCGAGTCGGTCCGGCCGTCGAACTCCAGCGGCCTGATCCGGTACAGCCGGCAGAGCATCTTGTTGAACACCGGGGTCGCCCGGACCCACCGGCCGTCCAGGTGCACCACGGTCAGGCTGTGGAAGGTGAACAGGTTGCCGCCCATCAGCTCCTCCAGCCGGGGCGAGGCGAGGTGGTTGCGGACGTCGCCGTAGTAGATCCGGCTCGGTACGCCCACCGCCCGCGCCGCGGCGGCGTACACGATGGACTTGTGCACGCAGAAGCCCATCCCCCGGGTGATGGTGGAGCTGGCCTTCAGGCCGTGCCGGGACAGGTCCGCCCCGTACACCTCGTAGTGGATGCCGTCCCGGACGGCGTAGTAGAGGGCGACGGCCCGCTCGGTGGGCGTCATCCCCGCGCCGCCGTCGGGCAGCGTCCGGGCGACGAGGTCGCGCACCACGGGGGAGTCGTGGTCGAGGAACTCGGTCGGGTCGAGCAGGGTGGGGTCGATGACGGTCGTGGACATCGTGACGGTCCTCCTCCGAAAGGGGTGGTGGGGGTGCGGGAAGGTCAGAGGCCGAGCATCCGGGCGATCCGCTGCCGCTGGACGTCCGAGGTGCCGGAGTAGATGGTGCCGGCGACCGCGTTGCGCAGGTCCTTCTCCAGGCCGTACTCGCTGGTGTAGCCGTACCCGCCGAAGATCTGGACGGCGGCCAGCGCGGACGCGACGTTGTTCTCGCTGGTGACCAGCTTGCTGGCGGCGATGTCGAAGGTGACGTTCTCGCCGTTGACGTGCCGCTGCGCGGTGTCGTAGAGCCACTTGCGGGAGGTCTCCACCGAGATGTGCATGTCGGCGAGCCGGTTCGACACCGACTGGAAGGAGCCGATCTTCTGGCCGAACTGGGTACGGGAGCGGCCGTACTCGACGGAGCGTTCCAGCCGGTGCTGCATCTCCCCGACGTTGATCACGAAGGAGCAGAGGATCTCCCACTTCATGACGTGGTCCATCACCAGGAAACCGGCGCCGGGGGAGCCGACCACGTTCGCCGCCGGAACCCGGCAGTCGTCGAGGAACAGCTCCGAGAAGGGCGACGTGCTCAACCCCATCTTCGCCACCGGCGGCCCCACCACCAGGCCGGGCGTGTCCCGGTCCACCAGGAACGCGGTGAGCGCGGCCGGGCTGCCCCGCTTGCCGGTCAGCGCGTACACCACGATCACGTCGGCGATCGGGCCGTTGGTGACGAACGCCTTGCTGCCGTTGAGCACGTACTCGTCGCCGTCGCGGACCGCGGTGGTCCGCATCGACATCACGTCGGAGCCGCCGGACGGCTCGGTGATCGCGTGCGCCCCGATGACCGACCCGTCACAGACCCGGGTCAGGTAGCGCTCCTTCAGGTGGGCGGAGCCGAACCGTTGCAGCGGCACCCCGGTGCTCACCATGTGCGTGGAGACGGAGAAGCTGAAACCCCCGTCCCGGCAGGCGTACCCCAGCCCCTCCAGCACGTACATGGTGGTGAGCAGGTCCTGGCCGAGCCCGCCCCACCGCTCGTCGAACGGCAGGCCGAGCAGGCCGGTCTCCCGGATCAGTTTCCATCCCGCGCTGCCGAACTCGCGGTCGGCGTCGCGTTCCAGGTGCCCCTCGCCCGCCGCCGCGCCCAGCTCCTCGGCCAGGGCCCGCAGGTCGCGTTGCTCCTCGGTCCAGTTGATCATGACGTCAGCCCTCCTCAGGGGGTGGCGGCCAGCGCCGGACGGCGACGCTCGCGCAGGACGGTGCGGTCGACCTTGCCGGTGGACGTCCGGGGCAGCGCCTCGTCGAGCACCTCGAACGCGCCGGGAATCGCGGTACGGGGCAGCGCGGCGGCGCAGTGCAGCCGCAGGTGCAGCCCGTTCAGCTCGGAAGCCGGCGACCGGCGGACCACCGCGTGCAGCACGGCGCCGGCCTCCGGGTGCGGGACGGCCACCACCGCCGCCTCCCGGACCTCCGGGTGGGCGAGCAGCACCTGCTCCACCTCCTGGAGGTTCGTCCGGACGCCCCGCACCTTCACCTGGTGGTCGTTGCGGCCGACGAGGAAGAACAGCCCGTCGGCGTCCCGCCGCACCAGGTCGCCGGTGCGGAACCAGCCGTCCCGCCACCGCTCGCCGTCCAACCGGGCGTCCAGGTAGCCACGGGCCCGGAACGGGGTACGGACCACCAGCTCGCCGACGCCCGCGCCGACCAGCTCCACGCCGTCGGCGTCCACCACGGACACCTCGACCCCGTCGATCGGGTGACCGATCGGCATCACGCCCCGGGCCGCCACCTCGGCCGGGTCCACCCGGTACAGGAAACTGTCGTTGGTCTCCGTGCAGCCGTAGACGTTCCACAACCGGGCGTTGGGGAAGGCCGTCACGATCCGGTCCAGCAGCGCCGCCGGCACCACGTCCCCGGTGAGCAGCACCTCCCGCACCTCGGGGAACCGGTCACCGCCCTCGGTGACCAGCCGGAAGAACAACGGGACGGCCTGCACCACGGTCGGCGCCCGGTCCCGGCAGAACGCCGTCAACCAGGGCCCCTCCACGGCCCGCTCCGGGTCCACCAGCTCCACGCAGGCCCCGCCGGCGAGCGCGGCCCACACGTCCAGCAGACACAGGTCGAAGTTGAGCGGCGCGTAGTTGAGCACCCGCGCCCCGACCTCGATGCCGAACGTGTCGGCCGTCCAGCCGAGGAAGGCGTCCACGCCCCCGGCGGCCAGGTCGACGACCTTCGGCGTGCCGGTCGAGCCGGAGGTGGTGAGCAGCAGCCCGACCCCGGGCAGCGGGCGGCCCCGGGCCCCGCTGGGCCGGACCGTCACGCCGTCGGCGGTGGCCCGCAGGACGTGGGCCGCGCCGACCTCGGCACAGAGCCGGGCCAGCGCCTCCGCGCCCAGCGAGGCCGAGGGCAGCAGCACCCGGCGGTCCGCCGCGAACGCGGCGATCAGCAGGGCGATGGTTTCCGGGGACTTCTCCGCCGGCACGCAGAGCGGGTGCGCCGGGTCGAGCGCGAGGGCGGCCAGCGCCTCCCCGGCGTCCTGGACCCGGCGCGCCAGCTCGCGGTAGCTGAGCTGGCCGCCGGCCCAGGACAACGCCGGGGCGTCGGGCGCGCGGTGGACCTGTTCCGTGAAGGCGGTGCAGAACGATCTGGTGGGCACGGTGCGTCTCCTGTCGTTCGTCGTCGCGTCGGTAGGTCTTTCGTCACGCGGTCGGGGAGGGAGCGAGGGTCAGGCGGCGGCGTCGACCAGTCGGCCGCCGCCCGGCACGGTCCGGTCCAGGCCGGCGATGGTGAACAGCCGGCGCAGGCAGGACTGGTTGGAGGTGACCACCGGCACGCCGAGGGTCTCCTCCAGCCGGGCCACCGCGTCCCAGGAACGGAACCCGCTGCCGGGGATCAGCACCCCGTCGGCGTCGGCCGGGAAGCGGGCGGCCACCTGCCGGCAGACCTCGTCCGGGTCGACCGTCCAGCGCCCGCCCCGGTCGAAGATCCGGTGCGCGGCCACCCCGTCCCAGCCGTCGTCGAGCCGGTAGTGCAGCAACCCGGCCACCTCGAACCCGCCGGCCGCCAGGTACCGCCGGGTGGCGGCGAAGGTCGGCGTGGTGAACCAGGGCGGCACCAGCACCAGCGGGCGACGCGCCCCCACCTCGGTCAGCCCGGCCCGGATCGCCTCCCCGGCCGTGTAGACCGGGGTGCCACCGGCCAGATCGGTCCCGGCGGCGGCGAAGCCGGAGTCGAACTCCAGGCCGCCGAAGAAGCTCGCCGAGGCGAAGCACAGGCAGATCGCGGTCAGGTCCATCTGGCCGAGCTGCGCCAACCCGCGCCGGACGTCCGGCTGGGCGATCAGGTGCTGCCAGGTCTCCTCGGTGTACTCGGCTCCGCCGCTGGTCGGGCTCTCGAACCGGGCGGCGTGCACGGTGACCCCGGCCGGGGCCCGGCCCCACAGCTCCGCCTCCACCACCGGGTCGTTGTGCACCACCAGCACGCCGAGCTGGGCGACCCAGGCCGGGGCCCTCACGACCGGCTCCCCTCGGCCGGCGCGGCCATCGCGTGCGGCAGCCGGGAGGCCCGGCCACCGGACCCGTCGGCCGGGTCCGCCCCGGTGGGTGACGGTCCGGGCGCCCCGGCGGGCGTCGACGGTCCGGGCGCCGCCGCGTCCGTCAGCGGCGTGCCGTCGCCGGTCGTCCGGTCCGGGGCGTCGTCGCCGGTCGGGGTGGCGTCCGGCCTGGCCCGGCGGGGCAGGCCGAACCACGCCAGCGCCGCGCCGGCCGCCGCGGCCAGGGCGGTCGTGACGAACGCCGCGCCGAAGCTGCCCGGCCCCGGGTCCACGCCGAGCACCAGCACCAGCACCGCGATACCGAGCGCGCCGGCCATGTACTGGGCGGTGGTCATCAGGGCGCTGCCGACGCCCTGGTTGCGGTCGTCCACGTCGGCGGTGCCGGCGATGAACATCGACACGTACGTGACGCCGTGCGCGAACCCGGTGATCAGCAGTCCGGGCAGCAGGTGGATCAGGTAGCTCTCGCCGTGCACCTGCGCCGCCAGCAGCAGCAGTCCGGCCGCGTTGCCGATGAACGCCAGGGTCAGGGCCAGCCGGACGCCGAGGCGGGCGACGATCCGGGCCGCCACCGAGTTCGCCACCGCGATCGCCACCGCCATCGGCAGGAACGCCATGCCGGCCGCGATCGGGCCGTACCCGCGCAACTGCTGGAGCAGCAGGGTGAGCACGAAGAACTGGTTGCCGACGCTCGCCATGTACAGCGCGGTCGCCCCGCAACCGACCAGCAGCGACCGGGTCCGACGCAGCAGCGGATCGACAAGCGGTTGGGCGCTGTGCCGCTCCCGCAGGACGAACCCGACCAACCCGACGACGGCGGCGGCGAACGCGCCGAGCGTCCCCGGGTACGTCCAGCCGTGGCTGGAGGCCCAGGTGAGGGCGAGCGCGGTGGCGAGCACGGTGGCGGTGCACAGCACCGCGCTGGGCACGTTGAGCTGGCCGCGTCCGGTGGACGAGGCGCGCAGCCGGGGCAGCAGCCGGGGCGCGCCCATCGCGCAGATCAACGCGAGCGGCAGGTTGATCAGGAAGACCCAGCGCCACGAGACGGTGCTCAGCAGCCCGCCGATCACCACTCCGGCGGCCAGGCCGGACGCGCCGACCGTACCCCAGACCCCCAGCGCCCGGTTGCGGGCCGGCCCGGCGGCGAAGGAGGTGTTGATCAGGGCGATGACCGCCGGCTGGAGGGCGGCGGCGGCGACGCCCTGCACCGCGCGGGCCACCAGCAGCAGCGCCGGCGCGGTGGCGAGCCCGCCGGCCAGCGCGGCGATCCCGAAGGCCGCCATCGCCACCACGAACAGGTTCCGGGGGCCGAACCGGTCGGAGGCCCGGCCGCCGACGATCAGGAACCCGGCGAAGAACACCGCGTACCCGCTGACCACCCACTGGATGGTGCTCTCGGTCAGGCTGAACTCCGCCCCGATCCGGGGCAGCGCGATGTAGACGATGGAGTAGTCGAGGGCGATCAGGAACTGGGCGATCGCCAGGATGGCCAGCGTGGCGGCGGGAGACGCCGACGTACCGGGTACGGGCGCGGACCGGATGGTGCGGGACATGGTCGGATCACCTCTGGCTGAGGTCGAGTGGAACGGAACGGTGAGCAGTGTCGGTGAGCAGGGCCGCGCGGAGCGCGACCGGGCCGGCGAAGACCGCGCGGGCGCCGGCCAGCAGGAGCTCGATCCGGGTGGCCACCCCGGTGGTGACGCCGAACGCGGCCATCCCGGCGGAGTTGGCCATCCGGACGTCGTCCACCGCGTCGCCGACGACGACGCAGCGGGCCGGCGGCGCCCCGAGCGCGTCGGCGGCCAGCAACGCCAGGTCGGCGTGCGGCTTGCCGCGTTCGGCCATGCCGTGACAGGAGAGGGTGTCGAACGCGTCGAGCAGCCCGGTGGCGGCCAGCAGCTCGACGGCGCTGCGCCGTACCTTGCTGGTGACCACCCCCAGCGGATGCCCCCGGTCGCGCAGCTCGGCGAGGAGCTCCGGCACCCCGGGGAAGACCAGCCGGGCGGCGGACGGGATGACCGTCTCGGTGAACAGCTCCCGGACCCGGTCCGCGGCCCGTGCCACGTCGGGGTGGTCGGCGGGGAGCGCGAGCAGGGTGGCGCAGGAGGCGGTCAGCGGACGACCGACCGTCCGGCGGATCTGCTCGTCGGTGGCGCTGCGACCGTGTTCGGTGACCACCGTCCGCAACACGGTGGTCATCCCGGCCGGGGTGTCGACCAGGGTGCCGTCCACGTCGAAGAGGATCGCGGTGGTCACGACCGCTCCTTCAACGCCACCGCGACCTCGGCGGCGACGGCGCTGGTGGACAGCAGCACCGAGCGGTTCGCCGCGGCGGTGCGGCCCCTGGTCGCCGCCGACACCCGGCTGAGGATGTACGGGGTCATCGCCGGTCCCTGCACGCCGGCCGCCTCCGCCTCGGCCTGGACCTCGCGGACCAGCGCGTAGACCTCGTCGGCGGGGAGCGCGTCCAGCTCGCTGATCGGGTGGGTGACCAGGAACCCGCCGCTGTTGCCGACCGCCCAGTGCAGCCGGATCGCCTCGGTCAGCTCGGTCAGGTCGTCGATCCGGCGCGGGTTGCGGACCCCGCTGGAGACGCTGTAGTACGCCGGGAAGTCGTCGCACCGGTAGCCGACCACCGGCACCCCGAGGGTCTCCAGGTACTCCATGGTCAGCGCCGGGTTCAGCAGCGACTTCGCCCCGGCGCAGACCACCGCGATCCGGTGCCTGGTGAACTCCACCAGATCCGCCGAGATGTCGAAGCTGCGTTCGGCGCCGAAGTGCACGCCGCCGATGCCGGCCACCGCGAACACGTCGATGCCGACCTGCGCGGCGGCGACCAGGGCGGCCGAGACGGTGGTGCCGCCGTGCCCGCCGCCGGCCAGCGTCGGGCCGATGTCCCGGGTGCCGACCTTCGGCACGTCCGGCGTGGTGGCGAAGAGCGCGACCTGCTCCTCGGACATGCCGACGACGAACCGGCCGTCCACGATGCCGGTCCGGGCCGGCACCGCGCCCCCCGCCCGGATGGTCTTGTCGATGTCCAACGCGGTGTCCAGGTTGAGCGGGTAGCTCAGGCCGTGGACCACTCCCGAGGATTCCAGGGCCACCACGGGCTGCCCGGCGGCCAGCGCCTCGGCGACCTCCTCGGAGAGCGAGAAGTACTCGTTCATCGGTGCTCCTTCGTCACTAGGTAGGGGTGGCGGGGGACGGGCCGGTCCGGCGCGGGCGGGACCTGCCCGCCCGCGCCGGGGCCGCTTCAGTACTCGGAGAACCCGTTGGCGTCGAAGTTGTGCCGCTCGTCGCCGCGCAGCGGCGGGTTGAACACGCTGATCAGCTCCATGTCCTGCTCCGGGTCGGCGATCAGGAAGTGCTCGTCGTGCTGGTCGAGGGCGTAGATGACGCCCGGCGCGATCTCGTGGGTGACCCCGTCGGCGATGACCCGGCCGCTGCCCGAGATGCAGTAGCAGGCCTCCAGGTGGTTGCGGTACTGCAGCGGGGACTTGGAGCCCGCGGCGACCACGGTGTGGGCGACGGCGAAGCCCAGGTTGTCCTTCTCGACGAGGAGCCGGAAGCTGGTGCCGTTGCCCCAGTCGACGGCCGGAACCTCGGACCTGGTCTTGACGATCATGGTGGTTTCCCTTCTGTCCTGACGCCTGGTGACGGACGTGTGCGCTGCTGTGCACGGGACGTGGACGTGCGGTGGCGGTCGGTCGGGGTGGCGGGATCAGACGAGGCTGTGGGCGCCGTCGACGAAGGAGGCGATCGAGGCCACCGAGCTGAACTGGGCGGGCGAGATGTCCTGGTCCTCGATCGGGATGCGGTAGCGGTCGCCCACCCAGGCGATGAGCCGCAACAACCCGAGGCTGTCGACGATCCCGGTGTCCAGCAGGTCCAGGTCGTCCGGGAGCTGGTCGAGCGGGATGTCGGGGGCGAACGCGCTGACGATGAACTGCCGGATCTCGGCTTCGTGGGACATCGGTGCTCCTTTTCGCCAGGCCGCCGGTCGGCGGTGCTGAGGGGAACCACCGGGGCGGGAGGCCGCGGTGACTGGTGCGGGTGCCCTGGGGGGCGCCAGGGCGGTCCGGGGCGCGCCCGCGGTCAGCGGGGCGCGGGAACGGCGCTGCTCAGTAACTCGACGAGGAGCACCTGCTCCTGGTCGGTCCGTCCGACGTGCTCGCCGCGCACCACCTGACGAAGGTCGCCGACCAGCCGGTAGCACGGCTGGGGGTGGATCCGGGCGTGCGCCGGTCGGGCCAGGCCGTGCGCGGCGGCCGACCCGACCAGGGACAGGTCGTCCACGAACACCTGGTCGATCTGGTTGGCCAGCATCGGCGGCAGGTCGTGGCCGGACGCGTTGACCAGCAGCGCGCCCTTCGCCAGGTGCGGCGGCGGGCCCGGGCACGGGAGCCGGTCGGCCGCCCCGACGACGATCACCAGGTTCGCCCCGAAGACGGCCTCCGCCGGTGAGTCGGCGCGGGTCAGGGTGATGCCGGCCAGGTCCAGCTCGTCGACCGTCCGGGCGTCGAGGGCGTCCCCGTCCGGCGTCGTGGTGGTGCTGGTCGCCCCGTCCGGCGTCGCCACCTGATCGGTGAGGAAGACCGAGACGAGACTGACCCAGGAGACGTACCGGGCGATCACCATGGCGTGGATGTGGACGGCGCGTCCCGGTCCGATGACCGACGCGGTGACCACCTCCGGGCCGAGCAGGTGGCGGGCGGCCAGGGCCGCCAGGACGGCCGTGTGGAACGCGACCCGGTCCCCGGGCGTCTCCGGACGGGCCGGCCGGGGGCATCCCAGCCGGTCCCCGATGTCCGTCGACAGCGGGGACGTCGCGCCGGTCATCAGCCGCTCGGTCACCAGGTCGACAGGGTCCACCGCCTCGGCGTCCGATAGCGGATCGGCGCACAGGCGGGGAATGAGGCTGTCCATCGGACGCTCCCTCCGTGGTGGTCTCGGCTGCGATCCACACGTTGGGCGTCGTTCCTATCGAGCCGCCTTCGAAGGACTATCGATCGCGCACGACGCCCGAACAACGAACGGAGGCCGGGTCGATAGGGGAAGACGGTCTGGTGATGGCACACCGCCACGGCGGAGACCGCATCTGGAGGGAACGAAAATGTCCGTCACCCGCATGTCCTTCGCCACCACCGTCAGGTCCGTCCTCGCCACCGCCGCGCTCGCCGCGATCATCGGTTTCGGCGCCGCCCTCACCGGGGGCGCCGGGTCGGACGCCCCGCTGGCGGGCGGAACCTGCCCCCAGGACACCCACTGGAGCGTCGAGCTGGGCGTCTGCGTGGCGGACACCCACTGGTGAACCGACCCGGCCAGCCCGAGAGGGGCGCCCCCAGTGGGGGCGCCCCTCGGCACGTCCCGGCACGCCCGGGCCGCCGACGGACCCGCGCCCCTCCCCGGGCTGCGCCGACCGCCACCCACCGACCCGGCCGCGCCGAGCGCCGCCGAGCAGGAGCGCCGCCGAGCAGGAGCCCGCCGGTCACCGGCCCGGGCGCGCCGGGCGGCTTGTCTCAGGCGGGGAGCGGGACCTGCCGGGCCAGCCCGGCGGCGCCGTCGCTCGACGGCGGTTCCTCGGGAAGCAGGTCCGCCTCGGCCAGCAGCGAACAGGCCCGCTCGTACCACAGCGTCGAGCCGAGCTGCTGGAACAGGTCACGTGCCGCCCGCAGGTGCGCCACCCCGACGCTCACCCGACCGGTGCCCAGGGCGATCTCGCCGAGGGAGTACCGGGCCCGGGCCTCGATCAGTCGCTCGCCGAGCCGACGGGACCGCTCCAGCGTGTGGGTCAGGATCATCGCGGCGTTGTCCGGCCGACCCTCCCGGTGCCGGAGCAGCCCCAGACCGTACAGGGCGTGCATCTCGCCGATCCGGTCCCCGGTGTCCCGCACGATCCGCAGCACCCGGTGCAGCGCCTGCCGGGCCAGCTCGATCTGGTCGGTGGCCAGGTAGACCTCGGCGAACCGGTGGGTCACCTGCGCCTCCACGCGCAGGCACCCGGTCTCCTGGCAGATGGTCAGCGCCCGGTCGAGCAGCTCGAGCGCGCCCCGGTGGTCGCCGCCGTCCATCCGGTGCTGGGCCAGGCTGCGCATGATGTGCGCCTCGCCGATGCGGTCACCGACCCGGCGCATGATCTCCAGGGACTGCTCGTACCGGGTCAGCATCGACGTGGTGTCCCCGCGCAGCCGGTCGATGTGCGCGGCGTTGCGCAGCACCAGGGCGCCGCCGTACTCCACGCCCTCGGCGGTGAAGATCTCCAGGGCGGTGGTGAAGCAGGCGTCCGCCTCGGCGAGCCGGCCCTGGAACATGTGCAGGGTGCCGAGGGAGTAACGCATCGCCGCCATGCCGGTCCGGTTGCCGGCCCGCTCGGCGGCGGCGTACGCGGTGGTGCCGCACTCCCGCCAGTCGTCGAAGTACCCCTTGGCCTCGAAGAGACTGACCGAGGTCAACGCCAGGTCCCAGCAGAGCTCCGCCAGACCGGCGTCGGCGGACTGCCGGACGGCGACGATCAGCGCCCGCCGTTCCGCCTCCCACCAGTCCGCCGGGTCACCGACGTGCGCCGCGGCGTCGGCCCGGTCCATGCGCCACCGGGGGGCGGTGCCGTGCAGGGTGGTGTAGCTGCCGCCGTAGGTGCTGCGGTGCGCCTCCTCCGCGAGGGCCAGCCAGCCGCTGAGCACCCGGGCCAGCGCCGCCGTACGCTCCTCGTCGGTCTCCACCTCGGCCAGCTTCTCGGCCGCGTACACCCGGACCAGGTCGTGCAGGCGGTAGCGCGGCGCCGCGTCCGGAAACTGCACGATGTCGACGAACTGGGCGTCGACCAGGCTCTCCAGGATGTCCTCGGCCTCGATGGCGCTGCTGCTGTCCAGCAGGGCGGCGGCGGTCCAGCTCGGGAAGTCCGGGGCGCGCATCACCGAGCAGAGCCGGAGCAGTCGTTGCGCCGCGTCGTCCAGCGCCCGGTACGCCAGCTCCATGTTGGAGCGCAGCTCCAGCCCGTGGTGGGTGAACTCGTCGAGTCGTTTGGCCTCGTCCCGGAGCCGGTGCACCAGGCCGCTCAACCGCCAGTGCGGGCGGGAGGCCAGCCGGGCCCCGGTGATCCGCAGGGCCAGCGGCAGGCCACCGCAGAGGTTCGCCAGCTCGGCGGCGTCGTCGTGACCGGCCTCGACGCGCTCCGGGCCGACCATCGCGGTGAGCATCTCCAGTGACTGGGCCAGGTCGAAGACGCCCAGGTCGACCAGGCGCGCGCTGGGCAGGCCGGTGAGGCGTACCCGGCTGGTGACCACGACCGCGCAGGACGAGCTGCCGGGCAGCAGCGGCAGGATCGGGATGTCCGGCGGGACGTCGTCGAGGACCAGGAGCAGCCGCTTGCCGGAGAGCATGCTGCGGTACAGCTCGCCGCGTTCCTCCACCCCGTCGGGGATGGCGGAGCCGTTGACGCCGAGGGCGCGCAGGAACCGGGCGAGCAGCTTCGCGGTGTGGTCCTGCCGGTCCCAGGAGCGCAGGTCGGCGTAGAGCTGACCGTCCGGGTAGTGGTCGCTGAGCTCGTGGGCGGCGCGGATGGCGAGGCTCGACTTACCCACCCCGGCCATCCCGGAGACGACCACGATCGGCATCCCGGGGCCGGCCTGGTCGCCGTCCGGATCCCGGCCGAGGAGCTGGCGGATCCGGTCGAGCTGCCGCTCCCGCCCGACGAAGTCGATGATGCTGGCCGGAAGCTGTCGTGGCAGCACCGCCGGGGCGCTGCGCGGGGGCGGTGGCGTCCACTTCGGGGTGGCCGGCGGCGCGCTGGGTGGCGGCTGTTCGTCGACGGTCCCGAGCGACGGGTCGCGTTGCAGGACGGCCCGCTCCAGGCGTTGCAGCTCCTCGCTCGGGTCGAGTCCGAGCTCGTCGGCGAACACCGTCCGGGCCTGGCGGGCGGCCTTGAGCGCGTCGGCCTGCCGGCCGCACCGGTAGAGCGCGAGCATGAGGAAGGTGTGCAGCCGCTCGCGGAGCGGATGGTCCCCGACGAGGCCCTGCAACTCGCTGACCGCCTCCTGGTGCGCGCCCAGCTCCAGGTCGAGCTGGATGCGTGCCTCGAGGGCGGCGAGCCGCTGCTCGGCCAGGACGGTGGCGGCCCGCTGGACCTGCTCGCTGGGCACTCCGGAGAGCGGGTCGCCGCGCCACAGCGCGAGCGCCGTCCGCAGGCTCCGGACGGCTTCGGTCTTCGCGCCCGCGTCGACCTGCCGGCGGGCGTCGGCGACCAGCGCGGCGAAGTGGAGACTGTCCACCTCGGCGGTTTCCAACTGGAGGAGGTAGCCCGGCGGGCGGGTGCTGATCGCCTGGGCCCGGCCGGCGTCCTCGAAGAGGCGACGTAGCCCGGAGATGCAGATCTGGATCTGGCCGCGGGCGGTGGTGGGTGGGTCGGCCCCCCACACCGCGTCGATGAGCTGGTCCACCGGGACCACCCGGTTGATGTTGAGGCCCAGCACCGCGAGGACGATCCGCTGGCGCGTTCCGCTCAGCTTCAGCGGCCGGTCGCCATTGATCAACTCCACCGGGCCGAGTAGTCGCAGACCCATCCAGTCTCTCCCCCGCCGGCAGTGAGTGATCTGTTGGCCAACAATACGCCATTGGAACGTTTGTATCGACGATTAACGATAGTGAGAACTATCTGTTCGATGGGAATGGATTCGTTGGGTGGTCGGATGCTCTGGTTGTAGGCGCGGCCGTCGCCCGACGCCCGGAGCGGCGACGGGACGGGCCACGTCCACGGGAGCGTGGGTGCGACTTGTCCCTGAAAGACGTATTGCACATGAAAAAGATGGCCGACGGGTCGATCCGGTCCGACAATCACGTCAGAAAAGTAAGCAGGATCGGGACGACGGGAAGAAGCGCCGGTAGTAAAGGAGCGCCGCCGTTTCCCTGTCGCACGTCGTTACCGCTGCCCGGAAGGGTCGTCCCGGTCAGCGGGACTCGGCGGGGCACGCGCGGCGTCACGACCCGCCCTGACCGGATCGGCTGGCGCGCGACGGACGCCGCCCACGAACGCGAACCCCCGGGTCCCGGGCCTTCGCGGAGCGCGTACGGCTGGTCATGGAGCTGACCGCGCGCCTCAACGCGCCGCCCCTCGACGACCTCGACGCCCGCCGGACGCTGACTGCTGCTAGTGGATCTCCACGAACGGCAGTCTGTTGGTGAGGGGGTGGGGGTTAGGGAGCGGTGAGGGTGGAGTGGACGGGGGTGAAGCGGCCGTTGGTGTGGGCGGAGGTGGAGATGGCGGTGAGGATCTCCAGGATGTGGAAGCCGCGGGCGGCGGTGGCTGCGGCGGGGCGGTCGGTGAGGATGGAGCGGGCCAGGTCGACCAGGCCCATGCCCATGAAACCGTCGGCCGCGGTCGGCCCGGCGACCACCTCGGTGAAGTCGGCGTCACCCTTGCCCTTGACCAGCACCGGACCGCCCCACGAGTTGGCCTGGGCGGCGACGATCGTGCCCTCCGTACCGTGGATCTCCAGGTGCGGGGCGCGGGTGGCGGCGACGTCGAAGCTCGTCACCAGCGTGCCCAACGCCCCCGAGGCGAACTCCAGCACGCTGGTGACGTGCGTGAACGTGCCCACCTCGAAGGTGACGCCGGCGCGGGGGCCGGTCAGCACCGTCCGCTCCGCGCGGGGGGTCGCGCCGAGCGCGCCCACCCGGGCCACCGGGCCCATCAGCGCGGTCAACACCGCCAGGTAGTACGGGCCGATGTCGAACAGCGGGCCGGCGCCCTCCTGGTAGAGGAACTCCGGCTCCGGGTGGAAGCGTTCCGGGCCGGCGTTCATCATCGTCGCGTTCACCGACACCGGTACGCCGATCCGGCCCGCCGCGATCAGCTTCGCGCAGGCCCGCGCCCCGGCCCCGAGGAACGTGTCCGGGGCGGCGCCCACCCGCAGCGACCTCGCCTGCGCGGTCTCCACGATGCAGCGGGCGTCGGCCAGCGACGTGGCCAGGGGCTTCTCCGTGTAGACGTGTCGGCCGTGGTCCAACGCCCGCAGGGTCAGGTCGGCGTGCGCCCGGGGCGGCGTCAGGTTGAGCACCAGGTCGACCCCCGGACCGGTCAGCAGCTCGTCGACCGACCGTACCTGCGGCACCTGGTGGGTGGCGGCGAGCGCCCGCGCCCGCGCCGGGTCGGCGTCGGCGCAGGCCACCACGGTGACCTCCGGCTGGCCGGCCAGGTTCGCCACGTACCGGGAGCTGACGTTCCCGCAGCCCAGCACCCCCACCCGTACCGTCTCGCGCTGGTGGACCATGTCAGTCGAGCCTGACCTCTCGGCCGGTGCGCGCCGACTCGTAGACGCCGGAGAGCATCCGCATGACCTCAGCGCCGTGCCACACCGGGGCCACCTGCTCGGCCCCGCCGAGGCAGAGCGCCACGAAGTGGTCGATCTCGGCGGCGAAGCCCGCGGCGAAGTCGAACGACAGGTGGTCGATCTGCGGGTCCACGTTCAGCATGGTGTCGGCCAGCTCGGTGGCGATCCGCAGCTTCGGTTCGAGTTGCGCCCCGCCGCGCTCCCCGAAGACCGCCACCTCCAGCCGGTCCTCCAGCGCGTGCAGGGAGTAGCTGGTCTCCAGGGTCAGCGACGCGCCGTTGTCGAAGCGGACCAGGGCGGCGGCGAAGTCCTCCACGTCGTTGCGGGACGGGTCGTAGTCGGCCACCTTGTACCGGGACAGCGACGTCACGTTCGCCCGGTTGCCCAGCCGGTTGTGGGTGACCGCGCTGACCGTGACCGCCTTCGGGGTGCCCATGAAGTACCAGCACAGGTCCAGCACGTGCACGCCGATGTCGATCAGCGGGCCGCCCCCGGAGCGTCCGCTGTCGGCGAACCAGCCGCCCGGGTTGCCGAGCCGACGGATGTTGGTGGCCCGCGCGTGGTAGACCGGCCCGAGCAGACCGTCGTCCACGAACGACTTGAGCACCCGGGCGTTGGCCCCGAACCGCCTGACGAAACCGACCTCCAGGTGCCGGTCGTTGCGTTCGACCGCCGCCACCAGCGCGTCGGCCTCGACGACCGTACGGCTCAGCGGCTTCTCCACCAGCACGTGCTTGCCGGCGTCCAGGGCCGCGGTGGCGATCTCGGCGTGACTGTCGTTCCAGGTGCAGACGCTCACCGCGTCGACGTCCGGGTCGGCGAGCAGACTGTCCAGGGTCGGATGCGACCGGGCCACGCCGAAGGTCTCCGCCTTCTGCGCGGCGCGGTCCTGGTTGAGGTCGTACACGCCGGCGAGCTGGACCCGGGGGTTCGCGGCGTACGCGGCCAGGTGCATGTCGGCGATGCTGCCGGCCCCGATCACGCCGACGCCGAGCCGGCTCACCGGGCCGCCCCGGCGGCGGTCCCGGCGCTGGCGGCCCCGGCCCCGGCGACCCCGGCGGCGTCGGCCCCGGCGGCGTCGGCCCCGGCCTGGGCCTCGGCGAAGAGGCGCTTGGCGTTGGCCAGGCCGATCGGGTTGGCCATCAGGCACTCCTCGATGCCCTCGAACTCGATGGAGATGAACCCGTCGTAGTCCGCCGCGACGATGCCCCGCACGATCCGCGGCATGTCCAGGTCGCCGTAGCCGACGATCGAGCCGAGCAGGTACACCCCGCCGGGCGTGTGGTGCCAACCCTCACCCGGGTACCGGGTACGGACGTAGAAGTCCTTCAGGTGCACGATGCTGGCGTACCTGGCGTTCTCCGCCACCGACACCACCGGGTTGTCGTCGACCGACATGAAGTTGCCGACGTCCAGCGTGGTCCTGAAGTTCGGCTCGTCGACGAGGTGGATGAGCCGCCGTACCCGCTCGCCGCCGTTCACCAGCAGGCCGTGGTTCTCCACGCTGGTGGTGATGCCGTACTGGGCGGCGTACCGGGCGATCTCCTGACACGCCTCCACCATCCGGGGCATCAGCGCCTCGAAGTCGGCGATGTCCGTCGCCCGGTGCGCCCACCGGGCGACGTCGTGCCGGAACAGCCCGATGCCCAGCTCGGCGGCCACGTCCAGGTGCCGCTTGACCCGCGCCATCTGCCGGGCCGCGTCGTCGCCGAGCAGGTCGGCCGGGACGACCAGGTTGGACAGGGTGACGCCCCGGTCGGCGGCGCGGGCCTTCACCTCGGCCACGAACGCCGGGTCCTGGTCGAGCGTGGAGGTGTCGTTGGAGATCTCCGGCGACAGCGACACCGTCGCGATCTCCATGTGGGTGGCGTCGCTCGCGCCGATCCAGTCGATGACGTCGAACAGGCTCATCCGGCCGGTGCGCAGGTGCTGGTAGAAGGAGTACGAGCTGAATCCGAACTGCACGGAGACGTCCTTTTCTCTGGTCGGGATGGGTCAGGTGAGGGCGGCGTACCGGCGGCGGCGCTCCGCCTGGCGTACCGGATCGGGGATGGGCGAGGCCATCAGCAGCCGCCGCGTGTAGGGGTGCCGCGGCGCGGAGGTGACGGCGTCGCCGTCACCGGTCTCGACGATGCGACCCTTGAGCATCACCGCGACCCGGTGGCAGACGTGACGCACCACCGACAGGTCGTGCGAGACGAACAGGTACGCCACGCCGGTCTGTTCCTGGATGTCGATGAGCAGGTCGAGGATGCGGGCCTGGGTGGAGAGGTCCAGGGCGCTGACCGGCTCGTCGCAGACGATCAGCCGGGGTCGCAGCGCGAGCGCCCGCGCGATGGCGATGCGCTGCCGTTGCCCGCCGGAGAACTCCCGGGGGTAGCGGCGTCCCGCGTCGGCGGTCAGGCCGATCTGCCCGAGCAGCTCCCCGATCCGTACGGCGGCGTCCGCGCGGGACGCGCCCTGCGCCCGCAGCGGCTCGGCGAGGATGCTCGCCACGGACATCGCCGGGTTCAGCGACGAGTACGGGTCCTGGAAGACGACCTGGATGTCGCGGCTGAGCGCCCGGCGGGCCCGCCGACCGGCCCGGGTGATGTCGACGCCGTCGAAGGTGACCGTGCCGCTGCTGACCGGGGCGAGGCCCAGCAGCGCGCGACCGAGCGTGGTCTTGCCCGACCCGGACTCGCCGACCAGGCCGACGGTCTCGCCGGCCCCGATCCGCATCGACACGTCGTGCAGCGCGTGGAACGACGGTCGACGCCAGCCGGACCCCCGGTAGACGACGTTGAGGTCACGCACGTCGAGCAGGGCGGTGTCGGCGCGGTCGGCGGCGGGGCGGTCGGGGCTGTCGGCGGCGGGGGTTTCGCCGGCGGGCTTGTCGGCGCTGTGGTCGGCGGTCACCGGGACGCCTCCTGACGGCGCGGACGCCCCGCCCGGGGCGGGGCGTCCTCGAGGGTCGAGTCCAGCAGCATGCGGGTGTACTCGTGCCGGGGGTCGGCGAACAGGTCGGCGACCGGGCGCTGCTCCACCACCAGGCCGTCGCGCATCACCGCCACCCGGTCGCAGATGTCGGCGACCACGCCCAGGTTGTGGGTGACCAGGATCAGCCCCATGTCGCGTTCCCGTTGCAGGTCCCGCAGCAGCTCCAGCACCTCGGCCTGCACGGTGACGTCGAGCGCGGTGGTGGGCTCGTCGGCGATCAGCAGCTCCGGGTCGCAGGAGACCGCGCCGGCGATCAGGACCCGCTGGGCCATGCCCCCGCTGAGCTGGTGCGGGTACGCGGCCATGGTGCGGGCCGGGTCGGGGATGCCGACCCGGTCGAGCAGGCCCAACGCCCGCTCGGTGGCCTCCCGGCGGGACAGCCGCAGCTTGCGGCGCATCGGCTTGGTCAGTTGCGCGCCGACGGTGAACGACGGATCCAGGTTCGACATCGGCTCCTGCGGGACGTACGCCATCCGCTGGCCGCGCAGCTTCTGCATCTCCCGCTCGGGCAGCCCGACGAGCGACCGGCCGCCGAGGGCGAGCTGCCGGGCCGCGACCTGGGCCTCCGGCGGGAGGAGACCGAGGATCGCGAACGACGTCTGGGACTTGCCGGACCCGGACTCCCCGACCAGGCCGAGCACCTCACCCCGGGCGACGTGCAGGGACACGTCCCGGACGACGGTCTTGGTGGCGCCGTCCTCGGCGACGTACCGCACCGCGAGCTGCTCCACGCGCAGCAGGACGTCGTCGGGGACGTCGGACGGATCCGGCGCGGCCGGGGCGTCGGTGGTGACCGCCGGCAGCGTCGCCGGGGGCGGGGTGGCGGCCGGCAGCGTCGCCGCCGGCAGCGTGGCCCGGCGGGCCCGGCGTCGGCGGCCGGTGCCGAGCGAGTCGGCGAGGGCCGCCCCGACCAGCACCAACGCCATCACGGTGAGGCCGATGGCGACACCCGGGGCGACGACCAGCTCGGGCGCGCGTTGGAAGTTCTGGAAGGCGTTGCTCAGCTCGCCGCCCCAGCTCGGCCGCTCCGGGTCGCCGAAGCCGAGGAACTCCAGGCCGGACTGGACGATGATGGCCATGCCGAAGATGAACGAGCAGCGCACCAGCACCGGCCCCAGCACCACCGACAGCACGTGCCGGAAGATGATCCGCAGGTCGGAGAGGCCGGCGACGCGTGCCGCGTCGAAGTACAACTCCTCGCGTACGCCGATCACGGCGGCCCGGGTGAGCCGGAAGAGGTCCGGCGAGGCCAGCACGCCGAGGGTGATCATCGTCGGGGCGAGGCCGCTGCCCAGCGAAGCGATCACCACGATGATGATCAGGATCTCCGGCAGCGACATGAGCATGTTGGAGAACCAGCTCGCCAGCCCGTCGAACCACTTCGCGTGGTAGCCGGCGAGCAGGCCGGCGGGCACCCCGCACAGGATCGCCGTGACCACCATGATCGTGCCGGCCTGGAGGCTGACCCGGCCACCCCACAGCAGCCGGCTCAGGATGTCGCGGCCGTTGCCGTCGGTGCCCAGCGGATGGTCGCCGCTCGGCGGGCGCAGCGCCTCGGCGAGCACCACCAGGTTCGGGTCCTGCGGGGCGAGCAGGGGCGCGAGGAGGCTTGCCAGGACGATGGCCAGCAGCACGCCGCCGGCGACCACGCCCATCGGGTTGCTGAGGAAGGCGCGAGCTCTCCGGAACGTCAGGCCCGCGCCGGCGGTCACGTCGGCGCTCATGTGGTCCGTACCTTCGGGTTGAGGGCGGCGTAGACGATGTCGACCGCGAGGTTGACCAGGACGACGACGAGCACCGTGAAGAGCAGCACGCCCATGATGACCGGGACGTCGCTGTTGCCGGAGGCGTTGATCGCGACCGCGCCGATGCCCTGGAGGCCGAACACCCGCTCCACGATCGCCGCGCCGCTCATCGCCGCGATGAACTGCAACGACAGCATCGTCAACGCGGGCGGGGCCGCGTTGCGCAGCACGTGGGTGAGCAGGATGTTCCGCGTCGACAGGCCCCGGCTGCGCAGCGTACGGACGTAGTCCTGGTTGTTCACGGTGATCACCGAGTTGCGGAGCTGCTGGGCGATGGCGGCGATCGAGCCGATCGACAGCGCGACGATCGGCAGGGTGATGGACAGCAGCCAGCCGCTCGGCGAGTCCTGCAGGTGCACGTACCCGGTGGCCGGGAACAGCCGCAGTCGCACCGCGAAGACCAGCGCCAGGATGATCGCCACCCAGAAGTTCGGCAGGCTGAACCCGAGCACCATGACCACCTGGAGCACCCGGTCGAAGCTGCCCGGCCGGGTCGCCGCGAGCAGGCCGAGGGCGATGCCCAGCACCGCCGCCACCAGCACCGCGCCCAGCGCGAGCGAGACGGTCACCGGCAGCCGGCTGACGATCAGGTCGATCACCTCGGTGTTCTGCGCCGCGGACGTGCCCAGGTCACCCCGCAGGGCGCTGAACAGCCAGTCCAGGTACTGCTCGACGACCGGCCGGTCCAGGCCGAGCTGCTCGCGCCGGGTCGCGACCTGTTCCTCGGTCGCGTACAGGCCGAGCGCGCCCCGCGCCGGGTCGGACCCGGTCAGCATGAGGAAGAAGAACATCCCCGTGACGACGGTGAACGCCAACAGCAGGCCCATGGCCAGGCGCCGAGTGACGAAGCTCAGCATGCCGGCAACCTCCTAGAAGAGCTGGGGGACCACCGGGCGGGTCGGTTGGCGTCCGACCCGCCCGGCGTGGCGTCACTCGGCCGGGGCGAAGAACCGCAGGCTGGGCATGAGCTGCGCCTGCTGCATGGTCACGTCGATCTCCGGCTTGGAGAGGTAGACGTTCTCCTGCGTGACGATCGGCGCGAACCAGGCCTGCTCCACCAGGTGCGTGTTCAGCTCCTGGTAGAGGGCGGCCTGCTGGTCACCCTGGGCCGCCGGGATCTCCCGCAGCAGCCGGGTCACCGTCTCGTCGGTGTACTGGAAGTTGTTCCACAGCGACGTCGGGGTGAGCTTGTTCAGCACGTCCGTCCAGGCGGGGATGTTCGTGGAGAACGACAGCATGAACGCCGGCTGGCTCTTCAGGGTCTCCAGGCCGCCGTTGGCGAAACCGTTGACCGGCACCTGCTCGACCTTGATGCCCACGTCGGAGAGGTACTGCGCGACGATCGGCACCAGCGGGGACATGAAGCCCTCGCTGAACGAGATCTTGATGGTGAAGCCGTTCGGGAAGCCGGCCGCCGCGATCAGCTCCTTGGCCTTGGCCGGGTCGTACGGGTAGCGCTCGTTCAGGGCCGGCACCCACGCCTCGCTGGCCGGGTTGAAGGTCTGCGTGGAGACCTGGCCGAGGCCGCCGTAGTGCGTGTCGAGGATGGCCTTGCGGTCCAGCGCGTGGTTGATCGCCTGCCGCACCCGCACGTCGCCGAGGGCGGGGGAGACCTTGCCGGCCCGGTCCTGGAGGATGACGCCCTGCCACTCACCGGGCACCGTCTGCACGGTGAGCCCGTCCGCCTCGGCCTTCGGCACCATGTCCGGGGTGCCGTACATGAACTGGATCTGGCCGGTGGTGAGCGCGTTGTACCGGGCGGTGAACTCCTCGTACGGCCGGATCACCACGGACTCGAACGGGAACGCGTCCCGGTTCCAGTAGCCCTCCCGGGCGGTGAACGTGTAGCGCACGCCCTTCTCCGAGTTCCCGGCGTCCAGCAGGTACGGCCCGGAGCCGACCGGGGTGGTGGCGATCCCGCCGGCGGCCAGCGCCGTGGGGCTGGCCATGTAACCCAGGTACGTGGCGAGGCCGGCCAGCAGGCCGGGGCTCGGCTCGCTCAGGTGCAGCCTGACGGTGGTCGGGTCGACCACCTCGACGCGTTCGATCGCCCGGGCCGCCTCGGACGCGCTGCCCGCGCCCTTCTTCCGCGCCTCGATGTTGACCTTCACGGCTTCGGCGTCGAAGGCGGTGTCGTCGCTGAAGGTGACGCCCTCGCGCAGTTTCAGGGTGAGCTCGGTGAGGTCGTCGTTGTACTCGTACCCGGTGGCCAGGTTGGGCTCGATGGTCGACTCGGGTGTCTTGCGCAGCAGCGGGTCGTAGACCGCCTCCGCGTAGTGGATGACCGCGCCTTCCTTCATCTCGGCGGGGTCCCAGGTCAGCAGGTCGCCGTTGTTGCCCAGCACGAGCTGGGACGCAGATCCTTCGGCCGCCTCCCCACCACCACCGCTGCAACCGGCGAGGGCGAGAGCGACCGCGGCGAGCGCTGCGGTCAGCGTACGGTTCAGTTTCACCGTGTTCCCTTCTGGTACGGCAAAGCCACCCCCGGTCGGCGTTGCTCGGAAAGCGAGAAATGTCGACTGATCAGGTGTCGGTCGGTCAGGTTGTCGATCGGTCGGTTCGTGGCTGGTCGGTGTTCGGCCGGTAGGGGGTTCGGCTGCTCGGTGCTCGGCTGGCCAGGTTCCGGTCGGGGTCAGGTCAGGCCCAGCTCGTGGCCCATCACCATGGCGGCGGCGCCGCGCAGGACGATGTCGTCGCCCAGGTCGGACAGCCGCAGGACGATGTCGCCGTGCACCTCGGTCAGGGCACGTCGACGGATGGTCTCCATGACCGCCTCGGCCAGCGGCCCCTCCAGCACCCGGCGAGGTCCGCTGAGCACGATCTCCGAGACGTTGAGCGCCGCCACGATCGGCGCGAGGACGATGCCGAGCGACTCGCCCGCGCCGGCGAGCACCCCGTCCCGTTCGGCGTCGGTACGGGCGTGCGAGAGGTCGTCCTGGATGCGTCGGGTCGACAGCCACGTCTCCAGGCAGCCGGCCTTGCCGCAGACGCACTGCCGCTCGCTGGCGACGTCGACCACCACATGGCCGATCTCGCCGGCGGCGAACCGGCTGCCCAGCACGGGGACGCCGTCGAGCAGCAGCCCGGCGCCCACGCCGACGCCGACCCGGATGAGGAGGGTGTCCGCCGCGCTGCGCCCGTAGCTGCGTTCGGCGAGCGCGGTGGCGTTGGCGTCGTTGGCGACGACGACGGGGCAGGAGAACCGCTCGGCCAGCGCCGCCCGGAGGCCGAGATCCTTCCACCCCAGGTTCGGGGCGCTGAGCACGACGCCGGTGACGTCGACGATGCCGGGCGTGCCGACACCCACCCCGAGCAGCGGGGCCGTCACCTGCTCGCGGAGCGCCCCGACGAGGCCGACGACCTTCGCCAGGGCGTCGTCGCCGGCGCTGCCGGCGATCTCGACGTCCTGCCGGGCCACCACCGTGCCGCCGAGGTCGAGCACGGCGCCCCGGTAGAGCGTCGAGTGGCTGAGGTCCAGGGCGATCGTCTGGTGGCCACGCTCGTGGAACTCCAGCATCATGGCCGGCTTTCCGGGGCGGGTACCGGAGCGGACGCCCACCTCGACCACGAGGTCGTCGGCGAGCAGCTCGCCCACCACGTCGGAGACGGAGACCCGGGTCAACCCGGTCCGCCGCGCCAGGTCCGCCCGGCTGTGCGGGCCTTCCCGGTACAGCGTCCGCAGCAGCAGCTCCCGGTTGTGCACCCGGACCTGCTCCGGGCGCACCTTCTCGCCGGAGCGGACCCGGCCGGGGAGACCACGGCGAGCCGGGGTCTCCGGCCCCTCGACTGCGGTCGTCGCCGCCTCATCAGTGCACGTCACCTGGTTAGTACAGGGGGCTAACAAACCCCTGAACAAGACCAGGCCCCGGCTTGTTGCCAAGTCGTGACATTGTTTCGGACCCTCGCGTCCGCGTCGGGAGTCGACGGACAAAACCCCTGGTCACGCCATTGTGCGGGGGTGTGCTCACCCACCGTAGCCACCCGTCGGGGGCGGACGGCGGCCCGACCGGGGGGCCTGACCACCAAAATCTCTATACCGGTCAAGCGAATCTCTTGACCGGTATAGAAAACGGATTTACTGTATCGGTACAGAAGACAGCGCCGGAAGTCAGGAGATCGCCGTGGAAATGCCCGCCGCCTTCGTCACCGCCATGAACGACCTCGACTTCGAGTTCGCCAGCGCCCGACCCGACGCCCCGGTCGTCCCGCACGTCGAGAAGCCGCGCCGGGTCCGGGCCGCGCGCGAGGCGCTGGCCCGGGGCCTGGCCCGCACCGCGGACGCGGTCCGGCCGGCGCGCTCCGCCGTTTGATACGCTCTGATCAGCAGTCCATGACCAGCCGGCGTCCGCCGCCACGTCCGCGTGGCCCGCGCCGCGACAGCGCAGACCATCCGCCGTCGGCGACCCCTTCCGGTCACCGGCGGCGGTCGTAGATCCAAGGACTGGTGGTGACGTGGCGGCCCGGGTGACCCTCCAGACGATCGCCGATCGCGTCGGCGTCAGCCGAATGACCGTGTCGAATGCGTTCTCCAAGCCTGATCAGCTCTCCGCGGCGCTGCGCGAACGCATTCTCGACGCCGCCCGCGAGGTCGGTTACGTCGGCCCCGACCCCGCCGCCCGGGCCCTGGCCAAGGGCACCACCGGAGCGGTCGGCATCGTCCTGACCTCCTCGCTCCGCTTCGCCTTCACCGACCTGGTCGCCACCAGCTTCCTCGGCGCGATCGCCGAGCAGCTCGGCCCGACCGGGCTGGCGCTGACCCTGTTGACGTCGTCCGACGACGGCGCGGTCATCCCCGCGCGGGACGTCGCGATGGACGGCGCGCTGGTCTACTCCTGCGATCCGACCTCCACCGCCGTGCAGTACCTCACCCGTCGCCGGCTGCCCCTGGTCTACGTCGACCAGGACCCGGTCGAGGGCAGTCCCGCCGTCAACGTCGACGACCGCGCCGGCGCGCGGGCCGCCGCGCAGCACCTCCTCGACCTCGGTCACCGGTCGGTCGGGTTGCTGCTGTCCGGTCTGCACGGCCCGCACGGGCTGGTCAGCCCCCAGGACGTCATCCTCGACGGGCACGCCTCCAAGCAGCGCCTGCTGGGCTGGCGCGACGCGCTCGACGCCGCCGGCGTCACCCCGCTGCTGGCCCGCCAGGCCGGGGCCACCCTGGAGCAGGCGAAAGCCGGCGCGCGACTGCTGCTGGACCGTCCCGACCGGCCCACCGCCATCCTCTGCTTCTCCGACGCGATCGCCTACGGCGTCCTGCAGGCCGCCGAGGAGCTCGGCATCCGCGTCCCCGACGAGCTGTCGGTGGTCGGCTTCGACGACAACCCGTTGGCCGTCCAGGTCCGTCCCGCCCTGACCACCGTCCGGCAGGACGTCCAGGCCAAGGGACGGGTGGCGGCGGCGGCCCTCACCCGGGCCATCGAGGACAGCCGCGCCGGGCGGCCGGTCACCGCCGAGCAGGTCCTGCTCCCCGTCGAGCTGGTCGTCCGGGGCAGCAGCGCCCCGCCGCCACCCCGCTGACCGACCGACGCGTCGAGAGCGCCCCCGCGCTCGGCCATGCCTCTCGTCCAGGCTCTCGGCCCTTCTCCCGGTCGGCTCTCGGCCGGGCCCCTACCACGGTCGCTCGGACGCTCCGCCTGACTCTCCGGTCCTGCGGCGCCCGTCCGCCGGTGCCGCCCTCATCCCGCCGGCGGGTATCCCACAGTCGCCCATGTCGTCACCTACCGTGACGAGCCGCCGACACAACCCCACCCCTTCGTTCCCTTTGCTCTGCACCCGTGTACGCGCCGGTCACCAGTGGTTGTTGGTGCGTCCGGGGGTGCAGAGCAAAGGCGGGCCGCCACAGGGTGTGAGGTCTGATCGGTGATCAGAGTTCAACCACTGACCGTGACGGTCGGCTCGTGGGTGACCGGGAAGTCGACCGAGCTGGCGATGAAGCAGCCCTCGTGCGCGTCGTGGTGCAGGGCGACGGCCTTCTCCACCATCGCGGCCGAGGCCACCCGGACCTCGGGGCGCAGCACCACCGACGTGAACCGGCCGCCACCGCCCTGCGTCGACATCGACCCGCGCGCCCGGTCCAGGTAACCGGTGACCACCACGCCGTGCCGGGCGCACAGCGCCAGGTACGACAGCATGTGGCACTGGGCGAGCGAGGCGACCAGCAGTTGCTCCGGATTCCACCGGGCCGGGTCGCCCCGGAACGTCGGATCGGCGCTGCCGGCGATGGGAGCCGGCCCCTCGGCGGTCAACTCGTGCTCCCGGCCGTAGTCGCGGTACCCGCTGGTGCCGGTGCCCCGGTCGCCGGTCCAGGTCACCACCGTCTCGTACGAGTGCAGTCTCGTCATGCCGCGATCCTGCCGTCTCGCCGGGCGCGGGGCCAGCGGCGGGCGCGCATGGGCGCGGCCGTGGGGTGGCGCGGCCGTCGCGGACGGGACGGGTCCCGCCCGCGACGGCCGGCCGGTGGTGGGGGCAGCGGGAGCAGCGGGTCAGCGGTTGCCGGCCAGCAACGCGGCTAGCCGGTCGGCCACGCCCGGCGCGTGCAGGTGCAGCCGGGCCACGTTGACGGTGTCCTGGCCGACCACGGCCAGCAGGGCCTGGTCGGTGACCGCGTAGACGCTCAGGTAGCCGGTGGCGTTACGGACGGTGGACTGCCGGAACGGGCCCTGCCCGAGACTCAGGCCGATCTGGCGGCCCAGGCCGTACGTGCTCGCGGCGAGCGCGGCCAGATCCTCGGGGCGCGCCCCGTCGGGCATGGTGTGGGTGATGAGCAGGCCGTCCACGCCGCCCAGCACGCAACCGGTCACGCCGGGGATCTGGAGCCGCAGCTCGGCCAGCTCGGTGTCGATCGCCGGGTACGGCAGGGAACGGTTCCCGGCCAGGGACGGCGGGAGACGGTCCAGCGGGGGCAGGACGCCGGTCGACCGGTTCCGCCGCGGAAGGGTCCCCTCGCCCGGGACGCCACTGCTCACAGTTCCAGGCTCTCCTCGACGCCGCGCAACTGGTGCCGGGCGAGGGCCAGGTTGGCCCGGCTCTTGCTCAGCATCAGGTACAGGAAGAGGCCCTTGCCGTTGCGGCCGGTCAGCGGCCGGATCACGTGGTACTGCGCGCCGAGCGTGATGAGGATGTCCTCGATCTCGTCGTTGAGGTTGAGCATCTCGATGGTACGGATCTTGGCGCGTACCACGTCGGTGTTGCCGGCGGCGGCCACCGTCAGGTCCAGCTCGGCGGTGCCCCCGGCCACCCCGAGCGTCATGCCGCTGGTGTAGTCCACCAGCGCGACTCCGATCGCCCCCTCGATCTGCATCGCGTTCTTCAGGGCGACGTCAAGGTTCGCCACGAACTTCCCCCCTGTCGGATGAACTGCGTCGTTCGGCACCGTGCGCAGGTGGATCGTCACGATCCGGGCAACACGTGCGAAACATTGGGAAGAGGTTGGCACACTGGTTCGAGGAAAGCACCCGGCGACCTGCCCAACTGCCTGACCAGCCGACGCCGGGCGCCGGCTGGGCGACGAAGAGGTGCCGTCCGGTGGATGGCCGCGCCCGGCCCGATCTGTTAGTGGGCGTCGACTACGCGGACCGCCCGGTCCCGCCCCGGTGGGGCGACTTTCTTCGCCGTTTCGGCCCGCGCCGCGCCGGACGCCTCTACTGTGGAGGCGACCGGCGGCTTCCCGTGATCCGGTGGCGGCCGGCCGCCACACGGTGCACAGTGATCCCATGAGCGACAGCGGACGTGGCAACCACTACTGGTGCACCCGACACCACCGGGTCGAGACCGTGGCCGACGTGTGTCCGGCCAAGTACGTGCTCGGTCCCTACCCCTCAGCCGACGACGCCGCGAACGCCCTGCAGAAGGTGCAGGAGCGCAACGAGGCGTGGGAGGCCGAGGACGCTCGCTGGGCGGGGGAGGACAGATAGGCGGCGCGGGACGTCCGCGCCGAGGAACTCCGGGCTCCACGTGGAGTCCCGCGAGCGGACGTCCCCAAGGAGGAAACGAGATGGCCGTAGCAACCAGGGCCACGACCCGCCCGGCCACCGGCCGTACCACCGCGAAGAAGACCGCCGCGGCGGAGCGGAACACCGGCGCGAGCCGGACGACCCCGGTCCGGAAGTCCACCTCCGCGGCGTCGGGCACGGCAGCGAAGCGGACGACGACGGCGGCGCGGACGGCGTCCCCGGGCCGGCTCGCCAGCACGACGCGGACGGCCGCCGCGACGACCGCGAAGCCGGCTTCCGCGCCGAAGAAGACCGCCACCGCGAAGCAGACCGGTGCGGGCAAGGCTGGTGGCGGCAAGGCCGCTACCGCGAAGAAGACCGCCACGGCGGCGAAGAAGACCGCCGCGACGAAGACCGCTACGGCGAAGAAGACCAGCCCGGCGGCGAAGAAGGCCCCCGCGAAGAAGGCCCCCGCGAAGAAGGCCCCCGCGAAGAAGGCCCCCGCGAAGAAGGCCCCCGCGAAGAAGGCCCCCGCGAAGAAGACGGCCGCGAAGAAAACCGTCGCCGCGAAGAAGACCAGCGTGAAGAAGGCGGTGGCGACGAAGGCCAGCGCGGCGAAGAAGACGGTGGCGAAGAAGAGCGGCGCGGCGAAGAAGGCCGTCGCGAAGAAGGCCGTCGCGAAGAAGGCGGCGGCCCGACCCGGCAGTCGGAAGGCCACGGCGGCGAAGTCCACCCCGGGTGGCCGCAAGGCCGCCTCGACCCGGCCGACCAAAGCCTCGTCCAGCGCCACGCAGCCGGCCGCGCGCGCCACGAAAGCCGCCTCCACCGGCACCGGCCGGGCCGGCACGTCGACCGCCGCCACCAAGCGGAGCACGGCAGCCCGCAAGACCGCCGGCCGGAAGGCCGCCGCCGGCCGGACCACGGTCGAGCCGCCGGCCGTCCGGGCCCGCGCGGCAGGCGGCGGCAAGCGAGGGGTACGGGGCTGAGCGGCCCGGTTCCCGTCGGGGACCGGGCCGTCGCCGGTCGACCCGGTCCCCGACGACCGTCCGGTGACCGCGCGCAACGGGCGGCGCGCTGCCAGGATTGACCGCGTGGTCCTCCGACGCGTACTCGCACCCCGCATCGACTTCGGCGCGCTCCGGCAGGAGCTGGGGCTGCCCGACCGGTTCCCGCCCGAGGCGCAGCGCGAGGCGGACGGGGCGGCGGCGCGCCCGCTGCCCGCGTACGCCGACCGCAGGGACGTCCCGCTGGTCACCCTCGACCCGGCCGCCTCCCGTGACCTGGACCAGGCGATGTGCCTGACCCGGCGGGCCGGCGGCGGCTACCGGGTGCGGTACGCGATCGCCGACGTCGCCACCCACGTCCGGCCCGGTGGCGCGTTGGAGGCGGAGACCTGGCGGCGTGGGCAGACCGTCTACCTGCCCGACGGCAACGTGCCGCTGCACCCCGAGACGCTCAGCGAGGGCGCGGCGAGCCTGCTGCCCGACGTCGACCGGGCGGCCGTGCTGTGGACCATCGACCTGGACGCCGACGCGGCCACCGTCGGCGTCCACCTGGAACGGGCCGTGGTCCGCAGCCGCGCCAAACTCGACTACGCCGGCGTCCAGGCCGACGCCGACGCCGGCCGGCTGGCCGAGCCGATCGCGCTCCTGCCCGAGCTGGGCGCGCTGCTGACGGCCCGGGGCCTGCGCCGGGGCGCGATCAACCTGCCGCTGCCGGAGCAGGACGTCGAACCCGACGGGGACGGCTGGCGACTGGTGCTGCGCGGGCCGGCGCCGATGGAGGAGCACAACGCCCAGATCTCCCTGCTCACCGGGATGGCCGCCGCCGACCTCATGCTCGCCGGCCGGATCGGACTGCTGCGCGCCATGCCCGCCCCGAAACCGGAGGCGGTGGCCCGGCTGCGCGCGGTCGCCGTACCGCTGGGGGTGAACTGGCCGGACGGCCTGGGCGTCGGCGAGGTGCTGGCCCGGCTCGACCCGACGCGGCCCCGGGCGGCGGCGTTCGTGGACGCCGCCGCCGAGCTGATGCGCGGGGCCGGGTACACCGCGTTCGACGGCGACCCGCCGGCGGAGCCGGGGCACGGCGGGGTGGCCGCCGCGTACGCGCACGTCACCGCGCCGCTGCGCCGGCTCGCCGACCGGTACGCCACCGAGGTCTGCCTGGCCCTGCACGAGGACCGTCCGGTGCCGGAGTGGGCCCGCGCGGCGTTGCCGAAGCTGCCGCAGACGATGGCCGTCACCGACCGGGCCGCCGGAGCGGCCGGCCGGGGCGCGATCGAGCTCGCCGAGGCGGTGCTGCTGGAGCACCGGGTGGGGGAGACGTTCGAGGCGGCCGTGGTCGACGTGGACGCGCCGCCGACCCGGCCGGGCCGGGCGCCGGGCGGCACGGTCGCCCTGGACGCGCCGCCGGTGCGTGCCAGGTGCGCCGGTGAGCTGCCGCTCGGCGAGCGGGTCACCGTCCGGCTGGTCACCGCCGACCCGACCACCCGGACGGTCGCCTTCGCCCGCGCCTGACGCCGCTGCGCCGCTGCGGTGTCAGGAAGAGCACGGCGCAGAAGAAGGCCACCACGCCGAAGCGGAGCACGGCGGCCACGACGGTGAAGCGGGCTGCCTCGGGCGTCGGCGGGCCGCCGGACCGGCCAGCCGGACCGGGCGGGCGAATCCCTCCTGACGGCGGGCCGTCCTGCCGCAAGCCGGCCATCCCGCCGGGGTGGCGGTGATCCGTGGGCTGGCCGCCGCGGCCCTCGCCGACCACAGCGATTCCGACATAACTGTTTATTTCGGTTCTGCTGCATGCGCCCACCATCGTCGTTACGCGCGCCCCGCGCCAAGCGCCGGACTTACCAGCGGGTGATGATCCGACTACGGTGAGGATTATCCAGAAAGAGAAGGAAGGGACGTCATGCCGTTGTCGCTAGCGGATTTCGCCGCGCTCGGGGACACGCCGATCACCATCAAATCGTGGTTCTTTCCGAATGTGTATCTGCGCATGGACGGCGCCGAGGTGACGAGCTTCAGCGGGTCTGGCAGTGGGACGGTCAACTGCCAGTTCGGCGCGGGGCCCCTGGAGAAATACCGGCTCCACCGGCACGCGGACGGCTCATTTTCCTTCGAGTCGGTGACCTGGCCAAACGTGTACCTGCGCATGGATGGCGCCGGGTTGGTGCCCGGGGGGTCCGGCGGTGGGACGGTCAACTGCCAGTTCGGCGCGGACACCCACGAAAAGTTCAAGCTTTTCCCGCAGTCGGGCGATTCGTTCTCCTTCGAGTCGGCGACGGTCTTTCCGGGTGTGTTCCTGCGCATGGTCGCCGACCGGGTGACCGCTGCCACCAACGAGGGCGGCGGGATAGCCAACTGTCAGTACCTTGAGGACGCCACCAGGTTCGGCCCCAACGGCGGCGCCCACGAAAGGTTCATTCTCGACGTGGCCAACTAGCCGCGGTTCCGACAGGGTGGTGGGCCGTCCTGGTCGGGACCTGGACCACCACCAGGTCGCGGCTGGACCGGCTGGCAGCGGTTCAGCGCCCGGCCCCTTCCTCGCGTCGTGCGAGGATGAGGGGATGGGATACGACGCCAGCGCGCTGCCCGACGTGTCCGGGCTGACCGTGGGCATCATCGGCGGCACCGGAGACCAGGGGCGGGGGCTCGCCTACCGGTTCGCCCGGGCCGGGCACACCGTGCTGATCGGCTCCCGGTCGGCCGGGCGGGCGCAGGAGTCGGCGCGGGAGATCGCCGCGCTGCCCGGCGTGGCGGCCGGCGCCACCGTCCGGGGGGCCGACAACGAGGAGGTCGCCCGGGGCAGCGACGTGGTGATCGTCGCGGTGCCGTGGGCCGGGCACGCCGCCACCGTCGCCGCCCTCGCCGGGCCGCTGGCCGGCCGGATCGTGGTGGACTGCGTGAACCCGCTCGGCTTCGACAAGCAGGGCCCGTACGCGCTGCCGGTGGAGGAGGGCAGCGCCGCGCAGCAGGCCGCCGCGCTGCTGCCGGACTCCCGGGTGTGCGCCGCGTTCAACCACGTCAGCGCGCCGCTGCTGGCCGACCCGGAGATCGACCGGATCGACCTGGACGTGCTGATCTGCGCCGAGGACCGGGAGGCCGCCGGAGTGGTCGCCGCGCTGGCCGCCCGGATCCCCGGCATGCGGGGCATCTACGCCGGACGGCTGCGCAACGCCCACCAGATCGAGGCGTTCACCGCCAACCTGATCGCCATCAACCGGCGGTACAAGGCGCACGCCGGGATCCGGGTCACCGACGTGTGAGCCGACGCGCGGCGCGGCCGGTGGCCGGGCCGCGGCGGCGCGACGCGGTCGGAACGCGTGTCGCGCCGCCGGGCGTACGTCAGAAGGTGTGCCCGGCGGCGGGGAACTCGCCGGCGCGTACCTCGTCGGCGAAGCGGCGGGTCGCGTCGGTCAGCACCCCGGCCAGGTCGGCGTAGCGCTTGACGAAGCGGGGCGCCTTCCCGCCGCGCAGGCCGGCCATGTCCTGCCAGACCAGCACCTGCGCGTCGGTGTCCGGGCCCGCGCCGATGCCCACGGTCGGGATGGTCAGCTCGCCGGTCACCCGCTTGGCCACCTCGCCCGGCACCATCTCCAGCACCACCGCGAACGCGCCCGCCCCGGCCACCGCCCGGGCGTCGGCCAGCACGTCGTCGGCGGCCCCGCCGCGCCCCTGCACCCGGTACCCGCCGATGGTGTGCTCGGACTGCGGGGTGAACCCGACGTGCGCCATCACCGGGATGCCCGCGTCGGTGATCGCCCGGATCTGCGGGGCGCAGCGCCGGCCGCCCTCCAGCTTCACCGCGTGGCAGCCGCCCTCCTTCATGAACCGCACCGCCGTGCGCAGCGCCTGCGTCGGCCCCTCCTCGTACGAGCCGAACGGCAGGTCCGCGACGACCAGCGGATGCCGGGTGGCCCGGACCACCGCGCGGACCAGCGGCAGCAGATCGTCGACGGTGACCGGCAGGGTGGTCTCGTACCCGAAGACGTTGTTCGCCGCCGAGTCGCCGACCAGCAGCACCGGGATGCCCGCCTGGTCGAAGATCGCGGCCGTGTACTGGTCGTACGCGGTCAGCATGGGCCACCGCTCGCCGCGTTCCTTGGCGGCCAGCAGGTCCCGGGTCCGGACCCGCCGGGTCGCCGGACCACCGTAGAGCGCGGTCACCTCTGCGTCGGACATGTTCGCTCCTCTCCTCGAGGCCGCGTCCGCGGTCCCCGGGTCGGTTGCGATCGTCCCACCGTCGCCGGGCGCCCCGGCAGGGCGCAGTGCAGGATGTCACAGCCGCCTACGGCGGGCCGCTCAGCTCCGTTCGCGCCAGCGGTTGGTGATCGGCAGCCGGCGGTCCCGGCCGAACGCCTTCATCGAGATCTTCGTGCCCGGGGCGGACTGCCGGCGCTTGTACTCGGCGGTGTCCACCATCCGCAGGACCCGGTCCACGTCCGCCGCGTCGTGCCCGGCCCCGACCAGACCGTCCCGGCCCAGGTCGCCGTCGACGTAGCCGATCAGGATCGGGTCGAGCACCGCGTAGTCGGGCAGCGTGTCGCTGTCGAGCTGGCCGGGGCTCAGCTCCGCGCTCGGCGGCTTGCCGATCGAGTTCTCCGGGATCGGCGGCGTCCCGCCCCGGCGGGCGGCGTCCGCGTTGCGCCACTTCGCCAGCCGCCACACCAGGGTCTTCCAGACGTCCTTGATCGGGTTGTAGCCGCCCACCGAGTCGCCGTAGAGGGTGGAGTAGCCCACCGCCAGCTCGCTCTTGTTGCCGGTGGTGAGGACCAGGTGCCCCTCCTGGTTCGACAACGCCATCAGGATCACCCCCCGGACCCGGGCCTGGAGGTTCTCCACGGTCACCCCGGACAGTGACATGTTCGCCAGGAAGGTGTCCACCATCGGCTGGATCGGCTCGACCCGGTAGTCCAGGCCGGTCCGCTTGGCCAGGTCGGCGGCGTCGGACCGGGAGTGCTCCGAGGAGTGCTGGCTGGGCAGGGAGACCCCGACCACCCGCTGCGGGCCGAGCGCGTCGACCGCGATCGCCGCCACCACCGCCGAGTCGATGCCGCCGGAGAGGCCCAGCACCACCGAGGGGAACCGGTTCTTGTCGACGTAGTCGCGCAGCCCCAGCACCAGGGCCTGCCACACCTCGGCCTCCTCGGCGGCCGGCTCGACGATCCCGCCGACGGCGGCCGGGCCGGCCGGGGCGGGGACGTCACCGCCGACCCGGACCCGGCGGACCCGCATCCCGTCGGCCAGCTCACCGGCCTCGGGGGCGTCCGCGTCGGCCGCCCCCGGCAGGTCGAGGTCGTGCAGCAGCAGGTGCTCGACGAACTGCGGGGCCCGGGCGAGCAGCGTGCCGTCGGCGGCCACCACCATCGAGTCGCCCTCGAAGACCAGCTCGTCCTGCCCGCCGATCATGTTCACGTACGCGATGGCCGCCCCGGCCTCGACGGCCCGCCGGCTGACCAGCGGCCGTCGTACGTCGTCCTTGTTCAGCTCGTACGGCGAGCCGTTGATGGTGACGACCAGCCCGACCCCGGCCTGCCGGGCCACCGCGAACGGGCCCCCGGCCTGCCAGAGGTCCTCGCAGATGGTCAACGCCACGTCCACCCCGCCGACCCGGACCACGGTCAGGGTGTCCCCGGGCACGAAGTAGCGGTCCTCGTCGAAGACGCCGTAGTTGGGCAGGTGGTGCTTGAAGTAGGTGGCCGCGACCCTCCCGCCGTGCAGCAGCGCGGCGGCGTTGCGCGCCCCCCGGCCCGGCTCGGCGTCCGCGCTGACCTGCGGCGGCCCGTCGGCGTCCAGGTAGCCGACCACCACCGGCAGGTCACCGAGGCCGTCGGCGGCCAGGTCGGCGGCGAGCCGGTCCAGCGCGGCCCGCGACGCGGCCACGAACGACCGCCGGAAGACCAGGTCCTCCACCGGGTAGCCGGTCAGCGCCATTTCCGGGAACGCGACCAGGTGGGCGCCGGCGTCCGCCGCCTGCCGGGTCCACCGGCGGACCAGCTCGGCGTTGCCGGCCAGATCGCCGACCGTGGGGTTGACCTGGGCGAGGGCGAGGCGCAGGGTGGGCATGTCCTCATCTTGCCCCAGCCGGGCCGCCTCGACACGGCGGGCCGGCGACCGGCAGGTCCGTCGGGTGGTCGGGGGCGGTCCCGGTGGGCGGGGCCGTCGGGGGCTGCGCCACACTGCCAGTGGAGACGGTGTCGGGACGCGGCCCCAGCGTGGGACACGACAGGACGCCGGCTCTCCGGTCGCGTAACGTCTGCGTAACGAGGTCGGTGAAGACTGGTCGGTCAGTCCGGGTCGGTGTCAATCCGACGACCGGCGGAGATGGTACGAGGGGTGGCAGTGGACCGTCAGCAGGAGTTCGTCCTCCGTACGCTGGAAGAGCGGGACATCCGTTTCGTCCGGCTGTGGTTCACCGACGTGCTCGGCACGCTCAAGAGCGTGTCGGTGGCCCCGGCCGAGCTGGAGGCCGCCTTCGAGGAGGGCATCGGGTTCGACGGCTCGGCGATCGAGGGCTTCGCCCGGGTCTTCGAGTCCGACATGGTGGCCATGCCCGACCCGACCACCTTCCAGGTGTTCCCGTTCGAGGGCGGGGTCAGCGGCGAGAGCGCCCGGATGTTCTGCGACATCCTGCTCCCCGACGGCAGCCCCTCCTGGGCCGATCCGCGGCACGTGCTGCGCCGGATGCTCTCCAAGGCCGCCGACAAGGGCTTCACCTTCTACACCCACCCCGAGATCGAGTTCTTCCTGCTGGAGAACGGCCCGCAGGACGGCTCGGTGCCCGTCCCGGTCGACACCGGCGGCTACTTCGAGCACACCACGCACGCCGTCGCCCGGGACTTCCGCCGGCAGGCGGTGCTGTCGCTGGAGCGGATCGGCATCTCGGTGGAGTTCAGCCACCACGAGGTGGCCCCCGGCCAGCAGGAGATCGACCTGCGCTACGCCGACGCGCTGACCACCGCCGACAACATCATGACCTTCCGGCACGTGGTCAAGGAGGTCGCGCTCTCCACCGGGGTGCAGGCCACCTTCATGCCGAAGCCGTTCACCGACCAGCCGGGCAGCGGCATGCACACCCACCTGTCGCTGTTCGAGGGGGAACGCAACGCCTTCCACGACTCCGACGACCCGATGAAGCTCTCCAAGGTCGCCAAGTCGTTCATCGCCGGGCTGCTCACCCACGCCCGCGAGTACACCGCCGTCACCAACCAGTGGGTCAACTCGTACAAGCGGCTCTTCCCGCAGGCCCTGCCGGACCGGATCACCGAGAGCCCCGCGTACGTCTGCTGGGGGCACCTCAACCGGTCCGCGCTGGTCCGCGTCCCCGCGTACGGCAAGCCGAACTCGGCCCGGGTGGAGGTCCGGTCGCTGGACTCGGCGACCAACCCGTACCTCGCCTTCGCGGTGCTGCTCGGGGCCGGGCTCAAGGGCATCGAGGAGGGCTACGAGCTGCCGCCGGGCGCCGAGGACGACGTGTGGGCGCTGTCCAACGCCGAGCGCCGGGCGATGGGCTACGAGGCCCTCCCGGAGAACCTGTCCGAGGCGATCGACGTGATGGCCGGCTCGGAGCTGGTCGCCGAGGTGCTCGGCGAGCACGTCTTCGACTTCTTCCTCCGCAACAAGCGCTCCGAGTGGGAGCAGTACCGCCGCGAGGTCACCCCGTACGAGCGGCAGCGGTACCTCTCCCTCTGACGTGGGTTGCCGGCTGCCGCTATCGTCTCGACCACGTTGCCGGCGTCCCTGACCGGCACACCCCCGTGGGAGGCAGTCGGTGCTGGAGGATCTGTTCACCGGAGCGGTGCAGAGCGTCGTGTTCGGAATCGTCGGGGTCGCCCTGATGGCGGCCGGGTTCGCGCTGGTCGACGTGTTGACACCCGGCCGCCTGCGGGACCTGATCTGGGCGCGCCGCAACGGCAACGCGGCGCTGCTGCTGGCCGCCAACCAGCTCGGCATCGCCGCGATCGTGTTCACCGCGATCTTCACCAGCTATGACGACTTCGGCCGGGGTCTCGCCTCCACGGTGGTCTTCGGGCTGGTCGGCCTGCTGATCATGGGATTGGCCTTCGTGGTGCTCGACCTGCTCACCCCCGGCAAGCTCGGTGAGATCATCTGCGCCGACGAGCCGCACCCGGCCGGCAGGGTCAGCGCCGCCACCCACTTCGGCGCCGCCCTGATCGTCTGCGCCTGCATCGCCTGACCGCCCACCCCACCCCGCCCCGCGCCGCCCGCCGGCCGGCAGATCTTGGACACTTACCGTCGTATGTGGACGGTAAGTGTCCAAGATCTCGGGTGGGGGTGAGTGGGCGTGGGGGACAGACTCAGCTACGCGGACGCGGTACGGCTGCTCGGCGGCGAGCGCAGCCGCTTCGTCGAGGCGTTCGACAGGCTCGCCGGCTGGGCGCTGCTGGCCGGCTCGGGGCCGGCGCCGGCGCTGCTGGGGCTCTTCGACGCCAAGGCCGAGCTCGTCCGGCTCGGCCGGGACCTGCTGCGCCAGCTCAGCGAGCAGCGCTCCGGCCTGTCCCGGTACGGCCGCACCCAGCGGCTGGAGGCGGCGCACGCGGTCCTCGTGGTGACCGCCTTCTTCGAGGCGCTGCGCTCCGCCGACCTGCCGTTCGCCCTCGCCGACCTGGAGATCGACAGGTCTGAGCAGCTCGCCCTGGCCGGCGGTGGGGCCGCGCCGCTGGCGGTCCCGCCGCTGCGCGGGGCGGTCGCGCAGATGTTCACCCTGCCCGCCCGGGTCCCCGGCGCCCACCTGCCGTACGAGCGGCTGCGCGACACGCTGGCCGGGCACTACCGGGAGCTCGGCGCGCGGCTGGCGGAGCACGTGACCGGCCTGGCCGCCTGGGACCGGCTGCCCGCCCACCACCAACGGGCGTTCCATGAGTCGGTGGCCCGGTTGCCGGCCGACGCGGTGGCCCGGCACCGGGACCTGCTCACCGCGCTGGCCGTGGACTTCCCCGAGGTGGCCTACTGGTCCGGGGTGCACGAGCACACCGCCACCCGGGACGAGGTGCGCCAACTCGCCGCCGGCCTCGGCGACCTGCGCCGGACCCTGGACGCGATCTCCACCGGCCGGCTGCCGGACGAGCAGCGGACCGCCCTGGCCCGGGCGCACCTGGCGAAACTCGACCGGCCGATCGTCGAGTCGGCGGAGGCCCCGGACGGGCTCCGGGTGCCGCTGCTCGGTGAGGCGTACCTGCCGCCCCGGTGCCGGGTGGCGGTCCTCGACCAGAGCGCCCGGCCCGGCGACGAGGAGTGGTGGGCCGGGCAGGACGTCCGGGACGACCTGGCCGGGCTGCTCGCCGGCCACCTGACCGGGTCGGTGGCCACCCGGGCGCCGCTGCTGGTGCTCGGGCAGCCCGGCTCGGGCAAGTCGGTGCTGACCCGGGTGCTCGCCGCCCAGCTTCCCGCCGCCGACTTCCTGGTGGTCCGGGTGCCGCTGCGCGAGGTCAGCGCCGAGGCCGACCTCCAGGACCAGATCGAACAGGCGATCCGGTACGACACCGGGGAACGGTTGGACTGGCCGGCGCTGGTCCGCTCCGCCGGGGACGCGCTGCCGGTGGTGCTCCTCGACGGATTCGACGAGCTGCTCCAGGCCACCGGCGTGACCCAGACCGACTACCTGCTCCGGGTGGCCAGGTTCCAGCGGCGGGAGGCCAGGCAGGGGCGCCCGGTGGCGGTGCTGGTCACCACCCGTACCAGCGTCGCCGACCGGGCCACCCCACCGCCGGAGACCGTCGCGCTGCGGCTGGAGCCGTTCGACGAGACCCGGGTACGCCGCTGGGTCGCCACCTGGAACCGGGCCAACAGTGACCGGTTCGCCCCGCTCGGCGTACCCCCGTTGGACCCGGAAGCGGTGCTCGCCCACCCGGAGCTGGCCGGTCAGCCGCTGCTGCTGCTGATGCTGGCGCTGTACGCCGCCGCCGGCCACGACCTGCCCGCCGCCGGTGAGCTGCGCCGCAGCGAGCTGTACGAGCGGCTACTGGGCAGCTTCGCCCGGCGGGAGGTGACCAAGCACCGGCCGGGCCTGACCGGGCGGGAGTTGGGCCGGGCCACCGAGGACGAGCTGCGCCGGCTGGCGGTGGTGGCGTTCGGCATGTTCAACCGGGGCGTCCAGTGGATCACCGAGGACGACCTGGAGGCGGACCTGTCCGGGCTGCCCTTCCTGGCCGGCGGGCCGGCGTCCGGGCGCGGCGGCGTGGACCTGCGGGCCCCGCTGCGCCCCGCCGAGGTCGTCCTCGGGCGGTTCTTCTTCGTGCACCGCTCCCAGGCGACCCGGGACGACGCCCGGGTCGCCACGTACGAGTTCCTGCACGCCACCTTCGGCGAGTACCTGGTGGCCCGGACGACCGCCCTGGTCCTGGGGGACCTGACCGCCGTGGCCGCCGCCAGCAGCCTGCTGCCGTCCGTCGACGACGATCCGCTCGCCGCGCTGCTGTCCGGCGCCACCCTGACCGAACGCGCGCCGATCGTCACGTTCCTCACCGAGCTGGTCCGGTCCTGGGACGACGACCGACGGGCCGACGCCACCGAGCTCCTGCTCCGGCTGTTCCGGGCGGCGCACGATCCGCGCCCGCCGCGCCGCTTCGAGACGTACCGGCCCCGGGCGCTGTCCGTGCCGGCCCGGCACGCCGCGTACAGCGCGAACCTGCTGGTGCTGCTGCTCTGCGCGGCCGACGAGATCCACGGCCGGGACCTCTACCCGGACGCCACGGACCCCCGGACGCCGTGGCGGTCGCAGGCCCTGCTCTGGCGCTCCCAGCTCGCCGGCGAGCACGAAGGGCTGACCGCCGCGCTCGCCCTCGACCGGAGCGCCGACGGCGACCGGCGCGACATCCGCCTCCGCCTCGCCGATCCGGACTGGCAACCCCAGCCCCCCGACCCGGGCTGGACGTACGGGTTCAGTGGCGAGGCCGTGCGGGTGGGCCTGGAGATCCCGGAGCTGCGCCGTACGGCGAACTTCGAGTGCTGGGAGTGGGGCCCGGACTTCCTGCTGCACGCGTTGGAGCCGTCCGCCGGGGAGGACGGGCTCCCGTTGGCCATGCTGGTCAACCGGGGGCCCGGCTGGCAGTCGGCCCTGCACCTGCTGCTGCGGATGTGGCTGGGGCGGTCGACTGCGACGAGCGGGGCGGACCGGTACCTGCCCGTGGCGCAGGTGGCGACGTCCAGCCCGTTCATGGCCCATCGACAGCTCAACCAGGTGATGACGCTGCTGCTCGGCGTGCTCACCGTGGATCCGGTGATCCGGCCGGACGCGGTGGTCCCGGTGCTCCGGGAGCTCACCTGGCTCGACCCGTGGGACGTCACGAGCGGCTCGGCCTTCTTCCGGTGCTGCCTGACCTTCCTGGGGCGGGACCCGGACACCGACCGGGACCTCGCCGACCTGGTCGACGTCGCCGCCGACCGGCTGCCGGCGGACACCAATCCCCGGCTCGAACTCCTGCTGGCCGAGGCGCATGTCCGGCTCACCGAGCGGGGGTTGGCCCGGTACCGGTACGCGGCGGCGGAGGTCGCCCGGCTGACGCCCTGGCTCGCCGCGAGCCGCCCCGACCTGATCGACCGGCTGCGCCGGCTGGTAGCGCCGGACGAGGAGCTGTCCGGTCGGCCGTGGCGGCGGGGGCCGGACCCGGTCGGCGGTGACCGTCGGGCTCGGTAGCCGACGGTCAGTGGACCATCGGGTCCCGGCCAACTCGCTGCGGTCAGCGCCCGCCCGGGGCCCGGACCTGCGGTTACCGATCTCGGCGCGCCCGGCTCATCCCGCGGCCGGGCGTTGGTCACAGGGTGCGCTCGTCTGGCCCCTGTCGAGCTGCCCCGGATATGGGGCAGCGTCCCCGGAAAAATGGGACAGCGGCTCTGGCTCGGGCGTGGGAGGTGGGCCGAGGCCCTGGGGTCGGGCGTGGGAAGTCGGCCGAGGCCCTGGGTCGGGCACGGGAAGTCGGCCGGGATCCGGCCGGGTCGGACGAGCCTTGGACGAGAACCGGGGAGGGGCGTGCGGGATCTCCGTGCCCCATGTCCGGGGCAGCTCCAGAGGCCGTCGACCGCTGTCTGTGCTGGTACGGGACGGGCTTGTCGACCCCGGCCCGCTCGGCTGTCCTGTCGCCCGCGGTGCGGTGGTGGTCGCCGACGGCGCGGTGGTCGCTCAGGGCACGGTGGTCGCTCAGGGCACGGTGGTCGCTCAGGGCACGGTGGTCGCTCGCGGTGGCCGGACACCCGCCGACGGGCCACGCCACGGAGACGCCGTGCCGCCGCCCGCCCGGCTCAGGGGGACGACGGCGAGAAAGCCGGCCCCGGACCGACCCGCCCAGGTCAGCCGGTCGGCCCGCCCACCTGTTCGGGTCGGCCGGTCGGCCCGCCCACCTGTTCGGGTCAGCCGGTCGGGTCCCGCGCGTCCGGCCCGAGCGCCAGCCAGGACAAGGTCACCGTCCGGGGCGGGCGCCCGGGTGTCCGCCGGGGAAGACCCCGGCCTCGACCGCCGCGGTGATCGCGTCGGCCTGTTCCTGGGTGAGTTTGCCGTCCTCGACGGCCCGGGCCAGCCGCTCCTTCAGCGCGGCCTGCCGGTCGGTGGCGTCGCCGCCGGGCCGGTCGCCGCCGGGCCGGTCGCCGGTGCGCCAGTCACCGGTGCGCCAGTCGCCACGGTGCGGTCGGTCGGCGGCGTGCTCCTCGCGCAGCTCCTCCAGCGCGGTCGCCACCTTGTCGGCAGGCACGCCGAGTTTCTCGGCGAGCGCCTCGGCGAACGCCTGCTTCCGCTCGCTGGCCTTGTCCTGGCTGGCGCTCGGGCGGGGCGCGGGGTCGGTGTCCCCGGCGAAGGCGACCGCCGGCGCGGCGAGTCCCAACCCGAGGGCGCCGGCCGCCACGAGCCCGGCGACCACATGTTTCCTGGCCATCGTTCCTCCTGCTGCTCAGGGTGTGGGTGTCCTCGACGAAGGTGACGGGAAAGTCTGGACCTCACCCGTGCCGAGCCTGTCACCCCGCTGGGAATCCCGACCCGAAAACGACAAATCGCACCTCTCTCTCGCGGAGTGCTCCCGATGGCACGCTCGATGACCGACTCGACTTCCCCGAAAACGGGGGATTCCAGCGCAGGAAAGCCGCGACCTCAGCGAAACGGCGCGTCCGCCTGGCAAGGGCGGACGGCGGGGGTGGTGGTGAGGGCTCCGGTACGGGTGTCGAGGGTGGCGGGGGTGCCTACCGGGACGGTGAGCTGGCCCGGGCCGTGGCCGACGGGAAGGCCGCCGAGGACGGGCACGCCGAGGTCGCCGAGGCGGTCCAGCAGCACGTCGACGACCGTGGTCGACCAGCCGTCGGCGCAGCCGGTGAACTGGCCGACGGCCACTCCGGCGATCCCGTCCAGCGCTCCGGAACGGCGTAACTGGGTCAACATCCGGTCCACCTTGTACGGGGGCTCCTGGACGTCCTCGACCAGCAGGATCGCCCCGGTCAGGTCGGGCAGGTCCGGGGTGCCGACGGAGGCGGCGAGCAGGCAGAGGTTCCCGCCGAGCAGCGTCCCGGTGGCCCGCCCCGGCACCCGTACGCCGTAGGTCTCCTCGGCCTCGTCGGCGAGCACGGTGACCGGTTCGGTGGTCATCAGCGCGGCGTGCAGCGACTCCGTCGACCGCAGCGGGGTGCGTTCGTCCCGCCAGGCGGCCCCCGGCCCGTGCACCCCGGCCAACCGGGCGCCCCGCCACAGGGCGAGCTGGAGCGCGGTGATGTCGGAGAAACCGGCCACCACCTTCGGGTCCCGGCGGACGGCGGCCATGTCGATCGCGTCCACGACGCGCTGCGCGCCGTAGCCCCCCCGGGTGCAGATGATCCCGCGCACCCGCGGGTCGGCGAAGGCGGCGTTCAGGTCGGCGGCGCGCAGCTCGTCCGGGCCGGCCAGGTAGCCGTGCCGGGCGTACGCGTGGGGGGCCGGCACCGGGCGCAGCCCCCAGCCGGTGAGCAGCTCGACGCCCCGGGCCACCCGCTCCGGCCGGGTCGGGCCGGACGGGGAGACCAGCATGACCGTGTCGCCCGGGCGCAGCACGGGCGGCCGGACCACGTCGTCGAGGGTTCCGCTCACAGCGGCCGAGCCTAGTGTCCGGAAGCGGACCCGCTGTGTCCGAGGCGTCGAGGAGACGCCCCTGCGCACGAGCGGGCAGCCGCCAACGCGCTCGGGGTGGCGACCGACAGCAGTGGGCGGCGGGCGGGGCGGCGACCGACAGCCGTGGCGGCGGGCGGGGCGGCAACCGATAGCCTCGGTGGCGTGGCAACCGCGCTGGTGATCGAGAACGACCCGACCGACGACCCCCGACGGCTGGGGGAGTGGCTGACCGAGGCCGGGCTGGAGCTGCGCGTGCTCCGCCCGTACGCCGGTGACGACCTGCCGGCCGACCTGGCCGGGTACGCCGCCCTGGTGGTGCTCGGCGGCGAGCAGTCGGCCTACCCGGCGGCGGACGGCACACCCGGCGCGCCCTGGTTCCCGGTCACCGAGGGGTTGCTGCGCAAGGCGGTCCGGCACCGGGTGCCGACCCTCGGCGTGTGCCTGGGGGCGCAGCTCCTGGCCACCGCGCACGCCGGCGAGGTGGCCCGCAGCGCGTCCGGGCCGGAGGTCGGCCCCGGCGTGGTCGGCAAGCGGGACGCCGCCGACGCCGACCCGCTGTTCCGGTACGTGCCGTTGATCCCCGACGTGCTCCAGTGGCACGTCGACGAGATCACCGAGCTGCCCCGGGGCGCGACCCTGCTGGCCGCGTCCACCCGTTACCCGCATCAGGCGTTCCGGCTCGGCGACCGGGCCTGGGGTCTGCAGTTCCACATCGAGTGCGACACCGCGATGATCGCCGACTGGTCGACCGGCTCGACGCTCCTGGCCGAGCTGGGGTACGACCCGGAGCTGGTGGTGGCGGCCTGCGACGCGGTGATGGTCGACGTGGAGGAGGTCTGGCAGCCGTTCGCCGCCCGGTTCGCCGCGCTGGCCCTAGGCGAGCTGGACGTCGCCACGCCGCCCCGGCCCACCCTTCCCCTGATCGGGCACTGAGCGCATGACCAGATCGACCAGATCCCAGCGGCTGGCCCGGTACGGCTTCGGCGTCACCGACGACGGCGGGGTCGGCGCGGCCGACCTGCTCGGCCCGGACGGGCTCGCGCTGTGGCGGCCCGAGACGCAGGAACCGGCCGACGAGCGGGCCGCCGAGCTGCTCACCGCGCTGTCCCGGGCCGCCGACCCGGACCTGGCCCTGCGTCAACTGCACCGGATCGTCGAGGCGGAACGCCGCGACAGCGGCCGCACGGCGGCCGGCGGGCCGTCGGCGCTGCTGGACGCGTTGCACGCCGACGCGGGGCTGCGGCGTCGGGTGGTGGCCGTGCTGGGCGCCTCGTCGGCGCTCGGCGACCACCTGGTGGCGAACCCGGACCAGTGGCGGGTGCTCGCCACCACGCCCGGGGGCCTGGCCCCGACCGCCGACGGGCGACTCGGGCCGCTCGGCCCGGGCCAGCCGATCCCGGCGCTGCGCTCGGCGTACCGGCTGGCGTTGTTGCGGATCGCGGCGGCGGACCTGACCGGCGGCCGGGGGCTGGAGCAGACCATGGCCGCGCTGTCGGCGCTGGCCGACGCCACCCTGGTCGCCGCCTACGACATCGCGGTGGCCGAGCTGCCCGATGGGGCCCCGTCGCCCGGGCTGGCGGTGGTGGCGATGGGCAAGTGCGGCGGCGGCGAGCTGAACTACGTCTCCGACGTCGACGTGATCTTCGTGGCCGACGACGACGCCGACCTGACCGTCGCCACCACGGTCGCCACCCGGCTGATCCACATCTGTGGGCTGGTCGCCTGGCCGGTGGACGCCGCGTTGCGCCCGGAGGGCAACCGGGGACCGCTGGTGCGGACCATGGCCAGCCACCTCGCCTACTACCGGCGGTGGGCGCGCACCTGGGAGTTCCAGGCCCTGCTGAAGGCCCGCCCGGCCGCCGGTGACCTGGCCCTGGCGCAGGAGTGGATCGACCAGCTCGCGCCGCTGCTGTGGCGGGCGGCCGAGCGGCCGGAGGCGGTCTCCGACGTCCGGTCCATGCGTCGCAAGATCATCGACAACATCCCGCCGAAGGAGCAGGAACGCGAGATCAAGCGCGGTCCGGGCGGGTTGCGCGACATCGAGTTCGCCGTGCAGTTGCTGCAACTGGTGCACGGCCGGGGCGACGAGTCGCTGCGTGAGCCGGGCACCATCCCGGCGCTGCGCGCCCTGGTCGCCGGCGGCTACGTCGGCCGGGCCGACGGCGAGGGGCTGCTGCGCGGGTACCGCTTCCTGCGCGGCGTCGAGCACCGCCTCCAGCTCCAGGGCCTGCGCCGCACCCACACCGTGCCCGCCGACCCGGCCGCGCTGCGCTGGCTGGCCACGTCGCTCGGCTACACGGCCACCCCGGGCCGCAGCGCCGTCGAGGCGTTCCGCGCCGAGTGGGTCACCCACGCCACCGAGGTACGGCGACTGCACGCCAAACTGCTCTACCGTCCGCTGCTGGAGTCGGTCGCCCGGGTGCCCGCCGACGGGTTGCGGCTCACCCCGGAGGCGGCCCGGCACCGGCTGGAGATCCTCGGGTTCGCCGACCCGGCCGGGGCGCTGCGCCACCTCCAGGCCCTCACCGGCGGGGTCAGCCGCACCGCCGCCATCCAGCGCACCCTGCTGCCGGTGCTGCTCAGCGACTTCGCCGACGCCCCGGAGCCGGACCGGGGCCTGCTCAACTACCGGCAGGTCTCCGACAAGCTCGGCAGCACCCCCTGGTACCTGCGGGTGCTGCGGGACGAGGGGCCGGTGGCCCGCCGGCTGGCCCGGGTGCTGTCGCTGTCCCGGTACGCCACCGACCTGCTCGCCCGGGAGCCGGAGGCGCTGCGCATGCTGGCCGAGGAGAGCGACCTCGCGGCGCGCCCGCGCGACGTGCTCTGCGACGGGTTCGTCGCCGCCGCCGCCCGGCACACCGACCCGGTGCAGGCCACCCACGCGGTGCGCGCGCTGCGTCGCCGGGAGCTGGTCCGGATCGCCTGCGCGGACGTGCTCAGCCGGGCCGGCTCGCTGGCCCCGCGCGCCGCCCGGGACACCCCGACCGACGTCACCACCGTCGGCGCGGCCCTCGCGGCGGTCACCGACGCCACCCTCACCGCCGCGCTGCGCACCGCCCGGGCCGCCCGCCCCGGGCCGCCCGGCCTGCGGTTCGCGGTGATCGGCATGGGCCGCCTCGGCGGGTACGAGTCGAACTACCTCTCCGACGCCGACGTGCTGTTCGTCTACGACCCGCCGCCCGGGGCGGAGGAGAGCACGGCCAGCGCCGCCGCGCACGCGGTCGCCGAGGAGCTGCGCCGGCTGCTCGGCATGCCCGCCCCCGACCCGGCGCTCGGCGTGGACGCCGACCTGCGCCCGGAGGGCCGCCAGGGCCCGCTGGTCCGCAGCCTCGCCGCCTACGCCCAGTACTACGCCCGCTGGTCACGGGTGTGGGAGGCGCAGGCGCTGCTGCGGGCCCGGTTCGTCTGCGGGGACGCCGACCTCGGCGCCGAGTTCGAGGCGATGATCGAGCCGGTCCGCTACCCGGCCGGCGGGCTCACCCGGGAACAGGTCGTCGAGATCCGGCGGATCAAGGCGCGGGTGGAGACCGAACGCCTGCCCCGGGGCGCCGACCCGGCCACCCACACCAAACTCGGCCGGGGCGGGCTCGCCGACGTCGAGTGGGCGGTGCAGCTCCTCCAGCTCCGGCACGCCGGGGACACCCCCGAGCTGCGCGGCACCCGTACCCTCGGGGCGCTGGCGGCGGCCCGGGACGCCGGCCTGCTCGACCCGGCCGACGCCGACGCGATGGCCGCCGGGTGGACCATGGCCGCGCAGGTCCGCAACGCGTTGACGCTGGTCCGGGGCCGGGCCGGCGACCAACTGCCCCGGCACGGGGTGGAGCTGGCCGGGGTGGTGCGCCTGCTCGGCGCGGACGACCCGGGGGAGTTCCTCAACGAGTACCTGCACGTCGCCCGACACTCCCGTACCGCGATGGAACACGTCCTCGATGCCTGACCTCGCGGCGGATCCCGCCACCGCCGGGGCCGCCGACGCCGGCCCGGCCCGGGCCGCGCGGGGCGACCGGCGGCGGTGGCCGGCGCTGCCGCTGGTCACCGGCGCGGCGGCGGCGCTGGCGGTGGCGTTCCTGCTGGCCCCGCCGATGGGCACCGACCTGGCCGCCCAGGTGGCCCGCGCGGACTTCGTGGCCCGGCACGGCCTCACCCCGGTCGACCTCGGCTGGTACGGCGGGGTACACCAGCACGGCTACAGCCTGCTCACCGCCGGGCTCGGCGCGCTGATCGGGGTACGCCCGCTCGGCGCGCTCGCCGCGCTGGTCGGCGCGGTGGCGCTGGGCTGGCTGTTCGTCCGGCACCGGGCCCGGCGACCGCTGCTGGCCGGGCTGCTCGGCGCGGTGGTGCTGGTCGGCAACCTGGCCAGCGGGCGGATCACCTTCGCCGTCGGGCTGGCCCTCGGGCTGCTCGCCCTGGTCGCGGTCTCCGCGCGGCGTCCGGCCCGACCCCTCCGGCTGGTCCTGGCCGGGCTGCTCGCCGCCCTCACCACCTGGGCCAGCCCGGTCGCCGGGCTGTTCCTCGGGCTGGCCGGCACGGCCCTGCTGCTGGCCGCCCTGCGTCGTGGCCCCGGCCCCGGTCACCCGTTGCCCGGCGGGTGGCGGACCGACCGGCCGGTGGGCGAGGCGCTGACGCTCTGCCTCGCGCCGGCCGTCGCGCTCGCCCCGATGGCGCTGCTGTTCGGCAACGGCGGTCACCAGCCGTTCACCGCCGAGTCCATGCGGATCAACGTGGCGCTGGCCGTGCTGGCGCTCGCCGTCCTGCCCCGGCGGCGTCGGACGCTGCGGGTCGGGGCCGCGCTGACCGTGCTGCTGCTGGTCGCCGCCTACCACCTGCCCACCCCGATCGGCTCCAACGCGCTGCGGCTGCCGATGCTGTTCGCCCTGCCCCTGCTGGCCGGGTACGCGCCGCTGCCGGCCGGCTGGCTGGCCGCGCTGCTCGCCGCCACCGTCTGGTGGCAGAACCCGGTGATGACCGCCGACCTGGGCCGGGCCGGCTCGCCCGAGTCGTCGGCCGCGTTCTACCGGCCGCTCGCCGCCGAGCTGGCCCGGCGGGCCCCGGTCGGTCGGGTCGAGGTGGTGCCGCTGCGTGACCACTGGGAGTCGGCGTACCTGCCGTCGACCGTGCCGCTGGCCCGGGGCTGGGAACGCCAGGTCGACGCCGACCGCAACGCGGTCTTCTACACCGGCCGGCTGGACGCCGCCGGGTACGCCGACTGGCTGCGCGCCAACGCCGTGGGGTACGTCGCCGTCGCCCCGGACAGCGTCCCCGACCGGTGGGCCCGGGACGAGGCCGCCCTGGTCGCCGGCGGACTGCCGTACCTGCGGCAGGTGTGGTCCGACGACACCTGGCGGCTGTACGCGGTGACCGACCCGACGCCGCTGGTCGCCGCGCCCGGCCGACTGCTCGCCGCCGACCCCGGCGGCGTGCGGTTCACCGCCCCGGCGGACGCCGGTGACCTGCTGGTCCGCGTCCGTTGGTCGAGATGGCTCAGCCTGGACGGGCCGGGCGGCTGCCTCGCCCGGGGGCCGGACGGATTCGTCACGGTCCGGGTCGACGTCGCGGGGGAGTACCTGTTGACCAGCTCGTTGCGCCCCCGGAGAGGATGCTGAGGTGGTGCAGACGACCGACGCCCCGCCCGACGCGGGGCGGCTCCGGCTGGTCCGCTGGGGCGGGTTCACCGGCGCGGCGCTGCTCGCGGTGGCCGGCTGGCTGGGCGGGGTGCGCCCGGAGTTCACCGCCGCCGTCACCCCGGTCAGCATCTGGCGGGGCGGGCACGGCCCGCTGCTGCTGGCCGCCTGGCTGGTCGGCACCGCCGTCCTGGTCGCCGCCTGGTGGGGTGGGCGGCGCGCCGTCGGGTCGACCCGCTGGGCGTACCTGACCGTCGCGCTGTGGGCGCTGCCGCTGCTGGTCACCGTGCCGTTGGGCAGCCGCGACGTCTACTCGTACGCCTGCCAGGGCTGGGTGTACGCCGACGGCGGCGACCCGTACGCCGGTGGGGTGGCCGCCGCCGGCTGCCCCTGGCTGGACGCGATCTCGCCGATCTGGCGGGACACCCCCGCCCCGTACGGGCCGGTGTTCGTGCTGCTCGCCGGGGCTGCCGCCGCCCTCGGCGGCTCGCTTGTCGGCACGGTCGCGCTGCTGCGGGTGGTAGCCGTGGCCGGGGTGCTGCTCGCCGCCGGCTGCCTGCCCGGGCTGGCCCGGGCCGTCGGGGCGTCGCCGGGGCGGGCGGTCTGGCTGGTGCTGGCCTGCCCGCTGGTCGGGGTGCACCTGGTCGCCGGTGCGCACAACGACGCGGTGATGGTCGGCCTGCTGCTGGCCGGTCTGCTGCTGGTGGTCCGGCATCCCGGCCGGCGGCTCCGGCTGCTGGCCGGCGGGGCGCTGCTCGGCCTGGCCGTGGCGGTGAAGGCCACCGCCGTGGTGGCGGTGCCGTTCGCCGCGCTCGCCGCCGTGGCGGGCGTCCTCACGGTACGGGCGCTGCTGCGCGACGGCGGCTGGGTGGCCGGCGGGGCGGCCGGGGCGCTGCTGGGCGTCTCGATGGTCTCCGGGCTCGGCCTCGGCTGGGTCGGCGGGTTGGCCCACAGCGGCGACTCGCAGCAGTGGACCTCCCCGCCGACCGCCGTCGGTTTCACCGTGAACTACGCCGGACGCCTGCTGGGCCGGGACCCGGACGCCGTGCCGATCGCCCGGGCGGTGGCGGTGCTGGCGCTGGTCGGGCTGCTGGTGGCGCTCTGGCTGTGGGCCTGCGCCAGCCTGCGCCGACCCGCCGCGACCCGGCGGGCGGAGACGGCGACCGGGCAGGCGGCGGAGACGGTGGCCGGGCCGGGGACGGTCCGACCGGGGGCGGCCGGAACGGAGGCGGCCCGGCCGACCGGGGTCCGGGCCCGGGTGGCGCTGACCGGGGCCGGGCTGGCGTTGGCCGCCACGGTGGCCCTGGCTCCGGTGTTCCACCCGTGGTACGCGGTCTGGCCGCTGGCCGTGCTGGCGGTCTGCGCCACCCGGACCACCTGGTTCCTGCTGCCCTGCGCGGTGGCGTCCTTCCTCACCCTGCCCGACGGCACCAACCTGGCCCGGTTCAGCAAGGCCCCCGGCGCGCTCCTGATGACCGCCGGTGTCCTCTGGTTGCTGGCGCGGACGGTTCCCCTTCTCGCGTCCCGGGCGCGTCCGGGGCCACCGCCTGCCGCGCGACCCTGAGCCGCCGCAGGACGATCCCGTCGAGGCGTCGGGGGCCTCCCGGGCCGAATTGGCCGGCGCGGCCGGGACCGGGGTGCTGCCAGGCTGGGCGGGTCGACCGGGTGGCCCGCCCCGGTCGGGCCCCGGAAGTCCGGTCCCCTCCGTCGGAGCCGTCGCCGGCGTGAAGGTAGGCGGGAGGTGGCGTGGGTGGATGTCGAGTGGCGGTCGTTCGAGGCGTACGTGCGGGGTCGCACCGTGGCCCTGTCCCGGATCGCGTACCTGCTCACCGGCGACCACCATCTGGCGGAGGACCTGGTGCAGCAGACGTTCCTGAGCGTCGCCGGGCGATGGCAGCGACTGGTGACCGAGGGAGACCCCGACCCGTACGTTCGTCGGGTCCTCTACCACCAGCATGTCTCCTGGTGGCGGCGGGCGCGGCGGATCACGCACGTGTCGTTGGCCGGGGTCGACCCGCCGGCGCCGGACCGCGCCGACCAGGTGGGGGTGACCGTCGCGGTGCAGCGGGCGCTGGCCCGCCTCGGCCCGAGGCAGCGGGCGGCCCTGGTGCTGCGCTACTTCGAGGACCTCACCGAGGTGGAGACCGCGGCGGTCCTCGGCTGCCGGGTGGGCACCGTCAAGAGCCAGGTCCGCGACGGGCTGGCCCGCCTGCGCGTCCTCGCCCCCGAACTGGCCGAGTTGCTGGAGGTGAGGTCATGAGCCGTTCGCCGTTGACCGACGTGTTGACCCGCATCGCCGACCAGGCCCGCCCGGCCCGGATCGCCCCGGACACCTGGCGGCGCGGGGTCCGTCGCCGCCGGGTCCGCGGCGCCGGCGTCGTCGTGCTGGCGGTGGTCGTGCTCGGGGTCACCGCCGCGCTGCTGCCCGGTGGCGGGCCGGTCTCCGTGCCGGCGGACGGGCCCCGCGCGGTCGTGCCGTCCCGGGTGTATGCGCCGGTGACCGGGGAGGGCACCGTCACCGGTCAGCCACCCGGCCCGGCCGCGATAGTCGTCGCCGGTGACCGCGAGCTGCGCGGCAGCGACATCTGGGGCTACGAGGGCCGCAGCCTGGTCGTCGGGCAGAACGGCCGGTACCGGCTGGCCCGTACGGTCGGCGAGTCCGACACCGGCCTGAGCGGCCTGCTGCCCTCCCCGGACGGTCGGTTCCTGGCCGACCTGCCGTCGTTGGAGGGCGGGCGCTGGCCGGACGACGGCCGGGAGCAGACCGCGGTCGTGGACCTGTCCACCGGCCGGGTCACCCAGTACGACGGCGGCGAGCCGGTGGCCTGGTCGCCGGACGGGCGGTCCATCCTGCTCTACTCGTCGTCGCTGCCGGGCGAGCCGAGGCTGGGCGGCGAGCTGCGGCTGCTCGACCTGCGGACAGGTCAGGCCCGCCCGCTGCCCGCGGTGCCCGGTCTGCGGAGGGCGGGCGACTTCGCGGCCTTCTCGCCGGACGGGACGCGGCTGGCGGTGGCGACCGCCAGCACGCTGTACGTCGTCGACGTCGCCGCCAACTCGCTGCGCAGGCTGGCCGATCTCACCGTGGCCGACCGGCTCGTCGGGCCCGGGGCGTGGCTGCCGGACGGCGAGCGGATCGCCGTCTTCGCGGTGGACGGCTGCCAGGGCGACGTCGCCTGCGACGAGGCGGACCTGCGGGCCCGGCTGTTCCGGGTCCGGTACCTGGACGTCGGGACCGGACGGCCGGCCGACGGGCCGGGGCTCGCGCCGGCGCGGGGGCTGGCCGCCCGGGTGCTCGGCTGGCAGCGCGACGGCGCCGCGGTGGTGGCCGTGCACCAACCGGAGCAGGGGCTGGTCAAGGCCGCTGACGACCCGAACTGGTCGGACACCGGCTGGTGGTCCGTCGGCGGGGTCGAGCTGCTGGCCTTCCGGCCCGACGGCAGCCGGCGCCGGTTGGTCGACCTGCCGGCGAGCGCGTTGTTCGTCGCCGTGCCGGCCGACCTGCTGGACAGTTTCGGCGGGCCCGCGCCGTCGCGGGCCGAGGGCGCGGGCCGCTGGCTGCTCGCCCTGTACTGGCCGCTGGGGCAGTTCGTCTGGCTGCTGGTCGCGGTGTTGACCGGGGTCGGCCTGACGGCGCGGTGGCGTCGCCGGCGTCGACTGCGCCGGGCCTGGGAACGGACGCGTCCGCCGTTGCCCGGCGGGTGAGCCGGCGTCCCGCCGTGGTGGGGGTCGCCCGGGACGGGAGGAACCCCCGGGAACAGTCCCGGGGGTTCCTCCGTGCCCGTCGTCCCGCCGCGCCGACGCCCGGCAGACTCAGGTGCTCAGCAGCGCTGGGGTGCTCAGCAGTCGAAGTACATCGCGAACTCGTGCGGGGTCGGGCGCAGCCGCACCGGGTCGACCTCGTTGGCCCGCTTCCAGTCGATCCAGGTGGAGATCAGGTCGGGCGTGAAGACCCCACCCTCCAGCAGGTAGTCGTGGTCGCTCTCCAGCTTGTCGAGCACCGCCGGCAGCGAGCCCGGCACCTGCTTGACGTCGCCCCACTCCTCCGGCGGCAGGTCGTACAGGTCCTTGTCGATCGGCGCCGGCGGCTCGATCTTGCTCTTGATGCCGTCCAGGCCGGCCATCATCATCGCCGAGAAGGCGAGGTAGACGTTCGCCGACGGGTCCGGCACCCGGAACTCGACGCGCTTGGCCTTCGGGTTGCTGCCGGTGACCGGGATCCGGGTGCAGGCGGAGCGGTTGCGCTGCGAGTAGACCAGGTTGACCGGGGCCTCGAAGCCCGGCACCAGCCGGCGGTACGAGTTGACCGTCGGGTTGGTGAAGGCCAGCAGCGACGGGGCGTGGTGCAGCAGACCGCCGATGTACCAGCGGGCGGTGTCCGACAGGCCGGCGTAGCCGGTCTCGTCGTAGAACAGCGGCTCGCCGCCCAGCCAGAGACTCTGGTGGGTGTGCATGCCGGAGCCGTTGTCGCCGAACAGCGGCTTGGGCATGAAGGTGGCGGTCTTGCCGGCGGCCCAGGCGGTGTTCTTCACGATGTACTTGAAGAGCTGGAGCTGGTCACCGGCGTGCAGCAGGGTGGAGAACCGGTAGTTGATCTCGGCCTGGCCGGCGGTGCCGACCTCGTGGTGCGAGCGCTCCACGGTGAAGCCGGTGTCGATCAGCCGGCGGACGATCTGGTCCCGCAGGTCGGCGTAGTGGTCGACCGGCGGCACCGGGAAGTAGCCGCCCTTGTAGGGGGTCTTGTAACCGCGGTTGCCGCCCGGCTCCTCGCGGCCGCTGTTCCACGCGCCCTCGATCGAGTCGATGTAGTAGAACGACTGGTGCGCCGAGGTCTCGTGGCGGATCGAGTCGAAGATGTAGAACTCGGCCTCGGCCCCGAAGTAGGCGGTGTCGGCGATGCCGCTGGCGGCGAGGTACGCCTCGGCCTTCTTCGCCACGTTGCGCGGGTCCCGGGAGTACGCCTCACGGGTGAACGGGTCGTGGATGAAGAAGTTCAGCGCGAGGGTCTTCTCCACGCGGAAGGGGTCGATGAAGGCGGTCGCGACGTCCGGGAGCAGGAGCATGTCCGACTCGTGGATCGCCTGGAAGCCCCGGATCGACGAGCCGTCGAAGGCCAGGCCCTCGGTGAAGAAGTCGTCGTCCACGGACTCGACCGGCAGGTTGAAGTGCTGCATCACGCCGGGCAGGTCACAGAACCGTACGTCGACGAACTTCACGTCCTCGTTCTTGAGGTATCGCAGGAGTTCCTCGGGATTGGCGAACACACGTCCTCCTGGCACGTCCACGGGTGGCTGGCTGATTGGCGACGCTATGGCCGGGCGGTTGCTCGACCATGTCCTTACTGTTTCTGCCGTGTTACGACCCGCTGTGACCGGCCGTTTTCGCGAGTGAAGGCGGCCCTGGCAGCGGAACCGGCAGGCGCGCGCCGTCGCGCTGCCCCCTGAGCTTCGTTCGGACGATACCCGCCCCGGACCAGGGGCGTTCGGTCAACCGCCCCCGGCACGCCGGGTCCCGGCCCGACTAGCCTTGGCTGCCGTGAGCCTGCCACCCGAGCCGACGCCGCCGGCCGCCGATCCCGCCTTCACCCCGCCGAGCCTCGGCCGCCGTTTCGGCGCGCTCGTCGTCGACTGGGTGCTCTGCCTGCTGGTGTCGAACTTCTTCGCCGACCCGGTCCGGGACGGCTGGGCCCCGGTCCTGGTGCTGATCGTCGAGTACGGCTTCTTCATCGGCCTGTTCGCGCAGACCCCGGGCATGTACGTCACCCGGATCCGCTGCCTGGCCTGGGCCGACGGCGGACGGATCGGCGTGCCCCGGGCGCTGCTGCGCGGGCTGCTGCTGGCCCTGGTCGCGCCCGCGCTGATCATGGACGAGCGCCGGCGGGGGATCCACGACCGGCTCGTCGGCTCGGTCGTCACCGCCGCCCCCCGCTGAGGCGGGCGGCGGCGGGCGGGTCAGCGGCCCCGGGTCTGGCGGAACTGGCCCCGGGTGGGGCGCATGTTCTTGGGAATCGCGCCCTTGGGAAGCTGCGGCCGGGCGGTGAGCGCCTTGAGTCGCTTGTCCAGCGAGTTGACGTCCTTGCCGCTGAGGTTGCGGGGCAGCCGCATCAGGGTCATCCGCAGCTTGCGGATCGGCAGCTCGCCCTCGTCGACGCCGATCACGTAGTCGTAGAGCGGGGCCGTGCCGATCACCTTGGCCAGCCGCCGCTTCTCCTGGCCGAGCAGCCCCCGGACCCGCTGCGGGTTCCCCTCGGCCAGCAGGATCACGCCGGGACGGCCGATCACCAGGTGCACCATGTCCATCTGGGTGGTGGAGCTGACCGCCGGGGTGACCCGCCAGTCACCGCGCATGTTCTCCATGATCGAGGCCGCCGCGCCGGGCTGCCCCTCGGCGGCGTTCATCATCGCCCGGTTGGACCGGAGGTTGAGCACGATCAGCACGGCCAGCATGGTGAGCAGGATGCCCAGCGGCAGCCAGAGCCAGCCCCAGTTGAGCACGGCCACCACGGTCAGCGCGAGCGGGATGAGCACGGCCGCGGCGGTCAGTGGCGCGAACCAGCGGTCCTGCTTGGCGGTGAACTTGAACACCATCCCGATCTGCTTCAGCCGCTGGCCGAACGAGACCTTCTCCTGGGGCTTCGCCATGGCGCAAAGTGTAGTGGGCCTCGTACCAGCGGATCATCCGCGTCCGGGCCGGGGCCGGCGCGGCGGTCAGCGGCGGGGCACCACCGGCGCGGCCCGGCCGGTGCCGTGCTGGCCGGAACCCTTCTCCTCGTGGTACTCCTCCTCGACGTTGACCGCCCAGACGTCGTGGTCGGCGCCGTCGAGGATGTTCTCCGCGGCGAGCATCGCGGTCATCATCGAGTGGTCCTGGTTGTTGTACCGGTGCATGCCGTTACGCCCCACCGGGTGCACGTTCGGCGCCGCCTCGGCCAGCCAGCGCCGGATCGTGTCGACCGCCTGCTCGTACCCCTCGTCGTAGACCGGGTACGCCTTCGGCATCCGGACCACGTACCCGTTGCGGACCGCGCCCGGCTGGACCAGGCCGAGCCGCTCCAGCTCGGCGGTGCCCAGGGCGACCAGGTCGGCGTCGGTCGACTCCCACAGGTCGTCACCGACGTTGACGAAGTACTCCAGGCCCAGGCAGGTCGACCCGTCCTGCACCAGGTACGGCGACCAGGAGCCGAAGTTCTGGATCCGGCCGACCCGTACCCCCGGGGTGTGCACGTAGATCCAGTTGTCCGGGAAGCCGGCCTCCGCCGGCACCACCAGGGCCACGGTGAGGAAGTCGCGGTGCCGCAGCGCGTCGGCGGCGGCCCGCACGTGCGCCGGGGCCGGCGGGTCCATCGCCCGCACCAGGTCCGAGATCGGCATGGTGGACACCACGTGGTCGGTGGGGATGCGGCGCTCACCGTCCGGGTCGGCGACGGTGACGGCGACCGCCCGGCCGTCGGCCCGGTGCACCGTACGCGCCCAGGTGTTCGTGGTGACCACCCCGCCGCCCTTGGCGACCAGCTCGGCGCAGCGTTCCCACATCATCCCCGGCCCGTACTTCGGGTACTGGAACTCCTCGATCAGGCTGGTGATGTCGGTCTGGTTGCGTTTGGGCAGCAGCGCGTTGCGGACCGCCCCGGCCAGCGACAGGTTCTTGATCCGCTGGGCCGCCCAGTCGGCCTGCAACTCGGTGGCCGGCATCCCCCAGACCTTCTCGGTGTAGGTCTTGAAGAACATCCGGTAGAGCCGGTTGCCGAAGCGGGCCGCCACCCAGCCCTCGAAGTGGCTCTGGTCCTTCGGCGGGCGCAGCCGCGTCCAGACGTACGAGCCGACGCAGCGCGCCGCCTCGACGACGCCCAGGTTGCCCAGCGCGTTGCCGGCGCGCAGCGGGTAGTCGAACAGCTTGCCCCGGTAGTGGATGCGGCTCATCCGGGGCCGGAGCAGGAAGTCGGAGTCGGGCAGGATCTCGTGCCAGAACGCCTCGACCCGGGGCACCTTGGTGAAGAACCGGTGCCCGCCGATGTCGAAACGCCATCCGTCCCGCTCGACGGTGCGGCTGATCCCGCCCACGACGTCGTCCGCCTCGTAGACCTCGACCGGGGCGTTTCGCCTGGTCAGCTCGTAGGCGGCGGTGAGCCCGGCAGGTCCGGCTCCGATGACGACGGTGTGGGGCGGCGTGGCCATGTTATTAATTCATCACCTTCGACATCTGTACGCAACCGTCGAATCGAAGGGTGGGACGGCACGGGGTTGTGTGGTAAAGGACGGAGGGAACCTAACACGGCCACCCGTCGCAGAGCGTGAACGACCCGGCACGCGTAGGCGTGCCGGGTCGTGGAGAGGAACGGAACGACGAGCGGCGGACAGCCGGTCGCCGAAGCGCCGCCGTGGATCAGCGCGCGGAGCCCACCGGGCTGGCCGCGCGGGCGTCCAGCGCCTGCCGGTAGAGCCGGCCCGCCCGGTACGACGAGCGCACCAGCGGCCCGCTCATCACCCCGGCGAAACCGATCTCCTCGGCCTCGGCGCTCAACTCGACGAACTCCTCCGGCTTGACCCAGCGCTCGACCGGGTGGTGCCGCGGGGTGGGCCGCAGGTACTGGGTGATGGTGATCAGCTCGCAGCCCGCCTCGTGCAGGTCACGCAGCGCCTGCGACACCTCGGCGCGTTCCTCGCCCATGCCCAGGATCAGGTTGCTCTTGGTCACCAGCCCGGCCGCGCGGGCCTGCCGGATCACGTCCAGCGAGCGGTCGTAGCGGAACGCCGGGCGGATCCGTTTGAAGATGCGGGGCACCGTCTCCACGTTGTGCGCGAGCACCTCCGGCCGCGAGCCGAACACCTCGGCCAACTGCTCCGGCACCGCGTTGAAGTCCGGGATCAGCAACTCCACCCCGCAACCGGCCTGCAGGGCGTGGATCTGGCGGACCGTCTCCGCGTACAGCCACGCGCCGCCGTCGGGCAGGTCGTCCCGGGCCACGCCGGTGACGGTCGCGTACCGCAGGCCCATCGCGGCCACCGACTCGGCGACCCGGCGCGGCTCGTCGGCGTCGAACTCGGCCGGCTTGCCGGTGTCGATCTGGCAGAAGTCGCACCGCCGGGTGCACTGGTCGCCGCCGATGAGGAAGGTGGCCTCGCGGTCCTCCCAGCACTCGTAGATGTTGGGGCAGCCGGCCTCCTGACAGACGGTGTGCAGCCCCTCCCGCGAGACCAGCCCGCGCAGTTGGGTGTACTCCGGGCCCATCTTCGCCTTGACCTTGATCCACGGGGGTTTGCGCTCGATCGGCGTCGCCGCGTTGCGCGCCTCGATCCGCAGCAGCCGCCGCCCCTCCGGAGCGGCGGTGGCCGCACGCGGGGTCGCGGGCGCGGCGCGCGGGGTGTCGGCGGCGCTGCGCGGCGCCTCGGTGACGGTGGCGCTGCGCGGCGCCCGGGCGGTGGTCGGCGCGGAGTGGTCGCTGGTCACGTCACCGAGCCTACGCCGGTCAGCGGCCGTCGATGCCGGCCGGCGACCGCCGTCACCCCACGAGTCGCGTGAGCCCACTCACCCCGTACCCGGAAAAAGCGGTGTCGCCGGCGTCGGGCCGGCGGTAGCGTTCCGGCCACGAGCGACGACGGAGCCGAGTAGCGCGCCGCCCCGCCAGTGCAGAGAGCCGTCACCCTGCTGCGAGGCGGTCTGGCGACGGCCCGTGAAGACCCTCCCGAGCTGCGGGAAGAAACGGGCGCGCCCGGTGCCGGACCACCGGCGGTCGGGCGCCGGAGTAGACCCCGCCCGGCTGGCCCCGGTCACCAGGCGACGAACGAGGCCCCCGCGCACGCGGGGGCGAAGGTGTGGTGGCACCGCGAGGACCCGCTCGCCCACACCTCCCGGGGGTTCGCGTTGCGACCGACGAGGAGGCACCCGTGCGACGCACCCTTTCCACCCAACTGTCCGCCCATTTCGGGCACACCGTCCGGATCGCCGGCTGGGCGCACCGCCGCCGACTGCTGCGGTCGGTGGCCTTCCTGATCGTGCGGGACGCCACCGGCCTGACCCAGGTGGTGGTCACCGACCCGGGCGTCCGCGCGGCCGTGGCGGCGCTCACCGAGGAGACCGTGGTCGAGGTGGTCGGCACGGTCACCGAGAACCCGTCCGCCCCCGCCGGGGTCGAGCTGACCGACCCGACGGTACGACCACTCGGCCCGCCCGCCGAACCGACCCCGTTCGACCTTTTCCGGCCGACCCTGACCGCGACCCTGCCGACGCAGCTCGACCACGCCCCGCTGGCCCTGCGGCACCCGCGCCGGTCGGCGGCGCTGCGCGTCTCGGCGGCGGCGGTCGCCGGTTTCCGGGCCGCCCTGGACGCCCGCGGTTTCACCGAGGTGCACACCCCGAAGCTGGTCGGCACGGCCACCGAGAGCGGCGCGGACGTCTTCGCCGTGGACTACTTCGGCCGGCCCGCCTACCTGGCCCAGTCACCGCAGTTCTACAAGCAGCTCCTGGTCGGGGCGCTGGAACGGGTCTACGAGGTGGGGCCGGTGTTCCGCGCCGAGCCGCACGACACCGCCCGGCACCTGGCCCAGTACACCTCCCTCGACGTCGAGCTGGGCTTCGTCACCGACCACCGGGACGTGATGGCGGTGCTCCGGGACACCCTGGCCGACCTGCTCGGCACGGTCGCCGAACGGGCCGGGGCGGCGCTGCGCGCCCTCGACGTGAGCGTCCCCGCCGTGCCGGCGCAGATCCCGGCCGTGCACTTCACCGAGGCGCTGGCCATCGTCGGCGCCCCGGCCGACGAGCCGGACCTCGCCCCGGCCCACGAGCGGGCGCTGGGGGAGTGGGCCCGCCGGGAACACGGCTCGGAACTCGTGTACGTCACCGGGTACCCGATGGCGAAACGTCCCTTCTACACCCACCCCGACCCGGCCCGACCGGCCTACTCCAACGGCTTCGACCTGCTGTTGCGGGGTGTGGAGCTGGTCACCGGCGGGCAGCGGCTGCACCGGCACGCCGACTACCTGGCCGCGCTGGCCGCCCGGGGCGAGCCGACCGGGCCGTACGCGGACTACCTGGCCGCCTTCCGGCACGGGCTGCCCCCGCACGGCGGCTTCGCCATCGGCCTGGAACGTCTGGTCGCCCGGCTGACCGGCGCGGCCAACGTCCGGGAGGTCACGCCGTTCCCACGCGACCTGCGCCGCCTCACCCCGTGACCCGCCCCCCGACGTCCGCCGGACGCGACCCATGATCGACTCCACTTCTCCGAAACCGGGGCATCCCAACCCGCCGACACCGCTACATCGGTGAAACGGCGAGCCGAGCCGGGTGGGGTGGGGCCGAGCCGGGCCGGGTGGGGCCGAGTCGGGTGGGGTCGGGCGGCGGGCGGCGGGGTCAGGTGGCGAGCAGGGTGGGCAGACGGCGCTCGACCACCGGGAGGGCGTCGGCCACGGTGACCGGACGGCCCAGCTCGGCGCTGAGCGAGGTGACGCCGGCGTCCCGGATGCCGCACGGCACGATCCGGTCGAAGTGCGTCAGGTCGCAGTCGCAGTTGAGCGAGAAGCCGTGCTGGGTGACGCCCCGGGACACCCGGATGCCGATGGCGGCGACCTTACGGGCCGGGCCCCGGTCGTCGGCGGGCACCCAGACGCCGCTGCGCCCCTCGACCCGGTCGGCTGCCAGCCCGAACTCGGCGCACACGTCGATCAGGAGCTGCTCGACGCGGCGGACGTAGGCGACCACGTCCACCGGGTCCGGCAGGCGCAGGATCGGGTAGCCGACGAGCTGACCCGGACCGTGCCAGGTGATCTTGCCGCCGCGATCCACGTCGACCACCGGGGTGCCGTCCACCGGGCGGTCCCACGGCTCGGTGCGCTTGCCGGCGGTGTAGACGCTCGGGTGCTCCAGCAGCAGCACCGTGTCCGGGCGCCCGCCGGCCACCACCGCCTCGTGCAGCCGGCGCTGCTCGTCCCAGGCGGCCCGGTAGTCGACCAGACCGGCGCGGACCGGGGTCGGAACGCCGCGGTCGGAGGCCAGGTCGGGGCGGTCGGAGGCCAGGTCGGCGTGCTCCGAGCTCAGGCTGGGCGTCGTCGTGGTCACGCCGTCCAGCGTAGTCCCGCCCCGACCGGTCCGGACCGGTGAGCCGGCTCACCGGGAGATCGGCCAGAGCCACACGTCGCGGACCCGCTGCGGCGGGCCGAGCAGCTCGGTGGCGGTACGCAGCAGCGCCTCCTCGTCGATCTCGTGCTTCGCGCCGTGCACCTCGTCGGCGAGGATCACCGCCTCGACCCGCCAGTACGCCAGGTCGGCCCGGACCAGCTCGCGGGTGCCCTCGGTGACGATCGGCGTCCGCCCGGTCCGTCCGGCCTGGTCCATCAGCGAGTCGAAGGTGCGCGGCACCGGGCCGATCCGCCCCCGGCCGTCCGGCCCGCCGGGGCCGAGGAAGAACCCGGCCGGCAGGGCGAACTCCCCCTGCCGGTGGGCCAACGCGTACGCCTGCCAGCGCTGCCCGTCGGGGGTGACGTCCACGGTCAGCGGGATCGGGGTGAGCACCCCGCCCGGGGAGACGTGCTCCCGCCACGCGCCGGAGGTGACGAACTCGGGGATCGGCTCCCGGGCGCTGGTCAGCAGCGGGGTGGGCAGCAGCGGCAGCAGCGCCGCCGCGTACCCGAGGATCCAGGCGGCCCGGACCGGGCCGGACCGGGGCGGGACGGCGCGCAACCGGTCCACGGCGTACGCCAGCAGCAACCCGATCACCGGGGCGACGACCAGCGCCAACCGGGCCGGCAGCGCGGCGTTGATCACCGGCAGCCGGCCGATCCACTCGAACGGCAGGGTGACGCCGGTCCGGTCCCCGTCGATCACCGCCTGCGGCCCCCAGGAGAGCACGGTGAACACCACGGCGGTGACCCCGAGCGCGGCGAGGGTCCCCCGGCGGGCGGGCCCGGCGTGCCGCCACAGGTAGCCGAAGCAGACCAGCGCGAGCAGCAGCAGCGGCCAGCCGAGGAACGAGTTCTCCTCGGTCGGGTTCGGGGCCAGCGAGGTGCCGAAGCCGGCCTCGCCGGCCAGCGAGCGGCGCGGGAACGCCGGGTACGCGGCCAGGTCCTCGGAGTGCACCACCGGGTCGAAGCCGGTGCCGTGGAATCGTTGCGGCCCGGCGAAGTGCAGCCACAGCGGGTACGCCAGCAGCGCCCCGGCGACCACGGCGGTGACCGCGACGCCGCGCAGGAAGGTCGGCAGGGCGGCCCGGACCGTGGCCCGGTTCGCCGGGTGGGCCGCCCAGACGGCCAGGAAGACCAGCAGGGCGAGCGCGGTGAAGAACAGCCCCTCGGCGGCGATCGAGAACGCCACCGCGACCAACGCCCCGAAGATCACCCCGTTGCGCAGCCAGCGTCCCGGCTCGCGCAGCGCGAACAGCCGCCACACCAGCAACGGCACGAGCCAGCCGGCGGACCAGTTCAGGTGGGCGTTGGCGTGCGACACCATGCCGGGGGAGAAGGCGATCACCAGCGCGCCGACCCCGGCGGCCAGCCAACTGTCCACCAGGTGCCGGGAGAGCAGCCAGTACCAGGCCAGCGCGGTGGCGGCCAGGTTCAGGGTGAGGATCACCAGGAACGTGGCCGGCGGTCCGATCAGGTACGTCAGCGGGGCGAAGACCGCCGCGTACACGGTGATCGAGGTGTTGACCGCGAGGTTGACCCCGTCGGGGACGTTGAGCAGGTACGTGAAGAGCGGGTTGTCGCCGTGGGTGAGCGCGTGCGCGCCGAAGGCCAGCAGCCACTCGAACAGCGCCTGGTCGCTGGAGTTCACCGTGATCGCGCGACCGTTCGGGTCCACCCAGAGGCCGCTGGTCACCCAGATCGCCAGGCCGAACGCGACGAGCGTCAGCGTCAGGTCGGCCCGGCGCCGTCCCCGTCGGCGGGCGGGTGACGGCGCGGGCGGCGGCCCGGCGGCCAGCGAGGGCGAAGTCGGCACGGAGCGGACGTTACCAATCCGGATCCGGCCAACCGCCCGGACCGGCCATGCCGCTCGGGTCGGACCGGCCGGGTCGCGTGCGGCGGTCCGGGCCACACGTCGACGGCAGCGAATATGTGAACCCGGCCCATGTCACGACTCGGACATCCCGCCGTAACGTCGCGGCAAAGCTGGTGACCTAGTTCACAATCGTGGAGGCCGTCGTGCGTCGACCACCGTCCGTCCTCACCCGGCTGGCCGCCGCGCTGGCCGGGGCCGCCCTCGCCGTAACGGCGGCCGTCGTGGCCGCCACCCCCGCCCAGGCCGCCACCCTCACCCCGGTCAGCGGCTTCGGCTCCAACCCCGGCAACCTCGGCATGTACGCGTACCGCCCGGACGGCCTGCCCGGCAACGCGCCCGCCGTGGTGCTGCTGCACGGCTGCGCCCAGAACGCCACCGACTACTTCACCAACTCCGGCTGGCGCAAGTACGCCGACCAGTGGAAGTTCGCGCTGATCCTGCCCGAGCAGAAGTCCGGCAACAACTCCAGCGCCTGCTTCAACTGGTTCGAGAGCGGCGACACCGCCCGGGGCCAGGGCGAGGCGCTGTCGGTCCGGCAGATGGTCGACCACGCGAAGGCCAACTACGGCGTGAACCCCGCCCGGGTGTACGTCAGCGGGCTCTCCGCCGGTGGCGCGATGGCCGCCACCATGCTGGCCGCGTACCCGGAGGTGTTCGCCGGCGGGTCGATCGTCGCCGGCATCCCGTACCGCTGCGCCACCAGCATGGTCACCGCGTTCTCCTGCATGAGCCCGGGCGTCGACAAGTCCCCGGCCGCCTGGGGCGACCTGGTCCGCAACGCGTACCCGGGCTACGCCGGGGCGCGGCCGAAGGTGGCGATCTGGCACGGGGCCGCCGACTACACCGTCGCCACCGCCAACGCCACCGAGTCCCGCGACCAGTGGACCAACGTGGCCGGCGTGTCGCAGACCCCCACCAGCACCACCACCCTGCCCGCCGGCACCACCCAGGAGACCTACGGCAACGACCGGGTACGCGTCTACCGGGTCGCCGGCATGGGCCACGGCACCCCCGTCGACCCGGGCAGCGGAGCCGACCAGTGCGGCACTGCGGCGGCGTACTTCCTGGACACCATCTGCTCGGCGTACCGCGACGCCCTCTGGTTCGGCCTGAACGGCGGCTCGACCACCCCCGGGCCGACGCCGACCGTGACCGCGAGCCCCACGCCCACGCCCACCCGCACGCCCACGCCCACGGTCGCCCCCACCTGCGTCACCGCCAGCAACTACGCCCACGTCACCGCCGGCCGCGCCTACCACTCCCTCGGGTACGCCTACGCGGTCGGCTCCAACCAGCGGATGGGCCTCTACAACGTCTTCGCCAGCACCACCCTCAAGCAGACCGGCCCCGCCCACTGGGTGATCGGCTGCTGATCGGCCCGCCGGGGGAGGGGATCCTTCCCCGGCGGATCAGTCGTGCAGCGCGGCGCGCAGGGCGCCCGGCAGGTCGGGGTGGCGGTAGCCGAAACCGGCCCGACCGAGCACCCCGGGCAGGACCCGGGAACTGGTCAGCGGCTCGGCGGCGAACCCGCCGAGGGCGACCTTCAGCGCCAGGGCCGGGATCGGCATGACCGCCGGACGACGCAACTGCCGGGCGAACTCCTTCGTGAAGTCGGCGTTCGTCACCGGGGCCGGGCCGACCACGTTGACCGGCCCGGCCACGTCCGGCCGGTCGAGCAGGAACACCAGCGCGTCCAGCCAGTCCACCATCGAGATCCACGGCACCCACTGCCGGCCGCTGCCCAGCTTGCCGCCGACGCCCAGCCTGAACGGCAGCAGTTGCGGCTTGAGCAGCCCGCCGTCGCGGTGCAGGGGCAGACCGGTGCGCAACCGGACCACCCGTACCCCGGCGTCCTCGGCGGGCCGGGTCGCCGCCTCCCACACCCGGCACACGTCGGCGAGGAACCCCTCGCCCGCCGGGGACTCCTCGGTGACCGTCCGGTCGCCGGTGTCGCCGTACCAGCCGATCGCCGAGGCGTTCAGCAGCACCTGCGGCCGGTCCGACGCCGGCAGCCCGGCCATGGTGACGGCCAGGGTGCCGGTGGTGTCCACCCGGCTGGACCGGATCAGCGCCTTGTACTCGTCGGTCCAGCGTTTGTCCCCGACGCCGGCCCCGGCCAGGTTCACCACCGCGTCGGCCGCCGCCAGCGCGGCCGGGTCGAGCTGACCGGCGCCCGGATTCCATCGCGCCTCGTCGGGGCCCTTCGGCGGGCGGCGGACCAGCCGGGTGAGCTGGTGCCCGTCGGCGGCGAGCCGGTCGGCGAGCCGGGTGCCCAGGAAGCCGGACGCGCCGGCCAGGAGGATCCGCATGCCCCATCTTCGCCCACCGCCCCCGATCCGGATGCGCTCACCCGGCGGAGTGTGGGGTACCAGTGACCGCCGTTGCGGGGCCGCCGGGCGGGCGTCGGCGGCTCGGTCGGGACCGCGAGCCGGCGGTCCGGGCAGCGCGTCCAGCGCAGGCCGCACGAACACCAGCGCCGCCAGCCGCGCCAGGTCGCGCGGTGTCGTGGAGCCAGCGGTACGGGCTCAGGTCGGGACGGGGCATCGATCCTCCCGGTCATCGGGTACGGCGGTGCGCCCGGCCGACCGACGGGGAGGCGGCCGGCCGGGCCCGTCCTACAGGACGACCAGCTCCGCAGTTGCAGACCAGAGAGCCGGCCATGGCGAACTTGAACTTAGTACTGTTGGTAGGCCAACCACCGAGTACCGCTTACTTGTCGGTAGAAGATGGGCGTGATCAAATGGCGGAGCAGACCAGGGAGCCGCCATGCCCGCCAAACCGAAGTGGGCGCAGCTCGCGGAGCACATCCGTGGGCAGATCGCGTCCGGAGAACTCGCCCCCGGCGACAAACTGCCGTCGACGGCACAGCTGTGCAAGGAGCACGGTGTGTCAGCGGGTGTGGTCAACCACGCCATGATCGTGCTCAAGACCGAAGGACTCGTGGAGGGCGTGCACGGCCTCGGGGTGTTCGTCACCGAGAAGCCGCCCGTGTCGTCGGCATAGCTCCGGCCGGCCACGGACGACACGCCCTGCCGAGGCGGTCGTCGGGCAGGGGTGTACTGGTTCGTAGCCTGTCGAGCTGCCCCAGATATGGGGCACGCCTTCGGGGACCGGCCGCCCGGCGTGACCCTGGCTGATCGGGTGGCCGGCAGCAGCCACTTGCTTCCGCAACCCCACCCGTATCCGCCGGCCCCGGGCTGTCCCGTGCCCGCTGCCGGTCAGCACTGCCGGCTGCGGGCTGTGCCGCCCACTGCCCGCGCTCGCCGGCCGCGATCTGCTGGCGCGCCGTCCGGTCCAGCCCGATCGGCATCCACCCGGCGGGGCCCCGGCGCCCTCGGCGCGCGTTGCCCCATATCTGGGGCAGCTCGACAGGCTGCGCCCACCACACCGTCTTCCCGCGCCGGCGGCCCGGTCCGGCCGCCAGGTGGGCACCGACTCGTCGGTGACCAGGCTGGTCAGGCGAGGACGTCAGCAGATCCCGGCCGGTCGGCGCGTCACCGCCCACCGACCGCGGCGTGGTGGACGGCGCTGACCGAGTACAGCCGGGGGTCGCTGGCCTCGGCCAGCGCGCCGATCTCGGCCAGGCGCGGGCGGGCCTCGGGCAGTCGGAGCATGGCCTGGAAATGCGCCGCGCTGGTCCACTGGGCGTAGTTGACCACCCGGGTGCCGTCCTGGCTGGCGTGCACGTTGGCCGACCGGAAGCCCGGCAGCGTGGCGAAGAACTCTCTGGTCGTCCGGTCGAGCGCCGCGACCAGGTCGGCCTGCCGTCCCGGGGCCACGGTGAACACGTTGATCAACGTGACCAGGTCGGGGTCGGTGGTGATGAGCGTCTGCGGGGTGCTCGACATCGTTCGCCCTTCGCCGGTGGGAAAGCCAGGCGTGGGCACGGTATCCAGAAGCTGGTCGCCCCGGGGGACGGCCTCGACCGGTTGTCGAGCGGGGCTCGGGCGCAACGCCGGAGTGGTCAGGCACGGCGAAGGGGCGCCCCCGGCTCGGCGGGAGCGCCCCTTCGGCGCTACGCGTCGGTCAGAGACCCAGCTCGGCCTCGAAGTTGCCGGCCTCCAGGCGCTCCTTGACCGCGACCAGGAAACGGGCCGCGTCCGCGCCGTCGATCAGGCGGTGGTCGTACGACAGGGCCAGGTAGACCATCGAACGGACCGCGACGACCTCGCCCAGTTCCGGGTTGTTCACCACGACCGGACGCTTGACGACGGCGCCGGTGCCGAGCATCGCCGACTGCGGCGACGGCACGATCGGGGTGTCGAACAGCGCCCCCCGGCTGCCGGTGTTGGTCAGGGTGAAGGTCGCCCCGGCCAGCTCGTCCGGGCTGATCTTGTTGTTCCGGGTACGATCCGCCAGATCGGCGATGCGCTTGGCGACACCGCCCAGGTTCAGGTCACCGGCGTCGTGGATGACCGGCACCATCAGGCCCCGCTCGGTGTCCACCGCGATGCCCAGGTTCTCCGACTTCGGGTACGTGATCGTGCCGGCGTCGAGGTCCATGCTGGCGTTGACGATCGGGTACGTCTGGAGCGCCTCGATGGCGGCCAGGGCGAAGAACGGCAGGAACGACAGCTTCACCCCGTGCCGGGCGAGGAAGGCGTCCTTGGCCCGCGCCCGCAGCTTGGCGACCTTGGTGACGTCCACCTCGACCACCGTGGTGAGCTGCGCCATCTCGTGCAGCGACTCCTGCATCCGCCGGGCGATGACCGCGCGGATGCGGGGGAGCTTCTCGGTGCTGCCGCGCTTGACGCTCGGCTGCGGCTTCGGCTTCGCCGGGGCGCTCGGCGCGGCCGGGGCGGCAGCGGCGGGCGCCTCGGCCGGCGCGGCCTTGGCCGCCTTGGCCTGCTCGGCCGCCTCCAGCACGTCCTGCTTGCGGATCCGGCCACCGACCCCGGTGCCCTTGAGCGCGGCCAGGTCCACGCCGTGCTCGCTGGCCAGCTTGCGGACCAGCGGGGTGACGTAGCCGGCGGCCTCCTCGCCACCCTGCGCCGGGGCGGTCGGCCGCTGCGGGGTCGGCGTCGGGGCGGAGGGCGCGGACTTCTGCTCGGCCTTCGCCGGCTGGGCGGCCGTCTCGGCCTCCGGGGCCGGCTCGTTGTACGACATGCCCGGGGTGGGCTCCTCGACCTTCGGCTCGGGCGCCTTCTCCGCCGCCTTCGGCGCGGGCTCCGGCTCGGCCTCAGGCTCTGCCGGCTTGGCCTCGGCCTTCGGCTCCGGCTGGGCCTCGGCGGGAGCGGCGCCGGCCGCGCCGACCACCGCCAGGGTCGCGCCGACCGGGGCGGTCTCGTCCTCGGCGACCTTGATCTCCAGTACGGTGCCGGCGACCGGGGACGGGATCTCGGTGTCCACCTTGTCGGTGGAGACCTCCAGCAGCGGCTCGTCCACCTCGACGGTGTCGCCGACCTGCTTGAGCCAGCGGGTGATCGTACCCTCGGTGACGCTCTCGCCGAGCGCCGGCAGGGTGACCGGGGTGCCCTCGCCCGACGGCGCGGCGGCCTTCGGCTGCTCCTCGGCGGGCGCGGCCTCGGCCTTCGGCTGCTCCTGCTCCGGCTCGGGGCCGGCGCCCTCGGCGGCGGCGGTCGGCTCGGCGGCGGGCTCGGCCTGCTCGGCCGGGGCCTCCTGCCGGGCGGACTCGCCGCCGCCGGTCTCCTCGCCCTCACCGGCGATCACGGCCAGCTCGCTGCCGACTTCGGCGGTCTCGTCCTCGCCCACCACGATCCGGCTCAGCACACCCGCCGCGGGCGACGGGATCTCCGTGTCGACCTTGTCGGTCGAGACCTCCAGCAGGGGCTCGTCGACCTCGACGGTGTCGCCCTCCTGCTTGAGCCAGCGCGTGACGGTGCCCTCGGTGACGCTCTCGCCGAGCCGGGGCATGGTGACCGATACCGGCATCTTCCAAAACTCCTTCGTGGCCTGGGTGCGGATCCTCGCCCGCTTGCCGCCGGACGTCGCGGATTGGGTGTGCTCAGGCGTGCGCGTGCAGCGGCTTGCCGGCCAGGGCGAGGTGCGCCTCGCCGAGGGCCTCGTTCTGCGTCGGGTGGGCGTGCACGAGCTGGGCCACCTCGGTCGGGTACGCCTCCCAGTTGTAGATGAGCTGCGCCTCGCCGATCAGCTCACCGACCCGGGCGCCGACCATGTGCACGCCGACCACCGGCCCGTCCTCCACCCGCACCAGCTTGACGAAGCCGGCCGTCTTGAGGATCTGGCTCTTGCCGTTGCCGCCCAGGTTGTAGTTGTAGGTCTTGACCTTGTCCGCGCCGTACTTCTCCTTGGCCTTGGCCTCGGTGAGGCCGACCGAGGCCAGCTCCGGGTCGGAGTAGGTGACCCGGGGGATGCCCGCCTCGTCGATCACCGCCGGGTTGCGGCCGGCGATCTCCTCGGCGACGAAGATGCCCTGCTGGAAGCCGCGGTGGGCGAGCTGGAGACCGGGCACGATGTCACCCACGGCGTAGAGGTTCGGCACGCCGGTGCGCAGCCGCTCGTCGGTCAGCACGTACCCCCGGTCGAGCTTGACGCCCTGCTCCTCGTACCCGAGGTCGGCGGTGACCGGGCCACGGCCGACGGCGACGAGCAGCAGCTCGGCCTCGACGGTCTCGCCGCCGGCGATGGTGACCTTGACGCCGTTCTCGGTCTTCTCCACCTTCTCGAACGGCTTGCCGACCTTGAAGTTGATCTTCCGCTTGCGGAACGCCCGCTCCAGGGCCTTCGAGGACTCCTCGTCCTCGGCGGCGACCAGCCGGGGCAGCGCCTCGACGATGGTCACGTCCACCCCGAAGGATTTCCACACGCTGGCGAACTCGACGCCGATCACGCCGCCGCCGAGCACGATCGCCGACGCCGGGACCCGGTCCAGGGTGAGCGCGTGGTCGCTGGTGATCACCCGCTCGCCGTCGACCTCCAGGCCGGGCAGGCTGCGCGCGTACGAGCCGGTGGCCAGCACCACGTTGCGGCCGGTGTAGCGCTTGCCGTCGGCCTCGACCACGTTCGGGCCGACCAGCCTGCCGGCGGCCGAGACGAAGGTGATGTTCTTCGCGCCGCCCACCAGGCCCTGGAGGCCCTTGTACAGGCGGGAGACCACGCCGTCCTTGTACGAGTTGACCCCGGCCATGTCGACGCCCACCAGCTCGGCCTTGATGCCGAACTGCTCCGACTCGCGGGTCTGGTCGGCGATCTCCGCCGCGTGCAGCAGCGCCTTGGTCGGAATGCAGCCGTTGTGCAGGCAGGTGCCGCCGAGCTTGCCCTTCTCGATCAGCGCGACCGACAGGTCGAGTTGGGCGGCGCGCAGCGCTGCCGCGTAGCCGCCGCTGCCTCCCCCGAGGATGACAACATCGAAGGTCGCGTCGTTCGGCTCGCTCACACTCAACTCCCAGGTCGCGTCGCTGCTACGAGGGCCATGCCAGAAACGGGCATACATGCCTCGGTCATCTTGTCACCTGCCGTCGAAGAGCGCGTAGTGAGGTGCGCAATGACACGTCGGGGACACACGTACTCTTGGCGGTGCCTTCTCGTAGACAGCCGGGTGGAGGGGATGGCCGTGGCTCTGTTCCGACGACGCAAGCCCAGCGGCGGGGCGCCCACGGGGCGTCCGGCCAGCCGTGCCGACCTCGACCACCTGGAGGACTTCGTCCGCTCCCGGCGGGGCGTCGAGGCGTTCATCGAGCCGCAGACCACGGTCACCGAGACCACGGTCATCCTGATCGCCGACGACGGCGAGTGGACCCGGCGGCGCATCGACTCCCCGGAGAACGCCCGCCGGTTCGCCCACCGGCTCGCCGTCCCGATCTACGACGTACGCCTGGTCGGCTACCCGCAGCGGATGCGGGACTTCAACGAGCGCCGCAAGCGCCGCCCCGACCGCTACTGACCCGCCCCGACCGCTGCTGAGCCCTGGGCGTCCGCGCGACCGTCCCGCAGGAAGGGCACCCTGTCATGCGCCAGGCGTCAACAGGGGGCCCTTCCTTGCGTCTCAGCCCTCGGCGGCGATCTCCTCGACCAACTGGACCAGGGTACGGACCGGGACGCCGGTGCCGCCCTTCGTCCAGTAGCCGGTCGCCTCGCCCGAGTGGTAGCTCGGCCCGGCGATGTCGATGTGCGCCCAGGCGACCTCGTCGGTGACGAACTCGCGCAGGAAGACGCCCCCCTGGAGCATGTGCCCGGCCCGGTCCATCCCGGCGTTGACCTGCGAGATGTCGGCCACCTCGGAGTCCATGCCCTTGCGCACGTCGTCCGGCAGCGGCATCGGCCAGGCCGGCTCGCCGACCGCGTCACCGACGGCCCGGACCCGCTCGCACAGCTCCGGCGTGCCCATCACCCCGGCGACCCGCTTGCCCAGGGAGACCACCTGACCGCCGGTCAGGGTGGAGGTCTCCAGCAGGTAGTCGCAGCCGTCCGCGCAGGCCCGGGCGATCGCGTCGGCCAGGATCATCCGGCCCTCGGCGTCGGTGTTCAGCACCTCGACCCGCTTGCCGTCGAACATGGTGATCACGTCACCCGGCCGGTACGACGTGCCCGACGGCATGTTCTCCGCCATCGGCAGGTACGCGCTCACCGCCACCGCGGGCTTGAGCGCCGCGACGGCCAGCATGGCCGCGCCGACCGCCGCCGCGCCGGCCATGTCCGACTTCATCTCCCACATGCCCTGGGCCGGCTTGATCGAGATGCCGCCGGTGTCGAACGTGATGCCCTTGCCGACCAGCGCCACCCGCTTGCCGTTCGCCCCGCCCTCGGGCGTGTAGCTGAGCTTCACCAGGCGCGGCGGGGCCTCCGAGCCCTGCCCGACGGCCATGATGCCGCCGTACCCGCCGGCGACCAGGGCGGCCTCGTCGAGCACCTCGACGGTCAGGCCGGCCCGCCGCGCCGCGTCGGCCACCGCGTCGGCGAAGACCGGCGGGCGCTGCTCGTTCGGCGCGGTGTTCACCCAGTCCCGGGTGAGCCGGACCGCGCCGGCCACCACCTGCGCCCGGGTGACCTCCGCCTGCGCGGCGGCGTCGGCGGCGTCCGGCACGGCCAGCAGCACCTCCGCCACCGGCTCCCGTCGGGCCGGCTGCGGCCGGGTCTTGTAACCGGCGAAGCGGTACCCGCCGAGCAGCGCGCCCTCGGCGACCGCGCGCAACGCGGCCGGGGCGTCCGCGTCGTCGGGCAGCGGCAGGCTCAGCGCGACCCGCCGGGCCCCGGCCAGGGCCCGCACGACCGCGCCGGCCGCCCGGCGCAGCACCTCCGGCGCGGGCGCGGCCCCGGTCGGCTCGGGACCGAGCCCGACCGCGACGACGAGCGGCGCCGTGATCGTGCCCAGCGTGGCGAGCTTGATCACCTCACCGGCGCCGCCCGTCGCGCCGAGCAACGCGAGCGTCTCGGTCAGCTTGCCGTCGAACGCGGCGGCGATGCTCTCCGCGCCGCTGCCGAGGAGCAGGGCACCGGCGATGCTCTCCGCGCCGCTGCCGAGGAGCAGGGCACCGGCGATGCTCTCCGCGCCGCTGCCGGGCAGCAGGGCGCCGGCGCGACCGCTGGTGGCGTCCTGCTCTCCGGTCTGGCTGTGCACGCCGATCACGATGGCGTCGACGGCAAGCTCGGCGGGGTCGGTGTCGACCAGGCTCAGGGTGGTGCTGGGCGATGTCACTGAAGCAACTCCGGGCGGGCCGGGCCGGTCGCTGGTGGCGTACCGGCGGTGCGGGTCCCCGGTGGTGGACTGCCACCGGGAGCAGGGCGGTCCCGCCGGTTGATCTGGCGGGTCCCGCCGATGCTAACCAGCAGTTCGATTCCCGGTAAGTTGCCACCCATGACCGACGTGACCTCCGACGCGACCGCGACCCGGCCGCGCCGTTCCCCGCTGCACGCGCGGCACACCGCGCTGGGCGCGAAGTTCGCCCCCTTCGGGGGCTGGGAGATGCCCCTGGAGTACGCCGGGGGCGGCGTGCTCCGGGAGCACGCCGCCGTCCGCGAGGCGGTCGGCGTGTTCGACGTCTCCCACCTCGGCAAGGCCCGGGTGACCGGCCCCGGCGCGGCCGACCTCGTCGACGCCTGCCTCAGCAACGACCTGCGCCGGATCGGTCCCGGCCGGGCGCAGTACACGCTCTGCTGCGACGACGCCACCGGCGGCGTCGTCGACGACGTCATCGCCTACCTGCACGACGACCGGCACGTCTTCCTGGTGCCGAACGCGGCGAACACCGCCGAGGTGGTCCGCCGGCTGCGCGCCGCCGCGCCGGAGTCGGTCACCGTCACCGACGAGCACGAGGCGTACGCGGTGCTGGCCGTGCAGGGGCCCCGCTCGGCGGCGCTGCTCGACGCCCTCGGCCTGCCCACCGACCACGACTACATGAGCTTCTCCACCGCCACCCTCGACGGCGTCGAGCTGACCGTCTGTCGGACCGGCTACACCGGCGAGCTGGGCTACGAGCTGGTCGTTCCGGCGGCCGACGCGGTCGCCGTCTGGGACGCGCTGCACGCCGCCGGGGCGCCGTTCGACCTGCGCGCCTGCGGCCTGGCCGCCCGGGACACGCTGCGCACCGAGATGGGGTACGCGCTGCACGGGCAGGACCTCACCCCGGAGATCACGCCGGTGCAGGCCCGGGTCGGCTGGGCGGTCGGCTGGGACAAGCCGGCCTTCTGGGGCCGGGACGCGCTGCGCGCCGAGAAGGCCGCCGGACCCCGCCGTACGCTGCGCGGGCTGGTCGCCGTCGACCGGGCCATCCCGCGCCCCGGGATGACCGTGCACGTCGGGGACACCGTGGTCGGCACGGTCACCAGCGGCACCTTCTCGCCCACCCGCCGGCAGGGCATCGCCCTCGCCCTGCTCGACACGGCCGCCGACCTGGCCGACGGCGACTCCGTCGAGATCGACGTGCGGGGTCGGCGGGCCCGGATGACCGTGACCCGCCCGCCGTTCGTCCAGCCGTCCGTGCGCTGACCCGCCCGCGCCCCCGGCTCAGCTCGTGGGGGAGTCGCCCCCGGCTCGGCTCGTGGGGGAGTCGCCGGCGTCCAGGACGGCCTGGGTCCAGCCGCCCTCCAGGACGCCACCGGGCCCGAGCAGGGCCCAGTCGACCACGTCGGCGGCGGCCACCTCGACCGGGGCGCCGATCCGGACCCCGGGGTCGGTGGTCGCGTCGGTGGAGCTGGCGCCGGTGATCAGCTCGGCGGCCTCCCAGGACGTCACCGCCGCCCACACGTACTCCGGGCCCTCGTCGCCGGGCAGGCCGTACTTGACCACGAGCTGGCTGTCGGCGGGCAGCGCGTCGGCCAGGAACCGGGCGCGCACGTCCGGCAGCGTGGCCCGCGCCGTGGCGACCGCCCGGGACATCGCGTCGCCGCGCCGGGCGTACCGCGCGTCCGGCGCGATGCCGGAGAAGAGCTGACCGCAGGCCGCGGCGAAGTAGCGCCCGGGCGGCCCGGGGTGCCCGGCCGGCGGGTGCAGGCCGAGGAACGAGTCGGCGTCCGGGTCGGTCGCCGGGTCCAGCTCCAGCCGCAGCAGCACCGGCGCGGTGGCCCCGTGCTGCTCCGGGTTGCCGTACGCCACCGCGATGTCGTGCCCGGTCACCGCGGTCAGCACCGGCAACTGGACGAACGCCGGCACCTCCTCGCCGGCCAGGCCGTCCGTCCAGTCGCGCAGCAGTCGGCGGGCGGCGCCGGTCAGCACCGCCCCCCACGCCCGGGCGAGATGGTCCGGCACGCCCTGGGTCTGCAACTCCAGCAGCCCGAACCGGCGCAGCCCCTTCGTGGTGAACCACAGCCCGTCGGCGTCCGACGAGTAGGGCACCACGATCCAGTCGACCAGGCGGACCCGGCCCTGGGCGTCCGGCAGCGAGCGCAGCGCCGTCGCCGGGTCGAGGAACTGTAACGCGAACACGTCGACCACGTCCCCGTCGACCGTCTCGGCGATCGCGGCGGCCACCGCCCGGGCCGCCCACTCGTGCGCCGGCGGCCAACCCGGCCGGTACTCGGCCCGGACCACCACCACGTGCGTCGCGGCGGCCAGCCGGTCGAGCTGCTCGCGGGTCGCGCCGAACGCGGTGAGCAGGTCCGGCGGCAGGGCGGGGAACTCGGCGATCGGCCGGGTGTCCACGCTCAGCAACGGGCTGTCGAGCATCTGCCGGGCCAGCCCGTGCACCGGCTCGGCGAGCCGGCCGGACAGGGCGGCCACCGCCGTCCGGGCGCCGACCTTCGGCAACCCCACCATCGGCACCAGGTACGTCGCGGTCAGTGTCTCCGGCACCGGTACGGGCAGGAAGTCGTCCGTGATGAGCAAAGTCGTCCCCCATCGCCGCGCCGGTGCAGTCCGGGGAGAACGCTACCCGCCGGACCGGGGCAGGCTCCCTCCGGACAGCACGAGTCCCACGTACACCAGGGTGGTGGTCACCTCGACGACCGCGCCGAGCACGTCGCCGGTGACGCCGCCCAGCCGGCGTACCAGGTGGCGCAGGAGCAGCAGCACGACGGCGAGCGCGGCGAGCACGGCCAGTGGCCCCTGCCACGGGCGGCCCGGCACGGCCGCGACCGCCGGCAGCGCGACGGCGACCACGCCGGCCAGCGCCGCGACCGGCCCGACGGTGCCGGCGACCAACGCGCCCAGCCCGTCCGGGCGGGCCGCCGGCACCCCCCGCCGGCAGGCCACGGTCACCCCCAGCCGGCCGGCGGCGGTGGCGGTGACCACGGCGGCGAACGCCGCCGGCCCCGGCCGGGTCGCCAGCTCCGCGAGCGTCGCGGTCTGGAGCAGCAGGACCAGCGCCAGCGCGACCACCCCGAACGGCCCCACGTCCGGTTTCTTCATGATCTCCAGCGCGGCTGGCCCCCGCCGGTACGAGCCGAGGGCGTCCACGGTGTCGGCGAGCCCGTCCAGGTGCAGGCCCCGGGTGACCAGCGCGCCGCAGGCGATCGTCAGCCCGGCGGCGACCAGCGGCGGCGTGACCTGGGCCAGGCCCAGCAGCACCCCGCCCAGGGCCACCCCGAGCGCCAACCCGACCAGCGGCGCGAGGGTCATCGCCGTGCCGGCGACGGCCCGGTCGATCCGGCCGGTGGGCAGCGGCAGCGTGGTGAACGTGGTCACCGCCAGGCGCAGCCCCGCGCCGAGCCGGGACTCAGCCGGCATGCCACCCGGCGACGCCCGGTCGGCTCGGCTGCCCGCCGTTGGTGGTGGGGCCCGGCCCGGCCGGCTCCGGCTCGGCGAAGTCCGGCTCCGCGTCCTCGGGCCCGCCGGGGCGGCCCGCGTCGTCGTGCCGGTCGTCGCCGTCGCGGCCGTCGCCGTCGCGGTCGTCGCCGTCGTGGTGGCCGCCGTCGCCGTCGTGGCCGCCGTCGTCGTGGTGGCCGTCCGGGCGTACGCCGTCGCCCCGGGGCGGCAGGGTGGCGGCCAACGTCAGCAGCGACCGCAGCAGGGGGAGCGCGGCCAGCGCGTTCGCCCCCTCACCGAGATCGAGGCGGAGGTCCGTCAGCGGGCTCAGACCCAGCACGTCGGCGGCCAACCGGACGGCCGGGTGACCGCCATGGTCGGGCAGCAGGCACCAGTGCCGGGCCTGACCGGCCAGATCCCGGCTGACCAGGCCGGCGGCGACCCCCACCGGCCCGTCCAGCAGCACCGGGATCCGGCGGGCGGTCGCGCCGAGCAGGATGCCGGTGGCCACCGTCAGGTCACCGCCGCCGAACTCGGCCAGCACCGCCTTCGCGTCCCGGGACGAACCCCGGGCGCGGTGCAGCGCGTCCCGCACCGCCGCGCAGCGGATCATCCACGCGGTGTCGTCGATCGCGCCGTCCACGACCACCCGGGCCAGCACGGCGGGCGGCTCCGCGCCGGCCGTCGCGGCCAGCACCGCCGCGGCGGCGGCCTCGGTGCCCGCCCCGCACGCGGCCAGCACCAGCAGGCGTACGCCGGTCTCGGCGGCCTCCTCGGCGAGCCGCCAGCCGTAGCGCAGCGCCGACTCCACCTGCTCGGCGGTCAGCGCCGGCCCGGCCTCGATCGGCGCGGCCGTCGGGGCGTCCACCACCTGGAGGGTCGCGCCGCTCTCGGCGGCGAGCCGGGCCAGCACCCCGATCCCGGCCCGGGCCTGCGCGGCCCGCCGGGCCGACTCACCCGGGGCGGAACCGGCGGACGCCCCGCCCTCGTGGTCACCGTGCAGCAGCAGGACCCGCACCGCGCCCCAGGGCCGCGGCGTCGGGGTGCCCTGGGTGGCGCCGGCGAAGCCCACCGCGCGTTCCAGCACGCCGAGCCCCGCCCCGGGCATGTCCAGCGTGGCCAGGCGCTCCACCGCCTGCTGGCCGGCGTACTCGTCGGGCATGGGCAGCTCCATGCCGCTCTGGATGACCAGGCCGGTGGCGACCACCGGCAGCGCCATGGTCGGCGCGGCCCACGCCGTCGACGGCTGCGGGGCCGGCGGGGCGGTCGGCGTCAGCACGTCCGGCAGGGCCGTCTCGGGCGTGGCGGCGGCCCATGGCGGCGGGGTCCCGGCGCTCGGGGTGGCCAACGGCGTGACCGACCCGGCCGCGCTGGCCGACTGGTCCGGATCGGCCGGGGCGGCCGGCGCGTCGGCGTCGGCCGGGGTGACGAGCGGGTCCGCGCCGGCCGGGCCGGGTTGGGCGGGCACGCCGGCCGGCCGGGCCGCCCCGGCCGGCGGAGTCTCGGCGGCCGGGACGACGCCCGGCGTGGCCGGCAGGGAGGTGGCCGGTAGGGGCGCGCCGGGCTTCAGCCAGCAGGGTTGGCCCGCCACCACCAGCGCGACCGCGTCACAGGCGTCGGCGACCGCCCGGTTGGCCGCGCCCAACGCGTCGGTGAAGGCCCGGCCCAGCGGGGTGGTCGGCACCAGCGACAGCCCCACCTCCGGGCTCACCAGCACCACCCGGGCCGCGCAGTCCCGCACCGCGGCGGCCAGCTCGGCGATGGTGGCGGTGTCGTCTGCCGGCTGGTGCGCCGGATCGAGCAGCACCGTCACCCAGCCGCCCAGATCGTCCACCAGCAGCGTCTCGTGCGGCTGCGCCGAGGCGATCACGTCGGCCAGCCGGCGCGGCTCGTCGGTGGTCTCCTCGACCGTCCAGGTCTCCGGGCGGCGGTTCCGGTGCGCCTCGATCCGGGCCGCCCACTCGGCGTCGCCCGGCTCCGCGCCCGGCGCCGTCGCCAGGTAACGGACCGTGGCCGCCTCGGCCACCAGGGATTCGGCGAACTCGGACTTACCGGACCGGATACCGCCGAGCACCAGGACCGTGTTCCACCCGTCTACGGACATGCCCGTACCTTAGGCCACCGGCCGGATCGCGGTGGCCGCCGCCGGGTGGGGCCGGCGTCGCCTCACCGGCCCGGGTAGAGGGCGGCGACGTCCGCGGCGTACCGGTCGAGCACCGCCTCGCGCCGGACCTTCAGGGTGGGGGTGAGCTCCCCGGCGGCCTCGGTCAGCTCCCGGGGCAGCACCCGGAAGGTCTTCACCGCCTCCGCCCGGGAGACCGACCGGTTGGCCCGGTCCACCGCGGTCTGGAGCTCGGCGCGCAGCTCCGGGTCGTCCCGCAGGCCCGCCACCGGGACGTCCGGCCGCCGACGCCGGGCCAGCCAGCCCCCGCAGGCCTGCGGGTCGACGGCGACCAGCGCGGCCACGTACGGGCGACCGTCACCGACCAGGACCACCTGGCTGACCAGCGGATGGGCCCGGATGCTGTCCTCGATCGGCGCGGGGGCGACGTTCTTGCCCGACGCGGTGACGATGATGTCCTTCTTCCGGCCGGTGATCCGCAGGTAGCCGTCGGAGTCGAGACCGCCCAGGTCGCCGGTGCGCAGCCAACCGTCCGGGGTGAACGTGGCCCGGGTCGCCGCCGGATCGTTCCAGTACCCGCGGAACACCATCGGGCCGCGCGCCAGGACCTCCCCGTCGGCCGCGACCGCGAGCCGCACGCCGGGCAGCGGCCGGCCCACCGTGCCGATCCGCATCGCCGACGGAAGGTTGACCGCCAGCGCCGGTGACGTCTCGGTCAGCCCGTAACCCTCCAGCACGGTGACGCCGACGCCCCGGAAGAAGTGCGTCGACTCCACGCCCAGCGGCGCGCCGCCGACGATGGCCAGCCGGCACCGGCCGCCGAGGGCCGCCCGCAGCCGTCGGTAGACGGCCACGTCGCACAGCAGATGGGCCAGGCGCAGCGCCCGCCCCGGCCCGGCCGCGCGGTCCAGGGCCCGGCTGTACCGGACCGCGACCCGCTCGGCGAGCCCGAACAGCCGCTCCTGTCGGCGTTCGGCGGCCTGCCGTCGGGCCCGGTCGTGCAGCTTCTCGAAGACCCTCGGCACCGCCAGGACGAAGGTGGGCCGGTGCCGCCGGAGCTGGTCCAGCACCCTCGTCGGGTCGGAGCTGTGCGTCATCGTGGCGCGGACCTGCACCATGCCCACCTGGACGAGCCGGGCGAACGCGTGCGCCAGCGGAAGGAACAGGACGGTGGACGCGCCGGGCCGGAACAGCTCCGGCAGCACGGCGACGGCGTTGCCGACGTCCAGCAGGAGATTGCGGTGGGACAGCGCGCAGCCCTTCGGTCGTCCAGTGGTGCCGCTGGTGTAGACGATCGTGGCCAGGTCGTCGCCGCCGACCGCGCGTCGCCGGGCCGCCACCGCGTCCGGGTCGACGCCGCCACCCCGCTCCACCAGCCTGACCAGGTCGCCGGCGTCGATCTGCCAGGCGTGCCGCAGCGCCGGCAGGTCGTCCCGCAGGCCGGCGAGCGTCGCGGCGTGCCCGGCCGTCTCCACCACGCACGCCACCGCCTGCGAGTCGGCGAGGATCCAGGCCGTCTGCTCCGGGCTGGACGTGTCGTAGAGCGGCACGGTCACCGCGCCGACCGCCCAGAGGGCGTAGTCGACGAGCGTCCACTCGTACCGGGTCCGGCTCATCAGGCCGACCCGGTCGCCGGCCGCCACGCCCGCCGCCACCAGGCCCCGGGCCAACGCGACCACCTCGTCCCGGAACTGCCGGCAGGTCACCGGCACGTCCCCGCCGGCCGCGTCCGGCGCGGCGGCCCGGGCGCTGGTCGTCCCGGCTCCGGGCGGCCCGGCCGTCGTGGCGCCCCCGGCCCCGGGCGGCCAGGCCCGCAGGTCCGGGTCCGGACGGACGAACTGCACCGCGTCCGGCTCCTGGCGCGCGTTCTCCCACACCACGTCGGCCAGTCCCGTCGTACCGACGTCGGCGACCGCCGCCACCGCCACGTCCCGCACCCGCCCACCCCCAGCACCGGTGAGACCCTCTCGCCGCCACCGACAGCGGAAGGGACCCTCTCGACGTGTCGGCCGCCCACCGTCCGGGCCGGCCTGCCCGATCGTCGCCGAGCGGCCCGCAGGCGCGCGGGCGAACCGGGGAAACGCCGCGCGGCCGGCCGCCGGCTGCTAGGGCCGGAGAGCAGGACGGGCCATCCTCGTTCGGGCGGGACGCCGCTAGGCTGGCAACGGTCGTCCCGGGCGGGACGCAGCGGCGAGGGGAGACACGGCATGCCGTGGAGCTGGCGGTACGAGGGCGCGAACGGCGAGTCGGCGGAGGGGCCGGCCGAGACGTTCGGCAGCCAGGCGGACGCCGAGTCCTGGATCGGTCAGCAGTGGCGGGAGCTCGCCTCCTCCGGGGTGGCCCTCGTCGAGCTCGTCGAGGACGACCGGGTCGAGTACCGGATGAGCCTGGCCCCCACGGCGGGGTGATGGGTTTCGAACGTCCGGGTGACGAGCGGCTGCTCCTCGGGGTGCCGCGCGCGGCGTTCCGGCCCAGCCCGATCTTTCTGGCCCTGGTCGCGCTCTTCGTCACCAGCGCCGTGCTCACCTGGCAGCGGATCGGCAACGTCCGGCTGGACGTCTTCCTGTTCGTGGTCTCGGGTTGGCTGGTGTCGCTCTGCCTGCACGAGTACGCCCACGCGATCGTGGCCTTCCGGGCCGGTGACCGGGGCGTGGCGCACCGCGGCTACCTGACCCTGAACCCGCTCAGGTACAGCCACCCGCTGCTGTCCATCGTGCTGCCCGTGGTGGTGGTGCTGCTCGGCGGCATCGGCCTGCCCGGCGGCGCGGTCTGGGTGGACCGGCACGAGATCCCCGGGCGGCTGCGGCACACCCTGGTCAGTCTCGCCGGGCCGGCCACCAACGTGCTGTTCACGCTGGTGCTGATCGTGGCGCTGCGACTGATCGGCTCCGCGCCGCTGGAGTTCCTGGCCGCGTTGGCGCTGCTGGCCTTCCTCCAGCTCACCGCGAGCCTGCTCAACCTGCTGCCGGTGCCCGGCCTGGACGGCGGCAACATGATCCAGCCGTGGCTGAGCCCGCAGTGGCGGCGGATGTACGACCTGTTCGCGCCGTACGGGTTCATCCTGCTCTTCGCGCTGCTGTGGAATCCCCGGATCAGCGGCTGGTTCTTCGGCGCGGTGTTCGGCGTGGGCGACGCCCTCGGGCTGCCGGCGCCGCTGTACGCCTACGGCCTCGACCTGATCCGCTTCTGGCAGGGCTGACGCCTCCTCCGCGCCGCCGATCCCGCGCCCGTCGCGCCTGACCCCGCGCCCGTCGGTGGCCGGGAGGTGACCGTCGGGGGCCGGCCGCCCGGCCCCCGACGGTACGGCTCAGGGCCGCTGCTTCGGGCTCTCGGTCTTCGCCGGGTCCCGCTCGACGATCGGATCGACGATCTCGTCGATGGCCTTGAGCAGCTCGGCGTCGAGCTTCACGCCGGCCGCCTTCGCGTTGTCGTGGACCTGCTCCGGCCGGGACGCCCCGATGATCGCCGAGGAGACGTTCGGGTTCTGCAGGACCCAGGCGATCGCGAGCTGCGCCATGTTCAGGCCGGCCTGCTCGGCGAGCGGCTTGAGCCGTTGCACGGTGGCGAGCACCTCGTCGGTGAGGAACCGGGCGATGAACGTCGCCCCGGACTTCTCGTCGGTGGCGCGGGAACCGGCCGGCGGCGGCTGGCCCGGCAGGTACTTGCCGGAGAGCACGCCCTGGGCCATCGGCGACCAGACGATCTGCCCGATGCCCAGCTCCTCGCTGGTGGGGACCACCTCGGCCTCGATCACCCGCCACAGCATCGAGTACTGCGGCTGGCTGGAGACCAACGGGACACGCAGCTCACGGGCGAGCTGGTGGGCCTCGCGTAGCTGCGACGCCTTCCACTCGGAGACGCCGATGTAGTGCGCCTTGCCGGAGCGCACGACGTCGGCGAACGCCTCCATCGTCTCCTCCAGCGGAGTGCTGTAGTCGTACCGGTGGGCCTGGTAGAGGTCCACGTAGTCGGTGCGCAACCGACGCAGCGAGCCGTCGATCGACTCCATGATGTGCTTGCGGGACAGGCCACGGTCGTTGCGGCCGGGCCCGGTCGGCCAGAAGACCTTGGTGAAGATCTCCAGCCCCTCCCGACGCTCACCGCGCAGCGCCCGCCCGAGGACCTCCTCGGCCCGGGTACCGGCGTACACGTCGGCGGTGTCGAACGTGGTGATGCCCACGTCGAGCGCGGCCCGGACGCAGGACAGCGCCGCGTCCTCCTCGACCTGCGACCCGTGGGTGATCCAGTTGCCGTACGAGATCTCACTGACCATCAGGCCCGAACGGCCCAGGTGACGGAATTCCATGCCCCGACCCTAGCCCGACGCCCGGCCGGCCACCGGGTACGCCCGGGCGCCCGCGTGGCCGGCGCCCCGTCCGTGCCGGACCGGCCGCCGGACCTGCCGCCGGCGACCGTACGGCTCAGAGCAGGGGCTCCGCCTCCGCCGACAGCCGGTCCACCTCCGCCGCCACCCGGGCCGGACTGCCGTGCGACGGCTCGACCAGCGGCCCGCCCCGGCGGTCCAACGCGCCCCACCGGCCGGCGTCGGTCCGGAACAGGAACCCCACCGGATGGACGACCAGCGCCGGGTGGACGGGCGGGACGATCAGGTGACCGGAGCGGTCCAGCACGCCCCGCCGGCCACCCAGGCTCACCACGGCCAGACCCTCGTCGCTGAAGCCGTCGACGTACCGGCCGTCGGCCAACGGGGTGCGGATCCCGTCGTACCGGGGCGGCGCCACCATCCGTCCGGTCCGGTCGACCGCGCCCCAGCCGCCGGCCACCCGGACCGCCGCCACCCCGCGCCGGAACGCCCGCACGTCGTCGAAGGCGGCGTCGACGACCACCTGGTTCGCGGTGTCCACGGCCAGCCAACCCCCGGACTCCTGCCGGGCGACCCAGGCCAGGCCGTCGGAGAACGGCCGGACGGCGAGGTAGGACGGCTCGATCAGCGTCCGGCCCGTGTCGTCGATCAGCTCCCAGCCAGCTTCGTCGGGCCGCCGCGCCCAGGCGACGTCCTCCCGGAACGGCTGCGCCTCGGCGTACCGCGCGGCCACCACCCACTCGCCGTCGCCGTCGGCGTACCCCCAGCGTCGCTGCTCGGCGTCCAGGCTGGGCGCCGGCGGGCGGGCCCGCTGGAGGAGCTCCTCCCGGCTGCGCGGGAACGGCCCGAAACCGTCGCGCTCGACCCTCGCGCGGACCGCGTCCAACCCCAGCGCGGTACGGGCGGTCAGCGCGCGGTCCTCGCCCCGGCGCAGGTCCAACGCGTACTCGAAGTGCTGACACGCCTCGATGTGCCGACCCTGGTCGTAGCAGGACCGGGCGAGATGCTCGTGCAGGGCGGCCCGCAACCGGTCGGGTAGCTCCGGCGAGTTCGCCTCGGTCAGCAGCCGGTCCGCCTCGGCGTGCTCGCCCCGCCAGTGCAGCGCCCGGGCCAACCGGGCCTGCACCAGCGCGGTACGCCGTAGCTCCCCGGTGGCCTCGGCGTAGGTCAGCGCCAACCGGCCGTCGTCGACGGCCTCGTCGAGGTCACCGAGCAGCCGGGACACCACCGCCCGCAGACTGAGCAGCCGCGCCCGGGAGCGGTTGTCGATCGCCTGGTCCAGCTTCCCGGTCAGCCCGCGCCGGACCTCCCGCAGCGCGTCCGGCGCGTGGACCACCTCGCGCAGCGTCTCCGGATCGAGCCGCCACCGGAAGTCGGCGAGCACCCGCTCCGGGTCACCACGACCGGCCGGCGGCGCGGAGACGGACGCCACGGGGCCGCCCGGCGGCGCGGAGACGGGTCGGGTCGGTGGTCCGGAGTCGGGCGGGGCGGGTGGCGCGGAGCCGGGTCGGGTCGGTGGCGCGGCAACGGCAGGACGAAGGGTGGTGGGCGCGGGGGGCGGCGCATCGAGGGGCGGCGAAGCGGAATCGACCGTGGCTGTCGGTGGGCTGGGTGACGCGTCGTCCCGCTCGGTGGTCGAGTCGGGCGGCGCCGCCGGGTTCGACGACGGCCCTGCGGCGGCTGCTTCCTCTACCGCGTCCTCCACTGTGCCCGACAGGCCCGACGGCGGCTCGGTGGCGGCTGCCTCGTCCGTACTCGGCAGTGGTGCCGCGGAGGCCGGCGACGGCCCGGTCGTGGTCGCGGTCGGCGTCGAATCCGTGGTGGCCGGGGGTGGTGCCGCGGTGGTGGACGGTGGCTCCACGGTGGCTGACGGCGCCGGCTGCTTCGGTCGGAACCAGGCGTCCGCGCCCGCCGGCTCGTTCTGGGTGGAGGTGGCGCCCCGGTCCGCCGTCGACTCGGCCGGCGGTTCCGGCCCGCTCAGCGGGGCGGTGGGCGGCCCGGAGACCGGGATCGTCGACGTGACCAGGGACGGAATGTCGGCCGGCGGGACGTCAGGTGCCGGATCCGGGTCCCCGGGCAGGCCAGGAGCGGCGGGGGCCGGAGCGGGAGAGCTGAGGACGGGCGCAGGGGACACCGGCGGGACGGAGACCGGGCCGGACTCCTCGGACGACCGCCCGTGGTCGTCGGTGCCCGCCGTGGCGTCAGGTGCCGTTGCTGCGTCGGCCGGCAGCTCGCCCGCCGGTCCGTGGCCCGTGCCCTGCGCGGCGTCGTCGAGGTCGGACCCGGGACGGGTGGACGGGTGATGAACCGGCTCGCCAGGCGGGGACGAGGGGGCGTCGGCGACGATTCCGGTGGCGACGACCTCGCTGGCGGTCGGTTCGGTGCCGGTGGTCTCGACGGCGGTGGTCTCGACGGCGGTGGTCTCGGTGGCGGTGGGTTCGACGGCGTCGGTGGCCGAGTCGGTGTCAGTGGCCGTGTCAGTGTCAGTGTCAGTGTCAGTGGCCGTGTCAGCGTGGATGGCCGTGCCAGTGGTGGTGGTCGGCGGGGCGGAGGGGGCGTCCGGAGGCGTGGGCGGGACGTCACCGCCTCGATCCGGCGTCGGGAGGAACTCCAGCCGTAGCCCGGTGGCCGGGACCGGGCTGGCCGACGGACGTACCGGCCCGCTCGCGACCGGGCCGGTCGTGGCCCCGTCCGCCCCGGCCGGCAGGGCGACCTCACCGGAGGGGACGGCCGCCGCTTCCACGGCCGCCGCTTCCACGGCCGGTTGTGCGGGCGCCGGTGCGGGGGACACCGGTGCTGAGGGCGCCGGCTCCGTGAACACCGACTCCTTGCCGGCGGAGTACGCCGGCGGCTCGGCGTCGTACGGCCCCGGGGTGGCCCCGACCGGTCGCAGGTCCTCGGCGGTCAGGCGATCCTCGTCCGGGATCGGGACGGACCGCGCGTCGGCGGACCACGGTGGGGTGACCGGTCCGGTCGGCGGGGACGACGGTGGCGCTCCGGCGTGCCCGACCGGTTCGGGGGAGGAGCTCCATCCCCGGTACGGGTCCGGTCCGGCCTGCTCCGGCTGCGGGGGCGACCAGGGTCGCGCGACGCGGGCGGTCTCCTCGACCTCCGGCGACCACTGCTGGTGCTCCTGGCGCTGACGTCGCTGCTCCGCCGGTCGGCCGCCTGCCACCTGACCGTCGTCCTCCAACGGTCGCGGCGGCCACTGGTGGGACGGGGGCCGGGTCGCGTCCGGCGTCGCCGACCAGCGTGGACGCGACGACCGTCCTTCGACCCGGTCGGCTCGTCCGTCCTGGCGGTGGTCGGTCCGTCCCTCGACGTGGTCGGTCCTGCCGTCGCGCGGGTGGTCGGCTCGTGCGCCGCCGGGATCGGTGGACCGGTCCCACGGCTGCCCCGCCCGGTCGTCCGGACCGGACCGCCACGGCGGACGGCCGTCCACCGTCGCGCCGTCGCTCGGGCGCGCCGGATCGTGGTCCCAGGCTGGCCGGGGGTGGGCGGCGGCCTCGTCGCGGCCGGTCGACCCCTGTCGCCGGGCGGGACGTTCGTCCGGCGTCGGTGGCCACGGCAGGTCCAGGCCGCCGGTCGGCCGGTCGGGTCGGTCCGGACCGGACGGCCGGCGTGCCGGGGTCACCGGCTGGTCGTACCGGTGGGCCGGCTGGTCGGTGTGGTGCGGTGGGTGGTCGGCGCGGCGCGGTGGGCCGTCCGGCACGTGGTCGGGGCGCTCCCAGGCAGTGGCCGGGGTGCGGGGGGACTCCCATCCGGACGGACGGCGCCCGGCCCGGCCGTCCACGCGGGCCGGTGGCGGCTGGGGGGACGTCCCCGGTCGGTGTCCGTCGACCGGCGGGAACTGGTCCGGTACGCCGTGCCGGCGGTCACCCGGCCGGCGGTGCTCCCCGGGTTCGGACACCCAGCCGGAGCCGCCTGCCGGCGCGGGTGAGACCGGGTGGGCGCGACCGTCGCCGACCGGCCCGGGCGAGACCGGGTAGGGGCGGCCGTCGACGGCTGGCGCGGGTGGGGCCTGGTACGTCCGGCCGGCGGCGGCGGGTGGCGTGCGCCGTCCCTGCTGCGGGCGCTGGTGGCGGTCACCGGACCGGCCGTCGCCTGACTGCCGCTGCCGGTCCCACCCGCGGTCCCGCTCCTGGTCGCGGTGGTCCCACTCCTGGTCCCACCCGCGATCGTGCGGGCGGTCCCGGCCCCATTCGCGGTCGCGGTCGGGTGGACGGTCCCGGTCCCATCCGCGGTCACGGTCACGGTCACGGTCACGGTCGCGCGGGCGGTCGCGGTCCCGGTCCCGGTCCCGGTCCCGTGGATCGTCCGGTCGCAGGCCGGGCGGGTGCCCGGTGTCGTACCGGGCCGCCCCGGTCTGCCACGGGTCGGCCGACGGGTACGCGGCCGGTGGGCGGTCGGCGCCGTGCCAGTCGTCCGGGTCGGCGGCCAACCGGGCGTACCGGGCGTCGACCGGCGGCCGCCCGCCGGGATTCCCCTCCCAGCGGTCGGACCAGCCGGTGGACTCCTGCCCGCCCGCGCCGGCGTCCTGGTCACCCCAGCCGGGCGCGCCCCGGTACCGGCCGTCCGGACCCACCGGCACCAGGGGGACGACCTCGGCCCGGCCGGTGGCGGCGCCCCGGCCACCGGAGGCGCGTGGCGCGACCTGCTGGATGCCGATGTCACCGGGGTAGCGCTGCCCCGGGAACTGGGGATGCCACTCGTTGGTCGGCGCCATCACCCAGGACGGTTCGCCCGGGTCACGCCAGCGGTCGTACCCGCTCACGAGGTGACCTCCGAGCCGCCCGCGCGCCGCGCCCGGGAGGCCGGATCGCGTCGGTCGCTCACGGCGGTCTCACCTCGTCGGAAATTGTCGCGCTGGCTGCCCGGCGGCATCGGTAGAGTCGCCCGGTCCGGCACTGCGTGGCTGCGGAAGGAGGGTAACGGCGTGGGCTCCGTCACCGCCACTGTGGGACCGGCTCCGCACGCAAACGTTATCCTATGGTTTCGGACATTTGGCGCGATAGTCGGATCAGGATTCCGGCGACACGCCACATACCGGCAGGCAGCCGTGGCCGGAGCGGTCACCAACAGCGTCTTCGGTTTCCTGAAGTGCTACGTCCTGCTCGCCGTGGCCCGCGAGGCGGGGACCGTCGCCGGCTACGACCCGGCCCGCCTGGCCACCTTCGTCTGGATGGGACAGGGCCTGCTCGCCGTGGTGCTCCTCTGGGGCTGGACCGAGCTGGCCGACCGGATCCGGACCGGGGACGTGGTCGGCGACCTGCTCCGCCCGGTCCACCCGGTGACCAGCTACCTCGCCACCGACCTGGGCCGGGCCGGGTACGCCGTGCTGGCCCGCCTGCTGCCGCCGGTGCTGGTCGGCCCGCTCTTCTTCGACGTGTACCTGCCGACCCGGTGGACCACCGCGGTGCTCTTCCCGGTCTCCGCGACGCTGGCCGTGCTGATCTCCTTCGGCTGCCGGTACCTGGTCAACGCCGTCGCCTACTGGCTGCACGACGTGCGTGGTCCGATGCTGTTGTGGACGCTCAGCTCCGGCGTGCTGGCCGGGCTCTACTTTCCGCTGCGTTTCCTGCCGGACGGGCTCCACCAGGCGCTGTGGGTCCTCACCCCGTTCCCCGGTCTCTTCCAGGCCCCGCTCGACGTGCTCGTCGAGGTCGACCCGCCGGCGACCCAGCTCGGGCTGGTCGGCGGGCAGCTCGTCTGGGCGGCGCTGATCCTCGCCGGCTGCCGCGCGACCCAACGGCGGGCCGAGCGTCGCCTGGTGGTGCAGGGTGGCTGAGCGTCGCCTGGTGGCGCGGGGTGGCTGAGCGTCGCCTGGTGGCGCGGGACGCTGAGGCCCGACCGGCCGGGTCGGCGGGCGGGAGCGCGCTGGGGGCGTACCGGGCGCTGCTCGGGGCGCAGGCCCGGTCGCAGACCGCGTACCGGGTGTCGTTCGTGGTGGACCTGGTCGGCAACGTCGGGGCGACCGGCTTCGACGTGCTGACCGCCCTGGTGCTCTTCGGCGTCACCCGGGAGCTGGGCGGGTTCACCCTCCGCGAGGTGCTGGTGATGGTGTCGCTCGCCGCGTTCTCCTTCGCCACCGCCGACCTGCTGGTGGGCAACATCGAACGGCTGCCCCGGTACGTCCGCGCCGGACTGTTCGACGCGGTGCTGCTGCGTCCGCTGGGCGCGCTGCCGCAACTGCTGCTGATGGACCTGCCGCTGCGCAAGGCGTCCCGGTCGCTGTTCGGGCTGACCGTGCTGGTGGTGGCGCTCGGCACGGCCCGGATCGACTGGACCCCGGGCCGGGTGGCGCTGGCGCTGCTGGCCCCTGCCGCCGGGGTGGTCTTCTTCGGCGCGGTCTTCGTGGCCACCGCGACCGTCTCGTTCTACTGGGTCGAGTCGGGCGAGCTGGCGAACTCGGTCACCTACGGCGGGCGGGACTTCACCTCGTACCCGGTGACGGTCTACGGTGGCTGGTTCCGCGCGGTGTTCGCGTACGGGACGGGCTTCGCCTTCGTCAGCTACCAGCCGGCGCTGGCCCTGCTCGGCCGGGCCGACCCGCTCGGCCTGCCGGCCTGGACGGGGTGGGCCTCGCCGGGCGTCGCGGCGGTCGCCGCCGGGATTGCCGCCGTGGCGTGGCGGACCGGCATCCGCCACTACCGGAGCACGGGGTCGTGACGTTGAACGTGATCGAGGCGCACGGGCTGCGCAAGGAGTTCACCGTACGGGTGAAGGCCGGCCGGCTGCGCCGGCACAAGCGGGTGGTGACCGCGGTCGACGGGGTCGACCTGACGGTGGCGCGTGGCGAGATGCTCGGCTACATCGGGCCGAACGGGGCCGGCAAGTCCACCACGCTGAAGATGCTCACCGGCGTGCTCACCCCGTCGGCCGGGGTGGTCCGGGTCTGCGGTCTGGAGCCGGTGGCCCGGCGGACCCGGCTGGCCCGGCACATCGGCGTGGTCTTCGGGCAGCGCTCGCAGCTCTGGTGGGATCTGCCGCTGCGGGACTCGTTCGACCTGCTGCGGCACGTCTACCGGGTACCGGCCGACGCGCACGCCGCCCGGCTGCGCCGCTGCCGGGACCTGCTCGACCTGGACGCCTTCCTGGACACCCCGGTCCGGCAGCTCTCCCTCGGGCAGCGGATGCGCGGCGAGCTGACCGCGGCGCTGCTGCACGGCCCGCAGGTGCTCTTCCTCGACGAGCCGACGATCGGGCTGGACGTGGTGAGCCGGCAGGCCGTCCGGGGCTTCCTCGCCGAGCTGGGCCGGGCCGGGGACACCACGCTCGTCCTCACCACCCACGACCTGGCCGACATCGAGCGGCTCTGCCGCCGCCTCGTGGTGATCGACCACGGCCGGGTGGTGCACGACGGCACCATCGCGGCCCTGCACCAGCGGTACGGGTCGCGTCGGCTGGTGGTCGCCGAGCTGGACGTGGCGCTGCCCGAGCCGCCGACGCTGCCGGGCGCGCCGCTGCGCCGGGTGGAGGCCGACGGGCGCCGTCTGGTGTACGCGCTGGAGACGGCGGGGGCGGCCGAGGTGGTCGCCGGGCTGGCCGGCCTGGCCACGTTGCGTGACATCGCCATCGTCGAGCCGGACATCGAGGACGTGGTCGCCCGGATGTACCGGGACGACGCGGGCCGGGGCGGCGCGGCCCAGGAGGGCACGGGCCGGGGCGGCGTTCTGCCGACCCGTTAGGGGTCAGACCGGGTCGCCGAGGTTCACCCGGGGGGCGGGGGCGCGCATCCTGCGGAAGGTGATCGACCGCATGATCGCGTACAGGTAGAGCGAGCCCATCCGCTGGTCGCTCTTCGGGAACCGCTCCCGGACCAGCTTCCTGATCCTGCGGGAGATCAACACCGAGTCGATCACCACGCCGACCGCCAGGGCCGCCCAGAGCAGGTTGGAGGCCAACCGGATGGCCGGCGGCATGGCCGCCGACGAGCCGATCAGCACGACCAGCGCGCCACCGAAGAACCAGGTGCCCACGGTACGCCGGGAGTCGACCACGTTACGGGCCAGCAGCCGCTCCGGCCCCCGGTCACGCGGGCCGCCCTCGCGGCGGAACTCGGCCGCCGCCTCGGCCCGCAACTGTCGCCGCCGCTCCTTGGCCTCTTCCTTGTTCAGCGGCTTGGTGGCCGAGGGCGGCCGGCGACCCGCCGTCGGTCGCTTCGGGGTCTGGCGGCCCTTGGCGGGGGTGTAGCCCCGGGAGCGGGCGGCGGCGGACGACTCGTCCGGCGTCACCTCGGTGGCGGACTCGTCGACGACGGCGGTGGACTTGCGGCGAAACAGCGAGGGCACGAGATGAAGGGTAGCCAAACGCCGGCGGCCGGCGCACATCACGGTGCGCCGGCCGCCGGTCGGGTGAGTCGGGTTACGGGCGGACGGGGCGTCCCGGCCGCCGGCCGGGCCCGTCCGTCACGTTGGTCAGGGCCGCTCGACGTGCGCGCCGAGGTCGGCGAGCTTCGCCTCGAAGTCCTCGTAGCCCCGGTTGATCAGGTCGACGCCGTACACCCGGGAGGTGCCCTCGGCGGCGAGCGCCGCGATCAGGTGGCTGAACCCGGCCCGCAGGTCGGGGATGACCAGGTCGGCGGCGTGCAGCTTGCTCGGCCCGGCGATCACCGCCGAGTGCTTGAAGTTACGCCTGCCGAACCGGCACGGGGTGCCGCCCAGGCAGTCCCGGTAGACCTGGATGTTCGCGCCCATCGTGTTCAGCGCCTCGGTGTAGCCGAGCCGCTGCTCGTACACCGTCTCGTGGACGATGGACAGGCCCCGGGCCTGGGTCAGCGCCACCACCAGCGGCTGCTGCCAGTCGGTCATGAAGCCGGGGTGCACGTCGGTCTCCAGCGCGGTGGCGTGCAGCTCGCCGCCCGGGTGCCAGAACCGGATGCCGCCCTCCTGGCCCGGGTCGCCCAGCCGCGGCGGCCGGGTGTCGGTCACCTCGTACTCGCCGCCGACCGAGCGGAAGACGTTCAGGAAGGTCATCATGTCGGCCTGCTGCGCGCCGAGCACCTCGACGTGCCCCCGGGTCGCCAGCGCCGCCGCCGCCCAGCTCGCCGCCTCGATCCGGTCCGGGATCGGCCGGTGGGTGTAGCCGTGCAGCCTCGGCACGCCCTGGATCTCGATCACCCGGTCGGTGTGCACCTTGATGATCGCGCCCATCTTCTGCAGGATGCAGATCAGGTCGACGATCTCCGGCTCGACGGCGGCGTTGCGCAGCTCGGTGACGCCCTCGGCCATCACCGCGGTCAGCAGCACCTGCTCCGTCGCGCCCACGCTCGGGTACGGCAGGGCGAACTTCGTGCCGTGCAGCCCGTTCGGCGCGGACAGGTGCAGCCCCTCCGGGGTCTTCTCGACCGTCGCGCCGAACTCGCGCAGCGCCTGGAGGTGGAAGTCGATCGGGCGGGGCCCGATGTGGCAGCCGCCCAGGTCGGGGATGAACGCGTGGCCGAGCCGGTGCAGCAGCGGCCCGCAGAACAGGATCGGGATCCGGCTGGAGCCGGCGTGCACGTTGATCTGGTCGGTGCTGGCGCTCTCCACGTTCGCCGGGTCGAAGACGAGCTCGCCGTCCTCCTGACCGTCGCTGACCTTCACGCCGTGCAGGCCGAGCAGTCCCCGGACCACCTCGACGTCCCGGATCCTCGGTACGTCGAAGAGCCGGCTCGGGCTGTCGCCGAGCAGGGCGGCGACCATCGCCTTGGAGACCAGGTTCTTCGCGCCGCGCACGCGGATCCGCCCTTGCAGCGGGGTTCCTCCGTGTACGACCAGGACGTCGTTGGTCAACGCAACCTCCAGCGCGCGTCGATGCTGCCGTGTGGGGTGATTGAGGGGGCCGGCGACTCGTCGCTACCCGGACCGCGACCGTTGCCAGCCGGCACGGTCAGCCGTCGCATCGCACCACCATAGCCCTCGGAGAGCAATCCGACCCGGGCAGACCGGATCGGACGTCATGAAAGGGTGACGGAGGTACGTATCCGCACTTCGGGGGCTCAGGCGCCCGGCAGGGCCAGCATCTGGTCCAGCGCCACCCGGGCGTGGTGCGTGGTGTCGGCGTCGACGGTGATCTGGTTGACCACCCGCCCGGCGACCAGCTCCTCCAGCGCCCAGACCAGGTGCGGCAGGTCGATCCGGTTCATCGTCGAGCAGTAGCAGACCGCCTTGTCGAGGAACATGATCTGCTTGTCCGGGTGGGCCAGCGCGAGCCGGCGGACCAGGTTCAGCTCGGTGCCGACCGCCCAGGCCGACCCGGCCGGGGCAGCCTCGATGGCCTTGATGATGTACTCGGTGGAGCCGACCTGGTCGGCGGCGGTGACCACCTCGTGCCGGCACTCCGGGTGCACCAGCACGTTGACCCCGGGCACCCGGGCCCGGACGTCGTCGACGCTGTCGAGGGTGAACCGGCCGTGCACCGAGCAGTGCCCCCGCCACAGGATCATCTTCGCGGCCCGCAACTGCTCGGCGGTCAACCCGCCGTTCGGCTTGTGCGGGTCGTAGAGCACGCAGTCGTCGAGCGTAAGGCCCATCTCCAGCACGGCGGTGTTCCGGCCCAGGTGCTGGTCGGGTAGGAAGAGCACCTTCCGCCCCTGCTGGTACGCCCAGTCCAGGGCGCGTCTGGCGTTCGACGAGGTGCACACCACGCCCCCGTGCCGGCCGACGAACCCCTTGATGTCGGCCGAGGAGTTCATGTACGTCACCGGGACGGTGTCGGCGGCGACGCCCAACTCGGCCAGGACCTCCCAGGCCGTCTCGACCTGCGACAGGACCGCCATGTCCGCCATCGAGCAGCCGGCGGCCAGGTCGGGCAGGATCACCCGCTGCGCGTCCGAGGTGAGGATGTCGGCGCTCTCGGCCATGAAGTGCACGCCGCAGAAGACGATGTACTCGGCGTCCGGCCGGGCCGCCGCCTCCCGGGCCAGCTTGAACGAGTCGCCCGTCACGTCGGCGAACTGGATCACCTCGTCCCGCTGGTAGTGGTGACCGAGCACGAACACCCGGTCGCCCAGCGCCGCCTTCGCCGCCGCCGCGCGGGCCACCAGATCGGGGTCGCTCGGCGCGGGAAGGTCACCCGGACACTCCACGCCACGCTCCGTGGCAGGATCGCTGCCCCGGCCGAGCAGCAGCAGCGCCGTCGCGGTGTTGGAGGGTTCCACCCAGGTCGAAGTCACGTTCCCATGCTCCCACAACGCGCACCGGATGCCGCTTTCCCGAATGTGGGCTGCCACACTGCCCGGCCCTGATGTGGGCTGCCACACTGCGGGCATGCGCGTGCTGCTCTGCCCGGACAAGTTCGCCGGCACCCTGCCGGCCCAGGAGGTCGCCCAGGCGGTGGCCGCCGGCTGGCGTACCGTCGCCGCCGCCGACGACCTGCTCATCCGCCCGCTCGCCGACGGCGGCCCCGGCTTCGTCGCCGTCCTCGCCGACGCGCTCGGCGGCCGGCGTGTGCCGGTGCCGACAGTCGACCCGTTGGGCCGCCCGGCGCCCGGGGAGATCCTGCTCACCCCGGACGGGACCGCCTACCTTGAGAGCGCCCAGGCGTGCGGGCTGCACCTGCTCGCCGCCGCCGAGCGCGACCCGAAGACCACCACCTCGTACGGGCTGGGCCTGCTGGTCGCCGCGGCGCTGGAGCACGGCGCGCGGACGGTGGTGATCGGCCTGGGCGGCTCCGCCACCAACGACGCCGGGGCGGGCCTGCTCACCGCGCTCGGCGTGACCCCGCTCGACGGGACCGGCCAGGCCCTGCCGTACGGCGGCGCCGCGCTGACCGCCGTCGCCGCCCTGGACGGCGTGCCCCGGCTGCGCGCCGCCACCCTCGTCGCCGCCACCGACGTGGACAACCCGCTGCTCGGGCTGCACGGGGCGAGCAACGTCTACGGGCCGCAGAAGGGGGCGGACCGGGCGGACGTGCTGCTGCTGGACGCCGCGCTGGAACGCTTCGCCGCCGTACTGGAGAAGGATCTGCCGGGGTGCCCGGCCGGCCTGGGCGCGCTGCCCGGCGGCGGCGCGGCCGGCGGGCTCGGGGCGGCGATCCTCGCCCTGGGCGGCCGGTGCGAGTCCGGCATCGGGCTGGTCACCAGGGCCATCGGCCTGGACGCCGCCCTCGACGCCGCCGACCTGGTGATCACCGGCGAGGGCTCGTTCGACCATCAGTCGCTGCGCGGCAAGGTGGTCGCCGGGGTGGCCGGCGCCGCCCGCGACCGCGGCCTGCCCTGCGTGGTGGTGGCCGGTCGGGTCGCCACCGGCCGGCGGGAGGCCGCGACCGCCGGGGTGACCGACACGTACAGCCTGGTCGACCACTACGGCGGCGAGGAGCGGGGTGGGCTGGAGGCGGCGATGACCCGGCCCGCCGAGGGACTGCGGGAGCTGGGCGCGCGGCTGGCCCGGCAGTGGAGCCGCTGACCGGGTCCGTCCCGGCGGGGCGGCCTACAATCGGTTCTGGACCACAGTGGGAATCAACTGGACCGGCGGGGACGTTGGCCAGAGACGACCACACCGACGCGCGCAGGGAGAATTCCACGTGACCACGCCAGCGCAGACCGACTCGACCGAGGCCAAGGCCCCCACGTCCGTCGTCCTCACCGACGTCGCGGCGCAGAAGGTCAAGGCCCTCATCGAGCAGGAGGGCCGCGACGACCTGCGGCTCCGGGTCGCGGTGCAGCCGGGCGGCTGCTCCGGCCTGCGGTACCAGCTCTTCTTCGACGAGCGTTCGCTCGACGGTGACGTCGTCAGCGACTTCGGCGGGGTCGAGGTCGTCGTCGACCGGATGAGCGCCCCCTACCTGGCCGGCGCCACCATCGACTTCGCCGACCGGATCGACGCCCAGGGCTTCACCATCGACAACCCGAACGCCGGCAGCTCCTGCGCCTGCGGCGACTCCTTCAGCTGAGTCGCGGGCGATAGCACGGCCGCCACGGGCGGGCCCGCCCCCTTTCCGACCAGGGGCGCGGTCCCGCCCGTCGCCGTCCCTCGAGCTCCACTCGAACGGAGATGTGCCGACCGAGGGCCGGTGGGAGGATTGCCGGGCCGGTAGGCTGACCGGCGCTCTGCTGCCGACCGCGAGGGATGACATGAAGATCGCCGTGACCGGCTCGATCGCCACCGACCACCTGATGAACTTCCCGGGTCGGTTCTCCGAGCAGCTCATCGCCGACCAGCTCGACAAGGTCTCGCTGTCCTTCCTCGTCGACGACCTGGTCGTCCGGCGGGGCGGCGTCGCCGCGAACATCGCCTTCGGCATGGGGCAGCTCGGACTGCGGCCGGTGCTGGTCGGCGCGGTCGGCGTGGACTTCGCCGACTACCGCTCGTGGCTTCAGCGGCACGGGGTCGACTGTGAGTCGGTGCACGTCAGCGAGATGCGGCACACCGCCCGGTTCGTCTGCACCACCGACACCGAGATGTGCCAGATCGCGTCGTTCTACGCCGGGGCGATGAGCGAGGCCCGCAACATCGAGCTGGCCCCGGTGGCGCAGCGCCTCGGCGGCCGGCTCGACCTCGTCCTGGTCGGCGCGAACGACCCGGAGGCGATGCAGCGGCACTCCGCCGAGTGCCGGGAGCGCGGCTACCCGTTCGCCGCCGACCCGTCCCAGCAGCTCGCCTTCATGGCGGGCGACGAGGTCGCCAGCCTGATCGACGGCGCCGCCTACCTGCTCACCAACGAGTACGAGAAGTCGCTGTTGCAGAGCAAGGCCGGCCTGACCGACGCCCAGCTCCTGGACCGGGTCACCATCCGGGTCACCACCCTCGGCAAGGACGGCGTGGAGATCGTCGGCCGGGACGTCGACCGGATCCACGTGCCGGCTGTCCGGGACGCCCGCCCGGTGGACCCGACCGGGGTCGGCGACGGCTTCCGGGCCGGCTTCTTCGCCGGCTTCTCCTGGGGGCTCAGCCTGGAACGCGCCGCCCAGGTCGGCTGCCTCACCGCCGCGCTGGTGCTGGAGAACAACGGCGCCCAGGAGTACGCCCTCGACGCCGACACCTTCGTCAAGCGCCTCGCCCACTCGTACGGCGACCAGGCCGCCACCGACGTCCGCCCCCACCTCCTCGGCTGACCCACCCCACCTGTCCCGCCCGGTGTCGCCTCGGTGATCAAGAGCTCTTGGTCCTCCGGCGTCGCTGACGCCATCTCCGGCTGACCCCCGAGATCTTGGACACTTGCCGTCGTATTACGACGGCAAGTGTCCAAGATCTCCTTGCCGGCGGGAGATGCCGAGCGGGGCGGTCAGTGGGCGCGGCGGACCTCGTAGGCGGGGGCGTCGCCGGCGGGGTCGGGCAGAGCGCCGAGGAACTCCTGGCCGCGCATCCGGCACCAGGCCGGGATGTCCACCGCCGCCGCCGGGTCGTCGGCGAGCACCCGGACCACCGCGCCGACCGGCAGCTCCGGCAGCCGGCGGGCCAGCGCGATCACCGGCAACGGGCAGCGCTGCCCCAGACAGTCCAGCACCACGACCGAGCCGCCGCCCGCGCCCCGACCCGACCCCACGCCGGTCACAGGCCCACCACGCCGGCCTCGGCGCGCAGGTCGGCGACGATCCCCGGCAGCTCGGCCAGGAAACGCCCGACGTCCGCCTCCGTCGTCTCCCGGTGCAGGCTGACCCGGACGTTGCCGTGCGAGAGCACCCCCATCGCCTCCAGCACGTGCGACGGTCGCAGCGTCGAGGCGGTGCACGACGACCCGGACGACACCGCGAACCCGCGCCGGTCCAGCGCGTGCAGCAGCGCCTCGCCGTCGACGTACAGGCAGGAGAAGGTGACCAGGTGCGGGAGGCGGTCCACCGGATCGCCGACGACCTCGACGTCCGGCACCTCGGCCGCGACCCGGGCGCGGATCCGGTCCACCAGCGGCGCGAGCCGGGCCGCCTCGGCCGCCGCGTCGGCCGCCGCCGCGCGCAGGCTCGCCGCCGCCGCGACCACCGCCGGCAGGTTCACCGACCCCGGGGCACGTCCCGACTCCCGCTCGTCGGTCGGCCACGGCGACTCCCAGCGGACGCCCTTGCGTACCACCAGCAGCCCCACGCCCGCCGGTCCGCCCCACTTGTGCGCGCTGGCGGTCAGCACCGACCAGCCGGCCGGCAGCGGCGCACGGCCGACCACCTGGGCGGCGTCGACGGAGAGCGGCACCCCGGCGGCGGCGCACGCGGCGGCGGCCTCGGCGACCGGTTGGACGGTGCCCACCTCGTGACTGGCGGCGATCAGCGCGGCCCAGGCCACCCCGGGGGCACGTACCGCCGCCGACCACTCGTCGAGGTCGAGTCGGCCCAGCCGGTCGACCGGCACCGACACCGCCGACCCGCCGGCGGACTCGTGCCGCTGGGCCGCGTGCAGCACCGCCGAGTGCTCGACCGCCGAGTGCACCAGCGTCGCCCCGGCCCGGCGTCGCCCGGCCAGCCCGCCCAGCACCGCCCCGTGCGCGGCCGTCGTGCCGTTCGCGGTGAAGGACAGCTCGTCGGGGCGTACGCCGAGGGTTTCCGCGGCGGCGGCCCGGGCCGCGTCGAGGAGCTGGCGGGCCCGGCGGGCCTGGGCGTAGAGCCGCCCCGGGTCGGCCCACCCGTCCGTCAGGGCGACGGCCAGCGCCTGCCGCGCGACCGGGTGCAACGGCGCGGCGGTGGCCGCGTCCAGGTAGACCGGGGGAGCGCTCACGGGTGCCAAGGTAGCGCGTGGGCAGGCCACACCATCCCCCGACGGTGGTGGACACTCGACCCCAGAGCGGTCCGGTCCGTCATGGTCGAGTAATCTGCGACCGTCGGTGACGCCTTTGCCGCCGGTGCCGTCGCTCCGCCCGGCCGGGCGGCAGCCGACCAGGCATCGCGGCGCGCTAGGGAGGCAGGACCAGGTGGTCGCAAGGAGTTCGGAGGTACGGTCGTCGGCCGTACGGCACGGTGCTTCCCGAGGAGCCGGTGGGCGTCGGGGGCGGGGCGCCGGTCGGCTCGCCGGGCTCGGTCTCGGCGCGGTGGCGACGCTGGTCCTGCTGACGGGGTGCGACGTCGGGGCGGCGTTCGACGGGTTCGGCTGGCCGCAGGGCGGCATCTCGGCCGAGTCGCGGCGGATGTACGACCTGTGGATCGCGTCCTGCATCGCGGCGCTCGCCGTCGGGTTCTTCGTCTGGGGCCTGATCTTCTGGTGCATCGTCCGCTACCGCAAGCGCGGCAACGAGCTGCCCGTGCAGACCCGGTTCAACATGCCGATGGAGTTCCTCTACACCATCGCGCCGATCCTCGTCGTCTCGGTGCTCTTCTACTACACCGCGGTCGTGCAGACCGACGTCGAGCGGCGCACGCCGAACCCGGACGTCGTGGTCGAGGTCGTCGCGTTCAAGTGGAACTGGCAGTTCAACTACCGCGACGGGCTGGGCCGGGACGCCAACACGGTCGCCTCGGTGCTGGGCACCAGCGAGGTCATCCCGATCCTGGTGCTGCCGACGGGCCGGTCGATCCGGTTCGAGGAGACCAGCAAGGACGTCATCCACTCCTTCTGGGTGCCGGAGCTGCTGTTCAAGCGGGACGTCATGCCGGGCAACATCCGCAACGAGTTCGAGGTCTCCGAGCTGGTGACCGAGGGCGCGTACGTGGGCCGTTGCGCCGAGCTGTGCGGCAGCTACCACGCCTTCATGAACTTCGAGCTGCGGGTGGTCTCTCCCGACCAGTACGACCAGTTCCTCGCCGCCAAGCGGGACGGCCGGTCGACCCAGGAGGCCCTCCAGTCGATCGGTGAGGACCCGTACGCGACGACCACCCGGCCGTTCGAGACGCGGCGCACCGAGAGCAACTTCAACAACGCGGCCGGCGCGTCGGCCGGCGCGGGACGCTGAGGGGGCGGGCATGCGTACCGAATGGAAGATCTTCTCCATCATCGCGGGTTTCCTGCTGTTCGCCACGGTCCTCTACGGCGCCTGGACGGCCGGTGAGACCGGCCGGGTCGAGTGGGTCGGCACGGTGGCCCTGCTGCTGTCGTTCCTGCTCTGCGCGATGTGCGGCGGCTTCTTCTGGTTCGTCGCCCGCCGGATCGACCTGCGTCCGGAGGACCGGGCCGACGGTGAGATCGCCGACGGCGCGGGCGAGATCGGCTTCTTCAGCCCGGGCAGCTACTGGCCGTTCGGCCTGGCGCTCGCGGCGGCCATCTCCGGCATGGGCCTGGTGCTGTGGCAGTTCTGGCTGCTGGGCGTCGGCCTGGTGGCGGTGATCCTCGCCTCCTCGGGCCTGCTGTTCGAGTACTACACCGGCACCCGGCGCACCGCCGAGCACTGAGCGGCCGGCGCCTGCCGGTCGGACCGTACGTCGAAGGCCGCCTCCCACCGCGGGAGGCGGCCTTCGACGTACCCGGCCAGAGACGGTGCCCGGCCGGCCCGAGACCCGGGCGGGAGCGGGACGACCCGGGGCCCCGGGTGAGGCGGGCCGCCGTGGGTCAGGCGGCGCGACGGCGGGTGGCGCGCCCGGGGAACCGACGTCGGTCGGCCAGCCGGATCGGCCGGAACGTGAAGGTGGCGATCACCAGGGCGGCGCCGCAGCCGGTGCACACCACCTCGGGGCAGTCCGCCCCGTGGCCGTCGACGCAGGGCGGCACCTCGAACGGCTGGACGCCCTGGCACCTGTCGCAGTACAGCTCGCGCTCCGACACGGGCGTCTCCTTTCTCTGCGGTGGCTGCCGGCCGACGGGACGGGCGCGGCCCGGACGCCGGGCACGGCAGCGGCGGAAAACTACTCGGCTGTAGTTTGGCACGCCGGTCCGACAACCTCGCCGACCAGGCCCGTCCGGCGCCGGCCCGGCTCGGGCTCGGCTCGGGCTCGGCCCGGCTCGTGGGGCCGGCTTCCGGCGGGGCCGGGCGGAGCGCCCTGTTCCGGCGGGCCGGTCCCGAGTGGCCGGGTCCGGCGGGGCCGGACCCGGGCGGCTGGCGGGGCCGGTCAGACCGAGCGGGCGACCTCGATCCAGCCGTCGAGAGCGCGGGCCGCCGCGCCGGAGTCGATCGACTCGGCGGCCCGGTCCAGGCCGGCGCGCACCGCCGTGCGCAGGTCCCCGTCGAGCGGGCCCTGGGTGGCGAGCGCGGCGGCGGCGTTGACCAGGACGGCGTCCCGGACCGGCCCGTGCTCGCCGGCCAGCACCCGCCGGGCGATGTCGGCGTTGTACGGCGCGTCCGCGCCGCGCAGGTCGGCCAGGGTGGCCCGGGGCACCCCGAGGTCGGTCGAGTCGAGCAGCGTCTCCCGTACGGCGCCGCCCTGGGCCACCCAGAAGCGGGTGGGCGCCGCGGTGCTGAACTCGTCCAGCCCGTCCTCACCCCGCATCACCAGCACCGAGTCGCCGCGGGCGGCGAAGACGGCCGCCATCACCGGGGCCATCCGGGTGTCGAAGCAGCCCACCGCGCCCGCGCGGGGGCGGGCCGGGTTGCTCAGCGGGCCGAGGAAGTTGAAGAAGGTGGGCACGCCGATCTCGCGGCGGACCGGGCCGGCGTGGCGCATGCCGGGGTGGAAGCGCCCGGCGAAGCAGAACCCGATGCCGGCCTCGGTCACACAGCGGACCACCTGCTCCGGGTCGAGGTCGAGCGGCACGCCGAGGAACTCCAGCAGGTCGGCCGTGCCGCAGGAGGACGAGGCGGCGCGGTTGCCGTGCTTGACCACGCGGACGCCCGCGCCGGCCACGACCAGCGCGGCCATGGTGGAGATGTTGACCGTGTGGGCCAGGTCGCCGCCGGTGCCGACCACGTCCAGCGCGGTGTCCCGGACGTCCGCCGGCAGGTCGACCGGGACGGCGTTGCCGAGCATCGCCTCGACCAGACCGATCACCTCGGTCGGCGTCTCACCCTTGGCGCGCAGCCCGACGGCGAAGCTGGCGATCTGCACGGGGGTGGCCGCGCCCGACATGATCTCGCTCATCGCCCACGCGGTGTCGGCGGTGGAGAGCTCCGCGCCGCGCAGCAGCGAGGCGAGCAGGTGCGGCCAGGTCCGATCGCCCATGGCGGGCCTCCCGAGCAGGGGTGGGATGCGGAGGGGACCCGGCGTCCACGCTGACGGCCCGGGCCGGACGACCACGGAGACCGGGACGGGCCCGGACCGTGCGACGGGGAACGGTCAGCCGACGCGGGTGCCGTCGGTGGCCTGGCGGCGCAGCAGCTCGGCGACGGTGTCGCCGGTGGCCACCGGGTCGAGCGGGTGCACCAGGGTGGCGTCGACCTCGGCGTACGCGGCCAGCCAGCGGTCGGCGGCGCGGGCCAGGACGACGCAGGTCGGCGGGGCGTCCGTGCGGTCGTCCTTGATCTGCCGGGCGATGCCGATGCCCCCGGCGGGGGTGGCCTCGCCGTCGAGCAGCATCAGGTGGATCTCGTAGTCGTCGACCAGTCGGATGCACTCGTCGTAGCTGGCCGCCTCGACGAACTCGACACGCAGGTCGGCGGCGGGACGGGCGCCCACGGCCAGGCGCATGCGGTCACGCACCTGCGGGTCGTCGCTGTAGAGCAGGACGGTGTAAAGACGATCGCTCATCGCTGGCTGGCTCCCACCTCGTAGCTGCGGTGCTGATCGTACCGGTCGGTTCCGGACCGGCGGCGGCCCGCCCGGCCGGACCGGTCACCCCCGCCCGGGCGGCGCGGGTCGGGCCGGCGGGTGCGGGTCGGGTCGGCGGGCCGGCGGGTGCGGGTCGGGCCGGCGTGCCGGGGGCGCTGGTCAGGCCGGCGTGCCGGGGGCGCGGGTCAGGCCGGCGTGCCGGCGGCGCGTTCCCGGGCCTCGCGGGCCTCCTGACGGTCGAGGTCCCGGTCGACCCGGCGGGCCTCCCGCTCGGACTGGCGGACCCACTGCGCCACCAGCACGGCCAGCATGGTGATGCTGACGAACTCGCCGCCGGCCCAGAGGATGCCGCCGGCGACGACCTGGTCGTCGTGGGGGTCGGACCAGCTCAGCCCGAGCGAGGGGTACCAGTCGCCGCCGAACAGGGTGGTGCTCTGCATGATGGTCAGGCCGAGCACCGTGTGGAACGGCACGGAGAGCAGCATCAGCAGCGCCCGGGCCGGGTACGGCCAGCGGCCGGGGAGCGGGTCCAGGCCGAGCAGCGGCCAGAAGAACACGCAGCCGGTCATGATGAAGTGGGCGTGCACCAGCTCGTGGGCCCACCCGTGTTCGAGGGTGTACCGGTAGAGGTCGGTGAAGTACAGCACGAACGGGTTCACCACGAAGATCGTGAAGGCGACCAGGGGGAACGTGTAGATCCGGGCGATCCGGCTGTGCACCACCGCCAGCAGTCGTCGGCGGGGCGCCTTCGGCAGGGTGCGCAGCGCGAGGGTGACCGGCGCGCCGAGCGCCAGGAAGATCGGCGACACCATGGAGAGCACCATGTGCTGGACCATGTGCACCGACAGCAGCGCGGTGTCGTACGCGCCCAGTCCGCTGAGCGTGACCAGGGCGATGCCGCCCAGCCCCGGGCCGAGGAAGAAGACCGTCCGGGCGACCGGCCAGCGGTCGCCGCGCAGCCGCAGCCGGTGCGTTCCGTAGAGGTACAGCCCGGCGGCCAGCACCAGGCCGAGGGTCAACCAGGAGTCCAGCCGGGCCTCGGTGACGACCCGGGTGACCTCGAACGGCGGCGGCGCGGCGGCGAGCCGGGCGCCGGCCCCGCTCGCCGGGCTGGTGGTGAACGTCGGGTCGAGGTGCAGCACGCTTTTCAGGCTAGGCCAGGCGAACCGGACGCCGTCCGTCGGGCCGCCCGGTGGTCACCCGTTCGCCGTCGACCGGGTCGGCCGTCCGCTGTCGCCCGGGTCACCCGGAGGGCGGTTGTGCCACCCCGCTGCTCGCCGGGCCTGATCGGGAGCAATAATGAGCCCGTGACTGCGGCCCCAGCCATTGACAAGAGCCGGATCCATTCTCTGACGCGCCCGAACATGGTCAGCGTCGGGACGATCGTCTGGCTCTCCAGTGAACTCATGTTCTTCGCGGCCCTGTTCGCGATGTACTTCTCCATCCGCGCGGCGGCGCCGGAGCAGTGGGCGGAGCACACCGAGCACCTGAACATCCCGTACGCGACCACCTTCACGGTGATCCTGGTGATGTCCTCGGTGACCTGTCAGCTCGGGGTGTTCGCCGCCGAGAAGGGCGACGTGCACGCGCTGCGGCGCTGGTTCACGATCACCTTCGTGATGGGCCTGATCTTCGTGCTCGGTCAGCTCAACGAGTACCGCGAGCTGGTCCACGAGGGCATCAAGATCAACGCGGACGGGTACGGCTCGATGTTCTACCTGACCACCGGGTTCCACGGCCTGCACGTGACCGGCGGTCTGGTCGCCTTCGTCATCTTCATGATCCGCACCACCATGGGCCGGTTCACTCCCGCCCAGGCCACGTCGGCCATCGTCGTGTCCTACTACTGGCACTTCGTCGACGTGGTGTGGATCGGGCTGTACCTCATGATCTACTGGCTCCAGTGATCTTGGCGCCGTGCGCCGCTCCGTCCCCGAGACACAAGGTCCAACCGGTTAAGGACACAGGTCATGACTTCTGACAACGACCGCCGACGCGGCCTGCTCGCGCGGCTGCGCCGCGAGCGGTCCGCGGCGCCCAGCAGGGGCCGCCGCCGGCTGGGCGCCGCGGTCCGGCTGATCGCCGCGCTCATGCTGGCCGGCGGCGCCTACACCGCCTTCGCCCCGGGCGCCCAGGCGCAGGACAATCCGCCGCTCACCGGCGCCGCCGCCGAGGGCAAGGCGCTGTTCGACGTGAGCTGTGTGACCTGTCACGGCCGTAACGCGCAGGGGGTCGAGGGGCGCGGGCCGAGCCTCGTCGGCGTCGGCGCGGCCTCGGTCGAGTTCCAGGTCGGCTCGGGCCGGATGCCGATGGCCCGGCAGGAGGCGCAGGCGGAGCGGAAGACCCCGGTCTTCACCGACGAGCAGACCCGTCAGCTCGCCCAGTACGTCCAGGAGCTCGGCGGCGGCCCGGTGGTCCCGGACGGGGACCTCCGCGCGGACGCCAACCTCGCCACCGGTGGCGAGCTGTTCCGGATCAACTGCTCCCAGTGCCACGCCTTCGGCGGTGGCGGCGGCGCGCTGTCCTCCGGCAAGTACGCCCCGAGCCTGCACCCCGCCACCGACCGGCAGATCTACGCCGCGATGCTCAGCGGCCCACAGAACATGCCGGTGTTCGGCGACAACCAGATCACTCCGGAGCAGAAGGCGGACATCATCGCCTACATCCAGGAGACCCTGAAGAACGACCAGGACCCGGGCGGGTTCAACCTGGGACGGTACGGCCCCTCCACCGAGGCCCTGGTCGTCTTCCTGGTCGGCATCGTCGCGCTCGTCTTCGCCTCCCTGTGGATCGCGGGCAAGTCGTGACCGAGCGGATCATCCGATTCAGCGCCGTGGTGCCCGCGCTCGGCGCCGCCCGTAGCGAGGTGACGGCATGAGCACCCACACCCAGAACCCGGCCCGCAAGCCGATCGACGTCGGCGACCCCGAGCTGACCCGGTTCGACATCGTCCAGGAGGGCCTGCGCCGGGACGACATCGAGATCGTCCACTACGAGCCGCAGTTCGTCCCGGGCAGCAAGGCCGAACGGCGGACGACCCGGCTGGTCGCCTCGTTCTTCCTGCTCACCGGGCTGGCCGCGACCGCCTTCCTGGTCGTCTACATCTGGTGGCCCTGGGAGTACCGGCCCGGCAGCAGCGGCTACAACTACTACACCCCGCTGCTCGGCGTGACCCTGGGCGTGGCCCTGCTCGGCATCGGCTTCGGCATCCTCACCTGGGGCAAGAAGCTGCTGCCCAAGGAGGTCGCCATCCAGGACCGGCACGAGGGCGAGGTGGACGCCGAGGGTCGCCGGATCACCGGGCAGACCATGCTCTACGTCGCCGACGAGCTGGGCGTGAAGCGCCGTCCGCTGCTCGGCATCTCGTTGCTGGCGGGCCTGGCCCCGGTCGGCGCGATCGCCGCGGCCCCGCTGGTCGGCGGTCTGATCAAGCAGCCGCACGAGAACAACCAGATGTTCGTCACCGGCTTCCACCCCGGCGAGGGCGGCGAGCGGATCCGGCTGGTCCGCGAGGACGGCCGTCCGGTCCGCCCGGCCGACGTCAGCGCCGGCGGTCAGATCACCGTCTTCCCCGGCATCGCCGATGGCGTCAGCAACCGGCACGCCGACTCGGTGACCCTGCTGATCCACCTGCGCGAGTCCGACGCCCAGGAGGCCCGCGCGGCCAACGAGCGGGTCGGGCACGGCGGCTACATGTGGGGCAACTACGCCGCGTACTCCAAGATCTGCACGCACGCGGGCTGCCCGGCCAGCCTCTACGAGCAGCAGACCAACCGGCTGCTCTGCCCCTGCCACCAGTCGCAGTTCCTGATCACCGACAACGCCCGGCCCATCTTCGGCCCGGCCAGCCGGCGTCTGCCCCAGCTGCCCATCGAGGTGGACGACGAGGGCTTCTTCGTGGCAAAGTCCGACTACACCGAGACCGTCGGGCCCGACTTCTGGGAGCGGCCATGAAGCGCCGAAAGTTTGACGTAGCAGCGGTGCCCGGCAAGGCCGCCGTCGGGGTCGACGACCGGTTCGCCGTGTCGACGCCGCTGCGCCGGGTGCTCAACAAGGTCTTCCCCGACCACTGGTCGTTCCTGCTGGGCGAGATCGCGCTCTTCTCGTTCATCGTCCTGCTGCTGACCGGTGTCTTCCTGACCTTCTTCTTCGAGCCGGCGATGACCGAGGTCATCTACAACGGCAGCTACGCCCCGCTGCGGGGCACGCCGATGTCCGCCGCGTACGCCTCCAGCCTGGACATCTCGTTCGACGTCCGGGGCGGCCTGATCATGCGGCAGATGCACCACTGGTCGGCGCTGCTGTTCATGGCGGCGATCGTGGTGCACATGCTCCGGGTCTTCTTCACCGGCGCGTTCCGCAAGCCGCGGGAGACCAACTGGATCATCGGTTCGCTGCTGTTCTGGATCGGCTTCCTGGCCGGTTTCACCGGCTACTCGCTGCCGGACGACGGTCTCTCCGGCACCGGCCTGCGGATCGCCTCGGCGATCATGCTCTCCATCCCGGTGATCGGCTCCTGGGTCACCTCGTCGATCTTCGGCGGCGAGTTCCCGGGCGAGATCATCATCAGCCGCTTCTACATCGCCCACGTGCTGCTCATCCCGGGTCTGCTGCTGGCCCTGATCGGGGTGCACGTCGGTCTGGTCTTCAAGCAGAAGCACACCCAGTGGCCCGGCCCCGGCCGGACCAACGACAACGTGGTCGGCGAGCGGATGTTCCCGCGCTACGTGCTCAAGCAGGGCGGCTTCTTCATGGTCGTCTTCGGCGTCATCGCGCTGCTGGGCGGTCTGTTCCAGATCAACCCGATCTGGCTCTTCGGCCCGTACGAGGCGTGGGTGGTGTCGGCGGCGAGCCAGCCCGACTGGTACGTCATGATGCTCGACGGCTCGACCCGACTCATGCCGGCCTGGGAGATCAACATCCCGATCGGAGACGGGTACGTCATCCCACCGCTGTTCTGGCCGACCGTGGTGCTGCCCGGCATCTTGGTGGGGCTGTCGACGCTCTATCCGTTCGTCGAGGCCCGACAGCTCAAGGACTACCGCGCGCACAACCTGCTCCAGCGCCCGCGTGACGTCCCGAACCGCAGCGGCCTGGGCGCGATGGCCATCGCCTTCTTCCTGGTCCTGACGCTCTCCGGGGCAAACGACGTGATCGCGGACAAGTTCCAGATCAGCCTGAACGCGATGACCTGGGCCGGCCGGATCGGCCTGCTGATCCTGCCCCCGCTGGCCTACTACGTGACGTACCGGATCTGTCTCGGGCTCCAGCAGCACGACCGGGAGGTCCTGGCGCACGGCGTGGAGACCGGCATCATCCGGCGGCTGCCGGACGGCCGGTTCGTCGAGGTGCACCAGCCGCTCAGCGCGGCGGACGGGCACGGCGACGGCCACGGCGAGCTGGAGTACGTCGGCTGGGTGGTGCCCAAGAAGATGAACCGGCTCGGCGCGCTCGGCCCGGCCATCAAGGGCTTCTTCTACCCGATCGAGAAGCCGGTCGAGGCGCCGGTCTCGCCGGGGCATCCTCCGGTGGAGCCCCGCCCCGAGCGGGAGGAGATCGGCAGCGGCCCGAGCCGCCACTGATCCACCCGTACCGCACCGCACGTGGCGCCCGCCGGATCTCCGGCGGGCGCCACGTGCGTTTCCCGCGTACCGTCCGGCGTCGTCCCTGGTCTCGCCGCCCGTGCCGCACGCACGGCCCTGTTGTCGGACGACGCCGGGGGGTTAAACCGGGCCAGCCGGGTATCCGTGCGGTCCAACGACCACGGGGAGGAAACATGTGGGGTATCAAGCGGCTCGGGGTGGTGGCCGCCCTGACGCTGACCGGGCTGGCGCCCGCCGCTGCCACGGCGGGCCAGGCGGCACAGCCGTCGACCCAGGACCGGCAGTACCTGCAGGCGATCCACCAGGTCAACCTGGCCGAGATCGTCACCGGTGAACTGGCCCAGGAGAAGGGCCAGAACCAGCAGGTCAAGGACCTCGGCGCGCAGTTCGTCACCGACCACACCCAACTCGACCAGACGGTGCAGGAGGTCGCGAAGCAGGTGAAGGTCGACCTGCCCGCCGAGCCGACCGCCGACCAGCAGGCCGTGGAGGACCAGCTCAACAACGTCAGCGGCGCGGAGTTCGACAGGGAATGGGTGACCGCCGAGCTGGCCGGGCACGTCCAGGCGATCCAGGCCACCCAGACCGAGATCGCCCAGGGCTCCGAGCAGTCGGTCGTCCAGCTCGCCCAGGACGCCCTGCCGGTGCTGCAGACGCACTACGAGTCACTGGTGGCCCTGGCCGAGGAGCTGGGCGTCCCGGTCCCGCAGGCCAGCGCCAGCGGCACACCCGGCCCGGGGGGCAACGGCGCCCCGACGCCGAACCCGTCGGTGAGCCCGCCCACCGCGCCGCCGGGTGGCCCGGCGACCACGCCGGCCCCGGGCGGCACCGCCCCGGGTGGCGCCACACCGGCGCCCACGGCCAGCTGACCCGGCCTGCTCCACACCGAGGCCGCGTGCGCCGGTCCACCACAGGTGGACCGGCGCACGGGCGCGTACGTCCGGCCGATCCGCCCGTAGCGGTGGGGTGGCCGGCCCCGTCTCCGCCCGTCAAGACGAGCCTCTGCTGACGGCGGCCCGCAGACGGTGGTGTACGGACAGCGGTGCCCGACGGCGGTGCCCGACGGCGGTGGGTTGACGGCGGTCCTCGTGCCGGCGACGCCTCGGTGCGGCGGCGCTGGCGACGGCGGAACTACTACCCCCTGAGTCCCTGTCGAGCTGCCCCGTTCGTGCGCCCGCCCGGCTCTCCGGCCGCCCTGTCCGGCACGGCGTCCCCTGTCCGGCACGGCGTCCCCTGTCCGGCCTTTCCGGCGGGGCGTCCGGAGCTGTCCGGCGGGGCGTCCGGGGCCTGGCCCGGTGCCCTGCGCAGCCTTCGGTCGCTTGCCCGCGCTGCCCGCGGACGCGGGTCGGGGTCCGTCCCCGCCTGGTGAGCGCGAGGGTGGGCGCTCAGTCGGCGTTGGCGAGGCCGATCGCGAACGCCTCCTCCAAGTCGTGCTGCGAGTACGCCCGGAAGGCGATGTGCGACTCGGTGTTGATCACACCGGGCACCTTGGAGATGCTGCCGGCGATCACCTTGGCGATCTGCTCGAACTCGCGGACCCGGACCACGGCGATGAGGTCGACGTGACCGGCCACCGAGTAGACCTCGCTGACGCCGGGCAGGGCGGCCAACGCCTCGGCCACCTCGGGGATCGAGTCGGTGGCGCAGTCGATCAACACGATGGCGGTGATCACGGGGGGCTTCTCCGTTCGTCGACGTCGAGCCCATGCTAGTGCGTCACCCGTCGGGTCACCGGCTGACCGGGACGGCAATGCTGCCGCCAGCCCGCCAGCCCGCCAGCCCGCCAGCCCGCCAGCCCGCCAGCCCGCCAGCCCGCCAGCCCGCAGCTAGGGCGGGTGGGGCAGGCGGGGTAGGCAGGGCGGGGCGGGACCGGCCCAGCTGGGAGGGGCGCGGGCTCACCGTGTTCAGATCATGCTGCCCGCGACCCGACCAGCACGGTCGCGGCCGGACGCACAAACGGGGCAGCTCGAAAGGGGCCCGCGGGCACAGCAGTCGGTCTCGCATTGCGCCGTGCCGGCTTCGCCCCGCCGTGCCGGCTTCGCCGCACGATGTCAGCGCCGTGCCGGGTCCGCCGGACCGTGCCGGCTCCGACGCGCCCGTTCGGCTCGTCGCGCCGTGCCGGCCTCGGACCAGGCGACGGTCGGCGGGAGGAAGCGGGGATGACCTCGGGACTAGGCCGGGACGGTGAGATCGGCGCCGGCGCGGATCGTGTCGTGCAGCGACTCGTCCGGGCGTACCGTCGCCCCGGGCCAGACCACCGTGCGGACGGTGTCACCGGCGACCACCGCGCCGGCCCCGACCACGGTCTCCCGGCACCGGCCGGTCACCGTGGCGTCCGGGGCGACCAGGCAGCCGCCCGCGGCGGCGTGCAGGTTCGCGGCGAGGTAGTCGCGGGGGGTGCCGGTGTCGTAGAAGACGCCGCGGAACGCCGTCACCTCCAGCGCCCCGGCCGCCTCGGCCGGCCGCCAGACCGCCCGGACCAGGTCGCCGAAGGTCGGCGGCAGGTCACGGACCAGCCGCCACGGCAGCAGGGAGAAGCCGACGAACCGGTGCCCGCCGAACGTGCCCGGCTCGGTCGGGTCCGGGGCAGGCTGGCCGAGCAGGCGTACCGTCTCGCCGTTCCAGCCGTCGAGCAGCGCCGCGATGTCGGGCCCGGGGGCGGCGTCCGGGGCGGCCAGGTAGGCGTCGGCGTTACCGACCAGCACTCCCCGGCCGGCGATCCAGGTTCGCAGGTTGCCGACGCCGCCGGCCGTACCCAGCGGGTCGCCCGGCTCGACGGAGAGGTGGGCGCGGGACCCGACGTGGTCGACCACCTGGTCGCCCAGGTAGCAGGCGTTCACCGCGACCTGCCCGGGGCCGCTCAACCCGAGCCCGGCGACCCGGGTCAGCGCCCGGTCCAGCAGAGGGACGTTGCCCACCGGGCAGAGCGCCTTGGGCAGCCGCGCGGTCAGCGGGCGCAGCCGGGTGCCCTCACCGGCGGCGAGGACGACGGCACAGACGTCCGGCGGGGCGCCGCCGCTCACGTCGTCGGCCCGGCCTCGGGGAGCTGCCCGGCGAGCGGACCGATGCCGTAGTAGCCGAGCAGGCGGGCGGTGGCCCGGCTCAGCCGGGGCAGGTCGTCCAGCGGGTGCCAGGCGGCTTCGAAGACCTCCGCGCCGTCGACCACCAGCGCGGTGGTCGAGGCCGGCACCTCCGTCTCGAAGACCACGTCGACCCAGCCCTTCGCGTGCACGATGGCGTTCGGCACGGCCGGGCGCAGCCGGTCGGGGGAGAGCCGGACGCCGGACTCCTCGGCCAGCTCCCGGGCCGCGCCCACCACCGGCGACTCGCCGCGCTGCAGCAGGCCGGCGGGGAGGGTCCAACTGTGGCCGGGCGGCTGGCGCAGCAGCAGCAGCCGTCCGGCCCCGTCCGCCTCGGCGTCCCGCACGAGGGTCACCGCGCCGACGATGTACTTCGGGACGGCGAGCCGGACGAGCCGTCGGCGCAGGCCCACCGGCAGCCGGTAGAACGTCCGGTAACCGACGGCCCGAGCGGTGGCGCGGGAACGGGGGATCATCGTCTCAGGCTAGTGGCTCACGCCCACCGGCCCGGCCACCGGGGGTGAAAACCTTTACTGGCGTTGGTCCACGAGGTCGATGAGCTGCCGGACCAGAGTGTCCGGCTCGACGACCCGGTCGAAGACGGCCACCAGCAGGGTCTCCAGGTCGGGGTAGCCGAGCTCCTCGGACAGCCGTAGCAACGGCAGGTCGCTGGCCAGCCCCCGGTCGTGTTTGCGCAGCGCGAGGCCGATGGTGGCCCGACCGAGCCGCACCTTGTCGGCGATCGAGATGCCCGGCTCGGTGTGGTCGGCGAACCATCTGTTGATCTGCATCTGGGCGTGCGGGGACTTGACGAACTCCAGCCACTCCCGGCGGGGTCCCCGGGGCACGCCGAGCGCGTCGAGGCCGTTGTCGGTGGCGGTCTCGGTGAAGATCTCCACCACGTCGCCCTCCGCCAACTGGGAGGACAGCGGCGCGAGCCGGCCGTTGATCTTCGCGGCGAGGCAGCGGTCGCCCCGGTCGGCGCCCAACTCGTACGCCAGGTCGACCGGGGTGGCTCCGGCCGGCAGCAGGATCTGTCGCCCCTCGGCGAACACCTGGATCTGCGCCTCGGCCAGGTCGCAGCGCAGCGACTGGAGGAACTGGTTCGGGTCCGGCGCGTCCTGCTCCCAGTTCAGCACCCGGCGCAGCCAGTCGAGCTGCTGGCTGGCGGCCGGCCCGCCCGCCCGGGGGAAACGGAAGTCGGCGGCGACGCCGTACTCGGCGGTGCGGTGCATCTCCTCGGTGCGGATCAGCACCTCGACGGCGCGGTCCTGCGGGCCGCGGACGGTGGTGTGCAGCGACCGGTAGAGGTTGTTCTTCGGGGAGGCGATGAAGTCCTTGAAGCGGCCCGGCATCGGCCGCCAGAGCCCGTGCACCGCGCCCAGCGCGGCGTAACAGTCGGTGGCCGGGCCGTCCACCACGATCGCGATCCGGGGCAGGTCGTACGGCATCGCGTGGTTGCCGGCGACGGTGTCCTTCCAGATCGAGTAGAGGTGCCGGGGTCGGGGGGCGACCGTGGCGTCGACCTTGCTGCGGCGCAGCGCGACCCGGGTCCGGGCGACGATCTCCCGCAGGTACGCGTCCCAGCCCGGCCGGTCGTGCAGGTGGCGCTGGATGCGGGCGTGCTCGTCGGGGTGCAGGTGCAGCAGGACGACGTCGTCGAGCTCGCGTTTGAGGGCCTGGATGCCGAGCCGGTCGCAGAGCGGCACCAGCACGTCGAGGGTCTTGGTGGCGATCCGGTTGCGGGAGGCGGCCGAGCGGACCCCGAGGGTACGCATGTTGTGCAGCCGGTCCGCCAGCTTGATGATCAGCACCCGGACGTCCTTGCCGGCCGCGATGATCATCTTTCGGACGGTCTCCGCCTCGGCGGCCTTGCCGTAGAACGCCTTGTCGAACTTGGTCACCCCGTCGACCAGGTGGGCCACCTCGTGGCCGAAGTCCCCGGCGAGCGCCTGGAGGGTGTAGCGGGTGTCCTCCACCGTGTCGTGCAGCAGCGCGGCGACCAGGGTGGTGGTGTCCATGCCGAGCTCGGCGCAGATCTGGGCGACCGCCAGCGGATGCGTGATGTACGGCTCACCGCTCTTGCGGAACTGGCCACGGTGCATGTTCTCCGCGATCGAGTACGCCTTGCGCAGCACCGCCGTGTCGGCGTTCGGGTGCGCCCCGCGGTGGGCGCGGACGAGCTGGGTGACCGGGTCCGGGTCGTGGCTCGGCCAGGACAGCAGGGACCGCAGCCGACGGGCGAGCGGGAGGTCCGCGGGTGTGGGAAGCGCGCCCCCCAGGGCGGCGCCGTGTCCGGCGTCGACGTCCACCTGGGACACCTCCTCACCCTGGCTCCACAGCCACCTCTCGCCGGTAACCGGGAGCAGGCCCACGAAACGGGCAGGACTGCACTTCTCTAACAGCCTATGCGAGGCGGTGTCATCCGTTTGGTCAGTTGCTCATGGGCGTTCGGTCGAGAGTTGGACCGATACCGCCCGCTCGGCCTTCGCCAGCAGCTCACGGAACCGGGCCGCCCCGGCCACCGGCGAGGACCACCCGGCCGACATCTCGACCAGCCGGGTCTCCGGGCGTTCCAACCAGGACAGGATCCGTTCGGTCTCCGCCGCGGTGGCCGCCGGGACCGGACCGTGACCGGGGACCACCGTCTCGGCGGTGGCCCGGATCAGGCGCAGCGTCGGTCCCGGGTGGACCCCCGGCGGGGACACCCCGGCCCCGGCCAGCCGGCCGTGCCGCACCAACGCCAGCTCCCAGCCGCCACCGGCGGCGGGCCGGGCCGCCGCCAGCTCGGCGATCCGGGTCAGCCCGGCCAGGCGTTGCATGCGGACCGTCGCCCGCAGCGCCGCCGCCAGCCGGGACCGGACCACCACCGCCTCCTCGTACCGCTGGTCGGCGCAGAGCGCGGCGATCCGGGCCAGCAGCGCGTCCACCACCGGCTGCGGGTCGCCCGTGGTGGCGGCGCGAAACGGCGACGCCGCGCGGTGGTCGTACTCCTCGGGGGTGATCCGGTGCTCGCAGGGCGCCGGGCAGCGACCCAGCTCGGCCAGCGCGCAGGCCGGCGTGACGACGCGCAGCGACAGGCGGTGGGTGCACTGGCGCAGCGGCAACGCGTCGTGGAACGCCGCCGCGGCCAGCTCCGCCGAACGCCGCGACCCGAACGGCCCGAGGTACCCCCGGTCGGCCGGGCCGATCTCGCGGACCACCGACAGCCGCGGGTACGGCCCGGCGGTGAGCTTGAGCCAGACGGCCCGCTCCGGATACTTCGACCGCCGGTTGTACGGCGGCGCGTGCGCCGCGATCAGCCGCAGCTCGCGTACCTCGGCCTCCAGGGAGTGGGCGCACTCCACCGCCTCCACCCGTTCCGCCGCGGCCAGCATCTCGGACATCCGGGCCCGCTTCTCGGCGGCGGTGAAGTAGCTGCGGACCCGGGTGGCGACGTCGCCGGAGGTGCCGACGTAGAGCGGCCGGTCGTCGGCGGCGCGGAAGACGTAGACCCCGGGCGCCCTGGGCAACCCGTCGGCGAGGTGACGTTTGCGCCGCTGGGTGGGGGTGACCGCCCGGACGAACTCGATCGCCTCGCCCAGGGTGTGCACCCGGTGCCCGCCGAGCCGCCCGATCAGCCCGTGCAGCACGTCGACGGTGGCCCGGGCGTCGTCCAGGGCCCGGTGGGTCGGCGTGGTGGCGGCGCGGAAGTACGCGGCGAGGGTGCCGAGCTTGCGGTTGGGCACCTCGTCGGAGGTGAGCGCCCGGCGGGCCAACGCGGCGGTGTCCAACACCCGGGGGTTGGGCCAGCGGTAGCCGTGCCGGGCGCAGGCGGCCTTGAGGAAACCCACGTCGTACGGGGCGTTGTGGGCGACCAGCACCGCGTCGGAGAGGAACTCCAGGAAGCTGGGCAGCACCCGTTCGATCGGCGGCGCGGGCAGCAGCATCGCCTCGGTGATGCCGGTCAGCACGGTGATGAACGGCGGGATCGGCTGCCCCGGGTTGACCAGGGTGCCGAGCACGCCCAGCTCCTCGCCGCCGCGTACCTTGACCGCGCCGATCTCGGTGATGCCGCCGCCGTCCGGCGAGCCGCCGGTGGTCTCCAGGTCGACCACCACGAAGGTCACCGCGTGCAACGGGAGCTCCGGGTCGACGCCCGGCCCGGCCGGCGTCAGCCCGGCCAGTGTCTGCTGCACGTACTCCCCGCTGGTCACGGCCGGCACGCTAGCGCCCCGGTGCGACACTCCCACACTCGCGTACCAACCGCCCCAGGCGTTACCACGGGCCTAGGATGAGAGATCGGCTCACTCACCGGGCGGTGGGCCCGCTCGCGGTGGGAGACTTGCCACATGCCCCTCTCCGAGCCGCCCGACGACCACCTCCCCGGGCAGGGGGCGGTCGACGCTGGGCTCGACGCGGTCAGCGGCGCGACTGATCCCGCCGACCGTGAGCCGGGCGTTTCCGAGCCCGATGCGGGCGTTCCCGAGGGCAAGCCGGGCGTTTCCGAGCCTGAAGGGGGCGTTCCGGAGCCCGAGCCGGTGCTGCCCGAGCCGGTGCGCCAGCGGATCGTGGCGCTCGCCGCCACGGTGCTGCCCGGCCTGCCCGGCGACGAGGTGCCGGTGCCGCTGCGTCGGATCGCCAAATTCGCGCCCAACCGCCGGGCCCGACTGGGCGCGCCGGCCATCGCCGCGCAGCTCACCGCCGACCCGCTGTTCCGGCAGCGGATCACCGCCCGGGTGCTGGCCGACGCCGGCGACCTCGGCGCCGCCGTCGTCGAGGGCACCGCCCCGGCCGCCGCCGACCCGGTCGAGGTGGCCGCCCTCGCCTACCTCGCCCGGCCGCCGGCCTGGCGGGACCTGATCGAGGCCAGCGGCGCGGCGGTGCGCGCCGAGGCGGACAGCGCGGTCGTCGCCGAGCTGGTCCGGGAGGCCGAGCAGCGGGCCACCCGGGCCGAGCACGACCGGGCGGTGGCCCGGGTGGAGGCGGACAAGCTCCGCGACGAGCTGGCCCGGGTCCGCGACGAGCTGGGTCAGCTCCGTGAGGAGCACCGGGTGCTGGCCCGGACCCTGCGCGAGACCCAGGCCCGGGAGCGCCGGGCCAACGAGCTGCTCGCCACCGAGCGCGGCCGGGCCAGCCGGGCCGCCGCGGACGCTGATGCCGAGCTGCGTCGGGCCCGTGCCAGGCTGGCCGAGGCGGAGTCCGCCGCCGGGGTGGCCCGGGCCAGCGCCAAGGAGGCCCGGTCGGTCGACGACGCGCGGCTGTGGCTGCTGCTGGAGACGATCGGCCAGGCGGCCGTCGGGCTCCGCCGTGAGCTGGCCCTGGACCCGGTGGACCGGTTGCCGGCCGACTTCGTCGCCGACGCGTTCGCCGAGCAGTCCTCCGCCGCCCCGGCCGGCCCCGCCACCCGCGCCCGGGACACCGACGACCCGGCCCGCCTGGACCAGCTCCTCGCCCTGCCCCGGGCGCACCTGGTGGTCGACGGGTACAACGTCACCAAACGCGGTTTCGGGGAGATGTCCCTGGAACAGCAGCGCAAACGGCTGATCAGCGGCCTCGGCGGGATCGCCGCGCAGACCGGCGACGAGGTCACCGTGGTCTTCGACGGCGCGGAGCGGATGCACGGGCTGCCGCCGTCGCCGCGTGGGGTGCGGGTGCTGTTCTCCCGCAAGGGGGAGACCGCCGACGAGCTGATCCGCCGCCTGGTCCGGGCCGAGCCGTCGGGCCGCCCGGTGGTGGTGATCTCCTCCGACCGCGAGGTCGCCGACGGGGTACGCCGGCACGGCGCGTACCCGCTCGGCGCGGACTCGCTGCTGCGCCGGCTGGCCCGCGCCTGAGACCCGGCGGCCGGGCCGGGCCGGTCAGCGCCGCCGGACGACGATGTCGCCGGACGAGGTGCGGGCGGTGAGGCGCACCGCCTCGTCGGGCCGGTCGGGCTCGTCGCAGGGCCGCAACTGGTTGTCCACGTTGCCGTAGCCGGTGTGCAGGTCGAGCAGGGCCGGCGTGCCGTCCCGGACGCCGACGTCGATCCCACCGCAGCCGGTGCGGACCGACACCGACCGGCCGGCGACCTCGCCGATCCGGATGTCGCCGTTGGCGGTGGTGGCCTCGACCGGGCCGCCGGCCCGGGTCAGCACGATGTCGCCGTTGGCGGAGGTGACCCGCGCCTCGCCGTCGACGGCGCCGAGGTGACTGTCGCCGTTGGAGTTCTTGACCACCGCGTCGCCGGTGACCTCCCCGAGGCGTACGTCACCGCTGCCGGTGCTGATCCGGGCGTGGCCGGTGACCTGCTCGACGGTGACGGCGCCGGCGGAGGTGTCCAGCTCCAGGTCGCCGGTGCGCTCCAACCGGAGGTCACCGGCGGAGGTGCGCAACCGGCAACCGCCCAGCCGGCCGGTGCCCTGGAAGGTGCCCGCCGAGGCGGTGCCGCGCACCGCCGCGTCGCTCGGCAGGGCGATCGTGACGTCCACCGAGCCGACCCGGCCGAACAGGCCCAGCGTGCGGGGTCGGGGCCCGCGGACGAGCAGGTTGCCGTCGGCGTACTCGACGTGGGTCTGCTCGGCGGCGCGTACGTCGGTGTCAACGGCGGCGTTGCTGGGTCGGACCTCGACGACGGTGTCGGCGCGGTCGGTGGCGGTGAGCCAGACGTGGCCGGCGGCGAGGTCGACGGTGACGGTGGGCGGCTGGGGCGTGTCGAACGTGGGCACGGTGGGTCCCTCCTGACGGGTGGGCGGGTCGGGTCGCGGGCAGCGCGGGTCGCGGGGCACAGCTCGGGCGGCGGTGGGCCTGCCAGGTGGTCAGCGGGCCCAGCCGGTGTAGCGCTGCCCGCCCCGGGGGGCACGGGGTCGCGGGTCCGGGCGGGCGGCGGTGGTGACCGCGGCGGTGGCCGCGCGGACCAGCCAGGCGTTCACCGACAGGCCCTCCCGACCGGCGGTCTCCTCGATCCGGTTCTTCAGGTGCTCGGGCAGGCGGAAGGTGATCCGGGTGGTCGCCCCCTCCTCCGTCTCGGGCGGTGACGCCACCGGGTCGACGGTGGGCGGTTCGTCCGGGGGCGCCGGGGTGGCCGGCGGTGACGTCACCACGAAGCCGGGCTCCTGACCGCGCAGGCGCAGCTCGACCGCGCCGGGGGCCAGCTCGCGGGTGATCTCCTCGGCTGCGGCGCCCAGGGCGTCCAGCAGGGCCAACCGGAACGCCGACTCCAGCGGCCCGGTCAGTCGTTCGGCGAGCGCCCGGGTGTCGTCGCCGCCGAGCGCGGCGACGGAGGCCAGTTCGGCGCGGAGGTGTTCCACGTACGGAGCAAGCTGCATGACGTCATCATGGCATCATCATGACGTCTCCGACAAGAGGGTGCGGCGTCAGATGACGTCAGTCCGACGTGTCGGCGGGACCGGCCCGCGCCGGCCTGGTCGGCAGGGTCGGCCCGCGCCGGCCTGGCCGGCGGGACCGGCGCGCGCCGGCCATAGGATGGGCGCGCACGGCGGAGGGAGCGGTGGCATGAGGCGGGCACGGCACGGCGAGGTGGCCGGATGAGTCCACGCGCCTGGGCGCTCGGCACGCTCGCCGTCCTGGTGGTCGCCCTGGTGGTCACCGTCGCCCTGGTCACCCCGTGGCAGCGCCCGCCCGCCCCGCGCGCCGACCAGCTCGCCGCCCTGCGGGACTTCCCGGCCGAGCAGCTCACCCGGGCCCGGGCGTTCCGGTCCGCGTTGCGCCCCGGCGGCTGGGCGGCGCTGCTCGTCGGCCTGCTGGTGGCGCTGCTGCTCGGCCTCACCCCGCTGGGCGCGCGCCTGATCGAGCTGGCCGGTCGCCCGTTCGGCGGCCACTGGGTCGCCCGGGCGCTGCTCGGCGGGCTCGCCGTGCTGCTCGTCGCCGACCTGGTCACCCTCCCGTTCGCCGCCTGGCGGCAGCAGGTCCTCCTCCGGTACGGGCTGAGCACCAACACCTGGGGCGCCTGGACGGTCGACCTGCTCAAGTCGTACGCGCTCAGCGCCGTCGTCGGCGTGGTGGCCCTGCTCGGCTTCTGGACCGTGGTCCGGCTCGCCCCGCGCTGGTGGTGGACGTTCGGCGCGGCCGGCGCGGCCGGGCTGGTGGCGCTGCTCTCCTTCGTGCTGCCGGTGCTGGTCGAGCCGGTGTTCAACCGGTTCACCCCGTTGCCGGACGGCCCGCTGCGCGCCGAGGTGATGAGCATGGCCGCCCGCGACGGCGTGCCGGTGCGGGACGTGCTGGTCGCCGACGCGTCCCGGCGGACCCGCGCGGTCAACGCGTACGTCTCCGGCTTCGGCCCCACCCGCCGGGTGGTCGTCTACGACACCCTGCTGCGCGAGGCCACCCCGGCGGAGGTGACGAGCGTGGTCGCCCACGAGCTGTCGCACGCCCGGCACCGGGACGTGCTGGCCGGCACCGTCACCGGCGCGCTCGGCGCGGCGGCGGCCGTGGTGGCCCTCTACCTGGTCGGCTCGGCCGGCCCGCTGCTGCGCCTGGCCGGCGTCGACTCGATCCGTGACCCCCGCGCGTTCGGGCTGCTGGTCGCCCTGGTCACCGTCGTCGGGGCGGTGGCCACGCCGGCCCAGGCGGCGATCTCCCGCCGGGTCGAGGCGCGGGCCGACGCGCACGCGCTGGCGCTCACCGGCGACCCGGCCACCTTCGAGGCGATGCAGCGCCGGCTCGCCGGGGCGAACCTCGCCGACCCCGACCCGCCCCGCTGGGAGTACCTCCACTCGGCGTCGCACCCCTCCACCGTGGAGCGGATCGCCGCCGCCCGCGCGTACGCCAGGAAGGCCGGCAGATGAGCCGCACGCTGCTGATCACCAACGACTTCCCGCCCCGCCCGGGCGGCATCCAGTCGTTCGTGCACAATTTGGCGCTCCGTCAGCCGGCCGGCTCGGTGGTGGTCTACGCCTCGACCTGGCCCGACGCCGGGAAGTTCGACGCCGACCAGCCGTTCGAGGTGGTCCGGGAACCCACGAAGGTGCTGCTGCCGACCCCGCTGGTGGCCCGGCGGGCCGCCGCCCTGGCCCGCCGGCACGACTGCGACACCGTCTGGTTCGGCGCGGCGGCCCCGCTGGGCCTGCTCGCCGCCGGGCTGCGCCGTCGGGCCGGGGTCCGCCGGGTGGTGGCGCTGACCCACGGGCACGAGGTCGGCTGGGCCGCGCTACCGGCCGCCCGCACGGCGCTGCGCCGCATCGGCCGGGGCGCCGACGTGGTCACCTACCTCGGCGACTACACCCGGGTACGGCTGGAGCGGGCGCTGCGCGGGCTGACCGAGCTGCGCCGGCTCGCGCCCGGCGTGGACGTCGACGCGTACCACCCGGGGGTCGACGGGGCGGCGGTGCGGGCCCGACTCGGCCTGACCGACCGGCCGGTGGTGGTCTGCGTGTCCCGGCTGGTCCCGCGCAAGGGGCAGGACGTCCTGATCCGGGCGCTGCCGGCGATCCGCCGCCGGGTGCCGGACGCCGCGCTGCTGGTCGTCGGCGGCGGCCCGTACCGGGGAACGCTGGAGAAGCTGGCCCGGCAGGAGGGGGTGGCCCGGGACGTGGTCTTCACCGGCACCGTCCCCGCCGCCGAGCTGCCCGCCCACTACGCCGCCGGTGACGTGTACGCGATGCCCTGCCGGACCCGCAACCGGGGCCTGGACGTCGAAGGACTCGGCATCGTCTACCTGGAGGCGTCCGCCACCGGCCTGCCGGTGGTCGCCGGCGACTCCGGGGGCGCCCCGGACGCCGTCCGCGAGGACGAGACCGGGTACGTGGTGTCCGGGCGGGACGTGACGCAGGTGGCCGACCGGGTGGCCACCGTGCTCGCCGACCCGGCGCTGGCCCGGCGGCTGGGCGCGGCGGGGCGGGCCTGGGTGGAGCGGGAGTGGCGCTGGGAGACCCAGGCGCAGCGGATGACGGCCCTGCTCGACGGGGCGTGAGGGCCGGCGGCCCGGATCCGGCGGGTTCGTGCGGGCGCGCACGGCTCGGCGGGCGCACGGCTCGGCGGGCGTGCGGGCCGGCGGGCGTGCGGGCGTGCGGGCCGGCGGGCGTGCGGGCCTGCGGGCCGGCGGCCCCGGCCCGCTCAGCGGGGCGTGAAGATCGGCGCGGTCTGGCGTTCCCGGTCCAGCCGGTCGACGATCTGCCCGGCCGGGCCGGGCCGGCCGAAGAACCAGCCCTGCGCCGCGTCGCAGCCGATCGCCCGCAGCCGTTCGGCCTGGGCGGCCGTCTCCACCCCCTCGGCGGTGACGGTCAGCTCCAGCGCGTGCGCCAGGGACACCAGGGAGGCCAGGATCCGCTCGTCGGTACGGGTCTTCGGGTCGGCCGGGGAGCCCCGCAGCCCGGCGACGAAGTTCCCGGCGACCTTCAGCTCGGTCACCGGCAGGTCCCGCAGGTAGGCCAGGTTGGAGTAGCCGGTGCCGAAGTCGTCGATGGCGATCCGGACGCCCACCTCGGCCAGCGCGCGCAGGGCGTGCACCGGCTCCCCGGTGGTGCTCATCATGGCGCTCTCGGTGATCTCCAACTGGAGCCGCTCCGGCGGCAGCCCGGTGCGTTCCAGCAGCCCGAGCACCTGGCGGACCAGCCCCGGCCGGTGCACCTGCCGTACGGCCAGGTTGACGCTGACGAACGGGGCCAGCGGACGGCCGCCGGTCGGCCAGCCCTCGGCCTCCCGGGCCGCGTCGGCGAGCACCCACCCGCCGAGCGGCACGATCAGGCCGGTCTCCTCCGCCAGCCCGATGAAGCGGTCCGGCCGCAGCTCGCCCAGCTCGGGGTGCCGCCACCGCATCAGCGCCTCCACCCCGGTCAGGTGGCCGTCCCGCAGTGAGGTCAGCGGCTGGTAGTCGAGGTAGAACTCGCCGCGCTCCAGGGCGGTCGGGATGGCCGCGGAGAGCGCGTACCGGGCCAGTTCCTGCTGGTTGCGGTCGGCGTCGAACAGCTCCCAGCGGGCCCCGCCGGCCGCTTTGGCCCAGTGCAGGGTGCTGTCGGCGGCGCGCATCAGGTCGCTCGGGGTGGCGTCGGCGACCGGCCGCTCGACGATGCCGATGCTGGCCGACACGGTCAGCTCGTGCCCGTCCACCACGGCCGGCGGGTCGAGCGCGCGCAGGGCCGCCTCGGCGACGCGGACCACGTCGTCGGTGCCCCGGGTCCGCTCGACCAGGACCACGAACTCGTCACCCCCGAGGCGGGCCACCAGGTGCCCGTCCAGGGCCTCCCGCAGCCGCTGGGCGACCGCGACCAGCAGCGCGTCGCCGACGTGGTGCCCGAGCGAGTCGTTGACCACCTTGAACCTGTCCAGGTCGAGGAAGCACAACCCGACCCGCCGGTCGGCCCGCCCCGGGCCGGCGAGGGCGGCGGTGAGCCGGTCGGTGAACAGGGTGCGGTTCGGCAGGTCCGTCAACGGGTCGTGGGTGGCCTGGTGGCGGAACCGCGCCTCACTCTCCCGCAGCGCCCGCTCGGCCTGCGCCCGGGCGACCATGGCCGCCCGGCGCAGGGACTCCTGGGCGTCGAGCGTACGGTCCCGCAGTGCCCGGGCGTACCCGGTCGCGACGGTGGCCAGCAGCCGGGCCAGCCGGTCGTCGACCTCGTCGCCGACCAGGTCGAGGTCGTGGCGCAGCCGGAGCTGGATCACCTCGACGGTGCGGCCGAGCCCCTCGGCCGAGGCGATGTGCGCGGTGACCAGGTCGATGCCGATCTGGTGACCGGCGCGGGGGTCGAACGGCTCGGCCCGCAGCGCCGCGGCGAGCCGGTCGGTGAGCCCCTGGAGGAACGTCTCCAACTGCTCCTGGGTCACCGGCAGATAGCTGGTGCCGGAGACCGCCTTGGCCCAGGCGCGGGCGAAGGAGCCGGGGCAGGGCCGGGACCCCGTGTCCGGGGTCGGGTCAGCCACCGAGCCGCCCCACCCCGCCCAGAAAACCCGACCGCGCGGCGTCCTCGGCCTGGTCCGGCGAGTCCGGGCGCCACTGCGGCACCCAGACCAGACCCGGATCGACGAGGGTGAAGCCGTCGAAGAAGGCGGTCAGCTCCGCGCGGTCACGGAGGAAGAGCGGACTGTCGGTGTCGCGGTAGACCTGCTCGGCGTCGGTCCGGGCGTGGTCGCCGTACTGGCCCTCGTCGCTGGCCTGCGAGAGCACCAGGAAGCTGCCGGGGGCGAGCGCCTGCCGCAGGGTGCGCAGCAGCTCGGTGGGCCGGTCGTGGTCGCCGACGAAGTGCAGCACCGCCACCACCATCAGGGCGACCGGCTGGGACAGGTCGAGCAGGTCGTGCAGCTCGGGATGGGCCAGGATCCGGTCCGGCCGGCGCAGGTCCTCCTGGATGACGGCGGCCCGGGGCTGGCCGCTGAGGATCTCGCGGCTGTGGGCGACCGCCACCGGGTCCACGTCGACGTAGACCACCCGGGAGCCCGGCGCGACCCGGTCGGCGATCTCGTGCACGTTGCCGACGGTGGGGATGCCGGAGCCGACGTCGAGGAACTGGCGTACCCCCGCCTCGGCGAGGAAGTGCACCGCCCGCCGGAGGAAGGCCCGGTTCGCCTGGGCCATCAGCGGCGCCTCCGGCACGGCTGCCATCATCGCCCCGGCGGCGGCCCGGTCGGCGGCGAAATTGTGCGAGCCGCCGAGATAGTAGTCGTACATGCGGGCGACGCTGGGACGTTCGACGTCGATCGTGTCGGGTGCCCAGTCCGGTCGCATTGTCCTACCCCTTTTGACACGTGCGCGGGAACCGTCGCCCCGTGGGCCACCCGGGGTATTCTGCCGGTTCGTCGCCCCACTGACCAGACCGCGCCAAAACGGATTCACCTGCTGAGCCGTTTGGAAGAAATCACCGACGGCGCGCAGTGACCGGATCCGCGGGCCCGTCCGGCGGTCGGCCGGGCCCGCGGATCCGGTGACGAGCACCGGCGCCGGTCAGAACTTCGGCGCGTCCGGGGCCTCCAGCAGCCCCAACCGCAGGGCGGTCATCAGGGCCTGGGCGCGGTTGGCGGCGCCGAGCTTCTCGTAGAGCTTCGAGATGTGCGTCTTGGCCGTGGACTCGCTGACGAAGAGCTGCTTGGCGATGCCGGCCACGCTCATGCCGTCGGCGAGCAACCGCAGCACCTGCCCTTCGCGCGGCGAGAGCTGCGGGCCGGACGGGGCCAGCCGGCGCTTCATCGCCTCGGCCAGGTCGGCGGCCGTGAACGCGCTGGGGGAGGAGGCGGCGTGCCGGGCGGCGGCCACCACCTCGTCGGCCGGCGCGGTCTTCGGCACGAACGCGCTCGCCCCGGCCTCCAGCGCGCCGAAGAGCTGGTCGTCGCCGGCGTACATGGTGAGCACCACGATGCCCATCGAGGCGCTGGACTTGCGCAACGCCCGGGTGGCCTCCAGGCCGCTGCCGTCGGGCAGCCGCAGATCCATGATCACCACGTCGGGCTGGAGCGCGCCGGCCTGGCGCACCCCCTCGGCGGCGGTGGCGGCCTCGCCGACGACCTCGAACTGCCGGTCCCGCTCGAAGGCGTGCCGCAGACCCTTGCGGATCAGGTCGTGATCGTCCACAAGGAGGACCTTGGTCCGGGTGGCCGGTATCGGGCTAGTGGTCATCCTCGGGTTACTCCCCTTCTCCAACGGTCGCGGTACCGCGCACGTTATCGCGTCGGGGCGAGGCGCCGAGAACCACCGCCACCGTCGTCCCGCTCGGTTGTCGCGGACGGATCTCCAACCGGCCCCGGATACGTTCCGCCCTCTCCGCCATGATCGCAAGGCCGTAGCGGCCGTCCGGTCGCTGATCGGCGATTCCCTGACCGTCATCCGACACTTCGATCTGCGCGTACGGCGGATCCACCTCGCAGGTGACCCAGAGATTGGCCGCCCCGGCGTGCTTGCGCGCGTTGGTGACCGCCTCCTGGGCGATCCGCAGCAGCTCGGCCTCGGTGGCGGCGGGCAGCCGGGCGGTCGACTCGTCGAGCGACAGGTGCACCCGCAGCCCGCCGGACGCGCCGACGGTGCGGGCGTACTCGGCGATGGCGGCGGCCAGCCCGCCGTGCCGGTCCACCTCGCTGCGCAGCTCGAACAGGCTCAGCCGCAACTCCTGGATCACCCGGGTCACCTCGCCGCGGAGCGTGCGCAGGCTCTCCGCGGTCTCCTCCGCGTCGTCGTGCACGGTGGCCAGGGCGTTGTCGATGCCGTAGCCGACCATCACCAGCTCCTGCGCCACCCCGTCGTGGATCTCCCGGGCCAACCGCTGCCGTTCCTCGTTGGTGGCCAGCGAGCGCACCTCGTCGAAGAGCAGCGCGGCCTCCAGCCGCAGCGCGGCCGGCCGGGTCAGCGCGGTCACCCGGTCCACCACCGGCGCCGGGTACGCCTGCGCCACGTCCGCCTCCAGGGCCACCAGGCCGACCGTGCGGACCCCGGCGACCAGCGGCACGATCAACGCCGAGACGTCCCCGCCCCGGTGCGAGCGGGCCTGCGACCGGCTCGCGGTCTGCGGTTGCTGGCTGGCCCACGCGTCGGCGATCGCCGAGTCGGCGTCCAGGGTGGTCTCCCAGTCGACCCGGTCCACGCCCACCTGGGCGAGCACCACCAGCCGGCCGCCGCCGCTGGCCGACAGCACCGCCGCCCGGTCCGCCCGGGTGACGGCGCGCAGCTCCTCCAGCAGGTGCTCGGAGATGCCCCCCGGGTCCAGGGTCGCCCCGGGCAACTGCCGGGCGACGCTGCGCAACTGGGTCAGCAGCCGGGTCGCCTCCGCGTACGGCTGGGGCTTGACCTCGGGCCGTACCGCCATCACCCGGTGCAGGGTGCTGGCGGCGTACAGCCCGAGCCCGGCCAGGATCAACCACTGCGCGCAGACCGCGAGGTACCCGAGCTGGCCTAGCTGCCGCCCACTGGCGACCCCGGTGAACGCCCCGCTGACCAGCAGGGTGGCCGCGGTGAGCGCGAGCAGCGCGGCGCCTTCCCGGAACCGGCGGCGCAACGCCGTCACGGTGACCGGCACGGCCAGGTACGGCAGCACGGCCGACGCGCCCATCCCGGCGAGCGAGCCGCCGCCGGCGCCCAGCGCGGCGATCTGGCTGGCGGCCAGCCCCAGGACCACCACCTCGGCGGCCCGGCTCAACGGGCCGAGGATCCGTTGGCCCGGGGCGAGCAGGGTGGGCAACCCGGCCACCGCCAGCAGGAGGACCCAGCGGAGCTGGCCCACGTCCCGGGTGCGGAGCAGGATGAGGACGGCGACCAGCGCGAGCATGACCACGCGGGCGGTGGCGGCCAGCGGATGCGGCTGGACCCGGACGGGTGTGGAGGCGGACACGTGACGGATCGTAGTCAGCGTTGGTAGATCGCGGCGATCTCGGCCGCGTACGTCTCGTGCACGACGTTGCGTTTGATCTTCAACGACGGGGTCAGCTCGCCGGTGGCCTCGGTGAAGTCCCGGGGCAGGATCCGGAACACCCTGATCGCCTCGGCCTTCGACACGGCCTCGTTGGCGGCGTCCACCGCGCCCTGGATCTCGGCCCGTAACGCCTCGTGGTCCCGCAGCTCCTCGACCGGGACGTCGGCCGGCAGCCCGGCCGCCTCCCGCCACTTCGGCAGGGCCTCCTCGTCGAGGGTGACCAGCGCGGCGATGAACGGGCGCCGGTCGCCGACCACCACGCACTGGCTGACCAGCGGGTGCGCCCGGACCCGGTCCTCCAACACCGCCGGGGCGACGTTCTTGCCGCCGGCGGTCACGATGATCTCCTTCTTGCGGCCGGTGATGCTCAGGAAGCCGTCGGCGTCCAGCCGGCCGAGGTCGCCGGTGTGGAACCAACCGTCGGCCAGCACCTCGGCGGTGGCCTGCTCGTTGCGCCAGTACCCCTGGAAGACCAGGTCGCCGGCGATCAGGATCTCGCCGTCGTCGGCGATCCGCACGGTCACCCCGGGCAGCGGCCGGCCCACCGTGCCGATCCGGATGGCGTCCGGCAGGTTGGCGGCGGCGGCCGGGGCGGTCTCGGTGAGGCCGTAGCCCTCCAGGATCGTCACCCCGACGCCCCGGAAGAAGTGCCCGAGGCGGGCGCCCAGCGGCGCGCCACCGGAGATCGCGTCGCGGCACCTGCCGCCCAGGGCGGCCCGCAGCTTCCGGTAGACCAGCCGGTCGAAGACCGCGTGCTGGGCCCGCAGCCGCAGGCCCGGCCCGCCCGGGGTCTCCCGGGCCTGGCTCCAGGCCACCGCGACCGTCTCGGCCCGGTCGAAGATCCGGCCCTTGCCGCCGGCCTCGGCCTTCTGCCGGGCCCCGTTGTAGACCTTCTCGAACACCCGGGGCACGGAGAGGACGAACGTCGGGCGGAACTCCTGCAGCTCCTCGACCAGCCTGGTGGTGTCCGCGCAGTGGGCCATGGTGGCCCGCGCGTGCACCACCCCGATCTGGATGAGCCGGGCGAAGGCGTGCGCCAGGGGCAGGAACAGCAGGGTCGACGCGCCCGGGCGGAAGAGGTTCGGCAGCACCGGCACCGCGTTGGCGATGTCGGCGTACATGTTGCGGTGGGTGAGCACGCAGCCCTTGGGGCGGCCGGTGGTGCCGCTGGTGTAGATGATCGTGGCGACGTCGTCGGCCCGGATCTCCTGCCGGCGGCGCTCGACCTCACCGGGGGCCACCGGCGCGCCGAGGGTGACCAGCTCGTCCACCGCGCCGAGGTCGATCTGCCAGACCCGGTCCAGCTCGGGCAGCCGGTCGGCGACCCCGGCGACCAGCGTGGCGTGCGCGTTGGTCTCCACCACGCAGGCCACCGCGCCGGAGTCGGCCAGGATCCAGGCGGCCTGTTCGGCGCTGGACGTCTCGTAGATCGGCACGGTCACCGCGCCGACCGTCCAGATGGCGTAGTCGAACAGCGTCCACTCGTAGCGGGTACGGCTCATCAGGCCGACCCGGCAGCCCCGGGTCACCCCGGCGGCGACCAGGCCCCGGGCCACCGCGACCACCTCGTCGCGGAACTGGGCGCAGGTCACCTCGACCCAGCTCCGGCCCGCCCCGCCGGCGGCCGGGACGGGTCGCGCGAACTGCGCCGCGTCGGGCGCGTTCTCGGCGTTCGCCCAGACCGGGTCGGTGAGGTTCGCCGCGTCACCCACGGTGACGACGGGCGGGACGGAGAACTCGCGCACCTGCACTCCTCGCGCTCGCACTGGCTCGGGCCGGGACCGTCGGCGCGGACCTGACGGCCTGCTCGAAACCTACCCGCCCGGTCGTCCGCGCACGTGGACCGGGTTGGGCGGGGTGGACCGGGGCGTCGCGGGGCGTGGCCGGGTAGCCTCCCCACATGGCGGACTCCTCCACCCAGTCGATCACCATCGGCGCGCCCCCGGAGCGGGTGGTCGCGGTCATCTGCGACTTTCCCCGTTACCCGGAGTGGACCGGCACCATGCGCCGGGTCGAGGTGCTGGCGCGGGACGAGGACGGTCACGCCAGCCAGGTCCGGTTCACCCTCGACGCCGGCGTGCTGGCCGACGAGTACGTGCTGGCCTACTCGTACGCCGAGGACCTCAGCCGGATCGAGTGGCGCCTGGTCGCGCCGTCGCGGATGCAGCGCGCCCAGCGCGGCGCGTACGACGTGGTCGGCAACCCGGACGGCACCTGCACGGTGACCTACACCCTGGAGGTCGACCTGGCCGTCGGCATGCTCGGCATGTTCCGCCGCAAGGCCGAGAAAATGATCATGGACACCGCGTTGAAGCAGTTGAAGCACCGGGTAGAAGTACCCGGCGCGACGCGCTGACCCGACCGACCGCAGCGTCGCCACGGCAGAGGAGCCGAACATGGGAGGTACCGATCCGGGTTCGGCCCGGGAGGAAGCGGAGCGGTTGGTCGCCACCCTGCTGGCCACCGCGCGGCTGGCCGGGGCCGGCTCGTCCGCCGGATCCTGGGGTCCGCTCGGTGAGATCATCACAGGTGTCCTCGGTCACAGCAGACCGCCCGGCCGGTCCGCCGGGGGCGGTTTCGCCACCGGAACGCCGGAATGCTGCGTCTGCCCGATCTGCCGGGCCATGGTCGCGCTCCGCGACCCCAGCCCCGAGTTCGCCGAGCGGCTGGCGACCGGCGCCGGTGACCTCGCCGCCGGGGTGGCGAGCCTGCTGCGGGCGTTCTCCCCGGAGCCGCCACCGCCCCCGCCGACCACGTCACCGCCCGGCGCTGATGATCAGGTGTGGCGCGAGGCCACCCGTACCGGGCATGATTCTCAGCCGGTACCCGAGCGGGACGTCTGGTCCGCCGCGACCCGAGCGGAGGACTCGGCGACCCCGCCGGCCGGAGCGTCGTCCGTCGACGTCGCCGGCCCGGGCGGGGTGGCCCGGCCAGCGGCCGCGCGTCCCGTGGTGCCCGCGTCACGTCCGCCGGAGGGAGCGGACGGGGACGCGCCAGGCGACGGTGCCTGACCCACGACATCCCGACGCACCCCGGGCCGACCGGTCGGTGCGTGCCGGGCGGCACAGCAGAGGGGAGTGGCAGCGGTGACGCTGACCATCGGAGTCGACGTCGGTGGCACGAAGGTGGCCGCCGGTGTCGTCGACGACACCGGCCAGGTACTCGTGCAGGCCCGACGGGACACCCCCGCCGAGGACGTGGGCAAGACCCGGGACGTCATCATCGAGGTGGTCGGCGAGCTGGCCGCCGGCCGCCGGATCGACGCGGTCGGCATCGGCGCGGCCGGTTGGATCGACGCGACCCGCTCCACCGTGCTGTTCGCCCCCAACCTGGCCTGGCGGGACGAGCCGCTGCGCAGGTACGTCAGCGCCGCGGTGGGGCTGCCGGTGATCGTCGAGAACGACGGCAACGTGGCCGCCTGGGCCGAGTTCCGCTACGGCGCGGCCCGGCACGCCGACGACTCGATGGTCATGTTCACCATCGGCACCGGCGTGGGCGGCGGCATCGTGCTCGGCGGGGACCTCGTCCGGGGCGCGCACGGCATCGCCGCCGAGCTGGGGCACATGCTCACCGTCCCCGACGGCCACCAGTGCGGCTGCGGCCGGCTCGGCTGCATCGAGCAGTACGCCAGCGGCAACGCGCTGGTCCGGTTCGCCCGCGCCGGCGCCCGGCAGGAGCCGCAGCGCGCCACCGGGCTGCTGCGGCTGGCCGGCGGGGACGCGGAGGCGATCACCGGCCCGATGGTCACCGCCGCCGCGCAGGGCGGAGACCCGATCTCCTCCGAGGCGTTCGCCCAGATCGGCCGGTGGCTCGGCACCAGCCTGGCCGACATGGCGCAGATCCTCGACCCGCAGGTGCTGGTCGTCGGCGGCGGCGTGATCGAGGCCGGTGACCTGCTGCTCGGCCCGACCAGGCGGTCGTTCGGCGAGGCGCTGTCCCAGCGCGGCCGGCTGCCGGTGGCCGAGGTGCGGCCCGCCGAGCTGGGCAACACCGCCGGCGTCATCGGCGCCGCCGACCTCGCCCGGCGGCTCTAGGTGAAGCGCGAGGAGCGCAGCGAAGCGGAGCCCCGCAGTCGCGAACGGAAGGAAAGCATGGCAATGGGCGTGCCGTTGCGGGTGTTGTCGTACAACGTCCACACCCAGCGGGACGACACCGCCGCGCTGGCGGAGGTGGTCCGGGCCGCCCGGCCGGACGTGGTGATCGTGCAGGAGGGGCCGCGCCGGTTCCGTTGGCGGGCCAGGTGCGCCGCGCTGGCCGGCTCGTTCGGCATGGTGGTCGGGGTGGGCGGGCTGCCCGCGCTGGGCAACCTGCTCCTGACCAACCTGCGGGTCCGGGTCCTGGACACCCACTGTCAGCGGTTCCCGCTCACGCCCGGCCGGCACCTGCGCGGCGCGGCGTTCGCCGAGTGCGTGGTCGGCGGGGCCCGGTTCGTGGTGGCGGGCTCGCACCTGTCCACCGATCCGGCCGAGCGTCCCGCCCAGGCGCGGCTGTTCCGCGCGGAGATCGACGCGGCCCGCTGGCCGGTGGTCGCCGGGGCGGACCTGAACGAGGGGCCGGACGGGCCGGCGTGGGCCACGGTCGCGGACGGGCTCACCGACGCCGCCGTCGCCGCCGACCGGGCGGACCGGCTCACCTACTCGTGCGCGCAGCCGCGTCGCCGGATCGACGCGATCTTCGTCGATCCCCGGATCACCGTGGTCGACTACGACGTGGTGGACACCGCGCAGACCCGGCGGGCCAGCGACCACTTCCCGGTCCTGGTCGACCTGCTGCTGCCGGCGACGGACTGACCGCCCCGCCGGGTCGGACTGGACAACACCCTCCGAAGTGGAGAGGATGCGGCGGCGACCCGGCACGCGTGCGCGTACCCAAGGAGAGATGCCCGGTGTCCACTCCCACCGACCACGGCGGCCCCGACGACGCCCCGACCGTGCCCGTCCCACGGTCCGGCCCGGCGCCCGGCGGTGACGGCGGGCCCGGCGCCGACGGCGCCGCGGTGGCCGACCGCGGGGAGACCGTCTGCGTGATCGGCGCCGGGGCCAGCGGCCTGACCGCGGTGAAGAACCTGCGCGAGCACGGCTTCGGCGTGGACTGCTACGAGCGGGAGACCGGCGTCGGCGGCGCGTGGAACTGGCGGCACGACCGCAGCCCGGTGTACGCGAGCACGCACCTGATCTCGTCGCTGCCGTTCACCCAGTTCCCCGACTTCCCGATGCCGGACTCCTGGCCGGACTACCCGCACCACAGTCAGCTCCTGAGCTACTTCGAACGGTACGCCGACCACTTCGACCTGCGGCAGCACATCTGGTTCGGCACGGAGGTGGTGCGGGTCGAGCCGGTCGCCGGGGACCGGTGGGACGTGACCACCCGCAGCACCGGCGGGTACGGCCCCGAACGCACCTCCCGGTACGCGGCCGTGGTCGTCGCCAACGGGCACAACTGGTCGCCGAAGCTGCCCGACTACGACGGGCTGGACGGGTTCCGGGGCGAGACCGTCCACGCCAGCGCCTACCAGGACCCGGCGCAGGTGCGCGGCAAGCGGGTGCTGGTGGTGGGCGCCGGCAACACCGGCTGCGACATCGCGGTGGAGGCCGCCCAGCAGGCGTCGGCGTGCTGGCACTCCACCCGGCGCGGCTACTGGTACGCCCCGAAGTACGTCCTCGGTCGTCCCGCCGACCAGGTCAACGACCTGCTGCTGTGGCTGCGGGTGCCGCGCCGCGTCCGGCAGTGGCTCTACCACCGGACGATGCGGCTCACCGTGGGCGACCTGACCCGGTTCGGGCTGCCGAGACCGGACCACCGGGTGTACGAGACGCATCCGATCGCCAACAGCCAGCTCGTCTACTACGTCGGCCACGGCCGGATCACCCCGGTGCCCGACGTGCGGCGCTTCCATGCGTACTCGGTGGAGCTGACCGACGGCCGCGAGATCGAGCCGGACCTGGTCGTCTTCGCCACCGGCTACCTGCCGAGGTTCGAGTTCCTGGACCCGCGGATCCTCGGCGACGACACCGGCGCGGGCCGGCCCACGCTGCACCTGAACGCGTTCCCCAAGGGCCATCCGACGCTCGCCGTGGTCGGCCTGCTGCAACCGGACTCGGGTCTGTTCCCGCTGGCGCACTGGCAGTCGGTGCTGGTGGCCCGGTTGTTGACGGCGCGCCGGCACCGGCCGGAGCGGGCCGCCGCGTTCGCCGCGAAGGTCGCCTCGGCCGCCGGGCAGCGCTACTCCGGGCGGGTCAAGGACAGCAGCCGGCACTGGTTCGAGGTGGGGCACGTGGAGTACCTGCGCGCGGTGCAGCGCGCCCTCGACGAGCTGGAGGCGGTCTCATGACGGAGCGGCTGCGCGTCGTGCGGGGCCGGGAGTGGGCCCGACCGGTCCGCCCGGCCCGCCGGGAGGTGCTCAGCGCGCTGCCGGAGCTGGAGCAGGGGCGTCCGCCGCTGCTGTTCGTGCCCGGCTTCGGGCACGGCGCGTGGGCGTTCGCCGAGCACTGGCTGGAGCACGCCGCCGGCCGGGGCTTCCCCGCGTACGCGGTGAGTGTGCGTGGGCACGGCGGCAGCGAGCCGGCGCCGGGGGCGTCGCTGCGCGGGTACGTGCACGACGTGACCCAGGTGGCCGCGGAGCTGCCCCGGCAGGCGGTGCTGGTGGGGCACGGCGCCGGGGCCCTGGTGGTGGCGCACGCCCTGGCCCGCTATCCGGCCCGGGCCGCGGTGCTGGCCGCGCCGGTGTTCGGCGGCTGGGGCACGCTCGGCGCGGCGTTGCGCCGCAACCCGGCGGGCACGGTCCCGGCGTTCTGGGGTGGCCGGCTGCGGTTGAGCCGGCGGCAGTTGTTCAGCCCGGAGCTGCCCGACGCCGCCGCGCGGGCGTACCTGGCGCGGTTGGGCCGGGCCGGTCGGCGGGCCCAGTGGCGGCTGCTCTTCCCCGGCGCCCCGGAGCCGGCGGTCGGCCGGCCGCCGGTGCTGGTGATCGGCAGCCCGGACGACCGGGTGGTGCCGGCGGCGGCGTTGACCCGCGCCGCCCGGCGGTACGCCTCGGCGCCGCTGCTGTTCCCCGGCATGGGGCACGACCTGATGCTCGACGCGCGCTGGCGGGAGCCGATCGACGCGCTGCTGGACTGGCTGGTCAAGGAGCCGGCCCCGGCCGCCCTGACGCTCTGACCGGCGCCGGCCGCCAAGTCGCTCCGGCCCGCGCGCCGGCTGTGGTGCCGCTCCGGCCCGCACGCCGGGCCGCGACCGGTCGGGGGCGTGGCCCCGGGCCGGGTCGGCCGCCGGACGGTGTCGCCCGCCGACGGCCGACCCGTCCGGTCAGTGGCCGGTCGGGTCGCCCGACCGCGGGCTGTCGTCCAGGGCGTCGAGGTAGGAGCGGACCCAGGACCGGATGTCGTGGCGACGCAGGTGCTCCCGCATCGCCCGCATCCGGGCCGTGGTGTCCGCCGGGTCGGCCCGCAACGCGGTGAGCAGCATCTGCTTGAGCCCCTCCAGGTCGTGCGGGTTGACCAGGTACGCCTGGGACAGCTCGGTGGCGGCGCCGGCGAACTCGCTGAGCAGCAGCGCCCCGGTGTCGTCCACCCGGGCGGCCACGTACTCCTTGGCGACCAGGTTCATCCCGTCGCGCAGCGGGGTCACCGCCATCACGTCGGCCATCCGGTAGAGGGCGGCCAGCTCCGCACGGTCGAACGGTTGGGTGAGGTAGTGGATCGCCGGCTCGCCGACCCGGCCGAACTCGCCGTTGATCCGCCCGACCTCGCGTTCGACCCGGTCCCGCAGGATCTGGTACTGGCCCACCCGTTCCCGGCTGGGCACGGCCACCTGCACCAGCACCGTGTCGCGGACCTTGACGTGCCCGTCGGCGATCAGCTCGCTGTACGCCTTGAGCCGGTGCTCGATGCCCTTGGTGTAGTCCATCCGGTCGACGCTGAGGATCACGTGCTCCGGGTCGCCGAGGTCCTGGCGCAGCCGGGCGGCCCGGGCCGCCACGTCCGGGTGGGCGGCGAGCGCGGCCATCTCGGCGGTGTCGATGGAGACCGGGAAGGCGCCCACCCGGACCGTCCGGCCGTCCACCTCGATCCGCCGGTCGGTGGCGGGCACCCCGAACAGCTTCGCCACCAGTTGGGCGAAGTTGTGCGCCGCCTGGGGCCGCTGGAAGCCGATCAGGTCCGCGCCGAGCATGCCGCGCAGCAGCTCGGCCCGGCGGGGGAGCTGCATGAACAGCTCCGGCGGGGGGAACGGGACGTGCAGGAAGAAGCCGATCCGCAGGTCGGGGCGGAGCTCCCGGAGCAGCGCCGGGACCAGTTGCAGGTGGTAGTCCTGCACCCAGACCACGCCACCGCGTTCGGTCCGTTCCGCGGCGGCTTCGGCGAACCGCCGGTTGACCCGCTGGTACGCCTCCCACCAGCGTCTGTGGTGTTCCGGTTGCTCGACCGCGTCGTGGTACAGCGGCCAGAGGGTCGCGTTCGCGAAACCCTCGTAGTGGTCCCGGAAGTCCTCCGGGGTCAGCGGGACGGTGTGCAGTCGCACCCCGTCCACGTCGGGCAGGGCGGGGGCGGGGCCGGTGCCGCCGGCCCAGCCGATCCAGGTCGCCGGGGTGTGTTGCAGGAGGGGGTGCAGGGCGCTGACCAGCCCGCCTGGGCTGCGGCGCCACTCGCACGCGCCGTCCGGTGCCACGCTGTCGTCGACGGGGAGGCGGTTGGCCACCACCACCAGGGTGCTCTGACGCATCTCGGTCATTCCGATCTGCCGAGGGATGACCACCCGTGCGGGGAGGAACCGGGCAGTCAGCGAGGGAAGTGACGTTACAGCCGTATTCCTACTGACAGTAAGTTACACCACTGTTACTTCCGTCGCTGAGGGTGGTCGACGTCTCGCTATCCGGACCGGACGGGCGGGGCGGGGCGGCTCAGACGACCGCGCCGTCGTCCGGGTCGTGGTCCTCCGGGTCGCCGGGGCGCAGCCGCCAGACCAACGTGACGAAACCGGCCAGGATGCCGGTGAAACCGAAGAGGGTCACCACGGCGCGGTCCACCGGCAGCAGCCACGGGAAGAGGAAGAGCACGAACCCGACCACGATGGCCAGTACGCCGGCCACGGCGTACTTGGAGATCGGCGGCAGCGGCGGCGGCGGGGGCGGGGTGTAGCCCTCCTCGGGGTCGCCGGGGAGGTTCGCGCCGAACGTGTCCAGCCCGTCCAGCAGCGACGGCTCGTCCTGTCGTCGCCCGACCGAGATGCCGGAGACATCGGTGGCCGAGGCCAGCGGGCGGATGCCGGTGGCGGTGGGGCCGGTGCCCTCGTCGGCCCGACCGAACGGGCCGCCGGTCGGCTCCGGCGCGTCGTCGACCTCCTCCGCCGCGGGCCACGGGGTCGGACCGGCCCCCGGCGTCCGGTGGTAGCCGGCCACGATCCGGGCCCACTCCGCCTCGACGTCCGGCTCGCCGGGCCGGGTCTGCCCGCTGATGCCCTCGTCGGAGAGCTGGGTGAGGTAGTCCCGGGCGGTGGTCAGGTGCGAACGGTCGACGTAGAGGCGGTCGACCGGCCGGGGCGGCACGGTGGTCGTCCGGGTGACCGGGTTCAGGTCGGCGGAGGGCTGAAGGTAGGCTGCGATCCCGCCGGCGGCCAGCACGTCGAGCAGGTGCTCACCGACGCGTGGGTCGACGTCGCCCGCGACGGCGTACTCGCTCGCGTCGAGCCCGTTGTCCCGCCGTCCTCGGCGCGCCCCACCCGCTGACACCGGCGTCCTCCTCATCGCGCCTGGCGGCGCAGGTCCTCCGGCGCCCTGCCCGCACGCCGTGTCCTGAATCGTGACACGTCCGCCCCCGGTTCCGGGAGTGCGTTGTGGCGCGTTGCCCAAACTCGACCACGCTACCGCAGGTCGTGGGCTGGGACGTTTGTCTGTTCTTGCGGAACGTGCCAGCACCCGGCGGAGCAGGAAGGGACCGGCCGACCCGGACGTGCCAGCGCCCGGCGGAGCGGGAAGGGACCGGCCGACCCGGCGACGGCCGGCTCAGGAGGCCAGCGTGGGGGAGGACCGTACCGACGGCTCGGGCGCGCCGAGCCGGAGCAGCCCGGGAGCCCGGTTGCGCAGGGCGAACACCCGCACCTCGGCCAGCGCCGTCGCCGCGCGGGCCGACTCCCCGGCCCGCTCCAGCTCCCGCCCCGCCAGCGCCAGCGCCAGCACCCGGTCCGTCACCGCCGGAATCCGCCCGTACCGCTCGGCCGCCGCGCCGTACAGGGCGCCCGCCCGGCCGTGGTCCCCGTCGGCCGCCGCCAACGCCGCCACCACCGTGTGCCGCGCGGCGTCCGTCCACGGGGTGCGGTGCGGCGCCCGGTCCAGGATCCCGTGCACCCGCAGCGCCGCGTCCCGTCCGGCCAGCGCCGCCGCGTACGCCGCCGCGGCGATCCACTCCCCGCTGACCAGCGCCGGCACCGCCGACCACGACCCGTCCAGCTCGGCCAGCAACTCGCCGGCCTCACCGAGACGGCCCTGCAACGCCCGGCACAGCGCGCTGATCCCCAGCGTGGTCCAGTGCAGCCGGCGGAAGCCGCTGCTGCGGGCGGTGTCCAGGGCGTCGCCGATGTCGTCGGCCGGGCGGGCCGGCTCCCCACGCCCGCCCACCGCCGCCAGCACCGGACCGGCCCCGGCCGGCCGGGCCGCCCGTTCGCCCGGCACCGGCTCGTCCCGCAGGATCCGCAGGCAGGCGCGCAGGCCCCGGACCTGCATGTCCCACCGGCCGGTCGGGGTCTCCACGAACGCCTCGGCGGCGGTCAGCAACGCGGCGAACTCACCCTCGAAGTACGCCCGCATCGCCTCCCCGGAGTAGCCGGTGGTCAACCCCGGCGAACCGGACCGCTCGGCCGCCTCGGTCAGCAGCTCGTTCGACCGGACCCAGTCACCCTCCTCGCAGACCACGTACGCGAGGTTCTGCATCGCCCGCGGCAGGGCGAGCAACTGCTGCCCGCGGGCCGTCTCGTACGCCGCGTGCAGCTCGTCCACCCCGGCCCGGTCACCGGCCTGGTAGCGGGCGGTGGCCACGGTGATCTGCGCGTTCACCCGGGCCTCGACCAGCCCCAGCCGCTCGGCGATCCCGGCGGCGACGCCGGCCGCCTCGACCGCCTCGGCGCTCTCGTTGTTGAGCATGTGCAGCCGGCCCAGCTCGGCGTACGCGTCGGCCTTCTGCTCGCTGTCCGGCAGCGCCCCGAACAACTGCACCGCGCGGGCCAGCCGCTCCAGGGCGACGTCCCGGTCGGCGCGCATCGAGGCGGCCCGACCCAGCAGCGTCCAGGCCCGCGCGGCGCAGGCGTCGTCGCCGTGGCCGAGCAGCTCCCCGGCCAGCCGGGTCAGCGTCGCCGTGCCCCCGGCGTCCAGGAACGCGGCGCCGTCCCGGAAGAACGAGATCTCCGCGGCGAGCAGCTCCAGTTGGAGCCGGTCGGCCGGCTCGGCGTCGTCGGCCAGCCGCAACGCCCGGGCCGCGTGGTGGGCCGCCGCGTCCAGGGCGTGCAGCGCGTACGCCCGCCGGGCCGCCCGGTGCAACGCCGCCCGGGCCGCCGGAGCGTACCGGCGGGTGTCCAGGTTGAGGGTGCGGGCGATCTCGTGGGCCGACCAGCGGTGGTTGGCGAGCACCTCGGCCAGGTCGGTGTCCCGGCTGCGGGAGAGCCCGTCGATCCAGTCGGCGGTCCGCTCGTGCCGGGCCACCCGCTCGGTGCGCGGCAACCGTTGGTAGCAGACGTCCCGCACCAGGATGTGCCGGAACTGGAACTCGGCCTGCCCGGCCATGGTCGAGCCGGCCTGCTCGACGACGAAGTCCCGCTGACCGAGCCGGCGCAGCGCCAGCTCGACCGCCTCGACCGGCTGGCCGAGCGCGGCGGCCACCGCCCCCGGCCAGAACTGCGCCCCCACCACGCTGGCGGCGAGCAGGACGGCCCGGTCGGCCGGGTCCAGCAGGTCCACCCGGTTGGCGATCACCGCGTGGACGTTGTCCGGGATCGGCAACGCGCCCTGCTTGCGGAGCTGCCAGCCCCGCCCCGACTGCCGCAGGAAGCCCTGCTCGATCAGCATCCGGACGTACTCGTGGGCGTAGAGCGGGTTGCCGTCGGCGACCTCGACCAGCGGGTTGAGCAGGTCCGGGGAGAACGCCGCCTGGCCGAACAGGTGCGCGTACAGCGAGGTCACCCCGCTGGGACGCAGCGGGGGCAGCGTCACCGTCAGCGACCCGGCGATCGTCCCGGCCCAGGTGGGGTCGCGGCTGACCAGCTCCGGCCGGGCGGTGCAGAGCACCAGCAGCGGCACGTCCCGGGCGGACGCGCCGAGCAGCTCGATCAGCCGCAGCATCTTCTCGTCCGCCCAGTGCAGGTCCTCGAAGACCAGCACGGTCGGCCGGCGCGCCGCCAACGCGAGCAGGAACCGCCGCCAGGCCGACTGGGTCTCCTCCGCCGGCAGCGTCGGCCCGGGCAGGCCGACCAGCGGACGCAGGGCGTCGACCAGCCGGTCCGCCTGACCGGGTCCGACCAGGTCGGCCACCGCGGCCCGCAGCCGCGGCGCGGCGGCGGCGGCCGGGTCGGTGTCCAGGATGCCCGCCTCGGCCTTGACGATGTCGGCCAGCGCGGCGAAGGTGACGTCCTCACCGAACGGCGGGCACCGGCCGGTACGCCAGGTCAGCCCGGTGTCCGCGCCGGCCCGCGCGTGCCGGTACAGCTCCCGTACCAGGCGACTCTTGCCGATGCCGGCCCGCCCGAAGAGCGTCACCAGTTGCGGGGTGCGCTCCCGGGTGACCCGGTGCAGAGCGTTGACCAGCAACCCCAGCTCGTGTTCCCGGTCGATCAACGGGGTCGCGTCGGGCTCCCGGTCGGGCCGGCGCTGCCGGTTCGTGCCGACCGCCAGCCACACCTCGCTGGGCGCGGACCGCCCCTTCAGGGTGACCGTGGGCTGCTGCTCGTACCGGATCGCGCCCCGGGTGAGCGCGTACGTGGCGCCGCACACCAGCACGCCGCCGGGCGGGGCCACCGACTGCATCCGGGACGCGGTGTTGACCACGTCGCCGGCGACGATGGCCTGCCCGCCGTGGTGCGCCGCGGCCACGTCGACAAGCGCCTCACCGGTGGCCACCCCGACCCGGAACCGCAGGTCGTCCGCGCCGGCCGGAGCGAACCGGGTGAGCACCCGTTGCAGCTCCAACCCGGCCCGCACGCAGCGCAGCGCGTCGGTCTCGGTGGCCACGGGCGCGCCGAACAGCGCCATCACCGCGTCGCCGATGTACTTCTCCACCACGCCGCCGTACTGGCCGATCACCCGGCGGGCGGCGGAGAAGAAACCGGTCTGCAGGCCGCGCACCAGCTCCGGGTCGGCCCGTTCCACGTACGGGGTGAAGTCGATCAGGTCGACGAAGAGCACGCTGACCCGGCGGCGGTCCTCCTGCGCGGCCGGGGCGGGCGGGCCGCCGGCGCCGCGGGCCCGGCCGCAGCCGGTGCAGAAGGCCGCGTCCGTGGGCAGCGGCCGGTCGCAGTGGGCGCAGGTGTGGGCCAGCTCCGTGCCGCAGCCCCCGCAGAAACGGTCCGTGGACGCCGCGGCTCGGCCGCACTGGACACAGTGGAGGGCGATGCCAACCTCCCGGAGACGATCCGAGTCGACCGGGCCGGTCGGAGCGTCGGCACGGCGGTGACCCAACGTGGTCGGGGACGACCTGACGGGCGTCCCGGCCAGTATCCAGGCAACCGGCTGCTGTCGGGTACCCGCCTGTTGGCTTACGGACAGGGTCTTTGTCGCCAGTTACGGCTACATTCAGTCAGCCTAGATTCGATCACACAACGGGAGAATTCCATGGTGTACGTCCGGCTGAACGCGGAGTGGACCGATCAGGACGGCGTCGTCCACGACGCGGGGGACACGGTGGACGTCGACAACGCCACCCTCGCCGAGTTGCAGGCGGCGGGGATCGTCACCGACGGCTCGAAGAACGACACGGGCGCCGGCACCACCGAGTGGGTCGGCCCCACCAGCACCAAGCCCTGACACGTCAGGAGAGCCCTGCCTGACGACAGTGACCCCGCCGGCGTGCCGGGCGACTCGGCGACGACCGGGCCGCCGGCGGGGGCCGTCAGCGCCCGGCCGTGCCCGCCCGGCGGCGGACGCCGACCCGGCGTACCGGGGCGTCAGCCGCTGACCGCGGGACCGTCAGCGGTCGGCCATGCCCGCCCGGCGGCGCAGCGCCGACACGTCGGTGACCACGATCCGCCGGCCCTCGGTGCGCAGCCAGCCCCGACTGGCGAACGAGCCGATCGCCTGGTTGACGCTCTGCCGGGAACCACCGGCCATCTCCGCCAACTGCGACTGGTTCAGCTCGATGGTGATCATGGGGGCCTGACTCTCGCCGGCCAACCGGACCAGCGTCTTGGCCACCCGCCCCGGCAGGTCGAGGAAGACATGGTCGGCGTTCTGCTCGGTCAACCGGCGGATCAGACCGCCCAGCGACCGCATCACCGCGTCCAGGATGCGCGGGTTGGAATGCACCAGCTCCATGAAGGCGGGGCGGGACAGCGCCAGGGCGCTGCAGTCCTCGATCGCCTCGGCCGAGGCGGACCGGGTGGAGGCGTCCAGCAGCGAGACCTCGCCGAGCACGTCCGGCGGGCGGATCACCGACAGCACGGCCCGCTCGCCGGTGGGCGCGGTGCGGAAGACGGCGACCGCGCCCCGCCGGAGCACGATCAGCGACTCGCCCGGGTCGTTCTCCACGAAGAGCAACTGCCCCTTGCGGTACGTGCGCGGGACCGCCGCCGCGATGACCCGCTGGCGGACCTCCGGCTCGAGGCCGGCGAACATCTCCACTCCCGTGAGCGCGTCACCCGGCTCCGGCAGCCGCATTTCCACGGGCGCAACCCCTCCCCGGTCAAGGACCACATCTCGCAGCCGGGTGAACCTGACAGCCCCCGGTCTGCGAGGTGAACTGACACCGGTTCGGCGTCCGGTAGCGGTACACATCAGATCATGACGTCCCGGTCGCGTGCTGTACACCCCTCACGACACTTCCGTGACAATCCTGAGCTGCGGCGGATGCCGTTCCGGGTGCCGAATTCGCCCGCCGTTGTCACTCTCCGTGCTCGATCAGACGTCCGGTGCGACCGTTCCTGACGGACCTGGTGTCCGTCGCTCCGGACGGTCGTCGGACCGGGTGTCCGTCGGCCCCCGCCGGACCGGCGTCGGTCGGACCCGCCGGCCGGCGGGTCCGGGCGATAGGCGAGGATGGTCGCCGATGGTCTACCGCTATTTCTACGACTGTGAGTTCATCGAGGACGGCCGCACCATCGACCTCGTGTCGATCGGCGTCGTCGACGAGCACGGCCGGGAGTTCTACGCCGTCTCCACCGAGTTCGACGACTCCCGGGCGGTGCCCTGGGTGCGCCGCAACGTGCTCGACAAGCTGCCGTCGCCCGCCGACCGGGCCTGGCGTTCCCGGGGCCGGATCCGCGACGACCTGCTCGACTTCCTGGTCGAGCCGGTACGCGACCGACCGGACGAGCCGATCGAGCTGTGGGCCTGGTACGCCGCCTACGACCACGTGGTGCTGGCCCAGCTCTGGGGCTCGATGACCGCGCTGCCCCGGGAGATCCCCCGGTTCACCAAGGAGCTGCGCCAGCTCTGGGACGACCGGGGCCGCCCGGCGCTGCCCACCGCCGACTCGGCCCGGCACGACGCGCTCGTCGACGCCCGGCACAACCTGGCCCGCTGGCGGGCCATGACCGGCGGCTGACGGCCACCCCCGTCCCCGTCCCCGTCCCCGTCCGACGCCCGCTTCCGCCGCCGCCGCGCGTCGCGCCCGGCGGCGCGGGCGTCACGTCCCACCCGCCCGGTCCTTCCGACGTCGACGCCCGGGGTCTCCGGGCTGCCCCGGGCCGCGCGCCCGTTAGGAGAGCACTCCGCTCTCCGCTCGGCGTGCCGGCGTCCCCGGCGCGGTCCGCAGCCGCTCCGGCGATTCCTCCGGGGTCGAGGTTTGACCGGTTGCCGCCTGGGCACGGTTGCGGCGCGAACCGCAGGCGGGAATCCGGGGCGGCCCGGGGCGCGGTCGCGGCGCCGGACCGGGGCGGCCCGATCGCCCGGCCCGGCGTGCCACGAGGAGAGAGGGTTACCGCCATGAGCCGTGAGCCGACCACGGAGGCCGACGCCCGGCGCCGGGTCACCGAACTGGTACGTGAGGCGCGGATCTGCATGTTGACCACGATCGGCGTCGACGGCCGGCAGGTCAGTCGCCCGATGGCCCTGCAGGAGGCCGAGTTCGACGGCGACCTGTGGTTCTTCACCCACGCCGAATCGGCGAAGGTCCGCCAGATCCGGGTGAACCCGGAGGTCAACGTCGCCTTCAGCGACCAGCGCCGGCACGCCTGGGTCTCGGTCTCCGGCTCGGCCCGGGAGAGCGTCGACCGGGGGCGGGCCGAGCGACTCTGGCATCCGCTGCTGCGGACCTGGTTCCCGGACGGCCCGGACACCCCGGGGCTGACCCTGCTGCGGGTGCACGCCAGCTCGGCCCAGTACTGGGACTCGCCGGGCGGCGCCGTGGTCCACCTCGTCGGGCTGGCCCGGGCGGCGGTGACCGGACGGCCGCCGGAGCCCGGCGACAACCGGTCGGTCAGTTACGAACGGTCGTCCGATGCGTGAACGCCACCGGGGCACGCTGTCGGGGCGTGGGCCGGGGCGACTACAGTGCGCTCTGACGGCCCGCCCCGGGCCGGCAACGGCGCCGACGGTCTGATCCGACCCATATCCTGGGGCTTTGTTGGGCTTCCCGAGGCTCCAGGAGGATGAGCAGATCATGCGTATCGGCGTGCTCACCGGCGGTGGCGACTGCCCCGGTCTCAACGCGGTGATCCGGGCGGTGGTCCGCAAGGGCGTCGCCAGCTACGGCCACGAGTTCGTGGGCTTCCGAGACGGTTGGAAGGGCCCGCTGGAGGGCCTGTCCAGGCCGCTGGGCATTGCCGAGGTGCGGGGCATCCTGCCGCGCGGCGGCACCATTCTCGGCTCGTCCCGCACCAACCCGTTCAAGATCGAGAACGGGGTGGAGAGGATCAAGCAGAACCTCGCCGACCAGGGCGTGGACGCCCTGATCGCGATCGGCGGCGAGGACACCCTCGGCGTCGCCACCAAGCTGCACGAGCTGGACGTCAAGGTCATCGGCGTGCCGAAGACCATCGACAACGACCTGGGCGCCACCGACTACACCTTCGGCTTCGACACCGCCGTCAACATCGCCATGGAGGCGATCGACCGGCTGCACACCACCGCGGAGAGCCACCACCGCACCCTGGTCGTCGAGGTCATGGGCCGGCACGCCGGCTGGATCGCCCTGCACGCCGGCCTGGCCGGCGGCGCGAACGTGATCCTGCTGCCGGAGCGGCAGTTCGACGTCGAGCAGGTGGCCGGCTACGTCGAGAAGCGCTTCCAGCACCAGTACGCCCCGATCGTCGTCGTCGCCGAGGGCGCGCAGCCGCTCGACGGCCAGATGGTGCTGCACAACCAGGAGCTGGACGCGTTCGGCCACGTCCGCCTCGGCGGCATCGGCCAGTGGCTGGCCGAGCAGCTCGAGGCGAAGACCGGCAAGGAGGCCCGCACGGTCGTGCTCGGGCACATCCAGCGCGGCGGCACCCCGACCGCGTTCGACCGGGTGCTCGCCACCCGGCTCGGCCTCCAGGCGATCGACGCCGCCCACGAGGGCGACTGGGGCAAGATGGTCGCCATGCAGAGCACGGACATCGTCCGGGTCCCGCTGGCCGAGGCCACCCGCGAGCTGAAGACCGTGCCCCTGGAGCGCTACACCGAAGCCGAGGTCTTCTTCGGCAGCTAACCCCCACCCGGCCCCCCGCCCGCGTCGATCTGGGGATGGTTGTCGTCAGATGATCTCCGATCACGACGATGCTCCCTGGATCGACGCGGGGTGGGCGTGGCGGGTGGGGAAGGGCGGGGTGAGGGAAGAAGGGGTTGGGATGGGGGATGTGGTGCACACCGTCGCGGTGATCGGGGCCGGCAAGATCGGTGAGCTGATGCTCTCCGGGCTGCTGCGGTCGGGTTGGCCGGCACAGCGGCTGCTCGCCACCGCGCGTCGTCAGGCGCGCGCCGAGGAGATCGCCACCCGGTACGGAGTCCGCGTCGTCGACAACGCCACCGCCGTGCAGGAGGCGGAGGTCCTCGCGATCGCCGTCAAGCCGCAGGACGCCGGGGCGCTGCTGGACGAGGTCGGCCCGAAGGTGCCCGCCGGCAAGCTGGTCATCTCGCTCTGCGCCGGCCTGCCCACCAGCTTCTTCAGCCGGCGGCTGCCGCCCGGCACCCCGGTGGTGCGGGTGATGACGAACACTCCGGCCCTGGTCGACCAGGCGATGACGGCGATCTCGGCCGGCGCGCACGCCACCGGGGAGCATCTCGCCCTGGCCGAGGAGATGTTCACCCCGCTGGGCGCGACGCTCCGGGTGCCCGAGTCACAGCAGGACGCGGTCACCGCGCTCTCCGGCTCCGGTCCGGCGTACTTCTACCTGCTGGTCGAGGCCATGATCGACGCGGGGATCCTGCTCGGTCTGCCCCGCCAGGTGGCCCACGAGCTGATCGTGCAGACCGCCATCGGGTCGGCGGTGATGCTGCGGGACTCCGGCGAGCACCCGGTCAAGCTCCGCGAGGCGGTCACGTCGCCCGCCGGTACGACCATCTCCGCCGTACGCGAGTTGGAGAAGCACGGGGTACGGGCCGCGCTGCTCGCCGCGCTCGAAGCGGCCCGCGACCGGGCCCGGGAGCTGGCGGCGCAGTCCACTTGACACGTTCCCGTCCACGATGGATCGGGTCGGCTCGGTTACGGTCCTGAGACATCTATTGACTTAAGTTCCGCGATCGGCAATAAAGACCTGAGCGGATTCTTGCGAAGTCAAACTTCCACTCCCGGAGTATCGCGTCGTGGCCGGGTACCACGTCGGGGCGCTCACCCGGGCGGGAGGGAGTCTGCAGGCGCCGGGAGAGGCGACGGCGCCGAGACCAGCCACCCACTTGTGGAAAGGGACGACTGTGCCTATCTCCCGTGTCGCCGATCCGGTGCTCAGCCTCTTCCGGATCGTCGTCGGACTGTTGTTCACGCTACGCGGCGTCGCCTCGGTCTTCGGTGTCCTGGGCGGACACCGGGGCAGTGGCCACGCCGTCGAGTTCGCCGTCTGGCCCACCTGGTGGGCCGCCATGATCCAGCTCGTCGGCGGCCTGCTGGTCCTGGTCGGCCTCTGGAGCCGGGTCGCCGCCATCGTCTGCTCCGGCTCGATGGCGTACGCCTACTTCGTCGTGCACCAGCCGGAGGCGCTGCTGCCGGCGCAGAACGGCGGCGAGTTGTCGGCGCTGTTCTGCTGGGCGTTCTTCCTGGTCGCGATCCTCGGACCGGGTAGCTGGGCGCTGGACACCCTGCTGCGTCAGCGGCGGCAGGGCGTCCCGGCGACCGAGCTGGCCCCGGTGGCCTGACCGGCTCCGGTCGGGGTGGCCCTGGCCGGGGTCACCCCGACCGTCCGCCCCGCCCGCCCGGCTCGCCCCGCCCGCCCGGCTGGGACCGCCCGCCCCGTCCGCCCGGCTGGGACTGGTCGGATGGCTGACGGCTCCGGCGTCGGGCGCCGGTCGACCGGCCGCCCTGCGGGCCGGTCGCGGCTGGTCGCGTACCGGCTGCTGCTGGTGTGGCCGGCGTTCCACCGCCTTCGCTCCGCAGGCGCCGCAGAACCAGCTCCGTTGCCAGCGGTTGCGCTCCCGCTGGTAGCGGGCGACGCCCTGCTGCACCCGCTCCAGGTCGGCGTTCTGCTCGGCCCGGAACGCCCGGAAGCGCCATCCGGCGATCGCCACCAACGCGACAACCGCCACCAGGGCCAGGATGCTGACGTATCCGCCGGTCTCCCCGAGCAGCCCCCCGCACAGCGCCAGCGCCGTGAGGCCCGCGAGCGTCTTCAGGTACGTCCGGACGGGAAACGAGAGGTCCTGTCGACGCGGCCGGCGCGGCGGCGCCACCCGGCGGGCGAGGCCGTTGAGGACCATGGTGCCCCGTTCGACCCGCCGGGTGTTCTCGTCCCACACGATGCTGGTCTGTCGCATCGGCGCCGCGTTGCAGCGGGGACACCGTTTGCCGTTCCGGCCGTCGGCGATGTTGTTGACCACCATGATCGACTCGGCGTTGTACTGGAGGTCGACCTGCTGGCCGCTCTGGTCGAAGACCAGGTCGTGGCCGTACGGATCGCTCACTGGAAGCCCTGCGCCACGGCGACGATGCCGGTCACGATGGTGGCGACCGGCCCGGCCAACTCCGCTGCCCGGCGCAGCAACGTGACCGCCCCGGCCCGGTCACCGCGCGCCGACGCCGTGCGGGCCTCCTCCAGGCAGTGGACCACCGGCGTCAACTCGGCGGCGTCACGCCCGCGGCCGACCTGCGCGATCAGCTCGTCGATCTGCTTCACCAGGCGCAGGTCGTCCCCGTTGACGTGCACCGTCTCGCCGTTGATCTGGTACTGGACCGTCTGGTGCTGCTGATGGAACGTCGCCACAACGTCTCCAGAAGGTGATTCGTCCAATAAGGACGGTACTTCTTCGAGGAGAGGAAGGGTATCAACATTCCGCCGCTGCTCCCGCCCTCGACGAGCGCTTGAGCGCACGCCGTCCGGTCGGAATTCCGCCAACGGGCGGAGGTGCGCCGCCGGCTACCCGCGATCCGCCGTCTCCAGTGGCCACTCCAGCCCCACTGTCCGGGCCTGACCCGTACGGTCGAAGTACGCCTGCAGGTCGCGGCCCTGTTCGGCGTGCCAGCGGACCTGCGCCCGGTGCAGCTCGGCCACCGGCATCCGGGCGATCCGGGGGTGGCGGGCGGCGATGGACCGGGCCAGGTCGGCGGCGGCGCGCGCGTCGTTGGCCGCCTCGTGGGCGGTGACCAGGTCCACCTCGTAGTACGGGCAGAGGTCGCCGAGCTGCCGACCGCCGGACCAGTAGCGTTCCACCTCCCGGCGCAGGACGGACGGGTCGACGACGATCGCCTGGTCCCAGGGGACCGGCGGCAGACCGTGCCGGGCGAGCTCGCTGTGCAGCGCGGTCACGTCGTAGGGGGCGCAGAACGCGACGAGCGGAGCCCCGTCGGCGATCACCTTCGCCACGGCCGTGCCGATCTCGGCGAGCGCCTCCCGGGCCGGTCGACCGTCGGCCCGGACCATCTCGTCGGTGATGCCGTGCCGGGCGGTGGCGTCCGGCGGGATCGGCACGCCCGGGTCGATCAGCCAGGTGTCCTGGCGGCCGTCGGCGTAGGTGAGGGCCGCCGACACGATCCGCGTCCGCATCGGCTGGGGCAGGGTGCCCTCCAGGTCGAAACCGACGAGCGGCAGCTCGTGCCAGCCGCCGTGGCCGCCCCGCGGCGGCGCGATCCGCGCCGGCACACACCCGTCGTGGTACGTGGTCCAGCGGCCACCGACCCTGATCGCCTGACCGGTGCCGGCCTCGACCCGACTCTGGCACGCGCCACACCGGCCGGGGAACTTGTTGATCACCTTGAGCATCCTTTGAGTGAGGACTGCGGAACGTGGCCAGAATGGACCGTGTCCCTTGTGCCTGATCATGATGACCGGGAGCGAAGCGCCCAGCCGACAACCCACCGGTTGTGAAATAGTCCTCAATGGACTGACTGCGGAGACGATCGGCGCAGATCAGGTCGCCTTCAGCGTCGTGGCCGTGAAAGTGGGCGCGTTCTCCCAGCCGGGGCGCAGGTCCGCCGTGTCCCGGTAGCCCCAGCGGGCGTAGGCGCCGCCACAGTGGGGGGCAGGTGGGGGTGCGCTCGATCAGGTCGAGCGTGGTGGGCCGTGCCGCCACTCGACCCGGGTGATGTCGACCGCGCGCAGCGCGATCACCACGGCCACCCGGGCCGCGCCCAGCCCGGCCGGTGAGCTGGTGTCGACGTGGACGGTGTTCTCACGTCCCGGTGGGTCGACCCGGATGGTGGTGCCGTGCTGGTTCGGGTGGTCCGGCTCGTCCACCTGGAGGGTGTCGGCCAGTTGCTGCACCAGCGTGTGGAAGCGGCCCCGGGCGACCAGATCGGTGCAGAGCACGGTCGTGGTGTGCCGGTCGTCCGCTGCCACGATCGTCCACACCCGCGCCTGGCGCCAGTCCGACCGGGCGTTCGCCGACCGCAGCATCGCCAGGCTGAACAGGCCGAACACGGCCACGTTGCCGACCGCGAGAAGCGCCGTGCCGGCCGGGCTCAACCACCGCCAGGGCCGGGTCACCAGAAGGCCGACCAGGGTGACCAGGGTCAGTGAGAGGAAGAGCCGGCCGGCGATCCGCCGGTTCCGGTTCGGGGGGTTCTCGTCGGCCACCCGGTCAGTATCGGCCCGCCGGTCGCCCGGTGACGCCCTGGGAAGTGGACGGTCGCGGATCGCGCCCCATCCGTCCGGGGTCCGCTATTCAGCGACCTTCCGTATCGCTGAAAGCTGCTCACGGTCATGTTTCCTGTTCGGGGCTGCCCGCAAGCTCTCCCGGGTGGCCCGGGACCGGGTCGACGGGCAGGGCCTCGTGTCGGGTCGGTCTTCTCGTTCTCTTCCGCCTTTCTCCTTCCTCCGCGGAGGTGGAGGGAGTCGCGCGCGGCCTTTGCTCTGCACCCGTCCACGCGCCAGGCGCGTTCGGTGACCGGTGCCCCGGCGGGCGCAGAGCAAAGGGGGCTGCCGCACCCACCGGCCGACTCCCAGCCCTCCTTGGGCCGCGCCTGGCGGTCGCGGCCCTGCTCGGCGTGCCGGTGGATCTGGAGGGCGGCGTCAGTGACCGTCCGATCGCCATCCGATGTCAGGGGGTCGGACTAACCTGCCCGGGGCGCCTCGAACGGGCGTGACCGGAGGAGTGGTTACTGAGATGGTGACGGCAGGGCGACCCGTGCCCACGCAGGACGAGGTGCTCGGCTATTTCGACACGCTGTCGAACTGGGGGCGGTGGGGCGACGACGACGAGCGCGGCGCCCTGAACCACATCACCGACGACGTCCGGGTCGCGGCGGCGCGGGCCGTGCGGCACGGCCGGAGCGTGTCGTGCGCGTGGGAGGTGACCGTGCCGGACGGGCTGGAACGCTCGACGACGACGTGCCCGTGCGCCGCCGACATGCCGGGCGCCGAGCACATGCCGGTGCCCGGCTTCCACGCCGACCGGCGCTGGGGCTTCTCGTCCGAGCGGCTCGGCATCGACTTCCACGGCAACACCGTCACCCACCTCGACTCGCCGTGCCACATCTTCTGGGACGGCACCATGTACAACGGGCGGTCGCACTCACTTGTGGACGCCGTGACGGGGTCGGCGTGGGCGGCGGTCACGGCGGCGGCGGACGGGATCGTCACCCGTGGCGTCCTGCTGGACGTCGCACGGGCGCGTGACGTGCCGTGGTTGACGCCGGGTGAGGCCGTGTTCCCCGAGGACCTGGCGGAGGCCGAGCGTCGCCAGGGCGTACGGGTGCGGCCCGGCGACGCGGTGCTGCTGCGGACCGGGCACGGTCGGGCCCGGCGTGCGGGCGGCCCGGCCGGCGGTTTCACGCAGGCCGGCTGGCATGCGTCCTGCCTGCCGTGGCTGCACGAGCGCGAGGTCGCGCTGATCGGCGCCGACACCCCGCAGGACGTCCAACCGTCCGGGTACGACGACGTGCTGATGCCGGTGCACGCCGTCAGTCTGGTCGCGATGGGCCTGTGGCTGCTCGACAACTGCGACCTGGAGGCGTGCGCGACGACCGCCGCCGAGCTGGGCCAGTGGGATTTCCACCTCGCGGTCGCCCCGGTCCGCTTCGCCGGCACGTCCGGCAGCCCGGTCAACCCGATCGCCACCTTCTGACCCCGGCGTCAACCGCGGACGTCGCTGCTCCCACCGCCATTGCCGCTTCTCACCGCCGCGGCCCCGTTGCTCGTACCGCGGGGGCCTCAGGAAGGGCGCCTTCCGGCGCGGGAGACGCCCTTCCCGGCGATCAGCGAGCGGGCGCTCAGCGGTGGGCGGCGGCGAGGGCGGCGCGGACGGTGGCGGCGTCGGCGGTACGCGGCTGGTCCCAGTTCTGCGGGTCGGCCGAGTACAGGCCGGCGTACGCGGTCATGTCCCGCTGGAAGCGCCACCCCTCGGCGAGCGGGCCGGCGTCGACGGTGTCGTAGCCGAGCGTGTCGAGCAGGTCGGTGACGGCCGCCTTGGCGCCGGTGTCGTCACCGGCGATCGGCAGGGCGGTGCGGTCCGGCGCGCCGGCCGGGCGGGCCAGGGCGAGCAGGTGCTTGAAGTAGATGTTGTTGAACCCCTTGGCCACCTTGGCCGTCGGCAGGTGCCGTTGGAGCAGCTCGCTGGTGGTGGTGGAGTCGTCGTCCAGCTCGGGGAAGCGGCCGTCGCGCTCCGGGTAGTAGTTGTTGGTGTCGATCACGATCTTGCCGGCCAGCGGCTCGGCGGGCGTCTCGCGGTAGGCCCGCAGCGGGATCGTGACCACCACGATCTCGCCGACCTCCGCGGCCTCCCGCGCGGTCGCGGCGCGGGCGTTCGGGCCCAGTTCGTCGACCAGGTCCTTGAGGGTCTCGGGTCCCCGCGAGTTGCTGAGCACCACGTGGTGGCCGGCGGCCACCGCCAACCGGGCCACCGTGCCGCCGATGTTGCCGCTGCCGATCAATCCCAGAGTCGTCATGCCGGCACGAACCCCGGCCCGGGGCGCGGCATTCCCGCCGTGGCACATGTCGTGAGTGTTGACAACTGTCTTCGTGCATGTGACAGGATCTGCACAAATCCTGCATGGTTGGTCATCACTGCTTCCCCGTGGGCGTATTTAGTGATATCTATCTCTTGCTGATCTTTCTCCTAGCCCCCGGGAGTGTGTGACGTGCGGAGATCCCGCCTGACCGTCCTCGCCCTGAGCCTGACCGTGGCTCTCGGCGCCGCCCTGACCACAGCCGCGCCGGCCCAGGCCGCGCCCACCGACAGGTACGTCGCCCTCGGCGACTCGTACGCCTCCGGCGTCGGCGCCGGCAGCTACACCAGCGAAAGCGGCTCCTGCAAGCGCAGCACCAAGGCCTACCCCGCGCTGTACGCCGCCAACGTCAAGCCCGCCTCGTACAAGTCGGTCGCCTGCTCGGGGGCCACCACCACGAGCGTCGTCAACAGTCAGCTCTCCGCGCTCAGCTCGACCACCACGCTGGTCAGCGTCCAGGTCGGCGGCAACGACGTCGGCTTCGCCACCATCATGACCACCTGCGTGCTGTACGGCACCAACGAGTGCGTGGCCGCGGTGGACGCCGCCATGGTCAAGGCCCGCAACGACCTGCCCCGCCTGCTGGGCAACGTCTACAACGGCATCAGGACCCGGGCCCCCTCGGCCCGGGTGGTGGTCGTCGGGTACCCCGTGTTCTATCAGCTCAACACGCCCTGCGTCGGGCTGAGCGACACCTCCCGGACGAAGCTCAACCAGGGCATCAACCTGGTGGACGACATCATCCGCAGCACGGCCGCCACGTACGGCTTCACGTTCGCCGACGTCCGCTCCGCCTTCGTCGGCCACCAGTTGTGCAGCTACGGCGAGAAGTGGCTGCACGCGTTGAACGTGCTGGACATCGGCGTGTCGTACCACCCGACGGCCGCCGGCCAGTCCGGTGGCAACTACCCGGTGTTCCGGTCCGTCGCGGGCTGACCGCCGAGTAATCCTCTCCCGCCCGGGTCCGCCGTCGCACACACGGCGGACCCGGGCGCGTCCGTCCTTGTGCCCCCCACCGGCCCCTACCGGGCAGGGGCTTGCGACTTCCGTGAAACGGGGCCGTCCGGCCGCCGCGACGCCCCCATTTCCAGGAAACCGCGCCCGCGGTGGCCGCCGCGCCCGCCGGGTCGGGCGGGTCGGGCGGGTCGGGCGGGTCGGGCGGGTGGGGCGGGATTGACCAGCGTCGTGGAAAGCGTAATCCTCTGGAAGCGCTTCCATCGACAAACCTCGACTCCTGAGAGAGGAAGGCCGTGCGCCCCACCACCGCGTTACTACCCGTCACGCTGGCCGTGGCACTGGGCGGACTCGCCCTGCCGCAGCCGGCCCAGGCCGTCGCCGGCCCGGCGTTGGCCGTCGACGTCACCGCCGGCCGGCACGCCATCAGCCCGTACGTCTACGGGATGAACTTCGCCAGCGAGGCGTTGGCCCGCGACATCCGGCTGCCGCTCAACCGGTACGGCGGCAACGCCACCACCCGCTACAACTTCCGCAACGACACCACCAACCGGGCGTCGGACTGGTACTTCGAGAACATCCCGAACGACAACCCGGACCCGAGCCGCCTGCCGAAGGGCTCGGACAGCGACGAGTTCGTCGCCGCCAACAAGGCCACCGGCACCGGCACGGTGATGACCCTGCCGATGATCGGCTGGGTCGCCAAGGACCGGGCCCGCGCCTGCGGGTTCAGCGTCACCAAGTACGGCCCGCAGGAGTCCACCGACGAGTGGGCCCCGGACTGCGGCAACGGGAAGAAGCCGGACGGCAGCCTGGTCACCGGCAACGACCCGACCGACACCAGCGTCGCCGTCGGCCCGGAGTACGCCGCCGACTTCGTCACCCACCTGAAGACCGAGTTCGGCGGCGCGGCCGACGGCGGCGTGCAGTTCTACAACCTGGACAACGAGCCGGACCTGTGGCACTCCACCCACCGGGACGTCCGCCCCGAGGGGCTCGGCTACGACGAGCTGCGGGACCGCACGTACGCGTACGGGGCGGCGGTCAAGGCGGCCGACCCGGGTGCGAAGACCCTCGGGCCGGTCGGCTGGGGGCTCAACTCGATCCACTTCTCCGGCCTCGACCAGGACGTCTGCTCGCGTACCGGCTGCTGGTCGAACCCGCCGGACCGGGCCGCGCACGGCGGCCAGGAGCTCGGGCCGTGGTACCTCGACCAGATGCGCGCCTACGAGCAGGAGCACGGCACCCGCATCCTGGACTACTTCGACATCCACATCTACCCGCAGCAGGCCGGGGTGCACAGCGACGCGCCGGGTGACGCGGCCACCCAGGAGCGGCGGCTGCGCTCCACCCGCCAGCTCTGGGACCCGACGTACGTCGACGAGAGCTGGATCGACAAGCCGGTCCAGATGATCCCCCGGATGCGGGGGCTGGTCGACCAGCACTACCCGGGCACGAAGCTCGCCATCACCGAGTACAACTGGGGCGCGTACGGGCACCTCAACGGGGCGCTCGCCCAGGCCGACATCCTCGGCATCTTCGGCCGTGAGGGCCTGGACATGGCCAACCTCTGGACCGCCCCGACGGCCGACCAGCCGGTGGCGCACGCCTTCCGGATCTACCGCAACTACGACGGCGAGGGCGGGGCGTTCGGCGAGACCTCGGTCAGGGCCACCAGCGCCGATCAGGGCAAGCTGGCGATCTACGCGGCCGAGCGCGGCAGCGACGAGGCGCTCACCCTGGTCGTGGTGAACAAGACCGGCGAGGAGCTGACCAGCCCGGTGGCGCTCACCGGGACGTCCGCCGGCACGGCCGAGGTCTACCGGTACAGCGCGGCGAACCTCGCCGGCATCGTCCGCGAGGCCGACCAGCCGGTCACCTCGACCGGCTTCACCGCGACCTTCCCGGCCAACTCGGTCACCCACCTGGTGCTGCCGGCCGGCGACGACGAGCCGCCGGTCGACACCGAGGCGCCGACCGCGCCGGGCAAGCCGACCGCCGGCGCGATCACCGGCAACAGCATCGCGCTGAGCTGGGCCGCCTCCACCGACGACACCGGCGTGACCGGGTACGACGTGCACCGGGTCACCGGCGACACGACGGTGAAGGTGGGCAGCGCCACCGGGACCTCGTACACGGTGACCGGGCTGACCGCCGACACGGCGTACACCTTCGTGGTGACCGCCCGCGACGCGGCGGGGAACGTCTCGCCGCCGTCGCCGGGGCTGACCGTGCGGACGGCCGTGCGGCCCGACGGCGGCTGCCGGGTGACCTACGCGGCCAACACCTGGCCCGGCGGGTTCACCGCGAACGTCACCGTCAGCAACCGCGGCGCCACGCCGATCGACGGTTGGACGCTGGCCTTCGACTTCCCGGCCGCCGGGCAGAAGGTCACGCAGGGGTGGTCGGCCACCTGGGAGCAGAGCGGCGCGACGGTGACCGCCCGGAGCCTGGGCTGGAACGCCAGGCTGGCGCCCGGGTCCGCCATCACCATCGGGTTCAACGGCACGCACACCGGCCAGAACCCGTCACCCCTCGGATTCACCCTGAACGGCCAGGCGTGCGGTAACTGAGCCAGGGACGCCCCGGTCGGGTCCGCGCCCGACCGGGGCGTCTTTCGTTTCCGCGGTCGGTCAGGACGTGGCGGGCAGCGTCCGTTGGATCGCCGCGTGCAGCTCGGGCGCGTCCGGCGCGACCGTCGGGGCGAACCGGGCGGCCACCGTGCCGTCCGGCGCGACGAGGAACTTCTCGAAGTTCCACCGGACGTCACCGGTGTGCCCGTCGGCGTCCGCGGCGGGCGTGAGCGCCGTGTAGAGCGGGTGCCGGTCGGCCCCGTTGACCTCGACCTTCTCCGTCAGCGGGAAGGTCACCCCGTAGTTGGCCTGGCAGAAATCGCCGATCTCGGCGGCGGTGCCCGGCTCCTGCCCGGCGAACTGGTTGCACGGCACGCCGAGCACCACCAGGCCGCGCGCCGCGTACGCGTCGTACAGCTTCTGCAGGCCGGCGTACTGCGGGGTGAGGCCGCAGCGGGAGGCGACGTTCACCACGAGCAGCGCCCGCCCCCGGTGGGCGGCGAGGTCGAGCGGACCGCCCGTCAGGGCGTTGATCCCGATGTCGAAGACGCTCATGCCGGCGAGGCTACCGGCGTCGCCGTGGGGCCGCCCGTGCCGGTGACCCGCTGGTCGTCCGGCGCGTCCGGTCACCCGGGGAGCGGGGTGACCAGCCCCGCCACCGGTGAGGAAATCGACGTACGCCCATCTTGACGAAGTGGCGACAGTGTGAGTAGCGTCTCCCTCATCCTTTTGGAAAGTTTCCTAACTGTTTAGGGAGACGCCGCATGAGAAGATCACTCCGCCGGGCCCTGTGGGCGAGCGCCGTGGTCGCCGTGACCGTCGCCGCGGTCCCGATGACCTCGGCCTTCGGCGCCGGCAGTGTGACCACCACCTTCACCAGGGTCCAGGACTGGGGAACCGGCCACGAGACCCGGGTGACCATCACCAACGGCACGAGCGCCACCGTCTCCACCTGGCGCGTCGAGTTCGACCTGCCCTCCGGCACCACCATCAGCAGCTTCTGGGACGCCGACGTCACCCGAAGCGGCAACCACTACGTGGCGGTCAAGAAGAGCTGGGCCGGCGGGCTCGCCCCCGGCGCGGCGTTCAGTTGGGGCTACAACGGCTCCGGGGCGTACAAGGCCCCGCTGAACTGCACCGTCAACGGCGCGCCGTGCGGCGGCGGCACCACCCCGACCACCCCGCCGACCACCACCCCGCCGACCACCGCCCCGCCGACCACCGCGCCCCCGACGACACCGCCCCCGACCACCCCGCCGCCTACCACACCCCCGCCCTCCGGGGACAAGAAGGTGGTCGGCTACTTCGCCCAGTGGGGCGTCTACGGCCGCAACTACCACGTCAGGAACATCCACACCAGCGGGTCCGCGGCCAAGCTCACCCACATCCTGTACGCCTTCGGCAACACCACCGGCGGCCGGTGCACAATCGGCGACAGCTACGCCGACTACGAGAAGGCGTACACCGCGGCGGAGAGCGTGGACGGCGTCGCCGACACCTGGGACCAGCCGCTGCGCGGCAGCTTCAACCAGCTCCGCAAGCTGAAGAAGATGTACCCGCACCTGAAGGTGATCTGGTCCTTCGGCGGCTGGACCTGGTCCGGCGGCTTCACCCAGGCCGCGCAGAACCCGGCCGCCTTCGCCGATAGCTGCTACAGCCTCGTCGAGGACCCGCGCTGGGCCGACGTGTTCGACGGCATCGACGTGGACTGGGAGTACCCGAACGCCTGCGGCCTCACCTGCGACAGCAGCGGCCCGAACGCGTTCAAGAACGTGGTGGGCGCGCTGCGGTCGAAGTTCGGCTCGTCCGCGCTGGTCACCGCCGCCATCACCGCCGACGGCAGCAGCGGCGGCAAGATCGACGCCACCGACTACGCCGGCGGGGCCACCCACCTCAACTGGATCATGCCGATGACGTACGACTACTTCGGCGCGTTCAACGCCCAGGGCCCGACCGCCCCGCACTCGCCGCTGTACTCGTACACCGGCATCCCGCAGCAGGGCTTCTGGTCCGACGCCGCGATCCAGAAGCTCAAGGGCAAGGGCATCCCGGCCAACAAGCTGCTGCTCGGCATCGGCTTCTACGGCCGGGGCTGGACGGGCGTCACCCAGAGCGCCCCGGGCGGCGCCGCCACCGGCCCCGCCCCCGGCACCTACGAGCAGGGCATCGAGGACTACAAGGTGCTCAAGAACACCTGCCCGGCGACCGGCACCGTGGCTGGCACCGCGTACGCCAAGTGCGGCAGCAACTGGTGGAGCTACGACACCCCGTCCACCATCGGCGGCAAGATGACGTACGCGAAGAACCAGGGTCTCGGCGGCGCGTTCTTCTGGGAGCTCTCCGGCGACACCACCAACGGCGAGCTGATCGGCGCCATCCGGGGTGGCCTGGGCTGACGCCCGGAAGCCGACACCGCGCCCGCGCGGGCGGGAAGGGGAGCGCCGGCCCCCTTCCCGCCCGCGTCCGGCGTCCGACGGGAATCCGACCCGGGCCCAGATCCGGCGTCCGGCGGGAATCCCACCCGGGCCCGCGGACGGCGGGAAGGGTCCCCGCCGTCCGCCGGGGGCGGTGTGACAGACTCGCTGTTCGGCCTGGCTGGACAGCGCGCGTGGAGGCTCCGATGGGTGTGACCCGGCGGTACAGGGCGGCCCTGGCCGTGGTGGCCGCGGTGGCGGCGAGCACGCTCGGCGGCTGCGGGCTCGGCGACGACGAGCCGGCCGAGAAGCCCGACCGGGCCCCGGCCGAGGAGGCCGCCACCAAGGCGCGGGAACGGGTGCAGGCGTACCTGGACGCCCTGGTCGCCAAGGACGTCGCCGCCGGTCGCAGCCAGTTCTGCGCCACCGCGCACCAGGCCTTCGACGCCGCGTCGACCAGCCCGAACGGCGACTTCGCCGACCACTTCACAGTGCCCGCGGCGACCGTCACCGACGTCCGTCCCGGCCCGGCCGGCCAGGAGGTCAGCGCCTCCGTCACGGTCACGGCGGGCAGCCAGGACCTCACCCGGGAGCTGCTGTTCACGGTGACCCGCAGCGGCGCCGACTGGTGCATCGCCGACGAGACCCCGGGAGGCAACAGCCCGTCGCCGTCGCCGTCGGTCGCTCCCTGACCGGCGTCGATCCGCTCGGTGACCTCCCAACCACCGGAACCGGGCACCCCCTCGCCGGCGGGCGACCGCGCCGGTCGCCGTACGCTGATTCCATGCGCCATGAGTGGCACCAGCTCAGCTACCCCGCCGTCGGCAGCCCGGCCCTCCAGACCAGCCGCCCCACCGTCGACTCCGCCGAGGACGCCGCGCTCGGCCTGGACACCTGGCGGAGCCTGCCGCGCGCCCAGACCCCGCCCTGGCCCGACCCGGCCGAGGTGGCCGAGGTCTGCCAGGTGCTCGACACGGTCCCGTCGATCGTCGCCCCCTACGAGGTCGACCAGCTCCGGCGGCGGCTGGCCCTGGTCTGCGAGGGCCGGGCGTTCCTGCTCCAGGGCGGTGACTGCGCGGAGACCTTCGTCGACAACACCGAGAGCCACCTGCTCGCCAACGCCCGCACCCTGCTCCAGATGGCGATCGTGCTGACCTACGGCGCGTCACTGCCGGTGGTCAAGGTCGCCCGGGTCGCCGGGCAGTACACCAAGCCCCGGTCGCTGCCGACCGACGCGCGGGGCCTGCCGGCCTACCGCGGTGACATGATCAACTCGCTGGAGGCGACGCCGGAGGCGCGGCTCGCCGACCCGCAGCGCATGATCCGGGCGTACGCGAACTCCGCCGCCGCGATGAACATGCTCCGGGCGTACCTGGTCGGCGGGCTGGCCGACCTGCACGCCGTGCACGACTGGAACAAGGACTTCGTCAAGCACTCCCCGGCCGGCGAGCGCTACGAGGCGATCGCCCGGGAGATCGACCGGGCGCTGGCCTTCATCCGGGCCTGCGGCATGACCGACGAGGAGGCGCTGCGTACCGTCACGCTCTACTGCTCCCACGAGGCCCTCGCCCTGGAGTACGACCGCGCGCTGACCCGGGTCTCCGACTCCCGGGCGTACGGGCTGTCCGGGCACTTCCTCTGGGTCGGCGAGCGGACCCGGCAGCTCGACGGCGCGCACATCGACTTCATCTCCCGCATCGCCAACCCGATCGGCGTGAAGCTCGGCCCCGGCACCACCCCGGACGAGGCGCTGGAGCTCTGCGAGAAGCTCAACCCGGAGAACGTCCCCGGCCGGCTCACCCTGATCAGCCGGATGGGCAACCACAAGGTCCGCGACACGCTCCCGCCGCTGGTCGCCAAGGTCGACGCGGCCGGGGCCAAGGTGGTCTGGCAGTGCGACCCGATGCACGGCAACACGCACGAGTCGTCCAACGGCTACAAGACCCGGCACTTCGACCGGATCGTCGACGAGGTGCTCGGCTACTTCGAGGTGCACCGCGGCCTGGGCACCCACCCCGGCGGCCTGCACGTCGAGCTGACCGGCGAGGACGTCACCGAGTGCCTGGGCGGCGCGCAGAACATCGCCGACCTCGACCTGCCCGGCCGGTACGAGACCGCCTGCGACCCCCGGCTCAACACCCAGCAGTCCCTGGAGCTGGCCTTCCTCGTAGCAGAGATGCTCCGTGGCTGACGCGAGGAGTGAGCTTGCGAGCCCCGCAGTCGGCGGCCTGAAGGTGAGCGCTGTGGCTGACGCGAGGAGTGAGCTTGCGAGCCCCGCAGTCGGCGGCCGGAGGAGGAACCGTGGCTGATTCTCTGGTGGATCTGCGGTCGGACACGCTCACCCGACCCACGCCCGGCATGCGGCAGGCGATGGCCGAGGCCGAGGTCGGCGACGACGTGTACGGCGAGGACCCGACCGTCAACGCGTTGGAGGCCGAGGTCGCCGCGCTCTTCGGGCACGAGGCGGCGCTGTTCGCCCCGACCGGCTCGATGGCCAACCAGATCGCCCTGCAACTGCTGGTCCCGCCGGGCGAGGAGCTGCTCTGCGACGCCGACGCGCACGTGGTCACGTACGAGATGGGGGCCGCCGGGGCGTACGGCGGGATCTCCTCCCGGACCTGGTCGCCGGTCGGCGCGCAGCTCGACCCGGACGTGGTCGCCGCGATGATCCGTCCGGCCGGCTACCACGCGGTGCCGACCCGGGCGGTGGCCGTGGAGCAGACCCACAACCGGGGCGGCGGCGGGGTGGTCCCGCTGGAGGCGCTGCGGACGCTGCGTCGGATCACCGACGACGCCGGGGTGGCGCTGCACTGCGACGGGGCCCGGATCTGGCACGCGGCGGTCGCCGACGACGTGCCGCTGACCGGGTACGGCGCGCTCTTCGACACCCTGTCGGTCTGCCTCTCCAAGGGGCTCGGCGCGCCGGTCGGCTCGCTGGTGGTCGGCAGCGCCGAACGGATCGCCCGGGGGCGGGACGTCCGCAAGCGGATGGGCGGCGGGATGCGGCAGGTCGGGGTGCTGGCCGCCGCCGGCCGGTACGCGTTGCGCCACCACCTGGACCGGCTCGCCGTCGACCATGCCCGGGCCGCCCGGCTCGCCGAGACGGTGGCCCCGTTCGGGGTGCTCGCCACGCCGGTCCGCACCAACATCGTCGCGCTGGACCTGACCAAGTTCCCGCTCGACGCGCCCGCGCTGGCCGCCGCCGCCCGCGCCGACGGGGTGCTCGTCTCGGTGCTCGGTCCCCGGTCGGCGCGGCTGGTCACCCACCTGGACCTCACCGACGCCGACGTCGACCGGGCCGGCGAGGTGCTGACCCGGGCGCTGCGCCACTGAGGAGTCCCCGACACCGTTTCTGGCTCTTCGTGCCCGACTCCGTCTTCGTCTTTCGGGAAAAGGGGGCGTCCCAGCCTGGGAACGCCCCCTTTCCCGGGAAGCCGCGCGGAACACCGCGCCGGGCGGGCGGGCCGCGCGGAACACCGCGCCGGGCGGGCGGGCCGCGCGGAACACCGCGCCGGGCGGGCGGGCCGCGCGGAACACCGCGCCGGGCGGGCGGGCGGCGCGGGAAAAACCGCGCCGGCGGGCGGGGTGGCTCAGGGGGTGGGGGCGGCGGGTGGTGGGCGTAGCCGTTTGAGGGTGGCGATGTCCGCGTCGTGCCCGACGTGCTTCTCGGTGGGGGTCTCCACCACCACCGGCACCCCCGCGGTGGCCGGGTGGGTCATCAGCTCGGCGAACGCCGGCTCGCCGATGGTCCCCTTGCCGACGTTCTCGTGGCGGTCCCGGGTCGAGCCGCACAGGTCCTTCGAGTCGTTGGCGTGCACCAGCCGCAGCCGGCCCGGCCCGACCGTCGCCACCAGCGTGTCCAGCGTGGCGGTCAGTCCGCCCTCGGCGGCCAGGTCGTGCCCGGCCGCCCAGGCGTGGCAGGTGTCGAAGCACACCCCGAGCCGGGGGTGCCCGTCCACCGCGTCCAGGTACGGCCCGAGGTGTTCCATCCGGGACGCCAGCGAGCGCCCTCCGCCGGCGGTCGGCTCGACCAGCAGCATCGGCCCGTCGGCGGCGTCGGTCGCGTCCAGCAACGGCAGCAGCGCCTCGCGTACCTGTCGGCGGGCGGCGGCGTCGTGTGCCGCGTCCACCGAGCTGCCGGCGTGGAACACCACCCCGCGTGCCCCGATCGCCCGGCCCCGCCGCAGCGCGTGCGCCAGGGTCCGCACCGAGTGCGCCACCGTCGCCGGGGTGGGGGAGCCCAGGTTGACCAGCAGCGCCGCGTGAACGTAGACCAGGATGCCCCGGGCCTGGCAACCCTCGACGAACAGCGCGTCCTGGGCCGGGTCACCGGGCGGCAGCGCCCAGCCCCGCGAGTTGGAGACGTAGACCTGCACCACCTCGGCGCCGGTCGCGTCCGCGTACGGCAGGGCCGCCTTCGCCAGCCCGCCGCCGGTGGGGGTGTGCGCGCCGACCGGTCGGCGCGCCGGCCCGACCGGCGCCCCCGACCCGTCGTCCGGCCTGGTCGGCACCTAGAAGCACCCGATGGTGACCGGGGTGCCCGGGGGCACCTGCGCGTTCTCGGGCGGGTTCTGGAACCGGACCACGCCGTTCGGGTTGAACTGCACCACCACCGGGAAGCCCTGGCCCTCCAGCGCCTGTTTGCCCTGCGGGCAGGGCAGGTCGACGACCCGGGGCACGGTCACCGGCGCGGGACCCTTGCTGATCTCCAGCTTGACCTCGGCGCCCTTCTCCACGCCGGAGCCGTCGGCGGGGGACTGGCCGATCACCTCGTCCTTGGGTTTGTCCGAGTCCCGGTACGTCTCCACCGGGGTGAGGCCGAGCTCCTGGAGGCTGCCGCGCGCCTCGTTGACGTTCCTGCCGACCAGGTTCGGCACGGTGATCGGGGCGCGTCCCCGGCTGAGGATCACGCTGATCTTCGTGCCCGGCTTCACCTCGGCCCCGGGCTTCGGGTCGGTGTCCAGCACCACCCCGGTCGGCAGGTTGTCGTCGTAGCGCGCCTTGCCCTTGGCGACCTCCAGACCGGCGTCCCGCAGGTCCGCCTCGGCCAGCTCGAACTCCTTGCCCACCACGTCCGGCACCGGGAACCGCTCCGGGCCGAGGGAGAGGGTCAGGGTGACCGTGCCGCCCTTGACGATGCGGTCGGCCGAGCGGGGCTCCTGCGCCACGACGCTGTCGCGGGGCACCTTCTGGTCGTACCGGGGATCGGCGTAGGTCAGGGCCAGACCGGCCTGGGACGCCCGCGCCTCGGCCTGCGCCCTGGTCAGGCCGGCCAGCTCCGGGGCGACCGTGTAGCGGCCCACCCCGAACCACCAGCCGCCACCGGCGAGCAGCAGGGCGACCACGACGACGGCCGCGATGACCGCGAGCCGGCCCTGCGGGGCGGCGGCGAGCTGACCGCGCCACCGGGCCAGCGGACCGTCACCCCCGGGCGCGGCCCGACGCCGACCCGGTCGGTCCGGCTCCGGCGCCCGGCCCTTCGCCTCCGGCAGCCGGGCCCAGGACGGACGTTCGGCGGGACGGACCGCCGCGACGGCCATGGTCGGCTGGGCGACGGCCGGGGCGGGGTCGTCGGTGATCCGGCGCAGCACCGCGGTGTGCGCGTTGTCGGCCAGGTCCTCCCGGGCGGTCTGCACCTCGGCGAGCAGCGCGCCGGCGTCGGTCGGGCGGGCCCCCGGGTCGCGTCGGGTGGCCCGGCCGACCAGTTCGTCCAGCGCCTTCGGCAGGCCGGGCACCAGCGTGGACGGGGCCGGCACGTCCCGGTCGACGTGCTGCCAGGCGACGTCGACCGGGCGGTCGCCGTCGTACGGCACCCGACCGGTGAGCATCTCGAACAGGACGATCCCGGCCGAGTAGACGTCCGTTCGGGGGTCGGCGTGCCCGTCGGTGACCAGCTCCGGCGCGACGTACGCGACGGTGGCCATCAACTGGTTGCCGGGCTCCTCCTCGGCGGCCTCGACGGCGCGGGCCAGGCCGAAGTCGGCGACCTTCACGACGCTGTCGACCAGGTTCGCCGCGCCGCCGCTGGGCGCCTCGGCGACCAGCACGTTCTCCGGCTTGACGTCCCGGTGCACCAGGCCGGCCCGGTGCGCGGCCCCGATCGCGGCCAGCATCTGCTCGGCGATAGCCAACGCCTCGTCCGGGTTGAGCCGACGGCGCTCGGCGAGCACGTCCCGCAGGGTCCGGCCCCGGACGTACTCCATCACCAGGTACGGCAGGCCACGGTGGGTGCCCTGGTCGTAGACCGCCACCACGTTGGGGTGGGTGAGCCGGGCGATGGTCTTGGCCTCGTCGGTGAACCGCTCGACGAAGCCGGCCAGCCGGGCCCGGAGGTCCGGCGCCTGGGTCGGATGAATGATCTTGACGGCGACGGTGCGTTCGAGCCGCTCGTCGGTGGCGGTGTACACGGTCGCCATGCCGCCACGGGCCACGCGACCGCGAATGCGGTAGCGCCCGTCGATCAGCGAGCCCAGCAACGTGTCGGCGACCTGTGTGTCCATCGGGGGGCAGTCTATGTCTCCTGGAGGCGGCGGCAGAACAGGATGCCACAGCCGGTCCGTCACGTCACCCGGGACACCGCTGCCTGGCCTCCCTGTTGGCCGTGACCGGCCGGGACGTGGCAGGGTGATCGGGTGAGCGAATCCGCACCCGCCGAGCGGGTCGTGCCCGGCCCGGTCGACGACGACGCCTGGCTGACCCTCCCCGACGTCGCCGAGCGTCTCGGCCTGTCGATCAGCAAGGTCCACCAGATGATCCGCGACCGGGAGCTGATCGCGGTCCGCCGCGACGGCGTCCGCCGGATGCCCGTCGACCTGGTCGCCAACAAGACCGTGCTCAAGCACCTGCCGGGTGTGCTCACCCTGCTCGCCGACGCCGGTTACGACGACGAGGCGGCCCTGCGTTGGCTCTACGAGCCGGACGACACCCTGCCCGGCACCCCCGCCGCGGCCCTCGGCGGCGACCGGGCCCGGGAGGTCAAACGCCGGGCCCAGGCGCTCGGGTTCTGACCGTGCGACAGTTCGCCTACCTCGGGGTGCTGCTCGGCTGTCTGGTCTGCGCGCTCTGGCTGGAGCCGGTGCTGCGGGTCAACGTGCTGCGGCGCTGGCGTCGCCTGCTGCTGACCCTGGCGCCGGTGGTGGTGGTCTTCACGCTCTGGGACGTCGCGGCGATCGCGGCCGGGCACTGGACCTTCGACCCGGAGCAGACCACCGGCGTGCTCCTCCCCGGTGACCTCCCGCTGGACGAGCTGCTCTTCTTCGTCGTCGTGCCGTTCTGCGCCATTCTCGGTTTCGAGGCGGTGCGCGCGGTCAACCGCTGGCCGGCGGGCGACGAGCCGCCCGCCGGTCAGGTCGGCCCCGATGCCACCGGCCCGGCCGGTCCTGCGGCTGCCGCCGGCCCGGCCCGGCCCGACGCCGCCGGTCCCGTCGACGCTTCCGCCCGGGAGCGGGCGGTATGACGTACACCGCCGCCGCGTTGCTCGGCGCCGCCTGTGCTCTCCTGGTCGACCTGTTCGTCCTGCGTACCCGGCTGGTGCTGCGCCCGGTCTTCTGGGCCACCTATCCGATCATCATCTTCTTCCAGTTGATCTCCAACGGGATCCTCACCGGCCGGGACATCGTCCGGTACGACCCGTCGGCGATCATCGGCGTCCGACTGGCGTACGCGCCGGTGGAGGATCTGGTCTTCGGGTTCGCGCTGGTGCTGCTGACCCTGTCGGTCTGGGTCTGGCTGGGTCGGCGCGGCGTCCAGCCCACCCCGACCGCCGGCGAGCACAGCCCGCTGCTCCGCCTGCTGCGCCGCCGCGCCGGACGCGGCAGCAGGGACGCAGGGTAGGGGCCCGGGGTCAGTCGGCGCGGCGGGTGGCGGCGATGGCCAGGTCGACCAGGGCCTGCCGGGCCTCGGTCTCCAGGTCCGCCGTGGCCAGCGCGGCCAGCGCGGTCTCGGTGAGGCGGGCGATCCGCTCCTCGGTGCGCGCCAGCGCCCCGCTCGCCGCGATCACCTCGCGGAGCCGCTCGATCCCCGCCTCGTCCAGGTCCGGGGCGCCGAGCAGCCGGCCCACCAGGTCGCGTCCCACCTCGTCGGCGCCGGCCACCGCCGCCGCCACCAGGTAGGTCCGCTTCCCCTCCCGCAGGTCGTCGCCGGCCGGCTTGCCGGTCTGCTTCGGGTCGCCGAAGACCCCCAGCACGTCGTCGCGGAGCTGGAACGCCTCGCCCAGCGGCAACCCGTACGCCGAATAGGCCGCCTGGACCTCCGCGGACGCCTCGGCCAGCGCGGCGCCCAGCAGCAACGGCCGCTCGACGGTGTACTTCGCCGACTTGTACCGGGCCACCTTGCCGGCCCGCTCCAGGGAGGTGTCACCGGTGGCCTGGGTCAGCACGTCGAGGTACTGCCCGACGGTGACCTCGGTGCGCATCTCGTCGAAGACCGGTCGGGCCCGGGCGACCGTCCGGGCGTCCAGCCCCGCGCCGTGCAGCAGCTCGTCCGACCAGACCAGGCAGAGGTCGCCGAGCAGGATCGCCGCGGCGTCCCCGAAGCCGTCCGCGTTGCCCGTCCAGCCGGCGGCCCGGTGCCGGGAGGCGAACCGCCGGTGCACCGCCGGCTCGCCGCGCCGGGTGTCGGAGCGGTCCATCAGGTCGTCGTGGATCAACGCGCTGGCCTGCACGAACTCCAGCGCCGCCAGGGTGGCGACGACCTGGTCGGAGTCGACCCCGCCGGCGCCCCGGTAACCCCAGTACGCGAACGCGGGCCGCAGCCGTTTGCCGCCGCGCAGCACGAACGCCTCCAGCGCCTCGGCGACCGGCGTCAGCGCCTCGTCGACCCCGGTCAACCAGCCGCGCTGGGTGGCGAGGAATCCGGTCAGGGCCTTGTCGACGCGCTGCCGCAGGTCGGCGCGGTCGACGGGGGAGACGGGCGCGGCGTGGGTCACGCCACGACGCTAGCGGGTCGGCGGCCCGGACGCCGCACCACCTGGGGCGCGGCACGCCGGAACGGACGCCGCGAAACCGGACGGGTCCGGTGGTTCCGGACCACGACGGTCGGTCCCGACGCGCCCCGGCGGCTCGTCCGGATCTCGACCGGTGTTCCACCGTGCGCACGGCAGCGGGCTGGCGCGGCGGCCACCGGACGGTAGAGTCGGGGAGTGGCGCTCGGTCTACCCTCGGTTCTCCCCCGGTCCCGCCCGTCGATCGGGGAGCTGATCCGTGACCCCCGGCCGACCTTCTCGTTCGAGTTCTTCCCGCCGAAGACAGCGCAGGGCGAGACCCTGCTCTGGCAGGCCATCCGCGAGCTGGAGTCGCTGCGTCCGTCGTTCGTGTCGATCACCTACGGCGCCGGCGGCACGACCCGGGACACCACCGTGGCGGTGACCGAACGGGTCGCCACGGAGACCACCCTGCTGCCGATGGCGCACCTGACCGCGGTCAACCACTCCGTCGCCGAGCTGCGGCACGTGATCGGCCGGCTGGCCGGCGTGGGGGTGCGCAACGTGCTGGCCGTGCGCGGCGACCCGCCCGGCGACCCCACCGCCGAGTGGGTGCCGCACCCCGAGGGCATCCAGTACGCCGAGGAGCTGGTCCGGCTGATCCGTGACGCCGGCGACTTCAGCGTCGGGGTGGCCGCCTTCCCGTACCGCCACCCGCGTTCGCCGGACGTCGCCGCCGACACCGCGCACTTCGTCCGCAAGTGCCGGGCCGGGGCCGACTTCGCGATCACCCAGATGTTCTTCGACGCCGACGAGTACCTCCGCCTGCGGGACCGGGTGGCCGCGGCGGGCTGCGACACGCCCATCGTGCCCGGGGTGATGCCGGTCACCCAGCTCGCCACCATCGCCCGTTCCGAGCAGCTCTCCGGCGCGCCCTTCCCGGCCGCGCTGGCCGAGCGGTTCGCGCGGGTCGGCGACGACCCGGAGGCCGTCCGCCGGCTCGGCATCGAGCAGGCCAGCGAGATGTGCCGCCGGCTGCTCGACGAGGGCGTGCCGGGCATCCACTTCATCACCCTGAACCGGTCCACCGCGACCCGTGAGGTCTGGCAGAACCTCCAGGTCGGCGCGCGGGCGTGAGGGCGGCGACGCGACACCTGACCCGGCCTCCTACGGTTGATCCGTGGTGGGCACACAGCTGAACTGGGACGACTACGCGACCGCCTGGGCCCGGCTGCACGGTGGCTTCGATCCCCGGGTGGCGGCCCCGGTGGTACGCGGCTGGCTGCGGTTCGCCTACCACGTCGGTTTCGTGCTGGGCCGGCTGCGGGTCGGCCCGACCGCGGTGACCGTCGCCGGGGTGCTGCTCTGCTTCTGCGTGCCGCTGCTGGCCACCCGTCCCGGCGACGGCCCGTTCCTCGGCGCGTTCTTCGTCCTGCTCGCCTCGGTGGCGGACAGCGTGGACGGCGCGGTCGCGGTCGTCACCGGTCGCACCACCCGGCTCGGCTACGTCTACGACTCGGTGGCCGACCGGCTCGGCGAGATCGCCTGGCTACTGGCGTTCTGGCTGCTGGGAGCGCCGGGCGCGCTGGTGGTGGCCGGCGGGGCGTTGTCCTGGCTGCACGAGTACGTCCGCGCCCGCGCGGTCTCCGCCGGCATGCGGGAGATCGGCGCGGTCACCGTGGGGGAGCGGCCCACCCGGGTGAGCGTGGCGCTGGTCGGGCTGCTGGTGGCCGGGCTGGCCGGGCTGATCCGCCCCGAGCTGACCGCCGGCGCCGTCACCCTGGCCACCGCCGTCTGGGTGCTGCTGGCCGGGTTCGGGCTGGGGCAGCTCCTGGCCGCCGTCCGCCGTGCCCTGCTGCACGCCGACTGAGCCGTCGTCCGCCGTGCCCTGCTGCACGCCGACTGAGCCGCCGTCCGCCGTGCCCTGCTGCGCGCGCCACTGAGCGGGCGGCGGCGCGCCAGGGGATCAGCCCGGGCGAGGTCAGGCCGGGCCGACCCGGTCGGCGACGATGCGGGCGGAGAGGGTGACCATGGGCAGGCCGCCGCCCGGGTGGGTGGAGCCGCCCACCAGGTGCACCCCGTGCGCCGGGGCACGGTTCGCCGGCCGGAGCAGCCCGCCGGCCGTCCCGTAGATCGCCCCGCCCGGGGCGGCGGTGGCGGCGGCCAGGTCGGCGGGGGTGTGGATCTCCCGGAACAGCAGCCGGTCCCGTACGTCGACGCCGCGTTCGGCGAGCACGTCGAGGATCCGGTCCGCGTACGCCTCGGCGAGCCCCGGCCGACGCCAGTCCACCGCCGTCGCGGCGGCGCCGTGCCGGGCCGCGTTGACCAGCACGAACCACGCCTCGTGGTCGACGGGGCGCACCAACGGGTCGTCGGCCACGGTGACGAAGACCGTCGGGTCGGCGGCCGGACGGGCCCGTACCCCCCGCCCCGGGTCGCCGAACACCGCGTCGAACTCGGCGTCGTAGTCGTCGGGGAAGAAGACCGTGTGATGGGCCGCCCCGGTCGTGCCGCGCACCCCGAGCAGCAGCACGAACCCGGCCAGGCTGCGGTCGGCGAGCCCGGCCAGCCGGCCCGGGCTGGGCAGCAGGTCCCGGTAGAGGGTCAGCGCGTCCACGTTCGCCACCACCACGTCGGCGGGGACGGGCGCGGCGACGCCGTCGAGGCGTACCCCGTGGACCCGGCCGCCGGCCGCGTCGATCCGGGTGACCGTGACGCCGGTCTGCACCACCACGCCCAGGTCCAGGCAGCGGGACAGCAGCGCGTCGGCGAGCGTGCCCAGCCCGCCGCGCAGGTACCAGCCCCCGAAGGCCAGCTCGGCGTAGGGGACGGCGACCAGCGCGGCCGGGGCGCGACGCGGGTCCGCGCCGGTGTAGGTGGCGTACCGGTCGAGCAGCATCCGCAGCCGCGGGTCGCCCAGGTGCCGCCGGCCCAGCCCGCGCAGGGTACGGCCGGGCGCGATCGCGGCGAGGTCGCCCAGCCGCCAGGCCAGCGACGCCAGGTCCCGGGGCGAGTCGATCGGCCGGCGCAGGATGTCCCGCCAGGAGGCGTCCCAGACCCGGCCGGCGCGCCGCCACAGGCCCCGCCAGTCGGCGGCGGCACGTTCACCGAACGCCGCGCCGATCCGCTCGGCGAACTCCACCGGGTCGGCGCAGGAGTCCAGGGCGACCCCGGCGCGGGCCCCGGCCGGGTCACCCGCCGGGAAGACGTGCCGGACGATCGGGTCGAGCGGGACCACGTCGAGGTACTCGTCGAGTTTCGCGCCGGTGGCCTCGAACAGCTCGGTGAACACCTCGGGGAGGGTGAGCAGGCTCGGCCCGGTGTCGAAGTGGAACGCGCCGGCCGGGGTGTCGCGCACGTGCCGGCCGAGCTTGCCGCCGACCGTGTCGGCGCGTTCGAAGAGGGTGACCTCGTGTCCCGCGGCGGCCAGCCGGGCGGCGGCGGCCAGCCCACCGACCCCGGCGCCGACGACCACAACCCGAGCCATGGCGAGCCCTCCTAGCCGACCGGGCGACCGCGCCAGGAGAGGCGGCGTCGCTTTCGCAGATGGTACGACCGGATAGTCAGCCAACCGAGGACCACGACCGACGCGGGGTGGGCGAGCGCGTCGGGCCACCACCGACCGCCGGTCGCCCGGGCGGTGACCACCCGCCCGGCCACGCCGAGCAGGTAGCCGGCGAACCCGAGCAGCGCCAGCGGCGTCGCCCCGGCGACCAGGGCGGCGACCGCGACCACCACCGGCGCGACGTAGAGCAGGCCCAGCAGGGCGAGCACGGCCGCCGCCGCGGCCGGATGCCCGAACGAGGCCCACAGCGACTTGGTGTAGCCGTCCCGCAGTTGCGGCCAGTCCTCGTACATCCGGCAGGCGGCCAGCCGGGAGCCGTCGGCCAGGGCGATCCGTCCGCCGGCCCGCTTGACCGCACGGGCCAGCTCGACGTCCTCCAGCACCCGGTCCCGCACCGCGGCGTGCCCGCCGGCCGCGTCGTACCCGGCCCGGTCCACCACCAGGAACTGCCCGCCGGCGGCGGCCAGCGACGGCCGCGTCGAGCGCTCCATCGCCCGCAGCGGCAGGAAGGTCAACCACAACCACTGCAACAGCGGCTGCGCCAGCCGGTCGGCCGCCGTCGCCACCAGGATCCTCGGGTACGGCGACAGCAGCGTCACCCGGGCGGCGCGCAGCTCGGCCACGGCCGAGGCCACCGCGTACGGGGCGAGGACCACGTCGGCGTCGACGAAGACCAGGACCCCGGCCGCCGGATCGGCCCGCCGGGCGAGCTGGTGGCAGGCGTGCGGCTTGCCCAGCCAACCCGGCGGCAGGGCGTCCGCCCCGGTCAGCAGGGTGACCCGGGGGTCGCCGCCGGCCACGGCGCGCACCACGTCGGCGGTGCCGTCGCCGGAGCCGTCGTCGAGCACCACGATCCGCAGGCCGGGCACGCCGCGCTGGGCCAGCAGCGCCCGCAGGCACGGGGTGACCCGGGCCGCCTCGTCGCGCAGCGGCAGCAGCGCCGCCACCGGCTCGGTGACGTCGGCCGGGCGCGTGGTGGGGCGGCGCAGCCACCGACCCGCGTTGACCAGGGTGTGCCCGGTCAGCGCGCCGAGCACGGCCAGGACGGCCAGCGCGCCGGCGACCGTCGCGGTCATGCCGTGGTGTCCACCGGCCGGGTCTGCGGTCCCGGGCCGCCGTCCCCGCCCCGGCGGCTGCCGTCGTCCCGGCCGTTCCCGCCGTCGTGTCGGGGGTCGCCGTCGTGCCGGTCGTCGCTCCGGCGTCGGAGGGCGCCGCGCAGCAGGGTGACGGTCAGCGGCGCCGCCGCTACCGCCATGCCGGCCGCCCCCCACAGCGCCGAGGCGGGCAGGTCGAGGAAGACCGCGTGGGCGAGCACGCTGGAGAAGTACGTCCACAGGTACAGCGCGTACATCGGCTGGTCGGCGGGGCCGGTCCCGGCGACGGCCGGACCGGCCAGCGGACGCAGCAGGCTCGTCAGCAGCACCCCGAACAGCAGCCAGCCGAGATAGTTGGTGACCGGGATGCCGGGCAGGCCGGGCAGGGCCGGGACGGCGTCACGCCAACGCCAGTACCCCTCGGCGACCATCTGCGGATCGAGGAAGAGATCCCAGGCGGCCAGGCCGACGGCGGCCAGCGCGATCCGCCCGACGCCGGGGCGGACCAGCCGGACCGCGGTGAGCCACGCCGGCCAGGCCATCCAGGTCCAGGCCAGGGGGATGACCAGCGGCACTCCGGCGAGCTTCGGCCCCAGCTCGCCGGAGTAGTCGTAGGTGCCGAACGGGAAACCGGTCGCCACCCCCAGCGCCTCGATCGCGAAGCCGCCGCCGGTGGCGACCGCGACCAGCGCCGCCGCCGTCCGGGGCCCCCGGGTGAGCAGGGCGTGGCTCACCGAGAGGAGGTACCCGAGGACGACCGTGGCCACGGTCAGCGCGGCTCGGGCGCCCCCGCCGGTCAACGGGTAGCCGATCTGCGCGAGCACCAGCGCCGCGAACAACGCCCAGGGCGTACGGCGGGCCAGCGCCGTGTACCCACGGGGGTGGGCGGCGGCCGGGGCGGGACGGCGCGGGTCGACGCCGGCGGGCCGTTCGCCGGTCACGACGCTGGCGGCCCGGCGACCGCCGGCGGCCCGGCGGTGGCGGCGCTGGCCGGGTCGGCGGTGGCGCTGGCCGGGTCGGCGGTGGCGCTGGCCGGGTCGGCGGTGGCGCTGGCCGGGTCGGCGGTGGCGCGGGTGGCGCTGGCGGGCGCGGCGCCGGCGGGCGGCGGGGTGGTGCTCGGCGGGGGCAGCGGGAGGGTCCGGCCGAGCACGCCGAACGCGCGTTCGTCGCCCGGGAAGTGGAAGTCACGCAGCAGGTCGACGAAGCCGAACCGGCGGTAGAGCCGCCAGGCGCGGGAACGCTGCTCGTCGGCCTCCGGCGTGGACAGCAGGGTGGTGCCCCCCTCGGCCATGGTGAGCAGCGCCCGGAGCTGCCCCGCGCCGAGGCCGTGCCCCTGGGCGGTCGGCCGGACGTGCAGCTCCACCACCTCGAAGCAGTCGGTGAGCCAGATCCGGCGCTGCGCCGGGGCGAGGGCCCGGGCGACCTGGTCGTGCCACCACTGGCCGGGCATGCCGAGGTAGCCGTACCCGAAACCGGCCAGGTGGCCGTCCCGGGTCAGGCTGGCGACCGCGCGGAAGCCCGGCCGGCGGACGTGGGTGGCGATGTAGCCGCGCCGGGACTCCAGCAGGTCCGGGCGGTACCCCATCGCCTCGCCGTAGACGGCGACCACGTCGTCCAACCGCCGGACGAGATCGTCCGGTGTCCACCGCACCAACCTCATGCGCGTCCGCCTTCCACCGTCTCCGTGTCGCCGTCAGCGGTCCAGCCCAGCACCGTCCGGTCACCGACCACGGCGGTCACCTCGAACCGGGCGAACAGCTCCTCCGCGTACCAGCTCTCGGCAGGGGTGCGGGCGATCGCGGCCCGGTGCTCGGGGTGACGGTACGCGAACGCGACCAGGCTCGCCGGGTCACGCCACAGACTGACCGTGCCCTGCCAACCGAGCGGGGCCTCGCCGACCCCGAACCGGGCCAGCAGGCCCGGCGCCTCCCGCAGCGCGGCGGCCACCGGGGGGACCGCCCGCCAGAAGGTGACCGCCCGGCGGGGCCGCAGCCGGGCCCGGGTCAGCGCCAGCACCGGCCCGGCCACCCGACCGCCCGCCGGGTCGCCGAAGGGCCGCCGCCCGGACCACTCGCCCCGGCTGGCCACCGGCCGCAGGTCGAGCCGGACGGCGGACCGGGCCAGCCGGGCCCAGGACCGACCGACCGGTGCGTCGTCGAAGCCGGCCGCCGCGTCCGCCGACTCCCACACGGTCAGCGCCGCCCAGCGGGTCGGGTCGACGTCGTCCGGGCCGAAACCGACGCCCGTGCCGGTGCCGAGCAGCTTGCCGAAACGTACGCCGTCGGTGGCGCGCAGCCGGCGCGGGCCGAACGCCATCCGGGGCAGCACCCGGGGCAGGTCGGCCCGGCGCACCCGCCAGACGTGCAGGGTGACCAGCTCGGGCACGCGCTCCGGGCCGGTGGTCGCCCCGGTCACGCCACCCCGACGGTCGCCTCGACGGCGCTGTGCGCGCCAGGCGTCGCCCGTACGGTGGGATGTGGTCGCATGCCGGCCATTGTTCCTGGTCCGCCTCGGCGGGGCACCCCCGGGCACGCTTGGCGCGCTCAGGTCCGGGAGGGGACCGGTCCCACCACCTCGGGCGGCGCGGGGTGAGCCGTCCCGGCGGGGGCGACCCGGGCGGTCTCGGCCAGGGCCACCCCGACCAGCACCAAAGCGCCGCCGGTGAGCTGGGCGGGGTTGAGGGCCTCGGTCGCGCCCAGGGCCACCCAGGCCACCGCCGAGGCGAGCACCGGCTCGACCATGCCGACGATCCCGACGCTCGTCGCCGGCAGGTGCCGCATCGCCCCGGCCACCAGCAGGTACGGCGCCACCGAGCCGAGCAGCACCACGTACCCGAGCAGCGCCACCACGGGCACGCCCTGACTGGAGTCGCCGAGCGGCGTCCAGTCGCCGACCCCGGTGACCACCCGGGTGAGCAGGCCGGCCACCGCGGCGGCCCCGAACGCCCAGGTGCAGAGCGAGACGGTGTCCCGCTTCTCGACCCCGCGCGCGCCGAGCAGGTAGTACAGCGCGAGGAAGAGCGCCGCGCCGAGCCCGGCCAGCACGCCGAGGCCGTCGAGCTTCGGATCGCCCCAGACCTCGGCGACGCAGGCCAGACCGACCAGGCTCAACGCCAGCCCGGCCCAGAGCCGGGAGCGCACCGGCTGCCGTTGGCCGAAGCGGGCCCAGAGGGCGACCAGCAGCGGAGCGGAGTACTCGAAGAGCAGGCCGATGCCGACCGGCAGTCGGGAGATGGCGACGAAGTAGAGCATCGGCACCAGGAAGAAGCCGGTCAGCCCGTACCCGACCAGCAGCGGGATCTGCCGGGCGGTGACCCGCAGCCGACGCGGCCCGGGGCGCAGCAGCAGGCTCAGCGCCAGCAGGACGCCGAACGCCCCGATCGCCCGCAGCAGGGTGAGCTGTGGCGCGTCGACGCCGGCGCGGAGCACCAGCTTGGAGACGGTGCCGTTGACCGCGAAGAGCGCCCCTGAGGCGAGCACCATGACGATGCCGAGGGCGGGGCGGGGAGAGATCACGCCGGTGAGGGTATCGAGTCGACGGGCCAGGTCACACGTTGCGTTTTTCCCGGCGGCAGGGTGTACTGTCAGCAGTGGTTAGAACGGGTGTTCGATAGATCGGACGCCGGTTCCCACCCAGCCTGGGAGGGTGTTTCGCGGCTCCACTCCCAGCGAGGTGCGGTTCCGCGGACCGCACCGGGCGCCGGGCAGTCGCGAGCCCGGTCCCGTCAGGCGGGTTCGTCGCCCGCCGCCCACGACCCCCGGGCGGCGGGCGACGAACCCGCCGGTCACGCCGGCCGGGTGTGGTGTGGGGAAGCGTCCACACCCGGCCGGCCGCACCGGGTGCGTCTTCCTCCGCACCACCAGACCAGCGGCGGTGTCTCCGGGTGGATCCCCAGATCCGTTCCGGGTCACGCGGCCGTCCCGGCGACGCGGAGGAGACAGTCCCATGCCGTCCCATCCGGCACCGGCACCCACGGTGCCCGCGCACATGCTGCCGCACCGCACCCCCACCCAGTTGCTCGCCGTGGCCCGCCGCGGCCTGGTCGAGGCCGCCCAGACCCGTCCCGACGGGCTGCGTTACGCCGCCGCCCACCTCGCGGCGCTGCGCGCGGCGGCGGCCCTGCTGGCCGCCCGGGCCCGGCCCGCCCCCGCCCGGCGTAACCGGATCACCAGCGTCTGGGTCCTGCTCACCGGCGTCGCCCCCGAGTTGGGCGAGTGGGCGACCTTCTTCGCCGCCGGCGCCGGCCGGCGGGCCGCCGCCGAGGCCGGCATCCCCCGGGTGGTCACCGCCCGCGAGGCCGACGACCTGCTCCGGGCCGCCGAGCAGTTCGTCCTGGTGGTGGAGACGACGCTCGGCCTGCCGCACCAGCCGGCCCTCGACGGGCTCGCCGCCTGACCGCGCCGCGCCCGTCGGGCCCGTCCCGGCCACTCACCACCGATTCCGGTACGACGACACGTGATCCAGGTACGACGACACGACGGGGAGCTGTCCATGGCGGGCCGTATGGTGGTCGGCTCCGCCGCGCTGGCCGGGCTGGTCCGGCCGGCGAGCGCGCCTGACCCGGCGGGCGTCGACCGGGTGCTGCCGGTCCGCTCCGAGCTGACCGGGCTGCTGCCCCACCGGGGGCTGCGCCGGGGCAGCACGATCTCGGTCGCCACCGGTCGACCCCGGCGGGGCGGCGGGACGTCCCTGATGCTGGCGCTGCTCGCCGAGGCGTCCCGGGCCGGCTCCTGGTGCGCCGTGGTGGGAGTGCCGACCTTCGGGGCCGGCGCGGCGGCCGAGGCCGGTCTCGCCCTGGACCGGCTCGCCCTGGTGCCCCATCCCGGCCCGGAGTGGGCCACCGTGGTCGCCGCCCTGATCGACGGGGTGGACGTGGTGGTCGTCGCGGTCCCGGGCACGGTCTCCGCCTCGGTCGCCAGTCGGCTGGCCGCCCGCGCCCGGCAGCGCGGCTGCGTGCTCGTCCCGTACGGCCGGTGGGCGGGCGCGGACGTCACGTTGCAGGTGGTCCGCGGGGCGTGGGAGGGCCTCGGGCCGGGGCGGGGCCGGCTCCGGCGACGCGAGGTCACCGTCTCCGCGCGGGGGCGGGGCGCGGCGGCCCGCCCGAAGGAGGTCACCGTCTGGCTGCCCGGTGACGACCTCACCCGGATCGTTCCCCGGGCGGCGACAGCCGCCCGCCCCGCCGTCGGGGCGCCCCGACGGGCCGCGTTGGCCCTGGTCGGGCCGGCATGACCCGGACCCTGCTGCTCTGGTGCCCGGACTGGCCGGTGATCGCCGCCGAGATCGTCGACGGGGTGCCCGCCGTCGGGCCGGTCGCCGTCCTGCGCGCCAACCGGGTGGTCGCCTGCTCGGCGCGGGCCCGCGCCGACGGGGTCCGTCGTGGCCTGCGCAAACGGGAGGCACAGGGGCGCTGCCCCGACCTGGCTGTGGTCGACTACGACCCGGCCCGGGACGCCCGGGCCTTCGAGCCGGTGGTGGCCGCGGTCGAGGAGCTGGCCGCCGGGGTGGAGGTGGTCCGGCCCGGGGTCTGCGCGGTGGCGGTCCGCGGCCCGGCCCGGTACTTCGGCGGTGAGGAGGCGGCGGCCGAGCGGATCATCGAGCACGTCGCCCAGGAGTGCGCGGTGGAGAGCCAGGTCGGCGTCGCCGACGGTGTCTTCGCCGCCGGGCTGGCCGCGCGTACCGGCCGGGTGGTGCCGCCGGGCGGCACACCGGGGTTCCTGGCCGCGCTGCCGGTCGGGGCGCTCGGCCGTCCCGCCCTGGTCGATCTGCTACGCCGGCTCGGTATCCGGACGCTTGGTGACTTCGCCGGGCTGCCCGTCGGGGACGTGCTGGCCCGGTTCGGGTTCGACGCGGCCCTGGCCCACCGGCTGGCCGCCGGGCGGGACGACCGGCCGCTCGCCGTCCGGCAGCCGCCCGCCGACCTGACCGTCCGCGCCGACTACGACGAGCCGCTCGACCGGGTCGACGCCGCCGCGTTCGCCGCCCGGGTGCTGGCCGAGCGGCTGCACGACCGGTTGACCGGGTACGGCCTGGCCTGCACCCGGCTCGGCGTGGAGGCGGTCACCGCGCACGGCCAGGAGCTGCACCGGGTCTGGCGGCACGACGGGCTGCTCACCGCCGCCGCCATCGCCGACCGGCTCCGCTGGCAGCTCGACGGCTGGCTCACCGGCGTCGCCGGCCGCCCCGGGAGCACCCGACCGGCCCGCCCGACCGCCGGCATCATCCGGTTGCGGCTGATCCCCGACGGGGTGCTCGCCCAGGCCGGCCTGCAACCCGGTCTCTGGGGATCCACCGGCGAGGAACGGGACCGGGCGCACCGGGCGCTGAGCCGGGTGCAGGGCCTGCTCGGCCCGGAGTCGGTGGTGACCGCGGTGCTCGGCGGCGGCCGTTCGCCCGCCGACCAGACGCGCCTGGTGCCGTGGGGCGACGAACGCCTCCCGGCGCGCCCCGGCGACCCGCGTTGGCCCGCCGCCGACCCCTCCCGGCCCGCCGCCGACCCCTCCCGGCCCGCCGCCGACCCCTCCCGGCCCGCCGCCGACCCCTCCCGGCCCGCCGCCGACCCCTCCCGGCCCGCCGCCGACCCCTCCCGGCCCGCCGCCGACCCCTCCCGGCCCGCCGTCGACGCCGCCCGGCCCGTCGCCGACCCCTCCCGGCCCGTCATCGAGCCCGCCCGGCCCGTCGCCGACCACTCCCGACCTGCCGTCGACGCCGCCCGGCCCGCCGTCGACCAGCCGCCGTCGGTCGCGTCATCCGGGCCGGGGCGGCTGTCCCCGTCCGCGCCGTCCGGGGTCGGAGGGTCGTCCGGGTCGGCGCGGAGCCGGGCGTCCCCGCCGTCGCCGCCCTGGCCGGGGCGGCTGCCGCCGCCCGCGCCGGCCGTGGTGCTGCCCGCGCCGCTGGCCGCGACGGTGTGCGACGCCGCCGGCGAGCCGGTCGGGGTCAGCGCCCGCCTCCAGCTCACCGCGCCGCCGGCCCGGCTGGCCGTCGGCGCCGCCGCGCCGGCGGAGATCGTCGGCTGGGCGGGGCCCTGGCCGGTCGACGAACGCTGGTGGGCGCCGGCCGAGGCCTGCCGGCGGGCCCGGTTCCAGGTCGGCCTGGCCGACGGCACCGCCCTGCTGCTGGCCGTCGAGTCCGGCCGGTGGTTGCTGGAGGCGATCTATGACTGAGCCGGTCGGGGTCACGACCATCCCGGGAAGCGGGGCGCGGCGGTGAGTTTCCACAATCCCGGGGTGCCGTGGCGGGAGCTGGAGCAGGTGCTCTCCGGACGGCCCGGCGACGGGCGGCGGCACCTGCACGTGGTGGACCCGCTCACGGTCGACGCCGACGGCGGGGACGCCCCGGCCTGGACCCGTAGCCGTCCCGGCTACACGCCACCCGAGCTGTCCCGCCCCGGCGACGTCGTGCCGTACGCCGAGCTGCACGCGCACACCAACTTCAGCTTCCTCGACGGGGCCAGCCACCCGGAGGAGCTGGCCGAGGAGGCGGCCCGGCTCGGGCTCACCGCGCTGGCCGTCACCGACCACGACGGCTTCTACGGGGTGGTCCGGTTCGCCGAGGCGGCCCGCGCGCTGCGGTTGCCCACCGTGGTCGGCGCGGAGCTCTCCCTCGACCTGCCCGGCCCGCAGGGCGGCGAGCCGGACCCGCTCGGCGCGCACCTGCTGCTGCTCGCGCACGGCCCCGAGGGGTACGCCCGGCTGGCCGCCACCATCTCCCGGGCCCAGTTGCGCGGCGGCGAGAAGGGCCGCCCGGTCTACGGTGAGCTGGAGCAGGTCGCCGAGGAGCTGCGCGACCACGTGCTGGTGCTCACCGGCTGCCGCAAGGGGCACGTGCCGGCGGCGCTGCTCACCGCCGGCGTCGCCGCCGCCGCCCGGGAGCTGGACCGGCTGACCGCCCTGTTCGGCGCGGAGACGGTCGCGGTGGAGCTGACCGACCACGGGCACCCGGTCGACGCCGACCGCAACGACGCGCTCGCCGAGCTGGCCGCCGCCGCCGGGCTGCCCACGGTCGCCACGAACAACGTGCACTACGCGACGCCGGGGCGGCGTCGGCTGGCCACCGCGTTGGCCGCCGTCCGGGCCCGGCGCAGCCTGGACGAGATCGACGGCTGGCTGCCCGCCGCCGGCACGGCGCACCTGCGCGGCGGCGCGGAGATGGCGGCCCGGTTCGCCGGCTACCCGGGGGCGGTGGCCCGGGCCGCCGAGTTCGGCCGGGAGCTGGCCTTCGACCTCCAACTCGTCGCGCCGAGGCTGCCGGCGTACCCGGTGCCGGCCGGGCACACCGAGATGAGCTGGCTGCGGCAGCTCACCGCGCGGGGCGCGCGGGAACGCTACGGCCCGCCGGAGGCGCACCCCGAGGCGTACGCGCAGCTCGACCACGAGCTGGGCATGATCGAGGCGCTGGGCTTCCCCGGCTACTTCCTGGTGGTCTACGACATCGTCGCGTTCTGCCGCGAGCAGGGCATCTACTGCCAGGGCCGGGGGTCGGCGGCCAACTCGGCGGTCTGTTACGCGCTGCGGATCACCAACGTGGACGCCGTCCGGCACCGGCTGCTGTTCGAGCGGTTCCTCGCCCCGGAACGCGACGGCCCGCCCGACATCGACGTGGACATCGAGTCCGGCCGGCGCGAGGAGGTCATCCAGCACGTCTACGCCCGGTACGGCCGGGAGCACACCGCCCAGGTCGCCAACGTCGTCTCGTACCGGCCCCGCTCGGCGGTGCGGGACGTGGCGAAGGCGTTCGGCTACTCCACCGGCCAGCAGGACGCCTGGAGCAAACAGATCGACAGGTGGGGCACGGTCGCCGCGGTCGACGTCGAGGAGATCCCCGAGCAGGTGGTCGCGTACGCCAACGAGCTCCAGACCTTTCCCCGGCACCTGGGCATCCACTCCGGCGGCATGGTGATCTGCGACCGGCCGGTGATCGAGGTGTGCCCGGTGGAGTGGGGGCGGATGCCCGGCCGCAGCGTCCTCCAGTGGGACAAGGACGACTGCGCCGCCGTCGGCCTGGTCAAGTTCGACCTGCTCGGGCTGGGCATGCTGTCGGCCCTGCACCTCGGGTACGACCTGATCGGCGCGACCCTCGACCTGGGCGACATGTCGCTGGACGACCCCGAGGTGTACGACATGCTCTGCCGGGCCGACTCGGTGGGGGTGTTCCAGGTGGAGAGCCGGGCCCAGATGGCCACCCTGCCGAGGCTGAAGCCCCGCGAGTTCTACGACCTGGTGGTGGAGGTGGCGTTGATCCGTCCCGGCCCGATCCAGGGCGGCTCGGTGCACCCGTACATCCGGCGGCGTAACGGCCAGGAGCCGGTCACGTACCCGCATCCGTTGATGCGCAACGCCCTGGAGAAGACCCTCGGCGTGCCGCTGTTCCAGGAGCAGTTGATGCAACTCGCCATCGACCTGGCCGGGTTCGACGCGGCCGGGGCAGACCAGCTGCGCCGGGCGATGGGGGCGAAACGCTCGGCGGAGCGGATGGCCCGGATCGCCGACCGGCTCTACGCCGGGATGGCCGAGCGCGGCATCACCGGCGAGCTGGCCGACGACGTCTACCGCAAGCTCTCCGCCTTCGCCAGCTACGGCTTCCCGGAGAGCCACGCGATGAGCTTCGCCTACCTGGTGTACGCCAGCTCCTGGCTGAAGCGCTACCACCCGGGCCCGTTCCTGGCCGCCCTGCTCAACGCGCAACCGATGGGGTTCTACTCGCCGCAGACCCTGGTCGAGGACGCCCGCCGGCACGGGGTCGAGGTACGCCGTCCGGACGTCAACGCCAGCGGCGCGCAGGCCACCCTGGAGGCCACCCCGGCCACCCGGTGGGGGAGCGGGCCGGGCGAGCCGCCGCACGCCTGGGGACTGGGCGGCCCGGCCGTCCGGCTGGGCCTGTCGGGGGTGCGCACCCTCGGCGACGGGGTGGCCGAGCGGATCGAGGCCGAACGGGCGGCGCGTGGGCCGTACCGGGACATGCCGGACCTGGCCCGGCGGGTGGGTCTCACCGCCGCGCACCTGGAGGCGCTGGCCACCGCGGACGCCTTCGCCTGCTTCGGGCTGACCCGGCGGGAGGCGCTGTGGGCGGCCGGCGCGGCGGCCCAGGAGCGACCCGACCGGCTGCCCGGCACGGTCACCGGCGCGACCGCCCCCACCCTGCCCGGCATGGACGCGCTGGACCGCCTGGTCGCCGACGTGTGGGCGACCGGACTCTCCCCGGAGAGCCACCCGGCCCGGTTCCTGCGGGAGCGGCTGGAGGCCCTCGGCGCGCTGCCGATCGCCCGGCTCGGCCGGGTCGAGCCGGGTCGGCGGGTCCGGGTCGGCGGAATCGTTACCCACCGGCAGCGGCCGGCGACGGCCGGCGGGGTGACCTTCCTGAACCTGGAGGACGAGACCGGCATGCTCAACGTCACCTGCTCGCCGGGGCTGTGGCAACGGCACCGGCGGGTGGCGAAGACCAGCGCCGCCCTGCTGGTCCGGGGCGTCCTGCGCCGGCACGAGGGGGTCACCAGCCTCACCGCCGACCGCCTCGACCCGGTCGACGCCCCGGTAACCCCCACCTCCCGCGACTTCCGCTGACCAGGCCACCGTCGACCAGGCCCACCGCCCGGAGCGGTCACCGGCGCGGCAGTTCCGTGAAGTGGGGGCGTCGCGAGCCGGGAAGAGCCCGTTCTCCAGGATCTGGGGCGGGACCGCCGGTCCGGGGCGGGACCCGCCCCGGACCGGCGGTCAGGCCGTGGCGGCGGCCAGCGCGACGCCCGCGCTGCCCAGCAGTCCGAGCAGGACGATCCGGCGGAACACCGTCGGGCTGAGCCGGTCGAAGACGAGGTTCCCCAGCCACCAGCCCAGCGGCACCGCCGGCAGGGCGACCAGGCTCAGCCGCAGCGCCTGCGCGTCGATCCGGCCGATGGCGGCGAACCCGGCCAGCGCGACCAGACCCACCCCGGAGAAGATCGCGGCGAGGGTGGCCCGGAAGGTCCGCGGGTCGTACCCGAGGGAGTGGAACGCGGCGACCAGCGGCGGCCCGTTGGTGCCGGTGGCGGTGGTGAGCACGCCGACGAGCGCCCCCACCGCGCCGAGCCCGAGCGCGCCGGCGCGGATCCGGATACCGGACCAGACCAGCGCGACGCAGCCCGTCACCACCACCGCGATCACGGCGCTGAGCAGGCGCTCCGGAAAGGTGGCGAGGACCAGCAGGCCGACCGGGAGGCCGAGCAGCGCGGCGCCGGTCAGCACCCCGGCGGTCCGCCACCGGACGTGCGCCCGGTCGCGGGCGGTGGCGGTCAGCGTCAGCCCGATGTCGGTGAGCGCGGTCACCACCACGGCGGTGACCGGATCGGTGGCGGCGGTCAGCAACGGCACGGTGACCATCGCGTACCCGAAGCCGCTGACCGTCTGGGCGAACGAGCCGAGCAGCACGACCCCGAAGGCGATGATCAGCAACAGCACCCGCTGAGGGTGCCGCACCGCCGTCCCCCGGGCAAACCCGTCGGGAGACCGGACTGGGAGACCGGACGCGATGTGAGACGGACAACGGATGTGACGGGAAGAACAGACCGGCCGTGACGCGTTTGCCCTTGGCGAGCCGTGGAGAAACCCCGGCCGCCGATCTCTTCCACGAGGGGGACCAATGACGATCCGCCACGCGTACCAGGCAGTCGCCAACGACCGACGGACCCGGTTGGGCGCGGGCTGGGCGCCCAGCCACCACGACGAGCCGCGTGAGTACCACCTCGTCGACGGGCCGGTGGCGAACGCCCGGCGGGCGCGCGCGAAGGACGACGTCGCTCCGGCCGGGGCCACCGCCGCCTGAGCCTGACCGGGAGGGTCCCGCGTCCGGCGGTGCCCTCCCGGCAGCGCCCCGCGTCCGGCGGTGCCCTCCCGGCAGCGCCCGACGACTGGGCGTGACTAGGCTCGACCGGGTGGAGCAGACACGAGGTCGGTTCGCCGGGCCGCCACTGACCCCCCGTACCGCCGTCATCTGGTCGGTGCTCCGCGCCGAGCTGGCACGTCGCGGCGACGCGGAGCTGACCGTGCTGGACGTTGGCGGCGGCACCGGCGGGTTCGCCGTCCCGCTCGCCCGGGCCGGGCACCGGGTGACCGTGGTCGACGCCAGCCCGGACGCGCTCGCCGCGCTGACCCGCCGGGCCGCCGAAGCCGGCGTCGGCGACCGGGTGCACGCCGTGCAGGGCGACGCCGACGCGCTCGCCGGGCTGGTCCCGCCGGGCAGCGTCGACCTGGCGCTCTGCCACGCCGTCCTGGAGGTGGTGGACGACCCGACGCCCGTGGTGGCCGCGTTGACGGCCGTGCTGCGCCCCGGCGGCGCGGTGAGCGTCCTGGTCGCCGGGCGGGCCGCCGCGGTGCTCGGTCGGGCCATGAACGGCCACCTCACCGCCGCCGCCGCGCTCGCCGCCGACCCGGCCGGGGCCGCCGGGCCCCGGGACACGCTGCGTCGACGCTACGACGCCGACAGCGCCGCCGCGCTGCTGGGCGCCGCCGGCCTCACCGTCGAGGAGACCCACGGGGTACGCGTCCTGGCCGACCTGCTCCCGGCGGCGGTCGCGGACGGCGCGCCGGCCGCCCTGGTGGAGCTGGAACGGGCGCTCGCCGGGCGTCCGCCGTACCGTGACCTGGCCGCCCAGTTGCACCTGTTCGCCCGCCGACCGGCGGGGGAGGGGCCCGCCGACGCGCCCGTGCCGCCGCCGGCCTGACGACCGTCGCGCCGCCGGCGGTCCGGGGCTGACTGTCGTACCCGGCGGTTAGCCTGCGGGGATGGGTCGTAGTCAGTCGTTGCCGCGCGGCGGTGATCCGCGTTTCGGCCCGGACTCCGACGACACCGGCTGTCCGATCCTGCACGTCGACATGGACGCGTTCTTCGCCTCGGTCGAGGTCCGCCGCCGCCCCGAGCTGCGCGGCCGGCCTGTCGTGGTCGGCGGGGTCGGCCCGCGCGGCGTGGTCTCCTCGGCCAGCTACCCCGCCCGCCGGTACGGCGTCCGTAGCGCCATGCCGACCGCGCGGGCCCGGTCGCTCTGCCCGCACGCGGTGTTCCTCCCGCCGGACTTCGCCGCCTACCGGGCCGCCTCCGAGGCGGTGATGCGGATCTTCCGGGACGTCACCCCGCTGGTCGAGCCGCTCTCGTTGGACGAGGCGTTCCTCGACGTGGCGGGCGCGCGGCGGCTGTTCGGCCGGCCCGCCGAGATCGCCCGGTCGATCCGCGACCGGGTGGCCCGCGAGCAGGAGCTGACCTGCTCGGTCGGGGTGGCGTCGACGAAGTTCGTGGCCAAGCTCGGCTCGACCCGGGCCAAACCCGACGGGCTGCTCGTCGTCCCCGCGGCCCGGGTGCTGGAGTTCCTGCGTCCGTTGCCGGTGGCCGCCCTGTGGGGGGTCGGTGACCGGTCCGCCGAGACGCTGCGCCGCCTCGGTCTGACCACCGTCGGCGATCTCGCCGAGGCGCCGCCGGGCATGCTCCGCCGGGCCGTCGGCGAGGCCGCCGCCGCGCACCTGCGGGAGCTGGCCCACGGGCGGGACCCCCGGCGGGTCAGCCCCGAGCACGTCGAGAAGTCGATCGGGGCGGAGGTCACGTTCGACACCGACGTCACCGACCCGCAGGAGATCCGTCGGGCGCTGCTGGCCCTGGCCGAGAAGGTCGGCGTCCGGCTGCGCCGGGCCGGCCAGGTGGGCCGCACGGTGTCGCTCAAGGTGCGGTTGGCCGATTTCACCACGCTCAGCCGGGCCCGCACGGTCGGCGTCCCGACAGACGTGGCCCGGGAGATGTTCGACACGGTCTGGGCGCTCTACTCCGCTCTCGGCCCCGCGCAGCCGGTCCGTCTGGTCGGGGTGCGTGCCGAGGGGCTCAGCGACGCCGGAGCCACGCCGCGGCAGTTGGCGCTGGGCGAGCCGGAGCGCGGGTGGCGCGAGGCGGAGGCGGCGGCGGACGCGGCGGCTGCCCGTTTCGGGCGGTCCGTCATAGGTCCGGCCAGTCTTCTGGAGTGCCGAGACGGCCGTCGACGTGAAAATCCACCCCGGCCATAGGTCGTCCCGCTTTCCGACGCGCGGGGCCCCTCGTAGACTGGCGGGTAAGCAGTCGGTTGGCTGCCACGGTCTGTCGGTCCGAGCGGGCCGACCAACGTGACCGGGGAGGAGTGCCGTGCCGCTCTCGGAGCACGAGCAGCGGCTGTTCGAGCAGATCGAGCGGTCGCTTGCCGAGGACCCCAAATTCGCCTCGGCCGTGCGCGCCAGCGACCCGCGTTTCCATGCGCGGCGTCGTCTGCTCGTCGCTGCTGGGCTGATCATCGCTGGTCTGGCCCTTTTGGTCTACGGTGCGGTGATCAAGACTCCGCCACTCGCGGTGGCGGGTTTCGTGGTGATGTTGGCCTCGGCGGCGTTCGCGGTGCAGTCGCACCGCCGGGCGCAGTCACCCGACCTGCACGTGGTGGGTGGCACCACCAGCGCCGGTGGCGGCAGCGCCCGTCGCCGTTCCCGGGGCGGTGGACGTGGCAGCGGCCGGCGGTCGTCACTGTTCGACCGGCTGGAGGACCGTTGGCGGCAGCGCCCGGAGGGCCATCGCTGACGACAACGCCCGCGCAGACCCACGCCTGCCAACCATGGCGACGCCCGTCGGTAGCGGCGACGCCTGCCGGCCCTGACGACGCCTGCCGCTAGCGGCGACGCCCGCCGGCGATGACGGCCTGCCCGTGCCCGGCCGGCGATGACGGCCTGCCCGTGCCCGGCCGGCGATGACGGCCTGCCCGTGCCCGGCCGGCGATGACGGCCTGCCCGTGCCCGGCCGGCGATGACGGCCTGCCCGTGCCCGGCCGGCGATGACGGCCTGCCCGTGCCCGGCCGGCGATGACGGCCTGCCCGTGCCCGGCCGGCGATGACGGCCTGCCCGTGCCCGGCCGGCGATGACGGCCTGCCCGTGCCCGGCCGGCCATGACGGCCTGCCCGTGCCCGGCTCCGTATCCAGGAAATCGCGCGGTCGCCTGCGGAGGAAAGGCCATCTTCAGGGATGTGGAGCCGGGGCAGGGTCGGGTGGGGCGCCGGCCCGACGGCCAGGTGACCGGCGGACGGGCGCGGCGGGTAGGCGGCCGACGGTGGGTGGGCGGCCGACGGTGGGTGGGCGGCCGACGGTGGGTGGGCGGCCGACGGTGGGCGTTGCGGCCCGGCGGCGTGCGGCCGACGGTGGGCGTTGCGGCCCGGCGGCGTGCGGCCGACGGCGGGTGGGCGGCCGACGGTGTGCCGGCGGTCAGGTCGGGACCGGGCGGGACCGGGGTCGGTCAGCGGGCCGGTCGGCCGGCCAGCAGTCGTCGGGGGTTCCAGCGCAGCAGGCGGGTCCGGAGCCGACCGGTCGCCGTCACCAGGCGGGTCGACGTGTCCGTGAGGGCGGTACGCCAGCGCAGCAGCACCGACGGCGGCAACGTGGTCGCGACGAACCGGGTCCGGCGGTCGGCCTGCGCGCCCAGGGCGCGGCGGACCGTGCCGAGGGCCCCCGGCAGCTCCCCGCCGGCCAACGGATCCCGCGCGTAGCGGGCCCGCTCCTCGGCCCGGCCGAGCAGCCGGGCCGCCGAGGCGGCCGGGTCGTCCTGCGCGAGAGCCTCCCTGGCCAGCCGCTCGGCGGTCGCCCGGGGCGTCTCGGTGCGGTCCACCCGTACCCGGTAGTCGAGCAGGGTGTCGAGCAGCTCGTTCCACGCGGCGTGGGCCAACGCGCGGGCCTGGTCGGCGTCCGCGCCGAGGATCACCATCCGGCCGGCCGAGTCGTCCGAGCCGACGGCCCCGGCCACCGTCGGCGTGACCGGCGCGGCGGGTGGCGGAGCGCTGCGCCGCCGCCGCAGGGCCACCCGTCGCAGCGCCGGCAGGGCCAGCAGCCCCAGCAGGACGAGGATGCCGGCCGCCGTCCACCACGGCCACGCCGGGGCCTGCCGCGTCGGGGCGTCCGCGTTGGGGACCAACCCCTCGTCGATGTTGCGGTCGGGGTCGTCCGGGCCGGTCGGGCCGGACGACGGGTCTGCCCCGCCGGGCAGCGGCGTGGCCCCGGCGGAGGGGGCGCTCGGATCGGGCGCGTCGATGTCCGGCGCCCAGTCCGACCGGGTGTTGCCCGGCACCCCGTACGCCGGGGTGGCGTCGAACGGCACCCAGCCGAACCCGTCGAAGTAGACCTCGGTCCAGGCGTGCAGGTTCCGGTTGGTCAGGACGTAGCTGTCCTCGTCCCGGCTGGTGCCGTTGGTGAAGCCGAACGCCACCCGGGCCGGGATGCCGGCCGCCCGGACCATCCAGGCCATCGCGGCGGCGTACTGCTGGCAGAAGCCGACCTTGTTGGTCAGGAAGTCGACGATGTCCTTGCCGCTGGTGCCGCCCTCGGTGCGCAGCGAGTAGCTGAACCCGTTGGACACCGAAAAGTGGTCGTAGATCGCCCGGACCCGGTCGTAGTCGTTGTCCTCGTCCGCGACGAGGCCGTCGACCAGATCGTCCACCTCGGGGGCCTGCGGGGTGTCGGTGAGCCGCTGCACCAACCCGTCGTCGGGGGGCAGGGACTCCGCCCGGCGCAGCAGCTCGGGGGTGTAGCGGGCGCGCACGTAGTCGAACTCGTACCGCTTGCCCCGGGAGCTCTCCCGCTTGGAGAAGACGACCTGGAGGTTCGAGTCGTAGAGCCAGTTGCCGTTGAGACCGTCGACCCGCACCGGATCGGCGTAGACCGGCATCAACCGCATGTCGAGATCGTCGGTGACCTCCACCCGGGCCTGGTAGCGCCGGTGCCGGACGTCGTCGTCGACCTCGCGGGTCGGGTCGGGCAGGTCCCGGTCGACCGGCCGGCCGGCGGGGTTGCGGACCCGGAACCCGTCCGGGCGCAGCTCGTCGGCCACGCCGAAACGCAGATAGAACGGGTCGGGCTCGTTGGTGGTGACCTTCACCAGGTCGGCCACCTCGGACTGGTTGAGCTGCCCGCTGAGCGCGGCGAACAGGTCCACCCGGCCGGAGTTGCCGCCGACCCCGGTGCCGCCGGCGCCGTTGCCGGTGCCCTGATGCAGGCGGTCCAGCAGCCCGCTGGTCATACCCGGCACGGCCAGCGGCACGAGCACCGCGGCGACCACCCCGACCACGGCCAGCCGCCGGCCGGCGCTGGCCAGCGGGGACGACTCCCACACGTCGACGTCGCGGCCGTCACCGGTGAACCGGCGACCGAACCGGCGCACCCGGTCGATGTTGTCGCTGACCAGCAGCCACAGGTAGCCGGCCGCGCCGATCACGAACGGCACCGGGGGAACGCTGTCGACGTACACGGCGACCGGCACCGAGTAGATGGCGAGCATGGGCAGCCCGGCCAGGGCCGGTCGGCGCAGCCCGACGACGAGCAGGTCGACCAGCACCGCCACCGAGCCGACCCCGAGCACGGTGATGAACAGCAGGGGCTCGGTGTCGGGCACCTTGACCCCGTACGAGCGCATGTCCTGTACCGAGCCGCCGACCAGCTCACCGAAGTAGCCGAGGGTGGTCGGGGTGGGCAGCACGCCGGCGAGCTCGCCGCCGCCGGGGAACATCCAGGTCAGCGCGAGCAGCAGCCCGGCCGTCATGCCCAGCGCCTGCCCCCACAGCGGGGCCCGGACCATCCGCAGCAGCGCGGCCACCCCGGCCACCACCGCGACGGCGATGGTGGCCTGGACCAGCCACGTCCAACGCTGGAAGATCGCCGACAGGGGCGCGGCGGCCAGCAGCGTGGCCACCGCCGCCACCAGCCCGAGACTGCGGTTCGCGATCACTGGAGTCCCCTCATTTGACGCCCCCGGCCACCGTCTCGGCGAGCGCGGCCCGCAGGGCGAAACCCTGCGAGCCGCGGGCGGCCTGCGGCCAGAGCGCCGGAAGCTGGCTGCCGTGGTCGACACCGATCACCCGCCACCCGCTCTGCAGCAGGGCGAGCGCGGCGGTGGCGTGCGCCTGCTCGGCCTCGGCCCGGGCCTTGGCCGGCAGGTTCAGCCAGGTCGAGCTGTCCAACAGGAAGGCCACGCAGGTGGCCCCGTTGGCGCGCAACGCGGCCAGCAATTCGGCCTCGGCGGTGCCCAGCGCGCCGAGCACCGCGATGATCAGCCCGCCGTCGGAGCGCTGGCGGACCCGTTCGACCAGGGAGGCGAGCTCGCCGCGCTGGTCGAGCCGGACCTCGGCGAGGTGGTCGAGGAGGACGCCGTCCCCGGCGACCTCGGTGGCGTCCACGTCCGCCCCGGAGCCGGTGACCAGGCGCAGCTTGTAGCCGGCCTGCCGCAGGTGGGTGGCGATGCTCGCGGTGGCCGACACCGCCCACTCGAAGCTCGCCGTCGGCCCGTCGCCCCGGTGGCCGTACGCGCGGGTGTCCAGCACCACCGTGGCGCGGCTCTCCCACGGCTGCTCCTCGCGGCGCACCATCAGCTCGCCGGTGCGGGCGGTGGACTTCCAGTGCACCCGGCGCAGGTCGTCACCCATCCGGTACTCCCGGGTCGCCGCGTCGTCCTCGCCGTGCACCGCCACCGAGCGGGCCCGGCTGTCGCCGCTGCCGGCGTACTCGCCGGGGAGCCGGATCGACGGCAGGGCGGTGACCTGCGGGATCACCGTGAGCCGGTCGGTGCTGGGGAAGGCCCGGCTCAGCTCGCAGAGCCCGAACGGGTCGGTCATCCGGACGCCGAGCGGCCCCACCTCGTACCGGCCGCGCACGTCGGCGCGGACCGTGTACGCCACCGAGCTGGCCTGGTAGCCGCCGAGGCGCTCCAGCACCACCCGGGGGCGGCTGCCCAGCGCGTAGGGCAGGCGGTCCTCCAGCAGCAGCGTGCCGGTGGGCAGGCGGGACATGTTCTGCAGGCGCAGCACCACCCGGGAGCTGGCCCCGACCGGGGCCCGGTGCGGATCCAGCGAGCGCACGCAGGCCAGCTTGTAGCGGCTGCGCCCGACGTAGGCGGCGGCGAGCAGCGGCAGCACGGCCAGCAGCACCGCCACCCGGAGGAGGTCCCGCTCGCCGAGGATGACCGCCGAGATCGCCGCGGCGACCGCGGCGGCCAGGAACGACCGTCCCCGGGTGGTCAGCCCGCGCAGCCCGTCGCGCACGCCTCACCGCCTCCGGGGCTCGTACGCGGAGTGGCCGTTGTCCGTCGTCGGCCGGGTGTCGTAGGGCGAGCGTCGACGCTCCTGCGGCACGGGCAGCCGGTGCACCAGCTCGGAGACGATCGCGTCGGTGGTGCGCCGGGCCAGTTGGGCGTCGGCGGTCGGGATGATCCGGTGCGCGAGCACCGGCACCGCTAGGGCCTGCAGGTCGTCGGGGAGGACGTAGTCGCGGCCCTCCAGCGCGGCGACCGCGCGGGAGGTGCGCAGCAGTTGCAGCGTGGCCCGGGGGGACGCGCCAAGCCGCAGGTCGGGGGCTTCCCGGGTGGCGGTCACCAGGTCGATCGCGTACTGCTTGACCGCGTCGGCGACGTGCACCTCGCGGACCGTGGCGATGAGTTGCCGGACGATCGCCGCGTCGCAGACCGGACGCAGCTCGCGCAGCGGGTCGACGGCGCCGTGCCCGTCGAGCATGGCCAGCTCGGCGTCGGGGCCGGGGTAACCCATGGCGATCCGGGCGGTGAACCGGTCCCGCTGCGCCTCGGGCAGCGGGTACGTCCCCTCCATCTCGATCGGGTTCTGGGTGGCGATCACCATGAACGGGGTCTGGAGCTGGTAGGTGACGCCGTCGACGGTGACCTGCCGCTCCTCCATGCACTCCAACAGGGCGGACTGGGTCTTCGGGGAGGCCCGGTTGATCTCGTCGCCGACGACCAGGTTGGCGAAGACCGCGCCGGGCCGGAACTCGAAGTCGTGCGTCTCCTGGTTGTAGACGCTGACCCCGGTCACGTCGCTGGGCAGCAGGTCGGGGGTGAACTGGATGCGCCGTACCGAGCAGTCGATGGATCGGGCGAGCGCCTTCGCGAGCTTGGTCTTGCCGACGCCGGGGACGTCCTCGATGAGCAGGTGCCCCTCGGCGAGCAGGACGGCGAGGGCGAGCCGCACGGTCGCCGTCTTACCCTCGATGACCTGCTGGATGTTGGTGACGATGGCTTCGCTGGCGGCGTGGAACTCGTCGTGCGGCAGGACGCCACCCACCTCGTCCCAGGTCTGTTGTGTCAACGGGTCTCCTCCTCGTCGCCTGACGGCCGCCCTGTAGAGAGCACCTGGACCCGCCGTGGGGTTCGCGCCGTGCGAGCCTCGTCCGCCGCAGGAACAACTGCCATCTCAGGCTAACCATGATTCCCGCTTCCGCCGAACGCGGCAGGTAGTCCGCCAGTTACCCCCGATCAGGGCGTGGTGGCCCCACGAACCTGGTTACCGTCGCGGCAGCGGCGGCGGTAGACTGCGGGGCATGTCCGTGGCCGGTCTGCTCCTTACCGAGCCGTGCTGACGCGCTGACGCGACAGCACGGCCGCCCCTCCTGCGCGAGGGGCTTTTTTGTGCCTGCCGGCCGGAACCGACCTGTGACATCCCGTGCGATCCACGCAGCGGAACGAGGAGAGACGCCATGACAGAGGCAGCCGCGAGCGACATCCCCCCGTTCCGGTACACCGCGGCCCTGGCCGGTGAGATCGAGCTGCGTTGGCAGGACGCCTGGGCGCGGGAGGGCACCTTCCACGCCCCGAACCCGACCGGCCCGCTGGCCGACCCGGCGCACCCCCGCTCCGGCGCGGAGAAGCTGTACGTGCTGGACATGTTCCCCTACCCGTCCGGGGCGGGTCTGCACGTCGGGCACCCGCTGGGCTACATCGGCACCGACTGCTACGCCCGCTACCAGCGGATGGCCGGGCGCAACGTGCTGCACGCGATGGGCTTCGACGCGTTCGGGCTGCCCGCCGAGCAGTACGCGGTGCAGACCGGCACCCACCCGCGCGCCACCACCGTGGCCAACATCGAGCGGTACAAGGCGCAACTGCGGCGGCTGGGCCTGGCCCACGACAACCGGCGCTCGGTGGCCACCATCGACACCGACTTCTACCGCTGGACCCAGTGGATCTTCCTGCAGGTCTTCAACTCCTGGTACGACCGACAGGCGCGCCGGGCCCGCCCGATCGCCGAACTGGTCGCCGAGTTCGCCGCCGGCGACCGGCCCACCCCGGACGGCCGCCCCTGGGCCGAGCTGACCGCCGCGCAGCAGCGCCGGATCGTCGACGACCACCGGCTGGCGTACGTGTCGGAGGCCCCGGTGAACTGGTGCCCCGGGCTGGGCACCGTGCTGGCCAACGAGGAGGTCACCGCCGACGGCCGCTCCGAGCGCGGCAACTTCCCGGTCTTCAAGCGCAACCTGAAGCAGTGGATGATGCGGATCACCGCGTACTGCGACCGGCTGGTCGACGACCTGGACACGCTGGACTGGCCCGAGCCGATCAAGCTGATGCAGCGCAACTGGATCGGCCGGTCCACCGGCGCGCACATCGAGTTCCGCGCCGGGCGGGAGCCGATCCGGGTGTTCACCACCCGCCCGGACACCGTCTTCGGGGCCACCTACCTGGTGCTGGCCCCCGAGCACGAGCTGGTCGACGCGCTGGCGCCGGCGGCCTGGCCGGTCGGGACGAAGGACGCCTGGACCGGCGGGCACGCCAGCCCGCGCGCCGCCGTCGAGGCGTACCGGAAGGCGGCGGCGGCCAAGACCGACGTCGAGCGGCAGGCCGACGCGAAGGAGAAGACCGGCGTCTTCGTCGGCGCGTACGCCACCAACCCGGTCACCGGCGCGCAGATCCCGATCTTCGTCGCCGACTACGTGCTGGCCGGCTACGGCACCGGCGCGATCATGGCGGTGCCCGCCCAGGACGAGCGGGACTGGGCCTTCGCCGAGGCGTTCGACCTGCCGATCGTCCGCACCGTGCAGCCACCGGAGGGCTTCGCCGGCACCGCGTACACCGGGGACGGCCCGGCGATCAACAGCGCCGCGCCCGACCGTGGCCTGGACCTGGACGGCCTGGGGGTCGCCGACGCCAAGGCCCGCATCGTCGAGTGGCTGGAGGCCAACGGGCACGGCGCCGGCGCGGTCACCTACCGGCTGCGCGACTGGCTGTTCAGCCGGCAGCGCTACTGGGGCGAGCCGTTCCCCGTCGTGTATGACGCCGACGGCAACGCGGTCGCGCTGCCCGAGTCGATGCTGCCGGTCGAGCTGCCCGAGGTCGACGACTTCTCCCCGCGCACCTTCGACCCCGCCGACGCCGACAGCGACCCGGAGACCCCGCTGTCGCGTCGCCGCGACTGGGTGGAGGTCGAGCTGGACCTGGGTGACGGCCCGAAGCGGTACACCCGGGAGACCAACGTGATGCCGCAGTGGGCCGGCTCCTGCTGGTACGAGCTGCGCTACCTGGACCCGACCAACGCCGACCGGTTCGTCGACCCGGCCAACGAGGCGTACTGGATGGGCCCGCGCGCCGAGGGCGACTGCGGCGGCACCGACCTGTACGTCGGCGGCTCCGAGCACGCCGTGCTGCACCTGCTGTACGCCCGGTTCTGGCACAAGGTGCTGTACGACCTGGGCCACGTGTCGTCGGTCGAGCCGTTCCGGAAGCTGTTCAACCAGGGCTACATCCAGGCGTACGCGTACACCGACCCGCGGGGCGTCTACGTGAACGCCGAGGAGGTCGTCGAGCGCGACGGCCGCTACTTCCACGGCGACACCGAGGTGCGCCGCGAGTACGGCAAGATGGGCAAGTCGCTGCGGAACGTGGTCACCCCGGACGAGATGTGCGCGACGTACGGGGCGGACACCTTCCGGGTGTACGAGATGTCGATGGGTCCGCTGGAGGTGTCCCGCCCCTGGGAGACCCGGGCCGTGGTCGGCTCGTACCGCTTCCTGCAGCGGGTCTGGCGGACGGTGGTGGACGAGCGCACCGGCGCGCCGCGGGTCACCGACGCCCCGGCCGACGAGGCCACCCGCCGGCTGCTGCACAGGGTGATCGACGGGGTCCGCGCCGACATGGACGCGATCCGGTTCAACACCGCGATCGCGAAGCTGATCGAGCTGACCAACGGGCTGACCCGGCTGAGCGCGACCCCGCGTGAGGTGGCCGAGCCGCTGGTGCTGATGCTGGCTCCGTTCGCCCCGCACGTCGCCGAGGAGCTGTGGCGGCGGCTGGGGCACGCCGGCTCGCTGGCGTACGCGGACTTCCCGGTCGCCGACCCGGCGCTGCTGGTCGCCGAGACGGTCACCTACCCGGTGCAGGTCAACGGCAAGGTCCGGGGCCGGATCGAGGCGCCCGCCGACGCCGACGAGGAGACCGTGCGGGCGGCGGCCCTGGAGGCGGTCGCGGCCGTCCTGGCCGGCAGGGCGCCCCGCAAGGTGATCGTGGTGAAGGGCCGCATGGTCAGCGTGGTCGCCTGACGGGCCGGGGCGCCCGGTCCGTCCGGGAAACGACGGACCGGGCGCCCCGGCGGGCAGCGCCGTCACGGGTCCCGGCGGCGGACCGCCAGCACCGTGACGAGGGCGAAGACCACAGCCCACCCCGGCGTACGCGGCCCACGCGCCGCCCACCGTGCCCCGGTGCGCGACGTCCACCCAGGCCGGTGGCTCCCCGCTCTCCAGCAGCCGCTGCCAGGCGGCGATCGGCAGGGCGTGGCGCAGCGCCGCCGACCAGCGCTCCGAGTCGTCGACGGCGGTCGGCAGCAGGAGCAGCAGCGTCGTGGCGGCCACGATGGCCGGTCGCCCGTCTGTTCACCAAGCTCGGCGCCCGGGACCGGGTGCACCTGGTCATCGCCGCCTACGACGCCGCCCTCGTCGTCCCGCCCCGGTGAGCCCCGCCCCGGGGAGCGGGGCCGCGTGGACGAGCCGGCGGCGGGCGGTCCCGGCCGGCCGTCCACCCCGGCCCGCGTCCGGCGGCCCGCCCGGTCCAGCCCTCTGCCGGATCGTCCGTCCGGTCCAGCCGTCCGCCGGACCGCCCGCCCGCCCGCCCGGCCGGCCGGTCGGTCGGTCGGTCAACGGTCCGTCGGGGCGTCCGGACCGGCGAGCAGGTCCCGGCGGCGTCGCCGTTCGGCCCGCCACCAGTTGCGTAGCAGCGCCGCGCTGGCGATCAGCCCGAGCGCGGCGGGCGCGACGGCGTACCAGTTGATCCCGTCGGGGCTGCTGGCCGCCGCGCCGACCGCCGCGTAGCCGAAGGCGGTGGGCGCGGAGGCCAGCACGCTGCCGGTCAGGAACGGCAGCAGCCGCGCGCCGGTGGTGCCGTACCCGTAGCTGACCAGGCCGAAGCCGGAGATCGGCAGTAGCCGGACGGTCATCACGCCGAGCACGCTCTGCCGGGCGAACCAGCCGTCCAGGCGGGCCAGCCGGCCACGGGCGCGTTCGGAGACGAAGTCCCGGCCGAGGGCCCGGCCGACGGCGAAGCCGAGCGCGGCGGCGAGCAGCGCCGCGCCGAGCGCGTACGCGGCCCCTTCGAGCGCCCCGAAGAGCGCGCCCGAGGCGAGGGTGACGAAGGTCCGGGGCACCAGGGCGACCAGCAGCACCGCCCCGCCGACGACGCCGGCCACCGGGGCCAGCGCACCGAGCCGCTCGACGTGCCGGGGCAGCTCGGTCAGCTCCGGTCGGGGCGCCAGGAGCACCAGCAGACCGAACCCGCCGAGCAGCAGCAGCAGGGCGGCGAAGCGGACGGCCGACTGCTGCGCGAGCAGCCGCCGGACCGTCCCGGTCACGGCCGGCGGGCGGCGACCACCGCGGCGTGGCGTTCGGCGCGCAGCCGGTCGGGCCAGGTGTCGTCGAGCGGCGGGAGCTGGTGCGCCCCGGTGGCCCAGCGCAGCAGCAGGTCGGCCAGGGCCGGGTTGCGGGCCAGCGCCGGCCCGTGCGAGTACGTGCCGAGCAGCTTGCCCCGCCAGGCCCCCTCGGTCTGCCCGTCGTTGCCGACCCCGGCGGTGACCCGGGCCAGCGGCGCCACCCCCGGCCCCAGGTGGGTGCGTCCGCCGTGGTTCTCGAACCCGCTCAGCGGCGGCACGCCCAGCCGGGGGTCGATCTCGCCGGCCAGCTCGCCGACCGCCCGGGACGGCCCCCGGTCGGATTGCAGGTCGAGCAGCTCCAGGCCCTGGCACAGGGTGCCCTTGGCGAAGAACGACCGGCCGAGGAGCTGGTAGCCGGCGCACACCCCGAAGACCACCGAGCCCTGGGCGACCGCGCGGTGCAGGCCGCCGTCGGCGAGCAGCCGCTGCGCGCCGAGCGCCTGCGGGCCGTCCTCGCCGCCGCCGAGCAGGTAGATGTCGGCGGAGGTGGGTAGCCGCTGGTCGGAGCGGACCTCCAGGACCTCGACCGGCATCCCGCGCTGCATCGCCCGCCGGGCCAGGATCAGCAGGTTGCCCCGGTCACCGTAGGTGGAGAGCAGGTCGGGGTAGATCCAGACGATGCGCAGGCTCTCAGTTGACACGGTCCAACTCCGCTCGGATGTCCTGGAACGCGGTGTAATTGGCGATGACCTCCAGCCGGCCCGCGGGCACGCTGCGGACCGCGTCGTCGAACGTCCGGACGTGCTGGAACGGCACGTCGTTGACGTCGAGGCGGACGGCCAGGTCGTAGGCCCGGTCGCCGGTGATCAGCACCTGCCGGCCGCGCAGCGGCGCGAAGTCGACGTCGAACAGCCAGGAGGTGTCCAGGCCGTCGGGGTCGCGGGCGTTGATGGACAGCAGCGTCGGGGCGTGGTCGGCCATGTCGAACGCCTCCAGCCAGCTCGCCGGGTTCTTCGCCAGCAGCAGCCGGATGTTGCGGCCGTCCCGGTCGACCTGCGCGTACCGGCCGGCGACCGAGGCCACCGAGCCGAGCCGGGAGACCGCGTCCACCGGGCGTACGCCGAACTCGGCGGCCACCGCGAGGGCGGTGGCGGCGTTGCCGATGTTCACCCGGCCGGGCAACTGGAGGACGATCTTGTGCCAGGCGCCGGTCGGGTCGACCACCCCGTCGTCCTCGACCAGCCAGTGCGGGCGGGGGCGGCGCAGCGGGCAGCCGGTGCACCACCACTGCTCACCGGAGCGCTCGATGGACGAGCCGCACTCCGGGCAGACCCAGGAGTCGTCGTGCCAGCGCTGCCCGGCGCTGAACCAGGTCACGTGGGGCGGGGTGATCCGGTGGTCGTGGCTGGCCGGCGGGGTGGCGGCCCAGACCACCATCGGGTCGTCGGCGTTGGCGATCACCCGCAGCTCCGGGTGCCGCACCAGCGCGGCCCGCCAGAGCTGCGCCATCATGGCGACCTCCTTGGCCCGGTCGAGCTGGTCGCGGGAGAGGTTGAGCAGCGCCACCACGTGCGGCTCGGTGGCCTCCATGACCTGGGCCAGGTAGTGCTCGTCCACTTCGAGCACCGCGTACGGGGTGCTGCCGGCCTTGGCCAGCGCCGAGGTGTGCCCGGTGGGCATGTTCGCGCCGAACGAGTTGGTGGCGACCGTGCCGAGCACGCCGACCGCCGCGGCGGCGAGCCGGGTGGTGGTGGTCTTGCCGTTGGTGCCCGAGACCAGGGCGATGGCCCGGCCGGCCGAGAGGTGGGCCAGCAGGTCCGGATCGATCTTGAGGCCGATCCATCCGCCGATCACCGAGCCGTCCCCCCGGCCGGCGGCCCGGGACAGCGCCGCCGCCGTGCGCGACACGGAGCTGGCCACCTTTGCCCGCAGGGGCATCTTCGCGTCCGTCACGCGAGCGAGGTTACCGGACCGGTCGGCCCGTCAGATCGCCGCCGAGGGCGAACCGTTCGGGCGGGGACACCGGACCACCCGGCGGCGGGCGGCGCGCCGGGCGGCGGGCGGTGGCGCTCCGGCCGGTCGGAAAATGATCACCCGGATGGAGTCGATCTATGTCGGGAAACGGACGCCGACGATCTACCGGTTCCGCCCTCCACTTCGCTCCACCCCCTCTGACGTGCTGTTTTGTCGTTCCGGGCGGCGCGCCACGCGGGCGATTCTGGTTGCAGGTGGAGGGAAGTGGAGTAGAGTGGGGCCCAATGGTGAGGCCGGGAGGGCCCACCGGCCCGGGGGGTCAGCGGCGCCGCGAACGCCGCTCAGGGCGAGGGGGTTTGGGCCGTGTTCCTCGGCACCCACACTCCACGCCTGGACGACAAAGGCCGGTTGATCCTTCCGGCGCGGTTCCGGGACGAGCTTGCGGGGGGTGTCGTGATCACCAAAGGGCAGGAGCGCTGCCTCTACGTCTTCCCGCTGCCCGAGTTCCAGCGGATCGCCGACCAGTTGCGCCAGCAGCCGATGACACACAAGGCCGCGCGGGCGTACAGCCGGGTCTTCTTCGCCAGCGCCCACGACGAGGTCCCCGACAGACAGGGCCGCGTCACCATCCCGGCCCACCTGCGCGCCTACGCCGAGCTCGACCGCGACCTCGTGGTGATCGGCGCGAGCACCCGGGTGGAGGTCTGGGACCGGAGCAAGTGGGACGCCTACCTCGCCGAGAGCGAGGAGGAGTTCTCCGACATCTCCGAGGGGGTGTTGCCCGGCGGTCTGTAGGGCGTGACGACGCCCGACGTACTGCGAGATCTCCAGCCGCTTCGGCGTTCCTGGCACCCCTTCCCCGGTGCCAGGGGCACGATCCAGTCTCCTCGGACCGCGATCGGGGAGCGGACGGGAGCGGATGGGGATCTGGCGGTACGACGGGGCGTCGTGGCGGCGGGACAGACAACACGAGAGAGAAGGTTCACGCCAGTGGGGGTCGACATGGGGGAGCTACGCGTCACGCACGTGCCGGTGCTGCTCGGGCGTTGTCTCGAGTTGCTGGCCCCCGCTTTGGCCCGCGGGGAGCGGACGGTCCACGTCGACGCCACGCTGGGGTTGGCCGGTCACGCCGAGGCGGTGCTGACGGCGCATCCGCGCGCCGTCCTGATCGGTCTCGACCGGGACACCGAGGCCCTGGCCCACGCCCGGGCGCGGCTGGCCCGGTTCGCCGACCGGGTCCACCTCGTGCACGCCGTCTACGACGAGCTGCCCGACGTGCTCGACCGGCTGGGCCACCCCGCGATCGACGGGATCCTCTTCGACCTCGGTGTCTCCTCGCTGCAACTGGACGAGCCCGACCGGGGGTTCGCCTACGCGCGGGACGCCCCGTTGGACATGCGGATGGACCAGACCCGGGGGACGACCGCCGAGGAGGTGGTCAACTCCTACGCCCATCCGGACCTGACCCGCCTCCTGCGGGTGTACGGCGAGGAGAAGTTCGCCGGCCGGGTCGCCTCGGCGATCATCCGGGAGCGGGAACGGTCCCGGATCACCTCGTCGGCCCGACTGGCCGAGCTGGTCCGGGACGCCATTCCCGCGCCAGCCCGGCGAACCGGGGGACACCCGGCAAAGAGAACGTTTCAGGCTTTACGGATCGAGGTAAACAGGGAACTGGCGGCGCTGGAGACGGCGCTGCCAGCCGCGCTCGACAGGCTCACCGTGGGTGGCCGCATGGTCGTCCTGTCCTACCACTCCCTGGAGGACAGGCTGACCAAGGCGGCGCTCGCCGAGCGGGTCCGCAGTAGGGGCCCGATCGACCTCCCGGTCGAACTGCCCGGCACCGGCCCGACGTTCCGGCTGCTCAGCCGGGGCGCCGAGCTGCCCGGGGAGGAGGAGGTCACGGCGAACCCCCGGGCCGCGTCGGTGCGGTTGCGTGCCGCGGAGCGGATCGACCCCGACGCGGAACGCCAGGCGGGCACCGACCGCGAACGGTACCGCCGGCGACGGCAGGGGACGCCCCAGGGGACGGGGGCGACCGGCGACTCCACAGTGGGTCAGCGGTCGGCTCCGGGCGACGGCACGGCGACGGACGACGAAGAGGGAGAGGGGGAGGGACCATGAACGTCAACAAGCGCGACCGCCGGGACATCTCCGGCGGAGGGCAGCGTACACCGCGGTCGGGGGGCCGGACCACGGCGGCACGTGCCACGACGGACGGGGTCGGCCGCACCGGGCCGGACCACGCCCACCAGCAGGGTGGGGCTCGCGCTCGGGGGACGCGCGAGTTCCCGACCCAGGGCAGCGCCGCGCTGCGGCCGGCGCAGCGGCCCGACCCGACCGACCGTCCGGGCGCCCCGCGGCTGCGGGTCGCCCCGCCGCCGCCGGTGTCGGTGCCCCGGGCGCCTTTCGTCGGGCTGGTGCTGGTCCTGGTGGTCGGCGGGGTGCTCGGCATCCTGCTGGTCAACACCAAGATCAACGAGAACGCCTTCCGGCTGGAGAAGCTCCAGCAGCAGCAGGCCAAACTCGACGTCGACGAGCAGCAGCTCAAGAAGCGCATCGCCGAGAGCGAGGCGCCGGGCAACCTCACCGCCAACGCCCGCAAGCTGGGCCTGGTGGAGTCGGACGACCCGGCCTTCATCCAACTCCCGGACGGCCGGATGATCGGGGTGCCCCGCCCGGCGGGCGGGCAGCCGGCCATCACGAGCCAGCAGGGCACGGGAGGCTGACCCGTGACTCCGAGGTCGGAGGAACCGCGCCGGGACGCCACAGGCTCCCGGCGCGGTTCGTCGCGTTCCGGGCCGGAGGAGTCCCGCCGGGACGCGCCGACCGCCCGGCGCGGTTCCGCACGCGCCGCCGGGGGCCGCGGCGGCGATCCACGCGAGCCGGGCGTCGGGGGGATCTCCGACGCCCGCGCGTACACGCCCCGGGGCCGCACCGTCCGGGAGAGCCGGGGCGACCGCGAGGAGCGCGCCGGCCGGGCCGCCGCCACCGGACGGGACGACCGGGCGATCCGCCAACCGGCCACCGGCCGGACCGAGCGCCAACCGGCCACCGGCCGGACCGAGCGCGGGGCCCGCCAGCCCGGCGTCGGGCGGACCGAACGCGAGGAACGCACCGCGGCGGCCCGCCGCGCCACCGGCGACGACCAGCGGCGTACCCCCCGGGGCGGCCGGACGGTCGATCCGTTCCGGCCGGCGTTGCAGGTGCTCGACGGCGGCCGGGTCGGCGCCCGGGCCGGCCGGCGCGGCGCCCCGACCGGCGGCCGGGCCGCGGTGATCCGCACCGTCGACCCGCGCGCCGCCGACCCCGACGACGACGCCCCGCCGCCGCGGCGTCGCCCCTCCCGCCCGGCCACCGCCCGACGGCCGGCCCGCAAGCCGCGCCGCCCGCCGAAGCTCGCCGACCCGGGCCGCCGGCTGCGACTCGGCACCCTGCTCACCCTGACCCTCTTCGCGGTCATCGGCATCCGACTGGTCGTCCTGCAGGCCGTCGAGGCCCCCGCCTACGCCGGCACGGGCGTGGAGGTCCGCACGGTGGACCTGCCGGCCCCCCGGGGAGCGATCTACGACCGCTGGGGCAACACGCTGGCGCACAGCGTCGAGGCCCGGTACGTCTTCGCCGACCCGACCCGGGTGAAGGACGTCCCGGCCGCCGCCCGGGCGCTCGCCCCGCTGCTCGGCATCCCCCAGTCGGAGCTGGCCGAGAAGATGAAGCCCCGGATCCGTGAGGACGGCGTGGCCTCCCAGTTCGAGTACCTGGCGCGGGGCGTCGACATCGGCACCGCGCGCAAGATCGCGGCGCTGGGGCTGTCCGGCATCGGCGCCCACCGCGACGAGCGGCGCGAGGTGCCCGGCGACGACCTGGCCGCCAACCTGATCGGCTTCACCAGCCCGGACATGGTCGGCCTGGAGGGGCTGGAGGCCCGCTACGACGACCTGCTCGACGGCGAGGACGGCCGGCGGGTCTTCGAGGTCGGCGCGGGCGACCTGAGCGCGCCGATCCCCGGCGGCCGTCAGGAGACGACCGAGGCGAAACCGGGCAGCTCCCTGGCGCTCACCATCGACCGGGACCTGCAGTACCGGTTCCAGGAGATCCTCTCCGACCGGATGGCCCAGGTCAGCGGCAGCACCGGCGCGGCGGTCATCATGGAGATCCCCACCGGGGAGATCCTCGCCCAGGCCAGCCACCCCACGTACAACGCCGCCGACCCGCGCAAGAGCAGACCCACCGACCGGGAGGACGCGGCCACCAGCTTCGTGGTCGACCCCGGCTCGGTGCACAAGGCGGTCACCTTCGGCGCGGCGCTCCAGGAAGGGGTGATCACTCCGGACACGACGTTCCCGGTGGAGAACAGCATCGTCAAGGGGGACACCGCCTTCTCCGACACGCACCGGGCCGACGGGCGGCGGATGAGCCTGGCCGGGATGATGGCGTACTCGTCGAACGTCGGCACCATCAAGATCGCCGACCAGCTCGGCAAGGACCGCCTCTACGACTACCAACGCCGGTTCGGGCTGGGCAAACGGACCGACGTGGGGATGCCCGGTGAGGCGTCCGGCCGGTTGCTGCCCCCCGCGCAGTGGAGCGGGTCGTCGGAAGGGTCGGTCCCGATCGGGCACAGCGTGGACGCCACCCCGTTGCAGATGGCCGCCGTGTACGCGGCGATCGCCAACGACGGCACCTGGGTCCAGCCGCGACTGGTCCGGGAGACCATCGATCCGAAGGGGAAGCGCACCCCGGCCAAGCCGCCGGTCACCCGTCCGGTGCTCAGCCCGGAGAACGCCAGGGCGCTGCGCACCATCCTGGAGGCGGTCACCACCGTGGAGGACGCCACCGGCGTCACCGCCGCCATCCCCGGCTACCGGGTCGCCGGCAAGACCGGCACCGGCTGGCGGCTGGTCGACGGGAAGAAACAGCCCGGCGAGGTGGCCTCGTTCATCGGGATGGCCCCGGCGGAGAACCCGCGCTACGTGATCGCCGTGTTCGCGCACACCCCGGGCGGGGGCGGCGGGGCGATCGCCGGCCCGGCGTTCCGCGACATGATGGGCTTCACCCTGCGGCACTACAAGGTTCCCCCGACCAGCACGCAGCCGCCGGAGTTCGTCGTCTATCCACGCTGACCAGGCAGGTCGGGACATCATCGGTAGGTGGGGACGAACCACCGGGGCGGCTGTGCGGCCCACGGCCACCGACCGGGTAGGGTCTGACGCCGTGCCCGGCAATCCACGCCCCGAGACCGTGAACGACGTCCGGCTCGGCGAACTCGCCGCCCGGCTCGGCGCCGAGCCGCCGGCCGCCGCCGCGGACCTGTCGGTGACCGGGGTGACGCACGCCAGCCAGGAGGTCCGCCCCGGCGACCTGTACGCGGCGCTGCCCGGCGCGCGTCGGCACGGCGCGGAGTTCGCCGCCGCGGCCGCCGCCGCCGGCGCGGTGGCCGCGCTCACCGACCCGGCCGGCCTGCCGGCGGTCGCCGCGGCCGGCCTGCCCGCGCTGGTGGTGACCGACCCGCGCGAGGCCCTCGGCCCGCTGGCCTCCGCCGTGTACGGCGACCCCACCGCCGGACTGACCGTGATCGGGGTGACCGGCACCGCCGGCAAGACCTCCACCGCGTACCTGGTGGAGGCGGGGCTGCGCGCCGCCGGCCACGTCACCGGCCTGATCGGCACGGTGGAGACCCGGCTCGGCGACCTGGTGGTGGACAGCGTACGGACCACCCCGGAGGCCACCGACCTGCACGCCATGCTCGCCGCCGCCCGGGAACGCGGCGTCACCGCCGTGGTCATGGAGGTCTCCAGTCACGCGCTGGCGATGGGGCGGGTCGGCGGCGTCCGGTTCGCCGTCGGCGGTTGGACCAACTTCGGCTCCGACCACCTCGACTTCCACGCCGACGCCGCCGACTACTTCGCCGCCAAGGCGAAGCTGTTCGACGGGCGCTGCGCCACCGAGGTGCTCAACCTCGACGACCCGGCGCTGCGCCCGCTGTTCCGGCCGGCCACCGTCAGCTACTCGGCCGCCGGTGACCCGACCGCCACCTGGTGGGCCGCCGACGTCGACGAGGACGGCTACGCCCAGCGGTTCACCGCGCACGGCCCGGACGGGCTCACCGTCCCCGCCGGGGTGGCGCTGCCCGGCCGGCACAACGTCGCCAACGCCCTGCTGGCGCTGGCCTGCCTGGTCGCCGTCGGGGTGGACCCGGTCACCGCCGCCGCGGGCGTGGCCGCCTGCCCGGGGGTGCCGGGGCGGCTGGAGCTGATCGGCGCGCCCGGCCCGGTGCGCGGCGTGGTCGACTACGCGCACAAGCCGGACGCCGTCGTCGCGGCGCTGGCCGCGCTGCGCGAGCTGACCGCCGGCGCCGGCCGGCTGATCTGCGTGATCGGTGCCGGCGGCGACCGGGACCGGGGGAAACGCCCGGTGATGGGAGCGGTGGCCGCGGAGGGGGCGGACGTGGTGCTGGTGACCGACGACAATCCCCGGACGGAGGACCCGGCGGCGATCCGGGCCGAGGTCCGGGCCGGCGCCGAGGCCGCGGCGACCCACCGCCCGGCCGGGACGCCGGTGACGATCCTCGACGTGGCGGGCCGCCGCGCGGCCATCGACGAGGCGGTCCGGCTGGCCGGGCCGGGCGACGTGGTCGCGGTGCTCGGCAAGGGGCACGAGCGCGGACAGGAGGTCGGCGGCGAGGTGCTGCCGTTCGACGACCGCACCGAACTGGCCGCCGCGTTGCGGGCCCGATTCGGCGACCGGGTGAGGCAGTCGTGATCCCGCTGACCCTGGCCGAGGTGGCCGCCGCCGTCGACGGGCGACTGGCCGGCGCCGACCCGCGGGCCACGGTGACCGGTCCGGTGGAGTTCGACTCCCGCAAGGTGCGCCCCGGCGGGTTGTTCGTCGCGTTCCCCGGCGAACGGGTCGACGGGCACGACTACGCCGCCGGCGCGGTGGCCGACGGCGCGGTCGCGGTGCTCGGCCTGCGGGAGGTGCCCGGCGTGCCGACGATCGTGGTCGCCGACGCGCTCGCCGCGCTGGGCAGGCTGGCCCGCGCGGTGGTGGACCGGCTGCCCGGGCTGACCGTCGTCGGGATCACCGGCTCCTCCGGCAAGACCAGCACCAAGGACCTGATCGCCCAGCTCACCGCCCGGATCGGCCCGACCGTGGCCCCGCCCGGGTCGTTCAACAACGAGCTGGGTCACCCGTACACGGCGTTGCAGGCCGGGCCGGAGACCCGCTTCCTGGTGCTGGAGAAGGGCGCGCGCGGCGTGGGGCACGTGCGGTACCTGTGCGACGTGGTTCCGCCGCGCATCTCGGTGGTGCTCAACGTCGGGGTGGCGCACCTCGGCGAGTTCGGCTCCCGGGAGGCCATCGCCCTGGCGAAGGGGGAGCTGGTCGAGGCGCTGCCGGTCGACGGGCTGGCCGTGCTCAACGCCGACGACCCGCTGGTCGCGGCGATGGCGACCCGGACCCGTGGCCGGGTCGTTGGGTACGGCGAGGCGGTCGACGCCGACGTGCGGGCCGTGGACGTGACGCTGGACGAGCGGGGGCGGCCGTCGTACACCCTGGTCACGCCGGAGGGCAGCGCGCCGGTGCGGCTCGGGCTCACCGGCCGCCACCAGGTCTCGAACACTCTCGCCGCCGCGGCGGTGGCCCGGGAGCTGGGCCTGGGCCCGGCCGAGCTGGCCGAGGCGCTCGGCACGCTGGGGCTGGTCTCCCGCCGGCGGATGGACGTCTTCGACCGGCCCGACGGGGTCACGGTCGTCGACGACTCGTACAACGCCAACCCGGCGTCGATGGCGGTCGCCCTGCGCGCCCTGGCCGGCCTGCGCCGGGACGGGCGGACGATCGCGGTGCTCGGCTACATGGCCGAGCTGGGGACCTTCGAGGTCGAGGGGCACCGGGAGGTCGGCCGACTCGCGGCCGAGCTGGGTGTCGACCGTCTGCTCGTGGTGGGCGAGGCGGCGACGCCGATCTGCGCAGGCGCTTCAGCGGTAGAAAACTGGGGAGGAGAATCGGTGCTGCTCACCGATCAGGCGGCGGCCGTCGAGGTGCTGCGAAGTGAGCTACGGCCAGGCGACGTGGTCCTGGTGAAGGGCTCCCGGTACCGCACCTGGGAGGTCGCCGACGCGCTGCGCGCCGACGGCCCGGCGGGGGTCGCCTCATGAGGGCCGTCATCGTGGCCATCGGGGTGGCCTTCCTGATCTCGCTGCTCACCACACCGATCGCGATCAAGGTGTTCACCCGGCTCAAGGCCGGGCAGCCGATCCGGGCCGAGGGCCCGATCATGCACCAGGGCAAGAAGGGCACCCCCACCATGGGCGGGGTGGTGTTCATCGTCGCCACGGTCATCGCGTACGTGGCCGGGCACCTCGCCCTGACCACCCTGCCCGACCAGCAGATCGCCCAGGTCGAGCCGACCATCACCGCGTTGGTGCTGCTCGGTCTGATGGTGTTCTCCGGCGCGGTGGGCTTCCTCGACGACTTCCTCAAGGTGCGCAAGCGCAACAGCGCCGGCCTCAACAAGCGGGGCAAGCTGTTCGGCCAGATCCTGGTCGGGGCGGTCTTCGGGGTGGTGGCGCTGTGGTACCCGAGCACCATGACCGACGTCTCCGGGGCGGCGACGAACGTCGAGACGGTCGGCGCGACCACGCTCAGCTTCATCCGGGACATCCCCGCCCTGGAGGTCGGCAAGGTCGCGTCGGTGATCATCTTCATCTTCGTGGTGATGGCGGCGACCAACGGCGTGAACCTGACCGACGGCCTGGACGGCCTGGCCACCGGCGCGTCGGTGATGGTGCTGGCGGCGTACGCGCTGATCGCGTTCTGGCAGTACCGGCACTGGTGCGCGGACCCGAACTACACCGAGGACTACTGCTACACCGTCCGTGACCCGCTGGAGATCGCGTTGATCGCGGGCGCGGCGGCCGGCGCCTGTGTCGGCTTCCTCTGGTGGAACACCTCGCCGGCCCGGATCTTCATGGGCGACACCGGGGCGCTCGGGCTGGGCGGGCTGATCGCCGGCATGGCGATGTCCACCCGTACCGTGCTGCTGCTGCCGATCATCGGCGGCCTCTTCGTGATCATCACGATGTCGGTGGTCATCCAGATCATCTCCTTCCGTACCACCGGTAAGCGGGTGTTCCGGATGTCGCCGTTGCAGCACCACTTCGAGCTGGCCGGGTGGAGCGAGGTCAACATCGTCGTCAGGTTCTGGATCATCGCGGGGATCGGCGTGGCCATCGCGCTGGGCCTGTTCTACAGCGAGTTCCTCGCCCACGTGGGCTGACGCCGCCGGCCGGCGCCGTCGGAGAAGGTCCCCTGCCATACACCAGGCGTCGGCAGGGGACCCTTCTGCGCGGCCCGACACGCCGAGAGTCGGGGTTCCGCGGGAACGGGCCGGCGGCAGCGGCCATGATGAGCGGGTGGGGGAGGACCGAGGGACCAGCAGGCCGACCGCCGGACCGCAACGTGCCGGCGGCGCGGGGACGCAGCGCGTCGGCGGGCAGCAACGGGGTGGCGGGTCGGGCGGTACGCGTACCGCCCGACCCGCCACCCCGTTGCTGCGCGGCCTGGACGCCGCCGGCGGGCTGGCGGCGCTGCGCGGCCTGCTCGCCCGGCCGCTGGCCTCCTACTACCTGCTGATCTCCAGCGCCGGCCTGCTGCTGGTCATCGGGTTGACCATGGTGTTCTCGGCGACCAGCGTCAAGGCCTACGCCGAGCAGGGCAACGCCTTCGCCGCGTTCACCAAGCAGGCGATCTTCGCGGTGATCGGCCTGGTCGCGTTCTGGGCCTGCCAGCGGCTGCCGGCGCGTACCTTCCGGGTGCTGGGCCTGCCGGTGCTGGGCCTGTCCGTGGTGCTGCTGTTGCTGCTGAACCTGCTGCTGGCGTACGGATCGCTGGCGGACACCGCGCCGCGCGTCGGCCCGTTGGAGGCGAACCTGCTCTGGCTCTACCTCGGGCCGATCCAGGTGCAGCCGTCCGAGCTGGCGAAGTTCGGCCTGGTGCTGTGGGGCGCCGACGTCATCGCCCGCAAGGGGGTCAAGCTGGGCTGGTGGCGGGAGCTGGCCACCCCGCTGTTCCCGGCGGTGGCGCTGCTGTTCGTGCTGGTCGGCTACAACGACCTGGGCACCATGCTCTGCCTGCTGGCCCTGGTGGTCGGCCTGCTCTGGGCGGCCGGGGTGCGGATGCGGGTGTTCGCCGCGCTGTCGGTGGTCGGGCTGGCCGGCATCGGCCTGCTGGTCGCGGTCGCCTCGCTGGGGGCCGGCTCCGGCGAGAAGGGCGAGCAGAACTACCGCCTGGCCCGACTGACCATGTTCATCAAACGCCCGGACGACTGCAACCTGGCCGACTGCTACCAGGCCGACCAGGCGCGTACCGCGATCGACCTGGGCGGCTGGTTCGGCGCCGGGCTGGGGCAGGGCAAGCTCAAGTGGGACTGGCTGCCCGCCGCCAACAACGACTTCATCTTCGCGGTGATCGCCGAGGAGTTGGGGGTGGTCGGCTGCGCGGTGGTGCTGGCGCTGTTCGCCGTGCTCGCCTACACCGGGCTGCGGATCGCCCGTCGGGTCGACGACCCGTTCCGCCGACTGGCCGCCGCCGCCGTCACCACCTGGCTGGTCAGCCAGGCCGTGATCAACATCGGTGGCGTGGTGGGATTGCTGCCGATCACCGGTCTGCCGTTGCCGTTCATCTCCGACGGCGGCAGCGCCCTGGTGGTGACGCTCGCCGCGATCGGGATGCTCGCCTCGTTCGCCCGCGCCGAGCCGGACGCGGCCCGGGCCCTGCACGCCCGTCCGCCCGCCCGATGGGTCCGACTAGTCTGGGCCCCGCTGCCGCCGCTTCCCGGCCGGCGTCGCCGCCCGGCGACGCCCCCGACCGCCCGCGGGCCCGTGCCCCGGTCGCGCGCGCGGCAGGACGACGACGAGACCGCGCCGCGCGGCGCCCGGACCAGCCGGACGCGCGCCGGGTCGGCGAGTGAGAGGAGACGCTGATGGGTCCGCTGCGTTCGGTGGTGCTCTGCGGAGGTGGCACGGGAGGACACATCTACCCGCTGCTCGCCTTCGCCGACTGCCTGCGCCGGCACGACCCGGGCGTCCGGATCACCTGCCTGGGCACCCCGAAGGGCCTGGAGAACGAGCTGATCCCGCCGCACGGCTACGACCTGCGGACCATCCCGGCGTACCAGCTTCCCCGCTCGGTCAACCTGAACCTGGTCAAGACCCCGGGTCGGATGTGGACCGCGGCCCGCGCCGCCGGCAAGGTCATCGACGAGGTGCGCGCCGACGTGGTCGTCGGCTTCGGTGGGTACGTCTCGGTGCCCGGCTACCTGGCGGCCTGGCGACGGGAGCTGCCCATCGTGATCCACGAGGTGAACGTGCCGCCGGGGGTCGCCAACCGGATGGGCATGAAGTTCACCAGGCACGTGGCGGTCGGCTTCCCGCACCAGCCGCGGCAGGCCGAGGCGCTGCGCGACGCCCGGGTGGTCGGGGTGCCGCTGCGCCGGGGCATCGCCGGGCTGGACCGCGCCGCCCAGCGCGCCGCCGCCCGGGCCCGCTTCGGGCTCCGCCCCGACCTGCCGGTGCTGTTCGTCGCCGGTGGCTCGCAGGGCGCCCGGTCGATCAACCTGGCCGTCTCCGGGGCGGCGAAGGAACTGGCCCGCCACGGCATCCAGGTGTTGCACGTGATGGGCGCGCGCAACGAGCCGGTGCCGGTCCCGACCGACCTGCCGGTGCCGTACGTGAGCCTGCCCTACCTGTCCGAGATGGAGCTGGGGTACGCCGCCGCGGACCTGATGCTCGGCCGGGGCGGCGCCATGACCTGCGCCGAGGTGGCCGCGATCGGGCTGCCCACGATCTACGTGCCGTACCCGCACAGCAACCAGGAGCAGAAGCGCAACGCGCTGCCGGTGGTGGAGGCCGGCGGCGGTCTGCTCGTCGACGACGCCGAGCTCACCCCGGACTGGCTGGAGCGTACGGTGATCCCGCTGATCCGGGACCCGCGCCGGCTCGCCGCGATGGGCGCCGCCGCCGCGAACTACGGCCGGCGCGACGGCGACGAGGCGCTGCTCCGCTTCGTCCACGAGGCAGTGGCCCGGTGACCCGGGTCGGCAGCACGAGCCCGGCGCCCGGCGCCGGCGCGACGGGAAGGTACCGCTCATGAACACCGTACGGTTCTCCCCGGCCGGCACGCTGACCGCCGAGGATCTGGGCACCATCCACCTGATCGGGGTGGGTGGGGTCGGGATGAGCGGCCTGGCCCGGCTCTTCCTGACCCGGGGCATCCGCACCACCGGCAGCGAGCTGCGGGAGTGGCCGTCGCTGGCCGGTATGCGCGCGCTCGGCGGCACCGTCCACATGACCCACGAGACGGCCAACCTCGACGGCGTCGACACGGTCGTCTACTCCTCGGCCATCCCGCAGGACCATCTGGAGCTGGTGGAGGCCCGTCGGCGTGGCCTGCGGGTGCTGCACCGCTCCGAGGCCCTGGCCGCGGCGATGACCGGCCGCCGGGCGGTCGCCATCGCCGGCACGCACGGCAAGACCACCACCACCTCGATGGTGACCATGGTGCTCCAGCAGGCCGGCGAGGATCCGTCCTTCGTGATCGGCGGGGAGATCTCCGAGGTCGGCTCGGGCGCGCACCACGGCACCGGGCAGTACTTCGTGGTGGAGGCCGACGAGAGCGACAGGTCCTTCCTGATCTACCGGCCGTTCGTCTCGGTGATCACCAACATCGAGCCGGACCACCTCAACACGTACGGCGACTTCGCCACGCTGAAGGCCGCGTTCGCCGACTTCGCCCGGCTGACCGATCCGGCCGGTCTCGTGGTCACCTGCGCCGACGACCCGGGCGCCCGGGAGCTGGCCGCCACGCTGCGCGCCGAGGGCCGGCGGGTCCACACCTACGGCGAGTCGCCCGACGCCGACCTGCGGCTGTCCGACATGGTCTCCTCGGCCCGGGGCGTGCGCTACCTGGCCGAGGTGGACGGCCGGTCGCTGGGCGAGTTCCAGTTGCCGGTGCCGGGTCGGCACATGGGGCTCAACAGCGCCGCCGCGGCGCTCACCGCGTACCTGCTGGAGTTGCCGGTGACCGCGGCGGAGGCCGCGCTGGCGGCTTTTCCCGGGGTGCGGCGGCGGTTCGAGCGCAAGGGCGTCGCCGACGGCGTGCTGGTCTACGACGAGTACGCCTACCACCCGACCTCGATCACGTTGGCGCTGCGGACGCTGCGCGAGGTGGCCGGGGACGGCCGGCTGATCGTGGTGTTCCAGCCGTACCGGCTCTACCGGACCCGGGACCTGCAGGCCGAGATCGCCGAGGGGCTGGCCATCGCCGACGAGGTGGTGCTGCTGGAGGTGTTCGGCCCGGGTGAGCTGCGGCAGCCGGGGGAGGGCTCGGCGGCGCTGATCGAGGCGGTCGACCTGCCCGCCGAGCGTAAGGTCTTCGTCGACTCCTGGGAGGCCGTGCCGGTGGAGGTGGCCCGCCGGGCCCGCCCCGGCGACGTGGTGGTGACCATGGGCGCGCCGCCCATCTCGCTGATGGGTGACCTGCTCCTCGACGCGCTGCTGGCCCGTACCGGGGATCCGGGCGCCGCCGGCACGACCGTGGGCCCGGACGGCGACGCGGCGCGTCCGGCCGGATGAGTCCCGGTCCGGCGCGGGGTCGCGCCGCCGGCGTGGATTCCGGCGGCGGTCGACGTGGCCCGGCCCGACGGTGGCAACTGGTCCGGGCGGGCAGTGACGCGGTCCCGCCGTCGACCCGGCGGTTCATGCGCCGGGCCCGGCAGCGCCGGATGCGGGCCGCCCTGCCGTGGGCGGTGGCCGGCGTGGCGCTGGCGCTGTCCGGGCTGGTGGCCTGGCTGCTGCTGGGCACCGGCCTGTTCGGCGTGCGGGAGGTCCGGGTGGTCGGGGCCGACCTGGTCACCCCGGTCCAGGTCCGGGGGGCGGCGGCGGTGCCGGACGGGGTGCCGCTGGCCCGGGTGGACCTGGCCGCGGTGGCGGCCCGGATCGGGAAGCTGCCCCCGGTGGAGCGGGTGGCGGTGCGCCGGGACTGGCCGGACGCCCTGGTGGTGCAGGTGGTGGAGCGGACCCCGGTGGCGGTGGTGCCGCGGGGGGACCGGTTCCTGGTGGTGGACCGCGCCGGGGTGGTGTTCCGGGACGAGCCGAGCCGTCCGGCGGGGCTGCCGCTGGCCCGGGTGGCCCGGCCGGGCGCGTCGGATCCGGAGACCCGGGCGGCGTTGCAGGTGTTGGCCGCGCTCACCCCGCCGCTGCGCGAGGCGTTGGTGGAGGTGACCGTGGAGGGGCTGGCGCGGATCACGGTGCGGCTCTCCGGTGACCGGACGATCGTCTGGGGCGACGCGACCCGGGGTGACGACAAGGCCCAGGTGGCGACCAGTCTGCTCGGTCGGAAAGCTGACACCATCGACGTGAGCGCGCCGGACGTGGTCACCTTCCGTTGAGTCGTCCGGTACGCGGCACGACCGGATCCGCCCCGGCCCGGGCGACCGGGGATCCGGAAAAGGTGAGGCTTGCCGCGATCCGGGACGACACGCCGAGCAGGTCCTTGGCTCATCGCGTGGCGGCGCTTACGTTGCCCCGAAGAGAAGCAATAGTTGACATAACTGTAAGCCTCTAGTAGAGGGTTAGGGTTAGCCCTTCTCCTCGCGGGTGATAGTTGACGTCGGCGGCGATCCGGGGCGGCCGTGGCGTCGGCGTGGCCAATCTCGAAGGGAAAGGACCGGAGATGACACCTCCGCACAACTACCTGGCGGTCATCAAGGTCGTCGGCATCGGGGGCGGCGGCGTCAACGCCGTCAACCGGATGATCGAGGTTGGGCTCAAGGGCGTCGAGTTCATCGCGATCAACACGGACGCGCAGGCGTTGCTGATGAGCGACGCCGACGTCAAGCTCGACGTCGGCCGGGAGCTCACCCGGGGGCTCGGCGCGGGCGCCAACCCGGACGTCGGCAAGAACGCCGCCGAGGACCACCGCGACGAGATCGAGGAGGTCCTCAAGGGGGCCGACATGGTCTTCGTGACCTGCGGCGAGGGCGGCGGCACCGGCACCGGCGGCGCCCCGGTGGTGGCCAACATCGCCCGTAAGCTCGGCGCGCTCACCATCGGCGTGGTCACCCGGCCGTTCTCCTTCGAGGGCAAGCGTCGTCAGGTCCAGGCCGAGGCCGGGATAGACGAGCTGCGCAACCAGTGCGACACCCTCATCGTCATCCCGAACGACCGGCTGCTGGCCCTCGGCGACCGGGGCATCAGCATGATGGACGCCTTCCGCACCGCCGACCAGGTGCTCCTCTCCGGCGTCCAGGGCATCACCGACCTGATCACCACCCCGGGTCTGATCAACCTGGACTTCGCCGACGTCAAGAGCGTGATGAGCGGCGCGGGCAGCGCGCTGATGGGCATCGGCAGCGCCCGCGGCGAGAACCGCGCGGTCGAGGCGGCCGAGGCGGCCATCTCCAGCCCGCTGCTGGAGCAGAGCATGGACGGCGCGCGGGGCGTGCTGCTCTCCATCGCCGGCGGCTCCGACCTGGGCCTGTTCGAGATCAACGACGCGGCCCAACTGGTCACCGACGCGGCCCACCCGGACGCCAACATCATCTTCGGCGCGGTCATCGACGACGCCCTCGGCGACGAGGTGCGGGTGACCGTGATCGCCGCCGGCTTCGACGGTGGCGCGCCCGCGTACAAGGCGGTCGAGCCGGCCCGCAAGAGCAACCAGAACCAGCCGACCACGCCGCCGGCCCCGGTGACCACGCAGAGCGCCATGCCCCCGCCCACCCAGTCGCCGCGTCGCGTCCTCTTCGACGACGTCGACGTGCCCGACTTCCTCAAGAACGGGTCCTGAGCCGCGCCGATGACCGATCGAGCCACCCCCGACCGCCGTGCCGAGCTCGCCGCCGGGCTGGCCCGGGTCCGGGCCAGGATCGCCGACGCCTGCGCCGCCGCGGGGCGGGACGACGCCGACGTGACCATGGTCGCGGTGACCAAGACCTACCCGGCCGGTGACGTGCTCGCCCTGGCCGACCTGGGCGTCGTGGACATGGGCGAGAACCGCGACCAGGAGGCGGCGCCGAAGGCCGCCGAGGTCGCCGCGGCCGGGTCGACCCCCCGGTGGCACTTCGTCGGCCAGCTCCAACGCAACAAGTGCCGCTCGGTGGCCCGTTACGCCGACGTGGTCCAGTCGGTGGACAGCGTCCGGCTGGCCGAGGCGCTCGACGGGGCGGCCGGCCAGCTCCGGGACCGTCCGCTGGAGGTGCTGGTCCAGGTCAGCATCGACGGCGACCCGGCCCGGGGTGGGGCGCTCCCGGGCTCGACCGACCCCGACCGGGGGCTGCTCCGGGTGGCCGAGAAGGTGGCCGCCGCCGGTGCTCTCCGGCTGGCCGGGCTGATGGCGGTGGCCCCGCTGGGCGGGGACCCGGAGCGCGCGTTCGCCCGACTCGCCGAGGTGGCCCGGGGCTTCCGGGCGGCCCATCCGACGGCGGTCGCGCTCTCCGCCGGGATGAGCGGCGACCTGGAGGTCGCGATCCGGTACGGCGCGACACATGTCCGCGTCGGCAGCGCGTTGCTCGGCATGCGTTCCACGCTGCGGTAGCCTGGCCGGGGAAGCGCAAATTACAACAGTGTTGTTTGGGCCGGCGTCCCCGTGTCGGGGGTCAGGCGGACGACCGCGAATCGTCCGCCCGGGGTTGCCGGGCCGTTGGGCGGGGGATGGCCCACCCGCGACACGCGACACGGGCACGGGGGCGCGTGCCGCACGGCGGACGGAAGGGCGCGGCGATGGGTGCACTGCGCAAGGCGGGGGTCTGGCTCGGTCTCGTCGAGGAGGACGACGAGCGGGGCTACGACGACGGTGGCTACGACAAGGGGGGCTACCGGGAGTCGCGGTACCGGCAGAGCCGGTACGCCGAGGAGTTCGCCGACGAGAACGACGACGAGGACGACGAGCCGCCCACGCCCCGGCCACGGGCGGGCGAGCGGAGCCGGCTGTCCGAGCGGGCCGGCGCGCGCGCCGACAGCGACCGGACCGAGTCCGACCGGCCGGAGCGTCCGGAGCGGGCCGAGCGGGCCAGCGTCCGGTCCATCACCCGGTCGGGCGCGGACGCCTCGGGCGCGCTCACGTACCACACCCGGGACAATCTCGCCCTGGCGCCGCAGGCGCAGCCCCGGGAGCGGGCCGTGGTCGCCGAGGAGGAGCAGCGGTACCAGATCACCACGCTGCACCCGACCACGTACCGGGAGGCCCGGACGATCGGCGAGCACTTCCGCGACGGCGTGCCGGTGATCATCAACCTCACCGAGATGGACGAGGCGGACGCCCGCCGTCTGGTGGACTTCGCCGCCGGACTGGCCTTCGGCCTGCGGGGTACGATCGAGCGCGTGACCAACCGGGTGTTCCTGCTCTCGCCGGCCAACGTCCAGGTCACCGCGGAGGACAAGGCCAAGATCGCCGAGGGCGGCTTTTTCAGCCTGGGTTAACACCCCCCGAACGAGGGACGTCGCCTGTCGTGTTGTCGATCGTGCTGCAAGTGGTCTACCTGGTTCTCTACGTCTTCCTGCTGCTCCTGCTGGCCCGGTTCGTGCTGAGCGCCGTGCTCCAGTACGGTCGTCGCTGGCAGCCGGGACGGGGAGCGTCGGTGGGACTGGAATCCGTGTGGAGCGTCACTGATCCGCCTCTCAAGGCGTTGAGGCGAGTGATCCCTCCGCTGCGGATTGGTACCGTGAGCATCGACCTGGCTTCCCTTGTGCTCCTGGTTATCCTGTTCGTGCTGATGGAGTTCGTGTTAAGGCGGCTGATCCTCGGGTGAGCACCCGGGGCCCAGCCCGCTACGCGGCCGCAACTGACCCGAGGAGTTTCGATGCCGCTTACCCCGGCCGACGTCCACAACGTCGCCTTCAAAAAGCCGCCGATCGGCAAGCGGGGGTATGACGAGGAGGAGGTTGACGCCTTCTTGGACGAGGTCGAGCGCGAGCTGGCCCGTCTGATAGAGGAGAACAACGAGCTCCGCGCCCAGGTGGAGCGCGGAGGTCGGGGCGGCGCGCCCGCCGGCCCCGGCGCCGACGCCCGTCTCGCCGCCGAGCTGAACGACGTCAAGGCCCAGCTCGACCGGGTGCAGCGCGACAAGGCCGCGGCCGAGCAGGCCGCCCGCGCGATGCAGGCCGAGCTGGAGCAGGTCCGCACGCAGGGCGCTCCGGCCGCCACCGGCGACGGTGAGCAGCAGGCGCTGCGGGTGCTGATGATGGCCCAGCGCACCGCCGACGACCACCTCTCCGACGCCCGTCGTGAGGCCGACCAGCTTCTCTCCGAGGCCCGGTCGAAGGCCGAGGAGGTCACCCGCGAGGCCCGCGCCAAGGCCGACGCGCTGGAGCGGGACGCCCGGCAGCGGCACCAGGAGGCCATGGGTGGCCTGGACGCCAAGCGCACCGCGCTGTCCAAGCACATCGAGGAGCTCAAGCAGTTCGAGCGCGAGTACCGCACCCGGCTCAAGGCGTACCTGGAGAGCCAGTTGCGTGACCTGGGCGCCCGCGGCCAGGACATCGAGGCCGACCTCAACGGCAGCGAGGGCGCCCGCAGCGTGGGCGGTGGCGGACTCGCCACCGCCGGCCTGGGCGGCGCGTACGGCGCAGGGCGCTCCAACGCCCTCGAAGCCGGGCACTGAGCCCGACCCACACCGGAACCGGTTCGGACACGACGCGGCGGGGGTGAGCCGTGATAGTCGGCAGTCTTCTGCTCATCCTCGTCGCCGTCGTGCTCCTGGTGGCCGGGCTGGTCGGCGGGTCCAGCCTCCTGCTGGTCTCCTCCATCGCGGCCAGTCTGCTGGCCGCCGTGGCTCTCGTGGTGGGCGCCCGCCAGGCGGCCGCCGCCCGGGTCGCGGCGGAACAGGGCACGGACGGGCCCGACGGCGACCGTCCGCGCCGGGTTGACGTCGCGGCGACCGGCGCCGCCCGCAGGTCGGACGCCGACCACACGACCGACGCCGGTCACGCGACCGCGCCGGATTCCGGCCACCCGGTCGGCGCCGGCTATCCGACCGGGCCGGATGCCGGCTATCCGGCCGACACCGGCTTCGCGGCCGACGCCGTGCGGGCGACCGCGCCGGATTCCGCCGACCCGGCCCGGCCCCGCACCGAGCAGACCGTGCCGGTCCAGTTCGTCCCCGCCGGGGCCGACGACGACGGATGGCGGCAACCATCCGAGCCGTCGACGGTCGCGGCGGCGCCGTCCGACCCGCGTGCCCCCGACGCCAGGGCCGCCGCGGCTCCGGCCGACGAGCCGGACGTTCAACCGGTCGACCCGGCCGACGCGGCCCGGGTGGCCCGGCTCGACGACGAGGTGCTGGTGGTCGACGGCCGACCCCGCTACCACCTCGCCGACTGCGTGCGCCTGATCGGCCGGGACCCGGAGGCGCTACCGGTGTCCGAGGCGGTGGAGCTCGGCTTCACCCCCTGCGCGGACTGCGCCCCGGACACCGCGCTGCTGGCCGCCGACTCCCGGCCGTCCTGACCACGTGCTGGCGGACGACACGCTCACCGTCGCGGTCCGGGTGAAGCCGGGGGCCGCCCGGGTCCGGGTGGGCGGTCGGTTCGACGGGCCGTACGGCCCGGCCCTGGTCGTCGCGGTGCACGCGCCGCCGGTGGACGGGCGGGCCACCGAGGCGGCCCGGCTGGCCCTGGCCCGCGCGCTCGGCGTACGGCCGGCGGCGGTGTCGTTGCGGGCCGGCGCGGCCAGCCGCGACAAACTCTTCGTGGTGGCCCACCCGGATCCCGTGGTGGCGCAGGCGCTGTCCCGGCTGCGGGACGGGTCGGGCGGGTGACCCGGCTGGGTCGGCGACGCCGGTGACCACCGAGCTGGACGTCGCGCTCCTGGTGGGGGCGGCGGTGCTGCTGGTGGCGGTCGGCGCGGTCCGGTTCTCCACCCGGCTCGGGCTGCCGAGCCTGCTGGTCTACCTGGCGCTCGGCGTGGCGATCGGCCGGTCCGGGCTGGGCATCCGGTTCGACGACGCCGAGCTGACCCGCGTCCTCGGTTTCTGCGCCCTCATCGTGATCATCGCGGAGGGTGGACTGACCGCCCGGTGGAGCGCCCTGCGGCCGGTGCTCGGGCTGGCCGCCACGCTGTCCACCGTCGGGGTGCTGGTGAGCATCGTGGTGGTGGGGCTCGCCGTGCACCTGCTGCTCGGGCTGGACTGGCGGCTGGCGCTGCTCTACGGCGCGGTGCTGTCGTCGACCGACGCCGCCGCGGTCTTCGCCACCCTGCGCCGGCTGCGTCTGCCGCCCCGGCTGGTGGCGACCCTGGAGGCCGAGTCGGGGATGAACGACGCCCCGGTGGTGCTGCTGGTGGTGCTGCTGTCCCGGGGGTTCCCGCTGCCCCACCCGTGGTGGCAGGAGACGCTCCTGATCGGCTACGAGCTGGTCGGCGGCGCCCTGGTGGGTCTCGCCGCCGGGTGGCTCGGCCGGTCGGCGTTGCGCCGGGCGGCGCTGCCCTCGGCGGGGCTCTACCCGATCGCGGTGGTCGGCTTCACCGTGCTGGCGTACGCGGCCGGGGCGTTGCTGCACGCCTCCGGTTTCCTCGCCGTCTACGTCGCGGGGGTGCTGCTCGGCAACGCCCGGCTGCCGCACCGGCAGGCGATCCTGGGCTTCGCCGACGGGTTGGCCTGGTTGGCGCAGATCGGGCTGTTCGTGCTGCTCGGCCTGCTGGTGACCCCGGCGCGGCTGGACGAGGCGGTGCTGCCCGCGCTGGTCGCCGGGCTGGCGCTGCTGTTCCTGGCCCGGCCGGTGAGCGTGGCGCTGTCGGCGGCGCCGTTCCGCTTCGGCCTGCGGGAGCAGGCCTTCCTGTCCTGGGCGGGGCTGCGCGGCGCGGTGCCGATCGTGTTGGCCACCATTCCGCTCTCCGAACGGGTGCCCGGCGCGGACCGGCTCTTCGACTCGGTCTTCGTGCTGGTGGTGATCTTCACGGTGGTGCAGGCCGGGACGCTGGCGTCGGCGGCCCGCCGGCTGCGGGTGACCGCGCCGGCGGAGGCCGCGGAGCTCCGGGTGGAGACGGCCCCGTTGGAGCGGATGCGGGCCGACCTGCTCCAGGTGGCCGTGCCGGCCGGCTCCCGGCTGGCCGGCGTGCACGTGGACGAGTTGCGGCTGCCGCCGGGCGCGTCGGTGACCCTGGTGACGCGGGACGGCGGCGGGTTCGTGCCGGGGCCGGACACCCGGCTCAGGGTGGGCGACGGTCTCCTGATCGTGGCGACCGTGGAGGCGCGGGACGCGGCGGAGCGTCGGCTGCGGGCGGTCAGTCGGCGGGGCCGGCTCGCCCGGTGGTTCGGGGAGGACGGCGCGGACCGAGGCGATTGACGCAGGTTGCCCCTTTACCCCGATTGGTCATTGTTCGGAACTGAAATACGGGATCCTGGTGCGGCACGTTGTCGGACGCCTGTACGTTCCGTATTCTTGCGATTCTCCGGAGTGCGCGGCTGCTGCCGCGCGCCCCTTTTGTTGGTGGGGGACGCCAGGCTGACCAGCCGCGGCGGCGCCCCTCCAGGCACCGGCGATCGGCGCGGGTGCCGCGGCCGAGGGAGGCACGATGGCGAAGCCAGCCGACACCAGGACCGCCGGACGCAAACCGGCGGCGAAGGGCACCCGCAGCGCCGCGGAGACCGAGAAGATCCGGGCCGCCCTGGCGGCCCGCCGGGACGAGTTGCGCGCCGAGTACGATCAGACCCTGAGTGAGATCACCGAGCTCCAGCGCGACCGGTTGACCGACTCGGCCGGCGACGACCCGGCCGACACCGGCTCCCGGACCTTCGAGCGGGAGCAGGAGATCTCCCTCGCCAACAGCATCCTGGAACGGATCACGCAGGTCGAACGGGCGCTGGAGCGGCTCGACGAGGGCGGCTACGGCTGGTGTGAGCGGTGCGGCAACCCGATCCCGGTGGAGCGGCTCGCCGCCTTCCCGGCGGCGACCCTCTGCGTGACCTGCAAGCAGCTGGAGGAGCGACGCTGAGGTGTCGTCGCTCCCCGGCCCCGGATGGAGAGCCGGTGAGCGATCACCGCGGAGCGTCGATGGGGAGCAGATGACGGCAGCACGGCCGACCGGGCCCGTAACCGCCGAGCCGGGCGGGGGCGTGGCCCGGCGCCGCGCGGTCGTGGTGCTCGCCCTCACCGCCGGGTCCGCGTTCCTGGCCGATGTCTCCACCAAGCACATCGCGCTGGCCACCCTCGACGACCGTGAGCCGGTACGGCTGCTCGGCGGCGCGGTCTACCTCACCCTGACCCGCAACAGCGGCGCGGCGTTCAGCCTCGGCGCCGACCACACCTGGGTGTTCTCGGTGATCACCCTGGGCGTGATCGGCTGGATCGGCTGGATGGCGCTGCGGCTGCGGTCGACGCCCTGGGCGGTGTCGCTCGGCCTGGTGCTCGGCGGGGCGCTGGGCAACCTCGCCGACCGGATCTTCCGGGCGCCCGGGCACTTCGTCGGGCACGTGGTCGACATGGTCAGCCTCTTCGACCCGTACGGGCGGGTGTGGCCGGTGTTCAACCTGGCCGACAGCGCCCTGGTCAGCGGGGTGGCCCTGGCCATCGGGCTGGAGCTCACCGGGCGTCGACGCGACGGCGGGCGGGTCGGCCGGGGCGACCCGGACGCCGCGCCGGACGGGGCCCCGACCACGACCGACGCCGTCCAGCGGGAGCGCGCGTGAGCGCCCCCGGTGGCGGCGACCACCGTTCCCTGCCGGTCCCCGACGGCCTCGACGGGATGCGCCTCGACCAGGCCGTGGCCCGGCTCTTCGGGCTGTCCCGCACCGCCGCCGCCGCCCTGGTCGACGCGGGCGACGCGATGGTCGACGGCGTCGCGCGGCCCAACTCGCACAAGGTCAAGGCGGGGTCCTGGCTGGACGTCACCCTGCCCGCGCCGGTCGCCCCGCCCACCGTGGTGCCGCAGGCCGTGCCCGGCCTGCGGGTGGTCCACGCCGACGACGACATCGTCGTGGTGGACAAACCGGTGGGGGTGGCCGCCCACCCCAGCCCCGGCTGGACCGGCCCCACCGTCATCGGTGGGCTCGCCGCGATCGGGCACCGCATCTCCACCAGCGGCGCGGCCGAGCGGCAGGGCGTGGTGCACCGGCTCGACGTGGGCACCACCGGGATCATGGTGGTCGCCAAGAGCGAGCAGGCGTACACCGCGCTGAAGCGGGCGTTCAAACACCGCGAGGTCGACAAGCAGTACCACGCCGTCGTGCAGGGCCACCTGGATCCGCTGCGCGGCACCGTCGACGCCCCGATCGACAGGCACCCGCACCACGACTACCGCTGGGCGGTGGTCTCCGGCGGCAAGCCGAGCGTCACCCACTACGACACGGTCGAGGCGTTCCCGGCGGCGAGCCTGGTCGACGTGCGGCTGGAGACCGGCCGGACCCACCAGATCCGGGTGCACTTCTCCACGCTGCGCCATCCGTGCGTCGGTGACCTGACCTACGGCGCGGACCCCACCCTGTCGGCCCGGCTGGGCCTGTCCAGACAGTGGCTGCACGCCCGCGCGTTGAGCTTCCTGCACCCCCGAACGGGGGACGAGGTCCGCTTCGTCAGCGACTACCCTGACGACTTGGACCGCGCGTTGCGCCGCCTGCGTGACTGAGCCGGGCGCCCACCGGCGGTCCACGAGCGCCGAGGTGAGGAGAGGACGGTCGGGTGCGTACCGGTGAGCTGTTGCGCCGACTGGACCAGCGGCTCCTGCCGCCGTTGGCGCGGGCCCTGACCGGCCGGAGCGACGCCCGGCCCCGGGCGCTGGCCTGGGTCGCGTTCGCCTCGGTGGGCGCGGTCCTGTTCACCGCGGTCTGGACGACCGGCCGGCCGCCGGCGGGCGATCGCACGGTGGGCGAGGTCACCCGGGTCGGGGTGGGCGACGGCGACTCCATCCCCGGCTATCTGCGCGCCGCCGACGACGAGCTGGCCGCGCTGCCCGACCCGGCGCCGTCCGGTGCGGCCACCTGGGCCCTGGTGTCGCTGGCCGAGTACCTCCCCCCGGCGCGGCTCGCCCCGGTGCTGGGCGACATCGGGGTCTCCGCGGTGTTCGGCCGGGTGCCGCTGCCCGGCCGGCAGACCGAGATCGTCCGGATTCCGGCGCTGCGGGTGCCGGACGACGTGGTCGCCGGGATGACCGAGCTGGCCGTCCGCAAGGACCGCGAGGCCGCGGACTACCGCGCCCGGGGCGCGGAGCTGGCCGGCGGCGATCCGCAGGCCCGGGAGCTGCGCGAGTGGTACGACAGCAGCGCGCGGGTGGCGGCGGCCGAGGCGGCGGCGTACCGGGCCGGGTGCTCGTGCGTGTACGCGGCGGTGGTCCGCGCCGAGCCGGCCAAGCTGCGGTCGGTGGCCGGTCGACCCGGTGTCCGCGCGGTCGATCCCGCGCCCGAGGTGCGGCGGCTGGACCGGACGGTCTTCACCCCGCCCCTGCCCGAGCAGCGGGACGAGGCCCGCCCGCCGGCCGACACGGAGCTGCCGACCGTGCCGTCGTCGCCCCGGACGAGCCCGGCCCCGTCGGCCACCGGGTCGACCGGCGCGCCGGCCACCGGGTCGACCGACGCGCCGGCCACCGGCCCACCGAGCGTTCCGGCGCCGACCACCGCCGGGCCCGCGCCGACCACCTCCGTCGCGCCCGGGGGCGTCCCGTCGCCCGTGCCCACGACGGCGCCCTCGACCGCGGCGATCGACGGGAGCGATTCCGCACCGACACCGTGAGACCGGCGACGGGGAGGTGCGCGTACCGGTGTGCTCCGAATAGGGTTGACTTCGTAGCCTGTCGGGCGGAGATCGATGGCGCTGGGAGGGCGAGCCTTGGACGGCACCGAGACCGGTTGGGGTCGCTCGGCCGAACCAGCACCACGTTGGCGCACGCTTCTCGACCGGGCTCGCCTCGGTGGTCGCGGCGGCGTGGAGCCGGCCGAGGTCGATCCACGGGCGGACGAGCCGTTCCTGCCCCCGGCCGACGAGCCCTTCCTGCCCCCGGCCCCGGACCCGCTGCCCCGGCGTGGCGGCAACGGGTACGCCGGCCGGGCCCGCCCGGTCGAGCCCGGCTACGGCCCCGAGCCCGGCTACCGGCCGGATCCGACGTACTCTGCTGATTCCGGCTATTCGCCTGATTCCGGCTATTCGCCGGAGCCCGGTCGCCCGACCGACGCCGGGTACCGGGCCGAACCCGGCTACCGGCCCGAGCCGGGGTACCGCGGCGAGCCGGCCCGCCCGCCGGCGGACGCCTACCCGGCCGAGCCGACGTACCGCTCCGAGGTGGGCTACCGGTCCGAGGCGGGCCGTCGAGCCGAGGCGGGCTACCGGGCCGGCCCCGGCTACCGGGCGGACCGGGGTCACCGCGCCGAGCCGGCGTACCAGCCCGAGCCGCCGTATCAGGCCGAGCCGGCGTACCAGGCCGAGCCGCCGTACCAGCCCGAGCCGGCGTACCAGGTCGAGCCCGAGCCGCAGCCCCGTTCAGAGCTCGCACGTCGGACCGGGCCGGGGTACCCGGTCGAGCCGGTCTACCGGGCCGGCCCGCCCCACCCGGCGAACCCGGTCGGCCCGACGCGCCAGCCCGGCCAGACCACTCCGGGCGGCCTGACGCGCCAGCCCGATCCGGCGCAGCCGGCCGGTCCGACGCGTCAGGTCGGTCCGGGCTACCAGGCGGAGCCGGCGTACCGGGCCGATGCGGGGTACCAGACCGAACCGGCGTACCTGGCGGACCGCTCGTACCCGGCGGAGCCGAAGCCGCCGGCCGAGTCGCGCTACGCGCTGCTGGAGCAGTACCGGCACAACCCGGCCGGCCACGCCGCCGAGAGCCGGTACCGGACCCCGGACAACGGCTACCGCCAGGAGCCGGGCCACCCGCCGGTGGCGGCACGGGCGGCGGTGCCCACGGTCACCGACCGCGGCTACCCGGCCCGGTTGGAGTGGCGACCGCCGGTGGCCGCCGGGTCCGACCAGGACCGGGCGGCGGCGATCCTGCGGCGGGACTTCGGCAGCCCACGGGTGCTCGCCTTCGCCAACCCCAAGGGCGGCGTGCACAAGACCACCGCCACCGTGCTGGCCGCCGCGACCATCGGCAGCGTACGCGGTCGTGGCGTGCTGGCCTGGGACGACAACGAGCTGCGCGGCACGCTCGGACTGCGCGCCGGCAGCGCCCGGCACGCCCGCACCATCCGGCACCTGATCAACGACCTCGCGACCATCGAGATCACCCAGGGCGCCGACCTGACCGAGCAGCTCGACGACTACCTGCGGCACGCCTCCGACGGCTCGTACGACGTGCTGGCCGGCGAGGAGAGTCCGCGCTTCGCCCAGAAGCTCGACAAGCACACCGTGCAGCGGGTGCTCGACCTGCTGCGCCGGACGCACGACGTGATCTGTGTGGACACCGGCAACAACGTGGAGAGCGCCAACTGGCGTACCGTCATGCAGGCCGCCGACCAGCTCGTGCTCACCACGGTGCCCCGCGAGGACGCGGCGTTCAGCGCCGACTGGATGCTCGACTGGCTGCACGAGGTCGGCATGGGCGAGCTGGCCGACAACGCGGTCACCCTGCTGTCCTGTCCCAACCCGGAGCGCTCGTCGCTGCTGGACGACTTTCAGCGGCACTTCGCGACCCGCACCAGGGCGGTAACCGTGGTGCCGTACGACCCGGCCCTGGAGACCGGCTCGTCGATCGAGTACCACCAGCTCCAGCCGGAGACCCGGCAGGCGTGGCTGCGGGCCGCCGGGGTCATGCTGGAGCCGTTCGGCCGGTGAGCCCCACCCTGCCACCGCGGGCCCGGCACGTCGCGCCGGCCTGAGAGGATCACCGGGTGAGCCCGGCGAATTCCGACCCCGACCCCGACCGCGCCGACGCGACGTCCCCGCCGCCCCCGAGCGCCGCGTCCCCGTGGGCCGAACCGGCCGTCCCGTCGCCACCCGACGACCCGGCCCGTCCCGGCCCGCCTGTCCCGCCCGGCGGGCCCGTCCCGGCCGGCACGGTCCGCCGACGGGCCGTGCTGGCCGCCACGGTGACGCTCGTCCTCACCGTGCTGGGCGCCGGGCTCGGCCTGCTCTGGGTGGCGCTCGCCCCCGGCACCCCGGTGGTCCGCACCGCCGACGGGGCGGTCTACGCCGAGCCACAGCCCGAGCAGCCGATCGCGGCGGACGGCTGGTTCAGCCTGCTCGGCCTCGGCTTCGGGGTGCTCGCCGCGATCGGGCTGTGGCTCCTGCTGCGCCGGCACCGGGGCCCGCTCGGCCTGTTCGCGGTGGTGCTCGGTTGTCTGGGCGCGGCGGTGGTGGCCTGGCGGCTGGGCCGGACGATCGGCCTGTCCCGGTACGAGCGGCTGCTGACCGAGGCCCCGGTCGGCGTCGGCTTCGACCGGCCCGTCGACCTGCGCGCGGGCGGGATCGAGGTGTACTTCGGCGTGCTGCCCCTGCCGTACGGGGACCTGCTGCTGCCGGCGTTCGCCGCCGCCGTCACGTACACCCTGCTGGCCGGCTGGTCGCGGTGGCCGTCGCTGCGCCCCGAGCCGGTCGACCTCAGTTGGGCGCCGGCGGCCCCGACAGCTCCCGCAGCGGCACCGGAACCGCCCGCACCTGACGCAGCAGAGCCGCCTCGCGGTTGAGCAGCCGCAGCTCGGCGCGGAGCCGGTCGGCGGTGTCGTCAACGGCGAGCAGCCGCTGCCGGTCGGCGACGGTCAGCGCGGCGGTCGCCGCGACCAGGTGGGACAGCACGGTCGGATCCTCCGGCAACTGCTCGGCGATCGCCTCCGGGTCGGGTCGGACCAGGCCGAGGTACTGCCGGAAGACCGCGATCACCCGGGCGGCGAGCACGCCGGTGACCTCGTCCGGCTCGGCCGGCTCGGGCAGCCACTCCACCTCGGCGGTCAGATACGGCGCGGAGCGCTCGTCGACCGAGGTGAGCCGGAACCGCCGCCGGCCCACGGTCACCACGTCGAAGCCGCCGTCGGGCAGCTCGGTGACCTGCCGCAGCTCCGCCGTGCAGCCCACCTCGTACAGGGTGACCCCGGCCAGCCCGACCGGCGACCCGTCGGGCGGGGCGGGCGGGGCGACCTCGGAGCCGCGCCGGATCGCCACCACCCCGAACTCGCGGGGCACGCCGTCCGGCAGCTCCACCAGGCGCCGGATCAGCGCCCGGTAGCGTTCCTCGAAGATGTGCAGGGGCAGCACCAACCCCGGGAAGAGGACTGTCCCGAGCGGAAACACCGGCAGCCGCGCAGTCACGCCGTCGAGGGTAGCCCGATCGACGCCGACGTGGCTGGCCTCACCGTCCCGCCGTACGGACGCCCCGGGGCCCTCGCGACCGGGCCGCCTAGACTCGCAGGTGTGCTGAACCGGATCGACCTGCGCGGGAGCACCCGTGACCCGCGCCGTCTGCTGCCCCGTGCCCAGCTCGACGTCTCCGTGGCGGTCGAGCGGATCCGTCCGATCGTGGAGGCGGTCCGGGAGCATGGCTACTCCGCGATCCGCGAGGCGAGCGAACGTTTCGACCAGGTGGCCCCGGCCCGGCTCCGGGTGCCGGCCGAGACGATCGCCGCCGCCGAGGGCGCCCTCGACCCGCAGGTACGCGCCGCGCTGCTGGAGTCGATCGCCCGTGCCCGCCGGGTCCACGCCGACCAGCGGCGCGTCGACCACACCACCCGGGTGGCCCCGGGCGGCACGGTCACCGAACGCTGGCTACCGGTGGACCGGGTCGGCCTCTACGTCCCCGGCGGCCTGGCGATGTACCCGTCGACGGTGGTGATGAACGTGGTCCCCGCCCAGGCGGCCGGGGTCCGGTCGCTGGTCGTGGCCAGTCCGCCGCAGCGGGACAACGACGGCCTGCCCGACGCCCGGGTGCTCGCCGCGTGCGCGCTGCTCGGCGTGGACGAGGTGTACGCGGTGGGCGGCGCGCAGGCGGTGGCGATGCTGGCGCACGGGTCCACCACCGACGCCGAGGGCCTGACCACCTGTGACCCGGTCGACATGATCACCGGGCCGGGCAACATCTGGGTGACCGCCGCCAAGCGGCTGCTGCGCGGGGTGGTCGGCATCGACGCCGAGGCCGGGCCGACCGAGATCGCCATTCTCGCCGACGACACCGCCGACCCGGCGCACGTCGCCGCCGACCTGATCAGCCAGGCCGAGCACGACCCGCTCGCGGCGAGCGTGCTGGTCACCCCGTCGACCGTGCTGGCGGACGCGGTCGACGCGGAGCTGGCCCGGCAGGTGCCGGCCACCAAGCACGCCGACCGGATCGGCACGGCGCTGGGCGGTGAGCAGAGCGGCGTCGTCCTGGTCGACGACCTGACGGCCGGGCTGCGGGTGGTCGACGCGTACGCCGCCGAACACCTGGAGATCCAGACCGAGAACGCCCGCGAGTGGGCGCTGCGGGTACGCAACGCCGGGGCGATCTTCGTCGGCCCGTGGTCGCCGGTGTCGCTCGGCGACTACTGCGCCGGCTCCAACCACGTGCTGCCCACCGGCGGCTGCGCCCGGCACTCCTCGGGCCTGTCCGTGCAGTCCTTCCTGCGCGGCGTCCACCTGGTGGAGTACACCCAGGAGGCGCTGCGCGAGGTGGCCCCGCACGTGGTCGCCCTGGCGACCGTGGAGGACCTGCCCGCGCACGGCCAGGCGGTCACCGCCCGCTTCCCGCAGGCCCGCCCGTGACCGGCATCGACGACCTGCCGATCCGCGACGACCTGCGCGGTCTGTCGCCGTACGGGGCGCCGCAGCTCGACGTGCCGGTGCGACTGAACACCAACGAGAACTCGTACGCGGTGCCCGAGCCGGTGGCCGAGGCGATCGGCAAGGCGCTCGCCGCCGAGCTGCGTGACCTCAACCGCTACCCGGACCGGGACGCCGTGGCGCTGCGCGCCGACCTGGCCGGTTACCTCGGGCACGGGCTGACCGTCGACCAGGTGTGGGCGGCCAACGGCTCCAACGAGATCCAGCAGCAGCTCCTCCAGACCTTCGGCGGGCCGGGCCGGCTGGCGTTGGGCTTCACCCCGGCGTACTCGATGCACCCGCTGCTGGCGTTGGGCGCCGGCACCGCCTGGCAGCCGGCCCGCCGCGGCGCGGACTTCGGCCTGACCGCCGACGGCGCGGTCGCCCAGGTCCGCGAGTACCGGCCCGACGTGGTGTTCCTCTGCTCGCCGAACAACCCCACCGGCACCGCGCTGGACCCGGCGGTGGTGGCCGCGGTGCTGGACGTGGCCCCCGGCATGGTGGTGGTCGACGAGGCGTACGCCGAGTTCGCCCGGCCCGGCACGGTCAGCGCCCTGGCCCTGCTGCCCGGTCACCCCCGGCTGGTGGTGACCCGGACGATGAGCAAGGCCTTCGGGTTCGCCGGCGGCCGGCTGGGCTACCTGGCGGCCGACCCGGCCGTGGTGGCGGCGGTGCAGCTCGTCCGGCTGCCGTACCATCTCTCGGCGCTGACCCAGGCCGCCGCCCGCGCGGCGCTGGCCCACCGCGACGCCCTGCTCGGCACGGTGACCGCGATCATGGCGCAACGCGACCGGATCGTGGCCACCCTGCGGGCCCGGGGGCTGCGGGTGGCCGACAGCGACGCCAACTTCGTCCTGTTCGAGGTCGGTGGCGACCAGACGGTGGCCTGGCGGGCCCTGCTCGACGCCGGGGTGCTGGTCCGCGACGTGGGCCTGCCCGGCTGGCTGCGGGTCACCGCCGGCACCCCCGCCGAGACCGACGCGTTCCTCTCAGCCCTTTCTGCGATGGAGAAACCAACATGAGCCGGACCGCCCGGGTGGAGCGGATCACCAAGGAGACCAAGGTCCTGGTCGAGATCGACCTGGACGGCGCCGGCGCGGCGGAGATCAGCACCGGCGTCGGCTTCTACGACCACATGCTGAACCAGATCGCCAGGCACGGCGGCTTCGACCTCACCGTGCGGACCGTCGGCGACCTGGAGATCGACGCCCACCACACGATGGAGGACACCGCGCTCGCCCTGGGCGCCGCGTTCGACCAGGCGCTGGGGGACAAGGCCGGCATCCGGCGGTACGGCTCGGCGACCGTCCCGATGGACGAGGTGCTGGTCCGCGCCGCGGTGGACCTGTCCGGCCGCCCGTACGTGGTGCACGACGAGCCGGTGCTGGCCCCGTACATCGGGCCGGTGTACCCGACCAGCATGACCCGGCACATCTGGGAGTCGTTCGGCCAGGCGGCCCGGATCACCCTGCACGTGGACGTGCTGCGGGCGGCCCGCCCCGGCGGCCACCCGGACGCGCACCACGTGGTGGAGGCGCAGTTCAAGGCGGTGTCCCGGGCGCTGCGCGAGGCCACCGCGATCGACCCCCGGTCGGCCGGCGTGGTGCCCAGCACCAAGGGCGCGCTGTGACCGCGTCCGCGCCCGGCCCGGCTGTCGTGCCCGGCGCCGGCGCTGTCGTCGGGTGGGCGCGGCGGGAGGGCCGCTGATGTCGGGGGTGCTGCCGGCGCTGCTGCTGATCCTCGGCGGCGTCCTGGTCGGCGGGGTGTGGTCGCTGCGCCGGCAGGGGGCGTCCCGGGGGGCGGTCGTGGTGACCGCGGTGCTCGCCGTGCTGGCCACCGCCGGGGGCGTGCTGTGGCTGATCCCGGAGGTGACGTCGTGAGCCGGGTCGTGGTGCTCGACTACGGGTCGGGCAACCTGCGTTCGGCGGAGCGGGCGCTGGAGCGGGCCGGGGCCTCGGTGACGGTCACCGCCGACCTGGCCGCCGCCGCCGGGGCGGACGGACTGGTGGTGCCCGGGGTGGGCGCGTACGCGGCGTGCATGGCCGGGATCGAGGCGCTCGGCGCGGGGCCGGTGATCGCCGACCGGGTGACCGCCGGCCGTCCGGTGCTCGGCATCTGCGTCGGCATGCAGGTGCTGTTCGGCTACGGCGAGGAGCACGGCGTGGTGACCAAGGGGCTGGGCCTGCTGCCCGGCGGGGTGACCCGGTTGGCCGCCCCCCGGCTGCCGCACATGGGCTGGAACACGGTCCGCCCGCCGGCCGGCTCGACGCTCTTCGCCGACCTGCCCGAGGAGAGCCGCTTCTACTTCGTGCACTCGTACGCGGTGACCGACGTGCCCGCGCTGACCGCGGCCGGCGTGGCGGTCACCACCGCGCGGCACGGCACGGACTTCGTCGCCGCGGTGGAGCGGGGCGCCCTGTCGGCCGCGCAGTTCCACCCGGAGAAGTCCGCCGACACCGGCGCCGCCCTGCTGCGCAACTGGCTGGCCACGCTGTGACCGGTCCGGCCCGTCGCGGTGACCGGAGTGGCCGGTGAGCAAGGAACGCGCCCGGCTCCGGGCGGCCCGGGAGGCCGAACGCGAACGCCAGCGGGCGGCCCGGGCCCGTACGGTGGCCCGCCGGCAACGTCGGCGGGCGCTGCTGCGCCGGTTGCGTCCGCGCTGGCGGGGGCGACGCACCGGGCGGCTGCTGGCCCGGCGCAGCCGGGCCGAGCGCGCCGGCATCGTGGTGCTGACCCTGGCGGTGCTGGCGTTGATCTGGACGCTGGTGCCCGACCCCGCGTTGCGGATCCTGCTCGTCGTGCTGTTGCTGCTGGTCCTGCCGGCGGTCGTGGTGATCGCCCTGGACCGTCGCACCTGATCCGCCCCCGCACCTGATCCACCGTCGTACCTGATCCACCGTCGTACCTGACCGAGGAGAACACGTTGACTCTGACCCTGCTCCCCGCCGTGGACGTCGCCGACGGCCAGGCCGTCCGTCTCGTCCAGGGCGCCGCCGGCAGCGAGACCACGTACGGCGACCCGCTGGAGGCGGCGCTGGCCTGGCAGCGCGACGGCGCGGAGTGGATCCACCTGGTCGACCTGGACGCGGCCTTCGGGCGGGGCTCCAACGCCGGGCTGCTCGCCGACGTGGTCCGTCGGCTGGACGTGCGGGTGGAGCTCTCCGGCGGCATCCGGGACGACGCGTCGCTGCGGGCCGCGCTGGCCACCGGCGCGACCCGGGTCAACATCGGCACCGCCGCGCTGGAGGACCCCGAGTGGTGTGACCGGATCTGCGGCGAGTTCGGCGACCGGGTGGCGATCGGGCTGGACGTGCGGGGCCGTACCCTCGCCGCCCGGGGCTGGACCCGCGACGGCGGCGACCTGTACGAGGTGCTGGAGCGGCTCGACAAGGCCGGCGCCTCCCGGTACGTGGTGACCGACATCACCAAGGACGGCACCATGCGCGGGCCGAACCTGGACCTGCTGCGTGCGGTGTGCGCGCGTACCGACGCGCCGGTGATCGCCTCCGGTGGCGTCTCCACCCTCGACGACCTGCGCGCCCTGGCCACCCTGGAGCCGGTCGGCGTGGAGGGCGTGATCGCCGGCAAGGCGCTCTACGCGGGCGCGTTCACCGTCGCCGAGGCCCTCCGGGCCCTGTCCGAGGAGCAGTGATCCATGCCGAACCGGGAGATCCACCTGGCGTCCCGACCGCAGGGCTGGCCGACGGCGGAGAACTTCCGCCTGGTCGAGACGGCGGTGCCCGGCGCCGCCGACGGGCAGCTCGTGGTCCGCAACCTGGTCATGTCGGTCGACCCGTACATGCGGGGGCGGATGAACGACGTCAGGTCGTACGTGCCGCCGTTCCGTCTCGACGCCCCGCTCGACGGCGGCGCGGTCGGCGAGGTGGTGGAGAGCCGGGCCGCCGGTTTCGCGCCCGGGGACGTGGTGGCGCACCGCCTCGGCTGGCGCGAGTACGCCCTGCTCGACGCCGCCGACGCCCGGAAGGTGGACCCGACGCTGGCCCCGGTGAACGCGTACCTGAGCGTGCTCGGCATGACCGGGATGACCGCGTACGCCGGGCTGCTGGAGGTGGCCGGGATGCGGCCGGGCGAGACGGTCTTCGTCTCCGCCGCGGCCGGCGCGGTGGGCAGCCTGGTCGGGCAGATCGCCAGGCTGCGGGGCGCGGCCCGGGTCGTCGGCAGCGCCGGCTCGCCGGCCAAGGTGGCCCGGCTGCGTGAGCTCGGCTTCGACGCGGCGTTCGACTACCACGACGCCCCGGTTGCCGAGTCGCTGGCCGCCGCCGCCCCGGACGGCGTCGACGTTTACTTCGACAACGTCGGCGGCGACCACCTGGAGGCGGCGATCGGCGCGTTGCGCCCGCACGGCCGGGCGGCGATCTGCGGCATGATCGCCCAGTACAACGCGACCGAGCCGCCGCCCGGGCCCCGCAACCTCGCCATGGTGATCGGCAAGCAGCTCACCCTGCGCGGGTTCCTGGTCCTCTCCTACGAGCACCTGCGGGAACAGTTCGTCCAGGAGATGTCCGGCTGGCTGCGCGACGGGCGGCTGCGCTACGACGAGACGGTCGTCGACGGGCTGGCGCAGGCGCCGGAGGCGTTCATCGGCCTGCTGCGCGGCGAGAACCTCGGCAAGATGCTGGTCCGGCTCTGACGGCGCGGGTGGCGGCGTCGTGCGGCGGGAGGCCCCGTCGTGCGGCGGGAGGTGGCGTCGTGCGGCACGGGACGGTGGAAGGGGCGCCCGGTAGGCTCGCGGGCATGACGGTGGCGGTACGGGTGATCCCCTGTCTCGACGTGGACGCCGGACGGGTGGTCAAGGGGGTCAACTTCGTCGACCTGCGCGACGCCGGCGACCCGGTGGCGCTCGCCGCCGCGTACGACCGGGCCGGCGCGGACGAGTTGACCTTCCTGGACGTGACCGCCTCCTCCGACGCCCGGGGCACCATGCTCGACGTGGTCCGCCGGACCGCCGAGACGGTCTTCATCCCGCTCACCGTCGGCGGCGGGGTGCGCAGCGTCACCGACGTCGACGTGCTGCTGCGTGCGGGGGCGGACAAGGTCGGGGTGAACACCGCGGCCATCGCGCGTCCCGAGCTGATCGCCGAGATCGCCGAGCGGTTCGGCCGGCAGGTGCTGGTGCTCTCCCTGGACGTGCGCCGCGACCCGACCGGCGGCACCGGCAGCGGGTTCGAGGTGACCACGCACGGCGGCCGGCGGGGCACCGGTCTGGACGCGGTCGACTGGGCGCGCCGGGTGGCCGAGCTGGGCGCGGGGGAGATCCTGCTCAACTCGATGGACGCCGACGGCACGAAGGCCGGGTTCGACCTGGCGCTGATCTCCGAGGTCCGCGCGGTGGTCGACGTGCCGGTGATCGCCTCGGGCGGGGCCGGCGCGGTGGCGCACTTCCCGCCGGCGGTCGCCGCGGGCGCCGACGCGGTGCTCGCGGCCAGTGTCTTCCACTTCGGGGAGCTGGGCATCGGCGAGGTCAAGGACGCCCTGCACGCCGCCGGGCACCCGGTGCGCCGCCCCTCGGTGGCCACCCCGGCCGGCTGAGCCGCGCCGCCCGGCCCGGCCCGGAGCGCCCGTCCCGTTCCCGGGCCGGCGGGGCCCCGGCCGGGCGGGAACGCGTCGTCCCTGGCGGCCCAGGCGGGTCAGGCGGTACTTCGGGTCAGCGGCGCCCGTGGGCCGGGCCGTCGTCCTCGGGCGAGCGGCGGGGCGTCGGGACGGACCGTTTGACGTACTCGTGCACCGCGGCGGTGTGCTCGTGCTCGTCGAGCACCCAGTCGCCGTGGCCGGGCGCGTGCCGTCGGGTCAGCGCGGTCTGCACGGTGTCCACCATGGTGGACATCCCGACGTGCGGGCGGTTCCGCCAGAGCTGCTCACCGGCGGGGGTGACCCGGAACCAGCCGTCGGTCACGCTGACCAGGCCCGCCCCGGCCAGCCGGCGGACCGCCGTCTGCACCTCGTGCCGGTCCGGGATCGCCTGGTTGAGGTGGTCGGCGGTGGAGAGCACGTCGGTGAGGCGTACGCCCTCGGGCCGTCGGCTCGCCGGGGCCCGGCGGTGCCGTCCGGCCCCGCTGGCGATGACCAGTGACACGAAGATCCAGGCGTCCGTCCAGTGCCATCCCTCAGCCCCCATGGGGAAATGATGCCGGCTGTCGAGCCCGGAGTAAAACATCCGGTTTCCGACTCGGGAGGGGGCCGCAGCTCAGCCCGGTCGGCGGCGAGGTCGGCCGGCGTGGCGGACCGGTCGCTCCGGACCTCGGAGTGGACGCGTCCCGCGCCGGGCGACCGGTCGGACCCGGCGGCCGGCCCGGTGGCGGGCCCGCTGACCTCCCCCGGGGCGGAACCGACGCCCCACTGCCGGGCCGGTCACGCCCACGCCGTTTACTCGCCGCCCCTGGCCCCGGCCCCTGGCCCCTGGCCCCGGCCCCCGGCCTTGGCCTGACCGGCGCCGGTGCCCGGACCCGACCACCCCTGCGGTCGCCGCTATGCCGAGGGTGGCCCCCGGACGGGGCGGACGGGATGGGCGCTCGTCACGATCGGTAAGACCCGGGCCGGAAGCTGCTGTCACTTCTCGGCCCTTTGCTCTGCACCCACGACCGCGCCAGACACATCCCGTAGTGAACCGTTGGCGCTCTTATCTGCGGTGCCGTTGTCGACTGAGCTGCTCAGCCCACCTGATGCTGATACGGGTGCAGAGCAAAGGCTGGCGGGGGCTACAGGTTCCTTGCCCTGACCTCACGCTGAGTCACTCTGGGGCGCCAGGCCAGGGCGGTCACTTTCGGTGCAAGCCGGTGCTCCAGCGGCGGCAGCGGCAGCGGCGGCGGCGTCGCCTGCCGCGCCGCCGTCGCCTTTCGCGCCGGCCGTCGGAGGTGGCCAGCACACCGCCCGGACTTCCGCCACCCCGGGGGCGTGCCTGGTGAGGCCACCGAACCGGCGGTGGATTCCCGGTTGCCGCGACCGGTGCCACATGCCAATCTGAAGGCCAATCCGCAGGCGGGAGAGCCAATCGGGGGGAGTGGCGGTGACCGGTCAGGTCCGCGGGGGGCAACTGGCCCGCCTGCTCGGCCAGTGGCATGCGCTGCCCGGCCGTCGCCGGCACCCCGACTACGCCGCGCTGGCCGGTTCCGTCCGAGGGCTGCTCGCCGACGGCCGCCTGCCCCTGGGGGTGCGCCTGCCGGCCGAGCGGGAGCTCGCCGAGGCGCTGCGGATCAGCCGTACCACGGTCACCGCCGCCTACCGGGAGCTGCGGGAGAGCGGTCATCTGACCAGCCGGCGCGGCGCGGGGAGCTGGACCACCCTGCCCGGCGGGCACCGGGTGGCCAGCTCCGGCCTGTGGACCCCGCAGGACGACCTGGACATGATCGACCTGGGTATCGCGGCGCTGGCCGCCCCGCCGGAGCTGGTCCCGGCGACCCGGGCCGCCGCCGAGGACCTGCCCCGCTACCTGGGCAGCGCCGGCTACCACCCGACCGGCATCATCGAGCTGCGCGAGGCGGTCGCCCGGCACTACACCGGGCGGGGGCTGCCCACCAGCCCCGAGCAGATCATGGTCACCAACGGCACCCAGCACGCGCTGGACCTGGTGCTGCGGCTGGTGCTGCCGCCCGGCGGCGGCGTGCTCGTCGAGTCACCCACCTATCCCAACGCGTTGGCCGCCCTGTCCGCGCGGCGGGCCCGCGTCGCCACCCACGGTCTCGCCCTGGACGCCGGCTGGGACGCCGAGCTGCTGCTGGGCAGCATCCGCCAGTCCCGGCCACGACTGGTGTACGTGATCCCGGACTTCCAGAACCCGACCGGCCACCTCATGCCGGTCGAGCTGCGCGAGCGGGTCGTCGGCGCGGCCCACGCGGCGGGCGCCGACGTGGTGGTCGACGAGTCCTTCGTCGACCTGCCGCTGGACGACACCCCGCTGCCCCCGCCGACCGCCACCTTCGACAGGCACTCCCGCGTGGTCAGCATCGGCGGGATGAGCAAGCCGTACTGGGGTGGGCTGCGGATCGGCTGGGTGCGCGCGTCGGCCCCGCAGGTGCAGCGGCTCGCCGCCACCCGGATCGGGGTGGACATGGCCAGCCCGGTGCTGGAGCAGCTCGTCGCCGTCCACCTGCTCGCCGACGGGGAGCGCATCGTGGCCGCCCGGCGGGCGTTGCTGACCGCCCAGCGGAACGCGCTGCTCGCCGCGCTGGCCGACCGGCTGCCGCAGTGGCGGGTGGCCGTGCCGCCGGGCGGGGTGACGCTCTGGGCCGAGCTGGACGGGCCGGTCTCCAGCGCCCTGGCCCGCGCCGCCGAGGAGGTCGGCGTACGTCTCGCGCCCGGCCCCCGGTTCGGCCTGGACGGCACCCTGGAGCGGTTCCTGCGGCTCCCGTTCACCCTGCCCGCCGCCGACCTGGTCGAGGCGGTGCAGCGGATCGCCGCGGTCCGCTACGACCTGGACCGGGCCGGCCGGCAGCCGTGGCGGGAGCCGTCGGTCATCGCCTGAGCCGGCCGTGCCCGTGCGCCCCCGGGAGCGCGCCGGACGGCGGCGCCGGCGGCCGAACGGGTTGTCGGCCGGCCGCCGGTCGGGCGCCCGTCAGAGCTCGGCGAGCGCGCCGTCGTACATCCTGTCGATCTCGGCGGCGAAGTTGCTCTCGACCCCGCGCCGCTTGATCTTCAGGGACGGGGTGATCTCGCCGTCCTCGATGGTCAGGTCCCGCGGCAGGATGGTGACCTTCTTGATGGTCTCCCAGCGGTTGAGCCGGCCGTTGAGCTCCGCGACGTACCCCTCGACCATCTCCTGCGCCTGCGGCGAGGCGGCGATCGCGGGGTAGTCCCGCCCCTCCAGCGGGCCGCCGACGGCCCAGGTCCGGATGGCGTCCGGGTCCAGGGTGACCAGCATGGTGCAGTAGTTGCGGGCCTGACCGATCACCACCACCTGGGAGGTGTACGGGCAGATCGCCTTGAACAGGCCCTCGATGTGCGACGGCGCGATGTACTTGCCGCCGGAGGTCTTGACCAGGTCCTTCTTCCGGTCGGTGATGCGCAGGTAGCCGTCGGCGTCGAGGGAGCCGATGTCCCCGGTGCGGAAGAAGCCGTCCTCGGTGAACGCGGCGGCGGTCTCCTCGGGCAGGTTGTGGTAGCCGCGCATCACCGGCCGCCCGCGCAGCAGGATCTCCCCGTCGGTGTCGATCCGGCACTCCAGGTCGCCCATGGCCGGGCCGACCGTGCCGATCCGGAGCGCCCCCGGCCGGTTGACGAAGTTGCCGGCGCTGGACTCGGTCAGCCCGTAGCCCTCGGAGATCGGCAGGTTCGCGGCGGCGAAGAAGGTGGCGATCTCGGCGCTGAGCGGGGCCGCGCCGGAGACCAGCACCCGGATCCGGCCGCCGAGCCGGGCCTGGATCTTGCTGAAGACGAGCTTCTCGGCGAGCCGGTGACGCAGCCGGAGCCCGGTCGGCACGGGCTTGCCGGCCTGTTCCAGGGCGATCTTCTCCTTGCCGGTGCGGACCGCCCAGGCGAAGATCTTCGCCTTCGCGCCGCCGGCGTCCTGGGCGGTGGTGACCGACTTGTTGTAGACCTTCTCGAAGACCCGGGGCGCGCCGCACATCAGCGTCGGCCGGATCACGGAGAGCAGCTCGACCAGCTTCTCCACCCGGCCGTCGACGTAGGTCGCCAGCCCCACGTGGGTCGCCCCGCAGAGCAGCGTCTTGCCGAACGAGTGGGACAGCGGCAGCCAGAGGTACTGGAGGTCGTCGGGGCGCAGCAGCCCCACGTCGGCCTGGGCCACGCCCTCCCAGCACCAGCCGCCGTGCAGCAGCTCGACGCCCTTCGGCCGGCCGGTGGTGCCGGAGGTGTAGATCAGCGTGGCGAGGTGGTCCGGCCCGAGGCCGGCGACGATCCCGTCGATCAGGCCGGGCTCGGCGTCCAGGGCCAGCGTGCCCCGTTCCTCCAGCTCGGCGAGGGTGAGCTGGGCGACGGCGGCGGACGGGTCGGCCTCGCCGTCGAAGAGGACCACGTGGGTCAACGCGGGCAGGTCGGCGCCGGCGAGCTTGGCGGCCTGGGCCGGATTCTCCGCGAACAGCACCCGGGAGCCGGAGTCGGCGACGATGTAGCGGGTGTCCTCCGGCTCGGTGGTCGGGTAGACCGTGGTGGTGGCCCCGCCCGCGCACATGATGCCCAGGTCGGCGACGACCCAGTCCAGCCGGGTGTTCGCCAGGATGGCCACCCGGTCCTCGAGGCCGATGCCCAGCCCGTGCAGGCCGGCGGCGACCGCCTTGGCCCGGTGCGCCATCTGCGCCCAGGTCAGCCAGACCGGCCCCGAGTCGTCGGGGGCGGGATGGGCGAACGCGTGGCGATCCGGGGTGGCCGCGACGCGCTTGAGGAACATGTCGGGGATCGAACGGTACGGTACATCGAGAGCCATCGCTGCAGCCGCCTTCAGGGGTGGGTACGTGACGGTCGTCACGCTGGTCTGCGGTTACCGAAGGGTATTGCGTACCCCCGCGGATCGGCTAGCCCCGGGCGGCCGGCGCGCCGTCGGCGGCCGGACGCGAGGTCAGAAACCGAGCGGAGCGGCACGTAACCGCTCGACCAGCGCCGCCGCCCCGTCGAGCTGCGCCCGGGCCGCCCGCTGCCGCCCGGAGAGGAAGATCGTCAGCTCGCTCGGCGGACCGACCACCCGCAGCGGCTCGCCGCCGCGCCCGCACCGGAACTCGCCGTGCCCGGGCGCCTGCACCAGCAGCGCCGCCGGGAACCGGCGCAACGCCAGCCGGCCCAGCGGGGCGACCCGTTTCCACAGCGCCCCCTGCAGACCGGCCGACAGCTCCCGGGGCTGCCAGTCGGGGGACGCCCGGCGGACGTCCTCGTGGTGGATGAAGAACTCCATCGTGTTGACCAGCTCGTCGGTCAGCGGGTTGCTCAGCGGGCTCCACACCGGCGGTCGACGCACCTGCGCCACCAGCTCCGCCCAGGGCTGCCCGGCCAGCCGCAGCCGCACCCGCTCGGCGTACCCGCGCAGCGGCGGCAGCAGGATGCCGCCCGCGGCGTCCGGGCGGCGCTCGCGGACCACCAGGTGGGCGGCGAGATCCCGGGTCGACCACCCCTCGTTGAGCGTCGGGGCGTCCGGGCCGAGGGTCAGCATCAGGTCGGCGAGCGCGTGGCGCTCCGCTCGGGCGTACCGCGACATGCCCCGATGGTAGGCCGGTACGCCGGAAACGGCCTCCCCGGACCGCCGGGTCGTGCCGGAATCCGCCCCCCGGGCGGCGCGGCCGGTGGCCAGCGGTAAGGATGAAGGAGAATACTGGCGGCTTACGGCGGGGGATGTGGAGTGTCGAGCAAGACGAGTGCGGACGTGCTGGCCCGGGGCCTGCGGGTCCTCGGGCGGGCCATCCGGGAGCAACCACGCATCTTCGCGGTCGCGGTCGCGGGCAGCGTGCTCTTCGGCGCCATGGTGATCGGCAGCGCGTACGTGATCGGCGCGGTGGTCGGCGACGTGGTGGTGCCGTCGGTCACCCGGGGGGCGGTCGAGGTCCAGGCGCTGGCCCTGGCCGCCGCGGTCCTGATCGGGATCAGCCTGCTCCGGGTGGTGGCCATCTTCGGCCGCCGGCTCGGCGCCGGCTACATGCAGTACCGGCTCCAGGCCAGCTACCGTCGCCAGGTCACCCGGCGGTACCTGGACCTGCCGCTGTCCTGGCACCAGCGGCACGCCACCGGCACCCTGCTGTCCAACGCCAACTCCGACGTCGAGGCGATCTGGTACCCGATCGCGCCGTTGCCGTTCGCGGTCGGCACGCTGGTCATGGTGGTCGGCGCGGTCGCCGCGCTGTTCGCCACCGACTGGGCGCTGGCGCTGGTCGGGCTGGCCGTCTTCCCGGCCCTGTTCACCCTCAACGTGGTCTACTCCCGGCGGATGGCCCCCCGGCAGGCCCGGGCGCAGCGGCTGCGCGCCGAGGTCAGCGGCATCGCGCACGAGAGCTTCGACGGCGCGCTGGTGGTCAAGACCATGGGCCGGGAGGCCCAGGAGACCCGGCGGTTCGGCGCCCGCGCCGGCGAGCTGCGCGACGCGCTGATCTCCGTCGGCCGGCTGCGTGGCCTGTTCGACCCGCTGCTGGAGACCCTGCCCAGCGTCGGCACGCTGGCCGTGCTGGTGGTCGGCGCGGCCCGGCTGAGCCAGCAGGCGATCACCGTCGCCGAGCTGGTCAGCGTGGCGTTCCTGTTCACCGTGCTGGCCGTGCCGGTCCGGGCGATCGGCTGGGTCCTGGCCGAGCTGCCGCGCAGCGTCGCCGGCTGGGACCGGGTGCAGCAGGTGCTCGGCGCGACCGGCGAGATGACCTACGGCGGGCGGACGCTCGACCCGGCCGCCGGGGCCGCCACGCTCGCCTTCGCCGACGTGTCGTTCCACTACGAGCCGGCCGAGGCGCACCTGCCCGGCGCCCAGGTGCTCGGCGAGGTCACCTTCACCGTGCCGGCCGGCCGGACGGTCGCCCTGGTCGGGCCGACCGGCGCCGGCAAGTCCACCATCGCCGCCCTGGCCGTCCGGCTGGTCGACCCCGACCGGGGCACGGTCGCGCTGGACGGCGTCGACCTGCGGGAGCTGGCCGGGGCCGCGCTGGCCGGCGACGTCGCGCTGGTCGCCCAGGTGCCCTTCGTCTTCGACGACACCGTGCGCGCCAACATCACCCTCGACCGGGCCGGCATCGGCGACGACGACGTGTGGGCGGCGCTGCGCCTGGCCGAGGCGGACGGCTTCGTCGCCGCCCTGCCCGACGGGCTGGACACCATGGTCGGCGAGCGGGGCACCTCCCTCTCCGGTGGTCAGCGGCAGCGCCTCACCCTGGCCCGGGCGCTGGCCGGCCGACCCCGGCTGCTGGTGCTCGACGACGCGACCAGCGCCGTCGACCCCCGGGTGGAGGCGGCCATCCTGGCCGGTCTGCGCGGGGCGGCGGCCGACGGCGGCGCGGCGGGCGCCTCGATCCTCGTGGTGGCGTACCGGCGGGCCACCATCGCCCTCGCCGACGAGGTGATCTACGTCGAGCAGGGTCGGGTGGTGGCCCGCGGCACGCACGCCGACCTGCTCGCCACCGTGCCCGGCTACGTCGACCTGGTCACCGCGTACGAGCAGGCCGAGCAGGAGCGGGCGGAGTCCCGCCCGTACCAGGACCCGGAGGTGGTCCCGGTGACCACCGGCCTCGAAGTGGAGTTGGACCGGTGACGGTGGGCACGGACGAGAAGATCACCCAGGTCGCCGGCGCCCGGCCGGCGGACCGGCGACCGGAGACGGCCTGGCAGACGTTGAAGCGGGGGCTGAGCCTCTCCCCGGAGCTGCGGGTCGGGCTGGCCACCACGCTGGCCCTGGCGCTGGTGTACATGGTGGGTCGGGTCGCCGTGCCGGTGGCCGTGCAGCAGGGCATCGACCGGGGCGTGGTCGACGGCATCGACCTGGACGTGATCGGGACGGTGGTGGCGCTGACCGTGGCGACCCTGGTCGTCACCACGTCCTGCGGCTACCTGATGATGCGGCGGCTGTTCACGGTCAGCGAGACCGCCCTGGCCAACGTCCGGACGAGGGCGTTCCGGCACGTGCACGACCTGTCGATGCTGCACCAGCAGTCCGAGCGGCGCGGCTCCCTGGTCTCCCGGGTGACCAGCGACGTGGACCAGATCACCCAGTTCCTCCAGTGGGGCGGGGTGATCCTGCTGATCAACCTCGGTCAGCTCGTGGTCACCACGGTCGTCATGGCCGTCTACTCCTGGCAGTTGACGCTCGTGGTGTACGCCGCCTTCCTGCCGGCGCTGCTGATCATCCGCGCCCTGCAACGGCGGCTCGCCACCGCGTACGGGCTGGTGCGGCAGCGGATGGGCGCGCTGCTGGCGGCGATCGGGGAGAGTGTGGTCGGCGCGCCGGTGATCCGGGCGTACGGGGTGTCCGCGCGGACCGCCCGCCGGCTGGACGCGGCGATCGACGACCACCGGCGGGCGCAGCAGCGCGCCATCCGGTTCAGCATCCTGGGCAGCTCCGTGGGTGAGCTGGCGGCCGGGCTGGCGCTGGCCGGGGTGGTCGTGGTCGGGGTGACCCTGGGCGCGGACCGGACGTTGTCGGTCGGCCAGATCACCGCGTTCCTGTTCCTGGTGACCCTGTTCATCCAGCCGGTGCAGATCGCCACCGAGGTGCTCAACGAGGCGCAGAACGCGATCGCCGGCTGGCGGCGGGTGCTCGACGTGCTCGACCTGTCCCCGGACGTGGCGGACCCGGGGGAGCAGGGCCGGGAGCTGCCGCCGGGCCCGCTGGACGTCCGGTTCGACCGGGTCGGTTTCGCGTACCCGGGCGGGCCGCCGGTGCTGCACGACATCGACCTGGGCATCGCGGCGAAGACCCGGGTGGCGGTGGTGGGCGAGACCGGCAGCGGCAAGACCACCTTCGCCAAGCTGCTCACCCGGCTGATGGACCCGACCAGCGGCGCGGTCTGCCTCTCCGGGGTGCCGCTGGACCGGGTGCGGTTCGACTCGCTGCGCTCCCGGGTGGTGATGGTGCCGCAGGACGGTTTCCTGTTCGACGCCACGGTGGGGGAGAACGTCCGGTTCGCCCGTCCGGAGGCGACCGACGAGCAGCTCGTCGCCGCGTTCACCGAGCTGGGGCTGCTCGACTGGCTGGAGGGCCTGCCGGCCGGGCTGGACACCCCGGTCGGGGAGCGCGGCGAGGCGCTCAGCGTGGGGGAGCGGCAGTTGGTGGCGCTGGCCCGGGCGTACCTGGCCGACCCGGACCTGCTGGTGCTGGACGAGGCGACCAGCGCGGTCGACCCGGCCACCGAGGTGCGCCTGCAGAAGACCCTGGACGCGGTGACCCGGGGACGCACCACCCTGGCCATCGCGCACCGGCTCTCCACCGCGCAGGCCGCCGACGAGGTGATCGTGGTGGACCGGGGCCGGGTGGTGCAGCGGGGCCCGCACGACACGCTGGTCCGTGACCAGGGCTCGGTGTACGGGCAGCTCTACGCCTCGTGGCTGGAGCAGACCCGGTGACCGGCCGGGCCGGACCCGCCGGCCCGGCCCGGCCGGCTCAGGTGGGGAAGACGCCGTCCAGCGGGCCGTCCAGGTAACGCTGCACGGCCGGTCCGACCGCCGCCACCAGGGTCTCCGGGGGTACGGAGGCCACCGGCTCCAGCCGGATGACGTACCTCATCAGCACCAGTCCGGCCATCTGGGTGGCGGCCAGCGAGCCGCGCAGCGGCAGCTCGGCCGGGTCGGCGCCGAGCTGCTGGAGGACCCGGCGCAGGATCTGGGTCACCAGGAACTCCCGCAGCAGCCGGGCGGTCCAGTCGGTGGTCACCGCCGAGCGCAGCAGGGCGACCCCGGCGACTCCGGCCGGGGAGTCCCAGACGCCGAGGAACATCCGGACCAGCCGTTCCCCGACCCGCGCCGGATCACCGTCGAGCACCCCGGGCAGCAGCTCGCCCGGGTCGACCGGCGCGTTCATCGCCGCCAGGAAGAGCTTGTCCTTGCCGCCGAAGTAGTGGTGGACCAGGGCCGGGTCCACCCCGGCCGAGCCGGCGATGGCGCGCACCGACGCCGCGTCGAAGCCCCGTTCGGCGAACATCGCGCGCGCCGAGGCGAGGATCGCCTCCCGGGTGTCCGGCCTGCCGGGCCGCCGTCCGGTCCGTCCGCTCATCGTCGCCCTTCCCGCGTCGCCCTTCCCGCGTCGCCCTTCCCGCGTCGCGCCACCCCGCCGGGGTCGCCGGCCCCCGTCCGTCGACCCCGGCGCTGCTCTGCCCGCCGGTCAGGGCCCGCCGGTCAGCGGCTGCGGCGACGCAGGGTGGCCGCGGCCAGCGCCAGGGCCAGCAGGGCCGACCCGGCCACCACGGTCAGGTCCCGCCACATCGTGCCGGTGGGCTCGGCGTGCGCGCCGACCTCCTGCAACGCCTCCACCGCGTACGTCAGCGGCAGCGCGTCGCCGACCGCCTGGAGCCAGCCGGCCATCTCCGGCCGGGCGACGAACAGCCCGCAGAGCAGGATCTGCGGGATCACCACGACCGGCATGAACTGTACGGCCTGGAACTCGGTGCGGGCGAAGGCGCTGCACAGCAGACCCAACGCCATGCCCAGCAGCGCGGTGACCACGGCGATGACGACGACCAGCCCGGCGCTGCCCGCCGTCTCCAGGCCGAACAGCGCGTACGCGACCGCGGCGGCCACCCCGGCCTGGGTCGCCGCGGCGAGGCCGAGGGCGAGGGCGTACCCGCCGAGCAGGTCGAGCCGGGCAAGCGGGGTGGTGAGCAGCCGCTCCAGCGTCCCAGAGGTGCGTTCCCGCAACATCGCGATGCTGGTCACCAGGAACATGATGGTGAACGGGAAGAGCCCCAGCATGATCAGCGCGACCCGGTCGAAGGGGCGGGGCTGCCAGGGTGGGGCGGTCTGCTCGGCGTACATGGCGTAGACCAGCGCGAGCAGCACGCCGGGCACCACGACCAGCAGCGCGACGGTCCGTCGGTCGTGGCGGAGCTGACGCAGCACCCGCCCGGCGGTGGCCGCCGTGACGCGCGGGCTCACGACTGCTCACCCTGGCTCTCGGCCGCCCGGATCAGGCGCAGGAACGCCTCGTCCAGGTCGGCCACCCCGGCCCGGTCGCGGACCCCGTCGGGGGTGTCGTCGGCGAGCAGCCGGCCCTGCCGGATCAGCAGCAGCCGGTCGCAGCGGGCGGCCTCGTCCATCACGTGGCTGGAGACCAGCAGGGTGACGCCGTCGGCGGCCAGCGCGTGGAACCGGGCCCACAGGTCGGCGCGCAGCACCGGGTCCTGCCCGACGGTCGGCTCGTCGAGCACGATCAGCTCCGGTCGGCCGACCAGGACGCAGGCCAGCGAGGCCCGGCTGCGTTGCCCGCCGGAGAGGGCGCCGACGAGCTGCCCGGCCGCCGCGGCCAGCCCCACCTCGGCGACCGCCCGGTCGGCGTCGGCCCGGCTGCGCCCGTACACGGCGGCGAAGTAGCGGGCATTTTCCCGCACGGTCAGGTCGGCGTAGACGCTCGGGGCCTGGGTGAGGTAGCCGACCTGGCGGCGCAGGGTCGGCGCGCCGGCGGGCCGGCCGAGCACGCGCACCGTGCCGTCGGTGACCACCTGCACCCCGACCACGGCCCGCATCAGGGTGGTCTTGCCGCTGCCGCTCGGCCCGAGCAGCCCGGTCACCGCGCCCCGGGGCACCGTGCCGGTGATGCCGTGCAGCACCCGCCGCCCGCCCCGGTCCACCACCAGGCCACGCAGCTCGATCGCAGGTCCCATCCGCTCCTCCAGAATTCATCACCTAATGAATTCCACGCTACCCACCCCCACCACCCCTCCGCAACACCTCCACCGGCCGGTGGGGGTGGGGTGGGGCGGAGGGCGTGCGGAACAATGGGGCACTGTGCCCGTACCTGATGCGCCGGTGAGCGGCGCCACCACCCAGCCGCACCGCCCGTCGTCGCTCGACCCGGCCGTCGCGGCCCGGCTGCGTCGCGGCCCCGACGGCCTGGTCGCCGCCGTGGTCCGCCAGCACGACTCCGGCGAGGTGCTGATGGTCGCCTGGATGGACGACGAGGCCCTGCACCGCACCCTCACCACCGGGCGGGCCACCTACTGGTCCCGCAGCCGGCAGGAGTACTGGGTCAAGGGCGCCACCTCCGGCCACCACCAGCACGTCCGCTCGGTGGCCCTGGACTGCGACGGCGACGCGTTGCTGGTCAGCGTCGACCAGGTCGGCCCGGCCTGCCACACCGGCCAGCGAAGCTGCTTCTTCGTCGACCTGCCGGTCAGCGGGGGCGGGGTGGACGGCCGATGACCGACGGCGTGGTGAGCCCCGACCAGGCCACCTTCACCGACCTGGCGTCCCGCTGGCGGGTCGTCCCGGTCACCCGCCGGCTGCTGGCCGACGCGGAGACCCCGGTCGGGGTCTACCGCAAGCTCGCCGGCGGGCCGGGCACCTTCCTGCTGGAGTCCGCCGAGCAGGGCGTCGGGTCCGCCGGGCTGGCCTGGTCCCGGTACTCCTTCATCGGCGTGCGCAGCAGCGCCACCCTGGTCGAGCGGGACGGCGTGGCGACCTGGCTCGGTCGACCGCCGGCCGGGCTGCCCACCACGGGCGAGCCGGCCGGGGTGCTGCGCGACACCGTCGCCGCCCTGGCCGGGCCGGCGTTCGACCCGGCCAGCGGCATGCCGCCGCTGACCGGCGGCATGGTCGGCTACCTCGGGTACGACCTGGTCCGCCGGTTCGAGAAGCTGCCCACCCGCACCGAGGACGAGCTGGGCGTGCCCGAGCTGGGCATGATGCTCGCCACCGACCTGGTGGTCCTCGACCACTACGAGGGCTCGGCGATCCTCATCGCCAACGCGGTGCTGCCCCCGCTGGACGAGCCCGACCGGGACGCCCGGGTGGCCGCCGCGTACCACCACGCGATCGGTCGGCTGGACGCGATGACGTCGGCGCTGTCCCGGCCGATCCCGCCGATGATCTCCACCGTCGACCGGCCGCCGGTCGGCGAGGTGGCCTCCCGCACGGCCGAGGGGAACTACCCCAAGGCGGTCGAGTCGGCCAAGGAGGCGATCCGGGCCGGCGAGTGCTTCCAGATCGTGCTGGCCCAGCGCTTCGAGCGGCGTACCGACGCCGACCCGCTGGACGTCTACCGGGTGCTGCGCACCACCAACCCCAGCCCGTACATGTACCTGCTGCGGTTCGACGACTTCGACATCGTCGGCTCCTCCCCGGAGGCGCACCTCAAGGTCACCCACGCCGAGGACGGGCAGCGCCGGGCGCTGCTGCACCCGATCGCCGGCACCCGCCCCCGGGGCGGCGACCCCGAGCACGACGCCCGGCTCGCCACCGAGCTGCTGGCCGACCCGAAGGAACGGGCCGAGCACGTGATGCTCGTCGACCTGGGCCGCAACGACCTGGGCCGGGTCTGCCGGCCGGGCACGGTCGAGGTGCCGGAGTTCGCCACCATCGAGCGGTACAGCCACGTCATGCACATCGTCTCGACCGTGGTCGGCACGCTGCGGGCCGACCGCACCGCGTTCGACGCGCTCGCCGCGACCTTCCCCGCCGGTACGCTCTCCGGCGCGCCGAAGGTCCGCGCCATGGAGATCATCGAGGAGTTGGAGCCGGTCCGGCGGGGCCTCTACGGCGGCACGGTCGGCTACTTCGGCTTCGGCGGCGACCTGGACATGGCCATCGCGATCCGTACCGCGCTGCTCCGCGACGGCTGGGCGTACGTGCAGGCCGGCGCGGGGATCGTGGCCGACTCCGATCCGGCCGCCGAGGACCGCGAGACCCGGGCCAAGGCGGCGGCCGTGCTCGCCGCGATCGCCGCCGCCGAGACCCTCCGGCCGGCCCGGTGAGCCCGGACCACCCCGGGCGGGCCGCGCCGATGAGCGCCGCCACCGGCCCCGATCCCGGGCGGTACGCCGACGCCGTGCCGACTCCCGGTCGGGACGCCGTGCCGACCAGCGCCGACAGCGGGCCGGGCCCGGGGCGGGACGCGTCGGCGGGGGGCCGGCGCGAGCTGACGTACGCGACGCTGCTCTGCCTGGTCGGGGCGGCGCTGGCGGTCTGGGCGGCGACCCGGACCTGGTCGGTCGAGGTGACCGTGCGCCCCGCCCCGCTGCCGGCCGTGCGCGCGGACCGGTCCGGGGCCGCCCTGCTGCCCTGGCTGCCCGCGCTGGGCGTGGTCGCGCTCGCCGGCGCGGGCGCGGTGCTCGCCACCCGGGGCCGGCTCCGGCGGGCGCTCGGGGCGTTGATCCTGCTGCTCGGCGTGGCCGTGACGGCCGGCGGCGGGTACGGCCTGACGGCCGCCTTCGACGGGGAGGTCAGCCGGCAGTGGCCGGCGTCGTGCCTGCTCGGCGGCGTGTTGACGGCCGTCGGCGGGGCCTGGGTCGGGTGGCGTGGCCAGCGTTGGCCGGCGATGGGCGCCCGTTACGAGCGGCCGGTCGCCGCCCCGCCCCGGGCCGGCACGCCCGCCCGGGGCGCCACCGACGCCTGGGACGCCCTCGACCGGGGCGAGGACCCCACCGCCACCTGAGTGCCGCTCGGGGCGGCGGTGAGCTCGGCGGCCAGCCGGTCCAGCTCGGCGCGGCGGGCGGCCCGGGCCCGGTCGGCGCAGACCGCTTCCCAGGCGTTGCCCCGGGCGGTGCGCGCCCGCTCCGGGCCGATCACGGCCCGCTCCAGGGTGTGCACCATCCCGACCGCGAGCGAGGCGGCCGTCCGGGAGATCGTGGTCAGTCCGATGGTCGGCGTCACTCGGCCAGTACTCATGATCACTCCGCAACGAGGGTCGTGGCGTCCGTGCGGCGGACCCGGTTCGAGTCTGCCCGACGTCGATGCTCCGTGTTTCACGTTTCACCGTGATAACCGCCGCATCAACAGCCGGGGGGACGAACCCGTGGCCAGGGCCGGTGGGGCCGGAGCGGTCCGCTGGCCCGGTCGGCCGGCTCGGTCGCATCCCGGCAACAAGCCGGACATGGTGTCATGATGATGAGGATGATCGATGCGTCCGGTGGTGGGGGACGGCGGGATGGTCGCGGTGGTCGTACCGTCTGGTCGCTCTGCGTGGTTTTGCGCTCACCGGAAGTCGGTCATTATGCCCCAGCCCATCTCGTGAGGCGCGCCATACCCCCCCACCTGGGGTCCAGGCCCGCCACCTAGCATCGGCCCATGACACCCGGAGAGGGGAGTCCGTTGGTGACTGCGGAGCATGCGCACGCGGAGGGGGACCAGCCCGGATCGACGGGACCCGCCAGCGTGCTCGACGAGATTCTGGCCGGCGTACGCGAGGACGTCGCCCGGCGGCAGGAGCAGATCCCGATGGAGCGGATCCGCGAACTCGCCGCCGCCGCACCGCCCCCGCTGGACGCGTACGCCGCCCTGCGACGACCCGGCGTGGCGGTGATCGCCGAGGTGAAACGCTCCTCCCCGTCCCGGGGACAGCTCGCCGAGATCGCCGACCCGGCCGAGCTGGCCGGGGAGTACGCCGCCGGCGGCGCGCGGGCGATCAGCGTGCTGACCGAGGGGCGCTGGTTCGGCGGCTCGCTCGACGACCTGGCCGCCGTCCGGGCCGCCGTGCAGGTCCCGGTCCTGCGCAAGGACTTCGTGGTCTCCAGCTACCAGGTGCACGAGGCCCGCGCGCACGGGGCCGACCTGGTGCTGCTGATCGTCGCGGCCCTGGAGCAGAACGCCCTGGTCGGGCTCCTGGAGCGGATCGAGTCGCTTGGGATGACCGCCCTGGTCGAGGTGCACGACGAGGAGGAGGCCGACCGGGCCCTGGAGGCCGGCGCCCAGGTCATCGGGGTCAACGCCCGGGACCTGCGCACCCTGGAGGTCGACCGGTCGGTGTTCGAGCGGATCGCGCCCGGTCTGCCGAGCAGCGTCGTCAAGATCGCCGAGTCGGGGGTGCGCGGGCCGCACGACCTGATCCGGTACGCCTCCGCCGGAGCGGACGCCGTCCTGGTCGGCGAGGGCCTGGTCACCCAGAAGAGCCCCCGCGAGGCGGTGGCCGAGCTGGTCAACGCCGGCAACCACCCGGCCACCCCCCGCCCGGTGCGGTGAGCCGCGCCGGCTGACCGTCCCCGTACCGGCCGACCCGAACAGCGAGAGAGGACCCGCATGAGCGCCAACCCGCCGGCACCCCGCCCCGCCGCCGAGGTGCCCGACAGCGCCGGTCACTTCGGCCGGTACGGCGGCCGGTTCGTCCCGGAGGCCCTGGTGGCCGCCCTGGACGAGCTGGACGCGGCGTGGCGCAAGGCGATGGGCGACGAGGAGTTCCTGGCCGAGTTCGACGCGCTGCTGCGCAACTACGCCGGGACCCCGTCGCTGCTCTACCCGGCCCACCGGTTCTCCGCGAAGGTCGGCGCGCGGGTGCTGCTCAAGCGGGAGGATCTCAACCACACCGGGGCGCACAAGGTGCGCAACGTGCTCGGCCAGGCCCTGCTCACCCGGCGGATGGGCAAGACCCGGGTGATCGCCGAGACGGGGGCCGGGCAGCACGGCGTGGCCACCGCGACCGCCGCCGCCCTGTTCGACCTGGAGTGCGTGGTCTACATGGGCCAGGTCGACACCGAGCGGCAGGCGCTCAACGTGGCCCGGATGCGGATGCTCGGCGCCACGGTCGTCCCGGTCACCAACGGCTCGCGCACCCTCAAGGACGCGATGAACGAGGCGATGCGGGACTGGGTGGCCAACGTCGACCAGACCCACTACCTGATCGGCACCGCCGCCGGCCCGCACCCGTTCCCGGCGATGGTCCGCGACTTCGTCAAGGGCATCGGCGAGGAGGCGCGGCAGCAGTGCCTCGACCAGACCGGCGCGCTGCCGGACGCGGTCGCGGCCTGCGTCGGCGGCGGTTCCAACGCGCTCGGCATCTTCCACGCCTTCGTCGACGACACCGACGTGCGGCTGTACGGCTTCGAGGCCGGCGGGGACGGCGTCGACACCGACCGGCACGCGGCCAGCATCACCGGGGGCCGGTCCGGGGTGCTGCACGGCACCCGCACCTACGTGCTCCAGGACGCCGACGGGCAGACCGTGGAGTCGCACTCGATCTCCGCCGGCCTGGACTACCCGGGCGTCGGCCCGGAGCACGCCTGGCTGCACGACAGCGGCCGGGCCCGGTACGAGCCGGTCACCGACGACGAGGCGATGGCCGCGTTCGAGCTGCTCTGCCGCACCGAGGGCATCATCCCGGCGATCGAGAGCTCGCACGCGCTGGCCGGCGCGCTGAAGATCGCTCCCCGGCTCGCCGCCGAGCTGGGCCGGGAGCCGGTCATCGTGGTCAACCTCTCGGGGCGGGGCGACAAGGACGTCCACACCGCCGGCGGGTACTTCGGCATCCTCGACAAGGAGTGAACGGATGAGCCGGATCGGGGTCGCCTTCGACAAGGCGCGGGCGGACGGGCGGGCCCTGCTGATCGGCTGCATGCCGGCCGGCTTCCCGACCGTCGACGGGAGCATCGCCGCGATGACCGCCATGGTCGAGGCCGGCGTCGACGTGATCGAGATGGAGATCCCGTACTCCGATCCGGTGATGGACGGCCCGGTGATCCAGAAGGCGAGCGACATCGCCCTCGCCGGCGGGGTCCGTACCGCCGACGCGGTGCGGATCGTCGAGGCGGTCGCGGCCACCGGCGCGCCCGTGGTGACGATGACCTACTGGAACCCGATCGAGCAGTACGGCGTCGACGCGTTCGCCCGGGACCTGGCCGCCGCCGGGGGCACCGGCCTGATCACCCCCGATCTCATCCCCGACGAGGCCGACGAGTGGCTGGCCGCCTCGGACGCCCACGGCCTCGACCGGACCTTCCTGGTGTCCCCGTCGTCCACCGACGCGCGTCTGGCGATGACGGTCGCGCACTGCCGGGGCTTCGTCTACGCCACCGCGGTGATGGGGGTGACCGGGGCCCGGGCGCAGACCTCGGAGGCGGCGCCCACCCTGGTCGGCCGGGTCCGGGCGGTCACCGATCTGCCGGTCGGGGTCGGTCTCGGCGTGGGCACCGGCGCGCAGGCCGGCACCGTGGGCGGCTACGCCGACGGGGTGATCGTGGGCAGCGCGCTGATCCGCTGCCTGCTCGACGCCCCCGACCAGACCGCGGGCCTGACCGCGTTGCGGGCCCTCTCCGCCGAGCTGGCCGAGGGTGTCCGCGCCCCTCGACCGGCCTGACCCACCCGCCCCGCCTCCCGGCCACCCCGCTTCATCGCCTCCCGGGCATCCCGCCTCCCGGTCCAGTCCGTCGCCCCGCCTTCTTCCCGACGGTAGGTCCTCCGGCAGCCTGTCGGGCTGCCCCGTCCGTGCGCCCGCCTGGGTCTGCGATCGTGACTGCGATCGTGGCTGTGGTCATGCCGTTCGGCAGGCTGTCGAGCTGCCCCGTCCGTGCGTCCGCTCCGCGCGGAGCCGACACGACCCGTCGCGGCTCGCATCCGGCTGCTGTTCCGCCCCATCTCCGGGGCAGCTCCAGAGGCTCTCCACCGCCCGGACGTCGGTCCTGCTCACCGCTCCTGGACAGGCCGGCGACCGGCACGCCGAGGTGGAGCAGGGCTGTGCGCCGAAACGCCGCGATCACCAAGGCTCCGAGATCACCAAGGCCCGGCGACCCGCCCACGTCGGGCAGGACAGCGCGCCGAATCCGGGCGGGCAGGCGAGACATCGGAGCCGGGCGGGCAGGCGAGACGCCGCAAGCGAGGCGGGCAAGCTGCTGGGGAGGCTGGGCAGGGTCGCCGGGCGGGGCGGCCGGCCGACGCCGGACCGGGGTGCCCCCCGACCGGGCGCGACGGTAGCGTGTGCACCCGTGACATACGCCTCGCTGACTCCCCAGGCGGCTCTGCCCAGCCCCAGCACCGCGGTCTGGCAGCTCGGACCGGTGCCGATCCGGGCGTACGCGCTGTGCATCGTCGCCGGCATCGTGGTGGCCTGCCTGGTGACCGAGTACCGGTTGCGTCGCCGGGGCGTGGCGCCCGGCGCGGTGCTCGACATCGCGGTCTGGGCGGTGCCCGCCGGCATCATCGGGGCCCGCATCTACCACGTGATCACCTCGCCCGGGAAGTACTTCGGCACCGGCGGCGACCCGTTGGCCGCGTTCGCCATCTGGGAGGGCGGGCTCGGCATCTGGGGCGCGGTCGCCGGTGGCGCGGTCGGCGCGTGGCTCGCCGCGCGCCAGCTCGGCATCCCGTTCGCGGTGGTGGCCGACGCCCTCGCCCCGGGACTGCCGCTGGCCCAGGCGGTCGGCCGGCTCGGCAACTGGTTCAACAACGAGCTGTACGGCGGCCGTACCACCCTGCCGTGGGGGCTGGAGATCCACCGGATGGACCCGGACAACCCCGGCCAGGCGCTACGCGACCAGGGCGGTCAGCCGATCCTCGAACCTGGTCTCTACCATCCGACGTTCGCCTACGAGGCGCTCTGGAACGTCGGCGTCGCCCTGCTGGTCCTCGCCCTGGACCGACGGCTGAAGCTGGGTCGGGGGCGGGCCTTCGCGCTCTACGTGATGGGCTACACCGCCGGCCGGTTCTGGATCGAGCTGATGCGCACCGACGACGCCACCGAGATCCTCGGCCTGCGGCTCAACGTGTGGACCTCGGCGCTGGTGTTCCTGGGCGCGCTCGTCTACTTCGTCCGGGTCCGGGGGCCACGGGAGTACCTGGTCCCGATCGCCGCGCCGGAGCCGACGCCGGCCGCCGACGGCGGGGACGTCTCCCAGCGTGACCTGTCCCGCGCCGCTGCCGCCCCCGACCCGGCCGCCCCCCAGGGGTACCGGGTGGTCGGGGAGGAGCAGTTCCGGGCGTACCGGGACACCGGCACGTTGCCGCCCGAGGAGCCGGCCGCCGACCGGGCCGCCTCGGCCGAGCGCGACGGCTGACGGTCGTGGCCGCGCGTACCGCTGTGGTGGTGGGGGCCGGGGTCGGCGGCCTCGCCGCCGCCGGGGCGCTGGCCCGCTCCGGCTGGGACGTGACCCTCCTGGAACGGGCCGACCGGGTGCGTCCCGCGCCGACCGCGGTGGTGCTCTGGCCCAACGGGGTCCGGGCGCTGCGCGCGCTGGGTCTCGGCGCGGGACTGGACACCATCGCCACCCCGCTGCCCGACGGCGGGATCCGCCGTCCGGACGGGCACTGGCTGGTGCAGCCGCGTCCCACCCCGGCCGAGCGGATGCCGGTCGTGGTGCACCGGGAGGACCTGCACGACGCCCTGGTCGCCGGGCTCGGCGACCGGGTGGACCTGCGTACCGGCGTGACGGTGCGGACGGTGCGCGCCGGCGGCGACGAGCGGCCCTGGGTCGGTGACGACCACCGACGCCACGAGGCGGATCTGGTGGTCGCGGCCGACGGGGTGGACAGCGTGATCCGTCGCCAGCTCGCGCCCTCGGTCGGGGTGGTGGCCTCCGGCAGCGCCACCTGGCGGGCGGTGATCCCGTGGTACCGCGCGCCCCGGTTGCCCGCCGACCAGCCGGCCGGCGGCGAGACCCTGGGGGCCGGCTACCGGTTCGTCTCGGCTCCGCTCGGCGAGCGCGGCGCCACCGGGGGGACCAACCGGGGCGGCATCTACTGGATGGCGACCGCCGCGGGCGCGTCCCGGCCGGAGCCGCCGGAGACCCAGCTCGCCCTGCTGCGTCGCTGGTTCGCCGGCTGGCCCGCGCCGGTCGGCGAGCTGCTGGCCGCCACCGAGCCGGCCGACCTGGTCCAACAGGAGGTCCGCGAGCTGCGTCCGCTGCCCCGCCAGTACGCGTTCCGGTCCGGTCCCGGCGGGGTGGTGCTGCTCGGTGACGCCGCGCACGCCATGCCCCCGCACCTCGGGCAGGGCACCTGCCTGGCCTTCGAGGACGCGGCCACCCTGGCGTCCCTGCTGCGGGAGGCCCGGCTGCCGGACGCGGCCGCCGCGTACGACCGGACCCGCCGTCCCCGGGTGGCCACCGTGGTCCGGCAGACCCGGCGAATGTCGGCGGTGCTCCAGACCCGGGGCCGGTTGGCGCTGCGCGCCCGCGACGCGGCGCTCGGCCCGATCACCACCCGCCTGCTCGGCCACGCCGCGTCGACCGCCGCCCAGTGGCGTCCGCCCTCCCCGTCCGCCTGACGGTCAGGTGAGCAGGGCGGCGGGTTCGGCGATGCAGGCGGTGCCGACGCGGCGGAACCCGACCCGGACGTACACCCGGGCGATCTCCTCGCTGCCGGCGGAGAGGAAGACCAGCTCCGTGCCGGCGGCCAGCAGGGCGTGGGCGAGGGTGGCGGTGACCGCCGCGCCGAGTCCCCGGCGGCGGGCCACCGGCAGGGTCGCCACCCCGGCGATCTCGGCCACGTCGTCGACCCGCATGGCCATGCCGCTGGCCAGCGCGCCGTCGGCGGGGGTGGCGGCGATCGCGGAGAGTCGCCGGCCGTCGCCGATCCGGGAGCCTTCCTCCTCGACGGCGGCGAGGTCCAGCTCGGCCACGGCGGCGTCGCGTTCGGTCGGGCCGACGTGGCCGGGGGCGGTGCCGGCCGCGCCGAACCCGACCGCCGCGACGGCCCGCCGCACCGCCACCTGCGCGGCGAAGTCCGGCGCGGCCGGGTCCAGCAACCGCACGGGTACGTCGGTGAGGGCGCCCGGGTCGGGCAGGGCGGCCGGGTCCAGCACCATCAGCGGCGCCTCCAGCACGCTCAGTCCCGCCGAGCGGGCCACGGCCAGCAGGTCGGGCGTGGTCTCGTGGACCCATTCGAAGGCTTCGGGCAGCCCGAGCTCCCGTTGCCGGGCCCGGACGTCGTTGATGTCGGCCAGCGAGGGCGGCCGGTCGGCGTCGCGGCGGGGCCGGGCGTAGAACGGCCAGCCGGCCCCGTCCCGGACGAAGAGCACCAGAGCGCCGTACGCTTCGGGGTGGGCCGCGTCCCGGGGCACCGCGTCGTAGAAGCGTTCCAGGCGGTCGAACGTCTCAGCGGGTACGTGATCCACCGCGCGAGACTACACGTCCCAGATGATGGAAGTGTGATCAATCCTTCCCGCCCTTGCATGTCGCGCCCTAACGTAGACTCAATAGACCCTCAAGGGCCGACGTCGTCCCGACCCGTGTTGACACCTGAGCGACGACAGGAGGCCCGGTGGCCTTTCCGTACCCTCCCCACCCGCAGACCGCCACACCCGCCGGCCCGCAGCCGGGCGCGGGCACGCCCGCCGCCCAGGGGCTGTACGACCCGGCGCACGAGCGTGACGCCTGTGGGGTGGCCTTCGTGGCGGACCTGCACGGGCGACGTTCCCACCAGGTCGTCGCCAACGGTCTCGGCGCGCTCTGTCGGCTCGACCACCGGGGCGCCCGGGGCGCGGAACCGAACACCGGCGACGGCGCGGGCATCATGATCCAGGTGCCGGACGCGTTCCTCCGCGCCGTGGTGGACTTCCCCCTCCCGCCCGCCGGCCAGTACGCCACCGGTCTGCTCTTCCTCCCCGACGACGACGCCGCCGAGGCCCGGGCCCGGCAGGTGCTGGAGAAGTACGCCCTGGTCGAGGGGGCGGACGTGCTCGGCTGGCGGGACGTGCCGGTCGACCCGAGCGGCCTCGGCGAGACCGCGCTCGCCGCGATGCCCCGGATCCGGCAGATCTTCCTCGCCGCGCACCGGCTCACCGACACCCCGGACGGGCCGGCCGGCTCCCCGCTGGCCGGGATCGACCTGGACCGGGTGGTGTTCTGCGTACGCAAGCAGACCGAACGGGAGACCGCCGAGCGGGGCGTGCCGGCGTACTTCCCGTCGCTGTCCGGGCGCACCCTGGTCTACAAGGGGATGCTCACCCCCGACCAGCTTCCGGCGTACTTCCCGGATCTGCGCGACGAGCGGGTGGCCAGCGCGATCGCCCTGGTGCACTCGCGGTTCTCCACGAACACGTTCCCGTCCTGGCCGCTGGCGCACCCGTACCGGCTGATCGCCCACAACGGCGAGATCAACACCATCCGGGGCAACCGCAACTGGATGCAGGCCCGCGAGGCGCTGCTGCGCAGCCCGAACCTGCCCGGCAACATCCGCCGGCTGTTCCCGGTGTGCACCCCGGCCGCCTCCGACTCGGCGAACTTCGACGAGGTCCTGGAGCTGCTGCACCTGGCCGGGCGGAGCCTGCCGCACGCGGTGCTGATGATGATCCCCGAGGCGTGGGAGAACGACCCGGACATGCGCGCCGACAAGCGCGACTTCTACCGGTTCCACGCCAGCCTGATGGAGCCCTGGGACGGCCCCGCCTCGGTGGCCTTCACCGACGGCGAGATCGTCGGCGCGGTGCTCGACCGCAACGGGCTGCGCCCGGGGCGCTGGTGGCGCACCTCCGACGGCCTGGTGGTGCTGGGCAGCGAGGCGGGCGTGCTGGACCTCGACCCGGGCCGGGTGGTCGCCAAGGGGCGGCTCCAGCCGGGCCGGATGTTCCTGGTCGACACGGTCGCCGGGCGGATCGTGCACGACGACGAGATCAAGGCCGAGCTGGCCGCCGCGCAGCCGTACGGCGACTGGCTGCACGCCGGGCTGATCGAGCTGGGCGACCTGCCGGCCCGTGAGCACACCGTCTACACCCACGACTCGGTGCGCCGCCGGCAGCAGACCTTCGGCTACACCGAGGAGGAGCTGAAGATCCTGCTCGCGCCGATGGCGCGGACCGGCGTCGAGCCGCTCGGCTCGATGGGCACGGACACCCCGATCGCGCCGCTGTCCACCCGGCCCCGGCTGCTCTACGACTACTTCCACCAGCTCTTCGCGCAGGTCACCAACCCGCCGCTGGACGCGATCCGGGAGGAGCTGGTCACCAGTCTCCAGCAGCTCATCGGCCCGGAGGGCAACCTGCTGGACCCGGGGGCGGCGAGCTGCCGGCAGATCGTGCTGCCGTACCCGGTGATCGACAACGACGAGCTGGCCAAGCTGCTCTCCGTCGACGACGACGGCGACCTGCCCGGCTTCAAGGCGGTCCGGGTCTCCGGCCTCTACAAGATCCGGGAGGGCGGGGCCGGCATCCGGGCCCGGCTGACCGAGATCTGCCGGCACGTCTCCGAGGCGATCGAGGACGGCGTACGCATCCTGGTGCTCTCCGACCGGGACTCCAACGCCGACCTGGCGCCGATCCCGTCGCTGCTGCTCACCGCCGCCGTGCACCAGCACCTGGTGCGGGAGCAGACCCGCACCCAGGTGGCGCTGGTGGTGGAGTCCGGCGACTGCCGGGAGGTGCACCACGCGGCCGTGCTGATCGGGTACGGCGCGGCGGCGGTCAACCCGTACCTGGCGTTCGAGTCCGTGGAGGACATGATCACCACGGGCGCGCTGCCCGGCGTGGCGCCGCGCGCCGCCGTCCGCAACTACGTCAAGGCGCTCGGCAAGGGCGTCCTGAAGATCATGTCGAAGATGGGCATCTCCACCGTCTCGTCGTACTGCGGGGCGCAGGTCTTCGAGGCCGTCGGTCTGGACGCCCAGCTCGTCGAGCGGTACTTCCGGGGCACTCCGAGCACCATCGGCGGGGTCGACCTGGACGGCGTGCACGCCGAGATCGCCGCCCGGCACGCGCTGGCCTGGCCGGCCCCGGGCGCCCCGGCGTCGACCGGCCTGGAGGTGGGCGGCGAGTACCAGTGGCGGCGCGAGGGCGAGCTGCACCTGTTCAACCCGGAGACGGTCTTCCTGCTCCAGCACGCCACCCGCAGCCGGCAGTACGACGTGTTCCGCCAGTATACCGCCAAGGTCGACGCGCTGGCCGCGCAGGCCGGCTCGCTGCGTGGCCTGTTCACGCTGCGCGCCGGCGTCCGCCCTCCGGTGCCGATCGACGAGGTCGAGCCGGCCAGCGAGATCGTCAAACGGTTCGCCACCGGCGCCATGTCGTACGGGTCGATCTCGGCGGAGGCGCACGAGACCCTGGCCGTGGCGATGAACCGCCTCGGCGGCAAGTCCAACACCGGCGAGGGCGGCGAGGACGTCGAGCGGCTCTACGACCCGGCCCGTCGCTCGGCGGTCAAGCAGATCGCCAGCGGCCGGTTCGGCGTGACCAGCGAATACCTCGTCAACGCCGACGACCTCCAGATCAAGATGGCGCAGGGCGCGAAGCCCGGCGAGGGCGGTCAGCTCCCCGGCAACAAGGTCTGGCCGTGGATCGCCCGGACCCGGCACGCCACCCCGGGCGTCGGCCTGATCTCGCCGCCGCCGCACCACGACATCTACTCGATCGAGGACCTCGCCCAGCTCGTGCACGACCTGAAGTGCGTCAACCCGGCCGCCCGGGTGCACGTCAAACTGGTCAGCGAGGTCGGCGTGGGCACCGTCGCGGCCGGGGTGGCCAAGCTCAAGGCCGACGTCATCCTGATCTCCGGTCACGACGGCGGCACCGGCGCGTCCCCGCTGAACTCCCTCAAACACGCCGGCACCCCGTGGGAGCTGGGCCTGGCCGAGGCGCAGCAGACGCTGCTGCTGAACAAGCTCCGCGACCGGGTCACCGTGCAGGTCGACGGCCAGCTCAAGACCGGCCGGGACGTGCTGGTCGCGGCGCTGCTCGGCGCGGAGGAGTTCGGTTTCGCCACCGCCCCGCTGATCGTCGAGGGCTGCGTCATGATGCGGGTCTGCCACCTGGACACCTGCCCGGTCGGCATCGCCACCCAGAATCCGGTGCTGCGGGAGCGCTTCACCGGCCGGCCCGAGTTCGTGGAGAACTTCTTCCTGTTTCTCGCCGAGGAGGTCCGCGGCTACCTGGCCGAGCTGGGCCTGCGCAGCATCGACGAGGCGATCGGGCAGACCGAGCTGCTCGACGTCGCCCCGGCGGTGGCGCACTGGAAGGCACACGGGCTCGACCTGGGACGCGTCCTGCACCTGCCGGAGCTGCCGGCCGGCGCGTCCCGCCGTGGCGTCCGCGCCCAGGACCACGGCCTCGACCTCGCCCTGGACAACGAGCTGATCCGGCTGGCCGGCCCCGCCCTGCGCGACGGCACCGCGGTCCGGGTCGAGGTGGCGGTGCGCAACGAGCACCGCAGCGTCGGCGCGATGCTCGGCGGCGAGGTGACCCGCCGGCACGGCGGGCGGGGCCTGCCCGACGACACCATCGAGTTCGTGCTGCGCGGCACGGCCGGCCAGTCGTTCGGCGCGTTCCTGCCGTCCGGGGTGACCCTGCGGCTGCACGGCGACGCCAACGACTACGTCGGCAAGGGCCTCTCCGGTGGGCGGCTGGTCGTCGCCCCCGACCAGGCCGCCCCGTTCACCGCCGGCGACGCCCGTCCGGGCGAGCGCGCCGAGGATCAGATCATCGCCGGCAACACCATCCTGTACGGGGCCACCGGCGGCGAGGTCTTCCTGCGTGGCCGGGTGGGGGAGCGGTTCGCGGTGCGCAACTCCGGCGCGACGGCGGTCGTCGAGGGCGTCGGCGACCACGGCTGCGAGTACATGACCGGCGGCACGGTGGTGGTGCTGGGGCCGACCGGCCGCAACTTCGCCGCCGGCATGTCCGGTGGCGTCGCCTTCGTCCACGGCCTCGACCGGCGGCTGGTCAACACCGAGCTGGTCGACCTGGCCCCGCTGCGCGACGAGGAGCGCGAGGCGCTGCACGACCTGGTCCGCCGGCACGTCGCCGAGACCGGCTCGACGGTCGCCGAGGAGCTGCTCAAGCGCTGGCCGGAGGCGGTGGCGGAGTTCACCGCGGTGGTCCCCCGGGACTACCGCCGGGTGCTGGACATCATGCGGGCCGCCGAAGCCGCCGGCCGCGACGTCGACGATGCGGTGATGACCGCGCTGTCCGCGCCGGCCGCGCCGGTGACCCGGACGGCGACGGCCCAGGAGGTGGCTCGTGCCTGACCCGAACGGTTTCCTGCGCTATCCGCGGCGGCAGCCGGCCCGCCGCCCGGTGCCGGTGCGGATCAGCGACTGGCGGGAGGTCTACCCGCCCGCCGAGGAGGGGCTGGTCCGCGAGCAGGCCACCCGGTGCATGGACTGCGGCGTCCCGTTCTGTCACGAGGGCTGCCCGCTGGGCAACCGCATCCCGGACTGGAACGACCTGGTCCGTACCGGGGACTGGTCGGCGGCGGTGGGTTCGCTGCACGCCACCAACAACTTCCCCGAGTTCACCGGGCGACTCTGCCCGGCCCCCTGCGAGGCGGCCTGTGTGCTGGGCATCGCCGACGACCCGGTGACCATCAAGCAGGTCGAGGTGGAGATCGCCAACGCCGCCTTCGACCGGGGCCTGGTCACCCCGGCGGCGCTGCCCGCGCCGACCGGCAAGCGGGTCGCCGTGGTCGGCTCCGGCCCGGCCGGGCTGGCAGCCGCGCAGCAACTGGCCCGCGCCGGTCACGCCGTCACCGTGTACGAGCGCGACGACGCGATCGGCGGCCTGCTCCGGTACGGCATCCCGGACTTCAAGCTGGAGAAGGAGCACATCGACCGGCGGTTGGCCCAGCTCGCCGCCGAGGGGGTGGAGTTCCGCGCCGGCGTGCACGTCGGCGTGGACGTCACCGCCGAGCAGCTCCGGTCGACGTACGACGCGGTGCTGCTGGCCTGCGGGGCGCTCGCCGGCCGGGACACTCCGGAGACCCCGGGCCGGGGCCTGCGCGGCATCCACCAGGCGATGGAGCACCTGGTCGCGGCGAACCGGGTGGTCGCCGGCCGGGACGCGACGGCGCCGATCGACGCCGCCGGGAAGCACGTGGTGATCATCGGCGGCGGCGACACCGCGGCGGACTGCCTCGGGGTGGCCCACCGGCAGGGCGCTGCCGGCGTCCACCAGCTCGACCTGTACCCGGAGCCGCCGCACACCCGGGACGCCGAGCGGGACCCGTGGCCGACCTGGCCGTGGCTGCTGCGCAGCTACCCGGCGCACGAGGAGGGCGGCGAGCGGGTCTTCGCGGTCGCCGTGCAGGAGTTCGTCGACGACGGGACCGGCCAGGTCAAGGGCGTCCGGATCGCCGAGGTGACGGTGGAGAAGCGGGACGGCCGGCGGATCGTCACCGCGCTGCCCGGCTCGGAACGTGAGCTGCCGGCCGACCTGGTGCTGCTGGCGATCGGCTTCGAGGGCACCGAGGAGCAGCCGCTGCTCACCCAGTTCGGCGTGACCCGCAACGCCCGGGGCGCGGTGGACGCCCGCCCCGACTGGCAGACCGACGTCGACGGGGTCTTCGTCGCCGGCGACATGCACCGGGGCGCGTCCCTGATCGTCTGGGCGATCGCCGAGGGCCGGGCCGCCGCCGCCGCGATCCACGCCCACCTGGGCGGCGCGGGCGCCCTTCCCGCCCCGGTCGCCCCCTCCCAGCGGGCGCTCGCCGCCCGCTGACCCCACCCGCCCCCGCCCACTCGCCTCGTCGATCGAGGGCAGATCGTCGTTAGCTGATTTCCATCAACAGCGATGACCTCTAGATCGACGAGGCGAGGGCGCGTGGAGCAGGGAGAGCGGGGGGTGTCGGACAGCGGGCGGGTCAGCCGAGGGAGCAGGGCGTCCCGTTGAGGGTGAACGAGGACGGGACGCTGGTGTCACCGGTGTGGGTCGCCACGGACCCGATGACGATCGCGCCGCCCGGCCCGATGCTGACGTGGTCGTCGAGGCCCCGGGCCGTGACCCGGCCGCTGACCGGTGAGTACACCGCGTTCCAGTGGCTGGTGATGCGTTGCCCGGTGGGCAGCGTGAAGCGCAGCGCCCAGGAGGTGATCGTGGTCGCCCCGGTGTTGGTGACGGTGATGCTGCTGGTCAGGTAGGTGTCCCAGACGTAGGCCGAGTAGCGGACGTCGCACGCGGCCCCGGTCGGCGGCGGGTCGGTGGGCGCAGCGCTGCTGGCCGGTGGGGTGCTGCTGGCCGGCAGGGCCACGCCGGCCGCCACGGTAATCGGCGCGCTGACGCCGTCCAGGGTGGCGGCCACCGTGGCGGTCAGCACGGCGACGGGCCTGCTCTCGGCGGCGGTCCAGATGTGGCGGTACCGGCTTTGAGGGATACCGCCCTATCAGGATGTGTCGTCGAGCAGGCCGGGTTGCGCCGTGTGCTGGGTGGTGTGCGCTCGTCCTCTGACGGTTCTGGATGCGGCCGATGCGGCGCGTTCGGGGGGTGACGGTTGTCCTGCCGACCGGTCGGGTGTTGGCTCCGTGAGTGCCTGTCGAGCTGCCCCGGATATGGGGCACGGCGTCGGTTGCGCCCCTGCGACGCGCGACTGAGGCCCTGGGGTGGGCGACGTGGCCCGCGAGGCGCGCGACCGGGGTCCCTGCGGTGGCGCGACCGTGCCTCCTGCGGTGCGCGATCGGGGCCCTGTGATCAGCGGCAGTAGCCCTGCGGGGCCGGGCTGCAGGTGGGGGACGGCGGCGTGCGCGGTAGTGGTTTCGTCGTGACCCGACCGGATCTCGCCCTCGTCGTGGCCCTCCGCTCCCGGCCCCCGTTCCGCTGCCCCGGATACGGGGCAGCTCGACAGGGCGCGTATCCCACCCTCTCCCCGCGCCGAGCCGCCCGTGCCCACCTGAACATCCGAGCGACGGCGATCGAGGCGTGGGGTCGAGGTGAGGGGCGTTGCCGCTCGGGCGACAAGGGGCATGTGGTGAATGCGGGGAACGTTTCCCAATCTGTACTGTTCATCGTGCACAGTGGATGCGGAGAGCGGTGGATCATCGGCAGGTAGGGCTTCCGGCGGAGCGGTCCGCCGACGTCGGCTTCGTCCGGGACGGTCCGCTGCGGTCCGGGGTGACCGGCCAGGAGATCGTGGAGGGCCGCCGGGTCACCCTCCACGAGTTCGCCGCCATTGCCGAGCCCCTCACCGCCCGTACGTCGGACGCGCCCGGGGTGGACGGAGGGACCGGAGGCACGGGATGACGTGGGGGAGCGGGCGGTCGGCCCCGGTTGGCGCCGGTCGGCGGAGGTGGCCGTGGAAGACATTCGCCGTCGCGGGCGTGCTCGGGGTCGTCGGTTGGTGGGCGGCTCCGCCGCTGGTCGCGCTGGTCAGCGGGTACGCCGGCCGGTCCCTGGGCGACAAGGACAGCATCGCCAGCGTGGTCAGCATGGTCGTCGGCCTGCTGTCGTTGCTGGTCGCCGTGCTGTTCGGCACGCTGCAGCTGCGCCAGGGCGGTCAGCCGTCGGCGCTGTCCTCGGCGGACCGGCGGGAGCAACAGGCCGCCGAGCGGCTCGGCGCGCACCTGGGCCGCAGCGACCGGCTCTGGCGCATCGGCGACCGGCGGACGTCGGCGCTGGCGCTGCGGGTCCACCCCGCCCTCGACCCGCCTACGCCCCCGACTCCGGTCGAGCCGGACGTGTCGTGGTGGCGGCGGCTGGTCGGTCGGGCCGCCGTCGGCCCCGACCCGGCCCTGCCGACCTTCGTCCCCCGCGACCGGGAAAACGACGTCCGGCAGTGGCTGCGTGGCGCGCGGGACACGGGCGGGTTCCTGATCCTGGTCGGCAACTCCTGCGTCGGAAAGACCCGCCTGTTGTACGAGACGGCCCGCGCCGAGCTGCCCGACTTCACCGTCCTGGCCCCCGACCTCGGTGACGGGGGCCTGGTCGACGCCATCGCCGGGGCGACCTTTCCGCTGCCGAAGCTGATCGTCTGGCTGGACGAGCTGCAACGCTTCCTGCCCGGCCCGTACCTCACCGCGGACGCCAGCCCGATCACCGTCGCCACGGTCCGGCGGCTGCTGGACGCCCCCACCCCCGTGATCATCCTGGGCACGCTGTGGCCGCCGTACGCGGAGACCCTGCGCGCCGACATCACCGACAGCCCGGACCAGCCGCGTCCCGGCCAGCGGCGACCACGCTACCCGGAGGCGGTGGACATCCTTGACGACCGGCGGGTACGACAGCTCCGGCTGGACACGTTCTCCCGGGGCGAACGGGAGGCCGCCGCCCGGCTGGCGGGCGACGACCAGCGGTTGGCGGTGGCGGTGGCCGACCGGGACTACAACGTCACCGAGGCGCTCGCCGGCGCCCGTCAGATCATCGACCGCTACGAACGCGCCACCGACGAGCAGCGGGCGATCCTGCACGCCGCGGTCGACGCCCGTCGGGTGGGCGTCCAGTCCCCGCTGACCGCCGACCTGCTGCGCGCCGCCGCCCGGGGCCACCTGACCATGGTGCGCGCCGACGACGGCTGGTTCCCGGGGGCGCTGGCCGAGCTGACCAGCCGGACCCGACCGCAGGACCGGGCCACCGCCCCGCTGGGCGAGGTCGCCAGCGACGACCACCGCGCCGTGCTCGGCTACACGATCACCGACTACCTGCACCAGCGGCTGATCCGGCAGCGGCGGGCTGAGCGGATTCCCACCCTCACCTGGCAGGCGCTCGTCGCGCACGCCTCCGGCGAGGATCTCACCCGCCTCGCCGACAGCGCCATGCGCCGACTCCGGTACGGCCACGCGGTCGCCGCGTACCGGCGACTCGCCGACGCCGGACACCGGAACGCCGCCGACGAGCTCACCGACCTGCTCGCCGAGCCGGACCACGTCGAGCGGTTGCGGGCTGACGCCGATGCCGGGAGCAGGGAGGCAGCTCGTCGGCTGGCATACCTGTTGGCCCGGCGCGGCGAGACCGAGCAGTTACGGACCCGGGCGGACAGCGGGGACGGGCCGGCGGCGGCCATGCTGGTGGAGTTGCTGGTCGCGGAAGGCGACATCGAGCAGGCCGCGCGGCGGGCCGACGCCGGTGACGTGATGGCGAAGGTTCAGTTGGCGGACCTGTGGAGCGCCCGGGGTGACGGCGAGCGGCTGCGCGCCTGGGCGGACGCGGGGGATGTACTGGCCTCTGTCTACCTGGTGAGTCTGCTGGTCAGCAAGGGGGACGAGGCAGGCCTGCGGGCCCGTGCCGATGCCGGTGACTTCAACGCCGCCCACACCTTGACCGAGATTCTTGTCGATCGGAGAGAGGTGGCGGAGCTGGCGGCCAGGGCCTATGCCGGCGACGTGTACGCCCTCATCACTCTGGAGAAGCTGCCGCAGGCTGTGGTCGATGCCGGCGGACACGGCGCCGACGACGAGGCCCGGTCCGAGCTTACCGACTCGCTGACCGGGCAGGCCGACCTGGCAGCCTTGCAGGCTCACGCCGACGCTGGCGACCGGACGGCGGAGACCCGGCTGGTGGATCTGTTGATCAGGCGTGGTGAGGCGGGGCAACTGCGAACTCGGGCAGAGGCCGGCAGCTGGCCCGCCCAGCGGTGGTTGGCCAGGGTGTTGTCCTGGCACGGTGACGTGGACGGCCTACGCGTCAGCGCGGATGCCGGGAACGTGTACGCCGCCCACCGGCTGGTCGACCTGCTGGCCGAGCAGAACCGGGGGGACGAGCTGTTCGCCGAGGTGCTTGCCGGCACCAGCGGCGCGGCGCGGCACTGGCTCGGGCTGCTGGTCCGGCAGGGGCGGCGGGAGCGGGCGGCGCGGATCCGGCGGCACGGGCTGGACGACACCGACTCCTGAGCGCCGACCGCCGATCCCGGGTTACCCGGACGTAACTTGTCATTGACGTACGCGAATCATTGTCGGCATCATGGTGGCCACGATCGATCGGACGTCCCCCTCACCGTTCCCGCCACCTGCGGGGCCACCCCCACCGGAGGGCGCAGCCATGCTGCTCCGAAAGATCATCGCGGCCACCGTCACCGCCACCACGACCGCCGCCGCCCTGCTGCTCACCGTCCCCGCCACCAGCGCCACCGCCGCTCCCGCCGCCCCGGACCAGTCGGCCACCCGGGCCGCAACCGCCGCCGCCAACCCGGTCATCGTCGTCGGTGGGCTCTCCGCTGTCGCGGTCACCTACGAGCCGCTGGCCACGCGGCTGCGCGTCGACGGTCGGCGGGTGTGGATCTACCAGCTTCCCGGCCTCGGTCTCGGTGACATCGCCGCCTCGGCCCGCGCGTTGGACAGCTACGTCGCCCAGGTACGCGCGAGCGCCGGCGCGGCCACCGTGGACCTGGTCGCCCACTCCGAGGGCGGGCTGGTCTCCCGGTACTACCTGAAGAACCTCGGCGGCGTCGGCTCGGTCGGGCGGCTGGTCACCCTGGGCAGCCCGCACTACGGCACGTACGTCGCCGACATCGCGCGGTTCCTCGGCCTGGGCGACTGCCTGGGGGTGGTGGCCTGCCAGCAGATGACCATCGGGTCGGCGTTCCTCAACGAGCTGAACGCCGGGGACGACACCCCGGGCACCGTCCGCTACACCACGATCCGGACGCTCCAGGACGAGCTGGTCCGGCCCACCCAGAACGCCACCCTGGCCGACGGGGCGGTCAACGCGCTGGTGCAGTCCTGGTGCCCGCTGCGCGTCGTCGGGCACCTCGGGCTGGTGCTCGACGGCACCACGTACACGATGGTCCAGGACGCCCTGGCCGACCGCGCGGTCACCCCGAACTGCTTCGCAATCTGAGCCCCGCCCCGGGCCCGCCGGCCCGCCGGGGGCGGGCGGGGCGCCCGGCCGGCCCGGTATCCCTGATACGGGGGCGTCCCCCGACCGTGATACCACCGTTTCCCGGTTCCCGGCGGCGGCGATCGACGCCGCCGCCGGGAACCGGCCGGGCTAGCGTGGGGGCCGAGGAGAGCGCGGGCGCTGAATGCCAGATCCCCCGCCATGGCGGAGGTTCCCGAATCGAACGGAATCAGAAGGAAGCGCCCACATGGCCTCGGCCCCCCGCCGAGTCTAACCGGGGATCAGCTCACCGAGCCGGTCCAGAGTGTACGTCCGCGACCCGTCCGGCAGGCCCTCCGGCGCGTCGATCCCGACGAAGGTGACCGGCTCGTCCGGCGGGCAGGCGTCCCACATCGTCACCTCCGCCTTCGTGCGCCACCGGTCCAGCAGGTACGCCATGGTCAGGTGCCGCCGCTCGACAAGCGCGCGCACCCGGTCGGCCGTGCTGAAGGTGTTGCCCTCCACCCGGTTGAACGACGGCGTGCCCCGCAGGTAGAGGTGCAGCCACACGGCCTGCCAGCCGCGCCCGCCACGGACGAACACGATCGGCAGCGCGACCCGGCCCGGGCCGCGTAGCTGCGAACGCGCCCGCACGGTACGGGCGTCGAACGGCGCGCCGCGCTGGTCCCGGGCCCGGGTCTGGTAGCCGAACATCGACTCGGCGACCTCGGCGAACGACTCGCCCGCGTAGATGTTGACCTGCGGGACCACGTACCGCCCACGGACGGTCGACGGCACGTCGACGAACTCGGTCGCGCCGTGCTCCGCCCCGGTGACGTCACCGGAGTGCGTGACGCCGTCGTGGTGGTAGTTCGTCCAGGACACCTGGCCCGCGCTGTGGAAGTCGTCGTCGAGCAGCAGCACCGACAGGTCGTAGTCGGTGCGCCGGCTGGTCTGCCGCCAGTAGGTGAAGAACCGCAGCAGGTCACCCGGGACCCACGCCCGCGAGCCCCTCGGCAGCACCGCGAACCCGCCCTCGGCCGCCCGGCCGGACAACGGCAGGGCGATGTCGAGCGCCGCCGGATCCACCAGCAGCGGCCGGTCCAGCTCCGGCAGCCGGGCGCTGATCTCGGCGTCCAGCAGCGCGGACAACTCGGCCACCAGGTCGGCCGGCAGCGGCGGCCGGTCGTCGGGGCCGACGAACGCGGTACGCGACCGGGTCGGGTAGATGCGGGCCGACGCGGGCCGCAGCCGGTTCTCGACGTGTTCGCGCAACGAGAGCAGCACCCGACCCGACGCCGAGCCGAGCGCCCCGGTGACCGCGTCGACCACCGTGGCGCGTTCCGTCGCCGACGCCAGCCGCAGCAGCCGGTCGGCGGAGCGCAGCAGCAGGCCCGGGGCGGCCGACAGCGCCGACGCGGCCGTACCGACGGCCCCGGCCCGGATCGCCGCCTCCGCGCGGCCGGCGAGACCGGGCGCCCGCCGCTCGCCCCGCGCGACCGCGAACACCTGCTGCGCGTACGGCCACTGACCGTACTCGTGCGGGTGCAGCCGTTCCCCGAGCCGCTTCCAGCGTTCCGCGTGGCGCGCGACGTCCCCGAGCTTGTTCGGGTTCGCCCCGACGACCTCGTCCAGGGCGGCCAGCAGCGTCCGCCGCTCCGGGCGACGGAAGGCCCGGAACCGGGTGGGGGTGGTGAGCGCGGCGTCCCCGCCGGAGACCTGGCAGGCCAGCCGCAACACGTCGGTCGTGGTGTCCACGCCGACCAGCCGACGGCCGAGGACGAGCCGGATGCCGTTGAGGACGGCCCGGTTCTCCCGTACCGGGATCCCGGCCGGCTGGGGACCGTCCGCGCAGGCCACCGCGAGCTCGCCGAGGATCGCCAGGTCCGCCTCGCCCAGTGGCGTGACGCTGCCGGCCAGGGCCAGGTAGAGCCGCGTCGCCTCCGCCTCGACGGGGTCACCGAGGCGCAGCAGGGTCAACCGGTCCCCGGCGGCGGCGACCAGCTCGTCGTGCGCGGCCAGCAGCTCGGCGTGGCTGTGCTGGTAGCTGCCGTAGCCGGGCAGGTCGAGCAGGTTCACGCCGCCGGAGCGGACGGCGTCGCGCAGCCACGCGTCGGTCGCCGTGCCGCCACCGGCGAGGACGGCCGCGCGCAGTCGGTCCACCCAGAACTCGACGGTGTCCGGCACGTCGTCCGGGAAGCCGATGAAGTAGGCGTTGTGCCGCACGTGGTCGCCGACCAGCTCGCGTACCGCCGTGACGACCGTGGCGGCGAGGTCCATCGCCGGCCCGGGGGCCAGCGTGCCGACGTGTTCCAGCAGGGCCCGCGACGCCGAGAACCCGACGTCGAGCAGCGCCGCGTCCAGTTGCCGGGCCACCGCCGTGCCGTCCCCGGTCGCGCCGGCGCTGGCCGGCACCCGCAGGGTCTTCTGGATGACCAGCCTGTCGAGCACGGGACCCTCCCTTCCGAATCGGCGACGGACCACGTGACGCGTGGGTCGCCGGGGACTCGAACCCCGAACCCTTCGATGAGAAGGAGGAGAAGGAAGCGCCTCCATGACCGCGTCAGCGGAGGGCGGACGCGCTGCCAGCCGAATGCTCTGCCAGTTGAGCTAGCGACCCAGGCGTCGAGCATCGCACCGCCCGGTCGGCCCCGGCCAGCCGATTTCACCACGGTCAGATTGTCCACACAGGACTGCCGGCTGACCGGGTGGTCCATTATGGTTCAGAGATGACCGACGGTGATCCGGGGGTGACCGGTGGCGAGGTTCGGGTCGGCGTACCGGCAGGCGGTCGAGGCGCACCGGGAGGCCCGCGGCCGGCTCGCCCGGGTCGCCGGTGACCTCCACCGGCGGGCCGACGCCGACGACGGGCCGAGCGCCGACCTGACCGCCCGGCTGGCCCGGGTCGGCGCGGCCCTGGCCAGCCCGGTCCCCGGCGCGACCGCGTTGACCGCCGGCCCGGTCCCGGTCCGCCTCGGCGAGGCGCCCACCGCCGACGACGCCTTCCCGGTCGTCGTGCCGCTCGGCCGGGGCCGGCACCTGGCCGTCGACGCCGACGCCCGCGACCCGCGCGTCGCCGCGCTGCTGCGCGCCGTGGTGCTCCGGCTCGTCGCCACCGCCCGACCCGGCGCGGTACGGGTCGCCGGGCTGGACACCGCCGCGTTCGGCGCGACCTTCCTGCCGCTGCGCCCCCTGGTCGACGTCGGCGTCCTCGACCCGCCCGCCGGCACCGAAGCCGAGGTCGCGGCGGTGCTCGACGCCGCCGAGCGGCACGCCCGCGCGGCCCAGCACGCCGGCCCGGACGCCGACGGGCCCACCCTGGTCGTGGTCGCCGCGTCCCCGCCCGCGCCCCGCGAGCTGGCCCGGCTCGCCGCGCTCACCCACGCCGGCCCGAGCGCCGCCGTCTGCGTCCTGCTCGCCGGCCACCCGCCCCGGCAGGTCGGCCCGCCACCGCCGCCGCTGGCCGCCACGACCCGGATCACCCTCACCGACCAGCGGTACGCGCACGTCGGCGACCCGCCCGACCTGCCGTACAGCCCGGACGGCACCGGGCTGGCCGCCCCGGTGCTGCTCGACGGTGACCCGCCACCGGCCTCGGTCGCGGCGCTCGCCGAACACCTGGCCACCGCCACCCGGCGGCAGGCGGAGCCGACCTTCGCCGCCCTGCTGCCGCCCGCCCGCTGGGCCGAGTCGGCGCGCGCCGGGCTGCGGACCGTGATCGGCCTGGCCGGGCGCTCGCCGGTCACCGTCGCCTTCGACGACGCCACCCCGCACTGGCTGGTCGGCGGCCGGACCGGCGCCGGCAAGACGGTCTTCCTGCTCGACGTCCTGTACGGGCTGTCCGCCCGTTACCCCCCGGGCGAGCTGCACCTGTACCTGCTCGACTTCAAGGAGGGGGTCAGCTTCACCGAGTTCGTCCCCACCGGACGGGATCCGTCCTGGCTGCCGCACGCCCGCGCGGTCGGCATCGAGTCCGACCGGGAGTACGGCGTGGCCGTCCTGCGGGAGCTGCGTCGGGAGCTGGGCCGGCGGGCCGGCGCGCTGAAGCGGCACGGCGTCACCAAGCTCGCCGACCTGCCCCGCGCCGACCCGGCGCCCCGGATCGTGGCGGTGGTCGACGAGTTCCACGTGCTGCTGGCCGGCAACGACCGGCTGGCCCGGGAAGCGGTCACCCTGCTGGAGGAGCTGGCCCGTAAGGGCCGCTCGTACGGGGTGCACCTGGTCCTGGCCAGCCAGAGCACCACCGGCATCGAGGCCCTCTACGGCAAGGCCGACGCGATCTTCGGGCAGTTCGCGATGCGGGTGGCCCTGCCCGGCGGCGCGGGGGTGCTCGACCCGCTGAACCCGGCGGCGGACGCGCTGCCGGTCGGCTCGGCGGTGCTGAACACCGCCGCCGGGGCGGCCGGCGCGGACACCGTCGTCCGCTTCCCCGACGCGCACGCCGACGCCGCCGACCTGGGCCGGCTCCGCCACGAGCTGTGGCAGGCCCGCCCGTCCGGGTCGCGGCCACCCGCGGTCTTCCGGGGGTACGACGTGGCGCGGGTCGACGACGACCCGGACTTCGTCGGGCTGCGCCCGGACGCCCGGCGGCCGGTGGCGCTGGTCGGCCGGACCGTCGACGTGACCGGCAGCGTCGCCGCCCTGCCCATGGACGCCACCCCCGGCCGGCACCTCGCCGTGGTGGGCACCTCGCCGGTCGGCGCGCAGGTGCTGCGGGCCGCCACGCTCAGCCTGGCCCGCCAGCACCGGCCGGGCACGGCCCGTTTCCTGGTCACCCCGCTGGTCGCCGCCGCCGACCCGGTCGCCGCCGACCTCGCCGCCGCGCTTGTCGACGCCGGGCACCCGGTCGACCTGCTCGACGCCGCGGGGCTGCGGGACCGGATCCACGCGTTGGCCGCCCCACCGCCCGGGCCGCCGACCGGTCGGACGTACCTGGTGGTCTTCGGAGTGGACGCGGCCGGCGCGGTCCTCGGCCGGGCCGACCCGAGCATCTTCCGCTCCGGCTACGACGACCTGCGCGCCCTGCTCCGGCACGCCCCCGGGTACGGGGTGCACCTGCTCGGCTGGTGGCGGGGGCTACGCCGGCTCGCCGACGACCTCGGCGGCGCGCAGAACCGCGACGACGTGGCCTGCCTGGTGGCGCTGAACGTGCCCGGCGGTGAGTTGGGCCTGCACCTCGGCGTGACGGATCTGACGTACACGCCCCGGCCCAACCGGGCGCTGCTGGTGGACCGGCACGCGCAGCGCGTCGACCTCATCGTGCCGTTCGGCGGCGCGGAGACCGACCTGGACGGGGAACCCTGAGGTGACCGGCTTCGAGGGGCACGCCGCGTTCGAGGAGTATGCCGCGTTGGCCCGGGAGCTGTCCGCCCGGCGACGGGCCGCCGCGCACGCCGCCGCGGCCGAGGCACACCGGCTCCGGGTCCTGCACGACACCCTCGACCAGCTCGACCGGCGGCTGGCCGAGCAGCACGAGTGGCTCACCGGCCTCGGCGCGGCGATCGGCGTGCCCGGGCCGCCCGCCGGAGACGTCCCGCCACCGGCGGAGCACGCCCGCGTCCTCCCGTACCGGGAGCACCCGGAGCGGCCGGCCCTGCCCGACGTCGGCCCGGCGGCCCGGGAGTCCGCGCGTCTCCCCGTGTCCCGCGACCCGTTGTCTCACCGCTCCGCGCCCTCGGCGCCTGTCTTCCGGGATCCCGCGCCCTCGGCGCCTGCCTCCCGGGATCCTGCGCCACTCGATCCGGCGGAGGAGTTGGCGCTGGTCCGGCGGCGCGCCGACGACGCCGACCGGCACGGCCGGCGGGCCGAGGAGCTGGCCGGTCGGCCCCGGCTGCTGCCCGGCTGGTCACCGCAGGCCCGGGCGGCTGTCGTCTACCTCGGTTGCGTGGTCGTCGGGGTGCTGGCGGCCATCGTCCTCGGACACGCCTACGACACCGGCCGGGTCGACGGCTTCACCCTCGGCGCGTGGATCGCCGCCGGACTGCCGGCGCTCGTCTTCTTCGCCGGGTTCCTGCTGCTCGGCCGGTACGGGCGACCCGTCCTCGGCGGCGCGCCCGCCCCCCGGAACGCGAAGACCGGCTTCCTGCTCTGCTTCCTGCTCGTCCCGCTCGGCTACTGCGGCTACCTCACCCTGCTCGGCTGATCCTGCCCCGCCTCCCTCGGTCACGCCCGTGCCAGCCCCCGGCGGGGCGTTGGCGGGGCGTTGGCGGGTCCTTGATCGACTCCACTACCTGGAAACGGGTGCGTCCGTCGACGGCGATACCGCCATATCCAGGTTGTCTAGTCGCCTGACCCGGTCGTCGCCGACGCGGCGGGCCCTGGTACCGGCCGGTGGGATGGTGGTTCGTCAACTGCTGTCGAGCTGCCCCAGATATGGGGCACAGCCGGGAGGGAGGAGAGGTCAGGAGGTGAGGGGGAGGGAAGAAAGGGGGAGGGGAGGGGGGCGGGTGCTGCGGCACACTGCCGGGGTCTGCGCCCACCCCGTCCTATGCCCCTGTCGACACGCCCACCGCAAGGCTGGATCCCGGCGCCCGCCCTGGTGGACCCGCGTGGCCGACCGACGATTGTTTCGGCGAAGGACCAAGCGTCAAAGTACGTCTATCTATGGCGTTCTTGTGATCAACCTCATACGCTACGTGATGGTCGTCGCCGCGACCTGCGACGTCGGCCGCAACACTCCGGCTGACCCTGCGGGAGGACGTGTGAGTAGCGCGGCGGAGATGATCGCGAGGCTGAGTCAGGCCTCGCAGAAGCTCGACGAGGCGCGGGCCAAGACAGTGGCTGCCACCCAGGACGTCACCGAGGCGCGGACGCTCGTGGCCGCCGCGTTGGAAGGCGCCGACCCCGGTCCGTTGATCGGCGTCATCGACGCGTACGGCCAGGCGCTCACGCAGGCCGCGCAGAACGTCGGACCGGTGCGGCAGCACCTCCAGGAAACGATCACCAGGGCCCAGTCGTTGGGAAACTGACCCCGGGTGGTGGTAGCGCAGTCCGCCAGCCACCCGGTCAGCCTCCGGCGCGGCGGGACGGTCGCCCCGCCCGGCGACGTCGTCGGCGTGCGGCCGTCACGGACGACAGACCTCCACGGCGTCGGCGGATCAGCGCCGAGTCGGTGGGTTTCGGCACCGGCGTCGCGACTCTGGCCTGGGCGCCCGTTGCGGAATTCATGCCGCTGGCAGTTAAGGCGGTAGGCAGCTCACTTCTGGCCGTCGGGGGTGCGGTCACTGCCGGGATGGCTCTGTGGACGAAGCGACGAGAGGACCGCGGCAATGAAGATCGATGATCGGGCCGAGTCGTTGATGCGTACGGCGACCTACGCCGCCGTGCGACAGGACCCCGCGCAGCTCGACGAAGCCCTGAAGAGTTTTCCGCCTGACGAGGTGGCCCGTCAGGCGGTGGAGCTGGCCCTGGCCGTGATCCTCTTCGTGCTGACCGACATCCACCACGGTCGCCCGGACGACGACGAGATCCGGGAGGTCGTGGACGAGATCGTCGAGGACGAGAGCTGGGCGCGGCCGACCACGGCGGAAGTGTGGGACTTCCTGTCCCGACTGGTACGTGGCGAGCCGTTCGCCGACGCCGTGCCCCCGGAGAACGTCGTCGTGCTCGCGTTCGTCTGCGTCGCCAACCTGCTCGCCGCCAACCGGGAGGATGACGAGAAGTGGTGGGACTACCTGGACCGCGCGGAGGCGGCGATCGAGGCGGCGGGGTGAGGTGTGGCGCGTACCGATCTTGGGCAGTTACCGTGCTAAGTGGACAGTGGCCACGCGTCGCACGAGGGGCGTCATGGTCGGGCGGGGACGGGAGGTCGTGTGATGGATGTGCGGACGGGCAGGTCGGGCGGGGAGTTGGACGGATTCCGGGTGGGGTACGTGCCGGCCGGGGTCGGTGACCTGGTCACGGACTTCGCCACCGAGTGGGACGACGTACGGTTCGTCTCGCGGGTGTGGGAGCGGGAGACCGGAGAGGGCGCCCGGGTGGACCTGCGGGTGCACGTCCTGCGCGGTGGTCGGCTCGCCACCCTGGCCGATCTGCGTGCCTTCCTCGCCGACTACCACGAACGCGACGCCGACGACCCGACGCTCACCGAGTTCCGGCACGGTGACTCGGCCGGCCTGATCGGTCCGGCCGAGGCGTTCTGGCTGGTCGAGCCGGGCGTGGCGGTGGACGTCGTCGCCACGCCCGACGCGGTCGACGCCGAGGAGCTCGCCGCGGTGGCGCGGACCGTGTCACCCGTCGCGGGCTGACGTCGGGTCACCGGGCAACCGTGGCGAGCGCCCGGCCGGGCAACCGTGGCGAGCGCCCGGCCGGGCAGCCGTGGCGGACGCCCGACCGGCCGCCCCGGGAGGCGGTCCGGCCGGCGGGAGAGGCGGTCCGGCCGCCCCGGGGAGGCGGTCCGACCGGCGGGGGACAGAGGAGGCGGACGGACCGGGGCGGCCGGTCGGGTGGGTCAGGCGGGCAGCAGCCGGGCGCGGTGTTCGCGTACCTCGGCGGCCAGGTCCGGGTCGGCCGCCGCGCACGCCTGGAAGTCGGCGTCGGCCTCGGCGTGCCGGCCGGCGTCGGCGAGCGCCAGGCCCCGGTTGAACCGGACGGCCGGATCGTCGTCGAGCGCCAACGCGTGGCTCAGGTCGGCGACGGCCGCCGCGAGGTCACCCTCCTGGTAGGCCGCCGCGCCCCGGGCCGCCCAGGCGGCGGCGAGCGTCGGATCCACGGCCAGCGCGGCGCTCAGCGTCCGCCGCGCCTGCGCCAGATCGTGTTCCAGCTCCAACTGGCCGCGTACGCAGAGCAGGTACGCGTTGCCGGGGGCGAGGTCCAGCCCGGCCCGGACGTCCGCCCAGGCGCCCTCGGTGTCGTCGAGCGCCTGGCGTAGCCCGGCCCGGTTGATGCGCGCGTCGAGGTGCTCCGGCTCCAGGTCGAGCACCCGGTCGAAGCCGGCCAGCGCCGCCTGAACCGCGCCCAGCTCCAGCAGCACGTCGGCCCGGTTGTAGTGCACCTCCGGGAACGGCGGGGAGAGGCGGATCGCCTGGTCGTAGCTGGCCAGGGCCTCCTCGTCGCGGCCCAGCCGGCGTAGCAGACCGCCCCGGTCGAGGTGGTACTCCACATGGTTAGGGTCGACCTCGATCACCGCGTCCAGTTCGGCCAGCGCCTCCTCCCGCCGGCCGAGGGCGGCCAGGAGCTGGGAGCGGTTGTGCCGCAACACCGACCGGTGCAGGTGGTGCTGCCCGGCCCCGAGCGCCTCGTCCAGCTCCGCCAGACCCCGGGTGACCAGGTCGAGCGCCTCGTCCAGTTTCCCCTCGTGCATCGCCACCAACGCCAGCCCGTTGCGGTTGAAGACCAGGTGGGCGGCGCTCTGCTGGCGGTCCGGGGCGAGTCGGGCGTACGCGATCGCGGCGTTGCACCAGGCGCGGGCCTGCCGGTGGTCCCGCTCCCCGGTCTCCAGGTGCCGGGTGTAGATCATGCCGGTGGCGTACGCGGCCTGCATGTGCACCATCGCGCTGTCGGTGTGCGCCCGCGCCTCGTCGTAGAGGGCGAGCGCCTCGATCGGGCGACCCAACGCCATCAGCGACGTGGTCATCTTGGTGGTGAACGCCCACCAGTGCTCCATCTGCGCGGACCAGTCGACGAGTGCCCGTCCGCGCGCCCCGTACTCCAGGGTGGCGTGGTAGAAGCCCAGGTTGACGCAGTACTCCAGCGCGTCGCGCAGCGCCTGGACGCCGGCGGTGGCGGGCGCGCCGCCGCGTTCGCGGTGCAGCGTGACCGCGCCGAGCCGCCACGAGCGTTCGCCGGTGGCGAGCAGCTCGTCGGCGCGGGCGTCGTGCAGGTCGGCGCGGACCGCCGCGGGCAACGTCCGGTACGCGGCGAGCACCGTCGGGTCGTCGTCGACGCAGTCGCCCCGGACGTACTCCCGGGCCGCTTCCGTGCCGGCCGCTTTCATGCCGGCCGGCTCGACGCTGGTCTCCGCGTTGCTGGCGGCCACCCCGGTCGTCTCCGCGCCGGTGGGTCGCGGCAGGTCGGCGAGCGGCCCGGTCCGGTCGCCGTCGACGGGGGCGGCGTACCGGCGCAGCGCCGGGCCGAGCGGCGCGGCGGCCGGGCCGGGCGGCTCCTCGACCGGCGCGGCCGTGGTGGCCAGCCGCAGGCGCAGCCGGGTGGGGTCGGCCCGCCGCAGCAGCACCGCGAAGAACTCCCGGTCGGTGGGGTCGGCCTCGTGCAGGTTCTCCACCAGCAGGCAGCGCGGCCCGTCGTCGAGATGACGCAGCCAGGCGTCGAGGAACTCCACCAGCCCGTGCGCGAGCCGCAGGGTGCGGGCCCGGGGATAGAAGCGGGTGCGCTCCTCGGGCACCGCGAGCGAGGTCAGGGTCTCCCGGGTGGCCGGCACCAGCTCCCGCAGCTCCGGCGCGACGGAGAGCAGCTCGATCTCGTGCGCCGCCACGAGGTCGGGGCGTTCCGCCAGTACGGTCGGGACCAGCCCGCGCAGCAGCGCGCCGACGGCGGTGTACGGCCCCCGCAGCCACCGGTGGGCGTCCAGGTCGGCCAGGACGGGAGCGTCGAGCCCGTCGGCCAGCAACCGTCGTCGGTCACGGTGTCGGGCGGCCCTGATCCAGCGGTGCGGAGTCGGTTCCATGGCTCAACCTCTCGTAGGCGGCGCGGGCCCGGGGGCTCGGACCGCCCTCGCGGCGGGTACGGGGATACGGGTGCGGGACGGCGGCCGGCTCAACCGCTCGTGGTGTGCCGGTCGTGACGCCGGCCGGGCCGGCCGGTCGTGACGCCGGCCGGGTCAGCCGAGCCGGTCAGCCGAGCCGGTCAGTTGAGCCGGTCAGCCGGTCGGGTCTGCCGGTCGTGGCGCGCCGGCCCGGCGTCGGTTGCGGACGACCAGGTAGCCGACGAAGGCGAGCTCCGCGACGCTGAGCGCCAGCACGACGGCGGAGTCGACCAGGTTGCCGACGCCGTGGCGGCCGTCGAGTTCGGCGAACGCCTCGGCGACGAAGTCGACGGCGGCCGGCGCCACGGCGAACGCCAGGGTGGCCAGGGTGGCGGCGTACCCGACGACCATCAGCCAGGCGTACCAGCGGGCGGCCCGGCGGTCGACGGGGTGCCGGGCCGCCCACTGCCGGTCCAGTCCGGGCCGCCCGGTCAGCCTGCGCAGCCGGTGCCGCAGCAGGACGGTGGCGCTGCCGTGCAGGTCGACCGTGCCGAGGACCAGGGAGAGCAGGTAGTACAGGTCGGTGCGCAGGTAGAAGAAGAACTGCCAGGCGACGCGCAGCAGGGTGCCGAAGCCGAGCGCCAGGCAGATCCGGGCGGTCAGGGGCAGCGTGCCGTCCGGTTCGCGCAGCGCGGCGGCGGCGAGCGTGAGCAGCGCCAGGACGAGCAGGTCGGCGCCGAGGCCGGCGAGCATCGGGACCCACCGTTGCCGGCGGGGCACGGTGACCAGACCGTCCATGCTGGTCTCGATGACCAGGTACTGCAGCCGGTTACCGAGACTGAGCCGGGTCCGCAGCCCCAGCCGGCGTCCGGCGAGGGCGTGCGCGGCCTCGTGCAGACCGATCAGCGGCCACTGGCCGAGGGCCAGCAACACGGTGACCAGGGTCAGGTACTCGGTGAAGAAGATCGCCCGGTAGTGCGGGCGCAGGTCGGGCTGGGTCACCGCGACGGCGACGGCGGCGACCAGCACGAGCGTGTAGCCGGCGACCGCGACGGGGGAGAGCAGCGCCGCCCCCAGCCGCTGCCACCGCACCGGCGCGTCGGGCTCCGCGCCGACGCCGGTCGGGTCGGTCGGGCCGGCCGGGGCGGTCGGGGCCACGAAACCCAGCTCGGCCAGGTCGGCGAGGAGCTCTTCGATGTCGAGCTCCTCGCCGTACGTGTCGGCGTACCACCGGGCCGCCGCGCGGGGCGTCACCCCCTCGACGAGGTGGCGCAACACCTGCGCGCCGTCGACCGGAAGCACCGCGTACGAGTCCGCCTGGGCGTTGCCGACGACGACGTCGTCCCCCTCGGGGAGGAAGGTCAACCGGGCCACCCGGACCGGCCGGTCGAGGTCGAACCGTGGGCCGGCGTCCTGGCCGGGCGCCTGGTCGATGTCGACGGTGCCGCTCATGCCGTCCTCCGGGAGTCGCCGTGGTGGGCCCTACGGGAACGCCGCCCGACCGGGTGGGTCGGGCGGCGCGACCCGATCAGAACGGGAAGCAGGTGAACGGGATGTAGAGCGCGTTCGAGGTGGTGGTCAGGCGGACCGGACCAGCCTTCCGAACGGTCACCTTCTTCATCGGCTTGGCCTGGGTTTCCGGGGTCTTCGCCACGATTACCTCCTCCGTAGGGGAACATTCCGTTGCGCATCGTGCCCGGGTGCGCTGAAAAGGCGCTGAAAGACGACTGAAAAGCGATCACAGGAGGGCCGGTGGGGGCGCCGTGGTGGATCCTTCAGCCAGCGTCGACGGTCAATTCACCGCCCACGGGGCGGGGTAGGCCCGCAGGGCCGTCACGGGCTGCCAGTCCAGGGCGCGGTCCCGCTTCAGGATGGCCTGGCGCAGCGCCTGGAGCCGGTGCCCCGGGTCGACGCCGAGCTCGTCACGCAGCCACCGTTGGGCGGCCCGCAGCGCCCCCAGCGCCTCGGCCGGTCGGCCGCACCGGTAGAGGGCGAGCCCGCGCAGCTCCCAGGCCCGCTCGTGCAGGGGGTGCTCGTCGGTGAGCGACTGCGCCTCGACGAGCACCCGGTGGTGCTGGCCCAGGGCGAGCCGGGCCGCGATCCGGTCCTCCCGCGCGGTGGCCCGGAGCAGTTCGAGCTGGCGGACCGCGCCCTGCACGACCGACGCGGCCCCGAGGTCGGCGTACGGGGCGCCGTGCCAGAGCCCGAGGGCGGCGTCGAGCCGGGTCAGCGCGACGTCGCAGCGCCCGTCGAGAAGCGCGGCCGAACCGGTGGCGACGAGGTCGGCGAACCGGTCGGCGTCCAGCTCCACCCGGGTCGGATCCACCGCGTACCCGCCGGGGTGGCGGACCAGCACGGCGGAGGCCCCCCGGGGCTCGCGGTCGGGTTCCAGCGCCCGGCGCAGGTGCCGGACGTAGGTGTGCAGCGCCTGCCGGGCGCTCCGCGGCGGCCTGGCCCCCCACACCGCGTCGACGATGGTGTCGTCCCCGACGACCAGCCCGTTGGCCAGCAGCAGCCGCGACAGGATGGTCTTCGGTTGGCGGCCACCCAGAGGGACGTTCTGTCCGTTGATGCTCGCCATTATCGGACCAAGTACCGAGATCTGCACGCACCTCGGTTTCGAGGTATCGAGGAAGACGTCGCTGGAACTCGCCGATTCGCGCATTCGTCAATGTTGTCGCCACCCGGGCCGACATCGCGTCGGACGCGAAGATATCTACGGGTGACTTATCCGGTAATCGCGCTCCACCGTTCGTCCGGACCTGCTGCTCCGGCGGCGGCCCCGGCCGGACCGCGGGACGGCGCCCCGGGCGGCGTCCGACACCCCCGGACCGCCGCGCTGTCCCGCCGGGTGCGCACAATGGTCGCCGACAACCACCCTCCAGAGAGGACGGGACACCCGTGAAGAAGAGGATCCTGGGCGCGGCGACGGCGCTGGCCGTGGCACTCGCCGGCTCCGCCGTGGCCGCCACGCCGGCCTCGGCCAGCGACAGCGGCGGCGCGATCTGCGTGCTCAACCAGAACACCTGGCTGCGGGACTCGCCGCACGGCGGCGTGCTGCGCACCCTGACGGCCGGACGCGGGTTCCGCTGGCACGGCGCCGGCGCCGACACCGGCAGCGGCGTGATGTGGATGTACGGGCACGGGGCCGAGGCCCCGACGCAAGACGGCTGGGTGCCCCAGGCCAACCTCTCCGGCTGCTACTGGCCGTAGCCGGACCCGCCGACCCGCCCTGCGCCCCGGCCACCCGGACCGGCCACCCCGGCGGCGGACCGCTCAGGGCCAGGTCGGCCCCGCACCGCCCGGCCGGCCCGGACCGCTCAGACGGCGCGGGTCAGCGCGTCGTACTCGTCGTCGGTGAGCGTCACCTCGGCGGCGGCCACGTTCTCCTCCAGGTGCGCCACCGACGACGTGCCCGGGATCGGCAGCACGACCGGCGACCGGCGCAGCAGCCAGGCCAGCGCGAGCTGCGCGGGCGTGGCGTGGTGGTCGGCGGCGATCGCGTCCAGCGGGCCGCCGGGGCGGGCCAGCTCGCCGGTGGCGATCGGGAACCACGGGACGAACGCCAGGTCGTGCCGCTCGCAGTGGGTCAGCACGTCCTCGGCCGCGCGGTTCGCCACGTTGTAGAGGTTCTGCACGGACACGATCGGCGTGATCGCCCGGGCCTGCTCGATCTGCTCCACGGTCACCTCGGAGAGCCCGATGTGCCGGATCTTGCCCTCCTGCCTCAGCAGCGCCAGCTCGCCGAGCTGGTCCGCCAGCGGCACCTTCCGGTCGACACGGTGCAACTGGTACAGCCCGATCGTCTCCACGCCCAGGTGACGCAGGCTCAGCTCGCACTGCTGGCGCAGGTACTCCGGGCGACCCACCGGCCGCCAGTCGTTCGGGCCGGAACGGGTCAGCCCGGCCTTCGTCGCCACGACCAGATCCTCCGGGTACGGGCGCAGCGCCCGCCGGATCAGCAGCTCGCTGACGAACGGCCCGTACGAGTCGGCGGTGTCGACGAACGTGACGCCCAGCTCCACGGCCCGGCGCAGCACCCGCACCGCCTCGTCCGGGTCCTTCGGGTCACCCCAGACCCCCGGGCCGGTGAGCTGCATCGCCCCGTACCCGAGCCGGTTGACCGGGAGGTCGCCGCCGATCCGGAACGTGCCCGACGCCGCCGCCGGTCGACTGCTGGTCTGACCTGTCATGATCCGGACCTCCGTTGGTCGTCGTCACCGTTTCCGCAGGTCAGTCTGCTCCTGCCGGATTCCGGCGGTGACGCGGGGCCCGTCGGCCCTACCGCAGCATCAGGTCGGCGGCCCGCCAGGCCAGCGCGGCCACCGGGCCGTTGATCCAGCCGGAGACCAGGGTCGGGAACACCGAGGCGTCCACCACGCGCAGCCCGTCCACCCCGCGTACCCGCAACCGGGGGTCGACCACGTCGGCGTCGTCCGGGCCCATCGCGCAGGTGCCGACCGCGTGGTAGCCGCAGTAGCCGTGCGCCAACGCCGCGTCGATGATCTCCCGCTCGTCGCGGGCCGCCGGGCCGGGCACCGTCTCCGCGACGATCCGGCGGGCGATCGGGCCGGTGGCGAAGAGCTCCCGCATCCGGCGGAACGTCGCCACCGCCACCCGCCGGTCGTACGGGTCGGTGAGGTAGTCGACCCGGATCCGGGGCGGGGTCTGCGGGGTGGGGCCGGTGATCTGGAGGCTGCCCTCGCTGCGCGGTCGGCTCACCGCGCCCAGGCACATCAGCCCGGCCCGCCGTTCCAGCTCCAACGCCCGGCCCGGACGCCGCGGGGCGGCCGAGAACGGGGCCATCAGCAGGTGCGCGTCCGGCCGGTCGGCCTGCGGCGACGAGCGCAGGTAGCCCGCGATGTCGTGCACCGGCAGGGCCAGCGGACCACGCCGGCCGACCAGCCAGCGCAGCGTCGCCAACGACTGCCCGAGGACGTTGTTCAGCAGCGGGTTGTAGCCGACCTCGCCGGCCAGTCGGTACTGCAACGTCATCATCCGGTGCTCCCGCATCCCGGCGCCCACCCGGGGCCGGTCGGCCACCACCGGCACCCCGACGGCCCGCAGCACGTCCGCCGGCCCGATCCCGGAGACCTGGAGCAGCTGCGGGCTGGCGATCGCGCCCGCCGCCAGGACCACCTCGGCGCGGGCGGCGTGGTCGACGGACCGCCCGCCCTGCCGTACCCGCACCCCGACCGCCCGCCCCCCGGCGACCAGCACCCGCTGCACGGTGGCGCGGACCGTGACGGTCAGGTTCGGCCGGTCGCGTACCGGGTGCAGGAACGCGTCGGCGGCGCTGACCCGGCGACCCTCGGCGATGGTCGCCGTGGTGTAGCCGATCCGCTCGTCGTCACCGCCGTCGTCGAGGTCGTCGACCCGTCGCAGCCCCTGCGCGACCCCGGCGGCGATCATCTCCTCGCCGAGGTCGTCGGCGTCGACGACGGTGGACAGCCGCAGCCGCCCGTCCGGCGGGGCCGACCCGGCGCCGGCGGCGGCGCGGTGCTCGACGCGGTCGAACACCGCCGCCATGGTGTCCCAGCCCCAGCCGGGGTTGCCGCGCCCGGCCAGGGCGTCCCAGTCGGCCGGGCCGCCACGGGCGTAGATCATGCCGTTGATCGAGCTGGAGCCGCCGACCAGCCGGCCGCGCGGCCACACCTCCTCCCGCCCCGGGCCGGTGACCGCCGGGTAGCGCCAGGTGGCGTCCCGGTCGTCCATGAGCTTCGAGAAGCCTTTCGGCATCCGGACGAAGAGGCTGCCGTCCCAGCCGCCGGCCTCGACCAGCAGCACCCGGACCGCCGGGTCGGCGCTGAGCCGGTACGCCAGCACGCAACCCGCCGTGCCCGCCCCGACCACGACGTAGTCGAACTCTCCCACAGTGGACCTCCGACCGACGCGGCGCGAACGGTCAGACCGTAGTCGGTCGGTCACCCACCGGGAACCGGGGGTCCGGTCCGGACTGCCCGCCGTCCCGGTCGGCCCCGCCTCGACCGGCGGCGGCCGACGCCGGCCGGGCGTCCCGGTGCCGGATCACCACCAGCGCCCGGTCGTCGTCGGAGCCGGGCAACGCGGTCAGGATCGCGTCCGCGATCCGCTCCACCGGCCGCCGCCGGTGCGCCGAGATGACCGCCCGCAACGCGGCCACCCCCGCGTCGTACGGCTGGTCGCGCCGCTCCACCAGCCCGTCGGTGTACACGACCAGCAGGTCACCCGGCTCGAACGGGAACTCGGTCACCGGGATCGACTGCCGGACCATGCCCAACGGCAGCGACGGCGCGGTCTGCACCGCCACCGGCCGGCGACGGCGGCGCGCCAGCACCGGATGCGGATGCCCGACCCGGACCACGCTGACCCGCCCGGCCCCCGGATCGACCACCATCGCCAGGCAGGTGCCGAGGAACCCGGCCCCGACCAGGTCGGTCAGCCGGGGGAAGACGTCACCCAGCGGCACCCCCGTCCGGATCAACGTGTTCACCATCGTCCGGAGCTGCGCCATGTCGGCGGCGGCCTCGACCCGGTGACCGACCACGTCCCCGACCACCACGGCGAGCCGGTCGCCGTCCAGCCGCACCAGGTCGTACCAGTCGCCGCCGAGGTTCAGCCCGGTCATCGCCGGCTGGTACCGGGTCGCGATGTCCAGGCTGGGCGGGGCCGGTCGGGTCGAGGTGCGTAGCCGCCCGGCCAGCCGGGTGACCAGGTTGTGCTCGGCGGCGGCCAGCCGTACCCGCTCCAGGGTCTGCTCACACAGGTCGGCGATGGTGTCCAGCAGGGCCAGGTCACCCTCCCGGAAGGGGCGGGCCCGTGGCCAACCGAACCCCAACGCGGCGATCGGTCGGCGTTGGGCGTCCAGCAGCGGCAGCACCGCCGTGGTGACCGTGCCGCTGGCCCCGGCCACGTCGGCCACGCCCGGGAACCGGGCGGCGAACGCGGCCCGGTCCGGCAGGATGAGACGTTCCCCGGTACGCAGCGCCACCGCTATCGGCCGGGGATCCTGCCCGGCCAGGTCGACGTGCCGGGCGGCCCCGCCCGGGGCGGACCCGGCGGGGTGGTGCAGCCGGATCCGCTGCCCCTCCTCGTGCACGGCCAGCCCCGACGTGACCGCGTCCAACGCGACCGGCGCGGCGGTGAGGATCACCTCGATCGCCTCGGCCGAGTTGCGGGTGACGCTGAGCCGGGCGGCCAGCTCGGCCGTCGCCCGCGCCGACCGGGTCAGCTCGGCCCGCTGCAACGCCTGGCTGCACAGCCCCGCCACGGTGTCCAGCAGGTTGCGCAGCGCGTCGTCGTCGGTCACCGGCCGGCTCCAGCACGCCTCGACCGCGCCCAGCGGCCCCCCGTCGCCGTACCGCAGCGGCACGCAGATCCCGACGACAGGGCCCGCCCCGACTAGCCGGCCGGGCGCGTACGAGACCACCACGTCGTTGTCCCGCACCGCGCGGGCCAGCGGATCGTCCTCGTCGACGGCCAGCCGGCCGACGCCGCCCCGGTCGGTCACCGTCGCCACCGCCGCGCCCGGCGCGGCGGTGGCCAGCCGTACCCGCGCCCCGTCCAGCACGTCCGGCGCGATCAGGGTCACCGCCGTCGCCACCTCCGCCCGGCCGGGGGCCACGCTCAACGCGCCGGCGAGCCGGGCCAGCGCCTCGGCCTGCCGCAACGCCCGCTGCCGGTCGCCGATGTCCCGGGCGACGGTGGCCAGGAAAGCTGTCGACTCCGGCCCGTCGCCGGTGGTGACGGTGAACGTCTGGTGGTCCACGTCGCGCCGCTCGCCGGTGTCCAGCCGCACCAGCCGGCTCTCCGCCCGGTGGTGCCCGTCGCGCAGGGCCGCCGGGATGAGCTCCCGCCGCCACGCCTGACGCACCTCCGGCGCGGCGAAGTCGAGCAGCCGCAGCCGACCCACCGGCTCCCCGTCGGCCAGGCCCACGAACTCCCGCCCGGCCGGGTTGACGTAGACGGCCCGTCCGTCCGGGGTGGCCACCGCGATGAAGTCCCCGGAGCGCTCCACCAGCGCCTGGAACAGCCGCAGCTCCGCCTGGGCGGACCGCTCGGCGGTCAGGTCCGTCGCGTACGCCAGCCAGCGCAACGGCCGCCGCTGGAGGGCGACCACGCCGATCTGCACCGGCACCGGTCGCCCGTCGCGGTGCAGGTACTCCTTGCCGTACGACCGGGCCCGGCCGGTGTCGGCCAGCTCCGTCAACGCCCGGCGGTCCGCCTCCTGCCAGCCCGGCGGGGTCAGCCCCGGCCAGGTCAACCGACCCTGGGCGACGTCGGCGCGGGTGTAGCCGAGCAGGTCCAGGAACGCCTCGTTGGCCTCGGTGATCAGCTCCTCCTCGCCCCCGAACACGGCCAGCACGTCCGTGGCGGCCAGCCGCTCGTACCGGGCCTGCTGGTCGCTGAGCGCCTGGGCCAGCCGGGTGCGTTCGGTGACGTCGACCAGGGTGAAACCCGCGCCGACCAGCTCACCGGTGTGCGCGATCCGGATCGGGAAGTAGCTGGCCACCAGGTGCCGGGGACCGGCGGCCGGGTCCGCGTCGGCGTCCCGGAACTCCACCCCGCTGACCGGCCCGTCGGCGAGCGTACGGCGCAGCAGCTCCTCGGCCCGCGCGCCGTGGACGGGCAGCACGTCGCCCGGCCGGCGGCCCAGGTGCGCCTCGACCGACGCCCGGTTCATCACCGCCAGCGCCGGGTTGACGTACCGGTAGCGCAGGTCCGGGTCGACCCAGCCGAAACCGACCGGGGCGGTGTCCAGCAGCGCCTCGCTGATCGCCGCCGTGCGGCGGGCGCGTTCCTCGGCGCGTACCCGGTCGTCGGTGTCGTAGATCGTGCCGATCCACTCGGTGACCTCGCCCCGTTCGTCGCGCTGACCGGCCGCCCGGATGGCGACGTGCCGGTGCGCGCCGCTGGCCGCGTGCCGGATCCGGGCCTCGCTCTCGAACAGCGGCGTGCCGGCGGCCCGCGCCCGCCGCCAGGCGGCCAGCAGCCGCGCCGTGTCCGCCGGATGCAGCATCGCCGTCCATCCCGAGCCGGCGTACTCCGGCCAGCGTTGCCCGGTGTACGCCTCCCAGGACGGTTGCGGCTCGCGGATCGCGCCTGTCGCGTCGGCCGACCACACCACCGCCGACGACGCCTCCACCAGGGTCCGGAACCGCCGGTCGGCGCGCTGCCGGGCGGCCCGGGCCGCCGCCTCGGCCCGCCAGGCGCGTTCCCGCTCGTTCGCCTCGCGGACCGCGCCGCGCAGGTCGGCGACGACCGCGTCCTGGCGGGTCACCGCCTCCACCCGGCGCAACGCCTGCCCGACGGCCGCGGCCAGCAGCCCGGCCAGCAGGTGCTCCTCGGCGCGCACCGCGCGGGGGTCGGACAGCTCCACCCGGTAGCTCCACTGGGCGTCGGTGGTCTCGATCCGGCCGCCGATCCCGGCCGCCGGGTCCGCCGGCCGGTCCCCCCGGGCGTCGGCCAGCCGGGCCGTGACCTGCGACCCGAGCGCGTCCGGGGCCACCGGCCCGGAGGGCGCGTACGCCGCCACGAGCCGGTCGCCGTCCCACCGGGCCAGGTACGCGACCCCGTCGAAGGCCTGGCGCAGGGCCCGTGCGCCGATCGTCGCGACCGTCGCCTCGTCGGCGGCGGCGGCCAGCTCTTCGGTGCGGCCGGCGGCGGCCCGGTGCCGGTGGGCCAGCGCCCGGTCCGCGCCGACGTCCCGCGCCGTGCCCAGCAGCAGCGTGCGCCGGTGGACCGGATCCCACACCGAGGTGGCCGAGACCGACACCCACACCCGGCGGCCGTCACGGTGCCGCAGCGGCACCTCGTACGCGCCCGCGCCCTCGCCGAGCAGGTGCACCAGCGCCCGGTCCACCGCCTCCCGTTCCTCGGGGTGCTCCGCCGGGTCGGGCCACCACGGGTACGGCGGCGGGTACGGGGCGTCGGCCTGACCGAAACCGAGCAGCTCCGTCCAGGCGTCGTTGACCTGGAGGACCACCCCGTGCTCGTCGGCGACGAAGATCCCGTCGGTCATCGACTTCACCAGCCGGTCCGCCCACGAGGCCCCGCGCAGCCTGGACTCGGCCCGCTCCAGGCTGGCCCGGACCCGGGCCCGCAGCTCCCGCGCCGAGAACGGCTTGACCAGGTAGTCGTCCGCCCCGGCGGCCAGCCCCTCGACGGCCGCCTCGGCGCCGGCCCGGGCGGACAGCAGCACCACCGGCAGGTGCGCGGTGTCCGGTCGGGCACGGATCGCGGCGAGCAGACCGAAACCGTCCAGCCGGGGCATCATCACGTCGGCGAGCACCAGGGCGGGCGGGTCGTCACCGAGCACGGCCAGGGCGGCCAGGCCGTCCGGCGCGGTCCGTACCCGGAACTCGTCGGCCAGCAACCCGGCGACGTAGTCCCGCAGGTCGGCGTTGTCGTCGACGACCAGGACCAGGGGGCCGTCCGGGACGCCCCGGACGCCGTCGCCCGGCCCGGCCCGGTCCAGCGCGGTCTCCCGGGGCGGGGTCGGTGGGAGCGGGGCCGGTCGGGGCGGGGTCGGTGGGAGCGATGCCGGTGGGATCGGGGTCGGTCGGGGCGTGCTCCGTCGGGGGGCCGGGGCCACCGCCCGGGAGGTCACGGCCGGCCGTTCACCGCCGTAGGGCAGCCGCACGGTGAACGTGGCGCCCCGCCCGGGCTCGCTGGCCACGTCGATCTCGCCGTCGTGCAGCCGGACCAGCTCCCGGGTCAACGCCAGCCCCAGCCCGGTGCCCTCGACGGAGCGGCCGGCCGCCCCGACCACCCGGTGGAACCGTTCGAACAGGCCGGGAAGCTGGTCGGCGGGGATCCCGACCCCGGTGTCGGTGACGGTCAGCCGGGCCCGACCGTCCTCGTCGGCCACGGCGAGCCGGATCCCGCCACGCAGGGTCGCCTTGTACGCGTTGGAGAGGAGGTTCAGCACGACCTTCTCCCACATGTCCCGGTCCACGTAGGCCGGGCGGGGCAGCGGCGGGCAGGACACGGTGAACGCCAGGCCGGCCTGCTCCAGGACCGGGCCGAACGAGGAGGCGATCTCCCGGGTGAGTTTGGCCAGATCCACCGCCACCCGGTCCGGGGTCATCCGCCCGGCCTCGATCCGGGTGAAGTCGAGCACGCTGTCGACCAGCCGGCGCAGCCGGACGCCGTTGCGCTCGACCAGCTCCAGTCGCCGCCGCTGGCCCGGCCGCAACGGCTCGGCGTCGTCGTCGAGGGCGTCCCGGACCGGCCCGGTGATCAGCGTCAACGGGGTCCGCAGCTCGTGGCTGACGTTGGCGAAGAACGCGGTCTTCGCCGCGTCCAGCTCGGCGAGCGCCTCCGCCCGGGCCCGTTCCGCCTGGTAGGCGCGGGCGCCCGCGAGGGCCGCGCCGATGTGCCCGGCGATCAGCTCGACGAAGCCGCGGTAGTCGTCGTCCACCGGCCGGCGTGGGCTCAGGCCGGTGACCAGCACCGCGGTCGGCGTACCGCCGCCCGGCTCGGTAACCGGGGTCAGCGCGGCCAGCGCCGTCCCCGGTCGGTCGGGAACGGCGGTCGGGTCGAGCGGGACCAGCCGGCCCATCCCCTCGGCGAGCACCGCGGTCAGCGGCCACGCCCCGCCGTCGTCACCACCGGGACCGTCGCCGCGGTGGTCGCCGCCGCCGGGGCCGTCACCGTCGCGGTCGTCGCTGGAGGTGTCGCTGGCGGCGGCCGGCTGGAGACCGTCGCTGGCGGCGGCCAGTCGGAGACCGTCGTCGGTGTCCAGGTACAACCGGACGAACGGCAGGTCCGCCCGGTTCTCGGCGAGCGCCTCGACCGCCCGTCGGCTGACCTCGGCCAGCGTGTCCGCGTCCACCAGGCGGGCCGCCAGGTCGCCCAGGGTCCGCAGCCGCCGGTCGCCGACCACCCGGTCGGTGGTCTCGGTGACCGCGGTGAACACCCCCTCCGGCGTGCCGGTCTCGCCGACGACCGGGCTGTACGAGAAGGTGAAGTAGCACTCCTCCAGGTAGCCGTTGCGGTCGAGCAGCAGCAGTTGGTCCTGTGACCAGGTGGCGCCGCGACCGGCCAGCACGCCGTCGAGCATCGGCCCGATGACGTCCCAGACCTCCGGCCACACCTCGGCGCCGGGGCGGCCCATCGCGTCGCGCTTCGACTCGCCCAGAATCGGCTGGTACGCGTCGTTGTGCAGCATGACCAGGTCCGGGCCCCACCAGAGCAGGATCGGAAAGCGCGAGTGCAGGCAGATGGTCACCGCCGTACGCAGGCTCTGCGGCCAGGTGGTCACCGCGCCCAGCGGGGTGGTGGACCAGTCGTGGCCGGCGATCCGTGCCCCCGCCGCGCCCCCGGCGGCGAAGATCTGCCGCCAGCGTCGCCCGTCCGGTCGGGCGGGGTCCGGCTCGTCCATCCGCCACCTCCGCCCGACGTCCGTGGCAAGCTCGACAGTCCGGACGGTATCACCGGGGTACGGCCGCGACCGGAACGCGTGCGCCCGCGCGACGGCGTCCGCGACCCCGCCTCCGGTGCCAGGGGCCGCGCCTCGCGTGCCGTGGCCGCCCGCGCCTCGTGTGCCGTGGGCCGTGCCTCGCCCGTCACGGGGACGACCCACGGGCGTCACCGTCGGGCGGTACGATTCCCGGCGCGGTCGCCGATGCCCGCCGCTCGACAACGTCTCGGTGTCCGCTGGTCACCCGCGCCCCGCGCGTCGTTGGAGAACTGTTCCGCATTCTGCAAGAGGGTCGGCTGCCAGTCCGGCCCGGGGGAGAGACTAGCCTGATGGGCGTGACACGCCGCGCGAAGATCGTCTGCACTCTCGGTCCTGCCACCGCCTCACCGGAACGCATCCGGGGGCTGGTCGAGGCGGGCATGGACGTGGCGAGGTTGAATTTCAGCCACGGCAGCCACGCCGACCACGAGGCCGTCTACCGGCTGGTCCGGGAGGCCGCCGAGGCGTCCGGGCGGCCGGTCGCCGTCCTGGCCGACCTCCAGGGCCCGAAGATCCGTCTGGGCCGGTTCGCCGACGGCCCGCACGAGTGGCGCACCGGTGACGCGGTCGTGATCACCAGCGACGACGTCCTCGGCACCCGCGACCGGGTCTCCTGCACCTACCGCAAGCTGCCGCAGGAGGTGAAGCCGGGCGACCGCCTGCTGATCGACGACGGCCGGGTCGCCGTCGAGGTCACCGACGTCGCCGGCAACGACATCCGCTGCCTGGTCACCGAGGGCGGGCCGGTCTCCAACAACAAGGGCGTCTCGCTGCCCAACGTGGCGGTCAGCGTGCCGGCCATGTCCGACAAGGACGCCGAGGACCTGTGCTTCGCCCTCGGCCTCGGCGCCGACCTGATCGCGCTCTCCTTCGTCCGCTCCGCGGAGGACATCAAACTCGTCCACGCGATCATGAGCGAGGTCGGGGTGCAGCGTCCGGTGCTGGCCAAGGTCGAGAAGCCCGAGGCGGTCGACCACCTGGAAGCGATCGTGCTGGCCTTCGACGGCGTCATGGTGGCCCGTGGCGACCTCGGCGTGGAGATGCCGCTGGACCAGGTCCCGCTGGTGCAGAAGCGCGCCGTGCAGCTCTGCCGGGAGAACGCCAAGCCGGTCATCGTCGCCACCCAGATGCTCGATTCGATGATCGAGAATTCCCGCCCGACCCGCGCCGAGGCGTCCGACGTGGCCAACGCCGTGCTCGACGGCGCGGACGCGGTCATGCTCTCCGGCGAGACCAGCGTCGGGAAGTACCCGGTGCTGACCGTCAGCACCATGGCGAAGATCGTCAGCACCACCGAGGCCGGCTCGTTCTCGGTGCCCCGGCTCCAGCACGACCCGCGTACCCACGGCGGCGCGCTCACCTCGGCGGCGTCCTCGATCGCCCGGGCCATCGGCGCGAAGGCGCTCGTCGCGTTCTCGCAGACCGGCGACACCGTCCGTCGGCTCTCCCGGCTGCACTGCGACCTGCCGCTGCTGGCGTTCACCCCGGTCCCCGAGGTCTACCAGCAGCTCGCCCTCTCCTGGGGGGTGCAGACCTTCCTGATGCCGTTCGTGCAGCACACCGACGACATGTTCCGGCAGGTCGACGAGGCGCTGCTCGGCCTGGACCGGGCCAACCCGGGCGACTACGTGGTGATCGTCGCCGGCAGCCCGCCGGGCACCCCCGGCTCCACCAACACCCTGCGGGTGCACCAGCTCGGCTCGTTGGTCGACGCGGCGGCGGCGCGGGCGTTGCAGTGACCGACGTCCTGACCGGCCAGGCCGCCGTCGACCAGTTGCTGGAGGTGCTCGACCTCGCGCCGACCGGCGCGATGTCCTTCCGGGGGATCAGCCCCCCGGTCGGCCCCCAGCGGGTGTACGGCGGCCAGGTCGCCGGTCAGGCCCTGGTGGCCGCCGGTCGCACGGTCGACCCGGAGCGGTTCGTGCACTCGTTGCACGGCTACTTCGTGCGGCCGGGCGACCCGGCGGAGCCGATCGACTACCAGGTGGAGAACGTCCGCGACGGCCGGTCCTTCTCGGTCCGCCGCTCGGTGGCCCTCCAGCACGACAAGCCGATCTTCTTCATGTCGGCGTCGTTCCAGCAGCGGGAGGAGGGGCTGGACCACCACGCCCCCACCCCGCCGGACGTGCCCGGCCCGGAGAGCGTGCCCACGATGGCCGACCGGCTCGCCCGGTACCCGGAACGGCTGGGCATCTGGGCGATGATCCCGCGCCCGATCGACGTCCGCTACGTCGGCGAGCCCGGCTGGGTGCGTCCCGGCGACCGGCCCGCCGACCCGCACCAACGGGTCTGGATGCGTATCGACGGCAAGCTCCCCGACGAGCCGCTGCTGCACGCCTGCGCCCTGACGTACGCCTCCGACCTGACCCTGCTGGACTCGGTGCTGTCGGTGCACGGCGAGGTCTGGGGTCCCGGCGGCGTGGTCGGGGCCAGCCTCGACCACGCGCTGTGGTTCCACCGCCCGTTCCGGGCCGACGAGTGGTTCCTCTACGACTGCTGGAGCCCGTCGGCCTCCGGCGCCCGCGGGCTGGCCACCGGGCGGATGTTCACCACCGAGGGCCGGCACATCGCCAGCGCCGTCCAGGAGGGGCTGCTCCGGCGGGTCGGGCACTGACCGCCGGGGTGATCCACCAGGCCGTCCGGTCGACCGATAACCTGTCGGACATGCGTCTCTCCGCCCGGGTCGACTACGCCCTGCGGGCCGCCGCCGAGCTGGCGGCGGTGGCCGGCGACGGTCCCGGACGGACCCGTCCGGTCACCGCCGAGCAGATCGCCCGCGCCCAGGACATCCCGCCGAAGTTCCTGGAGAGCATCCTGCTCCAACTGCGGCGGGGCGGCATCGTGCACGCCCAGCGTGGCCCGGAGGGCGGCTACTGGCTGGCCCGGCCGGCGACCGAGATCTCCCTGGCCGAGGTGATCCGGGTGATCGACGGCCCGCTCGCGCACGTCCGGGGCCAGCGTCCGGAGGAGCTCGGTTACCACGGGGCGGCGCGGGCGTTGCAGGAGGTCTGGATCGCCCTGCGGGCCAGTGAGCGGCAGATCCTGGAGCTGGTCACCGTCGCCGACGTGGCCGCCGGCGTGCTGCCCGAGCGGGTCAACCAGCTCGCCGCCGACCCGGCCGCCTGGAGCTGATCCCGGCGTCCGCGCCCACCGTCGGCGTCCCACCCTTCGATCAGGACTTGACCGCCGGGCCCGTCGTGCCGCATTGTCGACCAAGTCGATAGGAGATGCCTACAAGCTCGGGAGGTTGCTCGTGCGCAGGCTGCTGGTCCTCGCCCTGGTCGGACTCGTCGCGCAGTTGGTGGACGGGTCGCTCGGCATGGCGTACGGGTTGACCTCCTCGACGCTGCTGCTGCTCGTTGGGATCGCCCCCGCCGCCGCGTCGGCCTCGGTGCACCTCGCCGAGATCGGCACCACCCTCGCGGCCGGCGTGGCGCACTGGCGGTTCGGCAACGTCGACTGGCGGGTGGTGTCCCGGATCGCCCTGCCCGGCGCGATCGGCGCCTTCGCCGGGGCCACCTTCCTCAGCTCCATCTCCACCGAGACCGCCGCCCCGTGGATGGCCGGCATCCTCTTCGTGCTCGGCGCGTACCTGCTGGTCCGCTTCTCCCGTCCGCTGCGGACGAACCCGCACGCCGGCCGGCTGCGCGGCCGGTTCCTCGGGCCGCTCGGCCTGGTCGCCGGCTTCGTCGACGCCACCGGCGGCGGGGGCTGGGGCCCGGTCGCCACGCCCGCCCTGCTGGCCTCCGGACGGATGCAGCCCCGCAAGGTGATCGGCTCGGTGGACACCTCCGAGTTCCTGGTCGCCGTCGCGGCCAGCGTCGGCTTCCTGATCGGCCTCGGCTCCGAGGGCTTCCTGCTGCCGATCGTGGCGGCGCTGCTGATCGGCGGCCTGATCGCCGCCCCGGTGGCGGCCTGGCTGGTCCGGATCGTCCCGGCCCAACTGCTCGGCGCGGCGGTGGGCGGCGTGATCGTGCTGACCAACGCCCGGGGCCTGCTCCGGGCCGCCGACCTGGGCGGTCCCGCCCCGGCGGTGGTCTACGCGCTGCTCGGCGCGGGCTGGCTGACCGCCCTGGTCCTGGCGGTCCGCGCGCTGCGGCGTACCCGGCGGGCCGAGGCCGCCACGCCGGCCGCCGACGCCGCCGACCGGGTCGACGCGCCGCTCCTGGTCACCACCCACCACTGACCGCCGACTCAGCCGGGCACGGCGCCCTCGGCGCTCAGGGCGTCCGCCGCCCCGACCAGCAGCTCCCACGTCTCGTCCACATGCTGTTCGGTGGTCTGCGGGGAGCCGACCGCCAGCCGCAGGGTGTACCGGCCTCCCACCCGGGTGTGGGTCAGGTGCGCCCGGCCGGTGGCGTTGACCCGGGCCAGCAGCGCGGCGCTCGCGTCGTCGCCGGCCCGCAGCCGGAAACAGACGAGCGAGAAGGGGTGCGGCGCGACCACCTCGAACCGCTCGTCGGCCCGGACCCGGTCGGCGAACCGGGCGGCCAGCGCCACCCCCGACCGGATGTGCGCCCGCAGGCCGGCCACGCCGTACCAGCGGAGCACGAACCACAGCTTCAACGCCCGGAACCGTCGACCCAGCGGCACCTGCCAGTCCCGGTAGTCGACGACCGCGCCGGACTCGGTGGCCGCGTTGCGCAGGAACTCCGGCATCACCGTCAACGCCTCGACCAGCTCGCTCGAGTCGGCGACCCAGAACGCGTCACAGTCGAACCCGGTGAGCAGCCACTTGTGCGGGTCGAAGCAGTACGAGTCGGCGTGCTCCAGGCCGGCGTGCGCCCACCGCAGCTCCGGGCAGACCGCCGCCGCGCCCGCGTACGCGGCGTCCACGTGCAGCCAGACGCCGTACTCGGCGCAGATCGCGCCGATCTCCGGCAGCGGGTCGACGGCGGTGGTGGAGGTCGTCCCGACCGTCGCCACCACGATCGCCGGCGTCTCCCCGGCGGCCAGGTCGGCCTCGATGGCCGCGCGCAGCGCCTCCGGGCGCATGGCCAGGGTCCGCGGGTCCACCTCGACCGGGCGGACCCCGCCGTCGCCCAGCCCGGCGATCCGGGCCGCCTTCTCGATCGAGGAGTGCCCCTGGGTCGAGGTGTAGGCGCGGTACCGCCGCCGTACGCCCTCCTGACGCCACCGGCCCCCGCTGGCCCGGTGCACCGCCACCAGCGTGGCCACCAGGGTCGCCGAGGACGCGGAGTCCTGGATGACGCCGCCGCCGGGGCCGGTGGAACGGAACCGCTCGGGCAGGTCGAGCAGCCCGGCCAGCCAGTCGAGCAGCACCGTCTCCAGCTCGGTGCAGGCCGGTCCGGTGGCCCACATCATGCCCTGCACGCCGAGACCCGAGCTGATCAGGTCGCCGAGGACGCTGGGGCCGCTGGTGTTGGCGGGGAAGTAGCCGAAGAACCCGGGATGCTGCCAGTGGGTCAGCGCCGGGGCGACCAGGGCGTCCAGGTCGGCCATGATCGCCTCGACCGGCTCGCCGTGCTCGGGCGGGCCGGTCGGCAGCGCGGCCGCGACCGCGCCCGGCGGGGCCGTCGAGGTCACCGGGCGTTTGTCGAGCGTCGACCAGTAGTCGGCGATCCAGTCCACCGCCGCGTGCCCGGCGCGGCGGAACTCCTCGGGGTCCATGTGGGGTGTGGTCACCCGACGAGTCGACCAACAATCCGCGCCGGGGGCAAGCGGACCGCGTTCAGGAGGGCCGTGATCAGGAGGACCGGTGGCGGGTCACCGGCGGTACGCCGGGATCCGTTGGCGGCAGGCACCGGGCCGCTGTCGCGGAATCCGCTCAACCGCGGCCCGGTGCACCACACCGCAGCACCCCCGACCCGTCCCGACCGGGGATGCCCTACCACCACCGGAACCAACGTTAGGCCCTCGTCGCCAGCGTTGGGTGAAGCCGGTGTGAAGATCGTGTTTCCGGCGTCTTGCCCAGAGATCGTCGCCGACCGTTGTGGCCGGTAAGCGCTTTCCTGTATGGTGCGAACGCGCGGAAGTCAGCCGCCGTCGGCCCGGAATTCCCCGGTTTGCCGGCCTTGGCACCGGACACCCCCGTCGACCAAGGGCAGGTCGACCCGGGCGGGGTGTCGTGCGTCTCACCCGGAGGCACTTCCATGTCCCTGCACCGCTCGCGCCACCGCGCCGTCCTGCTCGCCGTGGCGGCGGCGACCACCACCACCCTCACCGTCGGCACGCTGACCGCGGTGACCGCCTCGGCGGCCGCCGCCGGCTGCCGCGTCGACTACCGGATCACCAACCAGTGGGGCGGCGGCTTCGGCGCCGACGTCACCGTCACCAACCTCGGCGACCCGGTCGCCGGCTGGACCCTCACCTGGTCCTTCGCCGCCGGCCAACAGGTCGCTCAGGCGTGGAACGCCACCGTCACCCAGTCCGGCGCGCAGGTCACCGCCCGCGACGCCGGCTACAACGCGGTGATCGGCACGAACGGCGCCGCGAACTTCGGCTTCAACGCCTCGTGGAACGACAGCGGCAACCCCGTGCCGGCGGCCTTCGCGCTCAACGGCGTCACCTGCACGGGCGCGACCACCCCCACCCCCACCGCGCCCCCCACCACCGCGCCCCCCACGACGCCGCCACCGACCACCCCGCCCCCAGCCACGACCCCGCCACCGACCACCCCACCGCCGACCACGCCGCCCCCCACGACCCCGCCACCCGGCGGGGCGAAGCAGATGGAGCACCTCGACCGGGGGCTGGTCAGCGTCCGCTCCGGCAGCGGGAACCACGTCTCCTGGCGGCTGCTCGGCACCGAGACCACCGGGGTGGCGTTCAACCTCTACCGGGGCGACGTCCGGGTCAACGCCACCCCGATCACCGGGGCCACCAGCCACCTCGACGCCGGGGCCGCCGCCGGCTCGGCGTACACCGTGCGGGCCGTGGTGAACGGGACCGAACAGGCCGCCTCCGCGCCCGCGCTCCAGTTCGGCAGCGGCTACCTCGACGTGCCGTTGCAGATCCCGCCCGGCGGCACGACCCCCGGCGGCGAGGCGTACACCTACAGCGCCAACGACGCCTCCGTCGGCGACCTCGACGGCGACGGCGACTACGAGATCGTCCTCAAGTGGGAGCCGTCCAACGCCAAGGACAACTCCCAGTCCGGCTACACCGGCAACGTGTACGTCGACGCGTACACCCTCACCGGCGCCCGACTGTGGCGGATCGACCTCGGCCGCAACATCCGCGCCGGCGCCCACTACACCCAGTTCCAGGTGTACGACTACGACGGCGACGGCGACGCCGAGGTGGCCGTGAAGACCGCCGACGGCACCCGCTCCGGCACCGGCCAGGTCATCGGGTCGGCCTCCGCCGACCACCGCAACTCCAGCGGCTACGTGCTCGCCGGACCCGAGTACCTCACCATGTTCGACGGCCGCACCGGCGCGGCCGTCTCCACCGTCACCTACGACCCGCCCCGGGGCGCCGTCTCCTCCTGGGGTGACAGCTACGGCAACCGGGTCGACCGGTTCCTCGCCGGCACCGCCTACCTCGACGGGCGACGCCCGTCGCTGATCATGGCCCGGGGCTACTACACCCGCGCCGTCGTCGTCGCCTGGGACTTCCGTGACGGCGCCCTCACCAGGCGGTGGACCTTCGACTCCAACGCCTCCGGCAACGGCGCCGCCGCCGGGCAGGGCAACCACAGCCTCTCCGTCGCCGACGTGGACGCCGACGGCCGCGACGAGATCGTCTACGGGGCGGCCACCATCGACGACAGCGGCCGGCTGCTCTGGTCCACCGGTCTCGGCCACGGCGACGCCGGACACGTCGGTGACCTCGACCCGTCCCGCCCCGGCCTGGAGTACTTCAAGGTCAGCGAGGACGGCAGCAAACCCAGCTCCTGGTTCGCCGACGCCCGTACCGGCCAGATCCTCTGGTCCACCCCGACCGGCGGCGACAACGGCCGGGGCGTCTCCGCCGACATCTGGGCCGGCAGCCCCGGCGCGGAGTCCTGGTCCGCCGCCGTGGACGGCCTGGCCGACACCCGCGGCCGGAACGTCGGCCGCAAACCGTCCTCGACGAACTTCCTCGCCTGGTGGGACGCCGACCCGGTCCGTGAGCTGCTCGACGGCACCCGGATCGACAAGTACGGCGCCGGCGGCGACACCCGCCTGCTCACCGGCAGCGGCGTCAGCTCCAACAACGGCACCAAGTCCACCCCGGCGCTGGCCGGTGACATCCTCGGTGACTGGCGGGAAGAGGTGATCTGGCGCACCACCGACAACCGGGCGCTGCGCGTCTACAGCACCCCCATTCCCACCACGACCCGCGTGTCCACCCTGATGCACGACCCGCAGTACCGCGTCGCCGTCGCCTGGCAGAACACCGCCTACAACCAGCCGCCGCACCCGAGCTTCTTCCTCGGCAACGGCATGTCCACCCCACCCACCCCCAACATCTACCTCCGCTGAACGGTCGCCGAAGGGCCCGGTTCCCACGACGGGGCCCTTCGGCGACCCCCGGGGGTCAGGCAACGGGACGCGGTCCGCCGGCCACCTGCTCCGCGATCAGCTCGAACGAACGCGCCCGGTCCGCCCCGTCGTACACCAGCGCGGTCAGCATCAGCTCGTCCGCCTCCGTCCGCGCCAGCAGCTCGGTCAACTGCCGGCGGACCGTCTCCGGCGAGCCCAACGCCTGACCCACCTGGCGCTGCGCCACGAACTCCCGCTCCAGATCCGAGTACGGGTACGCCGCCGCCTCCTCCGGGCTGACCAGCGGCTCCGGCCGCCCCGACCGCAGCCTCAGGAACGACAACCCGGCCGGACCGGCCAGCCACCGGGCCCGCTCGTCGGTCTCCGCGCACACCGCGTTCACCGCCACCATCGCGTACGGCCGTTCCAGCCACCGCGACGGCCGGAAACTGTTCCGGTACAACGCCAGCGCCGGCTCGGTGTTCGCCGCGCTGAAGTGGTGCGCGAACGAGAACGGCAGCCCCAGCGTCCCGGCCAGTTGGGCGCTGAACCCGCTCGACCCCAGCAACCAGATCGCCGGCTGCTCACCCCGCCCCGGCGTCGCCACGATCGGCCCGGGCCGCTCCCCGCTGAAGAAGCCCATCAGGTCCGCCAACTCCCGGGGGAAACCCTCCGCGGACAGCCCCTCCATCGTCCGGCGCAACGCCAACGCGGTCACCTGGTCGGTGCCGGGCGCCCGGCCGATGCCCAGGTCGATCCGACCCGGGTGCAGCGCCTCCAGGGTGCCGAACTGCTCGGCCACCACCAGCGGCGCGTGGTTGGGCAGCATCACCCCGCCCGAGCCCAGCCGGATGGTGCTGGTGTGCGCGGCCAGGTGGGCGATCAGCACCGCCGGCGCCGACGAGGCGATCGCCGGCATGTTGTGGTGCTCGGCCACCCAGAACCGGTGGTAGCCCAGCTCCTCCGCGCGCCGGGCCAGGTCGGTGGTGTGCCGCAGCGCCGCCCCGGCGGACGTCCCGGCGGCGACCGGAGCAAGATCAAGAACAGACATCGGTACGTCGATCACACGCACTGCCAACCCCTGACCGGCCCGGATCCTTCCCCGCCGACCGCCGACCGCCGACCGCCGACCGTCAACCCGCCCCGCGTACCTGCTCGAAGATCAGGCTGGTCTCGGTGTGCGACACCACCGGATCCACCGCCAGATGATCCAGCACGAAATCCCGCAACGCGTCGCCGGACGCCGCCCGCACGTGCAGCACGTAGTCGTCCGCCCCGGCCACGTGGAACACCGACACCACCCCCGGCAGCCGGGCCGACCGGGCCCGGAACGCGTCCACCGCCGCCCGCTCGTGCGCGGTCAACCGCACCGACACCAGCGCCTGCAACGGCAGGCCCACCGCCGCCGGATCCACGTCCGCGTGGAACCCCCGGATCGCCCCGCACTCCCGCAGCGCCCGCACCCGGGCCAGACACGTCGACGGCGCCACCCCGACCCGCTCGGCGAGCGCGTTGTTCGGCAGCCGCCCGTCGGCCGCCAACACGTCGAGGATCGCCCGATCCACGTCGTCGAGCGCCGCGAACGGCCGTACAACATTCGGTGCGACAGGCATCAGACGATGATCCACCGAATCCCTGTCGACGACAATGCGGACGCGCAGAATCATCTGCGGAACCATTGCCCCGCGACCACAGGATGTTCGACGCTTGCCTCATGGCCGCCCTGGACACCCGGGCCGTGCACGCCGGCCGCGACGACCTCGCCGAGCTGGGCGTCCACGTCCCACCCATCGACCTCTCCACCACCAACCCGCTGCCCTCGGTGCCCGACGGCGGCGACGCCTACCAGACCCTCGCCACCGGAAACCCGCTGCCACCCGGCGGCAACGCCGTCTACCAGCGCCTCTGGAACCCCACCGTGGCCCGCTTCGAGACCGCCCTCGCCCAACTGGAGGAGACCACCGACGCGGTCGCCTTCGCCAGCGGCATGGCCGCCCTGACCGCCAGCCTGCTCGCCGCCACCCGCGACGGGAAACGTCACCTCGTCGCCGTCCGCCCCCTCTACGGCGGCACCGACCACGTCCTCGCCACCGGCCTGCTCGGCACCGACGTCACCTGGGCCCGCCCCGACCAGGTCGCCTCCGCCGTCCGCCCCGACACCGCCCTGGTGATCGTCGAGACCCCCGCCAACCCCACCCTCGACCTGGTCGACCTCACCGCCCTCGCCACCGCCTGCGGCGACGTCCCCCTGCTCGTCGACAACACCGTCGCCACCCCCGTCCTGCAACGACCCGCCCGGCACGGCGCGGCGCTCGTCCTGCACAGCGCCACCAAGAGCATCGGCGGCCACGGCGACGTCCTCGCCGGCGTCGTCGCCTGCGACCGGGACTGGGCCGTCCGGCTCCGCCAGGTCCGCGCCCTCACCGGCGCGATCCTCCACCCGCTCGGCGCGTACCTGCTGCACCGCGGCCTGCAGACCCTGCCGCTGCGGGTCCGCGCCCAACAGGCCGGCGCGGAGAAACTCGCCGCCTGGCTCGCCGGCCACCCGGCCGTCGCCCGCGTCCACCACCCCAGCCACCACGACCCGGCCGGGCTCGTCGGCCGGCAGATGCGCGGCACCGGAAGCCTGCTCGCCATCGAGGTACGCGGCGGCGCGCCCGCCGCCGGCGCGGTCGCGGCGGCCTGCGAGCTGATCACCCACGCCGTCTCGCTCGGCGGCGTCGACACGCTGATCCAGCACCCGGCGTCGCTGACCCACCGCCCGGTCACCGGCGACGCCCGCCCGGCAGCCGGACTGCTGCGGATCTCCGTCGGCCTGGAGGACCCCGACGACCTGCGCGCCGACCTGGCCCGCGCGCTCGACAGCATCCGACCCTCGCGTACGACGTCGGTGTCCCCGGTGGGACTCGAACCCACACTGTCGGAGGTTTGAGCTCCGTTTCTCTACCTATTGGAATACGGGGACGTCCTCGCTCAACGCTGTTGATGCTGCATCACAGGGTACCCACTAGGCTATGGGCGGCGACACCCGGCTGGGCGGGTGTCGGGTTCAGACTGGTGGGAGTAGGGCTGGTGGCGGAGACGCAGACGGATGCCGAGCGCAGGCGCGTGCTGATCGCCGAGGACGAGGCGTTGATCCGGCTCGATCTGGCCGAGATGCTCGTCGAGGAGGGCTACGAGGTGGTGGGGGAGGCCGGCGACGGCGAGACCGCCGTCCGGCTCGCCGAGGAGCTCAAGCCCGACCTGGTCATCCTCGACATCAAAATGCCGATCATGGACGGGCTGGCCGCCGCCGAGCGGATCGCCGGGGCCCGGATCGCGCCGGTGATCATCCTCACCGCCTTCAGTCAGCGGGATCTCGTCGAGCGGGCCCGGGCGGCCGGCGCGATGGCGTACCTCGTGAAGCCGTTCCAGAAGAGCGACCTGGTCCCGGCGGTGGAGATCGCCCTCTCCCGCTACTCCGAGGTCGCCGCGCTGGAGGCGGAGGTCGCCAGCCTGACCGACCGGCTGGAGGTCCGCAAGGCGGTCGAGCGCGCCAAGGGCGCCCTGATGACCACGTACGGCATGAGCGAGCCGCAGGCGTTCAAGTGGATCCAGCGCACCGCGATGGACCACCGGATGACCATGCGGGAGGTCGCCGAGCGGATTCTCGCCGAGACCGCCGGCGGTGAGGTGCCGCAGTCGACTTCCTGACCGCGGCCGTATCGGATTCACCTTTTCCCGGCGCGGGCTGGATAGCATCTCGTCCATGTCCTTCCGGCGCGCGGTGGCGCTGCTCGTTCTGGTCGCCGTCCCCCTGACCGCCTGCGCGCGGTCCACCGACCGCGACGACGACGGTCCGCCGCCGGCGTTGTCGCCGGCGTGGCAGCCGTTGACGCTGCCCGCGCCGCCGGGTCCGGCGGGCCGGTCGCTGCTGCGCGACGCGGCGGTCTGCGGTGACCGCTGGTACCTGGTGGGTGGGCTGGCGGACGCCGCCGGCGAGACCCGCCCGGCGGCGTGGACCAGCGCGGACGGGGTGGCCTGGACGGCCCTGCCCCTGCGGCCGAAGTCGTACTACGGCCGGCAGCACGTGTTCTATTCGGTGGCCTGCCGGGACTCCCGGGTGGCCCTGCTCGGGTCGAAACGGGGCGGCGCGCACGCCAATCCGCGGACGAGCAGTTGGCGGCAGGACGCCGACGGCGGGCTGGCCGAGGTGACCGCCCCGTTCGAGTTGTTCGGCGGGCCGCGGGCGGTGAACGTGGCCCGGATGGTGTCCGGACCGGCCGGCTGGTTGATCACGGGGAACCGGACGGGCGGCGCGGCGAGCTGGGTGTCGCCGGACTCGTCCCGGTTCACCATCGTGGAGGGCGCGCCGGAGTTGGCGTCGGACGCGCGGGGCGAGACGTGGGGTTTCGACGCGGTCGGGTACGGCGACCGGTGGCTGATGGTGGGTGGCGTGGTGCCGGCGGGGCGTACCGACCGGGATCCGTTGGCGTGGACGTCGGCGGACGGGGTGGCGTGGCGGCGGGCGCCGGTGCCGGGCGGCGCGGAGTACGACGAGTTGCAGCGGGTGGTGCTGCTGGACGGGGCGCCGGTGGCGGTGGGGTTGCGGGGCCGGGCGTTCGGCGCGTGGCGGGTCGACCCGGCGGGGTCGGGCGCCGCGTCGGCTGCGGCCGACGCGACGGCGGGGGACTGGCGGGTGGCCGGTGGGTTCGGCGTGGCCCGGGCCGACGGGGTGCCGGGGGTCCGGGGGTTGACGGTGGCCGGCGGTCGGCTCGTGGCGGCGACGGTGGACGGCGGCGGGCACGCGTTGTGGGTGTCGTCGGACCGGGGTGACTCGTGGCGGCCGGTGGCGGGGCCGACGTCGATGCCGGCGGGCGCGGAGCGCGCGGTGGCGCTGGCCGGCGCGGGGGACCGGGTGTTGCTGCTGGTGGACGACGCGACGGCCGGGCGGGCCTTCGTCGCGCCCGTCCCGGCCGGGTGAGCGTCCGGCACGACGGGCGGGGGCCGGGCCGGGGCCGGGTGGGCGGGGGCCGGACCTCCGGTGGATTTTCCAGCGTGTGACGGCCGGAGGATCATCGGTCGGTTTGTTCGTAACGTTTTGGCAAGCCTGCCTTCCAGGCCTTCCTTGACGGATTACCGCTCCAGTACGCTCCGCCATCACGAGCCGTAACGCAGGCGTGCGGATTCTCACCGGAGAGTGGCAGTGTGTGACGGGCGTGACAGCGGGCCTCTCCGGGTGCCGTGCCTGCATCTGGAGGAGGTCAGGAAGCCGTGAGGCGTAGTTATGTACGGGCGCTGGGCGCCGTCGGTCTGGCGGCGGCGCTGGTCGCGACCGCGGGCTGCCAGGACGCCGGCAGCGACAACGAGGCCGGCGGTGGCGACGGCAAGTGCGGTGGCAAGATCGCCATCTTCGGCGCGTTCACCGGCCCGAACGCCGGCCTGGTGCTGCCGTCGCTGAACGGCGCGAAGCTGGCCGTGAAGCAGCACAACGAGAAGAACGCGGACTGCCAGGTCGAGCTCAAGGAGTTCGACACCACGGGTGACCCGACCCAGGCGACGCCGGTGGCGAACCAGGTCGCCCAGGACCAGTCGTTCACCGCGGTGATCGGCGGGCACTTCTCCGGCGAGACCAAGGCCACCATGCCGATCTACGAGGCGGCCGGGCTGGTCATGGTGAGCCCGTCGGCGACCGCCGCCGAGCTGACCACCGCCGGCAACAAGTCGTTCCACCGGGTGGTCGGCAACGACGCGACCCAGGGCGCGGCGGCCGTGACGTACCTGAACAACGTGGTGAAGCCGAGCAAGGTCTTCGTGATCGACGACGGCCAGCCGTACGGCGCGGGCATCATCGCCGAGGTCAAGAAGGGCCTGGGCGCGAAGGTCGTCGGCGAGGACAAGGTCCAGACCGACCAGACCAACTTCGACGCCACCATCTCGAAGATCAAGTCGGCGGGCGCGGACGCGATCGCCTACGGCGGTTACACCAACGAGGCCGCGCCGCTGGTCAAGCAGATGCGCGCCGCCGGGGTGACCGCGAAGTTCCTCGGCTTCGACGGCCTCTACGACCCGGGCTTCCCGTCGGGCGCCGGCGCCGGCGCCGACGGCGCGATCGTGACCTGCCCGTGCCTGCCGGCCGCCGAGGCCGGCGGCACCTTCTCCGCCGACTACGAGAAGGAGTACGGCCAGGCGCCGGGCTCCTACGGCGCGGAGGGCTACGACGGCGCGGTGGTGCTGCTGGAGGGCTTCGCCGAGGGCAAGTCCACCCGCGCCGAGCTGCTGGAGTGGGTGGACTCCTACGACAAGCAGGGCGTGTCGAAGTACATCAAGTTCGACGAGACCGGTGACGTGGACAAGTCCAAGGTCGTCATCTGGGCCTACGAGATCAAGGGCGGCCAGATCACCCCGCAGCAGGAGATCAAGCTCAGCTGATCCACTTCTGGAGCGCGGCCGGGGGCCACGAGCCCCCGGCCGCGTTCGGTGCAAAGGGAGAAATCGTGAATTTCGATGAACTCTTCGGGCACCTGGGCCAGCACACGGTGGACGGTCTGGCGAAGGGCGCGATCTACGCCCTCGTCGCGCTCGGCTACACGCTGGTGTACGGGGTCCTGAGGCTGATCAACTTCGCCCACGCCGAGGTCTTCATGGTGGGCACGTTCACCGTGGTCGGGGTGTGGAGTCTGCTGGGCGCGACCGACTCGCCGCCGCTGGGCACCTTGCTGCTACTGCTCACGGTCGGTCTGCTGGCCGCCGCCGCCGCCTCGGGTCTGACCGCGGTGGTGGTGGAGCGGGTGGCGTACCGCCGGTTGCGCCGGATGAACGCGCCGCCGCTGATCTTCCTGATCACCGCGATCGGCCTGTCGCTGGTGATGTCGGAGGCGTTCGGTCTCTGGCAGGGCCGGCTGGTGGTCGGCATGCCGACCGTGCTGGAGCGCGACGTGGTCTTCACCATCGGCGGCACGGACGTCACCAACACCCAGTTGATCACGGTGGTGGCCGCGCTGGTCATGATGGCCGGGCTGGACGTCTTCATCAACCGCACCCGGTACGGCCGGGGGGTGCGGGCGGTGGCGCAGAACCCGGACACCGCGGCGCTGATGGGCGTCAACAAGGACCGGGTGATCGCGCTGATCTTCCTGCTCGGTGGTCTGCTGGCCGGCGCGGCGGCGCTGCTGTACGCGTTGCGCTACGGCAACACCCGGTTCAACGTCGGCTTCATCCTGGGCCTGAAGGCGTTCACCGCCGCCGTGCTCGGCGGCATCGGCAACATCCGCGGCGCGCTGCTCGGCGGGCTGCTGCTCGGTGTCGTCGAGGTCTACGCGGCGACCCTGACCACGTCGAGCTGGGAGGACGTGGCGGCCTTCGTGGTGCTGGTGGTCGTGCTGCTGTTCCGTCCGACCGGTCTGCTCGGCGAGTCGTTGGGGAGGGCCCGCGCATGACGACGACGATCAAGAAGCGTCCGCTGGACGGCCTGCGGGACGCCACCGGCGGTGTCGGCGCCCGGTTCCGGGCGCTGCCGAAGTGGCAGCGGGCGCTGGCCTTCGCCGCGTTCGTGGCGTTCCTCTACTACCTGCCGCTGCTCGGCATCCCCGGGCTTACCTGGTTGCGCACCGACGTCAACGGCGGCAACAACTGGGCCGGTGTGCTCTTCATCTGCGCGGTGTACGTGCTGATCGCGATCGGTCTGAACGTGGTGATCGGCCTGGCCGGTCTGCTCGACCTGGGCTACGTCGGCTTCTTCGCGGTCGGGGCGTACAGCGTGGCGCTGTTCGGCTCCACCCAGTCGCCGGTGGTCAAGGCGCTCCAGGAGCGCTTCGACATGCCCGAGGGTTGGGCGGTCGCCTGGGCGATCTGCATCCCGCTCGCCATCGCCTTCACGATGATCTCCGGGGTGCTCCTGGGCTGGCCGACGCTGCGGCTGCGCGGTGACTACCTGGCCATCGTCACGCTCGGCTTCGGCGAGATCATCCGGATCGTGGTCCGGAACGTGGAGTGGTCCGGCGGCCCGCAGGGCGTCGCCGCGATCCCCGGCCCGCAGGGCGCGCCGTCGGCCGACAACGACGTGTTCGGCCTGATCGACGCCAAACCGTGGTACTGGCTGGCGCTGACCGTGGTGCTGCTGCTGGTCTTCGCGGTACGCCGGTTGGAGAACAGCCGGGTCGGCCGGGCCTGGCTGGCGGTCCGCGAGGACGAGGACGCCGCCGCGGTGATGGGCGTGTACCCGTTCAAGTACAAGCTGTGGGCGTTCGCCATCGGAGCGGCGCTCGGTGGTATCTCCGGGTTCCTCTTCGCCAGCCGGCAGGGCTTCATCGAGCCGAACCAGTTCAACGCCCAGCTCTCCATCCTGTTCGTGGCGATGGTGGTGGTCGGCGGGGCCGGCAACATGGCCGGCGTGGCGTTGGGCGCGTTCCTGCTGGCGTACCTGCCGGAGCGGTTCCGGGACTTCGCCGACTGGCGGTTCCTGGCCTTCGGCCTGGCGCTGGTGCTGGTGATGCTGCTGCGTCCGCAGGGTCTGATCCCGAGCAGACGACGGGCCCGCGAGTTGAAGGACCGTGCCGAGGAGGTGCCGGCCAGTGTCTGAGAAGGAGATCCCCGACGACGCGCTGGCGGCCGAGGCCGCCACCGAGCCGCACCTGGACGAGATCAAGCTGGCCCGGCCGGCGCCGCGCCAGCGGGAGGTGCTGCTCGACGTCGACCACGTCACGCTGCGCTTCGGTGGCGTGACGGCGCTGGACGACGTCAGCTTCAGCCTCTTCCGGGGTGAGATCCTCGGTCTGATCGGCCCGAACGGGGCCGGCAAGACCACCTGCTTCAACGTGATGACCGGCGTGTACCGGCCGACCTCCGGCGCGGTGCGGTTCGACGGCGGGCAGCAGGTGACCGGCCGCAAGCCGCACCAGATCAACCGGATGGGCATCGCCCGGACGTTCCAGAACATCCGTCTCTTCCCGGAGATGACGGCGCTGGAGAACGTCATGATCGGCACCGACGCCCGGCACAAGACCAGTGTGGTCGGCGCGCTGTTCCGGCTCTACCGGAAGAAGGCCAGGCCGGAGGAGCTGCCGGTGGTCGACTCGACCAACGGTGTCGTCCGGGCCTGGCAGCAGGTCCGCCGCTCCAGCGCGAAGGTCTTCGGCATCTCCCGGCACACGCTGGAGGAGCGGGCCGGCGAGCGCAAGGCCCTGGAGCTGCTCAAGTTCGTCGGCATCGTGGGCCGGGCCAACGAGTTGGCCCGCAACCTGCCCTACGGTGACCAGCGGCGGCTGGAGATCGCCCGCGCGCTGGCCACCGAGCCGAAACTGCTCTGCCTGGACGAGCCGGCCGCCGGCTTCAACCCGGCGGAGAAGGAGGAGCTCAACGCGCTCATCAAGCGCATCCGTGACCTGGGCTACACGGTGCTGCTCATCGAGCACGACATGCGCCTGGTCATGGGGGTCACCGACCGGATCGTGGTGCTGGAGTTCGGCAAGAAGATCGCCGAGGGGACGCCGGCCGAGGTCCGGGAGAACCCGAAGGTCATCGCCGCCTACCTGGGGGAGTCCGTCGATGCTGCTTGAGATCGAGGACCTGACGCTGGCGTACGGGCGGATCGAGGCGCTGCACTCGGTCAGCCTGCACGTCGACGAGGGCGAGGTGGTGGCCCTGATCGGCGCGAACGGCGCCGGCAAGACCACCACCATGAAGGGCATCTCCGGGCTGCTGCCGGCCAAGACCGGGAAGATCCGGTTCAACGGCGAGGACATCACGAACGTCCGCGCCGACCTCCGGGTGGTCCGGGGCATCTGCCAGTCGCCGGAGGGTCGGGGCGTGTTCCCCGGCATGACGGTGCTGGAGAACCTGGACATGGGGGCGTACACCCGCAAGGACCGGGCCGGCATCGCCGAGGACCTGGAGCGGGTGCTGACCCTGTTCCCCCGGCTGCGCGAGCGGCGTAGGCAGGCCGGCGGCACCCTCTCCGGCGGTGAGCAGCAGATGCTGGCCGTCGGCCGGGCGCTGATGGCCCGACCGAAGCTGCTGCTGCTGGACGAGCCGTCGATGGGGCTGGCCCCGATGGTGATCCGGCAGATCTTCGACATCATCACGGAGATCAACCAGCAGGGCACCACCATCCTGCTGGTGGAGCAGAACGCCCAGCAGGCGCTCTCCCGCGCCCACCGGGGCTACGTGCTGGAGACCGGCCGGATCGTCAAGGAGGGCTCCGGCCGGGACCTCCTGCACGACCCGTCGGTCAAGGAGGCGTACCTCGGCGTGGCCTGAGGCGCCCGCGCGTCGGCCGCCCGGACCCGGACGGGGTCGGGCGGCCGACGCGCGTCACGCGCCGTGCCGCCGCCGGGTGATGTCGGGGGTACGGACTAGAGTCGCCTTTCGTGACAGCCACGAACCCGCGCCTGCTCCTCGTCGACGGCCACTCGCTGGCCTACCGGGCCTTCTTCGCCCTGCCGGTGGAGAACTTCTCCACCACGACCGGGCAGCCCACCAACGCGGTCTACGGCTTCACCTCGATGCTGATCAACGTGCTCCGGGACGAGCAGCCCACCCACATCATCGTGGCCTTCGACGTCTCCCGCCGCTCCTTCCGCACCGAGCGGTACGCCGAGTACAAGGCTGGCCGCAGCGAGACCCCGGCCGACTTCGCCGGCCAGGTCAGCCTGGTCAAGGAGGTCCTCGCCGCGCTGCGCGTCCCGGTGGTCGAGAAAGAAGGCTACGAGGCCGACGACGTGATCGCCACCCTCGCCTGCCAGGCCCGCGACCAGGGGCTGGACGTGCTGATCTGCACCGGCGACCGGGACGCCTTCCAGCTCGTCGACGGGCGGACCACCGTCCTCTACCCGCGTAAGGGCGTCTCCGACCTGGCCCGGATGGACGCCGAGGCGGTCGAGGCGAAGTACGGCGTCCGCCCCGAGCGGTACCGCGACCTGGCCGCGCTGGTCGGCGAGACCAGCGACAACCTGCCCGGCGTCCCGGGCGTCGGCCCGAAGACCGCCGCGAAGTGGATCACCCAGTACGGCGGGGTCGAGGGCGTGGTGGCCCAGGCCGACGCGATCAAGGGCAAGGCCGGTGACAGCCTGCGTGAGCGGCTCGCCGACGTGCTGCGCAACTACGACATCAACCGCCTGGTCGCCGACCTGGAGCTGCCGCTGCGCCCCGAGGACGCCCGCTGGCAGGGGTGGGACCGGGAGGCCGTGCACCAGGTCTTCGACACCCTCCAGTTCCGCATCCTGCGGGACCGGCTCTACCAGTACCTCGACGCGGTCGAGCCGGAGGCCGAGTCGGGCTTCGACCTGGCCGGCGTGGTGCTCACCGAGCCGGGCGCGTTGGCCGACTGGCTGGCCGCGCACGCGGCGGCCGACCTGCCGGTCGGGGTGGCGGTCAAGCTCGACACCGGCCCGAACCGTCGGCACACCGCCTCGGTGACCGGGCTGGCGCTGGCCACCGGCGACGGCGCGGCGGCCTGGTGCGACCCGGCGAAGCTGACGCCCGCCGACGAGTCGGCGCTGGCCGGCTGGCTGGCCGACCCGGCGCGGCCCAAGGTGCTGCACGACAGCAAGCCCGCCCTGCTGGCCCTCGCCGCGCACGGCTGGACGCTGGCCGGCATCCACCGGGACACCCAGATCGCCGCCTACCTCGCCCGCCCCGACCAGCGCTCCTACGACCTGACCGACCTGGCGCTGCGGTACCTGCACCGGGAGCTGCGGGTGGACGCGCCGGAGACCGGCCAGCTCACCCTGGAGGGTCTCGGCGACGACAGCGAGGCCGAACAGAACCTCATGCTGCACGCCCGGGCCACCCTCGACCTGGCCGACGCGATCGACGCCGAGCTGTCCCGGGACGGCGAGCAGTCGACCAAGCTGATGGCCGGGGTGGAGCTGCCCCTGATGCGGGTGCTGGCCGAGATGGAACGGGTCGGCATCGCCGCGGACACCGACTACCTGCACGAGCTGGAGGCCCAGTTCGCCGGCGAGGTCAAGGACGCCGCCCAGGCCGCGTACGCGGTGATCGGGCGGGAGTTCAACCTCGGCTCGCCCAAGCAGCTCCAGGAGATCCTCTTCGGTGAGCTGGCCCTGCCGAAGACCAAGAAGATCAAGACCGGTTACACCACCGACGCGGACGCCCTCGGCTGGCTGTACACGCAGACCGAGCACCCGATCCTGGCGCACCTGCTGCGCCACCGGGACGTGGCCAAGCTCAAGGTGACCGTGGACGGGCTGCTCAAGTCGGTTTCCGACGACGACCGGATCCACACCACGTTCAACCAGACGGTGGCCGCCACCGGCCGGCTCTCCTCCACCGAGCCCAACCTGCAGAACATCCCCATCCGCACCGAGGAGGGCCGGCGGATCCGCCGGGCGTTCGTGGTCGGCCCCGGGCACGACTGCCTGCTGACCGCCGACTACAGCCAGATCGAGATGCGGATCATGGCGCACCTCTCCGCCGACGACGCGCTGATCGAGGCGTTCAACTCGGGCGCCGACTTCCACGCCGCGACCGCCTCCTCGGTGTTCGGCGTGCCGGTGGAGCAGGTCACCGCCGACCAGCGTCGCAAGATCAAGGCGATGAACTACGGCCTGGCGTACGGGTTGAGCGCGTTCGGCCTGGCCCAGCAGCTCGGCATCACCGCCGAGGAGGCCCGGGGCCTGATGGAGGACTACTTCGCCGGGTTCGGCGGGGTCCGCGACTACCTGCGCACCGTGGTCGACCGGGCCCGGCAGGACGGCTACACCTCCACCGTGCTGGGCCGTCGCCGCTACCTGCCCGACCTGGTCAGCGACAACCGGCAGCGCCGGGAGATGGCCGAGCGGATGGCGCTCAACGCCCCGATCCAGGGCTCCGCGGCGGACATCATCAAACTGGCCATGCTGCGCGTCGACACCGCGCTGCGCGCGTCGGGGCTGCGCTCCCGGATGCTGTTGCAGGTGCACGACGAGCTGGTCTTCGAGGTCGCCACCGGGGAACGGGAGCCGCTGGCGGAGCTGGTCCGGCAGGAGATGGGCCAGGCGTACCCGCTGTCGGTGCCGCTGTCGGTGTCGGTGGGGGCGGGGCGGGACTGGAACAGCGCGGACCACTGATGTCGCTGTTGTGGGTTTCCGGGGCAGCCCGACCCGCTCCGGGCGGTCAAGCTTGATCCCTGCGCGGGTCGGGCTGCCCCGGAAACCCCGTCGTGGGGCACGGCGGGTGGGTGGTACGCGCTGTTCCGGGGAGAGAGGTCGGCTGAAGCGCCGGGTCACTTGAGGGGGTCGTGGCCCCAGTTCATGAGGGACCAGCGCCAGCGGGTGTCGCGGACGTCGCCGCTGGGGCGCTGGGCCAGGTGCCGGTGGACGTACCCGACGACCTTGCGCATGTGCCGGTAGTCGGCCGAGGTGAGGTCGGCGCGTTTACGGCGGAGCAGGTCGACGATCCGCCGGCCGGAGGCGTGGCCGACCGACTCACCGCCCTGGCTGCCCTTCTTCCGCCAGCCGACGTGCTTGGACGCGTCGCGCTCCAGCCAACGGGAGAGCTCGGCCGGGGTCATGTTGACCGCGTCGGTGAACTCGCGGTAGGTGTCCCGGTCGTCGTCCCGGCCCTGGTCGCCGCCGGCGGGCGGCCGGTCCCGGGCCTGCTCATTCCGGGTCATGGCGCAGCGCCTCCGGGCGGTGGGCGACGTCGCGGCCCGAGTGGTCGTTGCGGATCCGGTACTGCGGCGCCTCCGGGGAGGCGGCCACGGTCCGGCCCCGGACCCGGGTCCGTTCGGTGATCTCGCCGGTGACGACACCGTGGCCCCGGCCGCCGTGGCTGGCCCAGGAGACGTGGTCGCCCCGCCGGAACTTCCTCTGCTCGGCCATACGCTGCGGCTACCCGGCCGACGTCCGCCGAAACGCCACCACCGGGCGGCGGCCGACGCCGGTCAGGGGGTGATCTCGTCGACGGCCAGCTTGATCGGGAACGGCTTCGACGCGGGGGGCGTCGTCCGGCCGGGCGGTCAGGTCCGCCAGCGTGTAGTCGGCACGCTGCTGCCGCATCGGGTCCGGACACCAGCGGCCAGGTGATGTCGGGACGGGTTCGGCGATCACCAGGTGAGCGTAACGCCGCTGGTGGCGATCAGAGCGGACAGTCGGTGCCGACGCACGGCGCCGCCGTGCGCGGGCAGCCGTGGGACCGGTCGACCGGGACACCACGGGCGGATGCCGGCGCGGACGGCCGATTCTCAGGCGGCGGGCTTCTCGGCGACGAAGATGGCGGTGCCGGGGAAGAGCCGGCCGCGCAGCGGGCTCCACTGCCCCCAGACCTCCCGGTGCCCGGCCGGCCACTCCGGCTCGACCAGGTCGAGCAGGCGGAAACCGGCCCCGACCAGTTCCCGGATCCGGTCGCCGAGGGTGCGGTGCTGCTCCACGTAGCTGGCGACGCCGTGCTCGTCCTGCTCGACGTAGGGGCTCCGGTCGAAGTACGAGTGCACGGCGGTGAGGCCGCCCTCGCCCGGGTCGTCGAGGAAGATCCAGCGCATCGGGTGGGTCACCGAGAACACCCACCGGCCGCCGGGCCGCAGCACCCGGGCCACCTCGCGCATCACCGCCGCCGAGTCGGCCACGAACGGGACCGCGCCGAACGCCGTGCAGACCGTGTCGAAGGCGGCGTCGGCGAAGGGCAGGGCGAGGGCGTCGGCCTGGGTCAGCGGCACGCGTACGCCGGTGCGGTCGGCGGCCTGCGCGGCGTGCCGCAGCATGCCGACGGAGAGGTCGAGGGCGACCGGCCGCGCGCCCTGGGCGGCCAGCCAGCGGGCGGCGGACGCGGCCCCGCAGCCGAGTTCCAGGATCCGCCGCCCGGCGAGGTCGCCGAGCAGCCGGGCGTCGGTCTCGCGCAGCCCCTCCGGGCACCAGACGAAGTCGACGTCGCCGAGGAACCGTCCGTGCTCGGCCTGGTAGTCGTCGGCGTCCGCGTCCCACCAGCGGCGGTTGGCCCGGCGGGCCTCCGCGTCGCCGACCCGTCGGCGTCGTACCAGGTTGTCGTCGTCCACGCCGCCACGTTAGTGCCCCCCGCGGGGAGGGCCCGGAGCCGGTGGGCGCGGGATCGCCGAAGGTGCGGGTGTGATACGTGTTACACGAGTGGGGGATTGCGGGTGATTCTTCGGCTTTCACGCCTGACGCGTCCCAGGGGAGACGGGAGGGCTTGCACGCTGTGGTAATGCACCCGGTAGGCTAGACGATGCGCTCGCGGATCGTGTGTCTCGGCAGGGAGCAGGCGCGCGGTCGACGGAGCCACATGATGATCTCGACAGGTGATCGTTGGGTGTGCCCGGAGGCGGGTCCGCTGGCGCGAACAGGTCACTGCGACACAAGCCTGCTGTGACACACCATCCGACCGGAGCAACCGCCCACATGACGAGCAGCATCGAGGCCCCCTCGAGCGCCACCCGGGTCACCCACGACGATCTCGGTTCCGAGGAGGCTTTCCTCGCCGCGATCGACGAGACCATCAAGTACTTCAATGACGGCGACATTGTCGAAGGCACCGTCGTCAAGGTCGATCGGGACGAGGTCCTGCTCGACATCGGCTACAAGACCGAGGGTGTCATCCCCTCTCGTGAGTTGTCGATCAAGCACGACGTGGACCCGGCCGAGGTGGTGTCGGTCGGTGACCACATCGAGGCCCTGGTCCTCCAGAAGGAGGACAAGGAGGGGCGTCTGATCCTCTCCAAGAAGCGGGCGCAGTACGAGCGGGCCTGGGGCACCATCGAGAAGATCAAGGACGAGGACGGCGTCGTCCGCGGCTCGGTCATCGAGGTCGTCAAGGGTGGTCTCATCCTCGACATCGGGCTGCGCGGCTTCCTGCCCGCCTCCCTGGTCGAGATGCGTCGGGTGCGGGACCTGCAGCCGTACGTCGGCCGTGAGCTCGAAGCCAAGATCATCGAGCTGGACAAGAACCGCAACAACGTGGTCCTGTCCCGCCGGGCCTGGCTCGAGCAGACCCAGTCCGAGGTGCGCACCGAGTTCCTCAACAAGCTCCAGAAGGGGCAGGTCCGCAAGGGCGTCGTCTCCTCGATCGTCAACTTCGGCGCGTTCGTCGACCTCGGCGGCGTCGACGGTCTGGTGCACGTCTCCGAGCTGTCCTGGAAGCACATCGACCACCCCTCCGAGGTGGTCGAGGTGGGCCAGGAGGTCGAGGTCGAGGTCCTGGACGTCGACCTGGACCGCGAGCGGGTCTCGCTGTCGCTGAAGGCGACCCAGGAGGACCCGTGGCGGCAGTTCGCCCGGACCCACGCGATCCAGCAGATCGTCCCGGGCAAGGTCACCAAGCTGGTGCCGTTCGGCGCGTTCGTCCGGGTCGACGACGGCATCGAGGGTCTGGTCCACATCTCCGAGCTGGCCGAGCGCCACGTGGAGATCCCGGAGCAGGTCGTCCAGGTCGGCTCCGAGGTCATGGTCAAGGTCATCGACATCGACCTGGAGCGGCGGCGGATCTCGCTCTCGCTCAAGCAGGCCAACGAGGGCTTCGTCGAGGGCGAGGAGCACTTCGACCCGACCCTCTACGGCATGGCCGCCACGTACGACAACGAGGGCAACTACATCTACCCCGAGGGCTTCGACCCGGAGACCGGCGAGTGGCTCGAGGGGTACGACAAGCAGCGCGAGACCTGGGAGAACCAGTACGCCGAGGCGCGTCAGCGCTGGGAGGCCCACACCAAGCAGGTGCAGAACTCCCGGGCCGCCGACGCCGAGGCCGCTGCCAACCCGGCGCCCGCCGTCACCGCTGGCGGCGGGGGCGGCACCACCTCCTCGTCCAGCCCGGCCCCGAGCCGGCAGGCCGAGGAGCCGGCCGGCACGCTGGCCACCGACGAGGCGCTCGCCGCGCTGCGGGAGAAGCTCGCCGGCGGTAAGTGACCCACAGGCACCATCCGAAGGCCCCGTCCACCGGCTCCCCACGGTCGGACGGGGCCTTCCCCTTTCCCTGCCCGGCGGGCGTCCCGCCGAGGGCGGGGCCCTCTCCCGCCCCGCCCGGGGGCGGGCGCGGGCGATCGGGTTCACTAATGCGGTGTTGATGGTGGGACTGACCGGTGGCATCGGCTCCGGCAAGAGCGCGGTCGCGGCACGCCTCGCGGACCTGGGCGCGGTGGTCGTCGACTCGGACCGGATCGCCCGCGAGGTGGTCGCCCCGGGCAGCGACGGGCTGGCCGAGGTCGTCGCCACGTTCGGCGCGGACGTGCTCGGTCCGGACGGCGCCCTCGACCGGCCCGCCCTGGGAGCGCTGGTGTTCGGGGACACCACGGCCCGCCGTCGGCTGGAGGAGATCGTCCACCCCCGGGTCCGGGCCCGGACCGCCGAGCTGGCCGCCGCCGCGCCCGTCGACGCGATCGTCGTCAACGACGTGCCGCTGCTGGTGGAGGTGGGGCTCGCGCCCACGTACCACCTCGTGGTGGTGGTGGAGACCGCGGTGGCGACCCGGGTGGAGCGGCTGACCCGCGACCGGGGGATGAGCCGGGCCGACGCGCAGCGGCGGATCGCCGCCCAGACCGACGACGCCGGCCGCCGGGCCGCCGCCGACGTGCTGGTCGGCAACGACGGCAGCCGCGACGACCTGCACGCCGCCGTGGACGCGCTGTGGCGCGGGCGGCTCGTGCCGTACGAGAAGAACCTGCGCGCGCGCCGCGTGGTCCGCGCCGATCGGGTGGTCCTCGCCGAGCCCGACCCGACGTGGCCGCAGCAGTACGAGCGGCTGGCCGCCCGGATCGGGCACGCGCTCGCGCCCGCCCGACCACGGATCGACCACGTCGGCTCGACGGCGGTGCCGGGGCTGGCCGCGAAGGACGTCGTCGACATCCAGCTCACCGTGGAGTCGATCGCCGACGCCGACGGCCCGTTCGCCGAGCGGCTGGCCCGCGCCGGCTTTCCCCGTTTTCCCGGCGACTGGTGGGACAGCCCGCGCCCACCCGACGGGTCTCCCGGCGAGAAGCGGCTGCACGGCAGCGCCGACCCCGGTCGCCCGGTCCACCTGCACGTGCGCGCGGCCGGCTCGCCCGGCTGGCGGTACGCGCTGCTGATGCGTGACCACCTGCGCGCGGACCCCGACCGGCGGGCGTCCTACCAGGCGGTGAAGCGGGACCTGGCGGAGTCGACCCCGGACCGGGCCGGCTACGCCGCCGCCAAGGAGCCCTGGTTCGACGAGGAGCGCCGACGGGCCGAGGACTGGGCCGCCCGGACCGGCTGGCGTCCCTGACCGCCGCCTGCCGGGCAGCCGGGTCCGCGTCTGCCGGACGTGCGACTCAGCGGGCCGGGCGGGCGGCCGGGGCCGGCGGCAGCCAGGGGACCGGCGACTGCGTCAGGGCCAGCCGTGCCCACGCGCCGGACGGGGCCCGCGACTCCAGCCGGCGGAGCAGACCGGTCCGGTCGATCCAGTACCGCAGGACGGTGTCGGCGGCGACCAGCTCGATGACGTCCACCTGGCGTCCGTCGGCGCTGTCCTGGCGCTGCCAGGTGGCCCGGCCCGGGGGCGCGGGTGACCGCCCGGCCCGCAGCGCGGCCTGGACGAGCCGGTCCAGTTCGCCGACGCCGGGCCCGGACCGGCTCCACGGCGCGTCGCCCGGCGGCGGCAGCGGTGGCCGGCCGGCCGGGTCCGCGTCCCCGGTCGGGACCTGCGCGCGGGTCACCCCGCCGGTCCGGTCGTAGCGGGCCAGCGTCCGGACGTCGGGCGCGTCGAGGTCACCGGCGGCGAGATAGGCAACGCCGGCCGTCCAGTCGAGCCAGCCGGCGCCGCGCAGGTTCGCCCCGGCGCCGGTGGGCACGGCCAGGTCGAGCGCGACGCCGCCGACCTCACGGTTGCGGGCGGGCATCCGGGCCAGCCGGTCGGCCTCCGCCCCGGTGAGCTCCCGGGGCAGGCCGGGCCGCCCGCCGAGCGGGTCCACCGGCCGCAGCGGGGGCCGGTCGGCCCGGTCCAGCTCGACGGTGACCGGGATCCGGCCGGGCAGCCACGTCGCCATCCGGCGCAGGCGGGCGTCCCGGTCCACCCAGTACCGCGTCCCGTCGCCGGGCAGCGGGTGGGACACGCCGGGCACCTGGAGCACGTCCACCGGGGCGCCCCCGACGGTGTCCCCACCCGTGCGGCGGGCCCCGGACCGCAGCGGCGCGGCCGGGTCCGGACGGTCGGCGGAGAGCGCGAAGAGCAGGTCGAGCAGGGCGGCCAGCGGTGGCCGGTCCGGCGGTCGGCGGATCCGCCAGCCGTCGTCCGGCGGGGTGAGCGGGGGCAGGGCGGGGGTGAGCACGGCGGTCGGGTCGGGTCGGACCGCCACCAGGTCGGGGAGGGCCTGCACCAGCCCCCGGGCCGGGCCCGCCCCGGGGCCGCCGACGTCGAGGTAGACCAGCGGACGGCTCCAGTCGACCCAGCCGACGACCTCGGTCCGGTCCGCCCCGACGCCGACCGTGGCCCGCAGGCGGGCGCGGCCGTCGCGGTAGTTGGTGACCCGGACGGCGGCCAACCGGTCGGCTTCCCCGTCGGTCAGCGGGCGGGACGGTGACGGGGGATCGGGTGACCAGGACAGCAGGCCGGCGACGAGGGCCGCGGCGGTGACGGCCGCGACCGCGCCGAGCCCGCCCCGCGCCTGCCGCCGCTGCCGGGCCCGTCGGGCGGCGGCGGTCCGGTGTCGTCCGCCGGTGGTGGCCGGGGCGTCGCGGCGGCCCCGGCGTGGTCCGCCGTCCGGGACCGGCGTCGGGCCGGTGGCCGCGTCGGGCGTGGTGTTCACGAGTGGTTGAACGGCCCGGCCGGGGCGGGAGTGACGAGGCAGGGGCGCTCGCGGCGGCCGGTCTGCGCCTACGCGCTACCGCACCGGAGGCGCACACCGGCGTGCCGGGTGCTGCGACCCCTGCGCCGGGCGGGCGACCCACGAGGGCGGCCCTGACCCGGACGGCCGCCGCGAGCGGCCTACGACGCACACCCTAGCCTGGTGAGATGTACTTCACAATGCGAATATCGAAGCCGGTCGGGCACGGGCGGTAGCCGCCGCGGAGTGTCACACCCGCGGCGTACCGTGGGGACCATGGCGCTCGACATTCCCCGCCTCGACGGACGCTTCCAGGTCGTCAGCGAGTTCCAGCCGGCCGGCGACCAGCCGGCCGCGATCGACGACCTGGAGCGCCGGGTGCGCCGGGGCGACCGCAACACCGTGCTGCTCGGCGCGACCGGCACCGGCAAGAGCGCCACCACCGCGTGGCTGGTCGAGCGGCTGCAACGGCCGACCCTGGTGCTCGCCCCCAACAAGACCCTCTGCGCCCAGTTGGCCAAGGAGTTCAGCGAGCTGCTCCCGCACAACGCGGTGGAGTACTTCGTCTCCTACTACGACTACTACCAGCCCGAGGCGTACATCCCGCAGACCGACACCTACATCGAGAAGGACTCCTCGATCAACGAGGAGGTCGAGCGGCTGCGGCACTCGGCGACGATGTCCCTGCTCACCCGGCGGGACGTGATCGTGGTGGCGACCGTCTCGGCGATCTACGGCCTGGGCACCCCGGAGGAGTACCTCGACCGCGCGGTGCGGGTCGCCGTCGGCCAGGAGCTCGACCGTGACCAGCTCCTGCGCCGCCTGGTGGACATCCAGTACACCCGCAACGACATGGCCTTCCAGCGCGGCACGTTCCGGGTCCGCGGCGACACCCTGGAGATCATCCCCGCGTACGAGGAGCTGGCCGTCCGGGTCGAGCTGTTCGGCGACGAGGTGGAGAAGCTCTACTACCTCAACCCGCTCACCGGTGACGTGGTCCGTGAGGTCGACCACCTGCTGATCTTCCCGGCCACCCACTACGCGGCCGGTCCGGAGCGGATGGAGCGGGCCATCCGCGACATCGAGGCCGAGCTGGCCGGTCGGCTGGCCGAGCTGGAGCGGCAGGGCAAGCTGCTGGAGGCGCAGCGGCTGCGGATGCGCACCACCTACGACATCGAGATGATGCGGCAGGTCGGCTTCTGCTCCGGCATCGAGAACTACTCCATGCACATCGACGGCCGGCTGCCCGGCAGCCCGCCGCACTGTCTGCTCGACTACTTCCCCGACGACTTCCTCACCGTGGTCGACGAGTCGCACGTGACGATCCCGCAGATCGGCGGCATGTACGAGGGTGACGCCTCGCGCAAGCGGATGCTCATCGACCACGGTTTCCGGCTGCCCAGCGCCGGCGACAACCGGCCGTTGCGCTTCGACGAGTTCCTCGAACGGGTCGGGCAGATGGTGTTCCTCTCCGCGACGCCCGGCTCGTGGGAGATGGCGCAGGCCGAGGGCGAGTACGTCGAGCAGGTGATCCGCCCGACCGGCCTGGTCGACCCGGAGGTCGTGGTCAAGCCCACCAAGGGGCAGATCGACGACCTGATGCACGAGATCAGGCTGCGCACCGAGCGTGACGAGCGGGTCCTGGTGACCACGTTGACCAAGAAGATGGCCGAGGACCTCTCCGACTACCTGCTGGACAACGGCATCCGGGTGCGTTACCTGCACTCCGAGGTCGACACGCTGCGCCGGGTGGAGCTGCTGCGCGAGCTGCGCAAGGGCGAGTACGACGTGCTGGTCGGCATCAACCTGCTCCGGGAGGGTCTCGACCTGCCCGAGGTGTCGCTGGTGGCGATCCTGGACGCCGACAAGGAGGGGTTCCTGCGCAGCGGCCGGTCCCTGATCCAGACCATCGGTCGGGCCGCGCGGAACGTCTCCGGTCAGGTGCACATGTACGCCGACAAGATCACGCCCTCGATGGCCGAGGCGATCGACGAGACGAACCGGCGGCGCGCCAAGCAGATCGCGCACAACGAGGCGCACGGCATCAGCCCCGAGCCGCTGCGCAAGAAGATCCACGACATCCTCGACGACATCTACCGCGAGGCGGAGGACACCGAGACCGACACCCGGGTCGGCGGCGCGGTCCGTCAGCTCTCCCGGGGCAAGGCGCCGGTGAAGGAGACCCGCAGCCGGTCCCGGTCGGCGGCCGGCCCGGCCCGGGAGGGGATGGCCCGGGCGGAGCTGGCCCAGCTCATCCAGGAGCTCAACGACCAGATGCTGGCCGCGGCCCGGGAGCTGCAGTTCGAGCTGGCCGCCCGGATCCGGGACGAGGTCGCCGACCTCAAGAAGGAGCTGCGCGGGATGGACGCCGCCGGGGTGACCTGACCGCTCGCCGGCGGGTACGGCTGCCGCCGGTGTGTGGGGGAACGCCCCAGAGAGCCCTTGTTGCTCTCGGTGAGCGAGGTATTGCGTTGGGTTGACGCTGCCCGTACTCTCCCACGATGGGAGGCCGGATGCCGCTGCCAACGAGTCCTGTGGTCCGCCGGGCACGCCTGGGGGCCGAGCTGCGCCAGCTCCGCCGGCAGGCGACGCTGACCCTTGAACAGGTCTGCGAACGGCTCGGGTGGGCGTCCACCTCCAAACTGTCCCGCATCGAGCTGGGGCAGAGCCGACCCGACCTGGCCGACGTGTTCGACCTGCTGGACGTCTACGAGGTGCCCACCGGGCAACGCGAGGCGTTGATCGTCATCGCCCGCGACGCCGCCACGAACCGGAGCTGGTGGCGGGCGCTCGGCGAGATGGGCGAGCGGCAACGCACGTACGCCGAGCTGGAGGCGGGCGCGGCCACCATCTTCGAGTACCAGCCGGCAACGGTGCCGGGCCTGCTCCAGACCCGGGCGTACGCGCGCCTGCGGGTCACCGCGGGCCGACTTCTCGACCCGGAGGTCGACGTGGACGCCGACACCCGGGCCCGGACGGCCCGCCAGGACGTGCTGCACCGGATGGACGCTCCCCGGTACACGGCGGTGCTGGCCGAGGCGGCCCTCGGCTGCGCGGGCGCGCCCGGGCACGTCTGGCGGGAGCAGGCCCGGCACCTGGTGTCGCTGACCCGGCGGCCGAACGTGACGATCCGGGTGCTGCCGCACGGCGCCCCGGTGGCCGGCAGCGTGATCCATCCGCTGACGCCGTTCTCCTGCTACGCCTTTCCGGACCCGGCCGACCCCCGGACGGTGGTGCTGGAGACGCTCACCACCGACCTGCGGCTGACCACCGAGCCGGACGTGCGCAGGTACGAGCAGCTCGCCAACTGGCTGCTGGACGCCGCGCTGTCCGGCGCGGACACGGTGGAGCTGCTGAGCCGGCACGCCGAGGAGTGACGGTCAGCCGTACCTGTCGAAGCCGCCCTCGGAGTCGACGACCTGGCCGGTGATCCAGTCGGCGTCGGGTGAGCAGAGGAACCGCACCAGCCGGGCCGCCGCCTCCGGGGCGCCCCACCGCCCGCCGGGGAACCGTCGGGCCACCGCCTCGTGGAGCTCCGGGGTGGCGTAGCCGGTGTCGGTGGGCCCCGGGTTGACGCAGTTCACGGTGATGCCGCGCGGCATGAGCAGCGGCGCGAGCTGGGTGGTGAGGTTCTCCACCGCCGCCTTGCTCGCCGCGTAGGCCAACTCGTCGCTCATCGGGCCGAGGCGCTGCCCGCTGGAGAAGAGCACCAGCCGCCCGCCGGCCCCGCCGGAAAAGGCGGCGGCGAACGCCTCGGCGAGCAGCAGGGTGGCCCGGACGTTGACCAGCAGGTGCCTGTCGATCTCGGCGGCGTCCAGGGCGCCGAGCGGGGTGGCGGTGGAGTAGGCGTGCACCGCCACCACCGTGTCCAGCCGCCCGTGCCGGCGGACCGCCTCGGTCACCAGCGCGGCCGGGGCGGCCGGGGCGAGCAGGTCGACGGGCAGGTGGTCGGCGCGGTCGCCCAGCTCGCCGAGGAGGTCGGGCACGCCCCGCGGGTCGCCGCCGTAGGGCTGGGCGTCGTCGTAGCCGGGCAGCCCGCTGAGCAGCAGCCGGTGGTGGTCGGGGGCGAGCGCGCGGGCGACCGCCGCGCCGATGCCGACACCCCGGCTGACGCCGGTCACCAGGGCCACTCGTCCGGTCATGCGGTCAGCTCACCAGCGGCCGGCCGGCCGCGCCACCGATTATCGGGCCGCGAGCCCGACGTCCGGCGCGGACGCCAGGACCCCGAGGCCAGCCGCCGGCCGGCGGGAAGCGGCGCGGGTCACCGGCCCCGCCGCCCCCGTGCCGCCGCCGGCGGTGGGCCTGAGCGGGCCGTCCCGGCGGCGCCGGCCGGCGGGACCGGTGACGCCGGCGACGCTACCGTCCGGGTACGACAGTTCAGGTACGACAGTCAGGCCGGCACGTCGGTGAAGTGCTCGACCAGGGGCGGGTTGGCGAAGTGCGGGCCGATCAGCTCCCGCCACCGGGAGAACCGCTCGGTGGCCCGGAACTCGCGCTCGTGCGCGTCGACGGAGTCCCACTCCACCAGCAGGACGAACCGGGAGGGCGACTCGACGCCCCGGGTCATCCGCACCGAGCGGCAGCCGGGCGTGCCGGCCAGGACCGGGTGACCCTGGGCGTACGCGGCGGCGAACGCCTCCTCGTGTCCGGGCAGTACGTCGATGAGCGCGACCTCAAGCACCATGCCGGCAGACTGCCATGCGCCAGCTCACCGGGGCGGCGTGGGGCGGCCGTGTCCAATCGTCGGACAGGTTCCCGAGCTACACCTAGCCTCCTAGGACGCCCTGTGCGACGCGGGACCCGCCACGCCGAGGGAAGCGTCTTCCCACCGTCCCACCAGGAGACGACGTGATCTGCCCGGCATTCCGCGCGGCAGGAGGTGCGCGGCATGGCGTAGATGGGGAAGAATGGCCGCCGAGGAGGGGAGTATTCCCTCGCGGCGGTGTCGTCAGCACGGTCGAACGCCATCCAGGCGGACGACCCGGCATCGTCGGTCACCGACCCGTCCCGATCCGGCCCGTTGGGTCGTGACCGGCGCCGGACCGGTGGCGGGAGAGACCTCCGACAGTCACCACAGCCAGCGTCGCAGGCGCACCGCAGGTCGTAACGAGCCCCGGCACCGGGGCTCGCGGTGTGCCCGGCGCTGCGTGTCTGCCGGAGGATAAACTGTGAACGTGTCCGGACTGGTCTGGGCGGGAACCCTCGTCGCGCTGACCGCGATCCTGGTGATCGACCTGTTGGTGATCGGTCGACGCCCCCACGAGCCCAGCGTCCGCGAGTCGAGTCTCTGGGTCACCTTCTACGTCGCTCTGGCGCTGCTCTTCGGCGGGGGTCTCTGGCTCGCCGCCGGCGGCAAGGTGGCCGGCGAGTTCTACACCGGCTGGCTCACCGAGTACAGCCTCTCGGTGGACAATCTCTTCGTCTTCGTGATCATCATGGCCCGGTTCTCGGTGCCCCGGCAGTACCAGCAGAAGGTCCTGCTGATCGGTATCGTGCTCGCCCTGATCATGCGGGGCGGCTTCATCGCCGCCGGCGCGGCGTTGATCTCCCAGTTCTCCTGGGTCTTCTACATCTTCGGCGCGTTCCTGATCTACACGGCGATCAACCTGGCCCGTCAGGGTGAGCCGGGCGAGGACGAGTTCACCGAGAACGTGCTGATCCGCTGGAGCCGACGGGCGCTGCCCATCTCCGCCGGCTACGACGGGGCCCGGCTGACCACCCACCAGAACGGCCGACGGTACTTCACGCCGATGCTGATCGTCATGATCGCGATCGGCACGACCGACCTGATCTTCGCGTTGGACTCCATCCCGGCGATCTTCGGGATCACCCAGGAGGCGTACCTGGTGTTCACCGCGAACGTCTTCGCGCTGATGGGGCTGCGGCAGCTCTACTTCCTCCTCGGCGGTCTGCTCGACCGACTGATCTACCTGAGCGCGGGACTGGCCGTGGTGCTCGGCTTCATCGGGGTGAAGTTGGTGCTGGAGGCGCTCGCCGACAACAACCTGCCGTTCATCAACGGTGGCGAGCACGTGGGTTGGGCCCCGCACATCCCGATCTGGCTGTCGCTGACCGTCATCCTGGGCACGTTGGCCGTCGCCACGGCCGCCAGCCTGGCCAAGTCCTCCCGGGACCGCCGTCGCGAACTAACCGTCGCCAAGCACTGACCCCACCCCCCACCCCCCCAGATCTTGGACAGTTCCCGTCCTGTTGGAACGACAACTGTCCAAGATCTGCGGGAGCGGACGAGACCACCCCTCACCACTCGTCGATCCAGGGAAGATTGTCGTTCGTGGATCTCCGTCCACGACAATCTTCTCCAGACCGACGGGGAGGGGGAGAAGGTGGGGTGGGTGGGTTAGACGCGGTGGGCGGCGACCAAGGTGGCTAGCCGGTCGGGGGGGAGTCGCTCCTCCACGACGCGGCGGTGCTGGTAGCAGGCGTGCAACATGCGGCGCTCGACGCCGGGGGCGGCCGGTGTGGTGACGATCCCGACGTGGTGGATGCGACGCCCGGGCCGGGCGAAGAAGTAGAGGTCGCCGGCGCGTTCCGTGCCGAGCGCGACGGGCGTGGTCGCGGCCGCCTGCTCCCCGGCGTCGCGGGGGAGGCGTACCCCGAACCGTCGCCAGGTCAGGTGCACCAGACCGGAGCAGTCGATGCCGGCCGGCGACATGCCGCCCCACACGTAGCGCACGTCGCGGAAGCGGTCGGCGACGGCGATCACCTCCCGTGCGGCCGGGGGTCGCCGCGGCCAGGGCGTCACGTCGTGTTCGGGAAGCCAGAGCGGGGTCGGATGGCCGGGGACGCACACCGGTCGCCAGCCGGCCACGGCCGGGCCGGCGGGACGCAGCCGGGTGCCGAGGACCACGTCGGGGATTCGTGCCGGACCGTCGGGGCTGGCGCGCAGGGTGGTAGTCGTGGCGTGCACCACGAGTGGCGGGGCGGCGAGTGGTGGGGCGGCGCGCGGGTCGATGGTGGGCGCGGGGACGAGTTGGTCGGTGGGCAGCCAGCCGGGGTAGCCGCGTGGGTCCAGGGGCGCGGCGGCCTGTTCGACGGCGACGACCCGGGCCCAGCCGGGGCGGGTCTCGGTGACCAGCACCTCCTCGCCGAGCAGCAGTTGGCTGAGCACGCAGTCGCCGACCTGCTGGTCGGTGTCCATGCCGGCGATCCAGGCGGTGGGGTCGGCGTCGCGGCCGAGGGCGGGGGCGTCGACGGGGCGTACCGCTTCGGGGTCGGCCCAGAGGGTCGCCACCGTGACCCGGACAGCGGCGCGGTGGCCGACTCGCAGATCCACGTGGCCCCCCGGTGTCGCCGTTCGCCCTGTGGTGACCTTAGGAAACTTTCCGACGGTCATCAACCACGTCGTTGAACTTTTACTTCGTCGAGGCCGGTCACGCCGAGTCCCGGCGTGTCGGGCAGCACGACGGTGGGGCCGTCGTAGCGCATTCCGCCCCGTACCGGGGACCAGGCGAGCCACCAGGCGGCGTCGAGGTCGGACACGGCCGTGGTGCCGTGGGCGGCGGCGAGACTGGCCGCCGCGCCCACGCCGATCTCGCTTTCCATCATCGAGCCGACGACGGTGCCGACGCCGTGCGCGGCGGCCAGGTCGAGCAGGGTACGGGCCGGTTGCAGGCCGCCGGCCTTGGAGATCTTGACGTTGACCAGGTCGGCGGCCCGGCGGCGGATCACCTCGATCAGGTCGCGTGGCCCGTGGACCGCCTCGTCGGCGAGGATCGGCAGTTCGACGTGGTCGCTGACCCAGGCGAGTCCGTCCAGGTCCCAGTGGGCGACCGGCTGCTCGACGAGTTCGACGTCGAGGCCGGCGTCCTCGATGCCCCGGATGACCCGGACCGCTTCGCGGGGGGTCCAGCCCTGGTTGGCGTCGAGCCGGATCCGGGTGGACGGGCCGACTGCGGCGCGGACCGCGCGTACGCGTTCCAGGTCGCCGGCGGCGTCGGCGCCCACCTTGAGCTTGAGGACGGTGAATCCGTCGCTGTGGCGTTGTCTGGCGGCGGCGGCGAGGTCGACGGCGTCGCCGGCGGCGAGGGTGACGTCGGTGGGGACGCGGCGGTCGGCGCCGCCGAGCAGCCGTACCAGGGGTACGCCGAGTCGGCGGGCGGCGAGGTCGTGCAGGGCGACGTCGACGGCGGCCTTGGCCGCCTCGTTGCCGGCGACGGCGTGGCGCACGTCGGCGCAGCGGGCGTTGAGGTCGTCGGCGTCGCGGCCGGCGACGACCGGCCCGAGCATCTCGTGGACGCAGGCCTGGGCGCCGGCGACGGAGGCGCCGGTGACCTGCCAGACCTGGGGGGCCTCGCCGAAGCCGGAGCGGCCGTCGTCGTCGATGATCTCGACGACGAGGGTGTCCACGGTGGTGGTGCGGCGCAGCGCGGTGACGAACGGGGTGTGTAAGGGGGCGGAAAGCCGGTGGGTGCGCACCGCGGCGATCGTCATGTCCGGCACCCTATACGCGGCCGGGCGTCGCGCGCGGGCCGGCGGTTGGCGGGGCCGGGCGCGATCGGGCGTCGGGCGGGGACGGGCGGGTGGCGGGGACGTCGGCGTCAGGCGGCGGGGCGCAGGGCGTGGCGGGCGGCCCAGACCTGGGCGGAGATGTCGGCGAGCAGCCGGCAGGCGTCGTCGTCGGGGAGGTCGGTGGTGGCGCAGACGACGACGAGGTAGGGGGGCGCGTCGTGGGGGAAGACCACGCCGGCGCCGTGTCGGATGCCGCGGATCCAGCCGTTCTTGTGGGCGATGCGGGTGCCGGGGGGTAGTCCGGCGGGGAGGTCCTCGCGGAACTGTTGGGCGCAGAGCACGTCGAGCATTGCGGCGCAACTCGCCGGGGTGGCGATGGCGGGGCGCGGCGGGGTGGCCGCCGGGGTCGTGTCGGCCGGTGGGGTCGTCGCCGGTGGGGTCGGGGCGGGTGCGGTCGGGGCGGGTGCGGTCGTCGCGCCGAGGGTGAGCGCGCCGAGCAGGGCGGCCAGGTCGGCGGCGGTGACGATGTTGCTGATGCCGGCCTCGCGGGCGGCGAAGTCCTCGATGCCGCGCGCGGTGACGCTGTGTCGGGCGCCGGCGGCCGTCCAGGCGTCGGTGACGGCGGGGACGCCGACGTGGCCGAGGAGGATGTTGGTGGCGAGGTTGCTGGAGCGGACGATCATCCGTTCGGCGAGCCAGCGCAGCGGGGCGGTCTGCCCGAGGCGACGCCAGACGGCGTCGTCGTTGTCGTAGTGCGGGGTGAGGGAGAAGCGGGGCGCGTCGGGTCGGGCGGAGGGGAAGTCGTTGCGTACCGGCACGGGGGTGTCCAGGTCGAGTCGGCCGGTGTCGGCGGCCCGGTGGAGGGCGGCGAGGATGGCGACCTTCATGGTGCTGGCGGCGTAGTGGGTGGCGTGCGGGGCGCGGGTCCAGGTGGGGGTGGCGCCGGGGCGGCCGACGTAGGTGGAGACGGTGCCGGGCACGTCGGCCAGTCGGGTGTCGAGCTCGTGCCAGGTCATGGCGGTGACCGTAGCGGACGGGGGCGGGCCGGGTGGCCCGTCCCCCGTCGCCGGTCAGTTGGCGTGCTTGCGGCGGGCGGCCATCCGGCCGCGCTGGGTCTGGTCGAGGACGACCTTGCGGATGCGGACGGCGACGGGGGTGACCTCGACGCATTCGTCCTCGCGGCAGAACTCCAGCGCCTGCTCCAGGGAGAGCTTGCGCGGCGGGATGAGCTTCTCGGTCTCGTCGGAGGTCGACGCCCGCATGTTGGTGAGCTTCTTCTCCTTGGTGATGTTGACGTCCATGTCGTCGGAGCGGGAGTTCTCGCCGACGATCATGCCTTCGTACACCTCGGTGCCGGGCTCGACGAAGAGCTGGCCGCGCTCCTGGAGGTTGATCATGGCGAACGCGGTGACGCTGCCGGTCCGGTCGGCGACCAGGGAGCCGTTGTTGCGGGTACGCAGCTCGCCGAACCAGGGCTCGTAGGACTCGAAGACGTGGTGCAGGATGCCGGTGCCCCGGGTGTCGGTGAGGAACTCGGTCCGGAAGCCGATCAGGCCGCGCGCCGGGACCAGCCACTCCATCCGGATCCAGCCGGTGCCGTGGTTGACCAGTTGCTCCATCCGGCCCTTGCGGGTGGCCAGGAGCTGGGTGATCGCGCCGAGGTACTCGTCGGGGGCGTCGATGGTGAGCCGTTCGACCGGCTCGCAGGTCCTGCCGTCGATCTCCCGGGTGACGACCTGCGGCTTGCCGACGGTGAGCTCGTAGTTCTCCCGGCGCATCTGCTCGACGAGGATGGCCAGGGCGAGCTCGCCGCGGCCCTGGACCTCCCAGGCGTCGGGGCGTTCGGTGGGCAGCACCCGCAGGGAGACGTTGCCGATCAGTTCCTTGTCGAGGCGGTCCTTGACCATGCGGGCGGTGACCTTGGCGCCCTTGACCCGGCCGACCAGCGGGGAGGTGTTGGTGCCGATGGTCATCGAGATGGCCGGCTCGTCGACGGTGATCAGGGGCAGCGGGCGGGGGTCCTCGGCGTCGGCGAGGGTCTCGCCGATCATGATCTCGGGGATGCCGGCGACGGCGATGATGTCGCCCGGCCCGGCGGAGTCGGCCGGCTTGCGTTCCAGGCCCTCGGTCATCAGCAGCTCGGAGATGCGGACCCGGGAGGTGCTGCCGTCGGTGCGGCACCAGGCGACGGTCTGGCCCTTGGCGATGGTGCCCTGCCGGACCCGGCACAGCGCGAGCCGGCCCAGGAACGGGGACGCGTCGAGGTTGGTGACGTGCGCCTGCAGCGGCGCGCCCTCGTCGTAGGCCGGCGGCGGGATGGTGTCGAGCAGGGTGCGGAACAGCGGCTCCAGGGAGGTGCTGTCCTCGGGGACCGCGCCGTCGGCGGGCTGGGTGAGGGAGGCGATGCCGTCGCGGGCGCAGGCGTAGACGATCGGGAAGTCGATCTGCTCCTCGTCGGCGTCCAGGTCGAGGAAGAGCTCGTACGTGTCGTCGACGACGTCCTTGATCCGGGCGTCCGGGCGGTCCACCTTGTTGATCACGAGGATGATGGGCATCCGGGCCTTGAGCGCCTTGCGCAGCACGAAGCGGGTCTGCGGGAGCGGCCCCTCGCTGGCGTCGACGAGCAGGACCACGCCGTCGACCATGGTGAGTCCGCGTTCGACCTCGCCGCCGAAGTCGGCGTGCCCGGGGGTGTCGATGATGTTGATGGTGACCGGGTCGGAGCCGTCCGCCGGCAGGTAGCGCACGCCGGTGTTCTTGGCCAGGATGGTGATGCCCTTCTCCCGTTCCAGGTCCATCGAGTCCATCACCCGCTCGGTCGTCTCGCCGCGGGCGCCGTAGGCGCCGGCCTGCCGCAACATGGCGTCGACCAGGGTGGTCTTGCCGTGGTCGACGTGGGCGATGATGGCGACGTTGCGGAGGTCGGTGCGAAGCTGCATGCCTCCCATCCTCCCGCCCGCCGGGTTGGGCCGCGGCGTCGGGGTGGCACCGGAACCGGTCCGGGTCCCGGGTGAAACTCCTGTCACACTCGGTAGAGGGCCTGTCATGCTGGGCTCCGTGTGTCGGGGGCTGATGTGCACGATCTGGTGAGTCTGCTTGAGCACCTGCCGGCCCAGTGGGTCTACCTGGTCGCCGCCCTGGTCGTGGCCGGGGAGACGGCGTTGCTGGTGGGGCTGGTGGCGCCGGGTGAGGCGACGTTGCTGCTGGTGGGTTTCCTGGCGTACGCGGGGACGCTGCGGCTGGGGCCGGCGGTGCTGGCGATGGTGGTGGCGGCGGTGGCGGGTGACGCGTTGGCGTTCCGGTCGGGCCGGCGGTACGGGCCGCGGCTGCGTGCCTCGCGGTGGGGGGCGCGGGTGGGGTCGGGGCGGTGGGGGCGGGCGGACGCGATGTTGGGCCGGCTGGGTGGGCGGGGGGTGTTCGCGGCGCGGTGGGTGGCGTTCGCCCGGACCCTGGTGCCCCGGCTGGCGGGGGCGGCGGGCATGCCGTACCGGCGGTTCCTGCCGTGGAACGTCGCCGGAGTGGTGACCTGGGTGGGCGGTTCGGTGCTGGTGGGCTTCCTGGCCGGCGGGTCGTACCGGACGGTGTCGGCGTATCTGGGGCGGGCCACCGGGGCGGTGCTGGTGCTGGCCGGGTGTGTGCTGGCGATCGTGCTGGCGGGGCGCTGGCTGGGGCGTAATCCGGATCCGGTGCGGGCGTTGTTCGACCGGGCGGTGGCGGTGCCGCCGCTGAGCTGGGTGACCCGCCGCTACGGGGTGCTGTTGTTCCTGCTCGGCGCCCGGATAGGCGCGACCTGGACGCTGCTGCTGAATCTGACGGTGGGGTTGGCGTTGCTGTTCGGGGCGGGGTTCGGGATGGCCGGGCTGCTCGGTCTGGTGGTCCGGCACAGTGGGTTGGCGGCGGTGGACACGGCGATCGCCGGGTGGTTCGCGGCGCGGCGTACGGCGGGGGTGGTGGAGGTCGGTCTGGCGGTGGTGTCGGCGTTGCGGGGCGCGGTGCTGATCGCGGTGATCGTGGTGGTGGCTGCGGCGCTGGGGTGGCGGCGGCGGGTCTGCCGGGCCGATCTGCTCGGGCTGCTGGGCACGGTGGGCGCGTTCGTGCCGACGGTGGTGGTGGCGGTGGTGGCGGATCTGACCCGGCCGGCGGGGACGTCGCTGTTTCCGACCCAGAACGCCGTGGTGTCGGCTGGTTTCTGCACGTTGGCCTGGCTGCTGGCGCGGGGCTCGCGGTGGCCGGTGGCGGTGGCGGTGTGGACGGCCGCGGCGGTCGGTATCGCCGGTGTCGGTCTGGCGCGGCTGTACCTGGGGTTGAGCTCGGCCAGCGGGACGGTCGGGTCGGTGCTGCTGGGGGTGTTGTGGACGGTGGTGTTCGTGGTGGCCTGGGCGACGCGGGCCCGGGCCGTCCGGGCCGCCGCGCCGCCCGGTGGCGACTCCGCGCCGGCCGGTGGCGACTCCGCGCCGGCCGGTGGTGACGCGGTGACGCCTGCCGGTTCGTCCGGAGCGGGGACCCGGTGACGGCGGCCGGATCGTCCGCGGCGGTGGCACGGGGGGCCTCCGGCCGACGAGCGCCGGGCATCGAGGTGAACGAATCGCGTCCGGGAGGTTGCCAACCACGGTCGTCCTGGTGAGGATCACCGGGCCGGCCGTCTCCGTGGCCGGCCCGGCGACAAGGAGTCCCCTCATGCCTGACGTCAATCGGCGTGGCCTGTTGCGTGGCGCGGCCGTGGTGGCCGGCGGCGCGGTCCTCGGCGGACCGTTCCTCGGGTTCGTGGCCCGCGACGCGGCCGGCGCCGCCGGCCGTCGCCCGCGTCCCCGTCCGTCCCTCGGGCCGGTGCCCGACCTGCGTGACGGCGCGGTGCGCCTGTGGCTGCCCGACGGGTTCGCGTACCGGTCGTTCCACGACACCGAGTCCCCGGTGGTGCTCGACGACGGCACCGACCTGCCCGGCCGGCACGACGGCATGGGCGCGTTCCGGGGGCCCGGCGGCACGGTGCGGTTGGTCCGTAACCACGAGGTCAACAACCCCGGGCCGGCGTTCGGTGACGCCGCCCAGGCGTACGACCCGATGGCCCAGGGCGGCACCACCACCGTGGAGGTGACCCGTTCCGGCGTGGTGCGGCGGGCCTGGACCAGCCTGAACGGCACGATGATGAACTGCTCCGGCGGCCGGATGCCGTGGGGGAGCTGGATCTCCTGCGAGGAGACGGTCAACGGGCCGGACGTCGGCCCGGACTTCACCGGCGCGTCGAACGTGCCGTTGACCAGACCGCACGGTTTCGTCTTCGAGGTGCCCGCCGACGGACGCTCGGACCGGCAGCCGGTCACCGCGGCCGGCCGGTTCGCCCACGAGTCGGTGGCCTACGATCCGCGGGGCGGGCACCTGTACCTGACCGAGGACAACTTCGGTTTCCCGTCCGGCTTCTACCGGTACACGCCGCCGGAGGATCCGATGCGGACCGGTCGGCTGGCCGACGGGGGCCGGTTGCAGATGCTCGCGGTGCGGGGGCGGCCGAACCGGGACCTGGCGGCCGGGCAGCGCCGGCACGCCACGTACCCGGTGGAGTGGGTGGACATCGACGATCCGGCGCCGACGTTTCCGTACACGCCCGGTGAGACCGCGCCGACCAGCAACGACACCGCTCTGACGTACGTGGCGCGGCAGGGCTGGTCGCGGGGCGCGGCGTACTTCTCGCGGTTGGAAGGGGCGGTGTACGACGACGGGGTGGTGTACTTCACCGCGACCCAGGGCGGCGGGCCGGCAGAGCCGTCGACCGGGCCGGTCGCCGACGGCTACGGCAACGGGCACGGTCAGGTGTGGGCGTACGACTGCCGGGCCGGGGTGCTGCGGCTGGTGTACGAGTCGCCCGGTCCGGACGTGCTGGACTTCCCGGACAACGTCACCACCAGCCCGCGCGGCACCCTGGTGGTCTGCGAGGACAACGCGGCGGACAACTTCATCCGGGGGTTGACCCCGCGTGGGGAGCTGTTCGACATCGCCTTGAACAGGTTGACCAGCAGCACCGGCGTGGACCGGTCGAACGACGAGTTCGCCGGGTCGACGTTCAGCCCGGACGGGCACACCCTGTTCGTCAACATCCAGGCCAGCCGGGGGATGACCTTCGCGATCTGGGGTGACTGGGCCGGGATCGGGGTGTGACCGCGTCGGGTGGCCGGCGGCGCCGCCGGCCACCCGACGCGGCCGGTGGGTCAGCGCGGGGCGGGCTCGTCCGCCGCCGGGGCGGGGGTGTCGGCCCGGTGTTCCGGGCGGATCCGGCCGGGCCACCAGAACCGGTCGCCGAGCAGGAACGCCAGGGCCGGCACCAGGACGGTACGGACCAGCAGGGTGTCCAGCAGCACCCCGATGCAGACGATGACGCCGATCTGGGTGAGCAGGATCAGCGGCAGCACCCCGAGGACGGCGAACACGGCGGCGAGCAGGACGCCCGCGCTGGTGATGACGCCGCCGGTGACCCGTAGCGCGGAGAGCATGCCGTCGCGGGTGCCGGCCCGGCGGGCGTCCTCGCGGGCCCGGGTGACCAGAAAGATGTTGTAGTCGACGCCGAGGGCGACGAGGAACACGAAGGCCAGCAGCAGGACGCCGCTGTCCAGGGCGGGGAAGCCGAGCACGTGGTCGAAGAGCAGCCACGCCGCGCCGAGGCTGGCGAAGAACGACGCCACCACGGTCAGCACCAGCAGCAGCGGCGCGAGCAGGCCACGCAGCAGCGCCACCAGCACCGCCAGGACGAGCAGCAGGATGATCGGCAGGATGAGCCGCAGGTCCCGGCCGTTGGCCTCGTCGGAGTCGTGGGTGGCGGCGACGGTGCCGCCGACCACCGCCCCGTCGAAGGCGTCGAGTCCGTCGACCGTGGGCGGCGCGGAGCCGTCGACGGCGGCGACGGCGTCGCGTAGCGCCACGATGGCCCGGTCGGCGGCGGGGGTGCCGGGCTCGGCGTCGAGCACGACGTCGAGCTGGGCGATGTCGGCGCCGGTGTCGCCGGGGCGGACGGAGGCGACGCCGGGCACGGCCTCGGCGGCGGCGGCGACGGCCGGCACGGCCGTCGGGGCGGTGAGCACGGCGACCGGCGCGGTCGCGCCGGCGGGGAAGGCCCGGGCCAGGGTCTGCGCCCCGGCGACGGCCTCGGGCTCCACCCGGAACTGTTCGGTCTCGGACAGGCCGGTGCGGATGCCGAGCCCACCGGCGGCGAGGCCGGCCAGCAGCAGCACGGACAGCGCCGCGACCGGGACCGGGCGGCGGACCACGACCGCGCCGAGGCGGCCCCAGATCCGTCCCTCCCGGGCGGGGGCGCCGACGCGGGGCACGAACGGCCAGAACAGGCCCCGACCGCACAGCACCAGCGCGGCGGGCAGCACGAACAGCGCGGAGAGCATGGCGAACAGCACGCCGGTGGCGCAGGCCACGGCGAGGGCCCGGTTGGTCTCCTGCTCGGACAGCAGCAGGGTGAGCACCCCGAGGACGACGGTGCCGCCGCTGGCCAGGATCGGTTCGGCGGTGCGGCGCAGGGCGGCGCGCATGGCGGTGAACCGGTCGTCGTCGCGGCGCAGCTCCTCCCGGTAGCGGGCGATGAGCAGCAGCGCGTAGTCGGTGGCCGCGCCGAAGACCAGCACGCTGGCGATGCCGGTGACCGCGCCGGTCTGCAGGTTGATCCCGACGGCCGGGACGACGGTCTCGATGGCGCGCAGGGTGATCTGTTCGGTGGCGGCGACGATGGCCAGCGGCACGATCCACAGCAACGGGCTGCGGTAGGTGATCAGCAGCAGCAGCGCGACGACGCCGGCGGTGACCGCGAGGAGGGTGACGTCGGCGCCTTCGAAGACCCGGGTGAGGTCGGCGGTGAAGGCGGGCGCGCCGGTCACTTCCGCGCGCAGCGGGTCGGCCAGGTCGGTGAGGTCGTCGCGGAGCGCGGCGACCTGCTCGGCGACGGCGTCCTGACCGCCGGCGGTGGAGAACGGCACGACGAGCAGGGCCACCGTGCCGTCCGGGGAGATCTGCGGCGGGGCGACGCGACCGCCGTCGGCGTGCCGGGTCAGCTCGTCGGCGGTGGTGGTGACGGCGGCGCGGTCGGTGTCGGTGAGCGGGTCGCCGTCGGCGCGGCTGAGCACCACGATCGCCGGTTGCACGTCGGCCGACGGCAGCCGTTCCTGGAGGCGTTCGACCTGGGTAGACTGCCACTGGGTGGACAGGCCGGTGGCGGAGACGGGCGGCGGGTTGTCGGGGGTGGGCAGCCCGAAGACGACTCCGCCGACGACGATCGCGGCGACCACGGTGAGCCAGGCGGCCAACCGGCCCCGGGCGACGCGGGTGAACAGGGACATCGAAGCCTCACCGTCTCAGGAAATACTGCTTCTCAAGTATCTTGATGGTCGAGATTATCGGCCGGTGCGGTAGGCTGCAACCGCGGACGACCCCGGTGGTCGCGGGAGGAGAAGCGGCGCGAGGTGACAGGGCACGGCATGTACCGGCGGCGCGACACCCGGCGCGAGCAGCTCGTCGCCGAGATCACCAACAACCTCCGGCGGTACGCGGTGGACGCCCAGCACGTCGGCCACGCCTTCGCCGGCCTGCACGGGCTCAACGGCACCGACCTGCAGGCCCTGATCGCGGTGATGGACGCCGAGCTGCTCGGCGACCCGACCACCCCCGGCCGGCTCGGCGAGCAACTCCACCTCTCCTCCGGCGCGGTCACCGCCCTGGTCGACCGGCTGGAACGCGGCGGACACATCCGCCGCGACCGGGGCGCCACCGACCGCCGCAAGATCCTGCTGCGCTACGCCGACCGGGGCGCCGCCCTGGCGATGGAGTTCTTCCAGCCGCTGGGCTCCCGCACCGACGCCGTGATGGCCGGGTTCACCGACGCCGAGCTGGAGACCGTGCACCGGTTCATGGTGGGGATGAGCGCCTCCCTGCGGCAGCACCGCGACGCCGTACGGGCCGCCCGCGCCGAGCCACCCGAGCGTACGGAGGGCTGACCGGTGCTCGACCGGCTCACCACCGACCTGCTGCGGCTGCCGCCCGTCCGCGCCCGGGTCACCCTGACCCGCGACCTGGCCGTCCGGGTCCGCGACGGGGCGGCGCTGCGCACCGACCACCACGCCCCCGACCTGCCCGCCGCGCCCACCGTGCTGATCCGCACCCCGTACGGGCGGGGCGGGCCCGCCCGGCTGCTCGGTCGGCTGATCGCCGCCCGCGGCTACCACGTGGTGGTCCAGTCCTGCCGGGGCACGCACGGCTCCGGCGGCGACTTCGACCCGCTGGCGCACGAACGCGACGACGGCCTGGACACCCTCGACTGGCTGCGCCGGCAACCCTGGTACACCGGCGCGTTCGGCGCGTTCGGCGTCAGCTACCAGGGCTTCGGGCAGTGGGCGCTGGCCGCCGAGGCCGGCGACGAGCTGCGCGCCATGGTGGCGGTGGTCACCGCCTCGGCCACCCGCGACTCCACGTACGCCGGTGAGGCGTTCGCGCTGGACGCCGTGCTGACCTGGGCGGAGCTGATCCAGGCGCAGACCGTGCCGTGGCTGGCCCGGCAGTGGGAGCTCAAACGCGGGCAGCCCCGGCTGACCGCCGGCCTGGCCCACCTGCCGCTGGCCGAGGCGGACCGGGTCGCCACCGGGGTGACCGTCCCGTTCTTCCAGGAGTGGCTGCGCCACCACACGCCCGACGCCGCGTACTGGCGGGACCGGGTCTTCGACGGCCGACTCGCCGAGGTGCGCGCCCCGGTGCTCATGGTCAGCGGCTGGCACGACATCTTCCTGCCCGCGCAGCTCACCGACCACGCCGCCCTGCGCGCGGCGGGCGTGCCGACCCGGCTCACCGTCGGCCCGTGGACGCACGGCAGCCCCGGCCTGCTGCTCACCGCCGTACGGGACGGGCTGGCCTGGTTCGACACCCACCTGGCCGGTCACCACCCGCCCGCGCCCGCCCGCCCGCGCCACGCCCCCGGGCCGGACGTCGGCACCGGGTCGACCACCGGACCTGACCGCGCCACCGCACCTGACCGCGCCACCGGACCTGACCGCGCCACCGGACCTGACCGCGCCGTCGGGCCGGACGTCACGCCCGACCGGCTCACCGAGCCGGAGCATGTCGCCGGGCCGTCGACGGCGGTCGGGGACGCGCCGGTACGGGTATACGTGGGTGGCGCCGGAGGCGGCTGGCGGGAACTGGCCGACTGGCCGCCGCCGACCCGGCTGGCCACCTGGCACCTGCACCCCGGGGCGGCGCTGCGACCCGAGCCGCCGCCGGCCTGCGCGGCGGACCGGTTCCGGTACGACCCGGCCGACCCGACGCCCTCGCTGGGCGGGCCGCTGCTGGTCGCCCAGCGGGCCGGGCCGGTGGACAACCGTCCGGTGGAGGCCCGCCCCGACGTGCTCACCTACACCAGCGACCCGCTGGCCGCCCCGTTGGAGATCATCGGCCCGGTGCGCGCCGAGGTGTACGTGCGCAGCGAACTGGCGTACCTGGACGTGTTCGTGCGGCTGTGTGACGTGGACCGGCGCGGCCGGTCCTGGAACGTCTGCGACGGGCTGGTGCGGATCTGGCCCGGACGTTTCCCGACCGACGACGCCGGCACGACGCGGGTGCCGGTGCCGCTGTGGCCGGCGGCACACCGGTTCGCTGCCGGGCACCGGTTGCGGACGCAGGTCACCGGGGGCGCGCACCCCCGCTACGCCCGCAACCCGGGCACCGGCGAGCCACTCGGGGCGGCGGTCACCCTGCGGGCCGGGTGGCGGGACGTGTTGCACGACCCCGCGCACCCGTCCGCGTTGTACCTGACCGTCCCGTGAGGGCCGGCGGACGCTCTACAGGGGGCGTACGTCGTCCGCCTGCGGACCCTTCTGACCCTGCGTCACCTCGAACTCGACCTTCTGCCCCTCGGTCAACTCCCGGTAACCGCTGGTCGCGATCGCCGAGTAGTGGACGAACACGTCCGGGCCTCCACCGTCCTGCTCGATGAAGCCGAAGCCCTTCTCCGAGTTGAACCACTTGACTGTGCCGGTTGCCATGCGTCTCTCTCCCTGTTCCAGCGGGCGACCACCCACGTGCCGTGGATGATCGCCCCGTATCCTCCCGACACTAACCCGCCCGGCTGGAATACGCGGCCCGAAGTGCCGGGGCGCGCCCGGAACGGTCGGCGGCGGGCCGGCGCGGCCCGACCCCCCGGGGGCGGATCTCAGGGAAAATCCGGGGCCGAAGCCCCATGTGGACCCGGGCGTGGTCGGCATAGCGTGCTCGGTATGACGCAGTGGCTGACCCAGATCGGCGAGTTGCCCACCACCATGCTGATGGGAGTGCTCGGGGTGGTCATGCTCTTCGACGCCATCCCGCTGGTCGGCGTGCTCGTCCCCGGGGACGTGGCGGTGCTGGCGGCGGTGGGGGTGGGGCAGCCCGCCGCGACGTTCGCCTCGTTCACCGCGGTGGTGGCCGGCTGCCTGGCCGGCTGGTCGGTGAGCTTCCTGGTCGGCCGGCACTTCGGCCGACGGTTGCGCGGCAGCCGGGTGGGCGGCTGGATCGGTGAGGAGCGCTGGGCGGCGGCCGAGGGCATCCTGCGCGCCGGCGGTGGCCGGATGGTGCTGGTCGCGCCGTTCCTGCCGGTGTTCAACGCGCTGCTGCCGCTGGCCGCGGGCGGGCTGCGCATGTCGTACCGGCGGTTCCTGGGCTGCGCGACCGCCGGCGCGGCGCTGTGGGCGGGCCTCTACGTGCTGCTCGGCGCGCTGGCCCGGTCGCTGGGCGGCCTGCTGCCCGGCGCGTCGGCCACCTGGGGCACCCTCGGGTTCGGGATGGTATTCGGTCTGGTGGTGCTGCTGGCCAGTCGCCGCCGGCTGCGGGCCACCACCTGACCGGCCCGGCTGTCCGCCTGGCCCGGCTGTCCGCCTGGCCCGGCCGCAGGCAGCCGGCCGGGCCAGACGACCTGACCCGGGTCGCCAGCGACCCGGTCGGCTACCAGCCGCGGGTCCGCCACTGCGGCAGCGCGGGCCGCTCCGCGCCCAGCGTGGAATCCTTCCCGTGGCCCGGGTAGAACCACGTCTCGTCGGGCAGCCGGTCGAACAGTTTGCCCTCGACGTCGTCGATGAGCGCGCCGAACCGCTGCGGGTCCTGCTCGGTGTTGCCCACCCCGCCGGGGAAGAGGGAGTCGCCGGTGAACAGGTGCGGGCCGCCGGCCGGGTCCCGGTAGAGCAGCGCGATCGAGCCCGGCGTGTGCCCGACGAGGTGGATCACCTCCAGGGCGCACTCGCCGACCGGCACGGTGTCGCCCTCGGCGAGGGACTCCGACGGGATCGGCAGCCCTTCGACGTCGGCGGCGTGCGCCAGCGAGCGGGCGCCGGTGGTCGCCACCACCTCCTCCAGGGCCACCCAGTGGTCCATGTGCCGGTGGGTGGTGACCACGGTGGTCAACCCGGCGTCGCCGACCAGGTCGAGCAGCCGGGGCGCCTCGTTGGCCGCGTCGACGAGCACCTGCGCGCCGGTCGCCCGGCACCGCAGCAGGTACGCGTTGTTGTCCATCGGCCCGACCGACAGCTTGGCGATGGTCAGCCGGTCGAGCTCACGTACGGCCGGCGGGCCGCCGGGGGTGACGTCTCCGGTGTAGGTCATGACCTGCTCCACATCCATTCCGGTCGGCTCGGCGCCCCTGCGGTCGCGACGAAGGGACCCTTCCTCTACCCCGGGCGTCAGGACGGCATCCCTCCCCGACGGGAGGCGTCGGGTGCGGCACGCCGTGGACGACCCTAGCCAGCACGGGCCGGCGGCGGCGGAAATCGGTTTCGGCGTGTCGCCGCCGCCCCTTACCGTTCGGTATCGACGCGGGCACGGGCCGGGACGGGGGTGGCGATCACGCTGACCGGAGCACGTCTGCCCGCCGACCACCCGTTCTCCACGATGAGGATGCCATGACTATCGATCTCACCGCCCTCGGTTGGGATGCCGCCCGCGCGGCGGAGCTGCGGCGGGGGCAGCGCCCCGGCCGGGTGGCCCGGGTCGACCGGGGGGTCTGCACGGTGCTCTGCGCCGACGGGCCGGTCCGGGCGAGTCTCGGCGGGTCGGTGCTGGCCGCCGCGGCCCGGGACCGGGCCGCCCTGCCCTGCGCGGGGGACTGGGTGCTGCTGGGCTCCTGGCCGGACGGCCCGGTCACGGTGGAGCGGGTGCTGCCCCGGCGTACCGCGCTGGTCCGGCGGACCGCCGGCCGGGACGCCGAGGGGCAGGTGCTGGCGGCGAACCTGGACGCGGTGGCCGTGGTGGAGCCGGCGCACCCGGCCTCCGACGTGGCCCGGGTGGAGCGGCTGCTGGCCCTGGCGCACGCCTCCGGGGCCCGGCCGCTGGTGGTGCTCAGCAAGGCCGACCTGGCCGCCGACCCGGCGGCGGTGGCCCGCCAGTTGGCCCGGGTCGCGCCCGGGGCGCCGGTGCTGCCGGTCGCCGCCGAACGCGGGACCGGTCTCGACCCGTTGCGCGCCGAGGTGACGCCCGGGCGCACCCTCGGGCTGCTCGGCATCTCCGGCGCGGGCAAGTCGAGCCTGGTGAACGCCCTGGTGGGGGCGCCGGTGATGCCGACCCAGGCGATCCGCCGGGTCGACGGCAAGGGCCGGCACACCACGACGTGGCGGGCCCTGACGCCGGTCCCGGGCGGGGGCGCGGTGCTGGACACGCCGGGGGTACGGGCGGTCGGCCTGCTCGACGGCGCGGACGGCCTGGACCACGCGTTCGCCGACGTGGTCGCCCTGGCGCGGGCGTGCCGGTTCACCGACTGCGGGCACGCGGTCGAGCCGGGCTGCGCGGTCCGGGCGGCGCTGGACAGCGGTGAGCTGACCGCCCGGCGGTGGGAGAGCTGGCGCAAGCTCCAACGGGAGCTGGCCTTCGAGAGCCGGCGTCGGGAGGTCCGGCTGGCCGCCGACCGGCGGGGCCCCGGCTGGCGGCGCGGTCGACGGCACACCGCCCGTCCGTGACCCTCGGTGACGGCTGCCGGTCGGGTGAGTGACCTCGGGGCGGGGTCGGCGTCGCCCGGCTGAGCTGGGGGAATGCGTCGGCGCGGGAAAGTGTCGTACCCCGGGGCTAGAGTTGCCGGAGCGCTCTTCCTGCGCCGAACCGCCCGCTCGGATCACCATCAGAGCGGACAGATCTCCTCATCTCGCCAATCCGGGAGTACACGGACCGTGGTCGATCGCCTCATCATCCGTGGCGCACGTGAGCACAACCTGCGTGACGTCAGTCTCGACCTGCCCCGGGACGCTCTGATCGTCTTCACCGGGCTCTCCGGGTCGGGCAAGTCGAGCCTGGCCTTCGACACGATCTTCGCCGAGGGGCAGCGCCGCTACGTGGAGTCGCTGTCGTCGTACGCCCGGCAGTTCCTCGGTCAGATGGACAAACCCGACGTCGACTTCATCGAGGGCCTCAGCCCGGCGGTGTCGATCGACCAGAAGTCCACCTCGCGTAACCCGCGCTCCACCGTCGGCACCATCACCGAGGTCTACGACTACCTGCGGCTGCTGTTCGCCCGGGTCGGCGAGCCGCACTGCCCGGTCTGCGGGGAGCGGATCTCCCGGCAGAGCCCGCAGCAGATCGTCGACCGGGTCCTGGCGATGGCCGAGGGCACCCGGTTCATGGTGCTCGCCCCGGTGGTGCGGGGCCGCAAGGGCGAGTACGTCGACCTGTTCGCCGAGCTCCAGGCCAAGGGGTACGCCCGGGCCCGGGTCGACGGCGTGGTGCACCCGCTGACCGAGCCGCCCAAGCTCAAGAAGCAGGAGAAACACACCATCGAGGTGGTCATCGACCGGCTCACCGTCAAGCCGAGCGCCAAGCAGCGGCTCACCGACTCGGTGGAGGCCGCCCTCGGCCTCGCCGGCGGGCTGGTCCTGCTCGACTTCGTCGACCTGCCCGAGGGCGACCCCGACCGGGAGCGCCGCTACTCCGAGCACCTGGCCTGCCCGAACGACCACCCGCTGGCCATCGAGGACCTGGAACCCCGGGTGTTCTCCTTCAACGCCCCCTACGGGGCGTGCCCGGAGTGCACCGGTCTGGGCACCAAGAAGGAGGTCGACCCGGAGCTGATCATCCCGGACCCGGAGCGCACCCTGCGGGAGGGCGCGATCCAGCCGTGGGGCACCGGGCACAACCTGGAGTACTTCCTCCGGCTGCTGGAGGCGCTCGGCGACAGCGAGCACTTCGACCTGGACACCCCGTGGCGGGCGCTGCCGGCCCGGGCGCAGAAGACCATCCTGCACGGCTCCGGCGACCAGGTGCACGTGCGCTACCGCAACAAGTACGGCCGGGAACGCTCCTACTACACCGGCTTCGAGGGCGTGGTGCAGTGGATCGAGCGCCGGCACTCCGACACCGAGAGCGAGTGGTCCCGGGAGAAGTACGAGGGCTACATGCGCGACGTGCCCTGCGCGGCCTGCGGCGGCGCGCGGCTCAAGCCCGAGGTGCTCGCGGTGACCCTGGCCGGCAAGAGCATCGCCGAGGTGTGCAACCTGTCGGTGGGGGAGTGCGCCGACCTGCTCGCCGGCATCGCGCTGACCGACCGGCAGAAACTCATCGCCGAGCGGGTGCTCAAGGAGATCAACGCCCGGCTGCGCTTCCTGCTCGACGTCGGCCTGGACTACCTCTCCCTGGACCGGCCGGCCGGCACCCTCTCCGGCGGCGAGGCGCAGCGCATCCGGCTGGCCACCCAGATCGGCTCCGGCCTGGTCGGGGTGCTCTACGTGCTCGACGAGCCGTCGATCGGCCTGCACCAGCGGGACAACCACCGGCTGATCGAGACGTTGGTGCGGCTGCGCGGGCTGGGCAACACGCTGATCGTGGTCGAGCACGACGAGGACACCATCCGCACCGCCGACTGGATCGTCGACATCGGGCCGGGCGCGGGCGAGCACGGCGGCCGGATCGTGCACTCCGGGGCGCTGCCGGCGCTGCTGGACAATCCCGAGTCGGTCACCGGCGCGTACCTGTCGGGACGGAAGTCGATCCCGACGCCGGCGACGCGCCGGCCGCAGACGGCGGGCCGGGAGCTGGTGGTGCACGGGGCGCGGGAGCACAACCTGCGCAACCTGACCGTGTCGTTCCCGCTGGGGCAGCTCATCGCGGTCACCGGGGTCAGCGGCTCCGGCAAGTCGACACTGGTCAACGACATCCTGCACGCGGTGCTGGCCAACCAGATCAACGGCGCGCGGCTGGTGCCCGGCCGGCACACCCGGATCACCGGCCTGGAGCACGTCGACAAGGTCGTCGGCGTGGACCAGTCGCCGATCGGGCGTACCCCCCGCTCGAACCCGGCCACCTACACCGGCGTGTGGGACCACGTCCGCAAGCTGTTCGCCGAGACCACCGAGGCCAAGGTCCGCGGGTACGGGCCGGGGCGGTTCTCGTTCAACGTCAAGGGCGGCCGGTGCGAGGCGTGCTCCGGTGACGGCACCCTGCGGATCGAGATGAACTTCCTGCCCGACGTGTACGTGCCGTGCGAGGTCTGCAAGGGCGCCCGGTACAACCGGGAGACCCTGGAGGTGCGCTACAAGGGCAAGACGGTCGCCGACGTGCTGGACATGCCGATCGAGGAGGCCGCCGAGTTCTTCTCCGCCATCCCGGCCATCCACCGGCACCTGCGGACGCTGGTGGACGTCGGTCTCGGCTACGTCCGGCTGGGGCAGCCCGCGCCGACGCTGTCCGGCGGCGAGGCGCAGCGCGTCAAGCTCGCCTCCGAGCTGCAGAAACGCTCCACCGGACGGACGGTCTACGTGCTCGACGAGCCGACCACCGGCCTGCACTTCGAGGACATCCGCAAGCTGCTGATGGTCCTGGAGGGGTTGGTCGACAAGGGCAACACGGTGATCACCATCGAGCACAACCTGGACGTGATCAAGACCGCCGACTGGCTGATCGACATGGGCCCGGAGGGCGGCCACCGGGGCGGCACGGTGCTGGCCACCGGTACCCCGGAGGAGGTCGCCGAGGTGCCGACCAGCCACACCGGCCAGTTCCTGCGTCCGGTGCTCGGCCTCGACGGGGACGCCCGGGGCGCGGCGGCGGCCACCGACCGCGCGGCGAAGGCCAACGCCGGCCGGGCCGCCCGCAGCCCACGCAAGACCCCGGCCCGCTCCCGGTGACCCGCTCCGCGCGCGACCGTCGCCACCCGGCGCGGCGGTCGGCGGTCGGCGGTCGGTGGGGTGAACCGTCGGGGCCGGTGACGCGTGTCGACAGGTGGGGCCGCGATCATGAGACCGGCCCGCAGCCGAGAGAGAGGGTTGGCGATGAGTGACGACAACGGGTTGCCCGGCGCGCAGACCCGGCGGGCCCTGCTGGCCGGCGCCGGCGCGGTCGGCGCGGCGGTCGTGCTGGCCGCCTGCGGTGGCGACGAGGACCCGGCCGGCCCCGGGTCGGCCGCTCCCACCGCCCCGGACGGCAGCGGCGAGCCGGGCGCGGCCGACGTGGTCGTGCGCGCCGCCGACGTCCCGGTCGGTGGCGGGGTGATCCTGGCCAGCAAGGGCGTGGTGGTCACCCAGCCCACCGCCGGGGTGTTCAAGGGGTTCAGCCCGATCTGCACCCACCAGCGTTGCCCGGTCTCCGCCGTCGACGGCGGCACCATCAACTGCACCTGCCACAACAGCAGGTTCTCCATCGAGGACGGCTCGGTGCGCTCGGGCCCGGCCACCCAGCCGCTGCCGGCGAAGGAGATCGTCGTCGACGGCGACCGGATCTCCCTGGCCTGACGCCGACCGGCCCGGTCCGCCCGGGCCGGCCGGCGCTCCCGGGCGACGGTCGTGGTGGTGCGGTCAGCGCTGGTAGACCGCCATCTCCCAGAGCGAGAAGCCGTAGCTGGTGCCCCGGGTCAGGCCGCGCATCCGGACGTACCGGGCGGTCTGGGCGGGGAACGCGGCCACGTCCGTGCCGCCGTCGGCGTCCGTGGCCGACCAGACGGTACGCCAGACGCTCCCGTCGGTGGACACCTCGATCAGGTACGACCGCGCGTACGCCGACTCCCAGGCCAGCACCACCCGACCCACCGGCCGGGCCGACCCCAGGTCGACGCTGAGCCACTGGTCGTCGGCGCGGGAGCTGGCCCACCGGGTGCCCGGGTCACCGTCGACGGCCCGGCTGGCCGGGTAGCCGAGCTGGGTGCTGGAGGCGGTCGCCGTCCGTCCCCGGGCCAGGTTGGTCAGGTCGTCGCCCCGCTTCGCCGGGAACGAGACGACCTGCTGGTAGGTGGGCCGGTTCTGCCAGGCGGTGGGGGCGTGGGTGATGCCGCCCAGCGGCGACTGGACGATCGCGTCGGCGCACCACTGGTCGCCCGCCGCGCACGTCGGGTCACCCGGGTACGTGGTGGTGGCCGGGGTGGCCGCCGCCGCGCGCAGTGTGTCCAGCAGGATCTGCCGGCACCCGGCGAGGCTCCCGTCGCCGCAGTGCGTCCGGCCCAGCCCGCCGGCGACCGGCTCGCCGAGCACCGACCGCAGGTCCTTGTCGACCCAGCCCCACCAGCCGTACTGGAACGCGGAGCCCTTGTGGTACTGGCCCTCGCTGGCCGAGCCGGGCAGGCTCGACGTGTCGCCCGGCTGGCGCCCGGACGGGGACTCGTTGATCCGGAGCGTGTCCACCAGCGCCTGGTACAGGTCCGGTCCGAGCGGTGCGGCGAACATGCCCCGCACCAGCAGCGGCCACCAGGCGTCGAAGGTGCGGATCGCCTCGGCGTGCTGGTAGACCTTCGAGCCCTTGGCGGTCTCCACCCGCAGCGCGCCGGCCTGCCGCCACGTCTTGAGCCGGCTGATCTCGGCGGCCAGCGCCGCGTCGGCGACGGGTTGGCTCTCCAGCACCCGGATCAGCTCGTCGAGGACCTCGACGCCCCGCAGGTCGGTCAGGCCGGCCCGTTCGACGAGCGTGGTCAGCGAGGCCCGGTCGAACTTCCGTCCGGCCGCGAGCGCGGCCTTGACGGGCTTGTCGAGCAGGTCGCCCCGGTGCACCGCGCCGTAGCTGAAGTTGCCGTCGGCGGCCCCGTAGTCCCTGGCCTGCTTGTTGTTCCAACTGACGTAGTAGTCCTGGTTCGTCGACTGCGGGTGCGCGGCCAGCGGGGTGTAGTCGGCCCGGTTGGTGGCCGGGTCGTAGCCCTGCCACTCGTACGCCGGGTCGGCCCTCATCGGCAGGTTCGGGTTCGCGCCGGGGGCGCGCACCGGGTTGAGTCCCGAGTTGAGGTACGCCGACTCGGTGGAGTTGACGTAGAACCAGTTGAACGCGAACTCGACGTTGCTCGCCGAGGCGACGAAGGCCTGCGCGCTGCCCATCTGGGACGGGTCGTTGAAGAGCTGGAAGCCGATCGCCGAGTCGGCCTCGTGCCGGTACGTCGACCGGAGCTGGGTGAACGCGTGCGGTTTCCCGCCGACCGTGCCGCGCCACGCCACCAGCCCCAGCCTGGTGCGCCGGGCGACCATCTTGTACGACCCCTCGGGGGTGCTGTCGGCGGCGGTGGGCTTCCACCGGTTGACGTGCGACAGCTCCTCCATCGGCAGGCACTGGCCCCGGTACAGGTAGTGGTTGCTGGCCAGGGTGGGCGCGCTGCCGTCGGTGGCGCACAGCGGCACCGCGTACGTGTCGGTGATGTCCTGGTTGGCGGAGGTGGCGCTCCACGCGTAGTCCTGACCCCGGCCGAGCAGCACGTACAGGTTGAGTCCGGCGAAGGCGGCGCCCCGGGCGCTGATCCCGGGACCCTGCAACTCCTGCACCATGAGCAGTTGCGGGGCGAAGTAGCCGGTCTGCGGCCCGAACACGGCGACCGGGTGGCCGCTGGTGGTGTGCGCCCCGGAGATCACCGCCGCGTTGGACATGCCCCGGTGGGCGGGGCTGATGGTCAACCCGGACAGCGCCGCCGCCAGCTCGGAGGCGTCGTCGGCGCCCGACGTTCTCCCGGCCGAGCCGGTGGGGTCGGTGAAGGTCGGCTCGACGCGGGCGGAGCCGGCGTCGGGCAGCACCACGCTGGGCGCGTCCGGGTCGGCCGCGCCGTACGGGAAGCTCTGCCCGTCGTGCAGGGTCAGCACGGTCTCCGGGTCGTTCTGGCCGCGGAAGGCGTTCCACACCCGGTCGCCCTCGGTCGGGCCGTACTTCGCCCGGGCGGCGATGCGGACCAGCGCGGACTGCATCTCGGTGCCGCCCCCGCCGCCGAAGAGGCCGCCGACCACGCCGGCGATGGCGATCAGGTCGGTCATCGTGAACGGCTCCGGGCCGCCCGCGTTGGTGATGGCGTTGAGGTGCCCGGTCAGGACGTACTCGCCGGGGCAGTTGCGGTTGGCCATGCAGACCCCGATGTACGCGTTGACGCCGGCGATGTAGTCGCGGACGTCGGCGTAGAGCTGTTCGCCGCGCGGCCCCTTGGCGCGCAGCGCCTCCACCTGCGCCTGCAGGTCGGCCTCGGTGTAGGGGGAGTTGCGCCAGACGCTCTGCTCCAGGGCCCGGTTGCCGGGCGCGCCACCGGCGAACGGGGTGAGCCGGCCCCGGCCGACGCGCCGCATCAGGTCCATGGTGAACAGGCGGTCCTCGGCGCCGGCGTAGCCGGCCCCGTACATGGTGCCGGCGCGGGTGGCGCCGGTGACGTGCGGGACGCCGGTGGCCCGGTCCCGCACGATGCGCACGTCCGCGCGGGGCGAGTAGTCCCGCTCCACCTGGCCGGCCGGCACGCCGAAGGAGGCGTCGGTGAAAAAGTTGTCGATCTGGTCCTCGCGCAGCCCGGCGTAGCCGTACACCAGGTCGGCGTAGCGGCCGAGCTGGTCGGCGGAGTGCCGGGGCTGGGTGCCGAGGGTCTGGTGGGCGACGATCTCGACGAGGGTGGCGTCGCCGTTCTGGCCCGGCGGCAGGATGTCCGCGCACTGGCCGAGGCAGTAGTCGTCGGCCGCGAAGGTGGTGGTGGCCCTGCCGGCCGCGGCCGTCGTGGGGGCGTCGGCCGTCGCGGTGGCGGTGGCGTCGGCCGTGGCGGTGGCGGCGGTGGACGGCGGGGCGGGGGTGGCGACGAGCAGGGCGGCGACGCCCACGGCGGCGGTCGCGCCGGACAGCAGACGGCGGGCGGTGGGACGGGGCATGGTGATCCTCCGGGGCCTGGGGATCAGGGCTCAGGACGGGAACTACCTGAAGAACTTTCGGTTACCGGATGGTAAGCCGCGTCGCCCGACATTGGAAGGCGTCGATAGTCATGTGTCGCCCCGGCGGGTGGGCGCCCGTCGGGGCGCGCGGGGCGCGCCGGCGTCCGCGGGTTGAGCGGGACCCAAATGCTCGATAGCCTTCGATGTCCTGTGCCCGGTCGGGCCACCGTCGAGAAGGGACGCCGGATGATCCCCGTACGACTGCTCGCCGCCGTGACGCTGCTCGTCGCCCTGACACCCGCGCCCGCGACCGCCGCGCCCGCTCCCGTGGCGGCCGGCGGCGCCTTCTCGGTGCTCACCTACAACGTCGCCGGCCTGCCCGAACCCCTCTCCGGCGGCAACCCGGCGGTCAACACCCGGCCGATCGGCGAGCGGGTCAACGCCTACGACGTCGTGCACGTGCAGGAGGACTTCAACTACCACGCCGACCTGTACGCCACCGACCGGCACCCGCACCGGACCCGCACCAGCGGCGGCGTGCCCTTCGGCAGCGGCCTCAACACCATGTCGAACCTGCCGTTCGCCGACCTGCGCCGGGTGACCTGGAACCGGTGCGCCGGCGCCGACTGCCTCACCCCGAAGGGCTTCACCTTCACCCGGCTGAACCTGGCCGACGGAGTGTCCCTCGACCTGTACAACGTGCACGCCAACGCCGGCAGCGGCGAGCGGGACCTGGCCGCCCGCCGGGACAACCTCGCCCAGCTCTCCGCGTACGTGGCCGCGAACTCCGCCGGCCGGGCGGTGCTCGTGATGGGCGACCTGAACGTCCGCTACACCCGCGCCGGCGACACCATCGGCGACTTCGTCGCCGCCAACGGCCTCACCGACGTGTGGGTGCAGCAGGAACGCGGCGGGGTGCCCCCGGCCGTCGGCAGCCCCGCCCTGACCTGCGACCCGGCCGACGTGACGAACGCCTGCGAGGTCGTCGACAAGATCCTCTACCGCGGCGACGGGCAACTCCGGCTCACCCTGGACCGGTACCACAACGAGCACCAGCGCTTCCTCGACCCGGCCGGCGCGCCGCTGTCCGACCACTACCCGCACGCCGCCTGGTTCACCTGGAGTGTCGGGGGCACGGACTAGGCTCGGAGCGTGGCTGACCCGTCGACCTACCGTCCCGCCCCCGGCACCATCCCCGAGTCCCCCGGGGTCTACCGCTTCCGGGACGGCACCGGCCGGGTCATCTACGTCGGCAAGGCCAAGAGCCTGCGCAGCCGGCTCAACTCCTACTTCGCCGACCCGGTCGGCCTGCACCAGCGCACCCGGCAGATGGTCTTCACCGCCGAGTCGGTGGAGTGGACGTCGGTGGCCACCGAGGTCGAGGCGCTCCAGCAGGAGTTCACCGAGATCAAGCAGTACGACCCGAGGTTCAACGTCCGCTACCGCGACGACAAGTCGTACCCGTACCTCGCGGTCACCCTCGACGAGGAGTACCCCCGGCTCCAGGTGATGCGCGGGGCGAAACGCAGGGGGGTGCGCTACTTCGGGCCGTACTCGCACGCCTGGGCGATCCGCGAGACGCTCGACCTGCTGCTGCGGGTCTTCCCGGCGCGGACCTGCTCCGCCGGGGTGTTCAAGCGGGCCGGCCAGGTCGGTCGGCCCTGCCTGCTCGGCTACATCGGCAAGTGCTCCGCGCCGTGCGTCGGCACGGTCAGCGCCGAGCGGCACCGGCAGATCGTCGACGGCTTCTGCGACTTCATGGCCGGCCGCACCGACACCATGGTCCGCCGGCTCGAACGCGAGATGACCGAGGCCAGCGAGCAGTTGGAGTTCGAGCGCGCGGCCCGGCTCCGGGACGACGTCGCCGCGCTGCGCCGGGCCCTGGAGAAACAGACGGTCGTGCTCGGCGACGGCACCGACGCCGACGTGGTCGCCTTCGCCGACGACCCCCTGGAGTCCGCCGTCCAGGTCTTCCACGTCCGCGACGGTCGGGTCCGCGGCCAGCGCGGCTGGGTGGTGGAGAAGACCGAGGAGCTGACCACCGGCGACCTCGTCCACCACTTCTGCACCCAGGTGTACGGCGGGGAGCAGGGCGAGGCCGACGTCCCCCGGGAGCTGCTCGTCCCCGAGCTGCCCGCCGATGCCGACGCCCTCGCCGACTGGCTGACCACCCGCCGGGGCAGCCGGGTCACGCTGCGGGTGCCCCAGCGTGGCGACAAGAAGGCCCTGCTGGAGACGGTCGGGCGCAACGCGCGCGACGCCCTGGCCAGGCACAAGCTCAAGCGGGCCGGTGACCTCACCACCCGCGGCAAGGCCCTCGACGAGATCGCCGAGGCGCTCGACATGCCCACCTCGCCGTTGCGCATCGAGTGTTACGACGTCTCCCAGATGCAGGGCACCGACGTGGTCGCCAGCATGGTCGTCTTCGAGGACGGGCTGCCCCGCAAGAGCGAGTACCGCCGGTTCGTCGTCCGGGGCGCCACCGACGACCTGTCCGCCATGTCCGAGGTGTTGCGCCGCCGGTTCGCCCGCTACCTCGACGTCCGCGCCGAGACCGGCGAGATCGGCGAGGAGACCGCCGCCGACCCGGACCGCCCCGGCGTGGACCCGACCACCGGCCGGCCCCGGAAGTTCGCGTACCCGCCGCAGTTGGTGGTGGTCGACGGCGGCCAGCCGCAGGTGGCCGCCGCCCACGCCGCGCTGGCCGACCTGGGCGTCGACGACGTCGCGCTGTGCGGCCTGGCCAAGCGGCTGGAGGAGGTCTGGCTGCCCGACGACGAGTTCCCGATCATCCTGCCCCGCAACTCCGAGGCGCTCTACCTGCTGCAACGGGTACGCGACGAGGCGCACCGCTTCGCCATCACCTTCCACCGGCAGCGCCGCTCCAAGCGGATGACCGAGTCCGCGCTGGACTCCGTGCCCGGCCTCGGCGAGGTCCGCCGCAAGGCGCTGCTGCGGCACTTCGGCTCGCTGAAACGCCTCTCCGCCGCGACCGTCGAGGAGATCACCGAGGTCCCGGGCGTCGGCAGGCGCACCGCCGAGGCCATCTTGGCCGCTCTCGGCCACCCCGACTGAGCGCGCCACTGCCCGCTGTCTCCCGCCTGCTGCCACCCACCGCCCTGCTGCCCGGCCGGGCCGAGATCTTGGACAGTTCCCGTCTCATCTGAACGGTAACTGTCCAAGATCTCGGTCAAAGAACCGGCGTCACGCTCCTGATACGGCACGGGCGACTGGACTGTGGACGTGTGAAGGCCCCTTCCCCGGTTCGGGGAAGGGGCCTTCGTGCCGGTGTCGGCCGGTCCGGTGTTGGTGTCAGCTGTTCCAGTGTTGGGCGACGAGGTCGGCGGCCAGCTTCTCCCATTGGGCGTAGTGGTTGGGGTAGGCGGAGACCTGGACGGTCTGGGCGGCCTGGGTCAGGGGCATGTCCTTCCAGCCGTCGACCTGCTTGAGGCCGGTGAGGAAGGCGGTGGTGGAGTATTCGGGGTCGGTGATCTGCTCGACGGTGCCCCAGCCGGAGGAGGGGCGCTGCTGGAACAGGCCCTGGGAGTCGTGGTCGTTACGGTCGCCGAGGTGGCCGAGGTTCTCCAGCTTGGATTCCTGGAGGGCGGTGGCGATGGCGACGACGGCGGCGCGTTCGTCCATGCCGTTGTTCTTGGTGGCTTCGATGATGGCCTTGGCGTTGGCGGTCTGTTCGGCGTTCAGGGGGATGCGGGACTGGCCGGTCGGCTCGCCGTGGGGCAGGAGCTTGTCGGTGGGGACCGGCTTGTCGGTGGTGATGGTCGCGGTGACCGGGGTGGTGTCGGTGGTGGGGGTGGTGGGGGTGGTGAGGCCGGGGCTGGCGGCGATGCCTGCGGCGGCGGTGAGGCCGGCGATGGACAGGACGCCACGCTGGATGAGCTTGTTCATGTGAGGCTCCATTCGGGGGTCGACGCGTCGTCCGGGGCACACCGCGTACGGGGGCGGTGTGGGACGGGACGCGTGAGCACACGCACGTACGGCGCTCTCGGGGGGGATCGTCACGCCGGTGTGGGGGTGGGCGGCCCGTGTGGTGGCGGGCTGCTACATCGGCGTGGACATGGTGTAACGACCGGGGGTCGGTCGGCATTCCCCGGCCCGGGGGCATCGGGGCAGGCCAGCGGGGGTGCTGCTCCGGCCGTCGTGGGGTGTAACGACCCCGGCCGGGTAGCCATTCCACCGGTCAGGCAGACACCCCGAAACACCGAGAACCGCCGAGCCAGGAGCCCAGCGATCGCCGGTCCGAGCGACGTCCGGCGCGGTAGCGGTCACCGGATTCTCCAGCTACGCCATCGCCGTCAGGCCGTGTGACGGACGATCAGGTCGGCGATCCGGCGGGTGAGACCGGGTGAGAAGAACGGGTGGTGCCCCATGCCGGGCAGCACCTCCAGTCGCGCGCCCGGGATCTGGGCCGCGAGCGCCTCCCCGTGGGCCGGCGGGAACAACGGATCCGCGCTGCCGTGCACGACCAACGTCGCAGCGGCGACGGCGGACAGCGGGGCCCGCCGGTCGTCGTCGAACCGCCGTCCGGCGAGATCGTGATTCGACGCGGCAGCGAGGTTGCCGGCTCGGGCATGGCAGCGTTCGACGAAGCTCCGAGCGGCTACCTCGTCGAAGGGCAGCACGTCACCGTTGAGCATCCGCCAGGTCCGCACGTCGGCGTCGAGGCGTTCCTGCCGCGTGGCGCGGGGCGTTCGCGCCGAGGTCAACACGTGGCTCACGAACGACGCGGTCGGGGGTGGCAGCTCGCCAGCCACCGGGGGCCGACCTGCCATCGCCCGCGCCCAGGCCGGACCCGGATGGTGGCCCATCGGCGAGGACGCCATCGCCGTCAGGGTGCGTACCCGGGTCGGCCGGTGCACAGTCAGCCACTGCCCGATCGTCGCGCCCAGCGACGTTCCGACGACGTCGGCGGCGGTGACCCCGTGGCCGTCCAGGACCGTTTCCGCGTCGGCCGCCAGGTCGGCGAGGCCGTACGGGGGCACGTCTCGTCACCAGCAAGCATGCCGGGCACCTTAGCGACAACCGGACAAGGCGCAAGTAACCACCCGTGACGGTCCGGAAACAGCGATGGTGAGATAATTGGGTCGACAGCCGAGGCATGTGTGCCACCCTTTCTGTGGGGGCACGGTGGGGCGTACACGCACCACGGATCCGACGGCGTTCGCACGTTCTCGTCCCGCCCCGGCGGCCCTTGGGGTGTCTGCCTGACCGGTGGAATGGCTACCCGGCCGGGGTCGTTACACCCCACGACGGCCGGAGCAGCACCCCCGCTGGCCTGCCCCGATGCCCCCGGGCCGGGGAATGCCGACCGACCCCCGGTCGTTACACCATGTCCACGCCGATGTAGCAGCCCGCCACCACACGGGCCGCCCACCCCCACACCGGCGTGACGATCCCCCCCGAGAGCGCCGTACGTGCGTGTGCTCACGCGTCCCGTCCCACACCGCCCCCGTACGCGGTGTGCCCCGGACGACGCGTCGACCCCCGAATGGAGCCTCACATGAACAAGCTCATCCAGCGTGGCGTCCTGTCCATCGCCGGCCTCACCGCCGCCGCAGGCATCGCCGCCAGCCCCGGCCTCACCACCCCCACCACCCCCACCACCGACACCACCCCGGTCACCGCGACCATCACCACCGACAAGCCGGTCCCCACCGACAAGCTCCTGCCCCACGGCGAGCCGACCGGCCAGTCCCGCATCCCCCTGAACGCCGAACAGACCGCCAACGCCAAGGCCATCATCGAAGCCACCAAGAACAACGGCATGGACGAACGCGCCGCCGTCGTCGCCATCGCCACCGCCCTCCAGGAATCCAAGCTGGAGAACCTCGGCCACCTCGGCGACCGTAACGACCACGACTCCCAGGGCCTGTTCCAGCAGCGCCCCTCCTCCGGCTGGGGCACCGTCGAGCAGATCACCGACCCCGAATACTCCACCACCGCCTTCCTCACCGGCCTCAAGCAGGTCGACGGCTGGAAGGACATGCCCCTGACCCAGGCCGCCCAGACCGTCCAGGTCTCCGCCTACCCCAACCACTACGCCCAATGGGAGAAGCTGGCCGCCGACCTCGTCGCCCAACACTGGAACAAGTAACCAACCCGAACACCGGCAGCCCCTTCCCACACCGGGAAGGGGCTGTCACCCGTCCACGGCGAAGTTCACTCGGTGAGGACGGCGAGGATCTGGTCGCCGTACTTGGCGAGTTTGTTCTCGCCGACGCCGCTGATGCCGGACAGCGCGCCGAGCGTGGCCGGCGACTCGGCGGCGATCTGCCGCAGGGTGGCGTCGTGGAAGATCACGTACGCGGGAACGCCCTGCTCCTTGGCGGTGGCGGCGCGCCAGGCCCGCAGCCGCTCGAAGACCGGCGCGGCCTCCGGCGACAGCTCGACGGCGGCGGCCGTCGCCGCGCGTCCCGCCTTCGCCGGCCGTTCGGCCTTCGCCGGGCGTTCCGGCTCACGGCGCATCATCACGGTACGGCGGCGGCCCAGCACCTCGGCGCTGCCCTCGGTCAACGCCAGGGTGCCGTAGTCGCCCTCGACGGTGAGCAGCCCCTCGGCGAGGAGTTGCCGCACCACGCCCCGCCACTCGGCCTCCCGCAGGTCGGCGCCGATGCCGAAGGTGCTCAACGAGTCGTGCCGGTGCTGGACGATCTTGTCGTTGCCGCGGCCGAGCAGGATGTCGATGCAGTGGCCCGCGCCGAACCGCTGGTTACGCTCCCGGTCGAGCCGGTAGACGGTGGAGAGCAGTTTCTGCGCGGCGACGGTGCCGTCCCAGGACTCCGGCGGGCTCAGGCAGGTGTCGCAGTTGCCGCAGCCGTCGCCGGTGGCCGGCTGGCCGAAGTACTCCAGGAGCTGCCCGCGCCGGCAGCGGACCGTCTCGCAGAGGGCGAGCATCGCGTCCAGGTGGGCGGCCAGGTTCCGCCGGTGCGCGACGTCCCCCTCCGAGGTGTCGATCATCTTGCGCTGCTGCACCACGTCCTGGAGACCGTACGCCAGCCAGGCGGTCGACGGCAGGCCGTCCCGCCCGGCCCGGCCGGTCTCCTGGTAGTAGCCCTCGACCGACTTGGGCAGGTCCAGGTGGGCGACGAAACGGACGTCCGGTTTGTCGATACCCATGCCGAACGCGATCGTCGCCACCATGACCAGGCCGTCCTCCCGCAGGAACCGCTGCTGGTTGGTCGCGCGGGTCACGGCGTCCAGCCCCGCGTGGTACGGCAGCGCGGCGACGCCGTTGGCCACCAGGAACTCGGCGGTCTTGTCCACCGACGCCCGGGACAGGCAGTAGACGATGCCGGCGTCGCCGGGGTGCTCGTCCCGCAGCAGGCTCAGCAACTGCTTGCGGGGCTCCCGCTTGGGCACGATCCGGTACTGGATGTTCGGCCGGTCGAAGCTGGCCACGAAGTGCCGGGCCCCGGTGAGCTGGAGCCGGGTGGCGATCTCCTGCCGGGTGGCCGAGGTGGCGGTGGCGGTCAACGCGATGCGCGGCACCCCCGGCCAGCGTTCGTGCAGCATCGACAGGGTCAGGTAGTCGGGGCGGAAGTCGTGCCCCCACTGCGACACGCAGTGTGCCTCGTCGATGGCGAACAGCGCGATCCGGCCCCGGTCGAGCAGGCTCAGCGTGGCCCGGGAGCTGAGCGCCTCGGGCGCGAGGTAGAGCAGGTCGATCTCACCGGCCACGAACTCCGCCTCGACCAGCCGGCGGGTGTCCGGGTCCAGGGTCGAGTTGAGGAAGCCGGCGCGTACGCCGACCGCGCGCAGCGCGTCCACCTGGTCCTGCATCAGCGCGATCAGCGGGGAGACCACCACCGCCACGCCGTCGCGCAGCAGCGCCGGGATCTGGTAGCACAGCGACTTGCCGCCGCCGGTCGGCATCAGCACCAGGGCGTCGCCCCCGCCGACGACGTGCTCCACGACCTCCTGCTGGAAACCCCGGAACGAGTCGTACCCGAACACCCGGCGCAGCACGTCCAGGGGGGTTTCGGCGCGCAGCGCGGTGGGGGAGTCCATCGCGGCATTGTACGAACCCGCTGTGACACCGCCGGGCACGCCACTGCGACAGCCGCCCGCCGGCCGCGCCGGACGGCTCGCGCGCCGCGGGCGGCGGCTCCGGCTCGGCGTACGATCCGCGCAGCTCACCGCCGCCGCCCCGGCACACGTAGGAGAGGCTGGCGTGGATCCAGTACCCGTCGTTGTCGCGCAGCGCCGCCAGCCCGCAGTGCCGGCACGGCGACACCCGGGGGTACGCCGGCCCGGTCGCCGCGCGGGGTTCCGGCCAGCGCTGTCACCTCGGCCAGTGCTCTCACCCCGCCCGGGGCCGCCGCCCCCCGGGGTTGTCGCCGTCGCCCCAGCAGAGCCCGCCGAGCCTGGCCGCCCGGTGGAACCCGGGGCGCCCGGCACGTCCGCGCAGACCTCGGCGTCCGGGCCGGTCCGCCTGCGGAAGACCGGCTCGACGTGGTTCCAGGCGTCGGCCCGGGACAGCAGCGACGCGGCGGCTACGCGTGGTGCTCGACGCGGCGGTGCTGCACCGCGCGATCGGCGGAAGGAAGCGGCGTCCTCCGCGACCAGCTCAGCCGACTTCTGGAACCCGCCGAGCTGCCCAATGTCTCGCTTCAGGTGCTGCCCTTCTCGGCGGGCGCCTGCGTCCTTGGTCCCTTCACCGTCATCAACTTCGCCGACCCTGCCGACGATTCGGTGATCTGGCGCAAGAGCACTCACAGCGGTGACACCGGCGGGTCATGTGTCGAGGTGGCTGAGGCACCCGCAGGGTTGGCCGTCCGGGACTCCAAGGACCAGCGGGGGCGGTGCTGCTCTTCGAGCCGGCGGCATGGTCGGGTTCGTACGGGGCCTGCGGCCCCACCCGCTCGGCTGACCTGCCGCTGACGGCGGTTACCCGGTGGCGGTGGTCGGGTCGGGGCCCGCCTGCGGTTAGATGTCCCGGTGGCGATTCGGATCGACATCACTGCCCTGCGCGCCGAAGCCGGCCCGTCAGCGTGTGAAGCGGCGGACCTCCTGCTCGACGACGGGCAGCCCGACGTGCTCGTCGAGGTGGACGGTGGGGTCTCCGCCGTGTTCCGGGCGACCGGCCAGCCACCGTACGAGACCTGGGCGGGCCTGACGCCGGACGGGTTCACCGTCGAGTGTGACTGCCCGTCCGGCGCCCAGTGGTGCGCCCACGCGGTGGCGCTGGTCGACGCCGCGCTGGAGGACGGTTTCGGCTGGTCCGCGTCGGCCACCCCACCTTCGGCCGCCGACCAGGAGCCGAAGGTCGCCCAGCTCGTGGAGCTCGCCGCGTCGTTGCCCACCCGACGGCTCGCCCTGCTGCTCGCCGAACACGCGGCGTCCGACCGGGTGCTGGAGACCAAACTCCTCGCGTACGCGGGACAGCTCGGCGCCCTCGCGGACACCGAGCTGGCCGACGCCCGCCGCACCATCCTCAACCTGGCGCACGAAGCCACCAGCGGGAACCACTGGGACCTGCACGACGTGGAGAAGGCCGGCCGGAAGATCGTCGAAGAGGTACGGGTGCTGGCGCAGCGGCCGGCGAGCGAGGGCCTGTTGGACGTGATCGAGGAGGCCGCCCGGGCCTGGGACAGCATCGCGGTTCATCTCTGGGATGCCTGGGAGACGTACGAGGAGGAGCCCGCCGAGATCGGCGGCGCCCTGCGTGAGGCGCACGTCAGCGTGTGTGGGCAGCTCCAGCCCGACCCGGACGAGCTGGTCGGACGCCTTGCCGCGATCATCGAGGCGGCCGAGGTCGATTCCTGCCTGGACGAGCCGGCCGACTACATGTCCGTGCTCGGTCGTCAGCGGGTGGCGGCGCTGCAGAAGAGACGCCGCTGACAGACGGTCTTCGGGCCTGAACGCGGTCACGATTGAACGCAGTGTTGCCCCGGCCTGGGCGACCAGGTTCCACCGAGAACGGGGCACTCGCAGGTTCGTGCACCTCAGGGCGTGTCGGTGGAAGTTGCGCGTCGTTGGTGCAGACAGAGGTGTGGGGCCGGCATGTGCCGGCCCCACACCGGGACGGCTACCCCTGATCGTTCGACCGGCCAAGTGTGGCGATCAGGCGTAGCAGGAGGGCGGTGGCCCTGGCCGCGTCGGCCAGGCCACCGTTTCCGTCCGCCTCCAGCGCTACTGCCGCCAGGTCGAACGCGGTGGCCAGAGCCTGCATGGCCGGTTCCTTGCCGCCCCGGCGTGCTGGCTGCCTGTCGGGGCGGGCGGGGACTGTCTCGTCCGGGCGCTTCGGCCCGTCTTTGTCGTCATCAAGCACGCGCGTCTTGAAGACGAGCTCACGATGCAACATCCTCGCGTTCCTGTAACGCGTGGCCGCTCCGGTGGTGACGGCAGAGAGTCGATCCGCCGGTGATCTGTCTCTCGCCGAGGATCGCACCCGCTGTCCGACGTCAACCTTCCTCGGTGTGCATCGCGCTCCGTCTGCTCGTCAGACAAGGTCAGACCCTCGATCGGTACGCCATCCCGAAGCCGTCGTCGTGCAGTCGGCAACTTGCATGCTGCATGCCACTTGCCGTGGCTTGCCGCCCGGCCCTTGCTGCTTGCCGGTTGCGCGTATCCCGATCGTCGGGCGGCGCGGTGGTGACGGGAGGTAAATGAGGACGATCGCCGCGCCGTGCCGGCGGCCAGATCCACCACGGCCCCCGCCAGCGCGGGTCAGCGCACGGTGACGTCGACCGTCCGCTCGGTGCCGGCGCGGACGTCGACGGCGGAAACGGTGACCGGGCGTGCGCCGTCAGTGGGCGTCACGGTCAGCTCGTAGCGTCCGGGCGTCAGCAGCCAGCGGAACCAGCCGGCCTCGTCGGTGGTCACGACCAGCTCCGGCACCGGTACGGGTGGTGTGTCCAGCGACCGGACCGCGACCGCCGCGTCGACGACCGGCCCACCGGTCAGGGTCCGGACCCGCCCGGTGACCACGCCGCGGTCGGCCGGGAGCGCGGCGTCGCCCGGCACGGTCTCGTCCGGCTGGTCGCTGACCGGTCGCTGGGCGCCGGACGTGGCGGCGATCGGACCACCGGGGGCGGAACCGGTCTGCTGCTGGCAGCCGGCCAACGCGCCGAGCACGACCAATGACAGGCCGAGCGCGCCGAGAGTACGGGTCTCCATTTGTCCGGCCCACCTTTCCGGGTCGCTGACGGGACACCGGGTGGACATTCGGCGACCGGGGGCGTGCGCCCGGAGAATCCGGGGAAAAATGGCACACGATTCACGCCGGAACGTCCTCGCGGTTGCATTATGGTTACTTCTACCACGAATTCCGGGTGAGATGGCCGGAACGCCGATTCTGCTCCGGGCGTACGCGGAGAAGGATCGGGCGTACGCGAGAAGGAGCGGGCGGCACCCCGACCGGGATGCCGCCCGCCATCGGTGGGTCAGGGCAGCGACGTCCAGTACTGCATGTTGCTGAAGGTCGCCTGGGTGATCCGCTTGCCGGAGTTCGGGTTGCCGCCGTAACCGTGGTAGGCCATGCTGCACTCCCCGCAGCCGGCGCGGTTGTAGTGGACCGCCGCGCCGCTGTTGCCGCCGACAGTGTCGTTGCGGTAGTAGACCTTCTCGGCCGTGACGCTGACCACGGTGGCCTGGGCGCCGTTGTCGGCGTCGCCGCACCACTGCTCCAGCGGCTTGTCGCCGGGGTAGCCGCAGACCCTGGTGGGCAGGCCGTTCAGGCCCGGGTCGGCGGTCCAGAAGTAGCCGAGCCAGCCGACGGTGTTGCCCAGCGTGCAGTTGAGCTTGATGGTGCCGTAGTCGAACTCGTGGTTGGCGCTGCTGGTCCAGCCGGACACCGAGTGCAGGCTCTTGGCCGTGCAGGAGCCGTACGGGGCGCTCGTGCCGGTGTAGCCGGGGTAGACGACCACGTTCGTGGACCAGGCGCCGCCGCTGCCGCCGCTGTGCAGGCAGTGCCCGGCGGTGCCCACCACGTCCGGCCCGTAGAACCAGCCGGTGCAGCGTCCGCCGTTGAAGGTGATCAGGGCGATCGCCCGGTACGGGTAGCTGGTGGTGGCGTTGATCTTGTACCGCTCGTCGGCGCCGATGATCGAGTTGACGCCCGGCGCCCCCTCGTCGACGGCGGCGCCCCGCGACGGCGTCCGGACCCCGGTGCCGGCGAAGCTGGGCGAGCTGGTGGCGGTGGTCTTCGCGCCGGGAGCGGGCGCGGGGACCGCGACGTTGGAGGTGGGCCGCTCCAGGGCGGCGCGGCTGGCGGCGGTGGTGGTGGTCGGGTCGGCCGAGGCCGGGCTGCCTCCACTGGCGAGCAGCGCGGCTGCCGTGGCGGTCGCCAGGGCGATCGCGTGGACCCGACGACGGACTGGGAATTGCCTCATGATTCTCCCTCAGGACGGGGGATACCAGCAGTCGTCACCCTAGCGAAGCCAATTACGAATGCCCATATCTCGATTTACTTTCTGCTGTTATCCGTACACCTCTGGTTCCGGTCCGAGGTCTGTGGTAACAGCGCCGAGCGGCCGGCGCGACGGTCGCCGATGTCGGACAGGCGTGCCCTGCGGTGGCGCGCGCTTACCCGTTCGGAAATGCACGTCAAGTCCGGGAACGGGATTGTCGACGGAAAAATGCGGATTTCGTTTCGTGCGATTCCCACCCGCGAGACGCAATTTCCACGCCCCGCGTCCGCCTCGCCCCGCGTCCCGCCCGGCGGCGGTTTCCTTGATGTGGCGGTGTCCGGCGGCGGGGACAGCGCGTTGTCGACGAAGTCGGGCCACCCCGAGGAGGGCGGCCACGCGAGGAGGACGGCCATCCGAGGAGGCGGCCACCCCGAGGAGGGCGGTCGAGAAGGACGCCGGATCGGGGCCGGTCAGGCGGCGACCGGCGCGGTCCGGTGGAAGGCCGCTTCGCGGTCGCCGGCGGTGGCCCGGGATAGAGTCGCTCACTGACATTCGCGGTCGGTCGGCCGCTGACGCCGCCGCTGGGGGTAGGACGTGAACGACGCGCTGACGAGTCAGGCACCGGTCGAGGCGGACACACCGGAGGGAAACACCAGCCTGGTCGTGGTCACCGGGCTTTCCGGCGGCGGCCGGAGCACGGTGGCCCGCGCGCTGGAGAACGTCGGTTACTACGTGGTCGACAACCTGCCCCAGGCGCTGCTGCTCGACCTGGTCGAGTTGGCGTCCCAGGCCGGGGGCGCGGCCCGGCGTACCGCGATGGTGCTCGACGTGCGGTCGCGTGCCTTCTCCACCGACCTGGCCGGGGCGATCCGGGAGCTGAAGGAGCGTGGTTTCTCGCCCCGGGTGGTCTTCGTCGACGCCGACGACGAGGTGCTCATCCGGCGGTTCGAGAGCGTCCGCCGCTCGCACCCGTTGCAGGGGGACGGCCGGCTGGCCGACGGCATCGCGGTGGAACGTGGCCTGCTGGAGGAGGCCCGCGACCAGGCCGACGTGATCATCGACACCAGCCACCTGAACGTCAACCAGCTCCGTCGGCGCATCGAGGAGCTGTTCGGCGAGGAGGAGGCCCGCCGGCTGCGGGTCACCGTGATCTCCTTCGGCTTCAAGTACGGCCTGCCGCCGGACGCCGACTTCGTGCTGGACGCCCGGTTCCTGCCGAACCCGTTCTGGGTTCCGGAGCTGCGTGAGCACACCGGCCGGGAGAGCGCGGTCAGCGAGTACGTGCTCGGCCAGGAGGGCGCGGAGGCGTTCGTGTCCGCGTACGCCGAGCTGATCGGCGCCACCACCGCCGGCTTCGAGCGGGAGGGCAAGCGCTACCTGACCGTCGCCGTCGGCTGCACCGGCGGCAAGCACCGCAGCGTGGCGATCGCCGAGGAGCTGGCCGGCCGGCTCCGGCAGTCCGGGCTGGCCGCGAACCCGCAGCACCGGGACCTGGGGCGCGAATGACGGTGACGAGGGTGGTCGCCTTCGGCGGCGGGCACGGGCTGTCCGCCTCGCTGCGCGCGTTGCGCCGGTGCGCCCCGGAGCTCGACCTGGACATCACCGCCGTGGTCACCGTCGGCGACGACGGCGGGTCCAGCGGTCGGCTGCGCGCGGCCCGGGGCGGGCTGCCCCCGGGTGACCTGCGCCAGGCGTTGGTCGCGCTGGCCGGCGACCACCCGGCGACCCGCCGCAGCGCCGGTCTCTTCCAACACCGCTTCGCCGCCGGCGAGCTCCCCGCCGCCAACGCCAACGGGACCGGCAACGCCAACGGGACCGGCAACGCCAACGGGACCGGCAACGGGATTGGGGGCCGCGACGGGCTGGACGGGCACGCGGTCGGCAACCTGGTGCTGTTCGGCCTGATGGAGCTGCTCGGCGACCCGGTGGCCGCGCTGGAGCACGCCGGCACGATGCTCGGCGCGGTCGGCCGGGTGCTGCCGATGTCCTGCCAGCCGGTGGGGATCGAGGCCCAGGTGCGCGGCGCCGACCCGGCCCGACCGGACGAGGTGTCCACCGTCCGGGGGCAGCACCAGGTGGCCGTCACCACCGGCCGGGTCGAGTCGTTGCGGCTCACCCCGGCCGCCCCGGTGGCCTGCCCGCAGGCGGTGGCGGCGACCCTGGAAGCGGACTGGTTGATCTTCGGCCCGGGAAGCTGGTACACCAGCGTCCTGCCGCACCTGCTGGTGCCCGGCCTGGCCGACGCGATCGTGTCCAGCGCGGCCCGGCGGCTGGTCACCCTGAACCTCTCCGCGGAGAAGGAGACCAGCGGCCTCTCCGCCGCCGGCCATCTGGCCGCCCTGCGCCGCTACCTGCCGGAACTGAAGGTCGACTGCGTGCTGGCCGACCGTCGGGTGGTGGGTGACCCGGACTCGCTCGCCGGTGCGGCAGAATCGCTTGGTGCCCGGCTCGTGTTCGCTCCGGTCGCCGTCGGAGACGGCAGTCCCCGTCATGATCCGGCGGCGCTGTGCGCCGCGCTGGTGCCTGTCCTGGGCGCCGCTCGTTAAGCACGTACGTAATCACCGGCGGCACGCCGGAACCGGTCCGTGAGGGGACGCACAATGGCGATGACGGCTGCGGTCAAGGACGAGCTGAGTCGGGTCGACGTGCCCAAGCCCTGCTGCCGCCGGGCGGAGATGACCGCCCTGCTGCGGTTCGCGGGCGGGCTGCACATCGTCTCCGGCCGGGTGGTGGTCGAGGCGGAGCTGGACACCGGGGCGGTGGCGCGGCGGCTGCGCCGGGAGGTCGCCGAGGTGTACGGGTACTCCAGTGAGATCCACGTGCTCGCCTCCGGCGGCCTGCGCAAGGGCAGCCACTTCATCGTCCGGGTGGTCAAGGACGGCGAGTCGCTGGCCCGGCAGACCGGTCTGCTGGACGTCCGGGGCCGTCCGGTGCGCGGCCTGCCCCCGCACGTGGTCGCGGCCGGGGTGTGCTGCGCGGTGTCCGCCTGGCGGGGCGCGTTCATGGCGCACGGCTCGCTGACCGAGCCGGGCCGGTCCAGCGCGCTGGAGATCACCTGCCCGGGGCCGGAGTCCGCGTTGGCCCTGGTCGGCGCGGCCCGCCGGATCGGCATCACCGCCAAGAACCGCGAGGTGCGCGGCGTGGACCGGGTGGTCGTCAAGGACGGCGACGCCATCGCGGCGCTGCTCACCCGCATCGGGGCCCACTCCAGCGTGCTGGCCTGGGAGGAGCGCCGGGTCCGCCGGGAGGTCCGGGCGACGGCGAACCGGCTGGCGAACTTCGACGACGCCAACCTGCGCCGCTCGGCGCGGGCCGCGGTGGCCGCCGCCGCCCGGGTCACCCGGGCGTTGGAGATCCTCGCCGACGACGCCCCGAACCATCTCACCTCGGCCGGGCGGCTGCGCCTGGAGCACCGCCAGGCGTCCCTGGAGGAGCTGGGCGCGCTGGCCGATCCGCCGCTGACCAAGGACGCGATCGCCGGGCGGATCCGCCGGCTGCTCGCGCTGGCCGACAAACGCGCCCGTGACCTGGGGATTCCCGATACCGAAGCGGCAGTCACGCCGGACATGCTCGTGGTCTGATAGGACGGTGGGGGAGGCGTCGTGTCCGGGGCACGCCCCGGCGCAGCGCGCTGCTGTGCGCTCGGATAGGGTCGCAGCGTACGGCGACGGGGCCGGCAACCGGCTCTCCCCGCCGTACCCACCGCCTCGGCGGTCTGGTCCGTCGGACCGCGGCGGGGTGGCCGAGATGAACTGTCAACGGCCGGCTCCTACGGTCGGCGCACATCAACTCGTCGGCCGCCGTGCGGCGCCGGCGGACCAGAACGCGAGGAGATGGGACCTGTGACCATCCGGGTTGGCATCAACGGCTTCGGCCGCATCGGCCGCAACTTCTTCCGGGCGGTGCTGGCGTCCGGCGCGGACGTCGAGGTCGTCGCGGTCAACGACCTCACCGACAACGCGACGCTCGCCCACCTGCTCAAGTACGACAGCATCCTCGGTCGCCTCCCGCAGGAGGTCAAGGCCACCGCCGACGAGATCACCGTGGGCGGCAAGACCATCAAGGCGTACGCCGAGCGTGACCCGGCCGCCCTGCCCTGGGGTGACCTGGGCGTGGACGTGGTGATCGAGTCCACCGGTTTCTTCACCGACGCCACCAAGGCGAAGGCGCACGTCGACGGCGGGGCCAAGAAGGTCATCATCTCCGCTCCGGCGAAGAACGAGGACGTCACCGTCGTCATGGGCGTCAACCACGACGACTACGACCCGGCCACGCACACCATCATCTCGAACGCCTCCTGCACCACGAACTGTCTGGCCCCGATGGCGAAGGTCCTGCACGACACCTTCGGCATCAAGAAGGGTCTGATGACCACGATCCACGCGTACACCCAGGACCAGAACCTCCAGGACGCGCCGCACTCCGACCTGCGTCGGGCCCGCGCCGCCGCGCTGAACATCGTGCCGACCTCGACCGGCGCCGCCAAGGCCATCGGTCTGGTCCTGCCGGACCTCAAGGGCAAGCTCGACGGGTACGCGCTGCGGGTGCCGATCCCGACCGGCTCGGCCACCGACCTGACCGTCGAGGTCGGCCGGGAGACCACCGTGGACGAGGTCAACGCCGCGCTGAAGGCCGCCGCCGAGGGGCCGTTGCAGGGCATCCTGGTCTACAACGAGGACCCGATCGTCTCGGCCGACATCGTCACCGACCCGGCGTCGTGCATCTTCGACGCGCCGCTGACCAAGGTCATCGGCAACCAGGTCAAGGTGGTCGGCTGGTACGACAACGAGTGGGGCTACTCGAACCGCCTGGTCGACCTGGTCAAGCTGGTCGGTTCGTCGCTGTGAGCACGCGCAGCGGGCACGTGGACGGAGTGGTGACGCGGTGAGCATCCGTACCCTCGACGACCTGCTCGCCGAGGGGGTGTCGGGTCGGCGCGTGCTGGTGCGCGCCGACCTGAACGTCCCACTCGACAAGCAGACCGGCGCCATCACGGACGACGGCCGGATCCGGGCGGTGCTGCCGACGCTGGGCGCCCTGGTGGCGGCCGGCGCGCAGGTGGTCGTCTGCTCGCACCTGGGCCGCCCGAAGGGCGCGCCGGACCCGCAGTACAGCCTCCGTCCGGTCGCCGGTCGGCTCGGTGAGCTGCTCGACGCGCCGGTGAGCTTCGCCGACGACACCGTCGGCGACTCGGCCCGCGCCACGGTGGAGGCGCTGACCGACGGCCAGCTCGCGCTGCTGGAGAACCTGCGCTTCAACAAGGGCGAGACCAGCAAGGACGACGCCGAGCGGGGGGCCTTCGCCGACCAGCTCGCCGCGCTCGGCGAGGCGTACGTGGACGACGCGTTCGGCGCGGTGCACCGTCGGCACGCCAGTGTGTACGACGTGCCGGCCCGGCTGCCGCACGTGGCCGGCCGGCTGGTGCTGCGCGAGGTCGAGGTGCTCGGCCGGCTGACCGGCCAGCCGGAGCGCCCGTACGTGGTGGTGCTCGGCGGCTCGAAGGTCTCCGACAAGCTGGCGGTGATCGAGGCGCTGCTGCCGACGGTCGACCGGCTGCTCATCGGTGGCGGCATGTGCTTCACGTTCCTCAAGGCCCAGGGCCACGAGGTGGGCACGTCGCTGCTGGAGGAGGAGATGGTCGACACCTGTCGCAGCCTCCTGGAGCGCGCCGACGGCAAGATCATGCTCCCGGTCGACGTGGTCGCGGCGGACGCGTTCGCCCCGGACGCGGCGCACGACACCGTTCCCGCCGACGGCATTCCCGGCCACCGGCTGGGTCTGGACATCGGCCCGGAGACGGTGGCCGGCTTCGCCGCCGCCCTGTCCGAGGCGAAGACGATCTTCTGGAACGGCCCGATGGGCGTGTTCGAGATGCCGGCGTTCGCGGCCGGCACCCGGGGCGTGGCCGAGGCGATCACCAAGACCGACGCGTTCACGGTCGTCGGCGGCGGTGACTCGGCCGCCGCCGTGCGGGCGCTCGGGCTCGACGAGTCGTCGTTCGGGCACATCTCCACCGGCGGGGGCGCCTCGCTGGAATACCTCGAGGGCAAGGCCCTCCCCGGCATCGCGGCGCTGGAGGACTGATGGCGGCGGTCGACCGCCGGCCTTTGATGGCCGGCAACTGGAAGATGAACCTCAACCACCTGGAGGCGAACCTCCTCCTCCAGAAGCTCGCGGCGAGCCTCGGCGAGAAGCAGCTCACCGACGTCGAGGTGGTGGTGCTGCCGCCGTTCACCGACCTGCGGACGGTGCAGACCGCCGTGGACGGCGACAAACTGCTCATCGGGTACGGCGCGCAGGATCTCTCGCCGTACCAGTCGGGCGCGTACACCGGCGACATCGCCGGGCCGATGCTGGCCAAGCTCGGCTGCTCGTACGTGGCGGTGGGGCACTCGGAGCGGCGCGCGTACCACCACGAGGACGACGCGCTGGTCAACGCCAAGGTGGCCGCGGCGTTGGCCAACGGGCTGACCCCGATCCTGTGCATCGGCGAGGGGCTGGAGGTCCGCGAGGAGCTGCGGCACGTGCCGCACTGCTGCGACCAGCTCGACGCGGCCCTGCGTGGGCTCACCGCCGAGCAGGTCACCAAGGTCGTCGTCGCGTACGAGCCGGTCTGGGCGATCGGCACCGGCAAGACGGCGACCCCGGAGGACGCCCAGGAGGTGTGCGGGGCGGTCCGCAAGCGGCTGGCCGAGACCTTCGACCAGGCCACCGCGGACCAGGTCCGGGTGCTCTACGGCGGCTCGGTGAAGGCGTCGAACGTCGCCGCGATCATGGCGCAGCCGGACGTGGACGGCGCTCTGGTCGGCGGGGCCAGCCTCGACGCCGAGGAATTCGCGCAGATCTGCCGCTTCCCGGAGCACATCACCCGCTGATCGCTCGCTATCCTGGATTCCGCCCGTCCACCGGTCGGTGCCGCACGCCCGACTCACGCGGGGCGAGGATCGTAACGAGAGGACTGACCCCAGCCATGCCGATCTGGTTCGCATACACGTTGATCGTGTTGCTGACGATCACGAGCATCATGCTCACCCTGCTGATCCTGCTGCACCGCGGTAAGGGTGGCGGCATGTCCAGCATGTTCGGCGGTGGGGTCAGCTCCAGCCTCGCTGGCTCCTCGGTCGCGGAGAAGAACCTCGACCGTTACACCGTTCTGGTGGGCGTCGTCTGGTTCGCCTGCATCGTCGGTCTCGGGCTCTGGCTCAAGCTGGCCGTGCCCGCCTGACGACCGCTGCGCCACACCCGCCGCGCGCGGCCCGTCCTCGGACGGGCCGCGCGCCGCTTTCTGCCCCCGCTGAGATGTCAGGAAGGTGCCCCTCCCTGCGCGCCAGGGCGTCAGGAAGGGGCTCCTCCCTGCACTGAAGCGGCGGCGGGACGGTCGAGCAGCCAGCGGGTGCGGGCGGTCCCGCGCGCCGCGGCGGCCGGCAGCGGCGCCCCCGCCAGGGACTCCCGGACGGCCGTCGCCTTGTCGGCCCCGCTGGCCACCAGCCAGACCTCCGCGGCGGTGACGATGGTGGGCAGGGTCAGCGTGGTCCGGGTCGGCGGCGGTTTCGGGCTGTCCCGGACGGCGGCGACCGGCCCGGTGGCGTCGCCCACCGGGTGGCCGGGGAAGATCGAGGCCACGTGCCCGTCCTCGCCGACGCCCAGCATCAGCACGTCGAACCGGGGCAGGGCGGCGTCGCCCGGCCCGGCGGCGGCCAGCTCCGCGGCGTACCGGGCGGCGGCGGCTTCCGGGTCGTCGCCGTCCGGGCCGTCGGAGGCGGGCATCGGATGCACCCGGGCCGGGTCCAGCGGAACCTGGTCGAGCAGCGCCGCCCGGGCCTGCGTCTCGTTGCGGTCCGGGTCGCCGGCGGGCAGGAACCGCTCGTCGCCCCACCACACGTCGACCCGGGACCAGTCGACCGCGTCCCGGGCCGGCAGGGCCGCCACCGCCCGGTACACGGCCGCGGCGATCCGCCCGCCGGTCAGCACCACCGCCGCCTGACCCCGGTCGGCCTGCGCGTCGAGCAGCTTCACCAGCAGCCGGGCCGCGACCGCCTGCGCCAGCAGGTCGGCGTCGGCGTGTACGGCGACACTCGCCTCACTCATGCCTGTGCCTTCTCTCGTGGACCGCCCGGCGTCCGCCCGCGGTACGTGTGTACGTGACGGCCCGCCCGCCGCCGGGTCGGACGGCGGCGGGCGGGCCGGTCGAACGCCTCAGCCCTGCGTGTCGCGGCCGGCGTGCGCGGTGACGCCCGCCTCGGCGCGTCGGGCGGTGGCCGGGTCCTTCCAGACGTGCACCCGCTGGGCGGGGCGGTCGTCGAGGCCGGTGAGCCCGGCCGTCGCGCCGAGCGCCTCCGCGTACACCTGGTCGGCGTCGAGCCGGCGCAGCTCCTCGGCCAGCTCGTCGCCGAGCGGGCGACGCACCAGGGGCAGGGCCCGGTCGGTCTGCCCGGTACGCCGGAAGGTGGCCATGCTGTCGTCCCGGGTGAGGGCCAGCTCGTCGCCGTTGGCGCAGCGCAACTGCACCTCCCGCATCCGGGGCTGGTCGTCGGCGGGCTCCCAGCGTGGGGTGATGCCCAGCCGGCTGCCCAGCCAGCCGCACATCAGCGCCGCCGTCGGATCCTTCCGGGGCGCCACCACGGTCGCCTCGGTGACCTTCGCCGCGGTGGTGTCGAACGCCCCGGCGACCAGGGTGCGCCACGGGGTGATCCGGCTCCACGCCAGGTCGGTGTCGCCGGGGGCGTAGTCCTCGGCCCGGTGCCGTAGCGCCTCGATCGGGTCGGCGGCCCTCGCGGAGTCGGTGATCCGCCGATCGGCGACCACCCCGAGGAAGTCGGTGGCGATCTCGGCGGGCGGCTCGCCGTGCCACCAGGTGACCACCGGCACGTCCGGCACCAGCAGCGGCATGACCACCGACTCGGCGTGCAGGGCGAGTCGGCCGTACATCCGCATGACGACCGCCTCGCACGGGCCGAGCCGGCCGCCGACGACGATCTCCGCGTCCAGGCGGCTGCGGTCGCGTTCGATGTCCGAGCGGACCACGACCAGCAGCCGGCACGGGTGGGCGGCGGCGGCGATGGTGGCCGCCGCCTCCGCTTCCCGGACCCGCCGTTCGTCCACCACCACGATCAGGGTGAGCGCCATGCCGCTGGCCACCCCGCCCGCGCTGCGCCGCTCGGCGGCGAGCGCCTTGACCACCTCGTTGCCGGTGGTGTCCCACAGCCCGATCACTGGAGCCTCCTGGTCTGCTCGCCGTGCCCGCCCGCGCCGGCCCGGCCGGTCATGCCCGCCGCCAGGCGCGGCCCTCTTGGGCCAGCATCTCGTCGGCGGCCCGGGGCCCCCACTCGCCGGCCCGGTACGGCTCGGGCTTGGCGCCCGTCCAGGCCCGTTCCAGCGGGTCCACCACCTGCCAGCTCTGCTCCACCTCGGCGGCGTCCGGGAAGAGGGTGCGGTCCCCGATCAGCACGTCCAGCACCAGTCGCTCGTACGCCTCGGGGCTGGCCTCGGTGAACGCCTCGCCGTACTGGAAGTCCATGGCGATGTCCCGGACCTCCATGGTGGTGCCGGGCACCTTGGAGCCGAACTTGAGCACCACGCCCTCGTCCGGCTGCACCCGGATGACGAGCTGGTTGTTGCCGAGCATCTCCATGTCGGCGTCGTTGAACGGCAGGTGCGGCGCCTTCTTGAACATGATGGCCACCTCGGTGACCCGGCGGGGGAGCCGCTTGCCGGCGCGGATGTAGAACGGCACCTCCGCCCAGCGGCGGTTCTGGATGCCCAACCGCACCGCCACGTACGTCTCCGTGGTGGAGTCCGTCGGGACGCCCTCCTCGTCCAGGTAGCCGACGGCGCGTTGCCCGCCGACCCAGCCCGGCAGGTACTGGCCCCGCACGGTGTCCCGGTCGATGTCCTTCGGCACGGTGATGGCCCGCAGCACCTTCAACTTCTCGGCCCGGATCTCGTCGGCGTCGAAGCTGGTCGGCTCCTCCATCGCCACCAGCGCCAGCAGTTGCAGGAGGTGGTTCTGGAACACGTCGCGGGCCGCCCCGGCCGAGTCGTAGAACCCGGCCCGGGAGCCGATGCCGACGTCCTCGGCCATGGTGATCTGCACCGAGTCGACGTACCGGGAGTTCCACAGCGGCTCGAAGAGGTTGTTCGCGAAGCGCAGGGCGAGGATGTTCTGGACCGTCTCCTTGCCCAGGTAGTGGTCGATGCGGAACACGTCCTGGCTGGTGAAGACGTCGTCGACCAGGTCGTTGAGCGCCTTCGCCGAGGGCAGGTCGTGGCCGAACGGCTTCTCCACCACCACCCGCCGCCACCCGCCGGAGCGGGCGTTGTCGGCCATGCCGGTGCGGGCGAGCTGCTTGAGCACGGTGGGGAAAGCCGCCGGGGGGATGGAGAAGTAGAAGGCGGCGTTGCCGGGGATGCCGTGGGTGTCGCGCAGCTCGTCGAGGGTGGCGGCCAGGTGGTCGAAGGCGGCGTCGTCGTCGAACGAGCCGCCGACGAACTTGATGTTGCCGGCCAGCCGCGCCCACACCTCCTCCCGCCAGGGGGTCCGGGCGTGCGACTTGGCCGCCTCGTAGGCGAGGGACTCGAAGTCGCCGTCGCCCCAGTCCCGGCGGGCGAAGCCGAGCACCACGAAACCGGGCGGCAGCAGCCCCCGGTTGGCCAGGTCGTACACCGCGGGTAGCAGTTTCTTACGGGCCAGGTCGCCGGTGACGCCGAAGATCACCAGAGCGCAGGGCTCCGGGATCCTCGGCAGCCGCCGGTCCTGCGGGTCGCGTAGCGGGTTCACGCCGCCTCCTCGCTCCGCCGGATCGTTCTCGGTCATCGTCACGTCCGCACCCGCCGGGCGGCGTCCAGCAGCTCCGCCACGCCGGCCGTCCGGTCGGTCAGGTGCAGCCGCAGCAGCGGGCGGCCCCGACCGGCCAGGGCCTGCCGGTCACCGGCGGCCTGGGCGGCCTGGAGCTCACCGAAGGTGTACGGCCGCCCCGGCACCGGCAGGTCGTCGGTGACCGCGCCGGTGATCTGGAGGAAGCTGCCCACCTGCGGGCCGCCCTTGTGGTACTGGCCGGTGGAGTGCAGGAACCGCGGCCCCCAGCCGAAGGTCACCGGTCGACCGGACGCCTGCGCCAGCAGCGCCCGCAGCTCGGCCGCGTCGGCGTCGGCGAACCGGTCCAGGTACGCCATGACCGCCAGGTAGCCGTCGTCGCCGAGCCCGTCGAGCAGCCAGCGCAGCACGCCGGGCAGGTCGCCCGGAGCGCCCGCAGGCGCGTACGCCTCCACCGCGCCGGAGGTGAACGACGGGGTCTCCGACACCGGGCCGGCGGCCAGGATGCGGTTGGTGTTGTCCTTGCTCTCGGTCACGTTCGGCTGGTCGAACGGGTCGACGCCGAGCACCACCCCGGCCACCGCCGTGGCGTACTCCCAGGTCAGGAAGTGCGCGCCGAGCGACCCGTTGACCGCCACGTCGACCGGCGCGCCACCGGCGGGCGTCACGCCGGCCGCGAGCGCCCCGCCGTAGCTGACGGTGAGCACGTCCGGGCCGGTCGCGCCGGGGCTGGTCGGCGACTCCACCACCACCGGCAGCAGGCCGAGGCCGCCCTTGCCGGTGGACTCGGCGACGAGCTGCTCGACCCAGTCGCCGAGCCCCTCGATGCCGGTGCCGTCGGCGACCAGGGCGATCTTGTCCCGGCCGACGGTGGCGGCGGCCCCGAGCGCCGCCCCCAACGCCAGGCCCGGGTTGTCGGCCCGGCCGCCGAAGCTGTCGGCGAGCGCCTCGGCCTGGTCGACCAGCTCCACCACGTCCACGCCGGCCAGCGCCGCCGGAACCAGGCCGAACGCGGTCAGCGCGGAGAACCGGCCGCCCACCTCCGGGTCGGCGAGCACCACCGACGCGCCCATCTCGGCGGCGGTCGCGGCCAGCGGCGACCCCGGGTCGGTGACGACCACGAAGTGCCGGCCGGCCTCCGCCTCGGTCATCCCGGCGTCCAGGAACGCCTGCCGGTACGCGCGCCGGTGGCTGTCGGTCTCCACCGTCGAGCCGGACTTGCTGGCCACCACGACGACCGTGCGCTCCAGCCGGTCGGCCAGCGCCGCCCGGACCTGGCCCGGGTCGGTGGTGTCCAGCACGGTCAGCGGTCGGCCGAGGGTGCGGGTGATCACCTCGGGGGCCAGCGAGGAGCCGCCCATCCCGGCCAGCACCACGTGGTCCAGGTCGGCCAGCTCGGCTTTCAGCTCCGCCAGCCGGGGCAGCAGCTCCCGGCTGCGGCGGTGGGTGTCCACCCAACCCAGCCGGATCCTCGCCTCCTCCTCGGCGTCCGGACCCCACAGCGTCGGGTCCTTGCCGGCCAGCCGGGCCGGCACGTCCGAGCGGAGCAGCGCCTCCCGGGTGGACGCCGCGCCCGCGGCGTCCACCACGTCCGCGCCGTACACGGACAGCCCGCCGGCGGACTCCGCCGGCCGGTCGAGCAGGCCGCTCACGCCGCCGCTCCCGGGCTCACGCGTTGCCCCCGGCGCGCTGCGCCGCCTCGGCGTGGCCGGAGGCGGCCTCGTTCGGCGCGCCGGCGCCCCCGGCGGCGGCCTCCAGCGACGCCGTGACCCCGTCGAGCAGCTCCCGCCAGCTCACCTCGAACTTCTCCACGCCCTCCCGCTCCAGGGTGGCGATCACGTCGGTCAGGTCCACCCCGACGGACTCCAGGTCGGCGAAGACCTGCCGGGCGTCGTCGTACGCGCCGGTGACGGTGTCGCCGCGGGTCTCGCCGTGCTCGGCGTACGCGTGCACGACCGACTCGGGCATGGTGTTGACCGTGCCCGCGGCGATCAGCTCCTCCACGTAGATGACGTCCCGGTAGTCCGGGTTCTTGGTGGAGGTGGACGCCCACAGCGGGCGCTGCGGGCGCGCCCCGGCGTCGGCGAGCGCCTGCCAGCGGTCGGAGGAGAAGACCTCCGCGTACCGCTCGTACGCCAGCCGGGCGTTGGCGACGGCGGCGCGTCCCTTCAGTCCCAGCGCGCGTTCTTTGCCTGCGGTGTCCGTGGCCTTGCCGGCCATCCGATCAAGTCGTTTGTCGACCTCGGAGTCGACGCGGGAGACGAAGAACGACGCCACCGAACCGATCGTGGACAGGTCGTGGCCGTTCGCCTTGGCCTGCTCCAGCCCGGCCAGGAACGCCTCCATCACCGCCGAGTAGCGGTCCAGCCCGAAGATCAGCGTCACGTTGACGCTGATCCCCTCGGCGAGCGTGTCGGTGATCGCCGACAGCCCCGCCTCGGTCGCCGGGATCTTGATGAACAGGTTCGGCCGGTCGACCAGCCACCACAGCGCCTTCGCCTCGGCGACGGTCTTGTGGGCGTCGTGGGCCACCCGCGGGTCGACCTCGATGGAGACCCGGCCGTCGACCCCCTCGCTGGCGTCGTAGGAGGGGCGCATCACGTCGCAGGCCCACCGCACGTCGTACGTGGTGAGCATGCGGACGGCCTCCTCGACCTCCACCCCCCGGGTGGCCAGGTCGCGCAGTTGCCAGTTGTACTCGTCGGCGTCACTCAGCGCCTTGGCGAAGATGGTCGGGTTGGTGGTCACCCCGACGACGTGCTGCTCGCGGCGGAGCTGGTCCAGCCCGCCGGAGCTCAGCCGCACCCGGGAAAGGTCGTCCAACCAGACCGCCACGCCGGCGGCGGTCAACTCGCTCAGTCTGTCCGTCATACCGTCCACGCTCCCCTCAGTTGCCGGTGGTGAAACCGGTGATGTCGCCGACCCGGGTCAGCGCCGCGTGCGCGGCGGCCACGATCCGGTCGGGGGTGAAGCCGAACTGCTCGAAGAGCACCGTGTGCGGCGCGCTGGCCCCGTAGTGCTCCAGGCTGACCGTCTCGCCGCAGTCGCCGACCACGGCCCGCCAGGACATCGCGATGCCGGCCTCCACGCTGACCCGGGCCTTGACCCCGCGCGGCAGCACCGACTCCCGGTACGCCTCGTCCTGCTCGTGGAACCACTCCTGGCAGGGCATCGACACGACCCGGGTGGGCGTGCCCTCGGCCTCCAGCCGCTCCCGGGCGGTCAGGCAGAGCTGCACCTCCGAGCCGGTGCCGACGATGATCACCTGCGGCTTGCCGTTGCCCGCCTCGGCCAGCACGTAGCCGCCCTTGACGGTGCCGTCGGCGCCGGCCAGGACGGACCGGTCCAGGGTCGGCAGGGCCTGCCGGCTCAGCGCCAGCGCGGTCGGCCGGTCGGTGTGCTCCAGCGCGGCGCGCCACGCCCAGGCCGTCTCGTTGGCGTCGGCCGGGCGGACCACGTCCAGGCCGGGGATGGCCCGCAGCGCGGTCAGGTGCTCCACCGGCTGGTGGGTCGGGCCGTCCTCGCCGAGACCGATCGAGTCGTGCGTCCACACGTACGTCACCGGGAGCTTCATCAGCGCGGCCAGCCGCACCGACGGGCGCATGTAGTCGCTGAACACCAGGAACGTGCCGCCGTACGGGCGGGTGCCGCCGTGCAGCGCGATGCCGTTGAGGATCGCCCCCATGGCGTGCTCGCGGATGCCGAAGTGCAGCGTGCGGCCGTACTCGTGGCCGGGGAACTCCTTGGTGGCGTGGCTGCTGGGGACGAAGGACGGCTCGCCCTTCATCGTGGTGTTGTTGCTCTCCGCCAGGTCGGCCGAGCCGCCCCACAGCTCCGGCAGCACCGGCGCGAGCGCGGCCAGGACCTTGCCGGAGGCGGCCCGGGTGGCGACGCCCTTGGGGTCCGCCGGGAACTCCGGCAGCGCGTCCGCCCAACCGTCCGGCAGGGTACGGGTGGCGAGCCGGTCGTAGAGCGCCTTGCGCTCCGGGTCGGCCTCGGCCCACCTGTCGAACGCCTGCTGCCACTCCTGCTGCTCCTGCTCGCCCCGGTTCAGCGCGGCCCGGGTGTGCCCGAGCAGCTCCTCGCTGACCTCGAAGGTGCGCGCCGGGTCGAAGCCGAGGATCTGCTTGGTGGCGGCCACCTCGTCGGCGCCCAGCGCCGAGCCGTGGATCTTGCCGGTGTTCTGCTTGTTCGGCGCGGGCCAGCCGATGATGGTGCGCAGCGCGACGAACGACGGCCGGTCGGTCTCCGCCTTCGCGGCCAGCAGCGCCTGGTACAGCGCCTCGACGTCCTCGTGGTACTCGCCCTGGTCGGCGTCGCCGCTGCGCCAGTCGACGGTCTGCACGTGCCACCCGTAGGCGGCGTAGCGGGCGGCGACGTCCTCGCTCTTGGCGATGCGGGTGTCGTCCTCGATGGAGATCTCGTTGTCGTCGTAGATCAGCGTGAGGTTGCCGAGCTGCTGGTGCCCGGCGAGGGCGCTGGCCTCGTGGCTGATGCCCTCCTCGATGTCGCCGTCGGAGGCGATGCACCAGATCTGGTGGTCGAAGACCGACGCGCCGGGGGCGGCGTCCGGGTCGAACAGGCCGCGCTCGCGGCGGGCCGCCATCGCCATGCCGACCGCGTTGCCCAGGCCCTGGCCGAGCGGCCCGGTGGTGGTCTCCACGCCCGGGGTGTGGCCGTGCTCGGGGTGGCCCGGGGTGAGCGAGCCCCACTGCCGCAGCGACCTCAGGTCGTCCAGGCTCAGCGGGTAGCCGGAGAGGAAGAGCTGGACGTAGAGGGTGAGGCTGGAGTGCCCGGCGGAGAGGACGAAACGGTCCCGTCCCGGCCAGTTCGGGTCGGCCGGGTTGTGCCGCATCACCCGGTTGAAGAGGAGGTACGCCGCGGGGGCGAGGCTCATCGCCGTGCCGGGGTGGCCGTTGCCGGATTTCTCCACGGCGTCCATGGCCAGCACGCGGGCGGTGTCGACGGCCCGGCCGTCGAGGTCGGACCAGTTGAGTGGGGCGTTCTCGGATCGTTTGGCAGCCACGTTGTTGTGCTCCTCGGCAGGATCGGCGGAACCCTCAGAGATGACCCTATCGAGCGCTGGTAAACCCTCGCGTACGGATCTCCGCATGCGGTGCGGCCGACCGGGTCCACCTGCCGCCGGTCGGACGACCCCGGTCGGGTGTGATGGCGGGCACGGGGGACGGGGCGAGCGGGCTGCGCGGATCACGCCGCGTAGGCTGTCGGTCGGTGTGTGGGTCCGCGAACCGGCCGCCGCCGAGTCGATCTCCTGCCGACGCCGGAAGGTGGCCGTCCGTGAGCATGATCACCGAGCGCCCCGTCAACAGTCCCGTCGGGCCTGCCCCGACGGAGACGGAGGCGGAGGACGCCGGGGCGCGGCAGGACGTGCGGGGGGTGGTCGCCGCGTACGTCGCCCTCACCAAGCCGCGCATCGTCGAGCTGCTCCTGGTCACCACCGTCCCCGCGATGATGCTCGCCGCCGGCGGGCTGCCGTCGCTCTGGCTGATGGCCGTGGTGGTGGTCGGCGGCGCGCTCGCCGCCGGTGCGGCGAGCGTGATCAACTGCTACCTGGACCGTGACATCGACCAGTTGATGCGGCGGACGAAGCGTCGGCCGCTGCCCACCCACACCGTTACTCCGCGTAACGCGTTGGTCTTCGGGTTGGTGCTGGCGACGGTGTCGGTGGCGTTGATGGCCGCGTTCACCAACTGGCTGGCCGCCGGGCTGACCCTGGCCGCCATCGTCTACTACGACCTCGTCTACACGCTGTGGCTCAAGCGCACCACCCCGCAGAACACCTTCTGGGGCGGCGCCTGCGGGGCGGCCCCGGTGCTGATCGGCTGGGCGGCGGTGACCGGGTCGTTGGCCCCGGCGGCGTGGGCCCTGTTCGCGGTGGTCTTCTTCTGGCAGATGCCGCACTTCTACGCGCTGGCCATCAAGTACAAGGCGGACTACGCCCGGGCCGGCATCCCGATGCTGCCGGTGGTGGCCTCCACCCGGCGGGTCAACGCCGAGATCATCGTCTTCACCTGGCTGACGGTGGCGGCGTCGCTGGCGGTCTGGCCGCTGGGCATGAGCCCGGTCTACGGGGTCACCGCCCTGGTGGTCGGCGGGATCTTCCTCGTCGAGGCGCACAAGCTGACCCGGCGGGCCGCCCGGGGCGAGGCGGTCAAGCCGATGCGCCTGTTCCACTGGTCGACGACCTACCTGACCATCCTGGCCGCCGCCGTCGCCCTCGACGCGCTTCTCTGAGCGTGCCGTCTTCAGGCTGGCGCTGACGTCATCCGGTCGTCACATTCCCCGCCCGTCTTGCCCGGTTAAAACGGACATAGCGGGGCAAGGTGGCTGATCATGCGGGATAAACGCGTGGGTAATTGGCATCACAAATAGTTCATGGTTCTCGCCCATGCGAGCCGGAGTCTGCTTACGCTTCGCGTCATGGCAGATGGTTCCGATACGACGCTGACAGCCGAACAGGCCGCCCCGCGCCCGGCGCCCGACGGTCTGGTGTCCGCCCTCAAGGCGTTCGCCGACAGCCACGGCGGCGCGACGGCGGTCGTCGAGTACGTCGGCAAGCGGGGCGCGCGGATCGTGCTGGTGGGCGCCGACGGGGTGTGGGCGGACCAGTTCGCCGGCGACACCGACGTCGCACGGCAGGCCTGCGCCCAGGCCGGCGTCACCGTGGAGAACGCCTGGGAGCGCGAGCTGATGGACCAGATGCGGCCGAGCAACGACCTATGGCGGTCGATGGCCCGCCGCACCATGGCGCGGTAGCCGACCGACCTTGTCCGACCGTCACCAGCCGACCCGGGGGAGACCCCGGGTCGCTCTTGTCACCTGCGGTGAGCTGCCCGACCTCGACCCCGACGACCGGCTGCTGCGGCGCCCGCTCGCCGCCCGGGGCGTGACCACGGAGGCCGTCGCCTGGGACGCCCCGGGCGTGGACTGGGCCGGGTACGACCTCGCCGTGATCCGTTCGACCTGGGACTACGCCACCCGCCGGGACGAGTTCGTCGCCTGGGCGGCCACCGTGCCGCGCCTGGCCAACCCGGCCGACGTGATCGCCTGGAACACCGACAAGCGCTACCTCGGCGAGCTCTCCGCCGCCGGGCTGCCCACCGTGCCGACCACCTGGGTCGCCCCCGGCCGGCCCTGGGCGCCGCCCGGGTCCGGCGAGTACGTCGTGAAACCGGCGGTCAGCGCGGGCAGCCTGGACACCGGTCGGTACGACCTGGCCGACCCCGAACACCGCCGGCTCGCCCTGGCCCACCTGGCCCGGCTCGGCGCGGCCGGCCGACTCGCCATGGTCCAGCCCTACCTGTCGGCGGTCGACACCGCCGGGGAGACCGCCCTGCTCTACGTGATCGGCCCGGACGGCCCCACGTTCAGCCACGCGATCCGCAAGGGCCCCATGCTCACCGGCCCCGACCAGGGCGTCGACGGCCTCTACCGGACCGAGACGATCGACAGGCGCGCCGCGACGCCGGCCCAGCGGGCCGTGGCCGAACGCGTCCTCGCGGCGGTGCCCGGCGGGGCACGTCGGCTGCTCTACGCCCGGGTGGATCTGATCCCGGGGGCCGGCGGCGCGCCGGTCCTGGTCGAGCTGGAGCTCACCGAGCCGTCCCTGTTCCTCGGCCACGCCGAAGGGGCCGCCGAACGTCTCGCCGACGCCATCGTGGCCCACCTGACCGCCACCGCCTGACCGCGCCCGCCCCGGCCCGCTGGGGCGTTGGCCGGATCACTGATACGGGGCGGTCAGCTCGGGCTGAAGCCCCGTTTTCCGGGAAGGTGATGTCCGGGCCGTCCCGGGTGGCGGAGCGCCAGCTCAGGGACGACCGGTGGTGAGGGGCGCCGCCCGCTCGGGCCGTCGCCCCGTCTCGTCGTCCCCGACGACCCGGGCCGCCCCGGCGTCGACGTCGGTGGCCCCCGGGTCGGCGGGGAGGGCCGGGCGGCGTTCCCGGGTCGACCACTGGACCGACAGGGTGGCCAGCAGCACCAGGCAGGAGCCGAGCATGTGCGCGCCGACCAGCAACGCCGGCAGGTTGGTGGCGTACTGCACGAACCCGATCAGCCCCTGACCGAGCTCCACCGCGACCAGCACGAGCGCCGCGCGGGCCGGACCGGTCGCGCCGACCGCGCGGAACGCGAAGACCAGCGCCACCGACAGGCCGACGAGCAGGAAGACGCTGTCCGCGTGCACCTGGGAGATGGTCGCCGGGTCCAGCCCGTTGCGGGCCGCGCCGTGGTCCCCGGCGTGCGGGCCGCTGCCGGTGACCCAGGTGCCGATGACCAGCACCGCCACGCTGACCAGCGTGGTGAGCCGGGCCAGGGCGCGCAGCGGCGCGGGCACCACCGGCACGGTCGGCCCGTCCGGCTCCTTCGTCCGCCGCCACAGCGCGTACGCCGCCGCGATCACCGCCATCGAGGCGAGGAAGTGCAGCCCGACCACCCACGGGTTGAGGTTGGTCAGCACGGTGATCCCGCCCACCACCGCCTGCGCGGGGATGCCCAGGAACACGGCGATGCCCAGCGGCAGCAGGCCGGGCCGCCGGGGCCGGTGCAGCAGCACCGCCAGCAGGGTGGCCAGCGCGATCAGGCCGACCACGAAGGTGAGCAGCCGGTTGCCGAACTCGATCACCCCGTACACACCCATCTCGGGGGTGGTGGTGTACGACTCGTCGGTGCACCGGGGCCACGTCGGGCAACCGAGGCCCGAGGCGGTCAACCGGACCGCCCCGCCGGTGACCACGATCCCGACGTTGGCGATGATCGAGGCGAGCGCGATGCGGCTCAGCAGGGTGGCGGAGACCGGGGACGGAACGGGACGCGTCACGTGGTGGATCCTACGCACCGTAGTGGCCGGGCCCGGATCGGCTCCTGCCGTGCGGTGGTTCGGATCACCGGGACCCCGGTTTGCAGCGCTCCGACGAAATACGTAACGTTGGCGTTGTGAAAAACGCGGCGGCGCGCTTCGGGCAGCAGCCGGCGACCGGTCCGGTCGCCGGGACGCCCGGCCCTGCCGCCGTCTCCCCGCGGGAGGCCGCCGACGTCTCCACCCGGGAACGGGTGACCCGGTTGCTGCTGGAGCAGGGCGCGGCCACCGCCGGGCAGCTCGGCACGGCCCTCGGGCTCAGCCCGGCCGCCATCCGCCGGCACCTCGACGCGATGCTCGCCGACGGGGACGTCCTCGCCCGCGAGCAGGCCGTCCGGGGCCACCGGGGCCGGGGTCGTCCGGCCAGGGTCTTCGTGCTGACCGACGCCGCGCGGGTGCGCTGCGGCACCCACCACTACGACAACATGGCCACCGCCGCGCTGCGGTGGATCGCCCGCAACGGCGGCTCCGAGGCGGTCGAGGCGTTCGCCACCGAGCAGGTGTCGGCGCTGGAGGCCCGCTGCCGGGCCGCCCTGGAGGACGCCGGCGACGACCCGCTGGCCCGGGCGGAGGCGCTCGCCGGAGCGCTCACCGCCGAGGGTTACGCTGCCAACGCGTCCACGATCGCCTCCGGCGGCCAGTTGTGTCAGCACCACTGCCCGGTGGCGCACGTGGCCGCCGAGTTCCCCCAGCTCTGCGAGGCCGAGACGGCGGTGATCTCCCGCCTGGTCGGGACCCACGTGCAGCGTCTGGCCACCATCGCGCACGGCGACGGGGTGTGCACCACGCACATTCCCGCCCAGCCGGGGCGTGCCCAGTCCGGAAAGACCGTCACCACTGTGAGGACAGATAGATGACCGAGCAGATCGTCCAGCCCCTGACCCAGGAAGAGCAGCTCGCCGCCCTCGGTCGCTACGAGTACGGCTGGGCCGACCCGGACGTCGCCGGGGCGGTCGCCCAGCGTGGCCTCAACGAGGCGGTGGTGCGGGACATCTCGGCCAAGAAGAACGAGCCGGCCTGGATGCTCGACCTGCGGCTGAAGGGCCTGCGGCTGTTCGGCCGCAAGCCGATGCCGGCCTGGGGCGCCGACCTCACCGGGATCGACTTCGACAACATCAAGTACTTCGTCCGGTCCACCGAGAAGCAGGCCACGAGCTGGGAGGACCTGCCGGAGGACATCAAGAACACCTACGACCGGCTGGGCATCCCCGAGGCCGAGAAGCAGCGGCTGATCGCCGGGGTGGCCGCGCAGTACGAGTCCGAGGTGGTCTACCACAAGATCCGTGAGGACCTGGAGGAGCAGGGCGTGCTCTTCCTGGACACCGACACCGCGCTGCGCGAGCACGAGGACATCTTCAAGGAGTACTTCGGCACGGTCATCCCGGTCGGCGACAACAAGTTCGCCGCGCTGAACACCTCCGTGTGGTCCGGCGGCTCGTTCATCTACGTGCCGAAGGGCGTGCACGTGGAGATCCCGCTCCAGGCGTACTTCCGGATCAACACCGAGAACATGGGCCAGTTCGAGCGGACGCTGATCATCGTCGACGAGGGCGCGTACGTGCACTACGTCGAGGGCTGCACCGCGCCGATCTACTCCTCCGACTCGCTGCACAGCGCGGTCGTGGAGATCGTCGTCAAGAAGAACGCCCGCTGCCGGTACACGACCATCCAGAACTGGTCGAACAACGTCTACAACCTGGTCACCAAGCGCGCCGTGTGCCACGAGGGCGCGACCATGGAGTGGATCGACGGCAACATCGGCTCCAAGGTCACCATGAAGTACCCGGCGGTCTACATGACCGGCGAGCACGCCAAGGGCGAGGTGCTCTCGGTGGCGATGGCCGGCGAGGGCCAGCACCAGGACGCCGGCGCGAAGATGGTGCACGCGGCCCCGCACACGTCCAGCACCATCGTGTCGAAGTCGATCGCCCGGGGCGGCGGCCGGACGTCGTACCGGGGTCTGGTGCAGGTGCTGGAGGGCGCGCAGCACAGCGCGAGCACGGTCAAGTGCGACGCGCTGCTGGTCGACACGATCTCCCGGTCGGACACCTACCCGTACGTCGACATCCGTGAGGACGACGTGTCGATGGGGCACGAGGCGACCGTCTCCAAGGTCAGCGACGACCAGCTCTTCTACCTGATGAGCCGGGGCCTGAGCGAGGACGAGGCGATGGCGATGATCGTGCGCGGCTTCATCGAGCCGATCGCCAAGGAGCTGCCGATGGAGTACGCCCTGGAGCTCAACCGCCTGATCGAGTTGCAGATGGAGGGCGCGGTCGGCTGACCGACCGCCCGACGCGAGCAATCCGCCGACCCGAGACCGACTGACCAAGGACGAGATGACTACCCAGGCTTCCGCGCCGCCGAGCACCAAGTCGCAGGCGCTGCGCTCGTACGACGTCGCCGACTTCCCGGCCCTCACCGGCCTGGAGGAGGAGTGGCGTTTCACCCCGCTCAAGCGGCTGCGGGGTCTGCTGGACGGCGCGGTCACCGACGAGTCCGCGCACTGGCCGACCGTCCAGGTCGGGCCGCTGCCCGACGGGGTGACCGTGGACGTGCTGACCCGCGACGACCCCCGTCGGGGCAGCGTGCTGACCCCGTTCGACCGGGTCAGCGCCCGCGCCTACGGCGAGGCGGACCTGGGCCGGCTGGTCCGGGTCGCCCCGCAGGCGGTCCTCGCCGAGCCGGTGACCCTGACCGTGCAGGGCGGGCCGCGGGACGTGGTCGCCTTCGGGCACACCTTCGTCGAGGTGGGCGCGCTGTCGGAGTCGGTGCTGGTGGTCGAGCAGGTCGGCAGCGGCACGCTCGCCGACAACGTCGAGGTCTCCGTCGGCGACGGCGCGAAGCTGACCCTGGTCACCGTCGCCGACTGGGCCGACGACGCGGTCCAGGCCCAGCACCTGAAGGTCCGGCTGGGCCGGGACGCCCGGGTGGTCCACGTCCAGGTCACCCTCGGCGGGGACCTGGTCCGCCAGTTCACCACCGTCGAGTACGCCGGGCGGGGCGGCGAGGCCGAGCTGTACGGGGTGTACTTCGCCGACGCCGGGCAGCACCTCGAACACCGGCAGCTCGTCGACCACACCATCCCGGACTGCCGCAGCAACGTCGGCTACCGGGGCGCGTTGCAGGGCGCCAGCGCGCACACGGTCTGGGTCGGCGACGTGCTGATCCGGGCCGAGGCGACCGGCACCGACACGTACGAGATCAACCGGAACCTGCTGCTGACCGACGGCGCGCGGGCGGACTCCGTACCGAACCTGGAGATCGAGACCGGCGAGATCGCCGGCGCCGGGCACGCCAGCGCGACCGGCCGGTTCGACGACGAGCAGCTCTTCTACCTGATGGCCCGGGGGATCCCGGCGGACGAGGCCCGTCGCCTGGTGGTCCGGGGCTTCTTCGCCGAGATCCTCAACAAGATCCCGGTGGAGTCGCTGCGCGAGCGGCTGGGCGACGCGATCGAGGCGCGGCTCACCAAGGCGGGCGCCTGATGATGATCCGGATCTGCGCCACCGGCGACCTGCCGAAGGGCTCCGTGATCAGCGCGGACGTCCACGGCACCCAGATCGCGCTGGTGCACACCGAGGACGGCGAGTTCCACGCCGTCCACGACGAGTGCTCGCACGCCTCGATCGCCCTCTCCGAGGGTGAGCTGGACGGCTGCGCGTTGGAGTGCTGGCTGCACGGGTCGCGGTTCGACCTGCGCACCGGCGAGCCGACCGGGCTGCCCGCCACCGAGCCCGTACCCGTCTATCCCGTCGAAGTCCGCGACGGCGACATCTACCTTCCCGTGGGCGACGACGGCCGCCCGATGCCGAGCAATGGAGTGACCCGATAATGAGCACCCTGGAGATCCGCGACCTGCAGGTGTCGGTCAAGCTGCCCGAGGGTGAGCTCAAGCCGATCCTGCACGGAGTCGACCTGACCGTCCGCTCCGGCGAGACCCACGCGATCATGGGTCCGAACGGCTCCGGCAAGTCCACCCTGGCGTACTCGGTCGCCGGTCACCCGAAGTACGAGATCACCGGCGGCACGGTGACCCTCGACGGCGCCGACGTGCTGGCCATGGAGGTCGACGAGCGGGCCCGCGCCGGGCTGTTCCTGGCCATGCAGTACCCGGTCGAGGTGCCCGGCGTGTCGGTGGCGAACTTCCTGCGTACCGCCAAGACCGCGATCGACGGCACCGCCCCGAAGCTGCGCACCTGGGGCGGCGAGCTGCGCGGCGCGATGGAGCGGCTCCAGATGGACCCGGCCTTCGCCCAGCGCAACGTCAACGAGGGCTTCTCCGGCGGCGAGAAGAAGCGGCACGAGATCGTGCAGCTCGAGCTGCTCAAGCCGAAGATCGCGATCCTCGACGAGACCGACTCCGGCCTGGACGTCGACGCGCTGCGGGTGGTCAGCGAGGGCGTCAACCGGGTCCGCGACACCGGCGACACCGGCCTGCTGCTGATCACCCACTACACCCGGATCCTGCGCTACATCAAGCCGGACTTCGTGCACGTCTTCGTGGCCGGGCGCATCGTCGAGCAGGGCGGTCCCGAGCTGGCCGACAAGCTCGAAGAAGAGGGCTACGAGCGGTACGTGGCCGGGGCCGGCTCGGCGCGGGCCTGACACCATGTCGGCGATCACGATCCCGGCGGGCATGCCGCAGTACGACGACGTGCCCCGCTTCGACGTGGCGGCGGTGCGTGCCGACTTCCCGATCCTCGACCGGGAGGTCAACGGGCACCGGCTGGTCTACCTGGACAGCGCCAACACCTCGCACAAGCCGCGCCAGGTGCTCGACGTGCTGCGGGAGCACTACGAGCGGCACAACGCCAACGTGTCCCGCTCGGTGCACACGCTGGGCACCGAGGCGACCGAGGCGTACGAGGGGGCCCGCGCGAAGATCGCCGCGTTCATCGGCGCGCCGGGCGTCGACGAGGTGGTCTTCACGAAGAACTCCACCGAGGCGATCAACATGGTCGCGTACGCGTTCTCCAACGCCTCGCCGCGCGCCGACGCCACTGCGCCGGCTGCTCCGTCGCGTGAGACGGACGAGCGGTTCCGGCTGGGGCCCGGCGACGAGATCGTGATCTCCGAGATGGAGCACCACTCGAACATCGTCCCGTGGCAGTTGCTCTGCGAGCGTACCGGTGCGACGCTGCGCTGGTTCCCGGTCACCGAGCACGGCCGGCTGGACGAGTCCGGCCTGGACGACCTGGTCAACGAGCGGACGAAACTGGTCTCGCTGGTGCACATGTCGAACATCCTCGGCACGGTCAACGCCACCAGCCGGATTACCGCGCGGGTCCGCGAGGTCGGCGCGCTGCTGCTGCTGGACTGCTCGCAGTCGGTGCCGCACCTGCCGATGGACGTGGTCGACTACGACGTCGACTTCATCGTCTTCACCGGTCACAAGATGTGCGGCCCGACCGGCATCGGCGTGCTGTGGGGGCGCGGCGAGCTGCTGGCGGCGATGCCGCCGGTGCTCGGCGGCGGCTCGATGATCGAGACGGTCACCATGGCCCGGTCCACGTTCGCCGCGCCGCCGGCCCGGTTCGAGGCGGGCACCCCGCCGATCGCCGAGGCGGTGGCGCTCGGCGCGGCCGTGGACTATCTGACCGGCATCGGCATGCGGTCCGTGCAGTGGCACGAGAAGGAGCTGACCGCGTACGCGTTGGACGCCCTGGGCACCGTCCCCGGGCTGCGGGTATTCGGCCCGGCGACGCCGGTCGGGCGGGGCGGCACCATCTCGTTCGCCCTGGGTGACGTGCACCCGCACGACGTCGGGCAGGTGCTCGACTCGCTCGGCGTGCAGGTGCGGGTCGGTCACCACTGCGCCCGGCCGGTGTGCGCCCGGTACGGCGTGCCGGCGATGACCCGGGCCTCGTTCTACCTCTACACCACCACCGAGGAGATCGACGCCCTGGTGGCTGGCCTGGAACAGGTGCGGAAGGTGTTCGAGTGAACGGCGACGCAGGAGCCTGCGGATCGACGGGAGTTCAGCCTGATGCAGCTTGAATCTCTTTACCAGGAGATCATCCTGGACCACTACAAGCACCCGCACGGTCGCGGCCTGCGGGATCCCCGGGACGCGACCGACCGGGTCGCCGAGGCGCACCACGTCAACCCGACCTGCGGGGACGAGGTGACCGTCCGGGTCGCCACCGACGGCGTCGTGGTGCACGACGTCTCGTACGACGGCATGGGCTGCTCGATCAGCCAGGCGTCGGCGAGCGTGCTGCACGAGCTGCTGCGCGGCCGGGACGCGCGGGAGGCGTTCGCCGTGCACGCGGCGTTCGTGGAGCTGATGTCCGGCCGCGGCGAGGTCGAGCCGGACGAGGACGTGCTCGGTGACGGGGTGGCGTTCGCGGGCGTCGCCCGCTTCCCCGCCCGGGTCAAGTGCGCGCTGCTGCCGTGGATGGCGTTCAAGGACGCCGCGGCACGCGCCGGTGTGGGCGCGAGCCCGGAGGTGAAGGCATGAGTTCGGAGAACACCGCGACGGCCGCCGTGCCGTCGAGCGAGGACATCACGACGGCCCCGACCTCGAACGGCGTCGCGTCGTCGAACGGCGTCGCGCCGGCGTCCGAGACCGCGCCGTCGAACGGCGTCGTGTCGTCGAACGACCCGGCCCCGGCGGCCGAGGCCGCCCCGTCCGCCGAGACCGTCTCGTCGACCGAGGCCGTTCCGTCGGACGGCGGCGCGCGCGGCAAGGCCGCCGTCGCCGACATCGAGGAGGCGATGAAGGACGTCGTCGACCCGGAGCTGGGCATCAACGTGGTCGACCTCGGCCTGGTGTACGGGGTGCACGTCGGCGACGACAACGTCGCCACCCTGGACATGACGCTGACCTCGGCGGCCTGCCCGCTGACCGACGTCATCGAGGACCAGGCCCGCCAGGCGCTGACCACCGGCCCGGGTGGCGGCCTGGTCGACGACATCCGGATCAACTGGGTGTGGCTCCCGCCGTGGGGCCCCGACAAGATCACCGACGAGGGCCGCGACCAGCTCCGTTCCCTCGGCTTCAACGTCTGACCGGCTCGCGCCGGGAGGCGCCGACCATTTCCAGGATGTGGGGGTGTCCGCTGCGGCGGACACCCCCACATCCCGTATCCGGCCCCGCCGGAGCGGGGCTGTGGGTGAGGTCGGGCGGACCTCAGCGGCCCGCGCCGGCGTCAGCGGGCCGGGCCGGGCGGTGGCCCGACGTCCGTCGCCGAGGCCATCAGCAGGGTCAGCTCCTGGACCAGCTCGTCCATGGTCTGCCCGGTCTGGGAGCGGACCAGGCTCAACGACAGCTCGGCGAGCAGGCAGAACCCCCGCACCCGGGCGCCCTCGTCGGGGAACCCGGCGAGCAGTTCCTCGGCCCCGGCGAGATCGCCACGGTGTCGGGCCGCGACGACCCCGGCGGCCTGCTGGGCCGCCGTGAACGCCGCCATCGGATCGGCGCCGGTCATCGGGTGGCCACCCGTCAGCGGGGGAGCAGCGGGTTGCCGGCGGCCCGGGCGGCGTCGAACCGTCGGGTCACGTCGGCCCAGCTCACCAGCCCCCAGAGCCGGTCGACGTAGTCCGGGCGCACGTTGCGGTACTGGAGGTAGTACGCGTGCTCCCAGGCGTCGAAGACCAGGATCGGGGTGCTGCCCTGCCCGACGTTGCCGTGGTGGTCGTAGACCTGCTCGACGATCAGGCGCTGGGCGAGGGGCTCCCACGCCAGCACGCCCCAGCCGGAGCCCTGCACGCCCTTGGTGGCGGCGGAGAGCTGCCCGGCGAACGCCTCGAACGAGCCGAAGTGCTCGGTGATCGCGGCGGCCAGCTCGCCGTCCGGCCGGTCACCGCCGTCGGGGGAGAGGTTGTTCCAGAAGATCGAGTGCAGCACGTGCCCGGAGAGGTTGAACGCGAGCGTCTTCTCCAGACCGACGAGCGTGGCGAAGTCGCCCTTCTCGCGGGCCTCGGCGAGCTGGTCGAGGGCATCGTTGCTGCCTTTGACGTACGCGGCGTGGTGCTTGCTGTGGTGCAGCTCCAGGATCTCTCCGGACATCGCCGGCTCCAGCGCGCCGTAGTCGTAGGACAGGTCGGGAAGCGTGTAGATCGCCACGCCGTCCACCCTGCCCTTGTTGCCACTCATTTGCAACTGCCATCAGTTGGCTTCTAGGGCCCGGGTCGGCATGCCGTAATGTCGGGACCATGAGCAGTCGACCCGCCGCCGGAGGTGGCCGCTGGGTCGAGGTCGACCCGCCCCGGGTCGCCCGCTGGGTCGACGGCTTCGCCGACCGGCACGGCCCGCCGACCACCACCGCCCAGCCGTACGGGCTGCTGCTCACCGCCCCCGACGGCGGCACCGCCGAGCTGCACACCCCGCCCGGCGTGCCGCCCACCGCCGACGTCCCCGCTTTCGTGGCGGCGGCGAGCGCCCCGCGCCGCATCGGCCTGCTGCTGGCCCGCAAGGGCGCGGTGGCGCTGGGCGTCGCCGACGGCGCGAAACTCGTCACCCACAAGGCCGACACCCGGTACGTGCAGGGCCGCACCGCCGCCGGTGGCTGGTCCCAGCAGCGGTTCGCCCGCCGCCGCGACAACCAGGCCAAAGCCGCCCTCGGTGAGGCCGCCGACCTGGCCGTACGGCTGCTGCTGCCCGAGGCGGCCACCCTCACCACCCTGGTCTGCGGTGGCGACCGCCGGGCGGTGGACACCGTCCTCGCCGACCGTCGCCTGGCCCCGCTGGCGGAGCTGCGCGCCGAGCGCCTGCTGGACGTTCCGGAGCCCCGGCACGCCGTCCTGCTCGCCGCCATCCCGGCGGCCTACGCCGTGCACATTCTGGTCCGCTGAGGGGCGGAGAGCCCCGGCGGTCAGCGCGGGGTGGCGGGACCCAGACAGGAGCGGGCCCGAGTGGCCGTGCTGCCCAGTCGCGGTGTGATCGAATCGGGTTGCCACGCGAGGAGTGCCAACCATGCGAGAAGTGCCGGACTACTGGCGCATCGCCGATGATGTGATCGCCGACGTCAGGTCCAAGAAGTTGAAGCCAAGGGGCGAGTTGCCCTCGATCGCCGATCTACGCGAAACCTATGGCGTCAGCCACGGGACGGTGCAGATGGCATATGCCCGGTTGGAAGCCCTGCGGGTGATCCGGCGACAGCAGGGCAAGGGCGTCTTCGTCAACGATCCGGCGCTATGGATGCGGGAACCCTGACCTCTCGCCGAGCCGGACAGCAGGTGCGACACCTGGCAAGCGGAGATCGGCCGGAACGGGTAGGAAGGTCTACGCAGTGCGATGCTGACAGTGAGCGGCTGGCGGAAAGGGGCGGGTAATGATCGACAAATTGCACGACGCCCTCCTGACGCCGGCCGACACCGCGCGATATCTCGGCGTACCCCGTAGCGCCATGTACTCCTGGCTGTTCGAAGGGGCGGCCGGAGCGCCGCTCGTGCACAGCGTTCCGGCCGCCAGGCGGGGTTGGCCGTCAGTGCCGTTCGTCGCCGTCATCGAGGCGTACGTCCTTCGTTCCCTCCGTGAGCGGAAGCTCGGGAAGGACAAGATCCGCGACGCCGCAGCCGAGATCCGTAGCGCCTTCGGTAACCCCTATGGGTTGGCCGACCGGCGGATCGCCACGGATGGCATCGACGTCTTCGTCCACTACCTGGACACGGACGAGTTGGCGCGAGCCGGTGACCGCCAGATGCCGATCCGCGAGGTGATCTCCGACTGCCTGAAGTGCATCGTCTGGGAACTCCGCTGACGACTATCCGGCCCGGTTGCGGCTGCGTCAGTACCCGGCCACTGCTCAGGTGATCATCGATCCCCGTTTTGGTTGGGGTGCTCCCGTCATCGCACGCACCAAGGTCCCCGTCGAAGCAGTAGTAGGGATGTGGCGCGCAGGTGAGCCCTCCGATGTCGTTGCCGACGAGTACGGTCTGATCATTGACGAAGTCGAACAAGTCATCCGAGTCGCCGCCTGAGTTCTTCGTCGATCGCTGCTTGGGCAAGGGAATCCCGCGAGCTCTGATCGCAGCAGGCTGGGCAATCCACCTGGTGTCCGACATCTTCGCTGCCGACGGCCAGTTCACCGGGCCTGGTTGAGTCGGGTCTCACGATTCACTGCCTGAGCAGCGCAGAACTGTCGCCTTTGGTGCGCGCCCAGCGGTTCGAGCACCACCGCGACAAGATCTGGCGGTACGGCAGGGAAGGACCTCCCGGCTTTCTGCATGGTCTACGCGGACTCCGTCGTCCGGCGTCGGCCGTAGGGCCACTTGTCGGATAGATGGGTCCTTCCTGCACCTGACCGGCGAGGTCATGACCTCTTGGCTTCCCCCGAAGGCGGTGCGCGGTCGCAGGGCTGGTCGTAGGAAGGCCTCGCGTCGCCCCCCCGCCGGCACAGTTTGTCGATCAGCTCCGCCCGATCCTGAACGAGCAGGACTGATCCGGCGTCCGTGCTCCGCGCCCCCTGTCGGCAGGGGGCGCCCGGAACCCTTTCAGCCGCGTGGGGCGTACATGATGACGGCGACGCCGACCAGGCAGATCACCGCGCCGGTGAGGTCCCACCGGTCGGGGCGGAACTTGTCCACCACGACGCCCCAGGCCAGCGAGCCGGCGACGAAGATCCCGCCGTAGGCGGCCAGGATCCGGCCGAAGTTCGGGTCCGGCTGCAACGAGGCGGCGAACCCGTACGCGCCGAGCGCCACGATCCCGGCGGCGATCCACAGCAGGCCGCGGTGCTCGCGCCAGCCCTGCCAGATCAGCCACGCCCCGCCGATCTCGGCCAGCGCGGCGAGCGCGAACAGGGCGAGGGAACGCGCGACGGCCACCCGGTCGACCCTACCGACACCCGCTCCGGCCGGGACGGCGCCCGGTCGGGTTCTGACGGTTTTCCGACTCGACGCCCACCGGCGCGGGGGGAACGGATTCGCTAGGGTCTTTCGGAGTTCCGCTCTGCCTGGTCAAGTGGATCATTTTGTGGGGGGCTGATGGCGCCGATTCGACGGCGGGCTGTCCTGATCGGCGTGAATCACTGTGGATTCGACCTGAAACTGCCCTCGCTCCGGTACGCCGAGAGCGACGCGCAGGCGCTGCGGAACGTCCTGTTGGACGAGCGGATCGGCACCTTCGACGACGACGACGTGCACCTGTTCGTCGGCCCCGACGCCGCGTGGAGCGTCGTCAAGGCCCGGCTGCGGGAGATCGCGCTCGACTCCCGGCCGTCGGACATGCTGCTGGTCTACTTCGCCGGCCACGCGCTGCGGCCGGAATGGAGCAGGCAGCTCGACGCTTACCTGGTCACCGACGACCTCGACCCGGACGGCCTGCGCCGGGAGCCGGACAACGGTCTGCGGTTGTCCTTTCTGAAGCGCGACGTGTTCGAGATCTTCCAGGGCACCTCGCTGCTGGTCCTCGACTGCTGTCACGCCGGCACGTACGTGGACGCGGACCTGCGGCACGCCGAGGTGATGCAGACCTACCCGACCCAGCTCGACCGGCACAGCGCGCTGCTGGCCTGCCCGGGCGGCGCGGTGGCCCGGGAGAGCGCCGAGCACGGCCACGGCGTGCTGACCCGTGAGGTGCTGCGGGCGCTGCGGGGTGACGCCGCCGACGCCACCGGCGCGGTGTCCTTCGAGCGCATGGTGACCTTCGTGGCGGAGCAGGGGCTCGAACCGCCCCCGGTGAAGCTCGCCCACACCTGGGGGCCGACGGTCGCGTTGACCCAGCCGCCGCTGTCCCGGCACGACCGGCAGGCGCTGGCCGAGAATGCCAACCCGTGCACCACCCGGGCCTGCAAGAACCCTCTCGACGACCTGTCCAGCTCCGTGATGCAGTTGCTCGGCCGGATGTTCCGGGCCAAGGCTCCGCTGCACCGCGCGCCGCAGCAGGGCCCGGCCGAGCGGGTGGAGATCATCAGGTACGCCCTGGACGCCGACTCGGTCGCCTGGGTGGAGTTCTCCGCCCGGGGCACCGCCGTGCTCAACGCGACGGCCCGGTTCGACCGGGACACGCTGGGGCCCCTGCTGCGCCGGGGTCGCGCCGACGCCCTGGAGCACCGCACGTCGATGCCGGGCTGGGTGGTGGCCGACGACGCCGGCCGGCGGCTGCTCTGCGTGCCCGTCTCCTACGCCGACGACCGGACGCTCGCCCTGACCGTGGTGGAGCCGGCGGCGGCGCTGCTCGACATGGGTGAGCCGTTGGCCGTCATGCTGCGTACCCTCTGGGACGCCAACCCGCTCGACGACCCGGTCGAGGCCGAGGTGCGGGTGCTCACCGCCCTGCGGACGGACTTCGGCCGGCTGCCGCTGGAGCTCTACGAGTACGCCTTCAGCCGTTACCAGAAACTCGTCGGGTCGATGACGATGGTGTTCCAGCCGGTGGTGGAGCTCGACCAGCGGGCGGCGGGGGTGAGCATCCAGAGCTTCGAGGCGCTGGCCCGTCGCGGTGACCACGAGTCCCGCGCCCCGTGGGCGGCTCTGCAGATGGCCCACTCCTGGGGCGACCGGTTCGTCGTCGAACGCGACGCGTTGCTGCTGGAGAAGGCGGTCCGCTCGTACGCCGCGGCCGACGCCGCCGCCCCGTGGCAGGGCACCAAGGCGCTGTCGGTCAACGTGGCGGTCCGCTCCCTGCTCAGCGACTCCTACCTGGCCCACCTGGGCCGGGCGCTCACCGAGGCGGACCTGAACCCCCGCACGCTCACCCTGGAGATCTCCGAGCAGGACCCGATCGAGCCGGGGCCGGGGGAGCGGTGGCCGCAGAAGCCGCTCGTCTACTTCCACCACCGGCTCACCGAGCTGGCCCGGGAGCTGCGGATCAGTTTCGCGGTGGACGACTTCGGAGTCGGCTACGCGTCGCTGGCCCGGATGGCGGAGCTGCCGCTGACCCAGATCAAGGTGGACCGGGCGGTGCTGCACCATCCGTTGGCGGTGGAGGAGCTCAGCCTCGTCGCCCGGGTGGCCCGCGACGCCCTCGTCCGTGGTCAGGCGCCCAGCGCCCGCGCGGTGATCGTGGAGGGCTACGACGACAAGGCGCCGGTGAGCCTCAGGCAGATATACGAGCTGGGCATCCACCACGTCCAGGGGTTCCTCTTCGGTGAAGTCGCCACCCCGGCGCTGGTCCCGTTGGACGAGTCCATGCGGGAGACCATCGCCGCCCTGGTGAGAGGAAAGAAATGACGAGCGTACGACTGTTGCTGCCGGCGGAGGTCGTCGAGGAGGCGGACCTGCCGTACGAGGGGGTCCGGGACGTCTCCGCCGTCACCCTCGCGGTCGAGGGGGTGGCCGTGGTGGCGAACCTCGCCACGTTGGCCACCCTGCAACCGCAGCTCGGCGCGTTGGTGGCGGCGATCCGGAACTGGCGGCTACGCGATCCGCGCCCGTCGGTGCTGCTGACCGTGCAGGGCCCTGGCATCGATCTGAAAATCGACCTGCCGCGCAACGTCAGCAAGGCTCAACTGCTCGACCAGCTCCGGCCGCTCTTCGCCGACGAGGACTGAGCTGCGGCCGGGCGACCGTACCGGTCACACCCCGCCGCTGAAGGTGTCGCACTGCTTCGGGTCGCCGCTGTCGTACCCCCGGGTGAACCACTCGCGGCGCTGCGCGGACGAGCCGTGGGTGAACTCGTCCGGGTTGACCGGACGGTTCGCCCGCTCGGAGATCGCGTCGTCGCCGATCTTCTCGGCGGCGTCGATGGCCTGGCTGATGTCCTGCTCGGTGATGCTGGTGAAGATCCTCTGCCCGCCGGCGTCGGCGGTGCCGGTGGCGTTCTTCGCCCACGCCCCGGCGTAGCAGTCGGCCTGCAACTCCAGTTTCACCGACAGCGCGTTGGCGTTGTCCGGGTCGCGCTGCTGCTGACGGCGCATCTGCGCCTCGGTGCCGAGCAGGGTCTGCACGTGGTGGCCGTACTCGTGGGCCAGCACGTACGGCTGGGCGAACTCGCCGGACGCGCCGAGCTGCTCGGCGAGCACCTGGTAGAAGGTGAGGTCGATGTAGACCTGCCGGTCGGCGGGGCAGTAGAACGGGCCGACGCCGGAGTCGGCGTTGCCGCAGCCGGTGGAGACCGCCTGGCTGAAGAAGACCGTGTCGGCCGGGGCGTACCGCTCGCCGAACCGCTCGGGCAGCGCGTTCTGCCAGTACGCCTGGATCGAGTTGACGTAGAGCGTGTTGCGGCAGTCGAGCTGGTCGAGGGCGTTCTCGGCGGCGCACTTCTGCTCCAGCGAGGTGTTGTCACCCTGCTCGGATCCGCCGCCGTTGGTCGCCGCGTTCAGCCCGAAACCGCCGCCGACCAACGCCACCAGCACCGCGATGACCAGGCTGATCAGCCCGCCGCGTCCGCCGCCGCCGGTCGGGATGGGAATGCCGAGTCCACCACCGCCGCCGCCGGATCCCCGCCGGTCGTCCACCTGACTGGTGTCGATACGCGCGTTCTCGTTCAGCTCCATGACGACCCCGATCGCCTCATCGGTCAGCTCCGGACCGATCCGTACCCGATGATCTTGTCGGGTAATCCGGGTCGGTCGCGTCGCGCGGCCCGGTACAATCGGTGCCGTGCTGCGCTGCGAAGGCTGAACCGCCCCGCGCCGACGGGTTGTCTCGATCCCGCCGGCGCTTTCGCGTGCCTTGAATCAGCCCTTCGGCCCTGAGAGCGAGTTCGCCAAGATGATCACTGCCACCGGCCTGGAACTGCGCGCCGGCGCCCGCATCCTGCTGTCCGACACCACCCTGCGGGTGCAGCCCGGCGACCGGATCGGCCTGGTCGGCCGCAACGGCGCGGGCAAGACCACCACCCTGAAGGTCCTCGCCGGCGAGGGGCAGCCGTACGCCGGGCAGATCGACAGGCGCAGCGCGATCGGCTACCTGCCGCAGGACCCGCGCACCGGCGACCTGGAGGTCACCGGCCGCGACCGGGTGCTCTCCGCCCGCGGCCTGGACGTGCTGATGACCCAGATGACGGAGCTGGAGGCCAGGCTCGCCGTCGACACCGACGAGCGCCTGGTCCGCCGGTACGGCGCGCTGGAGGACCAGTTCGCCGCCCTCGGCGGGTACGCGGCGGAGGCCGAGGCCGCCCGGATCTGCGCCAACCTCGGGCTGCCCGACCGGGCGCTCGCCCAGACCATCGGCACCCTCTCCGGTGGTCAGCGCCGCCGCATCGAGCTGGCCCGGATCCTGTTCCGGGACGCCGGCGAGAACGGCGGCGGCATCCTGCTGCTCGACGAGCCCACCAACCACCTGGACGCCGACTCGATCACCTGGCTGCGCGGCTTCCTCGCCAACCACAAGGGCGGCCTGATCGTGATCAGTCACGACGGCTCGCTGCTGGAGTCGGTGGTCAACAAGGTGTGGTTCCTGGACGCCACCCGCAGCGTGGTCGACGTGTACAACCTGGGCTGGAAGGCGTACCTGGAGGCCCGGGAGACCGACGAGCGGCGGCGTCGCCGGGAGCGGGCCAACGCCGAGAAGAAGGCCGGCGCGCTGATGGCCCAGGCCGACAAGATGCGGGCCAAGGCCACCAAGACCGTCGCCGCCCAGAACATGGCCCGCCGGGCCGAGAAGCTGATCTCGGGGTTGGAGGAGGTCCGGGTCTCCGACAAGGTGGCCAAGGTCCGGTTCCCCACCCCGGCCCCGTGCGGCCGGACCCCGCTGACCGCCACCGGCCTGTCCAAGTCGTACGGCTCGTTGGAGATCTTCACCGACGTCAACGTGGCCGTGGACCGGGGTTCCCGGGTGGCCATCCTGGGGCTCAACGGCGCCGGCAAGACCACCCTGCTGCGGATGCTCGGCGGCCTGCTGACGCCGGACACCGGCACCGTCAACCCGGGGCACGGGCTGCGGCTGGGCTACTACGCCCAGGAGCACGAGACCCTCGACGTGACGCGTACCGTCCTGGAGAACATGCGCGCCGCCGCGATCGAGCAGACCGACACCGACCTGCGCAAGATCCTCGGCGCGTTCCTGTTCTCCGGCGACGACGTCGACAAGCCGGCCGCGGTGCTCTCCGGCGGGGAGAAGACCCGGCTGGCCCTGGCCACCCTGGTCTGTTCCGGGGCGAACGTGCTGCTGCTGGACGAGCCGACGAACAACCTCGACCCGGTCAGCCGGGAGCAGGTGCTCGACGCCATCGCCCGCTACCCGGGCGCGATCGTGCTGGTCACCCACGACCCGGGCGCGGTGAGCGCGCTCAAGCCGGACCGGGCGATCCTGCTGCCCGACGGCGACGAGGACGCCTGGAGCGACGACCTGCTGGAGCTGGTCGAGCTGGCCTGAGCCCCGCCCGACGGGGCGCCGGCCGCGCTGCCCGCTGCCCGCTGCCCGCTGCCCGCTGCCCCGTCACCCGGCCCCTGCTGCCCTGCTCAGGGCCACTCGTCGGCGAGGACCGACCAGACCTGGTTGTCGTGCCGCTGCCCCCGGTACGGGAACGCCGACCGCAGCACGCCGTCCAGGCTCATGCCGAGGCGGCGGGCGACGTTGGCGCTGCGGACGTTGTGCGCGGCGGTCACCCACTCCACCCGGCTCATGCCGCGCTCCCGGAACGCCCAGTCGATCATGAGGCGGGCGGCCCGGGTGACCAGGCCCCGCCCCTCGGCGGCCGGCTCCAGCCAGCAGCCGATCTCACAGTTGCCGCTGGCGGCGTCGAAGGAGACGAACAGCATCCCGCCGACCAGCACGCCGTCCAGCCAGATCCCGTAGATCCGCCGGGCGTCGGCGGCCTGCCCGTCGGCGTACCGCTGCAGGACGGCGCGGGCGGAGTCCAGGTCGGTGCTGCGGGTGGCCCAGGGGACCCACGGGTCGACATGCTCCCGGGCCCGGTCGATGTGGGCCAGGAACTCCTCCGCCTGCCATGGTTCGAGCGGGCGGAGCTGGGCGTCCTCGGTGAGTGGGACGGCGAACACGGGCGCTCCTCTCCGGCGGCCGGGGCGGGGCTGCCGCGGCCGGTCGACGCCCAACCTGCCACACGCCGCGGGCGACGGTGGCCCGGGCGGCAGCCGGCGGTCGCGAGCGGCCCGACCCGGCGGTCCTGCCCGGCCCGGCGGAGCAGGGTCAGGTGGCGAGGTGGGCGAGGTGGGGGAGGACGCCGGAGCCGACCAGGATCACCAGGCCGATGGCCACGAAGATCACCGGCACCAGCCGGTGCCCGGCCCGTTCGGCCAGCCGGACGACCCGTGGGTGGCCGCCGAGCCAGGCCGCCGCCAGGCACCACAGGCCGATGGCGACCACGAAGACGAGCAGGAACACCGCGACGTCGGCCGGGCCGAGCGTGCGCAGCACGGGCACGTAGACGGCGACGTTGTCGGCGCCGTTGGCGATGGTCACCCCGGCCACGCCCAGCGTGCCGCCGACCACCGTCGGGGCTTCGTCGTCGTCCCGGCTCAGCAGCGCCCGGACGCCGAGCACGACCGGCAGCAGACCGAGCAGACCGGGCCACGGCTCCGGCACCACCAGCAGGCCGGCGGCGAGGACCCCGCTGGCCGCCAGCAGCGCGCCGATGCCGACGTATTGGCCGGCGGCGATCTGCCGTGGGCGCGGTCGGCCGGTGCTGCGGGCGGTGACGAACAGGGCCGTGAGCACCACGATGTCATCGACGTCGGTGGCGGCGAACACGACGGCCGCGCTGGCGGCGGTACCGAGCAGGTCTATCACGCGGGGCAGGGTACGCGGCTCCGGGTGGCCGCGACGGACGACGGGCCGGCCGACCACGGGTGACGTTTGCGCTGGTAGACACGGGTGGTCATGCCGATGTCATGACTTTATCGGGAACCCGACACCACATAGCGTGTCGATTGGCGAAGAGTTGATATCTGGCGCATGATCGTTCGAGGCGGTCTAATAGGTTGGACCGTTATCCGAACCGCACAGTCTGCGACGTGAGGAATCAGCATGGCAGCCACTGGCACAGCCACCAGCACCGAGAAGGGTCGCCGGATCGTCGGAGCCGAGCGTCAGACACTCGCCAAGGACCTCGTGAAGCGGTACACCGGGGGCGAGAGCATCCGCGCCCTCGCGGCCTCGACCGGCCGGTCCTACGGGTTCATCCACCGGGTGCTCACCGAGTCCGGCGTGCAGCTGCGACAGCGCGGCGGCGCCCGGCGCCGCAAGAAGGCGTGACGCGAGCAGGCGTTATCCGCCCGCCAGCGTCGTTTTTCCCCGCCGCACCCCGGTTCACCCGGTGAACGCCGGGTCCGGGGTTCGGCTGCACCACGCCGGGCCGGTGGCCACGGTGACGTTGAGTCGTCCCGACGTGCTCAACGCCCAGACCCCGGCGATGTGGCGTGCCATGAGTGACTTCTCCCGGCGGCTGCCCGGCGAGGTCCGGGTCGTCGTCGTGCGTGGTGAGGGCCGGGCGTTCTCCGCCGGGCTGGACCTCTCGGTCGCCACCACGTCCGGGCCGGACTCCTTCGCCGAGCTGGCCACCCTGCCCGAGGCCGAGTGCGCCGACCGGATCACCGAGTTCCAGGCGGCCTTCACCTGGCTGCACCGGCCGGGCATCGTCTCGGTCGCCGCCGTCCAGGGGCACGCCATCGGCGCCGGTTTCCAGCTCGCGCTCGCCTGCGACCTGCGGGTGCTCGCCGAGGACGCCCAGCTGTCGATGGCCGAGGTGACCCTCGGGCTGGTGCCCGACCTGGCCGGCACCGGCCGCCTGGTCGACCTGGTCGGTTACGCCCGCGCCCTGGAGATCTGCGCCACCGGCCGGCGGATGGACGCCGCCGAGGCGGACCGGCTCGGGCTGGCCACCGTGGTGGTGCCGAACGCCGAGCTGGACGCCGCCACCGAGGACCTGACCGCCGCCCTGCTCGCCCCGCGCCGCGACGCGGTCGTCGAGATCAAGGCCCTGCTGGTCGGCGCGGCCCGGCGTACCCCTGAGCAGCAGCAGCGGGCCGAACGTGAGGCGCAGGTACGGCGGTTGCGTGATCTTGCGGGACGCGGAGAGTAGTAAGGACCGATCGGGAAGACCCGGATTACCGCCGAGGTTGTCGTAGTCGTCGGGACAATCACATCCGACGGCTTTTCCGTACCACCCCCGGAGGTGACGCGTGTCGAACCCGCACGGCGGCATGGGCTGGAGCACGCTCCGCTCGATCCGCAACTCTGAGGAGGTCTCGACGCACCGGGTCGCCCGGGGCACCGGGCAGCGGATCGTCGCGTTCGCCCGCCCGTACCGGCGGGACATCGCGGTGTTCCTGGTCACGGTGGTGCTGGCCGCGGTCATCGGGGTCGCCACGCCGGTGCTCGCCGGTGACGTCATCAACACCATCACCGCCGGCGGGGCCGACGCCGGCGCGGTCGTGGTCCGACTGGCGCTGTTCATCGCCGGCCTGGCCGTCGCCGACGCGCTGCTCTCCCTGGCCCAGCGCTGGTACTCCGCCCGCATCGGCGAGGGGATCATCCTCGACCTGCGCACCCGGGTCTACGACCACGTGCAGCGGATGCCGTTGCAGTTCTTCTCCCGCACCCAGACCGGCGCGCTGGTCAGCCGGCTCAACAACGACGTCATGGGCGCCCAGCGGGCGTTCACCTCCACCCTCTCCGGGGTGGTCAGCAACGTCATCCAGCTCGTGCTCACCGCCGCGGTGATGTTCACCCTCTCCTGGCAGATCACCGCCCTGTCGCTGGTGCTGCTGCCGCTGTTCATCATCCCGGCCCGGCGGGTCGGCAAGCGGCTGGCGGAGATCACCCGGGAGTCGTACGACCTCGACGCCAAGATGAACGCGACGATGACCGAACGGTTCGGCGTGGCCGGGGCGCTGCTGGTCAAGCTGTTCGGCGCGCCGGAGGTCGAGGCCCGCCGGTTCGCCGGCCGGGCCGAACGGGTCCGCGACATCGGCATCCAGTCCGCGATGTACTCGCGGACGTTCTTCGTGGCGATGCTGCTGGTGGCCTCGCTGGCCCAGGCGCTCACCTACGGCCTCGGCGGCTGGCTCGCGGTCAACGGCGCGGTCAGCGCCGGCACCGTGGTCACCCTGGCCCTGCTGCTGACCCGCCTGTACGGGCCGCTGACCGCGCTGTCCAACGTCCGGGTCGACGTGATGAGCGCGCTCGTCTCGTTCGACCGGGTCTTCGAGGTGCTCGACCTGAAGCCGTCGATCGAGGAGAAGCCCGACGCGTCGCCCGTCCCGTCCGGCAACGGCCGGGTCGAGTTCCGGGACGTCCGGTTCCGCTACCCGAGCGCCTCCGAGGTGTCGCTGGCCTCCCTGGAGGAGGTCGCCACCCTGGACCGGACGGTCAACGAGCCGGTGCTGCGGGGCGTGTCGTTCACCGTCGAGCCGGGGCAGATGGTGGCCCTGGTCGGCCCGTCCGGGGCGGGCAAGTCCACCCTGTCGATGCTGCTCTCCCGGGTCTACGACGTCACCGAGGGGCAGGTGCTCATCGCCGGGCTCGACGTGCGGGACGCCACGCTCGCCTCGCTGCGCGCCGAGATCGGCGTGGTCACCCAGGACTCCCACCTGTTCCACGAGACGATCGCCGAGAACCTCCGCTACGCCAAGCCCGACGCCACCGACGACGAGATCTGGGCGGCGCTGGCCGGCGCGCAGGTCGCCGACCTGGTCCGGGCTCTGCCCGACGGGCTGGAGACCATGGTCGGCGAGCGCGGCTACCGCTTCTCCGGCGGCGAGAAGCAGCGCATCGCCATCGCCCGGCTGCTGCTCAAGGCCCCGTCGATCGTGATCCTCGACGAGGCCACCGCACACCTGGACTCGGAGAGCGAGGCGGCGGTGCAGCGGGCCCTGTCGGTGGCGCTGGCCGGGCGTACCGCGCTGGTGATCGCGCACCGGCTCTCCACCGTCCGGGACGCCGACCAGATCCTCGTCCTCGACGAGGGGCGGATCGTCGAGCGGGGTCGGCACGACGAGCTGGTCGCGGTGGGCGGCCTCTACGCCGAGCTGTACCGCACCCAGTTCGCCGTGGCCGACTCGCCCAGCCCGTACGCGGACGCCACCGGCCCGGAGCCGGTGGTCACCACCATGCCGATGTCGCCGTACCTGGCCGAGGAGGCCCTGCCCCCGGCGGCGGCGAACTGAGCCGACGGCGCGACCGGGCCGACGCTTGACCGGTCACCCGATGCTGGTGGGATGACCACTGATGGTGAGACGGGTGGGCGGCGCGGCCGGCTGGACTGGCGGGGGCGGCTGTCCGGGGTGTTCCTCGGGGCGGCCGGCGGCATGGGGGTCAACGTCCTGAGCAACGACGCCCGGTACCAGGGCGTCGTCGTCGCGGCGGTGGCGGGTGGCGTGCTGTCGGCTGCCGCCTGGCTGCGCCGGCTGCCGCCGCGCGCGCCGCTGGCCCGGCACACGGCCCGCGTCCTGCTGGCGCTGGCCCTGGTCGGGGCGGTGGTGGCCGCCCTCGCTCCGGGCGTCGCCGCCCGGGTCGCGGCCCTGGCGACGACGGCCCTGACGGTCACCGCCGTCCTCGTCGCCAGCGACCTTCAGGTCGCCGGTCGGGTCCTGGCCGGCGCGGCCTGCGTCGGGCTGGGCGTGTCCTGCGTCGCCATCGCCGTGGACTCCGGCGCCGGCCACCGGCTCCTGTTCTACGCGGTGCTCGTCATCCCCGGGGTGACGCTCGTCGGTCTCGGCGTGGAGATGCTGCTCGGCCGACCCGCCCCGGGCCAGGTGAACTACTTCCGCGGCGTCAGCCACCTCGTCGTCGGGGCGATCGTCGTCGGCCTCGGGCTGCTCGGCGTCCTGGTCGCCCTGGTGATGGACGGGCCGCCGGGTGATCTGTTCGCCATGACGGCGATGAGCGTCCTCGGCGTGGCCTACCTCGGCCTCGGCGCGGGCACCCTGCTCCGCCTCGACGTGCTGCGCGCCGTCGCGTACCTCGGTATCGGGGGGTCGGTCGCCGCCCTCGCGGTGGCGGTGGTCGAGGGTGACCCGCTCGTCCAGACGTTGCTCGGGTGTCTCGGCCTGGCCGCGGTCGGTCTCGGCGTGGCCGCCCTCCGGGGCAGCGAGGCCCTGCGCGGGCTGTCGTACCTGGTCCTCGGCGTGACGCTGCTCGGCTTCGGCGTGGTGCGGGTGTCCGACGGCCTGCGCGACGAGGAGTATCTGCCGTTGCTGACGCTCGGCGGTCTCGGCGTGGCGGTCCTGGGGCACGGCATGGTTACCCTGCGCGACAGCGCCGCGGTCGTGTCGGCGCGCTCCTGGCTGGGCGGTCTGACCAGGGATCCGGTCGGGACGACCGGCGCCCCGACCGCCGCCGAACCGGTCACGACGCCGCCGCGCGCAGCTCCCTGAAGGCCGCCCCGAGCGTGTCGACGGTGAAGTGGGCGTTCAGTCCGCTCGGGTTCGGCAGCACCCACAGGCGCGCGCCACCGAGCAACTCCGGCTGCGGCCCGAACGCCGCCTTCGGCCGGACGAAACCGATCCGGTACGCGGTCACCCCGACCACCGCCACCCACCGGGGCCGGCGTCGTTCGACCTTCGCAGTGAGCAGCTCCGCGCCGGTCACCAGCTCCTGCGCGGTCAGCTCGTCCGCGCGGGCGCTGGCCCGGGCCACCATGTTGGTGATGCCCAGCCCGTACCCGGGCAGCGTGTCCTGCTCGCTCGGGCGCAGTTGCCGGGGGGTGAAGCCGCCCCGGTGCAGGGCCGGCCAGAACCGGTTGCCAGGGCGGGCGAAGTGCCAGCCGGTCGCCGCCGACCACAGGCCCGGGTTGATCCCGACGAAGAGCACGTCCAGCCCGTCGGCGAGCACGTCGGGGATGGTCCGGTCGGCGGCGGCGGCGAGCTGCTCCCGGGTGGGCCGCGCCGACCGGCCGGCCGGGGTGGCGGTCACAGCGCGCGGGTCGCGCCGCCGTCGACCGGGATGGTCACCCCGGTCAGGTAGCCGGCGGCGGGGGAGAGGACGAACGCGGCGACCCGACCGAACTCGGCCGGCTCACCCAGGCGGCGCAGCGGGATGCCCGCCTCCGCCTCGGCGCGCGCCCGCGCCGCGTCGCCGCCCGCGGCCAGGAGCTGCGCGTTGCGGTCGGTCATGATCCGTCCGGGCAGCAGCCCGACCACCCGTACGCCCCGGGGGCCGTACTCGTCGGCGACGTCCTTGGCCACCCCGGCCAGGCCGGGGCGCAGCCCGTTGGAGATGCCGAGACCGGTGATCGGGTGCCGGGCCGAGGTGGACAGCACCAGCCCGACCGCCCCGCCCGCCGGCAGCGCGGCGGCCACCGTCCGGACCGCCCGGACGGTGCCCAGGAACACCGTCTCGAACGACTCCCGCCACTGCGCGTCACTGACCCCGGCGGCGGTGCCCCGGGGCGGCCCGCCGACCGAGACCAGCGCGCCGTCGAGTCGGCCGAACCGGTCCCGGGCGGTGTCGACCAGCCGAAGCGGCAGCTCCGGGTCGGCCAGGTCACCGGCTACGCCGACGGCGCGCGCCGGGCCGCCGAGGCGGGTGACGGCGGCGTCGACCGCGTCGGCGTCGCGGGCGGAGAGCACCACCCGCGCCCCGTCGGCGACGAGGCACTCGGCGGTGGCGTACCCGAGGCCGCGGGACGCGCCGGTCAACACGTACACCCGGTCGGTCAGTCCGAGATCCATACCGGCGATCCTGCCGCAGCCGGTCGGCGGTCGCTACCGGTGGGGGCGGTGGCGCACCCGTACCCGACCGGCGACCTGCACCGCGACGGCGTCGCCGACCCGGACGACGGCCGGCAGCCGGCGCGGCCGGGGAGCCCGGTCGCCGTCGTAGCGGGCGGCGGCCTCCCGGGTGGCGAGCTCCCCGGCGGCCAGCGGCGGCAGCCTGCCCTCGGCGCGCAACGCGCGGGCCAGGTCCCAGCCGTCGCGCAGACCGCCCCGGGACGGGCGGGCCGCCGCCCAGCGGGCGACGGCGTCCGGCCAGGCGGCGCCGAGTCCGGCGGCGAGCAGCGGCCAGTGCCGGGCGATCTCGCCGGCCCGTTTGCGCAGCAGCGCCGCCCGCGCGGCGTCGACCCGCCGGCTGTCGAAGCCGGACGGCAGCGGCCCGCCGGCGACCAGCGCCGCCACCAGCGCCGCCTGCCGCGCGGCCAACCCGCCGCCGTCCGGGCCGCCGCCGTCGACCCCGTCCGGGCCGCCGCTGCCGGCCGGGCGTGGGCCTCCCGGTTCCTGGTCGCCGTTGGGGGTCGGGCCTGCGCCGGCTCGGCTCGACCCGCTGACGTCGTTCATGTCACCGGCGGGTGGCCGGCCGCCGTGGCGAGCGCGTCCAGCTCGGCCCGCAGGGTGGCCGCCGGCGGGTAGTGCCCGTCGCGTTCCAGCAGCAGGGCGGGCGGCCGGCGTCGGGCGCAGACCTCGGTGACCAGGTCGAGCACCTCCGGGGGTACGGCACGGGTGTGCGTGTCGTGGTAGAGCCCGTCCTGTTCGAGGCCCCCGGCGACGTGCGCGTACGCGATCCGTTCCAGCGGGAACCGGTCCAGCAGGGCGAGCGGGTCGGCGCCCCGGTTGCGGGCGTTGGCGTACACGTTGGCGACGTCGAGCAGCAGCAGGGCGTCGGTGCGTTCCAGGATCTCGGTGACGAACTCCGCCTCGTCCCACTCGTCGTCGGGCCAGTCGAAGAGGGCGGCGATCGGTTCCAGCGCGATCGGGACCGCCAGCTCGGACCGGGCCCGGCGGACGTTGGCGACCACCACGTCCGCCGCCTCCCGGGTGCGGGGCAGCGGCAGCAGGTGGCCGGCTTCCACCCCGCCGGCCCGGACGAAGGCGATGTGCTCGCTGACCAGCGGCGCGGCCAGCCGGTCGGCGACGGCGGCCAGGTGGGCGACCCGGGCCGGGGCGACCGGCTCCGCGCCGCCCAGCGACAGCCGCACCCCGTGCGGCACCACCGTGACGCCCAGGGCCCGCAGCTCGGCCAGCCCGCCCGGCAGCGGCCCGGCCGGGTCGACGCTCTCCGCGATCACCTCGACGAACCGCAGGCCGGGCAGGTCGGCGACGAACCCGGAGATCTCCGGCCGCCACCCGATGCCCACCCCGTCCGGCCATGCCGCGGCCGGCCGGACGGCGGGCGGCGGCGGGCCCGTGCCGGTCGGCCCGGTCACCCGCCGCACCCGCCGCACCCGCCACCACAGCCGCCGCCGTTGCCGGTGCCGCCGTCACTGCTGCCGCCGTCCCCGCCGGCCCCGCCGGCGGAGGCGCCGGTGTCGCCGGTGGCCTGCCGCTCGATCTCGGCTTCGCCGGCGAAGGCCGGGTCGAGAGTCCAGAGCGTGGCCGTGCCGAACAGCGCCACGGCCATCCCGACCCCGGCGGCGCCGTAGGTGGAGAAGGCCGGCGTGGAGCTGGGCGCGAGGTGCCGGTAGCGGGTCCGCAGGTCGCGCAGGGCGGCCCGACCGGCGTGGGTGCGGTGCGGTATCCGGGTGGCCTGGGCCACGCCGACGACGGTGAGCCCGACGACGCCGACGAACAGGAATCCGACCGGCTGGTCGTTCGCCAGGCCGGCGACCAGTCGGAGCACGCCGACGGCCACGAGGGCGAGCAGCAGCGCGGGGCCGAGCCGGGCGGCCCGCCGATGCGACGCGGGCACCGCCAACCCCCGTCGTTCCAGGTCCTGCCGTAGCTGGTCGACCGCGGCGCTCACCCGGTGGTCCTGCGCCAGGTCCCGGGGTCGTACGCGTCGGCTGGCGGCGTCGTACACGGCCTGGTCGATCGGGTTCGCTCCGGCGGGCAGCGGCCCGGTGGCGGCCAGCCGGGGGACAGCCATCCCGATCGCGCCGGCGTGCCGCAGCGCGCCGATCGAGCTGTGCAGGGCGAGCCGGGCCCCGCCGTTGAGGTAGGCGACCTGCGGGGGGTCGAGCTGCTCCGGGCCGGACGTCCGGTCGCCCCCGAAGAGCCGGGCGCGGTGCACGACCGAGCCGACCACCGCCAGCGCCGCCACCGTCAGGTAGCCGGCGAGGAAGGTCGGTCCGGAGATGCCCCAGGTGTCACCTGCTGCGGCCAGTAGGGTCGTCGTCATCGGTTCCTCCTCCGGGGAGGCCAGGGTGCGGGCCCTCATTGTGGGAGAGCCCCGCCAGCGGCCGGCGACCCGGTGGACGGCCGTGCCTCACCGGCGGCGGACGGCCTCCTCGACCAGGTCGAGCACCGGGCCGAGGTCGCCGGCCGGGCGGCCCATCGCAAGGTGCAGCACCAGACCGTCGTAGGCCAGCTCCAGGAACTGGGCGAGCACGTCGATGGGTACGTCCTCGCGCAGCACCCCGGCGTCACGTTGCCGGGCCAACCGGTCCCGGGTGGCCTCGGCGATGGCGGCGGAGCGTTCCGCCCAGCGTCGGGCGAACGCCGGGTCGGTGCGCAGCCGGCGGGACACCTCCAGTTGGCTGCCGAGCCAGCCGGCGGTGTCCGGCGACATGGCCCGGCCGAGCAGGTCCCGCATGACCTGGACCAGGCCGTTGCGCGCGACCGTCTCCACCATGGCCGCCGCGTCGTCCTCGGCGACGGCCAGGAAGAGGGAGTCCTTGTCCCGGAAGTGGTGGAAGATCGCGCCCCGGGACAGCCGGGTGGCCTCCTCCAGCCGGCGCACGGTGGCGCCCTCGTAGCCGTGCCGCGCGAAACACGCCCGCGCGGCGGCGAGGATCTCCTGCCGACGCGCGTCGAGCTGGTCCTGACTTACTCTGGGCACGTTCCGATCGTGTCAGGTGCCCGGATCTCGTGCAAACCGTACGTACGGCTTAGGAGAGGTCGCTGTCGGCGGGCCCGCCTAGGATCACGGCATGACGTCGATCCCCGCGGCCCCGCTGACCGTCGCCGCCGTCCAGGCCGATCCCGTCCCCGGCGATCTGGTCGGCAACACGTCGACCGGCGCCCGCCTCGTCCGGCAGGCCGCCGACGCCGGGGCCCGGGTGGTCGTCCTGCCCGAGCTGTTCCTGCCGGCGTACCACCCGCCGACCCTCGCCGCCGACCCGGCCGGCACCGACGTGCCGGCCGACGCGGACGGCTCGGTGGCGGATCCCCGGCTCGACCCGCTGCGCGCCGCGGCCCGCGACGCGGGCGCGGCGCTGGTGGTCGGCGCGGCGGTGCGGCATCCCGACCAGCGGCGCACGATCTCCGCGCTGGTCGTCGACCGCGCCGGGGCGATCCGCGTCGGGTACGACAAGCAGCAGCTCTGGAGCTTCGAACGGGAGCTGTTCACCCCCGGTCGGCGCGGCGCGACAGCGCTGGTCGACGACTGGCGGCTCGGGTTGGGCATCTGCTACGACGGTTGCTTTCCCGAGCACGGGCGGGCCGCGGCGGCCGACGGCGCGCACGGCTACCTCTGCCCGAGCGGGTACCGCGTCGGCTCCGAGCACCGGCGCGACCTCTATTATCCGGCCCGCGCGCTGGACAACACCATGTACGTCGTCTTCGCCAACTCCGTCGGCGGCGCGGACCCGTGGCGGTTCAACGGCGGGGCGGCGGTGTACGACCCGGAGGGCCGCTGCCTGGTCCGAGGGTCGGGCAGTGGCGAGCAGGTGCTGGTGGCCGCGTTGGATCCGGCGCTGCTGGCGCGGACCCGGGCCGACCACCCGATGCTCCTCGACCGCCGCGCCGACCAGGGGCCGGCGCGGCTGCGGGTGCTCGTCTGACCTGGCCTCTGTCGGCGTACGCGCCGGTCCCGTAGCCTGCCCGAGTGCCGTTGCTCCTGCTGGACCTGGACAACACCCTGCTCGACCGGACCGGGCCGTTCCGGATCTGGGGTCAGCGTCTCCTGGCCGGCATCGGCGCGCCGGCCACCGACATCGACTGGCTGCTCTCCATCGACGCCGACGGACTGACCAACCGGTGGGACGTGGCCGACGCCATCCGCAGCCGGTACGACCTGCGCATCCCCTCGATCGACCTGGTCGACGGCATGCACGACGGCGTGGTCGAGCACACCAGGCTCAGCCCGCTGGTGGCCTGCGCCCTGCGGATCGCCGCCGACGCCGGCTGGGTGCCGGTGGTGGTCAGCAACGGCGTGGTACGCCAGCAGGAGACCAAGATCCGTCGGACCGGCCTGGACCGGTACGTGGCCGACTGGGTGATCTCGGAGGAGGCCGGGGTGAGCAAACCCAACCCGCGGATCTTCGCGATGGCCGCCCGGCGGGCGCGGCTGCCGCTGCGGGACGCCTGGATGGTGGGGGACAGCCCGGAGTCGGACATCGGCGGGGCGGCGGCGGTCGGTCTGCCCAGCGTCTGGCTGCGCCGGGGGCGGACCTGGCTGGAGCCCCGGTTCGCGCCCACCCACGCCGTCGACGGGGTGCTCGACGCCATCGCCACGGTGGTCGCCGCCTGATCCGCTGAGCCTGCGGGTCGGAGGGGCCGGGCGGATCGGGTCGCCGGGTTTCCCGGGCCGCCGGGTTTCCCGGGCGGGCCGGGGGGTGACCGGGCCGCCGGGCGCCCCGGCGGGGAAAACGGGTTGCCGGTGGCGGCGGCCGTCGCCGACCATGGGGCGGCGAGCAGCGCACCCGGGCAGCGCCCGGTCGAGGAGAGGAGGTCGGTCATGGCCGTCTTCGTAGAGGCCCACCACCTGCCTCCGTCAGCCTCGACCAAGGGATCACCGAACCAGTGCGAGACCACGACTCCGTTCCTCCGGCGCACGAGCGCCGTACCCGCGGCGGACGCCGCTTCGACGACGACGAGCCGCGCTTCCTGAAGCGCGGCCGGCCCACGCCGCTCCCGACCGCCGACGACGACGGCGACCCCGACCGGCCGCTGGCCGGCGACCGGTGGTCGACCTGGGACCAGGCGGTCCACGGCCCCGAGCCCCACCCGGCCTGGCTGGTCACCGAGCTGGCCGCCCAGGACACCGAGCTGGGCGTGCTGAAGACCGGCAAGGAGGCCGACGTCCACCTGGTCCGGCGCGCGGTGCCGGACACCGACCGGTCCTGCCTGCTGGCCGTCAAACGCTACCGGGCCCCGGAGCACCGGCTGTTCCACCGGGACGCCGGCTACCTGGAGGGACGCCGGGTCCGCCGCTCCAGGGAGAACCGGGCGATGGCCGGGCGCACCGCCTTCGGCCGCGAGATGATCGCCGGGCAGTGGGCGGCGGCCGAGTTCGCCGTGCTCTCCCGGCTCTGGGAGGTCGGGGTCGCGCTCGGCGGGGTCACCGTGCCGTACCCGGTGCAGTTGCTCGGCACCGAGCTGATGCTGGAGTTCGTCGGGGACGCCGACGAGGGCGCCGCCGCGCCCCGCCTGGCCCAGCTCCGACCGGAGCCGGCCGAGCTGCGCTCACTCTGGGAGCAACTGGTCGACGCGCTGACGATGCTGGCCCGCTCGGGGTACGCCCACGGCGACCTGTCGCCGTACAACCTGCTGGCGCACGCGGGCCGGCTGGTGATGATCGACCTGCCGCAGGCGGTGGACGTGGTGGCGAATCCGCAGGGGCAGGAGTTCCTCGCCCGCGACGTACGGGTGGTCAGCGCCTGGTTCGTGGCCCGGGGGCTGCCGGCGGAGCTGGCCGACTCCGCCACGTTGACCGCGCGACTGCTCCGCGAGGCGGGGCTGCGCTGACCGCGCGGACGGGTCCCCGCCCGGCGCCCCGGGCGTCGGAAGGGGACCCGTCCGCCCGTGTCCACGGCCGGGCGGCGCGGCCCGGCCGGGTCACTGGAGGTACCGCTCGACCTCCGGGACCGGCCGGGCGCCCTGCGACTCCGGGTCCCCGTGGGCCTGCCGGGCGGCCCGACGTCGGCGGAGCAGGTCCCAGCACTGGTCCAACGACTCCTCCAGCTCCCGCAGCCGGGTACGGGCGTCGTCGTCGGTGCCGGTGTGCCCGGACTGGGCCGTCGACCGGAGGCGGTGCTCCTCGTCGACCAGGTCGGAGATGCGGCTCAGGATGGTCTTGTCGTCCATGCCACGAGCCTGGCACAGCCCGTCCGCCCGCGCCCGCACACGCCCGCCTTCGACGTCGGAAGGGGTAGGTTGCCGGATGTCGACCGGGCGGTGACGACCGTGGCGTTCCACGGGCACGAGGTGGCCGCCTTCCCGCTCGCGCTGACCGGCCGGTCAGGCCGGTACCGGTCCGGGACGACCGGGGCGCGCGGACCCACCGGGGTCGGGGGCTGGCCCGGGAGTGTCGGCGGAACCGGTTTCCGGCCGTCACCGCGTAACTCTCCTATGTGGATTACGCAAATGTTGCGTGCGAAAATTCCTCACCCCCCGTCTGGTGGAACCTGCATCCTGATGTCATGCTCAGCGGGTCTTGTGACTTGGAATGACGGTCCCGCGACTCAGCGGTGATACCGGGAGGAGCCCAAAAGGTGGGATCACCACACCCCTTCCCGGCGCAGGTCAGTCGTCCCACGAGGGTTCCGCTGCGTCGGATGCTGCCCACCCTGGTCCGTGACCCGGCCCGCGCGTTGATCGACGCCGGCAACCGCACCGGTGGCGCGCTCGCCCGGCTCAACCTCGGCTCGTTCCGGCCCTATCTGGTCACCCACCCGGCGCACGTGCAGCACGTGCTGCGTGACCGGGCGGAGAACTACGAACGCGCCGGTGACGGGCTGTTCTGGCGGCCGGTCAAGCGGCTGTTCGGGGAGGGCATCCTGGGCGAGGGGCAGATCTGGTCGGCGAGCCGACGGATGCTCCAGCCGATGTTCACCGCCAAGCGGGTCGAAGCGATGATCGACGGCATGGCCGAGGCCGTCACCGCCGCCGTCGACGAGCTCGACGCGCCGTCGCGGGCCGGGCGGTTCGTCGACATCGGCGCCGAGCAGTCCCGGATCGTCTGTCGGGCGATCATGAAGGTGCTCTTCGCCGACAAGATCTCGGTGGCCGACGCGATGCGGGTGGTCGACGCCCAGGACGTGATCGCCAGCGCGGTGATCCCCCGGATCGTGGTGCCGTTCGCGCCGCTGTCGCTTCCCATGCCCGGTGACCGGCCGTTCCGCCGGGCCGTCCGGATCGTCGACGACGTGCTCGTCCCCATCGTGCGGGAATCCCGGGCCACTGCCGAGCAGGGCGACGACATCATCTCCACGCTGTGGCGGGCCCGCACCGACGACGGCCGGCAGCTCGACGAACGCCAGGTCCGCAACGACACCGTGGCCATGTTCGCCGCCACCACCGAGACCACCATCAACGTGCTCACCTGGCTCTGGCCGCACCTGGACGAGCACCCCGAGGTCGCCGAGCGGCTCTACGCGGAGATCGGTCGGGTGGTCGGTGACGAGCCGGTCCGCCGCGAGCACCTCGGCGAGCTGACGTACACCCGGATGGTCCTCGACGAGCTGCTGCGGCTGTACCCGATCGGCTGGCTGATCCCGCGCCGCGCGGTGGCCGACGACGTGCTCGACGGCGTGCCGATCGAGGCGGGGGCGACGGTGGTCGCCAGCCCGTTGATCACCCAGCGGATGGCGGCGTTCTGGGACCGCCCCGACGAGTTCGACCCGGAGCGGTTCCGCCCGGAACGGGTCCGGGCCCGGCACCGCTACGCCCACTACCCGTTCGGCGGCGGGCCGCACCAGTGCCTGGGCATGTACCTGTTCTACCTGGAGGCCCAGCTCATCGTCGCCACCATGCTGAGCCGGTACCGGTTCCGGCTGCGTCAGCCCGGCGTGCCCGGGCTGCGGCTGGCCGCCGCGCTGCGGCCCCGGCGGCGGGTGGAGCTGACCCTCACCGGCACGTCCACGGTCGCCTGAGAGGACCGCTCGGCAATGGACCTCGACAGTCACGTCGCGACCGCCCGCGAGCAGGGCCGCATCTGCGCCCTCGCCGCGAAGGGGCAGCGCGACCTGGCCACGCACGCCGCCCGGTACCCGGAGCTGTTCTCCGGGGCGCCCTTCGACGCGGCCCTGTTCAGCAACATCTCCCTCGCCATCGCCTTCGGCGCGCCCTGGTGCGGCGTCGAGGAGCTGCGCCTGACCAACCGGATGGTGCTGTGGGGTTTCGGGCTGGACTGGCAGGTGGACTACCTCGCCAAGTCGCGCCTGGAGATCGACCGGCTGGTGGCCGGCAGCCTCGCCGTGGTCGACGGCGACCCGCCCGCGCCGGACGACCCGCTGGGCCGGTTCCTCGCCGAGCTCTGCGCCGAGCTGGCGGCCAGGTCGGCGTACCCGATGCTGCGGCCGACCTGGCGGGCGGCGGTGGAGCGGACCCTGACCGCGATGGCGGTGGAATGGGACTGGAAGGCCGCCCGGCGGGACCTGAACGGGGCGCTGCCCACCTTCGACGAGTACCTCGCCAACGCCGACAACCTGGCCTGCACGGTGGTCAACGTCGCGCACTGGATCCACACCGGCGACCCGGACACCCACCGGGCGCTGCCGCGGCTGATCGAGGCCAGCGACGAGGTGCAGCGGGTGCTGCGCCTGGTCAACGACCTCGGCACGTACCAGCGGGACCTGGAGTGGGGTGACCTCAACGCGATCATGCTGGTCGCCGACCGGGCCGAGGTGGAGCAACGGATCGACGTGCTGGTGCGGCGCTGCCACGAGCTGCTGGAGCCGTTGACCGTGGACTGCCCCCGGCAGGCGCGCTACCTGGCCCGGCAGATCGGCTTCAGCAGCGGCTTCTACCGCTCCGCGGACTTCTGGGGGAACCGGTGACGGGCGTCGCCGCCGCGGCGCGGGAGCTGGTGGGCGAGACGCTCACCGCCCCGAGCGGGCAGTCGTCGGTGTCGGTGTACGAGACCGGTCGGCTGGTGAGTCTCTCGCCCTGGCTGACCCTGCACGTCGAACGGATCCGTCACCTGCTGGACACCGAGCGGCCCGGCGGCGGCTGGGGCGGCCCGGACGGGTACGCGCTGGTGCCCACGCTCAGCGCCACCGAGGGGCTGCTCGCCGCGTTGCGCCGGGGTGACCTCGACGGCACGGCCGAGCCGCTGGCGAAGGGCGCGGTCGCGGCGGTCGACCGGGGCCTGGCGTTCCTGACCGACCGGCTCGCCGCCACCGACGCGGCGGCCCTGCCGGACATGCCGGCCGTGGATCTGATCATCCCCGCGCTGGTGGAGTCGCTCGCCGTCCACCTGGCCGGGCTGCGGGACGCCGCGGTGGCGGGGCTGGAAGGGTGGCGGGACGCGCCCGCGCCGCCACTGCCGGTCGGGCTGTCCGAGGGCCGGCTGCGGCGGGTCCGGGCGGCGCTGACGTCCGGGCGGGCGCTGCCGGAGAAGCTGCTGCACGCGCTGGAGGTCGCCGGACCGGCGGCGTACCGGGCGTCCGGGGTCCGCCCGGTCGGCCCGGGCACGGTGGGGGCCTCACCGGCGGCCACGGCCGCCTGGCTCGGCGTGCCGGACGCCGGCGTCGACGCGACGGCCGCCCGCGGCTACCTGGAGGACGTGGTCCGCCAGTACGGCGGCCCGGCGCCGTGCACCAGCCCGATCAGCGTCTTCGAACGGTCCTGGGTGCTCAGCACGCTGGCCCGCGCCGGGGTGCCGGTGACGGCCCCCGAAGCGGTCCTGGGCAGCCTGCGCGACACCCTCGGCCCGGGCGGCACGGCCACCGCGCCCGGGCTGCCGGCGGACGCCGACACGACCTCGGTGACCCTGTACGCCCTGGCGCTGGCCGGGCGTCCGGCGGACCCGGCGAGCCTGTCCTCCTTCGACACCGGGGAGCACTTCTGCACCTGGCCGGGGGAGGACGGCGCCTCCATCACCACCAACGCGCACGTGCTGGACGCCTTCGGCTGGCACCTGCGGCACGGTGGCGTGCCGGCGCGGCGGCTGGCGCCGGTGGTCCGTCGGCTGACCGGCTGGCTGGCCGAGCGGCAGGAGCCGGACGGCTCGTGGCGCTCCGACCGCTGGCACGCCTCGCCCTACTACGCGACCTGCTGCGCGGCGCTCGCCCTGCACGCCTACGGGGTCGGCCCGGAAGCGGCGTCGGCGGTCGGCCGGGCGGTGCGCTGGGTGCTGACCGGTCAGCACCCGGACGGCTCGTGGGGACGCTGGGGCGGCACCGCCGAGGAGACCGCGTACGCGACGCAGGTGCTCCGGGCCGCCGGGGGCGCCGGGGCCGGTCCGGTCGGGGCGGCGGTGCGCCGGGGCTCGCGGTGGCTGTCCACGGTGGCGCCCGACGTGGACGGGCCGGCGCTCTGGCACGACAAGGATCTGTACCGTCCGTCACTGATCGTCCGCGCGGCGGTGCTCGCCGCAGTCGCGGCCGACCCGCCCGTGGGCAGCGCGGACGCCGGTGACACCGGCCCAGCCGTGCAAAGCGCCATGATCAGGACCGCTTGAGTGAACCCCGCGACGCTGCTAGCGTGCGCCGGGGTCGATCCGTGCGTCGACCGCCCGCGCTCGGGCATGTCAATCGAATACCCGGCCAGGACGGTGTAATGGGTTCCCGCAGTACGAATCTCCGTACCAAAGTCATCGCACTGCTCGCGTCGCTCGTCGCGCTCTGGGCCTTCGCGGCGTGGGTGACCGTCCGGGACGGCTTCAATCTGCTCGGGGTCCAGACCCTCAACAGCCGGGTCTTCGCGCCCAGTGAGCCGCTGCTGCTGCAGTTGCAGAAGGAACGGCGGTTGTCGCTCGCCTACCTGGGGCGGCCGGAGGCGGGGCAGTTGGAGCAACTGCGGGCCGAACGGGATCGGACCGACGGGCTGGCCGGCGCCTTCGAGGAGTCCGCGGCGCACTGGCGTACCGAGATCTCGGCGAGCGCCGAGGTCGAGCGGGCCATCGACGACGTGCTGTCCGGGTTGGACGGTCTGGACCGGATCCGCACCGAGATCGACGACAAGAGCATCGACCGTACCGCGACCCTCGGCGCGTACGTGGACGTGGTCGACTCGATCTTCCAGCTCTACGACGAGCTGGGTGGTCTCGACGACCGGCAGGTGGCCCACGACACCGCCGCCCTGATCGAGCTGAACCGCTCCCGTGAGCTGCTGTCCCAGGAGGACGCGCTGCTCACCGGCGCGCTCGCCGCCGGCCGGGTGATCAGCGCGGAGCAGGCGCAGTTCGCGCAGCTCGTGGGCGCCCAACGGTACACGGCGGCGAACAGCATCGCCTCGTTGCCGGGGGCGGACCGCAACCGCTACCGGCAGATGTCCGAGTCGGACGCGTTCCAGCGGCTGCGCACCCTGGAGGCGCAGGTCATCACCGCCCGCAACACCGAGGCCCGGCCCCCGGTCGAGGCGGACGCGTGGCGGGCCGCTGTCGAACCGGCGTTGCAGCAGCTCAACGACGTCGTCGGGGCCGGCGGTGAGGACGTCGTGGACCGGGCCGCCCCGGTGGCCGTCGGGGTGATCCTGCGGCTGGTGCTGGCCACCGGTCTCGGTCTGCTCGCCGTCGTCGCCTCGATCATCGTCTCCATCACCACGGCCCGGACGCTGCTGCGTCAGCTCGAACGACTGCAGGGCGCCGCGTTCACGCTGGCCAACGAGCGCCTGCCGAACGTGGTCGCGCGACTGGGCCGCGGCGAGGAGGTCGACGTGGCCGCCGAGGCGCCGCCCCTCGAATTCGGTGACGACGAGATCGGGCAGGTGGGGCAGGCGTTCAACGTCGTGCAGGAGACCGCCGTGCGGACCGCCGTCGAGCAGGCCGAGCTGCGGCGCAACGTACGTGACGTGTTCCTCAGCCTGGCCCGGCGTACCCAGGCCCTGGTCCACCGGCAGCTCACCCTGCTGGACGCGATGGAGCGCCGGGAGAACGACGCCGAGGAGCTGGAGGACCTGTTCCGGGTCGACCACCTGGCCACCCGGATGCGCCGCAACGCGGAGAACCTGATCGTGCTCTCCGGCTCTACCCCGGGCCGGGCGTGGCGACGCAACGTGCCGATGGTCGACGTCGTACGGGGCGCGGTGGCCGAGGTGGAGGACTACACCCGGGTCAACGTGCTGCCGTTGGGACAGGTCGCGCTGGCCGGCCGCGCGGTGGGTGACATCATCCACCTGCTCGCCGAGCTGATCGAGAACGGGCTCTCCTTCTCGCCGCCGCACACCACCGTGGAGGTGCGGGGGCAGCTCGTGGCGAACGGCTTCGTCATCGAGATCGAGGACCGGGGTCTCGGCATGACCGAGGAGGACCTGGCCGCCGCCAACGGGCGCATCATGGACCGCTCGGAGCTGAACCTCGCCAACGCCACCCGGCTGGGCCTGTACGTGGTCAGCCGGTTGACCGAGCGGCACGGCATCCGGGTGCACCTGAAGGAGTCCCCGTACGGCGGCACCACCGCCGTGGTGCTGATCCCGATGGGCCTGGTCACGGTGGGCGAGGAGGAGACCGGCGGCGCGACCGGGACGCGACCGGGCCAGCCGGAGCCGGCCGACGCCGCCGGGCCGGGCGGCGGGCAGCCGGGGCCGCGTCCGGCGGCGGTGGTCGAGCCGGCCGCGCCGCCGCTGCCGCGCGGGGACGAGTCCCACCAGTTGCCCACCCGGGTACGCACCACGCTGGAGCGCCCCCGGGCCCCCCGGGACACCCCGGTCGAGAGCGGGTCGGGGCTGCCGACCCGTCCCCGACGCTGGTCGGAGCAGTCGGCCCTGGACGGTCCCACGTTCCCGACCGGTCTGCCGGTGACGGTGCCCCGGACCGAGCCCGGCGGCGGCCCGGCCCCGACCGTCCCGCCGGCCGCGCCGACCCAGGGCGAGCCGACGACGGCGTCGGTGCCGGCCGCGCCGGCGCCGTCGGCGGAGCTGGCCGCGCCGACAACGTCGGCGGAGCTGGCCGCGCCGGCGCCGTCGGCGGAGCTGCCGAGGACGGGCTCCGGCCTGCCGTTCCGGGTACGTCAGGCCAACCTCGCGCCGGAGCTGCGGGAGGAGACGTCCAGCGTGGACGCCGCGGAGGACGAGACGGTACGCCCACCCGAGCAGGTGCGGCGGATGATGAGTTCGTACCAGACCGGCACCCGCCGGGGTCGCACCGACGCGGCCCGGCTGCTGGGTGGCCCGGGGCGTGGTCCGGAGCAGACGAACGGCCCGGACGACGAGGATTCGCAAGCGACGTGAGCGGGGCCGGCGGCGGGAGGAACCCCGTCACGCCGGCGGCGAAGGTCAGCCCCAGACGAGCACGGCGACGAGCCGGGGGAGAAGAGGACGACGAGTGGCGCAGAAGACGGCTTCGAGTGCCGACCTGACGTGGTTGTTGGATGATCTGGTCGGCCGGGTCAAGCAGGCCGAACACGCTATCGCTCTCTCCACAGACGGCCTTCTGATGGCCTCGTCGCGGGGGCTGAGCCGGGACGACGGCGAGCACCTGGCGGCGATGGCGGCCGGGATCCAGAGCCTGGCCCGGGGCGCGGGGAAGCGGTTCGGGGGCGGGCAGGTGCAGCAGACCATCATCGAGATGCAGTCGTCGTTCCTGTTCGTCACGGCGGCCGGCCGTAACGCCTGCCTGGCGGTGCTGGCCTCCGAGGACGCCGACGTGGGGCTGATCGCGTACGAGATGGCCATGCTGGTGACCCGGGTCGGCAAGTACGTGGCGTCGCCGTCCCGGCTGCCCGAGCAGTCGGCCGCGGCCGAGAAGTAGTCGCCGACATGACCGTTACCGGGGGGCCGATGGAAGAGCAGTGGGTGGACGACCACGCGGGGCCGGTGGTGCGCCCGTACGCGGTGACCCGCGGCCGGGCCCGGCCGGTGACGGGCACGTTCGACCTCATCTCCCTGGTGACGGCGGTCCAGGCGGACGTCACCCCGGAGGCGGGGCTCGGGCCGGAGCACCTCGCGATCGTCGGGCTGTGTCAACGGATGCAGTCGGTGGCGGAGATCGCGGCGCATCTCGACCTGCCGGTGGGCACCATCCGGGTGCTCCTGGGCGATCTGGTGGCCCGGCACCTGGTCGAGGTCCGCGAACCCCGGGCCACCGGCGGCCTTCCCGACGACAGCATTTTCGAGGCGGTTATCAATGGACTCAGGGCACTCTGAGCAGCCGGCGGGTACGGTGCCCACCGCGATCAAGATCCTCATCGCGGGCGGTTTCGGCGTGGGTAAGACGACCATGGTGGGCGCGGTCAGCGAGACCCGTCCGCTGCGGACGGAGGAGGTGCTCACCGAGTCGGGTGTCGGCATCGACGACCTGTCCGGGGTGGAGGACAAGGCCACCACCACCGTGGCGATGGACTTCGGCCGGATCACCATCAGCGACGACCTGGTGCTGTACCTGTTCGGCACCCCGGGGCAGGACCGGTTCTGGTTCGTCTGGGACGAGCTGGCGCTCGGCGCGATCGGCGCGGTGGTGCTCGCCGACACCCGCCGGCTGGCCGACTGCTTCCCCTCCATCGACTACTTCGAGGGTCGGGGCACCCCGTTCGTGGTGGCGGTGAACTGCTTCGAGGGGGCCCGGCAGTACCGGCTGGACGAGGTGCAGGCGGCGCTCAACCTCGACCCGGACGTGCCGGTGCTGCTCTGCGACGCCCGGCAGCGGGAGTCCAGCAAGGAGGTGCTCATCACCCTGCTGGAGCACGCCATGAAGAGCCGGGACGCGCGGCGCGTCGCGGACTGACCACGGGGTCGGCGCCCGTCGGGGCGGACGCACACCGCACGACAGAGGTGGCGGGACGGTCCGGTGACCACTATAGACTCGTCACCTCACTCTTCGTGGAAAGGCGTGCTGCCCCATGGTCGATCTGAAGGTCGTCACCCGGGACGAGTGGCTCGACGCCCGTAAGGAACTGCTCGCCCAGGAAAAGGAACTCACCAGGCAGCGGGACAGGATCACCGCGCTGCGCCGGCAACTGCCGGCGGTCGTGGTCGAGAAGGACTACACCTTCGCCGGGCCGGACGGCCCGGCGAAGCTGGTCGACCTGTTCGACGGGCGACGGCAGCTCATCGTCTACCACTTCATGTTCGACCCGCAGTGGACCGAGGGGTGCACCAGTTGCTCCCTGCTGGTCGACAACTTCGGCCACCCCGCGCACCTGAACTCCGCCGACACGACGCTGGTCGCCGTCTCCCGGGCGCCGCTGGCCACCATCACGCCGTTCAAGACCCGGATGGGCTGGACCTTCCCGTGGTACTCGTCGTTCGGCGGCGACTTCAACCACGACTTCGGGGTGACCGTCGACCCGGCCGTCGCGCCGGTGGTCTACAACTACCTCGACGCCGAGGCCCTCGCGGCCCGGGGCTTCGACCACCACATGGCCGGCGAGCAGCACGGCATCAGCGTCTTCGTCCGGGACGCGGACGGTCGCGTGCTGCACACCTACTCCACGTACGGCCGCGGCCCCGAGCAGGTGCTCAACACGTACCACTACCTGGACCTGACCCCGTTGGGGCGGCAGCGGTACGTCAACGAGTTCCCGCACCACGACACGTACGACGAGCCGTCGGCCGCCCCGCACTGCCACTGACCGGCCCGCCGACGACGGAGGTCTCCGGCGGGTGGCTGTCGCGCCACCTGCCGGAGACCTCCGGGTGAAACGGCCGCCGGGGTCAGCCGGCGATCATCCGCCGCAGCACGTACTGCAGGATGCCGCCGTGGCGGTAGTAGTCGGCCTCTCCCGGGGTGTCGATCCGGACGACCGCGTCGAACTCCACGCCGGTGTCGGTGGCGACCTTGACCGTACGCGGGGTGTCGCCGTCGTTCAGCGCGGTGACCCCGGTGATCGAGAAGGTCTCCGTGCCGGTCAGGCCCAGGCTGTCGGCGGTCTCGCCGCCCGGGAACTGCAACGGCAGCACGCCCATGCCGATCAGGTTGGAGCGGTGGATCCGCTCGTACGACTCGGCGATGACCGCCCGGACGCCGAGCAGCATGGTGCCCTTGGCCGCCCAGTCGCGGGACGAGCCGGAGCCGTACTCCTTGCCGGCCAGCACCACCAGCGGGACGTCCGCCTCCTGGTACGCCACCGAGGCGTCGTAGATGGAGGTCTGCTCGCCGGTCAGGTGGTTGACGGTGACCCCGCCCTCCACGCCCGGGACGAGCTGGTTGCGCAGCCGGATGTTGGCGAAGGTGCCCCGGATCATCACCTCGTGGTTGCCCCGACGCGAGCCGTACGAGTTGAACTCGTGGCGCGGCACGCCGTGCTCGGCGAGGTACCGCCCGGCGGGGGAGTCCGCCTTGATCGAGCCGGCCGGGGAGATGTGGTCGGTGGTCACCGAGTCACCCAGCTTGGCCAGCACCCGCGCGTCGGTGATGTCGACGACCGGCGTCGGGTCCTTCTGCATGCCCTCGAAGTACGGGGGCTTGCGGACGTAGGTGGAGTCCCCCTCCCAGGCGAAGGTGTCGCCGGTCGGGGTGGGCAGCGACTGCCAGCGCTCGTCACCGGCGAACACGTCCGCGTACGCCGAGCTGAAGCCGGTCGCGCCGATCGCCGAGGCGATGACGTCCTGGATCTCGGCGGTGTTCGGCCAGATCTCCCGCAGGAAGACCGGGTTGCCCTCGCTGTCCTCCCCGATCGGCTCGTTGGCCAGGTCGATGTCCATGGTGCCGGCCAGGGCGTACGCCACCACCAGCGGCGGGGACGCCAGGTAGTTCATCTTGACGTCCGGGTTGATCCGGCCCTCGAAGTTCCGGTTGCCCGACAGCACCGAGACGACGGCGAGGTCGGCCTCGTTGACGGCGGCGGAGATCTCCTCCGGCAGCGGGCCGGAGTTGCCGATGCAGGTGGTGCAGCCGTATCCGACCAGGTGGAAGCCGAGCTTCTCCAGGTAGGGCGTCAGACCGGCGCGCTCGTAGTAGTCCATGACCACCTTCGAGCCGGGGGCCAGGGTCGTCTTCACCCACGGCTTGCGGGTCAGGCCCTTCTCCACCGCGTTGCGGGCCAGCAGCGCCGCGCCGATCATGACCTGCGGGTTGGAGGTGTTGGTGCAGGAGGTGATCGCCGCGATCACCACCGCGCCGTGGTCCAGCTCGAACTCGACGCCGTCGGCCCCGGTGACCCGGATCGGGTCGCTGGCCCGGCCGCCCGACCCGACGGCGCTGTTGACCAGCTCGCGGGGGGCGTCGGCCGGGTCGCTGACCCCGTCGACGGCCGGCGCGTCACTGGCCGGGAACGACTCGGCGCTGGCCTCGTCGGCGCGGCCCTGCACGCCGTACGGCTTGGTCTGCTGGGGGACGCCGGGCTTGCGGCCCGGGTCGCCGCCGGTCTCGTCGGCGGAGACGTAGTCGGTGAGCGCGGAGCGGAACAGCGTCTTGGCGTTGCCCAGCGGCACCCGGTCCTGCGGGCGCTTCGGCCCGGCCAGGGACGGCTCGATGGTGCCCAGGTCGAGCTCCAGGCGCTCGGAGTACTCCGGCTCGGCGGCCGGGTCGTGCCAGAGCCCCTGCTCCTTCGCGTACGCCTCGACCAGCGCGACCTGGGACGCGTCGCGGCCGGTCAGCTCCAGGTAGCGGACGGTCTCCGCGTCGATCGGGAAGATCGCCACGGTGGAGCCGTACTCCGGGGACATGTTGCCGATGGTGGCCCGGTTGGCCAGCGGCACCGCGCTCACGCCGGGGCCGTAGAACTCGACGAACTTGCCGACCACGCCGTGCTTGCGCAGCATCTCGGTGATGGTCAGCACCAGGTCGGTGGCGGTGGTGCCGGCCGGCATCTCGCCGGAGAGCTTGAAGCCGACCACCCGGGGGATGAGCATGCTGACCGGCTGGCCGAGCATCGCCGCCTCGGCCTCGATGCCGCCGACGCCCCAGCCGAGCACGCCCAGGCCGTTGACCATCGTGGTGTGCGAGTCGGTGCCGACGACCGTGTCCGGGTAGGCCTGGCCGTTGCGCTCCATGATCGTGCGGGCCAGGTACTCGATGTTGACCTGGTGCACGATGCCGGTGCCCGGCGGGACCACCTTGAACTCGTTGAACGCGGTCTGCCCCCAGCGCAGGAACTGGTAGCGCTCCTTGTTGCGCTCGTACTCCAGCTCGACGTTGCGGGCGAAGGCGTCCTCGCGGCCGAACAGGTCGGCGATGACCGAGTGGTCGATGACCAGCTCGGCCGGGGCGAGGGGGTTGACCTTCGACGGGTCGCCGCCGAGGTCGCGGACCGCCTCCCGCATGGTGGCCAGGTCGACCACGCAGGGCACGCCGGTGAAGTCCTGCATCAGCACCCGCGCCGGGGTGAACTGGATCTCCACGCTCGGGTCGGCGCTGGCCTCCCACGCGCCGAGCTGACGGATGTGGTCGGCGGTGATGTTCGCGCCGTCCTCGGTCCGCAGCAGGTTCTCCAGCAGGATCTTGAGACTGTAGGGCAGCCGTTCGTGGCCGTCCACCTTGCTGATCTTGAAAATCTCGTAGCTCGCGTCTCCGACGCGTAGCTGGGTCTTCGCACCGAAGGTGTCGAGGCTCGCCACGTCGTACTCCTTCACACCAGCGACCATGAGTAGTCCTGAGCAGTCTGTCGCACCGGTCCGGGCGTCGCCCGACTTAGGCGACACTTACCGGCGATTCGCGCTGACCTGCAAACCGTACGTCCGTCTTGCTATCGGCGCAACCTGGTGTCAGTTCCTGGGAGGCGACGCCCCGCCATGATCCCTGGCGGTCGGCCCGGGCGTCGCCCCGACGACTCCGGTGACCGGTGGGTGGGCATGCCGGTGGGCCGGCCCCCTGTTGTCGGGGGTCGGCCCACCGGTGGTGTGGGTGTCAGGCGGAGTAGCCGCGGGTGGCGGTCCAGTCGGCGAGGGCTTCGGTGGTGATCCAGTAGGAGGCCTGGTCGGGGTTGGCGGAGTCGGCGATCTTGACGGTGTCGCCGTTGTCGCGGTAGGCGACGACGCTGATGTAGTGGCCGCCTTCGAAGGAGTGGGTGGCGCCGTCGGTGTCGGTGGCGGTGCCGGCGATGTTGGTGACGATGGCGCGGCCGTCGTCGATGGCGTTGATGATGTCGGCGCGCATCTTGTGGGTCTGGGTGGTGTCGGCGGTGGGGGTGGGGATTTCGATGGTGCGGTATTTGCCGTTGGTTTCGGTGTTGAGGTAGTTGGTGATGTCGGCGGCGGAGTTGGTGCCGGCTTCGGTGGTGCCCATCTTCTTGGCGGCTTCGTCGACGCTGGGGTTCTTGTCGAGGGCGGTGAGGGCGTTGCGGGCGGCGGAGGGGCCGCAGTAGTAGAAGTTGGGTTGGGCTTCGTAGCGGATGGTGAGGTGGCGTTCGCTGTTGGGTTTGCGGTCGGTGGTGATGGTGGTGGGGTTGGTGGTGGTGGGGTTGGCGAGGGCGGTGGTGGGGGCGGCGATGGCGCCGGCGGTGATGGCGGCGCCGGCGATGGTCAGGGCGGTGTTACGGATGATGGTGGTCATGGTGACTCCCTCTTCCGTTGGGGGTTTGGGGGTGGCGCGGGTCGACCCGGGGGGTGGGGGCCTGTGGTGGGGGTGTGCGCGGTTGTCGGGCCGGGGGTGGCTCGGTGGCGCGTCGGGGTGTAACGGCTGTTGGGCGGGGAGGCATTCCGGGGGCGCGGGGTCGGGGTGAGGCGCGTTGGTGCTCGCGCCGTGGCCCATGTACAACGCCGTCGGGTGGGCGGCCATTCCGCCGCGCCGGGCGCCGCTGACCGGACACCCGTCGCGGAATGGATGAAACCAGACATTCGGCCCGGGGTTTCCGGCCGCGGACACCGGGAAGACGCCCCGCGCCGGGGTCACCGCCCGACGAGGGGAGCGTCCGTGTCGTACCAGGCATTGTCGTCAGTCGTCGTCCCGCTCTCCGCCGCGCCGCTGTGGTGCGACGCCCGGGAGCACGGGCTCCGCGGCGACGGGATCGCCAACGACCAGCCGGCGCTCGCCGACCTGGTGGACCGGCTCGGCGAGGCGTACGCCGCCGACGGCAGGCCCCGCGTCATCCACTGCCCGCCGGGCACCTACTCGATCCGGGACGCCGGCACCGTGTGGCGCAGCGGAGTGTCCCTGGTCGGGGCCGGCCCGGCGGCCACCCGGTTCGTGCTGAGCAACGCCGGGAACCGGGCCGACCCGACCCCGCTGGCCTTCTGGACCACCGTGCAGCACGGCGCGAGCCGGGAACGGCACATCGCCGACTGCGCCTTCGTCGACTTCGAGATCGACGGCTCCGGGGTGGCCCTGACCGACTACAGCTACCTCGCCAAGGGCCTCGGTCTCCAGTACGTCGTGCGCGGGGTGTTCCGCAACCTCTACATCCACCACACCGGGGCCACCGGGCTGGGTTGCGACTTCCTCCAGGACACCGTGGTCGACGGGGTGGTGGCGGTCGGCTGCGGCCGGCTGGACAACGGCGTGCAGATGGGCGGAGCCGGCATCGGCATCGGGATCGGCGGCTGGGGCGCGATCGAACGGTGCACCATCACGAACTGCGTCACCCTCGCCAACGGCACCAACGGCATCTTCCTGGAACTGCAGAAGGACAACTGGACCCCGCCACGCGGTTACCGCATCGTCGGCTGCCACAGCCAGGCCAACCGGTTCGGCATCTCCGACTGGGGCGCCGACGGGCTGGTGGTGTCCGCCTGCACCCTCGTCGACAACCTGGAGGCGGGATTCGACATCTCCGCCAACGGCACCGCCGGGGTCGCCGGCCGGGGCGGCATCCTCAGCGACTGCGTGATCGACCGCAACGTGCGCGACGGGGTCAGCGTCGGCAACACGCCGGGGCCCTACACGGTGCGCGGCAACCGGATCAGCGGCAACGGCGCGTACGGGTACCACCAGCACGACCTCGGCCGCGGGTATCCGGGACCGGCCCACGACATCGCGATCGACGGCAACGACTTCTGGGACAACGGCCTCGACGCGATCCGCGTCGACCGGCCCATGGTCGACCTGTCGATCACCGGCAACCGGATCCGCAACAACGGCCGGCGGTGTGCCCCCGCCACCACCGGCGGCGGCGAATCGGTGCGGTACGGCCGGCGCAGCGTGACGGACCTGGCCGCGCGCTGGCCGTCCGACGGCCACCGCGGCAAGGTCCTACGGGTCGGCGCCCACTTCGCGGTGGTCACCGGCAACACCGACAGCGAGCTGAGCCTGGCCCCGCTGCGCCCGGACAGCACCACCGCCTGGAACGAGGACGTCCCGCCGCCCGGCGCGGCCTACGAGCTGCCGGCGGCGCCCGCGGTGCGCGCCGGGATCACCCTGAACGCGGCGGTCGACGCGGCCACCGTGTCCGGGAACCGGATCCGGGACCGGGACGGACACACCCAGACCCACGGGCTGTGGGTCACCGACCGGGGCGAGTGCGTGTCCTGCCGGGTCGAGGGCAACGACCTCACCGGCAACACGGTCGCCGGACTGCGGATCGACACGCCGCCGTCCGGCGGGCACTGGCCGCCCGGGCACACCGACCCCGACCGACGCCGGACCCACGGGCCGCCGGGCGCCGGCTAGGCAGGGTGGTGGCTGGGGCCGGGCGGCGGCCAGGTGGCCTCAGTCGACCGGGTCGGCGGGCGTGCCGGCCGCCTCGGCGTGCCGGTCGCGCAAGCGGGCCCGGATCTCCTCCGGCGTGTACGCCCGACGTCGCCGCTCGGCGCGGGCCACCACCACGCCGGTCGCCGCGACCCCGACCACGCCGGCCAACCCGAGGAGCTTCCACCACTGCATCCGTTGCCGCATCCGCCTAGGGTAGTGCGCCATGAGCATCAGCCTGGACGAGGCGGTCGAGCTGACCCGCACCGGTGACCTGTGGGTGTTCCGGGGGCGCAGCGTCCCGGACCGGGCCATCCAGTTCACCACCAACAGCCCGGTCAACCACGTCGGCATGGCGGTGGTGCTGGAGGACCTGCCGCCGCTGATGTGGCACGCGGAGCTGGGCCGCTCGCTGCCCGACCTGTGGTCGGGCGCCCACCAGCGCGGGGTGCAGTTGCACGACCTGCGCGACGCGGTCTGCGTCTGGGCGAACCGCTACGGCCAGCGCGCCTGGCTGCGTCAACTCGAACCGCCCGCCGATGCCGGGATGGAGGACGCGGTGCTGCGGACCGTAGCCCGGCTCGACGGCACCCCGTTCCCGTCCACCGCCCAGCTCGCCTGGCGCTGGTTGCGCGGCCGGACGCCGACGGTTCCCCGACCGTCGTTGCCGCGTCCGCTGTTCCCCGGCCGTCGCCGTGCCGTCGGCCCGGCCGGGCAGCCCGGCGCGGGCGGGCCGGTCGTCGCCGGGGCCGACCCGGACGGTCGGGCCGCCGACCGGACGTTGGAGACGGCGTACTGCGCGGAGGTGGTGGCGGTGACGTACGAGGCGATGGGGTTGCTGCCCGCCGGTCGCCGGCCGAACTGGTACGACCCGGGGCGGTTCTGGAGCGGCGACGACCTGGGCCTGACCGGCGACGCCACCCTCGGCGCGGAGATCGAGGTGCGGATCCCACCGCGGTGAGGTCTGCCCCGACCTCCGGCCGGCGGGCGACCGACCGGCAGGCCGACCGTTCCGGGTCAGCAGCCCCGGCGTTCCTGGACCCGGATCGTGACCGGGACGCTCTGGGTGTGCGCGCCGTCCGACGCGGTCAGCTCCGGCTGGTACACCCCGAACGGCAGCGGCGGCAGGGTCATCGCGACCATGTTGACGACCGTGTGCCCGTCGCCGGTACCGGGCGGGACCGGCGCGTGCGGCAGGCTCGTGGTGGTGCCGGCGGGCAGGTTCCGCGCCCCGATCTCCAGCGGCGCCGACCACTGCCCTTCGACGGCGACCAGGAAGTACGTGAACCAGGACTGGTCGGCCGGGATGCAGACCCGCTGCCCGAGGTCCACCAACTGCCAGCTCGCCCCGGCAGCGGTGGCCCCCGACGTGGTGGCCCCGGACGCGGCGGCGGGCTGGCTGCCGACGAGCGCCAGTGTCACCGCGGTGGCCAGCCCGAGCGCCAGCCGCGCGGCGGCGAAGAGTGATCGTGACATCGAAGCCTCCTCACACCTTCGACGGGTGGGCCTGGGGCGACGCCACCATCATTCGAACTTCGTCTGTCAATATGACAGCCCGTCGGGTCGCTTCCGACACGCGCGGCGGGATGCGGCGACCCGGAAACCGGCAGGCGGTCGACCGGCCCCGGGCGGCGCGGCCGGACCGCCCGACGACGGCGGTCGGGTCCGCCCCGGAAACCCGCCCCCGTGCGGGCCCGCCGGTGACTTTCCGGCCGGCAGCCGGGTGGCTAGGCTCTGGCGGGGCGGACGAGGGAGGGTCATGGCCGGCAGTCGTCGTGCTCGGGGCGAAGGCGCCGCCGCCTGGTCGTGGCTCGTGGTGGCGGTCGGCGTCCTGGTGATGGTGGTGCTGACGGCGGTCACCCTCGGGGCGATCTCCGGCGTCCGTCCGCTCGCCGACCCGGGACCGCCGCCACCGGCCGCCCCGCTGCCGGCGACGCCGGAGCCGTCGGTCTCCGTCCGGAAGGGGACGGCCGCGCCGGGCCCGCCCCGGACGCCGGGCCCGTCCCGCCCGCCGTCGGCGCCGGCCGCGCCCACCGCCGCCCGGAGCACGACCCCGGCCCCGGCCGCGACGAGCTCCCGCCCGCGGCCTGCCGAGCAGACGCCGGGCACGCTGGCCGGCAGCGCGCCCACCACCGGCCAGGTGACCGGCGACTACCGGCTGGTGGACGCCTACTCCGACGCGTTCATCGGCGAGGTGCGGGTGACCAACCGGTCACCGACCACGCAACGGTGGACGGTACGGGTGGAGGTGCCCGGCGGCCGGCTGGTGGCCGCCTGGGTGGAGAGCGCGGCGCAGCCCGCCGTCACCGGTTCGGCCGGTCGCCACACCTTCGCCAGCGGGGCCGATCTCCCGCCCGGCGGCTCGGCGGTGCTGCGGTTCCACTTCGACGGCACCGGGCGGACCAGCCGGCCGCAGCGGTGCACGGTCAACGGATCCGGCTGCGCCGGACTCTGAGACGCCGTCGAGCGCGGCTCGCCGACCCTCCCAGGCGGACCCTCCGGGGGCCTCACGCCCCGGTGGTCGACGCCGGTTCGACGCCGGTCGCCGCGGCGCGGGCGCGACGGTGGCGCAGCCAGAGAAATGTCGGCGGACGATGCGGTCCAACGCGTCCGGTGCCATCGGTGGAACACCATGGGTGAATACTTCGCCATTGAGCTGGACGGGGTGACCAAGCGGTACCCCGGCGGCGTCACCGCGGTCGCCGACCTGGATCTCCAGGTGCCCGAGGGGGAGGTCCTCGGCTTTCTCGGCCCCAACGGCGCGGGCAAGACCACCACCATGCGGATGCTGGTCGGGCTGGTCCGGCCGACCAGCGGTCGAATCCGGTGCTGGGCCGACCGCCCGGCGCCCCGGAGCAACTGGCCCAGGTCGGAGCGCTGATCGAGTCACCGACCTTCTATCCGCACCTCTCCGGCCTGGACAACCTGCGGCTGGCCGCCCGGTACGCGGGGGCGCCCGAGAGCGCCGCCGAGCGGGTGCTGGCCGAGGTGGACCTCAGCGGACGGGCCCGGTCCCGCTTCCGGGAGTACTCGCTGGGCATGAAACAGCGGCTCGGGGTGGCCGCCGCGCTGCTGAAGCAGCCACGCCTGCTCATCCTCGACGAGCCGACCAACGGCCTGGACCCGGCCGGCGTGTCCGAGATGCGTGAGCTGCTGCGTTCGCTCGGCCGACGTGGACACACCGTCCTGCTCTCCAGCCACGTGCTCGGCGAGGTCGAACAGGTCTGCGACCGGATCGCGGTCATCGACCGTGGTCGGCTGGTGGCCGACGGCACCCCGGACGCGCTGCGGGCCCGCCTCCGCAGCGGGCTGCTGATCGTCGTGGCCGACCCGCAGGACAAGGCGGTCGCCAGCCTGACCGACCACCAGGCGGTACGACGGGTCGACGTCGTCGATGGCTCGCTGCGGGTCTCCGTCGACCCCGCCCTGGCCGCCGAGCTCAACCGGCGACTGGTCGAGGCCGGTGTCGACGTACGGGAGCTGCGGCCGGTGCGGCACTCCCTGGAAGACGCCTTCCTGGAGCTGACCGGGGCCGAACGCGTCGGCGACCCGGACCCGACGAGCCCCGGGGAGGGCGACAAGTGATCGCATCGGTACGCGCCGCCTGGTTCGCAGACCGCAAACGGCCCGTGGGTTGGCGGGTCGGGCGGGGACAGGCGGGTCGGGTGGGGTGCTTCAGCGGCGCTGTCTGCTGTGCCGGGCGCTGCCTGGTGTGCCGGGCGCTGCCTGCTGTGCCAAACGGTGCCTGGTGTGCTAAGCACTGCCGGGCCTGTCCCCTCTCGGTCAGGATGGCGTGAGACACCCCGTGTGAGTGGGGTGCTGACCTGCTGAGGGCGGGGATCGGAGATCCTTGTGTACGTGTCCACTTCATCTGGCAAGCAGCCGGCGTCCGGCGGCGGGGACCCGGCGCCGAAGCCGTCGCGGCGGGTCTTCAGCCCGGAGTACAAGCTCGCGATGGTCGCCGAGTACGAGAACGCCGCGAACGGAGAGAAGGGTGCGATCCTGCGCCGGGAAGGCTTGTACTCGTCGCACATCATCGAGTGGACACGGGCTCGGGATGCCGGGCACCTCGGCCAGGCAGGGACTCCGGATTCCGGCGCTGCGTCGGCCGGGTCGCGGGTGAAGAAGTCCGCAGAACAGATCGAGCTGGAGAAGCTGCGCCGGCAGAACGAGAAGCTGCAGGCGGATCTGAAGAAGACCCGCATTGCGTTGGACATCATGGGAAAAGCGCACGCGCTCTTGGAGGAACTCTCCGAGAGCGCGGACAACGACAACCCGCCGAGGAGATCCTGACCGCCGTGTTCGGGCAGTTACGCGACGCGGACATCTCCGTGCAGCGGGCGTGCGCGTTGACCGGGACATCGCGGGCGACCTACTACCGGCGGGCGAAGCCGGTGGTCGGGCCGCGGCACGGGCCGTGGCTGCCGCGGACCCCGCCGCCGCAGGCGCTCAGCACCGCCGAGCGGGAGCGGGTCCTGGCGGTGTTGAACTCGCCTGCTTATGCCGACCTGGCGATCCCGCAGGTCTGGGCCAGGGAACTCGACGCGGGCCGCTACCACTGCTCGATGTCCACGATGTACCGCATCGCCCGCGCGGCCGGGCAGAGCCGGGAACGACGCCGGCTGGCGACCCATCCGCCCCGGGTGCGGCCGGAGCTGGTCGCGACCGGGCCGGGTCAGGTGTGGTCCTGGGACATCACCGCGTTGAAAGGACCCGTCAAAGGCGTCTGGTACCGGTGTTACGTCATGATCGACATCTACTCCCGGTACGTCACCGGGTGGCTCGTCGCGGCCGCCGAGGACGCGGTCGTCGCCCGTGACTTCCTGGCCGACGCGATCGACCGTAACGGGATCGAGCCGCACACCATCCACGCCGACCGCGGCGGCGCCATGGTGTCGAAACCGGTGTCGGAGATGCTCGTCGACCTCGGTGTCCTCCGCTCGCACTCCCGACCCCGGACCTCGAACGACAACCCGTACTCCGAGGCCCAGTTCAAGACTATGAAGTACGTGCCGGATTTCCCGGCCCGGTTCGGATCCCTCGCTGACGCGAGAGCCTTCTGCGACGGCTTTTTTACCGCCTATAACCACGAGCACCGGCATTCCGGGATCGGCTGGCACACCCCGGCGTCGGTGCACTACGGCACCGCCGAGCAGATCCGCGAGCACCGCCAGAACACCCTCGACGCGGCCCACGCCACCCACCCAGACCGGTTCAACCACCGGCCACGCCCACCGCAACTACCCGACCGTGCCTGGATCAACCAGCCCACCCAACAGGACCAAACCGTCTCAATTTGACTTGACAACTACCGGTCTGCCGCTCCCCGGCGTGCCCGGCGCCGAAGCCACCCCACCCCCTGAGTTCCTTCGGAGCTGCCCCGCCTGTGCGCCCGACCCCACCGCGTCCGTCCTCCCCAGTGCAGATCTTGGACAGTTTCAGTTCTATTTGGACGACAACTGTCCAAGATCTGCAGTCGTGGCAGTGGCAGTGGCAGTGGCAGTGGCAGTGGCAGTGGCGGGAGCGGTAGTGGGGGGCGGCAGCGGCAACGGCGGAAGTGAACGGCGGAAGCGGGAGTGGTAGTGGGGGTGGTAGCAGGGGCGGTAGTGGGGCGACAGCGGGGCGGGATCGGGGGCGGGCGCGGAGCAGAGCCGGGGGCGCGCCCGCCACCCCCGCACGAACCGGGGCGGGGGTGCGCTGCGAGGTGGGTGGGGAAGACGACGAGATGGGTGGGGAAGACCCTTGAGGTGGGGTGGGGAGGTGCGACGAGATGGGGCAGGGGAGGCGCTGCGAGGTGGGGCGGGGAAGTGAGGGACCGCGAGGGGCGGGGAAGTGAAGGACGAGGTGGGGCGGGGAAGTGGGGGACGGGAGGGGCTAGGAGGGAGGGGGCGGCGGCGCGGGGCGTGGGTCGGACGGTCAGGGTGCGCGAGCCTGACGTCGCGCTCTGCAAGGTTGCCGTAAGAATTCGACTTTGTTTGCAAGGTATTGCAGTTCGTTTCGGCAAGGGCTAGCGTGCGGGCGAATCACGACCACGGAAAGGCCGTCGATGACACCCCCGCCACCGCTCACCTCCCCACGACGACCGACGTCCTCCCCACGACGTTCCCGCAAGGCCCTCTTCGGCCTGGTGTCCCTGCTCGCTCTGGCGCTCGCCGGCGCTCCGGTCGCCGTCCAGCAGCTCGGCGCGGACGCCACCGACCGGCGCGACCCGCTCGCCGCCGCCGGGGCGCCACAGTGGCGCGCCGAGCCCTCCGCCGAGGTGCTGCTACGGGCCGCCGCGAACGACGCCCGCGCCGAGCAGTTCTACTTCGTCCTGCCCGACCGGTTCGCCAACGGCGACCCGCGCAACGACCGGGGTGGCCTCACCGGCGATCGGCTGACCACCGGCCTCGACCCCGCCGACAAGGGCTTCTACCACGGTGGTGACCTCAAGGGCCTGATCGACAGGCTCGACTACGTCGAAGGGCTGGGCACCACCGCGATCTGGCTCGCACCGATCTTCAAGAACCGGCCCGTGCAGGGCGCCGGCGACGACGTGTCAGCCGGCTACCACGGCTACTGGATCACCGACTTCACCCAGGTCGACCCGCACTTCGGCACCAACGAGGAGCTGAAGCGGCTGGTCAGGCTCGCCCACCGACGGGGCATCAAGGTCTACCTCGACGTCATCGTCAACCACACCGCCGACGTGATCAAATACGCCGAGGACCGGTACGCCTACGTCGACAAGACGACCAGCCCGTACACCGACGCGCGGGGACGCGCGTTCGAGGACCGCAACTACGCCGACGGCAGCCGGGACTTCCCGAAGGTGACCGCCGACGCCGGGCCGTACACGCCGACCTTCGCCAGCGCGGCGGACCGGACGGTGAAGGTCCCGGCCTGGCTGAACGACGTGACCATGTACCACAACCGGGGGGACTCCACGTTCGCCGGGGAGAACAGCGAGTACGGCGACTTCTTCGGCCTCGACGACCTGTGGACCGAGCGGCCCGAGGTGGTCCGGGGCATCACCAAGGTGTACGGCGACTGGATCGCCAGCACCGGCGTGGACGGGTTCCGGCTGGACACCGTCAAGCACGTCAACCTGGACTTCTGGCCGCAGTTCGCGCAGGGCGTCGAACGTGCCGCCGAGAGGGCCGGCAAGAAGGACTTCTTCATGTTCGGCGAGGTCTACAGCGCCGACCCGGAGGTCACCTCCACGTACGTGCGCCGGGGCGGGCTGCCGGCCACGCTGGACTTCGCCTTCCAGGAGGCCGCCCGCGGGTACACCGCCGCGGACGGCTCCGCGAAGGCTCTCGCCGACGTGTACGCCCGTGACGACCTCTACGCCGCGCGGGACACCGACGCCAACCGGACGACCACCTTCCTCGGTAACCACGACATGGGCCGGATCGGCTCGTTCATCGCGGCCGGCGCCGGTGACCCGGCCAGCCACCTGCGCCGCGACCAGCTCGCCCACCAGCTCATGTTCCTGACCAGGGGGCAGCCGGTGGTGTACTCCGGCGACGAGCAGGGCTTCACCGGCCCGGGCGGCGACAAGGACGCCCGGCAGGACATGTTCGCCTCGAAGACCGCCGACTACCTCGACGACGACCTGATCGGCACCGACCGTACCCACGCCGTCGACCAGTACGACACCAACCATCCGCTCTACCGCACGATCGCCGAGTTGGGCGCGCTGCGCAGGGCCCATCCGGCGTTGCGTAACGGCGTGCAGGTCACCCGGTACGCCGCCGACGGCCCCGGCGTCTTCGCCTTCTCCCGCGTCGACCCGAAGGAGCGCCGGGAGTACGTCGTCGCGGTGAACAACGCGGCGACCGCGCAGACTGTCACTGTGGACACCTGGTCAGCGAACAACACTTTCACCGGCGTGTACGGCGACGCCGCCCGCGCCACCGCCACGGGCGACGCCGCCCGCGCCACCGGGGCCGGCGACGCCGACCGGACCGCCACCGGCGACGCCGGCCGTGCCACGACCGCCGGCGACGGCAGGCTCACGGTGACCGTGCCGCCGATGTCGGCGGTGGCGTACCGGGCCGGCGCGCCGATCCCGCGGCCGACCGCCGCCCCGACCATCGCGATCACCGGCCCGGAGTCGGGCGCGGCCGTGGCCACCCGGGCCGCGGTCACCGCCCGGGTCACCGGTGACCCGCTGGCCACCGTCGCGGTGGCCGCCCGGGTCGACGGCGGGAAGTGGACGCTGCTCGGCGCCGCCGACAAGGCCCCCTACACGGTGCACCACGACCTGACCGGGCTGGCCGCCGGCACGCGTATCGAGTACAAGGCGGTGGTCCGCGACGGTCGGGGCCGGACCGCCGACGCCCGGTCCACCGCCACCGTCGCCACCCCCGACCAGGGGGCGTCGCGGGACTGGGCGGTCGTGCACTACCAGCGCCCCGACGGTGACTACGCCGACTGGGGGCTCTACGTCTGGGGCGACGTCGACCCGGCGTACGTCACCGAGTGGCCCGCCGGGCAGCCGTTCGCCGGAACGGACGCCTACGGCCGGTTCGCCTGGGTGAAGCTCAAGCCGGGCGCGAAGTCGGTAGGTTTCCTGGTGGTCGACAAAGACGGCAACAAGGACGTCGGCCAGGACCGCGTCATCGACGTGACCCGTACCGGTGAGATCTGGCTCAAGCAGGGCGACCCGACGGTACACGCCAGCTACGCCGACGCGGTCGGCGCGCCGCCGCCGCCGGTCGAGGACGGGTACGCGGTCATCCACCACCGTCGTCCGGACGGCGACCACGACGGCTGGGGCCTGCACCTCTGGGACGGCGCGGCGAACCCCACCGACTGGGCGACGCCGATGCCGCCGACCAGCGTCGACAGCTTCGGCGCGGTGTGGCGGGTGCCGCTGGCGGCCGGGGCCACCGGGCTCAGCTACATCATCCACTCCGGCGACGAGAAGGACCTGCCGACCGACCAGCGGCTCGACCTCGCCAGCACCGGCCGTGAGGTGTGGCTGCTCGCCGCGACCCCGGGCCGGCTGTTGCCGACCACCACCTCCGGGGCGGCCCGGGACGTGGACGTGACGAAACAGCAGGCGCACTGGATCGACAGGTCCACCGTGGCCTGGGCCGTCGGGCCGACCGACGGGAAGTCGTACGCGCTGGTCACCGCCCCGACCGGCGGGGTGGGCGTGGTCGACGGGGAGCTGTCCGGCACGTACGCCAGTCTGCCGTTGACCGCGCGGCGCAACGGGCTCACCGAGGCCCAGCGGGCGCGGTTGCCGCACCTGTGGGCGTACCAGGCGTTCGGGCTGGCCGACCGGGACCTGGCGAAGGTGCCGGCGGCGCTGCGCGGGCAGCTCCTGGTCACCGAGCGGGACCACGAGGGGACCCTGCTGCGCGCCACCGGCGTGCAGCTTCCCGGCGTGCTCGACGACGTCTACGCCGCCGCCACCAGGGCGACGCTCGGCCCGACGTTCGCCGGGAAGCGTCCGTCGCTGGCGGTGTGGGCGCCCACCGCCCGCGGCGTCGAGCTGGAGCTGTTCGACTCGCCGACCGCGACGCCGAGGGTGGTGGCCATGCGCCGCGACGACCGGACCGGCGTCTGGTCGGCGCGCGGGGACCGCGACTGGACCGGGAAGTACTACCGCTACCGGGTCCAGGCATGGCAGCCGGCCACCCAGAAGATGGTCACCGCGTCGGTGACCGACCCGTACTCGGTGGCCCTCGCGCCGAACTCGACGCACAGTCAGCTCGTCGACCTGGCCGATCCGGCGCTCGCCCCGGCCGGCTGGGACCGGCTGCGCAAGCCGGCGGCGGCGCCGTCGTCGAAGACGCAGATCACCGAGCTGTCGGTGCGGGACTTCTCCGTCGCCGACAGCACCGTGCCGGCCGACCGGCGGGGGACCTTCCTCGCGTTCACCGACCCGGCCACCGCCGGCATGACCCACCTGCGGAAACTCGGCGACGCCGGGGTCACCCACCTGCATCTGCTGCCCGTCTTCGACTTCGCCACCATCCCCGAGCGGCGGGGCGAGCAGAAGCAGCCGGACTGTGACCTGGCGAAGCTGCCGCCGGATTCGGACCAGCAGCAGAAGTGCGTGGCGGCGGTCGCCGACACCGACGGCTACAACTGGGGGTACGACCCGCTGCACTACACCGTGCCCGAGGGCGGGTACGCCGTCGACCCGAGCGGCGCGGCCCGGACCACCGAGTTCCGGCGGATGGTCGCCGGGGTCAACGCCGCCGGCCTGCGGGTGGTCATGGACGTGGTCTACAACCACACCTCGGCCGCCGGGGCCGACCCGAAGTCGGTGCTGGACCAGGTGGTGCCCGGCTACTACCACCGGCTGCTCGACGACGGCACGGTCGCCAACTCCACCTGCTGCGCCAACACCGCCCCCGAGCACGCCATGATGGGCAAGCTCGTGGTGGACTCCCTGGTCACCTGGGCGAAGGCGTACAAGGTGGACGGGTTCCGGTTCGACCTGATGGGCCACCACCCGAAGGCGAACATCCTCGCCGTCCGCGCCGCCCTGGACAGGCTGACCGTCGCCCGGGACGGGGTGGACGGGAAGTCGATCCTGCTCTACGGGGAGGGCTGGAACTTCGGCGAGGTCGCCAACGACGCCCGGTTCGTCCAGGCCACCCAGGCCAACATGGCCGGCACCGGGATCGGCACCTTCAACGACCGGCTGCGCGACGCGGCGCGCGGCGGCGGCCCGTTCGATTCCAACCCGCGGGCGCAGGGCTTCGCCTCCGGGCTGTTCACCGACCCCAACGGCGACCCGGTCAACGGCAGCGCCGAGCAGCAGCGCGCCCGGCTGCTGCACGCCCACGACCAGGTCAAGGTCGGGTTGGTCGGCAACCTCGCCGGCTACCGGTTCACCGACACCGCCGGCAGGCAGGTGACCGGCGCGCAGGTCGACTACAACGGCTCGCCCACCGGCTACACCGCCGCGCCGGGGGAGGCGGTCACCTACGTGGACGCGCACGACAACGAGATCCTGTACGACGCGTTGGCGTACAAGCTGCCGCCGGACACCCCGATGGCGGAGCGGGCCCGGATGCAGGTGCTCGCCCTGTCCACCGTGGTGCTCGGCCAGGGCACGGGCTTCGTCACCACCGGCACCGAACGGCTGCGCTCCAAGTCGCTGGACCGCAACTCGTACAACTCGGGGGACTGGTTCAACCAGATCCGCTGGGACTGCGCGCAGGGCAACGGCTTCGGCCTGGGCCTGCCGCCGGCGGCGGACAACCAGGACAAGTGGCCGTACGCGAAGCCGCTGCTGGCTGATCCGTCGCTGGTGCCGGACTGCGCGGCGGTGCGGCTCACCGACGCCCGGTACGCCGAGCTGCTGCGGGTCCGGGCGTCCTCGCCGGTGTTCGGGCTGGACACCGCCGCCGAGGTGCAGAAGCGGGTCGCGTTCCCGCTGTCCGGCCCGGGGGAGACCCCCGGGGTGCTGACCATGACGCTGGACGGCCGCGGGCTGGACGAGCGGTGGCGGTCGGTGACGGTGGTCTTCAACACCACGCCGAAGTCGGCGAAGCAGCAGGTCGCCGGCCTGCGTGGGGCGGACGTGACGCTGCACCCGGTGCTGCGCGACTCGGCCGACGCGCGGCTGCGGTCGGCGTCGTTCGACGCCGCCAGCGGCGCCTTCACCGTGCCGGCCCGCAGCGTGGCGGTGTTCGTCCAGCGCTGACGAGGGGTGGGCCCGGACCCGCTGGCAGCAGCGGGGCCGGGCCCACGTCTCGACCGGTACGACCTCCGGCCCCGCTCAGGTGATCACCTGGATCACTGGGCGGGGCCGCAGGGTCCTACCGTGACCGCTGCCGTCGCCGGCGTCGGCCGTCACCTGTCCGTCAGCCCTGGCAGTTCGTGATGGCTGTGCCGGCGCAGTTGTCCGGGTTGTTCTCGACGACCCGGGACCGGACGTCCAGGGTCACCGAGTTCGCCGTCCCGTTGGCGTTGAAGATGCCGCCGCCGTTCACCAGCGCCTGGTTCAGGGTGATGGTGGTACGGACCAGGCTCGCCACCCCGGCGGTCCCGTTGTACAGGCCGCCGCCGGTGAGGGTGGCCTGGTTCTCGGCGAGGTGGCTGTCGTGGACCGACAGCGCGCCGAGGTTGAGGATGCCCCCGCCGTTGCCGACCCCGGCGCTGTTGCCGACCAGTTTGCCGCCGGCCAGGTTCACCGTGCCGTTGGCGGCGTTGTAGATGCCGCCGCCGCCGCGGGTGAAGCCGAGCAGCGTCGCCGCCACCGCGGTGTTCTCCACCAGCTTGATCTTGCGGGCCCGGACCAGCGCGCCGCCTTCGACGGCGATGGCGCCACCGGAGAAGGCGGCCGTGTTCAGGGCGAACTCGCTCTTCTCGACGTCGGCGACGCCGCCGGCGACCTGGAGGCCACCGCCGTTGCCGCCGCTCTCGTTGCCGAGGAACCTGCTCTCCCTGATCACCGCGGTGCCGGTGCTGCGGACGGCGCCGCCGCCCGGCGTGACCAGCAGGACGACCGGGGCGGCCGACTTGTTCGCCTCGAACTGGGACTTCTCCACCAGCAGCGCGCCGGTGTTGTTGACCGCGCCGCCGCTGATGGCCGCGTTGTTCAGGGTCAACCGGGTGTGCCTCAGGGTGGTGATCCCGTTGTTCTGGATCGCCCCGCCGGTGCCGGTCAGCCCCACCGCGGCGTTGGCGGTCAGGGTGCTGTGCTCGATGGCGGCCTCGCCACCGGCGTCGACCAGCACCGCCCCACCCGGCCCGGAGACCAGCCCGTTGCGCAGGGTCACGCCCTTGAGGGTCAACTGACCGCCGTTGGCGACGTGGAAGAGCCGGAACTGGGTGGTGTTCGGCGTGCCGTACGCGCGCTCGATGGTCGAGTGCTTGCCGATGATGGTGAGCCGTACGGTCACCGGCGGCAACGCGTCGCCGTTGGTGGCCGCACGCAGGTCGTACGTGCACCCTTCGGCCAGGTGCAGGGTGGTGGCGTACTGCCGGTAGTTGGCTTCGGTCACCGCCGAGAACAGCGCGTCCCGGTTGCACGGCACCGGGATGGTCGGCTCGACCGGTTGGCCCGGCCCCCGCCCGTGCTGGCCGTGCTCGCCGTGCTCGCCTTTCTCGCCGGGTCGGCCTTTCCGACTGTCGCCGGGTGTGCCTTCCTGGCCTCCGGCCTCCGGGTGCTTGCCGCCGGGGGCGGTGCCGTCGCCGGTGAGGACCGACTGGGCGCCGGCCCAGCTCAGGCCGGTGAGCCGGGGCGCCCCGGTGGCCGCGACCACCCCGATGGCTCCCAGGCCGACCACGCTGGCCAGGCCCGCGGCGCCGGTGGCCAACCACAGTCGATGGCGGTTGCGCGGTGGCGCCGCCCCCGGGGCGGCTTCGTCGTTCTTTCGAAGGTAGTTGGACATCGGAGCTCTCTGCCCTCTCCTCGTACCAGACAAGGTCGCTCCGCCATGGCGAGGCGTCCTTCGCTACAAATCGGTTGTAGCTGCTGAACCACACCGTATGAGAACCTTCCTCGCCATGGGCGCTTATCCGAAATCCGCCCACATTCGGTACATCCGTTACGTAGCGGGCACGCTCTTCCCGATCCGTCGCATACCAGTGGCCCCGCTCCCGGGACGGGAACGGGGCCACCGCCATATGTGGATCAGCCGGACGACGCGACGCCGGCGGCGCGGTCCCGACGCTCGCCGTACGGGACGGGGAGAGCGTGGGCTGTCCCGGACGGCCGACGAACAGGTCGAAAGCCATGAACCGGAATAAAACTTACGAAGCAACCGTACCCGCCCGAACGGAACTCATGACCTGGTTCCGGAGAAACCAGACGCGAAGGACCCCGCCGCCCCCGGAACCGGGGAGGACGGGGTCCGTCGGGACCGTCGGTCAGCCGGGCAGGCGCAGCCCCGCCGCACGCTGCGCGGCCAACCAGGTCTCCACCTCGTCGGCCCGGCGGGGCAGCCCCGCCGACAGGTTCACCGCGCCGGTCGGGGTGACCAGGACGTCGTCCTCGATCCGGATGCCGATGCCGCGCAGCTCCTCGGGGACCAACTCGTCCTCCGGCTGGAAGTACAGGCCCGGCTCGACGGTCAGCACGTACCCCTCGCCGAGAGCGCCGTCCCGGTACGTCTCCTTGCGGGCGTTGGCGCAGTCGTGCACGTCGATGCCGAGCATGTGGCCGAAGCCGTGCAGCGTCCACCGCCGGTAGATCGTCGACTTCTCGTCCATCGCCTCGTCCACGCCCACCGGCAGCAGACCCAGGTCGGCCAGCCCCTCGGCGAGCACCCGCATGCAGGTCAGGTGCACGTCCTTGAACTTCACCCCCGGCTTGACGGCGTCGATGCCGGCCTGCTGCGAGGCGTACACGACGTCGTACACCTGGCGTTGCAGGGAGGTGAACCGGCCGTCCACCGGCAGCACCCGGGTCACGTCGGCGGTGTAGAGGTGCCGGTTCTCCACGCCCATGTCCATCAACAGCAGCTCGCCCGGGCGGGTGACCCCGTGGTTGCGCACCCAGTGCAGGATCGTGGCGTGCTCCCCGGCCCCGACGATCGAGCCGTACCCGACGTCGTTGCCGTCGTGCCGGGCGCGCAACGCGAAGACCCCCTCCAGCAGCCGCTCGGAGACGGCCCGGTCGGCCGGCAGCACCCGGGCCACGTCCTCGAAGCCCCGGACGGTGGCGTCGATCGCGTCCTGGAGCTGGGCGATCTCCCACTCGTCCTTGACCAGCTTCTGCTCCGAGATCGCGATGGCCAGCTCCCGGTCGCGGGCCGGCTGCCCCTCGGCGCGGGCCCCGTCGTAGGGCCGCACCGCCGCGTCCACCAGCGGGTCGAAACCCCGCAACACCCGGGTACGCGCCGGCGACAGCTCGGCCAGCGCCTGCTCCAGCCCGGTCAGGTCGGCGGTGGGCAGCCCCAGCTCGGTGGACTTCTCGCCCAGCGACGGACGCCGCCCCACCCACAGCTCGCCGTGCCGGCTGCGGAAGAACTCGTCGGTCTGCCGGGACGAGCGGGGGCGCATGAAGAGGGTGGCGTCGTGCCCGGAGCCGTTCGGCCGCAGCACGAGCACGCTGTCCGGCTCGTGGTCGCCGGTCAGGTAGACGAAGTCGCTGCCGGGCCGGAACCGGTACTCGGTGTCGTTGGCCCGGACCTTCTCCCCGCCGGTGGGGATCACCAGCGTCTCGCCGGGGAAGGCCGCCGAGAGCGCCGCCCGCCGTTTGGCGTGGTCGGGCGCCTCCGGGCGGGGGGCGACCGGCAGCTCGGTGTCCCGCCAGCCCTGCCGCATGAAGGCCAGGTACGCCTCGGGAAAGTCCGGGTCGTGTGATTCCGTGCCGTCCACCGGCTTCGTGTCGGTGCGCTCCTCGGCCATGCTCCCGCTCCCTCCGGTGGCGTCACTGGTTCCAGACGGTACCGCGCGCAGCCCCCCGCAGGAGAGCCCGTGGTGCCGCGACGGGCGGTCCGGGCGCGTGGAAAGATGGCCTGCATGTGCGGACTCCTGGCTTTCTTCAGCGCGCGCGGCGACGCCGGCGCGCACCGCGACGCCATCGCCGGAGCGTTGGAATGCCTGCACCACCGCGGCCCGGACGAGACCGGCGTCGAGTTGGTCGGCGACGCCACCGGCCGGTACGCGGACGGGGTGTTCGCCCACAAGCGGCTGGCCATCATCGACGTGGCGTCCAGCCACGAGCCGCTGCCCTACGCCGGCGGTCGGTACCTGCTCACCTTCAACGGCGAGATCTACAACTACATCGAGCTGCGCGAGGAGCTGGCCCGCACGTTCGGGGCCCAGTTCGCCACCGCCGGTGACGGCGAGGTGATCGTCGCCGGCTACCACTACTGGGGTGAGCAGGTGCTCACCCGGCTGCGCGGCATGTTCGCCTTCGTCATCTGGGACCGCCAGGAACGCCGCGCCTTCGGCGCGCGCGACCACTTCGGCATCAAGCCGCTGCACTACCTGGAGACCATGGACGGTCTCTACCTCGCCTCCGAGAAGAAGGCCCTGCTGCCGTTCGCGCAGTCCGCGTACGCCGGGGACGCCGGGGTGGACACGGCCAACCTCTCGCACTACCTGACCCTGCAGTACGTCCCCGAGCCCGGCACCCTGCACCAGGGGATCAGCCGGATCGGCTCGGGTGAGTACCTCACCTGGACGCCCGGTGGCCGGATCGACGTACGCCGGTGGTACCGGCCGGTGTTCCGGCCCACCCCGGTCACCGACGAGCAGCGCCTCTACGACCAGATCCGGGAGACGCTGCGGGAGAGCGTCCGGATGCACATGCGCTCGGACGTGCCGGTGGGCTCGTTCCTGTCCAGCGGCATCGACTCCACCGCCGTGGTGGCGCTGGCCCGCGAGTTCAACCCGAACATCCTCACCTTCACCGTCGGCTACGACGTGCCCGGCTACTCCGAGATCGACGTGGCCCAGGAGTCCGCCCGGCACCTCGGCGTGACCACCATCCCGACCAAGATCGGTCCGCAGGACATGATCGAGGCGCTACCGAAGATCGTCTGGCACCTGGACGACCCGGTGGCCGACCCGGCGCTGGTGCCGCTCTACTTCGTCGCCAAGAAGGCCGCCGAGCACGTCACCGTGGTGCTCTCCGGCGAAGGCGCCGACGAGTTCTTCGGCGGGTACACGATCTACCGTGAGCCGCTCTCGCTGAGCGGCGTCAACGGCCTGCCCGGCGGGGTGCAGAAGGGGCTGCGGGCGGTGTCGAAGGCGATCCCGCAGGGGGTCAAGGGCAAGAGCTTCCTGGAGCGCGGCACCACCCCGATCGAGCAGCGCTACTACGGCAACGCCCGGATGTTCACCGAGGAGGAGAAGCAGCACCTGCTGCGCCGGTACGACCCCTCGGTGCGCTACACCGACGTCACCGCCCCGATCTACGCCGAGTGCGCCGAGCTGGACGACGTCACCAAGATGCAGTACGTCGACCTCTACACCTGGCTGCGTGGGGACATCCTGGTCAAGGCCGACCGGATCTCCATGGCGCACTCGCTGGAGGTGCGGGTGCCGTTCCTGGACCGCGAGGTGTTCGAGGTGGCCGCCGGCATCCCGGTCGACCTGAAGCTGCCGCCCCGTTCCGACGCCACCAAGTACGCCATGCGCCAGGCGTTGCAGGGCGTGGTCCCACCGGCCATCGTGAACCGGCGCAAGCTCGGCTTCCCCACCCCCACCCGGGTCTGGCTGCGCGGCGAGATGTACGAGTGGGCCCGCTGGGTGCTGTCCACCTCGGGCGCCGGCGACCTGCTCGACCTGTCGTACGCGATGCGGCTGCTGGAGGAGCACAAGCGGGAGGAGGCCGACCACTCCCGCAAGGTGTGGACGGTGCTGATCTTCTGCATCTGGCACGCCATCTTCGTCGCCAAGACCCTCGACCCGGGCATCCAGCGCAACCAGTCCGCCCTGCTCACCAAGCCGGTGGTCGGCTCCATGGTCCGCTGACCGGCCCCGGACGGGCCACCGGCGGACGCCGCCGACGCGACGGCCCCGGGTCGGAGTTCCGACCCGGGGCCGTGTGGTGCGGGCGTCGGTCAGCGGCCCGAGCAGGTGATGCTCTGCGGCGCGCCGGCGTTGCCGTTGGCGGTGAAGCCGAAGGTCGTCTTGCCTCCGGCCGAGAGCGAGCCGTTGTACGCGGCGTTCGTCACCGTCACCGTCGAGCCCGACGTGGTCGACGTGGCGTTCCAGACCTGGTTGATGGACTGGCCACTGGCCAGGTTCAGGGTCGTCGTCCAGCCGGAGTAGGCCGAGGAGCTGTTGTTCGCGACCTCGACCTCACCCTGGAAACCGCCACCCCAGGTGCTGACCACCTTGAACGTCGCCACGCAGCCACCGGCCGGCGGCGGCGTGGTCGGGTTCGGCGGGGGAGTGGTCGGGTTCGGCGGCGGGGTGGTCGGGTTCGGCGGCGGGGTGGTCGGGTTCGGCGGCGGCGTGGTCGGGTTGGTGCCACCCGGGCCGATGCCGGTGACCTGGCCGTTGCCACCGTCGAAGGTCACGTCCGAGCAGCCGAAGAAGTTCTCCTGGCTGTCCGAGCGCACCCAGCGGGAGTAGATGATGTGCCGACCGCTCTTGTTCGTGGGCAGCCGACCGTTGAAGTAGTAGTGCCCCTCGTTGGTGCCGACCGCGCCGCGCTGCGGCGGGTTGGTCACGGTGAGGAACGGCTCCTCCAGGTCGCTCCAGGCGAGCGGCCGGGTGGGGCTCCAACTGTCCTTGGTCACGTAGAAGTAGAACGTGCCCGGGTGGTGCGCCCAGTTGGAGTAGTTGAACTCCATGGTCGCGCCGGCGGTGAGGTGGGTCAGCGGCCAGTCGGTGCGCGCCAGGTCGTAGCCGGCGAAGCCGGTGGCGCCGCCGCTGCACAGCTTGCCGTCCGGGACGAACCCGGTGGTCCGGCCACCGGCGTCCGAACGCAGCACGCTGAACCAGTTGTAGAGCGAGTTGGTGCCGCTCTGCGCGACCGCCGCGGAGCAGGCCGGGTTGTTCGGCCTGATCTCGCCGGTCTGGCTGAGGCCGTCCTTCCAGCACAGGTAGGTCCGGCTGCCCGGCTTCATCGCCGCGCCGTGCGCGGCGGCCGGGTCCGGCCGCAGCGCCACGGAGAAGGCCGTGGCGGCGGCGAGGGTGGCGACCGCGGCGAAGACCGCAGCCGTACGGGAACGTGACACTGGTTCTCCTGACCCGCCGGGCGGGCGAGATGCCGACCCGGCTTTACGAGCGGGCCCCGCAGCGGGGACCTCGCAGAGTGGTACGGGGTCGCGGTGCCGCACGCTCGGCAATGAAAAGGCCGGGCAGGTGCGCACCACCGTCCGGTCCGTCTCAGACGGACCGGAACGCTCACGCGACTCAGGCTCCCGGCACAGACGGCGCGTCAGCCCCCACGCCGTCCGGTATGCGACATCCCATCACGTTCCCGGCTCGTTCGCAATAGCCCACGGTCGATGACCTTCAGAAAACCGATCGCGACGACCCGGCCGGACCGCCCCGGTTGTGCCAGCCTGGTACGCACGGCCGGGGTGGTCCCGGCGGGCGGACGAGAGGATCGGGCGGATCATGGGTTACGCGGTGGTGCTCGGTGAGGCGCTTGTCGACCTGCTGGAGGCCGAGCACGACGGCGAGCCGGTCTACCGGGCGGCGGTCGGCGGCGGGCCGCTCAACGTCGCGGTCGGCGTGGCCCGGCTCGGCGGAGCCGTCCAGTTCGTCGGCTCGCTCGGCGACGACGTGCTGGCCGACCGGATCCGCCGACTGCTCACCGACACCGGCGTCGGGGTCGCCGGCGTGGTCACCGTGCCCGCGCCCACCGCGCTCGCGGTGGCGACCTTCGCCGGCGCGGAACCTGACTTCCGCTTCTACGGCGAGCCGCCGTCCTGGGCCCAGCTGGCCGCCGACGACCTCGACGTGGCGCTGGTCGAGGGCGCGGAGGTGCTCTACTGCGGCTCGATCGTGCTGCTCCGGTCGACGAGTCTGGCCGCCGCCCGTCGGGCCTGGACGCGCGCCACCGGGCTGCGGGTCTTCGACCCGAACGTGCGTCCCCGGCTGCTCACCGGGCCGGGCGCGCTGGCCGGGGCGCGCGACACCACCGCCGAGTTCGCCGCCGGCGCGCACCTGGTCAAGCTCAGCGCGGCCGACGCCGAGCTGCTCTACCCCGGCGAACCCGTCGAGCGGGTCGCGGCGCGCCTACGGGAGCGGGGCGCCGAGGCCGTCGTGGTCACCCTCGGCAAGGACGGCGCGCTGGTCGCGGCCGGCGCCGACCCGGTGACGGTGCCCGCCCCCGTGGTACGGGCGGTCGACGCCACCGGCGCCGGCGACTCGGTGATGGCGGCGCTCGTCGCCGAGCTGCTGGCCCACGGCCTCCCCACCGACCAGGCCGGCTGGGTCGACCGGGTCACCTTCGCGCTCCGGGTGGCCGGCCTGGTCTGCGAGTCACCCGGCGGCGCGCTGGCCATGCCCACCCGCGCCGACGTCGCCCGCCGCTTCGCCCACTGATCCGCCACTGCGCGCGAGCCGGCCCGCCCCTTCAGGCTTCAGGCTTCCGACTTCCGTCGAGGTCCCGCCAGAGGCCGCGCCTCGATCGCACTCGAACACGCTGGGTAACCCGTCGGCCCAGGCCCGCCCACCCTCCCGGAGGCTTTGCTCTGCGCCCATGACCGCACCGCTCACTCTCCGCTACCGGTGCGGTCGCGGGTGCAGAGCAAAGCCTCGTGTGGGATGTGGGTGGAGCTGAGGGCAGGAGGCGGAAAGTGCCTGCCTGGTGGGGTGTTGGCCAGGCTGGTGGGGAAGGTGAGCGCGACGCCGTCCGAGGCGGTGGCCACCTGGCGTGAGGGTGGTGGTCGTAAGGCTCGACGTGTGCGCGTAGCGCCGGCGTGGTCGGCGGCCGGCGGGTCAGGCGGTGCCGTCGAGCTCGGCGTAGCCGCGCCGGGCGGCGACCAGCGCGGCCCGTGCCCCGAACGGCGCCTCGGCGGCCACCCGCTCCGGCGGCGCGCCGCCGGTGTGCCCGGCCCGGATCAGCCAGGCCAGGTCGGCGAGCTGCCCGTGCTGGGCCCGGACGAAGTCGACGTCCACCAGGTCGCCGTGGCCCGGCACGACCGTCGTCGAGGCGGTGACGAGCCGCAGCAGCCCGGCCACCGCCTCCGGCCACTGCAACGGGTACGACTCCTCGAACGCCGGTGGGCCGCTCTGCTCGACCAGGTCCCCGACCACCAGGACGTCCGCGTCCGGCACCTGCACCACGAGGTCGCCGGCGCTGTGTCCGCGCCCGGGGTGACGCAGCAGGACCGGCCGCCCGCCCACGTGCAGCGTCGTCTCGGTGTGCACCTCGTCCGTCGGGGCCAGCAGCGGGGCGTCGGCCAGCTCGTCGGCCAGGCCGGGCCGCTCGGCGCGCATCTCCTCGTACGCCAGGCGGCGCAGCTCGTCCGGACGGTCGCGCAGCCACCGGGCGGTCTCCGGGTGCGCGTACACCGGGCGGGCCGGGTCGGCGGCCAGGACCGCGTTGCCGAAGCAGTGGTCGAAGTGGTGGTGCGTGTTCACCACGGTCAACGGATGCGGCGTCACCGCCCGGACGGCGGCGGCCAGCTCCCGCGCCTGGGCGACGGTGGAGAGAGTGTCCACCAGCAGCGCCGCCCCGTCGGCGACGACCAGGGTGACGTTGACGTCGAGCAGGGGCTCCCGCAGCACGTGCACCCGGTCCGCGACCTCGACGAAACCGCCCAGCCCGCCGGCCCGCCCGGTCACGCCGACCCGGCCGGTCGCGACGCCCCGACCGCGCGTTCGACGAAGCGTTGCCGGTCGAGCAGCACCCGCTCCACCCGTCCCTCGGCGACCGTCGCGTCGCCGTCGGTGACCCCGACCGTGAAGACCAGCCGCCGACCGTCCACCTCGTCCACCCGGGCCTCGGCCACCACCACCCGTCCCACCGGGGTCGGCGCGAGGTGCGCCAGCTCCACCCGGACGCCGACCGTCGTCGACCCGGGTGGCAGCCGTCGCGCGGTGGCCGCGACGGTGGCCGCCTCGGCCAGCGCGAGGACCCGGGGGGTGCCCAGCACCGGTACGTCACCGGAGCCCACGGCCTGGGCGGTGTCCGCGTCGGTGACGGTGAGCTCGACCCGGGCGGTCAGGCCCGGCGTGACGGTCTGGTCCGGCATGGCGACAGCCTACGCCGACCGCCGGGACACCGGTCGCGTTCGTCGATGCGACGCCCGCCGTTAACCTGAACGGTGATGGTCGCTGTCACTGATCCCCAGCCCCCTGCTCCGTCCGGCCCGCCCGGGACGTCCGCCGGCGGACGCCGCCGGGTGGTCGCCATGTCGATCTGGAGCGCCCTGTTCGTCGCCGGTTGGTTGACGATCGGCCTGCCCACAGACCCGGCGTACGCCTTCGTCTGGATCTGGTCCGGCGTCATCGCCTGGAACTGGGGCCGTCCATGGCGCAGCCACCTGGCGTTCGCCCGCGACTGGCTGCCGGTGGTGGTGCTGCTCGCCGCGTACAACCTCTCCCGGGGGTTCGCCGACAACGGCGCGACCCCGTACTCCTACGACCTGATCGTGGCCGACCGGTTCCTGGTCGGTTGGGCGACCGGGGGCGAGGTGCCGACCATCTGGTTGCAGGAGCGGCTCTACCGGGCGCAGGTGCGGTGGTGGGACGTGGCGGTGGCCTGGGTCTACTTCTCGCACTTCGTGGTCACCCTGGCGGCGGCCGTGGTGCTGTGGATGCGGGACCGGGCCCGCTGGGGCCGGTACATGCGGCGGTGGGGTTTCCTCTGCGCCGCCGGCCTGGCCACCTACTTCCTCTACCCGGCCGCCCCACCGTGGTGGGCGGCGCAGAACGGCCTGCTCGGGGAGGTCGCCCGGATCTCCACCCGGGGGTGGAAGGAGTTCGGCATGCACGGCGCGGGCAACATGCTCAACGCCGGGCAGATCGCGTCGAACCCGGTGGCGGCGATGCCGTCCCTGCACACCGCGTGGGCGCTGTTCGTGGTGCTGTTCTTCCTCACCTCGACCCGCCGCCGCTGGTGGCCACTGTTGCTGTCGTACCCGCTGGCGATGACGTTCACCCTGGTCTACTCCGGTGAGCACTACATCATCGACGTGCTGGTCGGCTGGGCGTACGTGGGACTGACCTTCCTGGTGGTCGGGTTGGCCGAGCGGGGGTGGGCGGCCCACCGGGCCCGCCGCGCCCCGGCGTCGCCGTCCGACGCCGCCCCGGCCGGGCCACCCGACGACACCGTCGGGCCGTCGGACACCAAGTCGTCGGACACCGAGCCGGCAGCCGACGGGCCGACGTCGACCCCGACGGAACCGCCGTCCGTACCGGCCAGCCGCTGAGCCGGTCTCCGCGCTGAGCCGTTCAGCCGGACCGGCCAGCCGGCGCTGCGCTGATCAGCCGGCCGGGCGGTCAGCCGGTCAGTCGGGCGGCCCGGGAGCGGGCGGTCAGCTCGGCCGCCAGCTCCCACGCCTCGGTCACGTCCCGGTGCAGCGCCGCCGCGCCGGCGCCACCGGCGGTGTCGGCGTGCACCGTCGCCAGCCGCAGCCGCCGCTGCACCGGGCCCTGCACCACCCGCACGCTCTGGATCCGGGCGTACGGCACCATGGCGACCTGCCGGGTGACCAGACCGGACCGGACGGCGAAGACCTGCTCGGCGAGGCCCGCGCCGAGCCTGCGGACGCTCAGCGGGCGCAGCCAGCGGGCCCGGTCCGGCGGCGCGGTCAACGGCAGCGCGTCGAGGTGTACGCCCGGCAGCACCTCGGCGACTACCAGCCCGCCGGTGGCGGGGTCGCCGACGGGCAGCAGGCGGTCCGGCCGGTTGCGGTCGTCCAGTTCCCCGGCGGAGTAACCGGCGACCTCCAGCCGCAGCCGCAGCCAGCCCTTGGCCCGCCACAGCAGTGGCCAGGTCACCCCGATGGCCTGTACCCGGTTCAGCGGGACGGTCTGCGCGCGGGTCTCCAGCAGGCCGTGGTGGACCCGCAGGGTGCCGTCGTCACGGTGCAGCCGGAAGTTCCAGTCGTCGAGCACCCGGCGGATCGGTTGCAGCAGCACCCCGGCCATCGCGGTGAGCGTGCTGGCGACGGCGATGAACGACCAGGATCCCTCGGAGAGGAACTGCCCGGCCACGAAGACCAGACCCACCGGCAGCATGAACGCCTGTGGCGTGAGCAACTGGCTGACCAGCAGGTCCTGGTTGCGTACGGCGTGCAGCGGCCGGCCGCTCGGCGCGGCGGTGACGTCGGGGACGGCGTCGGCCTGCGCTGTGGTGTCCGTACCGGTCGGCTCGGGCGTCCGGCGGGGCGGGCGTCCGGCGAGGTCGAGGAGGCGACCGCGCAGCGCCTGGGCGTCGGCGACGCTCAGGAACGCCAGCGGGGCCTCGGTCTTGCCGCCGCCGACGACCTCCAGCCGCAGCTCGGCCAGGCCGGTGAGCTGGGCGAGCAGGGGCCGGACCACTTCCACCGCCTGCAACCGTTCCAGCGGGATGGCCCGGGTCCGCCGCCACAGCAGCCCTTCGTGCACCCGCAGCTCCCGGCCGACCACGTGGTAGCCGGTCTGGTACCAACTGACCACCGAGAGCACCGTGGCGCCGAGGGCGAGCAGCACGACCATGATCGCGAACGTGCCGAGACCGACCCGGGACAGCGTCGACCAGGAGAGCCCGGCGATCACCACCACCAGTGACTTCGCCCCGTGCAGCACCGGGCTCAGCGGGTGCAGCCGTTGCCGGGGCTCACCCCCCTCGGGACCCGCGCCGACCCCACCGACTCCCGGGTACGGCCCGCCCGCCTCGGGCTGCCCGACCCCCGGGTACGGCCCGGCGGTCGGACCCGGCTCGGGGTACCCGGCGGGCCCGACCGCCGGGTACGGGTCGGGATGGCTGGCTGGTGGGTACGGGGCGGGGTGCGGCGTGCCCGGCTCGGGCCGGGCGGCGGGCGGGCCCTCGGGCCAGCCGGGGCCGCTGGTCACAGCCCCTCCGCGCGGTCTTCGCCGAGGGCGGTGAGGCGGTCCCGCAGCCGGGCCGCCTCGGCCGGCGGCAACCCGGGCACCCGGGCGTCGCTCGCCGCCGCGGCGGTGTGCAACTGCACGGTGGCCAGGTCGAAGGCTCGCTCCAGCGGCCCGGCGGTGACGTCCACGAACTGCATCCGCGAGTACGGCACGATCGACAGTCGGCGGACCAGCAGCCCGTGCCGGACCAGCAGGTCGTCGTCGCGTTCGGCGTACCCCCAGGCGTGCACGGCCCGGACGATCGTCACCACCCGCCAACCGGTCAGCAGCGCGACCAGGCCGAGCCCGAGGCCGAAGAGCCAGTGGCCGCTGAACGCCCAGCCGAGCGCCAGCCCGACGACCAGCACGGCGACGCCGATCGCCAGCCGGATCAGCTCCACCCAGATCAGGTCGGAGGAGACCCGCTGCCACCGCACCGTCTGCGGCCACGGCTCCAGTGGGTCGGCCGGCGCGGGCCCGCCGGTGGTCTCCGGGGTCACCGGTACGCCTCGCTGCGATCAGTCACCAGTCGAGGGTAACGACCGGGGCGCTGGTTCGACCTCCCGGAGAAAGCCCCGTGCGCCGAGAAAGTCGCCGAGCGTGGCGCGGTGCGCGGCGCAGGCCAGCCAGGTCTTGCGTCGGGACGGGTCGTGCAGCCGGGGGTTGTTCCACCGCAGCGCCCAGACCGCCGGGGCCCGGCAGCCGCGCGACGAGCAGACCGGCGGATCGCCGCCGTCGGCGCCGGCAGCGGGAAAAGGCTCGGCAGCGGGGAACGGACCAGCAGCGGGGGAGGGTTCGGTCACCCGGGCCAGTCTAGGTGGCGGCGCGCCGGGGAGATTGAGCGCCGGGCGGCCACGGGGGGAGCCGCCCGGCGACGGCGCAATTCTACACGGGGACACCGGCGTTCGGACACCCCCGGTCCGGCGATTCGGCGTCGACGGCCGGCGTGGCGAGAATCGCCTTCTCGCCCAGTCGGCGCTCAGCCGGGCATGCGAGGCTTGACCGCGTACCCCGTCGCCGACAACCGAGCACGCTGTGGAGGACCGGTGGCCCAGCCGACCACGCCCGACCCGACCGCTACCGACGCCCCGCCTTCGTCAACGAGCACACCGGCGGAGGACGCGACCCTGCTGGAACGGGCGTTGTTCGAGATCAAACGGGTCATCGTCGGGCAGGACCGGATGGTCGAGCGGATGTTCGTCGCGCTGCTCGCCCGGGGGCACTGCCTGCTGGAGGGGGTGCCCGGGGTGGCGAAGACCCTCGCCGTGGAGACCCTCGCCACCGTCGTCGGCGGCACGTTCGCCCGGGTGCAGTTCACTCCCGACCTGGTCCCCGCCGACATCATGGGCACCCGGATCTACCGGCAGTCCAGCGAGAAGTTCGACGTGGAGCTGGGGCCGGTGTTCGTGAACTTCCTGCTCGCCGACGAGATCAACCGGGCCCCGGCCAAGGTGCAGTCGGCGTTGCTGGAGGTGATGAGCGAACGCCAGGTGTCCATCGGCGGCCAGACCCACCGGGTGCCGGACCCGTTCCTGGTGATGGCCACCCAGAACCCGATCGAGCAGGAGGGGGTCTATCCGCTGCCGGAGGCGCAGCGGGACCGTTTCCTCATGAAGATCGTCGTGGGGTACCCGACGGACGCCGAGGAACGCGAGATCGTCTACCGGATGGGGGTCGCCCCGCCCGAGCCGACCCCGGTGTTCGACCCGGCCGACCTGCTCGCCCTGCAACGCAGGGCCGACCAGGTCTTCGTGCACAACGCGCTCGTCGACTACGCGGTCCGGCTGGTGCTGGCCACCCGCGCCCCGGCCGAGCACGGCATGCCCGACGTCGCCCAGCTCATCCAGTACGGCGCGAGCCCACGGGCGTCGCTGGGGCTGGTCCGGGCCACCCGCGCGCTGGCCCTGCTGCGCGGGCGGGACTACGCCCTGCCGCAGGACGTGCAGGACGTCGCCCCGGACATCCTGCGGCACCGGCTGGTGCTCAGCTACGACGCTCTCGCCGACGACGTGCCGGCCGACCACATCGTGCACCGGGTGATGTCGACCATCCCGTTGCCGTCGGTGGCCCCCCGGCAGCAGGTCAGCCCGCACCCCGGCGCGCCGGCGGGGCCCGGCTGGCCCGGGCAGCGGCCGTGACCCCACCGCCGCGCCGGCCGTCCGGCGTCACCACCCCCGGCGCCCGCAGCGAGGCCGTGCTGTCCCGACTCCAGCTCCTGGTCACCCGCAAACTCGACGGGCTGCTCCAGGGCGACTACGCCGGGCTGCTGCCCGGGCCGGGCAGCGAGGCGGGGGAGTCCCGCGAGTACCGTCCCGGCGACGACGTACGCCGGATGGACTGGCCGGTGACGGCGCGGACGACGACGCCGCACGTGCGGCGTACGGTGGCCGACCGGGAGCTGGAGACGTGGCTCGCGGTGGACCTGTCGGCGAGCCTGGACTTCGGCACCGGGCAGTGGCTCAAGCGGGACCTGGTGGTGGCGGCGGTGGCCGCCCTGGCACACCTGACCGTGCGGGGCGGCAACCGGATCGGCGCGGTGGTCGGCACCGGCGAGGTGACCGGGCGCGGCGCGGCCGTCGCCGGTCCGGCGACGCTGCGACTGCCGGCCCGCAGTGGCCGCAAGGAGGCCCAGGCCCTGGTACGCGCGGTCGCCGGCGTGGCCGCCCGGCCCGGACGCAGCGACCTCGGCACGCTGGTGGACGGGCTGAACCGCCCGCCCCGGCGGCGCGGCGTGGCGGTGGTGATCTCCGACTTCCTCGCCCCGCCGCAGCAGTGGGGTCGGCCGGTCCGCAGGCTGCGGGTCCGGCACGACGTGCTGGCGATCGAGGTGGTGGACCCGCGTGAGCTGGAGCTGCCCGACGTGGGCGTGCTGCCGGTGGTGGACCCGGAGACCGGCGAGCTGCACGAGGTGCAGACCGCCGACCCGGGGCTGCGCCGCCGGTACGCCGAGGCCGCCGCCGCCCAGCGCGCCGAGATCGCCCGCGAGTTGCGCGCGGCCGGCGCGGCCCACCTGCGACTGCGTACCGACACCGACTGGCTGCTGGAGATGGTCCGGTTCGTGGCCGCGCAGCGGCACGCCCGGACCCGGGGGACGACTCGATGATCCGTTTGCTGCAACCGTGGTGGCTGTTGACGCTGCTGCCCGTCCTGACGCTGGCCGCGTTCTACGTCTGGCGGCAGCGCCACCGCCGGGCGTACGCGATGCGGTTCACCAACGTGGAGCTGTTGCGTACCCTCGCCCCGAAGGGGCTGGGCTGGCGGCGGCACGTCCCGGCGGTGGCGTTGCTGCTCTGCCTGCTGGCGCTCACCACGGCCACGGCCCGGCCGGCGATCGACACCCGGGAGCCGCTGGAGCGGGCGACGGTGATGCTCGCCATCGACGTGTCGCTGTCGATGCACTCCGACGACGTGCCACCGAACCGGTTGGCGGCCGCCCAGGAGGCGGCCAAGCAGTTCGTCGGTGAGCTGCCGGAGACGTACAACCTGGGTCTGGTGTCGTTCGCCAAGTCGGCGAACGTGCTGGTGCCGCCGACGAAGGACCGGGCGGCGGTGGTGGCCGCCATCGACGGGCTGGTGCTGGCCGAGGCGACCGCGACCGGAGAGGCCGTCTTCACGTGTCTGGAGGCGATCCGGTCGGTGCCGGCCGACGGCGCGGCGGGCATCCCGCCGGCCCGGATCGTGCTGCTCTCCGACGGGTTCCGTACGGCGGGCCGGTCGGTGGAGGAGGCCGCGGCGGCGGCCCAGGCGGCCAACGTGCCGGTCTCCACGATCGCGTTCGGCACGGACACCGGGCAGGTCGACATCGGCGGGCAGGTGCAGCGGGTGCCGGTGGACCGGCTCGCCCTGGCCGACCTGGCCGAGACCACCGAGGGGTACTTCTACGAGGCGGCGTCGGTGACCGAGCTGAAACAGGTCTACCAGGACATGGGCAGCTCGATCGGGTTCCGTACCGAACCCCGCGAGATCACCCAGTGGTACGCGGCGGCGGCCCTGCTGCTGGCCCTCGCGGCGGCCGGCGCGAGTCTCCTGTGGACCTCCCGGATCCTGTGACCCGGCCCGGGCGGGCGGGTGGCGCCGGGCCGCGGCGCGCGCCCGCCGGCCGTCAGTGGGTGGCGCTGGTCAGGACGAACAGGACGGCCACCCAGACGGCGGCGAGGGTGAAGCCCAGCGGGGCGACGTAGCGGCTCATGGACGGCTCCGGTGGCGACGAGGCGGCCGGCGGCGGGAGAGGCCGGACCGGGGGGTGGGACAGGACGCGCACAGGACGTCGTGACCGGGGCTCGACCCGTGCGGCGTCCCGCCGGCACGGCGGGGGTGACCGGCGTCCCGACCGGAGGTCGGCACGGCGGGTCACCGCACGGGGAGCAGGGAGCTGGTCAGCTCACGAACCGAGTCGGGGCTCAGCGGAGCTGACGGACGGCCCGGCCACGACTCGGAGGATCGCTATCTCGCACAGCGATCACCTCCAGCGGTCGGCGGGGCCCGGAACGGGCATCATCGTACACCCGAGTCGGGGGCGTTTCCGGCGGGGTGACGGTGGGTCGTCGCGACGCGCGCCGACGGGGCCGGGTTCGCCCTTACCTGTGGGTAACCCCTAGTCTCCAACCCGTCTGTGCACTCGTTTCTCGCCCGAGGGGGACCCGTGGCCCGTACCGTGCTGGTGACCGGTGGCAACCGGGGGATCGGCCTGGCCATCGCGCAGGCGTTCGCGAAACAGGGCGACCGGGTCGCGGTGACCCACCGCTCCGGCGACGCCCCGGAGGGGCTGTTCGGGGTGCGCTGCGACGTCACCGACTCGGCCTCCGTGGACGCCGCGTTCACCGCCGTCGAGCAGGAGCTGGGGCCGGTCGAGGTGCTGGTCGCCAACGCCGGCATCACCGAGGACACGCTGCTGCTGCGGATGGGCGAGGAGCAGTTCACCCGGGTGCTGGACACCAACCTGACCGGCGCGTTCCGCTGCGCCCAGCGCGCGTCCCGCCGGATGCTCCGCAACAAGTGGGGCCGGATGATCTTCGTCTCCTCGGTGGTCGGCCTCTACGGCGGGCAGGGTCAGGTGAACTACGCGGCCAGCAAGGCCGGCCTGGTCGGCGTGGCCCGGTCGATCACCCGTGAGCTGGCCTCCCGCAACATCACCGCGAACGTCGTCGCGCCGGGCTTCGTCGACACCGACATGACCGCCGGGCTGCCGCAGGAGCGGCGCGAGCAGTACCAGGCGGCGATCCCGGCCAACCGGTTCGCCAGCGCCGAGGAGGTGGCCGGGGTGGTCACCTGGCTCGCCGGCGACTCGGCCGGCTACATCTCCGGCGCCGTCATCCCGGTCGACGGCGGCCTCGGCATGGGCCACTGACACGTCCCGCCCGCCCCGCCCGTCGGTCCGCCGCCCGCCCCGGCCGGCGAGCCGACGCCGACCACCGCACCGAAGCAACGGAGGAACCCCGACATGTCCGGACTGCTGGCCGGTAAGCGGCTGCTGGTCACCGGCGTCATCACCGACGCCTCGATCGCCTTCTCGGTGGCGAAGCTCGCCCAGGAGAACGGCGCGCAGGTCGTCCTCACCGGGTACGGCCGGCTCTCCCTGGTCGAGCGGATCGCCCGGCGGCTGCCGCAGCCGGCTCCGCTGATCGAGCTGGACGTCACCGACGCCGAGCACCTCGCCGGCCTCGCCGACGCCGTCCGTGAGCACGTCGACGGCCTGGACGGGGTGGTGCACTCGATCGGGTTCGCCCCGCAGAGCTGCCTCGGCGGCGGGTTCCTCGACGCGCCCTGGGAGGACGTGGCGACCGCCCTGCACGTCTCCACGTACTCGTACAAGTCGCTGGCCATGGCGGCGCTGCCGCTGATGTCGCCGGGCGGCTCGGTGGTCGGCCTCACCTTCGACGCGACCAAGGCGTGGCCGGTCTACGACTGGATGGGGGTGGCCAAGGCCGGGCTGGAGTCCGCCTCCCGCTACCTGGCGCTGCACCTGGGCCCGAAGGGCATCCGGAGCAACCTGGTGGCCGCCGGGCCGCTGCGCACCATCGCGGCGAAGTCGATCCCCGGGTTCGAGCAGTTCGAGGCGAGCTGGACGGAGCGGGCCCCGCTGGGCTGGAGCCTCACCGACCAGGAGCCGGCCGCCCGGGCCTGCCTGGCGCTGCTCTCCGACTGGTTCCCGGCGACCACCGGCGAGATCGTCCACGTCGACGGCGGCTACCACGCGCTCGGCGCCTGACCCGACGAGATGTGATCTCCGGCCGCCCGGCGGGGGGCGTGGTGGGGACGCCGCCGGCGGCGGGGAACAATGACGTCATGGCGTACGACGCGGTGGTGCTGGTGTCCTTCGGTGGTCCGGAGCGGCCCGAGGACGTGATGCCGTTCCTGACGAACGTGACCCGGGGCCGGGGCGTCCCGCCGGAACGGCTGGCCGAGGTCGCCGAGCACTACCTGCACTTCGGCGGGGTGTCCCCGATCAACCAGCAGTGCCGGGACCTGCTCGCCGCGGTCCGCGCCGACTTCGCCGCCCACGGGCTGGACCTGCCGGTCTACTGGGGCAACCGCAACTGGACCCCGATGCTCGCCGACACCGTCGGGCAGATGCGCGACGACGGCGTACGCCGGGCGTTGGCGTTCGTCACCAGCGCGTACGGCGGGTACTCCTCCTGCCGGCAGTACCAGGAGGACATCGCCTCGGCGCGGGCCGCGGTCGGGCCGGACGCCCCGGTGATCGAGAAGCTCCGCCAGTTCTGGGATCATCCCGGTTTCGTCGAGCCGCACGCCGACGCGGTCCGGGCCGCGCTGGCCCGGCTCGACCCGGCCCGGCGGGAGAGCGCCCGGGTGGTGTTCACCGCGCACTCCGTGCCCACCTCGATGGCCGCCGCCGCCGGTCCGCACGGCGGGCGGTACGAGGCCCAGTTGCGGGAGACCGCCCGGCTGGTGGCCGCCGCGGCGGCCCCCGACGTGCCGTACGACCTGGTGTGGCAGAGCCGGTCCGGGCCGCCGCAGGTGCCCTGGCTGGAGCCGGACGTCAACGACCACCTCGCCGCCCTGGCCGGGGCGGGCGTCACCGGCGTGGTGGTCAGCCCGATCGGGTTCGTCTCCGACCACCTCGAGGTGGTGTGGGATCTGGACACCGAGGCGCTGGCCACCGCCCGGCAGCACGGGCTGGACTTCGTCCGGGCCGCCACTCCGGGCGTCGACCCGCGCTTCGTGTCGATGGTGCGGGAGCTGGTCACCGAGCGGCTCGACCCGGACGCGGCGACGCCGCGCCGGCTCGGCGAGCTGCCCTGGTGGGACACCTGCCCCACGGTGTGCTGTGTGCCGCGCCGCTGACCGCGCCCCGGCCGCCCCGACCGTCGACCCGCGAGACCCTACCTACCCCCGAGGTGACTGATGCACGAGCGGAAACCGGTGTGCAGTTGGCTCACCGACATGGACGGCGTGCTGGTGCACGAGGGTCAGCCGGTGCCCGGCGCGCCGGAGTTCGTCAACCGGCTGCGCGCCTCCGGCAAGCCGTTCCTGGTGCTCACCAACAACTCGATCTACACGCCGCGGGACCTGTGCGCCCGGCTGAACCGGATGGGTTTCCAGGTGCCCGAGCAGGCCATCTGGACGGCCGCGTTGGCCACCGCGCAGTTCCTGGGCGACCAGCGGCCGGGCGGCACCGCGTACGTCATCGGTGAGGCCGGGCTGACCACGGCCCTGCACGCGGTCGGGTACGTGCTCACCGACTTCGAGCCGGACTACGTGGTGCTGGGGGAGACCCGGACGTACAGCTTCGAGGCGATCACCAAGGCGGTCCGCCTGATCAACGACGGGGCCCGGTTCATCTGCACCAACCCGGACGTCACGGGGCCGTCGGTGGAGGGCGCGCTGCCGGCGGCGGGCTCGGTCGCGGCGATGATCTCCAAGGCGACCGGGGTGGAGCCGTACTTCGTCGGCAAGCCGAACCCGATGATGATGCGTTCGGCGCTGAACACGATCAACGCGCACTCCGAGACCACCGCCATGATCGGTGACCGGATGGACACCGACATCCTCTGCGGCCTGGAGGCGGGGCTGGAGACGATCCTGGTGCTCACCGGGATCAGCACCCGCGCCGAGGCGGACCGCTACCCGTACCGGCCGTCGCGGATCGTCGACTCGGTGGTCGACCTGATCGACGAGCTCTGACCGGCCCCGGGGCCGGTTCGCGGGGCTCCCCGACGGCAGTCCGAACGCCCGGGGCGGCCGGGAGCACCGGGCGTCCGGCCCGGCCTCAGGGGCGCAGCGGGGCGTTGCAGGCGGCGACCAGGGCACGCCGACAGGCGGTGGTCAGCGGGCGCAGCGCCGCGTCGCGCTGCTGGGCTTCGTACCCGTTGACGGCGCCGCCGGGGGCGGCGTGCTCGGCCAGCGCGAGCACCCGGTCCAGCACGGCGGCGCGGGCGAACAGCCGCCGGGAGCGTGGGTCGAAGCCCGGCGGCAGGTCGGTGGAGCCGTCCGGCCGGCGTAGCGCCTCCAGCGCCCCGGCCAGCTCGGGCCGCCACTGGGCGACGTCGAGCCGGGTCAGCGCGGCGGTCGTCTCGGCCAGCGCGGCGGAGAGCTCGGCCTCGGCCTCGGCCGCGCCGGGCAGGGTCAGCGACGCGGCGGGCGCGTTCGCCGGCAGCGGGTAGCACCGCCACAGCACCGTCTCGAAGGTCATCCCGGAGCCGGAGGTGTGCGTCCGCACCTGGGGGATGAGCCCCAGCGCGCCGGCCACCACCGCCTCGCCGGCGAGCAGCGCCGCCCCGGCGAAGTCGCCCGGGCCGGGCAGCCCGCGCGGGTCGCCCGGCGCGGGCAGGACCAGCCGGATCTCGTCCGGGGAGAGCTTGGCCAGGGCGGGCAGGGCGGCGCGCAGCGGGACGTCCGTCCAGGTGCCGGGGGTGTCAGCGACGAGGTGCTCCTCGTCGCCGGCCACGGAGTCGGCGACCTCGTCGAAGGGGACCAGCCCGGCACGCCACGCGCGCGCCCAGGCCACGAACCGGCTCGACCGGCGCGGAGCGAGAGTGACCGCGCCCGTTGCGGGAGACATGCAGAGAAGAGTACGTGCTGAGGGCGGCTCTGTCTCGACCGTCGGCAGGGCCGTACCGCCTGCCCCGGCTTGCCCTTTTCGACCCGGTGCGCGGCTGGGGTCGGGCGGCGCGCCTGCGTGGCCCGTCCTGTTCGGCCGGCTACCGTCACCGCCCATGGGGAGGCGATACGGCGAGGACGTCCTCGCGGGAGACTGGCGGCGGCGGAAGGTGATTCCCGAGGTGGACGCCGAGCCCGACCTGGTGGTCGAGGACGCCGACTCGGGGTTCTGCGGCGCGGTGGTGGGGTTCGAGTCCGGGGCGGTGGTGTTGGAGGACCGGCACGGCCGGCGGCGCAACTTCCCGCTGCTGCCGGCGGCGTTCCTGCTCGACGGCGCGCCGGTGACGCTGCGCCGGCCGACCCGCGCAGCCACGCCCGCGCCCCGCCGACGCACCGCGTCCGGTTCGATCGCCGTGGACGGGGTACGCGCCCAGGTGGCGAAGGCCAGCCGGATCTGGGTGGAGGGGGTGCACGACGCCGCGCTGGTGGAGCGGATCTGGGGCGACGACCTGCGGATCGAGGGCGTGGTGGTGGAGCCGTTGGACGGCATCGACGCCCTGGACGCCGAGGTGCGCGGGTTCGCGCCCGGCCCGACCCGGCGGCTCGGGGTGCTCGTCGACCATCTGGTGCCGGGCTCCAAGGAGAGCCGGATCGTGGCCCGGGTCGACTCGCCGTACGTGCTGGTCACCGGGCATCCGTACGTGGACGTCTGGCAGGCGGTGAAGCCGGCCGCCGTGGGCATCCCGGCATGGCCGGTGGTGCCGCCGGGCCGCCCCTGGAAGGAAGGCGTGTGCGCCGCCCTCGGGGTGGCCGACCCGGCGGACCTGTGGCGCCGGATCCTGTCCCGGGTGGACAGCTTCGCCGACGTGGAGACCCCGCTGATCAACGCGATGGAACGGCTGATCGACTTCGTGACCGAGCCGTCCTGACGGGCGCTCTGCCGCCGCCGGGGAGTCGCGGGCGCGGGTCGCCTCAGGGGGCGCGGTGGTGGACGAAGGTGGCGATGTCCAGGGCGGTCGGGCGGCCGGCGTCGTCGCGCAGCACGGTGAGCGTCTCCCCGTCGTTCCAGCCGGAGCGGCCCCGCCACCGGTCCGGCCCCTCGGGGGCGAAGCGGACCCGCCGTTCGCCGTACTGGTGCGCCACCAGCTCACCTGCGTCGGCGTCCCAGGTGACGTCGACCGGGTGGCCCATCCACCACCAGCGGCCGGTCAGCGCGGCGGCGTTGGCCGGGGGCGGGCCGGTGGCCGGCAGCCAGGGGCGCGGCGGGGCCGGCTCGGCGTCCAGCACGGTGCTGAGGGCCTGCTGGCCGAGCGCGCCGATGGAGCCGGTCCGGAAGCCGTACGCGTTGGCGAAGCCGACCACGGCGGCGCGGTCGGGCCGGTGCGTGACCAGGGTGGCGACGTACCCGGGCATCGAGCCGCCGTGGCCCACGTACACCCGGTCGCCCTGCCGGTACAGCTCCAGCCCGAGGCCGTGCCCGCCGCGCCAGGAGTCCAGGTCGCTGATCACCACGGGCGCGCACATCTCGGTGAGGCTGGCCGGGGCGAGCACCGTCGGGTCGGGGTCGGCGAGGAACGCCGCCCAGGTGGCCAGGTCGGTGACGGTGGCCCAGAGCTGCCCGGCCGGGGCCATCGCCCCGGTGTCGGTACGGGGCTCCTCGTGGAGGGTGTCGTGCCAGGGGTGCACCACGTAGCCCCGGGCGTACGGTTCGGTGGCCTGGTAGGTGGTGCGGCGCATGCCGAGCGGGTCGAGGATCCGGTCCCGTAGCAGCGCGTACCAGGGTGTGCCGGTGAGCCGTTCCAGCGCCCCGCCGAGCAGCCCGTACGCCAGGTTCGAGTAGTGGTAGCCCCGGTACGGCGGGTACGCGACCTTGCTCCCGGTGGCCCCGGCCAGCAGGGTCGTCAGGTCGCCGCCCTCGGCGCGTTCCCACCAGTCGCCGTCCGGCTCGCGTTGCAGGCCGCTGGCGTGGCCGAGGAGCTGCCGCAGGGTGAGCGCGCCGAGCGGGGTGCCGGGCAGGTGCCGGTCGAGGGGGTCGGCCAGGTCGAGCCGGCCGGCGTCGCGGAGCTGCATGACCAGCACGGCGGTCATGGTCTTGCTGATCGACCCGAGCCGGTACTGGAGGTCGGCGTGCGGGCGTGGGCGCTCCCCGGCGGCGGCCAGGTGGGCCAGCGCGCCGTCGCGGACCACGCCGAGGACCAGGGACGGGGCCCGGCCGGTGACCTGGGTCCCGGCGACGAGGTCGTCGACCCGGCGGGTGGTCTCCGGCAGCAGCGGGCGGCCGGTCCGTTCCGACGGTGGGGTCATGGCGCTCCTCGGGCGGTGGGACGACGGGTCGGACCGACCCTACTGAGGTCCGTCCGACCGGCCCACCGGATTCCGCCGCCCGCCTCGGTGATCTTGAGAAGTGGGCCAACGTGCGCAGACGTGCCAGTATCGAATGGTGGACGCGGTGTTCTGGATCGTTCTGGGTGTGGTGTTGGCGGTCGCCGAGATCTTCACGGCGACGCTGTTCCTGATCATGTTCGCGGTCGGCGCGTTCGCCGCGGCGGGCGCGGCGGCGCTGGGCGCGCCGGTGGCGATCCAGGCGGTGGTCTTCGCCGGCGTCTCGGCGTTGACGGTGCTGGCGGCGCGGCCGACCATCCAGCGGCACCGGCGCTCCGCGGTGGAGACCGGTGACCAACCCTTCGGGGTGGAGGCGTTGGAGGGCACGACCGCGCTGGTTCTGGAGCAGGTCGACGCCGACCATGGCATGGTCAAGATCGACGGCGAGTTGTGGTCGGCCCGGTCGTACGACGCCACCCAGGTGTTCGCGCCGGGGCAGCGGGTTCAGGTGATCCAGGTCCGGGGAGCGACCGCCCTGGTCTGGCAGGACGACATATCCTCGGGGGAGCTCCCCGAAGCGAAGGGGTGAGCGTTATGGAACTGGCCATCGCGGTGCTGCTCGGCGCCGTGGCCCTGATCGTGGTGATCGCCCTGGCGAAGGCGGTGCGGATCGTGCCGCAGCAGCGCCAGGACGTCGTGGAACGGCTCGGCCGGTACAAGCGCACCCTGAATCCGGGGCTCAACCTGCTCGTGCCTTTCGTCGACGCGGTCCGCACCAAGGTCGACATGCGGGAGCAGGTGGTCAGTTTCCCGCCGCAGCCGGTGATCACCTCGGACAACCTGGTCGTCTCGATCGACACGGTGCTCTACTTCAAGGTGGTCGACTCGGTCCGGGCCACGTACGAGATCTCGAACTTCCTCCAGGCGATCGAGCAGCTCACCGTCACCACGCTGCGGAACGTGATCGGCTCGCTGGACCTGGAGCGGGCGCTGACCAGCCGGGAGGAGATCAACCGGCACCTCTCCGGCGTGCTGGACGAGACCACCGGCCGGTGGGGCATCAAGGTCACCCGGGTGGAGATCAAGGCGATCGAGCCGCCGCCGAGCATCCGCGACTCGATGGAGAAGCAGATGCGCGCCGAGCGGGACCGCCGGGCGGCGATCCTCAACGCCGAGGGGCACAAGCAGTCGCAGATCCTGACCGCCGAGGGTGAGAAGCAGGCCGCGGTGCTGCGGGCCGACGGTGACCGGCAGGCCCGCATCCTCCAGGCCGAGGGTCAGGCGAAGGCGATCCGGACGGTCTTCGACGCCATCCACACCGCGAACCCGAGCCAGAAGGTGCTGGCCTACCAGTACCTCCAGGCCCTGCCGCAGATCGCCAACGGCACCGCCAACAAGGTCTGGATCGTCCCGGCGGAGCTGACCAAGGCCCTGGAGGGGATGGGCGGCGCGCTCGGCGGGCTGAGCCAGATGGTCGGGGACGCCCCGTCGCCGGAGGCGTCCGACGGGGCCAGTGACGTCGAGCGGGAGGCCGCCGAGGCCGCGCAGGCCGCGGCGGAGGCCGCCCAGCAGATCCACGACGAGGTACGCGTCGCCGAGGCGCAGGCCACCGGTGGGCGCAGCCCGCAGGGGCTGCCCGCGCCGGAGCCGGTCTCGCCGGCCAGCCTGCTCCAGGACCCGGCCGACCAGCGCGAACGAGCCTGATTCCCGGGTAAGCCGGGCAAAAAGCGAATAACCCTCATACGGCGTTCCGTCGCCTGCCACGATCGGGTCGAGGCCCGATGGTGACCAGGCGCCGGGACGCCGTACGCGTCCCGCCCGCGACACAGCGAGGTGACGCATGAACGACGCGACACGACCGCCAGCCGACCGGACGGTGACGCCGGGAGCGCACGACCCGCTCGGACCGCTCGGCAGCCGCCGTACCGGTGGCGGGTTCGGCGTGCTCCCCTTCGTCGTCGAACCGCCCGCGAGCGGCCCGGCCACCGACGCCACCTGGGCCTGGTCGCTGCGCCGCTTCGCCCGGGGGGCGGTGTGGCTGCTGCCGGCGTACGCGATCCTCACCGGCGTGGTGGCCCTGGCCAGCGACGGCGGCGTCGGCAACGACCCTTACCCGGCCGACGGCCGGCCCCTGTACCTGGTCGGCTGGGTGGCGTCGATCTGGCTCGGCCTGCTCGCCCTGCTGGCCCTGGCCGGGCTGCTGGTGACCACCCGCAGCCGCCGGTCGGCGGTGGCCGGGCTGCTGGTCAGCCTCGCCGGCACGGTGCTGCTGCTGCCGTTCACCGGGCTGGCCGAGCAGACCCCGGTCTTCGGGGCCACCGCGCGCAGCCTGGTCCTGGTCGGGGCCACCTGCTACAGCGCCGGCTGGGCGCTGACCGGCTGGGCGGTCGCCCGGTCCGGCGTGTTCAGCATCGGTGACGGCGGCATGCTGATGATCGCCGCGCCGCTGCTCGGCGTCGGCGGCGCGTTGATCGGCTCGATGCAGACCTTCGGCGCGATGTTCGCCCTGGTCGCCGGGTTCGGCATCGCCTACCGGGCGGGCCGCCTGGTGCCGAAGCAGATCGCCCGGGACGCCGCCGCGGCGAGCCTGGCCACCCCCGCGCCCCCGGCGGCCCCCCGATGACCAGCCGGCCAACCGGACGAACGACGCCGCAACCACCACGACGGGACGATCGGACCCGCGCGACCTGGCAGCTCGCAGTGAGTTTCCTGGCAGCACGCCCGGCAGAGTGGGCAGGACGGGCAATTGCGCGCCAATCTGGGCGGATGGGTGAACGTGGTGTGGGCAGGCGGCTGGGCGCCGTGGTCGTCTGCGGCCTGCTCGCGGGGCTGGTCGTGGCCGCCGTGGCGCTGCCGGGCAACCTGGTCCTCGGGATGACGGTCAAGGCGGCCGGCGACGCGTGGCACCGCCTCCCGGCGGAGCTGCGCACCCCGGCCACCGCCCAGCGCACCACCGTCTACGCCAACGACGGTCGGACGCTGCTGACCAGCTTCTACGACCTGAACCGGCGGGAGGTGCCGCTGACCGAGGTGGCCCCGGCGATGCGGCAGGCGATCGTGGCCGCCGAGGACCGGCGGTTCTACTCGCACGGCGGGGTGGACCTGCGCGGCGTGGCCCGCGCCCTGGTCAGCAACGTCACCGACGGCACCAGCCAGGGCGCGTCCACGCTGACCATGCAGTACGTGCGCAACGTCCTCAAGACCGACCCGGAGCGCACCGCCGAACAGCGGGCCAGCGCCACCGAGATCAGCGTCGGGCGCAAGCTCCAGGAGGTCCGGTACGCGGCGGCGCTGGAGCAGACCCTCGACAAGGACGAGATCCTCGCCCGCTACCTCAACATCGCCTACTTCGGCTCCGGCGCGTACGGGATCGCGGCGGCCAGCGAACGCTACTTCGGCATCACCCCGACGGAGCTGACCCTCGGCCAGGCCAGCCTGCTGGCCGGGCTGGTGCAGTCGCCGGACGAGTACAGCCCGATCGACGGGGACGCCGACGCGGCGCTGGCCCGCCGCTCGTACGTGCTCGACGCGATGGTGGAGACCGGGGCGATCACCGCCGGGCAGGCCGACCAGGCCCGCGCCGAGCGGCTGGCGCTGAACCCGACCCCGCAGCCCAACGGCTGCACCGCCGTCGCCGACGGCCACGCCGACTGGGGCTTCTTCTGCGACTACCTGCGGAGCTGGTGGCTGACCCAGCCGGCCTTCGGCGACACCCCCGAGGAGCGGGAGCAGGCGCTGCGCCGGGGCGGGTACACCGTCGTGACCTCGCTGGACCCGCAGGTCCAAGCGTCCGCGCTGCGCCAGTCGCTGGCGGTGTTCGACCGGAACTCGCCGCGGGCGCTGCCGATCGCGGCGGTCGAGCCGGGCACCGGCCGGGTGCTGGCCATGGCGGTCAACCGCGACTACAGCCTCGCCGCCAACCCGCCGGGCCAGGACAACCGCCCCAACACCGTCAACCAGTTGGTGGCCGGCGGCGGGGCCATCGACGGCTACCAGGCCGGCTCGACGTTCAAGCTGTTCACCATGCTCGCCGCGCTGGAGGCCGGGCTGCCCCTGGCCACCAGCTACGACGCCCCGCCCCGGCTGGTCACCCGCTACCCGGCCGAGGGCTCCACGGCCTCCTGCGGGGGCCGCTGGTGCCCGGCCAACTCCAGCGCCGACATGAGCGGCCCCCGGACCATGTGGGACGGCTTCGGCCGTTCGGTGAACACGTACTTCGTGTGGCTGTCCGAGCGGGTCGGCCCGGCGAAGGTGGTGGAGATGGCCGAGCGCCTCGGCATCACGTTCCGCTCCGACGTCGACCAGCGCCTCGCCGCCACCGATGCCGCCGACTGGGGGGCGTTCACCCTCGGCGTCGCGGCCACCACCCCGCTCGACCTGGCCAACGCGTACGCCACGGTGGCCGCCGAGGGCACGTACTGCCGGCCGCTGCCGGTGGTCTCGGTCACCGGCCCGGACGGCGCGAAGGCCCCGGTCGGCGAGCCGTCCTGCCGGCGGGCGCTCGACGCCGACGTGGCCCGGGCCGCCACCGACGCCGCCCGCTGCCCGGTCGGCCAGCAGTCCGCGTACGCGCGCTGCGGGGGCGGCGGCACGGCCACCGCCGCCGGTCAGCTCCTCGGCGGGCGACCCCTGGCCGGCAAGACGGGCACCTCCGACGACGACGCCGCGAAGTCCTTCGTCGCGTACACCCCGCAGGTGGCGGTCGCCGGGATCGCCGCCAACCCGGACGACCCGGCCGACCGGGTCGGCGTCGCCGCGCAGTCCGGCGTGGTGACCGCGGTGGCCCGGGTGGTGGTCACCGCCACGGCGGGGCAGCCGGTCGTCGCCTTCACCCCGCCGAGCCGGGAGCTGGCCGTCGGCAACACCGTCCAGCCCCGGCCGACGCCGGGCCGCCCCGGCGGCAACCTGGACCTCGGCGACTGGCTCGGCCGGCTCAGCGTCCCACGCTGACCCGACGCCCTACGCCCGAGCAGGGCCCCGGATCCGCCTGGTTGCCGCCGGGCAGGTCCGGGGCCCCTGCCCTCGGGTGGAGTGACGATCAGGAAGCGTCCGGCCGGCGGTACGGGGCCCAGCCGACGAAACGCTCCCACAGCCGGCCCGGCTCCGGCACCGTGTCGGGGGTGACCCGGCACAGGTCGTCCACGGCCCGGTAGAGCATCCCGCACAGGTAGACCGCCAGGCTGACCATGTTGCCCTCGTACTCGATCAGGAGCCGCCGCCTGGCCTCGCCGCACGGCCACGGGTGCCCGCAGCCCCGGCAGACCCAGATCGGCTGCACCGGGGTGTGCGCCGTGGCGGCGCCGAACCCCGCCAGCGGACGATCGGCGGCGGGGATCCTGCGGCTCGGCTCGCGCGACTGCGGGGTCGGGCAGGGCATTGACATCGGCCTCCTCTACCGGCTGGAAGGGGATCGCCCCATATCCGGGGAAGGATTGAGGGGCGATCCCCATGCGGACCCGTCTCAGCCCTCCCCGGCGTGAAGCGGATCCGCTCACGTGACAGTCTGGTGAAGGCGCGACTACAGAGGGAAGGTGGGCGGGCTGCACGGTTCGTCCGTGCAGTTTTCGCCGCCTCAGGTACAGGAGGTGTGCAGATGGATCGACGGCCCACCGTGGAACTGTTCGCCGGTGAGCTTCGCCGGCTGCGCACCGACGCCGGGCTCTCACAGGAGGCGCTCGGCGAGCGGATCGGATACTCGGCCTCGTTGGTCGCCGCCGTTGAACAGTGTCGCCGGCCACCCCTTGAGGAGTTCGCCGAGCGTTGCGACAAGGCGCTCCAGTCGGGCGGTCTGCTGAGGAGGATCCGGGCGACGGCGCTCCGTGAGAACGTCATGCCCTGGTTCCGCGAGTGGGTCACGATCGAGCAGGAGGCCACCGCCCTGTGCAGCTTCGAGCCGATGGTCCTGCCCGGTCTGCTCCAGACCGAGGCCTACGCCCGAGCGCTGCACGAAGGGGCCAGTCAGCTCGTCGGCGAGGCGATGGAGCAACAGATCGCCGCCCGGCTGGCCCGTCAGGAAATCCTCACCCGGGATGCTCCGCCACTGTTCGTCGGGGTGCTCGACTACACGACCCTCGAACGTCCGGTGGGCGGCGACAAGGTCATGCGCGATCAGCTTCTGCATCTGATCGAGGTGGGCAATCGACCGAGGGTCCATCTGCACGTCGTTCCGAAGGGGACCGGCGCGTACCCTGGGATGAACGGCGCGTTCGTCATCGCCACCCCCGCACAGGGCGACGACATCGCCTACCTGGACAACCAGTTGCAGGGTGTGATCATTGAGAGAACGTCGGACGTACACTCGCTCCGGCGTACCTGGGAGTCCGTGCGAGCCGAGGCGTTGCCTCACGGGCAGACCCTCAAGTTGATCTCGGAGGCAGCGGAGCGATGGACCTGACCGGCGCTATCTGGCACAAGAGCACCCGGAGCAGCGGAAATTCGGGCAACTGCGTGGAGGTGGCCGACAACCTCCCCGACGTGGTCGGCGTACGGGACAGCAAGGACCGGCAGGGCCCGGTGCTCACCTTCTCGCCGCCCAGGTGGCAGCAGTTCGTGGAGTTCGCCAAGCAGCACTGACGGCACGAGCAGGCGATTCCCGCACCCGTCCCGCCGGGCCGCTTCGCCGGTCGGTCGGGCGGCCGGGGAGAATCCGGCGGTGCCCGTACACGAGATCACCGACCCTGACGACCCCCGGATCGCCGACTACCGCGCGCTGACCGACGTCGAGCTGCGTACCCGGTGGGAGCCGCCGCACGGGCTGTTCATCGCCGAGGGGGAGCTGGTGCTGCGGCGGGCGCTGCGGGCCGGTTACCCGCCCCGGTCGTTCCTGGTCGACGCCAAGCGGGTCGACCAGCTCGCCGACCTGGAAACCGGGGACGCGCCGGTCTACGCGGCCACCCCGGACGTGCTGGAGCGGGCCACCGGTTTCCACGTGCACCGGGGGGTGCTCGCCTCGTTCCGGCGCAAGCCGCTGCCGGGCGTGCCGGAGCTGCTGGCCGCCGCCCGGCGGGTGGTGATCCTGGAGGACGTCAACAACCACACCAACCTGGGCGCGGTGTTCCGGGGCGCGGCGGCGCTGGGCGTCGACGCGGTGCTGCTCTCGCCGTCCTGCGCCGACCCGCTGTACCGGCGCAGCGTACGGGTCAGCATGGGCGAGGTCTTCGCGGTGCCGTACGCGAAGCTCGACCACTGGCCGGCGGGCCTGGCGCAGGTGCGGGCGGCGGGTTTCACCGTGCTGGCCATGACGCCGGCCCCGGACGCGGTGCCGATGCAGCGGTTGGCCCCGGCGCAGCGGGCACGGGCGGCGTTGCTGCTGGGCGCGGAGGGCCCCGGCCTGACGGCGGCGGCGCAGTCGGCCAGCGACGTACGGGTGGTGATCCCGATGCGGCGCGGGGTGGACTCGTTGAACGTGGCCGCCGCGGCGGCGGTGGCGTTCTGGGAGCTGGGTCGGGACGACGAGCCGGGCCGGGACGACGAGCCGGGCCGGGACGACCCGCCGTTCGGTGACGGACAGCCGGCCTGACCTGCCCGGCCGCCCGGTCGGGCGGTTCGGCTTGCATGACCATGCGTCCTGTTGAATAATCTTCCCCGTGTCCAAGGTTCTCACCTCCCTGCCCATCGGCGAGCGTGTCGGCATCGCCTTCTCTGGCGGTCTCGACACCTCTGTCGCGGTCGCGTGGATGCGCGACAAGGGCGCCGTGCCCTGTGCCTACACCGCCGATATCGGCCAGTACGACGAGCCCGACATCGCCTCGGTGCCCGGTCGCGCGCTCAGCTACGGCGCCGAGGTCGCCCGGCTGGTCGACTGCCGCGCCGCCCTGGTCGAGGAGGGGCTGGCCGCGCTGACCTGTGGGGCCTTCCACATCCGCTCCGGCGGGCGGGCCTACTTCAACACCACCCCGCTGGGCCGGGCTGTGACCGGGACCCTGCTGGTCCGCGCGATGATCTCCGACGACGTGCAGATCTGGGGCGACGGCTCGACCTTCAAGGGCAACGACATCGAGCGTTTCTACCGGTACGGCCTGCTGGCCAACCCGCAGCTCCGGATCTACAAGCCGTGGCTCGACACCGACTTCGTCACCGAGCTGGGTGGCCGCAGGGAGATGTCGGAGTGGCTGCTCGAACGCGACCTGCCGTACCGGGACAGCACCGAGAAGGCGTACTCCACCGACGCCAACATCTGGGGCGCCACCCACGAGGCGAAGACCCTCGAACACCTCGACACCGGCATCGAGACGGTCAACCCGATCATGGGCGTCCGGTTCTGGGACCCGGCGGTGGAGATCCCCACCGAGGACGTCACCATCGGCTTCGACCAGGGCCGCCCGGTGACCATCAACGGCAAGGAGTTCGGCAGCCCCGTCGACCTGGTGCTGGAGGCCAACGCCATCGGCGGCCGGCACGGCCTGGGCATGTCCGACCAGATCGAGAACCGGATCATCGAGGCCAAGAGCCGGGGCATCTACGAGGCGCCCGGCATGGCGCTGCTGCACGCCGCGTACGAGCGGCTGGTCAACGCCATCCACAACGAGGACACCCTGGCGAACTACCACCACGAGGGCCGCCGCCTCGGCCGGCTGATGTACGAGGGCCGCTGGCTGGACCCGCAGGCGCTGATGCTGCGCGAGTCGTTGCAGCGCTGGGTCGGCACGGCGGTCACCGGTGAGGTGACGTTGCGGCTGCGCCGGGGCGAGGACTACTCGATCCTCGACACGACCGGCCCGGCGTTCAGCTACCACCCGGACAAGCTGTCGATGGAGCGCACCGAGGACTCGGCGTTCGGCCCGCAGGACCGGATCGGCCAGCTCACCATGCGCAACCTGGACATCGCCGACTCGCGGGCCAAGCTGGAGCAGTACGCCACCCTCGGCATGGTCGGCGGCGCGAACCCGCAGCGGGTGGTCGGCGCGGCCCAGGCCGCCTCGACCGGGCTGATCGGCGCGATGCCCGAGGGCGGCGCGGAGGCCATCGCCTCCCGGGGCGTCCCGTCCGCCGAGGACGAGGCCCTCGACCGCGCCGCCATGGAGTTCGGCGTCGACTGACCGCCGCTGCGGGGCCCCGGCGACCGCCGAGGGCCCAGGCGGCCGCCGGGGACACGGGCGGCCCCTGGGACACGGATCCCCTGCCGGGCTGGTCGGACGTGCTGTCACGCAGGGTAGCGTGTCGCCCGTGTTCCCTACCGTGCGTGAGGTGTTGGCGCTGGACCCGGTCCAGCACGGCGGGCCCCGGCTGGTCGCCGGCGAAGCCGGGCTGGACCGGCCGGTGCGCTGGGTGCACGTCACCGAGGTGCCGGACATCGCCACCCTGCTGCGCGGCGGCGAGCTGGTGCTCACCACCGGCATCGGGCTGCCCGCCCAGGACGCGGGGCTGCGCGCGTTCGTCGCCGCGCTCGCCGACGTGCCGGTCTCCGGGCTGGTGGTCGAGCTGGGCCGTCGGTACGTCGGCGGGGCGCCCCGGGCCATGGTCACCGCCGCCGCCCAGCGGGACCTGCCGCTGGTGGAGCTGCGCCGGGCCACTCCGTTCGTCCGGATCACCGAGGCGGTGCACGCGCTCATCGTCGACGCCCAACTGCACGAGCTGCGCGCCGCCGAGGAGATCCACCAGCGGTTCACCGAGCTGTCCGTCAGCGGGGCGGAGCCGCAGGAGGTGGTCCGGCAGGCCGCCGCCCTGGCCGGCTGCCCGGTGGTGCTGGAGAACATGTCCCGTCAGGTGCTCGCGTACGACCCGGCGGGGGTGAGCGCCGAGCTGCTGCTGGACGGCTGGGAGGAGCACTCCCGGCGGATCCGTCCGACCGGTCGGACCGCGTACGACAGCGACAGCGGCTGGCTGGTCACCACCGTCGGGGCCCGGGGCCAGGACTGGGGGCGGCTGCTGCTGCGCTGGCCGGGCCGGCAGCTCGTGCCCGACGAGGCGACCCCGCCGACCCGGCTGACCATTCTGGTCGAGCGGGCCGCCTCCACGCTGGCGTTGGGGCGGCTGATCCGGCGCGACGCCGAGGGACTGGAACGGCAACTGCACCGGACCTTGCTCACCGCCCTGCTCGACCACTCGCGACCGGTCGACGAGGTGGCGTTGCGGGCCCGCGCGCTCGGGGTGGTCCTGGAACGGCGGCACCTGGTCGGGGTGGTGGTCCGGCAGCGGGCCGACGACGCCGACGACAGCCCACCGGGCGACCCGGCCCGGCTGCGGGACCTCGCCGAGGCCGTCGGCCAGGCTTTGCGGGAGGCGAAACTGACCGCGCTGACCAGCGCGTTGGACGACCAGTCGGTGGGCGCGCTGCTGGCGCTGCCCGAGCCGGCCGCCGAGCCGCGGGCGCTGACCGCGTTCGCCGCCGCGCTGCGCCGGGTACGCCTCGACGCCCGCCCCGGGTCGCCGGCCGCGCTGGTGGTGGCCGCCGGCAGCGGGGTGGACGGCCTGCGGGAGGCGCGCCGGTCCCTGGTGGAGGCCCGACAGGTCGCCGACGCCGCCCGCCGGGACCGGCGGGACCTGCCGGTGTTCCGGCTGCCGCACGTCGGGCTGGCCGGACTGCTGCACCTGCTGCGCGACGACCCGCGCCTGCAGACCTTCGTCGAGCGGGAGCTCGGCCCGTTGCTGTCGTACGACGCGCGGCATCCCCGAGACCGGCTGCTCGGCACCCTGCGCGCGTACCTGGAGCAGGGGCGGAACAAGTCGGCGGCGGCCAACGCCGCGCACCTGTCCCGGCCGGCGTTCTACGAGCGGCTGGCCCGGATCGCCCGGATCCTCGACGCCGACGTCGACTCGGTCGAGACCTGCCTCTCCCTGCACGTCGCCCTGCTCGCCCTGGACGCCGTCCGCGCCCGGTGATCCCGAGGCGAACACCCCGGATAGCCGAAGTGGTGTCGGCCGGGCCCGTGCCCGCCGTTCCCGGGCGTTGCCCGCTGTCGTCGTCAGGGCAGCGCCGGGCCGCTCGGCTGGACGACGGTGCGGGTCGGCGCCGGGGTCTGGGGGCCGCCGCTCGGGGCGACGCTGGTCGGGGCGGGCCCGCTCGGCGACGGCGGACCGGAGGGCGACGGCGAACCGCTCGGCGACGGCGGACCGGAGGGTGACGGCGAGACGGTGGGGGCCGGGCCGGACGGGGTGGGCGTCGGGGTCGGCCGGTCGACGTCGCGGCAACCCGCCGCCGCGATCCGCGCCCGTTGGTCGGCCACGAGCTGCTCGATCAGCTTCGTCTGGAGCTTGGCGAGCTCGTACTCGGTCCGGATCCGTTCGTACTCCTCGACGTCCAGCGCGCCGCTCCGCCAGGCCGCCTCGGCAGCCTCGGCGTTGGCCTTCGTGATGGCCTCCAGGTCCCTGGTGATCGCCAACTCGTCGAGCAGGCGGTTGAGTTCCAACGCGAGGTCGACGCAGTTGCGGTCGGCCGGGTTCGCCGCGTCGTTCTGGCACCTCGCCTGGGCGTAGCGGGCGTTGTTCAGGGCGAGGGCGGCTTCGTCCGCCGCCTTCCGGGCGTCCCGCAGCTCCTGGGCGTTGGCGGCGCCCTGCTGGTACATCCGCAGCACCCGCTGGTAGCGGGCGATCGCCTGGTCGTGGCGGAGCTTCGCCTGGTCGACCCGGATCTGCTCGGCCTGGCAGACGGCCGGGTCGACCGGGACGACCGGGTACGGCGTGGTGGGCGGCACCGGCCCGGTGGCCCCGCTCGCCGTGCCCGCGGCGAGGACGAGTGTGACGAGCGCTGCGGTGAGTCCCGACAGTACGGCGACGAGCTTGCCTCTCACCGAGGTCTCCCCTCTGTCCGGGCGGGCCCGCATTCTGGCGACCGACGCGCCCTCTTCGCCCCGCCCAACGGACGCTATATCAATGAGAGGCTATGTGTCTGCCCGGCTGCCGGACGCGGGTGGCTGCCGGGCGGCTCACCCGGCCCGGCCCGGAGCGTCGCAGCCACCACCTGCCGGGATTTGTCACGGGCTTGTCGTAATGACGTCGCCGCGGGCCGGGTACCGAGGCGACAGGCCGGTTCCACCTGGAACCCCCGGATCCCCAGTGAGGAGTCCCCCGTGTTCTACCCCTGGTTCTCCGCCGGCGACGTGCCGGTGTTCCCGCCCCGCTCCGGCGACCCCGACACCGTGCTGGCCTACCGGCTGCTCGACCAGATGCGGCAGGACCCCCTGCTGCGGTACGAGCGGATCTGCATCGAGGCGCAGAACGGCGTGATCATCCTGGAGGGGGAGGTCAGCTCGGCGGAACGCCGCGCCGAGGCACACGCCCACGCCTGGCGCGCCCCCGGCGTCCGCGACGTCAACAACCGGCTGCGCCAGCGCCGTGGGCGAACGGCGTGACCGGCGGCGCGGCGACCGTGGGTCAGGTCAGCGCGGCCAGGGCCTTCGCGTACGCGGGCGGGACGAAGTGCGGGCCGCCGGGGGTGAACACGTCGGATCCGGCGGCGGCGGTCCACGCCTGCGGCGGCACCTCGGCGACCAGCGCCCGGACCACCGGCGCGTCCCGCCACTGGTCCTGCTCGGCGAGCAGCCCCAACGCCACCACCGACTCCTCGACCTCGCCGACGCACTCGAACGGCTTGTGTCCGTCCACGCCGAGCAGCTCCCGGTAGCCGGGCAACTGGCTGGCGTCGGCGAGCAGGTCGCCGCCGAAGATGTCGACGATCCGCTCGCGGGGCATGTTCGGGGCCAGGGCCAGGAAGACGAACCGGCACTTCGGGCAGTCCCGGCACCAGCGGGCGCTCGGGTCGTGCAGCTTGAACGCGGCGTTGCAGCTCGTCACCACCGCGTCGTAGCGGGTGGTCGCGGCGAACAGCCGGGCGATGTGCAGCTCCGACAGGGACCGCAGCAGCGAGAAGTACGGCTCGGCGAGCCCGGCGTGGTCGGTCAGCGCCGCCCGCAGCAGCCCTTCCGCCTCGACCCCCTTGGACCACTGGTGGTTGACCTCGTGTCCGTTCCAGATCAGGTTCGGGTCGGACGCGGACCGCTCGTTGGACATCACCACCGGACCGAGCCCGTGCAGCACGGCGGTGGCGACCGCGATCAGCGAGTTGATCGCGGTGACCGGGATGTGCCCGTTGCGCGCGCCGGCCTTGTTCAGCGCGAACAGCGCCGGGTCGAGCCTGCGTCGGGCGGCCAGCGCGGGCAGCCCGGACGCCTCGTTCACCGAGACGATCACGTGGTTCGGGTTGACCGAGAACGGCACCGGGTCCAGCCCGGCCCGGCGCAGCGCCTCCAGGCTGACGATCGAGTCCTTGCCGCCGCCGACGGCGCAGAGCGGACGCCGGTCGGCGGCGTCCAGCGCCCCGGGCGGGGCCACCGAGCCGGCGGGCGTCTCGGGGACCAGCTCCAGCACGTACGGCAGGTCGTTACGGTAGGCGTACTCGGCCAGGCCCCTGGTGTAGACGGCGGTGAGCCACGCCACGGCGGCCCCGCCCAGCGGCGCCGGGGCGATCAGCCGGGGCGGCGCGGCGGCCTTGTAGTAGCTCACCCCGGCGGCCAGGTGCAGCAGCTCCAGCACCCGGTCGAGGGCGGCCCGGGTGGCCGGTGACGGCGGCTCGGCGGGCAGCGGCAAGATGACCACCTCGGTGAACCGCAGCTCGCCGTCCGGCCCGGTGAGCGCGTAGTCCAGCCGCACCTCACCGGTGGTCAGGTCGATCGCGCGGGACGGGAAGGTGAAGGCGTCCATCCGCCGGAGCTGTTCGTTGGGCACACGCCATACTAGGCCGTGACAAATGAGCCCGTACCTGGCTGGAGGGGATCCCCTGTGCGCCTGTCTGACCTGCGCGGACGTTCTGTCGCCGTCTGGGGCACCGGTCGGGAGGGCCGGGCCGCGGTGACCGCCGTCGCCGCGCACGGCCCGGCGCGGCTGGTCGCCGTCGACGACAGCGCGAACTTCCTGTCGCTGGACTGGTCCGGGCCGCTGGCCGAGGCCGCGCCGCTGGTCACCGGCGAGGACGGGTTCGCCGCGCTGGCCGCCGCCGACGTGGTGGTCCGGTCGCCGGGCGTCCCGCAGACCCACCCGTGGCTGGTCGAGCTGCGCCGCCGGGGGGTCACCGTGACCGGCGGCAGCGCGCTGTGGCTGGCCGACCACGCCGCCCGCACCGTCGGGGTCACCGGCAGCAAGGGCAAGAGCACCACCTCCAGCCTGGTCAGCCACCTGCTCACCGCCCTCGGCCGGCCCAACGTCTTCGGCGGCAACATCGGCGTGCCGCTGCTCGACCTGCCCGAGGCCGGGCTGTACGTGCTGGAGCTGTCCAGCTACCAGTGCGCCGACCTGACCGACTCGCCCCGGGTGGCGGTGGTCACCGCGCTGTTCCCCGAGCACCTGGACGCGCACGGCGGCGAACGGGAGTACTACCGGGACAAGCTCAACCTGCTCGCGCACGGGCCGGAGACGGTGGTCGTCAACGACCTCGACGAGCGGCTCGCCGCCGAGCTGGGCGACCGGCCGAGGGTACGCGCCGGCCGTCCCGACGGCTTCCACGTCGCCGTCGGCCCGGACGGCACGCCGTGGTTCCACGCCGCCGGCCGACCCCTCTTTCCCCGTACGGCGTTGCCGCTGGTCGGCGCGCACAACGCGGGCAACCTGTGCGTGGCCCTGGCGGTGCTGGACGCGCTCGGCGTGGACGTGCCGGCCCGCGCCGACGAGATCGCGGCGGCGGTCGCCGCGTTCCAGGGGCTCGCCCACCGGCTCACCGAGATCGCCGACCCGTCCGGGCTGACCTTCGTCGACGACACCCTCGCCACCAGCCCGTACGCGGCGATGCACGCGATCGACGCGTACCAGGGCCGCCCGTTGACGGTGATCGTCGGCGGCACCGACCGGGGGCTGGACTACACGCCGCTGCGGGAACACCTGACCCAGCGGGAGATCACCGTGATCGGCATCCCGGACAGCGGGCCCCGGATCGTCGACGCCCTGGCCGGGCTGCCCCGGGTGCGTACCGAGCTCGCCGACGACCTGGTCGCGGCGGTGCGGCTGGCCCGTAAGCTCACCCCGGCCGGCGGGGTGGTGCTGCTCTCCCCGGCCGCGCCCAGCTACGGCCGGTTCCGCAACTTCGAGCACCGCTCCGAGGTCTTCGCCCAGGCCGTCCGCGACACCGCCTGACCGCCCCGCCCCGCCCCGCCCCGCCCTGGCCGGGCCGTCCGGCTGACCGGTCGCCCTTGGCCGGGCCGTCCGGCGGTCGAAATGCGGGTGCGGGCGGGCCCGCGCCGTCGGTACGGTGCCGGCCATGTCCCGCCTGGAGGTACGGCCGTTGACGGCCGACGAGCTGGCCGTCTGCGGCGCGTTGCTGGCCGGGCGGCACCGCCGGCACCGGGTCGCCCAGCCGTTGCTGCCGCCCCGCTTCGAGGACCCGGCGACCGCCACGGCCGAGCTGACGGCCGCCTTCGGGACGCCGGACGCCTCGGGCGCGGTCGCCTTCCGGGCCGGCGTCCCGGTCGGCTTCCTGCTCGGCGCCCCGAAAGCGGCGGCGACGTGGGGGCCGAACGTCTGGGTCGAGGCGGCCGGGCAGGCCACCACCGACCCCGAGGCAATGCGCGACCTGTACGGGGTGGCCGCCGCCCGCTGGGTCGACGAGGGCCGCACCGCGCACTACGTCCTGGTGCCCGCGCCCGACCGGGAGTTGGCGCACGCCTGGTTCCGGTCGGGGTTCGGTCAGCAGCACGCCCACGCCGTCCGCCCGATCCCGCCCGGGCCGCTGTCGGCCGGGCCGTCGAAGGCGGCGTCGACTCCGCCTGGGCCGTCGGCGGCGGCGTCGACTCGGCAGGGGCTGTCGGCGTCGGACGGCGCGGGGCGGCTCGTGGTGCGGCGGGCCGACCGGGCGGACGTTCCGGTGCTCGCCCGGCTCGACGCCGAGCTGCCCCGCCAGCACGGCCTGTCACCCACGTTCTCCGCCGGGCCCGCGCAGACGTTCGAGGAGAGCCTCGCCGACTGGACCGAGGACATCGACGACCCCGGCTACGCCACCTTCGTGGTGGAACGGGACGGCGAGGTGATCGGCTCGGCGTTCGGGTGCTCGGTGGAAAGGTCCGGCAGTCATCGTGGCCTGGCCCGGCCGGAGAACGCTGGCCTGCTCGCCTTCGCCGCGGTCTTCCCGCACGCGCGCGGCGTCGGCGCGGGACGGGCCCTGGGCGCGGCCGTGGTCGACTGGGCGGCCGGGGCGGGCTTCGACAGCGTGGTCACCGACTGGCGGGTGACCAACCTGCTCTCCTCGCGGGCCTGGCCGGCGCTCGGTTTCACCGAGACGTTCCTCCGGCTGCACCGCCTGGTCGGCTACTGAGCCCAGGATCGCGCGATCCTCACCGGATCACGCCCCTCGAAGCCCCAACGGTCACTGCGGGCGTGCGTAAACCTGCTGACGAGAGTCAGCCCTGGCGGTGACCGGCCACCGGCGGTCGTTACCGCTTCGGCGGGCGGTCGTCGGCGTTTTCCATCCGCTGGCCGTGGAGCACACGAAGCGCGTCGAGCGCGACCCCGGTGAGAACGGCGCGGCCGACACCGGCGCGGCCGAGCAACTCCATCCCCCGGGTTACGGCGACAAAATAGACCGCCAGCGACTGCACGTTCGCGTCGGCCGGCAGATCCCCGTTCTCCCGCGCGTGTTCCAGGCATCGGGCGTAGACCCCGGCGAGCTGTTCGATGCCGGCCTTCGTGGTCGTCGAGAGTGGATCCTCCGCGCCGGTCGATTCGACAAGCGCGCGCGTGGCGAGCGAGACCCGCCGCTCACTGCTGCTGAACTCGATCGCCATCATGAGCAGGTGGCCCCGAATTCGTTCCAGCGGCAGCGCGTCGTCGTGGCCGAGCGCTTCCGAGACGGCGCGGGTCGCCTCCTCCCGGTCCTCGGAGAGCGCCCGGAGAAACAATTCCCGTTTCCCGCCGAACGCGTTGTACAGGCTCTGTTTACCCAGGCCGGTCGCCCGCACCAGGTCATCAAGTGTCGCTGCGGCGAGGCCGTGCACGGCGAACACCTCACTGGCGCTGCTGACGACATCGCTCTCGATGAACTTGCGGGGGCGTGGCATGTGAGCCAGCTTACGTTATTGACCATCCGGTCAAAAACCTGTTAGCGTGGCCGGAGACGACACGAAGGATCAAGGGAGGGTGGACGTGAGAAGTAACGAAGATGTGGTCCGCGAGGCGTACCGGCTGGCGGAAGGCAACGTCCTCGACGGACAGGGTTTTCGCGCCTTGTTCACCGAGGATGGGACGTTCCACGACGTGCCGAATTCGCTGACCTTCCACGGGGACCAGATCCCTCAGGCGCTGACGGGCTTCGCCGGCGTTTTCCCCGACGTCCACCGTGAGCTACTCGCAGTGCATGCGCTGGGTGACGTCGTCGCCGTCGAGTTGCGAATCCAGGGAACGCATCTGGGCGGGTTCCCGACTCCGGTCGGCGAGATCCGTCCGACCGGTAACCGTATCGACGTGCCGACGGCGGATCTCTGGTATCTCCGGGCGGGAAGGGTGACAAGGTTCGCCTGTTACAACGCGGCGAACGTGCTACTCGCCCAGATCGGGGCCACGCCCGACTTCAGGTCGGCGGTCGAGGCCGCCAGGGCGACCACCACGGGGGATTAGCTCTACCGCGCCGCGCCGCGGATGCGGCAGATGGCCCGCCTCTCCGCGTCGGCCCGCCGGAGCCGGTGGCCCGTAGCAGCCGCAGCAGGCCGGCTCCGACGAGGTAGGCGACCAGCGCGCCGGCCGGCAGGCCCAGCGGCTCAGGCGACTGCCGGGGGGTCACCGCGTTGAACGCCAGCGCGGCGACCACGGTGGCGAAACCACCCACCGCCAACCCACCCCGCAGCCACGCCACCACCGGCCCGGCGGGCCGGCCCACCGGGCTGCCGCGGCGGATCGCGCGGGCCTCCACCGGGCCGAAGACCGCGACCAGCCCGGCCAGCGCCACCGACAGCATCAGCAGCCACGGCGCCCGCCAGGCCCACCAGGCCGGCGAGTCCACCGGCGGGGTGGGCAGCAGACCCACCAGGTCGAGTCCGCCGACCACCAGGATCGCCGCGGTGAGGTGCCAGAGGAAGACGGTCAGCACCACCGCGTTCACCGCGATCACCACCCGCCACGGGCCGGCGCGGCGCAGCCACCGCTCGACCGGATCCCGGCACAACATGATCAACCCTAGTTGTGCGGCCGCCAGGGCCAGCAGCGCCAGGCTCGGCGGGGCGGAGTTGTCCAACCGCTGACCGGGCACGTTGAGCATGCTCACCGGGTACGGGCCGACCGTGGTGGCCAGCACCAGCACGACGCTGCCGCCCAGCAGCAGCGGCCAGCCCGTCCGACGGTCCGGCGGCAGCCGTCGCCACCGCCGTCGGACGCCGCGCCGCGCGTCGTACCAGCCGTAGCCGAGCTGGTGCACGGCTAGCCAACCGAACAGGTAACTGCCCAGCGCCAGATGCGCCGGGCCGAGCAGCCGGCCCAGGTCACCGAGGCCGACCAGGGTCGCCAGCGCCACCGGCACGGCGAGCCCGAAGCGTTCGTGCAGCCGGTACGTCAGGGGGGTCAACGGCACCACCACCAGGTACGCCGCGAGGAACCACAGCGGCACGGTGGCGAACCAGACGACCGTACGGATCAGGGTCGGGTCGACGCCGGCCAGTCGCGCGGTCGACGCGCCGCCGGTGAGCACCAGCACCAGGACGGTGGTCGGCGGGATCAGCCGGGCGCTGCGGTCGAGCAGCCAGCCGGTGGCGGTCCCGCCCCGGCGTCGCCGGGACACCAGGGAGGCGGCGTTGGCGTAGCCGCCGACCAGGAAGAACACCGGCATCACCTGGGCCAGCCAGGTCAGCGGGTACGCCCAGGGCAGCTCCGGCAGGGCGGAGCGGCCGGTGGGGCGGCCCGTCTCGTCGTACCCGAGGACGGTGGCCGTCCAGTGACCGATCACGACCATGGTGATCGCCGCCGCCCGGAGCAGGTCGACGTAGCGTTCCCGGTCGGCCGGCGTCCGCTCGGCGAGCTGCCGCAGGCGGCCCATGCCGTCAGGCTATGCCCGCCCGCCGGGTCCGGACGGGCGAACGGCCCGGCCGACCAGCGTCGTGCCGGCGCGCAGGGTGACCGGGGGAGCGGGCGCGGTCAGGGCGCGGCGGTCAGCAGCCGGTCGTGCAGCGCGGCCGGGTCGGTCGTCCCGGGCAGGTCGCGGGCGGCCAGCCAGGCCGCCGCGGCGGCGCCGTCCCCGGCCCGGCGTACGGACGCGTCCGGCCAGCGGCGGCGCAGCTCGGCGCGGAGCGCGGCGGCGAGCGGGGTGTCCCCGGTGAGCAGCCCGCCGCCGAGCACGACCGGGTCGGCGGCCTCCGGCGGGCGGATCCGGCCGGCGCTGTCGGCGAGGTGCGCGGCGGCCTGCGCGATCAGCGCGACGGCGGTCGGCTCGGCGTCGCGGGCGGCCTCGACGACCAGCGGGGCGAGTCGGGCCAGCTCCACCGGGGGACGTCGGGTGATCGTCTGGACGAGCGCGTCCACGGTGTCCCGGGGGCGGGGCGCGACGGTGGCGTGGCCGAGCAGCGTGGTGAGGACCCGACCGCCGAGCGCGTCCGGCTGCCGCGCCCGGTCGAGGTCGGCCAGGACCCGGCGGACCGCCTCCCGGCCGAGCCAGAAGCCGGAGCCGGCGTCGCCGAGCAGCCAGCCGTGGCCGTCGGCGACCCGGTCCAGGCGCAGTCCGCGCACCCGGGCGGCGATGGCGCCGGTGCCGGCGACGAGGACGGTGCCGTCCGGGGCGGACGTGCCGGCCGCGTACGCGATCAGGGCGTCGCTGTGCACCGTGTACGGGCAGCGCAGCCCGGCGTCGCGCCAGGCGCGGTCGAAGGCGTCCCGCCCGGCCGGGTCGGCGAGGAGCCGGCCGGCGCCGGCCAGCCCGATGACCCCGGCGGCGACCCGGGACGGCGTGATCCCGGCCAGCGCGCCGCGCAGGGCGGCCCGTACCTCGTCGGCGGCCCGGTCGGGCCCGTGGCTGGTCGGGTTGCCGCCGCCGGCGCGGGCGGCGCCGAGGCGTTCCCCGGCGACGGTGGCCACGACGGCCCGGGTGGAGGTGCCCCCGACGTCCAGCCCGACGACGACGGCCCCGGAAACGCCGGCGTCCGGGCGGCCGGCGGCGGCCCCGGAGGAGCCGCCGGCGCCCGGGCGGTCCGCGACGGTCCCGGACGCGCCGCCGGTGGCCGGACGGTCCATGACGGCGCCGGCGGAGCCGCCGGGGTCCGGGCGGTCCACGTTGCTGCCGGACATGCCGTCGCACCTCCCGATGGTCGTCCCGTGGGGCGGATCCATGCTGGTCGACCCGGGCGCGACTGGCAAGGCGCGGAGGCGCGGCGCAGGGTGCGCCTCAGGTAACAGTTTGAAAACTTCGCCCACGCTCTTGACACGGAGGGGTCCTCAGTAAGAACTTTTACCACTAACAGTTAACACTCTTTTCGGAAAGGTGGGCCTCGATGGTCGGTCACGAGGTGGACGCCGCCGCCCCCGTGGCGGCCGACACCGACGGGTTCGACCGCCGCAGCCCGCTCGGCGTCGCCTCGGAGGGCGTGCTGGCCCGGGTCCGGGCCGGAGCCCCCGACCTGACCGGCGCGCTGCGCCGGGTCGCCGAACACGTGCTCAGCGATCCCGAGGCGGCGGCCCGGGCGACCATCGTGGAGCTCGCCGAACGCAGCGGCACCTCGCCGGCCACGATCACCCGGTTCTGCCGGGCGATGGGCTTCGACGGGTACGCCGACCTGCGGCTCGGCATCGCCGCCGAGACCGGCCGGGCCCGCTCCGCCGGCTGGACCGTCGACATCGGCCGGGAGATCCAGCCCGGCGACCCCCTGGAACGGGTGCTCGAACAGATCATGGCCGCCGACACCCGCGCCATGCACGACACCGCCGCGCTGCTCGACCTCGCCGAGGTGGAACGGGCCGCGGTGGCCATCGCCGGCGCGGCCCGGGTGACCATCTTCGGGGCCAGCGGCAGCGCGCTGGTCGGCGAGGAGATGCAGTTCAGCCTGCACCGCATCGGGGTGGCCGCCTGGGCCTGGAACGACGTGCACGAAGGTCTGGCCAGCGCCGCGCTGCTGCGCCCCGGCGACGTGGCGCTGGGCATCTCGCACTCCGGACAGACCCGGGAGACCATCGAGACCCTCGCCGAGGCGGGCAGCCGGGGCGCGACCACCGTCGCGTTGACCGGCTTCCCCCGTTCGCCCCTGGCCGAGCTGGCCGACGTGGTGCTGCTCACCGCCAGCCAGTCCACCACCTACCGCCCCGACGCGCTCTCCGCCCGGCATCCCCAGCTCGTCGTGCTCGACCTGCTCTACGTGGCGGTCGCGCAGCGCACCCACGACCGCGCCCACGCGGCCTTCCGGCGTACCGCCCAGGCCGTCGACGGGCACAAGGCCGCCCGCGCGGCCCTGCCCTGAACGCTCCTTCTCCCACCTCCGCACAGATCCCACTTCAAGGAGAGACGACGATGTCCGTTAGCCCCGCAAGCCCGGCCGACCTGAGCCGCCGTACCGTGCTGCGCCGCGCCGCCGCCGTGGGCATGCTGGCCACGCCGGCCGCCGGCCTGCTCAGCGCCTGCGTCGGCGGCGGTGACGACGAGCCGGTGGAGCAGGCCGCCGGCGACAAGTCCGCCACCAACCCGCTCGGCGTCAAGGAGGACGCGGCGCTGGAGGTGGTCATCTTCAACGGTGGCCTCGGCACCAAGTACGCCACCGACGTGCACATCCCCTCGTACAAGAAGGTGTTCCCGAAGGCGGAGGTGAAGTTCTCCTCGACCGAGGAGATCGGCACCGTCCTGCAACCCCGGTTCAGCAGCAACACCCCGCCGGACATGGTCAACAACGCCGGGTCGAAGTTCCTCGACCAGGGCGCGCTGGTGCAGGCCGACCAGGTGCAGGACCTCACCGAGCTGTTCGACGCCCCCGCGCTGGACGACCCGTCGAAGAAGGTCCGTGACCTGCTCGTCCCCGGCACCGTCGAGCAGGGCACCTACAACGGCAAGCCGTACGTGCTGAACTACGCGTTCACCGTCTTCGGGCTCTGGTACGACAGCGCGCTGTTCGAGAAGAACGGCTGGGTCGCGCCGAAGACCTGGGCCGACTTCACCGCCCTGTGCGACAAGATCAAGGCCGCCGGCATCACCCCGTACTCGTACGCCGGCGCGAACGCCGCCTACTACCAGTACCTCGTCCTGCTCACCAGCGCCGCCAAGATCGGCGGCCCGGACGTGCTGAAGAACATCGACAACCTCGAAGACGGCGCGTGGCAGGCCGAGCCGGTCAAGCAGGCCGCCGCCGCCTGGGCCGAGATCGGCGCGAAGTACGGCAACAAGGCGCACCTGGGCCTCAAGCACACCGAGGTGCAGCTCCAGCAGAACCAGGGCAAGGTCGCCTTCTACCCCAGCGGCTCCTGGCTGGAGAACGAGCAGGCCAAGGACACCCCGCCCGGCTTCAAGTACGCGGTCACCCCGGTGCCGAGCGTGACCGCCTCGGACGCGCTGCCGCAGACCGCGATCTACGCGGCGGCCGGCGAGATGTACTTCGTCCCGTCGAAGGGCAAGAACGCCCGGGGCGGCATGGAGTACCTGCGGCACATGCTCTCCAAGGCCGGCGCGAAGGGCTTCACCGAGCTGACCAAGGTGCTCACCGTCGTCCAGGGCGCGGTCGACGGCCTCGACATCTCGCCCGGCCTGACCAGCGGCAACGCCATGCTCACCGCCGCCGGCAAGGACTACTTCAGCTACCGTTTCGACACCTGGTACAAGAAGCTCGACGACGAGGCCCGCGCCGCCACCAACGAGCTGATGTTCTCCGGCGGCACCGCGCAGAAGTTCTGCGACCGGATGCAGAAGGTCGCCGACGCGGTCAAGAAGGACTCCTCCATCGAGAAGTTCACCCGCTAGGACCGGACAAGAGACGAGACGACCATGCGGCACGGCAGGTACCCGTTCATCGTCGGCTTTCTGGCGGCGCCGGTCGCGATCTACGTGACCTTCGTCCTCGGGCCGTACGCGCAGGCTTTCTACCTCGCCACCACCAACTGGCGGGGGGTCAGCGCCAACCCGGAGTTCGTCGGTCTGGAGAACTTCACCAAGCTGTTCTCCGACGACGTCTTCTGGAAGGCGATCCGGCACCACGGGCTCCTGCTGCTCGCCCTGCCGCTGCTCACGATCGCCCTCGCGCTCTTCTTCGCCTTCATGCTCAACGTGGGCGGGGGGAGCCGGGGCGGCGTGATGGCCGGGGTCCGGGGGTCGAGGTTCTACCGGGTGGTGTTCTTCTTCCCCCAGGTCCTGGCCGTCGTCATCGTCGGCGTCATCTTCAGCCGGGTGTACGCCCCGGACGACAGCGGCCTGCTCAACGGCGTGCTGGCCGCCGTCGGTCTCGACCCGGTGCTGTTCATGGCCGATCCGGACATCGCGCTCTGGTCGATCGTCGCGGTGCTGGTGTGGCAGGCGGTCGGCTTCTACGTGGTGCTCTTCTCCGCCGGCATGTCCTCGGTGCCGAAGGACATCTACGAGGCGGCCACCATCGACGGGGCCGGCCGGACGGCGATGTTCTTCCGGGTGACCCTGCCGCTGCTCTGGGACACCCTCCAGGTCGCCTGGGTCTACCTGGGCATCGCCGCGTTCGACGCGTTCGCCATCGTGCAGGTGCTCTCGGTCGACCAGGGCGGCCCCGACGGGGCCACCACCGTGCTCGGCATGGAGATCTACCGCAACGCGTTCAGCTACTCCCAGTTCGGCTACGCCTCGGCGATGGGCGTGGCGCTGTTCTTCCTGACGATCACGTTCGCCGCGCTCACCCTGCGCGTCAGCAAGCGTGACACGATCGAGCTGTAAGGCGGCACCGATGACCACGGAGATCGCATCCAGCGCCCCGGCCGCCCCGGCCGGAGCCGCCCCGCCGGGCCGGCGGCCCGCCTCCGCCGGCCGCCGCCAACGATCCGAGGTGGGCGCGCTCACCGTGCTGGGCCACCTCGCCCTGGCGGTCTGGGCGATCCTGGTGATCGCCCCGCTGCTCTGGACGATCCTCGCCTCGTTCAAGAGCAACACCGAGATCTTCCTCGGCAACCCGTTCGCGCTGCCCGGCAGCTTCAACTTCGACAGCTACGCCCGCGCCTGGAGCGAGGCCAACGTCGGCCGCTACTTCCTCAACAGCGTGTTCGTGGTGACGCTGAGCACCAGCGGCACCATGCTGTTCGGCGCGATGGCCGCGTACGTGCTGGCCCGCTACCCGTTCCCCGGCAACCGGGTCGTCTACTACCTGTTCGTCTCCGGTCTGGCGTTCCCGGTGTTCCTCGCCCTGGTGCCGCTGTTCCTGGTGGTCAACAACCTCGGGCTGCTCAACACGTACACCGGGCTGATCCTGGTGTACATCGCGTACTCGCTGCCGTTCACGGTGTTCTTCCTGGCCGCGTTCTTCAAGACGCTGCCGCAGTCGGTGGCCGAGGCCGCGATGATCGACGGGGCCTCGCACACCCGGCTGTTCTTCCAGGTCATGATGCCGATGGCCCGTCCGGCCCTGGTCTCCATCGCGATCTTCAACATCATCGGCCAGTGGAACCAGTACCTGTTGCCGGTGGCGCTGATGCAGGGCGAGGGGGCCGACCGCAAATGGGTGCTCACCCAGGGCATCGCCAGCATCTCCACGTCGGCCGGCTACCAGGCCGACTGGGCGGCCCTGTTCGCCGCCCTCACCCTGTCCATCCTGCCGATGATCGGCGTCTACGCCATCTTCCAGCGTCAGATCCAGTCCGGTCTCACCGCCGGCGCGGTCAAGTAGCCGCCGCCCCCCGCCGAGGTGTGGGCGGGTCACACGAAGTGCTTGACGGATCAAATTTCCGCACGGTAAATTCGACACCCGTCAATCGGTTCTGCTGGGAAGTGGTGAACCGTGCTGAAATCCCTTGCCCTCGCCGCAGCCGTCGCCGTCGTGCTGACCACCGCCTCTCCCGCCCCGGCGGCGACCACCCGGGCGGCAGACGACCCCTGGACGCCCGGCAACTGTCCGCAGGGCGTGCTCTGCATCTGGCCCGACTTCAACCCGTGGGGGACTCCGTCCCTGGTGACCAGCGCCGACTGGTCCGGCAACGTCACCGGGTTGTACTTCTACAACCGCACCTCCCGCAGCGTCGACATCCTCTACACCTTCAAGACCGACCCGTCCGGGCGCACCTACGAGAGGTGCGCGAACCCCGGCGGGGGAGACCTCTACGTGCACGGGAACGTGACGAAGGTCAGTTTCCGTGCGGGCGCCTGCAACTGGTGATCCCGTAGCGCGGCGAACCGACCCGGCCGGACCGAGGCGCGGAGGCGTGCAGGTCGGTGGGGCGGGACGGGTCGGGTCGAGCGCTGTCACGGACGAGGCGGTCCTCCGCCGGACAACCGATGTCCATCCGCGACGAATTTCCAGGTAGGTGAATCGTGCTGCTGAAGTCCCTCGCTGCCGCCGCCGCCCTCGCCGGCGTGCTGGTCGGCGCTCCGCCCGCCTCGGCGGCGACATCCCCGCCGCCGTACCTCTACTGGCCGCCCGGGAACTGCCCGCCGGGCATGTTCTGCGGCTGGCCCAACACCGACCACCCGCCGGAGGGCCCCACCGCGCCCCCGTCCGTGGTGACCGCCACCGACTGGTCTGGCAAGGTCACGGTGTTCAACTACTTCAACTACACCACCCGGAACGTCGACGTCACCTGGTCCTATTCGTACCTCGGGTCGGAGTACACCGGCACGTACTGCTCCCCTCCCGGCGACGGCCACCTCTACGTACCCATATACGTGACAAAGGTGACCTTCCACTCCCGCCCCTGCTGACCCGTCCCTGCGGCCCTGCCCTGCGGCCCCAGCCCCGCCGTGTCGATCCAGATCGACGTTGGGGATTCGGCGCTCCGCCAGGGCGGGCGGGAGGGGGCGCCGGCCGTCAGGGGGCGCCCCCTCCGCGTGGACCAGACGTGTCCGGGGCTACCGGAAGGTGACGTCGCTTCTGTTGACCTTGCAGTTGGCGTCGTTCCAGCCCTCACCGAGGTAGCTGGGCTCGCTGCCCTTGGGCACACCCTTGTACTTGCCGCAGATGGTGGCCGAGCCGATGACGACCACGCGGGTGATGGTCGCGGTGTCGTTCCAGTTGCTGTTGATGCCGGCGAGCATGTCGATGTCGTCGACGAGGACGTTGTCGATACGCACGTGGCGGGTGTGCGAGGTGGAGCAGTTGCCGCAGCCTCGGTACAGCTTGCCGGACCCCTTCAGGTAGAACCCGGAGATGTCGACCGTGCCGTTGCCGTTGTGCTGGAAGGTCTTGTCGCTGCCGTTGCGCGCGCCGCCGCCGATGACGTAGGAGGTGCCGCCGTTGGTCTGCTTGAAGGTGGCGGCGTCCTCACCGATGTCGTTCCACCACACGTTGCGCAGCGTGCAGGTGCCCTCGCAGTGCACGCCGTCACCGGCGGGTGAGCCGAGGATCACGTTCTGCAGGGTGCCGCCATTGGCGATCTTGAACATCGGGTCCTGTGACTCGCCCTGCCCGCCGTCACCGATGCAGCAGTAGGTCTTCATCCCGCCGTCGAAGGTGCCGGAGACGTTGACCGTGCCCGAGATGCTCACCGAGCCGGCCGACGACGGCCACGCGCCGGTCGGCGTGCCCGGGTTGCTGGTCGGGCTGGCCGTCGGCCCGCTGGTGGGGCCACTGGTCGGGCTGGGGGTCGGGGTCGACCCGCCGCCGTAGTACGTCTCGAACTCGGCGATCCGTGGGGTGCCGGACGCGCTGGTGATGACGAAGGAGAGCTTCTTCAGTGACGTCGAGGAGAAGTTGACGGTGCTCGGGGCGCTGCCGCCGCTGGCCAGGACGGCGCCCGTGTCGTGGTTCTTGAGCTGCCAGCCGCTGATCGAGCCGCCGCCTGAGCCCTGCACGATGACGGCGGAGGACACCGTGGTGGCGCTGCCCCACTTGACCGAGACCGTGCCGGTCGAGCCGCTCGGCGACCAGTAGCTGCTGGTGTTGCCGTCGATGACGTTGCCGTAGCTGGTGCCACTGGCCTTGCTGGAGCCGTCGGCGCCGGCGCCGAGGCTCAGGTTCGTCGCGGCCGAGGCGTGGGGAACCTGCAGCGCCAGCGCCACGACGGCGCCTGCGACCGCCGTGGCGCCACCGGCCAGCCATCGTGTGGCGACTTTGCGTCTCATCTGTGTTCACCTTTCGAGCCTGAGCGCCTCTGGTGGTGGGAAAGCGCTTTCCGGTAACGATAGAGACTGGCCGATGAAGAGGCAAGGGTCACACCCTGTTGACGGCCGCTTCCTGTGCCGTCCGGCTCCGGGCGGACCCGTTCCGCCCTCCGGCCCGCGGCAGCGGTGGTCGCCGCGCCCCGCGCTCCGCCCGGGCGCGCAAGCGTGTCGGTGGGTGGGGGCAGGATGAGGGCGTGCTGGTCGCGGTGGTGGCGGGAGAGGGCGCTGGTGGCGCGCTGTGCCCGCTGCGCCCGGACGGGCGGCCCGCCGGCCCGGCCGAGCCGGTCACCGATCTCGCCGCCGCCGTCGCCGCCCGGGAGGCCGCCGACCGGCCGCGCTGGGTGTGGGCGTCCGGCGCGACGCTCTACCCCGCCCTGCTGCGCGCCGGGGCGCGGGTCGAGCGCTGCCACGACGTCGAGCTGACCGAGGCGCTGCTGCTCGGGTATGCCGGCCGGTGGGGTGAGCCGCGCTCGTTCCCGGCGGCCTGGGCCCGGCTGACCGGCACGGCGGTGCCGCCGGATCCGCCGCCGCGCCCGGCCGCGCCGCCCGGCGACGGGCAGGCCACGCTCTTCGACGCGCCGTCCGGGCCGACCGGTCCGGGGGTCGAGGCGTTGACCCGGGTGTACGCCGACCAGCTCGCCCGGATCGCCGCCACCGAGCGCCCCGGCCGGTTCCGGCTGCTGGTGGCCGCCGAGTCGGCCGGCGCGCTGGTCGCGGCGGAGATGGGCGCGGTCGGGCTGCCCTGGCGGGTCGACGCGCACGACGCGATCCTCACCGGGCTGCTCGGCGAGCCGTCCCCGGTGGGCGGGCCGCCGCGCCGGCTGGCCGAGCTGGCCGCCCGGATCGCCGAGGCGTTCGGGGTGCGGCAGGTGCACGCCGACAGCCCGGCCGAGCTGCTGCGGGCGTTCGCCCGGGCCGGCGTCGACCTGCCGAACACCCGGTCCTGGGTGCTGCGCGGGGTGGACCACCCGGCGGTGCCGCTGGTCCTGGAGTACAAGGAGCTCTACCGGATCTGGACGGCGCACGGCTGGGCCTGGCGGGACGCCTGGGTGCGGGACGGCCGCTTCCGCCCGGAGTACGTCCCCGGCGGGGTGGTCTCCGGCCGGTGGGCGACCCGGGGCGGTGGCGCGTTGCAGATCCCGAAGGTGATCCGGCGGGCGGTGGTGGCCGACCCGGGCTGGCGGCTGGTGGTGGCCGACGCCGGTCAACTGGAGCCCCGGGTGCTCGCGGCGGTCTCCGGTGACGCCCGGCTGGCGGCGGCCGGCGGGGCGGGCGACCTGTACGCCGCGCTGGCCCGGGAGTCCTTCGGCGGTGACCGGGCCCGCGCCAAGGTGGCCCTGCTCGGCGCGATGTACGGGCAGACCGGCGGGTCGGCGGCACCCGCCCTGGCGGTGCTGCGGCAGCACTATCCGACCGCGTTCGGGTACGTGGAGGCGGCGGCGCGTACCGGTGAGGCCGGCGGGTTGGTCCGGTCGTGGCTGGGCCGGACCTGCCCGCCCGGCGGCGTCGTCGACCCGGAGGCGGGGGAGGACGACGGCGGGTTCGACCCGCAGGGGCCCCGGGCGCGGGCGGCCCGGTCCCGGGGCCGGTTCACCCGGAACTTCGTCGTCCAGGCAACCGCCGCCGAGTGGGCGTCCACCCTGTTGGCGACGCTGCGGACGGCGCTGGCCGGCACCGACGCGGAGCTGGTCTTCTTCCAGCACGACGAGGTGATCGTGCACTGTCCGGCCGGGCAGGTCGACGCGGTGGTCGAGGCGGTCACCGGCTGCGGCGAGCGGGCGACGGGGTTGTTGTTCGGCGCGACGCCGGTGCGGGTCCCGCTGGACGTGGCCGTGGTCGACTGTTACGCCGACGCCTGAGCCAACCGAAACCTTTGCACTAAATATCCGTTTCGCCCCGACACTACTGGTCGGGGCGCTCGTTGCACCCCATGTGCGTATCGCAGGAATGATCATCGCTGCCGGGGGCGGACGCCGCATCGGCGGTCCGGAGGCTCTGCTGCACCTGCGGGAGCGGCCCCTGGTGGACCAGATGATCGACACGATGACCGAGGCGGGCTGCGCGCAGACCGTGGTGGTGCTCGGCGCGGCGGCGGCCGAGGTGCGCCGCACCGCCGACCTGTCCGGCGCGACGGTGGTGGTCAACCAGGCGTGGGGGACCGGCGTGGGCTCGTCCATCCGGGCCGGGCTCGCCGCGCTCACCGACGACACCATCGAAGCGGTCGTGGTGATCCCGGTCGACATGCCCGGTCTCACCACCGAGGCGGTCCGCCGGGTGGTCGCCCTGCCGTACCCGGACGCGCTGGTCTGCGCCACCTACGGCGGGCTGCGCGGCTACCCGATGCTCTTCGGCCGCCGGCACTGGCCCGGCATCGCCACCCTGGCCAGCGCGGACGTCGGCGCGCGGCCGTACCTGCTGGCGCACAAGGACCTGATCGTCGACATCGCCTGCGACACCGTCGCCGACGGCAGCCGGGTGGACAGCCCCGAGCAGATGACCCGGTACGGCCTCACCGTGCCGCCCCAGCGCGTCGGCGCCTGACCGGCCCCGTGCCCCGACCTGCCCGCCGGAGGCGTCGATGGGCCGCGCTGCCGCTGGCCCTCGTCCTGGCCGGGACCGGATGCGTCCGGCGACCGCCACCGCCACCCGCGCCGCCCCCGTTCGTCCACGAGGTCCACCCGGTCACCCCGGCGGAGCTGGGACCCAGTTGGCGGCCGGGCTGCCCGGTCGGCGCGGAGCGGCTACGGCTGCTGCGGCTGGGTCACTGGGACTTCGACGGCCGGGCCCACGTCGGTGAGCTGATCGTGCACGAGCAGGTCGCCGCCGCCGTGACCACCGTCTTCGCCAGCCTGTACCGGCAGCGCTTCCCGATCCGGCGGATGACCCCGGTCGACCGCTACGGCGGGGACGACGACATCTCGATGGCCGCCGACAACACCTCCGGCTTCAACTGCCGACGCGCGGTCACCGAAGGGCCAGTGGCCTGGTCCAGGCACGCGTACGGGCAGGCGGTCGACGTGAACCCGGTGGAGAACCCGTACCTGCTCGGCGGGCGGGTGCTGCCCCCGGCCGGCGCCGCGTACGTCGACCGGAGCGCGTACCGGCCGGGCATGGCCGTGCCGGACGGCGTCCTCGTCCGTGCGTTCGCCGAGGTCGGCTGGGCGTGGGGCGGGGTCTGGTCCGACCCGGACTACCAGCATTTCAGCACGGGCGGCTGAACCGGGCCGGTCAGCCGTCGATGGTGAAGCGCTCCAGCACCGAGGGGGCGAGCAGGCCGAGCGCGGCCAGCACGGAGACCACCGTCAACACCGAGCGGACCACCACCACCTCGGTCTTGCCACCGGCGCGCAGGGCGATGCTGTTCGGCAGGCCGATCGGCGTCCACATCCGGCGTTTGATCGGAATGGGCCACAGGATCGGCACCCCGGCCTTGGTGATCATGTCGCCGATGATGTGCACGAAACAGCCCACCGCCATGGCCACGCCGATCATCGGGTAGCCCCGGTCGCCGGGCAGGTTGACGAACGTGTACCAGGCGCCGGCCGCCGAGGTGAGGGTGACGATCACCCAGCCGGCCCGTTCCGCCCAGCGGTCGAACAGCCCACGCAGCGCCAGGCCGATCATGAAGAACAGGATGCCGACCACCGCCCATTTCCCGTACGCGGTGCAGAGCGCGGTGGTGCCCCAACCGACCAGCACGGTGAACGGGATGGTGTGGGTGAGGGTGCGGTGCCCGTTGCTGCGTTTCGGATCCCTGCTCAGCTTCGTCGCGTAGTAGACGCCGAGCGAGATCTTCTCGATCACCTCGGCGACGAACAGCGAGAAGACGCCGAACGTGCGGGCCACCGTCGCGCCGCCCTGGTTACGGGTGACCTTGCCGGAGAGGTCGAGGTCGGGAAAGAGCGCCCCGCCGGCGCAGACCGCCGTGCCGACCGCCAGCGCCAGCGCGGACTGCTCGTAGTCGGCGAAGTGCTCGAGCGCCAATGACCCGGTCAGCCACACCGCCGCGCCGGACAGCGCGTGCGACGGTCCCATCATGCCGCTCATCCTCCCCGAAGATCGTGATCGACAAGCTACGGCACGCGTACGACATCACGGGTTCCGGGGTTGACAGTCGACAGTGGACCGATGGGCGGGCGGACGGCCGCATGGGTTGCTCGCCGCCACCTGCGGGCGGGTGAAGTCGGCATCGCCGACGGCCACCGGCCCCGGCGGCGGGTGTCGCGCAGGCGGCGCAGTAGTACGGCTTCTGGTTGGCGACTCGGTCGATCGGGATCAGGGTGCCGTCGAGGATCGCGTAGGCGAGCAGCCGGATCCTGGTCATGGCCGTGGCCAGGTCGCCGGCGGTCGCGGCGAGCAGGTCGATGGCCTCGCGGACATAACGCCAGGCCGTCGTGACGCCGATGTCGAATCCGGCGGCCAGGCGGGCCAGGGGGTCGCCGTTGCGCAGGTGGGCCAGGGCGAGCAGGGCTTGCCGGCCGGGGGCCAGGCGTCGCCACCGGGACCGTCGCTGCTGGCGGCGGGCTCGGATGAGGGCGGCGAGGTGGTTCAGGCCGCGGGTGGACAACGGAATCGCGGCAGGGTAAGACAGCACAGCGAGGCTCCCGGTTGGGGCATCTGATCTTGGTCGATTGCTGTCTTACCGGGAGCCTCGTCCTACCTGGACACCGGCCTCCCGCGCCGCCCGTGACCTGCACCGTCACGATGAAAATGGCTCATTAGGTGAAGCAACTTTTAGCCCAGTGGCTACTTCGGTGGCGGAGCCCTGTGGATGGCACCTCGGATCGGAGCTGGCATGTTTCTCCCCAGGCGGAACGGTACCGCGTGGTACAGTTCGGTGCATGACGAGGATTACGCTGCGGGAGTTCCGCGATGGCGCGGGTCGGGTGCTGGACGGAGTTGAGCGCACCGGTGAGCCGGTCATGATCACGAAGTACGAGCGGCCGGTGGCCGTGCTGGTGGGCATCGACGAGTGGGAAGAGATCGAGGCGTTCCGGGACCGCCGAGACGCTGCGGTGATCGCTCGTTCCCGTGCTGAGGGGCAGTTCGTGCCGCTGTCGGCGGCGCTGGAGTCGCTCGGGGTGGATCCTCGTGAGGTGGAGGCATTGCTGGCCGACCGGGCCGGCGATGCGGCGGCGTGAAGGTTCAGATCGACCGGGATGTGCTGGTCTGGTTGCACAAGCAGCCCCGCAACGTCTTTCTGACCGTCCTGAGCGCGATCCTCGGCTTGGTCTCCGACCCTGAGCCACAGAGCTCGACCGAGATGCGCGACGGATCCGGTCGTCGTTTGCGGGTCGGTGACTACCGGGTCCTCTACCGCCTCGACGGCGACGACTTGACCATCCACGCCGTCGGGCATCGCAAGGACGTCTACTCGTAAGCCGTCCGGGTCGCGGCGGCCTTATCAGCACAATGGGGTCGAGGTCGCCGACCGGCCGAGTCGCCGACCGGTGGGTCCCTTCGAGGCAGGGTTGCGCCACTGGCGCGGATGTCTCGCCGGCGCCCTCAGGGCCCCGGCAAAGTCGTCGGCGCGTCCGACATGAGGTATTCGGCTGGGAAGCGCCTGGGTTGCGGGCAGCAAGGCGGGTGTGACCGGTTCGGATGATCATCAGGGTGTCGAAGCCAGGTCCGCACCGGCACCGGCCCGCCCTCCGCACCGCAGGCATCACCAACATCGCCGCCGCCAACCGACATCAATGCCCGCGACAGCACCCGCCCCTTGGCCCTCCTTGGCTCACTTGACGACTTTGCCGGGGCCCTGCTGGCTGCCCGACGGCTCCTATCACGCGTTGATCTACACGGTCTGGCCAGGACGCTGCTACGCCGTCCGCGCCGTGACCGGGACCGTATCCGACCTCGTCAGCCTTCTCGTCCGACTGGTCGGTTGCGCCCTTGTCTGGCCAGGGGCTCAGTGCGTCGTGAGGCGTCCTTCAGGGCTGCTCGGTGGTGGTTCGGACGTCGAGGTGCGGCCGGTGCTCGCGGATCCACGTTTCGACGTCTGCGCGTAGCCACACCTGGCCCATCCGCAGGGTCTGGTACGGCTGCGGGAAGTCACGCCGGGACGCGATGACTCCGGCCCGCGCCCGGGACACGCCGCCCAGCATGTCTCGGATCTCTGCGATCCCGACCAACTCGCCCACACGCCGACCGTAAGCGTTCACGATACCGAGACGATCGGGAACGCCGATCGGGGTTGACGGTCGCTAACAGCGGATGCAGGATGAGGTCATGTCGCTGTCTGTGAGACGTCCGAAACCCGTCCCTTTCGCCCCTGTGCACCGCCCGGTCATTCGTCGCTGGTTCCGATTGTCCTGCTCATGCGGGTTGCGGTCCTGGCGGCGCTGTCCGGACCGGCGGTCGCCGACGCCCCTCGGGCCGCTCGCCACGTCGGCCCGCCTGGAGTCGGAGTACCAGCCGTGCCCGCCTCGGCCGGCTGACCCACCGTCGCCGTCCGGCCCGGATCCCGAGTCGGGGCCGTCGTCTCCGACCTGTCTGACCGGGCCGTCTCCGTGGCCGTACGTCTGCCGCCGGGAGTCGGGCGACGACGCGACGGTGGTCCTGTGGATCAACGGCGCTGCGCTGACCGCGCCCGCCCAGCGGTGGCGTGGCGGCGCAGGCCGTACGGTCCGGCCGAACGGGGGCCGGTGGTGAGGCGTGGGTTACCCGCTGCCGTCGACGGGCTGGTCGTCTGATGGGCCGCCGCCGGGTCGGTGCCCGGCGGCGGCACGGTTACGCCCGGCCGTCGTGGTTGTGTGCGACGTGCGGCGCGCCGTGGCCGTGTCAGCCCGCGAAGTTGCGCCTGCTGGTCGAGTACCGGGACGACCTGCTCGCCCTGATGGTCCGCCTCGGCGAGACGATGGTGGCGGCGTCGTCGGAGTTGCCGTCCGATGTGGACGTGGTGGCGCGTTTCCTGTTGTGGGCCCGCCGGCCGGCGCCGGCTACCCCCGAACCGGTTCGACCTGAACCTTCGAGACCTGTGACCCCCTCCCATGAAGATCATCTCCGCGTTGGTCGACGGCCGAGAATCCACATGGGATGAACGCTTCGATCGGCAGATGCCGAAAGTGATGGCGTCGTCACTGGTCAGTCATAGTTCCAGGTCAATGGGGATGTGATTGCCAGTCTCGACCCGGGGTCAATCATTATGTGCGGCGCGGACTATTGCGATCGACGAGGGCGTATCTCTTGACAGTCGTCCGCGCCCGGGGCAAGACTGACGAAAGCGCTCGCCGACCAGGCAAGGGCGGATCCGGTCCGGCCGGATATTCCAGAAAGGGGCCACAATGGAGGACGTCAAAGAGGTCACTCTGACCTCCGCAGAGGACATCCTGGCCGCCCTGCAGGCGGCGCACGCTGCGCCGCAGGAGATCGCCCACAGCATCCAGTGGGGCAGCGAGTAATCATCCATGTCACGCTCGGCGGTCACGCGATACGAATTGTCGTACCGGGCCACCGTGGGACCCGCGTTGGCGGAGGAAATTGCTTCCTTCGCCAACGCGGAGTTCAGTCAACTGTTCCTCAGGCGTCCCCAGGTCACCCAGTACTTCGTTTCCGCCGCCCCGGCGACCGCCGCGACCGTCGTCGCGGTACAGGACCGGTGCGACGTGGACGATTTCCGGGCGGCGATGTCGGTGAAGGAGACGCTCCCCGCCGCGGGGGCCGGGTCGCTGCCGGTGCCCCTGATCCGCCGTGAAGTCGTGCACATGATCGCCCTGCGGGAGCCCGTGCTCACCCGACAGCCTCCCGGCGGCGGCCCGGTCGGGGCGCTGGGCGGCTTCTCGTGGGGGCCCTGGCACCAGCAGCAGCGCAGCAAGTGGCGCATCGAGACCTGGCCCGGCGCGGACGTCTACCTGTCGATCGACCAGGCGGAGTGGGACCACGGTCACGGATTGCGGGCCGTCCAGCCGTCGATCGGGATCGAGGCGAACTTCTCCGACGACCGTGGTCCCGACGACTGGACGGAAGCGGCGCGGGCGCTGCTGGCGCACGCCGACCGCCTCGGCCTCAGGGACCTGCTGCCCGCGTACACCCGATCGAAAGTGGAGGCAGCCGCATGCCAGAGACCCTGATCCCGGTCGCGTCCGTCGCCGGCCGCACCCCGCGACCGTCGGCCCGGGTCTACCGGTCCGTGGCGCTGGTGAGCTACCTCGCCAGGGAATACCACATGGCGCCGTACGGCGCGGCGGTCCTCGCCAACGCGATCGAGGACGACGAGCGCCGCCGCCGTTGCGATCCGATGACGGACGTCGAGGTGATCGCGCTCGACCACGCCACGCCCGCGGAGCAGGCGGCGGCGGAGGTGCTCGCCCGCGACCCCGCGCTGATCGGCCTGAGCCTCTACGTCTGGAACTACTCCCGGACGCTCGCCCTGGCGTCGGCGCTGCGGCGGGCCCGACCCGACGCGGTGATCGTCGTCGGCGGGCCGCACGTCAGCCGCGACGACGCCCGGCTGACCCGTGCCGTCGCCGACGGCATCGTCGACTGTTGCATCGCGGGCGAGGGTGAGGGCGCCTTCCTGCGGATCCTCGGTCAGCCGAAGGACGAGCTGCCGGCGTTCGTCGACGGCGACCCGGCTCTCTTCTCGGCGCGTACGTCGCCGTACCTGTCGCAGCCGGTGCTGCGCCGGGAGCTCGACGCCACCAAGACGGTGATCATCGAAGGCTCCCGTGGCTGCCCCTTCCTGTGCACCTTCTGCGACCAGGGGTGGCGCAAGGCGCGGCTGGCCGACGACGCCCCGCTGCGGGACGAGCTGAAGGCGCTGTACGACCTCGGCGCACGACACTTCATCTTCCTCGACCCGACGTTCAACTACCACCGGTCCCGGATGCACGACGTGCTCGGCTTCATGCGCGAGGAGCTGCCGGGGGCGACCTTCAGCGCCGAGCTCAAGGTCGAGATGTTGAAGGACGACGACGTCGCCGCGCTGGACGGCCTGTGCACCCACATCGAGGCCGGCCTGCAGACCGTGCACCCCGAGACGCAGCGCGTCATCCGCCGACGGGAGAACGTCGACCGCCTCTGGGAGAACACCAACGCGCTGCTCGGCACGGGTATCAAGGTCGCCGTCAACACGATCTACGGGCTGCCCGGGGAGAGCCTGGCGGACTGGCTGGCCACCGTCGACGCCGCCTACGCCGCCACCCGCGCCCAGATCACCTCCACCTGCCTGAAGGTGCTGCCGAACACCGAGATCTGGAACCAGCGCCAGACGTTCGGCTACCTGTGGGACGAGGACGACCTGTTCCGGGCGCTGGAGTCGGACGCGATGAGCGGAGCCGAGTTCCGTCGCGCGGAGGCGCTGTCCCGGGTGCTCTCCGCCGTCCAGACCCCGGACGGGGTGGTCCCGGAGGTGCGGCTGTTCCTGGCGGACCGGCCGGGCTGGAAGCTCAGTGACTTCCTGGTGGCCATGGTCGACGGCCGGATCGTGTTGCGCAGCGGCACCGACCGGGCCGGCGCGCGGCGACTGCGCCTCGAGATGGCCGGCGAGGCGGCGGCGGCCTGACGATGGGACTTCCCCCCACGGCGACGAACGCGGGCGTGACCGCCCGGGTGGACGCGATCCTGGGGACCTTCCGGTCCTCCCGGGCGGTGGCGGCGGAACGGTTCGGCCCGCTCTCCAAGGCGTCGTACCTGGTCACCTTCGCCACCCTGACGGCACTGTTCCACGTCCACCTGGAGTGCCTGGACAGCGCGGAGCGGGGGTGGGTCGCCGGGCGGCTGGACGACGTACGCGAGGAGCTGTACGCGATGTTCCGCCGGATGACCCAGCCGCCCCGGGCGGAGGTCCGCCGGACGCCGGGCCGGTTCGCGGGCATCGCCTGCGACCTGCTCACCTTCGACGGGGAGCGGGCCGAGGCCCGGGCGGGCCGGGAGGCGTTGCGGGGCCGCGTCGTCGGACTGGACGACGTGCTCCGCAGCGGGACGTCGCCCGGCACCTACCTCTTCTGCCTCACCGAGCAGGACGAGCTCGTGCTCTACGCCGTGCCGCTGTCGTACGGCGACATGATGACGGGGGCGGTCGCCGGGGAATTCACCGTCAAGCACACGATGCTCCCGGAGGAGGGGGTGGCGGTGGTGTGCGCGGGCGAGATCCACGTGGCCGTCTCCCCGGCCGGTGCGCCGGGAGTGATCGTGACCCGCGCCTCCGGCCATTTCCAACCGCGGGCGTCGGCCGAGCTGCTGACCCGGGACCATCTGGTCCGTCGGTACGGCATGCGGGGTGACGCGGTCTGTCTGCTCTCCCACCCCGGCGCGGTCCGGTGAGTTCCGCCGTCGAGGCGGGCGCGCCCCCGGGGAGGACGCCCCTTCCCCGGGGGGCGGTCTCCTTCATCGTCGCCCAGTCGGCGTCCAACGCCTGCTCGGTGATGGAGATGTTCACGCTGAGCTGGCTGGTGCTCAGCGCGGATCAGCTCCACCTGACGCCGTTCTCGTTCGCCCTGATCGTGGCCGGTCACTTCCTGCCGGTGGTGCTGCTGGGGCCGCTGTACGGCCGGATCGCCCGGCGGATCCCGCCGATCCGGCTGTGGCGTTGGTGTCTGGCGGGCGAGGCGACCCTGACCACCGTCCTGGGGGTCAGCCTGCTGGCCGGGGCGGATCCCGCGTTCGGGGTCTTCGTCGTGTACGCCGTCGCGCTCGGCACCATGCAGGCCCTGGAGGTGCCGAGCCGGCAGTCGATGCTGATGAGTTTCCTTCAGGACGCGTTCGCCCGGGGGTACGCGCTGTTCACCTCGACCAGCCGGGCCCTGTCGGCGCTCGCCCCGCTGCTGGCCGGTCTCCTGCTCGCCAACGTCGACGTCGGCGTGGTCTTCGTCGTCAACGGGGTGAGCTTCGCGGCGATCCTGCTGGTCGTGCTGCGCAACGTCGCCCCGGCCACCGCCCCGCGCCCGGACGGCAGCCGGCAGCCGGGCCCCCGGGCGTCGATCAGGGCCTGGCGGCCGCTGCTCCTGCTGGCTTTCGCGCTCGCGGCGATCGGCAACCAGTTCCCGGTCACCAACATCCTGGCGCTCGACCATCTCTCCCACGACGGCAGCGTCGCCTTCGGCGTCGTCTCGGCCGCCCTCGCGGTCGGCATGGTGGCGGGTCCCCTGATCGCCCAGCGGGCGGAGCGGTTCGCGGCCGAGGCGACCGCGCTGGTGGCGGTGACGTTCGGGGTGTTCGAGATCGCGATGGGCTTCTTCGGCCCGATCGTCAGCTACTGCCTCCTCGCCTTCGGCGCGGGTCTGGCGCTCTCGTCCTTCATGGTCCTGTCGGTGACGACGATCAAGAAGCAGGCCGACCCGGCCGACCAACCCGGGATCATGGGCTGGTTCGGCGTGGCGACCATCGGTCTGGTGCCGGCCGGGACCCTCCTGGTGGGCTGGCTGGCCAGGTACGGGGATCAGGCCACCCTGATGGCGCCGGGCGGGCTCTGCGTCGTCGCCGGCCTCAGCTACCTCGTCCACGTGCGGCGACAGGGGGCCGAGCGCCCTGCCGTCCGGGAAGGAGCCTCGACGTGACCACGTCCTTCGCGCGCCTGTCCGACTTCCTCTCCACCGACGTCGACTGGGACGACTCCGAGGACGACGACACGATGTGGCGGGTGGGTGACTTCGCGTCGTCGTTGGTGCGCCGCAACCCGTCCCTGGTCCAGGAGCGGATGGCGGAGATCAGCCGGTCCCGGTCGCTGATGGACGAGCTGGTGCCGCACTCGGAGTTCCCGCACCGGCGGCGCGACAAGTTCGTGCTGTTCCGCGACCCGGGGGAACGGTTCGTGGTCCGGCTGCACCGCTTCCACCCCTGCGGCAGCACCGACACGGAGTACGGGCCGATCCACAACCACCGGTACCCGGGGGTGACCGTCCTGCTGCGCGGCGCGTACCAGGAGCGGGTCTACACCGAGGTGGCCCGCGACGACGCCCGCCGGACGGCCGATCTCACCCTCGACGAGGAGCGGGTGCTCGCCGGCGGCCAGGTCGACGTCAAGGGCTGGCGGACCGCCCACCAGGTCCGCAACGTCTCGCCGGACCAGGCCGCGTTCACCCTCTTCGTCCGGGGACCCTCGCTGCGCCGGTTCAGCCACATCTACGACCTGGACAACGGCACGTTCATGGACACGGCGGGCGCCCACGACCTGGCGCGGGTCGGCTTCCTGACCGCGATGATGGGGTCCGCCGCGGTGCGCAGCAGGCACGACGCGATGCGGTTCATCGGCCCCGCGGACCAGTGGTCCGAACGGTACGACGTGATGATGAGGGTGGCCGAGGGGCAGGGCTTCCCGCCCCCCGGCACAGCCCCGTGACGTCGACGCGTCACCCGGCGGGCGGGCGGCCGTCGACGCGTCACACGGCGAGCAGGCGGCCCTCGGGAATGGCGATCTTCTGGCGGACGACGGCGGCCGGGGCGGCGGTGTGGCGTACCCGCTGGGGTTGGTGCTCGCGGCGGGCGGCGGCGTAGCTGGCGGCGGTGGACGCGGCGATGGTCGCCCAGGCGTAGCGTTCGCCGACCATGGTGCGGGCCCGGCGGGCCACCCGGCGGGCGAAGACCTCGTCGCCGACGAGCTGGTCGACCGCGCCGGCCAGGGCGTCCGGGTCGCTGTGCGGGAAGGTCACGCCGGTCACGCCGGGCTCGACGATCTCGGCGAGGCCGCCGGTGGCGGCGACGGCGAGCGGCGCGCCGGCCGCGGCGGCCTCCAGGGCGACCATGCCGAACGGCTCGTAGAGGCTGGGCACCACTGTCGCGTCGGTGGCGCCGAGCAGCGCGGGGAGCTGGCCCTCGGTGAGGAAACCGGTGAAGCGTACGGTGTCGGCCAGCCCGAGGTGACCGATGCGCTCCCGCAGCTCGTCGCGGTACGGGCCGTCGCCGGCGATCACCACGCGCAGGCCGGGGTGCCGGCGGCGCAGCCGGGGCACCGCGTCGACCAGGTGCTGCACGCCCTTCTCGTAGACCAGCCGGCCGGCGAAGCCGATCAGCGGACCGTCGGCGGCGAAGCGGGCCCGGGCGGCGGCGACCGCCCGGGGGCGGGCGTGCCAGGCCCGACCGTCCACGCCGTTGGGCACCACGTCGACCCGCCCGGCCGGCACGTCGAAGAGGGTGGCGACCTGGTCGCGCATGTACCCGGAGCAGGCGATGACCCGGGTCGACGAGGTGCTCAGCCAGTGCTCGACGCCGTGGATGGTGCGGTTCTGCTCCTCCGGCAGCCAGCCCTGGTGCCGGCCGGCCTCGGTGGCGTGGATCGTGGTGACCAGGGGCAGGTCGAGGTGCTCGCTGATGGTGACGGCGGTGTGCGCGACCAGCCAGTCGTGGGCGTGCACCACGTCGTACCCGCCGGTGTCGGCGGCGCGCAGCGCGGTGCGGGTCAGGGTGTGGTTGAACGCCATCGTCCAGGCGAGCAGGGCCGGGGTGGCCAGGGGGAAGGCCACCGGGTCCTCGGGGGCGCGCAGGATCCGGACGCCGTCGGTGTACTCCTCCAGGGGCGCGCCCTCGGCGTGCCGGGTGACCACGGTGACCTCGTGGCCGGCGGCGGCGAGGGCCACCGAGAGCGCGTGCACGTGCCGACCGAGTCCACCCACGAGCACCGGCGGGTACTCCCACGAGAGCATCAGCACCCGCTGGCGGCGGGCGGGGTGGATGTCGATCACGTCCGCGTTCGGTGACATGCGGCGGCCCCCTTTGAGTTGTCGTCCCCCTGCGTGTGGCGGGCGGCAGTCGTTGCCCCGGCTGCCGCCGCCGCGCCCCGGTCCGGCCCTATCCTGCCGTCGCCGAGCTAACCGGCGGAGACATCGCCGTTGCGGGTGTGTAAAGCGGGCCTATCGGATACTGAGCCTTTACGGATGCCGGGTCTATCGGATCCGGCGTGCGCGCAGCACCTCGGCGACGGACCACGCCTGAAACGGGCAGCCGGTGGCCCCGTGCGGGGGCGTCCCGTCGGCCGTCTCGCTGATCGACCCTAGGCCATACTCGGTCAAATGGGCATCAACGCCCGTGAACAACTCGTCAACTGAAATCTTGCCCCGCCGGCAGGCGTCGGCGTACGGGCCGAGCAGCCACGGCCACACCGTGCCCTGGTGGTAGGCGGTGTCCCGCTCGGCCGGCCCGCCCCGGTGCCGGCCGAGGAAACCGGGGGAGTCGGGGGAGAGACTGCGCGGGCCCAGCGGGGTGAGCAGCCCGGCCGCCACCCGACGCAGCGTCGCCTCGTCCGGCTCCAGCGGCGCGTACGGCAGCGACCAGGCCAGGAGCTGGTTGGGGCGCAGCAGGTCGTCGTCGTGGTGCGGGGCGCCGCCCAGCGGGTACGCCGGCGCCGGCCCGTCCAGCACGTCGTGCAGCCAACCGGTCGGGGACGGGAACCGCTCCCGGAACGACGTGACCGCCCGACCGTGCAGCCGCCACAACCCGTCGGCGTCCCCACCGGCCAGCTCGGTCAGCTCGGCGAGCCCGGCCAACCCGTTGACCCACAACGCGTTGATCTCCACCGGCTTGCCGGTGCGCGGGGTCACCGGCACCCCGTACACCCGGGCGTCCATCCAGGTCAGGGCGGCCCCGGGGGTGCCGCCCTGGGCGAGCAGCCCGTCGGCCGGATCGACGCCGATGCCGTACCGGGTGCCGGCGACGTGCGCGTCCACCACCCCGCGCAGCGCCGGCAGCAGCTCGTCACCGAGGTCGGTGTCGCCGGTGACGGTCACGTGCCGACTGACCGCGTGCAGGAACCACAGCGTCGCGTCGACCGTGTTGTACTCCACCCGACCGGTGTCGGCGGTGTTCGCCAGCATCCCCTCCGACAGCGTCGCCGCGTACGACCGCAGCAGCTCCCGCCCCTCGGCCGCCCGGCCGGTGCAGAGGAACAACCCCTCGTACGAGATCATCGTGTCCCGCGACCACGCGCCGAACCACGGGTAGCCGGCCACCACGTCCGGCCCGGCCGGGGTGCGCACCACGAACGCGTCGGCGGCCAGGGCCAGGGTCGCCTCGACCGCGTCGGCCGGCTTGGCCGCCGCCACCACCGCGCGGTTACGGCGCCGGGCCGTGGCCACCACCTCGGTCGCCGGTGGCGGCGTCTCGTCGAGCCGGTCGGCCCAGGCCAGCACGGAGACCGTGTCCCCGGGGCGCTCCAGCAGGCCGGCGAACCGGCCCGCGTACCAGAGATCCTCCTCGCCGGTCAGGCCGCGCGCGATCTCCTCCCGGTGGCGTACGCCCAGCCACCACTGCCCCTCGGGCGTCCAGTCCGGCCCGGCCAGCCGGAACGCGCCCTCCACCACCACCCCGCCGTCGACCGGCTCCATCCGGGGCGCCGGCCCGTCGGCGCGGCGCTCGCCGTGCGCGTCCCGCCAGGTGCACACCGCCGCCAGCTCCAGCCGCACCGGCCCGCCGGAGACCAGCCGGTGCGTCACCGCCACGCAGGACCGGCCGGGCAGCATCGCCAGCTCCCGCTCGACCACCACGTCGCCGATCCGCCACCGCCAGCGCGGCAGGCCGTCGACCAGGGCGAACCGCTCCAGCAGCTCGTGCCCGCGTGGGTCGACCTCCCCGGAGGACCACTCGTGCGCGCCGAGCCGCGCCTGCCCGCCGGAGGGCAGCAGCACCGCCGCGTCCAGACTGGCCAGCCCCACCCGCCGGCTGGCCGGGGTCTGGCCGGCCACCACCAGCAGGCCGTGGTAACGGCGGGTGCGCAACCCGCTGACCGTGCCCATGGCGTAACCCCCGACGCCGTCGGGGACCAGCCACTCGCGGGTCGCCCCGCCGCCGAGGTCGCCACAGACCTGCGGACCGAAACCGATGTCGATCAACTTTCCTCCAGCAGCGACGTGCAACACGCCACGACGACGGTCCCCGCGGTGGTCAAGTGACCGCGCGGCGTGAAAGATGTGCGGGTGATCACTGACGTGTCGCCTCCCGTCGCGCCGGCTCCCGACGCCGAGCGGGTCCGTCTCGCCCAGGCCGACTCGGGGGAGCAGGACTGGCGCGCATGGGGTCCCTATCTGTCCGAACGGGCCTGGGGGACGGTACGGGAGGACTACAGCGAACACGGCACGGCGTGGGACTACTTCCCCCACGACCATGCGCGGTCCCGAGCCTACCGGTGGAGCGAGGACGGCATGGCGGGCGTGTGCGACGACCGGCAGACGTTCTGCTTCGCGCTGGCCCTGTGGAACGGCCGCGACCCGATCCTCAAGGAACGGATGTTCGGGCTCGGCGGCGACGGCGGCAACCACGGCGAGGACGCCAAGGACTACTGGTGGTACCTCGACTCCACGCCCACCCACTCGTGGATGACCTGGCGCTACCACTACCCGCAGGCCGCCTTCCCGTACGACGAGCTGGTCGCGGTGAACGCGCTGCGCGGCCGGGACGACACCGAGTACGAGCTGGTCGACACCGGCGTCTTCGACGACGACCGGTACTGGGCGGTGACCGTCGACTACGCCAAGGCGTCCCCGACCGACCTGTGCGTACGGATCACCGTCGCCAACCGGGGCGACCGGGCGGCCACCCTGCACGTGCTGCCCACCCTGTGGTTCCGCAACACCTGGTCGTGGGGGCTGCCCGGCAGCGACCGGCAGCCCCGCCTGGTCGGCGCCGAGGCCCGCCCGCCCGGCCGGCGGACCCGGACGACCCGCTCCGACGCCCGGCCCGCCGAGTCCGCGCGGCTGGTCGGTGAGCACCGGGTGCTCGGGCAGCTCGTGCTCGCCGGGGACGGCACGCCGACCCCGCTGCTGTGCGACAACGAGAGCAACGCCGAACGGCTCTGGGGGCTGCCCGGCCGGTCGCCGTACCCGAAGGACGGCATCAACGACCACGTGGTGTCCGGGGCCGACACGGTCAACCCGGAACGCGTCGGCACCAAGGGCGCGCTGCACTACGTCCTGCACGTGCCGGCCGGCGGCCAGCAGGAGATCCGGCTGCGGCTCACCCGCACCGCGCCGCCGCCCGCCGACACCCCGCCGCCGCCGCTCGACCTGGGGGCCGACTGGGAGGCGGTGGTACGGGCCCGGCGGTACGAGGCGGACCGGTTCTTCGCCGGCGTCGTCCCGGCCGCCGCGACCGAGGACGAGACGCTCGTCGCCCGGCAGGCGATCGCCGGGCTGATGTGGGGAAAGCAGTTCTACCACTTCGACGTCAAACGGTGGCTGGACGGCGACCCCGGCTCGTCCCCGCCGCCGGGCCGCCGACACGGGCGCAACAGCGCCTGGTGGCACATGACCAGCTTCGACGTGATCTCCATGCCGGACCCGTGGGAGTACCCCTGGTACGCCGCCTGGGACCTGGCCTTCCACTGTGTCAGCATCGCCCGCGTCGACCCGGCCTTCGCCAAGTCGCAACTGCTGCTCCTGCTCCGCGAGTGGTACCTGCACCCCAACGGGCAGATCCCGGCGTACGAGTGGGCGTTCGGGGACGTGAACCCGCCGGTGCACGCCTGGGCGGCGCTGAAGGTCTTCGAGATCGACGGCGGCCGGGACCACGAGTTCCTCGCCCGGGTGCTGCACAAGCTGCTGCTCAACTTCACCTGGTGGGTCAACCGCAAGGACACCGGCGGCAACAACGTCTTCGAGGGCGGTTTCCTCGGGCTGGACAACGTCGGCCCGTTCGACAGGTCGGCGGCGCTGCCGGTGGCCGGGGTGCTGGAGCAGTCCGACGGCACCGGCTGGATGGCCATGTACGCGCTGAACCTGCTCGACATGGCGATCATCCTGGCCGAGCACGACCGGGCGTACGTCGACGTGGCGACGAAGTTCTTCGAGCACTTCGCCTACATCGCCGCCGCCGCGTACGACCAGGGGTTGTGGGACGCCGAGGACGCGTTCTTCTACGACGTGCTGCGGCTGGCCGACGGGACGAAGGTGCCGCTGAAGGTCCGCTCGGTGGTCGGGCTGCTGCCGCTGGCCGCGACCACCCGGCTCACCGCGGGCACCATGGACCGGATGCCCGAGCTGGGCGCGCGGCTGCGCTGGTTCCTCACCAACCGCCCCGAGTACGCCGACGTGCTCGGCGCCCGCCGGCTCGGCCCGGACGGCCGCAACCAGCGACTGCTGTCCATGGTCGGCCCGGAGCAGGTGGTCCGGCTGCTGGCCCGGATGCTCGACACCGACGAGTTCCTCTCCGAGTACGGGCTGCGCACGCTGTCCCGGGCGCACCTGGATCGGCCGTTCTCGGTGACCCTGGGCGGGCAGGAGTTCAGCGTCGGGTACGAGCCGGCCGAGTCGACCAGCGGCCTGTTCGGCGGCAACTCCAACTGGCGCGGCCCGATCTGGATGCCGACGAACTTCCTGCTGATCAGCGCGCTGCGGGACTACGCGGCGTTCTACGGCGACGACCTCCAGGTGGAGTACCCGACCCGGTCCGGCCGCAAGCACACCCTCGACGAGATCGCCGACGACCTGTCCGCCCGGCTGATCGCCCTGTTCACCCGGGACGACTGGGGCCGGCGGGCGATCTACGGGGCGTGTCGGATCTTCCAGACCCACCCGGACTGGCGGGACCTGGTGGCGTTCCCGGAGTACTTCCACGGCGACAACGGGGCCGGCCTCGGCGCGTGGCACCAGACCGGCTGGACGGCGCTGGTCGCCGACCTGATCCTCACCCTGCGCCGCTGACCGGCCGGGGGCGGAAACCGGGATGAGCGCCGGCCCCCGCGCCCAGTACGGTGTGCCCGGTCCGGTCGACGGGAGGAGCGGGGGATGACGCAGACGCGACAGGAGAACGGCAGGGTGCTCGTCTTCGACGCCGACGACACGCTCTGGGAGAACAACGTCCTCTTCGAGCGGGTCATCGACGACTTCCTGACCTGGCTGGACCATCCCACCCTGGACCGGGTCGAGATCCGGGCCATCCTGGACGACATCGAACGCGCCAACACCGTCGCGCACGGGTACGGCAGTCGGGTCTTCCTGCGCAGTCTCGGCGAGTGCCTGGAACGGCTGCGGCGGCGCCCGGCCACCGTCGAGGAGCGCGGGCGACTCGACGAGCTGGTGACGGCCCTGGTCACGCACCAGGTGGAGCTGATGCCGGGGGTGGCTGAGACGTTGGACGCGCTGGCCGCCCGGCACGAGCTGCTGCTCACCAAGGGCGACCGGGAGGAGCAGCAGCGCAAGCTGGACGCCTGCGGACTGCTGCCGCACTTCCGGGCCGCGCACGTGGTGGCGGAGAAAGGCGTCGACACGTACCGCTGGCTGATCCGCGAGCACGGCTTCGATCCGGCGGTGGCCTGGATGATCGGCAACTCCCCGAAGTCGGACATCCTGCCGGCCCGGGCCGCCGGGATGAACGCGGTGTTCATCCCGAACGAGAACACCTGGGCGCTGGAGCACGACGAGCTGGATCCGGGCGACCCCCGCGTGTTGCGCCTCGCCACCTTCCCCGAGCTGCTGCGACACTTCTGAATGACAGCGTCGGCGACCGTCGCGGCGTCACACCGACCTGCCGGCGGACGGCATTGAGATTGATCACCATTGCGCCCGGTCGGCACGCCTTGTCCGGACGATCGTCGCGCGCCTAACCTTCTCCCGTGTCGACGGTCCGTCGGGGCGGGCCGGCGACACGACCGGAGCCCGGTACGGCGCACCGTGGAGCTGAGTGCGCGCGGGCCGCTCCGTGCCCCGCAGCCTGCTGTCGAGGGACGTGTCAGGTCGCGGGGGACCGGGTGGCGGAAACCGCCGCCGGACCGGACGCCCGGTGGTCAGGACCGGGGAGTTGCGGACCCGGTCCTGACCGACTCCTCCGTACGGCGGACGCCCCGGACGCGCTCGGTGCCCCCGGGGCGCCCAGTGCCCCCGGACGCGCTCAGTCGGCGTCGCCGCGGACGATCGCCACGGCCACCCGGCAGAACTCGTCCATGTCGGGAGAGAACCCCGCGGCGATGTCGGGATGCAGCCCGGAGCGGGTCTCGTCCAGCAGCCGCTGACACACCTGCTCCACCGGCTCACCGGCGTAGTCGGCCCGGACCCGGTCGGTGGCGGCCCGCAGCGCCGAGGTGAGCTGGGCCTCCAACGGCCCGCGCAGTTTCTGCTGTACCGGGTCCAGCCCCCTCGGGTCGAGGGTGACATGTGGCTCCGACATCGGCGCTCCCTTCGTCGGCGTCCGCGTACCCCGCCGCGGACGGCGGTCAAACCACGGGCGACGCCTCCGCCACCCGTACCTGGTAGGAGAACTCCTCGGCCGGCTCCTCCACGTACGACAGGCGGCGGATCTGCCGGTCGTCGGTGTAGAGGGCCACGTCCACCAGCACGCCGAGGTGGGCGAGGCCGATGGTGGCGATCCGCTTCTTGTCCGCCAGGACGGCGCAGATCCCGCCGAGCAGGGTGCTGGCGTCGGAGGTGCGGTGCCCGGGCGGGCAGCGCAGGGTCAGGTCGATCTCGACCGGCCCGGTCAGCGGGGTCCAGCCGGTGCGCTGGGCGGCGGTCAACGCCGCCTCCAGGAGAGCGCGGACCCGGGTGGCCTGCCGATGACCGGCGGCGAAGATCGACAGGGCTTCGGTCTTGACCGGTGGCAGGCCGCTCACCTCGAACGTCAGGGCGAGAGCGCGGGTGTCCTGCACGACGGCACCTCCTCGTGGGACGATCCTGCCCGAGCGGACCCGTGGGAGTGAGGCGTTCCCACGACAACCCCCCGATCGGGCCGGACGGGAGCCGGCCGAGGGTGGATCGACGACGACGGCGACGCCCCCGGCCGCGGTGACAGAACACGCTAGTGCACGACCACCTGCTCTCGGTAGTCGCCACGGTCACCGACCGGGCGGAAAGCGGCGCCGTTGCGCGGAGCGCGGCGCCGGGCCCGCTCAGTGACCGGGCGCGAAAGCGCAGAACTCGTTGCCCTCCGGGTCCGCCAGGATCCACCAGCCGATGTCGTCGTCCGGCTCGCGCAGCAGGGACGCGCCGGCGGCCACCAGCGCCGCGCAGTCGGGGCCGGTCAGGTCGACGTCCCAGTGCATCCGGTTCTTGACCGTCCTCGGCTCGGGCACCGGCGCGAAGACCCAGTGGTCCCAGGGGAAGCCGGCCCCGCCGACGACGGAGGTGACGCCGCCGTGGCCGTGGTCGACCCGGCCGCCGACCACCTCCGCCCACCAGGTGGCCTGCGCGACGGCGTCCCGGGCGTCGACGACCAGCTCGAACGGGCCGGCGGCGCGGCCCGGCCGGGAGGCGAACGCGCAGAACTCGTTGCCCTCCGGGTCGGCGAGCACCCACCAGGGGGCCTCGTCGTCGGGCTCGCGGACCAACCGGGCGCCGGCGGCCACCAGGGCGGCCGGGTCCGGCCGGTCCAACCGCAGGTCCAGGTGTACGCGGGTCTTGGCGGCGCGCGGCTCGGCGACCCGGTTGACCCAGATCGACTCCGGGCCGGGACGTCCGGGCCGACCGTCGACCCGGACGTCCCCGTCGCCCAGATCGACCACGTCGCCGCCGAGCGTCCGGGCCCAGAAGGCGCCGAGGGCGGGCGGGTCGAGGGCATCCAGGCAGAGATCCTTGAACCGGGCGATCACCGGCCCATCATGCCGCCTGCCGACCGGCGCCGCAGGGCGCCCCTCCTTGGCCGCACGTCAGCGACGGCCGCGTTTGATCTCGTGGAAGGCCGGCATCCGGACCAGGGGGAGCAGCGAGTCCCAGAGCAGCAGGGCGTCGTCGCGGTCGGGCGCCTCGGTGACGATCGGGCCGTGCACACCCCGCTCGGCGTCCGGCACCATCAGCACCGGGGAGCCGATGTCCGGGCCCGCCGAGGCGTACGCCTGCGCGTGCGACTCGCGTACCGCCTCGTCCCAGCTTTCGTCGTCGAGGGCCGGCGCGGCGTCCCCGAGGCCGGCCGCCTCGACGGCGGCGGTGACCGCCTTGTCGGCGAGCGGGTCGCCGACGTCGTGGCTGCGGGCGCCGAGCTCGGCGTAGAACCGGGCGACGTCGTCGTGGCGGCCGGCGGCGCGCAGCGCCTCGACCAGCCGCAGCGCCCGGGAGCTGGCGGTCATCATCTCGGCGAACTCCGGCGGGGTCGCGCCGTCGTTGAGGATGGCCAGGCTGAACGCCCGCCACTGGATGCGCAGCGCCCTCGCCTGTCCCACCGTCACCAGCCACCGTGAGGTGCGCCAGGTGTGGGGGCAGGCCGGGTCGAAGAAGAAGGTGACGTCCATCGACCGAGCGTAGTCGCCCGGAGATCCAATCGCAGTGGACGGCGGTTACCGCCGGTATATCCGGTTGTCGAGCCGCTGCTCAGTCGCCAGGTTTCGCCGTTCGACGTTACGGGCAGTGAGGGGCCACGAAACGCCCGGGATGACGTCGGATCCGCGACCAGACGCCTGTCCCGCTTGTTCTCGCCGCGCGCCGGGGCGCGGTCCCTTCCCCCGGCAGGTCGCCGTAGGAGAGGGGAGGGGCGATGAGCGAACCTGACGGCGCCGGCGTCCGGCGCCGACCACGGGCCCGGGCGGTGGCGGTGGCCGCCGCGTTGACGCTGCTGGCGCCGACCGCCGCCGCGTGCGGTTCGGGCGGGGACGAGGGTCCTCCGACGATCAACCTGTACTACCCGTTGGAAACGAACATGGAACAGGTGGTCGCGAACTGCAACGAGCAGGCGCAGGGCCGCTACCGCATCGCGTTCCGGGTGCTGCCCCGGGAGGCCGACGAGCAGCGGGTGCAGATGGTCCGGCGGCTGGCCGCCCAGGACACCGGCATGGACGTGCTCGGCCTGGACGTGACCTGGACGCAGGAGTTCGCCAGCGCCGACTGGATCCGGGAGTGGACCGGCGAGCACGCCGCCGACGTCGAGCAGGGCACCCTGGAGGGCCCGCTGGAGACGGCCCGGTACGAGGGGAAGCTCTTCGCGGCGCCGAAGAACACCAACGTCCAGCTCCTCTGGTACCGCGGGGACCTGGTGCCGGAGCCGCCGCGCACCTGGGACGAGATGATCGAGCAGGCCCGCGCGCTGAAGGAGCAGGGCCAGCCGCACCAGGTGTTGACCATGGGCGCGCAGTACGAGGGCCTCGTCGTCCTCTACAACACCATGGTCGCCAGCGCCGGCGGTGAGATCGTCAACGCCGACGGTGACAAGTCGGTGGTCGACGACGACGCGGTCCGGGCGCTCGACCAGCTCAAGCGGTTGGCCACCTCGGGCGTGGTCTCCTCGTCGTTCAGCAACTCGACCGAGGACCAGGTCCGGTTGGACTTCCAGTCCGGCAACGGGGCTTTCCAGATCAACTGGCCGTTCATCTACCCGGCCCTGCAGGAGGCCGATCCGGAGCTGGCCAGGCAGGTCAAGTGGGCCCGCTACCCCGGCGTGGACGCGCAGACCCCGAGCAAGGTGACCATCGGCGGGTTCAACCTCGCGGTCAGCAGGTACTCGGAGCACCCGGAGGAGGCCTTCGAGGCGGCCCGCTGCATGCGTAACGCCGAGAACCAGAAGGAGTCCGCGATCAAGGGTGGGGTGCCGCCGACCATCGAGGCGGTCTACGACGACCCGGAGATGGACGAGGCGTACCCGATGAAGGAGACCATCCTGGAGGAGCTGAAGGACCCGGCGGTCCGGCCGCTCACCCCGGCGTACCAGAGCATCTCGACGCTGATGTCCGCGATCCTGTCGCCGCCGTCGCAGATCGACCCGGAACGCACCGGCGACGAGCTGCGGTCGTCGATCGCCGACGCCCTGGAGTCGAAGGGGGTGCTCCCATGAGCGTGAGGAGCGAGCCGGTTCTGCGAGCCCCGCAATCGCGAAAGAAGGTGGCGCTGTGAGCGTTCCCGCCACGCCCGCGGGCGCCGAGGTGGCCGCGGAGAGCGCCGACAAGCCGGACGGCAGGCACGCCGCCGTCCCGACCCAGCGCTCCGGCTCCGGCCGTACCGGGAAGAAGTCCCCGCTGAGCGAGAACAAGAAGGCCGAACGGAAACTGGGCTGGCTGCTGTGCGCGCCGGCCGCGCTGGTCATGCTGGCGGTGACCGCGTACCCGATCCTCTACTCGGTCTGGCTGTCGTTGCAGCGCTTCGACCTGCGGTTCCCCGACGAGCGGGAGTTCGTCGGGCTGGAGAACTACGTCACCGTGCTGACCAACGAGTTCTGGTGGACGGCGTTCGGCGTGACCATGCTGATCACGGTGGTCACCGTCGCCGTCGAGCTGGTGCTGGGCATGGGGCTGGCGATCATCATGCACCGGACGCTCGTCGGCCGGGGCATCGTCCGGACGTCGGCGTTGATCCCGTACGGCATCGTCACGGTGGTCGCGGCGTTCTCCTGGCGGTACGCGTGGACGCCGGGCACCGGCTACCTGGCGAACCTGTTCGGTGACGGCGCGCCGCTGACCGAGCGGGCCAGCTCGCTGGCGATCATCATGCTCGCCGAGATCTGGAAGACCACCCCGTTCATGGCGCTGCTGCTGATGGCGGGTCTGGCCCTGGTGCCGGAGGACCTGCTCAAGGCGGCCTCCACCGACGGGGCGACGGCCTGGCAGCGGTTCACCAAGGTGATGTTGCCGGTGATGAAGCCGGCGATCCTGGTGGCGCTGTTGTTCCGCACCCTCGACGCGTTCCGCGTCTTCGACAACATCTACGTGTTGACCGCGGGCGGCAACGAGACCTCGTCGGTGTCGATGCTCGCCTACAACAACCTGATCCGGGGGCTGAACCTCGGCATCGGGTCGACGATGTCCGTGCTGATCTTCCTCACCGTGGCGGTCATCGCGTTCGTCTTCGTGAAGCTGTTCGGTACCGCTGCCCCGGGCAGCGACGACGGGGAGAGGCGCTGAGATGGCTGACACCACCCGCGCGAAGGTGCGCTGGGGTCTGCTGGACGTCATCGTGGTCGTCTTCGCGCTGATCCCGGTGCTGTGGATCGTCTCGCTGTCGTTGAAGACCCCGGCGACGCTCACCGACGGGAAGTTCATCCCGCAGGAGTGGACCCTGGAGAACTACCGGACGATCTTCTCCACCGACCAGTTCGTCCGGGCGCTGATCAACTCGATCGGGATCGCCCTGATCGCCACGTTCATCGCGGTGGTTCTCGGCGCGATGGCCGCGTACGCGATCTCCCGGCTGGACTTCCCGGGCAAGCGGGCCCTGGTCGGGGTGTCCCTGCTGATCGCGATGTTCCCGCAGGTCTCCCTGGTGTCGCCGCTGTTCGAGATCGAACGGCAGCTCGGCATCTTCGACACCTGGCCGGGGCTGATCCTGCCGTACATCACGTTCTCGCTGCCGTTGGCGATCTACACGCTGTCGGCGTTCTTCAAGCAGATCCCGTGGGACCTGGAGAAGGCCGCGAAGATGGACGGCGCGACCCAGGGTCAGGCGTTCCGGCGGGTCATCGCCCCGTTGGCCGCGCCGGGGTTGTTCACCACGGCGATCCTGGTCTTCATCTTCTGCTGGAACGACTTCCTCTTCGCCATCTCGTTGACCTCCACCGAGCGGTCCCGCACGGTGCCGGTGGCGTTGTCGTTCTTCACCGGCGAGTCGCAGTTCCAGGACCCCACCGGGGCGATCTGCGCGGCCGCCGTGATGATCACCATTCCGATCATCCTGTTCGTCCTCTTCTTCCAGCGTCGCATCGTCTCCGGCCTGACCTCCGGCGCCGTCAAGGGATAGGTGAACCATCGTGGCTGACATCGTGCTCGACAAGGTGAGCAAGAAGTTCCCGGACGGCACCACCGCCGTACAGGACGTGGACCTGGAGATCGCCGACGGCGAGTTCGTCATCCTGGTCGGCCCCTCCGGCTGCGGGAAGTCCACCACCCTGAACATGATCGCCGGGTTGGAGGACATCAGCTCCGGGGAGCTGCGCATCGGCGGCCAGCGGGTCAACGACAAGGCCCCCCGGGACCGGGACATCGCGATGGTGTTCCAGTCGTACGCGCTCTACCCGAACATGACCGTCCGGGAGAACATGGCGTTCCCGCTGCGGCTGGCCAAACTCGACAAGGAGACCATCGACAAGAAGGTCGACGAGGCGGCGAAGGTGCTGGAGCTGACCGCGCTGCTGGACCGCAAACCGGCCAACCTCTCCGGCGGGCAGCGGCAGCGGGTGGCGATGGGCCGGGCCATCGTGCGCCAGCCCAAGGCGTTCCTGATGGACGAGCCGCTGTCCAACCTGGACGCCAAGCTGCGGGTGCAGATGCGTACGGTGGTGTCCCGCCTCCAGAAGCAGCTCGGCACCACCACCGTCTACGTCACCCACGACCAGACCGAGGCGATGACCCTCGGCGACCGCGTCGTGATCATGCGGGGCGGCGCGATCCAGCAGGTCGGCCCGCCGCAGGAGCTGTACGACAACCCCCGCAACCTGTTCGTCGCCGGGTTCATCGGCTCACCGTCGATGAACTTCCTGCACGCGGCCGTGGAGGACGGCAAGCTGCGGACCGCCCTGGGTGACGTGCCGATCGGCGAGCGGATGCGCCGCGAGCTGGAGGGCGCCGACGCACCCCGGGAGCTGATCCTCGGGGTACGGCCGGAGCACTTCGAGGACGCCGAGCTGGTCGACGACGACACCCGGCGGCGGGGCATGGAGTTCGAGGCCCCGGTGGACATCGTCGAGTCCATGGGCTCGGACAAGTACGTCTACTTCACCGTCGAGGGGGAACAGGCCAGCGCCGCCGAGCTGGAGGAGCTGGCCGCCGACACCGGCGCGGACTTCGCCGGGGCGGGCGGCAACCTGGTGACCCGGCTCTCCGCCGAGTCGACGGTGAGCGAGGGCGAGAACCGGCGGGTCTGGTTCAACCTGGAGAAGATCCACCTGTTCGACCCGACGACCGGCCGCAACCTCACCCTGCACGAGGGCCGCGCGGCGGGCGCGCTCGCCGACTGACGCCCTTGTGGACGGGGGCGCCCGCCCCGTGCCGGGCGCCCCCGTCCGTGTGCCGGGCCACCTTCCCCGGCCCGACCCTCCTGGATGTCGATCCTGTCCGGTCCGTGTGGAAGTCGGATGGAAGACCGGTTGCGGCGGCCGATCCGGCTACCGTTACCCCGGTGCCCGTCCGCCCGCGCGCGGACGTGGAGCTCTGCTGCCCGGTCCGGGGGGAGTCGGTGGGAGGGGTGGTCGCGATGCTGCGTGTCGGTGTGCTCGGCCCGATCGAGGTGAGCTTCGACCAGCGGCCGGTGCGCCTGGGGCCGAAACTCGTCGAGTTGTTGTCCGTGCTGCTGGTCGAGGCGGGCTCGGCGGTGCCGGCGGAGCGGATCGTCGAGCTGCTGTGGGGGGACCCCGCCCCGGAGGGGGCCCGGGCGACCCTGCGCAGCCACGTGTCACACCTGCGTCGGGCGTTGCCGCCGGCCGACGCGACGGCCGGGCCGGTGCTGGTGACCGTCGGCGGTGGCGCGGGCGTGGCGTACCGGCTGGACCTGCCCTTCGACGCGGTTGACGCGGACCGCTTCGAGCGGCGGGTGGCGGAGGCCCTTCGGCTGCTCGCCGCCGACGAGACGGACCTGGTGGAACGGGCCGCCGTCCTGCTCTCCGAGGCGCTGGCGCTGTGGCGGGGGCCGGCCTTCGCCGACCTGGCCCGCCGGCCGTTCGTGCTGGCCCGGACGGCCCGGCTCGACACGGTACGCCGCTCGGCCCGACGCGCCCACGGGGCGGCCCTGCTCACCCTCGGCCAACCCGCCGAGGCGCTCGGCGGGTTGACCACGCTGCTGGCCGAGGACCCCTACGACGAGGCGGCCCGGGAGTTGCTCGCCACGGCGCTCTACGCCGACCACCGGGTCGACCAGGCGGCTGAGGTGTGCCGTGCGGGCCTGCGGCTGCTCCACGACCGCGGGCTGGACGCTCCTCGCCTCGAGGAGCTGCAACGCGACATCCTGCGCCGTCGCCTGCCGGCGCCGGCGTTCTCCGCCCGGGAGCCCAAGCCGGTCGTGCCGGCGCTGCTGCCGCCCGACCCGCCCCGACTGGTCGGGCGGTCGGCGGAGCTGGCCCGGGCCACCCGGCTGCTGGCCGACGCCGCCGAGCGACCGGTGACGTTGCTGGTCTCCGGGCCGGCCGGCGTCGGCAAGACCTGTTTCGCGCTGCGACTGGCGCACTCCGTCGTGGCCGCCTTCCCCGACGGTCAGCTCCATATCGACCTGCGCGGGTTCGGCCCGGACGCGGTGGCGGTGGAGCCCGGCGAGGCGGTCCGGGGCTTCCTGGACGCCCTCGGGGTGCCCTCGGCCCGGATCCCCGCGACCCTGGAGGCGCAGACCGCCCGCTACCGGTCGCTGCTGGCCGGTCGGCGGATCCTGGTCGTGCTGGACAACATCGCCGACGTCGACCAGGTCCGTCCCCTGCTGCCCGGGACGCCGGGCTGTGCCGTGGTCGCCGTCAGCCGTAACCGGTTGGCCGGGTTGGTGGTGGCCGACGGCGCCGAGCAGATCCGGCTCGACCTGCTCGACGCCGCGGATGCCCGGCTGCTGCTTGCGCGCCGGCTCGGCGCGGACCGGCTGGTCGGGCAGTCCCGGGCGGTGGACGACATCGTGGCGTCCTGCGCCCGGCTGCCCCTGGCCCTGGCGGTGGTGGCGGCCCGGGCGTCCACCCACCCGGACGCGCCGCTGCGCGTCTTCGCCGAGGAGCTGCGGATCGGACGGGACCGGCCCGACCTGGACGCGTTCGACGGCGGCGACCCCGGCACCGACGTGCGGGCCGTGCTGTCCTGGTCCCGCCGCCGGCTCAGCGGCCCGGCCGGTCGGCTGTTTCCCCTGCTGGGTCTGCCCGCGGAAGCCGAGATCAGCGTGGCGGCGGCGGCTAGTCTGGCCGGTCAGCCGGTCCTGCGGGTACGTCCCGCGCTGCGGGAGCTGGTCTCGGCGCACCTGGTGACCGAGCCCCGGCCCGGCCGGCACGGCTGCCACGACCTGCTGCGGGCCTACGCCGGGGAGCTGGGCCCGGCGCGGGGCACGGCCGAGCGGCGGGCGGCGCTGCGGCGGCTGCTCGACCACCACCTGCACACCGCGCTGGCCGCGGACCGGACGCTGTGGCCCACCCGTGATCCGCTGTCGCTGCCGGCGCCGGCGCAGGGGGCGACCGTCCTCGGGTTCACCGACCGACAGGCCGCGCTGCGCTGGTGGCAGGAGGAGCACGCGGGGCTGCGGTCCCGGCTGGAGCAGGCCGTTCAGGAGGGCTTCGACGACCAGGCGTGGGCGTTGTCCTGGGCGGCGATGAATTTCCTCACCCGGCAGGGGCACTGGCACGACCTGCTCCACGTCGGACGGATCGGCGCCCAGGCCGCCACCCGCACCGGCGACCCCGTCGCGATGGCGAAAACCTGCCGGGAGCTGGGCGGGGCGTACGTGCGGCTACGCCGGTTCGACGAGGCGCGCGCCGAGTACGTTCGGACGTTGGCGCTCTGCCGCGACCTCGGTGACCTGGTCGGCGAGGGGTTCACCTGGCGCTGCCTGGGCTGGTTGGCGGAGGAGCAGGGCGAGCTGGCCGAGGCGCTGCGGCACGACCAGCGGGCCCTGGCGTTGCTGCGGCGGGCCGGGCACGAGCGGGGGGTGAGCTACGCGCTCAACTCGGTCGGCTGGTGCCACGCCCAGCTCGGCGCGTACGAGGAAGCCGTCCGCCACTGCCGGGAGGCGCTGGAGCGGCTCCAGCGGGCCGGGGACCGGATCGGTGAGGCGAGCGTCTGGGACAGCCTCGGCTCCGCCTACCAGCACATCGATCCACGGCGGGCGGTCGACTGCCACCAGCAGGCGCTCGCGCTCTTCGTGGCGCTCGGCGACCGGATCCAGGAGGCGTACTCGCTGCGCCGGCTCGGCGCGGCCCAGCTCGCCGCCGGCGACCCGGACGCGGCGGTGGACAGTTGGCGGCGGGCGTACGGCGTCTTCGCGGCGGTCGAGCATCCCGAGGCCGGGCGGCTGGCGGCGCTGCTGGCCCGACACGGCCAACCGGAGACCGCCCCCACGGCGGACGGGCACCGGGCCGTCCCGGTGGAGTGAGCCGACGGGAACCCGACCGGCCGAAAGGTTCGTCAAGCGTCGATGTCTTGGTAGCGTCGGAGTACCGCCCCACACCGCCGAGGAGGCCGCCTACCATGTCTCGCCGGATGTCCCGCCTGGCCGTGCTCGCCCTGGCCGTGCTGCTCGCCACGCTCGCCGCGCCGGTCGCCCCGGCGGCGGCCGTCGTCCCGCTGCCCGCGCCGGGGCAGCCGGTCGCCTCCCAGGTGACCGCCACCGGCGCCGTGCTCACCTGGACCCGGCCCGACGGGCCGGTCTGGCGCTATTCGATGAAACAGCTCGTCGACGGTGAGTGGCAGGGGTACGCCTCGATGCCCTTCACGTCGTTCACGCTGGCCGGGCTGACCCCCGACACCGAGTACACCTTCGCGGTCTACGCCGCGGCGTTGTACGGCACCGACTACGGCACGAGCCCGCTGTCCGAGCCGGTCACCTTCCGCACGCTGCCCGCCCCGCCCGTCGACCAACCCTGAGCCGCCCCCTGATCGCGCTCCGCCCGGCGCTGCCGTAGGCGGAGCGCGATCCCCCGTTCAGGTTCGTCGGCGGTGGGCCGGGGGCCCCACCGTTGCCGCTGGAAGCAGCATCGCGCCGGGGCGGTCGGCCGGCGCCCGGCCGCCGTGGAACTTGCGGAAAACTTGAGGACAAACCGATCGATGCCGGTCAGCCCGGATCGCGCCGTCGGTCAGAGCCGCTGGTGCATCACCAGCAGGTCGACGTAGCGGCCGTCGGGGAGCCGGAAGCCCTCCGGGATCCGACCGACGACGTCGAAGCCGAGCGAGCGCCACAGGCGTACCGCCCGGGTGTTGGTCTCGACCACCGCGTTGAACTGCATCGCCCGGTAGCCGTCGGCGCGGGCCAGGTCGAGCAGGCGTCGGCCGAGCGCCCGTCCGACGCCGCGGCCGGCGGCGGCCGGGGCGACCATGAAGCTGGCGTTGGCCACGTGCGCGCCCGGCCCGCCCTGGTTGGGCAGGAGCTTCGCCGAGCCGAGCACCCGCTCGCCGGCGCCGGCTCGGGCCCGGCCCCGGTGGCCGTCATGGTCTCCGTCGCCGGGCCGGTCGACGGCGACGACCGTACGGGCCGGGGGTGGCGGCAGCCACAGCGTCCGGGCCGTCGGCTCGTCCACGTCGCGGGGCCAGGTGTAGGTGTCCCCGGCCGCGACGATCTCCCGCAGGAAGGGCCAGATCCGCGGCCAGTCGTCGGCGGTGGCGTCCCTGATCTGCACGCCGTCGAGCATGCCAGTCACGGGGCGGGGCGGGCGAGCCGGTTTGTCGCCCGGGACACCGGGTAGTCGACTGAGTTGATCCACTTCGAGGAGGGGACACCGATGGACGATCGGACCAAGGTCGCGGTGATCTACTACAGCGCGACCGGCATCACCTACCAGATGGCCCAGGCGGCCTGCGAGGCCGCGGGCGAGGCAGGCGCCGAGGTGCGCCTGCGCAAGGTGCGTGAGCTGGCCCCGGACGAGGCGATCCGGTCCAACTCGGGCTGGCAGGCGCACGTGCTGGAGACCCAGGACGTGCCCGAGGCGCAGCTCGACGACCTCTCCTGGGCCGACGTGGTGATCATGGGATCGCCCACCCGGTACGGGATGGTCGCCGCCCAGCTCAAGCAGTTCATCGACACCAGCGGACCGCTGTGGGCGCAGGGCGCGCTGGCCGACAAGGTCTACACCGGGTTCTGCTCCACGGCGACCGCGCACGGCGGGCAGGAGGCGACGCTGCTGTCGCTGTACACGGTCTTCTACCACTGGGGCGGGATCGTCGTCACCCCCGGTTACACCGACCCCAGCCAGTTCGTCGCCGGCAACCCCTACGGCGCCTCGCACACCAGCAACAACGGGGAGGTCGCCCCGGACCACGTCGCGCTGGCCGCGACGGCGTTGACCGCCAAGCGGGCGGTGGCGCTGGCCAGCCGGCTGCGACGGGGCGGCGCGGCGGGCTGACGCCCGGTCGACCAGGCGACCGGTGGCCCGGGCGGGGGCTCTCGACCCGTCCGGACCACCGGTCGGATCGTGCCCTACCCGGCTTCGACGCCGTTATGCGTACCGGTCGCCGCCGGTTCCGGCCCCGCCGGCCCGCGCTGTCCGGTCGCCGGCGCAGCCGTCGTCACGGCCGTCGTAGCCGTGACTGTCGTGGCCGTCGCCGTCGTGGGCCGCTCCAGGCGGCCCCGGGCCGGCAGCAGGTGGTCGAGCAGATCGGCCAGCACGGCCATCCCGTCCCGGCTCAGCACCGACTCCGGGTGGAACTGGACGCCGGCGAAACCCGTACCACGCAGCGCGTGCACCGCCCGGTCGGCGCCGTCCCGGGCCACCTCGACCGGGCCGTGGACGGTGTCCAGGCGTTCGCTGTCGGCCGACGCGGTGAACGTCGAGTAGAAACCGACCCGCCGGGTCACGCCGAACAACGTCACGTCCCGCTGGAGCCCCTGGTAGGTCGCCGCGCGCCGGCGCAGGGGCAGGCCGAGCAGCCCACACAGCACCTGGTGGCCGAGGCAGACCGCCAGGGTCGGCCGCCCCTCGGCCAGCAGTCCGCCCAACAGCTCACCCAGGGCCGCCATCTTCGCCCCGCCGACCGCCCGCGGATCGCCCGGGCCGGGACCGACCACCACCAGGTCGTACGCGTCGACCGGGCCGGGCCGGTGCCAGGGTCGTACGGTCACGGCCAGCCCGAGCGCGGCGAGCTGGTGGGCCAGCATGCCGGTGAAGGTGTCCTCGCCGTCGACGATCAGCGCCCGGGGGCGGGACGCGGTGACCGGGGCGGGAGGACGCTGGTCCAGCCAGAACCGGGCCAGCCGGTCGTTGCGGGCCGCCAACGCGGCGCGTACCCGCGGGTCGTCGGCGAGCCGGGCCACCGGGGCGCGGTGGTCGGGGCGCGGCGCGTCCGGACGCAGGCCGAGCGCGGCGAGCACCCCGGCCGCCTTGGCGTGCGTCTCGGCGACCTCCCCCGCCGCGGTGGAGTGCCGCACCAGCGTCGCGCCGACCGGGACCCGCAGCTCGCCGTCCGGGGTGAACTCGGCGGTGCGGATCAGGATGGGGGCGTCGAGGGTCTGCCGGCCGGCGTCGTCCCGGCCGAGCAGCGCGAGCACCCCGGCGTAGTAGCGGCGGCCGACGCGCTCGTGCCGGGCGATGACCCGGCAGGCGTTCTCCATCGGGCTGCCGGTGACGGTGGGGGCGAACATCGTCTCCCGCAGCACCTCCCGCACGTCCCGGGTGCTCCGACCGGCCAGCAGGTACTCGGTGTGCGTCAGATGGGCCATCTCCTTCAGGTACGGCCCGACCACCTGGCCGCCGGTCTCGGCGACCGTGGCCATCATCTTCAGCTCCTCGTCGAGCACCATGTACAGCTCGTCGACCTCCTTCGGGTCGGTGAGGAAACGCAGCAGCGCGTCCCGGTCGGCGGTCGCGCCGCCGTGCCGGAAGGTGCCGCTGATCGGGTTCATCATCACCAACCCGTCCTCGACGCTGACATGCCGTTCGGGACTGGCCCCCACCAGGGTCCGGGTCCCGGTGTGCGCCAGGAACGTCCAGTACGCGCCGCGCTCGGCGACCAGCAGCCGGCGCAGCGCGGCCAGCGCCGCCGCCAGCGGGACGCCCGGCACCTGGGCCCGCAGGGTGCGGTGGATGACGAAGTTCGCCCCCTCGCCCCGGCCGATCTCCTCGCGCAGCACCCGGTCGACGGTCGCGGCGTACTGGTCGTCGTCGAGGTCGAACCCCGCGCCGGTGGCGGCCACCGGAACGTCGGGCAGCAGCCGCAGCGCCTCGGCCAGCCCGACCCGCGCCCGCCCGGTGATCTCCAGGCACTCCAGCGGCGTGCCGTCGTCGACGCAGGCGAACCCGCGTTCGGTGACCTGCCGGTACGGCACCAGGGCCAGCGTGCGGGGGCCGGCGTCGCCGTCGGGCAGCGGCACGTCGGCGAGCCGGTCCACCGCGCGTACCGGGCCGGTGAACAGGTCGAGGTGATCGGCGCCCTCCCGGCGCAGCAGCGCGAACGGGCCGGGGTCGCCGCCGGCGGACAGCACGGCGAGCAGGGCGTTGAGGTCGGTCATCGGGGGTCGGTCTCCTCGGGCCGGTGGCCGCCGGTGGGGCGCCACGACCGGCACGGGACCGGTGGCCGCCTCGTCGGGCGGCCGGTGCGGAAACGCTATCCGCGCGTGGGGACCGCCAGGTCGGCGGGCCACCAGGAGCACGGGCGCGTGGGCATGTCGGGAGCCTACGCGCCGACACCCCGCCAGGGAAGACGTCTGCGCCGGGTACGGTGACCGACGATGAAGATTCTCGCTCTCGACCTGGGCACCTCCTCGGTGCGTGGGCTCGTGCTGGACGAGCGCACCACGCCGCTGCCCGGCGCGCTGGCCCGCCGCAAGATGCGACTGACCGTCGACGACGACGGCGCGGGCACCCTCGACGGCCCCGGGTACCTGGCCTGTCTGGTCGAGTGCCTGGACGAGTTGACCGCCGCCGGTCACCTGGCGGGCGTCGAGCTGGTCGCCGTGTCGGCGCAGTGGCACTCGGTGCTGCCGACCGACGCCGCCGGTGCCCCGCTCGGGCCGGTGCTGACCTGGCTGGACAGCCGCCCGGAGCCGCTGCCCGGTCAGTCCGGTCCGGTCGACCCGGACGCCTTCCACCAGCGCACCGGCGCGTGGTGGCACCGCTGCTACTGGTCGGTGCGGTTGCCCTGGCTGCGCAAGCGGGCGGCGGTGGCCCGGTTCGTCGGGCTGGCCGAGTTCGTGCTCGGCGCCCTGCTCGGCGAGGCCCCGATGTCGGTCTCCCAGGCGTCCGGGACGGGTCTGCTGGACCTGCGTGCCTGCGAATGGGATCCGGAGGCGTGCGACCTGGCCGGGGTGCGTCCGCAGGAGCTTCCCGTGCTGGCGCCGGCCGGCTGGCGGGGCCGGCTGCGGCCGGAGTTCGCCCGGCGCTGGCCCGGGTTGGCCGGCGCGGCGTGGGCCGCGCCGATCGGCGACGGCGCGGCGTCGAATGTCGGCTCCGGCTGCGTCGGCCCGGACCGGGCCGCGGTGACCGTGGGCACCTCCGCGGCGGTACGGCTGCTCCAGGCGGCCCCGGCGGGCGCGCCGCTGCCGTTGCTGCCCTCGGGGCTGTGGCGCTACCGGGTCGACCACGACCACGTGGTGACCGGAGCCGCGTACTCCTCCGCCGGCAACCTGTTCGCCTGGGCGAACCGGGAGCTGCGGCTGCCGCAGGGCGAGGAGCTGCACGCCGCGCTGGCACGGGTGCCGAGGTCCGGCGGCGTGTCGGCGGACCCCCGGTTCGGCGGCGACCGGCCGCCGGGGCTGGACCCGGCCGGCTCGGGCCGGTTGGCGGGGCTGTCGCTGTCCACCACGGCGGTGGAGATCCTGGCCGGACTGTTGGCCGGGGTCTGCGCCCGGGTGGCCGACGACCTCGCCGGGGTCGAGTCGACCGTGGGTCACCCGGTCGAGGTGGTGCTGGGTGGGGGAGCGGTGACCGCCTCGCCGTGGTGGCGGGAGGCGTTCGCGGTGGCGCTGGCCCCCCGCCCGGTGCGGCACCAGGCGAACCCGGAGATCGGCGCGACCGGGGCGGCGCTGGTCGCGGCGGGCCGGTTGGCGGAGGCGGCGGAGCTGACCGGCATCGGCCGGACGGATGATCGACGCTCACCGGGTCCGGTAGGAGGGGCACGCTCCTGAGCCTCTCCCCCGACTGACCCGTTGACAGTATCCGCTGGCCTGGTTGGATGGACTCCGCTCCCCGGTCTCGCGGCGGACGCGAGGTGACGGGGGAGGTGTGCGTGGGGACGGGTCCGGAGCAGACGGACGGCACGGCGGCCCCGTCCCGTCGACGCCGGCTGGACGTCCGGGTGGTGCCGCACCGGCGGCGGTCCCCGTTCCGGCTGCGGGACTGGCGGATCCGCACCAAACTGGCGGCTGTGCTGATCATCCCGTCGGTGGCGTTCCTGGTGCTGGCCGGGGTGCAGACCCGGGGCCTGGTCGGTCAGGCGGGGGTGCTCAGCGGCTTCGCCGAGCAGGTGGCGATCGGCCGGGAGATCACCCTCGCCGTGCACCAGCTCCAGCAGGAACGGGACCGGTCGGCCGGCGAGCTGGCCGGGCTGCGGGCGGCCGGCGGCGACACGGTCCGCGCCGATCCGGCGGTGGCGCTCAAGCCGTTGCAGGCCGCCACCGACGAGGCGATGCAGCGGCTCCGGCGGGCCGCCGAGCCGTTGGCCGACTCCGACGCCGCCTGGCGGGTGTCGTACGCGGAGGCGCTGGAGGCGTACGACCAGATCGTCTACCTGCGGTCGGCGATCGGCCCGGGGGTGTTGAGCAGCGGCACGGTGCTGGGCAACTACGACCGCCTCGTCGACGAGCTGCTGAACCTGCTGGCCGAGCCGTCGCCGGGCCCGGACGCGCCCGAGCTGAGCGACGCGGTGCTGCGCTACGTCCAACTGGCCCGGGTGAAGGAGCTCTCCTCCCGGATCCGGGCCCAGCTCTACGTGGCCGCCCGGGCCGGCCGGTACGGGGTCGAGGACCAGGTCCTCCTGACCGACCTGCGGGCCCAGCAGTTGACCGCGCTGGGGGCGTTCCGGGGCGCGGCCACGGTCGCCCAGGTGCGCCGGTACGACCAGACCACGCTGGATCCGGCGTTCGTGTCGGCGACCCGCCTGGAGGAACAGAGCCTGCCGGTCGGCGGGGCCGACCCGGCGGTGCTGCCGGCGACCCAGTGGTGGGCGGCCAGCGAGCAGCGCCACGAGCTGCTGCGACAGGTCGAGGCGGGGGTGTTGGAAGACGCGGTGACCCAGGCCGGGCAGGCCCGGGGGGCGCAGTTGCGGCAGACCCTGCTGGTCGTCGGCGGGATCGTCGCGGTGCTGCTGGTGGCGTTGTTGATCTCGGTGCTGATCGGCCGGTCCATCGCGCGCTCGATGCGGTTGCTGCGCGGGCAGGCGTTGCGTATCGCCCAGCTGGAGCTGCCCGACACGCTGGACCGGCTGCGCACGGTGACCGGCGGGGTCCCGGAGATCGAGGTCGCGCCGGCGGTGGTCCGGTCCCTGGACGAGATCGGTGAGCTGGCGGAGGCGTTCGTCGCGGTGCACCGCAGCGCGGTGAGCGTGGCCCTGGAGCAGGCGACGATGCGCCGCAACGTCAACGCCATGTTCGTCAACCTGGCCCGCCGCAGCCAGGTGCTGGTGGAGCGCCAGTTGGAGCTGCTGGACGACCTGGAACGCGACGAGAGCGACCCGGACCAGTTGGAGAACCTGTTCAAGCTGGACCATCTCGCGGCCCGGATGCGTCGTAACGACGAGAGCCTGCTGGTGCTGTCGGGGTCGGAGTCCAGCCGACGCTGGAACCGGCCGATCGGTCTGCCCTCGGTGCTGCTGGCCGCCGGGGCGGAGATCGAGCAGTACCAGCGGATCCGGCACGACTCCGTGGCCGACCTGCACGTGGTCGGGCACGCGGTGGGCGAGGTGGTGCACCTGCTGGCGGAGCTGCTGGAGAACGCCACCGCCTTCTCCCGGCCGGACACGCTGGTCCGGGTCAGCGCCGCGGCGGTCGACGGCGGAGCGGTCGTCGAGATCGCCGACCAGGGGCTGGGGATGAGCCCGTCGGCGTTGGAGCAGACGAACCGGTTGCTGGCCAGTCCGCCGGCGGCCGACGTGGCGGCGTCCGAGCGGATGGGGCTGTTCGTGGTCGGGCACCTGGCGGTCCGACACAGGATCGAGGTGCGGTTGCGCGCCGGGCAGCCGGAGGGGGTGGTGGCCCGGGTGACCCTGCCGGCGGCGCTGCTGGCCCCGGCGCCGGAGCGGGAGCTGCGGGCCCCGGCGTCGCGGCGGATGCTGACCGCGGCGCTGGCCAGCGCGGCCGGCCGGGCCGCGCTGGCCGGGTCCGGCGGTGGGGCCCAGGGGGCCCGGCGGGGGACGAACGGCGTGGCGGCCCCGGCGCCCGGTCCGGGCAGTGGCTTCGGCCCCGGCGGCGTGCCGGGTGGTGGCTTCGGCCCCGGCGGCGTGCCGGGTGGTGGCTTCGGCCCCGGCGGCGTGCCGGGTGGTGGGGCCGGTCCCTTGACGCCCGGCGCCGGTGGCACGGCGGGCGGGCCCGGCGGGGGCGGCGGTCAGCCCGGTCTCCTCGCCCCGCCACCCCGGCGGCCGGGCGGGTTGGAGTTGCCGGTGGCGGGGCGGCCACCGGAGCGGCCGGCCGGCCCGCGGCCGGTGCCGACCCGCGCCGAGGACGTGCTCGACTCCGCGGCCGGCACGTCGGCGCCGGAGGCCAGCACGTGGTGGTCGCGGAAGCCGCCGACGTCGCCGGGTCGCCCGGCGGGCGCGCCGACGCCGCCGGCCACGCCGGTCACCGGGGGAGTCAACGAGCGGGGGCTACCGGTGCGGGTGCCGATGGCGCAGTTGGCCGCGGTGACCCGGTCGGCGCAGCCGGCCGCACCGAGGTCCCGGCACGACCCGGACCCGGACGCCGTGGGAGGGATGCTGTCCCGGTTCTACGGCGGGGTACGCCGTGCCGAGGCCGAGGACGACACCAGGGAGATCACCCTGTCGGACGACACCCGGGAGCTACCCGTGCCGCCGACCGGGCCGCGCAGCGAAGGGGAACAGTATTGATGACGTTGAGCCAAGAGGCGCGTGACCTGAGCTGGCTGGTCAGCGCTTTCACCGAGCGGGTGCCGGGCGTCGCGCACGCGATCGTGGTGTCGTCCGACGGGCTGCTGGTGGCGATCTCCGACCATCTGCCCCGGGACCACGCGGACAAGCTGGCGGCGGTGACGTCCGGGTTGATGAGCATCACGGCCGGGGCGGCGCAGATGTTCGACGGTGACATCGTCAAGCAGACGGTGGTGGAGATGGGGCGCGGGTACTTCCTGGTCATGCAGATCCGCGACGGTTCCATCCTGGCCACCCTGGCCGCCGCCGACGCGGACATCGGCGTGGTCGGGTACGAGATGGCCCGGCTGGCGAAGCAGGCCGGTGAGATGCTGACCCCGGCGCTGCGCGCGGAGTTGCAGCAGGCCCTGCCGCGCTGAGTCGTTCCCCGGCGGCGCGTTACCGTCGTCGCCGGGTGGCCCGGCCGCGTCGTGGCCGCCGGACGGCGGCGTCAGGATGTGCCGTGGTCCCCGGGTGACGCGGTCGTGCGGGGTGGCGGCGCTGTCGTGGGGCGGACGACGGGCCCGTCGGGTTGTTCCGCCGGGCCCGTCCGCGACCGGAGGCGCCGGTCTGCCCTACCGGCGACCGTCCGCGCTCAGATCGTGTTGTCGGCGATCACCCGGCGGTACCAGTGGGCGCTGCTCTTCAGGACGCGCCGCTGGGTGGGGTAGTCCACGTAGATCAGGCCCCACCGCTGGTCGTAGCCCTGCTCCCACTCGAAGTTGTCCAGCAGCGACCACACGTGGTAGCTCTCCAGCGGCACTCCGGCGGCGATCGCCCGGTGGGCGGCGGCCAGGTGGTCGCGGAGGAACGCGACGCGTCCGGAGTCGTCGACCGTGCCGTCGGCGGCGAGGGCGTCCGGGGTGGGCAGCCCGTTCTCGGTGACGGTGATCGGCACCGGGCCGTAGTCACGGGTCACCCGGGTCAGGATGTCGTACATCCCCTCCGGGAAGATCTGCTGCCAGGTGGCCACCGAGGTGGGCCAGCGCCGTTCGGTGCCACCGGTCGCGGTGACGTAGATCGGCGTGTAGTACTGCACCGCCAGCAGGTCCACCGGGCTGGAGATGACGGCCAGGTCGCCTTCGCGGATGCCCCGGGCCAGCCGACTGGTGGGGCCGAGGTCGGCCAGCACGTCGGCGGGGTACCTGCCGGTGAAGACCGGGTCGAGGTAGAGGCGGTTCTCGTACCCGTCGAACAGGTGGGCCGCCGCGGTGCTGGCGGGGGAGTCGTCGGCCGGGTAGCACGGGTGCAGGTTGAGCGCGGGGCCGATGCGGCTGGCGCTGCCGGTGTCGCGCAGTTGCCGGACGGCGAGCCCGTGGGCGAGGTGCAGGTGGTGGGCGACCAGGTAGGCCGCGTCCGGGTCCTGCCGACCGGGGGCGTGGTGGCCGATGATGTAGCCGTTCTGCACCACGGTCTTCGGCTCGTTTATGGTCAGCCAGACCGGCACCTGCTCGCCGAGGGCGTCGAAGACGGCCCGGGCGTAGTCGGCGAACCGGTGGGCGGTGTCCCGGTTCTCCCAGCCCCCGAGGTCCTGCAGGGCCTGCGGCAGGTCCCAGTGGAAGAGGGTGGCCATCGGGGCGATGCCGCGCTCGTGCAGCCCGTCGACGAGCCGGCGGTAGAAGTCGAGGCCACGCTGGTTCGGCGTGCCGGCGCCGTCGGGCTGGACGCGCGGCCAGGCGATGGAGAACCGGTAGCTGCGCAGCCCGATGTCGCGCATCAGGTCGAGGTCGGTGGGGTAGCGGTGGTAGTGGTCGGCGGCCACGTCGCCGGTGTCGCCGCCGTGGGTCCGGCCGGGCGTGCGGCTGAAGGTGTCCCAGACCGATTCGCCGCGCCCGTCGTCCTTGGTCGCGCCCTCGACCTGGTAGGCGGAGGTGGCGGCGCCCCAGCCGAAGTCCGGCGGGAAGCGCAGCCCGAGCTGCCCCTCGGGGTCGGTGTGCCGGCCGGGGCCGTGCCCGTTCACCGAGGTGGTCCGACCGTCGGCCGTCGGCAGGCCGGCGGCGGGGGCCGGGTCCGGGTCCGTCGGGACGGTCGGCGCCGCGGTCAGCTCGGTCTCGGCGGTGGCGGCGCCGACGGAGGCGGCGCGTTGGTGCAGGCGCCGCCGGGTGACTATCGACATAGGACGTTCTCCTCGTGGATGCGGGGCCCGCCACCAGGCGGCCGGGAGCGCTCCCAGCATAGGGCAGGGTGAGTCGACCGCGGTGCGGTCCGGAGGCTTCCGGGGCTGGTCGCGGCGGGTCGAGCGGGGCTGGGACGGCTGTCGTCGGCGGCTCGGCGGGGCCGAATCCGGGTGCCGATAGCGAACGAGGCCGTCCGGGCGGCGCGTCGCGCCTGTCCCGTCGGCCTCTTTTCCCGTCGTTACTGGAGGTCTAGTGTGTGGGGACGGGGAGGGCAACCCCCGTCCCCACAGTGGTGCAAGTGCACGTACGAGCGGAATGGGCGTCCTGTCGTACGTGCCGCGCGGGAGCCGGGCCACGCGAGTGGCTCTGGTTCCACCTCCCTTCAGAGTGGATGGGATCCGGCTGACGGCGGAGTCCGGGCTGGCCCGCCGTCAGCCCTCCGGGCTGGGGCCGGATCGTTCCGGGAGGACGATCCGGTATGGAGTTAGTGCGTGAGCCTCGTCGATGGAAGCGCTCCCATCGACGATGCTGCGACTGTAACGCCCGTCACGGGTTTGTGAAAGACCCAAAATGAGACCGAAACATTCGGAGCCTCTGACCTGCAGTGATGCAAGCCGGACGCATGGTGTTCACCCGTGCTCTTGTTACGGGAGCGCTCCCATGACACACTGCGACTACCGCGGAGCCAGATTGCGCGGGTGCGGGTCGCCGAGGGCAACCGGTCACTGAGCCGGCGGCACCCCACCAGCGGAAGGGCGAGCCCGTCGCTCCCCTCCCGCAGCCCGTTCCGGGCGGGCCGACCCCCATCACCGCGCCTGCCACCCCCCGCGCACCTGTCGCGTGGAGGCGCTCGCCGCGGGCCCCACCGGCCCCGGCCTGGTCCGAGGAGACACCGCGCACATGAGACAACTGGCAAGACGTCGCCGGCTGGCGATGCTCGCCGCCACCACGCTGGCCATCGGCGGGGTCACCCTGCCGGCCAGCGTCGCGCAGGCCGCCCCGGCCTGCGACGTGGTCTACGCGACCAACGACTGGAGCAACGGTTTCACCGCCAACGTCACGCTGAAGAACCTCGGCGACCCGATCAACGGCTGGACGCTGAAGTTCAACTTCCCCTCCGGCCAGCGGCTCACCCAGGGCTGGTCGGCCCGGTGGAGCCAGTCCGGCACCGAGGTGACCGCCGTCAACGAGTCGTACAACGGCAGCATCCCCACCAACGGGTCTCTCAGCCTCGGCTTCAACGGCACCCACACCGGCACCAACACCAAGCCGACCTCGTTCAGCGTCAACGGCGTGACCTGTGGCGGCACCACCGCCCCGAAGCCGCCGACGGTCGCGTTGTCCGTGCCGTCCGGCCCGTTCGTGGCCCCGGCGGACGTGCCGCTGACCGCCACCGCCAGCGACTCGGACGGGACGGTCAGCAAGGTCGAGTTCTACCGCAACGGCCTGCTGGTCAACACCGACACCAGCGCCCCGTACGCGTACACGCTGGAGGACCTGCCGGCCGGCAGCTACACCGTCCAGGCCAAGGCGTACGACAACGCCAACCTCTCGACGACCGACGAGAAGTCGTTCACCGTCTCCGCGGCCACCGGCCCGATCCTGGTCGCCACCCCGTCGGCGGTGGGCGTTCCCGAGGGCGGCAGCGCCACGGTGAACCTCAAGCTCAGCGGCCTGCCCTCGGGCAACGTGCCGGTGACCCTGACCCGCACCGGGGACACCGACATCACCGTCAGCCCGGCCTCGCTGACGCTGACCCCGAGCAACTGGAGCACCGGCGTCAACGTCACGGTCAGCGCGGCCGAGGACGCCGACACGCTGGGCGGCGCCGCCACCATCACCGCCTCCGCGACCGGCTACGCCCCGCTGGCGATCACCGCCACCGAGGTCGACAACGACACCCCGGGCGGGGACAACGTCTGGAACGCCCGCTTCCTGGAGCTCTACGGCAAGATCAAGAACTCGGGGTACTTCAGCCCCGAGGGCGTGCCGTACCACTCCATCGAGACGCTGATCGTCGAGGCTCCCGACCACGGGCACGAGACCACCAGCGAGGCGTTCAGCTACTGGCTCTGGCTGGAGGCCGCCTACGGCCGGGCCACCCAGAACTGGGCCCCGTTCAACAACGCCTGGACGGTGATGGAGAAGTACATCATCCCGTCGCACGCCGACCAGCCCACGGCCGGCTCCCCGGGCACCCCGCAGTACGCCGCCGAGCACGACCTGCCCAGCCAGTACCCGTCGACCCTGGACGCCAACGTGCCGGTCGGCCAGGACCCGCTGCGCAACGAGCTGCAGACCACCTACGGCACCGGTGACATCTACGGCATGCACTGGCTGCTCGACGTGGACAACGTCTACGGCTTCGGCCGCTGCGGCGACGGCACCACCCGTCCGGCGTACATCAACACCTTCCAGCGCGGCACCCAGGAGTCGGTCTGGGAGACCGTTCCGCAGCCGTCCTGCGAGAGCCTGAAGCACGGTGGCCCGAACGGCTTCCTGGACCTGTACATCAAGGAGTCCGGCGGCACCCCGGCCAAGCAGTGGAAGTACACCAACGCGCCGGACGCCGACGCGCGTGCCGTGCAGGCCGCGTACTGGGCGCTGGTCTGGGCCAAGGCCCAGAACAAGCAGGCCGACGTGGCGGCCACCGTGGCGAAGGCCGCCAAGATGGGCGACTACCTGCGCTACGCCCTGTTCGACAAGTACTTCAAGAAGATCGGCAACTGCGTCGGCGCCACCGCCTGCCCGGCGGCCTCCGGCAAGGACTCCGCGCACTACCTGCTGTCCTGGTACTACGCCTGGGGCGGCGCGCTGGAGACCAGCCAGAACTGGTCGTGGCGGATCGGCTCCAGCCACAGCCACTTCGGCTACCAGAACCCGTTCGCGGCGTGGGCGATGGCCAACGTCAACGAGCTGAAGCCGCGGTCGCCGAGCGCGGTCACCGACTGGCAGAAGAGCTTCGACCGGCAGCTCGAGTTCTACACCTGGCTCCAGTCCGCCGAGGGCGGCATCGCCGGTGGCGCCACCAACAGCTGGGGCGGCCACTACGGCACCCCGCCGGCCGGCACCGCCACCTTCTACGGCATGTTCTACGACGTCGACCCGGTCTACAACGACCCGCCGTCGAACCAGTGGTTCGGCATGCAGGTCTGGTCGATGCAGCGGATCGCCGAGCTCTACCAGGAGACCGGCAACGCCAAGGCCAAGGCGCTGCTGGACAAGTGGGTGCCGTGGGCCATCGCCAACACCACGGTGGGCGCCAACTGGTCGGTCCCGTCCGAGCTCAAGTGGACCGGTCAGCCGGCCAACTGGAACCCGACCAGCCCGCAGGCGAACACCAACCTGCACGTCGAGGTGATCAGCACCGGTCAGGACGTCGGCGTCACCGGCTCCCTGGCCCGGACCCTGATCGCGTACGCGGCCAAGTCGGGCAACGCGGCGGCGAAGACCACCGCGAAGGGCCTGCTGGACGCGCTCTACGCGGCCAGCGACGCCAAGGGCGTCGCCCGGCCGGAGACCCGTGGCGACTACCGTCGTTTCGACGACGTCTACGACGCCAGCACCGGCCAGGGTCTCTACATCCCGCAGGGGTGGAGCGGCAAGATGCCCAACGGTGACACCGTCGCCCCGGGCAAGAGCTTCCTCGACATCCGCTCCTTCTACAAGAACGACCCGGACTGGCCCAAGGTCCAGGCGTACCTGGACGGCGGCCCCGAGCCGACGTTCACGTACCACCGGTTCTGGGCGCAGGTCGACGTGGCCATGGCCTACGCCGACTTCGGTCGCCTGTTCCCGAACGGCTGATCCGTGCCCGGTGGGTGGTCGCCGCGGCGACCACCCACCGGCTCCTTCCCGGTCGGGCGGATGCCGCCCGACCGGGCCCGGACCGGGTCGGCGGGGATCACCGGCCCGGTCCGCCGGGGCGCCCGATACCCACGGTCGGGCGGTGGTCGGGCCACCGGCCTGCCGGCGCAGCGCCGGTGGCCCGCCACATCGATGTGACGGTCGGCTTTTGCGCTCTGGCGCGAAAATCCCGGCCACCCCGGGGGGACAGAAGCCCCCCGACGGAGTAACGTGATTCCCGGAGAGGCCGCTCCCCCCGTGGCGGCCTCTCCCTCACTTTTCCGGGCCGGTCGACGCGGTCGCCTCCGGGCCCGACGACGCGGTCGCCTCCGGGGCGGTCGCCCCGTCCACCGGGTGCCGCAGCCCCGGGTGCCCGGCCGGCAGCGACCGACGGACCACCAGCCAGCTCCCGGCCAACGCCGCCGCCACCAGCGGCCAGGTCAGCGCGACCCGGGCGGCGACCAGCGCGACCACCTGCCCACCCAGGTAGAGCGGCACGAACACCGCCACCCGCAGCGCGTACGTGGCCGCCCAGACCCAACTGCCCCGGGCGTAGGCGCGCAGCAGCGCCCGGTCACGCCGCCACCGGGTCCGCTGCCCGAGCGCCACCCCGACCAGCACCCCGAGCAGCGGCCAGCGCGCCACGACGCTGACCACCCAGACCAGCGCGCTGGCCGCGTTGGCGAGCACCTGGATCAGGAAGAAGTCGGTGGCCCGGCCGGTCCGCAGGGCCACCAGCGCCGCCACGCACACGGCGAGCAGCCCGACCAGCACCGACCGGGGCCGGTCACCCCGACGTAGCCGCCAGCCGGCGACCACCGCCGCGGTCACCACGGCGGCGATCACCCCGCCGCGCAGCGACTCGCCGTCGACCAGCCAGCCCAGGCCGAAGGCCAGCGGCGGCAGGGTCGCGTCCACCGCGCCGCGCCGACCGCCGAGCAGATCCGCGAGGGACTCCGGGGCGGGCGGGTCGGCGGCGGGGGGTCGGGCACGTTGCGGAATACCGGTCACCGTCACCTCCTCGACGGCTCCCAACCTATCGCCGAACCACCGTGGGTCAGGTGATCGGTCCACCCGCGGTGGCGCTACGGTGTGCGGGTGCGCGTGACGGCTAGGGGTGGGACCGCGGTGTGGCTGGTGCTGCTGGGGCTCGGGCACGTGCTGGCCCTGCTCGCGCTCTGGCGACTGGCCCTGCACACCGAGACCGGTCAGTGGCTCGACACGGTCGCGTTGACCGGCAACCAGATCGGGCAGGACCGCATCGACGAACTGGTCAGCCGGGTGCTCAACGCGGTCTCCGTGGTGTCCCTGCTGGCGGCGACGGCGGTGATCGGCTTCATCGCGCTGCTGCGTCGACGGATCGCGTTGGCGGTCACCGCCACCGCGTTGATCGTCGGGGCGAACGTCACCACCCAACTGCTCAAGTACGGGCTCGACCGGCCGGAGTACGGCATCGACCCGCAGCGGGCGGCGGTCGGCAACAGCCTGCCCAGCGGGCACGCCTGCGTGGCCGCCTCGGTGGCGGTGGCGCTGGTGCTCGTGCTGCCCCGCCGGGCCCGGGTGGCCGGCGCGTTCCTCGGCGCCGGATACGCCGCGGTCAACGGGGTGGCCACCCTGTCCGCCGGCTGGCACCGGCCCAGCGACGCGGTCGCCGCGTTCCTGATCGTCGGCGGCTGGGCGGCGGCCGGTGGGCTGCTTCTGCTGGCCACCCAGCGGGAGCAGGCCCAGGTGGAGTCGGCCGACGCGCACCGGGGCGCGGCGCTGCTGCTCGGTCTGGTCGGTCTGGCCGCGGTCATCCTGTCGGCGGTCGCCCTGGCCTGGCTGGACGGTCTGCCCAAGGCGCCGGTCAGCGACCTCACCCGCCGTCCGCTGTTCGCCGGTTACGCGGGCAGCGCCGCCGGCATCGTCGGCGTGATGAGCCTGGTGATGGCGTTGGTGCTCGCCTCGGTGCACCGGCTGGTTCCCCGGGTCAAGGGCTGAGCCGCGCCGGATGCGACGGTAGCGGCGTGGAATCGACGCGACAGGCGTTCCGCGACGAGTGCGCCCGGCTCGGCGCGGTCCTGCGTACGGTGCCCGAGCCGGATCTCGACCGACCCACCGGCTGCCCACCCTGGACGGTGCGGGAGCTGATCGCGCACGTGCGCACCGGCGCGGGCCGGGTCACCGGCATGCTGACCGAGCCGGCCCCGCCCCGGGCGCGCGTCGACGCGGCCGGCTACTTCGGCGCGGCCAAGTTCACCCCTTCCGTGGACGCCGACCGGGTGGCCGGCGCGCGCCGGGAGGCCGCCGCCGTCACCGGGCGGGAGCTGGTCGCCGACTTCGACCGGGTCTGGCGGGCCGCCGACGCGGCGGTGGCCGCGCACCCACCGGGCCGGGTGGTCCGGACCCGGCACGGTGATCCGATGACTTTGGCGGACTTCCTGCTGACCCGGGTGGTGGAGGTCGCCGTGCACGGCCTGGACCTCGCCTTCGCGCTGGAGCGCCCACCGTGGCTGACCCCGGGCGCGGCGCGGGTCGTCGCCGGGCTGCTCACCGGAGGTCGCCCGGTCCCGGCCGAGCTGGGTTGGGACCGGCTCGCCCTGATCAGCCGGGCCACCGGCCGCGTGCCGCTGACCGACCGGGAGCGGGCCGCCGCCGGGGCCGCCGGTTTCCGCTGGCTCAGCTTCGCCGGCTGACGGGGCCGCTCAGCACGGTTGGGCCGCCGCTCAGAACGGCGGGGCCGCTTCTTCCGGGGGCCGGCCGCGGGCCCGCCGGGCGTCGACCACCGCCGTGGCGACCAGCACGGCCGCCGCGACGCCCGAGGCCACCAGCATCGGCGTACGCGCGAGCGCCGGCAGCGCGACGGCCAGCGTGCCCATGGCGAGCCAGCGGGAGGGTGACACCCGGTTGAACACCTCGTACTCGAACCGGGCCCGCCCGGCGAGGAAGACCAGCGGACCGCCGAGCACCAGGGCGGCCCAGGCCGCCTCCGGGCGCTCCAGCGGATGCTCGATGACCAGCTCGTAGCCGACCGCGGTGGCCACCACACCGATCACCATCACCAGGTGCGTGTCGGCGGCCGAGCGACCGATGAGGGCGGGCCGGTTGGCCTTGGCCACGGCCTCGGCGAGGATCTGCCCGGCCCGTTGGAAGTAGATCCGCCAGAGCAGCACGGACGTGGCCAGGGCCAGGGCGAAGGCGGTCGTGCGGGCCGGGTCGGGCGGGCCGGCGCTGTAGGCGAGTCCGGTGACCAGCACCGTCTCGCCGAGCGCGACGAGGAAGAACTGCTGGTACCGCTCGGCGAGGTGCTCGCCGGCGAGCTGCCATCGGCTGACCGTGGACCGGCCCAGGCCCGGCACCGGCCAGCCCGTCCGACCGGCGGCGTACTCGATGCCCAGCGCGAAGGCCCAGGACAGCACCCGGGCGTTGCCGGCGACCAACGCCCCACCCAGCCAGAACACCGCGCTGACGCCGTAGACCACCAGCATCCGTAGCTTGAGCCGGCGGACCTCGCCCCGGCCGAGGGCGAGGACCAGCATCAGCGGCCGGGACACCTGCGCGATCACGTACGCGGCGGCGAAGGTCATGCCGGCCGCGCCGAACGCCCGGGGGATCGCCACCCCCATCACCATGCTGGCCGCCAGCGTGGTGACCACCATCGCCTGGATCCACAGGTGGTACGGGTCGTAGCGGCTGGTGGTCCAGGCGGTGCCCTGCCAGACGGCCCAGAGGGCCAGCAGAAGCAGCAGGGTCTTGGCCCCGCCGGTGATCGCGCTCCACCCCTGCGCGCCGCCCGACTCCAGGGCGAGGTCCTCGAAGGAGCGGGCGCCGATACGGGTGAGCGCGAACACGAAGATCAGGTCGAAGAAGAGCTCCAGGAAGGTGGCCCGCTGCGGGCCCTCCGCGGCAGCCACCGGACGAGCCGTCCGGCGGCTCACCCCTGCCCCGTACCCTGGTCGCCGCATCCCACCTGGCAGTCGTAACACCCGCGCGTCCCCGACGGTCGGCGATCCGGCGAACCGCCGTCGCGGATCTTGCCGGATCTCGGGCGGCAGGGGGACGATCGGCCGGTGACGAATCGTTGGGGCATGACGGTGCCGTTGGACGGGGTGCCGCTCGCCGAACACGCCGGGGTCTACGCCACCCTCGACCGGGCCGGCTTCACCGACGTCTGGTCGGCGGAGGTCAACGGCGTCGACGCGTTCACCCCGCTGGCCCTCGCCGCGGCCTGGCAGCCCCGGCTGCGGCTCGGCACGGCGGTCGCGCCGGTGTTCACCAGGGGGCCGGGGCTGCTGGCGATGAGCGCGTCGGCGCTGGCCGAGGCCGCCCCGGGCCGGTTCAGCCTCGGCCTCGGCGCGTCCTCCCCGACGGTGGTCCGGGACTGGAACGCGGTCCGGTTCGCCGAGCCGTACCGGCGGACCCGGGACGTGCTGCGGTTCCTGCGCGCCGCGCTGCGCGGGGAGAGCGTCGACGAGGTCTACGACACCTTCACCGTTCGCCGGTTCCGGTTGGACCGCCCGCCGGTGGCCCCGCCGCCGATCCTGTTGGCCGCGCTGCGTCCCCGGATGTTGCGGCTCGCCGCCGCCGAGGCCGACGGGGTGATCCTCAACTGGCTGACCGCCGGGGACGTGCCGACCGTGCTGGCCGAGCTCGGTCCACGGCGACCGCACTTCGAGGTGGCCGCCCGGATCTTCGTCTGCCCCACCGAGGACGCCGCGCACGCCCGCGCGCTGGGCCGCCGGCTGATCGCCGGTTACCTGACCGTGCCCGCGTACGCGGCGTTCCACCGCTGGTTGGGCCGGGACGCGGCGCTGGGGCCGATGTGGCGGGCGTGGGCGGCGGGGGACCGGCGTGGCGCCGCCGCCGCGGTGCCCGACGAGCTGGTCGACGCGCTGGTGCTGCACGGCCCGCCGGCGCGGTGCCGGGCGGCGGTGCGCCGGTACGTCGACGCCGGGGTGGACGTGCCGGTGCTGGCGCTGCTGCCCACCCCCGAGGTGACCGCCGGCGGCGTGCCGGCCCTGACCACCCTGATCGCCCAGCTCGGCGTGCCGGCCGTCGCCTGACGACCGGGCGGGCGGACCGGTCCGCGCCTGGCCTCCCGGCGGGCGGACCGGTCCGCGCCCGACCCTGCGGCGGGCCGGCCGGTCGCCGCGGGTCCGGCCGGTCGGGTCGGCGCTCAGCCGATCTGGCTGAGCAGGCGTTCCACCTCGGTGAGGCGCTGGCGCACCTGGGTGAGCTCGGTGCGCAGCCCGGCCAACTCGGCCACGGTGGCCTGGCTGCTCTCCGCCAGCCGGGTCTGGGCGCTGCTGGCGTCGGAGGCGAGCTGCCGGTACTGCGTCTCGCGGGCGGCCGAGTGGCGGGCCCGGTAGACGCCCAGGGCCACGACGGCCACGCCCGCGACAAGCGCGATCAGCAGCACCGTCGAGCTGATCAGCGCGGTCTGCGCGATCGGGTCGTAGGCGATGTTCACTTCTCGTCCTTTCCGGGGCTGTGCGCGCCCAGGGTCGGTACGGCGGCGGCGATCGCCGCCGGGTCGAGGGTCAACGCGAACGGGTTGACCTCGAACCACTTGACGGAGCTGCCGTCCGGCGCGGTCTCCAAGGTGCCGGTGACCAGGCCGGCGGCCTCCAGCCGTTGCAGGTGCATGTAGAGCAACGGCCGGTTCATCTGGAGGCGGCGGGCCAACTCGCTGACGTAGCCGCGCCCGTCGGCGAGGGCGGCGACGATCCGCAGCCGGTGTGGGCTGGCCAGCGCGGCGAGCGCTTGCAACAACTCGTCTCCGGTAGGTGGCACCGGCCCCTCCGTCTCCTCGTCGACCGTGGGTGTCAGAATCTTCTGACGCCCCCTGTCAGAAGATTCTGACACCAGGTGCCCGGCGACGTCAAGGCAGCGTCGTGCGCGGGCGACCCGGCCACGCGGATCCGGTGGCCCGGTCGGCTGTGGAGGGCGTCCTGCTCAGGGCCGCCAACGCAACGGGCCCGGCCGCACCGGCCAGCACCACCGTCGCCAACGCGGCTGGACGGCGCGCAACGCGGCGGCATGGGCGCGGGCGATCTCCGCGGCCCGGTCCGCCTGCGTCCCGGTCACCCCGCCCGGGGCGAACGCCACCTGGTTGACCAGCGCCGCCAGCTCCGCCACCCCCGGTCCGTCGGCGTCCGGGGAGAGGTCCCGTGTCGACGCCTGACGTCCGGCACGGGCGCCCGCGCGGGCGTCGGCCAGCACCCGGTGGGCGTGCGCGGCGACCTCGGTGGCCGCCAGGTCGTCGCCGACCGGTCGCCCGGCCAGCCGGACCGCGTCGGTCACCTCCCGCCAGGCGCCGGCGACCCGGTCGGCGGGGTCGCCCCGGTCGAGTCGACGCCGGGTCAACCGCCGACGCAGCCCGGCCAGCGTCAGCAGGGCCGCCGCCACCACGAGCAGCAGCCCGCCCGCCCCGGCGCCCACCAGCGCCACCGTCGACACCCCGGCCGGGTCACGGCGCGGCGGCCCGGCCACCGCCGGAGGAGTGCCCGGCGGCGTCACCGCCGGCTCCGGCGCCTCCGACGGGGGCGGATCCTCCGGGGCCGGGCGGAAATCCTCCTCCACCGGGCGTGGCTCGTCGTCCGGTCGGGGCAGCGGATCGAACGCCACCCAACCGAGACCGTCGAAGAGCACCTCCGGCCAGGCGAACGCGTCGGCCGCCCGCACCGGGCCGCTGCCGGTGGCGCTGAAGCCCACCACCACCCGGGTGGGCAGCCCGGTCAGCCGGCCGAGCACCGCGAACGCGGCGGCGAACTGCTCCGAGGTGCCCCGCTGCCCGCCCGCGTCCCGCGGCCCGAACAGGAAGAAACCCAGATTCGGGTACGCGTGCCCGCTCGGCGCGTCCGGCACCGCCCGGTAGTGCTCGGCCAGGAACTGCTCGATCGCGGTGGCCCGCGCGTACGGCGCGCCGTTCTCCTCGGCGAGTTGGGTGGCCAGCCGGCGCATCGGCTCGGGCGCCCCGTCGGCGACCCGCAGCACCCGGGCCACCTCCGGTCCGGCGGGCACGTCGGCGGTGGCCAGCAGGTTCACGTCCGGACGCTCCCGGGCCGAGACGACCGTGTACCGCAGGCCGGGGGTCAACCCCTCGGGGCGGATCAGCGTGCCCGACGCCGGATCGTAGGCGACCCGGGCCCCGTCGACCGCACGCGGCGTGGCCACCGCCGGCAGCAGCCGCCCGCTCAGCCCGGCCACCGTGACCTCCTGCCGGACCGTGTCGACCCGACTGCCCGGGGCCGGCTCGACGGCCGGCAGCACCCGACCGGCGTTGCGGTAGGTCGCCCCGACCCGCCAGGTCACCCCGTCGTAGTCGCTGAGCACCCCCAACCGCAGCCGCACCTCGCCACCGCCGTCCGCGCCACCACGGTCGGCGGTCAGGTCGAACAGCTTCTGCTCCGGGCGCAACGCCCACCCCGAGATCCGGATCAGCGGGTTCTCGTCCAGGCTCTCCACCCGGGGCGGCTCCACGTACCGGCGGGGATCCACCGGCCGGTCGTCCACCTGACCGGCCACCACCGGCGCGAGCACGGCGACCAGCGCCGCCACCACGGCCAGCCCGACGGCGGTCGTCGCCACCCGGGCGGCCCGGGCCGCCGCCCGTGCCTGCGGCGCGAGCCGAGACGTCGACTCCCCGACGGCCCCCGGGGCGGACGCCACCAGCGCGACGGCGGCGAGCCCGGCGAACGCCAGCGTCGGCCAGGACGCCGGCTCGGCGTTCGGACCCACCACGTACACCGCGCCGACGTACAGCAGCGCCGGCGGCAGACAACCCAGCAGGACCCGGCCGGCCCGGACCGCCACCTCCACGCCGGCCAGCCCGGCCAGCCAGGCCGCGACCAGCGGCACCAGCACGGTGTCCGGGGTCGGCTCGACCGGGATCATCGCGGTCAGCAACCGGGCGACACCGTTGCCGGCGGCGTCCACGGCGATCTGCCCGAGCCCGCCGGTCAGCTCCGCCCGCCGGGCCGCCAGCCGCAGCGCCAGCGCCGTGTAGCCGAGCATGGCCGCCACCGACAGCGGAGCGACCAGCCAGGACGGCAGCCGTCGGGCGGCGACGCCGACCAGCGCCGCGCCGACCGCCGCGCCGGCCACGACACCGGTCAGCAGCGTGCCGGCGTACACCCGGTCGAGCGCCACCCCGGCCAGGGCGATCATGCCGACCAACGCCGCCGGCACCGACGCCGCCCGCAGCAGCGCCCCCCAGCGCCCCCACCCCGCGTCCCGGAGCGTCCCACCGCGCACCGTCGCGCCGCCCGTCGTCCCCTCGCCCGCCGGCGCGTCCGCCGTGCTGTCACCCGCCGTCGCGGCGCCCGCCGGGCCACGGCCTGCCGTCGCGCCGCGCGCCGGGCCGTCGCCGTCGGTCGGAACGCCGTCGGTCGTAATGCCGTCGGCGGGGCGGGCCGCCCCGGTCACCACCGGCGCACCCCGTCCCACTCGGCGGCGAAGGCCGCGCCGTCGACCGCGTCCACCACCACCAGACCCGCCGCGCCCGGCGGCGTCGGGTCCGTCGCGCCGAGCACCCCGACCACCACCGACGGGTACGCCCCCCGCAACGCGCCCACGTGCCCCAGCTCCGCCCGACCACCCGGCCCGGTCAGGAACACCAACGTGTCCCCGGCCCGCTGCTGCCGTACCCGGGCGGTGGCGTCCGCCAGCGTGCCCTCGGCCAGGGCGACGGTGGTGAGCCGGTCCAACGGATGGGCGTCCGGCTCGTCGTCCGGCGTCACCATGAGCAGCGTCACCGGCAGGTCCTCCCGCAACGCGGCGACCACCACCGACGCCGCCGCCTCACAGCCGGCCTCGAAACTGTCCGCGGCGCCGTCGGCGTGACCCGGATGGGCGGCGAACCGGTTGTCCAGCAGCACCACGATCCGGGGCAGGCTGGTGTCCACGTTCTCCCGCACCATCAGCTCACCCACCCGGGCGCTGGTCCGCCAGTGCACCCGGCGCAACTCGTCGCCGACCACGTACTCCCGCAGGCTGTCGAAGGTGATCGACCCGTGCGGCACCCCGTCGACCCGCCCGTCCAGGCTGCGACCCGCGCCGGTCGGCACCGCGGTCAACGGGTGCACCCGGGGACGCACCCACACCGGCGCCGTCTCCCCGTACCGGCGGGCCAGCGCGACCAGGCCCAGCGGGTCACGACGGGTGACCCGCAGCGGTCCGACCGGCACGATGCCACGCCGGACGGTCGGCACGTCGTACGTCACGGTGGTGTCCCGGCCGGGACGCAGCCGCAGCAGCGGCACCGGGACGACCCGACCGCCGCAGCGTTCCTCGGCGACCAGACTCGCCGCGCGCAGCCTCCCGCTGTTACGTACCGTCAACGTCATCCGGGCCGGGTCGCCCCGGGCCACCCGGTCCGGGTCGGCCCGCCGGTCCACCGTCAGTCTCGGCCGCCACGCGGCGACCACCAGGGCGTGCCCGACTGCGACGCCGGCCGCCGCGCCCAGCACGGTCAACTCCGGGTACGCGAACGTGAAGCCGGCCACGAGCAGCGCGACGGCGGCGACGGACAGCCCGATCCCCCGGGCGGTGATCCCCATCGGCGTCGGTCAGCTCCGGGCGGGCACGGTCTGCCCGGACGGCAGCGGCACCGGCACCGAGGCGACCGCCTGGCGCAGCACCTCGGCGGCGTTGACGCCCCGCACCTGCGCGTCGGAGGAGAGCAGCAGCCGGTGCCCGAACACCGGCCCGGTCAACGCCTTCAGGTCCTCCGGCATGATCCAGCCGCGTCCGTCGATCAGCGCGTACGCGCACGCCGCCCGGGTCAGCGCGATCACGCCCCGGGGGCTGACGCCGACCCGTACGTGCGGGTGGTTACGGGTGGCGGCGGCCAGCCGCACGGCGTACGCGTAGAGCGGCTCGGCGATGTGCACCCGCTGCGCCATCGTGATCATCTCGGCGACGGTGGTGGTGTCGGTGACCGCCGCCAGCGCCTCGGGGGAGCGGACCGTGGCCCCGCGCAGCACCTCCACCTCGACCGCCTCGTCCGGGTAGCCCACCGACAGTTTCACCAGGAACCGGTCGAGCTGCGCCTCCGGCAGCCGGTACGTGCCGTCCATCTCCACCGGGTTCTGCGTCGCCACCACCAGAAACGGTCGCGGCACCGGATGACGGACCCCGTCCACGGTGACCGTGCGTTCCTCCATCACCTCCAGCAGCGCCGACTGGGTCTTCGGCGACGCCCGGTTGATCTCGTCGGCGATGACGATGTTCGCGAACACCGGCCCCGGATGGAACTCGAAACCCCGGGTCGCCTGGTTGAAGATGGTCACCCCGGACACGTCCGAGGGGAGCAGGTCCGGGGTGAACTGGATGCGCCGCCACTCGCCCTTGACGGTCGCCGCCACCGCCCGCGCCAGGGTCGTCTTGCCGACCCCGGGCACGTCCTCCAACAGCACGTGCCCCTGCGCGAACAGCGCGGTCAACGCCAACCGCACCACCTCCGGCTTACCGAGCACGACGGAGTTGACGTTCTCGGCGAGCCGGGCGGCGAGGGCGGCGAAACCCTGCACCTCCTGCTGGGTGAGCGGCTGCTGTGTCACGATCGGTCCTGCTCCCTACCGGATGGTCAACAGTCGGGCAGGACGGTGATCTTGTCCCCGCCGTCGAGGTTCAGCCAGGCCCACGGGATGTAGTTCTTCCCCTGGTGGTTCACCCGCACCCACCAGGTGCTCGCCTTCTGGTCGTTGTAGATCCACGAGTCGACGTGCTCACCCTTGACCTTGCAGTACGCCAGCAACCGGGTGCCCGGCCTGGCCCAGCCGGCCTGCCGGTCGTTGTCCTGCCGGGGCACCTCGAAGACCTCGTTGCCGTTGCGGCCGTCCACGTCCCGGTCGCAGTAGGTGCGCTGCGCGCCGTCCGGGCCGTTGACGCAGGTCGCCGTCCCGTACAGCGGCTCGGTCTGCTGGGTGGCCTTCGCGGTCCCCTTGCCGGCGGCGTTGGTCGCGGTCACCGTCACCGCGTACGACGTGCCCGGCGACAGGCCCGGCAGGGTCAGCGTCGCGCACTTGCCGTTGGCGGACTCACCGCCTGCGGCGATCACACAGGTGACCTGCCCGCCACCGGCGTCCACCGTCACGGTCACGGTGACCGAGGTGGCCGTGGCCGAGGAACCGGTGACCGTCACCCGGGGCTCGGCGACCGTCCGGGCGGTCGCCGACGCCGCCGCGCCCGACCCGGCCTCGTTCACCGCCTTCACCGTCACCGTCACGTTCTGCCCGTCGCCCAACCCGTCCACCGTCACCCGGGGGTCGGTCACCTCGGACGTCCTGCCACCCACGTCCACCAGGTACCTCGTCACCGGTCGGCCGTTGTCCGCCGCCGGGGCCCACTCGGCCACCACCGCGCCCGGCCGGTCCGGCACCGTCGCCGCCCGCAGGTCCGCCGGTGCTTCCGGGGCGGTGAACGGCACCACCGTGTTGCTCACCGGGGACGCCTTCGACCCGGCCCCCCGGTCGTTGACCGCGACCACCGTGAACGCGTACTGCCGGCCGTACTCCAGCTCACCGGCCGGCACCACCAGCTCGGTGCCCTTCGTCTCGCCCGCCGGGGCGTTCGCGCCCGCCGACGCGGCCGTCACCACGTACCTGACGATCGTCGCGCCCTGGCCGTCGGCCGCCGGCCAGCGCACCCGCACCGTGCCGTCCGGCCGCTCCTGCGCGGTCACCTCGGTCGGGGCGTCCGGCACGTCCGCCGTCGGCACCACCGGGTTGCTGGTCCGGGCCGGACCCGCGCCCTTGGCGTTCACCGCGTGCACCGTGAACCGGTACGTCTCGCCGTTGGTCAGCCCGGTGACCTCCACCGAACGCTGGTTGGCCCCCACCTCGAACCGCTGCCCGCCGCCCTCGACCACGTACCGGCCGATCTCCGCGCCGTTGGCGGCGGCGGCCCGCCAGCTCACCCGCGCCGACGCGTCCCCGGCAGCCGCGGTCACGTTCCGCGGGGCGCTCGGCTTGCCGACCGTCGGCTTCTTCGGCGGAGGCGGCGGCGGGGGCGCCGGCGGAGGATCCCCGCCGAGCACGTCGTTGGCGTACTTGTCGACCTCGCTGACCTGGTGCTTGTCGTCCACCACCCGGGCGGTCGAGGAATCCGGGGCGTTGATGAACAGGTGATTCTCCCGGACCTCCAGCTCCATCGGCCCCCGCGCGCCCCGACCGGAGATCGTGTCGACCAACTGCCCGTCGCCGTCGAAGGCGTAGATCACCCCGCCGGTCTCGTCGGCGCAGTAGAACCGGCCCGCCCAGGCCACCGCCGGCTCCAGACCGGCCCCGGTCCCCGGCACGGTGAACTGCTTCACCTGGCCGTCCGTGCCGACCACGTGCACCGTACGGGCGTCCGGCACGGTCACCGGCACCCGCGCGCCGCTGGTGCGCGGCGGCAGCGTACCCGGCCCGGCGGCCGGCAGCGGTACCCGCCGGACGTCGTCGCCGCGCACCGTCACCAGCTCGCCGGCCGTCCGGTCCAGCACCGCCACCCCGTCGTCCAGGGTGGAGACGACCAGCTCGTGGTTGCCGTCCGCGACGTCGTGCGTGCTGACCTGCTTCGGGGCCAGCCCGCCGCCCGAGGCGGCCGCCGACGCCGGCTTCGCGGGCAGCTTCGCGGCGGTGATCGCCGACACGGTGCCCTCGCTGGGCACCGCGATCCACAGTCGGCCCTTGCCGTCGAACTGGCCGCCGGTGATGCCCGGCGGATACCGCACCGGCTCACCGACCGGCGCCAGCGAACGCGGGTCCAACTGCCGGACGATGCCCTGCACCGCGTCCACGACGAAAGCGGCGTCCTCGTGCAGGGCCACGTTCACCCCGAGACCCGGGGTGGTCCGGGTGGTCGCGGTGATCTGCAGCGTCGCCAGGTCCAGGGCGGAGACCTGACCGGTGTGCAGATCCCGCAGCACCAGCAGCCGGTCGGTCTGGGCGACCTGCATCTGGTGCCGCTTGGCCTGCGGCACCTCGACCCGGGTGTCCACCTTCGCGGTGATCCCGTTGACCCGGGCCAGCTCGCTGCGCGCGGTGCTCCACAACCAGGAGGAGGCGTCGAAGTTCGCCACCGCGTTGTCGGCGTAACCCAGGTTCAGCACGGTCAGGCCCATCGCGGCCAGCAACGCGCCGACCGTGCCCACGGTGACCAACCCGCCGCGCAGCCGGCGACGTTTCCTCGTTTTCACGCCCGTGCCGGCGCTGTCGACCGTGCCGGTGGCGTCGTCGGTGGTGGCCACAGCAGGCTGCCTCCCCCATGTGATCGGACTCGCCCGGGCGTCGGGCCAGGTGGCGTGCCGTCGCCGGCGGCCCGCCCGTGAGCCGGTGCCATCATATGGCCCGGTCGATACCAGGCCAACCCGGACGGTCGGGTCACGGACACCCAGCGTATGCAGGGCGGATGTCGCCTCAGCGGGGGGCCGGGCCCGACTCCCGGTCGGTGCAGACCTGACCGGACGTCGCGTACTGCTCGGTCGAATAGACGGCCAGGACGGTGAAGCAGTAGTCGACGCGCGGGTTCAGCCCGTTGACCGTCCAACCCGTCTGTCCCGGATCGAGGGTGGCCATCGCGCCCAACGGCTGCCCCGCCCGACCACCGGCCACCACGAACGGCACCACCCCGCCCGACGGGTCCGTCCAGGTCAGCCGGACACTCGTCGACTCGTCACGCAACCGCAGGTCGGCGGGGGGCTCGAAGTCGGCGCTCGGGGCCGGGGCCGGGGCCGGCCCGGTGGCGGTGGGCGGCACGGTCGCCGTCTGGTCGTTCAGCACGTTCACGACCAGCAGCATCGCGCCGGCCAGCACCAGCACGACCACCACCGCCGCCGCGGCCACCACCGCCACCAGCAGCCGCCGGCCACCGCGCGACTCCGGCTCCACTCCCGCGTACGCCGACGGCGTCGACCCGCCGCTGACGGGCTGCGCCGGGGGCCGGCCCTCCACCGCCGGGTACGACGTGAAGAACTCCCGCCCCCGCTCCGGTACGACCGCGTCGGCGTGCCCCGCGCCGCCCCCCGGCCCACGGCGCCCCCCCGACCAGTCGTCCGCTGCCTGACGTCGCCCGCCCGTCCAGCCGTCCGGCGCCTGATGTCGCTCGTCTGACCAGCCGTCCGACGCTTGACGCCGCTCGCCCGGCCAGCCGTCCGCCGCCCGTCGGGGCCCTGGCACGGTGCCGCCGGAGGCGGGCGGGACCGCCACCGCCGCGGTCGGGAAGGTGCCGCTCTCCGGGCGGCCGGAGACTTCCGGACCGCCGGACCGGGCGGACGGGACCGCCGCGGTCGGGAAGGCGGCGGTCCCGGAGCGGTCGGCGGTCTCCGGTGATCCGGCCGCTTCCGGCCATCCAGGGGCTTCCGGCCAACCGGCTGCTGTCGGGTCGGACGCGGACCACGGCGTGGTGGGCAGGTCCGGTCCGGGCGCTGCGGGCCGGCGTGCGGTGGGCAGGTCCGGTACGGCTGTGCTGGCCGCCCCGGGGCGCGGCGGCGTCGAGGACGGGACCGGGCCGTACGCCGGGTCGATCAGGTCCCAGGCCGGCGTGGTCGGCGCGCCGGCGGGCCCTGCCGGCATCGGCGGCCCACTGCGCGGCGTCGCTGCCCCGCCGTACGACGTCGTCGCCCCACTGGTCGGCTGTGCCGCCGTCGGGCCGCTGACCGGCGATGACGGGCTGCCTGGCGGGCCGCTGACCGGGGACGCCAGATGCGGTGGCGCGCTGACCGGCTCGTAGAGAGGCGCGGCGCTGACCGGCCGGACGGGGTAGGGCACCCCGCTGACCGGACCGGGCCCGGCGTCCACTGACCGCCCGGGCGGCCCGCTGACCGGCTGCGCGTACGGCGGCCCGCTCACCGGCGGCTGGTACGGCGGCCCGCTGACCGGCAGCGGATACGGTGATCCGCTCACCGGCTGGACCGGCGCGCCGGTCTGCGCCGGAGCCGGTGGGGTGCCGGGAGACCGCTGCCCGACATCCAGTGGATTGATCTGCTGGACCAGGATCGTCGGGTCGTCCCACTTCTGGCCCTGGACCGGACGACGCTCCTGCGGCCCGCCCGGCGGTGCGGCGGACTGCCCGGCCGGCGGCCCGTCGGCCGGCCCGGCCGGTGGCGTGGCGGGCTGCGTGGTGTCCGACCCGGCCGCCGGTGCGTCGGGCTGCCCGGCGCCCGCCCCGGGCCCGGCCGACGGTGAGGTCCCGTTCTGGTCCGGCGCGCCGGGCGGGCGCGGAGCGCTTCGGGGACGGGGTGGGACCCAACCGGTCTGCGGCGTGGCCGACGGCGCACCTGGCGACGGCTCGGGCGCGGTCGGGGCGTGCTCCGTCTGCCGGGCCGTCGTCGGTGGGGTTGCCGGCGGGTGGGGTGGCGCGGATCGTGGCGCGGCGGCCCCGGACACGGGTCGAGGCTGTGCGTCCGGCCGGCGTGGGCCGGGAACCCCGGTGGGGCCGTCCCCGGCCGTGGGCGACGCCGACGCCGGCGTCACAGGTGGGACCGACACCGGGTGTGCCGACACCGGGTGTGCCGACACTGGGCGAGCGGACACTGGGCGAGCGGACATCGGGGAAGCGGACAGAGGCGGAGCGGACACGGGCGGGGTCGGCATGGGCGGGGCCGGCTGCGGGGCGCCCGGGCCGAGGTAGTCGCGGGCCGTACGTACCGCGGGGTGGTCGTCGCCGAGCACGGCGGGGCCGGCGCTGGCCACCCGCCGGTAGTTGCGTCGTGCCTCGTGCCGGTTGCCGAGCTCCTCGGCGACGCCGGCCAGGTCGAACGCGATCGCCAACATCAACGGATCGGCGTGCCCGAAGCGTCGTTCCCCGGCGGCGAACGCCTCCTCCAGCACCCGCCGGGCGGCGGTGGGGTCGTCGGCCTCGCGGTGCAGCCGGGCGAGCAGGTGCGCGGTGCCCAGCAGGTCCGGGTGGTCCTCGCCGAGACGCGGACGCGCTGTCTCGACGGCGTCCGCGAGGAGCTGACGGGCGCCGACGGGATCGCCCCCGGCACGCAGCGCCAGGGCCCGGTCGCGGACTGGGGACAGGGGAGAAGGCTGGGACACACCGCCATGCTGCCGGTAGCCGACGGTCACCCGCCACCCCGGGACGCGTGTCGACCCTCCCTGCTCCTGGGTGACCGTGGGGTCCTCCCGAAAAGCCTGGTGATCCGGTCCCTGTGCTGCGGGGTTCGGCCACCCGTGCCGGTCGGTGACGGCGATGTGCATGATCGAGTTCGGCCGTGTACAGTAATGCCCCGTGCGGCCCCACCGGGCGGCCAGAGGGCGACAAAAACCACTCTGGCGGCCAGGGTAGGCTGTCAGTGTAGGTCCGGGTGGCGGAATGGCAGACGCGCTAGCTTGAGGTGCTAGTGCCCGTATAGGGCGTGGGGGTTCAAGTCCCCCCTCGGACACGTTAACCCCCACGGGTGGTCTTCACCGTAGATGAAGCGCCCTGGGGGTTTCTGCTGTCCTGCGCTGGTGTGGGATCGTGGGTAGTCGATGCGCGGTGGCTGCCTCGGTGATCTTTGTGATGGTCAGTGTCCGCCGATCGCGCAGGTGACGTGGAGGTCGTGTTCGAGTAGCGCGTCGCTGACTGTGTGGGGGTCGGCGGCCGGGATGCCGATCCATTCGGCGATTTGTGTGATCGCTTTGGCTTCGTGGATGTAGACGTTGCGTGGCCGGGGTGCGTCTCCTGTTGGGGCGGTGCGGTGGCCGTGGCGGCAGCGGTAGGCGGCGTGCTTGTTGACCCAGTGGGCGTCGAGGATCCGTCCGCATTCCTGGCAGCGGATCAGCCCGGTGAGCAGGTAGCGCCCGCTCGAGCCGTCGGCCGGGGCGGGCAGGGCGTTGGCCTGTTGGGCGGCGACGAAGTCGTGCTCGCTGACCAGCGGCGGATGCGCGATGTCCCGGGAGATCCTCCACTGCTGCATCAGGTTCCAGCGGCGTGCCTCCGACTGGCCGAGGAGATCATCGGCGGCGTCGAGCGGGCCGCGGTCGGTGTGCTGCCGGTTCCAGACCTGCCGGCCGGTGTAGCGAGGGTTGGCGAGGATCGCCGCCACCGTGCGTAGGGTCCATCCCGTGCCGCTGCGGTGCGGGTTGCGGCCGGGATCGACGCGGGACGGGCAGGTCACGTGCCGATCGTTGAGGTCGCGGGCGATCCCGGCGACGCTGCGGCCGGCGAGGCGCTGGGCGAATATCCACTGCACATGCGGTGCCGTGGACGGGTCAGGTTCCAGCCGGCGCGCCATGGGTCCCCATTTGGCGTGCGCCCGGTTCGGGTGTGGGCCCGCGTCGGCCAGCCGGTAGCCGTAGGGCGGTCGGCCACCGGGATGACGGCCTTGCTCGACCACCTGGGCGCGCATCGCGGGGCTTGGCCCGAAACCGGGAGCGTTGGACCTCTCGTTTCGAGTGCACGCCGAGCAGGGTCAGCAGCGACAGGTGGAACTCGTTGCTGGCGTCGACCGGTCCGTTGAGCTCGGACAGCCACAGCTGCACGCTGTACAGGTTGAACAGCGGCGCGAGGTCGCGGAACTGGTTGCCGTAGAAGGCTCGCTCGAACTCGCCCACGACCACCGCGTCGAACCCCCGGCCAGGGTCCGCGAGAGTTGCCAGTAGTCGGGCGGCTTGCGGGCGACGCGGCCAGGGCACCTGACGGGACTCGCCGACGTCGAAGAACTCGGCCACGATTACGTCCCGGCCGTCGATCACGTCCTCGGCGAAGTCGCGTTGCCACCGCGCCGACGACAACCGGTCCTGAAATTTCGCGTCGACATCCGGCCGTAGAACGCGAACCGGATACCCAGCGGCTTTGATGTTGCCTGGCGTCGCGTCCGGGGGCGGCCCCGCCGGGTCGGCTGCCGTATCCACCAGCCGAGCAGGTCAGGGCCGTCGATTTCCGGCGTGTACTGCATCAGGACCTCCCATACCGGGGCTTACGGTCAGCCCTCGGTATGGATGGACAACGACGTAGTAGGACCGGCTCGGCCTGACGTGTCGGTTCTTTCCGCTGCTGGTGGTGTGGTGGACTGGCGTGGTGAGTCCGAAGAGTCGTGGCCGTCCTGTGGGGCGAGGCCGGTCGCAGCGTAAGCCCCGGGGGCCGGCACGTCAGTTGCGTCTGTCCGACCATGTGTTGCGTGACGCGCGGTCGGTCGCTGAGGTGTCGAACGTGTTGGATGTGGAGGTGTGGGCCAGCGGTTGGCTGGGGCAGGCCTGGTTGGGCGCCGAGATGGGGGAGCGGCGGTCGGAGCACATGGTGTGCATGGAGGTGGTGGGTCGGGCGTGCTCGCGTCCGTCGCCGCACGCCCTGGTTGCCGTTGCCGCGTTGCGGCGGGTGGTGTCGCCGGACGAGTGGTCGCTGTTGGACGGGGCGGTGGAGATCCTCGTCGAGGGGCAGCCGGCGCCGTCGTGGCTTTCCGCTCCGGAGTTCGTTCCGGTACGGGCGCATCGCGCGGCGGATGTGTGGGACAGCGAGCGGGTGCTGTTCGTCGAGTACGGGCCCGATGATCCCCACGCGCGGCGGCACACGTTGATGGCACAGGTCACCGAGCCGGGCGGGAGGATGGTCGCCAAGTTGGGTGTCCTGCGGGAAGACGCGGCGGAGTACTGGTCGCGGCTGCGTGACGCGGGGGAGGTGCCGATGCCGGTGGTGGAGGTGCCGGTGCTGGAGGTGCTGGCGGATCTGGCCGGTGCCCTGCGGACCACCGACATGTACTGGCCGCGCCCGGACGATGAGGATTTTGTCGAGGTGCGGGCGTTGGCGTGGTCAAGGTGCCGGGAGTTCCTGCCGGACTGGCCGGACGTGCCGGGGTTGCCCGAGCGGCAGCGGCGGGAGTTGATCGACACGTTCCTGGCGCAGGCGTATCCGCTCGGCGCGGCGGGTGCGGGCGGGCCGGGTGAGGGTGACGTGGATCGTGAGGTGGTGCGGTCGGTGGCGGACGTCTTCGTCGATTACGGCCACGGGTACATCACTGCTGGTCTGCTGGCGTGGAGTCCTGGGTGGGTCGCGGCGTTCCTGGGCGACTGGTTGCCGCGCAAGACCATCCTGGACGAGGCGCAGCGGGAGGCGCTGCCCGAGGTGTTGCGTCGTTGGGTGCGGTTCGCGCTGGGCCGGCGGGGGGTCGACGCCGAGTGGATCGAGCCTGTGGTCGCGGCGGTCGACATCTATCTTCCCGGCTTCCTGGCTGCGGTGGACGACGAGTCTGCCTGGGGGCCAGCGAAGCAGATCGCTGCGGAATTGACGGCCCGGGGAGTTGATCTCAGCGACAAGGCCGCCGTCGACGCGGTGATCGGCGAGCTGAATGCCGCCCGACTGGCACGGAACCTCACCGAGTAGCCGTCCGGCTCCTTGCCCTGATGTCCTAGGAAGCTTCTAGCGGTTGAGGCGTCTGTCCCCAACGCGCAGCACCCCCGGCGATGCCTTTTCTCGCATCCGGAAGGGGCTGTGCCCCGGTAGAGCGGGTCAGTAGTCGGGCGTTGCGGGGCTCAGCAACAGGGAGGCGGTAGTCTGCAACCGGCGATGCCGTTGGTTCGGAGGTGAGCTTCGCGCTGTGGGTACCGGCTACGAACCGATGAGTCTGGCCGCGTTGGCTGGCCATCTCTCGTCCGCGGACAGCGATCGGATCCGCTGGAAGTTGGTGTGGGAGTTCCTGGAGGAGTACCGGTGGGAGCCGGCCGACACCAGGGTCGGTCTGTTGCAGGACGAGCCGGGGTTGACCGGGGACGAGCGGTGGGATGCGCTGCTGGCGGCGCTCGCGGAGCATCTCCTCGCGCAGGCGGATCTTGCTCCGCCGGCGTGGGTCGGGGCGCGGGTGCTGCGCCGGGCCTGGTTCCCGGCCGAGTTGGCCATTCATCGGGCCGATGCCCTGGCATGGGCGCCGGCGGCGTTCCGGAAGCACGGTGTGTACCTGTCGGTTCACGACCTGGCGGCGGCGTGACCGGGGGGGACGGCGTCCTGATGGGGCGCACGGAACTCGAGCGTGCGTTCACTCGCCTGGGGGAGAGGCTCGTCCAGCGCGGCGTCGTCGCTGACATCTTCGTGGTGGGTGGTGCCGCAATGGCGCTGGCCTACGACGCCAAACGGGTGACCAGGGACGTCGATGCGATGTTCGTTCCACACGGCGTCGTCCTCGACGAGGCGCGTGCGGTGGCCGACGACCTGGGGCTGCCCCCGTGGTGGCTCAACGAGCAGGCCAGCGTGTACGTCTCGGGCAAGGACGACCCGGGCAGGCGGCGGGTCTTCGATCATCCCGGTCTGCGCGTCATGGCGGCGTCGCCGGAGCACATCTTCGCGATGAAGGCGCTTGCAGCGCGGGCCCGTGACGTGGACGATCTCCGTACCCTGGCGGCGTTGGCCGGGGTCGTGACGGTGGACGACGCCGTACGCTTGTGCGGCGATTTCTACCCCGATGAGGTGATCTCGCCACGTGCCATGGGGGTCATTCGCGAACTCTTCGAATGACCCTGCGGGGCGACTGTCGCCTGCGACGATGCGGTTGTCCGAGCGTGAGTTGTAGTTCACCCCCGAATGATGATTATGGATTCGCGGTGAACGTCGCCCCTCGGACACATCATTACCACATATCGATCATGATGGTAGCGGGCTTGCCTGCTTGTTCTTCAAGATCGGTGTGCAGATCGCATTACCGCACATGACGTCGATCTTGTTGGTGCGTAGGAACGTGGCCAGTGTGTGCCGGCTTCGGACGTCTTCAGCGATGCTCGGATGCGTAGCCAGTCTGGCGATGATGTGGTCCTCCCTGATATAGAGGATCTTGTAACGGCGACTTTCGGGGCCCTGTGCGCTGGTGTGCCCGTGGCGACTCGGTAGCCGGGGCGTTGGTTGACCCAGTGGGCTTCCAGCCTCCGGCCGCATGGCCTACATCGCAGCAGGCCGGTGAGCAGGTAGCTGCGGGTGGCGCCGGTCTGGGTATTTCGGCGGGCGCGGATGGCCCGGGCGGCGATGAAGTCCTGTTCGGTGACCAGCGCGGTATGGGCCCGCTGTTTGGAGATCACCCAGTCCCTGGTGTGGCTCCAGCGGATGGTCCCGCGCGCCCCAGGTCCGTCGATGGCGCCGACGTCCGTGCCCTGCCGGTTCCACACCTGCCGGCCGGTGTGGCGGGGGTTGGCGAGGATCGCCGCCACTGTTCGCTGGGACTGGACACCCAGCAACATGATCAGCGCCTGGTGGGTCGGCTTGCTGCGGTCGACGGGTCCATCCGTTTCGGGTAGCCACAACTGCGCTTCGTGCTGTTCGAGCAGCGGCATCAGGGCCAGCAGTTGGTTCCCGGAGAAGGCGCGTTCGTGCTCGCCGATGGCGATCGCGTCGAACCCCCGAAGAGGATCGCCGAGCGCGGCCAGCAGCGCTGCGGATTGCGGGCGGCGGTGCCAGCTTCGGCGACGGGAGCAGCCGACGTCGAAGTGCTCGGCGACGATCGTCCCGTGACCGGACACGAGTTCGGTCGCGCAGTCCAGTTGCCAGTGGCGTGGGGTCACCCGGCCCTGACGCTCCACAGTCGACATCCGACCGTAGAACGCGAACCGCAGACGGCCCTGTCGTCGGGCTCGCGGCTCCGCACGCGGCTCCGACTGCTCGTTGAGCCATCGGGCCAGGGGATGCTCTTCGCCTCGGTCATCTGACACGTCGAACCGACCGGTGTGGCCGCGTCCCGTCTCGGACGCGGCCACACGCGTCGCCGCGAGGCCTCGCCACCGGGACCGGCGACGGATATGGCGGATATGGATGCGTTCATGTCATGGTCGGTCCGGGCGGGATCGCGTCCTGCCGGACCGGTGCGTCCACGTCGGCCACGGCACCTGGCAGCCCGTTCACAGCACGGAAACATAAAAATTAATCTGGTTCCATGCTCCTTTGTGGACCTGGGGAGTGGTCGATGTCATGCTCATGTGCGAGCGTCTATCGTTGTCGTGCGAGGATGGGGAACGTCTGTGCTGCTTGGTCCGCCATCGACTTCGTCGCCTCCCGCGTGCGGCCGTCGGTATGGGTTTGCCGCCGGGGCTGACGGCCCGCGCCTCGTCGACGACCCGATCCACGGCCAGAACGGGAAGGCGGCGGTGACATGAAGGTTCTCGTAATCGGTGGTGGTCCGGCTGGGAGCACTGCGGCGACGGCAATGGCCCAGGCCGGACTCGACGTGCGGCTCATCGAGAGCGCCCACTTTCCGCGATACCACGTGGGTGAGTCGCTCACGCCGTCGTGCCGGGTGGTGCTGGATGCGATCGGCTTGTCGAAGATTGTCGATGATTACGGTTTCGTGAAGAAGAACGGAGGCGTCATCCATTGGGATGACGACCAGTGGGCGTTCGACTGGCACGAGCAGTCCGGGGTGCAGTCATGGCAGGTGGATCGAAGCGAGTTCGACGCGCTGCTGCTGGAGCACGCCCGCCAGAACGGGGTTGCCGTCACCACCGGCGTCGCCGGTCGGTCGGTGCGGTTTGCCGACGGCCGACCAGTGGCCGTGGAGTGCTCCCCGGAGGACGGTGAGTCGTTCACCATAGATGATTTCGACTTTCTGATTGACGCCACCGGGCGTAACGGGCTGCTCAGCGCCCGTCACTTCGGCAACCGTAAGCCGCTGAGCAACCTACGGAATGTCGGCATCTGGGGCTACTGGACCGGTGCCAGCCTACTGCCCGAAACGCCGACCGGAGGAATCAATATCATTTCCTCGCCGGAGGGTTGGTACTGGGTGATTCCGATGGCCGGCGGGCGGATGAGTATCGGTTACGTCACCACCAAGGACGCCTTCGCCCGTGATCGTCGCGAGTACCCGTCGTCGGATGAACTGTACCGGCACCTGATCGCGGCATCGCCGACCGTGGCGGGCCTGACCGCAGGGGCGGCGTTCATCGGTAGTGCGAGGGTCGAGACCGACTATTCGTACATCGCGGATCAGTTCTGCGGGCCAGGTTACGCGATCGTGGGTGACGCGGCGTGTTTCCTGGATCCGCTTCTGTCCACCGGCGTGCATCTCGCGCTCTACAGTGCTTTGACTGCGGCCGCGTGCGTCGCTTCGATGGACCGTGGCGAGGTCAGCGAAACCGAGGCCCTCAGATTCTTCGAGTTTGCCTACCGTCGTGCGTACATGCGTCTCTTTGCGCTGGTGAGCATCATGTACGAGCGCTATCTCGGTAAGGACGGCTTCTTCCTCACGTCCGACCGGTTGATCGGAGACGAGCAACCCGCACAGGCGGAGGAAGGCGTTTCGTCCCGTTCCTTCGCGGAGATCATCGGTGGCCTTTCTGACCTGCGTGAGGCAGCCAACTCGTCCACCCGTGTCATCACCGATCGACTGCGGGAGGAGGCGGTGCGGGTGCAGATGCGGGCCGTACGCGCACCGGACTCCACTGGGCCCGACTTCACCCCGGTGCGCGGCAACCCTCTCTCCGATGCGGAGTCGGCTGACTACCGCCTCGTCACCAGTCCGCAGCTCGGCCTCGAACGGGTCCGTGAGCCACGTCCCTGAGCTCGGCAAAGGTCGCTCTTCCCCTTGGCCTCGACGATCCGCGCCGGACGCGGGCTCGCCGGGCACAGCAGGTCTGCGCCTGCCGTGGAGGTCGGACGTGCCGACTGCGCGAACCTGTCTCGTGGTCGCGTAGCTGATCGTGGTTGCCCTGGCCGTGCGGCCGGGGCAACCTGAGGCCGTGCGGCCAGGGTGACCTGGGGTCCGTGCGGGATGTGGACGCGGGCTTGTGCCGGCCTTCGAACCCGTGCGGTCTTCCTCCCTGTTCGACAGCCGATCGACGCACTGCCGGTCGCTGATACCGTCTCCTGACTCTCGCGTTGCCGACCTGGGTGGACGTCGCGTCCGCGTTCCGAACCGGGTGGCGGCCTGCCGTCCCTTCCTGCGACCTCGACGCGCAACCTGCGGGAGCCGGCGGCGCTCGGCTGACGACTCGGGCGCGCGGCGCGGTGACGAGATCACTCCACCTCGGCCAGTCGACGGTAGGCGCGGCTGATGCCGGAGATCCGACCACGCGCCGGTCCGCCGATCCTCGACAGCACCCCGTCGGCGAGGACGCTCACCAGGCTCATCGCGGGCGCGTAGCTGTCGAAGGCCAGGCCGGTCGAGATCGGACAGTCGAGCCAGTGGCGGGCGTGCCTCGCGTGGTCGCGGGCCGTGGCGTCAGCGAGCAGCACCACCCCGGCGGGGGTGGCTGCGGCTTCTGCCATGAACGCGCCGAAACCGGCCGGGCGGCGGCGGAAACCGACGACCAGGACGACGTCACCGGCTGCGAGGTCGGCGAGTTCCTCGCCGACGACCTGGCCGGGCAGGGGCGCGAGCCGCACGTCGGGGCGGGCGTGGGCGAGTTGCTGGCGAAGGTGCAGCGCGACCGGATGACTGTTGCGCCAGCCCACGACGGTGACCCGGCCGGCGGCGGCGACCAGGTCGACCACGTCGGTGAGCGCGGGCTGCTGGAGCGCCCTGTGGATCGATTCGGCCTGTTGGGCGGCGAAGGCGGCGAGGCTGGGCGGGACCTCGGCCCGGCGGGGCTCGCCGGCATGACGTCGCGCCCTCAGCTGTGCCCGCACCTCGTCGAAGTCGGCGAAGCCCAGGCGCCGGAACAGTCGGCTCATGGTGGCCTTGGAGACCCCGGCCAACGCGGCGAGTTCGGCGGCCCGGTAGGCCGTCAGGTCGTCGAGGTGCTCGATCAGCGTCTCGGCGGCCCGGCGCTCCTGGGGCGAGAGGCCGGCATGGTGCAGGGTGATCCTTTCCTCGAGCGTCACCGGCGGGCCCACCGCGCGGCGACGGCCAGCACCGCGCTCTCCAGCGCGTCGAGACCCTGTGCGACGTCGACCTCGTCGACGGCCTCCGCCGGGTGATGGCTGATGCCGTCGGCGCACCGGATGAACAGCATGCCCACGTCGGTGGTCTGCCCGAGCGCCATGGCGTCGTGGCCAGCGGGGCTCCACAGGCCGGGCGGCTCCGCGTCCCCGGTCGCCGCGATGCCGCTGACCACGGCCTCTTGCAGCCACGCCGCGCACGGGGTGGCCGCCGCCCGGTGCAACTCGTGCGCCTCGAAGCGGAGCCCGCGCGCGGAGCAGATGCCGTCGATCCGGCCCCGGACGGCGTCCCAGGTGGCGTCGCGGTGTGTGTCGGTGGTGGCCCGCAGGTCGAGGCTGAAGTCGACGCGACCGGGGACGACGTTGACGGCGCCGGGGGCGACCTCGATCCGGCCGACGGTGGCGAGACAGCCGGCCGCACGGGCGGTCTGCTCGATGGCCACGATGGCCTCGCTGGCCCCGACCAGGGCGTCGCGTCGACGTGGGTACGGCGTGCCCCCGGCATGACGGGCCTCACCGACGACGGTCAGCGAGAAGCGCCGGGCGCCGGCGATCGTCGTGACGTAGCCCAGCGCCCGGCCCGCCGCCTCGAGGTGGGGCCCCTGCTCGATGTGCGCCTCCAGATAGCCCACCAGTTCGTTCGGGGCGCGGGTGGCGTCGGCCACCCGCGCCGGGTCCAGCCCGAAATCGAGGAAGGCGTGGCGCAGGGTGAGCCCGTCGCGGTCACGGAGGTCCCACCAGGACTCGTCCCACCGCCCGGCGACCGCCCGGCTGCCCAGCAGGGTGGCGCCGAACCGGGTGCCTTCCTCGTCGCCGAAGCCGATCACCTCGAGAGCGATCGGCAGCTTGCGGACCCGGTCGCGAAGCCGCTCGGCCACGGCCACGGCCATCAGGACGCCGAGCATCCCGTCGTAGCTGCCCGCGTCGGGCACGGTGTCGAGATGGGATCCGACGAGCAGCGCCGGCAGGCCGGGCGAGCGGCCCTCGTGGCGACCGCACTGGTTTCCGGCCGCGTCCTGCCAGGTACGCAGCCCCGCCTGGCGCATCCAGTCGGCGACCCGGCCGTTGGCCCGCGCGTGCTCGGGCGACAGGTAGACGCGTTCGAGCCCGTCCGGGCGGGCGGAGAACTCGTCGAGCTCGGCGCAGCGGGCGAGGACGGTGGCCGCGTCGGTCATGACGCGTACACCTCTTGGGCCGCGCCGACGCCTCCACCGGCCGTGACCGGCACGTTCCCGGCGCGGAGCACCTGCTCGAGGGCGGCGAGGGTGAGCAGTACGGCCTCCTTGCGGGCATTGTGGCCCATGGTGCCGATCCGCCAGACCCGGCCGTGCAGGGGGCCGAAGGAGGTGCCGATCTCGATGCCGAAGTCGTTCAGCAGGGCGGCCCGCGCGGCGTCGCCGCCGAGCCCGGCGGGGATCTCGACCGCGACCACGTTGTGCATCTTGTGGGCGACGTCGCCGAAGACGGTGAGGCCGAGACCACGGACGCCGGCCAGCATCGCGGCCCCGTGCCGGCGGTGTCGTTCGACGGCCCGGTCGATGCCCTCCGCGACCAGCAGTCGCGCGCATTCGCGGGCGGCGTACAGCATCGTGGTGGCCTCGGTGTGGTGGTTGAGCCGCCGATCACCCCAGTAATCCATGATCATCGCGAGGTCGAAGTAGTTGGAGGCGATCCGGCTGCCGTGCGCGGCGTCTTGGTGCTCCCTGATTCCGGCCTCGACGTTCCTGCGGGCGTTGATCACGTCGGCCGCCCGAGGCGAGATGCTGACGGGTGCGCTGCCGGAGGGGCCGCCCAGGCACTTCTGCAGGCCCGCCGTCGCGACATCGAGGCCCCAGGCGTCCAGCTCGAAGGTGTTGCCCCCGAGCGAGGCGGTGGCGTCGCAATAGAACAGGACGTCGTTGTCGCGACAGATCCGACCGATGTCGGCGAGGGGCTGGCACATGGTCGTGCTCGTGTCACCGTGCACGATGGCCAGTATCTTCGGGGAGACGGCGCGCACCGCCCGCTCGACCGTCTCCGGCTCGAACACTTCGCCCCACGGCGCCTCGATGGTGTGCACCTCGGCGCGGCAGCGTTCGGCGATCTCGACCAGCAGGTGGCCGAAGCGGCCGAAGATTGGCACGAGCACCCGGTCGCCGGGCTCGATCAGCGAGACCAGCGCGGCCTCGATGCCGGCCCGGGAGGTGCCGTCGACCAGGAACGTCTGCTGGTTGGTGGTGCGGAACACCGCCCGGTAGAGCGCCATCGTCTCGGTCATGTAGGCGGTCATCGAGGGGTCGAACTGCCCGACGAGTTGCGCCGACATCGCGCGAAGGACCCGGGGGTCGGCGGTGATCGGGCCGGGCCCCATCAGGAGCCGGGTGGGTGGATGGATCGGCTCGGTAAGCATGGTGGCGTGCGGGCTCCTTCCCGTGCGGCCCGGGCGTCGCATCAGCCTATGAAACCCGTGTTTCGTGCGGATTTCTCGCCCTGCCAGGGCATCTGGCCTTTTGGATGCCCGTCGTCGGCCCGCCTCGGAACATGATTGAAACATGAGTTCCGTAGGGTCTGGGCCCGTGGGCGCCCCCGACGAACACAGTGCCGCGGACCTTCGATCGAGTGCGGCCGACGGGTTGATGGACGCGTTCTGGGCATACGAGCGCGCTCTCATGACCGACGACCTCGACGCGCTCGACCGGCTCTTCGCGCCGGGGCCGGCGACCCTGCGCGGCGACCCGGACGGGCTGTTGGTCGGTCACGACCGGATCCGCGACTTCCGTCAGGGCCGCGGTGGCGCCCCGCCACGGCGCGTCGTGCGGGTGCACGTCCGGCCGATCGATGCCGACCATGCTCTCGTCGTCGCCGTCACGGAAGCCGAGCGCGGCGGTCGCGGCCTCCAGACCCAGCTGTGGCAACGCGCGCCGGCCGGATGGGTGGTGAGCGCCGCCCACGTCGCCCTGCCCGTGCCCGCCCTCGACACCAGGATCTGGCGGGTCGTGGGTGATCCGCTCGTCCCGGCGACGGCCCCCGGAGTGCTCACCGGGCAGTCCGTGGCGGTCAAGGACCTGTACGCCGTGGCCGGTCAACGGGTGGGCGCCGGCAACCCGGCCCGGTTCGCCGCCGCACGGCCGGAGCCCCGGCACGCGGCGGCCGTCGAGGCGTTGCTGGCCGCAGGGGCGGACCTGCGCGGGATCGCCCGCACCGACGAGTTCGCCTACAGCCTCGCCGGCACCAACGTCCACACCGGCACAGCCCCGAATCCCCAGGCGCCGGGCCGCATCTCGGGCGGATCGTCGTCCGGGCCGGCCAGCGCCGTCTCCCTGGGACACGCGACCATCGGCCTCGGCACCGACACGGGTGGATCGATCCGGGTGCCGGCCTCCTATCAGGGGCTCTTCGGTTTCCGCCCCACCCACGGTGTCGTGTCCACCGACGGCGTGCTCCCGCTCGCGCCGTCCTTCGACACCGTCGGCTGGCTGACCCGCGACGCGGCCCTGCTGGCCACGGTCGGTGACGTCCTGCTACCCCCCGCACCCGGTCGCGCGTGCGGGGAGGCGGTCGTCGTGCCGGAACTGCTCGCCCTCGCTCACCCCGAGGTCGCCGCCCCGGTCGAGGCGTACGCCCGGGACCGGGCCGGCGCGGTCCGGGAAAGCTGGCAGCTGACGGAACTGCCTGCCTGGCTCACGGCATTCCAGACCCGGCAGGCGTGGGAGGCCTGGCAGGCGCACGGCGAGTGGCTGGCGCCCCGGCTCGACACACTCGGCGCGGACGTGCGTGGCCGCTTCGAGATGGCGTCGCGGGTCAGCGAGGACGACGCCGCCCGCGCCGCCGAGCAGGTGGCCGTCGCGCGACGACGCATCCGCGAGACGGTCGGCGATCGGGTGCTCGTGCTTCCGTCAGCCTCCTCCGTGGCGCCGCGCGTCGGTCAGGGGCTGACGGACATTCGCCACTCCACCATGCAGTTGACCTGCCTCGCCGGCATCGGCGGGCTGCCCGCCGTCAGCCTGCCGACCGCAACGGCCGATGGACTCCCGTGCGGTGTCTGCCTCGTCGCGCCCGCCGATCGTGACCGGGATCTGCTGCGCCTCGCGGCCGAGCTCGCGGTCGCGAAGCGGTAGCGGGCGACCGTGGACGCCCGACAGGCGGGGACGCCGTCGGTCGCCGGTCTGGTGCTGGCCGCCGGGGCGGGCCGGCGATACGGCCGTCCCAAGGCCCTGGTGGAGCGCGACGGCCAGCTGCTCGTGGAGCGTGCGTCGGCCACGGCCCGCGACGGCGGCTGCCGGCCCGTCGTGACGGTGCTCGGTGCGGCGGCCCCGGCTGTGCGCGCCCGGGCCGACCTCGGTGCCGCCGTCGTGATCGACAATCCCGACTGGGCGACCGGGATGGGCTCCTCGCTGCGCGCCGGCATCGCCGCCCTGTGGGCGACCGAGGCCGTCGCCGTCATCGTGCTCCTGGTGGACATGCCCGGCGTCACCCCGGAGGCCGTACGCCGGCTCACCGCGCTCGCCGGCCCCGACGCGCTCGCCATGGCCGGCTACGGCAGCCACCGGGGCCACCCCGTCCTGCTCGGGCGGGCGCACTGGGCGGATGTCGCCGCGCTGGCCGTCGGCGACGTGGGCGCCCGCCCGTATCTTCGGCACCGCGCGGCGGACCTGCGCGTCGTGCCATGCGGGGACATCGCCAGCGGCGCTGACCTCGACACCGACCAGGACAAGGAGAACGGTCCCGGGACCGATCGGGCGAGCGGGCGCCGGGGGCGACATGCGTGAGGTGCTGGACGACCTGCTGCGGTGGTGGCGGGCGGGTGAGCCGGTCGGCCTCGCCACCGTCACCGCCACCTGGCACAGCGCCCCGCGCCAGCCCGGCGCGACGATGCTGGTCGGGCCGGACGGCACGGTCGTCGGCAGCGTCTCGGGCGGCTGCGTCGAGGCCGAGGTCTACGAGCTGTGCCGTGCGGTGATGGCCTCCGGGGTGCCCCGCGCCCACCGCTACGGAGTCAGCGACGACGACGCCTTCGCCGTGGGTCTGACCTGCGGCGGCACCATCGACCTCTTCGTGGAGCGGGTTGATCGGAACACGTTTCCGGAACTGGCCGAGGTCGCCGCCGCGATCGCCGGCCGGGTGCCCGTCGGCGTGCTCACCTGCGTCGACGGTCCGCCTGGTCGGATCGGTCGGCATCTGACGCTCGGGCCCGACACGCGTCGTGGCTCGCTCGGCTCGCCGCGGCTCGACGCCGCCGCCGCCGACGACGGGCGCGGCCTGCTCGCCGCCGGCCGGACCGGCCTGCTGCGCTACGGCCCGGACGGGCAACGGCGGGGCGACGAGCTGACCCTGTTCTGCAGTGCCTACGCCCCGCCCGCCCGGATGATCGTTTTCGGGGCCGTCGACTTCGCCGCGGCGGTCGCCCGCATCGGCGCCTTCCTCGGCTACCGGGTCACCGTCTGCGACGCCCGTGGGGTCTTCGCCACCCGACGGCGTTTCCCCGACGCCCACGAGGTGGTCGTGGACTGGCCGCACCGCTACCTCGCCGGGCAGGCCCGCGCCGGGCAGGTCGACGACCGGACCGTGGTCTGCGTGCTCACCCACGACCCCAAGTTCGACGTGCCCGTCCTGCGGGTGGCCCTCGATCTGCCACTGGCCTACGTGGGCGCTATGGGCTCCCGGCGTACGCACGCGGACCGGATCGCCCGACTGCGCGAGGCGGGTGTGCCCGAGTCCGCGCTGGCCCGGCTGTCCTCGCCGATCGGGCTCGATCTCGGCGCCCGCACGCCGGAGGAGACCGCCGTCAGCATCGCCGCGGAGATCGTCGCCACCCGCTGGGCCGGCACCGGAGAACGACTGTCCGGGACTGACGGACGGATCCACCGCTGAGGTGGGGGCGTCAGCGCCCGAACGGCAGGTCACCGTCCGAGGGGAGACGCAGTGCGAGGAAGAAGTCGACCCGGTCCTCGAAACGGGTCAGGTCGCGCCCGGTGAGTTGCTCGATCCGGCCAATCCGGTAACGCAGCGTGTTGACGTGGACGTGCAGGAGGGCGGCGCAGCGGCTCCACGACCCCGACGAGGCCAGGAAGACACTCAACGTCCGTAGCAGCTCGGCGTGGTGCGCCCGGTCGTACTCCACCAGCGGGCCGAGCAGTCTGTCCCGGAACGAGCGCCGCGTGGCCGCCGGCACCCCGGCCAGCAACAGCAGGTGGGAGGTGAGTTCACCGGCGTCGACCACGGTCGCCGCCTCGGGGCGGGCGATCGCGGTCCGCAGGGCGTGCCGGGCCTCCGCGACGGCGCCGGTGAGCGCCTCGGCCCCGTTGACCAGGGCGCTGACGCCGACCGCGAGCCGGCCGGCGCCGATTCCCGGGCCCAGCACGGCCACCGAGGCACGGATCGTGTCGAGCACACCGGCCACCCGCTCGGGCGGGACGGCCAGCACGGCGAGCACGGCCTCCGGTATGGCGTGACCGGTCACCACGGTGGGCTCCCCGGCCGGTCGGACGATCTCGTCGCAGACCGCCACCGCCAGTTCCGGTGGTGTGCTCAGGCCGGTGAAGCTGACGGCCGCCGCCAGGAACATCGCGTCGGGCTTCAGCCCGCACGCCCGCAGCCGCCCGCCCAGGTCACCCGGTCCGCCCCGGCCGGCAAGCGCCGCGCCCACCTGGTCGGCGAGCCGCCGCTCGATCCGTACCGCCTCGTCCACCTGCACCCGTTCCATCGCCACCAGGCTGGTCAGCTCGGCGGCGACGTCTGGTGGGACCGGTGGGGCGGCGCGGTCGCCGGCCTCCGGCGGGGTACCGCGATCGAGGGCGTCCGGGGGCGCGTCGCGGGCGGCGTAGGCGAGCAGCCAGGACGCAAGCCGGTGCGCGGGCCGGCCGGGCACACCGACCACCTCCAACCGGCGGCCGTCCACGGTCACCCGGGCCGGCAGCCGTCCGGCCGAGACGAACGCCGTCGCCAGCTCGCCGAGGGCGCCCGCCCGCAGCGCAGCGGTGCCCACCACGAGCCGCCCGGTCGGTGTCAGCACCCAGCAGTCCACCCCGAGGTCGGCCGCGACCGGTTGGATCAGGTCGACCAGCCGAGCGCCGGCCGCCATCGCGGCGACCAGGCCCCGGTGCCGACCCAGCACGGTGGCGAGGCCGGTGGACCGGTGCGCCCACAGCGACGGCGTGACCTCGTCGATGACGTCGCGGAACGATATCTCGACCGGCACCTCGAACAGCGGCATGCGGTGCCGGCGGCACGCCTCCACCAGGTCCTCGGGCACTGAACCGAAAGCCGCGTCGCCCGCGCCGATCGCGGTCACCTCGGCGGCGGCGCAGGCGGCGACGAACGCCTCCGAGTCGGCTGGCTCACGTCGCCACATCAAGCCGGTCAGCACGATCTCCCCGCCAGCCAGGTATCGGCGTGGGTCGGGCAGGTCGGTCACGAAGACCCGGCTTACCGGGCGCTCCAGGTCGCCGTCGCCAACCAGCAGCGTCAGCCGTAGTCGCGGCGTGGCCAGTGTGTCGCGCAACAGCATCACCCGCTGCCGCCCTCCGCGTCGGTGGTCGCGTTCGTTTGGAGAAACCTACGAAAAACCTACGGCGGGCATGTTTCGGATTCGGTTTCCCCGCCGGTTCACCGGGCGTCGCCAGGCTGTTGTACTTCTCCACAACCGAGGGAGAGGTGATTGACATCGATCCGGTCAACGAGGCCCTCACCAGGTTCAACGCCCTTGCCGCAGCCGACGCCGAGCGCGACGTGCTGGCCTGCTGCCCGGCGCCGGCCTGGGCGCGAGAGATGGTCGCCGCGCGGCCGTACCCCGATCTCGACGCGCTGCTGGCGGTGGCCGACGCCGGGCTGCGGCGTCTGGCCTGGACGGAGGTCGCGCAGGCGATCGCCGCCCATCCCCGGATCGGGGAACGACCCGACGGCTCGACCCGGGAGTCTGCGTGGTCGCGTCGCGAGCAGGCGGGCGTCGCCGGATCCGACGCCGCGGCCCGGGAGGCGATGGCCGCGGCGAACCGGGCGTACGAGGAGCGGTTCGGGCACCTCTTCCTGGTCTGTGCCAGCGGGCGGGGCCAGTCGGAACTGCTCGCCGCCGCCCAGGCACGGCTGGCGAACGACGACGAGACCGAACGACGCGTGGCGCAGGACGAACTGCGCAAGATCGCCCTGCTTCGGCTCGAGAGGCTGCTGAGATGACGGACCGGTTCGCCGGCGTCTCCACTCACGTCCTCGACACGGGACGCGGGGCGCCCGCCCCGGACGTCCCGGTGCGGATCGAGCGACGCGACGCCGAGGGCTGGACCCGGCTGGCGGAGGGCCGCACCGACAACGACGGCCGGCTGCGTGACTGGGTGCCGGCCGGCGACTGGCGGGCCGGCGACTACCGGCTGCTGTTCCTGGTCGAGGCGCACCTCGGCGACACGGCGTTCTTCCCGGAAATCACCGTCGCCTTCCGGGTCCAGGACCCGGACCGGCACCACCACGTGCCGTTGCTGCTCAACCGCTACGGCTACACCACCTACCGGGGGAGTTGAGCGTGACCATCGTGCTCGGGGCGAACCAGTACGGCAAGGCCGAGACGCGGCTGGTGCGGGTGGACCGCGACGGCCCGCGGCACGAGCTGCGGGACCTCACCGTCACCGTGGCGCTCGCCGGTGACCTCGCGGCCACCCACCTGACCGGAGACAACAGCCAGGTCCTGCCGACCGACTCGCAGAAGAACACCGTGTACGCCTTCGCCCGGCAGCACGGTGTGGACCAGATCGAGGACTTCGGACTGTTGCTCGCCCAGCACTTCGTCTCCTCCCAGGCCGCGATCGACCGGGCCCGCGTCGACCTGTCCGAGCACACCTGGCGCCGTCTCGGCCCGCACTCCTTCCAGCGGGCCGGCAGCGAGACGCGCACCGCCACCGTCACCGTCACCGGCTCGGCGGCCGTGGTGGAGTCCGGCCTGACCGGGCTGGTGCTGCTCAACTCGACCGACTCCGAGTTCACCGGGTACGTCCGCGACCGGTACACGACGCTGCCGGAGACGCGGGACCGGATCCTGGCCACCGAGGTGAACGCCCGCTGGCGGCACCGTGGCGTCGACGGCGAGTGGGCCGACTCGTACGCCGGGGCCCGGGCCGCGCTCGTCGCGGCGTTCGTCGAGACCTACAGCCTGTCGCTGCAGCAGACGCTCTACGCGATGGGACGGCGGGTGCTGCAGGACCGTCCGGAGATCGCCGAGGTGCACCTGGCGTTGCCCAACAAGCATCACCTGCCGGTGGACCTCACGCCCTTCGGGCTGGACAACCCGGGTGAGGTGTTCGTCGCCACCGACCGGCCGTACGGGCTGATCGAGGGCACGGTCACCCGGGCGGAGCCGGGGGCGCGGTGATGGACTTCCTGTCGCCGGCCACCTGGGCGGAGGCGCTCGCCGCGAAGGCCGCGAACCCCGACGCGCTCCCGATCGCCGGGGGCACCGACGTGATGGTCGAGCTGAACTTCGACCGCCGACGGCCGTCCGCCCTGCTCGATCTGACCCGGATCGGCGAGCTGACCGAGTGGGGCGCCGACGGTGATCTGCTGCGGATCGGGTCGGGGGTGACCTACGCGCGGATCATCACGGAGCTCGCCGACCGGCTGCCGGGGCTGGCGATGGCCGCCCGGACGGTGGGGTCACCGCAGATCCGCAACCGGGGCACGGTCGGCGGGAACCTGGGCTCCGCGTCGCCGGCGGGCGACGCCCTTCCGCCGCTGCTCGCGGCCGGTGGCCTGGTCGAGCTGGCCTCCACGCGCGGCGTGCGCCGGCTTCCGGTGGCGGAGTTCTTCACCGGGCCGAAGCGCACCGTTCGGGCACCGGACGAGCTGATCGCGGCGTTCCTGGTGCCGTCGCACCGCGGGCCGCACCAGTTCGCCAAGATCGGCTCCCGCAACGCCATGGTGATCGCGGTGTGCTCGTTCGCGCTCGCGCTGCGCCCGGTCACCGGCGAGGTCGGCACGGGCATCGGGTCTGCCGGGCCGACCCCGCTGCGCGCGACGCAGGCCGAACGGCTGCTCGCCGCCGAGTTGCCGTGGCGGACGGCGGCGGTGCTGCCCGAGGCCGTCGTGGGCCGCTTCGGTGAGCTGGTGGCCGGCGCCGCCGCCCCGATCGACGACATCCGCGGCACCGCCGCCTACCGCCGGCACGCGCTGTCCGTGCTGGCCCGCCGCACGCTGCGGTGGGCGTGGGAGGAACACCGGAGGGAGGGGCCATGAGGATCACCTGCCGCGTCAACGGCGAGCAGCGGGAGGCCGATGGGGTGTGGCCGGGAGAGAGCCTGCTCTACCTGCTGCGCGAGCGGCTCGGCCTGCCCGGCGCGAAGAACGCCTGCGAACAGGGGGAGTGCGGATCCTGCACGGTCTACCTCGATGGCCTGCCGGTGTGCGCGTGTCTGGTGGCGGTTGGCCAGGCGCAGGGGCGCGAGGTGGTGGCGGTGGAGGGACTCGCCGGCCCGGACGGTGGGCTCGACCGCGTGCAGCACGCCTTCCTGCAGGCCGGGGCCGTCCAGTGTGGCTTCTGCACTCCCGGCCTGATCGTCGCGGTGCACGACCTGCTGGCCCGGGTGTCCACACCGACCGACGCCGACATCCGTGAGGCGCTCGCCGGCAACCTGTGCCGCTGTACGGGCTACGAGAAGATCATGGACGCGGTCCGGTCGGCCGCCGCGATGCCGCCCTCGACGGCCGCCGCGTCTCCGGCGTCCCGTCCGGGCGGTCCGCGATGATCGTCATCGAGGGTTGCGCGATCGTCACCGTCGACGGCGACAGCACGGAGTACACCGACGGGCATCTGGTGATCGACGACGGGCGGATCGTGGCGGTGGGCTCCGACGCCGCCCGCACCGCCGACGAGCCGGTCCAGCGGATCGACGGCACCGGTTGTCTCGCCACCCCGGGCCTGGTCAACACGCATCACCACCTCTACCAGTGGGCGACCCGCGGGCTGGCCCAGCAGGAGAACCTCTTCGGCTGGCTGACCGAGCTGTACCCGCTCTGGGCCGGCCTGGACGCGGACCTGGTGGCTGCCACCACCGGCGCCGGACTCGGCTGGTTGGCGTTGTCCGGCTGCACCACCAGCACCGACCACCACTACGTCCACCCCACCGGCGGGGGAGACCTGATGGCCGCCCAGGTCGAGGCGGCCGGTGAGGTCGGGCTGCGCTTCCACCCGTGCCGGGGCTCGATGGACCTCGGCCGGTCGCGGGGCGGCCTGCCCCCCGACCACGTCGTCGAGGACACCGACGCCGCGCTGGCCGGCACCGAGGACGCGATCGACCGCTTCCACGATCCCGCCGACGACGCCATGGTCCGGATCGCCGTCGCGCCCTGCTCGCCGTTCTCGGTCACCACCACCCTGATGACCGGGGCCGCCGACCTGGCCCGGCGCAAGGGGGTACGGCTGCACACCCACCTCGCCGAGACGGTCGAGGAGGAGGAGTACTGCCAGCGGATCCACGGCTGCGATCCGGTCGAGTACGCCGAGAGTCTGGGCTGGCTCGGCGACGACGTCTGGCTGGCGCACGCCGTGCACCTCGACGCCGCCGCGGTCGCCCGGCTCGCCGCCACCGGCACCGGTGTCGCCCACTGCCCCAGCTCCAACGCCCGGCTCGGCGCGGGCCTGGCGCCGGTCCGCGATCTGCTCGACGCGGGCGTCCCGGTCGGGCTCGGCGTGGACGGGCCGGCGTCGCAGGAGGCCAACCATCTCGGCGCCGAGCTGCGCCAGGCGCTCTACGCGGCCCGGCTGCGCGGTGGCCCGGCCGCGCTCGCCGCCCGCGAGGCCCTCTCCCTGGCCACCATGGGTGGGGCCCGTTGCCTCGGCCGCTCCGGCGACATCGGCTCGATCGAGGTCGGCAAGTTGGCCGACATCGCCCTCTGGCGTCTCGACGGGCTCGGCCACGCCGGTATCGCCGACCCGGTCGCGGCGCTGGTGCTCGGGCCACCCGCCCCGCTTGAGCTGCTGCTGGTCGGCGGCCGGCCGGTGGTGGCGCGAGGTGAGCTACGCACGGTCGACGAGCGTGAGCTGGTGCGGCGGGCGGGCCGGGCGCAGCGCACCCTGATGCGGAGGGCGGACCGGTGACCACATCGATGACCGGGACGAGCAGGGGCGCGGTGACCGGCGGTGTCGGGGACAGCCCGGTGCGGCCCGACGGGACGCTGAAGGTCACCGGCCAGTTCGCCTTCTCCTCCGACCTCCGGGCCGACGACATGCTGTGGGGGGCGACCCTGCGCAGCCCGCACGCGCGGGCCCGGATCCGTGGTGTCGACCTGACCGCCGCGCTGGCGTTGCCCGGGGTACGGGCGGTGCTCACCGCAGTCGACGTGCCCGGGGCCGGCAGCTACGGCCTGGAGGTCGCCGACCAACCGGTGCTGGCCGCCGACGAGGTGAGCTACCAGGGCGAGCCGGTGGCCGTCGTCGCGGCCGATCATCCGGAGACCGCCCGCCGCGCCGCCGCCCGGATCGTCGTGGACTACCAGCCGCTGCCCCCGGTCACCGACGCGGAGGCCGCGCTCGCCGCCGGAGACATCTTCCGGCACGTGCCGGTGCGGCGCGGTGACGCCCACTCCACCGCCGAGGTGGTGGTCACCGGCGTCTACCAGGTGGGCATGCAGGACCAGGCGTTCCTCGGACCGGAGTCGGGGCTCGCGGTGCCGACCGTGGACGGCGGCGTCGACCTCTACATCGCCACCCAGTGGCTGCACGTCGACCAGAGGCAGGTGGCCTCCTGTCTCGGCCTGCCGGTCGACCGGGTGCGCCTGTACCTCGCCGGCGTCGGCGGGGCGTTCGGCGCCCGGGAGGACCTGTCGATGCAGGTGCACGCCTGCCTGCTGGCGCTGCGCACCGGGCGGCCGGTCAAGATGGTGTACGGGCGGGAGGAGTCCTTCTTCGGCCATGTCCACCGGCATCCGGCGCTCATGCGGTACGAGCACGGCGCCGACCGCGACGGCCGGCTGGTCTACGTCAGGGCGCACATCGTGCTCGACGGCGGCGCCTACGCCTCCAGCACGCCGGCTGTCGTGGCGAACGCGGCGACGCTGGGCGTGGGCCCGTACGAGGTGCCCAACGTGGTGATGGACGCCTACGGGGCGCGCACGAACAATCCGCCGTGCGGCGCGATGCGCGGCTTCGGCGCGGTGCAGACCTGCTTCGGTTACGAGTCGCAGATGGACAAGCTCGCCGCCGCGCTCGGGCTGGATCCCGTCGAGATCCGTCGGCGCAACGCGATGACCACTGGCTCGGTCATGCCCACCGGGCAGGTGGTCGACGGGCCGGCGCCGGTCGCTCGGCTGCTGGAACTGGTGCGCGACCGGCCGGCCCCGGCGGTGGCGAGCGGTGACCCGCGGGAGTGGCCGGGAGGGGTCGCCAACACCACTCACGGTGAGTCCGTGGTGCGGGGAGTGGGGTACGCGATCGGCATCAAGAACGTGTGCTTCTCGGAGGGATTCGACGACTACTCGACCGCGCGGGTTCGACTGGAGATGATCGGTGGGGAACCGGTGGCGCTCGTGCACACGGCGGCCGCCGAGGTCGGCCAGGGCCTGGTGACCCTGCAGGCACAGATCGCCCGTACCGAGCTGGGCGTCGAGCGGGTCGTGGTCGCCGCCGCGGACACCACCGTCGGCAGCGCCGGCTCCTCGTCGGCCTCGCGGCAGTCGTACGTGACGGGGGGCGCCGTCCGGGCGGCCTGCCAGGCCGTCCGCGACGGTGTGCTGGCGCGGCTGGGCGGAAGAGCGGGTCCCGCCGACGGTCTGCGGCTGGCCGGCGGCATGGTCGTCACCGCGTCCGGCGTGGCCGTCGCGGATCTGGCGGAGGCGCTCGGCGACGATCCGGTGGAGGAGACCAGGCAGTGGCGGCACCGCCCCACCCATCCGCTCGATCCGCGGACCGGGCAGGGCGACGCCCACGTCCAGTACGCCTTCGCCGCGCACCGGGCCACCGTGGACGTGGACGTGGAGCTCGGCCTGGTGCGGGTCGTCGAGATCGCCACCGCCCAGGACGTCGGCAAGGCGATCAATCCGCAGGCCGTCCTCGGTCAGATCCACGGCGGCACCGCACAGGGGCTCGGGCTGGCGCTCATGGAGGAGCTGCGGGTCGTGGACGGGCTGGTCCGCAACCCGTCGTTCACCGACTATCTGATCCCCACCATCCTCGACGTGCCGCCGATGACGGTGGACGTGCTGGAGCTGGCCGATCCGCACGCGCCCTACGGGCTGCGGGGGGTCGGGGAACCTCCGACGATCTCGTCCACTCCGGCGGTGGTCGCCGCGATCCGGGCCGCGACCGGGCTGGCGCTGTCCCGAGTCCCGGTGCGCCCCGAATACCTGACCGGAGCCTTCTGATGGGCTACGACCTGGTGCTGCGGTCGCGGCGAGTGATCACGCCCGCCGGCGAGCGTCCCGCCGCGGTCTGCGTACGGGACGGGCGGATCGCGGCGGTCGAGGATTACCACGCGGTCGACGGCCAGGACCTCGGCGAGCTGGCCCTGCTGCCGGGCCTGGTGGACACGCACGTCCACGTCAACGAGCCGGGACGGACCGAGTGGGAGGGCTTCCGTAGCGCCACCCGGGCCGCCCTGGCCGGCGGGGTCACCACGATCGTCGACATGCCCCTCAACTCGCTGCCGCCGACGGTGACGGTGGACGCGCTGCGGGTCAAACGGCGGGCCGCCGCCGGCCAGTGCCACGTCGATGTGGGCTTCTGGGGTGGCGCGGTGCCGGACCATCTCGCCGATCTGGCGGCCCTGCACGCGGCCGGGGTGTTCGGTTTCAAGGCGTTCCTGGTCGACTCGGGGGTTCCGGAGTTTCCCCCGCTCGACCCGGCCGGCCTGCGGCAGGCGCTGGCGGCCGTCGACGCCACCTTTCTCATCCACGCCGAGGACCCGGCCGAACTCAGGGTGGCGCCGAACTCCGTGCGATACGCCGACTTCATGGCCTCGCGGCCGCCGGCCGCCGAGCGACGGGCGGTGGCCGGCGTGCTCGACGCCGCCCGCGCGACGGGCGCCCGGGTGCACATCCTGCACCTCTCCGCCGCCGAGACCCTGCCGCTGATCGCGCAGGCCCGCCGGGACGGGCTCCGGGTGACCGTCGAGACCTGCCCGCACTACCTGACGCTGGTGGCGGAGGACGTGGCGGACGGGGCCACCCAGTTCAAGTGCTGCCCGCCGATCCGGGGGGCGGGCAACCGGGACGCGCTGTGGGCGGGGCTCGCCAGCGGCATCATCGACTGCGTCGTGTCCGACCATTCGCCGTGCGCTCCGGAACTCAAGCACGCGGACGTGGGTGACTTCGCCACGGCCTGGGGCGGGATCGCGTCGCTGCAGTTGGGCCTGCCGGTGGTCTGGACCGAGGCCCGCCGGCGTGGGCACGAGCTGGCCGACCTCGTCCGGTGGATGGCCCGGCGTCCCGCCGAGATCGCCGGTCTCTCCGGCAAGGGCCGGATCGAGGCGGGCGCCACCGCCGACCTCGTGGCCTTCGACCCTGACACCACCTTTTCCGTGGATCCGGCGCTGCTGCGGCACCGGCACGCGGTAACCCCGTACGCCGGCCGGATGCTGGCCGGCGTGGTCCGCGGCACCTGGCTCGGCGGTCAACCGGTCGCCCCGGACGGCCCGCCACGCGGACGGCTGCTGAGCCGCACGGGGGTCGGCGCATGACCGGAGGTGGCGAGGTCCGGCCGGCGTGGCTGATCTGGCCGGCCGGGATGGGGGCCATTCTGGCCTGGGCCCTCGGCCGGCTGACCGGGGCGCCGATCTTCGACCTGTTGGCCGTCGCCGCGGGCGCCTGGGCGGGTGGCTACCTGCTGACTGCCGCGGCCTGTGCCCACCTGGCCCGGACCGGTCGGCTGCCGAGCGGAGACGATCCCGAGCAGGGGTGATCGTGCCGGGCCGGCACCGGACCGGGGGCCGGGCTCAGTCGGAGAAGTGCGCCTTGAGGACCACCGCGTGCACGCTGCCGGCGACCGGAACGTGTCCCCACGGGACTTGGTCGGGCAGCGAACGGTGATACTGAGCTACCCCCGGCGGCCGAACTCGCCTCGAAATCCCTGATCAGCGGCCGGTCAGCCGACCACGTAATCGCCCTGCCTGTCCCGGTCCCTGCGTTGATGAGGTTTGCGGTGGGGCAGCACCGATCACCAGGCGCAGGGTGTGTAGTCCTTGAGGAAGCAGCCGTACAGGTCTTCGCCCTGTTCGCCGCGGACGATCGGGTCGTAGACCCGGGCCGCGCCGTCGACGAGGTCCAGCGGGGCGTGGAAGCCGGCGTCCGCCAGCCTCATCTTCGTCGGGTGTGGCCGTTCGTCGGTGATCCAGCCGGTGTCGACGCTGGTCATGAGGATGCCGTCGGCCAGCATCTCCTGAGCGCTGGTGCGGGTCAGCATGTTCAGCGCGGCCTTGGCCATGTTGGTGTGTGGGTGCCCTGGCCCTTTGTAGCCGCGGGCGAACTGGCCCTCCATCGCCGACACGTTCACCACGTACTTGCGGCGGGCGTTCGCTGCGGCCATCGCCGGTCGCAGTCGGCTGACCAGCACGAACGGTGCGGTCACGTTGCACAGCTGTACTTCGAGCAGCTCGACCGGGTTCACTTCGTGCACCCGCTGCACCCAACTGTTGACCGGGTCGAGGTCCGGCACCAGGCCGCCGGCGTCGATGGCGCTGGCTGTCGCGATCCGTTCCGGCGAGGCGGAGCCGCTGGTCAGCGCGAGCGCTGTGAGCGCGTGCGGGGTGATGGTGGGCGAATTCAGTGGGGCTGTCAGGCTGCCCGCCGGGTCACCCTGGCCGGCCGGTTTGGCGAATGTGATCATCTCCGGCAGTGGGCCGTCCGGCAGGGCCGCCGCCTCCGCGGCGATGAGTTGCGCGTACGCCGCAGGCGTGCGGCGGACGGTCTGCGCCGCGTTGTTGATCAGGATGTCGAGTGGTCCCTGGCTGCTGACCGAGTCAGCGAGGGCGATTACCTGAGCGGGGTCGCGCAGGTCGATTCCGACGACTCGCAGGCGGTGGAGCCACTCCCCGCTGTCGGGCATCGCGGCGAATCGGCGGACCGCGTCGTGGGGAAACCGTGTGGTCACCGTGGTGTGCGCGCCGTCGCGCAGCAGCCGCAGCGCGATGTACATGCCGATCTTCGCCCGGCCGCCGGTGAGCAGCGCGCGTCGGCCGGTCAGGTCGGTGCGGGCGTTGCGGCGTTCCCGGTTCAGTGCGGCGCAGGGCGGGCAGAGCTGATGGTAGAAGGCGTCCACATCGCGGTAGCGCTGCTTGCAGATGTAGCAGCCGCGCGGCTTGTGCAGGACGCCGGCCGTGGCACCTACGGTGGGGGAGGAGAGCGGGTTGCCCTGGGTCTCGTCGTCGATCCGGCCTGGGGCGCCGGTGGCGGTGGCCGCCGTCACCGCACGGTCGGCCGCTGCGATGGCATCCCGCCGTTCCTCGCGTCGCCGCTGCTTGATCATTTTGTAGAGCTTCGCGGTGGCGCGCTGCACCCGCACCACGTCGGGGTGATCGGGAGGCAGGTCCTCCAACGCCTCGAAGACGCTGAGACAGGTCTCCAGTCGGGCCTGGTCGATGCGGTTTTGATCGGTTTCTGTAATTTTGTCCGCAGTCATGTGGTCGCTGTCTCGATCCCGTTCCCTGCGCCGGATCTATCCGGCCCACCCCAAGTCCGACCCGAAACTGTACGCACCGCGCGGCCTCCGACGCATCCCGCGCCTGCTCACCAGCCCGAAGACCGTAACCGAGCGGTGGTTCGACGACTGGCGCGACCTCTGAACGACACCCCAGGACCCACGGCCGCCATCACGGACGATGCGCAGCGACAACCGGGGCCGTCGATATCGGCCTCGCCGGGGCCTCGAACGTTGAAGGGGGTCTCGCGCCGGGCCCGGGCGGCCTCCCCGCGGGCCTCGGCCCGGGATCCCTCTTGAGGAGGATCACCGCGAGCCTGCGCCCCGACGCGTACCGCCTTCACGGGCCGACAGCCGACCTTCGGACCGGGTGGACGGTACGGGCTGGAGCAGCCTGCCCGCCGGGGCCCTGCCGGCTCAGGAGCGCCACAGCGCCGGATGCCGGATATCGGACAGTCATCGACGTATAGGGATAAAACCTCCGCCAGCTCGCGGATGTCTCGCCCACTCGGCGCGCCGGATCCTGACTCGGAAAGTCGACGCCATCGTCCGGCGCCGGTCGACCCCCGACCATCGACGATCCCAGCAGAAACAAGGAGGCAGTTATGTACCGGTCACAGCTCCTGGCCCTCGCCGTCAGATCGGCGAGATCGATCAGACCGGCCACCTCGGACAGGTCCGCTCCACCCACGCCGACCGCCCGCCCGGCGCGCTCCCGATTCGCCATCCGCAAGCGGTCCTCGGTGGCGGTCCTCGGCACGGCGGCGCTGCTGGTGGGCCTGAGCCCCACGGCGGCGCGAGCCGAGAACCTGCCCAATCTCCCCTACCGCGCCGGGGGGTACGAGGCGTCGTTCGCGCCCGCCTACGACTACGACACCGACGGTTGCTACCCCGTCGCCGCCATCGCGCCCGACGGGACCCTCAACCCCGGGCTCAACACCACGGGAGCGGTCAACGGCAACTGCCGTGACCAGTTCGACCTCGACCGGACCCAGAGCTACGCGCGGTCGACGTGCAACAACGGCTGGTGCGCCATCGTCTACGCGAGCTACTTCGAAAAGGACCAGAACGCACAGGGCTGCTGTGGCCACCGGCACGACTGGGAACACGTCATCTCGTGGGTCAACCAGTCGGCCAACCAGGTCGAGTACGTCTCCCGCACGGTACACAACAGTCAGCAGACGCATCACCGTTCGGCGGTCCGGTTCGACGGGACCCACCCCAAGATCGTGTATCACAAGGAGGGCGCGGGCGGTTCGCACCTCTTCCGACTCGCGAACAGCGGCGACGAGCCGCCGGAGAACCACTATCGCAACTGGCGGTACCCCACCCTGGTCGACTGGAACGGCTGGCCCAGCACCTGGCTGCGGGACAGGCTGATGTGGGCGGACTTCGGCGCCGCCACCATCAAGATCACCGACAACCAGGACCGGTTCAGGATCCTGCTCAACGACACCAAACCCGGCGGTATCCCGTTCAACCCCTGGGCGTAGCGCGGCTCGGACCACGTCACGACCGGGTCGCGTGACTGATCGAGGTTTCCGCCCGAGCCGGTGTGGCCGCTGGTGGCGGAGACCCGCCACCAGCGGCCCCATTCATGTGAGATGCAAGCCTGCCGGGCGTGACGTGGCGGACGACACCGTCGCGTCACTCCGGCGCCTGGCCCCGCGGAAGTACGGTGATCGCCACGATGGCGCTGTTCACCACGGTGGCCGTCACGGTGCGGGTCACGGCCGCCGACGCGACGTCGGCGCCCCAGTCGCCGCGTTCGAGCTCCTTGGCCCGTGTGATCACCGACGACGTCCAGGGGATCTCGCGATGGAACTGCGGGAGCGTTCCGCTCGCCGAGACCAGGGCCGTGAGCGCGGCGACCCGCGCGTTCGGCTCCACGCCGTCCACGAGCACCTGTCGGACGTCGGCGAGGAGACGGGCCCGGCGCTCGGTCCGTCCTTCCCGCAGAGCGGTGGACCTGAACAGGCCGAGAACCCTACGGGTCTCCTGGTCGATGTCCCCTCGCGCGACGAGCCGCCGCAGCACCGGCTCGCGCAGAGGCCGACGACGGCCGGTCGGCGGTCGAGGCGACCCTGCGGCACCGGCCCGACGTGCTGGTCATCGACCTGGAGATGCCGGGCGTGGACGGCCTCGACGCGGTCGCGCAGATCCGTGGCGCGCGACCGGAGCAGGTGATCCTCATGCTGACCCGACACGCCCGCCCCGGCGTGCTGCGCAAGGCGCTGCGGCTCGGTGTCCAGGGCTTCGTCAGCAAGTCCGCCGAGCCCGCTCACATCACCTCGGTCATCGCCACCCTGCACGCGGGGAGACGCTGGATCGACCCGGACGTCTCCGCGCTCGCCGTCACCGAGGACTGCCCGCTGACCGACCGGGAAGTCGACGTGCTGCGGGTCACCGGCGAGGGCTACGCGGTCACCGAGATCGCCGCCCGCCTGCACCTCGCGCCGGGCACCGTACGTAACTATCTGTCCAACGCGATGCGCAAGACCCAGACCCGGACCCGCCACGAGGCGGCCCGCTACGCCCGCGAACACGACTGGCTGTGACCATGCCCCCGACCTGTATCACCACCCCGATCAGCCCGGATCTGCGGTCAGGCTCGCCGTGCTGGTCTGCGGCGTTCACGCGGCTTCCTTCCGCAGCGCGGGGCCGAGGAGCAGCCCTCCGTCGATGACGTACTCGGCGCCGGTGATGAAGGTCGCGTCCGGCGAGGCGAGGAACAACAGCAGCGCGGTGATGTCGGCGGGCTGCCCGAGTCGCGGGACGGCGTACGGCTCGGGCGAGTAGAAGTCGGCGATCGCGGCGTCGCCGCCGGCTGCCGGCTCGGTGATGAACGGGGTGGCGACGACGCCGGGGTGGATCGCGTTGACGCGGATGTTGTCGCGACCCAACTCGAGGGCTGCGGTCCGGGTGAGTCCTCGAACCGCCCATTTGCTGGCGACGTAGGGCGCATAGCGGGCGGTGCCGCCGATGCCCATGGTGGAGGCGATGTTGATGATCGTTCCTCCCCCCGCGCGCCGTAGCGCCGGGGCGGCTGCCTTGATGCCGAGGAAGGCGCCGGTGAGGTTGATGTCGAGGATGCGGGCCCACACGGCCCGGTCGGTGGCCTCGATGGGGGCCGGCGGGTGCTGCACCCCGGCGTTGTTGACCAGGATCGTGAGCGCGCCGAAGACCTGCTCGGTCTCCGCGACGGCGGTGACCCACGACTCCTCCTGGGACACGTCGAGGCGGACGAAACGCGCCCCGTCTCCCAACTCGGCGGCGAGGCGGGCGCCACGCTCGGCATTGACGTCGGCGATGACGACGTTGGCGCCGTCGGCGTGCAGGGCGCGTACGTGGCTGGCTCCCTGCCCGCCGGCGCCGCCGGTCACGAGAACGGTCTGGTCGGTGAAGCGGGACATCAGGTCCTCCGGGTACGTGCGAGAGACGACTACCCGAAAACGGGTGGTGAGTCGAGCGACTCACCATGCCGAAGTTACGCCCCGGCGAGTGGTGAGTCAACCCACTCACCTCGCTAGGATGGGCACATGACCCCAGCACCGTCGGCCTATCACCAGCGCGTGGCGGAGGAGAAGCGCGCGCTCATCGTGCGGGCGGCTACCGAGCTCTTCCTCGAGCTGGGCTACGACCGGGTGTCGCTGGCGCGTGTCGCCGACAGCGCCGGCGTGTCGAAGGCGACGCTGTTCAAGCAGTTCCCGACAAAGGCGGCGTTGTTCGACGCCATCGTCGTCGACTCGTGGGCCGAGAACGACGTCGCCGACGTACCGCCCGCCGGTGACCTGGCGGCCGGTCTGACGGTTCTGGGACGGCGCTACGCGACGCTGTTGGCCCAGCCGGGGATGGCCGACCTGTTTCGCATCGTCATCGCCGAACTGCCGCGCTTTCCCGAGCTGGCCAAGGCTCACTTCTCGCAGGGCAAACTGCCGTACTTCGAGTCCGTCCGGGTCTACCTGCTGGCCGAGCGTGACGCGGGAGCCGCAGACATCGCCGATCCGGAGATGGCCGCCACGCAGTTCCTCGGGATGATCTCCAACTACCTCTTCTGGCCGGGCCTGCTGCTCCCGGACTGGGCGGTGACTCCTGCCCGGACGGTCGCGGTCGTGGAAGAAGCCGTCCGAACCATGGTGGCGCGGTACGGCGCCGATGTTCACCACCGGGAGCCGTGAGGCGGGTCAGGCCCGTTTCGGGTGAGGGTGAGCATTGCGGTGGCGGCGGTCAGGTGGTCCTGCGTGGGCGCGGGGGATCGACGGCTCGTCATCCTGTGTCGACGCCATTTGTCCTATGTCCACACCAGCTCACCTCCGCGTTTGCCGTGACCGGCCGGATCGCGACGACCGGGGCGCGCCGGCCGACGGTCACGGCGGCGGGCCGCGACGTTCGGTCCGCCGCCACGCCGCGGACCTTCAGTGACAGTCATCACTCTGTCTGTGCCTTCGGGCAGGTGGGGGCGCGGGCGCCCGCGAAGGGGGATTTTCGCCGATAGATATAGGAGTTGATCAATGCAATTATCACTCTGTGACTACCGGTTGGGAACTTTGCGTGTTGTCGCCGCCCCGCTCGTCACCTGAACCGCGTCCCGCCGCGGACAGCGGCGGTGGCTGAGCCGGCCCCGCGCCACGATCGCGACACCGCCCGCCCGCACCACCCTGCCACCCGTCCGGCCTCCACCGCTGCCCGCTCGGCGCCCACCGCTGCCCGCCGATGCCACCGCGCCGCCCGGGTATGCCGTCGCCGCCGCCGGACCGCACTGCCCCGGGCGGTCGCCGGGCCCCGCACCCGCCCGGCCCTGACCCGCCCGGCCCTGACCCGCCCGGCCCCGAACCGACCCGCCCCCGAACCGACCGGCCCCTGACCCACCCCGGCCCCCGAACCGGTCCGGCCCCGGAGCCGCCCGGGGAGCCGGTCCAGGCGCCGCGCCGCCGCTGACCCGCCGCCGCCACCCAGGAGGTAGAGCGAACCATGCCGAGATCCGGCCCCGCGCCACTGACCCCGTACCAGCGCGACATCTGGGCGTCGGCCGCGCACCTGCCCGAGAGCCCGCAGTTCAACTGCTCTGTCAGCGTACGGTTCACCGGCCCGCTCGACGTCGACCTGCTCCGTGAGTGCCTCGGCCGGGCGCTGGACCGCAACGACGCGTTCCGGTTGCGCTTCGCCGAGTCCGACGGCGTCCCCTACCAGTGGGTGACGCCGGAGGCCCCGCCGATCCGACTGGTCGACCTGAGCGCCACACCGGACCCCTGGTCGAGCTGTCTCGCCTGGCAGGACCGGGCCGACGACCGGCCGATCCGCCCGGACGGTGGCGCGATGTGCGAGGTGACCCTGCTGCGGGAGAGTGACACCGTCACCCACCTACACGTCAAGGCGCACCACATCGTGGTCGACGGCTGGGCCCTGCACCTGTTCGTCGCCCGGGTACGCGAGGACTACGCCACGGTGTCCCGGACCGGGCGACCCTCGGCGTCCGCCCCGCCGGCGTACCTCGACGTCGCCGGGCGGTCCGCGACGTACCTCGGCTCGCCCGACTGGGAACGGGACCGCGCCGCGCTGCGGGCCACGCTGGACGAGCCGGCGGAGGGACTGTTCCACCGGACGGTGACGCCCGCGCGGCGGCGCAGCGTCCGGTACCGCTTCCCGATCGAACGTGCCCTCGTCGACCGGCTCCGCGAGCAGGGCGACTCGCCGTACGCCTTCGTCGTGGCCATGCTCGCGGTCCAGTTGTCCCGGGTGCGCCAGCACGACCGGGTCGTGCTGGGCATCCCGCTGGGCAACCGGCACGACGAGGACGAGCGGCAGGTCGCCGGTCTCTTCGCCAACCTGCTGCCGCTGGTCGTGCGACCGGACCCGACGGAGTCGCCCCGGGAGCTCGCCGGCCGGATCCGGCTCGCCCTGCGCCAGCTCCGGCAGCACGAACGGCTGCCCCTCGGCGACCTGCTGCGGGGTGGCGTCCCCACCGGTGAGGCGCCCCGCCGGCCCTTCGACGTGACCGTCACCCACCTGCGCTGGCCGCCGCACGCCGAGATCCCCGGCGTGCGGACGGAGACCGGCGTGCACGGGCGGGCGCACCACCAGGACGCGTTGGCGCTCTACGTCAACGAGCTCGACCCCACCGGCGACCTCACCGTCGAGCTCGACTACGCGGCGGACGTCTTCGACGCCGACTTCCCGATCGCCGCCTTCGCCCGGCAGCTACGGGTGCTGCTGCGGCACGGCGTCGAACTGGCCGACAAGCCCCTGACCGGGGTGTCCATGTTCACCCCGGCCGAGCGCCGTGACCTGCTCGGGCGCTGGAACCGGACCCGCCACGACCACCCGCTGGAGCGGACCCTGCCCGAGCTGCTCGAGGAGCAGGCGGCCCGCACGCCGGACCGGCCGGCCGTGGTGGCCCCGGATCCCCGGCGGTCACTGACCTACGCCGAGCTGGACGCGCTCACCGAACGGGCGGCCCGGGCGCTGCGCGCCGACGGTGTCGGGCCGGGAGACCGGGTCGCCGTCCTCGTCGAGCGGGGGCCCCGGATGCTGGTGGCGATCCTCGCCACGCTCCGGGCCGGCGCCGCGTACCTGCCGCTGGACTGCGGGTTTCCCGAGCAGCGGATCCGGCACCTGGTGGCCGACGGCGGCGTCCGGGCGCTGATCGTGGACGAGGGGTCGCCGGTGGTCGAGCCGCCACCGGCCGGGGTGGTGGTCCGGTCGGTCGACGCCCTGCTGGCCGCCGCGGGCAGCGACCGCCCGGCGCCCGTCGCGGGGGCCCGGGACCTCGCCTACGTCATCTACACCTCGGGCTCGACCGGCAACCCCAAGGGGGTGATGGTCGAGCACCGGTCGGTGATCAACCGGCTGGCCTGGATGCAGCGGCAGTACCCGCTCGACGCCGGCGACGTGCTCCTGCAGAAGACCCCGATCTCGTTCGACGTCTCGGTCTGGGAGCTGTTCTGGTGGACGCTGGCCGGCGCCCGGCTCGCCCTGCTGCCCCCCGGCGCGGAGAAGGACCCGCGCGAGATGGTGGACACGATGACGCGGCAGCAGGTCACCGTCGTCCACTTCGTACCGTCGATGCTCGGGCCGTTCCTCGACCTGCTGGAGGCCGAGCCCGCGCTGCGGCCCGGCCTGGCCCGGCTGCGCTACGTCTTCTGCAGCGGCGAGGCGCTGCCCCCGGCGCACGTGCGGCGGTTCAACCGGATCTTCGCGTCGGCCGGGCGTCGGCCGGCGCTGGTCAACCTCTACGGCCCCACCGAGGCGACCGTCGACGTGTCCTGGTTCGACTGCCCCACCGACCCGGCCGACCCGGTGCGGCGGGTGCCGATCGGCCGGCCGATCGACAACCTCCGGATGTACGTGCTGGGCGCCGACGGCGAGCCGCAACCGTGCGGCGCGGCCGGTGAGCTGTACGTGGCCGGGGTCGGCGTCGCCCGGGGCTACCTGGGGCGGCCGGACCTGACCCGGGAACGCTTCACCGACGACCCGTTCGTCCCCGGCGAGCGGATGTACCGCACCGGTGACCTGGCCCGCCGGCTGGCCGACGGCACGATCGAGTACCTGGGCCGGCGGGACGGCCAGGTCAAGATCCGCGGCAACCGGGTCGAGCTGGGCGAGGTGCAGAGCCGGCTGGCCACGTACCCCGGGGTGCGGGACGCGGTCGTGGTGGACCGGGACGCGGCGGGGCTCGGCGCGCACCTCGTCGGGTACTACGTCGCGGCGGACGATCTCGACCCGGGCGCGTTGCGCGCGCACTGCGCCGACGCGCTGCCCGGTTACATGGTGCCCAGCCGGTTCGCCCGCATCCCGCGGATCCCGCTGACCGCCAACGGCAAGCTGGACCGCGCGGCCCTGACCGGGCCGGCCGACGACGCCGGGCCGGTACGCGCCGCGCCGTCGAACCCGACGGAGGCGGCCATCGCCGAGATCTGGGCCAGCGTGCTCGGCCTGCCCGAGGTGGGCGTGCACGACAACTACTTCACCATCGGCGGGGACTCCATCCTCAGCCTGCGCATCCGCGCCCAGGCGGAACGGCGCGGCATCCACTTCTCCCTGGCCGACCTGGTGCGGCACAGCACCGTCGCCGAGCTGGCGCTGCGGGTCCGTACCGGCGCCGAGCGGACCGAGACGCCGCGGTTGGCGCCCTTCGAGCTGGTCGCCGGGGTGGACCGGAGCCGGCTGGCCGGCACGGCGGGAGTGGTCGACGCGTACCCGGCCACCCGGATGCAGCTCGGTCTGCTCTATCACAGCCGGGAACGGGAACGGACCGCCGTCTTCCACGACGTCTTCCGTTACACGCTGCGGATGCCCTGGCGGGAGGAGGCGTTCCGGGCCGCCGTCGAACGGCTCGTCGCCCGGCACCCGACCTTGCGTACCGGCTTCGACCTCGGCGGGTACGCCGAGCCCCTGCAACTCGTCCACGACCGGGTCGAGGGCGGGCTGGAGGTCGTCGACCTGCGGCCGCCGGGGGCGGCCGACTGCGGGTCGGCGTGGGCCGAGCGGGCGGAGCGGGAGATCGAGGCCCACGTCCGGCAGCGGCGCTACCGGCGGTACGACGTCGAGCGTCCTCCGCTGTACCTGTTCCGGATGCACGTCCTGCCCGACCGGCTGGAGCTGGTGCTCAGCTTCCACCACGCCATCCTGGACGGTTGGAGCGTGGCCAGCCTGATCGCCGAGCTGTGCCAGGACTACCGGCACGGACTGGACCCGGCGAGCCCGCCGGCGCCGGCCGGGACGCCACCGTCCCCCGCGTACCACGCCGCGGCCGAGCGGGCGGCGCTGGAGAGCGCGGCGTCCCGTCGCTACTGGCGGGACAAGCTCGACCCGGTGACGCCGGCCCAGTTCGACGGGTTCCGCGCGCACCAGGCGCCGGGCGACGGGTCAGCCGTGGTACGTCGGCTCGACCTGCCGGCCGACCTGGACCGGGCGGTCGACCGGTTCGCCCGCCGGCATGCCCTGCCGGTCAAGTCGATCCTGCTGGCGGCGCACTGCCTGACGTTGCGGCTGTTCGCCGGTGGCGCGACGGTGACGACCGGCCTGGTCACCCACGGTCGGCCCGAACGCGACGGCGCGGAACGGACCGCCGGCCTCTTCCTCAACACCCTGCCGATCCTCCTCGACGCCACCGACGGCACCTGGCGGGACGTGGTGGCGGCGCTGTACCGGCAGGAGCGGGACGACCATCCCCACCGGCGGTACCCGCTGAGCGCCATCGTCGAGGAGACCGGCGCGGCGCTGTCCACCGCCTTCAACTACGTGCGCCTGCGTGGGCTGGCCGGTCTCGCCGCCGACGGGACGCTCGTCGACTTCCGGACCTGGGAGGAGACCAACTTCGCCCTGCTGGTCAACGTCATCGTCGGCCCGGACGGCGACCGGCTGGGCCTGCGGGTCGACTGTGACGGCGCGCTCGTCGGACCGGACCAGGCCGACCTGGCCGTCGACACCCTGCTGCGGATCCTGGAACGGATCGTGACCCGGCCGGACGAGCCGGTCGACCTCGGCTTCCTGCCCCCGGCCGGGCCGGCGGGGACGGCCACCGACGCCGGGTCGGCTGACCTGGCCACGGCCCCCGCCGGGCCAGGCGGCCCGACCACGGCCGACGCCGGGCAGCCACCGGCCGACGTGGTACGCCTCTTCGCCGCGCAGGTGGCCCGGGATCCGGGGGCGACGGCCGTGACGCACGGTGACCGCCGGTGGAGCTACGGTCAGCTAGACCGGGCCGCGGAGCAGGTCGCGCGCCGGCTGGTCACGCTCGGCGCGGCCGGGAGCCGGATCGGGATCGCCCTGGACCGCTCACCGGAGCTGATCGCCACCGTGCTCGGGGTGCTCCGGGCGGGCGCGGCCTGCGTGCCGCTGGACGTGAGCTATCCGGCGCGCCGGCTGGCCCTGATGGTCGCCCAGGCCCGGCCACTGCGGGTGGTGACCCAGCGCCGGCACGTCGGCCTGATCGACGACGCGTCACTGGCGCTGCCGGTGGAGTCGATCCTCGACCCGCCGGACCTCGACACCCGGGGCGGCGTCGACGCCCCGGAGGACGCCGACCGGCCGCCGCTACCGGACATCGCCCCGGAGAGCACCGCGTACCTGCTCTTCACCTCCGGCTCGACCGGTCGGCCCAAGGGGGTGCCGATGCCGCACCGGGCGCTGGCCAACCTGGTGCGGTGGCAGCTCGGGCAACCCAGCGGCACGGGCGCCCCGGCCACCCTCCAGTTCGCGCCGCTGAGCTTCGACGTCTCGTTCCAGGAGATCTTCGCGACCCTCTGCGCCGGCGGCCGGCTGCACCTGGTCGGCGAGGAGGACCGGCAGGCGCCGGCGGAGCTGCTGCGCATCCTCGACCGCGAGGAGGTGGAACGGGTCTTCCTGCCGTACGTGGCCCTGCAGGAGCTGGCCCGCACCGGGCAGGCGCTCGGGTTGCGTCCGCGCCGGCTGCGGGTGCTCGTCTCGGCCGGCGAGCAACTGCGGGTCACCGAGGAGATCCGCGCCTTCTGCGCCGGGCTCGACGGCGTGCTGCTGGAGAACCAGTACGGGCCGACCGAGACGCACGTGGTGACCAGCCATCCGATGACCGGCGATCCGGCCGGCTTCCCCGTCCTGCCGCCGATCGGCCGACCGGTGGACGGCAGCGAGGCGCTGGTGCTGGACGCCCGGATGCGCCCGGTGCCGGTGGGCGTGCCGGGGGAGCTGTACCTGGGTGGGATCTGCCTCGCCGACGGCTACCACGACGATCCGGAGCTGACCCGACGACGGTTCGTCGACCGCCCCGGCGGCGGTCCGACCGCGCGCCTGTTCCGCACCGGTGACCTGGCCCGCGTCCTGCCCGACGGCAGCATCGTCTGGCTGGGCCGCGACGACGACCAGGTCAAGGTACGCGGCTTCCGGGTCGAGCCGGCCGAGGTGGAGATGGCCGTCCTGTCGCTGTCGCCGGACGACGCCGCGCTCCGGCAGGTCGCGGTGGTGGCCCGCCGGCGCGGCGACGCGGACGCCTTCCTGGCCGCCTTCCTGGTCGGTGACGCGGACCGGGTCGATCTCGGTGACCTACGGTCCCGGCTGCGGGCGCTGCTGCCGGAGCACCTGGTGCCGGCCCGGTTCGAGTGGCTGCCGGAGCTGCCGAGGACCGCCAGCGGCAAACGGGACGACGCCGCGCTGCGGGCGCTGCCGCTGGCCGCCGTGTCGCGCGTCGACGCCGCGCCGCCCCGGGACCCCTACGAGCGCCACCTGGTCGAGATCCTCGCGGAGCTGCTGCACCTGCCGACGGTCGGCGTCCGGGACGACTTCTTCGACCTGGGCGGCACGTCGCTGACCGCGATGCGGCTGATCGTGCTGATCGAGCACCGGTACGACGTACGGCTGCCGTTGGCCACCTTCGTCGCCGGCCCGACCGTCGAGCAGTTGGCGGCCTGGCTGCGTACGGCGGGCACGGCGGCGACCCCGGCCTACGACCCGGTGGTGCCGATCCGCGTCGGCGGCGCCCGCCGGCCGATCTTCGTCGTCCATCCACTCGGCGGCAACGTGCTCTGCTACGCCCGGTTGGGTCGTGAGCTGCCGGACGACCAGCCGCTCTACGCCCTCCAGGCGGCCGGTATCGAGCCCGGCACCGAGCCGCTGACCAGCGTGCCCGAGCTGGCCCGGGCCTACCTCGCGGCGATCCGGCGGGTGCAGCCCGACGGGCCGTACACCCTGGCCGGCTGGTCGTTCGGCGGTTTCGTGGCCTTCGAGATGGCCCGGCAGTTGCGGCAGGGCGACCCGGACGCGGTGGCGCACCTGATCCTGCTCGACCCGATCGCCCGGGACTTCCGGCAGCGCCCACCGGCGGACGACCACGCCCTGCTGGAGTGGTTCTTCTGGGAGCTGATCTGGCAGGAACGCGGCGGTCGGGCGCCGGTGGTGGGGATCCCGGCGGAGCTGGACGACGAGGCGAAGTTCGACTTCATCGCCGGGCGCGCGGTGGCGGCGGGGCTGCTGCCGTCCGGGGCCTCGACCGCGCCGGTCCGCCGGCTGTACCGGGTCTTCCGGGCCAACTGGCAGGCCATCCTCGACTACCGGCCGCCCGTGACCGACCAGGACATCGTCCTGCTCCGCGCGAGCGGCGCGCTGCCCGACGTGCTCGCGCCGATGCACCGGGCGGCCGGCAGCCGGCACCTGGACGCGACCAACGGCTGGGCGGACCTGACCCGGGGCCGGGTCGACGTGATCGATGTACCCGGTGACCACCTGGTACTCCTCGAAGAGCCGCACGTGAGCGCGGTGGCAAGGGAGGTCGTGGCCGTGACGACAGGACGACGGACGACGCTGCTCGGAGGTTCCGGATCATGACGGACCGCCGACGACCCAAAGTGATCGTGATCGGCGCCGGTATCGGCGGGCTGACGGCGGCGGTGGCGCTGCGCCGGGTCGGGATCGAGGTGGAGGTCTACGAGCGGGCCACCCGGTTGCGCCCGGCCGGTACGGCGCTGTCGCTGATGTGCAACGCGCTGGCCGCGCTGCGTACCCTCGACATCGACCTCCGGTTGGACAAGCACGGCCAGGTCTTCGAGGAGTTGCGGTTCCTGACCACCCGGGGCCGGCCGATCCGTACCCTGCGGTTCAAGGAGATCGGCGACCGGCTGGGCGAGACCAACGTGGCCATCCACCGGGCCGACCTGCAACAGGCGCTGCTGACCGAGGCGGGTGACTGCCCGATCTTCCTGGGCGCGACCGCCGAGCGGGTCGAGACCGGCGCCGACGGCGTCCGGGTCACCTTCGCCGACGGCCGCGAGGCGTACGGCGACGTGCTGATCGGCGCGGACGGCTTCCACTCTGCGGTCCGCCGTCACCTGTTGGGCGCCGAGACGCCGCAGGAGGCCGGCTACGTCTGCTGGCTGGCCACCATCCCGTTCACCCATCCCCGGATGACGCCGGGATACGTCGGGCACTACTGGGGCGCCGGTCAGCGGTTCGGACTCATCGACATCGGGCAGGGCCGGGCGTACTGGTGGGGCACGAGGAACATGGCCCCGGACGAGGCCCGGCGGTGGCGGGGCACGGTGGACGACATCGCCCGGGTCTACCGGGGCTGGGCGCCCGAGGTGCGCGCGGCGATCGACGCGACGCCGCTGGAGGCGATCGTGACCGTACCGGCCCAGGACCGTCCGTTCCTCGAACGCTGGGGTGCGGGGCCGGTCACCCTCCTCGGTGACGCCGCGCACCCGATGCTGACCAGCCTGGGTCAGGGGGCGGCGATGGCGGTCGAGGACGCGGTGGTGCTGGCCACGGTGCTCGCCGACGCGCCCGACCCGGTCGCCGGTCTGCGCGAGTACGAGGACCGGCGTCGCAACCGCGCCCGCCAGGTGGTGGCGACGTCCCGCGAGGTGAGCCGGATCGAGCAGTTGGCGGCGCTGCGGCCCCGCCTCGGCCGCAACCTGTACTTCCGGTTCGCGCCGATGGCCCGGTTGAACGCGGCGAACGAGGCGGTCCTGTTGACCTTCGATCCCGCCGGGTCCTGACGATGACCCTCTCGCGCCCCGGTGACCGGCGGACGGCGGCGGACGCCACCGGGGCCGGGCCCGCCCGGCCACTGAGCCCGGTCGAGCGCTGGTACTGGATCGCCGACCAGGTCTCCACGTTGAACGTCGTCGGTCGGGTCCGGGCCGACGGCCGGCTCACCCTGCCCGACCTGCGCCGGGGCCTGGACGCGCTCCAGCGGCGGCACCCGCTGCTGCGGGTGGCCATCGCGGTGGACGGCAACTCGGCCGACCCCCGGTTCGTGTCGACCGGCAGCCCGATCCCGCTGCGCCACGTCCCGGCGGACGACGCCCGGCCCGGACCGCCGGACCGGTGGTGGGAGCAGGAGGTCGACCGGCGGGAGCTGGCCGAGCCGGTGGACTGGCGTCGTGGCCCGCTCGTCCGGGCGGTGGTCCTCGACCACCCGGCCGGTGGCCACGACCTGCTGGTGACGGTGCCGCACTGCGTCGCCGACGGCACGACGGTGCTCGCGCTGCTGCGCGACTGGGTGGAGTTCGCGGCGCGGCCCGCCGCCGTCACCGACGGCGCGGTGACCCCCGACGTCGAGTCGGCGCCGGTACGGCCGCCGGCGGAGCGGATGCTGCCCTGGCGACACCGGGGGTGGGCCGGTCGGCTCGCGCTGGCCCGCAAGCAACGGCGGGACGGTCGCGACCTGGTACGGCACCGACCGCGCCGGGTGGAGCCGAGCCTGGCGGTACCCTTCGCGCAGCGGCAGACCCGGCTCGTCCACCGGGAACTCACCCGCGGGCAGGTCGACGCGCTGGCGCGGGCGTGCCGGCGGGAAAACACGACCGTGCACGGCGCGCTCGCCGCCGCCATGGTGGCCGCCGTGGCGCGGGACGCCGGGCCGGTCACCCCGGGCGCCTTCTCCATCGGCTCGCCGATCGACTTCCGGTCCGCCCTGACGCCACCGGTCTCCGACCGCGAGGTGGGCAGCTACGTGGCGACCGTACCGTCGATCGTCGGGTACCGGCCGGACGGGGGACTCTGGCCGATGGCCCGGACGGTCAGCCGTGACCTGGCGCGCCGGCGGGCCCGGGGCGAGCACTTCGCGATGGTCAACCTGGTCACCCGGGCCTGCCCGCCCACGGTGGCCGCGGCGGCGCCGTTCCTGGAGTTCATGGAGGCGAGCGGGCCGATCAACCTCTGCCTGTCGAACCTCGGCCGGTACGACTTCCCGGCCGAGGTCGGCCCGGTACGACTCTCCGGCGCCCAGTTCGTCGCCGGCATCTCGGTCAGCGGCTACCTGGTGGGCACGGTCAACACCAGCCACGACCGGCTCTTCTGGAACTTCACCTACATCGACCGGGCCATGCCCACCGGACGGGTGGAACGGATCGCCGACGACGCCGTCCACGCTGTCCTGTCCGCCTGCGACGGCCCGGCCGGGAAGCAGATCCTCGATGGTAGCCCCAGGGAGGCCCGATGACCGACACCACCACCGAGGCGCGTCGCGACGGGTCGCGCGCGGTCTTCGCCCGGCAGTTGAAGCTGCTGGAGACCGGGGGCATCACCGAGTGGGTGGCGCTGTTCCACCCCGACGGGGTCCTGGAGTTCCCGTACGCGCCGCCCGGCTTTCCCCGCGAGGTGCGCGGGACGGAGGCGATCCACGCGCACATGCGGAACTTCCCCGAGCAGCTCGACGTGACCTTCTCCGGGGTGGTCCACCACGACACCGTCGACCCGGAGCTGGTCGTCGCCGAGTTCGAGGCGGTCGGCACGGCGCTGGTCAGCGGTCGCCCGTTCCGGCAGCGCTACGTCTCGCTGCTCTGGCTGCGCGACGGCCGGATCACGCGCTACCGCGACTACTGGAACCCGCTGGCGGTGCTGGCCGCGATCGGCGGCCCGGACACCTTCCGGGAGCTGTTCGCCGACCCGGCCGCCGGAGGCTGACCGCCCACCAGCCGGTCCCCGACGACCGGTCGCTGACTCCGCGCGGCGTCAGGACGCGCCGGTCCGGTCCCCGCGCCAGGCCGCTTCGAGGATCGCGGTGAGGCTGGCCGTGTCGGTCGGGCCCGGATGGTTCTGGATCAGGCGGGTGACGCCACCGGCCAGCTCCGCGAAGCGCGGGAGGTCGGCGCGGGCCACGCCGATGTCCGCCAGGCTGGCAGGGATGCCGATGTCGGCGAGGAGCCCGTCCAGCCAGGTGAGGAACACGTCCGTGGCCTCGGCGTCCGAGGCGTCGGCCACGTCGAGCCCGCACACCCCGGCGAGGACGGCCAACCGGTCGCCGATGGCGTGCCTGGCCGCGTCCAGCGCGTAGGGGAGCAGCAGCCCGACGCCCAGGCCGTGCGGCGTGTGCGTGGCCGCGCCGATGGGGTACTGGAGAGCGTGCGGGGCCGCGTTGCCCGCGTGGGAGAAGGCCAGCCCGGCCAGCATGGACCCGTAGGACATGTCCGCGCGCGCGTCCGGGTCGCCGCCGTCGGTGACCGCACGGCGCAGGCTACGGGCGATCCGCTCCGCGGCCCGGAGCGCGTAGTGGTCGGTGATCGGGTTGCGACCGAGGAACACCTGCTCCACCGGGTCACGCGGCCCGTGGGGCCGGGGCCGCGCGGTGTAGCTCTCCACCGCGTGGCAGAACGCGTCGATGCCGGAGTGGGCGGTGACGGTCGGCGGGCAGGTGTAGGTCAGCTCGGGGTCGACGATGGCGAAGTCGGGGATGATGTGGACGCTGGAGACGCCCACCTTCAGCTCGCGGTCCGGGTCGGTCAACACCGAGACGGGGGTGAGCTCGGAGCCGGTGCCCGACGTCGTCGGGACCGCGACGAGCGGAATGCTCCGCCCCGGCACCTTCGACTCGCCGTAGTAGTCGCGCGGCGTCCCACCGTGCCGCCGGACGACGCCGACGATCTTGGCGAGGTCGATCACCGTGCCACCCCCGACGGCGAGGATCACGTCCGCGTCCACCCCGGCGGCGACCGAGACGGCCAGGTCGACGTCGGCGAGTGGCACGTCCGGAGTCGCGTCGGAGAACACCTCGACGGCTTCGACCCTCTCCCGTACGGCGGCCACGATCGCGGCCACGCCCGGCTGCCCCAGGAGAACCTGGTCGGTCACGACGAGGACCCGCGAGCCCAGCTCGGCCACCACCCGTGGGATGTTCTGCGCGACCCCTTCGCCCACTATCAGTTGGCGTGGTCCGCGGACGGTCTCGAGCATGTCAGCGCCTCCCCGCGACGTCACGGCAGGTCGATCGCCGCGTAGGTGAGGTCGAGGTACTCCAGGATGCCCTCGTGCGCCCCCTCCCTGCCGATCCCGGACTGCTTCACGCCGCCGAACGGGGCTGACGGATCCGAGATCAGACCACGGTTGACGCCGAGCATGCCGGTGTCCAGCCCCTCGGTGAACCGGAGCGCCCGCCGCAGGTCCCGGGTGAAGACGTAGCCGACCAGGCCGTGCTCGGTGTCGTTGGCCCTCGCCAGCACCTCCTCGTCGGACGTGAACGACATGATCGGCGCCACCGGGCCGAAGATCTCGGCCTTGAGCATCCGCGCGTCGTCGGGCACGTCGACCAGGACGGTGGGCGGGTAGAAGTGGCCCGGCCCGTCCGGACGCTCGCCGCCCACCAGGACCCGGGCGCCGCGATCGACCGCGTCGGCGACGAGCGCGTCGATCCTGGTGACCGAGGCCCCGTCGATCAACGCCCCGACCTGCACGCCGTCGTCGAGACCGTGGCCCATCGACAGCGCGCCCATCCGCTCGGCGAAGCGGGCCGTGAACTCCTCGCGTACCGGCTCCTCGACGTAGATCCGGTTGGCCGCGACGCAGGACTCCCCGATGTTGCGCATCTTGGCCACCATCGCGCCGTCGAGCGCCACGTCCAGGTCGGCGTCGGCGCACACGATCAGGGCCGCGTTGCCGCCCAGCTCCATGGACGTGCGCAGCACGTTGTCCGCGGCCTGTCGCAGCAGCGTCCGTCCGACCTCGGTCGACCCGGTGAACGACAGCTTGCGGGTCCGGCCGTCGGCCAGCAGCGCGGAGACCACCTCGCCGGCACGCCTGGTGGTCACCACGTTGACGACGCCCGGGGGAACGCCGACCTCCTCCATGACGCGGGCCAGCAGCAGCATGGTGAGTGGCGTCTGGGCCGCCGGCTTGGTGATCGTCGTGCAGCCGGCGGCCAGCGCGGGAGCGATCTTGCGGGCGCCCATGGCCAGCGGGAAGTTCCAGGGCGTCACGAAGACGCACGGTCCGACCGGCTTCGGGACGGTGAGGATGCGGTACCCACCGGCGGGAGCGGTGCGGTAGCTCCCCTCGACGCGGACCGCCTCCTCGGCGAACCAGCGGAAGAACTCCGCGCCGTAGGTCACCTCCGCCCGAGCCTCGGCGAGCGGCTTGCCCATCTCCAGCGTTATCAGCCGGGCGATCTCCTCGGACCGCTCGGTCAGCGCCCGGTACGTCGCGGTCAGCAACTCCGACCGTCGCCGCGGCGGGGTCGCCGCCCACTCCGTGGTCGCCCTGCTGGCCGCGTCCAGAGCGGCGAGTCCGTCGACGACGTCGGCGTCCGCCACCTCGGCGACGGTCCTGCCGGTGGCCGGGTCCTCGACGGCGAAGGTGGCGCCGCCCGCGGCGTCGCGCCAGCCGTCGCCGATCCGGAGCCGCCGGTGCCCGGGGGCCAGGACGGTCATCGGGTCACCCCACCGAGCAGGGGCGTCGAGCATGCTCATGGGAGGCTCCAGGTGATCGGTGGAGAGCGATGGCGGGCGGTCTGCGCGATGCCGCAGGATGGCTGGCGTCCGTCATTTTTCCTATACGATCCGGTCGGGCCGTCAGCATGTCGCAGCGTGGTGACCGATGTCAACAGGCGCACGGAGACCAGGAGAGGACCGCACGTCACGATGGGCGACGAAGCGATGATCGCGGGGGGCCGTCGGGTGCCGCCGGGCGGAACGTCGTCGGGAAGACCCGGCGGCCGGCTCGCCGACGAGGTGTACGACACGCTGCTCGGGCAGTTGATGTCGCTACGGATCGAGCCTGGATCCCGCGTCACGATCGACGTCCTGGCGCGCGAGCTGGGGGTCTCGCAGACGCCGATCCGGGACGCGCTGAACCGCATGGAGGCCGAGGGCCTGGTGGTGCGGGTGCCGCATGCCGGCTACCGCATTCCACCCCAGATCACCCGGCGCCGGTTCGAGGACATGCTGGAGGTCCGCCTGCTCCTCGAGCCGGCGGCGGCGCGCCGGTGCGCCGAACGCGCGTCCCCGGCGCAGGTGGCCGGTCTGCGCCGGATGCTGGCGGAGATGGCGGAGCTGGAGGGGGGCGACGGGCCCACCGCCTACGGCGCCTTCGGTCTGCGCGACGCCGCCCTCCACGACCTCGTCGCCCGCAGCGCGGAGAACCAGGTCATCCGGGAGGCGCTCGCCCGCCTGCACAGCCACGTGCACCTCTTCCGGCTGCACCACGACACCCAGGTCACCCACCTGGCGATGGCCGAGCACGAGGAGGTCGTGGCCGCGATCGCCGCGCGTGACCCCGACGCCGCCGCCTACGCGATGCGTCGGCACATCCTGCGCTCCGGCGAGCGCTTCCGACGACTGTTCGACGAGATCGGGGACGCGGTGGCGGTGGAGGCTTGACGGGCGGGCGGGGCCGGGTAATGCTGACTCAATCGGATTCGATCGGATTGGATCTACCTCACCCGCGCCCCCAGATGCGAGGAGAAGCAGGTGCCCAGAGCGCTGCTCCTGACCGGCGACGCCGCGGAGGAGCTCGACACCATGTATCCCTACTACCGCGTGCAGGAGGGCGGCTGGGACGTCGACGTCTCGTCACGGACGCTGCGTGACGTGCAACTGGTCATCCACGAGTTCGACCCCAACTCCGACGCCTACGTGGAGAAGGACGGCCGGAAGCTGCCGGTCGACGTGCCCTGGGCCGAGGTCGACGTCGAACGTTACGACGCCCTCATCATCCCCGGGGGCCGCGCCCCCGAGTGGATCCGGGTCGACGCCGACGTCAGGCGCATCACCGAGCACTTCTTCGCGCGCAACCTCCCCGTCGCGCTGGTCTGCCACGGCGCGCAGGTGCCAGCGGTGTACGGGCTGCTGAAGGGGCGCAGGACGGCGTGTTTCCCCCCGATCACCGGCGACATGGAGAACGCGGGCGCGACGGTCGTCGACGCTCCCGACGTCGTGGACGGCAACCTCGTCTCCTGCCGGGGTTGGCCCGACATGCCGCAGTTCGGCCGGGCGATGATGGAGGTCTTCTCGAAGTCCGTCGACCCCGCGTCGGCCTGAGCGCGCCCGACGGACCCCGGTGACGGCGCCTCGGACGGTCGCGGTCGACGGGTCCCCCGTCCACGTCCTGGACAGCGGCACCGGGCCCGCGGCGCTGCTGCTGCACGGCTCCGGACCCGGCACGACCGGGTCCGGAGCCTGGGCGACGACGGCGCAGGCGCTGGGTCCGTCCTGGCGTCTGGTGGTTCCTGACCAGGCGGGGTTCGGCCGCACACCCGTCCCGGCGGGCGCCCGGGGCGGGCTCCGGCTGTGGACGGAGCAGGCCGCGGGCCTGATGGACGCGCTCGGTGTCGGGCACTACGCCGTGGTGGGTCACTCCATGGGCGGCGCCGTGGCGCTGGCGTTGGCGGCGGCCCGCCCCCGGCAGGTCACCCGGGTGGTGGCGGTCTCCACGATGGGCGCCCCCGGGGCGACGCTGTCCGCCGAGCTCGACGCGGTCTGGGCCGCCCCCGCCGGCCCGCTCGGGGCCCGGGACATGCTGAGCCGTCTCGTCCACGACCAGGCGCTCGTGACCGACTCGGCCGTCGAGGCCCGCGCGACCGCGATGCGGGCGGGGGCGGCCACGTTCGCGTCGTTGTTCCCGCCACCCCGGGCCCGATGGTTCGACGCGCTCACCCTCTCGGCGCGGACGCTGGCCGCGGTCCGCGCGCCGGTGCTGCTCGTGCACGGCGCCGAGGACCGGGTCACCCCGCTGGCGACGGCGGCCCAGCCCCTGCTCGGACACCTGGCCGACGTCCGCCTGCACGTGTTCGGCCGATGCGGGCACGTGCCGGCGATCGAGCATCCGTACGAGTTCCGGCAACTGCTGTCGTGCTTCCTCCGCCCGGATCACCGGCACTGACCGCTGCGGCAGGTCCTCCGGAGCGTCAGGCGCGGTCGACGGCTCCGTCCTCGTTGCCGTCCAGACCTGGGAAATCCAGCGGCGTCGTCTTTTCGGAGGTGATCTCGTGTCGCTGCTCGGAGCCTCCCACGATGCGGCACCAACTGTCGACGACCAGGCGGACGGGGCCGTCCCGCGTTTCCAGGTGGTAGCTGAACCCGCCGTACATGCCGGGGACCGGAAACCACATCCGCATCCGGTCCAGGTCCAGCAGGACATCGAGCAGGTGGTGGTGTCCACGGCGCGTGGCGATGTCGACCGGTCGCTCTCCTGCGGCGTCGCGCAGCCGTCGCCACGCGCCGCGGGCGATCAGCCGGCCGGCGGTCTCGGTCGACGCTCCGCCGTGGGCCGCCTGATGCAGCGGCGCGTACCAGGATCGACCGTCCGGGCGTGTCGAGTTCACGAGCTCCGGGTCGCGGTCGACGGCCGCGAAGACCTCCGCCCAGTCGTACCGCCTGGCGCTGTCGGCGAGTCGGGCACGCGCATCCGCCGCCCACGGGCTCAGCGTCGCCCGCCGGGTCACTCCGTCCCAGATCTGTTCGACCATCGTCGGCTACGGCGTTCGCGGCGGCTCGGCCGGCGGACGGCTGCTGGCGTTGTACGAGCTCTTGGCGGCGATCACGGCCGCCTGGAGATGCTCGGGGTCGACGCCGTGCACGTTGAGCGGCGGGCGCGTCCGCCGGACGAGCACGCCCTCGAGGGTCGCCGGATCCGCGTCCTCGGCCCAGGTCAGGCGCAGGTGCGTGTGCATCCACGCGGTCAGCCGCGCCTCGTCCTCGGGGACCAGGACGACCCGGTCGGTCCAGGTCGTCCGGTAACCTTCGCTGACCAGTAGCCCGGCCAGGGTGCGGCGCAGGGTCGAGCTGCCCGAACGCCTCAGGTGGTTGCGCAGGATCCGACCCCGCAGGCTGGTCGCCCGTCCGAGGTACAGCAGCCGTAACGACGGGACCTGCTCGTTCGGCGGCCCGGGAAGGTCGGGAAAGACCGAGGGGGCAGCCCACCAGGCGTAGACGCCGCTGCCCCGGCTCAGCCGTCTGCCGGCGACATCGAGCTCGACCGGGGCGCCGGAGAGCAGCCGCAGGGCCTCGTCGATCCGGGCTTCGTCGATCCGGGCTTCGTCGGGTCGCCGTTCGGGATTGGTCATCCGGACCATGGTAGGTCCCGGGCGGATCGTGGCCGGGACCGGAGGGACCGGGCGTCGTGCCGTACGTGACAAGTTCGTCACGGATCGCCGCGTGGGTCTGCCTCGCCGGCAGTTGTCGCTTTCCCCGGCAGCCCTACGAGCCCTGTTCCGTCGACGGCCCCCGTGCTTCCATTGTGGATGCCCTGCGATCAGGGCAATCAATCAACTGGGCTGGGAGGTCGTCATGAGCATCGACGTGCTGGAGCGCGCGGAGGCGGAGCAGTTGGTGGCCCGCTGGCGGGAGAGCGCCGACGGGGACAACCCGGCCGGCGCCCTCTACACCGGCGGCGCGTACGCCGAAGCCGACATCGTCGCCGCCGCCTGGGCCGAGACCGTCCGCTGCTCGAGCTGTACCGCGTCCCTGACCCGGCTCTGCTGCTGACGTGCCCGGCAACCCGGACGACGCGTTCGCGCCGGCGCTGGGCTGCCTGGTCGAGCCGCACCTGGCCGATCTGACAGCCCAGCTCCGGACCGTCGGGGCCCTGGGTCGCGCGGAACGGGTCGCCCTGGTCGCCTCCCTACGTGAGCAGCTCTACCAGAGCGTGCACCGCCGGGTCGCCCGCGTGCTGGTGCTCGAACTCCACGCCGCCCGGGTCACCGGCGCCCTGCACGCGCCCGATCCGGCCGGGCGCTGGGACGAGTTCCTCGCCCGCGCCGCCGGGCCCGACTACTGGCGTCAGCTCGGCAGCCACTACCCGACCCTGCTGCCCCGGCTGCGGACGCTGATCGGTAACCGCTGCGCCGCGGCCCGTGCGCTGGCCGGCCGGTTCGCCGTCGACCGTCCCGCCCTCGCCGCCCTGGTCCCCGACGGCCCCGGCGACCTGACCCGGGTGGATCTCGGCGCCGGCGACAGCCACCGGAACGGGCAGACCGTGGCGATCCTGCGCTGCCACGGTGGTCCGGTCGTCTACAAGCCACGTTCGGTCGTCGTCGACACCGCCCTGGCCGACCTGCTGTCCTGGTTGCTGCCCGACGAGCCGGCGACGACCCGGGTCCGGGTGCCGGCCGCGCTGCCCCGGGACGGCTACGGCTGGACCGGGTACGAGGTCCACCGCTACTGCGCCGACGACGCCGAACTCGCCGCGTTCTACCGGGGCCTGGGCCACTGGGCGGCGCTGATGCGGCTGCTCGGTGGCACCGACCTGCACGCCGAGAACGTCATCGCGGTCGGGCCGGTGCCGGTGGTCGTGGACTGCGAGACCCTGTTCACCCCGTTGCCGCCGCAACCGCCTTCCGGTTACGGCCGGGCCGTCGACCGGGCGACCGCGCTGATCGAGGGGACCGCGCTGCGGACCGGGCTGCTGCCGGGCCGGGGCGTGGCGCTCGGCTGGCGCGGGGTCGACATGTCCGCCGGGGGCTCGCTGCCCGGGCAACAGCCCATGGTCGAGCAACCGGTGATCGTGGACGCGGGCACCGACCGGGCCCGGCTCGGGACCGCGTCGTTCGAGGTGACCCCGGCGGCCAACCATCCCAGCCCGGCCCCGGCCCTCGCCGCCCACTGGCGGCACGTGCTGGCCGGCTTCGACGAGCTGACCGAGCGGTTGGCCGCCCAGGACCGGGCGGGCCGGTTGGCCCCGCGCCTGGCCGCCTTCGCGGACTGCCCGGTACGGGTGGTGCCCCGCGGCACCGAGGTGTACGCCGAGCTGGGACGGATGCTCTGGCACCCGGTCTCCCTGCACGACGAGCCAGCCGCCGTGGCCCGGGCGACCCGGTTGCTCACCGCCATGGCCCGGTACGCGCCGCTCGCCCCGGCCGACCCGGAGGTGGTCGGCGCGGAGGTCGCCGAACTGCTCGACGGGGACGTGCCCTTCTTCGACACGGTGCCCCGGGACGGACGCCTGACCGGTCCGCGCGGCACCACCTGGCTGCCCGCCGAGGACCTGGTCGACGGCGCGCTGCGCCGCTGGCGGCAGGCGGACCTCGACCGGGAACGCGAGGTCATCCGGGCCACCCTGGTCAGCGCGTACCTCAACGAGGGGTACCTGCCCCGGTCCACGCCGATGCCCCGGGCCAGGCCGGTCCTCGACGACCTGGACCGGCGTCGCCGCCGCCTGGCCGCGGCGACGGTACGTCGGGTCGCCGCCACGGCGGTCCACGCCGACGACGGCACCGTCACCTGGATAGCTCCCGTGCTCAACGCCACCGGTTGGGCCGTCCAACCGCTCAACCCGGACGTCTACAACGGCGCGGCCGGGGTGGCGGTGCTGCTGGCCGGCTACCAGCGTGAGGTGGACCGGGGCCGGGCCGATCCGGTGGACGGGGTCGACGCCCTGCGTGACGCCGTGCTCCGCACCCTGCGGCTGGCGCCGGAGCAGCGGTCCGCGCAACGCCGCGCGGGCGCCCCGCTGCGTCCGCCGCCGTCCGGCGGCTACGTCGGCGCGGGTTCCCAGATCTGGGCCTGGCTGCTGTTGGACCGGTGGGGGGTGGCCGGCCCGGACGGCCTGGGCCGCGCGGTCGCCGCCGCCGCCGAGATCGACCCCGACGACGGTGACGTCGATCTGCTGACCGGGGCCGCCGGAGCGGTCGTGCCGCTGCTGTGTCTGGCCGAGCGGACCGGTGACCCGAGGTGGCGGTCGTTGGCGACCACGATCGGTGACCGGCTGGTCGCCGCCGCGACGGTCACCGACGGGTTGGCCCGATGGCCCAGCGCCCGCTGGCCGGAGGGGCTCGGCGGGTACGCCCACGGGGCCACCGGGGTCGGCTGGGCGCTGTGTCGGCTCGCGACGGCCACCGGCCTGCCCCGCTTCGCGGCCGTCGCGGACGCCGCCCGCGGGTACGAGGAATCGCTGTTCGACCCGGTCGAGGGCGGTTGGCGGGACCTGCGGAACACCGGGATCACCGCGGCGGCCTGGTGCCATGGCGCGGTCGGGATCGGCCTGGCCGCCCTGGACAGCGCCCCGGCCCCGGACCGGATCGACCGGGGCCTGCTGCGCCGGGCGGCCGACGCCACCTGGGCGACCGGGCTCGGCTGGGGGCACAGCCTCTGCCACGGCGATCTCGGCGCGTGGGAGCTGCTCGACGCCGCCGTGGCGCACGGCGTCGGCCCGGCCGGCCTGGACCGGCGGACGCTGGCCGCCTGCGTGATCGGCGGGTTGGAGGAGCACGGGCCGGTCACCGGGCTGGCCCGGGAGGCGTTCTCGCCGGGGCTGATCAGCGGCGAGGGCGGGATCGCCTACCAGTTGCTGCGTATGCACCCCGACTGCGACCTGCCGTCGGTGCTGCTCCCCGGGGGTGGTACGCGCTGAACGACGACCGGGACGATCCACAGCTCGACGCCCCGTACTGGCGGCTGGACGACCCGGGGGACGACCGGGCCGGGCTCCTGCGCCGGACCCGTACCGCCGTCCGGCCGGTGTGGGACGTCGTCCGGGCGGCGGCGCCCCGCGCGGCGGCGGTCGTGCTGGTCGCGCACGTCCTCTCCGGTGTCGTGTCGGCCCTCGGGCTGCTGGCCACGACCGACGTGCTGGCCGGTCTGCTCGCCCCGGGCAGCGCCCGGCACCGGCTGGCCGCCGCTCTGCCCGCGCTCACCCTGGTCGTCGTCGCCCTGGTCGTCCGGGGCGCGTTGGACACGGTGGCCGAGTCGGCCCAGGCCCGGCTGGTGCCGACGGTGCGGCTGGTGGCCGAGGAACGTCTGGTCGACGCCGCCCTGCGGGCCGACCTGGCGGCCTTCGACGACCCGTCCTTCTACCACCGTCTGCACCGGGCCGGGGAACGCGGCCTGATGCGACTGGAGGAGTCGACGCAACACCTGCTGGCCCTGGTCGGCGCGGCCACCGCCATGGTCGCGGTCGCCGGTACCCTCGGCGTGCTGCATCCGGCGCTGCTGCCGGTGCTGTTACTGGCGGCGCTGCCGCAGGGCTGGGCGGTCCTGCGGTCCGCCCGACTGGAGTACGCGAGCCAGAGCCGCACGGTGACGCTGCAACGACGGATCGACATGGTCGGCGAACTGGCCGTCCGCCGGGAGTCCGCCGCCGAGATCCGGTCCCACCAGGCCGAGCCGCTGGTGCGGGCCGAGTACCGGCAGGCGGCCGGCAGGTTGCACGGGCACTGGGTGCGGCTCGGCGTCGCCCAGGCCCGGACCCGGGCGGTGGGGCGGGCCCTGGCCGGTGTCGGCCTGGCCGCGACGTACGCCGGGCTGGGCCTGCTGGTGCGCTCCGGCTGGGTGCCGCTGGCTGTCGCCGGGGCCGCCGCGATCGCCGTGCAGGTGGGGGCCAGCGCTCTGGCCCGCCTGATCGTGGCGGCCAACCACCTGGCCGAACAGGGCCTCTACATCGCCGACTACCAGGAGTTCCTGGCCGACGCGGCGAGCCGGGCCCGGCCGTCGACCGGCCGACCCGCGCCCGCCGTGCCGGCCCGCATCGACCTGCTCGGGGTCGGGTTCCGCTACCCGGGCAGCGAGGGGACGCCACCGGCCCTGCGTGGGATCGATCTGACCATCCGGGCCGGCGAGACCATCGCCCTGGTGGGGGAGAACGGCTCCGGCAAGACCACCCTGGCCAAGCTCCTCGGCGGACTGTACCGGCCCACCAGCGGCCGGATCACCTGGGACGGCACGGACCTCGCCGACCTCGACCCGACGAGTGTGGCCGACCGGGTGACGACCGTGTTGCAGGAACCGGTGCGCTGGCCGCTCAGCGCCCGGATGAACGTCCGGGTCGGCCGGCACGACCGGGTCGACCCGCACGACCACGCGTTGCTCGCCGCCGCCCGTCAGGCGCGGGCCGACGAGGTCGTCGACAGCCTGCCCCACGGGTGGCACACCGTGCTGTCCGCGTACTTCCTGGGTGGGCGGGACCTGTCCGGTGGGCAGTGGCAGCGCGTCGCCGTGGCCCGTGGCCTGTACCGGGACGCGCCGGTGCTCATCTGGGACGAGCCCACCGCGCCGCTGGACGCGCGGGCCGAGCACGCCGTGTACGAGTCGCTGCGCGAGCTCGCCGGGGGCCGTACCGTCGTGCTGATCACCCACCGGTTGGCCAGCGTCCGCCACGCGGACCGGATCTACCTGCTGCACGAGGGCCGCATCGTGGAACAGGGCACCCACCAGGAACTGCTCACCGCCGGCGGTCGTTACGCCGAGCTGCACGCCCTGCAGGACCGGCTCCGCGAGGTGGGCGCCTGACCGGCGGCCCGGACGGGTCGTCCCGGTGGCCGCCGGTGGACGACCACCGGGAGCGCCGGTCAGTTGGCCGGGAGGGGCGGCAGCTCGTAGAGGTACGCCGGCGCCCGGTACGACAGGTAGGTGCCCTTCGACCAACTGTGGAAGCTGTTGAGGTTGTCCGCCCGGCCGCCGCAGTCGGCGGTCCGGTAGCCGGGGACGACGTGGAAGCCGCCGCTCCAGCCGAGCGCCCAGGTCGCGTCGGCCGGGACGGGACGGCAGACGTCGTCCGGGGTGGCCTGCCGGCCGACCACCTCGGTCGGGTTGCTGGAGTAGAAGACGAGGCCCTGGTCGGGGTACTGGACCGGCTCACCGGCGGATGCCGGCGAGCCCGGCACGGTGACGGTCGACGTGGCGACCACGGCGGCGGCGACGCCTGCGGCGATCCGGGCGGCGACGCCTGCGGCGATCCGGGTGGCGGGTCCGGGCATGGCTGTCCTTCCGGGGCGGTGTGCGGGGAAGGGGAGGATGTGATCCCGAGCCGGGATCATGGTCACCTCTGTCTATGCCAACGATCCATCGGGATGGTTTCGCTGTCAACTGATCGAGGCGGGTCCGCGCCGGGTCGATCTGGTCGAGCAGGGCGCGGTGGGGCCCGGCGAGCCGCTTCGGTTGATGGTCCGCAGGAGCAGCGGTACGATCACCTCGTGATCTACTGACACCATGCCCCGCTCGTGCCGGTGGCGCTCCCTGCTCTGGTCAGGGGCGCTCGCGCGGGCATCCGGATCCGAATCGCCTTTCAGGTTCGATCTCTTCTGGTGGCAGGTGTCCTGTGTCAGACAGTGTCTTTCTGTGCGCCCGTGACGTGGCGAAATCCTATGGTGACCGGCAGGTGTTCGACGGGACGTCCCTCTCCGCGTCCCCGGGCCAGCGCATCGGCCTGGTGGGGGAGAACGGCGTCGGCAAGTCGACGCTGCTGCGGCTGCTGGCCGGGGTGGAGGAGCCCGACGCCGGCGAGGTGCGACGCCCGGCCGACTGCGGCTTCCTGTGGCAGGAGTCGCCGTTCGCGCCGGACGCGACGGTGCAGGACGTCGTCGACGACTCGCTCGCCGAGCTGCGGGCCGCCCGGACCAGGCTGGACCAGCTCACCGCAGAGCTGGAGCGACGGCCGGACGACGCCGACGTGCTCGCCGCCTACGGCGACCAGATCGAGTGGGCGCAGGACCACGACCTCTGGGACGCCGACCGTCGGGCCGAGCTCGTGCTGGCCGGGCTCGGGCTGGCCGCCACGGATCGGTCGCGACCGCTCGCGACGCTCTCCGGAGGCCAACGTTCCCGGCTGGGTCTGGCCGGGCTGCTGATCCGGCAACCGCGGGCGATGTTGCTGGACGAGCCGACGAACCACCTCGACGACGAGGCGGTCGGTTTCCTGGAGGAGCGGTTGCGGGGGCTGCCCGGGGTGGTCGTCGTCGCCTCGCACGACCGGGTGTTCCTGGACGAGGTCTGCACCGACATCGTCGACCTGGACCCGACCCGCGGCACGGCGAGCCGCTACGGTGGCGCGTACACCGAGTACCTGCGGGCCAAACGCCGGGAGCGGATCCGCTGGCAGGAGCAGTACGCGGCCGAGCAGGTACAGCTCGACGAGCTGCGCGAGGCGGTGCGGACCACGGCGCGGGCGGTCAACCACGCGCGGACCATCAGGGACAACAACAAGGTCGGGTACGACCGGCACGGTGGCCGGGTGCAGAAGCAGGTTTCCCGACGGGTGCGCGACGCCCGGCAACGCCTGGACGAGTTGACCCGCGACCAGGTGCGCGAACCCCCGAACCCGCTGGCTTTCGCGGCGACGCTCACCGGCAGCCCGGCAGACGACCGGGTCGCGGTGTCGCTGTCCGGGGTGGCGGTGGCCGGGCGGCTGAACGTCGACCGTCTCGACGTCTCCACATCGGAGCGGCTGCTGGTCACCGGCCCGAACGGCGCCGGCAAGTCCACCCTGCTGCGGGTGATCGCCGGTCGTCTCGTGCCGGACGCCGGAGCGGTGCTGCGGGCCGGCGGCGTCCGCATCGGCCTGTTGGAGCAGGAGGTGCGCTTCCCCGACGACGAACAGACCCCGCGGCAGGTCTACGACGCGGCGGCCGGACCCGACCCGGTGTCGTTGGCGCAACTCGGTCTGCTGGCCCCGCGCGACGTGGACCGCCCGCTCGGCCGCCTCTCCGTCGGGCAGCGACGGCGGCTGGCGCTCGCGCTGCTGGTGGCCACGCCACCGGACGTGCTGCTGCTCGACGAACCGACCAACCACCTGTCGCTGAGCCTGGTCGAGGAGCTGGAGGACGCGCTGCGGACGGCGCCCGGCGCGGTCGTCGTCGCCTCGCACGACCGCTGGCTGCGGCGCGGCTGGAAGGGCGCCGAGCTCTCCCTGTTGAACGGCGCGATCGTCTGAATGAGGTGTCCCATGTCAGCTCAGCTCACGTTGCGGGCCGTCAGCAAGTCCTTCGCCCACCGCCGCGTGTTCGACGCCGTCTCCTGCGCCGTCCGGCCCGGCGAGCGGGTCGGCATCGTGGGGGAGAACGGCGTCGGCAAGTCCACGCTCCTGCGGATGATCGCCGGCCGCGACGATCCGGACGACGGCGAGATCATCGTGACGGCGGCCGGCGGCGTGGGGCACCTGGGCCAGGTGGTCGACCTGCCGGACGACTCGACCGTCGGCGACGCGATCGACGCCGCGCTCGGCGAGATCCGCGAGCTGGGGCGGCGGATCGCCGCCGCCGAGCGGGAGCTCGGGTCCGCCACCGACGAGCGGATGGCCGAGTACGGCGCGCTGCGGACGGCCTTCGAACTGCGGGACGGGTACCGGGCCGACGCCAAGGTCCAGGCGGCGATGTCCAGACTCGGCGTCGGCGACCTCGACCGGGATCGTCGGCTCGGCACGCTGTCCGGTGGTCAGCTCGCCCGGCTCGCGCTGGCCGGCGTGCTCTCCGCCGAGCCGGAGCTGCTGCTGCTCGACGAGCCGACGAACGACCTCGACCAGGAGGCGGTGGCCTGGCTGGAGGGCCGGTTGCGTGGCCACCACGGCACGGTCGTCGTGGTCACCCACGACCGGCTGCTGCTGGAGCGGGTCGCGACCGCGATCGTCGAGGTCGACGGCGACCGGCGCACGGTGCGCCGGTACGGCGACGGCTACGCCGGCTATCTCGCCGAGAGGCGCGCCGCCCGGCAGCGCTGGGAGCAGGCGTACGCGGAGTGGGTGGGTGAGGTCGAGCGTTGGACGGAGTGGGGCGCGACCACCGCCTACCGGGTGGCCCCCGGTCGCGCCATCAGGGACCACAACAAGTGCAAGTACAACGGTGACGGCAGACGGGTGCAGGAGTCCATCTCCACCCGGGTGCGCAGCGCGGCCGAGCGACTCGGGCGGTTGCGGGCCGAGCCGGTGCCCGAGCCGCCCGAGCCGCTGCGCCTGCACGCTCCGCTGGACGCCGACGGCCTCGACGGACCGGTGCTGGAACTGCGCGACGTACGGGTCGACGGCCGGCTCGACGTCGACGAGCTGGTGTTGTCCGCCGGCCAGCGGCTGCTGGTGTCGGGTCCCAACGGGGCGGGCAAGTCCACGTTGCTGGAGGTGGCGTCGGGCCGGCTGCGCCCGGACCGGGGCGCCGTCGTACGCCACGGCCGGATCGGATACCTGCCGCAGGACGTCCCGCCGCCCCGGCCGGACGTCAGTCTCCTGACCGCGTTCAGCCAGGGTCGGGTGGGCGCCCCGGAGGAGCACCGGGAACGTCTGCGGTCGATGGGTTTGTTCCGGCCGGACGACTTCCGTACGCCGGTCGGCGCGCTGTCGGTCGGGCAACGGCGTCGGCTCGCGCTGGCCCGCCTGCTGGACCGGGACGCCGACCTCCTGCTGCTCGACGAGCCGACGAACCACCTGTCCCTGACGCTGGTGGAGGAGTTCGAGGCCGCGCTGGAGGGCTACCCCGGCGCGGTCGTCGTGGTCTCGCACGACCGGATGCTGCGCCAGCGGTGGCGGGGCGGCGAGCTCACCCTGCGCTCCGGGCGGCTGAGCCGCCGGACGGCGTAGCCACCACCCGCCCGACCAGCACCGGGTCACCTCGGCCCGGTGCTGGTCGTGACGTTCCCTTCCAGCCTGCCCGGCGGCGTCTCAGCGCAGGGCCACCGGCGGCCTCGCAGGGTCAGCAGCGGTTGGCGACGCAGAGCGGCAGGTCCGGGCTGTCGCCGGGAAGCGGCGGGTCAGGGGCGCCCGGCAGCGGTGTGGGGTTGCCTGGCGTGGGGCCGCCGGCCGCGCCGTTGTTGAACCAGGCGCGGATGCCGCCCTGATCGTCGAGGACGAGGTAGTCGGCCCGGCGATCGCCGTTGATCTCGGCGAGTTCCACCCGGTCACCCGGGTAGCCGGCGCCCGAGGCGACCTCGCCGAGCGACAGCCAGGCCGAGCCGGGTCCGCCCCGGTTGTTGAGCCAGGCCCGGATCTGCCCGCGCCCACCGATGACCAGGTAGTCGTCGCGGCGGTCGCCGTCGAGGTCGGCGAAGGTGACGGTGTTCCCGGCCGCGCCGACGCCGGCGGCGATCTCGCCCTGGGCCGCCCAGGTGACGGCGCTGCCGACGCCGGTGTTGAGCCAGGCCTGGACCTGGCCGAGGTCGCCGACGAGCAGGTAGTCGTCGCGTCCGTCGCCGTTGACGTCGGCGAAGCGCACCTGGCTCCGGGGGCCGGCGCCGGTGGCGACCTGACCCGACGACGTCCAGGCCACGGCGTCGCCGGTTCCCGTGTTCCGCCACAGCCGGATCTGTCCCTGGTCGCCGACGAGCAGGTAGTCGTCGCGTCCGTCGCCGTCGAGGTCGGCGAAGCGCACCTGCTCACGTGGGCCGGCGCCGGTGGCGACCTCACCACGCCAGTTCCAGCCGACCCGGCCACCGTCGCGCACGTTGAGCCAGGCCCGCACCTGGCCCTGCTCACCGACCGCGAGGTAGTCGTCGCGTCCGTCGCCGTTGAGGTCGGCCAGCCGTACCTGCTCCCGGCCGACGCCGCTGGTCGCGATCAGGCCCTGCCAGTCCCACGGGTCGGGGCGACCGTACCGGTCGTTGAGCCAGGCGCGGACCTGCCCCTGCTCGCCGACGACGAGGTAGTCGTCGCGGCCGTCGCCGTTGACGTCGGCCAGGGCGAGCTCGGCGCTCGTCGCGCCGACGCCGCCGGCGACGTCACCCTGATAGATCCACGGTCGCTCGGATCCGACGTCGTTCAGCCAGCCACGGATCTGCGCCTGGTCGCTGACGGTCAGGTAGTCGTCGCGGCCGTCGCCGTCGAGGTCGGCGAACCGGACGCGGTCCCGGGTCGAGCCCACCCCGGTGGCGACCTCGCCCTGGTAACTCCACCCCGGGCCGCCGGCGCCGTACGCGTTCAGCCAGGCTTTCACCTGGCCCTGGTCACCGACGACGAGGTAGTCCACCCGACCGTCCACGTCGATGTCGGCGAAGCGCACCTGGTCGCGGGTCGCGCCGACCCCGGGGGCGACCACGCCCAGGGCCGTCCAGGACACCGCGTCGCCGACGCCGGCGTTGCGCCACGCCTGCACCTGGCCCTGGTCGCCGACGAGCAGGTAGTCGTCGCGGCCGTCGCCGTCGAGGTCGGCGAACCGGACCTGCTCACGCGGCCCCGCGCCCGAGGCGACCTCGCCCCGGAACTGCCAGCCGAAACTGTCACCACTGCGCCGGTTCAGCCACAACCGGACCTGCCCCTGGTCGTCGACGAGCAGGTAGTCGTCCTGGCCGTCGCCGTTGAGGTCGGCGAACCGGACCTGCTCGCGGGGGCCGGTGCCCGGGGCGATCTCACCGACCCAGTTCCAGCCGGCCGGCCGGGGGGTGCCGGGAGGCGGGTTGCCCGCCGGGCTGCCGCACGGGGAGGAGTCACCGGCGACCGGGGGACGGATGAGCCCTTCGGCGAGGGCGTCGGTGACGGCCCGACCGAACGCGTCGGCCATCTTGCGGTAGCCGGTGTTGTTCGGGTGCAACGAGTCGGTCAGGTCCGCGGCGGTCACCGCGCTCATGCTGACCAGCCGCACCGGCCGCCCCTCGGCGCGCAGCTCGTCGACGATGCCGGCGACCCGCGCGTTGTACTGCTGGATCCGGTTGTTGGTCACGCTCGTCAGTGACGGCACGAGAGTGGCCACCAGCACGGTGGTCTCCGGGGCCAGCCGGAGGATGTGTTCGACGAGCGCCTGCAACCGGGCCGGCGCCGACGCGACGTCGACGTTGTTGGCCAGGTCGTTGGTGCCGATGTGCAGGGTGACCACGTTGGGCCGGTAGCGGCGCACCGTGCAGTCGCCGACCAGGTTGTCGATCTGGCTGATCCGCCAGCCCGGGTGCCCTTCGTGGTCGGTGTCGGGCAACTGGCCGGAGTCCACCGAGCCGACGAAGTCCAGCGCCCCGGGCTTGGCCGACAGTTGATCCCACAGCCGGGCCCGGTAACCGGTCCCCGCCGGGCTCCCGCCGACCCCGTGGGTGATCGAGTCGCCCAACGGAAGCACCCGCAGATCCACGTTGCCCGGCGCCGGCGTCACCGACGGCGGCGTCGGCAACGGACCGTCCGGATCCTCGGTCATCCCGAAGCTGTAACCGGTGTCGACGTTCGGGCCCGGGACGTTCTGCCGGGCGTAGGGGACGGTGTTCCACCAGGTGAAAGCGCCTTCGTACCAGACCCGGTTCTCCCACTTGTAGGTCATGCCCGCCGGCACCCCGTGGTACAGGAACCGGCCTCTCGACCCGGCCGGCACGCCGTTGCGCGCATCGCCGCCGGGCAGGGCGAAGCTGTGGTGGCCGGGACCGTCGGCGTTGCGGATGGCACGGTACCCGGACATCATGGTCGCCGGGTCCGAGCCGAACACGCAGCCGTTCGACTTGTACCAGTCCCACACGTACGTCGGGTCGCCGCCCTTGCGCAGCCGCAGGTCACCGAGGCAGTACTTGTCGCTCCACGAGCCGTTGGCCGAGTACGCGATGTGCAACTGCCCGTTCGGGTCGACGATCGGCTCGGGCGCCTCGTTGACGAACGGGTCACCGACCACCCGTTCCCACGACTCCCGGGGCTGGGAGATCCGGTACCTCGGCCCGGTCGTGGTGGTGGGGTTGGTCATCCGGGCGAGGTAGATGTTCTGCTCGACGTTCGTGGCGCCCTCCCAGCCCGACCAGACGAACCACAGTTGGTTGTCGAAGGTGAACGCCGTGCCGTCGATCGCCCACCGGTCGTCGGGCAGGCTCAGCTTCTGGTGGCTGCCGTAGCCGCCGGTCGGCGACGACGAGCTGATCACGTACATCCGGTGGGCGGCGCCCGCCCCGGCGGTGAAGTACACGTGGTAGCGGCCCGAGACGGCGACCAGTTGCGGCACCCACAGCTCGGCCAGGCCCGGGTTGCTCCAGATCCGGCGGGGCGGGGCGTCACCCAGCGCGGCCAGGCTGGCCGCCGACCTCGTGTAGATGCCGTCCCCACCGGACTCCACCGAGTGGTAGGTGTCGCCGACCCGGATCACGCTCGGGTCGGCGCCCCGGACGAACAGTCGCCCCGGGGTGGGCGGCGGCAGCAGGTCCGGTAGCGGCTGACCCTCGACGTTCCAGCCGCGCATCTCCCAGGCCAGGTGCTCCTCCAGCTCGATGGCCAACTCGGCGGCCTCCTCCGCGGCCACCGCGAACGGCACGCCGAAGGCCGACTGCAACGCGGGGACCTTGACGAGTAGCCAGTTGCCGAAGTTCTTCAACGCGCCCGGCAGGTAGTCCTTCGCGAAGCCCGTCGCGTACCTCTCCCAGACGAAGCCGACGACCAGGCCGACGACCGTGCGGATGATGATGTCCGCCCAGGCCCCGGCGGTCGCCAGGTCGCCCGCGAAGGCGTGTACGATCAGACCGCTGACGAAACCGGTCACGGCGCCCTGCATGGGGGTGCAGATCAGCGGCACTGTCGCCGCGCCCACGCCGGTGCTCAACAACGCGCCGACGCACAGCACCCGTAGCCCGTAGCCGGCGAGAGCGCCGATCGCCAGGGCGATGAGCTGGATCCACCACGACGACGACCGGACCTCCGTGGCCGGCACGGTGAGCGTCATCCCCGCCCCGTCCGGGGTCAGCGTCAACGTGCCGTCGAAGTCCGGCACCGAGGAGACGTCGAGGGCGGCGACCCCACCGGGCGGATTCTCCCGTAGGTCCTTCTTGATGGATGCGCCGAGCCCACCGTCCTGGCGGATCTCGGCCTGGATCTGCGGCACGACCTGACGGATGACCGCGGGGTCCAGGCCCATGTCCGCCGCGGTGAGGGTGAGGGTGAGATCAGTGGCGGCCCGCGCGGGCACGGCACCGAGGGACGCCACCAGCACCGCGACGAGCAATGCGGATATCGCGAACCGGATTTTCTGCACAGTGGCATTCAACTGTCTTGACGCCCGGCGGCAGTGTCGCCCAGGTGAACATTGCCCGGCAGCGCATGGCGATCGGGACGTCGTGACCACCCGAGCAGGTCGACGGCGCCGGCCGTGCGCTCAGCCGGTCGGGCCGAGCTGGCCGGCGAGCGCTTCGGGGGCGCGCATCCGCCAGGCGTCGGTGACGAGCTCGTCGAGACGGTCGACGTCGACCCGGTCGAGTCGCAGCATCACCAGGGGAAGCCCGTCGTAGCCGGGGGTGGTGAAGAAGAGGTCGGGCTCGCCGAGGAGCAGCGCCTGCTTCTCGGCCTCGTCGCCGACGTAGAGCACGGCGATGTCGGTGCGGATGACGCGCGGCCCGCCCGGCCGACGCTCGGGGTAGGACCAGACGAAGCCCTTGTCGGCCACCCGGAAGTCGAACCCGTCGCTGTCGACCTCGGTGACGTGCGGCAACGCCAGGGCCAGTCGACGTACGTCGGCGGCGTCAGCCATCGGCACCTCTCAGGGGCGTCACCTGCGGCATGTCGACAGGCTAACCGCCGGGTCCGACATCGTGACCCGGCCGCCCGGGTACGCGGGCGGCCGGGTCACGGACGGGCCGGTCACCGGGTGGTCAGTCGGCCGGGAACTCGTCCGGGTCGACGCTGCTGGTGCTGGCGTTGCCGCCCACCACGGGGGTGAGGGAGATCGTCCACCCGCTGTACGTCCGCGAGGTGGTGGTGAACTTGAGCGACTCGTCGAACTTCTCGAAGTCGCAGTCCCGGCTGAACGCCTTGTTCCTGGCGTCCCAGTCCTTGCCGCTGGTCGTGAAGATCTGGTAGCTGCCGTCCTTGATGCCGTACACCGTGAAGTCGCTCTTGCCGCGGACGTAGACCCGGGTGACCGCGGTCTTGCCCCGGACGATGCTGATCACCGTGTCGGCGCCGCCGTTCTCGATCTTGAGTTGACCGAGCCCGCCCCTGGTCCGCTTGACGTACGCGCCGTTGCCGAGCCGCCGGTTGCCGTCCTTGGTCGTCTTCGGCACGAAGGCGCCGACCCGGTAGGCCCGGCTGGGGTCGGCGGTCGCCAGCGCCTGGGCGGCGACCCGGAGCTGGGTGGCGGCCGCCTCCCGACTGACCCGCGCGACCGCCGCCGACCCGAGGCAGACCTTCCCCGACGTGGCGGCGGAGCCGGTGTCGGCCAGCGCCGAGGAGAGGTAGCCCAGCGCCTCGACCAGCGTCGCGTGGGCGGCGCTCACGCCCGTCGGGGGAAGCACCGCGGCCAACGCCCGGCGCTGGTCGTCGGCGGTCGTCGCCAGGCTGGACGAGGCGGCGCGTACCGCGGTCGGGTTCTTCGCGCCGCCGAGCGTGCGGAAGCCCCGGTTCAGCGCCTGGTCGGCGCGGGCCAGCGCCGCCTGGTAGTCGTCCGGGCTCAGCGGCACGACACTGGGGGACGGCGTGACCGACGGTCCCCCGGTGGTGGTGATGACCCCGCCGACCGGTCTGCCGTCCTCGTCGCCGCCGCTGAGCAGGAACGCCAGCGGCAGCACGCCGCACGCCAGCACCGCCACGACCACCACCCCGGCGATCACGCCGACGTTCCTGCGCCGCGCCGGCCGGCCGGGCGCCGGCATCGGCGGGCCGTACGGTGCCGGGCCGTACTGCGGGCCGCCCGGCGGCGAATACTGCGGCGCGCCGGGCTGGACGCCGCCCGGCGGCGGGTACTGCGGCGTGCCGGGCTGGACGCCGCCCGGCGGCGGGTACTGCGGCGTGCCGGGCTGGACGCCGCCCGGCGGCGGGTACTGCGGCGCGCCGTACGGCGGCGGGCCCGGTGGGGGAGCGTACGGCGGCGGGCCGTACTGCGGGGCGCCGGGCGGGGGAGCGTACGGCGGCGGCAGCGTGCTCCGCCGGACCAGGACGTAGGCGTCCTGGGGTGATCCGTCTGGCCCCGGCGGTCCCATACCGGGCAGCCGCAGCACCGAGCCGTCGGCGGCGCCGGCCGGCACCCGGACCGTCAGCGTCTGACCGGACCAGGGCAGGACGACGGTCCTCAGGGTTTCGGCGCTGGCCTCGTGCGGCCCAAGTTCGATCGTCAGGTGCGCCTCGGGTTGCATGCGTCGAGTATGGACACGTCGCGCAACCCGCTCGGCGTCGTGTGACCGCCGTGCCGCCCGCGCCGCCGAGCGGGCCCGCCCGGCCCTGCCAGATAGTGGGATACGTTGGTAAGCATCGATGCGTTGCGGCATTGTGGACGCATGGTAGGCGTCTCTGTGTCCGCGTCGCTCCGTCGCCTGCGGCCCGGTCTGCCGGCCCTCGCCGTGCTGTCCGTCGCGCTGCTCGGGATCGGTCTGGTCGCCGCGCCGCCGGCCGACGCCGACGCCGCCGCGCCCGGCGGGCCGGCAGCCGTCGGGTACCCCGAGGTCGCCCCGGCGCCCGGCAGCGCCCCGGGGTCGGCCGCGACCACCTCGCCGCCGACGCCCAGCACGACGCCCAGCACGCCGGGCACCTCGCCCTTCCCGCCGGGCGTGCCGACGAACCTGGCCGCCAGTCAGGTCCGCACGACGTCGATCACCCTCACCTGGACGGCCTCCACGCCCGGCTGCTGCCCGGTCGACGGGTACGACATCGTGTACTACCAGGAGTTCAGCGACGTCGTCTTCAGCGCCAACGTCGGGCCCGTCACCACTGTCACCATCACCAACTACATCTCGGCCGGCCGGCAGTACTCCTTCCGGATCTCCGCCCGTGACAGCCTCGGTCACCGCTCCACCTTCTCGAACCTGCTGACCGTGGTCACCCCGGTGACGGACACCGGCCCGGACACCACCCCGCCGAGCGCCCCGCAGAACCTGACCGTCGGCGACGTGACCGACTCGACAGCAGTGCTCTCCTGGTCCCCGTCGACCGACGACGTCGGCGTCATCGGGTACGACGTCTACCGGTTCGACGGCTGGTACACCTCACGGTTGGTCGCCACCGTGTCGGCGACGACGTACACGGTGCCGCTGCTGCAGCCGCAGCCGCCGACGCAGCGGCTCCTGTACTACGTGCGGGCCCGGGACGCGGCGGGCAACGTGTCGATCGCGTCCAACACGGTCAACGGGCCCCTTCCGGGCACCCCGCCGACGACTCCGCCGCCGTCTCCGTCGCCGTCGACCTGTCGGGTGACGTACCAGAAGCAGTCCGAGTGGCAGGGCGGGTTCGTCGCGGCCGTGACCGTCCAGAACACCGGGACGGCCCCGATCGACGGCTGGACCCTGTCCTTCGGCTTCCCGGGTGACCAGGAGGTCACCTCCGCGTGGAACGCCACGGTCAGCCAGAGCGGCGCCACGGTGACGGCCCGCAACGTCGACTGGAACCGGGTGCTCACGGCGAACGGCTCCGCGAGCTTCGGCTTCCAGGGACGGTGGAGCGCCGGCAACGCCGCGCCGACCGGCTTCACGCTCAACGGCGTCCCCTGCGCCGTGGGCTGAGGACGGACCGCGCGGACGCCGGTCGACGACCGCCTCGCCGGGCCGTCGCCCTCGACGGTCACGCCGGGGCGGCGGTGGACGCCGGACGGCGGCGCGCCTCGCGGACGACGCCGTGCCGCTTCAGTGCCCAGAGCAGGCGACGGGCGGGACGGTGCCGCAGGAGCAGCGACGCCGCCTCCCGGACCAGGGTCAGTCGACGGCCACGGAACTCGTCCTCCGCCACCTGCCACACCAGGGCCCGGATCGCCGTTGATTCGAGGCAGTGGCGGAGCTCGGCGCGTACGGCGGGATCGTCCACGGCGGACCGGATCGCCGCGGCGAGGCCCGGGCGGTCGGTGAGGTTGGCCGAGATCGCGGCGGCGAGGCCGTGCCGGATCTCGGCGGTCTCGATCAGCAGCAGGACCGCCCCCCGGATCTCCGCTGTCTCCAGCGCCGATCGCAGGAGCTCCGTCGCCCGGCGGCGTACCTCGTCGTCGTGATCGTCGACGGCCAGCGCGGCGAGCAGGGACGTCACCTCGTCCAGGTCGATCAGGTGGCGCAGGCCGGCCCGGAAGTCGGGTCGTTCCCAGGCGGCGAGCAGCACCCTGATCATGTCGCGGTCCACAGCCTTCCACCTACCCGACCGACCCGGAAGTCGAAACAAGCGGGCTCCGATTGTTTCGGTACCCGCACCGCCGTCGACGCCGGTGATCGCGGCTCGCGCTCCTGTCGACGTCTGTCGGCCCGGAGCTGTCCCCGTCCCACCTGCGCATGACCTGCTCTCGGGCGCTCCACCGGGCGCTGGAAGTTTCCGAAATGTTTCCGGAAGTCGTTGACAGTGTGTCCGGCAGGTATCGATACTGGCCGTTCGTAAGGCATAAACACGAATCGATCGCTTGTGGCCACGTACCGAGGAGAGCCTGTGAGCAGCAGCCTGAGACAGCGCAGGACGATCATCAGAGCGGCCCTGCCCGCGGCGGTGTTGATGCTGGTGAGCGGCGCGGTCGCGGTCCAGTCCGGCGGTCCGGCCGTCGCCGCCGAGACCACGCTGCGGGCCGCCGCCGCCAAGGCCGGGATGTTCTTCGGCGTGGCCGCCTCACCCAACCGGCTCTACCCGAGCGTCGGTCAGGAATTCGGTCAACTGACCCCCGAGAACGACATGAAGCCCGACCGGATCGCCACGTCGAGCGGTGGGCTGCAGAACACCAGCGGCGCGGACACCCTGGTCAACCACGCCCAGAGCAACAACATGCTGGTCCGGGGGCACACGCTGGTGTGGCACTCGCAGGCCGGCGCGTTGCAGGGCGCCAGCCAGGCGACCCTGAACACGTTCATCGGCAACGCCATCAACCGCTGGGGCAGCCGGATCGCCTACTGGGACGTCGTCAACGAGGCGCTGGAGGACAACAACACCGGCCGCCGCCGCAACCAGTGGCCGCACACCATGAACCGGGACGCCAACGGCGACGGCGACTTCTTCGACGCCGGCGACACCGACGTCATCCGGGACTCGTTCATCCGGGCCAGGCAGGTCGTCCAGGCCGGCGGGTACACCACCAAGCTCTGCATCAACGACTACGACGTCGAGGGCCTGACCGTCCAGGGTGGTGGCCCGAACCGCAAGGCCAACGCGCTGTACGACATCGTCCGCAACTACCGGCAGTACATCGACTGCGTCGGGTTCCAGGCGCACTTCAACGACAACCCGAACAGCGTCATCACCAACGACCTCCAGGCCAACATCCAGCGCTTCGCCGACCTCGGCGTCGAGGTGCACATCTCCGAGCTGGACATCGACGACGACCTGAGCAACAACGACATCGGCGCCGGTCAGGCGGAGAACTACCGCAAGGTCGTCCGGGCCTGCCTGAACGTCGCCAAGTGCACCGGCATCACCGTGTGGGGCATCTCCGACAGCGAGTCGTGGCGCTCCTCGGAGCGGGGCCTGCTGTTCACCGGCAGCAACGGCAGCTACCAGAAGAAGGCCGCCTACCACGCGGTCCTCGACGAGCTGAACAAGGGCCGTGGCACCACCACGCCGACCACCCCGCCGGTGACGACCCCGCCGCCGACCACCCCGCCGGTCGACCCGACCACCCCGCCGCCGACCACCCCGCCCGTGACGACGCCGCCGCCGACCACGCCGCCGGTGACGCCGCCGGCCGCCGGCTGCTCGGCCACGGTCTCGCTGAACTCGTGGAACGGCGGCTTCGTCGCCACCGTACGGGTCACCGCCGGCACGTCGCCGATCAACGGGTGGACCGTCCGGCTCACCCTGCCGTCCGGGGCCACGGTGACCAACACCTGGAACGCCAATGCCAGCGGCGCCAGTGGCGCGGTGCAGTTCAGCAACGTCGCCTACAACGGCGCGGTGGGCGCCGGCCAGTCCACCGAGTTCGGTTTCCAGGGCACCGGGGCCGCCACCGGCCTGACCCCGGTCTGCGCCGCCTCCTGAACGACCCGGGCCTGAACGAGCCCCGGCCTGGGCGGGCGCTGTCGCCCGTCCAGGCCGGGGCCGCTTCTCCGGATCGAGGTGTGGTGGTCGCCTGAGCGACGGCGCACCTCGGGTTCAGGGATGTCGGATCAGGCCGAGGGCGGTGGCCAGTCGGGTGACGTCGGCCGCTGCCGCTCCGCGCCGGATGATCCCGGTGAGCAGAGGTACCTGCGGCAGGGCGGTCGCGGACTCCGGCGGTGGCGTCGACCGTCTCCGCCGGACAGACGTGGCTGGTGCGGGAGGGACAGGACCCGGTCGCCGTGATCACGCTGACCGCCCCCCTCGTCGGCAGGGGTTCCGTCACGTCCGTACCGTCTAGTCCCGCGTCTCCGGCGCGTGCTTCCGACGCTCCGCGCAGCCCCTGCGCCAACGGTCGTCGCAAGACCGGAGCCGCCCGATCCGGGCGCCCCTGCCCGCCGGGCACGGGTAGGCCGGCGGGGGTGCGTCGCGATGATCCCGACCCTGCTCCTGTTCGGCGCCCTGTGCGGACGCTGGTGGCGGGCGGCGCTCGTCGTCGCGGCTGTGGGCTGGCCACTTCGGCTGGTCGTCGGGGGCGTGCCGAGCGCCGGGCCGGGGTTGCCCGGCGGGTCCGGGCTCGCCGTGGTCAACACCGCGGGCCGCGTGCCGGCCCACCAGGGCGTCCTGCGGATGGTCCGGGCGGCCCGGTCCTGACCTGCCCGGGTGGTGGCGCGTCACGTCGTCGTAGGTCCCGCCCACCGGTCACCGGAGCTGTGCGCGCCTCCTCGCCCGGGTCGGTCGTGGTCGCGTACCCGTCAGGTCTGTCGCGGCGCCGGGCGGACCGGCGTCGGCGGGCGGACGTCGCCGCCGGCCGGCGTCACCAGGGTCCGGGTGGCGGCCGGACGGTCGGACGTCGACCCGGTGTCACCGACGCCCACCGTACGGGCGTCGCCCGGCTCGGTGTCGTCGATCTCCTGCCGTAGCCAGTCCTCGACGTTGAGGATGTGCACGGCGGCCCGCAGTCGGGCGTGCTCGGCGTTGCCGGCGGCCAGCGCGGCGATGATGTCGTGATGTTCGGTGACGGCCGACGCCGCGGTGCTGGCGTGCACCGCGAGGCGGAGGCTGCGCGCGGGCGCGGTCTGTCCGCCGAGCATGTCGGTGAGCGCGGCGAGGGCCAGGTTGCCGGAGGCGGCGGCGATCGTGGCGTGGAACTGCCGGTCCACGGTGACCAGTTGTTCGGTGTCGAGAGGGTCGTCGCTGGCGAGGGCGTGGATCCGCTCGTTGAGCGCGCGCAGCTCGGCGATCTGGGTGGGGGTGATCCGGGTGGCGGCGCGGGCGGCGGCCTCCGCCTCCAGGACGCGGCGCACCTCGAGGAAGTCGATCGCGGTGTGCGGGTCGTGGAAGTTGACGATGAAGCTCACCGCGTCGAGCACCAGGCCGGGCGCGAGGCTGGTGACGAAGGTGCCCGCCCCCTGTCGGGTCTCCAGCACGCGCAGCACGCTGAGCGCGCGGATCGCCTCGCGTAGCGAGTTGCGGGAGAGGCCGAGACGCTGCGCCAGCGCCTTCTCCACGGGCAGTCGGTCGCCCGGTCGCAGCTCGCCCGAGAGGATCATCGCCTTGATCTTCTCGATCGCCTCGTCGGTGATGGCCACGTGATGAACCCTCCGCTTCCGCTGTGCATCCGAGAACATGGTGACTCATCACGGAGGTTGTCGGATGAATCGGGGTGCGGGTCACCGTACCTGAGTTCGCGGGCGTGCAACACCATGCCCACTGTGTGTGACTCGGGGGGCCGGTCGCTGGCCGGGCGGTCAGTGGACGGCGACCGCCCGTCATGGACAAAGCAGCAGCTCACCAGGGTTTGCGCCCGGCTGGGCGGTTCGCCCTCGGCTGGGGTGTCCGCCGAGGCGATCAGTTAACACGTTCGAAAAGAAAGCCTTGACTGCTCCGGAAGCATCCCCCTAGCATCCCAACCTAAGCCCGATTCATCGGGTCAATTGGACGGGCTTCGATAGCGGCCCGACAGGTCCACAGATGCGGGGGAGCCAGCGGTGGCCCTTGAACAGCCCACCTTCCAGCGCAACACCCATCGGCTGCTACGCGACATGCACATCCCCGACTGGGACCCGGGGTTCCTGGCCGACTACGACCCCGAGCGGCTCGCGGCCCGCTGCCAGGAGGCCGGCCTCAACGCGGTGATGCTCTACGCCAAGTCGCACGTCGGCCTCTGCGCCTACCCGACGGGCGTCGGACGGATGCACGGCAACCTCGCCGGCCGGGACGTGATGCGGGAGCTCAACGACGCGCTGCGCGCCCGGGGCATCTCGACCGCCGCCTACCAGAGCATCACCTTCGACAACTGGGCCGTCGAGACGCACCCGGACTGGGCGCAGATCGACCTGGAGTCCGGCCGGCCCATGCACGACCTCACCCGCTACGGCGTCTGCTGCCCGAACAACCCGGACTACCGGGCGTACGAGCTGGCGATCATGGAGGAGATCCTCTCCGGGTACGAGTTCGACGGCATCTGGCTGGACATGATCTTCTTCCTGGCCTTCTGCTCCTGCCCGGCCTGCCGGAGCCGGCTGCGGGCCGAGGAGGGCATCGAGATGCCGACCGTGGTCGACTGGACCGACCCGGCCTGGGCCGCGTTCCAGGAGGCGCGCCGCCGGTGGATCGGGGAGTGGACCACGATCCTCATCGACCGGGCCCACGAGCTGCGGCCGGAGATCGTGGTCACCCACAACCTGGCCAACGCGCTCTCCGGCTGGCGGTGCGGGCAGCCGCTGGCCGCTGGCCGGCTGGACACCTACACCTCGGCGGACCTCTACGGGGACCGGTTCGAGCACCTGGTCGTCACGAAGATGGCGCAGCACCTGAGCGCGAGCCAGCCCGGCGAGCTGATGGTCAGCGTCGGCACCGACCTGATCGACCACGTGGCCCTCAAGACGGCCGGGCAGCTCGCCACGGAGGCGCTCGCCGCGACCGCCGCCGGGTCGGCGTTCATCGTCATCGACGGCATCGACCCCGCCGGCACGGAGCAGCCCGGCAACTTCGCCACCATCCGCGCGGCGTTCGAGGCGATCAAGCCGTACGAGCCGGACATGGGCGGCCGTCCCGTGGAGGACGTCGCCGTCTACTTCTCCGACAACTCGTTCATGGACTTCGCCGACAACGGGATCCCCGCCGGACCGCCCACCAGGCTCGGCGGCGCCCCGTTCCCGCACGTGACCGCCGCCCGGGGCGCGGCGCAGGCGCTGACCGAGGCGCACGTCGCCTTCGGCGTCGTCACCGAACAGGACCTCGACCGGTTGGCGGACTACCGCGTGGTGATCCTGCCGGACGTCTCCCGGATGACCGGCCGCGAGGTCGACGCGTTCCGCGCCTACGTCACCGGCGGCGGGCGGCTGTACGCCAGCGGCTACACCTCGCTGGTCGGCGTGGACGGGGTCCGCCACGACGACTTCATGCTCGCCGACGTGTTCGGGGCGGCGCTGGCCGGCGAGGAACACGGCCGGGTCGCCTACCTGACCCCGGACGACGACGAGGTCCGCGCGGCGGTCGCGCCGCAGGCCGTCGTCAGCCAGCCGTTCAACGACCGGTGGGGCGAGCGGTACGAGCCGAGGCCGCTGTGCACGGCGCCCCGGGTCACCGCGACCACCGGCCGCCGGCTCGCCCACCTGACCCTGCCCTACGGCGACCCCCGGTGGGGCAGCGTCAACGACAGGTCCTGGGCGGCCATCCACTCCGCCCCGCCCTGGACCGAGACCGAACACGCGGCGCTGACCCGCAACGAGCTCGGCGCGGGCGTCGCCGTCTACAGCACGTTCGTGCTCGAACGCTCGCCCGCGGCGGCGAACCGTGCCCTGTTCACCAGCCTGGTGCGCGGGCTGCTGGGCGACCGGCCGACGCTGTCGGCCACCGCCCGCAGGAACGTCTGGCTCAGCGCGTACGACCAGCAGGACCGGTCCCGGGTGCTGGTGGCGCTGCACCACTACGGCGTCGAGCAGCCGGCCCCGGCGGAGCCGGCGACGGTCACCGTACGGCCGCCCGCCGGCCGCACGTTCCGGCGTGCCGCCGACGGGCCGGGCGCCCGGGTGGTCGAGGCGGAGCTGGGCGACGGGACCGCGGTGCTGCGGGTCGAGCTCGCCGCCGAGCTGGGCTTCGTCACCGTCGAGTACGCGTGATCGCGCGGAACAGCCGAGTACGCGTGATCGCGCGCGGAACAGCAGCAGCGGAAGGAGGTGGGAGCCATGCGGGGAGCCGTGTTCGTGGGCGTTGACCGCGACCTGGAGCTGACCGACGTCGAGCCGGTCCGACCCGGACCGTCCGACGTGGTGGTTTCCGTGGGCGCGACCGGGGTGTGCCACAGCGACCTGTCGGTGGTGAACGGGGCCCGGCCCTTCCCGGCGCCGGCCCTGCTCGGCCACGAGGCCGCCGGGACGGTGGTCGAGGTGGGCGCCGACGTGCGGCTGGTCCGGGTCGGTGACCGGGTCGTCACCAGCTTCATCCCCGCCTGCGGGCGGTGCTTCTGGTGCCTGCGCGGCCAGTCGAACCTGTGCCAGCTCGCCGCCGACGTGGTCACCGTGCCCAGGGCGACCCTGCCGGACGGCCGCGCCGCGACCGGCTTCCTCGGCCTGGGCACGTTCGCCGAGCAGATGACCGTGCACGAGGCGTCCCTGGTGCCGGTGCGCTCGGACCTGCCCGACGAGCAGCTGGCGCTGCTCGGCTGCGGCGTCACCACCGGGGTCTGCGCCGTGCTGCGCAGCGCCCGTGTCGAGGCCGGGGACACGGTGGCGGTGCTGGGCTGCGGCGGCGTGGGACAGGCCGTGGTGCAGGGCGCCAGGCTGGCCGGCGCGGCGCGGGTCGTCGCCGTCGATCCGGTCGGCTGGAAGCGGGAGGTCGCTCTCTCGCTCGGCGCCACCGACGCGCTGGACCCGACCACGGACGACGTACGCGGGGCGGTCCTGGCCGCCACCGGCGGGCGCGGCGTGGACCACGCCTTCGAGGCCGCCGGTCTGCCCGCCGTCACGCAGCAGGCGCTGACCCTGACCCGGCGCGGCGGCGCGGTGATCATGCTCGGCATGCCCGCCTTCGACGCGACGCTCCAGATCCCGGCGCTGCCCCTGTTCGCCGAGGGCAAGCGGGTCGTCGCCGGCAAGTTCGGCGACGCGCAGGTGCGCCGGGACGTGCAGCGGCTGATCGACCTGGCCGAGACCGGCCGGCTCGACCTCGCCGCGCTGGTCACCCGGCGGGTCGGGTTGGCCGACGTCAACGAGGCACTACGGGCCATGGCCGGTGGGGAGGTGATCCGCAGTGTCATCGTCTGAGCGGACCGCGGGGCGGCAGGGCCCGCCGACCCTGCCGGCGTTCGGGATCGGCACCGCCGCCCTGGGCGGCATGTTCGACCCGGTCTCCGCCGACCAGGCGCAGGCCGTGCTGCGCGGCGCGGCACAACGGGGCATCCGGTACGTCGACACCGCGCCGATGTACGGGCTGTCGACCGCCGAGCGGCGGGTCGGCGCGCTGCTCGACCACGTCCGTGGCGACGGGGAGATGCTGGTCAGCACCAAGGTCGGCCGGCTGATGCGGCCCCGGAACTGGCCCGGCGTCCCGAAGCGGGACGACACCTTCGGTTGGCGTAACGCCGGCGACTTCGTCCAGGTCTACGACTACAGCCACGCCGGCATCCAGCGGTCGCTGGAGGACAGCCTGCAACGCCTCGGCGTCGGCGTCGTCGACGTGGCCTTCGTGCACGACATCGGCCGGGACACCCACGGCGACCGCAACGACGGGTACCTGGCCCAGTTGCGCTCCGGCGGGTACCGGGCGCTGGCCGAGCTGAAGGACGCCGGCGTGATCCGCGCGGTCGGCGTCGGCGTCAACGAGATCCCGGCGCTGCGTGACTGCCTGGCCGACACCGACCTGGACTGCGCCCTGCTCGCCAACCAGTTCACCCTGCTCAGCCAGCCCGACTCCGACGAGGTGTTCGCCGAGTGCGCCCGCCGGGGCGTGCAGCTCGTCGCCGGCGGCGTCTACAACTCCGGGGTGCTGGCCGGCGGCGACCACTTCGGCTACCAGCGGACGCCGCCGCAGGTGCGCGATCGGGTCGACCGGCTGCGGGCGGTGTGCGACCGGTTCGGGGTGCCGCTCAAAGCCGCCGCCCTGCAGTTCGTCACGGGCAGCGGCTACTTCGCCTGCGTCATGCTCGGCGCCCGCGACCTGGCCGAGCTGGACGACTCGCTGGCGATGGCGGCGCTGCCGGTGCCCGAGGAGCTGTGGGCCGAGCTGGCCCGCCAGGGCCTGGTGGCCGAGCGCTGGATCGCCGCCCGCGGCAAGGGGGTGGCGACGTGATCGACGCGCACTTCCACGTGTGGCGGATCGCCCGCGGGGACTACGACTGGCTGGCCGGCGAGGACGCCCGGCTGCGGCGGGACTTCACCGTCGACGACTGGGTGGCGGCCGGCGTGCCGACACCGGTCCGCGCGGGCGTGCTGGTCCAGGCCGCCCCGACCGACGCCGAGACCGAGTTCGTGCTGTCCGTGGCCCGGGAGCGCCCGGAGCTGGTGGCGGGCGTGGTCGGCTGGGTGGACCTCGCCGCGGACGACGCGGCGGCCCGGGTGGAGCGCCTCGCCGCGCAGCCCCGCCTGGTCGGGCTGCGCCCCTGGCTGCAGGCGCTCGACGACCCGGACTGGGTGCTCACGCCCTCGGTCGCCCGGGGGCTGGCCGCGATCGAGTCCGCCGACCTGGTCTACGAGGCGCTGGCGCGCCCGGTGCACCTGGGTCGCCTGGTGGAGGTCGCCCGACGTCGTCCCGGCCTGCGGATCGTGGTCGACCACGCCGCCAAGCCCGACATCGCCGCCGACGCCTTCGAGCCGTGGGCGTCGGACCTGCGCCGGCTGGCCGAGGCGCCGAACGTGGTGTGCAAGCTGTCCGGCCTGCTCACCGAGGCCGGCGACCGGGTCGACGCCGCCGCGCTGCGGCCGTACGTGGAGACCGTGCTGGACGCGTTCGGCCCCGGGCGGGTGCTGTGGGGCAGCGACTGGCCGGTGGTCACCACCGTCGCGGACTACGCGTCGTGGCTGGCCACCGCGACCTCCCTGGTGCCGCCGCGGGACCACGAGGCCGTCTTCACGACCAGCGCCGTCGCGGCGTACCGACTGACCGTGTCCGCGACGGCGGACCAGACCGGACCGGAGGAGCAGCGGTGACCGCGATCCCACAGGCGGGCGGCGTGTCGGGGGCGACCCCGCAGCCGGACCGGACGGTGCCGGTGGCGCTGGCCCGCTCCCGCCGTACCACCATCCGGTTGCACCCGGACGACGACGTCGTGGTCGCCTGCTACGGCCTGACCCCGGGCGACCGGCTCGACGGCGAGGGCGTGACCGTGCGGGACCCGCTCCCGGCCGGTCACAAGATCGCCACCCGGGCCATCGCGGCGGGGGAGCGCGTGCTGCGGTACGGGCAGATCATCGGGGTGGCGACCCGGGACATCGCGCCCGGGGCCCACGTGCACGTGCACAACCTGGGCATGGTGGAGTTCGAGCGGGAGCTCGCGCCCGCCGTCGACGCCCGGCCGACCGGGTACGTGCCGACGCCGGCCACCTTCCTCGGCCTCCGGCGGGCCGACGGTCGCGCCGCGACCCGCAACTACATCGCGCTGATCAGCAGCGTCAACTGCTCGGCGACCGTGGTGCGGGCGATCGCCGACCACTTCCGCCGCGACATCCACCCCGAGGCGCTGGCCGACTACCCGAACGTCGACGGCGTCGTGCCGATCACCCACGGCGTCGGCTGCGCCGTCGACCCGCAGGGCCTCGGCCTGAAGGTCCTCCAGCGCACGCTGCGCGGGTACGCCCAGCACCCGAACTTCGGGGCGGTGGTGGCGATCGGGCTCGGCTGCGAGACCAACCAGCTCGACGATCTCCTGGAGGTGGACCTCAGCGCCGTCGACCGGCCGGTGGCCAGCTTCAACATGCAGGACGTCGGCGGCACCGCCAGGAGCATCCGCCGGGGCATCGAGCTGGTCACGTCGCTACTGCCCGAGGTGAACGACGTGCGCCGCACGCCGGTGCCGGCCGCCGAGCTGGTCGTCGGCCTGCAGTGCGGCGGCTCGGACGGTTACTCCGGCATCACCGCCAACCCGGCGCTCGGCGCCGCCGTCGACCGGCTGGTCCGGCACGGCGGCACCGCGATCCTCTCGGAGACCCCGGAGATCTACGGCGCCGAGCACCTGCTGGCCCGCCGGGCGCACACCCCGGCCGTCGCCCGGCGGCTGCTGGACCGCTTCGCCTGGTGGCAGGAGTACGCGGACCGGATGCAGGCCGAGCTGAACAACAACCCGTCCGCCGGCAACAAGGCCGGCGGTCTGACCACCGTCCTGGAGAAGTCGCTCGGCGGCGTCTCCAAGGGCGGCAGCACCGACCTCATGGAGGTCTACGAGTACGCCGAGCGGGTGCGCGAGCACGGGCTGGTCTTCATGGACACGCCCGGTTTCGATCCCGTCTCGGCCACGGGCCAGGTCGCCGGAGGAGCGAACCTGATCTGTTTCACCACCGGCCGCGGGTCCGCCTACGGCTGCCAGCCGACGCCCTCCCTCAAGCTCGCCTCCAACAACGAGCTGTGGCTTCGGCAACGCGAGGACATCGACATCAACTGCGGCGACATCGTCAGCGGGTTCAGCACGGTCGACGAGGTCGGGGAGCAGATCTTCCAGCGGATGCTCTCCTGCGCCTCCGGCCAGCGCTCGGTGAGCGAGTTGTTCGGCTACGGGCAGAACGAGTTCGTGCCGTGGCAACTGTCCGCCGTGATGTGACGACGTCTCGCCGACCACGAATGGGACAAAGGGAGTGAAGCACATGAAGGCTCACCGTTTTCTGGTCGCCACCACGGCGGCCGCGATGGCGGTCGCCCTGGCGGCCTGCGGGACCTCCGGTCCCGGGGACTCCGGCGACGGCGACCAGACCCTCAACCTGTGGTACCTGTCGGACAACCCGACGGTGCCGGACGCCGCCAAGCGGTTCGAGGCGGCTAACCCCGGGTGGAAGGTCAACCTGACCGACACCCCGAACGACCAGTACAAGACGAAGCTGCGGGTGGGCCTCGGGACCCCCAACGGCCCGGACGTCTTCTTCAACTGGGGCGGCTCGGACCTCGTCGAGTACGAGAAGTCCGACCTGGTCGTCCCGCTCGAAGACATGATGCGGGAGAAGAAGCTCAACGACGTGTTCGGCCCGGCGGTGCTGCGGCAGGGGCAGGTCGACGGCACGCAGTACGGGCTGGCGACCGCGGTCGAGGCGTCGATGGTCTGGTACAACAAGGACATCTTCGCCGAGCTCAACCTGTCGGCGCCCACCACCTGGGAGCAGTTCCTCGACGTCATCGCGAAGACCAAGGCGGCCGGCTACACCCCGATCGCGATGGCCAACTCCAGCCAGTGGCCCGGTAGCCAGTGGTGGTCGGAGCTGGTGGCGCTCTCCTGCGGCCCGGACTTCTGGGCCACCCTCGGCACCGAGCCGAAGATCCGGCTCGACGACCCCTGCGTGGTCGCGGGGCACCAGAAGATCGTCGAGCTGGTCCAGGCCGGCGCGTTCAACCAGGGCTTCAACGGCCTGGACTACGACAAGGGCGAGTCCCGGCAACTGTTCTGGTCCGGCAAGGCCGCGATGAACCACATGGGCAACTGGACGCTCACCTCCGCCAAGGAGGAAGCGCCCGAGATGATGTCCAAGATGGACTTCTTCACGGTGCCGGCCTGGTCGGGCGCCAAGGGGACCAGCGACATGATGACCGGTGGCCTGGCCCCGATGTACTCGGCGGCGAAGTCCGACAAGTCGGACAAGGCGGCCGATTTGCTGTACTACCTGGTCGACCAGGACTCCGCCAAGGCCATCACCGAGCTCGGCCGGGTGCCGGTCTACGAGGGGACCGAGATCAGCGAGCCGCTGGTGAAGAAGGTCTCCGACGCCATCGCCGCCGCTCCCGCCCTGGCCCCGTGGCCGGACCACGTGCTCGCGCCGGAGTGGACCACGGAGATGCTGCAGACCGTGCAGAGCCTGTTCGGTCTGAGCGTCAGCCCGCAGGACGCGGCCTCCCGGCTGCAGACCAAGTACGAGCAGGTCAAGCAGTAGCGCGCGGCCCAGGACGAGAGGACTCGGCACACCATGATTCGTAGTGAACGGCTGAAGTGGGCGGCCTTCCTGGCTCCGGCGCTCGCGGTGTACGCGGTGTTCCTGATCTACCCGGTCGTGCAGTCCGGTGTGTTGAGCTTCTCGTCCTGGGCGGGGCCCGGCCGCCCGTCGGTCCCGGTGGGACTGGCGAACTACCGTGAGCTGTTCGGCGACCCGATCTTCTGGCGGGCGCTCGGTAACACCGCGATCCTGCTGGTGGTGAGCGTCTTCGTCCAGTTGCCCATCGGGCTGGGGCTGGCGCTCATCATCACCAGCGCCCGGCGGGGGATGCGGTTCTGGCGGGGCGTCTACTTCGTGCCGACGCTGATGTCGACGGTCGCCGTGGGCATCCTCTGGCGCTTCGTCTACAGCCCCGACTACGGAATCGTCAACGGCTTCCTGCGCGGTGTCGGCCTCGACGGGCTCGCGCAGGGCTGGCTCGGCCAGACCAGCACCGCGCTGGCCGCGGTGATCGGCGCGAACGTCTGGCAGTGGGCGCCCTTCTACATGATCATCTACGTCGCCGCGCTCGTCGGACTGGACCCGGAGGTCTACGAGGCGGCGGCCCTGGACGGCGCGGACGGCTGGCAGAAGTTCTGGTACGTCACGCTGCCGCTGCTGCGCCCGGTGCTGTTCACCACGGCGATCCTGTCGCTGGCCGGGTCCATCAAGGCGTTCGACCTGGTCTACATCATGACCGACGGCGGGCCGAGCAACTCCACCGAGCTGCTGGCCACCTACATGTTCCGCCAGGGCTTCACGAACTACCAGCTCGGCTACGCCAGCTCGATCGCGATGGTCATGTTCCTGCTCACGCTCGTGCTGACCGTCGTGGTGCTGGCCCGCTCGAACCGGCGCGAGGGCGCCGAGAAGACGAGGGGTTGAGATGACCAGTGCTGTGGTGGACCGTACCGTCACCGGCCGGCCGCCGGCGAAGGACCGTCGTCCCCGCCGGCCCCTGCGCTGGTCCGGGGCCGCGCGACTGGTCGTCGCGATCGTCGCGGCGGTGCTGTCGCTGTTCCCGTTCGCGTTCATGGCGCTGAGCTCGCTGAAGACCCGCAGCGACTTCCTCGACCGTCCGTTCGGCCTGCCGCGTGAGCTGACCCTGGCCAACTTCACCGGGCTGTTCTCGGCCGACTTCGGCCGCTACTTCGTGAACAGCATCGTGATCGCCGCGGTGACCGTCACCGGAACGGTCGTCCTGGCGATCCTGGCGGCCTACCCGCTGTCACGCTTCCGCACCCGGCTCAACACGCCGATGATGCTGCTGTTCCTGGCCGGAATCATGGTGCCGGTGCACGTCACGCTCATCCCGATCTACGTCCTGACCCAGCAGCTGACGATGTACGACTCGATCGCCGCGCTGTTCGGCCCGTTCATCGCGTTCAACCTGCCGATGGCCGTCTTCGTGCTGGCCAGCTTCTTCCGGCAGATCCCCGAGGCGCTGTTCGAGGCCGCGAGGATCGACGGCGCGGGCCACTGGCGGATCCTGCGCAACGTGGTGATGCCGGTCTCCGGACCGGCGATCTCCACCGTCGGGATCATCACGTTCATCTTCGTCTGGAACGAGTTCGTCTTCGCGCTCGTCCTGCTCTCCTCGCAGCCCAACTATCCGCTGCCGCTGGGCCTCAACGCGTTCTACGGCCAGTTCAGCGTGAACATCCCCGGCATGATGGCGGCCCTGACGCTGGCCACCATCCCGTCGATCCTGTTCTACCTGTTGGCCCAGGAGCGGGTCGTGTCGGGCCTCGCGGCCGGCGCCCTGCGCGGCGAGTAGCGCCCCGACGGGCCCCGACCAGCGACCAGGAGACGCCATGCTGCTCAACATCAACCCGCTGCTCACCGGCGAGCTGCTCAAGCGGCTCGACGAGATGGGCCACTCGGACTACGTCCTGATCGCCGACGCGAACTTCCCGGCGCACCGCCTCGACCCGCGCGCCGTCGAGTACCCGGGGACGACGGTGCCCCAGGTGGCCGCCGCGATCTGCGAGGTCCTGCCGCTGGACGCCGACCTGGCCCCGGTGCTCATGGACAGCGGGCGGACGCCCGCGCCCACCGTCCAGGACGACATCCTCGCGGCCGTCGGCCACCCGTCGCCGCCCCGGACGGTGGACCGCTGGGCGTACTACGACCTGGCCGCCGGGGCCAGCGTCGTGGTGTCCACCGGCGAGCTGCGGCTCTGGGCCAACGTCATCCTCCACAAGGGGCTGGTGACCGGGTGACGGCCGCCGCGCCCGCCGGCACGACCCGGGCCGCCGCGCCCGCCGGCGACGTGCGCCGGGTCACCGTCGCCGATTCCCCGGTCGCCGAGACCGTCATCCACTCGCAGAACAGGAGATCGACGTGACCACGCAGACGATGCGGGCCAGCGTACTGGTGGAGCAGGGCCGCCTCCGGGTGGACGAGGTACGGATCCCGGAACCCGCCGCGGACCAGGTGCTGGTGCGTATCGCCTCGGTCGGGGTGTGCGGGTCGGACGTGCACTACTTCCAGCACGGCCGGATCGGCGACTTCGTGCTGGACTCGCCGATGATCCTGGGCCACGAGGCGGCCGGCGTCATCGTCGCGGTCGGCGCCGGCGTGTCGCCGGACCGCGTCGGCCGGCGGGTCGCGATCGAGCCGCAGCGCGCGTGCCGGGTGTGCGAGCAGTGCAGACACGGCCGGTACAACCTCTGCCCGGCCATCGAGTTCTACGCGACGCCACCGATCGACGGCGCGTTCGCCGAGTACCAGGCGATCCAGGCGGACTACGCGTTCCCCGTCCCCGACTCGATGAGCCTGGAGGCGGCGGCCCTCTGCGAGCCGCTGTCGGTGGGCATCTGGAGCAACCAGAAGGCCGGCACCGCGCCGGGCTCACGCGTCCTGGTCGCCGGCGCGGGACCGGTCGGCGTGATCATCACGCAGGTGGCGCGGGCCTTCGGGGCCAGCGAGGTGATCGTCTCGGACGTCTCCGCCGGCCGTCGGGAGGCGGCGCTGCGCTACGGGGCCAGCCGGGTCGTCGACCCGGCCGCCGAGGACATCGCGACGCTCGGTCTGGAGGTCGACGCGTTCATCGACGCCAGCGGCGCGGAGGCGGCGGTCCGGGACGGGGTGCTGGCGGTCCGACCGGCCGGCCGGGTCGTCCTGGTCGGCATGGGCGCGGACGACGTGACCCTGCCGGTGTCCCGGATCCAGAACCGGGAACTGATCCTGACCGGCGTCTTCCGGTACGCCAACACCTGGCCGCTGGCGATCGAGCTCGCCGCGTCCGGCCGGGTGGACCTCGACTCGATGGTCACCGGTCGGTACGGCCTCGACGACGTCGAGGCGGCGTTGACCGCCACCACCGACCCCCGGACGCTCAAGGCCGTCGTCCGTCCGGGCGACTGACGGCGACGTACCCCAGCGGCCCGGTCGGACCGGCCGCCCGACCGCGTGCCGGCGAGACGGCGACCCGGCACCTGCTCGGCCAACGAACGGAGAGAGAACATGCACATCGTGCGCTACACATCGGCGGACGGGAGCGCCGCCGGCGTCGCCGTCCGGGACGACGACGGCGCCCTGCGGCAACTGCCCTTCCCGTCCCTGGCCGCCGCGCTGCGGGTCCCCCTGGCCGAGCTGCGCGAGGCGGTGACGGCGGCCGACCGGCCGGCGCCGCCGGACGTGCGCCTGCTGCCGCCGGTGGACGGCCGGACCGAGGTGTGGGGCGGGGGCGTCACCTACCAGCGGTCCCGGCAGGCCCGGATGGAGGAGAGCGCCGCCGCCGACGTCTACGCGCGCCTGTACGACGCCGAGCGGCCCGAGCTGTTCCTGAAGTCGGTGGCCTGGCGGGTGGTGACCGACGGGGAGCCCATCGGCGTCCGCGAGGACTCGGCGCTGAACCTGCCGGAGGCCGAGCTGGGCGTGGTGGCGAACGCGGCCGGCGAGCTGGTCGGCTACACGGTCGTCAACGACGTCACCTCCCGCAGCATCGAGGGGGAGAACCCGCTCTACCTGCCGCAGGCGAAGGTGTACGCGGGGTCCTGCGCCATCTCTCCGGGGATCCGCCCGGCGTGGGAGGTCGACCGACCGGACGACCTGGCGGTGTCCTGCACGGTGCTGCGCGACGGGCGGCCGGTCTGGTCGGAGGCCACCTCCACGGCCCAGTTGCGCCGGCCGCCGACGGAGCTGCTGTCGTGGCTCTACCGGCAGGACACCTACCCCGACGGGGTGGTCCTGAGCACCGGCACCGGGCTGGTGCCGGAGCTCGACTTCACCCTCCGGGAGGACGACATCGTGGAAATCGACATCGCCGAGGTGGGCCGGTTGCGTAACCATGTGGCGCGGGGCGTCGCGGCCTTCACCTGGCTGCGGGACGACGCCACGGGACGGGGGCGCGCATGACCGGGGACAGCACGACGTCGGAGCTGGACGTGATCCTGGACGCGGCGGTGGCCGCCGCCCCGGCGATGGGCGTGGCCCCGCCGGACGAGCGGGCCCGGTGGCTGGTCGCGGTGGCCGACGCCCTCGACGCCGCCGCGGAGCGGCTGATCCCGATCGCGGAACGCGAGACCGCCATCCCGGCGGGTCGGCTGACCGGCGAGGTGGCCCGCACGACCGGGCAACTGCGGCTGTTCGCCGACGTCTGCCGGGAGGGGTCCTTCCTGGAGGCGATGATCGACAACGCCGATCCGGGCGCGACGCCGCCGAGGCCCGAGGTCCGGCGGACGCTGATGCCGCTCGGCCCGGTCGCCGTCTTCGCGGCCAGCAACTTCCCCTTCGCCTTCAGCGTCGCCGGTGGGGACACCGCGTCCGCCCTGGCCGCCGGCTGCCCGGTCGTCGTCAAGGCCCACCCCGGTCACCCGGCCCTGTCGGCGGCCACGGCGGAGGTGGTCGTCGACGCCCTGCGCGGGGCCGGCGCGCCCGCCGGCGCGTTCGCCCTGGCGTACGGCACGGAGACCGGCCGCCGGCTGGTGACCGACCCCCGGGTGCGGGCGGTCGGCTTCACCGGCTCCCTCGCGGGCGGCCGGGCGCTGTTCGACCTGGCGTCCGCCCGCCCGGACCCGGTGCCGTTCTACGGCGAGCTCGGCAGTCTCAACCCGGTGTTCGTGACCGGCGCGGCGGCGGACGAGCGCGCCGAGGAGATCGCCAGCGGATTCGTCGCCAGCTACACGCTCGGCGTCGGACAGTTCTGCACCAAGCCCGGCCTGCTGTTCGTGCCGGCGGGCTCGCCGATCGCCAGGCTCGCCGCCGACCACTGCGCCGACGTACGGCTCGGCCGGATGCTGGGGGAGCGGATCGAGGAGGGCTTCCACACGGTCGTGGCGCGGCTGCGCGCGGTGCCGGGCGTACGGACGCTCACCCCCGCCCCGTCCGGGGCGGAACCCCGACCGCTGCTGCTCGGCGCCGACGTGCCGACCCTGCTCGACCACGCCACCGAGCTGCTCGAAGAGGCGTTCGGGCCGGCGTCGCTGGTGGTGGAGTACGCCGACGCCGGCGAGCTGCGGGCGGCGGCCGGGGCGCTGCCCGCCTCGCTCACCGCCGGCGTCTTCGCCCGGGGCGACGAGCCGGAGCTCGCCGGTCTGCTGCCGCTGCTGCAGGACCGCGCCGGTCGTCTGGTGTGGAACGGCTGGCCCACCGGCGTGGCGGTCACCTGGGGGATGCACCACGGCGGCCCGTACCCGGCCACGACCGCGCCCCTGCACACCTCCGTCGGCGCGACGGCGGTACGCCGCTGGCTGCGTCCGGTCGCCTTCCAGAACTGGCCGCAGGACCTGCTGCCGGCAGCGTTGCGCGACGGCACGGCCTCGCCGGTACGCATCGACGGGGTACGGCAGGGGTGAGTCGATCGCCGTGACCGGCCCGGACACCCCTACCCGGGGCCGGGCCGGCCCCGGTCAGCGTCGGGCGGTCTGCACCGGGGCGCCGACGCGCAGCGACTCGACGATGGCCTCGGCCGCCTCGACGCCCCAGCAGGCCTGCTCCAGCGGCATCAGGTCGGGCTCCCGCCGGCCGGTGAAGACCGCGAGGGCGTAGCCGATCTCGCGGCGCAGCGCCCCGCCGACCAGCCCGTCCTCCTCCGGCCACAGCGACAGGTCGGGCACCTGGACGCCGGCCGTCGTCCACTCCACCAGCGCGTCGCTGACCAGCCGCTGCTTCAGGATCCCGTCCAGACCCAGCACCTCGGCCTCGCCGACGATCGCCCCGTCGAGGTCCAGCGGCCCGTCGTCCAGGGTGCCCGGTCCCGCCGCCGGCACGAGCCAGGCGGACTCGACGGTGGCGATCACGCCGTTGTCGAACTCGAGCAGCGCGCTGACCACGCTGGGCGCGGCGTCACCGGCGGCGGCGCTGCGCATCGCCATCACCCGGCGGACCCGGGCGCGGGCGAACGAGATCGCCAGGTCGATGTCGTGGACGCAGGACTCCCAGACCGGGTCGACCCGGTCGCCGAAGCTGAGGAACCAGGCCCGGCTGAAGTCGCGGCGCAGCCGCAACGCGCAGAGCCGGCCCACCGCGCCGCGTTCCACCCCGGCCCGCATCCGGCTCATCTGGGCGGTGAACCGGGAGATGTGCCCGGCCACCACCTGCCGGTCGTGGGCCCGCGCGGTGTCGGCGATCCGCCACGCGTCGGCGGCGGAGAGCGCCAGCGGCTTCTCGACGAAGACGTGGCATCCGGCGGTCAGCGCGGTCACCGCCAGCCCGGCGTGGGACGCCTCGTCGGAGGCGACCACCACGATGTCCGGCCGGACCTGGTCGAGCAGGGCGGCGAGGTCGGTTCCGGTCCGCTCGACCCGGTGGGCGCGGGCCGTCCCGGCCAGCCGGTCGGCGTCCGGGTCCACCAGGCCGACGATCCGGGCGCCGGCCTCGGCCCAGGCGCGGGCGTGCAGGGCACCGAAGCGTCCCACCCCGGCGATGGCCACGGTCGGTCCGGTCGTCCGGTCGGCTGCTCCGGTCACGGGGTGCTCCCATCGGTGCGGGTGGACGGTTCCTTGGCGCCGTGCCCGGTGAGCACCGCGACCACCCCGAACGGGCCGGTGGCGGAGGCGGCGACGGCGGAGGTCTCCAGGGCGGCCAGGGCGGCGGCGGCGGCCGGCTCCACGAACAGCCCCTGCCGGGCCAGCTCGTGTCCGGCCGAGGCGATCGCCGGCTCGCCGACGGCGACGACCTCCCCGCCGCTGCGCCGTACCGCGTCGAGGGTCAGCAGGCCCTCGTCGGCGTAGCCGCGCAGCGCGTCCGCGATGGCCGCGGCGGCGGTCGGGCGCACCTCGACCGGCTCGCGCAGCGCGGTCGCCCACTCCCCGGCGTCCCGGTCGCCGGCGCCCCAGGCGTGGGCGAGCGGCGCACAGGCGTCGGCCTGCACGCCCACCATCCGGGGGACGGTGCCGGTGCGGCCGGCGGCGCGCAGGTCGGTGAAGCCGAGCCAGACGCCCCGCAGCAGCGGGCCCGCGCCGACCGGCACCACCACCACGTCGGGCACGCCGCCGAGGTCGTCGACCAGCTCGGCGGCGACCGGCCGGTACGCCTCGGTCAGCAGCGGGTTCCGGTAGGTGGTGGTGACGTTGAGCCAGCCGTCGCCCTCGGCGCGGGTCGCCGCCTCGTACGCGTCGCTGTAGTGGCCGGGCACCAGCCGGATCTCGGCCCCGTGCGCGCGGGCGACGTCGAGCTTGCCGCCGGCGTTCGAGCCGGTCGCGCAGAAGACCCGGCAGCGCAGCCCGGCGGCGGCGGCGTAGGTGGCGGCCGAGACGGCGGCGTTGCCGGTCGAGGCCAGGACCAGGCCCGTCGACCCGAGGTCGAGCGCCGCCGACGCGGCCAACGCCATCGCCCGGTCCTTGAACGACAGTGACGGGTTGACCGACTCCAGTTTCGCGTGGACCGTCGCGCCGTCGCGTCGCAGCGGCAGCAGCGGCGTCGAGCCCTCGCCGAGGGTCACGGCGTGCCCGGTGCGGGGCAGCAGGCCGGCGTGCCGCCAGATGCCCCGACCCGTGGTGGGGCGGCAGCCCGCGGCGGTGACCGGCGTCAGGTCGAGCACGAGCGGGGACGCGCAGACCGGGCAGCGGTACGCGGGGTACGTCGTGCCGTGCCCGCACCGGACACAGCCGACGGTGGGCTCCCTCATCCGGACCCCCGGGTCTGGGTGGGCGTCCGGGGAGCCCGGGGCGGGGCCGGGACCTCGGCGACCGGGCCCGTGGTCCAGCCGAGCTGGCCGGAGACGTCGGCGGCGGCGGCGGCGACCTGCGGGCCGAGCCGGGCCACCCCCACCGCGTCGAACCGCGCGGCGGGCGCGGAGACGCTCAGGCCGGCGACGACGTGTCCGGTGTGGTCGAAGATCGGGGCCGCCACGCAGGAGATGCCGAGCTCGTTCTCCTGCAGGTCGCAGGCGTAGCCGTCGGCGCGTACCCGGGCCAGCAGCGCGTCGAGGTCGGCGCGGGGGACCGGCTCGCCGGTGAGCCGGCCGTGCGCCAGCGCCACCTCGTCGACGACGTGCCGGGGCGAGTGGGCGAGGATGGCGCGACCGATCGCGGTGGTCAGCGCCGGGTTGGTCTGACCGACCCGGCTGTGCATCCGTACCGGCTTCGGGCTGTCGATCTTCTCGATGTAGACGATGTGGGTCAACGCGAGCACGCCGAGGTGGCTGGTCTCGCCGAGCCGTTCGGCCAACGGCCGCATCACCGCGAGCGCCTCCTGGCGCAGGTCCAGCCCGTCCAGGTAGGCGCGGGCGAGGGTGAGGGTCCCGGCGGCCAGCGCGTACCGGCCGTCGGCGGTCTCCCGGACCAGGGCGATGCCGCGCAGCACGCCGAGGATCCGGTGCAGCGTGGTGGTGGGGATCCCGGTGGCCTTGCCGAGCTCGGTCAGCGCGGCGCCCTGCGGGCAGTCGGCGAGCGCGTGGAGCACGGCGACGGCCCGCTCCACCGCCCGCAGGCCGTCGGGTCCCCGTTCGATGTTGGGCATGCTCATACCTCTACTACCTCGGCGTCGGCGTGGCGCGGGCGCACCGAGAGCATCCGCTCCGCCATTGCAAGGTAGACCTCGGCCGCGCCGTGGAGCTGGTCGAGGGCGACCCACTCCCGCAACGAGTGCGCCTGGGCGATGTCACCCGGTCCACACACGACCGCCGGGGTGCCGGCGGCGGCCAGCAGCGCGCCGTCGGTCCAGAACTGCAACCCCACCGGCTCCGGGTCCGGCGCGACGTCGCAGAGCATCCGCAGGTACGGGTGCTCCGGCGGGCAGTCGAGCGGGGCGTGCACGAAGGTCGCCGTGCCGGCCATCTCCTCGACCGTCGCGTCGACGGCCGGGTCTGCGCGGCGCAGCCCGGCGACGACCTCCCGCAGCTCGGCCAGCACCTCGTCGTGCCGCTCCGAGGGCAGCCAGCGGCGGTCGAGAGCGACGACGCAGGACGCGGGCACCATGGGCGGGCGGTCGCCCCCGGCGACCACTCCCACGTTGACGGTCGCCGTGCCGAGCAGCGGGTGACGGCGCTGGTCCAGGGCGGCGGTCAGGTCCCGCTCGACGGCGGTGATGAACCGCGCCGCGTGGTAGACGGCGTTGATCCCGTCCCGGGGGACGCTGCCGTGGGTGGCGACCCCCCGGAAGGCCACCTGCGCCCACATCGCGCCCTTGTGCGCCCGTCCGACCCGCAGCGACGTCGGCTCGCCCACGATCGCGAAGTCGGCGGTGACGCCCGCCTCGACCAGCGCCCGCATGCCGGGGCTGCCGTTCTCCTCCCCGGCGACGCCGGTGAGCAGCAACTCCCCGGCGAAGTCGAGGTCCGCCCCGGCGAGCAGCTCGACGACGGCGATCATCGCCGCCAGGGCGCCCTTCATGTCGGCCGCGCCCCGACCCCACAGCTTGCCGTCGGCGATCCGGGGCCGCAGGCCGTCGGTCATCCCGTACGGCGGCACGGTGTCCAGGTGCGCGTTGAGCATCAGCGTCGGGCCGGGTCGGCCGCCGCGCAGCCGGGCGACCACGTTGACCCGGTCGCCGGTCACCGGTCGCAGCTCGACGTCCGCCCCGCAGGCGCGTAGCCGGTCGGCGACGTGCTCGGCGACGGCGCGTTCCTCCGCCGGATGGTCCTGGTGGCCCTCGATCGCGATGAGTCGGGCCGCCTCCGCGACGATCGCGTCGGGATCCAGTCGGGCCGCGAGGGTCCGGCCGGTGGGGTCCTTCATCGGTCTGCTCCGTCGTCGTCGGGGAGGGCGGGGTCACGGGGGAGCGCGGCGATCGCGGTCGCGGCGGCGTCGTAGCGTCGGCGGGCCCGGCGGTAGCCGGCCCGGCGTCGGTCCATGCTGGGCAGCGGCTCGCTGTCGTCGAGGGCGTCGCACGCGGTCGCGACGTCCGGCCACACCCCGGCGCCGAGCCCGGCCAGCGCGACGGCGCCGCGCGGCGAGGCGTCCTGGCGCAGTCGCGACACCGGAACGTCGAACATGGCGGCGAACGCCTCGCACCACAGCGCCGACCGGGTCACCCCGCCACCGACCCGGATCCCGGTCACCGCCTGCGCGCCGCCGAGAAGCTGCTCCACGGCGGCGGCGGAGGCGTACGCGACGCCTTCCAACGCGGCGCGGGCGACGTCGGCCGGGCCGTGCTCCGGGCCGGCGCCGAGCAGCGCGGCCCGCACGTCCGGGTCGTGGACCGGGGCGCTCGCGCCGAGCAGGTACGGCAGGAAGGTCAGCCCGCGCGCGCCCGGCCCGCTGTCGCGGGCCAGCCGGTCCGCCGTCCCGTCGGTGTCGCCGCCGGCCTGGCCCGAGCCGCCGGGCAGCAGGTTCCGCTCGCACCAGCGGATCGCCAGACCCGCGGCGTACGAGGAGACCATCCCGAGGAAGCCGTCCTGGCCGGCGCGGGCGAAGACGAACCGGTCGACGTCGCCGTGCGGCGCGTCCACCGGGGTGACGATCTGCGCGGCGGTGCCGACGTTGACGTAGACCCGGCCGCTGGTCACCGCGCCGGCGCCGAGCGCCGCGCAGGAGACGTCGCCCGCTCCGGCGACCACCGGGGTGCCGGCCCGCAGCCCGGTCGCCCCGGCCGCCGCCGGCAGCACCGTGCCGACGATCTCCGTCGGGTCGGAGACGGTCGGGGCGAGCCGTTCGTCGGCCCCGCACAGCGCCCACAGCTCGGGCGCCCACCGCCGCCGGCGTACGTCGTACAGCAGGGTGCCGGCGGCGTCGGTGTGGTCGGTGCCCCAGTCGCCGGTGAGGTGGTGCCGGAGCACGTCCTTCGGTTGGACCAGCCGCACGGCCCGGCGTACCGCGTCGGGCTCGTGGGCGGCGAGCCAGGCCAGCTTGGGCGCGGTGAACGCCTCCACCACCGGGTTCCCGGTCAGCTCGCCGACCCGCGCGCCGTGCCGGCGCAGCGCCCGCACCTGCTCGGCGGCCCGCCGGTCGGCCCAGGTCAGCGCCGGCCGTACCGGGCGGTCGTGCGCGTCGAAGAGCGCCGCCGCGTGCATGTGCCCGCTCAGGCCGACCGCGACGACGGCGTCGGCGTCGACGCCGACCAGCGCCTCCCGCAGCGCGTCGGCCGACGCCGTCCACCAGCGCGCCGGGTCCTGTTCGTGCCGCCCGGCGCGGCTGGTGTCCGACGGGTAGTCCCGGTGGGCCCGGGCCACCGTGTCGCCGGTGGCCGCGTCGACGACCACCGCCTTCACGCCGGTGGTGCCCAGGTCCAGACCGACGAGGGTGGCCGCGGGTGGGCGGCCGGTCAACGACCCCGCCGGGGCACGAAGCCGAACTCCGTCAGGTACTCGAGGGACTCCTCGGCGACCCGGTCGAAGTCGGCCAGCCCCACGCCGGCCGGCTCGCCGACGCCGATCGGACCGCCGACCTGCCAGCCCTCCCACTCGACGCTCACGTACCCGTCGAAGTTGATCTCGGCGAGGGCCTCGTAGGTCTCCCGGAAGTCGACCAGCCCGCCGCCGAACCAGATGTGGTTGCTGTGCACGATGGTCGGCAGACCCACCTCGTCCTTGATCTGGACGATGTCGATGTACGGCGCGAGCCGCCTGACCGCCTGCCTGACGTTCATGAACGGCTTCACCGCGACGTAGAACGCGCCGGTGTCCATCGTCATCCGCAGGTTGCTCGCGCCGACCTCGTCGAACATCCGCTCGATCAGCTCGACCCGGTTGAGGATGGTGCCCTGCAACAGCTCGACGCTGACGTTGAGGCCGAGACCGGAGGCGTGCGCGCAGACCTCGGTGATCGCCTCGCGGCACTGCCGCCAGGCGTCCTTGCGGGTCATCAGGACGTTCAGCGGCGGGTCGTAGTAGCCGTCCCCGATCAGCGTGCAGACCGACTTCGCGCCGAGCACGGCCGCCGCGTCGAGGGCCTTCTTGAACGACTCGATGCCGCGTTCCCGGTCGAACTCCCGGGGGCTGACGAAGGTGGTGTGGTGGCCGAGGTAGCCGATGTCGATGCCGGTCCGCTCGGCGGCGGCGCGGACGTCGCGCAGTTGCTGGTCGTACTCGGCCTTCGGCGCCTCCAGCAGCTTCGCGAAGATGAAGTCGACGCCGTCGTAGCCGTATTTGGCGGTCTGCTCGACGCACCAGGCCGCCGACTTGTCCCCCCAGGAGTTCCAGGCCGGGCCGGCCGCCTCCAGGCGTCCCCACGGCATGTTCGGCCAGACCTCAAAGCTGATCTTCACGGTGGTTCTCCTTCGCTACAGGTGCGGGACGAGGTGGGACAGCCGGCGGGCCGAGGCGGCGTTGTGCTCGGCCGCGCCGGGCATGTTGGCGCTCATGAACACCTCGGGTGTCTCACCGCGTCGGAGCTGGATGCCGAACGCCTCGACGATGATCGCGTCGAGCAGGGTCATCCCGACCACGGTGGACGCCGGGCCGGCGGAGGGCAGGCCCGGCCCGAGCGGCACGAGCGCGTCACCGGGCGGGCAGTGGTTGTCGATCACCACGTCCGCGATGTCGTGCAGGCGCGGCCCGGAACGCTCGATCGACGAGGCGTACCGGCGGGAGGTGATCGCGATCAGCGGCAGGCCGCGCGCCTTCACCGCCTGGGCCACCTCCACCGGGAACGCGTTCGCGCCCGAGTTGGAGACGACGAGCATGACGTCGCGGGCCGGGTCCAGCCGGTACCCGTCGAGCAGCGGCTCGGCGTGGCCGCTCTGCCGCTCCAGCACGGTGCTGTGCACGGCGCCCTCGTGCAGCATGTGCGCCGGCTTGAGGATCGGGCAGACCCGTACCGCGCCGCCGGCCCGGTAGAACGCCTCCTCGCCGAACATGTGCGAGTGCCCGCTGCCGAAGACGTAGAACAGGCCCTCCGCGGCGAACGCGCGGGCGACCAGCTCCGCCGCCCGGCGTACCGCCGGGAGCTCCGCGCGCAGCGCGTCGGCGAGCACGGACTGGACCCCGGCGGTGTAGCCGGCGGCGGTGACGTCCGCCGCCGACCGGTCCGCCGGGTCGGCGGCGGTCGACTGCTCGACGGTGGACGTGGGTCGTGGTGCGGTCACTTGAGCGCTCCCGTGGTCAGGCCACCGACGAAGTAACGCCCGGCGAAGAGGAACGGGACGATGGCGGGGATGATCGTGCAGACCGTGCCGGCCATCAGCAGGCCCCAGTTCACGGTGTACTGGCCCATGATCGCGCTGAGCCCGATGGGCAGGGTCTTGAGCTGGTCGCTGACGACGAGCTGCGAGGCGAACACGAACTCCGTCCAGGAGAAGACGAAGGCGTAGACGGCGACGGTGGCGATCCCCGGCGCGAGCAGCGGCAGGACGATCCGCAGCATCATCCGGACCGGCCCGGCGCCGTCGACCGCGGCGGCCTCGTCGATGTCCCGGGGGATCGCCATGAAGAAGCCGCGCAGCAGCCAGGTGCAGAACGGCGCGGTGAACGCCACGTTCACGATCACCAGCGCGTTGCGGGTGTCGATCAGCTCCACCGCCGCGAACGTCTGGTAGAGCGGCACCAGCAGCAGGGTCCCGGGGATCATGTACGCGACCAGGATCAGCCCGGCCAGCTTGTTGCCGCCCGGCACGCGCAACCGGTAGAGCCCGTACGCCGCCGCGAACGACACCAGCACCGTGAACAGCGCGGTGAGCAACGCGACGGCGAAGCTGTTGGTCAGGTAGCTCGGGTAGTCGGTGGCGGTGAAGAGCTGCCGGAAGTTGTCCAGCGTCGGGTTCACCGGCACCAGGGTCGGCGTCGACCGCAGGATCTCCTCGCGGTCCTTGAACGACGAGATCGTGACCCAGTAGAGGGGGCCGATCACGACCAGGGTGAGCAGGGTCCAGGTGACCAGGCGCGGCAGCCGCGCCCAGGGCAGGCGGGACGTCACTGGTCCTCCTTCGGCCTCGCGGCCCGGATGTAGACGGCGGCGACGGCGGCCAGCAGGATGATGGTGACCACGCTGGCGGCGGCGGCGTCACTGGCCTGGAACTGGTTGAACGCCTTGTTGTAGATGAACACCGGCGCGGTCAGCGACGCGTCGGCGGGCCCGCCCTTGGTCACCAGGTAGATCGAGTCGACGATGTTGAACGACCAGAGCGACCCGACCAGGCCGAGGGCGAAGAGCACCGGTTGCAGCAGCGGGAAAGTGATCTTCCAGAACATCCGCCACGAGTTCGCGCCGTCCACCCGGGCGGCCTCGTAGATCTCGTCCGGGATGGTCTGCAGCGCGCCGAAGATGACGACCGCGCCGAGCGGGAACCAGTGCCAACTGTTCATCAGGATCAGGGCCGGCAACGCCAGGGCGCTGTCACCGAACGGGCTGCCGAGACCGTCGATGCCGACCGCGCCGGCGATCTTCGGCAGGATGCCGTAGTTGCTGTTGCTCATCCACTGCCAGATGACCGCGACCGCGACGGTCGGGATCACCCAGGGGAAGAGGATCCAGGTCCGGGAGGCCCGGGACCAGCGGCTACGCCCTCCGATGATCAGCGCGGTGCCGAAGGCCATCAGCGTCTGCACCAGGAGGTTGCCGAAGAGCCAGATCCCCGAGCGGCCGATGGACCCCCAGAACGCGCCGTCGCCGAGCGCCTGGGTGTAGTTGTCGATGCCGACGAAGGTCGAGTCGCTGCCCACCACGCCCTGGTCCTGCAGACTCAGCAGCACGGTGTTGAGCAGCGGATAGCCGATCACGGCGAGCATCAGCAGCCCGAGCGGCGCGACGAGGGCGTACCCGAGCAGGTGGAAGGTCCACGGACGGCGGCGGGTGCGGCCCGCCGCCGGGGTCGGAGCGCCCGGGGGCCGGGCCCGGAGGATGCCCTCCGGGCCCGACGCCGGCGCGGCGGGCGCGCTCATTCAGCGATCGCCGCCTGCATCCGCTCTTGGCCCCAGCGGGCCGCCGCCTCGGGCGACTCACCGGTGCTGTACATCCGCTGCACGACCTGGGCCAGCACGTTCTGGCCGGAGATCTTGCCGACGGTGTCGATGTACTGGCCGTCGGTGAAGCCGAACAGCGCGCCCGTCTCCGACTGCTTCAACATCGCGTCGACGCAGGAGCGGTACTTCTGGACGACCTCGTTGCTGGTCCACGACTCGGCCGTGGCGCCGTCGGCGGTCAGCGGGAGGAACAGACCCGGCTCGGCGTTGAGCAGGGTGCCGTAGTTCTCCGGCTGGAGGACGAACTTCAGGAACTCCTCCGCGCCGGCGGCCTTCGCGTCGTCGTTCGACATGATCATCGCGGCGTTGGAGTAGTAGATGCTGCCGGGCTGGCCGCCGGACTCCGCCGCCGGGATCGGCGCGCAGCCCAGGTCGCTGGCGGGGCGGCCGGACTCCTGCTCGAACGGGGCCAGGTACTGCCCCTTCTCGATCGCCATCGCCGCCGCGCCGCTGTTGAACGCGGCCTGCGGCTCGCCCCAGGAGTAGTTGCCGCTGTCGCTCGGCGAGAACTTCAGCAGGTCCCGGTAGAGGGTGAGCGCCCGGACCGTCTCCGGGGTGTTGAAGTTGACCTCACCGGACTCGGTGAAGATGTTCCCCGCGCCGGCGGTCAGCATCAGGCTGTAGAGGACCTGGTCGGTGGCGAGGTTGCGACCGGCCGGCAGGGCGATCCCGCTCTGGTCGCCGGTGTTCAGCCGCTCGGCCGCGGCCAGCAGCTCGGCGTGGGTCCGCGGCGGCTCGGAGATGCCGGCCGCCTGGAGCAGGTCGGCGCGGTACCACAGCATCTGCACCATGCCGAACAGCGGCACGGCCCAGTACTCGTCGTCGTCCCGGTACGGCGCGGTGGCCGCCTCGCCGAAGTCGTGCTGCTGGTCGAGCTCCTCCACGAGCGACGTCACCGGCCGGACCCCGCCGATCGGACGCACGTAGGTGGTGAAGTCGGGAATGGTGAAGAGGATGTCGGGCTGGGTGTCCGACTGCACGGCGCCGGAGATCTTGGTGTAGATCTGGTTCCAGTCCTGCACCTGCGCCTGGACCTCGTACTCCGGGTCGGTGGCGTTGTAGGCGTCGATGAGCTGCTGGAACCCGGCGACCCGGTTCGGCGGCTGCTCCATGTGCCACAGCACCAGCGTCTTGTCGTTGTCGGCCGCCCCGCCCGATCCACCGCAGGCGGCGGCCGTGAGGGCCAACGTCGAGACCGCGGCGACGGCGGTCAGCCGCTTGAACTTTCCGTATCTCATGAGCTGCCACTCCTTCAGGAATTCCGCGACCTCTGGGGGGATCGTCACGTCCCGCGTGACGCGGCTGGTGACTCCGCTGCGGGCTAGACGGGATTGTGGGCTTTGGAATAGTGTTCCGAACGCTACCCGGGCGGTCTAGACCAGTCAACCCTCAGGGCCCGGATCCACCGGTGGCGGACCTGGTGGGTGGGGCTCGAACGGGAGATACGGGATGATCACGTCATGTCAACGCCGAAACACGTCGCGATAACGAAGGCCCTCCGGGAACAGTGCCGGGAGCTGCCGGTCGGCGCCCGGCTGCCCGCCGAGAAGGAGCTGGCCGCCCGCTTCGAGGTCAGCCGGATGACGGTCCGGCAGGCGCTCGACGCCCTGGCCAACGACGGACGGGTGGAACGCGTCCCCGGCCTGGGCACGTTCGTCCGCCGCCCCACCGTCGCGATGGGGCCGAACCTGACCTCGTTCAGCGAGGACATGCGCGCCCGTGGCCTGCGCCCGACCAGCCGGCTCATCGCCATCGAGGAGATCGCCGCCGCCGGAGACGTCGCCGCCGACCTCGCCGTCGAGGCCGGCGCCCCGGTCATCCGGCTGGAACGACTGCGGTTCGCCGACGACGAGCCGATGTGCCTGGAGGACGCCTACCTTCCCGCCCGGTTCCAACGCGTGCTCGACGACGCCGACCTGGAGCAGTCACTGCACGAGGCCCTCGCGGCGGCGGGCGTCGTCATGTCCTCCGCCCGCCGGCTGGTACGCGCGGTGCCCGCCCCGTCCCGCGACGCCCGGCTGCTCGGCCTGGCCGAGCACGCCCCGGCGCTGGAGATCGTGGACGTCTTCTACGACGCCAACCGCCGCCCGGCCCACCGGTCCCGGTCCCGCTACCGCCACGACCGGTACGAGGTCCGCTCCGACCTGTTCCGGAACGCCCACAGCGCCCCCGGGGCGCACCTCTGAGCAAGGGAGACCACCATGAGCTGGACCGCACGGACCAGTGCCGACCTGCCGAAGCCGGCCGGACCGTACAGCCACGTCGTCGACACCGGGAAGTTCGTGTTCACGGCGGGCTTCGGACCGCAGGACCCGGCCACCGGCGTCGTCCCGGAGGGCATCACCGCGCAGACCGAACAGGTGCTCGACAACGTCGAGGGCGCGCTGGGCGCCGTCGGCCTCGGTCTGGGTGACGTCGTCAAGGCCACCGTCCACCTCCAGCACCTCGACCGGGACTTCGCCGACTACAACGAGGTGTACGCGCGGCGCTTCCGGTCGCCGTACCCGGTCCGGACCACCGTCGGCAGCACCCTGGCCGGGATCCTGGTCGAGGTCGACGTGGTGGCGGTCCGGCCCGACGGCCCGGCGGCCGGGAGCTGACCGTGGGCGCCGTCGAGATCGTCGACTCCGTCTGGCTGGTCGGCAGCGGAACCCAGCCCGACGCGCTGACCGACCCGCACGACTGTCACTGCTACCTGATCTGGGACGGCGCCGACGGGCTCCTGGTCGACACCGGGACCGGCCTCGGCGCGCAGACGTGGCTGGCCAACGTCGCCGAGGTCTGCGACCCGGGCGCGCTGGCCGGGGCAGTCGTCACGCACTACCACGCCGACCACGCGGGCGGCGCCGCCGCGGCCGGGGCCGTGGGGCTGCCCGTCATCGCCAGCGCCGAGACCGGCGCGGCGCTGAGCAGCGGTGACGAGTCACGCACCTCGCTGGCGGCGGCCCGCGCGGCCGGGATCTACCCGCCCGGGTACCGGCTCTCCCCGGTCACCGTCGACCGGGTCGTCGGCGACGGCGACACCGTCCACGCCGGCCGCCTGGCCGTCGAGATCGTCGCCGCGCCCGGACACTGCGACGGTCACCTCGTCGTGCTGGCCCGGGTCGCCGGCCGCGACATCCTGTTCGGCGGCGACTGCCTCTTCGCCGGCGGCCGGGTCAGCATGCAGGCGATCCACGACTGCCGGCTCGACCGGTACGCCGAAACCGTCGTCGCGCTGGCCGGCCGGGACGTCGACGTGCTGCTCCCCGGCCACGGCGAGCCGGTGCTGCGGGACGCCGGCACGGAGATCCGGGAGGCGGCGGACTCCTTCCGTCGCCTCGTCCCACCACCCAACGTGCTCACCGGCTGAGCCGCGCCCCGGGGCGGCGCGGCGGGGTCCTCAGCTCCGCACGAGCGCGTCGTAGACCTCGGCGAACCGGGCGCGCCGGTGCGCGTAGTGGTCGACGTGCGCGGGTCGGGGCTCGTACGTCGCCCCGGTGGCCCGGGTCGCGCGCGGGACGTCCGGCGCCAGCACGTCGAGCGCGAGCAGCGCCGTGCCCCGCTGCGTGGCCCGCCGCCGGGTCACCTGCGTGACGGGGCTGCCGAGCACGTCGGCGAGGATCTGCAACCACTCCGGGTGGTCGTTGCTGACCCGACCCGCCGCCGCGACCTCCAGGATCCGCGGGGCGGCCGGGCGCAGCTCGTCGGCGACCCGCGCGTAGGTCATGGCCACACCCTCGACGATGCCGCGGAACAGGGCGTCGGCGTCCGTGGCGGCCGACACCCCGCCGAACACGGCGCGCGCCCCGCCGACCCAGCCCGGCGCCCGTTCCCCGGTGAGGTACGGCAGCGCCAACGGCGTGGCGTCGGTCGGCGGCGCGGTGAGGACGTCGGCGAGCGACGGGCTGAGCCGTAACGTGTCCTGCGCCCAGCTCACGGCGCGACCGACGTCGTTGATCGCCCCGCCGAGCAGCGTGCGTCCGGCGTCGACCCGGTAGTTCCACAACCCGAACGGCAGGGGATCGGCCGGACCGTCGAGCAGCACCCGCAGCGCGCCACTGGTGGACGTGGCCGCGGTGAGCACCGTGGCGTCGGTCGCCCCGGACCCGACGTTGCTGGCCAGCCCGTCGGTGACGACGGGGAACCAGACGGCCCGGGCGAGGGCCGGCCAGCGCCGGGGCGTCGCCGTCGGCGCCGGATCCGTGCCGTCCCGTGGCGGGGAGAGGTGCCCGGGGTCGACGCCCGCGGCAGCGAGCAGCTCGGCGTCGAACCCGCCGGTGCGCCGGTCGAGCAGACCGGTCCACGCCACCGTGGACGTTCCGGCGAGCGGCTGCCCGACCAGCCGCGCCAGGACGTACTCACCCAGGGACCACCAGGCGGCGGCCCCGGCGAACACCCGCGGCTGCGCGGCGGCGAGCCAGCGCAGCCGCGGGGCGTGGTAGCTCGGGTGCAGCCGGGCGCCGGTCCGCTGCTGCGTCGCCTGCTCGTCGAGCTCCTCCCGCAGCGCCCGGACCGCGTCCGCGCTGCGGGAGTCGGCGTACGTCAGACACGGGGTGAGCGCGCGTCCGGCCGCGTCCACCGCGATCAGCGAGGCGGCGAAGGTGTCCATCGCGACGCCGGCGATCCTGGTGCCCAGCCGGCGGTCCCCGGTCACCGCGTCGAGAATCTGCCCGACCTCGGCGGTCACCTGGTCGGGGTCGATGACCGAGGTGCCGTCCGACGCGACCGTGAAAGCGTGCGGCACCTTGTGCTGCAGGCCGTGGACCCGCCGGCCGGAGGCGTCGTGCACGCCGCCACGGGTGGCGGTGGAGCCGACGTCCAGCGCCAGCACCAGCGGGTCCAACGCCGAGTCGAGGGCGATGTCGTCGTCGGTCCGGGTCATCGGCGTCCTCGTCGTCGGCGGCGCGGTCTCCCGGCAACCCTAGCCGGGGTCGTGCCCGGCCGCCGTGTCCGCGGGGCCGACGGTCGGGCCCGCACGCCGGCGCGGCGGCGTACGGAAATGGCGACGACGCCCGCCGGCCGCGTGGAATCCGATCGAGGACCGCCGGTGGGACGGTGGCCGTGAACTGCGGCCAGGTCGGCGGGAGGATATGCGCGGACGCGCCAGGACGGGGACGCCCGAGCCGGTTTCGCCACGGCCCGGCAGATCAGTCGCGAAATGATGAACGACGGGTTTCGGACCCGCTGCGGCGGAACAATTTCCCGCCGGCCAGGACGGCGGTCAGTAAAGGCCCTCGGGCGCCGTCGAGGTGATCTGCAACGGGCGGACGTTGGCGACCCCGTCACACGGCCACGCGGCGCCGGTGTCGTAACGCAGCGCCTGATCTCTCTCCAATATGTTGGGAAGGAACAGGTCGTCGTGCAGGACGGTCAGCCGGACCTGGCCGGTCGCGCCGTACCCGACCGTGGTGGACCAGTCCGCGCGGTCCACGACCGACATGGTGACCTGCGGGTAGTTCGGGACGTACGGGAGGATCTCGCCTTCCTGCTCCGGCGGCAGGCCGGCGGCGTTGCCGAAGGTGTTGCCGTAGCTGCGGCCGCAGATGCCGCCGTCCAGGGCCTTGGTGAAGTCGCGGAACATGCCGGGGCTGATCTGGGTGCCGCTGAGCCGTACGCCGTCCAACGCGGCGACCGGGCCGGGGTGCCGGCGCGCCAGGATCTGGAAGACCGCGGGGGTGGTGGTCAGGTAGTGGACGCGTCCGCCGCGCAGCACGTCGGCGATCTGGTCGACCAGGTGGGCGCTGTAGTCGTTGGCGTCGGCCAGCCGACCGGCCCGGATCAGGCTCTTCACCCAGCGGGGATCCATGTCGATCGCGTACACCAGTCCCTGGTGCAGGTCTGCCGACTCCCAGACGCCGTTGCCGATCAGGTGCGGACCGGTGGGGGTGGCCTGCAGCCAGGCGCGCCCGGGCCGGAAACCCTCGGTGACGAACGACCAGCGTCGCCACGCGCCGCGGTGCAGCAGCATCCGCGGGGTGTAGAAGACCCGGCACGGGGTGCCGGTCGTGCCTCCGCTGTCCCAGACGCGGCCGGTCAGCGGACGCGGGACGGCCAGCGGGACCAGGTCCGCCGGGTCCTGGGCGCGCAGCACGTCCACCGGGAACGGGCCGAACGCGGTGAGCTGGTCGTAACGGGTGAGGTCACGCGGATCGAAGTCGAGGTCGGCCGCGCGCCGCAGCCAGTACGGCGAGCCGGTCCGCGGGTCGAAGTGACGGCGGACGACGCGCCGCGTCCACTCGTCGAGGTCGGTGGCCAGACAGCGGTCGACGAGCGCGTCGCAGGCGTCGGCGGAGGTCATCGGGTCGGGGTGAGGTCGATGCCGAGCTCGAACGCCGTGGTCACGGCGAGCTCGACGTGCTCGGGATGGTCGACGTGCACCACCGGGAACGGGAAGCGCAGGATGCCGTCGGGGATGGAGCCGCCCATCACCAGGCCGAGGCGGACGCCCTCGTCCCGCATCGCGTCGTAGAGGTGGACCAGGTTGATCGGGTCGGTCGGGTTGCGGTGGAACGCGTCGCGCACGTCCGCCGCGGTGACCAGGATCCGGCGGTCGAGACAGGACACCAGGGTCAGCTCGGGGTCGGTGAACGGCATGGCGTCCAGGTAGGGCGCCATGAACTCGCGGAACGGCATGCGCAGCGGGGAGTGGATGGCCATCGACCGGCCGGGCATCTCGACCGTCGAGCCCTGCGGCAGGTCGGCGGCCAGCTCGTCCAGGGCCGCCTTCTCGCCGGAGAGCATCAGGATCCTGGTCGCGCCGTCGGCGGTCGGGCCGAACTGACCGGCCAGATACACCCCCGGGCGGCCGTCGCCACGGTAGGGGCCGAGGTCGCCGCCGGTCGGCGCGAACGACAGGGCGAGGCCCTGCTCGGGCGCGTCGGCGGGTCGTTGCGGCGCGCCGCGGGCGTGCGCGAGCATCTCGAACAGCGCCCGCCGGCTGACCGCGCCGGCGAGGCTGGCCGCCGACATGCCGCCGAGGCTGAGCCCGCCGAGCACCGTCGGCCGCAGCCCGTGCCGCGCCAGCACGTCGTGTACGGCGATCGCGTGGGCCGCCTCGCGTACCGTGCCGACGCTCTGCCGCTCCTCGGGCGCCCGGGGCAGGTCCTCGTCGAGGATCTGCCCGACGGTCAGGCCGGTCCACTGCGCGACCTGCGCGTAGAACTCCTGCGCCAGGGGGTACTTCCGGTACAGGTCGACGCCGCGCGGCTCGTTTCCGACGCCCCCGCCGAACAGATAACCCAACGTCATTGGCTGCGCTCCTGATGCCAGTTGTTTCCCGATTGTTTCCGCGTTTTTGCCGGAGCTGACCTAATGCCTGAATGCGTGCCCCACCGTACCGACGGGTGGCGTGCCCCGGCAAGCGGCGCGACAACCTGTCGCGGTCGGCGCTATCGAGACGATATCGACCGCTGTAATGCTGGCCATCGCATCGTCCACCGGTTGCGCGCCACACAAAAAAGAAATCTCGAACGGGTGACATGAATTCCATCCCGCACATTGCTGTCGTCGGCTACTCGTGCAGATTTCCCGGGGCGGGTGACCCCGCCGCTTTCTGGCAACTGCTCACCGACGGTCGCGCCGCGACGACCCCGGCCGCGGCCCACCGCCGGGATCCCGCGTCCGGCACGGAGACCGCCGCCCGGCACGGGGCGTTCCTCGACGACCCCGCCGCGTTCGACGCCGACTTCTTCGGCGTCACGCCGGCGGCGGCGGCTGCCACGGACCCGCAGCAGCGCCTCACCCTCGAACTCGGCTGGGAGGCGCTGGAACACGCAGGCATCCGGCCCGCCGCGCTGGCCGGCAGCCGCACCGGCGTGTTCGTCGGGGCCGGCTCCGACGACTACGCCCTGCTGCGCGGCCGGCCCGGCGACGACGGCGTCGCCCGGCACGCCACGACCGGGACGCGGCGCAACATGCTCGCCAACCGGCTGTCGCGCCTGCTGGCGCTGCGTGGGCCGAGCCTCGTCGTCGACACCGGAGACTCCTCGTCGCTGGTCGCCGTCCACCAGGCGTGCGAGAGCCTGCGCGCCGGTGAGTGCGGCGCCGCCCTGGCCGGCGGCGTCCACCTGAACCTCGCCACCGACACCACGCTCGCGCCGGCCGCGTCCGGCGTGCTGTCGACCGACGGGCGCTGCCACACCTTCGACGCGCGGGCCGACGGTTACCTGCGTGGCGAGGGCGGCGCGCTGGTCGTCCTCAAGACCCTCGCGCAGGCGCACGCCGACGGCGACCGGATCCGCTGCGTGATCCGGGGCAGCGCGGTCGACCACGGCGTCGCCGGGGACGACCCCACGGCCGGCGTCGCCGCCCAGCGTGAGGTCGTCGAACTCGCCCACCGGCGGGCCGGGACCGCCGTACGCGACGTGCAGTACGTCGAGCTGCACGGCGCGGGCGACCCGGTCGGCGACCCGGCGGAGGCCGCCGCGCTCGGCGCCGCCATCGGCGTGCGCCTGCCGCCCGGACAGCCGCTGCGGGTCGGCTCGGTCAAGACCAACATCGGGCACCTGGAGTCCGCCGCCGGTATCGCCGGCCTGCTCAAGGTGATCCTGGCGCTGGAGCACGACGCGCTGCCGGCCAGCCTGAACTTCGTCCACCCGCGCCCGGCCATCCCGCTGGAGCGGCTGAACCTGCGCGTGCAACGGGAGCTCGGCCCGTGGCCGGCCCCGGACCGGACCCGACTGGCGGGGGTCGACGCGTTCGGGCCCGACGGCGTCAACGTCCACGTCGTCGTGGCGGCGGCGCCCACGCCGTCCGCCGCGGACGCCCCCGCGCCGGCCGGGCGTCCGGTGCTGCTGGCGCTGTCGGCCCGGGACGGGGACGCGCTGCGCGCCCAGGCCGGACGACTGCACGACCACCTGCGGGACCACCCCGGCCCGGCGCTCGCCGACGTCGGCTACTCGCTGCTGACCACGCGTACCCCGTTCGCGCGCCGGGCCACGGTGGCCGGCGACGGCCGGGACACGCTGCTGCGGGCCCTGCGCGACCTCGCCGTCACCGGCGTCGCCGCCACCGCCCGTGCCGACGCCCGCACCGTCTTCGTGTTCCCCGGGCAGGGTCCACAGTGGCGGGGCATGGCCCGGCAGTTGGGCGCGGAGTCCCCGGTCTTCGCGGCCCGGATGGCCGACTGTGACGCCGCGCTCGCGCCGTTCACCGGCTGGTCGTTGACCGACGCGGTCCGTCGCGACGGCCCGTGGGACCGGGTCGACGTGGCCGAGCCGGCCCTGTTCGCGGTGCTGGTCTCGCTGGCGCGGCTGTGGCGGCGCCACGGCGTGACGCCGGACGCCGTGGTCGGCCATTCGCTCGGCGAGATCGCCGCCGCCGTCGACGCGGGCGGCCTGTCCCTGGCGGACGGCGCCCGTGTCGTCGCGTCCCGGGCCCGCGCCCTGCGGGCGCTGGCCGGCAGCGGGGGCCTGGTCTCGCTGGCTACCGACCAGGAGCGGGCCGAGGCGCTGACCCGGGACGCCGGGCTGAGCGTCGCGGCGGTCAACGGCCCGTCGGCGGTGGTGGTGGCCGGCGCCGGGCCGGCCCTGGACCGGCTGCTGGCGGCCTGCGCCCACCAGGGCGTACGCGCCCGGCGGCTGCCGATCGACTACGCCGCCCACTCGGCCCCGATGGAAGCCCTGCGGGACGTGCTGCTGCGGGACCTCGCCACCGTGCGGCCGACCGCCACCGACGTGGACCTGTTCTCCACGGTGACCGGCGCGGTGGTCCCCGGCGAGGCGCTGACCGCCGACTACTGGTACGCGAACCTGCGCGAGCCGGTCCGGTTCGCCGACGCGACCCGGGCCCTGGTGGCGGCCGGGTTCACCCGGTTCGTCGAGGTGTCGCCCCACCCGATCCTGCTCGGCGGCCTGACGGAGACCGCCGACGCCGCCGGCCGTACGGTGACCGCGATCGGGACGCTGCGCCGCGACGACGGCGGCCTGGCCCGTTTCCTGGGCGCCCTGGGCGACGCGTGGAGCGACGGCGCTCCGATCGACGCCGGGGCCCTGTTCCCGGACGCCCGCCGCACCGACCTGCCGACCTACCCGTTCCAACGCCGCGTGCACTGGCCGGACGGCCTCCCCGCGCCCCGCGCGAAGTCCACGCCGGGTGGCGCAGCCGGGCCGGGCCGAGCGTCCACGCCGGGCCGAGCGGTCGGGCCGGGCGAGCCGACCGCGCCGGGCCACGAGACCGCGCCGGGCCACGAGACCGGGGCTCAGCCGGGACGGGACGTCGCCCGGCTCGTCCACACCCAGGTCGCGAAGGTCCTGGGCCGGGACGGGGCGGACCGTGTCCCGGCCGGGCACACCTTCGAGGAACTCGGTCTGGACTCCCAGGCGGGCGTGCAGCTCCGTGACCTGCTGCGGCGCGACACCGGGCTGACCCTGCCGGCCACCCTCGTCTACGACCACCCCACCCCCGGCGCGCTCGTCGCCTACCTGCGGCACCGCCTGGCCGGCGGCGCCGAGCCGCGGGCGGCGGAGACCACCCGGCGCCGCGTCGCGCCCACCGACGACCCGGTGGTGGTCGTCGGGATGGCCTGCCGGCTACCGAACGGCGTCGACTCCCCGCAGCGGCTCTGGCAGACGCTGACCGACGGCCTGGACGTCACCGGTGACTTCCCCACCGACCGCGGCTGGGATCTCGCCACCCTCACCGCCGACGACGGGCTCGGCGCGAGCTACGTCCGGCGGGGCGGGTTCCTCGACGACGTGGCCGGCTTCGACGCGGCGTTCTTCGGCATCAGCCCCCGCGAAGCCCTCGCCATGGACCCCCAGCAGCGGCTGCTGCTGGAGACCTCCTGGGAGGCCCTGGAACGCAGCGGCATCCGCCCGGACGGCCTGCGCGGCGAACAGGTCGGCGTGTACGTCGGCGCGACCGCGACGGAGTACGGGCCGCGCCTGCACGAGCCGGTCGAGGGCACCGACGGGCTGCGCCTGGCCGGCACGTCCGGCGGCGTCAACTCCGGCCGCGTCGCCTACACGCTCGGACTGCAGGGGCCGGCGGTCACCGTCGACACCGCCTGCTCGTCGTCGCTGGTCGCGGTGCACCTCGCCGCGCGGGCCCTGCGCGGCGGGGAGTGCCGCCTCGCGCTCGCCGGCGGCGTCGCCGTGCTGGCCACCCCGGGGATCTTCGTCGAGTTCGCCCGCCAGAACGCGCTCGCCCCGGACGGCCGCTGCAAGGCGTTCTCGGCGGACGCCGACGGCACCGGCTGGGCCGAGGGCGTCGGGCTGCTCGTGCTCGAACGGCGGTCCGACGCGATCGCGCACGGCCACCCCGTGCTGGCCGTGCTCCGGGGCACCGCGGTGAACCAGGACGGCGCGTCCAACGGCCTGACCGCGCCCAACGGCATGGCGCAGCAGCGGGTCATCCGGGAGGCGCTGGCCGACGCGGACCTGTCGGCCGGTGACGTCGACCTGATGGAGGCGCACGGCACGGGCACCCGGCTCGGCGACCCCGTCGAGGCGCGGGCGCTGCTGGCGACGTACGGGCGGGACCGTGCCCCGGACCGGCCGCTGTGGCTGGGCTCGGTCAAGTCGAACATCGGGCACACCCAGGCCGCGGCCGGCGTGGTCGGCGTGATCAAGGCGATCCTGGCGATGCGGCACGGCCTCATGCCGCGCACCCTGCACGTCACCGCGCCGTCGCCCGAGGTCGACTGGTCCTCCGGCGCGGTCAGCCTGCTCACCGGGGCGCGCCGGTGGCCGCGCGACGGCCGCCCGCGCCGCGCCGCGGTGTCCTCGTTCGGGATCAGCGGCACCAACGCCCACGTCATCCTCGAAGAGGCCCCTTCCGCGTCGGCCGAGGCCGCGTCCGTCGGGGCCGTGTCGGCCAGAGCCGCGTCGATCGTGGCCGTGCCGGCCGGGGCCGGGTCGGAGCGGCCGCTGCCGTGGGTGCTCTCCGGCCGCGACGCCGACGCCCTGGCCGCCCAGGCCCGCCGACTGGCCGACGTGGCGGACGACCTGGATCCGGTGGACGTGGCGTGGACCCTCGCCACCACCCGGACGAACCTCCCGCACCGCGCCGTCGTGCTCGGTCGTACCCGCGACGACTTCCGGCAGGGGCTCACCGCGCTCACCGAGGGACGCCCGTCGTCCGGCGTGACCGTGGGTCGGGCGACAGGCGCCGCGACCGCGTTCGTGTTCTCCGGTGAGGGGTCGCAGTGGCCCGGGATGGCCGCCCGACTGCTCGACCACTCGCCCGCGTTCGCCGCGCGGATGGCCGAGTGCGAGGCCGCGCTGACCCCGTACACCGGCTGGTCGCCGACCGGCGTCCTGACCGGCGCCGACGGCGCTCCGCTGCTGGACCGGGTCGACGTCGGTCAGCCGGTGCTGTTCGCGGTGAGCGTTTCCCTGGCGGCGATGTGGGAGTCGTTCGGCGTCCGCCCGGCCGCCGTGGTCGGCCACTCCCGGGGCGAGATCGCCGCCGCCTGCGTGGCCGGGATGCTCTCGCTGGACGACGCCGCGCGACTCGTCGCCGACCGTGGCCGGCTGCTGCGCGACTCCGACGTCGCCGGCCGGGGCGCGATGGTCTGGGTCGCGCTGAGCGCCGACGACGCGCGGGAGCGGCTCACCGCCGGACTCGCGATCGCCGCCGTCAACGGCCCCGCCTCGGTCGTCGTCGCCGGTGACCCGGACGAGGTCGCGGCGTTCACCGCCGGGTGCGCCGCCGACGGGGTCCGTGCCCGCCCGGGCAGCGTCGAGTTCGCGTTCCACACCGCGCAGATGGCGGAGACCGCCGCGGCGCTCGCCGTCGCGGCAGCACCGGTCGTGTGCCGCCCGGCGACCGTGCCGTTCTACTCCACCGTCACCGGGGACCTGCTGCCCGACGGCGCGGCGGACGCCGCCTACTGGCAGCGCAACCTGCGCGACCCGGTGCTGTTCGAACCCGCCGTCCGGGCCCTGCTCGACGCCGGCGTCGAGCAGGTCGTCGAGGTCAGCCCACACCCGGTGCTGCTGGCCGCGGTCCAGCAGACCGCCGAGGACCTCGACGTGCCGGTGACGGCGGTCGGCACGCTGCGCCGCGGCGAGGACGACCCGGCCCGCCTGCTGGCCAGCGTCGCCGCCGCCTGGGCCGCCGGCGCGCCGGTCGACTGGTCCACGCTGGTCATCGGCGGTCGCCTCGTCGAGCTGCCGACCTACCCGTTCCGCCGCGACCGGTACTGGCTCGCTCCCACCGGGGTCGCCGCCGGGCATCCGCTGGTGAGCACGACGGTCGAGGTCGCCGAGCCGGGCGCGGACGTGGTGCTGGCCGGACGACTGTCCCGTCCCGCCCTGCCCTGGCTGGCCGACCACGCGATCGGGGCCGCCGTGGTGGTGCCCGGCACCGCGTTCGTCGAGCTCGCCCTGCACGCCGGGGAGCAGGTGGGGCACCGGCTGGTGGAGGAGCTCACGCTGCTCGCGCCACTTGTCGTCCCCGAGGACGGGCACCTCGACCTCCAGGTCACCATCGGTCGCCCGGCCGGCGGCCGACGCGGCATCGGCGTGCACGCCCGGGGCCCCGGTGGCTGGACCCGGCACGCCAGCGGGACGCTGACCGTGGCCGGCGGCGCGCCGCCCGGTGGCGACCTGACGACGTGGCCACCGGTCGGGGCGGAGCCCGTCCCGCTCGACGGCTTCTACGCGCGCCTGCGGGACCGTGGCTACCACTACGGGCCGGCGTTCCAGGGGGTGCGGGCCGCGTGGCGGCGCGGCGACGAGCGGTACACCGAGGTGGACCTGCCCGGCGGCGGGCGCTGGGGCGTCGACCCGGCGGTGCTCGACGCCGCGCTGCACGCCATGTTCCTGCCCGGCGTGGTCGACGGCGACACGGTCCTGCCGTACGCGTGGACCGGCGTCCAGCGGCACACCGCCGCCGGCGGCGGCCCCGTCCGGGTCCGGCTGACCCGCCTCGCCGCCGACACGGTGCGCCTGCTCGTCACCGACCGGCGCGGCACGCCTGTGGTGTCGGTCGACGCGCTGGCCGTACGGCCGGTGACCGGCCGTCAGGTGCGGGCGATGGCGGGGGCCGGCGGGGAACTCCACGAGGTCCGGTGGGTTCCGGCCACCGCCGCCGCCCCGGCCGACGGCGCGACGACGTTCCTCGAGTGCCCGGCGGTGGTCGACGGCCCGGACCCGGCCGGGGTACGGCGGCTGCTGGCCGAGTTGCAGCGGTGGCTGCGGCAGGACAGCCCGGCCCGGCTGGCCGTGGTGACCCGCGACGCCGCCGGTGGCGCGCTGTGGGGTCTCGTGCGGTCGGCCCAGCTCGAACACCCGGGCCGGTTCGTCCTGGTCGACACCGACGACACCGACCCGGCGTCGGTACGGCTGCCGGCCGACGAGGACCAGATCCGGGTGCGTGCCGGCGAGGTGTCGGTGGCCCGCCTCGTGCCGACGCCGGTCACCGCCGACGTCGGGCGGGTCGACCTGGGCGACGGGTCGGTCCTGGTCACCGGCGGCACCGGCGCGCTGGGCGGCCTGCTCGCCCGGCACCTCGTGCGGGAGCACGGGGTACGCCGGTTGGTGCTGATGTCGCGACGCGGCCGGTCCGCCCCGGACGCCGGGCGGCTGGTCGACGAGCTGACCGACGCCGGAGCGCACGTCGAGGTGGTGGCGTGCGACGTCGCCGACCGGGGCGCGCTCGCCGACGCGTTGGCCGGGATCCCGGCGCTGACCGCGGTGGTCCACGCGGCCGGCACGCTGCGCGACACGACGCTGGAGGCGATGACGCCCCGGGACGTCGACGAGGTGTTCCGGGCCAAGGTCGAGCCGGCCTGGCACCTGCACGAGCTGACCGTGGACCGGAAGCTGTCGGCCTTCGTGCTGTACTCGTCGGCCACCGCCGTCCTCGGCGGCGCCGGGCAGGCCAACTACGCCGCCGCGAACGCGTCGCTCGACGCGCTCGCCGTGCGCCGACGTGCCCTCGGCCTGCCGGCGATCTCGTTGCAGTGGGGACTGTGGGCCGCCTCCAGCGGGATGACCCGGCACCTGTCGGAGACCGACCGGCGGCGGCTGGCCCGCGCCGGGCTGCTCCCGTTGACCGACGGGGACGGGCTGCGGCTGTTCGACGAGGCGCTCGTCGCGGGACGCGCCGTGGTCGCGCCGATCCGGCTCGAACCGTCCGCGCGGACCTCGCTGATCCGTCCGGCCCGACGGGTCGCCACCGCTGCCACTGTCACCGGCGGCCCCGCACCTGTCACCGCCACGGCCCCGGTCACCGGCACGGCCCCGGTCAGCGCCGCGTCCGGGCTGCGCGCACGGCTCGCCGCGCTCGCCGACCCGGCGGACCGCGAACGGGTCGCGGCCGAGTTCGTCCAGGCCGAGGTCGCCGCCGTCCTCGGCCACGACCGGCCCGAGGCGGTCGACGTGGAGCTGGCGTTCAAGGAGCTCGGCCTCGACTCGCTGACCGCCGTGGACCTGCGTAACCGGTTGCGCCAGGCCGCCGACGTACGGCTCGCCGCGACCCTGGTCTTCGACCATCCGCGCCCGATCGCGGTCGCCCGGCATCTGGTGGAGGTCCTGGTGGACGTGCCCACGGCCGCCGCCGTGCCCGACGGTGGCCACGACGACGTGGACATCGATGGTCTGGGTGTGGGGGATTTGATTCGTTTGGCGACTGAGGGGGTGGAGTGGTGATGGTTGGTGGTGGGGAGTCTCGGGATGTGTTGGTGGGTGCGTTGCGGGATTCGGTGCGTGAGGTTTCGCGGTTGCGGCGGGTGAATCGTGAGTTGCGGGGGTTGGTGTCGGAGCCGTTGGCGGTGGTGGGGGTGGGGTGTCGTTTTCCGGGTGGGGTGGTGTCGGCGGAGGGGTTGTGGGATTTGGTGGTGTCGGGTGGGGATGGGGTGTCGGGTTTTCCGGTGGATCGTGGGTGGGATTTGGTGGGGTTGGCGGGTTCGTCGGTGGCGGGGGAGGGTGGGTTTTTGGATGGTGTGGCGGATTTTGATGCGGAGTTTTTTGGGATTTCGCCGCGTGAGGCGTTGGCGATGGATCCGCAGCAGCGGTTGGTGTTGGAGGTGGCGTGGGAGGCGTTGGAGGGGGCGGGTTTTGATCCTCGGTCGTTGCGGGGTTCGGCGACGGGGGTTTTTGTGGGGGCGTTTTATCGGGATTATGAGTGGGTGTTGGAGGAGCGGGGGGTGGTGGTGGATGGGCATCAGATGGTGGGGAATTTGGGGTCGGTGATTTCGGGGCGGGTGTCGTTTTTGTTGGGGTTGGAGGGTCCGGCGGTGACGGTGGATACGGCGTGTTCGTCGTCGTTGGTGGCGTTGCATTTGGCGGGGCAGTCGTTGCGGCGTGGTGAGTGTGGGTTGGCGTTGGTGGGTGGGGTGACGGTGATGGCGCGGCCGACGGCGTTTGTGGAGTTTTCGCGGCAGGGTGGGTTGGCGGCCGATGGTCGGTGTAAGTCGTTTTCGGCGTCGGCGGATGGTACGGGTTGGTCGGAGGGTGTGGGTGTGTTGGTGGTGCAGCGGTTGTCGGATGCGGTGGCGCAGGGGCGGCGGGTGTTGGCGGTGGTGCGGGGTTCTGCGGTTAATCAGGATGGGGCGTCGAATGGGTTGACGGCGCCGAGTGGGGTGGCGCAGCAGCGGGTGATTCGGGCGGCGTTGGTGGATGCGGGTTTGGGTGTGGGGGATGTGGATGTGGTGGAGGGGCATGGGACGGGGACGCGGTTGGGGGATCCGATTGAGGCGGAGGCGTTGGTGGCGACGTATGGGCGGGGTCGGGTGGGTGGTGTGCCGTTGTGGTTGGGGTCGGTGAAGTCGAATATTGGTCATACGCAGGCGGCTGCGGGGGTGGCGGGGATTGTGAAGTTGATTGGTGCGTTTGGGCATGGGGTGTTGCCGCGGTCGTTGCATGTGGGTGAGCCGTCGGGGTTGGTGGATTGGTCGGGTGGGGTGTCGTTGTTGGTGTCGGAGGTGGCGTGGCCGGGTGGTGGGTCGCGGGTGCGGCGGGCGGGGGTGTCGTCGTTCGGGATCAGTGGGACCAACGCCCACGTCATCCTCGAGGAGCCACCCCCGGCGGCGGTCGTGCCGCCGCGCACGGACGCGCCGGAGACCATGGTGTGGCCGGTCTCGGCGGCCAGCGGGGCCGCCCTGCGGGAACAGGCCGCCCGCCTGCACGCCCATCTGCTCGCCCGCCCGCACGACCACCCGGCCGACGTGATGCGCGCCCTGGTCACCACGCGCGCCCTGCTGCCGTACCGGGCCGTGGTCGTCGGCGACGACCGCGCCGGCCTGCTCGACGACCTCGCCGTCCTGGCCGACGGGGGCACGAACCCCCGCGTCCTGGTCGGGGCGCCGGGCGACGGCGGCGATCTGGCGTTCCTGTTCACCGGGCAGGGCGCGCAGCACGCCGGCATGGGCCGCGACCTCGCCGCCCGCCACCCGGTGTTCGCCGCCGCGCTCGACGAGGTGTGCGCCGCGTTCGGCGACCGGCTCGGTCGACCGCTGGGCGACGTCCTCACCCACGGCAGCCAGCAGGACCTGGACCGGACGATCTACACCCAGCCGAGTCTGTTCGCGTTCGAGGTGGCGCTCGTCGCGCTGCTGCGGCACGCCGGGATCCGGCCGCGTCGGGTCGCCGGCCACTCGATCGGCGAGATCACCGCCGCCCATGTCGCCGGCGTGCTCTCCCTGCCCGACGCGGTCACCCTCGTCACCGCCCGCGCCCGCCTCATGCAGTCCCTGCCCGGGGGCGGCGCGATGGTCTCCGTCCGCGCCCCGGAGTCCGCCGTCGTCGACCTGCTGACCGGGTACGGGGACCGGGTGGCGGTCGCCGCCGTCAACGGCCCGTGGTCGGTGGTGCTCAGCGGTGACGAGGACGCCGTCCTGCGGATCGCCGACGTGCTCGCCGGGCGCGGGCGCCGGATCCGGCGGCTGCGGGTCAGCCACGCGTTCCACTCGCCGCGGATGGACCCGGTGCTCGACGAGTTCCGTACCGTCGCCGAGAGCCTCACCTACCACCCGCCGACCCTGCCGGTCGGGTCCACCGGCCGGGTCGACACGGCCGAACACTGGGTCCGGCACCTGCGGGACACCGTGCGTTTCGGCGACGCCGTCCGCGACCTGCGCGCCGCCGGGGCCGGGACGTTCCTGGAGATCGGTCCGGACGCCGCCCTCACCGTCCTGGGGCCCGAGTGCGCCCCGGACGCCGTCTTCGTCGCCGCCCAGCGCAGGGACCGGTCCGGGCACGCCGCGCTGGTGACCGCGCTGGCCACCCTCCAGGCCCGCGGGTCCACCGTGGACTGGACCGCGCTGTTCCCCGGCGGGGGCGCTCACGTCGACCTGCCCACCTCCGTGTTCCGCCGGCGCCGCTACTGGCCCGACGGCGGTGTCGTGCGCAGCGCCGACGCGACAGGTTTCGGCCTCGACCCGATCGGCCACCCCTGGCTGTCGGCCGCCGTGCGTCCCGCCGGCGCCGACGCGGCGCTGCTCACCGGCCGGATCTCGCTGGGCGCGCAGCCGTGGCTCGCCGACCACCGGGTCGGTGACAGCCTGGTGTTCCCGGGGTCCGGCCTGGTCGAGATCGTCCTCCACGCGGCCGAGCGGGTCGGCGCCGACACGCTCGACGAGCTGGTCATGGTGGCGCCGCTCACGCTGGCCGAGCCCGACGGCGCGGACGTGCAGGTCTCCGTCGGCGAGGCCGGCGTCGACGGCCGCCGGACGGTGTCCGTGCACGCCCGGCCGGCCGGCGCGCCGGACTGGCGGCCGGTCGCGGCCGGCGCCGCCTCCACCTCCGCCGGCGACGCGACCGTCCCGGACGGCGACGGCGACTGGCCCCCGGCCGACGCCGAGCCCGTCGACCTGACCGGCTGGTACGACGAGCTCGCCGCCCGACGCCTGCGCTACGGGCCCGCGTTCCGCAACCTGCGGGCCGCCTGGCGACACCAGGGCGAGGTGTACGCCGAGGTCGGCCTCGCCGACGTCGACCCGGGCTTCGGTCTGCACCCGGCTCTGCTCGACGCGACGCTGCACGCCATCGACCTGGGCGACCGGCCGGCCACCGGCGTGACCCGCCTGCCGTTCGGGTGGGCCGGGGTGCGTCGGCTCGCCACCGGCGTCTCCGCCGTGCGGGCCCGGATCACCCCGACCGGTCCGGACGCGGTGTCGCTGACCCTCACCGACACCGCCGGACGGCCGGTGGCCACGGTCGCCTCGCTGACCCTGCGCGAGTCCACCGCCCAGGCCGGCGCGCTGTACGAGGTGAACTGGACGCCCGTCCCGGCCGGGCCCACCGACCCGGCCGCCTCCTGGGCGGTGGTCGGCGACGACCGCGGTCTCGCGGCGGCGCTGCCCAACGTGGTCAGGTACCCCGACCTGGGCGCGGTGACCGGCGCCCCGGACGCCGTCCTGCTGGTCCTCGACCCGGCGGGACCTGACGTCGGCGCGGCGGTGGATGGTCCCGGCGCGGTGGCCGGCGACGCCGTCACGGTGGCGGACGGGGCCGGCGCGGCGAACGGGGCCGGCGTGGTGGCGGGTGCCGCCGCCCCGGTGGGGGGCGAGGCCGACGCGGCGCACGCCGTCTGCCACCACGCGCTCGCCCAGGCCCAGGCGTGGATCGCCGACGATCGGTTCGGCGTCGCCCCGCTGGTCGTGGTCACCCGCGACGCCACCACCGGTGACGACCTGCCCGCGGCCGCCGCCCGTGGGCTGCTGCTGACCGCGGCCACCGAGAACCCGGGCCGGTTCGTCGTGGTGGACGTGGACGGCTCGCCCGGCTCCGTCGCGGCGCTCCCCGGCGTCCTCGGTCTCGACGAGCCCCAACTGCTGCTGCGCGAGGGCGTGCTGCTCGCCGCCCGGCTCGGCGCGTCCGGCCCGGCGACCGCCGACCCGGCGACCGCTGCGCCGGTGTCGTGGCCCGAGCACGGCACGGTCCTGGTCACCGGCGCGACCGGCGCGCTGGGCCACGCCGTCGCCCGTCACCTGGTCGCCGCGCACGGCGTACGGAACCTGCTGCTGGTGAGCCGGCGCGGCCCGGACGCCCCCGGCGCGGACGACCTGCGCGCCGACCTGACCGGTCTCGGCGCGGACGTCACCGTCGCCGGCTGCGACGTCGCCGACCGGGACGCGCTCACCGCGCTGCTCGCCACGATCCCCGCCGACCGTCCGCTGACCGCGGTGGTGCACGCCGCCGGCGTGCTCGACGACGGGGTCGTCGGCGCGCTCACCCCGCAACGGCTCGACACGGTCCTGCGGCCCAAGGTGGACGCCGCCTGGCACCTGCACGAGTTGACCCGGGACGCCGGCCTCACCGCGTTCGTGCTGTTCTCCTCCGTCGCCGGCGTGGTCGGCACCGCCGGGCAGGCCGGCTACGCGGCGGCCAACGCGTTCCTGGACGCGCTGGCCCGGCGGCGGCGCGCCGCCGGCGACGCCGCGCTGTCCCTGGGCTGGGGAGCGTGGGCCGAGGCGGGCATGGCCGCCGGGCTCGGCGCAGCCGACCTGGCCCGGGTCGCCCGCAGCGGTATCGGCGTGCTCGACGCCGCCGACGGGCTGCGGCTGTTCGACGCGGCGCTGACCGGCGCTCCCGCCCATGTCGTGCCGCTGCGGCTGGACACCGGCGCGCTCGGCGCGGACGCCCCGGCGCTGCTGCGTGGGCTGGCCCCGAGCCGGCGCGCGTCCCGCGACCGCCCCGCCGGGGCCGACGCCCTGAAGCGACGGCTCGCCACGCTGAGCCCGGCGAAGCGGCACAAGGCGCTCACCGACGTGGTCCGCGCCGAGGCGGCCACCGTGCTCAACCATCCCGGGCCCGCCCAGGTGCCGGCGGAACGGACGTTCACCGATCTCGGCGTCGACTCGCTCACCGCGCTGGAGCTGCGTAACGCCCTGGTCCGGGCCACCGGCGTCCCGCTGGCCCCGACGGTGGTGTTCGACCATCCGACCCCGGCTGCCCTGGCCCGACTGCTGCTCGGCGAGATCGTGTTCGCACCGACCGGGCCCGACGCCTTCGACGAGGAGCGGTTCCGTCGTGACCTCGCCGCCCTGCCGGTGGAGCGGTTGCGCGCGGCCGGGCTCCTGCCCGACCTGCTCGCCCTGGTGGGGTCCCGCCCCGCCGACCGGCCCACCAACGCGACCGCGGGCGGTGACGACCCGGATGCCGATGTCGATGGTCTGGGTGTGGGGGATTTGATTCGTTTGGCGACTGAGGGGGTGGAGTGGTGATGGTTGGTGGTGGGGAGTCTCGGGATGTGTTGGTGGGTGCGTTGCGGGATTCGGTGCGTGAGGTTTCGCGGTTGCGGCGGGTGAATCGTGAGTTGCGGGGGTTGGTGTCGGAGCCGTTGGCGGTGGTGGGGGTGGGGTGTCGTTTTCCGGGTGGGGTGGTGTCGGCGGAGGGGTTGTGGGATTTGGTGGTGTCGGGTGGGGATGGGGTGTCGGGTTTTCCGGTGGATCGTGGGTGGGATTTGGTGGGGTTGGCGGGTTCGTCGGTGGCGGGGGAGGGTGGGTTTTTGGATGGTGTGGCGGATTTTGATGCGGAGTTTTTTGGGATTTCGCCGCGTGAGGCGTTGGCGATGGATCCGCAGCAGCGGTTGGTGTTGGAGGTGGCGTGGGAGGCGTTGGAGGGGGCGGGTTTTGATCCTCGGTCGTTGCGGGGTTCGGCGACGGGGGTTTTTGTGGGGGCGTTTTATCGGGATTATGAGTGGGTGTTGGAGGAGCGGGGGGTGGTGGTGGATGGGCATCAGATGGTGGGGAATTTGGGGTCGGTGATTTCGGGGCGGGTGTCGTTTTTGTTGGGGTTGGAGGGTCCGGCGGTGACGGTGGATACGGCGTGTTCGTCGTCGTTGGTGGCGTTGCATTTGGCGGGGCAGTCGTTGCGGCGTGGTGAGTGTGGGTTGGCGTTGGTGGGTGGGGTGACGGTGATGGCGCGGCCGACGGCGTTTGTGGAGTTTTCGCGGCAGGGTGGGTTGGCGGCCGATGGTCGGTGTAAGTCGTTTTCGGCGTCGGCGGATGGTACGGGTTGGTCGGAGGGTGTGGGTGTGTTGGTGGTGCAGCGGTTGTCGGATGCGGTGGCGCAGGGGCGGCGGGTGTTGGCGGTGGTGCGGGGTTCTGCGGTTAATCAGGATGGGGCGTCGAATGGGTTGACGGCGCCGAGTGGGGTGGCGCAGCAGCGGGTGATTCGGGCGGCGTTGGTGGATGCGGGTTTGGGTGTGGGGGATGTGGATGTGGTGGAGGGGCATGGGACGGGGACGCGGTTGGGGGATCCGATTGAGGCGGAGGCGTTGGTGGCGACGTATGGGCGGGGTCGGGTGGGTGGTGTGCCGTTGTGGTTGGGGTCGGTGAAGTCGAATATTGGTCATACGCAGGCGGCTGCGGGGGTGGCGGGGATTGTGAAGTTGATTGGTGCGTTTGGGCATGGGGTGTTGCCGCGGTCGTTGCATGTGGGTGAGCCGTCGGGGTTGGTGGATTGGTCGGGTGGGGTGTCGTTGTTGGTGTCGGAGGTGGCGTGGCCGGGTGGTGGGTCGCGGGTGCGGCGGGCGGGGGTGTCGTCGTTCGGGATCAGTGGGACCAACGCCCACGTCATCCTCGAGGAACCGCCCACGCTCCCGCCCGTCGAGCGGACCCCGCCGCCGTCCCGACCGGTGGCCGTGCCGATCTCCGGCCACACCGCGCAGGCCCTGCACGACCAGGCCGGGCAGATCCTGCCGCTGCTGCGGGACGGCATCGAGCCGTTCGACCTCGCGCACGCCCTGGTCACCACCCGGGCCACCTTCGACCACCGCGCGGTGCTCGTCGGTGACCGCGACGCGCTCGCCGCCGCCACGCCGGACACCGCCGCCACGCCGGACACCGCCGCCACGCTGGACGCCGCGGTCCGGGGCCGGGCCGGCGACCCCGGGTCCGTCGTGTTCGTCTTCCCCGGCCAGGGCTCGCAGTGGGCCGGCATGGCCCGGGACCTGCTCGACGAGTCCCCGGTCTTCGCCGACCGGATGGCCGCCTGCGAGGCCGCCCTCGCGCCGTACGTCGACTGGTCGCTGACCGGGCTCGTCCGCGACGGCGGGACCTGGGACCGGGTGGACGTCGTACAGCCGGCGCTGTTCTCGGTGCTGGTCTCACTCGCCGCGGTGTGGCGCTCCTACGGCATCGAGCCCGACGCGGTCCTCGGCCACAGTCAGGGCGAGGTCGCGGCGGCCGTCGTCGCCGGCGGCCTCACCCTCGCCGACGGCGCGAAGGTCGTCGCGCTGCGCAGCCGGGCCATCGCGCGCATCGCCGGCCGGGGCGGCATGGCCTCGATCCCCAGCCCGGTCGAGGCCACCGAGCGGCTGATCGCGCCGTTCGCCGGCCGGGTCTGCGTCGCGGCCGTCAACGGCCCGGCGGCGACCGTGGTGGCAGGTCCCGCCGACGACCTGGCCGAGCTGCTGGGGCGCTGCGCCGCCGACGGGGTCCGCGCCCGCCGGATCGACGTCGACTACGCCTCGCACTCCCCGCACGTCGAACAGCTCCGCGACGACCTGCTCGCCGCCCTGGCCGGGCTCACCCCCGCCAGCGGCGGCACGCCCTTCTGGTCCACTGTGGACGGCGCGTGGGTCGACACCGCCACGCTCGACGCCGACTACTGGTACCGCAATCTCCGGCAGACCGTCGCGTTCGCCCCGGCGGTGCGCGCCCTCGCCACCTCCGGGCACACCACGTTCGTCGAGCTGAGCCCGCACCCGGTGCTCACCGCCGCCGTCGACGACACCGCCCGGGACGCCGGCGTGCCGGTCGCCGCGTTCGGCACGTTGCGCCGCGACGAGGGCGGACTGCGACGACTGCTCACCTCCCTCGGCGAAGCCTGGGTCCACGGCCTGCCGGTCGACTGGACCGCCCAGTTCGCCGACGTCACCGCCGCGCCGGTCGCCCTGCCCACGTACCCGTTCCAGCGCCGGCGCTACTGGCCCGAACGGTCGGCGAGGCCCGCCGGCCACGACGACGACCTGCTCCGGGAACTGGACAACCACGCTTTGCCCGACCTCGCCGACGCGCTCGGCGTCGACGCCGCCACCCTCGGCCAGGTGCTGCCCGCGCTGTCCGCGTGGCGGACCGCCCGGGCCGGCGCCCGCCACGCCGACGGGTGGCGGTACCGGATCGGCTGGCAGCCGCTGACGCTCGACCCGGCCACGCCGACCGGCCACTGGCTCGTGCTGGCCCCCGAGGACGCCGAACCGCCCGCCGGGCTGGACCACACCCGGATCACCGTCGCCCTCGACGCCGACCGGGCCACGCTGGCCACCCTCCTGCGCGCCACGGTCGCCGACCGCCCGGTCGCCGGGGTGCTCTCGATGCTCGCCGACGAGGCGCGCCCGTACCCGGGGCGGCCGGAGCTGCCCGGCGGGGTGGCCCTCACCCTCGCCCTCGGTCAGGCCCTCAGCGACGCGGGCGTCACGGCCCCGCTGTGGCTGACCACCCGTGGGGTCGCCACGATCGGCTTCGGCGAGCAGCCCGGCCCGCCCGCCCAGGCCGCCGTCGCCGGGCTCGGCCGCACCATGGCGCTGGAACACGCCGACCGTTGGGGCGGCCTGGTCGACCTGCCGGCGACGCTGGACGAGCGCAGCGCCACCCGGCTGCGCGCCGTCCTGGCCGCCGTCGGCGACGAGGACCACGTCGCGGTCCGGGCGACCGGCGTGTACGGCCGCCGGCTGCTGCCGGCCGCCGCGCCCGCCACCGGGGAACGCTGGCCCACCACCGGCACCGTGCTGGTCACCGGCGGCACCGGCGGTCTCGGCGCCCACCTGGCCCGCCGCCTCGCCACCGCCGGCGTACCGCACCTGCTGCTGCTCAGCCGGCGCGGCCCGGACGCGCCAGGCGCCGCCGACCTGCGCGCGGAGCTGACCGGGCTCGGGGCCACGGTGACGATCGCCGCCACCGACGTGGCCGACCGCGACGAACTCGCCGCGACCCTGGCCGGCATCCCGGCCGAGTGGCCGCTGAGCGCGGTGTTCCACACCGCCGGCGTCCTCGACGACGGCCTGCTCGGGGACCTCACCCCGGACCGGGTCGCCGCCGTGCTGCGCGGCAAGCTCGCCGGCGCGGAGAACCTGCGGCACGCCACCGCCGGCGCCGACCTCGACGCGTTCGTGGTGTTCTCCTCGCTCAGCGGCGTCCTCGGCAGCCCCGGGCAGGCCAACTACGCCGCCGCCAACGCCGCCCTCGACGCGTTCGCCGCCGGCACGTCGGCGACCTCGGTGGCCTGGGGTCTCTGGGCCGGGCCCGGCATGGTCGGCCGGGCCGCCACCGACCAGCTCGGCGACGCCGGGGTCCGGGCGATGGACCCCGACGCCGCGCTCGGCGTGCTCGGCCGGATCCTCGCCGCCGGCCCGGGTCACGCGGTCGTCGCCGACGTGGACTGGCCCCGGTTCACCGCCTCGGGACGGATGCGCGCCGGCGCGCTGCTCGGTGACCTCACCGGCCCCGCCACCCCGGCCACCGACCACTCGACCTGGCGGGCCCGGCTCGCCACGCTGCCCGCCCTCGAACAGCGGCGCGCCGTCGCCGAGCTGGTCCGGGAGCTGACCGCCCGGGTGCTCGGCCACGACAGCGCCGCCGCGGTGGACCCGGCCCGCGCGTTCGCCGAGACCGGCTTCGACTCGCTCAACGCCGTCGCCCTGCGCAACCGGCTCGCCGACGTCACCGGGCTGCGGCTGCCGACCACGCTGGTCTTCGACCACGCCACGCCGGCCGCGCTCGCCGAACACCTGGCGACCGCCCTCGGCGGCGTCACCACCGCCTCCGCGCCGGCCGGGCCGGTGACCCGCGCCGCCGTCGACGAGCCGATCGCCGTGGTCGGCATCGGCTGCCGGTACCCCGGTGGGGCACGCGGGCCCGACGCGTTCTGGGACCTGCTCGCACAGGGCCGCGACGCCACCACCGACTGGCCCGCCGACCGTGGCTGGGACACCGACCGGCTCTACGACCCCGACCGGGTCCGCCCCGGCACCACCTACAGCCGCCGGGGCGGGTTCCTGACCGACGCCGCCGACTTCGACGCCGGGTTCTTCGGCATCTCGCCCCGCGAGGCGCTGGCCATGGACCCGCAGCAACGGCTGCTGCTGGAGACGTCGTGGGAGGCCGTCGAGCACGCCGGCATCGACCCGGCCACGCTGCGCGGCCGACCCGTCGGCGTGTTCGTCGGCACCAACGGCCAGGACTACGCCGACCGGCTCGCCGAGACCGACGGCGACGTCGAGGGCCACGTCCTCACCGGCACCAGCGCGAGCGTGCTGTCCGGGCGGATCGCCTACACGCTCGGTCTCGACGGCCCGGCCATCACCCTCGACACCGCCTGCTCGTCGTCGCTTGTCACCCTGCACCTCGCCGCCCAGGCCCTGCGGCACGGCGAATGCGAGCAGGCCCTCGCCGGTGGCGTCACCGTGATGAGCAGCCCGACCGTGTTCGTCGAGTTCAGCCGGCAGGGCGGTCTCGCCCCGGACGGCCGGTGCAAGCCGTTCTCCGCCGCCGCGGACGGCACCGCCTGGGCCGAGGGCGCCGGCATCCTGCTGCTCGAACGGCTCTCCGACGCCCGCCGGCACGGCCACCGGGTGCTGGCGCTGCTCACCGGCACCGCGGTCAACCAGGACGGGGCCAGCAACGGCCTCACCGCCCCCAGCGGCGCCGCCCAACAGCAGGTCATCCGGGCCGCCCTCGGCGCGGCCGGCATCACCGCCGCCGACGTCGGCGCGGTCGAGGCCCACGGCACGGGCACCGGGCTCGGCGACCCGATCGAGGCCCGGGCCCTCCAGGCCGTGTACGGGGTGGAGCACGACCCGCAGCGTCCGCTGTGGATCGGCGCGCTCAAGTCGAACATCGGTCACACCCAGGCCGCCGCCGGCGTCGCCGGAGTGATCAAGATGGTGCTGGCGCTGCGCCACGCGACGCTGCCGCCCACCCTGCACGCCGACGTCCCCACCCCGCACCTCGACTGGGCCGGCTCCGGCCTGCGGCTGCTGACCGACGCGACCCCGTGGCCGTCCGGTGACCGGCCCCGCCGCGCGGGCGTGTCGTCGTTCGGCATCTCCGGCACCAACGCCCACGTGATCGTCGAGGAGGCGCCGCCCGCCGACGGGCCCGCCGACGGGCCCGCCGCGTCGCCCGCCGGGACGCTGCCGACCCCGCTGCTGCTGTCCGCCGCCGACCCGGACGCGCTCCGCGCCCAGGCCGTCCGGCTCCGGGACCACCTCACCGTCGCGCCGGCCGACCTGACCGACGTGGCGTACACGCTCGCCACCGGCCGGGCCGCCCTGCGGCACCGCGCCGCCGTCCTGCGGCACGACGACGCCGAGGCCGGTACGGCGCTCGCCGCGCTCGCCGCCGGCGAGCCCGCCCCGGCCCTGCTGACCGGCGTGGCCGCCGGCCCCGGCCGCACCGCGTTCCTCTTCCCCGGCCAGGGCAGCCAGTTCGCCGCCGCCGGCGCCGAGCTGTACCGGGCCGAGCCGGTCTTCGCCGACGCGCTCGACGAGGCGCTGGCCCACCTCGCCCCGCACCTCGACGCGCCGCTGATCGACGTCATGTTCGCCGCCGAGGGCGGCGAGCGGGCCGCGCTGCTGCGCCGCACCCGCTACACCCAGCCGGCGCTGTTCGCGCTGGAGATCGCCCTGTGCCGCCTGCTGGCCTCCCGGGGGGTCCACCCGGACCTGGTGATCGGGCACTCGGTCGGCGAGATCGCGGCCGCGCACGTCGCCGGGGTGCTCGACCTCGCCGACGCCGCCACCCTGGTCGCCGCGCGCGGCCGGCTGATGGACGAGCTGCCCGCCGGCGGCGTCATGACCGCGGTGGAGGCCACCGAGGACGAGGTCCGGGCCGCGGTCGACGGCGCCGCCGTCGCCGTGGCCGCCGTCAACGGTCCGACCGCGGTGGTGCTCAGCGGCGACGCCGAGGCCGTCCGCGCGGTCGCCGGGCGGTTCGCCGCCACCGGACGGCGCGTCCGGGAGCTCACCGTCAGCCACGCGTTCCACTCCGCGCGGATGGACCCGATGCTGGCGGAGTTCCGGCGGGTCGCGGAGACCCTGCGCCACGCGCCGCCCCGGCTGCCGGTCATCTCGAACCTGACCGGCGAGCCGGTCGCCGCCGACGCCGACCACTGGGTCCGGCACGCCCGGGGGACCGTCCGTTTCCTGGCCGGCGCGCGGCGGCTGCACGCCGAGGGCGCGACCACGTACGTCGAGGTCGGCCCCGGCGGGGTGCTCACCGGCGCGCTCGCCGCCTGCCTGCCCGCCGACGGCGTCCCGGCCGCGGTCACCCTGCTGCCGAAGGGCCGACCGGAGGCGTCGTCGGTCGCCGCCGCCCTCGCCGGGCTGGCCGTCCGGGGCGTGCCGGTCGACTGGCGACCGGCCGGCCGCCTGGTGGACCTGCCCACGTACGCGTTCCAGGCCCGCCGGTTCTGGCCCACGGCCGCCCCCGTGGACCCGGCCGCCGAGACGGCCGCCCTGCGCTACCGCGTCGACTGGGCGCCGCTGCCGGCCCCGGCGACGCCCCGCCTGACCGGCCCGTGGGCGCTGATCGGGGACGCCGACCGGATCGGCGACGCGCTGCGCGGGTACGGGGCCGAGGTGCGGGTCCTGCCGCCCGGCCCGGACCTGGCCGACCGGCTCGGCCGGACGCCCTGGAGCGGCGTGCTGTCGCTGCTCGGCACGACCGCCGAGACCCTGGACGTGATCCGCGCCGGCGGCCCCGCGCCGCTGTGGTGCCTGACCCGCGGCGTCGCGCAGGACACCGCGCCCGACCCGGGGCAGGCGCAGCTCTGGGGGCTGGGCCGGGTCGCCGCCCTGGAACACCCGGACCGCTGGGGCGGCCTGGTCGACCTGCCCGCCGAGCCCGACGCCGCCGCCCTGCGGCTGCTCGCCGCCGCGTTGGCCGGCGGCTTCGGCGACGAGGACCAGATCGCGGTCCGCCCGGACGGCGCGTACGGTCGGCGGCTCGTCCGCGCCGCCGCCCCCGTGCCGGCCGGACCCCGGTGGACCCCGACCGGCACCGTCCTGATCACCGGCGGCACCGGTGGCGTCGGCACGCTCCTCGCCCGCGAGCTGGCCGCCGCCGGGGCGGAACACCTGGTGCTGGTCGGCCGCAGCGGTGGTGACCCGCCGGAGATCCCCGGCGCGCGGGTGACCGTGGCGGCCTGCGACGTGGCCGACCGGGACGCGCTCGCCGCCCTGATCGACGGCCTGCGCACGGCCGGCGACCTGCCCCGCGCGGTCTTCCACGCCGCCGGGACCGTCTCGGTCGAGCGCATCGACGCCCGCGTCGGCGACCGGGACCGGACCGCCGTCGAGCTGGCCGGCAAGGCCGCCGCCGCGTCCCACCTCGACGAGCTGCTCGACGGCGTGCCGCTCGACGCGTTCGTGCTGTTCTCCTCGATCGCCGCGACCTGGGGCAGCGGCGGGCAGAGCGGCTACGCCGCCGCCAACGCCCACCTCGACGCGCTCGCCGAGCGCCGCCGGGCCCGTGGCCTGCCCGCCACGTCCGTGGCGTGGGGACCCTGGGCCGACCTCGGCATGGCCCGCGGCGAGACGGGCCGACACCTGCGCCGCCACGGTCTGAACGGGCTGCGTCCGGCCGTCGCCCTGGCCGCGCTGCGCCAGGCCGTCGACGCCGGGGAGACGAACGTGGTCGTCGCGGACGTCGACTGGCCGCGTTTCCTGCCGACCTTCACGGTGGGCCGGCCCAGCCCGCTGCTGCGGGGCCTGGCCCCGGCCGTCGAGCCCGAGCCCGCCACCGTGGCCGGCACCGACTGGCAGCGGCGCTTCGCCGCCCGGCCCACCGCCGAGCAGCACGCCGTGCTGCGGGAGCTGGTCGTCGCCGAGGCGGCCGCCGCGCTCGGCCACGACGCCGGCCACCGGCTGGCGGCCGACCGGCCGCTGCACGACCTCGGTTTCGACTCGCTCACCAGCGTCGACCTGCGCAACCGACTCGGCGCGGCCACCGGCCTCACGCTGCCCGTCACGCTGACGTTCGACCATCCCACGGCGGACGCGCTCGCCGCGCACCTGCACGCCCTGCTCACCGGCGCCGGCCCGGCCGTCGCCCCGGTCGGCGGGGCCGCCGTCGGCGTCGACCCGGCCGAGCAGCTCGCGATCGTCGGCATGGCCTGCCGGTTCCCGGGCGGCGTCCGCAGCCCCGAGGACCTGTGGACGCTGGTCGCCGACGAGGTCGACGCCATCGGGCCGCTGCCCGCCGACCGGGGCTGGGACCTGGCGGCCCGCTACCACCCGGACCCGGAACGCCCCGGCACGTTCTACGCCGCCGGCGGTGGCTTCCTGACCGACGCCGGTGACTTCGACGCCGCCTTCTTCGGCATCAGCCCGCGCGAGGCGCTGGCCATGGACCCGCAGCAGCGGCTGCTGCTGGAGACCGCGTGGGAGGCCCTGGAACGCGCCGGAATGGACCCCACCCGGGTCCGGAACACCGCCGGCGGCGTGTTCGTCGGGCTCGCCGGGCAGGGCTACGGCACCGGGGCGGACACCACCGACGTCGAGGGCCACCTGCTCGCCGGCAACGTAACCGCGGTCGCGTCCGGGCGCATCGCGTACCAACTCGGGCTGGAGGGGCCAGCCGTCACGCTCGACACCGCCTGCTCCTCGTCGCTTGTCGCCCTGCACCTGGCGGGGCAGGCGCTGCGCGCCGGGGAGTGCGCGTTCGCGCTCGTCGGCGGCGTCGCCGTGATGGCCAGCACGGACGTGTTCGTCGAGTTCAGCAGGCAGCGCGGCCTCTCCCCGGACGGGCGGTGCCGCTCGTTCGCCGAGGCCGCCGACGGCACCGGCTGGGGCGAGGGGGTCGGCATGCTCGTCGTCGAACGGCTCGCCGACGCCCGCCGCCACGGCCACCCCGTCCTCGCCGTGGTACGCGGCAGCGCGGTCAACCAGGACGGCGCGTCCAACGGGCTCACCGCCCCCAACGGCCTCGCCCAGCAGCGGGTCATCCGGCAGGCGCTCGCCAACGCCGGCCTGTCGACCGCGGACGTCGACGCGGTCGAGGCGCACGGCACCGGCACCGTGCTCGGCGACCCGGTCGAGGCGCAGGCGCTGCTCGCCACGTACGGGCAGGACCGCGCCGGCCGGGGGCCGCTGCGGCTCGGCTCGCTCAAGTCCAACATCGGGCACACCCAGGCGGCGGCCGGCGTCGCCGGGATCATCAAGACGGTCCAGGCGCTGCGGCACCGGCTGCTGCCCCGCACCCTGCACGTCGACGAGGTCACCAGCCGGGTCGACTGGTCGGCCGGTGAGCTGGAGCTGCTCACCGAGGCGCGGCCGTGGACCGCCGAGGACGGCCGGCCGCGTCGGGCCGGGGTCTCGGCGTTCGGCATGAGCGGCACCAACGCCCACGTCATCCTCGAAGAGGCGCCCACCACCCCGGCGTCCCCCGTCGACCGGCCCGCCGGCCCGGTGGCGCTGCCGCTGTCCGCGCGTACCGAGACGGCGCTGCGCGCCTGGGCCGGCCGGCTCGCCGCCCACCTGGACGCCGAACCCGGGCTCACGCCCGCCGCGGTCGCCCACGCGCTGGTCACCACCCGCCCGGCGTTCGGCGTGCGGGCTGTCGCCGTCGGCGTCGACCGGGACGCGTTGGCGCGCTCCCTGACCGATCTCGCGGCCGGACGGGCCACCGCCGGCGCGGCGCGCGGCGACGTCAGCCCGGGCCGTACGGTCTTCGTCTTTCCCGGGCAGGGTTCGCAGTGGGCCGGTATGGCCCGGGAGCTTCTCGACGAGTCGCCGGTGTTCGCCGGTCGGATGGCTGAGTGTGAGGCGGCGCTCGCGCCGTTCGTGGAGTGGTCGTTGATCGGGTTGTTGCGGTCGGGTGAGGGGTTGGACCGGGTGGATGTGGTGCAGCCGGTGTTGTTTGCGGTGATGGTGTCGTTGGCGGCGGTGTGGTGGTCGTACGGTGTGGCGCCGGACGCGGTGGTGGGGCATTCGCAGGGTGAGATCGCGGCGGCGGTGGTGGCGGGGGCGTTGGGTCTCGACGACGGTGCGCGGATCGTCGCGCTGCGCAGCCGGGCCCTGCGGGCCCTGTCCGGCGACGGCGGCATGGTCTCGCTCGCCACCGGTCGGGCGCGCGCCGAGCGGCTCGTGGCGTCGCTGGACGCCGACGTCGCCGCGGTCAACGGCCCCGGCGCGGTCGTCGTCGCCGGCACGCCCGCCGCCCTCGACCAGCTCGTCGCCGCGTGCGAACGCGACGGCGTCCGCGCCCGCCGGATCCCGGTCGACTACGCCGCCCACTCCGCCCAGGTCGAACGGGTCCGCGACGAGCTGCTCACCGCGCTCGCCGACGTGCGCCCCACCCCGACCGGTGTCCCGATCTACTCCACGGTGACCGGTGAGGCGATCGACGGCCCGGCGCTCACCGCCGGGTACTGGTACCGCAACCTGCGTGAGCCCGTCGAGTTCGCCGCCGCCACCCGGCGGCTGCTCGACGCCGGGTTCACCCGGTTCGTGGAGACCTCGGCGCACCCGGTGCTGGTCGCCGGGGTCCTCGACACCGCCGAGGCGGACGGCCGGCAGGTCACCGCGCTCGGCACGCTGCGCCGCGACGACGGCGGACTGCCCCGCCTGCTCGCCGCGCTCGGCGAAGCCTGGTGCGACGGCGCGCCGGTGTCCTGGCCGACCGATGTCGCGTCCACTGATGTCGCGTCCACCGGTGGCGCGTCCACCGATGCCGCGTCCACCGGCGGCGCCTCCACCGATGTCGCGTCCACCGGCGGTGTGCCGGGCGGCGCGGTCGCGCTGCCCAGCTATCCGTTCGACCACCAGCGCTACTGGCTGCCCACCAGCGGACGGCACGGGTCCGCCAACGGCGGCGCCGTCCGGGCCAGGCTGTACCGCACCCGGTGGCGGCCGATGCCGGAGGCCGGCGACGGCCGGCTCGCCGGCGACTGGGCGGTGGTGGTCCCCGACGGGCACACCGACCACCCGGTGGCGGTCGCCGTCCGGGACGCGCTGCGCCGCGCCGGAGCGACACCGCGGATCACCACCCTGGACGCCGACCTCGCGACACCGGCGGGCGTGCTGTCCCTGCTGGCCCTCGACGGTACGGCCGCGTCGACCGTCCGGCTGCTCCAGCGTCTCGACCGGCGGGGTCTCACCGCGCCGCTGTGGTGCGTCACCACCGGCGCGGTCTCGGTGGCCGGTGAGCCGCTCGCCGAGCCCGCCCAGACGCCGGTCTGGGGGCTGGGTCAGGTGATGCTCCTGGAACAGGACGCCCGCTGGGGCGGCCTGGTCGACCTGACCGGCGTGGGCGACGCCGACCAGCTCGCGGCCGTCCTGGCCGGCGGGCACGGCGAGGACCAGATGGCGCTGCGTCCGGGCGGCGGGTACGCGCGCCGACTGGTCGACGCCGACCTGCCCGCCGGGCCGCGCCGCCGCGACTGGGCGCCCGGCGGCGGACTCGCCCTGATCGCCGGCGCCCTCACCGACCTCACCGCCGAGCTGGCCCGCTGGCTGGCCGGTCGCGGCGTCACGCACGTCGCCGTCGTCACCGGCGAGCCGGCCGCCCCGGATGCCGTGGCCGCCCTGCGCGCGGAGCTGTCCGGCCTCGGCGCCGAGCTGACCGTCGGCGGGCAGCCGCCGCCCGGGTCACCGGCGATCGCGCTGCACGTCGCCGCGCCGGACGAGCCGGGCGCCACCCTGACCACGCTCACCACCGCCGAGCTCGACGAGACCGTGCGCCGGACGCTGTCCGGCGTCCGCGAGCTCGACGAACGACTCGACGCCGACGACGACAAGGCGACCTTCGTCGTGGTAACCCCGCTCAGCGGGATCTGGGGCTCGGCCCGGCGGGCCGCGTCCACCGCCGGCTACGCCGGCGTGCAGGCCCTCGCCCAGCGTCGCCGCGACCGGGGCGCGCACGCCCTCGTGGTGGCCGTCGGCGGCCAGGACGGGCGTCCGGCCGGCGGCGGTGACCGGCCGTTGGCCCCCGCCACGGTCAGCGCGCTGCTGGAACGGCTCCTCGACCGCGACGAGACGGTCGCGGTCATCGCCGACCTCGACCTGGCGCGGCTGGTCGCGTCCGTGCCGGGCCGCCGCGCGCTGGGCCTGATGCGGGAGCTGCCCGAGGTCGCGCAGGCGCTGCGCACGACACCGGGGGAGGGCGCCGCCTCCGCGTCCGCGCTCACCGACCGGCTGCGCCCGCTGGACGCGCCGGCCCGCCACAAGCTGCTGCTGGACCTCGTCGTCGAGCACGCCGCCGCGGTCCTCGGCCACGCCGACCGCCGGGCCGTCCGCGCCGGCCAGGCGTTCTCCGACAGCGGCTTCGACTCGATGCTGGCCGTGCAGTTCCGTAACCAACTGCGTGCCGCCACCGGCGTGCCGCTCCCACCCACCGTGGTCTTCGACCGGCCCACCCCGAACGCGCTGGCCGACCTGCTCGTCGAGGAGCTGTGCCCGGAGACCGACGCGGGCGGACAGATCCTCGCCGAGCTGACCCGGCTGGAGGCCGCCCTCGCGGCGCTCACCCCGGACGCCGGGGCCGGCAGGGAGATCACCACCCGGCTGAACAACCTGGCCCGCCGGTGGAACGACACCGCCACGCCGGTCGCCGACGACGGCGACCTCGGGGCGGCCACCGCCGACGAGCTGTTCGACCTCCTTGACAACAACTACGGCGCGGCCTGAGGGACGGACGACGAATGCCGAACGACGAGAAGCTCCTGGAGTACCTGCGGCGCGCCACCGCCGAGCTCGGTCAGGCCCGCCGCCAGTTGCGCGAGGAGGAGGACGCCCGCCACGAGCCCATCGCGATCGTCGCGATGAGCTGCCGGTACCCGGGTGGCGCGAACTCGCCGGAACAGCTCTGGGAGCTGGTGGCCAACGGCGTCGACGCCATCACGGAGTGGCCGACCAACCGGGGCTGGGACACCGACGGCCTGTACGACCCCGACCCCGACCGGCCCGGCACCTCCTACACCCGCAACGGTGGCTTCCTGCACGACGCCGGCGAGTTCGACCCGGGCTTCTTCGGCATCTCGCCGCGCGAGGCGCTGGCCATGGACCCGCAGCAGCGGCTCATCCTGGAGACCGCCTGGGAGACCCTCGAACGCGCGAACATCCTCCCCGCCAGCCTGCGCGACTCCGACACCGGCGTGTTCATCGGGGCCATGATGAGCGGCTACGGCTTCGGCAGCGCCACCGTCCCCGAGGTCGAGGGCCTGCTGCACACCGGCATGGCCAGCAGCGTCATGTCCGGTCGACTGTCCTACCTGCTCGGTCTCGGCGGCCCCGCGATCACCGTCGACACGGCCTGCTCGTCGTCGCTCGTCGCGCTGCACCTGGCGGTCCGGTCGCTGCGGTCCCGGGAGTGCTCCCTGGCGATCACCGGCGGCGCGACGGTGGTCGCCGACCCGGACCCGTACGTGTCGTTCAGCCGGCAGCGCGCGCTCGCGCCGGACGGCCGCTGCAAGGCGTACTCCGACGCCGCCGACGGCACCATCTGGTCCGACGGCGTGGGAATGCTGTTGTTGGAGCGGTTGTCGGATGCTCGGGCGAATGGGCATCCGGTGTTGGCGGTGGTGCGGGGTTCTGCGGTTAATCAGGATGGGGCGTCGAATGGGTTGACGGCGCCGAGTGGGGTGGCGCAGCAGCGGGTGATTCGGGCGGCGTTGGTGGATGCGGGTTTGGGTGTGGGGGATGTGGATGTGGTGGAGGGGCATGGGACGGGGACGCGGTTGGGGGATCCGATTGAGGTGGGGGCGTTGGTGGCGACGTATGGGCGGGGTCGGGTGGGTGGTGTGCCGTTGTGGTTGGGGTCGTTGAAGTCGAATGTGGGTCATTCGTCGGCGGCGGCGGGTGTGGGTGGGGTGGTGAAGATGGTGGGTGCGTTGGGGTGTGGGGTGTTGCCGGGGTCGTTGCATGTGGGGGTGGGGTTGTCGGGGGTGGATTGGGTGTCGGGTGGGGTGGGGTTGTTGGGTGGTTCGCGGGTGTGGGAGCGGGTGGGTCGGGCGCGTCGGGCGGGTGTGTCGGCGTTCGGGGTGAGTGGTACGAACGCGCACGTCATTTTGGAGGAGGCGCCTGAGGTCCCCGCGCCGGAGGTGACCCCCGAGCCGGCCCCGGACCTGCCCGCGCTGCTGCCGTACGTGCTGTCCGGGCGGACCGGCGCCGCCCTCGCCGGCCAGGCCGGCAGACTGCTCGCGCACCTGACCGACCGGCCCGACCTGGCCCCGGCGGCGGTCGCCCGGGGGCTGGCCACCACCCGCACCGCGTTCGAGCACCGCGCCGTCGTGATCGCCGGGGACCGCGACCGGCTGCTCGACGGGCTGCGGGCCCTGGCCGCCGGCGAGGAGGCCGACCACGTCGTGCGCGGCGCCGTCGGACCGCCCGGCCGCACCGTGTTCGTGTTTCCGGGGCAGGGGTCGCAGTGGGTGGGGATGGCGCGGCGGTTGTTGGTGGAGTCGGGGGTGTTCGCGGCGCGGATGGCGGAGTGTGAGGTGGCGTTGTCGGGGTTGGTGGATTGGTCGTTGATCGGGTTGTTGCGGTCGGGTGAGGGGTTGGACCGGGTGGATGTGGTGCAGCCGGTGTTGTTTTCGGTGATGGTGTCGTTGGCGGCGGTGTGGGGTTCGTGGGGTGTGGTGCCGGATGCGGTGGTGGGGCATTCGCAGGGTGAGGTGGCGGCGGCGGTGGTGGGGGGTGGTTTGTCGTTGGTGGATGGGGTGCGGGTGGTGGTGGTGCGGAGTCGGTTGGTGGGGGGTTTGGGTGGTGGGGGTGCGATGGCGTCGGTGGGGTTGTCGGTGGGGGATGTGGTGGGTCGGGGTTGGGGTGGGGTGTCGGTGGCGGCGGTGAATGGTCCGGTGTCGACGGTGGTGGCGGGTGGGGTGGGTGTGGTGGAGGGGTTGGTGGGGGGTTTGGTGGGTGAGGGTGTGCGGGCGCGGGTGTTGCCGGTGGATTACGCCTCGCACAGCCCACAGGTCGAGCCGCTGCGCGACGATCTGCTCGCCCAGCTCGACGGCATCACGCCGCTCGCCTCCGACGTGCCGTTCTACTCCACGGTGACCGGTGGCCGGGTCGACACCCGTACGCTCGACGCCGACTACTGGTACCGCAACCTGCGGCAGACCGTCCGGTTCGCCGAGTCCACCCGCGCCCTGATGGACGAGGGCTACACCACCTTCGTCGAGGTCAGCCCGCACCCGGTGCTCACCGTGGCGGTCACCGAGACCGCCGACGCCGCCGGCCTCGACGTCACCGCCGTCGGCACCCTGCGCCGCGACCAGGACGGCCTGGACACCGTGCTGCGCTCGCTGGCCGAGGCCCAGGTGCGCGGTCTGACGCCCGACTGGACGACGGTCTTCGGCGCCGCCCGGGGCGCGGGCGTCGACCTGCCCACGTACGCGTTCCAGCGCCGGTGGTTCTGGCTCGAACGCCCCACCGGGCCGGTCGGCGCGACGCCGGCCGTGCCCGCCGCCGAGGCGGCGTTCTGGCAGACCGTCGGTGACGGCGACCTGCCCGCGTTCGCCGCCACGCTCGGCATCGACCCGGGCGACCCGGCCGGCGCCGTGCTGCCCGCCCTCGCCGCCTGGCGCGCCGGGCACGAGCGACGGTCCACCGCCGACTCCTGGCGCTACCGGGTCACCTGGCGGCGGCTCACCGACCCGTCCCCGGCGGAGCTGACCGGCGTCTGGCTGCTGGTCACCTCCACCCACGTCGACGCGGACCTGACCGCCGACTGCGCGCGGGCCCTGCGGGCGGGCGGCGCGACGGTCGTCACCCTCGAACTGACCCCCGCCGACGACGACCGCGCCCGGCTCACCGTCCGCCTCGCCGGGACGCTCACCGACCAGCCGGCCGGCGTGCTGTCGCTGGTCGGGGCGGACCCCACCACGCACCGCCGGCACCCCCAACTGACCGACGGCGCCGCCCTGAGCCTGACGCTCGTGCAGGCGCTCGGCGACGCCGGTTGCGCCGCGCCGCTGTGGTGGGCCACCCGCGGGGCGGTCACCACCGGCCCCGCCGACACCCTGACCAGCCCCGCGCAGAGCCTCGTCTGGGGCCTCGGCCGGGTCGTCGCGCTCGAACACCCCGACCGCTGGGGCGGCCTGGTCGACCTGCCCGCCGTCGTCGACGACACCGCCGCCGCCCGGCTGCGGCACGCCCTCACCGGCGCGGACGGCGAGGACCAGACCGCGGTACGCGCGACCGGCCGCTACGGGCGGCGGCTGGTCCGCGCGGCCGTCGGCGACACCGCCGGCGCGCGGAGCTGGCGGCCACGCGGCGCCACCCTGGTCACCGGCGGCACCGGGGGAGTGGGCGGCGCGCTGGCCCGCTGGGCGGCCGGCCGTGGCGCCGAACACCTCGTGCTGGTCAGTCGGCGCGGCGAAGCCCCGGACCTCGCCGCGGAGCTCACCGCCGCCGGCGCCCGGGTGACGGTCGCGGCCTGCGACGTCACCGACCGTGTGGCCCTGGCGGCGCTGGTGGACCGGTTGCGGGCCGACGGCGTCGACATCCGTACCGTCGTCCACGCGGCGGGCAGCGGGGTCCTGGCGCCGGTCGACGACACCGACCCCGACGACTTCGCGCCCACCCTGGACGCGAAGGTCCGCGGCGCGGACAACCTCGACGCCGTGTTCGCCGACGCGGACCTCGACGCGTTCGTGCTGTTCTCGTCGATCTCCGCGGTCTGGGGCAGCGCCGAGCACGGCGCGTACGCCGCCGCCAACGCCTACCTCGACGGTCTCGCCGAGCACCGGCGTTCCCGGGGACTGACGGCCACCTCGATCATCTGGGGCATCTGGGATCCGGCCGAGGGCGGCGGCATGGCCGCGAACCTCGTCGAGGGCCAACTGCGCGAACGCGGCGTGCCGTTCATGTCGCCGGCCGTCGCGCTGACCGGGCTGCAACAGGCGCTCGACCACGACGACACGGTCGTGGTCGTCTCCGCCGTCGACTGGGACCGGTTCGCGCCCGTGTTCACCTCGGTGCGCCCGAGCCCGTTCATCGCCGACCTGCCCGAGGTCCGCCGCGTCCTCGCCGGCACCGACGAGCCCGCCGAGGACGACGACGGCGTCGGGGCCGCCCTGCGCCGACGCCTGCGCGCGGACGCCGACCCGGACCGGCTGCTCACCGACCTCGTCCGGGCCCACGCCGCGGGCGTGCTCGGCCACGACTCGGCCGTCGACGTCGACCCCGACCGGGCGTTCCGTGACCTCGGCTTCGACTCGTTGACCGCGGTCGAGATGCGCAACCGCCTCACCGCCGCCACCGGGCTGCGCCTGCCGGTCACCGTCGTCTTCGACCACCCGTCGGTCACCGCGCTGGCCCGCCACCTCGGCGAGTCGCTGCTCGGCGCGGCTCCCGCCGCCCCGGTCGCGGTCACCGCGACGGTCGCCACCGACGAGGACCCGGTCGTCATCGTCTCGATGGCGTGCCGCTACCCCGGCGGCGTCGACACCCCGGACCGGCTCTGGGACGTCGTCGCCGCCGGCGCGGACGTCATCACCGAGATCCCGGCCGACCGGGGCTGGGATCTCGCCAGCCGCTACGACGCCGACCCCGACCGGCCGGGCGCCACGTACTGCCTGGCCGGTGGCTTCCTGGCCGACGCCGGCGCGTTCGACGCCGGATTCTTCGGCATCTCGCCACGCGAGGCCCTCGCCATGGACCCGCAGCAGCGGCTGCTGCTGGAAACCTCCTGGGAGGCCGTCGAAGCCGCCGGCATCGACGCGGCCGGCCTGCGCGGCAGCCGCACCGGCGTCTTCGCCGGGGCCGCCTACCAGGGCTACGGCAACCACGACGTCGGCGCGGAGGTCGAGGGGCACCTCATCGCCGGGGTCTCCACCAGCGTGCTGTCCGGTCGCGTCGCCTACACCCTCGGTCTGGAGGGCCCGGCGGTCACCGTGGACACGGCCTGCTCGTCGTCGCTCGTCGCGCTGCACCTGGCCGCCAGGTCGCTGCGCGCCGGGGAGTGCGACCTCGCGCTCGCCGCCGGCGTGACCGTCATGGGCAGCCCGCTGTCGCTCACCGGCTTCAGCCGCCAGCGCGGTCTGGCCGCCGACGGGCGCTGCAAGTCGTTCGGCGCGGGCGCGGACGGGTTCGGCATCGCCGAGGGCGCGGGGGTCGTCCTGCTCGAACGGCTCTCCGACGCGCGTCGCCACGGCCACCAGGTGCTCGCCGTGGTGCGTGGCTCGGCCATCAACCAGGACGGCGCGAGCAACGGGCTGACCGCCCCCAACGGGCTCGCCCAGCAACGTGTCATCCGGGCGGCGCTGGCCGGTGCCGGGCTCGGCCCGGCGGACGTCGACGTGGTCGAGGCGCACGGCACCGGCACCCGGCTCGGCGACCCGATCGAGGCGCACGCGCTGCTCGCCACGTACGGCCGGGACCGGCCCGCCGACCGGCCGCTGCTGCTCGGCTCGGTGAAGTCCAACATCGGCCACACCCAGGCCGCGTCCGGCCTCGCCGGGGTGATCAAGATGGTCGGGGCGCTACGGCACGAGTCGCTGCCCCGGACCCTGCACTCCGCCGAGCCGACCCCGGACGTCGACTGGTCCGCCGGCGCGGTCGCCCTGCTGCACGAGGCCCGGCCGTGGCCGGCCGGAGGTGACCGGGCCCGCCGCGCGGCGGTGTCCTCGTTCGGGCTCAGTGGCACCAACGCCCACGTGATCATCGAGGAGCCGCCCGCGCCCGCCCCGGCCAGCGCCGGTCCGGCCGCCGCCGATCCGCTCGCCGCCGATCCGGCCGTTGTCGGCCCGGCCACCGTCGGCCCGGCCACCGTCGGCCCGGCCACCGTCGAGCCGACCACCGCCGGCGGCGCGGCCGGGTCCGACCCCGGGTCGGCTGTCGCCCGGCCGGTGCTGTGGCCGCTGTCGGCCCGCAGCGTCCCGGCGCTGCGCGAACAGGCCCGCCGGCTCGTCGACCTGCTCGACGGCGAAGCCGCCCCGTCCCTGGCCGACGTCGGGTACTCCCTGGCCACCGGCCGCTGCGCGTTCGAGCACCGGGCCGCCGTCGCCGGCGTGGACGCCGACACGGTACGGCGCGCGTTGACCGCCCTGGCCGACGACGCCGCCGACGACCGGCTCGTCCAGGGGGTCGCCGACCGGCCCGGCCGTACGGTCTTCGTCTTTCCCGGGCAGGGTTCGCAGTGGGCCGGTATGGCCCGGGAGCTTCTCGACGAGTCGCCGGTGTTCGCCGGTCGGATGGCTGAGTGTGAGGCGGCGCTCGCGCCGTTCGTGGAGTGGTCGTTGATCGGGTTGTTGCGGTCGGGTGAGGGGTTGGACCGGGTGGATGTGGTGCAGCCGGTGTTGTTTGCGGTGATGGTGTCGTTGGCGGCGGTGTGGTGGTCGTACGGTGTGGCGCCGGACGCGGTGGTGGGGCATTCGCAGGGTGAGATCGCGGCGGCGGTGGTGGCGGGGGCGTTGGGTCTCGACGACGGTGCGCGGATCGTCGCGCTACGCAGCCGGGCCCTGCTGCCGCTGGTCGGCCGGGGCGGCATGCTCTTCGTCGCCGCCCCGCCCGACCGCGCCACCGGCCACCTCGCCCCGTGGGCCGACCGGGTCTCGGTCGCGGCGGTCAACGCCCCGGGATCGGTCACCGTCTCCGGTGACCCCGCGTCCCTGCGGGAGCTCGGCGCGCGCCTCGCCGACGACGGCATCATGTCCTGGGAGCTGCCCGGGGTCACCTTCGCCGGGCACTCACCGCAGGTGGAGGCGCTGCGTGACGAGCTGACCGGGGCGTTCGCCGGCCTCGACCCGCGCCCCTCGGAGGTCGCCTACTACTCCGCGGTCGCCGGTGACCGCGTCGACCCCACGACGCTGTCCGCCGACTACTGGTACCGCAACCTGCGGGAGCCGGTCGCGTTCGCCGCCGCGGTCGACGCGCTGCTGGCCAGCGGGCACACCACCTTCGTCGAGGTCAGCCCCGACCCGGTGCTGTCGGTCTGGCTGCGTGAGGCGCTGGAGCGGGCCGGGACGCCGGGGTGCGTCACCGGCACCCTCGCCGCCGGCGACGGCGGCCTCGACCGGCTGCTCACCGCGCTCGGCGCGGTCCACGCCCACGGCGTACGCGTGGACTGGGCGGCCGTGTACGCGGGCGTCGACACCCGCCGGGTCGCGCTGCCCACCTACCCGTTCCAGCGGACCCGCTACTGGCTCACCCCGCCCACCGTCACCGCCACCCCCCGCCCGGTCGTCGACGACTGGCGCTACCGGGTGACCTGGGCCCCGGTCAGCGCCCCGACGGTCGGGCGGCTCGACGGCACGTGGTGGCTCGTCACCGCACCCGACGCCGAGCCGGACCCCGCTCTCGCCGCCGCGCTGACCCGCCGTGGCGCCACCGTCGTCCCGGTCCGGCTCGCCGCCACCGACCGCGCCGGCATCGCCGCCGTCCTGCGCGCCCAGCCCGACGCCCCCGACCGGATCCTGTCGCTGCTCGCGCACGCTCCCGGCGTCGACCCGGCGGGACCGGCGCTGCCGGCGGGCGTCGCGTCGACCGCCGCGCTCGTGCAGGCGCTCGGCGACACCGGCGTCGCCGCGCCGCTCTGGGCCGCCACCACCGGCGCCGTCTCGGTGGGCCGCGCCGACCCCGTCACCGCCGTCGAGCAGGCCATGGTCTGGGGTCTCGGCGCGGTCGCCGGCATGGAGTACCCGCAACGCTGGGCCGGCCTGGTCGACCTGCCCGCCCAGCTCGACGGTCGCGCCCTCGACCGGCTGGTGAGCGTCCTCGCCGGACTCGACGGCGAGGACCAGGTCGCGGTCCGCGCGTCCGGGATCTTCGCCCGCCGGCTCGTCCGCGCCACCCCGGCCCCCGCCCCGACCGGCCGGCGCGCCTCCGGAACCGCGCTGGTCACCGGCGGCACCGGCGCGCTCGGCGGGCACGTGGCCCGCCGGCTCGCCAGGCAGGGCGTCACGCACCTGCTCCTGCTCAGCCGGCAGGGCCCGGACGCCCCCGGCGCGGCGGCGCTGGTCGCCGAGCTGACCGGCGAGGGGGTCACCGCCAGCGCCGTCGCGTGTGACGTCACCGACCGCGCCGCGCTCGCCGCGGTGCTCGCCGACATCCCGGCCGACCGCCCACTACGGACGGTGGTGCACGCCGCCGGGGTGCTGGACGACGGCGTGCTCGACAGCCTCACCCCGGAACGCGTCGCCGCCGTGCTCGGCCCCAAGGCGCGGGCCGCCCGGCACCTCGACGAGCTGACCCGGGACGCGGAGCTCGACGCGTTCGTGCTGTTCTCCTCGCTCGCCGCGACCTTCCCCGGCAGCGGACAGGCCAGCTACGCCGCCGCGAACGCCTACCTCGACGCGCTCGCCGAACACCGCCGCGACCTCGGCCTGCCGGCCACCTCCGTCGGCTGGGGCCTGTGGGCCGGCGCGAGCGCCGCCACCACCGCCGGTGACCGGCTGGTCCGCGCCGGCCTGCGGCCGATGGACCCGACGCTGGCGCTCGACGCGCTCGACCAGGCGCTCGCCGCCGGCGAGAACCGGCTCGTCGTGTCCGGCTTCGACTGGGCCAGCTTCACCCGCACCACCGGCACCGTGCGCGTCGCCACCGCGCTGCGCGACCTGCCGGACGCCGTGCCGCACCTGCGGACCACCGGCGACGACCGGCCCGACCTCGCCGGACGGCTGGCCGGACTGTCCGCCGCGGACCGCGACGAGGAGCTGCTCACCCTGGTCCGCGCCGAGGTCGCCGCGGTCCTCGGCCACACCGACCCCACGGCGATCGAGCCCGGCCGCATCTTCCGGGACCTCGGGTTCGACTCGCTGACCGCCGTCGACCTGCGCAACCGGCTCGCCGCCGCCACCGGGCTGCGACTGTCGGTCACCCTCGCCTTCGACCATCCCACGGTCACCGCGCTGGTCGGGCACCTGACCGTCCTGCTCGGCCTCACCGACGCCCCCGGGGCCACCCCCGCCGCCCCGGTCGCCAGCGCCACGCCGCAGGCCGACGACCCGATCGCCATCGTCGCGATGAGCTGCCGCTTCCCGGGCGACGTCGACTCGCCCGAGGCGCTGTGGCGGCTCGTCCTCGACGGCGGCGACGCGATCACCGGGTTCCCCACCACCCGGGGCTGGGACCTCGACGAGCTGTACTCCGCCGACCCCGGGCAGCCGGGCACGTCGTACACCCGGGAGGGCGGTTTCCTGCACCACGCCGACGAGTTCGACCCGGCGTTCTTCGGCATCTCCCCACGTGAGGCGCTCGCCATCGACCCCCAGCAGCGGCTGCTGCTGGAGATCACCTGGGAGGCGTTCGAACGCGCCGGCATCGACCCGCTGTCGCTCAAGGGCAGCCGCTCCGGCGTCTTCGTCGGCTCCAGCTACCACGACTACGGCCCCCGGGTACGCAAGCCGTCCGAGGACGTCGAGGGCTACCTGGGCCTCGGCAGCGCCGGCAGCGTCGCGTCCGGTCGCATCTCCTACACCCTCGGTTTGGAGGGGCCGGCGGTCACCGTGGACACCGCCTGCTCCTCGTCGCTCGTCGCGATCCACCTCGCCGCCCAGGCCCTACGCGCCGGCGAGTGCACGCTCGCCGTGGCCGGCGGCGTCGCGGTGATGGCCACCCCCACCTCGTTCGTCGAGTTCAGCCGGCAGCGCGGGCTCGCCGGGAACGGCCGCTGCAAGCCGTTCGCCGCCGCCGCCGACGGCACCGCGTGGGCCGAGGGCGCCGGCGTCGTCGTGCTCGAACGGCTCTCCGACGCCCGCCGCAACGGCCACCCGGTGCTCGCCCTGGTCCGCGGATCGGCCGTCAACCAGGACGGCGCCAGCAACGGGCTCACCGCCCCCAACGGCCCCTCCCAGCAGCGCGTCATCGTCCAGGCGCTGGCCAACGCCGGCCTCGACCCCGACGACGTCGACGCCGTCGAGGCGCACGGCACCGGCACCCGCCTCGGCGACCCCATCGAGGCCCAGGCGCTGCTCGCCACGTACGGCCGGAACCGGCCCGCCGACCGGCCGCTGCTGCTCGGCTCGCTCAAGTCCAACATCGGCCACGCGCAGGCCGCCGCCGGCATCGGCGGCGTCATCAAGATGGTGCAGGCCATGCGGCACGGGGTGCTGCCCGGCACGCTGCACGTCGACGAGCCGACCCCGCTGGTCGACTGGTCCTCCGGCGCGGTGTCGGTGCTGACCGGGAACACCCCGTGGCCCGACAACGGCCACCCGCGCCGCGCCGCCGTGTCCTCGTTCGGGGTCAGCGGCACCAACGCGCACACCGTGCTGGAACACGTCCCGGCCGAGGACCCCACCGAGGGGCCCGCAGACGGCGGGCCCGTGCCGTGGCTGCTCTCCGGCCGCAGCGCCCGGGCCCTGCGCGCCCAGGCCGAGAAGCTGCTCCACTACGCGCAGGACCGGCCACGGCTCAGCCTGACCGGTACGGCCCGGGCGCTCGCCACCGGCCGCAGCGCCTTCGAGCACCGGGGCGCCGTCGTCGCCGACGACCGGGACGCCCTGCTCGCCGGCCTGCGCGCGCTGGCCGACGGCACGCCCGCCCCCGGCGTCGTCCGGGGCGTCGCCGCCGCCGGCCGGACCGCGTTCCTCTTCGCCGGCCAGGGCAGCCAACGCGCCGGTATGGGCGCCGAGCTGTACCACGCCCAACCGGCCTTCGCCGACGCGTTCGACCAGGTGTGCGCGGAGTTCGACGCGGTGCTCGACCGGCCGCTGCGCGACGTGGTGTTCGCCGCGGCCGGCGCCCCCGGGGCCGCCCTGCTCGACGCCACCGCCTACGCCCAGCCGGCGCTGTTCGCCATCGAGGTCGCGCTGGCCCGGCTGCTGGCCGGCTGGGGCGTGGTCCCGGCGCTGCTGCTGGGCCACTCGGTAGGCGAGCTCGCCGCCGCGCACGTCGCCGGCGTCCTCACCCTGCCGGACGCCGTCCGGCTGGTCGCCGCCCGGGGCCGGCTCATGCAGGCGCTGCCCACCGACGGCGCGATGGTCGCGCTCACCGCGTCCGAGGAGGAGGCCCGGGTGCTGCTGGCCGGGCACGAGGAACGGGCCGCCGTCGCCGCGGTCAACGGCCCCGCCGCCACCGTCGTCTCCGGCGACGAGGACGTCCTGCTCGCCGTCGCCGCCCGCTGGCAGGCGGGCGGCGGCAGGGCCCGCCGGCTGCCGGTCAGCCACGCGTTCCACTCGCCGCGCATGGACGACATGCTCGACGACTTCCGCCGGGTCGCGGCCACCGTCGACTACCAGCCGCCGCGCATCCCCCTGGTGTCCAACGTGACCGGCACGGTGGCCACCGCCGACCAGCTGCGCAGCCCCGAGTACTGGGTCACCCACGTCCGCGCGGCGGTGCGCTTCCACGACGGCGTGCGCCGGCTGGCCGACGAGGGCGTCACCCGCTTCGTCGAGATCGGCCCCGACCAGTCGCTGAGCACGCTGGGCCGCGACTGCCTCGCCGCGCGCGGCGTCGACCCCGACGCGTTCGTCCCGCTGCTGCGCAGGGACCGCCCGGAGACCGTGTCGGTGCCGACCGGCCTCGCCCAACTGCACGCCCGGGGCGGCCAGGTCGCCTGGCGCGACTACTTCGCCGGGGTCACCGCCCGGCACGTCCCGCTGCCGACGTACGCGTTCCAGCGGGACCGGTACTGGCTGGAGGGCGACGCCGCCACCGGGGACGTCACCTCGGCCGGGTTGCGGGGCGCCGACCATCCGCTGCTCGGCGCGGCGGTCGAGCTCGCCGACTCCGCCGGCCACCTGTTCACCGCCCGCCTCTCCACCCGTACCCATCCCTGGCTGGCCGACCACGGCGTGCTCGGCGTGACGCTGTTCCCGGCGACCGCGTTCCTGGAGTTGGCCGTCCGGGCCGGCGACCAGGTCGGCTGCGACCGGGTCGAGGAGCTGCTGCTCGAAGCGCCACTGACCATCAACGGATCGGAGGCGGTGCTGTTGCAGGTCACCGTCGGCGCGCCCGGCGACGACGGCGGCCGCGCCCTGACCGTCCACTCCCGCCCCGGGCACGCGCCGGCCGGGCAGCCGTGGACCCGGCACGCCAGCGGCGTGCTCACCGTCGCCGTGCCGGCCCCGGCCCCGCAGCGGCTGGCCGACTGGCCGCCGGCCGGCGCGGAGCCGATCGACGTCGACGGACTCTACGAGCGGCTCGCCCAGGGCGGCTTCGCGTACGGCCCGGCGTTCCAGGGCCTGCGCGCGGCGTGGCGGCTCGGCGACGAGGTGTACGCCGAGGCGAGCCTGCCGCAGGGGCAGCAGCCCGACGCCGCCCGCTACGGTCTGCACCCCGCCCTGCTGGACAGCGCGCTGCACGCGGTGACCTTCGGCGTGCTGCGCGGATCCACCGACAGTTGGCTGCCGTTCTCGTGGAACGGCGTCACGCTGCGCGCGGCCGGCAGCCCGGCTCTGCGGATCCGGCTGCGACCGGCCGGCCCGGAGGCGGTGCAGGTGCTGGCCGCCGACGCCACCGGGGAGCCGGTCGTCCAGATCGACTCCCTGGCCCTGCGGGCGGTCTCCGCCGACCAGGTCCGCGCCACCCGGCCGGTCGGTCGCCACGACGACCTGTACCACCTGGAATGGCAGCCCCTGCCGGCCCGGCCGACGCCCACCGACGGCGAGTGGGTGACGCTCGGCGACGACCCGACCGGTTGGGCGGCGGCGGGCGTCACCCGGGCCGTCGCGGACCTGGCCGGGCTGACCACCGGCGGACGGCTGCCCGCAGTGGTCGTCGCCCCCGTCCCGGTCCTCCCCGGCGACCGGACGGAAGCCGCGCACGCCACGGCCGAGCACGTGCTCACCCTGCTGCGCGACTGGCTGGCCGAGGACCGCCTCCGGGCCGTCACCCTGTTGGTCGTCACCCGGGGCGGGGTCGCGGTGACGCCCGACGCGGACGTGCCGAGCCTGGCCCACGCCGCGGTGTGGGGGCTGGTCCGCACCGCCCAGACGGAGAACCCCGGCCAGTTCCTGCTGGTCGACCTGGACGACACGCCGGCCTCGACGGCCGCCCTGCGCGCCGCGGTCGGCTCGGGCGAGCCGCAGCTGGCGGTACGCGACGGCGTCGCCCACCAGGCCCGGCTCACCCCGGTGCCGCGCGCCGACGCCGAGACCACCCCGGCGTGGGGTGGCGACGGCACCGTCCTGATCACCGGCGGCACCGGCGCGATCGGCAGGCACGTCGCCCGGCACCTGGTCACCGCGCACGGCGTACGTCACCTGGTGCTCACCGGCCGGCGCGGCCCGCGGGCCGACGGCGTCGCCGAGCTGCGCGCCGAGCTGGCCGCGCTCGGCGCGGACGTCCGGATCGTGGCCTGCGACGCCGCCGACCGCGACCAGCTCACCGCGCTGCTGGCCGGGCTGCCCGCCGCCCACCCGCTCACCGGCGTGGTGCACGCCGCGGGCGTCCTCGCCGACGGGATGCTCGACGCGACGACCCCGCGGCGACTGCACGACGTGCTGCGGCCCAAGGTGGACGCCGCCCTGCTGCTCGACGAGCTCACCCGCGACCGGGAGCTGACCGCGTTCGTGCTGTTCTCGTCGATCGCCGGGATCTTCGGGGGCATCGGGCAGGGCAACTACGCCGCCGCGAACGCGCTGCTCGACGCGCTCGCCCACCGTCGCCGCGCGGCGGGCCTGCCGGCCACCTCGCTGGCCTGGGGCCTGTGGGCCACCGAGGGCGGCATGAGCGGCAACCTCGACGCCGCCGACCTGCGGCGCATCGCCCGTGGTGGCATCCTCGCGTTCCCCCCGGCCGACGGCGTCACGCTGTTCGACACCGCGGTCGCCGTGGACGAGCCGGTCGTGCTGCCGTTGCGTCTGGACCTGGCGGCGATGGCGGTCAGCGGGTACCCGAGCCTGCTGCGTGGCCTGGTCCGCCCGCCGGCACGCCGCGCGGTGGGACCGGCCGCCGGCCCCGACGCCGTCGAGGCGCTCACCCAGCGGCTCGCCGGGCAGAACGCCGACCAGCGCGAACGCACCCTGGTCGAGCTCGTCCGGCAGCACGCCGCGACAGTGCTCGGCTTCGCCGACCCCGGCGCCGTCGAGGCGGACCGTGGGCTGCTCGACATCGGCTTCGACTCGCTCACCGCGGTCGAGCTGCGCAACCGGCTCGGCGTCGCGACCGGTCTGCGGCTGCCCGCGACGCTGCTGTTCGACCATCCGACGTCGACGGCGATCGCCCGGCACCTCGCCGAGGAGCTCGCCCCCGCCGGGGCCACGTCGGGCGTGGCCGGTCTCGCCGAGCTGGCGCTGCTGGAGAGCAGGCTCGACGGCACGGCGACCGACCCGGAGGTCGTCGACCGGTTGCAGATCCTGCTCACCAGGCTGCGCGCCGACGCCACCGGCGGAGCCCTGCTCGGGGAGCGGATGGACCAGGCGACCGACGACGAGCTCTTCGACTTCATCGACAACGAGCTCGGCATGTCGGGACCGTCCGCCGCCCCGTGACCGTCCGCCGCCCCGGTCCGCGACCCGCCCGCAGAAGGTGACGACGACTGATGAACGACGACAGGCTCCGCGACTACCTCAAGCGCGTGGTGACCGACCTGCAGCACACCCGGCAGCGGCTCGCCGAGGCCGAGACCCGCGACCAGGAACCCATCGCGATCATCGGGATGGGCTGCCGCTACCCCGGCGGGGTCCGCACCCCCGAGGACCTGTGGGAGCTGGTGCGCTCCGGCACCGACGCGGTCGGCGCGTTCCCCGGTGACCGGGGCTGGGACCTGACCGGGCTGTACGACCCGCAGCGGGAGCGCCCGGGCACCACGTACTGCGCCGAGGGCGGCTTCCTCGACGCCGCCGCCGACTTCGATCCCGGTTTCTTCGGCATCTCGCCGCACGAGGCGCTGGCCATGGACCCCCAGCAGCGGCTGCTGCTGGAGACCACCTGGGAGACGCTGGAACGCGCCGGCCTCGACCCGGCCGCCCTGCGCGGCAGTGACACCGCCGTGTTCGCCGGCATCATGTACCAGGACTACGCGCTGCGCCTGAACCGGGTGCCCGACGAGGTCCAGGGCTACCTCGGCAACGGCATGTCGGACAGCGTCGCCTCCGGCCGGATCGCGTACACGTTCGGCTTCGAGGGGCCGGCGGTCACCGTGGACACGGCGTGCTCGTCGTCGCTGATCGCCATCCACCTGGCCGCGCAGGCGCTGCGGCGGCGGGAGTGCTCGCTGGCGCTGGCCGGCGGCGCGATGGTCATGTCGACGCCGGTGCCGTTCGTGGAGATGAGCCGGCAGGGCGGTCTGGCCGGCGACGGGCGCTGCAAGTCGTTCGCGGACGAGGCCGACGGCACCGGCTGGGGCGAGGGCGTCGGCATGATCCTGCTCGAACGTCTCTCCGAGGCCCGACGCCTCGGGCATCCGGTGCTCGCCGTGGTCCGCGGCAGCGCCGTCAACCAGGACGGCGCGAGCAGTCGGCTCACCGCCCCCAACGGCCCTGCCCAGCGGCGCGTCATCCGACGGGCGCTGGCCGACGCCCGGCTGACCGCCGACGCCGTCGACGTCGTGGAGGCGCACGGCACCGGCACCGCGCTCGGCGACCCGATCGAGGCGCAGGCGCTGCTCGCCACGTACGGCAGGGACCGGCCGCGGGACCGGCCGCTGCTGCTGGGCTCGCTGAAGTCGAACATCGGCCACACCCAGGCCGCGGCCGGCGTCGGCGGCGTCATCAAGATGGTGCTGGCGATGCGGCACGGCATGGTGCCGCCCACCCTGCACGCCGCGCACCCCACCACCCAGGTGGACTGGTCGGCCGGCAGCGTACGGCTGGTCACCGAGGCCGTGCCGTGGCCGGAGACGGGTCGGCCGCGCCGCGCGGCGGTCTCCTCGTTCGGTATCAGCGGCACCAACGGCCACGTCATCATCGAACAGGCCCCGGAAGCCGGGCCGGCGTCGGCGGTCGAACCGGCGACTGCGGTCGGGTCGGCCGTGGCGGTCGGGTCGGCCGCCGACGCCGTGCCGGGCCCGCCCGTCGGGGCCGCCGTGGCGGTGGACGCGCCGGTGCCGTGGCTGCTGTCGGCGCGGGACCGGGGCGGTCTGCGGGACCGGGCCGCCGCGCTGCGGGAGCTGCTCACCGCCCGACCCGGCCTCGACCTGGCCGCCACCGGCCGCGCGCTGGCCACCTCCCGTACGGCGTTCGCGCGCCGCGCGGTCTCGCTCGCCACCGACCGCGCCGGTCTGGTCGCCGACCTGGACGCGCTGCTGGCCGACCTGCCGTCCCCGACGCTGGTCCACGGCGGCGACGTCCACGCCGGTCAGGTGGTGTTCGTGTTTCCGGGGCAGGGGTCGCAGTGGGTGGGGATGGCGCGGCGGTTGTTGGTGGAGTCGGGGGTGTTCGCGGCGCGGATGGCGGAGTGTGAGGTGGCGTTGTCGGGGTTGGTGGATTGGTCGTTGATCGGGTTGTTGCGGTCGGGTGAGGGGTTGGACCGGGTGGATGTGGTGCAGCCGGTGTTGTTTTCGGTGATGGTGTCGTTGGCGGCGGTGTGGGGTTCGTGGGGTGTGGTGCCGGATGCGGTGGTGGGGCATTCGCAGGGTGAGGTGGCGGCGGCGGTGGTGGGGGGTGGTTTGTCGTTGGTGGATGGGGTGCGGGTGGTGGTGGTGCGGAGTCGGTTGGTGGGGGGTTTGGGTGGTGGGGGTGCGATGGCGTCGGTGGGGTTGTCGGTGGGGGATGTGGTGGGTCGGGGTTGGGGTGGGGTGTCGGTGGCGGCGGTGAATGGTCCGGTGTCGACGGTGGTGGCGGGTGGGGTGGGTGTGGTGGAGGGGTTGGTGGGGGGTTTGGTGGGTGAGGGTGTGCGGGCGCGGGTGTTGCCGGTGGATTACGCCTCGCACAGCCCACAGGTCGAGCCGCTGCGCGACGATCTGCTCGCCCAGCTCGACGGCATCACGCCGCTCGCCTCCGACGTGCCGTTCTACTCCACGGTGACCGGTGGCCGGGTCGACACCCGTACGCTCGACGCCGACTACTGGTACCGCAACCTGCGGGAGACGGTCCGGTTGCAGGACGCCGTCACCGCCACACTGACCGCCGGGCATCGCGTGTTCGTCGAGGTCAGCCCGCACCCGGTACTCACCGTGGCGATCGAGGAGACCGCCCGGGTCGCCGGCCACGACGCCCTCGCCGTCGGCACCCTGCGCCGCGACGACGGCGGCCTCGACCGGGTCCGGGCCGCCGTGGCCGAGCTGTGGGCCGCCGGCGTCCCGGTCGACTGGACGCCGACGTACGCGCACCTGCCGCGTCGGCACGTCGAGCTGCCCACGTACCCGTTCCAGCGGCGGCGCTACTGGCTGGAGGACTCCGGCCCGGCCACCGGCGACCTCGGCGCCGCCGGCCTCACCGCCGCCGAGCATCCCCTGCTCGGCGCGGTCGTCACGCTCGCCGACGGCGACGCCCTGCTGCTGACCGGTCGGCTCTCGGCCCGGACCAGTCCGTGGCTCGCCGAGCACGACGTCCTCGGCGACCTGCTGTTGCCGGGCACCGCGTTCCTCGAACTCGCCACCCACGCCGCCGACCAGGTCGGCTGCCGCCGCGTCGAGGAGCTCACCGTCCAGACGCCGCTGGCGCTGCCCGTCGACGGCGGCGTCGACGTGCAGGTGAGCGTCGGCGGGCCGGACGCCTCGGGCCGCCGCCCGTTCGGGGTGTACGCCCGGCCCGCCGGCGCGTCGGACGGGCCGTGGACCCGGCACGCCGACGGCGTGCTGTCCCCGGAGGCGTCCCCCGCGCCGGCCGCCCGGACGGCCTGGCCGCCCCCGGCCGCCGACCCGGTCGACCTGACCGGACTCTACGAGCGCTTCGCCGCGGGCGGCTTCGCCTACGGCCCCGCCTTCCGGGGGCTGCGCGCGGCCTGGCGCGTCGGCGACGACGTGTACGCCGAGGCCACCCTGCCCGCCGACCGGCACGCCGAGGCCGCCGGGTACGGCCTGCACCCCGCGCTGCTGGACTCCGCCCTGCACGTCACCGGGCTGGACGAGGGCGGCGGCCGGATGCCGTTCGCGTGGACCGGCGTGGTCCGGCACGCCCACGGCGCGACCACGGTGCGGGTACGGGTGTCGCCCGCTGGCGAGAACGCGGTGTCGGTCCAGGCGTGGGACGCCGCCGGGCAGCCCGTCGCCGCGATCGACGCGCTGCTGCTGCGCCCCGCCGCCCCGGCCGCCCGGCAGGACCCGCTGTTCCGGGTGGACTGGCTTCCCGTACGGGTCGCGCCGGCACCCGGGGCGAGCGCCCCCGACCTGGTCTTCGAGGCGGTCCCGGCCGGCGGGGCGGGCGGTCCGGCGGCGGTACGGGAGGCCGTGCGGCACGTCGCGGCCCGGCTGCGGGACTGGCTGGCCGACGACCGGTCGACCGACCGTCGGCTCGTGTTCCGTACCCGGGGGGCGGCGCCCGGCGGGGACGTCACCGACCTCGCGCACGCCGCCGTCTGGGGTCTGGTGCGTTCCGCCCAGTCGGAGCACCCGGGCCGGTTCGCGCTGGCCGACGCCGACGTCGCCGACCTGCCGCTGGTGGCCGCCGTGCTGGCCGCCACCGAGGAGGACCAGGTCGCCGTCCGTGACGGTCAGGCCGTCGTCCCGCGACTGGCCCGGGTGACCGCCGGCGGATCCCCGGACCCGGTCACCGGGCCGGCGGCCGGGCTCACCGGTCCCGACGGCACGGTCCTGATCACCGGCGGCACCGGCCTGATCGGCTCCCGCGTGGCCCGTCACCTCGCCGCCCACGGCGCCCGCCACCTGCTGCTGACCAGCCGCCAGGGCCCGGCCGCCCCCGGGGCCGCCGACCTCGTCGCCGACCTCGCCGCGCTCGGCGCGACCGGCATGGTCGTGGCCTGCGACGTCGCCGACCGGGAGGCGCTGCGGGCCCTGCTCGGCACGATCCCGGCGGACCGTCCGCTGACCGCCGTGGTGCACGCCGCCGGAGCGCTCGACGACGGCGTCGTCACCTCACTCACCGACGAGCGTTTCGACACGGTGCTGCGGCCCAAGGTGGACGCCGCCTGGCACCTGCACGAGCTCACCGCCGGGCTGGACCTGCGCGCGTTCGTGCTGTTCTCCTCCGCCGCCGGCGTGTTCGGCGGGCCGGGCCAGGGCAACTACGCCGCGGCCAACGCGTTCCTCGACGCGCTCGCCCGGCGCCGCCGCGCCGCTGGCCTGCCCGGTCAGTCGATCGCGTGGACGCTGTGGGCGCGGCCCAGCGCGATGACCGGCCACCTCGGCGCGGACGAGGCTCGCCGGATCGCCCGTTCCGGCATGCCGGCGCTCACCGACCGGCAGGGCCTCGACCTGTTCGACGCCGCCACCGGCGTCGACGAGCCGGCCCCGGTGGCGATGCTGCTGGACACCGCCGCCCTGCGCGCCCGCCCGACCACCGACCCGGTTCCGCGGCTGCTGCACGGGCTGGTCCGCCCGGCGGCCCGGCGGGCCGCCGTCGCCCCGGCCCCGACCGACGCCGCCGACACCGCCGGCGGCCGGTTCGCCGGCCTGCCGCCCGCCGAGCGGCGGCGGGAGCTGCGGGAGCTGGTCCGCGCCCAGGCCGCCGAGGTCCTCGGGCACCCGTCGGCGGGCGCCGTCGAGCCCACCCGCGCCTTCCGTGACCTCGGCTTCGACTCGCTCGCCTCGGTCAACCTGCGCAACCGCCTCGCCGCCGCCACCGGCCTGCGGCTGCCTCCCACGCTGGTGTTCGACCATCCCACCCCGGACGCCCTCGCCGCGCTGCTGGACAGCCAGCTCGGCGGCCCGCCGGAGACGACGCCCACCACCCCCACGACCCGAGCGGCCGGGCCGGCGTCGGCCGACGAGCCGATCGCCATCGTCGCGATGGGCTGCCGGTACCCCGGCGGCGCGGACTCCCCGGAGCGGCTGTGGGACCTGGTCGCCGCCGGCGTCGACGCGATCTCCCCGTTCCCCGAGGACCGCGGCTGGGACCTCGACGCGCTCTACGACCCCGACGGCGACACGCCCGGCACCTCGTACGTGCGGGAGGGCGGCTTCCTCTACGACGCCGCCGACTTCGACGCCGAGTTCTTCGGCATCTCGCCCCGTGAGGCGTTGGCCATGGACCCGCAGCAGCGGCTGCTGCTGGAGACCACGTGGGAGACGTTCGAACGCGCCGGCATCGACCCCGGCACGTTACGCGGCAGCCGCACCGGCGTGTTCACCGGCGTGATGCACCACGACTACGCCGTGCGGCTGCTCGGCAACGTCCCGGAGGAGATCGAGGGCTTCCTCGGCGCCGGCAACTCCGCCAGCGTGCTGTCCGGCCGCCTGTCGTACGTGTTCGGGCTGGAGGGCCCGGCCGTCACCGTCGACACGGCCTGCTCGTCGTCGCTCGTCGCGCTGCACCTGGCGGTCCGGTCGCTGCGGTCCGGCGAGTGCGACCTGGCCCTCGCCGGTGGCGTGACGGTGATGAACAGCCCCGAGCTGTTCGTGGTGTTCAGCCGCCAGCGCGGGCTGGCCGCCGACGGCCGCTGCAAACCGTACTCCGACGCCGCCGACGGCACCGGCTTCGGTGAGGGCGTCGGCGTCCTTCTGGTGGAGCGGTTGTCGGATGCTCGGGCGAATGGGCATCCGGTGTTGGCGGTGGTGCGGGGTTCTGCGGTTAATCAGGATGGGGCGTCGAATGGGTTGACGGCGCCGAGTGGGGTGGCGCAGCAGCGGGTGATTCGGGCGGCGTTGGTGGATGCGGGTTTGGGTGTGGGGGATGTGGATGTGGTGGAGGGGCATGGGACGGGGACGCGGTTGGGGGATCCGATTGAGGTGGGGGCGTTGGTGGCGACGTATGGGCGGGGTCGGGTGGGTGGTGTGCCGTTGTGGTTGGGGTCGTTGAAGTCGAATGTGGGTCATTCGTCGGCGGCGGCGGGTGTGGGTGGGGTGGTGAAGATGGTGGGTGCGTTGGGGTGTGGGGTGTTGCCGGGGTCGTTGCATGTGGGGGTGGGGTTGTCGGGGGTGGATTGGGTGTCGGGTGGGGTGGGGTTGTTGGGTGGTTCGCGGGTGTGGGAGCGGGTGGGTCGGGCGCGTCGGGCGGGTGTGTCGGCGTTCGGGGTGAGTGGTACGAACGCGCACGTCATTTTGGAGGAGGCGCCTGAGGTCCCCGCGCCGGAGGTGACCCCCGAGGACGGCCTTCCGGTCGCCTGGGTGCTGTCCGCCCGTACCCCCGGGGCCCTGCGCGCCCAGGCCGACCGGCTCGCCCGGCGGCTCGTCGACGACCCGTCGCCGCGCCCCGCCGACGTCGGCCTGACGCTGGCCCGGCACCGGGCCCGGCATCCCCACCGCGCCGTGCTCGTCGGAGACCGCGACGGCCTGCTGGACGGCGTGCGCGCGCTCGCCGCCGGGGAGCCGACGGCCGCCACCGCCACCGGCGTCGCCGCGAACCTGGGACGCACCGTGTTCGTCTTCCCCGGCCAGGGCGCCCAGTGGGCCGGCATGGGGGTCGAGCTGCTCGGCGCCAACGCGGTCTTCGCCGACACGATGGCCGCCTGCGAGGCCGCTCTCGCCCCGTACGGCGACCGGTCCGTGCTGGAGGTCCTCAGTGACCCGGCCGCCCTGGAGCGGGTGGACCAGGTCCAGCCCGCCCTGTTCGCCGTCATGGTCTCCCTCGCCGCCACCTGGCGGTCGTACGGGGTGGAGCCCGACGCCGTCGTCGGCCACTCCCAGGGCGAGATCGCCGCGGCGGTGGTGGCCGGCGCGCTCTCCCTGGCCGACGGCGCGAAGGTCGTCGCCCTGCGCAGCCGACTGCTGCGCGCGCTCGCCGGCACCGGGGCGATGGCCTCGATCGCGTCGGGCGTCGACGACGTCCGGGCCCGCCTGGCCGGTCGGCCGGGCCTGTCGATCGCCGCGGTCAACGGCCCCCGGGCCACCGTGGTGGCCGGCGACCCCGCCGCCGTCGCGGACGTGGTCGACGCCTGCGAACGCGACGACGTCCGCGCCCGCCGGATCGACGTCGACTACGCGTCGCACTCCGCGCACGTGGACGCCCTGCACGACGAGCTGGTCGCCGCGCTCGCCACGGTCACCCCCACCGCCGCCCGGGTCCCGATGTACTCCACGGTGGACGGCGGCTGGCTGGACGGCCCCGAGCTGACCGCCGGGTACTGGTTCCGGAACCTGCGTGGCACGGTCGGTTTCGCTCCCGCCGTACGGGCCCTCGCCGACCATGGCCACACCACGTTCGTGGAGGTCAGCCCGCATCCGGTGCTGACCGCCGGGATCAGCGGCACGCTTGAGGACGACGCCGAGCCGGCGCTGGTGACCGGCTCGCTGCGCCGTGGCGAGGGCGGACTCGCCCGGCTGCTGCTCTCGCTGGGGCAGGCGCACGCCGGTGGCGTGCCCGTCGACTGGGCGGCCGTCTTCGCCGGGACCGGCGCGCGCCGCGTCGACCTGCCGGTGTACCCGTTCCAGCGCACCCGCTACTGGCTCGACGCGTCGCCCGGCCGGGCCGACGTCGGCGCGGCGGGACTCGGCGCGACCGGGCACCCGCTGGTCGCCGCGGCGGTGGACCTCGCCGGCAGCGGGGAGCGGCTGCTCACCGGGCGGCTGTCCCGCGCCGCGACGCCGTGGCTGGCCGAGCACTCCCTGGCCGGCGTGACCCTGCTGCCCGGCGCCGCGTTCCTGGAGCTCGCCCTGCGCGCCGCCGACGAGGCCGGCGTCGGCGTCGTCGAGGAGCTCACCCTCCAGGCCCCGCTCGTGCTGCCCGCCGACGGCGGCGTCGGCGTGCAGGCGCGGATCGGTCCGCCCGGCCCGGACGGACGACGTACGGTCGGCGTGTACGCCGACACCGCCGGCTGGACGGCGTACGCCGAGGGCACGCTGGCCCCCGCCCCGGCGGTCCCGGCCGACGTCCCGGTGGCCTGGCCCCCGCCCGACGCGGACCCGCTGGACGTCACCCACCTGTACGACCGCTTCGCCGGGGCCGGGTACGGGTACGGGCCCACGTTCCGGGGCGTCCGGGCCGCCTGGCGGCACGGCGACGAGGTGTACGCCGAGCTCGCCCTGCCGCAGCCCGGCGACGGCGCCGACTACCTGCTGCACCCGGCGCTGCTGGACAGCGCCCTGCAGGCGAGCGCCCTGCTGCCCGGCCGCGACGACGTCGCCCGGCTGCCGTTCTCGTGGACCGGCGTGACCCTGCACGCCACCGGCGCCGCCGCCCTGCGGGTCCGGGTCACCGCGCACGGCGCCGACGAGGTGTCCGTGGAGGCACGGGACCTCACCGGCGCTCTGGTGCTGACCGTCGGGGCGCTGGCGCTGCGTCCGGTCCCGGCCGGCGGCCTCACCGCCGCCTCCGGCGTACGCCCGCACCACCTGCGGTGGGCGCCGCGCCCGACGCCGCCGGGCCCGCCGGTCGACGTCGCCCGGCCCGGCTGGCCCGACCTGGCCGCGCTGCGCGAGCAGCGGGTACCCGCCCACGTGGTCGCCGACGTGACGTCGGACGACCTGCGGGAGGCCACCGGTCGCGCCCTCGGCCTGGTCCAGGGCTGGCTGGCCGACGAGCGGTTCGCCGACTCGACGCTGGTGTTCCGCACCCGCGGCGCGGTCCGCCTCGGACCGGGCGACCGGGCGTCGGACTGGGCCGGGGCCGGCGTGTGGGGCCTGGTGCGTACCGCCCAGCTCGAACACCCGGGCCGGTTCGTGCTCGCCGACACCGACGACGACCCCGCGTCCCTGGCCGCCCTCACCGCGGCGCTGCCCACCGGCGAGCCGCAGTGGGCGGCCCGGTCCGGCGAGCTGTTCGTGCCCCGGCTCACCGCCGGCGACCCGGACCTGCTCACCGAGCCCGCCGAAGCGGCCTGGCGGGTCGAGACCGGCGCCGGGCAGGCGGTCGACGACCTGGTCGCGCGGGCCTGCCCCGGGGCGCTCGCCCCGCTCGGGGAGGGCCAGGTCCGGGTCGCCGTCCGCGCCGCCGGCCTCAACTTCCACGACGTGGTCGTGTCGCTCGGCCTGGACCCGGACCAGCCGACCCTCGGCAGCGAGGGCGCCGGCGTCGTGCTGGAGACCGGCCCCGGCGTCACCGACCTCGGCCCCGGCGACCGGGTGCTGGGGGTGTTCGGCGGCGCGTTCGGCCCGGTCGTCGTCGCCGACCGCGCCGGCCTGGCCCGCATTCCGGCCGGCTGGTCGTTCGCCCAGGCCGCCGCCGTGCCGATCGCCTTCCTCACCGCGTACTACGGGCTGTTCGACCTGGGTGGCCTGCGACCCGGTCAGAAGGTGCTGGTGCACGCCGCGACCGGCGGCGTCGGCACGGCGGCGGTGCAGCTCGCCCGGCACGTCGGCGCGGAGGTCTTCGGCACCGCCAGCCCCGCGAAGCAGCCCGTGCTGCGCGCCCTGGGCCTCGACGACGCGCACCTCGCCTCCACCCGCACCCTCGACTTCGCCGACCACTTCCGGGAGACCACCGGCGGTCTCGGCGTGGACGTGGTGCTCGACTGCCTGGCCCGCGAGTTCGTCGACGCGTCACTGGACCTGCTGCCCCGCGGCGGCGCGTTCGTGGAGATGGGCAAGACCGACGTCCGTTCCGCCGACGAGGTCGCCCGCGCCCACCCCGGCGTGCGGTACCAGGCGTTCGACCTGGCGCAGGCGGGCCCGGAGCGGATCGCCGCGATGCTCGCCGAGGTGCTGGCGCTGTTCGCCCGGGGGGCGCTGCGACCGCTGCCGCTGACCTGCTGGGACGTGCGGCAGGCGCCGGCGGCGTTCCGGCACCTGTCCCAGGCCCGGCACGTCGGCAAGAACGTGCTGCTCGTCCCGGCACGACCCGACCCGGGCGGCACCGTCCTGGTCACCGGCGGCACCGGCACGCTCGGCCGCGCCGTCGCCCGGCACCTGGCCGCCACCCACGGCGTCCGGCGGCTGCTGCTGCTCAGCCGCCGCGGCCCGCGGGCGGCGGACGTGCCCGGGCTGATCGCCGACCTGGCCCGGCTCGGGGCCGAGGCGGAGGTCGTCGCCTGCGACGTCGCCGACCGGTCCGCCCTGGCCGGGGCGCTCTGCGCGATCCCGGCGGACCGGCCGCTCACCGCCGTCGTGCACGCTGCCGGCGTCCTCGACGACGCCCTCGTCGAGTCGCTCACCGTCGAGCAACTGGACCGGGCGCTGCGCCCCAAGGTGGCTGCCGCGCTCGCCCTGCACGAGCTGACCCGTGACCTCGACCTGGCGGCGTTCGTGCTGTTCTCCTCCGGCGCCGGTCTGCTCGGCGCGGCCGGGCAGGCCAACTACGCCGCCGCGAACGCCGCGCTCGACGCGCTGGCCGCCGAGCGGCGCGCCCAGGGCCTGCCGGCCGTCTCGGTCGGCTGGGGACTGTGGGAGGACCGCAGCGAGCTGACCGCGAACGTGACAGGCGTCGCGCTGCGCGCCGCCGACGCGCTCACGCTGTTCGACGCGGCGTGGCGCTCGGCCGTGCCGTACGTGTTCGCGGCCCGGCTCGACCCCGCCGTGCTCTCCGGCGACCGGGTTCCGGCCGTGCTCAGCGCCCTCGCCCCGACCCGCCGGCCGACCCGGCGGCAGGTGGACGTCGGCGCCGCGCAGGCCGACCGGCTCGCCACCATGCCGCCGGCCGAGGCGCGCCGGACGCTGCTGGAGCTGGTCCGGGGCAACGCCGCCGCGGTCCTCGGCCACCCGTCCACCGAGTCGATCCGGCCCACCCGGCCGTTCAAGGAGCTCGGCTTCGACTCGCTGACCGGGGTGGAGCTGCGCAACCGGCTGGCCGACGCGGTGGGCGTACGGCTGCCGGCCGCCCTGATCTTCGACCACCCGACGCCCGACGCCCTGGCCCGCGACCTGCTGCGCCGGGTCGGCGCGACCGCGCCGGCCGGCCCGCCGCAGCCGCCGCTGCTGCTGACCGAGCTGACCCGGTTGGAGGCCGGCGTCGACGCGCTCGGCCCGCAGGAGCCGCCGCCGGATCTGGCGGCCCGGCTGCGCCGCCTGCTGTCCAGGATCGAGGCCACCGCCGACGGCGGACCCGACGACGACGCCGGTCAGGAGATCGAGGCCGCCAGCAACGACGAGCTGTTCGACCTGATCGACCGCGAACTGGGGCTGCGATGACCCGCCCGACCACCCCGTGGGCCGTCCCGGTCCCCGCGCACACCCGAGGAGCCCGGTGAGCGAGCAGCGGCTACGCGAGTACCTCAACCGCGTCACGATCGACCTGCAGCGCACCCGCCGGCAGCTCGCCGAGGCCGAGGCCGCCGGGCACGAGCCGGTCGCGGTGGTCTCCATGGCGTGCCGCTTCCCGGGCGGGGTCCGTACCCCCGAGCAGCTCTGGGACCTGGTCGCCGACGGCCGGGACACGGTCACCGGGGTGCCCGCCGACCGTGGCTGGGACCTGGCGAGGCTGACCGGCGGCGACGTGCCGTCCCGGGGCGCGTTCGTCGACGGCGTCGCCGACTTCGACCCGGCCTTCTTCGCCGTCTCACCGCACGAGGCGACCGCGATGGACCCGCAGCAGCGGCTGCTGCTGACCACGGCGTGGGAGGCGATCGAGCGGGCCGGCATCGACCCGGTCACGCTGCGCGGCACCGACACCGGCGTGTACGCCGCCGCCGTCGACCAGGGATACGCCCAGCTCGGCGCGGCGGCCATCCCCGCGGTACGCAACTTCGTGGTCACCGGCAACTCGATGAGCGTGCTCTCCGGTCGGGTGTCGTACGCGCTGGGCCTCGAAGGCCCCGCGCTCACCGTGGACACCGCCTGCTCGTCCTCGCTCGTCGCGGTGCACCTGGCCACCGCCGCGCTGCGCCGCCGGGAGTGCGCGCTCGCGCTGGCCGCCGGCGTGACGCTGATGTCCCTGCCGCTGGTCTACGCCGAGTTCAGCCGCCAGGGCGCGATGTCCCCGGACGGCCGCTGCAAGGCGTTCTCGGCGGACGCCGACGGCACCGGCTGGGGTGAGGGCGTCGGCGTGCTGATGCTGGAACGCCTCACCGACGCCCGCCGCAACGGTCACCCGGTGCTGGCCGTCATCCGGGGCTCGGCGATCAACCAGGACGGGGCCAGCAACGGGCTCACCGCCCCGAACGGGCCCTCCCAACAGAGCCTCATCCGGGCCGCGCTCGCCGACGCCGGGCTCACCGCCGCCGAGGTGGACGCGGTGGAGGCGCACGGCACCGGCACCACCCTCGGCGACCCGATCGAGGCGGACGCGCTGCTCGCCACGTACGGTCAGGGCCGTCCCGCCGACCGGCCGCTGTGGCTCGGCTCGCTGAAGTCGAACATCGGCCACACCCAGGCCGCCGCCGGCGTGGCCGGGGTCATCAAGACGGTCCTCGCGCTCGGCCACGGCGTGCTGCCCCGCACCCTGCACGTCACCGCGCCCACCCCGCACGTCGACTGGTCCGCCGGTCGGGTGGAGCTGCTCACCGGGAACCGGCCCTGGCCGGAGACCGGCCGGCCCCGCCGGGCGGGCGTCTCGGCGTTCGGGATGAGCGGCACCAACGCCCACGTCGTCCTGGAGCAGGCCCCCGCCGCCGAGCCGGTCGACCCCGCGCCGCCGCCCGCCCCGGTCGCGCCGTACGTGCTGTCCGGTCGTACCCCCGCCGCCCTGCGCGAGCAGGCCGCCCGGCTCCGGGAGCGGCTGGCCGCCGACCCGGACGTGCCGCTCGCCGACGTCGGGCTGTCCCTGGCCGTCACCCGCAGCGCGTTCGAGCGGCGGGCCGTCGTGGTCGCCGAGGACCGTGCGCGCCTGCTCGCCGGGCTGGGCGCCCTCGACGCCGCCCCCGGCGTGGTCACCGGCGACGCCGGGACCGACCCCGGACGGCTGGTGCTGGTGTTCCCCGGTCAGGGCGCGCAGTGGGACGGCATGGCCCGCGACCTGCTCGCCGAGTCCCCGGTGTTCGCCGCCGCGCTGGCCGACTGCGAGCGGGCCCTAGCCCCGTTCGTGGACTGGTCGCTGACCGACGTGCTGCGCGGCGTCCCCGACGCCCCCGGACTCGACCGGGTCGACGTGGTCCAGCCGGCGCTGTTCGCGATGATGGTGTCCCTCGCCGCGCTGTGGCGTTCCTGGGGGGTGACGCCGGACGCGGTCGTCGGGCACAGCCAGGGCGAGATCGCGGCGGCCGTCGTCGCGGGCGCGCTGTCCCTGGACGACGGCGCGAAGGTGGTGGCGCTGCGCAGCCGGGCGATCGGCGCGCTCGCCGGCCACGGCGGCATGGTGTCCCTCGCGCTCGACGCGGACGCCGCCGCCGTGGCGATCGCCCCGTGGGCCGACCGGATCTCGATCGCCGCCGTCAACGGCCCCGCCGCCGTCGTCGTCTCCGGCGACCGGGACGCCCTCGCCGGGCTGGTCGCCGCCTGCGCCGCCCGGGACGTCCGCGCCCGGCTCCTGCCGGTCGACTACGCGTCCCACTCGGCGCACGTCGAACGGGTCCACGACGAGCTGCTGGCCGCCCTCGCCGACCTCACCCCGCGCTCCGGCGACGTGCCGCTGTGCTCCACGCTCACCGGCGACTGGCTGGACACCGCCGCCATGGACGCCGGCTACTGGTACCGGAACCTGCGCGGCACGGTCCGGTTCGAGGACGCCGTCCGTGCCCTCGCCGACCGGGGTCACCAGGTGTTCGTCGAGGTCTCGCCGCACCCGGTGCTCACCGGGCCGGTGCAGGACACGGTCGAGGACGCCGTCGTCGTCGGCACCCTGCGCCGCGACGAGGGCGGCCTGCGGCGCGCGCTGATCTCGGCGGCCGAGCTGTGGGCGCGGGGCGGCGACGTCGACTGGGCCGCGTCGTTCCCGGGCGCGCGCCCGGTCGCGCTGCCCACGTACCCGTTCCAGAACCGCCGGTTCTGGGCCGAGCCCGACCCCGACGTGGTGGTCGACACCGGCGACGGCGAGTTCTGGGAGCTGCTCGGTCGCGGCGACCCGGACGAGCTGGCCGGGGTGTTCGCCGTCGACGCCGAACCGCTCGGCCGGGTGCTGCCGGCCCTGCGCGGCTGGCACCGCCGCCGGCAGGAGAACGCCCGGCTCGACGCCCTGCGCTACCGGGTCACCTGGGAGCGGCTCGCCGACCCCGCGGCGGTCCCGCTCACCGGCCGGTGGCTGCTGGCGCTGCCGGCGGCGGGCCCCCACCTGCCGTACGCCGAGCAGGTCGCCGACGCGCTCACCGCGCTCGGCGCCGAGGTGACCACCGTCGCGTTGACCGACGAGGACGTCGACCGGACCCGGCTGGCGGCCACCCTGGGCGGCGTGCCCGGCCCGGTCGCCGGGGTGCTCTCCCTGCTCGCCCTCGCCGAGCGGCCGCACCCCCGGCACCCGGCGCTCCCGGTCGGCGTCGCGCTCACCGTGGCGCTCGTGCAGGCCCTCGGCGACCTCGGCGTCACCGCCCCGCTGTGGGCCGCCACCGCCGGCGCGGTCGCCACCGTGGACGGCGCGCCGCTGCCGGCCCCCCGGCAGGCCATGGTCTGGGGCGTCGGCATGGTCGCCGCGCTCGAACAGCCGCAGCGCTGGGGCGGCCTGCTCGACCTGCCCGACACCCTCGACGAGCGGGCCCGGCAGCGGTTGGGCGGCGCGCTGACCGGCGACGAGGACCAGGTGGCGCTCCGCCCGGACGGTCTGTTCGCCCGCCGTCTGGCGCCCGCGCCGCGACCCGCGGGCGTCCCCGGCCGGCGGTGGCGACCGCGCGGCACCGTGCTGCTCACCGGCGGCACCGGCGCGATCGGCCCGCACCTGGCCCGCTGGCTGGCCGGCAACGGCGTCGAGCACCTGGTGCTGCCCGGCCGCCGCGGCGAGGACGCCCCCGGCGTCGCCGGACTGCGCGCGGACCTGGCCGCGCACGGCGTCCGGCTCACGCTGCCCGTGTGCGACCTGGGCGACCGCGACCAGGTCGAGCGGATGCTCACCGACCTCGACCGGCGGGGCTGCCCGGTCCGCGCGGTGCTGCACGCCGCCGCGTCCATCGCGCTGGCCCCCCTGGACAGCGGACCGCTGGACGCGTTCGCCGAGGTGGTGGCGGCCAAGGCGGCCGGCGCCGCACACCTCGACGCGCTGCTCGACCGGGACCTCGACGCGTTCGTGCTGTTCTCGTCGATCGCCGGCGTGTGGGGCAGCGGCGACCACGGCGCGTACGCCGCCGCGAACGCCTACCTGCACGCCCTCGCCCGGCACCGGCGGGCCCGGGGGCTGACCGCGACGACCGTCGACTGGGGCGTGTGGCAGGCCACCACGCCCGGCCAGCCGATCGTCACCGGCGACGGCGCGGACCTGTTCAACCTCGACGAGCACGGCCTCGGCCGCCTCGACCCGGCCACCGCGATCGCCGCCCTGCAACAGGCCCTCGACGACGACGAGACCGTGCTCGCGGTCGCCGACGTCGACTGGGGACGGTTCGCGCCGGTGTTCACCTCGGCCCGGCCCAGCCCGCTGCTGCGCGCGATCCCCGCAGCCGTCCGGGACAGCGCCGGGCCGCCCGCCGGGGCGTCGGCGCTGCGCGACCGGCTGGCCGCGCTGGGCCCGTCCGAACGCGCCCGGACCGTCCTGGAGCTGGTCCGCGCCCAGGCCGCGCTCGTCCTCGGCCATGACTCGCCGCGCGCGGTCCCGGCCGGCAAGGCGTTCCAGGAGCTCGGCTTCGCCTCGCTGACCGCCGTGGAGCTGCGCAACCGCCTCAACGACGCCACCGGCCTGCGGCTGCCGTCCTCGCTGGTCTTCGACTACCCCGACGCCCGCGCGCTCGCCGCCCACCTCGGCGCCGAGCTGTTCGGCGGGCCGACCCCGCAGGCCGCGCCGCCCACGCAGGCCGGGACGCCGCCGTCCCCGGCCGGCGCGGACGACCCGGTCGCGGTCGTCGCGATGAGCTGCCGGCTGCCCGGCGGCGTCGACAGCCCGCAGAAGCTGTGGGAGCTGCTCGTCTCCGGCGGCGACGCGGTCACCGGGTTCCCGACCGACCGGGGCTGGCCCGGCGACGAGCTGTACCACCCCGACCCCGACCACCCCGGCACCGCGACCACCAGGCACGGCGGTTTCCTGCACGACGCCGGCGAGTTCGACGCCGCCTTCTTCGGCATCTCCCCACGCGAGGCGACCGCCATGGACCCGCAGCAGCGGCTGCTGCTGGAGACCTCCTGGGAGGCGCTGGAACGCGCCGGCCTCGACCCGGAGCGGCTGCGCGGCTCCCGCACCGGCGTCTACGTCGGCGTCAACTACGGCGACTACGCGACGGCCGTCGCCCGGTCCGGGGACGGCGAGGGGCACCTGCTCACCGGCAGCGCCGCCAGCGTCGTGTCCGGCCGGATCGCGTACACCTTCGGTCTGGAGGGGCCGGCCGTCACGGTCGACACCGCCTGCTCGTCGTCGCTGGTGGCCCTGCACACCGCCGCCCGGGCGCTACGCGACGGCGACTGCTCGCTGGCGCTCGTCGGCGGCGTCGCGGTCATGTCGACGCCCGGGGCGATCCTCGCCTTCTCCCGCCAGCGCGGGCTGGCCGCCGACGGCCGGTGCAAGGCGTTCGCCGACGCCGCCGACGGCATGGGGATGGGCGAGGGGGTCGTCGTCCTGCTCGTCGAGCGGCTCTCCGACGCCCACCGCAACGGCCACCCGGTGCTGGCGGTGCTCCGTGGCTCGGCGGTCAACCAGGACGGCGCGAGCAACGGCCTGTCCGCCCCCAACGGCCCGTCCCAGCAGCGGGTCATCCGGGCCGCGCTCGCCGACGCCGGCCTGACCGCCGCCGACGTGGACGTGGTCGAGGCGCACGGCACCGGCACCACGCTGGGCGACCCGATCGAGGCGCAGGCCCTGCTCGCCACGTACGGGCAGGACCGCCCCGCCGACCGGCCGGTCCTGATCGGCTCGCTCAAGTCCAACATCGGCCACGCGCAGGCCGCGTCCGGCGTCGCCGGGCTGATGAAGGCCGTGCTGGCGCTGCGCCACGGCCAGGTCCCGCCGACGCTGCACCTGGACCGGCCGACCAGGCACGTCGACTGGGGCCGGGGCGCCGGCGCGCTCGTGGACCGGCTGACGCCGTGGCCGGTGACCGGGCGGGCCCGCCGGGCCGGGGTGTCGTCGTTCGGGCTCAGCGGCACGAACGTGCACGTCATCCTCGAACAGGCCCCCGCCACCGGGGCCGCCCCGGAACCGGCCTGCCCGCCCGACCCGGCCGGCGGCGGGCCGCTGCCCTGGGTGCTGTCGGCGCGCGCCCCGGCCGCCCTCGCCGACCAGCGGGACCGGCTCCGGGAACACCTGGCCCGGACCCCCGGGCTCCACCCGGCGGACGTGGGACGCGCCCTCGCCGGCCGGACCGCGCTGCCGCACCGCCTCGTCCTGGTGGGGGAGACCGACGAGGTGTCCGGCGTGGCCGACCCGGACAGCCGGACGGTGTTCGTCTTTCCCGGCCAGGGCTCGCAGTGGGTCGGCATGGCCGCCGACCTGCTCGCCGACTCGCCCGTGTTCGCCGCCCGGATGGCCGAGTGCGACGCGGCCCTCGCCCCGCACGTCGACTGGTCGCTGCTGGACGTCGTCCGCGCCGCGGCCCCGCTGGACCGGGTCGACGTGGTGCAGCCCGTGCTGTTCGCGGTGATGGTGTCGCTCGCCGCCGTCTGGCGCGGGTACGGGGTCGAGCCCGACGCGGTCGTCGGCCACTCGCAGGGCGAGATCGCGGCGGCCGTGGTCGCCGGCGCGCTCTCCCTCGACGACGGCGCCCGCGTCGTGGCGCTGCGCTCGCGCGCCATCGTCGGGCTGGCCGGCGCCGGCGGCATGGTGTCGGTCGCCTTGACCCGGGGCAGCGCGGAGGACCTGGTGGCCCGCTGGGGTGGCCGGCTCTCCGTCGCGGCGGTCAACGGGCCGTCCGCCGTGGTCGTCTCCGGCGAGGCCAGCGCGGTCGGCGAGCTGCTCGCCACCTGCGAGCGGGACGGCGTACGGGCCCGTCGGATCGACGTCGACTACGCCTCGCACTCGGCGCAGGTGGAAAGCCTCGAAGCGGAGCTGCGGCAGGCCCTCGCGCCGGTCACCCCGGGCGTGGCCGACGTGCCGCTGTTCTCCACCGTCACCGGCGACTGGCACGACGGCGTCGACCTGGACGCCGACTACTGGTACGCCAACCTGCGTCGCCCGGTCGCCTTCGCTCCCGCCGTACGGGTGCTGGCCGAGCAGGGCTACACGACGTTCATCGAGGTCAGCCCGCACCCGGTGCTCACCGTGCCGATCGAGGAGACGCTCGACGCCGCCGGCCGGGACGGCGTCGCGCTCGGCACGCTGCGCCGCGGCGAGGGGGACCGCCGCCGGCTGCTGCTGTCGCTGGGCGCGGCCTGGGCCGCCGGGCGGCCGGTGCGCTGGTCGGCGTGGTTCGCCGGCGTCGCGGCGCGGCACGTCGACCTGCCCACGTACCCGTTCCAGCGTCAGCACTACTGGGCGCGGCCGGCCGCCGGGGGCGGGGCGGACCTCACCGCCGCCGGTCTCGACGCCGCCCGGCACCCGCTGCTGGGCGCGGCGGCGGAGGTCGCCGACACCGGTGAGCTGCTGCTCAGCGGCCGACTGTCGACCCGGGCCCAGCCGTGGCTGGCCGAGCACGCGGTCGCCGGCGTGGTGCTGCTGCCCGGCGCCGCGTTCGTCGAGCTCGCGCTGCGGGCCGCCGCCGAGGCCGGGGCCGCGCTGGTCGAGGATCTCACGCTCGAAGCGCCGCTGGTGCTGCCGCCCGGGGCGGCGGTCCGCCTCCAGGTCCGGGTGGGCGCGCCCGGCCCGGACGGCGGGCGCGCGCTCACCGTCCACTCCCGCGCCGACGACGCCCTGGACGCGACCTGGGTCCGGCACGCGACCGGCACGGTGACCGCCTCCGCCGCGGCGGCGGGTCCCGCCGTGCGGAGTTGGCCGCCGCCGGGGGCCACCCCGGTCGGGATCGACGACCTGTACGACGGGTTCGCCGCGTCCGGCTATCGGTACGGCCCGGTGTTCCGTGGGGTACGCGCCGCGTGGCGGCGCGGTGACGAGGTCTTCACCGAGGTGGCGCTGCCGGCCGGCGAGGACCGGGACGCCGCCGCGTACGGCGTGCACCCGGCCCTGCTCGACGCCGCCCTGCACGGCATGTGGATCGGTCCCGGGGGCGGCGACGCGTCGGAGTCCGGGACCACCCGGCTGCCGTTCGCGTGGACGGACGTCACGCTGCACGCCGTCGGCGCGACCCGGCTGCGGGTACGGCTGCGCTTCGACCGGGACGGGCGGGTGGCGATCGACGCGGCGGACGGCGACGGGCAGCCCGTGCTCTCGGTGGGCGCGTTGGTGACCCGGCCGGCCCGGGCGGACCAGCTCGCCGCGTCGGCCGCCGCCGTGGGCGTACCCGATTCGCTCTTCCGGCTCGCCTGGACGCCGACGCCCGCCACCGGCGCGCAACCGGGACCGCCCGGCCGGCTGGCCGCGATCGGGCCGGCCGGTCTGCTCCCCGAGACCTACGCCGACCTGGCCGGGCTCACGGCCGCGCTGGACGGCGGCGCGGGCGTGCCGGACGTCGTCCTCGTCGCGACCCGCGCCGCCGGCCGCGACGCCGCCTCGGTCCGGGCGGCGACGGCCGACGCGCTGACCCTGGTCCAGCGGTGGCTCGGCGACGCCCGGCTCGCCGACGCCCGGCTCGTGTTCGTCACCGACCGGGCCGTCGAGGCGGTCCCCGGCGAGGGCGTCGGGGACCTCGCCGGCGCGGCGGTACGGGGACTCGTCCGCTCCGCCCAGGCGGAGCATCCGGGCCGTTTCGTCCTGCTCGACGCCGCCGATCCGGCGGAGCTGCTCGCCCTGCTCCCGGCCGCCCTCGCCGCCGACGAGCCCCAGCTCGCCGTCCGCGACGGCGTCCTGCTCGCCCCCCGCCTGGCCCGGCTGACCGGGCAGACCGGTCCCGGGACGTCCTTCGCGCCGGCCGGCACGACGCTGGTGACCGGCGCGGCGGGCGTGCTCGGCGGTCTGGTCGCCCGGCATCTCGCCGCCCGCCACGGCGTCCGCCACCTGCTGCTGGTCGGTCGCCGGGGCGACGGGGCCGCCGGGGCGACCGAGCTGCTCGCCGAGCTGGCGGAGCTCGGGGCCGAGGCGACGTTCGCCGCCGTCGACGTCGCCGACCGGGCGGCCCTCGCCGGGGTCCTGGCCGGGGTGCCCGCCGACCGGCCGCTGACCGCGGTGGTGCACGCGGCCGGCGTCCTCGACGACGGCGTTCTCGCCGCGTTGACCCCGCAGCGCCTCGACACCGTGCTGCGGCCCAAGGTCGACGGCGCGCTGAACCTGCACGAGCTGACCCGCGACCTGCCGCTGTCGGCGTTCGTGCTGTTCTCCTCGGCGGCCGGGGTGATCGGCAACGCCGGCCAGGCGAACTACGCCGCCGCGAACGCGTTCCTGGACGCGCTGGCCGCCCGCCGGCGGGCCGAGGGCCGGCCGGGCCGGTCCCTGGCGTGGGGGCTGTGGGAGCGGCGCAGCGAGCTGACCGGCACGCTCACCGATCCGGCCCGGCGGCGGCTGACCGGCGGCGGGGTCGGCGCGCTGTCCGACGCGGAGGGGCTGGCGTTGTTCGACGCGGCGCTGCGGCCGGACGAGGCGCTGCTCGTGCCGGTACGGCTGGAGCTGCGCGAGCGGACCGCGATGACCGGCGCCGACGTGCCCGCGCTGCTGCGTGGCCTGGTCCGTGGCGTGGTGCGCCGGACCGCCGGGGCCGCCGACGGCGTCGTCGACGCGGACGCGCTGCGCCGCCGGTTGTCCGGTCTGCCGCCCGCCGACCGGGCGGCCCGGATCGAGGAGTTGGTCCGTGACCGGGTGGCGCGGGTGCTGCGCCACGACGACCCCGGCGCGGTCGATCCCGCGCTGGCGTTCAAGGATCTCGGGTTCGACTCGCTGACCTCGGTCGAGCTGCGCAACCAGCTCAACGCGGCCACCGGGCTGCGCCTGCCCGCGACACTCGTGTTCGACCATCCGAGTCCCGGGGCGGTGGCCGCGTTCGTCGCGCGGAAGCTGGCCCCGACGGACGGCCCGGCCGAGCCGGCGACGGCCGCCGCCGACGAGACCGTACGCCGGCTGTTGGCGACGATCTCCCCGCAGCGGCTGCGCTCGGCGGGTCTGCTCGACGCGCTGCTGCGGCTGGGGGACCCGGATCCGGAGCCGGCGGTCGCGCCCACCACGGACGCCTCGGCCGCCATCTCGCAGATGGACGTGGACGACCTGGTCCGGATGGCGCTCGGTGACGGTCGTGCCTGACCAGTCCGACAAGGAGAGGACCGCCATGGCGGCAGATCAGGTTGTCGAGGCCCTGCGCGCCTCCCTGCTGGACAACCAGCGGCTCCGGCAGGAGCGTGACGCGCTCGCCGGGCGGCTGCGGGAGCCGGTGGCGATCGTCGGTACGGCCTGCCGGTTCCCCGGTGGGGTCGGCACCCCCGACGAGCTGTGGGACCTGCTGGTCGCCGAACGCGACGGCGTCACCGAGGCGCCCGCCGACCGGGGCTGGGACCTGCCCGCCACCCCCGTGCTCAGGGGTGGCTTCCTGACCGACGCGCTCGACTTCGACGCCGCGTTCTTCGGTGTCTCGCCGCGCGAGGCGATCGCGATGGACCCGCAGCAGCGGTTGCTGCTGGAGGTCTGCTGGGAGGCCGTCGAGCGGGCCGGCATCGCGCCGCACAGCCTGCGCGGCGGCGACACCGCCGTCTACGCGGGCGTGATCAACAGCGACTACGGGGCCCGGCTCGGCCGCACCCCGGAGGACCTCGCCGGGTTCCTCGGCACCGGCGCCATCCCCAGCGTCGTCTCCGGCCGGGTGTCCTACCTGCTCGGGCTCGGAGGGCCCGCGGTCAGTCTGGACACCGCCTGCTCGTCCTCGCTGGTCGCGATCCACCTGGCCTGTCAGGCGCTGCGGGCCGGGGACACCTCGCTCGCCCTGGCCGGCGGGGTGACCGTGATGAGCACGCCCGGGGTGCTCAGCGGCGCGCACCGGCAGGGCGGGCTGGCCGGTGACGGCAGGTGCAAGTCGTTCTCGTCGGACGCCGACGGGGCCGCGTTCGGCGAGGGCGTCGGCGTGGTCGTCCTCGAACGGCTCTCCGACGCCCGCCGCCACGGCCATCCGGTGCTGGCCGTCATCCGGGGCTCGGCGGTCAACCAGGACGGCGCGTCCAACGGCCTCACCGCCCCGAACGGTCCCGCCCAGCGGCGGGTCATCCGGGCCGCGCTCGACAACGCGGGGCTCGCCCCGGCCGACGTCGACGCCCTGGAGGCGCACGGCACCGGCACCGTCCTCGGCGACCCGATCGAGGCGCAGGCCGTCCTGGAGGTCTACGGCCGGGACCGGCCCGCCGGACGGCCGCTGCTGATGGGCTCGCTCAAGTCGAACCTCACCCACACCCAGGCCGCGGCCGGGGTGGGCGGGGTGATCAAGATGGTGTTGGCGCTGCGGCACGGTCTGCTGCCGCGTTCGCTGCACATCGACGAGCCGACCGACCAGGTCGACTGGACCGAGGGCGACGTGACGCTGCTGCGCGCCGCGACCCCGTGGCCCGACCGTGGCGTTCCCCGGCGGGCCGGGGTGTCGTCGTTCGGCGCGAGCGGCACCAACGCCCACCTCATCCTGGAGTCCGCCCCGCCCGCCGCCGCCCCGCCGCCCGCCGCCGCCCCGCCGCCCGCTGCCGGCTCCGCGGCCCCGCCGCCCGCCGACGGGCCGGTGGCCTGGGCGTTGTCCGCCCGCACCCGGCCCGCGCTGCGTGCCCAGGCCGCCCGGCTGCACGCCCGGGTCAGCGCCGACCCGGGTCTGCGTCCGGCCGACGTCGGGCTGTCCCTGGCGCTGGGCCGCTCGCGGTTCGCCGAACGGGCGGTGGTGGTCGCCGCCGGTCGGGACGACCTGCTCGCCACCCTCGCCTCGGTGGCCCGCGACGAGGCCCCGCCGGTGGCCCGGGCCGGCGTCGCCGCGGTGCTCGGCGCCGCCCCGGCCAGACCCGACCGGGCCGTCTTCGTCTTTCCCGGTCTCGGCGCGGAATGGCCCGGCATGGCCCGGGACCTGCTGCGTGACTCGTCCGCCTTCGCCGCGCGGATGGCCGACTGCGAACGGGTCCTCGCCGCGCACCTCGACTGGTCCCCGGTCGCCGTGCTGCGTCAGGAGCCCGGCGCGCCCGACCTCGCCGACGTGCGGGTGCTGCAACCGGTCCTGTTCTCCGTCCTGGTGTCGCTGGCGGCGGTGTGGCAGGCCCACGGCATCGAGCCGGCCGCCGTCGTCGGGCACAGCCAGGGCGAGGTCGCGGCCGCCTGCGTCGCCGGCATCCTCAGTCTGGAGGACGCCGCCGCCGTCGCGGTCCGTCGCAGCCGCGCCCTCGCCACCGTGACCGGGGACGGCGGAATGGCCACCGTGCTGCTCTCCGCCGCCGAGGCCGAGGAGCTGATCGCGCCGTACGGGGGCCGGCTCTCCGTCGCCGCGGTCAACGGTCCCCGCGTCGTGGTGCTCGCCGGCGCGGCCGACGCCCTCGACGACCTCCTGGCCGGGGCGGACGTGATGGCGTTCCGGGCCCCGGTCGACTACGCCCCGCACAGCGCCGACGTCGAGCCGGTCCGCGACGCGCTGCGCACCGGACTCGCCGGGCTGCGACCACGACCGGGGCACGTGCCGATGGTGTCGACGGTGGACGGCGCGTGGGTCGACGGGACCACGCTCGACGCCGGGTACTGGTTCCGCAACCTGCGGCAGCCGGTGCTGTTCCACGACGCCGCCCGACTGCTGTTCGACGCCGGTCACCGCACGTTCGTCGAGGTCAGTCCACACCCGACGCTCGTGTTCAACCTGCAGGACGCCGCCGCCGGCTCCGTCGACCTCACCGTCGTCGAGACGCTGCGCCGCGACGACGGCGGCGGCGCCCGGCTGCTCGCCTCCCTGGGGCAGGCGTACGTGGCGGGGCTGGACGTCGACTGGCGTCCGGCGTACGAGGGCGTCGACGCCCGCCGCGTCGACCTGCCCACGTACGCGTTCCAGCGGCAGCGCTACTGGCTCGACGCGACCCGCGCCGGAGGCGACCCCGCGTCCATCGGGCAACGCGACCCCGGGCATCCGCTGCTGAGCGCCGCGGTCGACCTGCCCGCCGCCGATGGGACCGTCTTCACCGGCCGGCTGTCGCTCACCGAGCAGCCCTGGCTCGCCGACCACACGGTGCGCGGCGCCGTCCTGCTGCCCGGCGTCGTGTACGTCGAGATGGCCGCGCACGTCGGCGGTCAGCTCGGCTGCCCCCTGGTCGAGGACCTCACCCTCGCCGCCCCGCTGCTGCTGCCCCGCGACGACGCCGCCCAGTTGCGGCTGACCGTCAGCGGGCCGGACGGGGCGGGACGCCGTACCGTCGAGGTCCATTCCCGGATCGAGTCGGCGGGGCCGGACGCCGGGTGGACCGGCCACGGCACCGGGGTGCTCGCCCCGGCCGCCGCCGCGCCGCCGGCCGCGGAGCACCTGACCTGGCCGCCGGCCGGCGCGCGGCAGATGCGGGTCGGCGAGCTGTACCGCGTGCTGGCGGAGCGGGGGGTCGAGTACGGTCCGACCTTCCGGGGCCTGCGCGCGGCCTGGTCACGCGGCGACGAGGTGTTCGCCGAGGCGAGCCTGTCCGAGCTGGTCGGGGCCGACTTCCCGGTGCACCCGGCGCTGCTCGACGCGTTCCTGCACACCGTCACGCTGCGCGACGCCGGTGAGCGCCACGACGCCGAGCAGCCCGCCGGGACGGGCGTGCCGCTGCCGTTCGCCTGGCAGCGGGTACGCCTCTGGTCCGGCGCGCGGGCCGGGCAGGTGCTGCGGGTCGCGCTCCGCCCGGCCGGCCCGGACGCGATCTCGCTGCACGTCACCGACGAGGACGGCCGCGCCGTGGTCACGGTCGGCACGCTCACCATGCGCAGCGCGTCGTTCGACTCGCTGCGTCCGGTGACCGACTCGCTGTACCGGGTCGAGTGGACCCCGCTGGAGCGCCCGGCCGGGGCTCCGGTCGACGGCTACTGGGCCTGGCTCGGCTCGGACGACCCACGGCTGGTCCCGGCCGGCGCCCCGGAGGCGGTCGGCGACGTCGCCGGCCTGGACGCGGCGCTGCTGGTCTGCCCACCGACCCCGGACGCCGCCCCGGCGTCGGTGCGCGCGGCCACCACGGCCGTCCTGGCGGGTCTGCGCGACTGGCTGGCCCGCCCGGCGGCGGCGACCCCGCCGCTGGTCGTGCTCACCCGTGGCGCGGTCGACCTCGACGACGGGCCGGTGGACGTCGCGGGCGCGGCCGTGCGTGGCCTGGTCCGTTCGGCGCAGCAGGAACACCCGGGCCGGGTCGTCCTGGTCGACTCCGACGACCCGGCGGGCACCGCCGCCCTGCTGCCCGCGCTGCTCGCCGGTGACGAGCCGGAGGCGGCGCTGCGCGGCGGCCGGATCCTGGTGCCCCGCCTGCGTCCGGCGCCGCCGGCCGCCGGCCGGGTCGGCCCGTTCGACGACGCCGGCACCGTCCTGCTGGCGGGCGGCGGCGTGCTCGCCGGCATCCTCGCCCGACACCTGGTAGGCCAGCACGGCGTCCGCCGGTTGCTGCTGCTCAGCCGCCGGGGGACGGCCGCGCCCGGGGTGGGGGAGCTGGTCGCCGAGCTGACCGGGGCCGGCGCGCGGGTGAGCGTCGAGGCGTGCGACGTGACCGACCGGGCCGCGCTCGACGCCGCCCTGGCCGGCGTCCCGGCCGCGCATCCGGTGACCGCCGTGGTGCACACCGGCGGCGTGCTCGACGACGCGCTGTTCGCCGACGTCACCCCGGAACGGCTCGCCGGGGTGCTCGCGCCGAAGGTCGACGGCACGTGGAACCTGCACGAGGCGACCCGGGACCTGCCGCTGCGCGCGTTCGTCGTCTACACCTCGGTGGCCGCGCTGTTCGGCGGTCCCGGTCAGGCCGCGTACGGCGCCGCGAACGCCGCCGCCGCCGCGTTGACGAGCCTGCGCCGACGGGCCGGACTGCCGGGCACCGCGCTCGCCTGGGGGCTGTGGGAGCAGCGCAGCGGCCTGACCGGGGCGCTCTCCGACGCCGACGTGCGCCGGATGGCCCGTGGCGGGGTGCGACCGTTGACCGCCGAGGTCGGCGTCGCGCTGTTCGACGCGGCGCTGTCCCGCGCCGAGCCGCTGCTGGTCCCGGTGGCGCTGGACCTGGCGGCGTTCCGCGCCGCCCCGGCGCCGCACCTGCTCCGCTCGTTGGTCCGCGCGCCCGCCGCCGGGGCCGCCACGGTCGACCCGGGCCTGCGTGACCGGCTCGCCACGGCCGACGCCGACGGGCAGCTCGCCCTGCTGCTCGACGCGGTCCGGACGCACTCCGCCCAGGTGCTCGGCCACGCCGACGCCACCGCGGTCGACGCCGAGGACGCCTTCCTGGCCGTCGGCTTCGACTCGTTGACCGCGCTGGAGCTGCGTAACCGGCTCGCCGCGGCCACCGGCCTGAACCTGCTGCCGACCGTGGTGTTCTCCAGCGGCACGCCCGCCAAGCTCGCCGAGCTGGTGCGGACCGAGTGGGCGGCGACGCACGCCGCCGCGCGGCCGGCGGCCCCGGCGCGCGCCCCGGCCCGGTCGGCGGACGACGACCCGGTGGGCACGCTGTTCCGGCAGCTCGCCCGGCGGGGCAAGTCGGACGAGGCGATCGACCTGCTCAAGAACGTCTCGGCGCTACGGCCGGAGTTCCGCACCGCCGCCGAGCTGCGTGACTCGGCGCAGCCGCCGGAGCTGCTGCGGATCGCCGTGCACGACGACGCGCCGGAGCTGGTCTGCTTCGGGTCGCTGGTCGCGCTCGGCGGCGGCCACCAGTACGCCCGGCTGGTCGGGCGGTTCCGCGGCACGTACGGCGCGAGCACGCTCCCCGCGCCCGGGTTCGCGCCCGGCCAGCGGGTCCCGGCGAGCATGGCGGCGGTGCTGGAGTACCAGGCCGAGGAGATCGTCGCGCGGCTCGGCCCGGACCGGCGGCTGGTGCTGCTCGGCTCGTCCTCCGGCGGCATCACCGCCCACGGGGTCGCCGCGGAGCTGGAGCGACGCGGCGTGCGCCCGGCCGGCGTGGTGCTGCTCGACACCTACCTGGCCACCGACAAGGCGATGACCCAGTTCAACAGCGTGCTGCTGGGCGGCATGTTCGACCGGGAGGAGCAGGCGGTCCCGATGGACGCCGCCCGGTTGACCGCCATGGGCCGGTACTTCCGCCTGCTCGAGGACTACGAGCCGCCCCGGGTCGCGGCGCCCACCCTGCTGGTCCGGGCGTCCAGCCCGCTCGGTGAGGTGGGGCCGTCGGCCGGCGACTGGCGGTCGCGTTGGCCCGGCGCGACCACCGTCGTCGACGTGCCCGGCGACCACTTCTCGATGCTCGAGAAGCACGTGGACACCACCAGCGACGCGGTGTCCGCGTGGCTCGACCAGCTCCTGTCCTGACCCACCACGGAGAGGTTCGACACGACGATGAACGACCAACCCACCGGCGAACGGATCACCGTGGTCGGCGCGGGCGTCATGGGGGTCGGCATAACCGCCCTCGCGATCTCCCGTGGCCTGCCCGTCCTGCTGGTCGACGTGGACGGGGCCCGGCTGGCCGACGCCCGCGTGCGGATCGACGGGGAGCTGCGTATCGCCCAGCTTCTCGGCAAGCTGCCCGAGGGCACGGTGACGGGTCCGCTGGAGACGGCCACCACGCCGGCCGGCGCCGCCGACGCGACGATCGTCGTCGAGGCCACCACCGAGGATCTGGCGGTCAAGGCCAAGGTCCTGGCCGAGATCTCCACGATCCTGCGTCCGGGCACGCCGCTGGTGTCCAACACGTCGTCGATCCCGATCGACGAGCTGGCCGGGTTCGCGCGACGTCCGGCCGACGTGGTGGGCACCCACTTCATGAACCCGCCGTACCTGATCCGGACGGTCGAGGTCATCCGGGGCGCGCGTACCGGCGAGGACACCATGCTCGCGCTCGGCCGGTCGTTGGCGGCCCTGGGCCAGGAGCCGATCGTGGTCCGGGACGCCCCCGGCTTCGTGACCAGTCGCGTCCTGCACCCGATGATCAACGACGCGGCGCGGATCGTGCAGGAGGGCACCGCCGGCGTCGAGGACGTCGACAAGCTGATGGAGAACTGCCTCGGCCACCGCACCGGGCCGCTGCGCACCGCCGACCTGATCGGCATCGACAACCTCGTCGACTCGCTGCGGGTGCTGCACGAGCGCACCGGCGACGCCGGCTGCCGCCCCTGCGACCTGCTCCTGGAGAAGGTCCGACTGGGCCACCACGGCCGCAAGTCGGGACGCGGTTTCTACGAGTACGCCCACTGATCCGCCGACACCCCTACGGAGATGTGATGGAAGCGATGGACGGCACGGCAGCCCGCGACGACGTGGCCCCCGGCAGCCAGGTCGAGAAGGACATCCTGGCGTTCCTGGAGGCGCAGACCAGGCGTTCCTGGGACCCGCAGGTCGACCTGTTCGCCGCGGGCGGCCTCTCCTCCCTGTTCGCCATGCAGCTCGTGGTGCACCTGGAGCAGACCTACCGGATCGCGATCCGCGGCGCGGACCTGCGGCTGAACAACTTCCGGACGGTCACCAGCATGGTGGCCCTGGTGCGGCGGCTGCGGGGCACGCCGTGACCGACGCCGTGGCCGCCGCCGAGGCGATGGTCACCGATCTGGTGGGCGACCGGGCGCAGGAGTGGGACCGCTCCGGCCGGCTGCCCCGGGACCTGCTGACGAAGCTCGGCGCCGGCGGCTACCTGTGCCCCCGGGCGCCCGCCGGGCACGGCGGCCTGGGCTGGGACAGCGCCCAGGACGGGCGGTTCACCGCGCACGTGGGCAGCCTCTGCTCGTCGCTGCGCAGCGTGCTGACGTCGCAGGGCATGGCGGCCTGGACCATCGACCGGCTCGGCGCGGACGACCAGCGGGCCGATCTGCTCGCCCGGCTCACCGGCGGTGACCTCGCCGCGGTCGCGTTCAGCGAGCCGGGGGCCGGCAGTGACCTGTCGGCCATCACGACGCGGCTGGTCCGCGACGGTGACACGGTCGTGGTGACCGGGGTCAAGACGTGGTCGACGGCCGCCGCGTACGCCGACCTCGTGGTGGTCTTCGGCGTCCTCGACGACGACGGCGGGGCGGGGGCGGTGGTGGTGCCGACGGCCGCGCCCGGGGTCCGGGTCGACCGGATCGCCGACCCGCTGGGCTGCCGTGCCGCCGGCCACGCCGACGTACGCCTCGACGCCGTACGGGTGCCGTCGGCGTACCTGCTGGGCGGCGGTGGGCAGTTCCTGCCGTTGCTGGTCACCACCGCGCTCGCGTACGGCCGGATGTCGGTGGCCTGGGGTTGCGTCGGCATCCTGCGCGCCTGCCTCGCCGCCGCCGGCGCGCACGCGCGTACCCGGGAGCAGTTCGGCAGGGCGATCGGCGGCCATCAGCTCGTCGCCCGGCACCTGGCCGAGCTGCTGGTGGCCGAACGCAACGCCACCCACGCGTGCGAGCACGCCAGCCGCTGCTGGGACCAGGGCTCCCCGGACCAGGTGCTCGCCACCGTGCTGGCGAAGCACGTCAGCGCCACCGAGGCCGCCCGGGGGGCCGCGGTCGCCGTCCAGGTGCTGGCCTCGGCCGGGGCCCGCGACGGGACCGCCGTGGCGCGCGCGCTCCGGGACGCCAAGTGCATGGAGATCATCGAGGGCAGCAACGAGATGTGCCAGCTTCTGCTGGCCGATCACGTGCTGGCGGGCGCCGGCGCGGGGGAGCGGACATGAGCAGCACGGTGAAGTGCCTGGTCTGGGATCTCGACAACACGCTGTGGCGGGGCACCCTGCTGGAGGACGGCGAGGTCGTGGTGGACGACGCGGTCCGGCGGATCGTGACCGAGTTGGACTCCCGCGGCATCCTCCAGTCGGTGTGCAGCCGCAACGACCACGACCAGGCGTGGGCGCGGCTGGAGGCGCTCGGCCTGGCGGAGTACTTCGTCCTGCCCGAGATCGGCTGGGGACCGAAGTCCGAGTCGGTCCGCCGGATCGCCGAGAAGCTGAACTTCGCGCTGGGCGCGATCGCGTTCATCGACGACCAGCCGGCCGAGCGCGCCGAGGTGGCCTACCACCTGCCCGAGGTGGCCTGCTACCCGGCCGAGGCGGCGTCGACCCTGGCCGACCTGCCGGCGTTCACCCCCGCCACGAGCACTGTGGACTCCCGGCGTCGCCGACAGATGTACCAGGCCGGGTTCCGGCGCGACGCCGAGCGGGCCGGGTTCCGGGGCGCGGACGAGGACTTCCTGCGTACGCTCGACCTGGTGCTGCGCGTCGGCCGCGCCACCGAGGCGGAGCTGAGCCGGGTGGAGGAGCTCACCCTGCGCACCAGCCAGATGAACGCCACCGGCGTGCACTACTCGGACGGGACGCTGCGGGGCCTGCTGGGCGATCCGCGCCACGAGGTGCTCGTGGCGTCGCTGACCGACCGGTTCGGTCCGCACGGCGCGATCGGGGTGATCCTCGTCGAGAGACATCCGGACGTCTGGCACCTGCGGCTGCTGGCCACCTCCTGTCGGGTCGTCTCGTTCGGGGCCGGATCGGCGCTGCTCGGCTGGTTGGCCGACCAGGCGGCCCGCTCGGGCGCGCACTTCCTGGCCGACTTCCGCCCGACCGAGCGGAACCGGATGATGGAGATCGCCTACCGGTTCGCCGGTTTCGACGACGCGCACTGCGCCTGCCGGGCCGCCCTGGCCGACCCGGCGTCCCCGGACGTCCAGCGGCTGCACCTGACGCCGGCGACGTGGGACGGCCCGACCACCATGCGACTGGACGCCGTGGACCTGACGCCGGCCGCCCGCTGACGGGCGCTCCCGCCGCGCGGGTGGACGCCACGCGGGGGTCGGGGTGGGCGTGATCCGTCCCGCCCGGGAGAGCCAAAGGATTACGCAATGTATATATTCGAATACATGCAGAGAGGGTGGTCTGGGATGTGGCGCACGGCTCCCTTCTCGTCCCGGCGGGGTGAGTGCCGGCGACCCGACTCGCCGGAGCAGCTCAGCGGCATGATCAGCGGGCCGCGGGGGCGGCGGGCGGGTGGTCTGCGACGGACGCCCGCGACAACCGGCGGCGCGGACCGACCGGGCCGCTCCCGGGGCCGGTGGCGGCCCGCCGGGGCGCGGTGACCGCGGACGGGCACGCCAGGTCCGGGCCCGTCGCGCCGGGACGGTCGGCCGCGGTCGGCACCCACGACAGGTCGCGGCAGGGTGTCCCCGACCCGGCGGACCCTCCTGCGCCAGCCGGTCGGGGCTGGCCACGGCGGCATCCACGGCGGGTGACCCGCACCCGCGCAACCGATCCGAAAATACCGGCGCCACCTTCGGGCAGGTGAGCGATTCAGCTCTTTAGCGGCCTTTCCGAAGATCATCGTGAACGGTGCGAAACTAAAGGGGTAATCAGGTGGAGTTTCTCTTCCTCGGCCCGTTGGCGGTCCGCTCCGATGAACGTGAGGTGACAATTTCGGCCCCCCGGCAGCGGGTGGTCCTGGCCACCCTGCTGCTCAACCCGAACAATGTGGTGCCGGTCGACCGGATCGCGCGGTTCGTCTGGGACGACCCGTTGCCGCCCAGCGCGGCGGCCACGGTACGGACCTACGTCATGCGCCTGCGCCAGACCCTCGGCGAGTCCGGCTCCGCGCGGATCGTCACCCGGGCCCCCGGCTACCTCCTGCGGGCGGCGGAACACGAGACCGATCTCGGCCGGTTCCACGCGCACCGGATGGCGGCGAAACGGCTCGCCGAGCGCGACGACCTGCCCGGCGCCGTGGCGGAGCTCGACAAGAGCCTCGGGCTGTGGCGCAACGAGCCGTTCCTGGACGTGCCGTCGCCCCGGCTGCGTGACTTCGAGGGCGCCCGCCTGCGCGAGCTGCGGTTGCAGGTGTTCGGCTGGCGGGTGGACATGCAACTGTCCCTGCGCCGGCACGCGGAGCTGCTGCCCGAGCTGCGGCAGATCGTCCGCGAGCAGCCGCTCAACGAGGCGTTCGTCGGGCGGCTCATGCTGGCGCTGGCCCGCGCCGGTCAGCGTCCCGAGGCGCTCGACCTCTACCAGCGCACCCGGGCCGCCCTGATCGGCGAGATCGGCATGGAGCCGGGCGTCGAGCTGCGCGCGATCCAGGGCCGGATCCTGCGCGCCGAGGACGAGCCGCCGCCCGCCGCCACGGTACGCGTCGAGCCCGAGGAGCCCGCCGCGCCGGAGCCGGCGACCCCGGCGGCGGAGGCGGTGACGCCGGCGCCCCTGCCGGCGCAGTTGCCGCCCGCCTCACCCGACCTCACCGCCCGGGGCCGGGAGGTCGCGGAACTCGCGGCGCTGCTCGGCGCGCCGCGCGCCGAAGGGACCCGGCCGGGACCGCTCGCCGTCATCACCGGCGGCCCCGGCGCCGGCAAGACCAGCCTGCTGCTGCGCGCCGCGCACGCCGCCCGGGACGACTTCCCGGACGGGCAGCTCTACGCGAGCATCGAGAACGTCGCCGACCCCGCCGAGGTGGCCGCCCGGTTCCTCGTCGGGCTCGGCGTGCCCGAGCACGCCGTGCCCGGCGGCAGCGCCGACCGGCTCGCCAGGTACCGCTCGATCATCGTGCGGCGGCGGGTCCTCGTCGTGCTCGACGACGCCACCTGCGGATCCCAAGTGGTGCCGCTGCTGCCGGCCAGCGGTGAGAGCCGGGTCCTGGTCAGCAGCCGCTACCGCCTCGTCGAGCTGGGCTGGTCGCGCACCATCCAGCTCGAACCGCTCGACGACGACGAGTCGCTCGAACTGCTCGCGTCCGGCGTCGGCCGGGAACGGCTGCGGGCCGAGCCGGAGGCCGCCCGCTGGATCGCGCGGGCCTGCGGCGGGCTGCCCCTGGCGCTGCGGGTGGCGGGCCTGCGGCTGATGCGGCGGCCGGGCCGCCGGCTCGACGCGGCCGCGCGTCGGCTCGCCGATCCGCAGCGGGTCCTCGACGAGCTGGAGTACGGCGACCTGTCCGTACGCGCGGCGCTGGACCGGGCGCACGACGGCCTGGCCGGCCGGGGCCGGGCCGGCGGCGACCTGCGCCTCGTCCTGCGCCGGCTGGGCATGGTCAGCAACTGCTGCATCCGGCCGGGGCTGGTCGGGGTGCTCCTGAAGTGCCCCACGGACCGCGCCGAGGAGCTGCTGGACGACCTCGCCGACGCGCACCTGCTGAGCGTCGAGGACTGCGGCTGCTACCGGATGTCCTGGCTGACCTGGCTGTACGTCCGGGAGCGGTTGTACCGGGAGGAGCCGTCGGGCTACTACGTCGAGGCGGTACGACGGCTCAACCGGTACCGCCGGGCCGCCACCGAGCCGGGCTGCGCCACCTGCCCCCGGTGCGACCGGCCGCGCCTGGCGGTCGCGACGCGGCTGCCCTGACCGCACGACGCCGCCGGCCTCAGGGCCGGCGGCGCAGCAGCGTGACGCCGTCGGCGACGGCGAGCAGGCTCAGGTCCACCCGCTCGTCGGTACGCAGCCGGGCGTTCAGCTCGCGGATCGCCACGGTGTCCGGGTCCTCGGCCGCGGGGTCGACGACCCGACCGAAGAACAGCGTGTTGTCGACGACGATCAGCCCGCCCGGACGCGTCAGCGACAGGCCCAGCTCGTAGTAGTCCGGGTAACCGGTCTTGTCCGCGTCGACGAAGACCAGGTCGAAGCCGCCCGGCCCCTCCTCGGCCAGCAGCGTGGCCAGCGTCTCCCGGGCGTCGCCGATCCGCAGGTCGATGCGGTCGGCCACCCCGGCCCGCTGCCAGTAGCCCACCCCGATCGACGGCCACCGGTCGGTGATGTCGCAGGTCACCAGGCGGCCGTCCGGCGGCAGCGCGCGGGCCAGGCAGAGGGTGCTGTAGCCGGTGAACGTGCCGACCTCCAGGACCGAGCGGGCGCCCACCAGGCCGGCGAGCAGCGCGAGGAGCTGGCCCTCCTCGGGCGGCACCTGCATCGCCGCGCCGGCGGGCAGGTCGGCGGTCTCCGCGCGCAGCTCACGCAGGATGTCGTCCTCGCGTAGCGACACCTCGCGCAGGTACCCGGCGAGACCGGGGGTGACGGTGATCTGGTCGGCCACAGGGGTCCTTCGGGTCGGCGGACGGACGGGTCAGGACGTCGAGACGGTCACCCTGGACGTGGGGGAGCGGCTCTGCGCCAGCTCGCCCCAGATCGCGTCGAGCGCGTCGACGAAGCCGCGCACGCCGTCGGTGGAGTGCACCGCGCCGGGCGCGACCCGCAGGATCTCCCGACCCACCGGGACGCTGGGCGCGTTGATCGACTGGACGTAGATGCCGTGCCGCGCCAGCAGCAGGTCGGAGATGCGCCGGCAGGTGGCGTCCTCGCCGACCAGCACCGAGACGATGTGCGACTCGTCGGACAGGAACGGGATGCGGCGCTCCCGCAGCAGCCGGTGCATCAGCGTGGCGTTCTCCCGCAGCCGGACGCGCTCGGCGTCCGAGCGGCGCAGGTGCCGTACCGCGGCGAGCCCGCCGGCCACCACCGCCGGGGGCAGCGCGGTGGTGAAGATGAACGACCGGGCCAGCCCCCGGACCACGTCGATCACGTCGGCCGGCCCGGCGATGTAGCCGCCGGTGGTGCCGAAGCCCTTCGCCAGGGTGCCCATGACCACGGTGAACGCGTCGGCGAGGCCCAGGCTGGCGGCGATGCCGGCGCCCTGCGGGCCGTACATGCCGACGGCGTGGACCTCGTCGAGGAACGTCACCGCCCCGTACCGGTCGGCGATGTCGGCGATCCGGGCCAGCGGCGCGATGTCGCCGTCCATCGAGTACACCGACTCGGTGACGATCATCTTGGGGCGGGCCGGGTCCTCGGCGGCGACCAACTCCTCCAGGTGGTCCGGGTCGTTGTGCCGGAAGATCCGCTTCTCGGCACCGCTGTGCCGCAGCCCGTCGATGATCGAGGCGTGGTTCTTCTCGTCGGAGAACACCAGGCAGCCCTCGATCCGCCCGGCGAGCACCGACAGCGCGCCCTCGTTGGCGGTGTAGCCCGAGGCGAACAGCAGGGCGTCGTCCTTGCCGTGCAGCTCGGCGAGCTCGCGCTCCAGCTCCGAGTGCCAGGTGTTCGTCCCGGCGATGTTGCGGGAGCCGCCCGCGCCCGCGCCGGAGGCGGTGATGGCGTCGCGCATCGCGGCCAGCACGCCGGGGTGCTGCCCCATGCCCAGGTAGTCGTTGCTGCACCAGACGCTGATCTCGGCGGGCGTGCCGTCCCGGTTGCTGCGGGCCGTGGGAAAGCTGCCGGCGACCCGGACGACCTCGAGGAACTCGCGCTGGTGCCCGGCGGACTCCAGGTCGTGGCGCAGCCGCCGCAGGGCGTCGAGGTAATGCGACAAGGGAGTCGACCCACTCTCTGTGTTTCACGGCGATCCGCTCCGGTGGACGCTTATCCTGGCAGCGCCGAATATCGTCTTGATAGCGGCACGGTGGCTGCTCCGAGTGAATGCGGCAGGTGCCGTGACAGCCGTGGCGAACACTTTGTGTTTTATTGACGGGCCGCTATGCTCGCAGCAATTCCGCCACGCGAGGAGGCGAATCCGCCATGCCCGCCAACGACACGTACGTCAGTCGGATACTCCAGGTCCTCGGCGAGGATCCCGGCAAGGTGGTGATGGTCGGGCGGAACGTCACCATGACCGCGGCGGAGCTCGCCGGCACGGTCCGTTCGGCCGCCGCGGTGCTCCGGCGGCGGTTCGCCGGCGGCCCGGCCCCGGTGGTCGGCATCCTCACCGTGACCAACTCCCCGGCCACGCTGATCCTCCGGTACGCCGCGAACCTGGTCGGCGCGACCGCGGCGCACCTGCACACGACGAACGCCGTCGACCCGAACGACCGGCTCGGCCTCGACGCCCTCCGGCGCATCGTCGAGGAGACCGGCGTCACGGTGCTCGCCACCGACGCCGAGAACGTCGACCGGGCCCGCGCGGTCCGCGACAGCCTCCCCTCGGCGACGCACCTGGCGGCGCTCGGCCGGCTCGGCCTCGACGTCGTCGACCTGACCCGGGGCGACCGGGCGTTCGACGAGTCCACGGTGGCGGTCGACGCCGGGGCCGACGCGGTCGTCACCTACACCAGCGGCACCACCGGCCGACCCAAGGGCATCGTGCTCAGCTTCCGTACCCGGCGGGGCTTCATCACCGGCGGCCTCCAGCAGGCGGACCGGGCGACGTACCTGGCGACCCTGCCGATGAGCCACTCCAGCGGCCAGGCGGCCGACGACACGCTCGCCTCGGGCGGCGTGGTGGTCCTGCACGACGGCTTCGACGCCGGCGCCGTGCTGGACGCCGTGGCGGAGCACCGGGTGACCCGGCTGCTCGTCTCGCCGTCCCAGCTCTACCTGCTGCTGGACCATCCGGCGATCGACCGTGCCGACCTGTCGAGCGTCCGGGTGCTCAGCTACACCGGCGCGCCCGCCTCGCCGGAGCGCCTGGCCCTGGCGGCGAAGCGGTTCGGCCCGGTGCTCCTGCAGGTCTACGGGACCAGCGAGGCCGCGGCCATCTCCATGCTGACCCCGGTCGAGCACGGTGACCCGGCGCTGCTGGGCACCGCGGGCCGACCCGTCTTCGCCGAGGTGCGCGTCCGGGACGAGACCGACGGGCGCGACCTGCCGACCGGCGGGGTGGGGGAGATCCAGGTGCGCACGTCGTACGGCATGACCCGCTACGTCGCCGATCCGGAGCTGACCGCCCGGACCCTGCGCGACGGCTGGTTCCACACCGGCGACCTGGGCTTCCTCGACGCGAACGGCTACCTCACCATCTGCGGCCGGCGGGGAGAGGTGATCAAGACGAACGGCATCAAGATCTATCCGGCGGTGGTCGAGCGGGCCCTGATGACGCATCCCGGCGTCGCCCAGGCCGCCGTGTTCGCCGTGGTGGACGGCGACCGGGTGGAGCACCTGCACGCCGCGGTGGTCCCCCGGGACGGCCACGACCTCACCGGGGACGAGCTGCGGGAGCACGTCGCCACCCGGCTGTCCGGCAAGCAGGCCCCCGCGCGGTTCCACCTCCGCGCCGCCCTGCCGCTGACCGGCATCGGCAAGCCCGACAAGGCCCGACTGGCCGCGGAAGCGAGCGGCTGAGCATGTCCGTCTCCCTCGCCACCGTGCTCGCCGAGTCGGCCCTGCGTCGCCCGGACCATCCCGCGCTCGTCACCGACGCGGTCACCCTGACGTACCGCCAACTGTGGTCCGGCGCCCGCCGCCACGCCACGGTGCTGCGCCGGCACGGCATCGGCCCCGGCGACCGGGTGGCGCTGCTGCTGCCGAACTCGCCGGAGTTCCCGATGGCCTACTTCGGGGCGCTCGCGCTGGGCGCGACCGTCGTGCCGCTGCCGACGACGCTGCGGGCCGGGGAGATCGGGTACGTCCTCACCGACTCCGCGGCGGCCGTGCTGGTCCGCGCCGACGGGCCGGGATCCGACGCCGGCGTCGAGGCCGCCGACGCCACCGGCACGCCGGTCCTCACGTTGACCGGCGACTTCGCGCGCGACGCCGAGCCGATCCCCGGTCCGGTGCCCCGCGCGCCGGAGGACGTCGCGCTGATCCTCTACACCTCCGGGACCACCGGGCGGCCCAAGGGCACGATGCTCACCCACCTCAGCGTGTTCCTCAACGTCGAGCTGGGCAGGGAGTCGCCGTTCGCGATGGTCGCCGACGACGTACTGCTCGGCTGTCTTCCGCTGTTCCACACGTTCGGCCAGATCTGCGGCATGGCCACGACGTTCCGGGCCGGCGCGACGATGGTGCTGATGGACCGTTTCGACGGTCCGCGGGCGGTGCGGCTGATGGCCGCGCACGGCTGCACCGTGCTGATGGGCGTCCCGACGATGTACCACGCGCTGCTCGCCGCGACCGAGCACGGCCCGGTCCCGCCGCTGGACCGGGCGTTCTCCGGCGGCTCGGCGTTGCCCGTCGCGGTCCTGGAGACGTTCGAGGAGCGGTTCGGCTGCCCGGTCTACGAGGGGTACGGGCTCACCGAGGCCTCGCCCGTGGTCGCGTACAACCAGCCGGCGTGGCCGCGTCGGCCCGGCACGGTCGGCAGGCCGATCTGGGGCGTCGAGGTGGTGATCGCCCGCGCCGACGTCGACGACCGCGTCGAGCCGGTGCCCGTCGGCGAGATCGGTGAGATCGTCGTCCGGGGGCACAACGTGATGGCCGGCTACCTGAACCACCCGGAGGCGACGGCGACGACCGTCGTGGACGGTTGGCTCCGCTCCGGCGACCTCGGCCTGTTCGACGCCGACGGCTACCTGCGCGTCGTGGACCGCAAGAAGGACCTGGTGATCCGGGGCGGCTTCAACGTCTACCCGCGTGAGCTGGAGGAGACGCTGATCCGGCACCCGGCGGTGGCCCAGTGCGCGGTGATCGGCGTTCCGCACCCCACGCTCGGCGAGGAGGTCTGCGCCGTGGTCGTGCCGCGACCCGCCGACGCGGCGGACGGTGAGCTGCCCGGACGGATCGTGGCCTGGTGCCGCGAGCGGATGGCCGGTCACAAGTACCCCCGCCTGGTGGTGCTCACCGACGCCCTGCCGCTCGGGGCCAGCGGCAAGGTCCTCAAGCGGGAGCTGGTCGCCCGGTACGCCGCCCCGGGCGCGCTGCCGTGACCGCCGACGGCCGGTTGACGGCGGTCAGCGACCTGCACGTCGCGCACGCCGAGAACCGGGAGATCGTCAGCCGGATGCGTCCCGGGTCACCGGACGACTGGCTGCTGGTCGCCGGGGACGTCGCCGAACGGTTCGCGGACGTGCGGTGGGCGCTGGGCCTGCTCGCCGAGCGGTTCGCGAAAGTGGTGTGGGCGCCGGGCAACCACGAGCTGTGGACGCCGCCCGACGACCCGGTCACCGCGCGCGGCGTCGAGCGCTACGAGCTCCTGGTGGAGCTGTGCCGCGACCTGGGGGTGGTCACGCCCGAGGATCCGTACCCGGTCTGGCACGGCGAGGGCGGCCCGGCGCGGATCGTCCCGCTGTTCCTGCTGTACGACTACACGTTCCTGCCGCCCGGCCTGACGACGAAGGAGGCGGCGCTGGCCCACGCCTACGAGACCGGTGTGGTGTGCACCGACGAGATGCTGCTGCACCCCGACCCGTACCCGAGCCGCGAGGCGTGGTGCGAGGACCGGGTCACCAGGACGGAGAAACGGCTGACCGACCTCGACCCCGCCCTGCCCACCGTGCTGGTCAACCACTATCCGCTGGTCCGCACCCCGACCCGGATCCTGCGCTACCCGGTCTTCGCCCAGTGGTGCGGCACCGTCCGGACCGCCGACTGGCACACCCGGTTCGGCGCGGCGGCGGCCGTCTACGGGCACCTGCACATCCCCCGGACCACCTGGCACGACGGCGTGCGCTTCGAGGAGGTGTCGCTCGGTTATCCCCGCGAGTGGCGGGCCCGGGGCGTGCCGACCCCCGGCCGACCACGGCAGATCCTGCCTGATCCGGGCACCCCCGCCGAGACCTGGTTCGGGGCGGGGCGGCTGTGATCGCCACGATCGTGCCCGCCCGCGCCGTGGCGGTCGAGACGTTCGGTGACCCGCCGGAGCGGATCGCGCTGTTCCCCGAGGAGGAGGCCGTCCTCGGCGGGTCGGTGGCGAAACGTCGGGACGAGTTCACCGCCGCCCGGTGGTGCGCCCGGACCGCGCTGCGCCGACTGGGTCGGCCCGCCGCGCCGATCCTGCCGGGGGAACGGGGCGCGCCCGGCTGGCCGGCCGGCATCGTCGGCAGCATCACCCACTGCGACGGTTACCGGGCGTGCGTCCTGGCCCGGGAGACCGACCTGGTCACCGTCGGCATCGACGCCGAGCCCCACGCGCCGCTGCCCGACGGGATCCTCGACGCGATCGGGCTGCCCGCCGAGCTGGACCGGATCCGTCGACTTGCCGCGCAGACGCCCCGGATCGCCTGGGACCGCCTGCTGTTCAGCGCGAAGGAGGCGGTCTACAAGGCGTGGTTCCCGCTGACCCACCGCTTCCTGGACTTCGACGAGGCCGACATCGTCCTCGTCCCGGACGGCACGTTCACCGCGACCCTGCTCACCGCCGGGCCGGTGACGCCGGGCGGGCCGCTCACCGGTCTCGTCGGCCGGTGGGCCCAGACCGACGACCACGTCTTCACCTGCACGGCCATCGCGCGGGACGCCGCGCCGACAAGCACCGCGCCGACAAGCACCGCGCGGGACGCCGCGCCGACGAGTTAGGACGACATGACCGACGCCCTCTGGTTCCGGCGTTTCCAGCCCACCGACCCGACCACGCGCCGGCTCGTCTGCTTCCCGCACGCCGGCGGGTCCGCGAGCTGGTTCCGGCCCGTCGCCCAGGCCCTCGCGCCGGAGGTGGACGTGGTCGCCGTGCAGTACCCCGGCCGTCAGGACCGGCGCGCCGAGCCCTGCGTGGACGACATCGGCGTGCTGGCCGACCGGCTGCGGGCGGCGCTGACCGGGTGGGGGCCGAGGCCGCTGACCCTGTTCGGCCACAGCATGGGCGCCGTCGTCGCGTACGAGGTGGCCCGGCGGCTGCGCCGCGACCATCCGGACCAGCCGCTGCACCTGTTCGCCTCCGGTCGCCGCGCCCCGCACCGGACCCGGACGGAGTCGGTGCACGCCCGCGACGACGCCGGGATCGCCGCCGAGGTGCGCCGGCTGGGCGGCACGGAGGCGGCGCTGCTGGGCGACCCGGAGGTGCTGCAAATGATCATGCCCGCGTTGCGCGGCGACTACCGGGCGATCGAGACGTACCGGTGGCGGCCGGACGGGCCGCCGCCCTGCCCGGTCACCGTGCTGACCGGCGACCGGGACCCGCACACCACCCTCGACGAGGCGCGGGACTGGGCGCGGCACTCCCGGGAGCCGTTCGACCTGCACGTCCTTCCCGGCGGCCACTTCTTCCTGGCCGAGCAGGCGCCCGCCGTGCTGGACGTGCTCCGCGCCCACCTCTCGGCCGCCACGGCCCGCGGGTGAGCCGGACGGCGACGCGGCGTCCCGGTCCGTTCGGGACGGGTGTACCTGGCGGACCGGGACGCCGCGCCGGTTGACTGGCCGGCATGACCGACATCACGCCGGACCACTTCCCGGCCCACGTCAAGAGCTCCTACGTCAACTGCTCGGAGTACGCCCGGGCCGCCCGGCTGACCCCGCCGCCGGCCGCCACGGCCACGACCGCCGCGGATCGTCCGGCCGTGGCTGTCACAACCGGGGCGGCTGTCCGGTCCTAGCTGGCGACGCCGGAGGACATCCGGCGTCGCCGACCGAGACAGAGGGTGTGAGGGGCATGAAGATCGCCGTGCTGGGTGGTACCGGACTGATCGGGTCGCAGGTCGTCACGATCCTCCGGGCGCAGGGACACGAGGCGACGCCGCTGTCGCCGAGCACCGGGGTGGACCTGCTCACCGGCGAGGGCCTCGACACCGGGCTCAAGGGCGCCGACGTCGTGCTGGACCTGACGAACTCGCCCAGCTTCGACGAGACGTCGGCCGACTTCTTCCGCGCCACCACGGGCAACCTGCTCGCCGCCGCCGGGCGGGAGGACGTCGGCCACGTCGTGGTGCTGTCCATCGTCGGCGTCGACCAGGTGCCGGACGTCGCGTACTACCGGGCCAAGACGTTGCAGGAGGAGCTGGTCGCGGCAGGCCCGGCGCCGTACTCGATCGTCCGCGCCACCCAGTTCTTCGAGTTCGTCGACGCGATCCTGTCCTGGACCGCCGACGGCGACACGGTACGGCTGCCCGCCACGCCGGTGCAGCCGATGGCGTCGGCCGACGTGGCGCGGGCGGTGGCCGGGGTGGCCGTGGGCGCGCCGCTGCGCGGCGTGCGGAACGTGGCCGGCCCCGAGGTGTTCGGCCTCGACGAGCTCGGCCGGGTGGCGTTGGCCGCGAAGGGCGACCCCCGCGCCGTCGTGGTCGACCCCATCGCCGGCGTGTTCGGCGCGGTGCCCGGCGACGTGCTCACCGCCCCGGAGGGCGCGGTCCTGGTGACCACCACCTACCGGCAGTGGCTGTCGTCGCGCTGAGCCGTCGGGACGGGCGGCCGGTGACCCCGACGGGTCACCGGCCGCCCGCCGTCACGACCGGACCGGCGGCGCCCCGGCGACCGGAGCGAAAGCGCCCAGCTTGTCGGGGTTCAACATCCACAGCAACTGTTCGACGCCGGCCTCGGAGGCGACCACCGCGACCACGCCGAGCAGCGTGCCGCCCCGGCTCAGCACGGCGGCGGGGTGCCCGTTCGCCTCGACCCACCGCACGTCCACGCCGGCCCAGAACCACTTCGCGGACGTCGCGAGGAACCGCGCCACCCGGTCCGCGCCGACGACGACCCGGCGGGCCACCCCACGCGCGCCGTTGCCGTCGGAGACGCTTGTCGCGTCCGCCGCCAGCAGCCGTTCCAGCGCGGGCAGGTCACCGCCGCGGGCGGCGTCGACGAAGGCCGCCAGCAGCCGCCGCTGGGCGGCCTGCGGCGTCGGGGTCCGCCGCGCGCCGGCGAGGCGTCGGCGGGCGCGGCTGACCAGTTGGCGCGCCGCCGGCTCGGTGCCGTCGAGGATCTCGGCGATCCGGGGGTACGGGTGGTCGAACGCCTCCCGCAGCACGTACGCCGCCCGCTCGTGCGGCGTCAGCTTCTCCATCAGCGTCAGCACGGCGAGCGCCAGCGCCTCCCCGCGTTCGGCGCCCAGGAACGGGTCCGCGCTCGTGTCGACCGGCTCCGGCAGCCACGGCCCGACGTACGTCTCCCGGCGTCTGCGCGCCGACTGCAACTCGTTGATGGCCAGCCGGGTGGTGGTGGTCGCCAGGAACGCGCCCGGGGCGGTCACCGCGCGGCGGTCGGTGGCCTGCCAGCGCAGCTAGACCTCCTGCACCAGGTCCTCGGCCTCGCTGACGCTGCCGAGCATGCGGTACGCGATGCCGAACAGGCGTGACCGCACGCCGGTGAAGACCGACACCGCCTCGTCGCGATCGTCCACCGTCACCCTTCCCCGGTCGCCCCTGCCCGGGCCGGTCGGCTGCCCGGACGCTGAGGGGTGTTCACTCGCCGGCAACCATGTCAATCTATCTGGTGGGGAGAATGTCGATGGGCCTGGAGTCCGGTCGGCTTCGTGCCGGTCGCCGGGCGTCCTGCGGGAGAGCGTCGCCGCTGTCGGTACCGAGCCACCGAGCCGGGGAGTGAGCCATGGTCCGCGTCGTCCGCGCCCTGTCGGGTCTGTTGCTCGTACCGATGGTCGCGCTGTCCCCGCCGTCGCCGGTCGCGGCGGCGCCGCCGTCGACGGTGGCCGGGACGGCGCCGCCGTCGACGGTGGCCGGGACGGCGCCGCCGTCGACGGTGGCGGGTCTCGCGGGTGACGCCGACCTGACCGCCGGCAACCGGATCGGGGCCGTCGCCGGGATGCCCGACTGGTCCCGGGTCGGCTACCTGGGCGGTCAGGCGTTGCCGTCGGACGGGGACCTGGCGGGCGGCGCCTGCACGATCGACCCGGCGCGGCTGGCCGGCGAGTTCGGCGTCCGTGCCGACGACGGAGTGGACGACAGCGCGGGCCTCCAGTCCGCCATCGACCGGATCAAGGCGGGCTGCTCGCCGTCCGGCAACGCCCACCGGCTGTCCCTGATCGCGCTGCCGGCCGGGCGGGTCGACATCTCCCGGCAGATCTACGTCGACGCGAACTTCCTGGTGTTGCGCGGTCAGGGCGCCGGCGGTGGCGGCACGCACGTGGTGTTCCGCCCGGACGTCGACACCCGCTACGACACGCTGACCGCCGACGGCAGCCGGTGGAACCAGGACGCCATGACGTACGGCGTCGCCCCCGACGCGGGCAGCGGCGGCTGGATCTGGCCCGGTCGGGCCCTGTTCAAGGTGCAGACCCGCGAGGTCGCCGAACGGTACGCCGACGAGTGGGCCTCCGCCCCGGCCAACCGCAAGGACCTGTTCGAAGGCTCGGTCAACCAGCACTGGGCCTCCGGGGTGAAGCTGGCCGCGGCCGCCGGCGACCCGGGTTTCTCGGCCCGCGCCGGGCAGAGCGTGATCCACCTCGACGCGAAGGCGAAGATGGACGGCTTCCGCGCCGGCGGTCACGTCTGGGTCGGCGCGGCCAACAGCCTGCGCTTCTACGAGCAGCAGGGGCTCTCCCCGAGCGATCCGGGCGCCCGCGAGAACCTGCACATGCGTCAGCAGATGTTCCGGGCGGTCGCGGTGAACACGTCCGCGAAGACCGTGACGCTGGACCGCCCGCTGGAGTACGACGTGCCGGTCGACTCCACCTCGGACGGATCCGCGCCGATCGGCGGCGCCGTCTACCCCAGCAAGATCACCCCGCTGCGGGCGGTGGAGGGCGTGGGCTTCGAGAACTTCGCGTTCTCCCAGGAGATGACCGGCCTGCCCAAGCTCCGTGGCGGCGTCTACCAGCCGAGCCCGACCGACGCCGTGCACAACTACGGCAACCTCGCGCCCGAGTACGCCATGCACGGCATCGCGTTCAAGTGGGCGGCGAACAGTTGGGTACGGGGGCTGTCCGGCGCCATGACCGGCTCGCACCCGATCGTCACGGAGGTCGCCCGGAACCTCCAGATCGAGCGCAACACGTTCGACGGGGCGTGGAACAAGGGCAAGGGCGGCAACGGCTACCTGCGCGGCAGCCGGGTGTGGGACTCGCTCTGGGCCTACAACACCAGCCGGAACCTGCGGCACTTCACCTTCCAGTGGTCGGCCAGCGGCAACGTGGCCTTCGGCAACGACCTGGACTCCGACCTGAACCTGCACGGTGGTTGGGAACGCTACAACCTGTTCGAGGGCAACACCGTGCGCATCCCGTACGACCACCGGTCCGGCAGTTGCACGGTCAACTGCGGCGGCGAGGGCGGCGAGCTGGAGGACGGCACCTGGTTCCCGATCTGGTGGGCGGCGGCGGCGAAGGCGATCAAGTGGTCCGGCTCGTCCGGCCCGCAGAACGTCTTCCACCACAACACGCTGATCAAACAGGCCGTCGCCGGGGGACCGTTCCTGCCGTACGAGCCGTACTCGGCCGGCGACGGCGACGCGGAGTCGATCCACCAGTTCGGCTCCGACGCGGCGGACCCGCGCGCGTTCGCGCCGCTGAGCCAGGGCGGCGCGCCGATCAAGGACTGGTCCGGCCGGGAGACCGCGAACTACGCGGGCAACGGCGTCGCGGTGCGGACCGGTGAGCGGTGGCCGTCGCTGTTCCTGCGCGACGTCGGCCAACTCGACCCGCGCGCCCCGAACCACCAGACGGTGCTGACCTGGAACATGGAGGGCGCGGGCTCCGGCGGGGACGGCGGCTACCAGAACAAGTACTCCACGGTGGTGGGGTTCCTGAGCCAGGGCGGTCTGGTCGCGGCGCTCCAGGAGGCCGGGTCGCCGCCGGCCGGCAGCGCGCACGAGATGGCGCGGCACGACCAGAACGTGTTCCAGAACCACGGCGTCTTCCCACCGGTGCACGAGTACTACCTGGGCCCCCTGCTGGGCGAGGCGACCCGTCACCTGTACTGGCTCAACACGGACACCTCGAACCAGGGGCCCAACCGGGTCAACCTGGCGATCGCCACCGCCCAGCGGGCCGACGAGGTGATCGTCGTCGCCGGCGCCGCGAACGCCCGGCCGGCGCTCGGCGTACGCATCGGCCAGACGGTCTTCTTCACCGTGCACGGCTGGTCGGGCAGCGGCAACGACATGCCGACCACGCTGGCCAACGTCCGGGCGCACATGCAGGCCAACCCCGGCCCGAACGGCCCGTACGAGTGGATCGTGCTCGGCGACTTCAACCGGGAGCCGCCCGGGTTGCGGGCCGCGCTGCCGGCGAACCAGTACGGGGTGATGGGCCCGCCCAGCCCCACCCACCCGACGTGGGGCCCGGTCTCGTCGTACGACTACGCGGTCACCGACTTCGGCAACGGGGCGCCCCGGCTCCTCAACGCCCGCACGCAGACGACGATCGTGCTGTCCGACCACCATCCGGTCACGTACACCTTCGACCTGCGCGCCGCCGCCGACGTGCCGCCGCTGGCCACGCCCACGACGCCCGGTCAGGCGCTGCTGCGCAACGCCGGCACCACCACCGTCGCCGACGCCGAGCCCGGCGGCGGGCCGCTGGTCGTGGACACCGCGTACGATCCGTCGCGGGCGCAGCAGTGGCGACTGGACTGGGACAACGAGGTGCCCGGTCACCTCCGCCTCCAGCGGGTACGGGACGGGAACGTCCCGGACGGGCGGTACCTGGGCCTGGCGGACGCGGCCCGGGACGCCCGCGCCGCGCTGAGCTGGTCGCCGTCGCTCGACCAGTTGTGGCGGCCGGTGACAACCGGCGACGGCACGTACACCCTGCTCAACTACGTGACCAACCAGGCGCTCACCACGTTGCCCGGTGACTTCCTGCTGGCCGCCCGGGACGCGACCGACTCGCCGTACCAGCGCTGGTTCTTCTCCTCGGCGACGGACCTGGAACAGCGACGGGACATCCTGCACGTGCCGACGGTCGACGGCGGCGAGGCCGAGCTGGGCGTGGCCGACCCGGACGGCGTCGAGAACCGGCCGGTGCAACTGCTGCCGCACACGTCCGCCGCCCGGCAGTGGCAGCCGATCCTGGCCGGGCAGCGCGGCGCCGACAGGTGCTTCTACCTGCTGTACGGCGACGAGTACCTCACCTCGACACCCGACGGTGGCCTGCCGCGACCCGGCGCCCACGTGGTGCTGGACGGCTACCAGCCGGACAGCGAGGGGCAGATCTGGTGCGTCCGGCAGGACAGCACGTCGATGGGCATCTACAACAACACGGTCGCGCAGGGGCAGCTCGTCCAGACCTGGCTGACCGACCACGGACTCCACGCCCACCTCAGCGTGGAGTCCGTACCGGACACCGGCCGGGACGGCTGGCGCTGGTGACCACCGTCCACAGCAGACAGCGTCGGCGCAGTGGTTGAATGTCCAACGTGGTCTGGTTCGATGAGGCCGATCTGCGGCGGCGGGCGGGGAACACCTCGTACGTGCGGGGCATCGGCTACGTCAACGAGGTCGACGGACTCTCCCTGTCGCCGACGGCCGTGACGGCCACCGTCCAGGGCACCGGCACATACCAGGTGTGGTTGGGCGAACGCGGTGGTCGGCTCGTCGGTGAGTGTTCCTGCCCGTGGGGGCAGGAGGGCCACTTCTGCAAACACTGCGTCGCGGTCGGCCTGACGGCGCTCAACGCGGTTCCCGCCGCGCCGGTCGCATCGGCGGTTCCCGCCGCGCCTGCGGTTTCCAGCGCGCCGGTCAGGTCGGCGGGTCCCGCCGCGTCCTCGACGGCCGGGTCCGGTCCCGGGCCGGCGGTCGCGGACGCCGGTGACCTCCGCGCCGCGCTGGACGGCCTCGACAAGGCGGCGCTGGTCGACCTGCTGCTGGAGTTCGCGGACCGGGATCCGCAGGCACGCCGGCTGCTGTCGCTGCGTGTCGCGTCCCCGGGCTTCGACGCCGAGCTGCTGGGCGCGACGGTGGACTCGCTGCGGAGGACCTGGCACCTGGGTGACGTCGCGTTGGCCCGGTTGGCCCGGGCCGCCGACAGCGCGCTGCGCGCCCTGGACGTGTTCGCCCCCACCCATCCGGGCCTGGTCAGGCCGCTGTACCAGCGGGCGGTGCGGCACCTGACGGCAGCGAACCTCGACGGGCAGCCGGAGGACGGTCTGGCGGCGATCAGGGCGGCCGTGAGCCGCGCGACGGACGGGGTCGTCGCCACCTGCGAAGCCGAGCCGGCCGACCCCGCCGAACTCGTCCGCTGGCTGATCGACGTGCAGCTCAGGGGCTCCCGCTTCCCGGATCTCGCCGTCCGCCGGTTCGCCGGGATCCTCGGCGCGGACGGACTGGACCGCTACCGGCGGCGGCTGGCGGAGCTGGACGACGAGGCATCCCGGGCCGGTGACGGGGAGCGACGCTCCCGCCGGCACGCGATCTTCCGGCTGCGGGAGGCGTTCCTGGTCGACGTCGTGCAGGACGTCGACCAGCTCGTCGCCCTCTACGCCGACGACCTGTCGCAGCCCGGACGGTACGTGCGGATCGGCGCGACGTTGCGCGCCGCGGGACGGTTCGACGAGGCGGTCGACTGGCTGCGCCGCGGCCTGGCCGAGACGCTCGTGGAGCACCGGGAGATCGGTGACCTGCTCGTCACCGTGTACGTCGAGACGGGCCGCCTGAAGGAAGCGGCGCGGGCCCGGCTGGACATCTTCCGCCGCGATCCCGACGAGTACCACTACCGGATGCTGCTGCGTGCCGCCGAAGCCGTCGACGCGGTGGCCTACGCCCGGGCGGAGGCGCTGACGGCGCTACGCGAGCGGGCGGCCCGTGGCGGCCCGGGAGCGGCCGACCCGCTCGTGCGGATCCTCGTCGCCGACGACGACGTCGACCGGGCCTGGGCCGCGGCACAGGAGTTCCCCTGCGGTGCCGAGTGCATGCTCCTGCTGGCCGGCAAACGGGCGAAGCGGCATCCCGCCGACGCGATCCCGGTCTACGAGCGGGAGGTCGACCGCGCGATCGCGCGCCCGGACCGGACGGGGTACGCGTCGGCGGCCCGGCTCCTGGTGGCGCTGCGGGACCTCCACCAGCGGGCCGGCAGCGACTTCGACGCGTATCTCCAGCGGGTCCGGGCCGCCCACCGCCGCCGGAGCGCGCTGATGAAGGAGCTGGCCGACGCCGGTCTGTGACGGCAGCGCCCTGACGAGCGGGGCGGATCCGACGGAAGCCGCCGCCCCGACCGGGTGCGCGCGCCGTCGGGGACCGGATCCGCGGAGGCGACGTTCGCGTCCGGGCCACCCGGGATTGGCGTGCCGTTCCGATCGGCTTCCTAGCGTCCGGATCATGATTCATTCGGTTCATCCGACCCGTCCACGGCGGTCGCCGCGCGCCCGTGGCGTCGCCGCCCTCTCCGTCCTGGCGTTGTCGGCGGGCGTGCTCGCCGTGCTGGCCCCCGTACCGCCGGCCGTCGCCGGGCCCGGGACGGTCGTCGTCGACGAGGACTTCTCCGCCGGCACGCTGCCCGCCGGCTGGCGCGCCGTGGACGGCGACTGGAAGGTGGCGAACGGCCGTTTGTACGGCACGTCCGCGAGCTCCGCGGACAACAACAAGATCACCTTTGGTCGGCACCTGACCGACTTCCGGTTCGAGGCGACGGTCCGCTTCGAGTCCGTCGCGTCGGCCACCCGGTGGGCGGCGCTCGGTCTCGACGTGCCCGCCAGCGGGGCCACGCCGTGGTGGATCGCCACGATGCGCAGCGGCAGCACGGCGTCCAACGGGCTGGAGTTCGCCCAGCGCACCACCGGCAACGCGTGGAACGTCACGGACACCGGACCCGCCCCGTACGCGGCCGGCACCGGCCGGGACGTCCGGGTCGCCGTCGAGGTGCACGGTGGCCAGGCCCGCTGGTTCTTCGACGGGCGGGAGGCCCTGCGCACCACCGGCCTCCAGCGTTCCGCCGACGGCGGGCAGGCGCTGCTCGTCAACGGCGCGACGGTCTCCTTCGACGACGTCAGCGTCACCGAGCTGGCGGCGAACGGGCACCTGCGTCCCGAGGGCAGCCCGCTGACCGTGATCGCCCACCGGGGGGCGTCCGCCGCGGCCCCGGAGAACACCCTGGTGGCGCAGGAGGTGGCCCGTCGGGCGGGGGCCGACTGGATCGAGAACGACGTGCAGCCGTCCCGCGACGGGGTGCCGTTCGTGCTGCACGACGCCACCGTGGACCGCACCACCGACGGCGTCGGCCGGATCCGGGACCTCACCGCCGCCCAGCTCAAGGCGCTCGACGCCGGCTCGTGGCTCGCCCCGCAGTACGCCGGCGTCAGGCTGCCGACGCTCGCCGAGCAGTTGGCCGACCTGCGCGCCCGGGGCGGCAACCTGCTGTTGGAGATCAAGGGGGCGCACACCCGCGACGAGGTCGCGAGGATCGTCGCGGTGGTCCGCGAGCAGCAGATGAGCCGTCGCGTCTTCGTGCAGAGTTTCGAGGTGGAGGTGTTGCGGCACACCCGGCAGCTCGCGCCCGAGCTGCCGCTCGGGCTGCTGCGCAGCAGTCTCGACGCGGACCCGGTCGCGCTCGCCCGGGAGCTCGGCCTCACCGCCTACAACCCGAGCGCCGCGGCGTTGCTCACCCGGCCGGCGGTGGTGCGGGAACTGCACGACGCGGGGGTCGCGGTGCTGGTGTGGACGGTCGACTCGGCGGGTCAGTGGCAGTCGCTGGAGCAGGCCGGGGTGGACGGGATCATCACCAACCGTCCGGCGGAGCTGGCCGGCTGGAACGCCGCCTACCTGCAACGGCCGGCCGCCACGCCCACCGTCGCCATCGGCTCGCCCGCCGACGGCGTCAGCCTGGACCGGGCGCAGGCCCCCACCGTCACGGTGACCGCGACCAACGCCGAGAGCGTCACGCTGACCCTCGACGGACAGAAGATCGCCACCGACGGCAGCCTGGACCTCACCACGCTGGCCGCCGGCGGGCACACCCTGCGCGCCGAGGCGGTCGGACCGGCCGGTCGCGCCTCGGCGACCAGCACCTTCACCGTCGTGGCGACCCGGGCCGGTCTCGGGTACGTGATCCTGGGCTCCGGCGCCGACCGGGCGGCGCTGACCGCGCTCACCACCCTGCTCGCCAACGGCAGGTACGCGCAGGTGGCGACGCTCGCCGAGCGGCAGGCCGGCAGGCAGATCCCCGCCGGGGTGGCCGCCGTCATCGCCGCCGACGCCCTCGCCCTCGCCGGGGGCTGACCCGGTGGGCGGTCACCCAGGGACGCCCCGCCCGGGCCCGGGTGACCGCCCACCGGCCCGGGCGGCGGCGCGTCGGGAAACCTGACACAGGGTGTCAGGCGCGCGGGGGAACATGGTGACCGCCGGGCCGCGTCGCCGGCGCGCGCCCGAACCACCGCCGGAAGGGACCCGACGTGCGTGAGACACCCGACGAGCTGCGCGAGTTGCAGGCGCTGCTGGATTCCTCGTTGACCCGCTCCACCGCCCACCTCCGCTCGATCGTCGCGGAGCGGACCGTGACCGCGCAGCAGCTCACCCGGATCCTGACCGGCATGTGCACGCTGGCCCTGTCCACCGTGACCGCGCGGGGCGAGCCGCGGATCAGCGGCGTGGACGGGCACTTCCTGCACGGGCGGTGGCTGTTCGGCACGGCGACCGGCGCGGCCAAGGCCCGTCACCTCGCCGCTCGTCCGGCCGCCAGCGTGGCGCACCTGCGCGGGGAGGACCTGGGGGTGTTCGCGCACGGCACGGTCGAGATCGTCAACGGCCGGGGCGGCGAACCGGCCGCGGACTGGCCGGAACTGCTGGCCTACCTCAAGGACTGTTACGGCGACGACGCCTTCGACTGGACGGAGGAGGTGGTCTACTACCGGCTGCGTCCGCACTGGATGACCGCCTACGCCCCGGCGGTCGACAAGCTCCTCGCCGCCTCCGGCACGGGCCGGCCGTGACCGGCACGGGCGACCCCGACGACGTCCGGTCGACCCGGTCGTCGCCGCTCTGACCGGCGGCCGACAGCCGTGACGGCCACGACGGGAAGCTCCGTCGTGGCCGTCACGTTCACCTCACCCTCCCACGCGTCGCGCGGGTCGGATCAGCTCTTGAAGATGTCCTTGATCTTCTCGCCGGCCTGCTTGAGGTTGGCGCTGGCCTGGTCGCCGCGACCCTCGGCCTCGAGCCGCTCGTCGCCGGTCGCCCGGCCGGCGCCCTCCTTGACCTTGCCGGTGGTCTCTTCGGAAGCGTTGCCGATCTTGTCGTCGATACCCATTGGTTTCCCCCTGTGGTCGCTGGTGCCGCTACACCGACGTCAGTACCCCCGGCAGCGGACGCCAACCATTTCCGGTCGACGGACCGACCGGTCCCGCCGCGGCCGTGACGGGGGTCACCGGACCCGCGTTCCGGGTCGGCTGAAACCATCCGCCCGCGCCGTGCGTCATCAGGGCTGAACCGGAGCGAGGACCGCCGGCCGGCAGGACCGGCGGACTCGACGGTCGAGGAAGCCGGGAGGAATCGTGTTGATGCGGAGACGGCTCGCTGGCGCGGGTCTGGCGGTGCTGACCGGCGCCGCCGCGATGGTCCAGGGGGCGCTGCCGGCGTCCGGAAACGCCACCGTGACGGCGCAGACGGCGCAGGCCGGGTCGGCGGGGCAGGCGGCGGCCGGGGCGCGGTCGCCGGCCGGCGACCCGGCGGCGGCCGACCGGGCGACGCAGCCGGGCACGGACCTGGTCCTGACCGGCCGGCGGCGGGTCACCATCGTCCGGGTGGGCTCGTTCGAGTCGGGGCTGTCGCTGCTCGACGGGGGGCGACTGGCCGAGGTGGACGACGACCGTGGCCGGCAGGTGTTCGTACCGACCCCGCTGGGCTCGGGCGAGTTCCTGATCAAGGCGTACCACGGCGGCGGGACCGGGCAGCCGGTCTGCTGGCAGGCGCGCAATCCGGGTGACGGTCAGCCGCTGTTCGTCGGCGGCGCCGCCTGCCGGGCGGACGACCCGGCGCAGCGGTTCGTCGTCGCGCCGGCCGCCGGGGGAGGCCCCCGCGAGTACCTGATCAGCAACCGGTGGGCGTATCTGCGTGACTCCGCGCGTTCCGGCCTGATCCTGGAGGAGTTGGGCGACGCCCCGCCGTTCAGCAGTTTCCGGTTCAACGACAACGGGCCGGCGCCACGCCCGAGGTGACCCCTCGGCGGTCCGGCCGGGGACCTGCCGGCCGGACCATCGATGTCGCCTCCGGCGGCGGCTTTCCGGATCGACCAGGTCGGGCGGAGACTGTGACGGATGCGTGACACTGCGGAGTTCGACGCGTTCTACTCCGCGTCCGTCCACCGGTTGCTGGGACACCTGTACGCGATGACCGGCAACCGGGCCGAGGCCGAGGACGCGGTGGCGGAGGCGTACGCGCGGGCGTGGGACCGCTGGGCGACGGTGCGGGAGTGCGACAGCCCGGAGGCCTGGGTGCGCCGGGTGGCGTACCGGGTGGCGGTGAGCGCGTGGCGCCGGACGGTCAACCGGATGCGCGCCCATCGTCGGGAGGCGACCGGACGACACGTCGACGACGTCTCGGTCGACCACGTCGCGATCGTGGCGGCGCTGCGGCGCATCTCCGCCGAGCAACGCCGGGCCGTGGTGCTGCACCACCTGGCCGGGCTGAGCGTGGCGGAGATCGCGGCGGAGGTCGGCGCCAACGAGAACACCGTCAAGACCCGGCTGGCCCGGGGCCGCCGCGCGCTCGCCGCGCACCTGACCGGACCGGATCACCACGGCGTGGACGGGAGGGCGCGGTCATGAGTTCCGATCACCGGCTCGAGGCGGCGCTGCGGGCCCTGGCCGGGCAGGACGGACCGGGGACGATCCCGCCCGCAGCCGAGATCCGGCGACGCGGCGACACCTGTCGGCGGCGGCGACGGGCGGCCTCGGTCTCGTTCGCCGCTCTCGCTGTCGTCTCGCTCGGCGTCGGTGTGGGGTTGACCCGCCCCGGCGGCGTGCCCCCGGGCGTCCCGGTCGGCCCGGCGGGACCGACCGCCGGACCGACCGCGTCGACCGACCCGTCCCCCGGGGCGACCGGCGGCCCGACCGATCCGCCGACCGATCCGCCGACCGGGCCGCCGACCGGGCCGTCCGGCCCGCCCGCCGGCCCGCCGGACGGCGATCCGCTGCTGTCCGGGCAGCGGCGGGTCGCCATCGTACGGACACCCGACGCGGCGGGCGGGCTGTCGCTGCTGGACGACGGCCGGCTGGCGGAGGTCGACGGCGACGAGGGACGCCAGTCGTTCGTGTTCGTGCCGCGGCAGCCCGACACGTACCAGATCCGCGTCGCCGACCAGACGGACACCTGCTGGGAGGTCCGGTCGTCGGGCAGCCAGCCGTTGCGGGTCGAGGCGGCCCACTGCGCGCCGACGGAGCCGAGGCAGCGGTTCACCGTCGTCCGCGACGGCGACGCGACGTACGCGATCAGCAGCCACTCGGCCTACCTGCAGATGTCGCGGAGCCGGGGGCTGATCCTGGAGGAGGCCGGCGACGCCCCGGTGACCGCCCGGTTCCGGCTGGTCGACAACGGACCCTCGGCCGGCTGAGCGGCGGGGAAGCCGTCAGACGGCGCTGTCCGATCGTCGCGGCGGCCGACCGTCCGGCCCCAGCCGGCGGGTGGTCGCCGTCCTCCCGACACCGGACGGAGGCGCCGCCGGACCGGCGCCTCCGTCACGAGGGGTAGAGTCTTTCCGCGCTGGATCGGACGGACAACCCGGCAAGCCAGGAGGGCGGCCCGTCCCTGCGGAAAAGGTCGAGCACTAGCTGCTCGAAATGGTCTGTTGCCTCGTCCTCGTCGTCGATCGGCACGATCGCCTCTGCGGTGATCGAGGGCTCCTCGGCATCGGTTTCGGTCGCGACACCGCTGATCTTGCCCTCATCCTCCAGGGCGACGAGCGCCTCGAACAGGCGTTCGGATTCGCCGAGGAGTCGTTCCGTGAGGGCTCGCTCTCCGTCGGGGCCTCGACGTGAGACCTGCAACGTGGTGCGCACCCGCATGCCTGCGTCTCATTTCTCTCACACTCAGCCCAACAACGGAGTTTCCTGGCCCACCTCCACAACTGGAAGGCCTCCTCGCTGCTGTCGGCGTGCTTGAAGCGGACGAGGCGGGAATGACCCCTGCAGGGGCAGACCGCAAGGAAACCTCTTCTCTTCTTCTCGAACCCGAATCGGCGTTCTTCCAGCAGGACGATGACCATTCTGGTGATGGGGTCAAGTCGTCCGATTTTGTCGGCCAGACTCACGCGAACAGTTCTCCCTGTTGAGGTGTTTCTCTCCCCAACGAGGGCGGACGCAAGCGGATGCTGTCGGCTGCGTCACAAGCGTCGGTGTGTGTCGCTCCACGCCGAAGCATGATGATCATGCCATATGTGGTCTCCGAGCACCGGCGCCCCGCCGGCCCTGAAGCAGCGTCAGGGCAGGATCTCCACGTACCCGTCCGTGCCGTGCACCCGGATCCGTTGCCCGTCCCGGACGAGCCGGGTGGCGTCGACCACGTTCACGACGGCGGGCAGGCCGTACTCCCGGGCGACCACCGCGCCGTGGGTCATCGTGCCGCCGACCTCCGTCACCAGGCCGGCGACCGCGACGAACAGGGGAGACCAGCTCGGATCGGTGTAGGCGGTGACCAGGACGTCACCGGGTTGGAGATCGGCCCGCGCCAGGTCCAGGACGACGCGGGCCCGGCCCTCGACGGTCCCGGCCGAGACCGGCAGACCGACCAGGGCGCCGGCCGGCGCGTCGTCCCGCCGGTACGCGCCGGTGAGGGCCTCGCCGTCGGAGGTGAGCACCCGGGGCGGCGTGAGCGCGTGGTACGACCGGAACGCCTCCCTGCGCCGCCGGACGAGCCGCCCGTCGACCTGACCCGACAGCGCCGCCTCGCGCAGCTCCGGGAGGGTGAGGTAGAAGGCGTCCTCCGGCTCGGCGAGCACGCCGTCGCGCACGAGCCGCCCGGCCTCCGCCAGCAGGGCCTGCTTGTAGACGAGGTAGCGGCTCACGATGTCGTACTTCGGGTACTCCCGGTAGCCGATGAACGTCCGCAGCCGGTCGATCATGTGTTTGGTCTCGGTGGCCTTCCGTTCCCCGTCGGGCAGGGCCCGTAGGCGGGCGAGCACGTCCTGCTCCATCAGCCGGGCCTTCTGCCGGCCCTGCGCGAACCGCCGCGCGGCGGCGCCCGGCGGGAAGGCGCGGACGTTGTCCAGGATCAGGGGCGCCAGGGTGCCGGGGCGTTCCCGCCACCGTGGCCGGGTGATGTCGATCTCGCCGACGCAGCGCATGCCGTACCGGTCGAGGTAGTCGGCGATGGCGGCGCGGGCCTCGGCCCCGCCGGCCAGTTTCGGCAGCTCGTCCAGGAAGCCCTCGTCGGTGGCGTCGACGCCGCGCAGGAACGCCACCACCTCCGGGTACGGGCGGATCACGTCGGCGACGTCGAGCAGCGCCAGCCCCATCTCCGAGGTGACGTTGTGCGGGGCGGACAGGGTCAACGTGTCGGCGGCGTTCTTCTCGCCCAGCCACTCCCGTAGCCGGTCGTTGAGCCACCAGGTGGCTTCCATTCCCGCCATGACCACCTGCATGACCAGCGGATCGGCGAGGCCCCGCCGGTGTTCCTGGAACGCCTCCAGCAGGAAGTCGAACAGCTCCGGTCCGGTCTTCGTCGCGATGTCGCGGCGCAGGGCGGCCAGCGACGCCCGACTGCGGGCGACCAGCCCGGTGACGATGGCCGGATCGGTCCCGATCGGCGCGGACGCGGGGGCCGGCGGCCACGGCGGCCCCTCGTCCGGCAGCGACGGGACGAAACCGTCGCGGTCGAGGACGGTCTCCAGCGCGTCCCTGATCAGCGGATCCGACTTGCCCACCACGTCCAGGAGGGCGGCGCGGCTGGCGGGCGCGGCCAGACGTCGGGTGACGTCGACGAACAGCCGTCCGCCGGCCTCGTGCATCGGCACCATGGCGGTCGCCTGCCACACCGAGATCCCCAACGGCTTCATCGGGTCGGTCATCATCTGCTGGTGACCCACCGAGACGTAGACGTGGTTCTCCGCGTCGTCGGCCTCCGGGACCGGGAACAGCGTGGTGATCGGCCGGCTCTGCACGATCTGGAAGTCCCCGTCGACCAGGCACCACTCGACGTCCTGCGGCCGACCGAAGCGCGCCTCGATCCGCCGGCCGAGCCGCGCGAGCCGGACGACCTGCGGGTCCGTCAGCGCCGGCTGCTCCTGCCGCCGCGGGTCGACCGCCTCGTCCCGCGTCCCGCCGGCCGGTCGGGCCCGTCGGGCCTGCCGCTTGGCGACGACCTTACGGCCGACGACCTCGCCGTGGCGGACCGTGTACACGTCCGGCGTCACCAGGCCGGAGACCAGGGCCTCACCGAGCCCGAGGATGGCCTCCACGGTGGACACCGTCCGGTCACCGGTCACCGGGTCGGCCGTGAACAGCACGCCGGCCGCGTCCGCCGCCACCATGCGCTGCACGACCACGGCCATCCGGGCCGTCCGGTGGTCGATGCCGTGACATTGGCGGTAGGTCACCGCCCGCTCGGTGAACAGCGACGCCCAGCACCGCCCGACGTGCCGCAGGACCGCCGCCGACCCCACCACGTTCAGGTACGTGTCCTGCTGGCCGGCGAAGGACGCGGTCGGCAGGTCCTCCGCCGTCGCGCTGGACCGGACGGCGTAGCCGGCCCGCTCACCGTGCCGGGCGAGCGCGCCGGTGATCGCCGCCGCGAGGTCGGCCGGGACGGGGGTCTCCTCGACGGCGCGGCGGATCTCCGCGCTGAACGTCCGGACCGTCTCGGTGTCCTCCGGGTCCAGCCGCGACAGCCGGTCGAGCTGGTCGTCGACCGACGGCGTCTCCGCCATGATCCGGCGGAAGGCGTCCGTGGTCACGCAGAACCCGGCCGGCACGTGGATGCCGTCGATCCGCGACAGTCCGCCCAGGTGGGCCGCCTTGCCGCCGACGAGCGCGCTCGGCGTCTCGTCGATCTCGTCGAGATCTGACACGTACCGCGTTGTGGACACACGCACGTCTTTACCCCGTTTCCGCAGGTGGTGGCTGTGGTCGACGATTCTGCGCCACCACCCGGGTCTTGCCGCAAGCCCCGGGGTGCGATATATGTTGACAATGGCAGGGAGACGTCTCCCTGCCATTGTCGTTGGTGAAACCTTTTCGTTCGTGAGAGCTTCTTGTCGGCCGCCGGTCCGGCCGGTTGTCGTTCGGATCCGGCGTGGGCCGGTCACCGCCGGCGGTGACCGGCCCACCTGCCGTGACCGCTGCGGTCAGCAGCCGATCCGGCTGGTGGAGAGCGCGATGTCGTCGATCCACAGGTCGAACGTGCCGGGCGTGGTGCCACCCTGGTAGAGCTGCCAGCCGATCTTCACCGTGTTCACCGCCGGCAGGACGAACGGCACGTCGTTGCCGCCGTGCTCGTTCGTGGACGCGGTCAGCTCCGGGTTCGCCACCCCGTCGATCCACACCGCGACCCGGTTGTCCGCCGGGTCGAGCTGCCACTCGAAGCACTGCCAGGTGTCCTCGACGACCGGCGCGGACTCCCGCCAGTTCGTCCAGTCGCCCGTCGGGCCACCGTCGGCGCCCACCCCCCAGAAGATCCCGGGTACGGTCGGCGCGTACTGCCCGCCGATCGGGCGGACGACCTCCGGGCTGCCGGTTCCGGTCGCCTCCACGAGCGTGAAGTGCGCCCAGTCGGGCGCCGTGGGGAAGGCGTCGACCCGCAGCCGCATCCGGCCGTAGAAACGGTTGCCCGGCGCGGCGAAGTCGTCGACGCGCAGGAACGCGCGTCCGTTGTCGACCGTGTGGACGTGCAGCACCTGGTTGCCCCGGCGGGCCCGCTCGACGGTGAGCGTGCCGTTGCGGGTGTCGACGCCCCACTTCACCGTGCTGGGGCCACCGGTGGGCAGCCGCTCGAAGTCCTCGCAGAAGAGCAGGCCGCGTTTGCACGAGCCGTTCTGCGGGGCGCCCGACGCGCCCGCCGGGACGCTGCCGGCGGTGACACCGAGCATCAGGGCGGCGGCGATCACCGCGATGGATCTGCGCATGGTCATCCTCCATGACGGGTGGCCCCCGGACGGGGGGCCAGGAAGGGACTGCCCGGACCTCTCGTCTCGCCGCCGGCTCTGACGGATCGACGAGCCACATCGGATGCCCTCGGCGGGGCCGACGTCGCCCGGACGCCGGTCGTACGGGCGCGCCCAACCCGACGACATCGACGATCCTCAGCGTAACCGGCCGTTCCGGGGTACCGTCGCCGGGGCGGCTGCGGCGCGCGGACGGGCGTGGGGGCGTGGCGACGGCGTCAGTCGGGCCGGTCGGCGGCCCGGCGCGCGGCGCGGTCGTGACGGTCGACCGCGCGGGCGTGCGCGACCGCCAGGAGCCTGTCGATCTCGGGCAGCGACTGCGGGCCGGGCATGACGATGCTGGCGAAGCCGTGGCGCGCGTAGCCGGGGTGGGGCACGACGACGTCCAGTCGGGCGAAGTCGAGCTCGTGCCGGTGCTGCTCGAACTCTCCCGGCGGGAAGCCGAAGAGCCGCTCGAACTCGGCCCGGCCCACGTCGAGGTTGAGCCGGAAGACGCCGGGACGGTCGAGTTCGGAGGACTCGTCGAAGCCGGGCACGTCGCGTTCGACGATGGTGGCGAACGGCTGGCGGCGCTCCGGGCCCACGTAGAAGAACCGGTCCCCCCAGGCGTCCTGCGGCGCGCCGTGCCCGGCGTCGGCGACGAGTTGCTCGACGCCGGGCAGCGTGAGGATCCGCTCGGCGAGCATGGCCGGGCCGGTGCCGGTGGGGACGTGCAGCACGACGTCCGCGTGCGCGACGGTGGCCTGGTCGAGCGAAAAGTACCGGTGGTCGTGGGTCCGCTGCTCGGCGGCCGGCACCTCGCCGGCGCGTACGTACCGGGGGAGCAGGTCGTCCCGGTGGAGGCGCCCCTCGTAGGTCGACGGGGCGGGCGCCCCGATGCCGAGGGCGGGGCTCGCGCCCATGCTGCCGACGATCACCGCGTACCGGTCGCCGAGCAGCGACCCGACGATCGCGCCCGCGCTGTGCCACGACAGGTCCAGGTCGGCCATCGTCATCGTGCTCGGCTGCCGCTGGAGGTGCCGGTTGTGCGCGAAGACCAGCGTCGGCCCGCGGTGCGCCTCGGCCGCGTGGATCGACAGCAGGTTCTCCGCCATCAACTCGCCGCGGACCGCCAGCAGCCGGGAGACGCGTTCCTCCTGGGCGAGCGGCGCGGCGGCCGCGGCGTGGTAGCGCAGCACCGCCACCGCCGCCGTCGCCCGGACGAGCGCCGCCCGCCAACCGCGCGTCCGGCGGGCCGCCTGGAGGTACAACTCGGTCAGCAGGTCGTCGGCGATCACCCGTAGGCGTTGCGCGTCGGTCGAGCGTCCGACCGAACGGCCCGGCTCCCAGACGGCGGCCGGCGCGCTCCACCGGGTCTCGTCGCCGACCAGCCCGTCGATCTCCGCCGACCGGTCCTGGTCCAGGAACTCGCACACGTCGATCAGGTAGCGCCGTGGGCTCGGAGCGCCGGAGATCTCCAACGGCGCGTCGAAACCGTGGAACGTGACGTGCTCGGACGCCGGGCGGGCGGCGTTCCACTCCCGCATCCACAGCAGCAGGTCACGGTTGGCGGGCAGGGCGCCGAAGTCGTGGCTGAACCCCTCGGTGAGCGCGCGGCGCAGCGGCACGGCCGACGAGCCCCGGACGAACTCGTCGGCGACCAGGCCGGCGACCCGGTCGCTCTCCACCGCGATCGACCGGTAACCGTGCCGGACCAGCGTGGCGAAGGCGTCGTTGCGGAGTTGGAGGAAGGCGGACTCACCGTGCGTCGGCTCGCCGAACGCGAGCAGGGCCGGCGGTCGGGGCAGCAGGTCGAGGAAGAACGTCATTCCATCGACCGTATCCTTGAACCACCCGTGGAGACTTTCCGACGACATGACGCGGTGGGAGCCGGTGGAACCCTCAAACGGCGGGTCACGCCGACCGGTCGACCTGGCCCGCCCGCACGGCCTCTCCACCCAGGCCGTGCGCAACTACGAGCGGGACGGCGTGCTACCGCCGGCCGAACGCGGCCCGAACGGCTACCGCCGGTTCACCGACGCGCACGCCACCGCGCTGAGCGCCTACCTCGCGCTGATCCCGGGCCACGGTCACGCCACCGCCGGCGAGATCATGCGGGCGGTCAACCGGGGTGACGTCGACACCGCGTTACGCGCCGTCGACCGCAGCCACGTCCTGCTGCAACGGGACCGGGAGACGCTGGACGCCGTCGAGGCGGCCGTCGCGGTGCTCACCGGGGCCCCGCCCGCCCCGCCCGACCGTCCGGCCCTGCCGATCGGCGCGCTGGCGCACCGGCTCGGCGTACGACCGGCGACCCTGCGTAAGTGGGAACGGGCCGGGATCCTGCGACCGGCCCGCGATCCGGCGACCGGGCACCGCGCGTACCGCCCGGACGACGTCCGGGACGCCGAGCTGGCCCACCTGCTGCGCCGCGGCGGGCACCGGCTCGACCACATCGCCGCCGTGCTGGGTCAGGTCCGCGCCGCCGGTGGCGCGGAACCCCTCGCCGACTCCCTGCGACAGTGGCGGCGCCGGCTCACCCGGCGCGGCCTGGCCATGCTCACCGGCGCGGCCCGGCTCGCCGACCACCTCGACCGCCGCGCCGGACCACGCTGATCCCGCCGTGGGCGGGGTGAGGCCGGGCCGCCGGCCACGCTGATCCGGCCGTGGGCCGGGTGACCCCAGGCCGCCGGCCGCGCTGATCCCACCGCCGGCCGAGGATCCCACCGCCGGTCGAGGTGATCCCGGGTCGCCGTCCCGCCGCCGGTCAGCGCGGTTGGCGGGTCTTCGGCAGGTCGAACTGGTCGGCGGCCCGGCAGTCGCCCGGACCGCCGACCGCCCCGGCGCCGGCCCGCGCCAGGGCCTGCCGGGCCCGGAACCGGCCCAGGTTCCAGGCGTACCAGGGATCCGGCTCGGCGAGGTCGTCGGCGATCCAGCTCAGCGTGCAGCGACGCACCGGGTCGGGCAGCCCCGTCAGGGCGGGCGTCGCGTCGGCCGACAGCGCCCGCAGGTACCAGGCGTCGATCTTGCCGGTCTCCCGGTACCGGTCGATGTTGCGGCCGGCGGCGTACCCCTCCGGGTTGAGCACCGCCAGACCGAGCAGCATCAGCACGGCGAGCGCCACCGTGCCGCGTGGGATCCAGCCGCCCCGCAGCCGCGACCCGGCCCCGAGGATCATCAGGAAGATGCTGCCGAGCAGCAGCTCGAAGGCCATCACGAAGAGCCGCTCACCGGTGAAGCTGTACACCTTCTGGTACGTGTACATCCGGGACAGCGCCGAGATCACGATGACGACGCTGAGCACGCTCACCGCGCCGAGCAGGACGCGGAGCACGACCCGCTCGGCCCGGCTCTCCCGGCGGGCCCAGCGACCCACGCCCCCGAGCACCGCCAACGTCAGCAGGGTGACCGTGACGAGCTGCCAGAAGCCGCTGCGGGCGTACTCGGCGTAGTTCAGGCCGGCGGTACGCAGCACGTGCCGCTCCCCGCCGAACAGCACGGTGAACTGCACCGCCACGAACCCGCCGAACAGCAGGGTCAGCGCGGTGAGCGCCGGGGCCCACTCCAGCATGCCGAGGCGGCGGTGGACCGGCCGGTCCACCGCCGACAGGTCCGGGGGAGCGGAGAGGGTCCACACGGCGGCCACCGCGCAGAGCGCGCCCAACGCGGCGAGGAAGGCCCAACGGAACACCGTGCCCAGGTCGACCTCGGGCACGATCGTGTCGAGCAGCACCGAGAACGCGCCGTCGGCGGAGGAGAGCAGCGCGCCGAAGACGACGAGCGCGGCGACGGTGGCCGCCGCCGAGCCGACCGCCCGACGTACCCGCCCCGGGTCGGCGGTGGACCGGAAGTGGGCGCGTACCCACGGCAGCCCCCGTACCGCCGCGACCGGCCCGACCACCAGACTGAACAGGATGGACCGGATCCGTCGTCCACCGATCACGGCGAGCGCCGCGCAGCCCAGCGCGGCCAGCACACAGAACGTCACCAGCCACCAGGCGTTACGGAAAGCCGGCACCGCCAGCAGCGCCAGCGCCGCCGCGGCCCAGCCGCCCCGGACCCACCGCTCGGCGCGCGGCAGTCCCGCCAGCGCCGGCCGGACCGCCGCCACCACCGCGACGGTAAGCGTCAGCCAGCCGAGGAACCAGCCGATCCCGGTGCGGGTGAGCGGCACGAAGAAGGCCGACCCGAGCGCGCCGGCGACGACCGCGGCGGGCACCGCCCGTCCCTGGGCGGGCTCGGGGCCGGGCCAGTGCCGCTGGAAGAACGACGGCTGGGGTGGTCGCGGCTGGAAGTAGCCGCCGCCGGGCCTCGGGTACGCCGGTCCGCCGCCGGCCCCGCCCGGACGGGGCGGCCCGGCCTGCCCGTCGGCCGGCCCTCCGGCGGCGCGGGCCGGTGACCCGGCCGACCCGGCAGCCGGTCGACCGCTGGGCGGGACCACGACGAGCGGGCGGCCGGTGGCCGCCGCCACCGCGATCGACGAGACACCCTCGACGCCGGCAGCCGCCGGAGCCGACGGCGTGCCCCGTGAGACCCCGGGCGAGCCCGCCGGGGCCGCCTGCGCCGGGGCCGCCGCCGGACCACCCGCCGCCGGAGCGCCCGTCGCCCCGGCCGGGTCCGGAGCCCCGGCCGGGTCCGGAGCCCCGGCCGGGTCCGGAGCCCCGGCCGGGTCCGGAGCCCCGGCCGTCGCCGGAGCGTCGGTCTTCGTCGGAGTCCCGGCCGTTCCCGGAGCGTCGGCCGTCGTCGGTGGGGCCGTGCCGGCCGGCTCCGGTGGCGGCGGCGTGGCGCTCCCGCCCGTGGCGGCGGCGTCCGGCGACGACGACACCCCGGCGGAACCGGCGCCCGTGGCCGCGTCCGGGGCCGCCGGCGCTCCGGCGGGCGTCGGCACGGGAGCCGCGCCGTCCCCGGCGACCGGGATCAGCGGGACGAACACGGCGTACCCGCGGGTGCCGGGCGGCAGACTCACCGGGAGCGCCCACGCGGGTTGGCCCTCCGGCCACGCGATCGTGCCGGCCGCGCCGTCGCCCGCCGGCATGGCCAACAGGTACGGCGTCGGGCTGCCGGAATCGTCGGCGGGCGGCCGGGGAGCCGGTGGTGGCAGCGTCACGGCGAACTCCTCTGTCGACGGTGGTGACACACTGTACGGCTCACCCGCAGATCACTTCCGCCCTGCTCCGGCCTGCCGTGGCCGCACGGCGGCACGGCCGGGGGCGGTGCCCGGGCCGGCGCGGCGGCGTTTCCGTCGCCGTCGGGCGGGTAGACCCTCCCACGTCCCGACCGGCCCGACGCCCGGCGGGCGGCGACGTTGACCCACGGGGAGGGACGCGTGCCGGCCCACGGCTTCCACGCCTCGCACGAGCAGTTCCCGCCCAGGAGGACATGGGCGCCCACGTGTTTGTCTCCGCCGGTCCGGGCCTTCCCGCCGATCGACTCGTACGCCTTCCTCTCCGACACCCACACCACGGCGCTGGTGGGGCCGGACGGCTCGGTCGAGTGGTTGTGCGTGCCGGAGGCGGACGGCGACGCCGTGCTGGCCCGTCTGCTGGACCGGGACGTCGGCGGCGGTTTCGCCCTGTGGGTCGACGGCGCGCCCGCGCCGATCCGCCGCTACCTGCCGGACACGCTGGTGCTGGAGAGCCGCTGGACCGGCCCGGACGGCACCGCGTCCGGCCTCGACTGCCTCGCCGTCGCCCCGGGGGACTCGGAGCAGCCGTTGCGGGCCGAGCAGGTCCTGGTCCGTCGGGTGACGGCCGGTCACGGCACGGTCCGGCTGCACGCCCGGCTGACCCCCCGCCCCGGGTACGGGGCCAGGTCGGCGCGGTGGGAACGGGCCGGCGCCGGCTGGCGGGCCGTCGGGACACCGCTGTGGTTCGTCACCGACCTGACGGTGACCGTCGACGGCGGCGCCCTGTCCGCCGAGGGGGAGCTGTCGGCCGGCGGGTCGGCGACGTTGCTGCTCGGCTACGGGGCCGACCCGGCCGGCGTCGACCCGGACGACCTGGTCGAGCGGACCTGCCGGACGTGGCGGGACTGGGCGTCGCGCAGCACGTACGACGGGTTCGCCGCCGACGCCGTCCGGCACAGCGCGCTGGTGCTGCGCGGCCTGTCCCACGACGCCAGCGGCGCGCTGCTGGCGGCGGCGACGACGTCGCTGCCCGAGACGCTCGGCGGCGTCCGCAACTGGGACTACCGCTACACCTGGCACCGGGACGCCGCGTTGCTGCTGCTGGCCCTGTTCCGGCTCGGCCACGGTGAGGAGGGCCGCCGCTACCTGCGTTTCCTGCTGGACATCTGCGCCGGCCAGGACCTCCTCGCGCCGTTGGTCGGCATCCACGGCCACACCGACACCGAGCGGGAGCTGGACCACCTGGCCGGGTACGCCGGCTCCGCGCCGGTCCGCGTCGGCAACCAGGCCGTCGAGCAGGTGCAGTTCGACACGTACGGGCACATTCTGGACGCCGCGCTGGCGTACCAGCAGCTCACCGGGGACCTGACCGGCGACCAGTGGCGGCTGCTGCGCCGGCACGTCGACACGATGGCCGACCGGTGGCGGGAACCCGACCACGGCGTCTGGGAGATCCGGGGCCCCCGCCGCCACTACGTCAACTCCAAGGTCATGACGTGGGTCTGCCTCGACCGGGGCGTCCAGCTCGCCGGCCTGCTCGCCGACGACTCCTCGCCGGTGCGGCGCTGGCGGGCCGCCGCCGACGAGCTGCGCGCCGACATCCTCGACCGCGGGTACGACGAGCGGATCGGCAGTTTCGTCCTGGCCTACGGCTCGACCGAGCTGGACGCCTCGCTGCTGCGGATCCCCCTGGTCGGGTTCCTGCCCGGCAACGATCCGCGGGTGGTGGGCACGATCGAGCGGGTCCGGCGTCGGCTCTCCGCCGGGCCGGGGCTGGTCCGCCGCTACACCGTCGACGACGGGCTGCCCGGCGAGGAGGGCGCGTTCCTGCTCTGCTCGTTCGAGCTGGTCTCCGCGCTCGTCCTTTGTGGCCGGCAGCAGGACGCGCGCGTCCTGTTCGACCAGCTCATGTCGTACGCGGGGCTGCTCGGCCTGTACGCCGAGCAGCTCGCCCCCGACGGTGTCGCCCTGGGCAACTACCCGCAGGCGTTCACCCACCTCGCGTTGATCGAGGCGGCGCTGAACCTGGACCTGGCCGGCGACCGTGACGCCCTGCACGCGTGGGCCGTGCGCGACCAGCCGTCCTAGCCGCGCCGGTCACCGCCCGGCGTCCCGTCCGTCGGGGTCGGACAGGCCGGGTTGGCGGCGTCGTCGCCCGGGATGCCCGCCCGCCCCCGGTCTACGCCGTCCGGCGCGTCGGACGTGCCGGGGGCGTCGAAGGTGACCGGGGCGTCGAAGGTGACGGGGGCGTCGAACGCGGCCCGGCGGGCGGCGCGGCGCAGCGCGGCGAGCACCGCCGGGCCGGCGAGCACGATCGCCACGGCGGTGGTGACCGCCCGACCGGTGTCCCAGCCGAACGTGGAGGTGACCGCGGTGAACACGGCCAGCCGGTGCAGGTTCTCCAGCACCGGCGCGCCGGGCAGATAGGACAGTTGGGTGTCCGCGCCGATGCTGAACGGCCAGAACCACAGGTTCATCAGCAGGCCGTAGCCGTACGCGGCGAGCGCCCCGTACCCGGCCAGCAGGGCGATCTCGGCGCGGCCGCCGACCCGTCCCGGCAGCAGCCCCGCGCCGAGCCCGATCCACGAGGCGCACAACATCTGGAACGGCAGCCACGGCCCGATCCCGGCGGTCAGCAACGCGGACGCGAACAGCGAGATCGAGCCGAGCAGGAACCCGAAACCGGGCCCGAAGACCCGCCCGGCGAGCACCAGCAGGAAGAAGACGGTCTCGATGCCGGCGGTGCCGGCGCCCAACGGGCGCAGCGCGGCGTTGACGGCGGCGAGCACGCCGAGCATCGCCAGCGCCTTGCTGTCGATGCCGCCGGAGCTGAGCTCGGCGAGGACGACCGCCACCAGCACCGGCAGCACGACGACGAGCACCAGCGGCGCCTCACCGGCGCGGGCGGTCCCCTCCGGATCCGCGGGGACGAAGAACGGCCAGGTGAACGTGGCCAGCGCGGCGACCGAGGCCAGGGCCAGCACCACCGCCGTACGCGGCGCGACCCGCAGCACGCTCACGCCGGCTCCCCGGTCGTCGCCAGCGCGGCCGCCACCTGGTCCACGGTCAGCCACGGCTGCGGCGCGAGGACCTTGGCCACCTGCGGCGCGAACGCCGGGGAGGCGAGCATGACCTCCGCCGCGCTGCCCTCGGCGACGATCTCCCCTTCGGCCATCACGATCACCTGGTCGGCGAGCGTCGCCACGAGCTCCACGTCGTGGGTGGCCAGCACCACGCCGCGGCCGGCGGCGGCGAGCCCCCGCACGACGGCGGTGAACTGCTTCTTGGCCAGGTAGTCCAGGCCGCGGGTGGGCTCGTCCAGCAGCACCACCGGCGGCGCGGCGGTGAGCTGGACGGCCAGCGCCAGGGCCAGCCGCTGCCCCTCGGACAGGTCACGGGGGTGCCGGTCCCCGGGCAGGCCGGGGACGAGCTGGTCGAGCAGGGCCCGGCAGGTGCCGGCGGGCGCGTCGCTCTCCCGGTCGGCCTGCGCGCACTCGGCGTCCACCGTCTCCAGGTAGAGCAGATCCCCCGGGCTCTGCGGCACCAGGCCGACGAGGCGGCGGGCCCGACCGGCCGGCAGCCCCTTCGGGTCGACCGCGCCGCTGCCGGCCACCGGACCGTCGACGGCGACCGCGCCGCGCGTGCCGCTGCCGGCGACCGGACCACCGGCGGCCGTCGGGCCGCGCGTGCCGCTGACGGCCACCGTGCCGGCGTGCCGGGGGCCGCTGCCCTGCACCGCCCAGAGCAGGCTGGACTTGCCGGAGCCGTTGCGGCCCATCAGCGCGACGACCCGGCCCGGAAACAGGTCGAGGTCGACGCCGGCCACGGCGACCGTCCCCGGGTACCGCACGACGATCCCACGGGCGGTGAGCACGGGCGCGGCCGGCGGGGTCGGTGGCGGCCCGGTGGGACGCGCGTCGGCCAGCCGGCGGCGCAGGACGGCGGCGCGGCGGCGGGCGTCGCGCACCGACAGCGGCAGCGGCGTCCAGCCGGCGAGACGACCCAGCTCCACGAGCGGTGGCGCGACGTCGACGTGGGCCAGCACGTCGGCCGGGTCCCCGTCCGCGACCCGGCCGTCCCCGGGCAGGTAGAGCAGCCGGTCGGCGTACTGCACGACCCGTTCCAGCCGGTGCTCGGCCAGCACGACGGTCACGCCCAGGTCGTGCACGAGCCGGGTGACGGCGGCGAGCACGTCCTCGGCGGCGGTGGGGTCCAGCGCGGAGGTGGGCTCGTCGAGCACCAGCACCCGCGGGTGGCTGGTGAGCACCGCGCCGATGGCGACCCGCTGCTGCTGGCCGCCGGAGAGCGTCCGCAGCGGTCGACCGCGCAGCTCGGCGATGCCGAGCAGGTCCAGGGTCTCCTCGACCCGCTTGCGCATCACCGTCGGCGGCAGGGCCAACTGCTCCATGCCGTACGCCAGCTCCTCCTCGACGGTGTCGGTGACGAACCCGGCCAACGGATCCTGGCCCACCACGCCCACCACGTCGGCGAGGTCCCGCGGAGGGTGCCGGCGGGTGTCCCGGCCGTCCACCGTGACCGTGCCGTGCAGGGTGCCGCCGGTGAAGTGCGGCACCAGCCCGTTGATGGCCCGCAGCAGGGTCGACTTGCCCGCGCCGGTACGGCCGGCGACCAGGCAGAGCTCACCCTCCTCGACGCGGAGCGTCACGTCCCGCAGCGGGGGCGGGCCGCCGTCGCCGTAGCGGACGGTGACCCGGTCGAAGCTGATCACGTACGACCTTCCCGCGCCACCGGAGGTGGCGGCGTCGACCAGGCCGGCGCCGCCGCGACCACGACCGCGAGCAGCGCCAACGCCGTCAACTCGGGCCAGGCCGTCGGGGTGACCGGGGGATACAGCAGGTCCGGGTCGACCGCGCCGGCCAGCATCGTCAGCGCGCCGACGGCCACCCCGCAACCGGCCACGAGGATTTCGGCGGGACGCCAACGGTCCGGGCGGTAACGGCTGCGCCGGACCCGCCGGCCGGCCAGCAGCATCCCGGCGACCGCGGTGACCATACCGACGAGGAGCATCGGCAGGCCCAGGTAGCCCGGCCCGGTCGGGTCGAGCAGGCCGTACGTGCCGGCGCAGACGCCGACCAGCCCACCGAGCACCAGCGCGCCGGTCACGGTCCGCTGCCCGGCCGGCACCGCCGCGGTACGGCCGTAGCCACGGGAGTCCATCGCCGCGGCGAGGGCCAGGGACCGGTCCAACGCGTCGGCGAGCACCGGCAGGGCGATCCCGCGCAGCGCCCGCATCCCCCGACCCGACGCGCCCCGCAGTCGGCGGGCCCGACGTACCCGCAGCACGCTCTCCACCAACTGCGGGGCGACCGACAGCGCCACCACCACGGCCGTGCCGACCGCGTACAACGCCCCCGGCACGGCCTTGAGCAACCGTCTGGGGTTCGCCAGCGCGTTCGCCGCGCCTAGACAGACCAGCATCGTGGCCAGCCGCAGGCCGTCGTAGAACCCGCCGAGAACCTGCTCGGCGGCGACCGGCCCGAACAACCGGATGCCCGCCGCCCATCCGGGCAGGGGGATCTCCGGCAGCCGGACCAGCACGTGCGTGCCCTGCCCACCGCCGAACACGATCCGGAACACCACCCGCATCGCCACGACCACCGCGCCGAGCATCAGGTACATCCGGAAGGCCAGCGCCCACGGGGCGTCCCCCCGCCGCCGGACGACCACCAGCGCGGCGACCGCGACCAGCAGCCCCAACAGCAGCGGATTGGTGGTGTGGCTGGCCGCCGTGGCGAGGCCGAGCGCCCACACCCACCACGCGCCCGGGTGCAGCCCCCGGGGCAGCCGGTCGGCCCCCCACCGGCCCGGCCCGGCCACCCGGCGCCGACCCCCGGCGGGCGCCGCCCTGCCGTCAGCCATCCGGGTCGGCGTGCCGTCGTCGCCGGGCCGCGAGCAGGCCACCGGCGGCGAGCGCCGCCAGCAGCGCCGCGCCGACCACGGTGCCCAGCGGCGGACCGTTCCCGTCGTGTCCGGCGGCGACCCCGGTCACCGCCGGCCCGTCGGTCGCCCGCCCGGACGGCACGCCGGGGGCGTCGCCCGGCGTCACGCCCGGTGGCGTCGCGTCCACCGGCCCGACCGCCGCGGACGTGCCGGCGGCCTCCGGTCGACCCGACCCGCCCCCGCCCGGCCCGCCGCCCGGCCCGGGAACACCCGGCCCACCGGTGCCCGGCCCGCCACCACCGGCGGCCGTCGGGGGCGGCGGTTTCCCGTCCGCAGGTGGTGGCTTCGGGACGACGGGTCCGCCGCCGGTCGGAGGCGGCGGAGGCGGTGGCGCGGGTGGCGTCGGCCGGAGCGGCGCGACCCCGGGTCGGGGGGCGTCGTCGGCGCTGCGGTTCAGGGAGAACGACCAGCCCTCGAAGCCGCCCGGCGACGGTCTCCGGTTGGCCACCCCCTTGTCGCTGTACGTCCACCCGCCCCCGTCCGGGGCGTGCCAGTACGACCAGTAGGCGCTGGCCGGTGGCGTGTCCACGCACCGCTCCGCCGCGGCCGACGGCTTACCGTCGATCCGGCAGACGAACCCTTCGCCCCAGCGCAGGGTGCCGGCGACCTGGAAGCCGGCGTTCTTCAGCGCCGCGAGGCCGGTGGCCTGCTCGCCCCGGGCGCACCGCACCACCGTCCCGCCACCGAGCTCGTTGAAGTCGACCACCACGGTCACGCCGGAGGCGTCCGGGCAGTAGCCGGCCGACCCGGCCGCCACCGCCGGGACGACCGGCCAGGTGACCGTGCCGGCGGCGGTCAGCGCGACGACCAGCCCGCCCCGCAGGGCCCGGCCGGTCACGTCGTCCGCCGTCGTCGGGTCAGCACCAGCAGCGCCACCCCGCCACCGACCATCAGCAGCGCCACCAGCACGTAGCTGACGACGGCGGCGCCGGTGGTGGGCAGCCGGCCCGGTCCGGGAGCGGGCGGGGCGGGGGCGGGGGTGGTCGTCGGCGGGGGAGTGGGGGAGGTGGTCGGCGACGCGGTGGCGCTCGGCGTCGGGCTGGCCGTGCCGGTCGGGTCGGGCGAGCCGGTCGGTGTGGGCGAGCCGCTCGGTGTGGGCGAGGCGGTGCCGGTCGCGGTGGGCTGCGGGGAGGTCGGCGGCAGGTCGACGCCGATCCGGCCCAGCGGCACCTGGGCGAGCCCGAGCACGGCCTGCGCGGTGGCCCGACGCCACTGGTCCCGGCCGGTGTCGGCGATCCCCGCCGTCACGGCGGCCGTGAAACCGGCCGTGTCGTAGGCCACCGCGCCCGCGTCGGCCGCGGCCGCGCCGCCGGTGGCCGTGGTGAGCTGGAGCGCGGTCAACGCCCCGGCGGCGCGGGCGGCCTCGGCGTCCCGACCCGCCGCGGCGAGAGCCTGCCCGGCCAGGCCGGTGCTGTTCGCGTTCGCCCCGACCGTCGGCCCCGAACCGCCGAAGGAGCCGTCGGCGTGCTGCCGGGTCACCAGCCAGTCCACCCCGCGCCGGGCCGCGTCGGCCGCGCCGGTGGCCCCGTCTTCGGCGGCGGCCAGCAGGGCCTGCGTCGCCATCGCCGTCGAGTCGACGTCGAGCACGGCGTCCGGCTGCTCGTCGCAGGCCGGCGACGGCCCCGACGCGGTGTCCGGGTAGAGCCGGAAGCCACCGGCGGCGCACTGTTGCCGGACGAGGAAGTCCACCGTCTCCGGTGGCGCCCCGCCGCTGCGGACCAGGCCCAGCACGGCGAAGGACTGGTCGAACGTGTTGCTGGCGTCCGGACCGCTGTCGGCGGTGGTACGGCTGGTGATCCGGCCCCGCTGGTGACCGGTGTCCGCCCCGGCGACCAGCGAGAGGGTCTCCGCCCGCAGGTCGTACCCGCCGAAGTCGGTGGGGTCGGCCCCGACGGCGGAGGCGGCGTAGAGCAGTTTCGCGGTCGCCCCGCCGTCGGTGAAGCCCTCGATGCCGTAGTCGTCGTAACTGTTGTAGGACCGCACGTGTGCCGCGACCTGCCGGGTCGCGGCCTGCCGGGTCGGCGTGTCCACGCCGGTCGCGGCCAGCGCCAGCAGCCCGTCGACGGTCAGGCCCCAGTCCTGACCGCCGAACGGGCCGGGCAGCGCCCCGTCGGCGTACTCGCCGGCCAGCCAGGACGCGGCCGCGCGCCCGGCGGTGGTGTCCGTCGGGGCCGGCGCGGCCCCGACGGTCGACGGGAGGACGGAGAACGCGGCGAGGGTCGTCGCCGCGACCACGCCGAGGCCGGTGGCGGGACGCCGGGACAGGGGCATCGGATGCCTTTCACGCAGTGGTGGGTCAGGACCCCGGCACGTCCGGGGTTAACGGTCAGGGAGCGGGGACGCTGGGCGGCGCGCCCGCCCCGAACGCCCAGCCCTCGACGCTGCCCGGGGCCGGGTTGTAGCTGCCCGCGCCGGAGGAGCTGTAGGACCAGGCGCCCCCGGCGGGGGCGTGCCAGTACGACCAGTACGCGGTGACCGGTGGGGTGTTGACGCACGGGTCGGTGGCGGCGGTGGGCTTGCCGTTGATCCGGCAGACGAACGCCAGCCCCCACCGGCTGGTGCCGGTCACCGTGAAACCGGCCGTCTGGAGGGCGGCCAGCCCGGTGGCCGGGTCACCGGGGGCGCAGGCGACCTGGACGCCGCCACCGAGCGCGGCGAAGTCCACCACGACGGTGACCCCGGTGGCGCCGGTGCAGGCGGCGGCCTGCGCCGCCGGTGGCGTCGGCTCGACGGCGGTCAGGGTGACGGCGGCGACGACGGCGGCCAGCAGACCGGCCAGTCGGGCTCGGACGGTGGTACGGAACATGGGTCCTCCTGGACGGGAGCGGCGGTGGGCGGGACGGCTCACGGGCAGGTGGGCAGCGGCGCGCCCACCGTGGCGTCGGCGCTGGACACGTGGTCGTACCCGACTCCGGTCAGGCCGAGGACGGCCTGGGCGGTGGCCCGGGTGGCGGTGTCGCGGTCGAAAGCGCCCCCGTCGAAGTCGACGGCGCCCCGGTCGGCCGGCGCGCCGGCGCAGCCCACCTGGAGCCGGGCCAGGAACCCCCGGGCCCGCGCCCAGGCCAGCGGGCGGTGCCCGGCGCGCAGCGCCTGCGCGGCGAGCCCGGTGCTGTTCGCGTTCGCCGTGCCGGCCCCGTTGGCGAAGCCGCCGTCGGGGCGCTGCACGGACAGCAGCCAGGCCAGCCCGGCGTCGGCGTCGGCGGAGCGGCCGGCCGCCCGCAGCGCCTGCGTCGCCAGCGCGGTGGCGTCCACGTCCGACACGCAGGTCGGCTGCGCCGGCAGCAGCGGGTAGCCGCCGTCGGCGCACCGGGTGCCGGCCAGCCAGGTGGCCGCCTCCGGCGGCACGCCCGGCCCGGTACGGCGCAGCGCGAGGATCGCGAACGACTGGCTGAACGCGTTGCTGTAGTCGCCGTACGCCGAGCGGTCGGCGAACCGTCCGCCGGGCTGCTGGAGGGAGCGGAGCCGGTCGACCAGGTCCACCCCGCCCACGTCGGTCGGGTCGCCGCCGCGCGCCGCGACGGCGAGCGCGAGTTTGGCCGTGGCGCCCGCGTACGCCTCGGCGTCGCCGTCGCCGAGGTAGCCGTCGCGGACGTCCGGCCGGGTGACCCAGGCCAGCGCCCGCGCGCCGTGGTCGTCGGCGACCCCGGCGGCGGCGAAGGCGAACACCGCGTCCAGGGTGAGACCCTGGTCCGGGTAGGCGACGCCGTCGAAGACGGTCTCGAAGCGTTCCCCGTCGACGAGTTGGCGGGCCAGCCACCCGGCGGCGGCGTCCGGACGGGTCACCCCCGTCCGCTCGACGGTGGCGACCGGGGTGGTGGCGACAGAGCCGGCGACGGCTGGAACGGCGACGGCGGGCGCGGCGAGGGTGACGGCGGAGAACACGCCGCAGAACAGGGCGAGCAGGTGGTGCCGGCTGAGGCGGACGACCATCGGAAGCGCCTTTCCGGCCCGGCGGTCGTCAGAAACCCCGACCAACGGCAGCGGCGCGCGATCGGGACTCCGACCCGTGGGCCACGACGGGTGGGGGAGCGGACAGGCGGGTACGACGGGTATTCGGGCTCGCCACCGAGGTGTCACCTCGACGGCCTACCGTTGCGGGCCAGCGCCGGACTTCGACCGGACTTCCCCCGCACGTACACGCGATGCAGTTGTGCCGACAGTCTTGCCGGGCGGCCGTCACCTGTCAACGCGTCGTCTGTCGCGAGCGGACGGTGACGGCATGTCGGGCCCGCGGCCCGGCCTGCCCGGCGGCCCGTCCCCGGCCTGCGGTTCGGCCCGGTAGGCGGCCCTGGCCTGCGGTTCCGTCCGGTGAACGGCTCTGGCCTGCGGTTCGGTCCGGTAGGCGGCCCGGGTCAGGTCGAGGGCCTCGGCCGCGTAGGCGCGGGCGACCGGGACGGCGCGCAGGTCGACGGCGAGGACGGCCAGCAGCGCGGCCAGCCGGGCGGCGGCGGTGTAGAGGCGGACGCGTTGCGGCGGATGCTGCCGGGTGGCCATGAGCTGGTCCACGCAGATCCGCAGCGGACGCAGCCGGGCCACCAGGGTGGCGGGCGGGCAGCGCCCCCGGTCGGCCACCGCCTGCCGCACCTCGTCCTCCAGGCGCGCCAACCGGGCGTCGGCGTCGGCGGTGTCCGTCAACGCCGACCGGTGGGCGTCGATGTGCGTCCGGTGCTCCCAGAGCGCGGCGTGGTCGTCGGCGCGGGCCGCCGGACGGCGTCGCCGTCGGTCGTCCAGGCCGGCGATGCGGTCGTGCTCGGCGGCCAGCACGCCACCGGTCCGCAGCACCGTGTCGCACCGGCTCCAGAACGACCGCTCGGGATGCTGGCGGCCGGTCTCGGTGTTCGCCACCGAGCTGCGCCCGTACTGCACGAGCCGGGCCAGGCCGTGCTGGGTGTGGCCGGCGGCCCTGCGCAGGTGGGCGAGGTGCCGGCCGAGCGCGCGGCGGGCGGCGGTGATCTCGTCGGGCCCACCCATCGCCGCCACCCCCGGTCGCCGCGGTCACGATGAGCCGACACGGTAACCACCCCGGGTGACCATCTGCCGACAATGTCGTCGCCCGGCGTTGCGGGCGTGTCGACCCGGCGGGCGCATACCGTCCCTGCATGTTCACGACCGGCCACCCCGACCGACCGGCCGCCCCGCCCGCGTCGGCGGCCGGCGATCCGACGCCTGACGATCCGGTGCTGCCGGAGCTGCGCGAGATGTGGTGGGAGACCGGCGTGCGGGCCCGTGCCCAGGCCGGCGTGTTCGCCGTCTTCTCCGAGCTGCCGCGCCTGATCCGGGCCGCCCTGCGGGTGAGCTGGCGGGCCGACCGGGTCCGCACCACGATCGTCGGCGTCACGACGCTGTTCGCCGGCGCGATGTCGGCGTTCGGGCTGATCGCCGCGCAGCGGGTGCTGGTGGAGCTGTTCGCCGGCGGGCCCACCGCCGACAAGGTCCGCGCCGCGCTGCCGGCCCTGGTCGCCCTCGCAGCGGTGACCGCGCTGCGCGCCGGGATGGCCGCCGCGACGGGGTACGCGCAGAACGGCCTCACGCCCAAGGTGGACCGCGAGGTCGAACGGGGCCTGTTCGAGGTCACCACGGCAGTACGGCTGGAGGCGTTCGACGCCGACGCGTTCGCCGACGACATGGAACGCGCCTCCCGTGGCGCGGACTCCACCACCGGCCTGGTGCAGGCGTCGACGAACCTGCTCGCCGGCCTCAGCGGCGTCCTCGCCGTGGCCGTCGCCGTGCTGGTGATCCACCCGTTGCTGCTGCTCGCGCTGCTGGTGGCCACCGTGCCGAACGCGTGGGCGTCGCTGCGCGCCGGGCACCTGAGCTACCAGACGTACGCCGCCGGTTCGGTCCGGCGTCGGCGGCTGTGGCTGCTGCACCGGCTGATGGCCGAGCGTGACTCCGCCGCCGAGCTGCGCTCCTACCGGCTGCGTGAGTTCCTGCTCGACCAGTACGACCGGGTGATGGCTGTCGAGACCGGTATCCAGCTCGCGCTGGCCCGGCGGGTCACCACGACCACCACGGTCGGCGCGATGACCGGCGGGGTCGCCGTCACCGTGGTCTACGTGCTGCTCGGCCTGCTGCTCGTCGACGGGCAGATCCCCCTCGCCGCCGCCGCGACCTGCGTCATCGCGATCCAGACCGCGCAGCGGTCGCTGGCCGCGGTCACCTTCCAGGTCGACCGGGTGTACACCGAGGGGCAGCACTTCCGCGACTACACCGGCTTCATGACCCGCGCCGCCGACTACCTGCCGGCGGCCACCGGCCCGGTAGACCGGACGCCGCCGGTAGACCGGACGCCGCCGACGGACCGGCTGCGGGAGATCACCGTCGACGCGGTCAGTCTCCGCTACCCCGACCGCGACGCCCCGGCCGTCGACCAGGTCAGCCTGACCGTCACGGCCGGCCAGACGGTGGCGTTCGTCGGCGAGAACGGCTCCGGAAAGTCCACCCTGGCCACCGTGATCGCGACTCTGCGCGCGCCCACCAGCGGGCAGGTCCGCTACAACGGCCGGCCGGTCGCCGACTGGGGCGTCGAGGCGTTGCGGGCCCGCATCGCCGTCGTCACCCAGGAGTTCTACCGGTGGCCGTTCACCGCCGCCACGAACATCGCCATCGGCGACGTCACCGCCGTCACCACCCGGGACAGCATCGAGACCGCCGCCGGGCGCGCGGTCGCCCACGACATGATCACCGACCTGCCGCACGGCTACGACACGCTGCTCGACCGGACCTTCGCCGGTGGCCAGGACCTCTCCGGCGGGCAGTGGCAACGCGTCACGGCCGCCCGTGGCTTCCTCCGCGACGCGGACGTGCTGATCATGGATGAGCCATCGTCCGCGCTGGATCCCCGCGCCGAGGACGCCCTCTTCCAGGCCATCCGGGACCGTCAGGGGCGCGCCGTCACCATCCTCGTCACCCACCGGCTCGCCAACGTCCGGCACGCCGACCACATTCACGTCCTGCACCACGGCCGGGTCGTCGAGTCCGGCAGCCACGACCAGCTCATCGCCGCCGGCGGCCGGTACGCCGAGCTGTTCGGCCTCCAGGCCGCCGGCTACGACACCACCCGGGCCGCGTCCGCCCCACCCGCGCCCCGCCAGCCCGCCGCCACCTGAACGCCCCGTCGGGCGGCCCGGTCAGCCGCCGCTGCCCTGAACGCGGCCCCGTCACCGGTCCGCGGCGGTCAGCGCCAGGACGGCGCGCAGGCCCCGGGGGCGGTCGGGCCGTCGGGGCGTGGGCAGGAGGTAGACGGCCATCCCGAGCCGGGCCGCCGCGCCGTCCTTGACCGGGTCGTCGCCGACGAACAGCGTCCGCCCCGGTGGCACGCCCAGCTCCGCGCACGCCCGCTCGAACAGCTCGGGCTCCGGCTTGACCGCGCCCTGCTCGCAGGAGAGCGCGTACGAGCCGATCAGCTTCCCGACGCCGATCCGGTCGAAGGTCGGCCGGACGTCCCAGCCGATGTTGCTCACCACCCCCAGCCGCAGGCCCGCGCCGTGCAGTCCGGTCAGCACCTCGACGGTGTCCGGGTAGGCGGGCCACGACCCCGGGTCGGTCAGGCAGGCGTACGCGGACTCGGCCAGCGTCTCCGGGGCGACGCCGGGCTGGAAACCGTCGGCGGCGGAGGTCATCAGCCGGGTCCACACCGCGTGGTGCTGCCGCGCCGACCGGTCGCAGCCCTCCCGCGCGGCCAGCCCCTCCGGGGAGTCCACGGTGGCCAGCAGCGTCTCGATGAGCCGCCCGGCCCGTGCCTCGTCCAGCTCGACGCCCCGGGCCGCCGCCTGCGCGCGTACCCCGGCGGGCGTCAGCACCGCGCCGTCGTCGCACAGCGTGCCGGAGAAGTCGAACAGCACGGCGTCGAACCGCCGCGCGGCGCCGTCGGTGGTGGTCATGACAGCTCCGCCAGCCCGCGCCGGTCGGCGGCGAGGGTCTCGCCGGCCAGGACGATGCTGTCGCTCACCGTCACGCCGTCGGGCACCGTCGCGCCGGGCAGCACCACCGACCGCAGCACCGTGGCGCCCGGCTCGATGCGGGCGCCGGGATGCAGCACGCTCCGCGCGACGACCGCCCCGGCCGGGATCTCCGCCCCGACCAGGCTGTCGATATCGGACCGGTAGCGCGGCGCGGCGGCGGCGAGCGTACGTGGCAGCAGCTCCGGGTCCATCGGCAGTTCCAGCAGCTTGAGCTGCTCGGAGTGGTAGCGGTCGACGGTGCCGATGTCGGCCCAGTAGCCGGGGATCGGGAACGCCGACACCAGTCGGCCCTGCGCGATCATCCGGGGCACCACGTCCCGGCTGATGTCGTGCTGCCAGCCGTCGTCGCCGAGGGCGACCAGCTCGGCCAGGACCTCCCGCAGGGCGTCCACCCGGAACAGGCAGAACGCCGTGAAGACCAGGTCGGACGTCGGCTCCGGCGGTTTCTCGACCAGCCGGCGGACCCGCAGGTCGTCGTCCACGTCGACCATCCCGAACAGTTTCACGTACCGCCGTTCGATGCGCTGCACGCCGATGGTGCAGTCGGCGCCGGACGCCCGGTGCGCCGCCACCATCGGCGCGTAGTCCAGCAGGTAGACGTGGTCGGCGTGCTGCACCAGCAGGTCACGCGCCCCGGGCGCGAAGATCCACTCCGCGTTGGTCGACAACGCGTCCGCCGTGCCCCGTTCGGCGGGACGCTCGGGCAGCGACCCGCCCGGCGCGGGCGGACCCGCCGACCGCAGCAGCTCGTCGTTCGGGCCGAAGTGGAGCCGGGTGCCCGGCCGGTCGTCCCAGTGCGCCATCAGGTGCCGCACCAGGTCGCCCTCCCGGTGCAGCGACATCAGCACCAGCTCGGGCACCCCGGAGCGCACCGCGTTGGCCACGCTGAAGTCCACCAGCCGGCAGGACGCCGCGTACGGCACGAGCGGTTTGCAGGCCCGCGCGGTGAGGGGCCCCATCCGCTCGCCCAGACCGCCGGCCAGCAGCGCGGCGCGTACCCCGTCGAGGCTCACCACGTCCTCCCCTGCGGACTCGACGAGGGCAGCAGCCGGCGCAGCAGCGCCACCGAGTTCGTCACCCCCTGGGTCGTCGGCAGCAGGGCGTCCTCGTGTTCCACGTACACCACTCCCCGGTAGTTCTCGTCCAGCAGCGCCGCGACGATCGCCGGCCAGGGCAGCTCGCCCGAGCCCAACGCCCGGAACCGGATCGCCGGCCCCGGCCCGTACCGTGACCAGCCCGGCCCGCCCGGGTCCGTCGACCGCCGCCAGGTCTGAAGATCCTTGGCGTGTACGGCGGCCAGGTCGTCGCCCCAGCCGCGTACCGCGTCGACCGGGTCGTGCCCGACCGCGGCCAGGTTCGCCGGGTCGACGCACAACCCCACCCCGGCCGCCGCCGCCAGCAGCGCCCGCGCGCTGGCCGGGTCGTAGGCGACCTGCTTGGGGTGGGGTTCGACCAGGACGCGCACCCCCAGCCCGGCGGCCAGCCGCAGCACCGGCTCGGCGGCCCGCGCCCACGCGGCGACGTTGTCCTGCCAGCTCACCTCGCTGCCCCACCAGGACAACCAGCGGCCCAGGTCCGGCACGCCCAGCATCAGCCGGGCCGAGGGCACGCCCAGCCCGGCGGCCAGCCGGACGGTGCCCAGCGCCGCCCGCAGCCCGTACGCCCGTTTCTCGTCGGCCGGGCCGGCGAGCACCGGGTCGGTGTGCGGGCCGTGCGGGCCGAGCAGGAGTTGGGTGTCGCGGCTGTTGCTGACGCACCCGACGGTCACCCCGGCCGCCCTCGTCGCGGCCAGCAGCTCCCGGTGGTGGGCGGGGTCGTCCAGCCGCTCGGCGTCGACCAGGCCGAACGTGCTGTCCGCCGGCAGGTCGACGACGTCGACCCCGACCCGGCCGGCGGCGGCCAACGCCCCGGTCAGGCCGGCCGGGGCGAACGCCGCCAGACACAGACCCAGCCGGACCGGCCCCGTCCACTGCTGCGCGGTCGTCACCGCCCACCTCCCAACGGTCGGACCCACACCCACCGGTCGGCCAGGGCCGCCGGGACGCGGTCGCCGACGTCCCGCAGCGCCCGCAGGACGACGTCGACCGGGTCGTCGACGACCGCCGGGTCGCCGTCCGCGCCCAACTCGTCGACGAGTCGTCGACGCAGCACGTCGGCGAACTCGGGGCAGCCCCGGAACACCCCGCCGGCCAGCGTCGCCGACCAGTCCCCGTCCAGCCCGGCCCGGTCCCGCGCCGCCCGAACCCCGTCGACCAGGTGGTCGAGGGCGCCGCGGACCACCGCCCCGGCGACCGCGTCGCCGTCGAGCCAGCAGCGGGTGACCGCCGCCGCCAACGCGGCCACCGCCGCCTTGGGGAACGGCTGCCCGGCCAGGGCGCGGGCCAGGTCCTGCACGGTGCCGCCGCCGGCCCCGGTCAGGGCCGCGGTGAGGGCCGTCGGCGCGCCCCGGCCGTCGCTGGCCCGCACGGCGGCCCGCAGGCCGTCCAGGCCGATCGCGAAGGCGCTGCCCTCGTCGCTGCCGAGGTACTCGCATCCGCCCACGGACAGCGGGGCGGCGGCCCCGTCGCCGGCCAGGAAAGCCGTCCCCGTGCCGCACACCACGGCCACCCCCCGCCCACCCAGCGGACGGGCCACCAGCAGCGGAAGGACGTCCCGGGAGACGACCAGCTCGCCGGTCAGCCCGGCGGCCCGGGCGAGCCCGGCCAGGTGGTCCACCACGGCACGTGGCGCGTCGGCGTCCAGGGTAGCCGTCGCCAGCCAGCCCCGGGTCGGCTGGCCGCCGGTCCGCTCGGCGATCGTCCTGAACAGCCCGAGCAGGTCGGCGTCGGCGGCGGGCGCGCCCACCGAGGCCGGGTTCACCGACCCGACCGACCAGCGGTTACCGTCGTCCAGCAGGGCTTTCGTCGCGGTGCCGCCCGCGTCGACGGCCCAGAGCCTCGTCGTACGAGATGTCATCGTGCGCCTCCCGAAGGTGGCGGCCGGTCGGGCCAGACCACCGTCTTGCCGAGCCGACGCCCGGCGGCCTGCTCCCGCAGCACGTCCGCCAGGTCGGTGAGCGGAATCTCGTTCGTGATCATGCGTTCCACCGGGAGCGTGGCCGGGTCGGGCCCGGTCAGCAGCCCGACGGCCGCCGCGAAGTCCTGCGGAGCGGTGCCGTAGCTGCCCCCCACCCGTACCGGCTTGCCCTGCCAGCAGGTGGCGACGGCGGCCTCGGCCCGACGGACCGTGTCCAGGTCGCAGTCCAGGCCGGGCAGCCGGTCGCCGGGCGCGGTGCCGCCGTACAGCAGCGCCAGCCCGCCGGGCCGGACCACCCGCAGGGCGTGCGCCAGCACCTCGGGGAGCACGAAGCTCGTCGCCACCACGGCCAGGTCCACGTCGTCCGACGGCAGGTCGGTCAGCGCGCCCACCGGCACGTCGAGGACCCGGCGTCGCCGCAGGAACGTGGTGCGGTCGGCGCTGCGGTTGCCGAGCGCCACCTCGGCGCCCTGCGCGTGGGCCGCCCCGGCGATGAGCACGCCGGCCGTCCCCGCGCCGAGCACGGCGACCCGCAGGGATCCCAGGCCCCGGCCGAGGTGCCCGGTCGCCGCCCGCAGGCAGTGCGCCGCGCACGCCAGCGGCTCGGCGAAGACCAGCCGTCTCGGGTCGCCGTCCGCCGGCACCACCGGCAGGGCCGCGACCAGCAGGTCCGCCGGCCCGGCCGCCCACATGGCGGTGGCGAAACCGGTGCCCCGGTCCACCGGGACGTTCGGGTCCAGGCCGACCCGCCGGCCCGGCGGGAGGGCGGCGAGCGTGGACTCCTCCACCACGCCGACGATCTCGTGCCCGAACTGGCTGGGCCCGTGCCGCTCGCCGGCGACCTCCTTGAGGTCCGACCGGCACAACCCGACGAGCTCGACGCGTACGCGCACCGCGTGCTCGCCGGGCGGCCGGCGCGGCGGGTCGGTCGTCAGCCGGGGGCCGTCGGCCGCCAGGACGCACCTCACGGCACGTCGTCCAGCGCCTCGCCGAACCGGTCGGCGACGAGGTGCGCGTCCGCCGGGGAGAGGATCAGCGGCGGACGCAGCTCGATGACGTTGCCCAGGCCGTGCTCGGAGACCCGGGTGATGACGCCCCGCCGGTGCAGCGCGCGCTGGAACGCCTGCGCCCTGCCGACGCCCCGGCTGCCGTCCGGCTCGACCAGCTCCACGCCGAGCATCAGCCCGACCCCGCGCACGTCACCGATCACGGGATGGTCCCCCTGGAGGGCCCGCAGCCGGTCCAGCAGCACCGCGCCGCTGGCCCGTACGTTCTCCAGGAAGCCGGGACGCTGCACGATCTCCAGGGTCTTCGCGGCGGCGGCGGCGGCCAGCGTGTGCCCGCCGAAGGTGAAACCGTGCAGGCTGCGGTCCCAGTCCGCCATCCGTTCCTCGGTGAGGATCGCGGCGAGCGAGAGCCCGCTGCCGGTGAGCCCCTTCGCGACGGTCATCATGTGCGGCTGCACGCCGAAGTGGTCGGCGGCGAACATCTGCCCGGTACGGCCGAACGCGGTCTGGATCTCGTCGAAGATCAGCACGATCCCGCGGGCGTCGCAGAACGCCCGCAGCTCGTCGAGGTAGCCGTCCGGCGGCACCACGTTCCCGCCCACCCCGCTGATCGGCTCGATGATCAGGCAGGCCACGCTGCCGGAGCTGGCGTAGTCGATGAAGTCGTCGATGCGCTGCACGCACCAGAACCCGCACGAGTCCGGGTGCTGGCGGTAGAAGCACCGGAAGCAGTACGGCTCCGGCACCCGCACCCCGCCGGCCAGCGCGTACGGGAACGGCGCGCGCATCCGGCTGGTGCCGTTGAGGCTGGTGGCGGCCACCGTCTGACCCAGGTGGCCACGGAACGGCACGATCACGTCCCGCCGCCCGGTCAGGTGCTGGGCGATCTTGATGGCGCCCTCGTTGGCGGTGGAGCCGCCCGAGCTGCGCAGGTTGACCCGGGTCAGGTTGGGCGGGCTGATCCTGACCAGCTCCTGCATGACCTCGTTGGTGGCCTCGGTCTGGAACGACGAGCTGGCGAAGATCAACCGTTCGCTCTGCTCCCGGACCGCCGCCACGATCTCCGGATGCTGGTAGCCGAGCAGCAGGTTGAAGGTGCCGGAGACACAGTCGAGGTACTCGCGGCCGGCGCTGTCCCAGGCGCGCAGACCCTCCCCGCCGACCAGCACCGCGTCGCCGAGCTGGTACTGCGCCACCTGTCCGGGGCCGCCGGGCAGCTCACTCATGCCGGTCCCGGTGGTCGTCGTCCAGCCCCGCCAACTGCGCGCGTACCCAGGTCTCCACCGTCCACGGCTCGGCGACCTCCCGGCGTCGGCGCGCGGCGTCGGCGCGTTCCCCGGCGGACGCGGTCAGGCCGGCCACGATCGCCTCGGCCTGCTCCACCACGTCGAACGGGTTGACCACCCGGCACACCGGACCGAGGACCTCGGCGGCCCCGCAGCTCTCCGACAGGATCACGTCGGCGTCGCGGGTGTTGACCAGCGGCGTCTCGAAGGCGGTGAGGTTCTGCCCGTCGACCGTGGAGTTGATCATTACCAGGTCGGCCCGGCGCAGACAGCCGATGCTGTGGTCCACGTCGTTGTCGCAGTGGGTACGCACCACCTCCGCGCCCAGCTCGGCGTTGACCTTGGCGACCGCCGCCTCCACCCGACGCACGTAGTCGGCGTTCGCCGCCACGTACAACCGGTTGGGGTTCATCCGCACCAGCATCCGGGCCCCGCGCAGCCGCTCGTCGGAGCGCACCGCCAGGTGGAACGCCTGCACCGCGCGCTCCGCGTTCTTCATCGGATCGGTACGTCCGCTGTGCACCACCAGCGGCGCGTCCCCGACCCACTCCGCGACCCCCTCGGGCAGCCGGGGCCGGCGGCCCCGCAGGGCCAGCGGGCTGTAGCCCAGCGGCATCGTCCGGACGTGGCAGCGCCGGCCCCGCCAGCGGACCACCCCGGACTCCCGGTCGACGGTGGCGTCGGGCACCAGGTCGGCCACGCAGTCCAGGAAGTTGCGGGTCCACCGGTCGGCGAAGAAACCGATCGTGGTGGAGGCCAGCATGCCTTCCAGCAGCGTCGTCCGCGCGGGCCGGGGCAGCACCCGCCAGTAGTCGGCCGACGGCCAGGGGATGTGCACGAACAGCAGGACCGGCGCGTCCGGCCGCTGCTCGCGCAGCCGCGCCGGCACGCCGATCAGTTGGTAGTCGTGCACCAGGTAGACCGGCTCGTCGACCCCGGCGGAGGCGGTGAGCAGCGCGTCGGCGAAGTCCCGGGTGAACTCCTCGAACCGCTCGAACGCGTCGTACGTCCGCGCGTCGAAGGTCGGCGTGGTCCATCTGTCCCAGCCGTAGTTGTTCGCCGCCCACAGCAGCTCGGCGGTGAGGAAGTCCTGCACCACCGTGAACGTCTCGCGGTCGTGCCGCAGCAGCCGCACCTGGATCTCCCGCCCGGACGGCAGCGTCATCGGCAGGCCGTCCGGGTTCTCGGCGGCGGCGCGGTGGTCGTCGTCGGAGTCCGCGCTGGCGATCCAGGAGACGTGCAGCACGCCCGCCTGCTCGGCCACGACGTTGCCGGTGCCGCCGGGCGCGAGCCAGGAGCGCAGCGCCCCGGTCTCCGGGTCCGGGGCGTACGTCACGGCAGCCCGCTTGCTGGCCAGGAACAGATGCTGTTCGGTCACCGTGGTCTCCTCCTGTCTCGATCAGCTCGATCCGTCTCGATCAGCGCGGGGCCGTCCCGGTCAGCTCGGTGGCGGCCCCGCCTCAATCAACCGGGTGGTGGCGGTGAGCACGTCCACCGGCCGCAGGCCCCGCAACTCGGGAAGGTCACCGGCCCGCTCACTGTGCAGACACGCGTTGCGCGGGCGGCACGCGTACCGGGTGTCGCGCCGGGGGACCGGCCGGAGCAGCCCCGGGTCGGCGTCGACGCGCTCGGCGACGTGTCGGGCCCAGGCGAGCCTGCTCAGCCGCCGGGGCCCGCCGAGATGCACGACCCCGGTGTGCGGGGAGTCGAGCAGCGCCGTCGTCCAGGCGGCCACGTCGTCCACCAGGACGGGGGTGTTCCAGTGGTCGTCCGGCACCGGCACCGGACGACCCGCGCGCAGCAGCTCCACGCAGGTGGTGAAGAAGTTGGGCCGCAGGCCGGCGGAGTCCCAGCCGTAGACCAGGCTCACCCGCAACGCCAACGCGTCCGCGCGGTCGCGCAGCAGCTCCCGCTCGGCGGCGAGCTTCGCCCGGCCGTACACGTTGGCCGGCTCGGTGGGCTCGGACTCCCCGCACGAGTCCCGGCGGCCCGGGAAGACGTTGTCCGTCGAGATCATCACCACCCGGCGACCGGCCAGGACCTCGGCGAGGTGCCGGGCGCTGCCCAGGTGGGCGGCCATGGCCTGCGCCGCGTTCTCCTCGCACCAGGTGATGTCCGAGGGACCGTGCACGGTCACCACCGCGTCCGGCCGTACGGCGTCTACCAGCTCACGTACCTGGTCCCGGTCCACCACGTCGACCGGTGACCAGTCGAGCTGCCGGGTCTCCGGCGTCGACGGGCGACGCCGCGAGCTGATGGTGACGGCGTGCCCGAGGGCGCGCAGCCGCTGCCCGACGTGGCCGGCGATGAAGCCCGACCCCATGATCAGCACCCGTGGTCGACCGCTCACCCCGTCCGTCCCCCTCCGCCGTCGCCCTGCCCCGGTTCGGCCGCCCGCGCCCCGCTGAGGGCGGGCGACTCCGCGCCGCCCGGCCCGCCGGCCGGGGCCGACAGCATCCGGGTGACCTGCGCGCCGACCACCAGCACCGCGCCGCCGAGCGCCACCAGCGTCAATGCCGTCCGCAGGCCCAACCCGCCGGCGAGCACGCCCACCAGCGGGGGACTGGACAGGAAACCCGCGTACCCGACGATCGTGACCACCGAGATCGCGGTGGCCCGCCGCTGCGGGCCGGCGGCCCGACCGGCCGCGCTGAGCAGGGTCGGCAGGACGGGCGCGATGCCGAGACCGGAGATCCCGAACCCGAGCAGCGACCACCACGGGCTCCACGCCGCCGCGCCGACCGCCAGCCCCACCCCGCCCAACGCGCCACCCAGCATCAACAGCCGACGCTCGCTGACCCGGTCGCCGTGGCGTTGCGCGATCATCCGGCCGATCGCCAGACCCGCCATGTACGTGGCCGGCGCGAGACTGGCCACCAGGGGACCCACCCCGAGCCGCTGCTCCAGGTGGATCGCGCCCCACTGCTCGACCGCGTTCTCCATCAGCAGCGCGGTCGCGCCGATCGCACCGACCAGCAGCAACGGGGCGAGCAGCCGACGCGGGCGGGCGCCGGCGGGCGCGGCGGCCGGCTCCTGCCAGCCGCGCCGGTCCACCACCAGCGCCGCGCTGACCGCCACCACCGCCGCGATCAGGAGCAGGACCGCCTCGGTGGGGACGCCCACCTGACGGGCCAGCCCGACCGCGGGGGCGGCGGCCAGCATCGCCACCGGCGTGGCGGCGTGCACCCGGTTGAACAGCCGGCGGCCGTCGCGCGCCTCGTAGGCGGCCGTGGTCGCGTTCAGCGCCACCTCGATCGCGCCGCTGGACCCGCCGACCAGGAACAACGCGACGACGAACGCCTGGTACGACGACGCGACCGCCGTCGACGCGACGGCCAGCGCGAACACCACCGTCACCAGCGGCAGGGTGTGCTGCCGCAGCCGCCGGGCGAGCCGCCCGGTGAGGAGCATGGCCGGCACCGCCCCCACCGGGATCGCGAACAACGCGAAGCCGAGCTGCTGGTCGCTCAGCGCGAGATCCGCCTTCATGCCGGGAATCAGGGCAGCCCAGCCACCCCAGAAGACCCCCCAACTGGCGGCTACGGCCAGTAGCCCGTCGGCCGAAGCCACGCCACGTTTCACCACTGTTCTCCTTGCATTGATCATTTTCTGTTCACGGGCGACCGGCAGGACGCCCGGACGCCCGGCGCGTCGGCGGCGCGGAAACCTACGCCGCCGTCCGCTGCCGGTGGGCGCCGTCGCCGCGGTGCGTCACCGCCGCGTGGATCTCCCGGTCCGACACGTCGTCGGCGATCACCGTCTCACCCAGACCGACCGGAAGCACGAACCGGAGCCGCCCGTCGCGGATCTTGCGGATCTGACCCAGCGCGGCGACCGTACGGGCCGGATCGACCCGGGCCGGCAACGTGTCCAACGTGGTGGGCAGACCGACCGTGGCCAGCAGGCCGGTGATCCGCTGTCGGGTGCGGGCGTCGAGCAGGCCGCGCGCCTCGGCGATGCGGGCGGCGCAGGCGGTGCCGAACGCGACGGCCTCTCCGTGCAGCACCGGACCGTAGCCGGTGACCGTCTCCACGGCGTGCCCGACGGTGTGGCCGAGGTTGAGTGGGCGACGCAGGTCCTCCTCGTACGGGTCCTTCGCGACCAGCCGGCACTTGATCGCGCTCGCCGCCCGGACGAGCGTCATCGTGGCGGCGACGTCGGCGGACAGGATCGCCGGATGCCGCTGCTCGATCAGCGCGAACAGATCCGGGGACGCGATGATGCCCTTCTTGATCGCCTCGGCCAGCCCGGCCCGGAGTTGACGCTTGTCGAGCGTGCTCAGGTAACCGACGTTGGAGACGACAGCCTTCGGCTGGTGAAAGGAGCCGATCAGATTCTTCGCGGTCGAGTGGTCGACGGCGACCTTGCCGCCCAGAGCCGCGTCCACCTGGGCCAGCAGAGTGGTAGGCACATTGATGTAGGGCAGTCCCCGCATGTATGCGCTGGCCACCCAGCCGACGGTGTCGATGACCACGCCGCCGCCCACGCCGAGCACGATGTCCCGGCGGGTCAGCTCGGTGCCGGCGAGCCAGTCCCACAGGTCGGCGGCGGTGCGCAGACTTTTGTTTTCCTCACCCGATTCGAAAGCTCTGAGCGTTACCGGAACCCCTTCCCGCGCCAACTTCTCGGCGAGTCGGTTGGCGTGCAGCGCCACCACGGTGTCGTCGGTTATCAGCGCGACCCGCCGGCCGTCGATGTCCTCGCACAGGCGTCGCACCAGAGCCGATTCGTCCTGGCACACGGAAACGCGATAAACGTCCGTACGGCGCACCGAAGTGCTGATCTCGTCGTCTGACTCCTGCGGCAACGCGACCCGTTCCGACACCCGAACGTACCCGAGCATGTGTCACCCCCGGTGATTGCGCACGGCTCGAAAGTGAAAGCCAATCGAACCTGACGCGTGATCTGCTCTCCACGTCACAAGGAACGTTCCTGCTAACGACAACCTGTCGCTCAGTCTAGAGGCCGCCGGACAACCCGCAACTCGACCGAATCACCACCCGGCTCCGACCATATCGCCGGCTCAAGGTCAGAGTCAAAGCACAACTTAATTGATCTCCGTTGTTGCTGGTGAAGGGCGTGACGAACGGACGGGATCAAGGAAAATCCGGCTTCGGCGCCTGTCGTCCGACGCGTTCCGCCGGCCGGCGGCGGCGCCGCGGTCGCCCCGCCGACGGCAGCCGACGCCCTCGGCGGGACGGTGCATACTGGAGCGTCGTTCCACTCCCGGAGGCGAGACCATGGGGTACGTCCTCGACACGTCGGACATCCCCGCGCCCGACCGCGTGGAGGCCGTGCACACGGCGATGATGCACGCGTCCGCCCCCTGCCACGTGCTGCACGAGAATCCCGACGGTGGCATCCACGCCCGGATGGAGGTGTGGGACCTCGGCAACGCCAACATCTTCACCCACCGGTCCTCCGGCATCCGGTTGCTGCGCACGGCGAAACTGGCCCGGCAGGACGGCATGCCGGTGATCGCCCTGTCGGTGCAGCAGCGCGCCGACGGGCGGATCGAGCAGCGGGCCCGGCAGCGGGTCGTGCCACCGGGCGAACTGCTCGTGGTGGACCTGTCCGGGGCGTACGACTTCTCCTGGTCGGGCGACGGGGCCGCCGGCTGCCTGCAGATCCCGTACGACCAGCTCGGTCTCCCGCTCGACCTGGTGCGTCGGGCCGCGTTCGAGGTGGCCGCCAGCCCGCTGTACCCGATGGTCACGGCACACATCGCACAGCTCAGCCGGCGAGCGGCCGGCATCGCCACCGACGCGGCCTCGGCGACGGTGGCGGCGGCCAGCATCGACCTGGCCCGGGCGTTGCTGGTCTCGGCGGCCCGCTCCGGGCGGCACCGACAGGTGCGCGCCGAGACGTTGTTGACCCGCGTCCGGGCCTTCGTCCGGATGCGGCTGGCCGACCCGGATCTCACCCCGGCGGCGATCGCCACGGCACACGGCATCTCGCTGCGGCAGCTCTACAAGGTGTGCGCCGAAGCGAACCTCAGCATCGAACAGTGGATCATCAGCGAGCGACTGCACCGGGTACGGCACGAGCTCACCCAGCCGGACCGGCAGCACGTGCCGATCGGCGTGATCGCCCTCCGCTGGGGCTTCCGCGACCCCACCCACTTCACCCGCCGCTTCAAGGCCCGGTACGGCATGACGCCGAGCCAGTGGCGGCGCGCGTCGGCCGCCGCCCGCGCCTGACCGGCACGCCGGCACCCGCTCCACCACCCCACCCGACCACCCCCACCACCCTCACCCACCCGCTGGCCTGTCCCCCTCCGGCTGTGGTGCCCTGCGTCCAGCCTGCCTGCCTCCGGGGGCGTGCCCTGCCTCCGGCGGCGTGCCCTGCCTTCTGCGGGCCTGCGTCCGGCCGGCGTGCCCTGCGTCCGGCTGACTCCGTCCGGCTGGCTCCGGTCCGGCGGGTCAGCGGGTCAGCGGGTCAGCGGGAGTATCGCAAGCGAGCCACTGTCGAGCTGCCCCGTCTGTGCTACCGGCCCGTCCGCCGCCACTGGCCCCGCGGTTTCCACCCCGGACGTCTCCTGGTTTCGGCATCCGTGCCGACAGTCCCACTCCGGCAGGCTGGGCCGATGCCGGCGACCAGCTCCGGCAGGGCCGCGACCACCTGCACCGGCAGTCCCCACTGCGGCGACGATCTCGGCTCCGGTGCTTGGGCCGGTGTGCGGTGCCCCGTATCCGGGGCAGCTCGACAGTCCGGGTAGGACCTTGTCTGCTCCTCCGGAGGCGGTGGTCACCGCCTGGTGGTGCGCTTGCGCGCTCAGGTCCGGGGAGGCGATCGGTCGGGTGCCCCATATCTGGGGCAGCTCGACAGGCTGTGCGGAGCACTACCTGTTCCCGGGCCGCCGCCGCCGGCGCCGCGGGCACGACCCTTGACCGGTGCCCTCCCGGCGCGCGCCGAGGCGGCGGTGCCGCGCACAGCGCCGAGGCGGCCGTGCCGGCGCGCAGCGACAGCCGAGCGCCTGCGCAGCGAGAGGCGGCCACGCCGGGCCCGGGTGCGGCGAGGACAGGCCCACGCGTGCGCCGGGGCCCACCGCGCGCGTGCAGCGAGGGCCGACAACCCTGCGCGTACGGCCGATCCGGCGGCTCGCTTTCCCGTTACGGTACGGCGCGGACCCGCTCGGGGCAGCGGGATCCGCTGGGCACAGGGGTGCCCGACGATGGGGGAGGGGCCGTGCTCGTACTCGACACGCGGTCGCTGCCGGCCGGGGAACGCGCCGAGGCGTTCCAGAGCACGGTCAGCGCCAACTGTTCCTCCAGTATGGCGTCGTTCGAGGACCCCGACGCCATCCAGGCGCGGATGACGGTCTTCGACTTCGGGCCGGCGAAGGTGTTCAACATCGACGCCTCGGGGACCACGCTGCGGCGTACCCCGAAGATGTCCCGGGCGGAGACCGAGACGTCCGTCGTCCTGGCGCTGCCGATGCGGACCGACAACCACATCGCCTGGGCCCGCGAGGAGCGCCAGTTCGGGCCGCGTGACCTGCTCCTGGTCGACCTGTCCGTGCCGTACGTCTACGGCTGGAAGGGACGGGGGGCCTCCTACGCCCTGCACGTCGACGTGGACGACCTCGACCTGCCCCGCGACATGATCCATTCGGCGGCCCGGGAGCTGCGCGGCAGCCCGCTCTACGATCTGGTGCGCGACCATGTGGCCCGGGTGACGGCCGACGCGGACACCCTGGCCCACCGCCCGGGCGCGGCGGAGCTGGGCGCGGCCTCGGTCGACCTGATGCGGGCGCTTGTGGTTTCCGCCGCCGGCGCGGACCGTCGGCTGCGGGACGCCCTGCACTCCTCGACGCAGGCGCGGGTCCGCGCGTACGTCCGTCACCACCTGCGGGATCCGGACCTGACCCCGGAGCGCATCGCCGCCGCCAACGCCATCTCCGTACGGACCCTCTACAAGTTGTACGAGGAGTCGGGGCAGAGTCTGGAACAGTCGATCATCGAGCAGCGGTTGCGGGGCGCCCGCGCCGACCTGACCGCCGACCGACCCCGGCACACCTCCATCGCGGCGGTGGCCCGGGCCTGGGGTTTCGCCAACCCCAGCTTCTTCACCCAGCGGTTCCGGGCCGCCTTCGGCGTGACCCCGCGCCAACTGGCGACCGCGCGCCCGCGCCAACCGGAGGCTGCGCGCAGGCGACAGAACCGCGCGTCCTGAGAACACTTCTCCCGCCGTCGTTCTGCGACAGTTCTCGCCGTACGACGGGTGGTCCGCGTCGGAGGTGGGTCGATGCTGGCGCAGAAGGTGGGCGACGGAGCTGTGGTGCTGCGCGGCCGGGACCGGGAGTTGGCGGCGGTCACCGACCTGCTGGCCGCCGCCCGCGCCGCGCGCGGGGCGGCGCTGGTGGTGCGCGGCCATGCCGGGATCGGCAAGACGACGCTGCTCGACGCGGCCCGCCGGGCCGCGACCGACGCCGGCATGCTGGTCCTGGAGACGAACGGCGCCGAGGCCGAGACGGCGTTGCCGTTCGCCGGCCTGCACCAGCTTCTCGCGCCGCTGCGGGGCAATCTCGACGCCCTGACGCCCCGGCTGCGGCGCACCCTGCGGGGCGCGTTCGGTGAGGACGACGTCCGCCCGGACCTGTTCAGCGTCGGGTTGGCGGTGCTGGAGCTGCTGGGCGACACGGCGTCCCGCACGCCGCTGCTCGTCGTCGCCGAGGACGCGCACTGGCTGGACCCGGAGACCCGTGACGTGCTCGTGTTCGTGGCCCGCCGGCTGACGGTGGAGCCGATCGCCGCGCTGATGTCCGTCCGCGCCCAGCACACCGACGTGCTGGTCCGGACCGGTCTGACGCAGCTCGACCTCGGCGAGCTCGACGACGAGGCGGCGCGGCGGGTGCTGGGCGACCACGCGCCGGCGCTGCCGGCGGGCCTGCGGGACCGGATCCTCACGGAGGCGGCGGGCAATCCGCTCGCCCTGGTGGAGCTGCCCCGGTTGCTCACCGCCGGTGGCGTCGGCCTGCCGGACCTGCTGCCCCTCAACGAACGGCTGGAGTCGGCGTTCACCGACCGGTTCGCGCAGTTGCCGGCGGCCACCCGGGCGGTGCTGGCGGTGTTCTCCGCCGACACCGGGTGCCCGCTGTCGACGCTGTTGACGATCGCCGGGGTGCTGACCCGCACGGAGGTCGCCACGGACGCCATTCAACCGGCCATCGACGCGGGCCTGCTGGAGATCCGGGCGCAGCGGCTGTGGTTCCGGCATCCGCTGGTGCGTTCGGCGGTGTACCGGTCGGTCGGCGACATCGCCCGGCTCACCATCCACGCGCTGCTCGCCGAGGCTCTCACCGGTGATCCGGACCGGCGGGCCTGGCACCGCAGCGCCGCGACGCTCGGCGCTGACGAGGACGTCAGCGCCGAGCTTGAGGCGGCGGCCGGGCGGGCCCTGGACCGGGGCGCGCTCGGTGTCGCCGTCGCCGGTCTCGACCGGGCCGCCGACCTGACCGGCGACCCGGACCGCCGGTCGTCGATGCTGTTGCGGGCGGCCGACCTCGCCGCGCAGTCGCACGACCGGCGGGTCGCCGCGCACCTGGTCGCCAGGGTCGACCCGACCCGGGGCGACGCCGTCGACCGGGGCCGGCTCGCCCTGGTCCGCGACATCGTGGACGCCGGCGACGTGCGTGACACCGCCCGCATCGACGCGCTCTGCGACCTCGCCGTGGCGGCCCACGCCGCCGGTGACACCGGCCTGGCCGCGACGTTGTGCTGGCGGGCGGCGTCCCGCCGCTGGTGGGCCTGCCTGCCGGCGCACGTCGGCGGTCGGGTCACCGCGGCGCTCGACGCGCTCGGGCTGGCCGCCGACGATCCGCGTGCCCTGGCGATCGGCGCGTACGCCCAGCCGGACGTCTGCGGGCCGGAGGCGCTGCGGCGGCTGCCCACCATCGTCCCGGACCGGGCCGACGTCGACGGCATGCGTTACCTGGGCAGCGCCGCGCTGGTCCTCGGTGACTTCGTCACCGCGTCGTCGTTGCTGGCCACCGTGGCCGCCGCGTACCGGTCCGAGGGGCGGGCCGCGTTGTTGGCCCGTACGCTCTCCTCCGCCGGCTTCGTCCGCCTGTGGCTGGGACACTGGCCGGAGGTGCGGGCCGACACCGAGGAGGCCGAGCGGCTGGCGGAGGAGACCGGCGAACGCTTCTGGGTGGTGGCCGCCCGGGCCAGTCGCGCCCTGCACGAGGCGATGAGCGGCAACAGCGACGCCGCCGTCCGGCTCGCCGACGCCGTGCTGGCCAGCCCGCTGGTCACCGGGGTGCGGTTCGCCGCCGAGGCCGCCCAGCACGCCCGGGGTGTCGCCGCCAACGCCGCCGGACGGCACGACGAGGCCCTGGAGATCCTGCTGCGGCTGTTCGACCCGGCGGACCCCACCCACCACCTGGACATGGCCGGCTGGGCGCTACCGGATCTCGCCGACGCCGCCGTCCGCGCCGGCCGGCAGCCGGAGGTCGCGGACATCGTGCGGCGGGCCGGGGAGCGGGCCGCGCGGCTGCCGTCGCCGATGCTGCGGCGTTCGCTCGGGTACGCCGCCGCGGTGCTGGCCGCCGACGGGGAGGCCGGGCCGGCGTTCGCGCGGGCGTACGCGACGGACCTCGCCGACTGGCCCGTGCACCGGGCCCGGCTGGATCTGGCGTACGGCACCTGGTTGCGCCGCCGGAAACGGATCCTGGAGTCCCGGGCCCCGTTGCGGGCCGCCCGGGACGGCTTCGACGCGCTCGGCGCGCACGCGTGGGGGCGGCTGGCCCGGGAGGAGTTGCGCGCCACCGGCGAGGAGAGCGCCGGACGGGCGGTGAGCTCGGGGGAGCGGCTGAGCGCGCAGGAGCTCCAGACGGCGATGCTCGCGGCGGCCGGGCTGAGCAACCGCGAGATCGGCCAACGGCTGTTCCTGTCGCACCGTACGGTCAGCTCCCACCTGTACCGGATCTATCCGAAGCTCGGCATCAGCGGCCGGGCCCAGTTGCGCGCCGCGTTGGACGCCCTGGCCGGCGACCCCGGTTGACGTGGTCGGTGAACGTCGCCGGGTGACGCAGTCGGGCGGGACAGTCAACGTACGGATTCGTCGTCGGGTCGGGTCGCGGCACAGTCGTCGGCACACCCTCTGCGAACGGAGCGCACGAATGAACACCTCCCGGAGAACCCTGATCGCCGGTTCGGCCGCGGTCGCGGCCGGCGCCCTCCTCGGGCCGGCGCAGGCCGCGGCGATCCCCCCGCCGCCCCCGTACCGCGCGAGCGGGCCGACGATCGTGCTGGTGCACGGCGCGTTCGCTGACGCTTCCGGCTGGACCGAGGTGGTCCGCATCCTGCAACGCGACGGCCACCGGGTCATCGCCCCCGCGAACCCGCTGCGCAGCGTGAGCGCCGATTCGGCGTACCTGGCGAGCGTGCTGACCACCGTGGACGGTCCGCTGGTCCTGGTCGGCCACTCGTACGGCGGCATGGTCATCACCAACGCCGCCGTCGGCAACCCCCGCGTCAAGTCCCTGGTGTACGTGGCGGCGTTCGCGCCGGAGCAGGGCGAGACGGTCCAGGAGCTGCAACTGAAGTACCCGGGCAGCAAGCTCGGCGAGGCGGCGCTGGACTTCCGCCCGTACCCGACCGCGGACGGCGCGGGCAGTGTGGACGGCTACGTCAAGCCGGAGGCGTTCCGGGAGGTCTTCGCGGCCGACCTGCCCCGGGCCACCACCGACGTGATGGCCGCCACCCAGCGGCCCGGCGACGTGCACACCCTCGGGGAGCCGTCCGGCCCGCCGGCCTGGCGCAGCGTCCCCTCCTGGTACCTGGTGGCCCGGCAGGACAACCTGATCCCCGCCGACGCGCAGCGGTTCATGGCCCGCCGTGCCGGGGCGCAGACCCGGGAGGTCGACGCCTCGCACGTCGCCATGATCTCCCAGCCCCGGGTGACCGCCGACGTGATCCGGAGGGCTGCCCGGTGAGCCACGTGACCACCGCCGACGGGACGCGGATCTTCTACAAGGACTGGGGCGTGGGTCGCCCGGTGCTGCTGTCGCACGGCTGGCCGCTGAGCTCGGACAGTTGGGAGGCCCAGCAACTGTTCCTCGCCGAACACGGCTACCGGGTGGTCGCCCACGACCGCCGGGGCCACGGGCGGTCCACCCAGACCTGGCACGGCAACGAGATGGACACCTACGCCGACGACCTGGCGGCCCTGCTGGACCATCTGGACCTGCGCGAGGTGACCCTGGTCGGCTTCTCCACCGGCGGTGGCGAGGTGGCCCGCTACATCGGCCGGCACGGTACGGCCCGGGTCGCCCAGCTCGTGCTGGTGTCCGCGGTGCCGCCGTTCATGTTGCGCACCGACGACAACCCGGGTGGCGTGCCGGTCGAGGTGTTCGACGGGATCCGGGCCGGCTCGCTGGCCGACCGCTCGCAGCTCTACCACGACCTGGCCGACGGCCCGTTCTTCGGCAACAACCGGCCGGGCGGGCACGTCTCCCCGGGCGTGCGGGAGGCGTTCTGGCGGCAGGGTCTCCAGGCCGGGCACCGTAACGCGTACGAGTGCGTGGCGGCGTTCTCCGCCACCGACTTCCGGCCGGACCTGGACGCGGTGGACGTGCCGACCCTGGTCGTTCACGGCGACGACGACCAGATCGTGCCCTACGCTGTGGGTGGCCAGGCTTCCGCCGCGCGGATCAAGAACGCCCGGCTGATCACCTACCCGGGGGCCCCGCACGGCATCACCGACACCCACAAGGGTCAGCTCGGCGACGACCTGCTCGCGTTCCTGAAGGAGTACGACAATGGGTAGGACCATCGTGCTGGTGCACGGCCTGTGGGTGACTCCGCGGAGCTGGGAGCACTGGGTGCCGTACTACGAGGCCCGGGGCCACACCGTGCTGACTCCGGCCTACCCGGGTTTCGAGATCGAGGTGGAGGCGCTGCGCGCCGACCCCGACACGATCGCGAAGCTCACCGTGCCGGAGACGGTCGCCCACCTGGAGAAGGTCATCGGCGCGCTGCCCGAGAAGCCGATCATCATGGGGCACTCCTTCGGCGGCACCCTCACCCAGCTCCTGCTGGACCGGGGGCACGGCGCGGCCGGCGTGGTGATCAACTCGGCCCCGCCGGAGGGCATCCGGGTGAACCCGCCCTCGCAGATCAAGTCGCTGTTCCCGATCCTCAACAATCCGGCCAAGCGGCACCAGGCCGCCGGGTTCACCCCCGAGCAGTGGCACTACGCCTTCACGAACACGCTGTCCGAGGAGGACTCGCGGGCCGCCTACGACCGGTACGCGATCCCCGCGCCGGGAAGCTGGGTGTGGGCGTACGGGCTGCTGGCCAACTTCACCCCGGGCCGGCAGGAGACCTGGGTCGACTTCCACAACGAGAGTCGCGCCCCGCTGCTGTTCCTGGCCGGCGGCGCGGACCACATCATGCCGCCGTCGGTGAACAAGTCCAACGCCCGGCACTACAAGGCGGCCGGCACGGTCACCGACTACCGCGAGTTCCCGGGGCGGTCCCACTGGACGTGCGCCGAGCCCGGCTGGGAGCAGATCGCCGACGCCGCGCTCGACTGGGCGTTGCGGCACGCCCGCTGAGCCGGCGGCTACCTACCGGACGCCGACCGGCGTCAGGCGCCGGTCCCGGACCCGCTGGTACAGGGTGCTGTCGTGACGGCCCGGGGTGTAGGCGAGATAGTCCCAACCGATCTCGTCGCCGTCGTGGAGCACGGTGGTGTCCACCCCGGTGTCGGCGATCTTCCCGTTGACCGAGAGCTCCCAGAACACGAACGTGCCCGGATCGCTGCCGATCTGGTCGGAGAGGTCGTCGATCATGCTGACGAGGTAGCCGAGACTCTGGCCGTAGTACCGCATTTCGAAGTGGTACGCCTTGGCGGTGTGCTGGTCGAACGCCCGTTCCATCGCCTGGCGCACGGTCAACCCGGGCGCGTACGCGATGTTGTCGATCTTGCCGACCGTGTTGCCGAACACCTGTAACCGCATCCTGACCGACATGGTCTCCCCCGATGATCGTACGGCCGGGGCACGCCCGACCGGCCGTACGATTGTCTCCCGCGCCGGGCCCTCCCGACCCCGGAATGGCCCGACCCCTGGGCCCGTCCGCCCCCGGCGTCACGACGACCGGGCCGCGGTCAGGCGGCGGCCTCGACGTGCGACGCCAGGTTGGCCAGGGAGGAGGCGATGCCGGCCTGGTGGTCGGCCTGGCCGACGCCGGGCGGCACGCCGGTGGCGGTGACGGTCACCTCGGTCCCCGTGCCGCTGGCGGCCAGCTCCCAGGTCATGGTCATCACCCCCGCGTACGTCGGGTCGTCGGAGTCGAACACGGCCCGCTGCACGACCCGTTCCGGTGGAGTCAGGTCGACGAAGCCCACCTCGACCACGTCGGTCGCGTCGGACGTCTTGCCCGGCGCGTCGGCGGCGTCGAGGTAGGTCAGGACCATCCGGAAGCCGCCCCCGGGGCGCGGATCCCACCGCTCGATCCGCCCACGCATGCCCGTCGGCGGCAGCCACGCCTGCAGCGCCCCCGGGTCGAGCAGCGCGCCGTAGACGGCCGCCGGAGCTGCCGCGATCACCCGGCTGACCCGGTCGGTCCGTCCCATGTCGCGATCCTAGACCTGGCCGGTGGTCCGCCGGCCGGTCCGGGAGCCGGCTCAGGTCGCCGGGGTGCGGGCGGCGTGCCAGTCCCGCAGGAACGCGTCGACCAGCTCGTACGCGCGGGGCCGCAGGTCGAAGGACTCCTCCTGGCGGCGGCGGGCCATGTGCGCCAGCGCGTCGGCGGCCTCGTTGAGCAGGTGGTTGCGGTGGCCCTTGACGTGCGTGAAGACCAGGTCCGGGCGGGCGGCGACCTGGGTGGCGAGCCGCAGCAGCGTGGGCTGGGCGCCGAAGCGGCGCTCCCGGAGCCGGTAACCGGCGGGCATCTCGTCGACCGCGCCGGCCTGCCAGCGGCGCAGCCACTTCACCGCCTCCAGGTTGTCCACCAGCACGGTCAGCCCGGCCGGCGGATCGTCGTACCCGCTGAGCAGGTACTCGACCGCGCGCAGCTCGTCGACGAGGACGCGGGACGGGCCGGTCGGGTCGAGCCGACCGGTGCCCCGGCCGCGCAGTCCGTAGTGACCGTCGGCGACGACGTATCCGATGCCACCGACGCGTCCCTTCCAGCTCGCGTCGGTGGCCGCGACGAGTGGCGTGGCCGCGGCGGCGGCCCACCGGGCGACGTGGCCCCGGCCCCGGCCGGGGTCGTCGCCGGCACGGCGGTGGGCCGGGTGCCCGGCCGCGAGGCGCTCGGCGGCGTCGAGCCGGTCGCCGGCCACGGCCGTCTCGTCGTAGCGGGCGGCTTCGCACGCCGCCCGGACGTGGTCGGCTACCGGCCGGCAGCCGGCGCAGTCGTTGTCGAGCAGGTACGCGCGCAGGTCGGTGGCCCGTTGGCGTTGCCCGGCCGGGAAGAGGCGCGCCGCCCGGAGAAACTCGTCCGGACGCATGTCAGCCGAGCGTCACGTCGACGCCGCCGGAGAACGGCGAGTCGTGCAGTTCGAGCTTGGTGAGCTTGACGCCCTTGGGGATGTCGAAGACGACCACGCCGGTGACCTGGTTGCCGGGGTTGATGTCGTTGAGGAACGTCTCGGCGTCCTTGTTGGCGTAGATAGCGGCCCCGTTGTCGGCGGAGAACTCGGTGCCGTCGGCGTCGTACGCCTTCTGGCTGCTGCCGTCGAACATCTGCGCCTCCTTGCCGATGTTCTTGACGTTGACGGTGACCAGGCAGAACTGGCCCTGCGCCTTGGCCCCGAGCAGGTCGCTGCCGACCTTGGCGACGCCGCACTTCGACGACTTGACGGTGAACTCGAACTTGCCGTCGCGGGCCGGCTCACCGATCTTCGCGGTCTTCGCGGGCGCGTCGTCGCCGCCCTGGGCGGCGCTGCCGGCGGTGTCGTCGGCGCTGCCGGCGCCGCAGCCGAGGGCGACGAGGCCGGTGGTGATCAGGGCGAGGGTGCTGATGCGGCGCATGGCGCTCTCCTCTGTGTCCGTCCGAAGTGGCGGCGTCCATGAGAGCATCAGTCGTGAACGCCGTCAACAAAGATATCGTTTGGCAGCGGACGACACATTGGGGGATGCCGGCTAGTCGGTCCGGTCGGCCGGCACCCGTCGAACGGGCACTGGCCGTCGCAGCCTCCACGTTGTACGGTCGTGCGTTTGTCAGCCGCCGGACCGACCGTGGGGGCCCGGATTCCGGGCGGCTGTCATCGTGAGGGGAGCGGGATGACGCTGGGCGCCGTCGGCGGTTTCGAGCGGGTCAGGCCACTGGGCTCGGGCGGCATGGGCGAGGTGTTCTTCGCGGTGTCGCCGACCGCCGACCCGGTGGCGCTCAAGGTGATCCGGCAGCACCTCGTCGCCGAGCCCACCATCCGGGAACGCTTCGCCACCGAAGTGGACAGCCTGCGACTGGTGTACGGCTCCCGGGTGGCCCGCCTGGAGGCCGCCGACCCGTACGGCGACCCGCCCTGGCTGGCCGTGGAGTACGTGCCCGGCGCGACCCTGCGCCAGCACGTCGACGCGCACGGCCCGCTGCCGTTGCCGCTGGCCGCGATGGTCGGGGCGATGCTCGCCGACGGGCTGGCCAAGGTGCACCAGGTCGGCCTGCTGCACCGGGACCTGAAACCGCAGAACATCATCCTCGGCCCGGACGGCCCGAAACTCATCGACTTCGGCCTGGCGGTGCTGCTGGACCGCAACGACTACCTGACCGAGCCCGGCGCGCTGGTCGGCACCCCCGCCTACATGTCACCCGAGCAGGTCCGGGGCGAACGCGACCTGACCCCGGCGGTGGACATCTACGGCCTGGCGGCGACCCTGGTGTTCGCGCTGACCGCGCACGGCCTCTACCCGCCGTCGAACTCGTGGAACCTGCTGCTGCGGATCACCGAGCCGACCGACCTGCCGGACCTGTCCGGGGTGCCCGCCGAGCTGACGCAGGTGCTCGGCGCGATGCTCGCCCACGACCCGGAGGCCCGGCCCGGTCTGGCCGACGTGCGCGCCCGACTGCTGACGGTCGCCACGGCCAGCAGCGGGTTGAGCGTCCCCGACCTGCGCCGGGAGGTCGCGTCCCGCACCTACGACGCCGACTCCGCGCTGCCCGTCCCACCGGACCGGCAGGACCCGCGCGTCGACCCGGAGGGCGGCGGCCCGACCGACGTCCCGGAGCCGCCACCGGCCCCGGACACCCCCGACGAGCCCGGCGCCCCGCCGGCCGCCCCCGGGCGACCCGACGTGACCTGGCTGGTCGACCGGATCCGCCACCGGTACGCCCGCCGCGCCACCCTCCTCCAGGAAGGCCCCCGATGAGCAGCCAGGACGTCACCTTCGCCCCGGGCTCCCGGGTCCTCGTCCGGGACGAGGAGTGGCTGGTGCGCGGCGTGCGGACCGGCACCGCCGACGGCACCATGATCAAGGCGGTCGGCGTGTCGGAGTTCGTGCAGGACGTCGAGGCGACCTTCTTCACCGCCCTGGAGCCCGTCCAGGCGATGCGCCCGGAGGACACCGTCCTGGTCCGGGACACGTCGTCGCGGTTCCGGCAGAGCCGGCTGTTCCTGGAGGCGGCGCTGCGCCGTACGCCGCTGCCGCGTACCGAACGCGGCCTGGCCCTGGCCGACCGGTTCCTGCTCGACCCGCTCAGCTACCAGCAGCGCCCGGTGGAGCTGGCGCTGGCCGGGCTGCGACCCCGGATCCTGCTGGCCGACGTGGTCGGGCTGGGCAAGACCCTGGAGATCGGGCTGATCCTCGCCGAGCTGATCCGCCGGGGCCGGGGCGACCGCATCCTGGTCGTCTCGCCGCAGCAGGTGCTGGAGCAGTTCCAGCGGGAGCTGTGGACCCGCTTCGCGATTCCGCTGGTGCGACTGGACTCCACCGGCATCCAACGCATCCAGCAGGAGATCCCGGCCGGACGGAACCCGTTCACGTACTTCAAACGGGCCATCATCTCGGTCGACACGCTCAAGGACGCCGGCCAGTTCGGTCACCACCTGGACGCCACCACCTGGGACGCGGTGGTCGTCGACGAGTCGCACAACCTGATCAACAAGGGCACCCAGCGGCACGAGCTGGCCCGCCGGCTCGCCGCGAAGACCGACGCGCTGCTGCTGGCCAGCGCCACCCCGCACAACGGCGACCAGGAGTCCTTCGCGCAGCTCATCTCCCTGCTCGACCCGGCGGCCATCGCCAACGAGAAGGACTACCAGGCCAGCGACATCGCCCACCTCTACCTGCGCCGCACCAAGATCAGCCCCGAGGTACGCGACCAGATCGGCGACCGCTGGGCCGACCGGGGCCCGTCCCTGGCCATCACCTGCCCGGCCAGCCCGGTCGAGGAGCAGATCTTCGACGAGCTGACCGACGTGTGGCTCGCCGGGAAGTGGAGCGACGAGGCGGTCACCGGCCAGCACCGGCTGTTCCCGTACACGTTGCTGAAGTCGTTCCTGTCCTCGCACCGGGCGCTGTACGAGACGGTGACCAACCGGCGACGCCGGGCCACCGGCACGGAGGCGGCGGCGCTGGACCGGCTCGCCGCGCTGACCGCCGCGCTGACCGACGACGACGCCAGCAAGCTCCGCGCCCTGGTCAGCGAGCTGAAGACGATCGGCGTCGGCCGGGGCAGCGACGTACGGGCGGTGGTCTTCTCCGAGCGGGTACCCACCGTGAAGTGGCTCGCCGGGACGGTGCGTGCCCTGCTCGGCCTCCCGCCCGGCGCGGTACGGGCGCTGCACGGCGGCGTCGCCGACTCCGACGAGCAGCGCATCCTCCAGGAGTTCGAGCTGGCCGGCAGCGAGGTGCGGCTGCTGTTCACCGGCGACGTCGCCTCCGAGGGCGTCAACCTGCACCAGCAGTGCCACCACCTGGTCCACTACGACATCCCGTGGAGCCTGATCCGCATCGAGCAGCGCAACGGCCGGATCGACCGCTACGGCCAACGCCACCGGCCGCAGTTCCGCGCGCTGCTCCTCACCTCCGCCCGCGCCGACGCCAAGGACGACCAGGCGATCTCCAAGCGGCTGCTGGACCGGGAGGAGACCGCGCACCGCACCCTTGGCAGCGTCAGCGCCGCCACCGGCGTCTACGACGCGAAAGCCGAGGAGGACCGGCTGGTCCGCGACCTGTTCCACGACCGGTCGGTGGACGAGTCCTACGACGCCGCGCACGCCGAGGTCGACGTGATGGCCGACCTGTTCGCCGACGTCGGCACCGCCCCGGTCACCGCCGACGTGCCCCGCGCCCGGGTGCCGAAACTCTTCGACTCCACCGAGGACTTCGTGCACGCCGCCCTGCGGGAGATCTACGACGACCGCCCCGAGGACCACATCGACCTGCGCCGCGAGGACGAGCTGATCACCTTCCTCGCCCCCGACGACCTGGTGCACCGGCTCACCGACCTGCCCCGCTCCTACCTACGCGCCCACCGCGAGGGCGACCACCTGCGCCTCAAGGTCACCTTCGACCGGGCCCTCGCCCAACGCAAACTCGACCAGGCCCGGCAGCGCAAGACCCCCACCTGGCCGGAGATCGCCTTCCTCAGCGACGTGCACCCGATGGTCGACTGGCTGGTCGACAAGGTGCTGATCCGGCTCGGCCGGCAGCAGGCCCCGGTGCTCACCGCCGACGTCACCGCCCCCACCTACCTCGTGCAGGGCGTCTACGCCAACCGGCTCGGCCAGCCGACCGTGGTGCAGTGGATGGCCGTCACCGGCCTGCCCGACGCCCCCGAGATCCGCCCGATGGACGACGCGCTGCGCGCGGCCGGCGTCGGCCCGACCATGGTCAACCGCGCCGGGCACGTCGACCTGGAACCGCTGACCCGGCTGCTGCCACAGGCCGTCGACGCCGCCCGCGCGCACCTGGCCGGCAAACGCGCCGAGTGGGCCGACGCGAACGCCGAGCCGCTGCGCCGCCACCGGCAGCAGCTCGACCACTTCCAGCAGGCCAGCCTCCTCGACGAGCTGCCCGCCGCGCACCGCGAGAAACGCCGCCGACGGGTCCGCGCCACCGTCGCCGAACAACACGACCTGCTCGACCGCCTGGAAACCGACGGCGACCCGCTGCTGCGGGTGCTCGCCGTCCTCGTCCCGTCCCCGGAGTCCGCCGCATGAGCCCCGAGTCGCTGACCAACCGCGGCGAGTACCTCTCCGCGCACTACCTCGCCGAGATCCTGCCCACCACCCTCAAGGGCAGCGACCTGGTGAAACGCTGGGCCGCGGCGGAAAAGGACGGCGAGCAGACCCCGCGTACCCGGTTGCGGGCCCTGCGCCGCGCCTACTTCGACGCGAAGACCGAGCTGGCCGACGAGGCGTTCTTCGACCCGGAACGCCTCCGCAAACTGCACCGCGAGCTGCTGCGCGCCCTCGGCTTCGACCCCGAAACCGAGCCGCCCGCCGAGACCGAGCCGCACCCCGAGCCGCGCACCGAGACCCGCGCCGAGCCGCGCACCGTCACCGTCGAACGGGCCGGTCAGGAGCACGTCGTCACCGTCGCCTACGCCGAGCTGGGCGGCGGCCACGGCGGCATCGTCGCGCTGGACTGCGGCTGGGCCGTCGACACCGAGGCCGCCCAGGACCCGGACGACGCCGGCCGACTGCTCACCCCGGTCACCCTCACCGCCGCCGACAGCATCGACACCGGCGCGAAACTCGCCTCCTGGCTGTTCGCCGCCGACGAGCCGAGACCCCGGTACGTGCTGCTGCTCAGCGGCGGCGTCGTCACCCTCGCCGACCGGGGCGCCTGGGGCGAGGGCCGCTACCTCGCGGTCAGCCTGGACACCCTCTACGCCCGCAACGACGACCGGGAGTACGACGTCGTCGCCGCCCTGTTCGGCGCGGACTCGCTGCGCCCGCCCGCCGAGGGCGGCACGGAACCCCTCGCCGAGCTGGTGACCGGCTCCCGCCAGCACGCCGTCGGCGTCTCCGGCGAGCTCCGCGAGGGGCTGAAGGTCTCCGTCGAGCTCATCGCCAACGAGGTCCTCGACCGGATCCGGCAGGCCGGCTACCGGCCCGAGCAGGTGATGGCGCTGGACGAGCTGGCCCGCGAGCTGGGCCGGGAGGCGCTGCGCTACCTGTACCGGATCCTGTTCCTGCTCTACGCCGAGGCCCGCCCGGAGCTGGGCGTCCTGCCCGTCAACGACCGCGAGTACGTCGAGGGCTACAGCCTGGCCCGCCTCGGTGACCTGGTGGCCCGCCGGCTGCCCCCGTCCGCCGACGGCGGCTTCCACCTGTACGACTCCCTCGACCTGCTGTTCCGCATGGTCAACGAGGGCCACCGGGAACGCGCCGGGGCGACCGTCGACGAGCACGCCAGCGAGGGCGAGGGGCTGCGCTTCGAGCCGATGAGATCCGACCTGTTCCTGCCCGAGCGGACCCGGCTCATCGGCCGACTGATGCCCGCCCCGGGCGACGACGAGGACGACGACGACCCGCCGACCATCGACACCCGCCTGCGCAACAAGGTCCTCTACCAGGTGCTCCGCCGGCTGATGCTGACCAAGGGCGGCAAGCGCCGCCGGGGCGGCTTCATCTCGTACGCGCAGCTCGGCATCAACCAGCTCGGCGCGGTCTACGAGGGCCTGATGTCGTACACCGGTTTTGTCGCCACCGAACCGCTCTACGAGGTCGCGAAGAACGGCGACCCGAAGGACGGCTCGTGGATGATCCCGGCGTCCCGGGCCGACGAGTACGACGACGCGGTCTTCGTCTACAAGGAGGACCCGTACACCGGGGTGCGCAGCCGGGTCAGCCACGACCCCGGCGCGTTCGTCTGGCGGCTCGCCGGCCGCGACCGGCAGACCAGCGCCTCCTACTACACCCCGCAGTCACTGACCGAGGTGACCGTCCAACTCGCCCTCAAGTACCGCCTCGACCAGGACGACACGGTCACCCCGGCGCGGGAGCTGCTGGACTGGACGATCTGCGAGCCGGCGCTGGGCTCCGGCGCGTTCCTCAACGAGGCGATCAACCAGGTCGCCGCCGAGTACCTGCGCCGCCGGCAGAAGGAGCTGGCCGTCACCCTCGACCCGGAGGACTACCACCTGGAGCTCCAGCGGGTGAAGGCGTACATCGCCCTGCACAACTGCTACGGCGTCGACCTGAACCGCACCGCCGTCGAGCTGGCCGAGGTGTCGCTCTGGCTCAACGTCATGCACGCCGGCCTCCAGGCCCCCTGGTTCGGCCTGCACCTGCGACGCGGCAACTCGCTCATCGGCTGCGGACGCAAGACGTACGACGCGAAACAGCTCACCGACAAGTCCTGGCTGACCACCGCCCCGCAGGAGAAACCCTTCCGGCACGGCGACGTCGACAGCGGCGCCGTCCACCACTTCCTGCTCCCGGCCGACGGGTGGGGCGCGGTCGCGGGGGAGAAGGAGGCCCGCGAGCTGGCCCCCGCCGAAACCGCCAAACTCAAAGCCTGGCGTACGGCGATGCGCCGCACCCCCACCGCCAAAGGCAAGAACCCGCAGGTCAGACGGTTGCAGGCGCTGGCCCGTCGGGTCGAGTTCCTGTGGGGCCTGGTGCAGCAGCGACTCGCCATCTCCGAAGCCGAGATCCGCCGCGACATCCCCGTGTGGGGCGCTGACGATCTGCCCCCGGTCACCGGGGCGGTGGAGCGGGAGAAGATCCTCGCCGACCTGACCGCGCCCGGCACCCCGTACTGGCGGCTCAAGACCCTGATGGACGTCTGGTGCGCGCTGTGGTTCTGGCCGCTGGACGCCGTCGGCCTGCTCGACGGCTCCGACCCCGCGTACCCGACCACGCCCGTCGAGGTGTCACAGGTCCGCGACGTGCCGGCGGACGCCGAGCCGACCGGCTACGAGGTCGCCGACTTCTTCGGCAACGTGCAGACCCACCAGGTCAAACCGTCGACGAAGCCCATCGGCGGCACCCGGCAGATCACCGTGGCCGAGAAGCTACGCCGGCAGGTGCCCCTGACCAGCCTGGACGACTGGCTCACCTTCGCCGAAGCCCTGATCGGCCGCAAGGACGCCGACGAGGACGACGAGCACTTCTACGGCCTGACGTTCACCAGCCTGGACGAGATGAGCGCCTTCGAGCAGAAGCTGGACGGCGTGATCGGCGTCGACGCCCCCTGGACCCTCACCGACCGCTTCCCCTGGCTGCTCACCGCCGAACAGATCGCCGACCAGCAGGGCTTCTTCCACTGGGAACTCACCTTCGCCCAGGCCTTCACCAACGGCTTCGACCTCCAGGTAGGAAACCCACCCTGGGTACAGCCAGACTGGATGGATGCTTCCGTTCTCGCTGAGGTGGATCCGTGGTTTATGGTTGCCGCCGAAAATGAATGGGCGACCTATGTGCGTCGCAGACAGAGTTTGCTCGAAACTGGATCTGCGCGCGACTTCTATCTAAGTGAGCGTTCGGTAGTCGGTGGAAGTGCTGCTTTTACCGGCTCGCCGATTTATTATCAAGTGTTAGGCGGTGGGCGTGCCGACTTTTATCGCTGCTTTATCGCTCAAGTATGGCGCAATGCGACCGTGGCGGGTATTTCCGGTCTACTTCACCCCGGCACTCATCTCACAGGGCCGCAGGAAGGATCTCTTCGCCCCGAGGCTTACCGACGTCTGCGGATACTTGGCAGTTTTGTCAACGTGGCGAACTGGGCGTTCGCGCCTCCTGTGGGGAGGAAGCAAGAGTTTGGCGTAAATGTTTATGGGAGAGCTGGGGAAATCTCCTTTGTTCATGCCAGCAAGCTTTACTCTGTCGAAACCTTCAGGGCGTCTCTTAATCATGATGGCAATGGCGAGATTCCGGGCATCAAGAATGGCAGGAATTGGGATAGAAGGCCACATAGGGATCGCCTGATTCGCGTCGATCGTGACCGTCTCGAAATGTGGCGTCGTCTACTAAATTTGAGCAATGCTCCTGTTGAATCGACGCCCCTTCTGCATCCCGTTACCACTGCCGAGACGGCAGCAATGGAGGCGCTTGCGAGGGCGAAGCCTAGACTGCGTGATTGTGAGGCATTTATTAGTGTTGGTTTCAATGAGCGGACCGACAAGGTTGCGGGACTCTTTTATGAGGAAGTCGGTCGGCGCGACACCTGGGAAGATGTAATCCTTAATGGGCCAAACTTCTCGTTGGCCACTCCGTTTGCCAAGCAGGATCCGCAGACAGGAAATTTTGATCAACCGGTAGACTTAGAGGAATTAACAGAAAATTTTCTCCCTTCCACCAAATTTCGGCCACCAAATGATCGAGAAAATTACGAGCGAAAGCTCGATAATCGGCCGGACGGGAGAGGAGGTAGGCGCAGTAGCATAGAATTTTACCGGCTGTTTTGGCGTGAAATGACGAAAGCCGAAAACGAAAGAAGCCTTTTCGTTGCGCTCTTTCCGCCGGGGCCCAGTCATGTTCATGCTGTCCGCAGCATGGCTATGGGGAGTGACTTGCAGACCGCTTTGGTCGCCGGATTCTGGTCGGCTCTACCTCTGGATTATCTGCTCAGGGTGACAGACAGGGACCATATGAGCCGAACAGAAGCCCTTGTGATGCCGGTGCCGGAGGAAAATCACCCTTTGCAGTCTGCGCTTCTGCTTCGCACGCTTAGGCTGAATGCGTTGACTTCCGGTTATGGCCAGTTGTGGAACCGTCTGTTCCGAGAATCTTGGCAGCATGAGGAGTGGGCCCTGAATTGGCCGTCTCCTGGGCGCCTTGGTGATGTGCCTCGAACATGGGATCCATCTGTGCCGATCCGTAGTGAGCTGATGCGACGGTCAGCCCTGTTGGAAATTGATGCTTTGGTGGCGGTCTGGCTGGGTATGGAAGTAGAGCCGTTGTTGGCCCTATACAAATCTAGATACGGCACGCTGGCGAAGTATGAGACTGCTATGTACTTCGACGCTGCCGGTCGGAAGATTGCAGCGGATAGAATAGCCTGGGGAAGGCGGCAGCGCCCCGATACCTTCGCCGAATTAGAGAAGCATCTGTCGGATCCGGCGGGATGCCCGGCTCCGAAGGGATATGCTGCACCGTTCTACCATGCGGATCGAGAGAGCGAGTATCGATTGGCCCATTCGATCTTCAGTGAGCGATATAAGGAAGCGGATATCAGCTCACGATCGTAGTCCTCGGAAGCGCTGACTAGAGCGGAGGGCGAGGTTGTGCGCTCACTTGGCGGTGGATGGGGAGCGCCGACGACTTTCTTCAGTTAACGCGCAGCCTCCGACTGGCGAGCAAAGACCTCTACAGCGCCCGGAGCTTCCGAAAAGTCCTGATGAAGTCCGATTTTGCGGAAGTGAGTGGTGGACGGCCGAACATCTTGTCTGTCTGGAGCGGGAACCGCAGTGCTGATGGTCACCGTATTGGGATGGTAGATCGAGCGGCGGGCTGGCTGCTACGTCGAGCGGACAGTCAGCAGCGCGACCGTATGGTGCCTTTCGGTTGCGCTGCCGTCCCCGATTTTGTTCAGTGCCGGGTCTTAGTCGTCTGGATAAAGGTGGTCCAAGCGGTGGTAGGGAAGGTGAGGGCGGGGCCCGCCGGGTTCTTGCTGTCGCGTACGGCGACGAGGCCGGGTAGGTTGTCGGCTACCTCGACGCAGTCACCTCCGTTGTCGCCGCTGCGGGTGCTCTTGCGCCACTGAGCACCGGTCAGGTCAGCCATGGTGAACCTCCATGATGATCTTGTTGACCAGATTTTCCGATTGTGCCTCATCCAACGCGAGATCATCGAGGCTCGCCCATACTTCTTCGTAGATTGCGAGTTCTTCCTTGCGGTCGAGGTAGAGCGCCCCGGTCAGAGACTCCTTGTAGACGACCGACGGCTCAGGCTCGACCCGGTTGCGGATGGGGAAGTCCAGCATGACGAAGGAGCCGGCGACCGCGCCGAAGTGCAGGCCGACGCTGTGGGGTAGGACGCGGATGGAGACGTGGGGCAGTTCCCTGATCTCCAACAGGTGACGGAGTTGCCCAGCCATGGTCGCTGGGCTGCCTACCGTGCGCAGTAGTGCTCCCTCGGACAGGATCACCTCCAGCTTGGGTGCCCGAGGAAGCCTCCGATGCAGGATGGCCTGCCGTTGTTGCCGTACCTCAACGAGGCGTTCACGCTCATCGTCCGTCATCGTGCGTCGGCGCTGGTAGACCGCGTGCGCATACTCGGGTGACTGCAGCATGCCGGCGATCAGGGCTTCGTCGAAGCGGCGGATGCTGGAGGCTGCTGACTCCAGGCCGACGTACAGCTCGAACCACTCGGGGATGGCGTCGAGGTAGGAGTGCCACCAGCCCTTGGCCTTGGTCTCGTGGGCGACGGCGATGAGGGCCTGGGTCAGGGTGGGTGTCGCGCCGTAGAGGTCGCAGAGGGCGCGGACGTCGAGAGGGCGGATCGGGCCCAGGCCGCTCTCGATGCGCCACACCTTCTGCCGGCTACAGTGCAGCGCGTCCGCCGCGCCGTCGAGGGTCATCTGCGCTTCGGAGCGCAGCTCCCGTAGCGCTCGCCCGAGCTGTCGTCTCGGGACGGTCGATCCCATGTCGTCGGCCATCCGCCACCCCTCTCCGTGTTGCGTTTTGTTACATCGGGATGCCACCGGTGAAACGTCGCTCTGTCAACAAATCGGAAATGACTGGGTCGGCGATGTCTCGCGCTTTCGTGGCTACTCCATGGACCTTACCGGACGCCTTCGACAATCGCTATAACGGCGCAATTCCCACGCCTGAAAATATCACGTTCCTTCGCGAGGAAGGGTTGGCGTGAAAGTGGTTGTCCTGACCGGGGGCGGCTACGTCGGGCGATAGAATCAAGTTTATCGATTCAGGTCGGCGGCTGTCCTGAACCCGCATAGCGTTCTGCATGTTCCGTGCTGGAGCCGAGCTTCCTGGCATTCCCGCCAACGCCTCGTCACAGGCTGGACGTTGCCCCGACACCGCGACCGCAGAGGCAAGGAGATCCGACGTACGGGCAGAGACGCCCCCGACCCTCCGCTGTGGGTGCGACTCGCCGGCGTCGGCGGCTGCCTCCGGACAGTGGAATCCCGGACACTGTCCGGTGTGACGACCACCGTCCACGCTGTGGACAGCAGGCGAATCAAAGTGAAGGAAAACGCACTAGTTGATCTTTAGCGCCCCAGCTCAGGAAGTCTCTTCCCCGCGCACGCGGGGGTGATCCGGTGCCGGCCGAGAGCCACCATCCACTGCCCGCCTCTTCCCCGCGCACGCGGGGGTGATCCCCCGATGCCGCAGGGTCCCGGCAAAGTCGTTAGATGATGCCGAGGAGGGCCAGTGCCCGGCTGCTGTCGCGGGCGTGATGCCGGTTGGCAGCGGCGATGTTGGTGAGCCCGGCGAGGCGTAGGGCGCCGATGGCGGCGTTGCGCAGGGCGGCCATGACTTGCGGTCCGGTGCCGGTACGGATTTGGCTGCGGTCTTCGTCGTAGGTGACGTCGCGGACCCAGTGGATCTTGTTCTCGATGGACCAGTGGCCGCGGATCCACGCGGCCAGTTGATCCGGTTTCGCCTGGTGGACTTGCAGGTCGGTGATGGCGTAGACGGTCTCGGTGGTGAAGCGTTTCGGCTCATCGAGGCGTCGTCGGCGGCGGCGGATCTGGATGGCCTGGGCGGCGTGCGGGAAGTCGATGCCGGTGGAGATGGTGAGGATCTTCAGGGTGCGTATCTCGCGGCGGCCGTGCCCGCGGTCGTCGTGGCGGGTGGCGTCGGGGACGGCCCGCCAGGGCAGACCGGCGAGTTGGGCGTGCAGGTGGGGCTGGTTGGCTTTGACGGTCAGGATCCAGTGCGCGCTGCGTTCGGCGAGGTAGGCGACGTGTTCGCGCTGGCAGTGCAGCGCGTCCGCGGTGATCACCGTGTTGCGCAGGTCGCTGATCTGGTCGAGTAGAGGTCCGAACCGGGTGATCTCGTTGGTCTTGCCGTCTACGTTGGTGCTTGCCAGGACCACACCGGTGGCCTGATCACAGGCGGCCATCACGTGATCGGCGGCGGTGACGGCGGTGCGGGATCCGCGCAGGGTCTTGCCGTCGACCGCGATCGCCTGCCGGCTGCCCGAGGCGCTGGTCGTGGCCCGGCCGACGAGCCAGCCGCTGATCGCCGTGGTCAGCAGATCCGGGTCCAGGGCCTGCAGCAACCGGCGGATCATCGCCTCCGACGGGCGCCGGTCAGCGGCGATACCCAGTGCCTCGGCCGTCTCGTCCGGGACATCGGCCACCCACTCCGCGATCGCGGAGTACGAGCGGTAGCCGGCCACCACGGCACACACCACCGCGGTCACCACCACGCACAGCCGATGCCGCACACCGCGGCGAGCTCGTGGATCAGGCACCCCGGCCAGTGCTGCGGGTAGCCCGCCAGCGGTTTCGGGCACGGTCAGAGCCGGTGCATCGGACAAAGACGAGATCAGCGATGATGGCAGGGCGGGCATGACTCACTTCGGATCGATCACCGTGGCGTAGGAACCTTGATGATCTTCTGAGCTGGTCATGCCCGTCTTGCTGCCACAAACGCTGGCGCTTCTACTTCAGAAGCCTCAAGTCGGACAGCGTCACGACTTTGCCGGGGCCCTGCCCGATGCCGTCGGTGCCGCCGCCGGGCCTGTCCTCTTCCCCGCGCACGCGGGGGTGATCCGTACGTGTGCGCCTCATCGATGATCGTCACGACCTCTTCCCCGCGCACGCGGGGGTGATCCGCCGCCGTTGGTAAAGGCTTGGGCGAAGGTGAGCTCTTCCCCGCGCACGCGGGGGTGATCCGGCGGTGTCGAGGGGGAGTAAGTCCGTCTCTCGCTCCTCCCGCGCACACGGGGATGATTCCGTCCACACGGTGCTGTCGATGTCCTGCGCGACCTTCTCCCCGCGTGTGCGAGGGTGGTCCGATCAGCACGGCTCCGGTGGTGTCGCGCAGCTCGTTTCCCCGCGTACGCGGGGGCTGATGCCGCCGAGAACGCGAGCGCGGTTTCTGCTGCCGGGAGGGCCGAGGGGTGTCGCCCCGTCGGTCCGGTCGGACCGCCTGCGTGGTCGCCGGCCCCGGGAGCCGGTGCCGGGCCACGTGGACCCTCAGTCGTTCGTTGTCGGGTCCACGTGGCCGTAGGCGGTTGCCGCGTGGGTGCCGGTGGCCGGGTCGGCTGCGGTGGCGTTTCTGCCGGCCATCCACCTTTCTGTCGACGATCTTCATCAAGGCACATGGGATCCGGAATGGGCGACGACTGTGACCTCCTCCATGGGCGACCGGTGTCCGGGGTGACGTATCCGCATGACTCCTGATCGCGGATTCGTCGCCCCGCTGAGTGGCTGACTTCGCTCACCCCAGGAAAGCCGCAGGTAAGGCGGTAGATCGGGTTATTTCGGAATGGGCGTCCACAGTGAAGTTCGTCAATTGACTGACGGTTGGCGGCGCGGATATCCTGGCGTGGCGATCATGATTCGCGTTCTCCACGGTTTCCCCCACCAGTGTCAGCACGGAAGGGATCACCATGAGGAAAATCGGCGTGGCCTGGCGACGGCGGTTGGTCGGTTCGGTCGCGGCAGCCGGAATGGCCGCCCTGTTCCTGGCGGCGACCGCGTCCCCGGTGGCGGCGGCGGAGGGTCGGATCGTCGGGGCCGGTAGCCCGGGGGCGATCCCCGACAGCTACATCGTGGTGCTCAAGGAGAGCAGTGCGGCTGACACCCGGGCGGCGACGCGTCAGTTGGCGGCGGAGTTCGGCGTGCGGGTGGAGCACACCTACTCGCACGCCGTACGCGGGTTCGCCGGCACGATGAGCGCGACCGCCGCCCGCCGGCTCGCGGCCCGGCCCGAGGTGGCGTACGTCGAGCAGAACGCCGAGGCGCGGACCACCGCGACCCAGCCGAACCCGCCGTCCTGGGGGCTCGACCGGATCGACCAGGTGGACCTGCCGCTGGACAACAGCTACACCTACCCGAACATGGCGACCAGGGTGCGGGCGTACGTGATCGACACCGGTATCCGGACCACGCACACCGACTTCGGCGGCCGGGCGTCCTGGGGCACCAACACCACAGGCGACGGCAACAACTCCGACTGCAACGGCCACGGCACGCACGTGGCCGGCACCATCGGCGGCGCGGCGTACGGCGTGGCGAAGGCGACGTCCCTGGTCGCGGTCAAGGTGCTCGGCTGCACGGGCTCGGGCAGCTGGGCGGGGGTCACCGCCGGGGTGGACTGGGTGACCGGCCACCACACGGCCGGCGTGCCGGCGGTGGCGAACATGAGCCTCGGCGGCGTCGGCAGCAACACCACCCTGGAGAACGCGGTCCGCACCTCGATCGCTGACGGTATCGTCTACGCGATCGCCTCGGGCAACAACAACAGCGACGCCTGCAACTACACCCCGGCCCGGGTGGCCGAGGCGATCACAGTCAACGCCAGCACCCGCACCGACGGCCGCGCGTCGTTCTCCAACTGGGGCACCTGCACCGACATCTTCGCCCCGGGCGATGGCATCACCTCGGCCTGGCGCACCAGCGACACCGCCACCAACACCATCAGCGGCACCTCGATGGCCGCCCCGCACGTGGCCGGCGCAGCCGCCCTGGTGCTCTACTCCTACCCGGGCATGAGCCCGGCCGAGGTCGCGGACAACCTCTACGGCAGCGCCAGCCCGAACAAGATCACCAATCCGGGCACGGGCTCGCCCAACCGGCTGCTCCGCGTCGTCCCCGGCACCATCCAGCCCAGCCTGAAAACCCTCTACCGGCACGTGAACGGCCCCGACCACATCAGCAGCACGAGCGTCTCGGTCGGCGGCTACGTGAACGAGGGCGTCCTCGGGAAGGTGCGCACCACCTCCGCAACCGGCACGAAGCCGATCTACCAGTGCCTGGTCGCTGGCTCGGACTACATGACCTCCGTCGACGCCGGCTGCGAGGGCCAGACCCCCGCCGGCCTCATCGGCTACGTGTACGACTCGCCGCCGGCCCAGCCCCACCAGGCGTTCTACCGGTGCCTGGTGATAAACGCCGGCGACCACTTCGACTCGCCCGACGCCAACTGCGAGGGCCAGATAACCGAGAGCCTGATGGGTTACCTGCTCGTCTGACCCTGAGCGGTTCCGTTCCGACCCCCCCGACGACGGCCGTGGCGCGCGAGCGCCGCGGCCGTCGTCCGTCAGTGGCTCACGTGCGGCTCAGCTCCGCTTCGCCGGGCACTGCGGCAGCCGGTCGTCCCCGAGTGGCCCGTGAGCTGCTGGTGGGCTGACCGGCGGCCCGCCGGTGCCGGCGGGGAGCGGGCGGGTTCGGTTCGCTGCGGGTTCCGGTTCTCGGCTGGCCGTCGCGCGCTGGCATGGGCCCATTTAAACCGGCCCACGCCATCCGGGTCCGCAGTGGACGAACTTTGTGGACAGGATTCACGATCTGGCGTACTGTCCGCTCGGCCGACCGAGCGTGGACCCCGGCCGGCGGAAAGCGAGCGGAGGAGCGCGCGGCATGGCGACAGTGCCCCACGACGGACCGGTCCCGGAGGCGGCCACCGGCGGTAACCGGGTCCTCGACCTGCTGGACAAGGCGATCGACCTGCAAGGTCCGCTGGTCCGCAAGAACATCGCCCGCGCTCGCCAGCGGAACCCGGACGCCACGCCGGCCGAGGTGATCCGCAGCCTGGAACGGATGTACGTCAGCGCCCTGACCGGCTCGGGTGCCGCCGTGGGCGGGGCAGCCGCCGCGCCCGGCGTCGGCACCGGCGTCGCGGTCGCCCTGTCGGCCGGCGAGTTCCTGTCGTCGCTCCAGTTGAGCGCGCTCTTCGCGCTCTCGGTCGCCGAGGTCCACGGCGTGCCCATCGACGAGGTTGAACGCCGGCGCACCATCGTCATGGGCATCATGCTCGGCGGGTCCGGCCAGGCCACCATCGCCAAGGTCGCCGAGCGCACCGGGAAACACTGGGGCCGCCACATCGCCGCCAAGGTGCCCGGCGAGACGCTGCGCCAGATCAACAAGGTCCTGGGCAGACACTTCGTCACCAGGTTCGGCACCCGGCAGGGCATCATCGTCCTTGGTCGGGTGGCGCCCTTCGGCATCGGCGCGGTGATCGGCGGCGGCGCGAACGCCGCCCTCGCCGCGCTGGCTGTCCGGGCCGCCCGGCACGCCTTCGGCCCCGCCCCGGAAGCCTGGCCCGACACCACGACGCCCGACACTCCGACGCCCGACACTCCGACGCCCGACATCGCGACGCCCGGCACCCCGCCCCCGACCGCCGGGTAGCTGCCGCAGCGTCCGCCCGGCGTACCCGGTCACTCCGGCGTGCCGGCCCCCGTCGCCGCCCGCAGGATGCCGTCGAGCCCCGCCGCGAAGAGCAGGCCGTCGTCCCAGCGGGCGTCGTCCAGGTGGCTGGAGGCGTCGAGGGTCGGATAGGCGTCCGGGTTCCTGGTGACGAGGTCGCGGGCCGCCGCCCTCGCCCGCGGGTCGGCGGTCCGTCGCCAGGTGGCCTCCGTCAGCGAGGCCCCGATGACGTAGTTCGCCACCATCCGGGTCGCCACCGCGAGCGCCCGTCCCCGGCAGCCGCCGCGCGCCAGCGCCGACTGGAGGAATTCGGTACGGGTCAGGACGTTGGGCCCGAGCGTCGGGCGTCCGATCAGCCCCGGCGCCCACGGGTGCCGCAGCATGGCCTCCCGCCAGCCCAGGACGAGCAGGCGCACGTCCGCCCGCCAGTCGTCGCTCACCTCCGGCACCGGCACGTCACCGAAGATCCGGTCGACGGCCAGGTCCAGGACGTCGTCCTTCGTCCGCACGTGCCAGTACAACGCGGTGGCCGTCACGTCGAGCCGCTGGGCGAGGCCGCGCATCGTCAGGCCCTCGACGCCCTGCGCGTCCAGCAGGGCGACCGCCGCCGCCACGATGTGGTCGAGCAGCAGCGCCGGTCTCCGGCGGGCCCGCGCCGGCCCTGCGGTGGTCATCGTCCCACCTTATTACGGTGGACCAGAAACTTAACAGCGTTAATCTGATGGGTGTACGACGTGGACCGACGGACGCCCCGGAGGACGCCCCGTGCCGCTGCTGCGGATCCAGCTCGACACCGACCCGGTCACCGCACGTCGGGTGCTGCGCCTGCACCAGGAGGGCCGGGTCCACCACGAGTCCCGGGAAGCGGCCCGCGAGCAGGCGTGGCGGCAGGGCCGCACCCCGGCCGGCGACCCGGTCTTCGTCGGCGTCACCAACGGCCGCCGAAACGTACGGCTCCTCTACGACGTCGAGGTCTACTCCGACACCGTGCCCTGACCCGGGCGCTCACCCGAGCGCGGGCCGGCGCAGGTCGCGTACCTCGGGAAGCTGCCGGAACCCGGCGGACCGGTAGGTGGCGACCGCGCCGACGTTGCCGCTCGGGGTGGCCACGACCGCGCCCGACGCGCCCATCTCCCGCAGCGTCGCCGCCGCGGCGACGCAGATCGCCGTACCGTGGCCGTGGCCGCGATGATCCCGGTGCACGCCCATCGGTTCGAGCAGGCCGGGCCGCCCCGGCCCGGCCGACCACACCGTCACCACGGCCACCGCCGCGCCCCGCGTGTCGTAGCCGACCAGGCAACAAGCATCCGCGTACGGCGACCCGGCGGCCATCGCGTGCCACCGCCGCGCCGTGAACGTCGACCTGTCGAACGCCGCCCGCTGCACCGCCACCCGCGCCGCCACCTGCTCCGGGCCCACCACCTCGACCCGCAGACCGGACCCCTCGACGGGCCCGGTCAGGTCACGCCGCAGCGGCGTCCACGCCTCGTCGGGCTGCCATCCGGCGGCCAGCAGCAGCGCCCGGAAGGCGCCCTCGCCGCGCGCCTCGACGGCCACGCTGCCCGACGGCAGGACGCCACGCCCCGGCCGGCTCACGTCGTCGACCATCCGCCGCGCCAGCTCCTCGTCCCCGGCGACGTCCGGGGCGATCGCCAGCCGTACCAGGTCGGGGCTGTCCAGCAGCCCGACCGCGACGATCGTGCCGTTGCGCCGCCAGACCCGCAGCGCGCCGGCCGTCGCCGCCGTGCCGTACGACAGGTGCCAGCCCACGTCGCCCGGGTGCAGGTGCGGCGGCGCTTCGTCGTGCTGCCACCCGCGCAACGCGCGCACGACCTCGGCCAACCCGGCGACACCTGGCACGCTCATCGTGACCGACACGCCCCGATCAGACACCGCCGCCGGTAGCGGATCAACCGGATTTCCTGGTCGGCGCCGCCGGGCCGGACACGTTCCGGTGTCGATCATCCGACGGTCGCGCGCCGCCGTCGTGGGCGTCACGGTGTAGTACCGTCGCCTCCACTCAGCCGCGGAAATCGCGCGGTGGCCGACGGGAAACCGATGTCGACGGTCATCTGACGTGCCCTGCGCAATTGAAGGAGAAAAGCTTGCCGGCCATCGCGAGGATCTACCTTCAGGGCGCGACCAGGCGGGTTCTCGGGGACGGTTTCGAAGAGCTGGACGGCAGTTACCGGTACGTCCGGGGGGAACGGACCGGCCGTTGGTCGTGGGAGGTCCTCGACGCCAGAAAAGGCGTCTGGACGTACGGGGGAACCGGCCCGAACGGGCCACGTGACTTCGTCGCCACGGTACGGGCGGACGCCGAGAACGCGGCCCGCGCCGAGAGCACGGCGTCGCTGGACGTCCTCGGCTCGATGGAGCTGGGGACGGTCGACCCGGCCCGGCCGCGCGCGGTCCACGCGATGGTGGCCTCCTGCGTGCCGGTCGCCCTGCACGCCACCGACAGCGACCGCTACCTGCTGTGCCACCGGGCCCCGACCACCGAATGGGCGGACGTGTTCCGGGTCGCCCGCGCGAACGGCCTGACCCGGGTGACCGTGCACTGCCCGCCCGGCGCCTGGGACGACGCGGCCAGCCGGGCCGCCGCCGGGGAGAACGTCACCGCCCGGGCCGGGACGCCGTGGGAGTCCAACGCGACCTGGGTGGTCGGCGGGCCGGTTCCCCCACCCGGGGACGGACTGGTCCCCGGGGCCGACGCCCGGCCGGCGGAGCCGGCGGACGACGCGGTCCCCGGCGCGGCGGACCGCGCGCGGGAGGCGTTCCCGGGTGAACGGGACGCCGTGCCCGACGACCCGGACGCGGTCGTGCCGGGCGGCCCGGAGCCCGGCGACGCCCTGGCCGGCCCGGAGCCCGCCGAGCCGGGCATGAGATCGACTTTGGAGGAGATGGCGTGACCGACACCGCAGACTTCTGGCAGTTCCGCAGCAACACCGTCGGCACGTGGCACAACGACTTCCACTTCCAGCGGTGGATGGCCGAGCACGCCGAGGCGGCGGACCACCGCCTCCACCTGGAGGTCACCACGCAGGCGTTCCCGTGCTCGACGCACACCCTGGACGGGGAGCTGCGCTACCTGTTCTACCTGGCCCACTACTGCGTGTTCAACGCGTCCGACGTCTACCGGCAGGACGGCTCCGACCGCAAGGGCCTGTACGCGCGGACGTACGCCATCCAGACCCACGTGGTGGACGACGCCGGCCACCCGCTGCCCTACGAGCGGGCCAGCATGGTCAGCAACAGTCCCGAGAACAGCCAGGGCGTCACCACGTACACCAGCTCGATGAGCGCGTCACTCGACGGGAACGTCGGCATGTTCGGCGACCAGCCCACCGCGGGCGTGAGCGGCGGCGTCTCGTTCGGCACGTCGAAGAGCTTCGCCATGGCCGACGTGACGATCGTCAACGACAGCAACTACGAGAACGACGTCAACGCCTCCCGGTGGACGTTCGAGTTCAAGCGCCCCGACATCGACCAGGGCGTGTTCAGCTCCGAGCTGAGTCCGCCCGCCGCGCTCGCGCACGCCACCTTCGAGCCGGTGCTCTACGAGGCGTGGAGCCTCCCCGAGCCGTACGGGGAGCGGTTCACCCTGCGGATGACCGTCGACGTCGGGCTGGAGTACAGCACCCTGGACCGGGGGCTCGTCCTGCGCCACCAGTGGCAGGGCTACGGCTCCCAGGCCACCCACCTGCTCGACGTGCCGTACCCGCCGCCGCCCTCGCGGGGATAGGGCGTCCCGTACGACGATTTCTGCCTCAAGGTGGCCTACACCTGGATCGGGCGCTTTGTCAGTGTTGACCAGGCAGTCTGCCTACGCGAATCCCGAAAATGCGAAGCTTGACAGGGCGCGGTATCGGAAATCACACTCACTGCCAATAAAGTAATGGCGTTGATCATTGGCCGTCGAGGGTGGGGAGTCATGCGCAAAATACGCAGGATCCTGCAAGCGGTCCTTTCCGGAGCGGCGGCGACCCTGCTGGTGGCGCTGGCCGCGCAACCGGCCGCCGCGTGGACGTGGTCGCCCGTGACGACCGTCTACTCGTCGGTCAGCTCCTCCTACTGCGTACGGGCCCAGGCCGGGATCGACCACTTCGTTCCCGGAAGCCTTTCGGGGAACCTCGCCTACGCCAACGCCTACCTGCTGCGGGTCCGGGTGGACCTGCTGACCGGCTTTCGCTCCTGCGAGCTGTCCGCCACCGGCTGGGGCCGCGCCCGCCTGGACGTGGAGAGGTGGAACGGCTCCACGTGGACGTTCTGCCGGGGCTCCGGCTGGGCGTACGGCAGCTTCGGCTGGTCCGGCGGCGAATTCCCCGGACCCTACGGGCCGTCGCAGATCCTCGACTACGGCGGGTCGTCCTCGTGCGGCCAGGGCTACTACCGGACGAGGGCGTTCGCCGAGTACGAGACCAGCCCGTCTACCTGGGTCGGCGGCAACGTCGTCTCAGGCTACGAATGGGTACCGTGACCTGATCGGGTGAGCGCCGCTTGACCCTGACACAGTGGCAAGCTTTTCACTGTGCCGCAGGAGGTGGTAGCGATGAGCGTCCCGACCGAGGACCAGACCACGACGAAAGCCATCCGCGCGCTCGCGCACGACAGCCCGACGGTGCGGCTGCGGGCCACGATGGCGGTCGGCACGACCCCCGACCCCCGGTACGTCGACACCCTCGTCGAACGCTGCGGCGTCGAACCCGAGTTCTTCGTACGCGAGGCGCTGACCTGGGCGCTCACCCGTCACCCGGCCACCCTGACCGTGCCGAAACTGGTCGCCGAACTCCGCTCCGAGCATGCCCCGGCCCGCAGCCAGGCCCTGCACACCCTCTCCAAGGTCGGAGACCGGCGGGCGTGGCCGTCGATCACCCGGGCCCTGCTCACCGACCCCGACGACGAGGTGGCCCGCGCCGCGTGGCGGACCGCCGTCGTCCTCGTACCCGAAGAGGAGGCATCCGGGCTGGCCGTGACGCTGGCCACGCAGCTCGGGCGCGGCGGACGGGAGACGCGGTTGAGCCTCAGCCGGGCGCTGGCCGCGCTCGGCGAGGCCGCCGAGCCGGCGCTGCGGGCCGCCGCCACCCACCCCGACCCGCGCGTACGGCAACACGCCCTCGCCACCGAACGCCTGCTCCACGACCCCGACGCCGGCTTCGACCTCGCCGTCGAGGAGGCGAAACGCGTCGTCGCCCTCGGCCCAGCCGGCGTCGCCGCCCTCGACTCGGCCGGTGTCGCGGCTCCCGGCCCGGCCGGCTTCGCGGCCTCCGACCCGGACGGGCAGGGAGGATGACCTGCCGTGCGGATCGGTGAGGTGGCCCGACGCTCCGGGGTCAGCGCCCGCATGCTCCGGCACTACGAGACGCTCGGCCTGGTGCGGCCCACCGGACGCACCGGCGTCGGCTACCGCGAATACTCCCGCGACGACATCCGACGCATCCTGCACATCGAGATCCTGCGCTCGCTCGGCCTGTCGCTGCGGGACGTCGGACGCGCCCTCGACGACCCCGGCTTCACGCCCGCCGCGCACGTCGACGAGCTCATCGAGCAGACCCGCGAACGCATCGCCCGCGAGGAGGAGCTGCTCGCCCGGCTCCGCCGCATCGACGCCACCGACCCCACCGACTGGGACGACGTCCTCCAGGTCGTCGCGCTCCTGCACAACCTCGGCTCGGAGAGCGCCGGCAAACGCCAACGCGCCGCCCTCTCCTCGGTCTCCGCCACCGGACCGGTGCCGGTGGAAGCCCTCGTCGAGGCGGTGCTGCGCGAACCCGACCCGAGCGCCGCCGGCGCCCTGCGCTGGGCCCTCGCCCGCTCCGGCGACGCCGCCCTGGCGCCGCTCGCCGACGCCCTGACCGCCCCCGAGCCCGCCGTACGCAAACGCGCCGTCGACACCATCGCCAAGATCCCCCACGGTACGGCCACCGCCCTGCTCCGTGACGCCCTCACCAGCCCGGACGTCGTGGTCGTCCGGTCGGCGGCCCTGGCGCTCGCCCCACGTGGCGTCCCCGACGCGATCCCCACCCTCCTCGCCATGATCGTCGAAGGCACGAACGACGCCGACGCCGCCGACGCCCTGAGCGCCCTGGCAACCGCCCCACCGCCCACTCCGACGAATGCTCCCGCCTCAGGCGATGTTCCCGCCTCGATGGGGGATCGCGGGCCGGTAGCGAATGGGGGGTTGGCGGGGGAGCGCGGGTTGGCGGATCAGATCGCCGGCCGACTGGTCGAACGCCTCGGCGGTGACGGTGTCGAGCCGGCCGCCCGGCAACGGCTCACCCAGGCGCTCGGCGACATCCCGGGCGCCGCGGCGGCCCGTGCCCTCGCCGAGCTGACCCACGACCAGGACCGCATCGTCGCCCTCACCGCCACCTCCATCCTCAAACTCCGCGACTCCCGGTGACGAAGAGCCCCCGACCCTCCACCGCCTCGCCTTTCCTGAAAAGGTGGCCTCCGGCCCTGAGGAAACCCCCTTATCCCAGCAACGCTGCGGGCCTTTCTCGCTAAGATCCACAGACCCACCATCGGTGGCTAACTCCGGTGACGGCAGATTGGGGAGGCCGGCGCGGCAACACGATCTCGGTCAGTGCTGCTGACATCAGCGGGTGCGGTCCTGTTCTGGGTCATGGTCTTCGCAAAATCATGATCATCAACGGACCGCACCCACCCTACATGGGCCCCCGAATCTCACCGAACCGTGCGGCTCGACAGCCCTTCAACCGGCCCGGCACCGAGCAACCCGCTCACCCAGTCGTCAAGCAAGGCGCCCATCCACACCAAATCAATCCATGTATTCGGATGCTTTAGGGTTCTCTGGCGGCAACACTGACGGCAACGCGAACGCCCCGCGATGCCCTTCGACGCACAACGGAGTGGCACCAATGCTCTTGGTATTGGCGCCACTCCGGGAGGAATTATGCGCCAGCGCCCGGACGAATAGCCGATTCTCGCCCGAGAAGATAATCGAACTTTAACGGGATAATCGTTAAGCCGAATCGTGCAGCTAGATAGCTCAGGGATGCGTCAGAAACGTCGTAGAGATCTGCGTCTCCAAGCTCATTCAATCCAAGTATCGTCAGTGCATCGCTATCTGCAAGGCCGCTTAGCCTGTGCCGAGCCCAAAGCGATCCTGACTTCCGATCGAATTCTTCTAGCACCCACTCCATCAGCAACCTCCCAGCTTGCGCCCTGGCACCGGCTGACCCTTTCTGCCGGGGAGTTGCTCGCCCGTAGCTGGATTGAACTCCCCCATATGCTTGGCGTTCTTTTTGCCATTGGTCCACATCTCAATTGTGCCGTGCGCCGAATCCCACTCGAGAATTCGGCCGTCCGACAAGGACCAACGAGCACGATATCCGCCGCCGGCTTTCGGTGATCCACGCCCAACGTATGTCGCATCAGGGAAGCCCGGAAGTGCCTTATCCGATGGCGGAGGCGTGTAACCCCCATCATTGTGTACGAGCACCGGCGTGTCGCCGGCGAGTACATAGTACGTGTGGATGTGGGCGATGGTGAGGTTGTAGGTGGTTGTGGTGGTGTCGTGGGTGGGGCGGGTGCCGTTGATCTGGGCGGTCGTGCCGTCGGGGGTGCGGAGGTGTTGTCCTGGGGTGAGGGTGCCGGCGGGTTGCCACTGCTGTCGGGTGGCGTTCCAGAGGGGGTGGTCGGCGGTGGTGTCGAGTGGTTGGCCGTCGACGATCAGGGTGAGCAGGGTGTCTTCGTGGATCCAGAGGTGGGTGACGGGTCGGGGGCCCTGCTCGCCGGTTTCGGGGTCGGTGGCGAGGACGGTGTCGCCGAGGCGGATGGCGCTGAGGGGTTTGGTGGTGCCGTCGGCCATGAGCACTTGGGTGTCGCCGCTGAAGCTGCACAGGCCTCCCCAGGGCACGTCGTCGCTGGCCCGCCCGGCGTCGAGTAGGACCGCCCCGGCGCGGCCGAAGGATCTGACCTTGCCGAGCCGGGGCAACAGGATGTCGATGGAGAGGAACACGCAGCCGGTCGCGCTGCCGTCGGCGCAGTCGATGGCGTCGGCGGCGCCGGTGAGCTCCAGGACGACGTCGCCAAGGGCCTGCCGGAACTTCTGCTGCTCCTCCTTGTCGATCTGTCGGCAGATGTCGGGTGAGTTGTAGCAGAAGGCCATCCACTGCGCATTCCGCTGCTCGACGGGGTCGAGGTCGCGGAACTCCCGCTGGTTGTTGGTCATGGCAAGCGCGACCTGGTCGAGGGTCCGGGCGTCCCTGCCCTCGGTGGTCTTGCCGCCTCCGGTGCCGCCGAGTTGGATGCCGCGGTACTGGTTCAACGAGGTGCCGCTGACCTGCATGCCGCCGCCGGTGTTCTTGCCGCCGCCCGCGCCGCTTTTCGGGTGCGCGATCTGGCCGCCGCCGTGGGCGTCCTCGAAGAAGGTCAGGCCGGACGGGTCGGAGAAGGTGGCCGGGCTGTTGTTGCCGTACGCGTAGCCGTTCCACTGTTGTGGATCGCCGAGGTCCTGAAGCGGGTCCACGCTGATGAACCGGCCGAGCGCCGGATCGTACTCGCGGGCCCCGATGTGGACCAGCCCGGTGTTGTCCCTGGTGCCGCCCAGGAAACCCTTGTCCATGATGGCGGGCCACGCTCCGGTGGGGGTGCCGCGATCGTTGCCGAACGGCAGGGTGCGCCGCCGGGTGACCGACAGGTCCGTGTTGGCGATGCTGACCTCGGCCGTGCCGTGGTGGTCGTTGACCAGCCACGTCAGGCCGGTGAGGGAACGCATCGCGACGACCGTGCCGGCGTGCGAGTAGTAGCGGGTGCCCGCTGCGGCGCTCGCGGTGGGTTTGCGTACCTCGGTGCCGTCCGGCAGGTAGAGGGTGGCGCCCGTGGGGTCACGGCGGATGAGCCGGTTGCCGTCGGCGTCGTATACGTAGCTGGTGGTGCCGGCGGGCTCGGCGAGATGGTCGAGCCGGCCCTCGGGGCTCCACGTCAGCGTCTGGTTGCCCGGCCGGGTGGCCGTGTCGCCGGTGCCGGTGTACGTGTAGGCGTCGGTCCTGCTGATCGTGCCGGTGGTGACCACCGAGGTCACCGCGTGCGGGCGGGAGCCGGCGGCCCCGCCGGGCGCGGGGTAGGCGTAGGTGCGGAGCGTGCCGGCCAGGTGGTCGGTCTCGGTCTTGCGGTTACCGGTCACGTCGTACGTGTAGGAGTGCCAGTAGCGGGCCGGGCCGACCAGACCCCCGAGGCTGGGAGTCGTGCAGGCGCCGGGGCCCGGCGTCCACGCGGCCGTCAGGCGACGCAGGTAGTCGTACTCGAAGCACTGGACGTCGGCGGCCCCACCTGCGGGCGTGTCGGCGATCTGGGTGAGGTTGCCCCGTTCGTCGTAGCTGTAGCCGAAGTTGACCGCCTCCGGTTTGAGCTCCGGGATGGCGTTGGTGTTGAGCAGCCGGCCGGTGTGCTGGTCGGTGGTGTGGGTGATCCAGGTGCGCTTGCCGGTCGCCCCCAGGATCCGTTGGCTGAGGTTGCCGAGCTTGTCGTAGACGGTGTTGTTGACGTAGATCTGCGATCCTGCGGTCAGCATGACCATCGGCGCCCCGATGTCGGTGTAGCTGTAGGTCAGCTTCTCGCTGGCCAGACCACCGGCGGCGGGAAGCGTGCTGGTGGCGACCGCGCCGTCGGGCCGGTAGGTCGTCGCGTACGGGTACGTGCAGGGCGTGCTGCCGCCGGCCGCGCAGAGCGCGCTGTCGACCGCCGGGAGGGTGAGCTGGCTGCTCAGGGGACGGCCGGCCACGTCGTACCCGGTGATGTCGGTCCGGTACGCGTTCGTGGAGCCGGCCGGCTCGTACCGGATCGCCGCGCTCAGCCGGCCCACGCCCTTGACCGACGTGTCGTAGCTCCACTCGGCCCGCTTCGGGCCGGTGACCGAGTCGTTCCGCAGCGTGGTCCGGCGGCCGAGACTGTCGTACGTGTACGCGAGGGTTCGGTTGCGGGCGTCGGTGACCGTGGTCAACTGCCCGGCCGCGTCGTAGGTGGAGACGGTGACCCCCCGGTCCGGGTCCTCGTCCCGGACCCGACGACCGAGCTGGTCGTACGCGTACCGCCAGGTGTTGCCGGCCGGGTCGGTGAGGCTGGCCAGTTCGCCGAACGCGGCGTAACCGTAGGTGGTCTTGTCGAAGTGCGCAGGATTGTCGCTGCCCACGTCGGCCCGGTTCTTGTACTGCCGCAGCTCGACGGCGCGGCCCCGGGCATCGCTGATGGTCGTGGTGGCGGTGCCGCCCCGCGGCGGGGTGACACTGACCCGTTCACCGTCGTAGCTGGTGGTGGTGCGCCACTTCTCGTTGGTGGCCTGGTTCACGCCGACCTTGAAGATGGCGTCGGTGACGCGGGCGGCCCCGTCGTAGACGTTCAGGGTGTGCGCGGGCACCGCCGGGGTGCCGGTCTGGCCCACCAACTCCGTGCCCGGCGGGTCGTTGGTCGTGTCGTAGTAGGGCTGGGAGGTCCACTGCACCAGGCCACGTGAGTCGTGGACGGTGTCGGTGAGCACCCGGCCGCCGCCGGTCGCCTGCGTCTGGGTCTGGCGCGGCCGCAGCAGCCCGTCGTAGAGGGTGATCGACGTCCGGCGGGCGTAGGTGACGCTCGGCGTCATCGTCCAGGTGGTGACCGCGGTCGGCGCGGTGTTGCGGACCAGGTAGCTGTGCTCGACGTCCGGGGCGTTGGGGTAGGTCGCCTTGGCGCGCCCCGGTCGCCACGCCTTCAGTAGCCGACCGAGTCCGTCGTAGGTGACCTCGGAGATCCCGCCGTTGTTGTTGTCGGTGGTCGTCAACGGGAGGTGCCAGGCGGTCGCGTAGGTGGTGGTGGCGCTGTACCCAAGCGCGTTGGTGATCGTCTTGGCGGTCACCGGTCCGGTGGTGGCCGGGGTGTAGGCGGTGGTCGTCTTGCGGTCGAGCGCGTCGTAGGCCTCCTTGTTGCGGCCGTTGTCGTCGTAGACCGCCCGCGCGGTGGTGACCCAGGTGGGGGTGGTGCCCGACCACGAGGCGATCTCCTCGGTACGGACCGCGTTCCCCTTGACCGGGAGGTAGGTGTTCCAGTCGCTGCCCGGCAGGTCGTACGTGATCCGGGTGCTGGAGATCATGTCGGCGGGCAGACTGGGCGTCGCGGCGCAGTTGACGGCGACCGTCTCGACTTTCTTGACCCGACCCAGCAGGTGATTGGTCGGGTTACGGGCATACCAGGTGCGGGTGCACCTGTCGTCGCCCGCGGTCGACTCGTCGCCGAGGTCGTCGACCTGGGTGGGCAGGTTGTCACTGTTGAACGTGGTGACGGTCTTGACCCAGCGGACGCCCCCGGCGGCGAGTCGGCTGCGCGACCGGGTGGTACCCACGTTGGTCATCCACGCCTTCAGCGGGCCCGAGGTGGCGGTGGGGCCCTGCCGGACAGGGGTGTTGATGGTGCCGGACACCCAGTCCCCGCCGTTGCCGAGCAGGGTCGTCTCCTCGCGGAGCATCCCGGCGTACGCCTCGTGGTCGGCGATCGCCACGTTCTGCGAGTCGGTGACGGTCACGCTGCGGGTGCCGGTCGGCTGTTTGTCGCCGTCCATGCCCCGGAAGTAGCGGTACTCGCTGGCGGACTGCACGCCCGTCTCCAGACCCTTGCGGACCCGGACGTGCCCGTAGCCGCGGAACTGGCTCCAGGTGCGCTCCTTCTCCTCGACCAGCTCCGAGTCCTCGTAGTGCCAGGCCGGGCTGTCGAGGTAGTCGTAGTTGCTCTGCTCGTGCGCGAACCCGCCGGCGTTGTCGTACACGTCGATGCGGGTGACCCGGTACTTGTGGAACCAGTCCCGTTCCGGTTCCCCGCCGTCGGGCGCCCAGTAGCGGGGGAAGCACGCCTTCGTGTTGGTGTGCGGTTGCGGGAGAGCGTTGCGGGCGCACTCCGGGGCCGAGTAGGTGACCGCGACCTGGGCGCCGGTCTCGGTGGTCACCGTGTTCACGCGGTACCGGAACAGGTCCGACCGGCCGTCGGCGATGGCGTCGACCCGGTTGGGGCGCGCCTCACTGCCAGGATCGAAGACGATCTCCGGATCGGAGACCTCCGGGCCGCCCGCGCTGGTCACCTTGCCGGTACGGGTCACTCCGGCCAGCCACATCGGCTCGCCGGTGTTGTCGCCGGTCTGCAGGTAGGTGTGCCGCAGGGTCCACCAGGTCACGTCCTGATAGGAGGTGCCGGCGCCGGAGTAGACCTGGGAACGGACCTGAGCCAGCCGCTTGGCGGTCCAGAAGGTCGGTGACAGTTGGCTGGTGCAGGGGCTGGCCCTGCAGTACTGGTCCCAGGGGGTGTCCGGCCACGACGACGCGACCGCGTCAGACCCGGACCAGCAGTTGCTCTCACAGCGGTCGGCGGGGTCGAAGATCAGCCTGGCGGCGGCCTGCGTGGTGGACGTGGCGTCGCTGCGGTTGCCGTACTCGACGCGGCTCAACCAGCCGCCGCGGTGGTAGGTGGTGCGCTTGGTCGGGTCGCCTTCCCGACCGTAGGCGCCCGCCTCCCGGCTGTAGAAGTAGGTGAGCGTGTTGCCGTGCAGATCCACGACGTGGTCGAGGTTCCAACGCCAGGCCTGCGTGGTGCGGGAGGCGGCGAAGTTCCCGGCGGTGTAGCCGTGCTCGTCGGGGTGGTTGCCGTACACGGGCACGGTCCACACCGAGTTCGTCGCGACGGTCCCGGAGGCCCCGCCGGGGCCCGAGTTGCGGCCGAAGAAGTACTGGACGCCGTCGGGCGTGGTGACCTTCCAGTACTCGCCGTCGTCGTCCCCGTTGCCGAATCCCGTGTTGGTCGACAGTTCGATCCTGGAGCCGTCGTCGCTGACGCCCTTCCAGGTGTTGCCGGCAGACTTGACCAGCTCGGTGGCGCGGCCGTTGAGCGAGATGGTGGCGTTGCCGTCCGGCTTCAACCAGCACAGGTCACCGCTGTTGACCGCGGTGTTGTTGGCGGGGCTGCCTCGCATCGGCTCCTTGTCGCCGTTGCACGCGGTGTACTGCCGCTCGATGTAGCCGGGCCAGAAGTCCCAGCCGTCGCCGATCCACGAGCCCTGGGTGTTCGTGCCCGCGGTGCGTCCGTCGACCGCCCCGGAGGAGTACGTCAACGCGACGGACGGCTCCGGCCCGCCGACCCCGGGGGGTGCGTCGAACGGGTACGACCAGGTGAAGTCGCCGGTCTGCGGCCCGACCTGCCAGGTGGAGGCCGGGGACAGGCTGGTGGCGGCGAAGTCACCCGAGTCGCCGGACGGCCCGCTGGTGACGGCGAGAGTCACCGCCGTGCCGTCGGCGGGCAACTCGACCGGCGCGGACACCACTGCGGCACGTCGGTCGTTCGTGCTGGGCAGCGGCTGGCCGTCCGGCAGGCGGACCAGCCGGAGCCGGTTCGCCCAGTCGGCCCCGTAGGCTCGGGCGAACCCGGAATAATCCACCTGCACCGTCACGGTGTCCCGCCGGCGCACGCCGTCGGCCCGGCTCACCGTGAGCGCCACCCCGGGCGCGCCCCGGTCCCGCGCGGACCGTTGGTCCAGGACCTCGACGGTCACCTGACGTACGGGAACCGCGTCATCGGACCCGGGCCGGGCCCCGGCGGGCGGCGTCACCCGTACCGGGAGCTTCCCGGTCCTGGTTCCGTTGCTCCGGCTGGCGTCGGTCGCCACGTCGGTCAGGTCGACCGTCGCCCGGCCCGGAGCAGGCCAGGTGACCTTCGGGTTCCCGCGACGCTGCCGGTCTGCTGCCGTCCAGGCGGGCCTGGTCTTGTGGACCAGTGGGGTGGCCGCCACCCCGGCCACCTCGGGGGCCTTCGGCGGGGACCAGGCGGGGGCCGCGTCGACGGCCGGCGCCTGGCCGGCGAGGGTGACCGCCATGACGACGGCGAGCGACGCGGCGACCCGGCGGCCGGCCCTACCGACCGTCCGGAAAGTGGCCCGGTACGGACCTGAGCGGCGTGCGACGGACATAGCGTCTCCCCGGGCGACAACGAATCGGTCTGGAAGGGCGGGAAAGGACTCAGGCGAAGGCATGGTCGATCACCTCACCGGGACCCCAGACGCCCTGGCTGGCGTAGACGTGGTCGAGGTCGCCGACCCATCGTTCGGCGGCCGCCCCGGCGTCGAGGGCCCGGGCCAGCGCGAGTGGCCCGGTGGCCGACCAGGGTGTGGTGTGCGCGGCCTCGGCGTAAGACCCGCCGAGGTCCGGCGTGCCGTTGACGTACAGGCGGATCGTGCTGGTCGGTCGGTCGTAGACGCCGACGAGGCTGACCCAGTCACCGTCGACCACGTAGTCGGCGGTGCAGGCGGCCGTCTGGTTGGCGGCGCCGCTGTCGGTCTGAGCCAGGGTGAAACACCACGCCGGATCGGCCGCGCCGTCACCGTCGACGTCGACGTCGGTACGGAGGCCCAGCCGGAACAACGAGGTGGTGGTGCCGTCCTGGGAGACAGCGGCGTGTGGGCTGGCCAGGTCGGTGAGCCTGACCCAGGCCGCGACCGTGAAACCCTCGGGAGCGTTGGTGTCGAGCACGGGGGACGAGGTCGTGAGTTGGCCGCTGCCGTCGGTGGTGACCGCGCCGCCCACCCGGCCGTCCGGCTGCCAGGTCACGCCGCTCCCGCTGAGAGCGGCCGGCCGGGTGTTCCCCGGCACGGAGGAAGCCGCTGTCCCGGTGGCGTCGTCCAGCGTCCAGTGCCAACTGTCGGTGCTCGGATTGACCAGGAACTGGTAGACCCGGGGATCGGAGGTGGCGCCAGCGGCGGTACGGGACTGCACCGCCAGGACGTTCAGCCCGTCCCGGGCCGGCGTGATCGTCTCGGCGGTGGTCGTCCCGGTCACCTCCCGCACGGACAGGTCGTCCCAGAACACGCTCTTGCCGGTGCCCGGCGCGAAGCCGTTGTAGAGGCGCACGAAAGCCTCGGTCGCGGTCACCGGCACGGTCAGCACGACCGAGAGCCGCTGCCACGTGTCGGTCGCGGTGGGCCGGGATGACAGGACGTGGGTGTAGGCGCCGGCGTTGTGGTACGTGGGAACGATGGCGAGACCACGCCAGTCCGTCGGGTTGAGCCCGGTCGCCCCCGGGACGTAGACCCAGCCGGTGACCCAGTACCGCCTACCGGCCTGCATGCCGAGGTGGAACCCGCCGCTCCACTCCCCGCCGACGGTCGCATACGCGAACGCAGCCCCCGCCGCGGTCCCGGACGCGGCCGGGGTGACCTGAAGCGAATCCTGACTCTGGTGGCCGCGGGCGGTGGAACGGGAGATCGTCGCGTACTGGCCGGCGGTGAAGCCGGTGAGCCCGCTGGAAACCTGCTGCTGGTTGGTGGTCAGCAACTGGGTCTGGGGAGTGCCGGCGGGCACGGTCACCAGCGGGTCGCCGTTGAGCTGGTAGACGTACTCCGCCACCTCCGTGGCACCGCCGGGCCCGTAGGTGAACGAGCCGGGCTGACCGGGACCGCCGTTCCAACCCCCGGTGCTCTTCTCGGGGTAGGCGCTGCTCGAAACAGCCGGCAGGGACGGGTCCTGCGTGTTCACAGTGAAGGTGAACCAGGCCGAGTAGTCGCCGCACAGGTAGGCGTCACATGCCTTCACCCGCCAGTGGTAGGTGCCGTCCGCCAGGGCGGCGCCGGTGAGCGGAACGACCCGCCACGGCCGGGCGGTGCCCGACGACACACCGGTCACGGCGGTCCCGGACTTCGCCATCAGGGTGCCCTTGGTGCTGTTGTAGACCTGGTACTCGGCGCGCAGGGTGCCGGTGTCCGGATCGGACACGGTGGCGGCGAGCTGGGGAGTGCCGGAACGGACCACCGCCGGGGACGTGCAGGCCGAATAGCACGAGTCGATCTTCAGGCTGGTGGGGCTGTTCGGGGTGCGGTTGTACTTGAGCGTCACGTACGGCGTGTGTGTCGCCGCCTCGGACGAGTTGAACTTCTTCCAACCGTTGTGGTTGGACTCGCTGGTCGCCCGCAACCCGATGTTGGCCCACTGCTGTTCAGCGGAGTCGAAGGCGGCCTGGAAACTCTTCTTGACCGATACCGAGACCCAGCCGTCGGCGCAGTTGGGGCCGTAGCCCTTGGTGCCGGTGGAGGTGCCGTCCTGTTCGAGCCAGGCCGGCTGGTTGCCCCAGCGGGCGGAGGAGTTGGCCCAACTGACCCGCCACGACTCCCACGACGCCGCCGTGCACGACCAGGAGTAGAAGTTCCACAGGAACAGCTCGGCGGAGATGACCGTGGCGCCGTCCAGACCACCGAGGCGTTGGAAGTTCAGCAGCGACCGGGCCGTGCAGCCGGAGGAACAGCCCGCGCCGCCGTCGTCGCTGTAGCCCAGCCGCAGCTCGGTGTCCCCCGACTTGTCGGTGGTGGCGATGGTGTTCTGGACATAGGCGTCGAACCCTGGCGCGAGATTCACCGACGGATCGATGGTCACCGGGTACGTGAGTTGACTGTCCTCGTAGAAGCCCGGATCAGGGGTCATCACGAGTTCCTGGCCGCCGTCCTCACCGATCGCGGTCACCACCTCGACCTCGGCTCGGTGCGCCGGATCGCCCGACGGCAGCGACCGGGCGTCCCACATCTCGCCCTGCGACACGGTTGCGGTTCGGGTCGGCGCGTTGGCAGCGCGGTTGCGATCACCGGACGGGCCGGTCGACCACGGCAGGCTGATGGTCTGCATGGTGGCCGCTGCGGTGGCGTCCTTGACAGTGAACGAGTACTGAAAGCCGGTCCGTCTGGCCTCGACCACCAGGTCGACGCCCGGCTTCACCTCGGCATAAGTAGCGGTCACCCCGTCGAGCTGCGGCTCGGGCAGCGCCCCCGTCCAACCCAACTCGACCCGCTGCTCGCCGCTGCCGGCCACGGCCAGCACGTCCGTCGCGGCGTCCCGCGCGCCGGACAGCCACAGCCCGTTGGCGTCGACGGCCGGTGCCACGTTCCCGTCCGGCAGCCGACGAAGTGTCAGGTCGACGTCGACCCACTGCCCGGTGCCGACGCGGGCGCGTACGGGCGCCGCGTGCAGCTCGGCGCTGAAGGTGCCGTCCGGGTACGCCCAGGCCCGGCTGGTCTCCGTCGTCGCCCCGGTGACCAGGATCGGCTTACGGGTACGGTAGGCCAGCTCAGCGGCTGCTGCCTCGTCGGCCGCTGCGGAAGGCGTTGCGGCGGACGCTGCGGCTTGTGGTGGCAGGACCGCAGCGTGGGCGGGTGCCCCGAGCAGAGGCGATGTCAATCCGATGACGAGACCGGCCGCCGCAGTGAGGCCGACAGCTGAGAACCCATTGCCCGAAGTGCAGCGTCGTCGAAAGAGCCTTGCCCATGATCGCACCATGCTGAGTCCCCCGTTTGTCGACCATCCGTCAAGGCCGCCGGTAAGACTAGGGATCGCATGCCCTCGATGTAAGCAACGGTCACAACTCGACACCACAAACCGGACCAGTCGTGTAAATCGACAAGCCGCCATGACTTTGGGTTACCGCGTGATCGCTTGACGCCTCCTGTGACGCGTCGTCGGCCGTGAGTATCCGCGCCGTCTGCTTCGGCAGGGTCGACTCCACGCCGGCACGGTCGTCGCGATGCGTTCCCTCACCGGCCTGACGTGGCTGGTCAACGACCACCACGGCACGGCCGAGGTCAGCATCGCCAACACGGACCTGTCGGTCACCCGGCGGCGCACCCTGCCGTTCGGCAACGATCGCGGCACCCCCACCGGAGCGTGGCCCGCCATCATGGACAAGGGTTTCCTGGGCGGCACCAGGGACAACACCGGGCTGGTCCACATCGGGGCCCGCGAGTACGATCCGGCGCTCGGCCGGTTCATCAGCGTGGACCCGCTTCAGGACCTCGGCGATCCACAACAGTGGAACGGCTACGCGTACGGCAACAACAGCCCGGCCACCTTCTCCGACCCGTCCGGCCTGACCTTCTTCGAGGACGCCCACGGCGGCGGCCAGATCGCGCACCCGAAAAGCGGCGCGGGCGGCGGCAAGAACACCGGCGGCGGCATGCAGGTCAGCGGCACCTCGTTGAACCAGTACCGCGGCATCCAACTCGGCGGCACCGGAGGCGGCAAGACCACCGAGGGCAGGGACGCCCGGACCCTCGACCAGGTCGCGCTTGCCATGACCAACAACCAGCGGGAGTTCCGCGACCTCGACCCCGTCGAGCAGCGGAATGCGCAGTGGATGGCCTTCTGCTACAACTCACCCGACATCTGCCGACAGATCGACAAGGAGGAGCAGCAGAAGTTCCGGCAGGCCCTTGGCGACGTCGTCCTGGAGCTCACCGGCGCCGCCGACGCCATCGACTGCGCCGACGGCAGCGCGACCGGCTGCGTGTTCCTCTCCATCGACATCCTGTTGCCCCGGCTCGGCAAGGTCAGATCCTTCGGCCGCGCCGGGGCGGTCCTACTCGACGCCGGGCGGGCCAGCGACGACGTGCCCTGGGGAGGCCTGTGCAGCTTCAGCGGCGACACCCAAGTGCTCATGGCCGACGGCACCACCAAACCCCTCAGCGCCATCCGCCTCGGCGACACCGTCCTCGCCACCGACCCCGAAACCGGCGAGCAGGGCCCCCGACCCGTCACCCACCTCTGGATCCACGAAGACACCCTGCTCACCCTGATCGTCGACGGCCAACCACTCGACACCACCGCCGACCACCCCCTCTGGAACGCCACCCGACAGCAGTGGCAACCCGCCGGCACCCTCACCCCAGGACAACACCTCCGCACCCCCGACGGCACGACCGCCCAGATCAACGGCACCCGCCCCACCCACGACACCACCACAACCACCTACAACCTCACCATCGCCCACATCCACACGTACTATGTACTCGCCGGCAACACGCCCGTGCTCGTACACAACACCGGTGGCTCGTGTGCTGTTGGACTTCCGAACGATCCGTATGACCCAGCGGCAGTTGCCGAACGTAGCGCAGCCAACCGTGCGCTATACGCTCCGAGCGCTTCCGACAGGGCGGCCGATTTGGGATATGGCACTCGCATCCCAGCACAGAAGGCTCCCTTCAATTCCCACGGGCAGGAAGTCTTCTCTAACGGGAAAACCTACATCACGCGAGACGTTGACGGGCACAATGTAACCGACGGGTGGAAGATGTTTAACCGTAGGGGGCAACGGATTGGGACCTATGACAGCGACTTGAACTATCTCAAGGAGTAGCGTGTTCGCAATCGAAGTGGTCCAGAATGGGTTCGTCCTCGGCGCGGATGAGAGCGCTGACGGTGTGACCGGGCGAATCACAATCGATGACTTCGCGGAGACATTCGAGGTGCCGCTAGGCTTCTGGACGGTCTCTGACTACCAAAATAGCTGGTGTCGGGCGTTTGCGGTGCTGGAAGAAGGATCATCTGCGGCATCATGCTTGATGGCGTCTATGACTGATCCGGAAACCACCAACTTTCTGTTTTGCTGGCCGCTGTATCGCGATGGAGAAACTGTCCACATTCAGAACTCTATAATTTTTCTTGACGAGGTTCGATCCGAGTTCGATCCAGGCCAGCCGTGGCTTTCGATTTCCTCGCGTTGCGCTGTCGACGAGGATGGAAACGTCGTTTCTGAATGGGTAACCTCCATGGATTCGATGAGAGAGTTTTTCGGAAGCCGTTGTGATGACGTGCAGTGAGGCGAGGCTCTACGCCCTATAGGGCAGGTTTCAATGTCCGAGCGCTTGCGGCCCTCGGATTACCGGGGCCTCTACTTCACGGAGCGTACCCGATTTGACATAACGCCAGGTCAAAGCTATCGCGTCTACGAGATGGCGCTGTTCAACTCGGGGCTCACTGTGCTAGTAGTGGACGACAAGCGGCAACCCAATTGGTATCCGATGGAGTTGTTCGAAGTGGAAGAGGGGGTCCTGCCTGCCAACTGGACTTTCGCCTTACGTAATGGGGGTCAAGCTGGAACTCAAGCCGTTTGGGGTCATCCTCGACTCGTAAACGACTCAGCCTTGGATGAGTCGCTTGCAGATCAGGATTCTGATGCACAGGTGATTTTCTGGCAGGATGTCGCCGTCCCTGAGGGCGTGGAGACCGAATAGAGCAGCCGAAAGTTTGCTGGGAGAGCCAGGTGGGGAGCCTGGCGGTCAGCGGTCTGGCTGTTCGGGACAATCGGAAACGGTAGCGCTGAGTAGCGAAGGGCTGTCGATGACTGCTGTATTGGTGCCACTCGACCATGGGGCTGCCGCACTCATAGGTGACATCTGAGCTGACGAGAAGGTGACCGGCCAAGATCCCACTACTTCCGGGTTGTAGTGGTGCCCGAGCGGGGTGAAGGCACTACTCCCCCCAGGTAAGACGATCTTGCCCGGCGGTGGGGAGGGCAGGGAGGGCGGCGTGGAATGGGTGGGTGCCCCAAATGTGGGGCAGCTCCAAAGGATCCGCGTACTGGTACCCGCAGAGGGCCGTTGCGTTCTCGCTCGGTGGGCCGGTGAGCTGGGATGATGCTGGGCGTACCCGCACCACCGGCGGCAATACTAACCGCGAGACCGCCTACCTGGTCACATCCCTGCCCGCCGCCGACGCCCAACCGGCTGACCTGCAAAAATGGGCAAGAGCGGAGATCGCCATCGGGCCCGCACCGGCACCGGACCTGCCGTCATGGCCACCCTGCGTAACACCGCAATTGGTTGGCACCGCATCCACGGCGAACCCAACATCGCCCGCGCCAACCGACGGCCGACCGTCGCTCACACGACCTCATAACCGCCGTGCCAGCAGCTACGTCAGAACGCAATAGCCCGGGGTGCCCGCACCCGCGCGCCGTACCTGGGCGTCGCGCCGCACGCGCGTGCCGCGCCGGCGAGAGAACTGGCCCACGGACGACTGTCCTCGGGCGGGTCACTGTGGAGGGTGGCGTAGCATGCCTCGGTGATTCGCGTATGAGGCCGACCATCGCGGCCGACACCCTGCGCCGGACCCTCACCCAGTACCTCACCACCACGTTCGGGCTCAGCGAGGCCGACGTACGGCAGGGCCTGGAAGGGTTTCTCTCCCACCCGGAGCAGGGCATCTTCCGCGGGCCGTACCTGCGGATCCGGACCCCCTTCCGGCCGGCGGCCGGTGACTGGCGGGCGGGGCTGGAGTGGGCGCCGGCCGGCTTCGCGCCCTACTCGCACCAGGCGAGGGCGTTCGCCCGACTGTCCACCCGGGACGGGGTTGCCCGACCGACCCTGATTACCACCGGCACCGGATCCGGCAAGACCGAGTCGTTCCTGATCCCGGTGCTGGACCACTGCCGGCGACGGAAGCGGCGGGGCGCGGGCGGCGTCAAGGCGATCCTGCTGTACCCGATGAACGCCCTCGCCACCGACCAGACCCAGCGGATCAACGAGCTGCTCACCGATCCGGCGCTGGCCGGGGTGACCGCCGGCCTCTACATCGGCGACGTGGCGGCCATCGAGTACCCGCACGTGCTGACCCGACGGTCCGAGATGCGGCGCACCCCGCCGGACATCCTGGTCACCAACTACAAGATGCTGGACCTGCTGCTCCAGCGCGCCGACGACCTGCCGCTGTGGCGGGACGCCGAGCCGGCGTACGTGGTGCTGGACGAGTTCCACACCTACGACGGCGCGCAGGGCACCGACGTGGCGATGCTGCTGCGGCGGCTCGCCGCCGCGCTCGGCCTGGCCGAGCCGGACCGGCCGTTGGGGACGATCTGCCCGGTCGCCACCTCGGCCACCCTCGGCGAGGGCGGTGACCGGGACGGCCGGACCGCCATCCGGGAGGTCGCCGAACAGGTCTTCGGGGTGCCGTTCGACGTCGACTCGCTGGTGGGGGAGGACCGCTACGCGCCCGCCGAGTTCATCGTCCGGCAGGACTTCAGCCTGCCGCTGCCCAGCCCGGAGCAGCTCGCCGCCCTCGACGACCGCGACCCCGACGCGCTGATGGCCGACGTCGCCGCGCTGGTCGTCGGGGAACGCTGCCTCGACGACCCGGTGCGCCTCGGCGAGCTGCTGCGCCGGCATCCGCTGACCAAGGCGGTGCTCGACTCGCTCCAGTCCCGGCCGGGCACCCTCGACGAGATCATCGACGTGCTGCCCCGCAAGAACGCCACCGGCTGGGGCAGCGCCATGAAGACCCGACCCGAGGTCACCGCGACCGCCCTGGCCCGCTTCGTCGGCCTGCTGGCCATGGCACAGCACCCGGACGCGCCGGGCCGCCCGCTGCTGAACATCGAAACCCACCTGTGGGTACGGGCCGTCTCCCGGCTGCTGCGCGGCACGTCCCACCAGCCCACCTTCGGCTGGTACGGGGAGCCGCCCCGAGAGCCCGACCCGTACGCGCCGGACGCCGACCGGGTGGTCGCCGACAACCGCCACCCGCGCCTGCCCGCCGTGTACTGCCGGCACTGTGGCCGCTCCGGCTGGATGGCGCTGTCCCCGGAGAGGGACCCGCAGGAGCTGGAGACCGACCCGGACAAGATCTACCGGGCCAGCGTCGGCCGGGACAAACGTCGGGTCCGGGCGCTGCTCGCCGCCACCGCGGACGAGATCCGGCAGCAGCCGACCGGCCTGCTGGTGCTGGAGCACGGCCGGCGGGCGCGCCCGTTCGACCCGGGCCGCGACGGCCGGCCCGACGACGACGCGATCGTCGTGCGCGGGGACCTGACCGGCGTCGACGCGGCCGAGAAGGACCGCTGCCCGGCCTGCCAACTGGACCACGGTATCCGCTTCCTCGGGGCCGGGTTGGCCACCCTCGCCTCGGTGGCGGTCACCCAGCTCTTCACCGGCGGCGAGCTGACCGGGGACGAGAAGAAGACCCTGCTGTTCAACGACTCGGTGCAGGACGCCGCGCACCGCGCCGGGTTCGTCGCCAACAGGTCGTACGCGTTCTCGCTGCGTACCCTGCTCGCCGACCAGCTCGCCCCGGGCGTGCCGGTGGGGCTCGACGAGCTGGTCGCGACGATGGTGGCCAGGGCCGCCCAGCCGGAGGTCCTCTCCACGGTGGTCCCGCCGGACCTGCACGACCAGCCGGGCGTGGACGGTCTGCTCGCCGGCGAGCACACCGGCAGCCGGGAGACCTGGTCGCTGATCAGCGAGCGGCTCGTCTTCGCCACCGTGCTGGAGACCGGGCTGCGCTCCCGGCAGGGTCGCACGCTGGAGCTGACCCGCGGCGTCGCCGTCGAAGTGGCCGTCGACGACCCGCAACGGGCCGTGGCGATCTGCCGGGACGTGCGCCGCACCGGCCCCGGGCAGCTCGACGGCACACCCCCGGACGACGCCCGCTACCTGGCGTTCCTGCGGGGCCTGTTGGAGCGGCTGCGGGCGCGGGGCGCGGTCTACCACGAGTGGCTGACGCCGTACCTGCGGCGCGGCGGCACCCGGTGGCAGGTGTGGGGTGGCCGTCCGGCCGGCCTGCCGGCCTTCCCGAAGGGCGTGTCCGCGCCGGCGTTCCTGCTGGCCAACCCGAAAGCCCGGTCCGAGTTCGACGTGCTCACCGCCCGCGGCAACTGGTACCAGGACTGGACGCAGCGCTGCCTCGGCATGGATCTCGCCGCGACCGCCGGCTACCTGGGCCAGCTCCTGCCGGCGCTGGCCGCCGAGGGCGTCGTCGCCGTCGGCGACACCGAGGACGGCAACCGGGTGTACGGGCTGATGCCCGGCCACCTGCGGGTGACCCGGCTCGACGACGCCGCCGCCCGGCTGGCCGGGGTGGGCTGCGACACCTGCCACTGGCAGCAGACCGAGCACCCCGACCGGGTCGCCGACTGGGACGGGCACCCGTGCCGGCAGTACCGCTGCCGGGGCCGGCTGCGTCCCGCCCCCGACGACACCGCCCCCGACGACTACTACCGGCGGCTCTACCTGGGCGGCCGGGTCTTCCGGGTGGTCACCGGTGAGCACACCGGCATGCTCACCCGCGCCCAGCGGGAGACCGTGGAGCAGCAGTTCCGCGTCGGCCGGCGGTACACCGACCCGAACGTGCTGTCCTGCACGCCCACCCTGGAGATGGGCATCGACATCGGGGCGCTCTCCGCGGTGGTGCTGGCGTCGCTGCCCCAGGGGCCGGCGAACTACGTGCAGCGGGCCGGTCGGGCCGGCCGGCGCAGCGGCAACGCGCTGGTGCTCACCCTGGTCGGTCGCAGCGAACGGGACCGCTACTACCTGACCGAGCCGAGGGACATGATCGCCGGGCAGATCGTGCCGCCCGGTTGTTTCCTCTCCGCCGTGGAGATCCTGCGCCGGCAGTACCTGGCGCACCTGATCGACCTGGCCGCGCGCGGCCGGCTGCCCGGGGCGCAGCCGATGCCCCGGCGGGCGCACGTGCTGTTCGGCCCGACCGGCTGGCTCACCGGCCTCGCCGACGCCGCCCGCCGGGACGGGGCGCGGCTGGTGGCGGACTTCCTGGCGCTCTTCGGTGACAAGGTGCTGCCGGTCGCCGCCGACCAGCTCCGTGGGTTCGCCGCCGACGGCATCGCGCACCGGGTGAAGGAGGCCGACGGGAGCTGGGAGGAACGGTTGGCCGACCTGCGCCGCCGACTCCAGGGCATCGCCCGCGCCCGGGGCGGCCTGGTCGACAGCGACCCGGACCACGCCCGTGAGGCCCGGATGCTACGGGCGGAGGAGGCCGCCGTCCGCCGCCGCCTGCGGGAGCTCACCGCCGCGCCCGCGCACGCCACCATGGTCGAGTTCGGGCTGCTGCCGAACTACGCGCTCGTCGACAGCCGCACCGACCTGGAAGCCACCCTGACCTGGGAGGAGCAGACCGACGGCGGCCGCCGGTACCACAGCGAGCTGCGCGAGTACGCCCGCCCGGCCCGCCCGGCGCTGGTCGAGATCGCCCCCGGCAACAGCTACTACGTGCGCGGCTACCAGCACGAGATCTCCGGGCTCGACGTCGGCCCCGCCGACCGGCCCGGGTACGCGCAGTGGCGGGTCTGCGCCCGGTGCGGGTACGTGCGCACCCACCTGGCCGCCGAGGACACCAGCGCCTGCCCGCGCTGCCAGGACCGGGGCATCGCCGACCACGGGCAACTGTTCCAGGTGCTCCGGCCGACCCGGGTGTACGCCCGGGACAAACGCGACGACGCCCGGATCCGCGACGACAGCGACGACCGCAGACGCCGCTTCTACGCCACCGCCGTGGCGGTCGACGTCGACCCGGCCACCGTCGAGTCGTCGTGGCGGCACGCGCACGACACGTTCGGCGTCGACTACAGCCGGCACGCCATGGTCCGGCACTTCAACCTGGGCGCGCAGCGCTACGACCGGGCCGCCGAGCTGTTCGCCGGGGAGGAGGTGCGGATCAACCGCTTCCACACCTGCGTCTCGTGCGGCGGCACCACGGTGGACGGCGCGGCCACCGCCGGTCAGCAGCTCGCCGCGCAGGCGTCCGGGGCGACCGTCGCGGCGGGCGCCGAGCACCACCGGCCGTGGTGCCCGTACCGGCGGGCGACGCCCGGCCCGGACAGCCACGTCGACCTGATCCTGGCCCACGAGCTGGAGACCGAGGCGCTGCGCATCCTGATCCCGGCGGCGACCGCGCTGGTCCGGGAGCGGCTGCTGTCGTTCGCCGCCGCGGTCCGGCTCGGCATCGCCGCCCGGTACGGCGGCGAGCCCGCCCACCTGCAGGCCGTCCCGGCCAGCATGCCCGACGGGCACAGCGAGGGCACCCGCAACTTCGTCGTCGTCTACGACACCCAGCCGCAGGGCACCGGCTACCTGCACCGGCTGGCCAGGCAGGAGGAGTTCCGCGCGGTGCTGACCTCGGCCCGCCAGCGGATCGCCGACTGCGTCTGCCGGCACGAGGCGAGACCGGTGTGCCACCGCTGCCTGCTGCGCTACGCCCGCAACGAGCACTTCGCCCTGATGAGCCGGGACGAGGCGCTCGGCATGCTGGACAAGCTCCTGGACACCTGGGACGTCCAGGAGGGCACCCGCACCGACGAGATCTCGCTGATCCACCAGGTGGAGAGCGAGCTGGAGTTGCAGTTCCTCACCAAGCTGCTGGCCCTCGGCGAGACGCCCGGCGCCGGGTTGCGCATCGACAGGCGACGCGACCACGACGGCGCGCGCGTCGCCGACCTGCGGTTCGTCCGCGACGGCGGGCGGCACGTCACGCACTGGCAGATGAAGCTGCAGAACACCATCCGGGGCACCCGCCCCGACGTGCACTTCACACGCCTCGACGGGCCGTCCCCGGAGGTGGCCGTCTACCTCGACGGCTACAAGTACCACGCCACGGCGCAGCGCAACCGGCTCGCCGACGACGCCGAGAAACGCGCCCGGCTGCGCGCCCACGGCTACCTGGTCTTCGCCGCCACCTGGGACGACGTCAAGAGCTGGGGCAACGCCGACGCGCCCGGTCGGTGGAGCCCGTACGGCGGCGTCGCCGAGCAGACCGCGCGGGAACGGTACCGGACGTTCCTGCCCGGCGCGGACCCGGACGAGCTGCGGGTGACCGTGTGGACCAACCCGGTCGAGCAACTGCTGGGGTTCCTCGCCGAACCCGACCTGACCCGCTGGCAGCGCCGCGCCGAGGCGACTCTGGCCGGGCTGCTCAAGCAGGCCCGGGAGCACAGCCCCACCGACTCCGCCGGCGCGCCGCAGCGGCTGCTCGCGGCGTTGCGTGGCGAGCCGCTGCCCCCACCCGGCCGGCACCGGCACATCCTCGTCGCCCGCGCCCGGGACAACGCCGACTGCCCGCTGACCGTGGTCGCCGACGGCCGGAGCAGACCGCTGCCGACCTGGTCGGCGCTGGCCGTCGTGGACGACTCGCCGGCCGCGCTCGCCGACCCGGGTCACCGGGCACGCTGGGCGGCCTGGCTCACCTGGGGCAACGTGTTGCAGTTCCTGACCGGCGGGGGCGGGGACGCCGGCCAGTTGGCGGTCTCCACCCTGGACGCCTTCGATCCCGCCTCGCTGGCGGTCACCGAGGGCACCGGGCTGACGCCGGCCCGGCGTGGGCTGCCCCTCGACGAGGAGACCGCCGCCTGGCTCGGGGTCACGCCGCAGCCGGCCCCGACCGCGCCGGACCCGGTCGACGACGGGTCGCCCTGGCAGGAGGTGCTGCGCTACCTGGACCGTGACGAGAGCGCCCTGACGCAGCTCGTCGCGCAGCTCGCCCGGCAGGGCCTGCCCGCGCCGGTGGTCGGCTACGAGCTCGGTGACGAGGCGTGGCCGGCCGAGCTGGCCTGGCCGCAGCAGCGGATCGCCGTCGTGCTCACCGGCCCGGCCGGTGACCCGGAGACCGAGGACCGGGACCGGGCGTACGTGGCGGCGGGCTGGCACGCCCGGACGGCCCGGGACTGGTCCGCCGCCGAGCTGGCCGGGAGGCTCGCCGGCACGAGTGGGGGAGAGGGCCGATGAGCGTCGGGGCCACGCTGCGGATGCTGGACCGCGCCGACCGGGAGGTCATGAAGCTCACCCGCGCCGACATCGGCGCGGTGTACGAGTTCATGCACCGGTTCCGGCGCAACCCGGACGATCCCGGGCTGCGGCTGAAACCGCTGAGCGGCGACTCCCGGCTGATGTCGGCGCGGGTCAACCGGGACCACCGGGCGCTGCTGCTGCGCATCGCCGACCGGGACTACCTGCTCGTCGACGTCAAGCACCGCAGCGAGGTGTACGACGACCTGTCGCGGTACGCGTACCGGATCAACCGGGTCACCGGCGGCATCGAGGTGGTCGACCTGACGCCGGTCGGGGACAGCATCGTCGGCCGGGTCGTGCCCCCGGACGGAGCGGCTCCGCCCGCCGAGCCCCCGGCCCCGCCCGCCGAGCCCTCATCCGCGTCCGCCGAGCCCCCGCCCGCGTCCGCCGAGCCCCCGCCCGCGCCCGCCGAGCCCTCATCCGCGTCCGCCGCGCCCGCGCCCGCCGAGTCCCCGGCCGTGGAGACGGCGCCGGCCGGCGGGATCGCGCCCTCCGGGACGCCGCTGTTCGGCGCGTACGCCGACGCCCAGCTCGTGGAGCTGGGCGTGGCCGAGCCGCTGCTGCCGCAGATCCGGGTCCTCACCACCGAGGCCGAGCTGCTGGCCCTGCTGGACCGGGCCCCGCAGCTCACCACCGACGTGCTGTTCGCCCTCTACGACGGCGTGCCCTACGACGAGGTGCTCCGGCAGGTCACCGAGCCGGTGCGCGCCGGGGAACCGGTCGACCCGGAGGACTTCGCGGCGGCGGTGCGCCGCCCCGCCACCCAGGTCACCTCGGACGACGAGGCGTTGCAGGCGATCATCGGCGAGGCGTTCGAGCGGTGGCAGATCTTCCTGCACCCCACCCAGCGCAAACTGGTCGGGAAGCCGTACAGGGGGCCGGCCCGGGTCGGTGGGGGCCCCGGCACCGGCAAGACCATCGTCGCCCTGCACCGGGTCGCCCACCTCGCCCGGAAGCTGCCCCCCGGCACGGACCGGCCGATCCTGCTCACCACGTTCAACCGTAACCTCGCCGCCGACCTGCGTACCCGGCTGCTCGCCCTCGGTGGCCAGGAGCTGGTGGCGCGGGTCGACATCGTCAACATCGACCGGCTGGCCAGCCGGGTGGTGACCGAGGCGAAGGCCGGCGGCGGCCGGCGGATCGTCGACGACAACCGGGTCCCCGAGCTGTGGGGCGAGTTCCTCGCCGAGAGCGGCGAGACCGGGCAGGACGCGGATTTCCTGGCCGCCGAGTGGACGCAGGTGATCCTCGGCCAGGTGCTGAACTCCCGTACCGAGTACTTCAGGGCCCGCCGACCCAACCGGGGCCGCAGCCTGACCCGGGTCGAACGCGACCAGGTCTGGCAGCTCACCGAACGGTTCACCACCTGGCTGGACGCCCGGGGCGTCTGGACGTGGCGGCAGGTCGCCCAACGCGCCGCCCGGCTGGAGATGGACCGGACGGCCGCGGCGGCCGGCGAGTCGTCCTCCGGCGGCTCCCACCGGCCCCGCTACCGGCACGTCGTCGTCGACGAGGCGCAGGACCTCAGCGCCGCGCACTGGAAGATGCTCCGCGCCATGGTCGCCCCCGGCCCGGACGACATGTTCCTCACCGGCGACACCCACCAGCGCATCTACGACAACCATGTCACCCTGGGCAGCCTCGGGATCAACATCCGGGGTCGGTCGTCCCGGCTCACCCTGAGCTACCGCACCACCCGGCAGATCCTCGCCGACGCCCTGGAGATCATGACCGGCGAGGTGTACGACGACCTGGACGGCGGCGAGGAGGACCTGGCCGGGTACCGCTCCCTGCTGCGCGGCGCCCGGCCGGTGTTCCGGGGCGCGGCGACCTGGGCCCAGGAGCGGGACCTGATCGCCGCGCAGCTACGGGCCTGGGGCGACCCGGTCGACGGCTCGGTGGCGGTCTGCGTGCCGACCAGGGAGTACGCGGCCGACGTGGTGGCCCGGCTGGCGGCCGACGGGCTGCCGGCGGTGGAGATCGGCCCGGACGGGCCACGGCGGCCCGACGGCGTCCACGTCGGCACCATGCACCGGTTCAAGGGTCTGGAGTACCAGCGCATGATCATCGCCGCGGTCAGCGACGGGCTGGTGCCCCGGCAGGCCGTCGACCGGCACCGGGACACCGACCCCAGACGCTACCGGCGCGAACGCCAGCGGGACCGGTCGCTGCTCTTCGTGGCCGCCACCCGGCCCCGCGACGAGCTGGCCGTGTTCTGGCACGGCACGCCCAGCCCGTTCCTGACCAGCCGCCTCGTCCGACGCCCGACGCCGTGACCTCGACGCCGTGACTCCGACCCCCGTGACCCTGACCCCCGGTGACCCCGCCGCCCGTCCGGCGGGTCCCCGGGCCCGCCTCGCGGCGGCCCGCCCGTGTCCGGTCGGTCAGGCCGGCTCGACCGGCAGCCACAGCTCGCAGGTGGCGGTGCTGAAGTCGTCCGCGCGGGCGAGGACCGCGACGATCGACGGGCCCGGCCGCAGCCGCCACGGGTTGGCCGGGAACCACTCGGTGGCGGTCGCCGCCCAGGCCGTCTGCAACGCCTGCGGGTGGGGCCCGCTGGTGTGGAAGACCGCCCACCTGCCGGCCGGCACCTCGATGGCGTCGAGGTCGTCGGGGACCGGGGCGCTCCCGGTGACGGCCACCCCGTGCAGGTACGTCAGCTCGCTGCCCTCGGGGCTGTCCGGGTCGACGTCGTCGGTGACCTGGAGCAGCCCCGCCGGCTCGGTGTCGCCGAGGCCCTTGAGCCGGACGTGCTCGGCCGGCGGCAGGGCGGCGATGTGCCGCTGGATGTGCGGGTTGACGCCGTGGTGGATGAGCGGCACGCGGGCCGCGTGCCCGACGAGCCGGAACGCGGGGCGGTCGACGATGCGGGTGTCCATGGGGACGCCTCCTTCGACGGTCAGGCGGAACCTGAGCTGTGGTTGGGACCGGAGGGGGCCCCCGTCGCGGCGGGCGTCACCGGGTCCGACGCCGTGGACGGCCCGGAACGCGCGCCCGAACGCCTCGGTCGAGCCGTACCCGTGTCGGACGGCGATGCTGAGCAGGTCCGACTCGCCGCGGACGACGTCGGCGGCGGCGACGGTCATCCGACGGCGGCGCACGTACTCCGACAGCGGCATGCCGGCCAGCGACGAGAACATCCGACGCAGGTGGTACTCGGTCGTGCCGAGCGTCCTGGCCACGACGTGGACGTCGACGTCCTCGGTGAGATGCTCCTCGACGTGGTCGACGAGCCGGTTGAGCGCCGAGATCACAGGGGGCCTCCTTCCGCCTACCACTCTGGTCGGGGCCGCCCCGGTCGCGCCCGATCGCCGTGGCCCGATCCGATCATCCGCCAGTTGTCCGTTTCGCCGGCGACACGTCGTGGCAAAACTTGATTGATTCCAGAAGAGTGAGCTAGGTTCGTCGCATGGCGTCCGACTTCGAGGCTCAGCTACGGGCGGCCTCGTTGCGCGTGACCCGGCCCCGGTTGGCGGTGCTCGCCGCGCTGCGCGACCATCCGCACGTCGACACCGACACGGTGATCGCCCTGGTCCGGGCGGCCCAGCCGACAACCTCCCACCAGGCGGTCTACGACGTGCTGCGGGCGCTGACCGACGCCGGCCTGGTGCGGCGGATCCAGCCCGCCGGCGCCACGGCCCGGTACGAGTCGAGGGTGGGGGACAACCACCACCACGTCGTGTGCCGCTCCTGCGGCACGATCGCCGACGTCGACTGCGCGGTCGGCCACGCTCCCTGCCTCACCGCCTCCGGCGACCACGGGTTCCGGGTCGACGAGGCGGAGGTCGTGTACTGGGGCGTCTGCCCCGACTGCGCGACCGAACGCACCTCCCAGCGAACCGCCAGTCCGGAAGGAAACAGATGAGCGACACGCAGGACAACGTCCCCTCCAGCGCCCAGGGCGTGGACAAGAAGGAGGCGGCCGGCTGCCCGGTCGCGCACGACTCGGTGACCGCGCACGGCAGCGAGAGCGAGAACCCGGCGATCGACTCGCCGACTCCGAAGACCGGCGGCCGTCCGCGCACCAACCGGGACTGGTGGCCCAACCAGCTCGACCTGTCGGTGCTGCACGCCCACTCGTCCAAGGGCAACCCGCTGGGCGCGGACTTCAGCTACGCCAAGGAGTTCGGCAAGCTCGACGTCGAGGCCCTCAAGCGGGACATCGTCGAGGTGCTGACCACCTCGCAGGAGTGGTGGCCGGCCGACTTCGGCCACTACGGCGGCCTGATGATCCGGATGAGCTGGCACGCGGCGGGCACCTACCGGATCGAGGACGGCCGGGGCGGCGCGGGCGACGGCGGTCAGCGGTTCGCCCCGCTCAACAGCTGGCCGGACAACGCCAACCTCGACAAGGCCCGCCGGCTGCTCTGGCCGGTCAAGCAGAAGTACGGCCAGAAGGTCTCCTGGGCCGACCTGCTGGTCCTCGCCGGCAACGTGGCCCTGGAGTCGATGGGCTTCAGGACGTTCGGCTTCGGCTTCGGCCGCCAGGACGTCTGGGAGCCCGAGGAGATCTTCTGGGGCCCGGAGGACACCTGGCTCGGTGACGAGCGGTACTCCTCCGAGAAGGAGATGGCCGCCGGTGTCGGCGCGACCGAGATGGGCCTGATCTACGTCAACCCGGAGGGCCCGCGCGGCAACGCCGACCCCGCCGCGGCGGCGCACTTCATCCGGGAGACCTTCCGCCGGATGGCGATGAACGACGAGGAGACCGTCGCCCTGATCGCCGGCGGTCACACCTTCGGCAAGACCCACGGCGCCGGCCCCGCCGACAACCACGTCGGCCCCGAGCCGGAGGGCGCCCCGCTGGAGAACCAGGGCCTGGGCTGGCTGAGCACGTACGGCAGCGGCAAGGGCGGCGACACCATCACCAGCGGCCTCGAGGTGACCTGGACGGACCGGCCGACCGAGTGGAGCAACCGGTTCTTCGAGATCCTCTTCGGCTACGAGTGGGAGCTCACCACCAGCCCCGGCGGCGCGAAGCAGTGGGTCGCCAAGGACGCCGAGGCGATCATCCCGGACGCCCACGACCCGGCGAAGAAGCACCGGCCGACCATGCTCACCACCGACCTGTCGCTGCGGGTCGACCCGGAGTACGAGAAGATCTCGCGCCGGTTCCTGGAGAACCCGGACGAGTTCGCGCTTGCCTTCGCCAAGGCGTGGTACAAGCTCCTGCACCGCGACATGGGCCCGGTCAGCCGCTTCCTCGGCCCGTGGGTGCCCGAGGCGCAGCTCTGGCAGGACCCGCTGCCGGCCGTCGACCACGAGCTGGTGGGTGACGCCGACGTCGCCGCCCTCAAGGCGAAGGTGCTGGAGTCCGGCCTGACCACCGCCCAGTTGGTCGCCACCGCCTGGGCGTCGGCCGCGAGCTACCGCTCCACCGACAAGCGTGGTGGCGCGAACGGCGCCCGGATCCGGCTGGAGCCGCAGCGCGACTGGGAGGTCAACCAGCCCGAGCAGCTCGCCACGGTGCTGGCCACCCTGGAGGGCGTCCAGCGGGAGTTCAACGCCGCCGGCGGCGCGCAGATCTCCCTGGCCGACCTGATCGTGCTGGCCGGCTCGGCCGCCGTCGAGAAGGCCGCCCGGGACGCCGGCGTCGAGGTGACCGTGCCGTTCCGCCCCGGTCGCACCGACGCCACCCAGGAGCAGACCGACGTCGAGTCGTTCCGGGTCATGGAGCCGCGCGCCGACGGGTTCCGCAACTACCTGCGGGCCGGCGAGAAGACCCAGCCGGAGGTGCTGCTCGTCGACCGCGCGTACATGCTCGGCCTGAGCGCGCCCGAGATGACCGTCCTGGTCGGCGGCCTGCGGGCGCTGGGCAACAACGTCGGCGGCACGTCGCACGGCGTGCTCACCGACCGGCCCGGCGTGCTCAGCAACGACTTCTTCGCCAACCTGCTCTCCCCGGGCACCCGGTGGAAGGCGTCGGAGTCCGACGAGCACGTGTACGAGATCCGGGACCTGGCCACCGACCAGGTGAAGTGGACCGCCACCGCGGTCGACCTGATCTTCGGCTCCAACTCCCAGCTCCGGGCCCTCGCCGAGGTCTACGCCAGCGACGACGCGCGGGAGAAGTTCGTCACCGACTTCGTGGCGGCCTGGACCAAGGTCATGGAGCTCGACCGGTTCGACCTCGCCTGATCCGCGGCACGACACCGCGCCCCGGTCGATCGCTCGTGGATCGACCGGGGCGCGGCGCTCTTTCCGGCGCGGAGGGTGGTGGTGGGGTCGGACGGTCAGCCGTTCAGCCTGGCCAGCACGGCGGTGGCCATGCCCTGCTCGCCGGCGGCGTTCGGGTGGAACGGGGCGGCGGCGTTCAGCGGGATCAGCCCCTCCACCCACCGGGTGCCTGCGCTCTTGCAGGAGTCCCGACCGATCGACGGCGTGTAGACGTCGACGTAGGTGGCGTTGTTGGCGGCGGCGTTGGCGGCGAGCATGGCGTTCAGCGACTTCTGCACCGTGCGCAGGTACGGCACGTCCCGGTAGGCGATCGGCACCACCGGCCAGCACCCGTTGCCGGAGTCGGGCAGGATCGCCGGGTACCCGAGCACCACGATCCGCGCGTTCGGGGCGGCCGCGCGGACGGCCCGCAGCACGGCGGTGATCTTCGGCGCGGTGGCGTCGATCCGGGCCTGGAGCTGGTCGACTCCGCCCGCGGTGTACCTGTCCTTGCACGGGGAGCCGAGCGGGCTGCTCAGACTACCCTCGGCGCAGGTGGTGATGATGCTGGAGAAGCCGATGTCGTTGCCGCCGATCTGCACGGTGACCAGGGCGGTGCCGGAGGTGACCGCGCTGAGCTGCGCCGGCACCGGGATGCCCAGCGGGCCGTCGCCGCCGGCGAGGATGTCGTCGGTGGTGGCCCCGGAGCAGCTCACGTCGGCGAACGACGAGGAGCGGGCGGACGCGGCGACCAGGGACGGGTAGTTGCGGTTGGACCGCAGGCAGTTGAGGTCCACCTGGGTGGGGATCAGCGGGCCGGAGGTGTACGAGTCGCCGAGCGCGACGTAGCGCCCGGTGGGCACGGCGGCGCTGGCGGGTGGGGCGGAGGAGAGCAGCACGCCGGCGGTGGCGACGGCGAGCGCGGCTGCCCGGAGCAGCCGCAGGCGGGGACGGGACATGGCGCCTCCCAGACGGGGGGATCAGGGGTGCCTGATTCTTTCCGCGTCCACCTCGCACGTCAATATTTATGCACATCTTTCTGAATCTTCGGGGAGCTGCGGCGCGACCGGTCGGCGCGTCCAGCCCAGCAGCAGGCCACCGGCGACCAGGGCGACGCCGACGCCGGCCGCGTAGCCGGGCAGCGCGGTCGGGACGCCCAGGTGGACGGTGAGACCGAGGATGCGTGACAGCCCCCACGGCAGCAGCGTCATCTGGTCGTTCCACACCGTCAGGGCGCGTTCCAGGCCGACCGCCGTCACCAGCGCGGACAGCACGCCGAGCGGGACGCCGGCCGCGGTCAGGGTCCGCCCGACCGCCCGCCGGCGCGGCAGGCCGTACCGGTCCCGCAGGACCAGGGCGGCGGCCACGAACAGCCAGCAGAACGCCGCGAACGCCACGGTGACGTACACCGCCCGGGTGGTCGGCCGGGTCCAGAAGGCGAACCAGTACCCGCCCGGCCCCCGGCCGGCCAGCGCCGCCAGCAGCAGCACGCTGCGCAGCAGCGCCACGCCGCCCAGCACGGCCCACAGGTGGAACGGGTCCCGCCGACCGACGGCGAGCCGGGCGACCAGGGCGAACAGCGCCCACCCGCCGAGCGTGACCAGCAGGTGCGCCGGGGCGGCGCACCAGGTGAGCACGAGCCGGCTGGCCACCAGCGCCCCGACCGGGACCAGCCACACCAGGGTCCGATCCACCCGGGAACGGGGCGTGGGCAGCGCGGCGACCCGCCACGGCCGGACCGCGCCGAGCAGCAGCGCCCGCGCGGCGGCCACGCCCGGCGTCGAGGGGGTCAGCCGACGCCCGGCCAGGCCGAGCAGGACCACCAGCCCGAGCGCCCCGAGCAGAGCCCGGGCCGCCCGGGCCATCGCCGGGTCCCGGTCCGCGCGCTCGGCCCCCAGGTCGGCGGCGGTGAACCGGTACGCGGGCAGGTCCAGGTCACCGCCGTAGCGCTGCCGGTGGCTGTCGCGCGCCTGCCGGTACGCGGTGGCGGCCCGCCGCCAGTCGCGGTACGCGCCCGGGTCGCCGGTGTCCAGCCACTGCGCGTGCCGCAGCGTCATCGTCCGGTACGCGCCCAGCGTCTCGAACAGGTTCACCTGGTAGTCGAGCGTCCGGGTGAGTCGTTCGCGCAGCGCGGCGTCCCGCCAGGTGGCCGGGTCGGTCGCGGCGACCAGGTCACGCATCCGGCGGGCCAGCGTGACGGCCTGCCGGCCCTCGGCGACCGCCTCGTCCACCCGGCCGCCGGTCACCGCGTAGATGCTGTGCAGGGCGGCGGAGTCGCCGGTCGGGATGTCCCACTCGAAGATCCACATCATCGGCGGTGGCTCCAGCCCGAGCGCCCGCACCGACCGGTCGGCGTACGGCCCGATGTAGAGGCCCGTGGTGACCGCCCGCCGGGACAGCGCCATGGCCTGCCCGATCGCGGCCACCGTGGCCGGGTCGGCGGAGAACGTCCGGTACGCCCAGTCCGCCGTGAGCTGTGCCGGGTCGGCGTCCGGGTCCCAGGCCAGCCGGCCGGTGGCGTACGTGTTCAGCTCGTAGAGCTGCCAGAACCCGGCGCGCAGGTGCAGCGACATGGGGCCGGCGCGCAGCGGGCCGCCGTCCTGGGTCCAGTTCCACACGCCCTCCACCCTCGGGTTGGCGGCGAGGAACTCCCGCAGCGCCCGACGGTGCAGCGGGCCGAGGTCGTTGGGCAGCGCGCCGAACCCCTCGAACTCGCGGCGGGCCTGGAACTCCACGATGCGCCGGTGCGCGCCGGTCCGCAGGGTGCCGTTCAACGGCAGATGGCTGTAGAAGTCGCCGAGGGCGTACTTGGTGGACACGATCAGGTGCGGGTCGTCGAACCCGCCGAGCACCCGCTCGTACGACTCCGGGTTGGTGTGCAGGTCACCGACCGGGCCGACGCCCACCGTCCAGGTACGGAAGACGATCTCCCGCCCGGCCCGGCCGGCGGTGTCCAGCAACGCCCGCAGCATCGCGCGGACCGCCGCCGCGGTGGTGACCACGAGCTTCGACGAGTAGTCCCAGCCGTCGGCGGCGTACGCCGTGCCGCCCTCGCCGACCCGGACCATCAGCCCGTCGACGAACGGCAGGCTCTCGAACAGCTCGGCCAGCCCGGCCTGGTACACCGCCCACAGCCGGGGGTCGGTCACGTCGAGGCCGCCGAAGGTCCGCGTCAGGTACGCCTGAAGCGGCGGCGACACGGCGAGCATGTCGGTGAGCAGGAAGAGCTTGACGCCCATCTGCTCGGCGTACCGGAAGACCGGGCCGAACGCGGCGACCATCGCCCGCGCCCGGTCGACGTGCGGGTCGCCGACCGGGTGGACCGCGTGCCCGTCGCCCACCTTCGCGAAGGTGACGTACTCCAGGAAGCCGGGCACCACGATCCCGTTGTAGCCCTGCGCCACCGAGTGGTCGACGAGCTGCCGGAACTGCGTGTCGACGCGGGCCACCGCGGCGGCGTCCACCCACGGGGCCCGGGGCAGCAGCGCCGCGGAGACCACGTCGGTGTTCAGGCTGTAGTCGTCGCCCGCCGCGAAGGCGGCCGGGTCGATCTCGCGGCCCACCGCGCCCGCGTCGGTGAGCCGCAGGCCGAGCCGGGGCGTGACCACCCGGCCCGCCTCGGCGGCGGGCAGCGGGTCGACGCCGGAGCGGATCCGGTCGGCGAGCCGGTACAGCCCGGCCGTCACGCCGGCGACGTCGCTGCCCTCGACGGTCAGGCCGGTCCCGCGCACGCTGATCCGGTACGCCTCCGGCGCGCCGGACAACCCGGCGCGCACCTGCGCCCGCAGACTGGTCACCGCCGACCGTCCGAGGGTCGGGCCGCCGTCCGCCGGCCGACCGGAGCTCGGGTCGTCGTCGGTCGGCCGACCGGAGCTCGGGTCCCCGTCGGTCGGCCGGGATGCCGGGTCGGTGGTGGTGACGACCGGGCGGGGCAGACCCCGGAGGGCGAGCGCGTCGGCGACGGCGGCGGCGGCCCTGCGGGTACGTGGTCCGGCGGGCACGACCAGCGACGCCAACGGTGGGGCGGGCGCGACCGCCCGCAGCGGCGCGGCCGTGGCGTCCTCGTACGGCACGTCGGCGGGGGTGTGGCGCAACCGGAGCGCGTCGCCGACCGCCCCGGCCACCACCGCCCCGAGCAGCAGCAGGACGAGGGCCGCGCCGAACAGCGGGTAGCGCCGCCCGAGCCGGGAAACGTGAGACACCCTCGCATGCTAGTGGCGGCGCGGTCGTCCGGCCGCCGCCCGATGAGGCCGATCCGCCGCCCGCTGTGGTCGTTCCGGCGGCTCCGGGTCGACTGTGGGCGCGTCACCTGTGCAAACGCTCCGGCCGGTCAGGACCGGCCGTGTTACACGGTCATTTCGGGCGAGTCTCCGGGAAGGTCTTGACTAGTCGATGTTAACGCTAACAGGATGAGGGCTCGGTCACCCCGGCGTAGGGAGCTGCCATGCAGGTCGACGTTGGCCCACGGGCCCCCGCCCTCCGCGCCGCCCTGGCCGGGGCGCTGCTGATCGGCCTCGTCCTGGCCGGCCTGGCCACGGTCGGCGTCGGTGGCCCGGCGCGGGCCGCCGACGAATGGTCACCCCGGTCGTCGTACACCTCGACGGACCGGGGCGACGGCACGTACACCGTGCCGCTGCTGCGCTCCGACGTCCCCGACATCAGCGTGGAACGCGTCCCGGCCGCCGAGAACGACGAGGGACGCGACCTCTACTACATGATCAGCACCACCATGCACCTGAGCCCCGGCGCGCCCATCATGAAGTCGTACGACCTGGTGAACTGGGAGATCGTCAACTACGTCTTCGACCGGGCGAGCATCGGCGACGCGTTCTCGCTGCGCAACGGCCAGAACTCGTACGGCCAGGGCCAGTGGGCGTCGTCGCTGCGCTACCACGACGGCATGTTCTACGTCGCGTTCAACACCAACAACCTCGGCGGCGCGTACATCTACCGCACCGACGACATCGAGAACGGCGCGTGGCAGCGCACCGCCCTCGGCCGGGGCCTGCACGACCCGTCGCTGTTCTTCGACACCGACGGCACGCCGTACGTCTTCCACGGCTCCGGCGGCACCAGCGCGGTACGGCTCAACGCCGAGCTGACCGCCATCACGGCTGACTACCCGAACATCTTCACCGCGGGCGACTACGCCGGTCAGCCGTTCATCGGCGGGCTCTTCGAGGGCGCGCAGTTCCACCACATCGACGGCTGGTACTACGCGGTGATCATCACCTGGCCCTCCGGTCAGGGCCGGCAGGTCGTCATGTTCCGCTCCCGGGAACTGCTCGGCCGCTACACCTCGGCCGGCGGGGTGAACACCTACCAGGCGCGCGGCGTGCTCAACTCCAACGGCTTCGCGCAGGGCAGCCTGGTGCCCATCGCCCGCGACGGCGGCCGGACCGACTGGTACGGCATGTTCTTCCGGGACACCTTCCCGGTCGGACGCATCCCGGCGTTGATCCCCGCCACCTGGTCCGACGGCTGGCCCACCTTCGGGGCCAACGGGGTCGTGCCGGTGGACGGGGTGTTCGCCAAGCCGATCCGGCTCAGCCCGGCGCAGGAGCGGTACGAACGGCAGAAGAGCGTCGTCGCCTCCGACGACTTCGCCAACGACGCGCCCCGCCGCGCGTACCAGGACGAGCAGTGGACCATCCCGACGCCGCCGCCCACCGGCGAGGCCCCCACCGAGGCGGAGATCCGGCCCAACGGGTCCCGTCTGGACCCGGCCTGGCAGTGGAACCACGCGCCGGACAACCGCTACTGGTCGCTCACCGAACGGGACGGCTGGCTGCGGCTCACCGCCGGCAAGGTGGTCACCGGGAGCTACGTCTACACGAAGCTGTCCAACCGGGCCGAGCTGGCCTGGTTCGAGGAGGCCCGCAACACGCTCTCGCAGCGCACGTTCGGCCCCCGGCAGTCGGTCGAGACCAGGATGGACGTCTCCGGCATGGCCGACGGCGACGTCGCCGGGCTGGCCGCCTACAACCGGGGCTTCTCGTACGTGGCCGTCAGGCGCGACGGCGGGGTGAACACCCTGGGCGTGGTGAACCGGGGCCAGCCGTTCGCGGTCGACCTCGACCAGGCCACCCTGGAGACCTTCCTGCCCGGCAGCACGGTGGCGCTGGGCGACGCCACCGAGGTGCACGTGAAGGCCGACCTGGACTTCGCCGCGCCGACCGGGCAGCTCTGGACCACCTTCCACTACAGCCTCGACGGGCTCACCTGGACCCGGCTCGGTGACCGGGTCGGCCCGCAGACCCTCGACGGCAGCCTCGCGCACTTCATGGGGCACCGGGTCGGCCTGTTCAGCTACGCGACCCGGCAGACCGGCGGACACGTCGACTTCGACCACTGGCTGCTCAGCGACACCCTCACCGCGCAGAACCGCCCCCTGGACACCACCGCGCTCGACGCCGCCATCGCGTACGCGGGCACCCTCGACGAGTCGGCGTACCCGGCCGACGCCTGGGCGGCGACGCGGGCCGCCCTGGCCGCCGCCACCACCGCGCGGGCCGGCGCGTTCGGCACCCAGAACCAGATCGACGCCCCGGAACGGGCGCTCAGCTACCACTTGGCCCGGCTCGGCGCGCTCCGGGCCGCCGCGCCGCCGCTCCCGGTGACGGCCAGCGCGCAGGCGCGGTGTGTGGCGGGGAAGGTGTTCGTGGCGGTGCAGGCGCGTAACGACCACGACGGGCCGGTGGACGTGGTGTTGTCCAGCGGGTTCGGGGAGCGGTCGGTGTCGCAGGTGGCGTCGGGGGCGAACGCGTACCAGCAGTTCGCGTCGCGGGCGTCGGCGGTGCCGGCGGGTACGGCGACGGTGCGGGTGACCGGTTCGGTGGCCGGTCGGACGGTGACGACCAGCCGGTCCGTGGACTATCCGGCCGTCGACTGCGGCGACTGACCCTTCCCGCCGTCGTTCTGCGGCGACTGACCACCCGTCGGATCCGTCCCGGGGCCGGCCGGCCCCGGCGCACCCTCTGCCCGCCACCCACCAAGGAGGACCATCTCGTGACCCAGCGTCTGCGAAGGACGGCCCGACGACGGGCCGCCGCGATCGCCACGGTCGGCGCGCTGCTCGCCGCCGGCCTCACCGCGGCGGCGCCGGTCCAGGCCGCCGACACCAACCTCGTCGTCAACGGCGGGTTCGAGGAGGGCCTGACCGGCTGGTTCGTCAACAACGGCAACGCCACCGACCGGGCCACCCTCACCCCCACCACGGACGCCTACGCCGGGTCCGGCGCGGTGCGCGTCAGCGACCGGGCCACCACCGGCTCCGGCCCCATGCAGGACCTCTCCGGCAAGGTCCAGGCCGGACAGACCTACTCCCTCAGCGCCCGGATCCGGTACGACAACGCCGCCGGACCGGCCACCAAACAGTTCTTCGCCACCATGCACTACGGCGCGGCCACCTACACCAACCTGGTGAGCGTCACCGCGACCAGGGGCCAGTGGGCGCACGTCGACGGCCGGTTCACCATCCCGGCCGGGCAGAGCGTCTCCACCGCCCGGCTCTTCTTCGAGACGCCGTGGACCAGCGCCCCGGCCGACGACCCGGACCTGCACCTGATGGACTTCACCCTCGACGACGTCTCCGTGGTCGGCGCCGCGCCGCCCGCCGCGCCGTCGAAGACCATCGAGGTCGTCGGCAAGCTGCCCGGTGAGCACAACCCGTTGATCGGGCACAAGTTCGGCGCGGACGGCTTCGGCTTCGTGCACGACGGCCGGGTGTACCTCTACCTGACCAACGACACCCAGGGGTACGCGCCGGACCCGGTCACCGGGGTGTCCCCGGGCATCAACTACGGCGACATCAACCAGATCACCGTGCTGTCCTCCACCGACCTGGTGAACTGGACCGACCACGGTGAGGTCCCGGTGGCCGGCCCGAACGGCGTCGCGCCGTTCACCAACAACTCCTGGGCCCCCGGCATGGCGAAGAAGGTGGTGAACGGGGAGGAGAAGTTCTTCCTGTACTACGCCAACGGCGGCGGATCGAGCAACGTGATCACCGGCGCGTCGCCGCTCGGCCCGTGGACCAGCGAACGCACCAGCACCCTGATCGACGGCCGTACCCCGGGCGCGTCGGACGTCGCGTGGAAGTTCGACCCGGCCCCGCTGGTGGACTCCGACGGCCAGGCGTACCTCTACTTCGGTGGCGGTCCGGCGTCGACGAGCATGCCGCCGGCCGAACGCTTCAACAACCCGAAGAACATCCGGGTGATCCGGCTCGGCGACGACATGGTGACCACCGAGGGCACGGCGGCGGTCGTGGACGCCCCGGTGGCCTTCGAGGCGGCCCAGGTGTTCGAGCGGGACGGGAAGTACTACCTGTCGTACTCCTCGCACTTCGGCGGCAACGACTTCGGCGGCAACCAGACGCCCCTGCCCGGCTACCCCGGCGGCGGCCAGATCGGCTACCTGATCTCCGACGACCCGATGTCCTGGCCGAAGGAGACCTACGCGGGCGTGCTGTTCCCCAACCAGTCGCAGTTCTTCGGGTCCGGCACCGGCGGCAACAACCACCAGTCGGTGTTCGAGTACGAGGGCAGGCACTACTTCACGTACCACGCCCCGACGCTGAACAAGCGGATCAACGGCAACACCACCCAGGGCTACCGCAGCCCGCACATCCAGGAGCTGGCGTTCAACGCCGACGGCACCATCCGGCAGGTCGTCGGCACCTACGCCGGCGTCGAGCAGGTCCGCGACTTCGACCCGTACCGGGTGTTCGAGGCCGAGACGTTCGGCTGGAGCAAGGGCGTCGCCACCGCGAAGACCGACGGCGGGTCCGCCCAGTTCGGCGCGACCGCCCCGAACCTGGTGGTCCGGGACGTCGACAACGGCGACTGGACCGCCCTGTCGTCGGTGGACTTCGGCGCGGGCGCGGCCAGCGTCACGGCGAAGGCGCGTCCGCTGACGACCGGCGGTCAGATCCAGGTACGGCTCGGCGCGGCCACCGCGCCGGTCGTGGCGACCATCCCCGTCGACGGTCCGGTCGGCCAGTGGACCGAGCTGACCGCGCCGCTCGACGGCGTGACCGGCACGCACGACGTGTACTTCAGCTACGCCGGACCCACCGGCGTCGACCTGTTCGAGCTGGACACCTGGCGCTTCGCCGGGGCGGACGCGCTGCCCGTGACGGCCAGCGCGCAGGCGCGGTGTGTGGCGGGGAAGGTGTTCGTGGCGGTGCAGGCGCGTAACGACCACGACGGGCCGGTGGACGTGGTGTTGTCCAGCGGGTTCGGGGAGCGGTCGGTGTCGCAGGTGGCGTCGGGGGCGAACGCGTACCAGCAGTTCGCGTCGCGGGCGTCGGCGGTGCCGGCGGGTACGGCGACGGTGCGGGTGACCGGTTCGGTGGCCGGTCGGACGGTGACGACCAGCCGGTCCGTGGACTATCCGGCCGTCGACTGCGGCAGTTGATCCTCTCCCTCCCAGACGACATGGAGAAGCAGATGAGCACGTGGAACCACAGACGCCTGTTCGCCGTCGGCGCGGCCGGCGCCCTGCTGGCCGGGACGGTCGCGGCGCACCCCGCGTCCGCCGAGCCCGGCGACGGCGCCGACGTGAAGGTGACAGTCGACATCGAGGAGATCCGCCAGCCCGGCGTGCTGGCGCTGTCGGTCGCCGGTGACTCGGTGGCGCTGTCGGAGAACGGGTCGACGCTGCTGGTACGCCAGTTCACCGGCAGCCTGCCGACGGTGACCGTCACCGACACCCGCACCGCGGACGAGGTGCCCGACGACGCCTCCTGGGCGGTGCTGGGCAGCGCCACCGACTTCGTCGGCGGGGCCGGGCAGACGCCGATCGGGGCGGGCCACCTGGGCTGGAAGCCGCGACTGGTCGACGGCGGCGACAGCGGCCTGGTCACCGAGGGCGAGGAGGTGCGGACGGTGCTGGACGAGCCGACCCAGCCGGGCAACAACGTGGGCCTGGTCGACCAGGAACTGCTCGTGTCGAGCTTCGACTCGGGCGCGACGGCCGGCGACGCGTACTCGGTGAACGCCGACCTGTTCCTGCGCACCCCGGCGGACGTCGCCGCCGGCGCGTACACCTCGACGCTCACCCTGTCCCTCTTCGAGTGACCCCGGTGGGGGGCCGCCGCGGGGCGGTCCCCCACCCCCTGCCGACCTGGAGGACCGCGTGAACCGGAGCTGGCTGCGGCCGTACGCGGCGCTGGCCGCCGTGCTCGTCGGCCTGCCGGCGCTGCCGACCGACGCGCGCGCGCAACCGAGCACGCCGACCGTCACCTGGGCCGTCCAGCCGGCCGACCGGGACGGCCCGGACGGTCGACGCTGGGTGGAGCGCACCCTCGACCCCGGCCAGGTGGTGACCGAGCACCTGGCGGTGCGTAACTTCGGCGACGCCCCGGTGGTCTTCTCGTTGAAGGCCGCCGACGGCTACCTGACCGACAAGGGGCGCTTCAACATGCTGCCGTCCCACCAGACGTCGGTGGACGGCGGCACCTGGATCAGCGTCCAGGAGACCGTCACCGTCGGGCCGAAGGCGACCCGGGTGGTGCCGTACACCATCACCGTGCCGGACGACGCCACCCCCGGTGACCATCCGGCCGGCATCGCGGCGACCGTCACCAGCGCCGACGGCACCGTCGCGGTGGAGAGCCGGGTCGGGTTCCGGGTGCTGCTGCGGGCCAGCGGCACCGTCGCCGCGGCCCTCACGGTCGCCGACCTCACCGCCACGTACCGGTCGACGTGGAACCCGTTCGCGGCCGGCGCCCTCCAGGTCCGGTACACGGCCGTCAACGACGGCGGCGTCGCGGTGACCGGTGCCGGCCGGGTGACCGCCGCCGGGCCGTTCGGACTGGCCGAACGGAACGTCCGGGCCGGCGTCGAGGAACTGCTGCCCGGTGGCCGCCGGGCGACCGGGACCCGGGTCGGCGGGGTCTGGGGCTGGGGGCCGGTCCGAACGACCGTCGAGCTGACACCGGCCGTGCGGGGCGGCGACCCGACGGGCGTCGAGATCCGACCCGGCCGGACCACCGTGACGGTGTGGGCGTTCCCCTGGGCGCAGCTCGCCCTGGCGCTGCTGCTCGTCGTCCTCGGGCTCGTCTGGCGTGCGGTGGCCCGGCGACGCCGCCGCCGGCTGGCCGCGCTGCTCGCGCGAGCCCGCCAGGAGGGCCGCGACTCCGTGCGCGCCGGCTGAGGGCTCACCCCACCAGCGCCGCCGGTCGGGCCGGCAGTCGACCGGCCAGCGTGTCGGCCGTCGCGGAGCAGGTGGCGAAGTCGACGCCCGCGTACGCCTGGTAGTCCGCCATCGTGCGCGCCGGCCCGGCCCCGAAGCCACCCGTCACCGGGTACCGCAGCAGGGTCCGCACCCGGCGGCGGCCGGCCCGGTCCCGCCGGTGCCAGTGGTCGGCGCCCGGCGTACGGTGGTCCATCCAGTGCCGCGCCTGACCCTGCCGGACGTAGTAGTGCCAGGCCAGCACCTCGACCGGGTGGAACAGGTCGTACCCCCAGGTGTACGCGCGGGTGGCGAGGTTGATCTCCTCGCCCTGGCAGTAGATCCGCTCGTCGTAGGGCACCTCGCGGACGAACGACCCCGGGGCGAACAGGAAACCGGCGGCCACGAACCGGGCCGGAACCGGGGCGGTCCGCTCCCGCCAGCCCGGGATGCGGAAGTGCTGGAAGCGGGGCAGCCCGTCGTCGGTCCAGCCACTGAGGAAGATCAGCGTCGGCTCGCCGCCGCCGGTGAACTCCACCGCCGGGTCGTACGTCGGGGGGTAGCAGGTCAGGACCGGCTTGGCGGCCCCGGTCCGCCCGGCCATCGCGATCAGCCGGGAATCCCAGCCCGGGGCGAACCGGGTGTGGCTGTCCACCTGGAGGTACCAGTCGGAGTCGACGTAGTGTCGTTGGATCTGCGCCCGCGCCCAGCACACGCCCCGGCTGTGCCGGGCGTCGAACTCCAGCACGGTGACCCGGGGGTCGGCGCGCAACGCCGACACGTCCTCGTCGCCGAGATGCTGCCAGTTCACCACCACCCGCACCTCGTCCGGGCGGTCGGCCTTGGCCAGGCAGTCCCGCACCGTCGGCGCCAGCTCCGGATCCCGGTACGCGGCGACCGACACGAAAACGCTCACCAGGGACTCGCCGGCGGCGGCACGGGCACGGCGGGCAGCCCCCGCTGCGCGCCGTACGCGTTCAGCCAACGCTCCAGCGGCGGCGCGGACGGCGCCTGCCACACCAGCCCGGTGCCCTTGTCCACCACCAGCGGACCGGCCAGCGCCGCGTCGGGGAGCGCCCCGGTGCGGTACCAGCGTTCGGTGTCGAACGGGAACACCCAGCACCACGGGTACTCAACCGGCGGCTCCGGCGCGAGCCGCAACGGCTCCGCCGGATCCGCCAGCTCGCGCAGTTTCGCCCCGGCCAGCCGGCGGGCCTCGTCGGCGTCCATCCCCACCCACTCCTCTCCGTCGGCGCGGCGCGCCCGGTCGTCGGCCCCGCGCGCGGTCATGTCGTCGGGGCGGTCGGCTCGCCGACCACCCACGGCAGCACCGGGACGCCCCGGTCGGCCGGCAGGGCGGCCAGCGCCACCGCGCGGGCCTCGGCGATCTCGTCGTCGCCCATCAGCAGCGTCTCCCGGACGAAGTCGCCGATCAGTCGCATCGGCGCCGGGCCGGCCGGGTTGAACAGCGTGTCCACCCGGTCCGGCAGCAACGCCACCAGCTCGGCCAGGTCGATCCGCCGCCAGCGGGGCGCGTCGACCCGGTCCCGCTGCGGCGCGCTGGTGGCGAGCACCACGCACGGCACGTCGTCGGGTGAGCGCAGGATCAGCGGCCGGTCGTCGCCGCCCAACGCCACGTCGACGAGCGTGTCCCGCAACGCCAACTGGATCTGCTCCGCCGGCGCCTGCCCGCGTACGGCCAGCCGGAACAGCGCGTCCAGCGGGTCCGCCACCGCGTCGGCGTCGCGCGGCCGGTAGTCCGGGTTGGCGCGGAACGCGCCCAGACCGCCGTCGGCCTCCACCGGCCACAGCCCGAGCACCGCCCCGGCGTCCGGGGCGTCGTCGTCGGGGCCCGGCTGCCAGTCCGGGTCCATCAGCAGGAAGTAGCTCTCCACCTGGTCCACCACCGTGTGCTTCCGGTCGTCGGGTTCGTGCTCACCGGTCCTCGACCGTCTCCCAGGGGACGACGGCCACCGTCTCCGTCTCGCGGAACCGGTCGTGCAGGGCGGCCAGCTCATCGCCGGCCAGCAGCAGGGTGTGCCGCAGGAAATCCCCGGTCAGCCGCACCGCCGCCGGGCCGCCCGGGTTGATCAGCACGTCCACCCCGTCGGCCAGGCGCTCGACCAGCTCGGCCAGCTCGACCCGCCGCCAGTCGGGCGCGGGCACCCGGCCCTGGTGCGCCGCCGCGGTGGCCACCACCACGCACGGCACGTCGTCGGGGGAGCGGACCAGCAGCGGCCGTCCGTCACCGTTCATGGCCAGGTCGACGAGCGTGTCCCGGAGGACTAACTGCAACTGCTCCACCCGGGCGTCGCCGCGCGCGGCCAGCCGCAGCAACGCGTCCACCGGATCGGTGGGCGACCCGGGGCTCAGCGGGACGTACTCGGGGTTGGCGCGGAACGCGCCCACCGCGCCGTCCACGGTGACCGGCCAGAGCCCGACCACCGAGCGCAGCGGCGGGACCGTCTCGTCCTCCCGCTGCCACTGCGGGTCCATCAGCAGGAAGTAGTGGCCGTCCGGCTCGTCGGTCACGACGCCCCCGAACCGGCGCGGGCCAGCAGCGTCGCCAGGGCGCGGTGCTCACCGGCCGCGTCCACCGCGACGGCGGCGTAGTCCCGGGCCCGGATGTGGTCGAGCAGGGCCCGGTCCGGGGCCAGCGCGTAGCCCCGCAGGTAGTACGTGACGGTGTCGGTCCACACCCACTGGCCGTCGGTGCGGAAGCTCAGCGGCACGACCGCGCCGCGCCCCGGCTCGACCACGTCGACGGCGGTGCGCGTGGTGGCCAGGATCGGCTCGCCGGCCGCCAGCCAGTCGGCCACCCGGCCCCGCTCCGGGTCCGCCAACCGCTCGTGGTCGGGATCGAACCGTGGCCCGTCCGCGCCGCCCCGGTCGAAGACCCGGGCCAACCGGACCGGCGGGCGGGGGGTCGACGTCCAGAGCAGCGCCGACGCGCCCCGCGCCGACCGCTGGTAGCCGGGCAGGTCGGTGTCGGGCGCGTACGCCTCGACCTGCGGCGCGGGCACGCCCGCGCTGGCCAGCGCGCGCATCACCGTGGCGGTCAGCGCCGGCAGCCGACCCGGCGGCACGTCGGCCGCCAGCACGTACACCCGGGTCGGGGCGGTGCCGGGCGGATCCCACGACGCCGGGCCCCGAAAGGACCGCCACAGCGCGGTCGCGCCGGTCAGCCCGGCGACCGCCGCCGTCGCGGCCCGGTCGGGCGGGTCCAGCGCCGCGCCGGTCAGATCCAGCAGCGGCGGGCCCCCGGCGTCGGGCCCGGCCCGGAACGCGTACGTCGCCACCGGCGCGAGGACCGGCGTCACCGGGCCCGGGAGCAGGCCGTCGGCCAGCCGGAGCCGCGCGTCGGCGAGCACGTCGTCCGGCGTCCGGCCGGCGAGCCCGAGCAGGGTCACGTGGGCGGTGGCGGTGTCGCCCGCCACCGGCACCGTCCAGGGGCCCGTCGCCGCCTCGTCGTGGTCGACCATCCTCACCTCGTCTCCACCGGTGTCCGCCTCCGGCATTCGACCACGTCGGCCGGCCGGACCTCCCGGCCGGCGGGCAGGACTGCCCGCGCGTGCCCGGCGGCGGTCCCGTTCGTACCCGGGGCCGCCGCTCGGGTCGACCCGCCCCTCGGGCCGGTGACGTGCCCGGGCCGGCGCCCAGGGGCGGCCCGGGGTCGGCCCGGCGCTCAGAGCGTCCCTTCGGAGAGCCGCACGAACCTGCCGTCGACGACCCGCAGCCAGTCCTCCTCGTGCCGGGACCCCGTCCGGCGGGCCAGGTCGCCGGTGACGCCGTAGACCGTGCCCCGGTAGCCGAGCTGCCGCAGCCGGTCGACGAACCGTCGGGCCGCCCCGGTCGGCGCGTCCGCCTGCCCGGCCCGGGACGACAGCAGGATGATCGGGGTGTGCCAGCTCGCGCCCATGGCGAGGTAACCGCCGTCGACGAGCAGCCGGGCGAGCGTGCCGCCGGTGACCACGTTCGACCCGGTGCCCAGCGCGGGGTCACCGTCGTCGACGAGGCCCGCGACGTCCGCCCAGAGCGGGGGGCCGCCGAGCCCACGGCGTCCGTCCCACGGGGTGCGCCGGTGGGTCTCGTGCTGCCCGTCCGACCGGGTGTAGCGCCGGTGTGAGCCGCTGTCGACCAGGAGCAGGTTGTCCGAGATCCGGGTGGCGGTGCGGGCGCCGTACGGCATGCCGAAGCCGACCGTCCGGCCGCGTCGGTCGCGTACCCGCACGGTGCTCAGCGGCGTCGGGGCGACCGTCGGAGCCGGCGGGACCGGCACGGCCCGCGGGGGCGTCGGCGGCGTCGGCGGCGGCTCCGGTGGCGGCGACGCCGGTGGCTCCGGCGGTGGCGGGGCGGCCCGGACCGGGCGGGCGGTGGTCGGGACCGGCCGGTGGACCGGCGGGGGCGGTGGGGGGCGGTAGGCGGCGTCCGGCTGCCACGGGTACGGGTCCGGGGTGGACGTGCGGGGAGCAGGCTCGGGCGGCACGACGACCAGTCCGGTCTCGGGGACCGGCCGCCGGGCGGGCGGGTCGCCGTACCGGCGGAACGTGCCGCCGTCGCTGAGCGCGGGTCCGGGCGGGTCGAGTTTCAGGCTCGTCGTCGGCGCGAACACCTGGCCCCGGTGGCCGCCCCGGCGCAGCGCCCCGCGCAGCTCCTCGGCCGGGCCCCGGCCGGGGCGTCCGCCGGCCCGCGAGGTCCACAACACGAACGGCGTGTACGGCCCGACGCCCGGCCGCCTCAGCACGCCCGCGTCGACGAGCACCTGACCCAGTTGGGCCAGCGGGATGAGCAGCACGCCGTGGTCCTTGTGCCGTACCCGCACCCCGTCACCGGTGATGGGGGCGACGAACAGCGAGAAGATCGGCTTGTCGTCCTGCCAGGGCGCCGGCTGCTGCCGGGGCGTGCCGTCGAAGCCGGCGGGGAAGGCCCGGTACGTGCCGGCCCGGGCGGCCGGCATGACCAGCGCGAACCGGGCGGCGAAGTCGTCGCTGGGCGGGAACGCCAGCCCTTCGACCCGTCCGGACGGGTCGGTGAGCTCCATGACCCGCAGGTCGGTGAGGGTGAGCCCGGGGTGGTGCCGGGCGGCGGGCGGTGGCGCGGTCTGCCGGGTCGGCGTCGGCCCGGTCGGCGGCTCGTCGTCGTCGACCTCGCCGAGGACCCGGCCCCCCTGGGGGTCCGCCGGGACGACCGTCCCCGGCGGCGGGAACACCGAGTATCCGCCCTGGTCGGCCACGGAGAGCTTGCCGGCGACGAACTTCATCGAGACGACGTTGCTCGCCCCCCGGAACCCGCGGTGGTCGCCGAGCTCGTGCAGCCGGCGGCCGAACTGCGCGGCGGGCCCGGCGGGCCAGGCATGCGTGCCGACCCAGCAGACGACGCCGAGGAAGCCCCGGAACTGCCCGGGCGGGAACTTCGCCAGGTAGCGGGCGTTGTTCAGCAGGTCGACGAGCGTGTCGCCGGAGGCCGCGATGACGTCCGGCTTGATCCCGTGGCGCATCCGGATCCAGAAGTTGTCCTTCGCGCCGTGCGCGTGCAGCAGCGCGTCCCACTTCTCGGAGGGCTGCCGCAGCGGACGTTCGACGCCGGGCGTGCCCTTCGGGGCGCTCGTCGCCGGGTCACTGGTGTACGTCAGCGGCCCGCCCCGGGTGGTGTTCAGCACGAACTGAGCGTCGGTGTTCGAGTCCTCGATCTTGGTGGGGAAGGCGACCCCGGCCAGCACCATGCCGGGGTGGTAGAGCGGCCGGATGTCGACCTCGCGGGGCAGCAGCGGCGTCGGCTCGTGACTGCGGCTCCAGATCGGCCTGGTGATCCGGCCGGTGTCGGTCACCTCCGAGCCGACGTTGACGTGCACGACCCGGAAGTACCCGAGGCGGCGCAGGTCGTCGCGGAGGCTGGCGGCCAGCCGCTCGGCGTGTCGGGTGGAGAAGGTCGGCGGGAGCAGCACCAGCACCGACCGGTCGCTGTACCGGCCGGCGACGTCCCGGAACGCCCGGGTGCCGGCCAGCACCCGGGGCAGCCCGGTGACCGGCAGCGTGTAGTTGCGGTTGGTGTCGTGCGCGTCGCGTACCGACAGGTGCTGGTCGTCCAGGGAACCGACCCGGACGACCACCGGCAGCTTCTTGCCCCACGGCGCTTTCTCCAGCAGCAGGTCCCCGTTGGGCTTGCCGTAGTGCTCCAGGGAGATGTAGCTGGTCTGCTGCAACCACCTCTCGTACGCGGTGCTGGGCATGATGTGGAAGAACTCGGTGGCGGTCGGGTACAACACCCCCACGTCGCCCCCGAAGGACAGCCCGCTGGTCATCTTCAGGGCCCGGATCCGGTCGTACGGGACCTGCGCCACCGGGGTCGTCGACCCGGTGGCCGGCAGCACCTCCGTGGTCGCCCGGACGGCCCGCTGCCGGGTGTCCACGCCCAGCCCCCGGGCGAAGTCGTAGCCGGTGTGCCCGGTGTCGTCGCGTACCCCGGCCAGCGGCGAGGCGAGCGTGACCCCGACCGTCGGCGGCCCGGCCAGGACGGCCCGCAGCGCCGGATGGCCGGCGACGGCCCGACCGAACTGGCCGCCGTCCAGCTCGACCTTGCGCCCGCCGGGCGTGCCCACCCACACCCGGCGACCGTCGCCGGCCACCCCGACCAGGAAGTCGGTCCCGGGGCCGCCGCGCCGGCCCCGCACCGCCACCGACATGTCGGCCGGGTCGCCGGGCAGCGGCAGCACGACGCCCCGCCCGCCGGGCAGCTCCGCCACGCGCAACTCGTCCACGGTGGGCTCGCGGACCAGCTCGTACCCGCCCTCGTTGACGCGCAGCGCGTTCTCCGTGCGCGACCGGGGCAGCCAGGCGTCCCCGGTCGGGTGGTACACCTTGCGGTAGCCGCCCAGCGCGACCTGACCCGCCAGGAACTTCCGGGCCACCTCGCGGGGGAAGGAGCTGCCCGGCCCGGCGTCGAGGACGACCAGGACGATCGGACGGTTGAAGTCCCCGTCGTCGACCTTGCGGAAGTCCGGGTCGGCGGCCAACAGGGTGGGCAGGTCCTCCGGCGCGACGATGACGGCGCCGCCGTCGGCCCGGGGCAGCAGCAGCGACCGGCCGTCGGGGGCGCCCTTGACGAAGAGGAACAGCGGCCGGCCGCCCGGCCGGTCGGCGTCGGCGGCCCACGGCGCGAGCGAGTAGGTCTGGTCGCCCTTGGCGTCGTAGTGGAGCACGGTGTCGCGGGCGGCGGGGCTGCTGTCCCCGGCGTACGTGGTCAGCTTCTGGACGTCCGCGTCGTCGCTGAGCAGCGAGACGCCGAACGCCTCGCCCTGCGGGTCGAGGACCGGCCGGACCCGTGGCCTCGTCGACGGCGGTGGCGGCGTGCCGCCGGTCAGCGGATCGGTGAACTCCGCCGGGGTGAACCGGGGCGGCTGGTACGGCGTCTCCCGGTCCAGCATCTCCTCGTTCGGGTCCGGCCCGGTGTCGGACCCGGAATCGTCGTCCGCGTCGTCCCGGCCGCCCGGCGATCCCGGGTCGGTCGAGAGCACCGGCGAGGACGGGATCGACGACGGGTACGTCGACGGGATCGACGGTGGCGCGAGGAACGTGGTGAAGTCCCCGCCGTGGTCCAGCGCCAGCCGACCGGCCACCACCGACGGGGCGGTCTGCGGCGCGTGCACGTCGCCCTGGTAGCCGTACGTCCGCTGGGCCGCCGCCAGCACGTCGTAGCCGAGGTTGCCCGGCTCGGTGTGCCAGCCCGCGTACGGCGACAGCAGCACCAGCGACGTCGTCGGGGGCGCGTTCCGCAGGTCCAGCAGTCCGGTGCCGTTGACCAGTCGGACCACGTCGTCCGCGGTGAGCCGACGCCGGCCGCCACCGGCCGTGGGCGCGTACGCGTACCGCCCGTCGGACTGGTCGAAGTGGACGACGAACGGCCGGCGGCCCCGGCTCGCGGCCCACTGCGCCGTCCGTCGCGTCGGCGTGCCCGACCCGACCGTGCCGTCGTACCCGTCGACGTCGCCGACGGTGCGGACCTGCTGTCGGTGTGCCCAGGCGGCGGTCCGCTGGGCGTTGTGCGGGTGCCGGGCGTAACTGACCCCGAACACCCGGCCGGCGGCGTCCCGCAGCGGGGCCGGAGCCAGCAGCGGCGTCCCGTCGTCGGCCGGGTCCGCCGGGGCGGGCGCCGTGGTAGTGGCCGGCGCGAACGGCACCGGCCGCCCGGAGTCCTCCCCGTCGTCCGGCGGGCTCTCGACCAGCAGATCCGCCGGCGGGTCGTCGTCGTCTTCCGAGACGGTCTCGGTGAGGAACTCGGCGGGCGGGTCGTCGTCGTCGGAGACGGTCTCGGTGAGGAACTCGGCGGGCGGGTCGTCGGTGGGGCTGGGCGGCGGGGTGGTCCGGAACTCGGTGCGCAGGCCCAGCTCGTCGGCCAGGTCGGCGACGTCGGCCAGGGCCTCCTCGACCTCGCTCATCCGCTCGTGCGCCGTGTCGAGCCGGGCGGTGGCCCGGTCGTACGCGGCGTCGGCGTACGGCTGCCGGGCCCGGACCCGGGCCAGGGTCTCGTGGGCGGCGGCGAGCCGGCCCGGCAGGGACCGCCGTGCCGGCGCGAGCGGCCCCTGCCGGTACGCGGTGACGAGGTCGGCGACCCGGTTCCGGGTTTCCCGGCCGCCGGACGCGGCGAAGACGGCCTGCTGCGCGGCGCGCGCCATGGCGAGTTGCCACCCGGCGCGACGGACCCGGTCGTCGGGCGGGATGGTGGCGAGCTCCTGTTCGGCGCGCGCGGCGTCCCGGGCCGCTGCCGCCGCGTCCGCCCGGTGCTGGCGTCCCCGGTCCAGCAGCCGGACCAGCTCGTCGTGCACGTCCCGCAGCGCGGCGAGGTCGTCGGTGACCTCGTCGGCGCGGTCGCGGGCCCGTCCGGCCAGGTCGCGGTGTTCTTCGAGGGTCACGCGTTCCCGGTCCGCCGCGGCGAGGGCCTGCCGGACCGGTTGCCCCGCCCGGCCCCGCTCGGCGTGGGCGCGCTCGACGGCCTCACGCAGCGGACGGGTCCGCTGCCGGTCGTAGCGGCCGGCGGCCTCCTCGACGGCCCGGTCGGCCGTCTCGTCGAGCCGGCGGGCCTGCCCGGTGCGGTCGGTGATCTGCCGGACGTCCAGCCGGACCTGGTCGGCGGTCTGCCCGGCGGTGGTGGCCAGGGCGGTGGCCTCGTGCTGCCACCGCTGCGCGTCGGACGTCGCCGGCAGCAACCGGGCGATGTCGTCGACGGTCTGCCGCGCCGCCGGGGCGACGTCGGCCAGGTCGTCGCTGGTCTGGTCGACCAGGTCGTCGAGGAGGGCGCGGGTGTCGGCCGGGTCGAACTCCCCGAGCGGGGTGTCCGGGCCGAGCAGGTGGTCGAGCTCGGTCACCGTCACGTCGGCGGTCGGGTCCGGGCCGGCGACGAACCCCAGCCACCGGGTGTCTTCGGTGACCGCGCCCGGCAGCGGCACGCCGTGCTCGTCGTACGAGTCGGTGAGCGAGACGATCGCGTGGCCGCTGGTGCCGGCGAACGCCACGCCCTGCGGCGCGACGATCCGGGTGCCGGGCAGCTCCCGGGCCAGTCGGGCGGCGAACCCGTCCCGCCGGTCCAGCCCGGTGTCACAGGCGATCAGCACCACCGGCCGGCCCTGCCACCTCGGGTTCTCCCGGATCATCCGGGCGAGCTGGCGGGGGGAGATCCGTTCGGCCCCGACGTGCAGGCTGTCCGGGCCGGCGTGCGCGAAGACGTGGAACCGGTCGTCGCGGGCCGGGAACCGGCGGGCCGGCCGGGGGATGCCGGTGTCGCCCGGGGCGGCGAGCAGGATGCCGGCCGGCACGTCCACCGGTCGGGCCGTACCGGCGTCTCCGGTCGGGGTCGGTCCGGTGTCGTCCGCCGGCCCGAACCGCCACCGGCCGACCTGGTCCCCGTCGTCGGACCGGTTCTCCGGGTCGGAGTCCGCCCGGTCCGACGCCGCCTCCTCCGGGTCGGATTCCTCCGGGTCCTGCCCGTCGGAGCCGGACACGTCGGAGTAGACGTCGGCTTCGAGATCGGAGTCCGTGCCGACGGACAGGTCGAGGTCCCCGTCCGAACCCGGGTCGAGCTCGGCCACCGGGCCGAGGGCGCCCGGGCCGAACCCCAGGCGTACGGCGAGCCGGACGGCCTCCTCCCGGGCCGCCCGCGCCCGGTCCACGGCGGCGTCCGCCGCGCGAGCGTGCTGGGCGCCGTCCCGGAGGAACAGGTCGGCGTCGCCCAGATTCGTGACGGCCGTCCGCCCCTGCAGGTGGGTTCGGTTGACGGCCCGCGTCAGCGTGTCCACTGCGGCGTGCAGGTCACCCCCCGGGGCGGGCAACCCGATGTCCTGGAACTTTCGTCGGGTCCGGTCGAGGCGGCCCCGGATCTCCGCCACGGCCCGTACCGTCTGCCGTAACCCGTCCTGGGCCCGTTTGCCGCCGCCGGAACCGGCCCGGTAGGCGTCGATCGCGGCGCGGGCCGTGCCCAGCGCGGCGTCGAGACGGTCGGCGATCCGCTCCGCCTCCCGCGCGTCCTCGTCGACTGCCGGGGCGAGCTCGCGGACCCGGTCGACGCGGGACAACATCTCGGCCAACTGTTCCTGGTGCCCGAGGATGTCGTCCTGACGGTCGTCGAGGAACTCCCTGGCCCGCCGCAGCTCGGTCCGGGCCTGCGTGGCGTGGCGCTCGGCCTGTGCGACGGCGGCCCGGTGCTGGTCGACCAGGACGGCGAACCGTCGCAGGTCCGGTTCGGCCGGGTCGACGCCGTGGTCCCGGGCGGTGCGGGTCAGGTCGTCGAGCAGGCGTCGTCCCGAGCGCTCGCCGACCAGTCCGTCCCTGGTCCGCTGCCAGGTGTCCCGGATCTCGTCCTGCCTGGCCGAGGCGTTCCCGAGGTGGGTGTCCAGGCCGGCGTGGAACGTCCGGGCCGCCGCGATCCGCGCCACGGGCAGGGCGGCCAACGTGTCCCGGAGACGGGTGAGCCGCCCGGCGGCGGGCGCGAGCGTGGCGGCGACGTCGGTGAGCTGCTGGTCGAGCCGGTCCGGGGTGGCCACCGGGATCGTCCGGTCGACGTCGTTCAGGACCGAGGCGAGGTCCTCCGTCTGCTGCCGGGCGCCCGTCAGGCTCTGGTGGGCGCGCAGGGCGCGGATCTCCAGGGGAGCGAGGGGCCGGTCGGCGAGGTGCCCCCCGTTGTCGTCCAGCCGGTCGAAGTGGGTGGACAGGAAGATCTCCTGGTTCAACCGGACGGTGGCCCGGTCGCCGAGCAGCGCGTTGTCGAGGTAGTCCTGGATCGTGCCGCCGACATCCTCGGGCCGGGCCCGGGTCAGGTGGTAGCCGCCGTCGGGATCGAGCAGGCCCAGGTCACGCAGGGCGGCGGTGACGGCGGGGTCGCCGCCCAGGGCGGCGCCGACCTGCCGGTCGACGAGCGCCCGGATCTCGTCGCGGTGCGCGCCGAGGAACTCCCGGGCCGCCGGGGAGAGCGCCGCGTGCAGCGCCGTCGGGCCGACCCGGGACGCCGCCGCCAGGTAGCTCTTGTACATCCGGCCCTCCGCCCCGGCGACGTCCGCGGCGTGGGAGTAGGCGAGCGCGGCCAGGTGCGGGTACGTGATCGCGAGGACACCGGCGATCTCCTCGGCGTCCAGGTCGCTCGCGGCGCCGCCCGCCCACTGCCGGTAGCGGGCCCGGACCCGCTCGGCGACGGCGAGGCCGTCCTCGATGATGCCCCGGCGGCTGCGCGGGGAGCCGTCGGCCGGCACCGACGAGGAGTTGTCGGCGACGTGCCGCAGCACCCGGGTCGCGCCAGCCAGCGGCACCCCTACCGTGTACTGCGTGTAGGGGTTGTCGTTCCTCGGGTTGAGGTTGCGCCCCCGTACCGTGACCTCCTCGCCGATCGCGGTCACCCGCCAGCCCTCGGACTCCGGGAACAGCTCCGTCAGGGAGGTCTCGTCGCCTTCGGCGAGACTGTCCAGCCGCCGGCTGGCCTCCACCGCCAGGTCCGCCGCCTCGGCGCGGCCGGGGCGGTCCTCCCGGGGCGACACCCGGAACGGCGCGCTCACCACCTCGCCGATGTGGACCTTGTCCGACAGCTTCCGCCCGTCGGACTCCCGGGGGTGGTAGCCGTCGACCTTGATCTCCACCGTGCCGCTGGTGTGGGTGACCAGCACCTCGTTGTAGTCCAGGGTGAACGACGAGACGAGCTCGTGCCGGCGGCCCTCGATCTCGATGCCCATCGCCGGTCGGGTGGGGACGTCGTCGTCGGCGGGGCGGGGACCGCCGGCCTGCGGCGGAAGGTCGCCCCGGTCGGGGTCCAGGGTGGTCGCGGCGAGGCCGGCGATCTGGTCCAGGTGCCGTTGGCGCAGCTCCCCGGGCGCGTCGGGGTCGACGGCGGCCATCAGCGAGTCGTCGGCGAACACGTGCGCCGAGGAGGGGTCCCGGTTGAAGATCCGGCGCACCGGCTCGCCGTCCGGGCCGGTCAGCCGGGTGTCCAGGTTCTCGTCGTAGAGGCCGAGGTAGTGGCCGTACTCGTGGGCGTACTCGTGGTCGGGCCCGTCGACCGACCAGGTGGTCTGGGTGGTGGGGGGCGGGTTCTCCCCGTACAGCCGGACGGTGGTGTCGGCGTCGTCGGGGCCGACGAACTCGACGTGGGCGTGGAACTGGCCGTCGCCGAGGCGGTAGCCGTTGTTGAAGGCGCTGTCGACGGCCGCCCGCGCGCGGTCCTGGACGGCCGGGAGCCGCCGCTCGGCGGTCGGGTCCTGCGGGGCGAGGTGGATCCGGACGGTGAAGTCGTGCACCGTGTCGCCGCCGGGGGTGGTGAGCTGCCGGTACCGGTAGGCGATCGGGCCGGCGAGGTGGTCGAGGGTGGGACGGGTCACCGGGCCGTCGGTGGGGGGTTCCAGTCCGGCCGCGCGGTACGAGTCGGCGACCACGTCGGGCAGCGGGCCGGTCCGCTGACCGGTGGGGATCACGTCGTACGCGGTGGCGTGGGCGCGGTGCGGGGGGACCGTGGGACGCAGCCGGTCGATGGTGTCCCGGTCCACGACGGTGGGCGCGCGCCGGGGGCGGCGGCTGTCGACCCGACCGCCGGGCGCGGGCGCCGTGCCGCGCGGGGACGGCCGCCCCGCCACCGTCGCCGACCGGAAGACGACCTGGTTCTGGCTGTCCAGGGCGCGGGTGAGCCGCACGGTACGGGTGGCGTCCGCGACCGGGAACGTCGTCGGGACCCCTTCGGTGTCCACCACGATGGTCAGCCCCAGCTCCCGGGCCGCCGCCATGAGCGCCGCGTCGGACGCCGCGTACAGCCGCCGCCGCTCCTTCGCGTCGACCGGCGGGGCCGGCGGCAGCGCCTCCGGGCCGGCGAGGCCCCCGATCCCCTGCGGCCGGGGCGGCTGCGCGGCGATCGCGGTCGCCACGAAGTGCCCGTACGAGTAGGGGTTGTCGAGCCGGTGCTGGCGGAAGGCCGCCAGCGGCCCCTTCTCGTAGGCGTCCAGGATCTTCTTGCGGGCCGCGTCCGAGGTCCCCGGGGGGATGTCCGGAAGGGCGACGGAGTCGAGGACCCGCTGGCGCAGGTCGGTCGGCGCGACGCCCGCCTCGACGCCCAGCACGTCGTACAGCGATCCCGGCCGTACCGTGGTGGGGGTCTGGCGGTTGGTCCTCGCGGCGTTCGCGAACTCCTGGAGGATCGTGTACGACGTGTTGGACACCGACAGCAGGTGGGCCGCGTACACCTTCTGGTCGGGCGGCAGGCCGACGCCCGCGTCGTTGTCGCGGAACCCCAGCGAGATGGACGGGGCGAGCGTGTTGAGCGCCTTGTCGCCCAGGTGCTCCCGGTCGGCGGAGCTGAGCCCGTCGATCCACGAGGACGTGGACTGCCCGTCGTCGCGCCGCAGCGCGTACGGGTCCGGCTTCGAGGCGTTGCTCTCCGCGTACGTGGTGAGGCTGGTGCCCTTCTTGGCCTTCCTGATGTCGGTCGGCTTGGCCCGGGGGCGGGTCGTCAGGTCGAGCCCGAAGAAGCGGCCCGACACGCCGCCCATGTTGGTGTGGGTCTGCCGCAGCACCTTCTCGGTGAGGTAGGCGAACGCCAGCCGGGACAGGTCGGTCGGGGTGGCCGAGTCGAAGAAGTCGGTCACGAACGGCGTCCCCCGGGTGGGGTGCGGCACCGGGGGCGTGGTGAACCGCTGCGCGCCGTCGTCCGCCGTCGACCCCTCCTCGTCGCCGGGGGCGGGCAGCTCGGCCCGGTACGCGCGGTGCAGCCGCTCGCCGAGCAGGTTGAACTCGCTTGCGCCCTCGCCGAACCGGACCGTGTCGTTGCCGAGCACCACCAGACCGTCGACGAAGAGGTTCGGCTCCGGCGCGTACGGCACCAGCGGGTGGATCCGCGCCTGCCGGTCGCGGGTCTGCATGTCGTCGTCGATCTCCCGGGTGAACTCCTGGACGAACTCGCGGGCCGCGCGCTCGTCGTCCAGTTGCTCGACGAAGGACTCGTACGCCTGCCGGGTGTCGGGGTCCGTGGTGTTCCGGGCCGCCTTCGCCAACCGGGCCTGGACGTCGGCGACGAGCCGCCCGGGCGAGCCGACCCGGTAGCCGCCGACCATCATCAGCGGGCGCGTCGGCGTGCTGAGCGACGGTGGCAGGGGCGCGTTCCGGTCCTCCTCGGCGACGCCCTCCCAGTCCATCCCGTCGTCACTGTCCAGGTCGGCGTCGTCCGGGTCGCCGTCGACGCTCGGGTCGAGCGCCATCGGGTCGACATCCTCGGGCGTCGGATCGGTCAACTCCCGCAGCCGGTCGAACATGTGCGGCCCGGCCGGCGGCGTGTCCGGCGAGCCGTCCGTGTCCCGGCCCCGGACCGTACGCGGGGCGTCCTCGTAGTCCTGGATGGAGACGTACGGGTAGTTCCCCCGGGCGACGAGCGCCTGCACGGCCTGGGTGGTCTCCGGTGACCCGAGCACCTTGTTACGGGCCCTGCCGAACGGGAAGCTCCCGGTCGGCGGGATCAGGTCACCAAGCACCGCGACCGGCACCGGCAGGCCGGCGACCGCCTCGGCGGCCCGGTCGACCGCCTCCTGCAACTCCGGGCCGGCCTGAAGGTTCCGCAGGTTGAAGGAGACCACGACCGCGACCCTGGGCGGTGGCTGCGCCAAGCCGGCCAGCAGCCCCTCGATCACCTCCGGCAGCCGGTCGACCTTGTCCGCTTCGGCGATCATGTTGACCACGAAGCCCATCGGCTGCCCCTGCGCGATGAGCGCGTCCCGTTTCGCGGGGTAGTTCCCGCTCGTCACCTCCTCCTGCTCCGCCACCAGCTCCTCGAACGCCGGGTTGCGCCGGGCGGTGATCTCGGGCGGTGGCGGCTTCCGGGCGCCGTACCAGACCGGCGGCGTACCGCTCTCCTCCTGGCCCGGCGGCCCGGTCTGCGCCTGGCCCGGCGGTGCGGTCTGTTCCTGGGCCGGCGGCCCGGTCTGTTCCTGGGCCGGCGGTGCGGTCTGCGCCTCGGCCGGCGGTGCGGTCTGTGCCTGGGCCGGCGGTGGCGCGGTCGGCCCGGTCGCCGTCAGGTCCGCCTGCGGCTGCGGCTGCGGGACGGGCGGAGGCGGCGGCGCCTCCGTCGTCGGGACGTGGGTGGGCATCACGTGGAAGGCCGGGTTCTCCGCCCCGGCGGGCGGGCTGGCCAGGTCGCCCGCCTGCCCGTCCACCATCACCACGTGCCCGGTGGCGAGTCGGAACGCGTTCACCAGGTGCCCCGTCCGGGCGGTCTGGGCGGTGGGGAACGACCAGGCCAGCACGGTACGCGAGCCAGGAGGCAGCGCGCCCAGCGTCTGGACGACCCCGTAGATGTCGGTCGGCGGGCCGAACGTACCGCCCATCTGCGTTTCCAACGTGTGCAGCCCACGCATGGGACCGGCCTTCGGGGTGGGCTGCGCCGGGTGCCCCGCCGCCATCCGGTCGACGATCTGGACGGTCAGGTGACAGTTGGTGTCCTGCTCGCCCAGCTTGACCGGGTTGACCTCCCGCAGATCCGGCATCAGGGCGTCCCGGACGATGGCCAGGTCGCCGCTGGCGTCCCAGTTGGTGATGCTGTTGGCGGTGATCACCGGGGGTAGGCCCGGCCCCGGCACGACGGAGACGTGGTCCAGCAGGGCAAGGAAGGCGGCGTCCCGCTGCGCGACGAGGACGGCCCGGTCCTGCTCGCCGATTTCGGGGTTCGCCGCTGCGGCCCGGAGCAGCAGGAACTGCTCGCCCAGCGGGCTGGGCGGGGCGGTCGGCGGCGCCGGCGGCACCGCGAGCTGCGGCTGCGGCTCCGGCTCCGGCTGTGCCGGTGGCGCCGGCTGCCGCTGTGCCGGTGGCGCCGGCGGTGGCTGACCCTCCGGTTCCGGTTGCGGCTGTTGTCGCGGCTGTGGTTCGCCCTCCGGTTCCGGCTCGGGCCGCCCGTCCCGCGCCGGCTGCTGTTCGGATGTCGGCTCCTGCTCCGATCTCGGCGCGGGCGCCGAGATCGGCTCCGGCTCCGACGTGGCCGGTTGCTCGGATGTCGGCTCCCGTTCCGACGTGGACCGCTGCTCGGACGCCGGCGCTTGCTCCGAGGTCGGTTGTCGCTCCGAGGTCGGCTCCTGCTCCGACGTCGGTTGTTGCTCGGTGGTCGGTTGTTGCTCCGAGGTGGGTTGTTGCTCCGAGGTGGGTTGTTGCTCGGTGGTCGGCCCTTGCTCGTCGGTGGTCGGTTGTCGGCGCGAGGCCGGTTGGTGGTGGGCTGCCGGCTGTGGTTCCGGCAGGTCGATCTCCATCGGGTCAGGGGGCGGCTCGTCACCGATACGCAGATGCTCCAGGTCGGAGATCAACGCGCCGACGCCGTCGATGCGCAACCCGTCCAGGCCGGTGATCACCGCGTCGACGTCGACGGCAGGCGGATCGGTCACGCCGGCGATCGGCGCGGCCGGTCCGGGGTCCGTCGGGCCGACTTCGGAGCCCTGGTTCTGCTGTTCGGTGGGTTCCCCTCCGTCGCGGGTCTGCTGCCCGGCGGGCCCGCTCGCGGCGCGGCTCGGGGACCCGGCGGGCCCGGCCCCGGTCGGGCCGGTGGAGCGTGACGTGCCGGCCGGGGTGGCGTCGGTCGCGGTGGGCGCCGGCCCCGGGACGGCAGGCGGGACGACCGGTGGGGGCCCGTTGTCCCGGCTGCCCCAGACCACGGCCTCCGGGTCGATCACCGGGCCGGCCGGCGTGCGACCGACCGGGTGTGGACCGCCGGTGCTCGGCGGGGCCTCCGGGCTGCCGTTGAGCCCCGACCGCTCCCGGACGGGCGATCCGTCCGTCCGGGTCGGACGGTCGTCGCCGACCGGCGGCGCGGCGTCGACGACACCGCTCGCCGGACCGTGCTGCGTGTTCGTCGGGCCGGTCTGCGTGCCGGTCGGATCGGTCCCGCTGCCGGTCGGGCCGGGCTGCGTGGTCGGCGAGGTCGGCGGCCGGTCGGTCGAGCCGATCGGTGGTCCGGACTCGGCGCTGCTCCGGGGGACCGTCGTGGTCGGCTCGGCGCCGCCGGGCTGGGTGCCGCGTGGCTGGGTCAGGTCCGTCGGGGTGTCGGTCGGGCCGTTCGTCGGCTGGCTGGTGGGGTCGGTCGGCTGGCTGGTCGGGTCGACGGGGCCGGTGGTCGGGCCGGGGGTCGGCGGTGACACCAGCGCCGGCGGCTGCTGCCCCTGGCCGTCCGTGCGCGCCGACGGCTGCGTCTCGGGCTGGACGGGTGGCACCGACTCGGGCTGCCGTACGGTCGGCGGTTGCTCGGTGGTCGGGTCCGCGCCGTCCGGCGGGCCGGCGTCGCCCCGGACCGGGCCGGGACCGACCGGCAGGGTCTCGAAGTCCGGCAACCCCTGGTGCATGCCGGGGGCGGTCGGCCCCGGGTACGGCCCGGACGGCGACAGGACGGGCGGCGGCGGCCGGTCGTCGGCGCCGGACGGGCCGCGTGTTCCGTTCGGCCGGGTCTGGTCGGTGTCCACCAGGACCGGCGGTGGCACGGGGTCGGTGGTCCGGGCGACGGGAGGCTGCACGACCGGTGGCGGCACGACGGGGGGCGCGTCCAGCGGCGGGCCGTCCCGGTCGGACCGCCCCTCGCCGCCCGTCCGGTCACTGCCCGGCCCGTCACCACCTGGCCCGTCCCCGCCCGGCCCGTCCCCGCCCGACCCGTCCCCGCCCGACCCGTCCCCGCCCGACCCGTCCCCGCCCGACCCGTCCCCGCCCTGCCGGTCGCCGGTGGTGTCGTCGCCGGTGGTCGGCGGGCCGTCGGTCGGGTCGCCGCCGGTGCCGGACGGGCCCTGCGGGGTGGACTCGTCCCGCGGCCCCTTCTCGTCGTCCCCGCCGGACGGTCGGTTCCCGGCCGGGTCCGGAACGCCGTCGAGGGCGGCCAGGTCCTTGCTCTTCGGCGGGCCGTCAAGCGTGCCGGCGTCCGGCGGCCCCTCGCCGCCGAGGAACTCGCCGGCGTCGTGCGCGTACCGGGTGGCGTAGGAGCCGACCACGGAGGAGACCGCGGTGGCCAGCGCGTTGAAGTTGGCGAATCCGCCGATCATCGCCAGGAACGCGGCCTCGCCGAGCAGCTCGCCGATCGCGCCCAGCCCGGCCTGGCCGTGCGCGGTGCCGCTGAACCTGGGGAAGTACCGGCCGCCGATCTGGTGGACGCCACCGGCGACGGTGCCGATGAACGCGCCCGCGCCCACCGAGAGGAAGAGGTCCGAGAAGTCGAAACCGCCGTCCTTGTTGTTCTTTCCGAGCACGATGGCCTGGGCGATGATGTTCTCCGCGCCTTCCTGCGCGCCCTCCTCGGCCGCCTCCTGGGCGAGGCGCAGGAGCAGCAGGTGCAGGTCGTGCTTGAGGCGGTCGAGCAGCGCCTGGCTGATCCGCTGACCGATCTTGAGGTACGCGGGGACCAGGGTCGCGCCGAAGCCGGACGCCATGGCCAGGGCGATCTCCACGACGATCATGAACGCGGCGACGACGATCTGGGTCTGCCCGTAGTCGATCTGCTGGTTGGCCTGGTCGGCGACGTGCCCCGCGATCAGCAGCTTCCCGGCCCCCTGCGGTACCGGTCCGGTGATCGCCCGCTGGTACTCCTGGAACGCGTCACCGGCGGGACTGTCGAGGTTGCCGTGCAGCCCGAAGCCGAGGGCCTGGGTCGGGCCGACGACGTCGTACACCTCGCGGCTGAGACGTTCGAGCTCGATGCCGAGCGCCTTCAGCTCGGACGGGTCACCCTTGGGGAACTCCTCACCGACGGTGTAGAGGATCGCGTCGTACGCCCACTGCCAGTTGGGGTCGTTGGGGATGTGGAAGTCGCCCATGGCCGGGTCAGGTCGGGTAGTCGAGCAGCGGCGCCGCCGAGCCGTCCGGGCGGAAGCTGACGATCAGCGGCTGGTAGTCGGGCGAGAAAGGGTCGAAGTCCAGCTCCGCTTTCGGCTTGACCAGGAAGAACTGTCCGCCGTCGGCGTCGAGCGGCTGGCCGTCGGGCCCGGTGACCGTCCGGCCGCCGAGCGGGACGATCGCGTCGTAGTGGTTGACGTCGGCCCGCGCGGTGCCGTCGGGCAGCGTGGTCAGCGACCGTAGCTGGTATCCGGCGGGGATCGGGTCACCGTCGACGTGGACGCCCGTGGTGGGGTAGCCCCGGAAGGCGGAGATCGCCGGGCTGAACCGGGTGGGTTCCCCGGGCTGCTGGCCGTCGTAGGCCCGCTGGATCGGATCCGTGGGGTCGGCCGTGCTGAGCCGGGCCGGCCGGAGCCGGGGCAGCTCGTCCCCGGTCCATTTGTTCAGCGACGCGGGTCTGGCGGGAACCGCCTCGGGGTCACCGGCGCCGGGCTGCCACCGCGGGAGCTTTCCGGGCAGGTCGTCGAACGCGCCGCCGATCGTGCGACCGGCCAGCTTCGCGTCGTCCTCCGCCTGACCGTACCCCTGGCCGCTGAGCCGCAGCCCGACGGCGGCGTACTCCACCGACGCCCGGACGGTGCGGACGATGGCCTCGACCACGTCGAGGGTCTGGTCGAACTCGTTCTTGAAGCCGGTGCCGAGCTCGTCGTCGCCCCAGGCGGGGGCGAACCGGTTCCGCAGCCCGTCCAACTGCCGCAGGTAACCGTCGTAGCGGGCGAGGTGGTCGGCGTAGGCGTCGCCGGCCCGGACGACGCCCTCGGGGTCGACCCAGATGGAGCCGTCCGGCACGCTCACGGCTGCTCCGGCGCGAGCCCGAGCATCCGCCGGACGCCGCTGGTCATCCGGGGGCCCCCGGGCGGCAGGTACATGTCGACGCCGGCCTCGCCCCGTACCATCCGGGCCGCGTTCATCCCGTCCGGCAGCAGCGGCGCGATGATGTCCGCCGCCCGGTCCATGACCTGTTCCTTCGCCTCGGCGTAGGTCTGCATGATGACGGCCTGCAACTCCACCGGCGTCATCCGCCGGTACGCGCCGGTCGGGAAGGTGACTGCGGTGAGCACGCCGTTCTGGCCGACCGTCACCGTCACCTCTCGTCGGGGCGCGGTGGCGGACGCCTGGATCTCCCTCATCCGTTCCTGGAGCTCGGTCAGGCTGCTGCGCTGACGTTCGTACTCCGCGAACAGCTCCTCGATGCGATCGTCGAAGCTCATCGGCCGCTCCCTCCCTGCGCGGGGTCAAGTAGAGGGGCCGGCCGGGCAGGTCGGAAGGGTCGACCGGGGTTTCCGGGCACGAACGTGCAGCCGCTCTTCCCCGCCGCACCGGGCGAACCCGCGGGCGGACGGCGGGCAGGGGGGAAGTAGGCAGAGTTGCCCCGTCGTTCGGACATGCCCCGACCGGTGAGCTTGCCGCCGGTGGTCGCCCGGCCGGAACGTTCTGCGTGGGCGACCACCGAGCGCAGCACGTTCGACGTCGTCATTTCCCGACGTACGACGAAAGGAGACTCGCTGTGACCATGCCTACGGTCCAGACTTCCGAACCGGGCATGCAGGCGGCGGCCACCGAGTTCGCCGCCAAGGCCCAGGAGTTCACCGGTCACCTGCGCAGCGTCAACACGCAGATGGCGACGTTGCAGGCGAGCTGGCGGGGCGACGCGTCGAACAGCTTCAACCAGGCCATGGACAACTGGGAGCGGTCCTTCCAGGTCGTCATCAACCAACTGCTGCACATGATGGACGTCATGGGCGCCACCACCTCCGGCTACCGGGCCGCGGAGGACCAGGCCGCGCAGAGCGCCCAGTCCTTCATGTCGGCGCTGCCCGGAGTCTGACCCCTGCTGAGAAAGGACGTGACGGTGTCCAACTACCGGTTCGACTTCAACCAGGCCGACGCGACCCTGCACGACATGCACCAGATCAACGGGCGGATCGCCAGCGCGTTGGACGAGATGGAACGCAACGTCGAGCGGAGCCTCCAGGACTGGACGGGTGACGCGCAGACCACCTACTACGCGGCCAAGGCCGAGTGGCGGGGCGCGGCCGGCGCGATGTCGGTCTACCTCGAACAGGCCCGGCAGACGCTGCTGGCGATCTCGGAGAACTACGGGACGACCGAGCAGCGGCACACCAAGATCTGGAACGACGTTCGCGGCGGCTGACGTGCCGGCCGGTTGGCGGGCGACGTCGTCCGGCAACCGGCCGCCCTCGGTGGCGCCACCGGTGACAGTTGGCCGCACGGAAAGGTCGTGGACGGATGGCCGACCTCAGTAACCCCAACGACATGGCGATCGACGAGATCGGCATTCTCGACAAGTTCAACAAGGGCGAGATCTGGCTTTTCCCGGACAAACACCCGGACGGTTGGATCCAGGCGGTGATCGACCGGGCGGAAGCGGAAATCGTCGCCTTCGACCAACGGAACCCGGGCAACGTCCTCTCCGGCGTGGACAAGGTCGACTGGCGCTTCTACACCGCGGACGAGAAGGCCGCCTTCGAGTGGTACTGGCGCGAGGTGCTGCCGGCCGACAAGTGGTCGAAACTCGTCGACGACTACCTGGTCGACCAGGCCACGTCGGTGCCCGGGGGCGGCATCGACGTCGACGAGTTCGGGGAGAACGACCACCTCGACATCGACGGGAAGATCCCGGTGCCGGAGGTGAAGACCTGGACCGGCGGCGACAACAAGGACGGCGAGCTGAAGGTCAGCACCGAGGCCATCCGCTACTTCGCGAACTCGATCGGAAAGATCGTGTCGACGACGGGCGGCAAGCCCGGCGGCATGATCCTCGACGTCCGGGGCAATCTCGACGATCTGAACGTGCTGCCGGGCAAGTTCGCCCGGGCGGAGAAGATGCGACGCAAGCTCGCCGGTGGCGACGAGAACCCGGGCCTGATCGGTGACACGGCGGGCCTGCTGACCAAGATCCATCAGGCCCTGTTCGCGCTTCGCGAGAGCCTGCTGGCGATGGCCAACTCCTACGAGTACACCGAGGACGGCAACGTCCGCACCGGCAAGGACCTCAAGGACAAGTCCGAGAAGTTCCGGAACATGACCGAGGCGGAGTTCGCGAAGGCGATGGGTCGGCCCTGGGGGCAGATCGACGACATCGGCGACTACGGCCAGGTCACCTCCGGCGGCTACAGCGGGGGCGACGGCGGCGACAAGTCCGACGGCGACAAGTCCGGCGGTGACAGGTCCGACGGCGGCGAGAGCTGATCGCGCGGTACGGAGCGGAGTGCCCGGCGCGTCTCGGCGCGCCGGTGTCGGCATAGGAATGGGGGAAGGTCATGGCGGACGGGCAGGAAGATCCGGGGAAATCGTGGGAGAACTCCGTGGACCCGAAGGCGACCTTTCCCCCGTTGGACGTGGCGACCGAGCCCGAGAACGACCTGGAGATCTGGGCGCAGATGGATCCGCCCGGGTGGCGGCGGATCAAGGCGTCGGTCGTCGGCGGCTCCGCGATCGAGAGCGAGGCCGGGCAGACGTACGCGGCCAGCCTGGTCAGCTACCAGAGCCTGATCGACGCGGCCTCCGCCTTCCAGCAGGCGTACAACCTCCTGGTCTGGCTGGAGACGTTCATCAACCTGCACGCGCACGCCATCGCCGGTGAGGAGAAGGCGTGGCAGGGCCCGGCAGCGCGGGCGTTCCTGGCGAAGATGGACTACTTCAGTGAGTTCCTGGGCGCCCAGGCCGAGCGGTTGGCCGGTGGCCTGGGCATGCCCGGGTCGGCCGGGCTGCCGTACCAGTTGATGAAGGCCGGCAGCTACCTCAAGTGGGCACAGGACCAGTTGAACTACCTCGACATCGCCTGGGCGAAGATCGCCGCCGCGAACGGCGCGAACCACACGTCCGGCGGCAACGTGGCGATCAGCTCGACCCGTTACGCCCGACCGATGACGAACCAGATGCTGGAGGTCGCGCTGGAGCTGGCCAAACAGTACCGACCGGTCATCGACAAGGTCAGCTCGCCCAGCGGCGACGGCGCCCTCGGCATCGACGACCCGACCAAGCCGCCCACCTCGCCGCCCACCGACCCGCCGACCGATCCACCTACCGAACCCCCGACCGATCCGCCCACGGATCCCCCGACCGATCCGCCCACGGATCCCCCGACCGACCCACCCACCGACCCGCCGACCGACCCGCCGACGCAACCGCCGGTCGACCTGCCGACGCAACCGCCGGTCGACCCGCCGACCGATCCACCTACCGATCCGCCGACGCAACCGCCGGTGGATCCGCCGACCCAGCCGCCGGTGGATCCGCCCGGCGTCGACGTGACGCCGCCGGCCCTCGACGGTCCGCCCGGCGTGAACGGTCCCGATGGGGACGTGCCGCCGCCGGGCGTCACCGAGCCGCCGCTGGGCGGACTGCCCGACCTGGACGACCCGCCACCCGTCACCGCCCCACCGACGACCGGACCGCCCGGTCTCAATCCGCCCGGTCTCAATCCGCCCGGTCTCAATCCACCTGGGCTCAATCCACCTGGCCTCAATCCGCCTGGTGGCGACAAGGATCCTGTCAAGCCGCCGCCGGTCGGCGACGTGCCGGACGACCCGGACGGGCTGCGACCGCCCGACGACATCGACGTTCCCGGCGGGATCGAGAAACCGGGCGGGATCGCCCCGCCCGGAGGAATCAATCCGCCGGGTGGGATCGACGCCCCGGGCGGGATCGAGAACCCGGGTGGGATCGATACGCCCGGTGGCATCGAGGACCCGGACGGGATCGAGAACCCGGGCGGGATCCAGACGCCGGGTGGTGGCCCGTCGCCCGGCGCGCCGTTGCCGGGCGCTCCCGGCGCTCCCGGCGCCGGCCTGGGCGGGGGCGGCTCCACGCCGGAACGTCCCGACTCGTCCGGCCTGGTCGGCGGCGATCCGGGGGACTGGAACCCGACCCTCCCGAAGACCGGCGACCCGTTCGCGCCCGACGGCGCCGCCTCCGGTGGCACCGGCCTGGGCGACCACCGGGACGACCAGCCGCCCGGATCGGCGCTGCCCGGACCGGGCGCGGTGGGCGGCACGGCACCGCCGGTCCTGCCACCGTTGCCCGGCGCGCCGGGAGCGCCGGGGGCGGGCGGGGCCGGCAGCTCGGCGGCGGAGCGTCCGGACGCCTCCGGCCTGGTCGAGGGGGACGCCACCGACTGGGAGGCGATCGGCGCGGGCCCGGCCGGCGACCCCGAGGCGCCCACCGGCACGACGGCCGGCGGCGTCGGCCTCGACTCCGGACCGGTCGACGTGCCGCCCGGTCCGGAGACGGCGCCCCCCACCGTCGTACCGGTGCTGCCCGTGCTGCCGGTGCCGGTCGGCGGCGGGCGGGACCGGAAGGCCGCGCGGCGACCGGCCGGGCCCGGCCGGGACGAGGGCCCCGGCACCCCACCCACGGCGGCGGACGGGCCTGCGCCGGTGGACGTGAACGCCACCCCGCCGCCGGTGGAGGCGACCGCGACCCCTGCCGTGGAGACGGTCGGCGGGCCGGGCCGGGAGGTCGGCGTACCACCGCCGAGCGCGCCCGACCCGACGCGGGCGGCGCTCGGCGTACCCCTCGGAGTTCCGGCGGCCCGGGCCGGCGAGCGGAGGCCGCCCGACCGGCCGGACGCCGCCGACCTGCTCCACGAGGAGGAGGCCACCTGGACCGGCGGCGAGCCGCCGCCGGTGGACCGGACGTCGGCGGAGGACCGGGTGCCCGTCGTGCGACCGGACGAGGACGACGTCGACACCTCGGGCTGGGACGACCCCGGCAACGCCTGGTGGTGGCGGGACGACGACGCGCCGCCGACGCCGGAGCACCAGGCGACGGCCCGCGACGTCGGGTGGGCGGAGAGGACGAGGGATGCGTGAGGAGACCGGACCGATGCCGCTGAAGGCGTGGAAGCGGGACCGCGTGACGCCGCCGACCGCCACCGGACGGCCGGCGATGTGCGGTGGTCCCGAGTACACCGCCGAGCAGCGGCTGGAGCTGATGCGCGAGAAGCAGCGGGCGATGGACGAGGCGGCCCGCCGCGAACGTGAGGAGGCCGAGTCGCGCGGGTCGGCCGGGCGTCGTGCCGCCAGACCGGTCGACGGCGACGACGGGTACCTCGCCGCCGAGCGGCCCCGCGCCGACCGGTACGCGGTCACCCTGCTCCGGCAGGACGACTCGGCCTGGAACAGCGGTGACGCCGGGTCGGGAGTGCTCGGATGACCGGCCGGCAGGCTGCCACGGGCAGCCGACGGGCCCGACGGCACGACCGGGGAGCGCCGGCATGAGCACGGTCACCGTCAAGCGTCCGCCCCGGGCCACCGGCCCCGACGCGCCGGACGGGGAGGTGGAGCTGCAGGAGCCGCCGCTGATGGCGGAGGAGGCGCCGCTGGACTTCCGGTCGTTCGTGATGATCGTGCCGATGGGCCTCGGCATGGGCGCGATGATGGCCATGTTCGGCCTCTACAACCGGGCCCCGGTGCTGTACGTGATGGGTGGCGCGATGGCCGTCGGCATGCTGCTCATGGGCGTCGTGCAGATCGGCCGGGCCGCCGCCGACCGGAAACGTCAGATGCGCGGCGAACGCCGCGACTTCCTGCGGTACATCGCCCAACTGCGCCGGCAGGCGCGCGAGGCGGCCGAACAGCAGCGTCAGGCGGTGGTCTGGACCCACCCGCAGCCGGACTGGCTGTGGTCGGTGGCGATGAGCAGCCGACTGTGGGAGCGGCGGCCCAGCCACGACGACTTCGCCCGGGTCCGGATCGGGCTCGGCCGGCAGAACGCGATGCTGCGGTTTCTGCCCCCGCAGACCAAACCGATCGAGGACCTGGAGCCGCTCGCCTCGATCTCGCTGCGCCGCTTCTCCGAGGCGTACCGCACGGTGTCCGGCGTGCCGACGTCGGTGGGGCTGCGCAGCTTCACCAGCGTCGAGTTCGAGGGCGACGCCGACGCGGCCGTCGACCTGGTACGGGCCATGGTGGCCGCCCTGGTGACCCTGCACGCGCCGGACGAGCTGCGGGTGGCCGTGCTCACGCCCGAGGTGCACCGTGGACCGTGGGACTGGATCAAGTGGCTGCCGCACAACGCGCACCCGACCGCGTTCGACGCGGCCGGCCCGGTCCGGCTGTTCGCCGGCGGCCACGACGAGCTGGTCGACCTGCTCGGCCTGGAGATCGCCGACCGGGGGGACCACGACCGGGAGGCCCGACCGTCGTCCGTGGAGCCGTTCGTGGTGGTCGTCGCGCACCTGGTCGACCTGCCGGACAGCTCCCGGCTGCTCGGCGCGGGCATCCGCAACGTGGTGCTGCTCGACCTCACCGGCCGGATGCCCGGCGGGCCCCGGGTGCTGCGGCTGACCGTGGACGGCGACCGGGTGACGTTCCCCGCCGGGGAGTCCACCGGCTCGGCGACCCGGGACGGGCTCGGTCCCGTCGAGTGCCAGGCGCTGGCCCGGATCATCGCGCCCAAGCGGACCAGCGGCACCCTCGACGTGGCCGAGGAGCCGCTGGAGAGCAGCTTCGAGCTGACCACCCTGCTCGGCATCCGGGACGCGCACACCTTCGACGTCGCGGCGCTGTGGCGGAGCCGGGCGCCGCAACGCAACCGGCTCACCGTGCCCATCGGCGTCACCGAGGGCGGCGAGGTCATCGAGCTGGACCTCAAGGAGTCCGCGCAGGGCGGGATGGGACCGCACGGCCTGCTGATCGGCGCGACCGGCTCCGGCAAGAGCGAGTTGCTGCGTACGCTGGTCTGCGCGCTCGCCGCCACCCACTCCTCGGAGATCCTCAACCTGGTGCTGGTGGACTTCAAGGGCGGCGCGACCTTCCTCGGCATGGAGAAGCTGCCGCACACCTCGGCGGTGATCACCAACCTCGCCGACGAGCTGCCACTGGTCGACCGGATGCAGGACGCCCTCAACGGGGAGCTGACCCGCCGCCAGGAGGTGCTGCGGGCCAGCGGCTACTCCTCGCTGTTCGACTACGAGAAGGCCCGCGCGGCCGGGGCGCACCTGGTGCCGTTCCCGGTGCTGCTGATCATCGTGGACGAGTTCAGCGAGCTGCTGTCCAGCAAGAGCGAGTTCATGGACCTGTTCGTCTCGATCGGCCGGCTCGGCCGGTCCCTCGGGGTGCACCTGCTGCTCGCCTCGCAACGGCTGGACGAGGGCCGGATCAACCGGGTCGAGGGGCACCTGTCGTACCGGCTGGCCCTGCGGACGTTCTCGTCGATGGAGTCCCGGTCGGTGATCGGCGTCGGCAAGGCGTACGAGCTGCCCCCCGAGCCCGGCAACGGGTACCTGAAGGTGGACACCACCAACCTGGTCCGGTTCAAGGCCGCCTACGTGTCCGGGCCGTACCAGGGCAGCCGGTCGTCGGGCGGGCCGGACGACGTGGCGGACCAGGTCGTCGCCGAGGTCGTCCCGTTCACCACCGGTCAGGTGGCGGTCCGGCACGACCCCGGCCGGGCCCGGGCCGCCGACCCGGTGACCGAGACCGAGACCGAGCCGGAGCCGGACGCCGTCGGCGGGCCGAGCCTGGTCGAGGTGCTGCTGGACCGGATCGCCGGCTCCGGCCCGCCGGCCCGCCAGGTGTGGCTGCCGCCGCTGTCCGCCGCGCCCAGCCTGGACACGCTGCTGCCCAGCGTGGTGCCGGACCCGGCGCGGGGCATGACCGTGGACGACCCCGGCCTGCACGGGCGGCTGCGGGTGCCGGTCGGCATCGTCGACCGGCCCGCCGACCAGCTCCGCGAGCTGCTCACCATCGACCTCGGCGGCGCGGACGGGCACATCGGCATCGCCGGGGCCCCGCAGAGCGGCAAGTCCGCGCTGCTGCGCAGCGTCATCCTCGCCCTGGCGCTCACCAACACCCCCCGCGAGGCGCAGTTCTACGGACTCGACTTCGGCGGCGGCGGGCTCGCCTCGATCGCCGGGCTGCCGCACATCGGCTCCATCGCCACCCGGATGGAACGTGACCGGGTGGTCCGGACCATCGAGGAGGTCTGGCAGGTGATGGAGCGCCGCGAGCACGAGTTCGCCAACCGTGGCCTCGACTCGATCGGCGCGTATCTGGCGGCCCGCGCCCGCGGCGACATCGACGACCCGTACGGGCACGTGTTCCTCGTGGTCGACGGCTGGTACACGATGAAGCAGGACTTCGCCGACCTGGAGACCCGCTTCCAGGAGCTGGCCTCCCGGGGGCTGTCGTTCGGCGTCCACGTGATCGTCTCCACCACCCGGTGGTCGGAGCTGCGCACCTGGCTGCGTGACCTGCTCGGCACCCGGTTGGAGCTGCGGCTGGCCGACTCGATGGAGTCCGAGGTCGGGTCCCGCAAGGCGGCCACCGTGCCGCCCCAGCCGGGACGCGGCCTGACCAGCGACGGCCTGCACTTCCTCGCGGCGCTGCCCCGGATGGACGGCAGCTCGTCGGTCGCCGACCTCGCCGAGGCGACCAAGTCCGCGGTGGAGGAGATCGGCACGTTCTGGACCGGGCCGGCGGCGCCGGGCGTGCGGATGCTGCCCACCCAGCTTCCGGTGGAGAGCCTGCCGCTGCCGGAGCCGGCCTTCCGGGTGTGTCTCGGCCGCGACGAGCAACGGCTGGCCCCGGTCTGGCACGACTTCATGACCACCCCGCACCTGCTGGTCCTCGGCGACAGCGAGACCGGCAAGTCGAACCTGCTGCGGCTGGTGCTGCGGGCCATCCAGCAGCGGTACACCCCGGAGCAGGCCAAGGTGGTGCTCGGCGACTCGCGCCGCGACCTGGACACCGCGATCACCGCCGACTACCAGGTCGGGTTCGGGTTCACCGGCGACCGGCTGCACGAGCTGGCCGGGCAGACCGCCATGTCGATGAACCGCCGGATCCCCGGTCAGGACATCTCGTCCGAGCGGATGCGCCGCCGGGACTGGTGGGAGGGGCCGGAGCTGTTCGTCGTCGTCGACGACTACGACCTGATGAACCGCACGCTGGGGCCGGGCTCCGCGCTCGACCCGGTGCTGCCGCTGCTGGCCCAGGGCAGCTACATCGGACTGCACCTGATCGTGGCGCGCAGCACCTCGGGCGCGATGCGGGCCATGATGGACCCGGTCCTGCGCCGGATGTGGGAGCTGGGCACCCCGGCCGCCCTGCTGTCGTACCCGAAGGAAGAGGGCAGGTTCCTCGGTGAGGCCGCGCCGCGCCGACTGCCGCCCGGACGAGCCCAACTGGTCACCCGCCGCGGCGTGAAGCTGATCCAGACCGGGCTCGTCGGATGAGAGAGGACCACCGATGAGCGCCACGCTCAGCGCCGAGCTCTGCCGGATCACCGTGACCGGCCCGGCCCGCCGGGTCGACCTGGCGGTCCCGGCGACCACCACGGTGGCCGCCCTGCTGCCGTTGCTGGTGCGGCAGACCACCGACCCCGGCCCGGCCGCCGACGACGGGGCCTGGGTGCTGCAACGCCTCGGCGAGGCCCCGTTCGACCTGACCGGCACCCCGGAGAGCCTGGACTGGCTCGAAGGCGAGGAGCTGCACCTGCGCCCGGCCGAGGATCCGCTGCCCGAGCTGGACTTCGACGACCTCGCCGACGGCGTCGCCACCGCCGTCAACCGACGGACTGACAGGTGGCAGCCCGAGCACCGCCGGACCCTGTTCCTCCTGCTGTCGGCGGTCACCATGGGCGCGGTCGCCGCCGTGCTCACCGCGCACGGCCCGGCACTGCCCCAGGTCGTGGCGGGCGGTGTGCTGGGCGTCGCGCTGCTGGCCGTGGCCCTGGTCTGCGCCCGCCGGCTCGACGACGACGCGTTCGCGTTGCTCTTCGGCGGCGGCGCGGTCGGCTTCGCGGCCCTGGCCGCGTCCAGCGCCGTCGACGGCGACCCGGAGCGTGTCGCGCCGACCGGCCCGGCGGCGTTGGCCGCCGCCGTCGCCGCGCTCACCGTCGCCGCCGCCCTGCTGCTCGCGCGCCGCGCCGTCGCGCCGCGCCTGCCGGGCCCGCCGTTCCTGGTGGTCGGGGCGACCGGACTGGTCACCACGGTGGTGCTGCTGATGCGCGAGGGCAGCGGCATGACCATGGCCCGGACCGCCGCCGTCGCCGCCGCGCTGCTCGTCGTGGTGGTGGTGCTGGCCCCCCGGGTTGCGGTGAAGCTGGCCCGGCTGCGCGGTCCGCAGCTCCCCAAGACCAGCGAGGACATGTCGTACGACATCGAGCCCGCCCCGTCCGACCAGGTCCACCAGCGCGCCGACGACGCCGACACGTACCTGACCGTGGCGATGTGCACGGCGGCGCTGCTGCTGCCGGCGCTGTTCCAGCTCACCCTGCGGACCCCCGGCTGGGCGGGCTGGAGCCTGGTGCTGGTGGTCGCCAGCGCAGTCCTGTTGCGCGCCCGTACCTTTCTCGGTCTCTGGCAGCGCTGCGCGCTGGTCGCCGCCGGTACGGTCGGCTACCTCATGGTCATCACGACGCTCGCCGACCTGCTGTCGCCCGCCTGGCGGTGGCTGCTGCTCAGCGCCCTCGTCGGGCTGCTGACGCCGCTGGCGTTCGCCGCGCTGCGGCCCTGGCCGCGCCGGATGCTGCCGATCTGGGAGCACACGGCGATGTTCCTGGACGTGGTCACCGGCATCGCCGTGCTGCCGATCCTGGCGCAGGTCCTCGGCGGCTACGCCTGGGCCCGCGGGCTCTTCGGGTAACGGCCGTGCAGACCCAACGGGACCACGTCCACGCCCACAGCTTCATGATGGGCCGGCTCGCCTCGGCCCTCGTCCAGGGCGACCCGACGAGCGCGCAGATCCCCGGGCAGCGGGCGCTGACCGGGCTGCTCGTCGGGATCGTCCTGGTGATCCTGGTCGGTGGCGGCTTCGCCGTCTACGGCTGGCTCGTGCCCGGCGGCAGCACCGCCTACCGGCAGGCCGGGGTGATCCTGGTCGAGAAGGAGACCGGCACCCGGTACGTCTACCGCGACGGCCTGCTGCGCCCGACCCCGAACCTGACCTCGGCGATGCTGGCCCAGGGCCCGTCGGCCACGGTGAAGCTGGTCTCCCGCGAGTCGCTGAAGGACCTTCCCCGTGGCCCGCAGCTCGGCATCGTCGACGCGCCGCAGTCCGTGCCGACCGCCGACGCGCTGGTGGCCGGTCCCTGGCTGGTCTGCCTGCCGGGCTCCGTGGTGGACCGGCCGGGCGCCGGCCTCGGCCTGAACCTCGACCCGGGGGCCCCGGCCACCCCGCTGGCGGAGCGGACGTTCACCGTGGCCCGGGGGCCGGACGGGGACACGTACCTGCTGGTGGGGGCGGAGAAGTTCCCGGTGGCCGACGGGTCGGTGCTGGTCGCGCTGGGCGCGGCCACCGCGCGGCCGGTCGTCGCGCCGGCCGCCTGGCTGGACTGGCTGCCGACCGGCGTCCCGATCGGCCCGGCGCCGATCGCCGGCGCGGGCGCGCCCGGCCCCCGGGTGGGTGGCCGGGTCCACCCGGTGGGGACGCTGTTCCGGCAGCGGCCGGCCGTCGGCGCGGACCAGCTCTTCGTACTCCGCGCGGACGGACTGGCCCCGGTCGACCGGATGGAGTTCGCGCTCGCCGAGGTGCGTCGGGACGCCCCACCGGTGGTCCTGGACGCCGCCGCCGTCGCCGCCGCGCCACGCTCGGCCGACCGTACGCTCACCGGCCGGCTGCCCGACCTCACCGGGTTCCGCTGGCAGGACCCCGCCGGCCAGGTGCTCTGCCTGCGGCAGCGGCCGGCCGGCGAGAAGGCGGTGAGCAGCCGGGTGGTGCTCGCCGGGCGGCCCGTCTCGGGCGTCGGCGACGACGGCGCCACCACCGTGCTGACCAGGCCGGGCGCCGGCCTGACGGTGCGCCCGGCGCCGGCCTCGACGGCCTCGTCCGAGGTGGCGCTGATCTCGGACCAGGGCGTCGTGCACCGGCTCGCCGACGCCGGCACGGTCGCCGCCCTGAAACTCGGCGGGGCGCCCGCCGTCCCGTTCCCGAGGGGCCTGCTGGCGGCGCTGCCGCAGGGCCCCGTGCTCAGCCGTACGGCCGTCAACAGTCCCGCTAGGGGGTAGGCATGGCATCCATCCGAGATCTGCTGCGCGGCGCGCGCGGCGAGTCAGGCGACGTGGTACAGCACACCGTCGGCAACGCGCTCGTCCTGCACCACCGGGACGAGATCAGCGGCGAGGCGCAGTCCCTGGCATTGTCCGTGGTGGCCGACGCCGACAACGACGTGGTGGTGCTGGACCTCGGCAGCGGCATCCCGATCGGCTCCTGGGAGTCGATGGCCGGCGTGCTGCCCCGCCGCCGCCGGGGGATCCGGCTGGTCGCCTGCGGACCGCGGCACGACACGGCCGCCATGGCCGGGCAGTGGTTGTCGGAGCGGCTGAACCGCACCGTCGTCGCCCCCGACGGCGACCTGGTCCGGGGCGCGGCGGGCGCGCTGTTCGTGCACTCGAAGCCGGGCAGCGGCTGGGTGCGGTTCCGGCCCGGCCGGCCACCGGCCTGGGACGCCAAGCGGTACCCGACGCCGACCTGGGACGCCGCCGCCACCGAACGCCGCGCCTCCAGCTCCACCGGGGAGATCGAGCCGCTGCCCGGCGGCGTCTGGGTGCACGACGTACGGACCCCGGAGGTGATCGCCGAGCACCGGGACCGGCTCGTCGCCGACCTGCCGTGCCAACCGGAGACGATGACCGTCCTGCTCGGCTGTCCGGGCACCGCGCCGCTCTCGCTCGACGACGTGGTCCGCTTCTGGCGCGACCTGGACCCGGACAGCCGGTCGCGGGTCCGCTTCGTGCAGTACGGCGAGGTGCGGCTGCCCGAGGGCGAGTCGTTCGGCCAGACCCTCGCCGACCTGCTCGCCACCAACGTGGTCTGTTACCCGGGGGTGCCGGTCGGCGCGCCCGCCCGGCACGAGATCCGGACGGTACGCGCCGACGGTCTCCTGGGTTGGCAGCCGTTCGCCCTGGAGCTCGGCTACTCGCCCCGTGCGCACCCCCAGTCGCGGGCCCGCCGTCCGGTGCTGCTCGGCCACCGTGCTCCGCTGGCCTGGACCGAGGAGATCGCGCCCCGCGTGTACTGGTACGCCCCGGACGCCGTGGTCGAGGTGATCGAGGCCGGGCTGTGGGTCCGCCCGGCCGACGAGCCGGGGAACGCGGAGCGGGTCCGGGCCACGCCGCTGGACCCCGAGACCAACACCATGATCTTCGACGACACCCTGCCGGCGCGGTCGGCCCGGATGCGGGAGCTGGCCACCGACCTGGCCGCCCGGATCGAGCGCAGCGTGGGCCAGGCCAGCGCGCTGCGCCCGGCATCGGCGCTGGCACCGGGGCAGAAGCCGGAGGGCGCCGCGAAGGCGAGCCTGACCGGCGGGCCGGAGCCCCGGGGCGAGGTGGAACGGGCCGAGCCGGCGTTCGGCGTCACCGCTGTTCCGGGGCCGATCGATCTGCGTCCGGCGACTCCGCCCGTACCGGTGACCCCGCTTGACCCGGTGGAGGCCCCGGCCACGCCGGTGGAGGTCCCGGCCGCTGCGGTGGAGGTCCCAGCGACCCCGGTGGAGGTTCCGGCGGCGGTGGAAATCCCGGCCCCGACGGAAATCCCGGCGGCGGTGGAGGTTCCGGCTGCGCCGGCGCAGCCGGCGCCGCTGCTGGCGGAGGTGCCGGCCGTGGTGGACGGGCCCACCGACCCGCCCCGCGCGGCCCGACCGGTAGCGGCCGAACCGCCGGACGGGCCGGTGTCGGCGGGACCGGCGGCGGACGGGCCGTTCTCGGTCCAGCCGACGACGGACGGGCCGGCTCCGGCGGATCCGGTCCGGGAAGGGACGGTCCGGGAGCGGAGTGAGGGGGCGACCGGCAGGCGGCGGGTGGGCGAGGAGCCGGCCGGGGTCCGGCTGCAACCGGTGGCGACGCCGAACGCCTCCGCCCTGCTGCCCCGGCGCGGGCTGGCCGAGGAACGGGCCTGGGTGCGCCGTTCGCTGAGCCGGGACTTCGACGCGATGGCCAGCTCGGTCGCCCGGATCATGTCCGAGCACCCCGGCATGAAGGCCGGAAACGACAGCGCCGACGACGACGTCCTGGTCGACTCGGTGGCCGTCCGGCTGCTGCTGACCCACCGGGGCGTCGGCATCGACGCCGGTCTGCGCGCGGGCGTCAACGGCCCGCACGTTCCGTTGGCCCGCTGCGCGGTGTCCGGCCTCTCCCGGTTGCCGTCCTTCCGCGGCGGCACCGTCGTGCGCGCCTCGCCGAGCGCCGACGAGTGGGGGCTGTACCGGGGGCGTCGCCTGGTCACCGACTGGGGCTTCGTGCCCATGCTGACCGCGCCCTGCGCCGGCCAGGACGGCGACACCGACCTGCTGATCTGGTCGATGACCGCGCGCCGTACCGCCCTGCTGGAGCCGGACGGGGACGAGCACGTCGCGGACCGGGTGGTGTTCCTGCCGGGCACCCACTTCAAGATCCTGGAGGTGGTGGAGCCGGACGGTGACCGTAGGGGCGGCGTGCTGCTCCGCGAGATCGGCGCGAACGAGATCGACGACGACGGTCGGGTCGACCAGAACCGGCTGTCGCTCGACGAACTGGCGGTCACCTCGCTGCGCCGCAGCCTGGACCGGTGGGTGGCCGCCGACGCCCGGCGACGGATCGGCGCCGCCTCGGCAGACCGGTTCGGCGCGTTGCCGGGCCTGCTCCGCCCGCCGGCCACGAGGAAGGGGTGAACCGGTGATGAGCCGACAGGTCCTGACGGTGGGCGGCGGACAGCCCGGCGCGTTCAGCACGATCGGCGCGGCCGTCGCGCAGGCCGAGCCGGGCGCCACCATCACCGTCCACCCCGGCCGGTACGCCGAGAAGCTCGTCGTCGGCAACCGGATCACCATCGCCGCCGGGCCGGGCGGCCCGGTCGAGGTGCACGTGGAGGAGGGCAGCGTCCTGGCCGTCCACGGCGAGGGCGCCCACCTGCGCGGCATCTCCCTGTCGAGCGCCGACCCGAAGCTGGCCGCGGTCGACGTCTACGCCGGGGAGGCCGCCCTGGACGACTGCCGGATCGCCGGCGCCGCCTGGGTGACGCTGCTGGCCCGGTTGCAGGGGACGCTCGCGTTGCGGCACTGCGAGATCCGCTCGTCCGCCGGGGCCGCCGTGGTGGTGACCTCGCCGGGGGCGAGCACGGTGGAGGACACCGTGGTCCGGGACGTCGCCCGGTCGGGGATCGTGGTCAGCGACACGGGCGCGTTGACCCTGCGGCGGTGCACGGTGGAACGGACCGGCGCGAACAGCGTCTGCGTCAACGGGGACGGCCGGCTCGTCGCCGAAGGGTGTGAGATCGTCGGCGCGGGCAAACCGGCGCTCGTGGTGGAGCAGCGCGGACACGCCCGGATCAACAACCTGCGGGTACGGGAGAGCGCCAACGTCGACGTGTTCCTGCGCGGCGAGGTCGACGTGCTCGTCACGGACTCGCAGTTCACCGGGGCGCGGTTCCAGTCCGTGCACGTGACGGACGGGGCCACCCCGACCTTCCGGGGCTGCGCCTTCACCTCGGCCGGGCGCAGCGCCGCGCACGTCACCGGCGGGGCGGAGCCGACGTTCACCGACTGCGTCCTCGCGGACTCCCCGGTCGGGGTGACCGTCGACGCCCGCGGCGCGCCCCGGTTCGAGGAGCTCACCGTGCGGGGCAGCACCGAACACGCGGCGCTGCTGCTCGGGGCCGCCTCGGTGACCGTACGTGGGTTGCGGGTCACCGTCGCCGCCGGCGTCGGGCTGCTGGTCCGGGACGACGCCGCCGTCGACGCGACGGACCTGACTGTCGACGCCGGCAGCGCCGTCGCGCTCGACCTACGGGAGTCGGCGCGCGGCACGATCCGCGACGCCCGGTTCAGCGGTACGGCGGCCAGCGGCGTCGTGGTCGGCTCCGGCGCGACGCTGGCCCTGGAGTCGGCGGTGCTGGACGGGACCGGACTGTGGGCGGCCGACCGCGCGCAGGCGCGGCTGCGGGACACCGAGGTCGTCGACGTCCCGGGCGACGGCCTGCGGGTCGGCGGGTCCGCCACGGTGACCGCCAACCAGGTGCGCGTCCGGCGGGCCCGCCAGGCCGGGGTACGGCTGGAACGCGGCGCCCGGGGCAGCTTCACCGACTGTGAGGTGCTGGAGAGCGGGGCCGCCGGCTTCGACGTGGACACCGCCGAGCCGGTGTCGCTGACCCGATGCGTGGCCCGGGACAGCGGCGGCGAGGACGTCCGCCGGGCCGACGACGCCCACCTGAACGTCACGGGGCTCACCACCGGCCGGACGGCGGGACCGGTGACGCCGGCGCCCCCGGCCGGGCCCGGTCACGGTGGGCAGTCCCCGGCGGACCCGCACGACGACGGTCCCGCCGCCGGGGCGGGGGAGGGCGAGCTGGCCGGGCCGCTGCGGGAGCTGCACGGCCTGATCGGGCTGCACGGGGTGAAGCAGGAGGTCACCGCGCTGATCAACCTGATCAGGATGTCCCAGGTGCGGCAGCGGATGGGTCTGCCCATGCCGCCGATGAGCCGGCACCTGGTCTTCGCCGGGCCGCCCGGCACCGGCAAGACCACCGTCGCGCGGCTCTACGGCGCGGTCCTGGCCGAGCTGGGCATCCTGGCCAAGGGCCACATGATCGAGGCGGCCCGGGCGGACCTGGTCGGCCAGTACATCGGCTCGACCGCGATCAAGACCACCGAGCTGGTCAACCAGGCGATCGGCGGGGTGCTCTTCATCGACGAGGCGTACACGCTGTCGGCCGGCTCGGGCGGCTCCGGGCCGGACTTCGGTCAGGAGGCGATCGACGCCCTGATGAAGATCATGGAGGACCAGCGCGACGAGCTGGTGGTGATCGTCGCGGGGTACTCGGAGCTGATGGAGAAGTTCCTCGCCTCCAACCCGGGGCTGGCCTCCCGGTTCACCCGGACCATCGAGTTCCCGAACTACTCCGTCGAGGAACTGGTCACCATCACCTCGAACCTGTGCCGGAAGCACTACTTCGAGCTGACCGACGACGCGATCGCCGCGCTGACCACGTACTTCGAGCGGATTCCGCGGAACGCGACGTTCGGCAACGGCCGGGTCGCCCGCAAGCTGTTCGAAGCGATGATCAACAACCAGGCGACCCGGCTGGCCGTCACCCCGCCGACCCAGGAAACCCAGATCAACCGGCTCACCGCCGACGACCTCGCCCCCGAGCTGCGCCTGCTCGACGATCTGCCCGTCGAGCAGCCCAGCCGTCCCGACCCGGCCCGGAACCCGGGTGGCGCGATCAACGCCGCCCAGAGCTGGCAGCGCATCTGCCGTCTGGTGGGCGCGCCCGAGCTGCACGACGCCGTCGGCGAGACCCTGCTGCGCCTGTGTGAGCTGCGTAACCGCCGCCGCTCGTACGGCAGGCAGGGCAACGTCCTGCTCTCCGGCGCGCCCGGCAGCGGCCGCAGCGAGCTCGCCCGCCACTACGCCGCCGCCCTGTCCGAACTGGACCTGGTGCCGATCGGCCAGCTCGTGCGGGTGTCGACCGCCGAGCACCTCGCGCCCCAGTGGCCGGGCCAGGCCCCCAGCCTGGTCCGGGCCGCCCTCCAGGACGCCACCGGCGGCGTCCTGCTGGTCGACCACGTCGACGACGGCGTCGGCCAGGAGGTCGTGGCGGCGCTGGCCGCGCAACTGCGGACCGGGGCGGGCGACCCGGTCGTGGTGCTGCTCGCCGAGCCGGACGCGCTGACCGGTCTACGCGCCTCGGTGCCCGACCTCGCCGAGGCTTTCGGACCGCGCTGGAGCGTTCCCGAGCTGGGCGTCGCCGAACTCGCCGAGGTCGTGGCCCGGCACCTGGTCCGGCGCGGGCACGAGGTCCCCGACGACGTGCGGGCCGCGCTGGCCGAGCTGGTGACGCGGCTGCCCGAGCGTACGGTCCGCGCCGCCCATCTGCTCTCCCGGAGCCTGAGCCGGGCCACCGGGTCCCGCACCCTCGCGCTGGCCGACCTGCACGGGCTGGCCAGCCGCACCGACCCGGCCGCCACGGCGGACCGCCACGTCGGCGGCCTCGCCGCGGTCGGCTGAGAGGAGCCGACATGACCAGGCGGACGCCACCCACCCTCGCCGACATGATCGAGGCCGGGCGGGCCTACGAGCAGCGACTGCGCGGCGCGCAGGCCAGCCTCGAAGCCGCGCTGGTGACCGGCCGGTCCACGGACGGCGTCGTCGTCGTGCTCGCCACCGGCCTCGGCCGGCTGCGGGCCGTCCAGGTCAGCCCGACCGTGTTCGACAACCGCGACGTGACGGCCCTGCAGGACGCGATCGCCCAGGCGGTCCGGGCCGCCGCCGCCAACGCCGCCGCGCTCTCCGCCGAGAAGATGGGCCCGATCGAGATCAACCTGCACTGACGGCGCGGCCGGGCAGCCGGCCCGGTAGGGCCGGGCAGACCACCGGCGACGCCCTTCCGGGCGGGCGTGCGTCTCTGGTGGACTGCGGCCACGCCGCCCGGCCCGGGGCGTCGCGCGTCCGAGGGGGACAGGTCGAGTGCGAACGAGGCAGGCGCCACCCGGCCCCGGGCCGGCGGTCTTCCGGCACACCGTCGGCAACGCGCTGGTCCTGCACGTAGGGGAGCGGATCAGCGCGGCGGCCCGGTCGCTGGCGTTGGCGATCGCCGCCGACCCCGACCACGACATCGTCGTGCTCGACCTGCACGACGACCTGCCGGCCGGCGTCTGGGCGTCGCTCGCCGCCGTGCTGAACAGGCCCCGGCGCGGTATCCGGCTCGTGGTGTGCGGAGTGCCCGCCGACACCGCGGCCCTCGCCGCGCAGTGGCTCTGCGACCGGCTGCGCCGGCCGGTCGTCACACCGCACGGACGGCCGATCCGCACGGCGAGCGGCACGCTGTTCGCGGTTGCCGCGTCGGGTGGCGGCTGGGTCCGCTACCGGCCGCGCCGGCAGCCCGTCCGGGAGTCCACCCGCTATCCCGCGCCGGCCTGGGACACGGCCGCCGCGCGGTTCACGCCGACCAGCGCGACGGGCGCCGTCGAGCCCATCCCCGCCGGCGTCTGGATCCGGGACAGCCGCGACCCGGGCGTGGTCGGCAGCCGCTGGCCCTGGCTGGCCGCCGCGGTGCCCTGCCAACCCGAGGCGATGACCGTCGTGCTCGGTTGCCCCGGCACGCCGCCCCTGGCCGTCGACGACGTGGCCCGCTTCTGGCGCGGGCTCGACCCGGACGGCCGGCGGCACGCCCGGTTCGTCCAGTACGGGCCGGTCCAGTCGTCCGCCGGGGAGCTGCTGGGCCAGCGTCTCGCCGACGTGCTGGCGTCACCCGTGGTGTGCCTCACCGGCATCCCCGTCGGCCGACCCGACCGGCCGGAGCTGCGCACCGTCACCGCCGACGGCCGCCTCGGCTGGCAGCCCCTCGTCCGGGAGCTCGCCTTCACGCCGCGCGCCGCCCCCGCCGCGGCGGCCGTACCGCCCCGGATCCTGAGCCACCAGGCGCCGGCGCTGCTCGGCGACCCGGTCGGCCCGCTGACCTACCGCTACGCCCGGGACGCGGTCGTCGAGATCGTCCAGTCCGGGCTGTGGATCCGCGCCGCCGGGACGCCGCGTCACGCCGTACGCGTCCGCGCCCACCCGGCCGACCCGGACCGGCACGCCCTCATCGTCGACGACACGTTCCCGGCCCGGGTACGACGTTTCCGTGAGCTCGCCGAGGACCTGGCCGCCCGCCTGGACCCGGCCACCCGCGCGCGCAGCGTGCTGCGCCTCGCGTCGGCGGTGGCCACCGGCCCCGGGTGGCCCGCCGGCGACGTGGACGGCGACCCGGACGACGCCCTGACGTACCGGTTCACGGCCGCCGACCTGGCCCTCGACGAGGTGGCCCCGGACGACCTGGCCCGCGACGACGTGACCTTGGGCGCCCTGGCCCGCGACGACGTGGTCCGTGTCGCGCCGTCGCTCGGAGCAGGACCACCGGCGGGTGCGGCGCCGACCCGTCCACCGGCCCCCGCCCCGCCGGACGGACTCGACGCCGCGCGTGCCTGGCTGCGGCAGCGGTTCGGTACGGAGTTCGACACCGCCGCCAGCGCCATCTCCCGGCTGGTCGCCGAGCACCCCCCGCTGCGGGACGGCGACGAGCCGGTGACCGACGCGGTCGCCGTGCGGCTCTACCTGTCCGCCGCGGGACGGGCCGTGGACCGGGCCCTGCGCTCCGACCCGGACGCGGACGACGGCGCGCTGCTGTTCGCCAGGTGCGTGCTGGCCGGCGCGGGGCGGCTGCCGGCCCACCGGGGCGCCACCTGGCTGTCGGCCGACCTGTCCGCCGCCGAGCTGCGTGGGATCGCCGCTCGGCGGGTGCTCACCGAACCGGGATTCACCCACGCGCTCACCGAGCCGCCGGTGACCGCTGCCGGCAACGTCGACGTGCTGCTGTGGTCGATGACCGCCCGCCTGACCCGCCTGCTGGAGCCGGTGGGCGAGCAGCACGTCGACCACCGGGTGATCTTCCTGCCCGGCGTCCGGTTCGTGGTGCTGGAGGTGACGGCGCCGGGGCGGGACCGGCCCGGTCGGGTGCTGCTGCGGGAGTTGGCCGCCGACGAGCCGGCCCGGCATCCCGGCCCGTTCGACGCGCTCGCCTCGACGTCCCTGCTGCGCAGCCTCGACCGGTGGACGGCGACGGGCCGGCGCAGCCGGGTCGGTCCGGCGGCGGCGGCCCGCTTCACCCGCCTGCCGGGTCTGGTCTGATCCCGGCGCCGCCCCGTCCGCCGCACGGCGGGCGGTGTGGCAGGGCGTACCGGATGCCGGCGTCGACGCCCCGGACCGTCTCGTCTAGAAAGGAGGCATGATCGACACCGCGTACCGTGTGAGCCCGCTGCGCTCGACCGACCCCGAGCGGCTGGGCGGTTACCTGCTCGTCGGTCGGCTCGGCGTGGGCGGTATGGGGGTGGTCTACCTCGCGGAGAGCGAGGACGGCAGCTACGTCGCGATCAAGCTCATCCACCCGGACCTCGCCGCCGATCCCGAGTTCGGCGGGCGGTTCCGCGGCGAGGTGGAGCGGGCCCGGCAGGTGCCGCCGTTCTGCACCGCCGAGTTCCTCGACGCCGACCTCGACCACGACCCGCCGTACCTGGTCGTCGAGTACATCGACGGCCCCAGCCTGGACGAGGTCGTCGCCGAGCGTGGGCCGCTGCGCGGCGGCGCGTTGCACTCGCTGGCGGTGGGCGTGGCCACCGCGCTGACCGGCATCCACGGCGCGGGCATCATCCACCGCGATCTGAAACCGGGCAACGTCCTGCTGGCCCCGGGCAGCCCCAAGGTGATCGACTTCGGGATCGCCCGCCCGTTCGAGATCACCAACCGGCACACCCGTACCGACGTCCTGGTGGGCACGGTGGCCTACATGGCGCCGGAGCGGTTCTCCGACCAGACGGATTCGCCGGTCACCGCCGCCGCCGACGTGTTCGCCTGGGGCTGCGTGATCACCTTCGCCGGCACCGGGCGGACACCGTTCAGCGGTGACTCGCCGGCCGCGACCGCGGCCCGCATCCTGACCCAACCGCCCAGACTGGACGGACTCCCGGAAGCCCTGCGGGAGCCGGTACGGCGGGCCCTGGCACGGGACCCCGCCGACCGGCCGACCGCGCCGGACCTGCTCGCCATGCTGCTGGAACACCAGCCCACGTCCCCTCCGGCGCGCCCCGGGCGGCAGCCCTCGCCGGAACCCGGGCGGCGGTCTCCGGCGGGCACCGGGCGGCCCGACCGGGCGGCCCGCCGCAGGAGGGCGTCGCTGGCCGCGTTGGCGCTGCTCCCGCTGGTCGCCGGGGTGACGGTCGCGGTCCTGGCCACGAACGGCGAGGACGACCCCGGGCCGGGCGCCGCCCCGCCCGTGGCGTCGGCCGGTCCGTCGCTGCCGGTGGGCGTGACGCCCACCCCGTCGTCCGGCGCGCGGCGGACGCCCCGGCCCACGCCCTCGTCCCCGGCGGGGCAGCCGGGTCGACCGGCGACCACGTCGGCCGACCCCGCCCCGTCCCCGACGACGTCACCCGCCCGGACCCAGGCCTCCGCGAACCCGTCCGGGCGGAACCTGGCCCTCGGCCGGCCCGCCCGGGCGTCCAGCGAGGAGGGTGGCGCGCGGATCGCCTCCTACGCCGTCGACGGCGACCCCGAAAGCCGGTGGGGCAGCCAGTTCAGCGACCCCCAGTGGCTGAGCGTGGACCTCGGCGGGCTGTGGCGGATCAGCGAGGTCGTGCTGCGCTGGCAGCGATCCCACGCCGCCACGTACCGGGTGGACGTCTCCCCGGACGGCCAGCGGTGGACGACGGTGTACGAGACCTCGACCGGCGAGGGCGGGGTGGTGCACGTCGCCACCGGCGACGTCGCCGGCCGGTACGTCCGGATGTACGGCACGCGGCGCGGCGGGTCCTACGGCTACTCCCTCTGGGAGCTGGAGGTGCGCTGAGCCGCCACGTATCCAGGAGAGCGCGCTGTCCGCCGCCGGCGACCGCCCCACTTCACCGAAACGAAGTCGATCAGCGAGGCGGAGCGGGCCGAGCGCGCGGGCGCGGTCGAGCGCCGGAGCGGGGGCGACTACGGGTCCGCCCGGCCGGCCAGTGCCCGGGAGGGCGACGGATCGACCCCGTACCCGGCCAGCCGGCGGGTGAGCCGGCGCAGGTCCCAGCGGGCGCCGAGGACGGCGTACCGCTGCGCCGCCTCACCTCCGGCCCGGGCCGCCTCGTGCGGACGCCGGCGGGCCGCGAGCAGCACCGCCGCGTCCTCCAGCGCCGCGGCCAGCTCCGTCACCCGCCCCACCGCCCGGTAGCGCGCCGCCGCGGCCAGCGCGGGCTCCGGATCGCCGGTGAGCAGCGCCCGGCAACGCTGCGCGGCCGGACGCGCCCGCGCGGCCCGCACCTCCCGCGCCGCCTCGTCGGCGCAGACCGCCGCCGCCCGTTCGGCCAGGTCACGCTGTCCCACCCGCAGCGCGAGGCGGACGACGTCGGGCAGCCACTGGTGCCGCAGCATCACCGGGGCGTACTCGGGCGTCAGCAGCGGGTCGAGCAGGTGCAGGGCGCGCTCCGGACGGCCCTGCCGTTCGGCGACGAGCGCCCGGGCGACCAGCAGGAAGTCGCCGCACTCCCGCTCGGCTTCGGTGGCCGGCCACAGCTCGGGCGCGTCGAGGTGCCCACCGGCCAGGACGTCGTCGTCGCGGCGCGCCGCGACCAGCGCGGCCACCCCGTGCAGCAGGGCGGCCACCGCGGCCGGCTCCCGCATCCCGAGCAGGGTGGCGCCGGGCAGGTCGTCGGTGACCGCGCCGACCACCGACAACACGTCATCCCACCGGCCCGACCAGTAGTGGCCCACCGCCGAGGCGACGTGCAGCCCGGACGGCAGCCGGTGCCGCAGCGCGAACAGCGCCGCCTCCCGGAGCGTCCGCTCGGCCTCCTCCGGCCGGTCCAGGTTCTGCAACGTGAACACCCGGTTGTCCAGCAGGTCCAGGTACAAGCCGGCGAAGGCCGGATGGTCGCGCATGACGTCCAGGGCGCGGTCCACGTGCTTCAACGCCCGTTCGTGATCGCGGCGCACCGTGTTAGTCAACCAGGTGACGCGCAGCGCGAACACCGCGTCGTACGGCTGGTTCGCGGCAAGCGCCACGGCGTGGGCCGCCGCCGCCGTCCGGTCCGCCCGGTCCAGGTCGTCGAGCGGGCCCCTGAGGAACGTGGCCAGCAGCATCCGGTGCCGGTTCCGCCAGAAGCCGGGCACACCGGGCTCCGCCAGCGCCTCCCGGAGGATGTCGAGCGCCGCCGCCACGTCACCGGCGCGGTGGGTCAGCAGGGCCAGCAGGTGGCGTATCTCGGCGCGGTCGGCGGGGTCGACGGCGAGCCGCAGCGCCTCCCGGGCCTCGTCCAGCGGCTGCCGTTCGTCCCGGAAGTCCAGCCGGACCAGCGCGACCAGCAGCCGGACCCGTTCCTGCGGGGTGGTCAGGTCGGCGGCGAGCACCCGGCGCAGCAGCGTGCCGGCGACCCGCGGCGCCCGGCGGGCCAGCGTGCCGTGCCGGGCGACCAGCCAGGACGTCACCCAGTGGTCCACCGCGGATGGGGCCGCGAGGAGCTGCTCGGCCACCCGGCCCACCGGGCTGCCGCCGTCGGCCAGCACCTCGGCGGTGTGCCGGTGCAGCGCCGCCCGGGCCGCCGCCGGGATGCTGTCGTAGAGCACCTGCCGCAGCAGCGGGTGCCGGAAGGCCAGGTCGGTGTCGACGTCCACGACGACCCGGGCGGCGAGCGCCTCCTCCAGGCTGGCCACCAGGTCTACCGGGGAGCGGCCGGTCACCGCCCGGACGTCCTCGACGGAGAACCGGACGCCGAGCAGCGCCGCCGTCCGGAGCACCTCCTGGGCGTCGGCCGACAGCGGGTCCATGGTGGCGCGGATCGTGGCGAGGAGCGTGCGGGGCGCCTCGATCCGCGCCGGGTCGGAGATGTCGGCCACCCCGTCGACCACCCGGATCTCGCCCCGGCGCAGCAGCGCGGCGGTCAGCTCGTGGGCGTAGCGGGGATTGCCCGCCGAGACCACGACCACCTCGGCCAGGTTCGGTCCCAGGGGCGCGCCCACCAGGTCGGTCACCAGACGCTCGACCACCTCCGCCGGTAGGGCGTCCAGGGGCAGCAGGTGTCCCCGCCGGCCGGCGACGGCGCGTCGCAGCCTACCCAGCTCCGGGTCGTTGGGCTCCGGTCGGGCCGCCGCGACCAGCAGCAACGGCAACCGCCGGGTGGCCGCTACCAGCCGTTCCCAGCACGGCGCCCCGGACGGGTCGGCGGTGGGCAGGCCGTCCACGACCAGCAGCAGGGGAGCGGTGGCACAGACCTCCCGCACCCGGGCCAGCACCAGGTCGGTCGTCGCCGCCACGGCGCTGTCGTCGGACCGGCCCGGCCCGCTGCCGGCGTGGTCGACGGGCAGCTCCAGGGCCCGCGTCAGCGCCGGCAGCGGAACGTGCCGGTCCTCGTCCCGGACGGCGCCCCGGGCGACCTGGCAACCGGAGGCGGCGGCGTCGGCGAACGCGGCGGCGAGCAACGCGCTCTTGCCGATGCCGGCCTCGCCCTCGACCCAGACCGCCGTGCCCTGACCAGCGGCGAGCGCCGTGAGCAGACCGCGCAGCCGGCGCGCCTCCTCGCCCCGGCCCGGCAGCGGCTCCGACGCGGGGTCCGCATGCCCCGGTCGGCCCTCCCGCGCCGGCCGGGCCGGGCGGCCACCGCTGTCCAGCGCGTCGGCCCGCCCATCCCGACCGCCGCCGGTGGCGGCCCGCCCACCGCGACTGTCGAGTGCGTCGGCCCGCCCACCGCGACTGTCGAGTGCGTCGGCCCCGTCATCCCGGCCGCCGCGGGCGTCGGCCGTGGCGGCGACGATCCCGTACAGGCGGGTGAGGCCGGCGGCGGGCTCGACCCCGAGCTCGGATCGCAACGACTCCCGGACCCGGTGGTAGACGCCCAGCGCCTCCCGGTGCCGACCACGGCGGTACAGCGCCAACATCAGCAACTCGTGCAGGGGCTCGTGCAGGGGATGGTCGCGGACCAGTCCGACCAGGTCGGCCAGCACCCCGTCGTCCCCCAGCTCGATCAGGGTCCGGGCGCGCTGCTCGACGGCGTCGAGCTGCGACCGGGCCAGCCGGGTCCGTTCGGCGTCGAGACGGTGACCGGCGAGCCCGGCGTACGCCTCGCCGTGCCACAGGCCCAGCGCCTCGTCGAGCCGAGCCACGGCGGTGACGTGGTCACCGCCCCCACGCAGCCGGGCCGCCTCGGCGCAGAGCGTCGCGAACCGTTCGCTGTCCAGGTCCTCCGGGCGTAACCGCAGCGCGTAACCGGCTGGCCCGGAGGTCAGCGCTCCGCGTCCCAGACTGCGCCGCAGCCCCGAGACGTAGGTGTAGAGGTTCCCGGTGGCCGTGGGCGGCGGCGTCGGACCCCAGACCCCCGCGACCAGGTCGTCCCGCCCGACGTCCCGCCCGACGGCCATGGCGAGCAGCGCGAAGAGGACCCGCTGCCGGGTCGGGCCCAGCGGCAGCTCGCGGTCACCGTGCCACGCCCGGACCGGGCCCAGGACCGACACCCGCAGCCGGTCGTCCGGTGTCGTCGGCATCGACCCTCCCAAGGTGGCGCGGAACAGGACACTGCGTGGTACGGAAAGCGGCACGCCGGTCAGGAGGCGGCGGTCGTCCCGCCGCCGAGGAGCGCCGACCGGGACAGGCGCGGCTCGGTCGGGTTACCCGGCAGGTGCCGCCGTACCTGGTCGAGCAGTGTCCGCAGCCGGCCGGCCCAGCGGGGCGTGATGCGGCGCTCGCGCAACGCCACCCGGGCTATCTCCGCCGCGGTCTCGTACTCACCCCGCCGCTCGTGGCTGTACGCCGCGATCCACCGCATCTCACCCTCCAGGTCCGGCTCGTCGGTGCGGGCGGCGACCCAGCCCGCCTCGACCGCGGCGTGGTGGCCCTGACCGAGCAGCAGCCGGGCCAGCCAGGCGGTGAGCCGCAGCCGCAGGGCGGGGTCGAGGGTGTGCTGGGCGTGCGCCCGGCACAACGCGGCGATGCCGACGTGCGGCGCCGACGCGGCGATCCGCTCGACGTGCTCTACCAGCCAGCCGCCGAGGCGGTCGTCGAACGGCACGTCCCCGGCGAGCAGCAACGCCACCACCCGTTCGGGGGCGGCGTCGGCGGCGGCGATCCGTCTGGCGTACAGGCGGCAGAGGGTGACCCGCAACGCGGGCGGCGTGCTCTCGTGCAGCGTCCGGGCCACGACCCGGTGCCGGAAGCGCAGCCGGTCCCCGTCGGCGAGGATTCCGCCGGCCCGCGCGGGCGCCAGCGTCGCGGTCAGGTCGTCGACGGCGCGTTCGGTGGCGGCCGCCAGCTCGGCCGGGGCGCAGCCGGCCGGCAGGGCCCCGGGCGCCCGCCCCTCGTACGCGTCGAGGAACGCGAGCGCCCGGAGCGCCTGACGGGTGTCCTCGGGGAACGGGGACAGGTGCGCCCCGACCGTGGCGGCCAGCCTGACGTCAGCGCTGTCGACGGTGTCGTCCGACGCGAGGATCCGCAGGTAGTGCGGGTGCCCACCGGCGTCGTCGAGGATCCGGGCCAGGTCCTCCGGCTCGGGCGACTCGGTCGCGACCGCCCGGACCAGGGCGTCGGCCGCGTCGGGCGCCAGCGGGCCGAGGGCGACCACGTCCGCGGCGGACCAGGGCAGCGGCGCGAGGCCGGACCGGACGGCCGCCACCAGCAGCAACGGCACTTCGGTCGAGCGTGCGCCGAGTTCGGCCCAGACCCGCACGGTCGCCGGGTCGGCCCACTGGAGGTCGTCCAGGACGAGGACCAGCGGCGTCTCGGTCGCGACCCGGCGGACCAGCTCGGCAGCCCGCCGCACCAGGTCGGCGTCGGTCCGGCCTGGAGCGTCGGTCCGGCCCGGGGTGTCGGTCGTCTCCGGGGTCCCGGGCGGGTCCGGGGGCTCGGGCGTCTCCGACGCGTCGACCTCGGCGGCCAGCTCCCCGAGCGCACGGCGGGTCGGGGCATCCGCTCCTGCGGACTCGACACAGTCGAGCAGGGCGCCGAGCGGCGTGCGCCGGGCGACCTCGTCGCCGACCGCCCAACCGAGTCGGCCTCCGGCCGGGACGACGGTGGCGCGCAACGCCGCGAGCAGCGTGGACCTGCCGAGGCCGGCCGGACCCTCGACCAGCAGGCTGCCGCCCCGGCCGTCGGCGAGACCGGCCACGGCCTGCCGGAGCCGCCGCAGGGGAGCGTCCCGCCCGAACAGCGGCCCCGTCTCCCGGTCGGCCCGGCCCGGTCCGGTCTCCGTCACCGTCCCACCACCGCCGGCCGGGCCCGTCGCGGTCCCGTCACCGGCACGGGCAGTGCTGCCGGGCCCGTCCGTGACGGTGGCCGGCTGGCCGGCACGCGCGTCCACGTCGGCGAGCCGGGCCCGCAGATCCTCGCGGTGCGGGTACGCCGCCACGAGCTGGCCCAGCACCCGGGCCGCCTCCCCGTGCCGGCCGGCCCCGACCAGCAGGTCGACCTGCCGTTCGGCGGTGAGCAGCCGTAACTCGGTCAGGCGGAGCCGCTGCGCCTCGGCGAACGGGCCGGGGACACCGGCGAGCGCCTCGCCGTGCCACAGCCGGAGCGCGTCCGCCAGGGTGGCCGACTCGGCCCGGGTGTCCCCGGCGGACCGTTGCCGCCGGGCGGTCTCGCGCAGCGACTCGAACCTGAGCACGTCGACGGAGTCCGGGGGAAGCTGGAGCGCGTACGTGCCGCCGCCGGAGCTGAGCAGTCGTCCGGCCGCCCACCGGCCCCGGTTCGGCTCCAACAGTCGGCGCAGGTCGGAGACGTACGTGTAGACGTTGCCGGTCGCGCTTGGTGGCGCGTCCTCGCCCCAGACGGCGGTGACGAGCTGCTCGCGGGAGACGCGACGCCCGTTGTGGAGGGCGAGCACGCAGAGCACGGCCGTCCGGCGGGCCGAACCGATCAGCAGCTCGTCGTCGTCCCGCCTGGCCCGCACCTGCCCCAACAAACGGAGGTCGATCCCCACCTGCTCCGCTGCCATGCGGCTTTCCCTACCCACCGTCCCGGGACGTCATCCGCCGCGCGCCGGCGCAGGCCACCTGCGTCACCGTCGTCGGCGAACCTCATGGCGAAGCCGGCACGCCGCTGGCGCCGCTCGCTTCGCACCTGAACATTCCACTATGCGGGGCGGCGGAGGCCAGTCCGGAGAATCATCAGTGGCGGAATTCTCACCGTCGCCCCGGCCGGCGGGGTGGCACATCGGAGGGTGGACCGGGCAGATCAGGCCGGAGTCCGGGCACCTCCCACGGGTACGGGCTTCCGGCCCGCCGGTCGCTCTGGTGCGCTCGACCGATGGTGATCGATCCGGATGCGTCGACGAGTCCGTTCGTCGGTGACCTCCTTCTCACCCTGGCCGGCGAGGGACGCCTGGTGCTGGACGCGGCGCAGGCGGAGGAGGCCGTCGCCGAGCTGGAACGTACCCTGTCCGCGGTCCGGGCCCGGCTGCGCGTCCTGCGGATCTGGCGGCACGGGCCGCCGCAGGGAGTCGACGACATTCCCGACGATCTCGCCCCGGACGTGGTCGACGCGGTCTTCACCGACCAGCTCGCGCCGGGCCGGCTGGAGGCGGCGGCGGTCGAGCTGCCCAAGTACATCGAGGCGCTGCGCCGGGCCCGGACCGCGCCCGGGGGCGCCGGTCGGTCCGTCCCCGGCTGAGCCGCGTGGACGTGGACCCGCACGACCGGCGTGGCCCGGATGAAGACCGTGTGGAGACGGCGTGGAGATTTTCTGGAGGGCGGTTCCGGAGACTGTCGCGGCACGTACGACAGTGGAGGTTGCGGTGGACAAGGTTCGGCTCGTCCTGCAGGCGTCAGACCCGCTCAGCCACGCGGGACTCGCCAGTTTCCTGCGCTCGTGCCCGACGGTCGAGCTGCTGCCGGCCGGTGACCCGGTCGGGGCCCAGGTGCTCGTGTTCGGCTGTGAGCAACTGACCGTGGACGTGGTGGCCGTGCTGCGGCGCTCGGCGGCGCAGACCGGCCTGCCGGTGGTCCTGGTGCTCCGGGAGATCACCGAGAGCGAGCTGCTCACCGCGGTGGAGTGCCGGGTGGTGGCGGTCCTGCCGCGGGCGGCGGTGACCGGCGAACGGTTGGCGCACAGCGTGCTGGCGGCGGCCAACGGCGGCGGCGTGCTGCCGCCGAACCTGGTCGGTGAGCTGCTCAAGCACATCGAACGGTTGCAGCGCGAGGTGCTCGCGCCCAACGGCCTGAACGCCTCCGGGCTGACCCCACGTGAGGTCGACGTGCTGCGGCTGATGGCCGACGGGCTGGACACCGGCGAGATAGCCGGCCGGCTCTGCTACTCCGAACGGACCGTCAAGAACGTCATCTACGGCGTGACGCACCGGTTGAAGCTGCGCAACCGTTCCCACGCGGTCGCCTACGCGCTGCGCGCCGGCCTGATCTGAGCGGCGGCGTCCCCGGACGCCGCCGCTCAGGTCGGCTTCTCGTCGAACGTGCCGAGCAGCAGCATGTCCCCGGGGATCGCGCTCGTGTTCAGGCAGATGTAGTTGTGCTGCGGGAAGAGCAGGTTCTTCAGCGCGAACACGGTGATCGCCGTGGGACTGAAGGAGAGCTTGTCGGCGAGCTTCGCGGGCAGTTGGGCGCGGATCTGCTGGTTGACCTGGTCCCCGAGCGAGTCGCTCTTGCACGGCCCGCTGCCCGAGAACACCCCCTGGACCTCGACCGCCTTGCCGGTTACGGCGATGCTGACCCGCTGGTCACGACCCGAGCCGGTGATGCTCAACGGCAACGAGGCCCGGACCACCGCCGTGTACGAGGACGAGTACTGCTGGTCGCCGCAGGTGGTGCAGTCCCAGAAGCACGGGTAGCTGGTGATGCACCAGTGTTCGTTGTACGCGACGGTCTTCACCTCGCTGCCGCCGTACGACAACTGGCCGTCGCTCTGGCAGGTGAAGGTGGTGAAGGCCAACTGCCAGGCGACGTCGTTCCCACCCACCACCGAGTACGTGTAGTCGGTGATCGACCCGCCGCCCTCCCAGGACTGGGATTCGCGGTGGTTGAGCGAGCTCAGGTTCACCTGGCCGGTCACGCTGCCCTGGGTGACCCTGGCGGTCCAGGCCCGGTGCTGGCCACCGGGGTTCTCTCCGGTGAGCGTCCAACCGGCCGACATGCTGGCGGGCAGGACGTTCTGGAACACCACCTGGGAGCGGATCATCAGGCTGGCCGACTGCCCCAACGGCAGCGGCTCGGGCACGTCGTTGAGGAACGCCTGGGAGTACTCCAGCAGCGGCCGGCCCCCGGTCATGATGAACAGTTGCAGGATGTCGTTGCCGGCGGGCGTCCGGAGCGGTCGGAAGACGAAGTCGTTGGGGCGCAGCGCGTCGGTGACCGGCACGTTGGTGAGGTCGAGTCGGTTGATGACGAACTGGACGGGGTGGTAGGCGAAGTACGCCTTGACCGCGTCGTTGAAGGCGATCTTGGTAGCGTCGTCGAGCTCGATGTTGCTCACCGTGAACGCGCCCTGGCCCATGTCCAGCGTCACGGTCAGGACGTTGTGGTCCACCCCGTCCACGGTGACCTTCCCGGCGACCTTCTGGAGCCGGATCGCCGCGGTCAGCGTCTCGCCGCTGACGACGTCCGGCGGGTCACAGTCCTCGGGGCCGCCGCCGTACCGGGTGCACGACTGCACCGAGGAGCCGTCGAGCAGCCGCATCCGCAGCAGCGCGGTGGGACGATGGTCCACGGTGGGTTGCACGGCGGTCCGGGTCGGCTGCTGGAGCCGCTCTGCATGGTCGTCGACGAGCCGGCGGGGGCGGCGTACGAGCGTTGGCTCGCCGCGTCCTGGCGGCACGCGCTGCCGGAAGGCTGAGCACGCCGGTGACCGATCCCGACGCCCTGCGGCGACGCCTGACCGACCGGTGGGGGCTGGCCGAGCTGGAGCTGGTGGGCAGCGGCCTGGAGTTCACCGTCTTCCGGGCGCGCGGCCGGGACGGCCTCCCGGTGGCCGTCCGGCTGGCCGACCGTCGCTTCCGGTCCAACGCCAACGACCCGCGCGTGGACACCCGGGCGCTGCTGGTCCAGGAGTACGCCGTCACCCGGCACCTGTCCGCCGCCGGGTTCGCGGTCGCCGAGCCCGTCGGGCTGCGCCTGGCCGACGACGACAGCACGCCCGACGTGCTCGTCTCCCGTTACGTCGCCGACGACGGCAGTCCGCTCGACGGGCGCCTGCTCGGCGTCACGCTGGCGCGTCTGCACCGCCTGCCGCCACCGCCGGCACTCGTGCCGGTCGCCGCGGAGGGCGTCGGCACCGCCCGGGCGCTCACGACCCGCGTCCTGCGACGATGGACGGAGGTGGGCCACCTGGTCGCCGACTGGCCCGCGCCGCCCCCGGTCGGGCCGCTGGCGTGGGCGTTCGGCCGCGTCGGCACGTCCGGCCTGGTCCACCTGGACGTGCGCGGCGACAACGTCCGCCGGGTCGGCGGCCGGATCGGGGCGTTGCTGGACTGGTCGAACGCGCTGCGCGGCGACGCCACCGTCGAGTTCGGCCGGCTCGTCGAGTACGCCCGGCACCCCGAGAACGACCTCGACCTGCCGGCGGTCCGGGCCGGCTACGCCCAGGTCGCCCCGCTTCCGCCGGACGACACCCCGACGGCGCTCGCCTGCCGCCTCGACGCGGCGCTGATGCTCGCTCTCGTCTTCCTCTCCGAGGCGCCGGACCCGCGACGCGGGCCGGGGGCGGCCGACCGGGCCCGGACCCTCGCCGAGCGGTTCACCCTCAGCGTCCGGCGGTGACGCCCACCTGGCGGGCGGTCCGGCTAACCTTGCGGGGTCCGGAGGAGGGGAGGCGAGATGGGCGCGGTGACGGCCGACGGCGAGCTGGCCGGGCTGACCGCCCTGGTCACCGGTGGCGGTTCCGGCATCGGCCGGGCCACGGCGGCGCTGCTGGCCGGTCGGGGGGCCCGGGTCGCGGTGCTCGACGTCGCGCCGGGCGGCACGCCGGAGCCGGTGGCCGCGTTCGTCGGCGACATCGGTGACGACGCGTCGGTCCGGTCGGCGGTGGCCGCCGCGCTGGAGCACCTCGGCGGGCTCGACATCCTGGTCAACAACGCCGGCGTCGGCGCGCTGGGCACCGTGGAGGAGAACACCGACGAGGAGTGGCACCGGGTGCTCGACGTCAACGTCGTCGGCATGGTCCGGGTGACCCGGGCCGTGCTGCCGGCGCTGCGCGCCTCGTCGGGCGGCTCGATCGTCAACGTCTGCTCCATCGCGGCCACCGCCGGGCTGCCCCGCCGGGCGCTCTACTCGGCGAGCAAGGGCGCGGTGCTGGCGCTCAGCCGGGCGATGGCGGCGGATCTGGTCGACGCCGGGATCAGGGTCAACTGCGTCAACCCCGGCACCGTGGACACCCCGTGGGTCGGGCGGCTGCTCGACCAGGCCGACGACCCGGCGGGCGAGCGGGCGGCGCTGGCCGCCCGGCAACCCACCGGCCGACTGGTCACCGTGGACGAGGTCGCCGCCGCGGTGGCGTACCTGGCCGGGCCGGGCGCCGGGGCCACCACCGGCGCCGTCCTGGCGGTGGACGGCGGGATGGCCGGGCTCCGGCTGCCGACGGCCCGCCGGTGAGCGCCCCGGACCGGGCCGGCGGCCCGGCACGCCTGAGCGCCCCGGCACGCCTGAGCGCCCCGGGCCAGCCCGGCGGCGAGGTGCCGGCAACGTCGCTGCCGCGGGCCGACGTGCGGCTGTCCCGGCTGGCGCTCGGCGTCGCGCCGCTGGGCAACCTCTTCACCCCGGTCGACGACGGCACCGCCGTCGAGGTGGTGCGCCGGGCCGTCCGCCTCGGCGTGACCTACCTGGACACCGCGCCGCACTACGGGCTCGGCCGCGCCGAGCAGCGCCTCGGCGCGGCGGTGGCCGCCCTCGGACCGGACGACCCGACCCCGGTGATCTCCACGAAGGCGGGCCGGCTGCTGCGCCCGCTGCGGCCCGGCGAGCCGGTCGACCCGCAGGGCTTCGTGGACGTGCCGCCCCTGCGCCGGGTCTGGGACCTCTCCGCCGACGGCGTGCGCCGTAGCCTCACCGAGAGCCTGGCCCGGCTGGACCTGCCCGCGGTGGACCTGCTCTACCTGCACGACCCGGACGACTTCGAGACCGAGGCGGTACGCACGGCGCTGCCCGCCCTGCTCGACCTGCGGGCCGCGGGGGTGGTCCGGGCGGTCGGCGTCGGCATGAACCAGCCCGGCATGCTGACCCGGTTGGTCCGGGCGTTCGACCTCGACGTGGTGCTGCTGGCCGGCCGGTACACCCTGCTGGACCAGAGCGGGCTGGCCGAGCTGCTGCCGCTGTGCGCGCGGCGCGGCGTGGGCGTCGTGGTCGGCGGGCCGTTCAACAGCGGCCTGCTGGCCGACCCCCGCCCCGGCGCCCGGTACGACTACGTCGCCGCGCCACCCGAGCTGCTGGCCCGGGCCCGGGCGATGGACGCGCTCTGCCGGGAGCACGGCACCACCGTCACCGCCGCCGCGTTGCAGTTCCCGCTCGGCCATCCGGCGGTGGTCTCCGTCCTGGCCGGCATGCGCTCGCCGGCCGAGGTGGCGCAGAACGTCGCGGCCTTCACCACCCCGGCGCCCGCCGCGCTGTGGACGGCGCTGCGCGCCGCCGGCCTGCTGCCACCGCACGTGCCCACCCCGACCGACGGCTGACGCCGACAGTCGAACCCCCGAACCGGACCCGGACCGTCACCGGGACGTGGACAGCCGAAGGAAACAACAGATGAAGCTGATGCGAGTCGGGACGCCCGGCGCGGAACGACCGGTGCTGCGGTTGAGCGAGCACGACCACCGTGACCTGCGTCCGGTCACCGCGGACTTCGACGCCGCGTTCTTCCGCGACGGCGGGCTCGACCGGGTGCGCCGGGCCGTCGACCAGGGCGCCCTGCCCCGTACCGACATCACCGGCCTGCGGGTCGGCGCGCCGATCGCCCGGCCCGGGGTGGTGCTGTGCATCGGGATGAACTACGCGGCCCACGCCGCCGAGTCGGGCGCGACGCCGCCGGGGCAGCCGGTGCTGTTCTACAAGTCGCCGAACACCGTCGTCGGCCCGTACGACACGGTGCTGGTCCCGCGTGGCTCCCGCCGTACCGACTGGGAGGTGGAGCTGGCCGTGGTGCTGGCGGCGCCGGCCCGCTACCTCGACTCCCCGGAGGAGGCCGCCGGGCTGATCGCCGGGTACGCCGTCTCCAACGACGTGTCCGAACGCGCCTTCCAGCTCGACGACTCCGGTGGCCAGTGGTCGAAGGGCAAGAGCTGCGAGACGTTCAACCCGCTGGGCCCGTGGCTGGTCACCCCGGACGAGGTCGGCGACCCGCAGGCGCTGGGCCTGCGCAGCCGGGTCAACGGCGAGCCCCGGCAGGACTCCCGGACCGCCGACATGATCTTCCCGGTGCACTACCTGATCTACCATCTCAGCCAGTACCTCGTCCTGGAGCCGGGCGACCTGGTCAACACCGGCACCCCGGAGGGGGTGGCCCTGTCCGGGCGGTTCCCGTACCTGGCCCCCGGCGACGTGGTCGAGATGTCCATCGACGGGCTCGGCGCCCAACGGACCCCCGTCGCGGCAGCGGGCTGAGCCGGTGACCGGCAGCCCGGACGGGAGGCGGTGAGAGATGCGCGTCGCGCTCTTCGTCACCTGCGTCAACGACCTCGTCTACCCCGGCACCGGGCGGGCGGTGGTGCGGATCCTCGAACGCCTGGGTCACCGGGTCGACTTCCCGCAGGCGCAGAGCTGCTGCGGGCAACTGCACGCCAACACCGGCTACCGGCGGGAGACGCTGCCGCTGGTCCGGACGTTCGTGACCGCCTTCGCCCCGTACGACGTGGTGGTCGCGCCGTCCGGCTCGTGCGTGGCGATGGTGCGTGACGCGTACCCCCGGCTGGCGGCGGACGACCCGGAGTTGTCCGCGGCCGTCGCCGCGCTCGCCCCCCGGACCCTGGAGCTGTCGGAGTTCCTGGTCGACGTGCTCGGCGCGACCGACGTCGGCGCGTCGTTCCCGCACCGGGTCGCCTACCACCCGACCTGCCACGGGCTGCGGGCGCTGCGGCTGGGCGACCGGCCCCGCCGACTCCTCGCCGCCGTACGGGGGCTCGAGCTGGTCGAGCTGGCCGAGGCGGAGCAGTGCTGCGGCTTCGGCGGCACCTTCGCCCTGAAGAACAAGGAGGTGTCCACGGCGATGCTGGCCGACAAGTGCGCCGCCGTCACCGCCACCGGCGCCGACTACCTCGCGGCGGCCGACAACTCCTGCCTGGCCCACATCGGCGGCGGTCTGGCCCGTCGCCCGGGCGCGCCCCGACCGGTCCACTACGCGGAGATCCTGGCCGCCGGCCCGGAGGCGGACCGGTGACCGGCACCGGGCGGATCAGCGCCGCCGAGCCGTTCGCCACGGCGGCGCGTCGGCAGCTCGCCGATCCGTTGCTGCGGGCCAACCTGCGCCAGGCGACCCGGACGATCCGGGGGAAACGCGCCCGGGTGGTCGACGAGGTGCCCGACTGGGAGGCGCTGCGCGCGGCGGGCGCCGCCGTCAAGGACGACGTGCTCGCCCGCCTGCCCGAGCTGCTGGAGCAGTTCGAGGCGGCGGCGACCGCGGCCGGCGCGCGGGTGCACTGGGCGCGGGACGCGACCGAGGCGTGCGCGGTGGTCACCGACCTGGTCCGGGCCACCGGCGTCGACGAGGTCGTCAAGGTCAAGTCGATGGTGACCCAGGAGATCGGGCTGAACGAGGCCCTCGCCGCCGCCGGGATCACCGCGGTGGAGACCGACCTGGCCGAGCTGATCGTGCAGCTCGCCGGGGACACCCCCTCGCACATCCTGGTGCCGGCCATCCACTACAACCGGCACCAGATCCGGGACATCTTCCGCGCCCACCTCCCCGGCGTCGACGTCGCCCGGTTGACCGCCGAGCCGGCGGCGCTCGCCGAGGCGGCCCGCCGCCACCTGCGGGACCGCTTCCTGGCGGCCCGGGTGGCGGTCTCCGGGGCCAACTTCGCCGTCGCGGACACCGGCTCGCTGGTGGTGGTGGAGTCCGAGGGCAACGGCCGGATGTGTCTGACCCTGCCGGAGACCCTGATCTCCGTCGTCGGCGTGGAGAAGATCGTGCCGACCTTCGCCGACCTGGAGGTCTTCCTGCGGCTGCTGCCGCCGTCGGCGACCGGCGAGCGGATGAACCCGTACACCTCGGTCTGGACGGGCGCGCGCCCCGACGACGGGCCCCGGGACGTCCACGTCGTGCTGGTAGACAACGGGCGCAGCGACACCCTCGCCGACGGGGTGGGCCGGCAGGCGCTGCGGTGCATCCGCTGCTCGGCCTGCCTGAACGTCTGTCCGGTGTACGAGCAGGTGGGCGGGCACGCGTACGGGTCGACCTACCCGGGCCCGATCGGGGCGATCCTGTCCCCGCAACTGACCGGCCCCGACGGCGGCCACAACCGCACCCTGCCGTTCGCGTCGACGCTCTGCGGCGCGTGCTACGACGTCTGTCCGGTGCGGATCGACATCCCGCAGGTCCTGGTGCACCTGCGCCAGATCGGCGTGGACGCCCGCCGGGACCGCCCCTCGGCCGAGCGTGTCGTGCTGCGGGTGATGTCCACGGTGCTGCGGGACCGCCGCCGGTACGCGTCGGCGCTGCGGGCGGCCCGCCGGGGCACGGCCCCGCTGCGCGGGCTGGCCGGCGGCCGGGGCACGGTGCGTCGGCTGCCCTGGCCGCTGTCCGGCTGGACGGCCAGCCGGGACGCGCCCCTGCCCGCCGCGCAGACGTTCCGTGAGTGGTTCGCGGCGCGTACCCCGGGGCGGCCGGAGTGACCGCGCGGGCCGAGATCCTGGCGCGGCTGCGGGCGGCCCGCTCCGCCTCGCCGGTCGCCGTGCCGCGCGACTACGACCGGCGGGGTGAGCTCGGCGACCCGGTGGCGGTCTTCGCCGACCGGGTCGGCGACTACCGGGCCGGGGTGTACCGGACCGACCCGGCGGGCCTGGCGGAGGTGCTCGGTGGGCTGCTGCCCGCCGGCCGGGTCGTGGTCGTGCCCGCCGACGTGCCGTCGGAGTGGGTCGCCGGCTGCCGGGGCCGGATACTTCGGGACGGGCTGCCGGTCCCGCTCACCGTGGCCGAGCTGGCCGCCGACGGGGTGTCGGTGCTCACCGGGTGCGCCGTGGCGGTGGCCCCGACGGGCACGCTGGTTCTCGACGGCGGGCCGGGGCAGGGCCGGCGGGCGCTCACGCTGCTGCCCGACCACCACGTGTGCGTGGTGGCCGGCGGGCAGATCGTCGGCGGCCTGGCCCCGGCGCTGGCCCGGCTGCCCGACCCCACCCGACCGCTGACCTTCGTCTCCGGGCCCTCGGCGACCAGCGACATCGAGCTGGACCGGGTGGAGGGCGTCCACGGGCCGCGCCGGCTCGACGTGGTGATCGTCGGGCCGCGGCGGGGCGGCGCGGCCGACCCGGATTGCGTCCCATAGACGTGTGTCTCTAACCTGAGGGGGTGTCGTCGCCGGACGACCGCACGGGCTGGCGGGGCGTTCCGGCGGGCGAGGCGACGCGTGGGAGCCGAGGAGTACCGCCGGGCGGCACAGCCGTGTCGGCTGTCGCCGCCGTACCCCCACCCTGCCGACACCGGCGTCCCGCCGGACGGCAGCACTCCCGAGAGGACCACGACCCTGATGAGGGTTTCCACACCGTACCGTCGCGCCCGCCTGGCCGCCGGCCTGGCGGTGGTGCTCGCCGCCACGACCGCCGTCACCGTCACCGGGCTCACGCTGGCCCCGACCGCCCGGGCGGCGGGCGGCTGCCAGGCCAGCTACGTCGCCAACGTCTGGCCCGGCGGGTTCACCGCCTCCGTCCGGGTCACCGCCGGGGACACCCCGCTGAACGGATGGACGGTCTCCTGGACCTACGGCGGGGACCAGCGGATCACCAGCGGCTGGAACGCCCAGGTGACCCAGAGCGGCGCGGCCGTGACCGCGGTCAACATGCCGTACAACGGGTCGGTGCCGGCCGGTGGCAGCGTCGAGTTCGGGGTGCAGGGCACCTACGCCGGCAGCGCCGCCGCGCCCACCGGCATCACGGTGACCGGCGCCGGCTGTGGCGTCGCGCCCACCACCCCACCCCCGCCCACCACCCCACCCCCGCCCACCACGCCGCCGCCCCCCAGCACGCCCCCGCCGACCACGCCCCCGCCGACCACGCCCCCGCCCACGACGCCGCCCCCCACCACGCCCCCGCCGGGGACGGGCTGCGGCTCGGCCGCCTTCTGTGACGGCTTCGAGGACCAGACCGGCGGCACGCCGTCGGGCGCCTGGGCCGTGAGCTACCCGGACTGCCAGGGCGCCGGGACCGCCACCGTCGACAGCGCCGTGGCCCGCACGGGCAGCCGCTCGGTGCGGATCAACGGCGCCACCGGCTACTGCAACCACGTCTTCGTCCGGGCCAACCGGGACCTCAGCGGCCTCGGCGCGGTGCGGTACGGCCGGTTCTGGGTACGGCACACCACCGCCCTGCCCACCCAGCACGTCACGTTCCTGGCCATGCGCGACGCCAACGACGGCAACCGGGACCTGCGGATGGGCGGCCAGAACGGGGCCCTGCAGTGGAACCGCGCCTCGGACGACGCCACCCTGCCGGAGCAGAGCCCGGCCGGGGTGGCGTTGAGCATGCCGTTGCCAACGAACCGCTGGACCTGCGTCGAGTTCCTGGTGGACGGGACGCAGGGCCGGCTCCAGACCTGGGTGGACGGCGCCGCGGTCACCGGCCTGACCGCCGACGGCACGCCGACCCACGACGTCGACGGCCAGTGGCTCAACCGCGCCAACTGGCGGCCCAACCTGACCGACCTGCGGTTGGGCTGGGAGAGCTACGGCGAGGGCGCGGACACGCTGTGGTTCGACGACGTCGCGATGGGCGGCAGCCGGATCGGCTGCTGACCCCCGTCCGGCCCGCCTGCCCGGGGCAGGGGAGACACCGAAGGGCGGGTGCCGTCACGTGCGACGGCCCCCGCCCCGGTGGCGTACGTCGGGTGACCGGTCCGGGCCGGCGCGTGCGGCCCGGACGGTCGACCACGTCAGCTCGCGTAGGTCTCGAACTCGGCGACCCTGGGCGTGCCGCTGGCGCTGGTGATCTCGAAGTTGATCTTCTTCAGTGAGGTCCGGGCGAAGCTGACGGCCGCCGCCCCGCTGCCGGTGGCCAGCACCGCGCCGGTGTCGTTGTTGACGATCCGCCACGACCCGATGGTCCCGCCGCCCGGGGCCACCCGGATGTTGACCCGGGAGACCGTGGTGGCCGAGCCCCACTTGACCGAGACGCGGCCGGTCGAGCCGCTCGGCGACCAGTAGGTGCCCAGGTTGCCGTCGGTCACGTTGCCGTAGCTGGTGCCGCTGGCCTTGCTGGAGCCGTCGGCGTCCGCCCCGAGGCTGAGATTGGTCCCGCTCGGCTGGCTCGGCGTCGGGGTGGGGTTGCTCGGGGTCGGCGTCGGGTTGGTCGGCCCCGGCGTGGGGTTGGTCGGCGTCGGGGCCGGCGTCTGCGGCGTGCAGCTACCGTCGGACACCTTCAGGCCCTTGTTCGCGCCGGCCGTCTGGCTGACCACGCTCGGCACGCAGCTCGCCCCGTCCAGGCTGTAGGAGTAGGGGACGCTGACGGTGGCGTTGGACGTCATGCCGGGGCCGGCCGGGTAGGTGTCGCTGCCCGCGGCGGACCAGGTCACGTTGTCGAGGATGTTGCCGTTGGCCTGCCAGTACCCGCGCTCGCTGGTGTAGAAGGTGCCGAGCACGTCCCGGGCGTCCTTGAAGTAGTTGTTCTCCACCCGGGCCCGCGCGCCGGCCCGGGAGTTGATGCCCGACTCGTTCAGCCGGTTGTAGTGGTTGTTGTAGATGTGCGCGACGCCGCCGCGCAGCAGGGGCGTACGGGAGTCGATGTTCTCGTACAGGTTGTGGTGGTACGTGACGTAGCCGTTGGAGCGGTCGCTCTCGCTGGACCCGACCAGCCCGCCCCGGCCGGAGTTGCGCAGGATGCTGTACGACAGGGTCACGTACTGGGTGTCGTCCTTCATGTCGAAGAGACCGTCGAAGCCCTGGTCCTCGCCGCCCGAGGCCTCCAGGGTGACGTGGTCGACCCAGACGTTGCGTACGCCGCTCTCCATGCCGATGGCGTCCCCGCCGTTGGAGGTGGGCGAGCCGGACTTCTTGACGTTCCGGATGGTCACGTTCTGGATGATGATGTTGCGGGCCTCCCGGATGTGGATGCCGAGCTGGTCGAAGACGGCCCCGCCGCCGACCCCGACGATGGTGACGTTGCTGATCTGCTTGAGCTCGATCACCCCGGCGGCGGTGTTGCAGCTGTTGCCGGAGACCTTTGCGGTGTTGCCGTGGTTGATGGTCCCCTCCACCTGGATGATGATCGGGGTGCTGCTGCTGGCCCGGGTGCACAGGGCGGTGTGGATCGCGGTTCCCGTGGTGGCCCGGACGGTCTGCCCGCCCGCCCCGCCGGTGGTGCCGCCGTTGAGTGTCGCGTAGCCGGTGGCGCCGCCGGCCGCCGCCGAGGCCTGGGGGGTCGGCAGGGCCACCGCGATCGCGGCGCCGACGGCCGTCGTGGCCAGCGCCGCCGCCTGCAGTCGTCGTACGACTGGTCGTCTCATCGTTGCTCGCTTTCGTCGTGGGGGTGCGGTGTGGGTCGCCGCCGCTCCCGGTGGGGCAGTGGCCGGCCACCGGCGGGGCGGGGGTGGGTGGGACGGGCGCCGGCGCGGGAACGGTCGCCGGAGCGACGGGGGACGGTGTCCGTCGCGGTGGGGAAGTGGTGGTGGAGGGCGGGTGGTCAGGTCATGGGGACGGTCCTCACCATCGGAAAGCGCTTTCCTCTCTCGTGAGAATAGGTAGATGTCTGTGGATCTGCAAGGGCGGGATCGGTCGACCCCCCGGAGTTCCGGCGCGCCCCGGGCGGTCGGCCCGCAGGCGGGGATCCTGGTCGGGGCGGTGGTCCGGGCGGACGTACGCGGGGCTCCGCGCGGAGGGTCGTGGCTGGGGCCCGGCGGGGCCGGGAGGTCGTCGGAGGGCGGACGACCGGGGGGCGCACGCGCGGCGGACGTCGTCGGGGTGGACGTCGCCGGGGTGGACGTCGCCGGGGCGGACGTCGCCGGGGTGGACGTCGCCGGGTGCCGCGCCGGATGGCGGGCGTCGGGATGGCGGGCGTCGGCGGGGGCGCCTGTCATTTCTTGACGCCGGGAAGAGTTTGAATTCCGATTGAATCGAACGTCGATATTTCCGATATGTGGTCATGTTACAGCCAGGTAAAGTCGGCTGGTCCGTGGCTTTCCGGGCAGACGTTATCGCCGGACCGAAAATCTTGATCACATTTTCGGAGCGTCCGCTCTGGCGTGCTGCTCCGCGATCTGGTGCAATATGACGATCCTCGATACGTATGGCTCGCGGCCCCGGCTGCGATAGAGCGTTTCGGGGCCAACGCGTTCCGTATGGGAGAGTGTTATGGAAGCTGACCCTAAGAGGGTAAGCGTCCGATTTTTCCCGCCGCCCGAGCGGGCGTGACCCGACCGCCAGGCGGACGAAACGGACGTCCCGGAGCTGAACCTCCTGGATGTCCTCCGACTTTTCCCGGATCGACCGGTCGACACCGGCGGCCGTCTCCGGGGCGTCCCGGCGTCGCCTGGGTCGGCGCGAGGGGCAGCGGTCAGGTCGGCCGGCGTCGTCGCGGCCGGTGGACGGGTTCGGAGCGGGGTGGCGTGGGTGTGGACGACCATTCGAGGCTGCTGCTCCGAGAACGAGGGATGATGACCAGCAGACGACAGGTTTCGGCGGATCTGAACAGCGACCTGGGCGCCTATGTGAAGGCGTGGCGTCACCGGCTCGCCCCGGACGACCACCAGGCGCCCCGACACCGTCGGCGGCGGCGGTCGAACGTGACCCAGGAGGAGATCGCCGACGTCGTCGGGGTCAGCGTCGTCTGGTACAGCAACCTGGAGCGCGGCGTGCGGGCCAACTACTCGGACGCGTTCCTCGACGCGGTGACCGAGGCGCTGCGCCTGAACCGGTACGAGCGGGAGCTGATGTACCTGCTGGCGATCGGCCGCATGCCGGCCCCGGCCCTGACCGGCCCGGACCCGGGCGCCCTGGACCCGGCCCTGCGGCACTTCGTCGAGGGCCAGCGCTGGGCGACCTACGTCCTCGACCGGTACGCGCACGTGGTGCTGCACAACGAGGTGTGCGAGAGCTACTACCCCTGGCTGCGCACCGATCCCAGCTACTCCCGCTGGCTGTTCACCGACGCCGACGCCCGCCGGCGGCTGGTCAACTGGGAGAGCGACTGGGTGGCCCCGCTGCTGACCGAGCTGCGGATCACCCGGGCCCGGCACCCCCAGGACACCGGCATCGCCGCGCTCGTCGACGCCTGGCTGGAGACCAGCCCCGAGGTCCGTGGCCTGTGGGACGACCACGCCCAGCCGTACCCGCTGCGGTCCCGCCGGGGCATGCGGCTCTCCGGTGACCAGCAGACGACGCTCGTCGACGTCGTCACCCTGACCGACCCGAGCGTGAACGACCTGCAGATCGTGTCGCTGCTGCCGGTCGCCGGGGAGGCGTAGCGACACCGGGCACGGGTGACCACGGGCCGGGCGCGGCGGATGCCGCCCCGGCCGCGACGCGTTGCCCGACCTTTTCCCCACCCCAACTGTCAGTTGGGGAAACTGACAATTTCTGGTGCGTTCGGCGTGCCACTCGGCACGATGCTGCTTGCCGATATCGGCGTCGAGGTCGACGCCGTCGGCGACCCCGACGTGGACCGGAGGCGAACATGAATCCATTTGACGACGAAAACGGCACGTTTTTCGTGCTGGCGAACGCGGAAGGGCAGCACTCGCTGTGGCCGGAATTCGCCGAGGTCCCGGCGGGCTGGACCGTGGAGTGGGGCCCGGGCGGCCGGGAGGAGGCGCTGCGGCACGTCGAGGAGAACTGGCTGGACATGCGACCGAAGAGCCTCGCCCTGGCGATGGCGCGGGCCGAGAAGCAGGGGCGCTGACGTTCGGTGGACACAGCAGGTGATCAGTCTGGCGGGAGGACCCCCATGGTCGAGGACGACCGGCGTCGGCCGTTGAGCAGCGAGCAGCAGCAACTGTGGTTCCTCGCCCAACTCGCTCCGGCGAGCGCCGCCTACCACGTCCCGGTGTCGTGGCGACCGGGGGCCGCCGTGCCGCTGCCGCAGGCGGTCGCCACCGTCAGCCGCCTGCTGGCCCGGCACGACGCGCTCTTCGTGGCCTTCGAGGAGGTCGCCGGCGTCCCCACGCAACGCCCGCTGCCCGACCGCGGGTTCCCCCTGGAGATCCACGACCTGACCGGCGTCCCGGCGGCGGACCGCGACGCGCGTCGCGCCGACGTCGTCCACACCGTGTCCCGGACGCCGTTCGACCTCACCGCCGGGCCGCTGGTCCGCGGGGCGGTGTTCGCCGTCGACGGCCTGGTGGACCTGATCCACCTGACCTTCCACCACATCGCCGTGGACGGCCTGTCGCTGCAGATCATCGAGGGGCAGCTCGCCGCCGGCCTGGCCGCCACCCGGGAGACCGCCACCGGACCGACCGCCGGCCGGGACCCCCTCGCCGGACCGGACGACGCGCCGACGACCGGAGCGACGTACGTCGAGCACTGCGTCCGGCAGCAGCGGTGGCTGGACGGGCCGGAGGCGCGGCACGCTGTCCGACGCCGCGTCGACCAGTTGCGCGGCGCGCCGGAGCTGCTCGACCTCGGCCGTGACCTGACCCGGCCGCGGACCTTCACCCACCGCGGCGAGACCCTGCGGTTCGCCGTGCCGGCCGACCTGCGCGGCCGGGTGACGGCCCTGGCCCGAAGCAGCGGGATCACCCCGTACGTGGTGCTGCTCGCCGCCTTCCATGCCTTCCTGCGCCGACAGACCGGCCAGACCGACCTGGTCGTCGGCACACCGGTCGCCGGCCGGGACGACAGCCGCTTCCTCGACGTGGTCGGGCTGTTCGCCGGCACGATGGTGCTGCGCACCGACCTGGACGGCGACCCGACCTTCGCCACCGTGCTGGATCGCACCCAGGAGTCGCTGCTCGCCGCCCTGGAGCACCTGGAGGTGCCGTTCGGCAGGCTGGTCGACGAGTTGGTGCCGCAGCGCGCGCCCAGCCACGGCTCGCTCGTCCAGGTGCTGTTCGCGTACCACGAGACGGCCCAGGGCAGCGGGTCGGACTTCCTGACCCGGGAGTTCGTGCCCACCGACACCGCCAAGCTGGACCTCACGTTCACCGTCTACGACACCGGTGACCGGTACGACGTCGAGATCGAGTACTGCACGGACCTGTTCCGGCGCGACTCCGTCGAGTACTTCTTCCGGCACTGGTCCCACCTGCTCTCCGGCGCGCTCGACCAGCCGACGCTGGCGATCGGCGACCTCGACCCGGCGGACGCGGCGGAGCGGTCGTCGGTGGCGTCGTGGTCCGCGCCGCAGGCGTCGTCGGCGGATGGCCCGGTCGGTGGTCTGGTGCATGAGTTGGTGGGTCGGTGGGTGGTGGGGTCGCCGGGTGCGGTGGCGGTGGTGTGTGGGGATGTGTGGTTGTCGTACGGGGAGTTGGGGGTGCGGTCGGATCGGGTGGCTGGGGTGTTGCGGGGGTTGGGTGTGGGTGGGGGTTCGTTGGTGGGTGTGTGTGGGGTGCGGTCGGTGGATCTGGTGGTGTGGTTGTTGGGGGTGTTGAAGGCGGGTGCGGCGTACGTGCCGTTGGATCTTGATTATCCGGCGGAGCGGTTGTCGTTGATGTTGGTGGATTCGGGTGTGTCGGTGGTGGTGGGTGGTCCGGGGGCGGCTGGTCGGTTGCCGGTGGGTGACTGGCGGGTCGTGGAACTCGACGCCGACGGGTCGCCGCACGCCGGTGGATCGGCCAACGGCGACGGGCCGGTCCCCACGGCCGCGTCGACGCCACCGTTGCCGGCGGTGCCGCCGGACAGCGCCGCGTACGTCATCTACACCTCCGGCTCGACCGGCCGCCCCAAGGGCGTCACCGTCACCCACCGCAACGCCGTCCGGCTGATCGCCTCGGCGGCGTCCCGGGACTTCCACTTCGGGCCGGACGACGTCTGGTCGATGTTCCACAGCCCGTCGTTCGACGTCTGCGTCTGGGAGATGTGGGGGGCGCTGACCACCGGCGGTCGACTGGTCGTGGTGCCGTACTGGGTGTCCCGCAGCCCCGAGGACCTGTACGCGCTCGTGCGGGACACGGGCGTCACCGTGTTCAGCCAGACCCCGTCCGCGTTCGTGCACTTCGAGGCGGCCGACGCCCGACTGGGCGACCCGCTGGAGCTGCGTTACGTCATCTTCGCCGGCGAGCCGTTGGACCACGGCTCGGTGCGCCGCTGGGCCGGACGGCACGGCTGGCGCAAGCCGGACCTGGTCAACATGTACGGCATCACCGAGACGACCGTGCACGACACCTTCCGTACCGTCGTACCGGACGACGTCTCCCGGGCCCTGACCCAGGTCGGTCGGCCGCTGGCGGACCTGGCCATCCACGTGCTCGACGAACGCCTGCGGCCCTGCCCGGTCGGCGTCGTCGGCGAGATGTACGTCGGCGGGCCGGGGGTCGCCCGGGGCTACCTCGGCCAACCCGGGCTCACCGCCGGACGGTTCGTGGCCGACCCGGTCGGCGACGAGCCGGGCGCCCGCCTCTACCGCAGCGGCGACCTGGCCCGCTGGCGACCCGACGGGAACCTGGAGTACGCCGGTCGCGCCGACCGCATGGTCAAGATCCGTGGTTTCCGGGTCGAGCTCACCGAGATCGAGGCGGTCGCCCACCAGCATCCGGGCGTCACCGGCGCGGTCGTCACCATCCGGGCCGACGACGCCGGCGCCCCGCAGCTCGTCGCGTACCTGGTGCCGACGCCCGGCACGACGGCCCCGGTCGCCGAGCTGCGGCAGTGGCTGGCCGACCGGCTGCCGGACTACATGGTGCCGGCGCGTTTCGTCGAGTTGACGGAGATCCCGCTCACCCCGAGCGGCAAGACCGACCACCGGCGGCTCCCCGACCCGGGCGACGTCCGACCGGCCGACAGCGGGGAGTACGTCGCCCCGGACGGGCCGGTGGAGCGGCGGCTCGCCGAGGTCTGGGCGGAGGCCCTCGGGTTGGACCGGGTGGGCCGGCACGACAACTTCTTCCACCTGGGCGGCGACTCGATCCGCAGCATCCGGGTGCTCGGCGCGGCCCGGGCCGGCGGCGTCACGTTCGAGTTGCAGGAGCTGTTCCACCGTCCGACGATCGCCGAGCTCGCCACCGTGTGCGCCGTGGTGGACGCCCCGCGGGACACCGAACGGCGGCCGTTCGCGCTGGTCGCCGCCGACGACCGGGACCACCTGCCGGACGGCCTCGCCGACGCGTACCCGATGACCGCGTTGCAGGTGGGCATGGTCTACGAGATGACCCGCGACCCGGAGCGGCTGCCGTACCACAACGTGGACAGCGTGAAGGTCCGGGCGCCGTTCGACCCGGTGCTCTTCCAACGGGCCGTCGACCACGTGGTACGGCGGCACCCGATCCTGCGTACGGCGCTGTCGCTCACCGACTTCAGTGAGCCGCTGCAACTCGTCCGCCGGGAGGCGACCCTGCCGGTCGGCTGGGCGGACCTGCGTGACCTCGACGAGGCGGCCCAGGACGAGATCGTCCGGGCCTACCTGGAACACCAGCGGGTCACCCCGTTCGACCACGACCGGCCGCCGCTGTTCCGGATGTTCGTGCACCGCCGCGGCGACGACGTGTTCCAGTGGACGCTCACCGAGCACCACGCCGTGTTCGACGGCTGGAGCCTGCACTCCACCCTCACCGAGATCTTCCAGGTCTACCTGGGGCTGCGCGACGGCGTCGAGCCGGCGCACCGGCCGCTGACCGCCCAGTACCGCGACTTCGTCGAGCTGGAACGCGCCGCCCTCACCTCGGCGGAGACCGAACGGTTCTGGCGGCAGCGGTTGGCCGACCTGCCCGACACCCGGCTGTCCCGGTGGCCGGACGGACCGACGCCCGAGCTGCCCGGCGAGGACCGGATCGCCGGCGAGTGGTGGTACGAGACGGACGAGCGGCAGCGCTACGGCTCGGTGGAGACGGTGCTCAGCCCCGAGCTGTGCGCCGCGCTGCGGGACCTGGCCGACCGGTGCGGCGTGTCGCTGAAGACCCTCTTCGTCGCGGCCTGTCTGCGTACCGTCGGCTACGCCACCGGCTCCACCGACGTGCTGGTCGGGGTGACCGCCAACGGTCGGCCCGAGGAGCGCGGCGGCGACGAGGTGCGCGGGTTGTTCCTCAACACGCTGCCGTTCCGGCTCAGGCTGCCCGACGGCGCGTGGACCGACCTGATCGGGGCGGTCTTCGCCGCCGAGCGCGACATGCTGCCGCACCGCCGGTTCCCCATGTCCGAGGTGCAGCGTCGGCTCGGCCTGGACCAGCCGGTCAGCGTCAACTTCGTCTACAACCACTTCCACGTGATGGCCGACGTGCTGGCCGACCGCAGCGCCGAGATCCTGGACGGGAAGATCGGCAGCTTCTCCACCGTCCGCGCCGAGCCGACGAACTTCCCGCTCAACATCGGCGTGGTCCGCGACCCGGTCTCCGACCGGGTGCTGCTGGCCGTGGACTACCACACCGACGCCCTGCGGGCCGAGCAGGTCAGACTGCTGCGCGACTGGTTCGTCCGCGCCCTGTGGGACATGACCGGCACGCCGGACCGGCGGTACCTGCGGGAACCTCTGGCCGGCGCGGCGGAGCGGGCGCTGGTGGCGTCCTGGTCGGCGGCGGACCGGTCGGTGCCGGAAGGGCTCGCGGTGGACGGGTCGTCGGCGGATGGCCCGGTCGGTGGTCTGGTGCATGAGTTGGTGGGTCGGTGGGTGGTGGGGTCGCCGGGTGCGGTGGCGGTGGTGTGTGGGGATGTGTGGTTGTCGTACGGGGAGTTGGGGGTGCGGTCGGATCGGGTGGCTGGGGTGTTGCGGGGGTTGGGTGTGGGTGGGGGTTCGTTGGTGGGTGTGTGTGGGGTGCGGTCGGTGGATCTGGTGGTGTGGTTGTTGGGGGTGTTGAAGGCGGGTGCGGCGTACGTGCCGTTGGATCTTGATTATCCGGCGGAGCGGTTGTCGTTGATGTTGGTGGATTCGGGTGTGTCGGTGGTGGTGGGTGGTCCGGGGGCGGCTGGTCGGTTGCCGGTGGGTGACTGGCGGGTGGTCGAGCTCGACGGCGACGACCCGGCCCCCGTCGACGAGCCCGGCCCGGCGACCGCCGTCATCCCGGACAGCCCCGCCTACGTCATCTACACCTCCGGCTCGACCGGCCGCCCCAAGGGCGTCACCGTCCCGCACTCCGCCGTCACCCGGCTGCTCGGCTGGGGTCGGCGCTGGCTGGACGCCGGCCCCGACGACGTCTGGTCGATGTTCCACAGCGCCTCTTTCGACTTCTCCGTCTGGGAGATCTGGGGGGCGCTGACCACCGGCGGTCGACTGGTCGTGGTGCCGTACTGGGTCTCCCGCAGCCCCGAGGACTTCCACCGCCTGGTGGCCGACAGCGGGGTGACCGTGCTCAGTCAGACCCCGTCCTCGTTCGCCCAGTTCGAGGAGGTCGACGCCCGGTCGCCCCGGCCCGACGCGCTGCGCTGGGTGGTGTTCGGCGGTGAGGCGCTGGACCACGGCTCGGTGCGCCGGTGGGCCGACCGGCACGGCTGGGCCGGCCCACGCCTGGTCAACATGTACGGCATCACCGAGACGACCGTGCACGTCACGGAACGGATCCTCGACGCCGGTGACGTCGGCGCCGGCCCCAGCCGGATCGGCCGGCAGGTGGCCGGGCTGACCACCCACGTCCTCGACCCGATGCTGGTGCCCGTGCCGCTCGGCGCGACCGGCGAGCTCTACGTCGGGGGCGCCCGACTGGCCCACGGCTACCTGGGTCGACCCGGCCTGACGGCCGGCCGGTTCGTCGCCGACCCGTACGGCGACCGGCCCGGCGGCCGGCTCTACCGCAGCGGCGACCGGGTCCGGCTGCGCCCCGACGGCGACCTGGAGTACGCCGGCCGGACCGACGACATGGTGAACATCCGGGGCTTCCGGGTCGAGCCCGGCGAGATCGAGGCCACCCTGGTCCAGCATCCGGAGGTCGGCACGGCCGTGGTGACGCCGCGCGGCGACCAGGCCGGGCATCCCGCCCTCGTCGGCTACGTCGTGCCGGCCGGCGCGGCCACCCCACAGGCGTCGGCGGTACGCGAATGGCTGCGCCAGCGGCTCCCCGAGCACCTGCTGCCGGCGCGGATCGTGGTGCTGGACGCGTTGCCGCTGACCCCCACCGGAAAGGTCGACCGGGCGGCGCTGCCCGATCCGGAGCTCGACGGCTCGCTCACCGGGCCACCGCCGCGCACCCCGGCCGAACGCGTCCTGTGCCAGCTCTACGCGGAGCTGCTCGGCGTGTCCGACCTCGGTGTCGACGGCAGCTTCTTCGAGCTCGGCGGGGACAGCATCATGTCGATCCAACTGGTCAGCCGGGCCCGCCGCGCCGGCCTGGTCATCAAACCCAAGGACGTCTACCAGCAGCGCACCGTCCGGGCCCTGGCCGCCGTGGCGACCACGGTGGACGGGGTGGACACCGAGGCGGCGGACGACGGCGTCGGGCCGGTGCCGTTGACGCCGATCATGGCCTGGGCCCGGGAACAGGGCGGCCCGGTGGACGCCTTCAGCCAGTCGGTGCTGGTCCGGGCGCCCGCCGAGGTGACCGTGGCCCAGCTCGGGGAGGCGTTGCAGGCGCTGCTCGACCAGCACCCGGCGCTGCGGCTGCGGGTCCGGCCCGGCCCCGCGGGCCCCGCCGCCGACGGGAGCACGACCGGCGGGGCGGACGCCGCCGGTGACGGGGACGGGCCCTGGGAGCTGGAGATCCCGCCGCCCGGAGCGGCCCGTGCCGAGGGCTGTCTGCGCAGCGTGGACCTCACCGGAGTCGACCCGGCCGACCGGGCGGCGCTCGTCGCCGCGCAGGCGCGGGCCGCCCGCGACCGGCTCCGCCCGGAGCAGGGCGCCCTCGTCCAGGCCGTCTGGTTCGACGCCGGCCCGACCGGTGACCACCTGCTGTTGCTGGTCGTGCACCACTTCGCCGTCGACGGGGTCTCGTGGCGGATCCTGCTGACCGACCTTCAGGCGGCCTGCGCCGCGCTCGTCGCCGGTGAGCGGCCCAAGCTGGAACCGGTGGGCACCTCGCTGCGCCAGTGGGCCCGCCGGGTCGCGGCGCTGGTCGACGACCCGACGCACGCGGCGGGCCTGCCGGTGTGGACCCGGCTGCTGGACCGGCCGGAGCCGACGCTGGGCAGCCGGCCGCTGGACCGCGCCGTCGACGTCTTCGCCCGGCTGGAGACGCTGTCCCGCACGGTGCCGCCGGAGCACGCCGCGGCCGTGCTCACCACCGCCCCCGCCGCCTGGCGGACCGGCGTGAACGACATCCTGCTGACCGCGCTCGCCCTGGCGCTGCCGCCCTGGCGGGCCCGGCTCGGTCGCGGCGACCACGACGACGTCCTGGTGGACCTGGAGGGCCACGGCCGCGACGGGCTCGTGCCGGACGCCGACCTGTCCCGCACCGTCGGCTGGTTCACCAGCATCCACCCGGTACGGCTCGACGCCGGCCCGGTCGACCGGAGTCGGCCGCCCGTCGGCGGGCCGGTGGTCGACGCGGCGGTGAAACGGGTCAAGGAGCAGCTCCGGGCCCTGCCACCCGGCGGCGGGTACGGCGTCCTGCGCTACCTGGACCCCCGGGGCCGGGCGGTGCTGGCCGGGCTGCCCGCCCCGCAGGTGGCGTTCAACTACCTCGGCCGGTTCCCCGCCGCCGACGACGGCGACTGGGGGCTGGCGGAGGAGGGGCTGGCGCTGCGCGGCGGCGCGGACCCCCGGCATCCGGTGCCGCACGTGCTGGAGATCGGCGCGGTGACCGTCGACGGTCCGGCCGGCCCGGAGCTGCGGACCACCTGGTCGTGGCCGGCGGGCGTGCTGACCGGGGCCGAGGTGGCCGACCTGGCGGACGCCTGGCAGACCGCGCTGGCGGCGATCGTGACCGCCTCGACCACCTCCTCGGTCGGCGGGCACACCCCGTCGGACCTGGCGCTTGTCGCGCTGACCCAGGAAGAGATCGACGAACTCGAACAGGAACTCTCGGCGGAACAGGGGGCGGCGTGATGAGCGCGTCGAGTATCGAGGACATCCTGCCGTTGGCCCCGTTGCAGGCCGGGATGATGTTCCATTCCTGGCGTCAGACGACGGGCCCGGAGGTGCAGACCGCGCAACTGATCCTGGACCTGACCGGTCCGCTGGACGTCGGGACGCTGCGCGCGGCGGCGGACGGACTGCTGCGCCGGCACCCCAATCTGCGGGCGGGTTTCCGGGAACGCCGCGCGGGCGCTCCGGTGCAGGTGATCGTCCGCCGGCCGGAGCTGGACTGGACGGAGCAGACCGTCCCGGCCGGGGAGGACCCGGAGGCCGCCCTGGCCCGACTCACCGAACAGGACCAGGGCCGCCGGTTCGACCTCCGCCAGGCCCCGCTGATCGGTTTCCGGCTGATCCGGGCGCACGACGAGCGGCACCGGCTGGTCGTCACGTACCACCACATCCTGCTCGACGGCTGGTCCACGTCCCTGCTGGTACGGGACCTGTGCGCGCTGTACGAGCGCGGCGGGGACGACGCCGGGCTGCCGCCGGCCCCGCCGTACCGCGACTTCCTGGCCTGGCTGGCCGCCCAGGACCGGCCGGGCGCCGAGGCGGCCTGGCGGGCGGCGTTCGCCGACCTGGACGGGCCCACCCACGTGGCACCGGTCGACCCGGCCCGGGTTCCGGTCTGGCCGGAGGCCCTGCCGGGCGAGCTGGACCCGGCGGCCACCGCGGCGCTCGTCGGGTTCGCGCGGCGGCACGGCCTCACCGTCAACACGCTGATCCAGGCCACCTGGGCGCTGCTGGTCGGTCAGCTCACCGGACGCCGGGACGTGGTCTTCGGCGCGGCCGTCTCCGGCCGCCCCCCGGAGCTGGCCGGCGCGGAGCGCATGCTCGGCCTGCTGATGAACGTCGTGCCGGTGCGGGTCCGACTGCGCCGCGACGAGCCGCTGTCCGGGCTGCTGGCCCGGATCCAGCAGGAGCAGGCCGAGCTGATCGAACACCACCACCTGGGGCTGGCCGACGTGCAGAAACTGGTCGGCGCCGGTGACCTCTTCGACACCTGCGTGGCGTTCGAGAACTTCCCGGACAGCGGCGACGACCTGCGCTGCGGGCCGGTACGGGTCGCGGTGGGCGCCGCCGACGCGGCCCACTACCCGCTGAGCCTGAACGCCGCCGGCGGCTCCCGGCTGCGGCTGCGGCTGTCGTACCGGCCGGACCTCTTCCCGGCGGGTTCCGCCCACGCGCTGCTGCGGCGGTTCACCCGGCTGCTGACCGACCTGCCCGCCCTGGCCGACGTGCGCGCCGGCCGCCTCGACCTGCTCGGCGGCGAGGACCGGCGCCGGCTGTCGACGCAGGGCCGCAACCCGTCGCCGGTGCCGGTCGCCACCCTGCCGGAGCTGGTCGAGGCGCGGGCCGCCGCCACGCCCGACGCGGTGGCCGTCCGCTCCGACCGGCACACGCTCACCTACCGCGAGCTGAACGTCCGCGCCAACCGGCTCGCCCACGCGCTGATCGACCGGGGGATCGGCCCGGAACGGTTCGTCGCGCTCGCCATGCCCCGGGGCGTGGACCTGGTCACAGCGATTCTGGCGGTCAGCAAGACCGGCGCCGGCTACCTGCCGGTCGACCCGGAGTATCCGCGCCCCCGGGTCGAGCAGATGCTGGCCGACGCCGAGCCGGCCTGCGTGGTGTTCGCCGGGCCGGACGACGCGCCGGTGGCCCGGGCCGCCGCGGTCGCCGCCGGGTCGGCCCGCCTCGACCTCGCCGACCCGGCGGTACGGACGGCGCTGGCCGCCCGCCCCGACCACGATCCCACCGACGCCGACCGGGTCGGCCCGCTGCTGCCCACCCACCCCGCGTACGTGATCTTCACGTCCGGCTCCACCGGGCGGCCGAAGGGCGTCGTCGTCACCCACCAGGGCATCAGCAGTCTCGCCGCCACCCAGGCCGACCACCTCGGCGTGGACGGCCGGGCCCGGGTCCTCCAGTTCGCCTCGCCCAGCTTCGACGCCTCCTTCTGGGAGCTCTGCATGGCGCTCACCGCCGGCGCCGCCCTGGTGGTGCCGACCGAACGGCTGCTCGTCGGCGACCCGCTCGCCGCGTTCATCCGGGCGCACGGCGTCACCCACGCCACGCTGCCGCCGGCGGTGCTCACCCAGTTGACCGTGCAGCCGTTGCCGACCCTGCGGTCCCTGGTGCTGGCCGGTGAGGCGTGCCCCGCCGAGCTGGTGTCCCTCTGGGCGCCGGGCCGGCGCATGGTCAACGCGTACGGCCCGACCGAGACCACGGTGTGCGCCACCCTCAGCGCCGACCTGTCCGCCGACCACGTCGACCCCGGGGCCGCCGTGCCGATCGGCCGGCCGGTCCGCAACTGCCAGGTGTACGTGCTCGACGACGACCTGCGGCTGACCCCCGCCGGCGTGGCCGGTGAGCTGTACGTGTCCGGTCGGGCCCTGGCCCGGGGCTACCTGCGCCGGCCGGGCCTGACCGCGACCCGGTTCGTGGCCGACCCGTTCTCCCCCGGGGAGCGGATGTACCGCACCGGCGACCTGGCGCGCTGGCGGCCGGACGGCGACCTGGAGTTCGTCGGCCGGGTGGACGACCAGGTGAAGGTACGCGGTCACCGGATCGAGCCCGGCGAGGTGGAGGCGGCGCTGCTCCGGCACGCCACGGTCGGGCAGGCGGCGGTGGTCGTCCGCGAGGTCGGCGCGGGCGGCCGGCAGCTCGTCGGCTACCTGGTCGGCGCGGCGGGCCACCCCGCTCCCGACCCGGCGCAGGTGCGCGCCTTCCTCGCCGCCCAGCTTCCCGACCATCTGGTGCCGAACGTCCTCGTGCCGCTGGCCGCCCTGCCGCTGACCCGCAACGGCAAGGTCGACCGGTCGGCGTTGCCCGCCCCCGGGCAGGCGTCGGCGGCGACCCCGGACGACCTGCCCGACACCGGGACCGAGAAGCTGCTGTGCGAGCTCTTCGCCGAGGTGCTGGGGTTGCCCCGGGTCGGCGTGCGGGACAGCTTCTTCACCCTCGGCGGCGACAGCATCTCGTCGATCCAGTTGGTGAGCCGGGCGCAGAGCGCCGGGTTGCCGATCCGGCCCCGGGACGTCGTGCAGCACCCGACCGTCGCGCAACTCGCCGCCGTCGCCGACCTGGCCGCCGACCAGGCGGCCGGCGGGCCCGTCGCCGCCGGGGACGACGGGTCGGGCGAGCTGGACCCGACCCCGATCATGGAGTGGCTGCGCGCCGCCGGTGGACCGGTCGACGGCTACTACCAGTCCATGGTGGTGCCCGTGCCGGCGGCGGCCACCGGGACGGAGCTGACCGCCGCCCTGCAGGCCGTGCTCGACCGGCACGACACGCTGCGCATGCGGCTGACCCGGCCGTCCTGCTCCGACGGGCCGTGGCGGTTGGACGTGTCCGCGCCGGGCACCGTGCCGGCCAGCTCGGTGCTGCGCCGGGTGGCGGTCGACCCGGACGAGCCGGCCCCGGCCCGCCGGGCCACCGTGGCGCGCCAGGCCGCGGCGGCGCAGGCGCGGCTGGCCCCGGAGCAACGGGTCATGCTCCAGGCGGTCTGGTTCGACGCCGGCCCCCACCACCCCGGCCGGCTGCTGCTGGCCGCCCACCACCTCGCCGTCGACGCCACGTCCTGGCGGATCCTGCTGCCGGACCTGGCCGCCGCGTGGACGGCGGTCGCCGCCGGGCGGCGGCCCGAGCTGGCCCCGGTCGCCACGTCGTTCCGGCGCTGGTCGGCGCTGCTCGCCGAGGCGGCGACCCGACCCTCCCGCACGGCCGAGCTGGACCGTTGGCGGCGGACCCTGACCGACCCGCCGCCGCGGATCGCCGCCCGTCCGCTGGACCCGGCCCGGGACACCGCCCGCACCGCCCGGTCGCTGACCCGGACCGTCCCCACCGGGCTGTCGGCGGCGCTGCTCGGCCGGGTGACCGCCGCCTACCACGCCGGAGTCGACGAGGTGCTGCTCACCGCGTTGACCATCGCGGTCGCCGAGGGACGTCCCGGCGGGCTGCTGGTGGAGGTGGAGAGCCACGGCCGTACGCCGGTCGGAGCCCCCGACGGCCACGTCGACCTGTCCCGCACGGTGGGTTGGTTCACCAGCCTGTTCCCGCTGCGGCTGGACCCGCCGCCGGGGGCGGACCCGACCCGGCCGTACGTCGTGGACCCCGCCGCCGTGGCCGGCGTCGTACGACGGGTCAAGGAGCAGGTCAGGGCGGTGCCCGACCACGGCGTCGGGTACGGGCTGCTGCGGTACCTCAACCCGGACACCGCCCCCGAGCTGGCCCGCCTCGGCCGACCGGACCTCGGCTTCAACTACCTGGGCCGGCTGGCCGGCGGCGCGACGGAAACCGACTGGACCCCGCTGCCCGGGGACGCGCTGGGCGGCGACGTCGACGTCGACATGCCGCTGCCGCACGCCGTGTCGCTGAACGCCGTGGCCGTCGACCTGGCCGACGGGCCGCAGCTACGCGCCACCTGGACCTGGGCCGGTGACGCCGTCGACGAGGAGCAGGTCGGCGAGTTGGCCGACCGGTGGCTGCGGGCGCTGGGGACGCTGGCCGACGCCGTCGACGCGCCGACCGGCCGGCCCGCCGAGCGGGGCGGGTCGGCCGTCGGCGGCCAGATCCCGTCGGACTTCCCGCTGGTGACCGTCACCCAGGACGAGCTCGACGCGATCACGGCCGAACGGCCCGACCTGGTCGACCTGCTGCCGCTGGCCCCGTTGCAGGAGGGCATCCTCTACCACGCCGGCTACGCCGGCTCCGGCGCGGACCTCTACAGCGCCCAGTTGACGCTGGAGCTGACCGGCCGGCTGGACGCGACGGCCCTGCGCCGGGCCGCGCAGGACCTGCTCACCCGCCACCCCCACCTGGCCGCCGGATTCCGGCAGCGGCTCGCCGGACCGCCGGTGCAGGTGATCGGCCGGGACGTGCCGCTGCCCTGGCGGGACGCCGACCTGTCGACGTGGCCGGCGGCGGAGGCGGACGCCGGGGCCGCGCGGATCGCCGACGACGAACGCCGCCGACGCTTCGACCCGGCCCGACCGCCGCTGCTGCGGTTCTGCCTGGTCCGGCTGGGCGACGACCGGCACCGCCTCGTCTTCACCCACCACCACGTGCTGCTCGACGGCTGGTCGCTCTCCCTGGTCGTCCGGGACCTCATCGCCGGGTACGGGCACCACCTGGGCGGCGTCGCGCCGGAACCGGCCGTGCCGTTCCGCGACTACCTGGCCTGGCTGGCCCGACAGGACCGGCCGGCCGCCGAGGCGGCGTGGCGGCAGGCGCTCGCCGGTTCACCCGGGCCGACCCTGCTGGCCGGGCCCGGCGCGGCGCACCCGACGGCGTACCCCCGGGATCTCGTCGCCGAGCTGGACGCGGACCTGACGGTGACGCTGACCGCCCTGGCCCGGGAGCGCGGGGTGACCGTGAACACCGTCCTCCAGGCCGCCTGGGGGGTGCTGCTCGGCCACCTCACCGGCCGGGACGACGTGGTGTTCGGCACGCCCGTGTCAGGTCGCCCGCCGGAGCTGCCCGGCGTCGCGCAGATGGTCGGGCTGTTCCTCAACACGCTGCCGGTGCGGCTGCGCACCGACCCCCGGGAGCCGTTCGCCCGGCTGCTGACCCGGCTGCACGACGAGCAGTCGGCGCTGGCCCCGCACCAGCATCTCCCGCTGGGCGCGGTGCAGAAGCTCGCCGGCAGCCACGGCCCGCTGTTCGACACGCTCTACGTGTTCGAGAACTACCCGGTCGCGGTGGACGCCGCGCCGCGAATGGGGGACGCCACCGTCACCGACGTCGAGGGCCGGGACGCCACCCACTACCCGCTGGCCCTGGCGGTGCTGCCCGGCGACCGGATGCGGCTGCGGCTCAGCCACCAGCCGGACCTGGTCGACCCGCTCACCGCGGCGGCCATCCTGGAGCGGCTGCGGGAGCTGCTGCGCGTGGTGGCCGCCGACCCGACCCGGCCGGTCGGCCGGCTGGCCCCGCTCACCGGGGCGGAACGGCGGCTGCTCGCCGACGCCAACGACACGGCCCGGCCGGCGCCCGGGGCGATCCTGCCCGACCTGGTGGAGGCGCAGGTGGCGCGGACCCCGGACGCGGTCGCGGTGCGCTGCGGCGACGAGGAGCTGAGCTACGCCGAGCTGAACGCGCGGGCCAACCGGCTGGCGCACCTGCTGATCGGTCGGGGCGTCGGCCCGGAGCAGGTGGTGGCCGTCGGGCTGCCCCGGTCCACGTGGAGCCTGGTGGCCATCCTCGCCACGGTCAAGGCCGGCGCGGCGTACCTGCCGGTGGACCCGGACTATCCCGCCGCGCGCCGGGCGCTGATGGTGCGCGACAGCGACGCCGTCTGCGTGGTCGCGTCCCGGGAGACGGTCGGCGCGCTGGTCGCCGACGGCTGCCCCGCCGACCGGTGCCTCGCCCTCGACGATCCGGACGTCGCCGACCAGCTCCGCCGGCAACCGGCGACCGACCCCACCGACCGGCGCCGGACCGCCCCGACGCGGGCCGCGCACCCCGCGTACGTCATCTACACCTCCGGCTCGACCGGCCGACCGAAGGGCGTCGTCGTCCCGCACGAGGGCATCGTCAACCGGCTGCGCTGGATGCAGGACCGGTACCGGCTGACGCCGACGGACCGGGTGCTGCACAAGACCAGCCTCAGCTTCGACGTCTCCGTGTGGGAGATGTTCTGGCCGCTGGCCACCGGGGCCGGGGTCGTCGTGGCCAGCGCCGAGGACCAGCGCGACCCGGCCCGGCTGGCCCGACTGATCACCCGCGAGCAGGTCACCACCGCCCACTTCGTGCCGTCCGTGCTGGCCGCCTTCGTGACCGAGCCGGCCGCCGGAGCCGGGACCGGCCTGCGCCGGGTGATCAGCAGCGGGGAGGCCCTGGACCCGGAGCTGGCCCACCGGGTCCACACCACCCTCGGCGCGGAGCTGCACAACCTGTACGGCCCCACCGAGGCGTCGGTGGACGTCACCCACTGGACGGTGCCGGTCGGCGACCGACCGCGGACCGTGCCGATCGGCCGGCCCATCTGGAACATCCGGGCGCACGTCCTGGACGGCTACCTGCGACCGGTACCGCCGGGCGTGGTCGGCGACCTCTACCTGTCCGGCGTCGGTCTGGCCCGGGGCTACCTGCGCCGGCCCGCGCTGACCGCCGAACGGTTCCTGGCCGACCCGTTCGGCGCGCCGGGGGAGCGGATGTACCGCACCGGCGACCGGGCGGCCTGGGACGGCGACGGGCAGGTGGTCTACCACGGCCGGGACGACCAGCAGGTCAAGGTGCGGGGCTTCCGCGTCGAGCTGGGCGAGATCGAGGCGGCCCTGGCCCGGGGCGCGGACGTGGCCGCCGCCGGCGCGGCGGTCCGGGAGGACGTGCCCGGCAACCGGCGGATCGTCGGGTACGTGGTGCCGACCCCGACCGGATCGTTCGACCCGGAACGGCTGCGTGCCGAGCTGGCCGCGACCCTGCCGGCGTACCTGGTGCCGGCGCAGATCGTCGCGCTGGCCGCGATGCCGCTCACGCCCAGCGGCAAGCTCGACCGCGCGGCCCTGCCCGCGCCGCTGCCACCGGCGCCCGCCCGGGTCGACGCCGGGCCGGCCGACGCCCGGCAGACCCGGCTGTGCGAGCTGTTCAGCGAAGTGCTCGGCGTGCCGGTCGGCGTCGAGGACGACTTCTTCGACCTCGGTGGGGACTCGCTGACCGCGATGCGACTGGTGCACGGCGTCCAGTCGGCGCTCGACGTGGAACTGGAGATCGTCGAGCTGATGCTCCACCCGACCCCCGCTCGGCTGGCCGGACGCCTGCCCGAGCTGGTGCCGGCCGGCGACTGACGCCGATCCCATTCCTCTGACGAAGGTTGACGACATGTTGACGCTGGGATACAGCGGCCTCGACCGTGGCGCCGCGCTCAAACGCGCCATCCTCGGTGACGGCTGGCGGCGGGAGCAGCGGATCGTCCAGGGCCTGGACGCCGCCGCGGCGCTGGTCGACGAGACCGGGGTGCTCGCCGCCGCCGCCCAGGAACGCTACGACGGCGACAAGGGCACCGGCCGGTTCCCCCGGGACGCGATCGACGCCTGCCTGCGGGCGGCCGGGGCGACCATGCGCGACGTCGAGGTGGTGGCCCACGGCTTCCGGTACGAGCCGTCGCCGGTGTGGCAGCTCGACCACCTCTCCGCGCAGTGGTACCAGCAGGTGTACGCGCAGCAGGTGCAGCGGGACGTCTTCCACGCCCACTACCCGGCCGACCCCGCCGGGCCCCGGTTCGCGCACGTCCCGCACCACGAGGCGCACGCCGCCAGCAGCTACTACCTCAGCGGCTTCGCCGAGGCGCTGGTGGTGGTGGCCGACGGGATGGGCGAGCAGGAGTCGCTCACCGTGTTCGAGGGCCGGGGTCCCGAGCTGCGCCGGGTCGCCAGCTACCCGATCCTGGCCTCGCTGGGCATCCTCTACAGCGTCCTCACCCACTACCTGGGGTTCCAGGTGGGCATGGACGAGTACAAGGTGATGGGTCTGGCCCCGTACGGCGACCGGCAGCGCCACCGTGCCACCTTCGACGAGTTCGTGCAGCTCAAACCGGACGGCGGTCTGGCCGTGCCGCTGCTGTCGGCGAACAAGTCGCCGATGGAGCGGGAGACCCACCAGGGGGTGCTGCGCCGACTGGAGGAGAAACTCGGCCCGGCCCGGGAGCCGGACGCCGAACTGGGCCAGCACCACATGGACGTGGCCGCCGCCGGGCAGGACGCGCTGGAACGGGCCCTGCTGCACGTGCTGGGCGAGTACCGTCGGCGCACCGGCCTGCGCCGGCTCTGCCTGGCCGGCGGCGTCGCGCTCAACTGCACCGCCAACGGGGCGATCCTGCACAGCGGCCTCTTCGACGAGGTGTTCGTCCAGCCCGCCGCCGGGGACGACGGCGCCGCCCTCGGCGCGGCCCTGTACGCGGCCCGCCAGGCCCGACCGGCCGCCCCGACGGGCATGGCCATGCCGTACTGGGGCGACGAGCTGACCGGGCCCGACGTGGCGGCGGCGCTGCGGGACCTCGGTCCGGAGTTCACCACCCACCGGCTCCCGACCGACCGGCTGGTGGCCGAGGTCGTCACGCTGATCGGACGCGGGGCCACGGTGGCGCTGGCCCAGGGCCGGATGGAGTTCGGGCCGCGCGCGCTCGGCAACCGCAGCATCCTCGCCGACCCCCGGTCACCCACCATGCGGGCCCACCTGAACAACGTGGTCAAGCAGCGCGAGGAGTTCCGCCCGTTCGCCCCGGCGGTGCCCCGCGAGGACGCCGCCACCTACTTCGACGTTCCGCCGGGCACGGAGTCGGCGTTCCGGCACATGCTGATGGTCACCGGCGTGCGGGCGCCCTTCCGGGACCGGCTGCCGGCGGTCACCCACGTCGACGGGTCGGCCCGGGTGCAGGTGGTCGAGCGGGAGTCCGCGCCGCTGTTCTGGGCGCTGCTGCGCGAGACGGGCCGCCGTACCGGACTGCCGGTGCTGGTCAACACGTCGTTCAACCTGCGGGGGCAGCCGATCGTCCGGACCGCCGTCGACGCGGTCGCCACGTACGCCCGGTCCACCCTGGACGCCCTGGTCGTCGGGGACGTCCTGGTCACCCGGACCGGGCGGGAGGCGACCGCGTGAGCGTCGACCACGAGCCGACGACGGTCGACGCGACGCCGTACGCCGATCTCGTGCACGCCGCGTTCCGCCAGGCGCTGCGGCTGGCCGAGGTGCCGCCGGAGGCCGACTTCTTCGACCTCGGCGGGCAGTCGTTGCAGGCCGTCGAGGTGGCGCTGGAGCTGCGCCGGCGCACCGGCGTGCCGATCGACCTGGACCTGCTGTTCCGCTGCCGGCGGCCGGTCGACGTGGCCGCGTTCCTGGCCCGGCACGCCCCGTCGGCCCGGGAGACCCCGCTGTCGGCGACCGAGGAACGCATGCTGTTCCTGGACCGGCTGCATCCCGGCTCGCCGCTGTACTGCGTGCCGGTGCGTTACCGCTTCGACGGCCCCCTGGACGCCGGGGCCCTGCACGACGCGGCGCAGGAGCTGGTCGCCGACCACGAGGCGCTGCGGACCTGCTTCACCCCGGACGGTCGGCGGCTGGTCCGGTCGGCCGCCACGCTGCCCTGGACGGTGCTGGACCTGACCGGGGAGGACCCGGACCGGGCGGCGACCGAGGCCCGGCGGCACCTGGCCGCCGAGGCGGTCCGCCCGGTCCCCACCGACGTGCCGCCGTTGGCGCGCGCCTGCCTGGTCACCGAGCCGGGCGACCGGGCGACGCTGCTGCTGACGCTGCACCACCTGGTCGCCGACCAGCACTCCCTCGACCTGCTGGACCGGCAGCTCCAGCGCCGGTACGGCGACCGGGTCGGCCTGGGCCGCGACCTGCCGCCGCTGCGCCGCCGGGGCCTGGGCGGCCGGTCGGACGAGTCGGCGTCCCGGACCTACTGGCGGGAGCGCCTGGCCGGGGTGGGTGGCCGGATGACGCTGCCGACCGACCGGCCCCGGCCCGACGTGCCCGGCCCCCGGGGCGAGGTGGCGCAGGCCCCCGTCGCCCCGGCGCTGGCGGCCCGCCTCACCGAGCTGGCGGCGGCGTCGGCGGCGTCGGAGTTCATGGTGCTGCTGGCCGCCTACGCCGCCTTCCTGCGCCGGGTCGGCCGGCCGGCCGGCGTCCGTGCCGCCGACGCGTCGGACGTGGTGGTGGGGGTGCCGCTCAGCGGCCGTACGGCCGACGACGAGGAGACCGTCGGGATGTTCGTCAACGTCCTGCCGGTGCGCGTCCGGATCGACGCCGACACCACCTTCCGGGGACTGGTCGCCGAGCTGCGGGGGCTGGTCGCCGCGGCGCTGGCCCACCAGTGGACGCCGTTGCAGGAGCTGGTGGCGGTGGCGGGCAGGCCCGGTGACCACCCGTTGACCCAGGTGAGCATCTCGCACGTCGACGACCGGAGCTGGCACTGGGCGCCGGCCGGAGCCACCGTGGTCCGGGACGTCCTGCCCACCGGCACCGCCAAGTACGAGCTGCTCTGGACGGTCACCACCGACGCCACGTCGGCCCGGTCCTGCCTGGAGGCCAGCGGCGACCTGTTCAGCCGGGCCCGGACGGAGGATCTGCACGGGAAGCTGCTGGACACCCTCGACCGGCTCACCGCCGCGCCGGACGCCCCGGTCGTCACCACCCTGGACCCCGCCGGCCCTGTCGGCTCCGCCGACCCCGCCGGCCCTGTCGGCTCCGCCGACCCCGCCGGCTTAGTCGGCTCCGCCGGCCCTGTCGGGCGCGCCGTTCCGGCCGGCGACGGGTACGTCCGTCAGCCCGTCGACGGACCGGTGCACGAGCAGGTCGCGGCGCGGGCGCGGGCCCACCCGACGGCGGTCGCGGTCCGTGACGGGCAGCGGCGGCTTAGCTACGGCGAGCTGGACGCCGCCGCCGACGGCCTCGCGCGCCACCTGGTGGGTCTGGGCGTACGGCCGGGGGAGCGGGTCGCGGTGGCCGCCGAGCGCGGCGCGGACGCGGTGACCGCGTTCCTGGCCGTGCTGCGCGCCGGGGCGGCGTACGTGCCGGTCGACGTGGCGCAGCCGCCCGCCCGCAGCCAGGGCATCATGCGGGACAGCCGGGTCCGGCTGGCGCTGTGCGGGCCGGGCGCGGGGGAGCACGTGCCGTTCGGGGTGCCCACCGTGGACCTGGCCGACGCCCTGGCCGGGGCGTCCGAGGCGGCCGAGGCGGGCGAGCCGACCCGGGCGGCCCCGGCGGTCGCGGTGACCGTGCGGCATCCCGCGTACGTCATGTACACCTCCGGCTCCACCGGCGCGCCGAAGGGCGTGGTGGTCCCGCACGAGGCGATCGGTCGGCTGGTGCCGCGCTCCAACTTCCTGCGGCTGGGCCCGGAGGACGTCGTCGCGCACCTGTCCAACACCGCCTTCGACGCGGCCACCCTGGAGATCTGGGGCGCGCTGTGCGCGGGCGCGACGCTGGTGGTGGTGCCCCGCGAGGTCGCGCTCTCCCCGTACCGGATGGGGCAGTTCCTCGCCGAGACCGGCGTGACCGTCATGTTCACCACGAACGCGCTGCTCAACGCGATCGTGGCGCACGTCCCCGACGCCTTCGCCGGGCTGCGGGTGCTGCTGATCGGCGGGGACCAGTACGCGGTCGGCCCGCTGCGGCGGATGCTGGCCGCCGGCGGGCCGCGCCACCTGCGCAACGCGTACGGCCCGACGGAGAACACCACGTTCTCCGCCGCGCACGAGGTCGTCCCGGCCGACCTGGAGCGGGGGGTCGTCCCGATCGGCGGGCCGATCGACGGCGGCTACCTGCGGGTGCTCGACGACCGGTTGACGCCGGTCGCGCCGGGCGACACCGGCGAGCTGTACGTCGGCGGTCAGGGGCTGGCCGACGGCTACGTGGAGGACCCGGGGCGCACCTGCGCGGCGTTCGTCGCGGACCCATTCGCCGGCCGGCCCGGCGCGCGGCTCTACCGCACCGGGGACCTGGTGCGGCTGCTGCCCGACGGCGGGGTGGTGTTCCTGGGCCGCCGGGACGACCAGGTGAAGATCAGCGGCTTCCGGGTCGAGCTGGGCGAGGTGGAACGCGTCCTCGGTGACTGCCCGGAGGTCGGTGGGCACGCCGTCCTGGCGGTGACCGACGACGGGGTGACCGAGCTGGTCGCCGTGTCGACCGGCCCGGCCGACCCGGCGCGGGTACGCGAGTTCCTGCGGGCAAACCTGCCCGGGTACATGGTGCCGGCGCGGTGTCACCGGCTGCCCCGGCTGCCGGTCACCCACAACGGCAAGGTGGACCGGGCGGCCCTGCTGGCCGCCCTGGGCCGGACCACGGACGCCGCTCCCACCGCCCCCACGGCGGCCGGGACAGCGGCGCCGGCGTCCGGCACGGCCACACCGTCGCCGCCGCCGGCGTCCGGCACGGCCACACCGCCAGCGGCCGGCGGGACGGCGGTCGGCGCGGCCGGTGACCCGGTGTCGGCCGGTCTCGCGGACATCTGGCGGGACCTGCTCGGCGTCGCCGAGCCGGGCGCGGACAGTCACTTCTTCGCGCTGGGCGGCACCTCCATCAAGGCCCTGCACCTGGTCGGCGCGGTGCGCCGGCGGTTCGACGTCGACCTGCGGATCGTCACCGTGTTCCGGCGGCCGTCCTTCGCCGAGCTGGCCGAGGAGATCACCGGACTGGTCCGCGCGGACGGCCGTACCGATGGTTGAGCGCGCCGGGATCGACCTGGGCGACCCGGACCGTTACCTCGACCCGGACCGGTTCGCGTGGTGGCGGCGGCACGCCGCCGCCGACGCCGTGCTGTGGAGCGGGGCCGGCACGTCGCCGAGCGGCTTCTGGTCGGTCTTCTCGCTGGCCGACTGCCGGGCGGTGCTGTCACCGAAGGCGCCGTTCACCTCCGAGTACGGCATGATGATCGGCTTCGACCGGGACCACCCGGACAAGGCGGGCGGCGGGATGCTGGTGGTCGCCGACGGGCCGCAGCACAGCCGGCTGCGCAGCGTGATCATGCCGTTCCTGTCCCGGGCGATGGCCGAGTCGCTGGCGGACGCCGTCCACGCCGAGGTGCGGCGGCTCGTCGCGGACGCGGTGGCCGGCGGCGGCCTCGACGTCGCCGCCACGCTCGGCCCGGTGATCCCGGCGAGCGTGGTCTGCCGGATCCTCGGCGTGCCGGCGTCCGACCGGGACATGCTCATCGAGCTGACCAGCCACGCCTTCGGCGGCGCGGACGACACGTTCGACAAGATGTCACCGGACGCCGCCCACTCGGAGATGATCCTCTACCTGGCCGACCTGGTGGCGCGGCGTCGCCGGCAACCGGGGGACGACCTGATCAGCGCCCTCGCCGGTGACCACCGGCTGCACCTGCGTGAGGTGCTGCTCAACTGCGACAACGTCCTCGTCGGCGGCAACGAGACCACCCGGCACGCGATCGCCGGCTGCTTCCACGCCCTGGCCGGCGCGCCCGAGATCCTGGCCGGGCTGCGGGCCGACCCGGGTCTGGTCGGGGCGGCCGTCGAGGAGGTCATCCGGTGGACCTCACCGGCGATGCACGTGCTGCGGGTCGCCACCGCCGACGTCGACCTGCCCGGCCAGCGGGTGGCGCGCGGCGAGGCGGTGGTGGCCTGGCTGCCGGCGGCCAACCGCGACCCCCGGCACTTCGAGGACGCCGACGACTTCCGTCCCCGGCGACCCGCCAACCACCATCTGGGTTTCGGGCACGGCCCGCACCACTGTCTGGGGGCGGCGCTGGCCCGCCTCGAGCTGCGGGCGCTGCTGCTGGCGTTGGCCGAGCACGTCGAGTCGGTCACCGTGCTCGACGAGCCGACGCCGCTGCGGTCCAACCTCGTGCACGGCTACCGCAACCTGCGGGTGCGGCTGGAACCCGTCCACCATGCGCAGTCGACCCGAAAGGCGCTGAGTTGAGTGAGTGCGTTCAAGGACCGCCGGTTCCGGCGGCTGTACGTCGGCGACGCCCTGTCCGGCTTCGGGGACACCGCGCTGCTGCTGGCCCTCGGTATCTGGATCAAGGATCTCACCGGTAGCAACTCGGCGGCCGGGGTGGTGTTCCTGGCGATGGGCCTGCCGGTGCTGTTCGCCCCGCTGGCCGGCCGGCAGATCGACCGGGTCCGCCGCAAGACGCTGCTGATCGTCACCAACGCCGTCGCCGGTCTGGCCGTGCTGACGCTGCTGTTCGTGCGCAGCGCCGACCAGGTGTGGCTCATCTACACCGTCGCCGTGATCCACGGCTGCGTCGCCACGGTGCTGATGGCGGGCCGTAACGCCCTGCTCAAGGACCTGCTGCCGGCCGAGGATCTGGGCTCGGCCAACGCGGCGTTCGGCACCCTGTTCGGGTTCACCCGGATCCTGGCGCCGCTGGTCGGCTCCGGCATCTACGCCGCGGTCGGCGGTCCGACGCTGGCGCTGCTGGACGCGTTGACGTTCCTCGGCGCGATCATCGCGCTCGCCTCGGTGCGGGTGGTCGAGTCGTCGCCGGAGCCCAGCGGCGAACGGTTCGGCGACGAGTTGCTGGCCGGGCTGCGCCACATCCGGTCGGTGCCGCTGCTGTCGCAGGTCACCCTGGTCAGCGCCGTGGCGTTCGGGTCGGTGGGTTTCCTGGAGCCGGTCATCTTCGTGGTGGTCGAGGAGGGGCTGCACCGGCCGGCCGCGTTCTTCGGCGTGATCGTCAGCGTCCAGGGTGTCGGGTCGATCGTCGCGGGCTTCACCGGCGCGTGGCTGCTGCGCCGGGCCGGCGAGGCCCGGGCCATCGGCGGCGCGCTGATCGGGCTGGGCGTCGGCTGCGCCGCCCTGGCCGCCGGCGCGACACCTGTGGTGCTGGGCGGGGCCGTCGGGATCGGGCTCGCGGTCACCTGGTTCTCCATCGGATGGAACACCACCCTGCAACGACACACGCCGTCCCGGTTGCAGGGGCGGGTGTTCACCACGGCGGGCATGCTGGTGACGGTCCCGCAGACGGCGGCCATCGGGGTGGCGGCCGGGCTCATCGTCGTCGTGGACTACCGGATCCTGCTGGCCGTCCTGTCGGTGGTGATCCTGCTCTGCGGCCTGCGCCTGCTGACCCGCCCGCAACCGGCCCCGGAGGCCGTCCCGGCCGGCGTGCCGGTGACGCCGCCTGGCGCGGAGGCCGTCCCGGCCGGCGTGGAGGCGACGCCGGACCAGGCGGTCTCCGGCAACCGTTCCTGACCGACGACGTCACACGACCCACCGGGAGGTGAGCCACATGACCACGACCGAGACGACGATCGCCCGTCGGACGGCGCGGGTGCCCTTCGTGGGCGACCGCTCCGGCCGGTGGCCGATGGCCTACAGCCAGAGCAACGTCTTCGACTGGCTGCCGTACGAGGGCAGCGGCGCGGTGTTCGTCCTGCACGTCGACCTGCCCACCGACTGTGCGCTGTCCGACGTGCTCGACGCGGTCGGCGTGCTGGTGTCCCGGCACGAGGGGCTGCGGACGGTGTACGACACGGGCGACGGCGACGGGCGGACCCAGCAGGTGTCCGGGAGCGGGCACGTCGACGTGCTGCTGCTCGAACTCGGGCCGCAGGCCCACCGGCGCACCGGGATCACCGACCCGCCCCGACCGTTCGACCACGGTGGGGAGTACCCGGTCCGGATGGCGGTGACCACCGACGCCGGCCGACCGGTCCGGGCGGTCTTCGAGTTCTCCCACGCGGTGGCGGACCTGGTGGGCGCGGGCGTCCTGCTGGACGAGTTCGTCGCGCTCGTCGCGTCGCCCGCCGACCGGACCGTGGGACCGCCCCGGTGGCAGCCCGCCGACCAGGCCGAGTACGAGCGCACCCCCGAGGCCCGGCAGCGGATGGCGAAGACGCTGGCCTACTGGCGGGACCAACTGCACGTGCTGCCGGCGTGCCTGCTCTCCGTCCCGGCCCGCCGGGAGGGGCCGCCGGAGTACCAGCTCGCCACCCTGCGGTCCGTGCCGGTGGCGGCGGCGCTGCGGACGGTCGCCAAACGCGCCCGGGTCACCCCGGCGACGGCGCTGGTCACCACGATGGCCACGCTGCTGTCCTGGTGGACCGACACCGACCTGGCGGCCCTGGACGCCCTCTACAGCAACCGGTCGCTGCCCCGGATGCGCGACTTCGTCGGCAGCATCGCGCAGAGCGCGCTGATCCCGTTCGCGCCCGCCGCGACGTTCCACCAGACCCTGTGGCGCAGCCACCTGGCGATCTTCAACTCCTACCAGCACGCCTACTTCGACGCGACGGCGGTGGCGGAGCTGGTGGAGACCGTCGGCGTCCGGCAGGGCTGCCAGCGGCACCGGGATCTGGTGATCAACGACATGAGCACCACCCGGGGCGGAGTCTTCGACGGGCGGGCCGGGATCCCGGTGCGCGGCACCGAGGTGGAGAGCGGGCTGGCGGCCACCACCACCGACCCGGTCCGGCTCACCATCCTCCAGACCGAGCCCGTCGCCGTGCTCGGCCTCACCCACGACGTCCGGCACGTGACCGGCGACGAGGCCGCCGGGTTGCTGTGGGCGCTGGAACGGATCCTCACCACGGCCGCCGAGCGGGACTTCGACCTGACCGAGCTCGGCGCGGTGGCCGGACTCGACCGGGTGGTCCGGGGCGACGGCTGGGTGAAGGTGAACTCCTCCTGGATCGACCTGGTCGCCTGCGGACGGGCGTTGCGGGAGGCGGCCGGCGACCCGGCCGCCCGGGTGTTCGTCCGGGACGCCCCGGGTGGCGTCCGCTCGCTCGTCGGCTGCGCCGCCCCGCCGGACCGGCGGATCGGCCCCCGGGAGCTGCACGCGGCCACGGTCGCCGGCCTCGGCGGCCGGCACGGCGCGATCGCCCCGGACTACTACCTGGTCTGCGCCCGGCCGCCGGAGCGTCCCGACGACCAGGCCGCGTGGCAGGCCCAGCCGCTGCGGACGGCTGGCGCCGGCCGGTGACGGCGGGTCCCGGCCGGCGCCCCCGTGCGCGCCACCGGAGGACGACGCGCACGGGGACCGGTCGACTCACGTCAGCCGGGACTCGATGGCCTCGATGACCCGGGGGCGCAGCTCGGCGGCGCGGATCACCGCGTCGACCGAGCCCACCCGCACGGCGCGCTGGATGTCGTGCACCCGGTCGAACTCCGCCGCCACCTCGCCGAGCTTCTCCGCCCGGACCGAGACCCGCAGCTCGTCGAGCTCGGCGGTCAGCGAGGCGCGCTCGGTTCCGGTGGCCGCGGCGACCCGGGCCTCCAGCTCCCGGACCCGCGGATCCGCGGCGGTACGGGCGTTGACGTCGCCGGAGAAGACCACCGCGGCGGCCGGCGCGCCACCCAGCACCGAGGCGAACGAGCCCTCCAGCGCCAGCACCGTCATGTTCGGGTTCAACGCCTTGGAGAACACCACGAACGCGCCTCCGTGGTACCGCGAGATCACGCAGAACACGATCGGCCCGCGGAAGTTCACGATGGCCCGACCGATCTCGGCGCCGTACTCCAGTTGGAGCTGGCGCATCGACTCGGGTGAGCCGTCGAAGCCGGACAGGTTCGCCAGCACGACCAGGGGGCGGTTGCCGCTGGCCGCGTTGATCGCCCGCGCGGCCTTCTTCGACGACCGTGGGAACAGCGTGCCCGCGGTGTAGGCGTCCGGGCCGTCGGTGGGCGGGAAACCCCGCCGGGGCACCGACCGGGACTCGATGCCGAGCAGGCACACCGGCCGGCCGCCGAGGTGCACGTCCTGCACCACGGCGGTCTCCGCGTCGGCCATGCCCGCCCAGCGTTCCAGCACCGGGTGGTCCTGGTCGGACAACGCCCGCATCACCGTACGGATGTCGAACGGCTTCTTGCGGTCCGGGTTGGCGTCGGCGGAGAAGATCTCCCCGACGGTACGGAAGTCGCTGCCCTCCACCGCGTGCGGGAAGTCCGACACGTCCCGGTCCAACGGGTCGGTGGTGACGGTCCGGCGCGGCGCGTCCTCGCCCGGCGCGACGTACGTGTGCTCGTAGTGCGCCATCAGCACGTCCCGCGCGGCGGTCAGGTTCGGCGCCCAGTACTGCGCCTGCCCGTTCGGGCCCATCACCCGGTCGTAGCCGCCGATGCCGAAGTTGTCCTCGGCGGACACCCCACCGGAGAAGTCCAGCGACTGCTTGCCGGTGAGCACCATCGCCGAGTCCGGCGTCATCACCAGGATGCCCCGGGTGTGCATGAGCATCGTCGCCTCGGCGTTCCAGTACGGCTGCGCGCCGACGTTGATGCCCGCGACCACGATGTTGATCTCGCCGCCGTTCTGGGTGAACTCGACGATCCGCTTGAGCGCCGCGGCCACCCAGTCCATGTTCTCGGTGCCGGACTCCATCGAGATCCGCGCGCCGGAGGAGAGCGCGTACCACTCCAGCGGCACGCCCATCCGCTCGGCGAGGTCCAGCGCGGCGATCACCCGGCGGCACTCCGGCTCGGACAACGCGCCCAGCGACTTCGTCGGGTCGCCGAGCAGCACCACCCGGGTGACGCCCTGCGGGTGACGCGACGTCGGCGTGCTGACCACGCCCGCGACGAGCCCCGCCCGGTTGCGCCCCTTCGGCCGGTCGACCGGGATCAGCGCGTGGCGCTCGTCGAGGTCGTGCTCGACGAAGTCACCGAGCAGCCCGGTCAGCTCGTACGGGTAGACGGTGTTGCGGCTGGCCGCGCGCAGCACCTTCTGCCGGTAGTCGTCCAGCGGCTCGACCGGCTCGTCCGAGGGCGCCCCGACGGTCAGCGTGCTGCCTCCGGCGGCGTCGAAGGTGATGCGCGCCGAGACCTTGCTCAGCTCGCCGGTCTGCCGGTCGCGCCGGCGGGCGATGAACTGGATCTCCTCCAGCCCGGCGCCCGCGGTGGTCGGCAGCACCCGGCCGGCGATCGTCTCCAGCTCGGCCCGGGTGAGGTCGCTCGGCGGCCAGACGTAGACCACGATCCGGTTGGTGTTGACCTGCTTCGAGGGCTGCCGCCGCGAACGTTCCTGGCGGATCGAGTCCAGGCAGGCGGCGACCACGTCCTCGGCCGTCGGCAGGGCGACCAGCCGGCCGTCGTGCTCGCGCAGCGCGGTCAGGTCGCGCACCTGCGCGAACGCGACGAGCCGCTGGTCGGACGGGTTCTCCCGGGCCACGCACTGGAAGAGGTAGACCTCCTCGTCCGACGACGGCAGCCGGGTCAGGTCGAACTTGCCCAGCCGCTCCAGTTGCATCCGCTGCGCGATGTACGGGTGCAGCCCCCGCACCAGCCGCTCCTCGGTCATGCCGGCGGTCGACGGGCGGAACGTGAAGTGGTGGTGCATCACCGCGCCGCCGCGACCGGCGACGGTGGTGGTGACCCGCCGGATCTCGGTCGGCAGCGGCTGCGCGGCGACCACCTCGTGCAGCGCGGCGGCCATCGCGGCGGGCTCCTCCGGCTGGTTCTCCCAGCTCAGGTAGATGTCGGCGTCGACGGCGCCCGCGCCGGTCGCCAGCTCGGCCAGCCCGCGCAGCGCGCTGCCCAGCGCGTCGAAGCCGACCGCGGCGGAGACCAGGCACGAGTCGGCGCGCTCGGCGACCACGAAGGTGCAGCCGGCGACCTCGGCGGTGCGGACGTTGGTCAGCCCCTTGTTGCCGTAGTACCGCCGGGTCAGCACCTCCAGCATGACCGCGTTGTCCAGGTGGTCGCGGACCAGCCGCTGACCGAGCAGCCGCACCAGCGGCTCGGTGCTGCGCACCATCTCGGCGATGCGCTCGCCCCGGTCCGGCGCGTCCGGGTGCGCGTCCAGGTGGCGCAGGTGACGGCGGACCTCGGCGTACACCCGGGCCCGGTTGCGGCGCAGCAGCGGCTGGGCGAACCAGGCGAACACCACGCCGCGCGCCAGGTCCGCGACCACCGGGAAGCGGACCTGCGTCGCCGCCACCAGCCGCTCCAGCACGAGACCGGCGGGCTCCCGCAGCGCCTCGTCCGGCGGCGGCTCCCGCAGCCACGCGCGCAGCAACGCGGTGACCACCGTGACGTCGGCGGAGGCGCGCTGCTGGGCGAGGAAGATCCGGAACACGGCGGCTTCCAGCTCGGGGCAGCGCTCCAGGTCGGTCACCCCGTAGTGGCCGAGCGCCTTGGCGAGCTTCGCCTGGAACGTCGACGGCAGCCCGGCCCGCTCGACGTCCAGGCACTGGAGGTAGGTGTGGAAGTACTCGCGGGCGCTGAAGACGTGCCCGGCGCCGCCGTCCTCGCCCGACGGGCGGTTACGGCTCAGCTCGGCGAGGTCGGCGAAGACGTCGACGAGGCCGAGCTCCTCGGTCAGCGGCCGGTGCCCGTCGGCGATGGCGGCCCGGCGGGCGGCGAGGTAGTCGTCGAGCACCCGACGCTCGTCGTGCGGGTCGACGTCGAAGCCCAGCAGCAGGCTGCGCAGGTCCTCCTGACCGCGCAGGGTGCGGGCCCGCGCCGGCGCCGTGCCGGGCGCGACGGGCAGGTCCAGCTCGACGACGCCGGCGGACGCGGCGTCCTCGGCGGCGGCGTCACCGACCGGCTCCAGCCGCAGCAGCGGCGCGCCGGCCTCCACCTGGCTGCCCACCGAGACGACGCATTCCTTCAGCCGGGCGGCGAACGGCGCCCGCAGCACCGTCTCCATCTTCATGCTCTCCAGCACCAGCACCGGCGCGCCGGCCTCGACCTCCGCGCCGACCTTCAGCGGCGTGGCCACCACCAGCGCGGGCGAGGGCGCGCGCAGCACGCCGCCCTCGTCGCGGCTGACCCGGTGGGTCACCCCGTCCACCTCGACCAGGTGGATCGGCCCGTGCGTGCTGGTGAGCAGGCGGTACCGGTCGCCGTTGACGGCGATCTGCCCGGTGTGCCGGTCGAAGCGGTCGAGCTCCACGTCGGCGGTGCGGACCTCGCCGCCGGCCTCCACGCCCACCCGGAACCGGTGCGCGCCGACCCGGGCCACCCGCACCCGGTAGCCGACGCCGCGCAGCTTGAGGTCCAGCGGCCGGCCGCTCTCGTGCTGCACCTGCGGGCGTCCGCCGAAGGCCGTCGACAGCAGTCGCTGCCGCTCGACGCGCTCCTCCTCCTCGTACGTCTCGATGGCGGCGGCGGCCACGGCGACGCCGGAGTGCCGGTGCGAGACGAGCCGGCCCGCGCCGCGTACCCGGTCGATCCAGCCGGTGTCCGCGCTGGCGTCGATGACCTCGGGCTGGTCGAGCAGGTCGAGCACGAAGCTCTTGTTGGTGGCGCCGCCCTCGATGATCACGGTGGTCTCGGCCATCGCCCGGCGCAGCCGGCCGAGCGCCTCGTCGCGGTCGCGGCCGTACGCGATGATCTTGGCGATCATGGAGTCGAAGTCGGCGGGGATGGTGTCGCCCTCGCTGACCCCGGTGTCCACCCGGATGCCCGGCCCGGCCGGTAGGTCCAGCAGGGCGATCCGGCCGGGGGAGGGGGCGAAGTCGCGGTCCGGGTCCTCGGCGTTGAGCCGCGCCTCGATGGCGTGCCCGCGCTCGACCGGGGGCGTGCCCTCCAGCCGCCCGCCCGAGGCCACGTGGAGCTGCGCCTTGACCAGGTCGAACCCGGTGGTGGACTCGGTGATCGGGTGCTCGACCTGGAGCCGGGTGTTGACCTCCAGGAACGCGAAGAGCCGGTCGCCGGGGTGGTAGAGGAACTCGACGGTGGCCGCGCCCCGGTAGCCGACCGCCACGGCCAGCCGCTCGGCGGACGTCTTCAGCTCGGCGACCTGCTCCGGGGCGAGCACCGGCGACGCGGACTCCTCGATGACCTTCTGGTTGCGTCGCTGCACCGAGCAGTCCCGGACGCCGAGCGCCCACGCGGTGCCCTGGCCGTCGGCGATCACCTGCACCTCGACGTGCCGGGCCCCGGTGACCAGCCGCTCCAGGAAGACGACCCCGCTGCCGAACGCCCGGGCGGCCTCCTGGCTGGTGCGCTCGTAGGCGTCCACCAGCTCGTCCTCGTTGGTGATCACGCGGATCCCGCGCCCGCCGCCACCCGCGGTGGCCTTCAGCATCAGCGGGTAGCCGATCCGGGCCGCCGCCGTGACCGCGGCGTCCAGGGTCTCCACCGGACCGCGACTCCACGGCGCGACCGGCACGCCGACCTCCTCGGCGATCAGCTTCGCGCCGATCTTGTCGCCGAGCTTGCGCATGGCGTCCGGGCTCGGCCCGACGAAGGTCACCCCGATGCGCTGGCACAGCTCCGCGAACGCCGGGTCCTCGGCGACGAACCCCCAGCCCACCCACGCGGCGTCGGACCCGGTCTCCACCAGCGCCCGCTCCAGCACCCCCAGGTCGAGGTACGGGCGCGCGGACGCGGGACCGAGGTCGTACGCGACGTCGGCCTCCCGCACGAAGGTGGCGGTCCGGTCGACGTCGGTGTGCAGGGCGACGGTCTCGATCCGGGTCCCGGTTTCCGCGGCCAGCTCCCGGACGGCGTGGATGAGCCGCATCGCGGCCTCACCACGGTTGACGATGGCGACACGACTGAACACCCGAAGAGGCCTTTCTGTAGACACCACGATGTGCGCGCCGGGGCACGACGGTCCCGGCAGTGTTCACCTTTCCCTCTACCGGCTGGCAGCGCCATGTCGCAGACAGCGCACACTCTGGTGGATCAGTTGTAGGAACCGTACAAAAAGCGTTGGCCGACCCCGTCCCACCAGGGGAGACGCGACCGGGGCGCGGGGCGACCCGGTCGCGCCGGATCTCCCGCACGGATCCCGTCGGTCCGGGCAGACCGACCTGCCGCCGGCGCCGCGCGGGGAGGGGTGGCCGCCCGGGCCCCGCTCCGAGGGCGCTCGCGGGTCAGCCGGGCAGGCTCCACCGCTGGTTGACGCCGCCGTGGCAGTCCCACAACCGGGCCTGCGCGCCGTTGGCGGTGCTGGCGTCCGGGATGTCGACGCAGCGGCCGGACGCCGTGCCCACGATCCGGGTGGTCTGCCCGGCCTCGCCGCCCGGCGCGCCGATGCCGCCGGACACCGCGCGGGCGGGGCCGACGGGCGCCGTCACTCCCGTGACGGCGAGACCCGGCGCGGCGGACGCCCCGAGCCATCGCCGGATGAAAATTGCCATCTGAAATTTACCCGTAATGTTCCCGTGTCGGCTTCACGACACCGTGCCGTGCCGCGTGCCAGAACTCGGGCGGTCGGATCCGGGAATTACCCGCCACGTTCCGATGAGGCGTCTGACGGCCTGCGTGCCCGTCGCCGGCGAGGGCGGCCGGTCGAGGCGTCGTGCCGCCGGGAAGAGTGGCCGTTCGGGTGGCGGGTCAATGTTCGCCCGTCTTTAGCTGCGAATTAAGCGTCCGGCTCCCTGCGCGTGGGGCGGGTCGCTCCTCGGATGCACCCGTGGCGTCCCGCTCGCTTGGAAAAGCTGGGCAGATGGCACATCGATGGGCCGAACGGCCGACCTTCGTCACCGGTGCGGCCACATTAAGCGAGCCTTAAGTAGCTACCGATCTGATGACTGACCGGCCTTCCCCGGTGTCCCAATCGTGGCGAAAAAAACCTGTATCGAAGCGTTGCGGAAGCGCGGAAAAGACGCAACTCCCCCCGACCGGAGTGGGCGTCGAATGGATCGTCAAGGTCGAGGCCGGAATATTCGTGCAGGCCGGGCCGGAAATGGCGCCCGCTAGCAGCAGGTGACGATTTCGTCAATGACGTGGATCTGGCACCCGAACCGCTGTGTCGACGGTCGACTCCGATTGGTAGCCTTCGCCCGCACCTCATCAGTCCACCGTGGACTGACACACTGTCGTCTCCTCATCGGAGGTCAGTACATGGTCCCCACCGGACCTGCGCGTCGCCGCGCAACCCGACTCGCCCTCGCCGGGCTGACCGCGCTCACGGTCGTGCTCGGCGCCCAGACCCCAGGCCTCGCCCGGCCGGCGGCCCCCGCCGTCACGCCGCCCGCCGTGCCCGGCCTCGGCCAGGTCGCGAAGCCGAAGCAGGCCCGCCCGGCCCCGCTGCCCAAGCGGTCCGGCACCGTCCAGGTCACCGCCGACCGCAAGCAGACCACCCAGCAGGGCGACGTCGGCGCCCAGGCGCTCAACGACAAGGTGGCGCTGCGCGCGCTGATTGTCGCCACCAACACCGCCGACTTCGGCGTGGCCACGCTGACCACCACCCTGGACCGGGTCGGCGCGCACTACGACATCGTCTACACCGCCACCCAGTCGATCACCGCGAGCTCTCTCGTGCGCCCCGACGGGGTGGGCAAGTACAACGCGATCCTGCTGACCAACAGCATGCAGATGTACGAGCACAACGGGAACTACCTCAGCGGCCTGACCAGCACCGAGTGGAACACCCTCTGGGCCTACGAGCGCAACTTCCAGGTCCGCCAGGCCGCCCTCTACACCAGCTACGGCACCTGGCCGGAGGACTACTGCCTGACCTCCAACGGTGAGGGCGGGGTCGGCGACACGCCGCTGCCCGTCTCGCTCACCACGGCCGGCGCGGGCGTCTTCGACTACCTCAACAGCGCCGCGCAGATCCCGGTGGTGCAGTCGTACGTGTACCGCACCTCGATCCGGTCCGGCTGCGCCGCCACGCCCCTGATGACCAACGGCTCCGACGTGCTCGCCGTCACCACCACCTCCACCGACGGCCGGGAGCGCATCGCGCTGACCTTCACCTCGAACCAGTACCTGCTCCACTCCGACCTGCTGGTCTACGGCCTTGTCCGGTGGGCGAGCAAGGGCCTGTGGTTCGGTGAGCAGAAGCACCACCTGAACGTCGACATCGACGACTGGTTCAACACCTCCGACCACTACAAGGAGGACGGCACCGTCGAGTACGCTCCCGGCTTCCAGGTCAGCGGGCACGACACGGTGAACCTCGACGCGAAGCAGACCGCGCTGCGCGCGGCGTACCCGCTGGCCTCGAACTTCACCTTCACCATCGCGTTCAACGGCTCGGACATCGACCCGTTCGCCGGTGACCAGTGCAGCCCCAACGGCGACGCGACCACGCTGACCGCCACCACCAAGTGCCTGAAGAACAACTTCCGGTGGATCAACCACACGTTCAACCACCCCGAGTTGAACTCGACCAACTACGCCACCTCGTACGCCGAGATCGACGACAACCGGACCGCGGGCGACTCGATCGGGCTGAGCTTCCCGGACAGCGTGCTGAAGACCCCCGAGTACTCCGGTCTCGGCGTCTACAACGACGACCCGGACAACGACACCGGCCCGCCCACCGACCACGGCCTGGAGGGATCCAACACCGCGCTGCTGGACGCCGCCGAGGACCTCGGCGTCACGACGATGGCCGGCAACATGTCGTTCGGTAGTCACAAGCCGGCGGACTTCAACGCCGCCCGGGTGCACCCGCTGAACTCGGCCATCGCCGTGGTGCCGTGCTGGCCGACGAACATCGCCTACCACACCACCACCCCGGCCGAGCAGACGGTCTTCTACAACTCCTTCTACGGGCCGAACGGGCTCTTCCCGTACTGGCCCACCGACCGCACCTACGCCCAGCTCCTGGACTACGAGGCCGGCGTGGGCCTGCAGCACGTGGCGTCCGGCTCGATCTACGCGCACACCTTCCACATCGCCAACGTGCGCGACTACGGCTCGGGCGACACCCTGATCACCGACTGGGTGGAAGCCGTGCTGGAGAAGTACACCTCCCTCTACTCGGTGCCGCTGCTGAACTCGCAGTGGACCGACGTCGCCGCGTACACCCTGGCGCGCAACGCCCACTTCGCCGCGCTCGACGCCGGGGTGGACGCCGTCTACGACCGCACCCTCGGCACCATCGCGGTGACCTCGCCGGCCGCCGGCTCGGTCCGGCTCGGCGGCGTGACCACGACCACCACCGGCGCCACCTCGTACGGCACCGACGTCACCGTGCCGGTGACGCTCGCGGCGAACACCACCGTGACGCTCAACGCCGCTCCCCGCCCCTGACCAACCTCGACGGCAAGAAACGGTGACAAGAAAGTGAACGGGAGCGCTCGGTGAGGATCGCACTGGTCTCGGAAGGGACCTACCCCTACGCGATGGGCGGCGTGAGCATCTGGTGCGAACAGCTCATCCGGGGGATGCCGGACTACCGGTGGGAGGTCGTGGCGCTCACCGTGGACGGCACCGAGAAGCCGGTCTTCGACCGGCCGGCGAACCTCGACCGGGTGCACTCGATCCCGCTGTGGGGCGGACGGCCTTCGGGCCGCCGCCCCCAGCGGGGGACCCTGGTCCCCTCCGGGCGCCCCGGAGCCGGGTTCGTGGAGTCCTACGAGGTGTTCCTGCGGGCGCTGGTCACCCCGCTGGAGTCGACCCGATCACAGGCGGGCGCGGTCAACCGCAGCACCTTCCTGCTCGCGCTGCGCGGCCTGTTCGAGTACGCCGCCGACGGCGGGGACCTCAGCGGCGGCGTGCTCTCCAACCAGGCCCTCGGGATGATGCTCGACGCCTGGCAGACGCTGCGGGTCGACGAGACCGGGCCGCCGCTCACCGTCGCCGACGCGCTGGAGGCGGCCTGGCTCATCGCGCACATGCTGCGGCCGTTGAGCGCGCCGCCGGTGCGGGCCGACATCGTGCACTCGTCGATGAACGGTCTCGCCACGCTCGTCGGGATGGCCGCCACGTGGACGTACGGCACCCCGCTGGTCCTCTCCGAGCACGGCATCTACCTGCGTGAGCGCTACATCTCCTACCTGCACGACAAGGCGCCGCACGCGGTCCGGGTGCTGGTGCTGAGCTTCTTCCGCTCGCTCGCCGGAGCGGCCTACCTGATCACCGGCGCGCTGGCGCCGCACTCGCAGTACAACCGCCGCTGGCAGCTGCACAACGGCGCCGACCCCGACCGGATGTGGACGATGTACAACGGGGTCGACCCGGAGGAGTTCCCGCCCGCGCGCAGCGAGCCGGAGGTGCCGACCATCTCGTTCATGGGCCGGGTCGACCCGTTGAAGGACCTGCACACCCTGATCCGGGCGTTCGCGCTGGTCCGCCAGGAGATCCCGGCCGCGCGGCTACGTATCTTCGGCGGCACCCCGGCGGCCAACAAGGTCTACCACGAGAGCTGCCTGACCCTGATCGACGAACTGGGGCTGACCGGTCACGCCACCCTGGAGGGTCGGGTCGGCAGCGCGGTCGAGGCCTACCACGCCGGCAGTCTGGTCGCGTTGACGAGCATCTCCGAGGGCTTCCCGTACACGGTGGTGGAGGCGATGGCCTGCGGACGGCCGACCGTCTGCACGAACGTCGGCGGCGTCGCCGAGGCGGTCGGGGACACCGGCATCGTCGTCCCGCCCCGGGACGTGGCCGCCGTCGCCGCCGCCTGCGTCAAGCTGCTCAGCGACACCGAGCTGCGGTTGCGGCTCGGCGCGGTCGCCCGGCAGCGGGTCCTGGACCGGTTCACCCTGCAACGCTCGCTGCAGGCGTACCGCGACATCTACGACCTGCTGGTCGCCGCGCACACGCCGGCCGGTCCGCCGGCGCAGCGGGTGCGTGGCCAGGCGCAGGGCCGGGTCCGGGTGCCGGACCACCGGATCCGACCCGGGGTGGCCGCCGTCCCGGCCCGGGTGCCCCGGCCACGCGCCTCGGAGGAGGACAACCGCACCAACGCGGCGTACGTGCCGCGCCACGCTCCCACCCCGTCCGCCTGGCCGCAGCCCCGGCCGCCGATGGCGTACCCGCAGGGCGAGCCGGCCGGCCGGCTCCGGCGACCGGCCGGTGAGCCGCGGTGACCTCCGGCGTCGACGGCGACACCGTCGTCCTGCAGCGGCAGTCCGGCGGCACGGCCACCCGCCCCGACGAGCCCGAGCGCACCATCCTGCTGCCCCGGATCTCCACCGACCCGGTCGACGAGCTGGTCGAGCGGGTTCGGCCCAGACTGAACCGGGCGGTCGACGCCCTCCAGGTGGCGGCCGCGCTGGAGGCCGAGGGGCACACCGACCGGGCCGCCCAGGTCGAGTACGGCTACAGCGACGTGTTCACCCTCGCCTCCGAGGTGTTCAAGCGGATGGGGCCGCCCTCGCCGGCGGCGGACGCGACCACCGACCCGGCCGGGCCCGACGTCCTGCGCTGGGTGGGCCTCCGGACGCTCTGGCACGGGCCGCTGTACGTGCTGCCGAGCGCCGCGTTCCCGGCCGTGTTGGCCGTGGTGGGACGACCCGGGCTGGTGCTCGGTCTGGTGCTCGCCGGGACGCTCGGCTGGGTCTGGTCCGGGGTGGCCGGGTACGCGGCGTACCGGTTGCTCGGCCTCGGTCGACCCCGCTCGGCGGCCCGGGTCCTGCGGATCGCCGCGGTGGCCGGCCCCCTGGCCGGCGTGGCGCTGGGCGCGGCGGTGGCCCCGTACGGCGGACTGCCGCTGGCCGTGATGGCGGTCTGTCAACTGGCCTACCAGATGGCCGGCACGCTGCTGACGTTCTACCGGCGGGAGGCGTGGCTGGCCGTGGCCATGGCGCCGGCGTTCCTGCTCGGCGCGGCCTACCTGGTGGCCGGCGGCCCGACACTGCGCGGGTGGGCGGTGGTCGCCGCGGCGCTCGGCGTGCTGGCCGCGTTCGCCGCGGCCCTGGCCGCCACCCGGCCGACCGCCGGCACGGAGGAGGCGGCGGCCCGGGATCCACTCTGGCCGCCACCGTCGGCGCTGCTCGGCGTCACCGGCTACGGCCTCGGCTCGGCCGTGCTGCTGTTCCACGCGCAGGCGCCGTACCTGTTGGGTCGACTGGACATCGCCGCCGCGGCCGTGCCGCTGATCCTGTCCATGGGCTACGTGGAGTGGCGGACCAGCCGGTTCCGGTCGAACGCCGTCGAGTTGACCCGTCGGGCCCGCCGACCCGGCCCGTTCGTCGCCGGCATCTGGCGCATGATCGGCCGGGAGGTCGCCGGCTGCCTCGCGGTGCCGGCCGTGCTGGGCGCGGCGTTGCTGCTCGGGCTCGCCCGGGTGGGGATGCTCTCCGCCCCGGGCGTGCTGATGACCGTGGCCCACGTCGCGCTGGCCGGCGCGTACTACCTGGCGTTCCTGCTGGTCGGACGAGGACGGTACGGCTGGCTGTCGCTGTCCATGGCGGTCGCGGTCGTGGCGCACGTGGGTGTCGGCGCGTTGCTCGGCGTCGCGCCGTTGCTCGGGCAGGACGGCGCCGCGTTCGTCGACACCTCGCTCTACCTGGGCAGCGTGGTGCTGCTCCAGGCGCTGTTCGCGCTCGGTCTGCTTCCGGTGATCGGGCAGGTCCGGCACTACCGGTAGTTCGCTTGAGACCTGGGGAGGTCTGCGATGCACGCGGTGATCCTTGCCGGCGGCAAGGGGGTGCGGTTGCGGCCGTACACGACGGCGCTGCCCAAGCCCCTGATGCCCATCGGCGACAGCCACTCGATCCTGGAGATCGTGCTCGACCAGCTCGCCTCACGCGGCTTCACCTCGGTGACCCTGGCGATCAACCACCTCGGCCCGCTGATCCGGGCGTTCGTCGGGGACGGTCGACGCTGGGGGCTCACCATCGACTACGTCGAGGAGGAACGACCGCTGTCCACCGTCGGGCCGTTGTTCGGGCTGAAGGACGAGCTGCCCGACGACTTCCTGGTCATGAACGGTGACGTCCTCACCGACCTGGACTACGCCGACCTGCTGCGGACGCACGCCGTCTCCGGCGCCGGGCTGACCCTGGCGACCTCCGAGCGGGTGCACCGCATCGACTTCGGGGTGCTCGACGTCGACGCCGGTCGGATCGTCGGGTTCCGCGAGAAACCCGCCCTGCGTTACCCGGTCAGCATGGGTGTCTACGGGATGTCCCGCAGGACGCTCGCGCCGTACCCGTCGGGGATGGCCCTCGGGTTCGACCGGCTGGTGCTGGATCTGCTCGCGGCGGGGGAACACCCGGCGACGTACCCGTTCGACGGGTTCTGGCTGGACATCGGCCGGCCGGAGGACTACGACGAGGCGAACCGCACCTTCGCGCAGCTCAAGCCGATCCTGCTGCCCGGCGAACGTCACCCGGTAGCGGTGGTCGGTGAGCACGACGGCCGCGCGGCGGTCGGGGAGCGCAACGGCGTCGCGGTGGCGGGGGATCGGGCGTGACGCGGGTGCTGCTCTTCGGAGCGTCCGGTTTCATCGGCGGGCACGTGCGGGACGCGCTGACCGCCGACCCTCGGGTCACCGAGGTGCTCTGCCCGGGACGGACCACCCACGATCTGGTCGCCGGCGAGCCGACCGGTCTCGCGGACCTGCTGCGCCGGACCGCTCCGGACGCCGTGGTCTGCTGCGTGGGGGCGCTCACCGGCGCCCCGACCCAACTGGTCACGGCGAACACCCTGGTCGCGGCGAAGCTGCTGGAGGCGGTGGGCGCGGCGGCGCCGCAGGCCCGGCTGGTCCGGCTCGGCTCGGCCGGCGAGTACGGCGTGGTGCCGGACGGCGTCTCGGTCACCGAGACGGACCCGACGCGACCGGTGAGCGCGTACGGCGTCAGCCACCTGGCCGGGACCCGGCTGTTCCAGCTCGCCGGTGAGTCCGGGCAGGTCGACGCCGTGTCGGTGCGGGTGTTCAACCCGATCGGGCCGGGCATGTCGGAGGAGAACCTGCTCGGTCGGGCGGCGGCCCGGATCCGGGCCGCCCTGGCCGAGGACGCTGCGGCGATCACCCTGGGACCGCTGTCGGCGTACCGGGACTTCGTGGACGTCCGGGACCTCGCGGCGCTCGTCGTCGCGGTGGTGCTCGCGCCCGCGCTGCGGCACCGGGTCTTCAACGCCGGCAGCGGCCGGGCGGTCACCGCCCGGGAGGCGGTCGGGCTGCTCGCCGGGACCGCCGGTTACCGTGGCCGGATCCACGAGGCCGGGGTCGGCCCGCAGCGCTCCACAGCGGTCGGGTGGATCCGGGCCGACGTCGGCCGGGCCGGTCAGGAGCTCGGCTGGACGCCGCTGCGTGACCTGGCCACCTCGATCAAGGACATCTGGGCCGCCGGGGAGGCACGGTGAGCCACTGGGGCTGGCGACGGTGGCTGCTGGCCTCCCTCGCCGGGGTGACCGTGCTGACGGTGACGGCGGTGGGCGTGGTCGTCCTGCGCCACCCGGACCCGGTGACCCCGTCGACGTCGTCGGCGGACCGCGCCGCCCCGCCCGCCGGGCCGGTCACCGGCGCCGGTTCGGCCGGCCCCGGCGCCGGTCCCTCCGGCGACGCGTCCGCTCCGGGGGCCACCGCCGGCCTCGGGGCGCGGCCGACCGGCCCGGCCGCCACCGCACCCGGCCGCCGCGCCGGCCCGCCGCGCCCCGGCACGATCACCGACTGGGCGTACCAGCTCCAGGGCTACCCCGACGGCCGGCTCGACGCGCTGTCCCGGGGCCGGTACCAGCTCGCGGTGGTCGACCTGGCCCGGGACGCGCACACCGACTGGTTCACCCGGGCCGAGATCGAGACCGTGCGCCGGGGCGGCAAGCGGGTCCTGGCGTACTTCGAGATCGGCAGCATCGAGGACTTCCGCCCGGAGTACCCGCTGCTGCGTCGGGACGCCCCGGACCTGCTGGCCAACGAGTGGCCGGACTGGCCGGGCGAGTACTTCGTGCGCTACTGGGACCCCCGGTGGTGGGACCGGGTGGTGCGGCCCCGGGTGGACCAGGCGCTGCGGGCCGGCTTCGACGGGGCCTACCTGGACACGCCCCTGGCGTACGAGGAGATCTCCCTGTCCGCCGCCGGCGGTCGCGACCGGGCCCGGCTCGCCGCCGAGATGTCCGCCCTGGTCGGCCGGATCAGCGGGTACGCCAAGGCCCGCCGACCCGGCTTCCTGGTCGTCCCGCAGAACTCACCCGAGCTGCGCGCCCAGCCCGGCTACCCGGCCGCCATCGACGGCATCGCGATGGAGGAGCTGTTCTATCTCGCGACGGACCAGCCGTGCGCCCGGGACTGGTGCGCGGAGAACCTCGCGCACACCCGGGCGCTGCGCGACGCGGGCAAGTTCGTGCTCGCCGTCGACTACGCGCAGCGGGCCGACCACGTGCGGACGGCCTGTGGCCGCTACCGCACGGAGCGGTTCGCCGGGACGGTCACCGTCCGGGAGCTCGACCGGCTCACCGCGCCCTGCGACTGAGTCACCCCGCCACGGCCGTCGGTTCCGCCAAGGGCGGCGGGACCCGCGCCGCGTGCGATCCGTTCACTGGATTGAAGAAAGGACACCCACCATGGGTACGAAGATCGGGGTCGTCGGCCTGGGCTACGTGGGTCTCACACTCACCGCCGCCCTCGCCGACAAGGGTTTCACGGTGTACGGCGCGGACGTGTCGCCGACGGTGCTGGCGTCGCTGTCCCGGGGGCGGCCGCACATCTTCGAGCCGGGCGTCGAGGAGATCTTCGCCGCCGGTGTGGGCCGTACCATCCACGTGGCCGCCGAGCTGCCGCGCGACACCGTCGACGTGGCGGTGATCAGCGTGTCCACGCCGGTCGACGACGTCACGCACCGGCCGAACCTGGCGAACCTGGCCGCCGCCGCCCGCGCGGTCGCCGCGAGCTGCCGTCCGGACACGCTGGTCGTGGTCCGCAGCACCGTGCCGGTCGGCGCGAGCCGTGACGTGGTGCTGCCGGAGCTGCGCGCCGCCTGGGGGGAGCGGGTCCGGCTGGTGATGGCCCCGGAGCGCACCATCCAGGGCCAGGCGCTGCGTGAGCTGGTCGAGCTGCCGCAGGTGGTCGGTGGCCTGGACGAGGCGAGCCTCGCCGCCGGCGTGGAGTTCTTCCAGGGGTTGGCGCAGAGCATCGTGCCGGTGTCCGGCCTGGAGGCCGCCGAGCTGGTCAAGCTCTCCAACAACTGCCACACCGATCTGATCTACGCGTTCGGCAACGAGGTCGCGTTGATCGCCGAGCGGCACGGCCTGGACCCGCTGGAGGTGATCCGGGCGGCGAACGTCGACTACCCCCGCCCGGACCTCGCCAAGCCCGGGTACGTCGGCGGCGGCTGCCTCTCGAAGGACCCGTACATCATGATCGACAGTGCGGGCGAGCGTCGGCCGTTCCTGGTCGGCAAGGCCCGTCAGCTCAACGAGTTCCTGCCGATCCACGTCGGGGAGACCGTGGTCCGGATGCTGGTCGAGGCGCGGGGACGCAGCCACGGCGCGCGGCTGGCGGTGCTCGGTTGGGCGTACAAGGGCTGGCCGGCCACCGACGACATGCGCGGCACCCCGATCGCCACGATGATCCGGGTCTTCGCCGCCGCCGGCGTGACCGTGCTCGGTCACGACCCGATGGTCACCGACGACGTGATCCGGCAGTACGGGGGCGAGCCGGTCAGCCTGGACAAGGCGTTCACCGAGGCGGACGCCGTCCTGATCATCAACGACCACCCGGACTACCGGGCGATCCGGGTCCCGGAGGCGTTCGGCGCGGCCCGGCCGGCGTTCGTCTACGACTCGTGGCGGGTGCTCGACGGCGACGCGGTCAGCGCCGCCGGCGTCCGCTACGCCGGCCTGGGCTACCTGCCGCCCGCCCCGACCGCCGTGGCGGCCGGCGAGACCCCGGAGGTGGTGTCGGCATGAGGGCGCTGCTGCTCGGCGGGGCCGGCTTCATCGGCCTGCACCTCGCCCGCCGCCTGGTCGCCGACGGGCACCAGGTGACGATCGTGGACGACTTCTCGCGCGGCCGGGACGACGCCGACCTCGACCGGCTCCGCGCCGACCCGGCGGTGGAGGTGATCTCCGGTGACCTGACCGCACCGACCGTCTGGGCGGCCCTGCCGTCCGGCTGGGACCAGATCTACCTGCTCGCCGCCGTGGTCGGGGTCCGCAACGTGGAGCAGGACCCGGCCCGGGTGGTCCGGATCAACACCCTGGTCGCCCTGCGGCTGCTCGACTGGGTGGCGCCCGGCGAACGGGTCTTCTTCGCCTCCACCAGCGAGGTCTACGCCGGGGGAGTGACCGCCGGGGTGGTGCCGGTGCCGACCCCGGAGACCGTGCCGACCATGATCTCCGACATCACCGCGCCCCGGTTCGCGTACGCGGCCAGCAAACTGCTCGGCGAGGCGGCGTTCCTGCACACCGCCCGCGCCGGGGGCTTCGAGACCGTGGTCGGCCGGTTCCACAACGTGTACGGGCCACGGATGGGCCTCGACCACGTCGTCCCGGAGATGTCGCTGCGCGCCCTGCGCGGCGCCGACCCGTTCCCCGTCCCCGGGGCCGACCAGTACCGGGCGTTCTGCCACGTGGACGACGCCGTCGAGGCGATGCTGCGACTGATGGCCGCCCCGGGCGCCACCGGTCAGATCGTGCACATCGGCAACGACCGCGAGGAGACCAACATCGGTGACCTGGCCAAGCTGGTGCTGCGGGTGGCCGGGGTGAGCGCGGAGATCGCGCCGGAGCCGGCGCCGTCCGGTTCGGTCGGTCGCCGCTGCCCCGACCTGTCCCGGTTGCGGGAGCTGACCGGCTACGAGCCGACGGTCAGCCTGGAGGAGGGGGTACGGACCACCTTCGCCTGGTACCGGGAGCACGTGTGGACGCGGTGAGCCGTCGCCCGATCTGCTTCTACTACGGCGACGGGCGGCTCGACGACCTCACCGGGTACCTGCGGGTGGTCCTGCAACCGGACTTCTACCCGCCCGCCGAGCTGCGGTACCTAGCCGACCAGGGCGTGCAGACCCTCGGTTACCTGTCGTTGTCGGAGGACACCGGCCCGCCGGCGCCCTGGCAGCGTCAGGAGCGCAACCCGGACTGGGGCGGCGCGTTCGTCCAGGTGGGACACCCGCTGTGGGTGGCGCACGTGGTCGCGGCGGCCAAGGCGGCGATCGCCCGCGGCTTCGCCGGGCTCTTCCTGGACACGCTGAACGTGGAGCTGACCTACCCCGAGGACCTGCCGCACCTGCTGACCCTGGTCGGCGCGGTACGGGAGGAGGCGCAACCGGCGTACCTGCTGGCCAACCGGGGCTTCGGTCTGCTGCCCCGGCTGGCCGAGCTGGTCGACGGCATCGTCTTCGAGTCGTTCACGGCGCGGTGGACGGAGGAGGGCTACGCCCCCTGGCCGGCGGACGCGTTGGAGTTCAACGCCCAGATCGCCGAGCAACTGCTGCACCTGGAGCTGGACCTGTACAGCCTGGACTATGCCGACAGCCCGGGGCTGACCGACTTCGCGGCGCGTCGGGCCCGTCAGTTCGGGCTCCAGTCCTTCGTCAGCGACCGCGCCCTGTCGCGTACCTGACCGGCTGCGCCGCCCGCCGGGGCGGGCCGGGACGTGCGGGGCGACCCGCCGACCGGTCCGCCCCGGCGGGTCGTGGCGGACCTCCGGTCGGCTCGCGGTCGCCGGCCGGAGGCGATTGACAGCGGCTCCCGGCGCGGATTCGATTGTCATATCGACGTCCGCAGATCTTAAGGGGATCCTCCGTGAGTCCACCGCCCGGCCGCCGGAGCGCCGTCCTTCTCGCCACCGTCGCCACCGCCGTCCCACTGCTCGCCCCCGCCCCCGCCGTCGCCGCGCCGCCCGCCCCCGCGGCGGTGGTCCGGGCCGGCGGACCCGCCACGCCCACCGCCCTCTGGGCCAGCACCACCGGCACCGGCATCTCGCTGGCCTGGGAACAACCGCGGGCCGGCTCGCCGGCGGTCTCCTTCCGGGTGTACGAGAGCGCCGAGGTGGTCGCCCGGGCCAGCACCACCAGCGCCTACCTGGAGGTGCCGTTCGGCTCGTCGCACACCTACACGGTCGCCGCGGTCGACCGCTGGGGCCAGGAGTCGCCCCGGTCCGCCGCGGTGACCGGCCGGTCCTGGCTGTCCGGCGTCAACCCCGAGTGCCTGCCGGACCCCGGGGTGTCCGTCACGGTCACCGAGGTCACCGCGTCGGCCGTCGGCCTGACCTGGACCCGGCATCCGCTCGGCGCCGACCTGGAGGTACGGGTCGACGGCAGCAGCCTCGGCTGGACCTCCGCCACCGGCGTCCGGGTCGGCGGGTTGACGCCCGGCGCCGTCCACCAGGTGGCCCTCTACCGCCAGAACCGGTGCCAGCCGGGCGGGCTCGTCCTCGTCGGGTCGCGGACGGTCACCACCGCGCCGGGCGCCCCGGCCCGCCCGGCGGCCCCCACCGGTCTCGCCGTGACCGGCCGCACCGACAGCACCGTCGATCTGACCTGGTCCGCCCCGACCGGCCCGCCCCCGGCCCGCTACGCGGTCTACGACGGCGCGACCCTGGTCGCCACGACCACCGGCACGGCGACCCGGGTGGACCGGCTGTACCACGCCACCCGGCACCGGTTCACCGTCGCCGCCCTGGACGCCGTCGGCAACGAGTCCGCGCACGCTCCGGCCGTGACCACGGCGACCGCGACCTGCCTGGCCGCGCCGCCCCGACCCGCCACGCCGACGGTGCTCTCGGCGTCCCCGTCCTCGGTGCGGCTGGCCTGGACCCTCGACGCCGCCGCCGACGCGTACACGGTGCTCGACGGGGAGACCCCGGTGGCGACCACCCGCTACCCGGAGGTGGCGTTGACCGGGTTGCGCTCCGCGTCGTCGCACGCGTACCGGGTGGTGGCCGCCCTCGCCCAGGGCTGCGGCGAGAGCCCGCGCGGCCCATCCGTCGACGTGAGCACCCCGGGCGGTCCGACGGCCCGTCCACCGGCGCCCGGCTCGCTCGTCGTCTCCGGCAACGTCCCGGACGGGACCACCACCACCCAGGTGACGCTGAGCTGGTCTGCCGGGCCGGCCGGCGAGCCGGTGGTCGGCTACCGGGTGTACGAGGGAGCGGACGTCGTCGGCGGGTCCGCCGGCACCTCGCTGACCCTGCCGGTGGGCGCGGCGACCACCCACGAGTACGTCGTGGTCGCGGTGAACGCCGCCGGCCACGAGTCGGCGCCCAGCCCTCGGGTCACCGTCCGGGCCACGTTCCTGCCGCCGCCGTGACCTGCCGCGCGGCCACGTCCCGGGTCCGGCCGCGCGGTCGCGGCCGGACCGGGCGCGGCCGGCGCCTCAGACCGCCGGCAGCAGGGTGCGGGCGGCGTGGGCCTGGTCGACGGCGGCGCGCAGGGCGACGACGATCCGGTCCTCCAACCGCGGGTCGAGCCGTGAGGTCGGCACGGAGAGGCTGATCGCGTCCACGGCGGGCGTCTGCAACGGCACGGCCATCGCGAAGCAGACGATCCCCTCGGTGTTCTCCTCCCGGTCGACCGCGTAGCCGCGGCTCCGGACCGTCGCCAGGTCGTCGTGCAGCCGGTCCGGGTCGGTGACGGTGTGCCCGGTGAGCGCCGGCAGCGGCCAGCTCAACAGCCGGTCGACCACCTCGTCGGGGCGTTCGGCGAGCAGCGCCTTGCCCAGCGCCGTGGCGTGGGCCGGCAGGTGCCGGCCGATCGCGCTGTAGAGCCGCAGCGGGTGCACCGACTCCCGTTTGGCCAGGTAGACCACGTGGGCGCCGTCCAGTCGGCCGAGGTGGACGGTCTCGCCGAACTGGTGGGACAGCTCGTCGAGCACCCCGGCGAGCAGGCCCATCGCGTCGTCGGTGCGCAGGTAGGCGGCGCCGACCTGCAGGGCGCGCACCCCGAGGCCGAAGCGGGTGCCGGTGGCGTCCGCCTCCACCCAGCCGCGCTGGATCATCGTGCGCAGGATGCCGTGCAGGCTGCTCTTCGGGATGCCGAGCGCGCGGGCCAGGTCGACCAGCGAGCGGCGGGCCGGGGAGCCGGCCAACGCCTCCAGCACGTCGAGGGCGCGGCCGGCGGACTTCACTGGCTGGAACGCCTCGCCCGTCGTCATGGCCGCCACTCTAGTCGGGTTGACAGCGGCCGTCGTCCGGGTAGGGTCACATATGTGACCAGCATTCAGAATGCCGAACAGCTTCCGGACGTCCACGCGACCCTCGCCGACGCCCGGATCCTGCCCGTCGTCGTCCTCGACCAGGCCCGGGACGCTGCTCCGCTGGCCGCCGCGCTGGTCGAGGGCGGGCTCCGCAGCGTCGAGGTGACCTTCCGCACCGACGCCGCCGCCGACGCGATCCGGATCATGGCCGAGCGGCCCGACGTGGTCGTCGGGGCCGGCACGGTGCTGACCACGGAGCAGGTGGACCGGGCGGTCGAGGCGGGGGCCCGGTTCGTGGTCAGCCCCGGCTTCGGGCCCCGGGTCGTCACGCACTGCCGGGCGCTGGGCATCCCCGTCTTCCCGGGCGTCGCCACCGCCACCGAGATCCAGATGGCGCTCGACGCCGGGCTGGACACCGTCAAGTTCTTCCCGGCCGAGCAACTGGGCGGCCTCGCCATGATCAAGGCGCTGTCCGCGCCGTACCGGGGGGTCCGGTTCGTTCCCACCGGCGGGATCAACGCCGGCAACCTCGCCGACTACCTCGCGCACCCCGCGGTGCTCGCGGTCGGCGGCACCTGGATGGTCGCCCCGCCGTTGATCGCCGCGGGCCGGTGGAGCGAGGTCACCCGGCTGACCGCCGCCGCCGTGGCCGCCGCCGGCACGCCCGCCGCCTGACCGTGCCGACCGCCGGCGCCCGACCGGCCGGCTGATCCGTCCCCACGACCGAACTGGATGAGGAGCCATGTCCCCGCTCGATCCGCGCCCGGCCGACCAGTGCCGTTACGACCTCGTGTCCCTCGGTGAGATCATGCTGCGCCTCGACCCGGGGGAGGGCCGGGTGCGCACCGCCCGCAACTTCCGGGTCTGGGAGGGCGGCGGTGAGTACAACGTCGCCCGTGGCCTACGCCGCTGCTTCGGGTTGCGCACCGCGGTGGTCACCGCCTTCGCCGACAACGAGGTGGGCCGGCTGCTGGAGGACCTGGTCCTCCAGGGCGGCGTGGACACGTCGCTGGTGCGGTGGACGCCCTACGACGGGATCGGCCGCGCCGTCCGCAACGGGCTCAACTTCACCGAACGGGGCTTCGGGCTCCGCGGGGCGGTGGGCACCTCCGACCGGGGCCACACCGCCGCCGGTCAGCTCCGGCCGGACGACGTCGACTGGGACCACCTCTTCGGCGAGCTCGGGGTGCGGTGGCTGCACACCGGCGGCATCTACGCCGCGCTGTCGGAGACCACCCCGGACACCATCGAGGCGGCCATGGTCGCCGCCCGCCGGCACGGCACCCTCGTGTCGTACGACCTGAACTACCGGCCCAGCCTGTGGAAGGCGATCGGCGGCCAGACCCGCGCCCAGGAGGTCAACCGGCGGCTCGCCCGGTACGTCGACGTCATGATCGGCAACGAGGAGGACTTCACCGCCAGCCTCGGCTTCCCGGTGCCCGACACCGACGAGAGCCTCACCGAGCTGGAAGCGGCGAACTTCCAGCGGATGATCCAGTCGGTCGTCCAGGAGTACGACAACTTCCGGGTGGTCGCCACGACGCTGCGGACCGTCCGGACCGCGACCGTCAACGACTGGGGCGCCATCGCCTGGTCCGCCGGATCCGGGTTCGTCCAGGCCACCCACCGCCCGGGGCTGGAGATCCTCGACCGGGTCGGTGGCGGCGACAGCTTCGCCTCGGGCCTGATCTTCGGGCTGCTGGAGTTCGGTGACCTGGCCACCGCCGTCGAGTACGGCGCGGCGCACGGCGCCCTGGCCATGACCACGCCCGGCGACACCTCGATGGCCAGCCGCAAGGAGGTCGACGCGCTCGTCCGGGGCGCCTCCGCCCGCGTGCAGCGCTGACCGGCGCCCCTCGGCCGGTCGCCGGTGACGGGATGCGGGACGGGACGGGGCGCTCTACGATGCCGCGATGAGCGCACCGTCGCGCATCCTGGTCTACGCGGTGTACGGCGCCGGCAAGTCCACCCTCGCGGCGCGGCTGGCCGAACGCCTCCGGCTGCCCTGGTACCCGGTCGACGACCTGCTCTGGCAACCCGGCTGGGTGGAGGTGCCGGCGCCCGAGCAGCGCCGCCGGATCGAGGCGATCTGCCGACGCGACCGCTGGATCCTCGACGGGGCGTACCACGGGTGGCGGGAGGTGCCGCTGGCCCGGGCCGACCTGGTGATCGGCCTGGACTACCCGCGCTGGCTCTCCTTCTGGCGGCTGCTGCGCCGGACCCTCGTCCGGCTGGTCAGCCGGGAGGAGATCTGCAACGGCAACCGTGAGTCGCTGGGCAGCGTGCTGTCCCGCGACTCGATCCTGCTGTGGCACGTCGCCGCCTTCGGCCGGGCCCGACGACGGATGCGGACCTGGCAAACCGACCCGTCCGGGCCGCCGGTGCTGCTGTTCCGGTCACCGGCGGAGGCGGAGCGCTGGCTGGCCGACCTGCCCCCGCCGGCGTCCCGTTCCGGCCGGCCCGGTCAGCCGAGACCGAGACGGGCCAGGGGCTCGACCAGCTCACGCTCCTCGTAGGACAGGTGGGACAGCAGCGCGTCGGTGAGCGCGTCCACCGCGGCGCGCAGACCGGACAGGTCGCCCGCCCCGCCGACCAGCGCCACCAGGGCCCGGTCGACCTGCTCGACCACCAGGTGGATGATCCTGTGTTCCTCTTCGAGGCGGGTGGTGACCGGGCCGAGACGGGGGTCACGCCGACGCAGGTGCGGGAGCATCGAGACGTCCTCGATGGTGTGGTGCGTGGTGACCAGCCGGCAGTAGGACTCGCAGTACGCGCCGAGCGTCCAGTTGTTCTGCCGCAGGGTCATCGCGTTGATGTGCGAGCGGGCGGCGGCCACGTCGAGCGCGCCCGCCGCCACCTGGTCCACCAGGTCCCGCACCTGGGCGAGCTCCTGGCGCAGGTGGTCGTGCACGTCGATCAGGTGCTGGCCCTGGGCCCGTTCCCGCGCGGAGTACCGGCGTCCGGCCTCCGGGGCGGGCCCGGTCGGCCGGGTGCTCTCGTCCCAGACGGCGGTGTCGCTGTGCCGCTTCCCGTCGTCGGGAGTGGGCGTCACGCCGAGGCCGGGGATCTCCCGCGGCACCGAGAAGTCCCCGCCGCCGCGCCCGGGCGTCGGCTCGGCCGGGGCCGGGCCACCGCCCGCCGCTGACCGGTCCGTGCTCCCGTTCGGGTTCGTGGCCCCTGTCGGTCCGGCGGTCGGGCCCGGGGGCGCCGTCGGGCCCGACGTGGCCGCCGCGCCCGCGCGGGCGGCGTCGACCAGCTCGCGGACCCGGGGCGCGACCTCGACGCCGAAGAGCCGGATGTCGGACGGGTCGTCGCTGGCCAGGATGAACGTGCTGACGCCGTGCGTGAGCGTGAGGTCGGCGAGCCGCCGCGCCCAGTCGTCCGGCGCGCCGGTGAGCGGGCCGGCGCCGCCGGGACCGAAGGTGCCGTCGACGTTGAGGAGACGACGTACGTCCCCGGGTGACCGCCCGGCCCGGACCGCCGCCGCGTCGATGGTCTCGTTCATGCCGGCCAGGTGGTCGAGGTCGAGGTAACCGAGGCTGGGCAGCCAGCCGTCCGCCGCGCGGCCGACCAGCCGCAGCATCCGGGGCTTGTAGGCGCCCACCCAGATGCCGATGTCGTGGGCCGGCAGCGGGCCGACCTTCGCGCCGGTGACCCGGTAGTGGTCGCCCTCGACCCGCGCCCCACGGCCGGACCGGCCCCAGATCGCCCGGATCACCCTGATCGCCTCGTCCAGCGCCACCACCGACTCCGCCGGGGTACGGCGTGGACCACCGTTGGCGACGATCGCGTCCCAGAACGCGCCGGCCCCGAGGCCCAGCTCGACCCGGCCGCCGGTGAGCAGGTCGAGGCTGGCGGCCGAGCGGGCGAGCACGGCCGGCGGGCGCAGCGGCAGGTTGGCGACGTTGGGCGAGACCCGGACCCGTTCGGTGCTGGCGGCGACGACCGACAGCAGCGTCCACGCGTCGAGGAAGGCCGGCTGGTACGGATGGTCCTGCACGGTGACCAGATCCAGCCCGACCTGCTCGGTGAGCTGGGCGAGGGCGACGACGTCGGTCGGCGCGTCGGCACGGGGGGTGAGGAACGTTCCGAACGACAGGTCATGCCCGTAGTCGGCCACGACGGAACCTCCGAGGCTGGTTGGGGGTGCCAACGATAGCCGTGACGCGTGCCCGCCCCGACGCGGCCGACGTCTGTCCCGACGCGGCCGACGGGTCGTCCCGTTCGGGGTGGCGTGTCCGGGTCCCCCCGTTTGGCCGACCCCGGGCCCTGGGTAGGCAGACCAGGGGCGCGGCACGGAACGAGGACCCGGGCCGGGCGTGCGACGGCGAGGGAGGACGGCATGTCGATGCGTGGCTGGTGGGCCGGAACGGGTCTGGCGGCGCTGACCCTCACGGCGGGCGCCTGCGCCGCGTCGTCCCCGGACGCGACGGGGCCGTCGGCGACGACGACGCAGCCGGCCACGACGAGCGCCCCGGCGTCGTCCGCGACGGGGAGCACGCCGACCGGTTCGCCGCAGGCGACCCCGACCGGCCCGACGGGCGGCCCGTCCTCCACGTCGACGGGCTCGGCGCCCCCGGTGCTCTCCGGCGACCGCCAGGTCACGATCGTCCGGGTGGACGCGTTCGAGTCGGGGCTGTCCATGACCGACGAGGGCCGGCTGGCCGAGGTCGACGACGACCGGGGGCGGCAGTTGTTCGTGCCCACCCCGCAGGCCGGCGGGAAGTTCCTGATCAAGGCTTACCAACGTGCCGGTGGGCGGCCGGTCTGCTGGCAGGTGGTCAATCCGGGCGGCGGCGGACCGCTCTCGGTCCGGGCCGCCACCTGCGCCGAGGACGACCCGCGCCAGCAGTTCGACATCGCCCCAGCCGCCGGTGACGCCGAGCGGACCTACGTGATCAGCAACAGCTCGGCGTTCCTGCGGAACTCGGCCCGTGACGGTCTGATCCTGGAGGAGCTCGGCGACGCCCCGCCGACCGACGCGTTCCGGCTCGTCGACAACGGCCCGGCGCCCGCCTGACCGGGCCGTCACGCCGGCCGTCCGCGCATTTCTCTGGATCTCGTAGCGGAACGGATCTCGGAAAGGAACGGGCGACAGCCGCGTCCGTTGTGTCAACCCGTCGGTCCCTCGCCGAAGATCCGGCGCTTCAGGCGGACGGGATAAGTGTTGCCGGTGCGGCGAAGCGGACGTTCCCGGACGCTTTCCAATGGTGGGTTCGGCGAGCGAAACCGTTTTCCCCGAGTTCGGGCCGGACGATGGCGGAGACGGGTGGGCGCGGGTTTTGCGCCCGGAAGTCCGACGCGCCGGCAGGCGACCCACCGTGGGTGCCTGCCGGCGCGCGGGGCGAACGGCGCCCGGTCGGTTACCGGGCGGCGCCGACCAGTTCGTTGGCGCCCGAGCGGTGCAGGATGTCCAGGATCAGGGAGCGACAACGGTCGATCTCGGCGGACGCCTCGTCGAGGCGGTCGACCTCCTGGCGCAGCGTCGCGACCAGGTTCCTGCACGGGTCGACGCGGGGAGTGGCGTCGACCACACACGGCAGCAGCAGCTCCACGGTGCGCAGGGGGAGACCCACGTTGAGCAGGGCCCGGATCCGGCGGACCTTCTCGATGTCCTCCGGGGCGTAGTGGCGGTACCCGTTCGCGGTGCGTACGGACTGGAGCAGCCCCTGCTGTTCGTAGTACCGAAGCAGTCTGGTGCTGACGCCGGTGCGTTCCGACAGCTCGCCGATGAGCATGGCAATCCTCCTCACACAAAGCCGCTTGACCTTCACACTACTGTCAAGGCTTACGTTCGCCCTATGAAAAGCTACGGTACTGGCCGTACGGCCGTCATCACCCATGGCGTACAAACTGTCGCCGACCACTGGGCCGAGGTTGCCAACCGGCTGCCCGGTCGCACGCTCGTCCCGAATCGTCGGGGTCGCGGAGAGAGCGTCCCGATCGGTGACGACTACGAACTCGCCACCGAGGTGGCGGATCTGCACCGGGTGCTCGACCAGGCCGGCCCGGAGCCGGTCCTGATCGGGCACAGCTACGGCGGCATGATCGCCCTGCTCGCCGCCGCCGAGCGGGACGACCTGGCGGGCCTCGTGCTGTACGACCCCACGGTCCCGGTCGACGGCCCGGTCACCGGGGACGGGCTGGACGTGATGCGCGCGGCGCTGAAGGCCGGGGACCGCGACACCGCGTTCGCCACCGTGCTCACCCGGGTCGTCGGTGAGTACCCGGAGGACGTGGAGGGCTTCCGGACCGGTGACCCGGCCGGCTGGGCCGGGATGCTGGAGCTGATCGACAGCACCTACGCCGAGCTCTCCGCGCTGGACCGGCTGGCCTACGACCCGTCGTTGCTGGCGAAGGTCACGGCGCCCACCTGGGTGATCGTCGGCGAGCGCAGCGACCGCGAGGAGCTGGTGTTCGGGCGGGCCGCCCGGGCGCTGGTCGACGGCATCGCCGACGCGAGGCTGGTGGTGCTGCCCGGTCAGGGGCACGTCGCGCACGTGGCCGACCCCGACGCCCTGGCCGACGCGATCCGGCCCGCGTTGAAGGGGTTCTGAGCGATGCGGGCGGTGCTGCTGCACGAGTACGGCGATCCGACGCTGCTGCGGGTGGCGGATCAGCCGGAGCCCACGGCCGGTCCGGGGCAGCTCCTGGTCCGGGTCGCCGCGGCCGCGGTGAACCCGGTGGACCTGCAGGTGCGCTCCGGCGAGCACGCGGCGCACGTCCGCGTGCCGTTCCCGATGATCCTCGGCTGGGACCTGGCCGGCACGGTCGTCCAGGTGGGCGCCGGAGTCTCGGCGTTCGCGCCGGGTGACCCGGTGGTGGCGATGTCGGCGCAGATGGCCACCGGTGTCGGCACGTACGCCGAGCTGGTCGCCCTGGACGCGGCGCTGGTCGCCCCGGCGCCCCGCAGCGTGCCGCTGGCGCACGCGGCGGCGCTGCCGCTGGCCGGTCTGACCGCCGAGCAGGCCCTGGACGTGCTGGACCTGCCGGCGGGCCGGACGCTCCTGGTGACCGGGGCGGCCGGCTCGGTGGGCGGCTTCGTGGTGGAGTTGGCCCGCACGCGTGGTCTGGAGGTGATCGCGCACGGCCGTCCCGGTGACGCCGGGACGGTCAGCGCGGTCCCGGCCGGCGCGGCCGACGGGTGGATCGACACCGCGGGTCTGCCCGGGGCGATCCAGGGGGTCCGGGACGGCGGTCGGGCGGTGTCGATCGTGCCGACCGCCGCGCCGGTCGCCGAGCGCGGCATCGAGGTGCGGATGTCCTTCGTCGAGCAGGACGGCATCCGGCTCGCGCAGCTCAGCAAGCTCGTCGACGAGGGCGCGCTCACGATCCGGGTCGGCGGGGTCTTCGACCTCGCCGAGGCCCCGGTCGCCCACGCCCGGCTCGCCGCCGGTGGCAGTCGGGGCAAACTGCTGCTCACTCCCTGAGGACCGGTCATGCCGCTTCCCCTGTTCGCGTTGATGCTGTGTGTGTTCAGTGTCGGCACCGCCGAGTCGGTGATCGCCGGGATCCTGCCGCAGATCGCGGGGGACCTGGGGGTCTCGGTGCCCGCGGTCGGGCTGCTCGTGTCCGGCTACGCCCTGACCGTCGTGGTGGGCGGTCCGCTCGTCACCCTGCTGACCGGGCGGATACCGCGCAAGTCGCTGGTGCTCGGCCTGATCGCCGTTTTCGTGGCGGGTAATCTGATCGCGGCGGTCGCCGACGATTATGCGGTGTTGCTGGCGGGACGCGTGGTTTCCGCGCTCGCGCACTGCACGATGTTCGCGGTGTGCATCGTGATCGCCAATGGTCTGGTCGGCGCCGGTCGGCAGGGTTCGGCGGTGGCCAGGGTCGCGCTCGGTCTCAATCTGGCGACCGTCGTCGGCGTGCCGATCGGGACGGTGCTCGGGCAGGAGTTCGGCTGGCGCTCCACATTCTGGGCGGTCCTGCTGATGAGTGTGGTTTCGGCGCTGCTGGTGTTCGGATTCGTGCCGGCGGTGCCGGGTCCGTCGAGTGCGGGCGCGGTCGGTGAGCTGGCGGTGCTGCGGGATCGGCGGGTGTGGTCCGCCGTCACGATGACCGTTTTCGCCAGCGCGGGTGCTTTCGCGGCCTACACCTTTATCGCGCCATTACTCACTGAGGTCGGTGGTTTCGGGCCGGTTGCGCTCACCACGCTGTTGTTCGTGTTCGGCGGCGGGTCGATTGTCGGCAATCTCGTCGGCGGTCGTCTCGTCGACCGGGCGGTGCTGCCGGCCCTGGTGTCGACGGTGGCGGCGCTGACGCTGTCCCTGCTGTTCCTGGCGGTGGTGGCGCCGGTGCGCCCGCTGGCGGCGGTGGCGGTGCTGCTGTTCGGGGCCAGCTATTTCTCGATCATTCCGGCCCTGCAGGCCCGCATCATGACGGCTGCGGGCGCGCGGGCGCCGACCTTGGCGCTCGCCGTGAACATCTCCGCCTTCAATATCGGAATCGGAGGCGGGGCGTGGCTCGGGGGTCGGGTGATCGACGCCGGGCTCGGCTACCGGGCGGTGGTTCTGGTGGGCGCCGCGGCGGTGGTGGTCAGTGTGCTGGTCGCTATCCGGGAATTGATCGTGGCGCGAGCGCGGGATACGTCGACCGTCAGTCGGGAACACCAGCTCGTTTAACGTTCCTCGTTGATCTGTTTAACCTGGTTGTAGCCTTCGGTGGGAAAGCTTGGGTGGGTCTGCTGCGGTGGGCTTGCCCAAGCTTTCCCGTGCATCTTGGATGTGATCTGCGAAAAGCTGTGAGGCAATGCACAGGGTGTTGTTAAGCGCATCGTGGCATGTCAATATTAGCTAGCTCGCCCGAACGTAGAGGCCAGTCCCGTTCGGGTTCGAGGTTCTGACTGTTCTGTCAGTCAATCGAGACCGGGGGTGAATCATGTCAATCAACTTGGCGGACCGGGGGGTCGTACGGTCCGAAAACGGGCTCTACGTCTACAGCGAGCAGGTGGACTCCTGGGTGGTCCGGACGCAGAAGCCGGTCAGCTACGAGATCCGGTTCGTGGACGACGTGCTCGACCCGCGTCACCGGGACCTCATCGACTTCGGCGGCCGGACCGAGGGTCGGCAACGTCGGTTCGTGGTGGTGGACAGCAAGGTCGACCTGCTGCACGGGGACCGGATCCGCGAGTACTTCGACCAGCACGGCGCCGAGTGCGCGCTGTCGGTCGTGCCGGCCGACGAGACGGTCAAGGACTTCGAGACCGCCGCCCGGATCGTGCGGGAGATCGACGCCTTCGGCATCAACCGGCGGACCGAGCCCATCATCGTCTTCGGCGGCGGCGTGCTGATGGACATCGTCGGCCTGGTGGGCAGCCTCTACCGGCGGGGCACCCCGTTCGTCCGGGTCCCCACCACGCTGATCGGCCTGGTCGACGCCGGTGTCGGCGCGAAGACCGGGGTGAACTTCAACGGCCACAAGAACCGGCTGGGCACCTACTTCCCGGCCGACCTGACCCTGCTGGACCGGTCGTTCCTCGGCACGGTGGACCGCCGGCACATCGGCAACGGCCTCGCCGAGATCCTGAAGATCGCCCTGATCAAGGACGTGCGGCTGTTCGAGCTGCTCGAGGAGCACGGCGCCGACCTGCTGGCCAACAAGTTCCAGGGCGTCAACCGCGCCGGCGACATCGTGCTGCGCCGCGCCATCCACGGGATGCTGGAGGAGCTCCAGCCCAACCTGTGGGAGGCCACCCTGGAGCGGTGTGTCGACTACGGACACACCTTCAGCCCGACCGTCGAGATGCACGCCCTCCCCGCGCTGCTGCACGGCGAGGCGGTCTGCGTGGACATGGCGCTCACCACCGTCATGGCCACCCGGCGCGGCCTGATGACCGAGGCGGAACGCGACCGGGTCTTCGAGGTCATGCGTCGGCTGGAGCTGCCGAGCTGGGACCCACGCCTCTGCCCGGACCTGCTGATGAAGGCGTTGCAGGACACCGTCCGGCACCGCGACGGCATGCAGCGGCTGCCGCTGCCGGTGGGCATCGGCGGCGTCACGTTCGTCAACGACGTCACCGCCGAGGAGATCGCCGCGGCGGTCGAGGCGCAGCGCGCGATCGGCGTCGCCCGTCATGTCTGACCAGATCGTCGTCACGGACGTCGAAGGCGTCACCGACATCTTCGGCGTCCACGGCGCCACCGGCATGAGCCACTGGAAGTGCCTGGCCAGCCGCCGCCACCTGCGCGGCGACTGGGAGGCGGTGGAGCTGGCCCGGGTGCCGCCGGGCGGGTTGTCCGGCGAGCACCGGCACACCCGGACCGAGGAGATCTACTACGTGGTGGCGGGCGAGGGCGAGATGTCGCTCGACGGCGTCGGTCACCGCGTCGCCGCCGGATCGGTGGTGCTGACCGGCCTGGGCACCATCCACGGTCTGCGCAACACCGGCGCCACCGACCTGGACTGGATCACCGTCGAGGTGCGGGTCCCGCACCCCGTGAGCCCCCTGGAGGAGAAGGTGAACGCACACATCCACGACCTGAGGGCGGCGGGTGAGCTGGACACCACCGCGTTCTTCACCGGGCCGCTGCGCCGGGTCGCGGTGCGGACGATGGCCGCCGACACCGAGCTCCCGCTGCACGCCGTCGGCGTGGAGCACGCGATCTTCGTGCTCGCCGGCTCGGGCAAGGCCGAGACCGTCGAGCTGCGCCCCGGGGTCGCGGTGACCCTGCCGCTGGGCACCGGCGCGCAGGTCTCCGCCGGCCCGGACGGGCTGGAGTTCTTCCACGTGGAGCTGACCGTGCCCCGGTCGAGGAGCCAGCGGTGATCGTCAACCACCACGACGTCCCGGGCCGGGTGGGCGACTCCGAGACCTGGCGCTGCCTGGCCCGGCGCGGGATGCTGCACAGCGAGACCGAGTCGTTCGACCAGCTCCGGCTGGGCCCCGGCACGGAGCTGGTGCACGACCCCGCCGACGCGGTCGAGGAGCTGCTGTACGTGGTCTCCGGCTCCGGCCGGGCCGACGACCGCGCGCTGGCCCCGGGCGCCGTCGTGCTCGCCCCGCACGACCGTCGGGTCGTCCTCACCGCCGCCCCCGACGACGGACTCGAACTGCTCGTGGTGCGGACTATGCCGGCCGAGGTCAGCGGCGCGTTGCCGGCCCGGGTGCCGCAACTGCCCGACTGGCCGGTCGGCACGATGCGGGCGGCGGCGATCCTGGGGCGGCACGAGGTGTCCGTGGTCGACGCCCCGATCCCGGCCACCCGGCCGGGGCAGGTGCTCGTCGCGCCGCTCGTGGTCGGGCTCTGCGGCACGGACCTGGAGCTGCTGCACGGCACGGCCACCTACGTCCGCGACGGCCGTACGACGCTGCCGCACGTGTTCGGCCACGAGTGGGTCGGCCGGGTGGTGGCGGTGGCGGACGGCGCGAACCCGAGGATCAAGCTGGGTGACCGGGTGGTCGGGCACACCATGCTGCCGTGCGGGCGGTGCCGCTCCTGCCAGCGTGGCGTACGCAACGGCTGCGCGTCGCTGCGGGAGGTCGGCCTCTACGGCCAGCAGGGCGCGGCGGCCGAGTACGTCAGCATGCCGGCCCACGAGCTCACCCTGGTCCCGCACGAGGTCGACGACCGGGCCGCGGCGCTGGTCGAGCCGACGGTGACGGTCCTGGCCGGCTTCGACCGGGCCCACGTCACGCCCGGTGACCGGGTGCTGGTGCTCGGCACCGGCACGATCGGGCTGCTGGCGGTGCAGCTCGCCGCGCGTACCGCCGGGGTGGTGGACGTGGTGGGCGTGGCCGACGGCGGCCTGGAGCTGGCCCGGGCGTACGGCGCACGACGCGCCTTCCGGCCCGGGGAGGCGCCGTCGGGCGGCTACGACGTGGTGGTCGAGGCGTCCGGCGCGGCCCCGGCGTTCGCCGAGGCGCTGCGGTTGGCCGACATCGGCGGCCGGGTCTGCGCCATCGGGGTGCCGGCCGCGCCGGTCGACCGGGTGGACGCCGCCGACCTGGTGCTGCGCGGCATCAGCGTGCACGGCATCCGGCACGGCCTGGACCACTACGAGCGGGCGCTGGCCCTGTTCGCCGGTGGCGTGCTGACCGCGGCCGGCATGATCACCGACCCGTTCCCGTTGGCCGACGTGGCCAGGGCGTTCGCCGAGCTGGAGAACGCCGATCGTAGATATCCCAAAGTAGCTCTGCACGTGGGGGAGTAGACATGTTCCGTTCCATCGCCGTCGTCACCGGCGCCAGCTCGGGCATCGGCGCGGAGATCGCCAAAGCGCTCGGCGCGGCCGGCCACGACGTCCTGCTGGGTTACGGCGTGAACGCCGTCGCCGCGAAGGGGCTCGCCGACCGGATCGCCGCCGAACACGGGGTGCGTACCGGACTGGTGGGCCTGGACCTGACCGAGCCGGAGCTGGCCGCCGAACAGTTCGCCGCGGCCGTCGACACCTTCGGCGGGATCGACGTGCTGGTCAACAACGCCGGGGTGAACCGGCGGGCCGAGGCGGTCGACGAGACGGTCGAGGACTGGCGGCGGGTGTTGGAGGTCAACCTCACCAGCCCGTTCGTGCTGGCGAAGCTGGCCGCCCAGCGGATGCTCGCGCAGGGCCGCGGCGGCCGGATCATCAACGTCACCAGTTGTCACGAGCACTACCCGATCAGCGGCGGGTCGACGTACTGCGTGAGCAAGGCCGGGCTCGGCATGCTCACCAAGGTGATGGCGCTGGAGCTCGCCGGCGCCGGCATCACGGTCAACGCGGTGGCCCCCGGCGAGACGGCCACCCCGATGAACGGCGTCCCCGACGGCGTGGACGCCGCCGACATCCACCGGCCCGCCATCCCGGCCGGCCGACCGGGCCGCCCGGCCGAGGTCGCGGCGCTGGTCGCGCACCTCGCGTCCCCGGCGGCCGGCTACACCACCGGAAGCTCCGTGATCATCGACGGTGGGCTCGGGCTCACCGCCGCCGAGGCCAACGCCCAGCGGGCGGGCCAGTTCTGAGGAGGAGCAGCGATGCCTGGTATCCCCACCGCCCGCAACGTCGACCACCTCGCCTACACGGTCCCCGACCTCGACCAGGCCGACAAGTTCTTCACCGAGGTCCTCGGCGCGCAGGTGCTGTACCGGCTGGGCCCGGTCCAGGAGCCGGACAGCGACTGGATGGCCGTGCAGCTCGACGTGCACCCCCGGGCCAGCGCCCAGATCAGTCTGCTCCGGCTGGGTGAGGTGACCAACCTGGAGCTGTTCGAGTACACCGCGCCGGACCAACGGACCGTGCCGCCGGCGAGCACCGACGTCGGCGGGTACCACATCGTCTTCGACGTGGCCTCCCTGGACGACGCGGCGGACCACCTCGCCCGGCACGGCGTCGCCGCCAGCCGCCGCGGGGACTCGCTCTTCTTCGCCTCGCCCTGGGGCATGGCGTTCGAGGCGCGGCTCGCCCCGGAGATCGACGGCCTGTTCCGGCCCGGCGGCTCGTGGAACGTCAGCCAGGTCCGGTACACCGTCGCCGACCTCGACGCCAGCGTCGGCTACTTCACCGGGCACCTCGGGGCCCGGCTGCTGCGGCGGGACCCGGACGCGGCGCTGCTGCGGCTCGGCCCGGTGACGAACCTGGAGCTGCGGCAGTGCGCGCCGGGGGCGCGCACGCGGCGACCGCGCAACAGCGACGCCGGCGGGCACCACCTGGCGTTCCACGCCGAGGACGTGGACGCGGCGGCCGCGTACCTGCGGGGTCTGCCCGGCTTCCGGGTGCTCGGCGACGTGCAGCTCATCGCCGACGGCGGCCCGATCCACGGCGACCGCTGGTTCTACTTCACCGCCCCCGACGGCTTCCAACTGGAGGTGCTGAACATGCCGCCGGGCATGCCGTACGAGCAGTTCACCAGCGCGCGCCGGTTCGGCCCCGCCCCGGAGTGGACGACCGACTGATGCGCTGGACGGACCTCTACCTCAACGCCGCCTCGGTGGTCGTCGAGCGGCAGGTCACCGTCGCCGAGGCGGTGGCGGCCGGCTGGTACGACGCGGCGGAGGCCGACCGGACCCGGCAACGGGCCGTCGCGGTGGCCGACTCGTCCGGCCCGGACCTCGGGGTGGCCGCCGGCCGGGCCGCGCTGCGGGCCAGCGGCCTCCCGCCGGCCGACGTGGGTCTGGTGATCCACGCGAGCTGCTACTTCCAGGGCGTGGAGTTCTGGAACGCCGGCGCGTACGTGCAGCACCACGTGCTCGGTCACGGCGACGCCACCGCGTTCGAGCTGCGCCAGATGTCCAACGGCGGCATGTGCGCCCTGGACGTGGCGGCCGGGCAGCTCGCCGCGCGGCCCACCCTGGGCGCGGCGCTGCTGACCACCGGGGACCGCTTCTGCGAGCCGGGTTTCCCGCGCTGGCGTACCGACCGGGGGTTGGTGTTCGGTGACGCCGGCACCGCCGTGGTGCTCAGCCGCCGGCCCGGGCCCCTGCGGCTGGTGGCCACCGCGTCGTACGCCGCGCCGGAGCTGGAGGGGCTGCACCGCGCGCCGTTCGCCGCCGGGTTCCACCAGGCCGGTCCGGTGGACCTGCTGGACCGCAAGCGGCGGTTCCTGGAGACCATGCCGGTCAACGAGGTGACGGCCCGCAACGAGGCGGGCATGCTCACCGCGATCAAGCGGTGCCTGGAGGACGCCGAGGCCAGCATCGACGACATGGCGACGGTGGTGGCGCCGTTCTTCGGCGCGGACCTCAGCGCCAAGCAGTGTCTGCGTCCCATCGGTCTGCGCGCGGAGCAGACCCTGCTGGAGTGGGGACTGGACATCGGCCACCTTGGCTCCGGCGACCAGTTCGCCGGGCTCGCCCACCTGCTCGACTCCGACGCCCTCACCGCGGGCCGACGCGTCCTGCTGGTCGGCGTCGGGGCCGGATTCACCTGGACGTGCGCGGTAGTGGAGAAGGAGTGACGTGACTTCCAACTGGGGGGGACGACTGTCCCGTCGGGGTCTGATCGGCGGGATGGCGGCAGTGGGCGCGGCGGCGGCGGTGCCGTCCGCGCCGGTCACGGCGGCGCCGGCGGCGTCGCCCGGAGCGACGGCGGCGGCTTCGACCGAGCCGACCGCGGTGGTGGTCGGACCGGACGACCACCGGTACGGCGACCTGGTGCGGGGCACCAACGCCCGGTGGGTGGGGCAGCCCGAGCGTGTGGTGCTGGCCCGCACGACCGCCCAGGTCGTGGCGGCGGTGCAGGCCGCCGTCGACGCCGGCAAGCGGATCTCGGTGCGCAGCGGCGGTCACTGCTACGAGGGGTTCGTGTCGAACCCCGAGGTCAAGGTGATCGTCGACCTGTCGGAGATGAACCGGGTGGACTACGACCCCGGGCGGCGCGCGTTCGTGATCGAGCCGGGCGCGATGCTGTCCGAGGTGTACGAGCGGCTCTACAAGTTCTGGGGCGTGACGATCCCCGGCGGGTCCTGCCCGTCGGTGGGGGCGGGCGGCCACATCGTCGGCGGCGGCTACGGGGCGCTGTCCCGGCTGTTCGGGCTGACCGTCGACCACCTGTACGGCGTCGAGGTCGTCACGGTCGACCGCGCCGGGACCGCCCGGGCGGTGGTCGCGACGCGGGAGCCGGGCGACCCGAACCGGGAGCTGTGGTGGGCGCACACCGGTGGGGGCGGCGGCAACTTCGGCATCGTGACGCGGTACTGGCTGCGTTCGCCGAACGCGACCGGCAGCGACCCGGCCGGTCTGCTGCCCCGTCCGCCGGCCGAGGTGGTCCTGGTGAACGCCTCGTGGTCCTGGTCGTCGTTGACCGAGGAGACGTTCGCCCGGCTGGTGACGAACTTCGGCCGCTGGCACGAGCGCAACTCCGCGCCCGGCTCGCCGGCCACCAGGCTGTTCAGCCAGCTCAAGCTGTTCCACCGCAGCGGGGGCAACGTGGTGCTGGTCGCCCAGGTCGACGCGGGCGCGGCGAGCCTGCTCTCGCCGTTCCTCGCCGAGATCGACGCCGGGGTGGGCGGGATGACCGTCACCGAGCGCCGCCAGGTGAACTGGCTGCACGCCACCGGCTGGCCGGGCTTCGCCGGCATCGACCCGACGCTGCGGTTCAAGGACAAGTCGGCCTACCTGCGCCGGTCGTTCACGCCGACGCAGGTCGCGGCGATCCACCGGCACCTGACCGACGGGTACCGCAACGGGGCGGCGTTGCTGCTGCTGGCCGGCTACGGCGGGCAGGTCAACGCGGTGGCGTCCGACGCCACGGCCGTGCCCCAGCGGGATTCGATCCTGAAGGCGCAGTACCTCAACTTCTGGAGCGACCCGGCGGAGGACGAGCAGCACCTGAGCTGGGTGCGGGACTTCTACCGGGACGTCTACGCCGAGACCGGCGGGGTGCCGGCGCCGAACCAGGTCAACGACGGCTGCTTCGTCAACTACGCGGACGTGGACCTCGGCGACCGTACGCTGAACCGCTCCGGGACGCCCTGGCACGCCCTGTACTACAAGGGTGGCTACCCCCGGTTGCAGCGGGCCAAGGCGCGTTGGGACCCGACGAACGTGTTCCGGCACGCCCAGTCGATCCAGTTGCCCTGAGCCCCGGGACTCTTCATCGACGGATGTCATTGACGAGAACAGTTAAGACTCCTTAGGATTTGCCTGCCTCGAGGAGTTCCTGCTCTCACCCGTACCCGACCGGCGGCCGGCGACCCCGGCGGCCGGTCGGGTGCGGGGCGCCGTGCTCCGTCCACGGGAAGGTCCTCGATGTCCTCACCACGCCCCCGCCGCTCGGCCCTGGCCGCCGGCCTGCTCGCGCTGACCACCGTCGGCGCGACCCTCGCCCTGCCCCCGGCCGCCGCCGAGGCCGTCGTCCTGCCGAACAACTTCAAGAGCGTCGGCTACCTGCCGTCCTGGACCGGCAGCGTCAACGCCGTGCAGTACGGCAGGCTCACCCACGTCAACTACGCGTTCGTGCTGCCCAACAGCAACGGCAGCCTGCGCGCGGTGGAGAACCCCGGCAAGCTCTCCTCGCTGGTCTCCCTCGCCCACGCCAACAACGTCAAGGTGTCCATCGCCATCGGCGGCTGGAACAACGGCGACGACTCGGCCTTCGAGGCGCTGGCCGCCAACTCCGGCAGCCGCGGCGCGTTCGTCACCAACGTGGTCAACTTCGTCGCCCAGTACAACCTCGACGGCGTCGACATGGACTGGGAGTACCCCGACCCCGGGGCGTCGGCCACCAACTTCAGCCTGCTCATGCAACAGTTGAGCAGCGCCCTGCGCAGCCGGGGCAAGCTGCTCACCGCCGCCGTCGTCAGCGAGGGCTACTACACCTCCGGCGTGCCGACCTCGGTCTTCGGCTACGTCGACTGGCTGAACATCATGGCGTACGACGGGGGCAGCCCGCACGCCAACTACGACTGGTCGATCAACGCGGTGAACGGGTGGAAGGCGCGCGGCCTGCCGGCCGCCAAGGCCGTCCTCGGGGTGCCCTTCTACAGCCGGCCCGGCTACTACACGTACTCCGCGCTGGTCGGCATGGACCCGGCCAACGCCAACCGGGACTGCGCCACCGTCGGCGGCGTCCAGCAGTGCTACAACGGGGTGCCGACGGTCCGCCGCAAGACGCAGTGGGCGATGGCCAACGCCGGCGGCATGATGAACTGGGAGCTCACCCAGGACACCACCGGCTCGACGTCGCTGGTCGGCGCGATCTACGACACGGTGACCGGCGGCGGCGCGCCCCCGCCGACCGGGCGGACCGGCCCGATCACCGGTATCGGCGGCAAGTGCGTCGACGTGGCCGCGGCCAGCACCGCCAACGGCGCGGCCGTGCAGCTCTACGACTGCAACGGCACCGCCGCGCAGACCTGGACGGTGGCCACCGACGGCACCCTGCGGGCCCTGGGCAAGTGCGCCGACGTGACCAGCGCCGGCACCGCCAACGGCACGAAGATCCAGCTCTGGGACTGCAACGGCACCGCCGCCCAGGTCTGGCAGGCCCAGTCCAACGGCACCCTGCGCAACCCGGCGTCCAACCGGTGCCTGGACGCCACCGACAACAGCTCCGCCAACGGCGCCCGGCTACAGATCTGGGACTGTTTCGCCGGCGCCAACCAGGTCTGGCGGCTGCCCGGCTGACCGTTCGGGGAACCGCCGTCGGGCGGCCGGTCGCCGGGGTCTGCCATGCTCGGAAGGGTGACGACCGGCCACCCCGCCAGCCCACCTGCCCGCCGCCCCCGCAACCGCACCCTACGCGTCCTGCTCGCGCTCGCCGTGGTCGCCGCCCTGGCCGCCGTGGCGGTGGCCGTGACGCCACTGCTGCGGCCACCGGGCCCCCGCCCGCTGTTCCAGCTCCCCGTCGCCTGCGGGGAGACCTGGCAGCTCGGCACCTACCCCGGGCACGACGACTTCGACGTCGACTTCTTCCCCACCGAGGGGGAGGCGTGGGGCCGGCCGGTGCTGGCGTCGGCCGCCGGCACGGTGACCGTGGCGGGGATCAACGGCGAGCTGGGCGGCCGTACCCCGGAGGACCCGGACGGCCCGCGCGGACGCGGCGGCGGATACTGGGTGAAGATCGACCACGGCGGTCGGTGGGAGACGCAGTACCTGCACCTGCTGGAGCCGCCGCTGGTGCGCGAGGGGCAGCGGGTCGCCCAGGGCGAACAGCTCGGCCGGCTGGGCAGCACCGGCAACTCCGGCGCGCCGCACCTGCACTACGAGCAGCGCCGCGGCTGGGAGAAGGTCGAGACGCACTTCGACGGGCAGCCGTCCGGCATCACCACCGACGACCGCGAGTACACCGTCCGGCTGACCAGCGCCAACTGCCCCGGCTGACCGCCGCCGTCACCACGCCCGGACGGCGAGCAGCGCGAACGCGGCGACCAGCACGGCGCACCCGGTGACGGTGATCGTCCGCAGCCGGGCCCGCAGGTCGGCGTCCCACCGGTCGCCGGCGCCGGCGGCCCGGCGGGTCAGCGGGGTGAGCGCCCGCCCCACCCCGAACCCGGCCCCGGCGAGCGCCGCGACGCCCAGCTCCTGACCGGCGAGCAGCAGCGCGACGGCCAGCACGTACGGGGCGCTCGCCGACACGTACGTGCGGACGCCGGTGCCCAGCTCGAAGCCGAACTGCGCCGCCCCGCGCCGGACGTCGCGCTGGAGCACGTGCTGCGGGATCTGCCGGGCGTTCTGCGGCAACCGGATCCGCACCAGACCGACCTCCCGCAGCAGGCCCAGCGCCGCGACCGCCACGACCGCCACGTGCCGCCACGGCGCGGGCAGCGGCGCGGTCAGCCCGGAGAGCAGGTCCAGCGCCAGCGCGCTGACCAGACCACCGGCGACCAGGCCGGCGCTGAACAGGGCGAGCAGCACGCCCTGCCGTTCTCGATCCCGCCACCCGGGCGAGGCCAGCGCGTACGCGCTGTTGTACGTTCAAACCGAGCCGGACAGGGTGTAGCCGGTGAGCGCGCCGATCACCGCCCAGGTGACCGCGTGCCCGGTCGCCGCCGCGCCGAGGGCCCCGGCGGCGAGCAGCAGGGCGGGGACGAGCGGATCGGTCAGCCGGTGGCGGACCTCCCGACGGCCGACCGGCCGGGTGTGCCCGGCAGCGCTCACACCGCCCCTCCGGTCAGCGTCCGCCAGGTGTTCACCCCGGCGATCCCGTCGGCGGTGAGGCCGTTCTGCCGTTGGAAGTCACGCACCGCGCTGTCGGTGAGCCCGCCGAAGACCCCGTCGACCACCAGCCCGTGGGCGTGCTTGTTGAGTTGGCGTTGCAGGCCGCGTACGGCGTGGCCGCTGTCGCCGGAGCGGACGCTGACCACCAGCGCCGGCCAGGTGCCGGCGTCGACGACGCCGCTGGCGGTGAGGCCGGCCGAGGTCTGGAAGGCCTTGACCTTGGCCTCGGTGTCGCTGCCGAACACCCCGTCGATGCCGGTGCTGTGACCCCGGGCGGTGAGCAGGTGCTGCACGGTGTAGACGTTGACCCCGGAGTTGCCCCGCCGCACGGCGGGCCAGCTCACCGTGCTCTGGCAGCCGCACTGGGTGTTCCACCGGCAGATCGACCGTACCCATCCCGAGCTGGTCCTGCGGTACCCGTCGTGGCAGCGGCGCTCCACCGAGCAGGCGCAGGCCCCGCACGGCCCCTGGTAGTGCCAGAGCCAGCCGTCGTAGGTGCCCGAGTAGCACTCGTTCGGTCGCAGGGTCCAGGTGACCCCGTCGGTCTTGTGGTAGCCGACGTAGGTGCCGCTGGTGTTGCAGGCGTCGGCGAAGATCACGCTCGGCCCGCAGCCGGGGGAGCAGTTGTGGTCGCTGGCGTAGCTGGGACACGAGCCGTAGACGGTGTAGCCGTCGGCGTAGGCCCGCCGGGCCGCGGGAAAGACGCTGAGCGCGGCCATGCCCACGGCGGTGCCGGCCTGCAGCAGGGTACGCCGCGACAGCGCCCAGGCGGCCCGGGCGCGTCCGCCGGCGCGGGCCGGCGGACGGCGTACGGCGGCGCCGGTGCCCGGGTCGGCGCCGCGCAGCGCGGGCACCGCGTCCAGCGTGCTCATGCTCCGCCTCCGTGCTGGTGGGTGGCGACGGCCGCCGGCTCGGCGGTCGCGGGGTCGACGGTGTCGAGCAGGCGGCGCAGGGCGGCCCGGGAGCCGACCGGCTCGGCGTGCCGGACCCGACCGGGCGGGTCGACCACGGTGGCGAACGGGGTGGCCACCGCGTCGTACCTGTCGAACAGCTCCGCCTGCCCGGCCAGCACGGTGACCGGCAGGCCGGTCGCGTGCGGCGGCGGGTCCTGCCGGTAGAGGATCCGGACGGCGAGACCGGCCCGGCTGGCCTGCGCGGCGGCTTCGTCCAGCACCTCGGCGCAGGTGGCGCAGCCGGAGTCGAGGAAGAGCAGCACCAGCGGCCCGGTCGGCGGGGTGGGGGCCAGCGCGGCGAGCCCGGGGGCGGGCGCGCCGGGCGGCAGCCCGACCGACTCGGGGCGGCGTGGGGCCGCCCCGCCGGTCAGCGCGTGCACCTGGCGGACCAGTCCGGACACCACGAGGGCCAGCAGCAGGATCGCGACCCAGGTCAGGATCAGCGCGCTGGTCTGGAAGCTCATCCGGGCAGCTCTCCTTCGGTCAGGCGCGCCGGCCCGGCCGGCTGGCGCATCGCGGCCGGCAGGTGCCACAGCAGCGCGGTGAACGTGGCGGCGGCCAGCAGCACGACCGCGAGGTCGGCGTCCGGCGTCGGCCAACCGACGATCGATCCGGGCCGGACGGCGCCGACCAGGGCCAGGCCGGCCAGGATCCCGGCGCGGGCCACCACCCAGCCGGAGGTGGGCAGCTCCAGCCGGGAGCAGCCGCACGGGCCGGCCCGCCCGGTGCGGACCAGATGCCGGCCGTAGCCGGCGTAGAGGCCGAACAGCGCGGCGCCGGCGAGCCCGACGGCGACGCGGGGACGCGGATCGTCGGTGGCCAGGGCGACCACGCCGGCGCCGGCGAGCAGCGCCTCGGCGGTGACGACCACCGCGGCGGTCAGGGTCGGGGCGGGCAGGACGCGGTGCGCGGCCAGGGCCCGGGGGAGCGCGGCCGGTCGGGACAGGTGTTCGGCGGTGGCGACCAGGAGGGTGAGCGTCACGGTGTACGCGGCCACGCTCGCCAGCAGGGCGGACACGGGCACGCCTACCCGGTGGTGACCCGGAGCCGGTCCACCAGGGTGGGGACCTGTTCCGGGTCGGTGTGCTCCAGCGGCACCACGCTCAGCCAGGTGTCGCTGGTGGCCAGCACGAAGTACGGCCTGCCGTTGGAGAGGGTGTCCCGGTACAGCTCGCCGGCCCGGGTGCGCAGGCCCCGCCAGGACGGCAGCCGGTCGGCGCGTTCCCTGGTCAGTGGGGCGATCTCCAGCAGGCCGAGGCCGGGGACCTCCTTGAGCACGGTGGCCGGGGTGGCGAAGCGGGCGCCGCCGCCGGGGGTGGGCGTCAGGGTCAGACCGTCGTCGTGCTCGGTGATCCGTACGTTCCGCAGGACGCCGAGGAGGTGGGTGGGCTTCGCGCCGTACAGCTCGGTGAAGAACGAGTGGCGCTGCCCGCGCCAGACCGCGACGAGCCGGTCCTCGGTGAGGCGGATCTGCGGATCGTACGGCCGGGCGCGGGCGGTCAGCAGCGTGCCGTCCTGGTAGCTGAGCTCCTCGTCGAACCGGTCGACGCCGAGCGCGCGGACCACGTCGTCGGCGAGGCCGGTCGGGCCGGCGGTGAACTCGTGCAGCCGCCCGTTGACGGTCACGTCGGCCACGGAGGTGAAGGGCGCGGTGAGGTCGAGGGCGCCGTCGAGCAGGAAGCGCCGCGCGTCGACCGCGCGATGTGCCACCGGTGTCCCGGTTGTCGCCATCGCCCCGCCTCCGCCCGGTTCCGGCGCGTCCGTTGGCCGGCATCGTATCCACGCACTTGAATGGCTGGCAAGAGGGCTGTCGGGTGACCGTCACCCGGAGGCGGTCCGGCCGCCGGGATTCCGCTGCCGGGACCTGATCGGACGGTCACGCCGACCAGGGCGGCCCTCGCCCGTCGCCCGGCTCAGTCCTTCAACGGGTACGGGATGAAGGTGCTGCGGTTCTCGTCCAGGTCGAGCCGTCGGCTGATCGGCGGGGCGGCCCGCTGCGGGCAGGTCATCCGTTCGCAGGTCTTGCAGCCCGGCCCGATCGGGGTGGCCGCCTCGGCGGCGTGCAGGTCCATCCCGGTGGAGTAGACCAGCCGGCCGGCGTGCCGGGTCTCGCAGCCCAGCCCGATCGCGTAGACCTTGCCGGGCTGACCGTAACCGCCGTGGTGGCGGATGATCGTCCGGGCGATCCACAGGTAACGCTGCCCGTCCGGCATCGCCGCGACCTGCGTCACCACCCGGCCCGGCGCGCCGAACGCCTCGTAGACGTTCCACAGGGGGCAGGTGCCGCCGGTGCGGGAGAACGGGAAACCGGTCGCGGACTGCCGTTTCGACATGTTGCCGGCCCGGTCGACCCGGACGAACGAGAACGGCACGCCCCGGGCCCGGGGCCGCTGGAGGGTGCTGAGCCGGTGGCAGACCGTCTCCCAGCCGATCGCGAAGTGCTCGGTGAGCAGCTCGATGTCGTACCGGCGGCGCTCGGCGGCGGTGAGGAACCGCTCGTACGGCAGGATCAGCGCGGCGGCGAAGTAGTTCGCCAGACCGACCCGGGTGAGGATCTGGGTCTGGGTGTCGTCGAAGCCCTCCTCCTCGACGATCTCGTCGATCACGTCGGCGAACTCCAGCAGGGCGATCTGCGCGGCCATCCGCATCGCCTCCTGCCCGGCCCGCAGCGACGTGGACAGGTGCAGCGTCTGGGTCTGCGGGCGGTACCGGTGCAGCTCCCCGCCGAGGGCGCCGGCGTCGTCGCGGGCGACGCGGACCCCGTGCCGGTCGGCCAGCCGGTCCCGGAGGGCGGCGCGCACCTCGCCCCGGCGCAGCCCGATCCGGGCGGCCAGCGCTTCCGCCGCCTCGTCGAGGTCGGGCACGTAGTTCTGCCGGCGGTAGAAGAACTCGGTGACCTGGTCGTGCGGGCTGCGGCCGATCCGGTCCCGGTCGCCGACCAGCTCGGCGAGCTGCTCGTCGGCCTGCTGCCAGCGGCGGTGCAGCTCGATCACCGCCTCGGCCACCTCGGGCAGCCGGCCGGCCAGCTCGGTGAGGTCGGGCAGCGCGGCCCGGCCGCCCAGCGCCTCCCGCAGCCCGGCGACCAGCCGGGGGGTGTCGTGCGGGGCGAACACCGTCGGGTCGACGCCGAACACCTCGGTGATCCGCATCAGCACCGGCACGGTCAGCGGCCGGGTGTCGTGCTCGATCTGGTTGAGGTAGCTCGGCGAGATGCCCAGCAGGCGGGCCAGGTCGGCCTGGCTGACCGCCCGGTCCTCGCGCATCCGGCGCAGCCGCGCGCCGGCGAAGGTCTTCTCCACCACCGCCCCCTCCCCGGGTCGTTTCCGGCCACATTAACAGCGCTGTAAAGAGGTTCATTCGCAACTTCGCAGAACGGCTTCCAGAATTTTCAACAATTGGCTGATTCCGTCCCTCGACCCCGGTCACCGGGCCGTGTGACCGTGGGCGACACACGGGTTGACCAGCGCCGATACCGCCCGGCGCGCCGCCGCGCCGAGCACCGACGCGATCCACACCACGAGGAGACGACCACCATGAAGACCGCATCCGAGTTGCGCCACGAGTGGGACACCGACCCGCGTTGGCAGGGAGTGCGCCGCAGCTACCGCGCCGAGGACGTGGTGCGGCTGCGCGGCGCGATCCAGGAGGAGCACACCCTCGCCCGGCACGGGGCCGACCGCCTGTGGCGGCTGCTGCACGACGAGGACTACGTCCACGCGCTCGGCGCGCTCACCGGCAACCAGGCCGTGCAGATGGTGCGCGCCGGGCTCAAGGCCATCTACCTCTCCGGCTGGCAGGTGGCCGCCGACGCCAACCTCGCCGGCCACACCTACCCCGACCAGAGCCTCTACCCGGCCAACTCGGTGCCCGCGGTGGTCCGGCGGATCAACAACGCGCTGCTGCGCGCCGCGCAGATCACCACCGCCGAGGGCGACGACGCCGGAGCCGGCTGGCTCGCCCCGATCGTCGCCGACGCCGAGGCCGGCTTCGGCGGGCCGCTCAACGCGTACGAGCTGATGACCGCCATGATCGCCGCCGGCGCGGCCGGCGTGCACTGGGAGGACCAGCTCGCCGCCGAGAAGAAGTGCGGCCACCTCGGCGGGAAGGTGCTCGTCCCGACCGGCCAGCACATCCGCACGCTGGAGGCGGCCCGGCTGGCCGCCGACGTGGCCGGCGTGCCGACGGTGGTCGTCGCCCGCACCGACGCACAGGCGGCCACCCTGCTCACCACCGACGTGGACGAGCGCGACCGGCCCTACGTCACCGGCGAGCGGACCGCGGAGGGCTTCTACCGGGTCCGCAACGGCATCGAACCGTGCGTCGCCCGGGGCCTGGCCTACGCGCCGCACGCCGACCTGCTCTGGATGGAGACCAGCACCCCCGACCTGGAGGTCGCCCGCCGGTTCGCCGAGGCCATCAAGGACGAGCACCCGGACCAGCTCCTGGCCTACAACTGCTCACCGTCGTTCAACTGGCGCAAACACCTCGACGACGCGACCATCGCCAAGTTCCAGCGGGAGCTCGGGCACATGGGCTACCGGTTCCAGTTCATCACCCTGGCCGGCTTCCACGCCCTCAACTACTCGATGTTCGACCTGGCGCGCGGCTACGCCGCCGACGGCATGCCCGCCTACGTGGCGTTGCAGGAGCGGGAGTTCGCCGCCGAGACGGCCGGCTACACCGCCGTCAAGCACCAGCGGGAGGTCGGCACCGGCTACTTCGACCTGATCAGCACCGTGCTCAACCCGGCCGCCGAGACGACCGCCCTGCGCGGTTCCACCGAAGAGGAGCAGTTCGCGTGAGGTACGAGATCATCGGCCCGTCGGCCGACCGCTTCGACGAGGTGCTCACCGCCGAGGCGCTGGCGTTCCTGGTCGCCCTGGACAGCGAGTTCGCCGCCCGTCGGGTGGCGTTGCTGGACACCCGGCGGGCCCGCCGCGCCCGGTACGCCACCGGGCAGTTCCCCGACTTCCTCCCCGAGACCGCGCACGTGCGCGCCGACCCCGACTGGCGGGTCGCCCCGCCGGCCCCCGGCCTGCTCGACCGCCGGGTCGAGATCACCGGCCCGCCGGACCGCCGGATGACCGTGAACGCGCTCAACTCCGGGGCGAAGGTGTGGCTCGCCGACTTCGAGGACGCCACCGCCCCGACCTGGCACAACGTCATCGGCGGCCAACTCGCCCTGATCGACGCCCTGGACCGGCGGATCGACTTCACCGACGACCGGGGCAAGCGCTACGCCCTCGGCGACGACCTCGCCACCATCGTCGTGCGGCCTCGCGGCTGGCACCTGGTGGAGAAGGGCATCGCGGTGGACGGCCGACCGATCTCGGCCAGCCTGGTCGACTTCGGGCTCTACTTCTTCCACTGTGCCCGGCGGCAGCTCGACGCCGGGCGCGGCCCGTACTTCTACCTGCCGAAGCTGGAGACCCACCGGGAGGCCCGGCTCTGGAACGACATCTTCGTCTTCGCCCAGCGCTACCTGGGGCTGCCGGTCGGGACGATCCGGGCCACCACCCTGATCGAGACGATCACCGCCGCGTTCGAGATGGAGGAGATCCTCTACGAGCTGCGGGAGCACTCCGCCGGGCTGAACGCCGGCCGCTGGGACTACATCTTCAGCGTCATCAAGAACTTCGGCCACTGGCCGGACTACGTCCTGCCGGACCGCGCCGAGGTCACCATGACCGTGCCGTTCATGCGCGCGTACACCGAGCTGCTGGTGCGGACCTGCCACCGGCGCGGCGCGCACGCCATCGGCGGGATGGCCGCGTTCGTCCCCAGCCGGGACCCGGCGGTCAACGAGACCGCCCTGGCCCGGGTGCGGGCGGACAAGCAGCGGGAGGCCGGCGACGGGTTCGACGGCTCCTGGGTGGCCCACCCGGGCCTGGTCACGACCTGCCGGGAGGTGTTCGACGCGGTCCTCGGCGACCACCCGCACCAGCTCGACCGGCGGCGCGCCGACGTCACCGTCGGCGCGGCCGACCTGCTGGCCGTGGACAAGACCCCCGGCCGGGTCACCGCGGCCGGGCTGCGGTCCAACGTGGCGGTGGCGCTGCGGTACGTCGACGCCTGGCTCGGCGGCGTCGGCGCGGTGGCGTTGTGGAACCTCATGGAGGACGCGGCGACCGCCGAGATCGCCCGCTGCCAGCTGTGGCAGTGGCGACACCACGGCACGCCGCTGGCCGACGGCGGCCGCGTCACCGACGACCTGGTCCGCACGCTGCTCGCCGAGGAGCTGACCGCGCTGGGCGAGGGACGCGACGACGCCGGCCGGGAACGGGCCCGGAGGGCGGCGCGGATCGTCACGGACACCGCGCTCGGCGATGAGCTGCCGGCCTTCTTCACCACCGACGCGTACGCCCGGCACCTCGCCGCCGGGCCACGGGGCGCCCGCGGCTGACCACCCACGGCGCGCCGGCCGGTCGACGACCGACCCGGGTGGCGTCGCCGCCGTCACCCCGTCCCGGATCTGCCGGCCGGAGCGCCTTCCCCGCAGGAGCTGCCGCCGGGCGCGACGGGTCCGTCCCGATCGGAGTCGACGTCGCGTCGGATTCCGGACACGGCGGCGGGCGGACCGGCGACGTTCTGTCATCCTGGCGGTTCGCCAGGATCATGCCGCGCCGGTCGGTCTCCCGTTGCCGACCGGAGGCGGCGGGGCGACGCGCGATCGGGGGGTGGCACGACGGTGCGGGTGGAGACCGACGAACGGCCCGGCGGGTCGACCCGGACGCTGACCGGGGTGACCGTCGATCCGGAGCGCGGCCGGGCCGGCCGGTGGCGGGCGGCCCTGCGGACGACCCCGGCCCGGATCGTCCTCTACGGCGCGGTCCTGCTGCTGCTGCTGGTCACCACCGCCGTGGTGGCCCTGCGCTCCGCCGCGCCGGCCGGCGCCCTCGGGGAACGCTCCGCGTCGACCGCCGCGCGCACCAGCACCAACGCCCGCCAGATCTACGTGCTGCTGGCCGACACCGACGTGGCCGCGAGCGCCGTCTTCCTGCTCTCCCCGGGCGACCGCGAGCGCGCCGGACTGGAGGCCGCCTACCAGGACAAGGTCCGTGCCGTGGAACGCGCGCTGAACCGGTCCATGGGCGCGGCGGCCGACGACCGGGACCGACTGACCCGGCTCGCCGGGATCACCGCCCGCTTCCAGCGGTACCAGCGGGTCGTCGACGACGGGCTGGCCGTCGTCTCCGACGGCAGCGACATCCGGCGGGGGGTGCTCGCCTCCGCGTACGCCGCCCAGGCTTCCCACTACATGACCGACCAGGTGCTCGACGCGGCGCAGAGCCTGTGGAACTACGACACCCGGCTGCTGCGGGAGGCCCGCGGCGACGCCGGCTGGTGGGCGTCGGCCGCCCTCGGGACGCCGCTGGTCACGCTCGCCGCGCTGGGCGGCGTGCAGTGGTGGCTGTGGCGTCGTACCCGCCGTCGGCTCAACGCCGGCCTGCTGGTCGCCACGGTGAGCGTCCTGGCGGTGCTCGGCCTGGCGGTGGCGTCGTGGTCGCACTGGCCGGCCGCCACCCACGGCTTCCCCGCCCTGGCGGAGACGGTCGAGACGCAGAGCGCCACCCAGGAACGCCTCGGCGACGTGCTGGCCGGTCGCGCCGCCGTCTACCTGGCCCTCGGCGCCAGCGTCGACCCGGCCGTCCACCGGGCCGCCTTCGACGGGCGTCGGCTCTGTGACTCCGGGCCCGGGTCGGTCGGGTTCGACTGCCGCGCCCTCGACAAGGTGTGGGGGGCCCGGCAGAGCCAGGAGCCGGACGCCTTCCGCGACGCGGTGCGGACCGTGCTGGACCAGGGCCGCGCCGGTGAGTCCTTCGAAGCCGCGTCCACCGTCCTGACCCGCCGGCTTGACGAGGGGGACACGACGGTGACGACGGCGGTCACCGCGCTGCCGACGGCCCCACGTCACCTGGGCGGACCGGCCGCCTGGTTGACGCTGCTCGCCGGCGTGGGTGTCCTCGCCGGCCTGCGACGACGCCTGGTGGAGTACCGGTGAGCCGACCAGGGGCGCCCGCGCCGGGGCGACGGACGGCGACGCGCGGGACGGTCCGGCGGCCCCTGCCCGTGGCGGTCCGGCGGCCCCTGCCCGTGGCGGTCCGGGCCGTCCTGGCCGCCACGCTGACCCTGGTGGTGGCCGCCTGTGCGGCCTCGACCGTCCCGGCCACCGCTCCCGCCCCGCTGCCCGCCGGGGTGGCCGAGGCGCCGACCGGGGAGCCCGCCAACGACCTGTGCACGGTGCGGCGCAGCTTCGCCCCCAGCGAGCAGCGGCCGGCGCGCGTGGGGGACCGGCTGGTGGTGGGCGTCGACCCGTCCGACGCGACGATGAGCTACTGGAACGCGCAGGAGCAGACGTTCCAGGGCTTCCTCATCGACCTGGTGCTGGAGGTGGCCCGCGCGTTGTGGCCGCGGGAGGACCCCCGCGGCCGGGTCACCTTCAAGGTGGTGCCGCCCGGCCAGGGGCCCTTCGCGCTGCTGGCGGCCGGGGAGATCCAGATGATCGCCACCTCGTTGACCGCGAGTTGTGGCCGTGCCCGGCAGGTGATCTTCTCCAACGACTACCTCGACTCCGGCCAGACCGCGCTGGTCCGCAAGGTGGACGGCAGGCCGCAGTTCCGGGGCATGGAGCAGCTCGGCGGCCGTCGGGTCTGCGCGGCCCGGGAGACGACGTCCCTGAAGGCGATCGCCGGCTACCGCACCGCCGCCGGCCGGGCGTTGGTGCCCGTGTCCGCTCCCCACCCGGTCGACTGCCTGGTCATGCTGCGGCAGGGGCAGGTCGACGCGGTCAGCACCGACGAGAACATCCTGGTCGGTCTCGCCGAGATCGCCCCAGACACCACGCTGGTGACCGAGCCCCCGCCTGGCAACAGGAAGTTCTGCGACTACCACACCGGACGGGACGCCGGCACCTGCACCTGGTTCACCGACGAGCCGCACGCCTTCGCCCTCGACAACGAGGAGCTGGCCCGGTTCGTCAACCACGTCCTGGAGTCCACCCGGGCCTCCGGGGTCTGGCGCCGGGCGCACGAGCGGTGGCTCCGGGGGCACCCGGACCGGGGCATGCCGACCCCCGGCCAGCCTCCCGTCACCGACTGGCCGCCGCCGAGCGGGCCGCCCGACTGAGGGGGCGACGTGCTGGCCGACGAGGCACGACTCGACGCGGTACGGGCCGCGCACGCCCGGGTGGCCGGGTTGCTTGTCGACATGCAGGCCCTGGTCGTCCGGGAGTTCCGGCGTCCGCTGACCGGCGTCACCGCCGAGACCGAACGGGAGGCCGACGGTGAGCTGCTCCGGCTGAGCTGCCTGTCGCTGGCTCTCGACCCGGGGGACGACGACCACGCCCCGGACGGCTCCCGGCTCGCCGGGCTACGCGCCGACCCGATCGCGGTCACGTTCACCTCCGCCACCGGGGAGCCGGTCCACGTCGAGTGGCTGGCCCTCGCCGAGGCGGTCGAGGCGGCCGAGCAGCACCGGGCCACGATCTGTCGGCTCGTCGACGCGTACCGGGCGGCGGTGCGGTTCGTCGAGGCGGACCTCGACCGGCTCCGGCGGGCGCTGGCGACGCCCGACACGCCGACCGGCTCCGCCGGGACGGACGACGCCGACCGGTCCGACGCGCCGGCCGCCCGGCTGGCCGCGTTGGCCCGGGCCGCCGCCCTCGACCCGGTGGGATGCGGTCGGCCCGGCCCCTGGCGGGACGAGGTCGCCCGGCTGCTCCCCGAGCCGGCTGTCGCGGCGCGCCCGGCGCCGGCCGTCGCCGTCCGTCCCGACCCGTGGCCGCCCCCCACGACCGGCCCGACGCCGGATGCCGCGTGGCGGCTGCGCTCCTCGGTGGCGCGGCTGCGGCGACTGGCCGCCGAGGCCGCCCGGGAAGGGCTGGCCGGCGGTGATCCGTTGCCCGACCTCGACGTGGAGGCCCTGCTCGACCGGGCCGCCGCCGGCCCCGTCGGGGTCGACCTGACCGCCGCCCTCGACCAGGCCACCGAGGCGGTCGACGCGGCCCGTCGTCGCCTGCGGGGACGCTGCCACCGGGAGCTGCGCGGCCGGCTGGAGGCGTACCGGCAGCGGGCCGCCGACCAGGGGCGGGCCGAACACCCGAACCTGGAGCACAGCTACCGCGAGGCCCGGGACGGACTCCGCCCGGACGGCTTCGCGGTGACCGCCGCGAGCCGGGCGGTCCGTGCGTACCAGCAGGCCGTGAACGAGGTGATCCGTTGACCGCTGTCTCCCGCTCCTGCGCGGAGCGCAACTGCCCCGGCGTGGTGGACCGGGACGGGTTCTGCCGCCTGTGGGGGCATCCCTGCGACGGCGGACCGGCCGACCCGTCACCGGTGCCGCCGGCCATTCCCGCCCAGCCGGTCGCCGCCGTCCGCCTGGAGTCGACGCCCGTCGACGCCCGGCCCGCGACGGCGTCCACCCGTGACCTGTGGCCGCGGCACCGCCCCTGGGAGCGTCCGGCGACCATCCCGCCACCGCGCAGCCGCAGCGCCCTGGAGGCGGTGCTGCCCCGGGCCGTCGTGTCCGAGAACCAGCGCTACTGTCCCCGGACGACCTGCCGACGCCGGGTGCCGCGGGTCACCGGCTACTGCCCGAGCTGCGGCAGCCACTACACGTTCACCCCGCCACTGGACAAGGGCGACCTCTGCGCCGGGCGGTACCGGATCGAGGGCTGCCTCGGTCACGGCGGCGTCGGGTGGGTGTTCCTGGCCCGGGACGAGGAGCTGAACGGCCGCTGGCGGGTCCTCAAGGGACAGCGCAACCCGGACGACCGGGAGGCCGCCGCCGCGTTCGCCGCGGAACGGGAGGCGCTCATCGAGCTGAGCGACCACCACCCGGGCATCGTGACCATCACCGACGCGATTCGTCCCGACGACAGCGGCGTCGGCTACCTGGTGATGGAGTACGTCGACGGCGGCACCCTGGAGGACGCCCGCCGCGCCATCGCCCCGGACGGTGGCCCGGCCGCCGTCGACGTGCCCCAGGCCCTCGGGTACGCGGCGCAGATCCTCGACGCGTTCGCGTACCTGCACGGGCAGGGCTGGCTCTACTGCGACCTGAAGCCCGACAACGTCGTGCTGGTCAGTGGCCACGGCGTCGACAGCCGGATCAAACTGGTCGACTTCGGGGCCGCCCGGCAGGTCACCAACACGGTCAGCCCGCCGTGGGGCACCGCCGGCTTCGAGGCGCCCGAGGTGCAGCGGCTGGGGCCGGCCGGGCCGAGCGTCCGCTCGGACATCTACACCGTCGGCCGTACCCTCGCCGCGCTGACCCTGGTCGTCAGCTCCGCCGACCTGCGTCCGCTACCGGCCGGTGAGGACCTGCTGCGGTTGGCGTTGCCGGCCCGGCTCGACCCGTTCGCCCGGCTGCTGGCGCGGGCCACCGCCACCGATCCGCAGGACCGCTTCGGCTCCGCCGCCGAGATGCGCGAGCAGGTCCGGGGGGTGGCCGACCAGGTGCGCGCCGCCACCGACGACGTCCCACGGCCCAGCCGATCGTCGTTGTTCGGCCCATCGGCGTGCGCGTTCGCCCTGCACGTCGACGTCACCGCCGACCCGGTGGAGATCGCGCTCGGGTTGCCCACGCCGCTGGTCGACGGCGACGATCCGGCGGCCGGGTTCCTCGCCTCGCTCGGCCCCGCCGACCCCGCCGAGCTGATCACCCTGCTGGGCGCCGCGCCCGAGCGCACCGCCCAGGTGACCTACCGGATGGTCCGGGCTTACCTGGCCGCCGGTCGGGCCGACGAGGCGGGTCCGCTGCTCGCCGAGCTCCCCGCCGACCGGCGGGACTGGTCGCTGTGGTGGCACCGGGGCCTGGTGGCGCTGGTGGGCGGGGACGTCCCGGCCGCCCTGGACTGGTTCGAGCGGGTCTACGGCTGGCTGCCCGGGGAGGTGTCCGCCCGGCTGGCCTACGCCGTTACGGCGGAGCTGCACGGTGACCACGCCACCGCGGCCGCCCACTACCGGGGCGTCTGGCAGACCGACCAGGGGGTGGTCGCGGCGGTCTTCGGGTTGGCCCGCTGCCTGCGCGTCACCGAGGACCCCCGCCGGGCCGCCGCCATCCTGCTGACCGTGCCGGAGGCGGCCCGCGCCTCGGCGGTGGCGGTGACCTGCGCGGCGCGGATGCTGCTGGAGGCCCCGGACGACCAGCGCCGGCTGACCGCGGCGCTGGACGCCGCGGACCTCGTCGCGAAGCTGCCCCCGTTCGCCGAGCGGGACCTGGTCGAGGCGTACCTGCTGCGGGTCGCCCTGGACAGCGACCGGCGGGCCGCGCGGGACGCCGACCGGCTGCTGTTCGGGCACCGGCTCGACGAGACCGACCTGCGTCGCGCCCTCGACCGCGTCTGCCGGCGGCTCGCCGCGCGCACCGCCGACCGGCGGGAGCGGATCGCGCTGATCGACCACGCCAACGCCAACCGGCCGGTCACCTGGTGGTGACCCGGCGTCCGCCCGCGAGCACAGGAGGGCCAGCATGACCGGAACGGACGGGCTCCGGCTCGACCTGACCGCCCACCACAGCGAGTACCTGCCGGCCGACGGCGGCGTCGTGGACGTCGTCGCCGCGGTCCGGGCCGCCCCGGGTGGCCCGGCGCCCCGCCACGACGGGCTCGCCGAGGTGATCCTGCTCGACTGCTCCGGGTCGATGGGCGCGCCGCAGAGCAAGATGCGGGCGGCCCGCGCGGCCACCCTGGCGGCCCTCGAGGCGCTCCCCGACGGCGTCGCGTTCGCCGTGGTGGAGGGCACCGGCACGGCCCGGATGGTCTACCCGCAGCGTCGGCGGCTGGCGGTGGCCGACGAGAGCAGCCGGGCCGCCGCCCGCCGGGCGGTGCAACGGCTCACCCCGTACGGCGGCACGGTGATCGGCGCGTGGCTGCTGCTGGCCCGGGACCTGCTGGCCACCCGCCCGGACGCGATCGGGCACGCCATCCTGCTCACCGACGGCCGCAACGAGGGCCAGCGGGACGTCGACCTGCGGGCGGCGGTGCAGGCGTGCGTCGGCCGGTTCACGGTGGACTGCCGGGCCGTCGGGTCGGCCGACGGGGCGCACGACTGGGACGGCCCGGAGCTGTTGGGCATCGCCGACGCCCTCGGCGCGAACCCGGTCGTGCCGGTGGAGGACCTGACCGGGCTGACCGACGAGTTCGCGGCGGTGCTGGACCGGGCGCTGGCCCACCGGGCCGGCGCGGCCCGACTGCGGGTACGCGTCGGCGGGCTGGCCCGGGTCCGGTTCGTCAAGCAGGTCTACCCGACCATCGTGGACCTCACCGACCGGGGCGTCCCGGCGGGCGACCTCACCGTGGACTACCCGATCGGGGCGTGGAGCCCCACCGACCGGCGGGACTACCAGGTCGCGCTGGAGGTGGACCCGATGTCGCCACGGCTGCGCCGTCGGATCGGCTGGCTCAGCGTGCACACCGCCGCCGACGAGGACCCGGACGCCGTCGAGACGCCGGTGACCGTCGAGTGGAGCGAGGAGCTGGAACTCGTCTCCCAGGTGCACGAGACCGTGGCCCACTACACCCACCAGGAGGGCTACGCCGAGCAGGTGCGGTTGGCGCTGGACGCGGCGGCGACCGGCCGGTCCGGCGAGGCCGAGCGGCATCTCGGCCGGGCGGTCGCCATCGCGTACGCCGGCGGCCACGACGACAAGCTGCGCCAGCTCGCCCGGGTCGCGGAGCTGCTCGACCCGGCCGCCGGTCGGGTCCGTCTCCGGCCCGACGCCGATCTGCGCCGCTGGCAGTACTCGGTGGCGTACGCGCCGCAGACGTCGTCGTGGGCGTCCGGTGACCCCGGCGAGGCGGACCCGGCCGGCCGGGTGGCCCCCGAGCCCCGCGTCGAGCCGTGGGAGCACTGCGGGGAGCCACGCGTGCACCCGTACTGCGACGAGTGCGGCGCCCACCACCGGTCGGCGACCGGACGGCCGGGGTGAGCGGGTGAGTCTGGACTTCCTCGACAAGGCGGGCAGCGCCCTCGGCGGGGCCGTCGCCCTGGCCACCGCCGGTCTGGCGGTGCTCGGCTACCTGCGGGCCCGGGGCCGGCGCGGCTGGCGGACCGTCCTGACGCCGCTGTGGCGGTCCCAGGAGGACGACGCGTTGGGGCACCCGTACCGGCTCGCCGGCGGGTACCTCCGGCCGCTGTCGGAGGTGTACGTGCCACGTCGGGCGGTGCCCCGGGCCGATCCGGCCGGCGGGACCGTCGCCGCCGACCCGACGCCGTCGCGGCCGGGGGAGGGGCTGCTGGCCGGCGCCGGACACGTGCTGCTCATCGGTGAGCCGGGCAGCGGTAAGTCGGCCCTGGTCCGGCAGGCGTGCGCGGTGTCGGCGCGGCACTGGCTGGCCGCACGGGGTCGACGACGGCGCCTGCCGGCCGGGCTGCCCGTGGCGGTGGCCCTGCCGGCGGGCGCGTTGGTCGGTCGGGCGTTGCCGGCCGCGCTGAGCGGGGCGCACCCGCTGCCGGACGTCGACTTCGCGGCCCCGCCGGCCCCCGGCCGACGGTGGCTGGTCTGTGTCGACGGGGTCGACGCCGTCGCCGACCCTGACGAGCGGGCCGAGGTGCTCAACCGGCTCGCCGCCCTGGCCCGCCCCGCCGCGGTGGACCCGCCGTGGCGGCTGCTGGTGACCACCCGGCAACTCGCGGAGGCGGAGCTGGCCGTGCTGGGACCGGGGTTCACCGCGTACCACCTGGCGCCGTTCGGCCCGGCGGAGGTCCGTCGGTTCGCCTACCGGTGGTTCTCCCGGGCGGCCACCGCCGAGGCGTTCCTGTCCTGGGCGGACGCCGACCGGGCGACGACGGCGGCGCGGACCCCGCTCACCCTCACCGTGGCCGCGGTCGTCTGGGAGGCGGGGCCGCCCGGCGGGACGCCGCGGGTGGCGGACCCGACGGCCCTGCTCGCCCGGTTCGTCGACGCGCTGCTCGACGCGGGACGCGCCGGTGTGGACACCGTGGGCGCGGCGTTGCGTCGGGCGTCCCGGGGCGGCCCGGTCGCCGACTGGCTCGCCGAGCGGCACACCGAGCTCGTCGAGGTGGCGGCGGCGGCCGCCCTGGCCGGCGGCGACCCGGTCGCGGCGGTGGTCGAGTGGTCGGCGGGGCAGGCGCCGCATCCGCCGGACCGGGTGCTGCCGGACTGGTCCCGGCACGTCCGGCTGATCCTGCTCGGCACCGGCCTGTTCGCCGCCGGGCCCGGCCCGGCGGCGCCCGCGGCCGCCGCCGGCCGGCTGGTGCCGACCTGGCCGGGGCCGGTGGAGTACCTGGCGGCCGGGCCGCTGGCCCGGAACTGGCGGCCCGACCGGTGGGTGGCGGCGATGACCACCACGTCGCAGCGCGGCCTCGGCCTGTACGCGGTCGGCCGGGGCGTCGCCGCGCCGGACTTCCTGCGGCTGGTCGCCCGGGACCCGGCCGGGGCGGTCGCCGCCGGCCACTACCTGGCGGCGGGCGGCCCGGTCGACCCGGTGGTCCGCGCGGACGTGCTCGCCGCCCTGCTCGCCCACTGGTCCGCCCCGCCGGTCGACGACATCGGGGGGCCGGTGGGGTCGGACGTGCCGGGGGAGTGTCACGCGCTGCTCACCACCCTGGTCGCCGCCCCCGCCGACCGCGCCGTGCTACGTGCCATCGCCGTCGACCCGCGGCGGTCCCGTGCGGTCCGCCGGGCGGCGGCCCTGCTGTTCGCCACCCGACGGACGGCCGACGCCGGCCGGCAGGTCGGCGAGTAGGGCCACCTGGGCCGTCCTCGACCGTTCGACGCGTCGGGCCAGGTCCCGCACCCGGGGGTCGCCGACCTCCAGGTGGGCCCGGGCGAGGTCCGCCGTCGCGCCCTGGTGCGCGCGGAGCAGGTCGCGCAGCAGGCGGTCGACAGCGCCGTCCGGGGCGGTCCGCAGCCGTTCCAGCGGGTCCGCGCCGTCCGTGACGCCGTGGTCGTGCCGGTGGGCCGGGACGGAGGCGTGCGTCCCGGCCTCCCGCAGCCAGCCGCGTACGGTGGCCAGCTCGTCGGACTCGGTGGACTCGATCGCGGCGGCGAGGGTGCGTAGCTGCGGGTCGGCCAGCCGGCCCCGGGCCAGCCGCACCAGCGCCAGGGTCTGCTCGACGTGGCTGGCCAGGTTGGTCAGGAAGACCACGTCGAGGCCGCTCAGCGTGGCCCCGGCCACCGTTGTCGGCCCGGGCCGTGGGGGCGGGTCCGGGGTGGTGGCCGGCGCGCATCCGGCGACCGCCAGCAGCCCGGCGAGCAGTATGGCCGGCAGCCGGGTCACCGTGGCGCTCCGGTCCACCCCGGGCCCCGGCCGGTCAGACCTGGGTCCACAGCGCCGGCACGTAGGGCGGCTCCCAGCCGGGGAGCGCGGTGTGCGCCTGCCGGCAGCGGTAGGTCGCCCCGCCGTAGGTGACCTGGTCGCCGACCTGGTACGTCCGGCCCGCCGTCCAGGTTCCGCCGGAGGCCGGCGGGGTGGGCGTGGGGCTGGTCGTCGGGGGCGGTGTGGTCGGGGCCGGTGTGGTCGGACGCGGAGTGGGCGTGGGCGTGGGGGACGGGGTGCCACCGCCACCGATCTGCAGGTCGACGCAGGCGTAGAACGCGTTGGCGGTGTCCGCGATGTTCCACACGGCGAGGACCTTCTGCCGACCGGACCAGCCGGACAGGTTGACGGTGTGCGAGACGGTGGCGCCGGGCTGTTGGCCGCCGCCGTTGACGACCGCCACCCGGGTGCTGCCGATGAAGTACTCCCAGTTGCTGGTGGCGTGCCGGGCGGTGTTCGTCCAGGTGAACGTCACCGACGAGCCGACCGAGGTGGCGGGCCAGCCCCGGCTGTCGTCGTCGAGCACGGCGAAGTGGGAGATTCCCGCGTGGCAGCTCCGTAGCCCCTTCGGGCCCTCGACGCTCTGCGGCTCGTACCTGATCTGCCCGCAGTCCGGGACCCGGCCCTGCGCGCAGAGCGCCTGACGGCTCGGCGGACCCGAGACGTAGCCGTGCGCCTGCGCGGGGGCGCCGACGGCCAGGGTGGTGGCGATCGCTCCGGTCGCCACCAGCGGGAGGGTGAGTGCTCGACGCATGGTGTCAGCTCCTTGGGTGTCTGGGCTGGGTGAGGTGACACCACGGTAAATTAAACCTTGTTAACAGTAAAGATGGTTGCCAATATCGACCTGCGGCCCGGACCACGCCGGGCACGACCGGTCCCCACGGCCGGAGCGCCGCGGGGACCGGCGGGAAGCGGAGACGGCCACGCCCGAAACCACGGGACGGCGTCCACTCAGGACCTGTCGGCCGCGCTCCCGCTCGGCGGCCCCGACGCGACCCTCCGCACCGGGCCGTCCCCCGCCGGCCGGGGGGAGACGATCTGCACCGGCACGTCCGCGCTGGCGTTGTGCGTCGCGATCCAGGTGTCCAACGCGGTACGGCAGGCGAGGTCCGCGTGCCGCAGACCGCGCAGGTCCAGCCGGACGGTCCGGTCGGCCGGCAACCCGTTGAGCGTGGGGAGGATGGTCGGCAGCCGGAGGAACGTCGCGTTGCCGGAGATCGTCACCTCGATCGGGCCCGGTCGCCCGTCGTGCACCGTGACCCGCACGTGCGAGGTCTCCCAGGCGGCCTTCACCACCGACAGTCCCAGGCCGACGAGCACGCCGGTGAACATGTCGGTGGTGACGATCGCCGTGGCCGTCACCGTCAGGATCACCGCCTCGCCCCGGTGCTCCCGCCACAGTGGCGGCAGCGCGCCCACCGGGAGCAGCTTCACGCCGGCGTGGACGAGCACGGCGGCCAGCGCCGGCAACGGGATCAGCCCGATCAGGTCGGGCACGGCGGCGGTGAACAGCAACAGCCACAGTCCGTGCAGCACCCGGGACGCCTTCGTCCGCGCGCCGGCCCGGACGTTGGCGGAGCTGCGGACGATGACCGCGGTCATCGGCAGCGCGCCGAGCAGGCCGCACACCGTGTTGCCGGCGCCCTGGGCCACCAGCTCCCGGTCGAAGTCGGTGCGCGGCCCCTGGTGCAACCGGTCCACGGCCGCCGCGCTGAACAGGCTCTCCGCCGAGGCGACCAGCGTGAACGTGGCGACGGTGGCGAGCATGCCGAGGTCGGCCAGGTCGCCCCAGTGCCCGAACGAGGGCTGCACCACCTCGAACAGGCCCGTCACCCGGATGGTGTCCACGGGCAACCCGAACACGGCCGTCACCCCGGCCGCGGCGACCACCGCCACCAGCGCGCCGGGCACCACCCGCAGCCGGCCCGGCAGGGCGTCCCAGAGCAGCATGACCGCCATGGTGGCCACGCCCACCCCGAGGGCGAGCCGGGCCGTCGCCGAGGCGCCGAGCGAACCGGCCAGCTCCGGCAGCCCAGCCAGCGCGCCGACGCCGGAGTGCGGCGCGACGCCACCGGCCAGGACGTGGAGCTGACCGACGATCAGCAGCAGGCCGATCCCGGCCAGCATGCCCTGCACCACGGCCACGGAGATGGCCCGGAACCACCGGCCGAGCCGGAACAGGCCCAGACCGATCTGGAGCAGCCCGGCGAGCAGCACGATCGTGCCGAGGCCGGCCAGGCCGTAGCGGTCCACGGCCTCGGCGACCAGCACGGTCAGACCGGCAGCGGGGCCGCTGACCTGGAGGCTGCTGCCGGGCAGCAGACCGACGAGCAGACCGCCGACGACGCCGGTGACCAGGCCGAGCTCGGCCGGGACGCCGGAGGCGACGGCGATCCCCACGCACAGGGGCAACGCGACGAGGAAGACGACGAGGGAGGCGGACAGGTCGGCGCGGAGGGCGCGCCGGGTGGAGACGGAGGGCAGGAGGGCAGACCGCATGGCTCACATCCGGAAAAGTCGGCGGGGGAGAGAACGTGGCTACGCCCCGTCCGTCGCCGGCCGACGCAGGTGTCGGCGTCGGCCGGCGGCACGGGCGGGAGGCGTAAGACGGCAGGACGGTTGGTGGTGGGCTCTGGAGCCGCACCCGTCAGCAGCGCAACACGCTCAGCCAGATGTGGTCGGGAGTGGAACCGCCGGAACGGGGCCGCCGGTCGACGCCGCCGTCGCCACGGACGTCCGGGCGGGGAGGCGTCAGGGCCTGGTGCGCCACCGGATCGCGGCGGTCGGTCGACTGGACACCCCGGCCCCCGGGGCGGACGACCGACCCGCACGTCGTGTCACCGCAGCCCGTGGCCAGGGCGCCGACCGGCGACCCGGCGCGTCGTTGCGCGGGCTTCCACCCGTCGGCCCGGCCGGGCGGTGAGACCCGGACGGCGGGGGCCGGCGGGACGACGGGCCGGGCCACCGACGGGCCGGTGGCCACCCGGGCGGACTCGACGGCCGCCCCGGGCGTCGGCGGGGCGACCGGCCGGCAGGCGAGGACCACGTGCACGAGGACCGCCCCGGCGAGCAGCGTGGCGAGGGCGACGAGTCTGCCGTGCACCGCGTACCCTCCCCAGGCCGGGCGTGCCCGCGCGACCGCACGGACACGTCACCCGGACCAACCCGCCGTCGGGGCGATCGGTTACGCCCGCCACCCCGCCGGACCCGCCGTCCGCGTCACCGCCACCAGGCCGTGGCCCGCGTCGCCGGTTGGTGGAGGTCCCGGCCGGAGAGGGAGACTCGTCCCGCGCGGCCGACGCCGCGCCGGTGGCACGGAAAGGCGGACGGCACATGGGGCAGCAGCACCCCCCGATCGGACGGGCCGCGGCCCTGCTCGGCCAGGCCCGACGGGTGGTGATCTTCACCGGGGCGGGCATGTCGGCGGAGAGCGGCGTGCCGACCTTCCGGGACGCCCTCACCGGCCTGTGGCGGCAGTTCGACGCGCAGACGCTGGCCACCCCGGAGGCGTTCCGGGCCGACCCCGCCCTGGTCTGGGGTTGGTACGAGTGGCGGCGTCACCTGGTGAGTCGGGCCGAGCCGCACGCCGGCCACCGGGCGGTGTCCGCCATCCAGTCGCGCGTCCCACATGCCGTCCTGGTCACGCAGAACGTCGACGACCTCCACGAGCGGGCCGGCGCGGTCGACCCGCTGCACCTGCACGGCAGCCTGTTCGCCCCGCGCTGCTCGGCCTGCGCGCGTCCGGCGTCCGTCCCCGACGACGGCACGACGGAGGCCGGGCCGACCGGGGGACGGGTGCCGCCACCTGGCTGCGTCCGGTGCTCAGCTCCGGTCCGGCCCGGCGTGGTGTGGTTCGGCGAGGAGTTGCCCCGGGCGGCTCTGGCCGCCGCGGTCGAGGCAGTCTCCTCCTGTGACCTGCTGGTGACGGTCGGCACGTCCGGCCTGGTGTACCCGGCGGCCGAGCTGCCCCACGCGGCGGCCCGGCTCGGCGCGACCGTGATCCAGGTCAACCCGGAGGAGACCCCGGTGGACGCGGTCGCCGAGGTCAACCTGCGCGGCCCGGCCGCCCGGGTCCTGCCGGCGCTCGTCGAGGCCACCTGGGGCGACACCGGCCGCCGCTGACGGTACGGCGTGGACCGCGGCCGGTCCACGCCGTACCGCCCGGTGTCAGTCGCCGCAGCCGCGCGGCCCGTCAGCGGTGAGGTCGGCCAGCGAGCAGACCTTCACCAGCGGGTAGTACGGACCCATGATGGTCGCGGCGGTCTCCGCCGGGCTGTCCACCGGCACGTTCGCGGTGGAGTGCGGGAAACCGGCGACGGGCAGCAGGTTCCGCAGCAGGACCAGGTGCGGGGTGGTCGGGTACGACACGGAGAACGGCAGGAAGGTGACGTCCCGGACTGTCTCGATGGTCGACCGTTGCTGCTCGGTGCCGAGCACGTAGGTGTAGTAACCGTGGTGGTCGAGTCGGGTGTCGTCGTCGTAGCGGCATCCGTAGCTGGTGGGCGCGTCGGCGAACCGGTTGATCACCACAGGCTTGTACTGGCCGCCCAGGTTGGTGCACATCGACCAGTACCGGACGTCGGTGTGCCGGCGGGGCCAGACCCCGGGGTGGGTGCCGGAGACCGGGCGGGGCGCCCGACCCCGGATCACCACGACCTGGTCCGCGCCGGGCGCGGTGAGCCAGGTGCCGAGGTACGCGTTGTCCGGGTTCGGGGCGAGGTTGTCCACCTCCGAGGTACGGACGAAAAGCTTCTCCCCGCTTGGTCCGGGAGGTCCGGGAGGTCCGGGAGGTCCGGGAGGTCCGGGAGGTCCGGGAGGTCCGGGAGGTCCGGGAGGTCCGGGAGGTCCGGGAGGTCCGGGAGGTCCGGGAGGTCCGGGAGGTCCGGGAGGTCCGGGAGGTCCGGGAGGTCCGGGGGGCCCGGGAGGTCCGGGGGGCCCGGGAGGTCCGGGGGGCCCGGGAGGCCCGGGGGGCCCGGGAGGTCCGGGAGGTCCGGGAGGTCCGGGAGGCCCGGCGTGCGGGGGACGGCCCGGCCCGCCGGAGGCGACGGAGTCGGACGACCGCTTTGCCGTGGACGTGGTCGCGGCCGGCGATGGCGGGACCGCCGCCGTGGGAGGGCACAGGGGCAGCGTGGTCGACACGCCGTCCTGGGTGAGGGTCACGGTCGGCAGGGCCACCGTCGCGTCGCCCCCGGTGGGCAGGTAGACGCGGAAGATCACCGATGCCTTCGCGCCGGCCGGCGCGTCGGACCGGGCCAGCGGGAGCCGGTTGACCTCCCCCGGCGACACCTCCGGGGTGATCCTGATGGTGAACCGACCACCCGGGGCGGCAGCCGTCTGCCAGGGGTTGGCGCTGCCCGCGTCCGGGGCGATCAGGTAATCAGGCAGGCTGGAACTGACGCCATCGCGGGTAAAGGGGGACGGCTTGTCGTCATAGACGTTGAAAGACGCGTAACGGGCGTCCGGGAAAACCCCGGAAATGGTGATCTCCAACCCCGGGGTGACCGGATAGACGGTCGACCAGTAAGTGGCCGCGCTGTCCGGCCAGTAGGCGTTCAAGCCCGTCACGCCGTACTTCGAGGCCCACGAGCAGGTTGGCATGGCGACGTCCGCGGCTGCGGCCGGTTGCGCGCCAACCGGGGCGACCGCCAGGGAAGATGTCAACGCGAGCAGCCCGAACACGGCCAGGATCGGGCGGCGCGTAGACGGCGCGGCCCTTTTCGGAACGGCTGGTTTCATGCGTCGACTTGACCATACGTAGATGTCGGCCAAGTAACGTCTGAGGTCAGCGGCGAATGGTTTCGGCCGTCGGGTTTCCGGCTCGTTACCGATGGAACTTCCACACCCTGCCCTGCGGATCGCGCATCATGATCTGTTGTCACGACACGCACATAAAATAGCGACAAGGCCATGATCGACACGAAAGGGGCGGGTAGGTCGTCGGTCGCCGGCCGGGCGCACCACCCGCCGGTCGCCGGCCGGAGGTTCGGACCGTCGCACGCCGTATCCTGCACCGCGAGCAGACCACGGCCCCTGACGTCCGGGCCGGACGCCCGTCCGGCGCCGACGCCCGAATGGAACGGATCCCGTTGATGGTCGACGTCACCGTCCGCCCGATGACCCCGCAGGACGCCGACGCGGTCCTGGCCGTCTACCAGGCCGGTCTGGACGACGGCGACGCCAGCTTCGAGACGACCGCGCCCACCTGGGCCGAGTTCGACGCCGGTCGCCGGCCCGACCACCGCTTCGTCGCCGTGGACCCCGGTGGCCGGGTGCTCGGCTGGGTCGCCGTGTCGCCGACCTCGAACCGCGCCGTCTACGCCGGCGTGGTCGAGCACTCGGTCTACGTCGCGCCGACCGCCCGGGGACGCGGCGTGGCCCGCCTGCTGCTGGAAACCCTGGTCGGGTCCACCGAGGCGGCCGGCATCTGGACCATCCAGTCCGGCGTCTTCCCCGAGAACACGGCCAGCATCGAACTGCACCGCCGCGCCGGCTTCCGGACCATCGGCGTCCGCGAGCGGATCGGCCGGCGACACGGACGCTGGCGCGACGTGCTCCTGCTCGAACGCCGCAGCCCCACCGTCACCTGACCACCCGGCGGCTGCCCGGCCACCGTCGGCGGCCAGCAGCGGGGGGGCTCAGTCGTCGGTCGGCAGGACCACGTCGGGCAGGTGCGCCAGGCCCTGGACGGCGGTGACGGCGGCGTAGCCGTCGGCCAGCAGGGCCAGGTCGGTGCCGGGCAGGCGACGGCCGCCGTTCTCCTCGACGGACGTACGGACGTAACCCTCACCGGTCTCGGCCACCGTCATCTGCACCTGGCCGAACGGGGCCAGGGTGGCCTGCCGTAGCCCGGCCACCTCTGCCGCCGGCAGGTCGGGCACGTTGAGGTTCAGCACCGTTCCCGGCGCCGCGTCCAGCAGCCAGGGCAGCAGCCGGCCGGCCAGGTCCGCTGCCGTCGCCCAGTGCCGGCTCTCGTCGTCGACCTGGTCCAGCACGGCGATCGCCGCGCCGCCGCTGCCCGCGCTCGCCGCCGTGGGCGTCAGCACGTCCAACGACACGGCCAGCGCGCGGGCGCCGTTGTTGCCGGCGGTCAGCGCCGCGCCCACCGTGCCCGAGTGCAGGATCGCGTACCCGGCGTTGGCGCCCCGGTTGATGCCGGACAGGACCAGGTCCGGCGGCGGGCCGAACACCCCCAGCCCGGCCAGCACCGCGATGTAGGCCGGTGAGGCGGCGACACCGTACGCCGGCACCCCGGGCAGCCCGGCCAGCTCCGTCCCGGTGAACACCACGCGCCCCTCGTCGGTCACCGCGGACAGCGCCGCGCTCATGCCGCTCGCCTCCTCCCGGGGCGCGGCCACCACCACGTCCGCGCCCCGGTCGTACGCGGCGCGGGCGAGCCAGCGGATGCCGGGCGCGTGCACGCCGTCGTCGTTGGTCACCAGCACCCGGGCCGGCCGGTCACCGGTCACCGTCGTCCCCCTCCGCCCCGTCGTTCTCCGCCCCGTGCCCCTCCGACTCGTCGAGCGGGACGATCCGCACCCGGTCGACGAGCTCCCGTACCGCCTCCGCGCGTCCGGTGCCCAACCCGTGCCGGGTGACGTTGAGCGCCCCGGCGGCGGCTCCGGTGCGTACCGCCTCCTCCATGTCCCCGCCCCGGGCGAGCACGGCGGCGACGCCCGCGGTCATCGAGTCGCCGGCGCCGTGGTGATCGGCCAGCTCCAGCGGGGGAGCGTGCACCAGTCGCGCCGGGCCGTCGTCGAGCAGGGCCAGCGCCGGCTCCCCGGCCCGGCTGATCAGCACCGACGTCGCGCCCTTGCGCTGCAACGCGCGTCCGGCGGCCAGCAGCGTCCCGACGCTGTCGTCGTCGGCGTACCCGTCGTCGATCAGCTCCTCGTGGCTGACCTTGAGCACGGCCACCCCGCTGTCCAGCACCGCCCTCAGGTAGTCGCCGGACAGGTCGGCCACCACGATCCCGCCGTTCGCGCTCAGGTCGGCGGCGAGCCGCCGGTAGATGTCCGGGTCCACCACGTCCGGGGAGGCCGGGCCGCTGAGCACGCTGACCGGCGCGCGCAGCCCCTCGGTCAGCGTGACGGTGTACAGGTCGTCGATGTCGTGGCGGACCATCGGCGCTCCCGGGTCCTCCGCGATCTCCGCCCGGGAGCCGTCCCGCCGGTCGTGCACGTACCAGCCGGTGGAGGCGCCGCGACGGACGACGCGCAGTGTCACGTCCTCCTCGTCGAGGAGCCTGCCCAGGGTGTCACCGACCTCGCCGCCGAGCGACACGCACAGCGTCACGGGCACCCCCAGACAGGTGATCATGCGGGTCTGCCACACGCCCTGGCCGCCGGGGTGCAGGTGCAGCTCGACCGCGTCGGCCTGCTGCTCGATCGTCACGGTCAACAGCGGCGCCGGGGCGAAGACCATCACACGCTTGTCCATGGCCACCTACTGCCCCGGCGGCCGGCCGCTGAACCGTCCCGGCCATCCCGGCGACCGGGACGTCGGGCAGCCGCCCGTGCCCGCGTTCGGCGGGGTGGGGGCGGGGTCGGCGCGGCATGGCACGATGGCCGGTGTCCCCGGTCGGCGGGTGGCCGGGGCCCGACGACTGGGAGTCGCCGATGACAGGGTTGGGCGACGCGTCGGTGCCGGGGCTGACCGCGCTGTGGACGCACGATCCGGTCACCGCCGGTCCCTACCGGCTGCTCGGCCGACTGGGCGCGGGCGGTCAGGGCGTGGTCTTCCTCGGCGCGGATGACCAGGGTCAGCGGGTCGCCGTCAAGATGATCAACATTGACCTGAGCGAGCCGCGGGCCCGTTCCCAGTTCATGAAGGAGATCGCGGCGGCCCGTCGGGTCGCCCCGTTCTGCACCGCGCAGGTCCTCTTCGCCGACGTGGACGGCGAGCGCCCCTACGTGGTCAGCGAGTTCATCGAGGGGCCCACCCTGTACCGGCACGTCCGCGAGCAGGGCCCGGTCACCGGCAACGCGCTGCACCGGCTCGCCGTCGGCACCGCCACCGCGCTGGCCGCCATCCACCGCTCCGACGTGGTGCACTGCGACCTCAAACCGGACAACGTGGTCCTCGGCCGGGACGGCCCCCGGGTGATCGACTTCGGCATCGCGCGGGCGTTGGGCAACACCGAGACGGTCACCAGCCGGGTGATGGGCACCACCGCGTACATGGCGCCGGAGCGGTTCCGCAACGACTCGGTCGGTCCGCCCTGCGACGTGTTCGCCTGGGCCGCCACCATGGCCTTCGCCGCCGGCGGTCGGCCGCCGTTCGGCAACGACTCGCTCTTCGCGGTGATGCACCGGGTGGTGAACGATCCGCCCGACCTGCCGCCGCTGCCGCCGGGGCTGGCCGAGCTGATCCAGCAGTGCCTGGCCAAGGACCCGGCGGACCGACCGGTGGCCGAGCAGGTGCTGATCCGGCTGCTCGGGCAGGACACCCGGGTCACCGCCGCGCTGCGGCCGGAGACCGTCCTGCAGGTCGGCAACGACACGGCGGGCGCGCCGACCCCGAACCACCCGCCGCCACTGCCCCCGCCTCCCGCCACCGGCCCCACCGCGACCTCCGGCGCGCAGCCCGTTCCGCCGGCCGGCGCCCGGCCCACCCCGACGGCCGGCGGGCAACCGGTTCCGGCCGTCGGCGGGTACGGTCTTCCGCTGACCGGCGGGCCGCCTGATCCGACCGGTGGTGACCACTGGGGACGGCGGTGGCGCCGGGAGGCCGCCGACGCCTGGGGGATCTCGACCGCCATCTTCCTCGGCTCGGTCGGCGCGGCGGCCGGCTACCTGGCCGCGAACGCCGCGACCGTGGCGGTGGCGACCGGCGCGGCCACCTTCGGCGTGGTCTACCTGGTGCGGTTGCTGGTCGCGGTGCTGGTGGGTGATCGGGGCGACGGTCGCTGACCGCGGGCGCCGGTCCGCCGCCGCCGGGGTGGCGCCGGGCGGATAGGTTGGCTGCCGACAGTCGACCGCCGAGGAGGACGTCCCCATGGCCCCGTCGCGCGCCCGATCATGGCTGCCGTACACCGCCGCTGTCACCGCCGGCATGCTGGTCATCGGCGGGGCGTTCGTGCTCGTCCGGGAGCGGGCCGCGGACGGCGGTCGTCCACGCGCCGACTGCGCGACCACGTTGGAGGTCACCTCCTCGACCGAGAAGGCGGCGCTGCTGGTGGAGCTCGCCGAGCGGTACGACAGCAGCGATCGGATGTTGCCCGGGGGCGGCTGCGCGCGGGTGCACGTCAGCGCGCTCAACTCGGGCAAGGCGACCGAGGCGCTGGCCGCCGGCTGGGTCGGCGTCGGGCTGCCCGAGCCGCAGGTGTGGCTGCCGACGTCGAGCCTGTGGACCGGCCAGCTCCGGCTGCTCGACCGGGCCGCCGGTCGGGCGCCGCAGACCCCGGACCGGTATCCGTCGATCGCCAACAGCCCGCTGGTCATCGCGATGCCGAAACCCAAGGGCGACCTGGTACGCCAGCGCGGCCCGATGGGCTGGGGGGAGATCCTCGGGCTCTCCGGCCGGGAGGGCTGGGCCGGGTTCGGTAGGCCGGAGTGGGGCCGGTTCACCTTCGGCAAGGACAATCCGAACCTGTCCACGTCGGGCCTGGCTGCCACCATCGCCACCTACTACGCCGCCGTGCAGCGGTCCAGCGACCTGACCCGGTCGGACCTGACCGACCCGAAGGTCACCCAGTTCGTCCGCCGGATCGAGGCCAACGTGTCGCACTACAGCGACGACTCGGTGGACCTGCTGCGGGATCTCGCCGAGGCGGACCTGGCCGGTGGGGGCGGCAGCGCCGACGACCTGAGCGCCGTGGTCCTCCAGGAGGAGCTGGTCCACCTCTACAACGAGGGGATGCTGAGCCCCCGGGAGGAGGGACGGCAGCAGGGCCGGCGGCCCACCGTCCCGCTGGTCGCCGTACACCCGAAGGAGGGCACCTTCAACCTGGACCACCCGTACGTGGTGCTGCCCTCCGCCGACGAGCGGCAACGCGTCGCGGCGGAGGACTTCCTGGCCTTCCTGACCGAGGAGCCCCAGCAGCGGGGTTTCGCGGCGCTCGGCTTCCGGGACCACGAGGGCCATGCCCCGGCGGAGCTGCTCGCCAGCGTCGGCGCCGAGCCCGCCGGCGGCCTGACCTACTTCGCGCCGCCGGACCCGGCGGTGGTGGAGGCGATGCTGGACGGCTGGAGCACGCTGCGCAAGAAGGCCAACATCCTGATCGCGTTGGACACCTCCGGCTCGATGGAGGCGGCGGTCGGCAACCGGACCCGCTTCCAGGTCGCCTCGGCGGCGGCGGCGAAGGGCCTCGCGCTGCTCAACCCGGAGGACCGGGTGGGCCTGTGGTCCTTCTCGTCGGAGACGTCGCAGCGTCCGGGCGGACCGTACCGGGAGGAGGTCCGGCTCGGCGAGTTCGACCAGAAGCAGGTCACCAGCCGCATCGCCGGCCTGCACGTCGAGGGTGGCACCGCGCTCTACGCGACCGTCCGGGCCGCGCACCGGCACCTGCTCGACCGGTACGACCCGAACCGGATCAACGCCGTCGTGGTGCTCACCGACGGCAAGAACGAGTACCGCCGGGACAACGACCTGAAGCGGCTGCTCGCCGACGTCGCCCTGGATCCGGACCGCCCGGTGAAGGTCTTCTGCATCGCCTTCGACCGGGAGTCGGATCTCGCCACCCTGGACCAGATCGCCAAGGCGTCCTCGGGTAAGGCGTTCGACGCCACCGATCCGGCGCTGATCGACGAGGCCTTCGTCAAACTGGTGAGCAGTTTCTGAGCCGACCGGGTCCGGTCGACCGCGACCGGGGCGCCGGCGCGGGCGGTCCCCGGGGTCGGGGGCCGCCCGCCCGGTCGAGCCGGGAGAGGTCAGTAGTTGTAGGTGACGTCGAGGGTGTAGCTGCGGCTGTACCGGGGCGGGTTGACGACGTACGTCGTCGACGCCGACAGGTACACCGCGTACTGGAAGGTGGTGTTCGCCGGGAAGTTGGCGAACGCCGTGGTGGAGCCGCTCCACGCCTGCGACGACCAGTTGGGCGTGACGTTGAGGCAGTTCGTGCCGTTGGTGCTCGCGCACAGGTACACGGTGTACGTGGTCAGCGACGGCGGCAGGTTGAGGAACTCCCACCGCCAGGAGACCGAGCTGATCCGCCCGGTCGACGGCGTGCCGGCCGGCGCGGTGAACGCGGTGCCGAAGTACACCCAGTTGGTCTGGTAGATGGTGGGGTAGGTGGTCTGCTGGGTGGAACCCCAGCTCGACGTGGCGGCCTGGGCGGGGGCGGCCGTGCCCAGCGTGACCGCGAGCACCACCGCGGCCACCACGGACCCCGGGAACGCCCACCGGCGTCGGCCCGGCCCGGCTCCTCTGATCTCGCGCATCTGTTCCGTTCCCCTTTCCGAAAGCCCGCAAAACTGTGGGGAAAACGAGGTTATCGATGGCGGCGAAATCAACTCAACGGCCGCCCGAACCGCTTGTCGCGCCCTCCGAAAGAATCGACACGTAATTGTACGTAACCGTGGTCGCCGATGGCGTGGGCCGGGCTGGGCGAGCGCGGACGGGACGGACAGCGGGCCGGCCGCGACGGTAGGCTGACCGTCGCGTCCACCGGGGTCGTCGGCGTCGCGCCGACCGCCCCGGCAGCTCCCGGTCCAGGCCCGGCCGGGACGGCCACCAGCCACGGGCCACCGGGAGGGCCGACGGGTGAGCACGCCACGTGTGCACGGCGACGTCGACGAGGGGTTCGGCCGGGTGGCCGACGTGTTCCGCGACAACTTCGCCACCCGTGGCGAGGTCGGCGCGTCCGTCGTCGTCTACCGGCACGGCCGCCGGGTCGTCGACCTGCACGGCGGCGTCGCCGACCCGCGCTCCGGGCGACCCTGGACGCCCGACACCCCGGCGGTCGTCTTCTCCTGCACGAAGGGGATCCTGGCGGTCTGCGCGTACCTGCTCGTGCAGCAGGGCCGGCTGGATCTCGACGCGCCGGTCGTGCGCTACTGGCCCGAGTTCGGCCGGCAGGGCAAGGCGGAGATCCCGGTGCGGTGGCTGTTCACGCACCAGTCGGGCCTGCCGGCGGTGGACCGGGCGTTGACCCTGCCGCAGGTGCTCGCCTGGACGCCGGTCGTCGAGGCGCTGGCGGAGCAGCGTCCGCTCTGGACTCCGGGCGCCGCGCACCGGTACCACCCGATGACCTACGGCTGGCTGGTCGGCGAGGTGATCCGTCGGGTCACCGGTGAGCTGCCCGGCGCGTTCGTCCAGCGGACCCTCGGCGGCCCGCTCGGTCTGCGTACCTGGCTCGGGTTGCCGGCCGGGGAACGGGACTCGGTCGCCTGGACGCTGGCCGCGCCGCCCGGCCCGCCCGGTCCGGCGGACCCGCTGGCCGACCGGTCGGCGACGATGAACGGCGCGTTCCCGTTCCCCGCCGACGACGCCGGGCTGGTCAGCTTCAACGACCCGGCCATCCAGGCGGCCGGGCTGCCCGGGGCCGGCGCGGTCAGCACCGCCGACGGCCTGGCCCGGCTCTACGCCGCCTGCGTGTCCCCGGTGGCCGGGCCCGCGCTGCTGACCACCGCCTCCGTCGACGACGCGACGGTCGTGCGGGTCGGGGGGCGGCAGTTCCAGGGCGGGCCGGACGCCGGGCACCGGTGGGGCACCGGTTTCCTGCTGCACTCGCCGCCCGGCAAGCCGATGCTCGGGCCGCGCAGCTTCGGCCACGACGGGGCCGGCGGGCACCTGGCCTTCGGCGACGACGCCCACGGCATCGGTTTCGGTTACGTGGTCAACCAGATGGGCGGGGTCGACGACGACCGGGCCGACCGGCTCACCGCCGCCCTGCGGGACTGCCTGGCCGTCGCGCGCCCGACGTCGACCGAGGAGCCGTCGCCGACCCGTTGACCTCCGACAACCGGCCCGGCGTTCGGCAGGCCCGGCGCGGCCAGCAGCGCCGCCCCGACGCTGGCCCGGTCCGTGACGTGCCGCGTCCCCGCCCGGCCTGACCCGACCGGACGGGGACGCGGGGGCCCCGGCAGGACCCGATGGTCCGGTCAGCGGGCCGCGCCGGCCCGCCGCTTGTTGTAGACGTCGAAGGCGACCGCGACCAGCAGCACCAGGCCCTTCACCACCGACTGCATCGACTGGTCGACGCCCATGAGCTGCATGCCGTTGCTCATCACCGCCATGATCAGACCGCCGACCATCGCGCCCACGACGGTGCCGACGCCCCCGGTGACGGCCGCGCCGCCGATGAACGCGGCGGCGATGGCGTCCAGCTCGAACATGTTGCCGGCGGCCGGTTGCGCCCCGTTGGACCGGGACGAGTAGATGACCCCCGCCACGGCGGCCAGGAAGCCCATGTTGACGAAGACCCAGAAGTTGACGGTGCGGACCTTCACTCCGGACAGTTGCGCCGCGGCCAGGTTGCCGCCGATCGCGTAGACCTGCCTGCCGAAGACCGTCCGCCGGGTCAGCAGGCCGTAGCCGAGCACCAGGACGGCCAGGATGATCAGGACGATCGGCAGGCCCCGGGCGTGGGCGAGCTGCCAGGCGAAGTACATGACCACGACCCCGACCAGGGCCACCCGCAGGACGAACAGCGGGAACGACTCGACGGGCTGCTGGTACCGGATCCGCGCCACCCGGGTACGGAAGCCGCTGACCGCCCAGCCGGCCACCGCGACGGCGGCGATCAGCAGGGTGAAGGCGTCGTATCCCTGCCCGCCGAGCAGCCCGTTGAGGAAGCCCGCCGCGATCTGCTGGTACTCGGTCGGGAACGGCGACAGCGAGATGTTGTCCAGCACCCGCAGCGTCAGGCCACGGAACAGCAGCATGCCGGCCAGGGTGACGATGAACGCCGGGATGCCCGCGTACGCCACCCAGAAGCCGTGCCAGGCGCCGACCGCGAGGCCCACGGCCACCGCCGCCAGGATGCCCACCCACCAGGGCAGGCCCTGCTGGATGACCAGCACGGCGGAGACCGCGCCGGTGAGCGCCACCACCGACCCCACCGACAGGTCGATGTGCCCGCCGATGATCAGGATGACCATGCCGATGGCGAGCACCAGGATGTAGGAGTACTGCAGGACGATGTTGGTGATGTTGCCGGGGCTGAGCAGGACGCCGTCGGTGAGAAACGCGAACAGCGCGACGATGACCACGAGGGCGACGAAGATGCCGCTCTGCCGCAGGTTGTTCATGATCAGCGTACGCGGGTCGCTGGTGCCGGCGTGCAGGGCGTCGCTGGGCGCGTCCGACGAGGGGCGCTCCGGGCCGGTCCTGGACTTGCTGACGGTCATCCCTTGGTTTCCCTGTCCTGTGCCATGAGCTGCATGAGCCTCTCCTGGGTGGCCTCGCCCACCGGCAGCTCGCCGGTGATCCGGCCGGCCGAGAGCGTGTAGATGCGGTCGCACATGCCGAGCAGTTCGGGTAGCTCGGAGGAGATCATGAGGACCGCCCTGCCGTCGGCCACCAGCCGGTTGACGATCGTGTAGATCTCGTACCTGGCCCCGACGTCGATGCCGCGCGTCGGCTCGTCCAGGATCAGCACGTCCGGGTCGGTGAACAGCCACTTCGACAGGACGACCTTCTGCTGGTTGCCCCCGGAGAGCTTGCCGACGACGGACATCACGCTGGGCGCCCGGATGTTCAGGTCGCGCCGGCTCTCCTCGGCGACCTTGATCTCCTCGTTGTCGTGCATCCAGCCGAACCGGGACAGTTTGCCCAGCGCGGCGGCCGACACGTTGCGGCGGATGTCCTCGATCAGGTTCAGCCCGTACCGCTTGCGGTCCTCGGTGGCGTACGCGATGCCGTTGCGGATCGCCTCCGCGACGGTGCGGGCCCGGACCTCCCGACCGTGCAGGAACAGCCGGCCGGTGATGTCGCGTCCGTAGGAGCGGCCGAAGACGCTCATCGCCAGCTCGGTCCGGCCGGCGCCCATCAGCCCGGCGATCCCGACCACCTCGCCGGCGCGGACCGTCAGGTTGACCCGGTCGACGACGGTGCGGTCCTGGACGGGATGGCGCACCGTCCAGTCCTCGATCCGCAGCACCTCCGCGCCGGGGGAGGAGACCCGGTCCGGGTAGAACGACTCCAGGTCGCGGCCCACCATGGCCCGGATGATCCGGTCCTGGGTGACCCCGCCGGCGGTGTCGAACCGCTCGACGGTGCGACCGTCCCGCAGGACGGTGATCGAATCGGCGATCGCGGTGACCTCGTTGAGCTTGTGGGAGATCAGGATGCAGGTGATGCCCTGGTCCCGCAGCCGGCGCAGCAGGCCGAGCAGGTGCGCCGAGTCGACGTCGTTGAGCGCCGCGGTCGGCTCGTCCAGGATCAGCAGCCGTACCTGCTTGGACAGCGCCTTGGCGATCTCGACGAGCTGCTGCTTGCCGACCCCGAGCTGACCGACCGGGGTGACCGGGTTCTCGGCCAGGCCGACCGAGGCCAGCAGCCTGCCGGCCTCGGCGTTGGCCCGGTTCCAGTCGATCAGGCCGCCGGGGCCGCGGCGCTCGTTGCCGAGGAAGATGTTCTCCGCGATCGACAGGTACGGCACCAGGGCCAGCTCCTGGTGGATGATGACCAGGCCGCGGGCCTCGCTGTCGCGGATGCCGCGCAACTGCACCGGCGAGCCGTCGAAGACGATCTCGCCGGTGTAGCTGCCGCTCGGGTGCACCCCGGAGAGCACCTTCATCAGGGTGGACTTGCCGGCGCCGTTCTCGCCGCAGATGGCGTGGATCTCGCCACGTCGTACCGCGAGTGAGACGTCCCGCAGGGCCACCACGCCGGGGAAGGTCTTGGTGATGCCCCGCATCTCCAGGATGGTGCCGGCCGTGGTCGTCCCGATGTCGGCGCTCACTTCTTGGCCTGACCGGCGGCGACCTCCTCGGCCGTCAGGTAACCGGAGTCGACCAGCACCTTGGTGATGTCCTCCTTGTAGACGGTCTCGATCGGCAGCAGGTACGACGGGACGACCTTCACCTTGTTGTCGTACGTCGTGGTGTCATTCGCCTCCGGCGTCTTCTCCTGGAGGAACGCCTCCGCCGCGCGGACCGCCTGCTCGGCGAGGAGCCGGGTGTCCTTGAACACCGTGGAGCCCTGCACCCCGTCGTTGATCAGCTTCACCGAGGCGACCTCGGCGTCCTGGCCGGTGACCACCGGCATCTTCTTGCTCCCCGTGCCGTATCCGGCGTTCTGCAGGGCGGTGATGATGCCCCGGGACAGGCCGTCGTACGGCGACAGCACACCCTGGACGGTCGAGCCGTCGTTGTACGCGGAGGTGAGCAGGTCCTCCATCCGCTTCTGCGCGGTCTCCTGCTGCCACCGCAGGATCGCCGCCTGCTCGATGCGGGTCTGGCCGGACTTCACCTTCAGGGTGCCGGCGTCGAGGAACGGCTTGAGGGTGTCCATCGCGCCCTTGAAGAAGTACTGCGTGTTGTTGTCGTCCAGCGACCCGGCGAACAGCTCGATGTTGAACGGCCCGGTCGCCGCGCCCTTCGCGCCGTCCTTGGTCTGCAGGCCGAGCCCGACCAGCAGGGCGGTGGCCTGGGCGACGCCGACCTTGTAGTTGTCGAAGCTGACGTAGAAGTCGACGTTGGGGGTGTTCAGGATCAACCGGTCGTACGAGATGACCGGGATCTTCGCCTCGGCCGCCGCCTGGAGCTGGCCGCTCAGCGCGGTGCCGTCGATCGCCGCGACGACCAGGACGTCCGCGCCCCGGGTGATCATCTGGTCGATCTGCTGCGCCTGGGTGGGGATGTCGTCGCCGGCGTACTGGAGGTCGACCTGGTAACCCTTGGCGGTCAGCTTCTCCTTCACCGCGTTGCCGTCGGCGATCCACCGCTCCGAGGTCTGTGTCGGCATGGACACCCCGATGGTCAGGTCACCCGGCTTCTTCTCCGCCGTGTCGCCCCCGCTGCCGGCGCCCTCGCCGCTGCAGGCCACCAGGCTCAGCGCCAACGCGACGCCGCCGAGCGCCGCCACCAGTCGTCTGCCCACCACATGCCTCCCGGACCTCGTGCCGCTGCCCGTCGCGGCCACGTCTGGATAGTGTTAGCGCTAACATAATCATCGGTCAACGGGTACCGGCAATGTGCTGGTCACGGTCGCGTAACAAACCCCCGGGACGCCCCGACAGGCCCGCGCCCGGGGCCCGTCAGCGGGCCCCGGGCGCGGAAGCGGGACGGTGGAACGACGACGAGCCGACGCCGCCCACCATCCACGACGCGACCCGACGGATCACGCCCGACCGTCACTCCGGAGTGGAGACTCCGGCGGTGACCGTCTCCGACAGCATGCCGTTCTCCCGGGTCCGGACGTAGAACCGGTAGAACGTGTTGGGCAGCAGCGGAACGACCGTGTGGCTGTACCAGCCCGTTCCCGCGCCCGGTCCGACCTGGACGGTCCGGGCCTCGGTGGTGATCACCCACCGCCCGTCCTCGAACTTGCGGGCCACCCAGTCGTAGGTGATCGAGTAACCCTCCTCGTTGGTGGAGCGGTCGACGAAGCCCACCGTGACCGCGGGCTGGCCGTTGACCTTGCCGGCCGTCAGGCTCAGGTCGGTCGGCGCGGTCGGCGTGACCGTGTAGGTCAGCACGTTCATGATCGACGAGTACGGCGCCGCCGGCTGGGTGCCGTCGGGCACGTTCACCAGCGTGAGCATCACCTGGTGGGTGCCGGCCGTCGAGGGCGCCGGCACGACGATGTCGAAGCCCACGTACCCGCCCTGCCCGGCGTGCCACTGCCCGGCCGGGAACCCGCCGACGAACGGCCCGTCGACGTTCACCCAGACGGTGACCGGCCCGCCGTTGACGTCCCGGGCCCAACCCCGGACGTGGAACTGACCGTTGGCGAAACCGTACGAGTCGACCCGGCCGGTGGGGGACTTGTCGCTGCCCTCCGGCGGCGGCGGGTCCTCCGGCGGCGGCTGGCAGATCGGCGGCGGCGGGAACGCGTCGCAGTCGGGGCGGGCGGAAGCGGGAGCGGCGGCGACCGTGACGGTGACGGCCGCGGCGGCCACCGTCGCGGCGACGGCCGCGAGAAGACGTCTCATGACCGACAGCCAACGCGGCCGATCTTGGATCCGTCTGGGAAACCGGCCGGGCAGTCCGCTACCCGACACGAACCATCCGGATCACCGTGGGCGTCTCACAGGATCAGCGGGACGACGGGCCCGCGCCGAGGGCGACGGCATCGGCATCCCGGGAGGGCGGAGGCGGGCGTGACGGTTGCGGCGACGGACGTCGACCTGTGCGTGCTCGGCCCGGTCAGCGCCCGCCGCGACCACGAGCCGGTGGCGCTCGGCGGTCGCCGGCAACGGATGGTGCTGGCGGCCCTGCTCGTCGCCCGGGGGCGGACCCTGCCGGCGGAACGCCTGCGGGAGCTGGTGTGGGGTGACCACGACCGGACCGCCAGCCGCGCCACCCTGTACGGCTACATCGCCGGCCTGCGTCGGGCGCTGGAACCGCAACGCGCCTCCCGGTCCGGGGGCCTGCTCGTCCGCGAGGGCCCCGGGTACGCGATCCGCCTGCCACCCGACCGGGTCGACGCCGACCGGTTCACCGCGCTGGTCGGCCACGGTGGCGTCCTGCTGGACCGGGGCCGCTCGGCTGAGGCGGTGTCGACCCTGGAGACCGCGCTGGCCCTGTGGCGCGGGCCGGCCTACGCCGACGTCGGCGACACCCCGTTCGCCCTGCCCGAGGTGACCCGGCTGGAGTCGCTGCGCGCCACCGCCGTCGAGCTGCGGCTCACCGCCCTGCTCGACCTGGGGCGGCACGCCGCCGTGCTCGGTGAGCTGCAGGCCCTCGTCCTCGAACATCCGCTGCGGGAACGGGCCTGGGAGCTGCTCGCCCTCGCGCTCTACCGGCTCGGTCGGCAGGGCGACGCGCTCGGTGTGCTCCACCGGGCCCGCCGCCGGCTGGCCGAGCGCCTCGGCGTCGACCCCGGGCCCGCCCTGCGCCGCCTGGAGACCGCGATCCTCAGCCACGACGAGTCGCTCGCCCCGGCCACCGGGGCCGTCGCCGCCGGGCCGGCGCGGCCCGGCGGCGGAAATCTGCCCACCCCGGTCTCGTCGTTCGTGGGGCGCGCCGCCGACCTGGCGGACGTCCGGGCCGCCGTCGCCGCGCACCGGCTGGTCACGCTCACCGGCCCGGCGGGCGTCGGCAAGACCCGGCTGGCGATCGAGCTGGCCCGGCGCCGGGCCGACGCGGACGGACCGTGGCTGGTCGAGCTGGCCGAGCTGCGGTCCCCCGGGGCGGTGGTCGGCGCGCTGGCCGCCGCGCTCGGCGCGCCGGCCGGTGACCTCGGGCAGCTCACCGCCGTACTGGCCGACCGGGCGACCCTGCTGGTCGTCGACAACGCCGAACACCTGCTGCCGGGGCTGGCGCCGGTGGTCGGCGAGCTGCTCGCCCGCTGCCCCCGGCTGCGGATCCTCACCACCAGCCGGGAAGCCCTCGACACCCCCGGCGAGCGGGTCGTGACGATCCCGCCGCTGCCCCCGGCCGACGCCGTCGCCCTGCTCACCGACCGGGCCACGGCGGCGGGCGCCCCGACCGACGACCCGGCGGTCGCCGCGCGGCTCTGCGCGGACCTCGACGGGCTCCCGCTCGCCATCGAACTGGCCGCCGCGCAGTGCCGGGCGCTGTCCCTGACCGAGGTCGCCCACCGGATGACCGGCCGGTTCGCGCTGCTCGCCGCCGGCCCGCACGGCCCGCCACGGCACCGGTCCCTGGCGGACGCGATCGGCTGGAGCTGCCGCCGGCTGACCGGGCGGCAACGACGCCTGCTCAACCGGCTCAGCGTCCTCGACGGCGCCTTCGACCTGGACGCGGCGCGACGGGTCGGGGCGGAGCACCCGGGCGACGAGGGCGTCGTCGTGGATCTCGTCGCGCTGGTCCGCAAGTCGCTGGTCACCGTGGACACCACCTGCGCCCCACGCCGCTTCGCCCTGCTGAGCTGCGTGCGCGCGTACGCCGCCGACCAGCTCGACGCCCCGGCCACGGGGGAACGCGTCCGGACCGGACGCCTCCGGTCCGGACGCGGCCGAGCCGGGAGCGGCCGAACCGGCGCGGTGACGCCGTACGTGCGGCGGGTCGCGGTCAGCCGGGTCGTCGCACGGTGACCGGCGGGCCGAACACCACCGGGACGCCGGGGGAGTACAGCACGCTCACCGGTGGCCCGGTCGGCGTCGGCAGGCCGGCGGCGGCGACCAGTTCGTCGTCCAGGCGCAGCAACTCGGCGCGGCGCAGCGGCCAGCGGGGATGCCAGTTCGACAGGCGCAGCGTGCGGCCGTACGCGCTGGTGTGCAGCGCCCAGCGGGCGGTGAGGAAGTGCTCCAGCGGGGTCGGCTCGTCGACCGGCTCGCCCACCCGGACGGTCATCCGGCTGGTCGCGCCGGTCGGGCCGGGCCAGCGCCTGCGGCAGCGGTAGGTGCGCAGGTCGCCGTCCCGCTCCATCCGCATCGCCGACCACAGGTACGGCAGCCCGAGCGTCACCCGGGCGACCAGCACCGGCAACAGCCGGGAGGCGTCGAGCGAGCGGAACACCACGGCCCGCCGGCCGGTGTCGTCGACGGAGTAGAGCCGGACGTTGGTCTCCCAGAAGCTGCCGAGGTACGGCACCGCCGGCCCCCGGCCGAGCCCCACCCCGACCATCCGGAAGGCGATCAGGCCGACGTGACTGGTCCCGTCGACGGTGTCCGGTCGGGTCCCGGCGGGCAGCAGGGGCGCGACCTGCGCCGGTGGCACCGCCCAGTGGAGGAAGGTCAGATCCCGCCAGGACTGCCGCAGGATCGCCGGGGAGAGATCTGCCGCGGGCGCGGGTTCCACCGCCTCGATGTCCATCCATCCATAGTGGCCTGCCCGGCCCGGACGCCGGTCACCGGCCCGCGACTGTTCCCCCGCGGGGGCGGTTGGGCTGCTCCGTCGCGCGGCGGGCTACGGCTGGCCGGCCAGCGCGGGCTACGGCTGGCCGGCCAGCGCGCCGACGAACAGGAGCCCGAAGTACGACGCCCCGCAGCAGAGCGTGATCCCGTTGATCCCGATCGCGAGGAGCGCGCAGGTCCGGTCGGCGCTGCCCGGAGCGGGCCGACGGCTCAGGGCGACGATGCCCAGCACCAGGCTGACCGGCCCGCACACGAGGGTGAGCAGCAACGCGAGCACCCCGAGCGACATGCCCGACGACGGCCCTGGCGGGCCCGGCGGCGGGTAGCCGCGCCGTGGACCGTACGGCGGCGGGAACGGGTACGCCTGCGGCGGCGGGTACGGCGGCCGACGCGGATACGACGGGTCGTGCGGGTACGGCGGGGAAGACGGCGGATCGGGGAGGAACTCGGTCACCACCGGCCCCGACGGTGGCGCGTCGGGCCGCCAGCCCGGCCGGGGCGGGTCGGCCGCGCCGCCGACCACGTCCGGATCGTCCCAGAGCGAGGCGGGCGGCTCGTCCCACCCGGAGGTCGGCGCGTCGTCCCAGGGCGAGGCGGGTGGGGCGGTGACCGGCTCGTCCGACCCGGCGTCCCGCCGGCGGTCGTACTCGCGACGGGTCTCCGGGTCGCTCAGCACGTCCCGGGCGACGTTGAGCAGGGTGGCCGCGTGCAGGTCGCCGGTGGCCGCGTCGGGGTGCACGGTTCGCACCTTCCGCCGGTAGGCGGCGAGGATCTGCTCCGGCCCGGCCGTCCGGGGCACCCCGAGGACCTCGTACGGATCCCGACCGCCCAGGTCACGCAGGGACGGGCTCACCGGTTCGCGGCCTCGGCGCGGGTCAGGGTGGTGGCCCGCCAGCAGGTGGCCTCCCACGAGCGGGCGCCCGCGCCGTCCCGGTAGCCGTGGCCCACGCCCGAGCAGAAGGTCAGCGACCGTTCGTCGGTCAGGTAGCACCACAGCCGTACGACCGCGCCGCCGAGGCCGGCCGGGTTGCCGGCGTAGCTGACGTACCAGTCGCCGCGCAGCGGTCGCGGTCCGGTGAGGAACGGATCCTGGAGCAGCTGCTGCGCCCGGGCCGGCAGGAGGCCCAGGACGGCGGTGAACTCCGGCCCCAACCCGAGGTCGGCCGTCCCGCCACCGCCGGGCCCGGAACCGCCGGGCCCGGAACCGCCGGGCCCGGAACCGCCGGGCCCGGAACCGCCGGGCCAGGAGCCGATGGGTCCGGAGCCGACGGGCGTCGAGCCGCCGACGGGGGTGGAGCTGCCGAAGGGCGGACCGCCCGGCGTGGCGCCGGTGGCCTGACCACCCGGAGTGGGGCTGGCCCCGCGCACCACCACGGACCGGAAGGACTGCTCCGCCAGGTGCACGGTGACCAGCTCGTACGCGGGTTGACCGGCGGCGTTCACCGTGGGCGTCACCGCGACGAGGGCACGGGTGCCGAACACCACGGCGCCGACCCGCCCGCCGAGGTCGGTGGCCCACCAGTCGAGCACCCGTCCGACGCGTTGGTCGACGCGGCCCCGTACGCCGGGGCTGAGCCGCTGCCAGCAGTCCTCCCGGCTGGCCACCGACTCGGTCCAGTCCACCGCGCCGGGGCGGTGCACCGGCGCGGTGGAGGTGGCGCGGGTGGCCGGCGCTCCCGGTTGCCGGGGCGCGGGCCTGCCGGACCGGAAGGGCTGCAACGACTGGTCGCCGGTCATCTGTCCTCGATCGGTGTGCGCCTGGGGTGACCCGCCGAAACGGCGGCAGGCTGGGTTCCACAGTAGAAAACCCGGCCCGCCGCTGTCGATTCGCCCTCCGTACCGTTGCGTAACGCCGGCCCGCCTCCCCCGAAGGGAGACGGGCCGGCGCGGGTCAGGACGTGGCGCAGGCGGCTCCGTTGAGGGTGAACGAGGACGGCCGTCCGGCGTTGCCGGTGTGGGTGGCCTGGAAGCCGATCTCCACCGAGCCGTTCGGGGCGATCGTCCCGTTGTAGGAGACGTTGCGGGCCGTGACGGCGCCGCTGGCCGGGGCGTACGTGGCGTTCCACCCGCCGGTGATCGTCTGGCCGCCGGGCAGCGTGAACGCGAGGCTCCAGCCGTCGACCGCCGTACCGCCGAGGTTGGTGATCCGTACGGCGGCGGTGAGGCCGGCGTCCCAACTGTTGACCGTGTACGTGACCCGGCACGTCCCGGCGACCGGCGGCGGCGTGCTCGGCGGCGGCGTGCTCGGCGGGGGAGTGCTCGGCGGCGGTGTGGTGGGTGGCGGTGTGGTGGGTGGCGGTGTGGTGGGCGGCGGCGTGCCGCCGATGCTGCCCGGCACCGACCGCAGCGCCTCGTGCCAGACGGCGGCCATCTTGCGGTAGCCGCCGGCGTTCGGGTGGATGCCGTCGGCCAGGTCGGCGAGCGTCAGCGCCCGGTACATGTCCACCAGGTGCACCCGCCGGCCGGCGTCGGCCTTGCTCCGCACGATCCCCGGGATCGCGGAGTTGTACGTCCGGACCTGGTTGTCCGCGTTGGCGCGCGGCACGATGGTGGCGACGAAGACGTCCGCGTTCGGCGCGGTGGTGGTGATCTTGTCGATCAGGGTCGACAGTCGGGACGCCGCGCCCGACCAGTCGCCGAACATGTCGTTGGTGCCGATGTGCAGCAGCACGGTGCGGGGGTTCGTGGCCCGCAGCCAGTTCACCACGTTGGCGTCGATCTGGGCGATGGTCCAGCCCGAGTGGCCCTCGTGGTCGTGGTCGCCGAGGCTGCTCGGCCCGTTGAACATCGAGCCGACGAAGTCGACCTTGTAACCGCCGGCGACCAGGTGCTGCCACAGGTCGATCCGGTAACCGCCGGGGACGTTGAAGCCGTCGGTGATCGAGTCGCCGAGCGGCATCACCCGGACGCCGCCGTTGGACTCGGCGTTGGCCGGGCCCGTCGCGACGGCCGCGGCGGCGACGGCGACGGCCAGGGCGAGCGCCGCGACCGCGCCGAGACGGAGCCTGCCGGCCAGGCCGCCGCGCCGGAGCCGGGCCGACGGCCGGGCGGCCGGGCGCTCGACCGGACGCGACCGGGCCGGCGGACCGCCGGGCTCGTCGGGTTGGCTGAAGGGACTGCTCATGGGGAACTCCTGAGGGCCGGGACGACCGGCGGCGACCAGGATGGGGAAAGGGTCGTCGGCCGGCGCATCCAGAGGGATGATCGGAACGACCCTGCCGCACGTCACCGGAGACCCGGCGCCGCGCGCCGGCGGCGGTGCGGCCGGTCGGCACGTGCCCTTCGCGCCGACCGGACCCGACGATATCGGCCCGTCCCCCACCCCGGCAACCATCGGCGTACGCCCATGGCCGCCGGGACGTGGCCGGCAGCCCCGGCTCAGCCGGCCGGAACCCCGCCCACCGGCACGACGGGACCGCCGCCACGCGCCGCGACCAGCAGGGCCACCAGGTCGTCCAGCGTGTCCAGACCCCGACCCGGCGTCTGGAGGTCCACCTCGACGCCGTACTCCAGCTCGACGGCGTCGACCAGACGCAACAGGCCCAGCGAGTCCAGGCCCAGCGCGACCAGCGAGCCGCCGGCCAGCAGGTCGGCCACCGCCACGTCCCCGCCGGTGGCCTCGCTGACCAGCTCGGCGACCCGTTCCCGCAGCTCCACGACAGTCATCGCGACTCCTCTCCGGCCTCTCGGATGAACGCGGCGATCTCCGCGATGGTGGGGGTGTCGAAGAACGCGTCCAACGGCACCTCGACCCCGATCCGCTGGGCGATCCGCCCGCTGATCCGGGTGATCGTCAAGGAGTGTCCGCCCAGGTCGAACAGGTCCTCGTGCGGGCCGATGTCCGGGATCCGCAACACGTCCTGCCAGATCTCCCGCAGCGTCTCGACCAGTGGGTCGCCCTCGGTCGACGACGCCTCCCCGCCGGCCGCCGGACGCGCCGCGGGGGCCGGCAACGCGGCCCGGTCGATCTTCCCGTTCGGGCTGACCGGCAACCGGTCCAGCACCATCCAGTCGGCCGGCAGCATCACCGCCGGCAGCCGGGCCGCCAGATGCCCGCGCAGGTCGGCCGGCTCCGGCACGTCGGCCCCCGGCCGGACCACCAGGTACGCCACCAGCCGGGGGTCGTCCCCGTCGCCGGGATCGTGCCGTACCACGGTCGCCCCGGCCACCGCCGGGTGCTCCAGCAGACCGGCGGTGATCTCGCCCAGCTCGATCCGGTGCCCCCGGATCTTCACCTGGTCGTCGGCCCGACCGAGGAAGTCGATCCGGCCGTCCGGCAACCACCGGCACCGGTCCCCGGTGCGGTAGAGGCGCTCCCCGGGCCCGGCCGCCGCGTCCGGGCCGGCATCGGTCCCGCCCGGGCCGGCATCGGTCCCGCCCGGGGCGGCATCGGCCCCGCCCGGGGCGGTGACGAACCGCTCGGCGGTCAGGTCGTCCCGGCCCAGGTAGCCGGCCGCCAGCCCGGCCCCGGCCAGGCACAGCTCGCCGGGCAGCCCGACCGGCACCGGCCGCAGCGCGTCGTCGAGCAGGTACGCGCGGACGTTGGGCAGCGGACGGCCGATGGTCACCTCGTCCGGGTCGGCCGCGACGTCCGCCATGGTGGCGTAGATCGTCGCCTCGGTCGGCCCGTACCCGTTGACCAGTCGACGCACCCGGGCCCGCAGCTCGGCCGCCAGCGGCACCGGCAGCGCCTCGCCACCGGCGACCGCCACCAGCGGCTCCGTCCCGTCGACGCCGAGGCCCGCCTCCAGCAGCACCCGCCAACCGGACGGGGTGGCCTGCGCGTGCGTCACCCCGTGCGCGCGGACCAGCCGCAGCACGCCGGCCCCGTCCAGCGCGCTCACCGCGGCGGCGACCACCACCCGGCCGCCGGTGACCAGCGGCAGGAACACCTCCACCCCGGAGATGTCGAACGACAGCGAGGTCAGGTGCAGCCAACGGTCGGTCGGTCGGCTGTCCAGGGTGTCCCGGACGGCGAGCAGCAGGTTCGCCAGCGCGTCGTGCCGGACCGCGACGCCCTTGGGTCGGCCGGTCGAGCCGGAGGTGTACAGCACGTACGCCAGGTCGTCCGGCCCCGGCGACCCGGCCGTCCCGGCGGCCTCGTCCGTCCCGTCGACCGGGACCTGTCCGTCGCCTCCGGCCGGTCCGTCGAGTACGGCCGGTCCGTCCGGGTCGAGCAGGTGGGCCGGGTCGTCGAGGACCAGCGTCGGGCGGGCCGGATCCAGCCCGGCCGCAGTGCCGGCGGCGGTCACCACCAGCGCCGGAGCGGCGTCGGCGAGGATCAGCTCCTGCCGGGCCACCGGATGCCCGGGATCGACCGGCAGGTACGCCGCCCGGCAGCGCAGCACCGCCAACAGCGTCACCACCGCCGCCCAGGACCGGTCCAGCGCCACCCCGACCAGGTCACCCGGGCGCACGCCCCGCTCCCGCAGCCGCCCGGCCAGCCGGACGGTGGCCGCGTCGAGCTGCGCGTAGGTGAGCGTCAGGTCCCCGTCCACCACGGCCACCGCGTCCGGGGTGGCCCGGGTCCGCTCGGCGACCAGCGCCGACACGGTGACCCCTTCCGGGTACGCCCGGGTGGTGTCGTTCCAGGCGCGCAGCACCAGCTCCCGCTCCTCGGCGGGCAGCAGCGGCAGCTCGGCCACCGGCCGCGTCGGGTCGGCCACCACGGCGGCCAGCAGGGTCCGCAGGTGCCCGCCGACCCGGGCCACCGCGTCGGCGTCCCAGGCCGTCGGGCTGTGCTGGAGGCTGACGGTCAGCCCGGTCGGGGCGTCCACCATCTGCACGTGCAGCGCGTTGCGCGCCGCGCCGCCGAACAGCGCCCACTCGACCCGGCTGGCCACCCCCTCGAAGACCGGCTCGGCGTCCCGCCGCCGGTAGCCCACCGACACCGGGGTCAGCGCGGGGGCCGGACGGAGGCCGCCGACCGCGTGCGCCAGCGGCACCGCGCGGAACCGGTACCGCTCCCGCAGTTGCGCGCGGACCGCGCGGACGTACCCGGCGACGTCGCCGGTGGCCGGGGCGACGTGGGTGGGCAGCTCGTTGACGAACAACCCGACCTGGTCGGCCTGCGCCGGCGTACGGGTGGACAGCCCGACGCCGACCGGCGCGCCCGGGTTGCCGTACCGGGCCAGCAGCGCGTGCACCACGGCGAGCAGCAGCTCGAAGCGGGTCACGCCGAGCGCGGCGGCCGTCCGGCCGACCCCGTCGACCAGCTCGCCGGGCAGCTCCACGTCGACCGTCGCGCCCGGCTCCGCGGCGGCCGGCGCCCGCCGTAGGCCGGGCAGCGTCACGTCACCCGGGCCGGTCCAGTGCCGCGCCCAGTACGCCCGGGCCGCCGGCAGCGCCCCGCCGACCAGGTCCTGCTCGGCGGTGGCGTGCCCGGCGTACCCGTCCGCCGGCGGCGGCAGGTCGACGGGCCGTCCGGCCCGCGCGGCGGCGTAGCCGGCGGCCAGGTCCCGGACCAGCACGTCCTTGCTCATCCCGTCGAAGACCAGGTGGTGCGCGCAGACCAGCAGCAGATGCGTCCCGTCGGCGGCGGTGAGCAGGGTGAACCGGGCCAGCGGGCCGACCGTCGGGTCGTGCCGGCGGCGGATCTCCTCGGCGACCCGCCCGTCGGTCAGCTCCCCGGACGTCACCACCGGCCGGCTCTCGGCGGGCGCCAGCCGGGGCGTGCCGTCGTCGTCGACGACGACCCGGGTGGCCAGGACGGGATGCCGGGCGGTCACCGCCGCGCACGCCTCGAGCAGCGCCCGGCGGTCCAGCTCCGCGCCGAACCGGATGCCCAGCGCCATGTGGTACGCCGTGCCGGCCACCCCGGCCTGCTCGGTGAACCAGACGGCGTGCTGCGCGTATGTCGTCTCGGCGGCGCCCACGTGCTCTCCCCGGGTCTTTCGATGGTGGTCAGTTGTCGAAGTGACTGGTCAACTGGCGTTTGAGGACCTTGCCGCCGGCGTTGCGGGGCAACCCGTCGACCAGCCGTACCCGCGCCGGCAACTGGTAGTCGGCCAGCCGCCCGGCGAGGAAACCGCGCAGCGCGGCCAGCGTCAGCGCCGCCGGGTCGACGCCCGGCCGGGGCACCAGCACCGCGGCCACCGCCGCGCCGAGCACCGGGTGCGGCACGCCCACCACGGCCGCCTCGGAGACGCCCGGATGCTCGAACAGCGCCGCCTCGACCTCCAGGGAGGAGATCTTGAACGCTCCGGACTTGATGACGTCCTGGTGCCGGTCGGTGAGGTAGAGGTAGCCGTCGGCGTCCAGCCGGCCGACGTCGCCCATCCGCACCCAGCCGTCCCGGAAGGTGGCCCGGTTGGCCGCGTCGTCGCGGTAGTAGGCCCGGGGGTGCGGGGCCCGCAGCCACACGTCGCCGGTGACCCCGGCCGGCAGCGGGTCACCGTCCGCGTCGGCGATCATGAGCTGGCCGCCGACCGGCCGACCCACCGCGTCCCGCCGCGCCGGATCGTAGATCATCGTGGTCTGGGCCGGGGCGGCCTCGGTCGACGTGTAGTAGTTGACCACTGTGGCCTGCGGAAACGCCGCCGCCAGGCGGGACGCTACGGCCGGGGGCAGCGCCGCCGCGGTCGACCCCACCAGGTGTACGCCGGAGAGGTCCCGCCCCCGCAGCGCCCCCGAGTCGAGCAACTCGATCGCGATCGACGGCACCACGAACACCGTGCCGACCCGGCCGCCCTCGACCAGCCGGGCGAACCGCAGCGGGGTGAACCGGGGCAGGGTGAGCGCGGTCGGCTTGGCGGTGAGCGCGTTGAGCAGCATCGTCTGGCCGGCGTTGGTGCCGATCGCGAACGCGTGCAGGAACGCCTCCGAGTGGGCCAGCGCCAGCCGTCGCGGATGGCTCGGCGCGCCGACGACCAGGTTGGCGTGGCTGGCCCCGACCCCCTTCGGCCGCCCGGTGGTCCCCGAGGTGTAGAGGATCTGCGCCAGGTCGCCGCCGCGCACCGTGGGCGGCTCGACGCCCGGGTCGACGGCGGCGCGCAGCTCGGCGACCGTCCACGCCGGCAGCCCGGCCGGGACCACCGGGGCGTCACCGCCGTGCAGCACCGCGACCGCCGCGCAGTGGGTGAGCGCGTGCCCGACCTGACCGGCCGCGAGCCGGTCCGACAGCGGCACGGCCACCGCGCCGGCCCGCAGCGCCCCGGCGTACGCGACCGCGTACGACGTCCAGTCCTGCTGGCCGAAGACCAGCCCCACCCGGTCGCCGGGGCGGACCCCGCGCCGCAGCAGCGTCCCCGCCACGGCAGTCGCCGCGTCCGCCCACTCGGCGAAGGTCAGCGCGGCCACCCCGGCCACCTCGACGGCCACCCGGTCCGGGTGCAGGTCACGCCGCCAGGCGAGCAGCTCCGGCACGGTACGGGCGACCGGCGTCACCGGCCGCCGCAGCGACGTGCCGCTCATGACCGACCAGGTCCCACGCTCGCGGCGGGAACCGCCCGGGGCGCTTCCGTGCCCCCGGCGGCGGCGCGGGCCTGGCGGGCCTCGATGCCGATCAGGTCGTCCGGCGGGGCGTCGGGCACCTCGTCGTCGAACCGGGCCAGCACCCGGGTCCGCAGCGACACCAGCGCGGTCACCGCGATGCAGCCGGCGAAGATCACGTACAGCAGGGCGATGCCCCGGCCCGGCCCGACCCCGATCACCGCGCCGACGCTGCCGGCCAGCGCGCCACCGGGCAGCAGCAGCGGCTCCAGGGCCTGCGAGGCGAACGGGGCGATCACCCCCCAGCCCAGCGGCATCGTCGACCAGGCGACCATCTGGTTGAGGGCGAACACCCGGCCGTGGAACCGGGGTGGCACCTTGGTCTGGATGATCGTGTTGTAGACGCCGTTGACCACGCCCAACGCCAGGTACATCCCGAACGCGCCGGCGCCGATCACCACCAGGTTGGGGCGCAGCCCGGTGACCAGGCAGGCCGCCGCGATGCCCAGGGCGCCCAGCAGCACCGCCCGCATCCGGTTGCGCCGCGGGCCGCCCCAGACCAGCATCACCAGCCCGCCGACGGCCGCGCCCAGCCCGCCGGTCAACGCGATCCGGGCCACCTCGGCCAGGTCGGCGAAGCCCAGCACCAGCGGGGAGAGCAGGTACAGCACCGGGAACAGGAACAGGTTCAACGCGGCGAAGAAGATCAGCATGGCCCGGAACTCGCGCCGCCGTACCGAGTAGCGCAGCCCGCCGAGGATCTCCTCGCCGATGCCCTCCCGCCGGCGCAGCGCCAGCGTGCCGGGGAACCGGATGGCCAGCAACACCCCGATCGCGAACAGGTACGACGCCACGTCGATGAGCAGGATGCCCGACAGGCCGACCGCCTCCAGCAGGGCCACCGCGATCAGCGGCACCAGGAACTGGGTGATCCCGGTGGCGGTCTGCGCCAACCCGTTGGCGTGGCCGAGGTAGCGCTTCGGCACCAGTTGCGGCACGGCGGACAGGAACGCCAGCCGTTGGAACGCCAACGCCACCGACAGCCAGCCGACCAGCAGGTAGAAGTGCCACACCTGGATGCTGTCGGTGAGCACCAGCGCGGCCAGCGTGGCGTTCGCCGCCCCGGCGGCCACGCCGGCCAGCAGCAGCACCCGGCGTCGGCTGCTCCGGTCGATCAGCGCGCCGGCCAGCGGGGACACCAGCAGGCCGGGCACCAGCCCGAGCACCGCGAACAGCGCGAAGCGGGCCAGCGACCCGGTCTCCAGGTAGATCCACAGCGGGATCGCGAAGTTGGTCAGCGCGGTGCCCGTGCTGGAGACGATCTGCCCGGCGGCGACCAGGCCGAAGCGGGCCATGCTCGGCTGCGGCGTCCGTCCGGCGCGCGGACGGCGACGGCCGCCCGCCCCGCCCGGCGGCGCCGTCGGACCGCCCGCGGGCGCGCCGGGAACGGGCGTGTCCGCGGCGGGCGGCCCGAGGGCCGGCGCGACGCTCGGTGGCGTGGGGCTGCGGTCCGACACGGCGGCCAACTCCCACGCCGGATCGGGGCCGTCCGCCCCGACCGTGCCGACCACCCCGGCCGGCGCGGCGAGCCGCCGGTGCACGGTGGTGACGATCTCGGCCAGCTCCTCGGCCCGGTACTTCAGGAAGTAGTGCCCGCCCTCGTCGATCACCGCCAGCGCGGTGCGGTCGCTGAGGAAGTGCCACTCCCGGAACCGTTCCTCGTGGTAGTCGGTGCCCCGGTCCCGGTCGCCGACCACCGAGACGATCGGCGCGCGCAGCGGCGTGACGTTCTGGTGCGTCAGCGCGGTGAAGTACTCCTCGGAGACCCGGGCGTCGTGCCGCATCGCCCGGATCAGGAAGGCCGCCTCGTCGGGGTCCAGCGCGCCGATCGAGGTGCCCTGGGCCTGCAACCAGGTGCGGTAGATCCGGTCGCTGCGGATCCGCTCGGCCAGCCGCAGCCGCAGCAGCGGGCCGAGCAGCCCGCCCACCGGCCGGGCGAACGGGAACACCGCGCCCAGGTAGACGGCGTCCAGCTCCCGGCCGGCGGCCTCCAGCCGCCGGGCCACCTCGACGGCGAGCGCGCCACCGGGGCCGCAGTGCCCGTAGAGGACAAGCGGACCGTCCACCCGGGCCAGGATCTCCGCGGTCACGTCGGCGGCGACCTCGTCGATCGGCGCGGGCTCACCACCCAACCCGATGTCGTGCCCGGGCACCGCCACCGACAGCAGCCGGTATCCGGCGGGCAGGGCGTCGGCGAGCGGCTGGTACACCACCGCGCTGCCGCCGCCGTACGGGACGCAGACCAGGGTGGTGGTCCGTCCGGCGGCCGGCGCGGGCGGGGTCAGCTCGTGCAGCAGCCCGGCCGGGCCGGTCGGGCCGGTGGCGACCCGGGCGGCCAGCTCACGGACCGTGCGGTGCCGGAACAGGTCCATCACGCTGACCCGGGGCGGGGCGCCGTCCGGGCCGGCCGGCAGCTCCCGCCGGATCCGGGCCACCACCTGCGTGGCCAGCAGCGAGTGCCCGCCGAGGTCGAAGAAGTCGTCGGTGGCGCCGACCTCCGGCAGCCCCAGGACCTCCTGCCAGATCCCGGCGATCAGCGTCTCCACCGGGCCGACCGGGGCGGCCCGTTCCCCGGTCGGCGGCTCGGTGGTCGGCTCGGGCAGCGCCGCCCGGTCCACCTTGCCGTGTTCCTGCAACGGCAGCGCGTCCAGCCAGACGAACCGCTGCGGCACCATGTGCTCGGGCAGCCGGTCGGCCAGCGTACGGCGCAGCTCGGCCGGCTCGGGTACGACCGACCCGGGCGTCGCCTCCAGGTAGGCCACCAGCCGCCCGTCGCGCAGCGTCACCACCGCCTGGCGCGCCGGCGGGCAGTCCCGCAGGGCGGCCTCCACCTCGCCCAGCTCCACCCGGTAGCCCCGGATCTTCACCTGGTGGTCGGCGCGGCCGAGGAACACGAGCTCCCCGTCGGCCCGCCACCGCCCCAGGTCACCGGTGCGGTAGAGCCGCGCCCCCGGCGGCCCGTACGGGTCGGGCACGAAGCGTTCGGCGGTCAGCCCCGGCCGGTTCAGGTAGCCCCGGGCCAGTCGGTCGCCGCCCAGGTAGATCTCGCCGGGCACGCCGACCGGCGTGGGGCGCATCCGCGCGTCCAGCACGTGCGTCCGGGCGTACGGCAGGGGTCGGCCGGTCGGCACCGGGCCGGTCGACTCCGCGTCGGCGGTCACCTCGTGGGTGGCCACCCCGACGGTGGCCTCGGTCGGCCCGTAGTGGTTGAACACCCGGGTCGCCCCGGCGGCGGCCAGCGGCCGGATCCGGTCCAGGTCGGACGCCTCGCCGCCGAGGATGAGCGCGCGGGCCGGCAGCAGCTCGGCCGGCTCGGCGTCGGCGGTCAACGCCGCCAGGTGTGACGGGGTGATCTTCAGGTAGTCGATGCGGTGCGCGCGGAGCTGGTCGGCCAGCTCCGCGCCGGTGCCCCGCCGGGGCAGCAGGTGCACCGCCCCGCCGGTGGCCAACGCCAGGTAGAAGACGGTGACGGCGAAGTCGAACGCCATTGACTGGAGCAGCGCGTACCGGGCGGCCGGCGTGACCTCGAAGCGGGCGGCCACCCCGTCGAGGTAGCGCAGCACCTGCCGGTGCGCCACCGCCACCCCCTTGGGCACGCCGGTGGAGCCGGAGGTGTAGATGACGTACGCGAGGGTGTCGCCGTGCGTCGCCACGTCGGGGGCGGTGTCCGGGCCGGCGGCGACCCGGTCCCGGATGTCGTCCAGGCAGGTCGGGGCGACCGGCGTCGGGACGGTCGGGTCGGTCGGGGTGAGCCGGTCCCGCAGGTCGGCGCTGGTCAGCACCACCGCAGGCCGGGCGTCGGCGAGCATGGTGGCGAGTCGGTTCGGCGGCTGCTCCGGATCCAGCGGCAGATACGCCGCGCCGGCCCGCAGCACCCCGAGCAGCGTCACCGCAAGCTCCGTCGACTGCTCCAGCAGCACGCCGACCAGCGCGTCCGGGCCGACGCCGGCCGACCGCAGCCAGCGCGCCAGCCGGTTGGCCCGCCGGTCGAGCTCCCGGTAGGTCAGGGTGTCCGCGCCGCACACCACGGCCGGCGCGTCCGGGGTGGCGGCCACGTGCGGGGTGAGCAGGTCCGCCAGGGTGGTGGCGTCGCCGGTCACCCCCGGCGTCCCGGCCGGGGCGTCCGGGGCGTCCGGGGCGCTGAACGCGCGTACCCGGTCGTGTTCGCCCGGGTCGAGCAGGTCCAGGTCGACGATCGGCAGGTCCGGTCGGGCCACCGCCGCCCGCAGCAGGGCGGTGAGCCGGTCGGTCAGCCGGGCGGCCGTCGCCGCGTCGAACAGGTCGGTGTTGTACACGAGCATGCCGCGCAGGCGCCCCCGGCCGCCGGGCCCGCCGTCGTCGACCTCGCTGAGATAGAACGACAGGTCGAACCGCGCCGCGTCACCGTCCGCGCCGAACGTCTCGGTGGTCAGCCCGGCCGGCCACCGGCCGCCGCCGCCCCGGGCGTAGTTCTGCAGGGTGAACAGCACCTGGAACACCGGCGAGCGGCTGACGTCCCGGGTCACGTTCAGCTCCCGGACGACCCGTTCGAACGGGATCTCCTGCCGGGTCAGCGCCTTGACCACGGTGGTGCGGTTGCGGCGCAGCAGGGCCGCGAAGCTGGGCTCCCCGCCCGGCGTGTCGGCGTCGCCGCCGACCGGGGACAGGTCGGCGCGCAGCGCGAGGGTGTTGACGAACAACCCGACCAGGTTCTCCAGCTCAGGGGTCACCCGGCCGGCGACCGGGGAGCCGACGGCGAAGTCCCGCTGGCCGCTGTGCCGGAACAGCAGCGCCTGCAGGCCGGTCAGCAGCGTCATGTACAGGGTGGCCCGGTGGGCGCGGGACAGCCGGCGCAGCCCCTCGGTGAGGTCGGCGTCGACGGTGAACCGGTGGGTCGCCCCGGCGTAGGTCTGCACGGCCGGGCGGGGCCGGTCGGTGGGCAGCTCCAGCGCCGGCACCCCGGCCAGGGTCCGCGTCCACCAGACGAGGTCGGCCGCGGCGGCCGGGGTGTCGGCCCGTTGCCGCTGCCAGGCCGCGTAGTCGGCGTACGACAGGGACGGCGGCGGGGGCGGCGGCGCGCCGTCACGCAGCGTGCCGTACCGGGTGGCGATCTCGCCGAGCAGCAGGTTCAGTGACCAGCCGTCGCTGACGATGTGGTGCATCGCCAGGTGCAGCACGTGGTCGTCGTGGGCCAGCCGCAGCACCAGCGCCCGCAGCAGGGGAGCGGTGGCCAGGTCGAACGGGGTGCGGGCGGACTCGGCGACCAGGGCGCGGGCGGTCGCCTCGTCCGGCACGTCACGGACGGTGACCGGGACCCGTACCGCCGGGGCCACCTCGACCAGCGGCTCGCCGAGGTCGTTCTCGGTGAACCGCATCCGGAGGCTGTCGTGCCGGCCGGCGGCGGCGTCGACGGCGGCGGCCAGCATCCCCGGATCGAGGAGACCGGTCAGCCGAACGGTCGCGTAAACCAGATAACCGGCCGTACCGGGAGTCAGTTGTTCGGTGAACCAGATTCTCTCCTGCCCGAACGACAACGACGGAGTCGCGCCGACGGGTTCGGAAAGCGCGGTCGAGGAGGGACGGACAACCCGAGCCGGAAGGTCTACATTGGTCACTCGGATCGGCCTTCTCAGTTGGTGGCGGGCGAGGATCGCAGTCTGCCGAACGCAACCGACGCATGTAATCAACTGAACGGCGCACTGTGGAAAGCCCGAACGTTCGATCCGGAATCCGGGTGTCCGACTTACGGTCGGGAATGCGAATCGCGGATGCCGTGGTCCCGGCCGAGTGGGCCGATCAGACGCTGGTGCTGGCCGAGTTCGGTGGTGGCCGCACCGAGACCGCCCCAGTGACCTGGGCGCAGCAGGTGATGTGGCGGGCCGCCGAGCGGTCCGGGTCGAACCACCGGTTCATGAACCTGCGCCGGACGGTGCCGGTGTCGGAGCGGGTCCGCGCCGACCTGCCCAGCGTGACCAGGGCCCTCGGCCTGCTGGTCAGCCGGCACGGCGCGCTGCGCACCCGGGTCCGGTCGATCGACGGTGAGCTGCGCCAGGAGGTCGCCGCCGCCGGCCAGTTGCCGCTGCTGGTGGCGCCGGGCGAGGCGGACGGGTCGGCCGCGGCCCGGCAGGCGGCGGCGCGGCTCGCCGACGTCGCGTTCGACCACGCCGCCGAGTGGCCGCTACGCGTCGCCCTGGTCACCGTCGACGACCGGGTACGCCAGGTCGTCCTGGTCTTCAGCCACTCCGCCGTCGACGCGTACGCCGTCGACGTGGTCCTGCGGGACCTGCGGCTGATCCTGCTGCGCGGGGCGCTGCGCACCCCGCCCGGCCCCCAGTCCGCCCAGGTGGCGCGGGAGCAGCGCGGAGTGGACCAGGCGCGTTCGGCGCGCGCCGTGGAACGCTGGGTCCGCGAGTTCGCCCGGCTGCCGCATCCGCCGATGGACCAGGTCGGCCCCGGCCTCTCCCCACGGGTACGCCGGGGGACGCTGGTCTCGTCGGCCGTGGACCGGGCGGCCCGGCTGATCGCCGCCCGGCAGCGGGTCAGCGTGTCGGCGGTGCTGCTGGCCGCGACGACGGCGCTGGCCGCCGGCCGGGACTCCTCGACGGTGTGCGGGCTGTTCACCATGGCGCACAACCGGTTCCGCGCCGACTACGCCGACGCGGTGGCGAATATCGGGCAGATCGGAATGTGCGTGGTGGAGTTGACCGACCGGCCCGCTTTCGGCGAGCTGTTGCCCCGCATCTGGCGGGCCGCGCTCACCGGCTACCGGCACGCCTATTACGATCCGGCCGCGTTGCGGCGGAGTTTCCAGGACGCCGGCCACGACCCGGAGACCGCGTTTCTGCCGTACTACTACTTCAACGACGTCCGGCTCGCCGGCGGGGGCGTCGAAACGGTTCCGGTGGTCAGCGAGAAGCAGTTGCGGGCCGCGACGGCGGACAGCTCCTTCGGGTGGGTCGACGGCATCGAGCGGGCGGCCTGGCACCGGCTGACGCACGTCGTCGACGAGCCGGGAGCGGCCGGCCTCACGCTCAGCGTCGACACCCGGTTCGTGGCCGTCGACACGGTCGAGCCGTTCCTGCGTGACCTGGAGGAGCTGCTGGTCACGGCGGCTTTCCGGGAGGTGCCCTGGCCCTGGACGCCGTCGTCGACAGTGGCCGGGAGCTGACCGGTTGTAATCTGAGCCGTGCTCGTTTCCCAGCCGGTCGACGGTACGACCGAAGAGATGGCGTACGTGGACTTCCACGGTGGGCGGGCCGCGACAGGGCCGCTCACCTGGGGCCAACGCGCGATGTGGCGGGCGGTGACCGAGTTCGAGTCCACCCGGCACAGCTTGCTCAACCTGCGCCGGACGCTGCCTGTCTCGCCGCGCGCCCAGGTGCCGCCCCGCCGGGCCCTGACCGCGTTCGCCGCCCTGCTCGGCCGGCACGAGTCGCTGCGCACCCGGGTCCGGGCCGACGGCGGCGACCTGCGGCAGGTGGCGTCGGCCGCCGGGCGGCTGCCGGTGCTGGTGTGCACGGTCCCGACCGCCGACGCCGACCCGGACGGTCGGGCGGCGGCCCGGCGGCTGGTCGAGCGGCTGGGCGGTCCCCGCTTCGACCATGCCGGGGAGTGGCCGCTGCGGGCCGCCCTGGTGGTGGTCGACGGCCTCGTCCGGCAGGTCGTGGTGGTGTTCAGCCACTCCACCGTCGACTTCCACGCCACCGAGACGGTGCTGCGGGACCTGCGTCTGCTGCTGGTGCGCGGCGTCGTGCCCGGCCCGCCGGGCCTACAGTCGCTGGACGTGGCCGACCGGGAACGGCAGGCCGAGCGGCCCCGCTCGGCGCGGGCGGTGGCGTACTGGCTCCGCCAGTTCCGGTCGCTGCCGCCCGGCGCCTTCGCCGAGCCGGCCGGGCCGGCGGCCACCCCCCGGTACCGCCGGGGCGCGCTGACCTCACCGGCGGTCCACCAGGCGGCGCGGCTGCTGGCCGCCCGGCACCGGACGAGCAGCCCGACCGTGCTGCTCGCCGCCACCGCCGGCGTCCTCGGCGATCGGGCCGGCTCAACCGTCTGCGGCGTCTTCACCATGGCCAACAACCGCTTCCAGCCCGCCTACGACACCGCCGTCAGCAAGCTCAACCAGGTCGGGCTCTGCCGGATCGACGTCGGCCCGGGGCGCCCGGGCGGCGGGGTCGGGAGCTTCGCCGAGCTGCTCGCCAACGCCCGGCGGGCGTCCCTGGACGGCTACCGGCACGCCTACTACGACCCGCTCGAACTGGCCGGGGCCTTCGCCGAGCAGGGCCTCGACCACGGCACCGCGCTCGCGCCGTTCTGCTTCTTCAACGACATCCGGCTGCCGCAGGAGGTGCCCGCCACCGTCACCGAACCGGCGTCGGGGGAGCTGGAGTCGGCCCGGCAGGCCAGCGCTTTCCGGTGGCTGGAGGAGCTGGAGCGGTTCGCCTGGCGCTGCCGGATCCAGGTCGTCGACGCCCCCGGCGCGGTCGAGCTGGTCGTCACCGCCGACACCGCGTACCTGCCGTCCGACCAGGCGGAACAGCTCCTGCGGGACATCGAGCACAGGCTGGTCGAGGCGGCCCGGACCAGCCCGCGCTGACCCGTCCCGGGGACCCGGGACACCGGCACCTGGTGACCGGGACGCCCGGCCCGGTTGACTGGCGGGCATGACCGCTCACCCGGACCACATCCCGGCCCACGTCAAGAACAGCTACCCGACCTGCCCGCCGGTGCGCCGGGCCGCCCGGCCCACCCCGCTGCCGGAGACGGAGCACTTCCCGGCCCACGTCAAGAGCAACTATTCGACCTGCCACGGGCACCCCCGGGGCGTCACCCCGACCCCCGCCCCGGGGATCGGGGCATGACGTCGCCCACGCTGTCCCGGCTGGACCGTGGCTGGCGGGAGTGGCTGGTGGAGAACCTCGCCATGGGCGTGCCGGTGGCCGACGTGCGGGCCGCCGCCGTCGCCGGCTGCGGTGACGCCGACGCCGTGGACGCCGAGCTGCGGGACCTCACCGGGCATCCGTACTTCGCGGTGTGCCGCCGGCTGGCCCTGCGGTACGACTGGATGGAGTCCGTCCTGGACACCTACCGGGCGTTGCGGGCCGACGACGGGGGCCGCACGCTGGAACGCCGGTCGGACGTCACGCCGGAGGAGTTCTTCTCCCGCTACTACTTCGGCAACCGCCCGGTGGTGCTGGAGGGCCGGATGGCGGACTGGCCGGCCCTCGGCTGGACCCTCGACACGATGGCCGCGGCCTGCGGCGACGCCGAGGTGGAGGTGATGACCGGTCGGAACGCCAACCCGGACCACGCCTGGCAGTACGACAGGCACCGGACGACGATGCCGTTCCGCGACTACCTCGCGCTGCTCGGCTCCGGCGTGCGCACCAACGACTACTACATGGTGCCGCGTAACGAGAACTGGGCCGGGCCGCTGCGACCGCTCGCCGCCGACGTGCGCCCGCCCGAGCGGATCGTGGACCCGTCGGCCACCGGCCACCTGCTGCTCGGGCCGGCCGGCACGGTCACCCCGTTGCACGTGGACAACAGCTCCGTGCTGCTCTGTCAGGTGCTCGGCCGCAAACACGTCCGGCTCGTCCCGTCGTACGAGCGGCACCTGGTCTATCCACGTGGCGGCACGTTCAGCGCGGTCGACGCGGCCCGGCCGGACCTGGCGCGGCATCCCCGGTTCGCCGAGGCGACCGTGCTGGAGACCGTCCTGGAGCCGGGCCAGATGCTGCTCGTCCCGGTCGGCTGGTGGCACTGGGTGCAGGCCCTGGACGTCAGCGCCACCGTCACCTTCCACCACTTCCTCGTGGCCGGCCAGAACCACAAGATGGCCACCCCGCCGGCGGCCGGCGAACAGGACTGACCGCACGGCCGGCCCGCCACGTCCGGGCCGGCCGTGCGCCGGGGGCCGTCGGCGGCTTGAGTTCGGCGGAACCGGCGTGAGATCGTGGTACGCCGACGAGGCAGCCGCGCGGGCTGACCCCGTCCCATGGGCGACGGAGGGCCGGGTGGCCGTCCGACGGGACGGACTCGTGTGTCGAGCACCCGACCACGTCCCGCCACGAGTCCGTCACCGTCCACCGGCAGGCGCGCCCGCCGGTGGCCGGCCGCGACGGTCCTCGTCCGTTCCGAAGGAACCCGACCATGCAGAACCCGAGCGGGTACGCGTACCCGGCTCACCTCTCCCCGCCGCGCCCGACCCGCCGCCGATGGACGGCGCTCGGGGCCAGCCTGGCGCTCGCCGTCGGCGTGCTCGCCACGGTCGACGCCCCGGGCGTCCGCGCCGCCGACCCGGACCCGGTCCGGGTGACGGTGAACGCGCGGGCCGGGATGGCCACCGTGCCGGACACCGCGCTGGGCGTCAACCAGGCCATCTGGGACACCCACCTCGGCAGCGCCGAGACGTCGGACCTGCTGCGCGCGGCCGGGGTGCGGATGCTCCGCTACCCGGGCGGCTCGTACTCCGACATCTACCACTGGAAGACGCACACCGCCCCCGGCGGGTACGTCGCCCCGAACACCGACTTCGACACCTTCATGGCCGGGGCGCGGCGGGTCGGCGCGCAGCCGATGATCGTCGCCAACTACGGCACCGGCACCCCCGCCGAAGCCGCCGAGTGGGTGCGCTACGCCAACGTGACCAAGGAGTACGGCGCGAAGTACTGGACGGTCGGCAACGAGAACTACGGCAACGGGCACTACGGGTCCGGCTGGGAGGCCGACGAGCACCCCGACAAGAGCGCCACCTACTACGCGAACCTGGTGGTCGACTACGCCGAGGCGATGAAGGCCGTCGACCCGACGATCAAGGTCGGCGCGGTGCTGACCATGCCGGGGAACTGGCCGGACGGGATCACCGCCGGCGCGGACCCGGGGCCGTGGAACCGGACCGTGCTCGGCATCGCCGGACCGAAGATCGACTTCGTGGACGTGCACTGGTACCCGGGCGGCGGCGCCGCCCAGTCCCTGGAGCGCATCGCCCACGTCGACGACGCCGTGCACCTGCTGCGGCAGCAGATCACCCGGTACGCCGGGCCGGACCCCGACCGGATCGGCATCAGCCTCACCGAGCTGAACGTGGAGGAGGGCCGCACCACCCAGCCGGGCGCGCTCTTCCTCGTCGACGCCTACAGCCGGCTGCTGGCCAACGGCGTGTTCACCATCCAGTGGTGGAACGTCCACAACGGCATCGGCACGGTGTCCACGGTGGCCGGCCACACCGACTACGGCGACTACGGGCTGCTGTCCAGCGGCACCTGCACGGCCGACGGGTCGGTCTGCCAGCCGCCGCTGAACACCCCGTTTGGGCCGTACCACGGGCTGACCATGATGAGCCGCTTCGCCCAGCCCGGCGACCGGTTCGTCCGGGCCGCCGCCGACGAGCCGCTGGTCTCGGCGCACGCGGTACGCCGCCCCGACGGGGCCCTCGCGGTGCTGCTGGTCAACAAGGACCCGGCGAACGCCCGCCCGGTGGCCATCGACTACGCCGGGTTCACCCCGTCGGCCGCCGCGCCGACCGCGCACGTGCACACCAACGGGGCCACCGCCGTCACCACCAGCCAGGGCGGCAGCGCCACCAGCCGGACCCTGCCGCCGTACTCGTCGACCACGCTGGTGCTGCGCCCCGCCGACGCGGAGACCGGCCGGCCCGGCGCGCCCGGCCAGCCCACCGCCGCCGACGTCACCGACCGGACCGCCACCGTCTCCTGGCCGGCGGCCACGCCGGGCGCGGCGCCGATCGCCAAGTACGAGGTGCACCGGCAGAACGGGGCGGTCAGCGAGCAGCTCGGCGAGACGGCCGGCACCTCGTTCACCGCCGGCAACCTCGTCCCGGGTCGCCGGTACACGGTCAACGTGCTGGCCCGGGACACCGCCGGTCGGGTCTCCTGGTCCTCGCCGCCGCTGACCTTCACCACCGGCAGCCCGACGGAGAGCTCCTGCGCCGTCCGGTTCACCACCGACGGCGACTGGGGCAACGGCTACATCGGCGGCGTCGAGATCGTCAACACCGGGTCCGCCCCGGTCGACGGCTGGACGCTCACCTGGACCTGGCCCACCACGTGGCAGCAGGTCAGCAGCGGGTGGAACGCCACCTGGGAGCAGACCGGCACGGCGGTCCGGGTCACCGCCACCGCCGACAACCGCCGGCTCGCCCCGGACGGCGGGAGCACGAGCGCCGGCTTCGTCGGCGCGTACAGCGGCCCGAACGTGCTGCCCACAGTGTTCCGGCTCAACGGCGCGCTCTGCGCCACCCGGTGACCGTCGGGGCGGGACTGGCCCGACCGGCCGGTCCCGCCCCGGCCGGCCCGTGGGTAGACTCCGCGTCGCGGTTGGATGACCATGTGTCGGTGCCCGGGTGGCACGCCGCGACCGTGAGGGATGGGGTGGTCACCGGATGGGGACTCTGCCGGCCGTCGCGGCCGACGCCGCCGCCACCGCCATGATGGTGCTCAGCCCCGATGGCCGACGCCTGTGGTCGAATCCGGCCGCCCGACGCTGCGGGGTACGCCCGGAGCAGTTGACGCTGGCGGGCGTCGAGCCGGGCGGCCCGCCCGTCGACCGGTCCTGGCCGGACGCCGACGGGGCCACCAGGTGGTGGCAGGTGTGCTGCCGGGCCGCCGAGCACGACGGCCGGCCGGTGCGGGTGTACGAGCTGCGCGACGTCACGGAGGAACGCCGGGAACGCGACCGGGGACGCAACTACCGGTGGCGGCTGGCGCACATCGAGCAGCTCGCCCGGGTCGGCACCTGGGAGTGGGACGTCGCCACCGACACGGTGGTCTGGTCGGACGTGCTGCTGGAGATGTTCGGGCTGCCGGCGGGCACCGAGCTCGACTACCCGGCGTACCGGGCGCTGCTGCACCCCGAGGACATCGCGCTGATCGAGCAGACCCTCGCCACCGCGCTGCGGGTCGGCGGGACGTTCGCCTACACCCACCGGATGTACCTGGCCGACCGCACGACGCTGCGGGTCTTCGAGTGCTACGGCGAGGTCTTCCCGGACGCCTCCGGCGCGCCCGAGCGGGTGCTCGGCACCGCCCACGACATCACCGAGATGCGGCGGGTCCAGGAGGAGCTGACCCAGCTCGCCGAGCGGGACCCGCTGACCGACCTGCCGAACCGGCGGGCCCTGCTCGCCCGCCTCGACGAGCTGCTCGTCTCCGGCGGGCCGTCCGGCGCGCTGCTACTCATCGACATCGACAACTTCAAGGACATCAACGACGTGCACGGCCACGCCGTCGGTGACGACGTGCTGCGGCTGCTGGCCCGGCTGCTGGTCCGGCACCTGCCGGCCGGGACGGTGCTGGGGCGGTTGGGGGGCGACGAGTTCGCGGTGGTGCTGCCCGACGCGACCGCCGGGGACGCGCTGGCCGTCGCCGAGAGCCTGTGCAACACGGTGGTCCGCAGTCCCGTGCCGTTGGCCGGGGCCGGGCTGCGGGTCAGCCTGAGCATCGGGGCGGCCTCCCCGGAGCCGGGCGACACCCGCGACGCGGTGCTCGCCCACGCCGACCTGGCCCTGTACGAGGCGAAGAACGCCGGTCGCAACCGGGCCCGGCTGTACCTGCCCGAGCAGTACCGGCACGCGGTGCAGCGGGTCAACGTGGTGACCCGGGTCCGGGACGCCCTCGACGGGCACCGGATGCAGCTCGACGCCCAGCCGATCATCGACCTGGCGACCGGCGAGGTGGTCAGCCACGAGCTGCTGATCCGACTGCGGGACGGCCGGCAGCCGCCGCTGTCGCCGGCCGACTTCCTGCCCACCGTGGAACGCGACGACCTGATGGGCGAGCTCGACCGGTGGGTGGTGCGCACCGCCGTGGCGGCGCTGGCCCGGCCCTCGGCGGCCGGCGCCGGGCTGCGGTTCGACGTGAACATCTCGGCCCGCTCGATGGAGTCGCCCGGTTTCGGCGACTGGGTGGTGGAGCGGCTGCGCGCGGCCGGCATCGCGCCCGGCCGGCTGGGGCTGGAGGTCACCGAGACGGCCGCCATCACCAACGTCGCGGCGGTACGCAACCTGGCCGGCGTGCTGCGGGACGCCGGCTGTCCGCTCAGCCTGGACGACTTCGGCGCCGGGTTCGGCTCGTTCGCCTACCTCAAGCACCTGCCGTTCAGCACCGTCAAGATCGCCGGTGACTTCGTCCGGCAGGCCGACCGGGGCGGGGCCGACCCGGTGCTCATCGACGCGGTGGTGCGCGCCGCGCACGGCCTGGGCATGCGGACGGTCGCCGAGTCCGTCGAGCACGCCGGGCTGGTGCCCGCGCTGCGCCGGCTGGGCGTCGACGCCGGGCAGGGTTACCATCTCGGCCGTCCGATCCCGTTGGACGTGCTGCTCGACCGGGACCGGGCCGAGCGGCGTACCGCCGTCACCGCCGACGCCGTGGTACGACACCCCGACCACTGACCACGCCGTCCCCTCAGGAGCCCCAGGTGAGCGAACCCCCCGTGCCGGCCGTACCCGGTGGCGTCGAACTCGTCACCGGCGACGTCGCCGCCGCCCGCGCCTTCTACGCCGAGCTGCTCGGCTGGACGTACGACACGTCGGGCGACCGGACGGTCGCGCTGGCCGACGGCGTGCCCGCCGCCGAGCTGGTCGCCGCCGCCGGGGCGGCCCGCTGGTGGGCGGTGTTCACCGCCCCCGACACCGCCGCCGTCCGGGCCGCGGCCACCCGGGCCGGCGCGCGTCTGCGCGGCGACGACGTACGCGATCCGCTCGGCGGCGCGTTCCGGCTGCGCGCCGGGGTGGCCGCCGCGCCACCCGGCCCGGGGAGACCCTGCTGGTACGAGTACATGACGTCGACGCCCGCCGACGCCGACCGGTTCCACGCCGAGGCGTTGGCGCTGACCGTGGGCGCGCCGCCCGGCGCGCCGGACGACTCGTACGCGGTGCTGGCGTACGCGGGCCGCCCGGTCGCCGGCCGGCTGGCGTTGCCCGCCCCGCTGGCGGGCGTGCTGCCGGCCGGCTGGATGGTCTACTTCGCGGTGGCCGACCCGGACGACACGGTCGCCCGGGCCGAGCGGGCCGGCGGCCGGGCGCTGCTGCCGCCACGTGACGTCCCCACCGGTCGGGTGGCCGCGCTGACCGACCCGGCGGGCGCGGTGTTCACCGTCATCCGGCCCGCCCCGGCGGCCTGACCGCCGCCGCCCGGCCGCTCACCTCGTCCGGGCCGGTGGGCGGTCGACGCCCCGCCCGGGTACGGGCCCGCAGGGCGTGCACCACCGCCGCCATGTCCGCCCCGGCGTGCCCCGACCGCAGCGTCTCGCCGTACAGGGCGTGGCAGACGTCCAGCAGCGGCACGACGGCGCCCCGGGCGCGGGCGGCGTCGGCGATCAACCGGTTGTTCTTCAGCACGTCGGCGATGGCCGCCTGCGCCGCGAAGTCGCCCGGGCCAGTTTGTCGACCTTGGTCCGGGAGACCGTGGAGGCCATCGGCCCGGCGTCCAGGATCCGGGCCAGCAGCGCCGGGTCCGCGCCGTGCTCCTCGGCGAAGTGCACGGACTCCGCCAGGCCGGTGACCATGGTGATCAGGAAGATGTTCACCGCGAACTTCATCACCAGGGCCGAGGGCGGCGGACCGCAGTCGAACACCTCCGCGCACATCGGCGTCAACGCGGGTCGGCACCGCGCGACGGCGGTCGGGTCGTCGCCGGCCACCATCGCCACCAGGCGGCCCGCCTCCGCCGGCCCGCGCGACCCGGACACCGGCGCCTCCACGTAGTAGCCGCCGGCCGTGGCCACCTCGTCGGCCAGGGCCCGCGAGTAGCCGGCGGCGACCGTGCCCATCTGCGCCACCGTCCGCCCGCGTACCCGGTCGGCGAACCCGGCGGTCCCGCGGGTCAGCACGGCGTCGGTGGCGGCCCCGTCGGCGAGCATCAGCAGCACCACGTCCGCGCGGGCGAACACCTCCGCCGGGTCGCCGGCCCGTTCGGCGCCGGCGGCCACCACCGGGTCACAGCGGGACGCCGTACGGTTCCACACCACCACCGGTAGCCCGGCGTGGGCCAGGTTCAGCGCCATCGGCTGCCCCATGATCCCGAGGCCGATGAAACCCAGCGTCGTCACGTGCGCCTCCACTCTCGTCGGTCAGGTGGACCGCCCGTGCGCGGGCGGGCCAGAGTCGGGGAATTGGACGGTGATCCGCCCGGCCGGTCCGGGGTGGGATGGGCACCGGACCCGGCCACCGCGCCGACCGTTCCGGCGGGCGCGAGGACCCCGCCGGACCCACCGACCGGAGGGGACGGACATGAGGGTGATCACGGAGGCCGGTCGGCGGCTGGACGGCCCGGACGCCAGGTACGTCGAGCACCTGCGGGTGCCGCGCCTGAGCCTCGGCACGTACACCGTCCCGGCCGGCGCGGTGGACCCGCAGCGACCGCACACCGAGGACGAGGTCTACGTCGTGCTGGCCGGGCAGGGCCGGTTGCGCACGCCGGAGCGGACCGTGGACGTCGGGCCGGGCAGCGTGGTGTTCGTCCCGGCGGGCGAGGAGCACCGCTTCGTCGACGTCGTCGCCGACCTCACCGTGCTGGTGTTCTTCGGCCCCGCCGAGGGTACCGCCGGCCCCTGAGCCGGCCACGATCCGGGCCGGATGGACACGACGGGTACGGAGCACGTCCCGAGTCTCGCCCCCGACCCGCCCGCCGACGAGTGGCCGGAAGGCCACCATGCGCAACAAGCGGGCCATGGCCTTTCTCCCGCACCGGGTCGCCGTGCTCGCCCTCGACGACGTGGTGGGTCTCGACCTCGGCATGCCCACCCAGGTGTTCGGCACCGCCCGGACCCTCGACGACGTCCCCTTCTACACGGTCGGGGTCTGCGCCCCCGGCGGCGGTCCGGTACGCAGCAGCGCCGGCTTCCGGGTGCTGCCCGAGCACGGGCTGGAGCTGCTCGCCGCCGCCGACACGGTGGTCGTGCCCGGGGTGCGCGGCGGTCCGCCGCTGGACACCGGCACGCTCGACCCGACGGTCACCGCGGCGTTGCGCGCCGCCCACGCCCGGGGGGCCCGGGTGATGGCGATCTGCACCGGCGCGTTCGTGCTCGCCGCCGCCGGGCTGCTCGCCGGGCGGCGGGCCACCACCCACTGGGCGTACGCGGACCGGTTCCGCCGGCTCCACCCGGACGTCGACCTGGACCCGGCCGTGCTGTTCGTCGACGACGGCGACGTGCTGACCTCGGCCGGCGTCGCCGCCGGGCTCGACCTGTGTCTGCACGTCCTGCGCGGCGACCACGGCAGCGAGGTGGCCGCCCGGGCGGCCCGACGCTGCGTGGTGCCGCCCTGGCGCGACGGCGGCCAGGCCCAGTACATCGAGCGGCCGGTGCCCCGCGACCCGGACTCCGGCACCGCCGCCACCCGGGAATGGGCCCGGCAGCGGCTGTCCGAGCCGGTCACCCTGCGCGAACTGGCCGGGCACGCCCGGATGAGCGTCCGCACGTTCACCCGGCGCTTCCGCGCGGAGACCGGCCTCAGCCCGGCGCAGTGGCTGCTGCGGCAGCGCACCGACCATGCCCGACTGCTGCTGGAGACCACCGACCTGGCCGTCGAGCAGGTGGCCCGACGGTCCGGCTTCGGCACCGCCGTCGCGCTGCGCCAACGGCTACGTCAGCACGTCGGCGTCACCCCGTCGGCGTACCGCCGCACCTTCCGCGTCGACGACGCCCTCACCGGTGGGGGAGCGGGCCGACCGGCTCGACGACGGTGACCTCCAGCAGCAGGGCCTGCTCGGGGCGCAGCGCCGGGAGCTGCACGCCCACCGTGCCGAGCGCCGCGCCGCTCAGGGTCACCCCGCCGGCCGCCAACCACGCCGGCCCGGTCACCTCCAGCGTCGCCGGCTCCGGCGCGCCGGCCGCCAGCCGTACCGCGTACCGCCGGGACGGGTCCAGGCCGGGCAGCCGCGCCGGACCGGGCACCTGGGCCACCGAGGTGGCCAGCCGGGCCACCGCGAACACCGCCCGCGCGCCGTCCCGGGCGACCACGCCGTGCACGTGTACGGCCGGGTCCGGGTGGTCGACCCGGACCACCCGGCCGGTGTGCAGCAGCGGACGCAGCCGTTTGTGCAACGCGATCCAGCCGGCCAGCTCGGACCGCTCCACCGCCGACACCGCGCTGATGTCCCACTCGACGCCGTGGTGGCCGAAGAGCGCGGCGGCGGCCCGGAAACCCAGGTCGTGCACCCGGCCGGTGGTGTGCGACCGGGCCGGTCCGATGTGCGCGCCGACCAGCTCCGGCGGCAGCAGCAGCCCGGTCCAGCGTTGGATGGCCAGCCGCTCCAGGGCGTCGTTGCAGTCGCTGGCCCAGACCCGGTCGGCGCGGCGCAGGATCTCCAGGTCCACCCGGCCGCCGCCGGACGAGCAGCTCTCGATCTCGATCCGGGGGTGCCGGGCGCGCAGCTCGTCCAGCAGCCGGTACACCGCGACGGTCTGCTCGTGCGTTCCCGGCCGACCCCGGTGCCCGGCCTCGGTGAGGTCCCGGTTGTGGTCCCACTTGAGGTAGTCGATCCCCGGGTACGCGGTGAGCAGCGCGTCCAACCGGCCCCGCAGGTGCGCGTACGCGTCCGGGTCGGCCAGGTCGAGCACCTGCTGGTGCCGCCAGGGCAGCGGCAGCCGCCCGTCCGGCCGGAGCACCCAGTCCGGGCGTTCCCGGTACAGGTCGGAGTCCGGGTTGACCATCTCCGGCTCGACCCAGAGCCCGAACTGCATGCCGTGCCCCCGGACGTGGTCGATCAGCGGGGCCAGCCCGTCCGGCCAGACGTCCGGGTCGACGTGCCAGTCGCCGAGGCCCGCCCGGTCGTGCCGGCGACCCCGGAACCAGCCGTCGTCGAGGACGAACCGTTCCACGCCCACCTCGGCGGCCCGGTCGGCGAGGGCGGTCAGCCGCCGCAGGTCGTGGTCGAAGTAGACGGCCTCCCACACGTTCAGCGTCACCGGCCGGGGCGTGCGCGGATGCCCGGGCCGGGCCCGCAGGTGGGTGTGCAGCACCTCGCTGAGGCCGTCCAGCCCGGCGTCGGAGCGTGCCGCGTAGAGCAGGGGAGTGGCGTACTCCGCGCCGGGGGCGAGCACCACCTCCCCGGGGGCGAGCAGCTCGCCGCCGCCCAGCACGGCCGCGCCGGTCGGCAGGCGCTCGGCGTACGTGACGTGGTCGCCGCTCCACGCGGTGTGCGCCGCCCACACCTCGCCGTGCCGGAACCCGAAACCGGGCGTCCCGGCCACCAGCAGCAGCGTGGCGTCGTGCCCGGTACGCCCGTGCCGGCCCTCCCGCACCCAGGCGCCCATCGGCCACGGGTGCCGTTGCGGCGCGCGTTCCCGACACCAGCGGCCGGTCAGGTCGAGCAGCTCGGTGGCGACCGCCGGCACCGGCAAGGCCGGGGTCAACCCGACCAGCTCGTACGGGCGCTCCCCGTCGTTGCGCAACCGGTGCCGTACCCGCAGCAGCCCCGCCGGGTCGAGCTCGATCTCCACGGTCAACGCCAGCCCCGCCACCGGATCGGCCGCCCGCACCCGGACCCGCGCCCACCCCGCCGCGTCGCCGTCGCCATCACCGTCACCGTCGCTGTCGCTGTCGCTGTCGCTGTTGCCGGGGGCGGGCCGGTCGGGGTCGTCGCGTACCTCGACGTCGAGCAGGCGGAACGCGGTGGACCAGGCGGCGCGGTCGCGGTGCCCGGCCAGGCCGGGCCGGCCGCTCCAGCCGGCGCTCGCCTCGGGCAGCAGCGACAGCGTGGCCGGCACGTCGAAGGCGCCCGGCGGCACCGGCGCGACCGTGGCGTCGACCAGGGCGGGCAGGTCGTCGGCGGGCACCGGCCCCAGGTCGGCGCCCCAGTGCGCGACCCGGGGCAGGCCCGGGCCCCGGGCGTCGAGCACCAGACTGGTCCGGGCGCGGCGCAGGTGGACGATCGTCATTCCGGAGACGCTACGGCGGGCTCAGCACCAGCCGTTGACCGGTCCGCTCACCCCCGTCCAGAGGTACGCGTCGCTGATCCAGGAGCCGTCGGTGAGCCGGTTCCACAGGGCCGTGGCACCCCACCTGCCGGTGTGCGTGGTGCCGTTGGCCGAGCAGGCGACCGAGACCGTCGCCCCGTCGGTGGCCGCGCCGACCACGCCGTACCCGGTGCCGGGGCCGGAGCGCCGGTTGACCGTGCCGCCGCCGAAGCTGTCCACGATCCCCTGGGTGAGCCCGAGCGCGCCGTAGTTGTAGAGCGTCCCGCCGGTGTACACCTGCGCCGAGCCGTGCAGGGCCGACCCCTGGTACGGGCTGCCGCCGTTGACCAGCACCCACTTGCCGATGTTGTGGCCGGCGATCGGCGCGTACGCGTCGTGCTGCCGCAGGGCGAAGTGCACGTGTCGACCCAGGGCCGAGCCGCCGCAGGTCACGTCGGTGCCGGTGTCCCCGAGGTACGTTCCCTCGCCGACGCTCGCGCCGTTGACGGAGATGTTGTTCCACAGGTGGTAGTAGTCCGTGGCGTACCCCCGGTCGTGGATGACCCGGATCCAGCCCCGGCACATGGTGTAGGCCGTGCCGGCGCGCGCGGCGAGCACCCGCTGGTCGCCGCCGGCCAGGTCGAGCGAGCTCCACGGCGAGTCGCTGCCCGCCCACCCGTGCGGTCCGCCGGCGTAGGACCACGACTGCCCGACCGCGTACGGCAGCCGCATGCCGGTGCGGGTGTCGCCGCCGGCGTACGGCGTGACCTGGGCGGTGAACACCGCCCGCTCGGCGGGCGTCACGACGGCGTCCGGCGCGCGCCGGGCCAGGTCGGCGAAGGCGGCCTCGCCGTCGAAGGCGACCCGCCAGCCGGCGTGCTCGCGGCGCGCGACGAACACCCAGCCGACTGGGTGGGTGTCCGTCTCGTGCGGGGCCACGACCACGGCGGTGCCGAACGCCCACGCCTGGCCTGAGCGGCGGGTGACGCTGACCCGGACGTCGCCGGCGTCGGCGGCGCGCAGCTCGTCGTGCGTGGCGACCCGGTCGAGGAGCCGGCCGGTGACCGCCGGCACGACGTCGTCCTCCGGCGCGGCTTCGGCGGGCACGACGGCGCTGGTCGGCGGAGCGGTCGTGGCGCGGACGGCGGTCGTGGCGTGGACGGCGGCGGTGGGATGGTCGGCGGCGGTGGCGGGCGCCGCGGCGGTGCTGGCGAGGGTGACGGCGGCGACGGCGGACGCGGTGCCGGCGGCGAGCGCGGCCCGCGCTCCGCGTCGGGCAAGTCTCAAGAACACGTGCCCTCCATAATCGACTAGCATCAATGTACAGGGATGTTGGAGGGTAGTCTTCGGGGCGGAACGTGTCCACAGCGGAGGGCAGAGCCATGCGGGTCACCGTCGACCGGACGAAGTGCTACGGGTCGGGGCAGTGTGTCGCGACCGCGCCGGACGTGTTCGACCAACGCGACGAGGACGGTCTGGTGGAGCTCCTGACGGCCACCCCGTCGCCCGACCGGCACGCCGACGTGGTGGACGCCGCCGGGTTGTGCCCGGCCGCCGCGATCACCACGCACGCCGACTGAGCCCGGCGACTCCGCCCGGCGACCGGGCCGCGCCCGGCGGGCACGCCGGGGGTGTCGGCCCTACCAGGTGACCGGCAGCTCGTGCAGGCCGTAGACGGTGCCGTCGTCCTTGACCGGCACCTCGTCGGCCGGCACCGCCAGCCGCAGGCCCGGCACCCGCCGGAACAGCGTGTCGAAGACGATCTGCAACTCCAGCCGGGCCAGGTGTTGCCCGAGGCACTGGTGCGCGCCGAAACCGAAGCTGAGGTGGTGCCGCGCGGCCCGGCCCAGCTCCAGCGCCTCCCCGTCGGGAAAGGCGGCCGGGTCACGGTTCGCCGCGTTGGCGAGCATGACCACGCCCTCGCCCGCCCGGATCAGCACCCCGCCGATCTCCACGTCCGCCAGGGCCACCCGGCACATCACCAGCTCGGCGATCGTGAGGTACCGCAGCAGCTCCTCCACCGCCTGCGGGGTGCGGCCGGGGTCGGCCCGCAGCGCGGCGAGCTGATCGGGGCGTTGCAGCAGCGTGAACACCCCGAGCGAGATCATGTTGGCGGTCGTCTCGTGCCCGGCGATCAGCAGCAGGAAGGCCAGCGAGACCACGTCGCCCGCCTCGGCGCCGCGCCGCAACTGCCGGCCGATCAGGTCGTCCCCGCCCGGCGTGGCGGCCTTGGCGGCCACCAGGTCCCGCAGGTAGTCGTGCAGCTCGCTGGCCGCCTTCATCCGCTGCGCGGGCGCGGCCGTGCGCCGCAGCGTCGTCTCGGTCGCCCGCTGGAAGAACTCGTGGTCGGCGTACGGCACGCCGAGCAGGTCACAGATGATCAACGAGGGCAGGGGCAGCGCCAGCGCCTGCACGAGATCGACGGGGCGGGGACCGACGAGCAGCGCGTCTACGTGCTCGTCGGTGACCTGTTGGATCCGGGGTCGCAGCGCGGTCATCCGCCGGACGGTGAACTCACCGGTGACGGCCCGCCGGGCGGGCGCGTGCTCGGCCGGGTCCATGTCGAGCAGGGCCGGTCGCCGACCTTCCACCCGGGGCAGGTCGGGGTTGAAGTGCGGGTGGCCGGGGCGCTGACGGTCGGTGCTGAACCTCGGGTCGGCCAGCACCGCGCGGACGTCGGCGAACCGGCTCACCGCCCAGGCCTGCTGGCCGTTCGGCATGGTGACCCGGGTGATCGGCGCCTCCTCCCGCAGCCGGACGTGCTCGGCGTGCGGCGCGTAGGGGCAGGTGCGGACGAGCGGCAACACGGGAGCCGTCATCGAGTCGTCCCATCATGATCGAGCGTGGTCAGGTGGACGAAGGACCGCCGGTCGTATCCGCACGGTAACCCAGAGCGACCGGATGAGTCCACACTGGCCCGTCAGCCATGGTTGGCGGATCTCGTCCGCCGCGCTCTCGTGTCCGTCGGGCTCGGATGACCCTGAGTGATCCTCGGCCGGAGTGGTCGGTGTCGTTTGACGCCCTTTGCTCTGCACCCTTACCAGCGCCAGCGACCCTGAGTGATCGCTGGTCGTCCGTAACTTGTAGCCCACGAGCGGGATTTCCGTAGGTGGATTGCTGGTGGTGCCTACTCGGGTGCAGAGCAAAGCCTCCGTCGGGCAGCTCGACGTTCGCCCGGACCTCACTCCCGGTGTTAGCCAGGCGTCGATCGGCGGCGAACACGCACAGCGAGCAAGGGCGAACAGGCTCATGAGTCCGGGGCTGGACGGCCGGTACGCCCCGCCCACTCATCCGTCAGCCGACGGTCAGGCCCACGCCACGCCCGCCTCGACCGGGAGCGTGCCCGGCGGGCAGTAGACACTGACGTTCCAGTAGCTGTACAGCACGCTGGACGTGTAGGTGTTCTGGTTGTTGCAGGTGATGTACGCGAGCCAGACCGAGGTGGGTGAGATGGGCGAGCACGCGATGTTGAAGTACCACTGGTATCCGTCGAAATTGAACGTTCCCGCCGAGCAGTTCAGGCTGGAGATCTGCACCGGCTTCGATCTGGCCGAGGGCGAGAAGGGGATCTTCTTGACGGACTGAGAAACGCCAGCGGCCTGGAACATCTGCCTGGCCCCCACGGTCTGGGGCACCTGCGGAGTGTCCGCAGCCTGGGCAGGCGTCATGCCCACCAGTCCGCCGACAAGGGCGCCACAGGCGATCAGTGCAGCGTTGATTCGTCTACGCATGCGTATCCCTTCGGATCTCACGTCCTGCATCCGGACGTATCGATAAAAGCCTAAGAGATCGAATTCCCTCCGACAAGGATACGGTTTCCGCGTTCGTCGCTGGCGAACTAATTGCAAAGCCGTCCTTTGTGGATCGTGCGGCCGAATTCAGATCATTCCGCGAAGGCGGCAGACCGTCGGTCTGGCCGGTTTCCGTCGTCGACGTGGCGGGGACGAGGACCTCGGCGCCGGACCAGTCGACGTACTCCTGGGCGACCGGTCGGTAGGGCTCGTCGTTCTCGTCCAGGGTGGTGAACGCGGCGTAGCGCCGGCCCGACCCTCGCCTTTGGCGTCGAGGCGTGGAGCGACTTCCTGCGTACGTTCAATCGGGCCTGAACTGTCGTCCCGGTCCATCTGACCGGTGCTTTTCCGGATGCGGGGCAGCGGGCAGACGGGAACGGTCGGACGGCGGGACGGTTCAGGCGGAGTCGATCGAGACGAACGCGAGGATGACGACGGTCTGCGGCGGCGCCACGTCGGCGAACGGCTCGCCGTCGACCAGCCGCGGAAGGCGTGCCGTTGGCCGTCGACGACACCGTCGAACGGATCTCCGGCCGTACCGTCGCGTGCCGGGCCCGCGGGCAGCCGGGCCGACGTCGCGGTGGGGACGGGTCGCAGGCCGGGTGATCAGATCGGCCGTACGTCCTTAGCCCCCGGCCCCTTCGTCAACTGCACGATCCTGAACGCGACGCGTTGGCCGTCGATCAGGCTGCGGTGGCCCGGCGCGAGCATGGAGAAGTGCACGAAGACGTCGGCGCCACCGCCGCCGTCCTCGGGCGTTGGGGAGTGGTGACCGGCGGGACCGGGGGCTTCGCCGTCTTCGGGCGGGCGAACCTGGCGACGGGTTCACCCTCGGGCGCGCGGGCAGGGCTCTGGGCAGCGGACAGTCGGCCCAGGGTCTGGTGGAGGGCGGCGGCGCTGCGGGGTCGGTCCTCCGGCTTCTTGGCGAGCAGCGAGAGGATCACCGTGTCCCACGCGGCGGGCAGCCCCGGCCGGATCGCGCTGGGCGGTTTCGGCGGGCCGCCGACCGGGCCTCGCGGTGCAGCCGGGCCGCCGCCTCGGGCGCCTGGAAGAGACCCGAGATCAGCTTGACGGCCACGTACCGGCCGAGCGTCTCGTCGTGGGCCTTCCACAGTTGGCCCATGCCTCCTTCGCCGACCAGCTCGGTCAGGCGGTATCTGCCGTTCAGAACTTGCCCCGCCATGTGCCGCCCACTTCCTGCCGCCCGGTCCACCTGGCGGCCGTCCGCTCCGGCCGCCGTGTCCAGGATGGAGCGTAGACCGCCCAGGGCGCTCCGTACGAAGCGACCGTGGACGGCCTGCCGGGGTGGGCCTTCCACGGCGTTTCCATCGGGCTTGAACGCCGCTGGGGGAGGTTGAGGTGGTCCGGCGCTCCTGCCGGATCTGCCGAGGAGGAGACGTCTCCACGTCTCCGGGAAGGAACGACGATGAGAGGTACGACGCGTTTCATCAGGCGGGCCGCCGTGCTGACGGCTGCGGTCGGTGCGTGGTTCGCGTTCGCCGCGCCGGTCACGGCGGCGAACGCCGCTACCGTCGAGTCGACGGACGCCTCCGTGAGCGTGGTGAACGAGCCGCCGGACATGACGCCGTCGAACGTCGGCGTGCTGGCCTGCTACGACAGCAACGTCCGCAACGGCGGCGGGGGCGCGACCGTGGCGAAGTCCATCTACCTCAGGAACGGGCCCAACGAGGGGTGTGGCAGCTCGAGCGGCTACTCCATCCCGGTGGACGTGCGGCTCGGCGGCTGGTGCTACAAGTACAACGAGTCGGGGAACCTGTGGTACTACGTCAGCGTCGGCGGCGCGGCGCCCCATGGTTGGATCTACTCGGGGAACGTCAAGAACGTGAGCACGTTCGACACGGTCTGCTCCTGAGGTGACCTGAGCACCCGGGGTTGACAGCGGTCTGTCAGGGCTCGTCCGGCTCGCCCGGACGGGCCCTGACCTGTGTGGGCCCTGGCCCCGGAAGGGCGCGGCTCGCGCCACGAATAGGGTTCAGTCGATTGACAAAGTTTGGATTCCAAACTTAATCTGCGCGGAACGTGGACGTGGCCGGCGTGGGCGGCGGGCGTCCCACCCTCCACCGGAACACCCCTCGTCCCGCAAGGAGCGTCATGACCGGACTTCGCGGCACCCTACGACGAACCCGATGGCGGATCAGCCTGGTCACCAGCACCGTCGCGGCGCTGGTGGTCGGCTTCGCCATGATCATGGTGGGCACCGCCCAGGCCGCCGCCGGCTGCCAGGTGACCTACGCGGTCGGCAGCCAGTGGCAGGGCGGCTTCACCGCCAACGTCACCGTCACCAACCTCGGCGACGCGATCAACGGATGGCGGCTGACCTGGACGTTCCCGTCCGGGCAGCGGGTCACCGACGCGTGGAACGCCACCGTCACCAGCTCCGGCGCGACGGTCACCGCCGCCAACGTCGGCTACAACGCGGCGCTGCCCACCAACGGCAGCGTGTCGTTCGGCTTCAACGGCGCCTGGTCCGGCACGAACACCGCGCCGACCTCGTTCGCGCTCAACGGCGTGACCTGCACCGGCAGCGTCGGCGGCACCACCCCGCCGCCCACCACGACCCCGCCGCCGACCACCCCGCCCCCGACCACGCCGCCGCCCACCACCCCGCCGCCGGCCGGTGACGCGATGGCCGCCGTCGCCGCCATGCAGCCCGGCTGGAACCTCGGCAACTCCCTCGACGCGGTCGGCAGCGACGAGACCGCCTGGGGCAACCCGCGCATCACCGAGGCGCTGCTGGACAACGTCAAGGCGCAGGGCTTCAAGAGCATCCGCATCCCGGTCACCTGGAGCGCGCACCTGGGCGGGGCCCCGAACTACACCATCGAGGCCGCCTACCTCAACCGGGTGAAGGAGGTCGTCGACTGGGCGCTCGCCGACGACTTCTACGTGATGATCAACATTCATCACGACTCGTGGCAGTGGATCAACACGATGCCCACCGACCGCGTCAACGTGCTGAACAAGTACAACGCGATCTGGACCCAGCTCGCCGCGACCTTCCGCACCACGTCGCCGAAGCTGATCCTGGAGAGCGTCAACGAGCCGCAGTTCACCGGCAGCTCCGGCGACGCCCAGAACGCCGCCCTGCTGCACGAGCTGAACACCTCGTTCCACCGCATCGTGCGCGCCTCCGGCGGCAACAACGCCACCCGGCTGCTGGTGCTGCCGACCCTGCACACCTCCTCCGAGCAGGCCCGCATCGACGAGCTGACCGCCACCTTCAACACCCTCAACGACCGCAACCTGATCGCCACCGTGCACTACTACGGGTACTGGCCGTTCAGCGCCAACGTCGCCGGCGGCACCCGCTTCGACGCCACCGTGCAGAAGGACCTGACCGACTCGTTCGACCGGGTCCACGCCGCGTTCGTCGCCAAAGGCATCCCGGTGATCATCGGCGAGTACGGCCTGCTCGGCTTCGACCGGCACACCGGCACCATCGAGCAGGGCGAGAAGCTGAAGTTCTTCGAGTTCTTCGGCCACTACGCCCGGACGAAGGGGTTCACCACCCAGCTCTGGGACAACGGCCAGCACTTCCACCGGACCAACTTCACCTGGCAGGACCCGGAGCTGTGGGCCCAGATCCGGTCGAGCTGGACCACCCGCTCCGGCACCGCCTCGTCCGACCTGGTGTTCAGCGCCAAGGCCACCGCCATCACCAGCAAGACCCTGACGCTGAACCTCAACGGCACCTCGTTCTCGTCGCTGCGGCAGGGCAGCACCACCCTGGTCCGGGGCACCGACTACACGGTCAGCGGCGACCAGCTCACCCTGACCGCGGCGGCGCTGACCCGACTGCACGGCAACCGCGCGTACGGGGTGAACGCCACCCTGCACGCGCACTTCTCCGCCGGGGTGCCGTGGCGGATCAACATCGTCACGTACGACCGGCCGGTGCTGTCCAACGCCACCGGCCCGACCAGCGGCTTCGCCATCCCCACCCAGTTCCGGGGCGACCAGCTCGCCACCATGGAGGCGAGGTACGCCGACGGCAGCAACGCCGGCCCGCACAACTGGACGTCGTACAAGGAGTTCGACGTCGCCTTCGCGCCCGACTACCCCGGCAACCGGCTCGTCCTGAAGCCGGAGTTCTTCGCCGAGGTCAACGACGGCGCGCCGGTCACCCTCACCTTCCACTTCTGGAGCGGCGAGAAGGTGACCTACCGGGTCACGAAGTCCGGCAGCAACGTCACCGGTGTCGCGCTCTGATCACACGTACCGAGGAACCTGGTGGTCCGGCCGGCGCTCCCGGCCGGACCACCGGCGTTTCCGCCCCGGGCGACCGGCGGCGCGGCTTCCGCGCGAAATTCCTCCTGGCGTAGCGTCGGAACACCGGCGAGCCGTTCGTGGCAGAGGCGGGGGCGGCCGGTCGAGGCCGCCGGAACAAGGGAGTGGTGGGATGACGCGGTACCTGATCTCGTTCGACGACGGCGCGATGGACCACATCCCCGACGGGGACTGGCCCGACGTGGGCAAGGCCGCGCACGCGGTGACCCAGGAGGCCGTGGACGCCGGCGTGTTCGTGTTCGGCGCGGGGCTGGAACGCCAGCAGTCGAGCGTCGTGACCACGGACGGGCTGGTCACCGACGGCCCGTTCCCGGAGACCAAGGAGGTCATCGGCGGGTTCGTGGTCGTCGACGTCGCCTCCCGCGCCGAGGCGCTCGCGTGGGCTGCCAAGATCGCCGTCGCGTGCCGCTGCGCTCAGGAGGTCCGGGAGCTCATGGCCGACCCGGAGACCGACGAGATGCTCCGCCGGGCCGGCCGGTGACGCGACCGCCCGTCCTCCCGACCCGGAAACCCGACGGCCGACGCCCCGCCGTGCTGGCGCGGGCGTCGGCCGTGGGCGTCCCCGGGGAGACGGACGGTCAGCCGGGACGGCTCAGCAGCGGCTGATCGTCGAGTTGGACAGGACGACGTTGCTGATCACGAAGTTGGTGGCGCAGGGGCTCTCCAGGATCCGGTTGTTCACCAGCGTGAAGTTACGCAGGGTGATGTCCCGGTTGCCGGGGAACTCGCTGCGCGCCGCCAGCCGCACCTCGCCGCCGCCGCTGATCGTCCCGCCGTTGGTCGCCAGGCTCACGCCGTAGCAGTTCTCGATCAGGACGGCGTTGTTGCCGGTGTTGGCGATGTCGACCCGGTCGATCACCGCGCCACCGGACTCCGACACGCAGAAGATGCCCCGGCCGCCGCCACGGGCCCGGACGGTGCCGACCCGGATGTTCGTCGGGTAGCTGCTGCCGATCCGGCCGTTGCGGTTGGCCATCCGGAACGCCGCGTAGCCGGTGCCCGCGCCCGCGTTCTCCGCGTCCACGGTGGTGATGGTGGCGTTGATGGTCTCGTTGAGCAGCAGCCCCGACTCGCCGACGTTGCGGGCGGTGACCGTGCCGACGGTCAGGCCGTCCACCCCGTACGTCTCCACCGCGTGCGAACGCGCGCCGGAGACGTACACGTTGTCGATGCGGACGTTGCGGGTCCACTGGCTGGTGTCACCCCGGTTGTCGATCCGCACGCCGAGCCCGTCGGAGAGCCGCATGTCGATCTGGCCGAGGATCACGTTGGTGACGTTGCGCATGAAGATCCCGTACAGCGGCGCGCCGGTCACGTTGAGGTGCTGCACCTCGACCTCGGTGGCGCCCCGCGAGTAGATCGGGGCCTGGTCGCCGGAGCCCGACCCGGTCACGTTGATGGTGCCGCACACGTCGATGGTGGTGTAGCTGGGCAGCGAGATCCGCGAGTTCGCGCTGATCGTTCCGGAGCCGCGCACCACGACCCGCTGCTTCGACGTACGGCCGGCGCTCAGGCTGCCGATCGCGGCCTGGACGGCGGCCCGCATGTCGGCGCCGGTGTAGACGGTGCTGCCGCCGTTGCGGGCGGTCCAGGTGCTGCCGTTGAGCACCGCCTCGGCGTGGAACGCGCCGCCGCCGCAGTCGCCGCCCGACGAGCCGAGCCGGACGAGCTGCCACTGCTGGTTCCAGCCGTCCACGTCCTGGTACTGGGAGATCATGCCGCCGTCGGCGGTGGAGAACGCCCAGACGTCCAGGGCCTTGTTCGAGTGCCGGTTGACGAAGCGCACGTACCCGCTGTCGGAGTCGGCGAGCCGGAAGTGCTGGCGGGTGTTGCCGCTGACCGCCGGGTTCTGCACGAGCTGGACGCCGTCGTTGGCGTTGGGCAGCTCGAGCACCTTCCCGCTGTGCGCCGAGCGGACCTGGTAGTAGCCGTTGCCGACGTCGACGAACCGCCACTGCTGCACGGCCAGGTCGTTGCGGGTGTACTGGTTGACCGGGGCGTTGTCGGCGGTGGACCAGTTGTACAGGTCCATCGCCTTGCCGCTGTGCCGGTTGACGAACACGTACGTGGCGCCGGTGTCGGGGGTGGCCGCGGAGGCGGCCGGCGCGGTGACCGCCGCGTCGACGCCGATCAGGGCGAGCGCGGCGGTGGCCGCCGCGGCGAGCCGCCAGCGACGTGGGCGCGGTGGCGTGGTGGTGGGTGCCATGCAGGCTCCTCGGTGAAAATGGGTGGCGGACGGACTCGCCGGACACCGCCCATGTGACCGACGAGGCATCCCGGAGGGCGCACAAATTTACCCTTGTAGATAAATGTGGTCAAGGGCTCCGGTGGCCCACCCCCACCCTCCCCACCCCGTCACCAACGTCCATGGACAGAACGCCTAGATCGACCCGGGGGAGCGGCTGAGGTGGGTGGCCCGGCGGGTCAGGGAATCGATGCGTCGGGTGAGGCGGTCGCGGTGGGCCGGGTCCCGGGCCTCGGCGGTGCTGAGGTCGTCGAGCAGCTCCGCGTAACCGGTGACCAGCTCCCGGTAGTCGTCGACGAAGGCGCGCTGGCGCTCGTTCGCCGGACGCGGGGCCGCGCCGCCCGGTGGGCCCACCCGGCGGGGCAGTCGCCCGTCGAGGTCGATGATCTGCTGGGCCAGCACCGCCGTCGCCGCGCTCAGCGTGCTGTCGGCGTCGTCGGCGGCGGCCCGAAGCGCCCGCCGCGAGTCGGCCAGCCGACCGGCCCGCAGCCCGGCCGCGTACACGGCGGCCGAGCCGGCGACGACGGCCAGGATCGCCGCCGCCGCGACCAGGTAGCGGGGCAGGGACGGGCTGATCGTCCGGGTGCCGTCCGGGACGATCTTCGCGCGTACCAGGCGGTCGTAGTTGATCGTGATGACCTTCATCGCCTCCAGCGGGCGGTCGACGAACTGGTCGGTCCCCTGACCGATGACGGTCTCCGCGACGAACGCCCGACCGAAGTTCTCGTCGTCCCGCCCGGGGACCAGCGCGCAGCCGTACGTGTCGAACTCGTCGTCGTCCCGGCTGAGCAGCAGCACCAGGGTGCCGTCGGCGGCCCGGTGGAGTCCGTCGCAGCCGTCGCGCAGATCCGTCCCCGGGGCCAGCAGCACGACGACCAGGCGACGGTTCCCGATGATCCGTTCCGCGGCTGCCTCGTCCAGGTCGACCCCGGGCGCGGCGTACACCGACGAGACGCGGACGTCCCGGGCGACCGGGCCGTCGAGGATCCCGCCCGACCACAGCGCCCAGCCGGCCAGGACCAGGCAGCCCAGCACGGCCAGGCTGAACGGCGTACCCAGGAAACGACCCGCCGCCCGACGGCGCGGCGCGGTCACGCCAGCCCGCCCTGGAGGTACCCGGCCGGCCGGTAGCCGGGAACGCCCAGCGTGCGGGCGCAGGCGTCCAACTCGGCCTCCGCGTCGTCCAGCAGCCTGCCGACGTGCCCCGCCGGCAGGTCCTCGGCCAGCGCGGAGCGGGCCGCCTGGAGCACACCGATGCCCCGGGTCAACGCCGGGTCGCTGCGCCGGTCGGTCAACAGGGACATCTCCACGGCCAACGCGGTCAGCGCGGCCAACCGCGCCGACGGTCCCGGCCCGCCCGCCGTGCCGAAGCCCGCGCCCCGCAGCCGCAGCAGCGACCGGGCGGACAACCCGAGGAACGCCACCACACAACCCGCGAAGATCCACGGCAGTACGGGCAGCGCCACCCGCAGCGGGTCCGCCGGCCGGTACGGCAGCGGCCGGTCGAACAACCCCGCGTAGCGGATGTCGGTCACCTGGTTCAGCCAGGCGTGCAGCACGTTGTCCTGCGGATAGTCGTACCGGCTGAACCGCTCGGCGAACCGGGCGTAGAAACTCGCCCCGGCCAGCTCGGCGAAATCGGCCGCCCGGGGGCCGTGGTACTCCACCCACGAGCCGTACATCACCACCACCGGACGGCCGGGGAACGCCCCGGCCAGCGCCGGCCCGTACCGGGGGACCGGGGTGCCGAACGGCTGCCGGGGCAGCGCCACGTACAGCCCGGCCGCGTCCGGGAACGCGTCGTCGGCGGCCTTCGGCACGCCGGTCAGCGTCGCGCCGTCCGCCACGTGCCACCCGGTGGCGCGCAGGTCGGCGGTGACGGCGGCCAGCTCCGGGGCGGTCGGCTCCCGCCAGCGCAGCCCGTCCCGGTCGTCCGGGGACGGCAGCTCGCGCAGCGCGGCGACCAGGGCCAGCAGCGGGCCCGTCACGTCACCGGCGACGAACTGGGCCCGCCACCCGGTCAGCCGGTCGGCGGTCGCCGCGTAGAAGCCGCCGGTGACCTCCGTGCCGATCACCCGGATCCGGGCGTTCTCCACGCCCCGGACCAGCTCCCGTTCCGTCTTGTCGAGACCGGGCGGCGCGACCAGGATCCGTACGTCGTCCCCGCCGATCGCCGCGCGGACCGCCGCCTCGTCCCACCGGGCGACCGCCCCGGGCAGCCGCACCACCGGCGCGGCCCCGACCAGCGCGGTCATCTCCGCGACCGTCGGCACGCTGGCGTCGCTCAGCTCGCCGGCCGACCCCTCCGGGACCGCGTTGGCGGTGGTCGGCGAGCGCCCGTAGCTGACGTCGAGGCTCTGCCGCTGGGCGAGCAGGAACACCACCAGCACGAGCACCGCCATCCCGAGCAGCGGCCAGCGCAGCAGCTCGACCCGGCGCCGGCGGGACCGGTCAGCCATCAGCGTGCTCCCGCCACAGCCGGTCGGCCCGCTCGGCGTGCTCCGCCGCCGTCCGCGCCGCGGCGGAACCGCCACGTCGGGCGGCGATCAGCTCGGCCTGGCTGAGCAGCCGCTCGGCCTCGGCCACCGGGCGACCGGCCGCGTCCCGGCTGACCGCCGCGCTGTCGATCGCCGCCCGCGCCGTCGACCAGGCCACCCGCCGCTCCCGCTCCCGGGCCCGCCAGCGGGGCGCGAACGCGGTCACGAACCCGGCCGCGACGATCAGCACGCCGCCGCCCACCCAGGTCAGCCACATGACCGAACCGTCCTTGCCGGGCCACGCCCGCCGGGGTTACACACGAGAGGTGACACCCGGCCGAGTCTGCCGTACCGGATCAAGCCCGCTTACCCCGGCCGCCGTGCCGGGCCGTCCCGGCTGCTGGGGTACGGAAAGTGGTCTTGCCCCGCCGCAGCGGATACCCGGGACCGGCCTTCGCCCGTACCTGGGGAGGGGTCATGACCTTGCCATGGTGATGGCGAAGGCCGCGTCGCGGACGTCGGCCACCGGGTGCCGGCGCAGCTCGTGCACCAGTTCCCGCCACGGCTCCGACCAGCCGTAACCCTTTCCCCTGCCGGCGAGCGCGACCGCGAACAGGCCGGCGGCGGCCTCGTGCCGGGCGGCCAGTCGCCGGGCCGTGTCGAGGATCGGCGTCGGGTCGGCGGCGCCGGCGGTCCGCTGACCGCAATGGGCGGCTAAACGCGCCGCCAGGTTGGCGGCGAGCGCCGGGCGGTCCTCGACCAGGGCGGTGATCTCCAGGAGGTCGGCGGTGAGTTGGTCGGCGGTGTCGTCGTCGAGCCGGACGAGCGCGGTCAGCAGGCCGGCAGCCCCGGCCCGATACGCGGAACGCCGGCCCAACTCGCGGGCGGCCTCCCGGACGGGGGCGCGGTCCACCTGTGGTTCCGCCGACGCGGCCCAGTCGGCTGCCGCGCCGAGGACGGCCTCCATCCGGCGGCGGGCGGGACGGTCGGCGGCGGGGCCGCCCGGCTCGGGGTCGGTCTCGTCGGCGTGCACGAGGGCGCGCAGGGCGGCGTCGAGGACGGTCCGCTCGGGGCGGTCGGGATGGTCGAGCAACGCGCCGACGAAGGGGCGCAGCGACGGCCAGAGGTGCGGGTCGGTCAGGTCGGTGAGCGCCGCCGTGACCAGTGTGCCCAGGTCGGGGGGCCAGGGCAGCCAGGGGCCGAGGCGCGACCAGGCGAACCGGGCGACCTGCCGGTCCGGGCTGGCGCAGGCACGGGCGACCAGGGCGGCGTACCGGGGCCGGTCGGGCACCGGGACGTCGTCGGGTGACGTCGCCAGCACGGTCACGCTCTGTTCCCGGCCGGCGTGGACGGCCTCGTCGAGGACGATCCAGCTCTCCGGCGCGGCCAGCCGTTGCCGGGCGGCGGCGACGACCGCCGTGCGGACGTCGCGGTGCTGGTCGGGCTGCTGCCAGGCGGACACCAGCACCGGCATCGCCTCGGCCGGGCCGAACCGGCCGAGCAGCCGCAGGGCTTCCTTGCGGCTGGTGACCTTGCCCCGGCCGAGCGCCACCGTCGACAGTGGCGCGAGCAGGGCGGACGGGCGGACGAACCGGGCGGCCCGGCCGGCGGAGTACAGGGCGACCCGGGCCCGGTCGGTGTCGGCGTGGGCGAGCAGCACCGGCAGCGCCTCCTCCGGGCGGTCGGTCCAGGGCAGCGCGCCCAACGCCGCCTCGGCCAAAGTCACGTTCGCCGAGTCGACGTACCGCAGCACCAGGTCACGCCCGGCGTCCGGCACCTGGGCGGCGGCGCGGAGGGCCGCGGCCCGGTAGGCCAGCGGGGTGCCGGCGTCCGCGACCAGCCGGGCCTGCAACGACACGTACGCCTGCCGCTGCCGGGGCAGCCAACGTCCGGGACGCTCCGGCGGGCCGGGGATCCAGCGGGTGCCGGCGGTGAGGAACGCCCCGGCGGGCGGCGGCCCGGTCAGCACCCGGTCGAGCAGGTCGGTGCGGCGGGCGCTGACCGCACGCCACACGACGTCCAGGGTGATGGTGGACGGGTCGTCGGCGAGGACCTGCGCGACCCGCTGGTCCCGGGTGCTCGGGTCGGCCAGCCACAGCCCGACGGCCCGCCGGACGGTGTCGGAGACGTTGCCGGGGCGGGTGGCCCGACGCAGCAGCTCCTGGAGGTCGGGCAGCTGGTGGGCCCGCCGGCCCAGCGCCCGGGTCACCGCGAACAGCGGCGCGGCGTTCCCCCGTGCCAGGCCGGCTTCGATCCAGGGACCCAGCCGGGTCAGGACGAGGGCTTCCTGACCTCGGCGCAGCGTCCGGTCGAACTGGCCCAGCGGCGGCAGCCGGTGACCGCCGAAGAGCCGGTCGAGGGTGTCCAACGCCCAACCCACCAGGGCCGGCTCGTCGAGATGGTGGGCGAGGACCCGGGTGGCGAGGGCGCCGAGCGCGGAGAGGGTGCCGGGGGAGGCGTCCCGGGCGGTCGTCGCGTCCACGGTGAGCTGGGTCAGCGCGTCGACCGAGTCGGCGCGCAGCAGCGGGACCAGGACCGTCGCGCCGAGCACCGCCGCCGCGCGTACCGGATCCTGCTCGTTACGCAGCCGGGGCAGCCGGGCCACCGCCTCGGCGACCACGGCCGGGTCGCCGCTGCGGCGCGCGGCGGCCAGCAGCAGCGTCCAGCCGGCGGAGCGGTCCTGCGGGTCGGCGGCCCGCAGCGCGGGCGCGAGCGCGGCGGACGCCTCCGGCCAGGGCAGCAGCGCGCTCCACGTCCGGACCGACGCCTCGTGCAGGCGGACGACGTCCAGGGTGAGCGCCCGCCGGGCCTCCCGCTCCCGCCAGGCGTACGGCAGCGCCGCCACCAGCGCCGGGTTGGGCGGTACGCGGTCGGTGTCCACGTCGGCGTGCGCGGCGTCGTAGAGGGCCCCCCGGTCGGCCGGGGGCACGACGAGCAGCAGCCGGCGCAGCTCGTCGGGGCGTCGACGGAGCCGGCGGGCCAACTCGACCAGGTCCGGCCAGGGCAGCCGGCCGAGCCGCCGCAGTAGCGCCCGGGGCAGCCGACGGCGGGTCAGCCCGCCCGCCCGGGCGGGCGCGGTCAGCAGGGCGAGCAGCCGGCGCGGGGCGACGGCGGCGAGCGGACCGTAGTCGACCAGGTCGCCGGGGAGCCGGTCGGCCGGGACGTGCCGTTCCAGCAGGTCGAGCACCCGCCCCGGGTGGCGCCGGGCGACCGTCAGCAGCTCCGGGCCGTGGGCCGTCCACCAGCCCGCACGGCGGGCCGGACCGAGGTCGGCGAGCGTCGTCTCCGCGTACGCGAGCAGGGTTTCGCCGTGCCGACGGGCGAGCGGCTTCCAGTTGCCCACCGCGTGCGCCAGGTCGGGCAGCAGCCGACCGACGTGGCCCGGGGCACAGACCGGGAGCAGCGCGGCGGCCTCGGCGTCGCCGAAGCCCCGCCGGACCTCGTCGACGAGCGCGTCGGCGAGGTCGGCGCGACGCAGCCGGCGCAGCGTCCGGTAGACCAGGCGGCGCAGGTCGGCGGAGGCGTCGCGGAGCAACCCGGCCAGGTCGGCGGCGCTCAGCCAGCCGGCGCGCAGCCCGGCCCGGACCGCCGCCGCCCGCACCGACCGGTCCGGGTCGTCCACCGCCGCCAGCACTCCTGCCCGGTCGCCGACGACCTGGCCGGCGGTGACCGCCAGGAACCGGTGGTACGTGTCGCCGGCGCGCAGGTCGGCCAGCACCTCCGGCAGGTCACCGCTGTCGGCCAGGGCCCGGACCCGGTGGGCCAGGGTCACCATCCGATCCGGGTACGCCAGCGCGTCCAGTTCACTGAGCAGCCGCTTCGTCGATCGTCGCACGGCGACCATTGTGGCCGGCTGGGGTGGCAGACGCCGAACGGGTTTCCGGTCGGGCCCCTTCGGAGAGGGTGTTCTCATCAGGCTCTGAGCTCGGCGGGCATGGAGTGTTCCTGGATCTTCCCCACTCGCGGCGAGGAGGGTACGGGTACCGGTCGACAGCCGGAAGATGGGGCTCATCCCCGCGTGCGCGGGGAAGGGGCCACCAGCGACATAGCGGTTGATCTCGCGGCAGGATCACCCCCGCGTACGCGGGGAAGAGCGTTCGTGCCCGAACGGGTTCAGCGGCGGCTGGGATCACCCCCGCGTGCGCGGGGAAGAGACTTTTTGGCCTGGGGCGTTAGAGATCAACTAGTGCGTTTTTCTTCACTTTGATTCGCTTGGTGTCCGCATGGTGGACGGTGGTGGTCACACCGGACAGTGTTCAGGGTTCCACTGTCCGGAGGCAACTGTCGGCGGCCGGCGAGTCGTGTCCGCAGGGGCGTCGGGGGCCGAACTCTGCCCGTACGACGGGATGGTCGTGAGGAGAGCGGGCGTCGCGGGCATGGTGGCCGGAGGGCCGGGGTCAGTGGATGGTGCGGCCGTGCGCGTCCGGCACCCCGGACTTGCGGTAGAAGTACGTGTTGATCTGGTCGCGCCACTCGACGGCGTTGCGGAGCTGCTCGTCGAGGCGTTCGCTGACCCGGGCGTGCAGCGCGTCGTCGACCAGGCCGGCGAGCCGCCGCCACCGCTCGCGCATGGTCTCCACCTCGGTCACCCCGGCGAAGTGGGTGTCGTAGATGTGCTGGATGACGGTGACGCCGCTGTGCAGGACGTGCCCGTACGGGACGTGGTGGAAGAACAGCAGCAGCTCGTCGGGGCAGGTCTCGGGTGACTCGTACACCTCGGACCAGGGCGGCGGGTACTGGCCGGTGAAGCCGGTGCCGGTGGCCCGGGTCCGGTCCACGCCCACGCCGTCGCGGTCGGCGAAGTGGTACGTGCCCCACGCGGTGTACTCGTACCCGTCGACGGACGGGCCGTAGTGGTGGTGGGTGGGGCTGACCATGAAGCCCACGCCCAGCGGCGCGGTGTACCGCTCGTACGTCCGCCACGAGTCGTCCATGATCTCGTGCAGGGCGCGTCGGAGCAGGTCGGGATCGGTCACGGCGCCGGCGGGGAAGGTCAGGTCGAGCCACTCGTCGAGGATGTCCTCCGGCGTCAGGGCGGGGTCCCAGGCGAGCCGTCCGAAGGCGTACAGGTTGGCCTGGGCCAGCGGGTGCCCGGTCCAGAACGGGTCCGCGCCGACGTTGGAGACCCCGACCAGGCCACCCCCGGTTCCCGCCGGGGCGCCGGCGGCGAGGTCGGCGACGGTACGACCCTGCGGCCCCCACGGGGCGAAGGCCAGCACCTCGTGCCAGAGCGGGCCCAGGTAGCAGACGTGGCGTTGCTGGCCGGTGTACTCCTGCGTGACCTGCACCTCGACGGCCATTTTCGTGGCCGGCATGGCGGCCAGCACCGGGGAGATCGGCTCGCGGGGCTGGAAGTCGATCGGACCGTACTTGACCTGCACGACGACGTTGTCGTGGAAGCGTCCGTCCAGCGGGGCGAAGTGGTCGTACGCGGCCCGCGCCCGGTCGGTGGTGCGGTCCCGCCAGTCCTGCCGGTGGTTGTAGACGAACGCCCGCCAGCGCACCGTCCCGCCGTGCGGGGCGAGGGCCTCGGCGAGCAGGTTCGCGCCGTCGGCGTGGTCGCGGCCGTAGCCGAACGGGCCGGGCTGGCCCTCCGAGTCGGCCTTCACCACGTACCCGCCGAAGTCGGGGATGCGGGCGTACACGGCCCGGGTGGTCTGCGCCCACCAGGCGCGCACCCGGTCGTCCAGCGGGTCGGCGGTGGGTAGGCCGCCGAGGACCATCGGCGCGGCGAAGCTGACCGACAGGTGCGTGCGCACGCCGTACGGGCGGAGCAGGTCGGCGATCGCGGCGACGTCGCCGAGCCGGTCGGTGAGCAGCCGCGCCTCGGTGGCGTGCACGTTGACGTTGTTCACCGAGATCGCGTTGACCCCGCAGGCGGCCAGCAGCCGGCCGTAGGCGCGGATCCGGTCCGGCTCGTTCCGGGCGGCCCCGTCCCGCCAGAAGATCGAGCCACCGGCGTAGCCGCGTTCGACCTGCCCCATCACCGGGTGCACGTCGACGTTGTCCCAGTGGTCGAGCATCCGCCGGGCCAGCGCCGGGCGGTGCCGTTGCGGCGGGCCGGGCGTGAACGCCGCCGCGCCGAGCCGGACCAGGTGGAACAGCCCGTACAGCAGGCCGGCGGGGGTGTCGGCGAGCAGCGCCGGCACGTCGCCGGAGCGGTCCAGCAGGAAACCCTCGTCGCCGAGCGTGCCGGCCACCTCGCCGGCGACCCTGGCCGCGTGCTCGGGCAGGGGCGCGGCGTCGGTGAGCGCGACCACCAGGTCGACGTCACCGGCGGCGGCGTCGGCGGTGGGGGAGGGGACGGGGGAGGATGCGGGGCCGGTCGACCGGTGGGCCCGGCCGCCGTGCCGGGCGCACGCGGCGGCGACCTCGTCGTACACCGTGTCGACGAGCGGGCCGACGCCGCTCACCAGGACCCGGCGGGCGCCCAGGGCGGCGAACGCCTCCGCCGGCAGCCAGGCCGGATGCCACTGGTCCGGCGAGGGCCCGGGGGTCGACGCGTCGTCTCGGGGCTCGGTCACGCGGTGAACTCCTTCTCGATCGTGTCGATCATCGGGCGGCTGGTCCGGTGGAGCAGGGCGACGAACACCGCGCCCAGCAGCGCGAGCACCGCCTCCGAGCCGACCGCGACGACCCCGGCGGCCAGCGCCAGCAGCGCGGCGTGGCCGATCGTCACGCCCGGCCGGCGGATCAGGAAGTACGCCGCGAGGCGGGCCACGTCCCGGGTCCGGAAGGTGAAACAGGTCGTGATGACCAGGGCGTTGACGCCGGCCAGCAGCGCGGTCACCGCGACGACGACCAGCAGCGCCGACCACCAGCCGGGCAGGCCCACGGCGGCCCGGTGGGCGAGGTTCACCGCGACGACCGTCAGCCACAGCAGCAGCGGCAGCCAGATCCGCGACACCGGGCCGAGGTTGGCCCGCCAGGCCCGCCGGAACACCGCCGCCGGTCGCAGGTCGGTCAGGTCCGGGCGCTGGTGGCGCAGCGTGTGGAGGGCGGCGGCGACAGCCGGACCGAGCGGCGTCAGGCAGAGCGCGGCCAGCGGCAGGTTGCTCCGGTCGCGGTCGAGCAGCACCAGGCCGACCAGGCCGGGCGCGGTGGTGAGCAGCAGCATCAGCTCCACCACCAGCAGGATGTGCACGGTCGCCGCGCCCCGGGCCAGGGGCCCGTCGCCGACCTGCCGGCCGGCGCGCGCGGTGTCGCTCACGGCCGCTCCGCCGCGCCGTCGCCGGGGTCGCCGCCCGGAGCACCGCTGCCCGGAGCGGCGTCGCCGCCCGGAGCGCCGCTGTCCGGGTCGGCGTCGCTGCCCGGAGCGGCGTCGCCGGGGTCGCCGTACAGGCGGGCGTCGTCCCACCAGGGCGGGGTCTCGTCGCGTACCGCGGTGATCTCGACCAGGGTGACCTCGTGCCGGCTCAGCGTGAGGTCGACGGCGACCCGGCCGCCGGCCACCGGCAGGCTCCGGTGGGTACGGGCCGGCTCGGCGGCCTCGCGCAGCGTGTCGAGCTGGCCGGGCCGGGGCGAGGCGGGCCGGCCCAGCTCGCCCCAGGCCCGCCAGGCGTTGCCGTGCTCCTCGCTGACCGAGGAGCGCAGCACGAACGCCGACGTCGCGCCGGAGAGCGGGACGGACAGCGCCACCTCGTGCCGGTCGACCGGGTCGCGGCCGGTGACGTCGACCGGGGCCCAGGCCAGCACGGCGACCCGGCCGGAGGCGTCCCGGGTGACCAGGTGGTCGTCGCCCCGGGCCAGCACCCGGTCACCGAGGCGGGCCATGAACGCGTACAGGTGGTAGGTGGGTTTCTTGATCTGCCGGTGGGTGAGCAGCCCGAACCCGCCGTGGAACAGCGCGGTCGGGATGCCCTGCTCCTCGAACACGTCGCTGAACGTCCAGTACGAGAACGAGTCGACCAGGTCGCCGCCGGCGGCCAGCACCGGGGCGAGGTACGCGGCGTGGAAGGCGGTGTCGTGGATCGGGTTGTCCGGCCGGTAGGAGGAGTTGAACTCGGTGATGTGCACCGGCAGGTCGGCCAGCGCGGTGCCGGCCAGGTGACGGCGGGGCGCGGCGAACTGCTCCAGCAGGTGGGCCGCCGGGGCGAGGGTCTGGTGGGTGCCGAACGGCACGTGCCGCGCCGGGCCGGAGGTGTACGCGTGCCGGCTGACGAAGTCCACCGGGACGTCCCGGGCGGTGACGAACTCGGCGAACGGGGCCAGCCACTCGTCCGCGCCCGGGGAGATGGCCGGGCCGCCGACCTGCAGGCCGGCGTCGACGTCCTTGACGGCGTGCGCGCTCACCTCGTACAGCCGGTGGTAGGCGTCCCGGTCGGCGCGCTGCCAGAAGTCCGGCAGGTTCGGCTCGTTCCACACCTCGATCGGCCAGCGGCGCACCTCGTCCGGTCCGTACCTGTCGACGAGGTGCCCGACGGTGGCCCGGACCAGGTCGGCCCACTCCGTCCAGGACTCCGGCGGGGTGACGTTGCCCCGCCACCAGAACACCGTCTGGTCGCCGGAGGCCAGGTCGGAGGGCATGAACCCCAGCTCCACGAAGGGCCGGACGCCCAGCTCGAGGTACGCGTCGACGACCTGGTCGACGTACGTGAAGGAGTGCCGCACGTGCCGGGCGCCCCGGTGCTCGTACGGGCGGTGCACGCCGACGCCGTCGCTGAGCAGCCCGTGGCCCCGGATGTGCCGGAAGCCGATCTCCCGCTGGACCAGGGCGAGCGAGTCCTGGTAGTCGCGGCGCAGCGCCAGGTCGAACCGGCCGGTGCCGACGCAGACCCGCCACGCGTCGGACAGTCGCCCGGTCGGCTGGTCCGGGACGTGGATCCGCATGGTGGTCCTCTCCTGGTGGGCGCGGGGCGGGCGGGTCCGGGAGCGCCGGACCCGCCCGGGACGTCAGCCGTTCTCCTTCTCGAACCGCTCGTGGGACTTGTTGACGAGGTCGAGGTACTTGTCCAGGTTCTTGCCCTTCAGCTCACCGACGTAGGCGTCCCACTCGCTCAGCGGGCGCTGCCCGAGGATGAACTTGAGGGTGTTCTGGGTGACGTGGTCCTTCAGCGGCGTCTCCCAGAGCGTGGCCTGCTCCCGTTCCTCGTCGGTGAACGGGAACGGCGGCTCGACCTCGATCGGCGTGCGCGCGTTCATCACGTCCTGGAACTGCATCTCCTCGGCGGAGAAGAAGGACTGCACCAGGTCGAGTTTGCCGCCGTAGGCGAACACGCCGTTGCCGAAGCCGAAGTCCTTCTGGAGGTGCTTGCCGCCCTTCGGGTTCAGGCCGACCATGTCGACGTCCGGGGTCAGCGTGCGCTTGCCGGCGGCGTCCTTGCTGAACGTGGTGCCCTCGACGCCCCACTTGGCGAACTCCTGGCCGGCGTCGGAGTAGTAGAGCCAGTCGACGAACTGCATCATCGCCACGAAGTTCTTGCTCTCCCGGGCCTTCGAGGAGATCATCACGCCGTTCTCCAGCCGGCTGGCCGGGTTGATCTCACCGGCCGGGCCGACCGGCAGCGGGATCTTGACCAGTCTCGCGCCGGGCTGGGTCTTGGCCAGGTCCGGCCGGTAGTCGTTGACCAGGCTCTGCGCGTTGGAGGTGATGGCGAAGGACCTGCCGTTGGCGAGCTTCTGCCGGGCCTGGTCGTCGGTCTGGGTGAAGCTCTCCGGGTCCATCAGGCCCTCGGCGACCAGCTTGTGCAGGTACTCGATCATCTGCTTGTACGGCTCGGACGCGCCGGTGTAGACGAACTTCTGCGCCGCCTTGTCCCAGGAGGCGTGCTGGTACGTCCAGCCGCCCTTGGTGCCGTACGCCTCGCCGACGATCCGCAGCAGCGCCCCGCCCGGGGTGGGCTTGCTCCACCGGTCCGAGTACGGGTAGGAGGCCGGGTACTTCGCCTTCATCGCCTTGAGCACGGTGTACAGGTCGTCCCAGGTCTTCGGGACGGGCAGGCCGAGTTGTTCGAGGACGTCGGCGCGCAGCGCCACCGAGTACTCCGCCCAGGGCTTCTCGTGGATGCCGGGCAGCAGGTAGAACTTGCCGTCGGACTGGCGCAGCGTGTCCAGCTCCGGTCGCAGGTTCCAGCGTTCGATCTTGTCCTTCAGGTTGGGCATCAGGTCCAGGTAGTCGCTGACCGGGAGGATCGCGCCGGAGGAGACGAACGCGTTCTCCTGCGGGTGGTACGTCTTCGGGATGATCATCGGCGCGTCGCCGGCGCCGACGAGCAGGCTGCGCTTCTGCTCGTAGTCGCTCAGCGGCACGGCCACCGGCTCCAGTTTGACGTTGGTCCGCTTGGTCAGCTCCGACCAGAACAGCCACTCGTTCTTCAACGGGTACGACGGGTGGTTGTTGTACATGATGGAGAAGGAGAGCGGCTCGGTGGCCTTGAACTGGTCACCCAGCCCGTACTCGGCCATCGCGCCGGCCCGGTTGCCGTCGAGGTCCTCGGCCTCGGCGGCGTCCCCGGAGCAGGCGGCGAGACCGAGGGTGAGCAGACCGGCCGCGACTATCGCCGTACGGCGCCACGTTCGTCGGAACACGGCACGTCCTTTCGTGGAGGTGGTGGGGGAACTGGGGGAGTCAGCCCTTGACCGCGCCGAGCATGACGCCGGACACGAAGTACCGCTGGATGAACGGGTAGACCAGCAGGATCGGCAGCGTGGTGAGCACGATGGTGACGGACTGCAGGGTCGCCGCGGCCTGGAGCGCGTCGTCCTCGCCGACCCCGCCGGCGTTCTGCGCGCCGGTGGCCCCGGCGATCAGGTTGCGCAGGTAGACGGTCACCGGGAAGAGCTCCTGCTGGTCCAGGTAGAGGAACGCGGTGAACCACGAGTTCCAGAACGACACCGCGTAGAACAGCACCATCGTGGCGATGATCGCCTTGGACAGCGGCAGCACGATCCGCAGCAGGATGCCGTACGTGTTGAGGCCGTCGACGGCGGCGGCCTCCTCCAGCTCGGTGGGCAGGCTCTCGAAGAACGCCTTCATCACCAGCAGGTTGAACACGTTGATGGCGTTGGGCACCACCACCGCCCAGATGGTGTTCTTCATGCCCAGGCTGGTGATCAGCACGTAGTTGGGGATCAGGCCGCCGGTGAAGAACATGGTGAACACGGCGACGCCGACCAGCGCGCCCCGCCCCTTGAGCTGCGGCTTGGACAGCACGTACGCGTAGCAGGTGGTCAGCACGATGGAGATGGCCGTGGCGACCACCGTGTACAGCACCGTGTTGCGGTAGTTCGTCCAGAACAGCGAGTCCGACATCACCAACTGGTACGTGGTCAGGTTGAACCCGCGCGGGACCAGGTTCACCCTGCCGGCGATGATCGACGCCTCGTCGCTGAGCGACCGGGCCACGATGGTGACGAACGGGTACAGCGTCACGATCACCACGGCGGTCAGCACGAGCGCGTTGACCGCCTGGAACACCCGGCGGCCCCGGGTCGGTCGGGGGCCGCGCGGCCGGCCCGTCGGTCGGCGTGCGTCGGCGCGCAGGGTCACCACAGGCTCGTCCCCACCGTGCGCTTGGAGATGGTGTTGGCGGTCAGCACCAGGGTCAACCCGATCAGCGCCTCGAACAGGCCGATCGCCGCCGCGTAGCTGAAGTTGCTGGACTCGAAGCCCATCCGGTACAGGTACGTGGAGATCACGTCGGCGGTCGGGTACGTCAGCGGGTTGTACAGCAGCAGGATCTTCTCGAAGCCGACCGCCATGAACGTGCCGATGTTGAGGATCAGCAGGGTGACCATGGTCGGCCGGATCCCGGGCAGCGTCACGTGCCAGGTCTGCCGCCAGCGGCTCGCGCCGTCGATCCGGGCCGCCTCGTACAGGTTGTCGTCGATGGTGGTCAGCGCGGCCAGGTAGAGGATGGTGCCCCAGCCGACGGTCTGCCAGACCTCGGAGGAGACGTAGATGGTGCGGAACCATTCGGCGCGTTGCAGGAACGGCACCGCCTCGCCGCCGAACGCGCCGACGATCTGGTTGACCGTGCCGTCGACCGACACCAACTGCATCACCATCGCGGCCACGATCACGATGGACAGGAAGTGCGGCAGGTAGGACACCGACTGCACGAACCGCTTCAGCCGGCGGGCCCGTACCTCGTTGAGCAGCAGCGCCAGCACGATCGGCAGCGGGAAGCAGAACAGCAGGGTCAGCGCGCCCAGGGTCAGGGTGTTGGTGAACACCTCCCAGAAGGTCGGGTCGGTGAGGAACATCCGCACGTACCGCAGCCCGACCCAGTACTCGCCGAAGATGCTGCCGCCGGGCCGGAACCGGCGGAACGCGATCACGTTGCCGGCCATCGGCAGGTACCGGAAGACCAGGAAGAACAGCAGCGGCAGCACGGCCAGCGAGTAGAGCTGCCAGTCCCGGCGCAGCGCCTGCCGCCAGGTGCGCCGGCGGGGCCGCCGACGCGGGGCCGGGACGGCCGGGGCCGCTGGGGGCGGGGCCGCCGGTGGTGGGCGCAGCGTGTCCGGGGTGCTCATCCTCGGTCTCCTAGGCGGGGGTGACGCGGGTCGTGGACAGCAGCTCCCGCAGGTGTCCGACCTCGCGTTCGACGCCGACGAGCCGCAGCGGCAGGGCGGCGACCACGTCGGCGCTGGACCGGGCCAGTCGCAGCTCCACGTCGCCGGGCTCGACGATGCGCCGGCCGCGCACGCCGGTGAACGAGGTGACGTCGGCGGGCACGGTGAAGGTGACCCGCGCGGCGGCCCCGGCCGCCAGCTCGACCCGGACGTAGCCGACCAGGCGGACCACCGGTCGGGTGGTCTGCGCCACCGGGTCGTGCAGGTAGAGCTGGACGACCTCGGCGCCGGCCCGGTCGCCGGTGTTGGCGACGGTCACCGCCACGTCGACCTGCCCGTCGACCGCCCACCGGGCCGGCTGCGCCGCCCCGGCCCGCGTCGGGTCAGCGCCGTCGGTCGTCGGGTCGGCCGTCGGGTCCGCGCCGTCGGCCGTCGGGTCGGCCGGCGTGGCCAGGACGGCCGGGTCGGTCCAGGCGAACGTGGTGTAGCCGAGCCCGTGACCGAACGGGAAGGCGGGCGTGGGGTCGATCGAGGAGACCTGGGAGCGGTGGCCGAGCCGGGGGGAGAGGTACGTGCCGGGCAGTCCGGCGGAGTCACGGGGCACGCTGACCGGCAACCGGCCGGACGGGTTCACCGCGCCGGTCAGCACCTCGGCGAGCGCCTGCCCGCCCCGCTGGCCGGGGAAGAACGCCTGGACGACGGCGGTGGCGGCGTCGAACTGCGCGCCCAGCGCGTACGGGCGACCGCTGAGCACCACCAGCACTACCGGGGTGCCGGTGGCGACCACGGCCCGGACCAGCTCGGCCTGCACGCCGGGCAGCCGCAGGTCGGGCGCGTCGCACCCCTCGCCGGAGGTGCCCCGGCCGAACATCCCGGCCCGGTCGCCGACGGCCAGCACGCACACGTCGGCCTCGCGGGCCACGTCGACCGCCGCCGCGATGCCGGAGGTGTCGTCGCCGGTGACCGCGCACCCCGGCGCGTACGTCAGGTCGGGGCGCAGCCGGGTGAGCGCCCCGCGCAGCGAGTCGATCTCCACGCCGGTCTCGTGCTCGGGGTGCCGCACCCCGACGTGCAGCGGGAACGAGTAGCAGCCGAGCATCGCCATCGGGTCGTCGGCGACCGGCCCGACCAGCGCGATCCGGCGGTCGGCGGCCAGCGGCAGCAGACCGTCGGTGTTGCGCAGCAGGACGACCGACTCCCGGGCCAGGCGCAGGGCGATGTCCCGGCCCGCCTCGTCGTCGAAGCGCAGCGCGTCGAGGTCCGCGGGGCGGGGCTGCCAGTCCTCGTCGAGCAGGCCCAGCTCGATCTTCTGGGTGAGCACCCGCAGCAGCGCGCGGTCGACCAGCGCCTCGTCGACCGCGCCGGAACGGACCGCCTCGACCAGCCCCGGGCCGAACGCGTCCACGGTGGGCAGCTCGACGTCGATGCCGGCGCGCAACGCCAGCCGGGCGGCGTCCGTGCCGTCGGCGGCCACCCCGTGCAGGGTCTCCAGGAACCGGACGGCGAAGTAGTCGGCGACCAGGATGCCGGTGAACCCCCAGTCGTCCCGGAGCAGCCCGGTCAGCAGGCTCTCGTCGGCGGCCACCGGCATGCCGTCGATCTCCGCGTACGAGTGCATGACCGAGCGCGCCCCGCCCAGCCGCAACGCCATCTCGAACGGCGGCAGGATGACGTCGGCCAGCTCCCGGGGGCCCATCGACACCGGGGCGAGGTTGCGTCCGCCCCGGGAGACCGAGTACCCGGCGAAGTGCTTCAGCGTGGCGACCACCCCGGCGGACTCCAGTCCGCGCACGTACGCCGCGCCGGTCGTCCCGACCAGGTACGGGTCCTCGCCGATGGTCTCCTCGGTGCGGCCCCACCGGTAGTCCCGGGTGACGTCCAGCACCGGGGCCAGGCCCTGGTGCACCCCGGCGGCCCGCATCGACCGGCCGATCCGGTGCGCCATCTGCTCGACCAGCTCCGGGTCGAAGGCGGCGCCCCAGCTCAGCGGGGCCGGGTACACGGTGGCCCGCCAGGCGGCGAGGCCGGTCAGGCACTCCTCGTGGACCTGCGCCGGGATGCCGAACCGGCTGGCCGCCACGATCTGCTCCTGCGACGCGGCCAGCGACCGCGCGCCCTGCGCCGGGTCGACCGGGGCGGTGCCGAACGGCCGGGTGAGCTGACCCAGACCGTGCCGGATCACGTCGGACCACTCCACGGAGTCGTCGACCATGTCGGACTGGTGCGGCGCGACGCCCTCGCCGGAGGCGTCCGCGCCGACCCACACCCCGACCAGTTGGGCGATCTTCTCCTCGACGGTCATCAGCGGCAGGAGCGCGGCGGCCCGTTGCGCCGCCGGCAGGCGCTGGTCGCGCCACCGGTCCGGATGCCGGGAGCGCGGATGGTCGTCGACGGGCAACAGACTCTCCATGCCAAACCCCTTCTGCCGGACCCGGGAGGCGTTCCCGTGCGCGACACGACTCGCGTTGACGCTGTCAAGTTTCGAAAGTTTCGGAAATCGTGACGTTACCTGTGCCGGCAACTTATGGTTCGCATCCAGGGCTGTCAAGGTCTCGAATCGACTGCTCAGCAACAGGTGTCCATAGATCGGGATGCTGGACGGCGATTCCCGCCGCGAGCTGGTCGAACGACAGAGATCAATCCTGAGGATGATCGCGTGATAATATCCGCCGATATATTTCCGGTAACCGGGCGGGTTTTCCCGGTCCGGCCGCCGTCCGCGCCGTTCCGGGAGGATGCGTGCCCTTCTCCGATCTCCCCCTCGACCAGTTGCGGCGGTACGCGCCGGCCGTCGCCGAGCCCGCCGACTTCGACGCGTTCTGGCGGGCCACCCTGCGGGAGGCGGCGACCCTGCCGGTGCTGCTCGACGTCCGGCCCGAGCGGACCGGCCTGCGGCTGGTGGAGACGTTCGACGTCACCTTCGCCGGCTTCGCCGGCGACCCGGTGCGGGCCTGGTACACCCGGCCGGCCGGCGCGGACGGCCCGCTGCCGGCGGTGGTGGAGTACCTCGGCTACGGCCGGGGCCGGGCGCTGCCGCACGAACGGCTGATGTGGCCGGTGGCCGGCTACGCGCACCTGCTGATGGACTCCCGGGGGCAGCACGGCCAGCACAGCGCCGGCGACACCCCGGATCCCCGGCTCGGCGCGCCGGGCGGCCCGTTCCCGGTGACCTGGGGCATCCTCGACCCGCAGAGCTACTACTACAGGCGTCTGATCACCGACGCGGCGCGGGCGGTCGAGGCGGTCCGCGCCCTGCCCGGCGTAGACCCCGCCCGGGTCACGGTCGCCGGGAACAGCCAGGGCGGCGGGCTCGCCCTGGCGGTGGCCGGGCTGGTGCCCGACCTGGCGGCGGTGATCGCCACCGCGCCGTTGCTCTGCGACCTCCAACGGGCGATCGAGCTGACCGACGCCGCGCCGTACGGGGAGATCGGGCGTTACCTGGCCGCCAACCGGGAGGCCGAGGAGACGGTCCGGCGCACGCTGTCCTACGTCGACGGGGTCACCTTCGCCCGGCGGGCGGTCGCGCCCGCGCACTTCGGGATCGGCCTGCGCGACGACGTCACCCCGCCGCGCACCGGGTTCGCCGCCTACAACCAGTACGGCGCGGCCAACGGCCGGCCGACGCCGCCCCCGCGCGAGATGCACGTCTACCCGTTCAACGGGCACGAGGGCGGCGAGGCCGTGCAGCAGCGCCGACAGGTGGGCTGGCTGGCGTCGACGCTCGCCGGGTCGGCGGACGACGCTCCCGCGCCGCTGGCCGCCGGCCGGCCATGACCCCCGCCGCCCGCCCGAGCGGCCTCACCAGGGGTGCACGGAGCCGTCCTCCAGCCGGTTGACCGGCAGGTACGCGGGAGAGTAGGGGTACCCGGCGGCGGCCTCCTCGTCGATGTCCACCCCGAGACCGGGCGCCTCGCCGGGGTGCAGGTATCCGTCGGCGAAGCGGTACTCGTGCGGGAACACCGCGTCGGTCTCCGGGGTGTGCCGCATGTACTCCTGCAACCCGAAGTTGGGAATGGCGATGTCCAGGTGCAGCGCGGCGGCCATGCAGACCGGGGAGAGGTCGGTGGCCCCGTGGGAGCCGCTGCGCACGTGGTGCAGGGCGGCGTAGTCGAAGATCCGCCGCAGGTGGGTGATGCCCCCGGCCCGCACCACGGTGGTCCGGACGTAGTCGATGAGCTGCTCGCGGATGAGCGTGGTGACGTCCCAGACGGAGTTGAACACCTCCCCGGTGGCGATCGGCGTGGTGGTGTGCTGCCGGATCAGCCGGAACCCCTCCTGGAACTCGGCCGGCACCGGATCCTCCATCCAGGTCAGCGCGTACGGCTCCAGGCTGCGGCCGAGCCGGGCCGCCTCGATCGGGGTGAGCCGGTGGTGCACGTCGTGCAGCAGGCGCAGGGTGGGACCGAACTCCTCGCGTACCCGGGCGAACACCGTGGGGACGTGGGCGAGGTAGCGCTCGGTGGACCAGACCGTCTCGGTGGGCCGGGCCGCGTCGGCCGGCTCGTAGAACATCTTGTCCGCGCTGACCCCGTAGGTCTTCGCCAGGCCGGGCACGCCGCTCTGCACCCGCACCGCCCGGTAGCCGAGGTCGACGAAGCGGGCCACCTCGGCGAGCGCCTCCTCCACCGTCTCGCCGTTGGCGTGGCCGTACACCGTGACGCCCTCCCGGGAGCGGCCGCCGAGCAGTTGGTAGACCGGTAGCCCGGCGACCTTGCCCAAGATGTCCCACAGGGCGGTGTCCACGGCCGCGACGGCGCTCATGGTGACCGGCCCGCGCCGCCAGTACGCGCCCTGGTAGAGGTACTGCCAGGTGTCCTCGATGCGGGCCGGGTCCCGGCCGATCAGCAGCGGCACGACGTGGTCGCGCAGGTACGACGCCACCGCCAGCTCGCGGCCGTTGAGGGTGGCGTCCCCGACGCCGGTGACGCCCTCGTCGGTGACGATCTTCAGGGTGACGAAGTTCCGGCCGGGGCAGGTGACGATGACCCGGGCATCCGTGATCTTCACTCGGTCTCCTCAGTCGACGGTCACCGGCGGGCGGCGGGACGCGTGCCTCAGGAGGGCGTCCGCGGCCGGTGTCGGCAGCCGCGGGACCGAAAGTTTCGGTCCCCGGCGGCGGGGCGGTGTGGCGGCGCCGGCCATCATCGCACGCGTCCCGTCGTGCTGACGTGGGATGGTCCCGGGCGCCGGGGGTCGACGGTGGCCGGGGCGCGGTCGGCGTACGGCGACCGGAGGGAGCTGTCCGGTCGTTGAGTTTTCGGTCGTGTTTCGCTACCGTGCCGATGCAAGGGCTTCGATCTACCCACGGTGGTCGAGTGACCGCGACCGTCGACGTGGCTTCCGGGCGACCACGTCGAGGCGGGCCGGCGCCGTGGTGGGGCAGTGGTCGAGGTGACCGTACGCAACCGCACCGTTCTTCGAAAGGCGCCTGCCATGAGAAATCTGTTCGCCCGCGACAGCGGGCGTCCGCTTACCCGCACCCGGTCACGCGCGCTGATGTCGGCCGCCGTGGGTGTCGCGCTCGTCGCCACGACTGTGATGGTCGCCTCCAGCGCCAGCGCCGGCACGACCCTGGCCACCGCGGCCGGCGAGTCCGGCCGCTACTTCGGCACCGCGGTGGCGGCGAACAAACTCTCGGACTCGACCTACGTGGGAATCCTGAACCGGGAGTTCAACTCGGTCACCGCGGAGAACGAGATGAAGATGGACGCGACCGAGCCGCAGCAGGGTCGCTTCAGCTTCACCAACGCCGACCGGATCGTCAACCACGCCCGAGCGCAGGGGATGATGGTGCGGGGGCACGCCCTGGCCTGGCACTCCCAGCAGCCGGGCTGGATGCAGAGCATGGAGGGCTCCGCGCTGCGGCAGGCGATGATCAACCACATCAACGGGGTCGCCGGCTACTACAAGGGCAAGATCCACTCCTGGGACGTGGTGAACGAGGCGTACGCCGACGGCAGCAGTGGCGCCCGGCGGGACTCCAACCTCCAGCGCACCGGCAACGACTGGATCGAGGTGGCGTTCCGCACCGCGCGGGCCGCCGACCCGGGCGCGAAGCTCTGCTACAACGACTACAACATCGACGACTGGACGCACGCCAAGACCCAGGGCGTCTACCGGATGGTCCAGGACTTCAAGCAGCGCGGCGTGCCGATCGACTGCGTCGGCTTCCAGTCGCACTTCAACGCCAACTCGCCGGTGCCCGCCAACTACCAGACCACGCTGTCCAGCTTCGCCGCGCTCGGCGTCGACGTCCAGATCACCGAGCTGGACATCGAGGGCTCCGGCCAGGCCCAGGCCGACAACTACAGCCGGGTGGTGCGGGCCTGCCTGGCGGTGTCCCGCTGCACCGGCATCACCGTCTGGGGCATCCGGGACACCGACTCCTGGCGCTCCTACGGCACGCCGTTGCTCTTCGACGGCAACGGCAACAAGAAGGCGGCGTACACCTCGACGCTGAACGCCCTCAACGCCGGCGGCACCACCCCGCCGCCCACCACGCCTCCGGTCACCACCCCGCCGCCCACCACGCCGCCGGTGACGCCGCCGCCCACCACCCCGCCGGTCACGCCGCCGCCGCCCGGCTGCTCGGCCACGGTGTCGCTGAACTCGTGGACCGGTGGTTTCGTGGCCACGGTGAAGGTCACCGCCGGCTCCTCGGCCCTCAGAGGCTGGGTGGTGGGCATCACCCTGCCCTCCGGCACCACGGTCACCAACACCTGGAGCGCGCAGGCCAGCGGCGCCAGCGGAACGGTGAACTTCCGTAACGTCGACTACAACGGCAGCGTCGGCGCCGGGGCGACCACCGAGTTCGGTTTCCAGGGCAACGGGACCGGCCCGACCGGCACCCCCGTCTGCGCCGCCTCCTGACCGACCCGTCGACCCACGCGTCGACCCGAGAAGCACGACCCCGGGGCGGGACGGCGACCACGCCGTCCCGCCCCGCCGGGTTCCTCGCCGCCGGCTGGTCCGGGCGAGCAACCTGGAAGGTGCGGCCGGCAGGCCGGGGTGCGACCGTACGGTGTGCGTGATCAGGCGGGTCAGGAGCGCTGGCGGCAGGTCCGCGCGGCGGCGCGGCGCAGCGCCGCCGCCTTCGTCGAGCTCGTCCAGGCGCCGGGCGCCGCGCGGGTGCTGGTCACGGCGGAGTGGACCGTGGCGGACACCGCGGCCCATCTGCTCTCCATCGCCACCCACTACGTGTCGGTGCTCGACGCGGACGCCGAGCCGTTACCCGTGCCCGACCTCGGTGGCCTGCTCGCCGCCACCACCGTGGACACCCTCTCCGAGGCCAACCGGGTGGTCCTGGGTCACCTGCCCGAACGTGACCCGGCGGCGCTGGCCCGGAGCCTGACGGCCGCCGTCGACCGCTTCCTCGCGCTCAGCCGGCAGGCCGACCCGGAGCGGGTGGTGCCGTGGCTCGGGCAGTCCCTGGTGACCGTCGCCGGGATCCACGCCCACCTCGTCAACGAGCTGCTCGTCCACGGCTGGGACGTGGCCCGGGCGCTCGGCCGGCCCTGGCGGTTGCCCGACGAGGAGGCGGCGCTGTTCCTGGAGCTGTTCCTGCTGGGAATGTTCCGCCGCGACCACGGCGTGCTGTTGGAGACCGGGGCCCGCACGTCGTCCCGGCCGATCACCGTCGAGTTCCGCTCGGCGCACACCACCGCGGTCCGGCTGGTGCTGACCGGCCGGCGGGTCCGGGTCGCCGTCGACGACCCCCCGGTGGACGCGCGGGTGACGTTCCGACCCGCCGGGCTCAACCTGATGCTGTTCGGCCGGGTCGGGCTGCTGCGGTCGCTGCTGCGGCGGGACGTCGTCCTCGGCGGGCCCCGGCCCTGGCTGCTGCCCGCCTTCCTGCGCGTCGTCCACCTGCCCCGCAACTGACCGCGCCGCCGGTCCGGAACTGACCGCGCGGCCGGTCCGGGCCGCGAATGACCGCGCGGCCCCGGCCCCGGCCGCGACCGGCCGGGACCGGGGCCGTCCGCTGCTCAGTCCGACTGCCGGGCGGCCCGTTCCCGGTCGGCGTCCGCGTCGTCCGCCCCGACCGGGACGCCCGCGCCGTCGCGGGTCGCCCCGGACAGGTCGACGTCCGCGCCCCCGGCCCGGGCCGCGTCGGCCGCCGCGTCGTCCGCGCCGACGATCTCACCGCCGCTCTCCCGGCCCTCGTCACCCTCGGTGGGCCAACCGGTCGACGCCAGCCCCAGCGCCGCGTACCTCGGATCGGTGGTCATGTCGTCCTCCTCCTTCGCTGCTACCTCGGAGAACGGCATACCCGGGCGGAGCCGACCCCACACCGGGGACGGTCGGTGACCGTACCCTCCCGGCCCCGCTACGCAGTTGTACGGGCTGGTCGCCACCGGGGTAGCCGTCCACAGTGGTGGTCAGGACAGCGGCCCGCCACCTCCCCTCGACAGCGCGGTCCCGGCCGGGCCGGTCCGTCCGCACGACACACCTCACCCAGCGGAAGCCGTGCGCCGACAGCCCACCGGGCGGCAGGGAGTCCCATCGTGATCGATACGGAAATTCAGCAGCGGATCACCCAGGCCCTCGCCGGACGGCACGGCCAGCAACGGTTCGTCGACGACCTCGCGGCGGCCTGGACCTCCCTGGTCGAGACGTTCGACCAACTCGTGGCGGCGGTGGAGAACGGCCGGACGTCGGCCCGCGCGACGAACGCGCCGTACGCCGACCCGGTCGACGACGCCCTCACCGGTCTGCTCGGCGACCCGACCGCCGCGACCCGGATCGACCGGCTCCGGCAGCGGCTGGCCGACGCCGGCCGGCAGGTCGACGCGGTCCGCGCCCGGGTCCGCCGGGAGACCGTGAACATCGGCGTCATCGGCGGCACCAAGGTCGGCAAGAGCACCCTGCTGCGGACCATCACCGACCTGCCCGACACCGTGATCCCGACGACCAGGTTCAACCCGACCACCGCGGCGACCAGCCGGATCTACCACACCCTGGGCGAGCCCCGGGCGACGCTGGACCTGCACACCTGGGAATCGTTCCGGGACTCGTACCTGGCCCCGCTGCACGACCTGGCCGGCCTCGACGCCGTGCCGGCGGACCCGGAGGCGTTCCGCCGCTTCCCCTACCCGCAGCCGGGCAGCGAGCAGGCCGGTCACGCCCGGGTGGACGACTACCTGCGCAAGCTGCGCGCCGCCCAGGTCTCCTTCGCCAGCTACGCCCACCTGCTGCGCGGACCCCGACGGACGATCACCGTGGAGTTCGCCCGGTTGCGGCCGTTCGTCGCCTACCCGGACGTCGAGGAGGGCGACCCGGTGGAGGTCCAGCCGTTCCACGCGGTGCGCAGCGTCCGGATCGACCAGACCTTCCCCGAGTTCGCCGCGGCCAGGCTCGGCCTGATCGACCTGCCCGGCGCGCGCGAGGCGGGACTCGACATCGACCGGCAGTTCCTGAGCCGGGTCAAGAACGAGATCGACCTGCTGGTGTCGGTCAAGCGCGGGGACACGACGACCGCCACGTACCTCGCCGATGACTCCTACACCCGGTCGTTGGCCGACTCGGCCCGCGCCGGCGTGCCGCTGGAGGACTACTACCTGGTGGTGGTCAACCGGGACGCGGAACACGACCCGAACGGGGACTACTTCGCCAACACCGTCAAGAGCGTCGCCGAGATCTCCCGGGAGCGGAACATCCGGGTGCTGACCGCCGACGTCGTCGACCGCGACGACGTCTTCGCCCACCTGGTGCGACCGGTGCTGGAGCACCTGTCGGCCCGGCTGGCCGAGATGGACCGGGCCGTCGTGCGGGAGGCCCTCACCCTCGTCACGGCCGTCGCCGGTGAGATCGCCGGGTACGCCGACGAGGCGCTGGACCGCTCCCGGGATCTGACCCGGCTGCTGCCCGACCAGGAGAACGAGTTCCGCAACCTGGCCGAGCAGCTCCGCGACGACCTCGCCAACGACCTCGCGGCGCTGATCGACAGGTACGACGGACGGCTCGCCTCCGGGCAGGCCGACCTCGCCCTGGAGACGGCGATCGACGACGCCGTCGAGCAGGCCCGCGAGTGGGTGCGTGCCGGCCTCGGCCGGGGGGACCGCAACCGGTGGACGACGGCCGTCCAGGGCCGGTACATCTACGGCTCCCTCGAGGCCACGCAGGACGAGTACTACCGGGCCAAGACCGAGATCACCGAGATCTTCAGCCGGATCGACGTCTCGCTGGACGAGTCGGTCGAGCGGCTGCTGGAGGACGTCGCGGAGGTGCTGCGCGGCCGGCTGACGACACACCTGGTGCCGGCCGGACCGCAGGCGCTGACGCAGTTGCGGGACACCGCGGAGAGCCGCCGGGCGTTGATCCTGCGGGACGCCCTGCGGCAGCTCTGCCAGCTCAAGGTGGACTACGGCAGCGTGGTGCTGCGGGTGACCCAGCCGATCATCCGGGGCATCCACTGGGACCGGACGCCGGGCGTCCCGGCCCCGGTCACCGGCCCGCCGTCCGGGCGGCCCGGCCCCGGCGCGGCCCCGCTCGCCGCCCCGGCCCCGATGACCGCCCCGGCTCCGGGGCCAGGGGCGACCCGGCCGCCGGCCGCCCGGGTGGGCCGACCGGCCGCCGCCGGGCAGTGGGTCAGGATGCCCGACGGGTCGCTGGCCCGGAACCCGGCCGCGACGACGGCCGCCCCGCCGGTCGCCACCTCGGCGTCGACCCCGCCGGCCCCGGCCCCCGCGCCGGCCCCGCCCGTCCCGCCGGCGCGTCCGTCCCCGGTCGCGCCCGGCGCGGCGGACCCGGCCGGGCCGGTCGGCGGTGGCGTGCAGGCGGCGGCGCGACGGGGCGTGTCCAGCCTGTACGACGAGGTGACCGCCGTCGTCGACGGGTGCGTGACCGAGCTGGAGGCCGCCCTGCGCGACGAGACCCGGGTTATGGCCCGGACCCTCGCGGCGGCGGCCGACCGGTTCTTCGACACCGCCATCCGGACCAATCACACCGAGCGCGACTACGAGTACCTGTGCCGGCCGTACCAGCGGGTGGTCTGGCCGGACCGGTTCGACGGCGGCGTGGCCCGCCTCGGCGCGGACCTGGCCCGGACGCAGGACCAGGCCCGGTTGACCGCGGCGGCCGTGGAGGCGGTCCGCCGGCTCGCCGGTGGGCCGCACCTGCCGCCGGTCCCGGAGTCGACGTGAGCGCCGCGGGCCCGCCCCGGGAGCTGCGCCGGGCCGACCTGGGTGAGCTGGGCGACGAGCTGGGCTCGGGTGGGCAGGCGGTCGTCCACGACCTGCCCGGGCTGACCCTGCCGGACGCGCCCGGCCGGCTCGTCTACAAGGAGTACCGGCCCGGCCTGGCCCCCCGCGCCCGGGACATGCACGACCTGATCGCGTTGCGCGCCAACCTCGACGAGCCCGAGCGGCGGCGTCTCGACGCCTGTGCCGCGTGGCCGCTGCGCGTGGTCGGCGACGACCGGGGGATCCGGGGCGTCCTGCTGCCCCGGATCCCGGACTCCTTCTTCCAGCCGGTCACCCTGCCCAGCGGCCGGCGCAGGGAGATCCCCCGGGAGGCGCAGCACCTCTTCGTCGACGCCGACCGCTGCCGCCGGATCGGCATGCCGACGCCCACGCCACGCCAACGGCTGCGGATCTGCCGCGACTTCGCCGCCGCCCTGGCGTTCCTGCACGGGCCCCCGCTCGACGTGGTGTTCGGTGACCTCAACGCGAAGAACGAGCTGTTCCGGCTCGACGCCGAGCCGACGGTGCTCCTCGTCGACTGCGACGCGGTACGGGTCCGGGGCAGCGTGACCGGGTCACGTCAGCTCGACGCGCCGGACTGGGCCGCGCCGGAGGCGCCGGACGCGCTCAGTCGACACACCGACCTGTACAAGCTCGGGCTGTTCGTGCTGCGCTGCCTGACCCCGGGCACGCAGGCGTCCACCCGCACCGACCCCGCGTACGCGGCCGGGGCGCTCGACCCCGGGGGCGTCGCGCTGCTCACCGCCGCCCTGACCGGGCCGCCCGCGAAGCGGCCCACCGCCGAGGAGTGGCTGCGCCACCTGAGTTGGGCCCTCGGCGAGCCGTTGACGCCACCCACCCTGGACCGGGTGACGCCGGACCGCACCCTGGTCCCGGCCGGCGCGACGGTGACCGTCCGGTGGGTCGCCCACCACGCCGACACCGTCGAGGTGGGCGTGCCCGGCGGTGACGCCGTCCGGGTCGACGGGCGGGCCGGCGCCGGCAGCGTACGGCTGCGGCCAACCGGTAGCGGACCGCTGCGGGTGCTTGCCGGCAACCGCCGTGGCGTCACCGAAGGGTGGACGCCGCCGGTCGCCGTGCTGGACGCCTCCCGGTGGACGGACCTGCCGGTGCCGATGCCCCACGTGCCGTGGCCCGACGGGTGGTTTCCGGCGCTGCCGGACCTCGGGCCGGCGCTGGCCGGGGCGGGGCCCCGGGTCGACGAGGATCCGCCGCCGTCGCTGGTGGCCGCGCCGCCCCCGTTGGTCGCGCTCACCGGCACCGACGATCCGCCGCCCGGGTTCCCGACACCCGTACCCGCCCCGGTCCCCCGGTTCGACGTCGACGGCGGGCCGGTCGACGTGGTGTCGATCCTCACCGCCGGCCCGGATCTCGACTTCTCCCCGCCCGGGGAAGAGGGTCGGTCCTCCCCGCCCGGCGGAGCGGCCCGGCTCTTCAGGCGCGGCGGAAGGGGTCGGTTCTCCGGGCGCGGCGGGGTCCGGCTCCTCGGGCGCGGCGGAAGGGGGCGGCGATGAGAGTGGGGCACCTGCCGGCCTGGCTGGGCGGTGGGCAACGGGACGTCCTCGCCGTGGCGCCCGGCGACGCCACCAGGTACGGCGCGATGGGCGCCGTCCTGATCGGCACCGCCTCGGTGGCCGCGCTGTCCGCCGCCTTCGCGCTGCACACGGCGGTGCGGCTGCCGATGCCGGCGGCGTTGGCGGTGGGCGTGCTGTGGGGGCTGCTCGTGCTCAGCCTGGACCGGATGCTGGTGGTGACCATGGCCCGGCAGGCCGGCTTCTGGCGTAACCTCGCCGCCGCCCTGCCCCGGCTGGCGCTGGCCCTGGTCATCGGCGCGGTCGTCTCGGCGCCCCTGGTGCTGCGGATCTTCGAACCGGAGATCGACAGCGAGCTCCAGGTAATGCACGCCGAGCACGTGATCGACAACCAGAGGACGCTCGACGCGCAGTACGCGGACATCCCGGTGACGCAGCAGAAGGTCGCCGAGCTCCAGGCCGTCGTCAACGGCCGCGGCCAGCCCAACGTCAGCGACGACCCGGACGTGCGGGCGGCGCGGGCCACGCTCGCGGCGGCCCAGCGGGCGTACGACGACGCCGCCCGCCGGGCCCAGTGTGAGCTGGACGGCAGTTGCGGCAGCGGCAGCGCCGGCCGGGGACCGGCCTGGCGGGCGGCGAAGGCCCTGGCCGACCGGGCGTCGGCCCGGCTGACCACGGTCCGGCAGGAGACGAGCCGGATCGAACAGGCCACCGCCGAGCGGATCGACGGGGACGCCGCGACCGCCCGGGCGGCGGCCGGGCGGGAGCTGGCGACGCTGCTGCCGGGACTGACCGCCCGGGTCCAGGAGCGGGACGCCGCCCAGCGGCGGCTCACCGACGTCGAGCAGCGCAACAGCGGTCTGCTGGCCAGACTGGAGGCGCTGGACCGGCTCACTGCCGGCCGGCCGACCCTGGCCGTGGCGCACTGGGCGCTGATCGCCCTGTTCGCCAGCGTCGAACTCCTGCCGGTGGTGGCCAAGCTGCTGTCGGCGGGCGGCCCGCCCAGCCTCTACGAGCAGTTGGTGACCCGACGCGAGCACGACGTGCTCGACGACGAGCAGCTCCGCTCGGACCGGCGACGGCAGATCGTCGCCGTCCGCGCCGACGTCCGGACGCGGCTGGAGCAGCACCGCGCCGACCTTCAGGTCTCGGTCGGCCGGGAGGCCAACGCGCGGCTCGCCGCCACGCAGCAGGAGGTCGCCGACCGGGCCGTCGCGGTGTGGGGGGAGGTGGCGAAGCGGCGTACCGACGAGGAGCTGGCGCGCTGGTACGCCCGGCACCTCGGGACCCGACCGGACGTGCCGCCGACCCCGCCCGAGGACCGTAACGGCGGGCAGCCGTAGCCCGTCACCCCGTCACGAGAGGACGACGACCCATGGACCAGTCCGGCGCCAAACTCCTACCCTTCTACCTCGTCATCGACGTGTCCTGGTCGATGAGCCTGGCCGGCAAGCTGGACGCCGCCAACGCCATCATGCCGGCCATCGTCGACGCCCTGGCCCAGCAGCCGATCCTGGTCGACAAGGTGCGGTTCGGCCTGATCGACTTCTCCGACGACGCCCGGGTCCGGCTGCCCCTGTGCGACCTGCTCGACCCGGACCTGACCCTGCCCGCGCTGTCCGTCCGTGGCGGCACCAGCTTCGCGGCGGCGTTCACCCTGCTGCGCCGGGAGATCGAGGCGAACGTGGCCCAGCTCAAGGCCGACCAGTACGTGGTGCACCGGCCCGTGGTGTGGTTCATCAGCGATGGCGAGCCCACCGACGACGACCCGGTCTGGCGTGCCGCCTTCCAGGAGCTGACCTCCTCAAAGGCGTACCCGAACGTCATCCCGTGCGGCGTCGACCAGGCCGACGTGAACGTCATGGGCTCGCTGATCCACCCGTCCAGCGGGGCGAAGAAGATGGCCCTGTACATGATGGACCCGACCTTCCAGCCGGCGAAGGCGATCACCTCGATGGCCGAGGTGTTGATCTCCAGCATGATCCAGTCCGGGCACAGTCTGGCCTCCGGCAGCACCGGGGTGGTGTTGCCGCCGAAGACCAACCTGCCGGCCGGCATCACCCAGTACGACCCGGACGACTTCGTCTGATGACCACCCCACTGCTGCCGGTGTACCTCCTCGTCGATCTGGCCGACACCGGCGTCCCGGCCGGCAAGGAGGAGCTGCTGAACCACGACGTCGACGCGTTGGTCGACTGGCTCGGGTCGGATCCGACGCTGGTCGAGCAGGTCCGGGTCTGCGTGCTCGGCTTCACCAGCGAGGTGATCTACGACCTGCCGATGACCGCCCCCGCCGACATCGGCCGGCTGCCCCCGATGCCGGTCGGCGGCCCCCGGTCGTACGCGGCCGTGCTGGCCGAGGTGCGTCGCCGGGTCGGCACGGAGCTGGCCGAGCTGGAGATGGACCTGCCGATCGCGGGACCGCTGGTGGTGCTGCTCACCGACGGCCCGCCCGCGCCGGACGACCAGTGGGAACCGGCGCTGCGGGAGCTGGTCGACAACCCTCGACAGCTCACCCTGATGCCGGTCTGGTGGGCGGACAGCCGGGTGCCCGGGCTGCCGGCGTATCCCGTCGGCGTCGGGCACCGCCGTGCCGTTCCCGGCGCCGGCGGCCTGCTCCGGGTCGTCGAGTCGCTGATCCGGAGCCACCTGAGCCAGCCGGACGCCCGCGTCGAGCACGTCCACGACGGGCACGAGCGGGATGCACACGCCCGTGCCGAGCACGTCCACGACGGGCACGAGCGGGATGGACGCGCCCGCGACGGGTACGGCGCGACGACGCGGGCCGGGCGCACACCGCCCGGCCCGCGTCCGGCCGGTGTGCGGGGCGCCGCGCCCGTGCCGCCGCCGCGGCCCGCGGCGGAGCCGGAATGGGTCGGCGACTTCCAGCCGTACGCGGTGGGGCATCCCGGCCAGGCGGCCGTGGTCCGGCCGGCGCCCGACCCCGGCGAGTGGGACCGGCGGGACACCGTCCTCGACGGCGTCTGCCTGCGTGACGCGACCGGCGAGCCGGCCCTGGAGCTGCGCGCCGCCAGCGTGCGGGGGCTGTCCCACCGCTTCTACGGCACCGTCCGGCAGGACGACTACGCGTTCCGGTGCACCGCCGACCAGCGGTACCTGGTCGCCGTCGTCTCGGACGGGGTGTCCAACAGCAGGCTGTCGCACAAGGCGGCCAACCTGGTGGCCCGGGTCGGCGCCGCCGAGGTGGCGAGGATGCTCGACCAGCGACCGCCGGAGGACCTGGACTGGCCGGAGCTGCTGCGTCAGCTCTCCGACCGGGTCGTGCTGCTCGCCGAGAAGCTCGTCGAGCCGCCGCCCGACGGAGGCCGGCCCGGGTACGGCGACGTGGCCCGGCATCTCGCCGCCACCGCCCTGTTCGCCGTGGTCGGGCTGCGCCGCGTGGACGGGGCGACCCCGGTGTGTCTCTTCGCGGTCGGCGACTCGTCGGCCTGGGTGCTGCGCCAGGGTGTCCGCTGGGAGCCGCAGCAGCCGGTCAAGAACGCCGACAGCGTGATCGCCACCGCCAGCACGGACGCGGTTCCGGTGAAACGGTCCGACTTCGACCCGCCGGTGACGACCCTGCTGCACGCCGGGGACGTGCTGGTCCTGATGACCGACGGGGTCGGGGACCCGCTGGGCGACGGGGTCGGCACGGTCGGCCGGTTCCTGGCCGGGATGTGGGCCCGCCCGCCGGCGCCGTTGGCGTTCGCCGCGCAGGTCGACTTCGCCCGGCGGTCGCAGGACGACGACCGCACCGCCCTCGCGGTCTGGCCGGAGTGACGCCGTGGCCGACGGGATCCTCGACCGGGACGGGCTGGGCGGGCTCGGCCCCCAGATCGGGGAGGGCGGTCAGGCCCGGGTGTTCCACGCGCCGGGGTTGACGCTGCCGGACGCGCCCGGCCCGCTGGTGGTCAAGGAGTACAAGCCGGGCTGCGCGCCCCCGGCCGGGCTGCGGCGGCTGGTCGCGTTCCGCGCCGGCCTGGACCCGGACCGCCGGGACCGGCTGGACCAGCTCGCGGCCTGGCCGCTGCGGGTGGTCCGGGACGGCGACCGGACCGTCGGCGTCGTGCTGCCGCTGATCCCGGACACGTTCTTCCAGGACCGGGTGCTGCCCGGCACCGGTCGACGCGACCTCGCCCCCCGGGAGGTGCAGAACCTGCTGATCCCGCCGGCCCGGGCGCGCCAGGTGGGCATGCCGACGCCGACCGTCGAGCAACGACTGGTGATCTGCCGGGACTTCGCCGCCGCCCTGCACTTCGTGCACCAGCACCAACTGGTCGTCGGCGACCTGAACGCCCGCAACGCCCTGTTCCGGACGACCGGGCGGCCCGCCGTGATCCTGGTCGACTGCGACGCGATCCGGGTCCGGGGCCGGGTCGCCAGCCAACTCAACGCCCCGGACTGGGAGCCGCCCGAAGCGCAGCTCACCCAGTCCTCCGACTGCTACAAGTTCGGGCTGTTCGTGCTGCGCTGCCTGAGCACCGGCGAGCAACGGTCCACCACCCGGGACCCGGACCGCGCCGACGCCGCCCTCGACGAGGAGGGCCGCCGCCTGCTGCGCGCGACGCTGCGCGCCGTTCCCGCCGAACGCCCGACCGCCTGGGACTGGGGCAGCTACCTCCAGTTCCGGCTCACCGGCCGGCGGCTGCCGCCCCGGCCCGCGTCACCGGTCCGCGCGACCGGCACGGTCGCCACGACCGGCTGGGTGCGGGACCCGGTGACCGGCCGCTGGACGCCGGGCCGGGCCGGGCCGTGATCCCGCGCTGCACCGTCTGCGGGCGGGCGGGGCCTGGCACGCGGCACGTGTCGCTGCACGGCGAGACGACCTGCGTCGGGCATCCCGTCCGGGTCCGGTGCGTGTTCTGCGGGCGGCCCGACGCCGACCCGCGTCCGGCCGGCTGGCAGCCGTTCGACCAGACGCTGCTGCGCTGCCCGACCTGCCTGGTGGACGCCGTCGAGACCCCCGGGCACCTGCGCCGGTGGCTGCCCGTGGCACGCGCGCGGCTCGCCGAGACCGGCGTGACGCTGCCGACCCGGGTACGGGTGCGCCTGGTCGGCCCGGCGGTGGCCCGGTCGCGGCTGCCGACGCCGCACGACGGCCTGCTGCTCGGGCTGACCGAGCTGGTGACCGACGGACACGGCCGGACCCGGGCCACCGGCATCGCCGTGGTGGCCGGGCTCCCGCCGGTGATCTTCGGGCGGACCGTCGCGCACGAGATCGGGCACGCCTGGCTCGCCCAGCACGGGTACGCGCCCGTCGCCCCGCCGGTGGCGGAGGGGATCTGCGAGCTGTTCGCGTACGCCTGGCTGCGGCGGTGGCCCGCCCCGGTGGCCGAGCGGCTGCGGGACCAGATGCGCGCCAACCCCGACCCGGTCTACGGGGACGGCTTCCGCGCCGTGCACGCCGCCGTGACCCGCCACGGGCTGCCCGCCGTGCTCGACGCGGTGGCCCGTACCGGTCGGCTCCCACCCCCGGGGACCGGCGCGACCGCCAGCCGTCCGTCAGATCCGGGCGTGGGCACGACACCGACCGGACCGGATCCGACCGCCTCGCCGGGGGAGCGACGATGACCCCTGACCACCCGGACGGGCTGCCGGCGGACGTACGGGACCGGATGGTCGGGATCCTCACCGCCGCGCTCACCGACGCCTGGAACGCGGCGCTCGCCGCCGGGGCCGCGCCGGACGACCTCGCCGAGATCGTCGCCGACCGGCGGCGGGCCGTCGCGCCGCCACCGGGCGCCGAGCCGACGCCGTGACCGGAGCCCGCCGCCCGTCGGACCGGCGGTGACCGGAGTCCCGCCGGGGGCAGCCGTACCGCCGACCGGCCGTCCCCCGACCCGGTGGTCCGGGCCGACCGCGGGGCCAGTCACCGCCGCCGGCCGCGTCACGGCAGCGTGGCGCTGCTGACAGCCCCCCGGTCCAGGGTGGACGATGGCCGGCATGACGTCCGGACCGGCGACGCCGGCATTTCCGTCCCCCGGAGCGTCCTTCATCGGGCGCAGATCCGAACTCGACCGCCTCGGCGACTGGCTCGCCGCGACCCGGGACCACGTCCCCGCCACCGGGTTCGTCAGCGGTGAGGCCGGCGTGGGCAAGAGCCGACTGCTGCGGGAGTTCGCCGCCGCGGCCCGCCGCGCCGACGCGACGGTCCTCTGGGGCGGCTGCGTGGCGCTGGGCACCGGGTCGCTGCCGTACACGCCGCTGCTCGACGCGTTGCGCCGGCTGGTCCGGGAGCGTGGCGAGGAGGCGGTACGGCGACTCGGCGGCCCGGCGTACGCGGAGCTGAGCAACCTGGTCTCCGACGGCGGCGCGTCGCCGGGCGAGCCGAACCCCCAGCGGCGGGTCTTCGACGCGATCCTGCGCCTGCTCGACCGGATGGGCGCGCACGCGCCCACCGTGCTGATCTTCGAGGATCTGCACTGGGCCGACCCGTCCACCCTGGACCTGGTGCTCTACCTGACCCGGGCGTGGACCGACGAGCGGGTGCTGCTGCTGGGCAGTTACCGGTCCACCGACCTGGACCGGCGGCACCCGCTGCGGGCGCTGCTCGCCGAGCCGGACTTCACCCGCCGGATCCGTCGGCTCGACCTGCCCCGCTTCACCCGGGACGAGCTGGAGCTGTTCCTCCGGGACGCCGCCGGCGGCGAGGTGGACGAGCGCCTGGTCAGCCGGTACTTCGAGCTCTCCGAGGGTAACGCCTTCTTCGTCGAGGAGCTGATGGTCGCCGGCGTGCTGACCGACCCGGCGACGGCCCGGCTGCCCGGCTCGCTGCGTGACGTGATGCTGTCCCGCTTCGAGCTGCTCGGCGAGGACGCCGCCGACGTGATCCGGGCGGCGGCCACCGCCGGCCGCCGGGTCGGCCACCGCCTCCTCGCGCAGGTCTGTGAGCTGCCCGACCGGGCGCTGCTCAGAGCCCTGCGGGAGTGCGTGGACAAGCACATGGTGGTGACCGAGCCGGACGACGACAGCTACGTGTTCCGGCACGCGCTGCTACGCGAGGCGGTCTACCAGGATCTCCTCCCCGGCGAGCGGATCCGGCTGCACGCGGCGCTGGCCCGGGCGCTGTCCAGCGACCCGGCGCTCGGTCTCGCCGAGGACCTCACCGCCGCGGCCGAGCTCGCCCACCACTGGTTCGCCGCGAACGACCATGCGCAGGCGTTGCGGGCCACGGTGCGGGCGGGGGACATGGCCGTCCGGGTCCGGGCCTTCCGCGAGGCCGAGCAGCAGTACCATCGCGCGCTGGACCTGTGGTCGAGGCTGGTCGACCCGGAGTCGCTGGCCGGGATGCCCCGGGAACGCGTGCTCGTCGCGGCGGCGGACGCCTGCCGGTGGTCCGGTCACGTGGACCGGGCGGTGCAGCTCGTCCGTGCCGCCCTCGCCGAGGTGGACCCGGCCGTCGACCCGGGACGCGCCGGTGAGCTGTACGAACGGCTCGGCAGCTACCTGTGGGAGGCCGGCGCGAGCGACGAGTCCCACCGGGCGTACCAGCAGGCCGCGGAGCTGCTGGCCGGGCAGCCGCCCACCGCGGTGACCGCCCGGGTGCTGGCCGGACTCGCCACGGCGGACGTGCGGGCCGGCCGCTACGCCGAGGGGCGGCGGGTCGGCGTCGAGGCGGTGGCGATGGCCCGCTCGGTCGGGGCCCGCGCCGAGGAGGGCCGGGCGCGCAACACCGTGGGTGTCGCGTCGACCATGCTGGGTCAGGCGACCGAGGGGGTGGCGGACCTGCGGGCCGCGCTGCGCATCGCCGAGGCCGTCGACCACCTGGAGGACCTGGTCCGGGCGTACGGGAACCTCGCCGTCGCCCTGGAGCACGCCGGCCGGCTCACCGAGTCGGTCACGGTGGCCCTGGACGGCCTCGAGCTCGTTCGGCGACGGGGTCTGGAACAGACCCGGGGCGGCGGGGTGCTGGCCAACAATGCCGCCGCCACCCTGGTGCTGCTGGGCCGGTGGGACGAGGCCACCGCCATCGTCGAGGACGTGCTCCGGCACCGGCCGGTCCAGGAGACCAGCTACCCCCGGCTGACCCTCGCCGAGGTCAAGGTGGCCCGGGGCGCGTTCGACGAGGCGGCGGTGCTGCTCGCGACCGTCGGCGAGGCCACCGGGGCGACCGGTGACCCACGGTTCCGGGGGCCGCTGTACACCTGCGCCGCCGAGCTGGCCATCTGGCGCGGTGACCTCGACCGGGCCCGTTCGACGGTGGCGGACGGTATGGCCGAGCTCGTCGGCGTGGAGAACGAGCTGGTCCTGCTCCGGCTCGCCGCGGTCGGGCTGCGGACCGCCGCGGACGAGTGCCTGCGGGCGCGGGCGCTGCCCGACGCGGCGCCCGCCGGCCGGGACGCCCTGGCCCGGGCCGACGAGCTGCTGGCGCTGGCCCGTCGGGTGACGCCCGACCCGTCCGACTCCGCCGAGACCGCCGCGTTGCTGCGGCTCTGCCTGGCCGAGCGGGCCCGGGCCGACGCCGCCGACGACCCGGCCGGCTGGGCCTCGGTCGCCGACGTCTGGTCGGCCCTGGACCGCCCCTACCCGGCGGCGTACGCGCGCTGGCGGGAGGCGGAGGCCGCGGTCGTCGCCGGTCGACCGGACCGCGCGGCGGAAGCGGCGCGGTCCGCGTACGGGGTGGCCGTGCGGTTGTCCGCCGAGCCGCTGCGCGCCGAGCTGACGGCGCTGGCCCGGCACGCCCGACTGGACCTGACCGGCGGGTCCGAGCCACCCGCGCCGCCGGAGCCGGCCGCCCGCCCGGACCCGTTCGGCCTGACCAGCCGGGAACGCGAGGTGCTCGGGCACCTGTGCGCCGGCCGCACCAACCGGCAGATCGCGGCCGAGCTGGTGATCTCCCAGCGGACGGCGAGCGTGCACGTCTCCCACATCCTCACCAAGCTCGGCGTGCCCACCCGGGCCGCCGCCGCGACGCTGGCCCACCGGCTGCGTCTGGTCGACGGCGACGGGGAACAGGTGACGGGCCGGTCCGCGCCCCGCCAGCCGGCCGACCGCGACCGGCCGATCGCCCGACCCACCCCCCGCCCGTCCGGCGCCAGCACACCCGGCCGGCCAGAAACCCGCAATACGCAGAGAAACGTAAGCGACGGGTAGTGACGGGATCCGGGTCGGGGCGTACTGTCCACACCGGAATCAGCCGTTCGTCGAGTCTGGGGGAAGCGGTGGCCCGGAGAGCATTGGTGATCGGCGCGCAGACCAAGGACCTGACCGGAGTCGACAATGACGTCAGGGCGATGACCGGGTCGCTGTGCCGTCGCGGATTTGCCGTCGAGGCCCGGGTGGGCGCCGACGCCACCCGGGCCGGGATAATCGACGCCTACGAGAGCCTCATTGCCGAAGTCGGCCCGGACGACACGGTTTTCGTCTATTACAGCGGCCACGGTGGATATCTTGAGCCGCCGGAGGAGCCGGCGGACGGGGCGTCCGCCGGAATGGCGATGCAGTTCATCGTCCCCACCGATTACCACGAGTCGACCGACGACGACTTCCGGGGCGTCACCGCCGTCGAGCTGTCCGTGCTCCAGGCCCGACTGACCCGGGTGACCCGCAACGTCACGGTGGCGCTCGACTGCTGCCACGCGGCGCACATGTCCCGGGACCCGGACCTGCGGGTCAAGGCCCTGTTCCGGGCGGAACGCGGCGCCTGGTCGACGACGTACGAGCGGGTCGCCGAGCACCTGGCGGAGCTGCGGCGCGGCGGGCTCCGGGTGGACCTGCGCCACCCGGTCGGCGACCGGCACGCGGTGCGGCTGGTCGCCTGCGCCCCCGAGCAGTCCGCGTACGAGTACACCAACCGGGACGGGGTCCGGATGGGCTTCCTCACCGAGGCGCTGACCCGGGCCCTCGACGACGCGGGGGAGCTGCCGCTGACCTGGCACGCGTTGATGGAGGGGGTGCGCCACCGGGTGCTCGGTCTCGCGCCGGACCAGCGCCCCGGGGTGGAGGGCCCGTCCAGCCGGCTGCTGTTCACGCTGACCGACAGCGACCCGATTGTCGCCCTGCCGGTGCGGCAGGCCGGCCCCGGTCGGGCGCACCTGCCCGGCGCGGTCCTGCTCGGCGTCCAGGTCGACGACGAGTTCGCCGTCGTGCCGGCCGACGCGGCGGGGCCGGACGCCGCCACCGACGTCGGCGCGGCCCGGGTGGACCGGGTCGGCGGGTTGTCCGCGCAGGCCGTCCTGCGGTTGCGTGCCCCCTGGACGGAGCTGCCGCCCGGCGCCCGCGCCCACCGGACCAGGGCCGCCGCCCCGGCTCTGCCGGTCCGGGTGCCGCACCCCGACCAACGGACCGCCGACCTGGTGGCGGCCATCGCCCGCAGCCCCCTGACGCGGCTGGCCGGCGAGGACGAGGCGGCCCCGGTCGAGGTGCGGATCGACGCCGACGGGTACGTCCTGCGGGACCGGATCGGGCCGCTGCACGAGCCCCGGCCGCTCGTCCCGGCCGAGGTCCCGCGGGCGGTCGACAACCTGGAACGGCTGGCCCGGGCCGCCGCCCTGCGTGCCCTGAGCGAGGATCCCCGGCACACCCTCGACGATCCGGTCGCCGTCGAGTGGGGGCGGGTGGTGGCCGGCCGGCCCAGCCCGCTGCCCACGTCCGGGGCCGTCGTGTACGAGGGCGACGCGGTGTACGTGCGGGTGCGCAACGACGGCCCGGCCCCGTGTCACGTCTCGCTCGTCGACATCGGGGTGTCCGCCCGGATCACCGTGCTGACCGACACCGACCAGGTCGGGGTGCGCCTGGCCCCCGGCGCGGAGTACGTGTTCGGCCTGGACGAGCTCGACGAGCGGCTCTGCGGCGTGCCGCTGAGCTGGCCGGACGGGCTGGCCCCGGACGCCGGCCGGCTGGAGACGATCCTGGTCCTGGTCACCTCGACGCCGCAGGACGTCGGCCTGCTGCAACAGGGGGCGGTGCGCAGCGTCCCGGCCGACCGGTCCCCACTGGAGCAGCTTCTGGCCCAGGTCTCCACCGGCGGGGCGCGGGATCTGACCCGGCAGACCGGCCGGGCCGTGCGGTACGCGGTGCGGACCATCGACTTCGACCTGCTGCCGGCCGCCCCGCCGGAGGCCGAGACCGCCCGGTTCCTGGTCGACGAGCGGCCGCCGCCGTCGGCGCGGCTACTGGCCCCCCGGGGCGTGGCGACGCCGACCACGGTGGCGGTCCGCCTCGACGAGCTGGTCGTGCACCGCAACCGGGCCCTGGGCAGCGCCGACGTCCGGGTGGACGCGGTGGTGCTCACCGGTGGCGGTGACCCCGGGCGGCCGGTCTACCGGGCGCAGACCGAACGGTTCAGCGACATCGGTGACGGTCAGCGCCTACCGCTGGACCGGATGCTGCTCTACCACGGCCCGGCGGTCGACTACCTGGACATCGCCGTCTGGGTGTCCCGGGACTCCACCGGCAGCCTGGCGCTGAGCGACCTGCTCCGGGACGGTCTGACCCACACCGAGACGCAGGCGGCCGGCGCGCAGCTCGCCGGCCTGGTGGTGGCCGCCCCGCAGGCGGCGGCGGCCGTCGCCGCCGTCGGCGCGGGCGCGGTGGTGATCAACCTCGCCTACCGGCTGTTGCGGGGGGTGGTGGGCAACAGCATCGGCCTGTACCGCACCTCGTTGCTCGCGCACGAGGAGTTCGGCGTGGGCCGGCATCCGGCGCGGGGGCAGCGACGGGCCCAGGACTTCTCGTTCGTGTACACCGTCGAGGCGGTCGGCTGACCCGGCCGGACCGCGTCCGTACCGTCACCGGCTTGCGCCGTGCGCGGCGTAAGGGATCGAGCTGAGCAGACAGGAGAGGGTGGAACATCATGAGCCGTAAGCGCGTCATCATCGGACAGTCCGAGTGGGGTGTCGACGAGCGTGACGTCGACACCGTCGTCGAACAGATCAAGACCGCCCTGGCGGAAGGCGCCGTCGCCGAGCTGGTGCTGCTGGACGGCGCCGGGCGGCCGGTGACGGTCTACCTCAACGGCCGGGCGGCCGTGACGGTCGTCGTGGACCTCGACCGGGACCCGCGTCCCAGCGAGATCTCCTGACGGCCGGTGACGCCGGCCCGGCGCCCGCCCGGGCGCCGGGCCCGCTCATCCGACGGTGACCCGGACGGCCCGGACCACCGGCAGCAACCCGACCCGCTGCGCCCGCAGCACCGTGGTCAACCGGTCGGAGGTGCCGAACTTGCGGTACATCCGTTCCTGGTGCTTGGCCACCGTGCGCGGCGAGAGATCGAGGCGGTGGGCGATCGCCACCGCGGTCAGCCCGGCCGCGAGCAGTTCGAGGATCTGCTGCTCACGGTGGGTCAGCCCGGGGCGGTCGCCGGCGTCGGCGCCCCCCTCGTCGGCGACCGTGGACAGGGTGTGGGGGCGGGCCCAGGAACGCGTGAGGGTCCGCAGCGCGGCGCGCTGCGCGGCGTCGAACCCGGCCACCCCGTCCTCGATCAGCGCGGCCAACCGGCCGGGCCGCGAGCCGGCGTCGCTCCACCGCCACCGGCCGTCCACCCGACCCAGGTCGCCGAGGCTGAGCCCGGTCAACACGAGGGCCCGCAGCAGTCGGGGGTCGCCACCGGAGGCGGTCACGAGCAGGCGCCGGGTGGTCGGCTCGACCGGGCCGTCGAGCACGTCGGCGAGGAGACGGTCGGTCGACTCCGGGGTGGAGGTGGACGGGAGCAGACGGGTCGGCATGGCTTCCTCCCTCACTCGTACGGGCGGGCGGGGTGGTCCCGAACGCCCACCGACAGCGTCCCGCCGCGCCGCCGGTCGGCCCATGGTGCGGATGACGTAGTCGACCCCGACGGGGGTACGTATTTGTCGCCCCGCCCACCTCAGGCCCACCCGGCGGCGATCCACCGCTCGGCGTCGCCGTTACCGCGGCCACTGATCGGGGTCACGGTAACGGCGGTCGGGTCGCCCGGGGACCGGTCGCGCAACCGAATTACGTACACCTGCGGACCGCTGCCGGAAACGGCGCGGACCGGCATTTACGAGGGGCCGGAGAAAACCGCTGGCCACGCCGTTCCGGGTCACTCTCCGCACCTTTGCCGGTACGCGTACGAGTAGCGGATGTTCCTTGACGTAACGGGTCGGTTTCTCTGTAATAGGAGCTCCCTCCGGTGTGGACTGACGTCCAGGGGGTGACGATTCCGAAAGGGGGCCGACATGCCCGGCACCCAGATCCTGATCGACGACCGGTCGACGTCGACTGTCGCTTCCGCCGCCGATCTCGTCCGGGAACTGGCGCGCCGCGGCGTGCTCGCCGACCGGATGCGCGACACCTCCGACGCCGAGCGGCAGCGGCTCCACGGCGGGGCGTACCAGATCGTGTGGCCGGTGGTCTTCCAGCGGTTGACCCGTCGGGTCGAGCTGGCCCGGGGGCACCGCTCCTGCGCCAGAGCCCTGGACCGGCTCGAACCGGAGTGCCTGGACCGCTTCCAGGACGACGTGGAGGCCGTCCTGGACGACCTGTCCCGCAACGCACGGACGCCGATCGTCAATCTGGAGGGCTGGGTCGGCAGCCGGTTGACCGCCGCCACCGTGGACGGTCACCGCCGGCGGCGCGGCGAACGGGGCGCGCTGCAACGTCCCCGGCTGCCCGGCTGGCTGGTCACCGCCCTCGACGGTGACCCGTGGCTCACCGTCCTCGCCACCGAGGTGCTGGTCTGGGTCGGGGTGCCCACCACCGCCGGGGTCGGGACCTGGCCGTTGACGGCGTGGGCCGAACGCCGGGCCGCCGTCACCGGCCGGCTCACCCACGGGGAGGCGGAGGTGGCCCGGGACGTCGACCGGGTGCTGGCCGCGATGCGTCGACGCGGGCCGTGGTACGCCGACTTCGTCGAACGGCCGCTCGGCCGCAAGCAGGCGCCGGTGCTGCCCGCCCTGCGGGCCGAGGCCGACCAGACCCACGACTGGCCGCCCCTGGCGTTGGTCCCCCGTCACGAGGTCGACGACGCGCGGCTGCGTGACCTGGCGACCACCGCGGTGGCCGCCATCGAGGCGCGGGTACGTCGCCGGGAGGACCTGCGTGACGTGGTCGTGGACGTGCTGGGCGCCGTCTTCGGCGCCGGCACCGGCGCGGACGACCTGGACCGGACGCCCGGCGCGGGCCCGGCCGACGAGGAACGGGTGGTGGCGCTGCTCGCCGACCCGGCCACCGTCGACCGGATCGTCGCCGTGCTGCTCGACCTCCGGCCGGGCCCGACGTCACCGCGGGACAACCCGCCGGACGGGCCGCGTGCCGACCGCTGTCGGCCGCTGGCGGCCGGCTGTCCGTCAGTAGCGCGTGAGACGGCCCGGCGCGCACGCCGCCGGGCCGACGAGACCGAGCAGAGGAGGCGCGGTGACCGCGCAGGACGCTGACGAAGGCGGGGTGGGTGAGCTCCTGCCCCGGTGCGCGCTGACGGTCGCCCGCCTGATCCAGGGGGAGGGCACGCCCGAGGACGTCGAGGCGGCCGTCGCCGACCTGCGCCGCCTCCCGGCCGACCTGCCCGAGCGGGGGCCGCTGGCCGCCGGCCTGGTCGTCGTCCTCCTCCGGTCCGGGCTGGACGCCGGGATGGGTAACCTGCGTCACCTCGACGACCTGCTCGCCATCGCCGACCGGCACCCTCCGCCGGGCCCGGACTGGCCGCGGATCAGGGCCGTCGCCCGGGTCACGGCGACCCTGCGGGCCGGCGCGACGATGGAGCGTCGCGACATGCGGGCCGCGCTGCGGGAGGTGACCGCCCTCACGGCCGTCACCGACGCCGATCCGGGCGTGCGCCAGCAGCTCGGGTTCATGCAGGCCGGGATGGCCGCGATGGCGGCCGCCGAGGAGGGGGACCTCGCCGGGCTGCGGCGCGGCATCAGTGAGTTGGAGGGGTTACGGGCGACGCTCGACAACCCCGAGCTGGCCGGCGTGGCCGACATGATGGTCACCAGCATCCGGGCGCTGGCCGCGACCCAGCAGGGCGACTTCACCGGCCTGCCGGACACCGTCGAGCGGATCAGGGACTTCTCCGCCGGCTTCGGGCCGCAGCACATCCTGACCGGGGCGGTGCGGGACATGGAGACCGCGATGGCGCCGCTGCGGCCGCTGATCGACCCGGACGGCCCGTCGGCCGGGCCGGTCAGCGACGAGCAACTGGACGCGCTGCGCGCGCTCGCCGACCGTCCGGACGCCTCGCCCGCCGAACGCGCCCTCTACCAGCTCACCGCCGAGTCCGCCTGGCTGACCGGCAGCGACGGCGCCCTCGACCCGGGCCGGCTCGACCAGGCCGTCGACACGTTCCGCCGGGTGGTCGCCGACACCCCGACGGGGGATCCCCAGCGGGCCTTCTACCTCGTCGGTCTCGGTCTCGCGCTCTACCGGCGGACCGAGGTGACGGGTCGGGTGGACGGCCTCGACGAGGCCGTCCGGGCGCTCACCGAGGCCCGGCTGCTCGCCCGTGGGCCGGAGCACCCCCAGTGGTCCCTCGCGAGCGAGGTGCTCGCCGCGATCAATCGTCGGCTCGGCGAGACGTCCGGGGCCCGCCGCATCGCGATCGACGGCCTGCGCCGGCACGCCTGGAGCGCGCTGTTCCAGGCGGATCCCGCCGCCGTGGCGGGCGCCGTCCGGGACGCCGCGGAGAGCGCGGTGCAGATCGCCCGGGACTGCCTGGCCGACAACGAGCCCGCGGACGCCATCGGGGCCCTGGAGGCCGGACGCGGGCTGCTGCTGTTCGCCGCGACCGAGTTCCACAGCCTGGACACCCGGCTCGACGCGGTCGGGCGACGGGACCTGGCGCACCGTTGGCGGGTCGCCGCCGCCGGTGACCCCGCCGCGGTCCCGGCCGAGCTGCGCCGGGAGGCGCTGGCGGCGCTCTCCACGCCGGACGGCGCGACCCCCGCCGCCGCGGCCGGCCTGCTGGACCCGCCCACCCTGCCCGAGATCCGTTCGGCGTTGCAGGCGCTGGACGCCGACGCGCTGGTCTACCTCGTCTCGGGTCAGGCGCCGGCCCCCGGCTGGGCGGTGATCGCCCCGGCGCAGGGCCCACCGAGTTTCATCCCGCTGCCCAACCTCCAGCTCGACGAGGAGGTGGACGTGGAGCGCTACCTGGCGGCGTTGTCCCACCGGGACGCGGTGCTCGCCGAAACCCGGTCGGACGCCCCGGATCCCGAGCGGGACCTCAAGTCCCAGGCGGCGGAGTCACGTTTCCTGGGCAGCCTCGACGCGCTGTGCGACTGGGCCTGGCGGGCCGCGGTCGGCCCACTGGTCGAGCGGTACCTCGCCCGCCGTCCCGCCCCGCCGTCCGGCCGGCCGCCCCGGGTCGTGCTCGTCCCGGTGGGCAGCCTGGCCCGCATCCCGTGGCAGGCGGCCCGACGCGCCGACGGCCGGTACGCGGTGGAGCTGGCCGCGTTCTCACAGACGGTCTCCGCCCGGACGTTGTGCGACTCGGCCGCCCGGTCGGCGGTGCCGGTCACCCCGCTGGGCCTGGTGGTCGGTGATCCGGACACCGCCGGCGAGGCGGCCGACCTGGCCGCCGCCCGGGTCGAGGCGTACGGCATCCACCAGGCGTTCTACCGGGGGGCCAGATACGTCGGTCGCCGGCCGGACGGGTCGACCAGCCGGTCCGGGCCCGGCGACGGCGGCGTGGTGCGGGACTGGCTGACCGACAACCGGCCCGGGGCGGGCGCCATGCTGCACCTGGCCTGTCACGGCGTCATCCAGACCGACCCCACCGACACCTCCTCGTACCTGCTGCTCGCCGGCGGGGACCGGCTCACCGCCGAGGAGCTGGTCGGGTTGCTGGCCGCCGGGGAGCGCCCGGTCGGGCTGGTGGTGCTCGCGGCCTGCCGTACCGGCGTCTCCGGCCGGGGCTACGACGAGGCGTACAGTCTCGGCACCACGTTCCTGGCCGGCGGGGTCCGGTCCGCGTTGTCGACGCAGTGGCGCATCCCGGACCGGGCGACCTCGGTGCTGATGTTCATGTTCCACCATTTCCTGGTGGCCGAGCGCCGGCCGGTGTGGGACGCCCTGCGGCGGGCGCAGCTCTGGATGCTGGACCCGCGACGGCAGTGCCCGGACCGGATGCCCCCCGCGCTGCGTCGCCAGGTGACGCAGACCGAACCGGCGCGGGTCGTCGCCTGGGCCGGGTTCACCCACTGGGGGCAGTGACACCGCCCCGCGCGGCGGCAGGCAAAGGAGAACGACGTGACGTCCACCCAGGACAGGATCACCGCGTTGCGGGCGGAGTTGGACGGGCTCACCGGTCCGGCCCGCTGCCGTCCGCTGCTCACCCTCGGGCAGCTCCTCACCGACCGGTACTGGCGGACCGGTCCGGGCCGACCCGAGGGACTGGCCGACCTGAACGCCGCGATCGGGGCGCTGGACGAGGCGTACCGCCTGCTGGACCCGGCCGACCAGCACCGGGCCCTGGTGGCACACGGCCTGGGCCTGCTGATCGGGACGCGCCACCTGTCCCACTTCGGCGGCGACGAGGACCAGGAGACCGCTCTCCGGCTGCTGACCGAGGCGCTGCGCAGCCCGCTGCCGCCGGCCGCCGTGCTGCTGGCCGAGATGGTGCTCGGTCAGCTCCACCTGGCCCGGGGCATGAAGGGGATGGCGTTCGGCTCCCCGGCGATGCTGCGCGACGGCGCGCCCGCCGCGGCCAAGGCAGACGCCGACCGGGCGGTCGAGCTGTTCCGCAGGATCAGCGCCAGCCCCATGCTCAGCGAGGAACTCGCCGGACCGCTCCAGACGATGTTGTCCGTGGCCGAGCCGCTTCGGGAGCTGATGGACGGGATGGGCGGCGGGATCGGCTCGTTCGACGTCGGCAAGCTGCAGCGGCTGCTCACCGTCGTGCAGCAGTTCCAACAGCAGATGGCCGCAGCCGGGGGCGCGACGCCGACCGGCGCTCCCGGTTTCGGTGGCATGCCTGGCTTCGGTGGCATGCCCGGTTTCGGTGGTGCTCCCGGTTCTGGCGGCGCTACCGGTTTCGGTGGTGGCTCAGGGCCCGGCGGGTTGCCCGTGTCGCCGGTGCTGCCGAACCCGATGTTCCTCGGCGGCGAGGCGCTGGCCGCGATGCATCCGCTGGACCGTCCGGTGCCGGTCTTCCACGGCCCGGAGCCGGACGCCCCGCCGGCGCCGGCCCGCCCCCGTCCGGTCGTCGTCCGCCCCGAGACGCAGGCCCTGCGTCGGGAGGTGGCGCGTCAGGTGGCCGACCTCACCGGCGCGCCACCGGACGACGTCACCCCGGAGCGGGCGTACGAGTGGGCGGCCACCCTGCTGCGGCCGGACCGTCCGGACCGTCCGGTGGACGCCGTCGACGAGTACGTGGCCCTGGCCACCGCCGTAGTCCACGAGGCGGCCGAGCACGCCGCCGCCGTCCACGAGGCCGCCGAGCACGGGGCGGACGACCCGGTGAGCGTCGGGCTCGACCACTTCCTGCTCGCGGTGGCGCTGTTCCTGCGGGGCGGAGCCGACGCCGGCGGCTGGGGTGACGCCGACGGGTGGGGTGACCCGGCAGGCCCGGGCGACGCCGGTGACCGGGGGAACGTCGACCTCGCCGGCACCGATGTGCGGGCGGGAACGGAACACCTGCTGGCAGCGGCCGAGCTGCTGCCGCCGGAGCATCCCGCCGCGCCGACGGTCCTGCTCGGGCTGGGCGCGTTCCTCGACGACCGGCAGCCGCTGCGCGGGGTCTCCGGGCCGCTCGCCACCCGGTTCGCCGCCCGCGCCGACGCCCTGCTCGCCGCCCGCGCCGACGCCGACCGGCAGACCGGGGCCGGCGGTGACGTCGGGGACCGGTCCGCCCACGTCAACGGTCCCGCCGGAGACCTCGCCGTGGTGCGGGCGCTGGGTGACGTGTGCCGGGCCGCCGTCGCGGTCCGCGCCGGCGCCGTCGACCAGCTCGCCGAGCCCGACCTGGCCGCGTCCGTCAGGGCGGTGCCGGCAACCTACCCGTGGCGACGCCGGGTGCGGGTCGCGGCGGGGCTCGCCGACGTGGCCGGCGGGCTGGCGACCCTGGACGTCGGCCGCCTGCGCGCCGGCGCGGCGCTGATCAGCGCGGCCGGCGACGCGGCGGCCCCTGGCCCGGCCGTCGGCGACGCGCCGTCCCCTGGCCCGGCCGACGATGCCACCCGTGGCGCGGCTGCGGTGGCGCTGCCCGGCCGGCTCGCGGCGGTGCTCGTGGCGCTCGTCGACGACGACCTGCCGGCCCTGCGGTCGGCCGCCGACCGGCTCGCCGCGCTCGTGACGCCGGGCGGGACGGGAGTCGACCCCGCCGACGGCCCCGCCCTGCGTGCCCTGCTCGACGCCCTGCCGGCCGGCTCTGCCACCCCGGACCGGGACGCGCGCGGGCCGGTCGGGGCGATACCGTCGTCCGCCGGGCCGCTGGAGGTGTTCGAGGCGCTGGAGACCGCCGCCACCGCCGGGCCGACGTCGATCGACCCGCTCGTCCGGGACGCCGCCACGGCGTTGCTCGGCGGCCCCGTCGACCCGGTCGGGACGGCCCGCTCCGTCCCGCCGCCCGATCCCGCCGAGGTGGCGGCCGGGCTGCGTGCCGTCGGCGCGTCCGCCCTGGTCTACCTGTACCCGGTGGCGGGCCGGGAGCACCACGCGGGAGCGTTGCTGCTGGAGGCCGGGACGGGCCGACCGGTGCCGCTCGGCGTCGTCGGCACGCCCGACGTCGACGCCGCCGCGCCGGTGGACTGGCCGCGTCGTGCCTGGGACGCTCTGGTCGCGCCGCTGCTGGACCGGCCGACCGCCGACCGGTCGCCCCGCCGGATCCTGCTCGTCGCGGCCGGACCGCTCGGCCGGCTGCCGTTGGCCGCCGTGCCCGCGCCCGACGGCGGCTTCGCCGGCGACCATCTGGTGGTCTCCACGGTCGCCTCCGGTCGGCAGGTGGTGGCGCTGGCGGGCCGGACCCCGCTGTCGGTGACCGGCGACGCCGTCTTCGTCGCCAATCCCCGGGGGGACCGGGAGGCCGCGAGCTACGACACGATGGTCCTGCGCCGCATCTTCCACCCCGGCTCGGTCGGGCTGGGCCGCACCGTGGAGGCCGTGCACGGGGCGGGCACGCCGGCCGAGGTGCTCGCCCACCTGCCCGGCCCGGCCGGCGGCGGCGCCGGGCTGCTGCACCTGGGCTGTGGCCTGCGGGCCACCGGTGCTCCCGCGGTGGAGCTGGCCGCCGCGACGCCCGGCGGGCCGGATCAGCTCGACGCCGCCGCGATCCTCGACCGGCCGGCAGCCACCGGCCCGGCGGGTGGCCTGGTCGTCCTGCCCGCCGACGCCGGCCTGGACCGCTGGCTGCCGCTGGCCGACGCGCTGCTCGACACCGGGGTGACCGGGGTGGTCGGCTGGCTCTGGCCGGTGCCCGCGCCGGTCGCCGCGCTGGCGCTGTTCGTCCTGCACCTGCACCTGGTCGACGAGGGGCATCCGCCGGCCACGGCGGTGTGCCTGACCCAGCGGTGGATGCGTGACCCGGACCGTAAGACGCCGCCGCACCTGCCGGCCGGACACGCCGCGACCGCCGGCCGGGTGGACCTCGCCGATCCGGCGTACTGGGCGGCGCTCTGCCACCGGGGCCGGTGACGTGCCGCGCGCCCGTCCGACGTCACGCCCCCAGGTGGACGAACGGCGCCCACAGCCCGGGTCGGTCGGGCCGCTCGTCCCGTAGCCGGCGCAGCGCCCGGTGCAGGGCGCGGGCCCCGGTGTCCGCGTCGACCGGCCCGTCCGGGCGGTACGTCTGGTAGACCAGCTCGGCCACCCGGGCGGCGGTCGTGTCGTCGACCGTCCACAGGGTACCGATGACGTGTCGCCAGCCGGCGTAGCTCAGCGCGGCCGACAGGGTGATCGCCTCGTCCACCGCGCCCAGGCCGCCGGTCGCGGTCTTGCACGCGGCCAGGAAGATCCAGTCACCCGCGGGACGGTCGGCGGCCACCAGGTCACCGACGGCGAGCAGCCCGTCGTGCAGCAGCAGTCCGCCCCGCGACGGGTCGGCCAGGTCCTGGGTGCCGTGGCAGCTCACGTGTGCCCGGCGGTGTCGGGTCAACGCCCGGTCGACCGCGGCGCGGGTCGCCGCGGGGCCGCTGAGGATCTCGCTGCCCGCACTCCGGGCCAGCAGCGCCGCCAGCATCCGTCGTTCCCGTTCCACCGCCGGTAGGGACGGCTGGCCCGGGGTGTCCGGCAGGGCCACCACCAGCATGCCGTCCCCGTCGTCGGGGCGGGACGTGTCGGCGGCCGGCGCCGTCCCCAGCGCGCGCAGCGTCGGCACGTACGAGGAGACCACCCGGTCCAGCACCGAGCAACCGGAACCGTCGTGCCGGCCGGCGGCGTGCAGCGGCAGCAGACTCAACAGGCCGGTCGGGCACCACCACAGCCGGGGCGCGACGTCGACCTCCGGCCGGTGTCCGAGGGCGTCGAGCACCGGCTCGGCGACGGCGTCCCACAACCAGGCCAGGGTGGCCGGGCCGGCGGGGTCGACCCGGGACCGGACGATGTCCCGGCCCGGGGCGGCGCCGTCCCCGTCGAGCCGGAGGTACGCCCCGACCTCGGCGGTGAGCCGCTCCTCGGTCAGGGCCGGCAGCGCCACCGCCCGTACCGTGCCACCGGAGATCACCAGCGCGTCGGCGCGCAGGTGACTGACGGTGACCACGACCACGGTCCGGTCCCCGACCGTCGCCCGCAGCTCCGTCCACGAGGTGGGTCGCAGGAACCGGTCGGGGCGGGGCAGCGCGGCCGTCGGCGGCAGGGCCCGGATCCGGGCGACCACCGCGGCGAACCGCGCGGCCCCGTCCCCACGCCGGTCCACCACGTCGGTGAGCATGCCGGGCCCGGCGTCGACCACCGTGGCGGACGGGGCGTCCAGGGCCGCCCGGGCCTGCTCGAACTCGTCGGCCAGCGCCGGGTCGACGGCCCGCAGGGCGCTGACGCCGGTCCGGGTCTCCAGCAGTTGGGTCCACAGCACGCCCCGGGCCTGCTCCAGCAGCTCGACCGCGCGTTCCGGCTGGTCGGCGGCGACCGCCGCGGCGGCGGCCTCGGCGGCCAGCCCCGACACGGCCGCCAGGTTCTGCTGCCGGTCCGCCCGGTTCAGGCCGCGCCAGGCGAGCAGGGGCAGCAGCTCGACCGCTGCCGCGTACCCGTCCAGGGCCGCTGCCGGGCCGTGCATCCGTGCCTGAGCGGTGGCGTACCGGCGGGCGGCGGTGACCCGGACGCGTACGGCGACGTCCGGGATGCCGGCCAGCTCCCGCCATGCCGCGACGGCGGCCTGGCCGTCCTCGGGTCGCCGGTGGCGCTCGAAACGGCTCCAGCGCGCCCGGCCCAGGCCCATCAGCGCGCCGGCCCGTTCGGCGCGACCGGCGGGAAGCGTGTCGAGCACCTCGGCGAGCGCGTCGACCGCCTCTTCGACCGCGGACGGTTCCTCCTGCGCCGACCCGTACCCGAGGTCGACCAGCCCGTTCATGCTGATCGCGAAGTTGACCAGGCGGGACGGCCGCTCAGCCGACCGGGCGGGGGTGGCCCGGACCGCCTCGCGGTGCGCGGCGACCGCCCCCTCGACGTCGGCCCGGTCGGGCGGGTCGGTCATGGCGGCCCGGGTGGCCAGCGCCATGCCCAGGTTGGTGAGGAAACCACCGCGGTCCGGGTGTCCGGGCGCGATGGTGTCGGCGGCCTGCCGCATGGCCCGGATCGCCTCGTCCAGTTCCGCGCCGTCGCGGGACCCCAGGTGACTTGCCCAGAGGGTGGCGCCGAGCATGGCCAGGAACCCCGGATGGTCGGGGTGGCCGGGCGGGATGGCGGCGACGGCGGCGCGGGCCGCTTCGACGGCGGCGCGGGCGTCCTCCGTCGCCCCGGTCCGGACGGCCCGTTGACGCAGCATCTGGCTCAGGTTGTTGAGCAGACCGAGCCGGACCGGATGGGTCGGCGGCGTCGACCGGGCCGCATCGCGGGTCACCCGGATGCCCTCGTCGAGCAGGTCCGGCTCCTGGCTGCGGCGGTGGGCCGACCAGCAGGCCAGGCCGAGATTGCCGAGGATCCGCAGCCGGTCCGGGTCGGCGGGGTCGGCGTCGGCGGCGAGCGCGCGACCGACGGCGACGGCCGCCCTGATGTCGTCGGCGTCGAGACGGTGCTCGTACCGGGTCTGCAACGTCACGACCAGCAGGTCCCGGGCGGCCTGGCGGAGCGGGTCCGGGGTGGTCGGCTCCTCGGCGAGCTGCCGGGCCAGTCGGACCGCCGCGTCGACGTCGGCGTCCAAACGGGTCCGGTCGAAGCGGGCGAGCAACGCCGACGCGAGCTGGTAGCGGGGCAGGCGTCCGGCCGCAGCGGCCGGTGAGACCGGGTCGACCGCCTCAGCCAGCGCGGTCACCACGTCGTCCAGGTCGTCGTCGTGCGGCCCGCCCCGGTCGGAGAGCGCCGAGGCCAGGTTGCCGAGCAGCGGCAGCCGGCCGGGGTGACCCGCCGGGACCAGGGCCAGCGCGGCGCGGGTCAGCGCGATCCCCTCGGCGCGCAGCTCCGGCCCGGCCGACGTCGGCTGTGACTCCGCCTGGTCGAGCAGCGCGGCGCCGGCGGCGGCGAGCAGGTCGGCGCGGCCAGGATGCTCCGCGCCGACGGCGGCCACCGCGGCCCGCCACAGCGCGAGCGCCCGCTGCCGGGCCCACGGGTCGTCGGCGTCGCCGAGTCGCCGCTGCGTCTCGTACGCCGCCGTCGCGAGCTCCTCGGGGCTGCCTGCCAACCAGGCCGGCGCCCGCCACGCGGCGGGTATCTGCCGGGTGTCCGGCGCGAGCTGCGAGAACCACCGTACGGCGGCGAAGAAGTCGGCGTTGTCGTCCGGCTCGGGCAGCGCGTGGAACCGGCACGCGTGCCACTGGCCCAGCACGGTGACCGCCTCGTCGCGGGCGCGGTCGTCGTACCCGGGCAGCGCCGCGGCGAGCAGGTCGGCCTCCATGACCCCCCGCTCGTCGAGCAGCAGGGTGGCGTCCCGGCGGTCGATGTACGCGGCGATCCGGACCCCCAGCCGGGCCAGCAGCTCGCGGTGGCGCAACCGGGTCAGCATACGGTGGACGGACCGCCTCATCTCTGCTCCTCCCACCTCGGTCGGTGGTCCGGGCGGCCGCCGCCGACGGTCAGGCCGGCCCGACCACGAGCGAGACGCTGCGGCCGAGCCGTAGCCGCGCGCCGGCCGGCAGGTCGACGGTGGTGCCGGGCGGCACCGCCGTGTCGTCGACGAAGGTGCCGTTGGTCGAGCCCAGGTCGGTCACCGTGGCGTGCCGACGCCGGTCCACGGTGACCCGGGCGTGCCGCCGGGACACGGTGTCGTACCGGGCCAGCACCTGTGCCGCCGGTGACTCCCGGGGGTCACGGCCGAGGACGAGTTCCGTGCCGGGCAGGACGACCTGCCGCCAGCGGACGTCGACCCCGCCGTCGAGGCGCAGTACCAGGCCCCCGGCCAGGGGCGACAGGCAGGCCGGGCAGACCGGGATGTCGGCCGTCGGCAGGTCGGCGTCGCAGCGCGGGCAGGTCGGGTCGGCGGACCGGCCGCCGTCGTGGTCGGCCGGCCCGCCGTCGTGGCCGACCCACCCGCCGTTGTGGTCGGCCGCCCCGCTGTCGTGGCCGACCCGCCCGTGGCCGACCCGCCCGTCGCCGTGGTCCGGCGCGAGCAGCGCCGTCGGGTCCGGGGCGGCGGCGTCGACGACCGCGTCCGGCGCGGTGAGGTTGGCCCGGCACCCCGGGCAGATGAGTCCGCCGGGGACGACGGGCCGGTGACACGCCCGGCAGATCAGGTCTCCCATGAGGTCTCCTCGACGTGCACGTCCCGTGCGGCCAAACCCCGGGCGACCCGGTCGAGGTCACCGGCGCGGGGGATGCCGACCAGCCAGATCCGGCCGGCGGAGACGGTGGCCTGCAGGCCCCGGGGCGGGACCGGGGCCGCCGGGCCGTACCGGTGTCGGCCGAGCGGGGTGAGGGGAACGATCCGTTGGTTGGTCGAGCCGCGCAGCGGTGGGTCGCCGACGTTGCGGCGGGCCACGTACGGGCCGGCGACCACCGCGTCGCACCCGGCGAGCACCTCGGTGAACCGGCGGGCCCGGTGCCACGGGTACCCGGTGTAGAGCAGGACGTCGATCTCCCGGTCCCCGCGCCACGCCGTCACCCCGGCGAGCAGCGCGGCGACGGCCGCCGGCTGTTGCAGCGGTTCGCCACCGGAGACGGTGACCCCGTCCAGGGGCTCGGGCAGGCCGGCGAGCCAGTCCAGCACGGCCCTCACCGCGACGGCCCGGTCGGGCCGCCGCGCCCAGGTGTCCCGGGCCAGGCAGCCGGCGCAGCCGATGGCGCAGCCCTGCACCCAGACGCCGGCCCGGTGGCCCGGCCCGAGCACGGTGACCGGGTGGTGCAGCCGGCTGATCTCGATGGTGTCGGCGTCGGCGGTCATGCCAGCTCCAGGGTGATCAGGTCGCCCTCGTCGCGGACCCGGGTCACGGTGACCGTCGAGCCGGCCGGCGGAGCCTCGGCGAACAGCGCCCGGGCCAGCGGGTTCACCAGCGCCGTCTCCAGCGCCGAGCCGATGCCCCGGCCGCCGTGCGCCAGGTCGGTGGTGCAGCGGGCCCGCAGCCAGGCGCGGGCCTGGTCGGCGAGGACGACGTGGAGGTCGTGCTCGTCGCGTAGCCGGCCGAGGATGTTGGCGAGCTGGAGGTCGAAGATGCGCGCCGCGGCTTCCGGGCCGACGAAGTGGAACACCACGATGTTGTCGCCGAGTCGGTTCAGCAGCTCCGGTCGGCGCAGCTCCCGGTTGAAGTGGTCCTCGATGGCCGCCCGCACCCTGGCCTCCACCTCCGGGTACGGGGCGCCGGGCAGGACCGTGGGTCGGCTTCCGCCGGCCGGGTCCGGTTCGGACATGCCGAGGTTCGAGGTGAAGATCAGGATGCTCTCGGAGAAGTGCACGGTGCCGCCGCGGCCGTCGGTGAGCCGACCGTCCTCCAGGATCTGGAGGAACTTGTCCAGGATCCGCGCGTGCGCCTTCTCGATCTCGTCGAAGAGGATCACCCGGAACGGCTGTTGCCGGACGGCGTTGGTCAGCTCCCCGCCGGCTTCGAAGCCGACGTAGCCCGGTGGCGCGCCGATCAGCCGGTCACCCGAGTGCTCGGCGGAGAACTCGCTCATGTCGAACCGCAGGTAGGCGGACTCGTCCCCGAAGACCACCTGGGCCACCGCCTTGGCCAGCTCGGTCTTGCCGACGCCTGTCGGCCCGGCGAAGAACAGCACCCCACGCGGACGCGACGACGCGCGGGACGCCTGCGCGCCGGAGAGTCCCAGCGCGGCCCGTTTGAGGATGTCGAGGGTCTTGGTGACCGCCTGCGGTTGCCCGACGACCCGGTTCGGCAGGGACCGCTCGCCGGCCAGGATCCGGTGCCGCAGGAACTCGCGCCGCCACGGGTTGTCCAACACGCCGAGCTTGTACATCCGGGCCGCGTCGGGCAGCTCGCGGCTGGTCAGGCCGCGGTCGTGGGCGAGCCGGGTGGTCTCTATCATGCCCTGGAGGGTCATTCCCTCGGCGTGCTCGGCGAACGCCCGGGCCAGCTCGCCGAGCTGCGGCTCGTCGTGCCCCTCCGGCCGCAGCAGCAGTCGGGCGGTGCGTTCCCGGTCGCCGTAGTCGGGGGTGGGCAGGGCGATCGCGCGGACCCGCTCGTTGGCGGCGGTGAACCAGGCCGGCAGGTCACCCTCCTGGCCCAGCAGCCAGATGACCGGGTTGTACAGGCTGCCGGTGCGGCCGTGCGCGGCCGAGACCGGCTGGGCGGTCCGGGCGAGCTTGTCCATCCGGCGCAGGAACACCCGTTCGGCGTCCTGCGGGTCGGTGGGGGAGCGCAGCAGTCGCGCCGCCCGCAGCAGCATCGCCGCGCGGACCGGCTGCCGGGGGCGGGCGACCGCCTCCGCCTGGGTGGCCAGGGCGGCCAGGTCGGGGGCCCGCCCGCCGGCGCGGAACCCGTCCCCGAGCAGCGACCTGGCCGCCGCGGGGGCGTCCGACGCGCCGATCCGGCGCAGCTCCGGCCCGTCCACGCAGTCGTGGGCCAGCAGGAACGTGTAGCCGCTGCCGGCGAGCAGCCGGCCGAGCAGGTCGGGCAGGGGGACGAGCTGGGTCGCCCCGCCCGCGCCGACCAGGTACGAGTCGTCGGCGTTGCCCCACAGCACGTACTGGGCGTGGGTCGGCAGGGTGGCGTGGATCTCCCGGGCGAACGCGGGCCAGTCGGTCAGGTCGAGGTCGGTCATGACCGCTCCGGCCGGTGCTGGTCGCGGTACCGGTGGCTGGTCCGGCCCTGCTCGTCGGCGTCCCGGCCGGGGACGGCGGGGACGGGCCGGGCGCCGGGATCGGTGAGCACGATCGGGGTGAACGCCAGCCCGGCGTCGGCGAGCCGGCCGACCGCCCGGTCGAGGTCGCCGCACCAGGCCGCCTCGGCGGAGGTGTCCGCCCCGGCGTCCCCGGGGCCGTCGGCGCGGTACATCATCGCGACGAGTTGCCGGTCGTCGCCGTCGACCCGCATCCGGACGAGGTGGTCGGGACGGCCCGGGTGGCTGATCTCCAGTCGACCCTCGGCGGCCTCGCCGACGGAGAAGTCCGGCCCCACCAGATAGCCCAGCTCGCCGAGCACGTCGGCGACGGCGTCGGTCAGGCTCGCCGCCGAGGCCCGGGACTCCACCTGGGCCCGCAGCCCGGCGACCTGGTCCAGCAGTCCGTCGTCCAGGTCCCGCCGGAAGGCGGCGACCTCGGCCAGCGCCGCCCGGACCGCGTCGAGCCGGTCCGGGTCGAGCCCGTGTCCGGGCCGGTACGGCGTCATGGCGTCGAGCACCTGGGCGGCGGTGACCGCGTCGTCGTACCGGCGGGCCGCCCGGTCGTTCGCCTCCTGCACCCGCAGCCGCAGCTCCACCAGGTGCGCCGCCCGGTCCGACCGGCGGGCCAGCGTCGCCGCGACCGCCTCGACGCCGGCCCGGTCCGTCCCGTCGGCCCGCGGGTCCAGGGTGGAGAGCATGCGGGCGACCACCGCGCCGAGCTCCGGCGCCGGAGTGGGCGTCGGGCCGACCGGGGCCGGGGCGAGCACCTCCGCGGCGTCGACCAGCGGCCCGCCGCTCACCTCGGCCAGCAGCGCCGACAACCGGCGCGCCGTCTGGTCGGCGAGCGCCGTGGCGGCCCGCCGGTGGGCCGCCGCGACCAGCCCGGGGACCGTGCCGCACCAGTCGGCCACCGCCGGGGCGTCGACAGGTGGGGTGAGTCCTGGTTCCGGGGGCAGGCCGGCGGCGGTCAGCGCGGCGGCGGCCCCGGCGGCGTCCACCCGGGCCCGCACGAACGTCTGCGCCAGCCGTTCCCGCTCGTCGGCGGCCTGCGCCAGCGCCGCCTCCAGCGCCTCGCGTCGGCTGCGGCGCTGCTGGGTCAGGCAGCGGATCCGTTCGTTGCGCGCGGCGGCCTCGGCCGGGTCGAGGGCCAGCAGCGTGCCGAGTCCGGTGGCCAGTTGGGCCCCGCCGACCGCGAAACCGATGATGCTGATCCCACTCACTGGTGTCCACCTTCGGAGATGTCGCCGAGCAGCGTCCGCCGCCGGTTGGTGTGGAGCCGGCCGAACCGGGCCAGCCGGACGCCCGTCCAGCCCAGGTGTCCGCCCGCGGCGGCCAGGGTGGCCAGGGCCCAGCCGCCGCCGGCCAGGTTGAGCAGCGGCCCGAGGAAGCAGCACCCGAGGCAGCACAGCACCGCGAGCAGCGCCGGCGGCAGGCTGCTGCGGAGCCGGTTGCCGGTCTGCCGCAGCCTGGCCCAGCCCTCCGGCGCCCGGCGGCCGAGCTGCTGCAGCCGGGCCAGCGCCGACCAGGTGGGATGGTAGAACCGGCCCAGCCGGTAGGCCACGGCGGACTCCGCGGCCGTGCCGACCAGCCAGGCGACGCCGTAGGTCACCACGACCGCGGCGTCGACCTGGGCGCTGCGGCCGTCGACGGTGACCAGGGCGCCGGCGCCGAGCGCTCCGACGGCGCCGGTCAGCAGCACCCCCGCCCAGATTCCGGCCGCCGCCGCGACGTGCCCGAACGCCCCGGTCCGGCCGGCGGCCCGCTGCGCCTCCTCCTGCTCCCACAGCGCCCGGCCCCGGTCGCGTTCGGCGCGCGCCCGGGCTGCCTCGGCCTCCGCCTCGCCGGCCACCGTCAGCACGACCAGCGCCGCCGCCGGATCCGCGCCGTCGGGCAGCGCCGCGAACCAGGCCGGCCGGTCCGGGACCCGGTCGCGGGCGGCGGCGGCCCGCGCGGCCAGCGCCGGGGCGACGTCGGGGTCGGCCGCCGCGCGCAGCAGGGCCGCGAGATGGGTACGCCCTGCCCGCGCCAACGCCTGCCGGGCCGGCGCGGGCAGGGCGGGGTGGGCGCGGAGCGTGTCGAGGCTGGTCAGCCCGGTCCGCCACCGCCGGTCGATCTCCCGCAGCGGCTCGCCGCCGGCGAACCCGGCGAGCAGGTCGGCGAGCTGGTGCCGCCACAGCTCGTCGACGATCTCGGCGGCGGGCCCCGGTCCGCTCTCGGCGGTCGCGGCGAGCCCGGCGACGTGCTCGGGCAGCAGCGACGTGCCTCGGTACGTCGGCGGCAGCGTCGGGTCGAGCCAGCGCAGCAGGTGCGCCATCCGCAACCCGGGCGGCAGGTCGGCGGTGAGCACCTGGTCGATCAGCAGGATCCGCTGCTCGACGTCGGTGTCGAACTGCTCCAGCCAGGACCGCAGCAGCCGCCAGCCCTCGCCCGGGTCGCCGGGGGTGCCGACCCGCTCCAGAAAGGTGCGCTGCGCGTGGTCCCAGTGGGCCGCGAACGCGCGGGCCAAATCCGTCCGGGTCCAGCAGTCCCGCCCGGCGACCGTGAGGGGCCGGCGGGCCCGGCCCCCGGCGGCGTGGTGGACCGGCGGGCTCTGGCCGGCCAGCCAGGCGTCGACCTGCTCGACGCCCCAGCGGTGGTCCGGGTCGCGGACCAGCAGCCCCTGGCAGAGCAGCCGCAGCCGCTCGTCGGTGACGCCGGCCAGGGGCACGTCCCGGACCAGCAGCTCGTGCAGGGCGACCCGTTCGGCGAGGCCGGCGAACGGGGCCTCGCCGGTGGCCAACTGCCGGACGATGATCCCGAGCGCCCACCAGTCCTGGGCGGGGGAGAACCGGCCGGAGAACGATTCGGGCGCGGCGTACGCGATGGTGTGCGCCCGTCGGGTGAACCGCTTGGACGCCTCACCCAGGTACTTGCTGAGACCGAAGTCGCTCAGCGCCAACCGGACCGGCGCGGTGGAGCGAAGCAGGACGTTCGACGGTTTGAGGTCGCTGTGCGTCAGGCGTGCGCGGTGCAGCTCGGCCAGGGCCGCGCTGATCTGCCCGACCACCGCCACGATCTCCGGGGTGGGCAGCGTGGCGGTGTCGAGGTGGTCGGCGAGGCTGCCGCCGGGGACGTACTCCATCAGCTCCCAGTGGCGGCCGTCGTCGTGCCCGGTCCGTTCCGGCGCGACCAGGTGGGTCCGGTCCAGGGTGACCAGACGCGCGGCCACCTCCCGGTCGACGGTGACGTGCCGACGGTAGATCTTGACGACCCGCTGGTCGCCGGCGGTGTCCCGGACCAGCACCAGGTCGGCCTCGCCGCCGCCGGGCAGGTCACGGACGATCCGCCAGTGCGCGCGCAGCGGCGTCGGCAACCGCAGCAGCCCGTCGGCGGCCCACCCGTGCGGGTCCGCCGCCCCGGCGTCGGCGCCGGTGGGCTCCCGGCGGGTCGTCGGTGGGCCGGCCGGGTCCTCGCGCCGGGTCGGCGGTGGGTCCGCGGCCAGGTCCGCCGGCACGTCCTCCCGTCGGGTCGGCGGCGGCTCCGGGTCCCCGGGGCGTCGGTCCGCGTACGGCGGTGCCGACGGCTCCTCGCTCATGCGTCTCGCCCCACCACTGTCGCGTCCTCCGCCGTCGTCGCGTCGTCACCTGTGACGGGACTGACGGACAGCGCGCGTGCCGGTCGGCGCGGGGACGGACCGGAGCGACGCGGCCCGGAACAGCGCCGCAAGGAGTTGAAATGTCTGGAAGCGCTTACGGGGCGCTGTGGTGGGATTTCGGTGTGATCACCACTGCTCGGGCTCGTGTTGCCGGTTGGTTTCCAAAATCCTCCCGCAAGGTCTTGCAAAGTTTGCAGAAATGCAGCATGGTTCTGTCAACCCGGACGGCCGTCCACTCTCGCCAGAGTCCCGTCGACCCGGAAGAAGGTCCCCGTCCCCATGCCACGTCTGCGACCACCCCTGCCCGCCCGCGCCGGCCGGGTCCTGCTCGCCGTCGCCCTCGCCGCGACCGGCGTCGCCCCGGCGGTCGTCACGGCCGCCACCGCCACCCCCGCACGGGCGGCCGTCACCCTCAACGACAGCGAGGTGACGGCCAACCTGTGGCAGTGGAACTGGCCCTCCGTCGCCGCCGCCTGCACCGACCACCTCGGCCCGGCCGGGTACGGCGCGGTCCAGGTGGCCCCGCCCCAGGAGTCGGTCAGCCTGCCCGCCAGCCCTGACGGCGTCCATCCCTGGTACGAGGTGTACCAGCCGGTCTCCTACCAGCTGGAGAGCCGGTTCGGCACCCGGCAGCAGTTCGCCGCGATGGTCACCGCCTGCCACGCCGCCGGGGTGCGGGTCTACGTCGACGCGGTGGTCAACCACATGGCCGGCACCAACAACCCGGCCGGCACGGTCGGCTACGCCGGCACCCGGTTCACCGGTTACGGCTACCCGGCGGTGCCCTACGGCGACGGCGACTTCCACCGGCCGGGCGACAACTGCCCCACCAACGGCACGATCACCGACTGGAACAACGAGGCCCAGGTCACGAGCTGTGAGCTGCTCTCCCTCTCCGACCTGTACACCGAGAAGGACAGCGTCCGCACCAAGATCGCCGGCTACCTCGACGACCTGATCGGGCTGGGCGTCGACGGCTTCCGGGTGGACGCGGTCAAGCACGTCCGCAAGGACGACTTCGCGGCGATCCTCGGCAAGCTGGACGACACCGTCGCCGAGGGCCGGCGCCCGTACGTGGCCCAGGAGATCTTCGACGGGGCCAGCAACCCGGCGTTGCAGGCGCGGGCCTTCACCGGCAACGGCGACGTGCTCGACTTCGCGTACGCCAAGGGCATCCGCTCGGCGTTCCAGGGCTCGATCTCCGCGCTGGCGAACGTCGCGAACTGGAACCTCGACGCGCCCAGCGCCAACGTGTTCGCCATGGTGACCAACCACGACCTGGAACGCGACGGGGTGGTGCTGTCCTACAAGAACGGGACCGACTACGTCCTGGCGAACTACTTCGCGCTGGCCTACCCGCACGGCAGGCCGTCGGTCTACGACAGCTTCACCTGGACCGACCGCAACCAGTCGCCGCCGGCCACCGGCAGCGGACACGTCACCGACGCCGTGTGCGGCGCCGCCTGGACCTGCCTGAGCCAGAGCACCGGCATCAAGGGCATGGTCGGCTGGGCCAACGCCGCCCGCCCGGTCCGGACGGTCTCGGGATTCACCACGGTGAACAGCAACGTCATCGGCTTCCACCGGGGCGACCGGGCCTGGATCGGCATCAACGACTCCGGTGTCGCCGCCACCGCCACCTTCCCCACCGGCCTCGCCGACGGCGACTACTGCGACGTCATCTCCGGCGGGGTGACCGGCGCGGGCTGCGCCGGCGCCCGGATCACCGTCTCCGGCGGCCGGGCGACGGTGACCGTGCCGGCGAACGGCGCGGTCGCCATCCACGTCGGCGCCCGGACCACCCCGGGCGATCCGGGCGATCCGGGTGATCCGGACGACACGGTCGCCACCACCGTCACCGTCACCGCCAGCACGACCGGCGGGCAGGAGGTCCTGCTGGCCGGCAGCGTGCCCGCGCTCGGCGGCTGGGCCCCGGCCGGCGCGGTCCGGCTGACCGCCCAGGGCGGCAACGTCTTCCGGGGCGTGGCGCACCTGCCGCCGTCGACGACGGTGGAGTACAAGTTCGTCAAGCGGGCCGCCGACGGCACGGTCACCTGGGAGTCGGGAGGCAACCGCAGCCTCACCACTCCGGCCTCCGGCACGTACGCGGTCACCGAGACGTTCCGCGGTGACACCCCCACCGCGTCGGTGGCCGCCTCGTTCTCGGTCTCCGCGACGACGTACTACGGGCAGAACGTCTTCGTGGTGGGCAACATCGCGGCACTGGGCGGCTGGAACCCGGCCAACGCCGTGCCGCTGTCGTCGGCGGCCTACCCGGCCTGGCGGGCGACGCTGGACCTGCCGCCGCAGACCGCGGTGGAGTACAAGTATCTCAAGAAGAACCCGGACGGCACGGTCACCTGGGAGGGCGGCGGCAACCGCGGCTTCACCACCCCGGCCGGCGGCGCCGTGACCCGGAGCGACACCTGGCGGTGACCCTCGGGTGGGCCCCTGCCCACCGTGGCGTCGTCGTCACCCGGACGCCCCGGCCCGCCCGGCCGGGGTGTCCGGCTGCTCCACCCTGGCTGCCTCTACCGTGGTCTGACGGAGCCGAATCCTTCCGCCGAGGAGCGCCGATGGCCGATCCCCGCCCCACGTCGTCGCCCGCGCGCCCGCCCCACCCGTCGAGCCGACCCGGTCGACCGGGCGCCCCGGCGGACGCGCCGCTGCCCGTGGTCGTCGTCGGCGCCGGCCCGACCGGCGTGACCGCCGCCCTGCTGCTGGCCGGTCACGGGGTGCGCTCGGTGGTGCTGGACCGATTTCCCGGCATCTTCCCGCAGCCCCGGGCCGTGCACCTCGACGACGAGGTCTACCGCGTCCTGCAACGGGTGGGGGCGCACGAGGGGTTCGCCGCCGTGTCCCGGCCGGGGACGGGGCTGCGGCTGCTGGCGCCCGACCACCGGGTGCTGGCCGAGTTCGCCCGGGGCGTCGCGGCCGGCGTGCACGGTCACCCCGAGGCGAACATGTTCGACCAGCCCGACCTGGAGACGCTGCTGCGTCGCCGGGCGGCCGAGGAGCCGCTGGTCACCCTGCGCGGCGGGGTCGAGGTCACCGGGGTCGGGCAGAGCGCCGACGGTCCGGTCCGGATCACCCTGACCGACCGGGACACCGGGGTCCGGGAGACGCTCGCCGCGCGGTACCTCCTCGGCTGCGACGGCGCGAACAGCACGGTCCGCGCGCGGGTCGGCGTCGCCATGCGGGATCTCGGCTTCGCGCAGCGTTGGCTGGTCGTCGACGTGGACACCGACGCCACCATCGACACCTGGGACGGCGTCCACCAGGTCTGCGACCCGCGACGCGCCGCCACCTACGTGCGGGTGGGGTCGCGCCGGCACCGGTGGGAGTTCCGGCTGCTGGCGGGGGAGACCGCGGCGGGGATGTCCGAGCCGGAGACGCTGGCCCGGCTGGTCCGGCCGTGGACGCGGGAGGTGCCGTTCTCGGCGCTCACCGTGGTGCGCAGCGCGGAGTACACCTTCCGGGCCCAGGTGGCCGAGCGGTGGCGGGTCGGGCGGGTGTTCCTGCTCGGCGACGCCGCCCACCTCACGCCGCCGTTCGTCGGGCAGGGGCTCGGCTCGGGGCTGCGGGACGCGGCGAACCTGACCTGGAAGCTCGCCGGCGTCCTCGGCGGGGGTCTGTCGGACGACGCGCTGGACAGCTACCAGACGGAACGCCTGCCGCACGTCACGTCGTTGATCCGACTGGCCATGATGGTCGGCCGGTCGATGACCGAGGGCGGGGAGGTCGGCAACCTGCTCCGCCGGGTGGTCGTGCCCCGGCTTGCGTGGCTGCCGATGGTGCTCGACAGCGCGACCCCGCCGCTGCGCCGGTCGGCGCTGCGCCGGCGGCGGGCCGCGCCGTGGGGGTTGGCCGGCCGGCTCTGCCCGAACGCCCCGCTGGCCGACGGCCGCCGCCTCGACGACCTGGCCGGTCTGTGCTTCGTGCTGGTCACGGCGCGGCCGGTGCCGCCGGTGGTGGCGGCCGTGGCGCGTCGGCGGGGCGTGCTACCGGTCACCGTGGCGCGGGGCTCGCAGCTCGGCAGGTGGCTGCGTCGGGGCCGGGCGGGGGCGGCCCTGGTGCGTCCGGACCGGACGGTGCTCACGTCCGGTGACGACCTGAGCGCCCTGGTGGCGGCCGCGCCGGTGGTGCCGACAGCGATGGACCATTCCACCCCACCCTCCTAGGACGCCTTACGGGAGGTGAGGGGGAAGCCCCATGATGGGGCGATGAGAACCGAGATCCTGGTCTTCACCAAGACAGCCGGCTACCGGCACGACTCCATTCCAGCCGGGGCGCGGGCGGTACGCGAGCTGGCGGCCGGGCGCGGTTTCGAGGTCACCGCCACCGAGGACGAGGCGGTCTTTCACCCGGACCGGTTGGCCGGGGTCGCGGTGGTGGTCTTCCTCAACACCTCCGGCAACCTGCTCGCCGACGGGCAGCGGAGTGCCTTCGAGGCGTACGTGCGCGGTGGTGGCGGTTTCGTGGGGGTGCACGGCGCGGCGGACACCTGCTACGACTGGCCGTTCTACGGTGCGGTGGTCGGGGCGTACTTCAGCGACCATCCGCCGGAGATCCAGCGGGCCACCGTCGTGGTGGCGGACCGTGGGCATCCGGCCACCGCCCATCTCGACCCCTGCTGGGTGCGCGAGGACGAGTGGTACAACTTCCGGACGCCGGTGCGGGGCGATGCCCGGGTGCTGCTCCGGTTGGACGCGTCGTCGTACGAGGGGTCGACGATGGGGGCGGACCACCCGCACGCGTGGTGCGCGGAGGTGGCTGGCGGCCGGTCTTTCTACACGGCGGGTGGGCACACCGTCGAGGCGTACGACGAGCCGGCTTTCCGGGCGCATCTGCTGGGTGGCCTGACCTGGGCGGCCGGGGAGGGCTGAGGCGGGTCGGGTGCCGGGCCGTCGGTCGTGGCGGCCCGGTGACGCCGCCACGCTGCTGGCGGGTGGCGGGCGGGTCGGTGGCGTCGTGGGGTCGCCGGTGCGGGGGAGTAACTGCAAGGAGTGTTGACAAAAACTCAACATATCGACATGCTGCGATAGAGAGCGCTCTCTCGGTCGTCGTGGGCCGGGCGACGGCCTCCGTCACGTGCGGTCGGAAGAGCCGGGGATCCCGCGACGGCGGGCCACCACCGGCCAGCCGCGCGTCGTCGCGGATCACCCGACTGCGAAGGAGGCCTCGTGCCCAGACCTGGACGTTCCCCGCGAGCGCGACGATTCGCGCTCCTGCTCGCCGCGCTGGTGGGCCTGACCGCGGCGCCCGTGCTGCCGGCCGACGTCGGGCCGGCGCAGGCGGCGATCGGCGGGATCACCTGGCAGGACGAGTTCAACGCGCCCGCCGGCACACCTGTCGACCAGAGCCGGTGGCGGTTCGACATCGGCGGCGGCGGGTGGGGCAACAACGAGCGGCAGTACTACACGAACAGCACCAGCAACGCGGTGCACGACGGGCAGGGCAACCTGGTCATCACCGCGCGCCGGGAGAACCCGAACAACTACCAGTGCCACTACGGCCGGTGTGAGTACACGTCGGCCCGGCTGTTGACGGCGGCGACCTTCACGCAGGCGTACGGGCGGTTCGAGGCGCGCATCAAGATTCCCCGGGGGCAGGGCATCTGGCCGGCGTTCTGGATGCTCGGCAACGACATGGGCAGCGTGGGCTGGCCGAACGCCGGTGAGATCGACATCATGGAGAACATCGGCCGGGAGCCGAACACCGTGTACGGGACGATCCACGGGCCGGGTTACTCCGGTGGTGGCGGCATCACGGGCAGCCGGAGCGTCGGGGCGCCGTTGGCCGACGGTTTCCACACCTACCGGGTGGACTGGGAGCCGAACTCGATCATCTGGTATCTGGACGGGGTGGAGTTCCACCGGGTCGACCCGGGTCGGTTGGGTGGGAACCGGTGGGTGTTCGACCACCCGTTCTTCATGATCCTCAACGTGGCGGTGGGCGGCAACTGGCCCGGTTACCCGGACGGCACGACGCAGTTCCCGCAGCAGATGCTGGTGGACTACGTGCGGGTGAACGGGTACACGTCCGGGGGCACGCCGCCGCCGAGCGGGACGACCCGGATCCGGGGGCAGCAGAGCGGGCGGTGTGTGGACATCCCGTCGGCGAATCCGGTGGACGGCGCGAAGCTGCAGATCTGGGACTGCAACACCACGGCGGCGCAGCAGTGGACGTTCGCCGGTGACGGCACGGTCCGGGCGATGGGCAAGTGCATGGATCCGGCGTGGGCGGGGACGGCGAACGGCACCGAGGTGAACCTGGTGACCTGCAACGGCAATCCGGCGCAGCGGTTCACCCTGAACGGGGCCGGTGATCTGGTGAATCTCAGCGCGAACCGGTGTGTCGACGTGCGGGAGAACGTCACCGCCAACGGTGGCAAGCTCCAGTTGTGGGACTGCGCGGGGACCGCCAACCAGAAGTGGTCGCGGTACTGAGCGGTCGGTGAGCTCGTCGGCGGGGCCGTGGGAGTGGCGCGCGTCCCCGCCGGCGCGGCGGATGGTGGTCGGGGCACGGTGTCCCGCCGGGGAGGCGGTGGGACACCGTGCCCCGGGCTCTCAGTTGGTGGGGAAGTTGTCCGGGGTGCGGATGCGGTTGCGCATGAAGTTGCCGGATTCGGTGAGTACGGAGGCGCCGGCGAAGGTGTTGCCGTTGCAGGTGCCGGGTCGGAACGCGGCGCTGCCCTCGGCCTTGTCGGAGTAGGTCCAGTTGGCGTAGCTGATCTTCAGTCGGTCGAGCAGGTCGAGCCAGGTGGTGCTGCTGGCCAGGTCGACGCCGCCGTCGCCGGTGTAGTCGACGGTGCCGAACTCGGTGACGAACATGGGCAGTCGGGCGGCGGCGCGTTCGAGTTCGGCGCGGTAGTTGTCGCGGTGTGAGGCGGCGTAGAAGTGGAACGCGTACATGACGTTGGCGGCGTTGACGGGGTTGTTGACGACCTCGGTGGAGTTGCCGCCTTCGGAGACGCCGAGGGAGGACCAGGCGCGGGTGCCGACGACGACGACGGCGTCGGGGTCGTTGGCGCGGATGACCGGGATGACCTGTTCGGCGTAGTTCTTGATGGTGGACCAGCTGACGCCGTTGGGTTCGTTGGCGATCTCGTAGATGACGTTGTTCTTGTTGGCGTGGCGGGCGGAGACGGCGGCGAAGAAGGTCTTGGCGCGTTGCAGGTTGTAGGTGGGGTCGCCGGGGGTGAGCAGGTGGAAGTCGATCATGGCGTACATGCCGCGTTCGGTGGCTTCCTCGACGAGGTTGTTGACGCGGTCGGTGAAGCCGGTGGGGTCGGTCTCGTAGCCGTCTTCCTGGACGTACATGGCGATGCGGAAGAGGTCGGCGTTCCAGTCCCTGGCGAGGGCGTCGAGGGAGGCGTCGGTGTAGCAGCGTGGGAACCACTGGATGCCGTGGCTGCTCATGCCGCGTAGTTGGATGGGTTTGCCGTACTGGTTGCAGAGGTTGACGCCGCAGACGCGGAGTTGGCCGTTGACGGCGACCGGGGTGGCGCCGCCGGGCGGGGCGGTGGTGGGGGGTGGCGTGGTCGGGGGCGGCGGCGTGGTGGGCGCGGGGCTGGTGGGCGTGGGGGTGGTGGATCCGGCGCAGGCGGTGCCGTTGAGGGTGAACGAGGTCGGGTTGGGGTTGCTGCCGGTGTGGGCGCCGGTGAAGCCGATGCTGGTGGTGGCGCCGGTGGTGAGGGAGCCGTTCCAGTTCTCGTTGCGGGCGGTGACGGCGGCGCCGTTCTGTTGCCAGGTGGCCGACCAGCCCTGGGTGATCCGTTGGCCGGTGTCGGGGAAGGTGAAGCCGAGGGTCCAGCCGTTGACGGTGTCGCCGAGGTTGGTGACGGTGACGGTGGCGGTGAAGCCGCCGGTCCAGTTGGTGGTGGTGTAGGTGATCCGGCAGCCGGGCGCGGCCTGGGCGTTGGTGGCGGGCAGGGCTGCCAGGGTGGCTGCGGTCAGGGCGCCGACCGCGCCGACGGCGGCGAGTTGTCGGCGGAGCGGGCGGGGGTGTCTGGTCATCGTGGGCGTCTCGTTTCGTGCGGGGGTGGGGTGGGCGCGCGGGTGGCGACGTCGTGCCGGGGGCGCGGCCGTCCCGGTGTGGGTCGGGCGCGCATGGGTTGCCCGTCGTCGGCGCGGGCGGGTCGGGTCGCCCGGCGCGGCGGTGGGCTCGGCGCGGCGGTGTCGCGCGGGAGCGCTCCCAGGCAGCCTAAGGGCGTCCGTGAAGTGGGTGCAACATGTACGGACGTCGAACTCCGGAGGGGTTGTCCGCGGGGTTTGTCCGGGTCGGGGGGTGTCCGTTGGTGATCAGTCGGTGGTGAGGGGGCGGGTGCTGTGGCGGACCACCAGCGGGGTGGCCAGCTCGAGGCGGTGGCTGCCGAGCTCCTCGCCGTGGGCGAGGCTGAGCAGCATCCGGGTGGCCATGCCGGCCATCTCGGTCAGCGGTTGCCGGACGGTGGTCAGGGGCGGGACGGCCCAGCGGGCGGCGTCGAGGTCGTCGAAGCCGACGACGCTCAGGTCGTCGGGTACGCGTAGGCCGCGTTCGTAGAGGGCTTCGTACGCGCCCCAGGCCATTTCGTCGGAGCAGGCGAAGACGGCGGTGGGTGGGCGGGCGAGGTCGAGCAGGGCGTTGGTCTCGTGGTAGCCGGAGGGGGCGGTGAAGTCGCCGGTGCGGACGTAGCCGGTGGGGATGCGGTGGCCGGCGGCGTTCATCGCGGCGCGGTAGCCGTCGACGCGGGCGCGGCTGCACGGGACGGTGGGTGGGCCGCCGATGACGGCGATCTGGTGGTGGCCGAGTTCGATCAGGTGTTCGGTGGCGGTGAGGCCGCCGGCCCAGTTGGTGGCGCCGACCGAGGGGATGTCGGCGGGTGGTTGGCCGGCGGGGTCGATGATGACCACGGGTATGCCGAGTTCGTCGAGTTGGCCGCGTTGGCTGGGGGAGATGTCGGACAGGACGAGCAGGACGCCGTCGCAGCGGCGGGTGGCGAGTTGTTCGGTCCAGCGGCGGTCGGGGCGGTTGCGGTGGCGGCCGTGGACGGCGGAGACGATGACGCCGAAGCCGGCGCGGTAGGCGAGTTCCTCGACGCCGTCGATGATCTGCATGGCCCAGGGGTTGCCGAGGTCGCGGAGCACCAGGTCGATGAGGCCGGCGCGGGGGGTGGGTCGGGTGGTCCGTCGGGTGGTGTAGCCGCGTTGGTCGAGCAGGGTCTGGACCTTGTGGCGGGTGGTGGGGGCGACGTCGGGGCGGCCGTTGAGGACTTTGGAGACGGTGGGGATGGACACTCCTGCCGCTCGTGCGATCTCGGCCAGGGTGGCCCGTTGCTGTTCCACGTCGTCTCCTCACCGGTCGCCCGTACCGGCCGGCAGCATAGCCCGAAAGTTTCGACGGTCGTGGGGGGTGGGCGGTGGTGGTGGGGTTCGGGGTGGGGCGGGTGGTGGGCGGGGTGCGGCGTCGGCGTGTGAGCGCGCACACGGGGTGGGTGGGTGTCCGGCGCGCGGGTGTGGCTGGAGGCCGGGGGTGGGCCGGGTCCCTGGCGGGGCCGGGGGTGGGGCGGGGTGGGGGTGGTTCAAGTTGAGACCGGATGGTGTCTTGACGCCAACCTATGTGAGCGCTAACACTATTGCCGATGCGTGAGCGGAGGATGTCATGAACGTTTCGGCGGACCCCGGGGACCGGTACGTGGTCGGTGTCGACTACGGCACGTTGTCGGGTCGGGCCCTGGTGGTGCGGGTCGCCGACGGCGCCGAGTTGGGCACGGCGGTGCACGAGTACCGCCACGGCGTGATGGACACGGTACTCGCCGTCGACGGCGGGGCGCTACCGGCGGACTGGGCCCTGCAGGATCCGGAGGACTACCGCCAGGTGCTGCGGCGGGCGGTGCCGGCGGCGCTGGCGGCCAGCGGCGTGGACCCGGCCCGGGTGGTCGGGATCGGCATCGACTTCACCGCCTGCACGGTGCTGCCGACGCTGGCCGACGGCACTCCGCTGTGCGAGGTGCCGGAGCTGCGGACCCGTCCGCACGCCTGGGTGAAGCTGTGGAAGCACCACGCCGCCCAGCCGCACGCGGACCGGATCAACGCCCTGGCCCATGAGCGCGGCGAGCCGTGGATCGGCCGGTACGGCGGGAAGATCTCCGCCGAGTGGCAGTACGCCAAGGGGCTGCAACTGCTGGAGGAGGACCCGGAGGTCTACCGGCGGGCCGACCGGTGGATCGAGGCGGCCGACTGGATCGTCTGGCAGTTGTGCGGCGTCGAGACCCGCAACGTGTGCACCGCCGGTTACAAGGGCATCCACCAGGACGGTCGGTACCCGTCCCGGGAGTACCTGGCGGCGTTGCATCCCGACTTCGTCGACTTCGTGGTCAAGCTGGACGGTCCGCTGCTGCCGTTGGGCGCGCGGGCCGGCGGGCTGACCGCCGAGGCGGCGGCGTGGACCGGCCTGCCGGAGGGGATCGCCGTGGCGGTCGGCAACGTCGACGCGCACGTCACCGCCGCCGCCGCGCAGGCCCTGGAGCCGGGCCGGCTGGTGGCGATCATGGGCACCTCGACCTGCCATGTGGTCAACGGCGCCGAGCTGGCCGAGGTGGCCGGCATGTGCGGGGTGGTCGACGGTGGGATCAGCGCCGGCTCCTGGGGCTACGAGGCCGGCCAGAGCGGGGTGGGTGACATCTTCGGCTGGTTCGTCAAGCACGCCGCGCCGGCCGGGTACGACTCGCACGAGGCGTTGACGGCCGCGGCGGCGGCGCAGCCGGTCGGGGCGCACGGGCTGGTCGCGTTGGACTGGTGGAACGGCAACCGGTCGCTGCTGGTCAACCACGATCTCAGCGGGGTGGTCGTGGGGTTGACGTTGGCGACCCGGCCGCCGGACGTGTACCGGGCGCTGTTGGAGTCCACCGCGTTCGGCACCCGCATGATCATCGAGGCGTTCGACGCGGCGGGCGTGCCGGTGCACGAGCTGGTCATCGCCGGTGGGTTGACCACCAACACGTTGCTGATGCAGATCTACGCCGACGTGACGCAGCGCCCGTTGGGCGTCATCGGCTCCACGCAGGGCCCGGCGTTGGGGTCGGCGATCCACGCCGCGGTGGCTGCCGGGGCGTATCCGGACGTGCCGGCCGCCTCGGCGGTGATGGGTCGGGTCGAGCGGGACGTGTACCGGCCGGACCCGCGGCGGGCCCGTGCCTACGACGCGCTGTACGCCGAGTACCGGCGGCTGCACGACCACTTCGGTCGGGGCGCCGAGGACATGCTGCTGCGGCTGCGCGCCATCCGTAACGCCGCCCGTCGGGCGGCCGACACCCTGCCGGCCGAGGCGGCCGAGGTCTCCCTGGAGGTGGTGGCGTGAGCGCCGAGCTGGACGCGACGGTGACGCGGCTGCGTGAGCAGGTCGCGGCCCTGCACGGTGAGCTGGTCCGGTACAACCTCGTGGCGTGGACGGCGGGCAACGTCTCGGCGCGGGTGCCGGGCCGGGACCTGATGGTGATCAAACCCAGCGGGGTCTCCTACGACGACCTGCGCGCCGACAACATGATCGTCTGTGATCTCGACGGCGTGGTGGTCGACGGTGACCTGTCGCCGTCGAGCGACACGGCCGCGCACGCCTACGTGTACCGGGCCATGCCGGAGGTGGGTGGGGTGGTGCACACCCACAGCGGCTACGCCACCGCGTGGGCGGCGCGGGGCGAGGCGATCCCGTGTCACCTGACCGCGCAGGCCGACGAGTTCGGCGGGGAGATCCCGGTGGGTCCGTTCGCGCTGATCGGCGGCGACGACATCGGCAAGGGCATCGTGGCCACGTTGTCCGGGCACCGTTCCCCGGCGGTGCTGATGCGCAACCACGGCGTGTTCACCATCGGCCGGGACGCCCGCGCGGCGGTCAAGGCGGCGGTGATGTGCGAGGACGTGGCGCGTACCGCCCATCTGACCCGGGCGCTGGGGACGCCGGCGCCGATGGCGCAGGCGGACATCGACGCCCTCTACGACCGTTACCAGAACGTGTACGGGCAGCCGAACCGGGCTGCCGGGGCCTCCTGACCGGCCCCTGTTCTTTCACCCCCACCACCCCGAAGGAGTCATCACATGTCGATTCCCCGTACCCCGATCACCCGCCGTGGCTTCGGCGCGGTGCTGGCCGCCGGCCTGCTGGCGACCTCACTGGCCGCGTGCGGCAACAGCGACACCGGATCGGAGGCCGGCGGCGGCGACGAGAAGATCGTTCTCGGTTTCTCGCAGGTCGGCGCGGAGAGCGGCTGGCGTACCGCGAACACGAACTCGATCAAGGAGGCCGCGACGGCGGCCGGCATCGAGTTGAAGTTCGACGACGCCCAGCAGAAGCAGGAGAACCAGATCAAGGCGATCCGGAACTTCATCCAGCAGAAGGTGGACGTGATCGCCTTCTCGCCGGTGGTGGAGTCCGGGTGGGACACCGTGCTCAAGGAGGCCAAGGACGCCGGGATCCCGGTCATCCTGACCGACCGGGCGGTGGACTCGGCGGACACGTCGCTGTACAAGACGTTCCTGGGGTCGGACTTCGTGAAGGAGGGCCGGCTGTCCGGTGAGTGGCTGGTCGAGCAGACCAAGTCCGCGTCGGGCCCGGTGAACATCGTCGAGCTGCAGGGCACCACCGGGTCGGCGCCGGCCAACGACCGGAAGAAGGGCTTCGCCGAGGCCATCGCCGCCAACCCCAACCTGAAGGTCGTCGCGTCGCAGTCGGGTGACTTCACCCGGGCCGGCGGCAAGCAGGTCATGGAGCAGTTCCTCAAGGCCAACCCGAAGATCGACGTGCTGTTCGCGCACAACGACGACATGGGGCTGGGCGCGTTGGAGGCGATCACCGCGGCGGGCAAGACGCCCGGCAAGGACATCACCATCATCACCATCGACGCGGTGCGTGACGGCATGCAGGCGCTGGCCGACGGCAAGTTCAACTTCATCGCCGAGTGCAGCCCGCTGCTGGGCGACCAGCTCATGGAGCTGACCAAGAAGGTCCACGCCGGTGAGGAGGTGCCTCGTCGGATCGAGACCGAGGAGACCACCTTCACCCAGGAGCAGGCCAAGGCCGCGCTGCCCAACCGCAAGTACTGACCGGTCGGGCCCCACGACGCGTCGTACCGGCACCCGGGACCCTCGCCGGACGACGGCCGGGGCCGGCGGTGTGGCTCGCCCACGCCGCCGGCCCCGGCGCCCCGGTGGTGGGTGCCGGCCGGCGACGCGCACGACGAAAGGCTGGTGGGATGTCGCAGCGGCTTCCGGTCCTGACGATGACCGGGATCAGCAAGATCTTCCCGGGAGTGCGCGCCCTCGACGGCGTCGACTTCCGGATGTTTCCCGGCGAGGTGCACGCCCTGATGGGTGAGAACGGCGCCGGCAAGTCCACTCTGATCAAGGTGCTGACGGGTGTGTACGGCACCGACGGCGGCGTCATCACCCTCGACGGGCGGCAGGTGTCCTTCGCCGGCCCGATGCAGGCCACCGCGGCCGGGGTGAGCACCGTCTACCAGGAGGTCAACCTCTGCGCCAACCTGTCGGTGGCGGAGAACATCTTCATCGGCCGGGAGCCGCGCCGCCTGGGCGCGGTGAACTGGCGGGAGATGCGCCGACGCGCCCGCGCCGTGCTCGCCCGCCTCGACCTGGACATCGACGTCACCGAACTGCTCGGCTCGTACTCGCTGGCCGTGCAGCAGATGGTGGCGATCGCCCGCGCCGTCGACATCGACGCCCGGGTGCTGGTGCTGGACGAGCCCACCTCCAGCCTGGACGCCGACGAGGTGGCCCACCTGCTGCGCATCATGCGCCAACTGCGGGAGCAGGGCATCGCGATCCTGTTCGTCACCCACTTCCTCGACCAGGTGTACGGCATCGCCGACCGGATCACCGTGCTGCGTAACGGCCGGCTGGTCGGCGAGTGGACGACCGCCGACCTGCCGCAGCTCGCGCTGGTCGAGAAGATGATCGGCAAGGAGCTCGACGCGTTGGAGCGCCTCGACGAGGCCGGCGGCGGGGACCTGACCGCCGTGGAGCAGGGCACCCCGGTGGTGGCCGCCGACGGTCTGGGTCGGGGCGCGGCGGTGGCCCCGTTCAGCCTCACCATCCACCAGGGGGAGGTGGTCGGTCTGGCCGGGCTGCTCGGCTCGGGACGCACCGAGGTGGCCCGGTTGTTCTTCGGCGCCGACCGCGCCGACCGGGGTCAGCTCGCCGTCGACGGCCGGCCGGTGGCGGTACGCAACCCGGTGGCCGCCATCGACCGGGGCATCGCGTTCTGCTCGGAGAACCGCCGCACCGAGGGGCTGGTCGGCGAGCTGACCGTGCGGGAGAACATCATCCTGGCCATGCAGGCCGCCCGGGGCTGGCTGCGGCCGGTGCCGCGACGCCGGCAGGACGAGCTGGTGCAGAAGTGGATCGACGCGTTGAGCATCCGGCCGGCCAACCCGGAGATGCCGGTGCGTAACCTCTCCGGCGGCAACCAGCAGAAGGTGCTGCTGGCCCGCTGGCTGATCACCGAGCCGCGGCTGCTGATCCTGGACGAGCCCACCCGGGGCATCGACATCGGCGCGAAGACCGAGATCCAACGCCTGGTCGCCCGGCTCGCCGACGGCGGCATGGCGGTGCTGTTCATCTCCGCCGAGCTGGAGGAGGTGCTGCGGCTCAGCCACAAGGTGGCGGTGATGCGGGACCGGCAGATGGTCGCCCAGCTCGCCAACGACGACAGTCTCGACGCCGAGCGCGTCATGCGCGCCATCGCCAGTGGCGCCTCCCAGGAAGGACCGGTGCCGGCATGAGCGCGACGGTACGGACCCGACTCGCCGGGCTCACCGGGCACCGGTTGTTCTGGCCGCTGGTGGTGCTGGTGGCGCTGCTGGTGGCCAACACCGTCTACCGGCCCAGCTTCCTGTCCGTCGAGCTGACCAACGGCCACCTGTACGGCAGCCTGATCGACATCGTCCGGCTCAGCGCGCCGCTGATCCTGGTGGCCCTGGGCATGTCCCTGGTGATCGCCACCGGCGGCATCGACCTGTCGGTCGGCTCGGTGGTGGCGGTCGCCGGCGCGGTGGCCTGTCTGCACATCAGCCGGCAACCCGACCAGAACAGCGTCGCCACGGTGCTCACCGCGCTGGCGTTGGCGTTCGGGGTGGCGTTGCTGCTCGGCGCGTGGAACGGCGTGCTGGTCGCGGTGATCGGCATCCAGCCGATCATCGCCACGCTGATCCTGATGGTCGCCGGCCGCGGCCTGGCCCAGTTGATCAGCCAGGGGCAGATCATCACCATCAACAGCGATCCGTACCGGACGATCGGGGTGGGGCACCTGTTCACGCTGCCGTTCGCCATCGTCGTCGCGCTCGCGGTGACGCTGCTGGTGGCGGCCCTGACCCGCCGTACCGCCCTCGGTATGATCATCGAGTCGGTGGGCGGCAACGCCGAGGCCAGCCGGCTCGCCGGCGTGCGGTCGCGGCGCATCACGTTCCTGGTGTACGTGGTCAGCGCGGCGTGCGCGGCCATCGCCGGGTTCATGATGACCGCCAACGTCTCCAGCGCCGACGGCAACGCCGCCGGCCTGTGGGTGGAGCTCGACGCGATCCTCGCCGTGGTCATCGGCGGCACCGCCCTGGCCGGCGGCCGGTTCTACCTCGGCGGCACCATCGTCGGCGCGCTGATCATCCAGACCCTGACGACCTCGGTGTACGCGATGAACATCGACCCGCAGACCGCCCTGCTGTTCAAGGCGGTGGTGGTGATCGTGGTGTGCCTCATCCAGGCCCCGGCGTTCCGGGCGAAGTTTCGGCGGCGTCGCCCGTCGGCGCCCGCGACGCCACCGGTGGCCCCCGCAGCGACGCAGAAGGAGCAGGTGCCGGCATGACCACGAACACCCTGGCCGGGAGCGCCGGCCGGGCCTGGTGGCGGTTGCCGCAACGACACGTGCCGGTGCTGGCGACCCTCGCGCTGCTGCTGGTCATGTACGGCATCGGCGTGTCGCAGTACCGGGCGTTCTCCGGCCCGCAGGTCGTGTTCAACATCTTCATCGACAACGGGTTCCTGCTCGTGGTCGCCGTGGGCATGACGTTCGTGATCCTCACCGGCGGCATCGACCTGTCGGTCGGCTCGGTGGTGGCGATGACGGCGATGGTGTCGGCGTCGCTGCTGGGCAACGGGCTGCACCCGGCGCTGGTGCTGGTGATCGCGTTGCTGATCGGCCCCGCCCTGGGGTTCGCGATGGGCTGTGTCATCCACTTCTTCGACATCCAACCGTTCATCGTCACCCTGGCCGGCATGTTCTTCGCGCGGGGGCTGTGCACCTGGATCAGCACCACGTCCGTGCCGATCACCGACGGGTTCTGGACCTCGATGGCGCAGGAGCGCATCCGACTCGGTGAGAGCTTCGTGTCCTACAGCGTCCTGATCGCCCTGGCCGTGGTGCTGGTGGCGGCGTACACGCTGGCGTACACGCGGCTCGGCCGTAACGTGTACGCCGTCGGCGGCAACCCGCAGTCGGCGCTGCTGATGGGGTTGCCGGTGGGGCGCACGAAGATCGCCGTGTACACCGTCAGCGGGCTCTGCTCGGCGATCGGCGGGATCCTGCTGTCGTTCTACACGCTGTCCGGGGCGCCGCTGATCGCCGTCGGCATGGAGCTGGACGTCATCGCCGCGGTCGTCATCGGGGGCACCCTGCTCACCGGCGGCTCCGGCTACGTGTTCGGCACCGTGCTCGGCGTGCTCGTCCTCGGCGTGATCCAGACCCTGATCACCTTCGACGGGAGCCTGAACTCCTGGTGGACCAAGATCGTCATCGGTGGTCTGTTGTTCGCGTTCATCCTGCTCCAACGCCTCGTCGGCATCCGCAAGAAGTGACCCGACCAGTTCATCGGAAGGCAACCCCATGACCAACCCATCCCCGGCCGCCGAGGTCTGGTTCCTCACCGGCAGCCAGGGCCTGTACGGCCCGGAGACGCTGCGTCAGGTCGCGGACCAGTCCCGGCAGATCGCCGCGCAGCTCGACGCCGATCCCGCCGTCCCGGCCCGCGTGGTCTGGAAGCCGGTGCTCACGTCCAGCGCGGAGATCCTCGCCGTCTGCCGTGACGCGGCCGTGCAGGGGGCGGTCGGGGTGATCGCCTGGATGCACACGTTCTCCCCGGCCAAGATGTGGATCTCCGGGCTGGACGCGCTGCGCACCCCGCTGCTGCACCTGCACACCCAGGCCAACGTGGCGCTGCCGTGGTCCGACATCGACATGGACTTCATGAACCTCAACCAGGCCGCGCACGGCGACCGCGAGTTCGGGTTCGTGCAGACCCGCCTCGGGGTCGCCCGCAAGACCGTCGCCGGGCACGTCAGCGACCCGCGGGTCACCGAGCGGATCGCCGCCTGGACGCGGGCCGCCATCGGGCACGCCGAGATGCGTTCGCTGCGGCTGGCGCGCTTCGGCGACAACATGCGCGACGTCGCGGTCACCGAGGGTGACAAGGTCGAAGCCGAGCTGCGGTTCGGGGTCTCGGTCAACACCTACGGCGTCAACGACCTGGTGGCGGCCGTCGACGCGGTCGACGAGCCGCGTATCGACGAGCTGGTCAAGGAGTACGACGACACGTTCCGGCTGGACCCGCTGCTGCGGGCCGGCGGCGAGCGGCACGCCTCGCTGCGTTACGCCGCCCGCATCGAGGCGGGCCTGCGGGACTTCCTCGACGCCGGCGGGTTCCGGGCGTTCACCACCAACTTCGAGGACCTGGGCGGGCTGCGTCAGCTGCCCGGCGTCGCCGTGCAGCGGCTGATGGCCGACGGCTACGGCTTCGGCGGCGAAGGCGACTGGAAGACCTCGGTGCTGGTCCGCACGCTCAAGGCGATGGCCGTCGGCGCCACCGGCGGCACGTCGTTCATGGAGGACTACACCTACGACCTCACCCCCGGCCAGGAGGTCGTGCTGGGCGCGCACATGCTGGAGGTGTGCCCGAGCATCGCCGCCGACACGCCCAGCGTGGAGATCCACCCGCTGGGCATCGGCGGGCGGGAGGACCCGGTACGGCTGGTCTTCGACGCCGCCCCCGGCCCGGCGGTGGTGCTCGGCCTGGCCGACATGGGGGAGCGGTTCCGGCTGGTCGCCAACGAGGTCGACGTGGTGGCCCCGCCGCAACCGCTGCCGAAGCTGCCGGTGGCGCGGGCGGTGTGGCGGCCCCGCCCGGACCTGCCCGCCTCCGCCGAGGCGTGGCTGACCGCGGGCGCGCCGCACCACACGGTGCTGTCGCAGGCCGTCGGCGTCGAGGAGCTGCACGACCTGGCGGCGATGGTCGCCACCGAGCTGGTCGTCATCGACGCCGACACCCGGCCCCGACGGTTCGCCGACGAGCTGCGCTGGAACCAGGCCTACTACCGGCTGGCCCGGGGATTCTGACCCCGGCGGCCGGCGAGGGGGTGTGATGGGGCAGCAGCCGGAGGCGCGGGCCGCGGTGATGAGCGACGTGGCCCGGCTCGCCGGGGTGTCGCACCAGACCGTGTCCCGGGTGCTCAACAACCATCCGAGCGTGCGGGAGGAGACCCGGCAACGGGTGCTGCGCGCCGTCCACCAGCTCAACTACCGGCCCAACGCGCTGGCCCGCGGGCTCGCCGGCCGGCGGTCCCGGGTCATCGGGGTGATCAGCTTCGACACCATCCTGTACGGGCCGGCGGCCACCCTGCTCGGTGTCGAACGCGCCGCCCGGGCCGCCGGCTACGGCATCAGCATCGTCACCCTGGAACGGCTCGACCGGGCCGGGGTGGCCTCGGCCATCGACGCGCTGACCGAGCAGTCGGTGGCCGGGGTGGTGCTGATCGCGCCGATGCTGACCGCCGCGGTGGCGGTGTCCGGGCTGCCGACCGGGGTGCCGGCCGTGGTGGTGGAGTCCGGTCGGGCCGGTGAGCTGCCCAGCGTCTCCGTCGACCAGGTCACCGGCGCCCGGCTGGCCGTGGAGCACCTGCTGTCGCTCGGCCACGAGACGGTGTGGCACATCGCCGGCCCCCGGGACTGGCTGGAGGCCCGGGACCGGATGGACGGGTGGCGGTTGGCCCTGGAGGTCGCCGGCCGGCGGACGCCGCCGGCGCTGACCGGGGACTGGAGCCCCCGCGCCGGCTACGAGATCGGCCAGTCCCTGGCAGACCGGCCGGAGGTCACCGCCGTGTTCTGCGCCAACGACCACCAGGCGCTCGGCCTGCTGCGGTCGCTGCACCAGCGGGGCGTGCGGGTGCCGCAGGACGTCAGCGTGGTCGGCTTCGACGACATCCCCGAAGCCGAGTACCTGTCGCCGCCGTTGACGACCGTCCGGCAGGACTTCGACGAGGTGGGGCGGCGGTGCGTGGCCACTCTGCTGGAGTCCTTCGGCGAGGCCAACGGGCACCCCATCGACCGGCGGGTCGAGCCGACGCTGGTGGTGCGGGCCAGCAGCGGCGGCCGTGGCTAGACGACGGTGATCCGGACGGCGAGTCGGTGCTGGTCCGGACCGTCCGGGGCCTGGTGATCTGCACGGTCGTGACGCCGGGCTGCTCGTCCTGGGCGCGGACGCGGTGACCGCGCCGTCAGTGGCGGACGCCCGGGAAGAGCCGCAGCGCCTGGTGGTAGCCGGTGCGGATCCGGGTGTGTTCCGGCGACGCCCACCCGGCGAATTAGATCGCCCGGTCGACCTGCGCGGTGACGCTCGTCGCGCCCCGTGCCACGAACACCGGCGCCGGCAAAGCGCGGTCGGCCGACCCGGAGGTCCTCCGGAGCAGCGCCACCAGTTCGGCGGGCGCCTCGTCGACGAAGTGGCGCAGGTACGGCCGGATGTCCTCGTTGGTCGTCCGCGGGTCGGCGCGCGGTCGGTCTCTTCCTTGCGCCGTCGACGGCGGAGGCGGATGCTGAATGGCATCAAACAATGTCGATATTAGGGAGGTCGGGGTGCGTCGTTCCCCGTTCGTCGCCACCGTGCTGGCCGCGCTTGTCGTGGCGCTGCCCGGAGTCGCCCAGGCCCGGCCGGCCGGACCCGACCCGCTCGCCCGGCCGGTCGGATCAGCGCCCGGGGCCGTCATCCGGGCCGCGGCCGTCCTCGCCGGGGCGGCCGTCCCCGGCACGGCCTGGGGACCCGACCCGGTCACCGGGCGGATGACGGTCACCGTCGACGACACCGTCACCGGGGACCGGCTGACCGCGCTGCGCGCCACGGTCGCCCGGGCCGACGCCGTGCTGCGCCACGAGCCCGGCCGGCTGACCACCCTCATCGCCGCCGGCCAGGCCATCTACGGCAACGGCGGCGGACGCTGCTCGCTCGGCGCGAACGTCCGGCGCGGCAGCGTCTCCTACTTCGTCACCGCCGGGCACTGCGCCGTCGCCGGCAGCACCTGGTACGCCGACAGCGCCCAGAGCACCCTGCTCGGCGTCCGGGCCGCCGCCGCCTTCCCCGGCGACGACTACGGTCTGGTCCAGTACACCAACCCGGCGGTCCCGCGTCCCAGCGCGATCCACACCTACCCCGGCACGATCACCGCGACCGGGATCGCCAGCGCCCACGTCGGTCAGCGGGTCTGCCGCAGCGGAGCGACCACCGGCGTGCGGTGCGGCAGCGTCACCGGACTCAACGTCACCGTCAACTACGCCCAGGGCTCGGTGTCCGGGCTCATCCGCACCAACATCTGCGCCGAGCCGGGCGACAGCGGCGGTCCGCTCTACGATCCGGCGACCGGGCGGATCCTCGGCATCCTCTCCGGTGGCAGCGGCAACTGCGGCAGCGGCGGCGTCAGCTACTACCAGCCGATCGGGGAGATCCTGTCAGCGTACGGGCTCACCCTGCCGTGACCGGCGCCCCGTCGCCTCCCCGCGAGGTGGCGGGGCGCGCCGGGCCGCGGCCGGCGGCGGGACCGGTCACCGCCACCGCGGCCAGGCAGATCACGGTGGCGAGCACCAGCGCCGGCCGGCCGCCGAGCTGGGCGGCGAGCGAGCCCAGCGGGATGGCCACGACGATCGGGCCGAACATCACCGTGTTGGCCGTCGCGGCCACCCGACCGAGCAGCGCCGTCGGCGTGTGGGTCTGCACCGCGCTCACGGCGGCCACCAGCGCCCACGGCAGGCCCACCCCGACCGTCACCGTGGCCGCCACCACCGTCGCCGGCCAGGGCAGGACACGGACCAGACAACCGACGGCGAACAGCGCCACGCCGATCCCACCGGCGCGGACCGGCCCGAGCCGGCCGACCAGCCGGCCGACGAACAGGCCACCGAGGACCGACCCGACGCCCTGCGCGCTGACCAGCACGCCGAGAAACGTCGTCGGCAGCGCCAGGTCGGTGGTCACGACCTCGTACACCGCCGCTGTCGTGAAACCCGACATGGCGACCGCGACGGCCGCCAACAGCACCGTCGCCCGGACCGCCGTCGTGCCGCGCAGCAGGCGCGCCGGCGTCGTCCGGTGGCCCGCGTCGGCTGGCCGCCGGGCGGCCCGTGACGGTGGCTGCTCCGGCGGCGTCCGGACCGCGCGCACGGCCCCGTACAGCAGGGACACCAGCGTCGGCGCGGCGGCGGTGAGCGCCGCCACCGCGTGGCCGCCCCGCCACGCGTACAGGCCAGCGCCGACCAGGGGCGCCAGCAGCTTCATGCCCTCCTGGGCGCTGGACCGCCAACCGTTGACGTCGGCCAGCTCGGTGGGGGAGAGCGCGGACGGCAGCAGGGCCGTCTCGCCCGCGTCTCTCAGCACGAGGCTGATCCCGTAGACGGCGCAGACCAGGAAGAGCAGCCAGGTCTGCGCGGGACCGCGGACCGCCAGGAGGCTCAGCAGCGCGCCGGACAGCGCCAGGTTCACCGTCACCAGCAGCGGCCGTCGGGGCAGCCGGTCGACCACGTCACCCAGCCATGGCCCGGCCAGCACCGGCCCGTACACGCAGAGGCCGACCAGCGCGGCCAGGCCGGCGGAGCCGGTGAGGTCGAGCGCCCAGATCCCGGCGACCAGGATCAGCGTGGCGCCGGTGAATCCGGAGAGCGCCGAGATCACCACGAACAGGACAGCGTTGCGCCGCATCGGCTTCTCCCAGGTTCGAGTCCGGCGACTCAGATCCTCAGTGGTGAGTCGATGCGACGCAATGCTGCACCGCTACGTCAATGTTTCGTTGACAGGGCGTGGTGGAGGGCGGCCAGGGCGACATGCGCCGGCGGCGGCAGTCGGGCCGGATCGACCCGGTCGAGGTCGGCCACCACCTGGGTGGCCAGCGTGTGCAACGGGCCGGGGGCGGCGTCCACGGCGATCGCCGTGGTGTCCCGCACCAGGGCGGCGTGCGGGAACCGCCGCGCCCAGGCCCGGTCCGCGCTCATCCACCGACCCAGCTCCGTCAGGGCCGACCGCAACGCGGTGAGCTGCGGCGACCAGGCGCGGTCGAGCTGGTCCCAGCGCGTCAGCCGGGCCGCCACGAGCCGCTGGCGGCGCTGCTCGGCGGCCTGCCGGCTGGTCAGGCCCAACGCCGCGGCGAGCTGCGCCCAGGTGGCGCCCGCGTGGCGGGCCCGGTCGATCAGCTCCAACTCCCGCTCGTCGAGGCGGGCTCGGGCCACGCGCAGCTCGGCCAGCTCGATCATCTCCGACTGCATGTGTCAACGCTACGTTGACGCGGTCGCGGTGGCGCGGCCCGGCCTGCCCGCCGGCCCGGCCGTCCCGCCCCCGCGTCGGCGCCCGCCGCTCAGGGGCGCGCCGGCTTGCGGGCCACCACCAGCTCCCAGCCGCCCGGCAGCACCTCAGGCTTCTCGAAGCCGACCTCGGCCAGCAGGTCGGTGTAGTAGGACACCTCGCGCAGCCGGCTGACGCAGGTGTCCACCCCGATCAGGAAGTACGTCCAGAAGAACTGCACGGCCAGCCGGTCCGGGGTGCGGAACTCCTCGCAGATCAACACCTGCCCGCCCGGCGGCAACGCCGCGTACGCCTTCTCCACCAGCATCCGGGACACCTCGCCCGGCCAGTCGTGCAGCACCCGCACGAAGGAGACGGTGTCGTAGCCGTCCGGCAGCGGCTCGGCGAGGAAGTCACCGGCGACGAACCCCAACCGCGCCGGGTCGACGCAGCCCAGGCGGGTCTGCTCCACCAGCGGCCCGACCGCCGGCAGGTTGTAGACGTCGGCCCGCAGCCCCGGGGCGTCGGCGAGGATCCGCGCGGCCAGGGTGCCGTCGCCGCCGCCGACGTCGAGCAACCGCCGCCGCCCCGACCAGAGCCGGTCGGCGTGCTGGCCGAACACCTCGACCACCGGTCCGACCCCGGCGGACATGCTCCGCTCGAACGCCGCCGTCTGCTCGTCGGTGCGCGGCGGCCAGGCGAAGTCGTCGTCGGTCATGCCGACCTCGCCGCGCAGCGCCCCGGGCAGCCGACCGTGCAACCGCTGCCACGGGTACCGGTCGCGGTCACGTTCGATCGACGCCGGCCCGAACACCGCCACCACGGCCTCCCGCAGCCCCGGCACGGCCCGGTAGCTGGCCTCGGCGATGTCGTCGCCCGGCTCCTCCCGCGCCACGAAACCGAGGCTCTCCAGGCAGTCCAGGAACTTGTACAGCCGCAGCGGCCGCACCCCGAACCGGTCGGCCAGCTCGTCCAACCGGGCCGGACCCGGCTCCAGCACGTCGAGCAGGCCCATGCCCAGGGCGGTCTCCAGCACGTCCACGGCCTTGCTGGCGTTGACCAGCAGGCTCATCAACGCCCGGGGGGACAACGACACGGTGCTCATCGGGTGACCTCCTGGCCGAGCGCGTCCATGAACTCGTCGATCTCCTCGAGGGTGTTGTAGACGTGCGGGCCGACCCGCAGGTAGCCGCGCCAACTACAGACCATGTTCCGGGCGGCCAGCCGCCGCTTGACCGCCTCGCCGTCGGGGATGTCGAGACACACCACGCCGCCGCGGCCCGCGTCGGTCCCGCTGACCACCGGCAGGCCCAACGCCCCGGCCCGGTCGATGATGTGCTGCGTGCAGCGCAGCGAGTGCGCCCGGATCGCCGGGACGCCGACCCCCGCCAGCAGGTCCAGGCCGACCTGCGAGATCAGCGAGGTCAACGGGTACGGCGTGCCGCCGGCGAAGCGCTGCGCGCCGTCGGCGAAACGCCGCGACGGCCGGAAGGTCAACGCCACGTCCCCGGCCTGCCACCCCGTCGCCGCCGGCTCCAGGCCGGGCAGCAGATCCGGGCGTACGTAGAGGAACGCGGTCCCGACCCCGCACAGCCACTTGTGCGCGCCGCCGAGCAGGAAGTCGACGCCCAGCGCGGTGACGTCGACCGGCATGACCCCGACGCTCTGGAAGGCGTCCACCACGACCAGCGCGCCGACCTCGTGCGCCCGGCGCGTCAGGCGGGCCAGATCCAGGGTGGCGCCGGAGGAGAAACTGGCGTGCGCGACGCAGACCAGCAGCGTCCGCTCGTCGATCCGGTCGATCAGGGCGTCCTCGTCGAAGCGCGGGCCCCCGGCGCCGACCACGTCCAACCGCGCGCCGTAGCGGCCGAACGCGTTCCAGACGAACGGCACGGTCGGGAACTCCAGGTCGGTGGTGACGACCCGGTCACGCGGCGGGCGGTAGTCGAAACAGGACGCCACCCGGGCCAGCAGCGTGCTCAGGTTCGCGTCGGTGACGACGCTGCCGGCCGGCGCGTTGAGCAGCGCGGCGACCGAGTCGGCGTACCGGTCCAGGCCCTCGTGCCAGCCGCCCCAGACGTCGTCGCGCCAGCCGCGCAACGTGTCCCAGTACCGGCTCAGCACCTGCTCGGCCGCGCCGGGGACCGCGCCGGTGGAGTTGCTGTTGAGGTAGACGCAGGTGGACAGCACGGGGAACTGGTCCCGCAACGCCCGACCCGGGCCGGGGTCCCCGGTCGGCGTGGGCTCATTCATCGTCGGCCCCCGCAGCGGACACGGGCGTCCGCTCCGCTGCCGGGCCGGTGGCGTGGTCGGCGCGGACCTGCCACAGCTCGGGGTAGAAGCGGTGGTCGGCGAGGCGGGCCAGGGTGGTGGCGGCGCTGCCCCGGACGCCGGCGGGCGCGTGACTGCCGATCCGCAGGGCGATCCGGTAGTGCCGGGAGCGCCAGAGCGCCACCCGCTCGTCCCAGTCGAGCATCGCCTCGGCCAGCCGGTGCGTCGGGTCGGCCGGGCTGCCGTCGTAGAGCACGGCCAGGTCGAGCCGTCGCCGGGCGAGCAGATCCTGGAACGCCCGACCCAGGTGGCGGCTGGCGGTCTGGGCCTGCCGCCAGCCGGGCGACTCGGCGCCCGAGCCGTTGCCCAGCGCCGGCTGCATCGCCTGGAAGTCGGCGGGGGAGAGGTGACGGAACATGTCCAACTGGTCGGTGACGAGCCGGACGCACAGCACCGCTCGGGCGAGCAGCAACTCGGCCTCGCCCGGCTCATCGCCGTCGACCCGGGCGGTCGCCTCGGCGACCTCGGCCGCCGCCAGCTTCAACCACAGCTCGGTGGACTGGTGCACCACCTGGAAGAGCAACTCGTCGCGGTGGATCACCTCCTCCGGCCGTCGTTGCAGGTCGAGCAGGGCGTCCGTACGCATGTACCGCGCGTAGTCGGTGCCTCCCTCGCCGGGCAGCACCGGGGCGTAGTCTCGCTTCACAGAATCGTCCCTTTCGGTGTCGGTCTGGCGACCGCCGCGACCCGGGATCGTCGCGCGGTCATTATCCAGTGACCGGAGGCAATGACCAGATCCACCCCCGTCATGGCGTCCGTAGTGTCGGCATCGGTGTGGGTAACCGCTTTTGCGGCGAACCGGTCCGGCGTTCCCGGTATGACGTGGGTGGATGTGATCCTCCGTGGCGGGGTGGGCCGTGGCGGCGTCGGCGCGGGCGTCGGCCGTCGTCGGCGTCCGCCTTCGGCTCCGGTGGGTCCGATGCGGACGGGTCCGTCCGGAGGCGGCGTCGCTGTCCGGTTCCCGACCCGGCGGGGTCCGGCGCCGCAGGGTCGACGCCGCCCGCCCGCAGCGGGCCGAAGGCCGGCGTGGCCACCGTCACCCGCGGGTGAACTGCCCGTCAAGCCTGCTTGGAGGGGTTTCCGGCGCGGTGTCCGTGCTGGCGGGGGTGGTGATCGGTGCGAGGTGGCGTCCGTTGCCGTCGCGCCGCAGGCGGCGGCGGACAAAAGCGCGACAAATATAAATACATCACGACCACCAAAGCGGACAAGAGTTCCACAGTAGATCATAGCCTCCCCTTACCTCTGGCGGCCGACATAAGAGCTCCAACGCGACCTTTCGCGGTAGTGTCCAACAACTGAGTTCCGCTGATAGCATCCCGGCAACGATCCGTTAGACGGTTGCGCGGGGGCGCTGTTCGGGTCGATGCTGTAGCGAATTCCTATCGGCCGTCCCGGTCCTCGGTCCGGTGTTGGTCTTCCACTTCTCCTCGGTCCGGCTCCATGAGCCGGGCCTGGTGTCGCGAATTGGAGCGTGCTGTGGGCGAGGGCTCGACGGTGGTCGACGTTCGGCAATTCCGGACGATCGGGCCCGCCGTGCCGACGGCGCGTTCCGCCGTTCGCGGCCCACGGACCGAAGGTTTTCTCCGGACATCCGACGTCGCGGTCACCCCGCGTGCGCGGCGCGGCACGGAAAGCAACCCGAATGCTCCGTCGGCGCCCGACGCCGTCGACCGGAACGCGGCTCGCGGTCGACGCCGCGCGCCACGTCCAGCGCGACCGTCCCGACCGGACGGTCGGCTCCCGCGCCTCTCACGGCCTCCCGGTCACCCGGATGAGCTGGCGAAACCCGCCAGACCGGTGGTGGCGACCAGCACGTCCTGACCCGAAATCCGCGCTCGTTTTCATCGCGTCGGCAACCTTTCCGACCCGCCAACCCGTCTGGACCCGAGAACGGTCGACGGCTGGTCGGCAAAAGGTCCCTCTGTTTAGGACAAGTGCATGCAGCATCCCGATCAGGCAGCATCCCGACACGATTCGCCCGCACCGTCCGAAGTAGAGGAATGGCTGAGGGCGCGGCTGGCCGTTCAGCTCGGTCTGGACGCCGCCGGGTTGGACCCGCACGAGCGCCTCAACCGGTACGGCCTCAATTCCCTGCGGGCCGCCGAGCTCATCGCCGCGCTTTCCGGGTACCTGAACCGTCCGCTGCCGGCGACACTTGTGTGGGATCACCCGACCATCGACGCGATCGTCCGATTCCTCACCGGCGACGCCGCGCCGCCGACCGCGTCGACGCCCCGCCCGACGGTGCGGGAATCCGAACCCATCGCCGTCGTCGGGATGGCATGCCGCTTTCCGGGAGCGCCGAACCCGGACGCCTACTGGCAATTGTTGACCCAGGGTGTCGACGCCGTCACCGAGGTTCCCGCCGACCGTTGGGACCTCGACGACTACTTCAGCCCGTCACCCGACGCGCCCGGCCGGATGAGCACCCGGTGGGGCGGCTTCCTCGACCAGGTCGACCAGTTCGACGCCGGATTCTTCGGCCTCGCCCCACGCGAGGTCGTCCAGATGGACCCGCAGCAACGACTGGTCCTGGAGCTGGCCTGGGAGGCGCTGGAGGACGCCGGCATCCCCCCGACCGCCCTGCGGGGCAGCCCCGTCGGCGTCTTCTGCGGAGCGATGTGGCACGACTACGCCCGCCTGGCCGGCCACCGCGAGGAGATCTCCCCGCACACCGCGACCGGGCAGGACCTCAGCGTCGTCGCCGCCCGGGTGTCCTACCTGCTCGGCCTGCAGGGCCCCAGCCTGGTGGTCAACACGGCCTGCTCGTCCGCGCTGGTGGCGGTCCACCTGGCGTGCCAGAGCCTACGCGCCGGCGAGGCCACGACAGCGCTGGCCGGCGGCGTCAACCTCACCATCGCCCCGGAGAGCACCGTGGCGATGTCCAAGTTCGGGGCGATGTCCCCCGACGGCCGGTCCAAGGCGTTCGACGCGCGCGCCAACGGCTACGTCCGCGGCGAGGGCGCCGGCATCGTCGTGCTCAAGCCGCTGTCCCGGGCGCTCGCCGACGGCGACCCCGTCCACTGCGTGATCCGCGGCTCCGCGGTCAACAACGACGGCTTCAGCAACGGTCTCACCGCGCCCAACCCGCAGGCGCAGGTGGCGATGCTCCAGGCCGCCTACGACCGCGCCGGCGTGCCGCCCGAGCGGGTCCACTACGTGGAGACCCACGGCACCGGCACCATGCTCGGCGACCCGATCGAGGCCAACGCGATCGGCGCGGTGCTGGGCGCGAACCGGGCCGCGGACCGGCCGCTGACCATCGGCTCGGTCAAGACCAACATCGGGCACCTGGAGGCCGCCGCCGGCATCGCCGGACTGATCAAGACGGTCCTCGCCGTCCGGCACCGGACCATCCCGCCGAACCTGCACTTCACCCGGCCGAACCCGCACATCCCCTTCGACCGGATCAACCTGCGGGTGCCGCAGACCGTCGAGCCGTGGCCCTGCCCGCAGGAGCGGGCGCTGGCCGGGGTGAGCGCCTTCGGCTTCGGCGGGACGAACTGCCACGTCGTGCTGGAGGGGACCACCGCGCAGCCGACCAGCCTGCTGCCGCTGTCCGCGCCCGACCCCGGCACGCTGCGCGGGCTCGCCCAGGCCGTACGGGAGGCGGCCACCACCACGCGGTCGCTGCCCGACCTGTGCTGGAGCGCCGCCGACCGGTACGCGCGCCGGCACCCGTACCGCCTGGCGTTGCCCGCCCGCACCCGCGAGGAGCTGGTGACCGGGCTCGACCAGTGGCTCGCCGCCGCCCCCACCACCGACCCGTCGCCGTCCGTCCCGCCCCGGGTGGTCTTCGTGTTTCCGGGTCAGGGTGGTCAGTGGGTGGGGATGGGGCGGGAGTTGGCGCGGTCGGAGCCGGTGTTTCGGGGGGTGTTGGTGGAGTGTGCGGCGGTGTTCGGGGAGTTTGTGGAGTGGTCGTTGCTGGATGTGGTGGAGGGTGGGTCGGTTCCTGAGGGGATCGATGTGGTGCAGCCGGTGTTGTTCGCGGTGCAGGTGGGGTTGGCGGCGTTGTGGCGGTCGTGGGGGGTGGAGCCGGCGGCGGTGGTGGGGCATTCGATGGGTGAGGTGGCGGCGGCGTGTGTGGCGGGGGTGTTGTCGTTGTCGGACGCGGCTCGGGTGATCTGTGTGCGGTCGGGGTTGTTGCGGGGGATTTCGGGTCGTGGGGCGATGGCGGTGGTGGAGTTGGGCGCGGGTGAGGTGGAGGAGGTGGTGGCGTCGTTTGGTGGTGCGGTGGTGGTGGCGGCGTGGAACGGGCCGGTGACGACGGTGGTGGCGGGGTCGTCGGAGGCGGTGGACGAGGTGGTGGGGTTGTTGTCGGCGCGGGGGGTGTTCGCGCGGCGGGTGCAGGTGGATGTGGCGTCGCACAGTCCGCAGGTGGACGGGTTGCGGGGGGAGTTGTTGGCGGGGTTGGGGTCGGTGTCGCCGGGGGTGGGTTCGGTGCCGTGGTATTCGACGGTGCGGGGTGGGGTGTTGGCTGGTGGTGAGGCGGTGGCGGGGTACTGGTGGGAGAATCTGCGGGAGCCGGTGCGGTTCGCGCCGGTGGTGGGGCGGTTGTTGGCCGACGGGTTGACGTGTTTCCTGGAGATCAGCCCCCACCCCGTCCTCAGCGCCGCCGTCGAGCAGAGTCTGGCCCGTCACCACGGGCCCGGCGTCACCCTCGCCTCCACCCGCCGCGACGAGGACGAACGCGCCGCGCTGCTCGACACGGTGGCCCGGCTGCACCAGCTCGGGCAGCCGATCCACTGGCCGGCGCTGTACCCGCCGGACGTCACGGCGGTGCCGCTGCCCCCCGCGCCGACAGGACCCGTCAGCACGCCGGGCGACGTCGGCGCGACGCCGGTCGAGCCGGGTGACGGGGCCGGACCCGACGGGAGCGCGCCCACCGGGGACCGCCCCGACGCCGGGGACGCCGTGCTGGTGCCGCTGTCGGCGCACACCCCGGCCGCCCTGGCCGAGCTGACCCGACGTACGGCGGAGCTGCTGCGGCGGCGACCCAACACCGACCTGCGCGACCTCGGCCACACCGCCGCCGTCCGCCGGGCCCACCACGGGGTGCGGCTCGCCGTCACCGCGACCTCCACCGCCGACCTGGCCACCCAGCTCGAAGCGCGGCTCGCCGAGGGGAACCTGCCCGTCGCGGCGTCTTCCGGCAACCCCCGGAAAGTCGTCTTCGTGTTTCCGGGTCAGGGTGGTCAGTGGGTGGGGATGGGGCGGGAGTTGGCGCGGTCGGAGCCGGTGTTTCGGGGGGTGTTGGTGGAGTGTGCGGCGGTGTTCGGGGAGTTTGTGGAGTGGTCGTTGCTGGATGTGGTGGAGGGTGGGTCGGTTCCTGAGGGGATCGATGTGGTGCAGCCGGTGTTGTTCGCGGTGCAGGTGGGGTTGGCGGCGTTGTGGCGGTCGTGGGGGGTGGAGCCGGCGGCGGTGGTGGGGCATTCGATGGGTGAGGTGGCGGCGGCGTGTGTGGCGGGGGTGTTGTCGTTGTCGGACGCGGCTCGGGTGATCTGTGTGCGGTCGGGGTTGTTGCGGGGGATTTCGGGTCGTGGGGCGATGGCGGTGGTGGAGTTGGGCGCGGGTGAGGTGGAGGAGGTGGTGGCGTCGTTTGGTGGTGCGGTGGTGGTGGCGGCGTGGAACGGGCCGGTGACGACGGTGGTGGCGGGGTCGTCGGAGGCGGTGGACGAGGTGGTGGGGTTGTTGTCGGCGCGGGGGGTGTTCGCGCGGCGGGTGCAGGTGGATGTGGCGTCGCACAGTCCGCAGGTGGACGGGTTGCGGGGGGAGTTGTTGGCGGGGTTGGGGTCGGTGTCGCCGGGGGTGGGTTCGGTGCCGTGGTATTCGACGGTGCGGGGTGGGGTGTTGGCTGGTGGTGAGGCGGTGGCGGGGTACTGGTGGGAGAATCTGCGGGAGCCGGTGCGGTTCGCGCCGGTGGTGGGGCGGTTGTTGGCCGACGGGTTGACGTGTTTCCTGGAGATCAGCCCCCACCCCGTCCTCAGCGCCGCGGTGGAGGAGACCTGCCGCCGGCACGGCGACGTCGGGGTGACCCTCGCCTCCACCCGCCGGGACACCGCCGAGCGGCGGTCCATGTTGGACAGCGCCGGTGAGCTCTACCGGCTCGGCGTGCCGCTGGACTGGACGGCGCTGCACCCGACCCGGGGCGCGGTGGTCCGCCTGCCGGAGTACCCCTGGCAGCGGGAGCGGCACTGGCCCGCCGCGCCGACCCGCGGCCGCCGCGCCGTCGGTCACCCGCTGCTCGGCGCGCACGTCGAGTCGTCCCTCGACCGGGACGCGCACCTGTGGACCACCGAGATCGACCTCGACGCGTTGCCGTACCTCACCGACCACCGGGTCCGGGGCCAGGTGGTCGTGCCGGCCACCGCGTACGTCGAGATGGCGTTGGCCGCGACCAGCGAACTGCTCGGCACGCCGACCCCGGTCGTCGAGCGGCTGGAGATCACCCGACCGTTGGCGCCGTCGGCCGAGCGGGCCACCACGATCCAGGTGACCCTGACCGGGCGGCCGTCCGGCGGGTACGGGTTCCGCTGCGCCAGCCGCCAACCGGACGAGGACGGACGCCCGGGCGAGTGGCAGGAGCACGCCCGGGGCGTCGTGCGGGCCGCCGTGGACGTCGAGCCGCCGACCGGACCCGACGACCCCACCGGACCGGACGCCGCGACGACGTCCAGCGGCGACGAGCACTACGCCGCGATGCGCGCCCGCGGACTGGAGTACGGCCCCCGCTTCCAGGGGATCCGCCACCTGCGGCGCAGCCCCGGCGCGGTGACCGCCCGGATCGAGCTGCCCGGGGACTCCCCGGCGTACCTGACGCACCCGGCGCTGCTGGACGCCTGCCTGCAGGCCGCCGTCGCCGCGCTGCCGCAGCAGCCCGCCGACCCGTACGTTCCGGTCGGAGTGGAACGGGTCGAGCTGCGGGAACGCCCCGGCACGGCGGTGACCTGCCAGGCCCGGCCACGGCCGGACACGCCCGCCGACGAGCCGGTCGCCGACCTGGTGGTCCGCGCCGACGACGGCCGGGTGCTGCTCACCGTCACCGGCCTGCGGCTGCGCCGGCTGGACCGGGGCGCGCCCACCGGCGCCGACCTGCTCCACGAGCTGCGCTGGGAGCCGGCGCCCACCTGGACGAGCCCACCGGAGCAGGCGGACTGGCGCGGCCGGTGGCTGGTCCTCGCCGACCGAGGCAGCGCCCTGGACGCCGCGCTGCGGGCCCGCGGTGGCGACTGCGTCGTCGTCCGGCCGGGGGACCGCTACCGGCGGCTCGGCGACGACGCCTACGAGGTCGACCCGGCCCGGCCCGAGCACCTCGTCGACCTGCTCGCCGAGGCGTTCGACGCGCAGCGACCCTGCCGGGGCGTGGTCCACCTGTGGGCGTTGGACGCCCCCGGCGCGGAGGACCCCGAGCGGACCCACCTGCTGGTCGCCGACAGCGTGCTGCACCTGGTGCGGGCGCTGCACGCCGCGCCGGGGGCGCAGCGGCCCCGGCTCTGGCTGGTCACCCGGGACAGCCAGGTCGCGCGGGCCGGCGACCGGCTGGGCGCGCCCTGGCAGGCCCCGCTGTGGGGGCTCGGCCGCACCATCGCCCACGAGCACCCCGACCTGCGCTGCGCCCGCGTCGACCTGGGCGCGGACCGCAACGGCGAGGACGCCGCGCTGCCCGCTGTCCTGCTCGCCCCGACCGACGAGCCGGAGCTGGCCGTACGCGGTGGGGAGCTGCTGGTCTCCCGGCTGGTCGCCCGGGCGGCGCAGACGCCGCCGGCCGTCCCGGAGCCGGCCGGTGACCGGCCGTTCCGGCTGACGCTGGACCGGGTCGGCACCCTCGACCAGCTCCACCTGCGTCCGTTCGACCCGGCCCGCCCCGGTCCCGGCCAGGTGCGCGTCGAGGTACGCGCCGCCGGCCTCAACTTCCGTGACGTCCTCAAGACCCTCGGCCTGTACCCGGGGGTGACGGAGTCGACGGCGCGTCTCGGCGACGAGTGCGCCGGAGTGGTGACCGAGGTCGGCCCGGACGTGACCGTGCCACGGGTCGGCGACCGGGTCGTCGCGGTGGCCGCCGACTGCCTCGGCAGTCACGTCACCGCCGACGCCCGGCTCGTCGCGCCGATGCCCGCCGGGCTGGACTTCGCCGAGGCCGCGACGTTGCCGATCGCCTTCCTCACCGCCGCGTACGCCCTGGAGCACCTGGCCCGGATCGAGCCGGGGGAGCGGGTGCTGGTGCACGCCGCCGCCGGCGGGGTCGGGCTGGCCGCCGTGCAGCTCGTCCAGGCCGCCGGCGCGGAGGTGTTCGCCACCGCCGGCAGCGAGGAGAAACGCGCCTACCTCAAGTCGTTGGGCGTACGGCACGTGATGGACTCCCGGTCCACGGCCTTCGCCGAGCAGGTCCGCGCCGAGACCGACGGGCAGGGCGTGGACGTGGTGCTGAACTCCCTGGCCGGGGATTTCATCACGCACGGCATCGCCGCCCTCGCCCCGTACGGGCGGTTCGTGGAGATCGGCAAGCGGGACATCCACCAGGACCGGCCGATCGGTCTCGGGGAGTTCCGCCGCAACCTGGCGTTCTTCGCCGTCGACCTGGACGCGATGTTCACCGACCGGCCGGAGCGGGTGGGCGCGCTGCTGCGCCGCGTCGTCGCCCGGGTCGACGCCGGGGAGCTGCGCCCGTTGCCGGCGCGCCGGTTCCCGGTCGCCGCCGCCCGGGACGCGTTCCACCTGATGGAGCAGGCCGGGCACCTCGGCAAGGTGGTGCTGACCGTGGCGGACCGGCGGACCGTGCCGGTCGTGCCGCCCGGTGGCGTCCGGGTCCACCCCGACGGCAGCTACCTGGTCACCGGGGGCTTCGGCGGTCTCGGTCTCCAGGTGGCCCGCTGGCTCGCCGACTCCGGCGCGCGGCAGCTCGTCCTGGTCGGCCGGTCCGGGCCGACGCCGCAGGCCCGGCCGGTCCTCGACGAGCTGACCCGCCGCGGCGTACGGGTCGAGGCGCTCGCCGCCGACGTCACCGACCCCGACCAGGTGGCCGGGGCGCTGGACCACGTGCGCGGGCGCCTGTCGCCGCTGCGGGGCGTGGTGCACGCGGCCGGGGTCCTCGACGACGGCATCCTGCTGCAGCAGACCCCCGAACGGTACCGCCGGGTGGCCCGGCCGAAGGTGGACGCCGCCTGGCACCTGCACGAGCAGACCGCCGGCGAGACGCTGGACTTCTTCGTGCTGTTCTCCTCGGTGACGTCGGTGCTGGGCTCACCCGGCCAGGGCGCGTACGCCGCCGGCAACGCGTTCCTCGACGCGCTGGCCCACGCCCGCCGCGCCGCCGGGCTGCCCGCCCTCAGCGTCAACTGGTGCCCGTGGACGTCGGTGGGCATGGCGGCGCGGCTGGAGCAGGGCGGCCAGGAGGCGCTGCGCGGGCTGCGGGCGATCGACCCGGAGCAGGGGACGGCCCTGCTCGGTGGACTGCTCGCGCAGGACACCGCCCAGGTCGCGGTGATGCCGTTCGACGCGGCCGAGTGGGTGGCGGCGTACCCGGCGGCCGGCCGGGCCAACCAGCTCGCCCGGCTCGGCGTCGCCGTGCCGGAGCAGCCGGCGACCGCCGGGGTCCGGGCCGGGTTCCTGGCCGCCGAGCCTGGCCGTCGTCGTCGCGCCGCCGTCGAGACGTACGTGCGGGAGCAGGCGTCCCGGGTGCTGCGGCTGGCCACCTCCCGGATCGGCCTCGACACCCCGCTGCGGTCCCTCGGCTTCGACTCGCTGATGTCGCTGGAGCTGCGTAACCGGCTGGAGGCGGGCCTGGGTGTCGCGTTGCCGTCCACCCTGGTGTGGAACTACCCGACGATCGAGGTGATGGTCCCCTACCTGGCCGGCCGGCTGGGCGTCCCGCTGGACCCGCCCGACGTCGCGCCGGCCGACACGCCGGCGGCCACCGGCGGGGGCAGGGCCCCGTCCACCGACGACGCCTCCGGCGACCTGGCTGAGCTGTCGGTCGACGACCTGACGGCGCTGCTCGCCCAAGAGCTCAACGACCTCGACTCCTGACGGCCGACAAGGAACGGACATGTCCTCAGCGAACCCCTCGGCGGCGACGCTCCAGCGCGCGTTGACCGCGGTGCGTGACCTGCGCGCCAAGCTCGAGGCCAGCGAGCGCGCCCGTACCGAGCCGATCGCGGTGGTCGGCCTGGCCTGCCGCTTCCCGGGCGGCGCGGACAGCCCGGCGGCGTTCTGGGAGCTGCTGCGCGGCGGCGTGGACGCGATCTCCGAGGTGCCCGCCGACCGGTGGGACGCGGACGCCCTCTACGACGCCGACCCCACCGTGCCCGGCCGGGTCACCAGCCGCTGGGGCGGTTTCCTGGACCGGATCGACCGGTTCGACGCGTCCTTCTTCGGCATCTCCCCCCGGGAGGCCGACCAGATGGACCCGCAGCAGCGGATCATGCTGGAGGTGGCCTGGGAGGCGCTGGAGAGCGCCGGCCAGACCACCGGACGGCTGGCCGGCAGCCCGACCGGCGTCTTCGTCGGCGTGCACAGCCACAGCAACGACTACACGTGGCTCCAGTTCGCCGACCCCGAGCAGATCGACACGTACACCGGCACCGGCACCTCGCACAGCGTGATCGCCGGCCGGATCTCGTACCTGCTCGACCTGCGCGGCCCGAGCGTCGCCCTGGACACCGCCTGCTCGTCGTCGCTGGTGGCGGTACACCTGGCCAGCCAGAGTCTGCGCGCCGGGGAGTGCCGTACCGCCCTGGCCGGCGGGGTGAACCTGGCGCTGGGTCCGCATTTCACCATGGCCACCAGCAAGATGCGGATGATGGCCGCCGACGGCCGGTGCAAGACCTTCGACGCCACCGCCGACGGGTTCGTCCGGGGCGAGGGCTGCGGCGCGGTGGTGCTCAAGCGGCTCTCCGACGCCCGCGCCGACGGTGATCCGGTCCTCGCGGTGCTACGCGGCTCGGCGGTCAACCAGGACGGCCGGACCAACGGCCTGACCGCGCCGAGCGGCCGCTCCCAGCAGCGCATCGTCGCGCAGGCGCTGCGTAACGCGGGCGTCGACCCGGCGCAGGTGGGCGCGGTCGAGGCCCACGGCACCGGTACGGCCCTCGGCGACCCGATCGAGATCGAGGCGCTGACCGAGGCGCTCGGCCCGGCGACCCCGGACAGCCGGCCGGTCGCGCTCAGCTCGGTCAAGACCAACATCGGCCACCTGGAGGCCGCCGCCGGCATCGCGGGCCTGATCAAGGTGGTGCTGTCGCTGCGGCACGAGGCGATCCCCGCGCACCTGCACTTCCGGACGTTGAACCCGAACGCCTCGCTGACCGGGTCGCGGTTCGTCGTGCCGACCGAGCTGCGGCCCTGGCCCCGGGGCGAGTGGCCCCGGATCGCCACGGTCAGCTCGTTCGGCTGGTCCGGCACCAACGGCTGTCTGGTGGTCGAGGAGGCCCCCGCCGAGAGCGGGGCCGTCGGTTCCGGGGCCGTCGGCTCTGACGTCGCCGGCGCTGAGGCCGCCGGAGCTGACGCCGGCCGGGTGGAGCTGCTGCCGCTGTCGGCGCGCAGCCCGCAGGCGCTGCGGGCGCTGGCCGAGGCGTACCGGTCGATGCTGGCCACCTCCGACGTGCCGCTGCGTGACCTGTGCTGGACGGCCGGGGCGCGGCGCAGCCACCACCCGTTCCGGGCCGCCGTCACCGGCCGCGACCACGCCGAGCTGGCCGACCGGCTGGCCGTCCTCGCCGACGCGCCGGCCCCCGCCGACGCCGCCGCCCCGGACGCCCCGGCCGGCCCGGTCTTCGTCTTCTGCGGCCAGGGCGCGCAGTGGGCCGGCATGGGCGCGGACCTGATGACCCGGGAGCCGGTCTTCGCGGCCACCATGCGGCACTGTGACGAGCTGTTCCGGGCGCACGCCGGCTGGTCGCCGCTCGACGAGATCCTCGCCGCGCCCGAAGTGTCCAGACTGGACCGCACCGAGGTCGCCCAGCCCGCGCTGTTCGCCGTGCAGGTGTCCCTCGCCGCGCTGTGGCGTTCCTGGGGCATCGAGCCGGAGGCGGTGATCGGCCACAGCGTCGGCGAGGTCGCCGCCGCGTACGTCGCCGGGGCGCTCACCCTCGACGACGCGGTACGGGTGGTCCACCACCGGGGACGGGTGATGCAGTCGGCGCACGGCCGGGGCCGGATGGCGACCGTCGCGTTGCCGCAGCCGGAGGCCGAGGCGCTGATCGCCGGGTACGGTGACCGGCTGGCCGTCGCCGCGGTCAACAGCCCCACCGGCACCGTGCTGGCCGGTGAGCCGGCCGCGCTGGACGAGGTCCTCGCCGGGCTCGCCGAGCGGGGCGTGTTCACCCGGTCGCTGCCGGTCGAGTACGCCTTCCACAGCCCGCAGCAGGCGCCGTTCCAGGCCCCGCTGGTGGCGGCGCTGCACGGGCTCACGCCCCGACCGGCAACCGTGCCGATCGTGTCCACGGTGACCGGTCGGCCCGCCGCCGACGGGGACTTCGGCCCCGCCTACTGGGCGCGCAACATCGTCGAGCCGGTGCGGTTCGCCGCGGCGCTGACCCACCTCGACCCTGCGGTGGACACGTTCGTCGAGGTCGGCCCGCAGCCGGCGCTGGCCCGCCCGATCGCCGAGCACCTCGACCACCACGGCCGCGTCGGCGTGGTGCTGCCCTCGATGCGGGCCGGCGCGGACGGCCAGGCCACGCTGCTCGCCGCGCTGGGCGGCCTCTACCAGGCCAACCACGACGTCGACTGGGCGCGGCTGCACCCCGCCCCGGGCCGGTGCGTGTCGCTGCCCGCGTACCCGTGGCAGCGTCAGCGGCACTGGCTGCGCAGCCCGCGCCGACCGGACGGCCGGGCGGCCCGACCGACCGTGGCGGACGGCCATCCGCTGCTCGGGCGTCGGGCCCGGACCGCCGTGCCGACCTTCGACAGCCTGCTCGACGCGCGCGTGGCCTTCCTCGGCGAGCACCGCGTGCACGGCGTCGCGCTGCTGCCGATGACCGCCTACCTCGACCTGGCCCTGGCCGCCGCCGGCGGCGGTTCACCGGCCCTGTCCGCCGTTACCGGCGGCTCTGCGGCCCTGTCCGCCGCCGGCGGCTCTGCGGCCCTGTCCGCCGCCGGCGGCGAATCGGCTCTGTCCGCTGGCGGCGGGTCGGCTCCGGCCGGGGTGGACGACGAGGTGCCGACCGTGGGTGGCGTCCAGGTCACCGACCTGGTGCTGCACGAGGCGCTGGCGCTGCCCGACGACGACGCCCCCCGGTCGACGCAGGTCGTGCTGACCCCCCTCGGCGACGGCCGCAGCAGGATGGAGGTGTTCAGCCAGCCCGCCACCGACCCGGCCGACGCGCCGTGGACCCGGCACGCCACCGGCACGGTCACCGGGCTTCCCCCGCAGCCGACCGACCGGCGCGATCCGGCGAGCCTCGGCCACGGGCTCACCGCCGTCGACGTCACCGCGTTCTACCAGCGGCTGCGCACGATCGGCATCGAGTACGGGCCGGCCTTCACCGGGATCGGTCGACTCTGGCGCGGGGTCGACGAGGCGGTCGGGCACGTCGTCCTGCCCGCCGGACCGGCCGCCGGGCCCGCCGGCTTCCACTGGCATCCCGCCCTGCTCGACGCCGCCCTCCAGGTGGCCCTGGCGGCGTTCCCGGACGACCTGACCGACGCCTGGCTGCCGATCGGCGTGGACCGGTTCACCCCGGCCGCCGCGCCCGGGACGGCGGTGTGGAGCCACGCCCGGTTGCGGCGGCACGACAGCGGCACGGCCGTCGCCGACGTCGAGGTACGCCGGGTCGACGGCACGTTGGCCGCCCGGGTCGAGGGACTGCTGCTGCGCCGCGCCGACCGGCACGCGGTCCGCCGGCACACCGGCCCGGACCTCTGCTACGAGATCGGCTGGGAGCCGGCGGCGCTCGCCCCGGCCGCCACCGGGCCCGGGGACTGGCTGGTGCTGGCCGACCGGGGCGGCGCCGGGGCGGCCCTGGCCGACCTGCTGCGCGCCCGGGGCGCGACGGTCGACCTGCTCGACGCCCCCGACGAGCTGCCCGGGTCGCTGCGGACCCCGGGGCGGACCTGGCGCGGCGTGGTCGACCTGACCGGTCTCGACGATCCGGCCGGCGGGCCGGCCGGGAGCGGCCCGCGCCCGCCTGCCGAGGCCCCGCGCCCGGCCGGTCACCGCGCCCCGGCAGCCGCCGATCCGCCTGCCGACGCCCCGCCTGTCGGTGACCTGCCTGCCGGGCTCGCCGACGAGCCCAGCCTGGCGGAGGTCACCGCCGCGCACGAGCGGCGGGTACGGCAGGTGCTCGCCCTGGTGTCGACGCTGTCCGCCGACGGCGACGCGTGTCCCCGCCTGTGGCTGGTCACCCGGGGCGGCCGGGCGGTCACCCCGGGCGCGCCGGTCGCGGTGACCCAGGCCCCCGCCTGGGGCCTGGCCCGCGCGGTCAACCGGGAGTCGGCCGGGCTGCGCTGCGGCGTGGTCGACCTGGACCCGGCCGACGCCGGGTCACTGCCCCCGACGCTGCCGGACGTGCTGCTGACCGCCGAACCCGAGGACGAGTACGCGCTGCGCGACGGCGTCGTCCACGTGCCCCGCCTCGCGCCGGCCCGGCCGACGCCCACGCCGGTCGACGCCGGGCCGGTGCGGTTGCGCATCCGCGAACGCGGCATGCTGGAACACCTCGCCCTCGGCCCGGCCACCCGGCGCGAGCCGAAACCGGACGAGGTGGAGATCCGGGTCCACGCCACCGGCCTGAACTTCCGGGACGTGCTGAACGCGCTCGGCATGTACCCGGGCGAGGCGGGGCCCCTCGGTCTGGAGTGCGCCGGCGAGGTCGTCGCCGTCGGCGCCGACGTGACCGGTCCGGCCGTCGGGGACCGGGTGCTCGCGCTGGCCCCGGCGAGCTTCGGCACGTACGTCACCGTCGCCGCCGACCGGGTCGCCCCGGTTCCGGCGTCGCTGGGCTGGGCGGAGGCGGCCACCGTCCCGGTGGCGTTCTGCACCGCCGCGTACGGGTTGCGCCACCTGGCCGGGATCAGGGCCGGCGACCGGGTGCTGGTGCACGCGGCGGCCGGCGGGGTCGGGCTGGCCGCCGTGCAGCTCGCGCTCTCCGTCGGGGCGGAGGTCTTCACCACCGCCAGCCCCGCCAAGTGGCCGGTCCTCGCCGCGCTGGGCGTACGGCACGTGTTCCACTCCCGCACCCTCGACTTCGCCGACGCGATCGGCGAACGCACCGGCGGCGCGGGCGTCGACGTGGTGCTGAACTCCCTGACCGACGACTTCATCCCGCGCAGCATCGGGGCGCTCCGCGCCGGCGGGGTCTTCCTGGAGATCGGCAAGCGTGGCGTCTGGACCGCCGAGCAGGTCGCCCGGCTGCGGCCGGACGTCGCGTACCACCCGTTCGACCTGGGGGCCGTCGTCGACACCGACCCGTCCCTGGTCCGGTCGATGCTGGCGGAGACCACCGCCGCCCTCGACGCGGGCCGGCTGGCCCCGTTGCCGCTGCGCGCGTTCCCGCTGGAGCGGGCCGAGGACGCCTTCCGGCACATGGCCCAGGCCCGGCACGTCGGCAAGGTGGTCGTCGTCCAGGAGCCGTCGCCGGTCGTCCGCGCCGACGCCACGTACCTGGTCACCGGGGGGCTCGGCGGGATCGGTCCGGCGATCGCCGGTTGGCTGGTCGACCGGGGCGCCCGGCGCCTGGCGCTGCTCGGTCGCCGCGCGCCGTCGCCGGAGGTCGAGGCGACCCTGCGGGAGCTGGGCCGCCGCGCCGAGGTCGAGATCCGGCAGGTCGACGTGGCCGACCCGGTCGCCCTGGCCGCCGTGCTCGCCGACCTCGCCGCCACCCGGCCGCCGCTGCGCGGGATCGTGCACGCCGCCGGGGTGCTCGACGACGGGGTCCTCGACCAGCAGACCTGGGAGCGGTTCGCCCCCGTGCTCGCCCCGAAGGTCGCCGGCGGTTGGAACCTGCACCGGCTCACCCGGGGGCTGCCCCTGGACTTCCTGGTGCTCTGCTCGTCGGCCGCGTCGCTGCTCGGCTCGGCCGGTCAGGCCGGCTACCTCACCGCGAACACGTTCCTGGACGCCCTGGCCCACCACCGGCGGGCCCGGGGCCTGCCCGCGACCAGCGTCAACTGGGGGCCGTGGGCGGACGGCGGGATGGCCGCCCGGATGAGCGACCAGCAGCGGCGACGCCTCGCCGGGCAGGGCTACCGGGCGATGTCGGCGACCGAGGCCACCGCGGCCCTGGACCGGCTGCTGGACGCCCGGGTCACCCAGGCCGGGGTGTTCGCCGTGGACTGGCCGACCCACCTGCGTCAGTACGGTGACCGGGAACCGGCCCTGCTGGCGCGGCTGCGCCGGGCCACGCCGGCGCCGTCCGCCGGTGACGCCGCCGACGCCCCGGCCGGCGGGACGCGTGCGCGGATCGCCGCCGCGCACCCCACCGAACGTCGCCAACTCCTCCAGGAGCACGTGCAGCGCGCCGCCGTCACCATCCTGGGGTTGCCGCCCGCCCAGCCGGTCAACCCGCACCAGCCGCTGCGCGAGCTGGGCCTGGACTCGCTGATGGCGGTGGAGCTGCGCAACGCGCTGAGCGTCCTCGCCGGGCGTGGGCTGCCCAGCACGCTGGCCTTCGACCATCCCACGGTGGCGAAGCTCAGCGACCACCTGCTCCGGGAGCTGTTCCCGGAGCCCGAGCAGCCCGCGCCGCCGCAGCAGCCGCCGGCCGCGCCCGACGACCTGGTGGCGCGGGTCGCGGCCCTGGACGACGCGGACGTCGAGGCCCTGCTGGCCGCGAAACTCTCCGCCCTGGAGGTGAGGAGCACCCATGAGTGACGCCGCAGCGTCCACCGAGGCGTTGTCCCCGCTCAAACGCGCCCTGGTGGCCATCGAGACCCTCCAGGCCCGCCTGGACGAGGTGGAACGGGCCCGCACCGAGCCGATCGCGGTGATCGGTGTCGGCTGCCGGCTGCCCGGCGGCGCGGACGGCCCGGACGCGTTCTGGGCCCGGCTGCGCGACGGCGTGGACCTGGTCTCCGAGACGCCCGCCGACCGGTGGGACGTCGACGCGTACCACGACCCGCAACAGTCCACCCCGGGCACGATGGGCAGCCGCGACGGCGGGTTCCTGGACCAGGTGGACCGGTTCGACCCGGGCTTCTTCGGGTTGTCGCTGGGCGAGGCGGCCAGCATGGACCCGCAGCAGCGGCTGCTGCTGGAGGTGGCCTGGGAGGCGCTGGAACACGCCGGGCAGCGACCGGCGGCGCTGGCCGGCACCGCCACCGACGTGTACGTGGGCATCAGCACCTGGGACTACTCCCTGCTGCTGGGCGGCGCGCCGATCCGGGGGCTGTCCGGCACCGCGTTCAGCATCGCCGCGAACCGGCTGTCGTACCTGTTCGACCTGCGCGGGGCGAGCCTGGCGGTGGACACGGCCTGCTCGTCGTCGCTGGTCGCGGTGCACCTGGCCTGCCGGAGCCTGCGCGCCGGCACCGCCCGCGCCGCGCTGGCCGGTGGGGTCAACGTGATGCTGTGGCCGGCGACCACGGCGGCGTTCTCCCAGGTCGGGATGCTCTCCCCGGACGGGCGCTGCCGCACCTTCGACGCCGCCGCCAACGGCTACGTGCGCGGTGAGGGCGCCGGGATGGTCGTGCTCAAGCGGCTCCGCGACGCCCGCGCCGACGGGGACCGGATCCTCGCGGTGATCCGCGGCTCGGCGGTCAACCAGGACGGCCACAGCAACGGCCTCACCGCCCCCAACGGGGTGGCCCAGGAGGAGGTCCTGCGGGCCGCCCTGGCCGACGCCCGGATCGCCCCGCGCCAGGTCGACTACGTGGAGGCGCACGGCACCGGCACCACCCTCGGCGACCCGATCGAGGTGCGGGCCCTCGCCGTCGCGCTCGGCGCCGGCCGCGACCCGGACCGACCCCTGACGCTCGGCTCGGTCAAGACCAACACCGGGCACCTGGAGGCCGCCGCCGGCATCACCGGACTCATCAAGGTGGTGCTCGCGCTGCGCCACGGCGAGATCCCCCCGCACCTGCACCTGCGGGAGCTGAACCCGCACGTGGACTGGGACGCGCTGCCGCTGCGGGTGGCCACCGGACGCGCCCCGTGGCCGTCGCCGCCGGGGGAGCGGGTCGCCGGGGTCAGCTCGTTCGGCTTCGGCGGCACCAACGCGCACATCGTCCTCGGCGACGCCCCGCCGCCCGCCGACGGCGGCCCGCCGCCGGACGTGGCCGTCGACCGGCTGACGGGCGTCGCCACCGACCGGCCGGCGCGGCTGCTGGCCGTGTCCGGCCGCACCGGACAGGCGTTGCGTGACCAGGCCCGCCGCTGGGCGGACCGGCTCGCCGCCGACCCCGCGCCGACCCTGGCCGACCTGTGCCACACCAGCACCGCCCGGCGGACCCACTTCGCGCACCGGGCGGCGGTCGCGGTGGCCGACCTCGACGCGGCCCGCGCCGCGCTGACCGGTCTCGCCGCCGGGGAGGCGCCCGAGGGCGTACGGCACGGCGTCGTCCCGGCCGGCGGCGGTGGCCGCCGGATCGCGTTCGTCTTCCCCGGTCAGGGCGGCCAGCACGTCGGCATGGGCGCGGAGCTGTACCGGACCGAGCCGGAGTTCCGTCGGATCGTGGACCGCTGCGCGGAGCTGTTCGACGCGCACCACCCGTGGCGGCTGCGCGACGTGCTGTTCCCGGCCGGGGACGGCGTCCGCTACCCGATCGACGAGACCGAGTACGCCCAGCCGACGCTGTTCACCCTGCAGTGCGCGCTGGCCGCGATGTGGCGCTCCTGGGGGCTGGAGCCGGCCGCGGTGCTCGGGCACAGCCTCGGCGAGTACGCCGCCGCCTGGGTCGCCGGGGTGTTCAGCCTGGAGACCGGCGTCCGGCTGATCGTGGAACGTGGCCGGCTCACCCGGACCCTGCCGCCGACCGGCATGATGGCCGCCTGCTCGGCCCCCGCCGAGGAGGTCGCCGCGCTGCTCGACGGGTACGCCGGCCGGGTGGCGGTCGCCGCGGTCAACGGCCCCGAGCACACCGTCATCTCCGGCGAGCGGACCGCCGTGCAGGAGGTGCTGGAGAAGCTGGAGGAGGACTTCGTCCTGACCCGGCCGCTGCGGGTGTCGTACGCGTCGCACTCGCCGCTGCTGGACCCGATCCTCGACGAGTTCGAGAAGGCCGTCACCGGGCAGGAGTTCGGCGAGCCGAAGATCCCGTTCATGTCCACCTACCTGGCGACGATGCTGCGCTCCGGGGTCTGCCACGACCCGGCGTACTGGCGGCAGCAGTTGCGGGAGCCGGTCCGGTTCCTGGAGGCCGTCCGGGCGCTGGCCGCCGAGGGCTACGACACGTTCCTGGAGATGGGCCCCAAGGACACCCTGATCGAGATGGGTAAACGCTGCCTGCCCCGGGGCGCCGGCCAGTGGCTGCGCTCGCTGGACCCGGAGGCCGGCAACTGGGTGACCGTGCTGGACGCCGCCGCGACCCTGCACACCCACGGCGTCGACCTGGACTGGGTCGCCGTCGACGGCGGCGTCCGGCCCCCGGTCGACCTGCCCACCTACCCGTTCCAGCGGCGTCGCTGCTGGCTGGACCCGGAGCAGATCCGGGCGCACCGCCTGACCACGGAAGACCAGAGGTGACCGCCGTGACCAACATGATCGAGGTGACCGCCGACGGGTCGGGCATCGTCCGGCTCGCCGTCTGCGACCCGGAACGGGAGAACCGGCTCAGCGCCGAGCTGGTCGACGCGCTGATGGCGACGCTGGACAAGCTGGCCGCCGACCCGTCGGTCAAGGTGCTGCTGGTGACCGGCACCCGGGAGGTGTGGTGCGCCGGCGGCACCCTCACCATGCTCAAGGAGATGGCCAGCGGCGTCTACGACGAGCGCCGCCTGCTGGCCCTCTCCGACCGGCTGCTCTCCTTCCCGGTGCCGGTGGTCGGCGCGTTGGAGGGGCACGCCGTCGGCGGCGGGCTGGCCCTGGCGCTGTGCTGCGACCTGACCGTCGCCGCCGAGGAGCGTCGCTACGCGGTCAACTCGGCCAGCATGGGGTTCGCCCCGGCGATGGGGTTGTCGGTGCTGCTGCCCGCCGCCGTCGGCCACCACGTCGCCGCCGAGATGATCTTCACGGGGAAGTACTACAAGGGCCGGGAGCTGGCCGACCGCCGGCTGTTCAACGCGGTCGTCCCCGGCGACGAGGTGCTCGCCCACGCCACCGACCTGGCCGAGCAGATCGCCGAGAAACCCCGCTACGTGCTGGAGCTGCTCAAGGAGACCCTCGCGCTGCCCAAACGGCACCTCCTCCAGGAAGCCGTCGCCCGGGAGCCGCTGATGAACCGGATCTGTTTCAACCAGCCCGGCAGCGACGCGCTGCTCGACCAGACGTACCTCAACTGAGCCGGAACGAGGAGAACACCCCCATGCGGGTAGGCATCGAGAAGCTGAATCTGTACGGCGGTCGCGCGTACCTGTCGATCGCCGACCTCGCCTCGGCGCGCGGCAACAACCTGGCCGAGCTGGAACGCCGCCAGATGGTGCCGTACGAGTCCCGGTCGATCATCCCCCCGTACGAGGACCCGGTGACCCTCGCGGTCAACGCCGCCGAACGGCTGCTCACCGACGACGACCGGGAGCAGATCGAGCTGGTGGTGGTGGCCACCGAGTCCGCCGTGGACTTCGGCAAACCCATCTCCACCTGGGTGCAGCGGCACAGCCGGCTGCCCGCGCACAGCCGCAACTTCGAGGTCAAGCACATGTGCTACGGCGGCACGGCCGCGCTGCGGGTCGCCGCGTCCTGGGTCGCCTCCGGCGTGCGCCCCGGCAGGAAGGCCCTGGTGATCAACAGCGATCTCAGCCGCACCCGCAACCACGTGCAGACCGAGGACGACGACCTGGGCGAGCTGATGGCCGGCGGCAGCGCGGTGGCGATGCTGGTCAGCGCCGAGCCGACCGTGTTCGAGCTGGAGCTGGAGAAGGCCGGTTACTGGACCAACGAGCTGTCCGACGCGCTGCGCCCCAACTCCCGTACCGAGATCATCACCGGGCAGACCAGCTTCTACTCGTACCTGGACGCGCTGGAGGAGACGTACGAGCGGTACGAGCAGCTCGTCGGCGAGATCGACTTCGACACGTACTTCCGGAAGAACATCTACCACGCGCCGTTCCCCGGCATGACCAGGGTCGCCCACCGGACCCTGCTCAACCGGATCGGCGGCTACGACAAGGCCGCCGTCGAGGCGAGCTGGCGGGAGCGGGTCGCCGAGAGCACCCACTTCGCCCGCCGGATCGGCAGCGCGTACGGCGCGTCCACGTTCATCTGCCTGCTCGGCATGCTGCACGCCGGCAGCGGCTTCACCACCGGGGACCGGTTCTCCGTGTTCGCGTACGGCTCCGGCTGTCAGGCCGAGTTCTACAGCGGCCTGGTCGGCGCCGACGCGCAGGCGTACGTGCGGGGTCTCGACCTGGACGCGCACCTGGACTCCCGGGTCCGGCTCGGCGTCGAGCAGTACGAGCAGATCGAGAAGGCCTGCGAGTCCAACATCGACGAACGCAGCTACCAGCCGCTGACCCAGGACGTCGGCGACCTGTACGCGCAGCGCTACGCCGGTCAGCGGCTGCTCGTCCTGGAGGGCGTCCGCGACTACCACCGCCACTACACGTGGAGCTGACCGTCATGGACCGCGCGGTGCGCGTCGAGATGGCCGACGGCGTCTGCTTCGTCACGCTCGTCGCGGCGGCCAACGGCAACGCCATCAACTTCGACCTGATCGACGGCCTGGAGGAGGCCCTCGACGCGGTGGACGCCGACCCGGCCTGCCGGGCGCTGGTGCTCACCGCCGAGGGGGACACGTTCTGCCGGGGTCTCGACCTGGAGGCGTTCTTCGTCCACGGCCGGCTGCCCGACCGCGACCAGTTGCGCCGGCTGCCGGCCTGCCTGGCCCGGCTGCGCCGCGCCCGGGTGCCGGTGCTCGCCGTCGCCGACGGCGAGGCCATGGGCGGCGGCGTCGGCCTGCTCGCCGCCTGCGACCTGGTGCTGGGCGCCCCGAACGCCCGGTTCATGCTCTCCGAGCCGATCGTCGGGCTGGTGCCGGCCACCATCGTGCCGTTCCTGCTGCTGCGCGTCGGCCCGGCCCGACTGCGGGCGATGACCCTGAGCACCCGGGGAGTCGGGGCCGCCGAGGCGCACGTCTACGGCCTGGTCGACGAGCTGGTCACCGGCGGCGTCGAGGCGGCGCTGCGGGCCCAGCTCCAGCGGATCTTCCGGTCCGCGCCGCAGGCGCTGGCCGAGACCAAGCGCTACTACGACAGGTGCAGCGCCGCCGACCTGGACGAGCAGATCGAGACCGGCCTGGACCTGTTCACCGGCTGGCTGGCCCGGCCCGACGTCCGGGACGGGGTCACCGCGTTCGGGGAGGGCTTCGCGCCGCCGTGGTTCGCACGCTATCGAGGGCGGATGGATGTTCCAGGTCATTCGGGTACGTGAGGTGGAGCCCGGCATCGCCGAGCTGACCCTCGACGACGCCGAACACGACAACCGGCTCAGCGACCGGCTCTGCGACGAGCTGCTGGCCGCCCTGGCACAGCTCGCCGCCGACCCGACGCTGAAGGTGCTGCTGCTGCGCGGCCGACCCGACGTGTTCTGCGCCGGTGCCACCATGGACGCGCTGCGCCGGGTGCTGGCCGGCACGCTGCACGTCAAGGACCTGCTGCTGTCCCGCCCCCTGCTGGACTTCCCGGTGCCGGTCGTCGGCGCGCTGGAGGGCCACGCCGTCGGCGGCGGCCTGGTCCTGGCGCTCTGCTGCGACCTGGTGGTGGCCGCCCGCGACCGCCGCTACAGCATGAACTTCGCCCGGATGGGCTTCACCCCGGCGATGGGCACCACCGCGCTGCTGCCCGCCGCCGTGGGGACCGCCACCGCCGCCGAGATGATCCTGACCGCCCGCTACCACCGGGGCCGCGACCTCGACGGCCGCGCCTTCTTCAACGCCGTCGTCCCGGCCGCCACGGTGTACGAGGTGGCGCTGGAACACGCCCGACGCATCGCCGAGAAACCCCGTCACGTGCTGGAGCTGACCAAGGAGACCCTGGCCCAGCCGCGACGGCAACTGCTGCGCGAGGCGATGTCCCGCGAGCACCTCATGCACCGGGTCTGCTTCGGCCGGCCCGAGGTCGCGGACATCGTCGCCGAGACCTACCTCACCTGACAGCACGACCCCACCGAGAAAGCGAGCGAGACATGGACCGTCAACACGTCGTGGACGTGGTCACCAAGCACATCCGGCTCAACGCCGAGGACCTGGACGACAAGCCGATCGACACCGCCCGGTCGATGAAGGAGTTCGGCCTCGGCAGTCTCGACATCGTCGAGATCGTGTCGGCCTCGATGCGGGAGCTGAAGATCCGGGTGCCCCGTACCGAGCTGGCGAACCTGTCCAACATCGACGAACTCGTCGACCTGTTCCTGAAGGTCAAGCAGGAGCAGTAGGCACATCTCGCGAGGAAGGGTTGCCCCCCATGGCCCCGGAGCGTAGTCACCGCCCGTCGTCCCGGCCCGCCGCCGAGCCGATCGCCGTGATCGGCCTGAGCTGCCGGTTCCCCGGCGCCACCGACGCCGACGCCTTCTGGCGTCTGCTCGTCGACGGCGGGGACGCGGTCACCGAGGTCCCCCGGGACCGCTGGGACGTCGACGCGCACTACGACCCGGACCTCGCCGAGCCCGGCACCACGAACAGCCGCTGGGGCGGCTTCGTCGACGGGGTGGACCTGTTCGACAGCCACTTCTTCGGCATCTCGCCGGGCGAGGCGACCAGCATGGACCCGCAGCACCGCATGCTGCTGGAGGTCACCTGGGAGGCGCTGGAACGGGCCGGGATCGCCCCGGCCCGGCTCGCCGGCAGCGCCACCGGGGTCTACGTGGGCATCGGCACCGACGACTACGCCCGGGTCGCCTTCGACGACCCGACCAACCTCAACGCCTACTACGTCACCGGCAACGCGCTCAGCATCGCCGTCAACCGGCTGTCGCACCTGCTGGACCTGCGTGGCCCCAGCCTCGCCCTGGACACCGGCTGCTCGTCGTCCCTGGTCGCCGTGCACCTGGCCTGCCAGGCCCTGCGCTCGGGCAACACCAGCGTCGCCCTCGCCGGCGGCGTCAACCTCATGCTCTCGCCCACCGCCACCATCGGGCTCTCCCAGACCTGGATGATGGCCGCCGACGGGCGCTGCAAGAGCTTCGACGCCGCCGCCGACGGCTACGTCCGCGGCGAGGGCTGCGGCATCGTCGTGCTCAAACGTCTCGCCGACGCCCGCCGCGACGGCGACCCCGTCCTCGCCGTCATCCACGGCACCGCGATGAACCAGAACGGACGCGGGGAGGCGCTGACCGCGCCCAACGCCCACGCCCAGGAGGCGGTGGTCCGCGACGCCCTGCGGGACGCCGGCGTCGACCCCGACCAGGTCGACCTGATCGAGGCGCACGGCGTCGGCACCCCCCTCGCCGACGTGGTCGAGGCGACCGCCCTGAACCGGGTCTTCGGCCCCGGCCGACCGGCCGACCGGCCCTGCGTGCTGGGCTCGGTCAAGACCAACATCGGCCACCTGGAACTGGCCGCCGGCGTCGCCAGCCTGATCAAGGTGGTGCTCTCCCTCCAACACGGCGCCATCCCGCCGCACCTGCACCTGGACACCGTCAACCCGGCGACCGGGCTGGCCGACGCGCCGTTCCTGCTCCCCGCCACGCCGCTGCCCTGGCCGCGGGCGGAACGCCCCCGCCTCGCCGGAGTCAACTCGTTCGGCCTCGGCGGCGTCAACGTGCACCTGGTCGTCGCCGAACCCCCGACCGGCGAACCCGCCCCGGCGGCCCCGCCCGCCGCCCCGGCGCTGCTGCCGCTGTCGGCCCGCAACGCCGCCGCCCTGCGGGACCTGGCCGAGCGGTACGTCACCCTGCTCACCGCCCCGGACGCGCCCGACCTGCGCGCCGTCTGCGCCACCGCCGCGTCCGGACGTACCCACTTCGCGTACCGTCTGGCGGTCGTCGCCGCCGACGCGCCGACCGCAGCCGCCCGCCTCACCGACTGGCTCGCCGACGTCCCCCACCCCGACGTCCGCCACGGCGTCGCCGATCGCGGCGCCCACGACCCCGGCGAGGGCGATCCCGACGCGCGCCACGGGGTCGCCGAGGCGTCGCCCGGCGGGGACGACCCGCATGCCCACGCCGACCGGTACGTGGCCGGCGACGACCCGTGGACACCGGCCGACGCCGGTCGGCAGCCCCGGGTCGTCCTGCCGACCTATCCGTTCCAGCGGAAGCGGTACTGGATCGCGGACCGTCCGGCCGACCGCGCCGCACGGACCCCCGAAGCGCCCGAACTGGTCCGGCGGATCGCCGAGGCCCCGCCGGCCCGACGCCGGGACCGGCTCGCCGACGCGATCGGCAGCCTGGTCGCCGAGACCCTCGGCGTCGAGGACGGCAGGGCCGTCGACCCCGGGCAGGGCTTCTTCGCCCTCGGCATGACCTCGCTGATGGCCGTCGAGCTGCAGAACCGGCTGCAACGGGCGCTCGGTGACACGTACCGGCTGCCGCCGACCCTGGTTTTCCAGCATCCGTCCGTCGCGGCCCTCACCGACCACCTCGCCGGCGAGGTCTTCCGGCTCGACACCCCCCGCGAGCCGGCCCCGCGCCCACCGGCCCTCACCGCCGACGCGCTGGCCGCGCTCTCCGAGGAGGAGGCGCTGACCCTGTTGCGTCGACACCTCACCAGCGGCGTGGCCACCGAGCTGTCCCCGGTCAAGCAGGCGCTGCTGGCGGTCGCCGGAGAGACCAGCACCGCCCGTCCCGCCCCCGACGAGCCGATCGCGGTGGTCGGGTTGGGGTGTCGGTTGCCGGGTGGGGTGGAGTCTGTTGCGGGTTTCTGGGAGGTGTTGTCGGGGGGTGTGGAGTCGGTTGGTGTGGTGCCGGGGGATCGGTGGGATGTGGAGGGGTTTTTTGATGCTGATCCGGAGGTGGTGGGTCGGTCGTATACGCGGGCTGGTCATTTTGTGTCGGGGGTGGATGGTTTTGATGCGGGGTTTTTTGGGGTGTCGCCTCGTGAGGCGGTGAGTTTGGATCCGCAGCAGCGGTTGTTGTTGGAGGTGGCGTGGGAGGCGTTGGAGGATGCTGGTGTGGTGCCGGAGCGGTTGCGGGGCACCCGCACCGGCGTCTTCGTCGGCCTGATCAGCAACGAGTACATGCAACTGCAACTCAAACTCGCCGACCCCACCATCATCGACACCTACTACGGGACGGGAAACATCGGCAGCGCCGTCGCCGGGCGGCTGTCGTACCTGCTCGGACTGCACGGGCCCAGCCTGATGGTGGACACGGCGTGTTCGTCGTCGTTGGTGGCGGTGCATCTGGCGGTGCGGAGTCTGCGCTCCGGTGAGTCCGACCTGGCGCTCGCCGCCGGCGTCAACCTCATGATCATTCCTGAGTCGCACATCTTCCTGTCCCGGGCCCGAGCCCTGTCGCCGGATGGTCGTTGTAAGACGTTCGACGCGTCGGCTGATGGTTACGGGCGGGGTGAGGGTTGTGGGGTGGTGGTGTTGAAGCGGTTGTCGGATGCGCGTCGTGATGGTGATCGGGTTCTCGCCGTGGTGCGGGGCACGGCGGTGAATCATGATGGTCCGAGTTCTGGTCTGACGGTGCCGAATGGTGTGGCGCAGCAGGCGTTGGTGCGGGCGGCGTTGGCGGATGCGGGTGTCGAGCCGGCTGATGTGGATTATGTGGAGGCGCACGGGACCGGCACCCCGCTCGGCGACCCGATCGAGGTCGCGGCGCTCGGCACGGTGCTCGGCGAACGCCGCCCGGCCGACCGGCCACTACTGCTCGGCTCGGTGAAGGCCAACATCGGGCACCTGGAGGCTGCCGCCGGGGTGACCGGCCTGATCAAGACCGTGCTCGCCCTGCGCCACGAGCAGGTCCCGCCGCAGGTCAACTTCACGAACGTCAACCCACGCATCTCGCTCACCGAGATTCCCGCCCGGATTCCCGTCACGCCGACCGACTGGCCGCGCGGTGAGCGGCCCCGGATCGCGGGAGTGAGCTCGTTCGGGATGAGTGGGACGAATGCGCATGTGGTGGTTGGTGAGGCGCCGGAGGCTGTTGAGGTGGGGGTGTCGGAGCGTTCGGTTCATGTGTTGCCGTTGTCGGCGCGGGATGAGGTGGCGTTGCGGGTGTTGGCGCAGCGGTATGTGGATTTGTTGGATAGGCCGGGTGGGCCTGCTTGGGGTGTGGTGTGTGCGGGTGCGGCGGTGACGCGTTCGCGTTTTGGGTGTCGGTTGGCGGTGGTGGCGTCTGATGTGGTGGAGGGGGTGTCGCGTTTGCGGGGGTGGTTGGCGGGTGAGGCGGATCCTCGTTTCGTGGTGTCGGGTGTGGTGGTGCCGGGTTCGGGGGTGCGGGTGGGGTGGTTGTTTACGGGTCAGGGTGCGCAGTATGTGGGTATGGCGCGTGGGTTGTATGAGTCGGTGTCGGTGTTTCGGGTGGAGTTGGATCGGTGTGCGGCGGTGTTGGATGTGGAGTTGGGTCGGTCGTTGTTGGAGGTGTTGTTTTCGTCGGGTGATGATGCGTCGGTTTTGGATGGGACGGGTTTTACGCAGCCGGTGTTGTTTGCGGTGGAGTGGGCTTTGGCGGCGGTGTGGCGGTCGTGGGGTGTGGTGCCGGATGTGGTGGGGGGTCATAGTGTGGGTGAGTTGGTGGCGGCGTGTGTGGCGGGTGTGTTGTCGGTGGAGGATGGGTTGCGTTTGGTGGTGGCGCGGGCTGGTTTGATGCAGGGGTTGCCGTCGGGTGGGGGGATGGTGGCGGTGGCTTTGTCGGAGGATGCGGTGTTGCCGTTGTTGGTGGGTTCGGGTGTGGTGGTGGCGGCGGTGAATAGTCCGGTGGAGACGGTGGTGGCGGGTTCGGTTGAGGCGTTGGATGTGTTGCGGGGGCGGTTGGCGGTGGATGGGGTGAAGTCGTCGGTGTTGCGGGTGTCGCATGCGTTTCATTCGCCGTTGATGGAGCCGATGGTGTCGGCGTTTCGGGATGTTGCTGGTTCGGTGGAGTTTCGGCGGCCGGAGCGGACGGTGGTGTCGGGTGTGACTGGTGCGGTGGCTGATGGGTCGATGGGGTCGGCGGATTATTGGGTGGGGCATGTGTTGGCGCCGGTGCGGTTTGCTGATGGTGTGCGGGCGTTGGTGGGTGAGGGTTGTTCGGTGGTGCAGGAGATTGGTCCGCATCCGGTGTTGTTGGCGTCGGCGCGGCTGTGTGTGGATGACGATGGTGGGGTGTTGTGGTTGCCGTCGTTGCGGCGTGGTCGTGATGACTGGCGGCAGATGATGACGGCGGTGGCGAATCTTTTTGTGCGGGGTGTGGAGTTGGATTGGGTGGCGGTGACGGCGGGGGTTCCGTCCCGGGTGGTGGATCTGCCGACGTACCCGTTCCAACGCCAACGCTACTGGGTCGACACGTCCCGACTGGCGCCGCCGCGGAGCACGGACGACGGCGACTGGCTCTACGAGCCGACCTGGCAGCCCAGGGAAGAAGACCCGTCCACCATCGACGGTGGTTCTGACCCCGGCCAGTGGCTGATCCTCGCCGACAGCAGCGGCGTCGGCGCGTCGGTGGCCGCCGCGCTCCGCGCCGACGGTGACCGTTGCCACCTGGTCCAGGCCGGCGACCGGTACGCGGCTCTCGGCGGGGACGCCTGGCAGGTCGACCCCGGTCGACCGGAGCACTTCCGACGGCTCCTGGACGACACCGGAGCCAGCACCGGCGTCGTCCACCTGTGGAGCCTCGACCACGACCCGGCAGCAGCCCGGGACGACCTGACCGCCGCGCACGTGCGGAGCTGCGCCAGCCTGTTGCACCTGGTGCAGGCCGTGGCGCCGCAGGAAGCGCTGTCGACCCTCCGGATCTGGGTGGTCACCGCAGGCGCCCAGCCGGTCAGCGGGGCCGCCGCGCCGGCCGCGCCCTACCAGACGCCGGTCTGGGGGCTGGGGGCCGTCGTCGGGCTCGAACACCCCCACCTGTGGGGCGGGCTGATCGACCTGGATCCGGACGCGGACAGCCCGGCCGACGCCCTCGTCACCAGCCTCCGCTCCGCCGACGGGGAGGACCAGGTCGCCTGGCGGGGCGGACGACGCCACGTCGCGCGGGTCGTCCGGGCCACGTCCACGCCTCCCGCCGACCCTCCGGAGATCAGCGCCGACGGCACCCACCTGGTCACCGGCGGGTTGGGCGCGCTCGGCCTGCTGACGGCCCGGTGGCTGGTCGACCGGGGCGCGCGACACGTCGTCCTGGTCGGGCGGCGCGGCCCGACGGACGCGACCGGGGAGATCATCCGTGACCTCACCGGTCAGGGCGCGCACGTCCACGTGCTCCAGGGCGACGTGAGCCGGGCGGACGACGTACGGCGGATCCTCACCGAGATCGACACCACGATGCCGCCCCTGCGGGGTGTCTTCCACGCGGCCGGCGTCCTCGACGACGGGGTCCTGCACCAGCAGAGCTGGGAGCGGTTCGAGCGGGTGTTCGCCCCGAAGGTGTCCGGCGCGTGGCACCTGCACCGGCTCACCCGTGACCTGCCGCTGGACCACTTCGTGCTGTTCTCCTCGATCGCGTCCCTGCTCGGCGCGCCCGGTCAGGGCAACTACGCGGCGGCCAACGCGTTCCTGGACGGCCTGGCCCACCACCGGCGTGCCCTCGGGCTGCCGGCGCTGAGCGTGAACTGGGGCGCCTGGGGTGACTCCGGCATGGCCGCCGCGCTCACCGACCGGGACCAGCAACGGTGGACCGACCGGGGCGTCGGCGTCATCCCGCCCGACCGGGGCCTCCGGCTGCTCGGACGGGTCATGGCCGGCCACACGCCGCAGGTGGGCGTGGCGCCGGTCGACTGGTCCCGGTACGCCGAGCGGTATCCGCTCGGCGCGGCCCGACCCCTGCTGACCGACCTGCTGCCACCGCGTCCCACCGGCGCGCCGGCCACCGCGGCGACCACCAGCGGGTTCCGACTGCGTGAGCGGTACGAGACGATGCCGGACGCGGACCGGCGGGTCGCGCTGGCCGGATACGTGACCGGTGAGCTGGCGGCGATCCTGATGCTCGACGAGGAGTCCCTCGACCCGCGGAAGGGACTGTTCGACCTCGGCATGGACTCGCTGATGGCGCTGGAGTTCACGAACCGCGTCCAGGCCGCTTTCGACCACGAGCTGCCCACCACGCTGCTGTTCAACTACCCGACGGTCGAGGCGGTCGTCGCGCACCTCGACTCGCTGCTGTTCGAGCAGCGGCGACCCGAACCGGACAGCCCGGCCGCCCCGGACCCCGGGGACGATCTCGCGGCGCTGCTCGACAACCTCGAACAACTGTCGGACGACGAGATCGACCGGCTGCTCGCGAACGGATCTACCCCGGAAGGGCAGGCATAGATGAGTGACATCCAGGAGAGGCTGGCGAACCTGCCGCCCAAGCGCCTCGCGTTGCTCGTCCTCGACCTGCAGAAGCGTCTGGAAGCCCAGAAACGCGCCACGCCCGAGCCGATCGCGGTGGTCGGGTTGGGGTGTCGGTTGCCGGGTGGGGTGGAGTCTGTTGCGGGTTTCTGGGAGGTGTTGTCGGGGGGTGTGGAGTCGGTTGGTGTGGTGCCGGGGGATCGGTGGGATGTGGAGGGGTTTTTTGATGCTGATCCGGAGGTGGTGGGTCGGTCGTATACGCGGGCTGGTCATTTTGTGTCGGGGGTGGATGGTTTTGATGCGGGGTTTTTTGGGGTGTCGCCTCGTGAGGCGGTGAGTTTGGATCCGCAGCAGCGGTTGTTGTTGGAGGTGGCGTGGGAGGCGTTGGAGGATGCTGGTGTGGTGCCGGAGCGGTTGCGGGGCACCCGCACCGGCGTCTTCGTCGGCATCGGCACCGACGACTACTCGCTCATGTTGCGTTCGGCCGACCCGGCCACCCTGGACGCCTACACCGGCACCGGCAACGCCTTCAGCGTCGCGGCCGGCCGGGTGTCGTACCTGCTGGGGTTGCAGGGGCCGAGCATGGCGGTGGACACGGCGTGTTCGTCGTCGTTGGTGGCGGTGCATCTGGCGGTGCGGAGTCTGCGCTCCGGTGAGTCCGACCTCGCCCTCGCCGCCGGCGTCCACCTGATGCTCGCCCCCGAGGGCACCATCTACCTCTCCCGTACGAAAGCCCTGTCGCCGGATGGTCGTTGTAAGACGTTCGACGCGTCGGCTGATGGTTACGGGCGGGGTGAGGGTTGTGGGGTGGTGGTGTTGAAGCGGTTGTCGGATGCGCGTCGTGATGGTGATCGGGTTCTCGCCGTGGTGCGGGGCACGGCGGTGAATCATGATGGTCCGAGTTCTGGTCTGACGGTGCCGAATGGTGTGGCGCAGCAGGCGTTGGTGCGGGCGGCGTTGGCGGATGCGGGTGTCGAGCCGGCTGATGTGGATTATGTGGAGGCGCACGGGACCGGCACCCCGCTCGGTGACCCGATCGAGGTCGACGCGCTGGCCGCCACCGTCGGCCGGGGCCGGCCGGTCGATCGTCCGGTGTTGGTGGGTTCGGTGAAGACGAACATCGGGCATCTGGAGGCTGCCGCCGGGGTGGCGGGTCTGATCAAGTTGGTGTTGGCGTTGCGGCACGAGCAGGTGCCGCCGCATCTGCACTTCCGCACCCCGAACCCGCACATCCCCTGGGACCGCATCCCGATCGAGGTCGCCACCGGAGGCCGGCCCTGGCCGCGCGGCGAGAAGCCCCGCGTCGGAGGTGTCAGCTCGTTCGGGATGAGCGGCACCAACGCGCACGTGGTCGTGGCGGAGGCACCCGAGGCGGAGATGCCGGCTGTCGAGGCGGCCGGCCCGGCACGGTCGGCGTACGTGTTGCCGTTGTCGGCGCGGGATGAGGTGGCGTTGCGGGTGTTGGCGCAGCGGTATGTGGATTTGTTGGATAGGCCGGGTGGGCCTGCTTGGGGTGTGGTGTGTGCGGGTGCGGCGGTGACGCGTTCGCGTTTTGGGTGTCGGTTGGCGGTGGTGGCGTCTGATGTGGTGGAGGGGGTGTCGCGTTTGCGGGGGTGGTTGGCGGGTGAGGCGGATCCTCGTTTCGTGGTGTCGGGTGTGGTGGTGCCGGGTTCGGGGGTGCGGGTGGGGTGGTTGTTTACGGGTCAGGGTGCGCAGTATGTGGGTATGGCGCGTGGGTTGTATGAGTCGGTGTCGGTGTTTCGGGTGGAGTTGGATCGGTGTGCGGCGGTGTTGGATGTGGAGTTGGGTCGGTCGTTGTTGGAGGTGTTGTTTTCGTCGGGTGATGATGCGTCGGTTTTGGATGGGACGGGTTTTACGCAGCCGGTGTTGTTTGCGGTGGAGTGGGCTTTGGCGGCGGTGTGGCGGTCGTGGGGTGTGGTGCCGGATGTGGTGGGGGGTCATAGTGTGGGTGAGTTGGTGGCGGCGTGTGTGGCGGGTGTGTTGTCGGTGGAGGATGGGTTGCGTTTGGTGGTGGCGCGGGCTGGTTTGATGCAGGGGTTGCCGTCGGGTGGGGGGATGGTGGCGGTGGCTTTGTCGGAGGATGCGGTGTTGCCGTTGTTGGTGGGTTCGGGTGTGGTGGTGGCGGCGGTGAATAGTCCGGTGGAGACGGTGGTGGCGGGTTCGGTTGAGGCGTTGGATGTGTTGCGGGGGCGGTTGGCGGTGGATGGGGTGAAGTCGTCGGTGTTGCGGGTGTCGCATGCGTTTCATTCGCCGTTGATGGAGCCGATGGTGTCGGCGTTTCGGGATGTTGCTGGTTCGGTGGAGTTTCGGCGGCCGGAGCGGACGGTGGTGTCGGGTGTGACTGGTGCGGTGGCTGATGGGTCGATGGGGTCGGCGGATTATTGGGTGGGGCATGTGTTGGCGCCGGTGCGGTTTGCTGATGGTGTGCGGGCGTTGGTGGGTGAGGGTTGTTCGGTGGTGCAGGAGATTGGTCCGCATCCGGTGTTGTTGGCGTCGGCGCGGCTGTGTGTGGATGACGATGGTGGGGTGTTGTGGTTGCCGTCGTTGCGGCGTGGTCGTGATGACTGGCGGCAGATGATGACGGCGGTGGCGAATCTTTTTGTGCGGGGTGTGGAGTTGGATTGGGTGGCGGTGACGGCGGGGGTTCCGTCCCGGGTGGTGGATCTGCCGACGTACCCGTTCCAACGCCAACGCTACTGGTCTCCGGCGGCCACCCGGCAGGCCCGGGAGCCCGTCGCCCGCGACGACCACCCGCTGCTGGGCCGGCGGCTCTCCTCGCCCGCGATCACCGGCACCGTGCACGAGACGACGCTCAACCCGGCCGCCCACCCGCTGCTGACCGAACACCGCATCTACGGCCAGATCGTGGTGCCCGGCGCTCACCACCTGGTGATGCTGGCCGCCGCGATCGACGGCCGGCACGCCGCGCCCGCCCTGACGGACGTCGTCTTCCCGCAGCCGATGCTGCTCGACCCCGGACAGGACCGGACGGTGCAGGTCGTCCTCGACGCGTCGGCCGACCAGAGCGGGACGATCCAACTGGTCAGCCGGAACACCGACGAGCCGGACTGGACCGTCCACGCCACCGGCTCGTACGACGACACCCCGACCGGCGGCGACGACACCCCGACGGACGGCGACGACGCGCACGAGACGCCGGCCGACATCCAGCGGCGCTGCGCCCCCGACCCGGAACACGTCGACTGGTTCTACCAGACCGGCTGGCGCGACGGCCTGGAACTGGAGGCCGGTTTCCGCTGGCAGAGCCGCATCTGGCGACGCGACGGCGAGGCGCTCTGCCAGATGCGGCAGGCGCAGGACACCGACCGGCACGACCGGTACGTCCTGCACCCGGGTCTGGTCGACGCCAGCTTCCAGATCGTCGGCGCGGCGCTGCCGGCCAGCGGCCAGGAATTCGCCGTGTACGTGCCGTTGGGCGTGGACCGCTTCCGCCTGCGCCGGGGCGCTGACGGGCCGATCTGGGGCCACGCCCGACTCCGACCCGGTAGCCGACCCGACGACGAGACCCTCACCGCCGACGTCTGGCTGATCGACGACGACGGTCGGATCGTCGCCGAATCCCAGGGGCTGCGACTCAAACGCGCCGAACGCTCCGCCCTGCTGCGCGCCGGACGCTCCCGTACCCCCGGGCTGTTCCACCAGGTGCGCTGGCAGCCCCGGCCGCTGCCGGCCGCCGGCCCGGACACCCCCGGCCGGTGGCTGGTCTGCGCCGACCCGTCCGACAGCACGGCGGCCCTGCTCACCGAACAGCTCCGGGTACGGGGGCAGGAGGTCGTCCTGATCCACCCGGAGCTGCCCGACGGCGGGCCCGACCTGGCCACCCTGCTCGACGCGACCACCGTCGACGCCACGCCCGCCTGGCGGGGCGCCGTCCTGCTCTGCGCGGCTGACCCGACCGGCGTCGAGCCCGAACCGGCCGACCTCACCGCCCGGCAGGACCGGACGTTGCGCACGGCGCTGCGTCTGCTCCGCGGGCTGGCCACCGTGACCGGCGGTGACACCCCGCCGCGGCTGCGTCTGGTCACCCGGGGCGCGTGCGCCACCACCGCCGGAGCGCCGGTCACGGTGACCCAGACCGCCCTGTGGGGGCTGGGCAACGTCGTCGAGCTGGAGCACCCCGAACTGTGGGGCGGCCAGGTCGACCTGGCGCCGGACGCCGACGCCACCGACGCCGTACCGGCCCTGGTCGGTGAGCTGCTCGCCCCGCCCACCGGCGACCGGATCGCGGTACGGGGCGCCGAACGGCTGGTCGCCGGCCTCGTGCCGTCTTCGGACGCCCCGCCGACGGGACCGGCGGTGACCGTCGACGCCGACGGGACGTACCTGGTCACCGGTGGCCTCGGGGCGCTCGGCCTGACCGTCGCCGACTGGCTGGTGACGCGCGGCGCCCGGCGCCTGCTCCTGGTGGGCCGGCGGGCGCCGGCCGGCGCGACGCTGACCGCGCTCGACGACCTGCGCCGCTCGGGCGCCGAGGTCACGGTGGCGTCGGTCGACGTCGCCCGACCCGACGAGGTGGCCGGGCTGGTCGCGGCGATCCCGGCCGACCGGCCGCTGCGGGGCGTGGTCCACGCGGCCGGAGTCCTGGCCGACGGCGTGCTGCTCCAGCAGACCTGGACGGACTTCGCCCGGGTGCTGGCCCCCAAGGTCGACGGCGGATGGAACCTGCACCGCGCCACCCGGGACCTGCCGCTGGACTTCTTCGTGCTGTTCTCCTCGGCGGCGTCCCTGCTGGGCACCACCGGCCAGGCCAACTACGCCGCTGCCAACGCGTTCCTCGACGGGCTCGCCCACCACCGCCGGTCCCGGGGCCTGCCGGCGGTCAGCGTGAACTGGGGGCCGTGGACCGAAGCCGGGATGGCCGCCCGCGCCGGCCAGGCCGACGGGCGGTGGGCCGCGCAGGGCATCGGCGGGATCAGCCCCGAGCAGGGGATCGAGGCGCTGGAGCAGATCCTGCGGACCGACCTGGCGCAGGTGGGCGTCCTGCCGGTTACCTGGCCGACCTACCTGCGAGGGTTCGCGCCGGGAGCGGAGCCGGCGCTGCTGCGTGAGCTGGGCCGCGCCGTGCGAACCTCCGGCCCACGTGCCGCCGACCCGACCCCGCCGGAGCTGCTGCCCGACCGGCTCGCCGCCGTCCCGCCGCAGGACCGCCTGGACCTGCTCCGCCGGCACGTGCGGGACCAGGTGGTCGGGGTGCTCGGTCTGCCGGCGACGTACCACCTGGAGCCCCGGCAGAAGCTCTTCGAGATCGGCCTCGACTCGCTGATGGCCGTCGAGCTGAAGAACAACCTCCAGCACCAACTCGGCCGCACGCTGCCCGCCACGGTCGTCTTCGAGTACCCGACCGTCGAAGCGCTCACCGAATACCTGGCCGGGGACGTCCTGGCCCTGGAGACCACGACACCGGACCCACCGGCCCCGGAGCCGACCAGCCGGGCCACGGAGACCGCCGAACGGCTCAAGGACCTCTCCGAGGACGCCCTGGAAGACCTGTTGGCGAAGAAACTCGCCTCCCTTGCCCAGCGGAGAAGGAAATGACCGAAGACCCGAAGCGCGGAGAACAGTCCGCGCTGCTGCGCGCGTTCCTCGCCATCGAGGAGCTGGAAGCCGAGCTGGACGAGGTACGGCGGGCCCGGCACGAGCCGATCGCCATCATCGGGGCGGGCTGCCGTTTCCCCGGCGGCGGTGACGGTCCGGCCGCCTTCTGGCGGTTGCTGCGCGACGGCGTCGACGCGGCCGGCGACGTGCCTGCCGACCGCTGGGACCTCGCCGACTTCTACGACCCGGACCCGGACCGCCCCGGCCGGATGTACACCCGGCAAGGGCACTTCGTCGACGGCGTCGACCAGTTCGACCCGGCGTTCTTCGGCATCGCCCCCCGCGAGGCCGCCAGCCTCGACCCGCAGCAGCGGATGCTGCTGGAGGTCGCGTGGGAGGCGCTGGAACACGCCGGGCAGGTGCCGGACCGGCTCGTCGGCAGCCCCACCGGGGTGTTCGTCGGGATCATGACCAACGACTACCTCCAGTTGCAGACCGGCGCCGGCGACCCCACCCAGCTCGACCTCTACGCCGGCACCGGCAACGACCTGAGCTTCCCGGCCGGGCGGCTGTCGTACCTGCTGGGGTTGCAGGGGCCGAGCATGGCGGTCACCACGGCGTGCTCGTCGTCGCTGGTGGCGCTGCACCTCGCCGTACGGAGTCTGCGGGCCGGCGAGTGTGACCAGGCACTGGTGGGCGGGGTCAACGCGATGCTCGCCCCGGACGCGTTCGTGACGCTGTCGAAGATGAAGGCGCTGGCCGTGGACGGCCGGTGCAAGACGTTCGACGCGTCCGCCGACGGCTACGGCCGGGGTGAGGGCTGCGGCGTGGTCGTCGTGAAACGGCTGTCCGACGCGCAGCGCGACGGTGACCGGGTTCTCGCCGTGGTGCGGGGCACCGCCGTCAACCACGACGGCCCGAGCGGCGGGCTGACCGTGCCGAACGGGTTGGCGCAGCAGGCGTTGCTGCGGGCGGCGTTGGCGGATGCGGGTGTCGAGCCGGCTGATGTGGACTATGTGGAGGCGCACGGCACCGGCACCTCCCTCGGCGACCCGATCGAGGTACGCGCCCTCGCGTCGGTGCTGGGCCGGGGCCGGCCGGTCGATCGTCCGGTGTTGGTGGGTTCGGTGAAGACGAACATCGGGCATCTGGAGGCTGCCGCCGGGGTGGCGGGTCTGATCAAGTTGGTGTTGGCGTTGCGGCACGAGCAGGTGCCGCCGCATCTGCACTTCCGCACCCCGAACCCGCACATCGACTGGGACGGCCTGCCGATCCAGGTGCCGGTGGCCCCCAGGCCCTGGCCGCGCGGTGAGCGGCCCCGGATCGCCGGGCTCAGTTCGTTCGGGATGAGTGGGACGAATGCGCATGTGGTGGTTGGTGAGGCGCCGGAGGCTGTTGAGGTGGGGGTGTCGGAGCGTTCGGTTCATGTGTTGCCGTTGTCGGCGCGGGATGAGGTGGCGTTGCGGGTGTTGGCGCAGCGGTATGTGGATTTGTTGGATAGGCCGGGTGGGCCTGCTTGGGGTGTGGTGTGTGCGGGTGCGGCGGTGACGCGTTCGCGTTTTGGGTGTCGGTTGGCGGTGGTGGCGTCTGATGTGGTGGAGGGGGTGTCGCGTTTGCGGGGGTGGTTGGCGGGTGAGGCGGATCCTCGTTTCGTGGTGTCGGGTGTGGTGGTGCCGGGTTCGGGGGTGCGGGTGGGGTGGTTGTTTACGGGTCAGGGTGCGCAGTATGTGGGTATGGCGCGTGGGTTGTATGAGTCGGTGTCGGTGTTTCGGGTGGAGTTGGATCGGTGTGCGGCGGTGTTGGATGTGGAGTTGGGTCGGTCGTTGTTGGAGGTGTTGTTTTCGTCGGGTGATGATGCGTCGGTTTTGGATGGGACGGGTTTTACGCAGCCGGTGTTGTTTGCGGTGGAGTGGGCTTTGGCGGCGGTGTGGCGGTCGTGGGGTGTGGTGCCGGATGTGGTGGGGGGTCATAGTGTGGGTGAGTTGGTGGCGGCGTGTGTGGCGGGTGTGTTGTCGGTGGAGGATGGGTTGCGTTTGGTGGTGGCGCGGGCTGGTTTGATGCAGGGGTTGCCGTCGGGTGGGGGGATGGTGGCGGTGGCTTTGTCGGAGGATGCGGTGTTGCCGTTGTTGGTGGGTTCGGGTGTGGTGGTGGCGGCGGTGAATAGTCCGGTGGAGACGGTGGTGGCGGGTTCGGTTGAGGCGTTGGATGTGTTGCGGGGGCGGTTGGCGGTGGATGGGGTGAAGTCGTCGGTGTTGCGGGTGTCGCATGCGTTTCATTCGCCGTTGATGGAGCCGATGGTGTCGGCGTTTCGGGATGTTGCTGGTTCGGTGGAGTTTCGGCGGCCGGAGCGGACGGTGGTGTCGGGTGTGACTGGTGCGGTGGCTGATGGGTCGATGGGGTCGGCGGATTATTGGGTGGGGCATGTGTTGGCGCCGGTGCGGTTTGCTGATGGTGTGCGGGCGTTGGTGGGTGAGGGTTGTTCGGTGGTGCAGGAGATTGGTCCGCATCCGGTGTTGTTGGCGTCGGCGCGGCTGTGTGTGGATGACGATGGTGGGGTGTTGTGGTTGCCGTCGTTGCGGCGTGGTCGTGATGACTGGCGGCAGATGATGACGGCGGTGGCGAATCTTTTTGTGCGGGGTGTGGAGTTGGATTGGGTGGCGGTGACGGCGGGGGTTCCGTCCCGGGTGGTGGATCTGCCGACGTACCCGTTCCAACGCCAACGCTACTGGTCCGCGCCGAAGCCGGGCAGCCAGAGCCGTCGCCGTGCCGGCGGTCATCCGCTGCTCGGGCAGCGGCTCCGCGCGCCCGCGCTGCGGGACACGGTCTTCGAAGCGGCGTTGAGCGCCACGGCGTACCCGCTGCTGGCCGAGCACCGGCTGCACGACCAGCTCGTGGTGCCGGGCGCGCACCACGTCGCCATGCTGCTGGCCGCCGCGACCGAGAACGGCGTCCAGGCCCCCGGCCTGCGGGACGTCCTCTTCGTCCGGCCGCTGGTGCTGCCGGAGTCCGGTGACCGTCCGGCGCAGACGGTCCTGTCGGCGACGGACGCCACGATGCGGCTGGTCACCTTCGACGACCCCGACTGGACCGAGTACGTCGCCGCCCGGCTCGACCCGGACGCCGTCCCCGACGAGGCGGCGCCGGACCTGGACGCGATCACCGGCGCCTGTGACCGCCCGCTCGGCGACCTCGACGCGTTCTACCGGCGGGTCACCGACGCCGGACTGTCGCTGGGCCCGAGTTTCCGCTGGCTCGACGAGGTGCGAGTCGGTGACGGCGTGGCCGTCGGCGAGATCCGTACCCCCGACGCGTTGGACACCGGCGTGCCGTACCCGGTGCATCCGGGCCTGCTGGACGCGTGTTTCCAACTGCTCGGCCTGAGCCGGCCGCAACCCGACGGCGGACTGGCGGTCCACGTCCCGTTCCGGGTGGACCGGCTGCGGGTCACGCCGTCGGACGGGACGGGGCTGCGGGCGTACGCCCGCAGCAGCGCGACCGGGACGGAGGTCGTGGGGGACGTGGTGGTCGCCGACCGTGCCGGCCGGGTGGTGGTGGAGCTGCGCGGTCTGCGGCTGCGGCACGTCGACCCGGCCGCGCTGCGCCGCCCGCCGGCCCGCGGCGACGACCTGCGGTACGAGCTCACCTGGCCGGTCGCCGACCTGACCGCCTCCGCCGGCGTGGCCCCGGGCCGCTGGCTGGTCTTCGCCGACGCGGGTGGCGTCGGTCGGGAGGTGGCCGCGCTGCTGGCCGCCGCCGGCCACACCTGCGCCCTGGTCCGGCCCGGCGCGGCGTTCACCGTGGACGGCCCGAACGCCTACCGGATCGACCCGGGCCGCGCCGGGGACGTCGCCCGGCTGCTCGACGCGGTCGGCGACGCCGACTGGCGGGGCGTGCTGCACCTGTGGGCGCTGGACGGCCCCGCCGACCCGGACGTGGACCTCACGGACCTCCAGCAGGCCCAGCGGACCGTCCTGGAGAGCACCCTGCACCTGGTGCGGACCCTGGCGACCCGCAGCATGTCCCCCCGCACGTACCTGGTGACCCGGGGTGGGCAGGCGGTCGGGGAGCCGGCCGGGCCGCTGGCGTTGGCGCAGGCCCCGCTCTGGGGCCTCGGTGGCACGGTGGCCCTGGAGCACCCCGAGCTGCGCTGTGTCCGTGTCGACCTGGACCCGGGCGACGACAGTCCCGCCGGGGACGCGGCGTTCCTCGTCGCCGAGGTGTCCGCTGACGACCGGGAGGACCAGGTCGCCCGGCGCGACGGCCAACGGCACGTGGCCCGGCTGGCCCGCTGCGCGGTCGACGGCAACGCGCCGCTGGCGGTGCCGGCCGTCGAGTCGTACCGGTTGGAGGTGGCGACCCCCGGGGTGCTGGACCGGCTGGCGTTGCGCCCGGTGGCCCGGCGGACGCCGGCGGTCGGGCAGGTGGAGCTGCGCGTCCGGGCGACCGGCCTGAACTTCCGGGACGTGCTCAACGCGCTCGACATGTACCCGGGTGAGGCCGGACCGCTCGGCCTGGAGTGCGTGGGCGAGGTGGTGGCGCTGGGCGCGGACGTCGCCGGCCTGGCCGTCGGGGACCGGGTGGTCGCACTGGCCCCGGCGAGCTTCGGCAGTTTCGTGACCGTCGACGCCAACCTGGTCGCGCCGCTGCCGGCGGTCGTCGGGGACGCCGACGGCGCGACCATCCCGGTGACGTTCCTGACCGCCCGGTACGCGTTGGACCGGATCGCCCGACTGGGGCCGGGGGATCGGGTGCTGATCCACGCGGCGGCCGGCGGGGTGGGGCTGGCCGCGGTGCAGCTCGCCCAGGCCGTCGGCGCGGAGGTGTACGCGACGGCGAGCCCGGCCAAGTGGCCGACGCTGCGACGGCTGGGCGTCCGACGGCTGTCGAACTCCCGCACCCTGGCGTTCGCCGAGGAGATCCGGCAGTGGACCGGCGGCGCGGGCGTCGACGTGGTGCTCAACTCGCTGACCGGGGACTTCATCGTCGAGAGTCTGCGGCTGCTGCGCCCCGGCGGGCGGTTCGTGGAGATCGGCAAGCGGGAGATCTGGTCCGCCGAGCAGGTGGCCCGGCTCCGCGACGACGTCAGCTACACCGCGTTCGACCTGGTGGAGTTGTCCCGGGACGAGCCGGCGACGGTCCGGGCGCTGCTGGCCGAGCTGATGCGGCGGTTCGCCGACGGGGAGCTCCAGCCGCTGCCGAGCCGGGTGTTCGGGCTGCCCCGGGCGGTGGACGCGTTCCGGCACATGGCGCAGGCCCGGCACGTCGGCAAGATCGTGGTCAGTCACGATCCGGTGGCGGCGGAGCCGGACGAGCTGGTCCGGCCGGACGGGACGTACCTGGTCACAGGTGGTCTGGGCGGTCTGGGTCGGCACGTGGCGCGGTGGCTGGTGGAGCGCGGGGCCCGGACCCTGGTGCTGGTCGGCCGCAGCGCCGGCAGCGACGACAGCCGGGCGGACGTGGCGGCGTTGCGGGCCGCCGGGGCGCGGGTCGAGGTGGTCCGCGCCGACATCACCCGGGCCGACGAGGTGTCCCGGCTGGTCGGCGAGGTCACCGCGAGCCTGCCGCCGCTGCGCGGGGTGTTCCACGCGGCCGGGGTGCTCGACGACGGCATCCTGCTGCAACAGGAGTGGTCCCGGTTCGCCCGGGTGCTCGGCCCGAAGGTGGCCGGCGCGTGGCACCTGCACCGCGCCACCCACCGCCTCGACCTGGACTTCTTCGTGCTGTTCTCGTCGGTGGCCGCGCTGCTCGGATCCGCCGGGCAGGGCAACTACGCGGCCGGCAACGCCTTCCTGGACCTGCTGGCCGCCGAGCGCCGCCGGCAGGGCCTGCCCGGGTTGAGCGTCGACTGGGGGCCGTGGCGGGGCGCGGGCATGGCCGCCGGTCTCGACGACGACCGGCAGTGGGCGGCGCGCGGCATGGGCCTGATCGACCCGGAGCGGGGCGTCGCCGAGCTGGCCGCCCTGCTCGGGCAGCCCCGTGCCCAGGTCGGGGTGGTCGCCGTCGAGTGGGGCGCCTACCTGCGGCAGTACCCGTCCGGGCGGCGGCCGCCGCTGCTGGACGACCTGGCCGCCGCGACGGGCGTCGACGCGGCCGGACCGGCCGCCGGCGGCAGCGACCACCGGGCCCTGGTGACCCTGCTCGCCGACGCCGCGCCCGACGACCGGGCCGACCTGATCGTGGCGCACGTGCGGGAGTTGGCCGCCCGGGTCCTCGGGGTGGCCGCCGCGCACACCCTGGAGACCCGCCGGCCGCTCAACGAGCTCGGCCTGGACTCCCTGATGGCGGTGGAGCTGCGCAACGCGCTCAGCCTCAGCGTCGACCGGTCGCTGCCGGCCACGGTGCTGTTCGACTACCCGACCGTCGAGGCGCTGGCCGGGTTCGTCGCCGGGGAACTCGCCCCCGCCGAGCCGGCCGCGCCGGCCGGCCCGCCTCCGACCCGGGCCGCGACGCCCGCCGCCGAACCTGACCGGGACGCCTGGCTGGCGGAGATCGCGCAGCTCTCCGACGCCGAGGTCGAGGCCCTCCTGGAGCAGGAACTCTCCCCGTCACCGAAGGACCGTCATGAGTGACCGCGCCGTACGTACGGACGACCTGACCCCGCTGCAACGGGCGCTGCTCGGCATCCGTGAGCTCCGCGCCCAACTCGCCGAGGTGGAACGCGCGAAGACCGAGCCGATCGCGGTGATCGGCATGGGCTGCCGGTTGCCCGGCGGCGCGAACGACCCCGAGTCGTTCTGGAAGCTGCTGCACGACGGGGCGGACGTGATCCGGGAGATGCCCGCCGACCGGTGGGACACCGACGCGTACTTCGACCCGGACCCGGAGACACCGGGGAAGATGAGCACCCGCTGGGGTGGCTTCCTGGACGACATCGACGGTTTCGACCCGGGCTTCTTCGGCATCTCGCCGTGGGAGGCGGCGAACATGGACCCCCAGCAGCGGCTGATGCTGGAGGTCGCGCAGGAGGCGTTCGACGACGCCGGGCAGGCCCGGGACCAGTTGCGTGGCAGCCGCACCGGCGTCTTCGTCGGGCTGGCGCACAGCGAGTACGGCTGGCTGAACTTCAACAACCCCGACCTGGCCAACGTGTACACCGCCACCGGGTCGTTCGGGTCGATCGTGGCGAACCGGGTGTCGTACGTCTACGACCTGCGCGGGCCCAGCTACACCCTGGACGCGGTCTGCTCGTCGTCGCTGCTGGCGGTGCACCAGGCGTGCGAGAGCCTGCGCAGCGGCGACTGCACGATGGCGTTGGCCGGTGGCGCGGGCCTGTTCCTCAAGCCGGAGGGGTTCGTCTGGTTCACCAAGCTCGGCGTGATGTCCCCGGACGGCCGGTGCAAGGCGTTCGACGCCCGGGGCGACGGCATCGTGCTCGGCGAGGGCGTGGCCGCGGTGGTGCTCAAGACGCTGTCCCGGGCGTTGGCCGACGGCGACCCGATCCACGCGGTGCTGCGCGGCAGCGCGGTCGCGCAGGACGGCCGCAGCAACGGCCTGACCGCGCCGAGCCGGCTCTCCCAGGAGGCGATGCTGCGTGAGGCGTACGAGCGGGCCGGCGTGGACCCGGCGGCGGTGCAGTACGTCGAGGCGCACGGCACCGGCACGATCCTCGGCGACCCGATCGAGGCGCAGGCCCTCGGCACGATCCTCGGCGCGCGGCGGGACGCCGACCGACCCCTGATGATCGGCTCGGTCAAGACCAACATCGGCCACCTCCAGATGGTGGGCGGTCTGGCCGGGCTGCTGAAGGTGATCCTCGCGATGCGGCACCGGCAGGTGCCGGCCAGCCTGCACTACACCGAGGGCAACCCGCACATCCCGTTCGACGACTACCGGCTGCGGGTCCAGGACCGGCGCGGCCCGTGGCCGTACGAGGGGCCGCTGCTGGCGGGGGTCACCTCGCTCAGCTTCGGCGGCACCAACGTGCACATGGTCGTCGAGGAGGCGCCCGCGGCCGTCGCGTCGCCGGCCGCCGGCCCGGCGGGGGAGGGTGTCGCCGAGCGGGCCCGGCTGCTGCCGCTGTCCGCTCACGACCGGGCCGCGTTGCGGGACCTGGCCGCCGGGCTGGGGGAGCACGTCGCCGACCCGGGTGTCGACCTCGACGACCTCTGTTACACCACCGCGTTGCGCCGCACCCACCACGACGACCGGCTGACCGTCAGCTTCACCTCGCGCGCCGACCTGACCGACAAGCTCGCGGCGTTCGCCGCCGGCACGGTCCGGCCGGGTCTGTCGACGGGTGACCGGACCGGCCACGTCCGTCGCCGGACGGTCTTCGTCTTTCCCGGTCAGGGCGGCCAGTGGGTCGGCATGGGGCGGCGGCTGCTGGACACCGAGCCGGTGTTCCGGCAGGCGATCGAGGAGTGCGCCGCCGCGATGGCCCCGTACGTGTCCTGGTCGCTGGTCGACGAGCTGCGCGCCGACGGGTCGACGTCCCGGCTCGACCAGATCGACGTGGTGCAGCCGACCACCTGGGCGGTCCAGGTGGCCCTGGCCGCGCTGTGGCGGTCCTGGGGCATCGTGCCCGACGCGGTGGTCGGCCACTCGATGGGCGAGGTCGCCGCGGCGCACGTCGCCGGAGCGCTCGACCTGGCCGACGCGGCGCGGGTGATCTGCCGCCGCAGCGCCCTGGTCCGCCGGATCCGGGGCCGCGGCACGATGGCCGTGGTGGAGCTGCCGTTGGCCGAGGCGCGGGCGGCCATCGCCGGGTTGGAGGACCAGCTCGCCATCGCGGTCAGCAACAGCCCCACCAGCACCGTGCTCTCCGGTGACACCACGGCCATCGAGACGGTGCTCAAGACGCTCACCGAGCGGGACGTGTTCTGCCGTCAGGTCCGGGTGGACTTCGCCTCGCACAGCCCGCAGGTGGACGAGCTGCGCGACGACCTGCTCGCCGAGCTGCGTACGGTGACGCCGCGCGCGGCGACGGTGCCGTTCCACTCGACGGTCACCGGCCGGCCCACCGACGGCCGGGAGCTCACCGCCGCCTACTGGGCGGACAACCTGCGCGAGCCGGTGCTGTTCGCCACGGTCCTCGGTGACCTGGTGACCAGCGCGCCGACGCAGGTCGTCGAGATCAGCCCGCATCCGATCCTGCTGCCCTCGGTCGAGCAGTGCGCCCGGCACGCCGGGGTCGCCGTGGCGGCGCTGCCGTCGTTGCGCCGTGACGAGGACGAGCGGGCGGTGCTGCTGGGCACGCTCGGCGCGCTGTGGACGCTCGGCCACCGGGTGGACTGGCGGCGTCAGCATCCCACCGACCGGACGGCGCTGCGGTTGCCGCGTTACCCCTGGCAGCGGCAACGCTGCTGGCTGGAGTTCGACCCCGCCGGCACGACGTCGACCGGATCGGCCGGCGTGTCGGGCGCGGCGTCGGCCGGGGCGGCGGCGTCGGGCGCGGCGGTGGAGCGCGGCGGACGGTACCTGCGGGCCGCCGCGCCCGGCGGGGAGCACTTCTGGGAGCTGGTCGTCGACCCGGCCGCCCGGCCGGATCTGGCCGGTCTCGCGGACGTGCCGGAGAGCGTCCATCTCGATCTGGCGCTCGCCGCGGCCGTCCCGGTGACCGGCGTGCCGACCTGCGCGCTGACCGACGTGACCTTCGAGGCGGGGCTCGCCACGCAGGGCCGGGTCACCCAGGTGGTGGTCGACGGCGGGCGGGACGGCGTGGCCGGCTGGCAGGTGCTCAGCCGGCCCGCCGACAGCGGCCGCGCGCCGGGGCCGTGGATCCGGCACGCCCGGGGCACGCTGCGGGCCGTCACCGGGGGCGGGCAACCGTACCTGCTGCCGCAGGAGACCCCGGACGCGGTCCGCGAGCGGTGCGCGACCGACGTGCCGGGCGAGGTCTACCGGGCCGGCCGGGCCGCGGTCGGCCGACCAGACCACGCCGGCGCGCGGGCGGTACGGCGGCTGTGGCGGCGCGACGGCGAGGCGTTGGCCCTGCTCGCCGTGCCCGACGGCTGGTCGCCGCTGGACTGGCGGCTGCTGGCCGGCGTGTTCGACCTGCTGCCGGTGGTCGCGCCGGACCCGGTCGCCAGCGCCGTCGGGCACCGGCCGGTGGCGGTGGAGAGACTGCGGGCGTACCGGCCGGCGACCGGTGAGCTGTGGGCGCACGTCCGGCTCCGCGAGGTCGGCGCCGACGCGCTCACCGGTGACCTGCGGCTGCTCGACGCCGACCTGCGGGTGGTCGCCGAGGTGACCGGCCTGCGCGCGACCCTCGGCGGACGCCCGGACGACCTGCCGTCCGCGGGCACGGCCGGGCCGACCGCGACGGCTGCCCCGGGCGCGACGGTCCTTCCGACCGCGACGGCCGACGCCTCGGGCCCGACGGTCCTTCCGGCCGCGACGGCCGCGACGGCCGTGCGGGACGACGGCGCGGCGGCGGCCGACGGACCGGCGGGCGACGGTCCGGGAGGCGGCGGCGGGGCGGCCGGTCCGACGGCGGCGCCGACGAGTCGGGCCGTGCTGTCCACCATCGCGCCCGACCGGCGGCGCGCGGCGCTCGCCGGCTACCTGGGGGAGCAGATCGCGGCGGTGCTGGGGTTGCTGCCGCAGCAGCTCGATCCGACCCAGCCGCTGCTCGGCCTCGGCCTGAACTCGTTGATGGTCTTCGAGCTGCGCAACCGCCTGCGGGTCATGTACGGCACGCAGATCGCCGCCCAGGAGTTCCTCTCCGGCATCACCGTCGACCGGATCGTCGACACCGTGCTCACCCAGCTCGACGCCCCCGGCACGCCGGCCCCGCCGGCCCCGCCGGGCACGGCGGCGGCGGCCCGGTCCGGCACGGTTCCGGGCCCGGCGGCGGTGCCGCAGTCGGCGTCGCGGCCGACGCCGCGCCGGTCGGTCGGCCCGGCCCGACCGGCCACCGCCGAGGTCAGCGTCGACCCCGCCGACTGGCTGGTCCGGGGCGTCCCGGACGCGTCGGCCCGGCTGCGGCTGTTCTGCCTGCCGTACGCGGGCGGCAACGCGGCCCTGTACCGCGCCTGGGACGACGCGCTGCCCGCCGGAGTGCAGGTGTGCCCGATCCAGTTGCCCGGCCGGGACCAGCGGCACCGGGAACCGGCGTTCACCCGGATGTCCGAGCTGACCCGGACGCTCACCGACGTGCTGCGGCCCTACCTGGACCAGCCGTACGCGCTGTTCGGGCACAGCATGGGCGCGCTCGTCGCGTACGAGACGACCCGGTGGCTGCGTCGGCGGGGGCTGCCCGCCCCGGCCCACCTGTACGTGTCGGCGGCCCGCGCCCCGCACCTGCCCGACCCCGAGCCGCCGATGCACCGGCTGCCGGAGGCGAAGCTGGTCGACCGGCTGCGGGCGATGGGCGGCACCCCGGAGGAGATGCTGGCCGACCCGGAGACCCTGGCGGTGTACCTGCCGCTGCTGCGGGCCGACTTCGCCATGGTGGAGACCCGGATCCACCAGACCGAGCCGCCGCTGGACGTCCCGCTGACCGTGTTCGGCGGCGACCGGGACGACAAGATCACCACCGACCAGCTCGCCGCTTGGCGGGAGCAGACCGTCGCCGCCTTCGACCTGACCGTGCTCCCCGGCGACCACTTCTTCGTCCAGCGTGAGCGGGCCGCCCTGCTGGCGGCGCTGGCCGCGCGACTCACCGACGACCTGACCCGACTCGACGACCCCGCCGACCCCCGCGTTTCCTGAGGAGGACCGCATGCCGTACATAGTGGCCACCGAGACCAGTCTGCCGACGTACTACTACGACCAGCAGACCCTCGCCACGACGTTGCGGAAGTACTGCCAGGCGATCGGCCTGGACATCGACCTGGACATCATCGACAGCCTGTTCCAGAACACCCAGATCGACGGCCGCTACTTCGCGATGCCGCTGGACACCTTCTTCGACCCGCCGCCGTTCAGCGTGGTCGCCGCCCGCTGTGTCGAGGAGGCCGCCGACCTCTGTGAGAAGACCGTCCGCAAGCTGCTCGCCACGGCCGGCATCGCCTCCACCGAGATCCACCAGTTCACCTCGATGCTCAGCACGGTGGTCTCGGTGCCCACCGTGGACGCCATCCTGATCAACCGGATCGAGTTCGCGCCCACCATGAAGCGGGTGCCGATCAACGGGCTCGGCTGCATGGCCGGGGTGGCCGGGCTGAGCCGGGTGGCCGACTACCTCAAGGGCCACCCGACCGACGCGGTCATCCTCCTCACCTGCGAGCTGGGCGGCACCGCGTTCTGGCAGGGCGGCGTGCAGGGCTACCTCCAGGAGGCGCTGGACCGCGACCTGACCGAGAGCTCCTTCTACACCGATCTGGTGTCGCAGATCGTCACGGTGGCGCTGTTCGGCGACGGGGTGGCCGCGACCCTGATGGTCGGCGACGAGCACCCGCTGGCCCGGCCCGGCCTGCCCCGGGTGGTGGACACCCGCTCCGGGTTCCTCCCCGACACGTTGCACGTGGCCGGGGTGGACGTGCTCGACAACGGCTTCCGCAACCGGCTCAGCGTGGACGTGCCCGGCCTGGCCAAGACCGGCCTGCGCCCGGTGCTGGACCCGCTGCTGGCCGACCACGGGCTCACCGTCGACCAGATCGGGCACTGGCTGATCCACCCCGGCGGCCCGAAGGTGCTCACCGCGACCGCCGAGGAGTTCGGGCTGACCGACGAGAACCTCAAGCTCAGCCAGCACGTGCTGCGTACCGTCGGCAACGTCTCCGGCCCGACCGTGCTGTACATGATGGACGAGACGTTCTCCTCGTACGACCTGGCGCCCGGCACCTACGGGCTGGTCGTCGGGATGGGGCCGGGCTTCTCGCAAGAGGCGGTCCTGCTCCAGTGGTGACGACGAACGCGACGCCCCGCCTGGCGCCCGGGCCGCGCGGCACGTTCCTGCTCGGCAACCTGCTCGACCTGCGGCGCGACCTGATCGGCTTCCTCAGGCAGGTCAGCGGCGAGTACGGCGACATCGTCCGGTTCACCGTCGCCGGCTTCACCGTGCACCTGGTCACCCACCCCGACCACCTGCGGCACGTGCTCCAGGTGAACAGCCGCAACTACGACAAGCAGTCGCACGAGTACCGGCCCCTCAAGCTGGCGTTCGGGGAGGGGCTGTTCACCAGCGACGGCGACTTCTGGAAGAAGCAGCGGCGGCTGATGCAGCCGGCGTTCCACCGGCAGCGCATTCTCGCCCTCGGCGAGCACATCGTCCGGGACGTGGTGGAGCGGGTGGACGCCTGGCAGCCGTACGCGCAGCGGGGCGAGTCGCTCGACGTGGCCGCCGAGATGGTCGCCCTGTCCATGAACGTGGCGACGAAGTCGCTGTTCAGCACCGGTCTGCGCGGCGACGAGGAGGTGACCACGATCGCCCGGAACCTGGACACGGTGATCGGCTACTGCCTCTACCGGACGATGGTGCCGTTCGCGCCGCCGCCGAGGGTGCCGACCCGCCGCAACCGGGAGTTCACCGCCGCGATGACCTCGCTGGACGGGATCATCTACCGCATCATCGGGGAGCGCCGGGAGCACGGCGGCGACACCTACGACCTGCTGTCGATGCTGCTGGAGGCGCGGGACGAGGAGACCGGCGAGGGCATGCCGGACAAGCAGATGCGCGACGAGATCGCCACCCTGCTGCTCGGCGGGTACGAGACCACCTCGAACCAGTTGAGCTGGGCCTGGTACGAGCTGTCCCGCAACCCGGACGTCGAGGCGAGGCTGCACGAGGAGCTGGACCGGGTGCTCGGCGACCGGTTGCCCACCGTGGCGGACGTGCCGCGGTTGGAGTACACCAACCGGATCCTGGAGGAGACGCTGCGGCTCTACCCGGTGCCGTGGCTGGAGCGGCGGGCCGCGGCGACCGACAGCATCGGCGGGTACCACGTCAAGGCCGGTTCGCTGATCTACATCAGCCCGTACCTGACCCACCGGCATCCGGACTTCTGGGCCGAGCCGGAGCGGTTCGACCCGGACCGGTTCACCCCGGAGCGCTCCGCCGACCGGCCCCGGTTCGCGTACTTCCCGTTCGGCGGCGGGCCCCGGCTGTGCATCGGCAACCGGCTGGCCCAACTGGAGGCGCAGCTCACCCTGGCGACCATCGCCCAGCGGTACCGGCTGCGCCTGGTGCCCGACCATCCGGTCGAGGCGAAGATGCAGGTCACCACCAGCCCCCGGTACGGGCTGCGGATGACCCTCGAACCCCGCCGCCCGGCGGCCTGAGCCGGGGGCGCGAGGAGATGTCCGGCATGGACGACAACCGGCTGAACAGACTCGGCGGCACGTGCGCGATCCTGGTGGGGGTCTCCTACCTGGTGGTGACCGCCTGCTTCGTGCTCGACCCGACGCAGCTCATCCACGACGACAAGCACCGGCTGTGGACCGGGCTGGCCGAGAACGGCACCCCCCGGGTGCTCTACTACTGGGCCTACGCCCTCGGCGCGATCTTCGCGTTCGGGGCGATCCCCGCCATCGCCGACCTGGTCCGCGACAGGCACGAGGGCTGGGTGCGCTGGACCACCGGCCTGGCGTACCTCTCCTTCGGGGTGACCGCGGTCGAGACGTTCCGGCTGGTGACCGCCACCCCGCTGTGGGCGACCGAGTACGCGCGCGGCGACGAGACGGTGCGCACCGCGATCGTCACCACCGACCTGCTGCTGCGCCTGGACCCGGCCACCTGGCTGCGGTTCGGCGCGCTCGGGCCGTTCTTCCTGGTGGTGAGCGTGCTGGCCCGGCGGCACGGGCTGCTGAGCCGGCCGTTGACGTACGTCGGGATGGCGTTGGGCGTGCTGACCAGCACGGCCGCGCTCGGGGTGGCCCTGGGGGTCGGGCCGCTGGTGCTGGTCTCGGCGATCCTCGGCGGCGCGGTGGCCGCGCCGCTGTGGTTCATCTGGATCGGGGTGGTCCTGCGTCGGGGCGTGCCCCGGCCGGTCGGTCCTGTTCGGGAGCCGGCGCTGGCCGGCGGCGGCGTGAAGGAGACGGACAATGGCTGACCGGCACCCACCGGGGCCGAAGGGCGTTCCGGTGCTCGGCAACCTGCCCGACCTGGGCCGGGGCATGGTCGAGTTCATGACGGAGGCGGCCACGTACGGCGACATCGCCTCGTTCACCATCGGGCCGACCCGCAACTACCTGATCAGCAGCCCGGAGCACATCCACGACATCCTGGTGACGCGTCGGGACAAGTTCACCAAGGACCCGCACGACCTGCGGACGCTGGGCCGCTGGATGGGCCGGGGGCTGCTCACCAGCGACGGCACGCACCACCGCCGGCAGCGCAAGCTGGTACAGCCGGCGTTCCGGCACCGCCGGATGACCGGGTACGGCGAGATCGCGGTGGACAGCTCGTTGCGTCAGATCGAGCGGTGGCGGCCGGGCGAGGTGCACGACATGCACCACGAGATGATGAAGCTGACCCTGAACGTGGTGTCCCGGTCGATGTTCGGCAGCGGCGTCCCCGACGAGGAGGCGCTACGGGTCCAGCGGGCGGTGGCCGGCCTGCAGGACGTCGCCATCAACATCAGCAAGTTCGGCATGCTGGTGTCGCCGTGGCTGCTGCTGCCCATGCACCAGCTCCTCAAGCGGGGCACCCGGGTGCTCGACCGGGCGGTCATGCGGATCATCGCCGAGCGGCGGGCGGCCGGCGACGAGGACCGGGGTGACCTGCTGTCGATGTTGATGCTGGCGCAGGACGAGGACGACGGCAGCGGCATGACCGACCAGCAGGTGCGCGACGAGACGGTGACCATCTTCGTGGCCGGTCAGGAGACCACCGCCAACGGGTTGACCTGGGCCTGGTACCTGCTGTCGCAGAACCCGGAGGTCGCCGGGAAGCTTGGCGCGGAGCTGGACGAGGTGCTGGGGGACCGGCCCCCGACGGCCGAGGACCTGCCCCGACTGCGGTACACCGGGATGGTGTTCAAGGAGGCGTTGCGGTTCTGCCCGCCGGCCTGGACGCTGAACAAGCGGACCCCGGTGGAGGACGTCGAGCTGGGCGGCTACCGGATCCGTCGGGGCAGCGGGATCTTCATCATGCCGTACGTGATGCACCACCTGGAGCGGTACTACCCGGAGCCGGAACGCTTCGACCCGGAGCGGTTCGCCCCCGAGCGGGAGGCGCAACTGCCCCGGTACGCGTTCATGCCGTTCGGGGGCGGCGAGCGGATGTGCGTCGGGGCCGGCTTCGCCGAGATGGAGGCGAAGCTGATCCTGGCGACCCTGGCGCAGCGGTTCCGGTTCACCCTGGAACCGGACCAGAAGGTCGCGTTGAAGCCGCTGGTCACCCTGGCCCCGAAGTACGGCCTGCGGATGCGGCTGTCCGAGCGCGCCCCCGCGGCGCACGGGAAGGCGACCGTCTGACCGGCCTCACCCGGACCAGGGGCGCCCGCCCGGCCGTCGACGCGCCGGGCGGGCCCCGGGGGTCACTCGAAGCGGGACGGGTCCCCGGCGCCGCGCCGGAGGATCTCGGCCTCGCCCTGGGAGAAGTCGATCACGGTGGTCGGCTCGGTGCCGCACTCACCGGAGTCGACGACCGCGTCGATGGCGTGGTCGAGCGTCTCCTTGATCTCCCAGCCCTGGGTCATCGGCTCGGTCTCGCCGGGCAGCAGCAGGGTGCTGGAGACCAGTGGCTCGCCGAGCTCGGTGAGGACGGCCTGGGCGACGGCGTGCCGGGGGATCCGGACGCCCACCGTACGGCGCTTCGGGTGCAGCAGCCGGCGCGGCACCTCCCTGGTGGCCGGCAGGATGAAGGTGTAGCTGCCCGGGGTGGCCGCCTTGATCGAGCGGAACAGCGCGTTGTTGATCTGCACGAGCTGACCGAGCTGCGCGAAGTCCCGGCAGACCAGGGTGAAGTGGTGATCGTCGCCGAGGTGCCGGATCTGCCGGATCCGGTCGATGCCGTCCTTGTTGCCGAGTTGGCAGCCCAGCGCGAAGCACGAGTCGGTCGGGTAGGCGATCAGCCCTCCGTCGCGGACGATCCCGACCACCTGGCCGATGCTGCGCGGTTGCGGGTTGTCCGGGTGCACGTCGAAGTACTTCGCCATTCCTCGAAGCATAGGACGGTCCGGGGGACCGGCCGCCAGCAGCCTCGATCCGCCGAGGGCGGGCGCGTGGGGCGGGTATTCTCCACCGGGCTCCGGCGCTTCGCAATTTGAAGGGATTTGTTGACATCGTCCTTTTCACCGACCAGACTCGCAAAAATAATTCGCTGTCGAGCAGTCTGGGGAGGACCGTGTCCAGGACCAGATCGACCGTGGTCGCCGCCGCGCTCGCGCTCGCCCTCACGGCGGCCGGTTGCACCGCCGGGGAGAGCGTCGACGTGGACGGGGCCGGCTCCGGCGGGGACGCCGCCGGCGGAGTCCTCCAGGCCGCCATCGGCGGCGAGCCGGACCAGCTCGACCCGCACCGCACGTCGGCCTACCACAGCTTCCAGGTGTTGGAGAACGTCTACGACACCCTGGTCGAGCCGGACGAGAACCTGCAGATGCAGCCGTCCCTGGCCACGAAGTGGACCACCAGCGCCGACCAGCTCACCTGGACCTTCACCCTCCGCGACGACGTGCGCTTCTCCGACGACTCGCCGCTGACCTCGGAGGACGTGGTCTACTCGTACCAGCGGATCATCGACGGGAAGCTCAACGCGTCGTACCGGTTCGCCACCGTCAAGTCGGTGACCGCGCCCGACCCGACCACCGTGGTCGTCACGCTGACCGCGCCCACCCCCAACCTGCTGGCCAACCTCGGCGGCTTCAAGGGCGTGGCGATCGTGGAGAAGAGCAACGTCGAATCCGGCGCGATCACCACCAGACCGGTCGGCAGCGGCCCCTTCCAGGTGGCCAACTACGCCTCCGGCGACCGGATCGAGCTGACCCGTAACAAGAACTGGTGGGGCGGCGAGCCGAAGCTCGACGGCGTCACCTTCACGTTCGTCAAGGACCCGACGGTGGCCCTGCAGAACCTGCGCGGCGGCCAGGCGCACTGGACGGACAACCTGCCGCCCCAGCAGGTGCCCGCGCTCGCCGACGGCGACGAGCTGACCGTCGAGACGACCCCGTCCAGCGACTACTGGTACGTCGCGCTCAACCAGGCCCGCAAGCCGTACGACAACGTGGCGGTGCGGCGGGCGATCGGCTTCGCGCTGGACCGGGAGGCGATCACCAAGGGGGCGAAGTTCGGGCTGGCCACTGTCAACCAGACCGCCATCCCGAAGGCCAGCGCCTTCCACTACGACTACGCGCCGTACTCGCACGACCCGGAGCAGGCCCGGCGGCTGCTCGGCGAGGCCGGCGTGAGCGGGCTGACCATGGACCTGATGGTCACCAGCGAGTACCCGGAGACCGTCTCCGCCGCGCAGGTGATCGCCGCCCAGCTCAAGGACGTCGGCGTCACCGTGAAGATCCGTACCCTCGACTTCGCCCAGTGGCTCGACGAGCAGGGCAAGGGCAACTTCGACGCGTTCATGCTCGGCTGGCTCGGCAACATCGACCCGGACGAGTTCTACTACGCCCAGCACCACAGCGACGGGACCTTCAACTTCCACAAGTACCGCAACCCGGCCGTCGACCAGCTCCTGGACCAGGCCCGGACCCAGACCGACCAGGGCGCCCGCAAACGCCTCTACGATCAGGCGGCCAAGCAGATCGTGGACGAGGCCAGCTACCTCTACCTGTACAACCCGGACGTGGCGCAGGGCTGGACGAAGGAGGTCTCCGGCTACCGGGTCCGCGCCGACCGGGCGATCCGGTTCCGCGACGTCGCCCTCGCCCGCTGACCGGGAACAGGGATGTTCCGTTTCGTCGTCCGACGGCTGCTCCAGTCGGTGATCGTGCTGCTCGGGGTGACCCTGGTGGTGTTCCTGCTGCTGCAACTCGTCCCCGGCGACCCGGTCCGGGTGGCGCTCGGCACCCGCTTCGACCCGCAGACGTACGAGGCGCTGCGGTCCCGCGCCGGGCTGGACCAGCCGTTGGCGACCCAGTACCTCAACTACGTCGGGCGGGCGCTCACCGGTGATCTCGGGGTGAGCTTCCGCAGTGGACAGCCGGTCACCACGATCGTCCTGGACCGGCTGCCGGCGACCCTGTCGCTGGCCGGCACGGCGATCGTCTTCGCGGTGCTGCTGGCCGTGCCGCTCGGGGTGCTGGCCGGGGTGCGCAGCGGCACCGCCGTCGACCACGCCGTCCGGGTGTTCAGCCAGTTCGGGGTCTCGGTGCCGGACTTCTGGATGGGGATCATGGGGATCCTCCTCTTCGCCGGGGTGCTCGGCTGGCTGCCGCCGTCGGGGTACGTGGCGCTGACCGAGGACCCGGCGCGGTGGGCGTCGCACGTGCTGCTCCCGGCCGTCACGGTGGGTCTGGTCACCGCCTCGATCCTCACCCGGTTCATCCGCTCCTCGGTGCTGGAGGCGCTCGCCGAGGACTACGTGCGCACCGCCGAGGCGAAGGGGCTGCGTCCCCGGGTGGTGGTGCTACGGCACGTGCTGCGCAATGCGCTCATCCCGGTGGTCACGGTGGTGGCGGTGCAACTGGCGAGCCTGCTCGGTGGGGTGATCGTGATCGAGGTGCTGTTCGCCTGGCCCGGGATCGGCCGGCTCACCTACGACGCCGTCCAGGCCCGTGACTATCCGGTGCTGCAGGGCGCGATCCTGCTGGTGGCGGCGCTGTTCCTGCTGGTCAACCTGCTGGTCGACATCCTGTACGCCCGGCTCGACCCGCGGATCACGGCCCGATGAGCACGGCGGGCGGCGGATTCCGCCGGGCGCTGTCCGCGCTGCGGCACGACCCGCCGGCGGTGGTCGGCGCCCTGGTGCTGCTGGTGCTGGCCGTGGTGGGCGCCGCCGGGCCGTGGCTCGCCCCGGACGGCGTCAACGACGTGGACCCGGACCGGATGCTCCAGGCCCCGAGCTGGTCACACCCGTTCGGCACCGACGAGCTGGGCCGGGACGTGCTCAGCCGGGTGTTGGTGGCCGCCCGGGTGTCGCTGCAGGTGGGCTTGGTCAGCGTGGGCATCGCGCTGGCCGTCGGGGTCACCCTGGGGCTGCTCGCCGGCTGGTACCGGGGCTGGCTGGACAACATCCTGATGCGGGCCATGGACGTGCTGTTCGCGTTCCCCGTGCTGTTGCTCGCGGTGGCCATCGTGGCCGTCCTCGGGCCCGGCCTGCGCACCGCCATGATCGCGGTGGGGGTGGTCTACACGCCGATCTTCGCGCGGGTCACCCGGGCCAGCGTGCTGTCCGTACGGGAGCAGGTCTTCGTCCGGGCGGCCGTCTCGATCGGCACGTCGGACCTGCGCATCCTGCGTCGACACGTGCTGCCCAACGTCGCCGCGCCGTTGATCGTGCAGACGTCCCTGTCGCTGGCGTTCGCCATCCTCTCCGAGGCGGCGCTGTCCTTCCTCGGGCTCGGCATCCAGCCGCCCGACCCGGCCTGGGGGCGGATGCTCTACGACGGGCGCGGGTTCGTCACCGAGGCGTGGTGGCTCGGGTTCTTCCCCGGCGCGGCGATCTTCCTCACCGTGCTCGCGTTCAACCTGGTCGGGGACGCGCTGCGGGACGTCCTCGACCCTCGTCAGCTCACCGTCAGCGAGGCGAGGAGGAACCCGGCGTGAGCGAGACGCCTGTGCTGTCCGTCGAGGATCTCGCCGTGACCATCGGCACCCGGCGGGGCGTGGCCCGCCCGGTCGCCGGCGTCGACTGGTCGGTGCGGCCGGGCCAGACTCTAGCGCTGGTCGGCGAGTCGGGCAGCGGCAAGAGCATGAGCGTGCTCGCCGCCACCGGGCTGGCCCCACGCCCGGCCCGGGTCACCGGCCGGGTCCGGCTGCTCGGCGAGGACTTCACCACGCTCTCCGCGGACCGGCGTCGGCGGCTGCGCGGGCGGCACGTCGGGTTCGTCTTCCAGGACCCGATGACCTCCCTGAACCCGGTGCTGACCGTGGGCCGGCAGGTCGCCGAGGCGTGCGAGGAGCACCTCGGGATGACCCGCCGGGCGGCGCACGCCCGGGCCGTCGAGCTGCTCGACACGGTCGGCATCCCCTCGCCGGGGCAGCGGGTCGCCGCGTACCCGCACGAGTTCTCCGGCGGCATGCGGCAGCGGGTGGTGATCGCCATGGCGCTGGCCTGCGAGCCGGACCTGCTGATCGCCGACGAGCCGACCACCGCGCTCGACGTGACCACCCAGGCGCAGATCCTCGATCTGGTGGCCGGTCTGCGGGAGCGGCTCGGCACCGCAGTCGTCTGGATCACCCACGACCTCGGGGTGGTCGCCGGCATCGCGGACACCGTGGCGGTGATGTACGGCGGGCGGATCGTCGAGCACGGCCCGGTCGACGGGGTGTTCGTCGAGCCGGCGCACCCGTACACGACGGCGTTGCTGGCCGCCCGACCCGACCCGACCGCCGGGCGGGGTGACCTGGTGGCGATCCCGGGCGCTCCACCGAGCCCGTTCGACCTGCCGCCGGGTTGCGCGTTCTGGTCGCGTTGCCCGGTCCGGGGCGACGCCCGCTGCGAGCGGGAGCTGCCCCCACTCACCCCGGTCTCCGCCGACCACCTGGTCCGCGCCTTCTACCCGGGTACGTCCGGCCGCCCACCGGGCACGTCGGACGGATCATCAGGTACGGCGGACGACGCGTCGGGTACGGCCGGCGCGTCGGACGGCGTTGTCGGCACGTCGGATCGGGAGGGGCCGTGACGGAGGACGTCGTCGCCGAGCTCGACGACCTGAAGGTGCACTTCCCGTCGCCGGCCGGTCCGGTCCGGGCCGTGGACGGGGTGTCGCTGCGCGTCCGCCGGGGCGAGACGCTGGGGCTGGTCGGCGAGTCCGGCAGCGGCAAGACCACCGTCGGCCTGGCGTTGCTGCGGTTGGTCAGACCCACCTCCGGGCAGGTCCGGGTGGTCGGCCAGGACGTCACCAAGAGCTCCCGGCGGGCGCTGCGCGGGCTGCGGCACCAGGTGGCGATGGTGTTCCAGGACCCGCAGGCCTCCCTCGACCCGCGGTTGACCGTCGGGGCCAGCGTCGCCGAACCCCTGGTGGTGCACCGGCTCGCGGCCCGTGGCGGGCAGCGGCGGACCCGGGTCGCGGAGCTGCTGGACCTGGTCGGGCTGAACCCGGACCTGGCCGACCGGCACCCGCACGAGCTGTCCGGCGGGCAGCGGCAGCGGGTCGGCATCGCGCGGGCCCTGGCCGGGGAGCCCGACCTGATCGTGTTGGACGAGCCGATCGCCTCCCTCGACCTGAGCGTGCAGGCGCAGATCATGAACCTGCTGCGCCGCCTCCAGCGGGAGCTCGGGTTGACCTACCTGTTCATCTCGCACGACCTCGCGGCCGTGGAGCATCTCAGCGACCGGGTCGCCGTGATGTACCTGGGTCGGATCGTGGAGACCGGCCCGCCCGCGCGGATCTACCAGGCGCCGGCCCACCCGTACACGGCGGCGCTGCTGTCGGCGGTGCCGGTGGCCGATCCCCGGGCGGAACGGCGGCGGCGGCGGATCATCCTGCGCGGCGAGGTGCCCAGCCCGGTCGCGCCGCCGAGCGGGTGCCGCTTCCGGACCCGCTGCCCGAGCGCCCGCCCGGCCTGCGCCGAGACCGACCCGCCGACGGCGCAGGTGACGCCCGGTCAGGAGGCTGCGTGCCTGTTCGCCGGGGACGCCGTCCGGGAGTTGCGCGCCGGCTGACCCGGCCGGTCGTCGGCCGGAAAAGAAATCGGCGTCGGCGGTGAAGAAAATCGCCCCCTGCGGGCTCTACCTGTCGTACGGCGGAGCCGGTGACACAGGGAGAGCGAGGGAGTCGATGGGCGCGGCGACGGTGCTGGTGGAGTTGGCCACCGGCGTGGTGGGTCTGCTCGTGGTCGTGACACGGTTGACGATGGAGGCGGCGGACTGGTGGTCCGGCCGTCGTCGGGTGGGTGTCGAGGATCCGACAACCGGATCGGGTCGCCTCGGACATGCTGGACGGGGACGCTCCGCTGTGGAGCACGCCGGCGCGTGGGAGGACGACGGTGCCTGACTATGCCGACTTCGACGACTTCGTGGTCCGTACCCGGTCGACGACGCTGGCCCGGGCGGTGCTGTACTGCGGTCGCCGGGCCGACGCCGAGGACGCGGTGCAGGAGGCCTACCTGGCGGCGTATCTGCGCTGGCCGGAGCTGCGTGAGCCGCGCGCCTGGGTGGAGACGACGGTGAGACGACGGTTCGCCCGGGACGCGGGACGCTGGCGCCTGCGGTGGCAGCGCTCCGAACTGGAGGTGCCGGCCCCGGCCGGATCCACGCCGGAGGAGGAGGCCGCCGCGGTCGGCGTGCTGCGGACCGTCGCGTTGCTGCCGCCCCGGCAGCGCCAGGTGCTCGTCATGGTGTGCCTGGAAGGGCTGAGCTACCGGCAGGTGGCCGAGGAGGTGGGGATCAGCGTGGGTGCGGTCGGCGCGAACCTGGCCAAGGCCCGGGAGAAGCTGACCGTCCTGCTCGGGCTCACCCCGACGACACGGGACGCCGGCGATCCGCTGGTCGCGGCCGTGCTGGCCCGGACCGGCCCGGGAAGCGGATTCGACGACGACCCGTTGACGGTGGCGCTACGGCGGGCCGAGCAGTGGCTGGCCCGTGGCTTCGACGCGGACCAGGGGTCGTTGCGCCGGCTGCGCGCCGCCCTGTTCCGCGAGGAGGGCGACCGGTGATCGCCGGGCTGCGCGCGCTGCTCGCGTTGGCGTTGCTGGCCGGCGTCTACCTGCTCACCGCGGCGGTGGTCCTGCTCTGGGCCGGCTTCGCGGTGGCGGCGGTCTGGGCGACGGGCGACCGGCATGGCGGCCCGCAGTTCAACACGACGCCCCTGCTGGTGGTGGCGGCGACCGCTGTCCCGGTGGCGCTGGCCGTGCGGGAGCTGGCCCGGGCCAGCCGCCCGGCCGGCGCCCGCCCGGACTCCCGGCTGCTGCCGAGGAACCAGGCCCCTGAGTTGTGGCGGCTGGTCGAGGAGCTGGCCAGGCAGGTAGGCACCGCGCCGCCGACGGAGATCCGGCTCGTCGACGAGGCCAACGCGTCGGTCACCGACGACTTCTGGCTGTTCGCGGTCACCCCGGCCCGGCGACGGCTCTACCTCGGCGTGCCGCTGCTGGTCGGGTTGGCCCCGGACGAGCTACGGGCGGTGCTCGCCCACGAACTCGGCCACTACGCGGGACGCCACGCGTGGTTCACCGAGCCGGCCCATCGCAGCCATGCCGCGCTGGTCATGGCCCGTGAACGGATCCGCGGGGCGATGGTCGCCAACCGTCTGATCCAGCTGTACGCGGGGCTGCTCCTGCTGACCTTCGCCGTCAGCGCCGCCCTCGCGTACCGCCTTGTGCGGCCGGTGCGGCAGCGCCAGGAGCTGGAGGCCGACCGGATCGCCGCCCGGGTGGCCGGCGCGGCGGCGCTGGCCGACGGGCTGCGGTCCGTGCCGGCGATCGGGGCGACCTGGGCCCGGTTCCAGCAGGAGATCGTCGAACCGGTGCGCCGAGGCACCGGCCGGGTGCCCGACGACCCGTACCGGGCCTTCGCGGCTCTGCTCGACGATCCGGCGTACCGGCCGGAGCTCTCGGCGTTGCGGATCGCGGCCGAGAGCCTGCCGGCCGACGGGTTCCACCCCGGCGTGCGGCGGCGGCTCGACCTGCTGGCCACCTTGACGTCCGGGGCTCCGCCGCCGCCCGCGCCGGACCTGGCCACGTCGTGGCGCGGGGGCACGACGCGGCGGGTCGTGTCGCGGCCGGGCCGCCGGCAGCCCTGGCCGCAGTGGCTGGCCACGGCCGCCGCGTACCGCGCCGACCGGGAGGTGGCCGAGCTGGCCCGGGCGCTCCGGCCGGAGGGCGGCCCGCTGACCGTCGAGGACGTGCTGACCCGGCTCGAGGCGGGGCGGGTGGACCTGCTCGCCGCCCGGCTCGACCCGGACCCGTACGCCGGTCACGCCCGGCTGGTGGAGACGGTCACCGCGACACTCGGCGCCGCCCTGGTCCGGCAGGGGCACGGCCACTGGACGACCGGATGGTTCGGCCCCAGCCGCCTCACCGGCGCGCCCGTCGACCACGACGACCTCGCCGTCTGGGCGGCCGGAGCCGTCGACGACCCGGCCGAGGCGTCCCGGCTGCGGACCCGGTTGGTCGTCCACGACGTCGACCCGGCGGGCCTGGTGACCGACCCGCCACCGGTGGCAGCCGCGCCGCGGACGTTGACCATCCCGGCCGAGGTGGACGAGGCGACCGGCCAGACCCACCGGAACATCGCCTGGGCCTCGCTGACCGTGCTGATCGGGCTGGTCACGATGGCCTTCCTCTACTGGCTCAACGACGAGCCGGCGTCGCCGCCGTACCGGCTGCCACCGGCGGCCACACCGGGGTGGACCGAGCCACCCGGGCAGTTCGGCCGGTATCCGGTGACGCCGGCCGTGCCCGTTCCTCCGGCGTGGCCGCCGCTGGCCTCCCGGCCGCCCCTACCGACGTTTCCGCTGCTGCCGACCGGACCGCCCGAGGGGGTGCGGGTGCTGCCGATCCGGTAGCCGTGCCCGGGTCAGATCCGGGTGAGCCGGATCGCGTCCGCGACGACCAGCCCCGCGCCGGTGGTCCAGCGGCTGACCCCGACCCGGTTGGCGTCGCCGGCCGGCAGGGTGAACGTGCCGAGGGCGCGCCACTGGCCGCCGCCGGTGCGTTGGTCGACGTAGACCGTCCGGTTGCCGGTGGTGGTGGCCACGATGTACGGGGCGGAGCTGTTGTAGCCGGAGTTGGCCGGCCACCAGGCGTCCACCCGGTAGCTCGCGGTCGCCGGGACGTTGACCCGGTACCAGGCCACGTCGCTGACCTGGGCGGGGTCGGCGTACCGGTAGTCGGCGCCGTACCGCTGACCGGAGTACGTCGAGATGCCCCAGTTGCTGCTGGCGGTGAGCCGACCGGCGGTGGAGTTGTCCACCACGGTGCTCCAGGCGCCGCCCGACATCCGGGCCGCGACGTCGGCGCGCATCACGTTCAGGTCGATGAAGGAGGGGTCGATCTTGCCGGTGGTGCTGGTCTCCCGGTGGCCCCGCGCGTGGCTGGCGTCCCGGCCGAGGCGGGTGAGCACGGCGGCGGTGGCGGCGATCGACGCGTTGTACTGCGCCGCCGTCATTTCCTGGCTCACCCCGTTGTAGTCGATCTCCCACCCGATCATCAGGGTGTTGCCGTCCCCGGCGGGGATCGGTCCGCTGCCGCCGCTGACGCCGGCGTGGTTGCAGCGGCCGGCGGAGATGAGGTGGAAGACGCCGTGGTAGTCGACCAGGGCCTGACAGAGCGGGCCGGCCAGGTCGGGGCGGCCGTTGATGCAGATGTTCAACGCGGGGTGGGGGTTGCTGGCGCTGGAGGTGGCGGCGGTGTGGTGCCAGAGCACCCCGATCGGGTTGAAGTCGCCGGGCCGCATCCGGTTCAGCCAGTCGCCTTCCTCCTTGACCTGTACGCCGGCCGAGCGCAGCACGTCCGCGAGCCAGGGGACGGTGGCCATCAGGACTCCTCGATCAGATCGGCCAGGCACTCCACGCGGGTGGCGGCGCGGGCCGGGGCGGGCTTGGCGACGACGGTGAAGGCGGCGGCCACGAGGGCCGGGATGCCGAGCAGGCCTCGGCGGCGCAGACGGATGGATCGGGAGGGGGACACGGCGCTCCTTCAGGGGTGACAAGAGGGGACCGCCAGGTCTACGACCAGGTTGATCGGCACGCTATATCCTCACGACCGTCTATGTCGATAGTCTTCGACGGTCAATGTCGAGATGAAATTTTGCGCCACTTCTCCCGGGTGGCGGGTAAGCGTCGACCCGGTCGTGCCCCCGGTCCGACACTCACCCGTGGCCCGGCCCGACGGGCGCGGTGCTGCTCCGTACGGTCAGGTACGGCTCGAGCAGGGTGGCCTCCGGCACCGGCTCCCCGGCGAGCTTGCGCATCAGCAGCGACACCGCCTGCCGGCCGGTCTCCTCGGCCGGCACCGGCACCGAGGTCAGCGCGGCCCGCTCGGCGAACTGGTCCGGGCAGATCGCCACCACCGAGACGTCCTGCGGCACCCGGCGGCCGAGCGTCGGCAGCGCGGCCAGCACGGGGCCCACCGCGGCCTCGTTCTGCACCACCAGCCCGGTCAGGTCCGGCTGCCGGGCCAGCAGGTCGGCCAGGACGTCCCGGACGGCGGCGGCCTCCTCCGGGCAGGGCGACGTCTCGGCGGCCACCCCGAGCCGGGCCGCGGCGTCGACGAACCCGGCCCTGGTCCGGTGCGCGAACCCGGTGCCCCGGTCGTAGACGGCGACCGGCGCGCCGAGCAGGGCGACCCGCCGGTGCCCGAGCCCGGCGAGATGCTCGACGCAGACCCGCCCGGCCCGGTGGAAGTCCAGGTCCACGCAGGTCAGCCCGGCCGGGTCGGCGGGAAAGCCGATCAACACGCTGGGCCGGGCCAGGTCGCGCAGCAACGGCACCCGGATGTCGTGCATCTCGACGTCCATCAACACGATCCCGTCGACCATCGCGCTGGCCGCGATCCGGCGCAGCCCGGCCGGGCCCTCGTCGGCGGTGAGCAGCAGCACGTCGTGGTCGAACCGCCGGGCCGTGGTGACCACGGCGGTGGCGAACTGCATGAGCACCGGCACCTGCGCCCCGGTGCGCAGCGGCAGCACCAGCGCGATCACGTTGGCCCGACGGCTGGCCAGCGCCCGCGCCCCGGCGTTCGGGTGGTAGTCCAGCAGCCGGATGCTGGCCAGCACCCGGTCGCGGGTGGCCGCGGAGATCGTCCGCTTGCCGCTGAGCACGTACGACACGGTGCTGACCGCGACCCCGGCGTGCCGGGCCACGTCGGCGATGGTGACCAGGTCCGCCGACTTCACCGGACGGGAGTCGGCGGCCCGGTCACCGGGTGACGCCGGCATCGAGCGGCTCCCGGTCCGGCTGCCGCTCGGCGGGCCCGTCCGCCACCGAGAGCAGACCGACCAGCCGGATGTCGGTGGCCGAGCGCCCCACCAGCACGCTGTGCCGGGCCTGCTCCACCACGTACCGGTCGTGGGTGGAGTCCCAGTACGCCAGGTCGGCGACCCGCAGCCGCAGCTCGACCACCCGGCGCTCGCCCGGGGCCAGCGCGACGCGGGCGAAGGTCCGCAACTGCCGCAGCGGCTGCTTGACCCGGGACCGCCGCTGCCGGGTGTAGAGCTGGACGACCTCCTCGCCCGGCCGGTCGCCGCCGTTGGTCACCGTCACGCTCACCACGACCTCCTCGTCGGCGGTCACCGAGGCCGCGCTCAACCGGAGGTCAGCGTAGTCGAAGCGGGTGTAGCCGAGCCCGTGTCCGAACGGGTAGAGCGGGTCGCCCCGGTGGTAGAGGTAGGTGGTGTCGTTGTCGATCACGTCGTAGTCGAGCAGGTCGGGCAGGTCGGCGGCGTCCCGGTACCAGGTCTGCGGCAGCCGTCCGCCCGGCTCGGCGTCGCCGCGCAGCACGTCGGCGAGCGCCGCGCCGTACTCCTGGCCGCCGTGCGCCGACCAGAGCACCGCCGGCAGGTGCTCGTCGGCCCAGCCGATCGCGTACGGGTAGCTGCTGGTCAGCACCAGCACGGTACGCGGGTTGGCGGCGTACGCCGCGGCCAGCAGCCGCTGCTGCCCGGCCGGCAGGGCCAGGTCGACCCGGTCCTCGGTCTCCCGTCCGTTGACCATCGGGTGGTTGCCGAGCACGACCACCACCACGTCGGCGGCGGCGGCCCGGGCGGCGGCCTCGACCGCCCCGTCGACGAGCAGCTCGACCCGGAACGCGGTGGCCGTGGCGGCGTCCACGGCGTCGGCGCGCAGCGCCCCGTCGGTGCCGACCGTGACGTAGCGGTCGCTGGCGACGTGGCGCAGCAGCACGGTGCCGGCCGGGCCGGGGCGGGTCCGGAAGGTCTCCCGTACCACCCACTCGCCCGGTCCGGGGCGGTCGTTGACCAGGGTGCCCTGCTCGTCGGCGCGTACGTGCCGGCCGTTGGCGGCCGACCGCAGCGCCAGCAGGTCCGCGCCCCAGTCGAACAGATCCAGGTGGCAGTCGTCGTCGACGGCGTCGGTGAGGGTGAGCGCGGCGCCGTCGGGGTCGGCGGCGCAGCGGACGTACCGGTCGCCGACCCGCAACGCGATCCGGTCCACCCCCTCGTGGGTGTCGACCGCGGAGTAGTGCCGGGCCAACCCGTCGTACGGGGTCACCGCGTACGGCAGGGCGCCGCTGTACCAGTCGGTGAGCAGCGTGTCGGCCAGCGGGCCGAGCACGCTCAGCCGCAGCCCCGGGTCGGCGGGCAGGGGAAGCAGGCCCTCGTTGCGCAGCAGCACGATCGACTGTCTGGCGGCCCGGCGGGCCAGGTCCCGGTGCGCCGGGCAGTTGACGACCTCGGGCCGCGTGCCGGCGTACGGGTCCTCGTCGGGCGGGTCCAGCTCGCCCAGCCGGGCCCGGACGGTGAGGATCCGCCGGACCGCGGTGTCCACGTCGGACTCGGTGACCAGCCCCCGGCGCAGCGCCTCGGTGAGCCGTTGCACGGTCGGCGCGCTGTCCGCGTCGTCCTCGGTGAAGTTGTCGACGCCGGCGCGCAGCGCGGCGGCGAAGCCCTGCACGTGGTCGGGCAGGTACGCCTGGCTGCCGGCGATGTTGGTCACCGCGCCGGCGTCGCCGACCACCATCACCTCGCCCGGGGCGTACCGGCGCAGCTCTTCGTCGATCAGTGGGCTCAGGTGCGCCGGCACCCCGTTGACCAGGTTGTACGAGGCCATCACGGCGACCGCCGCGTCGGCGGCGAGCGGGGCGCGGAAGGCGGGCAGCTCGTACTCGTGCAGCACCCGGGGCGGCAGGTTGCTGGAGGTGGTGTCCCGGCGGGTCTCGTTGTTGTAGCCGAGGAAGTGCTTGAGCGTCGGCGCGGTGCGCAGCCGCCACGGGTGGTCGCCGCGCAGCCCCCGGGCGTACGCGGTGGCCAGCTCGCCGGTCAGCCACGGGTCCTCGGCGAAGCCTTCCTCGTTGCGTCCCCAGCGCGGGTCGCGCAGCGGGTTGACCACCGGGGCCCAGACGTTGAGGCCGACCCGCTGCGGGTCGGCGTGGTGCATCGCGCGGACCTCGTCGCCGACGGCCGTGCCCACCGCGCGCAGCAGCTCCGGGTGCCAGGTGCTGCCGAGCCCGACGGCCTGGGGGAAGACCGTCGCCGGGCCGAGCCACGCCACCCCGTGCAGCGCCTCGGTGCCGGTCCGGAACGACCGCAGCCCGAGCCGGGGGACCGCGGCCTGGTGCTGGTGCAGCAGACCGATCTTCTCGGCGAGGGTCAGCCGGCGCAGCAGGTCCTCGACGCGGGCGCCGTGCGGGTGGCCGGTGGCGTGCGCGGTGCTGTCGTTCATCGTCGTTCCGTTACCTTTCCTGGCTAGCCGGGTCGGACCGGGCTGTCGAAGCGCTTCGACGAGCGGCCGGTCCCCGGGCACGCGGCATCGGGGGTGAGAGGTGTCCGTCGGCCCGGTCAGCGCGAAGCGCTTCGACGGCACGTCCAAGTGACCCGCCTCTGTTGCCCACGTGTTACGAGGCGGCTGTCTGAGGCTTGCACCAGCGCCATGTCCCGGTCAAGGGGTGGCGGGCGTCGATTCGGCAGGGTCAGCCGGCGGCGGCGGTGGTGGCGGGCAGCCGCCCGGCCTCGATGCCGGCCAGGGACGCGGTCGCGCCACCGAGAGCCGCCGCCTCGGCGCCCAGCGCGGAGGCGTCCAGGCGGCAGCCGCCGGCGTCCGGGGCGAGGGTGCGTTGGGTCAGCTCGGCCCGCGCGGCGGGCAGCAGCCAGGGCGCGAGCGCCGCGAAGTGACCACCGACCAGGACGGCCTCGGGGTTGAGCAGGTCGGCCAGGACGGCGACCCCGTGCCCGAGGTGCCGGCCGAGCTCGGTCAGGCCGGTCAGGGTGGGGCGGTCGTCGGCGCGGGCCAGCGCCCGGATCCGGTCGATCTCCGGGGCGAAGTCGGTGACCGCGCCGTCGGCCTCGGCGTCGGGCAGCAGCCGGCGCACCACCGCCGGCAGTCCGACCAGGGCCTCCAGGCAGCCGCGCCGGCCACACCGGCAGGTCGGGCCGGCCGGGTCCAGGGTCAGGTGCCCGAGCTCGCCGGCGAACCCCCGCCCGCCGCGCAGCAACCGGCCGTCGACCAGCACGCCCGCGCCGATGCCGGCCCCGCCGGTCAGATGGACGATGTTCGCCGCGCCGGAACGGCCACCGTGCCGCTGCTCGGCCAGGACGGCCAGGTTCGCCTCGTTCTCCACGGTGACCGGGAAGCCCGGCTCGCGCAGCGCGGCCCGCAGCTCGGCGGTGAACGGCACGTCCCGCCACCCCAGCGCGGCGGCCAGCGGCACCGTGCCGGCGGTGTCGACCAGGCCGGGAACGCCGACGGTGAGCCCCAGGGCGGCGCGGCCCTGCGCGGTGACCCGGGCCAGGGCGCGGCGGGCCAGCTTCACCACGGCGGCGGTGGTGTCGGCGGGGGAGGCGCTCAGCGCCGGGAACGCGCGCCGCCAGGTCAGCAACCGGACGCCGGCGGGGTCCACCGCGACGACGACCAGCTCGTCGGCGCTGATCTGCATGCCCAGGGCCGCGTACGGCTCGCCGTCGAGGACCAGCATGGTGGCCGGTCGGCCGACCCGGTTCTCGGTCAGCCCGGTCTCCCGCAGCAGCCGGTGCTCGATCAGCTCGGCCACCAGGCTGGACACGGTGGCCTTGTTCAGCCCGGTGTGCGTGGCGATGTCCGCCCGCGAGCAGGGGGCGTGGGCCCGCACGTGCCGCAGCACCACGGCCCGGTTGGTCGCCCGGACGTCACTCAGGTCGGTCGGCTGCGGCCCGGTCTGCATCGTGATCAACGTTCTCCGCTTTCTGCGCCGACGTGCCCCGACGGGTGCTGTCGTGGCGGTGATCGCGTCTTCATCATGCCGCACCGACGCCGTCGGCCCGGAGTGGCGTGGCTGCCGGTGGTCGGGCGTCACCCGGCCCGCGTCCCGGCGGGCGTGGACGGTGGCGGTCGCGTCGAGCGACGCCTATTTGTTGGGTTATAAGACTAACTAATCCTAGCCGGGCCGGTCCGCTTGGCAACCCGCCCCGGCGCCCCGCCCGACCTGGTCGGGGCGCCGGACCGGAGCCGGCACGGCTCAGTCGAACAGCCCGCCGAAGGGCAGCGCCGGCACCGGCTCGCCGTTGAGCACCAGCCGGGTCGGCGGGGTGGCGTCGGCGACCGGGGCCAGCGCGACCCCGGCCAGCCGCAGCGGGCCGTCGCTGGTCACCCGGAGGGTGTCGCCGTCCCGGACCGCCTCCACGACGGTGTCGCCGTCCACGTCGCACACCACCGTCCGGCCGGTCACCCCACCCCAGCTCACCAGGGTGACCTCGGGGAACGGGCCGTCGGTGACCCGGTCGGCGGCCGGCCCGAGCGGCAGCAGCGCGCCGCGCCGGACGAACAGCGGCGCCCGGGACAGCGGCACGTCGACCGGGACGTGCCGGCCGCCGGCGTGTGTCTCGCCGGTGCCGGCGTCGATCCAGTCGTCGCCGTCGGGCAGGTAGACCGTGCGCCGGCCGGTCGGGTCGTACATCGGGGCGACCAGCAGGTCCGTGCCGAGTCGGTACTCCAGGTCCCGGGTCCAGGCGGTCGGGTCGTCCGGGGTGTCCACCAGCAGGGCCCGCATCATCGGCGCGCCGGTGCGGGCCGCCACCGCCGCCGCCGAGTAGAGGTACGGCAGCAGCCGGTAACGCAACCGCAGCGCGGCCACCGCGTCCCGCTCGGCCTCGGCCGGGAAGTCCCACGGCAGCCGGCTGGTGGTGCCGTGCAGTCGGACCAGTGGCGAGAGCGCCCCGAACTGGGTCCACCGGACGTACAGGTCCGGCTCGGGGGTGCCGTGGAAACCGCCGGTGTCGTGGCTCCAGAACGGGACGCCGGACAGCCCGTGTGACAGGCCGCCGCGCATCGTGCTGGCCAGCGCCGGCCAGGTGGCGTTGACGTCGCCGCTCCACTGGGCGCTGTGCCGCTGCCCGCCCAGGAACGACGAACGGGCCCAGACCGTGTCGTGCCCGGCGACCTCCCGGGTGACCGCCGACACCGCGTCGTTGAACAGCAACGAGTAGACGTTGTGCAGCTCGACGCCGGTCATCCCGTTGGCGGCCACCGCGTCCGCCGGCACCCCCTCGGCGAAGTCGGTCTTGAACACCGCCACGCCCTGCTCCAGCAGCGGCCGGAGCAGGTTGGTGAACCAGTCGGTGGCCGCCGGGTCGGTGAAGTCGACGATCGCGCTGGCCGCGTGGCTGCCGTGCCAGACGTCGGCGACGTACGGGTCCCCGTCGGGGCGGGTCAGGAAGAACCCGTTCCCGGCGGCCTCGGCGAACAGCGGGCTGTCCGCGGAGATGTACGGGTTGATCCAGAGGCAGACCCGGAAGCCCTGCCCGGCCAGGGTGGCCAGCATCCCGGCCGGGTCGGGGAACTGCTCGGCGTCCCACCGCATGTCCGACCAGTTGCCGTCGACCTGCCAGTAGCAGTCCAGGTGCAGCACGTCGCAGGGGATGCCGCGCTCCCGGATCCGGCGGGCCCGGTCCAGCACCTGCTGCTGGCTGTCCGGGTAGAACCCGGACGAGATCCACGAGCCGAACGCCCACTTCGGCGGCAGGTACGGCCGCCCGGTCAGGCTGTCGAACCGGTCCAGCACCTCGGCGGGCGTCGGGCCGGCCAGGACGTAGTAGTCGAGCACGTCGTCGGGGACCAGGATCTGCACGCTGCTGTGGGTGGACTGGCAGACGTCGAACTCGACCGGCAGGCCGCTGTCGACCAGCACCCCGTAGCCACGGTTGGACAGGTAGAACGGCACGCACTTGTGCGAGCGGTCCGACTCGCTGCCGAAGGCGTCGAAGTTCCACATCAGGGCCCGCTGCCCGCGCTTGTCCAGCGGGGTGAACTTCTCTCCGAAGCCGACGAAGCGCTCGTCGCCCGGGGCGACGAAGCTCTCGTGCCAGGCCACCGGCCGACCCTCGGCGCGGGACCGGCCGAAGGGGAGGGTGCGCCACCGGCCGCTGATGTCCTGGGTGCCGCCGTCCTGGGTGAGCAGCACCCGGCCGTCCGGGGTGAGGAAGCGCAGCCGCCACGGGTCGAGGCGGATCTCGGCGACCAGCGCGCCGACCTCGACCCGGACCCGGGTGGCGTCGACCTCGACCCGGGCGGGCCGGCTCTGCGGCGTGACCAGGGGCAGGATCCGGGCGGAACGGCTGCGGGCCTGCGGGTCCTCGGCGAGCCGGACCCGGATCACCCCGTCGCCGGCGGCCTCCACCCGGACGACCAGGGCGTCCCCGTCCGAGGTGGCGCCCTTGAGGGTGACCCCGTCGACGTCGGTGCCCACCACCTCGGCCCGGCCGACCACGGCGGGGCCGTCGTCGCCGGCCACCCGGACCGGCAGGTCGGGCGGGTCGGCCACGAAGGTCTCGAACGGAACCAGCGGCGGGCGGTACGGCATGGGTCTCTCCTCGGTTCCCGGATCGGCAACCCTCCTAGTTTCTTTGGATACCCAACAAAGTGTCAACGCGTCAAAACTCGATCAGTCGGGACGAAACGCGTTGACAGGCTCGGGTGGTGGTCATAATTTAGCTGCGTCCCAAACAAAAGCGAGGGGTGGCGGCATGCTGGTCGGCGGTCGGCTCTGCTACGGCGGCGACTACAACCCGGAGCAGTGGCCGGCGGAGGTCTGGCAGCAGGACGTCGAGCTGATGCGGCAGGCCGGCGTCACCCTGGTCACCGTGGGCGTGTTCGCCTGGTCCCGGCTCGAGCCAGCCCCCGGCCGCTACACCCTCGACTGGCTCGACCAGGTGCTCGACCTGCTGCACGACGGCGGCGTCCAGGTCGCGCTGGCCACCCCCACCGCGTCCCCGCCGCCCTGGTTCAGCCTGGCCCACCCCGGCGCCCTGCCGGTGACCGCCGACGGGGTCCGGCTGCACCACGGCAGCCGGGACACCTACTGCGCCGCCGCGCCCGCCTACCGGGCCGCCGCCCGCCGGATCACCGGCGTGCTCGCCGAGCGCTACGCCCGGCACCCCGCCGTCGCGCTGTGGCACGTGCACAACGAGTACGGCGCCACCTGCCACTGCCGGTACGCCGAGGCCGGCTTCCGCCGCTGGCTACGCGACCGCCACGGCGACCTGGACGCGCTCAACGACGCCTGGACCACCAGCTTCTGGAGCCAGCACTACTCCGACTGGGCGCAGGTCAGCACCCCCCGGGCCACCCAGTACCTGCCCAACCCCACCCAGACCCTCGACTTCCGCCGCTACTGGTCCGACGAGCTGCTGTCGGCGTACGCCGAGCAGCGGGACCTGCTGCGGGCGGCGAACCCGGCGGTGCCGGTCACCACCAACTACGTCCTCGGCGACTGGGTGCCGGTCGACCACGGCCGCTGGGCCACCGAGGTCGACCTGGTCGCCGTGGACCACTACCCGTCCGACGCCGGCCCGGCCGCCGAGGAGCAGACCGCGCTCGCCGCCGACCTGGCCCGGGGCTGGGCCCGCCACGGCGCGCCGCGCCGGGCCGGACCGACCGCCGACGGGCGCGCGGACGCCTGGCTGCTGATGGAGAGCGCCCCCAACCTCATCTACACCCCCGGCCGGATGCACACCCGCGAGCCCGGCCGGATGGCCCGGCACAGCCTGGCGCACGTGGCCCGGGGCTCCCGGGGCGCGATGTTCTTCCAGTGGCGGGCACCGCGGGGCGGAGCGGAGCTGTTCCACTCCGCCCTGGTGCCGCACGCCGGACCGGACAGCCGCGTCTTCCGGGAGGCCGTCGCGCTGGGCGGGATGCTCGACCGGATCGCCGAGGTCGACGCCGGCGCCGTCGAAGCGTCGGTCGCGATCGGCTGGGACGCCGCCAGCGGCTGGGCGTTGCAGCAGCGCGGCCTGCCGACCGACCGGCTGAGCCACCACGACGAGGTCGCCGCCACGCACCGGGCCCTGTGGCGGGCCGGCTACACCTGCGACCCCGTGCTGCCCGGCGACCCGTTGGACCGGTACGCGCTGCTCGTCCTGCCGGCCCTCTACCTCGCCTCCGACGCCACCGCCGGCTGGGTCCACGACTACGTCCACGGCGGCGGGCACCTGGTGGTCGGCTACCTCAGCGGAGTCGCCGACGAGCACGCCCGGATCCGTCTCGGCGGGTACCCCGGCGCGTTCCGCGACGTCCTCGGCGTCCGGGTCGAGGAGTTCCACCCGCTCGCCGACGACGACGAGATCCCGCTGACCGGCGGCGGGACGGGCCGGCTCTGGTCCGAGACGGTCCACCTGGCCGGGGCGGAACCGGTCCGCGCGTACGCCGCCGGGGCGCTCGCCGGCAGCCCGGCGGTCACCCGCCACCGGTACGGAGACGGCGTCGCCTGGTACGTCTCGACCCGCCCCGACGACACGACCCACCGGAGCCTGCTCACCGGGGCCGCCCTCGCCGCCGGCGCCCGACCGGCCTGCCCCGGCGCGCCGGACGGCGTGGAGGCGGTCCGCCGCCGTGGCCCCGGGGCGAGCTGGCTGTTCCTGCTCAACCACACCGACCGCGCGCAACGGGTGCCGGCCACCGGAACCGACCTGATCACCGGGGCGGTGGCGGAAACCGGGCTGACCCTCCCCGCCGGGCAGGTGGCGGTGGTCCGGGAACGCGCCGATGCCTGACCCGGCCGGGCCCCGGATCCACTTCGACCGGCCGGCGACCGGCTGGCAGGACGCCCTGCCGCTGGGCAACGGCCGGCTCGGCGCGATGGCCCACGGCGGGCCAGCCCGGCACCGCTTCGCCCTCAACGTCGACACCCTCTGGTCCGGCGGCCCCCGCGGCCACGGCGTCACCGACGGCCCGGCCACCCTCGCCGAGCTCCGCCACCTGCTGCTGGACGAGGGCGACCCGCTGGCCGCCGGGCTCGCCAGCCGACGCCTCCAGGGCCCGAACAGCCAGGCGTACCAGCCCCTCGGCGACCTGCTGATCGACCATCCCGGCCCGACGGTCGACGGCTGCCACCGGGAGCTCGACCTGGCCCGTGCCGTCGCCACCACCCGGCTCGGCTCCGGCCTGGTCGTCGAGGCGTTCTGCGCCGCCCCGGACGACGTCCTGGTGGTGCGGCTGCGCGCCGCCGACCCGCTCGACGTCACCGTCACCCTGCGCCACCCGCACCACGAGGGCTGGACCGACCGGCCCGACCCGACGACCGTCGCCGTCGGGGGCCGCGCCCCGGCGCACGTCCCCCCACCGCACCCCGACCGCGTCGACCCGGTCGTCTACCGTCCCGGCGAGGGCACCTGCTTCGGGTACGCCGTCCGGGCGCTCGCCGCCGGCGGCACGGTCACCGCGTACGGCGACGGCCTGCGGATCACCGGCGGCCGGGAGGCGACCCTGCTGGTGGCGGCCGAGACGGCGTACCAGGGATGGGACCGGGCGCCGCACGACGACCGACGGCGGCTGCGCGACGCGGTCGTCGCGACCCTGGACGCGGCGGCGGCCCTCGGCCCGACCCGGCTGGCCGCCCGGCACCAGGCCGACCACCGGGCGCTGTTCGACCGGGTCCACCTCGACCTGCCGACCGACCCGGCCGTCACGGCGCTGCCCACGGACCGGCGGCTCGCCCGCTTCCGCGCCGGGCACCCGGACCCGGGTCTGGCGGCGCTGCTGCTCGCCTACGGCCGGTACCTGCTGATCGCCTCGTCCCGGCCGGGCGCCCAGCCGGCCACCCTCCAGGGCGTCTGGTGCGACGCCATCCAACCCGCCTGGAGCAGCAACTGGACCACCAACGTCAACGTCGAGATGAACCACTGGGCGGCGGAGACCACCAACCTGCCCGAGTGCCACCGGCCCCTGCTCGACCTGGTCGGGGAGCTGGCCGTCGCCGGCGCGCGTACCGCCCGCGAGCTGTACGACTGCGCCGGCTGGACCACCCACCACAACGTCGACCTGTGGCGGACGACCTGGCCGGTGGGGGAGGGCCGGGACGACCCGTCCTGGGCGATGTGGCCGATGGGCGGGGTGTGGCTGACCCGGCACCTGGTCGAGCACGCCGACTTCGCCGGCGACGACGCTTTCCTGGTGGAACGGGCCTGGCCGCTGCTGCGCGGCGCGACCGCGTTCGTCCTGGACTTCCTCGTTCCGGGCCCGGCCGGGACGCTGGTGACCTGCCCGTCCACCTCGCCGGAGAACACTTACCGGGACCGGGTCGGCCGGGAGGTCACCGTCGACGTCATGACCACGATGGACATCTGGCTGGTGCGGGAGCTGTTCCGGGCCACCCTGCGCGCCGCCGACCGGGCCGGCCACGGCGACGACGAGGTCGTCCTGCGGATCCGCGCCGCCCGGGACCGGCTGCCCGCGCCGACCGTCGGCCCGGACGGCCGGCTGCTGGAATGGTCCACCCCGGTGACCGAGGTGGACCCGGGTCACCGGCACCTGTCGCACCTCTACGGGCTCTACCCGGGCAGCGAGATCGACCCGGTCGACACCCCCGACTGGGCGGCGGCGGCCCGCCGCTCCCTGCGGACCCGGCTGGACGCCGGCAGCGGCGGCACCGGCTGGAGCCGCGCCTGGACGATCGCGCTCTGGGCCCGGCTGGGCGACGGCGACGCGGCCGAGGCGGCCCTGCGCGAGCTGCTCACCCGGTACACCGCCGCGAACCTGCTCAACCTGCAACCACCGGCGACCTTCCAGATCGACGGCACCCTCGGCGCGACCGCCGCCGTCGCGGAGTTGCTGGTGCAGAGCCACCGGGACCGGTTGCGGCTGCTGCCCGCCCTGCCGTCCGCCTGGCCCGACGGGGCGGTACGCGGACTGCGCGCCCGTGGCCCGGTGCTGGTCGACCTCACCTGGCGGGCCGGCCGCCTGACCCGGGCCGTCCTCACCGCCCCCGAGGACCGCGCCGTCACCCTGGCCCTCCCGCCCGCAACGCCCGGCCCCACCACCGTCCACCTCCGTGCCGCCACCCCCCTCACCATCCGCTTCCCACCCCTGCCACCCGCGTCGATCTAGGGGAAATCGTCGTTGGTGGATCTCCGCGGACGGCGGTCTGCCTAGATCGACGCGTGGGGGAGGCGGTCCACAAAGTAGGGTGGGTGGGGTGGGAGTGGATGTGATCGTGGTGGGGGCGGGGGTCGTCGGGTTGACGGCGGCGGTGCGGTTGCAGCAGCGGGGCGCCCGGGTCACGGTGTGCACCGCCGACCCGCCGGAGCGGCTCGTCTCCACCGTCGCGGCGGCGGTCTGGTACCCGACCCACACCGACGCCGATCCCCGGGTGCTGGCCTGGGCGGCGGCCAGCTACGAGGAGTTCCGCCGCCAGGCGGGCGACGGCGTGCCGGGGGTGCTGCTGCGCCGTACCCGGATGTTCCAGCGGCGGACCGCCGACGAGCTGCCCTGGTGGACGGCGGCGGCCGGGGACGTGACGGTCCACGACGCGCCCGCGCCGTACGCCCGGGAGCTGCGCTTCGTCGCCCCGCTCGCCGAGATGACCACCTATCTGGCCTGGTTGCGCCAGCGCGTCGTCGACGGCGGCGGTCAGGTGACGAGCCGCCGGGTGGACCGCCTCGACGACCTCTTCGCCGAGGCGCCCGTCGTGGTCAACGCCGCCGGCCTGGCCGCCGGCGCGCTCTGCGGCGACCCGACCGTGCTGCCGATCCGGGGCCAGGTGGTGCTGGTCGGCAATCCGGGCCTGACCGAGTCGGTACGCGACGAGGAGCACCCCGAGGGCACCGCGTACGTGCACCCACGCAGCCGGGACGTGGTGCTGGGCGGCAGCTACGAGCCCGGCCGCGACGACCTCGACCCCGATCCGGAGATCCGGGCCGGGATCCTGCGCCGCTGCCTGGCCCTGGTGCCGGAGCTCTCCCTCGCGCCGCTGCTCGGCGAACGGATCGGCCTACGGCCGGGCCGGCCCGCCGGGCCACGGATCGAGGCGGAGGCCCGCCCCGGCGGCCGGCTGGTGCACGCCTACGGGCACGGCGGCGCGGGCATGACCCTCGCCTGGGGTGGCGCGGACGAGATCTGCGCGCTGGCGTTCGCCGGGGACTGACCGGTCCCGCCGGGCCGCCGACGGCGGGCGTCGCCCCACCGGACCGGCGGCCGGTCAGCCACCGGTCAGAAGCGGCGTGCCCGTGGTGCCGCCGTCAGCGGTCGGGGCTGTCGGCGGGGGCCATCACCCGCAGCGCGTTGGCGGCCAACCCGAGCCGCAGCGGGGTGTGCCCGGCCAGCTCGCCGTCCACCTCGACCGGGGCCGGCCGGTCGGTCTCCAGCCACAGCTCGCCGACCGCGAGGAACGACGTCTCACCGAGCGTACGGCGGTGCCCGGTGGCCACGTTGCGGGCCGTGTCCACCAGCAGTCCCCGCCGGGTCGGCCCACCCACCGGGTACGCGACCAGCAGCCGGTCGTCGGCGTCGGTGTCGGCGGTGATCGGGCGGCCGGCGTGGAAACCGCCGTTGGCCACGAAGAGCTGGTGGGTGACGAACTCGTGCTCCACCCCGTCGGCCCGCACGGTGGCGCGCAGCGGACGGTGCCGGGTGAGCAGGGCCAGGGCGGTGAGCGGGTACGCCGACCGGCCGACGACCCGTTTCAGCCCCGGCGGCGTACGGAGCATGATGTCGGCGGAGAGCCCCACGCCGACGTGGTTGGCGAACGGCGTGTCACCGGCCAGGCCGAGGTCCACGTCGATGACCTTGCCCCGGCTGAGCACGTCCACCGCCCCGTCCAGGTCGAGCGGGACGCCGACGGTCCGGGCGAAGTTGTTGGTGGTGCCCAGCGGCAGCAGGCCGAGCGCCAGGTCACGGTGGGCGAGCAGCCGGGCGGCGGCGCTCAACGTGCCGTCGCCGCCGCCGGCCACCAGCAGGTCCGGGCCCAGCCCGACCGCCTCGTTCAGGCTCCGTTCGAGCTGGCCGGGCCGGTCGACGGGGTAGGTGCCGAGCAGGTCGAAGCCGGCGGCGCGCAGCCGGTCCAGGGTCCGCTCGTAGTGCTGCCGGCCCCGCCGCGACCGGGCGTTGACGACCAGCGCCGCCCGCCGGTCACGACGGATGTCCGCGCTCAGCTCCTGCTTGCTCCGCATGAGCGATGACCCTATCCGGGGGCCGACGCCGGGTGTCGACGCCGCCCGACCCGGCGTGCCCGGCGGTCGGCGGGTCGGGCGGCGCTCACCACCGCTGGTCGTGCAGCACGTCCGCCAGTGGCGGCCTGGTCGCCGGGCGGAAGGTGTCGCCCCGGTGGAAGGCGGTGGGCACCAGCGCCACCTGGTGCGTCCCGGCCGGGATGCCGAGCAGCCGCGCCACCTCCGCCTCGCGTCGCAGGTGGGCGGTCGTCCACGCGGTGCCCAGACCCCGGGCGCGGGCGGCGAGCATGAAGGACCAGACGCCGGGCAGCACCGAGCCCCACAGGCCCGCCTGGTTGCCCTGCGGCAGTGGCTCCGGGGTCACCACGCAGGCCAGCAGCAGCACCGGCACCTGGCCCAGGTGCTCGGCCAGCCACACCGCGCTGGCCAGCGACCGCTGCGCCGCCGAGCCGGCCCGGACGCCGGCCGGCGCGGCGCCCCGACCGGCCTCCGTCCCGGCCACGCCGTCCGTCGGGCCGCCGTCCGCGCCGCCGCCGTTGTCGCTGCCCCCGCCCGCGCCGCTGCCGTGCTGGTCGGCGAAGGCGGCCCGGTAGATCTCACCGAGCCGGGCCCGCGTCCGCGGCTCGGTGACCACCACCCAGTGCAGGACGTGCCGCCCCGAGCCGCACGGCGCCTGCTGGGCGACGCGCAGGCACTCCTCGATCAGCTCGCGTGGCACCGGACGGGTCAGGTCCAACCGGCGGCGCACCGCCCGGGTGGTGGTCAGCAGCTCGTCGGGGGTCAACCAGTCAGCCACCGGCCGCTCCGTCCCAGCGCAGCGGCAGCTCCCACAGCCCCCGCACGTACATGTCGGTGCGCCAGCGCAGCGCCGTGTCCGGCACGGCGATCCGCAGCCCGGGCAGGCTGGTCAGCAGGACGTCGACACCGACCCGCAGCTCCAGCCGGGCCAGCTCCGCCCCGAGGCAGTGGTGCGCGCCGTACCCGAAGGCGACGTGCGGGTTCTCCGCCCGGTCCGGGTCGAGCCGGTCCGGGTCGGCGAAGACGTCCGGGTCGCGGTTGGCCGCGTCGGGCACCGGCACCACCACCTCGCCGGCCGCCACCACCGACCCGTCGGAGAGCAGCACGTCCTCGGTGGCCACGTGCGGCACCCCGCCGCTGCCGTTGGCGCAGACGTGCCGCAGGACCTCCTCGATCAGCGGGTCCCGGGTGGCCGGTCCGGCGAGCGCCCGCGCGGTCAGCGCCGGGTCGCGCAGGATCTCGTACAGCACCGCCCCCAGCACGTTGCTGGTCGTCTCGTAGCCGGCCATCAGCATCCCGGCCGACAGGACCACCGCCTCGGCGCGGCTCAGCCGCCGGTCGTCGCGCTCCTGGCTGAGCATCCGGGCGATCAGCCCGGTCGGCGCGTCACCCCGGTCCAGTCCGGCCTGCACCGTGTCCACCAGGTCCGCGAAGTAGCCGTGCATCTCCTGGTGACACTTGCGCACCGTGTCGGCGGGGAACTTGTCGATCGACATCATCGCGTCCACCCACGGCCCGAAGCGGGGCATGTCCTCCTCCGGCACGCCCATCACCCGGCACATCACCCGCAGGGTGAACGGCACGGTGAACCGGCCCACCACGTCGGCCGGCGTCGGCCCGGCGGTGAACTCGGCGAGCTGCGACCGGGCCACCTCCTCGACCATCGACCGCATCCGGGCCACCCGGTGCGCGGTGAACGCGGGCGCCACCGTGCCGCGACGGCGGGTGTGCACCGGCGGGTCGGCCGTGATCAACGGCAGCGAGTCGGAGCTGCGCGCGAAGAGCGTCCCGGAGGTGTACGCCGACCGGCTGAACCGTCGGTCGGCCAGCACCAGCCGCACGTCCGGGTACCGCGTGAGCACCAGGGCCTCCCGGCCACCGGGCAGCCGTACCCGGCCCGGTCGGGGCTGGGCGCGCATCGCCGCGTACTGCGGCGGGGGTTCGGTCGAGGCGTCGACCGGGAACGGGAACGCCGGCAGCTCACTCATCCGGCCACCACCTCCTGCGCCAGGCTGATCACCTGGAAGACCGTGAACGTGCCGAGCAGGAACATCGCCGCCGACGGGTACGACCAGCGGGGCTGATCGTCCCGCCAGAACCGGACCGCGGCGAGGGCGGGCAGCGCCAACGGCAGCGCCGCCAGCCAGACCGGCCACCACGGGGCCCGATCGCCGGCGGTGACCGCCAGCAGCAGCGCCACCGAGGCCAGCGCCGCGCCGACCGCGAGCCCGCCCACGGTCGACCCGCCCAGCGGCTGCGAGTACGTCCGTTCGCCCGGCCGGGGCGTACGGGTGGTCTTGCGGCCGAACTCCAGGTGCAGGAAGGCCAGCGCGGAGACCACCATGCCGGCCACGCCCGACCAGGACGGGCCCAGCCCGGTGGCGTGCAGCAGCCCGGCGTAGAGGAATCCGTTGACGGCGAGCTGCACCGGGAAGTTGACCACGAAGCCGAGCAGCAGCGCGTCCCCGGCCGGCCAGCGCAGCTTCTGGTCGGCCCAGAGCAGCGCGAACGCGTAGGCCAGCACGGCCGCCAGGACCGCCAGCACCGACGGACGCCAGGCGTTGAGCGCCAGCACCAGCACCGTGCCGGCGGCGATCAGGACGCCCAGGTCACGTACCGACACCACGCCCCGGGCCAGTGGACGCTGCGGGTTGTGCTCCCGGTCGTACGGCAGGTCCCGGATGTCGTCCAGGGCCCGCATCATCAGCAGGGTCACCAGCAGGGTCACCGCGCTGACCAGCACCCCGACGTCCGGCAGCCAGCCGTCGACGCGGCGGTCCGTCACGGCGCACACCGCCGTCCCGCCGAACGCCCAGGTCACCGCGTAGGGCACGTACGCCTTGGGCGGGTAGCTGCCGGCGACGTAGCCGGCGAGGCGGTGGATCAGACCGTCGCCGGGTCGGGGGCCGGCACCCCGCGTACCGTCCCGGTCGCGCCGTCCACCTCGATCCACGCCCCGTCCTCGATCAGGGTCGTCGCGTCCGGCACGGCCACCACCGTCGGCACCCCCAGCAGCCGGCCGGTGATCGCGGTGTGTGAGAGCAGCGTGCCCCGCTCCACCACCATGCCGCGCGCCACCATCATCAACATCAACCATCCGGGGTCGGTCTCCTTTGCCACGATGATCCGGTCTCGGCAGGTCTCCGGCGGCGTCGACGGGTCCAGCACCACCCGGGCCTGCCCGACCACCACGCCGTTGCTGGACGGCAGGCCGCGCAGCTCCACCGGCCCGTCACCGGCGCTCGCCACCGGGCCGGCGGGACCGGCCAGCAGGGACGGCAGCGGCCGGTTGCGGGGGGTGGTCGGCCGCACTCCCGGGTCGGGCCCGTCGGCGGCGGCCAGCCGCTGCTCCCGGCGGCGGCGGACCACCGCGCGCAGGTCGGTGTCGACGAGCGTCCCGTCGTACGCGCCGAGCACCTCGTCGACGGTCAGGTCGAGCACGTCGAGGCGGTCGTCCAGCCGTCCCGCCTCGGTCAGCAGCTCGCCGAGCCGCCACATCACGTGCCGGGTGAGCCCGTAGAGCTGGCTGCGGCAGTACCGGGTGTCCTCCCGGGTGCGGACGAAGAACCGCAGCCCGGCGGCGAGGGTCCGGATGACCAGCCGCCTGGCCGGCGACGGGCAGTTCCTTCTCAGCTCCCGCTCCGCCTCGGCCCGGCTCTGCCGTTCCCGGGCCCGGCTGTCGGCGACGGTCAGGTCGCCGCGCACCAGCGGCCGGAGCATGGTGACGATCATGCCGGGGCGCTGACGGGGGGACGGCTCCTCCAGCTTGAGGTCGTGCGGGGCGCGGTCGCCGTAGCGGCGCAGGTGCTCCCGGGCGGCCTCGGCGAGCGCGCCGCCGTGCGTGCCGTCGACCAGTTCCCGCCACAGCCCGTCGGCGGCCCCGTCGGGGCAGTCGGCGATCCGCGCGGCCAGCTCCGGGCGGGCGCGGATCAGCTCGGCGAGCGCGATGCCCGACCGGACGCCGAGCACCGAGCGGTGTTCCCGGCCGCCCATCAGCAGGCCGCCGAGGGTACGTTGCTCGTCCCCGTCGACCCAGCGGCGCACCAGCGCCGAGGCGAAGGTGGCGGTGCCCAGCATGAAGAACGTGTTGACGAGCGTCACGCCCCACCGGACGCCGACCTCGGCCCACAGCCGGCGGTACGTGGCGACCAGCTCCTCGGCGCTGCGCTCGTCGAGGTCGCGGTGCTGCTCGACCAGCTCGTCCCACCAGCGGAGGAACCGGCGGGCCGAGCCGGGCAGCCGGGCCAGCCGCCAGAGCAGCCCGGGAACGCTGACCAGCGCCCGCCGCAGCTCGGGCCGGGACGGCCGGTAATCGCCGGTCAGCCCCATGGACACCTCCCACCAGGGCCGGATCAGCGGGAAACCGGGGATCTGGTGGTGCAGGACGAACCAGGCGTCGAGCCGGTAGTAGACCCGGCCGCGCAGCAGCCCGACCATCCGGCGCAGGTGGTGGTCGTTGGCCCGCAGCCGGCGCTCCGGCACGCCCATCCGCCGGTACACGTCCCGGAAGATCAGCCGGTAGAACTCCCGGGCCTGCGAGTACGTCAGGGCGCCCGAGATGCCGGGGTAGCTCTCGGTGATGTTGTGGTTGCTCCAGGGCACGTCGTCGTAGGCCGACCGCGGTCGGGCGGTCTCCTGCCGGGGCGGCCCGCCGGCGAACACCACCGGGCGGGCCTGCACCAGGTGGATCGTCCCGTCGGGGGTGAAGGTCCCCTCGATGTCCTGGGGCAGCCCGAAGTGCTCCTGCACCCGGGCGGCCAGCGCGGCGACCCGGCGGGCCTCGTCGTCGGTGAGCACCGGGGCGTCGGCCAGCTCCGTCGGCACCGGACGGACCACCGGGCCCGTGCCGTCGGCGGCGGGGACCATCATGCTCTTCTTCACCACGGTCTCGACGCGGACCGTGTCGGTGGCGTTGTCGACGAAGAAGTGGTCGACGTCGGCGCGTTCCTGCACCACGCCCTCTCCGATGCCGTGGGCGGCGGCGACCACGCAGCAGTCCGCGCCGGTGCGGGGGTCCCGGCTGAACGCCACGAACGACCGGACCCCGGGCACCATCCGTTGCACGCCGACCGCCACCCGGGCCGAGGAGGGCGGCAGCCCCCGCCGGGCGCGGTACAGGATCGACTCGGCGTTCAGCCCGGACGCCCAGCAGTCGACGACCCGTCGGGCCACCTCGGCCGGCGGGACGTACAGGAACGAGTCGGTCAGCCCGGCGAAGGCGTCGGTGGCGCTGTCCTCGCCCGTGCCGTCGGTGTCGGTGGCGTCGGCGACCACGCAGGCGCGTACCGCGAGCAGGTGCTCCCCGGCGGCGATCTCCGTCACCGCCTGCTCCAGCGCGGCGGCGACCTCCGGGGTCAGCGTCGCGGCACGCAGGTCGTCGGCGGTGCGTTTCGCCCAGTCCAGCAGGTGTTCCGGCGCGGCGTCCGCGGCGGGCGCGGACGCCATCGGCGCGGCGGCGACCGTGTCGAAGACCGTCACCGGCACGCAGCAGAACCCGGGCACCGGAAAGCCGGCCAGCCGGAGCTGCTCCTGCCGGGCGAACTTGTGCCCGACCAGGGTCGGGTCGGTCAGCCGGGGGTCACCGGCCCGGACCAGCGGCATCACCACACCCCCGGCACCAGTCGGGCCCGCCCGGTGGCGAACTCGGGGTAGCCGGGCGCCGCCCAGAGCACCCGTTCCTCGGTGCGGATCCGCCAGACCAGCGCGCCGGTCAGGGCCAGCAGCGCCAGGACGCTCGCCGGGTTGAGGAAGAACAGCACGAACCCGACGTTGGCCAGCAGCATCCCCGCGTACGCCGGGTGCCGGACCAGCCGGTACGGGCCGCCGGTCACGATCGGATGTTCGTCCCGCCGCAGCACGTGGTGGGTGTACAGGGCGCCGAGGGCGCGGATGGCGACGAGCCGGAGCACGATCCCGGCGACGAACAGCGCCACGGCGGGGACCATCCACCAGGAGAAGCCCGACCAGGGCACGTCGGGCGCGACCGCCACGATGACCAGGGCCAGCCGGGAGCAGGCGTAGACGGCCAGGGTGCGCACCTCCGCGACCGGCTGGGCCGGGTGGCGGAACGTCACCGGGACCTCGGCGGCCAACCAGAGCAGGTACCCGGCGGCCAGCGCCGCGGCGAGCAGGTGTTCGGGCTCGCCGGCCCGCAGCAGGTGCCCGACGCCCCGGACGACCAGCGCGGCGAACGCGACGACGAAGAGCACCCGGGTCAGCACGGTGACCGGGTCGATTCCGCTGCGCTCGCGGGTGACGCCCGGCCGGCTCATGCGGGCCGCCCGACGAGGCCACGACCAGCGTCCGGCGCGCCGCCCTGCTCGACGGCGGGGCCGGAGGGCTGCCGGAGCCGCTGGTAGACGGCGGGGGACGCGACGTGGTAGCGGAACTCCAGCCGGCCGGTGGGCGCGCCGTCGGTCAGCAGTTCCAGCGTCGTGCGCTGGGGGCCCCGGCGGGGCGGGGTGGGTGTCCACCGCAGGCCGAGGTCGCCGGTGAGGTCGCCGGGCAGGTCGGCGGTGAGGTCGAGCAGGACGAAGGTGTCCCCGGGGCGGGCCTGGCGGGCCAGGTGGTGCAGCATGGTGGCGAACTGCCGGCCGGCGTCGACGATCAGCTCCAGCCGGGCCGCCGGGTCGGCCAGCGGATGGCCGGCCGGTGGCTGCCGGATCGCGGCGGTGAGGCTGTCGCCGTCGGGCGTCGCCGCCGAGATCAGGACGTTCTCCGGCCGCCGGCGGTGGACCAGGGCCGGGTCGGCCGGGCCGGTGTCGGCGGTGACCCGGCGTCCGGCGGCGGGTCGGGCCCGGGGGGCGTCGGGGCTGAGCGCGTAGGAGCCGGCGCTCACCGTCGTCTCGCCCTGGCTGGCCCGCAACGTGACCTCGACCGGGTCCGCCCCGGAGGCGGTCGGCACGTCGACCGCCAGCTCCACCGGCCGGTCCAGCTCGGAGAAGCCCGGGAACCGCAGGGTGACGCGGGTACGCCGGCCGTCGGGCCGCAGGCCCGGCGCGCCGTCCGCGGCGGCCGACCGCAGCAGCCCGAACAGGCCGCAGACGAGGGCCATGCCGGGCACGTGGTCCAGCGGATGGTCGAAGAGGTACGGGTCGGCCGGGTCGACGGCCAGGGTGGCGTGCCACTGGTCGTGGTCGACGCCGGCCCGACGACGCCGGTCCCGCGTCGGTGTGACGCCGCTCACCCCGGCCGACCCGGCGGTCGCTATCTGATGGGTGCCCAATGCCATCTGATCTGCCCTTCGATCGGTGCCTGGTCCGATCCTCATTGGACAGAATTATTGATGCAAACACATTTCCGTGGGATTCCCATTCCGTTCATGCAATTGCCGTCTGACCAGGGTTGCGCCGGATGGAATATGTGATCTGACCCAGGCGCGCCGCAAAAGACGGCGGTCAGCGTAGATGTCCGGATGGCGTCGTTGACCGTTTACGTCCGTAAATCCTGGGCGGTTCGTCCGTCAATGTCCTGCGGCTGGCGATTATTCCGTCAGCGATCGAAAGAAGCCCAAATGTGTTTCGCGTCCTCGGTGGCGTACCAGCCCACGTCCAGCGACAGGGCGCGGGCGAGCTGCAGCCCACGGCCCCCGGATTCGAACGGCTGGGCGTCGGGCAGCTCCGGCGCCCGGGCCAGATCGTGGTCGGCCACGTCGAGCACGAAACAGTCGTCGTTGGCCAGCAACGACACGATGGTCGGCGGCAGCCCGTGCCGCAGCGCGTTGGTCGCCAGTTCGGTGGCGACCAGCACCACCAGCTCCGGCACCTCGTCCAGCCGTTCACCGGCGACCAGATGGTTGCCGGTCACCGCCTCGTGCAGCGCCGCCCGGAAGGCGCGCAGCTCGACCGGGCTGGACAGCGTCCACCGGGTCACCAGCGTCGCCTCGGGAGGAGGCGGCGACGTCCGCAGAGAGGCCATGCCCACCCGGTTACCCACCCCGCGGCCGGTCGAAGCCGATCACCGGAGACGTTCCACCGTCGCGCCCCGCCCACCCGGGTCGGCGGGGCGCGACGGGTGGGCCGGCGGCGCGGCCCGACCGGCCACGGTCAGGCGGACGCGGGCACCTTCCCGCCGGCCGGGTCGGTGGTCTCGGCCGCCGGCGGCGCGGCGGCCGTCCTGGGGGCCACCTGCGGGTACTCGCTGGTCGGCGTGCCGCCCGCGGCGGCCGCCATCACCGCGGCGGCGGCCAGGTCGGCCACCCGCTTCGCCTCCCGCTGGACCCGGGCCCGGACGTCCTTGGCGTGCCGCTCGGCGGACTCCGCCGCCCGCCGTACCTCGTCCAACCGGGTCGACTCGCTGGTGAGCTCCTGGCGCGTCTCGGCGAGCCGCTGCTGGAGCTGCGTGACCTCGCGCTCCACCGTCGCGGCCTCCTGCCGGGCCTGGCCCAGGTGCTGCTGGGCGGCGTCCAACTCGCTCTGGAGTTGCGCCACGGCCTGCCGCCGGTCCCGGATCTCCTGCTGGACGACGGTGAGCTGCTGCTGATGCGCGGCGGTCTGCTCGTCGGCGTGCTGACGCAGCTTCGCCGAGTACTGCTGGGCCTCGGCGACGAGCGTGCCGATCTTCTGCTCGGCCGCGCTGCGCTGCCGGGTGAGCTCCTGCTCGACCGCCGTACGGTGCTCGGTGAGCTCCTGCTCGGCGGCGGCGCGCCGCTCCTCGATCTCCCGTTCCACGGTGGCCTGCCACTGGCCCAGCTCCTGCTGGGTCTGCGTCCGGGCGGCGTGCACCTCCTGCTGGATCTGCGCCCGGGCCGCCTCCAGCAGCGCCTCGGCCTCGGCCCTGGTCCGCTCGACCTGCTGCGCGGTGTGCTCGTTGATCCGCTGCGCCTCCTGCTGGGCGCGTTCGTACGCGGCCTCACCCTCGGCGCGCGCCCGCTGGGCGGCCTCCCGGATCTCGGCGAGCTCGGTCTGCGCGGCGGCGTGCAGCTCCTCGTGGGCCTTCTCCTGGGCGGCCCGGCGCTCGGCCAGCTCCTGTTCGAGCTGACGCAACTGCCCGGCGGCCTGCTCCCGGGCGTCGGTGAGCGCCTGCTCCGCCTCGGCCTCCAGGGCGGCGGCCCGCTGCGCGGTGGCCTCGGTGATCGCCTCGGCCTGCTTCTCGGCCAACGCGAGGATCTGGTCCACCATCGGACCGAGGTCACGGAACGACGCCCGGTCCACCTGGGCCGGCCGTTGGCGCAGCTCGACCAGCTCGGTCTGGAGCTGTTGGAGCTGGCCGGCAAGCGTGTGGAGCTGGCGGGAGGCGTGGTCCCGGGCCGCCGTCAGCGTGGCCAGCTCCGCGTCGACCTGCTCGACGTACCGGTCCACCTGTCGTTTGTCGTAGCCGCGCAGCGCGAGCTCGAAGCTCGGCCGCGACGTCGTGCCGTCGCGTAGTGCGAACGACTCCTCGCCGTGGGACATGCGCCACCCTCCGTACGATCGCGAGCGTCGTGCCCGCGGGCGTCCACGGCACGATGCGGCGCAAGGCTACCGGCGACCGGTCGCCCGTCGTCAGGTAGCCCCGGGTCGGCGCGGTCCGACCAGGACCGGCGACCGACCGGTCCGGGTCCGGCCGGTGGGCCGGCGACGCCCGGCGGGACCAGGCCCGCCGGGCGTCGGGCAGCTCGCGGCGTCGGTTTCCGTGCCGGTCAGCGGGCCAGCGCGGAGAACTGGCCGGGGGAGCGGCCGGGCCCGGCCGGCCCCCGGTACGCCTGTGCGATGTCGAGCCACCGGTCCGCCTCCGCGCCGGTAGCGGTCAGGGCGAGGTCGTCGCGGTGCCGACGACGGGTGACCAGCAGGCAGAAGTCGACCGCCGGCCCGCTCACCCGCTCGCTGGAGTCCTCCGGACCGAACGTCCACACCGCGCCCGAGGGCCCGGTCAACTCGAAGCGGAACTCCACATCCGGGGTGGCGAGCCCCCGGGCCTGGTAACCGAAGTTCCAGGTGCGGACGGCGAAACCGACCAGGTGCTGGACCCGGTCGGTGCGCTCCGGGCGCGCCCCGAGGGCGTCGGCGATGTCCTGACCGTGCCCGAACAGCTCCATCATCCCGGCGGCGGCCAGCACCGCGGCGGGCAGCGGCCGGACCAGCCACGGCACGACGTGCTGGGGCTCCACCGACGCCAGCGCCCGGTCGGCCCCGGCCCGCTCCTCCCGCCACCGGCGCAGCAGCACCTCCGGCGGCTCCGCCAGGTAGCCGGCCATCGCGTGCGCCACGTTGGCGTCGAAGTCCGGGCCCAGTCGCGCGGTCATCGCGGTGAACGCGTCCGGCTGGGCGACGGCCAGCGCGGCCATCCGGAAGGTCGCGGCGAGGTGGGCGACCTGGTGGGCGACCGTCCAGCCGGGAGCCGGCGTGGGACGGGCCCAGTCGGCCGGGGCGAGGTCGGCGACCAGCCGGTCGACCTGCTCACCGTCCGCGGCCAGGGCGGCGTAGACAGCGGGTTGCTGGGTCACGGGAGTGTCCTCTCGGGAGACGGGCGAGGGTCAGGAACGGGTTCGCGGGGAACCGTCCGGACCCGGCGGGTCCGCGTCGCTCCAGCCCTCCGGCATCCGGAACAGCCGTCGTGGCTGCGCGGCGTCGGTCTGCGCCGCCGGGCGGGTCAGCCGCAACAGCACCACCACCCCGGCGATCACCAGCGCGTTGACCACCAGCAGCACCGCGCTGATCGGGTCGACCCCGTGCTGGTGGCTGGTGACGAGGTCGGCGTTCGCGTCGCGTTCCGCCTGACTGGGGGTCGGCGGGACGCGGCCCGTGCCGACGCTGAACCGCCGCCAGCCGTCGGTCTCGGCGCCGTCGGTGAACTCCACGTGGTACACGATCGTGAAGACGCCGGAGTCGACGATCTCGACGGACTGGCTCAGGGTGGCGCCGCGCAGGGTGGGCTCGTCGGGTGAGCTGACCCGCCGTCCGCGCTCGTCCACCACCGCCAGGTGCGAGCGGTCGACGTCCGGGACGGCGGAGAAGGTGAGGGTCACCTCCCGCGGCGCGGCGGTCAGCACGGCCTGGGCCGGCGGGACGCTGGCGGTCAGGTCGGCCCCGACCGCCCCCTCCGCCGCGGTGGCGGGGGAGAGGGCGGCGACAGCCAGGGCCAGGACGGCGACCCGACGGCCGGTCAGGTGGGGCATGTCAGGCGGGCGAAGGCGTCGAGACCGACCGGCGGGCGGTGACCGCGGGCGCGCAGGAACACGTCATCCGGGCCTGCTCGGTCGCGTTCGGCCGCAGGTGGAAGTACATCGCGATCACCATCGGGACGAAGACCACGGAGTTGTAGAACAGGTGCAGCTCGACCCGGCCGAAGAACAGTTGCGCGACGCTGGTCGGCACGGCCGCGCCGAAGAACGTGACGCCCAGTTGGGCCTGGACGAACAGCAGGGCGTGCTCGATGTGGTGCCAGAACTGGATGGCCAGCGAGATGGTCCACCAGGTCCGGGCCCGGCCGACGAAGCCCGGCCGCAGCAGGAACAGGCCGATCAGCATGACCAGGGCGTACCCGTAGTGCAGCCACTCCGAGGTCACCAGCCAGGGGAAGAACTGGCCGAGCACGCCCCGGGAGGCGGGCCGGGCCATCCCGAGCACCCAGATCTGGTACGCCTGCACCAGATGCTCGGCCCAGTGCGCGACCACGACGAACAGGTAGAGACGGAGCGCCAACCGGTGGTGCTGTCCGTTGATCCGCTTCAACAGTCCGGGAGCCCGGGCTCCCACGGTTGCCGACATGGCGATCTCCATCCGTGGCAGGGACTGGCGCAGACCACGCTAGCGGCGGTCGCGCCGAACATGTTCTTCGATGTTGCGGGGCCCGGTCCGGCGTCCACATCGGCCGGTCGGTCAGGCCGCAGTGGAGTGATCGGAACGCACGGTGACCGTCATGCTGAGCTGTGCCGCTCTCACCAGCACGGTTCGGTCAAGCAACCGAGAAGATGCCGACGCTACGGCGTCGGCCAGACGATGAGACGGCCCGGCCGCCGCCGTGCCGTCCCGCAGCTTCGACCAGTCAGTGCTCCCACGACAGGAGGCACGTCAGTGCAATCCCACGATGCCGGTCCCGATCCGGCACGGACGATGACCCTAGAGGCCTTCGCCGACACCATCCTCCCCGGTGAGAAGCGCGCCCCCGACGACCGGGCGGTCGCCGGGGTCTCGGCCGGTGGTGGCGCGGTCGCCTCCGGCGCGATCGACGTGCTCCGGACCGAGGAGGGTGGCATGGCGCCGGCCCTGGACGCCCTGGCCGACGGGCTCAACGAGCACGCCGAGCGCTACGCCGAGGAGAGCTCGCTGTCGCTCGACGACGACGTGCCGCCGTTCGTGGCCCTCGACTACGACCACCGGGTGGCGCTGGTGCGGGAACTGGTCGCGGCCGACCACCCCGAACGGGAGGCCTGGGTGAGCGTGGCGATGTTCAGCACCATCGCCTTCGACGCCGCCGCCCACCTGCACACCACCGACGCGCTCGCCGCAGGTCACCCCGGCATGACCACCCTGGGCTACTACGGCCCGGACTCCGACGGGCTGTGGCGTTTCCCGTCCTACTCGTACGGCCGGGTGCTGGCCCGCCCGCACCCCGACACGACCCCCTCCGGGAGCCCGGCATGACCCGTACCGAGAGCACCGACGTCCTCGTCATCGGCAGCGGCTTCGGCGGCGCCATCACCGCGTACCACCTGGCGGCCGGCGGGGCCAGGGTGGTGGTCCTGGAGCGCGGGCCCTGGCTCGAGGGCCCCGAGTTCGACCAGGACTTCAAGTTCGGCTCGTCCACCACCCGGGCGTTCGACTTCGTCGTCGGCGACGGCATGAGCGTGCTCAGCGGCAACTGCGTCGGCGGCGGCAGCGTCGTCTACTTCGCCGCCATGCCGCGCGCGCCCCGCTTCGTCTTCGACCGGCAGGGCTCCATCGGCCGGCGGATGTGGCCGACGGCGATCGACCGCGACAGCCTGGACCCGTGGTACGACCGGGTCGCGGAGGCGCTGCCGATCAGCCAGCAGACCTGGGACGACGTGCCGTTCGCCGGCGGGCTCTTCGGCGCGGCCTGCGCCCACGCCGGGCTCACGGCCAACCCGGTGCCGGTGGCGATCGACCACGCCAAGTGCACCAACTGCAACTGGATGATGTCCGGCTGCCGGTTCGACGCGAAGCGGTCCCTGCTGCTGAACTACCTGCCGGCGGCGGTGGCGCACGGCGCGGAGATCCGCCCGCTGCACGAGGTGCAGCACCTGACGCGCACCGACGACGGCGGCTACCGGGTGCACTACAGCATCGTCGACGAGGTCGACTACCGGGTGCACGTGTCCAGCGGCACGATCGACGCCAAGATCGTGGTGATGGCCGCCGGGGCGGGCGCGACGCCGGTGATCCTGCAACGCTCCGAGCCGCACCTCGGCACGATGCCGCACGCGGTCGGCCGCTACTTCTCCGGCAACGGCGAGCGGCTCAACACCGCGATCATCGACGAGGAGAAGGTCCGCGACGTGCTCGGCCTGTCCCGCCCGGACGGGGTGCCGTACGAGGCGTACCAGATCGGCAAGGGTCCGTGCGTGGCCACCTGGGACCGGTTGGACGGCTCGCTGCCGGAGTACAGCCGCTTCTCGCTGGAGCAGCTCTACTTCCCGCCCGGGTTCGGCACCATCCTCGCCCAGGTGCCGGACGCCACCGGGCCGACCTGGTTCGGCAAGGAGAAGAAGGAGATCCTCCGCCGGTGGCGGTCGTGGCTGACCGTCTTCACCATGAGCGAGGACGACAACGAGGGCGTGTTCGGCCCGCCGCCGGAGACCGGCAACTCGATGCGGTTGTCCCAGCAGATGCTCGGCCGGGGCGCGCTGAGCTACCGGCCGACGGCGAACACCCGGCGTGGCTGGGCGGAGTCGGACGCCGCGGTGAAGGACATCCTGGAGCGGGACGGCCTGTCCCGGGTGATGCCGTGGACCAACGAGGTGGTCGGCGCGTACACGGTGCACCCGCTGGCCTCCTGCCGGATCGGGGACGACCCGGCCACCTCGGCCCTGGACGACCGGCACGAGCTGCGCGACCACCCGGGGATCTTCGTCACCGACGGCTCCGCCGTGCCGGGCGCGCTCACCGTGAACCCGGCGATGACCATCGCCGCGCTCGCCGAGCGGGCGGTGCCGGGGATCGTCCGGGCCGCGCAGGAGCGCGGGGTCGCCGTCCGGTACGGCGCGCCGGCGCCGGACGGGTCCACCGCCGGCCGGCGGGGCGTGCTGCCGCTGGTCACCGGCTCCGCCCGGAGCTGACCGACCGGGTCAGGCGGGGACGTCGGCGTCCCCGTCCGGCCCGGCCAGCGGGACGGGGTCGGCCCCCGGCTCCGCCGGCCGCTGCCGCTGGTGGGTGAGGAAGCGGGGGGAGAACCGGGTGGTCACCTCGTCGTCCTCCAGGGGGCGGCCGCAGTCCACGCAGCTCACCACCGCCCGGACGGGGCCACCACAGCTCTCGTGTTCGGCGAGGCGGGGTGGCCCGCCCGGGCCGGCGAGGTGCCGGTCGCCCCACTGCATCAGGGCCAGCACCACCGGCGTCAGCTCGTGACCCCGGTCGGTGAGCCGGTACTCGTGTCGCACCGGCCGGTCGTGGTACGGCACGCGGTCGAGCACCCCGGCGGTGACCAGGGTGTTCAGCCGGTCGGCGAGGATGTTGCGGGAGATGCCGAGGCTGCGCAGGAAACCGTCGAAGCGGGTCACGCCCAGCAGCGCGTCCCGCACGATGAGCAGGCTCCACCGCTCGCCCACGACGTCGAGGGCGCGGGCGATCGAACAGGCCGGTACCGAACTCAGACGGCTTTGCATTGGGTCATTCTAGGGACTTCGACGTTATCGATCGACCGTTGTCGAATAATTGGTGGATCGGTCCGCGTCGGCCCGACACGAGGGAGTGCAGCGTGCGATCCTGGTTGCTCAGAACGGCGGTGCGCCGGTCGCTGGTCGACGTCCGCCACGTCACCCCGGTGCGCCCGGGCGCGGCCCGGGGGCCGCTGGCCGACCTCTACCGGCAGGTCGAGCAGGAGTTCGGCGTGCTGGCCCCGCCGGTCGTCCTGCACTCGCCGGAGCCGACCGCGCTGGCCGCCTGCTGGGCCATGCTGCGGGAGTCGCTGGTGGCCGGCGGCCGGGTCGACCGGGCCGCCAAGGAGGCGGTCGCGGCGGCGGTCTCCCGGTCGAACACCTGCCCGTACTGCGTCGAGGTGCACGGCTCGGCGTTGCGCGCCCTGGCCGGCGCGGCGGAGGCGGCGGCGGTCACCGGAGGACGAGCGGACGAGGTGACCGACCCGGTGGTGCGCGACCTGACCCGCTGGGCCGGCCGGGCACACCTGCGGGACGCCGCCGACGACAGGCCGTTCCCGCCGGCGCACGCCCCGGAGATCGTCGGCGTGGTGGTCACCTTCCACTACATCAACCGCATGGTGAACGTCTTCCTCACCGACTCCCCGCTGCCGGCGTTCGCGCCGCCCACCGTCCGGGCCTGGTTGCTGAAGCTGCTGCGGGCCACGGTCCGGCGCACCGTCGCCCTGGTCCACCCGCCCGGCGCCGCCGCGCACCGGCTGCCGGCCGCCGCCCGCCCCGCCGACCTGGACTGGGCGCAGGGCGACGAACCCCTGGCGGACGCCTTCGCCAGGGCGTACGCCGCGATCGACCGGGCCGGGGCGCGGGCGCTCGACGCGCCGGTCCGGGCCGTGGTCGAGGCGGAACTGGACCGGTGGGACGGGCAGCCGACCGGGCTGAGCCGGTCCTGGACGCAGCCGCTGGTCGCCGTGCTGCCCGAGGCCGACCGCCCGGCGGCCCGGCTGGCGCTGCTCGCCGCGCTGGCGTCGTACCAGGTCGACGACACGCTGATCGCCGACGTCCGGGCCGGTGGACTCGACGACGCGGACCTGGTCGCGTTGGTCGCCTGGGCCAGCCTGGCCGCCGCCCGCCGGATCGGCGCCCGGGCCTGGCAGGACGCCCGGGCCGGGCACGGGGTCGAGGCCGGGCACGACGCCCGGGACGGCTACGACGCCCAAGAGGGGCACGACGCCCGGGGTCGGCACGGCGTGCGGGCCGGGCACGACGTGCACGCCGGACTCGGCGTCTACCCCGCCGCCGTCGACGCGCCGGCGGGGGCGCGGTGCCCGGTCGGTCCGGCGGCCGGGGCGGACGACCGCGCCGCCGCCCCGGCGGGGTCGGGGTGCCCGGTCGCCCCGCCGGCCCGGCCCGACGGGCGGACCGGGGTCGGCGGGCCGGACGGGCGGGCGGTCACGCCGGCGGACCGACCGCCCGTCCCGCCTGCCGCGGGCTGAGGTGCCCCGCCTCGACCAGCCAGCGCACGGTGTCCGCCACGGTCAGCTCGAACGGTCGGCCGGGCGCGCCGAGCAGCCGGTCGGTGGCGGCGGTGTCGACCCCACGGGCCACCCGGCAGGTGTAGATCGCGCCGTACTGGGCGGGCAGGTCCACCGGCAGCGCCCGCTGGGCCAGGTCGGCCAGTCGGCCGACGGGCAGCATCGAGACGGCCGGCAGGCGCACCGAGGGCAACCGTCGGCCGGTCACCCGGCGCACCGTGCGGACGTACTCGCCGGTGTCGACGAACCGGCCGGGCCCCAGAAACCGGCCGCCGCCCTGGCCGGGACGCAGCACGGCGACGTGCAGTCGGGCCACGTCGCGGACGTCGCCGACCGGGAACCCGCCGGTCGGCCAGATCGGCATCAGCCCGCGCAGCAGGTTGCGCAGCCGCGCCGACTGGTCGCCCAGGTGCGGGTCGTGCGGGCCGAGGGTGGCCACCGGGTAGGTGATCACCACCGGCGCGCCCTCGGCCTGGTGCCGGCGGGCCACCAGCTCCGCCTCGGCCTTGGTGGCCAGGTAGGTCTCCCGGGGTCGGCCGACCGGTGAGTCCGGGGTGACCGGATCGTGGTCGGCCGGCAGCAGCGCGCCGAAGGTCGAGACGTACCCGATCGGGTCGACGCCCGCCGCCCGCGCGGCGGCGAGCACCACCTCGGTGCCCCGGACGTTCACCGCCCGCATCCGGGCGTGCCGGCGCGGATCGAAGCTGTACACCGACGCGGCGTGCAGCGCCGCGGCGCACCCGCGCACCGCCGCGGCGACGGCCGCCGGGTCGGTGACGTCACCGACGACGACCTCCACGTCGTCCGGGTCGACGCCCAGCGGCGCGAGCGCCGGGCGTACCCGGGCGGGGTCGCGGACGAGCAGCCGCACCGGCCGGCCGTCGCGCCGCAACGCGGCCACCGTGTGCGATCCGACGAACCCGGTGCCACCGGTCACCAGAACGGTCATGCGCTCCGCCTCCTCCATGCCGTGTCCCTCGGTGATTATCGACGGGCGTCGGTGGCCGATCTTCTCCGCGAATGCCCCCTTCGGGGGTGCCCGACGCCACTGCCGCGCGGGCCGGCGACCGGCCGGGGAGGTGCGCAACCTCGAAGTTCGCCCCGGTCCGTGGCGGGGGGAATGCTGGCAGCAGTCACCCCGACGGCACCTCGACGGAGCGTGACGACGGGCTCCGGTCGGCGTCGCGCCGCCGGGCGTCCGGGCGTGACGCGTCCGCCCGGGACCGGGAACCACACCAACCAGGGAGGCGGACGTGCTCGCCAGCCGAGTCGTGTCGTCGGTCGTCCAGCGCCAGGTCAAGTACGTCACGCCGGTGCCACCGGCGGAGGCCGGCGGCGTCGTCGCCGCCGTCTACGCCCAGGCCGCCGAGGAGCAGCGGCTGGTCACGCCACCGTTGCTGCTGCACTCACCCGCCCCGGACACGCTCGCCGCGTACTGGATGCTGATGCGGGAGCCGCTGATGACCGGCGGCGTGGTCGACCGGATGGCCAAGGAGGCGGTCGCCGCCGCCGTGTCGGTGAGCACCATCTGCCCGTACTGCGTCGACATGCACAGCGCCGGCATGTACGCCGACGCCGACGCCGACGACGCGGAGGCGATCGTCGCCGACCGGGTGGAGAACGTCGCCGACCCCCGGATCCGCCGGCTGGCCACCTGGGCCCGCAACGCGCACCTGCCGGACACCGCCGTGGAGCTGCCGCTCACCGGGGCGGAACGCGCCGAGCTGGTGGGCGTGGTGGTGGGCTTCCACTACCTGACCCGGATGGTGAACGTCTTCCTCTCCAGCTTCCTGGTGCCGCCCCGGCTGACCCCGGCCGCCCGGCGGCGGGTCAAGCACGGCATCGGCCGGCTGCTCGGCCGCACGCTGCGCGAATCGTACGAGCCCGGTCGGTCGGTCTCCCTGCTGCCGGCCGCCGACCTGCCCGACGACGCGGCGTGGGCGGCCGGCAACGAGGCGGTCGCCGAGGCGGCGGCCCGGTCGTACGCGGCGCTGGGGGCGGCCGGCGGGCGGTCGCTGTCGCCGGTGGTGCGTGCGCTGGTGCTGGAGCGGCTGCGCGGCTGGCGGGGCGAGGAGACCGGGCTGAGCCGGCAGTGGTGCGAGGACCTGGTCGACGGGCTGCCGGAGCCGGACCGGGCGGCCGGCCGGCTGACCCTGCTGACCGCGCTGGCCTCGTACCAGGTGGACGAGGAGGTGGTGACCGAGTTCCGCCGTCACCACCCGGAGGACCGGGCACTGGTCGAGGCGGTGGCCTGGGCCAGCTTCGTCACGGCCCGGCAGATCGGCGCGTACCACCTGCCGCCCGGCGGCCCGGCCGACCACTGACCGGGCCCACCCGGGGTTCGGCCACGCCGAACGCGGTCCCGAACCGGGCGCGCCGGCCGCCTGTCGGGCCCACCCGGTCGACGGCCCGCCCGGCCGGGCCACCGGCCGCCCGAGCAGGCGGGCCAAGCCGGCCCGCGCCGTGCGGGTCGGTCCGTGCTACCACCATCGGAGGATCGCATGTCGACCGTACTGGGCTCGCTGCGCCGGCTCGTGCTGGCGCCGTCACTGGCGGAGGTCGGCTTCGCCCGCCGGGGCTTCCCGCAGCCGGACTCCGCCGCCGCCCGTCACCTGGAGGCCGTGCCCCAGTCGGTGGTCTGCGGCTTCGAGTGGGGCATCGACGCCCGCGACCAGTGGGAGCTGGAACGCCGGCTGGAGCTGGTCGACCCGGCCCTGCGCGGTTTCGCCTACGAGGGCGCCACGATGGCCTGCACGGTGCTGGACGCGATGCGCGGCGGCCGGGGCGCCCGCACCCGTGCGCTGCTGCTCGGGCCGGGTCGGCCGCACCTGTTCCTCGCCTACATCGGGATCGGCTTCGCCATGGCCCGGTTGCCCCGGCCGCTGTGGCGCACCGTGGTGCCCGACCTGCCCGGCATGCCGTACCACCCGACGATGACCTGGCTCGCCGTCGACGGCTACGGCTTCGACAAGGCGTACTTCGACACCCCCCGGTACGTGGACGCCCAGGAACGGCTCGCGCCGTACCCGTGGCAGGGCTTTACCGACTACTTCCACCGCGCGGTGGACCAGGGCGTCGGCCGGGCCCTGTGGTTCATCCACGGCGCCCGGGTCGCCGACGTGGACGCCGCGGTGCGCCGGTTCGCCAGCGAACGGCACGCGGACCTGTGGAGCGGGGTGGGGCTGGCCGCCGTCTTCGCCGGCGGCTGCGACGCGGCGGACCTGGCCGGTCTGCCTGTGATGGCCGGTGAGCACCGGGGCGACCTGGCCCAGGGCGCGGTGTTCGCGGCCAAGGCGCGCGCGTTCAGCGGCCTGGTGCCCGCGCACACCGCGACGGCCGTCGACGCCCTGCTCGGCATGAGCGTGGACGCCGCCGCCACGCTCGCCGACGACGTCGCGGTCGACCTGCGCTCCGCCGAGGGCGTGCCGCCGTACGAGGCGTGGCGGCAACGGATCCGCGGGCACTGCCTGGCCCGCCAACACTGAAAGATCGGGGCGACGCTCACGGATTAATGTGTGTGGAGGAGCCCGCTGTTTGTGCGTCGACCTGATCTGCCGCCGATCAGGTCGACGCTTTGTGTGAAACCTAATCCGGCCGCCTTCGCACGCGGGAAGAAGACTTTGCCCCGGCCGGCTGACAGTATTTGTCAAGGCAGCGCGGGCTGTTGTTCGTCTTTCCTTCCCTGGAGGCGCTTTGTCTGATCTTTGGCGTGCGCTCAGGCGCCGCATCATCACGCCGGACGTCTCCGAGACGAGCCTTGAGGTGCGGGGATTCCACCCCAAGAACGAGGCGTCCAAGGAGATCCTGGAAAACGTCGGAAAATCGTTCCTCGCCGGTTACGCAATTGCTGCGGAAGCAAAAGACCAGAGCGTCGCCGGGCGCCGTATCGACGAGCTGCCGCCGCGATTTCGTGGGTTCGCCTTCGAGGGCGCGGCAATGGCCTACGCGGTCATCGACGGCCTGTCGCCGTGGCGGCGGGACAACAGCCCCCGTTTCCTGATCGGTCCCGGTGACCCGCACGTCTACATGGCGTACGTGGGGATCGGCTGGGCGATGGCCCGGGTGCCCCGGTTCCGGTGGTCCCGGCTCACCCTGCCCGACCCGTTGCTGCGTTGGCTCGCGCTGGACGGCTACGGGTTCCACCAGGCGTACTTCCGGACCGACCGGTACGTGTACGGCCGGTACCGCGACCCGTCGTTCACCTGGCACGGCGGCGGCCCGCAGTCCTACGTGCCGCGGGCCGTCGACCAGGGCATCGGACGGGCGATGTGGTTCGTGTACGGCACCGACCCGGTCCGGGTGGCCGACGCGATCGACGGCTTCGAGCCGGAGCGCCACCAGGACCTGTACAGCGGCGCGGGTCTGGCGGCCACCTACGCCGGTGGCGTCGACGAGGAGGAGCTGCGGACCTTCTGGAACCGCGCCGGCGAGCACCAGCCGTTCGTCGCGCAGGCCAGCGCGTTCGCCGCCGAGGCCCGGATCCGGGCCGGTCTGCTCGTGCCGCACACCGAGCTGGCCACCCGGGTGTTCTGCGGAATGCCGGCCGTGGCGGCGGCCAGCCTGACCGTTCAGCGCCGTCCGGAGGGACCGGACGGCGACCAGCTACCGGCCTACGAGCTCTGGCGACAGCAGGTCGCCCAGGAGTTCGCGGCCATCGGGAGGAAGTAGCACATGGCAGTGACAATTGGCTGGCTGCGTCGGCACCTGGCTGGAGTCGTCGCTCTCGCCCTCGTCGTGAGCATGTTCTTCGTGTCCCGCCTGCCGAGCGCGTCGGCGGCGGAGCGGGAGGACATGGCGGGCGGCTACGCCTTCAGCCCGATGGCCATCGCGTTGCCCGGCGGCGCCCCGCAGCAGACCATCCGTAAGGTCAACCAGCGGTACCGCAACATCGACGCCTGGATCTCGTCGGTGGGCGCCGGCGTCGCCATGAACGACCTCGACGGCGACGGGCTCGCCAACGACCTCTGCATCACCGACCCGCGCACCGACCGGGTGCTGGTCACCCCGACCCCGGGGGCCGCGCAGGACCGGTACGCGCCGTTCGCGCTCGACCCGGCCCCGCTGCCGATGAACGACGTGATGGCCCCGATGGGCTGCGCGCCGGTCGACGCCAACGAGGACGGCCGGATGGACCTGCTGGTCTACCTCTGGGGTCGGACCCCGATCATCTACCTGGCCCGGGCCGGCGCCACCACGTTGTCGACGGACGCGTACCGGCCGTACGAGCTGGTGCCCGGGGACGCCAGCACGTACACCGAGCCGCAGTGGAACACCAACGCCGTGGCCATCGACGACTTCGACGGTGACGGCCACGTGGACATCTTCATCGCCAACTACTTCCCGCACGGGCCGGTGCTCGACGACTCGGTCAACGGCGGGGTGGAGATGAACCACTCGATGTCACAGGCGTTCAACGGCGGCGAGGACTACTTCTTCCGGTGGACCGGCGCGACCGCCGGCGCCGAGCCGACCGTCGCCTTCCAGAAGGTGGACAACGTGCTGCCCCGGGACGTCTCCAAGGGCTGGGCGCTCGCCGCGGGCGCCAACGACCTCGACGGGGACATGCTGCCCGAGCTGTACGTGGGCCACGACTTCGGTCCGGACCGGTTGCTGCACAACACCTCCACGCCGGGGAAGATCTCGTTCGAGGTGGTGTCGAGCGCCCGGGGTCGGGCCTGGACGCCGAAGTCGAAGCGGGTCGGTGAGGACTCCTTCAAGGGCATGGGCGTCGACTTCGGCGACCTGGACCGCGACGGCCTCTACGACATGTACGTCAGCAACATCACCACCAGCTTCGGCATCGAGGAGAGCCACTTCACGTTCGTCAACGACGGTAAGAACCACGAGGACGTGCGCCGTCAGTTCGCCGACGGCAAGGCGCCCTTCACCGACAAGAGCGCGCCGCTCGGGCTGGCCTGGTCCGGCTGGGGCTGGGACGTCAAGATGGCCGACTACAACAACAGCGGCGAGCTGGTGGTGACCCAGGCGACCGGCTTCGTCAAGGGCGACGTCAACCGCTGGCCGCAGTTGCAGGAGCTGGCCACCTCCAACGACGACCTGCTGCGCAACCCGCTGTGGTGGCCGCACCTGACCGCCGGCGACGACATCGGCGGCAGCCAGCGGCTGCACTTCTTCGCCAAGGGCGACGACGGCCGGTACGTCGACCTCGCCGGTGAGCTGGGCATCGACATTCCGGTGCCGACCCGCGGCATCGCCACCGGCGACGCCGACGGCGACGGCCGACTGGACTTCGCCGTGGCCCGCCAGTGGGACGAGACCGTCTTCTACCACAACGACAGCCCGTCGCCGGGCGCGTTCGTCGGCCTCAAGCTGACCCACGCCCCGATCGACGGCGCGACGGTCGGCTCGCCCGCCGTCGGCGCGCAGGTCCGGGTGACCACCTCGGACGGCCGCAAGTTCGTCGGCCGGGTCGACGGCGGCGGCGGGCACTCCGGCAAGCGCAGCAACGAGGTCCACATCGGTCTCGGCGCGGACGTCACCGGCCCGGTCGAGGTCTGGATCTGCTGGCGCGACCGGACCGGACAGACGCGTGAGCAGACCCTCCAGTTGTCCCCGGGCTGGCACTCGCTCCAGCTCGACTCGCAGGCTCAGGAAAGGTGACCGACATGGCTGCGACCTCGATCGCCCCGCCGCGTCACAACCCCAAGGTCATCAAGGCGTTGCGGAACTTCGCGATCTCCATCTCGGTCTTCAACATCGCCGGGTATCTCGTCCTCGGCTTCGAGCAGCCCTGGCTGTGGCCGTTCGTGGCGCTGGCCACCGGGTACACCGTCGAGATCGTGCTGGAGATCATCGGCGCCCGGGCCGAGGGCCGTCCACCGCGCTTCCTCGGTAACGGCTTCCGGGGGCTGGTGGAGTTCCTCTACCCGGCGCACATCACCAGCCTCGCCATGAACATGCTGATCTACGTCAACGACCAGATCCTGGTGCTGATCTTCGGCGTCTGTGTCGCCGTCGGCGGCAAGTGGCTGTTCCAGGCCCCGCTCAAGGGCCGGATGCGGCACTACATGAACCCGTCGAACTTCGGCATCGCGGCGATCCTGGTGCTCTACCCGTGGGCCAGCATCGCGCCGCCGTACCACTTCACCGAGCACCTCACCGGCCCGCTGGACTGGGCGCTGCCGGCGCTGATCATCGTCGGCGGCACCCTGATCAACGGCAAGCTGACCGGCCGGATGTGGCTCATCCTGGGCTGGGTGCTCACCTTCGCCCTGCAGGCGGTGATCCGGGGCGTCATCCTCGACCTGTCCATCCCCGGCGCGCTGGCCATGATGACCGGAACGGCGTTCGTGCTGTTCACCAACTACATGGTGACCGACCCGGGCACCTCACCGTCGCGGCCCGGCGCGCAGTTCGCCTTCGGCTCCGGCGTGGCGCTCGTCTACGGGCTGCTGACCGGGTTCGGCATCGCGTACGGGATCTTCTTCGCGACCGCGATCGTCTGCCTCGTCCGGGGCGGCTTCCTGTGGTCGCTGCACTTCGTGGACAAGGCGCGCCGGGAACGGGAGGCGGCCGAGTCGGCCGCCGCCGAACACTCGGCCGCCGAGCGGGAGACCGCCGACCCGACGCCGGTGGCCGGAGCCCCCGCGCCGTCGGTCAACGGCACGGTCACAGGTGGCAAGGAGGCGGTGCCGGCATGAGCAGGATCGCGATGGTGGGGATGGCGTGCCGGTACCCGGACGCCGTCTCCCCCCGGGAACTGTGGGAGAACGCGCTGGCCGGACGGCGGGCCTTCCGCCGCCTGCCGGACGTGCGGATGCGACTGGAGGACTACTGGGACGCCGACCCGGCCACCCCGGACCGGTTCTACGCCCGCAACGCCGCGGTCATCGAGGGCTACGAGTTCGACCGGATCGCCTACAAGGTCGCCGGGAGCACGTACCGCTCCACCGACCTGACCCACTGGCTGGCCCTGGACGTGGCCGCCGCCGCGCTCGCCGACGCCGGTTTCCCGATGGCCGAGGGGCTGCCCCGGGACCGCACGTGCGTCATCGTCGGCAACAGCCTGACCGGTGAGTTCTCCCGCGCCAACCAGATGCGGCTGCGCTGGCCGTACGTGCGGCGCATGGTGGCCGCCGCGCTCAAGGAACAGGACTGGAACGACGACCAGCTCAGCTCGTTCCTGGCCGACTTCGAGACCCGGTACAAGACGCCGTTCCCGGCCATCGACGAGGACACCCTCGCCGGCGGCCTGTCGAACACCATCGCCGGGCGGATCTGCAACCACTTCGACCTCAAGGGCGGCGGGTACACCGTCGACGGGGCCTGCTCCTCGTCGCTGCTGTCGGTCGCGACCGCCTGCAAGTCGCTGATGGACGGCGACGTCGACGTGGCCGTCGCCGGCGGGGTGGACCTGTCCATCGACCCGTTCGAGATCGTCGGCTTCGCCAAGACCGGCGCGCTGGCCCGCGCCGAGATGCGCGTCTACGACCGCAACGCCAACGGGTTCTGGCCCGGCGAGGGCTGCGGCATGATCGTGCTGATGCGCGAGCGGGACGCGCTGGAGGCCGGCCACCGGATCTACGCCACCATCGCCGGCTGGGGCATCTCCTCCGACGGCAAGGGCGGCATCACCCGGCCGGAGGTCAACGGCTACCGGCTGGCGCTGCGCCGGGCGTACGAGCGGGCCGGTTTCGGCATCGAGACGGTAGGCCTGTTCGAGGGCCACGGCACCGGCACCCCGGTGGGTGACGCCACCGAGCTGACGGCGCTGTCGCAGGCCCGGCAGGACGCCGACCGGGCGGCGCCGCCGGCCGCGATCGGCTCCATCAAGGGCATGATCGGTCACACCAAGGCGGCGGCCGGGGTGGCCGGCCTGATCAAGGCGGCGATGGCCGTGCACCACGAGGTGCTGCCCCCGGCGCTCGGCTGCGTCGACCCGCACGAGCTGCTCACCGCCGCCGACGCGCCGCTGCGGGTGCTGCCGAAGGCCGAGGAGTGGCCCTCCGACGTGCCGGTCCGCGCGGGCATCACCGCGATGGGCTTCGGCGGCATCAACACCCACGTCGTGCTGGAGAAGCGCAAGCCCCGCCGCCGCGCCTCGCTGGACAGCCGGACCCGGTCGTTGGCCTCCTCGAAGCAGGACGTGGAGCTGCTGCTGTTCGACGCCCTGTCGGCGACGGACCTGCGCGACCGGGTCCAGCGGCTGATCGACTTCGTGCCGTCCGTCGCGTACGCGCAGCTCGCCGACCTGGCCGCCACGTTGCACGGCGAGCTGCGCGACCTGCCCTACCGGGCGGCGGTCGTGGTGTCCTCGCCGGAGGACGCCGAACGGCAGCTCCAGCGGGTGGCCGACGCGTTGGACGCGGGGGAGACCCGGCTGTTCTCCGCCGACGGGCGCTGCTTCCTCAACCATGTCAGCGGTCCGGGCCGGGTCGGGTTCCTCTTTCCCGGCCAGGGCTCCGGGCGGGGCACCAGCGGCGGGGCGCTGCGCCGCCGGTTCGCCGAGGTCGACGAGGTCTACCAGCGGGCGGCGCTGCCGGCCACCGGCGACATGGTCGCCACCCACGTCGCCCAGCCGCGCATCGTCACCGGCTCGGTCGCCGGGCTGGCCGCGCTGAGCAACCTCGGCATCGAGGCCACCGTGGCGGTCGGCCACAGCCTCGGCGAGCTGTCGGCGCTGCACTGGGCCGGCGCCATCGACCGGGACACCCTGCTGCGGGTGGCCGGGGTGCGCGGCGCCACGATGGCCGAGCACAGCGCCTCGGGCACCATGGCCAGCATCGCCGCGTCCGCCGAGACGGTCGACGGGATGATCAGGGGCACGTCGCTGGTCGTCGCCGGATACAACGGGCCGAACCAGACCGTCGTCGCCGGCCCGGTGGACGCGGTGGAGGAGTTCTGCGTCACCGCCCGCGACGCCGGGCTGGGCGCGACCCCGATCGCCGTGTCGCACGCCTTCCACTCGCCGCTGGTCGCCCCGGCCGCGGCGGCGTTCGGCGCGCGGCTGACCGAGGAGACCTTCGGCCAGGTCGGTCGGCCGGTGGTGTCCACGGTCACCGGAGAGGTGCTGCCCGCCGACACCGACCTGCCCGCGCTGCTGCACCGGCAGATCACCGACGCGGTGCTGTTCGCGCAGGCCGTGGCGGTCGCCGCCAAGGACATCGACCTGTTCGTCGAGGTCGGGCCGGGTCGGGTGCTCAGCGGGTTGGCCAGCGCGATGAGCGAGGTGCCGGCTGTCGCCCTGGACACCGACGACGAGTCGCTGGCCGGGCTGCTGCGGGTGGTCGCGGCGGCGTACGCGGTGGGCGTGTCGGACGTGCACACCGGCCTGTTCCACGGCCGGCTGGTGCGGCCGTTGCAGGTCGGCTCGCAGTTCGCGTTCTTCGCCAGCCCCTGCGAGCAGGCGCCGGACGTCGACGTCCGGGAGGCGGTCCGACCGGCGGTCGCGGCCGGCGCGTCGGCGTCGCCGTCCGTGGCGGAGGGCGCGAGCACCCTGGAGATGCTGCGGACGCTGGCCGCCGAGCGCGCCGAGCTGCCGCTGGAGATGGTCCGCGACGACAGCCGGCTCCTCGACGACCTGCACCTGAGCTCCATCACGGTCGGGCAGGTGGTGAACCAGGCCGCGTCGCGCAAGGGCATCCCGGCGTCGAGCACGCCCACCAACTTCGCCACCGCGACCGTCCGGGAGCTGGCCCAGGCACTGGACGAGCTGGCGTCGACCGCCCGGCCGGGCGACACCGCGACGACCAGCGTGGTGACCGGCGCGGCGGCGTGGGCGCGGGCCTTCTCCGTCGACCTGGACGCGGAGCCCTCGCCGACCCGGTCGGCCGGCGAGAGCAACGGGCGCTGGCAGGTCTACGCCCCCGACGAGCACCCGGTCGCCGGCCGGCTACGGCAGCGGCTGGAGCAGAGCGGGGTCGGTGACGGCGTGCTGGTCTGCCTGCCGGCGGACTGCCAGGAGGAGCACCTGGAGCTGGCGCTGCTCGGGGCCCGGGCGGCGTTGGGCGCCGGCGGGCGCACCCGGTTCGTGCTGTTCCAGCCGGGTCGGGGCGCGGCCGGGCTGGCCAAGACCCTGCGGCTGGAGTCGCCGGGCACCCGGGTCACCGTCGTGCACGCCCCGGTGGACGCCGAGGCGGTCGACCGGGTGGTGGCCGAGGTCGCCGCGACGACCGAGTTCGTCGAGGCGTACTACGACGCCGACGGGACGCGACGGGTGCCCACCCTGCGGCCGATGTCGGTCCGGGCCGCCCGCACCGACCAGCCGCTGGGCGCCGAGGACGTGCTGCTGGTCACCGGTGGCGGCAAGGGCATCACCGCCGAGTGCGCGCTGGCCGTGGCCGAGGAGACCGGGGTACGGCTGGCCGTCCTCGGTCGGTCCGACCCGGCCGACGACGAGGAGTTGGCGGGCAACCTGCGGCGGATGGCCGACAGCGGCGTGGCGGTGCACTACGCCCGCGCCGACGTCACCGACGCCGAGCAGGTGCGCCGGGCGGTGCAGGAGGTCACCGCGGCGCTCGGCCCGGTCACCGCGGTCCTGCACGGGGCCGGTCGCAACGAGCCGACCGCGCTCGGCGGGCTGGACATGGCCGCCTTCCGGCGGACCTTCGCGCCGAAGATCGGCGGCCTGCGGGCGGTGCTGGCCGCGGTCGACCCCGACCGGCTGAAGCTGCTGGTGACCTTCGGCAGCATCATCGGCCGGGCCGGTCTGCGCGGCGAGGCGCACTACGCCACCGCCAACGACTGGATGGCCGACCTGACCGCCGAGTTCGGTCGGGAGCACCCGGGTTGCCGCAGCCTCTGCCTGGAGTGGTCGGTCTGGTCCGGCGTGGGCATGGGGGAGCGGCTGTCGGTGGTGGAGAGCCTGGCCCGCGAGGGCGTCACCCCGGTCACCCTCGACCAGGGCGTCGCGCTGATGCGCCGGCTGGTCACCGACCCGGACGCGCCGTCGGTGATCGTGATCAGCGGCCGTACCCAGGGCATCGACACCGTCCGGTACGACGTGCCGGAGCTGCCGTTGCTGCGGTTCGTGGACAAGCCGCTGGTGCGGTACCACGGTGTGGAGCTGGTCGCCGAGACCCGGCTGGCCGCCGGCACCGACCTCTACCTCGACGACCACCTGCTCGACGGCAACCTGCTCTTCCCCGCCGTGTTCGGCATGGAGGCGATGACCCAGGTGGCCGTGGCGCTGACCGGTCGGACCACGGTGCCCTGGATCGAGCAGGCCGAGTTCCTGCGCCCGATCGTGGTGCCGCCGGGCGGGGAGACCACCATCCGGATCGCCGGCGTGGTGACCGACGACGACACCGTCGACCTGGTCATCTTCAGCGCGGAGACCGGGTTCGCCGCCGAGCACTTCCGGGCCCGGCTGCGGTTCACCGACGAGCCGACCCCGGTCGGCCCGCCGGACCAGATCGCCGACGGTCTGCCGCCGGTGCCGATGGAGCCGCACCGCGACCTGTACGGCGACGTGCTGTTCCAGGGGGGCCGCTTCCAGCGGCTGCGCCGCTACCACCGCTCCGCCGCGCGGCACGTCGACGTGGCCGTGGCCGCCGTCGAGGCCGACGACTGGTTCGCCGGTTACCTGCCGGGTGAGCTGCTGCTCGGCGACCCCGGCATGCGCGACGCCCTGATGCACGGCAACCAGGTCTGCGTCCCGGACGCGACCCTGCTGCCGCAGGGCATCGAGCGGGTGTACCCCGGCGGAGACCGGCTCGCCGCCGCGGGTGAGCTGCGGTACTGCGCCACCGAACGCAGCCGGGACGGCGACACGTACGTGTACGACATCGCCGTCCGGGACGCCGCCGGCGAGGTCGTCGAGCGGTGGGAGGGTCTGCGGTTGCGGGCCGTCCGGAAGAAGGGCGGCGCCGGCCCGTGGGTACCGACGCTGCTCGGTTCGTACCTGGAGCGGTCCCTCAACGACCTGGTCGGCGCGGACGTGGCGGTCGTGGTGGAGCCGCACGGCCCGGACGAGCCGGCGGGTGTCGCGCAGCGGCGCGCGGTCACCGCGGTGGCCGCCGGCCGGGCGCTCGGCGGACCGGTCGAGGTGCGGTACCGGCCGGACGGCGGGCCGCAGGTCGACGGGGACCGGGCGATCTCCGCCGCGCACGGCGCGGGGGTCACCCTCTGCGTCGCCGCGTCCGGCCCGCTGGGGTGCGACGTCGAGGCGGTGGCGGCCCGGTCGGCGACCGACTGGCAGCAGCTCCTCGGCGCCCACCACCCGCTCGCCACCCTGGTCGAGCGGGAGTACGGGGAGGACGCGGACAGCGCGGCGACCCGGGTGTGGACGGCCATCGAGTCGTTGCAGAAGTCGGGGCTGACCACGGGCGCTCCGCTCGCGTTGCTCCCGGGCGACCGGGACGGCTGGGTGGTGTTCGCCTCCGGCGCGCTGCGGATCGCCACCCTGCGCACCACGCTGCGCGGCGGCGGCGCGCCGGTGGTGTTCGCGGTGCTGACCAGTCGGACGGAGGGCTGAGTCGTGGCTGACTACTACGAGTACCTGCACACGGTGGGCTTCGAGGAGACCAACCTCGTCGGCAACGTCTACTACGTCAACTACCTGCGCTGGCAGGGGCGTTGCCGGGAGATGTTCCTCAAGACCCAGGCCCCGGAGGTGCTGGCCGACCTGCAGGACGACCTGAAGCTGTTCACGCTCAAGGTGGACTGCGAGTTCTTCGCCGAGATCACCGCGTTCGACGAGCTGTCGATCCGGATGCGGCTGGTGGACCTGGCGCAGACCCAGATCGAGTTCAGCTTCGACTACGTCCGGCTGGATCCCGGCGGGGGCGAGACGGTGGTGGCCCGGGGACGGCAGCGGGTGGCCTGCATGCGCGGGCCGAACACCCGTACGGTGCCGTCCCGGGTGCCCGAGGCGCTCATCCGCGCGCTGCGGCCGTACACGTCGACGGTGAAGGTGTAGCGGCGATGACTCCGGCGTGCGTGACCCCGGAGCGCAGGGGAGGACCAAGGTGAACGGCGACCAGCAACCGATCGGGGACGTTACCGATCCCCAGCAGCTCCGCCGGATCTTCGGCGCCTTCGCCACGGGCGTGACCGTGGTGACCGTGGGCGGCGCGGAGCCGCACGGGATGACGGCCAACTCGTTCACCACGGTGTCCCTGGACCCGCCGCTGGTGCTGATCTCGGTGGACCGGCGGGCCATCATGCACGCCGCCCTGGAGTCCACCAGCCACTTCGGGGTGTCCGTCCTGGCCGCCGACCAGGAACTCGTCGCACGCCACTTCGCCAACCGCTGGCGGGGGCTCGGCCGGGCCCAGTTCGACGCCGTCGACTGGGTGCCCGGCCGGGCCACCGGCGCGCCGCTCATCCAGGGCGCGCTGGCCCGCTTCGAGTGTGAGCTGTGGCGGTCGTACGACGGCGGCGACCACACCCTGTTTCTCGGTCTGCTGCTCACCGCCGAGCAGCAGAACGACGACGAGCCGGTGCTGTTCCTGCGGGGACGGTTCCGGCAGGTCGACCCGGAGCGAAGCGAGGTCCGCACATGACCCTGACCGAGGCGCGTCGGGTGCCACCCGGTCCGACCGGCCCGGCCCTGGCGAAGACGCTCTGGATGTTCGGCGCGGACCGGCTGGGACTGATGTCGTCGGCCGCCCGGCGGTACGGCGACGCGGTGCGACTGGCCCCGCCGCCGAAACCGTTCTACTTCTTCAACCACCCCGACCACGCCAAACACGTGCTGGCGGACAACAGTCAGAACTACCACAAGGGCATCGGGCAGGTGCACGCCCGGCGGGCGCTCGGCGACGGCCTGCTGACCAGCGAGGGTGAGCTGTGGCGTCGGCAGCGCCGGACGATGCAGCCGGTGTTCCAGGCCCGGCGCATCGCCGGCCAGGCCGCCGCCGTCGCCGAGGAGGCGGCCGGGTTCGTCGACCGGCTGCGGCGTACGCCACCCGGTCAGCCGGTGGACGTGGTGCACGAGTTGACCGCGCTCACCCTGGGCGTGCTGGGCCGGACCCTGCTCGACGCCGACCTGGGCGAGTTCCAGTCCATCGGCGGCTCGTTCGAGGCGATGCAGGACCAGGCGATGTTCGAGCTGGCCACGATGAGCGCGGTGCCCATGTGGGTGCCGTTGCCGAAGCAGTTGCGGTTCCGGCGGGCCCGCCGCGACCTGCAGCGCATCGTCGACCACCTGGTGGCCGACCGGGTGGCCCGGGACGGGGCGGGGACCGGGCGCGACGACGCCCTGTCCCGCCTCATCCTGTCCACCCGGGAGGATCCCGACCCGGGGCACGGCCGGCAGCGGATGCGCGACGAGCTGGTCACCCTGCTGCTGGCCGGGCACGAGACCACGGCCAGCACGCTGGGCTGGGCGTTGTACCTGGTCGACAGGCATCCCGAGGTGGCCGAGCGGCTGCACGCGGAGGCGGTCGAGGTGCTCGGCGACCGGCTCCCGACGTACGAGGACCTGCCCCGGCTCCGGTACACGAACATGGTCATCGAGGAGACCATGCGGTTGTACCCGCCGGTGTGGATGCTGTCCCGCAAGGCGCAGGGCGCGGACCGGGTCGGCGGGTACGACGTGCCGGCCGGCGCCGACGTGCTGATCTGCTCGTACACCCTGCACCGGCATCCGGCGTTCTGGTCGGATCCGGAGCGGTTCGACCCGGAGCGGTTCGACCCGGCCACCCCGAACGAGCGGCCCCGGTACGCCTACCTGCCGTTCGGGGCCGGGCCCCGGTTCTGCGTCGGCAACCACCTCGGGCTGCTCGAGGCGACCTTCGTGCTCGCCCTGATCGCCCGGGACCTGCGGCTGAGCCTCACGCCGGGGCACCGGGTGGTGCCCGAGCCGATGCTGTCGCTGCGGGTGCGCGGCGGCCTGCCGATGCGGGTCGAGGCGGCTCGCTGACGCTGCTGCTGACGGTCCGCCCGACGCGTGACGGCGTCGGGCGGACCGTCCGGCCGTGCCGTGCCCGGGTCGGTCGTCCGTCTGCGGCCCGGGCCGTCGTCCGGGGTCGGCGCGTCCTGTCCCATCCTTTGAACGCTGCGGGGACCGAGTCGGCACAGCGTGCGTAAACACGATTAACGGTTGGGTCCGGCGCATCCGACAATCCGTCGTCCCCGCCGGGTCGAACCGGGGGGCACGACGTCGCCGGCCCGGTCCACCGCGCATGGTGGACCGGGCCGGCGACATGGTGACCCGCGGTCACCGTCGGCCGGCGCTCCCGCCGACCGACGACGACCCCACGGGCACGCCTGTCAGGTCGGCTAGCGGCGACCGGCCGCCATCGACTGCTGCTCCCGCTCCCGTTCCAACGCCGACCGCCGGACGTCGAGCAGGGCCAACAGGACCGGCGGGTCGACAATTCGCATCGGCTTCAGCGGAAGTTCGACGTCCAGCACGCTGTCCCGTTGCATGAGCAGCGGGCCGTAACTGCTCACGAACGTCATATCGCCGTTCGGGTTGTCCTCCGATTCCGCCGCCACGGAGTGCGCCAGGAGATGCCAGACGCCGCTGGGGACCGGATCCAGCACGAATTCACCGGCGCCGTCGAGAATGCAGCACTGCACCGGACGTCCCTCCGGTATCCGCTGCGGGAATACGCCGATGAAAATTCGCCCCATCGGGTGGCCTGATTCGGCGGCGACCTTTCCGCGGATCGCGCCGGTGGGCCGACTGAGCACCGAGTCGCTGTCCTCCACCGGGACGAACGGGGTGAAACCGCCCAGTCGGCGGTAGGTCGTCGGGGACAGGCCGACGCTCCTGGTGAAGCGGGAGCTGAAGGTCCCGACGCTGGCGTAGCCGACCCGCAGGCTGACGTCCGCGACGCTCAGCGAGGTCGACGTCAGAAGCTTCTTCGCGTGTTGCAGTCGGAGGGCCGAGAGGAAACGGCCCGGGGAAATTCCGGTGACCCGCTGAAAGATGCGGGAAAAATGAAACTTGCTGAACAGGGCCGCCCGGGCCATGTCGTCTACCGTCAATTGTTCAGACAGGTTTCCCTGCATGAAGTTGATTACCCGTTCAGCGGCTTTCTCGCTCGCGTCCACGAAGGCCTCCCCCTTGCAGAAACGATCCAACAATCAGTCGACGTGGCTGTGGCTCCGTCCAGGGGCCGCCCCTTCCGCCTGCTCGGCGACGTCGCCCCGGGGGGTACGCGCCACCTGCCGGCCAGTGTTCGAAGGAGGTTGTAAATTGAGACCTATAGCGTTGCCTCAATGTCGATACGATGCTAGCCCAGGTCAGACTCGATGTGCAATATCCAATGACGCCCATGGTTACCCAATGTAGTTGCCGGTGAGTGTCAGACGATGCTAACCGACCTCTTCCGCAGGTGTCCCTAATCGATTAGCCAGTCCTGCTATCCATTTTCCCCAGCCGGCCATCCTCACGGCTGGTCTGTGATAGTGGGACCCTGCTGCCTCCGTCATATTCCTGTGGCAGACTGGATCGACGGCTGGCGACCCTTCTCCGGGGAGTTCTATGCGCATCTCGGAACTAGGCCGGCGCAGCGGTTTGCCGGTGGCGACCATCAAGTTCTACCTGCGGGAAGGGCTCCTACCTGCCGGCGCCCGGACGGCGCGCAACCAGGCCGAGTACGACGAGACCCATCTGGTGCGCCTGCGGCTGATCCAGACGCTCACCGGGGTCGGACGGCTCAGTCTGGCCTCGGTGCGCGAGGTGCTGGCGGCCGTCGACGACCGGAACATGTCCGTGAACGGGAAGTGCGCGGTGCTCAACCGGGCCCTCCTTCCCTCCCCTGACCTGGGCGGGAACGGGAAAGCCGAGGGGGAGCTCGCGCGGGCGCAGGTGGACCGGTTCATCGACACGTTGGGGTGGCGCATCCCCGGCGACGCGCAGGCGCGCACGGCGATGGCCCAGGTGCTCGTGGTCCTGCGTCAGTTGGACGGGGACTTCACGATGGACTTCTTCGCGCCGTACGCCGACGTCGTGTGCCGGCTCTCGGCGTACGACCTGGCCGGGCGGACCGCGTCCGGTTCGTCGGATCAGATGGCAATAGAGTGGGTGGCCCGGGTCGTCCTCTTCGAAGCTGGTCTGGCTGCTATGCGTGGACTGGCGCATGAGCACCATATCGCCGTTCACGCTGATGAGGTACGGGGCAGTAGCGGACAGTAGTCACACGAATACGAAGTGAGCAAGGAGCAAGAACGGTACCGGAAGAGAACCCACTGGTAGCGGCGTTGCGGCCGGCGCGGGTCAGCGCGGCGCCGGTCGCCGTCCCCAGTCCATCCGGGACCAGGGCAGGGCGAGTTGGTCGGGCGTGACGACCTGACGTGGCGTCAGACCGGCCAGGTCGGGCGCCTCCTCGGGCCGGGCGAAGACCGAGTCGACATACCGGTGGCCGGTGTCGGCGGCGACGAACAGCACCGGCCGGTCCGGACGCAGCCGTCGTTCCCAGCACGCGGCGAGGTAGGCGGCGCCGGTGGAGAGCCCGGCGAAGACGGCGTGTCGGCGCAGCAGCTCCACGCTGCCCGCCCGGGCGGCGGGAAAGCCCACCCAGTGGACGGTGTCGTACCGCTCGTGCGCGACGTTGGCGAACGGGATGGAGCTGCCGATGCCGGCGATGATGATGTCCGGGTCGGCCACGTGCTCCGCGCCGAAGGTGACGCTGCCGAACGGTTGCACGCCGACCAGGCGTACCGCCGGGGAGCGCCGCCGCAGGTATCCGGCCAGCGCCCCCGTGGAGGCCCCCGACCCGACCCCGCCCACCAACACCAGCTCACGGACGTCCAGCTCCCGGCGGATCCGGTCGGCGACCGCCTCGTACCCCAGGTAGTGGATCCGGTCGTGGTACTGGCGCATCCAGTGGTACTCCGGGTGGGCGGCGAGGATCTCCCGGATCCGGGCCACCCGCCGGCTCTGGTCGAGTTTCAGGCTGGCCGAGGGAGGCATCTGCTCCAGCCGCGCGCCGAGCACGGCGAGCTGGGCCCGCAGCGCCGCGTCGACGGTGGTCGACCCGACGATCAGGCAACGCAGGCCGTGGCGGTGGCAGGCCAGCGCGAGCGCGTACGCGTAGATGCCGCTGGAGCTGTCCAGCAGGGTGTCGCCCGGCCGGATCACCCCCCGGTCGAGCAGCTCGCGCACCGCGGCCAGCGCCGAGACGACCTTCATCGTCTCGAACCGCAGGCAGATCAGTCCGTCGTCGACCCGGACCAGGTCCGGTCGGCCCACCGCGTCGGCGATGTGGTCGTACACCATGTCTGCCTCCCGGCTGAGATGTCGAAGATCCGTCCCACCGGCAGGCCGTACGCGGTGAGCTGGGCGACCGCCCGGCGCAGCCGGTCGGACAGGTCGGGCGGGTCCGGGGCGAAGAGCAGACCGGCGACGTTGCCGCTGTGCGCCACCTGGACCCCGACGGCCCCGGTCCGGTCGGCGACCCGCTCCAGCGTCGCCAACTCCGGCTTGGGCAGCAGCCGCTGGTTGCGGCGCGCGCTCTCGGTGCTGACCTGACCGAGCAGGGCGAGGTCGGCGTCGCGCACCGCGCGGCGCAGCGCCGCCCGCAGCTCCTCGAACGCGGGGGCCTCCCGGCGCGGCGGCGTGGGCAGGGCCAGGGTGTCCACCGGGCGACCCCCGCCGGTGACGCAGGACAGCACCACGGCGGCGGGCAGCGGCCGGCCGAACTCCTCCAGCACCAGGGCCCGCCGGGAGTCGAACAGCGCCGCGGTGTCGTCCCGCATCAGCGGGTCGCAGGCCCGCTCGGCCCGTACCGCGATCCGGGCCACCGTCTCCGGCGGCAACCGGACGGCGAAGCTGGCCGCGACCGCCCGGATCGCGGCGATCACGTCACTGGTCGACGAGCCCATCCCGATGCCGACCGGCGTGCTCCCGCGCAGCCACAGCCGTCCACCGCAGGGGCGCTCGCCGGCCAGCCCGGCGCAGGCGCGTACGGCGATGGCGGCGGCGCGGCGGGCCTTGTGCCGGTCGGCGGGGACGACGTCGAGCCCGGTGGCGGGACTCCCGGGCCGGCGGACGAAGGCGGCGGCGCTGCCCGCGTCGGGCAACGGCAGGGTGACCAGGCCGCGGCACGGCCGCCCGTCGGCGTCGAGGAAGACCCCCTGGAGGATCTCGCCGTGATGACCGGTGGCGTGACCGACCCCGGCCGGGCCGGGTAGACGCGTCGGCCGGGGGCCGCCGCCCGGGCGGCCGGTGCGGTCCACGCTGCCGGCCGGACCGGTCACGATCTGCCGTCGTCGCTGCCGACCGCTGCCGCGCGGTACCGGTAGACGACTGTCGGATCGGCGCTGAACTGGGAGAACGGGAAGGGCTCGGCGCACAGCGCGGTCACCCCGGAACCCAGGAACGCCCGCGCCACCGCGCTGCCGGTCTGCGCGTACACCACCAACGGCAGGCGGTGGTCCCGGCAGTGCCGCAGGATCTGGTCGAACGAGCCGTTGCCCAGGGTCATGCCGGTCGCCACCACCGCGTCCGCCGTGGCGAGCACCTCGGTCATCGAGGCGCTGACCGGCTCACCCCACTGGGTGACGCGCAGGTTGAAGTCGCAGGGCAGACAGACCCCGCCCCGGTCCCGGATCGCCGCGACCAGCGGGTTGACCACGCCGATCAGGGCGACCTTCGTCCCGGCGGCGACGTCGAGCAGGCCGGCGACCGCCGCGTCCCGGGCCCGGGCGCGGACCTCGGGCGGCCCCGCCGGCAGGGTCACCGGCTCGGCTCCGACGGCCTCCCGGTGTGGCCGGGTCTCGGCCAGGTAGGCGTCGAGCGCGGCGAGCCGCAGCGCGGGCGGGCCGTCGGTGAGCAGCGCCGCCAGCGTCCGACCCGAGGCGTCCGCGCAGATCGCCGGGTCGACCGCGCCGGCCTCCACCGCGCAGGCCCCGAAGGAGCGCCCCGACCGGACCAGGACGTACTGGTTGCGGTAGGTGGTGTCGCCGCCGGCCAACCGGGTCCCGTGGTGCAGCCAGAAGACGCTGGTGGCGACCGTGGTCGCCGGGTCCGGGCCGAGCGTTCCGGCCAGCACGTCGGTCAGCAGGGCGGACAGGTCGGCCCAGCGCCGGGCCGGGGCCGTCACGCCCGCGCCCCGGGCCGGATCCGGAACAGGTACGTGAGCACGCCGTCCTGCCAGTCGTGCACGTGCTCCACGGCGGGCGTCAGGCCGGCGTCGAGCGCGTGCCGGATGATCGTCCGCAGGTCGGCGGTGTTGGAGGCGACGAGGAAGACCTCCCCGTCCGGGGCGAGCAGGTCCCGTTCGACGAGTTGCCGGAAGAAGCGGGCCAGCAGGGGAGCGCCCACGCAGACGTTGCGCACCACGTCCGGGTCGGCGCTGACGGTCTGGCTGACCGCGGGCGGGTTGAAGGTGACGACGTCCAGTTCGACGCCGTCGGGGAAGCCGTCGAAGAGGTCGGCCACCACCGGCACGAACCGTCCCGTGGTCTGCGCGGCCAGCCGCGCGTGGTGCCGTCGCGCGGCGGCGACGCTCTCCGGGTGGACGTCGACGGCGTAGATCTCGGCGGCGCCGGCGTGCGCCGCGGCGACCGCCTCGACGCCGAGCCCGACGCCCATCGCCGCGTACCGCCGCCCGGCGACCGGGATCCGGCCGTCGAGGAGGCGGTCGTGGATCATCCGGCTGGTGCCGCCGGGCAGGAACACCCCCGGCGGTACGTCGAACACCCAGCCGTTCCACTCGTGCCGCCGCTCGCTACGCAGGTCGGCCCGGGGCTGGTTGAGGGCGATGATCTGTTCCGCCGGCAGCGGCGGTGGCAGCTCGTCCAGAAGGGACGGCCCGGTCGTCACGTGGTCCATGCGGCTCCCTGAGGTCTGTGGGCGTCCGCCGCGAGCGGCGGACGGGGTTGGCGTGTCGTCACTGCGCAGGCACGGAGAGGAATGCTAGGAATGACTTTCATTGCGGTCAAGGCCCTGCGTGAGTCTTTCCCGGGGTGGGTGGATCGCCGGGGGTGGCGAAAGACTATGACAACCGTTGTCATGTAGGCTCCTCGGCGGTCCTCCGGCGGCCCATGCCGTCGGCGATCCCGGCACGGGCGGGGCGGCCCTGTCCAGGGACGGACCGCGGCCGGCCGGGCAGCCGGGCCGCAGTGACGAACAAGGAGCGACGTTTCGTGACAGCAACCTCGGCGCCCCCCGACCCGACCCGCGCCCGCCGGGGCACGGTGCTGCGGGACCGGGCGTTCCTGCGACTGTGGACCGGGACCACGGCCTCCGGCCTGGCCACCTGGGCGCTGCCCTTCGTGCTCGGGCTCGCCGTGCTCGACCGGCGGCTCTCCGGCGCCGGCCTCGGCCTGGTCCTGGCCGCCCGGACCGTGGGCTTCCTCGCCGCGGTGCCGGTCGGCGGGGTGCTGGCCGACCGGCTGTCCCGGCGACGCGTGGTGCTCTGGTCCGGACTGGCCGCGACCGCGGCCAGTCCGGCGCTCGCCCTCGGACTGGGACGCTCGACCGCGCTGATGGCGGTGGCCGCCGCGGTGATGGGCGCGGGACAGGGCGCCTGCCGGCCCGCGTTCCAGGCGCTCACCGCGGAGGTGGTCCCCGAGGGCCGCCGACAGGGTGCCAACGCCGCCATCACGCTCGCGGTACGGGTGACCACCCTGGTGGCCCCCGCCTCGGTCGCCCTGCTCGCCACCGTCGTCGAGGTCGGACCGCTGCTGCTGGGCGTCGGCGGCCTCTGGCTGCTAGCGGCCCTGGTCCCCCCGCGCGGGCGGGCGACGCCGACCGTCGCGGCCCCCCGGACCGGCTTCGTCACCGAGTTCGTCGAGGGCCTGCACGAGGCCCGCCGGCACCCCTGGTTCCTCGCCGGACTGGCCGCGCTGACCGCGGTCATCGCCACCGGCTACTCCGCCACCGGTGTGCTCCTGCCACTGGTCAGCCGCGACCGCTACGGCACCGAGGCGGTGCTGGCCGCGGTGCTGACCGCGTACACCGTGGGCGCGCTGGCCGGCGCGGCGCTGGTCGCCCGGTGGCAGCCGGCCGCCCGGGGCTGGAGCGCCCTGGCCGGTCTGGCCGCCTACGGCTTCGCGCCGCTGAGTCTGCTGCTCGACGTGCCGGCGGCGGTGGTCGTCGCCGCGTACGTGCTGGCCGGAGTCGGCATCGAGGTGTTCAACGTGCCCTGGTTCACCGCCATCCAACGGGAGGTGCGTCCGGACCGGCTGGCCCGGGTCTCCGCGCTGGACTTCCTGCTCTCCTACGGGCTGGCCCCGGTGGGGCTGGCGCTGATCGTCCCTGCGGTGGACGCCTTCGGCGCGCCGGTCGTCCTGGGCTGCTGCGCGGCGGTCTGTTTCCTGGCGCCGGCGCTGGCCGCCCGCGCGCCCGGCGGCCGGGAATTCTCCCGGTGATCCCACGCCAGCTCCCGACCCCGGCCGACGTGGTCACCGCCGCCGGACCCGTCGAACGCCCCGCCGCCACCCCCGCCCTGGTGACGTCCCTGCTGCTGGTCGCCCTGCTCGTCTCGGTGGTGGCGGTGATCGGCCTCGGCGCGGCGACGGTGCCGCCGGTCGACACCGCCCGCTACCTGTGGGCCGGGCTCACCGGCGGCGTCATCGACGCCGACGAGGTGACCCGCTACCAGATCATCTGGCAGATCCGCGCCCCCCGGGTGCTCCTCGCCGCCTGCGTCGGCGCCGGCCTCGGCGTGGTGGGGGTGGCGGTGCAGGCCCTGGTCCGCAACGCCCTCGCCGACCCGTACGTGCTCGGCGTCTCCTCCGGGGCGTCGGTCGGCGCGGTCGCGGTCACCGTCACCGGTGGCCTCGCCGTGGCCGGCGGCTACGCCGTCTCCGCCGGCGCGTTCCTCGGCGCGCTGGCCGCCACCGCGCTGGTCTTCGTCGCCGCCCGGGGCCGGGCCGGGCTCACCCCGCTACGGCTCGTGCTCACCGGCGTGGTGCTCTCCTTCGGCTTCCAGGCGATGATGGCGGTGATCGTCTACCTCGCCCCCAACAGCGAGGCGACCGCCACGCTGCTGTTCTGGTCGATGGGCGGGTTCGGGGCGGCGACCTGGGGCGCGCTCCCGCCGGTCGCCGCGACGGTGCTCGTCGGCGTCCTGTTGCTGCGCCGGTCGAGCCGGACCCTGGACGTGCTGACCTTCGGGGACGAGACCGCCGCCAGCCTCGGCGTCGACAGCGGACGCGCCCGTACCGGCCTGTTCGTGCTCACCGCGCTGGTCACCGGGGCGATGGTCGCGGTGAGCGGGGCGATCGCCTTCGTCGGGCTGGTCCTGCCACACCTGGTCCGGCTCCTGGTCGGCGCGGCCCACGCCCGGGTCCTCACGGTGACGCCACTGGCCGGAGCGCTGTTCATGGTCTGGGTCGACCTGCTCTCCCGCACCGTGGTCGCGCCCCGCGAGCTGCCGCTGGGCGTGCTCACCGCGCTGATCGGGGTGCCGGTCTTCCTCACCCTGATGCGCCGCCGCGGCTACCTGTTCGGCGGACGGTGACGGGCATGGAGCTGAGCCTGTCCGAGGTCACCGTCGCCGTCGACGGCCGGCGGATCGTCCGGGAGCTGTCCCTGCACGTCGACCGGGGGGAGACGGTGGGCCTGGTCGGGCCCAACGGCTCCGGCAAGTCCACCGCGCTGCGCTGCGTCTACCGGGCGCTGCGCCCCACCCGGGGCGTCGTACGGGTCGGCGGAACGGACCTGGCCACCCTGTCGCTGCGCGACAGCGCCCGCACGGTGGCCGCGCTCACCCAGGACGGCGGCGCCGACCTGGACTTCACCGTCGCCGAGGTGGTCGCCCTCGGTCGGGTTCCGCACCTGCGTGGCAACCGGCCGCTGAGCCGGCGCGAACGCGAGCTGTGCGCGTCGGCGATGACCCGGCTCGGCATCGACCACCTTGCCGACCGGGGGGTGCTCGGTCTCTCCGGCGGGGAACGGCAACGTGTCCTGGTGGCCCGCGCGCTGGTCCAGGAGCCCGACGTGCTGGTCCTCGACGAACCGACGAACCACCTCGACGTACGGCACCAGATCGAGTTGCTGTCCCTGCTGCGGGACGCCGACGTCACCGTGCTGGTGGTGCTGCACGACCTGAACCTGGCCGCCGCCGCCTGCGACCGGATCGGCGTGCTCGCCGACGGGGCGCTGGTCGCCGTGGGCGCCCCCTGGGAGGTGCTCACCCCGCCCCTCCTCCAGGACGTCTTCGGGGTGGCCGCCACCGTCGTCGCCCACCCGCTCACCGGTGACCCGCAGATCCTCTACGCCCTGCGCCCACCGGCCGACCCGCCGGGCCTGCCCGGCACGCCGACCCCGCCTGGCGTCGCGCCGACCCCGCCTGGCGTCGCGCCGACCCCGCCTGGCGTCGCGCCGACCCCACCTGGCGTCGCGCCGACCCACCTGGCGTCGCGCCGACCCCGACCGACCCGCTGACCCCGACCGAGATGGAGAGCCACCGACCATGACCGCCCACCCGTCGCGCCTGCCCCTGCCGGCCCGTACGCTCGCCGCCGGCCTGACCGCCGTCCTGCTGCTCACCGCCTGCGGCGCGGAGGTGGCCGATTCCGCCTCCGAGGCCGGCACGGTGACCGTGCCGCGCTGCGGCGAGCAGGTGGAGTACCGCACCCCGAAGCGCGCCGTGGTCTACGAGGGCGGCAGCGCCGACAAGCTGTTCGCCCTCGGCCTGACCGAGCACGTGCACGGCTACGTGATGCCGCCCGCCAACCCGCCGGTGACCAGCTCACCGTTCGCCGCCGAGTACGCCAAGGTGCGTTTCCTCAGCGACGACCTGCTCAACAAGGAGCTGGTGGTGCAGGAGCGGGCCGACCTCGTCGTCGCCGGCTGGAACTCCGGCTTCAGCGACCAGCGGGGCATCACCCCGGAGATCCTCGACAGCCTCGGCATCCAGAGCTTCATGCACACCGAGTCCTGCTTCAACTATCCCGGCTTCCCCGAGCGGGTCACCCCGTTCGAGGGGCTCTACGCCGACCTGGACCGGCTCGGCCGGATCTTCGGCGTGCCGGAGCGGGCCGAGGAGCTGGTCCGGGACTACCGGCGACGGGTCGACGCGGTGGAGGCCCAGGCGCCTGCCGAACGGCTGCCGGTGTTCCTCTACGACTCGGGCACCGACCAGCCGTTCACCGCCGGCCGACAGGTGCCGCCCACCGACATCATCGCGTCCGCCGGCGGTCGCAACGTCTTCGCCGACCTGGACGCCCGGTGGACCCGGGTGAGCTGGGAGGCCGTCGTCCAGGGACGGCCCGAGGTCATCGTCGTGCTCGACTACGGCGACCAGCCGGCAGCGGACAAGATCGCCTTCCTCAAGTCGTTCCCCGCCACCCGCGACCTGCCGGCCGTGGTGCACGACCGGTTCTTCGTCCTCGACTACAACGAGGGGATCAGCAGCCCCCGCAACATCGACGGGGTGGAGAAGTTCGCCGCCTACCTGCGCGGCGTCCGCCCCTGACCGACGCCACCGGCCGGTGTCGTACCCGTCGGCTAGGGTCGCCTCCCATGGTGACCGAGACGGACGTCGCGCTGCCCGACGGGCGCGTCCTGCACGTGTACGACACCGGCGGCGACGGTCCGGCCGTCTTCTGGCACCACGGCACGCCGAACGTCGGCACGCCGCCGCGACCGCTGCGCCCCCTCGGTGACCGGCTCGGGCTGCGGTGGCTCTCCTGCGACCGGCCCGGCTACGGCGGCTCCACCCCGCATCCGGGGCGGAGCCTCGCCTCGGTGGCCGCCGACGTCGCCTGCGCCGTCGACGCGCTCGGCGTCGACCGGTTCGCGGTGTTCGGTCACTCCGGCGGCGGCAGCTTCGCCCTGGCCTGCGGCGCCCTGCTCGCCGAGCGGGTCCTCGGGGTGGTCGCGGTGGCCGCCGTCGCGCCGTACGACGCCGCCGGGCTGGACTGGTTCGCCGGCATGTCCCCCGCCGGCCGGGCCGGTCTGCGGGCCGCCGCCGCGGGCCGGGCGGCGAAGGAGGCGTACGAGGCGACGAACACCGACGGTGATCCCGGCTTCGTGGCGGCGGACTGGGCCGCGCTGGAGGGGGAGTGGGGCTGGTTCGACGAGGTGGTCCGCCCGGCCCTGGCCGGTGGGCCGGGCGCGATGATCGACGACGACCTCGGCTACGTCGCCCCGTGGGGCTGCGACCCGGCGCAGGTCACCGCGCCGGTGCTCGTGCTGCACGGCGGCGCGGACCGGGTGGTGCCGGCCGGCCACGGCGAGTGGCTGGCCCGGCGGTGCCCGTCGGCCGAGTGGTGGCTCCGCCCCGACGACGGGCACCTCTCCGTCCTGCGGCACGCCGGGCCGGCGCTGGAGTGGCTCCACGAACGCATGCGATGACGTCACACCCGGCGCCGGGCAGCCGGGGGCCCGCAGGTGGTCGGGCGGGGTGCCCAGCTCGGTGGCGGCACACGGAAAGCCCTGCTCACGCCCCTGTCGCCCGGCCCGCCCCGTAAGGAATCATGACCCGGCGGGACGCTGCCGGGAGGAGAAGTGATGCGGGGTCGGACGGAGCAGGCAGGTGATCGGTTGGCACGCTGGGAGCGGCTGACCGCCGTGCCGTTGACCATACTGTCGGTGCTGTTCCTGGTGCTGTACGCCGTGCCGATCCTCCGGCCGGACCTGTCGCCGGTGTGGCGGGAGGTCTGCCAGTCGACGGGAGTGGCGATCTGGTTGCTCTTCTGGGGCGACATCCTGGTCCGTCTGGGCGTGGCCGACGACCGGCGGCGCTTCCTGCGGGAGCACCTGTTCGACCTGGTCGTGCTCCTGCTGCCGCTGCTGCGGCCACTACGCGCCGTACGGCTGGTCATGGTGGTGTTGAACATCAGCCGGCGGACGGAGACCTGGGCCCGCGGGCGGCTCGCCGTCTACGTCGCCATCACCACCACGCTGCTGGTGCTGGTCGCGGCCCTGGCGGTGCTCGATGCCGAACGGACTGCTCCGGACGCCACCATCGTCTCCTTCGGCGACGCCCTCTGGTGGGCCACCGTCACCATCACCACCGTCGGCTACGGCGACTTCTACCCGGTGACCACCGCCGGCCGGTGGGTCGCGTTGGGGCTGATGATCGGAGGCATCGGTCTGATCGGTTTCGTCACCGGCTCCCTGGCGACCTGGATCGTGGAACGCGTCTCCGCCTCGGCCGGGCGTCCGACGACGGCGACCAGCGAGGACGTGGCGGCGCTGCGGGCCGAGATCGCCGCGCTGCGGTTGCGCCTGGACGCGGACGCCGCCGGTGCGCAGCCGCCGTCGACCGGCCGGTCAGCCGGGCGTCCGGCCCAGCAGCGAGCTGACCCGGGTGGCCAGGGCGACGGAGGCGTCGATCTCGACCTTGCGGATGGACACGCTCTCCACGTTGAACCCGAACGGTGACCCGAGCCGTCGACAGAATGCCGTGAGCTCACGGGCGTTGGTCAGGCACTGCTCGTACGACTCGGTGAGCGGGTCCTCGGCGTGCCGCAGGGCGTTGGCCAGCCAGCGCGGCACGGCCACGCCCAGCCAGGTGAGGAAGGCCAGGGTTTTCAGCGAGCCGCACACCGACAGGGTGAAGACGACCGGCCGGGGCGCGACGCCCCGTTCCCGGCAGGCGTAGTGGTAGTCCGACACCGTGCTCTTCGCGGCGTCCACGTCGTAGACCACCTGGGAGACGAAGAAGTCACAGCCCTGCTCCTGCTTGGCCAGCATCCTAAGGTGCTCGTCCCCGGCCCGGGTGTGGCGTTCGGGGATGACCACTCCGCCCAGGGGCAGCTCCGGCCGGGTCGCCCGACGCAGCTCGTACGCCCGGGGCAGGGTGGTGTGGACCTCTTTGGCGCGGGAGGACGCGCCCACGAAGACGGTCGCCACCCGGGCCGGCTCGGTCTGCCGCAGCCAGGACCGCAGCTCGGGCTCCGGGTACTTGCCGACACAGCGGTAGATGACGGCGGGGCGGTCCCACCCGGTCAGGTGCCGGGCCTGGAACTCCGCCGGGTCCATCGTCGGCAGGTACGGGAAGGGGCGCTCGGCCGGGTTGCGGTCGCTCTCGTCGGCGATGTCGTAGAGCACCAGGGCGTCCACGTCCAACGGCGTCAACCGGGCCAGGGTGACCCGGGCGATCTGCTCGACCTCCGCCTCGGTGGCGCTGCGCCGGGGCGGGGTGAGCCCGAACAACAGCAATCCACGTCGGCTCTTCGCGAGCATGTCGCCCACCGCGTCGACGGGGAGTTCCGCTTCCGGCGCCTCCGGACGATCTGGCATGTCGGGCACAGTAGTCGAACGACCACCCGTCGGGGCGCCCGACGGCCGGGACGTCGGTGCCGCGCCCTCGGCCCGGTCTGCGTGGTGGCGCGGCGGGACCGGGACGGAGGGCGGGAAATCTGATTTCCCGCCGGCGGGCCGTCGGTGACAATGCGGGGGTGGATCATCAGGCCCTGGTGCGGCTGAGTAAGCGGATGTCCCTCGCGCTGCGGCACGAGCCGGGCCGCTTCGGTCTCGTCCCCGACCGGGGCGGGTGGGTGCCGGTCGACGCGCTGCTGTCCGGGCTGCGGATGAGCCGTGCCAACCTGGACGCCGTGGTCACCGGCAACGACAAGCAGCGCTTCGCCGTCGAGTGGGGACCGGACGGGGTGGAGCGGATCCGGGCCAGTCAGGGACACTCCATCCCGGTCGACCTCGGGCTCATCCCGGCGACGCCACCGGACCGGCTGTACCACGGCACGGGACGGGCGGCGCTGACGTCCATTCTGGACACCGGTCTGCGTCGCGGCGAACGCCACCACGTGCACCTGTCGCCAGATGTCGACACCGCCCGACGGGTGGGCGCCCGACGGAGCGGCCCGGTGGTGGTGCTCACCGTCGACGCGGCGGCCATGACGCGGGACGGTCATCTCTTCTTCCGCAGCGCCAATGGTGTCTGGCTGACCGACAGGGTGCCGGCGGCCTACCTGACGCCCTGACCGGGCGCGGCCCCGCCGCCGTACCGGGCGTCGGTGGACGTGCCGGACCCGACCGGGGTCGCCCCGGTCGGGTCCGGCACGGTGTCCGCGGCCCGGGTCAGCCGGCGATGGTGGCGTGCATCTCCCAGACGAGGATCTCGGCCGGCTCGGTGGCGGTGACCCGCTGCCCACCGGTGGCGGTGAACCGGACCGCGTCCCCGGTGCCCAGCGGGCCGGAGCCCTCCAGGTCCACCGCGCCCCGGGCCACGAAGAGGTGGACGAAGGGCGCGTCCGGCAGGTCGACGCCGCCACCGGGCTGCAACCGGGCGGCGTAGAGGCCGGCGTGCCGGTTACGGATCCGGATGGCGGCGGCCCCGTCGTGCTTGTCCAGGCCGGAGGCGACCGGCACCAGCCCGCCGCCGAGCAGCTCGGCGTCGATTTCGAGCTGCTCGTAGCCGGGGGTCACCCGGGCTTCGTCGGGCAGCACCCACATCTGGACGAAGTGCACCGGCTCGGTGTGCCTGTCGCCCTCGAGCCGCCAGGAGTCGTTCTTCTCCGAGTGCAGGATGCCGCGGCCGGCGGTCATCCGCTGGGCCAGGCCCGGGTAGATGATCCCGGAGTGGCCGGTGGAGTCCTGGTGGACCAGCGAACCCTGGAGCACCCAGGTGACGATCTCCATGTCCCGGTGCGGGTGGGTGTCGAAACCGGTGCCCGGCCGGACGATGTCGTCGTTGTTGACCAGGAGCAACCCGTGGTGGGTGTTGTCCGGGTCGTGGTGGTGGCCGAAGGAGAACGAGTGCTTCGAGTCCAGCCAGGCGATGTCGGTGGTGAACCGTTCGGCCGACCGGCGGATGTCGACGCGGGGGGTCAGCAGGTTGCTCACGGGAGGATCCTTTCCCAGGGACGGCCGACGGGGGAGGAGGGTCGGGGCCTGAGCCCCGACCACTCAGGACTGCTTGATCGCCGAGATCTCGAACTCGAGGACGACCTTGTCGCTGACCAGCACGCCACCGGTCTCCAGGGCGGCGTTCCAGGTGACGCCGTAGTCCTTGCGGTTGATGGTCACCGCGCCTTCGAAGCCCATCCGCAGGTTGCCGAACGGGTCGGTGGCCACGCCCTCGTACGTGAAGGGGACGGTCACCGGGCGGGTGACGCCCCGGACGGTGAGGTCGCCGGTCAGGTCGAAGGTGTCCGCGCCGGTCTGCCGGAACTCGGTGGAGACGAAGGTGATCTCGGGGTACTGCTCCATCGCGAGGAAGTCGTTGCCGCGCAGGTGCTCGTCGCGCTGGGCGTTGCGGGTGTCGATGCTGGCCGCCTTGATGGCGACGGTGACCGTGGTGGCGGCGGGGTCGGCCCCGTCGAAGATCACCCGGCCGTCGAACTCGTTGAACGCGCCGCGCACCTTGGTCACCATGGCGTGCCGGGCGACGAACCCGATGCGGGTGTGGCTGGGGTCGAGCACGTAGGTGCCGGTGAGCTGGGCCAACTCGGCGGTGGGGGTCGGGGCGCTCATGACGTCCTCCTGGTCTCGCTGACTCGATGATGTGTCATTTACGTTCGCCTCAACCTACATGACCCATCATTCATTCCGTACATGATGTGTCATCCATCACTGGTAGGGTGGAGGCATGACCCGATGGCTCGACGACGACGAACAGCACGCCTGGCGGGCCTGGCTCCGGTTGCAGAGCCGGTTGACCGCGCACCTGGGGCGGCAGTTGCAGCAGGAGTCCGGCCTGTCCCTCGCCGACTACGAGGTCCTCGTGCAGCTCAGCGAGAGTCCGGACGACCGGCTGCGCCCCTACGCCCTGCAGGAGCTGCTCGACTGGGAGCAGAGCCGGCTGTCCCACCACCTCAGCCGGATGCAACGTCGGGGCCTGGTCGAGCGGGAGGAGTGCCCCAGCGACCGGCGGGGAGCGTTCGTGGTGCTCACCGCCGCCGGTCGGGCCGCCATCGAGGCCGCCGCCCCCGGCCACGTGGCCGCCGTCCGGGCGTTCTTCCTCGACCACCTCGACCGGGACGAGCTGCGTACCCTGGGCCGTCTCACCAGCCGGGTCGTGACCCGGTTGGACGCGGCGGCCGGTCGCCGCTGATCCGGTGGGTCAGCGCGGTGTGCCGCCGACCGGCGCCCGCCGTCCGCACGGCGACCGCCAGGGCCCGACGCGAGCCGGCCAGCACGACCAGCTTCCGGGCCCGGGTGACGGCGGTGTAGAGCAGGTTTCGCTGCAGCATCAGGTACGAGCCCATGGTCACCGGCACCACCACCGCCGGGTACTCGCTGCCCTGCGACCGGTGCACCGTGATCGCGTACGCGTGCTGCAACTCGTCGAGCTCGTGGAAGTCGTACCCGACGTCCTCGTCCTCGTCGGTGCGTACGGTGAGCGTCTGCTCGTCCGGGTCGATGCCGGTCACCATGCCGACGGTGCCGTTGAAGACCCCGGCCGCGCCCTTGTCGTAGTTGTTGCGGATCTGGATGACCTTGTCGCCGACCCGGAACACCCGGGAGCCGTGCCGCCGTTCCGGGGCGCCCTCCCGGTGTGGGGCGAGCGCCTGCTGCAACAGCGCGTTGAGGTTCCCCGCGCCGGCCGGGCCCCGGTGCATCGGGGTGAGCACCTGGATGTCGCGCGGACGCAGGCCGAACCGACGGGGGATACGCCGGGAGACGATCTCCACCACCTGCTCGGCGGTGACCTCCGGCTCGTCGCTGGGGAAGAGGAAGAAGTCCGGGTACCGGTCGAACACGGGCGGCTGACCGGCGTTGATCCGGTGCGCGTTGACCACCACACCCGACTCCTGCGCCTGCCGGAAGATCCGGGTCAGCCGGACCCGGGGCACCGTCTCCGCCGCGAGCACGTCCCGCAGCACCTCGCCGGCGCCCACCGACGGCAACTGGTCGACGTCGCCGACCAGCAGCAGCCGCGCCCCCGGCGGCACCGCCTTGACCAGCTTGTTTGCCAGGATCAGGTCGAGCATGGACGCCTCGTCCACCACCACCAGGTCGGCGTCGAGGGGATTGTCCCGGTCGAAGCTGGCGTCTCCACCGGGGCGCAGCTGGAGCAGCCGGTGCACGGTGGTGGCCGGCTGGCCGGTCAGCTCGGTCAGTCGTTTGGCGGCCCGGCCGGTCGGCGCGGCCAACACGATCCTCGCCCGTTTCGCCGCCGCCAGCTCGATTATCGACCGGACCGTGAAGGACTTGCCGCAGCCCGGTCCGCCGGTGAGCACGGCCACCTTCGCGGTCAGCGCGAGCTTCACCGCCTGCTCCTGCTCCGGGGCCAGCTCCGCGCCGGTGCGGGCCCGCAGCCAGGCCAGCGCCCGCCCCCAGTCCACCCCGGCGAACGCCGGCATCCGGTCGGCGGGGTCGCGCAGTAACCGGAGCAGGCTGCCGGCCAGCGCGGACTCGGCGCGGTGGAACGGGACCAGGTACACCGCCGGGATGACCCCGCCCTCTGTCGTCGGGTTCGGCACCGCCTCGCGGACCACGCCCTCCTCCGCGACCAGCGTGGCCAGGCAGTCGGCGACCAGTGCCGCCGGCACCTCCAGGATGCCGGCGGCGTCGGCGACGAGGTTCGGTTCGGGCAGGTAGCAGTGCCCGTCGTCGGCCGCCTCGGAGAGGGTGTGCCGGATGCCGGCCTGCACCCGCTGCGGGCTGTCGTGCGGGATGCCCACCGCCCGGGCGATGCTGTCGGCGGTCTTGAAGCCGATGCCCCACACGTCGGCCGCCAGCCGGTACGGCTCGTGCCGCACCACCGAGATCGCGCTGTCGGCGTACTGCTTGTAGATGCGTACGGCGTGCGAGGTGGACACCCCGACGCCCTGGAGGAAGACCATCACCTCCTTGATGGCCTTCTGCTCCTGCCAGGCCGCGCCGATCGCCGCGGTGCGCTTGCGGCCCAGGCCGTGCACCTCGACGAGGCGGCCCGGCTCGTGCTCGATGACGTCCAGGGTCTGCGCCCCGAACGCCGCCACGATCCGGGCGGCCATCTTCGGCCCGATCCCCCTGATCAGGCCGGAGCCGAGATACCGTTCGATGCCCTGCACGGTGGCAGGCAGCACGCTGGTGCAACCGTGCGCCTCGAACTGCCGGCCGTACTTCGGGTGTGAGCCCCAGCGTCCGACCAGCCGTAGCCGCTCCCCGGGCTGCACGCCGGGCAGCGCGCCGACCACCGTCAGCAGGTCCGTCCCGGAGCGGTCGGTCGCCACCCGGGCGATCGTGTAGCCGGTCTCCTCGTTGACGTAGGTGATCCGCTCCAGCACCGCCTCCAGCGTCGCCCCCCGGCCGGGCGCGGCGGCCACCGTGGGCGGGGCTGCGGGCGGGGCTGCCGGGGTGGACGCGGCGGGCGGTACGGCGGTCATCGCAGACGATGATGACAGAACCGACCGACGGGCAGCGCCCGACCGTCCCTGGCGCTTCCACGGCCGTCCTGGTCGGGCGGCGCTGGTCGGGGTGGGGCAGGGGCGGGTCAGGCGGCGCCGTGCGGGTTGCCGGTGGTCAGCCGGATCGTGAAGCCTTCCACGCCCCGGTGCATCGTCACGTGGTCGCAGGACTGGTGGACGATCCACAGACCGAGCCCGCCGGCGACGCCGCTGCCGGCGGGGAGCAGCCCGGCGTACGGGTCCTTCGGCCCGTCGCCGCCGTCGCTGACCGCCACCACGATGCGGTCCGGGCCGCTCCAGAGCCGGAACCGGATCGGCGGACGACCGTGCCGCAGCGCGTTGGTCACCGTCTCGCTGACCGCCACGACCAGGTCCTCGACCTCGTCGGCGGAGACCTGACCGTGGTAGGCGGCGCGGACGGCCGCGCGGGTCTGCACCGCGGTCGGGTCGGTCAGCTCGACCGTCGGCGTGGCGTGCTGGATCGGATCCGGCAGAGCCGGACGGGGCTCGGCCAGGTAGACCGGCGGCTCGGTGTACGTCTGGCTCGGCAGCCGCCGGCCGTCCGGCAGGGCGACCCGGGGGTGGGTCCGCAGGACGTCCGCGAGCACCGGGGCCGGGGTGGTCCGCCGGTCGTACGCGCACATGCTCCACAGCGGGAACTCGTCGTACGCGTGGTTGATGGCCGACTCGTACCGGGCCCACCAGTCCCAGGTCACGCCCAGGGCGGCCGGTGGCATCTCGCCGACGATCCGGATCTGCCCGGCGCCGGCGGTGACCTGCTCGGCGAGCAGGCGTCGGTACGACCGGATCGCGCCGGCCGGTCGGGCGTAGACGTCGCCGCCGGTGAGGAACCGCACCGCCGTGCCGGCGGGCAGCGCCGACCGGACCAGGGCGGCGTGCGGCTCCCCGAAGGACACGAACGTGGGCTCGCCCGCCTCGACCCCGCCGAGCAGGAACGGCAGCACCACGGCCAGCAGCTCGTCGTCGGAGTCGTAGCAGACCGCCTCGTGGAAGTAGCCGACGTGACCGGCGGCGGCGCCCGTTCTCACCGGCTCACCTCCACGTGCAGGCCGGGCAGGTCGAGCAGCGCGGCCAGCCGGGCCAGCGCTGGTCGGGCGGTGCGGAGCAGGACGCTCTCCGCGCCCCGGGCGTGGGCGTGCTCGTACAGCCGGATCAGGCAGCGGTGGTCGATGAAACGCAGGTCGGTGGCCTCCACGACCAGCCGGCCGTCGACCGGGCGGGGGTCGGCGCGGGCCAACGTGGCCAGGAAGACCTCGTGGTGGGAGATGTCCAGCTCACCGGCGAGCACGGTGTGCCCGTCGCCCAACGCGCCGGCCTGCAACCGGAAGCGGACGTCCTCCGCGTTCGTCTCGGGGTGCAGGCAGGCGAGGTCGGCGATGGCGCGGTCGCCGAGGGCGCGCCGGTCGTACACGCACATCGCCGACATCGGCCAGCCGCGCATGTAGCGGTCGACGAGGTGCTCGTAGCGGGCGAAGGCGTCGAGTTGGGCCGGGGTGCGTACCAGCGGGGTCGCGTCGGCGGCCACCCGTAGCCCGGAGTAGCCGGCGGCCAGCGCCGCCTCGGTCGCCGCCGCGTACGCGGAGACCTGGCTGGCGGGGTCGACGACCTCGTCGGCGCCGTAGGCCGACTCGACGGCCACGAACCGGGCGGCCCCCCGGCGCAGCGCGTCCTGGAACTCGCCGGTCGCACGCAGCCGGTCACCTACCGGGTTCGAGCCGGGGGCGACATACCAGACCTGGTGACCGGCGGCGAGCCCGCCGGCCAGGAAGTGCGCGACGGCGTCGTGCAGGGCCGACGGGTCGTCGTAACGCCAGCAGACGTGCCGGTACGTCGTCGGCTGCGGTGTCCGGCCGATCACTCCGGGCGGGAGACCCATGCCGTCAGTCTAGGCCGGGCCGGCCCGAGGGGTGCGGGTCGCCCGGGTCGACAGGCGGTCCCGGCCTCCGGGCGTCCGGCCGATTGACCGAGGCATCGACACATGTCAGTGTTTTGGCACATCCGCGTCAGGAGGCCCCATGACAGGTAGAACGCTGACCACGGCCGTCGCCCTCGCCGTCGGCGTCGCGCTGACCGTGCCACCCGTCGGGTTGGCCGCCGCGTCCGCGCCGGCCCGGACCGTCGTGGCGGCCCCGCCCACCGCCCTCGCCGCCCCGGACATCGCCGTGTCGAACGTCCAGGCGCATCTCACCCAGTTCCAGACCATCGCCACCGGCAACGGCGGCCACCGCCGCGCCGGATCGGCCGGCCACACCGCCTCCGTCGCGTACGTCAGGGCCAAGCTCCAGGCAGCCGGCTACACGGTGACCGAGCAGACCTGCACGAGCTGCGTGTACCGGTCGAACAACCTGATCGCCGAATGGCCGGCCGGCCCCGCCGACCAGGTGGTCATGTTCGGCGCCCACCTCGACGGCGTCTCCGCCGGCCCCGGCATCAACGACAACGCCTCCGGCTCGGCGGTCCTGCTGGAGAACGCGCTGGCGCTCGCCGCGCAGCGGCCGGCGACGATCACCAAGCGGGTACGGTTCGCCTGGTGGACCGACGAGGAGCAGGGCCTCAACGGCTCGAAGTTCTACGTCAACTCGCTCAGCGCCACCCAGCGCGGGTACCTCAAGGGCTACTACAACTTCGACATGGTCGGCTCCACCAACGGCGGCTACTTCATCAACCGGCTCACCTCCACCACCGCCGCGCCGCTCAAGGCGTACTGGGACTCCCTCGGCATCGGGCCCGAGGAGAACGTCGAGGGGCAGGGCCGCTCCGACGACTACCCCTTCCAACAGGCCGGCATCCCCACCTCCGGCTACGCCGCCGGGGCCAGCGCCCGCAAGACCAGCGCGCAGGCCGCCAAGTGGGGCGGCGCCGCCGGATCGTCGTACGACCCCTGCTACCACCGGTCCTGCGACACCACCGGCAACATCAGCGCCACCCACCTGAACCGCAGCGCCGACGGCGTCGCGTACGCCATCTGGCAGCTCGCCGTGGGCAGCGGCACGCCCGGCGCCTGCGTCGGCGGACAGCTCGTCGGCAACAGCTCCTTCGAGTCCGGCACGACCCCGTGGACCGGCACCACCGGCGTGATCACCAGTTCGACGTCCCGGCCGGCCCGCACCGGCTCGTACAAGGCGTGGCTGGGCGGCAACGGCAGGACCGGCACCGAGACGCTGTCCCAGTCGGTCACCCTGCCGACCGACTGCGCCAGCTACACCCTGGAGCTGCACCTGCGGATCGACACCGCCGAGACGACCACCAGCCGGGTGTACGACCGGCTCACCGTGACGCTGGGCGGCGCGACGCTGGCGACGTACTCGAACCTGAACGCCGGCAGCGGCTACGTGGCCCGGACGTTCGACGTGGCCGCGTACGCCGGGCAGACCGTCACCCTCACCCTGACCGCCACGGAGGACGCGTCGTTGCAGACCAGCTTCGTGGTCGACGACGTGACCCTGCAGGCGGGCTGACCCTGGTGGGGGTCCTCCGCGAACGCGGACGGCCCCCACCGGAGCCCGCCCGCACCGGTCAGCGGCGCGCGGTGGCCGACGGTGGCGCGGTGCCGCCCTGCGGCGCCTCGGCGGTCATCAGCCGGATGATCTCGGCCCGGTCGGCGGCCGACGGCAGTCCCCACTCCGGCCGGTAGCCGTACACCTCGGGCAGGGGAGTGGCCGAGGTGCGGCCGTCGACCAGCTCCACCGCGCTGGACTCGATCAGCCCCGGATGCTCGACCCCGCACGCCTCGGCCACCTTCATCAGGTCCCGCCGCAGCGTCCGTACGTAGTTGGCGGCCCGGACCGACTTGCGGGCCGGGTCCAGACCCCGGGCGAGCCACGGGCTCTGGGTGGCGACACCGGTCGGGCAGGTGTCGGTGTGGCACTTCTGGGCCTGGATGCAGCCGATCGCCAGCATCGCCTCCCGCCCGACGTTGACCATGTCGCAGCCGAGCGCGAAGGCGACGATCGCGTTGTCCGGCAGGCCGAGCTTGCCCGCGCCGACGAAGACCACCTGCTCGTGCAGGCCGCGCTCGGCGAACGTCCGGTAGACCCGGGTGAAACCCTGCTGGAAGGGGAGCGACACCGAGTCGGTGAAGATCAACGGCGCGGCCCCGGTGCCCGCCTCGCCCCCGTCGATCGTCACGAAGTCGACGCCGCGCCCGGTGTCCCGCATCAGGTCGGTCAGTTCCTCCCAGAAGTCCAGATCACCGACAGCGGACTTGATGCCGACCGGCAGGCCCGTCTCGGCGGCGAGCAGCTCCACCCAGTCGAGAAGGCTGTCGCAGTCGGAGAACTCGGCGTGCCGGGACGGGCTGACGCAGTCCCGTCCCACCGGGATGCCCCGGGTGGCGGCGATCTCCGCCGACACCTTGGCCGCCGGCAGCAATCCGCCCAGGCTGGGCTTCGCGCCCTGGCTGAGCTTGATCTCCAGCGCGCGCACCGGCGCGTCCGCCACCACGTCCTTCAGCCGGTCGAGGCTGAACCGTCCCTGCTCGTCCCGGCAGCCGAAGTACGAGGTGCCGAGCTGGAAGACCAGCTCACCGCCCCGCCGGTGGTACGGCGACAACCCGCCCTCGCCCGTGTTGTGCAGGCAGCCGGCCAGCGCCGCGCCCCGGTTGAGCGCCTCGACCGCGTTGCCGGACAACGAGCCGAAGCTCATTCCGGAGATGTTCACCACCGAGTCGGGGCGGAACGCGCCCTTGCGGCCCCTGGCCCCGCCGAGCACCTTCGCGCAGGGCAGCCACACGTCGTGCCCGGCGGTCGGGCTCGACGGCGGGACGGCCCGACCGAAGGTGCGGTGTTTGATGATCGGATAGCCGGAGGTGTGCTCGATGTCGTTGTCGGTGCCGAACCCGAAGTAGTTGTTCTCCCGCTTCGCCGACGCGTACACCCAGCGCCGCTGGTCCCGGGTGAAGGGCCGCTCCTCGTCGTTGCCGGCGACGATGTACTGCCGCAGTTCCGGCCCGATCGACTCCAGCAGGTAGCGGGCGTGGCCCAGCACGGGGAAGTTGCGCAGCAGCGCGTGGTCACGCTGGAGGAGGTCGCGTGCGGCCAGCGCCGCCAGCGCGGCGGTGACCGCGGGTACGGCTCGACGTGCCCAGTTCATGCGGTCCACCCTTTCCTCGATCGTCACCGCCCAAACCGGAAGTCGGTCCGCCGACCCGACGGCACTCACGCGGTTAAATGTCGTACCCCGGTCGCACCATGTCGGTATGGCTGTTTCCGCTGTGACCCACCTTCACGATCAGCCGCGCACCCTCCCGCTGCGTGAGGCCCGCACCCGGCTGACCCAGCTCGTCGCGATGGCCGAGCTGACCGACACCGTCACCGTGCTCACCCGCGACGGCGACCCCCGCCCGGTGGCCGCCATCGTGCCGGCCGCCGCGGCCCGCAGCGGGGCGCAGGCCCGCGCCGACGCCGAACGCGTGGCGGCGGTCAGCGCCGGCTGGGCCCGCCGGCTCGACGAGTCCCACCAGCGCGGCGCCCGCCGGCACGCCGCCGAGCTGCGGGCCGTCACCGAGGCGCTCGCCGAGGTCTGGGCCGAGCTCGACCGGCGGGTCGCTCCGGGCAGCGACCCGGCGCTGGCCCGACTGCGTGCCGCGCACGCCGACCTGCTGCGCGACTGACCGACCCGGCCCGCCCGGCGGCGGAGACTGACTGACCCGGCCCGCCCGCCGGCGGAGGCGGGCGGCTGCCGCCTGCCCGATCGTCGAGCGCGCACACGCGTCGGTCGCCGCCACCTGACCGTCGGGGTGGACGTAGGCCGCCTACCCGCCCGACCGTCGATCTTGGACGGGCGCGCCGACCATCCGCCGAACCAACGGGACATTGACGGCGAACCGTGATGCCGAGCCATGTTCGAGGTATTCATAACGGGCGTATTAGCCAATCCGTCGATTGACGTTCTTGCGCGCTGATCTGCCGATCGGTAAGTTGTCTCGTCGTTGGAAGTCCGACTTCGGTCTGATTTCATCGGCTCGATGCGCGGTCCGTCCGGCGGGCCGTGCCCGTCGCGAAAGGGATCGGTGCAACGGCCGGCTGGATAGCGCTGCCCAACGGCCTACGGTGCTTTGTCTCCGAGTCACCTCCGGCAGGTGTCCACACTGCCGGAGCGAAGGTACGCGGTCCTGCCCGGCGGGCTCGAACGGCCCGTGGTCGATCACGAGGTGACGTTGGTGCGCGACGTGGAACGGTGGCTGACCACCGATGTCGATCCGGTCGAATTTCCCTACTCGGCGGTGCTCGCCGAATTTCTCCAGGTCGGAAAACACTTCGTGGCCAAGGACTCGTTGGCCGTCCTCGACCACGCCCGGGCGAGGCTGCCGGCCGGAACCCGACCGGGCATGCCCCGGCTGCGGCGGTTCCTGGACTGCGCCCTGGACAAGTGGGACGGTCGGTACGACTACCACACCTACCTTGGCCTGCCGATCCTCGCCGCGCCGGCCGACCTGACCCCCGACGAGGCCGCCAGGCACCGGGACCGACGCGTCCTGCTCCTGCTGACCGACCTGCTCCGTTTCGAGTTGGCCGCCGACACCGGGGCCACCGGACTGTTGCCGATGCAACGGCCCGACCAGGACCGGTTGGCCCGGCGGCTGCGTCTGGCGGTACGGGCCGCCCGTCCGGCCCTGGCCCGGTTGAGCCCGGGCGCCACGCTCACCGCGACCGACCCGGTGACGTCCGCCGCGGAACTCTGCGCGGCGGTCGAGCCCACCGCCCCGGAACGGCTCGACCTGCGGCTGTCCATGTTGCCGGTGTACGTCATCCACGACGAGTACCTGTTCATCCGGGTACTCCAGGCGTACGAGTCGACTTTCGCGTTGCTGGCCGTCCTGCTGCGGGCGGCCCGCAGGGCGCTGGCCGGCGGGGACGCCGTCACAGCCGCCGACCGGCTGACCGGGGCGACCGAGGCGTTGACCGGCTCGGCGACGCTGTTCTCCCTGACGGCCACCATGCAGCCCGACTCGTTCCGGACGTTCCGGGCGTACACCGAGGGAGCCAGCGCCATCCAGTCGCACAACTACAAGCTGGTGGAGTCGCTGTGCCGTACCCCGGACGCGGATCGGCTGGACGGCGCGGCCTACCGGTCCGCCCCACCGGTGCGCCGTCGGGTGCTGGGCGGGCAACCGACCCTCGACGAGGCGTACCGGCGGGCGGTGGACGGCGGACTGCTCGACCGGACGGGCCGGGCCCTGGTCGCCGGCCGGATGCGCGGCTTCGCCGAGGCGCTGCTGACCTGGCGGCGCACCCACCACCGGCTGGCCGTCCGGATGCTCGGGGAGCGCACGGGCACCGGGTACACCGAGGGGACCCCCTACCTCGCGGCGGCCCGCTCGGTGCCGGTGTTCCGGACGGTGGACGCCGTGACCCCGGCGCAGGCCGACGAGCCGTCGCCGCCGGCCTGACCGCCAGACCCGCCGGTCCACCGGGGCCTGCCGGTTCTACGCGTCGGACCGGGGGGCCGCCGTCGGCCTGCGGCCGGGCGGGGCGCCGGTCGCCGTCCCGCCCGACCGCCCGACCGCCCGACCGCCCGAGCGGTCACCGGTCGGCGAAGCGCTCGGCGAAGGCCACCAGGTCACGCCGTTCGATGGCCGCGGCCATCAGGTCCGGGAAGGCGTCCGGGGTGCAGGCGAAGGCGGGCACCCCGAGGGCGGCCAGCGCCGCCGCGTTCGTCCGGTCGTACGCCGGAGCGCCCTCGTCGGAGAGCGCCAGCAGCACGACCACCTGCACTCCGGCGGCGGTCATCTCGGCCACCCGGCGCAGCATCTGCTCCCGTACCCCGCCCTCGTAGAGGTCGCTGATCAGGACGAAGATGCTGTCCCGGGGACGGGTGATCAACTGCTGGCTGTAGCCGATCGCCCGGTTGATGTCGGTGCCGCCGCCGAGTTGGGTGCCGAAGAGCACCTCGACCGGGTCGCTGAGCTGGTCGGTGAGGTCCACGACCGCGGTGTCGAAGACCACCAGCGAGGTACGCAGCGACCGCATCGAGGCCAGCACCGCGGCGAACACCCCCGAATAGACCACCGAGGCGGCCATCGAGCCGGACTGGTCGACGCAGAGCACCACGTCCCGCTGCACGGCGCTGGCGCGTCGCCCGTACCCGACCAGGCGCTCCGGGATCACCGTACGGTGCTCCTGCTGGTAGTGCTTGAGGTTGGCGCGGATCGTGCGGTCCCAGTCGATGTCGGCGTGCCGGGGGCGGTTGATCCGGGTGGCCCGGTTGAGCGCGCCGGTCACCGCCGCCCGGGTCTGTTGCGCGATCCGCTGCTCCAACTCCGCCACCACCCGGCGGACCACCTGACGGGCGGCGTCCTTGGTCCGCTCCGGCATCACCCGGTTCAACGACAGCAACGTGCCGACCAGGTGTACGTCCGGCTCGACGGCGGCCAGCATCTCCGGCTCCAGCAGCAGCCGGTCGAGGCGGAGCCGTTCGATGGCGTCGGCCTGCATGACCTGCACCACCGTCGACGGGAAGTACGTCCGGATGTCGCCCAGCCAACGGGCCACCCGGGGAGCGGAGCCGCCCAACCCGGCCGAGCGGCGGGACCCGTCGCCCGGGCTGTCGTCTCCCCCGTCGTAGAGCGCGGCCAACGCCGCGTCCATGGTGGCGTCGCCCTTGCCGAGGCCACCGCAGGCCGCGTCGGCGGGGCCGCCGAGCACCAGCCGCCACCGGCGCAGCCGTTCCCGGCGCGCGTCGTCGGTGGTCCGCCGGGGCGTGTCACCGGTCTCCGTGGACGTGGTCACCTGATCTCCCGTCCGAGCAGGGCGCCGAGCGTGGGCAGGACCGCCGCCGCCCGGTCGTGGTCGAGGTCGAGGCCGATCGCCGCCGCGGCGGGCCCCGACCGGTCGTCGTCGCCACCCCGACCGTCGGCGGTGACCCGGTCGGCGATGGACCGCCGCTCGCCGGCGGCGAAACCGCCGAAGGTGCGCCGCAGCAGCGGCAGGACCTCGGTGAACGAGTCGGCGGGAATGCCGGTCAACCACTCGTCCACCAGCGTGAGCAGGGCGTCGTCGTGCACCAGCAGCAGCCCCCCGCCGCCGAGGAAGCCCTCGACCCAGGCGGCGCCGTCGGCCGGGGTCACGCCCGTGGTCAGCGGCAGACCCATCCGGCGGCGTACCTCGGCGCGTTCCAACCGGCCGGCGTCGTACAGCAGCCGGACCAGCCGACCGGCGAGCAGGCCGGGCAGCCCGTCCCGGTCGGCGACCGAGGCGAGAGTGTCCAGCCAGCGGCCCTGCTCGTCGTCGTCGAGCAGGTTGACCGCGGCGTGCACGGCGTCGAGATGCGTCCGCAGCTCCCGGGCCGCGTCGCCGGACAGGCCGTTGACCGCGGCCGGCAGCCCGGCCCGGATCCGGGCCAGCAGCCCGGCGGTGACCTCGGTCAGCCCGCCCAGCTCGCTGCGCCGCACGTCCCCGTAACGCAACGTGCGGACCAACGCCGGCACCGCCGCCATCAGGTGGGCCACGTCGCTGTCCAGCGCGGCCCGGGTGTCCAGGGCCCGCAGCACCGGCGGGTAGGCGTCGCCCAGGTCGGCCAGCAGGCAGACCTCCACCAGGGCGGTGACCTCGGCGAGGCTACCGGCGGCGCGGGCCGAGGCGGCCACCGCCGCGGTCGCGGCGGAGGCCACCGTGGTGCCGTGGGCGCTCGCCTCGACCAGCCGGACCGCGAACTCGGGCTGCCACCGGAGCCGCCACTGCTCCCGGAAGGTGCCGGAGCCGCGCCGCCGGGCGTCCGGCTCCCCCCACGGCACCCCCAGCACCCGCAGCCGGTGCAGCAGCCGGCTGCGCCCGAGGTGGACGTCCTGGCGCAGGTCGAGATCCACCTCCCGGTCCAGCGCCTCCGGCTTGAGCCGCAGGCTCTTCTGCTGGGCGGCGAGGTCGCGGGCCAGCGGCACCGCCGGCATGTCCTCGGGGACCGCGCCGAGCCGTTCGCCGACCACCAGCCGCCGGCCGATCAGCTCCAGCCGCAGCGGATCGCCCTCGCAGAGCACCGAACCGCTGGCGTCGGTCAGCTCGGTCAGCCCGGCCAGTGGCCGCCCCCGCAGGGTGGCCAGCGTCTCGGCCAGCCGGGTGGCCTCGATGACGTGCGCGGACGACGCCGGCACCCCCTCGTCGCGCAGCACTCCGGCGGCGGCGACCAGCCACCGGGCCACCACCTCGTCACCGGAGGTGAACAGGTGGTGGTACCAGCCGGGGGAGCGCACCCCGGCGGCGTAACCCTGCCAGGAGGCCAACCGCCCGTACGTCCACGGCACCCAGGTGAAGGTCACCTTGGCCTTCCGTCGGCCCTTCAGCAGCGCCGCGTCGGCGCTGGCCGGCACCTTCCGGGCCAGCGCCGGCACGTGCCACGCGCCGCAGACCACCGCGATGTCGTCGTGGGTACGGCGGACCTGTCGCAGCACGGTGCGCATGTGCGCCTCGCGGAGCAGGTCGTCGGGATCCTCCACGGAGCTCTCGCGGATCGCCGCCATCGCCTCGGCGATCGCCGGGAACGCCGGGGCGCCCCGGTGCTCGACGACGTCCTCCCACCAGCGCTCCGGGTCGTCGTAGCCGGCCGCGGCGGCCAGCTCGCCGATCGGGTCCACCGGCCGGCGCGGGGTCTCCGGGTCGGCCCCGCCCGTGGCCGGGCCGGCGGCTCCACCACCGGCCGGGTCGTCGGTCGGCGACCCCGCCCCGGTGGGGCTGTCGGTCGACGCCCCGTCTCCCGCCGGGCCGCTCGTGGGTGGGCTGTCGGCTTCGGGGCCGCCGACCGGCCCGGGCGCGACGTCCGCCCCCCGGGCGTCGTCGGCCGCGCCGAGCCGGTACGCGTACGGCAGGTCGAAGAAGCGCACCGGCACGTCGTGGCGCGCCGCCCAGCGGATCGCCTGCCACTCCGGGGAGAACACGGCGAACGGCCAGAAGCCGGCCCGCCGGGGATCGTCGGTGGCGTACCCGAGCAGGGCCACCGGTGGTTCGAGCCGTTCGTCGGCCACCCAGCGCAGCAGGTCCTCGGCCTCCGGCGGGCCCTCCACCAGCAGGATGTCGGGGCGTTGCGCGGCCAGGGCCGCCACCACGGCCCGGGCCGAGCCGGGACCGTGGTGGCGGATGCCGTAGAGCTGCTCAGGCATCGCGGGCGGCGCGGTAGAAGGCCCGCCACTCCTCGCGTTCCCGGACGACCGTCTCCAGGTACTCCCGCCACACCACCGCGTCGGAGACCGGATCCTTGATCACCGCGCCGACGATGCCGGCGGCCACGTCGGCGGGACGGAGCACCCCGTCGCCGAAGTGCGCGGCGAGCGCCATGCCGTTGGTGAGCACCGAGATCGCCTCGGCGGTGGAGAGGGTGCCGGTCGGTGACTTCAACTTGGTGCGGCCGTCCTCGGTCAGGCCGCCGCGCAGCTCCCGGAAGATCGTGACGACCCGGCGGATCTCCTCCACCGCGGTCGGCACCTCGGGCAGGTCGAGCGAGCGGCCGAGCTGCGCCACCCGCCGGGTCACGATGTCGACCTCCTCCTCGGCGGAGGCGGGCACCGGCAGCACCACCGTGTTGAAGCGGCGGCGCAGCGCGCTGGACAGCTCGTTGACGCCGCGGTCCCGGTCGTTGGCGGTGGCGATGACGTTGAAACCGCGCTGCGCCTGCACCTCGCTGGTCAGCTCCGGCACCGGCAGGGTCTTCTCCGACAGGATGGTGATGAGGGTGTCCTGGACGTCGGACGGGACCCGGGTCAGCTCCTCGACCCGGGCGATCGTGCCGGTCTCCATCGCCCGCATCACCGGGCTCGGCACCAGCGCCGCCGGTGACGGGCCCTCGGCGAGCAGCCGGGCGTAGTTCCACCCGTAGCGGATCGCCTCCTCGGCGGTGCCTGCCGTGCCCTGCACCAGCAGCGTCGAGTCACCGCTGACCGCGGCGGCCAGGTGCTCGGAGACCCAGGTCTTCGCGGTGCCCGGCACGCCGAGCAGGAGCAGCGCCCGGTCGGTGGCCAGCGTCGCCACCGCGATCTCCATCAGTCGGCGCGGACCCACGTACTTCGGGGTGATCTTCGCGCCGTCGCCGAGCAGGTAGGTGACCACCGCCTGTGGGGAGAGCCGCCAGCCGGGCGGGCGGGGCCGGTCGTCGGCGGCGGCCAGCGCGGCCAGCTCGTCGGCGTACTGGTGTTCGGCGTGCGGTCGCAGCGCGGTCAACGGAACTCCTTGTGCATCTCGGATCGGAAGGTGAGGACGGCGGCTAGTTGCGCCACGGCGCGCACCGCCGTCGGTTCGGCGTCCGTCTGCTCCAGCTCGTCGGCGAGCTGCCGGACGCGGCCGGCCGCGCCGGGCGCGGCCGGAACGGCGCAGAGCCGGCACAACTCGGTCAGGTGCCAGTGGTTGCCCTTGTCGCGGGCCCGGTTCTCGATGGCGTCGACGACGGCGCCGGTCAGCTCGTCGGACCAGTCGCCGGGGTGCAGCCGGAGCAGTTGGTTGGCCCGGTGCGGATCGCCCCGCAGGGCGTGGGTGATCATCTTGGCCAGCCGCCCGGCGGGCATGATCGCGTAGAGCGGCCACAATGCCTGGCCCGGCAACTGCCGGTCACCCGCCCGGCCCGTCCCGGCGGCGTCGACCAACGCCTGCGCCCAGGCCGGGTCGCGTTGCTCGGCGGCGGCCCGGGCCCACCCCTGGCGCAGGACCGGCGCCCAGTCGTCGACCACCGGCAGCGCCACGACCTGCGCCGGGTCCCGACCGAGCAGGGTCGTCCAGGTCGACAGGGGGGTGTGGGCGAGGGTCTCGATCAGCAGCCAGGCCCCGACGCCGACCCCCCGGGGCGGCTGCGGATCGACGCCGTCGCGGCGCATCGCCCGGTCGCACTCCTTCGGTGCCTCGACGACCAACCCCCGCCCGTCCGGGCTCGGGCGGACGCAGCCCAGCGCCCGCTGGGTCGTCCGGCGGCGCAACGCCGAGTCTGGTAGCTGACGCAGCAGCGTCAGGGCGGCGTCCCTGACCTCCCGTCGCCGGTCGTCCAGCGCCCTCTCCAGGAACGGCTCGTCGGCGGGGGAGAGGCCGACCTCCAGCGCCGCCACGAACCGGGCCCGGTCGGTGGCGTTCTCCCCGGCGAAAGCGGCGGTCAGCAGCTCCCGGGCGGCGTCCGGGGCACGGCCACGCAGCCGGGTCAGGTACGCCACCCGCTCACCGGCGGTGCCGGTCTCCCACTCGTCGCCGCCCGCCCCGCCGGACCCGGTGCCGCCGTCGGGAGCGGTCGGGGGCAGGGTGGTCAGGGGCTCGGCGGTGGCCGGCGCGCGCCCGTCGGCCGGAGCATCCTCGGCGGGCGCTTCGTCCCACAGATAGCCCCAGTCCGAGCGCAGCCCGGCGAGCCAGCGCCCCCGCCGTCCGCCGAGCCGGCTCACCAGGGGCCGCAGGGAGCGGTCCCGCCGGCCCTCGTCCAGCAGCGCCGGCAGCGTGTCGACCGGCGCCAGCGCGCCGTGCCGGTCGGCCAGACCCAGCCACTCGGCGAGCAGCTCCTGTTGGGTCTGCGCGCCACCGGGCGCGCCGCCCTCGGCCAGCAGCAGGCGCAGCCGGGCGGTCGGCGCGGACGACAGCACGGGCGTCGACTCGGCCGGCGCGGCGGGCACCGGCGTGCGCCCGCTTGCCGGTCGGGTCCCGGCCCGGCGGTACGCCACCGCCACGGCGGCCCCCTCCAGCAACCCGCCGGGGCCGTCCCCGCCGGTCTCGACCGGCCGCCCGGCGACCGAGACCGGCCCGGACCAGGGCCGGCGGGCGGTGCCCACCAGCGCGGCCGACAGCAGGTCGGTCGGCAGCTCCGGGCGGTGGCGTCCCCGCGCGCCGACCGGCACGCCGGCCGCGGCGGGCAGGTAGTGCCCGTCCGACCAGGCGGCCAGCGGACGCAGGCCGTTCGGGCCCAGCTCGGCGGCCACGTCGACCGGCCGGCCACCGGCGCCGGCCAGCAGCCACCACGGCTCGTCGTGCCCGGGGAGCAGCGGCAGCGCGTCACCGGCCCGGTCGACCAGGTGCCCGCCGCGGCTCGGCGTCACCCCGGCCAGCACCACCGGCGTCGTCTCCCGCCAGGGCTCGGCGGCGAGCGCCGCGGCGTACCCGGCCAGCGCGGCGCGGACGTCGACGGCGCCAGCCGGGGCCGTCAACGGGGTCGGCGCGCCGTGCCGGGTGGCGACCAGCGCCCGCAGCGGCAGCGCGCCCGGGTAAAAGCAGAGGTCGGCGTCGATCTCGGTGCCCGGCACCACGTCGGCGGGGAAGGCCTGGCCCGGCGCGGCGAACGCGAGCACCAGCGCGAACCGCCCGCTGCGCGCGCCGCGCAGCCAGCTCCGCCGGGTGGTGACCTTGTCGTCGCCGGAGTCGACCTGACCGAGCACCTGCCAGTGGTCCCGTAGTGGCGGGGTGGCCAGCACCTCCTCGGTGGTGGTCGGGTAGCCGACCCGGGACCGCACGGTGGCGGCCAGGTCGGCGGGGAGCGCGTCGAGCCGGTCGTGGGCGGTCACCAGCAGCCGGATCAGGGCCAGCTCACCGAGGAGGCGGTCAGCCCAGTGCGGTCCCACCCCGACGTCGCGCCCGAGTCGGCGTACCGTGCCGGCCACGGCCGGGGCCTGGGCGTCGACCAACCGGGCGGCCATCGCGTCGAACGGGCCCCGGCCGGCCTGCTCGGTGACGGCGAGCCCCTGCTCCGCCTGGTCGTCGAGCCAGCGGCGCAGCTCGTCCAGGCCGGCGGCGACCCGGGTGGCGCGTTGCTGGACCCGTTTCGCGGCGGCGGCCGCGTCGGCCGGGCCGGCGGCGGAGCGGGGGGTCGCCACGCGGGCCGCGCGGGCCGCGCGGCCGGCCTGCCACTCGGTCACCCACGGCGGGGCCTCCGCCTCGCCCGCTCCGGTCTCGGCCCAGAGCAGCAGCAACCCCAGGGCGTGTTTACAGGGAAATTTCCGGCTCGGGCAGGAGCAGCGGTACGCGGGACCGGCCAGGTCGACACAGACCTGGTACGGGTTCTTGCCGCTGCCCTTGCACAGCCCCCACAACACCTCGCCGGTCAGCCCGGACGCCGACCACTTGGCAGCGCCGCTGACGCTGCGGGCGCCCTTGCCGGCGGAGGCGTCGGGGGCGAGAGCGAGGACCTGCGCGGTGGACCAACGATCAACTGGCACGGGCGGAACTGTAGGGGGTCGGTACGACAGGCCCGCGCCGCCGTCGACGCGCGCACTCCCCGCCGGTATCACCTCACGCCTGGTGAAACCCCTGATCGGGGCGGAGCCGACCGCGAAGGATCCTCTAGTCTGCGTAGGACAGTTCTGAGACCCCGGGGAGGCGACCGTGTCGCGCAGTGACGCCGGATCCCGCGCGGATTCCGCGCCGTCCGGGGTGGATACCTCGGTGCCCCACTCCGCCCGGATCTACGACTGGTGGCTGGGCGGCAAGGACAACTTCGCCGTCGACCGGGCCACCGGCGCGGCGATGCTGGAGGCGATCCCGACGCTGCGGATGATGGCCGCGGAGAACCGGCGGCTGGTCCACCGCATCGCCCGCTACCTGGTCGCCGAGGCCGGGATCCGGCAGTTCCTCGACATCGGCACGGGCATCCCCACCCGTCCCAACCTGCACGAGATCGCGCAGGCGATCGCCCCGGAGACCCGGGTGGTGTACGTCGACAACGACCCGATCGTGCTGGCGCACGCCCGGGCGCTGATGATGAGCCACCCGGCGGGGCGCAGCGAGTACGTGCACGCCGACCTGCGCGACCCGGAGCGGATCCTCGCCGAGGTGACCCGCCGCGGCACGCTCGACCTGGGGCAGCCGGTGGCGCTCACCCTGATCGCGATCCTGATGCTGCTCGGCGAGGCCGACGACCCGATCGGCAGGGTGCGTGCCCTGACCGACGCGCTGCCGTCGGGCAGCTACCTCGCGATCACGCACCCGACGCCCGACTTCAATCCCGAGGCGGTGGCCGCGGCGGTCGCCGCCGCGACCGCGAACGGGGTGACGCTGGTGGCGCGTACCCGGGCCGAGGTGGAGCGGTTCTTCGACGGCTGGGAGCTGGTCGACCCGGGGATCGTGCCGGTGCCCGCCTGGCGGCCCGACGGCGCGCCGCCGGTCGACCCGGAGGCGGTCTACTACTGGTCCGGGGTGGCCCGCAAACGCTGACCGGCCCGGGGGCGCGAGGGCCCATGGTCGCAGGTCACGGCTACGGTCCGGATGCGATCCTGATCACAGGGCAACAAAGAAGTTGCAGATCCTGCAACTTCACTCGTACCGTCAGGCCGTGACCACGACGGAGGGGCGTCGGGACCGTCGCAAACGGCAGACCCGGGCCGCGTTGAGCATGACCGCGCTGAAGATGGTCGCCGAGCGGGGGATCGACCACGTCACCGTGGACGAGATCAGCGAGGCGGCCGGCGTCTCGCCACGTACGTTCTTCAACTACTTCACCGGCAAGGACCAGGCGATCATCGGCGACCAGGTGGTCGACGGGTCCCGCCTGGTGGCACGGTTGGCCGCCGTACCCCCGCGGACGCCCGCGTTGGCCGCCCTGCACGCGGCGCTGGCCGAGGTGCTCGACGACATGCAGGCCCACCGTGAGCTGTGGTTCCTGCGGATGCGGGTGGTCGAGGGCAACCCGACCCTGCTGCCCCGTCTGGTCAGCGCCGGCGTGGAGAACGAACGGGTGATCGCCGAGGCGCTCGCCGCGCGGCTCGGCCTGCCCGCCGACCACCCCCACCCGGCGCTGGTCTCCGCCGTCGCCGGCACGGCGCTGCGCGTCTGCATGGGCCAGTGGGCCCGCAGCGGCGGCGAACGCGCCCTCACCGACCTGGTCGACGAGGCGTTCGCCGCCCTCGCCGCCGGCCTGCCCCCGCCACCACCCGGCTCGTGACCGTCGAGCCGCGTCTGCCCGCCCCGTCCACCGGCTCGTGACCGTCGAGCCACCCCCCGGCGTCGTCCGCCCCGGGGAGACTCTTCCGCAACCAGAATGAGGAAACTCGATGACCGCTTCCGCGCCGCCGGCCGGAGTCTCCGACGCCGTCGCCGGGCGCATGTCCCGACGTGAGGTGCTCCAGGCCCTCTCCGGGCTCATGGTCGGCCTGTTCGTGTCGATTCTCGCGTCCACCGTGGTGGGCAACGCGCTGCCACGCATCATCGCCGATCTCGACGGCAGCCAGACCGTCTACACCTGGATCGTCACCACGGAGCTGCTCGCCATGACGGCGACCGTGCCGCTGTGGGGCAAGATGGCCGACCTGTACAGCCGCAAGCTGCTGATCCAGCTCTCGCTCGGGCTGTTCGTGATCGGCTCGCTGATCGCCGGCCTCACCCCCAACGTCGAGGTGCTGCTGGTCAGCCGGGTCGTCCAGGGGGTCGGGGCCGGCGGAATGACCGCGTTGGCCACCATCGTCATGGCGGCCATGATCCCGCCACGGGAGATGGGTCGGTACGCCGGCATCTTCGGCGCGGTCTTCGGGGTCGGCACCGTCGCCGGGCCGCTCATCGGCGGCCTGCTGGTGGACACCTCCTGGCTGGGCTGGCGCTGGTGCTTCCTGATCGGCGTGCCGTTCAGCCTGGTGTCGATCGTCCTGCTCCAGCGCACGCTGCACCTGCCGGTCGTCCGCCGCCAGGTCCGCATCGACTGGTTGGGCGCGCTGCTCATCACCACCGGCGTCTCGACGGTGCTGATCTGGTCGTCGCTGGCCGGCAACAAGTTCGCCTGGGCGTCCGGCTGGACGGCGCTGATGGTGCTCGGCGGCCTGGCGCTGCTCGCTGGCGCGTTGTACGTGGAGTCCCGCGCCGCCGAGCCGATCATCCCGCTGGACCTGTTCCGCAACCGGACCGTCTCGTTCGCCATCGTCGCCAGCGTCCTGGTCGGCGTGGCGATGTTCGGCGGCTCGGTCTTCCTGTCGCAGTACTTCCAGATCGCGCTGGGCAAGTCGCCGACCGTGGCCGGCCTGATGAGCCTGCCGATGATCTTCGGGCTGCTGGTCTCGTCCACCGTCGCCGGCCAGCTCATCACCAAGTACGGCCGGTGGAAGGTCTACCTCACCGGCGGCGCGGCCACCATGACCGTCGGGATGGCGCTGCTGGGCACCATCGACGCCCACACCAGCGTCCTGCTGCTGTCGGTCTACATGGCGGTGCTCGGCATCGGCGTCGGCATGCTCATGCAGAACCTGGTCCTCGCGGCGCAGAACGACGTGCCGGCCCACGAGCTCGGGGCCGCCACCTCCGCGCTGACCTTCTTCCGCAGCATGGGCGGCGCGATCGGGGTGAGCGCCCTCGGCGCGGTGCTCGCCAACCGGGTCACCTCGCTGATGACCGAGAAGCTCGGCCCGGCAGCGACCGGGGGCGGCGGCTCCACCGAGGTGCCCGACATCACGACGCTCCCGGAACCCGTACGCCGGATCGTCGCCGAGGTCTACGGCACCGCCACCGCCGACCTGTTCCTGATCGGCGCGCCGATCGCCTTCCTGGCGTTGATCGCCGTGCTGTTCATCAAGGAGAAGCCGCTGCACACCATCAGCGGCGACGAGCGTCGGGTCCGCGAGGAGGCCGCCGGGATCGGCGCCGCCCACTGAGCCGCGGGAGAGGGCCCCTTCCTGTCGCCTCGCGGGCGGGAAGGGCCCGTCCGGTCACCCGGGCCGACGCGTCGACGGTCTGCCGCCGCCGGACCCCGGACGGGGCGGGCGGGCGTCCGGCGCCAGCCGGGCCCGGTCCGCGGCCGCCGCGCCCGAGGACCAACCCTCCTCGTCCCGGATGGTCAGCCGCCCCCGGGTCACCTCGGGGAACAGCGTCTCGGCGCGCCGCCGGACCGCGTCGGAACGGGTGGCGAGCACCGGCAGCAACCGCTCGCCGCCGTCGGTCGCCGCCGCCTCCCGGCTGGTCCGTTCGGTGGCCGCGCGCAACCGCTCCCCGATCCGCAGGGCGAACGCGTTCAGGAACGACTCGTCGTACTCGCGGGTGCGTCGGCCGCTGGCCCGCCGCCGCTGCGCCCGGCCCCGCAACATGGCCGTCGTGGCCTGCACCAGCAGCGACGTGTAGAGCACCTCGACCGCGTCCAGGTCCGCCGGGAAACCCAGCACGGTGGCGAAACCGAGATCGTCGGACCACACCGACTCGCACCGGTTCGCCGCCGCGACCTCCTGCGCCAGCAGCGCCTTCGCCCCCGCGTACGGGGCGTCGGTGCCGAGCCGGATCCCGCCCGGCTGGTCGGCCGGCCCGGTCTCCAGCAGCGCCTCGTCGATGCTGTGCCGGGCCATCAGCTCCTGCGCCTTGCCGGTCAACGCCTCCGCCTCGGCCGGGTACGACGTCGACTCCGCCTTGGCCAGCAGCGCCCGGACCCGATCCAGCATGCGTGACCCGCTGCGGCCGGACGGGGCCGCGCCCACCTCGGACGCCCCCGGTGGAGGCCGCAGCACCGCGACCGGCGGCAGCGACTCCAGCACGGCCAGCACCTCGACGACCTCACGCAGCGCGGTCACCCGGTCCAGTCGTTCCCGGGCCGCCCAACCGGCCAGGTGAGCGGCGTCGTCGGCCCACCACACCCGGGCGTCCAGGGCGGCGAGCTGCTCGTCCCACCAGGCCGGCGTCCGGGCCTGACCGCGCCGGTCGGCGGCGAGCACGTCGGCCAACAGCCGCCCCGGGCGGACACCCGCCCGGCGGATCACGATCCGAGCCACGTCGACCGGCTGCCAACCCCGGGGCCACAGCCGGCCGACCGCGCGGACCAGCCGCCCGGACAGCGCCGGGTCCACCGCCGTGGGGTCGCCGACCACCAGCCGGTCGAGCTGCCGCTCCGCCAGCCGTACGTCACCGCTGCGGGCCGCCGCGATCGCGTCGCCGATCAACGCCTCGACGTCCGCCACCGTAGGCTCCTCGTGCTCGGCTCGACTGGTCCGTCGACACGCTACCGCCGGTCGTCGGCCCCGCCGTGCGGCGGGTCGGCGACGCTGGCCAGGTGGTCCCGGGCGGCGCGGGCCGCCAGGCAGTCGGCGCCCGGCACACCGGGCAGCGGCCGTCCGCGCCCGGCCGGTGGTCGCGCAGGATCCACCGGGCGGAGAGGGTCAGCCGGTTACGGAGCTGGGCGGGGGACAGGTCGTCCCGGCTCACCGGAGCAGGCCGATCGCCGTCGCCAGGCGCGCCACGCCGACCACGTCCGGCGCGTCCCGGTGGACCTCGGCGACCACCGTACGCGCGGCCGGTCGGCAGCGGACCTCGGCCGGCGCGGTGCGGTCCGCCTCGACCAGCAGGCGGCCCGCTTCCGCCAGGTCACCGAGTTTGAGGTACGCCCGGGCGAGGTCGAGCAGATGACCGGCCCGATGCTCGGCCGGCAACAGTCGCCACCCGGGATCGGCGGTGACCGCGAGGTGACGTTCCCGGGCATCCCCGGGGCGACCCAGCTCGACCGTCGTCAGCACCCGGACCAGCTCGACCGCGACCGGCCCGAAACCGAGCACGTGGCGGTCGTGACCCGGGCCGCCCCGCTCGGCCAGATCGGCGGCCCGGGCCACGAGCTCGGTGACGCCGTGGGGGTCGCCGCGACCGGCGGCGGCGAGCGCGGCCTGGAGCAGCAGCGCCCCGGCCACCGCCACCTGCTGCGGTGACCCGTCGCCCGGCCCGACGGGCGTGACACGGTGGGCGGCGGTGACCGTGGCGGCCATCGCCAACCGGTGCCAGCCGAGCGCGCGCAGCGCCTGCCCGAGCGGCACCACCGCGGTCGCCGCGAGCACCGGATCACCGCCGGCCACGGCCACCGCCCGGTCGGCGGCCAGCCAGCCGAGATCCGGCTCACCGAGCTTCACCAGCAGCGACGAGGTGATCCGGTACGCCTGCACCAGCAGTTCGGCGCCGTCGTCGGGCCGCCGGGCGTGCAGGCGGCGGGCGACGTCCACCAGGCCCGGCAGCATGCGTACGAGCTGGGGGTAGTGGGCGTGCTGGTAGGACAGCCAGGCGTGCCCCACCTGCCGGGCCACCTCGTTCGTCGTCGGCCCCGGCCGGACGCCGCCGAACACCTCGTACCGCGACAGCGCGGCCCGCACCCCGTCCAGCCCGTCCACCACGCCCGCCGCCGGGGCCGCCGGCCCGGCCTCCCGGCCGAGCAGCACCACCGGGTCGACCCGCAGCACCTCGGCGATCTCCTCGATCACCGAGAAGCGGTCCAGGCTACGGACCCCACGCTCGACCTTGTCCACCCAGCTCTTGGACTTGCCGATCCGGTCGGCGAACATCTGCTGCGACATCCGCCGCCGCAGCCGCCACTGGGCCACCCGACGCCCGATCGGCAGCTCACCCACGCTCACGCCGCCACCGTCGACCCGGGACCGTCCGGGTGGCCTCGTCCAGCGGTACCCGTTCCGCCTCGGCCAGCTCCAGGATCCGCCGCCTGGCCGCCTCCCGCTCGGCCTCCTGAATCCGCTCGCCTCTGCTTCGCGCCTGCTCAGGCTGATGACTGCTCATCCGTTCGCCGTCCTTCGTCCAGGGGGGCGCGGTCCCGATGCGCCCGTCACCGGGACGCTACGGAGAGTGTGAACGGTGATTGGAACGCTTACGCGCCACCAGTTGGCCGGTTACCTCCGGTGATGTTCATGCGTTCGGCGAGACCGCGTAGTTCCGAGGAAACGGCGCCTTTTCGGAGGAGAGCCCGCACGGTCTCCCGACCGGAGGTCGACGAGCGGGCGTGCTGGGGACCGACGCGCTCTGCGGTGAGCAGCATTCGGATCGTGTCCCTGCCCCGACCGACTCCTTCAGCGGCACGACTCATGTCCAGCCAGTAGTAGACCTGGCGGACCTTGGGCAAGCCGGCGACTTGAATGGCTGTGGCGGTCCGTAGCGCCGCCTCGGGTTGACCGGTGTCGAGCTGGTAGGCCATCCGCCACAGGGCGACGTTCCGTGGTCCCCAGGCGAGGTCCCAATCGTCGGTCTCCCCGGTGTGCGCGGCGATGCGAGCGGCCTCGGCCAGATGATCCTCTGCCCGCGCCTGCTCCTTGAGGCCGGCAAGGTGGTGGGCTCGGGCGAGATGCAGAAAACCGAGCACGTCCAGGGCGCTGGGAGCGCCACTGCCCGCGAGGTCGGCGCCCGCCGCGTCACACAGCGCCCGCGCAGGTCCATAGGCGCCCGAGTAGGCGGAGACACGGGCCCGGTTGGCCGCCGCGACTCCCGCTGCCACCGGATCGTCCAACAACCCGGCCGCCTCGGCGCACCGCTCCGCCGCGAGCCACGCGTGCGCGGGGTGACCGACGTTGAGCAGCGATCCCATCGCCACGCCGTACACCGGAACCATCTCTCGGAGGGCGGCCTGACGATCAGTCAGGCGGTGCAACGCTGGCACCAGGTCCACGAGTCGTCGCAACGCGCCTGCGTAGTCACAGCGTCCGTAGAGCGCCCGCACCAGCGTGGCCTCCTGGCGTACCTGCTCGACGGTGGCTCTGCCGCCGTCCGGCGTGGTCATCGGCGTGTCCATCATGATCCGCCAGACCCGTTCGGCGTCGATACGAGCCGCGTCGAGTTGCCGATCGGCAGGCGTGTACTGCTGCCCGGTCAGGTCAGCCACCGAGCATTCGAGGGCGGCGGCCAGATCCACCACCATGTACCGGTCGGTGCGCTGCTGTCCGCGCTCGATCCGGGACCATGAGGTGTGCGAGACGCCGGCGCGACTGACCGCATGGCGGATGCTCCATCCACGCAGCTCCCGACGTGCGCGGATGCGTTCACCGATCGACGGGTCTGACGGTGTGGGACGACGAGACATGGGCCACGCTCTCCGTAGTCGGACAGGTGCACTTCGGACGGTACCCCGTGCCGGTGACGGACGAGGGCCGATAGGCGATCATGGTGGATAAGGGCCCTTCAGGGGGCCGATTGCCACCACGATCGACTCCCAACGCGGTCGGGCGGGGAATCGTTACGGTGACCGCATGAATCCTCGGTACACCCGCAGCGGCTCGACCCGGGTGATGGGCAACATCTCGCTGGGCTCCGGCCTGCTGACGTCCCTGTTGATGGTGAGCCCGAACAATCCGTCGTTCGGCGCCTACGTCCTGGCTGCCCTGCTCGTGCTGACCGGTCTCGCCCTCCGCATCGAAGCCGCCCTCCTCTCCCGCGCTCCCTGACCCCCCGCCCACCCGACGCCGGTCCAGGGCAGATCGCCGTTAGTTGATCTCTGCGAACGACGATCTGCCCTAGACCGACGAAGCGGGACGGGGTGGGGGTGGGGATGGGTGGATGAGGGTGGTGAGGGCGGTTTCGGGGTCGAGGAGGGCCGCGAGGTTGGTGGGCAGGGCGGCGTACCGGGTGGGTAGCAGGATGTCGCGCAGGCCGGCCTCGATGTCCAGCAGCGCGGGTACGGCCCGGTCGAGCGCGCATCGTCCGGCCCGTACCGCATCGTTCGTGTGGTCCATGGTTCTCCCCCCGCCGGTCATTCCCGGGCGTGCTCTTCGCTGATCAGCGTGCCGAGCGCGCGGCGGGCCTTGCGCAGGCTGCTGCGGACCGCCTCCGGAGTCATCCGTAACTGCGCGGCGATCTCCGTCGGCTGGTAGCCCTCCAACGTCCAGGCCATCACCTGCCGTTGCCGGGCCGGTAGCCGGCCGAGCAGGCGAAGCTCCTCCTGCCGGGCCTCCCAGTCGGCGATCTCGGAGGCCGGGGCCCGCAGCAGCGGGGTCCGGTCGGCCAGGTCGTCGGTGGGCAGCTCCACCAGGGTGGCCATCCGTCGGGCGTACTCGCGGGAGGCGACCCGGCGGGTCCACGGCCCGGGGGCGTGGATGGCGTCCCAGCGCTCGAAGGCGCGACGCATGGTCTCCTGGGCGACCTCGGCCGCGTCCGCCACGGACGCGCCCTGCCACACCAGGAAGGCGACGAGCCTGCCCACCTGATCCCGGTAGAAGGCGCTGAACTCCGCGACGGTCGCCGTCGACCGCTCGGTCTCCGATGGTCGGTTGTCGGTTGTCGGTACGTCCGGTCGCTCGAATCTGATCGAGGTCGACCGTTCGGCGCGCTCAGCCATGATCCGCTCGTTTCGGCGGGGCGGTACGGTCAGCGTCCAGGACGAGCCGTCGGCCCGTCGGTCGCGTACCTGCCCGCCGTTCGGTAGCGCCGTCGCCAGCGCCACCAGTGTCTCGCCCTGCGCCTGCTCCCGGCGGACCCGCCACCGGAGCCGGATCCACAGTGCCGTCATCGTGCTGGCCTTGGCGATCACCGCCAGACCGATCCACCCCCACGTCTCAAGGTCCACCGCACCTCACTCCGCTCGCGTCGAGCCTTCCCCATGAAGAGCCCGCCCACCCGCCCACCGTGAACCCCCACCCCGAGCTTTTTGAGTCGGGGCGAGGGGTGGGGGAGAGGGGGAAGGAGGAGGGCTTGGGTTTGCGGGGGGTTGGGGCTCTCTGGGGTGGCAGGTGCGAGGGTGGGTAGGGTGAGCTGGTGTCGGGTTACCGGATCGGGGAGGCGGCGGAGCTGCTCGGCGTGAGCGCGGACACCGTACGCCGGTGGGTCGACAGCGGTCGGCTGCCCGCCGCGCGGGACACGCAGGGGCACCGGGTGATCGACGGGGTCGAGCTGGCGGCGTTCGTGCGGGCCCAGGCCGCCGGGCCGGACGAGCGGGCGGAGTTCTCCTCGGCCCGCAACCGGCTGCGCGGCATCGTCACGGCCGTCACGAAGGACGCGGTGATGGCCCAGGTCGACATCCAGGCCGGCCCGTTCCGGATCGTGTCGCTGATGAGCCGGGAAGCGGTCGACGAGCTGGACCTGCAAGTCGGCGCGGTGGCCGTGGCCGTGATCAAGTCGACCACGGTCGTGGTGGAACGCGCCCCGGTGGCGCGGGGGAGGACGGGGTCGTGAGGGCACGTGGCCTGCTGGCCGGACTGGTCACGATCGCGACGCTGGTCGGCTGTGGCGACGGCGCCGGCGGCGCGGAGGGCGGCGAACGGCGGACGCTCACGGTGTTCGCGGCGGCGTCGCTCACCGACGTGTTCACCACCCTCGCCGAGGAGTTCGAGCAGCAACGGCCGGGCACGACCGTACGGCTGACGTTCGCCGGCAGCTCGGCGCTGGCCGTGCAGCTCACCCAGGGCGCGCCGGCCGACGTGTTCGCCTCGGCCGCGCCCGCGCCGATGCGTACGGTCACCGACGCCGGCCTGGGCGACGGCGAGCCGGTCACGTTCGCCCGTAACCAGCTTGTCGTGGCCGTGCCGAAGGGCAACCCGGCGGGGGTGACCGGCCTGGCCGACCTGGTGAAGCCCGGGGTGAAGGTGGCGCTCTGCGCCGAGCAGGTGCCCTGTGGGTCGGCCGCCCGGACGGCGCTCGACGCCGCCGGGGTGAGCCTGACCCCGGTCACGTTGGAGCAGGACGTGCGGGCCGCGCTGTCCAAGCTGACCCTCGGCGAGGTGGACGCCGCCCTGGTCTACCGCACCGACGTCGCGGGCGCGGACGCCGTGCAGGGGGTCGAGTTTCCCGAGTCGGCCGGCGCGGTCAACGACTACCCGGTCGTCGTCCTGGCCGACGCGCCGTACCGGTCCGGCGGGCGGGAGTTCGTGGCGCATGTCCGCTCCGAGCGGGGGCGGGCGGCGCTCACCGCCGCCGGTTTCCAGGCGCCCTAGGTGCGGGTGACCGGGCAGGGCCGGCAGGTTCCGGTCGCGCTGCTGCTGCCGGCCCTGCTCGGGCTGATCTTCCTGGTGCTGCCGCTGGTCGGCCTGCTGGTCCGGACGCCGTGGACGGAGCTGCCGCAGCGGCTCGCCGAGCCGGCGGTGCTCACCGCGCTGCGGCTGTCCCTGGTGTCGGCGACCCTGGCCACCGTGCTCTGTCTGCTGCTCGGGGTGCCGCTGGCCTGGCTGCTGGCCCGGGTCCGGTTTCCCGGCCGACGGCTGGCGCGCGCCCTGGTCACCGTGCCGCTGGTGCTGCCGCCGGTGGTCGGCGGGGTGGCGCTGCTGCTGGTCTTCGGTCGACGCGGCCTGATCGGCGGCTGGTTGGACGCCACGTTCGGGGTCACGCTGCCGTTCACCACCGCCGGGGTGGTGCTGGCCGAGGCGTTCGTGGCGATGCCGTTCCTGGTCATCGCCGTGGAGGGGGCGCTGCGCGGCGCGGACCGCCGCTACGAGGAGGCCGCCGCCACCCTCGGCGCCGGCCGCTGGACCACCTTCACCCGTGTCACGTTGCCGCTGGTCGCGCCGGGCGTGGTCGCCGGGGCGGTGCTCTGCTGGGCGCGGGCGCTCGGCGAGTTCGGCGCGACGATCACCTTCGCCGGCAACTTCCCCGGCACCACCCAGACCATGCCGCTCGCCGTCTACCTGGCCCTGGAGACCGACCTGGAGGCCGCCATCGTGCTCAGCGTCGTCCTGCTCGCCGTCTCGGTGACGATTCTCGCGGCGTTACGCGACCGCTGGGTCGGCAACCCGTGACCCCCGCCGGGCTGGACGCGCACCTGGTCGTCGAGCGGGGCGCGTTCCGTCTCGACGTCCGGCTGCGGGTGGCCGCCGGTGAGGTCGTCGCGCTGCTCGGCCCGAACGGCGCCGGCAAGACCACCGCGCTGCGCGCCCTGGCCGGGCTGGGTCCGCTCACCGCCGGGCACGTCACCCTGGACGGACGGGACCTCGACCGGCCCGCCGACCGGGCCTGGGTGCCGCCCGAACGTCGCCGGGTCGGCGTGGTCTTCCAGGACTATCTGCTCTTTCCGCACCTGAGCGCGGTGGAGAACGTGGCGTTCGGGCCACGCCGGCAGGGCCTCGACCGGCGGGCGGCCCGCGCGTTGGCCCAGGACTGGCTGACCCGGGTCGGCCTGGCCGAGCACGCCGCCCGCCGGCCCCGGCAGCTCTCCGGCGGGCAGGCCCAGCGGGTCGCGTTGGCCCGCGCGTTGGCGGCGCGTCCGGCGCTGCTGCTGCTCGACGAGCCGCTGGCCGCGCTGGACGCCCGGACCAGGCTGGACACCCGCGCCGAGCTCCAGCGGCAGCTCGCCGCGCATCCGGGGCCGGCGCTGCTGGTCACCCACGACCCGCTGGACGCGCTGGTGCTGGCCGACCGGCTGGTCGTCGTCGAGGAGGGCCGGGTGACGCAGGAGGGGGACGCGGCCACCGTGACCGCGCGACCCCGCACCGACTACGTGGCCCGGCTGGTGGGGCTCAACCTGCACCGGGGCCGGGCCGGTGGGCAGCAGGTCAGGCTCGGGGCCGGGCTGACCCTGACCACCGCCGACCGTCTCGACGGGGACGCGTTCGTGGCGTTCCCGCCTTCGGCGGTCGCGCTGTATCCCCGCCGACCCGAGGGCAGCCCGCGCAACACCTGGCCGGCCACCGTCGCCGGGGTGCAGCGGCACGGCGACAACCTGCGGGTACGCCTCGACGGCCCGCTGCCGGTCTCGGCCGACGTCACCCCGGCGGCTGCCGCGCGGTTGCGTCTCGCCACCGGCCAACCGGTCTGGGTGGCCGTCAGGGCCGCCGAGACCCGGGCCTACCCGGCGGGCGGCTGAGGCCCTAGTGGCCGAGCTGCGACTTCTGCACCTTGCCGAGGGCGGTGCGGGGCAGCCGGTCGACCAGGTGCACCTGCCGGGGGCGCTTGTGCACGGCCAGCTCCCGGGCGACGAAGTCGACAAGCTCCGGGCCGCTCACCCCGTCGGCCACCACGTACGCGGTCACCTGCTGGCCGAGGTCGGGGTGCGGGGTGCCCACCACGGCGGCCTCGGCCACCGCGGGGTGGGCGAGCAGCGCGTCCTCCACCTCACCGGCCCCGATCCGGTAACCGCCGCTCTTGATCAGATCGGTGGCGGCCCGGCCGACGATCCGGTGCCAGCCGTCCGGGTCGACGGCGGCGACGTCGCCGGTGCGGAACCAGCCGTCCGCCGTGCGGCTCGCCGCGTCGGCGTCCGGCCGGTTCAGGTAGCCGTGGAACAGGCCGGGTCCGCGTACCAGGAGCTCACCGAGGGACGTGCCGTCGTGCGGCACGTCCGCGCCGGTCTCGTCGACCAGGCGGGTCCGTACGTCGCGCAGCGGCTGCCCCACGGTGCCGGGTCGGCGGGGGCCGTCGGCGCGGGTGCTGACGGTGATCAGGGTTTCCGTCATGCCGTAGCGTTCGACGACCCGGTGTGCGGTCAGCGCGCGCAACTGGTCGAAGACGGCCGTCGGCAGGCCGGCGCTGCCCGAGACGAGCAGCCGGGCCCCGCGCAGCGCGCGGGCGGCGGCCGGGTCGGCGCAGACCCGCTGCCAGACCGTCGGGACACCGAAGTAGAGGGAGCCGCCCGCGCCCGCGTACCGGGCCGGGTCGGGTCGGCCGACGTGGTGCAGCCGGCCGCCGAGCCGCAGCGGACCGAGCACGCCGAGCACCAGACCGTGCACGTGGAACAGCGGCAGCCCGTGGACCAGCAGGTCGTCCGGGGTCCACGCCCAGGCCGCGGCGAGCGCGTCCAGGCAGGCCGCGACCGCGCCGCGTCCGATGACCGCGCCCTTCGGCGCGCCGGTGGTGCCGCTGGTGTAGAGGACCAGCGCCGGCCGGTCGTCGTCCGGTTCCGGGTACGCGGTGTCGGAGCGGGCGGTGAGGTCGACCGGGACGACCGGCGGGCCGCCCGGGTCGGCCGCCGTGCCGGTGGGCGCGAGAACGGCGGGGACGGCCGAGTCGCGGAGGATGTGGGCCCGCTCCCGGGGGCCGGAGTCGGGTGGCACGGGCACCACGGCGACCCCGGCGAGCAGCCCGCCCACCACGGCGACCACGGTTTCCAGGCTGGCGGTCGCGGTCACCGCGACCCGTTCCATGCCGGCCACCCGGTCGGCGACGGCGGTGGCGCAGCGCAGCAGCGACTCGCCGGACGTCGTCTGCCCACCGATGCGGACCGACGCCGGATGCGGCTGCGGGGATCGGGTCAGGCCGGACAGCAACGACATGGTGTGACCTCCCGGTCCCGTGACGGTCTCCGGGTGAACGTGTCACAGCGGAGCGGTCCGCGCCACCCCGGGTTCGTGCGCTCCTCGTCTCGTACGACGCATCGTCAACTTCCGGTTGACGATGGGCTTGCGTCAACCTAAGGTTGACGTATGACCGATCCCATCCAGATGACCAACGTCCGCCTCGACGAGCTGATCGGGGCGATCAAGAAGGTCCACACCGACGCCCTCGACCAGCTCAGCAGCGCCGTCGTCGCGGCCGACCACCTCGGCGACCTGGCCGACCACCTGATCGGCCACTTCGTCGACCAGGCCCGCCGCTCCGGCGCCTCGTGGACCGAGATCGGCCGCAGCATGGGCGTCAGCAAGCAGGCCGCGCAGAAGCGTTTCGTCGCCAAGGGTGGGGAGGCGACGATGGACCCCGCCGAGGGGTTCAACCGCTTCACCCCGCGCGCCCGCAACGTCGTGGCGGCCGCTCAGGAGGAGGCCCGTGCCGCGGGCAACCCGCAGATCGGCCCCGAGCACATGGTGCTCGGCCTGCTCGCCGAGCCGGACGCGCTGGCCGCCCGGGCGATCGTCGCCCAGGGCGTGTCGGCGGACGCCGTCCGGCAGGCGGTGACGGCGGTGCTGCCGCCGGCGGCGGCGGAGGTGCCCGGCCTCATCCCGTACAACGCCCAGGCGAAGAAGGCGATGGAGCTGACCTTCCGGGAGGCCCTGCGGCTGGGGCACAACTACGTCGGCACCGAGCACCTGCTGCTCGCCCTGCTCGAACAGGAGGCCGGCGACGGCGTGCTCAGTGGTCTCGGCATCGACAAGGGCGCCGTCGAAGCGAACGTCCTGGAGACCATCTCCACGATCAAGGTCACCGGTCCGACCAACTGACCAGTGTGGACGGCGGGCTCCGGAGGTCGGCCCGGAGCACGCCCCAGGCTCGACCGTGTCCGCGCGCTCGGTCGGCTTTCCGTCACTGTCCATCCTCGCCGTGTGCGACAGATCAACCACGCAGTTAGGATGTGCGGACGCTCCCGCCGGAAGGGTCGTCCCTGTTGCGCCGTTCCACGATCAGCCTCACGTCGCCCCCGACGCCGGGGCGCCCGGCGCTGCCCGGATGGGCCGGGCCGATCCGGCTCGCCCGTGCGCTCGGGTTCGTCGTGACGGCGGTCGGGGCCGCCGTGCTGGGCGTGGCGCTGCTCGACGGCCCGGCGCACGCGGACACCGGGGAGCGTGCCCCGGTGGCTGGGCTGGTCGCCGACGTGGGGGACCGGTTGGGCGTCGGCGACCGACGCGCCGACCCGCGTCCCGCGCCGCCCAGGGTCGCGCCCTCGGCCGGTCGACCTGTCGTGCCGCCGGCCGGCGGGGCGGGCGCTCCGCCGTCGACCGTCGACCGGGCCGAAACCCCCGCGCGGGCCGCGCCGGCCCGGACCCGGCAGCCGTCCCGAGTCGTCCCGCCGCGCTCCGACGGCGTCGTGCCACGGGTGGTGGCCGGGCTCGACCGGGTGCGCGTGCCCCGCGACCCGCGGCCTCCCGCCGACCCGCGGCCTCCCGCCGACCCGCGGCCTCCCGCCGGGCCGGCGGCTCCGGCGCAGCCGCCGGCCCCCGTGTCGCCGCCTCCGACCGTCGAGCCGCCCACCGCTGTCGAGCCGACGGTCCCGGTCGAGCCGATAGTCCCGGTCGAGCCGTCGCCGGGCAGACCGTCCGGGGCGCCCGACCGACCGTCCGCCGGGCCCGGCACGCCGTCCGGGTCGACCGGCGACGCCCCGTCCCGCCCGCTGCCGACCGTTCCGGGGCGCCTGCCGCGCCTGCCCGACCTGCGGCCGGACGGCCGACCGGTGGCGCTGCCGCCACCGTCGCCGATCCGACCGGGCGCGGGTGACGACCCCGGCCGGGCCCTCCTGCCGGATGCGCTGCCGCTGCCGCCCCGGCTCGTCGACAAGGTCGTGGACGCCGTGCTGCGACCGGTGGTCGGGCTGCTGCCCGACGTCGTCGACGCCGTCTTGCGGCCGGTGGTCGGGCTGCTGCCGGACCTCGCGGGTGACGTGCTGCCGCCGGTGGTCGGATTGCCCGGAAACCTGTTCCCACCGGCCCCGCCCGCAGCGCCGGCGGTGCCGATGCCCGCCCCCGCCCCGGTCCCGATGCCGTGGTGGCCGGGGATGCCGCCGGTAGACCCAACTGTTCCCGCTGGTCACACCGACCCCAGGTCGTCGCCTACGGGCCTCCCGGCGGGCCCCGCCGGGCCCCGGTCGACGGGGTTGTCCGACAGGTGGACGTCGAGCGCCGGGCCGCTCTGCCCGGCCACGCCGTCGAGCAGGTCGGCGGTCCGGCCCGGCGTCGAGTCGGACGCCGAGCCGACCGGTGGCCGGTACCGCCCGACCGGTCCGGCCGAGGATCACGCCAACGCCGACAACGGCGGGCGGCGCGGTCCGGCCATGCTGCCCGAGTCGAGCTGGTCGTCACCCCACGGTCGGGACGCCGCCACGGCGGTGTCGCCCACGCCCGCCCGGGGACGTTCTCCCGCGGTCGCCGCCCGCCCCGGCTGAGCAGGCCCCCCCGTCACCTGCCCGGCTCGTCACGCAGCCGGGCCCCGGACGGGACACGTGGACCGAAACAGTCCACTGTGGACGACACCGGTCCGAGGGCCTTAACCCCTTCCGCGCCGCGATCGGGCCCGGCCGCTCCTTCGGGAGCCGGCCCGGGGCCCTCGCCGCGCGTACCCGAGATCGGAGAGTACGTGGTGATCCGCGTTGTGGTGGTCGAGGAGATGGGACTGCTGCGCGGCGCGCTCTGCGCCGTGCTGGCGAACGAGGAGGACATGGAGGTGGTCGCGGACGTCTCGGACGTCCGCGACCTGCCGGCGGTGGCCCGCCGCGCGCGGCCGGACGTCGTGCTGTTGGACCTGGCGACGGGCTCACCGGGCGGGATCGCGGTGATCGAGGAGCTCGGGGCGCACTCGTCCGGGACCGCCGTGCTGGCGATGAGCTACCGGTGGACACCGTCGGTGCTGGAGGCGGCGCTGACGGCCGGGGCACGGGGCTTCATCGGCAAGGACGGCCCCCTGGAGGAGATGGTGCGGATGGTCCGTTCACTGGCGGCCGGCGAGCGGGTGATCGACCCGGTCGCGGCGGTGGCGGTGCTGAGCCCACCGACCTGTCCGCTGACTCCCCGGGAGCTCGAAGTGTTACGGACGGCGGCCGAGGGGTTGCCGCTCAAGGACATCGCCCGGCGGCTCTACCTGGCCCACGGAACGGTGCGTAACCACCTCTCGTCGATCCTGCGCAAGACCGGCGCCCGCAACCGGGTGGAGGCCATCCGGCACGCCCAGCGGGACGGCTGGCTCTGACCGGTGCGGTGCCCGTCGGAGGCGGCCGGTGGCTGCCCCCGGGGTCGGGGCGTGCCGTCGGGTGGGCGTTTCACTCCTAACCGACCCGGTACGCCGCAGGGGCGGTTTACCGTCCTTGATGTCCGATGGGTCGCGCCCTCAATCATCTGAATGGACGACAGTACCAACCGATCATCTGATTCTGTATTGTCCGATCGGGAGGGGTTGTCGATCTAGTTGGAGGGTAATCGACCTGGTGTCCGCTGTGGATGGTCACTTTGCCGTGCCGGTCGGACGTTACATCAGCGTGATTGTTTGTTAATCCTGCTCTTTCCGGTTGACGTCAATTCGGGAGGAAATACGTGATCCGCACCCTGCTCGCTCTCGACGGCACGCTGATCCGCGGCGCACTGGCCCTGGTGCTCGCCGCCGAGGAGGACATCAGCGTGGTCGCCGAGGTGGATCGCGGCGAGGAGGTCCAGCCGGCGCTCTGGGCGAAACTGCCCGACGTGGCGGTGGTCGACCTCGACCTGATCACCGGGGACGGGCCCGGCGCCGCCGGTCCGTGCCCGATGCTGGTGCTCGCCGACCGACGTCGGGTACGTGGACTGCACCAGATCCTCGCCGGCCGCCGGACGGTCGGCATCCTCGCCAACGACGTCTCCCCGCACCGGGTGGTGGACGGTGTCCGCCGGATGGCCCGGGGCGAACCGGTGGTCGACGCGGAGCTGGTGCTCGCGGCGTTGAACGCGACCAGCCCGTTGACCGGCCGGGAGACCGAGATCCTGGAACTGACCGCCGCCGGGGCGACGGTCGCGGAGGTGGCCGGCTCGCTCGGGCTCTCCCCGGGCACGGTCCGCAACCACCTCGGTCGGATCACCCGCAAGACCGGCGCCCGCACCCGGGTCGAAGCCGTCCGGGTCGCCCGCGACGCCGGCTGGATCTGAACCGCTCGGGGGCGGGACGGCACCTCGCCCCGCCCCCGAAGAACTCAACCGACGCCCGGCCGCTCCGCGGCGAGCCGCGGCGACACCGGCGTGTCGTCCCAGTACCCGACGAGCTCCCGGTAGGTCGCCGACCGGGCCAGCAGATCCCGGTGCTCGCCCACCAGCGGACGCTCCCCGTCGAGCACCAGCACCCGGTCGGCCCGCAGCGCGGACGTGATCCGGTGCGCGACGACGATCAGGGCGCCGGGCCGGCGGGCGAAGGCGTCCTCCACCACCGCCTCCGCGACCGGGTCGAGATGGCAGGTCGCCTCGTCCAGGATCACCAACCGCGCGGGCGCCAGCCAGGCCCGGACCGCGGCGATCACCTGACGCTCACCGGCGGACAGCGCGGTCGGGTCCACCGGGGCGTCGAGCCCACCCAGCCGCTCCACCAGGGGTTGGGCGCCCAACCCGGCCACGGCCGTGGCCAGGGTGCGGTCGTCGGCGTCGGGCCGCAGGTAGCGCAGGTTCTCGGCCAAGGTCCCGGTGAAGACGTACGCCTCCTGGGGCACCAGCACCCGCAACCGGGCCAGCCCGTCGGGCGGGCAGTCGCCGACCGGCGTCCCGGCGATCTCCACCGTGCCGGCCTCCGCCCGCGCCAGACCCGAGATCAGCGCGGCCAGCGTGGACTTGCCCGCCCCGCTCGGCCCCACCACCGCGAGATGCTCTCCGGCGGCGAGCGTCAACGAGAAGTCCGCCAGCACCGGCCGGGCCTGCGGGCCGTACCGGAAGGTGAGCCCGTGGACCCGGACCGCCGGCGCCGTGGGCGGCCCGGGCGGCGACACGTGCGGCGCTGCCGGCAGCGCCGCGCGGTGGGCGGGCGGCCCGCTCGTGCCCAGGATCCGCTCCAGGGTCACCACGTAACGCAGCCCACCACCGCCCACCCCCTGCACCAGGTCCCGGAGGGCAGGTTGCAGACCGGTGGAGACGTAGACCAGCGCGCCGAGCACCGCGCCCGCGCTGATGCCGCGCTGCGTCAACCAGGGCGCGGCGAGCACCAGCAGCGCCAACGGCGACCGGCCGCCCAACCCCAGGCTGAGGCTGCGCAGCGCGGTCATCCGGGCCACCGTCCGCTCGACGGCGGCCTGGGCCGCGACCCGGGCGTCCACGTCGGCGACCACCCGGTCCTCCGCGCCGCACGCGCGGACGTCGCGGTGCCCGGCCAGCGCGGTGGCCGCGGACTCGCCGAGCGCCTCCCCGGCCCGCACGAACCGGCGCTGGTGGCCGACCATCGCCGGCAGCCCGGCGACGAAGACGACCACCCCGACGACGAGCGGCACGGCCACCAGCGCGGCCACCAGTGGGGCCAGGGCGAGCAGCCCGAGCAACGCCGCGCCGGCGGTGAACAGGAAGCCGCGCACCACCAGCAGCAGGCCGCCGAACGTGTCCCGGACCACCTCCACCTGCTGGGTGAGCCGGGACACCGCCGCGCTCTGCGGACGCCGGCCGTCACCGTCGGTCGCCGCGCGTAGCGCGCCCGCCACCACCCGGGTGGCGAGCTCGTCGCGGAACGGCTCGACCACCGCCCCCAGCGCCCGGTAGACCCGCCCGCTGGCCACCGCGCCGACCAGCACGGCGACCGCGAGCACGCCGAGCCAGGCCAGCCCGGCGTCGAACCGCCCCGCCAGGAAGCCCTGGTCGACCGCGCGGGCCACCAGGTAGCCGGAGAGCAGCGCCGGCAGCGACTCGGCGACCGACCAGCCGGCGAGTCGGGCCAGCGCCGTCCGGCGGGCCCGCAGCGCCCGCCAGGTCTCCCGGGCGACGTCGGCGGATGGACCACCCGACCGGCCGGTCCGCCCCGCCGCGCCGTCACGTCCAGCGGGACCGGTCACCGCAGTCGTCCCTCCTCGCCCGACCACCGGCCGGTCGCGCCGTCACCCGCCGTCGCATGGGTGTGGCCCGACGTCGGGTCGGTGGTGCCGTCGGCCTCGACGGGGCCGGTGTCGTCGGTGGCCAGGAAGACCGCCCGGTAGGCCGGGTCGGCCCAGAGCCGGCGGTGCGGGGCCAGCGCCCGCAACCGGCCGCCGTCGAGCCAGGCCACCAGGTCCGCCGTCGCCGCCGTCGCCGCCCGGTGGGTGACCACCAGCCGGGTACGCCCACCGGAGCGCCCGGTCACCGCCTGACTGATCCGGTGTTCGGTGGCGGTGTCCAGGCTGGACGTGGCGTCGTCCAGGACGAGCAGCCGCTCGGCGACGAGCGCGCGGGCCAGGCCCAGCCGTTGCGCCTCGCCGCCGGAGAGCGGAGTGCGCTCCAGCGGGGTGCGGAAACCCTCGGGCAGCCGGGCCACCACGTCGTCGACCGCGGCGGCCCGGGTCGCCGCGAGCACGGGCGCGCTGGCCGGGGCGTCCGCCGGCGGATCCGCCACGTCGGCGGGCAGCGCCAAACCGACCGCCCGGTGCACGGTCGCGCCGACCAGCACCGGCCGTTCGAAGGCGTGCCCGACGGCCCGGCGCAGCTCCGCCGGGGCGATCCGGGGCAGGGGAACCCCGTCCAGCAGGATCTCGCCGTCGTCCGGGTCGTGCAGGCGACCGGCGACGGCGGCGAGAGTGGACTTTCCCGACCCGGAGGCCCCGACCACGGCCACCGTGGCGCCGGCCGGCACGTCCAGGTCGACCCGGTCGAGCAGCGGCCGTCCGTCGTCGGCGCGGACGCTCACCCCGCGCAGGCTCAGCGCCCCCCACCCGCGGGGCAGCCGCCGGTCACCGGCCGGTGGGGTCGGCAGGTCCAGCACGTCGGCGAGCCGGCGTGCGCCGGCCCGGCTGCGGACCAGCCGGTTCATCGCGGCCAGCGCCGCGCCCAGCCCCGCCCCGAGGGCCGCGTACCGGACGGCGGCGACGAGTTCACCCGGGGTGAGCCAGCCGACGGTCAGGGCGTACCCGCCGACCGCGAGCACGGCCAGGTTCAGCAGTGGGGCCACCGCGGCGGTGCGCGCGGCGGCCCGGCCCAGCAACGCCCAGCCGCGCCGTCCGTGCTCGGCCAGCTCGGGCAGGGGGGCCAGCACCCGCGACTGTTCCCGGTCGGCGGTGGCGGCGGCGGCGATGGTGCGGGCCCCGGTCGTGGCCTCCAGCAGCCGGCCGGCGATCCCGCCGAGGACCCGCTGGTAGGCGGTGACGACAGTGGAGGCGTCCGAGACGAACGCCCGCAGCAGCACGGTGAGCAGCGCCAGCCCGGCGAGCAGGGTGACCCCCAGCAGCGGCTCGATCAGGGTGAGGGCGACGACGCTGCCCAGCGGGGGCAGGACCGTGATCACGCCGAGGACCACGGCGTTGCCGGCCTGGCCGGCGTCGGCGGCCTGCCCGACGAGTCGGGTGACCAGGTCACCGACGGCGTGCCGGCGGGTCTGGCGGACGTCCAGGCGGAACAGGTGCCGCAGCAGGTGAGTACGGAGGCGGGCGGTGGCCCGGGCCGCGCCGAGACCGGTGGCCAGGTCGGCCAGGGTGTCGGTGACGATCAACAACAGCACCAGGGCGCAGGCGACCAGCGGCCACCAGCGGGGCTGGTCACCGAACGCCGCGTCGACCGCCCGGCCGAGCGCGGCGGGGAGCAGCAGCTCGACGATCGAGCCGAGCAGCGCGACCACGGCCAGGGTGAGCGTCCAGCCACCACCGAGCCGCGCCGACCGGCGCAGCAGCCGGTCCGCCGCCGATCGCGTCCCCATCCGTCCTCCCGACGCGCGTGCGCCCCGGGCGGGTACGTCTACCCGCCCGGGGCTCGCTTGGTTCCCTGCTCAGCAGGTGGTGACGGAGAGACCGCTGTCGCCGCAGAGCAGCAGGCTGGCGGTGCTGGTGCCACCGGTCCGGTCGGCCGGAGCCATCTCGAGGCCCTGGAGGTCGAGGAGCGCCATGTCTATTCACCTCCTTCTGGGGTGTCGGTGTTCAGAACGGCCCCCGTGAACGCGGGGGAGTCTCGGCGCGCCGTCGACGGCGCGAGGAAGGGCAGCGTCGGCGGCACGTCGTGCCGGGCCGCGCCGAGGGCGAACAACACCCCGGCGGTGCCGGTGCCCAGGTCCATGGAGAGCCGCAGCAACTGCTCCCCGGGGAAGGCCACCCCGCCGCCGTACGGCATCGCGTGCCAGGCCAGCCGGCGGAGCTGGGCGTCCAGCTCCTGCCGCTGCTCGGCGCCGCGGGCGGTGGCCGCGAGGTAGGCGACGATGCCGGCCCGGCCGGCGAAGAGGCCGGTCTGCACGTACATGGGGGAGCGGGCCGCCCGGTACGCCGCGGCGCTGGCCCGGGCGAAGCCCTCGTCGTCGCGGTGGGCGAGGTACTGGTCGAGGACCAGTCCGACGCCGACGCCGCCCTGCCCGAGGTAGGGCATGGTCCGCCAACCCTCGTTGACCTCCAGCGCCCCGTTCGGGCGGACCACGCAGCGGCGCAGGTCCTGGCGCAGGGCCGTGGCGGCGTGCGCCAGCAGCGTCGGGTCACCGGTGAGCTCGTGCAGCCGGATCAGCATCAGCGCCGGCCCGCTGCGGCCCCGCAGCAGCCCCGCGTACGGGTGGTGGCCGCCGCTGATGTCCGGCCCGGCGTCGGCGGCGAGCTGGTCGACCACCCGGTCGGCGGCCTTCAACGCGGCTTCGAACAGGTCGGACTCGCCGGTGCGGTGGGCCAGGTCGGCCAGGTTGAGCGCGATGCCGGCCAGGCCGCTGCGGAGACTGTGGTCGAGCCCGTCCGTCGGCTGGCGGAGGCAGATGTCGAGCACGTCGAGGGCGTCCTGGCGGCGGCCGAGCCGCTCCAGGGCGTAGGCCACGCCGTGCAGGCCGTCGTAGAAGCCCAACCGGGAACCGGAGACCGGGTTCTTCGCCCGGCGGACCAGCCACTCCTCGTGCTCGGGTCGACGTTGCGCGCCGGTGACCGCCAGGGCGTGCAGCACCCCGGCGGCGCCGTGGGCGAGGTTGAGCCCGCCGCTGCGGAACTGCTCGATGTCGCCGGGGAAGAGGCGGTCGTCGCGGTCCGGGGTGGCGCTGGCCAGGATGGCCCGTTCCAGGCTGGCCCGGACGGTGGGCCAGGGGTCGGCGGCGAGGTCCGGCAGCGGGTCACCGGCAGGTGCACGACCGGTGGACGTGCCGGACCCGGCCGCCTTCCGTCCCGGCGACCCCGCCCCAATGCTCTCCGGGGCCGCCGCGTCGGTGATCTCCCGGACCGCCGGCTCCAGGAAGGAGCGGGGGACCGGGAAGTTCTCCACGATGATGTCCGCCAGGTGCGCGGCCTTCGCCGGGGAGAGTCGGAACAGTTGGGTCAGCGGGAGGAACAGCGCCAGCCGCAGGCAGGCCAGGGCGTACCGGTCGACGGCCCGGCCGGTGACGTTGCGCGGGGCGGCGAAGCCCTGGTTGCGCAGGCCCGGTCGGTGGCCCTCGGCCTCCAGCGCGGACACCTCGAAGTCGACGAGCGCGATCCGGTCGTCCGGGCGCACCATGATGTTGAACAGGTGCAGGTCGCCGTAGACGACGCCGCGCTCGTGGATCGCCGTCACCGCCGCCTCGACCTGGGCGTAGACGTCCTGCGCCCAGCGGGCGTACTCCGCCCGGTCGGCCTCGGTGGCGTCGGCGTCGATCAGTGGGTACCGCTCGACCAGGACCTTGTTCAGGGGGCGGCCCTCGATGAACTCCAGCGCGAGGAACCGGTGCTCGCCGAGGGTGAACTCGTCGTGCACCGCGGGCACCTGCGGCAGGTCGTCGAGGCGACGCAGGACGGCCGCCTCCCGCTCCAGCCGGGCGACCGCGTCCACGCCGCCGGAGTCCAGGCCGGCGAACGGGCGGGCCTCCTTGAGCACCACCTGCGCGTCGGTCCGGGTGTCCCGGCCCACGTAGAGGCCACCGCCGTTGGAGAAGTGGATGACCTTCTCGATCCGGTAGGGCACCTCGTCGGTGCTGGTGGCGTTGCGGGCGGCCAGGTGGGGCGCGAGGAAGTCGGGCAGGGTCACCCAGGAGGGGACGTGGAAGACCGGGTCGCGTCGGTCCGGCACCAGGGCGCCGTTCTCGTCGGCGATCGCCGGGACGGTCTGACCGTCGGGGGAGAGGCAGTACCGGGCGGCGAAGCCGCCGTAGCGGACGTACACCGGGCCGGCGCCGTAGCGCAGGTCGCTGAGAATGTACGGGCCGGTCTCACCGGCGAGCAGCTCGTCGAGCTCCTTGCAGGCCAGCTCCAGCTCCGCCTCGTCCCGGGGGTAGACGGTGACGAACTTTCCGCTCGCCGCCCGGGTGGCGTACTTGGAGTTGCGCAGCAGCACGATGCGCGGGCTCCGGAGGAACTTGAAGGTCAGCCCCCGGGGGACGCAGTAGTCCCACACCGCGTCGAGCACCCGCTCGGCGTTGTCGACGCCGGCCGAGACGTGGATCTTCCAGCCCTGCTGCGGAAGGCTGCCGCCCTCCGGGGCGTAGATCATCCAGTCGCCGGTCGGCTCGGACGACCAACCCGCCGGGGCGGGGCGTCCGCTGGCGAAGGTGAGACCGTCGGTGGCGTTGCCCAACGCGTCGTAGAACAACCGGTCCGCCGCGCAGTAGCTGTCGTAGCGCTCGTCCACCGTCGCCTCCTCTCCGCTTCGTCGTCCGCCTCGGGGCCGTTGCGGCCTCGTTTCCGGCGATGGACAAAGTCTCGTGGACGGGACGGCGCCGTCTCCAGTGCGGTTAGTCATGACACCGGGTGCAGGGCACACGGGTACTCATGACAAAAGTCAGGCATGGGTCATGCGGACATAGGAAGGCCGCCCGGTCGATCCGCCGGGCGGCCTCGGTCGTTCGGGTGTCGCCGCAGGTCAGGTGACCCGCAGCGACTCCACTGGGAGCTGCTCGTGCCGCCCGGCGGTCACCAGGTCACGCAACCGGTCCATGGCGTCCCACACGTCGACGAAGCGGGTGTAGAGCGGGGCCGGCCCCAACCGCAGCCGGTCCGGCGTCCGGAAGTCACCCACCACCTTCGCCTCGGCGATCAGCGCCCGGGAGATCCGCAGCGCGTCCGGGTGCGCCAGCGAGACGTGACTGCCCCGCCGGCCCGGGTCACGCGGCGAGGCCAGGGTGAAACCCAGCGGCGTCAGCCACGCGTCGGCCAGCTCCACCAGCAACTCGCCCAGCGCCACCCCCTTGGCGCGCAGCCGGTCGATGCCCGCCTCGGCGAAAACGTCCAGGGCCGGCTCCAGCGCGGCCAGCGACAGGATCGGCGGGGTGCCCACCAGGAACCGGTCGACGTCCGGCGACGGGTCGTAGGTCGGCCCCATCCGGAACTGGTCCCGCTGGCCGAACCACCCCCAGATCGGCTGACGCAGCGTCGCCTGCAACTCGCGGCGCACGTAGAGGAAGGCGGGCGCGCCCGGACCGCCGTTGAGGTACTTGTAGGTGCAGCCGACGGCGAGGTCCGCGCCGGACGCGGTCAGCTCCACCGGCACCGAGCCGGCCGCGTGCGACAGGTCCCACAGCACGTACGCGCCGACCTGGCGGGCGGCGGCGTTCACCGCGGCCAGGTCGAGCAACGCCCCCGACCGGTACGAGACGGCGGAGAGCACCAGCAGGGCGACGTCGTCGTCCAGGGCCGCCCGCACGTCGGCCACCCCGAGCCCCTCGTCCAGGTCGGAGGGGAGGGTCCGCAGGGTGAGCCCGCGCTGCTCGGCCAGCCCCTGGAGGAGGTACCGGTCGGTCGGGAACTCCTCGGCGTCGACGAGCACCGTGCGCCGGCCGGGGCTGGCGTCCAGCGCGGCGGCGGCCAGCTTGTAGAGGTTCACCGACGTCGAGTCGGAGACCACCACCTCACCCGGCCGGGCCCCGAGCACGTGCGTGGCCAGCCGGTCACCGAGTCGCCGTCCCCAGTCGATCCAGCCCGACCAGGACCGCACCAGCCCGGCGCCCCACTCCTGGCGGACGAGTCGGTCCAGGGCGTCGGGCGTCGCCGCCGGGAGCCGCCCCAGCGAGTTGCCGTCCAGGTAGACCACGTCCGGCTCGGTGATCACGAACCTGTCGCGCAGCCCGGCCAGCGGGTCGGCCGCGTCCTGCTGCTCTGCCGCCCGTCGGGAGAACTCCCTGGTCAACGTCCGCTCCCCTCGTCCGCGCCCTGCGCCCTGCTCGCCGACCGGCTCCGGGCCGGCGTCGGCCCCACCGGTGACGCCGCGCCAACATAGCCCACCGGGTGGCCGTCCACCCACGCCCACGTGGTGGTCGATCATGTCCCGGGGGCGGGGCCGTCGTGGCGGCGGTTGACGTGCCGGGGCGCGGCAGCACCGGTGTGGTGGCGGAGGGTGGCGGGCGGCGGCTGCGCCGTCGTGCTGGCGGTCACCGCCGCGCCGGACGTTCTGAGCCGGTCGTCAGGCCCGGCGGCCCGCCACCGCCGCGTGGCCGACGGGCCCGGCCGGGGTGACGGCGAGGTGGGCGAGGCCGGTCTCCCGGTCGTCGACGACGGTGAAGACGCCGTCCAGCCGCATGGTGCGCAGCACGGTGCGGACGAACGGCGACGGCGTGGCGAGGCAGAGCGTCGCGCCCCGGTCCCGGGCGTCGAGGTGGGCGCGGACGAGCAGCCCCAGCCCGGCGGAGTCGACCAGGTGCACCCGGGTGAGGTCGACGATCACGTCGCCGCCCATGTCGGCGGCGTGTGACAGGGCCGCGCGCAGGGTGTCCCCGGTGTCCAGGTCGATGTCGCCGGTGGGGGTCACCACCGTGACGTCGTCGACGTGGTCGATGCCCAGGATCCCGCCGGGGCCGTGGTCGTCACAGGACGCGTGCCCGCCGGTGGGTGGGGCCAACAGGCTGCAGTGGGGGCAGTGGTGCGGGCCGGAGGCGAACGGCGATCCGCTCCAGCCGAGGTCGGTCACCAGGGTCCAGACGACCTCGGCGTCGGGCAGCACGTAGGCGCGACCGGTGGCGGCCTCGCCGCAGGTGTCGCAGATCAGCGTCATGAGACGGTCCTCGGGTACGACGGTCATTCTCTGGGCTTCTCCTCCGGTGGTCGGGGGCTCGGGGCTGTCGTCCCACCCTGGCGACCGTGGTTGGCGGGGACTGCGCGGAGTGATGACAGTTCCGTGACGATTCGCTGTCGTCCACCTGTCGACATGCTCGGCAATCTATTGACAGACATCACTGTCAAGGTCACGATGGCATCCGGCGGCGCGGGCGCGCCCCGGCTACCTGGCGCTCCGGCGAAAGCGGGAACGGTTGTGCGGTTGACGGCGGCGTACCGGACGATGCTGCGGATCCGGGTGCTGGAAGAAAAGATCATCGCCTGCGCGGACCGCGACGAGATCGTCGGTTTCGTGCATCCGTACACCGGTCAGGAGGCGGTGGCCGCCGGCGTGCTCGCGGCCCGCCGGCCGGACGAGTGGGTGGTCAGCTTCTACCGCTGCCACGGGCACGCCGTGGCCGCCGGGGTGCCGCTGGACGGGATCGTCCGGGAGATCCTCGGTCGCGCCGGCGGACTCTGCGGCGGCAAGGGCGGCTCGATGCACCTCGCCGACCGGGCCCGGCGCTTCCTCGGGGCCAGCTCCATCGTCGGCAGCCAACTCGCCGTCGCCGCCGGAGTGGCCATGGCGGAAAGGAGCGCCGGCCGCGCCGCAGTGGTCTTCTGCGGCGACGGGGCGCTCGGCGCGGGCGTCGCCTTCGAGACGCTCACCATCTGCGCCACCCTGGGCCTGCCGCTGCTGGTGGTCTGCGAGGACAACGGCTGGCAGGACCAGACCCGCAGCGACCTCGTCCGGCACCGACCCCCCGTGGAGCTGGTCGCCGGGCTCGGCATCGAGCCTCTCGCGGTCGACGGCAACGACGTGGCGGCGGTGCACGATGCCGCCACGACGGCACTGGCCCGGTGCCGGCGCGAGCGTCGACCGCAGGTCCTGGTGGCCCGCACCTACCTGCGGCACTACCACGCCCAGGTGGGCGGGGCCCGTCCGGCGGAGTACCGCCCGGCCGACGAGGTGGCCTACTGGCACGCGCGCGATCCGCTCGACGTCGCCGCCGCCCGGCTCGGCCTCGGCGACGACCGGCGGGCCCGCTGGCACGACGCGGCCGTACGGGAGATCGACCAGGTCTTCGCGGTCGCCTCCGCCGCGCCCCCACCCGACCCGACCACGGCCACGGCCAACGTCACGAGCGCCCTCCCGCCCCCGACGACGGCCCCGACCGCGCCTGCGGTGGCGGCCCCGACCGCGCCTGCGGTGGCGGCCCCGGCAGCCGGGTCGCCGACGGTGGGCCGGTGACCCGCCGGCACCCGGTCGGCGTGGCCGTGCGGGAGGCGCTGACCGAGCAACCCGACCTGCACATGTTCTGCACCTACCAGCAGGACGACCTGGTCGAGCTGTTCGGCGCGGACCGGATGGTCAGGTTGCCGATCGCGGAGAACGCCATGGTGGGCATGGCGGTGGGCATGGCGCTGGTCGGCCGTCGGGTGCTGGTCAGCATCGCCCGGGCCGCGTTCCTCTTCACCGCCTTCGACCCGCTGGTCAACCAGGCCACCAAGTGGCGGTACATGTCCGACGGGCAGTTCTCCGTGCCCCTGGTGGTCCGTGGTCTCACCCGGGGTGACGAGCACCTCGGCGCGCAGCACGAGCACAACGCCCACTCGCTGCTCAGCCAGATCCCCGGCCTGGTGGTGGCGGTGCCCTCCTCGCCCAACGCGGCGGCCGGGCTGCTCCGCACCGCCCTGCGGCACCCCGACCCGGTGGTGGTGCTGGAGTCACCCCGGCTGTTCGCCGCGGACTGGGCGACCCTGCCCGAGCCGGAGCCCAGCGCCGCGCCGCTGCCGTTCGGGGTGGCCGGCCGGGCGCTGGCCGGTCGGGACCTGACCCTGGTCGGCATCGGCAACACCGTGGCGCTCTGCCTGCGCGCCGCCCGCCGGCTCGCCGACCACGGGCTGCGCTGCCAGGTGGTCGACCTGCGTACCGCCGCGCCGCTGGACCGGGACGGCGTCGCCGGACTGGTGGCCGGGAACGGTCCGGTGGTGCTGGTCGACGAGGAGCCACGGGGCGCCTCGCTGCTGGGTGACCTGGGTCTGCATCTGGTGCAGGTGGGCGCGGTGGCGCCGGACCGGCTGGCGCTGGTCTGCGGGGCGCCCGTGCCCGCGCCGGTGAGCCCGGTCCTGCTCGCCCCGCTGCTGCCCACGGTCGACGACGTGACCACCGCGGCCCTCACCGTGCGGGGAACGCCTCCTTCCTGACGCCCGACCCGTCGGCCGGCTCCGCGCCGGGCAACGTGTCCGGGCCGCCGGCCGCCGGCCCGTCCGGGGCGCCGGGGCGCCTGGCCGGGGCGCCGGGCGCCGGCACGTCCGGGCCGTCGGACGCCGACCGACGTCGGATGCCGACGGCGACCGTGGTGGTGCCGGCGAGGGCGAGCAGCGCGAAACCGGTGAGCGTGACCGGCAGCCCCCACAGCTCGGCCACACCGCCGCCGACCAGCGCGCCCACCGGCACCGCCAGGATCGACACCGTACGGCTGAACGCGACGACGCGGCCCAGCCGCTCGGGTGGGGTCAGGCGTTGCTGCGTCGACACCGACGCCACCGCCCACACCGTCGCGCAGAACCCGAACACCACCTCGTAGGCGACGAACGGCACCAGCGGTTGACTTACCAGCGACGCGGCCGGGATGAGCAGCAGCGAGCCGGCGGCGATCGGGGCGAACACGGCGATCGTCCGGCGCAGCCCGAACCGGCCGGTCACCCGCCGGGCGGTGGCCACGGCGAGCAGCGCCGCCGCGCTGTTCACCCCCCACAGCATCCCGACGGCGAACGGGCTCAACCCCAGCGTCCGGTACGCGTACACGGTGTAGAGCGCGCCGAGCCCGGCGCCGCCGACGTTCAGCGCGGCGGCGGCCAGCGCGAGCCGGGCCAGCAGCGGGATCTCCCGGAAGGTGGCCAGCCCTTCCCGGAGCGAGGACCGGAGGTCGGTGAGGGAGCGGCGCAGGACGGTCCACCGGCCGGCGGCCGGCGCGACCCGGCCCGGCGGCGGTGAGGTGGGGCCCGGCGAGGACGAGGTGGGGGCCGGCGGCGGTCCCGCGGGCCGGGCCGACGCCACCGTCGGGGTCGGCGCGTCGTGGTGGCGGGTGACGCCGCGCAGCCGCGCGAGGACCGCCGCGGCGGCCAGGTGGGTCAGCGTGTCGACGACGATGGCCAGCGCCGCGCCGAGCGTCTGCGCCAGCAGACCACCCAGGGCCGGCCCGGTGACCTGGCCGGCGGCCCGGGCCCCGGCGAGGGCGGCGTTCGCGCCGACCAGCCGTTCGGCGGGCACCAGCCGCGGCAGCACCGCGGTGACCGCGATGTCGGTGACTCCGGCGAGGATCCCGGAGAGCGCGGCGACCAGCACGAGGTACGGCAGGGAGAGCACGTCCAGCAGGTACGTGACGGGCACCGTGGCCACCACGGCCGCGTGCAGCAGGTCCACGCCGACCAGCAGCCGCCGGGGTGAGCGGACGGTGTCGACGAGCACCCCGACCAGCGGCGCGGTCAGGCCCCGGGCGGCGTAGCCGAGGGCGAAGATCAGCGCCGCCGCGACCGGGCCGGCGGCCAGGACCAGCACGGCCAGGGTGGGCAGCGCCAGCGCGGTGACGTGCGTGCCGGTGAGGCTGACGAGCTGGGCCAGCACCAGTGGACGCAGCGCGGGGTCGCGCAGCGCCGACGCCGGACGCGCCCGGAGCCCGCTCACCAGGTGACCGGCAGCTCGCGGGGCCCACGCAGGATGGTGCCGGTCTTCCAGGACACGTCGGCGGGCGGTACGGCCAGCCGGAGGGCCGGCGCCCGGTCGAGCAGGACGGCCAGCGCCTCGTGCAGCTCCATGGTGGCCAGGCGCGCGCCCAGGCAGCGGTGGGGGCCCCAGCCGAACGCCAGGTGCGGCGCCGGCTCCCGGTCGGGCCGGAACGTCCCGGCGTCGGGGAAGGCGTCCTCGTCGCGGTTGGCGGAGATGGTGGAGACGAAGACCGCCTCGCCGGCCCGCACCGTGACCTGGTCGAACTCGACGTCGGCGACGGCCACCCGGGCCAGGCCGGCGCCACCGTTGAGCGGCACGTACCGCAGCAGCTCCTCGACGGTCGACGGCAACCGCTCCGGCGCGGCCCGCAGGCCGTCCCAGAGCCCGGGCCGGGTCAGCAGCAGGTACGTCGAGGAGGCGATGTGGCTGGCGGTGGTCTCGAACCCGGCGGCGAGCAGGGTCACCCCGAAGGAGAGCAGCTCCTGCTCGCTGAGCCGGCTGCCGGAGTCGCGGGCCGCGACCAGCGCGCTGAGCAGGTCGTCGGTCGGGCGCTCACGGCGCTGCCGGATCAGGTCTCGCAGGTACGCCTCCAGCGCGTCGACCACGTTCCGGAACTCCTCGGCGGTGATCCTGCGCAGGGCGAGCAGGGATTCGGTCCACCGGCGGAACTCGTCCCGGTCGGCCAGCGGCACGCCGAGCGTCCGACAGATCACCGTCATCGGCAGCGGCAGCGCCAGCGCCCGGACCAGGTCCACCGGCGGCCCCTGCCGGAGCAGGTCGTCGAGGAGCCGGTGGGTCACCTCGCGCACGTACGGCCGCAGCTCGTCGACGCGGCGTTCGGTGAACGCCACCGCCACCAGCCGGCGGAGCCGGCCGTGTTCGCCCCGGTCGACGTCCATGATGGTGCTGACGAAGGGCGGGTCCGGCGTCTGCCGGGGCACGTCGGGTCCCATCGCGGCGGCCCGGCTGAACCGGGGGTCGGTGAGCACCTTCCGCACGTCGTGGTAGCGGGTGGCCAGCCACGCCTCGCCCGCGTACGGCAGCCGGACCCGCAGCAGGGCGCCGCTGTGCCGGGCCACGTCCAGCCTCGGGTCCAGCCCGAGCTCGGCGTACTCCAGGAACGGGTAGTCGGGCGCCGGGTGCGCGGATGTCTCCACACTGGTCCTTTCCGCGGGGGCATGGGGTCGGACGACGGGACGCGCGGCGTGGCCCGACGCTCAGACGGCCAGGTACGGCACCGGCCAGTGCCGCAGCCGGTAGGGCAGGACGAGCAGCCGGTCGTCGACCCGCAGCAGCAGCCCGGCCTCCGCCACGGTGTCCACCAGCGCCTGGGCGGCCGGCGTCAGCTCCTGGGTCCGGCACGCCGCCGCCATGGCGAGGAAGTGCTCGGCGCCCTCGTCGATGGTGAGCCGGGCGTCCTCGCTGTCCGGGCGGACGTCCTTGAGCATGACGAAGCCCGGGCCCTGGCGGTAGAAGAAGCTGCCGTAGCGGTAGCCGGCGGTCCAGTGCCCGGCGTACCGGGCGGCGTCGGCGTCCACCCCGCCGGAGGGCGCCACCAGGTGCACGTGGGTGTGCAGCGGGAACGACGGCGTCCCGGCCAGCCGCCACCGCAGCCGTACCGCGTGGCTGGTGACCTCGCGCAGGTAGCGCAGGAGGTCGAGGTCCTCGGCGAGGGAACGGCCGAAGGTGAGCACGGTGTCCTCGTCGACGGTGCGGTAGGCCAGGTCCGGGGTGATCGCCGGCAGGTCCGCGGCGGGATGCGTGACGGTCGGCATGTCAACCCACCTTGATCGGGACGGTGGCGGTGGCGAGGGCGAGCCACTGGCCGTTCTCGACGAACACCAGGCCCCTGGTGAGCAGGTCGTCGAGGACGCCCCGCAGTCGCGTCTCGTCGGCGGTCAGCCCGGCGGCGGCCACCTCCCGGCGTACCGCGGGCAGCGACCGGCCCGGCTCGGTGGCCTGGTAGACCGCCCGGCTGAGCGGGTCGTCGAGCCGGTGGTCGACGGCCGCCCAGCCGGCCCGACGGTCCTGCACGACGATGGCGTCCGGCTCGTCGACGCGGACCAGGGAGCTGTCCGGGTACCCGTCGGCCCAGGCGTCGAGCAGGTCGCGCAGCGGCTGCGCCTCGTCCTCGGAGATGCCGGCGGGCGGGCTGTCGAACAGGTACACCATGTCGTGCAGCTCCTCCTCGGCCAGGTCGTAGACGTGCCGGTACGACTGCGCGGTGCGGCGTCGCGGGAAGCCCAGCGCCGGGTTCTCGAAGTACGGACTGAAGCGTTCGAGGAGGATCCGGGACGTGCCGGAGGGCGGTTGCAGGTGCATCAGGGCCGGGATCTGGCGGAGCACCGGAAGGTAGTCGGCCAGGCGTTCACCGGGGAAACCGTACAGCCAGTTCCAGGTGACGGTGAGCCCGGCGGACTCGCAGTCGCGCAGCGTCCGCACGTTGCGGGCCCCGGCCACCCCCTTGTCCATGATCTTGAGTACCGGCGAGACCAGGCTCTCGATGCCGGGTTGCACGTGGTTGACCCGGGCGGCCCGGAACGCGGCGATCTCCTGCGGCTTCAGGTTGGACTTGACCTCGTAGTGCAGCCGCAGGTCCCACTCCAGCTCGGCGATGCGGGGTAGCACGGTGGCGAAGAACCCGTTGTCGATGATGTTGTCGACCACGATGACGTCCAGCACCCGGTGCCGTCCGGTCAACTCGCCGAGCTCGGTGAGCACGGTGTCCGGGTCCTTGGCGCGGAACGCCATCAGGGTGCCGTTGAGCCCGCAGAACGTGCAGTGGTGCTTCTCACCCCACCAGCAGCCCCGGGCGGTCTCCAGCACCAGTTTCGGCTCGACGTGCGGGTGGACGGGGGAGACCTCCATCCGGGCGAACCAGTCGTCGAAGTCGGGCGTCGGGACCTTCGTCATGGGCAGCGGCGCCGGCTGCGGGTTCTGCCGGAGCGTGCCGTCGGCGTCCCGCCAGCACAGGCCGGGCACGGCGCGCAGCGCCTCGGGGGACCCGCCGGTGGCCAACGCGGCGAGCAGCGCGGGGAACGCCACCTCACCCTCGCCCCGCACGACGAGGTCCACCCACGGGTAGTTGCGGTGCAGGGCGGCGCCCATCGGTCCGTCGCAGTTGCCGCCGCCGAAGACGATCCGTACGTCGGGGGCGCGTTCCCGGATCCGCCTGGCCACCGCCAGGCTCGGCACGTTCTGCATGAACGTGGTGCTGAACCCGACCACCTCCGGGCCGGTCGCCAGCACCTCGTCGACGACCAGCTCGACGAAGTCGGCCGCGTGCCCGCGCATCCGGCGCACGGCGGTCAGGTCGAGGTCGCGTTCGCGGGCGTAGTCGCGCAGGGTGTCGACCGCGAACTCGGCGTCGGCGTGCAGGACGCCGGTGAAGACCCAGTCGCCGAGCCCGTCGAACAGGCCCTCCTCGGCGACCTTCGTGTACTCCCGGGGGCCCAGCTCCTCGTCGGTGCGGGCCAGCAGGAACTCCGCCCACCGCAGGTTGGCGTGGTACGTGCGCGGGGTGGGCAGGCCGGCCCGGGTCACCGCGGCCCGCAGCAGGCCGAGCGGCAGTGACGGCGACTCCAGCGACTGCCACGGCATCGCGACGAGGCACACGGACACGTCTTCGTCCCTCCTTGCGCCGGGTGTTGCGGTGGGTCCGGGTGGGCCGGCGCCACCCGGACCCGTTCGGTCACTTCTGCGACTCGGTCTGGGGCCGGTTGAGCGGCACCAGGTACTTGCAGACGCCGTGCGTGGGCGTCTTCACCTTGACGACAGTGATCTTCATCGGGATCACCTCCCCTCCTTCAGGTCCGGATCGTGATCCCGGCGGCGGTGAGCCTCGCCCGGTGCCGCCGGAGGAACCAGGCCTGGACGGCCGCGGCGTCCCGGCCGGTGTGCTCGGCCAGCGCCGCCGCGACCTGCTCCAGGCCGGTGAGCCCGTAGCCGATGTCGTGCCACTGCTGGGCGTGCGCCTGCCAGGCGTCCCGCCCCTGCGCGGTGCGGGTGGCCCGGGCCAGGTAGTTCAGCCCGATCGCCACGTGCCGGATCTCGTCGCGGCGGACGTGGTGGTAGAGCCGGCCGAGCGGGTCCCCGGCGAAGACCTCGCCGAGCAGGACGAACTCGTCGGCGGCCAGCCCCTCCAGCATGGTGTGCACCAGTGCCCGGCCCATGTAGGGCAGGGCGGTCAACCCGTCGTCGAGGGGCTGCATGGTGTCGAGGGCGTCGGCGGGCTCGCCGCCGACCGCCTTGGCGTACCGGTAGAAGGCGTCGGCGTGCCGGGCCTCGTCGGCGGTGGCGAGCGCGAGGCTGAACCGCAGCGGGGCGTCCTCGGTCTCCGCGGCGAGGGTCGCCGCGGCCACCAGTCCGGCCTGCTCGGCGTAGTAGCCGGCGGAGGCGACCCGCCAGGCGCGTTCGGCCCGGACCGGGTCGGTGCTGAACCGGCCCTGCCGCAGCACGTCCTCGATCCGCCAGGGCTCCCGGTCCCGGGTCACCTGGAAGATCCGGTACGCCAGCTCGTCGCCGTCCAGGTCGTCCGGTCGCAGCAGCGTCACGGGTCGCTCCGGGCGGCTCGGGCGGGGGAGCACGGCCGGTGTCGCCGTCGGTCTGGTGGGTTGCCGGTCACCGCGATCCGCCCCCTTTGAGTCGGTCGGGGTCGCACGCGCCGGTGGCCGGCGGGAACGCCCTGCTGGTGAGCTTCATCCCAAACGGTGGCCGGGGGCAGGGCGGTCGGGCACCCATATTCCGGGTGTTCCGGCGGCGCTGGCCGGCGCCGCCCGGCCGCTGCCCCGGGTCGGCCCGGCCGACCTGCGGTTCCACTCTCGACGGGGCCGGGTGGGAGGGGCAGAATGTGGGTGGTGAGCACCCCGTAACGGAGCGTGCTCCACCCTGGTCGTTCCACCGGGGTGGGCCGGTCCGCCGCCGTCGGCCGTGGACCACACCCCTAATCATTGATACTTTTCTATGCATGTCGGGGCGGGGCGTGCGGCTGGTGGGCAGGACCGACGAACTGCGTACCCTCGTCGGCGCGCTGGCGGCCGCCCGCGACGGCGCCGGCCGGGCGCTCTTCCTCGTCGGCGGGCGCGGCGCCGGAAAGTCCCTGCTGGCCGCCGTCGCCGGAGACCTCGCCACCGGCGCGGCCATGCCCACTCTCCAGGGCCGGTGCAGCGTGATCGGTCCACCGATCGCCCTGCGTCCCCTGCGCGAGGCGCTGGTGACCGTCGGCGACCTGTTGTCCCCGCAGGAGGTCGCGGAGCTGGGGCCGCACCGCCGGGCGCTGACCCGACTGGCGTCGGGGTCGGCGCTGCCCGGCCCCACCGGGTCGGCGGGCAGCCCCGGGCCCGACCCGCTCGCGTTCGGCGAGGGGATCCTCCGACTCACCGGCCTGGCCGGCCGGGGCCGCGGCTGCCTGCTGGTCCTGGAGGACCTGCACGACGCCGACGGGGAGACCCTGGCCATCCTCGACTACCTGGTCGACCACCTGCGCCGGCAACCGGTCACCCTGGTCGGCACCCTGCGCGCCGACGCCGGCCCGGCCCTCGACCTGGTCCGGGCCGCCGCCCGGCGGGGCGCCTGCCGGGTCGTGGAGCTGCGCCCGCTGGGCCCGGACGACCTGCGCAGGCTGGCCGCCGTCCGCCTGGGCGTCCACCCGGACGAGCTGCCCGGGTCCGTGCCCGACCTGCTCCGGGCGGGCAGCGGAGGCAATCCCGAGCTGGCCGGGGGGACGCTCGGCGAGCTGCTCGACGCGGGGGCGCTGCGCCTCACCCCGACCGGCTGGCGGGTCACCACGCCGGTGGACGTCCCCGTGCCGTCCCTGAGCCGCCCGGTCACCGCGCTGGCCCCACGGCAGCGTGACCTCCTGCTGCTCGGCGCGCTGCTCGGGCCGTCGTTCTCCCGCGCCGTGCTGCGCCGGGCCACCGGCCGCCCCGACCGGGACGTGCGCGACGACCTGTGTCAGGAGGCGGTGGCCCGGCTGGTCCGGCCGGACCGGTCCGACCCGGACCGGTACACCTTCGTCCATCCGCTGGTGCGCGACGCGCTGCGCGCCACCGTCGACCCGGCCGCCCGACGCGTGCTGGCCCGGCGGGCCGCCGAGGCGGTGGCCGCCGCCCACCCGGACGGGCCGCCGTGCCCGTGGACGCTCGCGGCCCTGTGGCACGACGCCGGCGCCCCGGCCGCCGCCGGCCGCGTCCTGGCCACGGCGGGGCGGAGCGCGTACGCGCGGGGCGCGGCCCAGGAGGCGGCGCGCCTGCTCGGCCGGGCCGCCACGCTTCTCGCCGAAGCCGAAGCCGAAGCCGAAGCCGAAGCCGACGGCCTGTCGGCCCGGGCCGCCGTGCTGGAGGATCTCATCGACGCGCTCACCGAGGCCGGGTCGGTGGACCGGGCGCTCGGGCAGGTCACCGCCGTCGACGCCCTCGCCGACCGGCTCGACCCGGCGCGCCGGGCCCGCCTGCACACCGCGCTGGCCCGGGCGGCGGGCGCCGCCGGACACGTCACGGACGGACTGCGCCACGTCGAGGTGGCCCGCGCCCTGGTGGGCCCGGACGCCCGCGACGCGGACACCGCGCCGATCGACGTGGCCGCCGCCCAGCTCGCCGCGCAGACACCGGACAGGTCACCCGGCGCCGAGGCGGCGGCACGGCGGGCCGTGGCGGTGGCCGCCCGCGCGGCGCTGCCGGACGTCGCGTTCCGGGCCGATCTGCTGCTGGGCGAGCTGACCCGGGCCGGTGACCCGGCCGCGGCCACCGTCCACCTCACCCGGGCCTGGTCGGTGGCGGTCCACCGGCACGTGCCGCTCTGGGAACTGCACGCCACGCTCCGCCTCGGCGACGACGACGCGCTACGCACCGGGGACCTGGAACGGTTGAATCTGGCCCGTCGGACGGCCGGCCGGGTCGGCGCCACGAGCGCCCGCCACGAGGCGGAGTCCCGGCTGGCCCTGCACGCGGTGCTGCGCGGCGAGTTCGCCACCGCCGAGCTGCTCACCGAGCGGCTGCTCGCCGACACCGTGCCGGCCGGGCAGCTCCGGCTCGCCCGGCACGCCCTGCTGGTGCGGGCCACCGCCGCGGCCCACCAGGGGCGGCCACGGGCCATGGTCGACGCGCTCGGCGAGCACCGCCGGCACGGCGGAGACCCCGCCCGGCACGCGTCCTGGATCCACGGGCTGGCCCGGGTCTTCGTCGCCCTGCTCCGGGAGGACCGGGCCCGCGCCCTGCACGAGTCCCACCGGGCCGCCCGCGCCGATCTGGACGACCCGATCGGTTGCCCCCTCGCCGGACGGCACGGACTGCACCTGCTGCTGCGGGCGGTGACCGGCGACCTCGACCCGCCCCCGGAGACCGGGCCGACCGCCGCGCCGGTCGGCCGGCTCCGCTGGAACCACCACTTCCACCTGCTCGCCGGGGCCGTCCTCGCCGGGCGGGCCGGCCGGACGGAGCAGGCGCGGGCCGCCGTGGACGAGGCGCAGCGGGTGGCCGCGCCGTACCCGGTGGCCCGGCACCTCGGGCTCCGTCTGGTCAGCGAGGCGGCGATGGTCGACGGCTGGGGGGAACCGGTGGGCTGGCTCCGCGTCGCCGAGGAACACTTCCACCGCGCCGACGTGCCGGAGGTGGCCGCGGCCTGTCGCCGGCTGCTCCGCCGGGCCGGCTCCCGGTCCTTCCAGCGGCGCGCCGGCGTCGACGACGTGCCCGCCGGCCTGCGTGCCCGGGGGGTCACCCCACGCGAGTACGAGGTGCTGCGGCTGCTCGCCGAGCGGCTCAGCAACCGTGAGATCGCCGAGCGGCTGCACCTGTCCGCCCGGACCGTGGAGAAACACGTGGCGAGTCTGCTCGCCAAGACCGGCCAACCTGACCGGATCGCGGTCGGTCGGCTCGCCCCGACGGACGACGGACCGGGCTGACCGGCGACCCCGACCGGCGGCGTCGACGGTCAGGGGTCCTGCTGGCGGGCCAGCGCCTCGCCGATGACACGTGCCCCCGCCGAGAAGGCCCCCGGGTCGGGGCCGGAGTAGGGCAGCCGCAGGTAGGCCCCGGTCGGCTCGGCGGGGAACCACTCGTCGCCGGGGGCGACGACGACGCCGGCGCCCTCACAGTCGCGTACCAGTCGGGTCAGGTCGGTGGTGTCCGGCAGTCGGGCCCAGACGTTCAGCCCGCCCGGCGGCACGGCGTCGAGCCGGGCGGCGGGCACGTGCTCCCGCAACGCCGCGACGAGCAGGTCCCGGCGGGCGGCGAGCTGGTGGCGGAGGTTGCGCAGGTGGCTGCGCCACGCGGGCTGGGTGACCACGTCGAGCGCGACGGACTGGAGGAGGCCGCTGACGTACATCGACTCGGCCTGCGCGTCGGCCAGCACCCGGGCGCGGGCCGGACCGCGGACGACCATCCCGGCGATGCGGACGGCCGGGGAGACGCTCTTGGTCAACGAGCGCAGGTAGACGACGTGTCCGCCGTCGTCCCGGGCGGCGATCGGCGTCGGGTCGTCGACGATGCCGAAGTCGTGCGCCCAGTCGTCCTCGATCAGGAACGCGCCGTGCCGACGGACGACGGCCAGGACCCGGTCGGCCAGGGCCGGTGACCACCGGGCGCCGGTCGGGTTGGCGAAGTTCGGCTGCGCGTAGCACGCCCGCGCGCCGGTCCGGTCGAACGCCCGGTCCAGCTCCTCCGGGTCCGGGCCGTGCGCGCCGGTGGGGACGGGCACCACGGGCACGCCGGCCTGGGCGGCGGCGAGGATCGCCCCCCAGTAGGTCGGGGACTCCACCAGCAGCGGACGTCCGGCGCCGACGAGGGCCCGGAACGCGGTGCTGAGGCCGCTCTGACTGCCGGGGAAGACCACCACGTCGCGGGGCGTCGGCGGGGTCACCCCGACCGGGGCGGCAGCGCCGAGCTCGGCGGCGAACCACTGTTGCAGCTCCGGCAGACCGGCGGCCGGCGGCCGGCTGACCGCGGCGTCACCGCGGGCCGCGCGGGTGAACGCGGCCCGCACCAGACGTCCGGGCAGCAACTCCCGGTCCGGGTAGCCGGAGTGCAGCGCGATCATGTCGTTCGGGACGGTCCGTAGCGCCGTGGACAGCCGGGACGCGCGGCTCGGCGGCGAGCCGAGCGCCGCCGTCTGCCAGCCGTAGTCGTGCGGGCGGGCCGCCGGGGCGGCCCGGACGAAGGAGCCCACCCCGGGACGGCTCTCCACCATCCCCTGTGCGCCCAGGGTCCGCAGGGCCTTCTGCACGGTGACCGGGCTCACCGCGTGGCGGGCCACCAGGGTCCGGGTGGACGGCAGTCGCGCCCCCGGCGCGGCCGTCGCGATCCAGCGGCGCAGCTCGGCGACGATCCGCGCGCTGCTATCGTCATCCATGAGGAGCAACAGTAGCGCTATCCTGTCCCGACCGCCGCTGCTATCCCCGTCCCGGGCCGGGGTCGGGTGGGGGCTGCTCGGGGTGGTCGGGTTCTCGTTCACCGTCCCGTTCACCCGGGTGGCCGTCCAGGACGGCGGCATGTCGCCGCTGTTCGTCGGCTGCGGGCGGGCGGTGGTCGCCGCGCTGCTGGCCGCCGGCGCGTTGGCGGTCACCGGGCAACGACCGCCCCGCGCCGCCCAGTGGGCCCGGCTGACGGTGGTGGCCGGCGGCGTGGTGCTCGGGTTCCCGGTGCTGACCTCGTTCGCGCTCGCCACCGCCTCGGCCAGCCACAGCGCCGTGGTGATCGCGTTGCTGCCGGCCGTGACGGCCGTGACGGCGGCGCTGCGCGGGCACGAGCGACCTCCCGTCCGGTTCTGGCTCGCCGTGCTCGCCGGAGCGCTGGCCGCCGTCGTGTTCACCTCGTCGCCAAGCGGTCTCGGCGGGCTGCGCTGGTCCGACCTGCTCCTGCTCGGCGCGGTCCTCGCCGCCGGCCTCGGGTACGCCGAGGGCGGGTTGCTGGCCCGGGAGCTGGGCGCCTGGCAGACCATCTCGTGGGCGCTGGTGCTGTCCGCGCCGCTGGCGGCCGTCCTCGCCGCCGTCGCGATGGCGGCCCACCCGCCGACCGCCACGCCGGCCGGCTGGGGCGCGTTCGCCTACCTGGGGGCGGTCAGCATGTTCCTCGCCTTCTTCGGCTGGTACCGCGGACTGGCGATCGGCCCGATGGCGCGGGTCAGCCAGATCCAGCTCGTGCAGCCCGTGCTGAGCATCTGCTGGGCCGGCCTGTTCCTGGGCGAGGCGGTCACCTGGTCCACCCTCCTCGCCGGCGTCACCGTGATCGCCTGCGCCGGTCTCGCCGTGCGTACCCGCCTCGAACCCCGACCGTCGCCATGACAGTCGCGTGACAGTGGCCCCCGGGCGGCGGCGACGCGGTTTTCCGGGGCCCGCCCCCGGGTAGGGCCTGACGTCGAGACGAGGGTCGGCCCGGATCCACGCGCCGCCGGCCGACCCGCCGCCCGACCAGGAAGCGGGGAGGTGTCCCGTGCGCTGTCTGCACCGGCGTTACCGGCTCGACGAGCCCGTGGGCCGGGGCGGCATGGCGGTGGTCTGGCGGGGACACGACCTGCGTTTGCAGCGGACCGTCGCGGTGAAGATGCTCTCCTCCGCGCTGCTGGGCGACCTGGCCGCGCGCCAGCGGATGCGGGCCGAGGCGCTGGCCGTGGCCCGGGTCGGCCATCCCCACATCGCCAGCGTCTTCGACTACGGCGAGCACCGACGGCTCGGCCGGCCGGCCGAGCCGTTCCTGGTGATGGAGTTCGTCGACGGCGACACCCTCGCCGCCCGACTGGCCGACGGCGGGCCCCTCGCCTGGCCGGAGACGGCCCGCCTCGGCGCGGAGGTGGCCGCCGCGCTCGCCGCCGCGCACGCCCACGGGGTCGTGCACCGGGACGTGAAGCCCGGCAACGTGATGCTCACCCCCACCGGTGTCAAGGTCGTCGACTTCGGCGTCGCCGCCGGCATCGGTCAGGATCCGGCCGACCCGAACGGGATCGTCTGGGGCACGCCGGCGTACCTCGCTCCGGAGCAGGCGGCCGGGCTGGCCACCACGCCCGCGGGGGACGTCTTCGCGCTCGGTCTGACCCTCGTCGAGTGCCTGACCGGACGTCGCCCGGACCGCGCGCCCCACGACCCCGCCTCCGTCGACCTGTCCGCCTGCGCGCTGCCCGGGCCCGTCGCCGGGCTGCTGGAACGCTGCCTGTCCACCGACCCGCGACGGCGACCGCCCGCGGCGCGGTTGGCGGACGCCCTGCGCGCCGCGCCGGGAACGGCCACCGCGTACGTCCGACCGTCAGCGGGCGTCGTCGCGGGCCCGTCGGCCACCGGGGGTGTGCCGTCCGGTCAGGAGGCCACCCGCGCCGTGTCCCCGCCGACCCGGCCACCCGTGTCGTCGTCCCTGCCGCCCCGGCCACCGGCGTCGGCGGCGGCTCGCCGTCGACGCCGGATACGTCGGGTCGGACTGCTCGTCGGCGCTCCGTCGGTGCTGTTGGCGGCGTTGCTGGCCAGCCAGGTGCTGCCCGGCATGGTGGGCGCGGGCGACGCCGCCGACGGTGACCCGACCGCCCCGGACGTGGGCATGTGCGTGACCCACTACCAGGCGCGGCAGAACGCGGACGGCACCTTCACCGCCCGGTTGACAGTGAACAGCCCGGCCTGGCGGGACGGGACGGTACGGTTCGCCCTGCCGTCCGGCCAGCGCCTCGTGGACGCCGTCGGCGCGGCGTGGAGCCAGCATCAGCGGCTGGTGACGCTGGACCTGCCGGCCGGGCCGGAATCGGGCTCGCCGGTCACCGCGACGCTGCACGGGCGCAACGACAACGCCAGCCACGACGTGCCCCGGACGTTCGTCGTCGACGGCGAGCTCTGCGCGCCGGCCACCACCCGGGTCCGTACCCAGGTCATGCCGAGCCCGGCGACGCCCACCACCGACGGGCCCGGCACCGGTCCCGGTCCGGTTCGGGACGGGCAGGTGTCCGCGCCGCCCAGCGCGCCGCCGCCGTCGTCCGGTCCGCCGTCGTCGTCCGCGCCGCCGCCGGCCGTGGACCGGCCATCGCCATCGCCGTCGCCGTCGCCATCGACTTCCGTGCCGTCGAGCCCTCCGCCGTCGAGCGGTATGCCGTCGAGCGCCCCGCCGACGACGGCCCCGCCGACGACGGCGTCGCCGACCCCGGCGCCCACCACGCCGTCCGCGCCGCCGCCCACCGAGGCGCCGGAGCCCACGCCGAGCCGTACGGCCACCGCGTCGCCGCCGCCGGACGTCACCTCCGACTAGCCGGAGCCCTGCCGTCACCGCCTCCGACGCGGTCGACGGGTGCCCTCTTGTGGGAGGCTTCGGCCGTCCATTAGTTTGTTTGCCATCCAGACGAACTAACGTCACCTCGGGGGCGACCTCTCGACTCGGCCCTTCTCCATAGGGAGAACGATGACCCTTCAGAACCCCGGCGCGAAACCCTCGCGTCGTTCCTTCCTCGGCCTGGTGGGGCTGGGCGCGGCCACGGTCGCCGGTGGTCCCGCGCTCGCCGGGTGCAGCGAGAAACCGTCCCGCTCCGGCGGGGCGGAGAACCTGGACGCCTTCGCCGACATCGTGCCCACGCACAAGGAGCTGGCCAACGGCGTCAAGCCGGACATCACCGGCGTCCGGCCGGTGCCCGACGGCTACACCAGCTACCCCGGCACGCTCGTCGACGCGATCACCGAGAAGCCCGGCACCAGCGGCAAGCAGGTCACCGCGATGACGCCGGCCTGGGGCCCGGCCCCGCCCGGCGTCGCCCAGAGCGCCTACCTGCAGGCGGTCAACGCCGAGCTCGGCACCCCGGTCAGCTTCACCATCCAGGACGGCATCACCTACGCCGACAAGCTCAACGCCATGTTCGGCGCGCGGGACGTCCCCGAGCTGCTGTGCGTGCCGAGCTGGGAGGTGCCGAAGATCCCGCGGTTCGCCGAGGCGATCGGGGTGCTCTTCGAGGACCTCACCGAACACCTCAAGGGCGACGCGGCGGCCGCCTACCCGATGCTGGCCTCGTTCCCCACCGGCGCGTGGCGCAACGCGATCTGGAACGGACGCCTGGCGGCGGTGCCCAACCCGACCGACGGGCCGTTCCCGTGGGCGTTGTTCACCCGCAAGGACCTGCTCGACGCCCGGGGCCTGGCCGTGCCCACCTCGCTCGACGAGCTGCTCACCATCGCCAGGCAGGTCACCGACCCGGCCCGGAAGGTGTGGGCGTTCGACAACGTCTTCGAGATGATCCAGATGTACCACAAGGTGCCCTCCTCGAAGCAGGGCTGGCGGTTGACCTCCGACGGCACGCCGGAGTTCAAGTACGAGACCCCGGAGTACCGCGCGGCGCTGGAGGTCATGGCCAAGATCTACCAGGACGGTCTGGTCCACCCGGACGTGGTGGCCAGCAGGGGCGAGGACGCCGCCCAGTTGTTCGCCAAGAGCGGCGCGATCGTGTTCAGCCGAAACGGCGTCGGCTTCTGGCAGGGCGCGCAGGCCGAGCACCAGAAGGTCAACGCCAAGCTGAACATCCAGCCCGTCCCGGTGTTCTCCGCGACCGGGGGCGACCCGCTGGTCTGGGGCGACGACGAGCCCACCTCGTTCACCTTCGTCAAGAAGGGCGTCGGCAAGGACCGGGTCGAGGAGCTGCTGCGCATCATGAACTGGTGCTCCGCCCCGCTGGGCACGAGCGAGGCGCAGCTGCGGGACTACGGGGTGGAGGGCAGGCACCACACCCGGACGCCGAACGGGCCGGTCAAGACCGACCTGGCGTTCAAGGAGATCGCCAACCAGTACTACTTCATCAGCGGTCGCAACCCCACCATCGGCCCCTTCCCGGACACCCCCAACTACGTGCGGGACGTCCTAAACTACTCCAACGAGATGGTCAAGTACCTGGAGAAGGACCCCTGGGACGGGCTGAAGATCGAGATGCCCGACTCGTACAAGGCCAACACCGTGCCCACCGAGGACAAGTTCACCGACGTGCTGCGCGGCCGTCGGCCGATGTCCGACGTCGACGCGATCGTGAGCGAGTGGAAGTCCAGCGGGGGAGAGGAGGCGAGGAAGCTGCTCGCCGACGCCCTGGCCAAGGCTGGGCGATGACCGCACCGGAAACGACCGTCGCGGCCGGGTCGACGACCCGGCCCGACGGGCCCCCGTCCCCGGCGGCCGGTCGGGAGACCGGCCGCCGCCGGCCGTCCCTGGGCAGCCGGCTGCGCCGCGACTGGCAACTGCTGGCCATGGTGACGCCCGGCTTCCTGGTCCTGCTCGTCTTCAGCTACGTGCCGATCCTCGGCAACGTCATCGCCTTCCAGGACTACAACCCGTACGTCGGCGACAACCCGCTCGACGCGTTCGTCCAGAGCAACTGGATCGGCTTCGGTCAGTTCCAGCTCCTCTTCGAGGACCCGGCGTTCTGGGACGCGTTCCGCAACACCCTGGCGATCACCGCGTTCCAGTTGGTGTTCTTCTTCCCGTTGCCGATCTTCCTGGCGATCATGCTGCACAACCTGCTCTCCAGCCGGCTGCGCGGCTTCGTCCAGACCGTCGTCTACCTGCCGCACTTCTTCAGTTGGGTGCTGGTGGTCAGCTTCTTCGTGGCGATGCTCGGCGGCGCGGGCCTGCTGTCTCAGACCATGCGCGAGGCCGGGATGGAACCGTGGAACATCATGACCAACCCGGACACGTTCATCATCCTGGTCACCGCCGAGGCGGTCTGGAAGGACGTCGGCTGGGGCACCATCGTCTTCCTCGCCGCGCTGTCCACCATCGACCAGAACCTCTACGAGGCGGCCGCCTCCGACGGCGCCGGACGGTGGCGGCGGATGTGGCACGTCACGCTGCCCGGCCTGCGCCCGGTGATCGTGCTGCTGCTCATCCTGCGGCTCGGCGACGCGCTGTCGGTCGGCTTCGAGCAGTTCCTGCTGCAACGTGACGCGGTGGGGCGGCAGGCCAGCGAGGTGCTCGACACCTTCGTCTACCACTTCTCCATCGCCACCGGGAACTACGGCTACGGCGCCGCCGCCGGCCTGTTCAAGGCCGCCGTCGGGCTCGTCCTGATCCTGGCCGCCAACAAGATCGCACACAAGCTCGGCGAACGAGGGATCTACTCAAGGTCATGACCGCGACCACCGTCCGCAAGCGCCCCCGGGCCGCCAACCGCCGCCCGGCGTGGGAGGAGAAACCGACCCCGGTCGGCCAGGCCGCCAAGGCCGTCGTCCTCTCCCTGCTCGTCCTCGGCGTGCTGTTCCCGCTCTGGGTCATCCTGGTCACCAGCCTGTCCTCGCGGGAGACCATCGCCGCCGCCGGCGGCATGGTCGTCGTCCCCCGGGGCATCGACACCGCCGCCTACGAGACCATCCTGGCCGGCGGGGCGGTCACCCGGGCGCTGTGGATCAGCACCCTGGTCACCGTGATCGGCACCGCCGTGGCGCTGACCGTGACCGTGCTGGCCGCGTACGGCCTGTCCCGGCCCGGCTCGCTCGGCTACCGTTGGCTGCTCGCCTACTTCCTGATCCCGTTCCTGATCTACCCGCCGCTGGTGCCGAAGTACCTCGTGGTGACCGGCCTGGGCCTCAAGGACACCATCTGGGCGCTGATCCTGCCGCCCGCGATCAGCGTGTTCAACCTGGTCGTCGTACGCGGCTTCTTCCAGGGCATCCCGCAGGAGCTGCTCGACAGCGCCCGCATCGACGGGGCCAGCGACCTCCGTACCCTGCTGCGGATCGTCCTGCCGGTATCCCGGGCGGTCGTCGCGGTCGTCGGGCTGTTCTACGCGGTCAGCTACTGGAACGTGTGGTTCGACGCGCTGCTGTTCATGGACCGCAACGACATGTATCCGATCCAGCGGGTGCTGCAGAGCTACCTGCTGGCCGGGCAGGCGCCGCACACCTCCGGCGCGAGCGGGGCGACCCTGCCGCCCACCGAGTCGATCAAGATGGCGGTGGTCGTCCTCACCGTCGCCCCGATCGTCGCCGTGTACCCGTTCATCCAACGGCACTTCATCAAGGGCGTCCTCATCGGCGCCGTCAAGGGCTGACCCGCGGTCGTAGGGTGTCCGGGGTGAAGGTCACCAAGTTCACCCACGCCTGCGTCCGCCTGGAGCTCGACGGGCGGGTCCTCGTCATCGACCCGGGCACCTGGAGCGAGCCCCGGGCTCTGGCCGGCGCGGACGCCGTCCTGGTCACCCACGAGCACACCGACCACGTCGACGTGCTCCGGCTGGCCGGGCTCGGCGTGCCGGTGTACGTGCCGTACGACGCCCGGCTGGGTGACCTCGCCCCGCTGCCGGTGGTCCGGGCGCGTCCCGGCGAGCGGTTCACCGCCGCCGGGATCCCGGTCACCGCCCTCGGTGGCCGGCACGCCACCATCCACGGCGGGCAGCCCGACTGCGCCAACCTCGGTTACCTCGTCGCGGACCGGCTCTACCACCCGGGCGACTCGCTGACCCCGCCCGACCGGCCGGTGGAGACCCTGCTCGTACCCGCTCAGGCGTCCTGGCTGAAACTGACCGAGGCGATCGACTTCGCGGCCACGGTGACCGCGGACCGGGTGCACCCGATCCACGACGCGCAGCTCAACGAGCGTGGGCTGGCCAGCGTCGACGGCTGGTTCACCGAAACCCTCGGCCCCCGCTACCGGTACCTGGCCCCCGGCGAGACCGCCTGAGGTGCGACAGTGGGTGGCACGGGGGGAGCGAGGAGGCCGTGACCGTGGACCACGTCGACGTGCTCATCGTCGGGGCCGGTCTGTCCGGCGTCGGCGCCGCCTGCCACCTGCGACGGAGCTGCCCGGACAAGACCTTCACCATCCTGGAGGCCCGGGACGCCATCGGCGGCACCTGGGACCTGTTCCGCTACCCGGGCGTCCGCTCCGACTCGGACATGTTCACCCTCGGGTACTCCTTCCGTCCGTGGGCGGACCCGAGGGCGATCGCCGACGGCGCGTCGATCCGCCGCTACGTCCGCGACACCGCCCGCGAGTACCGCGTCGACGAGCGGATCCGCTTCCGGCACCGGGTGCTGGCCGCCGAGTGGTCCAGCGCCGACGCGCGCTGGACGGTCCACGCCCAGCGCGCCGACACCACCGAGACGGTGACGCTGACCTGCGGTTTCCTCTACGTCTGCGCCGGCTACTACCGCTACGACGAGGGTTACACCCCGGACCTGCCCGGCCTCGGACGCTTCGCCGGGCGGATCGTGCACCCTCAGCGCTGGCCGGCTGACCTGGACCACGCCGGGGCCCGGGTGGTGGTGCTCGGCAGCGGCGCCACCGCGGTCACCCTCGTCCCGGCGCTGGCCGAACGGGCCGCCCACGTGACCATGCTGCAACGCTCACCCGGCTACCTGCTCGCGCTGCCGTCGCGGGACGCCCTCGCCGACGCGCTGCGCCGCCGGCTGCCGGGCCGGCTGGCGTACCCGCTGGTGCGCGCCAGGAACGTGCTGCTGTCCACCCTGACCTACCGGGCCAGCCGGCGCGCCCCCCGGTTGGCCCGGTCGGCGCTGCGCCGGGGGGTCCGCCGCCGGCTGCCCGCCGGGTTCGACGTCGACAGGCACTTCTCCCCCCGCTACGACCCGTGGGACCAGCGGCTCTGCGTCGTTCCCGACGGGGACCTGTTCACGGCCGTCCACGCCGGACGCGCCTCGGTGGTCACCGACACCGTCGAGACCGTCACCGAGACCGGCGTACGCCTCACCTCCGGGTCGGAGCTGCCGGCGGACGTGCTGGTCACCGCCACCGGCCTGAACCTGCTCGCGCTCGGCGGCCTGACGCTGACCGTGGACGGCGAGCCGGTCGACCCGGCCGGCACCGTCGCCTACAAGGGCATGATGCTCTCCGGCGTGCCGAATCTGGCCCTCACCCTCGGCTACACCAACGCCTCCTGGACGCTGAAGGCCGATCTCGTCGCGGGTTACGTCTGCCGGCTGCTGCGGCACATGGACCGGCACGGCCACCGGGCCTGCACCCCGCTGGCCCCGGACACCACCGACCTGCGACCGATCATCGACCTCACCTCCGGGTACGTGCGGCGCAGCGTGGACGCCCTGCCCAGGCAGGGTCCGGTCCCGCCCTGGCGGCTGCACCAGAACTACCTGCGGGACCGGTGGCTGCTGCGGCACGGCCCCGTCGACGACGCGGTGGTCTTCTCCGGGCCGGGCGTCCCGGGTCGTCCGCCCGAGCCGCCATCTCCGTGATGTCGCGGCGTCCCGACGCCAGGACGCCCCCACGCCGCCGAAACGGGCGTGGATGGCCCGCCGTGGCTCTCAGGGGGCCGCGCTGCCACGCCGCTCCTCCTGCCGCAGCACCGCGTCCCGGCGCCGCGGGTCGACCTGCCGGGCCAGTTCGCCGGCCAGCCGGGGATCATCGGCCAGCCGGGCGTGGTGGCGGTGCAGGAACGCCGCGAAACCCCCGGTGTACGGGCAGGCCGTCGCGCCCAGCGTCTGCTCCGGCCGGTACGCGCAGCCACCGCAGTGGTCACCGATCCGGTCCAGGTGCCCGCCGTCCACCACGTACGGGCGGGTGTCGATCCGGGCCAGGTCGGCGTACTGGCTCATGCCCACCACCGTCGCGTTCATCACCCAGTCCGTGCCGTCGACGAAGCTGTCCCGGAACCACGCCGCCACCTCGCTCGACCGCCACCCCCGCTGCAACGCGTGGTTGCCGAGCACCAGCAGCCGCTGCGTCTGGTGCGCCCATCCGGTGTCCCGGACGGCGCGTAACGCCTCGGACAGGCAGCGGGCCCGCACCGCGTCGGCGTCCAGGTCACGGAACCAGGCCGGGACGGACCCGGTCAGTGGGAGCCAGTCGCGTCCCCGGTAGTCCGGGTCGAGGTACCAGTAGAGCTGCCAGAGGAACTCCCGCCAGCCGAGAAGCTGCCGGAGGAAGGCGTCCACCGCCGACCTCGGGGCCCGCCCGGACAGGTACTCCTGCTCGGCCGCCCCGATCGCCTCCCCGGGGTCGAGCAGGCCCAGGTTGAACGACGACGACAGCAGGCTGTGCGCCAGGGTCGGGTCACCGGCGCGCAGCACGCCGTGCCGCCGTCCGTACGCCGGCAGCCGGTGGGTCAGGAAGTGCCGCAGCCGGGCGGCGGCCTCGGCGTGCGTCACCGGGTACGCGCGGGGCCCGTCCCGGCCGACGAACCGGACGCCTTCGGCGGCCCACCGGTCCAGATCCCGGCGGACCCCGGCGTCGATCTCGTCCTCCTCGACCGGCGGGGGCGGCGCGAGGCCGTCGTCGGTGAGCCGGCGAGCCCGTCGGGGCCGGACCGGCCGGGCCCGGTCGGTCAGCACGCCGTGCCGGGCCCGGGCGAACCGGTAGAAGTCGTCGACCCGCAGCGGGGCGCGCCGGTTGCCGTCGGCCCATTCGGCGAAGTCCTCGAACCGGGTGACGAACCCCCGCGGCGGCAGCACCCGCAGCCCGTCGACCGAGCGGACGAACCGCAGCGCCGCACGGGACGACGGGTGCCGGACCTCGACCGGGCCTTCCACCTGGCGCAGCGCCTCCCGGAACGTCTCGGTCCGCAGCAGCAGCGCCCGCCCGCCCAGCTCGGCCGCCCGGTGCCGCAACGCGGACAGGATCAGGTGCGCCTTCTGCCGGTGCATCGGCCGGGCCCGGAACACCGCCCGGGCCTCGACCAGCAGCACCGGCTGGTGGGCGTCATCGAGGAAGTGCGGCCCGAGTTGGTCGGCGAACAGCCAGCGGCGGTGGAGCATCCGTGGATTCTGGCGCACCAAGCCGGCCGTCGCGGCTCGGCACACCGGTGGATTCCTCACCTTTCCTCCCGACCGCGCCGCGGTGGGCGCGACCGGAGAACCGGGGGTAGGTTGCCAGGTGATCGGCGCGTCCGGCGCGGCGGCGGGCAGCGAGGAGGAGAGCGTGAGCCAGGAGGTCCGGGGAGTGATCTCGCGGCGCAGGGGCGCCCCGGTCGAGGTCACCACCATCGTGCTGCCCGACCCGGGGCCGGGCGAGGCCATCGTCCGCGTCCAGTCCTGCGGGGTGTGCCACACCGACCTGCACTACCGCGAGGGCGGCATCAACGACGACTACCCGTTCCTGCTCGGCCACGAGGCCGCCGGCATCGTCGAGCAGGTCGGCGACGGGGTCACCGGGGTCGCCCCGGGTGACTTCGTGGTGCTCAACTGGCGGGCCGTCTGCGGCGACTGCCGGGCCTGCCGGCGGGGCCGGCCGTGGCACTGCTTCGCCACCCACAACGCCGCCCAACGGATGACCCTCACCGACGGCGTCGAGCTGGCCCCGGCCCTGGGCATCGGCGCGTTCGCCGAGAAGACGCTGGTGCACGCCGGGCAGTGCACGAAGGTCGACCCGGCGGCCCGGCCCGCCGCCGTGGGCCTGCTCGGCTGCGGGGTGATGGCCGGGCTCGGCGCGGCGATGAACACCGGCGGGGTCACCCGGGGCGACTCGGTCGCGGTGATCGGCTGCGGCGGCGTCGGAGACGCCGCGATCGCCGGCGCGACGCTGGCCGGCGCGACCACGGTCGTCGCCGTGGACCGGGACGCCCGCAAACTCGACTGGGCCCGCAGGTTCGGCGCGACGCACACCGTCGACGCCTCCGCCGAGGACCCGGTCGAGGCGATCCGCGCCGCCACCGGCGGCTTCGGGGCGGACGTGGTCATCGACGCGGTCGGCCGCCCGGAGACCTGGAAGCAGGCGTTCTACGCCCGCGACCTGGCCGGCACAGTGGTGCTGGTCGGGGTGCCCACCCCGGAGATGACCGTCGACCTGCCGTTGCTGGACGTCTTCGGTCGCGGTGGCGCGCTCAGATCGAGCTGGTACGGCGACTGCCTGCCCAGCCGCGACTTCCCGCTGCTGACCGAGCTGTACCTGCAGGGCCGGCTCGACCTCGACGCCTTCGTGACCGAGGAGATCGGCCTGGACCAGGTCGAGGCGGCGTTCGCCCGGATGCACGCCGGTGACGTGCTCCGCTCGGTGGTGGTCCTCTGATGGCGGCCCGCGTCGACCACGCCGTCACCAGCGGCGTCTTCTCCCTCGACGGGCAGACATTCGACGTCGACAACAACGTCTGGATCGTCGGCGACGACACCGAGTGCGTCGTCGTCGACGCCCCGCACGACGTCCCGACGATCCTCGCGGCGGTGGCAGGTCGCCAGGTCCGGGCGATCCTGGCCACGCACGCGCACGACGACCACGTCCGGGTCGCGCCGGAGCTGAGCCGGGCCACCGGCGCGCCGGTGCTGCTGCACCCCGCCGACCGGGTGCTGTGGGACATGGTCCATCCGCACGTGCCGCCCGGGGGCGAGCTGGGCGACGGCGACACCGTCGAGGTCGCCGGGGTCGCCCTGCGGGTGCTGCACACCCCCGGTCACAGCCCCGGCGCGTGCAGCTTCCACGCCCCGCGGCTCGGGGTGGTGTTCACCGGCGACACCCTGTTCGCCGGCGGGCCGGGCGCGACCGGCCGGTCGTTCAGCGACTTCGCCACGATCGTCACCTCGATCCGGGAGCGGCTGCTGACCCTGCCGCCGGAGACGGTGGCGCACACCGGCCACGGCGACAGCACCACCATCGGCGCGGAGGCCCCGCACCTGCCGGAGTGGCTGGCCCGCGGCCACTGAGCGGCGGTCACCGGACCGGCAGCGGCGGGCCGGTGAGGCGCATGTGCAGGCGGACGGTCGTGCCGGCGTCGGTGGTGTGCAGCAGCACCAGGTCGCAGAGCGCATGGACGATCACCAGACCCCGGCCGCCGACGTCGTCGGCGGCCGGGGTCAGCCGTCCCGCGAGCGGGTCGACCAGGTGACCGTCGTCGGCCAGCTCACAGACCAGATGCTCCCCGGTCCGCCAGATCCGCAGGTCACCGCTGCCGCCGGCGTGCGCCACGCTGTTGGCGGCCAGCTCGGTCACCGCGATCTGCAGGTCGGCCTGCCGTTCCTCGTCCAGGCCGACCGCCGCCGCGTGCCGGGTGACGAGACGACGCACCCCGGAGAGGGTGGCGAGGTCGTAGCGCAGCGCGGTGACCGGCGTGGTCGGCTCGGGCAGCGGCCGGTTGTGCCGGGCGACCACGCCGTCGGGGTCGTAGTGGGCGCTGGGCCGCCGGCCGGCGGGGCCGACGAGGACCGGATGGGCGGCCCGGGCGTCGACGAGCGCCGGCGCGTCCAGCCCCACGCGGTCGTACGGGCACAGGATGTGGGCGGGCCGGTGGCGCAGCGCCGAGTTGACCAGCGCCTCGTGCTGGGCGCAGGCCGGATACTCGGGCGCGGCGCGGCCCGGCCAGATCGCCTCGCTGACGATCCGCACCCGCCGCCCCGGATGCCTGTCGACGAACGCCTGGAACACGTACGGGATGATCCGGCCCGGGTTGCGGCCGGCCTCGGCCAGGTCGACGAAGTCGACGGCGTCGCCGGTGTGGCGCAACGCGACGCGGAGCAGGTCGAGGTGCGGGCCGGGCATCGCCACCAGGATCGGCTCACCGCCGGCCAGCCCGGCCTCGACGAAGGGGACCGTCCCGGCCAGCAGGTCGGCCCGCCCCCGGTAGAGCAGGCCCTCGTGCGTCAGCGTGCCGACCTGGTGACTCGACATCGTCATGCCGGATGTTCCACCGCCTCGCCCGTCCCACGTTCCGGTACCGCTTGGGCGACCGCGCCCCGGGACGTCCGGTCCCACGGTTGCCCAAGCCGCCGACGGCCACCTGCCCGCTGCGACCCCGCCGGCTGCCCGTGCCCGCTGCGGTCCGCGGGGTTCGCCGACGACGGCGCGACCCCGTACTCCCCGGAGCAGGCACGGCGTCCCACAATAGCGGTCGTCACCCGGGCCGGCAGCGGTCCCGCCGGCGGGCGGCGCCGTTTCCGCGCCGCCGGTCGTCGACCGGCCCGGGACGACCGGCGTGGGGGAGCGGGGCGGCGCTCAGGTCAGCGGGCCGGACTCCGGGCGCAGCCGCGCCGAGCCGGCCGCCACCGACCAGCCCGCCACCCACGAGCTGCCGCTGGTGGCGCTGGTCCGGTCGGCCAGGTGGTACCAGTCCATCCGGCACTGCTGCGGGGTCACCTCCAGCACGCCGTAGCCGTGCCCGTCCAGCTCCGTCCAGCGCACGTGCGGGTTGGTCGTACGGATCAACGACGCGCCCAGCGCGCTCAGCGAGTTGCCCGGCGGCAGGCCCAGGAAGTCGTCGATGTTGTCGCTGGTCACCGACGGCACGACGAACTCGACGGCAGCCGGTCCGGTGAGCAGCGTCGACCGGGTGGTGACCTCGTTGGCCCACGAGCAGTGGATGTCGCCGGTGAGGAACACCACGTCCCGGGTACGGTGTGCCCGCAGGTGGTCGACCAGCTCGTTGCGGTCGGCGTTGTACCCGTCCCACTGGTCGGGGTTGAGCACCGCGCCGTTCTGCGGGATGCCGAGCAGGTCCCGTAGCGGCCCGAGCAGCCAGGCCGGCAGGGTGGCCAGGTCGAGCCGGGCCATCATCACCGGGTTGCCGACCAGCTTCCACCGTGCGGTCGACGTGACCAGCCCGGACTTCAGCCAGGACAGTTGGGCGTCCCCGGTGATCGTCCGGGTCGGGTCGTCGACGGCCGGGCCGGACGCCTGCGCCGACCGGTAGGAGCGCAGGTCCAGCATGGACAGCTCCGCGAGCTGCCCGAACCGCAGCCGCCGGTGGATCGCCCCGTTCGCCCCGGCCCGCACCGGCATCCACTCGAAGTACGCCTGCCGGGCCGCCGCCAACCGGGCCGCGAAGTCGCCCTCGACACCGGGGGTGTGGTTCTGCGCCCCGCCGGACCACTGGTCGTTGGCGACCTCGTGGTCGTCCCAGGTGATCACCCAGGGCAGCGCGGCGTGCAGCGCCTGCAGGTCCGGGTCGGTCTTGTACAGGCCGTGCCGGGTCCGGTAGTCGGCGAGGGTGAGGATCTCGTGGGCCGGGCGCACCGGACGGACCACGGTGCCGCCCGCGTCGAACTCTCCGGTGCCGTACTCGTAGAGGTAGTCCCCGAGGTGCACGACGAGGTGCAGGTCACCGCGGGCGGCCAGGTGCCGGTACGCGGAGAAGTGCCCGGCCTCCCAGTTGGCGCAGGAGACCACGCCGAGCCGCAGCCGGTCGATGGTCGCGTCCACCGGCGGGGCGGTCATCGTCCGGCCGGTCGGCGACCACGTGCCGGCCAGCCCGAAGCGGTACCAGTAGGTGGTGGCCGGCGTGAGACCGCCCACCTCGACCTTGACGGTGTGGTCGCGGGCCGGGCCGGTCGGCGTGACGCCCTGCCCGACGATCGTCGTGAAGTCCGGATCGGTGGCGACCTGCCAGGACACCTGCGTGTCGGGGCCAACGCCGGAACCCGGCTGGGCGTCGTCGGTGGGCGTCACCCGGGTCCACAGCAGGACGCCGTCGGGGAGCGGATCGCCGGAGGCGACCCCGTGCCGGAACGCGCCGCCGGCCGCGCGGGCGGGGGAGACGCTGGTCAGGGCCGCGGTCAGGACGGCGCCGCTGGTGGAGGCGCCGGCGACGCGCAGCAGGGTACGACGGTCGATGGTGTTCGTCATGGTCTATGTCCTACCGATCACCCCCGCGACCGCGCTGCCCCCGGACGGAAACGTTCGTCTGGTTTTCCCCGCCGGTTCCCGGATGCGACGTCTACGCCGCCGGGTCGCGTCCGGCGGCGTCCACGGCGCCGCGCCGCGTCCGGCGGTGACTACAGGCCGGGTCGTGCCTGCGGCGTTACGCCGCCGGGTCGCGTCCGGCGGCGTCCACGTGTGCCGGCGTGCCCCGGTGGTGTCGGCTGTCGAGCAGGGCGGCGACGAGCGCCAACGCGATGATGCCGGCGGCGAGCAGCAGGGAGCGCCGGAAGGCCGCCGACCACTGGTCGCCCCCACCGGCCGACACCGACGAGAAGAACAGCGCGCCGACGGCGGCGATGCCGGCCGCCGAGCCGAGTCGCTGCCCGGTCTGGAGCATCCCGGCGGCGCTGCCCGCCTCGGGCACCGGCACCTGGGCGAGGGTGAGGGTCTGGTTGGGTGTGATCACCAGGCCGCTGCCGATGCCGGCGACCAGCAACGGCAGGGCCGCGACCAGAGGCGCCGGGGCGTCCGGCAGGACCCGCAGCGCCAGCACCACCGCGCCGAGCCCGACGACCACCGTGGCCAGCCCGACGGTGACCAGCGGACGGCCGTACCGGTCGACGATCCGGCCGCCCACCGCCGAGGCGACGGCCGACCCCAGGGCGAACGGGGTGATCGCCAGACCGGCGACCAGCGCGCTGTAGCCCAACCCGATCTGCAGGTAGAGGGTGAAGACGAAGAACAACGCGGTGAAACCGCCGAAGTAGATCAGGGCGATCAGCGAGCCGAGGGCGTACGACCGCAGCCGGAACAGCCGCAGGTCGAACAGTGGCTCGGCGTGCCGGGCGTACCGCCGTTCCCACCAGCCGAAGGCGGCGAGCGCGAGCAGCCCGACCGGGACCAACGCCCACTTGGCCGGCCCCGGCCACTGTTCCCGCTGCACCAGCGGCAGGAGCAGCAGCACCACCCCGGCGCCGAGCAGCAGCACCCCGACCGGGTCCAGCCGGCGCGGTCGGCGACCACCCTCGGGGACGGTCGGCAGCAGCCGCCAACCGAGCACGACCGCCATGACCCCGACCGGCACGTTGACGAAGAACACCCACCGCCAGCCGTGCTCGGGGCCACCGACCGCGATGAGCAGGCCGCCGAGCAGCGGGCCGATCGCCGTGGAGATCCCGATGGTCGCGCCGAGCAACCCGAACGGGCGACCCCGTTCCGGCCCCCGGAACAGTTGCTGGATCAGCCCGGTCACCTGCGGGTTGACCAGTCCCGCCGCCGCGCCCTGGACCAGCCGGGCGGCGATCAGCCAGCCGGCCGACGTGGCGAGGCCGGCCACGGCGCTGGTCGCGGTGAACAGGGCGATACCGACGACGAAGGCGTCGCGCCGTCCCCGGGTGTCACCGAGACGTCCGGCGGGCACCAGCACCAGCCCGAACGTCAGCGCGTACCCGGACAGGACCCACTGCAGGTCGCTGGGGGTGGCGTCCAGGGACCGCTCGATCGACGGCACGGCCACGTTGACGATGCTGACGTCGAGCAGGGTCATGAACGCGGCGACCAGCCCGACGGCCAGCGCCGGCCAGCGCCGCCGCTGGCCCCCGCCGGTCAGGCCATCTGCCGGGCGCACCAGCGGGGGCCGAAGTCCAGCCCGGCCATCGGCGAGTCCTCCCGGTGCAGCAGGTTCTTCTGCGACAGCAGCCGCAACGGCGTGACGATCTCGTCTTCGGTGAGCCCGGACTCCTCCGCGATCACCGCCGGGTACGGCACCTGCCCCCGCGCCTCGAGGGCGTACACCGCCTGATAGACCCGTTCCTCCAGGTCCGAAAGCTGCACCTGCCGCATGGCGTCCCCCTTTCGGGCTGCCCGCCCCCGACGGGCGGTCCGCGCAGCGCCGGTTACCCCGCCCGGTGGCGATGATGCTCCCTCGACCGGGCGGTCCGGCGCGGGCGCCACCGCGCGGCGCTCACCCGGGCGGCAGGCAGGGCGGTACTAGGCTGCCTGACATGATCGTCTGGGACTGTGTCGTCATCGGAGCCGGCCCGGCCGGCCTGAGCGCCGCGCACGCCGCCGCCCGTGCCGGCGCGCGGACGCTCGTCGTGGAGCGGACGGCGCACCCCAGGTACAAGACCTGCGGCGGGGGTCTTGTCGGCGCCTCGCTCGCCGCCGTCGACGGCCGGATCGACGTGCCGGCCCACGACCGGGTCGACCGGGTCACCTTCACCCGCGACGGCCGCCGCGAGTTCACCCGCCGGCACCCCACGCCGCTGGTCACCATGGTCCGCCGGGAGGAGTTCGACCTGGCGCTGCGGCAGGCCGCGACCGACGCCGGGGCCCAGGTGCGGGAACGCGCCCCGGCGCGCGCCGTCGAACAGGACCCCGACGGGGTACGCGTCCGGCTGGCCGACGGCGAGACCGTCACCGCCCGGTACGCGGTCGGCGCGGACGGCTCGTCCGGGGTGACCGCCCGACACGTCGGCGTCGGGTACCGGCAGGTCGATCTCGGGCTGGAGTGGGAGCTGCCGGTGCCGGCCGTCGAGCAGGACCGCTGGCGGGGCCGGGTTCTGCTGGACTGGGGGCCGATCCCCGGCTCGTACGCGTGGGTGTTCCCCAAGGGCGACCGGCTCACCGTCGGCGTGATCGCGGCGCGCGGTGAGGGCGAGCGGACCCGCGCCTACCTGCGGGACTTCCTGGACCGGTTGGGTCTGTCGGGCCTGGAGCCGGCGCACGACTCCGGGCACCTGACCCGCTGCCGCGCCGACGACGCGCCGCTGCGCCGGGGTCGGGTGCTGGTCGCCGGGGACGCGGCCGGTCTGCTGGAGCCGTGGAGCCGGGAGGGGATCAGCTACGCGTTGCGTTCCGGCGCCCTGGCCGGCGCGGCGGTGGCTGCCGGCGACCTGGACGGGTACGTGCGGGCGGTGCACGCCGAGCTGGTGCCCCCGATGCGGGCCGGTCACCGGTTGCTGGAGGTGTTCGCCCGCCGCCCGGAGGTGTTCCACGCCCTGCTGGCGAGCCCGCCGGGGTGGCGGATGTTCGTCCGGTTCTGCCAGGGGCGGGCGTCCTTCGAGCAGACCCTCACCCGACCGCCGGTGCGCGCCGCCCTGGCCCTGCTGGACCGGCTGCCCGTGCCGCGCACCCCGGCTCGCGCCCGCTGAGCACGCCCTCGCGCCCGCGTCCGCTCTCGCCGTATCCCTGAAACGGGCCCCTTCGCCGGGGCGGTCACCCCGACATCAGCGTTACGGCGAGGGGCATACCGTCGTCCGGCCGGTTAGTCGGCTTCTTCCCGGAGGCGGGGCCGACGGTCAGCGAGCCACGCCTCAAGGTGGTCCCGCGCGGAACGGTCGCGGGGGGTTCGCGGTCGGTGTCCGGCTCCCCGATGGATGTTGGCTTTCGGAGGCTGTCGAGCTGCCCCGTATCTGGGGCACGCCTCCGACGACCGACCCAGGCCGGTCCGCCGTGCCGTATCTTCGGGCGACACCCGCTGGCCCCGACCGGGACCGACCGACCCCCGGGACCGACCGACCCCCGGGACCGACCGACCCCCGGGACCGACCGACCCCCGGGACCGACCGGGATAGACGACCCGGACCTACCCCGGGCGACCCGGGCGAGACCACCGGCTCCCCGAGGACGACCAAGCCGTACGACGACGGGTCCTCTGCGCCGCCGGGATGCCTGACGGTCGACGCGGTCTGTTGCGCGTCGGCCGCCACGAACCCTGCGCCGGCCGGCTCACCCAGGTCCGAACTCCAGATCTTGGACAGTTGCCGTCGTAATACGACGGCAACTGTCCAAGATCTGCGAGAAAGGGCGGATCCGGGGCGGCAGCCGGGCGAAGCTGATCGGTACGGGGGAGGCTGGAAGGCAACCCCTGGAGGTGTCTGAGCAGGCGTCGGAACCGCAGCCAGCGGCGGGGCGGGTACAAGAGCCGACTCGACGGACGACGGACGGGAAACGGTCGTGCCGCCAGCCGTACCCGAGGTCTTCACGTCGTGCGGCCACGCCGACGACCCGGAATCGGCGGCCGAGGTGCTCAGGTTTGGGTCTTCGCCCTGCCGGACGGGCGGGTGCTCATGGTGACCGCCGGCCGGGGACGCCGCGAGATCGTCTGGTGGGCGTCCCTGGCGATCGGAGCTGATCTTTCGAGCCTGGCCGCGCCGTATCGCTGATCTGGGGTCGTCCCGCCTGGCGGACGGCCCCACATCGGCGGTACGGCGCTGTGGGCCGATCCTCCGGCGGTCCCGACTACGGCGAGCCCCGCCTCGCGGGGTGGGCGGTCGTGCGTGGCGCGGGCGTTTCCCGGTGACGCCGCCGGGTAGCACAGAACCGGACAGGTCGCCCCTGGCACGCGAGGAGACACCATAGTGAGCAAGGACCAGTACAGCCAGCAGGACCCGCAGGGCCAGTACCCGCAGGGGCAGCCCGAACAGCAGCAGACGCCGCCCGGCTCGACGGCCCAGATGAGTCCGAAGCCCGACCACGGCGAAAAGTCGTACCGGGGCAGCGGCCGACTGAAGGGCAAGCGCGCTCTGATCACCGGCGGTGACTCCGGCATCGGCCGGGCGGTGGCCATCGCCTACGCCCGGGAGGGCGCGGACGTGCTCATCTCGTACCTGGGTGACGAGGAGGACGCCGACGCCCGCGACACGGTGCGGCTGGTCGAGGATGCCGGCCGGCGCGGCGTCGCCGTCAAGGGCGACATCACCGACGAGGCGTTCTGCCAGTCGCTGGTCGACCGGGCGGTGTCCGACCTCGGTGGCCTCGACATCCTGGTGAACAACGCCGCCTACCAGATGGCGCAGGACAAGGGCATCGCCGGCATCACCAGCGAGCAGTTCGACCGGGTGCTCAAGACCAACCTGTACGCGATGTTCTGGTTGTCCAAGGCGGCCGTGCCGCACCTGCCCGACGGCGGGGCGATCATCAACACGTCGTCGATCCAGGCGTACCAGCCGTCACCGCAGCTCCTGGACTACGCCACCACGAAGGCGGGCATCGCCAACTTCACCAAGGCGCTCGCCGACGACCTGGCCGATCAGGGCATCCGGGTGAACGCGGTGGCGCCCGGCCCGATCTGGACCCCGCTGATCCCGGCCACCATGCCGGAGGAGAAGGTCGAGTCGTTCGGCGAGGACACTCCGATGGGCCGCGCCGGCCAGCCCGCCGAGCTGGCCCCCGCGTACGTCTTCTTCGCCTCGCAGGAGTCGAGCTTCATCACCGGCGAGGTGCTCGGCGTGACCGGCGGCAAGCCGATCAGCTAGACGGATCCCGCCGGCAGGTCCGCACCGGTCGCGTCGTGGGCGGCCATGGTCTCCTGCCGGCCGGGCTCCTCGGCCAGGATGGCGCAGTGCAGCCACCGCTCCGGGATGGCGAAACCGTCCACCAGCGTCCGCATCTGCGGGCGCAGCTCCTTGAGCAGGCTGTTGACCACACCCGTGATCGTCTTCGAGCGGACCGGGGTGAGGCGGCCGTGCTCCAGGAACCAGCCCCTGTGGGCCTCGATGACGGTGAGCGCGTACAGGTCGCACACCCGGGACAGCAGCGCCCGTACGGCCGGGTCGTCGGTGTCCTCGACGCCCGCCACGAAGGCCTCCAGGGTGACCCGGTCGACGTGGGCGGCGGCGACCGCGAGGACGTGGTCCTGGACGTCGTTGAAGATGTCGAAGGGCCGGTCCTTCTTCCTGGCCGCGCCGTTGCGCAGCCGGCGCACCACGCCGTCGAGCAGGTGCCGCTCGCGGTCCTCGAACAGCGTCAACTGCCAGCCACGGTCGGTGACGGCGACCTCGTCGTCCCGGCCGGGCACGGCGCTGACCAGCCGCTCGATGAGCGACCGGGCGGCGGTGCGTTCCAGCACCATCTCGCGGACCTGTTCGGCGACGAACGAGGCGCGCCCCCAGCCGTCCAGCGAGCCGAACTCGTCCCGGTAGCCGGTGAGCAGCCCCTTGCCGACCAGTTGCAGCAACACCGTGTTGTCGCCCTCGAACGTGGTGAAGACGTCGGTGTCGGCCTTGAGACCGGGCAGCCGGTTCTCGGCCAGGTAGCCGGCGCCGCCGCACGCCTCACGGCACATCTGGATGGTGCGGGTGGCGTGCCAGGTCTGCGCGGCCTTGAGGCCGGCGGCCCGGGACTCCAGCTCCCGCTGCCGGTGCTCGTCGACCGGCTCGTCACCGCCCTGCGCCGCGCTCAACGCGCTGACCAGCTCGGCCTGGGCGAAGTGCAGCGCGTACGTGGTGGCCAGGGCGGGCAGCAGCTTACGCTGGTGGGCCAGGTAGTCGTTGAGCAGCACCTCCCGGCCCGCGTCGGGCGCGGGGAACTGCCGGCGGACGTCGCCGTAGCGCACCGCGATGGTCAGCGCCGACTTGGTGGCCGCCGCGGCGGCCCCGCCCACGCTCACCCGGCCCCGCACCAGGGTGCCGAGCATGGTGAAGAAGCGCCGTGAGTCGTTGTCGATCGGGCTGGAGTACGTCCCGTCCTCGGCCACCTGCCCGTACCGGTCCAGCAGCATGTCCCGGGGCACCGTCACGTGGTCGAAGCTGAGCCGTCCGTTGTCCACGCCGAGCAGCCCGGCCTTGGGCCCGGCGTCGCCGATGGTCACGCCGGGCAGCGGGTCGCCCCGCTCGTCGCGGATCGGCACCAGCCAGGCGTGCACGCCGTGCCGCCGCCCGCCGGAGATCAGTTGCGCGAACACCACCGCGAGTCGCCCGTCCCGGGCGGCGTTGCCGATGTAGTCCTTGCGGGCCGCCTCGTGCGGGGTGTGCAGGTCGAACGTCTGCGTCTGCGGGTCGTACACGCAGGTGGTGCGCAGTTGCTGGACGTCGGAGCCGTGGCCGGTCTCGGTCATCGCGAAGCAGCCGAACGTGCTGCCGGAGACGATGTCGCGCAGGTAGGCGTCGTGGTGCCGCCGCGTGCCGAGGGCGTAGACGGCGCCCCCGAACAACCCCCACTGCACGCCTGCCTTGACCATCAGCGACAGGTCGACCTGGGCCAGCATCTCGCAGGCGACGATCGAGCCGCCCGGGTCGGCCCGGCCGCCGTACTCGGTGGGGAAGGCCGAGGCGATGCCCAGCTCCACGGGGAGCTCGTGGAGCAGTCGGGTGATCCGCTCCCGGGCCTGGTCACCGGTCTCGCCGTACACCGGGAGGAAACGCGCGTCGAGTTGGTCCCGGTGCGCGTTGCGGACCTCCACCCACGGTCCGTCGAGCACTTCCTGCAGGCGGGTGAGGTCGATGTGGCCGGACGCGTGAACAGGCATGGTCACCTCTCGGCTGGCGGACATATGGGTACAGTCTGTACTCGATCAAGGGTACCGGCCGGTCGGGTGGCGACGCGGTCAGCGCGGCCAACCGGCGAGACGTTCCCGCAGCCGGCGCACCTGGTCGGCGTCCAGGCCGTAGCGGGCGAACCGCCGCCCGGGCAGCCGGTCCAGGTAGTGGCCGGCGGCGCGGACGTCCGCCGGGTCCAGCGCCGGGTCGAGCTGCCGGGCCAGCTCCAGCAGCTCGTCGACCGAGTAGTGCTCCAGGGCGGCGGCCACGTCGACGTAGTCGCGCACCTCCCGCCGGTTGACCAGCGCGGCGGTCTTGCTGGCCACCAGGTCGCGGACGTCCATCACCGGCCCGAGGTCCATCACCACCGGGCTGCGGCGTCGGTCCAGCCGGGCCAGGGTCAGCCGGAGCTGCCGCCCGCCGCGGGTCACCACGAAGTCCTTCAGGTCCTGGTCGAAGCCGGCGAACAGGTCGGCCAGGTCGCTGTCCGGGTCGGCGTCGGTCACCGCGAACCCGGCGAGCTCCAGCGCCGTACGCACCTCGGTGGCGGCTGCCGCCGCGGCGCCCTCCACGTCGGCGAACAGGTCGACGTCCTCGGTGGGTCGGTGCACCAGGCCGTGCGCGGCCCAGGCGACCCCGCCGCCGAGCACGAACCGGTGCGGGCCGGCCGCGGACAGGGCGACCCGGGCGACCTCACGGTAGAACCCGCCCAGGTGGGTGGTGCTCACGCGGCGCGCAGGCAGTGGTGGCGGCTCTCCCATGCCTGCCGTACGCCCCGGGGGAGGTTGAGCAGCGGCCAGACCCGCCGCAGCGTCTCCCCGTCGATCAGCCGGCGCAGGTCGTCGCCGCGGGTCGACTCGCGCAGGACGTTCTCGTACATCCAGAGCAGGTCGTCCGGGTCGGCGAGGTCGAAGGCGCGGTCGGCGCTCCACATCAGGCGCACCGGCAGCTCCACCACGCCGTGTCGGGGGCCGACCAGCTCGGCGAGGCTGCGCGCCACCACGGCCGGACGGCCCGGACGGGCCAGGAACGCCACGCCGGCGGCGGTGGGGGAGAGGCCCTGCATGCAGTCAGGGTAACCCCGCCCGCGCCGGTCGGGGACCTCCGCCGCGGTTCCCGGCCCCACACCATCATCCTAGGATGCTTTAGGCGGTGTGCCCACCCGCACACCACGGAACCAGCCTTGCGGCCACACCGGTCGCAACGTCACCCGGGCTGGCCTAAGGTCAACGAAGAAGACCGGAGGGAGGTGTCGGGCGATGGGGCTGCGGACGTTCATCGAGGGCTGGCCGGTCTACCGGCAGCTCACCGGCGCCGACCCGCTCGGGCGGGGAGCGGCGGCCCAGTCGGCCCGCTCCCGCGAGCTGACCGCGCGCACCGAGACCGCCGACCGGGTGGCCCGCTCGGTGTGTCCGTACTGCGCGGTCGGCTGCGGCCAACGGGTGTTCGTCACCGGCGGGCAGGTCACCCAGATCGAGGGCGACCCGGACAGCCCCATCTCGCGGGGCCGGCTCTGCCCGAAGGGCTCCGCCAGCAGATCCCTGGTGACCAGCCCGCTGCGCCAGACCACGGTCCGCTACCGCCGGCCGTACGGCACCGAGTGGGAGGACCTGGAGCTCGACACCGCGCTGGACATGATCGCCGACCGGATCCTCGCCGCCCGCGACGAGACCTGGGAGGACGTCGACGGCGAGGGCCGCCCGCTGAACCGGACGCTGGGCATCTCCAGCCTCGGTGGCGCGACCCTCGACAACGAGGAGAACTACCTCATCAAGAAGCTGTTCACCGCGATGGGGGCGCTCCAGATCGAGAACCAGGCCCGGATTTGACACTCCGCCACCGTCCCCGGTCTGGGGGCCAGCTTCGGTCGCGGCGGCGCGACGGACTTCCAACAGGACGTCGCCAACGCTGACGTCATCGTCATCCAGGGCTCCAACATGGCCGAGGCCCACCCGGTGGGTTTCCAGTGGGTGATGGAGGCGAAACGGCGCGGCGCCACGGTCTTCCACGTCGACCCGCGGTTCACCCGCACCAGCGCGCTGGCCGACGTGTACCTGCCGATCCGGGCCGGCACCGACATCGCGTTGCTGGGCGGGGTGGTCCGGTACATCCTGGACAACGAGCTGGACTTCCGGGAGTACGTGCTGGCCTACACCAACGCCGCGACGATCGTCAGCGAGCAGTTCGTCGACGCCGAGGACGGCGACGGGTTCTTCTCCGGGTTCGACCCGGAGACCGGCAGCTACGTGCAGGACACCTGGCAGTACGCCGGGCACGAGGCGGACTCCGGCAGCGGGGGCACCGCCGCCGAGCGGGACAGCGCCGCCGGGTTGCAGCACGAGTCGCACGGCGCCCCGGTCGCCGGGCAGACCGAGCGGGACGAGACGTTGCGGCATCCGCGCTGCGTCTACCAGATCCTGCGGCGGCACTTCGCCCGCTACACCCCGGAGATGGTCGAGCGGGTCTGCGGCATCCCGCAGGAGAAGTTCCTGGCCCTGGCGCGGGCGTGGACGCGCAACTCGGGCCGGGAACGGACCGGCTGCCTGATCTACTCGGTGGGGTGGACGCAGCACAGCGTCGGCGTGCAGTACATCCGGACCGGGGCGATCATCCAGTTGCTGCTGGGCAACATGGGCCGCCCGGGCGGCGGGATCCTGGCCCTGCGGGGACACGCCAGCATCCAGGGCTCGACGGACATCCCGACCCTGTTCAACCTGCTGCCGGGCTACCTGCCGATGCCGCACCACGCCGACCACCCGACGTTCGACCAGTGGGTGGACAGCATCGCGCATCCGGGGCAGAAGGGGTTCTGGGGCAACGCCCGCGCGTACGCGACGAGCCTGCTCAAGGCGTACTGGGGGGACGCGGCCACCCCGGAGAACGACTTCTGCTACGGGCACCTGCCCCGGATGACCGGGGACCACGGGACGTACCAGCAGGTGTTGAACATGATCGACGGCAAGGTGAAGGGTTACTTCCTGCTGGGGCAGAACCCGGCGGTCGGGTCGGCGCACGGCCGGGCGCAGCGGCTGGGCATGGCGAACCTGGACTGGCTGGTGGTCCGCGACCTGTTCATGATCGAGAGCGCGACGTTCTGGAAGAACGGCCCGGAGGTCGCCACCGGGGAGATCGTCCCGCAGGAGTGCCGCACGGAGGTGTTCTTCCTGCCGGCGGCGTCCCACGTGGAGAAGGAAGGCACGTTCACCCAGACGCAGCGGTTGCTGCAGTGGCGGGAGAAGGCCGTCGAGCCGCCGGGCGACTGCCGCTCGGAGCTGTGGTTCTTCTACCACCTGGGACGCCGGCTCCGGGAGAGGCTGGCCGGCTCCGACCGGCCACGGGACCGCGCGCTGCTGGACCTGACCTGGGACTACCCGACACACGGCCGGCACGCGGAGCCGAGCGCCGAGGCGGTGCTGCGCGAGATCAACGGCTACGACGTGGCGTCCGGACGGCTGCTGTCGTCGTTCGGCGAGGCGGCCGAGGACGGCTCGACGGCGATCGGATGCTGGATCTACACCGGCGTGTACGCCGACGGCGTGAACCAGGCGGCGCGGCGTCGGTCGCGGCTGGAGCAGGACTGGGTGGCGGCCGAGTGGGGCTGGGCGTGGCCGGCGAACCGGCGCACGCTGTACAACCGGGCGTCGGCGGATCCGGCCGGTCGGCCGTGGAGCGAGCGGAAGAAGTACGTGTGGTGGGACGCCGGGGCCGGCGAGTGGACCGGCTACGACGTGCCGGACTTCGAGCGGACCAAGCCGCCGACGTACCGGCCGCCGGAGGGCGCGGCTGGGGTGGCGGGCATCGCCGGCGACGACGCGTTCATCATGCAGGGCGACGGCAAGGGCTGGCTGTACGCGCCGAGCGGGGTGCTCGACGGGCCGTTGCCGACGCATTTCGAGCCGGCGGAGTCGCCGGTGCGCAACCCGCTCTACGGGCAGCAGGCGAATCCGACACGTAAGGTGTACCGGCATCCGGTGAACTCGGTGAACCCGTCGCCGCCGCAGGCGCACGGCGACGTGTTCCCGTACGTGTTCACGGTGTCCCGGTTGACCGAGCACCACACGGCCGGCGGGATGTCGCGGACCGTGCGGCCGCTGGCGGAGCTGCAACCGGAGCTGTTCGTGGAGGTGTCGCCGGAGTTGGCCGAGCTGTGCGGGCTGGCGCATCTGGGCTGGGCGCACCTGGTGTCGGGGCGCGCGGTCGTCGAGGCGCGGGTGCTGGTGACCGACCGGTTGACGCCGCTGCGGGTGGAGGGCCGGATCGTGCACCAGGTGTGGCTGCCGTACCACTTCGGGTCGGAGGGGCTGGTGACCGGCGACTCGGCCAACGACCTGTTCGGGATCACCCTCGACCCGAACGTGCTGATCCAGGAGAGCAAGATCGGCACCTGTGACGTGCGCCCGGGGCGGCGGCCGGTGGGCCCGGCGTTGCTGGCGTTGGTGGCGGAGTACCGGCGGCGGGCGGGGATGTCCGACGAGCCGACGGGGCCGCTGCTGACCGCGCGGCCCCCGACCGACCCGGCAGGACAGGACGGGAGCCAGGATGCCTGACCGCAACAGTTTCTCCGGGCCGCTGGATCCGGCGCCGGACGCGGGATGGGTCGACGCCGAGCCCCGGGTGGGGTTCTTCACCGACACGAGCGTCTGCATCGGCTGCAAGGCGTGCGAGGTGGCCTGCAAGGAGTGGAACGGGGTGCCCGACTCCGGGTTCGACCTGCTCGGCATGTCGTACGACAACACGGGCGCGCTGACGGCCAACTCGTGGCGGCACGTGGCGTTCGTGGAGCAGCCGCGCCCGGCCGGTCCTGGTCCGGCGACGTTCGCCGGGGAGCCGACCGGCGGTCCGCAGCCGCTGGGCATGCCGGGCTCGCAGCCGCCGGGCCGCTCCACCGGCGTCGAGCAGCGCTCGGATTTCCGCTGGCTGATGATGTCGGACGTGTGCAAGCACTGCACGCACGCCGCGTGCCTGGACGTGTGCCCGACGGGCTCGTTGTTCCGTACCGAGTTCGGCTCGGTGGTGGTGCAGGAGGACATCTGCAACGGCTGCGGCTACTGCATCTCGGCGTGCCCGTACGGGGTGATCGACCAGCGGGCCGGTGACGGTCGGGCGTGGAAGTGCACGTTGTGCTACGACCGGCTGGGCGCGGGGCTGACGCCGGCGTGCGCGCAGGCCTGCCCGACGGAGTCGATCCAGTTCGGGCCGTTGGACCAGTTGCGGGAGCGGGCCGCCGAGCGGGTGGCTGCGCTGCACGAGCGGGGCGTGCCGCAGGCCCGCCTGTACGGGCACGACCCGGCGGACGGGGTGGGTGGCGACGGGGCGTTCTTCCTGCTGCTCGACGAGCCCGAGGTGTACGGGCTGCCACCGGATCCGGTGGTGGCCACCCGTGATCTGCCGCGGATGTGGCGGCGGGCGGGGTGGGCGGCGGCGGCGATGGCGGCCGCCGTGGTGGCGGCGTTCGTGGGTGGCGGGTCGTGAGCGGGGACGACGGCACCGACGGCCGGGGGCGGCAGCCGCGTCGGCGTCGCGGTGGTGGCGGGGAGCCGTTGGCGGTGCCGCCGGCGGAGTTCACGTCGTACTACGGGCGGCCGGTGCTGAAGCCGCCGGTGTGGCGGTGGGACATCGCCGCGTACCTGTTCACGGGCGGGTTGGCGGCCGGGTCGTCGCTGGTGGCGGCGGGTGGGCAGGTGACGGGCCGGCCGGCGCTGCGGCGGGCGGGCCGGTTGACGTCGTTGGCGGCGGTGGGCGCGAGCACGTACTTCCTGATCAACGATCTGGGGCGGCCGGCGCGGTTCCATCACATGCTGCGGGTGGCGAAGGTGACGTCGCCGATGTCGGTGGGCACCTGGATCCTCAGCGTGTTCGGTCCGGCGGCGGCGGTCGCGGCGGTCGCCGAGGCGGCGCCGTTGCTGCCGGGGCGGGGCGTGTGGGGTCTGGGACGCCGGGCGCTGCCGCCGGCGGGAGGCGCGGCGGGTCTGGTGGCCGCCGTGGCCGCGCCGGCGTTGGCCACGTACACCGGGGTGCTGCTGGCCGACACGGCGGTGCCGTCGTGGCACGAGGCGTACCGGGAGTTGCCGGTGCTGTTCGCCGGTAGCGCGTTGGCCTCGGGCGCGGGCGTGGGGTTGCTGGCGGCGTCGCCGGGGGAGGCGGGGCCGGTACGGCGGTTGGCGGTGGCGGGCGCGGCGATGGAGTTGTGGGCCGCGCGTCGGGTGGAGCACGGTCTGGGCCTGGTCAGCGAGCCGTACGCGACGGGTCGGCCGGGCCGGCTGCTGCGGGCGGCCCGGGTGTTGACGGCGGTGGGCGCGGTGGGCGCGGTGGGCGGGCGGCGCAGTCGGGTGGTGTCGGCGGTGTCGGGGGCCGCGTTGGTGGCGGCGGCGGTGTGCGCCCGGTTCGGGATCTTCCACGGCGGGGTGGCTTCGGCGCGGGATCCGCGCTACACGGTGGTGCCGCAGCGGGAGCGGCTGGATCGACGCGCGGCGGGCGGTGGCGGCTAGGGCCTCCTGGCGCGGACTGGTCGCGCGTGGGGCGGGCCGCTGTGGTTGACTGCTGCCTGGAGGCGTTCAGGCGGCTGGTGCCCCTCCCGGTCTTCAAAACCGGTGTGGTCCGGGATCCGGGCCAGGCGGGTTCGATTCCCGTCCGTCTCCGTCTGTCAACTTCGGTGGGGATGACGTCGATGTCCGGTGGTGTGGCCGATCCTCGGCGTCGGGTGCCGCGTACGGACGTGGTGCTGGCCGATCCGGCGGTGGCCGCGGCGGTGGCCGAGTTCGGCCGGCCCCGGGTGAAGGCGGCCGTCGGCGTCGCCCAGGAGCGGGCCCGTCGTGGCGAGGTCGCCCCGGAGGCGGTGGCGCAGGCGGCCCTGGCGGCGTTGGCCGCGCCGACGCCGCGGGTGGTGCTGAACGCGACCGGCGTGGTGCTGCACACCAACCTGGGGCGGGCGGCGTTGTCGGCGTCGGCGGTGGCGGCGCTGGTGGCGGCGGCCGGGCACACGGACGTGGAGTTGGATCTGCGGACGGGCCGGCGGGCCCGCCGGGGGCGGGACACGCTGGCCGTGTTGGCGGCGGCGGTGCCGCACGCGCAGGCGGCGCACGTGGTCAACAACGGCGCGGCGGCGTTGGTGCTGGCGGCGACGGCGTTGGCCGGGGGCCGTGAGATCGTGGTCAGCCGGGGTGAGCTGGTCGAGATCGGCGACGGGTTCCGGTTGCCGGAGCTGCTGGAGAGCACCGGCGCGCGGCTGCGGGAGGTGGGCACGACCAACCGGACGACGGTGGCCGACTACGCGGCGGCGGTGGGGGAGCGCACCGGGTTCGTGTTGAAGGTGCATCCGTCGAACTTCGTGGTGTCGGGTTTCACCTCGGCGGCGCCGGTGCGGGACCTGGCCGGGTTGGGCGCGCCGGTGGTGGTGGACATCGGTTCGGGTCTGCTGGCGGCGGATCCGTTGCTGCCGGCGGAGCCGGACGCGGGCAGCGCGCTGCGGGCCGGGGCGGCGTTGGTGACGGCCAGCGGTGACAAGTTGCTCGGTGGGCCGCAGGCGGGTCTGCTGTTCGGTACGGCGGACGTGGTGGACCGGCTGCGACGGCATCCGTTGGCGCGGGCGTTGCGGGTGGACAAGTTGACCCTGGCGGCGTTGGCGGCGACGGTGGCCGGTCCGGTGTCGCCGACATGGTCGGCGTTGCGGGCGGATCCGGTGGCGTTGCGGGGGCGGGCGCAGCGGCTGCGGGAGGATCTGGTGGCGGCGGGCCACGCGGCGGAGGTGACGCCGTGCGTGTCGGTGGTGGGTGGTGGGGGCGCCCCGGGGGTGGAGTTGCCGTCGTGGGCGGTGGCGTTGCCGCAGCGGTACGCGCAGCCGTTGCGGCTGGGTGAGCCGGCGGTGCTGGGTCGGGTGGCCCGGGGGCGGGTGTTGCTGGATCTGCGGTGTGTGCCGGCGGAGGCGGACGGCCGGTTGCGGGAGGCGGTCCTGCGGGTGGGCGGCGCGCGGTGTGGGTGATCGCCACGGCGGGGCACGTGGACCACGGCAAGTCGACGTTGGTGCGGGCGCTGACCGGGATGGAGCCGGACCGGTGGGCGGAGGAACGTCGTCGGGGCATGACCATCGATCTGGGGTTCGCCTGGACGCGGTTGCCGTCGGGGGGCACGGTGGCGTTCGTGGACGTGCCGGGTCACGAGCGGTTCGTGCCGAACATGCTGGCCGGGGTGGGGCCGGCGCCGGCGGCGTTGGTGGTGGTGGCGGCCGACGAGGGGTGGATGCCGCAGTCGGCGGAGCACCTGGCGGCGTTGGACGCGTTGGGCGTGTCGTTCGGGTTGGTGGCGGTGACGCGGGCGGATCTGGCTGATCCGGGTCCGGTGTCGGCGCGGGCCCGGGCGGAGCTCGCCGCGTCGTCGTTGGGCGAGGTGGAGGTGGTGGCGGTCAGCGCGGTCACCGGGGCCGGGCTGGCGCGGTTGCGGGCGGCGTTGGACCGGTTGGCGGCGCGGTTACCGCCGCCGGCGTTGGCGGGGCCGGTGCGGTTGTGGGTGGACCGGTCGTTCTCGGTGCGGGGCAGCGGCACGGTGGTGACGGGCACGTTGGGGGCGGGCCGGTTGCGGGTCGGTGACCGGCTGGCGGTGGCCGGCGTGGACGCCTCGGTGCGGGTGCGGGCGTTGCAGTCCCTGGGGGTGGCGCGGGATCAGGTGGACGCGGTGGCCCGGGTGGCGGTGAATCTGCGGGGGGTGGCGCGGGAGCGGGTGGGCCGGGGCGCCGTGCTGGTGTCGCCCGACGCGTTCGGCCTGACGGATCTGGTGGACGTGCGGGTGGCCGGCACGCCGGCCGGTGAGCTGCCGGCGACGGTGATGCTGCACGTGGGGTCGGCGGCGGTGCCGGCGCGGGTGCGGCCGTTGGGGGCGGACACCGTGCGGCTGCGGTTGGCCCGCGCGTTGCCGCTGTTGGTGGGGGATCGCGCGGTGCTGCGGGATCCGGGCCGGCGGCTGGTGGTGGGTGGGGTGACGGTGTTGGACGTGACGCCGCCGGGGTTGGCGCGGCGGGGCGCGGCGGCGGCGCGGGCGGTGGTGCTGGCCGGGTTGGACGGTCGGGCGGACGCGGTGGGCGAGGTACGTCGGCGCAGGCTGGTGCGGGCGGCGGAGCTGGCCCGGATGGGGGTGCCGGTGACGCTGACGCCGGTGGCGGGGGACTGGTTGGCCGACCCGGAGCACTGGGCGGGTCTGGCGGCGCGGTTGACGGCGGAGGTGGCCCGGTACGCGGGCGAGCATCCGTTGGAGGTGGGCGCGCCGGTGGAGGTGCTGCGGCAGCGGCTGGGGCTGCCGGACCGGGCGCTGGTGGAGGCGTTGGTGGGTCCGCCGTTGTGGTTGCGGGGTGGCCGGGTGGGCGCGTCGTCGGCGGTGGGGCTGCCGGAGCCGGTGGCGCGGGCGGTGCAGCGGGTGCGGGCCCACCTGCGGGGGCGGCCGTTCCGGGCCCCGGAGGCGGATCAGCTGGCGCGGTGGGGGTTGGGGGCGCGGGAGGTCGCCGCGGCGGCGCGGGCGGGGCAGTTGCTGCGCCTGGCGGAGAACGTGGTGTTGTTGCCGGACGCCCCGCAGGAGGCGGCGCGGGTGTTGGCGGGGCTGCCGCAGCCGTTCACGGTGGCGGCGGCGCGGGGGGCGTTGGACACGTCACGGCGGGTGGCGGTGCCGTTGCTGGAGCTGTTGGACCGGCGGGGGCTCACCCGGCGGCTGCCGGGTGACGTCCGGACGGTGGTGACGTGAGGGCCGGTTTCCCGAAGGTCGGGGTGGGGCGGGGGCTGTCCGGTTACGGTGCGGGTGTGGATCCGTCCGCGGTCTGGCGGGACCGGCTGCACCGGTGGCGCATCGAGGCGTACCGGGCGCCTGATCTGCGGTTCGCGGTGTTCGCGACGAACGGTCCGACGGAGTCTGCGCCGTTGTGGTTGTTCGGGATGCCGGCGTTGGCGCGGTGGTTGATGACGCACGCCATCGAGCTGGACGACCTGGAACCGGACTGACCACCCCGAACGGGTGACAACACCGCTTTTGCCCGTTTCGCCGCTCGGGTGGCCCTACCGTCGGCGAGGTGAAGGATCGAGGGCTGCGGGTCTTCGTGGCCGTGCTCACCGGTCTGGCGGTGCTCTACTTCGGCGGCGCCGGCCGGGACCCGGCCGAGGGTGGCCGGGTGTCCAACGGGGTGATCGTCCTGGCGGTGCTCGCCGCGCTGCTGGTGTGGCAGGTCACCAAACCGGGCGACACCTCGGCCAAGTAGCGGCCGGTTACCGGGTCGACGCGGCCCGGGTCACCGCGGCGGCCGACTCGGCCCCCAACGCCACCCGCACCAGCGCCGAGGTGAGCCGGCCGAGGTCCGCCGGCGCGACGAGCGCGGCCAGGTCCCGCGCCGAGGGGGGCAGGCCGAGCCGGTGGGCGCCGGCCAGGGCCCGCCGGTCGGCGAACGGCCGCAGGTCCGGCCAGACCGCCTGGACCTCCCGCAGGAAGATGTCCGCGCCGGTGGGGCCGATGCCGGGGAACGCGGTGAGCAGCCGGCGCAGCCGGTCCGGGTCCCCGGCGCCGGCGGCGCGCAACCGACGCAGGTCGCCGTGCCACCGCTCCAGGCACAGCCGCGCTCCGGTACCCAGCAGCGTGGCGGTCCGTTCGTCGTAGCGGCGGTAGTGGCCGCGACCGAGAGCGTCGACGCGGTCCTGCCAGTCGGCGGCCTCCATCCGCTGCGGCGTGGTCCAACCGGCGGCGAACAGCTCCCGGGCGGCGGCCACGGCCACGCCCGCCCGGATCCGGGTGCTGAGCAGGGTGGCCAGCACCAGCAACTGGTAGAGGGCGGCAGGCCGGTCGGCTAACCGGATGCCGGCCTCGTCGGCGTAGGTGTGGGGTTGGCGGCGCAGCAGGACCCGGGCCAGAGTGCGGTGGTCGCTCACGGTGACCGGATACCCACCGGCGGGCCGGTTCAGCCGTCGGACGGGCGGCCCGCCGCATGGGCCCGACCGGGTCGGGTACGCGGTGCGGACGCGGCCCGCGACGGTGGGTCGCAGGTTCCGGAAGGAGACTCCCGTGACGAACCCGCAACAGCCCGAGCTGCGACGTAACGGCCGCAACGACGCCGTACAGGACGCGAAGGGCCCGGGCCCGGGCGCGCGTCCGCGTGGCGGCGCCTCCCGGGGCGACGAAGGTCGTCCGGTGCCCCGCGGCCAGAGCTCCCCGTACGGGCCGGCCGCCGGGCAGGTCGCCGACGACGACAGCGACGACTAACCCCGCCATGGGGTGGCTGGCCGTAGCCGGTTCCAGGTGGCGGCGGCCACCACCCCGTACACCAGGTGCGGCACCAGGTCGGACAGCCAGTCCACGCGGCTCCACCGGCGCGGGTCGGTGACCCCCAGCGCGGTCATGCCGCCGTCGGAGAGGGCCATCACGCCCAGGCCGAGCACGGTTGCCGACACCGGCAGCGGTGGCCGGCGTCCCCGGGTGAGCAGCGCGAACCCCACCGCCGCCCCGACGCCGAGCCCGTAGCCGAGCAGCGGCCCGAGACCGGCGCGGCGGTTGGCCGCCGGCTCCGACGGCCCGAGGTCGACGTGCGCGGCGTCGGCGAGCCGTCCGGCGGCGGCGTCCGGGGTGCCGCTGGCGGGTCGGGCCCGGGCCACCATGTCCAGGTAGGTGGTCATGTTCAGCGCGGTGCTGCCGGCGGCGCCGGCGATCATCGCGTCGACCAGGGCCCCGCTCATCGCGGGTCGCCGGGTTCCCGCTCGCCCTTCGGGCCGAAGGTCCGCTCGCCACGGGGCACGCCCCGCTGGCCCCGGTCCTGTTGCAGGATCCGGTTGGCGACCTCGTCGGCGGCGCCGTCGGCGGCGCGTCCGGAGTTGTCCACCTGGTTACGCAGGCGGGCGCGTTGCTTGTCGTAGGCGTTGCTGCCCGGTCGTGGTCCCGGCATGACGTCGTCCCCTCCGTGCTGGTGGTCACCTTCCGCAGGGCCGGGTACCCGCCGTGTCGGCGGCCATGCCGCCCACCGGCCCTGGCCAGGCGGCCGTGCCGGGCCGGCCAGCGGCGCTCAGTGCGGGGGACGGACCACGGCCACCGGGCAGGCGGCGTGGTGCAGCATGGACTGGCTGACCGAGCCGAGCAGCAGGCCGGTGAGCTCGCCGTGCCCGCGAGCGCCCACGACCAGCAGTTGGGCCTGCCGGGACGCCCCGGCCAGGGCCGGGCCGGGCCGGTCGCGCGCCACCTGCCGGGTCACCGGCACCTGCGGGTAGCGGTCGGCGAGCCCGGCGACGGACTCGGCCAGGAGCCGCTCCTCGTCGCCGCGCAACGCCGTGTCGTCGTGCACGAGGGGTTGCATGTCGCCGGGGCCGGTGGAGGCGGGATGCCGGTAGGCGTGCAGCGCGACCAGGCCGACGCCGCGCGCGGCGGCCTGCTCGGCGGCCACCTCGACGGCGTACCGGGACAGCGGGGAGCCGTCCACGCCGACGAGCACCGGCGCGCCGGGGCGGTCGACGCCGCGGGCCACCAGCACCGGGCAGTCGGCGTGCGCGGCGACCTGCACGGCGACGGAGCCGACCAGCAGCGCGGTGAACCCGCCGAGCCCCCGGTCGCCGATGACGACCAGGGCGGCGGTCGGTGACTCGCCGAGCAGCACGGCGGAGGCCGCGCCGTCGATGATCTCGCCGGTGATCCGCAGGTCCGCGTCGACCCGCTCGGCTTCGGCGACTGCCTCGTCGACGAGGTGGCGGGCCTGCTGGCGCAGCCCGCCGGCGCGCGGCCCGCCGGGCGCCGGCTCCCCGCTGACCCGCAGCAGCGGCCAGATGAAGGCGTGCACGATCCGCAACGGCCGTCGACGGCGGCCGGCTTCGGCGGCGGCCAGCCGCACGGCGCGCAGCGCGGCCGGTGAACCGTCCACACCGACGACCACCGCCGCCGAGTCCGCCGTGTTCACCTCGTCGTCTCCTTCCCGTGACTCCCAGTATCGCCTGCGTGCGGGTCGTGGCGGGCCGATACCGGCCGGCCGGGGCGTCGGTACGCTGTCGGCCACCACAGTGGAGAGGGACGACACGCATGGACGAGCCGAGCGGGCCGAGCACCGCACGTATGATCGACTTCTGGTTGGGCGGGGACGACCACTTCCCGGTCGACGTGGCCGCCGCGCGGGCCTTCGAGCAGGCGTACGGGCCGTGCGCGCCGGTGTTCCGCTCGCTGCGGGCGTTCCTGGGGCGGGCGGTGCGGCACGTCGCCGACGCCGGGGTGGATTCCTTCCTGGTGTTCGGGGCGGGGGTGCCGACGTGCGGCAACGTCCACGAGATCGTCCCGCAGGCCCGGGTGCTCTACACCGATCTCGACCCGGTGATCGTGCGGCACGGCCAGCGGCTGCTCGCCGGCCAGAACCGGGTGGGCTACGGCTTCGGCGACGCCCGCGACGTCGCCGGCATCGACCCGGCGCTGCGGGAGCGGTTCCTGCCCGGTTGGGGCAGCCGCCCGGTGGGGCTGGTGTTCCTCGGGCTGGCCGCGTTCCTCGACGACGACACCCTGGCCGGCGTCCTGGACGACCTGTACGAGGCGGTGGCCCCGGGCAGCCGGCTGGCCGTCGACTTCGACACCGAGGAGCTGGCCGGGTATCCGCAGGCGCTGGCGATGATGGGGCCCGAGTTCCGGATGCGGGCCCCGAAGGAGTTCGCGGCGCTGCTGGGGCGGTGGCAGCCGACCGACGACGGGATCGTGCCGGTGGCCCGGTGGCGTCCGGACGGTTCGCCGGAGCAGGTGCCGGACGCGTTCTACGGGGCGGTGGCGGTCAAGCCCGCCGGGTGAGGGCCGGCGAGAGCGCCGGGGCGTCCTCCGTATGCTTGCTTGCCGTACGGCAAACAGTTTCTCGGAGGGTATCCATGCCGCAGGCGCCCGCATCGGTGTCGCGCGTGTTGCGTCACGCCCCGCCGGACCGGCTGGTCGAGGTCGCCGACCGGGCCATCCGGTCGGCGACCGGCGCGGTGCGGACGGACGTCTTCGTCGCCGACTACCGCATCGCCGGGCTGTGGCCGGTGTTGGACCCGAGCCTGTCGGCGTCCGACCCGTCGGCCGGCGGTGACGACGCGCAGCGGTGTTTCCGCAGCCAGCAGCCGGTTGTCGACAGCCCTGACGGGGGCCGGTGCCGGATGTGGTTGCCGCTGACCGTGTGGGGTGAGCGGCTGGGCGTGCTGCTGGTGGAGTTGTCGGGGCCGCCCGCCCCGGAGACGGTGGACTGGGTGGGGGAGGTCGCCGGTGACCTGGCGGTGGCGTTGCGCGCCGCCGACCGGGAGACCGACAGGTACCGTCGGGCACGCCGGCGGGAACGGCTGACCATGGCCGCCGAGCTGCAGTGGGACCTGCTGCCCGGACGCAGCCTCACCCATCCGGCGTTCCGGCTGGCCGGGCAGCTCGAGCCGGCGTACTCGGTGGGCGGGGACCACTTCGACTGGTCACTGGACACCGACCGGTTGACCGTCACGGTCCTCAACGGCACCGGCAGCGGTCTGTCCGCGGCGTTGCTGACGTCGGTGGCGGTCAACGCGATGCGCAACGCCCGCCGGTCCGGGGGCAGCCTGGTCGAGCAGGCGGAGCTGGCCTCGGACACGCTGTTCTACCAGCACCGGGGCGTCCGGCACGTGGCGACGCTGCTGTTGGAGGTGGACGTGCGCCGGGGCCGGGTGCGCGCGGTCGACGCCGGGTCGCCGCACCTGCTGCGGGCCCGTGCCGGCGCGGTCGAGCGGATCACGTTGGAGCAACAGTTGCCGCTGGGCATGTTCCCCGAGACCCGCTACCACCCGCAGGAGTTCGACCTGGACGTCGGGGACCGGCTCTTCGTGGTCAGCGACGGGGTGTACGCGGCCGATCCGACGGGCGCGGAGCCGTACGGGTCGCGGGCGATGGCCCGGTCGATCCGGTCGACGCGGCTGCAACCGGCCGCCGAGGCGGTTGGTACGGTGATGCGCGAACTGCACGCCTACCACGCCGACGCGGATCTGCGCGATGATGCGGTGGTCGTGTGCCTTGACTGGCGGGGCGGGTGGGAGCAGTAGCCGTACGTGTGGGGTAACCACGAGCGGGACAATCGCAGGGGACATCGGGTGGAGCGACCTCCGAATCTGGCTGCGGCGATCGAGGCGGCCGCCGGGGCTCTGGTCGGCGTGCTGGAGCAGGCCGGCTCCCGGCACAGCGTGTCGGTGCCGCCGACGCAGCTTCGGGTGCTGTCGATCGTCAGCGCCCGGCCGGACACGAACGTGAACCGGTTGGCGGAGCTGCTGGACGTGGTGCCGTCGTCGGCCAGTCGGCTCTGTGACCGGTTGGAGGCGACCGGCCTGTTGCGGCGGGTGGCCGATCCCCGGGACCGGCGGGAGGTGCACCTGGTCCTGACCCCGGCGGCGGAGAACCTGCTGCGGGAGATCACCGAGCGGCGGCACCGGGCGGTGCAGGCGGTGCTGGACCAGATGCCGCACCGGACCCAGCACGAGTTGCTGCTGGCCCTGGCGGCGTTCGGTCAGGCGGCCGCGTTGGTGGAGGCGGCCGCCGCCCCGCAGGACCGGACGGCCTGGACGGCCTGAGCGTCCCACACTCTTTCATCCTAGGACGATTTACAGAATATGGCACCCGCCACCAGCGCCACCCAACCGCCTCGACGACCGGAAACGGAAAAAGCGAGAGCCACACCCAGCGCAACGACCAGCCGCACGGAGTGGTCACGGGGGCCGGATATAGTGGCACCGCAGCGGGCCAGCCCATGATCGTCACGACCGGGCCGGGCCGCCGATCGCCCCGGCCCGGGGCGGAGGGCGCCCGACAGCGCACGTTCCTCCGCAGCGCCCCGACCGTCGGCCGGGAGTCGGACCTGTCACGGAGGGGAGGGTCGGTGACGCGTCGCGAGGTTCGGCCGGAGCGCTCCCGGCCCTCCGGTGACGCCGCCGACCGGGCCACGGACTCCGGGGTGTGGACGGTGCCCAACCTGATCAGCTTCGTGCGGCTGCTCGGGGTGCCGCTGTTCCTGTATCTCTTCCTGAGCCTGCGGGCCGACGTGGCGGCGATCGTGGTGCTGGCCGTGGGCGGCACCACCGACTGGGTCGACGGCTGGGTCGCCCGGCGGCTGCGTCAGGTGAGCCGGTTGGGGGAGCTGCTCGACCCGTTCGCCGACCGGCTCTACATCCTCGCCACGCTGCTGGCGTTCACCGCCCGGCAGGTGGTGCCGTGGCAGTTCACCGTCGCGCTGCTCGGCCGGGAGGTGCTCCTGCTCGGCGCGTTGGCCGTGCTGCGCCGCCACGGGTACGGTCCGCCGCCGGTGCACTACGTCGGCAAGACCGCCACCTTCCTGCTGCTGGCGGCGTTCCCGATCCTGCTGCTGGCCGCGACCGTCCCGGCCGCGGCCGGGGTCGCCACCGCGATCGGCTGGGGGCTGGCCTGGTGGGGCCTGGCGCTGTACTGGGTGGCCGGTTTCTTCTACGTGGTGCAGGCCGGCCAGCTCGTGCGGGTCCGTCGCGGGGAGGGCGCCCGATGAGCGGCCCCGACCGGCGTGAGCGCGGCTACCCGGCGGACTTCCTCACCGAGCTGTTCCGCAACCCGCTCGACGCCGGCTACACCGACGCGGCGGCCCGGCGACGCTCGCAGCCGCCGTCACCGGCGCGGCTGCGGGCCGGCCGGGCGGTCACCGCGGTGGTGCTGGTGGCGTTGGGGTTCCTGCTCGCCGTGGCGTACCGGCAGACGGTCGAGGAGGAGCCGAGCCGCAGTCAGGCCCGCTCGGGGCTGGTCGACCAGATCCGGGACCGGCAGGACGAGACCGACCGGCTGACCGCCCGGGCCGAGCAGTTGCGGGCGGAGGTGGCCCGGCAGCGCGACGCCGCCCTGTCCCGCAGCGCCGCGGCCCGACTGCGCGACCTGGAGGCGGCCACCGGGCTGGGCCCGGTCCGCGGTGACGGGGTGGTGGTGCGTCTCGCCGACGCCCCGGACAACGCCGACGTGGTGACCGGCGCCGGCGGTCCCGGGCCTGGTCGGGTGCTCTACCGTGACCTGCAACTGGTGGCCAACGCGTTGTGGGCGGCGGGCGCGGAGGCGATCGCCGTCAACGACCAGCGGTTGACCTCCACGTCGACGATCCGGTCGGCCGGGGAGGCCATCCTGGTGGACTTCCGGCCGGTGACCGGGCCGTACCGGGTGTCGGCGGTCGGGCCGGAGTCGATGCGGGACCGGTTCGAGGCCAGCTCGGCGGCGGCGCTGCTGCGTCGGGTGGCCGAGCAGACCGGGCTGTCGTTCGGCGCGCGGGAGGTCGAGGGGCTGACCCTGCCGGAGGCGGCGACCGATTCGGCCCTGCGGTACGCCCATCCGCCGCCGTCGCCGTCAGGTTCCTCCGTTCCGCGGCCGTCCGGGTCGGGAACGTCGTCTCCCCGTTCTTCCGGAGGTGGCCGATGATCGCGGTGCTGGCGCTGATCGCCGGGGTGGCGCTCGGGGTGTATCTGGATCCGACCGTTCCGGCCGGGCTTCAGCCGTACCTGCCGATCGCCGTGGTGGCGGCGCTGGACGCGGTGTTCGGCGGGGTCCGCGCCAAGCTGGACCGGATCTTCGACGACAAGCAGTTCGTGGTGTCGTTCATCTCGAACGTGCTGGTGGCGGGCCTGATCGTGTATCTGGGTGACCAGTTGGGCGTGGGTGGTCAGCTCTCCACGGGCGTGGTGGTGGTGCTGGGTGTGCGGATCTTCGGCAACGTGGCCGCGATCCGCCGGCATCTGTTCCGGGCGTAGTGGCCGGTTTTCGGGCGTAGGTTGGCAGGCGATGAGCGACGAACGCGACGACACGGGCACCGGCTGGCCGGAGCCGACGGGCCCGTCCCGGCCGATCGGGCCGGCGGCCGAGCCGGATCCCCGTCCGGACGCCCCGGATCCGGACCAGACGGCGCCGCTGCGGGCCGAGCCGGTCGACGACGACGTGGCCGAGCGGCGTCCCGTGCCGTCGGAGCCGTCGCCGGACGATCCGACGGTCGAGTTGACCCGTCGGCGGCCGACGGCCGGCGAGCAGGAGCCGGTCGCCGCGACGCCGCCGCGGCGACCGGTCAGCGTGGCCTCGGTGATGATCGTGGTGTTGCTGGCGCTGCTGGGGTTCACCCTGGTGGTGCAGTTGAGGAGCACCTCGGCGGATCCGACGTTGGCGGCGACCCGGCAGGAGGACCTGGTGCGGATCCTGTCGGACCTGGACGCCCGGGAGAGCCGGCTGCGGCAGGACATCGCCCAGTTGGAGGAGAGTCAACGGCAGTTGGCCTCGGGCGCGCAGGGCCGTGAGGCGGCGTTGGAGGAGGCCGCGCGGCGAGCTGACGAGCTGGGGATCCTCGCCGGGACGCTGCCGGCGACCGGGCCGGGGATGTTGATCCGGCTCAGCGGCGGCGGCAAGCCGGTGTCGGCCAGTCGGGTGCTGGACGCGGTGCAGGAGCTGCGGGGCGCGGGCGCGGAGGCGATGCAGATCTCCGGTGGGTCGGGCTCACCGGTGCGGATCGTCGCGTCGACGTACTTCCTGGACGGCGACGGCGGTGGGCTGGTCGTGGACGGGCGGCGGATCTCGGGGCCGTACGCGATCATGGTTATCGGTGATCCGGCCACGATGCGAACGGCGTTGAACATTCCCGGCGGGGTGGCCGCATCGATCAGGGGTGACGGCGGTACCGTGCTCTTCGAGGATCGTGCGGCGGCCGAGGTTTCGGCGTTGCACGCGCCGATCAGGTTGGAACACGCCCGTCCGGTCTCCTGACCGTACGGGCGGCGCCGGGCGACCCCCGGCGCGCCGTTTGTCGGTACGAGGACGAAGGACGCGTCTGGTGATTCCCGAGGACCTGCGGTACACCGCCGAGCACGAGTGGGTGGCGGGTGACGGCGACGGCCCCGTGCGGGTCGGCATCACCCATTTCGCGCAGGACGCGCTGGGTGACATCGTGTACGTCCAGTTGCCGGACGAGGGCGCGGTGGTGGCGGCGGGCGAGTCGTTCGGCGAGATCGAGTCGACCAAGAGCGTGTCGGAGATCTACGCGCCGCTGAGCGGCACGGTCTCGGCCCGCAACGAGGCGCTCGCCGACACGCCCGAGGTGATCAACACCGATCCGTACGGCGACGGCTGGTTGGTGGAGATCCGCCCGGACGATCCGGCGGCGGTGGCGGGTCTGTTGACCGCGGCCGCGTACCGGGACGTCACCGGGAGCTGAGTTTCCTTTCGCCGGAGCGAGGGTCGTCTCCGCGCGTCCGGTTGCCCTGCATTTCGGCGCTGGCTAGGCTCGCCCAGTCGACCGAGACAACCCAAAATTAGTTGAGCGTCGTGGAAATAGCCTTCCCGGGCACGGGGAGCCAGCCGCCGGGTGTTCCTGGGCCCGGCGGCCAAGACCGGTCATTACCCGACGCCGACCGAACAAGATCCGTGAGGTGGTCCCATGACGCGCCCAGACGACGAGTTCCCCCCGCTCGACGTCACGTCGACGCTCAATCTCGGCTCGCTCGACGAGGTCCTGGAGGGCCCGGACGCCGACGTGGTGCCGAGCCGGATGTCGGGCTCGCTGCCGCCGGGTATGGCGTTGCTGGTGGTCCGTCGCGGGCCGAACGCCGGCGCCCGGTTCCTGTTGGACCATGACGTGACGACCAGTGGCCGGCATCCCGATTCCGACATCTTCCTCGACGACGTGACGGTGTCGCGTCGGCACGCGGAGTTCCACCGTGACGGTGGCACGTTCACGGTGCGGGACGTGGGCAGTCTCAACGGCACGTACGTGAACCGGGAGCGCGTGGAGGCGGCGACGCTGAGCAACGGCGACGAGGTGCAGATCGGTAAGTTCCGCGTCGTGTTCATCGCCGGTCCGCGCCCGGAGGAGGAGGCCGGCCGGGGGTGAACGAGCCTGCGGCCTCCATGCCGCCCGGGGCGGCCCGGTCCCAACCGCTGATGAGCATCGGCGAGGTGCTGGCCCAGTTGCGGGTGGACTTTCCGGACACCACGATTTCGAAGTTGCGGTTTCTTGAGGCCGAGGGCCTGGTGGAGCCGCAGCGCACCCCGGCGGGGTACCGGAAGTACAGCTGGGACGACGTGGCCCGGTTGCGTTTCGTGTTGACCGCGCAGCGGGACCAGTACCTGCCGTTGCGGGTGATCCGTGAGCAGTTGGCGGAGTGGGACGCCTCGTCGGACGGTTCCGGTCGACCGCGGCCGACGCTGGTCGCGGTCGGTCCGGGCGGTGAGGTGCCGGGGCGTGCCCCGGCGGAGCCCGAGCCGGTCGAGTCGGCCGCGGTCCGGTTGAGCCGGACGGATCTGGTGGCCCGCAGCGGGGTGGACGAGTCGACGCTGGGTGAGCTGGAGCGGCTCGGGGTGGTGGTGTCGAGTCCGCCCGGCTGGTACGACGGCGACGCGTTGATCATCGCGCAGGCGGTGGCCGGGTTGGCGGCGTACGGGCTGGAGCCGCGGCACCTGCGGGCGTTCCGGACGGCCGCGGACCGCGAGGCGGGCCTGTTCGCGCAGTTGCTGCTGCCGTTGGCGCGGCAGAGCGACCCGCAGGCGCAGGCGCGGGCGGCAGAGACGGCCCGGGAGTTGGTGGCGTTGTCGCAGCAGTTGCACGCGGCGTTGGTGCGGGTGAGCCTGCGGTCGTCGCTGGGTCGGTGAGCGGTCGGCAGAGATCTGTCCGGCCGTAGCGTGCCGTAGGCTTGCGGGGGTAATCCCTCTCTGTCGCGGGTGCGCGGCGGGCGTGGTGCGCGGGGACGCTCCTTCCGGGGGCGCGTGTACCGTGCAGGGAAGGCGCGGTGCGTAGGTGACGACGACACGGAGGCGGCGGTGCGCGAGCTGAGCGTGGTCGGAGTGCGGGTGGAACTGCCCACCAACCAGCCGATCGTCCTGCTCAGGGAGGTCGAGGGGGACCGCTACCTGCCGATCTGGATCGGCGCGGTGGAGGCGACGGCGATCGCCTACGAGCAGCAGGGGGTGAAGACGGCCCGCCCGTTGACCCATGATCTGCTGCGGGACGTGCTGGCGGCGTTGAAGGCGCCGCTGCGGGCGGTGGAGATCATGGAGCTCAAGGAGAACGTCTTCTACGCCGACCTGCTGATCGGTGACGGCCTGCGGGTGTCGGCGCGGCCGAGCGACTCGATCGCGTTGGCGTTGCGGGTGGGCGCTCCCATTCGTTGTGCCGAGCAGGTCCTCACCGAGGCGGGGATCGTGATTCCCGACGAGCAGGAGGACGAGGTGGAGAAGTTCCGGGAGTTCCTGGACCAGGTGCGCCCGGAGGATTTCGCCGGTTGACCCCCGCCGTCGAGCGGGTTCACCGGGTGGGCGGCGCGACAGCAGCCGCCACCCGCTCTGGTGACGGTGCGTGAAGCACGGTGATCGTTCGGCGTGTCGCGCCCGTGCCTGCCCGGTGACTCCTGAACCGCGCTATAGGGTTGCGGTGTCGAGGGGTGCGCGTCCCGCGAGCGACGTGGCGCCGCACGGGCGGGGAGGTTTCGGGATGCACGGGCCACGAGATTCTGATCCGGGTACGGCGTCGCAGAGCCCGGACGTGGTGTCGCCGTCGGCGACCGACAGTGACGGCTCGGTGGGCTACCGGGGCGTGACGGCGTGCGCGGCGGTGGGGATCAGCTACCGCCAGTTGGACTACTGGGCGCGGACGGCGCTGGTGGTGCCGAGCGTGCGGGACGCCTCCGGGTCGGGTACGTCCCGGCTGTACTCGTTCCGGGACCTGGTCGTGTTGAAGGTCGTCAAGCGGCTGCTGGACGCCGGGGTGTCCCTGCAGAACATCCGCAAGGCGATCGAGGCGTTGCGGTCCCGTGGGGTGGGTGACCTGGCGGGCATCACGTTGATCTCCGACGGGACGACCGTGTACGAGTGCCGGTCGCCGGAGGAGGTGGTCGACCTGTTGCAGGGCGGCCAGGGGGTGTTCGGCATCGCCATCGGCGGCGCGTTCAAGGAGATCGAGGGTTCCCTGTCGCATCTGCCGGCGGAGCCGGCGGTGGCCGGGGTCGAGGAGCCCACGCCGACCGCCGGCGACACGGTGGGTGACGAGTTGGCGGCGCGGCGGGCACGCCGCCGGGCGGGTTGACCGAACGGTTGAGCGTCACCCGTCCGCTGTGGACGCCACCGGGACGCCGACAGGCCGGGCGCGGGTCGTCCACAGCGGCACGCTAAGGTCCGTCACACGGTTGGCTGGCGTGGCTGCGCGGGTTGGGCCAGCGACCGCGCTGTTCCCCTCCCGGAAGGAAACCCCGTGACGGTTACCGAGCAGACCTCCCCCTCGCACTACGAACGTATCGGGGGCGCGGCCTCCGTGAAGACCGCGGTCGACCTGTTCTACGACCGGGTCCTGGCCGACCCGGAGCTGGCCGGCTACTTCTCCGGCGTGGACATGGCGCGGCAGCGCCGGCACCTGGCGTTGATGCTGACGGTGGTGCTGGGCGGTCCGAACGAGTACGCCGGTCGGGGGTTGGCCGAGGCGCACCAGCCGTTGGGTATCACCGTCGCGCACTACCAGCGCGTCGGGGCGCACCTGGTGGACACGCTCACCCAGTTGGGGGTGCCGGCGGACGTGCTGGACCACGTGGGCGTGGTGCTGGCGCAGGTGCAGGACCAGGTGGTGGCCGCCGGGAACCGTCCGGGCGTCTGAGCGTGGACGTCGCGCGGCTCAAGCAGAGCTGGCATCAGGTCGCGGCGTACGGTGACCAGGTTCCGCTCTATTTCTATTCGGCGTTGTTCCTGTCCCATCCGGAGACCCGGCAGATGTTCCCCACGAACATGGCCGGGCAGCGGGACCGGCTGGTCACGGCGCTGGGGCACATCGTGTCCCACGTGGACCAGGTCGACCGGCTGACGGGGTTCCTGGGGGATCTGGGCGCGGACCACCGCAAGTTCGCGGTGCGGCCGGAGCACTATCCCGCGGTGGGGGAGGCGTTGCTGGCGACGCTGCGGCACTTCCTCGGTGACCGGTGGACCGACGAGCTGGCCCGGGACTGGGCCGGCGCGTACGGGCTGGTGTCGCAGGTGATGATCGAGGCGGCGCAGGCCGCGGAGCAGGTCCACCCGCCGTGGTGGGTGGCGGAGATCGTCGGGCACGAGCGGCGCACGTTCGACGTGGCGGTGCTGACGGTGCGCCCGCAGTACCTGCTGCCGTTCGTCGCGGGCCAGTCGATCGGGGTGTCGCATCCGGCGGTGCGGGCGTGGCGGTACTACTCGCCGGCGAACGCGCCCCGCCCGGACGGCACCCTGGAGTTGCACGTGCGGGCGGCGCCCGGCGGGGTGGTCAGCTCCCGCCTGGTGTACGGGTGCGCGGTGGGCGACCACATCCATCTGGCGGCGCCGGTGGGGGAGCGGTTGACCCTGTGGCCGGCCGGCGGCGCGGATCTGCTGCTGTTGGCCGCCGGCACCGGGTGGGCGCCGGTGCGGGCGCTGGTGGAGCAGGTGGCGGCGGAGGGCGCCCGACGGCGGGTCGACCTGTACGTGGGGGCGCGGTCACGGACGGAGTTCTACGACACCGAGATGATCGACAAGTTGGCCGCGACGTACCCGTGGTTGACGGTGACGTACGTGGTGGGCGTGGATCCGCGGCGTCCGGGGGAGGTCGTGCAGGTGGTGGACCGGGCGTTGGCCGACGGTGACTGGCGGTCCCGGCACGTGTACGTGTGCGGTTCCGACGAGATGGTGGGCCGGGCGGCGCAGACGTTGGCGGCGGCGGGCTACCACGCCGGTCAGGTGCACCATGAGGGGCTGGGCCGGCACTGGTACGGCCCGGCGTGGCGGACGGCGGTGGATGCTTCCCCGGCGGGAGACGAGTCCGGAGGTGCCCGGTGAGCGCGACCCCGATGAGCGGCTACGACGGCGTGCAGGTGACGCCGCAGGTGCGGATGACCGCCGACCGGGTGCGCCGGTGGGAGTTCTCCTCGGCGTCGTTCACCCGCCGCGGCTACGACCACCAGGACGTGGACCGGTTCCGGATGCAGGTGGCCGACGAGCTGGATCTGCTGGCCGCGCAGTTGGCGACCCTGCGGGCGGAGAACGAGCGGCTCACCGATCGGGTGGAGCTGCACCGGCACGGGGTGATCCCGAACGCCGGTCCGGCGGCGCCGGCGGCGAAGGAGGTGAACCTGCTGTCGGCCGCGCAGCGGGAGGCGGAGCAGATCATCGCCCAGGCGCACGACTACGCGCGTCGGGTCGCCGAGTACGCGCGGATGCAGTACGACAGCTATCTGCAGGCGGCGGCGGAGGAGGCCCGGCAGGAGGCGGAGCGGGCGGTGCAGGACTACCGCCGTGCCGCCGGGCCGCAGTTCGACGACTCGGTGGCCACCCGGGAGGCGTTGCGCATCTACGGCGAGATGATGATCGCGCACATGCAGTCGGCGGCGCGGCAGCTCGACGACGGCAGCGACCATTTGGCGCGGACGATGCAGCGGCTGGCCGCCGGGCAGGCTCCGCCGGGCGGCCAGCCGCCGGCGGTGGGGCACGGCGGGCCGCCGGGCGGGCAGCAGCCGGCGGCGCTGCCCCGCCAGTACCACCCGCAGCGGTGACCCACCGGGCCGGGCCACGACCCGGTGGCCCGGCCCGGTGGTCGTGACGGGTCGGCTGAGGCAGCATGGACACGTGACGGAGCAGGTCGACGCCCTCGCCGCGCTGGTGGCCGGCGGTCAGGTGGTGGTGCTCAGCGGGGCCGGGTTGTCCACCGAGTCGGGCATCCCGGACTACCGGGGGCCGAGCGGGGTGGCGCGCCGGCACGCTCCGATGACGTACCAGACGTTCACCGGTGACCCGTCGGCGCGTCGGCGCTACTGGGCGCGCAGTCATCTGGGGTGGCGGCTGGTGGCGCGGGCGGCGCCGAACGACGGGCACCGGGCGGTGGCCCGTCTGCAGCGGGCCGGGCTGGTGGATTCGGTGATCACCCAGAACGTCGACGGGTTGCACACGGCGGCGGGCAGCCCGCGGGTGGTGGAGCTGCACGGCCGTCTCGACGAGGTGGTGTGTCTGGGGTGTGGCGCGCGCGGCGGCCGGGAGGAGCTGGACGGGCGGTTGCGGCGGGCCAACCCGGGGTTCGACGCGACGGTCACCGCCGTCAACCCGGACGGTGACGTGGATCTCACCGACGACGAGGTGGCCCGGTTCCGGCCGGTGGACTGCGCGTCCTGCGGCACGGGCATGCTGAAACCGGACGTGGTGTTCTTCGGCGAGTCTGTTCCGGCGACCCGGGTGGCCCGGTGTTTCGACCTGGTGGGCTCGGCGCGGCTGCTGCTGGTGCTGGGGTCGTCGTTGACGGTGATGTCGGGTCGCCGGTTCGTCACGTACGCGGCCAGACGCGGCATCCCGGTGGTGATCGTCAACCAGGGGGTCACCCGGGGCGACGGGTACGCGACGTTCACCGTGGACGCGCCGCTGGGCCGGCTGCTGCCGGCCCTGGCCGACCGGGTCACCGCCGCGGGCGCCCTGACCGCCCCGTAGGGGGCGTGGCGTGGGGCTCGACACGCGGCGGAAACACCGGCGCTGGTAGCGTTGACCATGCCGGTACCCACCCACGCGGGAGAGACCACCCGGATGTCACGGGTGGCGCCGAAGGGGCAACCCCTCCCCGGAACCTCTCAGGCAGAAGGACCGCGTGGGGCAGGCACTGTGGAGCGCCGTGCCCGGGCGTGACAGAGGGGGAGGCCGACCCGTCGACCTCACCTCCCGGGAGCGCAACCCATGACCGCAGCACCGTTCGCCGCCCGCCACATCGGCCCCGATCCGGACAGCGAGCGCCGGATGCTGGAGGCGGTGGGCTACGGCTCCGTCGAGGAGCTGATGGACGCGGCGATCCCCGAGGTGATCCGCTGGCACGGCGGCCTGGACCTGCCGGCGGCGGCCACCGAGCAGGAGGCGGTCGCCGAGCTGCGGGCCCTGGCCGCCCGCAACACCGTGGCCGTGTCGATGATCGGTCTGGGCTACCACGGCACGCACACCCCGGCGGTGATCCGCCGCAACGTGCTGGAGAACCCGGCCTGGTACACCGCGTACACCCCGTACCAGCCGGAGATCAGCCAGGGCCGGCTGGAGGCGCTGCTGAACTTCCAGACGATGGTCACCGACCTGACCGGTCTGGCCACCGCCAACGCGTCGATGCTCGACGAGGCCACCGCCGCGGCGGAGGCGATGACCCTGGCCCGGCGGGCCGCCAGGGCGACGAGCAACGTGTACGTCGTCGACGCGGACACCCTGCCGCAGACCCTGGCGGTGATCGTCGGTCGGGCCGAGCCGCTCGGCATCGACGTGCGGGTCCTCGACGTCGACGTCGACGATCTGCCGGAGCAGTTCTTCGGTCTGCACCTGCAGTACCCGGGCGCGGGTGGGGCGGTACGCGACCATGCCCGGCTGGTCGAGGCGGCACACGCGGTGGGCGCCCTGGTGACCGTCGCGGCGGACCTGCTGGCGTTGACGCTGCTGCGTCCGCCGGGTGAGATCGGCGCGGACGTGGCCGCCGGCACCACCCAGCGGTTCGGGGTGCCGATGGGGTTCGGCGGCCCGCACGCCGGCTACCTGGCGGTGCGGGCGGGCCTGGAGCGGATGCTGCCGGGCCGGCTGGTCGGGGTGTCCCGGGACGCCGCCGGCGACCCGGCGTACCGGTTGGCCCTGCAGACCCGTGAGCAGCACATCCGCCGGGAGAAGGCGACCAGCAACATCTGCACCGCGCAGGTGCTGCTGGCGGTGATGGCCGGCATGTACGCCGTCTACCACGGCCCGGACGGGCTGCGGGAGATCGCCCGCCGCACGCACGCCATGGCGGCGCGGCTGGCGGCCGGGTTGCGGGCCGGCGGGGTCGACGTGGCGCACGTGGCGTTCTTCGACACGGTGACCGCGTGGGCGCCGGGCCGGGCCGCCGCGGTGGTCGCGGCGGCGGGGGAGCGGGGGGTGAACCTGCGGCTGGTCGACGCCGACCGGGTCGGGGTGTCCTGCGACGAGACGACCACCGAGGCGCACCTGGGGGCGGTGTGGGCGGCGTTCGGGGTCGACGCGCCGCCGGCCGGGCAGCAGCCGCCGGACGCGCTGCCGGCCGGCCTGGTCCGCGACAGCGACTTCCTGACCCATCCGGTGTTCCACCGGCACCGCTCGGAGACGGCGATGCTGCGGTACCTGCGGCGGCTGGCCGACGCCGACTACGCGCTGGACCGGGGCATGATTCCGCTCGGGTCGTGCACGATGAAGCTGAACGCCACCACCGAGATGGAGCCGGTGTCCTGGCCGGAGTTCGCGCACCTGCACCCGTTCGCGCCGGCGGAGCAGACCGCCGGCTACCGGGAGCTGATCGCCCAACTGGAGCGTTGGCTGGCCGAGGTGACCGGCTACGACGCGGTGAGCGTACAACCCAACGCCGGCTCACAGGGGGAGCTGGCCGGTCTGCTGGCGATCCGCTCGTACCACCGCAGCCGCGGGCAGGGTCACCGTGACGTGTGTCTGATCCCGTCGTCGGCGCACGGCACCAACGCCGCGTCCGCGGTGATGGCGGGCATGCGGGTGGTGGTGGTCGGCTGCGACGCCGACGGTGACGTCGACCTGGCCGACCTGGACGCCAAGATCGACCAGCACCGGGCGGACCTGGCGGCGATCATGGTGACGTACCCGTCGACGCACGGCGTGTACGAGAGCGGCATCGCCGGGTTGTGCGCGAGGGTCCACGACGCCGGCGGCCAGGTGTACGTCGACGGCGCTAACCTCAACGCCCTGGTCGGCTACGCCAAACCGGGCCGGTTCGGGGCGGACGTGTCGCACCTGAACCTGCACAAGACGTTCTGCATCCCGCACGGCGGGGGCGGCCCCGGGGTGGGGCCGGTGGCGGTGCGGGCGCACCTGGCGCCGTTCCTGCCGGGGGACTCCCTGGCCGGCCCGGACCGCGACCGGCCGGCGGTGTCGGCGGCCCGGTACGGGTCGGCCGGGATCCTGCCGATCCCGTGGGCGTACCTGCGGATGATGGGCGCCGACGGCCTGACCCGGGCCACCGGCACGGCGGTGCTCGCGGCGAACTACGTGGCGGCCCGGCTGCGCGCCCACTACCCGGTGCTGTACGCCGGCAACAAGGGCCTGGTGGCGCACGAGTGCGTCCTGGACCTGCGGCCCCTGACGAAGGCGACCGGGGTCAGCGTCGACGACGTGGCGAAACGACTCGTCGACTACGGCTTCCACGCCCCGACGATGTCGTTCCCGGTGGCCGGCACCCTGATGGTGGAGCCCACCGAGAGCGAGGACCTCGCCGAGCTGGACCGCTTCTGCGCGGCGATGATCGCCATCCGCGCCGAGATCGACAAGGTCGCCTCGGGGCAGTGGCCGGCGGGGGACAACCCGCTGCGCAACGCCCCGCACACCGCGGCGATGGTGTCGGCCGACGAGTGGCCGCACCCGTACCCGCGGTCGGTGGGCGGCTACCCCGACGGCGTGGACCGCGCCGGCAAGTACTGGCCGCCGGTGCGTCGCGTCGACGGCGCGTACGGCGACCGGAACCTGGTGTGCGCGTGCCCGCCACCGGAGGCGTTCGCCGGGTGAGCGGCGCCGACCTCACCCCGCCCCGGCGCGGACAGGTCGGGGCGGGCGGCTAGCCTGTGCACCGGCGACGACGCCGGCGGGTCGACCAGGGGCAGGTCAGGCGACGAGGACGTGCCGGGCCGGCCCACGGTGCGGGGCGATGGTGCGGCCGTCGGGAAGCAGCTCGCCGGTGTCCTCGAACACGATCACCCCGTTGCAGAGCAGGCTCCAGCCCTGCTCGGGGAAACAGGCGAGGACACGGGCGGCTTCCCGGTCGGTCGCCTCAGCGGAGGGACAGGTGGGTTGGTGCTGGCACATCGGGTTCTCCGGGCTGTGGGGGAACTGTGTCATGGTTCACATGACCAGTGACGCACAGTACCAAGCCGACGGGCGCGGTATCGACAAGCAACCGACACCGTTCCCACGAAATCCGCTGAACGGATGAGGCAGCATGAGCCGGTCGGCGTGGAAACGCTCCCACAGCGGCTGATCGACGCCCCCGCCGCCCCCACCCACTGCCGACCCCACCTCGTCGAGCGGGCCCGACTCCAGTGGCACACCACCGACGGCGGCGACCCCGCCCGCCTCGCCCAGGACTTCCTCACCGCCCACGGCCTGCCCGTCACCGACCTCGCCCGCCCCGCCCACCACCACCCCACCGGCGTCTGCGGCGCGTCCCTGTATCTCTCCGCCGCCGCCGGCGCCCACCTGACCGGCGCCCCACCCGGCCCACCCACACCCGTACCCACGCTGCCCGACCTCGTCGTGATCGTCTACCACCACGGCCGACCCCCCATCCCACCGGCCGACCCGCCGCCCCGCCCGTGGCGGCTCGGCCCCTGGCAGCCCAGCTGGACCCCCACCGCGCACGCCGCCGCCGTCGACACCGTCCGCGCCGCCATCGGCCGCGGCGACGTCTACCAGGTCAACCTCGTCGGACACGCCACCGCACCACACACCGGCGACCCCCTGCCCGCCCTCACCCGCCTCGGCGCGCTGCCCGGCGCCCGCTACGGCGGCACCCTGCACGGCGACGGCTGGGCCATCGGCTGCGCCTCCCCGGAAACCCTCGTCGCCGTCCACGCCGGCCGCGCCGTCACCCGCCCCATCAAAGGCACCCGCCCCGCCACCGGCCAGGGCCACCGCGACCTGCTCGCCTCCGCGAAGGAACGCGCCGAACACATCATGATCGTCGACCTGGAACGCCACGACCTCGGCCGCATCGCCCGCACCGGCACCGTCCACGTCGACGAGCTGTTCACCGTCCGCCGCTGGTGCGACCTGTGGCAGGCCGAATCCAGCATCTCCGCCGCCGTCGCCGACGGCCTCGGCCTGGCCGACCTGCTACGCGCCGTCTGCCCCGGCGGCTCCGTCACCGGCGCCCCCAAAATCGCCGCCCTACGCCACATCGCCGCCGCCGAACCCGTCGGCCGGGGCGCCAGCATGGGCGCCCTCGGCTGGATCGGCGCCGGCCACCTCGACCTCGGCCTGACCATCCGCACCGCCGCCGCCGACCCCCACCGGCTGCACCTGTGGGCCGGCGGCGGCATCACCTGGGACAGCGACCCCACCGCCGAGGTCGCCGAAGCCGCCGCCAAAGCCGCCCCGCTACGCGCCGCCCTCACCGGCCACTGACCACCACCCCCTTCACCCCCCGGCGAACCCGTCCACCGCGGCTACCACCGCCTCGGCCATCCCCGGCCCACCCGAGCCGTGCCCGGCCGCCTCCACCACCACCAACCGCGCCTCCGGCCACGCCCGCGCCAACCGCCACGCCCCCTCCAACGGAGTGGACACGTCCCACCGGCCGTGCACCAGCACCCCCGCAATCCCCGCCAACCGCGACGCCCCCCGCAACAACTGCCCCTCGTCGAGAAAACACCCGTGCCGCCAGTAGTGCGTCACCAACCGCGCGAACACCATCCGGAACCCCGCGTCAGCGAACCGAGGATCCGGCCCCCGTCCCGGCACCGTCGCCACATGCGTGTCCTCCCACGCGCACCACCGCCGGGCCGCCCGCTCCCGCACCACCGGATCCGGATCCACCAGCAACCGCGCGTACGCGTCGGCCAGACAACCGTCCCGGTCCGCCACCGGCGCCCCCGCCCGAAACCGCGCCCACTGCTCCGGAAACACCCGCCCCATGTCCCGCAGGATCCACTCCACGTCCCGCCGCTCACCCAACGTCACACTGAACAACACCAGCTCCGACACCCGATCCGGATGCCGCTGCGCGTACGCCAACGCCAACGTGCTGCCCCACGACGCCCCCAACACCAACCACCGCCGCACCCCCAGGTGCTCCCGCAGCCGCTCCAGATCCGCCACCAGACGACCCGTCGTGTTCGTCGACAGATCCACCCCCGGATCCCCGGCGCCCGGCGTGGACCGCCCACACCCCCGCTGATCCAGGAACACGATCCGGTACCGGGCCGGATCGAAGAACCGCGCCCACCCCGGCGAACACCCCGACCCCGGACCACCATGCACCACCACCGCCGGCTTACCGTCCGGATTCCCACCCACCTGCCAGAACACCCGCTGACCGTCACCGACGTCGAGCATCCCCCCGGCATGCGCCCGCATCTGTGGATACACCACGACCCCCTCACCCGGTCCACCACGAACACGACCCACCACCATCACCCACCACCGGCCACCCCGGCCACCCCCTTTCCCCACCCACCCGACCGGCGTACGCCGTACGAACCGGCCGCTAGGGTGAACCACGATGACCACCGAGTACAGCGGCACCGGCGACCCCGCCCGCAGCCTCGCCCTGCTCTGGCGCACCCGCGAACGCCCCCACCGCAAAGGCCGCACCGACCTCACCGTCGACCGCATCGTCCACGCCGCCATCACCCTCGCCGACACCGACGGCCTGCCGGCCCTGTCCATGCGCCGCGTCGCCGAACACCTCGGCGTCGGCACCATGAGCCTCTACACCCACATCCCCGGCAAAGGCGAACTCCTCGACGTCATGCTCGACACCGTCCACGGCGAACCCGACCCCGAACCCACCCCACCCGACGCCGACTGGCGCGCCCGACTGGCCGCCATCGCCCGCAACGCCTGGGCCCGCTACCTACGCCACCCCTGGCTGCTGCAGGTCGCCACCACCCGCCCACCCCTGGGCCCCCACGTCATCGCCCGCTACGAACACGACCTACGCGCCGTCGACGGCCTCGGCCTCACCGACCTCGAAATGGACGCCGTCGTCACCCTCGTCCACGGCTACGTCCACGGCGCCGTCCGCGGCGCCGTCGAAGCCGCCCAGGCCGCCCGCCACACCGGCATGACCGACGACCAGTGGTGGCACGCCCACGCCCCCTACCTGGAAAAAGTCCTCGACGCCCGACGCTGGCCCACCGCCGCCCGCGTCGGCGCCGCCGCCGGCCAGGAATACGGCGCCGCCACCGACCCCACCCGCGCCTTCACCTTCGGCCTCGACCGTATCCTCGACGGCGTCACCACCCTCGTCGCCGCCCGCCGACCCACCCCGCCACCCAACGCCACCGACGACTAACCTGCCGCCATGACCATGCGCCCCATCCGGATCATCGGCGACCCCGTCCTGCGCACCCCCTGCCAACCGGTCACCCACTTCGACGACGCCCTACGCGCCCTGGTCACCGACCTGATGGACACCCTCCTCGGCGCCCCCGGCCGCGCCGGCGTCGCCGCCCCCCAGATCGGCGTCGACGCCCAGGTGTTCGTCTACGACGCCGACGGCCACCGCGGCCACCTGATCAACCCCACCCTCGAACTGTCCACCGAGCTCGACCACGACGACGAGGGCTGCCTGTCCATCCCCGGCCTGTACTTCCCGACCCCCCGCGCCCGCCACGCCACCGCCCACGGCTTCGACCAGCACGGCCAACCCCGCACCGTCACCGGCACCGGATTCCTCGCCCGCGCCCTGCAACACGAAACCGACCACCTCGCCGGCACCCTCTACGTCGACACCCTCCGCGGCGACACCCGCCGCCGCGCCCTGCGCGACATCCGCGCCGGCCGCTACGACTCACCCCGCCGCTGACCCACCCCACGCCGACAACGTCGTCTCCTCGTACCCGGCCACCACCGTGAACCCCAACCGCCCGTACAACCGCAACGCCACCGCGTTGTCCGCCCGCACGTTCAACACCACATGACCCACACTCGCCCGTAACCGCCCACACAGCCGCGCCAGCACCGCCGCCGCCAACCCCCGCCCCCGCCACCGCGGATGCGTCGCCACGTTCCCCACCGCCGCCACCCCGTACCCCGGCGACCACACGTGCACCCCCGCCACCGCCACCAGCTCCCCACCGCGCCGCAACCCCACGTACGGCCCCGCCGCCAACATCCCCGGATCGAACCAGTTACCCGGATACGCCACCGCGTACAACGCCACCAACTCCGGCAGATCCGCCACCGTCAACGCCACCCCCTCCGGCCGCACCCCCGCCAACCGGCCCGGATCCGTCAACGCCAACCTCCGGTGCGCCACCACCGGCCCCACCCGCACCACCCCACCCACCGCCGCCGCCACACCGGGGGACAGGTGCGCGTGCACCCGCGCCGGCAACACCGGCGCCGCCCCCACCAACACCTCCGCCAACGCGCCCACCCGCTCCGGCCGCGCCAACGCCACCACCGTCGCCGGAACCACCCCGTGGAACATCAACACCACCTCGTCCCCACCCCGCCACCACGTCGTGAACGGCCACCACACATCATCAAGATCACCCAACTGGTACGCGTGCAACACCGGATCCCGCCCCAACAAACCCGCCAACACCCCCCGGTCATGCTCCGCCCGCACCCCCACCACTCACCCCACCACCCACTGGTCGTAACCCAACCGCGCCACCAACGCGCACACCACCACCAACAACACCACCCGCACGAAACCCGCGCCCCGCCGCACCGCCATCCGCGCCCCCACCACCGCCCCCACCACGTTGCACACCGCCATCGCCAACCCCAACCACCACCACACGTGCCCACTCACCCCGAACACCACCAACGCCCCCAGATTCGTCCCCGCGTTCACCACCTTCGCCATCGCCGAACCCCGCACGAAATCCGCCCCCACCAACACCGTGAACGCCACCACCAGAAACGTCCCCGTACCCGGACCCACCAACCCGTCGTACAACGCGATCACCCCACCCGCCACCACCACCGCCACCACCACCCGCGCCCGGGTCCGCCGACCCGGTGCCGCCACCACCCCCAACCTCGGCCGCGCCACCACGAACACCGCCACCCCCACCAACACCACCAACACCACCGGCCGGTACGCCTGCCCCGGCACCAAACCCGCCAACGCCGCCCCCACCCCGGCCACCACCACCGCCAGCACCGCCGACGGACCCGCCACCGCCCAATCCACCCCCGTACGCCGCGCATACGTCACCGCCGCCGTCGACGTCCCCGCGATCGCCGCCAACTTGTTCGTCCCCAACGCCGTCGCCACCGGCAACCCCGGCGCCGCCACCAGCAACGCCGGCAACAACACCAGACCACCCCCACCCACCACCGCGTCCACCCAGCCCGCCAGCACGGCCACCGTCAACAACGTCACCACAGAACCCGCATCCACGGGCCGCATTCTGCCCACCCACCCCACCCCTGACCCGCCCCCTGTGGCCAGCCTCACCGCCGCCGCCGCAACCCCCACCCCACCCACGCCACCACCACGAACACCACCACCAGACAGCACCACACCTTGATCATCAGGTAACCCTCCCACGCCCACGTATGGTGCAGAAATGCGCCTGGCCACCTTCAACCTCCTGCACGGCCGCTCCCTCGCCGACGGCCTCGTCGACCCCGACCGGCTCACCGCCGCCGTCACCGCCCTCGACGCCGACGTCCTCGCCCTACAGGAAGTCGACCGCGACCAGTCCCGCAGCGGCCACCACGACCTCACCGCCATCGCCGCCCGCGCCCTGCACGCCCCCGAACACCGCTTCGCCGCCGCCGTCGTCGGCACCCCCGGCCACCAGTTCCGCCCCCTCACCCACGACGACGACGGCCACGGCGAACCCTGCTACGGCGTCGGCCTCGTCAGCCGATACCCCGCCCGCACCTGGCAGGTCACCCGCCTACGCCCCGCCCCACTACGCTCCCCGGTCCTCATCCCCGGCCCCGGCGGCGGACTCGTCCTGCTCCGCGACGAACCCCGCGTCCTACTCGCCGCCGTCCTCGACACCCCCCACGGACCCCTCACCGCCGCCGCCACCCACCTGTCCTTCGTCCCCGGCTGGAACGCCCGCCAACTACGCCAAGCCATCCGCGCCCTACGCACCCTGCCCGCCCCCCGCATCCTCCTCGGCGACCTCAACCTGCCCACCACCCCCACCCGACTCCTCACCGGCTGGCAACCCCTCGGCCGACGCCCCACCTACCCCGCAGCCCAACCCCGCATCCAACTCGACCACATCCTCGCCGACCCCCACGACGCCCACCGCCTCCCACCCGTCACCGCCGTCACCACCCCACTGTCCACCATCTCCGACCACCGCCCCCTCGTCGTCGACCTCGGCTGAACCCCACCATTGACACACCACACTCCATTGGAGATCGTCGGACCACCAGCCACCCCACAGGAGGACCGGTGCCCGACCACCCCCACCCCACCCGACGACACCGCTACCTCATCATCGGCGCCGGACCCTCCGGCCTCCAACTCAGCTACTACCTCCAGCAGACCGGCAGCGACTACCTCACCATCGAACGCGCCCCCGCCCCCGCCGAATTCTTCCGCCACTTCCCCCGCCACCGCCGCCTCATCTCCCTCAACAAAACCCACACCACCAGCGACGACCCCGAAATCAAACTCCGCTGGGACTGGAACTCACTCCTCCACGAACCCGCCGACCTGCCCTTCCCCCACTACAGCCACGACTACTTCCCCCACGCCGACGACATGGTCCGCTACCTCACCGACTTCCACCACCACCACAAACTCAACATCCAGTTCGACACCCCCGCCCACCACATCGACCGCACCCCCCACGGCTTCACCGTCCACACCGACCACCACACCATCCACGCCCAATGCCTCATCGTCGCCACCGGCTGGGGCCACCCCCACATCCCCGACATCCCCGGCATCGAACACGCCACCGGCTACGAAACCATGTCCACCGACCCCACCCACTACACCAACCACCGCGTCCTCATCCTCGGCAAAGGCAACTCCGCCTTCGAAACCGCCTCCGCCCTCCTCGGCCACGCCGCCATGATCCACCTCGCCAGCCCCCGCCCCCTCCGCCTCGCCTGGAACACCAAACACCCAGGCGACGTCCGCGGCCACCACGGCGCCGTCCTCGACAGCTACCAGTTCAAAACCCTCCACTCCGTCCTCGACTGCGTCATCGACGACATCCGCCCCCTCGACAACCGCTACCAGGTCCACCTCACCTACACCCACGCCGACAACGAAACCGCCGTCATGGAATACGACACCGTCCTCCGCTGCACCGGCTTCACCATGGACACCACCCCCTTCACCCCCCACACCCGACCCCACCTCGCCCCCAACCGCCGCATGCCCGCCACCACACCCGACTGGCAATCCACCAACATCGACGGCCTCTACTTCGCCGGCACCATCGCCCAGGACCACGACTTCAAACGCGCCTCCTCCGCCTTCATCGACGGGTTCCGCTACAACCTCCGCACCCTCACCCACCTGCTCCGCGAACGCTACGACAACCAACCCCTACCCCACACCCACCACCAACCCGACCCCGACACCCTCACCACCCTCATCCTCGACCGCGTCAACTGGAGCTCCGCCCTCTGGACCCAGTTCGAATACCTCTCCGACGCCATCGTCATCGACCCCGACAAACCCGCCCGCCACTACCAGGACCTACCCGAAAACCACATCCGCCAACGCTTCCAACACCACCCCTACTACTACACGATCAGCCTCCGCTGGGGCCGCGACCCCCACCCCGACGTCTTCCACATCCGCCGCCACCCCCAACCCGACCGCGCCGCCGAAAGCGCCTTCATCCACCCCGTCATCCGCCGCTACCACGGCCCCAACCTCACCGACGAACTCCACCTCCTCGAAGACCTCCTCGCCGAATGGCGCCGCCCCGACCGCCACATCACCCCCCTCCACACCTGGCTCACCACACACCTCACCTGATCACCGCCACACCAACACCTCCTCCAACGGCTTCCGCCCCACATCCGGCACCCACGCATCCTCCGCCGGAAACCCCACCGGCATCACCACGAACGGACGCTCCTCCGGCGGACGCCCACACACCTCATTCAAAAACCGCATCGGACTCGGCGTATGCGTCAACGTCACCAACCCCGCCAGATGCAACGCCGTCACCAACACCCCCACCGCCATCCCCACCGACTCCTTCACGTAATACGGCTTCGGCGACCGCGGCCCCTGATGCACCTCGAACACCACGATCACCACCGGCGCCACCTCCAGAAACGGCTTACGCCAATCCGTCCCCAACGGCGCCAACGCCTCCAACCACCCCGACGACGCCCGACGCCCGTAAAACTCCCGCTCCTCCGCCTCCGCCGCCTCCCGCAACCGCCGCTTCCGCTCCACATCCGTCACCACCACGAACCGCCACGGCTGCACATTCGCCCCCGACGGCGCCGACGCCGCCGCCCGCACCGCCTCCTCCACCACCCCCAACGGCACCGGATCCGCCGAAAAATGACGCACCGAACGCCGCACCACCACCCGATCCGCGAAACCCCGCGCCACCCCCACCATCTCCGCCGCCGACAACCGACCACCCCCAGAACCCACCAACCGACCCACCACACACTCCCTTCACCCAAGACCACGACAGCCAACCCGCCGCGACCCCACCAGCCTCCCCCCACCACCACCCCCACCCCTAACGCCAAAAAGCCCAACCCCCACCACACCCTCCACACCCGACAACCACCACACCCCCACACCCCCACACAGGAGAAACACCCGGTGCCCCCACCCACCACCGCCCCCCGCATCGGCGTCGAAGAAGAATTCCTCGTCATCGACCCCACCACCGGAACCACCACCCCCCACGCCACCACCATCATCAACCACGCCACCCCCCACCTCGGCACCCGCGTCTCCGGCGAAATCACCACCCTCCACATCGAAACCCGCACCAACCCCACCACCTCCACCACCCAACTCCTCCACGAACTCCTCGACGCCCGCACCACCATCGCCCACGCCGCCACCACCAACGGACTCCACGTCATCCCCACCGGCACCCCCATCCAACCCGGCGCCGTACCCCCACCCATCACCCCCGGCCCCCGCCAAGACCACGGCACCGCCACCTACCGCGCCCTCCACGACGAACTCGCCATCTGCGCCGCCCACATCCACGTCGAAATACCCGACACCGAACACGCCCTCTACGTCAGCAACCACCTCCGCCCCCACCTACCCCTCCTCATCGCCCTCACCGCCAACTCACCCCACTGGGAAGGCCGCGACACCGGCTACGCAAGCTGGCGCACCATGACCTGGACCCGCTGGCCCAACGCCGGCCCCCCACCCCACTTCACCTCCCTCACCCACTACCACCACACCATCCACACCCTCACCACCGCCGGCGCCCTCGTCGACCCCGCCACCCTCTTCTGGGACATCCGCCCCTCACCCACCCACCCCACCCTCGAAATCCGCGCCGCCGACGTCCCCATCACCGCCACCGAAACCGCCACCCTCGCCGCCATCGTCCGCGCCCTCACCACCCACGCCACCCACGCCATCCACCACGGCGACCACGGCCCCGACACCCCCACCGAAACCCTCCGCGCCGCCTACTGGCGCGCCGCCCGAGACGGACTCGACGGCCACCTACTCGACCCCCACACCCACCAACTACGCCCCGCCCACCACATCCTCACCGACCTCATCGACCACCTCACCCCCACCCTCCACGCCCACGACGACCACCACCTCGTCACCACCACCATCAAGCACCTCACCACCACCGGCACCGGCGCCACCCGCCAACGACACGCCGCCCGTCAACACGGCAACCTCACCGACGTCACCACCTACCTCGCCAACCACCTCACCGCCACCCACCCCTGAGACCCCACCACACCCACACATCCCGCACGATCGCGACAGACCCCGCACCCCACCCACTGACACCATCGCCCCATGGCCGACACCACGCACCTACGACACCGCGCCCACGCCCACACCGACCTGCTCACCACCCGACTCCGACAACTCGTCGAACACGAAACCCCACCCGGCCACACCACCGCCCTCACCACCTGCGCCGACCTCCTCCACACCTGGGGAACCGCCGCCCTGCGCCGACCCCCCCGACACATCCACCGCGACGGACCACCCCACCTCCTCTGGGCCGCCGAAGACCAACGCGTCCTCCTCCTCGGCCACTACGACACCGTCTGGCCCGCCGGCACCATCCACGACTGGCCCTTCACCACCAACGGCCACACCGCCACCGGCCCCGGCATCTGCGACATGAAAGCCGGCATCGTCCAGATGCTCACCGCACTCGAACTGACCACCGACCCCACCCACATCGGCGTCCTGCTCACCAGCGACGAAGAAAGCGGCTCACCCACCTCCCGCGCCCTCATCGAAGAACAAGCCAGCCGATCCGCCGCCGTCCTCGTCCTCGAACCCAGCACCGAAACCGGCGACCTCAAAATCGCCCGAAAAGGCGGATCCGCCTACCAGATCCACATCCACGGCCGCGCCGCCCACGCCGGCGTCGAACCCCACCGAGGCATCAACGCCGCCGTCGAACTCGCCCACCAGATCCTCACCATCCGCGACCACAACACCCCCGACACCACCGTCACCCCCACCGCCCTCACCGCCGGAACCATGTCCAACGTCGTCCCCGAAACCGCCACCCTCACCGTCGACGTACGCGCCTGGACCCCCCACGAACTCCACCGCGTCGACACCCTCCTGCACAACCTCCGCCCCCACCTACCCGGCGCCACCCTCACCGTCACCGGCGGCATCAACCGCAACCCCCTCACCGACACCCTCTCCCGCCCACTCCTGCGCCTCGCCCAGGACGCCGCCACCCAACTCGGCCTACCCCCCATCCACGGCGCCCACGTCGCCGGCGCCTCCGACGCCAACTTCACCGGCGGCCTCGGCGTACCCACCCTCGACGGCCTCGGCGCAGTCGGTGGCCTACCCCACGCCCGCGGCGAATGGATCGACCTCACCCGCATGCCCGAACGCGCCGCCCTGCTCGCCCTCATGCTCGAACACCTCACCACCACACCCCACGCCACCACCACCAACCCGCCTGACCTCACCCCACCAACCCCGCCAACACCCGATGCGTACGGTTCGACCGCACCGCCGCCCGCTGCTGACCCGCCGTCACCTCGATGTACGACTGCGACGACGACAACGACGCATGCCCCAGCAACCGCATGATCTCCGCCGCGCTCGCCCCGTCCTCGGCCAACCGCGTCGCGAACGTGTGCCGCAACGCGTGCAACCGCGCGCCCACCGGCACCCGATCGGTGACCCCTGCCCGCCGGTAACACGAATCCACCAGATACTGCAGCCCGCCACGGCGCAACGGCTCACCCCGACGGTCCACCAGCAACGCCGAGTCCGGCCGTACCGAACGCCTACCGAACCGCCGCGCCCGGCTCTCCAGGTAGGCCACCAGCACCTCGTCCAACTCCGGCTCCACCGGCACCACCCGCGGCCGGCCACCCTTGCCCGCCACGTCCACCCGCCGCTCACCGGGCCGACCGGCCACACTCGCCACCCGTAACGCCAGCAGCTCCGACAGTCGCAGCCCCGTGCACAACGCCAGCGCCAGGACGGCCACGTCCCGCTCCGGCCACGGGTCGTGCTGCCGACCGGCGCCCTGCGCCACGGCGGCGAGCAGCCGCTCCGGGGTGTCCTCCCCGCGTAGCGGCTTGGGCTGGGGGAGTGGGGCGCGGGGCCGGTCCACCGCCGGCATCGGATTCCCGGCGACCACCCCCTCCGCCACCAGGTACGTGAAGAAGTTGTTCCAGGTGGACCAGGCCCGGTGCACCGACGCCGCCGCGCGGGGAGCGGCGTACGCCGCGAACGCGGCCCGCAGCAGCCGGGGGGAGAGGTCGGTGATCGTCAGGGCGTCCAGGGGGAGGGGAGTGGCCGCCCGTTCCGCCGCCAGGCGCGCCACCCCCACCAGGTCCCGCCGGTACGCGTCGAGCGTGTGCGGGGACGGCTTGCGGGTGGCCCGGGCGACGAGGAACTCCTCGACGAGCACCAGAAACACACTGTCCACTTTGTCATGCATAAGGGTAATTATGCATGATTTTCGGGTCCGGTGGCCAGGGCGGGGGAGAGCGGCAATCCGGCCGCCCACGTCTCCTCCGCCCCATGACGGGGACACGCCGGGCGCTCTGCGCGCATGACGGCCTGCGTCGCCGTACCGGAGAGGGACCCGACCACCGGGGGTGGAGACGGTGGCCCGACCCGGAGTGAGAGCCGTCGGGCCGGTGTCGGGCTGATCGGCCATCCGGCCGGCGCCACTCGGTACCACCCGGCCTCACGTCGGACCACGGATGCCTCGCGGTTGCTCGCGCCGCGCGAAGACGCCTCGCCGCGGCGCGAGGCGTCTTCGCGCAGTAGACCGGACTCCGGCTGGTGCGAAAATCCCGACCGATCCCGACCGGACCGCATGATCGACTCCAGATCAGCGAGACGGGGTGATCCGCCTTCGGGAGACACTCCTGTTTCCGTGAACCGCTCGACCCAGCCAAAATTCGATAATGTACATTATGTCAAGTTGAGGATGGCGAGCCTCCTCCGCCCGAAGGTCAGAGGCCGCCGCCGACGCGCAGCACCGTCCCGGTGGTGTACGACGCGTCCGGTCCCAGCAGCCAGGCGACGGCGGCGGCCACCTCGTCGGGTTCACCGGGACGGCCGAGCGGGATGCGGTCGGCGGAGCGGTCGGGTCGGTCCGGCATCCCGGACTGGGCGTGGATGTCGGTGCGGATGATGCCGGGCGCGACCGCGTTGACCCGGATGCCGCGCGGGGCGAGCTCCTTGGCCAGGCCGATGGTGAGGGTGTCGGTGGCGGCCTTGCTGGCGGCGTAGTGGATGTACTCCCCCGGGCTGCCGAGGGTGGCGGCGACCGAGGAGACGTTGACGATTGCCGATCCGGCTGCCATCCGGCGGGCGGCCTGTTGGGCGCAGAGCAGGTAGCCGACGATGTTGACGTCGACGACCTGGCGGATGTCGTCGACGGCGAGGTCGACGAAGGGGCCGATCGGGCTGGTGACGCCGGCGTTGTTGACCAGGCCGGTGATCGGGCCGAGAGTCTGGGTGGCGGTGTCGAACAGGTGGGTGACCTGGTCGGGTTCGCGGGTGTCGGTGGGCAGGGCGATGCCGTGGCGTCCGGCGGCGTGGATGTCGGCGAGCACCGCGGTGGCGGCGGCGTGGTCGCGTCGGTAGCACAGGGCGATGTCGTGGCCGGCGTGGGCGAGTCTGCGGGCGGTGGCGGCGCCGATGCCGCGTGCGCCGCCGGTGATGACGGTTACCGGTGCCACGGTGTCCTCTCCCCCGGTCGGTGGTCGTGTCGGGGAGGTTACCGGCGTGGTCGGGTGGGGGTGGTCCCCCGGCGGGTGGGGTGTCGGGGCGGGCTGGTATCAAGGCAGGGAAATCAGACAGATGTTCGGAAATGAGGTTGGCATGGGTGCCGAGGGCCAGGGTTTGTCCACTGACGAGGTGCAGGGCATCCGGGAGGCGTTGGCGGCGGGGCGGAAGCCGAGGGTGGTGTTCACGGCGTCGGCGGGGCAGGTGGCCGGTCAGGTGGGTCAGGTGGTGGAGTTGACGGATCCGGCGGTGTCGGACGAGTTCGTGGTGGTGCGGTTCGGGCGGGACGAGTTGCCCTTCTCCCCTGCCGATGTGGCGGTGGCGCCGCGGGGTGTGGGGCGGCGGGTGAAGGCGGAGCCGGAGCCGGAGGTGGCGCCGGTGGTGGAGGTGGCGCCGGTGGAGCCGGAGTTCGTGTTGGAGCGTCCGGTGTCGCGGGTCGAGGAGTCGGGTGGGCAGGGGGCGCGGCGGGAGGAGCCGAAGGTGGGGTCCGGGGAGGCGCGGCCGGCGCGGCGGCCGGTGAAGGCGGTGAAGGCGAAGGGGCCGTCGGGTCTGGTGGTGACGTTGCAGTACGCCGAGGGTGAGTGGACGGTGGCGGCGCAGCAGGGCAGTCGGTCGTTGGCGAAGCCGTACGTGGTGCGGCCGGCGGAGGCGTTGCGGATGGTGGCGTTGGTGGATGTGCCGGGGGTGCAGGAGGCGGTGGAGCAGATTCTGGCGGCGGAGCGGGCTGAGGCGGAGCAGCAGGCGGAGAAGTTGCGGGCGGAGTTGGCGGAGATCGAGGCGCGGTTGGCGGAGTTGCGCGAGGCGGGTTGAGGTTGTTCGGGTGGGTGGGGTGTGGCGCGGGGCGTTCGCTCCGCGCCACGGGTGTCAGTGGGTGGGGATGTGGGTGATGCCGATGCGGTGGCGGAAGACCCAGTAGGTCCAGCCCTGGTAGGTCAGGACGACGGGGGTGAAGAGGGCGGCGACCCAGGTCATGATGCCGAGGGTGTAGGAGGTGGAGGCGGCGTTGGTGGCGGTGAGGGTGCCGGCGGGGTCGGTGGTGGAGGGTAGGAGGGTGGGGTGGAGGGCGGTGAAGAGGGTGGCGGTGGTGAGGGCGATGGCGGTGGCGGTGGCGGTGAAGGCCCAGCCTTCGCGGCGGGCGCGGGTGGCGGTGAGGGCGGTGAGTAGGGCTGCGGTGGCGGTGGCGGCGAGGATGGTGGCGGTGGTGTTGCCGCGGATGGTGAGGGTCCAGGTGAGGAAGGCTGCGGTGGAGATGGTGGTGAGGGTGGCGAGGCGGGTGGCGAGGGTGCGGGCGCGGTGGCGGATGTCGCCGGTGGTCTTGAGGGCGGTGAAGACGGCGCCGTGGGTGAGGAAGAGGGTGGTGGTGGTGAGGCCGCCGAGGAGGGCGTAGGGGGTGAGGAGGTCGAGGAGGGTGCCGGTGTGGTCGTGGTGGTTGTTGAGGGGTACGCCGCGGAGGATGTTGGCGAAGGTGATGCCCCAGAGGAGGGCGGGGGTGAGGCTGCCGATGGTGATGGCGGTGTCCCAGCGGCGTTTCCAGGTGGTGTCGGGGCGTTTGTGGCGGTATTCGAAGGCGACGCCGCGGATGATGAGGGCGAGGAGGATGAGGAGGAGGGGTAGGTAGAAGCCGGAGAAGAGGGTGGCGTACCACTCGGGGAAGGCGGCGAACATGGCGCCGGCGGCGGTGATGAGCCAGACTTCGTTGCCGTCCCAGACGGGTCCGATGGTGTTGATCATGACTCGGCGTTCGCGGTCGTCGTGGGCGAGGAGGGGTAGGAGCGCGCCGACGCCGAAGTCGAAGCCTTCGAGGATGAAGTAGCCGGTGAAGAGGACGGCGATGAGGACGAACCAGACGGTGGTGAGGTCCATGGTGGGGCTCCGGGGTCAGTAGGCGAAGGCGAGGGGTCGGTCGGGGTCGTCGGTGTGGTCGGGTGGGTTGGGTTCGTCGGGGGGTAGGCCGGTTTTGGCGTAGCGGATGAGGAGCCGGACTTCGATGACGGCGAGGGTGGCGTAGACGAGGGTGAAGGCGGTGAAGCTGGTGAGGACTTCGGTGCGGCTGACGGCGCGGGAGACGCCGTCGCGGGTGAGCATTTCGCCGAAGACGATCCAGGGTTGGCGGCCCATTTCGGTGAAGATCCAGCCGAAGCTGTTGGCGGCGAGTGGGAGCAGGGGCATGGTGAGGCCGGCGCGGAGGAGCCATTTTCCGGTGGGGGTACGGCCTTTGCGGTGGGCCCAGAGGACCCAGAGGGCGATGGCCGCGGTGGCGAGTCCGAAGCCGATCATCATGCGGAAGCTCCAGTAGGTGACCGGGATGATCGGGGTGTAGTTGCCGGGGCCGTACTGGGCGGCGTATTGGGCTTGAAGGTTGTCGATGCCGTGGACGGTGCCGTGTGGGTCGCCGGTGCCGAGGACGCTGAGTAGGTAGGGGATTTTGAGGGCGTAGAGCTCGCGGCTTCCGTCGAGGCTGCCGATGGTGAGGACGCTGAGGGCGGCGGGGGTTTCGGTGGTGTAGAGGCCTTCGGCGGCGGCCATTTTCATGGGTTGGACGTCGGTCATGATTTTGCCTTGGATGTCGCCGGTGACGAGGACGGCGGTGGTGGCGGCGAGGGTGGTCCAGGCGCCGAAGCGGGCGGCGAAGCGGTAGGTGGGGGTGTCGGGGTGGTGGGGGTGTCGGGTGAGGTGCCAGAGGGCGACGGCGACGATGATGCTGCCGGCGACGAGGAAGCAGCCGGCGATGGTGTGGGGGAAGGTGACGAGGGCGACTTTGTTGGTGAGGACGGCGAGGAAGTCGGTGAGTTCGGCGCGGCCGGTGTCGGGGTTGATGTGGTAGCCGACGGGGTTCTGCATCCAGGAGTTGGCGGCGAGGATGAAGTAGGCGCTGAGGGTGGAGCCGGTGGCGGCGGCCCAGATGGTGGCGAGGTGGATGCGTTTGGGGAGGCGGTCCCAGCCGAATATCCAGAGTCCGAGGAAGGTGGATTCGAGGAAGAAGGCGACGAGGGCTTCGATGGCGAGGGGCGCGCCGAAGATGTCGCCGACGAAGCGGGAGTAGTCGCTCCAGTTCATGCCGAACTGGAATTCCTGGACGATGCCGGTGACGATGCCCATGGCGAAGTTGATGAGGAAGAGTTTTCCGTAGAATTTGGTGAGTTTGAGGTAGTGCTGGTGGCCGGTGCGGTGCCAGAGGGTCTGGAGGATGGCGACGAGGACGGACAGGCCGATGGTGAGTGGGACGAAGAGAAAGTGGTAGACGGTGGTGACACCGAATTGCCAGCGGGCGACGTCCAATGCGTCCACCAGGAACCCCCCAGGTCGTACTACATGGCGTAGTAGATACTACCGGGTGTCGTAGTCGTGGGGGTGGGAGCGGGGGTCCTGATCCGCCTCGGGTCGGATGACCCTGGTCACCCCGACCGGGCGGCTACCCTGTCCCCCGCCGTCCGGCGCGGCGTGCGACCATCCTCTGCTGATGGACACCTCCCCCTGGCGGACGCCGTGGTCGTGGCGTGCCGCCCAACTGGTCGCGCGGATCGTGGTCGCCGCGGTGGCCCGGCTGGAGGTCAGCGGCGACGTGCCGTCGGCGGCACGTCGGGGTCCGCTGATCCTGGCCGCCAACCACATCAGCCCGTTCGATCCGGTGGTGCTGGCCGCGGCGTGCCGCGCCCGTGGGGTCGCGCCGCGGTTCCTGGCCACCGGCGGGCTGTTCCGGGCGCCGGTGGTGGGCGCGATGATGCGGCACGCCGGGCACATCCGGGTGGACCGGGGCAGCGCGGCGGTGGGGCGGGTGCTGCAGGAGGCCGCGGCGGCGGCCATGGCCGGGTCGGTGCTCCTGGTGTATCCGGAGGGGCGGATCGGCCTGGATCCGGGGATGTGGCCGGAGCGCGGCAAGACCGGCACGGCGCGGTTGGCGTTGGCCTGTGGCGCGCCGGTGGTGCCGGTGGCGCAGTGGGGGTCGCACGAGGTGTTGCCGTACCGGGCGCCGAAGGGCATCGTGGCGGCGCTGTGGCGGGCGGTTCGACGGCGTCCGGTGGTCCGGGTGCGGTTCGGCGCGCCGGTGGAGTTGGGCGGGGTGGATCGGGTCGGGCCGGGGGCGGCGCGGCGGGCGACGGATCTGATCGTGGACGCGATCACCGACACGTTGGCGCCGTTGCGGGTCGACGAGCCGGACCGGCCCCGGCACGTGGATCCGGGTCGGCCGGTGGATGTCGGTCGTCGGCACCGGCGGCGACCGGCCGCCGGCTGAGCGGTGGGACGGGCGTTCGCCACGGCGGTGAGGTGGGTCGGGCGGGGAGATTTCGGCCGGTCTGTGGTGGTGTCGGCGTTATGGCCAGGACTACCGGTGGTGGTCCCGCGCGGGGCACGCTGACCGTGCAGGGGGCGTGACCGGCGTCTGCCGGGCCCGTGCCGATCTGGAGGCGGTATGCCGGTGCCGATGCCCCGCTCCCCCGTTCCCGCGTCCGCGCGGGTGACGCCGGTGCTGGCGTTGGTCTCGGTGTGGGGGCGGGATCTGCCGTTGCCGGTGGAGATCGTGGTGGTGGTGGCGTCGTCGTGGTTGGCGGGGCCGCTGGCGCTGGGGTTGGGGCCACGCAGATCGTGTTGCTGGCGCTGACCGCGGTGGTGGGGATCCTGACGGTGATGCCGGGTCGGGCGACCCTGTTGCAGGCGTGGGTGCGCCTGTCGCCGTGCGCCAGTTACCTGTTCGACCAATCCGTGAGGGGCCGGTGGTCGGTCTGACGGCGGTTGGTCGGACGCCGCTGGGGTGGCGGTCACCGGCGGGTCACCGGGCGCGGGCATACTGCCGGCGTGCCGCAGCATGCCTTTCTGGACGCGCCCGCCCCGTTGGCCTTCGCCCACCGTGGTGGGGCCGCGCAGGGTGACGAGAACACGGTGGCGGCGTTCGCGCGGGCCGTGGCGCTCGGTTACCGGTACGTGGAGACCGACGTGCACGCCACCTCCGACGGGGTGCCGGTGGTGTTCCACGACGCGACGTTGGAGCGGTTGACCGGGCAGCGGGGGCGGTTGGCGGCGTTGCGGTGGGCGGACCTGGTGACGGTGCGGGTGGGTGGGGCCGCGGTGGTGCCGAGGCTGGACGAGGTGCTGGACGCGTGGCCGCAGGTGCGGTTCAACGTCGACGTGAAGGCCGACGCGGCGGTGGAGCCGACGGTGGCGGCGGTGCGGCGGGGCGCCGCCGGTGAGCGGGTGCTGCTGGCGTCGTTCAGTGACGCCCGGCTGGCGCGGTTGCGGGTGGCGGCCGGGCCGGCGGTGGCCACGTCGTTGGGGATGCGGGGGGTGGCGTGGCTGCGGTGGGCGTCGGTGACGGGGCGGCGGCTGCGGTTGCCGCCGTCGGTGGTGGCCGCGCAGGTTCCGGTGCGGTGGGGGCGGGTGCCGGTGGTGGATCGGCGGTTGGTCGGTCACGCCCACCGGCTCGGGTTGCAGGTGCACGTCTGGACGATCGACGAACCTGACGAGATGCACGAGTTACTGGACCTGGGTGTGGATGGCATCATGACCGATCACGTCGGTGTGCTGCGCGACGTGTACCGCAGTCGCGGCCACTGGGCCGCCTGAGCCACCCCGGGGGTTCGTCGATGGCCGAGACCACCCTGCCGTCCGCGCCGGTGGGGCCGGTGAGCACCCGTCGGGAGCGTACCGGCTGGTATTTCTACGACTGGGCGATGTCGGCGTTCTCCACGACGGTGGTCACGGTGTTCCTGGGGCCGTTCCTGACGAGCGTGACGAAGGTGGCGGCCGGGTGCGGGTTGGGCGCGGACGGGTGTGACGGGCACGTGTACCCGTTGGGGGTGCGGGTGGCGGCGGGGTCGTATTTCCCGTACCTGGTGTCGTTGTCGGTGTTGTTGACGGTGTTCGTGTTGCCGGTGGTGGGGGCGGTGGCGGACCGGTCGCCGCGGCGTAAGCGGTTGTTGGCGGTGTTCGCGTTCGTGGGGGCGGGCGCGACGGTGGCGATGGCGTTGGTGACCGGGGGCCGGTACCTGCTGGGTGGGGTGTTGTTCGTGGTGGCGAACATCGCCTTCGGGGCGGCGGTGGTGGTGTACAACTCGTTCCTGCCGCAGTTGGGTGGGCCGGACGACCGGGACGGCATCTCCAGTCGGGGGTGGGCGTTGGGGTATCTGGGTGGTGGGCTGCTGTTGGCGGTGAACCTGGTGGTGGTGAACTCGTTCTCCGACGGCACGGCGCAGCGGACCCTGGATCTGGCGCGGTGGTCGATCGTGTCGGCCGGGGTGTGGTGGGCGGTGTTTACGGTGGTGCCGTTGGCGTGGTTGCGGGAGCGGCCGTCGGTGGCGGCCGTGGCGGGGGGCGGCCACGTGCTGGTCGACGGGTTCCGGCAGTTGGGTCGTACGGTGCGGGAGATGCGGGCGTATCCGTTGACGTTGTTCTTCCTGTTGGCGTTCCTGGTGTACAACGACGGCATCCAGACGGTGATCGCGTTGGCCAGCCAGTACGGCACGGAGGAGCTGCGGCTGGGGCAGTCGACGTTGATCGTGACGATTCTGCTGGTGCAGTTCCTGGCGTTCGGTGGGGCGTTGACGTTGGGGGCGTTGGCGAAGCGGATCGGGGCGTGGAAGACGGTGCTGCTGTCGTTGGTGTTGTGGACGGCGGTGATCCTGGCGGCGTTCCGGTTGCCGGCCGAGGCGCCGGTGCCGTTCATGGTGCTGGGGGCGGGTATCGGGTTGGTGCTGGGGGGTAGTCAGGCGTTGAGCCGGTCGTTGTTCAGTCAGATGATCCCGGCCGGCCGGGAGGGCGAGTACTACGGCTTCTACGAGATCAGCGACAAGGGGACCAGTTGGTTGGGGCCGTTGGCGTTCGGGGTGGTGTTCCAGCTCACGAGTTCCTACCGGGTGGGGCTGGTGTCGTTGCTGGTGTTCTTCGTGGTGGGGTTCGTGTTGTTGGCGGCGGTGCCGGTGCGGCGGGCGATCGTCGCGGCGGGCAACGTCCCGCCTCGGGTCCTGTGACCAGGCTCATTGGCGGCTTTCGATGGGATAGGCTGCCCGACCGTGACCGATGTCGACGACGCCGCCCCGACCTGCCTGGCCCGGCCGTTGCCGGGTGAGCCCGACGGTCCGGCCCGCGCCGCCGCGCCGGGGCCGGACGCGGGCCGCGCGGACGGGCGTCCCCGGCACGCCGCGGCGTTGAAGTTCTTCTGGGGGCCGATGGACTGCGGCAAGTCCACCATGGCGTTGCAGATGAACTACAACCATGCCCGGCAGGGCCGGCGTGGGCTGGTCACCACCCGCATCGACCGGTCGCTGGGCCCACAGGTCACCACCCGGATCGGGTTGGCGCACGAGGCCATCGAGGTCACCGACGAGCTGGACCTGCGGGCGTTGGTGCGTGGCCGGTGGGCCGAGGGGGTGCGGGTGGACTACCTGATCTGCGACGAGGCGTCGTTCTACCGGGTCGAGCACGTCGAGCAGATGGCGGAGCTGGTCGACCACGACGACGTCGACGTGTTCGCGTTCGGGTTGGCCACGGACTTCCGGTCGTGTTTCTTCCCGGCCGCGCAGCGGCTGTTCGAGCTCGCCGACCAGGTGGCCCGCATCCAGGTGGAGGTGCTGTGCTGGTGCGGGCGGGAGGGGCTGCTCAACGCCCGGGTCGTCGGTGGGCGGGTGGTCCGGGAGGGCGAGCGGGTCGTCATCGGTGACACCGCCGCCGACGCGCGGGTGCACTACCAGGTGCTGTGTCGGCGGCACTACCGCAACGGGGACCTGGGCCCGCGCGGCTGAGGCGGTCTCCGTGACCATGTCGTGATCGACGACGTGGCCGCACGCGCCAACCTTTCCGGTGGGCCCGGTTGTCTCTGACGGCACGCGGGGACGGCGGTCGGCCTCCCTGACGCGCGACGGCGACCGGGGGGACGACACACATGCAGGTGGCGCTACGGCGGGCCCGCGGGGCCACCGGTCTGCTGCTGGCCGCCGCGGCGGCCACGCTGGTCGCGGCGGTCGCGTTGACCGCGCTGGCCGGCTACCACCGGGACGTGGTCGACTCCGGGGCCCGGGCGGTCCTGTCCGCCGCGCCCGCCGAGGAACGCTCCGTGCTGGTGCGCGGGCCCGCCGGGCGGACCCCGCAGGCGTTGACCGACACCGACCGCGCGCTACGCGAGGCGGTCGGCGTCGCTCTCGACGGGTGGCCGGGCACGGTCACCACCGCCGGGTACGCCGCCGGACGGCAGTTGCGGGGGCCTGTCGGGGACGCCGTCGGCGACGGCGACGGGGTCGTCTACGCGGCGGTGATGTTCCTCGACGACCTGGCCGCGCACGCCCGGCTGACCGGTGGGGCGTGGCCTGTTGCCGGGGCCAGCCCGACGCAGGCCACCCTGCCCGAGTCGGTGGCGGTGACCCTGGGCGTGGGCGTCGGGGACCGGATCCCGGTCACCGACGGGTTCACCGGGCGGGTCACCGACGTCGCCGTGGTCGGGTTGTGGCGGCCGGACGCCGCCGGCGACCCGTACTGGCGGCTGGCCCCCGGGGCGGACGCCGGCGGGCAGGGCAGCCCGGGCACGTACGGGCCGGTGACCGTGCACCGGGACGACTTCGTCCGCGGTTTCCTCGGCAACGCCTCCGTCGGGTGGCTGGTCGCGCCGGACGTCGACACCGGCGCGGACGGCCTGGACCGGCTCGCGGCCGTCGACGCCGCCGCCGCCGGACTGCCGGACGCCGCCGGTCTCGGCGACGCCGGCACGGTCGCCACCGGCCTCGGCGCGCTGGTGGAGCGGATCCGCCGCTCCGCCCTGGTGGGCCGGTCCGCGCTAATCACCCCGATGCTGCTGGTGGCGGTGTTGGGCGGGTACACGCTGCTGCTGGTCGCCGCCCTGCTCACCGAGCGACGACGCGGCGAGACCGCGCTGCTGCGGGCCCGCGGCACCGGTCGGGTCCAGGTGGCCGCCCTGGCCGCCCGGGAAGCCGCGCTGGTGGTCGCGCCGGCGGCGCTGCTCGCGCCGCCGCTGGCCGCGTGGGCGCTGCGGCAGGCCGACGGCAGCGCGACGCTGTCGACGGCGGCGCTGCGGCTGACGCCCCGCCTGGACGTCGCCGCCTGGACGGTGACCGGTGTCGTCGCCGTCGGCTGCGTCGCGGCGATGCTGGCGCCGCACCTGCGGCGCGCCGACACCTACGTGGCCGACCTGGCGGCCCGGTCCCGGCCCGGCCGGCGCGGCCTGGCGCAACGCGCCGGCGTGGACGTGCTGCTGGTCGTGGTGGCGCTGCTGGGCTGGTACCAGCTACGCGCGTACGCCTCGCCGTTGTCGTCGGGTCCGGGCGGTGACCTGGGCGTCGACCCGCTGCTGGCCGCCGCCCCCACCGTGGCGGTGCTCGCCGGCGCGGTGCTGGCGTTGCGGCTGCTGCCGCCGTCGACGCGGCTGGCCCAACGGTGGGTCGACCGGACGAGGGCGACCGCGGCGACGCTGGGCATGTGGCAGGCGGGGCGGCGTCCGCACGCCGGGCCGGTGCTGCTGGTCGCCCTCGCCGTGGCGGTCAGCGCGTTGGCGTGGTCGCTGGCCGGCACCACCAGCCGGTCCCTGAGCGACCAGGCCGACCATCAGGTCGGCGCGGACCTGCGGCTGACCGAGACCCGACCCGACGCCGACGCGCGCCGCGGCGCGCAGGTGGCCGCGCTGCCCGGCGTGAGCGGCGCCCTGCCCGCCTGGCGGGACACGCTGCGTCTCGGCGCGGCCGCCACGCCGGCGTCGCTGCTGGCCGTCGACGCCGCCGCCGCGCCGACGGTGCTGCGGATGCGCGCCGACCTGGGCGGCGGCTCCCCACGTCGACTGTTCGACGCCCTCGCCGCCGCGCGGGCCGCCGCCCCGGTCACCGTGCTGCCGGCCGACGCGCGGCGACTGGCCGGCCGCTGGGTCGGCACGGTCGACGGCGTCGACGCGACGCTGCGCGCCTGGGCGGTGTTCGCCGACACGGTCGGCGGGCACCAGCGGGTGCCGTTGGGCGCCTCCACGGCCGGCACGCCCGTGGAGTTCACCGTGGACGTGCCCGACGCCGACGCGGCGGCCCGGCTGGTCGGGTTCACCGTGGAGGCCGACGCGCCCGCCGACGCGGCCGTGCGGTGGCGGCTGACCGGCCTGCGTGCCGGCGACGGCGTCGGCCCCGCCCGCCCGGTCGACCTGACCGGCGGCGGCCCGTGGCGCAGCGTCGACCGGGCCGGCGTGCGCCTCGACGCCACCGCCGCCGGTGACAGTCTGACCGCCGAGCACCGGCGGCCCGACGCCGCCGCGCGTCGACGCGGCGGCGTGGGCGTGGGCGTGCGCCTGGCGGTGACCCGCCCGGCCGCGGGGCCGGTGCCGCTGCTGCTCACCCCGGCCGCGTTGGCCGCGCTGCGGCTGGACGTCGGCGCCACCACCCGGCTGCTGCTCGGCGCGGCCGAGGTCGACGTGCGGGTCGTCGGCGCCGTCGCGGCCGTCCCCGGCGACACCGCGGCGGCCACGATCGTGGCCGACCTGCCGTCGCTGGCCGGCCGGCTCTTCGGCGACCGGGGTCTGCTGCGGGCCCCCCAGGAGTGGTGGGTGGGCGTGGACGCCGCGTCCCGCGACGCCACGGTCGCCGCCGCGGCCACGCTCGGCGGACTCACCGTGCACGACCGCGACGCCGTCGCCCGCGACCTGGCCGGGGACCCGTTCGGCGTCGGCGCGCGGGGCGCGTTGTTCGCCGCGACCGTCGCGGCGGCGCTGCTGGCCGCCGTCGGCGTCGCCGTCGACGTGGCCGCCACCGCCCGCCGCCGCCGCGCCGAGCTGGCGGTGCTGCGCGCCCTGGGCGCCGGGCACCGCACCGTCACCCGGTCGCTGGTGGTCGAGCAGGCGTTCCTCGCCGGCGTGGGGGTGACCGCCGGGCTGGCCGTGGGGGTCACGGTCGCCGCGACCATGGCGCCCCTGGTGGTGCTGACCCCGTCGGCGCAGCCACCCACCCCACCGGTGACACTGGTGATCGACTGGCCGCCGCTGCTGGCCACCGCCGCCGGGGCGCTGCTGCTGGCGGTGGCCGCCACCACCGTCGCCGCGCGGCGCACGCGCCGGCACGCCGAGGCCGGTCTGCTGCGCGACGGAGCGGACCGGTGAGCGCCGCCGCGCGCCGCTCCCGCGCCGGCGCCCTGGGGCGGCGGGTCCGCGCCACCGCCGGACCCACGCTGCTGCTGGCCGTGCTCGCCCTGGTCGCCGCGGCGCTGGTCACCGCCGCTCCCCGGCTCGCCCACGGCCACGCCGACCGGGCCCTGCGCGCCGACCTGGCGGCCCTGCCCTACCAGGTGCGCGACGTCACCGTGGCGGCGCGGTCCGGACCCACCGACCCCGCCCCGCCGTCGGACGCCCTGGAACGCATCGGCGCGGCGCTGCCCGGACCGCTGCCCGGCCTGGTCGGGCAGCGGTGGCAGGCCGTGGCGGTCGACGCGGAGCAGGCCGTGGCCGGCGGTGACGTCGGCCCGCTCGGTGAGGGCGCCCGGGTGCAGTTCGGGCTGCGCGCCCAGACCGGGCTGCCGGCGGCGGCCCGGCTGACCGCCGGCGCGTGGCCGCGCACCGCCGCCGGGCAACCCGCCCAGATCGCCGTGTCCGGGCCGGTCGCCGACACCCTGGGACTGCGTCCCGGCGTGCGGCTCACCGTCGGCGCGCCCGGCCGCGCCCGCGCCGACCTGATCGTCTCCGGGGTGTTCACGCCGACGTCCGACCCCGACTGGGAGCCGATGCCGCAGGCCCGGGAGCCGCTGCTGCCGGTCGGGGACAACGACCCGTTCGTGGCCGTCGCGGTCACCGACCCGGCCGGGATGACCCAGGTCGCCACCACGGCCGGGCTGCCGGTGACCCGGACCTGGCGCTACCGGCTCGACACCGACCGGATCGAGGCGTCGTCGGCGCAGGAGCTGGCCACCGCCGTCGGCGTCGCCCGCCGTACCGCCTGGCTGCCGGCGGCCACCGTGCAGACGTCCCTGGACACCACTTTGGTCGGTTTCGACGCGCGACTGGCGTCGGCGCGGACCCTGCTGGCCATGGTGCAGGCCGGGCTGCTGGCCAGCCTGCTCGGGCTGATCCTGCTGGCCGCGCGGGTCACCGTGCGGACCCGGCACGCCGAGCTGGCGCTGCTGCGGTCCCGGGGGGCGTCGCTGCCGGACCTGGCCCGGTGGACCCTGACCGAGGCGTTGCTGCTGCACCCGGCGGCGGTGGCGGCCGGATGGCTGGCCGGTCGGCTCGCCCCCGGCCGGGACGACCCGGCGACCCTGTGGGCGCTGCCGACGCTGGCGGTGGCCACCACCGTCGCCGTGCCGCTGTTCGCGGTGGCCGGGCACCGGCGGGTCACCGTCGTGACCGCGCGCGCCGACCAGCGTCGCCGCCGCACGGCGTGGCGGCTCACCGTCGAGGCCGGCGTGTGGGGCGCCGCCGCGCTGGGGGTGGCGCTGCTGCGCCGCCGCGGCGTCGACGACGGGCCGGTCGACGTGTACCTGGCCGCCGTGCCGACGCTGGTGGCCGTGGCGGTCGCGGCGCTCACGCTGCGGGTCACGCCCGCGGCGGTGCGGCTGCTCGACCGGGCCGCCGCCCGTACCCGGGGACCCCTGCTGCTGCTCGGCGCGGCCCGCGCCGGCCGGGGCGGCGTGTCCGCGGCCACCGGGCCCCTCGCCGTGCTGGTGGTCGCGGTGGGCACCGGCGTGTTCAGCGCCGTGGCCGCCGACACCGTCACCCGGGCCCGGGACACCGCCGCCGACCTGAGCGTGCCCGCCGACGCGTGGCTCACCGGGTACGCGTTCGACGCGGACACCGGCGGGCGGCTCGCCGCGCTGCCCGGGGTGCGGGCGGTCGCCCCGGCGCGGGTGGAGTCGAACCGGCCGCTGCTCACCGGCGTCGACCCGCGGGCCGAGCCCGTCACCACCGCCCGGGTGCTGGTCGTCGACGGTCCGGCGTTCGCCCGGGTCGTCGCCGGCAGCGGCGTCGACGTGGACGTGCCGGCGGCGCTGGCCGCCGCCGCCGCCCGCGGCGACGGGCCGGTCCCGGCGGTGGTGTCACCGCCGGTGGCCGCCGCCGTGGCCGCCGGCGCCACCGCCGCCGACGTGCAGGGCCGGCTGTACGCGTTCACCCCGGCCGCCGTGGTCGACACGTTCCCGGGCGTGGACCTGGACGCCGAACGGTTCGTGGTGCTGCCGTGGCAGGCCCTCGTCGAGAGCCCGGACACCCCGATCGTGGCCAACCGGTACCTGCTCGCCGTCGACGACGTGGACCGGGCGGCGTTGCTGCGGCTGGCCGACGACGGGCAACGGCGGTGGCTGTCGTCGGTGCGCGGGGACCCGGTGGGCGTCCCGGAGCTGCCGGCGCGGCTGCTCACCCGGCACGAGCACCGGCAGGCGCTGGACCGTACCGGCGTCAACGACGTGCTGACGTTGACGTTCACCGTCGGCGCGGTCGGCGGCAGCCTGCTGGCGTTGCTCGCGGTCGGGTTCGCGGTGCTCGCCGACAGCCGCTCCCGGACGCTGCTGCTGTCGCGGCTGTCCGCGCTGGGGCTGTCCGCCGGGCAGGGCCGCCGGCTGCTGGTGTACGAGGTGGCGCCGCTGGTGGGCGCGACCGCGGTGGCCGGGGCCGCCGTGGGGGTGGTCCTGCCGTTGCTGGTGGGCCCGGCGTTGGGGTTGTCCGCGTTCACCTCCGGGGTGAGCGCCGGCTGGCGGCTGGACCCGCTGGTGGTCGCCGCGGTGCTGGCGGTCGTCGCGGTGGGGGTGGCCGCCGGGGTGGCCGTGGAGATTCTGGTGAGCCGACGGGCCCGCCCCGGTGGGACGCCGCGGCGAGGAGAGGAGAACCTGTGACCGACGTGCGCGCTGGTGAGGACCTGGCGGCGTTGCAGCGGCGCGCCGCGCAGGCCGCCGCTGACCGGGCCGGCGGCGCCGACCGGCTGCGCGGGCACATCGTCTGCGACGGCCTGGTGCGGATCTTCACCACCGACGGGGTGGAGGTGGTCGCCCTGCAGGGCCTCGACCTGGTCGTCGACCGGGGTGAGCTGGTCGCGGTCGTCGGCGCGTCCGGCTCCGGCAAGTCGACCGTGCTGAACATCCTCTCCGGGTTGGACGTGCCGACCGCCGGGATCGCCCGGGTCGCCGGGTACGACCTGCTGACCATGTCGGCGCGGACCCGGCTGGCGTACCGCCGGCACACCGTCGGGTTCGTGTGGCAGCAGACCGCCCGGAACCTGCTGCCGTACCTGAGCGCGGCGGAGAACGTCGAGCTGCCGATGCGGTTGGCCGGGCGGCGGGGCCGGGCCGCCCGGCGGCGGGCCGTCGAGCTGATGGAGCTGGTCGGGGTGGGGCACTGCGCCGACCGGCGACCGGACCGGATGAGCGGCGGCGAGCAGCAGCGCTGCGCGGTGGCCGTGGCGGTCGCCAACGACCCGGAGGTGCTCTTCGCCGACGAGCCCACCGGGGAGCTCGACGAGAGCACCGCCGCGGAGGTGTTCGGGGCGCTGCGGGCCATCAACGCCGAGCTGGGCGTGACGGTGGTGGTGGTCACCCACGACCCGGCCGTGGCCGGTCAGGTCCGCCGGACCGTGGCGATCCGCGACGGCCGCGCCGCCAGCGAGGTACGGCGGGTGGCGCGGGTCGGCGCCGACGGCGTCGAGGAGGTGCGCACCGAGGAGTACGCGGTGCTCGACCGGTCCGGGCGGATGCAGTTGCCCGCCGGGTTCGTCGACGCTCTCGCCCTGCGGGACCGGGTGCGGCTGAACCTGGAGACCGATCACGTGCGGGTGCGACCCGGCGACGACAGGGAGGCGTGATGGGTGAGCAGGTGGTGACCGTGGAGAACGTCAGCCGGGACTTCCCGGCGGCCGGACGGCAGGTGGTGCACGCGCTGCGGGACGTGTCGTTCACCGCCGGTCGCGGTGAGCTGGTGGCCGTGCGGGGCCGTTCCGGGGCGGGCAAGACGACCCTGCTGAACCTGGTCGGTGGGCTGGACCGGCCCACCGGCGGTCGGATCCGGGTGGCCGGTCGGGAGGTCAGCGCCGCCCGGGAGCGGGAGGCGCTGGCGTTGCGCCGCGACACCGTCGGGTTCGTGTTCCAGTCGTTCGGGCTGATCCCGGTGCTGTCCGCGGCGGAGAACGTCGGCCTGCCGTTGCGGCTGGTCCGCGCGGATCCGGCGCGGCGGGAGCAGCGGGTGGCGATGCTGCTGGAGCTGGTCGGTCTGGGTGGGCACGCCCGGCAACGCCCGTACGAGATGTCCGGCGGGCAGCAGCAGCGGGTCGCGTTGGCCCGGGCCCTGGCCAACGACCCGGCGGTGCTGATCGCCGACGAGCCGACCGGCCAGTTGGACTCCGAGACCGGCGCGCAGGTGATGGACCTGCTGCGGGCGGTGGTGCGCTCGCGGGGCACGACCGCGCTGGTGGCCACCCACGACGCGGCGCTGGTGGCCGTCGCCGACCGGGTGGTGACGTTACGGGACGGGCGGCTGGTCGACGAGGCGTGAGTCAGTACGGGTCGCCGCAGATCCGCCACCCGTCGTCCTCCCGCACCACGGTGAGGTCACGGTGTTCGCTGCCGCCGCCGTCGCGGGTCAACCGCACCGCGACCGTGCCGGTGGGTCGGCCGCCGCGGGTGCTCACCGACACGTCGGTCACCTGGTGGCCGGTCACCACCGGCGGGGTGCGGGTCCACGCGGCGAACCCGATCGGGCTCCACCGGCTGCGCGCCGACGCGCACAACCGCCGGTAGGCGGCCTCGGCGTCGCCGGCGGTCAGGTCGGTGAGGAACGTCTCGGCGGCGTCGCGTACCGGCCCGTCGGCCTGCCGGACCGTCTGCACGTTCCACACGCCGAGCCCGGCCACCCCGACGCAGCACACCCCGGCCGTGGCCGCGGCGACGGCCGCGCCGACCCGCGCCGGGCGGCGTGGCCGGTGCGGTCGGGACCACTGCGCCGAGGACATGATGACCCACGGTAGAGAATCCGACACCTGCCGCGCAGGCGCTCGCCGCTGACGGCGCCGGCAGGCATCGTCTACGGTCGACGCGTCCCCGTCGTCGTCCCGGCAGGAGTGCCGCATGGCCCGTTTCGTGCAACCGGCGCCGGTCCCCGGCGACCCGTACACCGGTGATCCGCTGCTGCGGTCGTGGCTGGACCGGCAGCTCGGCGCGGCCGGACACGACGCGGCGCGGCAGCGGCTGGTCGACCTGGCCGCCGACGTGGTCGGGCCGCTGCGCGCCGCGCACGCCGACGCCGAGGCGCGCCCGCCGACGCTGACCCGCTACGACGCGTGGGGCGGGCGCATCGACCGGGTCGACACCAGCGCCGGCTGGCAGACGCTGCGGGCCGCCGCCGCCCGGCACGCCCTGGTCGCCCTGCCCTACCTGCCGGAGGCCCGCGGCACGTGGGGCGCGGCGGCCCGGGTCGTGCAGCACGCCCTGCTGCACCTGTACGGGGCGGAGTCGGCGACGTTCTCCTGCCCGGTGGCGATGGCCGACGGGGCCGCCGCGCTGCTGTCGCGTCCCGAGGTCGACCCGCGGGTGCGGGCGGCGTGGCTGCCGAGGCTGGTCGCCACCGACCCGCGGGTGGCGGTCACCAGCGGGCAGTGGATGACCGAGTCGCAGGGCGGCTCCGACCTGGCGCGTTCGGGCACGGTGGCCCGGCCCGCCCGGGACGGGTCGTGGCGGCTGACCGGGGAGAAGTGGTTCTGCTCGGCGGTGGACTCGGCGGTGGCGGTGGCGTTGGCCCGCCCGGAGGGCGCCGGCCGGGGCAGCCGGGTCCTCGCGCCGTTCCTGGTGCCCCGCTACGCGGTGGACTCGCCGTTGGCCGACGACGGCGGGGATCCGGGCGCGCCCGCCCCGGGGGTGCGGGTGCGCCGGCTCAAGGACAAGCTCGGCACCCGGGCGTTGCCGACCGCCGAGGTGGGGCTGACCGACGCGTACGCGTGGCCGCTGGGTGACCCGACGCAACCGGGTCTGGCGCGGGCGATGACGCTGGTGGTGGTGACCCGGCTGCACAACGCCGCCGCGGCGGCGTCGGGGATGCGGCGGGGCCTGGCGTACGCGCGGGCCTGGGCGCAGTCGCGGCAGGTCGCCGGGGGCCGGCTGGTCGACTCGCCGCTGCACCGGGCCACGCTGGGCACGGCGGCCGTGGACACCGCCGGGGCGTTCGCGTTGGCCGGGCACGCGTTCGCGCTGCTGGGCCGGGTGGAGGTGGGCGCCGACCCGGACGCCGCCGCCGAGCTGCGGATCATCGCGCCGCTGGCGAAGCTGGTCACCGGTCGGCTCGCGGTTGCCTGCGCCAGCGAGTACGTGGAGGCGTTCGGTGGGGCCGGCTACGTCGAGGACACCGGCGTGCCGAGGTTGCTGCGGGACGCGCAGGTCCTGCCGATCTGGGAGGGCACCACCAACGTGCTGGCCCTGGACGTGCTGCGGGCGGTGGCCCGGGAGGACGCCGCCCGGCCGCTGCTGCGTCGCCTCGCCGCCGCCGCGCACACCGCCCGGGGCCTGTCCCCCGCGCTGGCCCGTACCCTCACCGAGAGCACCGAGCAGCTACGGGACGCGTTCACGGCGGTCGCCGCGGACCCGGACGGGGTGGAGACGGTCGCCGGGGCCCGGGCGGTGGCGGCGCGGGCCGGGCACGCGTTGGCGGCGGCGCTGCTGGTCGAGCACGCCGCGTGGGGCGACGAGCCGGCCGAGGTGGCCGCCCGGCTGTGGGCGCGGCGCTGGCTGCGGCACGAGGACATCGCCGTGGACGCCCACCAGCACCTGGAGGCGCTGTGCTGACCGGGCCGGCGGGTCAGCCGGGCGTCCGGCGGGACCGGGCGGCCCAGATCACGTACGCCGGGTCGCGGTCCAGGTTGTGCCGGTCCCGGTCGTAGCGGCGGGTGGTGCGCGGGTCGGCGTGGCCCATGGCGTCCTGCACGTCTTCGAGGGGTACGCCCTCGGCGCGGGCGGTGGTGGCGAACGCGTGCCGCAGCGAGTGCGGGGACAGCCGCGCCCAGGAGGCGATGCCGGCGTCGCGGGCCAACCGGCGGACCAGCCGGAACACCGAATGCCGGTCCAGTCGACCGCCGGTGGCGGTGACCAGCAGCGGCCCGGTCAGCTCGGCCGGCGGCAGGCCCTGGGCGGCGGCCCGCTCGGCCAGGTAGGCGTCCACCGCGTACGCGGTGGGTGGCGTCAACGCCCGCCGCCGGGGCCGGCCGCCCTTGCCGACGAAGCGGACGCTGCGGTGTCCGCGCTCCACCCCCAGGTCGGTCAGGTCCAGGCTGACCAGCTCCCCCACCCGCAGACCCAGGTCGGCCAGCAGCGCCACCACGGCGCGGTTGCGGGCGGCGGTCGGGCCGGTGTCGGCGTGCGCGGCGGCCAGCAGCGCGTCCACCTCCTGCGGGCTGAGCCCGACGGTGGCCGAGTGGTCCCGGTCGACGCGGGGCCGGTCGGCGCCGGCGACCGGGTTGGCGTCGACCGCGCGCAGCTTCACCAGGAAGTCGTACCAGCTGGACACCGCCGACAGGCGGCGGGCGACGGTGGCCGGGGTCAGGGGCCGGCCGGTACGCGCGCCGACGCTGCCCTCCAGCGCGCGGGCATACGCGTTGACGTGCAGGAACGTGGCGCGCAGCGGGTCCAGGTCGGTGTGCGCGCACCAGGTCAGCCAGGCGGTGACGTCCCGCCGGTAGGCGTCGCGGGTGTGCGCGGACAGCCGACGGTTGGCCAGCCACGCCTCGGTGACGTCGACCGGCGCGGCGGGCAGCGCCGGCGTGGCCGTGGGACGGGGCAGCACCGGCACGTCGGGTGGGGGCATGGCTAGAGGTTCTCAGGTTCCGGCGGTGACGGCGACCATGCGGGTGGGGCGTGTCGGCGGGGGCACGCCCCACCCCCGGGGGTCAGCCGTCGATCTCCTTGCGGCCGTGGCCGTCGCGGGCGGCCGTCACGGCGACCCGGCGTGGCTTGGCGCGCTCGGCGACCGGGATGCGCAGGGTGAGCACCCCGTTGTCGTAGCCGGCTTCGAGGCGGTCGGTGTCGAGGGTGTCGCCGAGGAACAGCCGGCGGGTGAAGACGCCCATCGGTCGTTCGGCGGCAACCAGCTCGACGTGGTCGCCGGTGGGTCGGTGACGCTCGGCCCGGACGGTGAGCACGTTGCGCTCCACGGTGCAGTCGATGCTGTCGGGGCGCACGCCGGGCAGGTCGAGCACGGCGTAGAAGTGGTCGCCGTCGCGGTAGGCGTCCAGGTGCATCACGGTCGGCCGGGCGGCGGCGCCGAAGACCTGGTCGGCGAGGCGGTCGATGTCCCGGAACGGGTCGGTGCGCATCAGCATGGTGTGCCTCCTCGGCTCTCCTGGTACCGAAGGATCAGGTTGAGTCCAGGTGACTCAACTCGCTTCTTTGATACCGCGTCCGCGTCAGGTCGTCAAGTCGACGCCGGGCGGGTCCTGCGCGCCGCAGCGTCACACCCGGCTCGTACGCTGCCGCGCATGCTCTCCGGCGTCACCGGGCTGTCCCGGCACTTCACTCCCGACAGCCTGCGCGCGCACCTGCTCGCCCGCGCCGTACGGGCCGGGACCGGCTGCCTGATCGTCACCGGCTACGGCGCCCGACGCGGCGTGCACCAGAAGGTCGCCGGACGCGCCTGGGCGCACATCGCCGCCTACGCCGTCTTCGTCGGCGACTACGACCCCCGGCTGGAGGTCGACCATGTCTGCGGCGTCCCCGACTGCATCGAGCCCACCCATCTGCGGCAGGTGACGCACGCGGAGAACTGCCGCGCCCGGGAGCGCGCGCCGCGCTGCCGCAACGGCCACGACCGGGAGGTCGACCCCGCCACCGGCGCCTACCGTCGGACCTGCCGCGCCTGCAACCGCGACGCCCAACGCCGGTGGCGGCAACGGCAGGCCGCCGAGGTGGCCCGGGCCCGGCAGGCGTACGGGGTCGGCGTGCCGCCGGCGCGCCCGGACGGGCGCGGGTGAACGTCGCTCGCCGGCAGCGCTGATCGACCGGTCGGGCGACCGCATTACACCAGCGTAGTTCTTTACGCACCTTAACTGTCATTATGATGCACTACCTCTATGCCCGTTTTGTCCACGCGAATTATCGGATTGTCATTTCCGGTAATCCGATAATTGCTGAAAGGGAGGCCGGTGGCGCTCGCCACCGGGCCCCGGGTCAGCGGGGAGAGAAACAGGGTGGACAGCCGACAGGGCGAAGGCGAGTGTGGACCGATGAGCCAGGAAACCGTGGGGGGTCAGGCGGTACGGCGCGCGACGGCCGAGATGCTGCGGGCGCTGGAGCCCCACACGTCCGCCGACTGGAGCGTCCCGGCGGGCAGCGTGCGGTGGAGTTGCCGGGACACCGCCGTACACGTCGCCCACGACCTGCTCGCCTACGCCGGGCAGGTCGCCGGCCGACCCGCCGACGGATACCTGCCGTTGGACCTGACCGTCCCCGGGTCGGCCGGCCCGGCCGACGTGCTGCGGGTCGTCACCGCCTGCGGCGCGCTGCTGGCCACCGCCGTCGACGCCGCCGGACCGGACGTCCGCGCCTGGCACTGGGGGTCGTGCGACCCGGAAGGCTTCGCCGCCATGGGGGTCGCCGAGGTGCTGCTGCACACGTTCGACATCACCGCCGGCCTCGGCGTGCCGTGGCAACCGCCGGCCGACGCCAGCGCCGCCGTGGTGAACCGGTTGTTCCCCGACGCTCCCGCCGGGCCGCCAGTCCCGGTGCTGCTGTGGCTGACCGGCCGCGCCCCGCTGGGCGACCGGCCCCGCCGCGCCGCCTGGTCGTGGCGGGCGGCCCTGGGCTGACCGGCGTCACCGCGCCGGACAGCAGCGGTCATCAACGACGGTGCGTCCGCCGTCGCCCCGATGACCGCCCGGTATCCGGACACCGAAACCCCGTCGGTGACCTGCACGGCCCCAGCCCGGCCCAACCCGCCCGGGGAGACCCAGGCGACCGCTGCCAAGACGCCGACCGCAGCCAACAGCCGCCCAGCCCCGCTGGTAGCTCGTGATTCTCGTTTCATGGGGGTCGACACCGTAGAAACGAAAGCAGCCGGAAACCCGGGCCGAACGGCAACCGCGCGCCCCCGACGATCGTCAGGGTTGACCAGTCCGCGTTCTCTGTCACACAGCCGATGATCAACCCGCCACCTGCTCGCACCGCCACCAGGGCGAGGGTGACTCGGCCACCTCGCCACATCAGCAGGCCGCGCCCGTCGACGAGCACCAAGTCGACGCGCCGGCAAGTCGCAGAGGTCGCACAACATGTTCGACGGGGACAACCCGTGATGACGTTTGCACTCCCGTTCAGACGACGTCGTCTGATGAGGGAGGAGCACACATGCAGGGATGGATCGCAGCGGCCTACACGGTGGCCGTGGGAGCGTCATTCGTCTTCGCCGTGGCTTTCGCCGTGGCGTCCCGCAGCGAGAAGAAGCGCGCTGACGCCTACAAGGTCCTGGTGAGGCTGGCGGTGCTGATGGCCCTCGCCGCCGCCGTCATCTTCGCCCTGTAGGGAACCGACGGCCAACCGGCGGTCCGCTGGGCCGGGACAGGGTGTCGCGTCCCAGCGTCTCGCTGGGCCGGGACAGGGTGTCGCGTCCCAGCGTCTCGCTGCCCAGCGGACCGTCTACCCGGCCCGAACCAACTTTGCCCGGTGCTCGGAATGCCGGAATCCGGCGACATCATTATCAGATTGCTGGGTTGCGGCGTTTGCGCTGGCTGCGGTCCAGCCCGCGCAGCCCTGTCGTTGGTGTCGCCCAGGTCGACCGCCGGGGCCCGCCGTGGGGTGGTGGCCGGGGTCGGCTGGCGGGGAATGGCCGGTGGGGTGGGTCGGTTGTATCCCCGGTACGGCCGTAGCCCTCTTCGAGCGGGCGGGTGGTCGGGGTGGCCTCGGGGAATGGGGCCGGCCCGTCGGTCGTTACACCATGTCCACGCCGTTGGAGCAGCCCGCCGTGCGGGCCTGGTAGATCCCCCGGTCCCCTCCTCCGGCGCGGTGACATTCCCCCTGGATCTTTCTCAGAGCGCCCGTACGCGAGGTGCTTGCGCACAAACGCCCGTGCCTGCCCGTGTGGGTGGTGTGTCCGGGCGCGTGCGTCAACCCCCGAATGGAGCTTTGATCATGAACAAGCTTATTCAGCGTGGTGTGCTGTCCATCGCCGGTCTGACCGCCGCGGCCGGAATGGTCGCTGGCCCGGGTCTGTCGCAAAACACGACCCCCGCGATGGCGGGTAAGCCGGCGGCGGCGACCCAGCAGGTGTCGGTCGACAAGCTGCTGCCCAACGGTGTGCCGGCCGGGCAGTCGACGGCGCCGCTGAACGGCGAGCAGACCGCGAACGCCAAGGCCATCATCGAGGCCACGAAGAAGGCCGGCATGGACGAGCGGGCCGCCGTGGTCGCCATCGCCACCGCCCTGCAGGAGTCCAAGCTGGAGAACCTGGGTCACCTGGGTGACCGTAACGACCACGACTCGCAGGGCCTGTTCCAGCAGCGCCCGTCCAGCGGCTGGGGCACGGTCGAGCAGATCACCGACCCCGAGTACTCCACGATCGCCTTCCTGAAGGGCCTCAAGCAGGTCGACGGCTGGAAGGACATGCCGCTGACCCAGGCCGCGCAGAAGGTCCAGGTGTCGGCGTACCCCGACCACTACGCGCAGTGGGAGAAGCAGGCCGCCGACCTGGTCGCCGAGCACTGGAACAGCTGACACGCAGAACAGGCTGAGGGCCCCTTCCCGAGCGGGAAGGGGCCCTCAGCCGTTTCCGCGCGATCGCGGCTACGCGACAGGCGGGGGTGTGGCGGTGGGCGGCTGCTCGTGCTGGCCGGTGGCGGCCGTGGCCGCGAGCTGCCGGGGTGGTGTGCGTGCGGGTAGGGCCTTGTAGAGGGTGGCGATGGAGGTCAGGGACCGGTCGGGTTCAGCGAGCGGTTGGAGCGTGTAGGCGACCTTTTCGGGGTCATGGCGGGTGGGCGGCCGAGGCGTCGGCCGCGGGCGGCGGCGAGGCCCTCGTCGGTGTTGGCGACGATGATGGTGCGGATGAGCTCGGCCAGGGCGGCGAAGACGAACATGCCCCCGCCGGGACTAGCTGCTGCGGTCGCGCCACGGCCACCAGCGGCGGCGTCGCCGACCCGACCGGTCGGGCGCAGGCGCGACGCGGGTCGGCGTCGGGGCGGGACCGGCCGCACGGTCGGCGCGCCACCGCCGCGTCACCGCGTCGACGTCGACCGGGCGGACCGCCACCCGGGGGCCGGTGGGGGTACGCAGCCACGCCATGATCTGCGCGTTCAGGTCCTGCGCGTACGCCCGCACGGCCGTCTCGGTGGGCAGGTCACGGACCTCGGCGGAAAGTTGCTCGACGCGTCTGCGCAGCAGCAGCGGGGTGGGCAGGAACAGGTCGGAGGGGATCGACTCCCGCTCCAGGAAGCTCTTGATCCACCACTGTTCGTCGTAGGGTTGGTCCCGGCCGGGCAGCGGACGGCCCGCGCCGGGCAGGTTGTCGAACTCGCCGCGCTGCGCAGCGGCGCGGATCTGCGCCTCGACCGTCGCCTCCCACGCCTGCACCCGCGCCTCCCCCGTCGTGTGGCTTCCGTCGGGTCGCCACCCGGGCGTCCCGTCGGATACAGCGTGCCGGACCGGTCGGGCATTCCACCACCGGTGGCCTAGACTTCGCCCTCGATGGACGACCAGGCGAGCCCCGTCGAGACCCGGCCCTGCGCGCACTGCGGACGCGACGTGCCGCAACGCGCCGGCGCGGGACGGCCCTTCCGGTACTGCCGGGACAACGACGGGGACTGCCAGCGGGCCTCCCGAAACAGCCGGATGCGGCACCGTAACGCCCCCGGCCTGCCGGGGCAGGTGGCACGGACCTGGGAAGCGGTGGACCGGCTCGACCAGATCGTGGCGACGCTCACCGAGGCGCTGCACGCCGAGCTGTCGCCGGTCGGGGTGCAGCGCCAGCTCGCGCAGGTCCGCGCGGATACCGCCGCGGAGGTCGCGGCGGCCCACGCCGAACGCGACGAGGCCCGGCGGGCGGTCGAGGACGCCGAGGCCGCCGCGGCGGCGGCCCGCCGGGAGACCCGCGCAGCGGTCGCGGCCCGCGACACCGCCCACGCGGAGACGGCCCGGCACGCCGAGGCCGCCGCGCAGGCCGCCGACCTGGCCTCGGCGGCGCAGGCGGCCCGCGACGCCGCGCAGCACGCCGCCAGCGCCGCCGAGGCGCTGCGCGCGCAGGCCGAACGGGACCGTGACGCCGCCCGGCACGACCTGCGGACGGTCCGCGCGGAACGGGACACCGAACGGCGACTGGTCGCGGAGCTGACCACCCAGCGCGACAGCGCGCGGGCGCAGGCGCAGCGCGCGGACGCCGACGCGGCCGACGCCGCCGCCCGGGAGAGCCGGCACCGGGCCGACGCGGAGGCGGCCCGACGGGACGCCGACACACAGCGGGCCACCGCCGAGACGGCCCGGGCGCAGGCCCGGGCGCACCGCGCCGACGCGGAGGCGGCCCGACGGGAGGCCGCCGACGCGGCGCGGGCCGCGGAAGCGGCCCGCGCCGACGTCGAGGCGATGCAGGGGGAGATCGCCGCGACAGCCCAGCGGGCCCGGGAGGAGGTCGCCGCGGCCACCGCGCAGCGGGACCGGGTCGCCGGCGAGATCGACGCCGCCCGGCAGGCGGCGGCCGTCACGCAGGCGCGCCTGGCGGAGATGACGGCCCGGTTGCGGGCCGCCGAGACCGACCGGGACGCGGCCACGGCCCGGGCGGCGCAGCTCGCCGACCAGGTCAGTGACCTGGCGGCGGCGCTGGTACGGCTCGGCGCGGGGCAGGGCCCGGCCGCGTCGTCCCGGTGAGGCGACCGACCGGCGGCGGGCGGTCGTCGCCGGGGGCCGGTGGGCCGGTGCGGGTACCATACGTGGTGCCAGCCGACACGCTCCCGCCGTGCGCGACCGGCCGGGGCCAGGCGACGGCAGCAGACGGACGTCACCGCGTCACCGCCCGTGATCAGGGAATGCGCCCGTCGCGGCGGGCCGTTACACCGAGAAGACCAGCATCACCAACCGAGGGGAAGCCGAACATGGGCGAGCGCATGCTGCGCGGAAGTCGTCTGGGCGCGGTCAGCTACGAGTCCGACCGCAACACGGAGCTCGCGCCGCGTCAGACCCGCGAGTACCTGTGCGCCAAGGGCCACCAGTTCGAGGTGCCGTTCGCGGTCGACGCCGAGGTGCCGACGACCTGGGAGTGCAAGTTCGACGGCAGCGTCGCCCGCCTGGTCGACGGCAGCGAGCCCGAGCAGAAGAAGGCCAAGCCGCCGCGCACGCACTGGGACATGCTGCTGGAGCGCCGCTCGGTCGCCGAGCTGGAGGACATCCTCGCCGAGCGGCTGCAGGAGGTCCGCACCCGCCGCGGTCGCGCCTGATCCACCGACGTGCGCAAGCCCCCGGGTGGCGACACCCCGGGGGCTTGCGCACGTCAGCGGCCCGGTTCGACGATCTCGCCCTCGATGGCGGCGGCCGGGCCCGGCTCCGCCGCCGGCGGGGGCGGCGGCGGGTCGGCCGGTCGCGGCGCGCCGGGGCGCACCCGCACCCGGCGGGGACCGAACAGGTCACCGGCGGCCATCGACGACATGCGCCGCTCGGCGACCGCACGCACCCCGCCGCCGGCCAGCCGCCGCAGCGGCGGCGTCAGCAGCAGCACCCCGACCAACCCGGACAGCAGGCCCGGCGCGGCCAGCAGCACCGCCCCGAGCAACCCCACCAGACCGTCGGTGAGGCGCGGGCCCGGAGGCTGGCCCGACTCCACGCCGGCCCGGAAGCCCCGCCAGGCACGCATGCCCTCCCGGCGCAGCAGCAGCAGACCCGTCAGGGACGCGGCGAACACCACCAGCACCGCCCACCCGAACCCGATGGCCCGGCCGACCAGCACGAACACCGCCAGCTCGGCGACCAGAGCGGCCAGCAGCCCCAGCGGTACGAACCTCCACCTGCGGCGCATCACACCCTCGATCCCGGCCCTCGACGACGTCCGACCTGCTCAAGCATGCCACGGTCGGCGGTCACGGCCAGCGGCCCGGCACCGCCCGGCGGCGGGTCCACCGGCGGTCCTGCAGCCCCCACGCGGTGATCCGCCACAGCGCCTCCAACACGATCCACGGGCTCATCTTGCTGGCGCCGCGTTCCCGCTCGGCGAACGTGATGGGCACCTCCACCATCCGCGCCCCGGCCCGGTGCAGCAGCCGGGACAGCTCCACCTGGAACGCGTACCCGCGTGACGACACCGACGCCAGGTCGACCCGGTCGAGGGCGCGTAGCCGGTACACCCGGTAGCCGCCGGTGGCGTCGGAGACGGGCATCCGCAGCGCCCACCGCGCGTACAGGTTGCCGCCGCGGGACAGCAGCAGCCGCCGCCACGGCCAGTTCAGCACCCGCGCGCCGTGCCGCCAGCGGGAGCCGATCACCACGTCGGCGTCGCGGGCGGCGTCCAGCAGCGCCGGCAGGTCCTCGGGGGCGTGCGAGCCGTCGGCGTCCATCTCGACGACCGCGTCGTAGCCGTGCCGCCGCGCCCACGCGAACCCGGCCAGGTAGGCCGCGCCGAGACCGTCCTTGCCCTGCCGGTGCAGCACGTGCACCCGGTCGTCGGCGCGGGCCAGGTCGTCGGCCAGCGCGCCGGTGCCGTCGGGGCTGTTGTCGTCGGCGACCAGCACGTCCACCGTCGGCGTGCACCGGCGTACCCGGTCCACGATGCCGGTGAGGTTGTCGGCCTCGTTGTAGGTGGGCACCACCACGAGCACCCGTCCCATCTGCGGTGACCCGGCCTGCCGGCCGGTGCGCTCGCCCACTGTGCCGACCTCCCCCCGTCCGCCGGCCCCGCGGGCCGGCTGCCGTCTCCTATCCGGGTCCGGACGCGCGCCGCCGGCGGCGGGTCACGGCCGCGGCGGCCAGCGCGCCCGCGGCGGCGGCTGCCAGCAGCCCCTCCGGCCACGCCCCCAACCGGGTGGCCAGGGTACGGCCGTCGGCCGGTCGCATCTGCCGGAGCACCACCGCGGCGGTGTTGAACCCGGTGGAGGCGTCTACCCGCCCGTCGGGGGCGACGAACCCGGACACTCCGACCGTGGAGGCCATCAGGGCGTCGCGGCCGTGCTCGACGGCCCGCAACCGGACCATCGCCATCTGCTGCAACGCCTCCGCCTCGTCGAAGGTGGCGTTGTTGGTCTGCACGACCAGCAGTTGCGCGCCGCCGGTGACGGTGTCGCGGACCACGCCGTCGTAGGCGACCTCGAAGCAGATCACGTCACCGACGACGGCGGCGCCGGTGCGCAGCACGCCCGGTTCCGTGCCGGGCACGAAGTCCGCCCGGATCCGGTCGACCTGACTGCTGACCAGGCGGGCGACGTCGCGCAGGGGCACGTACTCGGCGAACGGCACCGGATGGCGTTTGGTGTAGAGCTGGTCGGTGTCGGGGCCGCTGCCGGGACGCCACAGCAGCCCCGCGTTGCGCACCTGCCCCGGGCCGGGGCCGCGCAGCACCGCGCCGACCAGGATGGGCGCGTCCACGGCGTCGGCGGCCTGGGAGATCCGCGCCCCGGCGGACGGGTCCCGCAGCGGGTCGATGTCGCTGGAGTTCTCCGGCCACACCACCAGGTCGGGGCGGCGGGCCTGCCCGGCGGTGACCCGCCGGGCCAGGTCGAGGGTCGCCTCGACGTGGTTGTTCAGCACCGCCTGGCGTTGGGCGTTGAAGTCCAGGCCGAGGCGGGGCACGTTGCCCTGCACGATGGCCACCGTGACCGGCTCACCACCGCCGCGCAGCCCGACCGGGGAGAGCAGGCCGGCGACGAACACCGCGGCCAGCCCGACGGCCGGGGCCGCCAGGGTCGGCCAGCGGGGGCGCCGCGGCTGCCACGCCAGCGTCAGCAGCAGACCACCGGCTACGGCGACGGCGCAGGTCACCAGGGGAGCGCCGCCGATCGCGGCGAGCCGCAGCAGCGGCGAGTCGCCCTGACTGAACGCCAGCCGCCCCCACGGGAACCCCCCGAACGGGGTACGGTCGCGCAGCGCCTCCTGGCCGACCCACAGCAGCGCGGTCAGCGCCGGCCAGGCGGCGCGGCGCCGGTCGACCAGCGGCGACACCCAGGCGGTGGCCGCGCCCAGCAACGCCAGGTAGGCGGCCTGCGACACCGACAGCAGCAGCCACGGCAGGTTCCCGGTGTGCAGGTTCGTCCAGGCCAGCAGCGGCGCGAACAACGCCACACCGGTCAGGAAGCCCAGACCCGCCCCGGCGCGGACCCGGCGGCGGTGCGCGGCGGCGGCCAACGCGGCCACCCCGACCGGCGCGAGCGGCCACCACCCGTACGGGGGGAAGGCGGCCAGCAGCGCCAGCCCGGCCGCCACCGCCAGCGGCCCGGCCACCGCCAGCGGCAGCGGCCGGGCCGGGGCGGGCACGGGCGGCGTGGCCGCCGGCCGGGTGTCGTCCAGCGTCGTCACCGGCACCTCACCTTTCGCCGTCGTTCCGGGCGAAGGCTACCCGCCCGCGGCCGACCGGCAGCGGGCGAGACCGGGTCGGGCCGGTAGCGCGCTGTTCCGGGCGCAGGGCGAACTGATGCGCGTGCGGGCCCGCGCCGAGAAACAGCGGAACGACCCGGAGACGAAAAATCGGGGCGCGGCTGACGCCGCGCCCCGATGCTCCCAGGCCCTTCCCGGCCGGTGGGGCCGAAACCAGACACGTCGACCTTCGGACCGACCTGGCGGTGGGCTGGCTGCCCCCGCCGGGCCGTTGTCTACTGGCCGTGCGCCTCGTCCTGCCCGGACACCGGTAACCGCGGCCGGTCCGCGCCGCCCCGCCGACCCCCGCCCGCTGGACCTGGCCGCCCGCGACCCGTGAAGGTCGCTCGGCCAGCGGACGAAGGGACGAAGCGAACAACAGCCGCTTCCCGTGGTAGGACTCAAAGACGGTACGTGCTGCCCCCCGGGGACTGTCAACCCGTCCCAGGCCGGTCGGGCGTGTCGCGCCCGGCGAGTCCCCGCCACACCCGTCAGGGCCGGCCGTCCGGCCACGCCACCCGGGCCAGCACCGCCCGCGCCGCCGCCGGATGCTCCGCCGCCAACAGACCCGCCGCGGCCAGCACGTACGCCGAATCCACCACCGGCCGTGCCGCCCGCGGCACCGCCCACCCGCCGGCATGATCCGACAACACCGCCGCCAGCACCGCCGCCGCGTCGGCCGGCGCGGCGTGCCGCACCACCCCGCCGGAACCCACCAGCAGCCGCACGTCCCGCAGATCCCGACCCGCCCGCTCCCCGGTGGCCGCCCCACGGGCGTGCCGACGCACCGCCACCGTCGCCGCCAGCCCCGCCAACCGCCGGTCCACCGCCGCGTCGAGCGGGCCCACCGGCACGAACCCCGGATCCGCCGCCCGCGCCCGCGCCGCCACCGCCAACCCGTCCGCCTCGACCGGATCCAGCAGCCGCTCCGCCACCGCGGCCCGCACCACCCCCGGCGCGCTCCACCGCATCCCCAGATCACCCTCCACGGTGCGGGCCCGCCACAGCGTCCCCGTCACCTCCCGGGCCGGGCCGTCGGCCCGCTCGTCCGGCGTCAACACCGAATACACGTCGGTGGTGGCCCCACCCACGTCCACCACCGCCAGGTCACCACCGTGCGCCTCGGCGAGCACCGCCACCCCGGTCAGCACCGCGTCGGGGGTGGCCGCCCGCACCAGCCGCCCGAAGCGCGGCCCCCGCGACAGCCGCTTCCCGCCGATCACGTGCCGCAGGAACACCTCCCGGATCGCCGCCCGCGCCGACGCCGCCGCCAGCACCCCCAGCCGCGGCAGCACGTTCTCCGCCACCGTCACCGGCACCCCCGCCCCGGCCAGCAGCCCCGCCAGCTCGTCACGCACGGCCACGTTGCCGGCCAGCACCGTCGGCACCCGCCAGCGGGCCCGCGCCAACCGGGACGCGTTGTGGGCGAGCGTGTCGGCGTCCCCACCGTCGGTGCCCCCCACCAGCAGCACCACGTCCGGACGGGCGGCCCGTAACGCGGCCAGCTCCGCCGCGCCCAACCGGCCGGCGGCCACGTGCACCACGTGCGCCCCCGCCGACAACCCCACCCGCCGGCCCGCCTGCGCCGTCACCAACGGCTCGTAACCCACCACCGCCAGCCGCAACCCGCCACCGGCCGACGAGCACACGTACCACGGCACGCCGTCGACCCGCCGGCCCCCGGCCGCCGCCGCGACCGCCGCGTCCAGACCACGCAGCACGTCCGAGCCCACCGTCGTACGGGCCGACGCCGACCCCACCAGCACGCCCGCGTCGACGTCCACCAGCGCGGCCTTAGTCCAGGTCGACCCGACGTCGGCGCACACCACCACGCTCACGCCGACGCCGGAACGACCACCGTGCCGGTCGCGGTCACCGCCACCACCGGTGGATCCAGCACCTCCGCCGCCGAGGCGCCCCGCTCCGGGCGCCCCCGGCACACCACCACGCACGCCAACTCCAACGTCCGGCTACGCGAACCCACCCGGACCACCCGCGCCGTCACCTCCACCACGTCACCGGCCCGCACCGGCGCCCGGAACCGCACGTCGGCGTACCCGGCGAACAGACCCTCGTCACCGTCGGTCCGGATGCACACCTCGGTGGCCACGTCCCCGAACAGACCCAACGCGTACGCCCCGTCGACGAGGTTGCCCGCGTAGTGCGCGTGCGCGTACGGCACGTACCGCCGGTGCGTCACCGTCAACCCCACCCGCGCGTCGGTCATGCCCCCGCCCCCCTGCTCGTGATCAACGCGTGCACCAGATACGACGCCACCTCACCGGGCGTGGTGCCCCGACCGAAGATCCGGTCCACGCCCAGCTCCACGGCCATCGACTCGTCGAACCGGGGGCCACCGACCACCAGCAGCGGACGCCGCCCCGCCGGCATCGCCTCCCGGAACGCCGCCGACATCTCCCGCGTGTTGTGCAGATGCGCGTCGCGCTGCGTCACCACCTGCGACACCAGCACCGCGTCCGCCCGCTCCCGCCGCGCCGCCTCCACCAGCTCCGGCACCCCCACCTGCGCGCCCAGATTCGTCACCGACAACTCCCGGTAGTACTCCAGGCCCTTCTCCCCCGCGATGCCCTTCACGTTGAGGATCGCGTCGATGCCCACGGTGTGCGCGTCCGTGCCGATACACGCCCCCACCACCGACAGCTTCCGCCGCAACCGCCGCTTCACCACCGTGTTGACCTCCTTCGCCGACAACAGGGGGAAGTCCCGCTCCACCACCCGCACCGCCGCCAGGTCCACCAGATGGGCCACCCGCCCGTACACCACGAAGAACGTGAACCCGTCACCCATCTGCTTCGCGTGCACCAGCATCGCCGGATCCAGGCCCATCTTCGCCGCGAGCTGCAACGCCGCCCCCTCCGCCCGCTTGTCGTGCGGCACCGGCAACGTGAACGACACCTGCACCATGCCGTCACCCGTGGTGTCCCCGTACGGCCGCACCACCGGCCCGCCGTTCACGCCGACACCGCCGCGCCGGCCCGCGCCGGCCGCTCCAGGATCTCGGTGGCCGGATTGAAGTAGTCCTCGTCGTGCCGCGCCACCCCGTCCAGGCCCCGCCCCCGGTCCGCCGGCCGCCGCATGATCCCGAACGTGCCCTCGGCGATCGCCGTCAACAACGACCGCTCCCCGATCCGCTCCAACAACCGCACCGCCTCGGCGAGCACCTCGTGCGCCCGCCGCTGGATGAACCCGCCCGGCGCCGGCACGAAATCCTCGTGCAACCCGCCGGCCGCGCCCAACACGTACCGCACGTTCTGCAGGGCGATGTCCCGGTCCGACAACCACGGCGTCACCACCGCCTCGGTCATCATCCCCACCAGCAGGATGCCCTGCCCCGTCATCGCGCCCACCAGGTTGAAGAACCCGTCCAGCAGGTTCCCCCGGAACACGTCACCGGTCATGTGCTTCGTCGGCGGCATCCACTTCAACGGCGCGTCCGGGAACAACTCCCGCGCCAACAACGCGTGCGCCAACTCCAGCCGGAACGACTCCGGCACGTCCGGGTTGATCTCGAACGCGTGCCCCAACCCCAACTGCCAGTCCGCCAGCCCCGCCTCGTGCGCGAAGAACTCGTTCAACAACTGCGACACCGTCACCGTGTGCGCCTCGTCCACCGCGTCCGCCGTGGTCAGGTAGTTGTCCTCACCGGTGTTGATGATGATCCCCGCCCGCGCGTGCACCTGCCGGGAGAACCGCTGGTCCACGAACGTCCGGATCGGATTGATGTCCCGGAACAGGATCCCGTACATCGAGTCGTTGAGCATCATGTCCAACCGCTCCAGACCCGCGAGCGTCGCCATCTCCGGCATGCACAACCCCGACGCGTAGTTCGTCAACCGCACGTACCGGCCCACCTCCCGCGACGAGACGTCCAACGCCGCCCGCATCAACCGGAAGTTCTCCTGCGTCGCGTACGTCCCGGCGAAACCCTCCCGGGTCGCGCCCTCCGGCACGTAGTCCAGCAACGACTGCCCCGTCGACCGGATCACCGCGATCACGTCCGCCCCCGCCCGCGCCGCCGCCTGCGCCTGCGGAATGTCCTCGTGGATGTCCCCCGTCGCCACGATCAGGTACACCCACGGCCGCCGCGCCGGATCCCCGTACCGCCGCACCAGCCGCTCCCGCTCGACCCGCCGCCGGTCCACCCGCCGGATCCCCGCTCCCACCGCCCGCCGCGCCGCCCGCCGCGCCGCCGTGGCCGCCCGCCCCGACGGCGCGACGAACCGCACCGACCCGGCGGCGGCCTTCTGCGCCAGCAACGTCACGTCGACGATCTCCTCCCGGGCCAACGCGTCGAACACCGGCGCCGCCACCCCGTGCCCCAGGCCGACGTCCGCCACCACCGCGTCCACCAGCCGGTTCACCCACGGAATCCCGTCCGGGTCCGCGCCCGTCACCCCGGCCAACCGCAGCACCGCCCGCTCCACCGACACCGTCGTGTGGCTGCGCGCCAACTCCACCACCGGCTGCCCGGCCCGACGCGCCAACTCCCGCGCCCGCGCCACCAGCACCGGATCCAGGTCAAGTTTGCCTGTCACGACGACCCTTCCTCGAAGATCACGTCACCACGCGACACCGTCCGCCGACACACCGGCAACGGCGTCGGATCCGCCGCCCCCCGCGCCTCCGGATCCGCCGCCTGCAACACCGGCAACCCCCGCCGCGTGCCCGCCGGCGTCGACCACACCGCGAACGTCGCCGGCGCGCCCAACGCCAACACCCCCTCGCCGTCGCGGCGCACCGCCCGCCACCCGCCCCGGGTGTGCGCCGCGAACGCCGCCGGCACGCTCATCCGCTGCACCGGATTGTGGTGCGCCGCCGCCGCCCGCACCGCCCCCCACGGATCCACCGGCGTCACCGGCGAATCCGACCCGAACGCCAACGCCACCCCCACCGAGTGCATCGCCCCCATCGGATTCGACTCCCACGACCGCTGAAGACCCAGCCGCGACTCGTACATCCGACCCGCCCCACCCCACAACCGGTCGAACGCCGGCTGCACCGACGCCACGATCCCGTACTCCACGAACCCCGCGATCAACCGCCGGGTCATGATCTCCGCGTGCTCCACCCGGTGCCGGCCCGCCCGCAACCGGTCCACCCCGACCCGACCCGCCGCGCCCGCGAACCCCTCCAGCACCGTCGAGATCGCCGCGTCCCCGATCGCGTGGAACCCGCCCTGCACCCCGTGCGCCACACAGTCCAACAGATGGTCACGCACCTGCTCGGCGCTCAGATAACCGTGCCCGCACCCCTCGGCGTCCCGGTACGGCTGCGACACGTGCGCCGTCCGCGACCCCAACGCCCCGTCGGCGAACAGATCCCCACCGGCGCCCACCGCGCCCAGCTCCCGCGCCCGCGCCGCCCCCGACAACTCACCCCAGTACCCGTACACCTCCGGCACACCCGCCCCCGACAACGCCAACAGGCCGGTGAAGTCCTCCTCGTCGGAGATCTCCGGCCCACCGCACTCGTGCACCGCCGCCACCCCCGCCGACGCCGCGTGCGCCAACGCCACCCGCTGCGCCGCCACCCGCTGCGCCCGGGTCACCGACGCCCGCGCCGCCGCCCGCACCACATGGTGCGCGTCCCGCCGCAACCAGCCCGACCCGTCGAACCCCGGCTGCCGCGCCGCCTGCGGACACGCCGCCAGCAACGCCGACGACACCAACGCCGAATGGATCGACGCCTGCGACAGGTACACCCGACGGCCACCCGCCGCCCGGTCCAGCGCCGCCGCGTCCGGCAGCTCCCGCGCCGACCAGGTCGACTCGTCCCACCCGTGCCCCAGCACCACCGCGTCCGCCGGCAGACCCGCCGCGAACCCGGCCACCGCGTCCAACAGCGCACCGGCCGACCGCGCCGCGGACAGGTCCAGCCCCGACAGCACCAGACCCGTGTCGGTGACGTGCACGTGCGCGTCCACGAACGCCGGCGTCACCAGCGCCCCCGCCAGGTCCACCACCCGGTCCGCGGCCGGCGCGTCGGCGTCCGCCCCCAACCAGGCGATCCGGCCGTCCCGCACCAGCAGCGCCGTCGCGCTCGGATCCGCCGGACAGTGCAACACTCCACCGCGGTACAGCGTCGAGGGGTTCGTCATGACGATCAGTCTGCCGCCAACCGGGCCTCGAACAAGCCCCGTACCCCGGGCTCCGAACGCACCAGCTCCAACGCCAGATCCGCGTGACCCGGCACGTACCCGTTGCCCACCAGCATCGTCACGTCCGCCGCCAGGCCCTCCGCGCCCAACGCCGCCGCCGCGAAACTCGTCGCCATCGAGAAGAACACCACAGTCCCGCCGTCCGCCGTGGCCAGGATCGCCCCGTGCTCGCAGCCGGGCACGTCCACACAGACCACCGTCACGTCCGCCGGCGTCCCCAACGCCGACGTCACCGCCGTCGACAGCGCCACCGGATCCCGGGCGTCGGCCACCGCCACCTGCGTGGCCAGCCCGGCCGCCGTCAGCGCGTCCCGCTCCGCCGCCGACGGCACCACCCCGACCGTACGGGTCGCGCCCGCCCGTCGCGCCGCCGCCAACGACAGCGACCCGCTCTTGCCCGCGCCCCCGATCACCGCCACGCCCACCCCGCGCCCGGCGCCGGACTCCCGCGCCACGTACCCGGACACCACCCGCGCGGTCAACGCCGGCGCGCCGCACACGTCCAGCACCGCCAGGGACAGTTGCGGGTCCTCGTCGGCCGGCAGCACCGCCGCGGTCGACCGGGCGAACAGGATCGCCCACCCGTCGCACGGCGCCTGCTCGCCCCGGCCGTCCCACCGGGCCAGCCCGTCGGTGACCGTGAGCGGGGTCAACGTCAACGACACCAGGGTCGCCACCCGGTCACCGGCGCGCAGACCCAGCGGCGAGCGACGGCCGGCCTCCTCGACGGTGCCGATCAGCATGCCACCGGAGCCGGTCACCGGGTTGTGCATCTTCCCCCGGCTGGTGATGATCTCCAGCACCTCGGCGCGGACCCGCTCGCCGTCCCCGCCGTGCTTCTCCGACAACTGCCGGAAGCTCGCCGCGTCCAGGTTCAGCCGCTCCACCCGGATCCGCACCTCGTTCGGCCCGATCTCCCGGGCGGCGTCCAGCCGCCACGCCGCCTGCGGCAGCACTCCCGCCGGGTCCACCACGCGATGCAGTCCTACCGGTGACGTCACGCCCACCTCCCTGTCCGGCCGCGCGAAGCTCCGGTCAAGACTCGCTTCGCGGGAAAACTTACGGCAGAATAATTTCTCTGCCGGATAATTTCCAGTAGCCTCCGGCTCGCTGACAGCGGCAACCGCACCGAGGAGGGTTCGTGACACAGACACAACCGGTGGAGACGGTCAGCCTGTCCCACCCCACCCCGGTCACCACGCCGACCGCCGGCCAGCCCTACGAGTACCGCCGCGCCCCGCTCGTCGAACCGGACTGGACCCGCTTCCCCGGCTGGCGGCACGTCACCCGCGACCAGTGGGAGTCCGCCCAGTGGCAACGCGCCAACTGCGTCAAGAACATCAAGCAGCTCCGCGCCGTCCTCGGTGACCTCGTCGACGAGACCTTCTACGCCGACCTCGACGCCGACCAGCGCGCCCTGGCCACCATGTCGATGCTCGTCCCACCCCAGATGATCAACACCATGTCACCGGCGGCCCCGCCCACCACCGAGGCGTTCCTGGCCGACCCGATCCGCCGGTACATGATCCCGGTCGCCAGCGACCGCCGCGCCGACTGGCCCTCGCACCCCTACGCCAGCCGCGACTCACTCCACGAGCACGACATGTGGGTGGCCGAGGGGCTCACCCACCGCTACCCCACCAAGGTCCTCGCCGAGCTGCTCTCCACCTGCCCCCAGTACTGCGGGCACTGCACCCGGATGGACCTCGTCGGCAACTCCACCCCGGCCGTCGACAAGCTCAAGCTCACCCTCAAGCCCGTCGACCGCTACGACGCGCACGTCGACTACCTCAGGGCCCACCCCGGCGTCCGGGACGTCGTGGTCTCCGGCGGGGACGTCGCCAACGTGCCGTGGCGCAACCTGGAGTCGTACCTGATGCGGCTGCTGGGGATCGAGACCATCCGCGACATCCGACTGGCCACCAAGGCGCTGATGGGGCTGCCCCAGCACTGGCTGCAACCCGACGTGGTCGAGGGCCTCGAACGGGTCGCCCGCACCGCCGCCCGCCGCGGCGTCAACCTCGCCATCCACACCCACGTCAACCACGCCCAGTCGCTCACCCCGCTGGTCGCCCGGGCCACCCAGACCGCCCTCGACGTCGGCGTCCGCGACGTACGCAACCAGGGCGTGCTCATGCGCGGCGTCAACGCCACCGCCGCCGACCTGCTCGACCTGTGCTTCGCGCTGCAGGGCGAGGCCGGGATCCTCCCGTACTACTTCTACCTGTGCGACATGATCCCGCACGCCGAGCACTGGCGGGTCCCGGTCTGGCATGCCCAGCAGCTCCAACACGACATCATGGGCTACCTGCCCGGATACGCCACCCCGCGGATCGTCTGCGACGTCCCGTTCGTCGGCAAACGCTGGGTCCACATGCTCACCGAGTACGACCGCGAGCGCGGCATCTCGTACTGGACCAAGAACTACCGCACCTCGATCGAGTCGGCCGACCTGGAGGCGCTGGACAAGCGCCACCCCTACTACGACCCGATCGACACCCTGCCCGAGCCGGGCCGGCGGTGGTGGGCCACCCACCGCGCCGACGACTGAGCCACCAGGGGGCGGCGCACAGACGGTGGGGGCGTCCGGTCACGTGACCGGACGCCCCCACCGTCGTTGTTCACTTCGTGAAAGCGTCTCGCACATCCCGACCGGCGTCCTTGACGTGCTCCCCGGCCTGGCGGGCCCGGGCGTCCGTCTGCTGCGCGGCGCCCTCGCCACGCATGCGCTCGTTGTCGGTGGCGTCACCGATGCGCTCCTTCGCGGCGCCGGTCAGCTCGTCGGCCTTGTTCTTCATCTTGTCGGCGAAACCCATCTTCACCACTCCCTCCGGCTGTTCCGGCCCGTCGTCGGGCCATGACTTCGGTGTGCCCACTGGAGGCTGGCTGGAAACGTTCTGGGTGGGGCTCACCACCCCTATGGCATCCTAGGAAGATAGGCGGAATAGGGTGCTGGTTGACTGGGGCCATGGGAGAACTCCTGCTCGTACGGCACGGCGAGACCGCCTGGAGCGCCGCACGTCGGCACACCTCGTACACCGACCTCGAACTCACCGCCGACGGCGAACGCCAGGCCCGCGCGCTACGCGACCGGCTCACCGACCGGACCTTCGTCGCCGTGCTGGCCAGCCCCCGCCGACGCGCGCTACGCACCGCCGAACTCGCCGGCCTGCCCGTCACCACCGTCGACGAGGACCTGACCGAATGGCACTACGGCGCGTACGAGGGCCGCACCACCGCCGACATCCACACCGAACGCCCCGACTGGACCATCTGGCACGACGGCTGCCCCGACGGCGAGTCACCCGACCAGATCGGCGCCCGCCTCGACCGGCTGCTGCGCCGGGTCACCCCGCTGCTCGACCGGGGCGACGTCGCCCTCGTCGGCCACGCCCACGCCCTGCGCGTGCTCGGCGCACGCTGGATCGACCTGCCAGCGTCGGCCGGCGGGAAACTCCGACTCGACACCGCCACCCTCAGCGTCCTCGGCCAGGAGCACGGCCGCCCGGTCATCCTCGGCTGGAACGCCCGCTGAGCCGGCATCGGCCACTCCCCCGACCGGCGCTCGCGCCCGTCACCCGACCGGTACGCCGTCGCTCGGCCGGCCCCGCCCAGCCCCCGGCGGACGCTTCTCGTACGGAGTGGACAGCACCACCGTCGTCCGGGTCGTGACGTTCGCCGCGGTGCGGATCTCCTGCAGCACCCGCTCCAGGTCCGCCGGACCGGCCACCCGCACCAGCAGCAGGTAGAAGTCCTCCCCCGCCACCGAATAACACGAATCGATCTCCGGCAGGTGGGCCAACCGCTCCGGCGCGTCGTCCGGCTGCGACGGGTCGAACGGCCGGATCGCCACGAACGCCGTCAACGGCAACCCCAACGCCTCGAACGACACCTGCGCGGCGTACCCACGGATCACGCCCCGCTGCTCCAGCCGCCGCACCCGCTGGTGCACCGCCGACACCGACAACCCCACCCGCTCGGCCAGGTCGGTGTACGACAACCGGCCGTCCACGCCCAGGGCGCCGACGATCGCGCGATCGATCTCCTCCACGGCGGCCAACCTACCGGGAAAACCCTTCCCCGGCGACGACCTTCCCCGCCGCGGCCCGCCCCCGTGGAACCCGGTCAGCCCTTCGCCAGCGCCCGGGAGATCACCAGCCGCTGGATCTGGTTGGTGCCCTCCACGATCTGCAGCACCTTGGCCTCCCGCATGTACCGCTCCACCGGATAGTCGGCGACGTACCCGGAGCCGCCGAGCACCTGCACCGCGTCGGTGGTCACCCGCATCGCCACGTCGGTGGCGAACAGCTTCGCCTTGGCCGCCTCGATCGAGTACGGCCGCCCCGCGTCCCGCAACCGCGCCGCCGCCAACGTCAACGCCCGCGCCGCCGACACCTGGGTCGCCAGGTCCGCCAGGGTGAACCCGAGGCCCTGGAAGTCGATGATCGGCTGGCTGAACTGCCGCCGCCCACGGGCGTAGGACACCGCGTGGTCCAGCGCCCCCTGGGCCAACCCGACCGCGCAGGCGGCGATGCCCAGCCGGCCGGAATCCAGCGCCGACATGGCGATGCCGAACCCCGACCCTTCCTCGCCGACCAGCCGCTCCGCCGGCACCCGCACGTCGTCGAAGGCGATCTGCGCCACCGGCGACGACCGTAGCCCCATCATCTTCTCCGCCGCCTGCGGCACGACGCCCGGCGTGCCCGCGTCGACAAGCAGACAGGAGATGCCCTTCGCGCCCGGCCCGCCGGTACGGCAGAACACGTTGTAGAAGTCCGCGGTGTGCGCGTGCGTGATCCACGCCTTCGTGCCCGACACCACGTACCCGTCGCCCTCGCGCGTCGCGCGGGTGGTCAACGCGGCCGCGTCCGAACCGCCCTGCGGCTCCGACAGGCAGTACGCCCCCAGCAGCTCCCCGCCGAGCATCTCCGGCAGCCGACCGCGCAGCTTCTCGTCGCCGTAGCGGGAGACCGGATAGCAGGCCAGGGTGTGCACGCTGACCGCCTCGGCCACCGCCAACCACCGGCTCGCCAGGATCTCCAGCACCTGCAGGTACACCTCGTACGGCTGACCGGCGCCGCCCTGCTCCTCCGGGTACGGCAGGCCGAGCAGCCCGGCCCGGCCCAGGACACGCAGCGGCTCCCGGGGGAACTCGCCGCGTTCCTCGTACTCGGCGGCCCGGGGCGCGAACTCCCGGTCGGCCAGCTCGGTGGCCAGGTCGAGCAGGTCTCGGGCCTCGTCGGTGGGGAGGATCCGGTCGACAGTCAGCACCCCGTCAGCTTAACGCTCGTTCGGGCCGACCGGATCGGGTGGTCGGACGACCGCGTCGACGGTGGGCGGATCCGCCGGGTCGGGCTGCGCGTACGCGCGGGCGACGGCGGCCCGGTCGAACACCCGCCAGGTGGCCGCGGTGACCAGCGTCGCCACCACGAACCCGACCCAGTACGGGGCGGTCAGCCCGAACCGGGCCACCAGCGCCCCGCCCAGCAACGCGCCGACACAGTTGCCGCCGGCCACCACGAACAGGTTCACGCTGCCCACCCGCCCCAACAGGCGCGGCGGAGTGAGCCGCTGCCGAAGCGACACCGCCACTATCCCCCACAGCGCGCCGTGCACCCCGAACAGCGTCAACGCGGCGCCCACCAGCCACGGATCCGGCGACATCGCCAGGACCAGGTGCAGCAGCACCTCGGTGAGCAGGCCCAGCCGGATCGTCCACGTCGCGGTGGCCCACCTGATCAGCCGGTCACCGACCACCGAGCCGAGCAGGCTGCCCGCCGCCAGGCAGGTCAGCAGCAGGCCGTAGCCGACCTCGCCCAGCCCGAGGCGCTGCTCGGCGACCAGCACCAGCATCGCGTACGCGGCGGTGAGGGTGACGTTCAACAGCCCGATCAGCACCGCCATGGCGCGCAGCAGCCGCTGCCCGGCCAGCCAGCGGATCCCCTCGAGCAGGTCGGCCCGGGCCGACCGGACCCGGGTGTCGGGGGTCGGCCCGAACGAGCCGGCGAGCCCGGCGAGGAGCACCGCGCCCACCGCGTAGGCGGCGGCGTTGGCGAGGAACGGCGCGCTCGCCGCGAGGACGAACAGGAACCCGCCGAGCGGGCCGGCGAGCATGCCGTGCGCCACCATGGCGCCGCCCACCAGCCAGCCGTTGGCCCGTTCCAGGCGCTCGCGCGGCACCACGGCGGGCACCAGCGCCTGACTGGCCGTGCGGTTCAGGATCTCGCCGGTGTTCAGCAGGAACAGCACCACGTAGAGCAGGGCGACGGTGACCAGCCCACCGACGATGGCCGCGCCCAGCCCGGTCAGCGCGGCCACCCGCAGCCAGTCCACGACGATCATCAAACGGCGGCGGTCGACCCGGTCGACCAGCACGCCGCCGGGCAGCGCGAAGAGCAGCCACGGCAGCCAGGCCACCGCGAACGCCCCGGACACCAGCAGCGGAGTCGGTGCGGGCGGCGACCAGCAGCGGCGCGGCGACCGTGCTCAGGCCGCTGCCCAGGGCCGAGGCGGTGCTCGCCGCCCACAGTCGACCGAAGCGGGCATCGAGCTGTCTCCCCGTCACCCGGGAGACGCTACCGACGCGCTCCGGCCCGGGCGACGGGGTTTTCCCGCCGCCCGGGCCCGGTCAGCCCTTGACGCAGACCACCTGCCGCAGGTGCGCGACCACCTCGACCAGGTCCTCCTGCCGCGCCATCACCTCGACGATGTCCTTGTACGCGCCGGGGATCTCGTCGACCACCCCGTGGTCCTTGCGGCACTCCACGCCGGCGGTCTGGGCGGCCAGGTCGTCGGTGGTGAAGGTGCGCCGGGCCTGGCCGCGCGACATCCGCCGGCCCGCCCCGTGCGAGGCGGAGCAGTACGCGTCCGGGTTGCCCCGCCCGCGTACCACGTACGAGCCGGTGCCCATCGAGCCGGGGATGACGCCGAGGTCGCCCGCGCCGGCCCGGATGGCGCCCTTGCGGGTCACCAGCACCTCCTCGCCGCCGTAGGTCTCCTCGGCCACGTAGTTGTGGTGGCAGGAGATCGGCTGGTCGTAGCGGACCTGCGGCAGGTGCGTGCGGACCACGTCGCACAGCAGCGCCAGCATGACCGCCCGGTTGCGCCGGGCGTACTCCTGCGCCCACCACAGGTCCCGCCGGTAGGCGTCCATCTCGGGGGTGCCGGTGAGGAACACCGCGAGGTCCCGGTCGGGCAGGTCGGCGTTGTGCGGCAGCCGCCGGGCCACCGCCATGTGCCGCTCGGCCAGCTCCTTGCCGATGTTGCGGGAGCCGGAGTGCAGCATCAGCCAGACCCGGCCGTCCTCGGCGCCGCCCTGCTCCACGCAGACCTCGATGAAGTGGTTGCCGCCGCCCAGGGTGCCAAGCTGGTGCCGGGCCCGGTCCTCGAGCTGGCGCACCCGCGGGTCCAGGTCGCCGAAACGCCGCCAGAACGCGTCCCAGCCGGCCTGCTCCAGGCCGCGGACCCGGCGCGGGTCGACCGGCCGGTCGTGCTTGGCGAAGCCGACCGGAACAGCCGCCTCGATGGCGCTGCGCAGCCGGCCCAGGTCGTCGGGGAGGTCGGCGGCGGTCAGCGAGGTCCGTACCGCGGACATCCCGCAGCCGATGTCCACCCCGACCGCCGCCGGGGACACGGCCTGCCGCATCGCGATCACCGAGCCGACGGTGGCGCCCTTGCCGAAGTGCACGTCGGGCATCACCGCGACGCCCTGCACCCAGGGCAGCGCGCCGATGTTGCGGAGCTGCCGCAGGGCCTGCTCCTCGATGGCGTACGGGTCGGTCCAGACCCGGACCGGGGCGCGGGTGCCGGGCAGCGGGGTGAAGCTCATGGTCGTCTCCTGGGGTTCGGCTGGCGGGGATGCCGGCCGGGCCCGAAGAAAGCCGCCCGACCCGGCAGGGGTGGGCGGCGTGGACGCCGTCAGGTGGGCGCGGTCAGCGCCACCACCCCGGTGAATGTTCCTGGCCGTGTCGGGGCGACGACGCCGACGGCACGACCGGCGCACACCACGACGGACGTGGCGTGCCGGTGCGGGCCGGGCGGGTCACGGGGCGCTCCCGAGGGGTCGGTGGGCGGGCTGTCGGGTCCACCGTAGGAGCCGGGTGGTCCGTCCGCAACGGATATCCACCCCGGGCGGGCGCGTCGCCGCGCGGAACGGACCGAAGTGGAAAGATCACGGTCTATGGAGCAGGGCTCCGGTTGTCGACGTGGGACGGGAGCGACGGGATGTCCACACCACGCCAACGCATGGTCGAGCTGGGCATCGCCCAGGAGGGTGATCCGGTGCTGGACCGCCCGGCGACGCCGTTCGCGCTGCCCGGCGAGGCCGACGAGGCCGGACGGCTGGTGGACCGCCTACGGGCCACCATGTCCCGGATCGCCACCGTGCACGTGTTCGCCAAGGGCATGGGCCTGGCCGCGCCCCAGGTCGGTGTCAGCCGGTCGGCCGCGCTCGTGCGCGCCCCGGACGGGGCGGAGCTGGTCCTGCTCAACCCCCGGGTGCTCGACGAGTCCCCGGAGACCGACGAGCAGTACGAGGGTTGTCTGAGCTTCTTCGACGTGCGTGGGCTGGTGCGCCGGCCGACCCGGATCGAGGTGGCCCACCAGCAGGCCGACGGCCGCACGGTGGTCACCGGGTTCCGGGACGGGTTGGCCCGGCTGGTCGCCCACGAGATCGACCACCTCGACGGTCGGCTGTACCGGGAGCGGATGCCGCCCGGGGTCGAGGTGATCCCGGTGGCGCGGTACCGGGGCACCGGGGCCCGCTGGTCGTACCGGGCCGGCGACGGCCGGGACGACTGACCGGGGCCGGGAACGGCGTGCCGCCCGCCGGACGGCTGTCCGGCGGGCGGCACGGGTGGATCGGGCGTCAGCTCGCGGCCCCCGAGCCGAACCGGCTGCGCCGACGCCAGAGGAAGGTCCCCAGCAGCATCACCGCGCCGGCGCCGACCAGGCCACCGCCGACCTTGATCGGCAGTTCCATGTCGTCACCGGTCACCGGCAGCTTCCCACCGTGGTGCGGGGGCTTACCGCCGTGGTGCGGGGGCTTGCCGCCGTGGTGGCGCGGCAGGACGGTCAGCACGGCCGTCGCGGTGCGGCCGGTCTCCAGCCCCCGGGCGGTGAAGGTCACCCGGCCGGCGCACCAGGCCCGGTAGGGGAACGAGAAGGAGCCCTGCGCGTCGGCGCGGACGGTGAAGGTCTGCTCGCCGCAGTCGCGCGAGCCGTCCCAGGTGCCGCCCCGGTGCTCGGGCGGGCCGTCACCGGGCTGGGAGGCGTCCTGCCGTTGCCGGACGACGGACGCCAGCGCCACGGTGCCGTCACCGTCGAGCCGGGCGCCGCGTTCCGAGTTGAGGGCGCCGGCGGCCAGCGGGCTGAACGTGATGGTGATCTCCACCAGCTCGTTCGGTCCGAAGCCGGTGCCGGTGACGGTGGTGGTCTCCCCTTCCACCACCGTGCTCGGGTTGACCGTCAGGGTCGGCCCGACCGGCGGGTAGGGCGGTGGCTGGGTCGGGCCGGGTGGACTGGTGGGCGGAGGTTGCGGCTGGGACAGGGCCGCCCCCGCCGCGGTCGGCGCGGCCACGACGGCCATGCCGACCGCGATGGCCGTGATGATGCGGGATAGCCGCATGATGGGTCCTTCCTACTGGTCACAGCGAGATGCCTGGTGGATGTGGGTGGTCCATGGGGTGGCGGTGGGAGTCAGCCAGAGCTCCGCCCCGCCGGTGCCCGTGGACGCCGTCAGCAGGTCGACCTCCAGGGCCCGGGTGGCGCCGGGTCCGACCGCCATGGTGACGATGGCGACCTGACGGCGGCGTTCGGTGCCGCTGCCCAACGCCGTGTCGACCCCGTCCAGTCGGGCGCGCACCACCGCGCCGCCGGCCGGGCTGAAGACGTTGACCAGGGTGTGGACGACGTACGGGTCACCGTCGCGTCCCATGCCGAGCACGGATGACGTGAGTCCCGCCCGGGGCGCCGTCGAGTGCAGCGACACCCTCAGTCGAAGCTCGCGCCGGCCGTCCGCCCGGCACCTGCCGACCGTCAACGACACGTCCGGCTTCAGGTAGTAGCCGAGTTTCGCGCCGCTGCTGTCGTTGAGGAACACGCCGACGGTCGGCTGTTCCTCCCGCTCCGGAAGCGTCCCGGTCAACCGGCTGTCGCCGAGCGCCTGTTGGTGCACCGGATCGGTACTCCAGAACAATATCCGTCGTTCACCTATAGAACGGTCGAATGCCGACAAAAGCGTTCGAGGATCGACCGGTCGGGTGAGAAACGCCTCGAAGACCTCCGCCGCCGCCCGGGCGAAGAACTCGTCCTGTTCGGCCAGGTCCAGCCGCAGGTAGCTGTCGGAGAGCAGGACCCGGACGATGGTGTCGCTGGTCAGCGCCCCGTAACCGGGAACCTCTACCGGACCGGTGCCGACCAGCAGGTAGGACAGGGCCACCGGGTCCATCGCCAGCACGCCGTCCACGGTCGTCCCGGTGTGCCGGCGGAACATCTCCCGGTACAGCGCGGCGGCGGTGGGGAAGTGCGGGGTCAGGTTGACGTCCGCGGGATAGATGCCGGGCAGGTCGGTGTAGAGGGCGCGCATCTCCCGGCTGATCCCCGGCAACGGCGGCTGGAAGTAGCCCATCTCCACGGCGGCGCCCTGTCCGGCCAGCCGTACCCGCCCCCGGTCCGCCTCGATCACCGCGTACGCGCCGAACATGCCGCCGGTGGCCCGCAGCTCGGCGAGGTTCTGCGAGACCAGCAGGTAGGACCGTTTTCCGCCCGCGCCGAGCAGCGACGGCAGGATGCCGGCGCCCCGGCTGACCGCGCCGGTGAGCCGGGCCAGCCGGTCGACCTCGGCGCGCAGCCCGGACAGCGCCGTGCGGACCTGGGCGGTCAGGCCGGCCGCCGGCACCGCGCCGAGCCGGCCGGCCGCCTGCCGCACCGCCGCGTCGGCCGCGGCGAGCTGCTCACCGGTCGACCGCAGCACAGCCAGGTCGAGGCGGCCGTCCCGGGGAAGCAGGCCGGTGAGGTCGACGGCGAGCAGCCGGGGGAACGCCTGGTGGGCCAGGTCGTCCAGGGCGACCGTGATCTGCCGGACGGCGGTCAGGTCGTCCCCGACGTACGGCGCCCTGCGGGCGAGGGACCAGCCAGGATCCGCGGCGGCGCGCCGGGCCGCGGTGGTCTGTTCCTGCAGGGCGGCCAGGGCGCGTCGGGCCCGGTCGGTGTCCCCGCCCACGAGCTGCGCGTTGAGATCACGGGCCAGACCGGCGACGCCGAGCAGGTGGCCGCGGGTCTGCCAGACGCGCAGGCCGACCCAGCCGCCCGCCACGAGCAGCAACGAGACAGCCACGAGACCGGCGAGAAGCGCCCGGCGCAGTCGCGGCCGGCGGTGCCGGCGGGTACGCCGTCGCCGGGGCGTCACGCGTGTCGTCACACCCGTTCTCCTGGGACAAAATGGTCAGAAAAGTACGCTTCCTTGGGATTTTCTACCCCATACTGATATGGCGTAGGGGTTTTAACGCCTTATTCAGTCTTATGTGTTATTCGCGAGGTGGCTTCACGTCGCCGACGGTCACGTCCCGCAGGATCCGCTCGATCCGGTCCACTCCGGCCGCCCGGGACATCTGCCGCTGGTACGCCTCGCGGCCCCGCCGCCCCATCTGCGCCCGCGCCTCGGCCGGGATCGTCGCGGCCAGCCAGAACCGGTCGGCCAACGCGGACCAGTCCTCCGGTGGGCAGGACAGTCCGGCCCGGGCCCGTTCGACGATCGTCACCGTGTCCCCGGCGGCGGAGGCCACCACGGGCGCCGCGCAGGAGAACGCGGCCTGGACCTTCGCCGGCACCACCCCGCGCAGCTCGGGCAGGTCTCGGGCGGCCACGAGCTGGTAGTCCGCCGCGGCGTAGAGGTCGGCCATCTCCACCGGCGACCGGCGCTCGAGGAACCGCACGTTCGGCACCCGCCGGTCGGCCACCAACGCACGCAGCCCCGGCTCGTCCACGCCCGAGCCGACCAGGACCAGATCCATCCGGTCGGCCACCGCGGCGGCGGCCCGCACGGCGGTGTCCAACCGCTGCCGTGGCCCGATCGCCCCCGCGTGCATCACCACGCAACGTCCGTCCCCGCCCACCAGTCGCCGGGCGGCCGGGCTCGGCCGGGCCGGATGGAAGATCCGCTCGTCGGTCCAGTTGAGCACCAGACGGACCCGGGCCGGGTCGGCGCCGGCGGCGACCACCAGGTCCCGCATGGACCAGGCGGTGACGACGACCGCGTCGGCGTCGGCGTAGAGCCGACGCGACGCCGCCGCCACCCGGGCCCCGACCGGATCGCCGGTCGACTCTTCCCGGGACCACAGGTCCTGCACGTGCAGGACGGTGGGCACCCGGCCCAGCACCCGCCGCAACGCGGCGGCGGCGAGGGTCACCGCCGGGACCTGACAGACGTGCAGCACGTCGATCCCGGCCAGGAAACCCCGAGCGGCCAGCGCGACCGCGCCGGCGAACGACACCGGGCCGGCCAGCCGGGCCGCCGGGGAGGCGTCACCGGTGGGATAACGGGGCACCCGCCGTACGGTCAACCGCTCGCTACGCGTCTCGTACCGCCAGTGCTGCCGCCAGCCCGGGTAGATCCGGCCGCCCGGGTGGTGCGGGAACCCGGTGAGCACCCGCACCTCGTGGCCCCGGGCGGCCAGCTCCTCGGCGAGGCTGCCGGGGACGAAGGCCGGCTCCGGCGGGAAGTGGTACGACAGGATGCCGATCCGCGCCACGCCGTCCCCTCACCCGCCGGCCGGCGCGGCGGGCTGCCGGACCGGCCGGCGGCCCGCATAGGATGCCGACACCCCCTCAACCGTCGGCCGGCCGACGCCCGGCTGGAGCGCCCCCCGGTCACGGCGCACGAGAGGGACTGTCATGCCAGAACAGGTGCTGTTCGTCTGCCACGCCAACCTGTGCCGGTCGCCGATGGCCGAGCACATCGCCCGCCGGCTGCTGGCCAGGTGGCCGGTCGCGGTGGCCAGCGCCGGCACCGCCGCCGTGCCCGGCCGGCCCATGCACCCGTACGCGGCCTTCGTCACCGCCACCCGGGGCGGCGATCCGACCGGGTTCCGCAGTCGGCGGCTGGACGCCGCGGACCTCGTCGAGGCGACCCTGGTGCTGACCGCCACCCGCCGGCAGCGGTCGTTCTGCGCCACGCTGGCGCCCGCCGTCCTGCGCCGGACGTTCACCCTGCGCCAGTTCGCCCGCCTCGCCGCGGCGGCCGACCCGCCGTCGGGCGGGGACGGGCGTCCGTTGCGGGCGGTGGTGGAGGCCGCCGCCCTGGCCCGCGCCCGGCTGCAACCGGCGCTCGACGGTGACGACCTGGCGGACCCGATCGGGGGCGGCCCGGCCGACTTCACCCGCTGCGCGGAGGAGATCGAACGGTCGGTGGCGCCCATCGGCGCGCTCATCGCGGCAGCCGGGTGAGTTCCTGGGTGGCGTTGTCGGCGGGGACGCGGTCCTCCCCGGCCCGGCGGGCGGCGGCCCGGTCGGCGGGCACCGACCGCGACGACACGACCACCCGGTACGCCTCGTACTGGTACGCCTCGCGCTTGTCCACCTTCGCCATGTTCAGCACACAGCCGAGGATCCGCACCGAGACCGACTGCAACGCCCGGGACGCGGCGGACACCTGGGTGCGGGAGATGCGCCCCTGCTGGGTGACCATCAACGCGCCGTCGGCCTGGACCGCCACCACGACCCCGTCGGTCACCGCGAGCAGCGGCGCGGTGTCGATGATCACGATGTCGGCCGACTCGCGCAGCGACGTCAGCAGTTCCGCCATCGCCTTGGAGCCGAGCAGCTCGCTGGGGTTGGGCGGGTTCGACCCGCTGGGCAGGACCAGCAGGGAACGGTCCCCCCACCGCTGCACCGCGTCACCGACCGGCACGTCGCCGAGCAGCACGTCGGTCAGCCCGACCGCGGACTCCAGGCCGAGGTACTCGGCCACCCGTGGACGCCGCAGGTCGGCGTCGACGAGCAGCACCCGCCACCCCGCCTCGGCGAGCGCGATGCCCAGGTTGCAGGAGAGGGTGGTCTTGCCCTCGCCCTGCAGGGCGCTGGTCACCGCGATGATCCGGGCCGGCTCGTGCACGTCGACGAAGCGCAGGTTGGTCCGGATCTTGCGGACCGCCTCGGCGCGGGCGGAGTTCGCCGCGTCACCGACGATGAGCGGATCGGTCCGGGCGGCGGCCTCGAACGGCACCACACCGAGCAGCGGGCTGTCGGTGATCCGACGGAGGGTGTCGACGTCGCGCAGCCGGTTGTCGGACATGCCCCGCCCGATGGCGAGCGCGACGCCGGCGATCAGGCCGGCCAGCAGGCCGAGCAGCAGGTTGCGGTCCGGGCGGGGGGAGACCGGGTCCGTGCCGACGCGGGGGCCGCTGACCACCTCCAGCTTGATCGAGAGCCGGCCGTCCGGCGGCGTCTCGACCTTCTGCACCAGGTCGACGAACTTCACCGACAGCGCCTCGGCGACCTTCAGCGCCCGGGTCCGGTCGGTGTCGGTGACGGTGGCCCGGAGCAGGACGGTGCCGGTCTGGACGCTGGTGTCCAGCCGGGCCCGCACCCCGTCGGCGCTGAGCCCCAGACCACGGTCCTCGGCGATGACGCGGGCCAGCCGCTCGCTGCGGAGCAGGTCCGCATAGGACTTGACCCGCTGCTGGAGCCAGAGGCTGCCCTGGTAGGCGTCGGTCACGCCCTGACTGGGCGTGGTGACGAAGAAGGTCACCGTGGCCTGGTAGCGAGGCTCGGCCCGCACGGTGAGGTAGCCGGCGGCCCCGAGGGCGGCGACGACGGTCACCAGCACGATCCACCATTGTCGGCGGACGAGCAGGACGTAGCTACGGAGATCCATCAGGCGTGACCTCGCTTCCGGATCACCATCGGATCGATGCGCTGCACGAAACTCCCCCAAACCGGACTAAAGACATGACAGGATGAAGACCGCTCACTCACCGCACAAAGCGTCTCGCCGAATGTAATGGATTAACCACTTCAAACAGTCGCATTCCCCTCAATGCGCTCCAATCACCTGAACAGGATCTTGAGGGCATACGATGGACCACGCTTCCGCGGCCGAGCCGAGCCGCGCCACGCCCCACCGGGACTGGGTGACCCGACGGGCCGCCACCCTGTCCCTGCTCACGGTCGACCTGCTGGCCTGGTGCGCGGGCTTCATGGCCGCCGCCTGGACCCGCTACGAGTTCGGCCTCACCACCCGCCAGACCAGCCTGGTACTCGGCAGCGCGCTGGTCTGCGCGATCCTGCACGCCGGCATCGGCCAGTGCTGGCTGACCGTCCGGGGACGACACCCGGTGGGCAGCGTCGGCGAGGCCGGAGCCGTGGCCGGCACCGTCACGCTCGCCACCGCCGCCATGCTGGCGGCGCTGCTGCCGATGGCCTACCGCCCCGTCCCGACGAGCACCCCGCTGCTCGGCGGCGCGCTCGCCCTGCTGGTCATGGTGTCGGTACGGGTCGCGTACCGCCAGCACCGGGACCGCCGCGACCGCCCCGTCCGGGCCGCCACCCGCACCCTGGTGTACGGGGTCGACGCCGCCAGCGAGCGGCTGGTACGGGCGCTGCTCGGGGACCCGCGCAGCAGGTACCTGCCGGTCGGGCTGCTCGACGACGACCCGGAGAAGTGCACCCTGCGGCTGCACGGACTGCGGGTGCTCGGCGGTCGGACGGCCATCCAGGAGGCGGTACGCCGGACCCGCGCGGCGACGGTGATCTTCTCGATGGCGGGCAGCGACCCGGAGCTGCTGCGCGACGTCCGCCGCCGGACCCTGGAGGCGGGCGCGGCGTTCAAGGTGCTGCCCCCGGTACGGGAGCTGCTGGAACGCCCGGTGGCGGTCACCGACGTACGTGACCTCCAGCTCACCGACCTGCTCGGCCGCGCCCACCGGGCCGCCGAGCTGACCGTCGAGCGCAGCGGGTTGGCCGGCCGACGGGTCCTGGTCACCGGCGCGGGCGGCTCCATCGGCGCCGAGCTGTGCCGGCAGATCGCCCGCTACGACCCCGGGGAGCTGATGATGCTCGACCGGGACGAGTCGGCCCTGCACGCGCTGCAACTGTCCCTGCACGGCCGGGCCCTGCTCGACGGGCCGGAGCTGATCCTCGCCGACATCCGGGACGCCGCCGGCATCGCCCGGATCGTCGCCGACCGCCGCCCGGACGTGGTGTTCCACGCCGCCGCCCTCAAACACCTGCCGCTGCTGCAACGGCACCCCGGCGAGGCGGTCAAGACCAACGTCCTGGGCACCCTCGCCGTGCTGGAGGCGTGCCGGGACGTCGCCCGGTTCGTCAACATCTCCACCGACAAGGCGGCCCGCCCGACCAGCGTCCTCGGCTACTCGAAACGGGTCACCGAGCGGCTCACCGCGCACTACGCGCAGGAGGCCGGCGACGCCTTCCTGAGCGTCCGGTTCGGCAACGTGCTCAGCAGCCGGGGCTCGGTGCTCAACGCGTTCCGCGCGCAGATCGAGGCCGGCCGTCCCGTCACCGTCACGCACCCCGACGTCACCCGGTACTTCATGACCGTGCAGGAGGCGGTGCACCTGGTCCTGCTGGCCGCCAGCATCGGTCGCGGCGGCGAGGCGCTCGTGCTGGACATGGGCCGACCGGTCCGGATCGCCGACGTGGCCCGCCGGCTCGCCGCCGAGGCGCCCCACCCGACCGAGATCGTCTTCACCGGGTTGCGCCCCGGCGAGAAGCTGCACGAGGACCTCTTCGGCGCCGACGAGACCGACAGCCGGCCCCTGCACCCGCTCATCTCGCACGTGCCGGTCCCCGCCCTGGACCCGGGGGACCTGCGCGACCTCGACCCGTACGCGGACCACGAAGAGGTGATCGAGCGGCTGGCGGCGCTGTGCACGGCGAGCGGACCGCTGCCGGTGCTTCCGCTGCCCCGGTGACTCTTCTCCCGTCTTACCGGCTCGCCGTCGCCGTCCCCGCTGGGTAGGGTCGGAGGCGGTGTGCCGGGAAGTCTGGTCGGCGATGGTTCCCTGCCGTCCTCAGACCGAGAAGAGTCACGTCCGTGAACGACCGCACCCCCGAGCGCCCTGACGGCGCCCGCCGGCTCTTCTCCCGCAGCGCCTCCTGGGGGGAGGCCCGGTTCCTCGGCGACGTCCTGCGCACCGAGACGGTCGGTGGCGGGCTGCTGCTGCTCGGCGCGGTGATCGCGCTGGTCTGGGCGAACTCCCCCTGGTCGGGCAGTTACACCGCGCTCGGCGAGTGGGTGCCCTGGCCCGGCGGGGAGCCGCTGCACCTCGACCTGAGCCTGTCCACCTGGGCCGCCGACGGCCTGCTCGCGATCTTCTTCTTCGTCGTCGGTCTGGAGCTCAAGCGGGAGTTCGTCGCCGGCGAGCTGCGCGACCCCCGCCGGGCCGCGCTGCCGGTGGTGGGCGCGGTCGGCGGCATGATCATGCCCGCGTTGATCTACGTCGGGGTCGTCCTGTTCGCCGGCGTCGACGGGCTGCGCGGCTGGGCCATCCCGGTCGCCACCGACATCGCCTTCGCCCTGGCCGTGCTCGCGGTCATCGGCTCCCACCTGCCCCAGGGCCTGCGCGCGTTCCTGCTCACCCTGGCCGTGGTGGACGACCTGCTGGCCATCGTCATCATCGCGATCTTCTACACCTCCAGCTTCAGCCTGCTGCCGCTGCTGGCCGCGGCGCTGCCCGTCGCCGCGTTCGCGCTGCTGGTGCAGCGCCGCAAAACCTGGTGGTGGGCGCTGATCCCGCTGGCGGTGACGGCCTGGACGCTGGTGCACTCCTCCGGGGTGCACGCCACCATCGCCGGCGTGCTGCTCGGCTTCACCGTCCCGGTGCTCGGCGGGCGGGGCTCCGGGCCGGGGCTCGCCGAGCACCTGGAGCACCGCTGGCGGCCGGTCTCGGCCGGCTTCGCGGTGCCGGTCTTCGCCTTCTTCGCCGCCGGCGTCTCGCTGCGCGGCACCGACCTGGGCGGGCTGTTCACCGATCCGATCGTGCTGGCCATCGTGCTCGGCCTGGTGCTGGGCAAGGTGACCGGCATCTTCGGCGCCACCTGGCTGGTGGCCCGGTTCACCCGGGCGGAGCCCGACAGCGAGCTGAGCTGGGCCGACCTGCTCGGCGTGGCCTGCCTGGCCGGCATCGGGTTCACCGTGTCACTGCTGATCGGTGAGCTCGCCTTCGGCACCGGCACCGACGCGGAGGACAAGGTCAAGACCGGCGTGCTCACCGGCTCGGTGCTCGCCGCGGTCGCGGCGTCGGTCCTGCTCACCCGCCGCAACCGGGTCTACCGCCGGATCAGCGAACGGGAACGACGCGACGAGGACCGCGACGGCATCCCCGACGTCTACCAGCAGCGCCCCGGGGACGCCCAGGGCTGACCGCCGCCGGCCCGCTGTCCGCGCTGGCCGGCCGCCCGCCGCAGCCGGCTATCCGCGGTGGGCGGTCGCCGTCGCGGCACGACCGGCGCCGCTCCCGGCGCCGGGGCCGGGCCGGGGTGGCCGCAGGGCGGCCCAGAGCAGTCGACGCAGGGCCACCACGGCCACCGCCCCCGCCAGGTCCACCCAACCCTGCGCGTCGGTCAGCCGCAGCAACCCGGCCGCGGTCAGCAGATCCAGCAGGACCCGCAGCGCGGTACGCCAGGAGCGGACGGTGACCAGCGCCACCGCCGCGCAGAGCAGAGCCGCCGCCACCACCACGGCGACCAGCCCGCTCACCGGCCGGCCTCGCTGACCTGACGCTGCTCCTGGGCGATCTCCCTGCGCAGGAAGTAGTTCAGCGCCGTCCGGATGGTGGCGATCGCGGCGAGCTGACCGATCTGGGTGAAGGTCGGGGAGACCGCCGTGCGGAGGATGTCCGCGGCGAGCTGGAACTCCAGACCGAGGGTGAGGAACCGGCCCAGCGAGAGCCGGATCGGGGTGAAGGCGGCGGCGTCGCGGCGCCGCAGCCCCTCGACCACGAACCGCAGCGCCGCCCAGAGCGCCCCGACGAAGATCACCGTCGCTCCGGCGATCTCCACCAGGGCCACCAGGAACTGGTCACCCTGACGCAGGAGCTCCTGAAGACCCACCGGCCACCGTTACCCACCCCCCGCCCGGGTAGTCACCGACCCGGCCCTGGTCAGGTGAGCTCGGTGACCGCCTCGAGGATCAGCCAGAGACCACAGATCGCGAAGAGGACCGCCGCGCCGTACTTGATGGTCTTCTCCGGCAGCTTGCGGCCCAGCATCCGACCCACCATGATCGCCAGGGCGTCGGCGGCCACCATGCCGATCGTCGAGCCGATCCAGGTGCCGAACCAGCCGTACTGGGTGGCCAGGGTGATCGTGGCCAACATGGTCTTGTCGCCCAGCTCGGCGAGGAAGAACGCCACCCCGACGGCCACCACCGCCGATTTGCTGTTCTGCTCGGCCTTGCGCTTCTCCTCCTCGGTGAGGGTGTCCCCGCGCAACGTCCAGGCGCCGAACCCGAGGAACGCCACCCCGGCGACCAGCGAGATCCAACCGGTCGGCAGGGCGGCGCCCAACCCGTGCCCGATGGCGACCGAGACGAGATGGACCACGGCGGTCGCGACGGTGATCCCGATCAGCACCGGCACGGTCCGGAACCGGGTGGCGAAGGTCAACGCCATGAGCTGGGACTTGTCGCCCAACTCGGCTACGAAGATCACGCCGAAGCTGACCGCCAACGCGACGAGGAAACCCTCCATGGACGTCCTTCCGGATCGAGCCGGGAGGAGGAACGGGGCGCCCTCGACCCGGCTGCCAACAGCCTGGGTCGAAGGTCTCGCCCGCCCCTGGCGGGGCCGCGTGGCCGGGCGCGGAACGCGCCAGTGTGTCGACCACGACGTTGCGGGCTACTCCCCTTCGCGCCGACCAGGGTAGCCGACCCGCCGGGCGGCGTGCCGCCGGGGCCTGCCCGACGCCGCGCCGGGTCACTCCGCCCGGGCCAGACTCACCCCGAACAGCCCGCCCGGGTCGGTCCAGCAGGCCTCGGTGGCGAAACCGGCCGCCGCCAGCTCGGCCGCCACGCCGGCCGGCCGGAACTTCGCCGACACCTCCGTCCGCAGCTCCTGCCCGGCGGCGAAGTCGACCGTCAGGTCGAGCACCCGGACCCGCATCGGCCGCGTCGCCCGCAGCCGCATCTCGATCCACTCCTGCTCCCGGTCCCAGTGGGCCACGTGCGCGAAGTCCTCGGGGACGAAGTCCGCGCCCAGCTCCCGGTTGAGCACCCGCAGCACGTTGCGGTTGAACTCGGCGGTCACTCCGGCGGCGTCGTCGTACGCCGGCACCACCACCGCCGGGTCCTTGACCAGGTCCGTGCCGAGCAGCAGCCAGTCCCCGGTCTCCAGGGCGGCCCGCATCGCGGCGAGGAAGGCGGCCCGTTCGGCCGGCAGCAGGTTGCCGACGGTGCCGCCGAGGAACGCCACCAGCCGCCGGCCACCGGCCGGCAGCCGGTCGAGGTGGCGGGTGAAGTCACCGACGATGCCGCGTACCCGCAGTCGCGGGTACGCGGCGGCGATGTCGGCCGTGGACTGCCGCAGCGCGCTGACCGACACGTCCAGCGGGACGAAGGTGCCCAGGGTGCCGTGCCGGCTCAACGCGTCCAGCAGCAGCCGGGTCTTCTCCGACGAGCCCGAGCCCAGCTCGATGAGGGTCTTGGCGTCGGTCAGCTCGGCCACCCGGGCGGCCCGCTCGACCAGCACCGCCCGCTCGGCACGGGTCGGGTAGTACTCGGGCAGCCGGGTGATCTGCTCGAACAACTCACTGCCCCGGGCGTCGTAGAGCCACTTCGGGGGCAGCCACATCGGCCGGGCGGTCAGGCCGGCCCGTACGTCCTCGCGCAACGCGCGGGCCACGTCCCCGGCCGCAAGATGGATCTCCAGCGGTTCGGCGCTCATCGGTCGTCGGTTCCTTCCGTCAGGTACGGGGGACGCGGCGGCCTGGGCCAGCCGGCCAGCGGGGTCACCTGCGCCCCGGCGGCGGTGGCCCGGACCAGCGAGCCGTCCGGCACCGCCCGCCAGGCCGGATCGTCGTCGTCGGGCTCGGAGGCGACCAGTACGGCGTCGTCGCCCGCGCGGACCGACAGGGCGTGCCCGGCGGCCGTCGCCACCACGACACGGCCGTCGGTGAGCAGCAGGTTCAGCCGGGAGCCGGGCGCCGCCGCGGCGACGGCGTGGACCGTGTCGGTCACCGCCTCGGCCGGCTCGGCCCCGGCCCGCAGCCGGTGCCGGACCAGCGCCCACAGCAGCGCCGAGTCGGTGGGCGCGTCCAGGGTGAGCAGGTCACGCGCCGGCAGCGCGGCGGCCAGCGGGGCCACCGAGTCGGGCCAGCCGCGCACCACGCCGTTGTGGCTGAACAGCCACCGGTCCTCGGCGAACGGGGCCGCCGCCTGGGCGTGCACCGGCATGCCGACCGTGGCGGAACGGACGGCGGCCAGCGCCGCCCCGGTGACGGTGGCGGCGGCCAGCCCCGGCAGCGCCGGATCGTTCCAGATCGGCGCCGCGCTCCGGTACCGCACCGGCGTCGGAGCGTCCGGGTACCAGCCGACGCCGAAGCCGTCGGCGTTGACCGTGCCGCCGCCGCGCATGTCCCGGGGGGCCCAGGACTGCCGCGCCAGCGAGTGCGGCGGGTCGAACAGCAACGCCCGCAGCGTCACCGCCGGCCCCAGGTACGCCAGGTGCCGGCACATCAGGGCGGGCCGCCGCGCCGGCCGGACACCACCGGCCGCCCGGTCACCGTTCCTCCGGGCGGGCGTCCCGGGCGCAGCGGAACCCGCTGAAGATCTGCCGCCGGATCGGATAGTCCCAGTTGCGGAAGGTGCCCCGGCAGGCCGCCCGGTCGGTGCCGAACGACCCGCCCCGCAGCACCCGGTGGTCGTCGCCGAAGAACACCTCGGAGTACTCCCGGTACGGGAAGGCGACGAACCCCGGGTACCCCCGGAACGGCGTCGACGTCCACTCCCAGACGTCACCGACGAGCTGGTGCGCGCCCAGCGGGGACGCCCCCGCCGGGTACGCCCCGACCGGGGCCGGCCGGAGATGACGCTGACCGAGGTTGGCGTGCCGGTCGGTCGGGTCCTCGTCGCCCCACGGGTAGCGGCGGGACCGGCCGGTCGCCGGATCCCAGCGGGCCGCCTTCTCCCACTCCGCCTCGGTGGGCAGCCGCCTGCCGGCCCAGGTGGCGTACGCCTGCGCCTCGTGGAAGCAGACGTGCGCCACCGGCTCGTCGTCGCGTACCGGCGACCACCGGCCGAACCGGCGGTACGCCCAGCCGTCACCGTCGCGTCGCCAGTGCAGCGGGGCGGTAAGCCCCTCGGCCTGCCGGTGCGCCCAGCCCTGCGGCGTCCACCAGCGCCTGTCGTCGTAGCCGCCGTCGGCGATGAACTCCCGGTACCGGCCGTTGGTCACCGGAGCCGCGTCGATCACGTACGCCGGCAGGTCCACGACGTGCGCGGGGCGCTCGTTGTCCAACGCCCACGGGTCCGTGGAGGTGCCCATGGTGAACGGCCCGGCCGGCACCAGCACCTCGTCGGCCACCGGCCCGGCCGGCTCGGGCGGCGGCGGGGCGTCGAGCACCGGCGGCCCGGCCCGCAACTGGTGGGTGGCGAGCATCGTCTCGTCGTGCTGCTGCTCGTGCTGGACGATCATGCCGAAGGCGAACCCGTCGGCGACCAGTCGCCGGTCGGTGAACCGGACCCCGTCCAGCAGGTCGTGCACCTTGTCCCGGACGGTCGCCACGTAGGCGCGGGCCTCCGCCGGCGGGAGCAGCGGCAGACTCGGCCGGTCCCGCCGGGGCTGCTTGAACGCGTCGTACAGGTCGTCGATGTCGTGGCGGACCGGTGGACGGCCGCCGACGTCCCGGACCAGCCAGAGCTCCTCCTGGTTGCCGACGTGGGCGAGATCCCAGACCAGGGGGGACATCAGCGGGGAGTGCTGTCGGGTCAGCTCGTCGTCGTCGATCCCCTCGGTCAGCGCGGCGGTGCGGGCCCGGGCGCGGGCCAGCTCGGCGGCGATCCGGCCGCGCAGGGTCTCCGGGTCCGATTCGGTGAAGGTCACCGGCCACCTCTCTCCGCGGCGGCGCGCCGCCGTCGTACGCCTGCCCGGATCTCCTCGTGCGCCCCGGTGGGCAGGTCGAGCCGGGGCAGGGCGGTCAGGGCCAGGTCGAGCAACGCCACGGCGGCCCGGGCCAGCGGCGGGTCCGCCAGCCCGTGCCGGGCGGCCTGCCGCCACCGGTCGGCGACGGGCAGGGCGTGTTCCGTCGCCGCCCGGGTGGTGGCCGGGTCGGCGAACAGCGCCGCCAGCACCGCCACCGGCGTCGACCAGTCCCGGCCCGGCTGGGCGTCCAGGTAGCGGATCTCCAGGTAGCCGCGCGGACGCACCGGCGGGAACAGGGTGCTCAGGTGGTAGTCGAGGTCGTCGGTGGTGGGTGGTCGGGGCAGCGCCCCGTCGATCCAGTCGACGAAGGTGATCCCCGACGGGACGGGCCAGTCGGGGCCGTCGGCGCGGACGCAGAGCAGCGGCGCGGACAGCGCGTACTCCGTCCAGGCCGTCACCGGGTCCCGCGCCGCCCGCGCCGGTGACCAGACCGGCCCGGTCCGGGGCGGGTCGATGGTGAGCCAGGCGGCCATCCGGGCCGACGCCCACCCGGTGGGCCGGCCGGCGTGCCGGTCGGCGGTGGCGAACGCGGCCAGCAGCGGCGGGCCGACCGCGTGCGCGGCGACCCACCTGGCCGGCGCGTCGTCCGGCGTCCCGGCGTCCAGGCACACCTGGAGCCCTGCGGTGCTGTACATCATGGCGCGTCCGGCGGGGCCGCGACGGTCGAAGGCCCGGCGCATCGCCCGGTATCGGGGGGTGTCGACGACCGGGCCGGGTGGGCGGTGGGGATCGATGCCGCTGCCGCCCAGCGCCAGGCCGGCGGCGGCGAGCCGACGGCTCAGGGCGCCGATGTCGGCGTCGGTGTCGGTGAGCAGCGCGGCGATCGAACGACGCGGCGCGGTGGAGAGTTCGACCTGCCCGCCGGGCTCCACGGTCACGGCGCCGCCGCACGGGAGCCGCTCGGCCGGGCTGGTGCTGTCCAGTGTGGTGGGGCTGTGCCGCCCCAGCGCCGCGCGCAGCCGTTCCCGGTCGACGGGACGGGCCGGATCCGCGGCGTCGTGCACGGTCCATTCCAGTTCGACGCCGGTGAACAGCGGCGGACCGGTCTTGAAGCAGATCCGGGCGATGTGGGCGGCGGCCACGCCGGCCTCCCGCAGGATTCCCGCCCGGTCGAGCTCCGGCGACATCACCACAGAGCCCCTCCTCCGCGTCGTCGGAACCGATGAGCCGGCGCACGCCGAGGCATCGGCAACCATCGTGTCCTGTCTAGCAGAGGCGTCGCGTTCGCGCGAGGTGACGGCAGCTACGCGCTCGGTGACGGGCTGCTGCCCGGTCCGCTCCGGTCCTTCGGCTCCTTCGGCGTCCGGCTGGGGCGGCTGGTGGCCGACGGACGGTCCGTGGGGCGACCGGTCGCGGTGGGCGCCTGCGCCGCGCAGTACGCGTCGACGTGCTCGGGTCCACCGGCGGCCTCGACCAGCGCGCGGAACATGGGCGTACGCAGGGACTTTCCCCGCTGGTCGGCCGGTCGGGCGCGGTAGGCGACGCAGAGCCCGGGCACGGACGTCGGGCCGGTGGACGGGCCGTGCGGCGGGCGACCGGCGTCGTTGTGGCCCGGGGCGCTTGGCGCGGGCGCCGTGGTCGGGGCGCCGTCGGACGCCGTCGTCGGCACGCCGGGGCTGGTGGGGCTGCCGGAGTCGCCGGGGTCGCCTGGGCTGGTGGCAGGCGGGTCGGTGACCGACCGGGTCGGCGTGGGCGCCGGGGCGGAGCGGTCCAGACCGACGGCGGCCACCGCCGCCCCGGCGGTCGCGATCACCACCACGCCGGCCGCCCAGGCCGCCACCGTGACCCGGGACCGGCGGCGGGCGGGCGTCGGCGTCGGTCGCTGGGCGCGGGCGTCCCGGAAGGCCGTCAGCGCGGCCTCCTCGCCGGCCAGCTCACCGGGGCGGGCCGGGGCGGCGGCGGCGGCCAGCAGCCGCCCGACCGGCTCCCGGGTCTCGACGCCGTCGGCGGTGGGGTCCTGCGCCCCGACAGCGACGTCGAGGAGCCGGTCGGCGGCCGACTCGGCGGTACGGCGGGATCGGCGGAAAGGCATCCAGGTTCCCCTCACGTCAACCGTCCGCGCCGGCACGGGTACGCGTCGGGGTGGCCGCGTCGTCGGCGGCGGAGCGGGTCGCCCCGCCCTGGTCGAGCAGCGCGGCGAGCCGGCGCAGACCCCGGTGGGCGGCGGTGCGGACCGCGCCGGGGCGTTTGCCCAGCACCCGGGCCGCGGTCTCCGCGTCCAGCCCGATCACGGCGCGCAGCAGGACGGCTTCGGCCTCCCGGGGCGGCAGCGTGGCGATCAGCGCGATCGCCGACTCGGTGCCCATGGTCTCGCTGGCGCGTTCGGCGGTGTCGCTGTCGCCGGGCAGCTCGCCGAGGGACTGGACGGGCACCGGCACGCTCGGCCGACGCCGCTGCCGACGCAGGTGGTCCAGGGCCCGGTTCCGGGCGATGGTGACGGTCCAGGCGCGGAACTCCCCGCCGGTGAAGCCGGACAGGTCCCGGGCGACCTGGAGCCAGGTCTCGGAGGCGACGTCCTCGGCGTCCGCCCCCACCAGCGCGGTGAGGTAACGCAACAGCCCGGGTTGCAGGGTCCGGTAGAGGAGACGGAATGCCTCCTCGTCGCCGTTCTGGGCGGCGGCCACCGCCGCGTTCAGCTCACCGGTCATCGGGGCGCTGATCCTGCCATACGTCGGGGGCGACCCGGTCCGCCGGGTCGGGACCGTCGGGGCACAAACCGACACGCCACAGCCAACCCCCGTCGACTCGGTCCAGTCCGCCGCCGGAGCGGGGTAACGCTAGGAGCGACATCGCGCGACGACAAGTCGGCAACCCGGAAGAAACAAGTGACGTACCTCAACACCCGGAACCGGCGGGTCGCCGTGACATGATCGACGCCTCGGACGCTGCCCGGCCGGATCGACCACCGCCATGACGTCGGCCCTGGTCGGCCGCGCGAGCGACCGGTCACCCAGGGTGCCCGTTCCGGCTGCGGCACGCCGACGGTACGGGGATCGCGCGCGGGTGGGCCGGGGCGGCGGTGGGTACGGTAGTGCCGTGTTGTCTTCGGAAGTCGTACTCAGCGGTCGGTACCGCTTGGACGAACGTGTCGCCACCGGCGGCATGGGTGATGTCTGGCGCGCGTCCGACGTGGTGCTGGGTCGACAGGTGGCAGTCAAGGTGCTGCTGCCCGCCCTGGTCTCCGACCCGGACTTCATCGCCCGGTTCCGCGCCGAGGCCAGGATGATGGCCGCGCTGCGCCACCCCGGCATCGTGCAGGTCTACGACTGCGGCCAGGACGAGTTGGACGGCGGGGCCAAGGCCGACTACCTGGTGATGGAGTTCGTCCAGGGTCAGCCGCTGTCCAAGCGGATCGAGGCCGACGGCCGGCTCGGCGTGGCCGAGACCATGTCGGTGGTGGCCCAGGCCGCCGAGGCCCTGCACGCCGCGCATCTCGGCGGCATCGTGCACCGGGACGTCAAACCCAGCAACCTGATGGTCCAGGAGTCCGGCGCGGTGGTGCTGGTGGACTTCGGCGTGGCCCGCTCGACGAATGTGACAAGCATCACCAGCACGAACGCGGTGCCGGGCACCGCCCTCTACATGGCACCCGAGCAGGCCGCCGGGCGGCCGGTCTCCGCCGCGACGGACATCTACGCGCTGGGCGCGGTCGCCTACTGCTGCCTGACCGGCGGTCCGCCGTTCACTGGGGACAACCCCCTGCAGGTGGCGGTGCGGCATCTGGACGACGAGCCGCCGCCGCTGCCCGACGAGATCCCCGAGCCGGTCCGGGCGCTGGTCTCCCGGGCGCTGGCGAAGGAGCCCGCCGACCGGTACGCCAGCGGCGCGGCGATGGCCGGGGCCGCCCGGGCCGCCGCCGGTGACGCCCTGGGCACCACCGCCGGCGGCACGCCGACCGTGGTGGTGTCGGGCGCCCTGCGCGCCTCCGGCCCGGACACCCGGACCGACCTGCCGGCGGTGCCGGCCGGCGCGGCGCCCGCCCCGACCGGACGCCCCCGTCGGGGGACGCTGATCGGCGCGGGCGCGGCGGTGCTGGTGGCGCTGACCGGCCTGGTCGCCGCGTTGGGCTTCACCAACGACAACGCCGCGCCGGCCACCAACCTGAAACCGACCCCGTCGGCGAGCGTGACGAGCGAGGTCCCCCAGCAGGTCGTCCCGTCGGACGAGAGCGACCCGGACCCGACCCGCCCGAACCGGCCCGGCACGTCGAGCAGTCGCCCCTCGGCCGATCCCACCGTCACGCCCAGCGCCGATCCCAGCGTCACCCCGAGCGCGCCGGCGCCGACGACCGGCCCGACGGGCGCGCCGACGACCACGCCGCCGGCCGCGCCGCCCACCACCGCGCCGACGACCACGCCGCCGGCCGCGCCGTCGGAGCCGCCTCCGCCGACCGACGCCACCGGCGGGGGCGGCTCCGAAGGCGACGAAGGCTGAGCCACCCCCCGGCGTCGGGCCCGTGGTGGCGGGCGGGTCAGCGGTCGACCAGGGCGCGCATCCGGTCGATCTCGACGTTCTGTTCGACGGCGACCGAGGTGGCGAAGTCCGACAGGGTCGGCTCCGCGCCGACCCTGAGCAGGTCCGTGGCCATGGTGACCGCGCCCCGGTGATGGTCGGACATCATCGTGACGAAGAGCCTGTCGAACTCGGCGCCCCGGGCCGCGGCGAGCCGCCGCACCGCCTCGGCGGACTGCATCCCGGGCATGGCGGCGTGGTCGTGGCCGGTCTCCTCCAGGGGCAGCCGGCGGGCGTCGAGCCAGCCGCGCAGCACGCCGACCTCCGGTGTCTGGTTGGCGCGGATCCGGTCGGCCAGCGCCCGTACGGTCGGATCCCCGGCCCGGTCCGGCGCGAGGGCGGCCATCTCCAGCGCCTGCGCGTGGTGCGCGATCATCATCCGGGCGAACCAGACGTCCATGCTGTTGTGCGCGGGTGACGGGTCGACGCCTACCGCGTCGCCGGGGACGGTCTCGGCCGGCTCGCCGGGGCGGCCGGGCACGATCACCGCGGGGGCGTCGGGCCGCGCCGCCGCGGTGGTGGTCGGGGCGGTCGACGGCGGGCGTGGGTCCGCTGTGGTCCGCAGCGCCACCGCCAGCGCCGTCACCAGCAGCAGCACCGCGGCCACCGCGACGAGCCGCCCGTGCCGGATGGACATCGGCGACCTCCCTTCCCCTGCGGTCGCCGGAATCGTATCCGTCGACGATAATTAGTGGCTTCCCATACATCGACTGATATCGTCGACGGCAGAGGCGCCCTGCGCCAGAATCCCGCCGCGAAGGATGCCGTCGATGAGCAGACTTTCCGCACCCAACCGCCGGTTCCGGCTGCTGGCCCTGGCCGCCGCCGGTCTGCTGGCCGCCACCCTGGCCCCCGTGACGCCCGGCATGGCCGCGGCCTCCTCCGCCGGGCCGGTGACCACCACCGTTCCCGGTGTCGACGAGATCGTCAGCAGCCCCAACCTCCGCCAGGTCGCGAACGTGCCCCGGCCCGCGCCGCTGGACGTCGGCTTCAACAGTGACCTGGCCTTCCAGGACCGGTACGTCTTCGTCGGCAACTACGACGGTTTCCTGATCTACGACATCGGCCGCCCGGAGCAGCCGACCCTGGTGTCGCAGGTGCTCTGCCCGGGCTCGCAGAACGACATCTCCGTCCACGGTGACCTGCTCTTCCTCTCGACCGACTCGCCCCGTAGCGACGACTCCTGCGCCAGCGAGCGGGTCAACCCGGACCAGACGGCGTGGGAGGGCATCAAGATCTTCGACATCAGCGACAAGCGGAGCCCGCGGTACGTCAAGTCCGTCCAGACGGCCTGCGGCTCGCACACCCACACCCTGGTCCCGGCCGCCCGGGGCCGCAACGTCGCCTACCTCTACGTCTCCTCGTACGGGCCGTCCGACACGTACGTCGGGTGCGCCCGGCCGCACGACTCGATCTCGATCGTGAAGGTGCCGCTGCGCGACCCCACCCGGGCCGCCGTGGTCGCCACGCCGAACCTCTTCCCCGACGGCGGGTACGAGGGCCGTCCGGGCGCGTCGGGCACCAGCGGCTGCCACGACATCACCGTGTTCCCGTCGAAGGACCTGGCCGCCGGCGCGTGCATGGGCGACGGGATCCTGCTGGACATCGCCGACCGGGAAGCCCCGACGGTGATCAACCGGGTGCGGGACACCACGAACTTCGCGTTCTGGCACTCGGCCACGTTCAACAACGCCGGCACCAAGGTCGTCTTCACCGACGAGCTGGGCGGGGGCGGCGCGGCGACCTGCAACGCCACGGTCGGGCCGGACCGGGGCGCGGACGCCATCTACGACATCGGCGGCGCCGGGGCGACCCGGACGTTGACCTTCCGCAGCTACTACAAGATCCCCCGGGCCAACGCGGACACCGAGAACTGCGTCGCGCACAACGGCTCGCTGATCCCGGTCAAGGGCCGCGACATCATGGTGCAGTCGTGGTACCAGGGCGGCATCTCGGTGTGGGACTTCACCGACTCGGCGAAGCCGAAGGAGATCGCGTTCTGGGAGCGGGGGCCGCTGTCGGACGCCACGCTGACCTTCGGGGGCACCTGGTCGGCGTACTGGTACAACGGCTACATCTACTCCAGCGACAGCATCAAGGGGCTGGACGTGCTGAAGCTGACCGACCCGCGTACCTGGTCGGCGAACCTGACCCGCTACCAGGAGCTGAACGTGCAGACCCAGCCGAGTTACCGGAGCTGGTGACCGTCCACTGAGCGCCCACGTCGGCCCGGTCCTCCCACGCGGAGGGCCGGGCCGACGTCCGTCGGGGTCCAGGATGGCCGGGCGACGCCGGTTTCCGCCGCGCCGGCCCGGGGTATCGCCCTGTCACGGAAGGGACGGTGATGACGATGGCGCGCAACGAGTACCACGTGGTGCCGAACGGGTCGGGCTGGAAGGTCGAGCAGGGCGGCAACCAGATCGGCTCGTACGACAACAAGCAGTCGGCGGTGGACGCCGGCCGTAAGGTGGCGCACGGGAACGAGCCGAGCCAGCTCGTCGTGCACACCGCCGACGGCAAGATCGAGACCGAGTACACCTATCAGGACGATCCGTACCCGCCGGCGGGCTGAGCCCCGCGCCCCGGGACCCCGACGCCCTGTCGGAGCCATCAGCGTCGATGGCCCCGGCAGGGCGTCGGTCGTGTGCGGGTCAGTCTCGACAGGATCCGGTCGAGCTGCGTGGCCAGCGCGGCCCCGGTCAGCTCCGGCCTGCCACCGGGAAGTCCCACGGTGGCCCGGCCGCCGCCACCGCAAGTCGGGCCGCCCGCTGGTACGGCTCGTCGCGCAGCAGGGCGAGCTGGGTCTCCGGCGGCTCCGGCCACCGGCCGGTGTGGTAGGAGGTCGCGATCACACCTGATCGGGACGGGTCGGCGAGCCGGGCTGCGCCTGGCATCGCGGGCACGGGTGCCGTTCGACCTCCGCGGTGTCACGCGAGTCGGATTCACGGTTCTCGGGCTCGACCATGCCGAGAGGTTCGCACACACATTTCTCAGGACTCCGGAGCAACACGCTTGCGTGCGAACGGAGAGTGGCGAACGGCGCTGTCGTCGATGACGCGGCAATTCGGTACAGCTTCCGCTGGATACATCAGAGAATGTACTCTGCGGTGGTGGAGACGATGACCTATGGGCAGGTGCTTGCCCGCTTCGGCCATGCCCTGTCCGATCCGACTCGGGCGCGGCTGCTGCTGGCCCTGCGCGACGGCCCTGGATATCCGGCCGAGCTGGCCGTGTTGCTGGGCACCACCCGGCAGAACCTGTCCAACCACCTGACCTGCCTGCGCGGCTGCGGCCTGGTCGTGGCCGTACCCGAAGGCCGGCGCACCCGCTACGAGCTGACCGACGCCCGGCTCGCCCACGCCCTGGGTGACCTGCTCGGCGTGGTCCTCGCGGTGGACCCGGTCTGCGGAGACCCGACCGAGGAAGGGTGCTGCTGATGAGCCTGCCCCCTATCCCCCGGACACCTGCCGGGCCGTCGGCACAGCGCCAGGCGGTGCTCACCCGCAGGGTGCGCCTGCTGATCGCGGCGACCATCACCTACAACGTGATCGAAGCGGTGGTGGCCATCACCGCCGGCACGATCGCGGACTCCACCGCGCTGATCGGCTTCGGACTGGACTCCATCATCGAGGTTGCCTCCGCCACCGCCGTGGCGTGGCAGTTCGCCGGCCGCGACCCGCAGGCCCGTGAGAAGACCGCGCTGCGCATCATCGCGATCTCGTTCTTCGCCCTCGCCGGCTACGTCAGCATCGAAGCGGTCCGCGCCCTGCTCGGCGGGGCCGACGCCCAGCACTCCACGATCGGCCTGGTCCTGGCCGGCCTGTCCGTGGTCGTCATGCCCGTGCTGTCGGGCGCGCAGCGCCGCGCCGGTCGCGAACTCGGCTCCCGCAGCGCGGTGGCCGACTCCAAGCAGACCCTGCTGTGTACCTACCTGTCCGCGGTGCTGCTCATCGGTCTGGCCGTGAACAGCCTGTTCGGCTGGTCCTGGGCCGACCCGATCGCCGCGCTGGTCATCGCCGTCGTCGCCGTCAAGGAAGGCCGCGAAGCCTGGCGCGGGGACACCTGCTGCGCCGTCCCTCCGGCCGCGCTGATCAACTCCACGCCGACCAAGGTCGATGAGCCGGCAACAGCCGGCAAACCCGTAACGGCCGGCGATGTGGCCCCGGACGCCTGCGGGTGCCAGCCCGGATGCTCCTGCTGCACCCCGCCCGGCATAAAGATCCGCAGCCTGTCCAGCACCAGCCCCTCGGCACCGTCCCGATGAGCGGCGACTGCTCCAGCCGGGACGGACGCGCCTGGACCCGGCGGCGGTGTGGACCTTCCCCGCCGACACCACCCCCCGGGATCGGTCTGGTCGCGCGCGGCGGGGCCGAGCCTGCGGTCACCGCGCGGTTCGACTACCTGCGTTTCCACAGGTAACCGGCGATCGGGCCGGGTCTCCCGCGACGGTGGGAGGCCCGGCCGGGCCGGGTCTAGCGGATCGAACCGCGCATCACCCCGGAGATCACCCAGCGTTGGGCCAGCAGGTACACCACCACCATCGGGGTCAACGCCATCAGGTACGAGGCGAACGCCACCGTGTAGTTGGTGTCGAACTGGCCCTGGAAGACGTACTGCGCCAGTGGCAGGGTCTGCGCGTCCGGGCTGGACAGGATCACCAGCGGCAGCAGGAAGTCGTTCCACGCCCACAGGCAGGTCAGGATGCCGACGGTGGCGTTCATCGGGGCGAGCAGCGGGAAGACGATCCGCCAGAACGTCGTCCAGATCCCGGCCCCGTCGGTCAGCGCCGCCTCCTCCAGCTCCCGGGGCACCGAGCGCAGATAGGCGACGTAGACGAAGATGTTGAACGCCAGCCCGTACACCACGTACAGAAAGATCAGGCCGAGCTGGTTGTCCATGTTCAGCCAGGCGGTCTGCTTCACCACCGGCAGCATGATGATCGGGAACGGCACGAACAGCGCCGACACGAAGTAGAAGTACAGCCCCTTGAACAGCCGGTGCTGCATGTTCCGGGCGATCGCGTAGGCGACCATCGAGTTGGTCAGCAGGGTCAACAGCACCGCCCCGACGGTGATCAGCGCGCTGTTCAGCGCGGCGTGTGGGAAGTCGGTGAGCCGCCAGGCGTCGGCGAAGTTCGCCCAGCGCGGGTCGGCCGGCAGGTCGAACCCGGCTCCGCCCAGCTCGTCGGGGGTCTTCAGCGCGGTGACCACGGTGAAGTACAACGGCACCAGCACGGTCAGCGAGCAGACCGCCAGCAGCGCGGTGAGCCACCAGCTCACCCCGGAGACCTGCCGCCGCCGACGCCGGGGCCGGTCGGGCGCGGCGACGGCCGGCGGCGGCGCGGTGGTCCCGGGCATCGAGGGAACGGACATCAGAGCGACACCTCCCGACGGCGCAGGACGCGCAGTTGGACCACCGACACCAGCACGATCACCACGAAGTACGCCACCGCGTTGGCGGTCTGGTACGCGAACTCGCCGCCCTGGAAACCACCCCGGAAGATGACCATCGACACCGGTTCGGTGCTGGTGCCCGGCCCGCCGTCGGTGAGCGCGACGACATGGTCGAAGACCATCATGAAGTTCTTCAACGACAGCACCATGTTGATGGTCAGGAACGCCGCGATCAGCGGGAACGTGACGCTGCGGAACTGCCGCCACCGCCCGGCCCCGTCGATCGCCGCCGCCTCGTACAGGTCGCCGGGAATGGCCTGGAGACCGGCCAGGTAGAGGATCACCGCGAACGCGGTGGCCTGCCATACCGCCAGCACCACCACGGCCAGCCAGGCCCACTCCGGGTCGGCGAGGATGCTGGTGGAGAGCGCGTCGACGCCGAGGGCCTGACCGAGCGCCGGCAGCGAGGTGCTGAACAGGTACTTGAAGATGTAGCCGACCACCAGCACGGCCAGCACGTTGGGCAGGAAAAAGACCGCCCGCAGCGTGGTGCGGAACCGGATCCGGGCGTGCAGCCCCATCGCGATCGCCAACGCCAGCACGTTGACCAGGATCGTCGCCACGATCGCGAACCGGAACGTGAACAGGTACGACGCCCGAACCCGGTCGTCGAGCAGCAGCGCGGCGTAGTTGTCCAGTCCGACGAAGTCCCACTCGCCGTAGCCGGCGTAGTTGGTGAAGCTGTAGAACACGCCCTGGAGCACCGGCACGGTGTGGAAGACGAAGAACAGCAGAAACGCCGGCAGCACCATCGCGTAGAACGCGGCCGGCACCCCACGTCGGCGGCGACCCCGCCGGCCGGGGGACGCCGGGCGGGCGGACGCGTCCGGGGGTCGGTCGGTCTGGACGGCCATAGGGGTACCTCCTGGTGTTCCCGGGCGGAGTCGGGTCAGCGACGGCGGGCGGCGACCTTCTCCCACTCCCGGTCCAGGGTGCGCAGCCACCGGTCCAGGTCACCGTCGATCAGGTACTGCTGGGTGACCGGCGCGAGCGGCACGGCCGGCGGGATCTGGTGGTCGACGAAGCCGGTCACCCGACCGTCACGGAACCAGGGCAGCGCCTCCCGCAGCACCGGGTCGGTGGGCTCGCTGCCACGCAGCGTCGGCACCGCCGCCTGCTCCCTGGCGTACGTCGCCACCACCTCGGGACGCAGCAGGTACCTGGCGAACGCCAGCGCCTCGGGACGGCGGTCGGTCTGCCGGCCGACGGTGATCGTCACGTCCACCCCGGAGACCAGGCGGGTCTCCTGCGGGGTGTCCGCCGGGAACGGGAAGACCCCGATGTCGAGATCCGGCCCGACGTCCCGGATCGGCGGCAGGGTCCAGCTCCCCTGCGCGTACATGGCCACCTCACCCCGGCCGAACGCCTGGTTGCCGGCGGCGTAGTCACGGGCGAACCGGTCCGGCTGGCCCAGCTCGGTGAGCTGCCGCAGTCGGCGACCGGTCTCGGCGTACCCGTCGGCGAAGGTGGTCTCCTCGGCGCGCAGCTTGTCGAAGAAGTCGTCCGGGGCGAAGTTGGTGGCGACGGCGTTGAAGGCGGGCATCGCCGTCCAGGCCTCCTGGAGGGTGAAGAAGAACGGGGTCACCCCGGCGGCCCGGAAGGTGCCCGCCGCCGCGAGCAGCTCCGCCCAGGTGGTCGGCACCGCCACCCCGTGCTGGGCGAAGAGCCGCTTGTTGTAGAGGATGCCGTTGGCGCTCGCGGCGAGCGGCAACGCGTTGACCTCGCCGTCGGCCCGGACGCCGAGGCCCTGCTGGATCTCCAGGATGCCCGGGTCGATCGTCTGCACCACCGGGTCGTCGGCGAAGTCGTGGAAGATGCCCGCCTCGGCCAGCTCGCCGAAGCTCCCGTCGCCGTTGAGCGCCAGCACGTCCGGCACGTCGTCGCGGACCAGCCGGGTGCGCAGCGCGGTCTCCGAGTCGGGCACGTGGTTCTGCCGTACCCGGATGTCCGGCCGTTCCCGCGCGAAGTCGGCGATGATCCGGTCGAAGGTGGCGATCGCCTCCGGTTTGAACTGGAAGAACTCGATGGTCGTCCGCCCGTCGGACGACCCGCCGGTCAGGGCGCACCCGGCGGCCAGCACGGTCAGGGTCAGCCCGGCGACGGCCCGGACGAGTCGACGTCGTACCACGGATCCCACCCCCGTTCCGCCGGAGGCGACATGCTTCCGGTTACGGACGGATCAATGGGTTAACTTCTACGCCTCGCCCCGGGGTCCCGCAATCCGAGCGCCGCTACGGCCGGTCATTCGGCCTCGTCGGGGGCGTCCAGATGCGGACGGTACTGCCGGATCCACGCCTCCACCTCGTCGATCCGCCACACCGCCCCCATCCCGAGCACGTCGTACGGCTTCGGGAAGTCCGGACGCGCGACAAGCTGCCGCACCCGCTGACGCGAGACCCCCAGCCGACGCTGGAGTTCACCGCTCCCGTACAGGTGTCGTGGCACGGCGTGAGATTAGCCGTGTGAACACTTTACAAACCGGCAGTGCCGATTCATGAACTTTACTAACCGGCACTGCCATCTTGACAAGAGAGCAGTCGACAGGCAGCGTGAAGTCATGCCTTGGTCACGGAGAATCACCCCGGTTCCGTACGCGCCGCGTCATCGGCCGGTGCTGCGGCGGTGGCGGCTGACCTGCTCGTGCGGGCTGCCGTCCTGGCGACGCTGCCCCGACCGACGCCACCCCGTTCCGCCTGGTCCGCTCGCCGCCCCGCCCCGAAGCTGCGCCGAGCGCCGGGCCCTCCCCCGGGCGACCGACGCGCCGCCGCCGCCCCGGCCGGGCCGCAACGCCGGCCACTGGACCCGCAGCCCTGCCCCCTGGCTGCACCGGCCGGCCCGACCGTCCTGGCGGTGCCGGGTGGACGGCGCGCCGTGGCCGTGTCAGCCGGCGAAGTCCCGGCTGCTCACGCTGTACGCCGACGACCGGTTGGCGCTGCTGATGCACCTCGGCGCGCTGATGCAGCGAGCCGCCGGCGAGTTGCCGGCCGACGTGGACGTGGTCGACCGGTTCCTGCTCTGGGCCCGCCGCGCCCCCGCCGTCGACGCTGGTCCGGTCACCGACGGCGACCGCCTAGCGGGCTGACCGTCCGGTCGGCGCTGTCGTAGCTGCGGGCCGCCACGAACGCCCCCGCCAGCCGGTCCACGTCGGCCACCGCGCGGGTCAACCGGCGGTCGGCGTCCCGGAAGCGCAGCGCCAGGCTCAGGTGCGGGATCCAGCGCCCCGGCGCGTGCCAGGGCAGCAGCCCGTCGGTGGCGGCGAGGGTGTCCCAGACGGCGGCGTGCAGCGCGGTGAGGGCGGGCGTGGGGCGCAGCAGCCAGACCAGCGGCGCGCTGCCGTCCAGCACGGCGACCCGGTCGAGTTGCGCCGGCAGCGGCAACGCCGCGTCGACCAGGGCGGCCAGGCGCTCCTCGACGCCGGGCGGGAACTCCGTCACCGAGGCGAGAGTCAGGTGCGGCCGGTTCGTCGGGTGGGTGTTACGGGCCAGGCTGGGCAACCCCACGCCGGCGAGCCGGCCCCACACGTCCCGGACGGTCTGCTCCAGCTCCGCCGAGCAGAGCAACTCCACCGTCCGCACCCGCCCAGGCTAACGACCGGGCGGGGCCCCTTCCCGACGGGTACGGGAGCGGCTCCTGCCTGGTCTCGCAGCACGCGCGACTGGGTCCACGGCGTCATGTGCCGGTCGCCGGAGCGGGCCGACGGCGGTGATGAAAGGCTTGTCGCATGAGTTCCGCACCTGTACGGCCCGATCCGACCGCCGGACCGGGCACCGACGACGAGGCGACCCCGTTCGCCGACCTCGGCCTGCGTGACGAGCTGCTGGCCGCGCTCACCGCGCTCGGCTACGAGGAGCCCACGCCGATCCAGCGGGAGGCGATCCCGCCCCTGATGGCCGGCCGGGACCTGCTGGGGCAGGCCGCCACCGGCACCGGCAAGACCGCCGCGTTCGCGTTGCCGCTGCTGCACCGGATGCCCGCCGACCGCTCCGGCGGTGACCCGGTGGCGTTGGTGCTGGTGCCGACGCGGGAGCTGGCGGTGCAGGTGTCCGAGGCGTTCCACCGGTACGGCAAGGACCTGGGCGCCCGGGTCCTGCCGATCTACGGCGGCCAGCCGATCGGGCGGCAGTTGCGTGCCCTCGAGGCCGGGGTGGACGTGGTGGTGGCCACCCCGGGGCGGGCGCTGGACCACATCGCCCGGGGCACGCTGCGTCTCGGTGACCTCGCCACGGTGGTGCTCGACGAGGCCGACGAGATGCTCGACATGGGCTTCGCCGAGGACATCGAGGCGATCCTGGAGCACACCCCGGCCGAACGGCAGACGGTGCTCTTCTCGGCGACGATGCCGAGCCGCATCGACGGGATGGCCCGCCAGCACCTCACCGATCCGGTACGCATCCTCATCGCCCGGGAGCAGCCGGTGGCCGGGGAGGCCCCCCTGGTGCGGCAGAGCGCGTACATCGTGGCGCGGGCGCACAAGCCGGCGGCGCTGGGCCGGGTCCTGGACGTCGAGTCGCCCACCGCGGCGATCGTGTTCTGCCGCAGCCGGGAGGAGGTCGACCGGCTCACCGAGACGATGAACGGCCGGGGCTACCGGGCCGAGGCGCTGCACGGCGGGATGAGCCAGGAGCAGCGGGACCGGGTGATGGGCCGGCTGCGCGCCGGTACCGCCGACCTGCTGGTGGCGACCGACGTGGCGGCCCGGGGCCTGGACGTCGAGCAGCTCACGCACGTGGTGAACTACGACGTCCCGTCAGCGCCCGAGTCGTACGTGCACCGGATCGGGCGGGTCGGCCGGGCCGGTCGGGAGGGGGTGGCGATCACCCTCGCCGAGCCGCGGGAGCACCGGATGCTCAAGACCATCGAGCGGGTGACCGGGCAGCGGATCGCCATCGACAAGATTCCCACGGTGGCCGACCTGCGGACCCGACGCCTTGAGCTGACCCAGGCGGCGCTGCGGGAGAGCCTGCTGGAGGACGACCTGGAGCCGTTCCGGGTGATCATCGAGTCGTTGTCGGACGAGTTCGACATGATCGAGGTGGCCCTCGCGGCGGTGAAGCTCGCCCACGAGGCCACCTCCCCCGGCACCGACGACGACGAGGAGATCCCGCAGGCGGCGGTCCGCGCGCCCCGCGAGGGCCGGCCGGGGCACGACGGGCGGGGTGAGCGCCGGCCGTCCTCCCGGCCCCGCGGCGCCGGCACCACGCAGGTGTTCATCGGGCTGGGCCGGCGGGCCGGGGTACGCCCGCAGGACCTGGTCGGGGCGATCACCGGGGAGACCCGGATCAGTGGCCGGGAGATCGGCTCGATCGAGATCGCCGACCGGTTCTCGCTGGTGGAGGTGCCGCAGGCGGTGGCCGACGAGGTGATCGCCGGGCTGCGGGGCAGCACCATCAAGGGCCGCAAGGCGACCGTGCGCCGGGACCGCGACGGCGAGGGCGAGGGTGAGCGCCGCTTCGACGGCGGCGACCGCAGGCACCCCCGCCGCTGAGCGCCGCCGCCGGACGTCGCGACGGCCCCCCGCTGACGCCTCGCGCGCAGCAGGGGGCCGTTCGCGTAACCGCCGTCAGGCGGCGGTGAGGGCGGGGCCGGTGAGGGCGTCGGCGTCGGCGGGGCGCAGCGCCAGGGCGAGCACGTCCGCGACGTCGGCGAGAGTGTGCACGGTGAGCGCCTGGCGGACCTCGGCCGGGAGGTCGTCGAGGTCCGGCTCGTTGCGGGCCGGGATGATCACCTCGGTCAGGCCGGCCCGGTGGGCGGCGAGCAGTTTCTGCTTCACCCCGCCGATGGGCAGCACCCGGCCGGAGAGCGTCACCTCACCGGTCATGCCGAACTCGGGACGGACCGGTCGGCCGCTGGCCAGCGAGGCGAGCGCGGTGACCATGGTGATGCCGGCGCTCGGGCCGTCCTTGGGCACCGCCCCGGCCGGCACGTGCAGGTGGATGCGTCGCCCGGCGAGGGCGTTCGGGTCCAGCCCGAGCCGCCGGCCGTGCGAACGCAGGTAGGAGAGCGCGATGTGCGCGGACTCCTTCATCACGTCGCCGAGCTGGCCGGTCAGGGTCAGCCCCGGCTCGCCGTCCATGCTTGTCGCCTCGATGAACAGCACGTCGCCGCCGACGCCGGTGACGGCCAGGCCGGTCGCGACCCCCGGCACGGCGGTGCGTTCCGCGGACTCCGGGGTGAACTTCGGCCGCCCCAGGTAGCGGGCCAGGTCGGCCACGTCGACACGGACCGGGGCCGGGTCGGTGGCCAGGGCGACGGCGACCTTGCGGAGGATCTTCGCCAGGGCCCGTTCGAGTTGCCGGACACCGGCCTCCCGGGTGTGTTCGCCGGCGATCCGCGCCAGGGCGGCGTCGGTGACGGTCACCTCCTCGGCGGTCAGTCCGGCCCGGTCCCGCTGGCGCGGGAGCAGGTGGTCACGGGCGATGGCGACCTTCTCCTCCTCGGTGTAGCCGTCCAGGGTGACCAGCTCCATCCGGTCCAGCAGCGGGCCGGGGACGTTCTCCACCACGTTGGCGGTGGCCAGGAAGAGCACGTCGGACAGGTCGAGGTCGACCTCCAGGTAGTGGTCGCGGAAGGTGTGGTTCTGCGCCGGGTCGAGCACCTCCAGCAGCGCGGCGGCCGGGTCGCCGGCGTAGCCGACGGCCAGCTTGTCCACCTCGTCCAGCAGGATCACCGGGTTCATCGAGCCGGCTTCGCGCAACGCCCGGACGATCCGCCCGGGCAGCGCGCCGACGTAGGTGCGCCGGTGGCCACGGATCTCCGCCTCGTCCCGCACGCCGCCGAGGGAGACCCGGACGAAGGTGCGGCCGAGCGCGCGGGCCACCGACTCGCCGAGGCTGGTCTTGCCGACGCCGGGCGGGCCGGCGAGGGCGAGGACCGCCCCCGAGCCGCGTCCGCCGACCACGCCGAGGTTGCGCTCGGCGCGACGGTTGCGCACCGCGAGGTGCTCCAGGATGCGGTCCTTGACGTCGGCCAGGCCGGCGTGGTCGGCGTCGAGCACGGCCCGGGCCGCGGCCAGGTCGGTGTTGTCCTCGGTACGGGTGGTCCACGGCATCTCCAGGACCGTGTCCAGCCAGGTACGGATCCAGCCCGCCTCAGGGGAGGCGTCGCTGGCCCGCTCCAGCCGGCCGACCTCGCGCAGCCCCGCCTCGCGGACGTTCTCCGGCAGGTCGGCGGCCTCGACGCGGGCCCGGTAGTCGGCGGAGCCGTCCGGCTCGTCCTCGCCGAGCTCCTTGCGGATCGCGGCGAGCTGCTGGCGCAGCAGGAACTCCCGCTGCGACTTCTCCAGCCCCTCGCGGACGTCGGTGTTGATCCGTTCGCTGACCTCCTGCTCGGCCAGGTGGTCCTTCACCCAGTTGACCAGGAGTTCGAGCCGGGCGGTGACGTCCGGCGCGGCGAGTAGCTGGGTCTTCTGGCCGGGCGTCAGCCAGGAGACGTAGCCGGCGGAGTCGGCCAGCTCGGAGAGGTCGGTCATCCGCTCGATGGCGTCGATGACCTGCCAGGCGCCACGCTGTTGGAGCACCGAGGTCATCAACGCCCGGTACTCGCGGGCGAGCTCCCGGGCCCGGCCGGTGGGCGCGGGTTCGACCAGTTCGGTGGCCTCCACCCACAGGGCCGCGCCGGGACCGGGCACGCCGGAGCCGATCCGGGCCCGGGTGAGACCCCGGACGACGGCCGCCGGCTCGCCGCTGGGCAGCCGGCCGACCTTCTCGATGGTGGCGACCGCGCCGACCGGGCCGTACGCGCCGTCGATGCGGGGCACGGCGAGCAGCTTGTGGTCGCCGGTGGCCCGGGCCGCGTCGACCGCGGCCTGGGTGGTCGGGTCGAGGGTCACCGGGATGACCATGCCGGGCAGCAGGACGGCGTCGGTCAGGGGAAGTACCGGAAGAGTAGCCATCGAACACCTGCCATCAGGGTTGGACTTGAGCGTGTCTGACTCAAGTCGTCGGCCCGACCCCTTGTTCCACGGTGTGACCCAGCACACACCCTGCCCACTTCCGCCGAGTGGCACCGGACGGGTGTCGTCGGCCGCCACGTTTTGCACAACAGGAACGTGAAGCGGATCACGTTCCGTTGTTGCGTAAACTGCGGAGCACGAACCGACCCGCCGTCGCCGCGCCCGGCGGGCTACGTCGACCTGCACGAAGACCCCGTCGGGCGACCAGCAATTTCCACGCTGAGGGTGGATTTCAGGGCCCGGCAGGGCAGCGTCGCAATGCCAGTCGCCGCGTATTGTTGCGGATTTGCGGTGTGATACGTCAAACTCTTAGCCACAACCGGCGCCACACAAGGAGTAATCGACGATGGCCAGGAAAGTAATCACAGTTCTGACGGACGACCTCGACGGCGGAAAGGCCGACCGGACGGTCGAGTTCGGGCTCGACGGCGTCATGTACACCATCGATGTGTCGGACGAAAACGCGGGGGTGCTCCGCAAGGCCCTGGACCCCTACATCAACGCTGGCCGGCGCATCGGCCGAGGCGCGGTCGAGAGCACCCGCGGGTCGCGCCGTCCCGGTCGTCCCGCGACGTCCGGAATGGATCGTGAGCAGAACCGCGCCATCCGCGAATGGGCCACCAAGAACGGCTACGAGATTTCCGAGCGGGGTCGCATCCCCGTCTCGGTCGTCGAGGCCTACAAGAACCGCTGAGCCACCCGGCTCCCGCATTACCCCCGCCCCGGAGCCCGGCCCGCACGCTGGGAATCACCGACCGCGCCGGTCGGGTCACCCTCTGCCCGCCCCACCCCCCAGGGGCCGAGCAGACGCACCGTGCCCCCGTTCCACGTTTCCGGCCGGCCGGGCCGCCGACCGCACGGCGACCCGGCCGGGACCGATCGGGGACGGTCAGCGACCCACCCGGATCCGCACCACGTCGAATGCCGGGGTCTGGTTGGCCCGCTCCATCATCGGCAACCGGTGCGAGCCGTCGCCGGCCCAGACCGCGCACTGGGCGACACCCGACTCCGGCAGGCCCGGCACCTGGATGCTGACCTCGTCCGGCTGCGCGCCGCCGCCACCGTCCTCGGTGGCCACGAAGAACGCCGGCACCGCCGCCGGGTCCGGCGGCGTCCGGGTGCTGCCGAGCATCCGGCAGGCGGTGTGGAAGTGCCCACGCACCAGCCCCTGGTCGTTGAGCAGGGAGCTCTCCAGGTAGTACCCGCCCTGCCCGGCGGCCAGGAAGCGGTCCCGCACCAGGTTGCGGGTGGCGACGCGCAGGGTGAACGCCTGGTTGACCCGGACCTGGTTGGGGAAGCGGGTGATCAGCAGCGACGGGTTGTTCGCCGCGCTGCCCACCTCGCCGAAGGCGGTGCTGACGCACCGGTTGCCGTTCTGGAAGCCGTCGTGGGGCTGGAGCCGGCTGTCGTCGCAGTCGTCGGCGAGCACGTCCAGCCCGTTGTCGCCGTCGTCGTCCCCGTCGTCGTCGCCGCCGCTGCTGCCGGAGGTGGTGACCTGGCACTCCGCGAGCCGGTCCAGACCCTCCGGCCGGGCGGCCACCCGGCCGATCGCCAGCGTGATCCGCTCCAGGGTGGCCCGACGCTTGTCGGCCAGCGGCCCCAGGACGGCCGCCCGGACGAACGCCTCACCCCGGTCCCCGTCGGCGGCCAACCTACGGTCCGCCTCGGCGATCTGGGTCTGGAGCAGGTTCAGGTTCCGGGTCACCTCGTCGCGGGCCCGGTCGGGAATCTCCGGCAGTTGCGCCGCCACGTCCGGGCAGCTCACCACCCGGGTCGTGGCCGGGCCGCCGGAACGGCACTCCTGCACCGACATCTGGCCGTCACCCCAGTGGTTACGGACGTCCCGCCCGTTCTGCCGGCTCACCGTGGTGCCACGGCCGCCCGGCGCCGTCGCGCCCGGCGCGGGGGCGACACACGCGCCGGCGGCGCTGGCGGTGCTGCGGCGGTCCTCGGCCGAGGAGATCTGGGTGACCGCGACGATCCCCGCGAAGACGGCGAGCGTGCCGACCACCGCCAGCACCCTCGTGCTCCGTGCGCGCCCCGTCGACCGGCGCGCCCGTGTGAACCTGCGCATCGCTGGGTTCTCCTTTTCGATCCGCCGTGCCTTCGCCCACCACGGGGCGAGCATGATCCTGTCCGTTCGGGCGGAGGTACGGACCCGCGCCGCGGAAGGTTCAACGCCTCGGCACACGCGGCCGGCGGAACCCGGCCGGGAGAGTCAGTCGAAGCTGAGGTGGTCCAGGTCGAACGGTCTGGCCATCTCGTCCCGACGGGCGCGCAGCCGGGCCACGTCCCGCCCCAACTCGCCCCGGGGCACCGTCACCGGCGCCCCGGCGTCGAGCGCCCGCAGCCGGTGACCGATCGCCGCGGCGGCCAGATCCTCGGCCAGTCGGGTGGCGTCCACCCCACAGGTGAAGCGGTGCTCCCACACCCGGACCCGCTCGACCAGGCACCGGCCGGGGCTCGTCTCGACCCAGCCCCAACCCTCGGCGGGGCCGTCCGTCCAGCGCACGCGCAGCCCGCGCAGGATCGGGTCGACGAGCTGCCGCCCCACGTACGCCTCCACGGCGGCGGCCCGGGCGATCGCGCCCAGGTCGTTGACGGGGCCGCTGCGACCGTCCGGAAGGCGACCGATGATGTCCCGGAAGCCGACCGGCGCCGGATCCGGGTCGAACCGCTCCGGCATTCCGGCGCTGTAGCCCCGGGCGTCGATGAGGTACTCCACCAGCCGCCGCCCGTGCGTGTCGGCCCGCAACGTCGCCGATTCGACGTGCAGCGACGCCAGACCGACCGCCGCGCAGACCGCCTGACGCAGCCGCACGTCCCGTCGGGCCGCCGCGGTGGCCGGCGGCGGGGCCAGCACCACCACGAAGACCGGCCGACCGGTGTCCGCGTCGGACACGACGAAGTCCAGCACGGCCCGTCCCGCCACGCTCCACTGGTGACCGGTGATCCCCGGCGGGCGCCTGAGCAGCAGCTCACCGAGCCGACGGTCGGCGTACACGAGATGACCGCCCCGCTCCAGCGCCGGCGCGCGTCCGGTGGCCTGCGGCGGGCGCGGCGGGGCGCCGTCGTCGGTGATCGTCATGGTCCGTCCCTCTCGTGCCGGCCAGAGTCTAGGACGCCGGTCACGCCCGTCACCCGGCACGGTCGGTGGTCTTCTACCCTCGGACGCATGCTGCACCGTGGCCGCCCCCTGGACCGGCTGACCAAACAGAGTCTGGTCACCGTGTCCCATGCGATCGAGCAGGCCGCGTCGGCCACCGCCGAGGACGGGCCGCTCGTGGTGTTCGCCCTGTTCCAGCGGATGCCGTACTTCGAGCGGGAGCGGGCGCGGTACGAGCGGATCGCGGCGGTGGCCGCGGTCACCGTGGTCGGCGCGGTGACCCCCACCGCGCCGACCGTCCTGCCGGAGCCGGTCACCGGAGTCCCCCTCGACGAGTCCGAGGAGCTGGCCCGGGAGTGGACGGTCGTGGCGCTGACCCCCCGGTTCGGAGCGGCCCTGGTCGCCCACGACCGGATCGAGGTCGACCCGGCGGCGACCAGCCTGGAGGCCGGCCGGCTCTTCGACGGCTGGTGGGGGTTCCGCCGGGACGAAGCGTTGCACGAGGTGCTCCGGTTGCGCCGGACGCTTGCCGATCGCCTGCCCCCGGCCGTGCTGGCCGCCGTCGACGACGTGGTCGCCCGGGTCCGGGACCTGCCCGCCGCCCCCGGCGAGGCCCGCGGTGAGGCGGCGTTGCGGCTGCTGGCGGACCGGGTCGAGCGGGCCGGCCGGGTCGTCGCGGCGCCCCGGCGACGCGCCACCGGGGCGGACACGCCGGTGCTCGACGAGGCGGCGCTGCTGCGGTGGGCCGGGCGGGGGGCCGCCTCCGGGTCGCTGCCCGTCGCGTTGGTAGGGGTCCGGGTGGAGGAGCCGGCCGGCGCGCCGGAACGGATCGGTCGACGCACCGCCGCCCGGGAGACCCAGGCGGTGCTCGGCGCGGTCACCGCCGCGCTGCGCCCGGTCGACCGGGCGGTACGCCTCGACGACCAGGAGTACCTGCTGGTGCTGCCGGCGCTGACCGAGCAGGCGGCGGTCGCCGTGGCCCACCGGGTCACCGAGCAGGTCGCCGGGCTGGCCCGGTCCTACCCTTTCGTCGCGTACGCGGTGCACGCGGCGGTCACCGTGACCGCCCGGCGGCCCCTGCCCGTGGGCGACCTGCGTTCGGCGCTGCGCTGGGCCGTCCGGGAAGGGGTGCCGGTGGCGACGCTCGGCGAGGAGAACCACCCCCCGCCGGCCAGCCGGCTGCGGTGACGGGAGGCGACCGGGTGCGCGTGGTCTCGTTGGTGCCGTCGCTGACCGAGGCGGTCGCGGTCACCCTGCCCGGCGTGCTGGTCGGGGCGACCGACTGGTGCGCCCACCCGGCCGACCTCGACGTGCCCCGGGTCGGCGGCAGCAAGTACCCCGACCTGGAGCGGGTGCTCGCGCTCCGCCCGGACGTGGTCCTGTGCAACGTCGAGGAGAACCGTCGGGAGGACGCCGACACGCTCGCCGCCGCCGGCGTGCCGGTCCGGGTCACCTATCCGCGTACCGTGCCACAGGCCCTGGCCGAGCTGACGGACGTCCTCGCCGAGCTGGGCGCGGACCGGGAGCCGACCTGGCTCACCACCGCCCGGCGGGCCTGGACGACGCCGTCCGTCCCGGCGGCGCTCGCGAGCCGGGCCGTGGTCCCGGTCTGGCGGCGGCCCTGGGTGGTCCTCGGTGGCGACACCTTCGCCGGGGACGTGCTGCGTCGGCTCGGGGTGCGGCACCGCTACGCGACGGACCCGCGCCGGTACCCCCGCCCCGACCTGGCCGAGCTGCGCGGGCACCGGCCGGACCTGGTCGTGCTGCCGGACGAGCCGTACCGGTTCACCGCCGAGGACGGGCCGGACGCCTTCCCCGGGGTGCCGTGCGCGTTGCTCTCCGGCCGACATCTGACCTGGTACGGCCCGTCGCTGGCCGAGGCGCGCGACGTGCTCGCGGCGCAACTGGCGCGTCCCGTCTCCCACCAGGGCTGACCCACGCCCCCGGTTCCGGTCCGGCCCCGCCTCCGGTTCACGCCCCGGCCCTGGTCCGCGCCCGACGGGCCCGACGGGCCCGTGGAAAGGGGGGCGAAGGTCCCGGGTCGGCCGGGACCGGTCGGCCCTGCCCGCCACCGTCGCGCCGGGCTGGAATGGAGATGCCACCGGGAAGCGGTGCGAAGCGCGAAGGAAGGGACGGACACCATGACCGCGACGATCGAGCGGAACACCGCCCGCGCCGCCACCCCGGCGGCGCCCACCGAGGCCCGGGTGAACGGGACCCCGGCGACCCGGACCGGGCGGGAGCGCGCCACCCGGTACGTCTTCGCCGGCATCCGGATCGCGCTCGGCTGGACCTTCCTCTGGGCCTTCCTCGACAAGACGTTCGGGCTGGGTCACGGCACCGAGGCGAAGAACGCCTGGATCGACGGCGGCAGCCCGACCAGGGGCTTCCTCGCCTTCGGCGCGGAAGGTCCGTTCCAGGGCGTCTACCACGGGATCGCCGGGGCGGCCTGGGCGGACTGGCTGTTCATGACCGGTCTGCTCGGCATCGGCCTGGCGCTGCTGCTCGGCATCGGCATGCGGATCGCGGCGGTGGCCGGTGGTCTGCTCTACGTGCTGATGTGGACGGTCGTGCTGCCCCCCGAGAACAACCCCTTCCTGGACGAGCACCTGATCAACGCGGCGCTGCTGGCCGGTCTCGCGCTGGTCGCCGCCGGCGACACCCTCGGCTTCGGTCGGGTCTGGGCGAAGCTCCCCCTCGTCCGGCGTCTGCGCTGGCTGCGCTGACCACGACCGGCGTCGGGCCGGGTGGGCCGGCGCGCCCACGACGGTAACGGCGGACGTCACCAAGCGGTGACGTCCGCCGTTTCACGTGTCCCACCGCGGACCTGCCTCCTGGCGCGCATCGGCGTCGCACGATCCGGCAGGATCGATCTGAACAGTGATCGCACGGAGGCAGGAGAGCCAGGATGAACAAGCCAGAGGTAGGCCCGATCGAGGGCGCGCCGCCCGCCGACCTCGTAATCGAGGACGTCACCGTCGGCGAGGGCCCCGAGGCGGAGCCGGGTCAGCTCGCCAGCGTGCACTACGTCGGCGTGGCGCACTCCACCGGCCGCGAGTTCGACGCCTCCTGGAACCGGGGGGAGACCTTCGAGTTCCGGCTCGGTGGCGGGCAGGTCATCTCCGGCTGGGACCGGGGCGTGGTGGGGATGCGGGTCGGTGGTCGCCGTCGGCTCACCATCCCGCCGCACCTGGGCTACGGCAGCCGGGGCGCCGGGGGCGTGATCAAGCCGAACGAGACGCTGGTCTTCGTCGTCGACCTGGTCGGCGTGAGCTGACCCACGCCGCGACGGACCGACCGGCAGCGCCCGCCCGGCGGCGCCCGGCGCCCGGCGGATCAGCCGCTCGGCGGTCGCCACTTCGGTGATGTCGTGCCGCCACCAGCGACGACGACACGACATCACCGGAGACGGCGGGACGGACCCGGACAGGCCACGGCGAGCGGACGGCGGAGGCCGCCACCCGGGGCGAACCGGATGGTCAGGCCGCGGCGAGCGGGCGACGGGCCAGCGTCGGGCGTGGCCTGGACGGGCCGTCGACCGGCAACCCGACCCGGGCCGGGTCCGACTCCAGCGGAGCCCACCCGACGCCGCCCCACGGGCCGTCGACACCGACCGGGCGGCCCGGCGGGACGGCGCGCCGCCCGGCAGCGGACGACGCCCCCGCCCCGACCGCCGACGTCTGCGCCGGCAGGGTGACCCGGGTCGGGCCCTGGACCACCGGGACGACCCGGTGCAGCCCGGTGCCACGGAGCACCCGCACGATCATCGGATGCGGGTCGACCAGCACCAGCTCGCCGCCCCTGGCCCGGACGCCCAGGTGGGCGGCGATCAGGGTGCGGATCGCGGCAGCCGAGAAGACCGACACCTCGGAGAGATCCAGCCGCAACAGCGGCCGGACCGGCTGCGCCCACAACACCGACCGGAACTGGGCCACCGTCGCGATGTCGATCTCGCCGGCCACCCGCACGTCGACCGCCCGGTCGCTGACGGCGACCTCGACCTGGAGCTGGTCATCACGCTGCCTCATGACCTCGAATCTAGGCGGTGGGGGTGACAGTTCTCCTCATGCCGGAGGCCGATTCCGGGTACTCCCCGGGTCGGATCAGGGACACCCCCGACCCCGCGGGGCGGACGTCCGGCGAGCCCGCTCGGCCGTACGGGTGAGCATGGTCGGCGCCCGGGTCAGCGTCCGACGGTGTAGTCGAAGGTGAAGCCGTGTTCCCCGTCCACCAGCCGGATCTCCATGACGCCGGTCAGGCCGGTCAGGTCGCCGGTGCCGGTGTCCGGCACCACCCGGATGGTGAGCGCGCCGCTGCCCCGGTCCATCACTCCGCAGTGTTGCAGGACGAAACTGCCCAGCCGTCCGTGCAGGGTGCCGACCACCCGTTCGAAACCGACGTAGCCGCCCGAGCCGGGGCGCGTCGCCTCCGCCGTCAGCAGGTGGCCGACGCTGGACGCCTGTAGGTCGCCCTGGAACTCCTTGGTCACCACCGCCCGGGCAAGCCGGCCGCCCGCCCGGTCGTCGTAGGGTGGCTGCTCCTCCCAGATCAGGTCGACGGCGCCGACGGCACGGACACTCATGACTCGCTCCCCCCGGGTGGCACCCGACGGAGATCATCATGCCTGACCAGCGCTAACGTCGCAGTCCACCACCCGGGCGATCTCGGGCGGGCGACCGGCGACCGGGTGGTCAGCCACCGCTGCCGGACCGGGTCGGCTCCGGGGTGGCCCCGGTGACCGGCGCGGCCGGGCTGGGCGACGTCGCCGGCCCGAGGTTCGCCGGCACCGGCAGCGCGCTGCCACGCACGAACTCGTCCCAGCTCACGTTCCAGGCGGTCCAACCGTTGCCCGGCTGCAACGGCACCTCGGTGCCCCGGACGGTGATCAGGTCCCCGACCTGGGTGACGCCCATCAGCCAGTCGGCGGCGTCGGCGGAGACGTTGGCGCATCCGTGCGACACGTTGGTGTAGCCCTGGTCCCCCTCCGACCAGGGCGCGGAGTGGATGAACTCCCCGCCCCAGGTGTACCGCTGGGCGTCGTCCACGTCGACCACGTAGCCGCCGTCCGGCTCGCCCCGGGTGTCGAAGGTGGTCCGCTCGTGCTTCTCCATGATCACCATCTTGCCGCTGGAGCTGGGCGTGCTCGGCTTGCCGAGACTGACCGGGATCTTGCGCACCAGCTTGCCGTCGCGGAACACCGACATCTGCTTGGTGGCGTTGTCGACCTCCAACGCGACCTGCCGGCCGATCCTGGACGTCGCCCGCCGGTCGGCGTCACCGATCCGGTCCTTGCCGATGGGCAACCCCTCCAGGGCCGAGCGGACGTCGATCGTCGTGCCGGGCCGCCAGAAGTCCGGCGCGCGGTAGTAGACCTGGGTGCCGTCGTCCAGCCACGACCAGGCCCCCGGCTGCGGCGGGTCGGTCCTGACGAACAGTCGACGCTGAACGTCGTCCCTGGCCTCTTTGGGAATGGGCGGGTCGAACGCCACCGTTACCGGCATCGCCGTTCCGTACGTCCGGTTACCGACGAAGTAGAGCGTGCTGGTAATTGCCGGGACATTTGATTTGGGGGCGGTGGTGAAGGTCGTCCGGCGGGTGGTGGTCTTTCCGGCGTCATCGGTGGCGGTCACCTCTGCGGTGTACGTGCGGCGGTGGGCCAGCGGCGCGGTGGGCACCCACGCCGAACCGTCGGCGCGGGGCTCGGCCCGTACCGGTCGGCCTTTGTCGTCCCGGATCCGCACTTCGGTGACCTTTCCACCGCGCACCGTCACTCCCACCTCGCCGCTGATCGGGATGTTCCGGGCGTGGTCGGTCGGGGTGACCGTCAACTCCGTCGGTGTCCCGGCTCCCGCCCGGGCCTTTCCCGGCCCGCGGTCGGCCGTGCACCCGCCGAGCGCCAGCGCGGTGGCGGCGATGGTCGCCGCGGACAGCGTGAACCGCCGCCTCAACTCCATGATGCTCCTCCCCGTTCAGGTTCCTCCGGCACATTGTGGCCAGGCGCGACGAGCCGGCGTGGCAATTTCGAAGAATTCTCGGAGATCGTCGCCGGACAATTCCTTTTGGTAGATCCCGGGCGGCGTCCGCCGTTTCGCCCGCACTCGACCCGGCCGCCGCCACCGTGCCGCCCCCGCCCGTCGACACACCGAAGCGACCGTTTCGAGTCGTTGGCGCTATTCGAGCGTTAAGCCGCAGATGCGAAACCAGGAGCGCACTCCGACCGGGGTCGCGACCACCCGGGCGACCGCGACCACCGCCGACCCGGGTCGGGTCGGGGCCGCGCCCCGGGTCGGTCCGACCGGCAGCTCCCCGACCCCGCCTTTTGTCGAAAGAGACGGAACTTCTGTCGAAGAAGAGCCAGCTTGCGCACACTGCGATCTAAGGTACGGTGCCTTACAGATGGAAATTTGCCCATTGGTCGATCTTGTGTCGCCCTGCCTCGCCGCCTGCGGGGCCCCGACGGGCGGGACGGTTCGTCCCGCGCGAGCCGCGCCTCCGGCGTCCGACCGGCCATCCCGGACGGCGGCCGTCCCTGCCCGACGACCACGTGGATCGACCCGGAGCCAGCCGGACCCCTCGTCCGGCGGGAAGGAACTCCATGGAGCAGGACTCCACCCCCAAGGTCGGCGACGGCCCGACAGCCGTCAGCAGACGTGGCCTGCTGCGGGCGGCCGGCGTCTCGGCCGGCGCGCTGGGCGCCGCCGGGCTGCTGGCCGCCCCGGCCACCGCCGCCCCGACAGCCCCGGCCGGCCGGCCGGGGCGCCGGCGGGTGCCGCCGGACCAGATCAGCATCCAGCTCTACACGCTGCGTGACCAGCTCGCCGCCGACCTGCCGGGCACCCTCGCCGCGCTGCGCCGGATCGGCTACCGGCGGGTCGAGCACGCCGGGTTCGTCGGCCGCACGGCCGCCGAGTTCCGGGCCGCGCTGGACGAGGCGGGACTGCGCGCCACCTCCGGACACGCCGCGATCCCCCAGCCGTTCGACGCCGACGCCTGGCGGCGGACCCTGGCCGACGCCACCGTCGTCGGCTGCCGGTACCTGGCCCACCCGTGGTTCGGCCTGGACGCGAACGGACAACCCATCCGGGACCCGAAGGTCTACCAGGACCTCGCCCGCGACCTGAACCGGGCCGGCGAGCTGGCCGCCCGCGCCGGCATCCGGTTCGGTTACCACAACCACCAGTTGGAGTTCGTGCCGCTGACCGGCGGCGGGACCGGGTTCGGGATCCTGGCCGAACGGACCGACCCGAAGCTCGTCCACTTCGAGCTGGACCTGTTCTGGACCTGGCGCGGGGCGCACGACCCGGTCGACCTGTTCCGCGCCCACCGCGGCCGGATCCGCCAGGTCCATGTCAAGGACCTCGACGCCGACGGCAACTTCGCCGACCTCGGCGACGGCCTGATCGACTTCGGACGGATCTTCGCGCAGGCCCGGGAAGCCGGCATCGAGGAGTACATCGTCGAACGCGACGACGCCGGCACGCCGCCCCGTACCCCGGCGGACGCCCTGGAGTCGGCCCGGGCCGGCTTCACGTACCTCAACGCGCTCCGTTACTGACCCACCTAGCCAGACGGGGTTCCCCATGCGAAAGACCGCACTGCTGTGCACGTTCGCGCTGGTCGCCGGGGGGTTGGCCAGCGTGCCGACCACCGTGGCCGCCGCGCCGTCGGCCCCACCACCGGACACCAGCTTCCAGAAGGTCACCCTCAACGACTTCCCCGGCGAGCCGATCAGCCTGGCCGTCCTACCCGACCTGCGGGTGCTGCACACCGCACGCGACGGGAAGATCCGCATCCACGATCCGCGTACCGGCCTCAACACCCTCGCCGCCGACGTGCCGGTGTACCAGCACGACGAGGAGGGCCTCCAGGGCATCGCGATCGACCCGGACTTCCGGCGCAACAAGTGGGTCTACCTGTACTACTCGCCCCCGATGGACACTCCCGTCGACGACCCGGCGACGCCAGGCGTCAACGAGGGTGACGCGCCGCTGGAGGGCACCGAGGCGGACTGGAAACGGTTCCAGGGCGTGCTGCGACTGTCCCGCTTCAAGCTGACGGGCGCGCGGCTCGACCTGAAGACCGAAGAGAAGATCATCGAGGTTCCCACCGACCGGGGCATCTGCTGCCACGTCGGCGGCCAGATCGACTTCGACGGCAAGGGCAACCTCTACCTGTCCACCGGCGACGACAGCAACCCGTTCTCCTCCGACGGGTACGTGCCGATCGACGAACGCCCGGAACGGAACCCGGCGTACGACGCGCAACGCGCCTCGGCCAACACCAACGACCTGCGGGGCAAGCTGCTGCGGATCCGGCCGAGGAACGGCGGCGGGTACACCGTCCCGAAGGGCAACCTGTTCCGGCCCGGCGCCCGCGACACCCGGGCCGAGATCTACGCGATGGGGCTGCGCAACCCGTTCCGGTTCGCCGTCGACCGCCGCACCGACGACGTCTACCTGGCCGACTACTTACCGGACGCGAACAGCCCGAACCCGCAACGCGGGCCGGCCGGACACGGCCGGTGGATGCGCATCGACAAACCCGCCAACTACGGCTGGCCGTACTGCGTGACGCCGACCATGCCGTACGTCGACTACGACTTCGCCACCGGCACGTCCGGCAAGCCGTTCGACTGCCGCCGCCCGGTGAACGACTCACCGCGCAACACCGGCCTGCGCGAGCTGCCGCCGGTGGCCGAGCCCGAGGTGGTCTACAGCTACGGGGTCTCCGAGCAGTTCCCGCAACTCGGCACGGGCGGGATCGGCCCGATGGCGGGCCCCGCCTACGACTACGACAGGCGTAGTGACTCCCGGGTCAAGTGGCCGGCCTACTACGACGGCGCGCCGCTGTTCTACGAGTGGACCCGTGACTACATCCAGGAGTTCCGTCTCGACCGGCGGGGCGACGTGGCCGACATCCGGCAGGTGGCCGCGTCCGTGGTCGCGGACAACCCGATGGACATGGAGTTCGGCCCGGACGGCGCGCTCTACGTCCTCGAGTACGGCGACGGGTACTTCGCCGAGAACCCGGAGGCCCAACTGGCCCGGATCGACTTCGTCCGGGGCAACCGCACCCCGATCCCGAAGATCAGCGGTACCCCGACCGTCGGGCAGGCCCCACTGACGGTGAGCTTCTCCAGCGAGGGCACGGTGGACCCGGACGGCGACGCGCTGCGCTACGCGTGGGACTTCGACGCCGACGGGAAGGTCGACTCGACCGAGCCGAACCCGTCCTGGACGTACGAGGCCAACGGGTCGTACCAGCCGACGCTGAAGGTCACCGACCGCACCGGACGGTCGGCGTCGGCCACGCTGCCGCTGCTGGTCGGGCCGCGCGCACCGGTGGTGGAGTTCGTGACCCCGGTCGAGGGTCAGCCGTTCGAGTTCGGCCAGACCGTCTCGTTCGAGGTGTCGGTCACCGACGACCTGCCGGTGGACTGCGGGCGGGTGACGGTCACCTACGTCCTCGGGCACGACGAGCACGGGCACCCGCTCTCCTCCACGTCGGGCTGCTCCGGCACGATCACCACGTTCCTGGACTCCGGGCACGCCGGGGCCGACAACCTGACCGGGGTGTTCGTCGCCGAGTACACCGACGCGCCGGACGACCCGCAGGTGCCGCCGCAGACCGGCAGCGCCACGGTGGTCCTGGAGCCGTCGAACGCGAGCTGACCGGCCCGTCCGACCGCACGCGGGGGCCTTCCGTGGGAAGGGCCCCCGCGCCGCGGGCGGGAGACCGGTCAGACCGCGGCGACGAGCAGGGCGGGCTGTTCGACGCAGTCGGCGACGTGCCGCAGGAACCCGCCGGCCACCCCGCCGTCGCAGACCCGGTGGTCGAAGGTCAGGCTGAGCTGGGTCACCTTGCGGACGGCGAGCTGCCCGTCGACCACCCAGGGCTTGTCCACGATCCGCCCGACGCCGAGCAGCGCCGCCTCGGGATGGTTGATGATCGGCGTCGAGCCGTCGACGCCGAACACGCCGTAGTTGTTCAGCGTGAAGGTGCCGCCGGTGAGCCGGGCCGGGGGCAGCGTGCCGGTACGGGCCGCCGCGGTGGTCTCCGCGAGCGCGACGGCCAGCTCGGCGGTGGTGAGCCGCTGGGCGTCGCGCAGCACCGGGACGAGCAGCCCCCGGTCGGTCTGCGCGGCGATGCCCAGGTGCACCCCGGCCGACTGGACGATCCGCTGCCCCTCCCCGTCGACCCGGGCGTTGAGCTGCGGGTACCGCCGCAGACCGGACAGACAGATCCGGGCCAGCAGGGCGAGCAGGCTGACCGGCTGGTCGGGGCGGGCGGCGTTGATCGCGGCGCGGGTCTGCGTCAGCCCGGTCGCGTCCACGTCCACCCAGATGGTCACCTCGGGGATCTCCCGCCGGCTGCGGGAGAGTTTGTCGGCGATCGCCTTCCGGACCCCGGTCAGCGGGATGACCACGTCCTCGGCGGCGGGTGGCCCGGACGGGACCGGTCCGGAGGCCGGCGTCAGGGCTGAGGGCGGCGTCCGGGCGGCGGTCGGCGTGTCGGCCGCGGCGACGGCCGCCTCCACGTCGGACCGCCGCACCACGCCGCCGGGGCCGGTGCCGGTCAGGGTGGTCGGGTCGAGGCCGTGCTCGCGGGCCAGCCGCCGGACGATCGGCGAGATGACCGGGGACCCGCCGCCGGCCGACCCGGACGGCCGGGGCGCGGGCCCGGATCCGGCCGAGGACGGCGGCCCGGCGGACCCGGCCGAGGGCGGCCCGGCGGGCCGGATCGGAGGCTCCGGCGCGACCGGCCGGGTCGGGGACGCCGACGCGGCCGTCGGTCGGGCGCGCCGACGCCGCCGGCCGGTGTCGCCGGGCCCGGTGCCGTACCCGATGAGGACGTTGCCGGAGCCGGCGCGTTCCTCCTCGCGGTAGGTGGCGTGACCGGACGGCTCGGCGTCGGCCACCGCCCCCGCGTCGGCCACCGCCCCCGCGTCGCGGGTCGCGGCGTCCAGCGACGCCACCGTGACCAGCGGTCGGCCGACCGGCCGGACCTCGCCCACCGCGCCGTGCAGGGCGACCACCCGCCCGGCGTACGGGCAGGGCACGTCCACGACCGCCTTCGCCGTCTCCACCTCGACGACGATCTGGTCCACCGTCACCACGTCGCCGACGGCGACCCGCCACTGCACGATCTCCGCCTCGGTGAGCCCCTCCCCCAGGTCGGGCAGGAGGAAAACCTGGTCTCCGGTCACCGTCGTCATGCCGCGCTGCCTTCCAGTCGGGGCAGCCACCGCTCGTCGGGCCGGTCGTCCCACTGCAACCGGGCCACCGTGTCGAGCACCCGGTCCACCGACGGCAGGTGCACGTGCTCCAGCATCGGCGCCGGGTAGGGGATGTCCAGGCCGGTGACCCGCAGCACCGGGGCGTGCAGGGCGTGGAAGCAGCGTTCCTGCACCCGGGCGGCGATCTCCGCGCCGACCCCGGCGAAGCCCTGGGCCTCCTGGACGACCACGCAGCGACCGGTGCGGCGGACCGACGCGGTGACCGTCTCGTCGTCGAACGGGACGATGCTGCGGCAGTCCACCACTTCCAGGTCCCAGCCCTCCTCCCGGGCGGCCTCGGCGGCCGCCAGGGCGACCGGCACCGCCGGCCCGTACGCGACCAGGGTGGCGTCGCGGCCCGCGCGACGCACCACGGCCCGGCCGATCGGCGCCCCCCGGGCCGGCAGTCGCGCCTCGGCGCTGGAGAAGTAGAGCTTCTTCGGCTCCAGGAAGACCACCGGATCCGGGTCGTCGATGGCCGCGCGCAGCAGGGCGTACCCGTCGTCCACGGTGGCCGGGGTGACCACCTTGAGCCCGGGGGTGTGCGCGTAGTACGCCTCGGACGAGTCGCAGTGGTGCTCGACCCCGCCGATGCCGCCCGCGTACGGGACCCGGATGACCATGGGCACGCTCAGCGCGCCCCGGGTACGGTTGCGCAGTTTCGCCACGTGCGAGGCGATCTGCTCGAACGCCGGGTACGCGAACGCGTCGAACTGCATCTCCACCACCGGGCGCAGCCCGGACATGGCCAGGCCGACCGCGAAGCCGACGATGCCGGCCTCGGCGAGCGGGGTGTCGAAGCACCGTCGGTCGCCGAAGCGGGCCAGCAGCCCGTCGGTGATCCGGAAGACGCCGCCGAGCTGGCCGACGTCCTCACCGAAGACGACCACCCGGTCGTCGTCGGCCAGGGCGTCGGCGAGCGCCGCGTTGAGCGCCTTCGCCATCGTGGTGGTGGCCATCAGCGTCCCCCGTCCTGCTCGGTCTCGGCGGCCAGTTCGGCGCGTACCTGCTCGCGTTGTTCCCGCAGTTGCGGCGTCGGCTCGGCGTAGACGTGCTCGAACAGGCTCATCGGGTCGACGGCCGGCCGGTCGTGCATCCGGGCGCGCAGGTCGGCGGCGTACGCCTCGGCCTCGGCGTCGATCTCGGCGACGGCGGCGTCGTCGAGCACGCCCCGGGCCCGCAGGTAGGTCTCCAGCCGGGCCACCGGGTCGCGGTCGCGCCACGCCTCGACCTCGGCGCGGTCCCGGTAGCGGGTGGCGTCGTCGGCGTTGGTGTGCGCCTCCATCCGGTAGGTGTGCGCCTCCACCAGGTACGGGCCGAGGCCGGCGCGGGCGTGCGCGACCGCGCGGGTGAGCACGGCCAGCACCGCGACCGGGTCGTTGCCGTCGACCTGCTCGGCCGGCACGCCGTACCCGACGCCCTTGTACGCCAGCGACGGGGCGGCGGTCTGCCGGGACAGCGGGACGCTGATCGCGTAGCGGTTGTTCTGCACGAAGAAGACGACGGGGGCCTTGAACACGGCGGCGAAGTTGACGCCCTCGTGGAAGTCGCCCTCGCTGGTCGCGCCGTCGCCGACGAAGGCCAACGCGACGGTGTCGCGGCCCTGGTACGCCTCGCCGTGGGCGAGCCCGGCGGCGTGCACGCACTGGGTGGCCAGCGGGGTGCACTGCGGCGCGGTGTGCCGCACGACCGGGTCGTAGCCGCAGTGCCAGTCGCCGCGCAGCAGGGTGAGCACCTCGACGGGGTCGATGCCCCGGCAGACCAGCGCCATCGACTCGCGGTAGGTGGGGAACAGCCAGTCGGTGTCGCGCAGGGCCAGGATCGCGCCGATCTGGCAGGCCTCCTGCCCGCGCGCGGAGGGATAGACGGCCAGTTTGCCCTGTTTGGTGAGGGCGGTGGCCTGGGCGTCGAACCGGCGGCCGACGACCATCCGGCGGTGCATCTCGCGTAGCGTCTCGACGGGCGGCTCGGGCAGGTCGGTGGGCAGCGGCGTGCCGGTCGGGTCGAGCATGCGGACCGGCTCCGCGCTGGGCAGCAGTTCGCGCGCCGGGTCGGACGGGGTGGCCGTCCGACGGGTGGGAGACGGCGCCCGGCGGACCGCCTGAGGTGTGGTCGTCACGGCGGAACCTCCTGGGACGAGTGGTGGCCCTATGCTCGACCGTGCGGATGGTTGACTCAAGATCAACCAAAAATGCGGGACGAACGGCAGCCAGGAGGCGGTGGGGTGAGCCAAGAGGACCGACCGGCAGCCGACTTGCCCGCCGAGGCGGGACGAACGGCACGCCCACTCGACGAGGTGGACCGCCAGATCGTCGCTGAGCTGGTACGGGACGGCCGGATGTCGATGCGAACCCTGGCCGAGCGGGTGCACGTGTCACGCACCAACGCGTACGCCCGGGTGGAGCGGCTGCTGCGCGACGGCGTGATCACCGGTTTCCGCGCCCAGGTCGCCCCGGCGCAGGCCGGGCTGGGCACCTCGGCGTACGTGGCGTTGACGATCGAACAGAACACCTGGCGGGAGGTGTCGGCGCAACTGGCCCGGGTGCGCTACATCGAACACGCGGCGCTGCTCGGCGGCGACCACGACGTGCTCGCCCTGGTCCGCGCGCCGGACAACGCGGCGCTGCGGGACGTGGTGCTCGGCCAGGTGCAGAGCATCGCGGGGGTGCTGTCCACCCGCACCTGGCTGGTCTTCGAGGAGTTCGACGGCGCCCGGCAGCCGTGGGCCTGACCACGCAGAGGCCGGGCCCGGCCGTCGGCCGGTGGCGGACGCTCCGGCCCGCCACCGGCCGGGCGGTCACCGGCTCTCGCGCTGCAACCGCTCCTTGAGCAGCTTCCTGCCCTGTTCGCCGGCCTTGCGATTGTTCTCCTGGATCTTCCGGAACCAGGTGGCGAGCTCCTGGTCGCCCCGATCCTCGGCGTCGGCGATGTACGTCTCCATCCGCCAGATGTGCTCCAGCGAGAGCTGAAGCGTGTGGATCAGGTCGTAGTCCTTGTCCTTGACCGGGCTCACCGGTTCCCTGACCATGGTCGCCACGGCGGGCCTCCCCTCGTCGGTTCCTCCGCGCGCTTACCCGCCCGAGGTCCGACTACGCGCCGCCGTCGCCGGAAGGGTTATCCGCGCCGGGTCGCCGGGTACGGGTGGGCGCATGGCGGAACTGGCGGCGTTGTGGATCGTGCGACACGGCGAGAGCACGGCCAACGTGGCGGCGACCGCGGCCGAGGCGTCCGGCGCGGAGTCGATCGAGCTGACCCACCGGGACGCGGACGTGCCGCTGTCGGCCACCGGCGAGGAGCAGGCCCGGGCCACCGGACGGTGGTTGGCCGGGCTGCCCGAGGCGGACCGCCCGGACGTCGCGGTCGTGTCGCCGTACCTGCGGACGGTGCGGACCGCCGAGCTGATCCTGGCCGACGCCGCCGTCCCGGCCAGCCGCGACGAGCGGCTGCGGGACCGCGAGCTGGGCGTCCTCGACGGGCTGACCAGCCACGGGGCGCGTCGGCGGCACCCGGAGGAGGCGCTTCGCCGGGACCGGCTGGGCAAGTTCTACTACCGCCCCCCGGGCGGCGAGTCCTGGACTGACGTCGTGCTGCGGCTCCGCGCGCTCCTGGGTGACCTGCGCCGCGACCACGCCGGCCGGCGGGTGCTGCTGGTCGGCCACGACGCGCTGGTGTTCCTGCTCCGGTACCTGGTGGAGGGGCTCACCGAAGCGGAGCTGATGGCGTTGACCCGTCGGCACGCCATCGCCAACTGCTCGGTCACCGGCTGGCGGGCCGACGCCGCCGGCCGGCTGACGCCGGTGGTGTTCAACGACATCGGCCACCTGCGGCAGCAGGGCGCCCGACCGACCACGGAGGACGAGGTCCATGCCGAACCGGTCTGAGCCGAAGGTGATCACGCCTGGGCTGCTGCGGGACTGGCCGCTGCCCGTGCCGTCGGGCGGCAAGGAGAGCCGGGGCACGGTGCTGGTGGTGGGCGGGTCCCGGGTGACGCCGGGCGCGGTGCTGCTGGCCGGGGTGGCGGCGCTGCGGGCCGGGGCCGGGGTGCTGCAACTGGCCACCGCCGAGTCGACGGCCGCCGCGTTGAGCATCCAGGTGCCCGAAGCGCTGGTGGTGGGGCTGCCGGAGACCGTCGACGGCGCGGTGGCCGGGCGACACTCGGCACGACTGGACGAGCTGGTCGCCACGGCCGACGTGGTCGCCATCGGCCCCGGCCTGCACGACATCGACGAGACCACGACCCTGCTGCGCCAGGTGCTCGACGCGGCGGGCACACGGACGTCGCTGGTGCTCGACGCGTACGCGCTGGGCGCGCTCAGCCACGAGCCGGGCCTGCTGGTCGACGCGGGACGGCCGGCGGTGCTGACGCCGAACCTCACCGAGGCCCGGCACCTGCTCGGCCGGGAGCCCGGCGACGACCTGGACGCGGAGGCCGGCGAGCTGGCCGAGCGGTACCACGCGGTGGTCTCGCTCTACGGGCACATCGCCGCCCCGGACGGCCGACGCTGGCGGGAGGAGAGCGGGGACGCCGGGCTGGGCACCTCCGGCAGCGGCGACGTGCGGGCCGGGCTGCTGGCCGGGCTGCTCTCCCGGGGCGCCGAGCCGACCCAGGCGGCCTGCTGGGCGGCGTTCACCCACGCGGTCAGCGGTCAGCGGCTGGTGCCCCGGTACGGCCGGATCGGTTTCCTGGCGCGGGAGCTGCTCGACGAGATCCCGCAGACCCTCGCCACCGTCTGACGGCCCGCCGCGGTCACCCGGCGCGACCGTCACCTGTCCGGGTGATACCGGTTTGCCCGGTCAGGGACCCGGGTAGCAGGGCGGGCACCAGCTCAACCAAGGAGGTCGCCGGTGTCCACCGATGCCATCGTGCTGCTCAAAGAGGACCACAAGGAGATGCGCCGCCTGTTCCGGGAGTTCCAGGGCGCGCAGGACGGTCCGCCCGGCCGGCGGCAGCAGCTCGTGAACCAGATCCTGGAGGCCCTCACCGTGCACACCTACCTGGAGAACGAGGTGATGTACCCGGAGGTCCGCAAGCTCCTGCCGGACCTGGAGGACGACATCCTGGAGTCGTACGAGGAACACCACGTCGCTGACGTCCTCTGCGCCGAGCTGGCCACCATGGACGCCTCCGACGAACGCTTCGTCGCCAAGGTCACCGTGCTGATCGAGAACGTCACGCACCACGTCGAGGAGGAGGAGCAGGAGTGGTTCCCGAAGGTCCGGGAGGCGCTCGGCCGCAACCAGTTGCAGGAGATCGGTGAGAAGATGATCGCCCTGCGCCCGGACGCCCCGCGCACCCCGACCGCGCCGAAGGCGCTGAAGAAGGCGCTCGACGCGATGACCGCCTGAGCCCGGCCTACCGGGGTGGCTGCGTCGACGGCCACTCCGGTAGGTCCCCCTCGGGCGTCGGCAGGATCTGCCGCAGCCGCGGCGGGTACGTCCGGCGCGTCCACTCCCGCGGGTAACCCACCGACACCTCCTCGAACCGCACCCCGTCGTGGAACGTGGTGCGGGGCACGTGCAGATGGCCGTAGACCATCACCACGGCCCGGTAACGCAGGTGCCAGTCGGCGGTGGCGGTCGTCCCGCACCACTGGGCGAAGATCGGGTAACGCAGGATCCGGGTCGGCTCGCGGACCAGCGGATAGTGGTTGACCAGGACGGTCGGGGTGTCGTCGAGGGCGTCCAGGCGGGCCCGGGTCTGCGTCAGCCGGGTCGCGCACCACGCCTCGCGGCTGGGATGCGGATCCGGGTGCAGCATGTGCTCGTCGGTGCAGACGATCCCCTGCCGGTACGCCTCGGCCAGCGCCGCCGCCTGGTCCATGCCGTCGGGCAGGAAGGTGTAGTCGTAACCGAGGAACAGCGGCACGACCCGGACCGGCCCGCCCGGCCCACGCCACACCTCGTACGGGTCCTCCGGGGTCACCACGCCCAGCCGGCGGCACACGTCCACCACGTGCCGGTAGCGCTCCTCGCCGCGCAGCGTCACCTCGTCGGTCGGCGGCGTCCACAACTCGTGGTTGCCGGGCACCCACACCACCCGGGCGAACCGCTGCGCCAGCGTCCCCAGGGTGCGCTCGATGTGCGCCACCGTCTCGCCGACGTCCCCGGCGACGAGCAGCCAATCCTCCGGCGACTCCGGGCGCAGCCCGTCGACGACCTTACGGTTCTCGGCGTAGCCGACGTGCAGGTCGCTGATCGCGAGCAGTCTGCCGCCGCTGCCGGCCTCCCCCACCATGGCACCGATCTTACGGATCGGGGCCCGCCCCGGCTCCCCCGTGTCGCCGCCGGCCGGTCACGCCGGCCGGCGGCGACCGGTTCACTCCGCGGAGCCCGGCTCGGCCATCCGGCGGTGCTGCTCGGCCTTGAGCCGGTCCGGGATCAGCCGGCTCGCGGCCACCTGCGCCTTGTTCTTCAGGGAACCGGCGGCCTCGGCCTGCTCGCCCTTCATCATCGCCGCGAAACCCTGCTCGGCGACCGTACGCGGGTCGTCCTTCTTCCCCGCGCCCACCTTCGTGTCGTTCATCTCCGCACGGTCGAAGAACTCGGTGTCGGTCGGGCCCGGCATCAGCGCGGTCACCGTGACGCCGGTGTCCTTCAGCTCGTTGCGCAGCGCCTCGGCGAACGACTGGGTGAACGACTTCGAGGCGTTGTAGACCGCCTGGAACGGGCCGGGCATGGTCGCGGCGATCGAGGAGGTGAACAGCACCCGCCCGGCGCCACGTTCCACCATCCCCGGCAGCAGTCGCTTGGCCAGGTGCACCGTCGAGCGCACGTTGAGGTCGACCACGGCCAACTCGTCCCGCAGGTCGGTGCCGCCGACGAACTCCCCGCCGGCGCCCCGGCCGGCGTTGAGCGCCAACGCGTCGACCGCACGGCCGGTGTCGGCCACCGCGGCGCAGAGCTCCTCGACCCCGTCCGGGGTGGTCAGGTCGACCTGGACCGGGCGCACCTGCGGACCGCCGTCGCGGTGCAGGGAGTCCGCGGCCGTCCGGATGCCGTCGTCCTCGGCGGCGGCCACCACGTCGTACCCGTGTGCGACGAACTGGCCGGCCAGCTCGTACCCGATTCCGCTGGACGCGCCGGTCACCACGGCCAACGGCCGGTCGGTGGTGGGTGTGCTCATGGTCGCCCCTCTCCGTCCACGGGCTCCGGCGTCGCTGCCGGGCCCTCCCCTGCTGTGCCCGGTACGCGCCGGTCCAACCGTCCGCCCCGCCACCCGCCCGCGGGCAGGTCCGGGCGGGCAGGCCGGAGGCCGCCGGAAGGACCCGGTAGGATCGGAGCCGGGCCGTGACTGGCGCGTGGGGATGGAGCACCATCGGGAAGCGGTCCCGTCACGATGACGCACGCCGAGCGCCTGGGCCTTCCGCACATCTGATGGAGGTCGCATGCCGTCGTCGAGCGCCGAGTCCACCGCCTTCCGCAGCGCGCTGGAGGTGATCCGCGCCGTGGAGCCCCGGGTGGCCGACGCCATCGGCGCCGAGCTGGCCGACCAGCGGGAGTCCCTCAAGCTGATCGCCAGCGAGAACTACGCCTCCCCGGCCACCCTGCTGGCGATGGGCAACTGGTTCAGCGACAAGTACGCCGAGGGCACCGTGGGTCGGCGCTTCTACGCCGGCTGCCAGAACGTCGACACCGTCGAGGCGCTCGCCGCCGAGCACGCCCGGGAGCTGTTCGGGGCCGCGCACGCGTACGCGCAGCCGCACTCGGGCATCGACGCGAACCTGGTCGCCTTCTGGGCGATCCTGGCCGACCGGGTGGAGGCCCCGGCGCTGAAGAGGGCGCAGGCCCGGCACGTCAACGACCTGACCGAGGCGGACTGGTTCACCCTCCGCCGCGAGCTGGGCGACCAGCGGATGCTCGGCATGTCGCTGGACGCCGGCGGGCACCTCACCCACGGCTTCCGGCCGAACATCTCCGGCAAGATGTTCGACCAGCGCAGCTACGGCACCGACCCGGCCACCGGCCTGGTCGACTACGACAAGGTCGCCGAGGCGGCCCGCGAGTTCCGGCCGCTGATCCTGGTCGCCGGCTACTCCGCGTACCCCCGGAAGGTCAACTTCCGGATCATGCGGGAGATCGCCGACTCGGTCGGGGCCACCTTCATGGTGGACATGGCGCACTTCGCCGGCCTGGTCGCCGGCAGGGTGTTCACCGGCGACTTCGACCCGGTGCCGCACGCGCACATCGTCACCACCACCACCCACAAGTCGCTGCGCGGCCCGCGCGGCGGCCTGGTGCTCTGCGGGCCGGAGCTGGCCGAGCAGGTGGACCGGGGCTGCCCGATGGTGCTCGGCGGCCCGCTGCCGCACGTGATGGCGGCCAAGGCGGTGGCGTTGGCCGAGGCCCGCCGGCCCGACTTCGCCGACTACGCGTCCCGGATCGTCGCCAACGCCCAGGCGCTCGCCGAGGGGCTGCTGCGCCGGGGCGCGACCCTGGTCACCGGCGGCACCGACAACCACCTGGTGCTCATCGACGTCACCGGCTACGGCCTGACCGGCCGCCAGGCCGAGCAGGCCCTGCTGGACTCGGGCATCGTCACCAACCGCAACGCGGTGCCCCAGGACCCGAACGGCGCGTGGTACACCTCCGGCATCCGGATCGGCACGCCGGCCCTGACCACCCGGGGGCTGGGCGTCACCCAGATGGACGAGACCGCCGAGCTGATCCACACCGTGCTGAGCCAGACCCGGCCGGGGTCCAACGCCGACGGCACCGCCTCCAAGGCGAAGTACGTCCTCGACCCGGCGCTGGCCGATCGGGTCGCCAAGCAGGCCAGCGACCTGCTCGCCGGCTTCCCGCTCTACCCCACCGTCGACCTCGGCTGAGCTGTCGTCGCCGGGGCGGGTCGGCGGGTGGACGCCCGCCGACCGCGCCCCGGGCGACTCAGATGGTGATCGGCCGCTTGAGGTGGTACCGGTGTACCTCGGTGCTGCCCTGGACGTTGTTGACGTCCTCGGCGGCGGTGACCAGCTCCCAACCCTCCCGGCCGACCCGGTTCAGGTGGGCGACGGCGGTGTCGCCGTAGGGGGTGACGTCCCGGCGCGAGCCGTCCGGTCCGTACCAGATGAACGTGACCTCGAAGCTGCGTCCCTGCCCTTGGTAGCGGCGGACCAGCAGTGCGTACTCCCAGGCGACCATGCGGACATTATCGTCGTCCACAGCGGAGCGTGCCGTCCTGGCCGGCCCGTGTCGCGCCCGTGACGCCGGAGCGCCGCCCTCACGCCGCCGGGGCCGCCCGCCGACGCAGCTCGTCGGTGAGCAGCGCGGCCAGCCGGTCCAGGCCCTCGTCGATCTGCCCGGGGGTGACCGCGCTCACCGACAGCCGTAGCGCGGGCGCCGCCGCGGTGTCGTCGTAGAAGTGCGCCATCGGCGTCCAGAGCACCCCGAACTCGCGGGCCGACCTGGTCAGCAGCGCGTCGTCGACCGGGAACGGGACGGTCACCACCACGAAGAAACCGCCGCGCGGCACGTTCCAGCCCACCGGCGACGGCGGCGGGAAACGCGCGGCCAGACCGGCGACCAGCCGGCGCAGGTTTCCCGCGTAGACCGCCCGTTCCCGTACGTTCGCCCCGACCAGGCTGCACCCGTGCTCCAGCAGCCGCCCGCCGATCACCGCCTGGGCGATCGGCGAGGTGTTGACCGTGACCATGCTCTTGATCTTGGCCAGCTCGTCGGCGAGGAACCCGACCGCGCCGTCCGAGCCCCGGACCCGCTGGTCGGCCAGCACGTACCCGACCCGCGCGCCGGGCAGCACCGTCTTGGCGAACGAGCCCAGGTAGACCACCCGCCGCCGGGTGTCCAACGCCTTCAGCGTGGGCAGCCGCCGCCCGGCGTCGTCGGCGGGGAACAGCCCGTACGGGTTGTCCTCGACGAGCAGCAGGTCCTCCGCGTCGGCCAGGTCCAACAGCCGACGGCGGTCGGCGAGCGAGAGGCTGACCCCGGACGGGTTCGCGAAGTCCGGCATCACGTAGCACGCCCGGGGCCGCTCCCCGGCGGCCCGCGCCCGGTCGAGCTGCGCGCGCAGGTCGGCCAGGTCCAGGCCGGCCGGACCGCCGGCCACCGGACGCACCGGGAAGTCCAGCAGCCGCGCCGCGCCGGTCAGCCCGACGTACGTGGGCGAGACGGCGAGCAGCACGTCCCGGGGGCCGGCCCGCAGCGCCCGGAGCACCAGGAACATCGCCTCCTGGCAGCCGACCGTCACCACCACCGCATCCGGGTCGACGCTGATCTGCTCGTCCAGGGCCAGGTTGCGGGCCACCAGCTCGTGCAGGATGCCCTTGGTCCGGCCGTACTGGAACAGGGTGCGCCGCGCCTGCGTGGCGTCCTGACCGAGGTCCTCGGCCAGGTGCCGGCGGAACCGGTCCAGCCAGCGGCCCGGCGCGTCGTCGTCGAAGAACTCCTCGCACGGCCGGCCGGCGGCCAGGCTGATCGCGTCCGGGTAGTGCTGGGCGATCTCGTTGAGGAAGTTCATCGACCGCAGCGCGGGGTCGTCGACGGCCGGATGCAGGTCACTCACGTCGAGGTCCACCGGGTCGCTCACCCGGGCCCCCCGACGCGGGCCCGGAGCTGCCGGGCCTCGGTCGGGTCGGCGCAGCCGGCCAACGTCAACGCGTCACGCAGCTCCGTGGCGAGCAGCGCCAGCGCCTGCTCGGCCCCGGCCCGCCCGGCCACCGCCAGCGCCCACAGCAGCGGACGCCCGACCAGCGCCCCGGTCGCCCCCAGCGCCAGGGCACGCAGCACGTCGACCCCGCCGCGGACCCCGCTGTCCAGCAGCACCTCGCAGCGGTCGGCCACCGCCGCGACCACCTCGGGGAGCATGGTCACGCTGGCCGGAGCGCCGTCGAGCTGCCGGCCGCCGTGGTTGGAGACGACCACCGCGTCCGCGCCGACGGACGCCGCGAGGGTGGCGTCCCGGGGGTCGAGGATGCCCTTGACCAGCAACGGCAGCCGGGTCTCCGCGCGCAGCCACTCCAGGTCCGGCCAGGTCAGCGCCGGGGCGAAGACCGCCCCGGTGTGCGCGGCCACCGCCGACACCCCCGGTGTCCCCCGGTGGGCCAGGTCGTCGCGGCCACCCGGCAGGTTCGCGGCGACCACGTCGGCGGGCAACGAGAACGCGTTGCGCACGTCCCGCAGCCGCCGACCGAGCACCGGCACGTCCACGGTGACCATCAGCGCCGCGCAACCGGCCTCCTCGGCGCGGGCCAGCAGGTCGACGACCAGGGCCCGGTCCCGCAGCCAGTAAAGCTGGAACCAGACCTCAGCGCCGGTCCCGGCCACCTCCTCGATCGGACAGCTGCCCAGGGTGCTCGCCACGTACGGCACGCCCGCGGCGCGGGCCGCCCCGGCCAGGGCCAGCTCGCCGTCCGGGTGCAGCAGTTTCTGGTACGCCATCGGCGCGACCGCCACCGGCAACGCCGACGGCCGGCCCACCAGCGCCGTGTCCAGCCTCGGCGCGCCCACCCCGCGCAGCACCCGGGGCAGCACCGTCACCTCGTCCAGGGCGGCCCGGTTCGCCGCGAGGGTGGTCTCCGCGCCGCTGCCGCCGGAGACGAAGTCCCACACCGGGGCGGGCAACGCGGCCCGCGCCCGGTCGGCGAAGTCGGCCAGGCAGACCACCGGCCCACCGACCGACCGCCCGGCGGGCACCGCGGGCCCGGCGGACACCGCGGACCCGGCGGACACCGCGGACCCGGCGGGCACCGCGGAGGCCGGCGACTCAGCCATCGGCCCGCCTCGCGCCGACCGGCCGGCCGGCCCCGGCGGCGTACGTCGCGCCGGCCTCCGAGGTGAGCAGCCGACCGCGCAGCCACCCGGCCGCCTGGTCGACGGCCCGCCGTCCACCGTCGAGGACACCCGACATGGCGAAGAACCCGTGGACCATGCCGGGGTAGCGGGACAGCTCGGTCGGCACCCCGGCGTCCCGGAGACGTTCGGCGTACCGCTCCCCCTCGTCGCGCAGCGGGTCGTACTCGGCGGTGATCACCAGAGCCGGGGGCAGGCCGCCGAGGTCGTCGGCGAGCAGCGGCGAGGCGAGCGGGTTCCGCCCGTCGGCCGGGTCGGCCAGGTAGTGCCCCCAGTACCACTCGACGGAGGTCCGGTTGAACAGGTACGGGTCGTCGGCGGCGCGCATCGACTCCGTCTCGCCCCGGTGGACGGTGTTCGGGTAGACCAGGAGCTGGCCGGCCAGCTCCGGAGCGCCGTCCCGGCGGGCGAGCAGGGTGACCGCCGCGGCCAGGTTGCCGCCGGCGCTGTCCCCGCCCACGGCCAGCCGCCGGGGGTCGACGCCCAGCTCGGCGGCGTGCGCGGCGATCCAGGTGGTCGCGGCGTGGCAGTCCAGCACGGCGGCGGGGAACCGGTGCTCCGGGGCGAGCCGGTAGCCCACGGTGATCACCTGGCAGGGCACCGCGTTGGCGAGTCGACGACAGATCCCGTCGGCGGTGTCGACGCTGCCGAGGGTCCAGCCGCCACCGAAGAAGTAGACCAGGGTGGGCAGCGGGCCCGCCCCGGCCGGCCGGTGGATCCGGATCGGCAGGTCGCCGTCCGGGCCGGGCACGTGCGTGTCGCGTACCTCGTGCACCGGCTCGGCGTCACCGCCGCCGGCCCGGATCGCGGCCAGGTCGGCGGCGCGGGCCTCGGCGAGGGTCTGCTGGTAGAGCTGCGGCGTGCCGGCCGCCGCCCGACGGGCACGGTACGCCACGACCTGCGGGTCGAGGGGCATGTCGGTCTCCTAACCGCCGGTGGTGACGAAGAGCTTGTCGATGCCGCGCAGGAACAGGCTGCCGCTGTAGGCGGGCGGCGCGGTGACGGCCAACCCGGGGAAGCGGGCCAGCAGCCGGGGCAGGGCGAGTCGCCCCTCCAGCCGGGAGACCGCCGCTCCCAGGCAGAAGTGCAGACCCATCCCGAACGCCAGCGACGGCGGACCGGCGCGGCGCGGGTCGAACCGGTCCGGGTCGGGGAACCGGACCGGATCCCGGTTCGCGCCGGCGAGCAGCAGCAGCACGTTCTCGTCCCGGGCCACCGGGACGCCGGCCAGGTCGACGTCGTGCGGCGCGGCGCGGGCCAGGAAGTGCACCGGGTTGCGCAACCGCAGGATCTCGTCGACGCTTCCGGCCGCGAGGGCGTCGTCACCGGGCAGCGCGGCGGCCACCGCCGGGTGCTCCAGCAGCAGCGGGAGCCCGTTGCTGAGCAGGTAGACGGTGGTGACGAAGCTGGCGTTGAACAGCACGACCAGGTTGCTGATCAGCTCGTCCTCGGTGAGCTCGACGCCACCGGAGTCCAGCGCCTCGACCAACGCGCTGATCAGGTCCGCGCCGGGGGCGCGGCGACGTACGGCGATCAGGTCGCGGTAGAACCCGCGCAGCTCGGCGGCGGCGGTGTCGGCGGCGGCCAGCCGTTGCGGGGTCTTGCCGGCCACGTCGAGGAAGTCGTCGAGCCGGTCCACCCGCTCCCGGTACCAGGTCAGGTCGGTCGCGGGAATGCCGACGAACTCCGCCATCACCAGGGCCGGCACCGGGTGGGCGAAGTCGGCGACGAAGTCGACCTCGACGCCGCCGGCGCCGTGCTCGGCCATCCGCTCCAGGCAGGCGTCCACGACCCGGGCCACCACCGGCTCCAGCGCCCCCAACCGGCGCGGGGTGAACGCCTTCGCGAAGACCTGCCGCATCCGGGTGTGCTCCGGCGGGTTGACGAACATCATCGAGGTCTGGAAGGTGCGGGTCACCTCGTGTTCCTGCCAGCGCGGCGGCGCCTGCTTGTAGAAGCCCGGGTCACGCAGCACCCCGGCGACCACGTCGTAGCCGACCGCGACGGCCGACACCGCCCGGTGCTCGCCCCGCCGCGGGACGGCGGCGACCGGCCCGAGCGCGTGCAGGGCGGCGTAGTACGGGTAGGGATCCTGCCGACCGGCCTCGCTGTAGAGGCCGGTGAGGATCGATGCGACGTCCACGTGTGCAGTTTCCTCCCCAGGTACGACGGCCGGAAGCGGCGGGGGTGTCCGACCCCCGCCGCTTCCGCCGGTTGCGCTACAGCCCGAGCAGACGCAGCGGGATCGCCGCCGCCATCGCCTGGTTGCCCAGGTCGTTCGGGTGGATGTGGTCGCCCGAGTCGTACGTGGCCAGCAGCCGGCTCGGCCGCGCCGGGTCCCGCAGCGCCCGGTCGAAGTCGATCACGCCGTCGAACTCGGCGCTGCCGCGCAGGTACGCGTTGACCGCCTGCCGGGTGGCCTCCTTCTCCGGCGTCCAGACGCCCGGCTCGCCGTGCCCCTCGTACGGGGTGAGCGTGCCGACCAGGCTGGTCAGGCCGCGCTGGCGGACCTGCTGGTTGATCTGCCGCAGGCTGGCGATGATGCTCTCGGCGGAGTCACCGGACATCCAGATGTCGTTGATGCCGAGGTGGGTCACGACGGTCTTCACCCCGGTCTGGGCGAAGACGTCCTCGTTGAGCCGGGCCAGGGCGTTCGGCCCCAGCTCGTGGTAGCCGGGGAAGCCGCCCGCGCCGGGCTCGGTGCCCTCGTGGTTGAGCCGGTTGCCGGCCAGGCTGGCGTTGAGCACGCCCGGGGTGCGGACCTCGGCGCGGGTGTCGATGAACCGGTCGGCGAGGAAGTCCGGCCAGCGCTTGTTCGCGTTGACGGTGGTCTTGTTGCCGTCACCGATCGAGTCGCTGAGCACCACCACCGACCCCGGGCTCATCCGCCGCTCGACGTCGACGCCGGAGAGGAAGAACCAGCAGCAGTCCGGGCGGATCGAGAAGCCCGCGCCGTCGGCGGCCCCGGTGAGGTCGGTCGCGCCGATGTAGGTGGTCTGCCGGGACTGGCCGTGGAACGTGACCGGCCCGGTGAGGGTCGGGAAGTACAGCGTCACCACCAGGTCCTGCTGCTCGCCGACCGGCAGGGCGACCGGGTCGCTCAGCAGCTCGCCACCCTTGTGCATGGTGGTCGTGGCGGCCCCGCCGAAGGTCAGCTCGCGCACCGTCGAGGTGTCCACGTCGGACAGGTCATCGGGGGTGGCGGTGTTCGGCCTGGCGACGGTGGCCCGGCCGAGCTGGACGGCCTGCTCACCGTAGACGTTGCTGAGTCGTACGCGCAGCCGGTCGCCGCCGACGGTGGTGTGCACGACCATCCGTACGCTCTGGTTGTTGAGACCGGTGTTGGTCAGCCCGACCGAGTTGCCCCGGGTGACCGCGGCGGCCCAGGTGCCCGCCCACACCTCGCGCGCCCGGTCGTTGCGGTCGGCGGCGTCGGTGGACGGGCCGGCGCTGGCCACCACGGCCGGTGTGCCGGTGACCAGCAGCGCCGCGGCCGCAGCCACGACCTGCCATCGTTTCGGGGTCGACATTGAACCTCCATTATCGGCAGCCCAGGGCCGTTCGACGACGGCAGCGCCTGGACGATGGTCCAGAAACCTAGCCCCGTGCCCCACAGGCGTCAATCAACCGGATCGACATGATCAACTACCCCACGGCCGACGCCCCGCGACGATCGGCTCTGGCCCGCCGCGGCACCGTCCACCTAGGCTCGACGGGCGGCGGCGCGGCCGTCGACCGCACCTCGACGCCGTCCCGCCGCAGCCACGACTCCCGCTCCGGCCGGGCGCGTCCTGTCCGGACGGCAGCCGCCGGCGGGGCGCCCCGAACCCGATGGGAGCTGCCGCATGTCCGACGGATCCGCGCGCCCGACGACGTACGTGCACGACGCGCTGGCGCTGTTCGCCGGGTACGGCGACCGGGAGGCGCTGGTCGGCGGCGACCGGCGGCTCTCCTACCGGGAGGTCGCCGCCGAGATCCGGGCGTTGGCCCGCCGGTTGCGTCGGCACGGCGTCCGCCCCGGCGCGGCGGTGCTGGTGGTGGCGGGCAACGTGGTCGAGGCGCCCCTGCTGCAACTCGCCCTGCACCTGCTCGGCTGCCGGTCGATGTGGGTCGCGCCGGTCACCTCCCGCCGGGAGATCGACGAGTTCGTCCGGCTGGCCCGTCCGGACGCCGTCGTCTACGACGCCCGCCGCCCGGACGGCCTCGGCCCCGACCTGGTCGCCGCGCTGCCCGGCGTGCTGGTGTGCTGCCTCGGCCCCGGACCCGGCCCGGACCTGACCGTCCCCGACGACGACGTGCCCGACCTGACCGCGCCCGCCGACGCCGATGCCGCCGTCGACCCGGCCGGAATCGGGCCGGCGCCGGAGTCCTTCCTGCAGACCAGCGGCAGCACCGGCACGCCCAAGCTGGTGCACCACCGGGAGAGCTTCTACCGGCAGGTCCTCGCCATCGCCGGGGCGCTCCGGGACAGCGGCGCCCCCCTGCTGCGGCACCTGTCGCACTCCCCCATGTGGATCGCCAGCGGACAGGTGACCACGCTCGTCAACCTGTTCACCGGCGGGGTACTGTTCCTGGCCGACGACTGGGACCCGGCCCGCTTCGTCGCCACCGTCGACCGGGAACGGATCAACTCCACCTTCCTCACCCCGCCGATGCTCTACGAGGTGCTCGACCACCCGGCGCTGGACGGCGCGGACTTCACCGACATGTTCATGTTCAACGTCGGCGGCGGTCCGGCCGCGCCGGCCCGGCTCCGGCAGGCCATCGCCCGGTTCGGCCCGGTGCTGCGGATCGTGTACGGGCTCAGCGAGGCCGTCGTCGTCACCGCGTTGCCGCAGTTGACCGAGGACCCGACGCGCCCGCAGCGGCTGCGCTCCTGCGGCCGCCCGTACGGCGACGTCGAGCTGGAGGTCCGCGACCCCGACGGACGGCCGCTGCCGGCGGGCGTGGACGGCGAGGTGTGGGTCCGTACGAGGCTCAGCTTCGTCGGCTACTTCGGGCAGCCGGAGCTGACCGCCGACACCCTGGTCGACGGTTGGGTCCGCACCCGCGACCTCGGACACGTCGACGGCGACGGCTACCTCTACCTCGTCGACCGGCTGGCCGACCGGATCCTCACCGGGCGGCGGAGCTGGCCCATCCACAGCCGCCCGATCGAGGACGTGCTGGCCGGGCACCCGCAGGTCGCCGCCGCCGCGGTGATCGGGGCGCCCGGCGACGACGGAGCGGAGACCCCGTACGCGTACGTGACGCCCGTCCCCGGCGCGACGGTCACCGGGGCGGAGCTGGTCGACCTGGTGACCCGGGAGCTGGGTGAGCTGTGGGCGCCGCAGCAGGTCGAGTTCGTCGACAGGTTGCCGGTCAACCGCTCCCACAAGGTGGACAAGCCCGCCCTGCGCGCCCGGCACACCGCCACACGGCAGGCGATCGGCGTCATCCGGTGACGCCGAGGGCGCGGCTGGCCACCCTGGTCGCCGCCGACATCGTCTCCACGCTGGGCAGCCGCGTGTCGATCGTGGCGATCCCCTGGCTGGTGCTGGAGACCACCGGCAGCCCGGCCATGATGGGACTGGTCGCGGCGGCGGAGACGATTCCGTACCTGTTGAGCAGCGCGCTGGCCGCGCCGCTGGCCGACCGGGTCGGGTTGCGGCGGACCTCGGTGGTGGCCGACGTGGGCAGCGCCGCCGGGATGCTCGCGGTGGCGTTGGCCCCCTGGCTGGGCCTGCCCGCGCTGGTCGTCCTGGTCGCGGTGGTCGGCGGGCTGCGCGGCATCGGCGACCGGGTCAAGCACGCGATGATGCGTCCGGCCGCCGAGGCCGCCGGGGTACGCCTGATCCGGCTCACCTCGGTCTACGAGGGACTCAACCGGGTGGTCACGCTGCTCGGGGCGAGCCTCGGCGGGCTGCTGATCCTCTGGTTCGGCGTCACCACGGCGCTGCTCATCGACGCGGTCAGCTTCGCCGGCTGCGCCCTGCTGGTCGGACTGTTCGTCGCGCTGCCCACCGTCGCGCCGGCCGACGGCGATCCCACCGACGCCCGGGAGGGCTACTGGACGGCGTTGCGCGGCGGCTTCCGGTACGTGCGCGCCGACCGGTTGCTGCGCGACATGCTGGTGGTGGTGTTCGCGTTGAACCTGGTGACCAACGCCAGCATCGCGGTGTTCGTCCCGCTCTGGGTCGACCAGGTGCTGCGCTCCCCCGCCGGGCTCAGCCTGGTGCTCGGCGCGTTCGGCGGCGGGGCGCTGCTGGGCAGTCTGGTCTTCACCTGGCTCGGTTCCCGACTGCCCCCGTTCGCCACCTTCGTGGCCGGCGCGGCGTTGTGCGGCACGCCCCGGCTCTTCGCCCTGGCCGCGACCGACGACCTGGGCACCGTGACGGCGGTGACCTTCGTGTCCGCGATCGGGGTCGGCGCGATCAACCCGCTGCTCGGCGTGGCGCTGTACGAACGGGTACCGCAGGCGTTGCAGACCCGGGTCATCGGCATCGCCGGGGCGGTCGGCTTCGCCGGACTGCCGGCCGGCGCGCTGCTCGCCGGTTGGGGTGTGGCCCTGTTCGGGCTGACCCCGGCCCTGCTGCTCCTGGCGTTCGCCTGTCTGGTCGTGACCGCCGTGCCGCTGGTCGGCACGGGACGGTCGGCGCGCGCCCGGCCCGACCTGCCGCCGTCGGCCGCCCAGCCTGGTGGCACGGCTCCGCCCCGGCGGGGGCGAAGCGTCGCCGCAGATCGTCACGGGCGGGTGTAGCCGGCGCACGGGTCCGGCCGCAGAGCGGTGTCCGTCAGATCCCCCGCCCGGTCCGCGCCGGGCTCACCCGACCCCCCACGGGGACGGCCGATAGGGTGGAGAGGTTCGCCGCCGAGCTGGAGACCGGATGATCACGCCCACCACCGTCGCCGCAGCCGATCCGCTGAGCACGGAGCCCGCGCTGAGCTCGGAGCCCGCGCTGCTGACGTACCACGACGACGCCAACGGGGAGCACGCCGCCCTGACGGCGGTGGAGCTGGGCCGGTGGTCCGCCCGTACGGCCCGGTTGCTGCGCGACGGGTGCGGGCTGGGGCCGGGCAGTCGGGCGGCCGTGCTGCTGCCACCGCACTGGCAGACCGCCGCCGTGCTGCTCGGCTGCTGGGCGGCCGGGGTCGCGGTGTCGTTCCGCGGCCGGGCCACCGCCGGGCTGCCGGCGCTCGGGCCGGGCGCGGACGGGCCGCTGGACGCCAGCTTCGTGCACCGGCCCCGCATCGACGACTGGCTGGACAACCCGCCCGAGGCGACGCACCGGTACGTCCTCGGACTGGGCCCGGTCGGCGCGCCGACGCCGGACGCGCCGCCCGGCTACCTGGACTTCCTCGCCGAGCTCGACCGGCACCCCGCCGGCCCCGATCCGGCCGCCCTGGTCCGACCCACCGCCGCGGCCAGCGTGGACGGCACCAGCTACGCCCAGTGGGGCCAGGTCGCCCGGGGCGTCGCCGACGCCATGGGCCTGCGCCCCGGCGACCGGATCCTGGTCGACGCCGCCGTCCACGACGAGCCGGTGAAGTGGCTGCTCGCCCCGCTGGCGGTCGGGGCGTCCGTGGTGCTCTGCGCCAACTGCGACCCGGACCGGCAGGCCGCCCTGGCCGCCGCCGAGCAGGTCACCCGGATCCTCTGACCAGCCCCACCCTGACGCGCCGACCCCCGCCTACGGACGATCGGGTCCGGAGCCGCTCCGGACGGCGCGCGGGCGTCCGGTCAGGGCAGCTCCCACACCATCGGGAGGACCCTGGCGTTCCCGGAGCCGTCGTCGGGAGTCTCCAGCAGCTCCGCCATCCTGGCCTGCCAGGCCACATCGGCCGGGTGCTTCTCGAGAGCCCGCAGCATCGCCTGGTAGTCCACGACCTCCACCAGGTGGAACAGGTCCTGACCGTCCCGCCAGATCCGCCAGGCGCGTACCCCGGCCGCGCGCAGCGCGGCGTCCAGCTCGGCTGGGATCACCGCGTGGACCTGGTCGTACTCGGCCTCCCGGCCCGCCTTGAGCCGCGTACGCAGAGCGATGGTCTCCACATGTTCCCCCTGTCCCACGGCACCGGCCGGTCCGATGCGGTCCGGGAGACGATAACCACCGACCGTCCGGTCCGACACGTCGACATCTGGTCAGCGGCCCGCAGCTCGGCTACGGTGCCGATCATGCCGGCGACGACGCTCACCGAGGACACCGATCCGTACTGTCTGCGGGAGGGGGAGAGCGCGGCCCTGCTCGCCGGGCATCCGTGGCGGCGGTTCGTGGCGCTCGGCGACAGCGTGGCCGAGGGGCTGTGCGAGCCGGTCGACGGATACAGCCGGCTCCAGTGGGCCGACCGGATCGCCGCCGAGCTGCGCGCCGTCGCGCCCGACCTGGCGTACCTCAACCTCGGCCGGCGCGGGCTGCGGGCGCACGAGGTGCGCGCCGGGCAGCTCGCGCCGGCCCTGGCGTTCCGCCCCGACCTGGCGCTGGTGGTCTGCGGCGGCAACGACGCGTTCCGCCCGGCGTACGACCCGGACGCGGTGGACGTCGAGCTGACCGCCATCGTCACCGCGTTGCAGGCGGCCGGGGCGCTGGTGATCACCGTCGGCATGTTCGACGTGTCGCACAGCCCGGCCGTGCCCGAGCGGGTCCGTCCCGGCCTGCGGGAACGGATGCGGTTGCTGTCGGCCCGCACCGGCCGGCTCGCCGAACGGCTGGGCACGGCGCACGTGCCGCTGACCGACCATCCGCTCACCGCCGACCCGTCGATCTACAGCAGCGACGGCCGGCACGGCAGCGCCCGCAGCGACGCCGTCGCCACCGCCGAGACGGCCCGCTGCCTCGTTCGACACCGGACCGGCCCGGAGCGGGGACAACGGATCGTCCCCTGACGCCGCCGTCCGGGAACGGCAGGCGCGGCCCCCGCGGGCCGGTCGGACGCTCCCGGCCGGCCCGCGGGGGATCGCCGCCCGTCAGGCGGTCGGGCTGATCACCGACGGCGTGAAGGTGTGGGCGCGTCCACAGACCGGGGCGGGGTCGGGGCTGAGCGGCGCTGTCCGGCAGACCTGGATGACGACCTTGTCGATGCCCACCGGGAGGGTGCCCGCGTCCAGGACGAGGTCGACCCGGGCCATCCCGTTGTCCACCCGCCGAGCCTCCTCGTCCACCCGCCGGTCGCCGGCGTAGGCGACGTAGGTGGCGATGGTGTACCGGCCGTCCTCGCGGCAGACGCTGCCCGGGTCGTTCGGGATCGGCCGGTCGGCGACGACCCCGGTCACCCGCACCGCGCTGGTGGGCGTGGCGGACCGCCACTCGAGCGTTCCCTCGGTGTAGCCGTACGTGCAGGTGTCCCCGGAGGGCACGGAGAACCGCTGCAGGAGGCTGGGGCTGGCGCTGGCGCTGCCGGCGGCGAGGACTCCGGCGACGAGCGCGGCGCCGAGGACGGACGCCGCGCGTGAGAGCACGCTTGTCATCTGTTTCCCTTCCGGTCGGGTGGTGGCGGGGCGGCGGTGTCGTCGGGCGGACGCCGGACCGCCGCACAGATGCATTTAAATATATCTATAAAAATGCCGGACGTCAGCACCGGCTGCCGCCGGCGGGACACCAGCGGCGCGCCCGCCGGCGGTCGGCGTCAGTCGACCAGGAAGATGCCGGAGAGGAGGACGCCCCGGGCCAGGTTGAGCACGCCTTCGCAGCCGGGGAAGCCGGACCGGACGCAGGCGTTGGCCGGCTGCCGCCCGAACAGGTACGGGGCGATGCTGTACGGCACCTCCTCGGTCACCGTCTCGCCGGTCTCGATGTGCACGAAGTCCATCGGCACCACGTCGGCGTGCGCGTACTCCTGGAGGATGTGACCGCCCCGGTCGACACCCCGGCGCAGCGCCTGCGCCCAGCCCTGCGCGTCGGTCTCCCGGCCGATCACCACGTCCACGCCGGCCGACCCGTCGGCGGGCTTGGCGACCAGGTCGTGCCGCCCGGCCACGGCCCGGTCCAGCAGGTCGGCGGTGAGCAGCTCGGTGCGGGGCAGGTGCCGCCGGACGATCGCCCGGTCCGCCTCGTCGAGGGTGTCCAGGTCGGACCAGAGCCAGGCCAGGAGCTGCTTGTTGCCGAGCAGCCAGGCCGCCCCGGAGGTGAACGCCGGCAGCAGGCCGGAGAGCACCAGGGACTCCAGCGCGTCCAGGCCGGGGCCGCGGGTGACCCGGTTGAGCACGAACAGCCGGAACACGCCGTCGACCGGTCGACCGGCGACCAGCGGGCCGCCGTCGGCGGCGACGCCGACCGAGGTGACCGCCTCGATCGGCATCACCAGCCCGAACCGCGCGGCCCGCTCGGTGACCGGCGCGAGGACGCGGCGCATCAGGTCCGGGTCGTCCAGGCCGGGGTAGTCGGCGTCGAAGTCCAGCAGCAGCGGCACCACCGCCCCCTCCGGCAACCCGAGGGTGGCGCGGATCGCCGCGAACCGGGTGTCCATCGCCGAGGGCGCCGGCCGCAGCGCGCCGGCGTCGAGGATCCCGCGTTCGGCGTACACGCGGGTGAACCGCTCGACGACCGTGTCGGCGTCCAGCACCCCGCCGATGCTGCTGTCGATGTTGAACTCGACGACCCGGGGCACGCCGTCGCTGAGCAGCACGTCCGGGCGGACCGCGGCCAGCAGGCGCTCGTCGAGCGGCTCGTCGGTGGGCAGCATCCGGGTGCCGACGGGGTCGACGCCGAGCACGGTGGCCAGCTCACCGGTGGTGCCGGCCCGCCGTCGCGCCGCGTCCAACAGCAGCTCGGCCAGCCGCAGGGAGACGGCGTTGAGCATCCGGTAGCTCTCGGCGGTCAGCACCGGCGGACGGGCCAGCCGCCACTGCTTGTTGTAGGTGGCCCGGCCGTGGAAGATCTCCGCCCAGTTCCCGGCCCCGGCGGCCACCATCCCGGCGCGGACCGGCTCCGGCAGGTCGAGCCACGCCTGCCCGGCGGGCGGCCATTGGTACGTCGCGTCGATCATCAGGCGTCCTTCATGACGTGGTGGATGGCGGCGGTGAGTTGTTCCCGGCCGGGCTGCACGGCCCGGTCCAGGGTCGGGGCGTACGGCAGCACCGCGCCGTCCGGGCGGGTGACCCGGGCCGGCGGCGCGACCAGCGGCACCCCCCGCTCGGCCAGGGTGGCGATGATCTCCCCGGCGATGCCGCAGGAGCGGTTGGCGTCGTCGACGACGACCAGCCGGCCGGTGCGCGCCACGGACCCGGCCAGCCCGTCCCAGTCGAACGGGTACAGCGTGCGCGGGTCGAACACCTCCACCGACACGCTGCCGGCCAGGTCGTCGGCGACCGCGAGGGCGTCGTGCACCAGGTGCCCGACGGCGACCACTGTCACGTCGACGCCGGCCCGGCGGACCGCGCCGACACCGAGCGGCACCGGGGCGAGGGTGGCGAAGTCCACGTCGGCGCGGACGCCCATCGCCCCGGCCGGGGCGAACACCACCACCGGGTCGTCGTGCCGGATCGCCGAGACCAGCAGCCCGTACGCGTCGGCCGGGGTGGCCGGGACCACCGTGGTGACGCCGACGTGCGCGAAGAGGCTGTACGGGTGGTCGGAGTGCTGCCCGGCCCAGCCGGCGCGGGACCCGGAGCCGGGCACCAGGTAGGTGACCGGCACGGCGCACTGCCCGCCGGTCATCAGCGGGAACTTGTGCGCGTGGTTGACGATCTGCTCGAACACCAGGAACAGCAGCGACGGGATCTGGAACTCGATGACGGGCCGCAGCCCGGCCATGGCGGCGCCGGTGGCGAAGCTGGTGAACGCCTGCTCGGACAGCGGGGTGTCCACCACCCGCTCCGGGCCGAACCGCCGGCACAGCCCGGCGGTGACGTGCGACGCGCCGACCCGGACGTCCTCGCCGAGCAGGAACACCGCCTCGTCGCGGGCCAACTCGTCGCCGAGGGCCCGGTTGAGCGCCTTCAGGTACGACAGTCGGGGCATCAGTGTCCTCCCGCCCGGGCCACCAGCCCGCTCGGGTACAGGTGGTCCAGCGCGCCGGCCGGGTCGGGTTCCGGGCCGGCGAGGGCGAACTGCACCGCCTCGGCGAGCACCTGCTCGACGTCGGCGTCGACCTGTCGCCGTAGGTCGGCGGGGAGCCGGTCGCCCTGGATGGTGACCGGGTCACGGGCCCTGCCCCGGGCCACCTCGGCCGGGTCGCGGTAGTCGAGACGTACCGTGTGCTCGAAGGTGTGGTGGGCGTCGAACCGGTAGGTACGGGCCTCGACCAGCTCCGGTCCCCCACCGGCCCGGGCCCGGTCCACGGCGACGGCGGTGACGTCGCGGACCGCCTCCGGGTCCTGCCCGTCGACCAGGGTGGCGCGGATGCCGAACGCCTCGGCGCGGCCGGCGATGGTGCCGGCCACGGCGGCCTCGACCGGCATGGTGGTGGCGTAGCCGTTGTCCTCGCAGACGAACACCACCGGCACCCGCCAGAGCGCGGCCAGGTTGAACGCCTCCAGCAGCATGCCCTCGTTGACCGCCCCGTCGCCGAAGAAGCTCACCCCGACCTGGTCGCCGCCGCGGCGGCGCAGCGCCCACACCGCGCCGGTGACGATTGCCCCGGACGCGCCGACGATCGCGTTGGCCCCGTACACGCCGACGCCGAAGTCGGCGGCGTGCATGGAGCCGCCCCGGCCCCGGTTGAGTCCGGTCTCCCGGCCGCACAGCTCGGCGAGCATCCGCGCCGGGTCGGCCCCCTTGGCGAGCACGTGCCCGTGGCCCCGGTGGGTGCCGGCGACGATGTCGTCCGCGCGGAGGGCGGCGCAGACACCGGCCGCGACGCCCTCCTGCCCGAGGTACGGATGGATGCCGCCGACGATCGCGCCGGAGCGGACCAGGTCGATCGCCTGCTCCTCGAAGCGCCGGATCAGCCGTACGGTCCGGTAGAGCCGGACCGCCTCGGGCGCGGTCACTACGCGCGGCCCTCCTTGACGGCGGCGAGGATGTCGTCCCAGAGCCGGGCCCGGGCGGCGAGCGCGGTGTTCACGGTGTCCGCGCACTCCTGCCACTTGACGTCGTCGTCGCCGCACAGGTCGGCGAGCATCTGCATGGCCATCGGGGTGTGCTGCTCGCCGTCGACCTCGATGTGCCGCTCCAGGTAGTCGACGAACGTGCCGAGCTTGCGGCTGCGCTCGTTGACCGCGACGACCTGGGTGAACATCTCCGGGATCAGGTCCTCGCGGCCGAACGCGAACGCCGCCGCCTGGCAGTGCACCGGGGTGTTCTCGATGATCTGCCAGGTGGTGCCGGCGAACGCCGCCGACGCGGCGGGCACCCCCGCCTCGACCAGCGCCTCGGGCACCGGGCGGCCGGCGCGCAGCAGCTCGACGAGCCGGTCGACCGGGCCGGTGTCCGCGCCGGCCTCGGCCATGCCGCGCACGTACAGCTCGAAGTGGCTGAGGTAGCCCTCGCCGAGCTCGTCGCTCTCCTCCACCATGACGATGTCGTTGATCAGGCGGCGGCTGCCGGTGGGTCCGGTGGGGATCCACGGCACGGTGACGCAGGTGAGCTGCCGCTGCAACGACTTGAGCAGCGACATGAAGTCCCACACGGCGAAGACGTGGTGCTCCATGAAGGTCACCAGCGCCTGGTGGGTGTCCAGGTTGGCGTAGAGCGGGTGCGCGACGACCACGTCGCGGCGGGCGGTGACGGCCTGCTCCAGCCGTTCGATGCCCGGGTGGGTCTTCCCCCAGTCGTACCGTGACATTGTCAGCCTCCTTGCCGGGCGCTCGCGCGCCAGATGACCGGGCAGTATTCGGGATCGGCGTAGTCCGGTCGCCCGTCGGGCGTACGGCGGACCAGCACGTCGTGGTTGTACGCGGCGCGGCTGCCGTCGGAGAGCGGGAACTCCCGCCAGGCGTTGTCGCCGTCCTGCAGGTGCAGCGAGATCGCCCGGCGGGGGCGTCCGCTGACGTTCGGGCCGCTGCCGTGGTAGGTGCGGCAGTGGTGGAAGCTGACGTGTCCCCGGGGGATCACCATGGGGATCTTGCGGATCTCGGCGTGGTTGTGCGCGGCGTTCTCGGCCAGCATCTCCTCGAGCTGGTCGCGGTCGCGGTCGGCGAAGTGCCGGACCACGGTGTCGTCCGCGCCGATCTCCTGCCAGCGGTGCGAGCCGTCGACCATGGTGATGGTGCCCATCTGAACGTCGCAGTCGTGGAACGGGACGAACGCGGTGAGCATCCGCTCCGACGACGACGACGACCAGTAGTGCTTGTCGAAGTGCCAGGGCACGATGTTGCTCGGCTCACCGGAGATCGGCGGCTTGTAGATCATCGTGGACTGGAAGACCCGGATCTCGTCGGCCCGGGCGAGCCGGGCGGCCACCGCGCCGATCAGCGGCTTGCGCAGGATCCGACCGATCACGTCGTGCTCGTGGTGGACGTAGTCGTTGTGCCGCTGCACGTCGCCCTTTGCCGGCTCCCAGTAGGCCAGCTTCGGCGGGCGGGTCGGCAGCAGCCGGTCGCGTTCGCCCGCGTAGTAGCGGTCGGAGGCGGCCGTCAGCTCGTCGATCTCGTCGTCGGTGAACAGCTTCCGCGACAGGTACCAGCCGTGTTCGGCGTAGAAGGCCACCTCCTCGTCGGTGGGCAGCAACGCCCGTTCCCCGTCGGTGAGCCGCGGCTCGGTGGTGATCTCGGTGGTGGTCATGGCTACCCTCCCTGCGGGGCTGCCGCGACGGCGGCCAGCTCCCGTTCCTTCGCCTCGTAGAGCGCCCTGATGTTGCCGCTGCCGAAGGTGAGCGCGCCCCGCCGCTCGATCAGCTCCAGGAACAGCGTCCGGCGTACGTGCATCGACTCGGTGAAGATCTGCAGCAGGTGCCCGGCGTGGTCCCGGTCGACCAGCACCCCCAGGTCACGCAGCCGGTCGATCGGGGCGTCGAGCCGGCCGACCCGGTCCTGAAGGACGTCGTAGTAGCTGCCCGGGGTGCCGGCGAACCGCACGCCCCGGCCGCGCAGCTCCTCGACGGCGGCGACGATGTCGTCGGTGGCCAGGCCGAGGTGCTGCACGCCGGCCCCGGCGTGCCGGTCGAGGAAGGCGTCGATCTGGCCGGGCCGGCGGGTGGCGTCCGGCTCCAGCAGCACCAGGGTGACCTGCCCGGACCGGCTCTGCACCACCGTGGAGTTCATCGCCTGCCCGGCCACCTCGACGTGCTCGGTGAAGATCGGGTCGAACCCGAAGACGTCCCGGTAGTGCGCGACGGTGTCGTCGAGCTGTCCGGGCGGCACGCAGATCGCCAGGTGGTCGATCCGGGTGAGCGGCCCGCCGGTCTGCCCGGCCGGCTCGGCCAGCGGCTCGAACACGCCGGGCAGGAACCGCTCCCGGTCGCCCCGGCGCTGCACCAGCCGGTGCCGCACGTCGCCGAAGCCGCCCACCTCGGCGACGACCACCTCGGCGTCCGCGCCGGTGAAGGCGTGCGGCGGGGTCAGCGCCGTCGCCCCCCGGGCGACCAGGTCGGCGTACGCGTCGGCGATGTCGTCGACCTCCAACGCGACGACGGCGACGCCGTCACCGTGCCGCTGCACGTACGTCGACGCCTCGTGCCCGGCGGTCAGCCCGGAGGTGAGCACCATCCGGATGTCGCCCTGCCGCAGCAGCAGCGACCGCTGGCCGGTCAGCCCGGTCTCCGGGCCGCCCTGCCCGCAGAGTTGGAAGCCGACGGCCGTGCCGAAGTAGAAGGCCGCCTGCCGGGCGTCCCCCACGAACATCTCGATATGGTCGATTGCGCGTATCTGCATTGGTCTTTCCAGCCTCTCCACAGTTCCCCCCGTGTGGTCGGACCGGGCCGCCGGCCCGGGTGCTGCGTGACTCACCTCCCCGGCCCGGCGGCCCGGCCGAGCAGCAGGCTGACGTTCTGCCCGCCGAAGCCGAAGGAGTTGGACAGGGCGAACTCCGGGTCGGCCGCGCGGGCCCGCGTGCGGATGTGGTCGGCCGGGCAGTCCGGGTCCGGGTCGTCCAGGTGGTACGTGGGCGGCAGCAGCCCCCGCCCCAGGGCCAGCGCGGTCACCGCCGCCTCCAACGCGCCGGACGCGCCGAGCAGGTGCCCGGTGAGCGCCTTGGTGGAGCTGACCGGCACCGCCCCCGCCCCGAAGACGTCGGCCAGCGCGACGGTCTCGGCGACGTCGCCGAGTCTCGTGCCGGTGCCGTGGGCGTTGACGTAGCCGACGTCGCCCGGCCCGACGCCGCCGACGGCCAGGGCGCGACGCATGCTCGCGGCGGCGCCGGCCCCGTCCGGGCGCGGCGTGGTGGGGTGGTGCGCGTCGGTGGTGACCCCGTACCCGGCGAGCCGGGCGTAGCCGGTCACGCCCCGGGCGGCGGCGTGCCCGGCACGTTCCAGCACCAACAGCGCGGCCCCCTCGGCCAGCACGAACCCGTTGCGTCGCCGGTCGAACGGCCGGCTCGCCCCGGTCGGGTCGGCCCAGCCCCGGGCCAGGGCGCGGGCGTTGCCGAAGGTGTCGGCGAACGTCCCGAACAGCGGGGCCTCACTGGCCCCGCACAGCACCACGTCCGCCTCGCCGGCGCGGATCAGCCGGGCCGCGTCGGCGATGGCCTGCGCGCCGGACGCGCAGGCGGTGCCGACAGCGGAGGCGTACCCGCGGATGCCGTGGGCGATGGCGATCCGCGCCGCCGGCATGTTCGGCAGGATGCCGGTGAGCAGGTACGGACTCACCGCCGCCCGGCCCCGTTCGGCCCGTGCCACCGCCTGCGCCTCCAGGGTGGCCATCCCGCCGACACCGCCGACGATCACGCCGATCCGGTCGGGGTCGACGTCCCGGCCGACCTCGATGCCGGCGTCGGCGAGCGCCTCGGCGGCGGTGAGCAGCGCGAGGACCACGATGCGGTCCAGCACCCGGGTCTCCGGGCCGGTGGCGACCGTACGCGGGTCGACGTCCGGCAGGAACCCGCCGACCTCCACCGACGCCTCGGCGGGGTGCCCGGCGGGCGGGCGACCCAGCCCGGACCGGCCGGTGGTCAACGCGGCGAAGGTCTCCGCCGGACCCCGACCGGCCGGCGTGAACAGCCCCATGCCGGTGACCAGCACGGTCATGACGGCGCCTCGGCCAGGTACCGCTCCCGCAGCGCCACCTTGCGGACCTTGCCGGTGACGGTGACCGGGATGTCGTCGGCGCCCACCGGCGCCACCCGACGCAGGGTGGCCCCCACCTCCGGGCCGAGCGCGGCCCGCACCGCCTCGACGCGGTCGAGCCCCGGGTCGGCGCCGACGGCGAGCTCCAGCAGCACGTCGGTGACCACGCCGGCCGGCTCCCGGACCATGACCACGGTGCAGTCGACCACGTCCGGGCAGGCCGCCAGGACACGTTCCTCGCTGAGCGCGGTGAAGAACCGCTTCCCGCCGCCGACGTCGACCGAGTCGACGGCCCGGTCCAGGTGGTAGTAGCGGCCGTCGGCGTCGGCGTACACCAGGTCGCCGGTCAGGTACCAGCCGCGCAGCCGGAACCGGTACGTGGTGGCCGAGTCGTTCCAGTAGCCCCGGAACAGCGACGGCGAGTCGACGCCCAGCCAGCCGACCTCGCCGGGCGGAAGCTCGTTGCCGTCGAGGTCGAGCACCGCGACCCGGGCGAACCGGTACGGGCGGCCCACGCAGCGGCCGTACCGGTCGGTGTCGGCGTGGTGGGTGACGTGGAACATCGAGTGGCCCATCTCGCTGGAGCCGAGACCGTCGACGAACACCGAGCCGGGCACCCGGGTGACGCCGTCGCGGGTGACGACGTCCCGGGCGCCGACGGCGACGAGTTTGCGCACGTGCGGCTCGTGGGAGCAGTCGCCGGTGTTGAACCACAGCCGCACCGACTCCAGGTCGTAGCCGGACAGGTCGAACCGGGCCAGCTCCGCCCAGGTGACCGAGAACCCGAACACCCCGTCGGGCCGCCACCGCTGGATGGCGTCCAGCACCCGCCCGCCGCCCTGTTCGGACAGCAGGAACATCTCGGCCCGGTTGCCGAGCGCCTGGTTGACCATGAGGACGGTGGCGGTGTGCGGGGCGGGCAGCGCGTTGAGGATCCGGCTGGTGCCCTGCGCCTGCGGCATCGTCAGCAGGTGCCGGGTGGCGGCGAACAGGCTGGCGTGCGAGTGCAGCACCGCCTTGGGGATGCCGGTGGTGCCGGAGGTGTGGGTGATCACGACCGGGTCGTCCGGGTGGTGCCGGTACGGCGTCGGCGCGGCGGCCGGGTCACCGGCGCCGGCCTCGGCGGGCGTGCCCAGCAGCGGCACGCCCAGGTCGTGGTCGGCGAGCAGGGCGGCGTGCGCGTCGTCGGCGAGCACCCCCGCGCCGCGCAGCCGACGCACGTACTCGGCGGCGATCTCCGGGCGCAGTCGGCCGTTCATCAGCGCCGGGATCGCGCCGAGCCGGCTCAGCGCGAGGAAGCTGAGCACCATGTCGGCGGCGTCGCCGGCCCACACCGCGATCGGGTCGCGGGGTCGCACGCCCCGGGCGTGCAGCCAGGCCGCCCGGGCGTCCACCATCCGGTCGAGCTGGCCGAGGGTCAGCGGGCGCTCGGCCGGGTGGCCGTCGACAGGCGTGTCGAAGGTGAGCCCCGGCCCGTCCGGGTCGGCCCCGTGGGCCAGCACCCGGGCCAGCACGTTGCCCGCGCCGATCAGCTCGTCGGCGGCGAGCCGACCGCGAAGTCCCCTGGTCCGCATTCCGTTTCTCCTTGCCCCAGCAGCACCGCGACCGCGTGGTCGCCGGTGGCGGTTTGTTCGATCAGGACCAGCAACGCCTCGTCCGCGTCGCCGTCGTACAGCAGCAGGTCCGCCTCGGCGACACCGTCGGCGCGGGAGTCGCCGGTGGGGCCGAGACAGAGCACCGGCCCGCCGAGTCCCCACCGCGCCGCCACGTGCCCGGCGATGCTGTTCGGCACGGACTGGAAGAAGAACAGCGGGCCGGGTCGCCCGCCGGCGGCCACGGTGGCGCGCACGTGCTCGGCGCTGTCCCGGTCACCGCTGGCGCTGACCAGCAGCACGGCGGTGCGCGCGCCGACGTCGGCCGGGGCGGGCGCGGCGCCGTGCCGGCGGACCAGACAGCGTTCGGCGACCGCCGCGACCAGCGGCGGGAACGTCGAGCGCACGAAGCCGGGCACGACCGGCGGCGTGGTGTCGCCCGGCTCGGGCCAGCGGGCCTCGGCGAGCACCCGCAGCCCGGGGTGGTGGTCGTGGGACGCGGCGGCGGTCATGCGGCGCCGACCAGCAGGGCGGTGTTCGCGCCGCCGAAGGCGGCGTTGAGGCTGAGCGCGTACGGGGTGGACGCCGGGCGGGGCGCGTCGCGGATCACGTCCAGCGGGCACGCCTCGTCCGGGCCGAGCCAGCCGGCGTTGACCGGCAGTTTCCCGTGCCGCAGGGCGAGCACCGTCACCACCAGTTCGAGCAGCCCGGACGCCTCCAGGGCGTGCCCGTGCAGCGCCTTGGTGGAGCTGACCGGAACCCGGTCGGCCGCCGCGCCGAGGGCGGCGCGCAACGCGTTGGCCTCGGCGGCGTCGCTGAACCCGGTGCCGGTGGCGTTGGCGTTGACGTACCCGACGGCGTCGGCGGACAGGTCGGCGCGGCGCAGCGCCGCCCGGACCGCGCGGGCCAGCCCCGCCCCGGTCGGGTCGGGCCGGCAGGGGTGGTAGGCGTCCCCGGCCCGCCCCCAGCCGAGCAGGTCGGCGAGCGGTCGGCGGGCCACCCGGGCCGACTCCAGCACCAGCGCCGCCACCCCGTCACCGAGCAGCGACCCGGTCCGCCCGGCGCTGAACGGGCGGACCGCCCCGTCGGTGGCCAGCGCCCGGCCGGCGTCGAACAGCGCGTACTGGTCGGGCTCGACGAGGTAGCCGGCGGCCACCACGACCCGGTCGGCGTCGCCCCGGCGGATCAGGGCGGCGGCGTCGGCCACCGCCGAGCTGGCCGAGACGCAGGCGGTCGTGTAGACCCGCCGGGGTCCGCCGAGACCGGCGCGGGCGGCCAGGTCCGCGGCGAGCGGCCCGGCGTCCGGTCCGCCGTGGACGGCCAGCAGCAGACCTGTCGCCTGCCGCCGCGCGCCGGTCAGGTCCGCCTGCGCGCAGGCCGCCCCGATCGCCGCGCCGAGCTCGTCGTCGAGGGCGTCGACGTCGGCGCAGGTCGCCGCCTGGTCGACCCGTCGGGCGGTGGTGTCGAAGCGGCGCACCGGCCCGAACGCCGCCGCCCCGGCGAGGACGCCGGCGAGCTGGGCGTCGGCGCCCCGGCCGAGGGCGCTGGTGGCGTGCACGCCGGTGACGCGGACGGTCGGCGGCCCCTCAGCCATCTGCGGGGGCGGTCAGGCAGGTCCTGAAGACCTCCCGGGCGTCGTCGACGGTGCGGATCCCGGCGAGCTGGTCGTCGGTGAGGTCCAGGCGGGCGTCGTAGCGCTGCTCGACCAGGTGCACCAGCCAGGCCAGCTCCATCGAGCCGAGCCGCTCGGGCACCTCGGCGGCCGGTCGGGCGGTCAGCTCGGCGAGCATGTCGACCAGCTCGGCCCGCCCGGGTACGGGCTGGGCGGCCATCAGCCGAGGTCGCTGGTGGCCGTGGCGGAGACCCGCTCGGCGACCATGCGGGTGAACTCGCCGACGGTCATCAGGGCGAGCTTCTCGTTCTCGTCCTCGGCGAACGTCAGCCCGTACCGGTCCTCGACCCGGACGGCGAGGTCGGCCAGGGCCAGCGACTCCAGGTCGACGCCGGCCGGACCGAGCGTGGTGTCGTCGTCGATGTCCTCGACGTCGTAGTTCATGTCCGTCAGTTGCGCGATGACGAAGGTACGGACCTCGTCGGACATGCGGTTAACCTCTTTCCGTGAGCCAACTACCGGTGCCCGGTCGGGACGCCGTGTACGTGTGGGTCGACCGCGTCACCGGCGGTCAGCCGGAGACGACGCGGCGGATGGTGACGCGGGCGGCCGTGACGCTGCTCGACCGCGCGCCGGTCACCGTGTGGCGGGACGGGCAGGGCCGGCCCCGGGTGCGCGCCGGCGGCGTGGAGCTGCCGGTCAGCGTCAGTCACGTCGACGGGGTGGTGGCCGTGGCCGCCTGCCGGCACGCCACGGTCGGGGTGGACGTGGAGCGTCGCCGACCGGTGCCGGCGCAGGCGCTGGCCCGGCGCTGGTTCGAGCCGGCCGCCGCGACCTGGGTGCGCGGGCGTCCGTCCCCGGCCGAGCAGGCGGACGCCTTCCTGCTGCTGTGGACGGCCAAGGAGGCCGTCGGCAAGGCCCTCGGGCTGGGCCTGCGCGCGGGCGGGCTGACCCGTGCGGTGCCGCTGCCCGCCGCCGCCGACGGCACGGCGGACCCGGGTGGGTCGGGGCCACTGCTGCGCGCGGTTCCCGGCGGCGCGGGCACGCGGGTCGGGCATCCGGACGCCGGCCCTGAGCTGGTGCTGGCCGTGGCGGTGGTCGGCCCGGCCCGGGAGGTCGTGGTGCTCGGGCCGGACCGGCAGGTGGCGGTGGAGCAGGCCGGGCGGGCTGGTCACGACGTCGCCGCCCGCAGCGCCTCGGTGGAGCGGACCAGCTTGCCGGTGGTGGTCCGGGGAAGCTGGGACAGCAGGCGCAGGACCCGCGGTCGCTTGTAGCCGGCGAGTCGTTCGGTGAGCAGCTCGTCCAGGTCGCCCTCGGTGAGCGTGCCGTCGGTCTGGACGTACGCGGCGATGCCCCCGTCGTAGACGACCACGGCGGCGCTCACCCCGGGCAACGCGGTGACGGTGGCCTCCACCTCGGTCAGGTCGACCTTCAGCCCGCCCACGCTGACCTGCGAGTCGAGCCGCCCCCGCACGGTGACCAGCCCGGTGCCCGGATCGACGACGCCGGCGTCGCGGGTCCGTAACCAGCCGTCGGACCACCGGGTCGGGTCGGACAGCCCGACGTACGGCGATTCGGGGCAGCTCACCCACAGCTCGCCGGCGACCTCGCGGACCTCGACGCCGGGGGCGGGCGCGACGGCCGGGCGGTGCCGGCCGTGCAGGTCGGTGCCGATCACCCCGACCTCGGTCATCCCGTACATGTTGCCCAACGGCACGCCGTGGCGGTCCTGGAAGGCGCGCGCCACCGCGGCCGGGACGAGTTCCCCGCCGGTGGTCATCCGCGTGAACTGCGGCAGCGGCGTCGGCGGGCGGGTCGAGGCGAGCAGTCCGATGTGGAATGGCACCCCGAGCACGGTGGCCGGCGTGTCCTGGGCGGCGATCGCGGCGAGCACGGCGTCTCCGCTGAGCCGTTGCGGCGGCACCAGCTCGACGCGGGCGTGCAGCCCGTACAGCAGGCCGCCGACCAGGCCGAGCACGTGCACCATGGACGGCAGCAGGATGATCCGCTCGCCGGGCCGGGCGACGCCGTCGATCAGGGTGTAGCGGCGCACCTCGGCGACCAGGTCGGCGGCGGTACGACCGATCACCTTGGACGGTCCGGTGGAGCCGGAGCTGAGCTGGACGACCGCGTGCCCGCTGCCGGCCGGCCGGTCGCAGTAGCCGCTCAGCTCCTCCGTCACGTCCGCGAAGACACGCAGCGCGCCACCGCCGACGTGGGCCGGCGTGACCACGACCTGCGGGCCGAGCCGACGCAGGGCGGCGTCCACCTCGTAGTCGGTGAGCCGGTGGTCGAGCAGCACGGCCTGGCCGCCGCCGCGCCAGGTGGCCAGCAGGTTGACCACGTAGGACAGTGACGGGGGCAGCCGCAGCGCGACCGCGCCTCCGGGGCGCAGCCCGGCGGCGGTCAGCCGGGCCTGCGCGTCGGCGACCAGCCGGCGCAGCGCGTCCCGGCGCACCGGCTCCGGGAGGCGAAGACAAACGTCGGTGGCCGGCCCGCCGAGCAGGACATCGTCCACCCAGCCCGGGTCGCTCACCGAAGATTCTTCCGCCGCACGAAACATGGTCACCGCCGCCCAGCGCCCAGCACGAAATAGGCGATATTCGCCCAATCAGTGCGCCTGTTGATGTGTTGCGGGGAACCCTACGACAGCGTTCCGGGGCATGACCAGATGCGAATGGCTAGATCAATTCGAGCGCCGGGCCCTATTGCCCGATGGCGGTCCGGCGGGCAGGATCGTCCGGCCGAGCGACGCTCGGGCAACCGTCCACTCCGACCGTCCGAACAGATTCGCCCTCAGGCGGCGACGTCCTGATCGCCGTCGGCCGGGCCGGCGTCGGGCCGGGGGACGTCGGCCGGGCCGGCGTCGGGAGGGGCCGCACGCAGCACCAACGCGCTGTTGAAACCATCGAAACCGCGGGCGCACACCACCACGATCCCGCTGCGCGGCCGTCGAGCACGACGCAGGAAGTCCAGCTCGCAGCCGTCCGCCGGCTGCTCCGGGCCAGCCGAGACGGGCAGCAGACCGTGCCGGAAGGCGAGCAGCGCGGTCGCCACGTCCAGCGCCGACCCGCCCTGGTGGGCCCGGCCGGTCAACGGCTTCTGGGTGGTCACCGGCACCGGCCGCGACCCGAACACCGCCCGCAACGCGGCGGCCTCACTGCGGTCGTACCGGAGCGTCCCGAGCGCGTCCGGAAAGACCACGTCCACCGCCTCCGGACCCACCCCCGCCCGGCCCAGGGCCAACCGGACAGCCCGCGCGTACTGGACCGGATCGCCGGCCGCGTCCGGGCCGGTGTGCACGGCGTCATGGGTGGCCCCCCACCCGGCCACCTCACCGTAGATCCGCGCGCCCCGGGCCAACGCGTGCCCGAGCTCCTCCACCACGAACACCGCGCCGCCCTCCGCCGGAAGATAACCGGAGGCGGCCACGTCGAACGGCCGGTACGCCAACGCCGGATCCTCGACAGCGCTGAGCAGCCCGGACCGGAGCTGACAGGCCAACGCGTACGGACTCAGCGGGCACTCGGTCGCCCCGGCCACCACCACCGGGGTGCCCCGCCGGATCGTCCGCGCCGCATGGGCGAGACTGTCCAACCCGCCGGCGGACTCGCTGACCAGCACCCCGCTCGGCCCCTTGAACTGGTGGTGGATGGACACCTGCCCGACACTGGCCGCGTAGAACCAGGCGATCGACTGGTACGCCCCGACCGTCCGCGACGACCCACCCCACAACCGTTGCAGCTCACGCTGACCGAACAGGTTCCCACCGGAGGAACTGGCCAGGGTGACCGCGTACCCGTACGGGTCGGGCGCCCGCTCGGGCAGCCCGGCGTCGGCCAGCGCCAGGCCCGTCGCCGCGAACCCGAGCTGCGTCCACCTGTCGGTCTGCACCAGCCGGCGGCGGTCCGCGTACCGGGCGGCGTCGAAGTCGGGCACCTCACCGGCCAACCGGGTCGCATAACGGCCGTCCGGATCGAACAGCGTGATCGGGCCGGTCACCCGGGCCCCGGCGGTCACCGTACGCCAGTGCGCGTCCCCGCCGATCCCGCTCGGAGCGACCACCCCGACGCCGGTGACCACCGCCCGCACGCTCACCCCGACACCGGCCCGCGCAGCCGACGGAACACCAGCGCCGACTGGAACCCGCCGAACCCGCTGCCCACCGACAACGCCACGTCCACCGGCAGCTCCCGGGCCACGTTCGGCACGTAGTCCAGATCGCACTCCGGATCACGGGTGGCCCAGTTGGCCGTCGGCGGCACCACCCCGTACTCGATGGCCAGGGCACAGGCGGCCATCTCGATCGAGCCGATCGCGCCGAGCGAATGCCCGACCATCGACTTGATCGAGCTGACCGGCACCCGGTACGCGGCCGCGCCCAACGCCCGCTTGAACGCGGCCGTCTCGTGCCTGTCGTTCTGCCGGGTACCCGAGCCGTGCGCGCTCACGTACGACACCTCGTCCGGGTTGAGCCGGGCCTGCCGCAACGCGTCCTCGATCGCCAGCGACATCTCCACCCCGTCGGGGCGCAGCCCGGTCATGTGGTAACCGTTGCTGCGGCTGGCGTACCCGGCCACCTCGCAGTACACGTGCGCGCCCCGCCGCCGGGCGTGCCCGGCCTCCTCCAGCACCAGCACCGCCGCCCCCTCGGCCAACACGAAACCCCGCCGGGACGCGTCGAACGGCCGGGACGCGTGCGCCGGGTCGTCGTTGTCCGGGGTGGTCGCCCCGATCGCGTCGAACGACGCCACCGTCACCGGGGAGATCGGCGAGTCGGACGCCCCGGCCAGCACCACGTCGGCCTCCCCGTCCACGACCAACTGGTGGGCGTACCCGATCGCGTCGATGCCGGACGTGCAACCGGTGGAGACCACCTGCGCCGGGCCGTGCAGCCCGTACCGGCAGGCCACGTCGGCGGCCAGGCTGCTGGGCACCAACGCCTGGTACAGGTACCGGCCGCCCCGGGCCGGGTCCACCAGCCAGCGCGTGCCCGAGTCACTGACCCGCACGTACTCCTGCTCCAGCGCGGTGGTGCCGCCCACCGCCGTGCCGAGCACCACCCCGGCGACCTCCCGGACGGCGTCGGTGAGGTCCAGACCGCTGTCGGCCAGCGCCTCCGCCGCGCAGGCCAGGGCGAACTGCACGTACCGGTCGGAGCGTCGACGCTCGGCGACCGACAGCCCGGCGACCTCCGGGTCGAAGTCGCACTCGGCGGCCAACTGGGACCGGAACGGCGACGGGTCGAAGAACGTGATCCGGCGGGTGGCCGTACGCCCCTCGGTGATGCCCTTCCAGAACCGGTCCCGGGTCACGCCGCCCGGGGCGACCACCCCGATCCCGGTCACCACCGTACGCCGCCCGGTCACGACGTCGCCTCCGCCACCGTCGGGCCGGCGTGCGCCCCGGCGTCGGCATCCACGCCGGCGGCATGAACCTCGGTGTCGACATGGCCCAGCTCCGGTCGGGGCGCGAGCGGACCGAGGTGGAACACCACCTCGGCCGGCTCGTCGCCGGTGTTGCGCAGCCGGTGCCGCACGTTCACCGGCACGAACAGCGCCTCCCCCGCGGCCAACGGCACCGGCCGGTCGTCCAGGTCGACGATGATCGCGCCACGGCAGACGTAGAGGAACTCCTCGCTGTACGGGTGGTAGTGCTCGGCGACACGTTCCCCGGGCCGCAACGCCGCCACCCCCAGGAAACCACTCGTCGATCCCACCGTCTTCGGGCCGAGCAGCACCCGCAGCTCACCGCCGCGCCGCCGGTCGGCGGGCACGCCCCGGGCCGCCACCACCCGGTCGGCTGTCTCACTCATCGTCGTCGACCTCCAGCCCACGCCGCCGGGCCAGCAGCTCCACCTTGTCGCGGATGACCGCCATCTGCAGCGGCGTGTTGGTGTTCAACCGGTCCTCCATCCCCCGGTCGTCCAGCGGCGCGCCCGGACGCAGGTGGAAGTCCTGCACCCAGGTCATCCGGGTGCTCCCGTCCGGCTCCGGGGTGTACCGCCAGTGGATACGCATGTACTCGAACGGCCCGGTCTCCACCCGGTGCGCGTGCACCTCCCTGGCGACCGGATCCACGGTGCGCTCGCTGACCCAGCTCCACACCGTCCCGTCCGGATCGGGATGCATCGTCAACCGGAACCGCACGGTGTGGCCGTACCGTTCCAGGATCTCCACCGACCGGTACTCGGTGAACAGGTCCGGCCACGTCGCCACGTCGTTGGTCACCTCCCACACCAACGGCAGGGGCGCGCCGACGACGATGCTGTTCTCGGTGTGCCCGTGCCGGTCGGCCGGCCCGGCAGCGGACCCGGCCCGGCCGACCGGCCCGACCGCGTCACCGTCGCGCTGCCCGGCGACCAGCTCGGCGACGGCGGCGATGGTCAGCTCCTGGGTCTCGGCCGGAATCCGCGCCCGGTACCGGTCGGCGACCACGGCCTGCAACTCCAGCAGCGCCAACGAGTCCATCCCCAACTCGGCGAGGGTGGCCGCGGGCGCCCGCGCCGGCGCCTGCGGATCCAACCCGCAGTGCGCCACCAGAATGTCGGTGATCTCGGTGGCCAGGGCCGTAGCGGCCGGTCCTCGGGTGACGGTCATCGGATCCTCCTCAGAGTGCCGGGTTCATCGCCGTCGCCCGTTGGACGACGCGTCCCACTGGTAGAAACAGCGCGCCAGCGCGTCCCGGGGAGACCGCCAGGTCGGCAGGTACGGCGAGATGTAGGGCCGCAGCCGGTCACTGATCCGACTGAACTCGGGATGCTGCCGGGCGTGCTCCACCACGCCCTCCCCCGCCGCGTCGGTCTCCAACAGGTGCACGTAGAGGTCGTGCAGCCGGTACAACGACCGGTGCCGCACCCCGACCAGACGCGGCAGCTCCGTCGCGTCCGACTCGGCGAAGATCTCCGCGACCCGCCCCTCGGCGGTCGGCAACACCTTCGCGACGATCAACGAACGGTCCATGCTGGCCCTCCCCCTACGGCGTACGCCGGCCGGCGCCACGGCCGGACGGCTGCGGACACGATGCCGACGACGGCGTCATCCCGGCGTCACCCGGAACCGTTCACCGCCCCACCCCAGCCGTGACGCTCGGTTGACGCCAGGGCACCACACTCCAGCCGACCACACACCAGATTTTCCAGCTCAGAGGCATTCTCGGAACGCGCCGACAAGTACACTTCCCGACCACCCTGTTGACCCAGCGTAATCGATACCGATAATCTTCGTCGCGGTCAGCCCACCGTCAGGGCCCACCCGTGACCGCGCCGCGACAGCACGCCGTCGGGCGGCAGCCACTGGCGGACACCGTGGACGACGGGTTCCCGGTTCTCGCTGCAGGGGGGTACGCGGCCGTGGCCTCTGACACCGGCATGCCGACCACCACCCGCCACGTCCGGCTGCTCCTGCTCGGCGGCTTCCGACTGCTGCACGACGCGAAACCCGTCGTGGTGCCCCGCGGACTGCAACGGGTCATCGCGCTGATCGGGTTGCGCCCCGGCACCACCCGCAGCCACCTCGCCGGGCTGCTCTGGCCCGACGCCACCGAGGAACGCGCCCTGTCCTCCCTACGCACCGCCATCTGGCGACTCCGCCAGGACCCCTGCTGCCCCCTGCACACCATCGGCGACACCGTCCGCCTCGACCCCGCCGTCGACCTGGACGTCGACGACCTGGTCCGCACCGCCGCGCGCGTCGCCGACGACGGCGACCCCCGCGCCGCCGCCCGCGCCCTCGCCGCCGGCCGACACGACCTGCTCCCCGGCTGGTACGACGACTGGGTGCTGCTGGAACGGGAACGACTCCGCCAACTCCGCCTGCACATGCTCGAACAGATCGCCCGCACCCACCTGACCGCCGGCCGACACGGTGAGGCGCTCCAGGCCGCCCTGGAGGCCATGGCCGCCGAGCCGCTCCGGGAGACCCCGCACCGCCTGGTCGTCCAGATCCACCTCGCCGAAGGCAACGCCTTCGAGGCCCTGCACGCCTTCTACGTCTACCGCGACCTGATCCTGCGGGAACTCCACCTCGAACCCTCCGCGGCCATGTCCGCGCTGCTCGACGACACCCTCGCCCCCATCCGCCGCCGCCCCACCCCACCCGGCCCCCGCCCACCCGACGCCGACCCCGGACCACCACGCCGTCACCACCACCCGCCCCCGGATGACGGCGCCGTGACAGCGCCACCGGCACGGTGACCTTACGGGCGCCCACCGGGCCCGGGCACCGGCCGCGAAAGGGGTACCGATGGGTCGGCTACTGACCGTCAGCAGGATCGTCCCCGGCTCGGAAGGACGCATCGCCCAGATCTTCGGCGAATCCGACGCCACCGGGCTGCCCGCCATGACCGGCGTACGGCACCGCTCCCTGTACTGCCTGCACGACATCTGCCTGCACCTGATGGAGACCACCGACGTCGACCCCGGCGCGGCGGCCGACGCCCGCACCCACCCGCTCTACCTCCAGGTCAACGAACGGCTCTCCGCCCACACGTCCCCGTACCTGCCGACCTGGCGCCAACCCCGGGACGCCATCGCCGGCTGCTTCTACCGCTGGGACGCCACCGCCAGCCCGTCCCCCGGCCCCGCCGACTGACCACGCCACAGGAGGTCCCGTGTCCCCCAGCCGTCCCCACGTCCTGGTCATCGGCGCCGGCACCGGCGGCCTGTGCCTCGCCCACGGCCTGCGCCGGGCGGGCGTCAGCGTCGCCGTCTACGAACGCCACCGCGCCCGCACCGACGGACTGCTCGGCTACCGGGTCGGCATCGGCCCCACCGGCAGTCGGGCGTTACGCGAATGCCTGCCACCGGAGCTGTTCGACACCTTCGTCGCCACCTGCGCCCGATCCCCCGCCTACTTCAACGTCATCACGGAGAAACTCCGCCAGACCGCGTCGTTCGCCCTGCGACCCGACACCGACCCGCTCGGCACCGACCGGTCCGTCTCCCGGATGACCCTGCGCCAGGTCCTGCTCACCGGCATGGACGACGTGGTCCACTTCGACCGGACCTGCGTCGGCTACGAACAGCACGACGACGGCGCCGTGACCGCGCGTTTCGCCGACGGCGGCACCGCCACCGGGGACCTGCTGGTGGCCGCCGACGGCACCCACTCCGCCATCCGCCGGCAGTACCTGCCGCACGCCGTCACCCGCGACGCCGGCACCATCAACATCGCCATGAAGATCCCGCTCACCGAACACACCCGCAGCCTGCTGACCGAGCGGATCCTGCACGGCATCTCCCTGATCTTCGCCAACGGCGGCGTGATGGGCATCCTGCACGTCATGGAGTTCAAGTGGGACACCACGGGACGGCCACGGTCCGGCATCGGCAGCGCCGACGCCGAACTGCTCGGCCACTGGCCCGGACTCCTCTACGACAACACCCGCGACTACATCGCCATCGTCGTCTGGAGCGCCACCCGCCGTTTCCCGGCCGACATCATGCGCCGCCGCGGCGAGGACCTCGTCCAGATCGCCCTCGAACTGACCAGAGGCTGGCACCCCCACCTGCGGGAGCTCATCGCCCGCAGCGACCCCGGCAGTTGCCTGCCGGTCAAGGTGGCCACCTCCGAACCGGTCCCGCCCTGGAAGCCCAGCACCGTCACCCTGCTCGGCGACGCCATCCACACCATGACCCCGGGACGCGGCTCCGGCGCGAACACCGCCCTGCGTGACGCCGCCCTGCTCTGCCGGCAGATCACCGCCGCGGCCAACGGCGAGAAGACCCTCCTGGACGCCGTCGGCACGTACGAGGCGCAGATGCTGCCGTACGGGTTCGCCCGGGTCGCCGACTCGCTGAAGGACAACGGCACCAACGGCGACGACGCCCTCTACCGTCCGGTCGTCGGTCGACTCGCCCTGCTCGGCGCCCGCGGCTACTTCGGAGTCGTCAGCCGGGTACCGAGGCTGCGGCAGCGGTTCGTCGACGAGATCTACGCCTACCGGGGCGCGCCCGACTGACCCCGTCGGCGCGCCCACGCCGGGCCGGCCTGCGCCGACGCCGGCCCGCTGACCGGCAGCCCGTCACCCACCGCCACGTCGACGCGGCACGGCGCGTCCACGTGGCCGCCCTCCCACCTGCCCGTCGGGCCGATCCGTCCGACACGCTCCCGGCCTGGCTGAGCCGGTAACCCGGGTATGCGAAGCTTCGGCGGACTTTTCTCGCACTTCCGCCGTACGCAATGGGAGGTACGCCGTGGCGTGGACTTTCGGGCACACACTGTTACTGATCCTGGCTCTGATCGCCGGCACCGCGGCCGGTTGGGCGCTACGCGGCCGGCCGGCCGCCGACCGGACGCGGTCGAGGGAGAACCCGGCCCAGCCGGTCCCGGCCCAGCCGGTCCCGACCCGACCCGTCGCCCCGACGAGCTCTCCGGTCGCCGCGCCGGCCGACGACGACTCCGCCACACCGGACCGGACGTCCGACGCCCTCCCGACGGCAACCGCGTCCCCGGTCGCCGAGGTGGCGCCCGCCACGCCCGAGGTCGCCGAGATGTCCCCGACCACGTCCGAGGTCGCGCCGGATGCGGTCGATCCGGCGGCGGCCCAGACCGACGTGACGCCGACGGCTCCCCCGAGCAGCGAGGAGAGCGTCCCGGCGACGTCGCCCGAGCCCGAGCCCGTTTCCGTCGCGCCCCCGGCCGCGTCGGTCGACGCGACGTCGACGGACGGGGCTGTCGACGGGCCGGTGACGGACGAACCGGCGGCCGTCGCCCCGCTGCCGAGCGGGAGCATTCCCGGCCCGCGTGCCTCCGACGAGTCCATCGCCCCTGACGAGTCCTCCGCCCCCGACGAGCCCATCGCTCCTGACGAATCCTCCGCCTCCGACGAGCCCATCGCCTCTGACGAATCCTCCGGTCCCGACGACTTCCGGCGGATCCAGGGCATCGGCCCGAAGATCGCCACCGTGTTGCAGGACGCCGGTATCCGCACCTACCGGCAGCTCGCCGAGTGGGACGAGCCTCGCCTGCGTGAGCTGGTCCGGACGGCCGGCCTGCGCAGCGCGCCCGGCCTGGCGACCTGGCCGCAGCAGGCCAGGCTGCTCGCCGGCGCTCCGGACGAGGTGGAGAAGGTGCTGCCCCGCCCCGCCACCGCCTGACCCGCTCCCGCCCGCCCCCGCCGGCGGGCCGGCGGGGGCGGGCGGCTGTTTGGGCGTTTGCGGGGGGTGGGTACACCCTGCCTCACCTTGACCACTGTCAACGAGGAGGCAGCCATGCGGCGTGGCCCGTCGATTTTCGGCGTTCTTCTGGTCATCTGGCTCGTCATCGGCGCGGTCGCCGCTGGCCAGCGGGGCTATTTCAAGGGTGACGACACCAACTGCGCCGAGGCCGGCACGATCCTGGTCACGGTGGTGGCCGGCCCGCTGAACTACATCGGGGCCAACCCCAAGGTCGACTGCACGCTCCCCCAACCCTCCGAGTAGAAGGTCGCCCGTCAGTTCCTTCTCTTCCGGCCCGCGTCCACCAAGTGGTGACGCGGGCCGGCGCGTGTCTGACGGGAGTCCGTCGTCAGGCGCGACCGGCCATGCTACCCCTACAGCATCCTAGGAGGATGGGTTGATGTCCCGGTCGGTTGAGCCGGGCGGCCCGGATGATCTGGGCGTGCCGGTGGTCACCGGCCGGCCAGGCTTCGGCAAGGACGGTGGGCCACCGCGGTCGGTGCCACCGCCTGGAGCGCGTCCGCGCGGGACGCGCTCCACCCGATGGCAGCGCCAGGTCATCGCGTCCGATCCCCGGCAGCCGTCGTACGACGCCCTACTGGAGGCCTGCGCCCTCGCCCTCACCGAGCACCCCCGCGCCGCCCGGTACCTCCTGGATCCCCACACGACCCACCCGGCGCGCGCCCGCACGTCGTCGCACGACACCACGACACCACGCCACCACCCTCACGTTCAGTGATGCCCTGCCGGATACCCGCACATCTCGTTGCTCCCTTTGCTCTGCGCCCTGATACGCACCGATTACCCACGGTGATCAGACCCCCAATGCGACACCACCTCACCCTGCCGATGTTTCCCATGCTCAAGCAGAGTGGTGCCGATACGGGTGCAGAGCAAAGCCTGCGACTGGGTGGACAACCGTCACCTATGGCGTCACACTGCGCAACGAAACGACGGCCAAGCCGGGCGGTCACTACGGGTAGTTGACCCCAGGTACCGGCGCCCAACGTCACCATCAGCCCGGCACACCGATCCGACCGCCTCTCCGTCGCGAGCGCCCACGGGACACGAGCAGCCGCGCGCCGGGAGCGGATCGGATCCCAGGCGGTGCGCCGGAGCGGCCCGGTTGGTCAGCCGCCCACGTGGATGCCGGGTCGACGGGTCGGATCGGGCTCGGCCCTGCGGAGGATCTCGCGTACCACCGGTGGAGTGTCGCCCCGACCGAGCACCAAATACCGCACCAGATGTGCGACCGGGCTGCCCTCGGACCATTCGAAGTGGCAGTGCGGGCGTACCCCGGCGCCGTCCCGCAGCGCCAGCAGGATCGCCGCGATGGCGTTCGGGGTGGCCGGGCTGCCGGCGCGCAACACCCGGTACCCGGCCACCTCCACCCCGCGTACCCGCAGCACGTCCCGGAATCCCGACGGGTCGGTCACGTCGATCTCCAGGAAGAGGACGTCGGTCGCGCCGGGCACCGGGTTCATCGCGCGCTGCCCCCGCTCCTTGAGCGTGTACTCCTTCGCCGAGCCGGGGCCACGCTTGTGGGCGATCAGGTGCAACCGGCCGCTACGCCGCAGCGAATCGGTGACGAACCGGCGGGCGGCCTCGTCGAAGTCGACCCGGTCGGCACGCAGCTCGGTGGTCCGGGAGACCCGGGACACCAGCGACACCACGATGATCGCGGCGATGAACAGCGCCGAGATGGCGATCCCGTCCGGCTTGGCCACCACGTTCTCGACCAGCGCGTACAGCAGGACCACGGTGAGCACGGCGTAGCCGGCCACCAGCCGACGGCGTCGGCGGCGCAGCGCGGAGATGGTGACCGCCACCGCCGCGGAGACCAGCATCGCCAGGATGCCGGTGGCGTACGCGCCGGCCTGCGCGGTGACGGACGCCCCGAAGGCCACCGTGATCGCCACGCTGACCAGCGTGTAGACGATCACCACCGGGCGCACCGCCCGTCCCCACTCCGGCGCCATCCCGTACGACGGAAGGTACCGCGGCACGATGTTGATCAGCCCGGCCATCGCCGAGGCCCCGGCGAACCACAGGATGAGCACGCTGCTGACGTCGTACGCGGTGCCGAAGAGCTCACCGAGGCGCTGGTGGGCCAGGTACGCCAGGGCCCGCCCCTCGGCCGCGCCGCCCGGCCGCAGCTCCGTCTCGGGAACCAGCAGGGTGGTCACCAGGCTGGTGCTGACCAGGTAGCCCGACATGATCAGGGCGGCGGTGGTGAGCAGGCGGCGGGTGTTGCGGATCCGGGCCCGCAACCGCTGCCCGGGATCCTCCCCGGCGCCGGCCACCAACGGCATCATGCTCACCCCGGTCTCGAACCCGGACAGCCCCAGCACCAGCAGCGGGAACGCGAGCACGGCGGTGACCAGTACGTCGCCCGGCCCACCGAGCGCGCCGACCGCGCCCCACCAGTCCCGCAGCACCTGCCCGTCGGCGGCGACCGCAGCCAGCCCGGATCCCACCACGACCGCGTTGAGCAGCAGGAAGGCCACCACCAGCGGGACGGCGACGCCGACCGCCTCCCGGAAGCCGAGCAGGAACACCCCGCCGAGGACGAGCAGCAGCGCGACGGTCACCAGCACCGCGACGGTCCGGCCGGCGAGCGCCGCCGGCAGGTACGGGTTCTCCAGCAGGTGCACGGTAGCGTCGGCGGCGGAGAGGGTGATCGTGATGATCCACGAGGTGGCGACGAAACCGAGCAGCACCAGGACGAAGAGCTTGCCGCGCCAGAACGGCAGCAGCCGTTCCAGCATCGCCACCGAGCCCTGACCGTGCGGGCTCTCCCCGGCCACCCGCCGGTACATCGGCAGCATGCCGGCCAGGGTCAGCGCCACGATCGCCAGGGTCGCCAGCGGGGAGAGCACCCCGGCGGCGAGCACCGCGATCCCCGGCAGGTACGACAGGGTGGAGAAGTAGTCGACCCCGGTCAGGCACATCACCCGCCACCACGGGTGGGCCCGGACGCTGCCCTCCCCCGCCTCCGGCCCGGCCGGCTGGACGAAGTGCCGGAACATCCACCGCCGCAGCGGCCCCGGCGGCGGGTCGGCCCGGCTCGGGACCTCGACGTGGTCCGGCAGGACGCGCCCGTCGTCGCGGCCCGGAACCCAGCCGGGCGGACGGCCACCGGCAGCCGGGTCGGGTCGACGCCGCGCCGTGGCCGGGTCGGGTCGACGCCGCACCTCGGTACGCCGGACCTGTCCCCCGTTGCGCCGCCGGTTCGCCATTGGCCTCCCCTCCCACCCCTACACGGTAGGTGGCAAAAGACGCGGATCGGCAAGATCTACCGGATACCGCTCTGGGTCGGTCATCCGTCGACGCCGACGCCCCGTCGGACGGCAGCGACGGAGGCGTCGAACGCCGCGCGGCGCGGCCGGCGGCTATTGGAGCAGCGCCCCGAGGGGCGAGAGCAGCAGCCGGCCGAGCCGGGCGGCGGTGTCGTCGAGCCGGGCCCGCTCCCCCTCCCGGGCGAGGGTGTCGTGCCGTACCCGCCAGATCCGCTGCGCGTTGCGCCACGCCACGTCCCGGGTGTACTCCACCAGCCCACCCTGGTACCAGTCGTCGAGGTTGCCGTTGAGGGTGTCGATGATCAACTGCCAGCGGTCCAGGTAGCCCCGCCGCAACACCGGGATCGACTCGGCGAAGATCTCGTTGATCTGGAGGTAGTCCCGGTGCTGGTCGCTGCCGTCGACCGGCTCGGACTCCAGGTGGTCGAACGTGGTCACCAGGGCGAACGGCAGATCGAAGTTGATGTGCGCGTTGACCCCCGCCGCCGCCGACGGCAACGGCCGGGCGTCCGGGCCCTGCATCCGCTCCAGGATGCAGGTCCAGGCCTGCGGCGTGCCCGGGCTGCCCTCGGTCCACAGCCGCAGCGCGTCGAAGTACCGGGCGGCGAACTCCACGTCGAGCCGGGACAGGAACGCCGGGTCGGCGAAGCTGCCGTCGTACAGCCGCTCCAGCACCTTCTCGGTGATCGTCAGGTACAGCCCGTTGAAGTCCGCCAACGGGCAACTGGCCTGCAACGGAGGCAGGCGCACCAGGACGTCCTGCAACTTGGTGAGGTGGTCGACCACGGCCGGCACGTCAGCGGGATGCTCGGCGAGCAGGTCGACGATGTCCTGGTGGACCGGACCCCAGACCGATTCGGTCATCTTTCCTCCACTGTGCTCCTGCGGCGCCCCCGGGTCGCCGCCGGTGCCCAGCCTGGCAGCCGAGCAGAGCTCGCGGATCAGTAGAACGACGTATCCCTCGCCGACCTCAGCGGGGCCGGTGCCGCAGGTGGATCGCGCTGGCCTGGACCCTCGTCCGGACCTGGAGCTTGTCGAAGATGTGCGACACGTGCACGCCGATGGTGCGTTCGCTGATGAACAGCCGCTGGCCGATCTCCCGGTTGGTCAGCCCCTCGGCCACCAGGGCCAGCACCTCCCGCTCACGCGGGGTCAGCACCGCCAGCTCGTCGGGCGCCGGCTCGGGCGGCGGCGCGTCGGCCACCTCGGTGGCCGTCCGCACCGACACCCGGGCCCGGGTCGCCAGCGCCAGGATCTCCTCGCTCAACGGCCGGGCGCCCAACGACTGGGCCATCTCGTACGCCTCCCGCAGCAGAGCGGCCGGCACCGGGTCACGGGTACGCCGGGCCAGCAGCGCCTCGGCCTGCCGCAGCCGGGCGTACGCCGCCGGGTAGGGCTGGTTGCGCCGGTCCCACACCCGGGCCGCGTGCGCCCACAGCTCGGGGTCGCCGGGGCCGTCGAGCCGACCGACCTCGGCGTCGCAGAGCGCCAGGAACGCCTCGACCACGTCGCGCACCGGTCGGGCGGCCTGGGCGCTCTTGCGACGGACCCGGTCGGCGATCTCCCGCAGCCGCCGGACCGCCGTCTCGTCCACCGGGACGGTCCGATTCGCGTACGCCTCCGCCTCGGCCCGCAACCCGTGCCAGACCAGCGTGCCCAGCAGCACGATGTCGTCCGAGCGGCTCTCGGTCAGCCCCCGGGCCACCGCGTGCCGCGCCTCCGCGTGCCGCCCCTGCCACATGGCCAGCCCGGCCCGGAGGGTCAGCATCGGCAGCACGTGCCGGGCCGAGCCGCCCCCGGCCAGCAGGGTGGCCACCGCCTCCAGATCCCGGTCGGCGGCGTCCACGTCGCCGTACCCGACGGAGAGTCGGCAGCGGGCCAGCAGCAGCTCCGCGGCGTCCGCGCCGGACGGCCGGTGGCGCAGCGCGGCGGCGATGACCTTCTCCGCCTCGGCCCACTGGCCGACCCGGAACAGCCCGTTCGCGGCGGTGGCCAGCAACCGGGTCTCCGAGGTACGGCCCTTGCCCAGCTCGGCGACCCGCTCCGCGCCCCGGCGGGCCACCACCACGCCCTCCTCCACGTTGAGCGACTCGGTCAGCAGGGTGGCCAGGTGGAAGTACGCGAGCTCGACGTCGCCCGGCCGGCCGGACCGCTCGGCGGTCTCCAACGCCTCCCGGACCACCGCCAGACCGGCGTCCGGATCCTCCAGGCGCGCCTCGCTGAAGCCGAGAGCGGAGCTGGCCACCACCCTCGCCGTCGAGGTCGGCGTCTCCACCGACACCACCGGCACGCCGTCCACCGACGCTGCCGGAGTGGCCGTCTCCACCGCCGCCGCCAGCTCCAGCGCCGTCCGGGCCTGCCGGTTGGCCTCGGCGTACCGACCGAGTTGCAGCAGCAGCTCCGCCAGACGGGCGGCCGCGCCGGCCCGTTCGTGCGGGGAGCAGTCCGCAGCGGCCAGGGCCCGCTGGTACTCCTCCTCGGCCAGCGCGGAGCGACCGGCGGCGGCGAGATAGCGCGCCCGCCGGATGTGCAGGGCGCAGGTCGGCGCGCCGGGCAGGCCGGCCCGCTCCTCCAGCAGGGCCAGCGCGCGGGCGTGCTCACCACAGTGGTGGGCCGCCTCCGCGGCCTTCTCCAGCAGGGTCACCCGCTGCTCGTGCCCCGGGCCGGTGACCGCCGCCGCCTCCAGCGCGATCGACCAGTGCCGGTGCGCCTCGGCGTACCCGTGCAGCCGCTCGGCCTCCTCGGCCGCGGCCACCGCCGCCCGCAGGGCCCGGGCCGGCTCGCCGGCCCGCCGCCAGTGGTGGGCCAGCCGCGCCTGGTGCAACTGGGGCGGCCCGTCCACCGCCCGGGGCCGGTGCGACGGCGGCGGACCGGCGGCCAACGCCTCGGCGTACCGCCGGTGCAGGGCCGCGCGTTCGGCCGGAAGCAGCTCGTGCACCAGCACCTCGGCGACCAGCCGGTGCCGGAGCTGGTACGCGTCCTCGGCGTCGATCAGCAGCCGATGGTCCCGGGCCGCCCGGACCGCCTCCAGGAGCTCGTTCTCCGGCAACGGGACCACCCGGGCCAGCAGCCAGTGCTCCACCGGCTCCACGCCGGCCGCGACCGCGCGCACCACCTCGTGGGCGTGCGCCGGCAACGCGTCCACCCGGTCGAGGAAGATCTCCCGCAGGGTGACCGGTATCCCGTCACGCCCGTCCCGCAGGTCCCGGGCCAGCTCCTCCACCAGGAACGGGTTGCCGCCGCTGCGCCGCCACACCCGCTCGGCCGCGTCGGTGGTCAGCGGCCGACCCACGATCGCCGCGGCGAGCTGGTCGGTCTCGGCCCGGCCCAGCGGCCCCAGGTCGAGCACCCGCACCGAACGCAGCCGACGCAGCTCGGTCAGCACCCGGCGCAGCGGGTGCGCGCCCTGCAACGCCTCGGCGCGGATCGCGGCCAGCACCGAGAGCTGGATGTCACCGAGCCCGGCCAGCAGGTACAGCAGGAGCTGCCGGGTGCTGCGGTCCACCCACTGCAGATCGTCGAGGACCAACACCAGCGGTCGCCCCTCGGCGATCAGGTGCAGCCCCCGTGACACCCGTTCCAGCAGGGTGCCCGCGCCGTCGCTGCCCGGGGTCTCGTCGGCGAACATCTGCAGCAGGCCGCGTACCGCCGAGGAGGCGCGGGCGTGGGACGCCTCGTTCTCGAAGCGGCGCAACGCCTGCAGCAGCGGATGCAGCGGGGAGGCGTCGCCGATGTCCAGGCAGCTCCCGGTGAGCACCACCGCGCCGGCCGTCCGCAGCCCGCCGGCCACCTCGCCGAGCAGGCGACTCTTCCCGACGCCGCTCTCGCCGTTGACGAAGACCGCGGCGGTCTGCCCCTGGGGCACCCCGTCGAGCAGGGCGGCGCGCACCATCGCCACCGCGTCCGCCCGGCCGACGAGCGGTGCGGTGTCCACATCGCTGGCCATGGCACGCAGCCTAGTGGCACTCGCTGAGGGGTTCATAAGGGTAAATCCAACCTGTGGTACTCCCCGCGTCGTCATTACGACTAAATGGTTGCTGTACGCCGACATACGTCGTTCGGCAGATCCGCCGTCGACCCGCTGGTGGGAATCTCCAGAAGTCGTCCGACACCACGGGGGAAAGGTGAGCGCGATGCCTCTCAGCACAGTCACCCAGCAGGCAGCACCGACGATGATCGTGGAGCCACGATGGCCGGTGCCGGAGGAACGCCGCACGGTCAGCGTCCTCTTCGCCGACATCGTCGGCTCGACCAGGCTGGTCGACCGGCTCGACCCGGAGGACGTCCGGGCCCTGCAACGGGACTACTTCGACACCATCGCGACAGTGCTGCGCCGGTGGAACGGGGTGGTCGAAAAGTACATCGGGGACGCCGTCATGGCCCTGTTCGGCGGGACGGACTCCGACGGCTTCGACGCGTACCGGGCGGTGCGCGCGGGGCTGGAGATCCAGCGGACGCTGGACCGCCGGCTCCTCGCCGGCGGCGTCGCGGTGCGGATCCGGGTCGGGGTCGCCACCGGCGAGGCCCTGGTCGACCTGGCCGCCGTCCACGACGGCGGGCACGCGGCGGTCAGTGGCGCGGTGGTCACCCTGGCGGCCCGCCTCCAGGAGCACGCCCCGCACGGCGCGGTCGTGGTCTGCGCGGCCACCCGGCGGGCCACCGCCGACCTGGTCGGCTACCGACGCCTGCCCGCGGTGACGATGGCGGGCAAGGACCTGCCGACCGACCTCTGGCAGGCCGGGGTGGACGCGCCGACCCGCCCGGCCGGTGGGGAGCCGCCGCTGATCGGCCGGCGGCGGGAGCTGGCCACCATCCGCGACCACCTGGTGCGGGCGATCAGGGGCCGGGCCCCGGGCTGGCTGACGCTGGTCGGGCCGGACGGCATCGGCCGGACCCGGCTGCTCGCCGAGACGACCCGGGCGGTACGGCGGGTCGACGGCCTATCGGTGCGCTGGTGCCGGACGCAGTGCCCGCCCGGCCCGGAGGCTCCGCTGGCCCCGGTCGCCGGCCTGGTGCGGCACGTCGCCGGCATCACCACCGAGGACACCCCGGACACGGCTCGGCGACGGCTGGCCGACGCGTGCGCTCCGCTGGTGCCGGCGGGTCTGCTGACGGCGACCGTGGCGGCGCTGGACACGCTGCTCACCGGAGGCGAGGACCCCGCCGGTCAGGGGCTCCAGCGGGGGCTGGAGGTCCTGCTCGGCCTCGCCAGCCGGCAGCCGGTGGTGGTCGCGGTGGACGACGTGGACCGGGCCGGGCCCGAGGTGAGCCGGTTCCTGCACCGGCTGCACGCCGCCGCGACCGCCCGGCGGCTGCCGCTGGTCGTCCTGGTCACCCACCACCCGGACGGGGCCGACCTGATCCCGCTCGGCGCCGCGAACCGCCGCCACCGGGTCACCGTCGCGCCGTTGGGCGCCGTCGACACCGGCCGCCTGCTGCGGCACCTGCTCGGCGACGGCAGCGCCGAGCAGGTTGCCCGGCTGCTGCCGCTGGTCGGTGGCAACCCCGGCTACGCCCGTGCCTACGCCGGGCGGGCGGCCGACGGCTGGCCCGAGGCGGGCGAGCCGCCGGTGCCGGAGGAGGTCCACCGCTGGGCCGCCGCCCGGCTCGACCGGCTCGACGGCGTCGGCCGGGCCGTGCTGATGGCCGGCGCGGCGTTCGGGCCGGGGTTCTCCGCCGAGGATCTCGCGCGCCTGCTCGACGTGCCGGCGGAGACGCTGCCGTCGACGCTGCGGGAGCTGGTCGGGCGGGGCCTGCTGGTCTGGCGTTCCGCCCGGCAGTGCTACGACCTCGCCGACCGGACGCTGGCCCGGGTCGCGTACGAGCGGCTGCCCCGCACGGTGCGGGCGGAGTTCCACCGCCGCGCCGAGTCCGTCTCCCGGGCGGACGCCGGCCGGCCCGCCCGGCTGGCCGGCGCCACGGCCCCACCGACCGTGCCCCGGCTGGTCGTCGCGGCGGCGGCCTGACCGAGCGGCGCGACGACCAGGTCCGCCCGTCGGCGGAGGGGAGGACGGGCGGACCTGGTCAGCCGGAGGCGGGGGTCAGCGGCAGCGACTCCCGGACCCGTCGCCAGAGCAGCGCGGTCTCGGCCGGCGCGTGCTCCGGCAGGTCCGGGTCGGTGAAGAGGTGGGCGACGCCCGGATAGCGGCACACCTCGACCCGGGCGCCGGCCGAGGTCAGTCGCCGCTGCCAGGCGGTCACCTCGTCGGGCGGGTCGTACGGGTCGGGGTCGGCGATGTGCAGGCGCACCGGCAGGCCGACCCGGACCGCCTCGGGCGTGCCGCCGGTGCCGTGCAGGAGCAGCAGGCCGGCGGCGGCGGGGCGCTCGGCCAGCAGCGCCCCGGCCACCCCGGCGCCCATCGACAGACCGGCCAGCACCGTGTCGGCGGGCAGGTCACGCGCCGCCGCCCGGGCCCGCTCCAGGACGGTGTCCAGACCGATCCGGTCCAGCAGCGCGAAGCCCTCCTCGACGGTCCCGACCGGCGGCACGCCGTACAGGTCCGGGGTGACCACCCGGTGACCGGCGGCGCGCAGCAGGTCGGCGGCGGCCAGCACCGCCGGACGCAGCCCGTACACCGAGTGGAACAGCACGATCTGCCTCATCCGGTCATCCTGCGCCGTCCCGGTCCGGGCCGGGGGCCGGCGCGCCGACGACCAGCAGGGTCTTGCCGAACACGGCACGCGCCTCGATCGCGCGGTGGGCGTCGGCGGCCCGGTCCAGCGGGAAGGTCTGCCCGATCACCGGGCTGAGCCGGCCGGCCGCCGCGGCGGCCAGGGCCCGGGTCAGGTGGGTCCGCGCCGACTCCGGCGGAAACCGGAGGTCGTCGATGCCGATCACGGTGATCGCCCGGTCGGCGGCCCAGCCGGGGTCGGGCGCCGCGAACGAACCGGCCGGGGTGCCGTGGGCGGAGAGTCGGCCACCCGGCTCCAGCAGGTCGAGGGCGGCCCGCCCGTAGTCGCCGCCGGCGCCGTCGAACAGCACGTCGAGTCCGCCGACGACGGCGCGCACCTGGTCCGTCCAGTCCGGCGTGGCGTAGTCGACGACGTGGTCGGCGCCGAGCCGACGGAGCCGGTCCAGTTTCGCCGCGCCCCGGGCGGCGGCGACCACCGTCGCCCCGGCGGCGTGGGCGCACTGCACGAGCAGCACCCCCATGCCACCGCCGGCCGCGGTGACCAGCACCCGGTCACCGGCCCGGACCGGCAACCGGTCGAGCACCCCGAAGGTGGTGGTCCCGTCGTGCAGCAGGGCCGCCGCGTCGGCGGTGGCGACCCCGTCGGGCACCGGCGTCAGGGCGGCGACCGGGACGGCGACGCGTTCGGCGTACCCGCCGTACTGGCCGGTGCGGGCGGCCACCCGACGGCCGCGCCAGGCCGGGTCGACGCCCGGCCCGAGCGCGCCGACCCGGCCCGCCACCCCCGGACCCGGCCGGTACGGCGGCTGGACCGGGAAGTACCGGCCACCGTGCCCGGCCCGGATCATGGTCTCCGCCCACAGCACGTCCGCCACGGCCACGTCGACCACCACCTCGCCCGGGCCGGGCACGGGCTCCGGCACGTCGACCGGGACCAGCACCTCCGGCCCCCCGAACCTGGACACCTCGATCACGCGCATGCCGCCTCCTCGTCCTCGACGCCGGTCGAGTCTCGGAGGTGAAGCGGAGTTGAAGTCAACGGGTGGATATGCTGATCATCGGGCAGCCGGCCGGCCGCCCAGGTCGCGCCCGGCGCCGCGTACCCGGGGAGGAGCCATGGCCGACGGTCCGCGGACCGACCCGGACGTCGACCTGCGCCGACCCGCCGACCGGGTCGAGCTGCGCGCCCGCCCGGCGGCCACGCTCGGGGCGATCGCCGCCGGTGGCATGCTCGGCGCGCTGGCCCGGGCCGGGGCGCAGGCCGCCGTGCCGCACCGGCCCACCGGTTTCCCGTGGGCGACGTTCGGGGTGAACGCGCTCGGCTGCCTGCTGATCGGCGCGCTGATGGTGCTGCTCACCCGGGTCTGGGGCGGCCGATGGTTGCTGCGCCCGTTCCTCGCGGTCGGGGCGCTGGGCGGTTTCACCACCTTCTCCGCGTACGCGGTGGAGGCGCAGCAGGCGGTCCGGGCCGGCGCCCCGGCCGTCGCGCTGGCCTACCTGACCGGCACGCTCGTCGCCGCGCTGGCGGCGGCCCGGGCCGGGGAGGCGGCCACCGACTGGCTGCTGGACCGGCGTGGGGTGGACCGGTGACCATCCTGCTGGTCGCGTTGGGCGCGGCGGTCGGCGCTCCGCTGCGCTACCTCACCGACCGGGCCGTGCAGGCCCGGCTCGGCCCGGCCTTCCCGTGGGGGACGCTCACCGTCAACGTGACCGGATCGCTGCTGCTCGGCGCGCTCGTCGCCGTACCGGTCGATCCGGCGGTGACCGCGCTGGTCGGCACCGGCTTCTGCGGCGCGCTGACCACCTACTCCACCTTCGGCTACGAGACGCTGCGGCTGGCCCGGGGCCGGGCGCGGCGCGCCGCGCTGGCCAACGTGACGCTCAGCGTGGGCGCCGGGCTCGCCGCGGCGTGGCTGGGTTTCGCCGCCGTACGCCTGCTGGCCGGCTGACCGGCCGGCGCTCAGCTCCGGCGGTTGATCACCGCGAACGCGGACGCCCCCACCAGGAGCTCCGCCAGGAGCAGCAGCCCGATCACCATCTGGGCGGCGACGCCGAGGCCGATGGTGATCGCCGCCGCCCCGGTGAGCGGGAGGGCGGCGAGCCCCAGCACGGCCAGGGCCCGGGTGAGCACGGCGTCGTCGCGTTCGTCCCCGGTCTGGGTCCAGGCCCGCTCGAACACGGTCGTCCGCTCCGGTCGTCTGCTCAGCCGCCACGCCACGACCAGGACGCCGAGCAGGCCGACCGCCGCTCCCTGGAGGAAACCCACCCCCATGTCGCCGGGCGCGTGTTCCCTCAGCAGCAGGCCGACGGCGACCAGCAGCGCCAGGACCGTCAGCATGCTGCCGAGCACCAGCGGCCTACGCAGGGGGTTTCGTGAATCAGTCGACATGGAAGATCTCCTCGACGGCGCGGTGGAAGTGCCGGGCGATGGCGATCGCCAGCGACAGGGACGGGTCGTAGCGTCCGGTCTCGATCGAGTTGATCGTCTGGCGGGAGACCGCCAGCGCCTGGGCCAGCTCACGCTGGGAGAGGCCGGCGGCCAACCGGAGCTCACGCAGGTCGTTCCGCACGAACCCCCTGATGTCAAGCAAGCTTGTCAGGTAAAGGATGCTTGACATCAACGACGTGGTCAAGTCCGCTCCGGGCCGGGCGACACGCCCGGGCAGCGGATAGGTGTGACGCGGAGCAGGGATTTCGTCGCTACGCGGCCGGGCGGTGCCGGGCCCGGAGATCGTCTCTGGTTACCCTGGGAGCGGTATCATCGATCGCCGACAGGGAGTCGTCAGTGACACAGACCGGGCACCACGCCGAGCCGGGGCCGGTCGCCCAGCCCCGGGTCGACAGTTCGGTGGCGCACAACGCCCGGGTGTGGAACCACTGGCTGGGCGGCAAGGACAACTTCGACGCCGACCGCCGGGTCGGCGACCACGTCCGCCAGATGTTCCCGGTGATCGGTGAGGTGGCCCGCGCCGACCGGCGGTTCCTGGCCCGGGCGATCGGCTTCCTGGCCGGCGACGCCGGCGTCCGCCAGTTCCTCGACGTGGGCACCGGGCTGCCGACCGCCGACAACACCCACGACCTCGCCCAGGCGATCGCGCCCGAGTCCCGGATCGTCTACGTCGACAACGACCCCATGGTGCTGGTGCACGCCCGGGCGCTGCTGACCAGCCGGCCCGAGGGCGTGACCCGCTACGTCGAGGCGGACGTGCACCAGCCGGAGACGATCCTGGCCGCCGCCGCCGAGACCCTCGACCTCGACCGGCCCGTCGCGGTCATGATGCTCGGCATCCTCAACTTCGTGCTGGACACCGACGAGGCGTACGCGATAGTGCGCCGGCTGATGGACGCGGCGCCGTCGGGCAGCTACCTGGCCGTCACCCATCCCACCCTGGAGCTGGACGGCGAGGCGAACATGGCGGCGATGGAGTTCTGGAACGCGCACGCCGCCCCGCCGATCCGGGCCCGCACGGGGGCGGAGATCGCCGGGTTCCTCACCGGGCTGGAGCTGGTCGAGCCGGGACTGGTGTCCTGTTCGCGGTGGCGGCCGACCAACCCGGACGCCCCGTCGGTGCCGCAGTACGGGGCCGTCGCCCGTAAGCCCTGAGTCAGTCGGGGCGACCCGTCGGGGCGGCGACGAAGCGCAACTCGGCGCTGTGCCGGCGACCCGCCCGGTCGGTGAGCCAGAGCTGGTCCGGGCCGGGCAGCATCTCGGTGACGGTCAGCCGGGCGTCCGGCCCGGCCACCCGCGTCGCCCGGCGGACCGCGCGGCACAGCACCTCCGCCGACGCCAGACTGTCCAGGTCGACGTGCACCGGTTTCCGTTCCCCGTCGGCGCGGACGAAGACGTGCCGGGGCAGCCCGTGACGGCGCAGCCAGGCCCGGATCCGCAGGAACCGACCGGCCTCGTCCGGGTCGCCGGCGAAGTCCAGGCCGGCGGCGGGGAAGGTCCACGACTCCCGGCTGACCACCAGCCGGTCGATGGTCACCCGGGGGCGGTGCGGCGCCGGGGAGAGCAGCCGGAAGTGCGGCATCAGGTTCGCCGCGACCAGGTCGGCCAGCACCTCCAGCAGGTCGTGGCAGGTCCCGTCACGGCGCTGCCGGACGACCAGCCGGCCATCCCGGTCGAGCACGTCGCAGCCGCCCAGGACCAGATCCCGGTCGGGGTCGTGGCCGCAGGTGTCCGGCGCGACCACCAGCCGCCGGTCGGCCGGGCCGAGCAGCCGGGGGGAGAACCTGGTGGCGCTGCCGCCCTGCCCGTCGGTGGCGGCGAGCCGGACCACCCCGTCGGGCAGGTCGGCCGTCATCGCCCGGGCCAGCTCGTCGGGCGCCGGGTGGCAGTCGACCCAACTCGCGTACCGCATGGTGTGGTAGCCGGGGTGCAGCTCACCGAGCACCCAGTCGACGTCCCCGGCGGCGACGGCCGTCAGGTCCGGCGCGGCGATCATCAGGTCGGGGCTGTGCTGGACCGCGCTGGCCCAGCCGGGCGGGCCGGCCGGGAACACCGCGGCGACGCCGTCGCGCAGGTCGGCCGCGCCGCGCCACACCCGCCGGCTCTCCCCGGGCAGCGCGAGGAGACGTTCCCAGCGCAGGCGCAGCGCCCGGGTGAGCGGACGGACCACCGGCCCCGGGTCGTCGATCAGCAGGCCCCGGGCGGCCAGCCACAGCTCGGCCAGCGGCACCGGCCCGGTCGGGCGGCCGGCGGCGAGCTGGTCGAAGACCCCGCGCAACGCCCGCCGGTAGAGGGCCGCCCCGGCGGCGGTGTACCAGCGGGCGCTGTCCAGCAGCAGGGCCAGCGGGGCCCGCAGCGCGTCCAGCGCCGCCGGGCCGATGCGCAGCGTGTCCGGCCGCCGGCACTCCTCGAAGACCAGGGTACGGCCGGCGTAGAGCTGCCCCGCCGCCCGCTGCGGAGCCGCGCCGGTCAGCTCCGTGAAGGTCGCGCCCAACGTGGCCAGGGCGTCACGGACCTTCGTCGCGTCGCCCCGGGCGGCCAGCACGGTGTCCGTCGCCGCGGCGAGCCGGTCGAAGGCGGCCAGCGCCGGTCCGCGTACGGCGGGATCGTCGACCCGGTCCACCACGGTCCGCATCGTGTCGGCGGCGCGCAGGTCGTCCGCGGGGGCCTCCAGGGTCCACGCGATCCGCCCGTCGGCGTGCAGCCGGGCCAGGGCGGCGTGGATCCGCGCCGGGTCGGTGGTCGGGGCGGCCGGGTCGGCGCGGACCGCCGCGACGACCTGCCGGGCGGTGCGGTCCGGGCGCAACGCCCGCAGCACGGCCGCCTGCGTCGGCTCCAGCGGTGTCGGCTCGGCCGACGGGGCCCGCAGGGTGTCGCCGTCCACGTCGAGCAGGGGCAGCAGCCGGGGCGTCAGCCACGGCCGCAGCGGCGGGGCGAGCGCCCGGCCGAGCGCCGCCAGCGCCCACCCTTCCAGGTGGAGGACGCGTTCACCGGGCGTGCCGTCGTGGACGGTCCGGATCGGCTCGGTCTGTGCCGGGTCGATCCGGGCCCAGCGCAGCGGGCCGAAGAAGCCGATCGTGTCGTTCTTCGCGCAGTACCGGTGCAGGTAGCTGGTGACCAGCGCCTCGGTCTTGCGGTGTCGGCCGGTGCGGGCCACGGTCTCCGGGTCGCGGCGCAACAGGGTGTCGAAGCCGGTGGTCAGCGCGGTCGGGTTCTGCCAGGCGACGGCCTCCCGGATCCGGGGGTCGGCGGCGGCGTCGCGCAGGGCCCGGGCCAGGGTCCGTTCGGCCACCCGGAACCGCGCCAGGTACCGCGCGAGCCGTTCCGCGCCGTCGGGATCAACGCCGCCGCCTTCAGGGCCGGCGCCGGGGCCGCCGGCGTGGACCGCGTCGGCGAGGGCGGCCAGCTCGGGGTCGGCCAGCGGGGCGAGCAGGTCGACAGGGAAACCGGCGGCCCGGACGACGAACCACCGCCACAGACCCCAGCCGCCGTCGAGCTCGACCAGATGCGCCTCGGGCATCAGCCGGCCAGCACCGCGGTCACCAGATGGTCAGTGTCCGAACGGGTGAGCAGTCGCTGACGTACGTCGGTGAAGCCGGCCAGGCGCAGCAGGTCGACCAGCTCGTGGTAGCCGTACGCGCGACCGCCCTGGGTGTGGAACAGGTTCAGGCTGAACATCCGGACGAACGCCTCCCCCGGCCCGGCCGGCCGGTCGGGCGCCTCGGCGAGCGGCTCCAGCAGGGCGACCCGACCGCCGGGACGCAGCGCGGCGGCGGCCCGGCGCAGCAGGGTCAACGTCTGCTCGCGCTGGTAGCCGTGCACGATGTTGAACAGCAGCACCAGGTCGTGGCCGGCGCCGAGGTCGGCGGTGAAGAGGTCGCCGGCGCGCAGCTCCACCCGGTCGGTGAGCCCGGCGGCGGCGACGGTCTCCGCGCCCTGGGCCAGGGCCCCCGCCAGGTCCACGACGGTGGCCCGGAGCTGGGGATGGGCGGTGAGGAACGCGACCGGGTAGCCGGCGTGCCCGCCGCCGACGTCGAGCAGGCTGCGGGCCCCCGCGGGCACCGGCAGCAGCTCGACGATCTCCTCGCCGAGCACGGCGGCGAGCCGGCGGAGCATGGTCTGGAAGTCGGCGAGGACGTCCGGCCGCTGCTCCAGCCAGGCGTAGAAGTCGCCGGTGGGGCCACCGGCGCGGATCGACGCCTCCAGGTCCTGCCACCAGTGGGTGAGCAGCGCGGACCAGAAGGACAGCGCCGGGGCGAAACTGTCCGGGACGGCCCGCAGCAACCAGCGGGACGTGTTGGCGCTGTTGGCCCAGGCCCCGTCGGCGCTGGTCAGATAGCCGAACCCGACCAGCGCGTCGAGCAGGATCCGCAGCCCCAGCGGGTCGCCGCCGGTACGGGCGGCGAGCTGGTCGACCGGCAGCGGGCCGTCGGCCAGCGCCTCGAACACGCCCAGCCGCAGGGCGGCGCCGACGGCCCGGAAGGAGACCGCGTCGAGCAGGTCCAGGTACGCGGCGGGGGCCGCGTCGGAGTCGAGGAAGGCTTTCGCCTCGTCCGGGCTCAACGGCACCGGCATGACAGTGGCTCCTTCGTACGGGGTCAGCGGTTGGTGGGCACGGCGCCGTCCACGTCGGACGGCTGCGGGTCGGGCGCGGGCGCGGCGGGCGCGGCGGGGATCGCGTCGGGCAGGTCGTCGACGCCGCGCAGCACCGGACGCGCCCACGCGGTGGCCGCGAGCAGCACCATCAGCGTCCCGGTGACCGCGAACACCAGGGCGATGCCCCGGCCCTCCCCGGTGCCGATCACCGCGCCGACCGAGTCGGCGAGCGGACCGTCGGGGCGCAGCAGCGGCTCGAAGATCCCGTCGGCAAGCGGCCCGGCCAGCACGTACGCCAGGGGCACGCTGGCGTCGCCGACCACCCGGGCGGTGGCGAGCACCCGGCCCAGCACGGACGGCTCGGTCTTGGTCTGGATGAGCGTCATGGTGGAGCTGTTCACGATCGGCAGGGTGAACAGGAACAGCGGGGCGACCACCCCGATCAGCCAGGCGGACGGGGCTGCGGCGTGCAGCACCAGGGCCGCTCCCCCGGCGGCGAGCCCGCCGCAGACGGCGGCGATCCGCCGGGGCGGCCCGCCCCAGGCGCCCATCACCAGGCTGCCGGCGAACAGGCCCGCGCCGCCGGCGAACATCAGCACCCCGAGGGTGTCCGCCGTGGCGAACGAGAGGATCAGCGGCTGGACCAGGACCCCGGCGATGCCGAACAGGAAGTTGTACCCGCCGAAGACCACCATGAGCTGGAGCAGGCCGGGGCGTTCCCGCAGGTGCCGCCAGCCGTCGGCGGCCCCGCGCAGCACCGGTTCGGCGGGGCCCGACCCGGCCGGTCGGGTCACCCCGGCGGGCAGCCGGACCAGCAGCAGCGTGCCGGCGGCGACCACGAAGGTGACCAGGTCGACGGCCATCACGCCACCGATGCCGATGGTCACCACCAGCACCCCGGCCACCAGCGGCGCGGCGATCTGCACCGCCCGGGAGACCTGCATCAGCCCGTTGAACCGGCCGAGGTGCCGCTTGCCGACCAGCGCCGGGGTCATCGCCTGGTAGGCGACCTGGTGCACGGTGGACGCGGCGGCGCTGAGCGCGGTGGCCAGGTAGATGTGCCACACGGCGAGCGCGTCGGCGGCGACCAGGGCGGCCAGCGCGGCGGTGCCCACGGCGGCGAGGGTGTCGCTGGCCAGCATGAGCCGGCGGCGGTCCCGGCGGTCGGCGAGCGCCCCGGCGAACGGGGCGACCAGCACCGCCGGGAGCGTCGCGGCGAGGAAGATCATCGAGAACTGGGTGACCGAGCCGGTCCGCTGGTAGACCCAGACCCCGAGGACGAACCCGGTGAGGCTCGACCCGATCAGCGAGACGAGCTGCGCCAACCAGATGGCGATCCAGCGGGCGGCGGGCACCGGACGGTCAACCATGGGCCCTCCCGGGCGGCGGATCGAGCAGACCGGCGGTCACGAACCCCGCCAGGTAGGTGTGCAGCAGCTTCTCGTCGGCGGGCGGACAGACGATGCCGGCGGCGGCGAGCGTCGACTCGGTGCCGGAGCAGTCGAAGTCGGGCTGCACGCGGACCGGGGTCGCCGCGCCGAACAGCGGGGTGAACCCGGCCAGGGCGGCGTCCGGCCGGGCCAGCAGCGCGGCCCGCCAGCGCGGGTACGTCGTCAGCTCCACCGGGTAGCCGAAGCTGGTCAGCGCCTCGGCCAGCGCCGGGTAGCCGATGGTGCGGTTGTTGTAGTAGTGGTGGTCGCCGGTGGATCCGGCCCGGGTGAGGTGCCCGATGCCGGCGCCCACGTGGTCCACCGGGGCGAGGTCGGCCGGGTCGTCGAGGTCCGGCACCGCCCCGAGCTGCACGCAGGTGACGAGGAACCGGCTGAAGAAGTCGTCCGGGTTGCCGACGCCGGTGCGGGCGTCCCCGGTGATCCGGGCCGGCCGGTGCACGCTGACCGGCAGACCCCGGTCCCGGGCGGCGCGGACCAGCGCGTCGGCGACCCACTTGCTGGCGTTGTAGCCGTCGTGCAGGCCGGCGCAGTCGTCCGGGACGTCGCCCTCGCGGACCAGGGCGCCGGTGCGCGCCGGGGTGACGAACACGCCGAGGGTGGAGACGAAGTGCACCGCGCTGGGCCGCGCCACGGTGGCCAGTCGCAGCACCGCGAGGGTGCCGTCCACGTTGGCCGGCCGCAGCGCCCGGTACGGCCGTACGAAGTCGACCAGTCCGCCGTTGTGCACGATCGCGTCGACCCGGGCCCCCAGCTCGGTGAAGGCCGCTTCGGTCAGCCCGAGCCGGGGCGCGCCGAGGTCGCCGGGGACGCCGACGAGCCGGTCGGCCCACTCGGGACGCCACTGCCCGTACCGGACCAGGTTGGCGCGGACCCGGTCGACGGCGGCGGCCGGGGTGTCCGCGCGGACCAGGCAGCACACGGTGGCCGGGGTGTGGGTCAGCCAGTCGGCGAGCAGGTACGCGCCGAGGAAGCCGGTGGCCCCGGTGAACAGCGCCGTGCGCGGCGGGGCGGGCGGCCCGCCGCCGGGCACCACCAGGTCGTCGGCGCGGCGGGCCTCGGCGCGCAGCAGGTCGGCCTGGTCCGTGGGGTCCGGTCCGTCGCCGTCGACGATCGCCGCCAGGCCGGTCAGGTCGGTGGCCCCGAACAGCGCCCGCAGCGGCAGGTCCACGCCGAGGGCGGCCCGGATCCGGCCGACCACGGTGGCCGCCAGCAGCGAGTGCCCGCCCAGGTCGAAGAAGTTGTCCCGGCGGCCGACCGGGCCGACGTCGAGCAGGTCGGCCCAGATGCCGGCCAGGGTCCGCTCGGTGGGGGTGGCCGGCGGCTCGTGGGCCGGCCGGTCGGCGTCCTGCGGAGCGGGCAGGGCGGCCAGGTCGAGCTTGCCGTGCCGGTTGGTGGGCAGCTCGGGCACCCGCACGAACGACGACGGGACGAGATGCTCGGGCAGCCGGCGGCGCAGCGCGGCCCGGGCGGCCGGCCCGTCCGGCGTGTCGTCGTCGCCGACCAGGTACGCCACCAGGCGCGGCCCGACCGGGTCGACCACCACCGCGGCCCGGCGCACCCCGGGCAGCGTCGCGCAGGCCACCTCGACCTCGCCGATCTCGATCCGGTGCCCCCGGATCTTGACCTGCCGGTCGGTGCGGCCGAGGAACTCCAGGGTCCCGTCGGCGCGGTGCCGGGCCAGGTCGCCGGTGCGGTAGAGCCGACCGCCGGGCGGCCCGAACGGGTCCGGCACGAACCGGGCCGCGGTCGCGGCGGGCTCGCCGAGGTAGCCGCGGGCCGGGGCGACGCCACCGACGTACACCTCGCCGGGCAGCCCGATCGGCACCGGCCGCAGCCCGGCGTCGAGCAGGTGCGTCCGCACGTTGGGCACCGGGCGGCCGATCGGCAGCCGGAGCAGGCCGGGCAGCTCGGCGGCGTCCACCGTGGCGTACGTGGTGGCGCAGACGGTCGCCTCGGTGGGCCCGTAGTGGTTGTGCAGGGTGACCCGGCCGCCGGTAAGTCCCGCCCAGCGGCGCACGGTGGCCACGTCGACGGCTTCGCCGCCGACCAGCACGGCCCGCAGCGGGCCGGGGTCGACCGTCCCGGCGGCGGTCAGGTCGTCGACCCAGCGGGCCCACAGCGGCGCGGCGGTGTCGACCAGGGTGAGCCGGTGGGTCCGGCACAGCTCGGCCAGCGCGGGGCCGGTGATCGCCGCCGGTTGCCGGTGCGTCACCACGGTCGCCCCGCTGACCAGGGCCGGGAACAGGTCGCCGACGGAGGCGTCGAAGCTGAGCGGCGGCAGCATGAGCAGCCGGTCCCCGGGGCCGATGCCGTGCAGGTCGGCGAAGGCCAGGGCCAGGTTGACGGCGGTGCGGTGGCTGACCGCCACGCCCTTGGGGGTGCCGGTCGAGCCGGAGGTGTGGATGACGTAGGCGAGCTGGTCGGGGTGGACCGGCCCCGGCCCACCGACGGCGGCTACCGGCCGGCCGGGCCCGTCGACGGCTACCGGTTGGCCGTGCCCGTCGACGGTCAGCAGGGCGCCGTCGTACGGCGGGTCGTCCGGTCCGTCGGAGGGGCCGGCCAGGGCGGCCGACAGCTCGGCGGGGGCGAGGCAGACGGTGACCCCGGCCGAACGCAGCAGGGCCCGCAGCCGGGCCGGCGGGTGGGCCGGGTCCAGCGGCAGGTAGCCGCCCCCGGCCTTGAGGATCGCCAGGACGCCGGTGACGGCGGCGCGACCGGCGGCCAGGGCGAGGCCGACCGGCTGGTCGGGACGGACCCCGAGCTGACGCAGCCGCCGGGCCAGCCGGGCGGCGTCCGCGTCGAGCCGGCCGTAGCTCACCGGCGGCCCGGCGGGGGCGTCCGGGCTGGCGTCGACCAGCGCGGGCGCGTCCGGGTCGGTCGCGGCACGCGCGGCGACCAGCTCGTGCAGACCGACCCCACCCGGGTACCCGCGCCCGGTGGCGTTCCAGCGGGCCAGGTCACGCCGCTCGGCGGGGCCGGCCAGGTCGAGGGTGGACAGCCGGCGGTCCGGCTCGGTGGCCACGGCCCGCAGGACCGTCCGGAACCGGTCCACGAACCGGGCCACGGTCTCCTCGTCGAACAGGTCGGTGCGGTAGTCGACCACCCCGGTCAGGCCGTCGGGCCCGGTGGCCAGGGCGACGGTGAGGTCCAGCCGGGCGGTCTCCCGGGTCGTCGGGACGGCCCGGACGTCCAGGCCGGCGCGGGACCCGGTGACGTCGGCCTGGTTCAGCACCAGCATCACCTGGAACAGCGGGTTGCGGCCCAGGTCACGGGGGACCCTGGTGAGCTCCACGATCCGCTCGAAGGGCAGCTCCGCGTGCGCCATCGACGCCACCACGGTGTCCCGGGTGCGGGCCAGCGCCTCGGCCATGGTCGGGTCGCCGGACAGGTCGGTCCGCAACGGCAGGCTGTTCACGAGCAGGCCGACGATCTCCTGCTGGGCGGCGTCGGCGCGCAATGACACCGGGGAGCCGACACAGACGTCGTCGGTGTCGGCGAGCCGGGCCAGCAGCGCCGTCAGCGCCGCCAGCAGAAGCTGGAACCGGGTGACGCCGGCCTGCCGGCCCCGCGCGTCGAGCGCCGCGGTGAGGCCGGCGTCGACGGTGAAGCCGTGGGTGCGGCCGGCGTAGGTCGGGGTGGCCGGACGGGGCCGGTCGGTGGGCAGGTCGAGCAGCCCGGAGAAGTCGGCCAGCCGGTCCGCCCAGAACGCGCGGGCCCGGTCGGCGCCCCCGGCGGCCAGCCGGTCGTGTTGCCAGACCACATGGTCGGGGAACTGGGTGACCGGCGTCGGCGGCGACGCCGCCACCCCGGCGCGCCGCCGGTGGTGGCCGTCGAGCAGCGCGGTCAGCACCAGGTCGAGGGAGCGTTCGTCGGCGACGATGTGGTGCGCGCCGACCACCAGCAGGTGGTCGGTCGGGCCGAGCCGACCCAACCGGACCCGCAGCAGCGGCGCGCGGCCGAGGTCGAAGCCGGTCTCGCTCTCCTGGCGGACCAGGGCGGCCACCGCGGCGTCCCGCCCGTGGGCCGGCACGCCGGTCAGGTCGTCCCGCACGATCCGGCACCGGACCGCGGGCGCGGCGAGCACCTCCTGCTCGACCTGGCCGTCCCGCTCGACGAACCGGGTCCGCAGGGCCTCGTGCGTGGCGACCAGGTCGTCGACGGCGGCCTGCAGGGCGTCCGGGTCCACCGTCCCGCCCAGCCGGAGCGCCTGGGTCATCACGTAGAGGGGGCTGCCCGGGTCGAGCCGGTCCAGGAACCACATCCCCTCCTGCATCGGCGACAGCGGCACCCGGGCCCCGGGGGTCCGCCGGGGAATGCCGGGTCGGACGCCCGCGCTCAGGCCACGCCGGGCCATGAGCTCCCGGATCAGACGTTCCCGTTCGGTGACGCTCACGACCCACCGTCCAGCAGCAGCGCGCGCAGCTCGTCCTCGGAGAGCCCGGCGACCTCCTGCCGCAGCGCGGCCACCGCGTCGACGTGGCCGGCAGCGGGCTCGGCGGCGCGTAACGCGGCGGCCAACGTGGCGACCGTCGGATGTTGAAACAGCAGCCGCACCGGCACGTCCATCTCCAGGGCCGCGCCGAGCCGGCTCACCGCCCGGGTGCCGAGCAGCGAGTGCCCGCCGAGCCGGAAGAAGTCGTCGTGCGCGCCGACCGGCCCGGCGTCCAGCACCTCCGCCCAGACGTCGGCGATCAGCCGCTCGACCGGGTCACGGGGGGCGACCCGGTCGACCCGGGGGTCACCCCAGGTGGGCGCGGGCAGGGCCGACCGGTCGACCTTGCCGTTGCCGTTGAGCGGGAACGCGGCCAGCGGCGTCACCGTCGCCGGGACCATGTACCCGGGGAGCCGGTCGACCAGGGCGGGCCGGACCCGTTCGGGCACGGTGGCCGGGTCGACCCCGGCGGCCGGCACCACGTACCCGACGAGCCGGGTGTCGCCGTCCGCGCCGGTCCAGGTGGTGACGACCGCGTCGGCGACGGCCGGCTGCTCGCGCAACGCCGCCTCGATCTCCCCCGGCTCGATCCGGAAACCGCGCACCTTGACCTGGTGGTCGACCCGGCCCAGGTACTCCAGCCGGCCGTCGGGCCGCTGCCGGGCCAGGTCGCCGGTGCGGTAGAGCCGACCGCCGGGCTGGCCGGAGAACGGGTCGGGCAGGAACCGCCCGGCGGTCAGCGCCGGCCGACCGTGGTAGCCGCGGGCCACGCCCGTCCCGCCCAGGTACAGCTCGCCGACCACGCCGACCGGCACCGGCTGGAACGCCTCGTCGAGCAGGTGGACCCGGGTGTTGGCGATCGGCCCGCCGAGGTCGACGGGGGCCGGGGCGGGCGGCACGGGCGTCGCCGTGGAGTAGACGGTGGTCTCGGTGGGGCCGTAGCAGTTCCAGACGGCCGCGCCGTCGGTGAGCAGCGCGTCGGCCAGGTCCCGGGGCAACGCCTCGCCGCCGGAGATCCGCAGCCGCACCGAGGGCGGCACGCCGCCGGCGGCCAGCAGCATCCGCCAGGTCGCCGGGGTGGCCTGCAGGACGGTGACGCCCTCGCCGGCCAGCCGGCGACGCAGCGCCGGCCCGTCGGCGACCTCGTCCGCGCCGACGACCAGCAACGCGGCCTGCCGGACCAGCGGGGCCAGCAGTTCCAGCACCGAGATGTCGAACGACAGCGTGGTGATCGCGGCGAACCGGTCGTCCGGGGTGAGGTCCAGGTCGGCGGCGAGCGCGGCGACCAGGTTGACCACCGCGCGGTGCGGCACGGCCACCCCCTTGGGCCGCCCGGTCGAGCCCGAGGTGTAGATCAGGTAGGCCAGGCCCTCCGGGTGCGGGGCGACCGACGGCGACGGCGCCTCCGCATCGCCGACCACGCCCGCGCCGGGTTCGTCGAGGTCGTCGAGGAACAGGACGGTGTCCGTGCCGTCGAGGGCCCCGCCGAGCCGGTCGTACGTCGCGCGACGGGTCAACAGCACGGACGCGCCGGAGTCGGCGAGCATGAACCGTAGCCGCTCACCCGGCAGGGCCGGGTCCAGCGGCAGGTAGCCGGCGGCGGCGGCCCACACTCCCAGCACCGCCGCGACCAGCTCCACCCCCCGGTCCAGGCAGACGCCGACCGGGGTGTCCGGGGTGACCCCGGCGGCGGTCAGCCGGGCGGCGATCCGGTCGGCCCGGCGGCGCAGCCCGGCGAGGTCGAGCTGCCCGTCCGGGCCGGTGACCAGGGGCCCGGTCCCGGCCGGAGGGGCGGGGATCAGCTCCCGCACGGTGGCCACCGGCGGGACCGGGCGGGCGGTGTCGTTCCACTCGACCAGCACCCGGTGGCGTTCGTCGCCGGTGAGCAGCGGAATCCGGGACAGCGGCCGGTCCGGGTCGGCGGCGGCCACGGTCAGCAGGGTGGCCAGATGCCGGCCGAACCGGTCCACGGTGGTGGCGTCGAACAGGTCGGTGTCGTACTCGAAGGCCAGCCGCAGGACGCCGTCGGCGAGCCGCTCGCCGACCAGGGTCAGGTCGAACTTGGCGCTGCCGCTGTCCACCTCCAGCGCGGTGGCGGCGCAACCGGCCAGCCGGAACCCCTGGTACGGGGCGTTCTGGAGGATGAACTGCGCCTGGAACACCGGCGCGTGGGCCAGGCTGCGGTCCGGTCGCAGCTCCTCGACCAGCTTCTCGAACGGCACGTCGGCGTTGCCGAGCCCGGCCAGGGTGGCCTCGCGGACCCGACCGACGAGTTCCCGCAGCGACGGTGACCCGGCGGTGGAGACCCGCAGCGGCAGGGTGTTCACGAAGAACCCGATCAGCCCCTCCAGGTCGGGGTGGCCGCGGCCGGCGACCGGGGTGCCCACCACGATGTCGTCCTGCCCGCTGTGCCGGGACAGCACCGCCTGGAAGCCGGCCAGCAGAATCATGAACAGCGTCGCCCCGGCCGTCCGGGCGACCTCCTCCAGCCGGCCGGTGACGTCGGCCGGCAGGGTGAGGTAGTGCGCCGCGCCCCGGTACGCGCGGTTGGTCGGGCGGGGCCGGTCGGTGGGCAGGGTGAGGCGGGTCGGGGCCCCGCGCAGGTGCTCGCGCCAGTGGTCGAGCTGCCCGCGCAGGGCGTCGCCGGCCAGCCGGTCGCGCTGCCAGACGGCGAAGTCGGCGTACTGGGTGGGCAGGTCGGGCAGCCGCGCCGGCTCGCCGGCCCGCGCCGCCGCGTACCCGGCCGCCAGCTCGTCGAAGAGCACCCCGATCGACCAGGCGTCGGAGACGATGTGGTGCAGGCAGAACGCCAGGTGGTGCCGGTCGGGGCCGGTCCGGACCACCAGGGTCCGCAGCAGCGGCCCGGTGGCCAGGTCGAACGGCCGGGCGGCCAACTCCTGGACCAGGCGGGTCGCCTCGGCGGCCCGGTCGGCCGCCGACCGGCCGGTCAGGTCCACCTCGACCAGGTCCGGCTCGCCGGGCGGGTGGACCACCTGCGTCGGCTCCCCACCGGACTCGGCGAAGGTGGTACGCAGCGTCTCGTGCCGGGCCACCACCGCCCGCAGGGCGGTCCGCAGCGCGGTCACGTCCAGCGGTCCGCGCACCTGGAACGCCACCGGGATGTTGTAGACCGCGCCACCGTCGGTGAACCGGTCCAGGAACCAGAGCCGCTGCTGGCCGAAGGAGGCCGGGCGACGGCGCGGGGCGCGGGCCCGCTCGGCGAGCAGCCGGGCCAGCAGCGCCCGCCTGTCCTGCGCCGCTTCCGAGGTGGTCATCGGTCCCCCTGGTTGACGGGCTGGCGCGGGGTCGGCACGTCGACGGCGGCTTCCGGCAGGTCCAGGCCGTGCCGGCGGGCCGCCACGGCGACCTGCCGGCGCAGCGCGGCCGGACCGCTGTGCGCGAAGTGCCGCAGATAGCCGGCGAGGGTCACCGGATCGTCGGCCAGGAACGGCAGGTCACTGGCGACCATGTGCCGGACCACCAGCATCGGCACCGGGCTGCGCAACGGCCGGAACGTCTGGTTCCACAGGCCGCCCTTGGCCGGCGGGCCGTCGTGGAACTCGCCGAGCATCAGCCCCTGCTCGGTGTAGGCGGGCTTGAGGCGCTGCTGGGTGCGGTCCACGACGTCCCGGGCCACCTCGGCGGGCAGGTCGGGCAGGGTCAGCAGGATCGTCTTGAACTGGGCGGCGGGGCCGTCGTGCGGCTCCAGCCGACGGAACCAGTCCCGGTGCACGGCCAACGCCCCGTCCAGCTCGGCCGGGTCGATGTCGACGCCCCGCTGCACCGCCAGGTAGAAGATGTCGCGGTCGAGCGACCCCTGCGCGTACGGGCAGACCGGGCCCTTGCGGCCCAGCTCCGGGTGGGGCGCGCAGAGGTACTCGCGGGCCCAGTCGACCACCGACCGCAGTTGCCCGACCGCGCCGTCGAGCAGCGGATGCGGTTGCTCGGCGTGCAGGTCGGCCTCGGTGAACAGGGTCTGCGCGGGAAACAGCGGATGGGTCAGCACCCCGCTCACCGCCCTGTCGACCGGCGACGGCCGGCCCGGACGGCGGCGGCGACGGCGAGCCCGGCGGTCACCGCGAGCCCGGCGCCGGCCGTACGCAGGATCCGGTCCTGCCGGCGGGCCCGGGCCAACGCGTCGGCGTACGGGGTGGTGGTGTGCGACACCATCGCGTACAGCGACGCCCAGCGGTCGGGCAGCAGACGGGACAGCACCCGGTCGGCGGCGGCCGAGGCGGTGTAGCCGAACCGGTGCACCCGGTCGCGCAGGTCCACGAAGTTCGCGGTGGACAGCTCGGCGAGCACGTCGGTGTGCGGCTTGCGGGCCGCCTCGTACGCGGCCAGCGCCGCCGCCCGGTCCGGGTGGGCGGCGAGGCAGCCGTCGAGGACCAGGCAGTCCTCGAACGCGGAGTTCATGCCCTGCCCGTAGAACGGGTACACCGCGTGGGCCGCGTCCCCGACGAGCACCACCCGGTCGGCGTGCCGCCACGGCGCGGTGCGGACGGTGACCAGATGCCCGACCGGGTGCGCGGTCATCTCCTCGACCAGGTCGGGCATCAGCTCCTCGGCGTCGGGGAAGCGCTGCCGGAAGAAGGCCCGGACGGCCTCCGGGGAGTCCAGGGCGGCGAAGCTGACCGGCCCCTCGTGAGCCGTGAACAGCGAGCAGGTGAGCGAGCCGTCCCGGTTGGGGTGGGCGACCATCAGGGCCTCGTGGCCGGGCCAGACGTGCAGCGCCTCCAACCGGACCCGGGGCCGGCCGTCGACGCCGACCGGGATGGTCAGCTCCCGGTAGCCCCAGGGCAGGAACTCCTGCGCGTAGTCGGCGCGGCGGCCGTGCTGCATGTGCTGACGGACGGTGGAGAACACCCCGTCCGCGCCGACCACCAGGTCGGCGGTGACCCGGGTGGTCGGGCCACCGTCGGTGGGGGCGACCTCGACGGTCGCGGTGTCCCGGTCCAGCCGCGTCAGCCGGCTGCCGAAGTGGAACCGGACCGCCGGTTCGGCCTCGGCCGCGTCCACCACCAGGGCGATCAGCTCCTCACGGAGCACCGAGTGCAGGATCTCGTGCTCCCGCACCCCGTACGGCTGGAAGCGGACGTCGCCGTCCGGGGCGTGCACCACCCGGCCCCGCATCGGCACGCTGCGCTTGAGCACGTCGGCGAGCAGCCCCACCTCGTCCAGGGCGCGCATGCCCCGGGCGGACAGGCCCAGGTTGATCGACCGGCCCTCCGGGCTGGTCAACGCGGACCGGGGGTCGGGGCGGCGTTCGTGGACGTCCACCTGGTAGCCCCGGCGGGCCAGGTAGAGGGCGGCCAGGGAGCCGGCCAGTCCGGCGCCGACGACGACCACCCGTTCCCGACGCTCGGTCATACGCCCTCCTCGGCGATCAGGGTGTCCAGCAGGGCGTCGACCTCGCTGTCGGAGAGGTCGTCGATGCTGGCGAGCAGGTCCTGCGGGGTCGGCGCGGCGGGACCGATCCGGTCGGCCGGGCCGACCCGCTCGACGCCGTCCGGGCCGGGTCCCGCCCCGACGGTGAGCAGCTCGGCGAGCCCGGCGACGGTCGGCGCGCCGAAGAGCCGACGCAGCGGCAGGTCGACGCCGAACGTGGCGCGGATCCGGGCGATGAGCCGGGTCGCGGTCAGCGAGTGCCCGCCGAGGGCGAAGAAGTTGTCGTGCGCCCCGATGTCGGGGCGGCCGAGCACGTCCCGCCACAGCGCGGCGAGCTGCTCCTCGACCGGGCCGCGCGGGGCGGTCGGGCCGGTGGCGGTGGTCTCCCGCCAGGTCGGCTCGGGCAGGGCCCGCCGGTCCAGCTTGCCGCCGGCGGTACGGGGCAGCGCGGCGACCCGGACCAGGGTGGCCGGCAGCATGTACTCGGGCAGCCGGCGGGCCAGGGCGGCCCGGACGTCCGGCCAGAGCTGCGCCGGGTCGGCGTCGGTGACCGCGTACGCGGCGAGCCGCACGTCGACGCCGGCGCCCCAGGTGGTGACCGCGGCGTCGGCGATGCCCGGCTGGTCGCGCAGCGCGGCCTCGATCTCGCCCAGCTCGATCCGGAAACCGCGCACCTTGACCTGCTGGTCGGCCCGGCCGAGGTAGTCGAGCCGGCCGTCGGGCAGCCGCCGGGCCAGGTCGCCGGTGGCGTACCGCCGACTGCCGGGCGGGCCGAACGGGTCGGGGCGGAACCGGTCGGCGGTCAGCCCGGGACGGCCGTGGTAGCCGCGGGCCACCCCGGTGCCCCCGATGTGGATCTCCCCGGCCACGTCCTCGGGCACCGGCCGGCCGGCCGGGTCGAGCAGGTGGATCCGGGTGTTGGCGACGGGACGGCCCAGGTCCACCGGGCCGGCCGCGCCGACCGGGCCGATCGAGGAGTAGATCGTGGTCTCCGACGGCCCGTACCCGTTGAGCAGCCGGGCCCCGTCGGCGCGCAGCGCGTCGGCCAGGTCCCGGGGCAGCGCCTCGCCGCCACTGATCCGCGACCGGATCCCGGCCGGCACGCCGCCGGGCGTGGCGGCCAGCATCCGCCAGCTCGCCGGGGTGGCCTGGAGGACGGTGACGCCCCGGTCGACGCAGGCGGCCCGCAACGCGGCCGGGTCCCGGGCCGTCTCGGCGTCCAGCAGCTCGATCCGCGCGCCGGCCAGCAGCGGCAGCGCCAGCTCGACGACGGAGATGTCGAACGCCGGCGTGGTGATCGCCGCGACCCGGTCGGCGGGGGTGAGCCCGAGCAGCCGGTGACCGTCGAGCAGCAGGTTCACCACCGCCCGGTGGGTGACCGCGACACCCTTGGGCGTGCCGGTGGAGCCGGAGGTGTAGAGCAGGTACGCCAGGGCGTCCGGGTGCCCGACCGGCGGCGACGGCTCGGTCGGCGGGTCGGCCGGGTCGAGCTGGTCGAGGCGGAGCACGACCGGCGCGACCCCGGCCCCGGCGACCGCCTCGGCGGCGCGCGCGGCCCCGGCGGCGTCGGTGAGCAGGACCGGCACGGCGGCGTCGGCCAGCATGGTGGCGAGCCGGCCGGCCGGCAGGGTCGGGTCCAGCGGCAGGTAGCCGCCGCCGGCCCGCCAGACGGCGACGATCGCCGCGACCAGGTCGACGCCACGGTCGAGGCAGAGCCCGACCGGCACGTCCGGCCCGACGCCGTGGGCGCGGAGCAGACCGGTGAGCTGGCGCGCCCGGTCGGCGAGCTCCCGGTGGGTACGCGTGCCGTCCGGCCCGGCGACCGCGACGGCGTCCGGGTCGGCCGGCGGGTACCGGTCGAGCAGCTCGCCGACGCCGGTCACGTCGGGCAGCGGCAGGTCGACGCCGTCGCCGGCGCGCAGCAGCCGGTCCCGCTCGACGGCGTCCAACAGCGGCAGCTCACCGACCGGGACGTTTGGTTGGTCCAGGGCGGCGGCGAGCAGGGTGAGGTACCGGTCGGCGAGCCGGCGGATCCGGGGCTCGTCGTACAGGTCGGCGCGGTAGGTGATCCGGCCGCGCAGCCCGTCCGGCCGGTCCTCGACGGTCAGGGTGAGGTCGAACTTGACGGCGCCGTTCTCCCAGAGTCGTGGGTCGATCCGCAGCCCGGCGGCGGTGACCGCCGCCGGCGGCTCGTCGAGGGCGAACATCACCTGCGCCACCGGGGCGTGGGCGAGGCTGCGGGTCGGGGCGAGCCGGTCCACGATCCGGTCGAAGGGGACGTCCTGGCGGTCCTGCGCGGCGGTGGCCGAGGCGCGGGCCCGGGCGAGGACGTCGGCGGCGTCGGTCCGGTCGGTGAACCGGGCGCGCAGCGCGAGGGTGTTGGCGAAGAAACCGACCACGTCCCGGGTCTCCGGGCGGGTCCGCCCGGCCACCGGCACGGCCACCAGCAGGTCGTCGGCGCCGGTGAGCCGGTGCAGCAGCATCTGGAAGCCGGCCAGCAGCCGGGTGAAGAGGGTGCCGTCCCGGGCGGCCCGCAGCCGGGCCGTGAGGTCGTCGGGCACCACGAAGCCGACCTCGCCGCCGGTGTCGGTCTGCTCGGCCGGGCGGGGCCGGTCGGCGGGCAGGTCCAGCAGGGTCGGCGCGCCGGCCAGCTCGGCGTGCCAGAAGTCCAGGTCGGCGTCGAACGCGCCCCGCTCGTCCTGTTCCCGCTGCCAGACGGCGAAGTCGGCGTACTGCACCGGTGGCGGGGGCAGGTCGGGGGTGGCTCCGGCGACCGCCGCCGCGTACCCGGCGGCCAGCTCGCGGAACAGCACCCCGAACGACCAGCCGTCGGCCACCGCGTGGTGCACGACGACGGTGAGCACGTGGGCGTCGGCGGGCCGCCGGATCAGGCCGAACCGGGTCAGTGGGCCGGCGGCCAGGTCGAACGGCTCGCGCGCGGCGGCGGAGACGAGGCCCCGCCAGGCGTCGCCGGGCCCGGCGTCGACGACCGGCAGCCGCGTCGGCGCGGCCGGCACGACCACCTGCGCGGGCTCACCGTCGACGGCGGTGAAGTGGGTACGGAGGGTCTCGTGCCGCTCGACCAGCCAGGTGAGGGCGGTCTCGAGGGCGGTCACGTCGAGTGGGCCGGTCAGCTCGACCGCCCAGGCGATGTGGTACGTCACCGCGCCCGGGTCCATCTGGTCGAGCATCCACAGTCGACGTTGGGTGAACGACGACGGCAGAACGTAGGTTTCGGTGTTCATCTTCCCGCCTGGTTGCGGTGTGGACGGTCCGGCCGCCGGTCGGTGGCCGGGTTCGCCGCGCCGGTCGACGCGACGCCGGCCGGTGCGGGGGTACGGGTGTCGACGGCGACGAGGCGCAGCTCGGCGGTGCCGGGTCGGCCCCGCGCGTCGGTGAGCCACGCCTGTTCCGGGGTGGGCAGCATCTCGGTGAGCCGTACGGTGGCCGCCGGGTCGGCGGCGACGGCGCGGCGTACCGCGCGGGCGAACACGTCGACCGAGGCGAGGCTGGCGAGGTCGAGGTGGAACGGCTTCTCCTCCGCCGGGCTCTTGACGAAGACGTGCCGGGGCAGGTGGTGTTCCCGCTGCCAGCGGCGGACCCGACGGAACCGCTCGTCCTCGTCGGCCAGTCCGGCGACGTCGAGGCCGGCGGCGGCGAACCGCCAGCTCTCCCGGGCCAGGACCACCCGGTCCACGGTGATCCGGGGCTGGTGGTCGGCGGGTCGCCGGATGTCGAAGCGTTGCACCAGGTGCATCATCAGCGCCTCGCCGAGCGCCTCGGCCAGCGGCAGCCGGTGTCGTCCGTCCCGGCTGGACACGGTCAGCACCCCGGCCTCCGGAGCCAGCACGCAGTCCGCGACCGGCACGGACGTGGCCGGGTCGAGGCCGCAACTGTCGTGACCGAAGACCAGGCGCAGGTCCCGGCCGGTGACCAGGTGGTCGGTGAGTCGGGACGACGCGCCGCCCTCCTCCCCGGTTGCGGCCAGCACGAGCCGGCCCTGCGGCAGGTCGGCGGTCATCGCGGCGGACAGCTCCGCCGGCGCGGGGTGCTGGGCGACGAAGAGCGCGGAGCGGAGCGTGTTGACGCCCGGATGCACCTCGCCGACCACCCAGTGGTAGTCGCCCCGGGCGACCGCGTCGGGGTCGGTGGCGGCGAGCAGCACGTCCGGGCTGTGCTGGTAGGCCCCGGTCCAGCCGGGCCGGGGCGCGGCGAACGCGGCCCGTACGGTGTCGCGCAGCTCGGCGGAGGTGGCGGTGATCCGGTGGTCGACCGGCTCGGGCAGGATCCGCGCCCACCGGTCCTGCAGGCCGCGTGCCACCGGCGCGACGAGGTTCTCCGGCGGGTCGAAGAGCAGGTCGTTGACCCACAGCCAGTAGTCGGCGAAGGAGACGGTCGCCGAGCCGACCCGGGCCGCCAGGTCGCGGTACCGTTCCGCGCAGGCCCGCCGGAACAGCGCCGCCCCGGCCGAGGTGAACCAGCGGGCGCTCTCCAGCAGCAGGCCCAACGCCGGCCAGCAGGTGGCGACCAGGTCGGGGGTGAGGGTGACCTCGACGGCGGAGCGGCAGTCCTCGTAGACCAGGGTCCGGCCGGCGTACACCTGCCCGGCCCGCCGGGTCGACGACGTGCCGGTGAGGGCGGTGAAGCGGGTCTCCAGCCCGGCGAGGGCGTCGCCGAGCCGGTCGGCGTCGCCGGCCGCCGCGGCCACCTCGTCGCGGGCCCGCTCCAGGTCGTCGAGGACAGCCAGGGCGGGTCCCCGGACGGCCGGGTCGTCGACGGCGGCGAGCCGGGCGCGCAACGCCCGTTCCGGCCGCAGGTCCTCCTTGGACACCTCCAGCGACCAGGTGATCCGTCGGGCGTCGCGCAGCTCGGCGAGCAGCCGGTAGACCTCCTCCGGGTCACCGACGTCGCTGTCCGGGTCGGCGACCAGGTCGGCGGCGATCGCCCCGGCCGGTCGAACGCCGTCGCAGGCGCGCAGCAGCCGGGCGGTCAGCGGGCTCAGCGGGAGCGGCGGCGTCAACGGCAGACGCAGCTCGTCGTCGACGACGGCCAGGAACGGCATCCGGCGGGGCACCAGCCACGGCCTCAGCCGAGGGTCCCGGACGGCGAGCGCCCCGGCCACCTCGGTCACCGCCCAGCTCTCGAAGTAGACGGTCCGGACGGCCAGCGGCGTCGGACCGTGCCGGACGGCCAGCGGGGTCGGCTGGTCGGCGATCCGGGCCCAGCCCACCGGCCCGAAGAACCCGATGGTGTCGTTCTTGGCGCAGTAGCGTTGCAGGTAGCTGGCGACCAGCGCCTCGTGCTGACGGTGCCGGGACCCCCCGGTGGAGGTGCGCAGCGCGTCCACGCCGCTGCGCAGGGCGTGCCGGTTCTGCCAGGTCACCGCCTCCCGGAAAGCCGGGTCGGCGGCAGCGGCGCGCAACGCGGCGGATCGCCGTCGGGCGGCCGTCTGGTACGTGTCGCGGTACCCGGTGAGCGCGGCGTCCCGCTCGTCGTACGCGGCGCACAGGTCCGCGTGGGCGCGCGTCAGCGCCCCGCCGTCGACGCTCGCCGCGTCGGCGGGCAGCGGCTCCGGCGGCGCGTCCCGCCGGACCTGCCGGACGGCCCGGTTCCATCGGGCCCGCTCGCCGGGCGGGCTGGCGGTACGGGCCTGACGCAGCCGTTCGGCCAGCTCCCGGCGGGCCCGGGTGAGCCGCTCCTCGGCGACGAGCGCCGCGTCGGCGGCGGCGACCAGATCCGGGTCGCCGAGGGCGGTCAACGTCCCGACGGGAAAGCCGGCGGCCCGGAGGCCGATCCAACGCCACAGCGCCCACGGCCCGTCCTCCGGCCGGACCAGGTGCCCGGCGCCCCCACCGGCCGACACCGAAGCGGCCGGCGCGGACCCAGGCGACGCGGACACGTCCGGCGCGGGACCGGCAGGACCACCCGACGCCGCGCCATCCGACGCGGGACCAGCCGACGCGGGACCAGCCGGCGGGCCGGCTGGCGCTGTCGGCGACGGCCCGGAGCGGTAGGCGGCGCGGTCCCGGCGGACCACCCCGGCGGCGCTGGCGGCCCGGCTGCCGGCGGTCGGTCCGGCGCCGATGACGGCGGCCAGACCGGCGAGCGTCGGATGGTCGTAGACGGCGCGGACCGGGATCTCGACGCCGAACCGGTCGGTGACCGCGAAGGTAAGCCGGGTGGCCAGCAACGAGTTCCCGCCCAGCACGAAGAAGTCGTCGTCCACGCTGGCGGGCACGGCGCCGAGCAGCTCGGCCCAGACGGCGGCCAGCCGGAGCTGCACCGGGTCGGACGGGCCGGCGGCCGGCGGGCGGGCGGGGCGCCCCGGCAGCGGCAGGGCCCGCCGGTCGACCTTGCCGTTGCGGGTCAGCGGCAACACGGGCAACACCTGGTGGACGGCGGGGCGCAGGTGGGCGGGGAGCCGCCCGGCGACGTGGTCCGCCAGCTCCGACGGCGTCGGCGGGGTGACCCCGGGGCGCGGGGTCACGTAGCCGAGCAGTCGACGCCGCTCCCCCGCCCCGTCGACCACCACCACGGCGTCCCCGACCGCGGGATGGTCCCGCAGCACGGCGGCGACCTCGCCCGGCTCGACCCGGAAACCCCGGATCTTCACCTGCTCGTCGATCCGGCCGAGGAATTCCAGGACGCCGTCGGGACGCCAGCGGACCCGGTCGCCGGTCCGGTACATGCGCGCGCCGGGACGCGGGGCGAAGGGGTCGGGCAGGAACGCCGCCGCGGTGGCCGCCGGCCGACCGAGATAGCCGCGGGCCAGGCCGATGCCGCCGGTGTACAACTCGCCGGGCACCCCGACCGGCACCGGTCGACCCGCCGCGTCCAGGACGTACACCGTGGTCCGGGGCACCGGCCGGCCGATCGGCACCGGGTCGGGCACGGCCTGCGGGTCGGTCATCGGGTGGACGCAGGTGAACGTGGTGTTCTCGGTCGGGCCGTACCCGTTGACCAGCGGCGCCCCGCCCCGGGCCCGCAGCGCGCGGCGGACCGCCTCCGCGGCGAGCACGTCCCCGCCGGCGAGGAGCTGCCCGACCCCGGCCAGACAGCCCGGGTCGAACTCGACGAGCTGGTGGAACAGCCCGGCGGTGAGCCAGAGGACGCTGATCCGCTCCCGGCGCAGCAACCGGGCCAGCTCGGCCAGGTCGGGCGTGCCGGGCGGGGCCACCACCAGGCGGGCGCCGGTGGCCAGCGCCCCCCAGATCTCCAGGGTGGCCGCGTCGAAGGCGACCGGGGCGAGTTGGAGCAGCGTCTCGGTGGGGCCGAGCCGCAGGTAGCCCGGCTCGTGGACGAGGCGGACCACCGCGCCGTGACCGACGGCCACCCCCTTGGGGACGCCGGTGGAGCCGGAGGTGAAGCTGACGTACGCCAACCCGGCGGGGTGGACCCGGCCGGGCGGGGCGGTCGCCGGCTGCTCGGCGGCGGCCCGCACGAGCTGGTCCAGCCGGAGCAGCCGGGGGGCGCCCGGCAGGTCGTCGGCGGCGAGCACCGGCGGGTCCCCGGCGACGGCGAGCAGTTGCCGGATCCGGGCCGGCGGGTCCCCCGGGTCCAGCGGCAGGTAGCCGCCGCCGGCCTTGAGCACGGCGAGGAGGGTCACCACCAGCTCCACCGACCGGGGCAGGGCCACCCCGACCGGCTCGTCCGGGCGGACGCCGGCGGCGACGAGCTGGCGGGCCAGCCGGTTGGCACGCTCCTCCAGGGCCCGGTAGCTGAGGGTGGCCCCGTCGGGGCCGGTCACGGCGACCGCGTCGGGTTGCCGGCGGGCGACGTCGGTGACCAGGTCCGGCACGGTGACCCCGGCCGGGTACGTCCCGGCGGGCACCGGGTCGCCGCCGGCGCGGAACCGGGTGAGCAGGGCCCGGTCGGTGGCGTCGAGCAGCGGCAGCGCGGCCACCGGCCGGTCCAGCCCGGCGGCGAGCCCGGTGAGAACGACCTCGAACTGACGCAGCATCGCGTCGGCCGCCGCGTCGTCCAGCCGGCGGCGGTCGTGGTAGAGCAGGACGGTCATCCTCGGCTCGCCGAAGACGCAGACGGTCACCGGAGGGCCGGGGTGCCGGCGCACCCGGGCGACCCGGTCTCCCCAGCCGGGCACCGAACGGCTCAGCGCGGTCTGCAGGTCGCGGTGCTCGTACATGAGCAGGGAGTCGAACAGCGGGGTACGGGCCGGCACGCCGGCCCAGCGGTGGATCCGGGCCAACGGGGCGAGCTGGTGGGGGCGCAGCTCGTCGAGGCGTCGACGGACCTCGCGCAGCCAGTCGCGTACCGGCTGGTCGGGGTTGATCCGGACGCGTACCGGCACCGTGTTGATCAGCAGGCCGAGCATCCGGTCGGCGCCGTCCACGGTGCCGTGCCGGCAGGTGCGGGTGCCGCCGAAGACCACGTCGGTCTCGCCGGAGTACCTGTGCAGCAACACCGACCAGGCGGCGGTGACCAGGGTGCCCACCGGCACGCCTGCGGCGCGGGCCGCCGCGGTCACCGCCGCGGTGACCCCGGTGGTGAAGGTGCGGCCCACCTCGCGGACCGAGTCGACCGTCCGGGGCGGCTCGTCCGGCCCGCCGGTCGACGGCAGCGGGACCAACGGCAGGGGGGTCGGCAACGGCACGCCGGCCAGGTGGGCGCGCCAGAACCGGCGGTCCTCGTCCAACGGGCGGGCGGCGGCCCAGACCGCGTAGTCGCGGAACGGCCGGCGGGCGGGCGGGTCGTACCGGCGACCGGCGACGATCGCGTCGTGCTCGGCGCAGACCTCGTCGAGCAGCAGGTGCACCGAGCGGCCGTCGAGGATGGCGTGGTGCAGGGTGACGGCGAGGGTGTGCCGGTCCGGCCCGTGGGTGAGCAGGGTGACCCGGACCAGCGGCGCGACCGAGGAGTCGAACCCGGCGGCGCGGTCGTCGGCGAGGAGCCGCGCCAACCGGTCGGCCTGGGAGGCGGCCGGTCGGCCGGACCAGTCGTGGTGCGTCACGGGCAGGTCCACCCGGGGTCGGACCTGCTGGGTCGGCTCACCACCGCCGGCCGGCCAGACGAACGCGGTACGCAGCGCCTGGTGCCGCTCGGTGGCCCGCTGCCAGGCGAGCCGCATGGCGACCGGGTCCAGGGGCGCCGGCCAGCGCACGGCCACCTGGAGGATGTCCACCCCTGAGCCGGGCTGGCGTTCGTGCGCGACGAGCATGCCCGGTTGGAGGGTGACGGTGCCGTACCGGCCGTCGACATCGGTTTCGGCGGGTGTAGCCGGCACGATGAACTCCTTCACGTCCGGTGGGCCGGACAGAAACACCCGGAAGCGGCTGACCACGGTGAACCCGTTTCCTGACGCCGGTGACGGTATTGCTAAATGGCCGGCGGGGAATTGCTGACAAGCAAGCTACGAGAGCGGTCCAGGTCTGTCAACGGCTGGAATCAGCTTTTCCGGGCGGCTCCGTCGCCCGCCGCAATGCGGCATAGTGTCCGCATTTTTCCCGGACAATGGCGGACAACACCCCGCCCGGCCGACGGGGTCGGTGGACGGGGGTCAGCCGTGCGCGGCGAGCCACTCGCGGAGGCTGCGCGGACGCATGTCGGTCCACACCTCCTCGATGTGCGCCAGGCAGGTCGCCCGGTCCCCGGTCACGCCCACCGGCCGCCAGCCGGCCGGGACGTCCGCCTCCTCCGGCCAGATCGAGTACTGCTCCTCGTCATTGACCACGACGTGGTAGCGGCGCGTGTCCACGGATTCTTCCATCGACTCTCCCCAGTTGCGGCGGTGCCCATAATTCGACCGGAGACTATACCGCCAGGTCTACCCGGGCGAGTTGGCCGATCGGTGGCGACAAACCACCCGTTCGAGTGCCGGATTCGGGCCGGTAATGCGAATCCCGGCCGGTCGGGCGAATTCGCGGGTCCACTGCGGATCGCCGTTCCGACAACATTCCCGTACGCAAACAGTCGGCCGCGCCGGCGGGCCGGGCCGGAAAACGGCGGCGAGCCCACGACGCCGTCGCGCCGTGGCGGCGCGGGGTCGTGGGCTCGCCGTCCGGTCAGCCTGAGACCGGTGGTCAGCGGAGCGCGGTCAGGATCACGGGCTGGTGCAGGTGAGGGTCGGGGCGGACGGGGTGCCGGTGCCGAGGAAGCCGAAGGTGGTGTTGCCACCGGCGGGCAGCGAGCCGTTGTACTCCACGTTGCGGACGGTCACCGTCGAGCCGCTGACGGTGTGGCTGCCGTTCCAGAGCTGGCTGACGGTCTGGCCGTTGGCGAGGGTCCACCGCACCGTCCAGCCGTTGATCGCGGAGCCGCCGGCGGTGACGGTGACGTCGCCCTGGTAACCGCCGGACCAGGTGTTGGTGGTCCGGTAGGTGGCGGTGCAGGCGCCGGCGCCCGGCGGCGGCGTGGTGGTCGGCGGCGGGGGCGCGGTGGTGGTCGGCGGCGGCGGGGTGGTGGTGACCGGCGGTGGGGTGGTGGTGGGCGGCGCGCCGCCGAACTGGGTGAAGAAGTTCCAGGTCTCGGCGGGCAGCCAGGTCCGGGTGCCGCTGTCGCCGGGCGCCCCGTCCTGCGGCGCGGCGATGTGGCCCTCGTCGAACGCGGCCCACACCACCGGGTAGCCGCTGCGGCAGCCCGAGTAGGTGGTGGTGACGTGCCGCAGGCTGCCCTGCGTCGGCTCCGGCGCGTTCTGGGCGGCGCAGCCGTTGTTCTGGACGAACCGGTCGCGCAGCGACCGTCCGGTGGAGATCGGGAAGACGTTGTCCCGGATGCCGTGCGCGCCGAAGTACGCGATGGGCTGGGTGCCGCCGCTGCATCCGCTGATCGCGCCGGCGCCGTAGACGGCGACCGCCCGGAAGACGGTCGGTCGGGCGCACGCCACCGCGTAGGTCATCGCGCCGCCGTAGCTGAAGCCGAGGGCGAAGCGCTGCGTGGTGTCGACGCAGAGGGCGTTGTCGATCCGGCTGATCATGTTGTCGACGAAGGTGACGTCCTCGCCGCCGGAGTTGCCCCAGCCGTTGTTGATCCCCTGTGGGGCGACGAAGATGGCGCTGTTGTTGGCCAGCCGCTGAAGCCCGTAGTAGGCCCAGGTGTTGCGGTCCACGGTCTGACCGGTGGCGACGTCGGTGGCGGTGGCGCCCACCCAGTGGAAGCCGAAGACCAGCCGGTAGGGGCGGTCGTTCTGGTAGTTGTCCGGCACCCGCAGGATGAACGAGCGGTTCTTGCCGTTGCTCTGGATCGTGTGCGTGCCACTGGCCAGCCCGGGCGCCTTGCCGCAGCCGGCGGTCGCGGCGGCGGTCCCGACCCCGGACGCCGAGGCGGGCGTGCCCGCGCCGCCGTCGAGCGCCGCGCCGGCCATGGCCACGACGAGCGACGCGGCGACCGCGACCGGCCCGAGAAGTGTTCTGTACCTCACCATCACGCAGCTTCCTTTGCCGTTCGGACAGGACGGGGTGGGCCTCCGAGCTCCGGCACAGCCGACCGGAGCTGGTGTTAGCCGGCTCTCTCGTCCGGCGCGGGTCACCCACCCGGACCCGAGCCGTGGACGCCGCCAACAGGGCTGCCCGGGTTGCCCGCCGACCGACGTCGGGTGCGCTCGCCCGCGTCTGCGTGTCGGCCTGACGGGACGGTGGAGTGTGCCCTTCACTCCCACTCCGCAAGCTACTGTGTTAGCGATAACATCGCAAGTTATAGATCTATTTTTCGGCTGTTTCCGGAACAGTTCGTCAGGCGGACGGCCGTCGCCACCCCCACCATGGACACGTTGGGTCGGATTCCGGGAGGTGGGCCGTCGGGTCACCGCCGGGGAGACCGCCGAGGAGCGGCCCGTGGAGACTCTGGTGCTGATCGCGGTGCTCGGCGCCACCGTGCTGGTCGGGACCACGATCGGGGGCCGGTACCGGGTCGCGCCGCCGGTGCTGCTCATCGGGACGGGCAGCCTGCTGGCGCTCACCCCGCCGCTGTCGGACGTGGTGCTCGACCCGGACGTGGTGCTGCTGCTGTTCCTCCCCGCGATCCTCTACCGGGAGAGCCTCACCACCAGCCTCCGGGAGATCCGGCGCAACCTGCCGGCCATCGGGCTGCTCGCCGTCGGACTGGTGGCGGTCACCATGGTCACCGTCTCCTGGACGGCGCAGGCGTTCGGCGTCGACCCGGCCGTGGCCTGGGTGCTCGGCGCCGTGCTCGCGCCCACCGACGCCGCCGCCGTCGCCGGACTGGCCAAGCGGATGCCCCGGCGGTTCCTCACCATCCTGCGCGCGGAGAGCCTGATCAACGACGGCACCGCCCTGGTCCTGTTCGCGGTCGCGCTCGGCCTGCTCCAGGGCGCTCGACCGCCGGGGGCGGTCGAGCTGGTCGGGTGGATCGCCGGGTCATTCCTCGGCGGGGTCGCCGCCGGTCTGGTGGTCGGCGGCGTGGTGATCCTGATCCGGCGACGCCTCGACGACCCGCTCCGGGAGGGCGCGCTCAGCGTGCTGACCCCGTTCGCCGCGTTCCTGCTCGCCGAGACGGCGCACGCCAGCGGCGTGCTGGCCGTGGTCGTGGCGGGTCTGCTGCTGTCGTACGCCGCGCCCCGGATCGTCCGGGCCCCGTCCCGGGTGCTCGTCTACTCCTTCTGGGACCTCAGCACCTTTCTGATCAACGGCTCCCTCTTCGTGCTGCTCGGCATGCAGATCCCGCGCATCGTGCGCGACGAGGCCAGCCGGTCGCTCGGGCAGGCGCTGGTCATCGCGCTGGTGGTGGCCGGCGTGGTCACCGCCACCCGGATGGCCTGGGTGCACCTGTCCACGTACCTGTTGCAGGCCGTCGACCGGCGGGAGTCGCAGCGCGAGCTGCGGGTGGGCGGGCGGGTCCGCACCGCCGCCGGGTGGGCCGGCTTCCGGGGGGCGGTGTCCCTGGCCGCGGCCCTCGCCGTGCCGCTGACCACCCACGCCGGCGAGCCGGTCCGGGAACGCGACCTGGTCATCTTCTGCACGGCGCTGGTGATCGTGCTGGTCATGCTGGCCCAGGGCACCACGCTGCCGCTCGTCGTCCGGTGGGCCGGCCTGGTCGGCGACCAGCCCCGGGCCGAGGAGGCCCGACACGCCCGGTCGCGCGCCACCCACGCCGGCCTCGCGGCGATCCCGGCGGCGGCCCGGGAGCTCGGCGCGACGCCGGAGGTCGTCGAGCGGGTACGCGCCGAGTACCAGGCGCACCTCGACGACCTGGAGGCCCCGGACGAGCGACGGACGGACCCACGGGACCGGGAGACCGAACGCCGGTTGCGGCTGGCGGTGCTCGCCGGCAAACGCCGGGAGGTCACCCGGCTGCGCAACCGCAACGAGATCGACGACACCGTGCTACGGGAGCTCCAGGCGGCGCTGGACATCGAGGAGATCCGCCTGCTCGGCCCGCAGAGCACGGAATGACCGCCCCGGGGCCGGCGTCACCCGGCCCCGGCGTCGGCCACCGTGGACCGCCGCCGGGCGCCCGCCCGGCGGCGGCGTCCACGTCCTCCGCCCGTCAGCGGCCACCTGCGGAGACGCCGCCCGCGGCGCGGGAGCGATCCGGCGACCGGCGACGCCAGGCGGCGACGACCAGGTCGACGACGAGGAAACCCACCAGGGTGACGCCGAACAGCGGCATCGCCCAGCCGAGCAGGAAGACCGCCGGCAGACCCACCACGATCACCCAGGACGGCAGCCCCCACCAGGCGCCCCGACCGACCGGCGGAGCGCCCACCGGCGCCCGTCGACCGGCCCGGGTCGGCCGGCGCTGCCACCACATCCGGTAACCCCAGAAGATCACCACGAGCAGGCCGACGGCCAGCGCGGCCAGCAGGAACTGGTTCACCGGCCCGAAGAGCAGACCCATGTGCGCGCTGATGCCCAGGTCGCTCAGTTGGGCCAGCAGCGGCCAGTCGGCGAAGTCGCTGCGGGCCACCACCGTCCCCTTTCCGGGGTCGACCGCGACCCGGTCCTGACGGGTCGGCCACGACTCGTCGGTCTGCGTCACCGTCCACGCCGAGGCCGCGTCGGCCCCCGGGGTCACCTCGACCGGCCCGTCCAGCCCGGCCGCCCGGGCCACCCGGACGACCTGGTCGAACGCGGCCGGGTCCAGCTCCGGGGCGGTCGCCGGGCCGGCGTCGTGGTGGCCGCCGCCGGCCGGGGCGCCGGCGCCGTCCAGGGCGGTGGCGAGGACCGGCCGGCGGGCGTCGAGCGCGTCCAGGCCCGCGCCGAAGTTCGCGCCCGCGTACCGGGACCAGGTCAGCCCGGTCGCGGAGAGGAAGAGCAGCCCGACCACCAGCCACACCCCGGTGCTGGCGTGCCAGCCGCGGGTACGACGTACCCCCCGGCGGGCCGCCAGGTCCGGCAGCAGCAGCCGGCGGACCCGACCCCTGACGCCCCGCTGACGACGCCACCACAGGGCCAGGCCGCCCAGGGCCACCACCCACAGCCAGCTCGCCGCCAGCTCGGAGTAGTGCCGGCCGACCGCCCCCAGGTGCAGGTTGCGGTGCAGGTCGTCGAACCAGGTACGCAGCGGCGTGTTCCCGAACCAGGTGGTCAACTGGCCCTTCACCTCGGCCGTGTACGGGTCGACGTACACGGTGTGCTGCCGCTCCTCCGCCAGCCCGGGGACGTCGAACACCACCTGGGTGGTCGCCCCGTCCCCGCCCAGCGCGACGTACGACAGAGTGCCCTCCGGGTGGGCGGCCCGGGCGGCGGTCACCTGCTCGGACACCGGAAGCGCGGACCGCCCCGCCGCCTCGGCGGTCAGCTCGGCGCGGTGCACCACCGCGTCCAGTTGCGGGGTGATCGTGTACGCCAGCCCGGTCAGCGCCGCCACCACCAGGAACGGCGCGATCAGCACGCCGGCGTAGAAGTGCAGCCGCAGCAGCAGCGGACCCAGGCCACGGCCCGGGTCGCCGCCGGCCGTGCCACCGGGTGTCGGGGCGGACCTGGCCGCTCCGGGCGGGCGGGTGGATGTGATGGACATGGACTCTCCGATCGGGGCTACGGCAGGACACGGTGTACCGGCGCACCCTGGTAGTCGTCGTGATCGGAGCTCCGGTTCCAGGCTCAGTCGGTGACCGTGAATCCGGACCGCAGCAGGTCCTCGTCCCGGGAGGACGGCCCGACCCGCAATTCGAACGCGCCCGGCTCGACGACCCGGCGGCCCTCGGCGTCCACCAGCGAGCACTCCGCCACCGGCAGGGTCAGCTCGACCGTGCGCGCCTCGCCGGGCGCGAGATCCACCTGCCGGTACGCCTTCAGCTCCCGCTCCGCCCAGGTCACCGAGGTCACCAGGTCGCTGACGTACGCCTGGACGGTTTCCCGGGCCGGTCGCCGGCCGGTGTTGCGGACCTCGACGGTGGCGCGCAGGGTGTCCCGGGCGGTGAGCGTCGGCGTCAGCACGCGCAGGTCGGCGTACTCGACGGTGGTGTAGCTGAGGCCCTCGCCGAACACGAACGCCGGGCGCTGGGTGAGGTCGGCGTACCGGGTGCCGTGCTGGCCCCGGATCTGGTTGTAGTAGGTGGGCTGCTGACCGACGTGCCGGGCGAACGAGATCGGCAGCCGGCCCTGCGGCTCGGTCAGGCCGAGCAGCAGCTCGGCGACGGCCCGGCCGCCGCGCATGCCCGGGTTGGCCGCGTAGACCAGGGCCGCGGCGTCCAGCGCGGACGGCGGCAGCGCCAGCGGCTTGGAGCTGACCAGGACGACGACCAGGGGCGTGCCGGTGGCGGCGAGCGCGTCGAGCAGCGCGACCTGACCGCCGATCAGCTCCAGGGTGGCCGTGGAGCGGCCCTCCCCGACCAGCTCGATCCGGTCGCCGACCACGGCGACCACGTAGTCGGCGTCCCGGGCCGCCGCGGCCGCCGCGGCGATCGCGGTCGGGTCGGGCTCGGCCGGTTGGACCACCGGCGGGCGGGGCTGCCCGTCCGGGAAGTACGCGCCCTCCGGGTCCGGCCCGACGGTGAGGATGTCCGCGCCCCGCGTGTACGTGACGGTCCAGTCGGCGGGGGCGTGCGCGCGCAGCCCGTCCAGGACCGTCCGGGTCAGTTCGCGCGGATGCCCGTCGGCCAGCCACTCGGCCTGCCCGGACGCCCCGGCCCAGTCGCCGAGCTGGGTGTGCGGGTCGTCGGCGTTCGGCCCGACGACGGCGATCCGGCGTGGCCCGGTCCCGGCCGGCGCGACGGCCCGGCCGGCGTCGTCGGCGGCGCACCCGCCGGCCAGCGGCAGGACGCCGTCGTTGCGCAGCAGCACCAGGCTGCGCCGGGCGGCCTCCAGGTTGAGCGCGGCGTGCGGGGCGCAGCCGATCACCTCGGCCTGGGCCGCCGGGTCCGGCCGGCGCGGGTTCTCGAAGAGGCCGAGCTCGACCTTGAGGGTGAGGATCCGGGTCACCGCGCGGTCCAGGTCCGCCTCGTCGAGCAGGCCGGCGGCGATCGCCTCCGGCGCGCCGGTGAAGAACTGCGGGGTGGTCATCACCATGTCGTTGCCGGCCCGCACGGCCGCCGCGGACGCGTGCGCGTAGTCGGGTTGGATGTGCTGCTCCCAGACCATCCGGCCGACGTTGTCCCAGTCGGTGACCAGGGTGCCGGACCAGCCCCACTCGCCGCGCAGGACGTCGTTGAGCAGCCAGTCGTTCACCGTGATCGGCACCCCGTCGGTGGACTGGTAGCCGAGCATGAAGGTCCGGCAGCCCTCCCGGGCGACCCGCTCGAACGGCGGCAGGAACCAGGACCGCAGTTTCCGCCGGGAGATGTCGGCCTCGCTGGCGTCCCGGCCGCCCTGGGTCTCCGAGTACCCGGCGAAGTGCTTGGCGCAGGCCAGGATCGCGGTCGGGTCGGCGAGACCGTCGCCCTGGTAGCCGCGCACCATGGCCGAGGCGAGCTCCCCGATCAGGAACGGGTCCTCGCCGAACGTCTCGCTGACCCGACCCCAGCGCAGGTCCCGGGCGATGCACAGCACCGGGGAGAACGTCCAGTGCACGCCGGTCACCGCGACCTCCACGGCGGTGGCCCGGGCGACCCGCTCCACAAGCGCCGGATCCCACGTCGCGGCCAGCCCGAGCTGGGTGGGGTAGATGGTCGCCCCGGCGAAGAACGAGTGGCCGTGGATGCAGTCCTCGGCGACCAGCAGCGGGATGCCCAGCCGGGTCCGCCCGGCCGCGGCGACCGCCTCGGTGATCCGTTCCGGCGAGGCGTGCAGGATCGACCCCACGTGGAGGTCCTCCACCAGGCGGCGGACGTCGTCACCGGCCGGCAACTGGAGCATCTGGCCGACCTTCTCCGCCAGCGTCATGCGGGCCAGCAGGTCGGCGACGCGGTCGGCGACGGGCAGCGTCGGGTCCAGGTACGGCGGGGTGGGCACGGGGTGGCTCCTTCCCGGACGCGGGGCGCGTCACGGTCGGCGAGGGTCGACGGGTCCGTGCGCACCCTAGCCGGACGGGAGACGGCGGCGCGTCGCCCGCCGCCTCCCGCCGCCGCTCACCGGACCGGGTGCAGCCAGCCGTCCGGGTCCGGGGCCGTGCCGTGGTGCAGGTCGACCAGCGCCTGCCGCAGTCGCCGGGTGACCGGGCCGGGCTGACCGTCGCCCACCGTCCAGCCGGTGTCGCCGTCGCGTACCGAGCCGACCGGCGTCACCACCGCAGCCGTCCCGCAGGCGAAGACCTCGGTGATGACGCCGGCCGCGCACTCGCGTCGCCAGTCCTCCACGGTCAGCCGGGTGGTGCCGGCGCGGTAGCCTAGCCGGGACGCGAGGGTCAGCAGCGTGTCGCGGGTGACGCCGGGCAGCAGCGTCCCGGTGAGCTCCGGGGTGAGCACCTCGGCGTCGACGCCGTCGCCCCGGACGAAGAACAGGTTCATGCCGCCGAGCTCCTCGACCCAGCGGCGTTGCCCGGCGTCGAGCCAGACCACCTGGTGGCAGCCCTGCATCTGCGCCTCCCGCTGGGCGAGGAAGGCCCCGGCGTAGTTGGCGGCGCACTTCACGTCGCCGGTGCCGCCGGGGAAGGCCCGGGCGGTCGACCGGCTCACCCACACCCGCACCGGCTCGACCACGCCGCCGAAGAACCCGCCGGCCACGAACGCCATCATCATGAACGTGTACTCGTTGGCCGGCCGGAGCATCAGGTTGGCCTCGCTGGCGAACAGCAACGGACGCAGGTAGAGGCTGACGTCGGGGTCGTCGGGCACGTGCCGGCCGTCGGCCGCGACCACCGCCTCCACCGCGCGCAGGAACATCTCCTCGGGCACCTCCGGCATGGCCAGCCGGCGGGCGGAACGCTGGAACCGGCGGGCGTTCTCCCGGGGCCGGAAGACGGCCATCGAGCCGTCGGCCTGCCGGTACGCCTTCAGGCCCTCGAAGACCACCTGTCCGTAGTGCAGGCCGATCATGCCGGGGTGCATGGCGAAGTGGCTCAGCGGGCCGAGCCCGGCGGGGCCCCAGCCGACGGACGGGGTCCAGGTGGCGGTGACGAGGCTGTCGGTGAACTGGGCGCCGTGCTCGACGTGCGGGGCGCGGGCGGCGGTGTCGGTCTCGATCATGATGGCTCCTCGGGGGTCGGGCCGGGGCGGCTGGGCGGGCGGAAGGTCACACCAGCGGGGCGGAGAAGTAGGTCTCCCGGCGGGTGATGCCCCCCGCCGCGTCGAACTCGAAGAAGTCGGCGAAGCGCAGGTCGATGGGGTTGCCGTCCAGGCCCACCCCCCGGAACCCGCCGTGGGTGGCGACGCCGCGGTCGTCGACGATCACGGCGTCGAGGGTGTGCGCGCCCGAGCGGATCGGCCGCAGCTTCCGGTAGAAGTGGGCGATCCGGTCCTGACCGACCATCGGCGCGTGGCCGGGCCGGTGGTAGACCGCGTCGGGGGTGAACAGCGCGACCGAACCGAGCAGGTCGCCGGCGTCGATCAGGCCGAAGTAGTCGCGGACGGTCCGGGCGTACGCCTCGTGCCGGTCGGTGGGGTCAGTCATGTCCCTGCTCCCTCGTGGTGGTCGGGTCCGTCCCGCCGCGGGCGTCCGGTGCGCCCGGCGGGGGGTTCAGGCGGGCGGCGAGGACCGGCCCCACGTGGGCCAGCGCCGCCGGGCTGGTCATCAGCCCGTGGACGGCCGGTACGGCGTGCGCCTCGATCGCGCCGGTCACGTGCGCCGGCCACCGGTCGGCGGCGGTGGACCCGACCGCGGTGAACAGCAGCAGGTCGCCGTCCCAGGTGACGGAGGTGACCGACCGGGCGAGGTTCACGTGGTCGACGAAGACCCGCTGCACCGCCGCGGCGTCGGCGCCCAGGGCGTCCAGCCCGAGCGTGGACAGGTCGTCGAGGCTGAGCGGACCGTCGGGCACCGGCTGGCCGAGCGAGTCGAGCACCGCGGCCAGGGCCGCCCGCTCGCCGGGCCGCAACGCCCCGGCGTCGGGGTCGACCGCGAACGGGTAGCCGTCCAGGACGGCGAGCAGGGCCACCCGCTCACCGTCGGCGCGCAGCCGGGCGGCGACGGCGTGCGCCAGCGCGCCACCGAAGGACCAGCCGAGCAGGTGGTACGGGCCGACCGGCTGCACCGCGCGGATCTCGTCGAGGTGCCCCGCCACCAGGGCGTCGAGGTCGCCGACGGGCCGGTCCGGCCCGGCGAGCCCCGGGGACTGCAGCGCGTACACCGGACGGTCGGTGAGGTACGGCCGCAGTCCGGCGTACACCCAGCCGAAGCCCGCCGCCGGGTGGACGCAGAACAGCGGGGGCGCGCTGCCGTCGCGCCGCAGCGGCAGCATGGTGGCCAACGGGTCGGCCCAGGTGTCGAGCCGTTCGACGAGCCGGGCCACGGTGGGGGCCTCGAACACCGAGCGGACGCTGACCCTGGCCCCGGTCTCCCGGGCGACCCGTCCGGCCAGCGCCGCGGCGAGCAGCGAGTGCCCGCCGAGGGCGAAGAAGTCGTCGTCGACGGTGACCGACGGCAGCCCGAGCGCCTCGGCGAAGAGTCCGCACAGGAGCCGTTCGAGGTCGGTGCGCGGTGGCCGTCCGACGCTGTGGTACTCGGGCGCCGGCAGGGCGGCCCGGTCGAGTTTGCCGTTGGCGGTCATCGGCAGCCCGTCCAGCGCCACGATCGCCGAAGGCACCATGTGCTCGGGCAGCAGCCGGGCGACGTGCGCGCGGATCTCCGCCGGGTCCACGTCGCCGACCACGTAGGCGACCAACCGCCGGTCCTGTGGCCGGTCCTCGCGGACCTCGACCGCCGCCCGGGCGAGCGCCGGGTGGCTGAGCAGCGCCCGTTCGACCTCGCCCCGCTCCACCCGGAAGCCGCGGATCTTCACCTGGTCGTCGGCCCGTCCGACGAACTCCAGGTCCCCGTCGGGACGCCGGCGGGCCAGGTCGCCCGTGCGGTACATCCGTCCGGCGGCGAACGGGTCGGCCACGAACCGTTCGGCGGTCAGGCCCGGTTGGGCGGCGTAGCCGTGCGCCAGGCCGGCGCCGGCCAGGTACAGCTCGCCCACCACCCCGGGCGGCACCGGTTGCAGCCCGGCGTCGAGCAGGTACGCGCGTTTGTGGGCGACCGGCCCGCCGACGGGCACCGTGGACGCCGACCCGCCCACCTCGCGTGGCACCTCGTACGCGGTGGTCAGCCCCATGCTCTCCGCCGGTCCGTAGCCGTTGGTCACCCGCAGCTCGGGCCACCGGCCCATGGTCCGGCGCACGTGCTCCGGCGAGGCCGTCTCGCCGGCCGTGATCGCCCAGCGCAGGCCGCCGAACACCGTCGGGTTCTCGTCGGTCATGAAGTTGAACAGGCTGGCCGACATCTGGAGCATGGTGACGTTGTGCGCGGCGACCAGGTCGGCGATGGCGGCCGGCTCGGGTCGGCTGCCCGGTTGCAGCACGCACGCGCCACCGAACAGCAGCGCCCCGAACAGCTCCAACGCGAAGGCGTCCCACGACATCGGGGCGCACTGGAGGAAGACCTGGTCGGCGCCGAAGTCCACGTACGACTGGCCGAGGAACGTGCCGACCAGCGCCCGGTGCGGGCTGGCCACCCCCTTGGGCCGGCCGCTGGAGCCGGAGGTGAACATCACGCATGCGGTGTCGCCCGGGTCGGTCGGCACCGTGGGCGGGGTGTCCGGGCGGGCGGCGACGACGGCGGCGTCGGTGTCGACCCGCACGTACGTGACGTCCTCCGCGCCGAGCCGGTCCCGCAGGCCGGCCCGGGTGACCACCACCGGCGCCGCCGTGTCGGCGAGCGCGCCGCGCAGCCGTTCGGCGGGGAAGTCCGGATCCAGCAGGGTGTAGCCGGCCCCGGTCTTGAGCACGGCGAGCAGACCGATCACCAGGTCCGGCCCCCGTTCCAGGTGGATGCCGGCGATCGCGCCCCGACCCAGGCCCAGCGGCAGCAGGTGGTGGGCCAGCCGGTTGGCCGCCCGGTCCAGGTCCCGGTAGGTGATCCGCTGGTCGCCGAAGACCAGGGCGGTCGCGTCGGGGGTCGCGGCGGCCTGTTCGGCGACCAGGTCGTGCAGGCACCGGTCCGGGGTGGCCCCGTCGCCGGTGTCGTTCCACTCGACGAGCAGCCGGTGGCGTTCCTGCGCGGTCAGCAGGTCGACGGCCCCGATGCGGGCGCCGGGATCGGCGGTGACCGCCTCCAGCAGCCGCGCCAGGCGTTGGGCCAGCGCCTCGACGGTGGCGTGGTCGAACAGGTCCCGGGCGTACTCGACGACCCCGTCGACGCCGGCCGGCGCGCCGTCGTCGTCGTGGTTCTCACCGAAGGCGAAGGTGAGGTCGAACTTCGCCGCCCCGGTCCCGACCGGCTCGGTGGCCACCGTGAGGCCCGGCACGACCAGCTCGCCGCGCGCGTTGTTCTGCACCGCCAGGCTCACCTGGTACAGCGGGTGCCGGGCCGGCGACCGGGTCGGGCGGACCAGGTCCACCAGCGCCTCGAACGGCACGTCCTGGTGGGCGTACGCGGTCAGGTCGGTCTCCCGCACCCGGGCCAGCAGCTCGGCGAAGGTGGGGTCGCCGGAGGTGTCGGTACGCAGCACCAGCGTGTTGACGAAGAAGCCGACCAGGTCGTCCAGCGCCTCGTCGGCGCGGCCCGCGACCGGGGTGCCGACGGGCACGTCGACGCCCGCGCCGAGGCGGGTCAACAGCGCGGCCAGGGCCGCCTGGATCACCATGAACATGGTCACCTGGTGGGCCCGGGCCACGGTGGCGAGGCGCGCGTGCAGCGCGGCGTCCAGCGGCAGGGCGACCGTCCCGCCACCGGCCCGCAGCACCGCCGGGCGGGGCCGGTCGGTCGGCAGGTCCAGCTCGTCGGGGAGGTCGGCCAACGCGCCGGCCCAGTACTCGGTCTGGCGGGTGTGCAGGCTCTCCGGGTCGTCCGGGTCGCCGAGCAGGTCCCGCTGCCAGAGCGTGTAGTCGGCGTACTGCGCCGGCAGCGGCGACCAGTCCGGCGTCCCGCCCGCCCGCCGGGCGGCGTACGCGGCGGACAGGTCCCGCAGCAGCGGGGCGGTGGACCAGCCGTCGCAGGCGATGTGGTGCAACGTCAGCAGCAGGACGTGCTCCTCGTCGGCGACGACGAACAGCTCGGCCCGCACCGGCGGGTCGACGGCCAGGTCGAACGGGACGCGGGCGGCCCGGTCGAGCGTGGCCGCGAGGTCCGCCGCCGGGCAGGGCCGTGCCGGCAGCGCCGGCCGCGCCTGGTCGGCGGGAAGGATCCGCTGGTACGGCACGCCGTCCACCGCCTGGAACACGGTCCGCAGCGCCTCGTGCCGGCCGACCACGTCGCCGAGGGCCGCGGTCAACGCGTCCCGGTCGAGGGGGCCGGTCAGCCGCAACGCGAACGGCGCGTTGTACGTCGCGCCGGGCCCTTCGAGCTGGTCGACGAACCAGAGCCGGTGCTGGGCCGACGACAGCGGCAGCAGCTCCGGGCGGGCGCGCCGCAGCACCGGCGGCCGGGTCGGCTGGTCGTCGTCGAGCCGACCGGCCAGCTCGGCCACCGTGGGGTGCTGGAACAACGTCCGGATCGCCAGCTCCACGCCGAGGGCCGACCGGATCCGGCTGATCAGCCGGGCCGCCAGCAGCGAGTGCCCGCCGAGGACGAAGAAGTCGTCGTCGACGCCGACCCCGGGCAGCCCGAGCACCTCGGCGAAGAGACCGCAGAGGATCTCCTCACGCGGGGCGCGGGGCGCGCGGCCCGCTGCGACGCCGGTGAACTCGGGCGCCGGCAGGGCCCGCCGGTCGAGCTTCCCGGTCGGCGTCAGCGGGAACGCGTCGACCAGCACGAACGCCTGCGGCACCAGATGCTCGGGCAGCCGGTCGGCGACGTGTCGGCGCAGGTCGGCGACGCTGATCGCGGTGTCGGGGCGGCCCACCACGTACGCGACGAGCCGGTTGTCCCCCGGCGCGGCCTCGTGCACCACCACCGCCGTACGGGCCACGCCCGGGTAGCCGGCGACAGCCGTCTCGACCTCGCGCGGCTCCACCCGGAAGCCGCGAATCTTCACCTGGTCGTCGGCCCGCCCGAGGAAGTCGAGCACCCCGTCGGCCCGCCAGCGCACCACGTCGCCGGTGCGGTACATCCGCTCCCCGGGGCTGCCGTACGGGTTCGCGACGAACCGCTCCGCGGTCGACCCGCTCTGCCGGACGTACCCGTGGGCCAGCCCGACACCGGCCATGTACAGCTCACCGGCGACCCCGACCGGCACCGGCCGCAGGGCGGCGTCCAGCACGTACACCCGCTTGTTGCGCAGCGGCCGGCCGACCGGGACGGTCCCCCGGACCGTGTCGGCCGACGTCACCAGGTGGCAGGTCGTGAAGATCATGCTCTCCGCGGGCGAGTACCCGTTGACCACGCTGATCCCCGGGTGTCCGGCCAGCAGCGTGGCGAGGTGGGGCGCCGACGCCCGCTCGCCGCCGGTCAGCACCTGACGGACGCCGTCGAGCGCGCCGGGGTACTCGTCGAGCAGGAAGTTGAGCAGGCTGGCCGACAGGTGCACGGTGGACACCCGGTGCCGGGAGATCAGCTCCGCGATCACGCCCGGCTCGGGTTTCCCGCCCGGTTGCAGCACGCAGACGCCGCCGAAGAGCAGCGCGCCGAACAGCTCCAGCGCGAACGCGTCCCAGGAGACCGGGGAGCACTGGAGCACCACCTCGCCGGGGCCGAAACGGCCGAACTCCTGCCCGCGGAGGGTGCCGACGACCGCCCGGTGCGGTGACGCGATGCCCTTGGGCCGGCCGGTCGAGCCGGAGGTGAACATGACGCAGGCCAGGTCGCCCGGCCGGGCCCGGCCGACCGGACCGGGTCGCGGCGCGGACGGGTCGGGCAGCGGCGCGGCCAGCAGGTCGGTCACCCGGCGCAGCGGCGCCGGGCAGGTCAGCGCCGTGTCGGTGACCACCAGGTCGACCGCGGCCCCGGTGACGACGGCGGCCAGCCGCTCGGCCGGGAAGTCCGGGTCGAGCATGGTGTAGCCGGCGCCGGCCTTCAGCACGCCCAGCACCGCCGCCACCAGCTCCGGCCCCCGCGCCAGGTGCACGCCGACCAGGTGGCCGACGCCGATCCCCACGTCCGCCAGCCCGGCCGCGACCCGGTCGGCGTCCGCGTTCAGGGCGGCGTAGCTGACCGTCCGGTCGCCGTACACCAGGGCGGTGGCGTCCGGGCGGTCGACGGCGTGCGCCTCGAACAGCTCGTGCAGACAGCGGTCGGGGAACGGCCCGGCCGTGTCGTTCCACTCGTCGATCAGCCGGGCCCGTTCGGCGGGCTCGAACAGGTCCACCGCGCCGACCGGCAGGTCCGGGTCGGCGACCAGGGCGGACAGCAGCCGGACCAGCCGACGGCCGATCGTCTCGACGGTCGAGCGGTCGAACAGGTCGCAGGCGTACTCGACGTACCCGGTCAGACCGTCGGGCCGACCGTCCCGCAGCTCCTCCACGAACGCGAAACCCAGGTCGAACTTGGCGACGTCCGCGCCGACCGGCAGGACCTCCGCGCGGACCCCGGTCAGCTCGGCCACGGCCGCGGAGTTGTTCTGCACCACCAGGTTGACCTGGAACAGTGGGTGCCGGGCCGTCGACCGGGCCGGGTTGAGCGCCTCGACCAGCCGCTCGAACGGCACGTCCTGGTGGGTGTACGCGGCCAGGTCGGTCTCCCGTACCCGGCCCAGCAGCTCGGCGAAGGTGGGGTCGCCGGAGGTGTCGGTACGCAGCACCAGCGTGTTGACGAAGAAGCCGACCAGGTCGTCCAGCGCCTCGTCGGTGCGGCCCGCGACCGGTGAGCCGATCGGCACGTCGGCCCCGGCGCCCAGCCGGGTCAGCAGCGCCGCCAGCCCGGCCTGGAGCACCATGAACAGGGTGACCCCGTGCTCCCGGGCGGTCCTGACCAGCGCGGCGTGCAACGCGCCGTCCAGCTCCAGACGCAGCACGTCGCCCCGGTGGCTCGGGCGGGCCGGCCGGGGCCGGTCCACCGGCAGCGTCAGCTCCTCCGGCAGGTCGGCCAGGGCGTCGGTCCAGTAGCGGAGCTGGTCGGCCAGCAGGCTCCGCGGGTCGTCCTCCGCGCCGAGCAGCGCCCGCTGCCAGAGCGTGTAGTCGACGTACTGGACGGCGAGCGGGGCCCAGCCCGGCGGGTCGCCGTCCCGGCGCGCCCGGTACGCGGTGGACAGGTCCCGCAGCAGCGGCCCCAGCGACCAGCCGTCGCTGACGATGTGGTGCAGCAGGAGCAGCAGCACGTGGTCCTCCGGGCCGACCGCGAACACGGTGGCGGTCACCGGCGCCCGGTCGGTCCGGCCCAGGTCGTGCGGCTCGGCGACGGCCCGGGCCAGGACCCCGTCGAGGTCGTCGGCCGGGCACTGCACGACGGACAGGTCGACCTCGGCGGGTGGCAGCACCACCTGGTGCGGCTCGCCGTCGGCCACCGCGAACACCGTCCGCAGCGCCTCGTGCCGGGTGACCACGTCGGTCACCGCCGCCGCCAGCGCGGGCAGGTCGAGCTGACCGCGCAACCGCACCGCCAGGGGCGCGTTGTAGGTGGCGGTCGGCCCGTCGAGCCGGTCGAGGAACCACAGCCGCTGCTGCGCGAACGACAGCGGCACCCGGTCCGGGCGTGGCCCCGGCCGCACCGGTGGACGCCCGGTCGCGGTGAGCCGCCCGGCGAGCCCGGCCACGGTCGGCCACTGGAACACCGCGCGGATCGGCAGCTCCGCGCCGAGCACCGACCTGACCCGGCTGGTCAGCCGGGTGGCCAGCAGCGAGTGCCCGCCGAGGGCGAAGAAGTCGTCGTCGATGCCCACCCCGGTGAGCCCCAGCACCTCGTCGAAGAGGCCGCAGAGGATCTCCTCGCGCGGGTTGCGGGCCGCCCGGCCGGTGACGTCCGGCCCGATCTCGGGGGCCGGCAGGGCGCGCCGGTCGAGCTTGCCGTTGACGGTCAACGGCAGGGCCGGCAACGCGACCACGGCCGCGGGCACCAGGTACGCGGGCAGCCGGTCCTCCAGGTAGCGGCGCAGGCCGGCGACCGGGTCGGTGCCCCGTACCGGCACGACGTAGGCGACCAGCCGCCGGTCCCCCGGCCGGTCCTCCCGGACGACCACCGCGGCCTGCGCGACGGCGGGATGCCGGTGCAGCACCGCCTCCACCTCGCCCGGCTCCACCCGGAATCCCCGGATCTTCACCTGGTCGTCGGCCCGCCCGGCGAAGTCCAGCACCCCGTCGGGACGCCACCGGGCGAGGTCGCCGGTGCGGTACATCCGCTCCCCCGGCGCGCCGTACGGGTTGGCCACGAACCGTTCCGCGGTCAGCGCGGCCCGGTTGACGTACCCGTTGGCCAGACCGACGCCGGCCACGTACAGCTCACCGGTCACCCCGGGCGGCACCGGGGCGAGCGCGGCGTCCAGCACGTACACCTTCTTGTTGGCCACCGGCCCGCCGATCGGCACGGCGCTCAGCGCCGCCACCGACGCGTCGGCCGGGTGCGCCGTGGTCAGCCCCATGCTCTCCGCCGGGCCGTAGCCGTTCACCACTTGCAGGCGCGGGAACTGCCGCGCCGCTCTCGTCACATGTGTCACGGACGCTGACTCCCCTGCGGTGATCGCCCGACGGAGACCCCGGAACGCGGCGGGGAACTCGTCGAGCAGGTGGTTGAAGAGGCTGGCCGAGAGTTGGAGCATGGTGACGCCGTGCGCGGCGGCCAGGGCCGCGACGGTGTCCGGCTCGGGGCGCTGCCCCGGGTGCAGCACGCAGGTCGCGCCGGTCAGCAGCGCGCCGAGCAGCTCCAACGCGAACGCGTCCCAGGACACCGGGGCGCACTGGAGGAAGACCTCACCGGGGCCGAAGTCGACGTAGGACTGACCGAGGAAGGTGCCGGCGAGCGCGCGGTGCGGCGCGACGATCCCCTTCGGACCGCCGGTCGAGCCGGAGGTGAACATCACGCAGGCCGGCGCGGCCGGGTCGATCCGCCGGCCGACCGGCCCGGGCGGGCCGTCGAGCGCGGCGGGTGACGTCGTCGTGGTCGCGAGACCGGCGAAGACGTCGGCGTCGGCCGTGACGACCAGCGGGACACCGGTGCCGGCCACCACGTCCCGCAGCCGGGCGGCCGGGAACGCGGTGTCCAGCAGCGTGTACGCGCCGCCGGCCTTGAGCACGCCGAGGAGGGTGGCCACCATCGTCGGCCCCCGGTCGAGGTGCACCCCGACGACGACGTTCGCGTCGACGCCCCGCCGGGCCAGGCCGTGCGCGATCCGGTTCGCGGCGGCGTCGAGATCGGCGTAGCCGACCACCTGCTCCCCGTACCGGAGGGCGACGGCGTCCGGGGTCGCCACGACCTGCCGTTCGAACAGCTCGGGCAGGGCGAGACCCAGGGGCACGTCGACAGCGGTGTCGTTCCAGTCGGTCAGCACCCGTCGCCGCTCGGCCGGATCCAGCAGGTCGACCGCGCCGATCCGCTGGTCCGGGTCGGCCAGCACCGCCGAGGTCAGCCGGAGCAGGGCGGCCACCATGGTCTCGGCGGTGGCGGGCGCGAACAGGTCGGTGGCGTAGTCGAGGGAGCCGGTGATGTCGTCCGGGCCCCGGGTGAGGGTCAGGGTGAGGTCGAACTTGGCCGGCGACACCCCGACGGGCTCGGGCCGGCACTCCAGGCCGGGCAGGCCGAGGTCGCCGTCGGGCGCGTCGGTCACCACCAGCATCACCTGGAACAGCGGATGCCAGGACGGCGACCGGGTCGGGTTCACCGCCTCGACGACCCGCTCGAACGGCACGTCCTGGTGGGCGAACGCGGCCAGGTCGGTCTCCCGGACCCGGTCGAGCAGGTCCCGGAAGCTCGGATCTCCCGAGGTGTCGGTACGCAGCACCACCGTGTTGACGAAGAACCCGACCAGGTCCGTCAACGCCTCGTCGGTCCGGCCGGCCACCGGGGAGCCGATCGGCACGTCGGTGCCCGCGCCGAGCCGGGTGAGCACCGCCGCCAGGGCCGCGTGCAGCACCATGAACGGCGTCACCCGGGCCGCCCGGGCCAACACGCCGACCCGACGGCAGGTGTCGGCGTCGAACCGTACCGGCACCGAGGCCCCGGCGGTCCCGGCGACCGGCGGGCGGGCCCGGTCGGTCGGCACCACCGGCGCCGACGGCAGTCCGGCGAGCGCCCCGGTCCAGTGCCGCAGTTGCGTGGCGACCACGCTGTCCGGCTCGTCGGCCGCGCCCAGCAGGGCGTGCTGCCAGGCCGCGTAGTCGGCGTACTGCACCGGCAGCGGCGTCCAGGCGGGCCCGACGCCGGCCCGGCGGGCGGCGTAGGCGGTGGCCAGGTCGCGGGTCAGCGGCCCGACCGACCAGCCGTCGCAGGCCACGTGGTGCAGCAGCAGCACCAGCACCGTCTCGACGCCCAGCTCGAACACGGTGACCCGCAGCGGCGTCTCGACGGCCAGGTCGAACGGGCGACCGACGACGTCCCCCAGGGCGGTGGGGTAGTCGGTCGGCGCGCAGGTGACCACCTCGACCACCGGCCGCGCGCCGGTCAGCGTCCGCGGCGTGGGACGTCCGTCCACCGCCGGCAGGACGGTCCGCAGCACCTCGTGCCGTTCCAGCACGTCGGCGAGGGCGTGGACGAGCGCGGCGTGGTCGAGCCGGCCCCGCAGCCGGTACGCCAGCGGCACGTTGTAGGCCGCCGGGCGGTCCACCTCGCGCAGGAACCACATCCGCCGCTGGGCGTGCGACACCGGCACGACCGCCGGATCGGGTCGGGGGCGCAGCGCGGGGCGGCGGGTCGAGTCGCCGTCCAGGGTCCGGGCCAGCCCGGCCACCGTGGGGGCCCGGAACACCGTCCGGATGTCGATCTCCGCGGCGAAGGTGGCGCGGACCCGGGCGATCAGGCGGGCCGCCAGCAGCGAGTGCCCGCCGAGGGCGAAGAAGTCGTCGTGCCGGCGCACCCGCGGCACGCCCAGCACGTCGGCGAAGAGTCCGGCGAGGATGGCCTCCCGGGCGTCGACGGGCGACCCGTCGGCGCCGGCGCCCGCGCCCGGGTCGCCGCCGACGGCCGGGGGCGCGGGCAGCGCAGCCCGGTCCAGTTTGCCGGTCGCGCCGATCGGCAGCGCGTCGACCGGCACGATCGCCGCCGGCACCAGGTGGTCGGGCAGGTGGTCACGCAGGTACGCGCGCAGCGCCGCGGGCGCGGGCGTGCTGCCCGGCCGGGCCACGACGTACCCGGTCAGCCGGCGGTCCCCCGGCCGGTCCTCGCGGACCACCACCGCGGCCCGGCCGACGTCCGGATGCCGGGCCAGGACGGCCCGGACCTCCCCCGGCTCGATCCGGAAGCCACGGATCTTCACCTGGTCGTCGACCCGGCCGACGAACTCGAGGATCCCGTCGGCCCGCCAGCGGACCAGGTCCCCGGTGCGGTACATCCGTTCCCCGGGCGCGCCGAGCGGGTGGGCGACGAACCGGGTAGCCGTGGTGGCCGGCTGGCTGACGTACCCGTCGGCGAGTCCCACCCCGGACATGTACAACTCGCCCACCACGCCCACCGGTGCCAGGTCGAGCCGGTCGTCGAGGATGTAGATCTGTTTGCCGGGGGTGGGGACGCCGACCGGGATGGTGGCCCGGCGGGTGTCCGCCGGGACGACCCGGTGACACACCGTGAAGATGGTGCTCTCGGCCGGCGAGTAGCAGTTCTCCAACCGCAGGTCGGGGTGACGGTCCAGCAGCCGGGCCAGGTGCTCGACCGAGGCCACCTCGCCGCCGGTCATCACCTGCCGGACCCCGTCGAACACCGTCGGGTACTCGTCGAGCAGGAAGTTCAGCAGGCTCGCCGACAGGTGCAGGGTCGTCACCCGGTGCTCGGCGACCAGGCGGGCGATCACGTGGGGCTGCGGCGTGCCGCCCGGCTGCAACACGCAGGTGGCCCCGATCAGCAGCGGGGCGAACAGCTCCAGCACGAAGCCGTCCCAGGACAGCGGCGCGCACTGCAACCACACGTCGGTCGGGTCCAGGTCCACGTAGGACGGGTCGAGCAGGGTGCCGAGGACCGCCCGGTGCGAGGTCATGATCCCCTTGGGTCGCCCGGTCGACCCGGAGGTGAACATCACGCACGCCGGGTCACCCGGGCGCGCCGACGCCGGCACGACCACGCCGTCGTGCCGGGCATCGCCGTCGTGCCGGGCATCGCCGGGCCCGGCGGCGGGGGCCAGCCCGCGTGCCTCGCCCAGCCCGACGCCGTCGGGGGTGACGACCAGCGGGGCGCGGGTCTCGGCCAGCACCGCCCGTCGGCGTTCCAGCGGGAAGGCCGGATCCAGCAGCGTGTACGCCGCGCCGGTCTTGAGCACGGCCAGCACCGCGACGACCAGGTCCGGCCCCCGGTCGAGCTGGATCCCCACCACCGTCCCCCGGCGCGCGCCGGCGGCGGCCAGCCGCCGGGCCAGCCGGTCGGCGCGGGCGTCCAGCTCCCGGTAGCCGATCCGCTCGACGCCGAAGACCAGGGCGGTCGCCTCCGGTCGGGCGGCGGCCACGGCCGCCACGGCGGCGTGCAGCGTCACGTCCGGCTCGGACCGGCCGACGCCGTTCCAGTCGTACCGCAGTCGACGGCGCTCGTCGGCGCTCAGCAGGTCGATCGCGCCGATCCGGGTGTCCGGCGTGGCGACCACGTGGTCGAGCAGCCGGGTCAGCCGCTCGGTGAAGGCCGCCACCGTGGTCCGCTCGAACAGCGGGGCGGGGAACTCCACCACGCCGTCCAGACCGGCCGGCACGCCCTCGGGCGACCGGCGTTCCCGCAGCTCCACGTTGAGGTCGAACTTGGCCGTCCCGGTCCGCACCGGCTCCAGCCGGGCCGGGGCCGCGCCGAGCCGCACGTCGTCGTCGACGGTGTTCTGCAGCACCAGCATGACCTGGAACAGCGGATGCCAGGAGGTGGAGCGGGGCGGGTTGACCTCCTCCACCACCCGCTCGAACGGCACGTCCTGGTGGGCGAACGCGGCCAGGTCCGTCCGGCGCACCCGGGCCAGCAGCTCCCGGAACGTCGGGTCGCCCGTCGTGTCGGTCCGCAGGACCAGCGTGTTGACGAAGAACCCGACCAGGTCGTCGAGGGCGGCGTCGGTCCGCCCGGCCACGGCGGCGCCGATCGGGACGTCGCCGCCCGCCCCGAGCCGGGTGAGCAGGGCCGCCAGGGCCGCCTGGAGGACCATGAACAGCGTGACGTCGTTGGCCCGGGCGAGCTCACCGAGCCGGGCGTGGGTGGCCGCGTCGATCCGGAACGGCAGGTGCGCCCCGGCCGTGCCGCCGTCGACGGGTCGCGGGTGGTCCGTGGGGAACACGGGTGACCCGGGCAGCCCGGCCAGCGCGGCCCGCCAGTACGCCAGCCCGGTGGCGAGCACGCCGCCCGGGGCGGTCCCGTCGCCGAGCAGCGCCCGCTGCCAGCGCGCGTAGTCGGAGTACCGGACCGGCAGCGGCGCCCAGTCCGGGGCGACGCCGTCCCGCCGCGCCGCGTAGGCGGTGGCGAGGTCGCGTACCAGGGGCGTCATCGACCAGCCGTCACAGGCGATGTGGTGCAGCACCAGCACCAGCACCGAGTCACCGGTGTCGAGGGCGACCAGGGTGGCCCGCAGCGGCGGCTCGTCCGCCAGCGCGAACCGGTGCCGGGCCGCGCGGGCGACGACCGCCGCCACCTCCGCCTCCGGGCACCACGCCGTGTCCAGCGCCGGTCGGACGTCCGCCGGCGGCAGCACCACCGGGCGCGGCTCGCCGTCGACCGCCGGGAACAGGGTGCGCAGCGGCTCGTGCCGGACCATCAGGTCGCCGAGCGCCGCCCGCAGCGCCGCCGGATCGAGGACGCCGCGCAGCCGTACCGACTGCGGGGCGTTGTAGGTGCGGCCGTCACCGTCGGTCTGGTCGAGGAACCAGAGGCGACGTTGGGCGTGGGACAGCGCCGGCGGCGCGTCCGGCGGCGCGGCGGTGACCGCCGGGCGCGCGGCGTCCGCGCCGTCGATGCGTTCGGCGAGGTCGGCGACCCGCGGGGCGGCGAACAGCGCGGCCAGCGGCAACTCGACCCCGAGGGCGGCCCGGATCCGGCTCACCAGCCTCGTCGCCAGCAGGGAGTGCCCGCCGAGGGCGAAGAAGTCGTCGTCGACGGTGACCGTGGGCAGGCCCAGCACCCCGGCCACCAGCCCGCACAGGATCTCCTCACGGGGGGTGCGGGCGGCCCGGCCGGCCGACACGGCGGCGAAGTCCGGCGTCGGCAGCGCGGCCCGGTCCAGCTTGCCGTTGGCCGTCCGGGGCAGCTCCGCCACCAACACCACGGCGGCCGGAACGAGATGACCGGGCAGCCGGTCGACCGCGTGCGCCCGCACCTCGACGGCGGTGAGCGTACGGGTGACCACGTAGGCGACCAGCCGGGCGCCGTGCGCGGCGTCGGTGTGCGCGACCACCGCCGCCTGGGTGACCTCCGGATGCTCGGTGAGGGCCGCCGCCACCTCCGCCGGCTCCACCCGGAACCCGCGGATCTTCACCTGGTCGTCGGCCCGGCCCAGGTAGTCGAGGGTCCCGTCGGCCCGGCGTCGCGCCAGGTCCCCGGTGCGGTACATCCGCTCGCCCGGCGCGCCGAACGGGTCGGCCACGAACCGCTGCGTGGTCGCCCCGGGCTGGTCGAGGTAGCCGCGGGCGAGGCCGACTCCGGCGACGTACAGCTCACCGACCACGCCGGGCGGCGCCTGCCGCAGGGCGGCGTCGAGCAGGTACGCCCGCTTGTTCGCCACCGGCCGGCCGATCGGCACGGTCACGCCGGTCACCTGGTCGGCCCGGTCGACCTGGTGCCAGGTGGTGAACCCGAGACTCTCCGCCGGCCCGTACCCGTTGACCACGGTCAGGCCGGGCCACCCGCGCAGCGCCGCGCCGACGTGGGCGGGCGAGGCGGGCTCCCCGCCGGTGAACACCCGGCGCACCCCGGCCAACGCCCGCGGGTGCTCGTCGACCAGGTGGTTGAAGAGGCTCGCGGAGGTCTGCAGCATGGTCACCCCGTGGGCGGCCACCAGCTCGGTGATCCGTTCCGGGTCCGGTCGGCCGTCGGGGTGCAGCACGCACACCCCGCCGAACAGCAGCGCCCCGAACAGCTCCAGCGCGAACGCGTCCCAGGACACCGGGGAACACTGGAGGAACACCTGGTCCGGGCCGAAGTCGGCGTACCGCTGGCCGGCGTACGTGCCGACGAGCGCCCGGTGGGCGGCGACCACCCCCTTCGGCGTCCCGGTGGAGCCGGAGGTGAACATGACACAGGCCGGATCGTCGGGGCGGACCCCGACCGTGGGCGCGGTGAGGCCGTCGCCGCCCGGCGGCAGCTCGTCGAGGCAGACCAGCCGGGCGGTGGCGGGCAGGCGTCCGGCCGCCGCCCGCCGGGTCACCACGAGCGGCGTCGACGCGACGAGCGCGGCGAGCCGGGCGGCCGGGAAGGCCGGGTCGAGCAACGCGTACGCCCCGCCGGCCTTGAGCACGGCGAGCAGCGTGGTCACCAGGTCCGGGCCACGTTCCAGGTGCACGCCGACCACGACGCCGGGCCGGACGCCCGCCCCGACCAGCCGGTGGGCGAGCGGGTTCGCCCGGGCCTCCAGCGCGCGGTAGGTGAGCGTGGTGTCCCCGGCGACCAGGGCGGGCGCGTCCGGGGTCCGCTCCGCCTGCGCGCGGACCAGGTCGTGCAGGCACCGGTCGGCCGGGTACCGGACGCGGGTGTCGTTCCAGGCGGCCAGGTCCCGCCGTTCGGCCGGCAGGAGCAGGTCGAGGTCGCCGATCGGAGTGCCCGGGTCGGCGGTGAGCACCGCGACCAGCCGGTCGGCCAGCGCGGCCACCGTCGCCCGGTCGAACCGGTCGGCGGCGTACTCCAGCACGCCGGTGACGCCGGCCGGCCGCCCGTCGGCGGTGTGCGTCTCGGCCACGTCGACCAGCAGGTCGAACTTGGTCGCCGCCGGCCGGATCTCGCGTACGTCGACCGCCAGGCCCGGCAGGGACCGCGGCCCGCCGGCGTTCTGGAGGACCAGCAGCACCTGGAACAGCGGGTGCCGGCCCGGCAGCCGGGCCGGGTTGACCGCCTCCACGACCTGGTCGAACGGCACGTCCTGGTGGGCGAACGCGGCCAGGTCGGTCTCCCGGATCCGGTCGAGCAACTGACGCAGCGACGGGTCGCCCGAGGTGTCGGCGCGCAGCACCAGGGTGTTGACGAAGAAGCCCACCAGGTCGTCGAGCGCGACGTCGGACCGGCCGGCCACCACCGTGCCGATCGGCACGTCGACGCCGGCGCCGAGCCGGGTGAGCGTGGCGGCGAGCGCCGCGTGCAGCACCATGAACACGGTGGCCCGGGCGGCCGTGGCGACCTCGACGAGTCGGGCGTGCACGTCGGCGGGCAGCGTGAACGGCACCGTGCCGGCCCGGTACGTCGGCACGGCCGGTCGGGGCCGGTCGGCGGGCAGGGCCACCTCGGCGGGCAGCCCGGCGAGCCGGTCCCGCCAGTAGCCGGTCTGCGCGTCGCCGAGCCCACCGGCGAGCAGGTCACGTTGCCACAGGGTGTAGTCGACGTAGCCGACCGGCAGCGGGTCCCAGTCCGGGGCGTGCCCCGCCAGACGCGCCCGGTACGCCACCGCCAGGTCACGCAGCAGCGGTCGCATCGACCACCCGTCGCCCGCGATGTGGTGCAGCACCAGCACGACCACCGTCTCCCGGGCGGCGCGCAGCACGGTGACCCGCAGCGGCGGGTCGGTCGCCAGGTCGAAGACCCGGGCCGCCTCGGCCCGTACCGCCGGCTCCGGGTCGGCCCCGACCTCCCGTACGGACACCCGGGGGCGTCCCCGGGCGGCCTCGACGACCTGCTGCCGGGGCCGCCCGTCGACGACGGGGAACACGGTCCGCAGCACCTCGTGCCGGTCCGCGAGGTCAGCTACCGCCGCGTCGAGCGCGGCGACGTCGGGCGGGTCGGTCGTCCGGGCCACCCGGACCAGGTTGTACTTCTCCGGGGCCTCCTCGAACTGGTCGAGGAACCACAGTCGGCGTTGGGCCGGCGACGGCTCACAGTCGGCGGGGCGGGCCCGGGGCAGCAGCGGTGGACGGGCCGTCGGCGCGGTCCGGACCAGGTCGGCGAGGCCCTCGGGGGTGGGCGCCGCGAACAGGGCCCGAATGTCGATCTCCACCGCCAGCTCGGCCCGGATCCGGCTGATCAGGTGGGCGGCCAGCAGCGAGTGGCCGCCCAGGTCGAAGAAGTCGTCGTCCGCGCCGACGGCCGGCAGCCCCAGCACGTCGGCGACGAGCGCGCACAGCGTCTCCTCCGTGGGCGTCACCGGGGCCCGGCCGCGGGCCTCGACCGTCGGGGCGGGCAGCGCCGCCCGGTCCAGCTTTCCGTTGGCGGTGAACGGGATGGCGTCGAGGACCACGACCGCCGCCGGCACCAGATGGTCGGGCAGCCGGGTCCGGGCGTCGGCCCGCAGCTCCGCCCCGCCGACCCCGGCGTCGGGGGCGAGCACCACGTACGCGGTGAGCCGCCGGTCGCCGGGGCGGTCCTCCCGTACCACCACCTCGGCCCGGCGTACCGCCGGATGGCGTGTCAGCGCGGCCCGCACCTCGGCGGGCTCCACCCGGAACCCACGGATCTTCACCTGGTCGTCGGCCCGCCCGACGAAGTCCAACGTCCCGTCCGGACGCCACCGGACGAGGTCACCGGTGCGGTACATCCGCTCCCCGGGCCGGTCGAACGGGTCGGCCACGAACCGTTGCGCGGTCGCGCCGGCCTGGTGGAGGTAGCCGTCGGCCAGCCCGACACCGGCCATGTACAGCTCGCCGACGACGCCGACCGGCACCCGTTCGAGCCGTTCGTCGAGGACGTGCACCCGCTTGTTGCGGATCGGCCCGCCCACCGGGATCGCCGTGCCGGTGTCGGCCACGGCGATCCGGTGGCAGGTGGTGAAGATGGTGGACTCGGCCGGCGAGTACCCGTTGACCAGCCGCAGGTCGGGGCGGCGGCGCAGCAGCCGGGCGACGTGCGTGGTCGATGCCGGCTCCCCGCCGGTCAGCACCTGCCCGACCCGGTCGAAGACCTCGGGACGTTCGTCGACCAGGAAGTTGAGCAGGCTCGCCGACAGGTGCAGCACGGTCACCCCGTGCCGGGCGACGAGGTCGACGATCACGCCGGGCTCGGGCCGGTCGCCGGGGTGCAGCACGCAGGTTCCGCCGTGCAGCAGCGCGCCGAACAGCTCCAGCGCGAAGCCGTCCCAGGACACCGGGGAGCACTGCAACCACACCTGCGCCGGCGCGAAGTCGACGAAGGACTGACCGAGCAGGGTGCCCACCAGGGCCCGGTGCGGGGTGGCGACGCCCTTGGGCCGACCGGACGACCCGGAGGTGAACATGACGCAGGCGAGGTCGGCGGCGGTGGCCACGCCGGGGGCGACGTCGGCCCCGGCGTCGCTGTCGGCGTCGGCGTCCGCGCCGGTGTCGGTCCGGACGATCCGGACCGGCGCGCCGGCCAGCCGGCGCGCCGTCTCCCCGTCGCCGACCACCAGCGCGCAGCGCGCCTCGGCGAGCACGAGCCGCAGCCGGGCCGGCGGGAACACCGGATCCAGCAGGGTGTACGCGGCGCCGGCCTTGAGCACGCCGAGGAGCGCCACGACGAGGCTCGCCCCCCGGTCCAGACAGATCCCGACGACGTGGCCGGGGCCGGCGCCCCGGCCACGCAGCGTCGCGGCGAACCGGTCGGCCCGCTCGTCCAGCTCGCGGTAGTCGAGCCGGTCGTCACCGGAGACGACAGCCGTCGCCGTCGGGGTCCGCCCGGCCCACTGGGTGACCAGCTCGTGCAGACACCGGTCGGCGGGGTACGCCGACGTCGTGTCGTTCCACCCGACGTCGGGCCACCGGGCGTCGGGCCAGCGGACCTCGGGCCGCCTGGCGTCGGGCGGCGCGGGCCGGGTCGGCTGCGGCCCGGGGCCGCCGGGGGTCGGCCGCCCCGGGGCCCCGTCGGTCGGCCGGGGCGCCCCGCTGAGCCGTTCCTGTGACTGGGTCACCGTTCCACCACTCCACTCGTCGGTCTCGACACCGGTCAGGGGATCCCGCTCACCCGGCCGCGAGGCTCGCCGGCCGCAGGTCGGTCCAGGACCGCTCCACGTAGTCCAGGCAGGCCTGCCGGGTGTCCTCGCCGAACGCCACCCGCCAGCCGGCGGGCGCCACGATCCGGGCGGGCCAGAGTGAGTGCTGGTTCTCGTCGTTGACCAGGACCAGGTACACGCCGTCCTCGTCCTCGAACGGATTGGTCATGACTCCTCCTTGGGTGGGCTGGTGGGCAGGTCCCGGACGGACCTGATCGGGCCGATGAGCCGGACGAGCTTGCCGAGGACCACCGCGACGGTGATCACCCAGAGCGCCTGCCGGATGCCGAGCACGGCGCCGAGCCAGCCGCCGAGCACGGCCCCGACCGGGATGACGCCGAACTGGATGAAGCGCGAGCTGGTGTACATGCGGGCGAGCAGGCGCGGTGGGCAGTACGCCTGCCGGAAGCCGGTCACCACGACGTTCCCGACCACCATGCCGATCGACGGGACGAGGATCCCGAGGACGAACAGCAGCAGCCCGGGGCCGTCCTGGGTCAGCGGGATGAGCAGGCAGAACGGCGCGGTGCCGAGGGAGAACAGCAGCAGGGCGCGGGCGCTGCCGAACCGGGTGGCGACCCGCCGGGCCAGCACCGCGCCGACCAGACCGCCGATGAAGTCGGCCGCGAGCAGGAACCCCACCACCCCCGGCGCGGCGCCGACGGTACGGATCAGGAAGATGACCGTCAGGGCGTACATCGCGTTGAGGGTGAAGTTGTCCACCGCCGCGCTGATCGCCAGGATCCGCAGGTAGCGGTCCCGCCCCACGTAGCGCAGCCCCTCGCCGATCTCCTGCTTGGTGCTGGTCCGCCTGACCTGCGGGCGGGGCAGGTTCTCGGTGACCCGCATCCGGAGCAGGCACACCGCCGAGACGACGAAGGTGACCGCGTCCAGGAACAGCCCGGTCACCGCGCCGACCGCCTGGGCGATCAGACCGCCGAGGGGCGGCCCGGCCAGGTTGGCCACCTGGTCGGTTCCCTGGAGCTTGGCGTTGGCCTCGGCGAGTTGGGCCTTGTCCACCACCGCCGGCAGGAACGCCTGGTAGGCGGTGGTGAAGAACATCGACGCGGTGCCGGCGGCGAACGCCACCACGATCAACTGCCCCACGCTGAGCAGCCCGAGCCAGGCCGCCACCGGCACGCTGAGGAGCACGGCCACCGACACCGCGTCGGCGGCCAGCATGGTCTGCCGACGTGAGCTGCGGTCGATCCAGGCGCCGGCGGGCAGGCTGATCAGCAGCCACGGCAGCCACGCCATCGCGTTGATCACGCCCATGGTGACCGGCCCCGCCTCCAGCGTGACGACCGCGACCAGGGGGAACGCCACGCCGGTCACCGCGCTGCCGACCTTGCTGGTCGCCTCGCCGAACCACAACAGCCGGAATTCGCGGTGCCGCAGCAGCGGGACGGAGGCCGGCGCCGGCGGGTTCTCGGTGAGACTCATACCGGCTGCGCCTCCCGTTCCGTCGTCTCCGGCGACCAGACGTCCATCTCGGACAGACCCGTGGTGGCGTACCGTCCCAGCGCGCTGACCAGCAGCCGTATCTCCAGCTCCAGGGCCTCGACGAGCCGGACCAGCCCCGCCTCCGGATCGGTGTCGGCGGCCAGCAACGCGGCCCGGCCCAGGCCGACGGCGTCCGCGCCGAGCGCGAGCGCCTTCACCGCCCGTGCCCCCGACCACATCCGACCGCTGACCAGCAGCGGTCCGGACGGCGACCGGCCGATCCGGCGCAGGCACTCCACCAGCGGCAGCCCGACGTGGTCGAGGAAGGCCAGCGGCGCCCAGCCGGTGCCGCCCTCCGCCCCGTCGACGGTCACCGCGTCCGCGCCGGCGGCCCAGGCCACCCCGGCCGCCTCGGCGACGTCCCGGGCCGGCGGCAGCTTCACCCACACCCGGGCGCGGGGGTAGTTGTTGCGCATCAGGTGGATCTGGTGCGCCAGGATCTCCGGGGTGAACGTGCCCGGGGCGCTGGACCGGAGCACGGCGTCGGCGCCCGCGCCGTACACCGGGTCGAGCAGGTACTGGTCGCCGAGGCGGGTGGCGGCCTGCCCGGCCACCACCGTCATGCCGCCCAGGCCCGGCTTAGCCCCCTGGCCGACCTTCAGCTCGAAGCCGAGCCGGCCGCTGTCGAGCAGCGGCTGCGCCGAGGGGTCGCTGTAGACGAGGTTCCACACCTCGGCGTCGGCGTCCTCGGTGCTCTGCTGCACCACCACGCCGCCGAGTCCGTCGGGCACGGCCGTGCCGTACGCCTGGAGCCGGCCGAGCAGCGCGCTCTCCCCCGGCGGGCCCAGCCGGCCGTACCCGTTCACCGGCACGACGTTCTCGCCGATCACCATGGGCAGACCGAGGGCGCCCGCCTGCCGGGCCACCGCCCGACCGAGGTCGGCCCCGGCCACCCGGGTCGAGCCGAAGGCGGACACGTAGACCGGCAGCGGCGTGCGGAACCCACCGACCGACGCGCGCAGGTCCACGTCCCGGTAGGTGGGCTCGCGGGCCAGGTCGACGAGCTTCTCCAGCCGCAGCGGCACGAACACCGGCGGCACCAGCCGCAGCGCGTCGAGCCCGTCGGCCGGGGTGGTCCCGCCGCCGCCGTACAGGGCGCGCCCGTAGGTCGCCAGCTCCGGGAAGACCGCCGCCGCGCCGACCCGCGCCCGTTCCCGGACGACGTCCTCGGCGAAACCGTCGGCGCGCAACGCGGCAGGGCGCCCACCCGCGGTCACGGGGCCACCACCCCGGGGACCTTCGGGAAGGCCGCGGCCTGCCACACCGCGTCCAGTCCCGCCACGTACCGGGTCAGCCGCTGGACGCCGAGGCCGAACCCGGCGCTGGCCGGCAGGCCCTCCCGCAGCATCCGCAGGTACCAGCCGTACTTGGCCGGGTTCTCCCCGGTCTCCCGCATCCGGGCGATCACCCGGGCGTAGTCGGACTCGCGTTCCCCACCGCTGATCAGCTCCCCGAAGCCCTCCGGGGCGATCAGGTCGAAGTTGCGCAGCCGGCCGGGCTGCGCCGGGTCCTCCCGGTCGTAGAAGCCCCGGGAGCCCTTCGGGTAGTCGACGAGGAAGAACGGGCGACGCGCGGCACGGGACAGCAGCGCCTCACCGGCCCAGTCGATCTCCGCCGCCGGGTTCTGGTCATGCCCCGCCGCGCGCAGCTCGGCGACGGCCGAGGCGTGCGTACGCTCGTCGAACACGCCGGTGAGCAGCTCGGCGAACGCGCTGGCCGGACGGCCGAGGGTGGCGAGCTCCGCCGGGCAGTGGGTGACCACGTGCCGCACGGCATGGGTGACCAGGCCGGTGGCCAGCGCGATCACCTCGTCGCGGCCGGCGCCGGCCAGCTCGACGTCGATCTGGTGGAACTCGGCCAGGTGTCGGCTGGTGTGGCAGGTCTCCAGGGGTTCCAGGCGGACGTTCGGCGCGATCGAGAAGATCCGGTCGAACGCCCGCAGGGACGCCTGCTTGTAGAGGATGACGCTGGTCATCAGCTTGTAGCGATGGCCGTAGTAGTCGAGGTCGACCTGCTTGGCGCCGCGCGCCCCCGGGTCGGTGACCGGGCCGATGATCGGCGGGAGCAGCTCGACGAAACCCGCGGCGGCGAGGTACTCCCGGGCGGCGGCCAGGATCCCGTGCTGGATGCGCAGCGCGGCCCGGGTGGTCGCCGCCGACAGGTGCTCGCCGGGCGGCGGGGGCAGCACCGGGGCGATTGTCGTTTCGGGCGCTGTGGTCATCGGATTCCTCTCGTTCGGTGCGGTACGGACGGGTCGGCGTCGAACCGGCGCTCCACGTGGGACAGCGCGTTCATCAGGCTGGCGGCGGTGGTCGGCGGCGGAGTCGGGACGTCCGCCGGGATGGGCATGTTGCCGGTACGGGCCCAGCGCAGCCGGCCCCGCTCGTCGATGAAGCTGGCGCTGCGTCCGGCGTTGTCCGGGTGCAGGCAGTACGGGACGTCGAGGTGCCCGCGGGCGAACGCCGCGAGCAGGGCCCGGCCGACGTCGTCGTCGAGCTCCAGCGTGGCCTCGATCAGGTTGCCGGCCTCGCGGTACACCTGCCCGACGAGGTCGTCCGGGTCCTCGGCCCCGACCACCCGGACGATCGCCGCCTCGTCCCGTGCCGCCTCGTCGGCCAGCCGCAGCGCCGCTACGTTCTCGCCGATCGTCGGGATCCGGTGCGCCTCGGCGGCGGTCTTGACGATCAACCGGGCCGCGCCCGCCCGTACCGCCACCCGGGCGGCCAGCTCCGACAGCCGGCGGGCGCCCGCCGCGTGGCGGGGGTACACGCCCATGTAGGTGTAGACGACCACGTGCCACTGGATGTCGGGCAGGTACTCCCGGGCCAACCGGCGCAACGCGGTCACCGCGGCGACGTCCTGCTCCGCGTCGGTCTGCTGGGCGTAGCTCAGGGACACGCTGCGCAGCCCGTACGCCCGGAAGAACAACGCCTCCAGCACGCTGACGGCGACCAGCAGCCCCGGTGGGCACAACTGCCCCAGCAGGCAACCGCCGAACGTCTCCAGGTGCGGCTCGGGCCCCCGGTCGCCGGCCCGGGCGAGCAGCGCGCAGGAGTCCGCCCAGTTGCGCACCGACTCCCGCAGCGGGGTGCGGCCGTACGGCAGGCAGTAGGAGACCGGGCCGCCCTCGGTCGCGTGCAGTCCGACGTCCACCAGCGCGCCGACGATCCGCCGGGGGTCGGCCGAGCCGTGCCGCACCTGCACCGGGAAGGTCGGGCCGGGCAGGTCGCGCAGCATCGCGCGGGTCGTGTCCGCCGGGTGGGTGACCAGCGGGTACCCGTTGAGGTCGAGGCCGGCGGCGACCGCCCGGCGGGCCGCCGCGTGGTCGCCCACCCGGGTGTAGCTGTCCAGGGTCACGGTGCCGGCGGTGACGGCCGGCGTCGAACGGACCGCGAGCAGCCCGGCCCGCATCCGCCCCGGGTCGCTGAACCCCATCCGGGGCTGCACCACCAGGCGTCCGGCGGCTGCCGCGCGGTCGACGAAGTCCCCGAAGGAGGCCCCGGCGACCGCCGGTGGGGTCAACACGGCACCGTCGCGGCCAGCGAGTCGACGAAGGCGCGGAACGACCGCAGGTGGTCGGTGGCGCGCAGCAGACCCGCGGCGGCAGGCTCGGCCGGACCGCCCGTGATCGCCGCGTCGGCGTCGAAGACCGCCCGGTAGCCGGCGGCGACGAGACGACCGGTACGTTCGACGGCCCCCTCCCCGGCGGTGAGCCCGAGTTTGCCGCCGATGACCACCGGCAGCCGGGCCGTGTCGGCGGACCGTCGGATCGTCCTGATGAGACGCAGGCCGTCGTGGAAACCGTGTCCGTTGACGGTGCTGACCACCACCAGGTCCGGCCGCCGGCGGGCGCACTCCTCGGCGAGCAGCTCCTCGGGGACGCAGGGGCCGAGGTTGGTGGTCCGGTGGCCCCATTCCTGGAGCAGAAGTTGCAGGAACACCAGGTTCCAGGTGTGCGCGTCCGAGGACACGCTGCTGATGATGATGTCGAGCCCGGCCTGCGCCGGCACCGCATCGTCGGGATCACTCATGACGGCGATCGTCGACCCCGACCCTATCGGCCGGTTATCGCACGACCCGGCGACTGATCGACAGACGACATCGGGACAACGGCGGCGACAATAAGGCGGCAATAGGTTTCGGGACTAGCGTGATTCTCATCAGGCGGGCCCGTCGAGGTCGGACCCGGAATCTGCTGAGGAGTCGAGATGAACGCAGTACGCCGTATGGTCGTCATCGGAGCGGTCGCCCTGGGCGTGGCCCTCACCGGCGTCGCCACGCTGGCCGAGCACGCCGCCGACGGTCGGGCCCGCGCCGACGGCGTCCCCCCGGTCGTCATCACCGGCGACACCCCGTGGGAGTAGCCGCCCGCTGACCCACCCGCCGGGTCATCCCCCGTGGCGTGACTCCACCGTCGCCGGGTCCACCGACATCGACCGCAGCACCGTACGGGCCCGGGTGGCCCACGTCGACAGTCCCCGGTCGACGAACGTCCGTAGCGCCGCTCCCGCCAACCCGACCGCCTGGTCCCTGTCCCGGTCGGAGAGCAGCGCCGCCAGGTCCAGACCGGCCCGCGCGACGCCGACCTGGTCGAGGATCTTCTCCGCGCTCGCCACCGCCGCCCGCAGCAGCGCCGCCGCCTCGTCCGGCTTGCCGAGCCGGGCCTTGATCAGGCCGAGGGCGTGCAGCGCGTAGCCCTCCCCGAGCATGTCCCGGTTGCCCCGGACCATCTCCAGCACCGTCTCCATGATCAGCTCGGCTTCGGCGTACCGGCCCTGCAGACGCATCGCGGTGCCCAACCGGTGCAGCACCTGCGCCTCCACCCGGGAGCCGCCGACGTCCTGGCAGATCACCAACGCCGCGTTGAGGTCCTGGACGGCCCGCCCGTACGCGCCGGCGTCCAGGTCGATGCGGGCGAGCTGGTTCAGCGCGTGCGCCTGACCGATGACGTCGCCGACCGCGCGGAACGCCGCGATCGCCCGGGTGTAACCGTCGGCGGCCCGCTCCTGGCTGCCGGTGTGGTAGTCGAGCGAGGCCAGGTTGCGCCAGACCATCGCGAGCCCGTGGGTGTCGTCGAGCTCGGTGAAGATGGTGAAGGCGGGGGCGAGCGCCGCCCGCGCGGCGTCGAACCGGCTCCGGCTCAGGTTCAGGGAGCCGAGCGAGCACAGCAGCGCCGCCTCACCCCGCCGGTTGCCCGCCGCGCGCACCGCGGCCAGCGCCGTCTCGTGGGTCCGTTCCCACTCCGTGGTGTACCGGTTGGCCTCGAACAGCGTCACCAGGCTGACCGCGAGCTCCCAGCTCAACTCGTCCAGGCCGGCGGACGCGGCGTCATCGACCGCGGCGCAGAGGTTCAGTCGTTCGGCGTCGAGCCACCCCAACGGGTCGGCCAGCATCCGGCCCGGAAAGCCGTCCGGGGGACGCCACCGTGGCGCCGTGCCGCGGAGCACGGTGTAGTCGCCGCCGTAGAGTCTCCCGTGCGCCTGTTCGGCCAGGGCGAGCCAGCCGCCGAGCATCCGGATCCGGGCGTCGGCGACCACTGTCGCGTCCTCGTCGGAGGCCAGCCGGTCGACGGCGAAGAGCCGGATGATGTCGTGGAAGGCGTAGCGCGGCTCGGCCTCCAACCCGATCGCCCGGACGTCGAGCAGTTGGGTGTCGACCAGCAGGTCGAGCAACCCGTCGGCGCGGCGGAGGTCGTCGCCGAGCAGCGCGGCGGCCACCCAGGGCGGCACGCTGTCGCGGGCGGCGAGCCCCAGCAGCCGGAACAGCCGGGCGCTACGCCCGTCCAGGCCGTCGTAGGTGAGGGTGAGGCTGGCCCGCACCATCATGTCCCCGTGGGCCAGCTCGTCGAGCCGGTGCCGTTCGTCGGCGAGCCGGCCCACCATCGACGCCAGCGACCAGTGCGTACGGGCGCTCAGCCGGGCGGCCACGATCCGCAGGGCCAGGGGCAGGCCGCCGACCACCTGCACCAGGGTCCGCGCCGCGACCGGCTCACGACTGACCCGCTCGACGCCGATCACGCGGGTGAGCAGGCCCAGCGCCGGATCCGGGTCGAGCACCCCCACCTCGACCAGGCGGGCCCCCGCGATCCCGGTGAGCCGGGTCCGGCTGGTCACGATCACCGCGCAGGTGTCGCTGCCCGGCAGCAGCGGGGCGATCTGCCTTTCGGTCGCGGCGTCGTCCAGCACCACCAGGACCCGCCGGTCGGCCAGCAGGGTGCGGTACAGGTCGGCCCGCTCCTCGGCGGCCTCGGGGATGCTGGCGCCGGGCAGACCCAGCGCGCGCAGGAACCGGGCCAGCACCTCCGTCGGATCGGCCGGCGGGTGCTGCATGCCGGCCAGGTTGCAGTAGAGCTGCCCGTCCGGGAACCGGCCGGCGGCGAGAAGGTGGGCCGCGTGGACGGCCAGGGCCGTCTTGCCCACCCCGGCCTTGCCCGCCACGACGACGACCCGCACCGCCCGGTCGACCGGCTCCACCAACGAGGTGACGACCTGCGCGACCTGCGTGTCCCGTCCGGTGAAATCCGAGATGTCCGCCGGAAGCTGGTGGGGGGCGAGCCGGGCCGGCCCCGGCGACGCCGCGTCGACGGCCAGGCGCAGGGACGGGTCCTCGGTGAGGATCGCGGTCTCCAGGCGACGAAGCTGCTCCCCCGCCTCGATGCCCAGCTCGTCGATGGCGATCTGCCGCCCGGCCCGGTACGCCTCCAACGCCTCGGCGGCCCGGCCCGACCGGTAGAGCGCGATCATGAGCTGCCCGCGCAGCCGTTCCCGGAGCGGATGGCTGGCCACCAGGTCGCCGAGCTCGACGCTGAGCCGGTGGTGCCTGCCGAGCTGCAGCTCGACGTCGATGCACTCCTCCAGCGCCCCGAGACGCTCCTCGTCGAGGTGCACCGCCCGACCGCGCAGCGTGTCGCCGATCTCCCCGCCGAGGGCCGGACCACGCCAGAGCGCCAACGCCCGGCGCAGCAGGTCGGCGGCTTCGGCGAGCTGATCACCCCGCCGGGCGGCCCGGGCCCGACCCACGAGCGTCCGGAACAGGCCGAGGTCCAGGCTGTCCTCGGGGAGTCGGATCAGGTAACCCGGCGCACGGGTGACGATGGTGTCCGCCAGACCGACGGGGGCCAGCGCGGCGCGGAGCGCGGACACGCAGATCTGCACCTGGCTGCGGGCCGTGGTGGGAGGTCGCTCGCCCCACACCAGGTCGATGAGGGTGTCCATGCCGACGACCCGGTTGGCGTCGAGCAGCAGCGCGGCCAGGATGACCTGCTGACGCCCCGGCGGGATCCGCACCGGGGCGGCCACGGCGCCGATCTCGACCGGCCCGAGAATTCGGAAAGCCACGTCGACCAGGGCTGCGTTCGGGTGACCGGCGTCCATCCCGTCGCCTCCACTCGAAGCTGGCCGCAATGAGGTGAGGAATAGCAGAAGCAGATTCCACGTCGACCGTAACGGGACGCCGCCCCCGGGGACAACCGCTGATCACCGCTCACGCGATCCTACGCTCAACTGATCCGACCGTCCGGTGGCGGGCTACCGGTCGGGGGTCCCGGCGACACGAAGCGCTGCCTGTCGATCAGCAGCGCGCGGTCGGAAACCCGGAACACGTCCACGAAGTCGTACGCCTCACCGTCCACGGTCAACCGGCCCACCGCGGCCAGCCGCCGGTCGGATCCGAACACCTCGACCACGGCGTGGTGGGCCCTGGCCCCGGATTCGAGTAGTCGCTCGACCCGCTCGGGCAGGTCGGCCGACGAGCCGGTGACGACCGACCGCGCCCCGGGCTCGAACAACGAAAGACACCCGTCGATGTCACCGGAATCGAGGTAGTCGTAGCACAGCCGGACATGGTCCACCGCCGCCGCCAGCGTGGCGTCGACCCGCAACCCCGAACGAGCCCTGCCCCCGTCCATCACGACACCGCCTCACCCCTCGACCGCCTATTCTGACAACCCTCCTCCCAGCCCCCATCACGGCGCTATTCCGGCATCCCGCGCGCCCTCGGCGCGGAGGCGGCCGGGCGAGATCAGTCGGGCCACGGAGGAAGCTCCCGCCGACCCGGGGCTGTGAGCGATCACATTGACGCCTCTGCTCGCTGACCATCCGACCCGACCCCGCGCCGACGCTTCCACCAGTTGAGCATGTTATCGATAACATGGTATGTTTCGGCGGAGCGCAGGGCACGCTCACGCGGGGTCGCCGGGCACAGCGCGGACCTGCACAACCGCACCCGTCGACGACCCGTCCGGGCCAGTCCGTGAGGCATCCCGACGTTCTCCCGCCAGGAGCACGCCGCCTCGACGGCACACATCACGGAGCCGACTCCTGGCGGTCCGCCGCCCGGAGCGGCCCCGAGCATCGCCGTCATCTCCGTTCCAGTCGCGACCGGGCCGGCACGTGCCCGTCCCGCTGCGGCACGCCCGCCGGAGCCTGGCCCGACGGCAGCGACGACCCGTCCCCGCCGCGCCGGGCCGCCCACCGGGCGCTCCACCTACCACCTCCCGCTGTGCGGGGGCCGCGTCCCCGGACAGCACCACCTCCCCTGGAAGGCGAACCATGAAGGACAGATCAACCACCCGGGCCCGGCTGCGGCTCGCGTTGGCGCCGCTGCTGGCGACCTGCGCCGCCGCCGCCACGATGGTCGCGATGGCGCCCAGCGCCAGCGCCGGTACGACTCTTGGCGCGTCGGCTGCGGAGAAGGGTCGGTATTTCGGCGCGGCGATCGCGGCGGGCCGGATGTCGGACAGTCAGTACATGAATATTCTGAACGCCGAGTTCAACAGTGTGACGGCTGAGAACGAGATGAAGTGGGCTTCCACGGAGCCTCAGCAGAATGTGTTCAGTTATGGTAGTGCGGATCGGATCGTGAACCACGCGTTGTCGCGGGGTATGTCGGTGCGTGGTCATACGTTGTTGTGGCATGCGCAGCAGCCGGGGTGGGCGCAGGGCATGTCGGGTTCGGCGTTGCGGAACGCGGCGATCAATCATGTGACGAAGGTGGCCACGTATTATCGTGGGAAGATCCATTCGTGGGATGTGGTGAACGAGGCGTTCGCCGATGGTGGTTCGGGTGGTCGTCGGGATTCTAATCTGCAGCGTACGGGTAATGATTGGATCGAGGCGGCGTTCAGGGCGGCGCGGGCGGCGGATCCGGGCGCGAAGTTGTGTTACAACGATTACAACACGGATGGGATCAACGCGAAGTCGACGGGGATCTACAACATGGTGCGGGATTTCAAGTCCCGTGGTGTGCCGATTGACTGTGTGGGGTTCCAGTCGCATCTGGGGACGACGTTCCCGGGTGATTATCAGGCGAATTTGCAGCGGTTTGCTGATCTTGGTGTGGATGTGCAGATCACCGAGTTGGACGTGATGAAGGGGTCGAACCAGGCGAACGTGTTCGCGTCGGTGACGCGGGCGTGTCTGGCGGTGTCGCGGTGTACGGGTATCACGGTGTGGGGTATCCGGGACAGTGACTCGTGGCGGGGCAGCGACGACGCGCTGTTGTGGGACCGCAGCGGCAACAAGAAGCAGGCCTACCACTCCACCCTGGAGGCGCTCAACGCCGGCGGCGGCACGCCGCCGCCCACGACCACCCCGCCGCCGCCCACCACGACCCCGCCGCCCTCCGGCGGCGGCTGCACCGCGTCGGTGACGCTCAACTCCTGGTCCGGCGGCTTCGTCGCGAACGTGAAGGTCACCGCCGGCAGCGCCGCGATCAACGGCTGGACCGTGCGGGTCGCCCTGCCCGGTGGCACCGCCGTCACCGGCACCTGGAGCGCCCAGGCCAGCGGCGCCAGCGGCACGGTGAACTTCCGCAACGTCGACTACAACGGTCAGGTCGGCGCCGGAGCCAGCACCGAGTTCGGCTTCCAGGGCACCGGGGTCGGCCCTTCCGCCGCCCCCACCTGCACCGTCGGCTGAGCGACCGCGCCGTCGGGGTCCGGCCCGGGAACGTCTCCGGGCCGGACCTGTGGCCTGCCGGCCGGACGGCTCACGCGCGCCCGCTCCTGCTCACACCCAGGACCCGTCCGCCCGGTCGGGCCCGGCGCGGACGTGGCCGGGCCCTGTGCGCGTCGGGCCGGTTGGGCGTCGGCCCCGGGGTCGCCGGAGGCAGGCTCGGCTCAGTGGCTCAGTGGCTCAGTGCCGCGGCGGCGCGGCTACGCTGCGCCGGGAGACCAGCGTCGGCGCGATCGTCCGGCGCAACGCGCCGCCGCTGACCGACTCGATCTGGGTGAGCAGCATGTCCAGGCTCGCCTGGGCCACCGCGGCGAAGTCCGGCCGGACGGTGGTCAGGGGCGGAATGAAGTACGCGGCCTCCGGCACGTCGTCGAAGCCCACCACGCTGATGTCGTCCGGCACCCGCCGGCCGTGCTCGTGCAGGGCCCGGAGCACCCCGAGGGCGAGGTGGTCGTTGGCGGTGAAGACGGCCGTGACCTCGGGCATCCGGGCCAGCATCTGCCCGCACCGGTAACCCGCCGCCGCCGACCAGTCCGCGGGCACCAGAGGCGGGATCTCCGCTCCCGCCGCGAACAGCGCCTCCCGCCAGCCGTCGATGCGCCCGGCGCTGTCGAACCAGTCCGCCGGCCCGGACACGTGCCAGACCGTACGGTGGCCCGCGTCGAGCAGGTGCTGGGTGGCGGCCCGCGCGCCGGCCACCTGGTCGACGGTGACCAGCGGCACCGGCCCCTGCGGATCACCGTCGACGGTGACCAGTGGCACCGTCTTCGGGAGACGTTCCAGCGCCTCCCCCGCCGACTCGACGGGCGCGATGACGATCACTCCGGCGACGCGGTGCGCCAGGTGCCGCTCGACCACCGCCGAGATCGACCGGTGGTCGAGGTCGCGGACGCTGCCCACGCTGACCGCGAAGCCGGCCTCCGCGGCGGCCTGCTCCAACGCGGCGAGCAGCGAGGCCGGGCCGTAGAGGGTGGTGTTCTGGGCGACCACCCCGATCACCTGCGACCTGCCGGTGACCAGCGCCCGGGCCGCCCGGTTCGGCCGGTAGCCCAGCTCGGCGATGGCCGCCTGCACCCGCAGCCGGGTCTGCTCACGGACGTTCGGATGACCATTGAGCACGCGCGACACGGTCTGGTGGGACACTCCGGCAAGCCGAGCCACGTCCGTCATCGCAGGATCGCGTACGGTCATCTCCATACTCCCCGCCTGCCCGTCGGTCGCCACAGCCCGTCAACGATGACCGGAGCGGCAAGGAATCGCACGGCGCCCACGCCGCCGAAACGTGCCGGAGTGGATAGCGCCAGGTGACGGACAGTCTACGCGAGGGGACAACCCGGAAGCGGCGAGGTGGCGCAGGCCACCCCGGCGAGCCGGGGCGCTGACGGGGGCGAACGGCGGGCTGCCGGGGCTAACGGCAGGCGGCCTGGTCCGCACGCCACCCGGAAGCGTGCGGACCAGGCCGCCGTCACCAGGCGCGGAGCGGGCGGGAAGCTCCGCCCACCCGGCGCCTCGTGAGCTGGGTCACGGCGTGGCGAGCTCGAAGCGTCGCACCGTGACCGCGCCGCCCAGTGCCTGGGTGGCGTAGTTGAAGATCCCGAACCGGTAGCCCATGAAGAACTGCCAGTTGCTGTCGAGGGTCAACGCGTTGCCCAGGGCGACGAAGTTGACCCCGTCGGTGCTGTACGAGAACCGGGCCTGTCGACCCGAGCCGGGTCGGATGTCGGCGTTCGCCCGGAGCCAGATGCGTCCACCTGAGACGGCCGCGCTGGCGATCTCGGTGCCGGTGCCGGTGGTGTTCCAGCTACCGTCCATGGTCAGACCGTTGGTCATCACCACCCGGGTGGCCCCGTTGTCCCGCCGGACGCCGATCCAGGCCGAGGAGTTGCGCAGCACCGCCAGTCCGGCCCGGTCGCCGTCACGCATGGTCGAGTAGTCCAGCTCGATGGTGCCGGTCGAGGACGGCCCCTGGATCCGGTGGGTCACCGTGTTGCGGGCCCGGTAGAGGTCGTTGGTGACCGTGGCGGTCTGCAGGCGCAGGCCGTTGTTCACCGAGTACCGGCTGGTGTCCGGGTTGTGGTTCCACTCGTACTGTGGGCCGAGGGTCGTGCCGGCGAAGGTGTCCACGCCGGTCAGCGGCTTCACCGCCCGCGGCGGCGTGGGCACGGCCGGCTTCGGGTACGTCGCGCCCCATGCGCCGTTGACCGTCTGCACCTGCGGCCAGCCGTCGCTGGTCCAGTTGATCGGTGCCATGGCCGGCATCCGGCCGCCGGGGTACGCGTCGACGAAAGCCATGTAGTACCACTGGCCGCTCTGGGTCTGCACGAGTCCGCCCTGGTGGGGGACCCCGCCACCGGAGATCGGGCCGGGCATGTTCAGCAGCACCTGGCGCATCTCGTACGGGCCCCAGGGGTTGTTGGCCTTCAGCACGTACTGGCCGTTGGCCGGGCGGGTCAGCCAGATGTAGTAGCTGCCGTTGCGCTTGTAGAACCGCGCGCCCTCCAGGGTGCCGACGCTCGACGGCGTCTGGAACACCTGTTGCGCCCGCACCTGGGTCTTACCGTCGGCGGACAACTGCGCCACGCTGATCGTGGTGTTGCCGTACGCGACGTACATGGTGTCGTTGTCGTCGACCAGCAGGCCGGCGTCGTAGTAGCAGTTGTTGATCGTGGCGTGCTGGTTCCACTGGCCGTCGACAGCCGTGGCGGTGTAGATGTACGTCCGGGCGAAGTCGATGCAGCCGGCCCAGTAGTACGTCCGGTTGCTGGGCCGGTAGCCCAGCGTGGACGCCCAGATCCCGTTGACGTACGCCTTCTGCCCGTTGGTCAGGTCGTACTTGGTGCCGAAGTCCAGCTTGGGCACCGCGTGCCCGGCGAACTCCCAGTTCACCAGGTCGTACGAGCGCAGGATCGGCGCGCCCGGCGAGTAGTGCATCGTCGACGAGGTCAGGTAGTAGACGTCGTCGACCCGGATGACCTCGACGTCGGCGAAGTCCTGCCAGACCACCGGGTTGTTGTACGTGCCGTTGCTGGGCGGCGGCGTGGTGGGCGGCGGGGTGGTGGGGTTGGTGCCGCCGTCGACCCGGACGAACTGCCACTGCTGGTTCGCGCCGCCCCAGTCGTCGTACTGGACGATGTTCGCCCCGTCGGCGGTCGAGGCGTTCTGCACCTCCAGGGCCTTGTTGCTGTTGCGGTTGATCAGGCGGACGTGGCCGCCGTCGGAGTCGGCCAACCGCCACTGCTGGTTGGCCCCGTTGTGGTCGGACCACTGGTGCACGGCCGCGCCGTTGGCGGTCGACACGTTCGCCACGTCGAGGACCTTGCCCGACAACCGCGACTTGACCCGGTAGTAGCCGCCACCGGAGTCGACGAACTGCCACTGCTGCTGGTTGCCGTTGTTACGGGTCCACTGGGTGATCCGCGCGCCGTCGTTGGTGGCCAGGTTGTACACGTCCAACGCCTTGCCGCTGTTGCGGTTGACCAGCACGTACCAGGCGTTCGTGTCGACCGTCGCCGCGGCGGCCGGCGACGACGCCACCGCCGCGAGGGTGCCGCCCACCACCAGCGCCGCCGCCGCGGCGACGACCCGCGTCAGCCATCCGCGCCGCCGTGGCACGGCCGGCGGGGCCATACCAATGGTCACCATGATCCTCCTTAGGGAAAACGGAACCGGGTAACCGCGCGCAGGCGGCTGCCGGGAACGCGTGAGCGTGCGCTTCAACTGGTGATGTGATCGCGCCACGACACGCTCCCCTGCCCGAGGGAGCGCGCCCAGCGGCGCCGACGGTGACGAGAGCGGCGCAGCCCGGCGCAGCTACAGGTTCAGCCGTCTTGAGTATCGACTGTGAACGATAACAAGGGCTTAGTCAAGCCGTAACACCAACGACCCAGGGGGGCCGGCCCGGCTTCCCGGGGGGATGCCGCCGCGGCTGGTGAGCCGACGTCGTGTCGACCCCGGACCGACGGATCCGGACCGGCGCGGACCCGGTCGACGTCCGGTCAGGTGAGCGCTCACAACGCGGCGGGCGGGCCGCCCTTCCCACCGAGTCGAATCGCTTTACATAGATGTTTGTCATCGCTAACATCGCTGACACCATCGCGCGCCTGACGCAGCCGTCGAAAGGACCGGTCCTCCGCGGGATCACGCGGAGCGGCCGGGCTCCGACACGGCTGTCGGTCGACGCGATCCGGGCCGTCCGTCGCGATGCCCGCGCGACGCGGCTCGCTGTTCCGTCCACCCCGCCGCCGTCCGACCCCCCGGGCGGCGGGTCGCGGCGGTCCGGCGCCGACGGGCGCTCCGGCGTCGACGACGGCCCCAGCGCCGACCGGTGACGCGCCGGTCGGCCACCCCACCACCCCAGGAGGATCTACGTGCGCGTGACAACGAGATGGCTGTTGGCCGTCATGAGCGCCATGCTGGTGACGCTCACGACGGCCGCCGTCGAGTCTGCGGTCTCCCCCCAGCCCGCCCAGGCCCTGAACAACGGGGTCGGCCGGACCCCGCCGATGGGCTGGAACAGTTGGAACACGTTCGGCTGCAACATCAGCGAGACGTTGATCAAGCAGATGGCCGACGCCATCGTCAACTCCGGCATGCGCGACCTGGGCTACAAGTACGTCGTGGTCGACGACTGCTGGATGAACCCGACCCGCGACGCGCAGGGCAACCTCCAGGCCAACCCGAGCCGCTTCCCCAGCGGCATGAAGGCCCTCGGCGACTACCTGCACTCCAAGGGCCTGCTCTTCGGCATCTACCAGGCGCCGCTGGACAAGACCTGCGCCCAGTACTTCAACTCCTACCCGGGGGCGACCGGCGCGCTCGGCCACGAGGCCCAGGACGCCCGCCAGTTCGCCGCCTGGGGCGTGGACTACCTGAAGTACGACTGGTGCTCGCCCACCGGCACCATCAACGAGCAGGTGTCCCGGTTCGCCCTGATGCGTGACGCCCTCGCGGCCACCGGCCGACCGATCCTCTACAGCATCAACTCGAACAGCATCCACGAGAAGACCGGGCCCATGCGCAACTGGGGCGACGTGGCCAACATCTGGCGTACCACCGAGGACATCACCAACACCTGGGACTCCGGCCAGACCAACGGCTACCCGATGGGCATCCAGAACATCGTCAACGTCAACGTGCCGCTCGCCGGCTACGCCGCCCCGGGCTCGTTCAACGACCCGGACATGATGGAGGTCGGCAACGGCGGCATGACCGACACGGAGATGCGCTCGCACTTCTCCCTCTGGACGATCATGGCGGCGCCGCTGATCGCCGGCAACGACATCCGCTCGATGTCGTCGGCCACCCAGACCATCCTGAAGAACGAGAACCTCATCGCGATCAACCAGGACAGCCTCGGTCTCCAGGCCGTCCAGGTCTCGCACGACGGCACCCGGCGCGTGCTGGCCAAGCGCCTGGCCAACGGTGACGTCGCGGTGGCCCTGTTCAACCAGGGCAACAGCACCACCACCGTCTCCACCACGGCGGCGGCGGTCGGTAAGAGCGGCACCTCGTTCACCCTGCGCGACGCGTGGACCAACGCCGTCACCACCACCGGCGGGGCGATCAGCGCCTCCGTGCCCGCCCACGGCACCGTCGTCTACCGGGTCAGCGGCGGCGGCACCGTCACTCCCCCGCCGACGCCGACCACGTTCCGGCTGCGCAGCGAGTCCAGCGGCCGGTGCCTGGACGTCGACAACGCCGGCACCGCCAACGGCACCGGAACCCTGATCTGGGACTGCCACAGCAACGCCAACCAGCAGTTCACCCAGAGCGGCCAGACCCTCCGGGTGCTCGGCAAGTGCCTGGACGTGCCGACCAACGCGGCCAACGGCACCCGGGTGCAGATCTGGGACTGCAACGGCGGCAACAACCAGCAGTGGACGTTCAACGGCAACGGCTCCGTCAGCAACGTCCGGTTCCCGAACCTCTGCCTGGACGTCAACAACGGCGGCACCGCCAACGGCACCACGGTGATCCTGTGGAGCTGCCACGGCGGCGTCAACCAGCGGTGGGCCAGGGCCTGACCCGGCGCCGCGTACGGACGTGCCCCCCGGGCTCAGGCACGGGGGGCACGTCCGGCGACGGCCGTCACAGGTTCGTGACGGTCCACTGGTTGTTGGGGCTGGTGTTCGGCGCCCACAGGCAGACGGCGGAGCCCACGGTGGCGTTGCCCATGCCGTCCAGGGCGGTGCTGGTGCCCCGGTTGACGATCTGCTGCCGACCGCCGCCGACGTCGGCGAGCCGCCACTGCTGGTTGTTGCCGCCGTTCCAGGCGGCCTGGCGGACGTTGGCCCCGTTGGCGGTGTTGCCCCAACTGTCCAGGACCATGCCGTTGGTGCGGTTGACGATGCGGTACCAGCCCCCGCCGGCGTCGACCAGTTGCCACTGGAGGTTGTTGCTGCCGTCCCAGTTCCACTGCTTCAGGTTCGACCCGGAGGCGACGTTGCCGCCGCTGTCCAGGACCAGGCCGGTCGCGGCGTTGCCGATCCGGACGTACCCGGTGGGTTGTTGCGGCGGGGCGGCCGCCGCCGTCACCCGGTAGGTCCGGCCCGCCTGGACGGGCAGGGCGATGACGTCGGTCTCCGGCTTGGTGACCGTGACGGCGCCGCCGCTCGTCGTGTCGGTCACCTCGAAGGCGCCGGTGAATGCCCGGCCGCGCACGTTGACCGTGCCGGCCCGGTCGGCCCGGATCTGGATCTCGGTGGCCTGGCCGTTGCTCCACGTCACGCCCACGGTGTAGCCGCCGCGGCCGCGCAGCCCGGAGACCTGGCCGGACGGCCACGCCGTCGGCAGCGCCGGCAGGACGTGCAGCTCGTTGTTGTGGCTGTGCAGCAGCATCTCGGCGATGCCGGAGGTCGCGCCGAAGTTGCCGTCGATCTGGAACGGCGGGTGCAGGTCGAACATGTTCGGCGCGAGCCGATCGGTGCGTACCAGGTCCCGGATCAGCTTGTGCGCCCGCGCGCCGTCCTCCAACCGAGCCCAGAAATTGATCTTCCAGGCGAGGGACCAGCCGGTGCCGTCGTCGCCGCGCAGCTCCAGGGTGCGCTTGGCGGCCTCGAAGAGCTGCGGGGTGCCCCGCCTGGTGATCTGGTTGCTGGGGTGCAGGCCGTACAGGTGCGAGACGTGCCGGTGGGTCCGCTCGGGCTCCACCCAGTCGTAGAGCCACTCCATCACGTTGCCCCGGGAGCCGACCTTCATCGGGGCCAGCCGCTGCCGGGTGGCCCGGACCTGGGTACGGAAGTCGGCGTCCACGCCGAGGATCTCGCTGGCCCGGGCACAGCCGTCGAACAGGTCCCGCAGGAGCTGGTTGTCCATCGTCGGGCCGGCGCAGACGCTGGCGTCCTGGTGGTGGCCCAGCTCCGGTGAGTTCGACGGGTTGGTCACCAGGTAGCCGAGGGTCGGCTCGGTGACCAGGGTGTCCAGGAAGAACTGGGCGGCGCCCTTCAACGCCGGGTAGTTCACCCGGAGGAACTCGACGTCCCCGGTGAACAGGTAGTGGTCCCAGATCATGGTGGCCAGCCACGCGCCGCCGGTCTGCCACATGCCCCAGAACGCGCCGTCGACGACGGAGGTGGCCCGCCAGGCGTCGGTGTTGTGGTGGGTGACCCAGCCCCGGGCGTTGTACTGCACCTGGGCGGTGCGGGCGCCCGCGGTCGCCAGGTCGTTGATCATCGAGAAGACCGGCTGGTGGCACTCGGGCAGGTTCGTCGTGTTCGCCGGCCAGTAGTTCATCGGCAGGTTCACGTTGATCGTGTACTTCGAGTCCCAGGACGGGGTCATCGAGTCGTTCCAGATGCCCTGGAGGTTGGCCGGCTGGGTGCCCGGCCGCGACGAGGCGATCAGCAGGTACCGGCCGTACTGGAACAGCAGCGCGGAGAACTGCGGGTCGGTGCTGCTCGCGTGCTGGGCGATCCGCACGTCGGTCGTCCGGTCGGCCGCCGAGGTACGGCCGAGGTCGATCGAGACCCGGTTGAACAGCGTCTGGTGGTCGGCCACGTGCCGGCTGCGCAGGTCGTCCCAGGTGCGCGCGGTGGCGGCGTCGAGGTGCCGCCGGGCGATGCCCTGGTGGTCGCCACCCACGTTGCGGTAGTTGACGTAACTGGAGCCGATGGAGACCAGCACCGTCACGCTGTTGGCGTTGGTCACCCGCACGGTGCCGCCGGAGCTGCTGACCGTGCCACCGTCGGCGATCACCCGGGCCAGCGCGTGGAAGCGGACCTGGCCGGTGATCCCCTCCATGCTGCCCGAGGTGCCCTCCAGCGCCACCGTGCGGCCGTCCGGGCTGGAGATCGTCGTACGCTGCGGGCTGTCGAAGACGCCGGTGAAGCTGATCGACCCGGCCCGGTCTGCGGTGATCCGCATGGCGATCACCTGGTCCGGCGCGCTGGCGATCACCTCACGCCGGTGCCGGACGCCGTTGGCCAGGTAGGTCGTCGTGGTGGTCGCGGTGGTCAGGTCGAGCTCACGGCGGTACTCCGTCGCGGTGACGCTGGGAAACGTCAGGTTCAGGTTGCCGACCGGCTGGTACGCCAACTGGCCCACCGGCCGGCCGAGCATCCGCTGGTTGATCAGGTCCTGCGCCTGGGTCCACTGGTTGGCGAAGACCAGCCGCCGGATCTCCGCCAACGCGCCCGCGCCGTTCGGGTTGCTGGGGTCGTGCGGACCACCGGCCCAGACGGTGTCCTCGTTGAGTTGCAGCCGCTCCCGGTCGACGTTGCCGAAGACCATCGCGCCGAGGCGGCCGTTGCCGACCGGGAGGGCGCGCAGCCAGTCCGTGCCGGCCGACCTGTCGTACCAGAGGGTGAGGTCGCTGGCGGCGGCGCTGGGCCCGGCCGACGCGGACGGGGCGGCCTGGGCGGCGGCCGCCAGGGACACCGGCAGCAGGGCGCCTCCCGCGCCTGCCGCGCCGGCTTTGAGCACGTGCCGTCGGGTTACGTCTGACATCGATGGTCCTCCGTACGGAAGCGGATCGGTGGTGGTGGGGTGGCGGTCGCGCGGCGACGGCGCGGCGCCGCTGACAGGTGCGGGTCAGCGGCTGGCGTCCGTGGCGGCGCGGCGTCAGAGGGACGGCCGTCGTCGGCGCCGGCCCCTCCACGGCCCATCCGTCCTCCTCCCGCCGCTGGCCCGGTCGGCGCCGGACCGGCGGCGGTTCGTCACCGATGTTCGGCGATCGGCCGTAGGTGGTGACACACTTTGTCGCGACGCGTGTGAGCGCTCACACAGACGACGCTCGGAGCGGGAGGCCGGCACGGTGTAACCTGCGCCAACGACGACCATCGACCTCTATGTTATCGATAACATTAAGTTCGTCAAGAGCCGGTAACGAACAGTCGATCCACCACGTGCCGGGTCCGTTCCGGCCGCGACGGTCAGCGGGCGAGCCAGCCGCCGCCTCGACGACCAGGGCGACGAAGGCGGTCGCCGACGTAGCGGGCGCCGCGGGTCACTCGTGCTCCTCGGTCGGGGCGGTGGCGGCCCGGTCGTGCCGCGTGATCAGGGTATCGTGACGACGGGGAGACATCTGATGTCTTTATAGTGGAGTGGATCGTCGGTGTCCAGGGCTGGGCACCGACGCGATCCGGCCGGCGTGTGTGAAGGGAAGCTCGTGGCACTGACCGACGAGGCGATCGCGAAGATCCGGGGCATGATCCAGAGCGGCGAGCTGCCCCCCGGCACGAGGTTGCCACCGGAGCACCAGCTCGCCGCGCAGATCGGCCTGTCGCGCAGCGGCGTACGGGAGGCGGTGAAGGTCCTGGAGTCCGCCCGGGTGCTCGACGTGCGCCGCGGGGACGGCACCTACGTCACCAGTCTCGCCCCCCGACTGCTGCTGGAGGGGCTCGGCGTCGCCGTGGAGCTGCTGCGCGACGACACCCTGCTGGAGGTGATGGAGGTGCGCCGCATGCTGGAGCCGGTGGCCACCGGGACGGCGGCGCTGCGCATGTCCGAGCGGGACCTCGACGAGCTCGCCCGGATCCTGGAGGACATGCGCGCGGCGGCCGACGACGCCGAGAAGCTCATCCAGTTCGACACGGCCTTCCATCGCACGGTCATCGCGGCCACCGGCAACGAGACGCTGACGTCGCTGCTGGACGGGTTGTCCAGCCGCACCCTGCGGGCCCGGGTGTGGCGTGGGCTGATCGAGGGGAACTCGGCGCACACGACGATCGAGGAGCACCACGCGATCTACCTCGCGCTACGCTCCCGCGACCAACTGCTCGCCCAGGCCAGCGCCCTGATGCACGTCAACACCTCCGAGGCGTGGCTGCGTACGGTGCTGGCCGCCCCGCGGCCGGAGCAGCCGCCGCGGTAGCCCCCGGACAGGGGGCGGCGTCGGCGCCCGCCCCGGACGTCCGCTGCGCCGGGCCGACCGGCCGGTAGGTCGTCATCCCACCCGCCCGGCCAGCCGGTAGGCGCGGATCGCGGTGCCGGCGAAGACGTCCCGGCGCTCCGCCTCGGTCAACGGGGGCAGGCACTCCACCAGCGCCGAGTGGACCGTGCCGTAGTCAGCGGCCAGCAGGCAGACCGGCCAGTCCGACCCGAACATCAGACGTTCGGCGCCGAACTCCTCGAACGCCACCGCGACGAACGGTCGCAGGTCGTCGGGCTTCCAGCCCGGCCCGGCCTCGGTGACCAGACCGGAGAGCTTGGCGGTGACGTTGGCGTTAGCGGCCAGCGCCGCGAACGGGCCGCGCCACCGGCGCAGCCCCGCCCCACCCTCGTCGATGCGGGGCTTGCCCAGGTGGTCCAGCACGAACCCGAGCTCCGGCACCGCCTCGGCGGCCCGCGCCGCCGAGGCGACCTGGTCGACCCGGATCACCAGGTCGAACGCCAGCCCCGCCGCGCCGATCTCGGCCAGCCCGCGCCGCACCTCGGGGCGGTCGAGGTAGTGGGGGTCCGGCTCGCCCTGCACCTGGGCGCGCAGCCCCACCAGCAGGTCGCCGCCGCGCAGGCCGCGGTACCGCTCGACGGTGGCCGTGACGTCGTCGGCCGCGACGTCGATCCAGGCCACCACCCCGGCGATCGCGGGGGTGTCCGCCGCCCAGCCCAGGAACTCGACCGCCTCGTCGGGATGGCAGCGGCCCCCCTCGACCAGCACCGTCGCGTCGATGCCGTGCGCGGTGAGCTCGGTGGTCAGGTCGGCCGGGGTGAACGGCCGGCGGATCGCCGCCAGCCCCGGCTCGTCCAGCCAGTGGTAGCCGTGTTCGGGCTGCCACAGGTGGTGATGCGCGTCGATGATCACGTGACCTCCGGTGGTGGTGGGCGGGTCGGCCGGTCAGGACGTCGCCGCGGGGACCGGGGTCGCGGCGGTCGCCCACTCGGGGCCGTCCGGGAAACGGTACGCGGCCAGTGACCCGGCGACGATCTCGGCGCTCATACCGGGGGCGGTGGGCGCCAGGTACCGGCCGCCACGCAGCCGCACCGGGTCCACGAAGTGCTCGTGCAGGTGGTCGACGTACTCGATGGCCCGGTCGTCGGTGCTGCCGCTGACCGCCACGAAGTCGAACATGGCCAGGTGCTGCACCAGCTCGCAGAGGCCCACGCCGCCGGCGTGCGGGCAGACCGGCACGCCGAACTTCGCCGCCAGCAGCAGGATCGCGAGATTCTCGTTGACCCCGCCGACCCGGCAGGCGTCGATCTGCACCACGTCCACCGCGCCGGCCTGCAGGAGCTGCTTGAACATCACCGCGTTGTGCACGTGCTCGCCGGTGGCCACCTTGACCGGCGCGAGGGCCCGGCGCACCGCGGCGTGGCCGAGCACGTCGTCCGGCGAGGTGGGCTCCTCGATCCAGTACGGGTCGAACGGGCTCAGCTCGCGCATCCAGCCGATGGCGTCCGGCACCCCCCAGATCTGGTTGGCGTCGACCGCGAGCCGGATGTCCGGCCCGACGGCCCGCCGGGCGATGCCCATCCGGCGTACGTCGTCGGCGAGGTCGCCGCCGACCTTGAGTTTGATCAGGTCGTAGCCGGCGGCGACGGCCTCCACGCAGAGCCGCGCCAGCTTCTCGTCGTCGTAGCCCAGCCAGCCGGGGGTGGTGGTGTAGGCCGGGTAGCCCTCGGCCAACAGCCGCCGTTCGCGTTCCGCCCGTCCGTCGGCGGCGGCCCGCAGCAGCTCCAACGCCTCGTCCCGGGTCAACGCGTCCCGCAGGTAGCGGAAGTCGACCTGCGCCACCAGTTGCTCCGGGGTGAGGTCGGCGAGCAGCTTCCACAACGGTTTGCCGGCCCGCCGGGCGGCGAGGTCCCACACCGCGTTGACCAGACCGCCCGCGGCCATGTGCACGACGCCCTTCTCCGGGCCCAGCCAGCGGATCTGGCTGTCGCCGATGAGTCGCCGCGCCAGCGCGCCCGGGTCGGCGACCAGCTCGTCGACCGGCTGGCCGACGACCATCCCGGCCAACGACCGCACCGCCGCGACCTGGATCTCGGTGCCCCGGCCCACGGTGAAGACGAGCCCGTGGCCCTCGGCGCCGGCGGTGGTGCGCAGCACCACGTACGCGGCCGAGTAGTCGGGGAACGGGTTCATCGCGTCGGACCCGTCGCGGTGGCGGGACGTGGGAAACCGTACGTCGATGGTTTCCACGGACGAGATGCGTTCGGTCACCGGTGCTCCTGGAGGTCGGTCGGCACCGCCGGGTGGGCGACGGCGGATTCGGCGCCGCCCGGGTCGGGCGGCGAGGTGTCGACAGGGGTACGGCGGGTGGCGGCCGGGCCGGACGGTCGGCCGCCCCCGGTGGTTCGTCTCACGTCTGGGCCTTGCCGCCGGTGATCCGGGAGACCACCAGCGCGACCAGGATGACCGCGCCGTTGAGGAAGTTGGTCCACTGGGCGGGCACTCCGGCCAGCGTCAACACGTTGATGATCATGAACAGCAGGAGGACGCCGGTGAAGGCACCGAACACGCTGCCCTTGCCGCCGTTGAGGCTGACACCGCCGATGACCGCCGCCGCGAACACCTGGAAGATCGCGCCGTCGCCCTGCGCGGCCGGCACCGCCGCGAGCCGCCCGCTCATCAGCAGACCGGCCAGGGCGGCGAGCATGCCGGCCACCACCAGGCTGGCCCAAAGGATCCGGTCGGTGCGGATGCCCGCCGCGCGCGCCGCGTCGACGTTGCCGCCGATGGCGTAGAGGGCACGCCCCGGGCGGGTGAAGCCGAGCACCACGATGCCCGCGGCGAAGAGCAGCAGCGACACCCAGATCGAGGCCGGAACCCCCAGCCAGGACGCCGAGCCGAGGTACGTCATCGTCTCCGGCAGGGCGAAGAAGGTCTTGCCGCCGGAGATGCCGGTCAACAGCCCGCGCAGCACGATGAGCATGCCCAGCGTGACGATGAAACCGTTGAGACCGAACCGTACGATCAGCAACCCGTTGAACGCCCCGACGAGCGCCCCCACGAGCAGGACCAACGGAATCGCCAGCGCGTCCGGCAGGGCGTTCAGCCCGAGGCCGTGGGTGAGCGCCGGGTCGATGATCAGCCAGGCCGCGACCCCGGGGGCGAGGCCGAAGACGGACTCCAGGGAGAGGTCCATCTTGCCGGTGATCAGCACGATGGTCTCGGCGAGGACCACGATGGAGATCTCCGACATGCTCTGCAGCACGTTGATGATGTTGTCGGAGCTGAGGAAGACCGGGTTGACGATCGCGCCGACGATGGCGACCGCGACGATCGCCGGCACCAGCGCCAGGTCCCGCAGCCGCGCGAGCGCCAGCCTGCGCGGCGGTGGCGGCGGGGACGTGGCGGGGGGCGTGGCGGTCGGGGAGAGTGTGTCAGACATGGTCGAGATCGACCCCTTCCATGGCGGCTACCAGGTCGTTGTCGCTCCAGCCGTGGGCCATCTCGCGGACCACCCGGCCCTGGAACATCACCAGGATCCGGTCGCAGATGCGCAGGTCGTCGAGTTCGTCGGAGACGACCAGCACGGCGGCGCCCCGCCGGCACACGTCGTCCACGACGCCGAGCAGGGTCTGTTTGGAGCGCACGTCGACCCCGGCGGTGGGCGTGATGAGCACCAGCAGCTTCGGGTCACTGGCCAGGGCCCGGCCCATCACGACCTTCTGCTGGTTGCCGCCGGACAGGTCGGCCACCGGCGCCTGCGGGCCGGACGCCTTCACGGCCAGGTCGGCGATGGTCCGCCGGGCCAGGGCGTCCCGTCGGGCCGGCGAGATCAACCCGTGCCGACCGATTCGCTGCGGCACGGTCATGGTGACGTTCTCCGCGATGGACAGCCCCGGCACCAGGCCCTCCCGGTGCCGGTCCTGCGGCACCAGACCGACCCCGGCGTCGAGCGCGTCGGGCACGCTGCCCGGGCGCAGCGCCCGGCCGTCGAGGGTGACGCTCCCCCCGACCGGCCGGGCCAGCCCGACGATCGCCTCGGCCACCTCGACCTTCCCGCTTCCGCCGCCGCCCGCGATGCCGACGACCTCGCCGGCCCGCGCCTGCAGGGAGAGCTCCGCGCCGGACCGGGTGGTGAGGTCCCGCACCGACAGCAGCACCCGCTGCCGCGTCGGGGCCGGCCGCTGGACGCTGTCCGGCAGGCTGACGTCCTCACCGGTCATCGCCCCGACCAGCGCCGAACGGCTGAGCCCGGCCACCGGCGCGGTGACGATGTGGCGGGCGTCGCGGAAGACCGTCACCCGGTCGCAGATCTCGTAGATCTCCTGGAGGTGGTGGCTGATGAACAGGAAGGTCACGCCCTGGGCGCGCAGGTCCCGGATCCGCTCGAACAGCCGGTTGATCCCGGCGGCGTCGAGCTGTGCGGTCGGCTCGTCGAGAATGATGAACCGCGCGCCGAAGGAGAGCGCCCGGGCGATCTCCACGAACTGCCGCTGCTCCACCGAGAGCGTCGCGGCCGGCTGGCGTACGTCGACGTCGACCGACCAGCCGGCGAGCAACTGCTCGGCCTGCCGGCGTACCGCGTTCCAGCGGATCAACCGGCCCGGGCCCCGCGCGTGCCGGTTGAGGAAGAGGTTCTCCGCGACGGTCAGCGTCGGGATGATCGTCGACTTCTGGTAGACGCAGGCCACCCGCTGCCGCCAGGCGTCCCGGTCGCCGAGGGGTGGCGCCGGCCGGCCGTCGAAGGCGACCGCGCCGGCGTCGGCGGTCTGCAGGCCGGTGAGGATGCTGACCAGAGTGGACTTGCCCGCGCCGTTACGTCCGACGAGCGCGTGGGTCTCCCCCCGCCGGACCAGGATGCCGGCGCCGTCCAGGGCCAGCGTGGAGCCGAAGCGTTTGGTGATGTCCACGGCCTCCACGACGGGCCGGTCGGCGGCGGCCGGCCCGTCGGTCGGGTGGTGCGCGGCGGCCGTCATCCGGCGTTGCCCCACAGTGAGGTGTCGTCGTACTTGAGGGTGGGCTCGCCGCCGATCGACGCGCCGTCCTGGGTCACCAGCGGGGCGGAGAGCTGGTCCTCCAGCAGGCCCTCACGGACCTGGACGATGACGCTGTCGTGGTCGGTGGGGCCGGGCTGGAAGGTCCTGCCGTCCATCGCCGCCTTGACGTAGAAGAGTCCGTACTTGGCGAACAGGTCGGCCGGCTGGCTGACGGTGGCGTCGATCAGACCGTCCTTGATGTTCTTGAGCTCCTCGGGGATGCCGTCGTTGGAGACGATGAAGACGTGCTCCGGGTCCGACGGCGGGACCTGCAGGCCCTTCTGCTTGAGGAGCTGGAGGGTGCCCGACAGCGCGAACGAGGACTGCATGTAGATGCCCTTGACGTCCGGGTCCGACGCGAGGCGGGTCTGCAGCTTCGCCGCGGCGACGTCGCTCTTCCAGTCGGTGGCCTCGCCGAAGACGGTGATCCCCGGGAACTCCTTCTTCATGCACTCGTTGAACGCCTCGGTGCGGTCCCGCCCGTTGATCGAGTCCAGGCTGCCCTGCAACATGACGACCTTGCCCTGGCCGCGGAGCTTGGCGCCGAGGAACTGGCAGGCCTTGGTGCCGTAGGCGCGGTTGTCCGCGCGCACCACCATGAAGACCCTGCCGGTGTCCGGACGGGTGTCGACGGTGACGACCGGGATGTCCTTCTGTTCGAGCTGGGCGAGGGTCGGGGCGATGGCCGCGGTGTCCTGCGGGGCCATCACCACCCCCTTGACCCCCTGGCTGATGAAGGTCTGGGTGTTCGAGATGAGGTTGGCGATGTCGTTCTGCGAGTTGGTCGTCTTCAGGTCGACGCCGGACTCGCCCGCGTACTGCGGCACGTACTTGATGTAGGAGTTCCAGAAGTCGGTGTCCGAACGCGGGTAGTCGACGCCGACGAGGGGCTTGCCGCCCTCGCCGCCGGCGGAGTTCCCGTTGCCGCAGCCCGCCGTGGCCAGGGCCGCGCCGAGCATCGTCGTCAGTGTCAGGCTCAGCAGAGCTTTCCGGTTCACCGGTGTCCCTTCGTGGTGGTGTGCATCGGTACGGTCGCGCGGCCCGGACCGGCCGAAGCGCCCGAGGGCCGGTCCGTCAGCAGGTCGGTCGACGGGTCGAGCCGGTGGTTCTGCCGACGCCGGCCGTGTCAGGAGCGGACGGGATACATCAGATGTATTTTATAGATCAGGCATCCGGGGGTGTCCAGAGCGAACGTGGCACCGGTCCGTCGCCCCGGTTTGATCCGCGCGCCATCCGTCCGATACATCTGACACCTCTACCCTCCGCACGAACCGTGCCCCACCACGGTGGGACGTGGCGGGGCACGAGGCTCACCGCGCCGCCGGTCAGACTCGGTGGCGCTGAGGGCTTCGAGCACGCAGCGCCGACTGAACGGCGGACTGGACCTGGCGGGACGCCGCGAATTGCGCTGGCCCGCAGGGCCAGCCCTGAGACATCCGATGTCAGACCGGGCAGCCAGCGGCGTCGCTGTGAACGTCTGCCGCGGCAGGTGGATTGTTGCCGCCAATGGCGGTACCGGCCGTTCGACCAGACATGAGATGTCTGGTCGAACGGCCGGACCGAGCCGGTACGGCCGTGGTCAGCCGATCCGGACGAGCTGCCACTGCTGGTTGGCGCCGCCCCAGTCGTCGTACTGCACGATGTTGCCGCCGTCGGCGGTGGAGGCGCCCTGCACCTCCAGGGCCTTGTTGCTGTTGCGGTTGATCAGGCGGAGGTAGCCGCCGCCCGAGTCCGCCACCCGGAACTGCTGGTTGTTGCCGTTGTGGTCGGACCACTGGATGATCGCCGCGCCGTTGGCGGTGGACGCGCCGTTGACGTCGAGGACCTTGCCGGACAGCCGCGACTTGACCCGGTAGTAGCCGCCGCCGGAGTCGACGAACTGCCACTGCTGCTGGTTGCCGTTGTTACGGGTCCACTGGGTGATCCGCGCGCCGTCGTTCGTGGCCAGGTTGTACACGTCCAACGCCTTGCCGCTGTTGCGGTTGACCAGCACGTACCAGGCGTTGGTGTCGATCGGGCCACCCGGGTTGGGATTGCCGCCGCCGGCGTTGAGCGCCTCCAGGGTGGAGTGGTAGGCCTGCTTCTTGTTGCCGCTGCGGTCCCACAACAGCGCGTCGTCGCTGCCCCGCCACGAGTCACTGTCCCGGATACCCCACACCGTGATACCCGTACACCGCGACACCGCCAGACACGCCCGCGTCACCGACGCGAACACGTTCGCCTGGTTCGACCCCTTCATCACGTCCAACTCGGTGATCTGCACATCCACACCAAGATCAGCAAACCGCTGCAAATTCGCCTGATAATCACCCGGGAACGTCGTCCCCAGATGCGACTGGAACCCCACACAGTCAATCGGCACACCACGGGACTTGAAATCCCGCACCATGTTGTAGATCCCCGTCGACTTCGCGTTGATCCCATCCGTGTTGTAATCGTTGTAACACAACTTCGCGCCCGGATCCGCCGCCCGCGCCGCCCTGAACGCCGCCTCGATCCAATCATTACCCGTACGCTGCAGATTAGAATCCCGACGACCACCCGAACCACCATCGGCGAACGCCTCGTTCACCACATCCCACGAATGGATCTTCCCACGATAATACGTGGCCACCTTCGTCACATGATTGATCGCCGCGTTCCGCAACGCCGAACCCGACATGCCCTGCGCCCACCCCGGCTGCTGCGCATGCCACAACAACGTATGACCACGCACCGACATACCCCGCGACAACGCGTGGTTCACGATCCGATCCGCACTACCATAACTGAACACATTCTGCTGAGGCTCCGTGGAAGCCCACTTCATCTCGTTCTCAGCCGTCACACTGTTGAACTCGGCGTTCAGAATGTTCATGTACTGACTGTCCGACATCCGGCCCGCCGCGATCGCCGCGCCGAAATACCGACCCTTCTCCGCAGCCGACGCGCCAAGAGTCGTACCGGCGCTGGCCGGGGCGCCCAGGCCGAGCACCATGCCGGCGGCGAGCAGTCCGGCGGCGACGCGTGGAAACGCCGCTCTCATCCGGGGAAATCGTGAGGGGCTACCCGAGCCCTTCGAGACGTTCATGCTTGTGACGCCTTTCGGGACGGGGCCGCGAGCTGGTGGTGGTCACGGCCCGGTACGTGCGAGTCGGTGGGTTGCGGTGACACCCGGGGGTCATGGCAGGATCACCGGGCCCGGTCACCGGCGGCCCGTCGGCCGCCGCGCGTCTGCTGGTCACCGCGTGGTACGGGTCCGGCACGGGTGACACGACCCGGGTCGAACCCCGGCGGCACGCGTCGACGCTCCCGGTGGCGACGCACCGCCGTTCACCTGCTGTGCTGCCCATTGTTAACGATCACAGCAGGCCGAGGCCAGCGTGTACCTGCTCGATTGACGAGCATGGAGAACGCTAACATCGATAACGACGAGATTGCCAGATCGTTTCGCAACCTTCAAGAGGGCGTCCGGCAGCGACGCTCCGACCTGGGCCGGAGCCCGGCCGAGGGTGGGCGGGTGACCGACCGACGTGACACCACCGGCCGCAGGACACGACCGGGCGCGCGGGACACGACCGGGCGCGCGGGACACGACCGGGCGCGCGGGACACGACCGGGCGCGCGGGACACGACCGGGCGCGCGGGACACGACCGGGCGCGCGGGACACGACCGGGCGCGCGGCGGCGACGGGAAAAGCGGGCGGGCCGGGCCCCGGCTCAGCGACCGGGCGGTGGGGCGGCGCTGTCCCGGACGACCAGTTCGGTGGCGAGCTCGACGCGCGGGCTCTCGATCTTCTCGCCGTTGGCCAGCCGGAGCACCGTACGCGCGGCCAGCATGCCCATCTCGGCCAGCGGCTGGCGGATCGTGGTCAGCGGCGGTGAGCACCACCGGACCTCCGGCAGGTCGTCGAAGCCGACCACGCTGATGTCGTCAGGCACCCGCAGGCCGCGCTTGCGGACCGCCTCGTAGACGCCCAACGCCATCTGGTCACTGGAGGCGAAGATGGCGGTGGGCGGGTCGGCCAGGCCCAGCAGCTGGGTGCCGCCGGCGTAGCCGGCCTCGTGGTAGAAGTTGCCCGGCCGGATGAGGGTGTCGTCGATGGCGAGCCCGGCGGCGTCGAGGGCGGCCCGGTAGCCGTCCATCCGGGCCCGGCTGCACATGAGCTGCGGCGGACCGGCGATGAAGCCGATCCGCCGGTGCCCGAGGCTGAGCAGGTACTGGTTGGCGCGCAGGCTGCCCGCCCAGTTGGTGGCGCCGATGGTGGGCGCCTCCTGCGGGGCCACCCCGGCCGGGTCGACGATGACCACCGGAATGTTGAGGCGGCGCAGCTCGGCCTGCAACGGTGGCGCCACCATCGAGGTCACGAAGATGACGCCCTCGGTGGAGCGGGCGCGCATGTTGTCCAGCCACTGCTTGGCCGACGAGGTGCGTCGGTGGATGGCCGACACCACGGTGCCGGTGCCGCTGGAGTGCGCGACGTCCTCGACACCCCGGATGATCTCCACCGCCCAGGGGCTGTCGATGTCGTTGAAGACCAGGTCGACCAGCCCGGAGCTGGGCCGCCGGCTGGGCTGTCGACGACGGTAGCCGTGCCGGGTGAGCAGGTCCTCCACCCGTTCCCGGGTCTGCGGCGCGACGTCCGAACGGCCGTTGATCACTCGGGAGACCGTGGGCACGGAGACGCCGGCCAGGCGCGCGATCATCGCGATGGTGACGTTCCGGTTGGTCTCGGAGCCCACGGTCTGCCCTTTCGTCATGCCTGCAGCCTACGGCCGGGGAAGGCTGGCGGATCCGGTGCCACTGCCTGCCTCGCCGGTCAACCCTTGACGCTGCCGGCCAGACCACCGACGAGCTGACGCTCGGCGACGGCGTAGAAGGCGAGCGCCGGCAGCATCGACAGCACCACGTAGGCCAGCACCTTGGCGGTGTCGTCGGCGTACTGGCCCTGGAACGCCTGGACGCCGACGGGCAGCGTCCACCAACCCTGGTCGGTGAAGACCACCAGCGGGAGCATGAAGTTGTTCCAACTCGTCACGACGGCCAGCACCGAGACGGTGGCCAGCGCGGGACGCGCCATCGGCAGCAGGACCCGCCAGAAGAACCCGAACGGGCTGCACCCGTCGAGGATGGCGGCCTCCTCCACCTCGCCCGGGATCGTCCGGAAGAACTGCCGCAGGATGACGATGGTGACCGGCAGGCCGAACGCCGCCTGCGGCAGGATCACCCCGAGCGGATTGTCCAGCAGACCCATGCCGCGCAGCAGCACGAACAGCGGCAGGATGGCCACCGCGAACGGGAACATCAGCCCGATCGCGAAGATGGTGACGATCAGCTCCCGGCCCCGGAAGGCGTAGCGGGCCAGGATGAACGAGGCCATCGCCGCCGACGCCACCATGATCACGGTGCCGGACACGGCGATGAAGAGACTGTTGCCGAGCTGCCGCCAGAACACCTCGGAACCGAGGATCTCGGTGTAGTTCCCGGTCACCCAGGGGTCGGGCAGCCCGAGCGGGTTGGTGGAGAGCTGCCCGTTGTCCTTGAAGCCGCCGAGCACGCCGAACAGCACCGGCACCACGATGAGCGAGCCCACGGCGATGGAGATGAGGTGCAGCACGAGGCGGCGGGTCCGGACCGCGGGGTTGGCCGTGGTGGTCATCCGTTCGCTCCCTGGGTGGTGAGCGCGCCTTCGGTGTCGCGGCGCATGACGATCCGCTGGTAGAGGAGGGCGAAGACGAGGCTCAGCAGGAACATGATGATGCTGATCGCGCTGGCGTAGCCGACCTCGAAGCGCCGGAAGCCGTACTGGTACATGGTCACCGCCATGGTCTCCGAGGCGTGCACCGGGCCACCGCCGGTGAGCACCCAGACCATGTCGAAGAGCTGGATGGTGCCGATGACCGACAGGAACACGCTGATCCGGATGGTCGGCCCGAGCAGGGGCAGGGTGACGTGCCGGAACGCCTGCCAGGCGGTGGCGCCGTCGGTGGTGGCGGCCTCGGTGAGCTCCTTGGGGATGCTCTGCCGCCCGGCCAGGTAGAGGATCATGTGCAGGCCGAAGTACTTCCAGGAGACCACCAGGAAGACGGCGAGCAGCACGGTGTCCTGGTCGGCGAAGATCGTGCCGGCGTCCGCGCCGAGCACCCGGGTCAGCCAGTCGCCCAGTCCGCGGTTGGGCGAGAACACCAGGGAGAACAGCACCGCGGTGGTGACCTCGGAGAGCACGTACGGGGCGAAGAAGATCAGCCGGTAGACGCTGCGGCCCCGCAGCGGCTGGTTGAGCAGCATGGCCAGGCCGAGCGCGATCGGGAGCTGGACGACGACCGTCAGCACGATCAGGACCAGCCCACGCCACAGGTCGCCGAGGAAGGTCGGGTCCTGGAAGGCCCGGGTGTAGTTGTCCAGCCCGATGAAGTTCTCCGGCAGTCCGAAGCCGTTCCACTTGTAGAGGCTGGCGTAGCTCGCCACCACGATCGGGGCGAGGACCAGCAGCAGGAACAGCAGCAGCGCCGGGGTGAGGAAGGTGGCGAAGGTGCCCAGCCGGCCCGGCCGGGGCCGACGGTCACGCGATCGTCTGGCCGCCGGGGTCTGCGTCGGACGTCCGGCCGCCTGCCGCGGGCCCGACATCGTCGGTGGACTCGTCATAGCTGCTCCACTCGGTTCTACACGGACGACTGCGGGGATGGACGTCGTCCCTGACGACGGAGTCAGGTCGTCAGGGACGACGGTGCGGCTGGGGCCGGTTACTGGCTCTTCGCCACCTTGGTGATGTCCTTGACGATGTCCTGGGCGGACTTGTCCCCGGCGACCAGCGCGGCGACGCTGTCGTTGACCTGCTGCCCGACGGCCGGCGGGTACGCCTGGTCCAGGTAGAGCTGGAACCCGGTCGCGTTGGCCAGGGTCTGCGCGACGGCCTTGTTGTTCGGGTCGGCGATGCCGTCGGTGGCGCCGGTGACGGTGGGGAGCACCGCGCCGGTCGCGGCGGACTTGCGCTGGTTCTCCACGCTCAGCAGGGTCTTGAGGAAGTCGAGCGTGGAGGCGGGGGCGTCCTTGCCGACGGCGAAGCCGTTACCGCCGCCGAACACCTCCGTGGCGGAGCCCTTGCCGCCGTCGACGGCCGGGAACGGGAAGAAGCCGAGCTTGTCGCCGAGGCCCTTCTTGCTGGTGGAGGCGGACGCCTGCACCGACGGCGCCCACTGGCCCATCAGCTCCATGGCGGCCCCGCCGTTGCCCATCGTGGCGGCCTGCCCGTCCGGCGAGCCGAACTCCGCGCCCAGGAACCCCTTCTGGAAGGGTTGCAGGTCGACGAGCTCCTTGAAGCGCTGGCCCGCGGCGACGAAGTCGGGGGTGTCGAAGTTGTTGTCCTTGGACGCCTGCTGCAACGCGCCGAGGCCGCCGATCCGCATCGCCAGGTACGCCCAGTAGAAGTGGGCCGGCCACTTGTCCTTGCCGGCCAGGGCGACCGGGACGATGCCCGCCGACTTGATCTTGCGGACGGCGTCGAGCAGCTCGGCCCAGGTGGCCGGCGGGGTGGTGACGCCGGCCGTGGCGAAGTGGTCCTTGTTGTACCAGAAGCCGACCATACCGAGGTCGAACGGGACGCCGTAGATCCGGCCGTCGATCGTGTACGGCTCCATGGACAGCGGCAGCAGCGTGTCGATCCACGGCTTGACGTCGTCGGTCAGGTCCTTGACCAGACCCGCCTCCACCTGCTGCTTGAGCACGCCCCCGCCCCAGGACTGGAACAGGTCGGGCGGGGAGCCCGCCTGGGTGGCGGTGGTCAGTTTGGCCTTGAACGCCTCGTTCTCCAGCGGCTGGATCTCGATCTTCACGTTGGAGTTGGCGCCCTGGTAGCTCTTGGCGATGTCCGCCCACACCGGCAGCATCGGCTCGGTGTTCTGGATGTGCCACCAGTTGATGGTCTGCGATCCGCCCGAGTCAGCGGAGTCGTCGCCGCTACAGGCGCTGAGCAGGTAACTGCCGACGCCAGCGCCGACGAGGCCGAGCAGCGTTCGGCGGGAGAGGTGCGCGGTCATGGTTCATCCCTTCGCGGGCTCACGAGGTACGCGGATGCCGGGTCATCCGCGGGTGGGGTATCGGAAGCGGGGTCCGGAAGTTTCGGGGTGGTGGTGGTGTGTTTCCGGGTGATGGCCGGCACGCTACGACGTCTGTGTATTCACGGTCAAGAGTCTGTCGCCACTGGACCCGAACCGTTACGGTGGTCGAGACTTTCCAAACTTCCCGAACGACCTTCCGGAAGTTGCCCGAAAGATGGACAGAGGAGCCGACATGTCGACCGAGACCGCTGACGTGGCGACCGCCGCCCGGTCGATCCGTAATCCCGTGCTGTCGGGTTTCCACCCGGATCCGTCGATCCTGCGGGTGGGTGACGACTACTACCTGGCCACCTCGACGTTCGAGTGGTACCCGGGGGTGCGGGTGCACCACTCCCGCGACCTCGTGCGCTGGCGCGCGGTGGGCGGGATCATCACCGAGCGTCGCCTGCTCGACCTGCGCGGCTGCGGCGACTCCAACGGGGTGTGGGCGCCCGACCTGACGTACCACGACGGCGAGTTCTTCCTGGTGTACAGCGACGTGGCCAGCTTCGCCAGCGGGTACTGGGATCCACAGAACTTCCTGATCACCGCGCCGGACATCACCGGCCCGTGGTCCGACCCGGTCAAGCTGCACGGCCGCGGCTTCGACGCCGCGCTGTTCCACGACGACGACGGCAGCACCTGGCTGCTGAGCATGAGCGCCGACTGGCGGCCCGGCCGGGACCGGTTCGGCGGCATCGAGATCCAGCAGTACGACCGGGCCGAGCGGCGACTGGTCGGACGCCCCCGGATCATCTTCACCGGCACCGCGGTCGGCCTCACCGAGGGGCCGCACCTGTACCGCCACGACGGGTGGTACTGGCTGGTCACCGCCGAGGGGGGCACGAGCTGGGAGCACCAGGTCACCGTCGCGCGGTCCCGGGAGCTGTTCGGGCCGTACGAGGTCGACCCGGCCGGCCCGCTGCTGACCTCGGTGGGCCGCCCCGACCTGCCGTTGCAGAAGGCCGGCCACGGCAGCCTGGTCCGCACCCAGAGCGGCGACTGGTACCTGGCCCACCTGGTCGGCCGCCCCTACACGCCGCTGGGCAACTGCGTGCTCGGGCGGGAGACCGCCATCCAGCGGGTCGAGTGGGCGCCGGGCGGCTGGCCCAGGATCGCCGACGGCGTGCCGGCCGACGAGGTCGACGCGCCCGACCTGCCGGCGCACCCGTGGCCGGACGAGCCGGTCACCGACCACTTCGAGACCGACGAGCTGGGCCCGCACTGGTCGACCCTGCGCCGCCCGGCCGGCCCCGACTGGATCGACCTGCGGTCCCGGCCGTCGCACCTGCGGATCCACGGTGGGCAGTCGCCGGTCGGCCGGCAGACGCCCAGCCTGGTGGCCCGCCGGGTCGGCGCGACCCGCTGCTCGCTGGAGACGGCGCTGGAGTTCGATCCGACCGACCACCGGCAGCTCGCCGGGATCACCGCCTACTACAACACCCTCAACTGGCACCACCTCTACCTGACCCGCGCCGACGACGGCCGGACGGTGCTGGAGGTGCTCAGCTCGGACAGCGGGCGACGCCGGGCCCGGCCCGAGCTCAGCGTGGACACCGCCGGCGTCACCCGGGTCGGGCTGCGGGCGGAGTTCGACGGTCCGGTCGTCCGGTTCGCGTACGACCTGGGCGCCGGCTGGCAGGCACTGCCGGTGGAGCTGGACGCGACGATCCTGTCCGACGAGCACGCCGCGCTGATCATCGACGGGGAGCCGGCCGCGTGGGGCTTCACCGGGGCCTTCCTCGGGTTGTGGGTGCAGGATCTCGGTGGTGACGGCGGGTACGCCGACTTCGACCACGCCACGTACCTCGAACACTGAGCACCGCCGGACGGGCCGGGTCGCACGTTCTCGCGGCCCGGCCCGTCCGGCGTCCCCGGTCGGGGCGCTCCCCCGCCGCCCGACGAGCGCCGCCGACGTCGGAAGTTTCGGTGGTTGACCAGCGGCATCGACCGACCTTAACGTTTCAGGCGAGTTTCCGAAATTCCCCTCGAAATTATCGGGACGTCTTCCGGTAGTTCGGTGTGCCCGGCGGCGGCCACCAGCGTGACCCGCCCCCGCGACGCCCGGCCCGGCGACGTACCCGGGAAGGAGCGTCGATGCTGCTCAGACGGTGGATAGCCGCCGGTGTCGTCGCCGTGGCGACCGTCGGTGTGCTGAGCACCGTGCCGGCCACGGCGGGTCGCCCCCACGACCCCGCCGACCAGAGCCTGCGCGCTCTCGGCCTGCGCCACGGCCTGTACGTCGGCACCGCGGTCGACACGGCCGCCCTGGACGACCCCGACGACCCCCGGTACCGGGAGATCGTCCGGGACGAGTTCTCCTCCGTCACCGCGGAGAACGCCATGAAGTGGGAGTCGTTGGAGCCCACCCGGGGCAGGTACGACTGGGCGGCGGCCGACAAGATCGTCGCCACCGCCCAGCGCAACGGCCAGCGACTGCGCGGCCACGTCCTGGTCTGGCACAACCAACTGCCCACCTGGCTGACCGACGGGGTCGCCGACGGATCCATCGACAAGGCCCAGCTACGGCAGATCCTGCGCCAGCACATCACCACGGTGGTCAGCCGCTACCGGGGCAAGATCTGGCAGTGGGACGTCGTCAACGAGGCGGTCAGCGACCCCTGGGACGACCCGCCCACCCTGCACTACAAGGGCTTCTGGGCGCAGCACCTGGGTCCGGGCTACGTCGCGGACGCGTTCCGCTGGGCGCGGGCCGCCGACCCGAAGGCGCTGCTGTTCTACAACGACTACAACATCGAGGCGTTCGGCTCGGGCGACCCGGCCGACGACAAGACCCAGTTCGTCCACGACATGGTCCGGGACCTGCTGGCCCGGGGCGTGCCGATCGACGGGGTGGGCAGCCAGGGGCACCTGGGCACCCAGTACGGCAACTTCGACACCTTCCAGGTGGCCGACGCGCTGCGCCGGTTCGCGAAGCTGGGCCTGGCCACGGCCTTCACCGAGGTCGACGTGCGCAGCCAGCTCACCGAGGGGGTCCGGGCCGGCGTCCCCGACGAGATCAACCCCCGTCTCCAGGCGTCCGCGGCGAACTTCCACGTGCTGCTGCAGGCGTGCCTGGCCGAGCCACGCTGCCTGTCCTTCACCGTCTGGGGCTTCACCGACCGGCACTCCTGGGTGCCGGGCTGGTTCGACGACCCGCCGGAGGGCCTGGCCACCCTGTACGACGAGAACTACCAGCCCAAACGGGCGTACCAGACGGTCAAGGCCGACCTGATCTTCGCCGGCCCGCCGTACGTGCTGCCCCGCGTCACCCCGCGTCCCCGCCGCTGACGAGCCGCCGGGGTTCCCGGCCGACGTCGCCGTGGGCCGGTCCGCCGTCGGGGTGGACCGGCCCACGGCGACCGGAGCCGACCGCCGCCCGTGGGACGGGGCCCGCCGACCCACGGGCGGCGCGCCGGACGGACCGCGGGCATCACCCGGACAGGAGGGCGCCACCCGTGCCACCGAACGCGGTGACCCGCCGCCTGCCGTACCCGCCCACGGCACCCGGCCCGACCACGGCCGCGGCACCCGGACTGACCACGGCCGTCACGGCCGGCCCCGCCGTGGCCGCCGCGCGGCCCGCCCAGGCCCGCCCCGGGGTCAGCCCCGACATCGTGGACCCGGCGCGTGGCGGCGGTCGGGTGGTCAGCCTCACCTTCGACGACGGGCCCAACCCGGTCGACACGCCACGACTGCTGGACGTGCTGCGCCGGCACCGGATCACGGCGGTGTTCTGCCTGGTGGGCGACCAGGTCGACGCGCACCCCGAGGTGGTCGGCCAGATCGTCGCCGCCGGTCACCCGCTGGGCAACCACAGCATGCGCCACGACGACATGAGCGGCTGGAGCGTCGAGCGGATCGCGGCGGACCTACGGCGGACCAACGAGGCCATCCACCGGGCCGTGCCCGGCACCCGGATCCGGTACTTCCGGGCCCCGTACGGCGCCTGGGGTCGTACCCCGGCCGTGGCGGCCTCGTTGGGCATGCGACCGCTGGGGTGGCGGCTGGCGATCGGGGACTGGGAGCCACCCGGCGCGGACGAGCTCGCCCGCCGCCTGCTCGACGGGATCACCCCCGGCGCCGTCGTGTTGCTGCACGACGGCGGAGGTGACCGGAGCCAGACCGTCGACGCGGTGGCCCGGGCCGTGCCCGTGCTGAGAGCGCGGCGGTGGCGGTTCGCCCTACCCGAGCACCGCGCCTGAACCCATCCCACAGTCGCGCGGGGCGCGCCGGCCGGGAAGAGCGGCCCGGTCAGGCCGTCTCCGGCGCGGTGGCCGCCCGACCGGGGGCCGGCACGTCGGAGACGGGCTCGTCGGTCCCCGGCACGTCGGACTCGGGCTGCGGCGCCGGATCACTGAGCTGTTCCCGCAGGTACGTCCAGCCGACGGCGATCAGCGCGGCGGCCGGTACGGCCAGCAGGCTGCCCACGATGCCGGCCAGGCTGCCGCCGAGCGTCACGGCGAGCAGCACCACCGCCGCGTGCAGCCCGAGGCCCCGGCTCTGCACCATGGGCTGGAACACGTTCCCCTCGAGCTGCTGGACCACGATGATGATGGCGAGCACGATCAACGCGTCCGTTGGTCCGTTCGACACCAGCGCGATGAGCACCGCGACGAAACCGGCGAAGAGGGCGCCCACGATCGGGACGAACGCCGCCACGAAGGTCAGTGCCGCCAGCGGCAGCACCAGTGGCACGCCCACGAACCACAGGCCGAGACCGATGAAGACGGCGTCGAGCAGGCCGACGAACGCCTGGGAGCGGACGAACGCCCCGAGGGTGTCCCAGGAGCGGGCGGCCACGACCGGGACGTCGGTGGCGAGCCGACCCGGCAACTGGCGGCCCAGCCAGGGCAGGAAGCGGGGGCCGTCCTTGAGGAAGAAGAACATCAGGAAGAGCGCCAGGACGGTGGTGACCAGTCCGTTGACCAGGGTGCCCACGCCGGTCACCGTGGCGGTGACGATACTGCCCATGCTGTCCTGGACCCGGCCGACCGCGGTGTCGAGCGCCGCGCTCATCTCGTCGTCGCCGATGTTCAACGGTGGCCCGGAGGCCCACTCGCGGAGCTGCTGGAGACCGCCGACCACGCCGGTGACCAGTTCCCCGGACTGCGCGGCCACCGGCACCGCGATCAGCACCACGACACCCGCGGCGAGCAGGAGAAAACCCACGGTGACGGCCGACGCGGCCAGCCCCGGCGGCCACCCGTGCCGACGCAGGAAACGGGTCACCGGCCAGGTCAGCGTGGTGATCAGCAGCGCGATCACCAGCGGCCAGACGATCGGCCACATCCGGCCCAGCACCCACAGCACGACGGTGGTGAACAGCAGGACCAGCAACGCCTCCAGCGAGACCCGGGCCGACGTACGTAGCGCGGCGCGGGTCTTCGTGGCGCTCACCGTGGTCGGCATCGGTCTCTCCAGGCTTCGTCGGCATGCTCCCGGCAGCCCCGCACGGCGCTCCACCGGCGCGGCGGCGCAGCCTCCACCGGCGCAGAGGCGCAGCCAGTATGCACGCGCAGGCCGACGACGGGATCGACGGGTGACGGGCGTGGCACCGGACCGCCGCACCGCTCCGGCACCGGCGGAGTGACCGACCCGCCCCGCTTCGGTTAGGATCGACAGGCTGACCGAGAGGCGCTGCAACGGGCGTGAGCCCGCCACGCTCGGCCGGCTTGCCGTACTCCGCAAGGGCGCCTCCCGGAATGGGAGGGTGCGCGGATGCGAAATTCAGTGCGAGAGCTGCGGAGCCTGCTGGCGGAGCGGATCGTGGTGCTCGACGGGGCGTTCGGCACGATGCTCCAGGGCGCCGGCCTGGCGCCCGCCGACTACCGGGGTGACCGGTTCGCCGACCACCCGCAGGACGTCACCGGCGACCCGGACCTGCTCAACCTCACCCGGCCGGACGTCATCCTCGACGTGCACCGGCGCTACCTGGCGGCCGGCGCGGACATCACCACCACCAACACCTTCACCGCGACCAGCATCGGCCAGGCCGACTACGGTCTGCAGTCGGTGGCGGCGGAGATGAGCCTGCGCGGCGCGCAGCTCGCCCGGCAGGCCGCCGACGAGGCGGGCGGCCGGTTCGTGGCCGGGTCGATCGGCCCGTTGAACGTCACCCTGTCGCTGTCGCCCAAGGTCGAGGACCCGGCGTTCCGGGCGGTCACCTTCGACGAGGTGCGCGCCGCCTACGCCGAGCAGATCGCCGCCCTGGCCGAGGGTGGCGTCGACCTGCTCATGGTCGAGACGATCTTCGACACGCTCAACGCGAAGGCCGCCATCGCCGCCGCCCGCGAGGTCGCCCCGGACCTGCCACTGTGGATCTCGGTGACCATCGTGGACCTGAGCGGCCGGACGCTGTCCGGGCAGACCGTCGAGGCGTTCTGGGCGTCGGTGGCGCACGCCGAGCCGCTCGTGGTCGGTATGAACTGCGCGCTCGGCGCGGCGGAGATGCGCCCCCACCTGGCCGAGTTGGCCCGGGTGGCCGACACCTTCGTGGCCAGCCACCCGAACGCCGGCCTGCCGAACGCCTTCGGCGGCTACGACCAGACCCCGCAGGAGAGCGGCCTGCTGCTGGGCGAGTTCGCCCGGGACGGCATGGTCAACATCGTGGGCGGCTGCTGCGGCACCTCCCCCGCGCACATCGAACGGATCGCCAAGTCGGTCGCCGGGCTGCCGCCGCGCCGGGTGCCGGCGCCCCCGGCGGCGACCCGGTTCAGCGGTCTGGAGCCGTTCACGATCGCCCCGGACACCGGGTTCGTCATGATCGGCGAACGCACGAACGTCACCGGGTCGGCCCGGTTCCGCCGGCTGATCGAGGCCGACGACTACCAGGCGGCCGTCGACGTGGCCCTGGAGCAGGTACGCGGCGGGGCCAACCTGCTCGACGTCAACATGGACGCCGACCTGCTCGACAGCGAGCGGGCGATGACCACGTTCCTCAACCTGCTCGCCACCGAGCCCGAGGCGGCCCGCATCCCGATCATGGTCGACAGCTCGCGCTGGAGCGTGCTGGAGGCCGGGCTCAAGTGCGTGCAGGGCAAGGGCGTGGTCAACTCGATCAGCCTCAAGGAGGGCGAGGAGCCGTTCCTCGCGCAGGCCCGGCAGATCCGCGAGTACGGCGCCGGCGTGGTGGTGATGGCCTTCGACGAGCAGGGCCAGGCCGACACCACCGAACGCAAGGTGGCGATCTGCGGCCGGGCGTACGACCTGCTCACCAAGCAGGCCGACTTCCCGCCGGAGGACATCATCTTCGACCCGAACGTGCTGGCCGTGGCCACCGGCATCGCCGAGCACAACGGGTACGCCAAGGCGTTCATCGACGCGCTGCCGCTGATCAAGGAACGCTGCCCCGGCGCGCGTACCAGCGGCGGCATCTCCAACCTGTCGTTCTCGTTCCGCGGCAACGACGTGGTCCGGGAGGCCATGCACTCGGCGTTCCTGTTGCACGCCGTCCGGGCCGGGCTGGACATGGGCATCGTCAACGCCGGTCAGCTCGCCGTCTACCAGGACATCCCGGCCGACCTGCTGGAGCTGGTCGAGGACGTGATCTTCGACCGGCGGCCGGACGCGACCGACCGGCTGGTGACGTTCGCCGGGAGCGTGCAGGGCGCCGGCACCCGGCGGACGGTGGACCTCACCTGGCGGGAGGCGCCGGTCCGGGAACGACTGTCGCACGCCCTGGTGCACGGGATCGTGGACTTCATCGAGGCCGACACCGAGGAGGCGCGGCAGCAGGTCGTCCGCCCGCTGGAGGTGATCGAGGGTCCGCTGATGGACGGCATGAAGGTCGTCGGCGACCTGTTCGGGGCGGGGAAGATGTTCCTGCCGCAGGTGGTCAAGAGCGCCCGGGTGATGAAGCGGGCGGTGGCGTACCTGGAGCCGTACATGGAGGCGGAGAAGGCCGCCGGCATCGGTCGGGGCAACGGCAAGGTGGTGCTGGCCACGGTCAAGGGCGACGTGCACGACATCGGCAAGAACATCGTCGGCGTGGTGCTCGGCTGCAACAACTACGACGTGGTGGACCTCGGGGTGATGGTCCCGGCCGCGAAGATCCTGGACGTCGCGGTCGCCGAGAAGGCCGACGCGGTCGGCCTGTCCGGGCTGATCACGCCGTCGCTGGACGAGATGGTCACGGTCGCCGCCGAGATGCAGCGGCGCGGCCTGACCCTGCCGCTGCTGATCGGCGGGGCCACCACCTCCCGGCAGCACACCGCCGTGCGGATCGCGCCCGCGTACGAGGGCAGCACCGTGCACGTGCTCGACGCGTCCCGGGTGGTCGGGGTGGTGTCCGACCTGCTGGACGCCGACCGCGCCGAGAAGCTGGGCGAGGAGAACCGCATCGAGCAGGCCCGGCTGCGCGAGCAGCACGAGCAGCGGCAGCGTACTCCCCTGCTGCCGTTGGGTCGGGCCCGCGCCAACCGGGAGGCCGTCTCGTTCGACGGGCTGCCGGTGCCGGAGTTCACCGGCGTACGGGAGGTCCGGCCGGATCTCGGCACGCTCCGCGAGATGATCGACTGGCAGTTCTTCTTCCTGGCCTGGGAGTTGAAGGGGCGCTACCCGGCGATCCTGGAGCAGCCGGCCGCCCGGGAGCTGTACGACGACGGGAACGCGCTGCTGGACGAGATCGTCGCGGCCGGTTCGCTCACCGCGCACGGCGTGTACGGGTTCTGGCCGGCGCACGCCGAGGGCGACGACCTCGTGGTGGACGGCGTACGGCTGCCGATGCTGCGCCAGCAGACCGCCAAGCCCGACGGGCGTCCCAACCGCTGCCTGGCCGACTACGTCGCCCCGGCCGGCGACCACCTGGGCGGGTTCGCGGTGGCGATCCACGGCGCGGACGCGCTGGCCGCCCGGTACGAGGCCGAGCACGACGACTACCGGGCCATCATGGTCAAGGCGCTGGCCGACCGGCTGGCCGAGGCGTTCGCGGAGTGGATCCACCTGACCGCCCGCCGTGAGTGGTACGAGCCGGGCGTGGAGCCGTCGCTGGCGGACCTGCACGCCGAACGGTTCCGGGGCATCCGGCCGGCGCTCGGCTACCCGGCCAGCCCCGACCACAGCCTCAAGGGCGAGCTGTTCACGCTGCTCGGCGCGGACCGGGCCGGCCTCGGCCTGACCGAGTCGTACGCGATGACGCCCGCCGCCGCGGTCAGCGCGCTGCTGTTCGCCCACCCGGCGTCCCGTTACTTCACGGTCGGCCGGATCGGCGAGGACCAGGCCCGCGACTACGCCGACCGCCGGGCCCTGCCCTACGAGCAGATAGAACCCTGGCTCCGCCCCAACCTAAGCTGACCCCGCCCACCCCTCCCCCGCCTTGTCGATCTAGGGAAGATTGTCGTTGGTGCATCTCCATCCACGACAATCTTCCCTAGATCGGCGGAGAAGGGGGGGGGAAGGGGGAGGGTTAGTTGCGGAGGGACCACTGTTGGTTGGTGCCGCCGTGGCAGGACCACAGGTGCACCTTCGAGCCGTTGGCGGTGCCCTGGGCGGAGACGTCCAGGCAGAGGCCGGACTGCACGCCGGTGATGGTGCCGTTGCTGTTGAGGTTCCACTGCTGGTTGGACTGGCCGTTGCAGTCCCAGATGATGGCCAGGGTGCCGTTGGCGGTGCCCTGCCCGGAGGCGTCCAGACACTTGTTGCCGTACACGATCAGTTGCTTGCCGGCGGTGTGGGTCCAGCGCTGGTTGGTCGCGCCGAGACAGTCCCAGATCTGGGCCTGGGTGCCGTTGGTGGTGCTCGACCCGCCGATCTCCAGGCAACGGCCGGACTGACCGCCGACGATCTGCGTGTTCTGCGGCGTGGGCGGAGGCGTGGTGCCGCCCTGCGGGCCGGCGGCGGCCATCACGGCCTGCGCGCCCGCCGGCCACTGGCCGTTGGACACCACGACGTTGTTGTTGACGACGTTGCCCCGGTCGCCGTTGGTGACGTTGGTGCTGTTGTTGGTCGACCAGTTGTTGGTGACGGTGAAGTTGCCCATGTTCTCGGCGTACCAGTAGTTGGCCGTGGCCCAGGTGCCGGTGTTGGAGAAGACGTTGTTGCGGGCCGTCCAGTACCGGGAGCCCTCGTCGAAGTAGACGCCGAAGTAGCCGTTGGTGCGCAGGCAGTAGTTGTCGCTGATCAGCCCGCCCTGGTTGGCCGAGAGCGTGTAGATGCAGCCGCCGTCGTTCATCTGCTGCATCACGTCGTGCACGTAGTTGCCGATCAGCCGGTTGTTGGACGCGGTGGTCGGGGTGGAGTAGCGCGGCTGGTAGTTGTAGAGCCCCCGGTTGGCGTAGTGGTTGCTGCCGCCGGCGTCGTTCGCGCCCCAGCCGTACCCCATCGACATGCCGGTGTACGGCATGTTGTAGACCTCGTTGTACGAGACGGTGGCGTTGGTGACGTACGTGGTCAGCACCGACACGATGCCCCGGTGCTCCACGCCGAGATCGTGGATGCGGTTGTTGCTGATGGTGATGTCCCGGTTGACCATCCGCTGGTCGCCGGGGTGGTGGGCGTCGGCGCGCACGCCGCCGACGACGATGCCCCCGGCGGAGCTGCGGGCGATCTCGGAGCGGGTGACGACGATGTTGCTGGCGCCCAGGCCGACCCCGCTGGTGTGCGCGTTGGCGTCGTTGCCGATGCCGATGGCCGTCTGGCCGAGGTTGAGGAACTGGGAGTCGGTGAGGGTGACGTTGTTGGCCGCGGAGACCTGCACGGCGGCGGGTGACTGCGCCCAGTTCGGCCGGGTGGCCTCGAACTGGGAGCAACCGTTGTGGCAGGAGGTGAAGCTGGGCCAGCTCCAGTTGCCGACGATGTAGGCGCCGGTCTGCTGGTCGACGTAGCCCTGGTTGCTGCTGGGCGTCAGCCAGCTCGTGCCGGTGAAGGTGATCCCGCTGAAGGTGAGGTGGTGCGCGGGCGCGTCGTAGGTGCCACCCACGCTCAGCAGGGACTGCAACGTCGGCAGCTCCACGCTGACGTTGCTCATGTTCTGGCCGGCGAGCGGGATGTAGGACAGCGCCCCGGTGCCCGGGTTGAGGTACCACTCCCCCGGCGCGTCGAGAAACTCGTAGGCGTTGCTCAGGTAGAGCGGCCCGGCCCGGTGCGGGCTGGTGAACGTGTCGTACCCGAAGTTGTTGTTGCTCCAACCCGGCTGCTGCATCGTGATCATGCCGCCGCTGATGCTCTGCACCGACACGTACCGGTCGGTGAACGAGCCGACGCTCTCCATCTGGATGCGGTTCTGGTTGGTCGTGTTGTTCAGGTAGCCCAGCGCGCTGTTGGTGAACCGCATGCCGGTGCTGCTGGGCGTGAAGTCGGCCCGGTTGACCTGGGTGCGGGCCCGGGTGGCGATGGCGCCGTTGACGTAGAGCTGCCGGGTGTCGACGCCGGCGCCGACGTTGGCCCGCCAGATGTTCTTCGCGGAGTCCACCAGCGACCAGCCGGTGACCGCACGGGCGCCGCTGATCACCGGCCGCGCGGAGGCGGCGGCCCGCCACACCACCCGGTGGCCGTTGACGCCGGAGTCGGCGGCGGTGAACCGCAGCGGGGCGCTGAGCCGGTACACCCCGTCGGCCAGTTCCACCACGATGTCGTCGGTCATCGCGGCGGTGCGGGAGCGTACCGCGGTCTGGGCGGCGGTCAGTGAGCACGGCTGGGCGGCGGAGCAGGTGGTGCCGCTGCCCGAGGGGGAGGCGTAGAGGGTGGTGACGGCGGCGGAGGCGGGAGCGGCCGAGGTGACCACGACGGTCACGGCGGTCGCGGCGGTCAACGCCGCCGCGGCCGCCCCGGCCCACAACCGCCGCGGCGCGGCGGGAGAGGGGGGTACGGACACGGGAGGTACTCCTAACTCGGGTGGGGGTGGTGTGGTGCGGGCGGTCACCGCCCCTGGCCGGTGGCGCCGGCGGCGGCGTGGTCACCGCGGTCGGTCCTGCGGGGACGGGGTCCGACTGCGGCGTGACGGACCCCGTGCCCGCAGAACAGCCGATCGACCCGAGGTCGCGCCCGGTGGTCGGCGCCACCGCGCGTGGCGTGGCACGGGTGCCACGCCGGACGCTCGCGCTCGGACGGCTCATCGAGGGGGAGATCGGGCTGCGGCTTGCCCTCCGCGGCGCCCGGTGACCCGACTGCGGTGAATTTCATCATACGAATGATGTGTTGGCAAGGATCGCGGGCGCCCCCGGGCCCACGACAGGACCGGTCAGCGCAGGAGTTGTCGCAGGTAGCTCAGCCCGTCCATGGCGAGGTGGTCCTGCGACGGGGCGAGCGGTCGCCAGATCGAGGCGGCGGTGGCGATTGTCTCGTTCTCGGCGGTGAACGACTCGATGCAGATCGAACCCCGGTAACCGGTGGCGCGGAGCACGGCGAAGAACCGCGGCCAGTCGAAGTGGTCCATCCCGGGCGCGCCCCGGTTCGTCCCGCTGACCTGGACGTGCTTGATGCGCCGACCCGCCAGGACGAGCGCCAGGTACGGGTCGGCCTCCTCGATGTTCATGTGATAGGTGTCGATCATGATGCCGACGTTGGCGGGCAGGCCGTCGATCAGCTCGATGGTCTGCTCCATGGTGTTGACCACGCTCGTCTCGTACCGGTTGAGCGCCTCCACCCCGATGCTCACGCCACGCTCCCCGGCGTACTCGGCGACCGGGGCGAGCGCCCGCCGGAACTGCCGGTAGCAGGCCTCGCGGGCGGCCGGAGACATCCGCCAGGTCCGGCCCACCGCCGCGTAGACCGGGCCGCCCACGCAGCCCGCGCCGACGACCGCCGCCGCGTCCACGCAGCCCCTGAGGTACGCCGCGGTGGTCTCGACGGCGTCCGGGGTGGTGGCCACCAGATCCCGCCCGGGCGGGGTGACCGCGCAGACGGCGGCCACCCCCAGCCCGTGCTCGGCGAGCAGGTCACGGGCGCGGACCGGATCCCAGTCACCGGGCTGCTCGATCGGCAGCTCCACCACGTCGAAGCCGAACGCGGCGATCCGGGGCACCAGTTCGGCGAGCGCCCGGTCGTCGACCGGAGAGGTCCACACCCACGGATTGACGCCGATGTCGTACACCGGCTGCTACTTCCAGCGTTGCGGATAGCCGGGCAGGTCGGTGCAGCCGCACATCGCGTAGTGCAGCGGCGGCATGCCCGGGTCGACGTACTGGTCCAGGTTGTCCTGGGTGATGGTCGGCTGGGGCAGCTTCCAGGGGTTGGCGACGGGCTCGCCGTCGAGGATCCGCAACGCCGCGATGATCGGCGTACGCCACTGGTAGGTCGGGTACGTGGGCGCGACGGCGGTGAGACCCTTGTCCTTCCAGAGCTTCAGGAAGTCGAGCTGGTCCTCCCCGTTGATCGGCGGCACCGGCTTGCCCGCGTCCTGGAACGCCTCGACGGCGGCGACGGCGACCGCCCCGGCGTCCATCCAGACGCCGTCGATGGTGCCGTGCCGCTGAAGGTAGTCGTCGACGATCTTCTTGGTCTTGGCCGGGTCGCCGTCGGTGAACTCGACGCCGACCACGTCCACCTTCGCCTTGTCGAAGACGAGCTTCGCGGCCGACCAGCGGGTCTCCAGGACGTCGACGCCGGGCAGGATGCGCAGGGCGAGCAGCTTGCCGCCGGGCTTCATCCGCTGGCTGACGAACTCGGCCCCGACGTGGCCGAAGCCGTACCCGCCGATGGGGTTGATGAAGGTCACCGGGCAGGTGGTGTCGACGCCCCGGTCGAAGACGACGACCGGAAGCCCCTGCTTGCAGGCGGCCTCCACGGCCGGGGTGAGCGTGGCGGTGGTGTTCGGCGAGACGATGAGGGCGTCGCAGTCCTTGCCGAGCAGATCGTTGATGTCGGCGATCTGCTTCTGGTCCTTGCCCTCGGCGTCCACGTGGACGAACTCGCTGATCCGGCTCTTCTGCGCCTCGACCTCGGCCTGCATGGTCTTGAACCCGACCTGCCGCCACGGGTTGTTCAGCGCCGCGTTGGAGAAGCAGATCTTGTGCGGGCCGGCCTTCCTGAACTTCGCGGTCTGCGCCATCGTCGGGTTGAGCGCCTGCTCCCAGGGCCGGTCGGCCGGCCCGGTGGGGGTGGCGGCGAGCAACGCCAACTCGTTGTCGTAGTCGGCCTGCACGAAGAACTTCGACTGCTCCCCGGTGCCCGACCCGGTGGACTCCGAGGCCTCGCCGGACGGGGACGCGCCCGGCTCGTCGGTGGCGCAGCCGGCCAGCGTCAGCAGGGCGGCGGCGGCCAGCACGGTGATGGTACGTCTCATGTGGTGATTCCCCTTTACCTGGATGAGGAGCGCAGGGCCGAGACCGCGACAGCGGCCAGGATGATCGCGCCCTGGACGGTCGATCTGAGGGCGCCGGAGACGCCGTAGAAGTTCATCAGCGCGAAGAGGACCTCCAGGGTGAGCGCCCCCAGCATCGCGCCGACCACCGAGCCGCGACCGCCGCCCAGGGCGACCCCGCCGAGGACGACCGCGGTGATCGCGCCGAACTCCAGGCCGGCGCCCGCCTGGAACGACACGCCGCTGTACCCGCCGAGCAGGATCGCCGCGAGCGCCGCGGCCAGCCCGCTGAGCACGAACGCGGTCGTCCGGACCCGCCAGACCCGTACCCCGCTCAGCTCCGCGGTGCGGGCGTTGTCGCCGACGGCGACCAGGCTCCGGCCGAAGTCGGAGCGGGCCAGCAGCACCGCCAGCGTCGCGGCGACCAGCAGCACGAGCAGCGCGTACGGGACCCGCCCGAGGCCCGGAACGTCCTCGAACGCGCGCCGGCCGAACCTGCGGAACTCCTCGGAGAGCCCGCCCTTCGGGGCGCCGTCGGACCACAGGTACACCGCGCCGACGAGGATCAGGAACATGCCCAGCGTGGTGATGAACGACGGCACCCGCAGCCGCGTGGTGACCAGCCCGTTGACCAGCCCGACGAGCATCCCCCCGACGAGCAGCAGCGCCACCACCGGCCAGGTGCGGGACGGGTCGCTGTCGATGAGCCGGGCGGCGACGACCACCTGCGCGGTGACCAGGGAGCCGACGGAGAGGTCGAACTCGCCGGAGACGATCACGAAGTACTGGCCGGCGGCGAGCAGGACGATCGGCGCGGACCGGCCGAGGAAGGACATCAGCGACGGCGGCGCGAGGAAGTCGGGCTGCCGGATCGCGACGAGCACCAGCAGCACCGCGAGGATCGCGACGATGGGGGCGAGGCCGCCGGGGCGGGGACGCCACCGGGTCCACCCGGTCGACTGGTGACGGTCTTCGGCGAGTTGCATGGTCAGGACGCCTCCCTGCGCATGGTCCGCCGGGCGTAGACGGCGACCGCCGCGATGATGATCACGCCTCGGATCACCTGCTTGAAGAAGGCGTCCACTTCGAGCTGGTTGAAGATGGCGTCGATACTGGCGAGCAGGAGCACCCCGCCGACGGTGCCGACGACGCCGCCGCGCCCGCCGGCGAGGGCGGTGCCACCGAGGACCACCGCGGCGATCGACTCCAGGTCGTAGAGGCCCTCGGTGCCGACCCGGGGCGCGCCCGAGCCGAGCCGGCTGGCGAGGTAGATCCCGGCGAGGCCGGCGCAGAGCGAGCAGAGCACGTGCGCGGTGACCAGGACCCGGTCGTTGCGGACGCCGGAGAGGCGGGCGACCTCCGGGTCCCCGCCGACGGCGACCAGGTGGTGGCCGAAGCGGGTCCGGGCGAGCAGGAACCAGACCGCCCCGGCGACCGCGAGCAGCAGCAGGAAGGAGAGCGGCACCGGCCCGATCCGTTGGTAGCCGAGGCTGCTCACCAGGGCGGGGGCGGTCTCGCCGGCCGGTCCGTCGTAGCCGTTGTCGAGGTAGCCGCGCAGCAGCAGCCCGACGCCCAGGGTCGCGATGAACGCGTTGACCCGCAGCTTGGTGACGAACACCCCGTTGAGCAGGCCGATCGCGGCGCTGACCGCGAGCACCAGGCCGATCGCCGGGAGCAGCCGCCCGTCGCTGCCGGCCATCGTCTCGGCGGCCACCAGGGTGCTGAGGCTGACCACGTACGCCACGGAGAGGTCGAGCGAGCCGCCGAGGATGACCAGGGTCTGCCCGACGGCGACGAGGCCGAGGCCGGCGGCGACGTGCAGCAGGCTCACCGTGGTCGACTGGTTGAAGAGCTGACCGCCGTCGAGCATGACGACCAGCCAGCCGATCGCCAGGGTGAGGCCCAGCGCGACGAAGACGCCCGACGCGGTCCGCCGGGCCGGCAGGGTGATCGTGGCGTTCACGCGGCGGCCTCCCGTACGGTCCCGACCGCCAGGGCGAGGACCTCCTCCTCGGACGCGCCGGCCGGCAGCTCACCGGCCACCCGGCCGTCGCGCATGACGACGACGCGGTCGCTCATGCCCAGCAGCTCGGGCAGCTCGGACGAGATCATCAGCACGGCCGCGCCCTCCCGCGCGAGTCGACGGACCAGGTCGTGGATGGCCGACTTGGCGCCCACGTCGATGCCGCGGGTCGGCTCGTCGAAGAGCAGCACCTTCGGGGTGAGCGCCAACCACCGGGCCAGGACGACCTTCTGCTGGTTGCCGCCGGACAGGAACCGGATCTCCTGGTCGTCGCCGGCGGCGCGGACCTCGACGGCGGCGAGCAGCTCGCGCAGCCGTACGGTCCGGGCGGCGCGGCCGGTCCAGGCCGGCCGGAGGGCCCGGCTGGCGAGCAGCCCGTTGTCGAGCACCGACTGGCGGGCGACGATCCCCTCCCCCTTGCGGTCCTCGGTGACGTAGGCGATGCCGGCGCGCATCGCGGCGCGGGGCGACCGCAGCCGCACGGGTCGGCCGTCCAGGGTGACCTCGCCGGTGGTGAAGGGGGCCACGCCGAAGAGGGCACGGGCCAGCGTCGACCGGCCGGAGCCCTGCAACCCGCCGACGCCGAGCACCTCGCCGGCGCGCAGCGTCAGGTCGACGTCGCGTAGTTTGCGGTTGCCGCCGCCACGGACGGTCACCCGGACCGGGCCGAGGTCGGCGGGACCGGACCGGTCCGGGTAGTAGTGGGACAGCTCGCGGCCGACCATGTGCCGGACCAGCTCGTCGACGCCGGTGTCGGCGGCGCGCGTCGTGGTCACCTTGCGGCCGTCCTTGAGCACGGTGATCCGCCCGGCGAGGTCGAACACCTCGGTCAACCGGTGCGAGACGTAGAGCAGCCCGATGCCCTGTTCCTGGAGCCGCCGGACGAGTCGGTAGAGCAGCTCGACCTCGTGGTCGGCGAGCGCGGCGGTGGGCTCGTCCATGATGAGCAGCCGGGCGTCCAGGGCCAGCGCCTTGGCGGTCTCGACGACCTGCTGCTGGGCGACGCCGAGCTCGCCGACGCGGGCGTCGGGGGACAGGGTGGTCTCGCATATGGAGGCGAGCAGCTCGGCCGTCCGGTCACGCATCGCCCGGCGGTCGACCAGCCCTCGCCGGGTCGGCTCGTGTCCCAGGTGGACGTTCTCCGCGACGGTGCGCTCCGGCAGGAGGTTGAACTCCTGGTGGATGATGCCGATGCCGGCCCGCTGGGCGTCCCGGGGGCCCCGGAAGGTCCGGGGCGCGCCGGCGAAGGAGATGGTGCCGGCGTCGGGCGCGTGCGCGCCGGACACGACCTTCATGAGAGTGGACTTGCCGGCGCCGTTCTCGCCGACCACAGCGTGCACCTCGCCTGGGTCGACGTCGAGGTCGACGCCGTCGAGGACCCGCACGCCGAGGAACGACTTGCCGATCCCCCGGAGTGTGAGCAGCGCGGACGGCGGTGGGTCGGAGGACATCGCGGTATCCCTACAGGCGGCGGTGGTGGACCGGGGTCGGGTGAGGGGGCGCCGGGTCGACCGGGCCCGACGCGCGAAGAACGCGCTTCCTGGCGGATAGCCGTAACTTTTGCCCTACCCGCCCGAACTTTCGGTTGCCCCCGGGAGACATAACACGTATGAAGATAGATGTTCGTCTGGACGCTCGCAATCCCTTGATCACCGTGACCGGGTCCGTCTCCCGGACCGCTCCCGCCGTACGGCGGGCCGCGCGACGCGGGACCGCAGCCGGCCCCGGGTCAGCGACGTCGCAGCCGCCCCGAAAAACAACACCAACCCCTCATATTGACATTTACTGATGCAAAGCGCATGCTGACCGCGCAGACCACAGGGACGGGACGCAGCCGGGCAACGCTGTGTCACGCCCTTCGCAACTGACTGCCGTCGCGGCGGACGGCAGGGGGACCGACCAGCACCACGTCAGCGCCCACCGCGGATCCGGGCACCGCTTCGGGCACGCCGTGGTGCGGCTGCTCCGCGCCCAGTGGCCGCCACCCCCACCGTTCCGTCCACAGAGGAGACGGCATGCGTCGCAGCACATTGATCATCGGCACGATAGTGGGCCTGTTACTCTCGCTCGCGCTCGTGCCCCCGGCCTCGGCCGCCCCGGCCTTCCGCGCCCTGCTGTTCACCAAGACCACCGGCTACCGGCACGACTCGATCCCGGCCGGGGTCACCATGTTCCAGCAGCAGGCCGCGGAGAACAACTTCGAGGTCGTGCACAGCGAGGACTCGTCCGTCTTCACCCCCGCCAACCTCGCCACCTTCGACGTCCTCATCATGTTCCAGACCTCGGGCATGGTCTGGACCTCGACGGCCCAACGCCAGGCGGTGGAGGGTTTCCTCGCCAGCGGCAAGGGCATCGTCGCCATCCACAACGCCACCGACATGGGCATCGAGTCCGAGTACCCGTGGTGGGACCAGACGGTCAACGCCGGCGCCCACATGCCGGAGCACTCCCCCGGCGTGTTGCAGGGCACCGCCATCGTCGCCGACAAGAAGCACCCGTCGACGGCGAGCCTGCCGGACCGCTGGACCCGCAGCGAGGAGTGGTACAACTTCGACAAGAACCCGCGTGGGCAGGTCCACGTCCTGGTCACCGCCGACGAGCGCACCTACAACCCGGGCTCCCGGGCGATGGGGGCGGACCACCCGATCTCCTGGTGCCGTACGGTCAGCGGCGGCCGGGTCTGGACCACCGCGATGGGCCACGCCGCCGCCTCCTACAGCGAGACCCACTTCCGTAACCACGTCCTCGGCGGGGTCAGGTGGGCCGCCGGCAACGCGGCCGGGGACTGCGGCGGCACCGTCTGGGGCAACTTCGAGAAGCGCACCCTGGACGACAACACCGCCGACCCGATGGCGCTGGCCGTCCTCCCCGACGGGCGGGTGATGTACGCGCAGCGGGCCGGCCAGGTGAAGATCTTCAAGCCGTCCACCAACACCACGGTCACCGCCGGCACGCTCAGCGTCTACACCGGCGGCGAGGACGGCCTCACCGGGCTGGCGCTGGACCCGAACTTCGCCAGCAACGGCTACGTGTACCTGTACCACTCACCGGCCAGCAGCACGACCGACATCAACCGGGTGTCCCGTTACACGCTCAGCGGCGACACGCTGAACACGTCCAGCGGGGTCACCGTCATCGACATCCCGGCGTACCGCAGCCGGACCCACCCCGAGCCCGGCCACACCGGCGGCTACATCGAGTTCGGGCCGGACGGCAACCTCTACATCGGCACCGGTGACGACACCCCGCCGAACCTCGACCCGGCCTGGCAGGGCTACGCCCCGCTGGACTGGCGGTCCGGCAAGTCGCACCTCGACGCCGCCCGCAGCGCCGGCAACACCAACGACCTGCGCGGCAAGCTGCTGCGGATCCGCCCCTCGACCAACGGCGGCTACACGATCCCGACCGGGAACCTGTACCCGCAGGGCACCGCGCAGACCCGGCCCGAGATCTACGCGATGGGCTTCCGCAACCCGTTCCGCTTCTCCATCGACCCGGCCAACGGCTGGGTCTACCTGGCCGACTACGGCCCGGACCGGAACCCGCCGACCACCAACCGTGGCCCGGAGGGGCTCGTCGAGCTGAACGTCATCAAGACCCCGGGCAACTACGGCTGGCCGTTCTGCCACGGCGACAACCAGCCCTACGCGCCGTACAACCCGGACACCGGGGTGGTCGGGGCGAAGTTCAACTGCTCCGCGCCGGTCAACAACTCGCCCAACAACACCGGCCTGACCAGCCTCAAGCCGGTCGTCGCGCCGAACATCTGGTACGGCTACGGCACCTCGCCGACCTTCCCGGAGCTGGGCTCCGGCGGCTCCGCCCCGATGGGCGGTCCGGTCTACCGGTACGACCCGAACAACCCGTCGGCGACGAAGTTCCCGCCGTACTACGACGGTGTGCACTTCTTCTACGAGTGGGCGCGCAACTACGTCAAGGAGGTCCACTTCGACTCGGCGTCGGCGGTGACCCGCACCAACCCGTTCCTGCCCGCCGGCAACTTCAACAAGCCGATGGACATGGAGTTCGGCCCGGACGGGTCGCTGTACCTGCTCGAGTGGGGCAGCAACTTCGGTGGCGGCAACAACGACTCGGGCCTCTACCGGATCGACTACATCCAGGGCGGCCGGTCGCCGATCGCCAAGGCCGTGGGCACGCCCACCAGCGGCAACGCGCCACTGACCGTCCAGTTCAGCAGCGCCGGCACGATGGACCCGGACCCGGGCAACACGCTCACCTACCAGTGGACGTTCGGTGACGGCGCCACTTCCACGGCGGCCAACCCGTCACACACCTACACCTCCAACGGCAGCTACACCGCGCAGCTCAAGGTCACCGACAACACCGGCAAGACGGGCTTCGCGAACGTGCAGATCACCGTCGGCAACACGGCCCCGGTGGTCACCATCACCACGCCGGCCAACGGCGGCATGCTCACCTTCGGTGACAGGGTGTCGTACACGGTCACCGTCTCCGACCCGGGTGGCGCGGCGATCGACTGCAGCAAGGTGTTCGTCAACCCCGCTCTCGGGCACGACGACCACCAGCACGAGACCGTCGAGTACCCGGGCTGCTCGGGCACCATCCCCACCGACCTGCTCGGTGGGCACCCCGACGGCGCGAACCTGTACTACGTGCTCAACGCCCGCTACACCGACAACGGTGGCAGCGGGGGCGCGCCCCCGCTGACCGGCTACGCCTCGACGATCCTCCAGCCGAAGCACAAGCAGGCCGAGTACTTCTCCAGCCAGTCGGGCATCCGGGTGGTCGACCAGGCCGGCGCGGAGAGCACCAAGCGCGTCGGTGACATCTCGAACAACGACTGGATCGCCTTCACCCCGATGAGCCTGTCGGGCATCAGCACGGTCAGCTACCGGCTGTCGTCGCCGAGCGGCGGCGGCTCCATCGAGCTGCGGGCCGGGTCCCCCACCGGCACGGTGCTGGCCACCACGCCGGTGCCCAGCACCGGCGGCTGGGACAACTACCAGTCCACGCCACCGGTGAACGTCACGCCGCTGGCCGGCTCGCACACGCTCTACCTGGTGTTCAAGGGCAGCTCGAACAACTGGTTCGACCTGGACTCGCACACCTTCGGCGGCGCCGGGGTCGGCACCCCGGCCGCCCCCAGCGGGATCGCCGGTCGGACCTGGACGCTCACCGCCCAGCACAGCAACAAGCTGATGGACGTCAACGGCGTCTCCACCGCCGACGGCGCGCAGATCCACCAGTGGGCGGCCACCGGGGGCAACAACCAGAAGTGGCAGGCCGTCGACGCCGGTAACGGCGCGGTCCAGCTGAAGGCGGTGCACAGCGGCAAGTGCGCTGAGGTGACCGGCGGATCCACCGCCGCGGGCGCGTACCTCCAGCAGGCCACCTGCGGCACCGGCAACCAGCAGAAGTTCACCGTCACCGCGACCGGCGCCACCGGCGTGTACACGGTGAAGAACGTCCAGAGCGGACTCTGCCTGGACGTCAACAGCGCCGCCACCACCGACGGCGCACGGCTGGTGCAGTGGACCTGCCACAGCGGCGCCAACCAGCAGTGGCGGTTCACCGCGGTATGAGGTGACCGGCGTCCGGCGGACGCCCGGTGACCACGGCTCAGGCCAGGGCCGGGATCAGCTCCCAGAGAACTGATCCCGGCCCGCTGCTGTTAACGCTCACGACACTGGTCGGCAGACGTAAACATCGACTGATGAGCGATTACCAGGTCGCCCATGGTTCGGCTTGACCCGTCCATTGTTAGCGTTATCATTGAGAAACCCCACTGAAATCCGGTCGCCGCCGACCCCCGTCCCGTCGTCCGTGAGGAACCGCCATGGTCGTTCCGAAACGCCCGCGCCGTCGAACGTCCCTCCTGGTCAGCGCGTCGATCATCGCCCTCGTCGCCGGCACCGCGTCCGCGCACTCCCCCGCCGCCGCCCGCACGCCCGTCCCGGGCGCCGCCACGACCACGACGGCCGTCCCGGCCGTGGCGGCGGCCATCGAGCCGGGGCAGAGCACCCGGATCGTGGGGACCCAGTCCGGTCGCTGCCTGGAGGTCGGTAACTCCAGCACCGCCAACGGAACCCAGACGCAGCTCTGGGACTGCCACGGCGGCGTCAACCAGACCTGGACCTGGACCACCGCCAGGCAGCTCACGGTGTACGGCGACAAGTGCCTGGACGCCTCCGGGCAGGGCACCGCCAACGGCACCCCGGCCATCATTTGGGACTGCAACGGCCAGCCCAACCAGCAGTGGGCCGTCAACAGCAACGGCACCATCACCGGTGTGCAGTCCGGGCTCTGCCTGGACGCCAGCGGCAACGGCACCGCCAACGGCACCAGGATCCACCTCTGGTCCTGCCACGGCGGCACGAACCAGCAGTGGACCTCACCGACCTCGCCGACGCCGCCCCCGCCACAGCCGGCCGGGCCGCGTCCGTGCGACATCTACGCCTCCGGCGGCACGCCGTGCGTCGCCGCGCACAGCACGACCCGGGCGCTGTTCGGCTCGTACGCCGGCAACCTCTACCAGGTGCGGCGCGCCTCCGACAGCACCAGCCGGAACATCCCCGTACGGGCCGCGGGCGGCACCGCCGACGCGACGGTCCAGGACTCGTTCTGCGCCGGCACGAGCTGCGTCGTCACCGTCGTCTACGACCAGTCCGGGCGCGGCAACGACCTCTGGTACCAGGGGTCGAGCGTGGTGCCGGGCTCACCGCAGAGCAAGCCGGCGAACGCGACCTCCGAGTCGCTCACCGTCGGCGGAAACAAGGCGTACTCGCTCTACATCAACCCCGGCAACAGCTACTGGCGCGACGGTCACCTGACCGGCGTGCCGACCGGCGCTGCCCCCGAGGGCATGTACATGGTGACCAGCGGCACGCACGTCAACAACGGCTGCTGCTTCGACTACGGCAACAGCGAGACCACCCGCAAGGCCGACGCCGCCGGCGCGATGGACGCCATCAACTTCAGCAGGCAGTGCTGGTTCGGCGGCTGTCAGGGCACCGGCCCCTGGGTCCAGGCGGACCTCGAATGGGGGCTCTTCCCCGGTGGCAGCCAGAGCTGGAACCCCAACCAGCGCTCCTTCACCAGCAAGTTCGTCACCGCGACCCTGAAGAACAACGGCACGACGCGCTTCGCGATCAAGGGCAGTGACGCGCAGGCCGGCAACCTGTACACGCTCTGGGACGGCGCCCTCCCGCCCGGCTACAGCCCGATGAAGAAGCAGGGGGCCATCATCCTGGGCAGCGGCGGGGACTGCTGCAAGCCCGACGGTGGCGCGAACCTCAGCGCGGGCACCTTCTACGAGGGGGCCATGGTCGCCGGTTACCCGTCCGACGCCACCGAGAGCGCGGTGCAGGCCAACATCGTGGCCGCCGGCTACCGCTGACGCCGGCGGACGCGTCCCGCGCGCCGGTCCGCCGCCCGGAGACGGGCGGCGGACCGGCGCGCCACGGACGACGGTCGGGGGCGGGGGGTCAGTCGGGTGGTGGCGCGTCGAGCAGCCCGGCCGTGCGCAGCGCCGACCACAGCTCCGTCGGGACGTCCACGTCGGCCCGGCGCAGGGTCTCCGTCACCTGGCCCGGGCCGCGCAGGCCGACCACCGTCGAGACCACGGCCGGATGCGAGCGGACGAAGGCGAGCGCCGCCTGCGGCAGGGTCACCCCGTACGTCTCGCAGACCGCCGCGATCCGCCGGACCCGGTCGATCAGCTCCGGCGGGGCCTGCCGGTAGTCGTAGACCGCGTCGTCCGGTGGCCGCTCCCGGGACAGCAGCCCCGAGTTGTAGACCCCGGCGACCACCACGCCCACCCCGCGCTCCTGCGCGGCGGGCAGCAGGTCGGCCAGCGCGCCCTGTTCGAGCAGGGTGTACCGGCCGGCGCACATCACCACGTCGACGTCGGTCTCCCGGACGAAGCGGGCCGGCATCGCGGACTGGTTCATGCCGACCCCGACGGCCCGGACGACGCCCTGCTCCCGCAGCTCCACCAGCGCGGGCACGGCCTCGGTGGCGGCCTGCTCCCAGTGTTCGTCCGGGTCGTGCAGGTAGACGACGTCGAGCCGGTCCAGGCCGGTGCGGTCGAGGCTCTCCTGCACCGAGCGTCGCACCCCGTCCCGGCTGAAGTCCCAGACCCGCCGGTGGGTGGCGGGCACGTCGAACCCTTCCGGGTCGCGCCGGCGCGCCTGCTCCGGCGACGGTACGAGCAGCCGCCCGACCTTCGTCGACACGACGTACCCGTCGCGGGGGCGGGCGCGCAGGGCCGCGCCGAGGCGACGCTCGGACAGGCCGAGCCCGTAGTGCGGCGCGGTGTCGTAGTAGCGGATCCCCGCCGCCCAGGCGGCGTCCACGGCCTCGGCGAACTCCTCGTCGGTGGTCGCCCGGTACAGGTTGCCGCCCTGCGACCCGCCGAAGCCCAGCTCGGTGAGGCGCACCGCCGGCCGGCGTGGCAGCGCCCGGGTCCGCGTCGCCCGGGGCGGTGGTCCGTCGGTCATCGGCCCAGCCAGCCGCCGTCGACGGGCAGGACCACGCCGTTGACGTAGTCCGACGCCGCCGACGCCAGGAAGACGGTCGCGCCGGCGATGTCGTCGGCCCGGCCCCACCGGCCGGCCGGGATCCGGGTGAGGATCGCCTGGTTGCGGTCGGGGTCGTCGCGCAGCGCCCGGGTGTTGTCGGTGGCGATGTAGCCGGGCGCGATGGCGTTGACGTTCACGCCGTGGGCCGCCCACTCGTTGGCCAGGGCCCGGGTGAGCCCGGCCAGCCCCGACTTGGCGGCGGCGTAGCCCGGCACGGTGATGCCGCCCTGGAAGCTCAGCAGCGACGCGGTGAAGATGATCTTGCCTTGGCCGCGGGCCACCATTCCCCGGCCGATCTCCCGGCTCAGGACGAACTGGCTGCTCAGGTTGACCTCGATGACGTGGTCCCACAGCTCGTCGGCGTGCTCGGCGGCCGGGGCGCGGGCGATCGTGCCGCCGTTGTTGACCAGGACGTCCACCGGGCCGAGCGCGTCGAGGTCCCGGGCCAGCCGACGCACGGCCGCCCGGTCGGCCAGGTCGACACGCAGCGCGGTGAACCGGCGGCCGGTCGCGCGTACCCGGCGTTCCACCTCGCTGCCGGTCGGTTCGAGCTGGGCGGAGACGCCCACCACGTCGGCGCCGGCCCGGGCCAGCGCCTCCGCCATGGCCAGGCCGATGCCGCGCCGGGCGCCGGTCACCACCGCGGTGCGGCCGGACAGGTCGAAGGGGGTGGTCACCGGCCTTCCCCCTGCCAGTCGAGGAGCACCTTCATCACGCCGCCGCCCGACTCCAGCGCGTCGAACGCGGCGGTCACCGCCGTCACCGGCTCGACCCGGGAGATGAGCTCCCGCGCCGGGATCGCGCCGGAGGCGACCAGCCGGATCGCCTCGGCCACGTCGTCGCGCGTGTACAGCCGCGCGCCGAGCAGCTCCAGCTCGCGCCAGAAGAACCGGTGCAGGTTCACCGGCCGGGGCTGGGCGTGGATGGCCACCATGACCAGCCGGCCCCGGGTGGTCAGGACGTCCACCGCCGTGGCGACGCCGGCAGCGGCGCCGGACACCTCGAAGGCCACGTCGGCGCCCGCGCCGTCGGTGCGTTCGCCCACCAGCGCCACGACGTCGGTCGCCGCCGGGTCGACGGCCTCGACGCCGACCTTCCCGGCGACCGCACGGCGGAACGGGTCCGGCTCGACGAGCAGCACCCGCGCGCCGCGACCCTGCGCGACGGTGGCCACCAGCACGCCCACCGGCCCGCCGCCGACCACGACGACGTGGTCGTCCGCGGTCACCTGGCCCCGCCGGACGTCGTGCACGGCCACCGCGACCGGCTCGACGAGCGCCGCGTGGTCGAGGGGTAGCCCCTCGGGCAGCGGCAGGACCAGGTCCGCCGGCACCGTCCAGGACGACTGCATGGCGCCCGGCGAGTCGATGCCGAGGAAGTTCATGGCGTGGCAGACGTGGGAGTTGCCGCGTCGGCACGCGGCGCACCGCCCGCACGAGCGGGTCGGCAGCACGGTGACGGCCTGGCCGTCGGCCAGGCCGGTGACGTCCGCGCCCACGGCGTCGACCCGGCCGGACATCTCGTGCCCGAGCACCGCCGACGCGCCGACCCGGGCGTCCATGTCGCCGTGGTAGATGTGCAGGTCGGTGCCGCAGATCCCGGTGTAGGCCACCGCGATCCGCACCTCGCCGGGGCCCGGGGGCAGCGGGTCGCGTTCCTCGATCCCGAGGCGCCGCGCGCCCCGGTAGACGACTGCCTTCATCGGTCTTCCCTCTCGAACTGTCGGTCAGTGGCAAACGCTGGGTGAGACCTCGTTGCGGGCGGCGACCGGCGGGTCGATGGGCGGGCGACGGGTGACCGTCGTGCCGTCGAGCGCCGCCAGCAGCCGGTGCCCGGCCCGCTCCGGCCGGACGTTCGGCCCGTCGACGGTCTGCGGGTCCGGCCGGCGGACGGTGGTACGGATGACCTCCTCGTCGACCCGCACGCCCAGCCCGGGCGTGTCACCGAGGACGAACGCGCCGTCCTCGACGTGCAGGTCGATCGTGACGCCGACCGGGGCGTGCAGGTCCTGCAACTCGCTGGTCAGGTGGTTCGGCACCGAGGTCGCGGCGTGCAGCAGCCCGACCGGGCTGTTGCCGATCGGGCTGACCGGCAGGTCGTGGGCGTGCGCCAGGGCGGACACCCGCAGGAAGTGGGTGACGCCCCAGACGGCGGCCATCTGGACGATGTCCACCGCCCCGGCGGCGAGCAGCGGGCGGTACTGCTCCAGCCCGGTGAGGTTCTCCCCGGTGGCCACCGAGGCGCGGACGCCCCGGCCCACGGCGGCCAGCCCCTCGGCGTCCCACCGCCGGACCGGCTCCTCGATCCAGATGAGGTCCAGGGCGCGTTCGAGCTCGCAGACGTACCGGACGGCCTGTTTGCGGCTCCAGACCTCGTTGACGTCGAGCATCAGGCCGGGACGGGGACCGCGTCCCACCCCGGCCAGCACGTCCCGGACCAGGCTGAGGCGTTCCCGGTCCCGTTCGACGTCCAGGCCGCCCTTGAGCTTGGCGGCGCGCAGGCCGTGCCGGGCGTAGACCTGGTACGTCGCGGCGAGCTCGTCGTCGGTCAGCCCGATGTCCAGCCCGGAGGCGTACGCGGGAACCCGCCGGTCCCGACCGCCCAGCAGCCGCCACAGCGGCTCGCCGGCCGCCTGGGCCTTGATGTCCCACAGGGCGGTGTCGAGCGCGCCGATGGTCCCGAAGACCGGCCCGGCGTGGCCCGCCTTGAAGGTGTGCCGCAGCATGCGGTCGTACAGGGTGGTCACGGCGCGGGGGTCTTCGCCCTCGATGGCCGCGAAGATCCGCTCGATCTCCACGTGCGGCCCCAGACCGAAGCCGGTGATCCCCTCGTCGGTGTCGACGAGGACGATCGGCACCGGGACGACGCCGTCGGCGAAGACGCCGTTGGCGTCGCCGACGGGCCGTCCCCACTCCTGGACGGTGGTGAGCGTCCGATAGCCGGTGATCCGCATGTCAGCCCTTCGTGGAGCCGGCGGCGACGCCGTCGGCGATCTGGCGCTGGAGGAACAGGTAGACCACCAGGACGGGGATCGCGGCGATCAGCACCCCGGAGGCGAAGGTGGGGATGTCGTCGGAGTACTGCCCGCGCAGGGAGGTCACCCCGACCATGAGGGTGCGGTGGTCGACCGACGGCATCATCAACAACGAGATGATCACGTCGTTCCAGCAGAACAGCGCGTTGAGGATGCCGACCGACAGCAGCGCCGGGCGACCCAACGGCACCATGATCCGCCGGTAGACGCCGTACACGGTGTTGCCGTCGATCCGGGCCGCGTCGACGATCTCCGCCGGGATGGTGCGGTAGTAGCTGGTCATCAGGAAGACGGTGAAGGGCAGGAACTGCGCGACGTAGACGAGGACCAGCCCCGGGTACGTGTCGATCAGTCCGGTGTCCCCCATGATCCGGGCCAGCGGCACCATGATCACCTGGAACGGGACGAACAGCGCCGCGAGGCAGCCCAGGAAGATCACCGACGAGCCGCGGAACCGCAACTGGCTCAGCGCGAAGCCCGCCATCGACCCGATCAGCAGCAGCAGCGCCACCGAGAGCGTCACCACGAGCAGCGAGTTGGCGAAGTACCGGGCCATCCCGACGCTGTTCCACGCGGTGGTGAGGTTCTCCCAGTGCAGCGCGCTGGTCGGGGAGAACCGGTCGAGGATGTACTCCCGCCGGGTCTTCATGGCGACGTTGGCGGTGAACAGCAGCGGGTAGATCGTCGCCAGCGCGAGCAGCGCCATCGGGACGGCGACGAGCCACCGGCCCAACCGGAGGCGGGCCATCAGGTCTCCTTCCCCGCCCGGCGGAGGATGCTGATCTGCGCCAGCCCCACCACGAGCATGATCAGGAAGAGCACGGTCGACGCGGCCGACGCCAGCGCCGGACGGTTCATCTGGCCCTGCTGGATCCAGATGTAGTACTCCGGCAGGTACGTCGACCCCTCCGGTCCACCGGCCGTCATGACGTAGAGCAGGCCGAACATGGACGTCAGCATCCCGATCATCGTGGTCACGAAGACGAACTGGATGGTCCGGGAGAGGCTGGGGACGATCACGTGCCGGATGATCTGGGCGAGCGACGCGCCGTCCACCCGCGCGGCGTCCAGGAGCGCGGCGTCCAGGGTGGCGAAGCCGGCGAGGAACACCACCAGGGCCATCCCGAAGGTCGCCCAGACGTGCACGCCGACCACCGTGACCATCGCGACGTCCGGGTCACCGAGCCAGTCCACCGGGCTGACGCCCACGCCGCCGAGGACGGAGTTGAGCGGGCCGTCGTAGGCGAGCAGCAGATTGAAGATCGCGCCGACGATGACCGGGGAGAGCACCGCCGGGAAGAAGTAGACGCTGCGGTAGAACCGGTGCCCGGGGGTGCGGAGGTAGATGAACGTCGCGAGCAGACCGGGGATCGCCACCGCGACCGGCAGCAGCAGCACCAGCAGACCCACGTTGCGCAGGGCGGTGCGGAACAGCGGGTCCTGGAACAGCTCCAGGTAGTTGTCGAGGCCCACGGTCGTGCCGTTGCGCGCGCCGTCCCCGGTGAAGGAGAAGTTGACCCCGAGCAGCAGCGGGTACAGCCGCAGCGCCACGATGACGGCGATCGCCGGGGCCACCAGGACGTAGGGGGCGAAGCGCTCGGCCCGGCGTCCGCCGGCGACCCGCCGCGCGCCGCCGCGACGGGCACGCCGGTCGGTCGGGGCCCCGTCGGTCCGTCCGGCCGGAGCCGGACGGACCGACGACGTCGATTGTCCGATCGGCACGATCAACCCGCCTGGTCGGAAGCGGCCAACTGCTTCACCGCCTCGTCGACGGTGACCGAACCGCTCAGCAACTGCTGGGAGAGCCGGCCCATCAGGTCCAGGGTCTTCGAGGACAACGCCACGTGCAGCGCGGGCTTACCGGTCTTGAGCTCGGAGACGATGGTGGCGACGGCCGGACCGGCGTCCGACACGTCGATGGTGGTGTCGGCGGCGATCGCGCCGGCCTCGGCGTAGAACGCCTTCAGGGCCTCTGCCGAGGTCAGCGAGCGCACCAGGTCCGCGGCCACCTTCGGCTCCTTCGTCCACTTCGCGACGCCGTATCCGATGCCGCCGTCGTACGCCAGGACCGGGGTGGTGCCGGGGGTGACGACCGGGGCGTCCATCACGCCGAGCTTCTCCGGCGTGAGGAACTCGTTGAAGTCCTTCCAGTGCCCGACGTCCGACATCAGACCCATGACGTGGGCGGCCTTGCCGGCCTGGAAGAGCGCGAAGGAGTCGTTGAACATCGCGGTCGAGTTGGCGCCCTCGTTGTTCAACCCCGCGTCGCCGGCCTCCTTCCACAACTGGAAGATCCGCTTGACGTTGGGCGCGGACCAGTCACGCTTGCCGGCGATCCAGTTGTCGTACTCCTCGGCGGTGAGGGTGCCCGACCCGAGGGCGGAGAGCCAGAACTGGATGCCGGCGCCCTCCTTGTTGCCGAGCGCGAAGCACTTGGCGCCGGCCCTGGCGATGGCGGCGCAGTCCTCGACGAACTCGGGCCAGGTGGTCGCCGGGCTGGCCGGGTCGAGCTCGGCCTTCTCGTAGATCGCCTTGTTGTAGTAGATGGGGTGACCCTGCAGGGTCACCGGGCCGGCGTAGGTCCTGCCGTCCTTGCTGAACGCCTCCCAGCCGGCCAGCCGCTCCTTGTCGTCCGCGACGTACTCGTCCAACGGCACGAGGGCGTCCGTCCGGTCGCGGATCTGGCCGCCGCCGTTGAAGAGGATGACGTCGGGTCCGCTGCCGGACTGGATGGCCGTGCCGAGCAGGGTGTAGTACTGGTCGAACGGCTGGGCCACGAACTCGACGGTGACGTTCGGGTGCTTCTTGGCGAAGTCGGCCTTTGCCTTCTCGATGTAGGGTGCGGCGGAGGCCTCACCGGACTTCCAGTCCCACACCACCAGTTTGCCCGACGAGCCGCCGGACGGGGAGCCCGAGTCGCTGGCGCTTCCGCAGCCGGTCAGGGCCAGTCCCGCCACGAGGACAGCCGACAACGCTATTTTTTTCTTCATCGACGCTCACCTTCTACGGGGGGTGGCCGGGGGGCCGGCCGGCGGCGCTAGATTTGACGGGAACGTAACTCGTATGACGTGTGACGTCAATAGCCGGACGTACACTCGGTGGCAGCTCGGGCCGCCCTCCGCGGCCGGCATCCGGAGGGGAACATGACGACATCGCAGGAGACGACCCGGCCCGACGCGGCGCCTCCGGCCTGGGCCCGCCGGCCGGCCAACCTCGCCCGGGCGGTCACCGCGGAGCTGGTGGAGCGCATCGTACGGGGCGTGCATCCGTCGGGCACGCCGCTGCCGCCGGAGCCGATCCTCTGCGAGACCTTCTCGGTGAGCCGGACGGTCGTCCGGGAAGCCGTGAAGATCCTTCAGGAGAAGGGTCTGGTGCAGGTCCGTCAGGGCGCCGGCACGATGGTGACCCCGCCGGCGATGTGGGACATGCTCGACGAGCTCGTCCTCGGCGCGACCATCGCCGAGGACGACAGCCTGGCCATCCTCGACGACCTCGTGGTGACCCGGCGGGTGCTGGAGTCCGACATGGCCAACGTCGCCGCCCGGGTCGCCGACCAGGAGGTCCTCGACCGGCTCCGCGCCCTGGTGGACCGGATGGACGAGCTGGTCGACGACCACGTCAGCTACCACGACCACGACCGGGCCTTCCACGACACGGTCATGCAGGCGTCCGGGAACCGGATCGCCCGTGGGGTGGTCCGGTCGCTGGAGAGCCAGGTGGTCAACACCGCCCGGTACATGGGCCGTACGGAACGCGCCCTGTGCGTGGCGTCGAACCAGGGGCACCGGCGCATCTACGAGCGCATCGCCGCGCACGACCCGGAGGGCGCCGCCCAGGCGATGTACACGCACATCACCGAGGCCTGGCTGGTCCGCCGCAGCGGCTCGGAGACCCCCACCCGCCTGCGACGCTGACCTGCGGTCACGACCGGACGGGCCCCCGACGTCCGGAGTCGTCGAAACTCCGTCCGTCGGGGGCCCGTCATCGGTCAGCGACCCGCGGTCAGGTGCCCGGACCGGTCAGGAGAACTGCGCGAAGAACCGCCAGATCTCGCCCTTGGTCCAGGTCGTGACGCCGCTTTCGGCGTAGGTCCCGTCGACCGGGCCGGGCATGTGCCCGTTGTCGTACGCGGCCCACTGCACCGGGTACCCCGCCCGGCAGCCCGAGTAGGTGGTGGTGATGTGGGTCCGGCTGCCGGCGGCCGGCTCCGGCGGGTTCTGCGGGGTGCAGCCGTTGTTCCGGACGAACGTGTCACGCAGGTTGCGTCCCCCGGAGATCGACAGCACGTTGTCGCTGATGCCGTGCAGACCGAAGTACGCCACCGGCTGGGTGCCGCCGCTGCATCCGCTGATCAGGCCACCGGAGATGACCGCGACGGCCCGGAAGACCGTCGGCCGGGCGCAGGCCAGCGCGTAGCTCATGCCGCCGCCCCAGCTGAAGCCGGTGGCGAAGCGCTGGGCCGGGTTGACGCAGAGGTCACTGTCGATGCGACGGATGATGTCGTCGATCAGGGTGACGTCCTCGCCGCCCGGGTTCGCCCAGCCACCGTTGAGGCCCTGCGGCGCGACCAGGATCGCGGTGTTGTTCGACTGCTCCCACTGGCCGTAGTACGACCAGGCCTGGCCGCTGGTGCCGCCGGAGTCGATCTCGTTGGCGGTGCCGCCCCGCCAGTGCAGCGCGAAGATCAGCCGGTAGCGGTTGTTGTTGTTGTAGTTGTTCGGCATCCGCAGGATGAACGAGCGGTTCTTGCCGTTGCTGGTGATGTTGTGCGTACCGTTGCGCAGCGTCGGCGCCTTGCCGCAGCCGGCCGTCCCGTTGCCCGGGTTCGTGGGCGGCGGGGTGGTGGGCGGCGGGGTGGTGGGGTTGGTGCCGCCGTCGACCCGGACGAACTGCCACTGCTGGTTCGCGCCGCCCCAGTCGTCGTACTGGACGATGTTCGCCCCGTCGGCGGTCGAGGCGTTCTGCACCTCCAGGGCCTTGTTGCTGTTGCGGTTGATCAGGCGGACGTGGCCGCCGTCGGAGTCGGCCAACCGCCACTGCTGGTTGGCCCCGTTGTGGTCGGACCACTGGTGCACGGCCGCGCCGTTGGCGGTCGACACGTTCGCCACGTCGAGGACCTTGCCCGACAACCGCGACTTGACCCGGTAGTAGCCGCCACCGGAGTCGACGAACTGCCACTGCTGCTGGTTGCCGTTGTTACGGGTCCACTGGGTGATCCGCGCGCCGTCGTTGGTGGCCAGGTTGTACACGTCCAACGCCTTGCCGCTGTTGCGGTTGACCAGCACGTACCAGGCGTTCGTGTCGACCGTCGCCGCGGCGGCCGGCGCGGCGTTGACCGCGACCAGCGTGCCGGCGGCGACGACGGCGGCCGCAGCGGCGGCCAGACCGGCCCCCCAGCGGCGGCCGGGTGGAGAGGCGGGACGGGCCTCACCGATCGTTCTCATGATCCGCTCCTTCGATTGGGGCGTCGCCCGATCGCAGCCGGACGTACGGCCCGGCCGGTGCCGGCGTCGGTGGTGGCGTCAGGCACGTGGGACATGGTTCGCGGAACCCGGGCGGCCATCGGACCTGCGCGGCCACCGGACCCACCGCGGTGTCGCGGATCCGGAAGGCCGGCGCATGCGGCGGCGGCGCGTCGTCAGGCTCCCGGCAGCCGAGGTGAACCGCGAGAAAAAGTTAACGCTCAACACGTCGTACGTCAAACTATCCCAGTCGATGGATGACGGCGTCCGGAGGACACCGGCCGGTCGATCCGGGCGCGGCCCGATGCCATGAGCTGGGTTTCCACCCTCCATCGTCGCGCCAATCCCCCCGACCTGCCCCGCCGGGCGGACCAACCAGCCACCCGAACGACAAGCGATCGAAGAATGCGGATGTTATCGCTCACAGCGGACCGTCGGGTCCGGGCGGCGGTGCGCCTCCCGCCCGGTGGGACGACCGCCGCCGGTACCGTCGAAAATCGAAAAGGGACTACCTGTTACGTCATTCGTATGATCTATAGTCGTAACTGTCCGGTCCGGGGCCGGCGGATGGTGGAGCCACCGACCCCGGGCCGGACCTACCCGTGCGTCAGGCGACCGTGCAGGCCGCGCCGTTGAGGGCGAACGCGCTCGGCTTGCCGTTGTTACCGGTGTGCGTGGCCTGGAACCCGACGCTGACCGAGCCGTTGACCGGGATCGCGGCGTTGTAAGCGACGTTCCGCGCCGTCACCTGCCCCGAGGACGGCGCGTAGGTGGCGTTCCAGCCGGAGGTGATGGCCTGCCCGCCGGGCAGCGTGAACGCCAGCGACCAGCCGTTGACCGCGCTGCCGCCGGTGTTCGTGATCGTGATGTCGGCGGTCAGCCCGTTGTTCCAGGCGTTGACGGCGACCGTCACCCGGCACGCCCCCGAGCCCGGCGGCGGCGTGGTGGGCGCCGGCGTGGTCGGGGCGGGGGTGGTCGGGGCGGGGGTGGTCGGGGCGGGAGTGGTCGGGCCCGGCGTCGTCGGCGCCGGCGTGGTCGGCGACGGCGAGGTCAGACCGAAGAACTGGATGGCGGCGGCCGCCATCCCGCCGGAGGGCAGGCTGTGACCGGCCCCCTGGATGCTGTACGCCTCCAGCAGGACGTTGCCGTTGGAGGTCCACCGCCGGCGGTTCCAGTTGGTCTGCGGGGTGTCGGTTGAGGTGGGCGTCTGGCTCAGCCCGAACACGTTGGTCCACTGCTCGATCGACTCCTGCAGCAACTGGTACGGCACCAGCGTGTCGTTGGTACCGTGCCAGACCTGCAGCTTGGGGCGGGGGCCGGAGTAGCCGGGGTACGCCTGCCGTACCGCGTCCCCCCACTGCTGCGGGGTGCGGTTCATGTTCCCGCCGGTGCACTGGCTGCGCCCCGGCGGGTAGTCCGCCGCGCCGGCGAAGCAGTTGAACGGGACGCCCATGAACGCCGCCCCGGCCTTGAACACCTCCGGGTAGACGGCCAGCATGTGGTTGGTCATCATGCCGCCCGACGAGCTGCCCGTCGCGTAGACCCGGTTGAGGTCGCCGCCGTACTGCCGGCTCACGTAGTTGATCATCGACACCAGCGACACCGGGTCACTGCCCCCACCGTGCCGTTTGGCCGTGTCCGACCAGGTGTCGAAGCAGTTACCGAACCCGGCCTGCTGGGTCGCGGTCGGGTAGATCACCACGAAGCCGTACCGGTCGGCCAGCGAGGCGAACTCGCTGCCGGAGTAGAAGGCGGGGCCGGAGCCGCCACAGCCGTGCATGGCCACCACGATCGCCGGGTTGGCGGGACGGGCGTCCGGCACGTAGACGTACATCCGCATGCCGCCCGGGTTGTCGCCGAAGTTGGTCACCTCGACCAGCGAGGCGGCGTACGCCGGTTGGAGCGAGGGGATCACCATGCCCACCGCCGCGAGCGACGCGGCCAGGGCGAGCAGCAGTCTCTGTCTGATTCTGGTACGCACGATTTCATCGCCTATCTCCGCGGGTGAGATCGTCCCCGCAGGTTGGGATCGGCCCTGCGCCGGCGTGGGGGTACGCCCGGATCCCCGCGCTGTTCGCCCTGGCCTACGACATCCGAGGTGCCCTGCCCGGCCCCGCGTCGCATCATGTGGCACATAGTTTCCCCCTCGACCCGCAAAGTGTCAATTGAGGGGACTCGATAGGTCCGGGGGGGGTGCCGGACGAGCCCGTCCCACCAGCGGAAGCACCCTTTACAGTCGAGGGCACCCGACCCCGAGCCACCCCCGGAGCGCCCCTGTGAGCAGCCCGTTCCACATCGAGGAGATCTTTCCGGACGACGCGGGGCACACGGTGCGGCTGCCCCGCAGACAGACCGGGAACGCCCCGCAGGGACTCGTGGTGACGCTGCTGGCCGACTACACCGTACGAACGGGGGCCTGGCTGCCGTCCGCGGCGCTGGTCGCGCTGCTCGCCGAAGCCGGGGTGAGCGCCGCCGGCGCCCGCACCGCGATCAGCCGGCTGGTCCGCCGGGGCGTCCTCGACGGCAGCCGGCAGGGCCGGCACAGCTTCTACCGGCTCAGCCGGCCGGCCGCCGTCAACCTGTCCGTCGGCGGCCGGTGGATCGTCACCGCCACCGACCCGACGACAGCGTGGGACGGGCAGTGGACCCTGGTCGCCTTCTCGCTGCCGCAGGACCACGGCACCCAGCGGCGGAACCTGCGCCACCAACTGCGCTGGCTGGGGTACGCGCCGCTCTACGACGGGCTGTGGATCTCACCGCACGAGGTGACGCCGCCGGTGCGGGCCCACCTCGCCCAGCTCACCCTCGGCGCGGTCACCGTGTTCCGCGGCCGGCAGGCCGAACTCGACACCCTCGCCGGCCGCGACCCCCTCGACGCCTGGGACGTCGCCGCGATCGCCCGGCATTACGAGTCCTTCCTGCGGCGCTGGCGGCCACTGCTGCCCCGGGTGACGTCCGGGCAGGTCGGCGGGGCGGAGGCGGTGCAGGCCCGGACCGAGGTGATGGACACCTTCCGGCGTTTCCCCGTCCTCGATCCGCAGCTACCGACCGAGATCCTGCCCCCGGGATGGCTGCGGGAACCGGCCCGGCAGGTGTTCGCCGCCGTCTACGACGGACTCGCCCACCCCGCCGAACGGCACGTCCGCGCCGTCGTCGCCCGGTTCGCCGACCAGGAGCAGCCCGGCATCCGGGCGCACACCACCGCCGACCTGCTCGCCGGCCTGGGCCCAGGCGAGGCCCCCGCCTGCGGGGACGGGACCATTCCGGACGCCGCCGGCAGCGGAAGGGTCCCGTCCTGAGCTGTCAGGGCAGGTCGAGGGTGTACGCGGCGGTGCGCACCTCGCCGCCGATCTGGAAGTCGAAGAACGCCCGGTACCGGCCGGCGCTCGGCGCGGTCAGCCAGAACTTGACCGCCCCGTCGACCAGCTCCGGCTCCGGGTGGACGTGCACGTAGCCCAGGTCGCCCTCCCGCACCACCACCAGGTGCCCGTACGCGCCCAGGTAGCGCTCCAGGCGTACCTCCCCCGGACCGCCCACCCGGAACACCATCGGCGTGGACACCCCCACTGTGGGCGTGCCCTCCATCGACACCGTGTACGGATCGACAGTGGCCTGCGGCTGCGCCGGCGGCACGGCGGCCGGCGTGTGCGCGCCCGGCACGTGGTAGTCCACCCCCAGCACCAGCGGCAGTTGAGCGCCGTCCGCGGTGGTCACCGAGAAGTCGGCGTAGACGCGGTACGCCCCCGGCGTGGCCAGCCGCAGCGGGACCTGCCAGGTGCCGTCGGCCGCCATCGTCGGGTGCAGATGCTGGTAGCCGCTCAGGTCACGGCCCACCACGATCAGGTGCAGCGGCCGGTCGTGCACCACCGCGAAGCGGGTCGCCGGCTGCCCGTCGGCGCCGACGATCCGGAACCGGTAGTCCACCGTGCCGCCGGCCGGCTGGGTCCGCTGCACGGGCCGCAACGTGTACCCGCCGCCACTGACCGTCGTCCCGGTCACCAGACCCGGGCCGTCCCCCGGGTGCGAGTGCGCGCCGGTGCCGGGGGCGTGCTGGTGGCCGTCCATGGCCGACACCGCCGACGCCTGACCCGGCCCGCCGACGGCCGTCCGGGTGTCGACGGCCCGCTCGTCGCCGGCGCTGATCCGGCCGATGCCGAACCCGGCCAGCAGGGCCACCACCACCGCCCCGACCAGCAGCGCCATCCGCGCGTCCCCCAGCCGGAACCGGCCCGCCGCCCCGGTGACAGGTTCGGCACCAGCCGCGCCGGAACCGGCCCCGTCGACCGTCGCCGGCCGCCCGGCGCCGGCCTTGACCGTCGTACGGTCGGCGCCGGCCTTGACCGTCGTACGGTCGGCGCGGGCGCGGGTGGGCGTACCCGGTCGTCCCCTGGTCTTCGGGCCGACGCCGCGCCCGCGAGCGGCGCTGCCCGACCGGCCGGGGCGGCCCTGCGGGGCGCGACCGGCCAGGGCCGGACGGCGACGCCAGGCCAGGTAGCCGCCCGCCGCCAGGGTCAGCACGACGGCCCCGCCCGCCCAGACTCCACCGGGGACGCCGCCCTCGTCGTCGGAGTCGGCCGGCGGGGCGGCCACGGCGGGCGGGGTCGACGGCGGGGCCGAGGAGGACGTGCCCGACCCCTGGTGACCCTTGGTGTCGTGCTGCTCGGCGGCGGCCACCAGCGCCGGGTCGGGTTGGTCGGTGGGCGGCTGCCAGCCCTGCGGGGCCGCCGTGGCCCGGCCGGTGTAGCGGAAGCTCATGGTGCCGCGCACCGGCTCGCCGTCCGAGGCCACCGAGAGGTAGCTGACCGAGTACTGACCGGCCGCCGGCAGGTGGGCCAGCTTCACCACGGCCGGGAAGCCGGTCGAGTACTCGCGGGGCTCGAACTGCCCGTCGACCAGCAGGTACTCCCGGACCGGCTTGTCCAGCGGCTTGGCATCCCCGTACGACCAGCCGTAGTCGACGCGTTTGCCGCCCGGGGCGGTCACGGCGAAGTAGGCGTTGTTGGCGACCCGCTCGGTGAAGTAGAGCGCCACCGTCGTCACCGGCTCCTTCACCGTGGCCCCGGAGGCCGGCGTGGACATCGCCAGGGTGCCGTGGGCCGAGGCCGGCGCGGGCGACGCCAGGACGGCGACCGCCGAGGCGAGGAGGAACGCGAGCGCGGCCGAAGCCAGGCGGGACGGAGCCGAGGGTTGACGACGCATCAGATCATCCTCCCGAGGTCAGGGCTTCAGTCAAGAGGCGTTCATCTTTTTGTTCCTACGACAAAAGTTACCCGCACGTCGATGTGACATGATGTCGCGACGGTTGACCGTCGGGACGATCCGATCCACGAACGGTGATAGATGTGATGCTGCGCCCTGGCCTCAGACTCGGCGACCGGTACCGTCTCGACACCCGGATCGGCGCCGGCGGCATGGGCGAGGTGTGGCGGGCGGTCGACGTGCTGCTCGACCGGACGGTCGCGGTGAAGGCCATGCTGCCCGACGTGGCGGACGACCCGGACTTCGCCCGACGCTTCCTGGTCGAGGCGAAGGCGATGGCCAGCGTCAACCACGCCGCCGTGGCCTCGATCCACGACTACGGGCACAGCGACGGGCTGACCTTCCTGGTGATGGAGTTCGTCGACGGGCAGTCCCTGTCCCAGCTCCTGGCCCGGCACGGCCGGCTCTCCCCCGCCGACACCATGCACCTGGTCGCCCAGGCGGCCGACGGGCTCCAGGCGGTGCACGAGCGCGGCATCGTGCACCGCGACATCAAACCGGCCAACCTGCTGGTCCGGCCGAACGGCACCCTGCTGATCACCGACTTCGGCATCGCGCGCCGACACGACGCCTCGCTGCTGACCGCGTCCGGCGCGGTCCTCGGCACCCCCACCTACCTCTCGCCGGAGCAGGTGCTCGGCCGACCGGCCACCCCCCTCAGCGACGTCTACTCGCTCGGCCTCGCCGGGTACGAGTGCCTGACCGGACGCCGCCCGTTCACCGGCGACAACCCGTACGCGATCGCGCTGCGACGGGTACAGTCGCCACCCGCGCCGCTCGGCGACGACCTGCCCCAGCCGGTACGGGCCGTGGTGGAGCGGGCGTTGGCCGTCGAGCCGGCCCACCGTTGGCCGTCCGCCGCCACCCTGGCCCACGCCGCCCGCTGGTCTGCCGGTCCGCTCGCCCACCCACCGCCGCCCCCGCCGGTCCCAGGCCCACCGCTGCCGGCCCCGTCGTCGCCTTACCCGTCGTCCCCTCCCCCGTCGTCGTCTCCCTCGTCGTCGCCCGTCAGCCTGCCGCCGTCGGCCCCGGCACCGGTCCCGCCGTCGTCCGCGACGCCACCGCCACCGGCCGCGCGCCCGGCTGCCCCGGGCCGGTCGAAGCGACGACAGCGGGTGCTGCTGGCCGCGGCGGTGGTCGTGGTCCTGGTCGGCGGGGCGGCGACCTGGCAGGGGCTGCGCCCGGACGGCGGCGGGTCCCCGGCCGACGCCGGCCCGCCGGCGCCGGGCGCCACCGCCCCGCCGGGGCCGAGCGCCACCGCCCCGACCGCCCCGGCCGGTTTCGCCGCCTGCGACGCGGCGTACTGCCCGACGGCGCCGCTGTGCTGGGGCGGGCTGGTCGCCATCAGCGGCACCGCCATGCCACCCCGGAAGGCGGACTGCGCCGGGGAACACTCGTGGGAGACGTACGCCGCGGTCCGGCGGCCCGACGACGCGGCGGACCTGCCACAGGACGAGCTGCTGGCCCACCCGTCCGTCGCGGCGGCCTGCTCGTCGGCGGTCCTGGCGGCCCGCAGCGTCGAGCCGGACGGCACCCGGGCGTGGGTCCGGGACGCCTGGCCGATCGAGCTGCCGGCCGACCAGGGCTGGCTGGTGCACTGCCTGGCCCGCCCGGAGTCCGGCGTCTCGACGGGCCCGGCCTTCCGTCCGGCCTGACGGGGTTCGGTGTCGTCGTGCCGCGCCTGGCTCACCTCGGGCGAGGGCACGGGTCGAGGGCATAGGTGTACTTCGTCGACACTGTCGAGCTGCCCCGGATATGGGGCAGGCCGCACGGTGGTGGTGAACCTGATCTTCGGCTTCCCCGGGGAGAGCGAGCAGGACGCCCAGACGCAACTGGCATGGTTGCTCCGGCTCCGCGACACGGCACCACCGGGTCGGGTCGACTGCTCGTTGAACCTGCTGGAGATGGTCCGGGGCGCGCCGATGGTGGCGCACCCACCACCCGGCGTCGAGCTGTCCGGGGTCGCCCCCTGGGCGTTCAGTTACGCCTGGAACGCACCCGCCTGGCGTCGCGGTTTCGCCGCCCGGCTGGAAGCGGTCGAACGGCGCCCCCGGGTCACACCTGTCGAGCGCGGCGACCAGGTCGGTGACCCGGTAGGCAGCTCGACATGACCGGCGAGGGCTGACCGAGCGACGCGCCGACCCGTCCGGCCAGGTGTGCTGGGTCCTCAACGGCAGCCCGGTACGATGCTCGGATGAGCGCGGAGGCGGTTGGCAGGCACATGCCCTCGGTCGTGACGCTCGACGATCTCACCGCGATGATGGCCGCGGACGACCACCACCGGTACGAGATCAGCCCCGAGCAAGTCCTCTCGATCATGCCGCCCCCGGGATACGCCCACGCGATCATCGCGACCCGACTCATGGTGTGGCTCGCCCAGGCGGGTGTGGCGGCGGACCGCGTCGCCCAGGCCGTCGGGCTGCGCATCCCCGGCCGGCACGGTGGCGTCGGCGGTCGCATCCCTGACCTGGTCGTCTGGAGCAAGTCCCAGGCCGACGGGGTCTGGCTGCCGGTCACCGACGTGCTGCTTGTCGTCGAGATCGTCTCCCCCGGCTCCGAGGGCGTGGACACGGTGACCAAACGCAACGAGTACGCCGCCGCTGGCATCCCCCAGTACTGGATGGTCGACCAGGATCCGGCGCAGACGGTCACCATGCACCGGCTGGACGGCGACCACTACACCGTTCGGGCGACCATGCCGCTCGCCTGGGTTCTCAACGGCAGCCCGGCCGACCACGATCTCGGCTAATCAACAGCTTCCGCGTCCGGGACCTCCGCGAGGTGCTGCGGTCATGGGTAAGCCCGCCGGCCCCCTGGGCCGGAGACCTGCTGCGCTTCGTCAAGGCTGTCGAGCTGCCCGTTTCTGGGGCAGCTCGACAGGGAGCAAACGGAAACCCTGTCCCCCGCACCCCGGGCCGCCTTCAGCGCGGCCAGGAACGCGGCCAGATCCTCGATCGGCTCACCTCGCAGCTCGTCGATCGAGCCGACCGGCCGAATCCCCTGCTCGCGCTGCTCGCGCGCGAGGTCACCCAGGCGCCACGCCAGCTCACCCATGGTGCACCTGTTCGGCGATCTTGCCGATGAGCCGGCGGGACTGGTCCGGGTCCAGCGTGGACGCGGCCAGCTTCGCCCAGGCCCGTTCGAAGGCGGCCAGCTCCGCCGGCCGGTCCAGGTAGAGCGCCCCGGTCAACGACTCCTGGTAGACCACCGGCGGCTCCGGCACGGCCCGGTTGCCGTCCGGCGCGAAGTCCAGCAGCGTGAACGACCCGGCCACCGCCCCGGCGGACAGCCCGGCGGCGAGCGGCAGCACCCGAATCGACACGTTCGGCAGCGCGGTCACCTGCCGCAGACGCTGGAGCTGTGCGGCCATGGTCGCCCGGTCACCGGTCACCCGCAGCAACGCCGCCTCGGCGAGCACCACGGCCAGCCGGGGCGGCGGCGGCAGTCGACGCCGCAGCACGTTCTGCCGCTCACGCCAGGCCCCTTCCAGCCGTTCCCGGTCGTCGTCGGTCGCCTCCGGGTCGGGCTCGTGCAGCGCCCGCGCGTACCCAGGGGTGCGCAGCAGCGCCGGCACCAGCGCGTCGGCGTACTCGCGCAGCCGCAGCGCGGTGGCCTCCAACCCGGCGTGCAGGCCCAGCCAGGCCGGCACCTCGGCGTACGAGTGCCACCAGCCCCTGGCCCGCGTCTCGCCGGCCAGGACGACCAGGAGTGCGGTCAGGTCGGCGGCCACGCCGTACAGCTCGCACATGCCCCGCACGTCGACGCCGCGCACGGTGCCCGCGCCGGTCTCGATCCGCCACACCTTCTGCCTACTGCACTCCAACGCCACCGCCGCCGCGTCCAGCGTCACCCCGGCGGCGAGCCGCAGCTCCCGCAACATCCGCCCGAGCTGCCGACGCGGCACCGTCGACGCCCCACCCTCCGTCATGCGCCTCCCCTTCCGCTGGTCGTCCTGTCGCAGGTCCGTCGGTCACCGCGCGTCAGGCCGCCGGTAGCGGCCCGCCCGCTGGTTGGTCTCCCCCGGCGGCGTCCGTCGCGCCCCGGGCCGCGCCGCCCGCTCCGCGCCGTCGCCAGCCGCACCCCCTTCACCGGGTACGCCCTGAGCGCCCGCCCGCCACCGACACCGCCCCGGGTCGTCCCGTTCCGGACCCAACCGCCCGATCACGTCGAGCACGACCTCCCCCGGCCACAGGAACCACTTCCACCGCCTGGACACGTCTTCGCCCCCCTCATCGACCCGCCGAGAGGGTGAACAGTTGAACAGACTACCCGCACAGTGCATGCTTGAACAGATCATTCGATCAGATGGCAGGTGTTCAGTTCGCACGTTCTTAACGTGTCCTCATGGGGAAGCTTCGGCTCGTGGCGAGCCAGGAGGTGCAGGAGATGCTCGGCGTCTCCCGGACACGCGCCTACCAGATCACCAACTCGAAGACCTTCCCCGACCCGGTCGCCGTGCTGTCGGTCGGCCGGATCTGGCGCACCGAGGACGTCGAACGCTGGATCAAGGACCACCGCCCCGACCTCCACGACCCCGCGCAGTAGGTGAAGCCTCCAACACCCTCATGCCCTACGCCGCGCCGCTGTGGAGATCAATCCGGGACGATCTTCGCGCCAGAATCAGGGCAGGCTTGCTCAAACCGGGCGATAAGCTCCCGCCCACCCGAGTGCTCATGGAGCAGTACTCGACCAGCTCCGCCACCGTCCGACGGGCAATTGACCTGATGATCGAGACCGGCGAGCTGATCGGCCGCCAAGGCATGGGCGTCTTCGTGGCCGACCCCGCTGACCGAGAGGCGTAGGCACAGGCCCTGTCCACGCTGCCAGCACTCGCCCCCATGCGGCGATCAAGGCCGCCGGAGACCCGGACGGTAGGCATGGGGAAGCTTCGACCCGTGGCAAGCCAAGAGGTTCAGGAGATGCTGGGCGTTTCCCGCACCCGCACCTACCAGATCACCAACTCGAAGACCTTCCCCGACCCGGTCGTTGTGCTGTCGGTCGGTCGGATCTGCCACGCGCCGGCCCGGCTGGCCCAGGTCCATTCACTTCACGGAGAACGCGCTGTCGGGAGCGCTCGATGCCCCTACATCCTGTATATCGGAGAGCTTCGAGCGGGTCAGGAGGCGACCGGTAGCTCCTGGCGGTAGAAGATGTCGATGTCGACCTCTTCCCCGCCGACGGTCAACGTGTCCCACGGGCCGCTGGCCAGCAGGGTCCGCACGGTCTCGCCCTTCAGCTTCCGCAGGTGGTCTGAGAGGGTCTGGTCGTCGGGCAGGCCGGTCAGGCGGGAAGCCAGCCGGGCACGGATTCCCCGTAACCGCTCCAGCAACGCCTCGACGTCCGCCTCCCGGTCCGGTCCGTCGGTCGCCGGGGCGCGGTCGCTGGCTGCCGTCGGGGCGCTGCCGCCCGCCGCCGTCGGAACGGTCCCGGTCTCGGCGATCACGTCGGCGATGACGTCGGCGATGGCGCGGTTGACGCCCTGCTCGTCGGCGGTCACCATGGCGTTCCAGGCGCGACTCTTGTGCCGGTACTGGAGCATCGACATCGCCGCCTCGTGCCGGGCGAAGTCGGCGTCCCGGAACGGCCGACCGCTCCAGCCGCCGGCCAGCGACCGGGCCAGCGAGATGGCCGACGCCAACCCGCTGTTGAGTCCACGGCCGGGCCAGAAGTGGATCGAGTTCGCCGCGTCGCCGATCAGGAAGCCGTACGTGCCGGGGGTGGTCGACGTCGGGGCGTACAGCCGGGCGGTGAACCGTGGGCGCTGGACCATGTCCAGGCGGAACGCGGTGACGGCGGTCAGGTTCTGCGGCGTCACGCCGAAGAAGGTCAGCCCCTCGTTCACCCGCCGCCACAACGGCGAGCTCTTGATCAGGGCGGGCAGGAACAGCGTGCCGTGGGTGGCGCACTGGAAGTCGCCGGCGTCCTCGCGGGCCATCAGGCACGGGCGGGACGCGATGCAGTCGGTGAACTCCCGCCGGACCGGGTCCAGCCCGACGACCTCGGCGGCTTCGGCGTCGGTGAGCCGCATGTTCAGGAAGCCCTCGCCGCCCAACGAGTTGAGCAGGAAGCGGTTCTGGGCCACGGTCAGCAGGACGCTCATCGGGTCCGGCAGGTCGGATTTCACCCGCAGGCCCAGGACGACGTCCTGGAGGTGCCGGTCGCCCAGCGAGTAGATCGAGCTGTCGGCGACGCCGAACTTCGTGGTGAAGTGCTCACGGGTACGCGACCGCGCGCCCTCGCAGATGGCGAGCACGTGCTCCCGGGCGACGGCCTGGTGCCGCTCGGCCGCGTCGAACCTGGCCGGCACCAGCCGGATCCGTCCGGACTTCTCGTTCGCCAACTCCAGGAGCCGGTCCTCGATGTAGGCGATCCGGATGTTCCGTGGGCCGTAGCCGCGGATCGAGTCGGGGCCGGTCGGCCACATCTCCGAGTACGCCCCGGGAACGAACAGCCGCTCCTGCGCCTCCTCGGGCAGGTTGAGGTACTGGCGGCTCTGGACGGTCACCACCTGCTGCCGTCGTACGTTGCCCTGCGCCTCGTTCTTCCACGCCACCCGCGCGCCGTCCTGGGTCCAGCGGCCGTCGTACACGGTGACGGCGACCCGGTCACCCAGGAGCCGTTCCAGGAGCAGGGCCAGGCTCAGCCCGACCGGCCCGCCACCGGAGACGGTGACCCGCAGGACCGGGCCCGGGTCGATGACCTGGGTGACCCGGTTGTCGGGTTGGAACATGGTCAGGTCGGAGATCATCGTGGTCACGTCGGCGGTCACCTCGAAACAGAACGTCTCGTCGGTGATGGTGATCAGGTCACCGTGCTGGAGGACGTGCGAGCTGACCCGTTGGCCGTTGACCAGGGTCCCGTTGCGGCTGCCTCGGTCGTACAGCACGTACCCGCGTTCCTCGCGCACCACCTCGGCGTGGAAGCGGGAGACGCCCGTACTGGTGATCACCACGTCGTTGTCGCTCAGGCGGCCGAAGGTGAACCGGGTGTCGCCGACCGGAATCCGCCGCCCGGGACGGCGGCCCGTACGCTCCACGATCTCAGGTGCCACTCGGTCCTGACCTTTCTGCGGACGCTCACGCTGCGACGTGCACTCTAACCACCGTGACCAACCCGGGTAAGTCGGCCAACGGGCCGTTCGCGATCAGGTTGCCGACACCGGATCCCTTGCCGGACAGGCGATCCGGGGTCGGCGCGGGTCCGACCCGCCATCCCCCGCCGGGTCACCTGCCCGGGACGAAGTCCGTGCCGAGCTGGGTGTCCGCACGGTTGGCGAAGTAGTCGAGCTGGGAGCTCAGTTTCGACTTCAGCGCGGCCTCGGTCGGCAGCTCGTCCTCAAGCGACTGCGCCGTGTCGGAGGTGGTGAGGTGGAGCAGGGCGCCGGTGGTCGGGTCGTACAGACTCGCGCTGAAGAACGGCGTCCAGCCGTCGCTGTTCGGCACGTAGACGAAGACCCGCTGGAACACGACCAGACCGTCGAGGGTCGGCTCGCTGTCGTAGCTGCGCCACTCCTGGTTGTAGGTGGCGTACTCGTCCTTGAGCGTGCCGTCGCACTCCGCGTTGCCTGTCAGGTGGACGAAGTAGTCCTTGACGGTGGCGCGGAACTGCGGCTTGACGTACGTGACGTACAGGGCGGATCTGATCTTCCCTTGCGTGTACCACCTACCGGCGAACGAGGAGGGGCTGTACAGCCAGTTCTTCCAGTCGTTGCCGGCGACCTTGTCGACGCACTGGGTGCCGATGGTCGGGAAGGTCCGCACCGAGGCGTGCGGAGCGCTCGGGGCGCCGAACGCGCCACCGGCCGCCGGCATGACCTCGGCCAGCCGGTCGAACGGCGGATCCTGGTAGCGGAGCTCGGCGGTGTACGTGCGGAGGCCGTTGCGGGCCAACTCGTCGACGACGCCGACCATCTGCGGGATGACGTGGGCGTTCTGCCAGACCAGGACGATCGCCTTGAGCTGTGACCCGAGCAGCGCCTTCGCCGCCGCCGAGGCGTACTGCGCGGGGTTCCAGCCTTCGACCATCTTCTCGGCCAGGATCAACCCGAAGTTCGTCATGATCTCGGCGCAGTCCACGAACGCGGCGCCGATGGCGTCCCCGAGCGCCTGCACGGTCTTCGGCGCGAGCCGGGCGATCTGCTCGGCGTGCTTGTAGACGCAGGCGCCGACCCGGGCGGCCTGGTCGGTCGCGGCGACGGCCCGGACCACGGCGTCGGTCGGCTTGGCCGGCATGACCACCTGGAGCGAGGCCGACATCAGGTCGAGGACGGGACGCGTGAGGTCCAGCGAGCCGCTGATCACCACCGGTTCGTCCGGGTCGAACCGCGTGGCGTCGACCTTCAACGTGATCATGCTGCCGCCCGCCATGACGACCGACTGCGCGTTCATCCGTCGACCCAGCAGGTCGATCAGCAGGCTGTACGGGTTGCTCGGCTCGGGCGTGACCGTCTGGTACGTGACCCCCCTGGGCAGCCGCAGCAGGTACGGCTCGGTGTGCCGGTTGCTGAGGTGGAGCGTGTAGGTCTTCCGGGTCGCATCGTCCCGGACGAACGTGACGCACTCGATGGTCTTCGGCACGAACCCGGCCAGCTTCACCGTGATCGGCAGGGCCTGGTACTTGCAGTCCTCGGCCACGGGAGGGTTGCCGGCCGCCCGGCCGATACCGCCCAGCAGGAGATTGTCGCTGCTGAGCAGGTTCCTGGCCGTGGTCCTGGCCTTCTCGGTCGCCTGCTCGACGTCCCACCAGCCGATGTCCCAGACCGAGAACCGGTCGGTACGGACGGTCGCGGTGTGTTTGCCCCGGTCGACTGAGTCCGGCGGCAGCGCCACCCACTCGTCACCCTCGAAGCGCAGGATCGCCAGGTTGTCGACCTGCGCCGGCGTGGCGTCCTGCGGGTACGAGATGGTGACGGTGGCGTCAGCGTCGGGCCCGAGTTTCCCGCCCTGGACCTCGACCCGGCTCGCCGGACCGTCGAAGAGGCGGTAGCCACCGGTGTCCGCCGTCGGCGGCTCGACCGTGGTGACTTCGAGCCTTCCGCCCTCCAGCTTGGACTTCCTGACGGTGACCGTCGTGTGGGTCGTCTCGTCCCCGGCGGTTATCTCACCGTCGCCCGAGCACGCCGCCGTGCCCGCGGTCAGAATCGTGAGGCTCACCAGCACCGCCGCTGGTCGTCGCATGCGCTGCCATCCTTTGTGTACGCCCGGCGGAAGCGGCGAATCTAGCATCCCGCGGCGGTACGGACGGCACGGCCGAATGGTCGGACGTCGGCACCGGCGCGAACGGATCCCGGCGCCGATCGACCGACCGGGCGGACCGCAGCCGGAACCCGGTGGCCGGGGCGGGGCGGATGTGGCATGTTCTGCCGCATGCGCCCGACCGACGTCCTGCCCAGCTCCGTCGAGGAGGCCCGCCGGCGCGAGGCGGCGGGCGTACCGATGCGGTTCCTGTTCTTCTGGGGCCACCGACCGGGCCGGGGCGGTGGCGTCGGCCGGGGTTGTCTGAGCCAGTGGTGGCCGGCGCCGTTCACCGTCGACGGTCTGGAGTTCCCGACCGCGGAGCACTTCATGATGCGCCACAAGGCGCTGCTCTTCGGTGACGAGGAGGTCGCCGACCAAATCCTGACCACGCCGGACCCGGGCGCGGTCAAGGCCCTCGGCCGGCGGGTACGCGGCTTCGACGAGGCCGTCTGGCAGACCCACCGGTACGCGATCGTGGTCGCCGGGAACACCGCGAAGTTCGGCCAGCGCCCGGAGTTACGGGACTACCTGCTCGGCACCGGGGAGCAGATCCTGGTCGAGGCGAGCCCGCTGGACCGGGTGTGGGGCATCGGGCTGACCGCCGACGACGAACGGGCGACCAGCCCGGCACGTTGGCGCGGGCTGAACCTGCTCGGCTTCGCCCTGATGGACGCCCGCGCGGCCCTACGCGCCTCCTGACCCGTCCGGGGCGGGTGGACGCAGCACAGGCGGCGCGACGGAACCGCGTGCACCGCCGCCCGCACAGCAGGCGGGCGCGGAGAGCCAGCAGAGCAGGCGGGCGCGGAGAACCGCAGCGGAGCAGGGGCGTCACGTCGGAGCAGGGGCGTCACGTCGGGCTCGGACGTGTGGTCCGGTCGGCGTCCTTTGGAGCTGCCCCATATCCGGGGCGCTGACCCGGTCACGCAGTGCCCCATATCCGGGGCAGCTCCAAAGGACGCGCACACCTCATCATCTCCCCCGCCCAGGCTGCCCGGCCGAACCGCCCGGCCCACCCACAGGCGAACCGCCCGACCCACCCACGGCCGAACCGCCCGGCGGAGCCGCCGCCCGGCCGACCCACCGCACAGCCGGGCCGCGCACGGCCGCCCTGGCCCCGGGGCGCTTGCGGGCGGCGGCCAGACTGTGAGGTCACCCGTCACACCGGAGGAACCCATGGACGACCAGCAGCCGCCCGTACCGCCCGCCCCGGGCAACGGGCCGCCGCCGTACCAGCAGCCCATGTACCACCCGCAGTACGCGCCGTTCAACACGTACGCGATCCTCGCCCTGGTGTTCGGGGTGATGGTGTTTCCGCCGCTGGGCATCTACTTCGGCAACCGGGCCCGGCGGGAGATCGCCCAGACCGGCGAGCGGGGCGGCGAGCTCGCCACCGCCGGCATCGTCGTCGGCTGGATCTTCACCATCCTGTACGGGGTGCTCCTGCTGGTCTGGTGCGGTCTCGCCGGCACGATGCTGGCCGGGTCGACCGCTCCCTGATCCTGCGCTCAGCCGCCCGGGGTGAGCAGGTAGTCGTCGTTGTCCTGGCTCCACCGCAGGTCGACCACGCCGCTGGTGGCCGCCGCCCGGCAGAACTGCAGGAAGCTGCGGTAGCCGAGCTTCTTCTCGCTGAAGTCCGGGCGGGCCCGGCGGAGCTGGTTCTTCAGGCCGGACAGCGCCACCGTGCCGTCGCCGCCCGCCAGGTCGACCACCACCGACCGGAGCAGGCCGAACGCCACCTCGCGGTCGCCGTGCTCGGGCAGCGACACCTCCGGGTCGCCCTTGGCCGGGCCCTCGGCCAGCTCGACCACGCGGTGCGCGGCGAGGTGCCGCAGCAGCTCGCCGAAGGTGCGGAACCCGTAGTCGGACTCGCTGAACGTGGGGTCCTTGCGCAGCAGGGTGCGCTTCAGGGTGGAGGCGCTCACCGTGCCGCTGGAGCTGCCCTGGAGACCTGCGACCGTCTGGGCGACGAGGACGGCGAGCGTGTCGACGTCCCGGGGCGGCTCCTCCTCCACGGCCGGCGGCTCGACCTCCGGCTCGGTCACCGGCCGCGCGCCGGGCTGCTGCGCCGGCTGCGGCTCCGCGCCGGGCGGCCGGGCCGGACGGGTTCGCCGCTCCCGGACCGGCGGGATGTCCACCCCTTCCAGCCGGTCGTAGTAGAGGAACTCGTCGCAGGCCGGCGGCAGCAGCGCCGAGGTGGACTTCTCCACCCCGACCCCGATGACCCGCTTGTTGAGCTCGCGGAGCTTGTGCACCAGCGGCGTGAAGTCGCTGTCGCCGGTGCAGATCACGAACGTCGAGATGTAGCCGCGCTCGAAGGCCAACTCCACCGCGTCGACGGCCATCTTGATGTCGGCGGCGTTCTTGCGGGACGCGCCCATCCGCTGCGGGATCTCGATGAGCTCGACGTGGGAGCGGGTCAGCATCCGCCGGTCCTCGTCGAAGTACGACCAGTCCGCGTACGCCCGACGCACCACCACCCGCCCCCGCTCGGCGAGCGCGTCCGCGATGGGACGGAAGTCGAACGGCTTGCCGCCGTGATGGTCGCGGGCGCCCAGCGCGAGGTTCTCGTAATCGAGGAAAAGGGCAATCCGGTCTTCCTGCTCCACGCCGAACACCCTACGCCCTGCCCGGTGGCTCGCCGCGCCGCCGTCGGCGACCGCCGGACGCGGCGACGGCCGTCACCTGGTGGTGACGGCCGTCGCCCGGTGGTGGTGGGACGATCAGATGATCTCGACGCCGTAGACGCTCAGCGCCTCGGTGACCGGCTGGAAGTAGGTGGTGCCGCCGGTGGAGCAGTTGCCGCTGCCGCCGGAGGTCAGCCCCAGGGCGGTGCTGCCGCTGACCAGCGCGCCCCCGCTGTCGCCCGGCTCGGCGCAGACGGTGGTGCGGATCAGGCCGCTGACCGAGCCCTCGGCGTAGTTGACCGTGGCGTCGACCGCCTCCACCGTGCCGCCGTGCAGGCCGGTGGTGCTGCCGGAACGTTCCACCGACTGTCCGACGTAGGCGTCGGCGGCGCCGGTGACGTCCCGGGTGGTGCCGTCGTAGAGGTACACGCTGCCGTCGGCGGCCCCGGCGTCGGCGTGCGTGACGATGCCGTAGTCGTCGCCGGGGAAGCTGCCGGTGCCGCCGGTGCCGAGCAGGGCGCTCTGCCCCGAGTCGGCGTACCAGTTGGCGGCGATGTCGGTGCAGTGTCCGGCGGTCAGGAAGTAGCTGCCGGCGGCGTTGCGGACGTTGAAGCCGGCCGAGCAGCGACCGCCGCCGCCGGCCCAGATGGCCTCGCCGCCGGCGATCCGGACGCTGAGGGTGCCGGCTTCCCGCTCGACCCGGACGGCCCCGCCGAGCCGGTCGGCGACCGCCTCGACACGCTGGAGCTTCGCGCCGGTGACGGTGCTGTCGACGGAGACGACGACCTGGTTGGTGGCCGGGTCGGTCCACCACGCGGTGCCGGGGATCTTCGCGGAGCTGTCCAACGCGGCGGTGGCGCGGGCCAGTTCCCCCGCGCCCCGGGTGACGGACCGGGGGGTGGCGCCGGCCGCGCGGACCTTCGCGGCCGCCGTCTCGTCCGTCACGGTGACCACCATGGTGCCGTCGGCCCGGGCGTACGCCCCGGCGGAGCGGTCGCCGAGGGTGGCGGCGAGCGCGGTGGCCTGGCCGGGTGAGGCGGCTGCCGGCGGCGCGGCCTGGGCCGGCGCGCCGGCCAGCGCGCCGGCGACCAGCACGCCGGCCACGGCGCTGGCGGTGACCTGCCGCGACGGGGACCCGGGAAGACGCATGGGATACCTCCAGGAGCACGAGCCGCCCGGTCAGGCAGCCCTGGGTGTCCGATCGGATGGTGAGGCTCAGCCGATCGGGTGGGTCGAAGTATTCACAGCCCTCACATTGATGGCAAGAGTCATGGTTGACCACGGTCCGTGATATCTCACGACTTGAGTCCCGACAGTCCGGCCGGCGGCAAGTCAGACGATTGGTGGGGATTCGCGCCGTCTTCGCAGGTCAGCGTCGAAGTGTGACGGCCGTCACCGGAACCGGACGGGCACCGCCCCGACCACCATGCGGGACGCGATGGATCACCGGAAAATCGGTGGTTTAGCGATCTTCAGAACCGGCCGGGCGGGACGCCCGCACCGGGCCGGCAAGCCGGGCGAGGTGGTCGTCGAAGGTCTTCTCGGGGCGGTAGCCCTGCCGGGTGGCGCGGCCGGTGTCGAGCACCACGGTCCGGGCGAGCTGGTCCACGGCGTACCGGGTGAGCAGCGGCGGACGGCCGGTCAGCCCGGCCAGCGTGGTGGCCACGCCCGCCGCCGCGTCGGCCAGCCGCGCCGGCACCCGCGCCAGACGCACCGGCTCGCCCAGCGCGACGAACACCGCCCGCAGCACCGCGTCCCGCGAGTACGGCCGGGCGTCGGCGACGTTGTACGCGCCGGCCGGCCAGCCCGTCGCCGCCAGGCAGGCCGCCGCCAGGTTCTCCACCGCGGTCAGGCTGAGCTGGACGTCCGGCCCGGGCACCGGCAGCCAACCGCCCCGGCGCGCCTGCCGGAGCCGGGGCAGCAGGTGCCGGTCACCGGGCCCGTACACCGCCCGGGGGCGCAGCACGACCGCGCCGGCCGCCAGCGCGAGCCGCTCCCCGGCCGCCTTGGTCCGCCCGTACGCGGAGAGCTGCCCGTCGACCGGATGGTCCTCGGTGACCAGTCCCGGCCCGCCCGGCCGGTACACGCTGGCGCTGCTCACCCAGACCAGGGGCCGCTCCCCCACCGCGTCCAGCAGCCGGGCCGTGCCGGTCACGTTGACCGCCCGGTACGCGCGTTCGGTCGCCGGCCCCGGCGTCGGGTCGCCGACCGCCGCGGCCAGGTGGATCACCACGTCCGTGCCGGTCAGGTCCGGGACGTCACGGCCGGCGTCCCAGGGCACGTGCCGGCCCACCGGCCCGGGACGCCGGCCCAGGCACCACACGTCCGCGCCGGCGGTCGCGGCGGCCCGGGCCACGGCCGCCCCGCAGAACCCGCTCGCGCCGGTGACCGCCACCCGGAGCCCGGTCAGCCGCACCGGCCGGCCCTGATCACCAGACGGGCCCAACCGGGCAGCGCGGCCCGCCCGTCGGCCCGCGCCGACACCACCACCGGCCGGTACGGGGCCAGCGCGGCCAGCACGTCGGCGAGCTGCGCGCGGGCCAGCCGCGCCCCTGGGCAGGAGTGCCGACCGGCCCCGAAGACCAGCCGCGCCGTCCGGGTCGGGGCCGGGTCGACGCAGTCCGGCCCGCCCCGGTGCGCCCCGGCGGCGTGCCGGGCGACCAGCAGCAACCGGTCCCCGGGCCGCACCGGGCAACCGTCCAGCTCACCGGATCCGGCCGCGACCCGGGGCAGCAGCGGGCTCGGGGCGGTCACCCGCAGCAGCTCGTCGACCAGGATCTCCCGGGTGTCGGTCTGCTCGGCGTACCGCCACAACCGGTCGTCGGCGCACCAGGCCACCGCGCGCGGCACCCCGGCGACCGTGGTGTTGACCGCGGCCACCGCCAGCATGCCGGCCAGACCGGGGCCGGACGCGGACCCGGCTCCTCCCCCGCCGCCGGACGACGGGTCCAGCAGGTCGGCCAGGGCCGACGTGGCGCGGCGGGCGGCCTCGGCGCGGCCCGGACGGCGCGGGCCCGGCAGTTGCTCGGCGGCGGCCGTGGCGGCGACCCGCCGGGCGGCGGCGGCCAGCGCCGACGGGTCACCGCAGACGCCGAGCAGCGCCGCGGTGGTGGCGCCGGCCAGCTCGGCGACCACCGGCACCAGGTCCACCGACGCGCCCCGGGCCAACGGGGCGAGCCGTCGCCGCAGCACCTGCGTCCAGACCGGACGGAGCCGGGCCACGCCCGCCGGGCCCAGCCCGTCGGCGAGCGCCCGCCGGGCCCGCAGGTGCGCCGGGCCCTCCTGGTCGAAAAGCAGCCCGTCGACGCCGAGCTGTCGGGCCGCCCCGCCGACGGTGCCCGCGGCGAGCCGGTCCAACGGGATCCGGGTCAGCGCGTCGAGGTAGCTCTGCGCGTCGTGCACCAGGACGGTCCGGCCGAGCCGCGCCACCGGCCGGCGGCGGGTGGCGGCCAGCAGCGTGAACAGCAGCGGATACCGCCGCAGGTAGACCTGCCGGTCCCGGCGACGCCCCCGGCCCGCCGCCCACCGGGCCCTGCCGGCGGCGGTCGGGCGGACCGGGGCCGAGGCGGCTCCGGCGGCGGCCGGGCAGGCCGGGGTGGCGGGAGGCGAGGTCGGCTCGGTCACGGCGCGGTCCGACCGACGTCGCCGGTGACCCTGGCGGCGGCCAGGGTGGCCGCGGCGGCCCGGTCGGGCTTACGCGACCGGCCGCTGGTCGGCACCGGCGCGAAGACCAGGTCGTCCGGGCGGGCCGCGCCCATCCGGGCCAGCACCGGGCGCAGCGACCTGCGCAACCCGGCCGGGTCGGCGCCCGGCACGGGTTGCACCACGGCGACCAGGCGTTCGTCACCGTCGACGGCCGGCACGCCGACCAGCACCGCCAGGTCCACCCCGGGTACGTGCAGCGCCGGCTCGTACAGGCCGGGGTAGATGTTCTCCGCGCCGCGCAGCACCATGTCCTTGGCCCGGCCGGCGAGGACGATCCGGTCACCGACCAGCCGGCCCACGTCCCCGGTGTCCACCCATTCGGCCGGCGCCTCGCCGAGGTAGCGGTGCGCCTGCCCCGGGCCGCGCAGCAGCAGCCGGCCGTCCGGGCCGGTGCGCGCGGTCACCCCGGGCAGGGCCGCCCCGACCAGGTCACCGTCGTCGGTGAAGGCGGACTTCTCGGCGTACTCCACGGCGGCGGCCGGGAAGAGCTCGGTCAGCGCGTACACGCCCCACGCCTCGTCCGCGCCGGCCCGCCGCAGGCGCTCCAGCAGGGTGGCGCTGACCGGCGCGGACCCGCTGTAGAACCGGCCGGACAGTCGGGGCCGGCAGGCCAGCAGCGCCCGCGCCTGGGGTGGGGTCAGGTAGCTGGCCTGGGGGCGCAGCCGGGCCACCTGCCGGGCGAGCGCCCGGGGCGAGCGGGCCGGCAGGGCCACCGGGGCGCCGCTGGCCAGCGCCGGCACCAGCACGAAGAACGTCCCGCCCAGCACCGGCTCGTCCGGTCGGGGCCGGACCAGGTCGGCGACGGCGCGCAGCCCGGCGGTCAGGCCGGCCCGCCGGTGCACGACCGCCCGGGGCCGGCTGGTCGTGCCCGAGGTGAAGATGATCACCGCGTCGTCGTCCGGTCCGCCCCGGTCGGGAACCGGTCCGGTGTGGACCGGCAGCGCCGGCGCGCAGCCGGGCAGCCGCCGGCCCACGGTCCGGACCGGCCCGAGGTCGGCCAGCCGGGGCAGGGCCAGCCCGGCCCGCCCGGCCAGCGGACGCGCCCAGCCGGCGACCGCCTGCGCCGCCGCGTCGGCGACCACCAGGGCCGGTCGGGCCAGCGCCAGCCGGGCGGCCAGCACGTCCGGGCCGGCCGTCGGGTCGAGCACCGCCACCCGCAGACCGAGCCGGTACGCGGCCAGCAGCGCCGCGAGCGCCCGGGGACCGGGGCGGACCGCCACCCCGAGGGTGTCCCCGGCGACCAGGTGGTGCCGGTGCAGCGCGGCGGCGTACCCGTCGGCCAGGTCCGCCAGGTCACCCCGGGTCACCCGGACCCGGGGCCGACCGGACGGGCCGGCGGTGAGCACCGCCGGGCGGTCCGGGTGCCGGCGCAGCGCGGCGGCCAGTTCGTCGAGCACGGGTTGCCTCCCGATCGCGCGGTTCAGCGGGGGTCCGGGGAGAGCTGCCCGCTGCCCCGGTCCAGGTACCAGGCGGCGGTGCGGCGCAGCCCGTACGCCCGTAGTCGCCGGGTCGAGTTCTCCACCACCATGTGCCGGTCGTGGGCGATGGCGGCGGTGTGCCGGCGTACCCGGTTGAGGAACTCCCGGTCGGTGGGTGACGGCCGCCGGGGCATCCCGCCGACGGCCAGGTAGGTGGCCGCGGTGATGGCCATGTTGTTGCCCGCGTGCATCCGGTAGGGGGCCCGCCAGCCGGCGCCACGGTGCGCGGGACGCAGCCGCCCGAACGTGGCGGCGGCGACCACCAGGCACCGGAAGGCGGCCCGACCGACCGGACCGTGCTCGTCGCGGCGGGCCACGATCCGGCCGCAGGCCAGCTCCGCCCCGGCGGTCAGGGTACGCCGGGCGGCGGCCACCCAGCCGGGGCGCGGCAGACAGTCGGCGTCGGTACGGGCCAGCAGGGTGGCCCCGTGCGCGATGGCGTACCGGAAGGCGGTGTCCACGGCCGCGCCGACGCCCTTCTGCCGTTCCTCGATCAGCCCGGTCGGCACCGGGGCGGTGACGGCGAAGCGGCGGACCACGTCGGCGGTGCCGTCGGTGGAGCCGTTGTCCACCACCAGCAGGGTGAAGTCCTGGTCGGTCTGCGCGGCCAGCGCGGCCAGGGTGGCCCCGATCCGGGTCTCCTCGTCGTACGCGGGCACCACCACCCACAGCGCGGTCACGACTTCTCCCAGACCATGGTCATCAGGCTGACTCCGCCGCCCAGACCGATGAACAGCACCCGGTCGCCGGGGCGCAGGCCGGGATCGACCCGGGCGAGCTGCACGCCGAGCGTGGCGCTGGCCAGGTTGCCGAGGTCGGTCACGGTGACCTCCAGTTTGTCGCGCGGAACGCCGGCCACCTCGACGAACCGGTCCAGGTAGGGCAGGGTCACCTGGTGCACCAGGACCCGGGCGTAGTCGGCCCAGTCCAGGCCGGTGCGGTGGCGCACCCGGTGCAGGATGTCCGGGCCGATCTTCTCGAAGACGTCGCGCAGCGCCCGGCCGTCGCCGGTGAAGTAGGTGTGCTCGTCGCCGCGCGGATGCCGGGAGCCGCCGCCGGGGATACCGCCCACCGTCCAGTGCTCCGACCAGGTCTCGGTGTCCACGTCGAGGATCCCGCCGGTGGCGACCGGCTCCACCAGCACGGCGGCCCCGGCGTCGCCGAAGGTGTAACCGGCGAGGGCGGCGCGGGCCTGGTCCAGGCCGGTGAGCCGCCAGCGCATCGCCCGGGTCGGGGTCTCCCCGGTCACCACCAGCGCGCGATGGGCCCGACCGGCGAGAATCATCGACCGGGCCAGGTCGACGCCGTTGAGGAAGCTGTTGCAGGCGTTGGTGACGTCCAGGGCGTGCGCCCGGCCACCCAGCTCGGCCTGGACGATGTGCGCGGTGGCCGGCTCGACGACGTCCCGGGAGGCCGAGGCGAACAGCAGCAGGTCCACCTCCTCGGGTTCGCGTCCGGCGGCGGCGAGGGCCTGCCGGGCGGCCCGGACGGCGAGCGTCGAGGCGTACTCGTCGTCGGCGGCCAGCCGGCGGGTGGCGATCCCGGTCGTCCGGGCCAGCAGCTCGGGCGGCAGCGTCAACCCACTGGCCTCGGCGATCCGGCGCTGCAACTCGCCGGTGGGCACCACCCGGCCGGGCAGGCTGACCCCGACCGCGGTGATACCGACCCGCCGGAGGGCCGGAGGCGGTGGCGGCATGGGCTCGATCACGCCATGAGCTTGCCTAACGTCCCCGCCGGGCGGATGAGTAGGGGTGCTCACCTACCCGCCGTGACCGGTGGACTACGCGGTCACCGGCCCGGCGTCGGCGGCGAGCCGTGACCGGACCTGGTCCGCCTCCGGGTGGCCGAGCTGGTCGAGCACGTCGGCGGCCCGCCGCCAGGCGGCACGGGCGGCGGCGGGGTCACCGGCGGCCGCCCGGGTGTCCCCGAGGTGGGTCGTCGTGGTGGCCTCGAAGTACCGTTCGCCGACCTCCCGGTAGATCGCCAACGCGCTGCGGAAACACTCCTCCGCCGGCGGGTACTCGCCCAGGTGGTGGTGGGCGGCGCCGAGGCTGTCCCAGGTGTGCGCCTCCCACAACCGGTTGCCGAGCCGCTGCTGCTGGGCCAGGGCCCGCCGGCAGTGCTCCAACGCCCGCCGGTGGTCGCCGAGCTGGGTGTGGCACCACCCGATGTTGTTCAGCGCGTTGGCCTGACCCTGGTCGTGGCCGGCCGCCCCGAACAGGTCGAAGGCACGCTGCGCGTGCGCCAGGGCGCGCCGGTGGTCGCCCAGCCGTTCGGCCACCTTACCGAGGTTGAGCTGGGCTCGGGCCCCACCGACCAGGTCACCGAGCGCGGCGTACAGCGCCACGGCGCGCTCCAGGTGCGCGCGGGCCTCGTCGTGCCCGCCGAGCCGCAGGCACGCCACCGCCAGGTTGCGGTGCGCGCGGGCCTGACCGTCCCGGTCACCGGCCCGACCGGCGGCCTCCAGCGCCACCCGCTGCGCGGTGGACTGGTCCCGCCAGGCCCCGACCCGGTCCAGGTAGGTGTTGACGCACCAGGCGAGCTGCCAGGCATGGGTGGCGAAGCCGTCGGCGGCGGCCAGGCTGACGGCGGCGAGCAGCGTACGGTGCTCGGCGCTGAGCCACGCCCACGCGCCGTCCCGGTCGACCAGGTCCGGCAGCGCGACGTCGACGTCGGCCGCCGGCAGGTCGACCGGGTCACGGTGCGGATGCAGCAGCAGGTCCGCCCGGTGCGCGGTGTGCAGGTAGTGGTCCAGCAGCCGGCCCGCCGCCGCCCGCCGCTCGGGTTCCGGAACGTCGGCCCGGCACCGCTCCACGGCGTACGCGCGCAACAGGTCGTGTTGGACGTACCGGCCGGGGGTGTGCTCGGTCAGCAGGCTCGCCCGGGTCAACGCGGCCAGCGGTCGCCGTACCCCGGTCGTCGACACCGCGGCGAGGCTGGCCGCGGCGGCCACCGACACGTCCGGGCCGGGGTGCAGCCCGAGCAGCCGGAACAGCGCCGCCGCGGCCGGGTCCAGACTCCGGTACGACCAGGACAGCACCGCCCGCACGTCGGCGCCGTCACCGCCGGAGAACCCGTCCAACCGGCCGTCGGCCAGCTCGTCGGCGAGCCGGGTCAGCGGGAAGTCGGGGTGGGTGGCGGCCCGCGCGGAGACGATGGCCAGGGCCAGCGGCAGCCGGGCCGACGCGGCGACGATCCGGTCCACCGCCGCCGGCTCGTCGGCCACCCGCCGCCCCCCGACCCGCCGACCCAGCAGCTCCCGCGCCTCGTCCGGGGTGAGCAGGTCCAGCACCAGCGGCTGCGCGCCCTCGGTGGCGACCAGTCCCGGCATCTGGTGCCGGCTGGTCACCAGCACCAGGCAGCCCGGCGCGCCGGGCAGCAACGGCCGGACCTGGTCGCCGTCCCGGGCGTTGTCGAGCAGCACCAGCATCCGCCGGCCGGCCAGCAGGCTGCGGAACAGCGCGGCCTGCGCGGCGGGCCCGGTCGGGATCCGCTGCGGCGGTACGGCCAGGGCCTCCAGGAACCCGCCGAGCGCCTCGGCCGGGTCCAGCACGTGCCCGCCCGGGTCGAAGCCCCGCAGGTTGACGTAGAGCTGCCCGTCCGGGAACCGGTCGGCGACCTGGTGCGCCCACCGCACGGCGAGGGCGGTCTTGCCCACCCCGGCGGTGCCGCCGATCACCGAGACGACCACCGTGTCGGCCGGTCCGTCGGCCAGCCGGGTCAACGCGGCGAGCTGCGCGTCCCGCCCGACGAAGTGCCGTACCGCTGCCGGCAGTTGCCGGGGCACCACCCACGGCCGGGGCCACTCCCCCACCCCGGGCCGCTCCGCCGCCCGGCCGGTCTGCTCCGTCCCGCCTCCGGTCCGCTCCGCCCCGCTTCCGGTCCGCTCGGTCGCGGGCCGGTCGGTCGGTGGCGGCGCGGTGGGCGTAGCGGCGCGGGCCCGGCGACCGAGTTCGGCGCGGGCCGCGGCGGCCAGCCGTTCCTCGGCCCGTACGCCGTCGGCCGCCCGCAGCAGCCGCCAGTGCGCGGCGTCCCACCGGGCCAGGTCGGTCAGCTCCGCCGGCACCCGGGCCCCGACCTGCCCGGCGTAGGTGGCGCAGGCGTCGACGTACGCCCGGACGAAGTCCCACTCGGGCAGCGACTTGGCGTTGAGTTTGTCGCTGAGGGTGGACCGGGCCAGCGGACGCCCCCGGCCGGCGGCCACCGCGACCAGGGTGTTCAGCGACGGCCCGCCGGCGAGTTGCCGCAGCCGCCGCAGGTCGTCGACGAACCGCCGCAGCGCTTCCCGCCCGGAATCCGACACGACGCGCACCTCCCGCACCCGCCGACCGTCCGTGGTGGACGGCGTCAGCGTAGTCACCGCCGCCCACCTCCCGAGGCCACCACGACTCGGCGCGACACCCGGCCCCCGTCGCCGTGTAGCGTCCGACGTGGTGGCGGGTCGGGCGCCGGTCGCCACCGGGCGCCTGCCGACAGAGAGGACGGACGAGCGTGCCGACGAACGCCGAGCAGGGGCCTGGCTGGCTCCGACGGTTCCATCCGGCGACGCCGGGCGCGACGCGTCTGGTGTGCCTACCGCACGCCGGTGGCGCCGCCAGCTACTACTTCCCGTTCTCCCGGTCCCTGGCCCCACGGGTCGAGGTGCTCGCGGTGCAGTATCCGGGCCGGCAGGACCGCCTCGACGAGCCGCCGCTGGACCGGATCAGTCGGTTGGTCGACGGGGTGGAGGCGGCGCTGGGCGCCGCGCCGTCCGCCACGCCGCTGGCGTTCTTCGGCCACAGCATGGGCGCGGTCATCGCGTACGAGACGGCCCTGCGGTTGCAGGACCGGGGGTTCACGTTGGACCACGTCTTCGTGTCCGGCCGCCGCGCGCCCTCGTGCTACCGGACGGAGTCGGTGCACCAGCGTGACGACGAGGGCATCATCGAGGAGATCGCCCTGTTGGGCGGCACGAACGTCGCCGCGCTACGGGACCCTGACCTCCTCGCCATGGCGATGCCCGCCCTCCGCGCCGACTACCAGGCCATCGAGACCTATCGGCACGTTCCGGGGCATCGGCTGCGCTGCCCGGTGACCGTCCTGGTGGGCGACGCGGATCCGCGGACCACCACGGAGGAGACGAAGGCGTGGGCCGGGCACGTCGCCGGTCCGCTCGACGTGCGGGTGTTCCCCGGCGACCACTTCTACCTGAACCAGCAGGCCGCGGCGGTCACCGCGCTGGTGGCGGAGCGACTGGCCCCGGCCTGACGCGACGGCCTACCCGAAGGCCGACAGGAAGGTGTCGACGGCGGCCACGGTGACGGTCCGCCGCTGCGCCGCCGGCACGGCGCGGTCAGGTCGGGTCCGCCCGACGGACGGCCGGTGGGCGGGTGGCCGGCACCAGCGCCAGGGTGGGCAGCAGCAGCAACGGCACGACCAGCAGCGCCCGCAGGGTGCCGACATGGTCGCCGAGCAGCCCGATCAACGGCGGCCCGGCCAGGAACGCGGTGTAGCCGATCGCCGCCACCACGCTGACCCGGACGGCGGCGTGCTCCTCCTCGTCGGCGGCGGCGCTCATCCCGACCGGGAAGCCCAACGACGCGCCGAGCCCCCACAGGGCCGCCCCGGCCACCGCCACCGGTCCGGAGCCGACGAGCACGGCGGTCAGCGACCCGACGACCGCCACGCCGACGGTGCCGAGCAGCACCGGCACCCGCCCCCACCGGTCCAGCAGCGGCGGGCCGGCGAGCCGCCCCACGGTCATCCCGACCACGAACAGCCCGAAGACCGCCGCGCCGGCCGCCTCGCCGAAGCCGTGCCCGTCGACGAAGGCGACCGCCAGCCAGTCGTTGGCGGCGCCCTCGGTGAACGCCATCACCAGCACCAGCAGGCCGACCAGCAGGGTCCGGGGCTCCCGCCAGGCGTCCCGGAGCCGGCCGGAACGCCGGCCCGTGGCCCCGGGGGCGTGCGCGGCGGCCGGCAGGAAGCGGCGGACGGCGGGCAGCGTGCCGGCCACCACGACCACCGCGACCAGGCCGAGGTGCGCCGTCAACGACGCGCCGAGGCTCGCCGCCCCGGCGCCCAGGCCCGCGCCGGTCACCGACCCCACGCTCCACGCGGCGTGGAACCGGGGCATGATCGTGCGTCCCAGGCGACGTTCCACCGCCGCCGCCTCGACGTTGAAGGCGACCTCGGCCGTGCCGGCGCCGAGCCCGGCGGCGAAGAGCCCGAGCGCGACGCCCGGTATCGAGCCGGCGACCTCGGCGGCGAACGCGCCACCGGACAGTCCGAACGCGATCAGCAGGTGCGCCGTCACCACCGTGCGGGCGGCGCCGAGCCGGTGCGTCACCAGGCCGGCCGTGGTCAGGGCGAGCAACGCGCCGCTGGACATGGCGAGCAGCACCAGACCGAGCTCGCCGGCGCTGAGCCCGAGCGCCGTCCGGACCGCCGGCACCCGGGAGAACCACGAGGCCACGGCCAGTCCGTTGAGCGCGAACACGACCAGCACGGCGTTGCGGGCGGCCCGCACGTACGACGGCGTCGCCGGGTCCGTCGCGTCTCGGACCTGTTCCATCTGCGGTGCCCTCCCCCGTGTGGTCAGCCGGACCGTCGCCGGCTGTTCCGCCGTACCCGCGGACGGCTGTCGCCACCCGTCCGGACCGGGGTGAGCGGCAGGCTCGTCCAGTGGGTCGGCCGGCCCAGCTCCGCCGGCACCCGGGTGCTCCGGTCGCCCCGGGCGGCGTCGAGTTGGGCGCGGGTGAGGAAGAGGCAGCCGGTCAGGTCCGCGCCGCGCAGGTCGGCGCCGCGCAGGTCGGCCCCGGTCACGTCGGCCAGGCGCAGGTCCGCGCCCCGCAGGTCCGCGCCGATCAGGTACGCCCCGCGCAGGTTCGCCGCGCGCAGGTCGTCCCGGCGCAGGTCGGCGCCGATCAGGCCGGCGCCCCGCCGGTCCGGGCCGGGGCGGCCGGTCCGGGAGCGGAGCCGTTCGCTGGCGGCTGACAGCACCGGGTTGACCTGTCGCCGCAGCGCGTCGACGTCCAGGGCGCGCAGCGCGTCCGGCTCCTGGCCGGTGAGCGCGGCGAGGGTGTCCCGGGCGGCGTCCAGCTCGTCGTCCAACGGCGCGCCGGGGCGCAGGGCCCGCGCGACGGTGACGTGCCAGAGCAGCTCGCACAGCGACCGCACGACCGGGAACACGGCCGTCATCGGCTCGACCAGCTCCGGGTGGACGCGCCAGTCGCGTCCGCCGAAGGTCACCTGGGCGACCTGCTGCCCGGCGCCGAAGCAGTCGAAGACGGCGCAGCCGGCGAAGCCGCTCCCGCGCAGCCGGTCGTGGATGCCACACCGGTGGTCGACGCCCAGGTGCGGGCAGGGCGTGCCGGCCGGCTTGTCGAGGGCGAAGTCCGCCGAGGCGGCGAAGGCCGGCGCCAGGCAGCAGATCGCGAAACAGCGTCCGCAGTCCGCGCGCAGATCAGCGGGGACGGACATCGGTGTTCTCCTCCCGGGCACGGCAGGCAAGCCTAGCCCGGCGGCGGGTCGGGGCCGGGGTCAGCGTCCGGTCAGGGCACGCAGCAGGGTACGGACGGCGTCGCGCAGGTCCTCCCGGCTCTCCTCGGTGCCGGGGGGCGGCGCGGCCAGTCCGCCGGTGCCGACCAGCCGGTCGAAGAGCAGCCCGTCGACGAAGGCGACGAACTGCTCGCCCTGCCGGCGCGGGTTGACCGCTCCGGCCTGGGCGAGCAGGCCCCGGATCTGCTCCCGCATGGGCGTGCCGTGGGCGAGGAGCCGGCGCAGCTCGTGGTGGTGTGTCGCCTCCAACTGGCAGGCGTACCGGGCCAGCACGCGGTTGCGGCCGGGGCCGAGCCAGGTGTCGAGCAGGAGGGCGAGGGCGGTGGCGAGCTGGTCGAGGTCGGCCGCGGTGAGCGGCGGCAGCGGCCCGGCCGACGGGTCGACCGGCAGGTGGCGGGCCTCGTAGTCGGCGCGGTTCAGGTCGACGACGCGTTGCGCCACCGCCTCCACCAGGGCCCGGCGGGTCCGCAGGTACGCCGAGGTGGTGCCGGTCGGCATGGTGGCGCGGGCGTCCACCGCCCGGTGGGTGAGCCCCCGGATGCCCTGTTCGGCGATCAGGTCGATGGCCGCGTCCGCCAGCAGGTCCACCCGTTTTACCCGGCCTGTCACTGGTTCCCCCACCGGTCGTCGACTCGCCGTACCATGTGTTTCTACACCTGTAGAAGACAATCGCGGGGGCGGGGCCGTCACCATCGCCGCCCGGTGGAGGGGACCGGGCGGCGGTGGTCCGACGTCAGCGCACGTGTTCCAGATAGCCCCGCACCGAGGCGTCCAGCACCTCCCGACCGGGGCGGGCCCACACGTCGGCGTGGAAGACCTCCACCTCGACCGGGCCGGCGTAGCCGGCGGCGTCCACCGCCGCCCGCAGTCCACGCAGGTCGATGCAGCCCTCGCCGGGCAGGCCCCGCCCCAGCAGCACCCCCTCGGGCAGCGGGGTCACCCAGTCGCACACCTGGAAGGCGGCGATCCGGTCACCGGCCCGGGCGATCTGCTGGTGGACCGCGTCGTCCCACCAGACGTGGTACGCGTCCACCACCACCCCGACCACGCCGACGTCGAACCGCTCGGCGATGTCCAACGCCTGCCCGAGACTGGCGACCACGCACCGGTCGGCGCAGAACATCGGATGCAGCGGCTCGATGGCCAGCGTCACCCCGGCCGCCGCGGCGTGCGGGGCCAGCTCGGCGATCGCGTCCGCCACCCGGTTCCGGGCGCCGGCGAGATCCCGGCTGCCGGCGGGCAGACCGCCGGAGACCAGCACCAGCACCCGGCAGTCCAGGGCGGCGGCCTCCTCGATGGCCCGCAGGTTCTCCGTCCGCCAGTCGTCGTCTGCGGTGAAGAAGCCACCACGGCACAGCGAGGTGACGGTGAGCCCGGCGTCGCGGACCAGCCGGGCGGCGCGGGCCACGCCGTACTCCCCGACCGGCTCGCGCCACAGGCCGACGCCGGGGACGCCCGCGTCGACGCAACCCGCGACGACCTCCGCCAGCGGCCAGTGTTTCGCGGTCGCCTGGTTGAAGGAGAACCGCTCCAGTCCGGCCGGCACGTCGACGCCCGGCACGAGCTGCCGGGCGGCGGTCACTGGGCCACCCCGGCGACGGTGAACAACGCCCGGGCCCGGGCGGCGGCCAGGTCGGCGTCGGGCAGCAGACCGGCCCGGTCGGCGAGGACGAGCAGCCGGGCCAGGTGGGCCGGGGAACGGCCGGCCTGCTGGCCGCCGACCATGGTGAAGTGCTCCTGGTGGCCGGTCAGCCAGGCCAGGAACACGATGCCGGTCTTGTAGTGCCAGGTCGGCGTCCCGAACAGGTGCCGGGCCAGCGGCACGGTCGGGGCCATGATCCGGTCGTACGTGGAGACGTCGCCGGCGTCCAGGGCGGCCAGCGCCGCGCCGGCGGCCGGGGCGATGGCGGCGAAGATGCCCAGCAGCGCGTCGGAGTGGCCCTGCCCGTCGCCCCGGATCAGCTCCGGGTAGTGGAAGTCGTCGCCGGTGTAGAGGCGCACCCCGGCGGGCAGCCGGCGACGCAGGGCGACCTCCCGACCGGCGTCCAAAAGGGAGATCTTGATGCCGTCGACCTTGTCGGCGTGGTCCTTGACGAGCTGGAGCACCGTGTCGGCGGCCAGGTCCAGGTCGGTGGCGCCCCAGTAGCCGGCCAGCGCCGGGTCGAACATGTCCCCGAGCCAGTGCAGCACCACCGGCTCGTCACTGGCGGTGAGCAGCTCGGCGTAGACGGCGAGGTAGTCGTCGGGGCCGGTGGCGGCCGAGGCCAGGTGCCGGCTGCACATCAGCACCGGCCGGGCGCCGGCGGTCAGCACCTCCTCCAGTTGGCTCCGGTACGCCGCGGTCAGCTCGGCCACCGGGTACTCCCCCGGCGGCAGGTGGTCGGTGTTGACCCCGGCGACGATGCGCCCGCCGACCGAACGCGCCTCGGCGGCGCTGCGGCGGATCAGCTCCCGGGTGGCCGCGTGGTCGAGCCCCATCCCCCGTTGGGCGGTGTCCATCGCCTCGGCGACCCCGAAGCCGTACGACCACAGGTGGTGGCGGAAGGCGAGGGTGCGCTCCCAGTCCAGGGCGGCCGGCGCGCCGGGGACGTTCTCCGCGCCCGGGTCGGCGACGACGTGCGCGGCGGCGTACGCGACCCGGGAGGTGGGCGGGCCGGCCGGGCGGGCGAATCCGTCGCCCCCGCCGAGCCGGTACGTCTCCCCGCCCGGCAGTCGCACCTGGGCGCTCACCGGTCCAGCTCCGGCACCTCGACGCGGACGCCCTCACGGGCGGAGCGCAGGCCCAGCTCGGCCAGTTGCACGCCGCGCGCCCCGGCGAGGAAGTCCCAGCGGAACGGCTCCCCGGCGACCACGTGCCGCAGGAACGCCTCCCACTGCACCTTGAAGCCGTTGTCGAACTCCTCGTTGTCCGGCACCTCCGTCCACTGGGACCGGAAGCTCTCGGTCACCGGGAGGTCCGGGTTCCACACCGGCTTCGGGGTGACCGCCCGGTGCTGGACCTTGCAGCCGCGCAGCCCGGCGACCGCGCTGCCCTCGGTGCCGTCCACCTGGAACTCGACCAGCTCGTCGCGGTGCACCCGGACGCACCAGGAGGAGTTGAGCTGGGCGACGATCCCGCCGGCCAGCTCGAAGATGCCGTACGCGGCGTCGTCGGCGGTGGCCGGATAGGCCGCCCCGGACTCGTCGACCCGGCGGGGGATGTGCGTGGCGATCACCGCCGTCACGGCCCTGACCTCGCCGAACAGCTCCTCCAGCACGTACTGCCAGTGCGGGAACATGTCGACGACGATGCCGCCGCCGTCCTCGGCGCGGTAGTTCCAGGACGGCCGCTGCGCGGGTTGCCAGTCGCCTTCGAACACCCAGTAGCCGAACTCGCCGCGCACCGAGAGGATCTGCCCGAAGAAGCCGCCGTCGACGAGCCGCTTGAGCTTGCGCAGGCCGGGCAGGAAGAGTTTGTCCTGCACCACGCCGGTCCGCAGCCCGGCGGCGCCGGCCGCGCGGGCCAGCTCCAGGGCGGCGGCGCTCGTCTCGGCCAGCGGCTTCTCGGTGTAGACGTGTTTGCCGGCCTCGATGGCCTGCCGGATCGCCTTCTCCCGTTGCTGGGTCACCTGGGCGTCGAAGTAGATCTTCACGTCGTCGCGGGCCAGCGCCGCGCTCAGGTCGGTGGTCCAGTCCGCCAGTCCGTGCCGTTCCGCGATCTCCCGGAGGCGGGTCTCGCTGCGGCCCACGAGCACGGGCTCCGGCCAGATGGTGGTGCCGTCGTCAAGTGGCACGCCACCCTGCTCGCGGATGGCGAGCAGGGAGCGGACCAGGTGCTGCCGGTACCCCATCCGGCCGGTGACGCCGTTGAGGATGATGCCGATCGGCCTGCGGGTCATGGTCTTCCTTCCACCTCAGGCAAGCGCTTTCCCAAGCAGGGTAGGTGTCCCCGACGTCGCCGGGCAAGGCCCCACCCCGACACGTCGTGTGACCTGCCGGACCCGACGGACGCTGGGACCGGTCCACGCCCTGCGGTAACCTGAGGCGCGCCCGGCGGCGCGAGGCACATCGACAGAGCGACTCGGGGGTGGCCATGGCGACGCTGGCCGACGTCGCCCGGCGGGCCGGGGTCTCCCCCGCGACCGCGTCGCGGGTGATCAACGGCAGCAGCAAGACGGTCACCGAGGAGCTACGCGACCGGGTGCTGCGGGCCGTCGCCGACCTGCGGTACGTGCCCAACGCCCACGCCCAGCTCCTGGCCCGGCCGCAGCGCAGCGTGGTCGGCGTGATCGTGCACGACGTCTCCGACCCGTACTTCGCCGAGGTCACCAGGGGGCTGCAACGGGTGGCCACCGCGCGCGGCAAGCTGCTGATCATCTGCAACAGCTACCGGGACCCGGAACGCGAGCTGGAGTACGTCGACCTGCTGCGCGGCCAGCAGGTGGCGGCGATGATCCTGGCCGGCTCGGGCTACCACGACGACGGCTTCACCACCCGGCTCAACGAGCAGCTCGCCGCGTACGAGGCCACCGGCGGCCGGGTCGCGGTGATCGGCCGGCACGAGCACGCCGGGGACGCGGTGATGCCGGCCAACGAGTCCGGCGCCCACCTGCTGGCCGGGGAGCTGGCCGCGTTGGGGCACCGACGGATCGGGGTGATCGCCGGCCCCCGGCTGCTCACCACCACCACGGACCGGCTGGCCGGGCTGCGCCGGGGCCTCGCCGAGGCGGGGCTGCCCCTGCCGGAGGAGCACATCCGCTACGCCGGGTTCGACCGGGACAGCGGCGTCGCCGCCACCGCCGCCCTGCTCGACGGGGCGCCCGACCTGACCGCGATCGTGGCCCTCAACGACTCGATGGCCGTCGGCGCGTTGTCGCTGCTGCGGGCTCGGGGCATGACCGTGCCCGACCAGATCTCCGTCGCCGGGTTCGACGACATGCCGATCGCCCGGGACGTCACCCCCACCCTCACCACCGTCCGGCTGCCGCTGGTGGAGATGGGCGCGCGGGCGATGACGCTCGCCCTGGAGCCCGAGGTCGACGGCGACCGCGTCGAGGTGCTCGACGTCGAGCTGGTACGCCGCGACAGCACCGCCCCCGCCCCGGCCTGACCGCCGCCCGCCCCGCACGCCGTCCGGGGCGGGCGGCGGTCAGGCCGGCGGGTCCAGCCGGGCGGCGAGCGCGGCCAGCGCGGCCCGGTCGAGGTGGCCGTCGACCACCGCGACCCGGTGCCGGCCGGGGCGGGACGTGCCGGCCGGGATCACCCGGGGCTCGTCGAACGCGAAGGCCGCGCACACCCCCGGATACATGCCGCTGCGGACGAACCAGCGGTCCCCCTCGGTGAGCCCGGAGAAGAGCAGCGTCCACGCCGCCCCCTGCGGGCTGGCCCCGAGCATCGCCACCCAGGGCTCGGCGCTGCCGTTGACCGCCTCCTCCCCCTCGGCCGTGGCGGTGCGCACCTCGGGCGGGTCGGCCGCGAGCGCCCGCCAGAAGAACCCGCCGTACCCGGTCGGGCCGGGCCGGCCGTTGGTGGCCGGGCTGCCGAACGTCACGTCCTGACCGGCCGGCGCGGTCAACGCGTAGCCGACGGTCAGCACCCAGGTCCGCCCGTCCAGCGGGCGGGCGACCAGCCGGCGGCGCTCGGTGAGCAGCACCTGGCCGTCCCGGTCACACCAGCGCAGCCGGTGCTCCAGATGGTCGGGGTCCCGGCGGTACCACTCGACGTGACTGATCCGGCCGTGGTCGTCCCGCCAGGTGTAACCGGCGTCCCGGACGTAGGTCCGGCCGCCCCACAGGTTGGTGCCGTTGACGTCCTGCACGGCCAGCGAGGCGCCCAGGTGCCAGACGTGGTCCTCGGGCAGCACGTCGGTGACCGTCGTGCCGGCGAGGGTCCGCACCGGGTGCAGGTACGGGCGTACCCCGTGCCGGGGGTCCAGGTCCGGGTCGAGCACGTACCGGGCCACCTCGGTCCCGTCGACCAGGAGCCGGGTCACCGGCGTTCCCCTCGGGTCGCCGGCTGACGCCGGCTCACGGCGTGCAGGGCGGCCAGGGCGTACCCGGCCAGGATCGGCGCCGCCACCGGGTGCACCATGACCGCCAGCACGGCGGCGATCCCGGCCACCGCGCCGACGCCGGCCCACCGCGCCGGCCGGTCCAGGCACTCCCGTCCGGCGACGAGCGCCGCGGCCCGCCAGCCCCGGCCGCCAGCGCGTCCGACGTGCACGACGACCAGGGCCGCATACCCGAGGGCCGCCACCATCGCCGCCACGGTGACCAGCAGCATCGGCGTACCGCCGGGCACCCGGCCCCGGGCCAGGGCGGTGAGGTCCAGCGCCACCAGTACGACGACCGCCAGCCCCAGCAGCGTCGCCGGCACGCCGGGCAGCGCCGCCCGGCCGTACCGGCGCAGGTTGTCCCGGGCCGGCGGCCAGCTCCCGGTGGCCAGCCAGTCGTGTACGGCCGCGCTCGCGGTGGCGACGGCCGCCCCGGCGGTGAGCAGCGGCAACGCGCCCAGCAGCAGGGCGAAGCCGAGCACCGCCAGGTCGCTGGCGTCGCGGGCGGTGTCCCGCCAGTCCCGCCGGACGGGCACGTCGACGCTCATCGGCTCATCCCTTCAGGCCGCTGGTGTTGATGCCCTCGACGAGCATCCGCTGGAACGCCACGAAGAACAGGAACACCGGCAGCAGGGAGAGCACCGACATGGCGAACATCGGTCCGACCGCGCTCTGGCTGGTGGAGTCGATGAACAGGGTCAGCGCCACCGGGACGGTGTAGTCGGTCAGCTCGGACAGGAACACCAGTTGCCGGAAGAAGTCGTTCCAGGTCCAGATGAACGAGAAGATCGCCGTGGTGACCAGCGCCGGCCGGCTCAGCGGCAGGATCACGTGCCGGAAGATGCCGAACGCGTTCGCCCCGTCGATCTTGGCGGCCTCGTCGAGCTCCCGGGGGATGCCCCGCATGAACTGCACCATCAGGAAGACGAAGAACGCCTCGGTGGCCAGGAACTGCGGCACCAGCAGCGGCAGGTACGGCCAGTCGCCGCCGACCATGCCCATGCTCCGGAAGAGGATGTACTGCGGCACGATCAGCACGTGGCCGGGGAGCAGCAGCGTCCCGATCATCACGGTGAACCAGACGCCGCGCAGCCGGAACCGCAGCCGGGCGAAGGCGTACGCGGCGAGCAGGCAGGAGACCGCGTTGCCGACCACGGACAGCAGGCTGACCATCGCGCTGTTGAAGAAGAACCGGCCGAAGCTGACGTCGAAGTTGGTCCACCCGTCGGCGTAGTTGCCCGGGGTGAACACCTCGGGCAGCAGGCCGATGTTGTTGACGATCTCCTGCTGCGACTTGACCGAGGTGCCGATCATCCAGAACAGCGGGTACAGCACGATCCCCAGGATCGCGACCAGCACGAGCAGACGTACGGCCTGGCGGCCACCGCCGCGAGGGCGGCGGACGGCGGCCGGGGGCGCGATCGCGGTCACCGGTCCTCCCCGTCGGAGTAGTGCACCCAGAACCGTCCGGTGCTGAAGAAGACCACCGTGATGACCGCGATGGCGATGAGGAACACCCAGGCCATCGCGGAGGCGTAGCCCATGTTCAGGTCGGTGAAGCCGGCGATGTAGAGGTTGAGCGTGTACATCAGGGTGGAGTCCACCGGGCCGCCGGTGCCGTTGCTGAGCACGAACGCGGCGGTGAAGCCCTGGAAGCCGTTGATGGTCTCCAGCACCAGGTTGAAGAAGATCACCGGGGACAGCATCGGCAGGGTGACGGCGCGGAACTGCCGCCACTTGTTGGCCCCGTCGACCGAGGCGGCCTCGTACAGCTCGGTGGGGACCTGCTTCAGCCCGGCCAGGAAGATCACCATGGGCGCGCCGAACTGCCAGATGGCCAGCACCATCAGGGTCTCCAGGGCCCAGTCCGGGTCGTTGACCCAGGGCTTGCCCTCGATGCCGAACAGGCCCAGCAGCGAGTTGAACGCGCCGTCCCGGTTGAACATGTTCACCCAGACGATGGCCAGCGCGACGCTGCCGCCGAGCAGCGACGGCAGGTAGAACAGGCCGCGGAACAGCCCGACCCCACGGAACGCACGGTTGAGCAGCAGGGCCACCCCGAGCGCGGCGGCCAGCTTGAGCGGCACCGCGATCAGGGCGAACTTCAGCGTCACCTGGACCGCGTGCCAGTAGGACGGGTCGGCGGTGAACATCCGCTCGTAGTTGGCGAGCCCCACCCACTCGATCTCCGACCAGGGGGTCAGGATGTCGTAGTTGGTGAAGCTCAGGTAGAGCGACAGGATCATGGGGATCGCCGTGACGGCCATCAGGCCGACGAGCCAGGGCGACAGGAAGACGTAACCCGCCAGACCTTCGCTGTGCCGGAGTCCGCCGGCCCCACGTCGGGCGTGGGGCCGGACGGATCCGGTGTCGCGGCGGGTCGGGTCGGGCGCGGTGGTCAGGGCCACGGGCCGACTCCTCTCCGAGCGGTCAGGCGATGGCGGACTTGCAGGCCGCGATGAACTGCGCTGCCGCCTCGGCCGGGGTGGCCCGCCCGTACTGGGCGTTCTCGGCGGCCTTGATCAGCTCGGACTTGACCTTGCTGTGGCCCTTGATCGGCACCTGCGGGGACTGGCCGAACTTCGCGGCGAGGTCCGACTCGACCTGGATGGACTGCTTCATCGCCGGGTCGGTGACGCTGTCGCTGACCTGCTTGCGCAGCTCCAGGTTGGACGGCAGGCCCCGGTCGGTGCCGAGGAGCTTGACCGCCTCCGGGTCGTTGGTCAGGAAGTTCAGCACGTCGACCGCGACGTCCTTGTGCTTGCTGCCGCGGAAGACCGACCAGTACATCGAGGCCCGCGCCCACTGCGCGCTCGGGTCACCCGGGTACGCGATGACGCCCAGCTCGTCCTTGGTGTTTTTCTTCAGCTCCGGCATCTGGTTGACCCACACCCAGGAGGTCGCCGCCTTGCCGGTCACCACGAGCTGCTTGGTGATGTCGGTGGCGTTGCCCTCGTGGATGACGTCCGGGGTGGGGGTCGCCTTGCGGTCCCGGGCGCCCTTCCACAACTCGAACCACTTGGTCACGTCCTCGGCGGTGAAACCGAGGTCCGAGCCGTTGTAGAGGTCCTTGCCCTGCTGGCGCAGCCACACCCAGAACGCCTTGTAGTCGGCGCTCGGGTCCTGGGTGCCGAGTCTGGTCTTGCGCGCCACCTGCTCGGCCCAGGCGATGTGCTCCTCCCAGCTCTGGCCGGTGGTCGGCTCGGGCAGGCCGTTCTTCGCCAGCAGCGTCTTGTTGTAGACCAGGCCCTGGGTGTTCTCCCCGGCGGCCAGGCCGGCCAGCTTGCCGTCGACGACGCCGTACTTCCAGAGGCTCTCCGGGAACGTCGACACGTCGAGCTCGCCGTCGTCCTTGTACTTCGTCAGGTCGAGAGTGGTGTTACGGGACGCGTACTCGGACAGGTAGTTGTCGTCGATCTGGAAGATGTCCGGCGGGTTGCCGCCGGCGGTCAGGGTGGCCAGCTTGTCGAAGTAGCCCTGGTTGGCCTGCCAGGTCTTCTCGAACGTGACGTTCGGGTGCTTCTGGGTGTAGAGGGCCAGGGCCTCCTCGGTCAACTTCGCCCGGGCCTCGCCGCCCCACCAGAAGATGGAGAGCTTGACCGGGGCGTCCGGGTCGGAGCTGGCCGCGTCGTCCCCGCCGCAGGCCGCGGCGCCGAGCACCAGCGGCGCCGCGACGACCGCGGCGAGCAGGCCGCGGAGCAGGCGACGGCGGGGGGTACGGTGGGAGGGCCCGGAGGGCGGGCCGGCGGTGGTGGTTGCGGGGTGCATGTGCGCTCACTCCTTGGCGTTAGGAGGCGACGACGTCACCGGTGACGGTCGCCGGGTGACCCGGGCCCGCAGGACAGTGCGGGTCCGGGTCGGCCACGACGGCGCCGGCGACGCCCCGACCGTCCAGGGATGCGGGTGCGGTCGAGTCGCGGACGACCAGTTCGGTCTGGAGTAGTACCTGTGCGGTGGTGCGACGGTCGTCGGACGTGCCGCCACGGGCGCCACGGGCGCGGACGCCGGTGTCGTGTTGCAGCAGCATGTCGACGGCCGTCCGGCCGGCGGCCGAGGTCGGTGTGGCCACCGTCGTCAACTTGGGTCGGGTGAGCCGGCTGAGCGCGATGTCGTCGACCCCGACGACGCTCACGTCCTGCGGCACCCGGATCCCGGACGCGTCGAGCCCTTCGATGAGCCCGATCGCCATCAGGTCGTTGTAGGCGAGCACCCCCGACACCCCGGCGCGGCGGACCTGCTCGGCCAGCCCGGCGCCGCCGGTCCCGGTGGGCGGGTTGGGGCCGAGCACGGTCAGCTCGGCGCCGCCGGCCCGCGCCGCCGCGACGGCGGCCCGGCGCAGCTCACGGCTGGTCCAGGAGCCGCGCGGCCCGCTGAGCAGGGCCAGCTTGCGGTGCCCGAGGGCGAGCAGGTGCTCGATCGCCGCGCGGGCGCCCTGACCCACGTCCATCATCACGCACGGCAGACCGGCCACCTGCCGGTTGATCACCACCAGGGGGACCTCCCGGCTGAGCTGCTCGATCAGGCTGTTGCTCATCCGGGGGCTGCACAGCAGGACGCCGTCGACCTGCTTGGCCATCGCGTGGACCAGCTCCTCCTCGGCGACCGGGTCCTCGTTGGTGTCGGCCACGAAGACGTGGTAGTCGCGGTGCCGGGCCTGGCTCTCGGCCGCCTTGATCAACGGCGGGAAGAACGGGTTGGCGATGTCGGCGATGATCAGCCCGATGTTGTGGGTGCGGCCGGTGATCAGCGCCCGCGCGGCCCGGTTCGGCCGGTAACCCAGCTCCTCGGCGCAGGCCAGCACCCGTACCCGGGTGTCGGGGTTGACCAGGTGGGGGGCCGAGAACGTGCGGGAGACCGTGGAGATGTGCACGCCGGAGGCCCGTGCGACGTCTCGGATGGTGGCTGGCACGGCGGCCCCTCGGTGGCGGGTCGGTGTGGCTGCGGTCACGTGGGTGTCGCCAATTAATGCAAACGGTTGTGTTGCTGTCAACGGGTTCTTCGATGTCGGTTTTGTTTCGGCGGCGGGCCGCCCGCCCTGTCGTACCTGGTCAAAGCGGGATCTATGACGCGGTTTTTCCATCGACCGTTGACGTCGCCGCAACCGTCGTGGTTACTTCGCTGCAAACCTTTGCAGTCCGTCGGGAGGCGATACGCGATGTCATCCGGAACCGGGACACGGGCCCGGCACGCCCTGGTGGGCGCCGGGGCCCGGGCCGAGATGTTCGTCCGGGCGCTGGTGCTCGACCACGCCGACACCGCCGAGCTGGTCGCCTTCGCCGACCTCAACCAGGCCCGGATGGACGCGCACAACCGCTGGCTGACCGAGCTGGCACACCCGCCGGTCCCGACGTACCCGGCCGCCGAGTTCGCCGCCATGCTGGTCGAGGAACGCGTCGACGTGGTGCTGGTGACCAGCACCGACGTCACCCACGACGAGTACGTGGTGGCCGCCCTGCACGCCGGCTGCGACGTGGTCACCGAGAAGCCGATGACCGTCGACGCGCCCCGCTGCCAGCGGATCCTCGACGCGGTGGCGGCCACCGGCCGGCAGGTGCGGGTGGCGTTCAACTACCGCTACAACCCGCTGCACGAGAAGGTCCGGCAACTGCTCGCCGACGGGGCGGTCGGCGAGATCGGCTCGGTGCACTTCGAGTGGCTGCTCGACGTCCGGCACGGGGCCGACTACTTCCGCCGCTGGCACCGCGAGCGGGCCAACTCCGGCGGCCTGATGGTACACAAGGCCAGCCACCACTTCGACCTGGTCAACTGGTGGCTGGACGCGACGCCGGTCGAGGTGTACGCCGCCGGCCGGTTGTTCTTCTACGGCGAGAACGGCCGCCGCCACGGCTACGCCCGCGACTACGACCGGGCACACGGCGCGCCCGCCGCCGGTGACGACCCGTTCGCCCTGCACCTGGCCACCCACCCCCGGCTGCGTGAGCTGTACCTGGACGCCGAGACCGAGGACGGCTACCACCGGGACCGCAACGTGTTCGCCCCCGGCGTCACCATCGAGGACGACATGGCGGTGCTGGCCCGCTACTCCACCGGCGCGACGATGACGTACCACCTCACCGCGTACGCCCCCTGGGAGGGCTACCGGGTGATGGTCAACGGCAGCCGGGGCCGGCTGGAGCTGGAGGTCGTGGAGAGCGACTTCGTCAGCCCGCAGGCCGCCGGCGCGCTCAAGGGCGCCGCCCTGCACGGCGACGAGGCCGCCGCCGAGCACGGCTCGGCCACCATCACCCTGCGTCCGTTCTGGTCCCGACCGCGGACCGTGCCGGTGGAGGGCTACACCCGGGGTGGACACGGCGGCGCGGACGCCCGGATGACCCGGGTCCTGTTCGGCGGGGCGGCCGACCCGATGGGCCGCGCGGCGACCGCCCGGGACGGGGCGCTGGCGCTGCTCACCGGCCTGGCCGCCAACCGGTCCTTCGAGACCGGCCAGCCGGTCCGGGTCACCGACCTGCTGACCCTGCCCTGACCCACCCCACCCGGCCCACCTGAACCGCCCGACCCGCCCGGTCCACTCCACCGCCCGGCCCGGGTGACGCGCCCGGCCACCTGATTCGCCCGGCCACCTGATTCGCCCGGCCACCTGATTCGCCCGATCCGCCGAGGAGCCGACAACCGTGCCCACCGCGAACCGCACCGACCTGCTCTTCCCCGCCGAGCCCGGGCAACGGGCCCTGGCCCGGGAGCTGTACGCCCTCGCCGCGCAGCAGCCGATCATCTCGCCGCACGGGCACGTCGACCCGGCGCTGCTCGCCGACGACCAGCCGTTCCCGGACCCGGCCCGGCTGCTGATCGTGCCGGACCACTACCTCACCCGGATGCTGCTCAGCCAGGGCGTCCGCCCGACCGAGCTGGGCGTGCCGACGGTGGACGGCAGCCCGGTGGAGACCGACGGCCGGGTCATCTGGCGGCGGTTCGTCGACCACTGGCACCTGTTCCGGGGCACCCCGTCGCGGCTCTGGCTGGAGCAGACCTTCCGCGAGGTCTTCGACGTGCACGTCCGGCTCTCGCCGGTCACCGCCGACGAGGTGTACGACACGCTCGCCGCCCGGCTGGGCGAGCCGGAGTTCCGCCCCCGGGCGCTGTTCGAACGGTTCGGCATCGAAGTGCTCGCCACCACCGAGTCGCCCCTGGACGACCTGGGCCGGCACGCCAAGCTCGCCGCCGACGGCTGGGGCGGCCCGGGCGGCCGGGTGATCACCACGTTCCGCCCGGACAACGTGGTGGACATGGAGTTCGACGACTGGTCGGCCAACGTCGACCGGCTCGCCGAGGTCTCCGGGGAGGACACCGGCACGTACGAAGGGTTCCTGCGCGCCCTGCGCCGACGCCGGGAGGCGTTCGTCGCCGCCGGCGCGACCTCGTCGGACCACGGCCACCCCACCGCGCTGACCCTCGACCTGAGCGCGGCCGAGGCGGCGACGCTGTACGACAAGGGCCGGCGCGGGCAGGCCGACGCCGCCGACGCGGAGGCGTTCCGGGCGCACATGCTGCTGGAGTTCGCCCGGATGTCGCTGGACGACGGTCTGGTCATGCAACTGCACCCGGGCGCGGTGCGCAACCACAACCGGTGGCTGCACGCCACCCACGGGCGGGACGTGGGCGGGGACATCCCGCAGGCCACCGAGTACCTGCACGCGCTGACCCCGCTGCTGGACGCATACGGCAACGACCCCCGGCTGACCGTGGTGGTCTACACCCTCGACGAGTACACGTTCAGCCGGGAGCTGGCCCCCCTCGCCGGCGGGTACGCCGCCCTCTACCTCGGCGCGCCCTGGTGGTTCCTGGACTCCCCCGAGGTGCTGCGCCGGTTCCGCGAGTCGGTCACCGAGTCGGCCGGCTTCTACAACACCGCCGGGTTCGTCGACGACACCCGCGCGTTCTGTTCCATCCCGGTACGCCACGACGTGGCCCGCCGGGTCGACGCGGCCTTCCTGGCCCGGCTGGTCGCCGAGCACCGGCTGGCCGAGGACGAGGCGGCCGAGACCATCGTCGACCTGGCGTACCGGCTGCCGAAGAAGGTCTTCAGGATCGGGGGCAACTCATGACGGTCACCATCACCGGCGTCGACGTGCACGACGTACGGTTCCCCACCGCGCGTACCGGCGACGGCTCGGACGCGATCAACAAGGGCGACTACTCGGCCACCTACGTGGAGCTGCGCACCGACGCGGGCGTCACCGGGGCCGGGTTCACCTTCACCAACGGTCGGGGCAACGAGATCACCTGCGCCGCCGTCCGCGCCCTCGCCCACCACGTGGAGGGGAGGACGGTCGCCGAGATCGCCGCCGACCAGGTGACGTTCTGGCGGTCGCTCAGCGCCGACGTGCAGTTGCGCTGGCTGGGCCCGGAGAAGGGCGTCATCCACATGGCCACCGGCGCGCTGGTCAACGCGGTGTGGGACCTGCGGGCCAAGCTGGCCGGCAAGCCGATGTGGCGGTTCCTGGCCGAGCTGTCGACCGAGGAGCTGGTGGGCAGCGTCGACTTCCACCACATCACCGACGCGCTCACCCCCGACGAGGCCGCCGCCATCCTCGACAAGGGACGCGACGGGCTGGCCGACCGGCTCGCGGTGCTCGAGCAGAGTGGCTTTCCCTCGTACACGACGTCGGTGGGGTGGCTGGGGTATCCGGACGAGAAGGTGCGGGCGCTGACCCGCGAGGCGTACGCGTCCGGCTGGCGGGCGATGAAGATGAAGGTCGGCGGGCCGCCCGCCGACGACCTGCGCCGGGCCCGGATCATCCGCGCCGAGATCGGCCCGGACGCGCTGCTGATGATGGACGCCAACCAGGTGTGGGACGTCGACGAGGCGATCACCAACATGGCGGCGCTGGCCGAGGTGGACCCGTACTGGATCGAGGAGCCGACGCACGCCGACGACATCCTCGGCCACGCCCGGATCGCCCGCGCGGTGACCGAGGCGACCGGCGGCCGGTGCCGGGTCGCCACCGGCGAGGTGGCCGCCAACCGGGTGATCTTCAAGCAGCTCCTCCAGGCCGAGGCGATCGGCGTCATGCAGATCGACTCCTGCCGGGTCGGCGGGGTCAACGAGGTGCTGGCGGAGATCCTGCTGGCCGCGAAGTTCGGGGTGCCGATCTGCCCGCACGCCGGCGGCGTGGGCCTCTGCGAGTACGTCCAGCACCTGGCGATCTTCGACTACCTGCGGGTCGGCGTCAGCCTGGACGGCCGGATGGTCGAGTACGTCGACCACCTGCACGAGCACTTCGTCGACCCGGTCCGCACCCGCGACGGCCGCTACCTGCTGCCCACCGAGCCCGGCTACAGCGCGACGATGAAACCGGCGTCGATCGCCGAGTTCCGCTTCCCGGACGGCCCGGCATGGCGGTGACCGTGGGCGCGTCCGCGCTCGGGCTGGACGCGCTGCGCCGGGTGCCCGAGGCGAGCCGGCCGCTGCTGCGTCCCGGCACGGTGCCCGCCGGCATCGTCCACCTGGGTCTGGGCGCGTTCCACCGGGCCCACCAGGCGGTCTTCACCGAGGCGGCGGTGGCCCGCGCCGGCGGCGACTGGGGCATCGTCGGGGTCGCCCCGCGCAGCGCCACGCTGGTGGAGACCCTCACCGCGCAGGACGGGCTGTTCAGCGTGACCACCACCTCGGCGGCGGGCAGCCACACCCGGGTGGTGGGCGCGCTCGCCGGGGTCCGGCACGCGGCCGGCGACCCGGCGGCCGTGGTGGCGCTGCTCGCCGACCCGGCGATCCGGGTGGTGACGCTCACCGTGACCGAGAAGGCGTACCAACTGGATCCGGCCAGCGGGCGGCTGCGGCCGGACCCGGAGCTGGTCGCCGACCTGACCACCGACCGGCCGCCGCGTACCGTGCCCGGTCTGCTGGCGCGCGGCCTGCTCGCCCGGGCCGCCGCCGACGCCGGGCCGCTGGCGCTGGTGAGCTGCGACAACCTGCCGGCCAACGGCCGCCGGCTGCGCGGGCTGGTGGAGCAGTCGCTGGCGTACGCGCGGGCGCCCGAGCGGGCGATCGACTGGGTGGCCGCCCGCGTCACCTTCCCGGGGACCATGGTGGACCGGATCGTTCCGGCCAGCACCGGGGAGACCCTGGCCGTCGCCCGGGAGGCGCTGGGCGTCACCGACCGGGCGGCGGTCGCGGCGGAGCCGTACTCGCAGTGGGTGATCGAGGACGACTTCCCCGGTGGCCGGCCGGCGTGGGAGTCGGCCGGCGCGGTGCTCACCGACGACGCCGGGGCCTGGGAACGGCTGAAGCTGCGCGCCCTCAACGGCGTGCACTCGGCCGCCGCGTACCTGGGGGCGTTGGCCGGCCGGGAGACCATCGCCGACGCGCTCGACGTGCCGGGCCTGGAGACGGTGCTGCGTCGGCTGGTCGCCGAGGACGTGGCGGCCAGTTTCGTCCCGCCGCCCGGGGTGTCCGTCGTCGGGTACGGCGACCAGGTGCTGGCCCGGTTCGCCAACCCGGCGATCCGGCACCGTACCCTCCAGGTCGCCATGGACGGCAGTCAGAAGCTGCCGCAGCGGATCCTGCACACCGTCGCCGACCTGCGTGCCGCCGGCCGGGAGGCGCGCTGGGCGACGCTGGTGGTGGCCGCCTGGATGCGGTTCGCCCGGGGCCGCGCGGACGACGGCACGGTCCTGCCGTTGGACGATCCGCTGGCCGACCGGATCCGGGCCGCCCTGGCCGCCCACCCGGACACCCCGACCGGGGTGGTCGACGCGCTGTTCGGCCTGACCGAGGTCTTCCCGCCCGAGCTGGGCGCCGACGAGCAGACGCGGGCGGCGGTCACCGGTTGGCTGACCGACCTGGACCGGCACGGCGTGGCCGCGACCCTGGCCGGCGCGGCATGAGCGCGGGGCGGGCCCGGTGAGCGGGGCGGCCGACGGCCGGGCCCCGGGCGGACCGGTCACGGGACCGGTGGGCGGGAGGCGGCCCCGGGTGGCGGTGGTCGGCGCGAACGGGCACGGCCGCTGGCACCGTCGGGTGATCGCGCCGCTGCACGCGTCGGGCCGGCTGGAGCTGGTCGCGCTGGTCGACGTACGTGCGGTGGAGCCGGACCCGGACGCGCCGGTGCCGGCGGGCACGGGCGTCTTCACCGACCACCGGGAGATGCTGCGGCGGGCCCGGCCGGACGTGGTGGTGGTCTGCACGCCACCGCACACCCACCTGCCGATAGCCCGGGACGTGCTGACCTCCGGGGCCGACCTGCTGCTGGAGAAGCCGCCGGTGCTCTCCCGGGCCGAGCACGAGACGCTCACCGACGTGCTCGCCGAGACCGGGCGGGCCTGCCAGGTCGGGTTCCAGGCGCTCGGCTCGGCCGCGCTGACCCGGCTGGTCGCGGCGGTGACGCAGGGCCGGTTGGGCGCCGTGGTCGGCATCTCCACGGTGGCGGCCTGGCAGCGCGCCGACGGCTACTACGCCCGCGCGCCGTGGGCCGGGCGGCGGGTCGTGGCCGGCCGCCCGGTGCTGGACGGTGCGCTGGCCAACCCGCTCGCGCACGCCTGGATGCAGTGCCTGGCGGTCGCCGAGGCGATCGTCGGCCGACCGGTCACGCCGACCCTGGTGGAGTTGGAGCGGTACCGGGTCCGCCCGATCGAGGTGGACGACACGGCGACCATGCGGGTGACGTCCCGGTCGGGGCCGCCGATCGTGGCGGCGGTGACGCTGGCCGCGGAGGGCTTCGTCCGGGGCGAGGTGATCGTCGACGGCACCGCCGGCCAGGCGGTGCTGGAGTACCCGACCGACCGGCTGCGACTGCCCGGCGACCCCGGGGCGCAGGTCGTGCCCGGCCGGGTCGGGCTGCTGGAGAACCTGCTCGACCACCGGGCCGTCGGGGCGCCGCTGATCGCGCCGCTGGCCCGGACGGCGCCGTTCACCACCGTGCTGGAGGTGATCCAGCAGGCCCCGGAGCCGACGCTGCTCGGCGGCGACCTGGTCACCGTCTCCGGCTCGGGGGCCGACCGGGTGGTCTCCGTCCGTGGGGTGGACGCGGCGCTGCGGGCGGCGGCCGAGGCGGGCGCGCTGCTGTCGGAGCTGGCGGTGCCGTGGGCGGTCCCGCCGGCCCGGATCGAGGTGGTGGCGAAGGACTGACCACCGCCGCCACGGACGTTTCCACCCCACACCACCCCACCGAGCACCTCGGAGACTCCCATGCGCATCCGCACGTCCGGGGCGGCCCTGGTCGCCCTGTCCCTGCTTCTCGTCCCGGGCACGGTGGCGTCGGCCGCCCCGCCGCCCGACGCCGCCACCGGCCCGAATGCCGCCGCCGGGCCGGACGCCACCGCTGCCGGCCCCGGCGCCGGCGCCGGCCCGGACGTCGCCGCGGTCGGCGGGACGGTGCCCCGGCCCGTCGAACGGTTCGCCCGGCAGACCCTGCCGGCCGGTGACGGCTGGGCCGCCGCCGGCCCCGGCACCACCGGCGGCGCGACCGCCACCGCCGACCAGGTGCACCTGGTCCGCAGCCGCGCCGACCTGGTCCGGGCGCTGGGCGGCGACAACGCCACCAACCGGGCCAACGCCACCCCGAAGATCATCGTGGTGGACGGGGTCGTCGACGGTTTCCAGGGCGACGACGGCGCCCTGCTCGACTGCGCCGACCTGGCCGACCCGGAGTACTCGCTGCCGGCCTACCTGGCCGCGTACGACCCGGCGGTGTGGGGCAGGACGCCGCCGACCGGGCCGCTGGAGACCGCTCGGGCGCGCTCGGTGGCCAACCAGACCCGGCACACCCAGATCAACGTCGGCCCGAACACCACGATCGTCGGACGGGGCGGGGCGACGCTCACCGGGCTGACCCTGATGATCGACACGGCCAGCAACGTCATCGTCCGCAACCTCACCTTCGACGACGCCCGGGACTGCTTCCCGGCCTGGTCGCCGACCGACGGGGAGACCGGCAACTGGAACTCCCAGTACGACCAGATCTCCGTCCGGCGCAGCGAGAACGTCTGGGTGGACCACAACACGTTCACCGACGGCGACAACCCGGACAGCGCCCAGCCGGTGCACTTCGGTCGGCCGTACCAGGTGCACGACGGGTCGCTCGACGTCACGCACACCGCCAGCCTGGTCACCGTCACGTACAACAGGTTCGTCGGGCGGGACAAGCTGATGCTGATCGGCTCGTCCAACACCGTCGGCCCGGACGTCGGGCGGCTCAAGGTGACCCTGCACCACAACCTGTTCGACCGGGTGCTGCAACGGCTGCCCCGGGTCCGCTTCGGTCAGGTCGACCTCTACAACAACTGGTACCGGCTGGCCGGTGACGACTTCGAGTACGCCGTCGGCGTGGGCGTGCAGTCGGCCGTGTACGCGGAGAACAACCACTTCACGCTGGGCGCCGGGGTGACCGCCGCGGACCTGCTCCACGACTGGGGCGGCACGGCGGTCACCACCCGGGGCAACTGGGTGCGCGCCGACGGCGACCGGCTCGCCCGCCCGGTGGACCTGGTGGCCGCGTACAACGCCGCCCACGACCCGGACCTGGGCGCGGACGCCGGCTGGACGCCGACCCTGCGCCCAGCCCCGCCGCTGCCGGCCCCGCTGGTGCCGCTCGTGGTGGGGACGCTCGCCGGCGCCGACCGGCTCCCGCTGTAGCGGAGACGACGTGGGCCGGGGGCGGTCCCGGGACCGCCCCCGGTCCGCCGATCTCCCCCGGGCCGCGGCCCGGGGAGGGTCACCCTGGACGGCCGGGACGCGGTGCCCGTCCCGCCGGACCGGCGAGCCCCGACCGGCGTGGGACCGGGCGTCGGTTATAAGTGACGGATGGATTTTCCGCCGTACCTGGGCACGATGCCGATGCACGCGATCACGGAGATCCACGGCGAGCCCGGCCTGCTGGAACGCTTCCGGCTGGAGACGCTGGCCTTCGACCCGGCGGCGCGCGGTCGGCTGACCGAGGCCCTCGACCTGGCCACCGAGCTGCACCGCGCCGACCGGCGGGTCCGCGAGCCGTACCTCAACCACCTGCTGCGGGTGGCGATCCGGATGATGCACCACTACCAGGTACGTGACGTCGACGTGATCGTGGCGGGGCTGCTGCACGACGCGGTGGAGGACCACCCGGTGGAGCTGGCGGGCCGGATCCCGGCGGGCGCCGACCCGGTGCCGGTCGCCCTCGGCGTGCTCGCCGACCGGTTCGGCGTCCGGGTCGCCCGGCTCGTCGCGGCCGTGACCAACCCACCCTGGGAGCCGGGCCGTGACCGGCACGTCCAGTACCGGGAACACGTGGCGGCCAGCCTCGACCGGGAACCCTGGGCCCGGGTCGTCAAGATCTCCGACTTCACCGACAACGGGGTCGGTGTGATCCACACCGTCGGCCCGAAGGTCGTCTCGTCGGCCCGCAAGTACCGGCCGCTGGTCCCGGTGCTGCGCGAGCTGATCGCCCGGCCGGACACCCCCCTCGCGCCCGCGGTGAAGGAGCACATCTACGACCAGCTCGATCTGGCCGAGGAACGCTTCCGCGCCATCCTCGACGACCCGCGGGACCGGACCGCGTCCTGACCGCGCTGGTCGGCGCGGCCCGGGCCAAGGAGCTGGTCCTGACCGCGGCCGGCGGGCCCGGGACCCCCGCGCCCGCCGGCCGCGCGGGCGCCGGGCGTCCCGGGCCCGGGCGGCTCAGGGGGTCAGGTCGCGGCGGCGGAACCCGACCAGACCGGCGGCCAGCAACAGCGCCGCCACGCCGGTCAGCGCCGCCAGCGGCAGCACGGCGAGGTCCGCCGACGGCAGCGCCGGCACGTGCGTGTACGGCGAGACGTCCAGCAGCGCCTGCGGCAGGTCCAGCACCGCGCCGAGCTGCCCGAGCAGCAGGAACACGATCAGCGTCGCCCAGGACGCCGACGTCGCCTGGCGGGGCGCCAGCCCGAACAGCGCCACCACCACCCCGGCCACCACCAGCAGGGCCGGGAACCGGACCAGCGCCGCCCCGACCAGCTCTCCGGCGCGGCCGGCCGGGTCCCCGGCGACCGTGGCGTACCCGAGCCCGGTGGCCGCCCCGGCCAGCGTCATCAGGGCGAACGCGCCGAGCCCGGCGGTGAGCAGGTGGCCGGCCAGCCAGCGGGGGCGGCTCACCGCCGTGGCGAGCACCGCCTCCAGGGCGCCGTCGGTCTCCTCGACCCGGGTGCGCGCCATCGCCTGCACGACGTACGCGCCGATGGTCAGCGCGAAGATCCCGAGCATCGCGGTCAGGTAGGCGTCGACCAGGTTCGCCCCGCCGCCGAGCTGGCTGATCACCTCCGCCGCCGCGGCGTTCTCCCCCACCATGTTCTCGACCTCGTCGGCGGCGAGCCCCATGCCGAACCCGAGCACCGCCACCCCGAACGCCCAGCCGAGCAGGGCGGCACGTTGCAGCCGCCAGGCCAGCCCGACCGGGCTGAGCAGCCACCGGGACGCCCGGGCCGGGCCACGCCGGGTGGCGAGCAGGCCGGCGCCGAGGTCCCGCCGGCCGGTCAGCCCGTACGCCGCCGCCACGGTCACCGCCAGCAGGGCGGCGGGCAGCAGGAGCACCCACCAGCGTTCCCCGTCGTACGGGCGGATCAGGGTGGCCCAGCCGAGCGGGGAGAGCCAGGACGGCCATGCGCTGTCCACCCGCAGGCCGTCCGGGGTGGTCGCACCGAACACGTCCCCGGCGGCCCGGAGCGTGAAGCAGACCCCGACGGTCGCCGCGGCGAGGGCGTTCGCGCCCCGGGACGTGCCGGAGAGCTGCGCGGTGACCGCGGCGAGCCCGGCGAAGGAGACCCCGACGGTGGCTACCGCGCCGGCGGTGGCGACCGAGCCGGCGAGCGGGAGCCCGCCGCCGACCAGGGTCAGGGCGATCAACGCCGCGGCGAGCAGGTTGGCCCCGACGGTCACCGCGAGCGCGGCGGTGAGCAGCGCGTACCGGCCGACCGCGGAGGCGCCGAGGAGCTCGGCCCGGCCGGTCTCCTCGTTCTGCCGGGTGTGCCGCACCACGGCGAACGTGCTCAGCAGCGCGGTAAGGACGGCCAGGGTGAGGTACGACTCGGCGAACACCACCGAGCCCAGGCTCGGCCCGGCGACCGGTCCGTTGAACGCCCGGGCGACCAGGCTGGCGGCGGCGGTGCTCGCGTAGGTGAGGCGGTCCTGCTCGCCCGCGTAGAGGCCGGTGACGCTGGCCGCGAGGCCGGCGGCCAGCGCCGGCGCGCCGAGCGCCCAGACCGCCAACCGGACCCGGTCCCGGCGGACCGCGAGGCGGGCCAGTCGGCCCGCGCCGGTGAGGGCGCTCACCGCTGCCCCGCCGACAGCGGCGCGGCGGCGGAGCGGTCACCGTAGTGCCGCAGGAACAGCTCTTCGAGGGTGGGCGGCGCGCTGGTCAGCGCCCGTACGCCGAACCGCACCAGGTGCCCGAGCACGTCGTCCAGGTGGGCGGGCTCGACCTCCAGGTGGATCCGGCCGTCGACCTCCCGGACGGCGTGCGTGCCGGGCAGGGCGGCCAGCCCGGTCACCGGGCGGTCGGTCTGCGCGGTGATCGAGGTACGGGTGAGGTGGCGCAGCTCGGCGAGGGTGCCGGACTCGACGGTGCGGCCCTCGCGGATGATGCTGACCCGGTCGCAGAGGGCCTCGACCTCGGCGAGCACGTGGCTGGAGAGCAGCACGGTGCCGCCGTCGTTCCTGATCCGCCGGACCTCGTCCTGGAACACCGCCTCCATCAGCGGGTCGAGGCCGGAGGTCGGCTCGTCGAGCACGTACAGGTCCACGGTGGTGGCGAACGCCGCGACGATCGCCACCTTCTGCCGGTTGCCCTTGGAGTAGGTGCGGCACTTCTTGGTCGGGTCGAGGTCGAACCGGTCGAGCAGCGCGTCGCGGCGGCGGTGGTCCAGCCCACCGCGCAGGCTGCCGAGCAGGTCGATGGCTTCGCCGCCGGAGAGGTTGGGCCAGAGGTTGACGTCGCCGGGCACGTACGCGAGGCGGCGGTGCAGCGCGACCGCGTCCCGCCACGGGTCGGCGTCGAGCAGCCGGACCTCGCCGGAGTCCCGGCGCAGCAGGCCGAGCAGGACGCGGATGGTGGTGGACTTGCCGGAGCCGTTGGGGCCGAGGAAACCGTGCACCTCCCCGGCCGCCACGTGCAGGTCGAGCCCGTCCAGGGCCCGGGTGCTGCTGCCGAAGGTCTTGACCAGGTCGTGGACCGAGATGACGGTCATGACGCCTCCTGTCGATACGGATGCCGACGCCTCCACTGTACTGACCGATGGTAAGGAGACGACGCCAGCCCCACCCACCTCCGGTCAGGGGGCGGCTAACCTCGACCGGTGGACGAGTCACCTCCCGGCGACACCCGGGCCAGGATCCTGCGCACCGCGCTGGACCTCTTCTCCGCGCACGGCTACCAGCGCACCACGTTGCAGGAGATCGCCGACCGGCTGCGGTTGACCAAGGCGGCCATCCTCTACCACTTCCCGAGCAAGCAGCACATCCTCGACGACCTGATCGAGCCGCTGCTGGCCGGCCTGGAGCGCACGGTGGACACCGCCGGGCGGCTCCCGCCGGAGCGGGCCCGGTGGGCAATCCTGGAGGGCTGGGTGGACGTGCTGCTCACCCACCGCCGGCCCCTCGGCATGCTCTTCCACGACATCGCGATGATCGCCCGGGGGCCGACGTACCAACGGCTCATCCGGATCTCGCTGCATGCCAACGAGGTGGTCGCCGGCCCGGACGCCGACCGGCGCGGGCAGGTGCGGGCCGGGCAGGCCATCGCCATGTGCTCCGACCCGGTGCTGTTCTTCCAGCACGTGCCACCGGAGACGCTGCGGGCCGACATCCTCGACGGGGTGCGCCGGCTGTTCGACGGACCGGCCGACCCGGCCGACCCGGCCGACCCGGAGGCGGCGACGACCCGGGCGCCCCGCCGGGCCGGCCGCCCCCGCGCCCTGAGCAGCGGCCAGGTGGCCGCCGCCCGCCGGATGCACGCGGCCGGATCGCACTCGGTCGAGGAGATCGCGGCCTCGCTCGGCGTCTCCCGGGCCACCGTCTACCGGCACCTGAGCCGTTGATTACGAGACGCATTTAGAGACGATTGCGAGACTATTCTGCGACCGGCCACCACCCCGGTCCGGCCGCCGCCGGCCGGCCGGTCACCCCGACCGGAACTCCGTGTACGTGGCGATCGGAGCGCCGCCGGCGTCGTAGGCGACCAGCCGCCCGTACGACAGGGTGGCGCTGCGGAACGAGAAGAGCCGCTGCCCCGGGTACGCCTCCACCAGCGGGACGGCCCGGGGCGGACCGCCCGGGGCGGAGCGGTACTCCAGCCGGGCCACCGACCCGTCGACCACCCCGTTCACCCGCACCTTCGTCCGCTCGGTGGCCAGGCCGAAGACGATCGGCCGGGCCGCCGCGCCGAGCGCGCCGCACTGCGGCTCACTGCGGCAGACGAAGAAGTAGCGTGGGTTGTCGAGATCCGCTCCGGTGTACGCCTTGAACGTCGGGTCGGCGCCGGCCGGCAACGGCTGCACGGCGACGACGGTCAACGCCGCCACGACAGCCACCACGGCCCGCGCCGACCCCCGCCGTCGGCTGGCCGGGAGCGCGCCGGCCGCCGCGACCGCGACCCCCCCGAAGCCGACCAGGCAGAGGGCGACGGTGCCCACCGTGCGGGCGTTCTCGAAGACGAACTGCGCGCCCGGCGTCGGCGAGACCCGGCTCAGCAGCACCCCCAACGACAGCACCAGGACGGCGAGCAGCCCACCGCCCGCGACCCGCTGCGCCACGCCCCGCGCCCCGACCAGCAACATCGCCGCCAGCACCGGCCAGATCTGGTGATGGGTCCAGGACACCGGCGACGCCGCCACCGAGGCGCAACCGACCAGCACCACCGCGTGCGTCGACCGCCCGTCGTGGCACAACTGCCGGGCCCGCAGCAGGGCCACCCCGCAGACGACCGCCACCAGCGTCGCCCACAGCAGCGGCAGCGTGTCGGCCGGCACCCCGAGCCGCAGCAGCATGCCGTGCACGGAATGGTTGCCCAGTGAGGCGAGGTTGCCGATACGGGACGTGTCGAACATGGCGGCGGTCCAGAACGTCCGACTCTCGGCGGGCAGCGCCACGGCGGCGGCGAGCGCGCAGCCGACGAAGACCGCCACCGAGCGGGCCGCGTCCCGCCACCGACCGGCGACCAGCAGGTAGACCACGAAGATCAGGGGGGTCAGCTTGACGGCGGCGGCGAGCCCGATCAGGGCGCCCCGGACCCGGGCGGGGGTGAGCGCCAGCCCGTCGACGAACGCGAGCGCCACGAGGAAGATGCTCACCTGGCCGAAACGCAGGTTGCTCTGCACCGGGGCGGACAACAGCAGGACGCAGGCGGTGGCCGCCACCGCCACCTGCCGCCGGTGGGCGGGGAAGACCCCCGTGCGGCCCAGGGCCACCGCGATGACCACGACCGCCGCGCCGGTGGCCGTCAACCAGCCGAACTGGACGGTGGTCTCGGAGAGCAGGCCGACCGGCCCCAGCAGGATCGCCGCGAACGGCGGGTACGTGAAGGGGCCGCCGTTTTCCGCGACGTACGAGTAGAGGCCACCGCCGGCCTGGAGCTGACGTACCGCGCCGTAGTAGATGTGCAGGTCGGAGAGGCGTTCGGCGGCGGGACGGCGCAGCACGAGCGCCGCCGACACGAGCGCCGTGACGCCGAAGACCGACCACAGCGCCACCGCCGCGCGACTCCGCATCGGGTCAGTGTAGGAACACACGCGGTGAACGGGGCGCCCGGCGCGCTGACGCGTCAGGGTCGGTGGGGACGACGACGTCGTCACGGCGGCGGGGGGCCGAGAGCGTCCCCGCCGCCGCGACTCCGCCCGGGGTCAGGCGGTGGCGCGCAGCGGGGCGAGCGCCTGGCTCCAGGCGATCACCTCGTCGAGGAGGATGTCCACGGCCGGCACGTTGTACTCGCCCGGCTTGAACACGCTGTAGTTCTCGAACTCGGTGGCCAGGGAGAGCACCACCTGCTGGCGGACGTCGGCCATCTTCAGCTCACCGGCGACCAGGCGCAGGTGCTCGACGGCGCGCGCGCCACCGGCGGAGCCGTACGAGACGAAGCCGACGGCCTTGTTGTTCCACTCGGCGAAGAGGTAGTCGATGGCGTTCTTCAGCACGCCGGACGTGCTGTGGTTGTACTCCGGGGTGACGATGACGAAACCGTCGAACGAGGCGATCTTGGCGGCCCACTGCTTGGTGTGCTCGTTCTGGTACTGCCCCAGCGACGCCGGCACCGGCTCGTCGAGGTGCGGCAGCGGGTAGTCGAGCAGGTCGACCAGCTCGAACTCGGCGTCGTCGCGGCGCGAGGCCAGGTCGAACACCCACTTGGCGACCTGCTCGCCGTTACGGCCGGGGCGGGTGCTGCCGATGATGATCCCGATACGGGTCATGACGAAGTCTCCTGCACGGTCGGGGTCGGCCGGGTTCGGCCGGTACTTGCGGCGTCAAGCAAACAACCTTGTAGTTGCTTTGTCAAGCAACTACTGTGGGCGCGTGACGAGTGAGGAGCCGCTCCGGCAGGGCCCGTTGACGCCCGACGAGGAGGCGTTCCTGCGCGCCTTCGCCCGGACGATCATCACCGTCCCCCGGGCGCTCGACGCCGACCTGCTGCGCGAGCAGTCCATGTCGATGAGCGAGTACACCGTCCTGCGGCTGCTCTCCGAAGCGCCCGACCGGCGGTTGCGGATGAACGACCTGGCCGCCGGCGCCGCCCTGTCGCTGAGCGGGACGAGCCGGATCGTCGACCGGTTGGCGGCCCAGCGGCTGGTCCGTCGGGAGCGCTGCCCGAGCGACCGCCGGGGCTACCACGCCGTGCTCACCGACGCCGGCCTGGACCGGTTGCGCCGGGCCTGGCCGACCCACCTGGAGAGCGTACGGCGGCACGTCTTCGACCACCTCCGGGCCGCCGACCTGGCCGCGTTCACCACCGCGCTGACCCGTTTCGCCCCGGGCGTCCCGGGCCCCGGCTCAGCCGACCAGTCGGCGGACGTCCGGGGGCAGCTCGGACCACGGTAGCCGGGTGACCCGGCGGCGGATGATCCACCGTGCCACGGCCTCCACCAGCCACGGCCCGCTCACCCCGTCCCGTTCGTAGCCGAGCAGCCGGCCCCACGGCCCCCGGGTGACCAGGACGCCGGTCAACCGCAGCCGGCCCTGCCGGTCCGCCTCGGCCACCACGTCGACGACCCGGCCGAGCCGCCGGCCGTCCGGGCCGGCCACCGGGACGCCGATCAGGTCGCTGACCCGGGGCGGGCGTCGGTCAGTCGTCACGCCCCGCCCCCGGAATCCGGCCGATCAGGTGGGTGTCCAGCCACGCCTCCAGGGCCGGCTCGGGCAGCCGGTCCCGGGCGACCGTGAGGCGCACCGCCGCGTCCACCCGCCCCACCAGCTCGTACGGGATGCGCCGCAGGTGGTCGCCGTCGTCGTCCCAGCGCTCGGCGACCGCGGTGATCCAGCGGCCGACCAGCCCGCCGAACCGCTCCCCGAGCGCCCGCTGCCCGGTCAGCAGCGCGCTGACCCGCACCCCGTCCCGGGTCCGCCGCAGCTCGACGTCGTCCACCTTGCCGAGCGGGATGCCGGCCCGGTCCAGGATCTGCCGGTCGAGCAGGTTGGCGGCGAGCAGCACCTCCCTCACCGGGTCACCGCCCCGCGCCGCTGACGACCAGCAGCGGGATCGCGGCGACCGCGGCCACCACCACGACCACCAGGTAGACCAGCCCCATCGTGTTGGCCAGTCGGCCGTTGACCCGGTCGCCGAGATAGCCCCGGTCGTTGGCGACGACCAGCACCGGCAGGTACGTCAGCGGCAGGATCACCGCGTTGAGGATCAGCATGTACTCGGTGAGCCGCACCGGGTCGACGGTGGTGCACAGGGTCGCCACCGCGACGAGGATGCCGACCAGCAGCACGGTGTGGAACCGCGCCGCCTGCCGGGGCCGCAGGTACTTCCCCCAGGACCAGCCGAAGTACTGGGCCACCGTGTAGCCGGCGGAGAGGCTGGTCTCCATCGCCGCGCCGAAGGTGGCCGCGAACACCCCGATGATCGCCAGCGCCAGGCCGACGACGCCGAACGCCAGGCCGGCGGGGAGCACCGCCTGGCCGACGGTGTCCACCGCGACCCCCGCCGGCGCGAACACCACCGCCGCGCTGGCGAGCAGCCCGAACGCCAGCACCCCGCCGAGCGGAAACCCGACGAGCGCGTTGGCCCGGCTGACGGCCAGTTCCCGGGCCGTCCACCGTTCCTCCACACCGCCGGAGGAGAAGAAGAACATCTCGTACGGGGTCATCGCGGAGGCGAAGATCGCCACCGCGAAGTACCAGTAGGTCGGCCAGTCCTCGGTCGGCGGCAGGGTGGTGGCGACGACCTGCCGGGACAGCTCGTGGACCGGTGGCCCGAGCGGGACCGCCGCCACCAGCAGGACGATCAGGGCGAGACCGGCGAAGCCGAAGATCCGTTCGAGCAGCGCGAACCGGACCCGCCACAACGCCAACCAGAGCAGCAGGGCCACCAACGGCGCCCACAGCAGGTAGGGGGCGCCGCTGAGCAGTTGCAGGGCCAGCGTGACCCCGCCGATCTCGGCCGCCAGGGTGAGCAGCGTGACCAGGTACGAGCTGACCAGGCTGAGCATCGCCACCCGGGGGCCGAGCCGTTCCCGTACCAGGTCGAAGACCGGTCGGTTGCTGATCGCGGTGACCCGGCCGGCCATCTCCGCGTAGACGCAGATGCCGACCACGCCGACCAGCAGCACCCAGGTATGGGCGAGCCCGAAGCGGCTGCCCGCCTGGGACGCCGAGACGATGTCGCCGACGTCGACGAAGCCACCGACCGCGGAGAGCACGCCCAGGGTGACGGCGAACGGCCTGCGCACCGGCCACCACGTCACCCGGGGTCACCCGTACTCCTGGAGGAGGCCGGCCAGCGCGGCGGTGACCGGGGCGAGCGCGTCGACCGACCGCCGCAGCGCGGAGGGGTCGGGGGCGCGCGCCGCCCGCCGTACGTCGGTCAGCCGGTCGGTGGCCGCGAGCAGCAGCGGGCCCAACCGGTCCCGGAGCCGGGCGGTGGGCGCGTCGACCGGGGTGGCGGCGGCGAACCGCCGGGCCGCGCCGGACACCGCGGCCCGGCCGTCGTCGAGGACGTTGCCGGTGTACGGGGACGGCAGCCGACCGGCCAGCCGGGCCCGGCCGACCAGGTCGGCGGTGACCAGGGCGTGGTAGGCCGACCGGGCGGCCCCGGCGGCGGCCCGGCGGTAGTCGTCCGCGGTGGGCGTCCGGGTGCTCGCGTACCCGACGCCGCCCCAGCACAGCGGCAGCAGGACGAGCAGGGCCACCGCCCAGCGCCGCACCGACACCCCACACCCCCGCTCGGGCGAATTGCACCTTGTGCGCAATTTACCGGAGCGGCTGTCCCGTGGCGGACGGACCGGCGGACGGGCGCCGGAGCCCGGCCGACGCGGCCCGGCGCCCCGCCCCTCCGGTCACATCACGTGCCGCAGCACCCCCAGCGACCGGATCACCGGCTCCGGCGCGGTCAACGCCCGCAGCAGATCCGGCTCGCGACCGGTGAGGCTGTCCAGCACCTCGGCCGTGTCGCCGTGCCCGTCCGGCTCGGCGTCGACGCCCGCCGCCACGAACACGTCGTCGTCGACCACGCCGATCTCGTACCGGGACACGGCGGCGTCCCGCAGCGCGAGCACCGTGGCCGGCGGCTGACCACCGATCACGCCGACACCACCGGCCAGCAGCAGCCCGTACATGGTGACCAGGGGGAAGTCCTCGACCCGGGACTCCGGCTCCAGGCCGAGCGCCAACGCCACGTCCCGCTCGTGGATCCAGGCGTCCCACATCATGTGCAGGGTCCGCGTCGACCAGTGCAGGAGCCGCCCGCTCGGCGCGGGCATCAGCGGGCCGTCCGGCCCGGCCATCCGGGCCGAGAACAGCTCCTGCTCCCGGTCCACCAGGTCCGCCAGGGTCTGCACGGTGGCCTCCGGGCTCTGCCGGGGCGAGTCCGCCAACCACAGCGCCGGGGTGGTGGCCGGTGAGAACGGGCCGTGCCGCAGGAAACGCTCCATGTCCTGGCCGCCCCCGAGCAGACCGACGTGCAGCTCGGCGACGTTGATCACGTGACCGACCACGTCGTGCACCGACCAGGCCGAACACCGGGACGGGGCGGCCCAGGCGTCGGCGTCGAGCTTCGCCAGCAGCCGGAGGAAGTTGGACCGCTGACGGGTCAGCGTCGCGGCGATCATCTCGGGTCCGGCTGTCAGACCACGCTTCTCGGTGAGTACAAGATCAGACAAAGGGAACGCTCCTCGACGAGAGGGGATGGAAAGAGGGCAACCTGCGCCGCGGCCCGGGTCGCCCGGGCATCGGGCGCATCCACGCAGGTGGTCAGTCCTGAAAGGATACCGGCAGGCCACAACCACTGTGGAGCACGCTCCCCACCCCGGCTCAGACCCCGTAGAACCCCCGGTACCGGCGGATCAGCCGCCACTGCGCCACCACCGCCGCCCCGGTCAGCAGGACCATCACCAGGGTCGCCGCCGCCGCGTAGCCGTACCGCAGGTACTCGAAGGCGGTCCGGTAGACGAACAACGACAGGTACGTGGTCGCGTACGGGGGCGGGCCGCCGTCGGTCACCACGAACGCGGGGACGAACGAGAACTGGAGACTACCGATGGCGTCCCGCGCCACCAGCAGGCCCAGCACCGGAGCCATCAGCGGCAGGGTGATCCGGCGGAACACGTCCCAGCCGGTGGCGTCCTCGATCGCCGCCATCTCGTACACGTCGGCGGGCAGCGCCCGGCGGGCGGCCAGCAGCACCAGGAACGTCTCCCCGATGGTGAACACGCTCATCGCCACGATCGCCGCCCGCGCGTCGGTCGGGTCGGTCAGCCACTGCGGCGGGGTCCGCCCCAGCACGGTCAGCCCGTTCTCCCCGCCCAGCCGCAACACCTGGTTCACCGGGCCGTACAGCGGGTTCAGCAGCCACAACCAGAGCAGCCCGTAAGCGATCTCCGGCACCGCCGTGGGCAGCGCGGCGGCGGTACGCGCGGCGCCCACCGCCGGGGCCCGCCGGTGCAGCAGCAACGCCAGCCCGAGCGCCAACAGCAGCCGCAACGGCACCGCCACCAGGGCGAACACCAACGAGTTGGTCAACGCCACCCGGAAGACCGGGTCGCTGGCCAGCTCCCGGACGTTGTCCCAGCCGACGAACGTCGGCGGACGCAGCAGGTCGTACTCGGTGAACGCCAGCCCCAGGGTGACCGCCGCCGGCAGCAGCACCAACCCGACCAGCCCGACCAGGTACGGCGTCAGCATCCACCCGAGCTGCCGCCGGGAACGGGTGTCCGGCCTCATCCCGGCCCGCGCCGCAGGCCGGTCTCCGGGTCGAAGACGTGCACGTCGGGCCAGCGGACGGTGACCCGCACGGCCGCCCCGACGGCGGGTCGACGCGCGGCCGGGACCCGGGCCACCACCGGATGCCCGCCGGCCAGCGTCAGATAGGCGTACGCGTCCTCGCCGACCACCTCGACCCGGTCCACCACCGCCGGCCCGCCGTCGCCGGCGCCCCCGGCGACCCGACCGTCCCCGGCTGCCGCGTCGCCGGCCGGGGTGGGAGCGGCCAGCCGGACCACCTCGGCCCGGAAGCCGAGCTGCCCGTCCGCCCCCGGCGGCGGGTCACCGGTCGGGGTCAACGCGCCCGCCGGGAGCAGGTTCATCGCCGGTGACCCGACGAACCGGGCCACGAACACGCTGGCCGGGGCCCGCCAGATCTGCTCCGGCGTGCCGACCTGCTCGACCCGGCCGGCGCGCAGCACCGCGATCCGGTCGGCCAGCACCAGCGCCTCGGTCTGGTCGTGGGTGACGTGCACCATCGTCGCGCCGAGCCGGTCGTGCAGGGCGCGCAGCTCGGCACGCATCTGCACCCGCAACGCCTGGTCCAGGTTGGACAGCGGCTCGTCGAGCAGGAACACGGCCGGCTCGCGGACCAGGGCCCGGGCCAGCGCCACCCGCTGCCGCTCCCCGCCGGAGAGCTGCCCGGGACGGCGACCGAGCAGGTCCGCGCAGCCCACCGTCTCGGCCGCGGCGCGGGCCCGCTGCCGGGCCGCCGCACGGGGCACGTCGCGCACCTGGAGGCCGAAGGCGATGTTCTCGGCGACGCTCAGGTGCGGGAACAGCGCGTACGACTGGAAGACCATGGAGACGTCGCGCAGGCCCGGACGCAGGCCGGTGACGTCCCGCCCGGCGACGGCGACCCGGCCGGCGGTGACCGGCTCCAGCCCGGCCGTCACCCGCAGCACCGTCGACTTGCCCGCCCCGGACGGGCCGAGCACCACCAGCAGCTCCCCACGCGCCACCGTGAGGTCGACGTCGTGCAGCACCCGCGTGCCCCGGTACGCGGCGCACACACCGGTCAGGGCCAGTCCCGGCGCGCTCAACCCCGCTCGCCCCGGGCGAAGACCGGTCGGGTCTCCGTGTCGAGCTGACGGATCACGTCGTCCAGCCGGTCCCCCCGGTACATCGCGTTCTCCAGGATGCCGTAGCTGACGTCCTCGATCTCCGGCCAGGTCGACACGGTCGGCAGCGCCCGGACCGTCGGGACGGCGTCCAGGAACACCTTCGCGTTGCGCGGCGGCCGGGTCGGGTCGAGGAAGGCCGGCGAGTTCGCCACCTTCGTGTGCGAGGGCACGGTCCGGCCGGTCGCGGCGATGATCCGCTGCCCCTCCTCGGCGATCGCGAACTCCAGGAACTCCCACGCCGCGGACTTGTTCCGGGCGCCCTTCGGCATGCAGTACGCGTCGGAGTGCAGCACCCCTACCGGCTGCCGGTAGACCGGCAGCGGGGCCACGTCCCACTCGAAACCGGTGACCGTGCGGAAGGTGGTGGTGGCCCGGCGGGACGTCATCAGCATGGCGAGCCGACCGTTGGTGAAGCGGGACTCGTCGTCCTCGGCCTCCACCTCCTCGTCGGTCGGCGTCACCCCGTACGCCTGGCGCAGGTCGATCAGGTTCTTCAACGCCTCCCGGGCGGCCGGGCTGTCCAGGGTCAGCCGGGTCGGCTTCGCCGGGTCGTCGACGATCTCGCCACCGTTGGACCAGACGAACGGGGCCAGCCGGATGACGGACGGCTCGACGCCCAGCCCGTGCACCGCCGGCCGCGCCGCCGCCCCCTCGCTCTCGGTGCCCCTCACGATCGCCCCGTTGCCGGCGCGGGTCATCAGGGTGGCCGTCCGCACCAGGTCGTTCCAGGTCCAGCCGGCCTTCGGCTCGGGCACCCCGTACCGCGCGAACAGGGTGCGGTTGTAGTAGACGGCCAGACTGGAGACGTTCTGCGGCAGGCAGAGCTGCCGGCCGTCCCACGTGAAGGCGTCCATCGCCACCGGGTAGTAGTCGGCCGGGTCGAGCACGTCCGAGCCGGCGATCCGGTCGTCCAGCGGCTCGATCACGCCCTTGGCGGCGAACTGGCCGTAGAAGCGGTAGTTCATCAGGAACAGGTCCGGCGGGGCGCCCCCGGCGACCGAGGTGGACAACCGGGCCAGCAGGTCCTTGCGGTCACTGGCCTCGACGAGCTGCACCCGCGAGTCCGGGCGTCGCTGCTGGTAGGCGTCGATCAGGGTGCGGTAGGCGGCGAGCTCCTCGGGCGCGCCGAACACCAGCAGCCGCACCGGGTCGTCCGCCGACGGCCGGTCGTCGGCTCCACAGCCGGTGGCGAGCAGCACGGTGGACAGCAGCAGCGCGAGCAGCGCCTTGGGTCGCATCATCGTCCGTTCCGGTCGGGGTCGTAGGGGCGCAGGAAACGCCGCTGGGCGAGCACGAACACCAGCAGCGCCGGCGCCGTGGCGAAGACGGCGCCGGCCAGGAACACCGGGAAGTTCGTCGGATCCAGCACCGACAGCGAACGCAACGCCAGCGGCAGGGTGAACAGGTCACGGTCGTAGACGTAGACCAGCGGGTCGAGGAAGTTCGACCAGGTCAGCACGAACGTCAACGCGGTCAGGCCGGCGGTCACCGGGCGGACCAGCGGCAACGCCATCCGCCACCAGATCCGCACCGGGCTCAGGTCCTCCACCAGGCAGGCGTCGTACAGCTCCGCCGGCAGCGCCCGGAACGCCAGGTAGTACACCAGGACGTACAGGGGTGAGGTGCCGATCAGCGCCGGGGCGACCAACGGCGCCAGGGTATCGGTCAGGCCGAACATCCGGAAGATCGTGAACCGGGGCACCAGCAGCGCGGTGGCCGGCACCATCAACGCCACCAGGGACGCCGCGACGACGGCGGCGGCGGCACGCGGGGCGAGCCGGGCCGTGGCGAACCCGGCCAGCGAGGCGACCAGCACGCTCAGCGGCACGGCGACCACCGCGACCAGCACCGAGTTGAGCGAGGCGCGCAGCAGACCGCCCAGCTCCACGGCCTGCCGGTAGCCGGTGGCGCTGACCGGGTCCGGCGCCAGCCGGGGGGTCGGCGGCGGTGGCAGGCCGGGCTCGGTGAGCGAGCCGGAGACCAGCAGCAGCAACGGCGGCACGAAGACCAGCAGGACGAAGACCGCGCCGAGCGTCCGCCACGTCCGCGACCAGCCTCCGGGCAGCGGTGGGGGGCCGCTCGCGCGGCCCCCCACCCGGTCGACTCCGATGATCGTCTACCGCCTAGCCGAGGCTGAGCTGCCAGGCGGACAGCCCGTGCGAGGCGGCGTAGAGGATCCGCTCGCCCGGCACGACGGTGAGCCCGGCGACCTCCACGTTCGGCATGCCCGGGGCGGCCTTCACCCAGCTCCTGCCGCCCTTGCGGAGCTTCAGCACGCCGAAGTCGGTGGCCGCGTAGAGGGTGCCGGTCACGTCGTCCCGGACCAGGTCGGTGACCGGCTGGTCGCCGAAGTCGTACGACCGGTCGACCCAGGTCGCCCCGGCGCCCGCCGCCGTCACCTCGAACACGTGCCCCACCGTGGTCGGGGTGTTCGAGTTGAACCCGCTGTACGAGACCCACGTCCGGTTCGGGTTCGCCGGGTCGACGTGGACGCTGGTGACGAAGCGGTTCGGGGTGGTCGGGGTGTCGATCCGGGTCCAGGTGACCGCCGAGGCCGGCTCGGCGTCCACGTTGTGGCTGACGAAGACGCGCCCGGTGCTGGTGGCCGCGTACGCGGTCGACGAGTCGGTGCCGACCCGCTCGACCACCGACACCGCGCCGCCGGCCCGGTCACCCCACGCGGCGTCGGTGAGCCGGGTGCCGCCCAGCTCCTCCCAGTCGCCGCAGACGTCCTCGTAGGTGCCGTTCCAGGAGTTGCAGATCCGGTTCGCCTCCTCGACCGACCGGTCCCCCAGCCCGAACGTCTTGGTGCGGTAGACGGTGCGGCCGGTGCCGGCGAACATGGTGCCGCTGACCTTCGGGTCACTGATGTGCGGGGCGTAGAACAGCGTGTTCGCGTGGCCGAAGATCGGGTCGGAGACGGTGATCCAGTCGGCGACGTCCCCGTTGTCGAAGTTCACCTCGGGGGTGGCGTCGAAGAACGTGTGGAAGCGGAACTCCGGCCGGGCCACGTCGAATCCGGACGCGCCGCCGTCACCGATCATCGTGTTGACCCAGCGCCTGCGCTGGCCCTTGTTCTCCCAGGTGCCGTTGTCCTGGGTGCCGCCCTGGAGCAGCGTGTGGTCGTGCGGGCTCACCGAGAGGCTGACGTACTGCAACGTCGACATGCCGTTGTTGATCCCGTCGAGCTTCTCCGGGATCCGGGACAGCATCTGCCGGCAGCGGGTCTTCTGCGCCTCGGTGGTGAGGCCCCGGTCCGGGTTGTCGCACCACGCCGACCGGTCCACGAACCGGCCGTTGGAGCGCATCACGCCACCGTCGCTGGCCTCGAAGAACTGGTACGGGTTGCCCGGCCGGGTGACCAGCGCGTGCTGGTCCGGGTGCAGGCCGTTGGGGTGCAGCTCGTCGGTGCCGTCGTAGGTCATGTCGGTGCCGCTGACCCCGGCGTCGGTGGAGAGCACCACCGCCCGCTTGTGCGCGACGGTCTCGCCGTACACGTAGGACCCGCCGGTGTAGACGATGTCCGGGTGGCCCTTCGGGGTGTGCACGAACAGGTCGTACCAGCACTGGCCGGTGCACTGGTTGTAGGTGGCGTAGCCCGGGTCCGCCGGGTTCGAGCTGGACAGGTCGGTGAAGGTGGGCGCGCCGGTGGCCACGTCGTCGCTGCGGAACAGCCGCGAGTACGGGTTGCCGGTGTTGCCCTCGTAGACGTACATCCGGGTCCTGCCGTCGGGCAGCTTCGTGACGTCGATCGCCGGGCGGGTCTGGAACACCGCCCGGTTCAGCGAGTCCTTGATCTGGGTCCAGGTCGCGCCGCCGTCCGGCGAGCGCCAGACCCCCCGGGCGTACGAGGCGGCGTACACGATCTCGGGGTTGCCCGGGTCGAGCTTGACGTAGCGGACGCCGCGCGGCGAGCAGGCCGCGGTGTTGTTCCACTCGGCGGCGCTGCCGGTGCACTCGCCGGCGTTCGCCGAGCCGTTGTGCACGAACGCCCACTTCTTCCCACCGTCGGTGGACTTGTACAGCCCCCACTTGGCGGCGTCCGGCACCGGCCGGGTCACGCCGGTGCAGCAGGAGCTGGACATGCCGCGCAGCGCGGTGGTGGTGGCCACGTAGAGGGTCTTCGGGTCCCCCGGCTTGATGGTGATCTCACCAATGCCCTTGCCGGCGAGAGCGTCCTTGCCGAGCGGGCCCTGCCAGGTCAGGCCACCGTTGGTGGACTTGTAGAGGCCGACGCCGGCGACGCAACCGGAGGCGCAGGTGTTCGCCTCGCCGGTGCCGACGTACACGGTCAGGCCGGTCTGGTCGTTGCGGTCGATGACCACCGAGCCAGCGGCGTTGATGCCGAGCGGCCCGCCGAGGTAGATCCAGTTGGGTTGCGGGGCGAGCACGTTCAGGGTGCCCCACACCCCGCCGCCGGCCGGGGTCACGTACGCCCGGCAGAGCAGCGGCCTGCAGTCCGGGGCGATGTCGATCGAGGTGACCCGGCCACCGGCGACGTACTCGTTGGGGACGTAGTTGTAGGCGTTGCGCAGCTCGGTGAACGGGTAGAGGGCCTCGCTCGGCCCGACGTTCGTCCATTTCGCGGTCGCCGCGCCCCGGGCGGCGGCGTCGACGCGCCGCTCGGCCTTCACGTACGCGTCCTTCGAGCGGTCCAACTGGGCGATGCTTATCGAGTCCGCCGGGTACGCCCGTTCGAGAAGTTCCTGCTGGGCGGCGTTGCCCGGGCCGTCCGGCGACATCCCGTCGTTGCCCGGCGCCGCCTGGCGCAGCCGTTCCAGGTGGCCGGCGAGTCGGCCGGGAAGCTCGCCGTCCCCGGTGGCGGTGACCGGCGCGACCTCGATGCCGGAGTAGTGGAGGCCGGCGAGTCCGGTGGTGGCCACCAGGGCCCCGACCGCGAGTCCGACGAGTAGGTGACGACGTCTGCGCTTCACGAGGGTCCCTCCTGCCGCCACGACCGACGCCGGATTGGCAACCGTCACTGGCAGCGTCCCAGGTGGAGGATCGCAGAGGTGATCTCGGCGGGCAATCCCCCCCACGGGCTGTCACGGCCTCGCCCCTTTCTCGACGATCGAGGCGTTCGCACAGGTGGGAGCGGTTGTCACGGCAGCGGGCAGGGAGAGGCAACGCCAAACCGTTATGAAAACGGTCCCCGGATCGCCGTGGTCACCGGCGGGTACCGTCCTCCCGGGGGACCCGACGATGCGGACGCTCGCAGCGGGCCACCCGGCGCCGGTCAGCCCCGGGTGGCGGCGCGGGGCTCGTCGGTGGGCGCCGGGTCGTCACGGGTGGCGGCGAGGCTCCAGCCGATGGACACCACGAGGGTGGCGACGATGACGCCCAGGGTCAGCGGAATGGGAAGTTTTCCGACCGGGGTCTCGGAGAGCACCAGTTTCACGCCGGCGAAGGCGAGCAGGAAGGCCAGGCCGTAGTGCAGCTTCGTGAAGCGGCGTAGCAGGCCGGCGAGGCAGAAGTAGAGACTGCGCAGGCCCAGCACGGCGAAGGCGTTGGCGGCCCAGACGATGAACGTGCTGGTGGTGATGGCCAGGATCGCGGCGACGGAGTCCACAGCGAAGATCAGGTCGGTGGCTTCGACCGCGACGAGGACGACCAGGAGCAACGTCGCGACGCGCCTGCCGTCGGCGCGGATGAAGAACCGGTCACCGTGGTAGCGGGCGTCGGTCGGGATGATCCGGCGGACGAGGCGGACGACCAGGTTACGGTCGGGGTTCATCTCCGCGTCGTGCCGGAAGGCCATCTTCCAGCCGGTGTAGACGAGGAACAGGCCGAGGACGTACGCGGTCCAGAAGAACGTCTCCAGCAGTTGCGCGCCGACGAAGATGAACACCAGGCGGAAGGCCAACGCGCCGACGACACCCCAGAAGAGCACCTTGTGCTGGTATGCGGCCGGGACCGCGAAGGAGGTGAAGATCAGCGCGAAGACGAAGACGTTGTCGACCGACAGGGCCTTCTCGATCAGGTAGCCGGCGTAGTAGGCGCCGGCCGCCTCGTCGCCCTGCCACACCCACAGCAGAGCGCCGAAGGCCAGGCCGGCGGCGATCCAGACGCCGGACCAGACGGCGGCCTCCCGGAAGCCGACGACGTGGTTGTCGCGGTGCAGGAACAGGTCGACCGCGAGCATCACGGCGATCGCCGCGGTCAGGGCCGCCCAGGCCCACCAGGGTACGGACATCACGGGAAGCTCCCTCCGACCGGGCCGACGTCACCGCGTCGACGGACTGGTCGAAGGTCTCCCCGAAGCCGCCTGCCCTGGCGGCCCGCGCGGCCGGGGCCCGGGTGGGCCCGTACTGACGACCGACGCGTCCGATGGCGGGTACTCCCCCTCGAACTGCGATCCATTATTCATGAAGCATGGATCGCATGTCTAGGGTCGGTCGCGCCGACGTCGGGACGCCTCCTACGGCGCTCCGGTCTCGGGGTGGTGGCAGGCGGTGGCCTGACTGCCGCCCGCCCTCGGCACCAGCGCGGGAACCTCGACGGCACACAGGTCGGTGGCCTTCCCACAACGGGTCCGGAACCGGCACCCCGACGGCGGATCCAACGGCGTCGGCACGTCCCCGACCAACCGGATCCGCCCCGCCGCCCCCACCCCGGACACGTCCGGCACCGCCGACAACAACGCCCGCGTGTACGGATGCTGCGGACGCCGGTAGATATCCGCCCGATCACCGATCTCCACGATCCGCCCCAGATACATCACCGCCACCCGCTGCGACACATGCCGCACCACCGCCAGATCATGCGCGATGAACACGAACGCCAACCCCAGATCCCGCTGCAACCCCCGCAACAGATTGATCACCTGCGCCTGGATCGACACATCCAACGCCGACACCGGCTCATCCGCCACGATCAACCTCGGCGACAACGCCAGAGCACGGGCGATCCCCACCCGCTGCCGCTGACCACCCGAAAACTCGTGCGGATACCGGTTGTAGTGCTCCGGGCTCAACCCCACCAGCTCCAACAACTCCCGCACCCGGTTACGCACCCCACCCGGCGGAACGATCCCGTTGACCTCCAACGGCATCCCCACGATCCGCCCCACCGTGTGCCGGGGATTCAACGACGCGTACGGATCCTGAAAAACGATCTGCACGTCCTGCCGCAACCGACGCAACTCCCGCCCCCGGGCCCGACCGATGTCCCGCCCCGCGAACGTCACCGTCCCCGCCGTCGGATCCATCAACCGCACCAGCATCCGCCCGGTGGTGCTCTTACCGCAGCCGGACTCCCCCACCAGACCCAACGTCTGCCCCGCCGACACGGTGAAGTCCACCCCGTCGACCGCCCGCACCACACCCGACCGCCGCCACCCCTCCCGCACCGGAAAATGCTTCGTCAACCCGGCGACGGACAACAACGGCTCGACCCCGGCAGCCACCGCGCCCGACCCGGCCCCGGCAGCTCCCGCGCCCGACCCGGCCCCGGCGGTCACCGGGCCGCCCCGACGCCGATGGCCTCCTCGGACCGGATCCGGGCCCGGTCCCCGGCCGGCAGGTGACACGCCACCCGATGCCCCGGCTCCCCGGCCACCGGCAACAACTCCGGCACCACACTGCGGGACCGGCCGTCGGTGCGGTCGGCCCACCGGCAGCGCGGGTGGAACGCGCACCCCGACGGCAAATCGATCAGGCTCGGCGGGTTGCCCGCGATCGGCGTCAGATCCGCCTCCGCGTCACCCCGCAACGACGGCACACTCCCCAACAACCCCCAGGTGTACGGGTGCTCCGGCGACCGCAGCACCTCACCCACCGGGCCGTGCTCCACCACCCGACCGGCGTACATCACCAGCACCTCGTCGGCCACCTGCGCCACCACCCCCAGATCATGGGTGATCAGCACGATCGCCGACCCGAACTCCCCCTGCAGATCCGCCAGCAGGTCCAGAATCTGCGCCTGCACCGTCACGTCCAACGCCGTCGTCGGCTCATCCGCGATCAACAACCGCGGGTCGTTCACCAACGCCATCGCGATCATCACCCGCTGCCGCATCCCACCGGAGAACTCATGCGGAAACTGCGCAAACCGCCGCCCCGGCTGCGGGATCCCCACCCGACCCAGCATCTCCACCGCACGAGCCCGCGCCTGACGCCGCGACACCCCCGGATGATGCACCCGATACGCCTCCGCGACCTGCCGCCCCACCGAAAAGTACGGATGCAACGCCGACAACGGATCCTGGAAGATCATCGCCACCTCCCGACCCCGCAACCGCCGCACCCGCTCCTCCGGCAACCCCACCACCTGCCGACCACCCACCCAGATCTCCCCCGACACCACCGCCCGCCGCGGGTCATGCAACCCCAACACCGCCAACGAGGTCACGCTCTTACCCGACCCCGACTCCCCCACGATCCCCAACGTCCGACCCCGCCCGACAGCGAACGACACCCCGTCCACCGCCCGCACCACCCCATCCTCCGTACCGAACCGCACCCGCAGCTCCGACACCCGCAGATACGGCCCGTTGTCGTCGTTCGTCATCACGTCTCTCCTCTCAGCTCAGTCGGACCCGAGGGTCGATCACCGCGTAGAGCAGGTCGACCACGATGTTGGCGGCCACGATGAACACCGCCGCGAGCAGCACGGTGGCCATCACGACCGGCAGGTTGAGGAACTGCACCGCCTCGACGGTGGCCTTGCCGAGCCCCTGGAGACCGAAGATCGTCTCGGTGATGAAGGTGCCGCCGAGCGCCACGCCGATGTCCAGGCCGGCGATGGTCACGAGCGGGGTGACGGCGGCCCGCAGCGCGTGCCGCAGGTGCACCTGCCGCCGGGACAGCCCCTTGGCCCGGGCGGTACGGACGAAGTCCTCAGAGAGGGTCTCCAACATCTGCGCCCGGGCGAGCCGGGCGTACAGGGCGGAGTTGAGGAAGCCGAGGGTCATCCAGGGCAGCAGCAGCCCGTGCGCCCAGCGCAACGGGTTCTCTGTCAACGGGGTGTAGCTGGGGAAGGGCAGCAGGCCGGTGGCGTAGACCAGCAGGTAGAGCAGGACCAGCCCGAAGAAGTAGACCTGCATGGAGGCCCCGGTGAGGGTGATGCCGATGGCGATCCGGTCGAAGGCGGTGCCCCGACGCAGCGCCGAGACCATGCCCAGCGAGACGCCGAGCACCAGCCAGACCACGGCGGCCCCGAGGACGATGCTGAACGTGACCGGGGCCCGCTGGGTGATGATCTCGGTGACCGGCTGGTTGTTCCGGAACGAGAAGCCCAGGCAGGGCGCCGGGCATTCGCGCCGGAAGTCGCCGCTGCCGTAGGTGCGGCCGGCGAAGACGCCCCGGACGAAGTCCGCGTACTGCCGGGGCAGCGGGTCGCGCAGGCCGAGCCGGTCCTCGACCTGGGCGATGTCGGCGGCGGTGCAGTTCCGGCCGCACATCACCTTGGCCGGACTGCTGGGCACGGCGAAGAAGAGCCCGAAGGTGAGCAGGCTGATGACGGTGAGGGTGACGACCGCGACGAGCAGCCGCCGGACGACGAAACGGAGCATGGGCACCTCCCGGCGCGGCCGGTGGGGAGTGACCAGCCGGCCGCTCCCCACCGGCTGGGTCACGGCTTGACGAAGATGTTGTTCACCTGGATCGCACCGAACGCGTCACTGAGGTAGGCGTTGCCGACCTTGGAGCCGCGCAGCTCGTACGCGGCGTCGTAGTAGCAGGGGACGACCGGCGCCAGGTCCCGCATGATCTTCTCGTCCAGGGCCATCCAGGCGGCGTCCTGTTCGAGGGCGGGCAGTTGGCGGATCCGGTCGATCTCGGCGCTGACCCCGGGGTCGTTCAGGTAGGAGAGGTTGTTGCTGCCCTCGTCGACGATCTCCCGACCGTCGTAGAGCGGCGGAATGGTCGTCGACCCGGTCGGCCAGTCCATGCCCCAGCCGCTCAGATACAGGTCGTACGGGTTGTTCCGGCGACCGATCTCGTCGTAGTAGCTGCTGGAGTCGATCGCGGTGGCGGTGACGGTGAAGCCCCGCTCGGAGAGGGTCTTCCGGAGCGCCTCGGCCTGCCGGGTCCGGGTCTCCGTGTTCGCGTACGCCAACACCAGGGTCGGCTTCTTCCCGGCCAGCAGCTCCGCGACCTTGTCCGGGTCGCCGGTCACCGGGGCCTGGTACGCGTCGTACTGCTGCCAGCCGGCGGTGGTGGGTGAGGTCAGCGTGGTGGCCGGGGTGCCTGCCGCCTGCCCGCCGATCGCCTTGAGCAGCGCGTCCTTGTCGACGGCGTAGTTCAGCGCACGACGGACGTCCACGTCGGTGATCCGCTGGGTGTTGACGTTGAGCACCCAGGTGTACTGGGTCGGGCCTTTGACGACCCGTTCGGCGACCGGGCCGGTGGTGGTCCGGGGCAGCACGGCGGGCGGCACGTCCTCCCAGGTGAACGCGGCCTGGTCGGCGGGCGCGTCGGCGACCAGCCGCTCGGCGATCTGGGCGGCCTCCAGCCCGAAGGTGAACCGGAACGCGTCCGGGTAGGCGGTGCGGATCGGGTCGGTGGCCGGATCCCAGTGCGGGTTGCGCTCCAGCTCCAACGCCACGTCCCGCTGGTACGACCGGACCTTGTACGGCCCGGAGGAGAACGGCCGCAGGTCGTAGCTGTCCCGGGTGTCCTTGGCCGCGGGCACCGGCGCGGTGGTCGGCAGGGCCGCCGCGTACGGCATGTCGCAGTGCGGCTCGGCGAACGTGAACCGGATGGTCCGGTCGTCCGGGGTCGCCACGCCGTCGGGCGTCGGTCTGCCCCCGTCGTACGGGCCCCGGTAGGTGGCGTTGTAGACGCCACCCGGGTAGAGCCAGCGCTGGATGTACTTCGGCCCTTCGTTGAGGTTGGGGGCGAACGAGCGGGCGACGCCGTAGGCGACGTCCTTGCTGGTCACCGGCGAGCCGTCCTCGTACCGGAGGCCGTCGCGCAGGGTGTACTGCCAGACCTTGCAGTCACCGTTCACGTCCTTGCCGGGGTCGGTGGCCAGGTCGCCGACGACCATCATGGTGCCGCTGCCGTCCTCCTTGTAGCCGGTCAGCGACCGCTGGATCAGGCCGCCGGTGAGCTGCGCCCGGTTGACGTAGGTGCGGGCCGGGTCGAGGTGCTCGAAGTCCGCGACCTGCATGACGGTGAGGGTGCCGCCGCGGGTGGCGCCCTCGACGGCCGGTGCGGGGGCCCGGTTGTCGGCCGGGTCGTACGACACCGAGCCGGTCTGGGTGCGGGTCCCCTGGTCGCCGCCGCCGTCGTCGTCGGTGGTGGGTGTGCATCCCGCGGCGACGAGCGTCACGCCGAGGGCGCCGATGGTCAACGTCCGCCATGATGCGCGCACGGTGGTCTCCCTTCTCGCCGGCCGTCCGCTGCGGCCGGGGCTGTGGTGGGTTCGGGGTCTAGCGGCTCGACCGGGGGTCCAGCGCGTCGCGCAGGGCGTCGCCGAAGAGGTTGAACGCGAGCACCAGCAGGAAGATCGCCAAGCCGGGGAAAAGCGTGTACCAGGGATCGGTGGCGACGTATCCGATGCTGCTGTAGATCATTCGGCCGAGATCCGGGGTGGGTTCGGTGACGCCGATGTTGACGAATGCCAGGGCGGCCTCCACCGCGATGAACTGCGGCACGTTGAGGGACACCGTGACCAGAATCGGCGCCCAGATGTTGGGGAGGAGTTGACGCAGCAGAATGTGCGCGGTGCCCGCCCCGGCGGCCCGGGCGGCCTCGACGAACTCCCGTTCCCGCAGGGAGATCACCTGACCCCGGACCAGTCGGGCGGTGTAGGTCCAACTGAACAGCCCGAACGTGGCGATGATCAATGCGATCCGGAAGGCCGGCGGCGGGGCCTCGCGGGCGGTGTAGAAGCGGTCCTCCAGGATCGGGATGACCGCCAACGCGAAGATCAGGAACGGAAACGCCAGGGTCACGTCGACGAACCAGTTGATCAGGCTGTCCAGCCAGCCCCGGGCGTAGCCGGCGACGATGCCGACGGCGACGCCCACCGCGCAGGCGAGCAACGCCGAGGCGAACGCGATGAACAGGGAGGTGCGCAGCCCGTACACCAGTTGCAGGAGGATGTCCCGACCGGTGCCCGGCTCCAGGCCGAGCCAGTGCGCCGGGCTGACTCCCCCGGCGTACCCGACCGGCATGCCGAAGCTGTTGAGCCGGTCCACGAACTTGTCGGTGGGATCGATTCCGGTCAGCTTCTGCACGAGGGGCGCGGCGAGGGCGAGCAGCATCGCCGCGACGAGGGTGGCTCCGCTGGTCATCGCCGTCCGGTCCCGGCGCAGGCGCCGCCAGGCGAGCTGGCCGGGGGACCGGCCGACGACCGGGCGGCGACTCTCCCCCGGCGGCGGGGCGTCCGCCGGGAGCACCTGCACCGGTTCCGGCTCACCGACCGGGGATCGTGCGGGCGGGCGGGACAGGTCGCTCATGACGGTCCCTTCGTCGATCACGGAATGACTTCCGCCCTCGACGCTAAAACAGTTACAGCGACCCGATTGAATCGTTACGGTAACACTGGAATTGGTTGTCGCGCATCGCTAACGATTCGGCATCGCGACCGACGCCTTGCAATAACGGGTCGACAAGGTTGTCATCCGTTCGGTCGATAATCTGTACGGTGCCGGACACCGCGCCGGGGCGTCGGCGGCCGCGCTTTCCGGGGCGCGCCTGCCAGCGCCGGGGGCGAGGACGACCCCGGCCACGACCGGCCGACGTTTGCGGCCCGCCGTCGCGGGCACCTGTGCGGGTATGAGCACCGACAGGCACCCGGACCACGCCGCCACCGACGAGCCGGACGGCAGCACCGCGTACGAGGCGTCGCTGCGGCCGCCGGGCGAGTCCCTGCACAGCACCGGGGACACCGGTGACGACCTCGGTGGACCGGCCCCCGACGAGGGTCAGCCGGCCACCACGACCAGCCGCGCCGGGTACGACGTGGACGCCGTCTCGGGCAGCGCCGACCCGTTCGAGGAGTGAGGTCCGCGCCGCCACGGTGACCGGCTCGAGCGTCCGACGTGCGGTCGGCCAGAATGACCGGGTGGGAAAGCGGGGGACGCGCCGGCCGCCGGCAGACGAAGCAGCCTGTCCGTGCGGCACGGGTGACCCGTACTCGCGGTGCTGCGGCCGGCTGCACCGGGGCGAGGCCGACGCCGGTACCGCCGAGGCGCTGATGCGCTCGCGGTTCGCCGCCTTCGCGGTCGGTGATGCCGCGTACCTGATGCGGAGCTGGCACCCCACGACCCGCCCGACCGCCCTCGACCTGGACCCGCGAACGCGGTGGACCCGGCTGGAGGTGCTGGCGACCGACCGGGGCGGTGTCTTCGACACCGTCGGCGAGGTCGAGTTCCGGGCCCACTACCGGGAACGGGGCCGGCCGGGCACGCTGCACGAGCGCAGCCGGTTCCGCCGGGAGGACGGCCGCTGGGTCTACCTCGACGGTCGGGCCGGCCCGGACCGGGGTGGTCCCGAGCCGGCCTGACCTTCCTCGACGTCGGCCCCTCCGCTCAGCGGGTGGGGCCCTCGTCGGTGGCCGGGCGGATCACCATGGTCGCCTCCGGGTCCTGGCGGGGCTGGGGCGGAGTCGCCCCGCGCTGCGGGATCCGTACCGTCGCGTCGGCATCCTGGCGGGCAAGGGCGACGGTCGCGTCGGCGCGCGGGAGCGGCGCGGTGGCGTCGGCGTCCCGGAGCGGCGCGGCGGTGTCGGCGCGCGGGATGGGCGCGGTCGTGTCGGCGTCCCCGGTCGGGAAGGTGACCGTCTGGTCCGCGTCCCACGTCCCGGCGGGCCCGCCGGCCGGCGTCGGGGCGGTCGCCGACGCGTCCGTGGGATCCGTCGCCGGCACGTCGGCCGGGGCAGCCGGCCGGGACATCTGCTGCTCGACGTCGAGGCGGGCGGCCCGGTAGGCCCGGGTGTGCGCGGCGATCGTCCGGGACTCCTGCTCGGCCCGGCTCAGCCAGGACTCCCACCGGCTCTGCATCGGCCGTACCAGGCCACCGCCGACCCCGACGACGAGGATGCCGCCGATGGTCGCCAGGACCGCGACCAGCACCGGCGTGGTGACCGTGGTGGCGATGCCGACCTGGTTGAGGGCGGCGATCACGCCCAGACCGAGGATGAACGCGGACGCGACGTTGGCCAGCAGCCGACCGTAGGAGAGCCCGCCGAGCGCGCTGCCGATGATGTCCTTGACCGCGCGGGCGATGGCCGCCGCGACGACCACGATGACGATGGCCACGAACGCGCGGGGCAGCCACGCGATGATCCCGGCGATCAGGTCCGAGATCGGGTTCGGGCCCCAGATCCCGAAGGCCAGGTGCAGGGTGACCAGCAGCACCCCGAAGTAGGCGAGCTTGGCGACGATGTCGCTGGCGTCGTACCTGGACCGGGCCAGGGCGGTCCGGACGCCGCCGCGTTCGACGATCCGGTCGAAGCCCACCCGTTCCAGCACCCGGTCGACGAGCCGACGGGCCGCCTTGGCGACCAGCCAACCCGCGACCAGGATCGCCACGAAGGCCAGCGCCTTCGGCAGGAACAGCAGCACGGCACGCAGGGTGTCGCCGGCCGCGTCTGTGAAGTTGTCGGTCATCTGGGTCGTTCCTCACCTCGACTGGGCACAACGCTGGTTCCGCCCCTACCCGCTCGCCCGTCGGGCCACACCTACCTCCTACCGGTACCCGTCCCGGCGCGACGAGCCGGTCACCGGCGTGCCGGACCGGGGGTCCGACGACGGACCGGCGGCCGGACCTTCCCGCTCCCACCGTGGAGGGTCCCGGCGGTCGTGGCGCCCGTCGCCCCCGTCCCCCGCCGCCGGGCCGGCCCCCGCCGGTTCCCGGTCGAGGAGCTGCCACAGCTCCGCCGGCACCGGCAGGACCAGGGTGCTGTTCGTCCGGGCGACCACCTCGACCATGGCCTCCAACAGCCGCAACCGGTACGTCCCGGGCGTCGCCGCCATCACCCGGGACGCCTCGGCCAGCCGGCGGGCCGCCTGCGCCTCCCCGTCCGCGACGGTCACCCGGGCCCGGCGTTCCCGCTCGGCCTCGGCCTGCCGGCCCATCGACCGTCGCATCGGCTCGGGCAGCGTCACGTCCCTGATCTCCAGCCGCTCGACCAGCACCCCCCAGGGTCGGGCGGTCACCGCGTCGACCGACGCGGTGAGCTCGGCGTTGAGCCGTTCCCGGTCGCCGAGCACGCGGTCGAGGTCGGTCCGGCCGATCACCGTACGCAGCGCGGTCTGCGCCACCTGACGTACGGCCCAGGGGTAGTCCCGCACGTCGACCAGGGCCCTGACCGGGTCCACCACCCGGTGGCGGATCACCGCGTCCACGGTGAGCGTCACCTGGTCCCGGGTGACCGCCTGCTGGGCGGGCACGTCCAGCACGACCGTCTGCACGTTGACCCGGACCATCCGTTCGGCGATCGGCACGATCAGCCGCAGACCGGGCCGCCGGACCCGGTCGAGCGCCCGGCCGAAGCGGAACACGACGCCGCGCTGGTGCTGCTGGACCAGCCGGACGCCCAGCACCGCCAGCATCGTCACCAGCACCGCGACGACGATCAGACCGACGACGACGGCTGCTCCCATGTCCCCTCCGGTCCCGGCAGGCGTCCACCTGTCGGGGCGCGGTTACCCGCTGCGACAGCGCCCACTCCCGCCGTCACCGGCGGCCCGGCGGCGCGCCGGCGGCGGCCCCACCGGGACCGCAGCGTCAGGAGCGCCGCCAGCGCCAGGTACGGGACGGCCGCCAGCACGAACGCGTTCCGGTGTCCGCCCGCGGTGGCGGCCAGGGCGTAGCCGGCGTAGACGGCGAGCAGGCTCAGGTCGGTGGCCATCCCGGCCAGCGAGGTGACCGTCGCCCGGCTCGGGCCGGTGATCCGGGTCTGCAAGCGCGCCTCGGTCAACACGGTGGCCGCCTGGAACCCGCAGAACGCGACCGCGACCAGCCCGAAGCCGACCGTACCGCCGAGCGCGGCGCCGCCGGCCAGGGCCAGCGCGGCCACGGTGAGCAGCACCGGCTGGGCCCGGTCGCCCAGCCGCTCCGCCGTCGGGGCGAGCAGCCCGCCGATCGTGCCACCGCCCCAGACCAGCAGGAGCAGCAGCGGCACGCTGGTCTCGGCCGCCCCCGTCTCGACCGCCAACAGTGGGGCGTACTCGTCGAGGGCGCTCCACAGCGCGACGACGGCGGGCACCGCCAGGACGGCCCCCCGTACCCGGGGATCGGCGCGGACCTCGGTCAGCCCGGCGCGCAGGTTGCCGAGCCAGCCCAGGTCCGGGCCGTCCGCCCCGCCCACCGGGGCGGTGGGCGGGGCGGCCGCCCGGGTCGCCCGGCTGTCCTGGCTGTCCGGGCCGGGCGGGCCGGGCGGGCCGGGCCGGGCGGGTGGTTCGGCGGGGTGACGCTCGGGCAGCCGGGTGGCCACCAGCGCGGCGAGCAGGCAGGCGCACACGCTCGCGGCCCCGACGGCGCGGTGTCCTCCGGCCGCGAGCACCGGGCCGGCCACCCCCATCGCGGCCATGAACCCGAGCATCTCGGCGCTGCGGGCCCGTCCGGTCAGCCGGGCGTACCGGTCGGTGGCGTCGAGCCGCTCCAGCTCCGTCCAGACCAGCGCCTCCGTGGTGCCCGAGGCCAACGCGCCTCCGACGCCCCAGAGCAGGAAACCGGCGGCGAAGGCCGGGTACGACGGCAGGAACGTCCAGAGCGCGAAGCCGGCGGCGGCGAACAGCGGCGCGATCACGAGCAACAGCCGACGGGAGACGGTGTCGGCGAGCGCGCCGGAGGGCACCTCCAGCACCACCCCGGCGACCGTCCAGAGCACGAAGAGACTGGAGATCTGCGCGATGCTCAGCCCGGTGGCCTGGAACAGCAACGCGAAGACCGGATAGAAAAGAACAAATTCCCCGAGGAACGCGTACCCGTAGAGGGCGACAGCCAGCCGACGGGCGGCGGGGACGGGGGTGACAGAGGGCAGCATGGGACCTTCCCGCAGGAGACGACACGGACGCCGGAGTACGGCGGGCGTGGCGGCCCACGGCAGCGGTGGTCACCGGTGCGGCATCAACATCGCCAGGTCATGCCGCGATCGTACCGCTCCCGACAGTGGGATTGTCACCGAGCACACGTGCGTGGGCGGTTTAGCGTTGGTCCGTGCGGTGAAGGTTGAACCCAACGTGTCCAGGAAAGGGGTAGTCGTGTCCAGCGCCTCCCGTAACCACCCCAGCCGGCAGGTCGCCCTGCCCGACGACGTCACCGACCCGCTGCTGTGGCGGCTGGCCTTCGACGTGGCCCGGGCCCACCAGCCCGACGAGTCGGGCCGGTGCGGGAACCTGAACTGCCCGGACGAGCACGGGCCCTGCCCCGCGCTGCACCACGCCGAACGGGCGATGTTCCTGGCCCGCGGCGGCGTCGACGACGCCGACCTGCGGCACGACCACGCCGGCGACGTGCCGTCGGCCGGCGGGGAGCGGGCCGACGCCCAGCCGCCCCGGCGACTGCCCGGCTCGGGGCTGCGCGCCGCCTGACGCCCACGCCGGCCCCGGCCGACGCCGCAGGCCGCCCGACGGCACGATCCGGCCCGGCCGTCCGCTTCGATCGATTCTCGTCCCCGTCTCCCCCTAGCGCTGCCGTCCAGCCGGCAATATTCTCCATTTCGTGCGCGGCATCTGGAGTTCCTTTACATGCCCCGCGCCGTCGTCGGCTGGCCTAGGGAGACGCTCATGATCTTCGACAATCCGGAGCTGGACCGTCGGACCCTGCTACGCGCCGGCCTCGGCGCGGCGGCGGTCGCGGTGGTCGGCAGCGAACTGGCCCGGCCGACGGCCGCGCAGGCGGCCACCGGTGACGACCTGGACTGGATCCTGAGCTGCGCCGACTGGGGCGCCCGCCCACCGAAGGACCCGCTGGCGGTCAGCACCATCCCGACCAACAAGATCATCGTCCACCACATGGCCTTCCCCAACACCCCCGACCTCTCCCGGGAGCAGGCGGTCCGGCTCGCGAAAAGCTGTCAGGACCTGCACATGGACGGCAACGGCTGGTCCGACACCGGGCAGCACTTCACCATCAGCCGCGGCGGGTACGTCCTGGAGGGACGGACCGGCAGCCTGGACACCCTCCGGGCGGGCGAGCGGCAGATGGTCTCCGCGCACTGCCCCGGCGAGAACGGCCGGGCCATCGGCATCGAGAACGAGGGCACCTACGTCACCGAGCTGCCGCCGCAGGCGCTGCTGGACTCCCTCGTCAAGCTCTGCGTGACGATCTGCCGCCAGTACGGCCTGTACGCCCACGACATCTTCGGACACTGGGACTTCCGGGCCACCCAGTGCCCCGGCGCGCTGTTCTACCGGGAGTTCCCCACCCTGCGCCACCGGGTCTTCCGGGCCCTCGGCACCGACCTGGCCGACGTGCCGGCCCGGCGCTGGCCGGACATCTGGCGCTTCGTCGGCGGTCCGGTGGTCCGGGTCGCCCAGCACCTGCTCGTGCACCGGGGCTACCCGGTCGTCGTCAGCGGCACCTTCGACACCGCGACCGTGGCCGCCGTCCAGGACTGGCAGGCCCGCAACGGCATCCCGGTCGACGTCGACGCCACCCTGACCGGCCCCACCTGGGAGACCCTCGCGCCGGAGCTGGACCGGCACGCCGCCGGCCCGCCGGTCAGCGCGGTGCAGGAGATCCTGAACACCAAGGGGTACGCCGAGGTCACCGCGACCGGCGAGTTCGACGAGGCCACCCGCCGGGCGGTGCGGGACCTCCAGCGCCTGCACCACCTCCCCCCACACGGCAAGGTCGACACCACCACCTGGTGCGCCGTCGTCGGCGGCACGGTCCGCCAGTCCCTCCGCCGACGCTGACCCCCCACCCACTCCCGCCGCGCCCGCTCTCCACCCGGCTGATCAAGAGGTTTTCGCGCCCGCGGACCGGATCCCCCTACCAGAACGTCTTGGTGAACCAGGCGGAGGGCGGGAACGGGTGGGTGGGGTGGTACGGGGCGCGGTCGGGTGTGGACGTATCGTCACCGCATGACGTACGGGGTCGGCGGTCCATGGTGGACGGCGCTGGCCGCGTACCGGGTCTGTCACCTGGCCGGGGCCGGCCGGGAGCTGCTCGATCTCGCCCTGGATCCGCTGCCCGCCGACGCGCCCGCGGTGCTGTGGTACGAACCGGCCGTCGGCCTCGACGCGGCCGGCCAGGTGAGCCGGCTGATCGAGGCGGCGGACCGGGCCGCCGTCACGCTCTTCCCCCGCTGGCTGCCCGGGGCGGACCGGCTCGACGGTCCGGGCGTGCTCAGCGTCGAGGCGGCCCGCGTGCTGGCCGCCCGGGCCGCCAGCCGGTCGGCCCGGTTCGGGCCGTTCCTGGTCGAGCTGGCCGAGCGGGCCTGCCGGGCCGCGGCAGGACCGGACCGTGGTCGTCGCCCGGCGCAGGCGCGCTTCCCGGCGGAGGTGCGCGCCGCCGGGCTGGTCCGGGTCCTCGCCGACGCCTGTGACCGCCCGTCGGTCGCCCTGGTGGTCGAGGTGCCCGACGGTCTCGCCCCGGCCGACGAGCAGGCGCTCGCCGCCGCCGTCGAGTGGTTCGCCCAACATGGAAGCTGCGCGGTCTGGCTGGCCGGCCCGGAGCTTCGCGCCGTGGACCGGATCCGCAGCGTGCGGATCACGCTGCCCGACGCGGTCACCCGCCTCGCCGCCCCCGGACAGGCGGCCTCCCACCGCACCGCACAGGACCGGGCTACCCGACCCGCCGCGCCTGCCGCGCCCCCGCCGGTCGGCCCGCGGCGGAGCCCGGCGGACCCGGACCACCGGCCGCCGGGCCGGACCCGTCGACCGGCAGGCCCGGAGCATCAGCCGGCGGCCCAGGAGCGTCGGCCGGCGGGCCCGGGGGACGGTCCGGGCGGTCCCGTGCTGCGGGTGCCGCCCCGGGCCGGGCTGCCGCGCGCCGACAGCGCCGCCGAACAGGCGTTGGAACGGGCGCTCGCCCGGCACGACTGGGCCACCGGCCGCCGGTGGAACCACACCCTGACCCGGCACACCCTGGCCCGGCCGTACCGGCTCGACCTGTTCTGGCCCGCCGAGGGCCTGGTGGTGGAGGTGGACGGTCCGGAGCACCGGGAACGGCTGCGGTACGCCGACGACCGGCGCCGCGACGCCCAGCTTCAACTGCTCGGGCACGACGTGCTCCGGTTCACCAACGACCAGGTGCTCAGCGACGTGGACGCGGTGCTGGGCATCATCCGGGACCTGCTGGCCGGACGACGCGCGGCCGGCGTGCGAGACGAGGGGACGAGGCACCATGTCGACCGTTGAGGCTCTGCCGAACCTGACGCCCAACCAGATCAACGCGCTGGTCGTGCTGATGGTCGAGGCGCGCAAGCTGACCAACACCGAGCTGCGGGAGCTGGCCGGTTTCACGCTCACCGGAGCGGACAACGCCAAGCTGGTGAAGCTCGGGCTGGTCGTCACCGACCGGTCACACCGGCCCTTCTCGCACGAGCTGACCGACCACGGCTGGCACGTCGCGCGACGACTGCACACCGTCCGGCCGCCGCAGCAGGCCGGCTCGGCGACCCGGTCGCTGCTGACCGCGTTGCGCAACATGGACCGGGCGTTGGCCCGACTGCGGATCAGCCAGGCCGACTTCTTCCGCCAGGAGCCGGCCCCGGCCACGGTCGACGCGCCGCAGGCCCCGGCCCCGGCCCCGGCCCCGGCCCCGGAAACCGTCGCCCCGGAGGCGTTGGTCCGGGCCGCGTACCGGGAGCTGGCGGTCACTCCCGGCGCCTGGGTCGGCCTGGCCGACCTGCGGGAACTCCTCGACGATCTCGACCGGGACGCGGTGGACGGCGCGCTGCGTGCCCTGGTCCGGCAGCCCGACGTACGGATCATCCCGGTCGCCAACAGCAAGGCGTTGAGCACCCGGGACCGGGCCGCGGCGGTACGGATCGGAGACGAGGAGAACCACGCGCTGTCGATCGGGCCGGCATGATCGGCCCGGCGGAACGGGACGCCCTGGAGGCGCTCACCTTCAACCCGGCGGCCACCCCCGACGACGTCTGGCGGCCGTCCCCGTACGACGTGCCGGAGCTGCACGAGCAGGTGGTCGGGGAGATCCTGCGTGGGGTCGGCCGGGCCCGCCGGGCCGACGCCGGTCAACCCCTCGGGGTGGCCGTGCAGGGGCGGGCCGGAGCGGGCAAGACCCACCTGCTCGGCGCGGTACGCGACCAGATCCAGCGCAGGGGCGGCTACTTCTTCCTGGTCAACCTGATCAACGGCAGGACGTTCTGGGAGAGCGTCGCGTTGGCCCTGGTCGAGGGGATGGGCCGGGACGCGATCGGGTGGGGCAGCCAGCTCACCACGCTGCTGCGTCGGCTCGGCGCGCAGCTCGGCGTCCCGGCGCAGGTGCGCGACGCGGTCGCCGGCCGTACCACGGTCACCCGCGCCGACCTGGACGTCTTCGTCCGGGCCCTGCGCGACTACGACCGGGAGGTCGGCCGGGACGCGCAGGACACCGCGCGGGCGCTGGTGCTGCACGGCTCCCGGGAGTACGAGGCGCAGGACGTCGGGTACGCCCACCTGATCTCGGAGCCGGGCGACCCGGCGGCCCGCGCCTTCTGGGGCCTGAACGGCCCGGTCCGCTCCGCGCAGCAGATCGTGCAGGACGTCTCCCGGCTCGTCGCGCTGACCCTGGAGCCGACCATCATCGCGGTGGACCAGCTCGACACGCTCTTCGCGCAGACCAGCACGGCGATGTTCGACCGGCACGACGACCTGGAGGAGGCGGCGGCCCGGACGGTCGCGCCGGTCGCGGACGGGCTGCTCGCCCTGCGTGACATCACCCGACGCGCCCTGACCGTGGTGTCCTGCCTGCCCGACACCTGGGTGCTGCTCACCCGTAGCGCGCCCACCCCGGTCGCCGACCGGTTCCGCACCGCCGTCCTGCCGGACCGGATCCCCCGCCCGGAGATCGGGCGGGCGATCATCGAGAAGCGGTTCACCCAGGCGTACCAGGAGGTGGGGTTCACCCCGCCGTACCCGACCTGGCCGGTCGCGCCCGAGGCGTTCGCCGACGCCCCGAACCTCACCCCGCGCGCCCTGCTGCGCCGGGTCGACCGGCACGTCACCGCCTGCCGGGAGCGCGACGAGATCGTCGAGCTGACCCGGCTGCTCGACGTCGACCCGACCGCCCCGACGCCGGTACGCCCGAGGACCCCGGCGGACGCGCTGGCCCGGCTCGACGCCCGCTACGACGAGTTGGTCGCGGCGGCCCGGGTCGCCGACGCGTTGGATCCGGCCACCGAGGACACCCGGATGCCGGAGCTGCTCGGGGCGGGACTGGCCGCCTGGATCGGCGAACGGTCGTCGACCGGGGCGACGTACCGGCACGACCCGCCGCCGGGACGCCGGCCGGCCCTGCACGGGCGGCTGGTCGAGGTGCTCGACGAGGGCACCGAGAACGAGGCCCACTGGTGTTTCCGGGCGATCGCCAGCGGTAACGCGATCGCCGTGCTGAGCCGGATCCGGGCCGCCTGCACCATGGCCGGACTGGACCGGGAGATCCCGCAGCGGCGGCTGGCGCTGCTCCGTAACACGCCGTGGCCGAGCGGCCGGCGTACCGCCGAGGTGCTGGCGGCGTTCCACGCGGCCGGCGGGACGACACACGTCGTCTCCGACGCCGACCTGCGGGCGTTCGCCGCGCTCGCGACGATGGCCGCCGAGGCGGACCCGGCGTACCCGGACTGGTTGGTCAGCCGACGGCCGGCCAGTCGCGCCGCGCTGTTCCGGATGGCGCTCGGCGGCCCGGGCGACACCACCGACGACCCGGCGGCCGACGCCGGCACGCCGACCCACCCCGACGGCGGACCGACCGGCCAGGCCGGGGGCGGCCCGACCGGCGGGACGATCGACCGGGCCGGCGGCGACCTGACCGGCCGCGACGGTGGCGCGGCGCTGGCCGGCGCAGGGTCGGGCGGTCCGGGGGCCGGCGACGGGCCGGGCGGATGGGGCGCGGCGGCGGACGTCCACGACGTCGCCACGCCGGTGGTACGGCTCGGGCACGCCGTCGCCGACGGTCGGCCCTTCGAGGTGGCCCTCGCCTCGCTGCGCCGGCACAGCGTCGTCTTCGCCGGTTCCGGCTCCGGCAAGACGGTGCTGATCCGGCGGCTGGTGGAGGAGTGCGCCCGGCAGGGCGTCTCGTCGATCGTGCTGGACCCGAACAACGACCTGGCCCGGCTCGGCGATCCGTGGCCGCGTCCGCCGGCCGGCTGGCTGCCCGGCGACGAGGACCGCGCCCGCGACTACCTCGCCCACACCGAGGTGGTGGTCTGGACGCCCCGGGTGACGGCGGGGCGGCCGGTGAGCTTCCAACCGCTGCCCGACTTCACGCCGGTGCGGGACTCGCCCGACGAGTTCGACCAGGCGATCCGCTCGGCGGTCGAGGCCCTCGCGCCCCGGGCCGGGGTCGCCGGGACGACCAGGCTGGCCCAGCAGGGCAAGGCGGTGCTCACCGAGGCGTTGCAGGCGTACGCGCGCAGCGACATGCTCGGCCTGCCCGGGTTCACCGACTTCCTCGCCGAGCTGCCCGACGGGGTGAGCCGGATGGCACGCGCCGACAAGCTGGCCCACGAGGCGGCCGAGACCCTGAAGGCGGCGATGGTCACCGATCCGCTCTTCGGCGGCGTCGGCACGCCCGCCGACCCGGGCACGCTGCTCACCCCGACGCCGGGCCGACGGGCCCGGGTGTCGGTGGTGAGTTTCGTGGGGTTGACCTCCGACCAGCAGCGACAGAGCTTCGTCAACCAGCTCCAGATGGCGCTGTTCGCCTGGATCCGGCGGCACCCGGCCGGCGACCGGCCGCTGGGCGGGCTGTTCGTGATGGACGAGGCGCAGACGCTGGCCCCGTCGACCGGGCACACGCCGTGCACGGCCAGCTCGATCGCGCTCGCCGCGCAGGCCCGCAAGTACGGGCTCGGGCTGGTCTTCGCCACCCAGGCGCCGAAGGGGCTGCACAACCAGATCGCCGGCAACGCCACCACCCAGTTCTTCGGGTTGTTGAACGCGCCGGCGCAGATCGAGGCGGCCCGGGGTCTGGCGCAGGCCAAGGGCGGCCGGCTGGCGGACATCGGCCTGCTCGCCAGCGGGGAGTTCTACGCGGCCGGCGAGGGCGGTCCACTGGTCAGGATCCGCACGCCGATGTGTCTCAGTCACCATCCGCCCACGCCGCTCTCCCCGGAGGAGGTGGTGACGCGCGCACGGTGACCCATGGTCGCATCAGGACGACACTCCGTCGCATGAGACGGCCACGCGTCTTGACTTCCTTTTCCGGAACCTATACACGTTGCAGGGCACATCACTCAGCGTTGCCACTCGACATCAAGGAGTGCCCGGATGCCGGAAGACATCGGCTCGACGGTGCCACGTCGCCAACTCGGTCGACTGCTGCGGCAGTTCCGCACCGAGGCGGGCGTCACCCTGGACGCCGCCGCCGAGGCGCTGGAGTACAGCCGGCAGAAGATCTGGCGGATCGAGTCCGGCACGGGCGCCGTCCGGGTGCTCGACGTCAAGGCGATGTGCGAACTGTACGGGGTGGCGGCGGAGACGACCGACTCGATGCGCGCGCTGGCCCTCCAGACCCGGGCCAAGGGCTGGTGGCACGGGTACGGCGACGTGCTGCCGGCCTGGTTCGAGCTGTACGTGGGGCTGGAGTCCGCCGCCGCCGACCTGCGCCGGCACGACGAGTCCGTGATTCCCGACCTGTTCCAGACCCGCGAGTACGCGCAGTGGCTGATCCGGCTGGACCAGCCCCGGGCCGGCGAGCCGGACCGGGACCGGGCGGTCGCGTTCCGGCTGCGTCGGCAGGCGGTGCTGACCCGCCGTACGCCGGCCGCGCCCCGGGTGCGGCAGATCGTCTCCGAGGCGGCGCTACGTCGGACGGTCGGCGGGCCGTCCCTGATGATCGCGCAGTTGCAGCGGCTCACCGACACCGACGACCTGCCGAACGTCTCGGTGCGGGTGATCCCGCTGGCCGCCGGCCCGCCCCCGGGCGCGGCGGCCGGCTCCTTCGTGATCCTCGACTTTCCCGGCGGACGGGACGGACGCGCCGCGCCGGAGCCGTCGATGGTCTACCGCGAGTGCCTCACCGGGGCGCTCTACCTCGACAAACCCGAGGAGGTGACGGCCTACGAGGACGCCTGGCGCGGCCTGGACCGGCTGGCGCTCGACGAGGGCGACTCGGTCGACCTGATCAAACAGGTCATCGGGGAGCTCCGGCACGACTGACCCGCACCCACCCCTGATCGAATGGAGACCGGAGTGAATCCGCTCGTGAAAGTCGCCGTCGGCGTGGCCGCCGCCGTGCTCGGCAGCACGATGATCGCCTCCCCGGCGACCGCCGCCACCCTGACCGTCGACGGCTCGTGCGACGCCTGGTTCGGCGTCGGCCAGTGGCGGGACTTCTACTGCGCCGCGTCCGCCTCCGGCGGCACCGGCGACTACCACTACGCCTGGTGGGCGGCGCCGTTCACGATCCTTGAGGTCGACGAGGGCCCGTCGGTCAACGGGTACTGCTCCGCGTACGCCGACACCCGCGCGGTGGTGACGGTCACCAGCGGCACGGAGACCGCCAGCGCCTCCTTCCCGTTCACCTGCTCCTGACCGGCCGTCCCTCGGCGCTGCGGAGGATCGCCCGTACGCCGAGGGACGCCGCCACCACGACGGCCGCCGTGCCCACCGTCCAGAACGGACAGGCCACCGGCCGGGTGTCCAGCGCCGTGCCGGCGAACGAGTCGCCCGGCGCGATGCTCAGGCCATGCAGTCGGGCGACCAGGTGCGGCGCGACCGCGACGAGCAGGCTGCCCCCGAAGGCGATCGTCGCCGACCGGGGCGACCGGGGCGACCCGGCCGCCCTGCCGGCCCTGGTGGGACCAACCGACGAGGGCGGTCGCCGCGACGAGGGCCGCGAGCAGCCACACCCGGTCGGCCACCGCCGACACGGCCAGGCCCGGCGGCAGCAGAGCATCGACGATCTCGTACGCCATCCAGGCAGGTCCCACGTCGGGCTGGCCGTGGGTCACCACGAGGATCCGGTCCTCGTACCGCCCGACGGCGAGGGTGGTGCGGAGCAGGTCGGCGGCGGCCCAGTCGACCAACCCGGACGTTAGGGGCGGATCACGACAATTGCCCACTTTTTGTGAGCTTGTTCACCGGGCCGGCGTCCGCCCGACACCCGTCGAAGACGGCCTGGAAGTCGGCGAGCGTGACCTCTCCGACAGCCAACGCCATGGTGACCCGCTCGAAGGCGAACAGGAACGCCCGGATGTCGTCGGGCGGCAGCAGCGCGGTGTCGGCCATCAGCGACAACTGGAGCCGCTGCGGGGTGCCCCGGGTGTCCAGGAAGACCGCCATCCCCTCGGCGTCGGCCTTCTGCGGCCAGTCGAAGGTGGTCGCCGCGGCGAGCCGGTCGAGCTGCGCCGCATCGGTGACCGGTCGGCCCGCCGGCCGGGGCAGCGTGGACCACATGTCGTTGAACTGGCAGCCCGACTCGAAGTCCGTACCCCGGGTCCGGGCCACCGCCGTGACCACCTGCCCGGCGGCACGGCCGTCGTAGCGGGCGTGGGCCCGGGCCTGCGCCATCACCCGGGTCGCGCGGTCGACCAGGTCGGCGACGGACCCGGCGGACAGCTCCACCGCCGTCCGGACGGCCTGGTTCAGACTCGACACGGTGTGGAACAGCTCCGGGGCGAACCGGTTGCTCTGCATGATGTCCAGCGGCAGCACCGGCCCGGGGCAGAACCGCCGCAGCAACCCCAGGCCGACCGACAGCAGCAGCACCGACGTGGTGGTCCGGTGCCGGCGGGCCGCCGCCCGCAGGGCCACCGGCATGGCGTCGGACTCCAGCTCACCGCGGAAGAACCGGGGCGTCGCCGGGGCGGCCCGGGCGGGCAGCAGGCCGGGAGTGAGCCGTTGCACCTGCTGCCGTAGGTGGCGGACGGCCTCGACGTTGAGCAGTTGCCCCTGCGGGGACCGTTCGAAGGTGGCCAGGTCCACCGGCTGCCAGGCCGGACGGGCCGGCGGGGCGGGCGTCCCGTCCACCCGGGCCTGCAACAGGGCGGTGAGCTCCGCCGCGAGCAGATCGGCGCTGAGGTAGTCCGCCGACAGGTGCGACACGGCGAAGGCGACGAGCACCGGGATGCCCTCGTGCAGGGCGACGGCGAACCGGATCGGCACCTCACGCTCGTGGTCGAAGCCGCCGGTGGCCCGTTGGAGGTACCCGGTGACGATGTCGGCGAAGCTCACCGGGTCGTCGGCCGGGCGGTCGTGCAGCTCCACGGTGACCACGCCCCGGGGCAGCACCTCCTGGACGACCTCGCCGCGTTCGCTGGCGTGGTAGAGGGTGCGCAGCGACTCGTGCCGCCGCATCAGCTCGGCAAGCTGCTCCACCACGTCACCGGGGCTGAGCAGCAGCGGGACGGGCACCCACCGGGTGAGCACGAAGAACGGCTTGGTCTGCGGGTACCAGTGCCGGATGACGTCCCAGGTGCCCTGCTGCCCCCAGGACAACGGGGCCCGGCGGGCCCGTCCGCCGTGGAACTCGCACTCGACGCTACTCTCGGTGATCATGCGCGGTCGCCTCTCCGGATCACGGTCGTCTCCGCCGGGGTCAGGGCCGCCGCCGGACGGGCGAACAGCACCTCCCGCAGGCAGAACAGGGTGTACGTCAGGCCGGCCGACCAGCCCGCCACCTGGGCCCACATCACGGCGTCGATGCCGAACGGGCCGTTGAGCAGGTACGCGACCGGGATCTGCACGAGCACGAAGGCGATGACCGTGCAGATCAGCGGGGCGGTGGTGCGGCGGGCCCCGTTCAGGTACCCGTGCGCCACCACCATCACCGTGTACAGCGGCAGGAACGGGTAGATGATCGTGATGTACCGCTCGGTCAGCGTCCGGGCGGCCGGGTCGTCGGTGAACAGCCCGGCGATCGGTGACCGGGCCAGGATCACCACCGCCGCGACCAGGACGGACAGGCCCACGGTCAGCCCGATCGTGCGGACCAGGCCGTGCCGGGCCCGGAGCCGGTCGCCGAGCCCGAGGTTCTGCGCCACGAAAGCGGTCGTCGCGCCGGAGAGGTCCAGGAAGAGCATGCCGGTGAACAGCTCGACCCGGGACACCACGGTGAACGCGGCCAGCACCGTGTCGCCGTACCGCTGGATGACCCAGACCAGCACCATGATGCCCACCGCGAGGATGACGTGCTGACTGGCCAGCGGCAGTCCGAGCCGTACGGCGTCACGCAGCTCACTTCGTACCGCCGGGGTGGACCGGCCGCCGGTGACCGGGTGGGCGCGGGCCGCGTGGGCGAGCCCGACGACCAGCGCGAGGGTGCTCGCCGCCGCCGTGGCCAGAGCGGCCCCGGACACCCCGGCGTCGAGCACCGCCACCAGGAACCAGACCAGGACGACGTTCACCACGCTGCCGAAGCCCTGCACCCACATGGCGGCCCGGGAGTCGCCCAGCCCCCGGAAGTAGGCGCTGACCGCGGCGGTGCCGAAGATGCCCGGGAAGCCGAGGGAGAGCATCCGGAAGAACCCCTGCGCGTCGGCGGCGAGCGTGCCGTCGATGCCCATCAGCGCCAGCGCCGGGCCGGCCAGCACGGTCGCCAGGGCGACACAGCCGACCGACCAGGCGACGGTGGTGAGCGTCAGGGCCCGCACGACGGCCCGCCGGTCCTCGTGCTGACCGGCGCCGCGCAGGTGCGCCAGCCGGATGGTGAATGCGGTGCCCAGCCCGATGAACATGGCGTTCAGCAGGTAGAACAGCGGACCCGTCGCCCCCACCACGGCCAGCCCGGTCACCCCGACGTACCGTCCGACGATGATGCTGTCGACCAGCAGGTAGCCCTGCTGGAGCAGGTTGGCCGCGGTGAGCGGCAGGGCGAAGCCGACGATCCGTCGCAGCGCCGGCCCGGTGGTCATGTCCGTCATGCGGGGCTCACGACTCGCGGTCGGCGAACTCGACGAGATCCTCGATGTGGTACGCGATCTCGGCGATCGTCCGGTCGGCGAGCAGGTCCGCGACGTCGTACTGCACGTCGTGGCAGACGGCGATACTGCTCGCCACCGACGTCGCCATGATCGAGTCTCCGCCGAGGTCGAAGAAGTCCGCCTCGACGTCCAGCTCGGGAAAGCCGAAGGCGAGGGCCAGGCAGCGTCCCACCGACTGCTCGACCTCGGTGTAACCGCCGTCCGCGCGGCCCACCAGCGTGACCTCCACCGCGGCCACGTTGGCCCGGATCCGGTCCGAGGCCCGCCGCAGCCGCTCGTCCAGCGCCCGCATCTCCTGCTCCACCTTGGCCTCGATCTCGGCCGACAGCGGCACGTCGTACGAGCGCAGCAGGTGGATCAGCTCGCCCCGGTAGTGCAGCTCACCGCCGAACAGCCGGGACCGCCGGGACCGCAGCGCCGCGTCCATCACCTCCAGGCCGGTCCGGGTCGGCAGGGCCTTGAACATGGTGTCGCCGTTGGTGCCGTGGTCGACGGCCATGCCGATCTCCTTCCAGGCGACCCAGTCCAGGGCGACCACGTGGCCTCCGCCGCCGGCCTGGGCCCGGGCGACGGCGTCCAGGTAGTAGTTGCCGGCCGCGTAGTCGGCCTGGCCCGGGGCGGGGAAGACCGAGGCCACCGAGGAGAAGTGCACGACGAAGTCGGGGCGGTCCGCCCGGGTGAGCTGGTCCAGCAGGAACGCCGCGTGCAGCTTCGCCCGGACCACCGCCTCGAAGTCGGCGAGCTGACGGAACATCAGGGTGCTGCCACCGGGCAGCCCGGCGGCGTGCACGATCCCGTCGACGCGCCCGTACTCGCGCTGAATGCCGGTGACCGCGGCGGTCAGCGCCGCCGGGTCGCCGGCGTCGGCCGGGGTGACCTGCACGGTCGCGCCCAGTTCCTCGATCTGGCGGACGGCCCGGATCCGGCCGGCGACGGCCGACCCGGCCCCGGTCGCCAGCAGGTCGTCCCACCGGTCCCGGGACGGCAGGCCGGACCGGCTGAGCAGCACCAGGTTGATCTTCGGTTCCCGCTCGGCGAAGAACCGGGCCACGGCCAGGCCGAGCGCGCCGGTGCCGCCGGTGACCAGGTACGTGCCGCCCGGCTTCAGGTAGGTCTGCGGTCCGTCGGCGGCGATTTCCGGGACCTCCACGAAGACCTCACGCAGCCGCTGGTCGCCCCGGAGCAGGAACAGGCCGTGCTCGGCGGAGAGGATCTCGGCGCGCACCGCCGCCGGAGGCGCCGCCGCGTCCACGTCCAGGTGCCGGACCCGGATGTACGGGTACTCGCGGCCGATCACCTTGCCGAAGCCGACCAGGGCGGCGTTCTCGGTCACCGCCGTGTGGTCGCCCTCGGCGGCGGGCACCGCGGCGCGGGTCAACACCGTCAGGTCGACCTTGACGCCGGCGGCCATCAACGCCTGGGAGAGCAGGAACAGACCGTTGAGGTTCTTGCCGGTCCGGCGCTCGACCTCGACGATGTCGGTGGCCGGCTCCGCCTCGAAGGCCAGCGCGTACACCAGGTGGGTGACCGGGCCGTCAGCGACCAGCCGGGCGATCCGTTCGTATCCGGTCGGGTCGGCGGCGGTGAACACCGGGCCGTCCGGCCCGATCGGCGCGCCGAGCCGCAGCACCCGCAGCTCCCCCGGTCCGGCGGCGGTCAGCAGCGCCTCCGCGTCGGTGTCCGGGTCCACCAGGGCCAGCACCGTCGCGCCGGCGGTCACCTCGGCGGCGGGCGCCGGGGCGGGGCGGAACTCCACGTCGTGGGTCACCGGGTGGCGGTCCTCGGCGGCGCCGAGCGAAAGCTGGTCCCGCCAGGTGTCCGGGAACTCCACCCAGGCCAGGGACTCGTCGAACAGGTAGCCGGGCAGGCGGACCACCCGGGGCGGGACCGGTCCGGCCAGGCTGCGCCAGTCGACCGGGGCGCCCCGCAGGTACTCCCGGGCGGCGGCGGCCAGCGGGGTGTCCGGCAGCGCCGGCAACCGGTCGGCCAGCGCGTCGACGAGTTGGCGACGCAGGTCGTCCCGGTCGGTGACGACCAGCGCGAGGCGGTGCCGGTGGGCGCTGCGGGAGATCCGGCTGGTGTGGCAGATGTCGGCGATGGGCAACTCCCGGCCGGCGGGCTCGTCGAGGAACCGGACGTACCGTTCGGCCAGCGCGGTCAGCGACCGGATCGTGGCGGCGCTCAACGTGAACAGGTCCCCGGCGACGGGTCCGGCGGGCCGGTCCAACGGCGGCTCGACGTACTCCTCCACGACCACGTGGGCGTTCGTGCCGCCCAGCCCGAAGGCGCTCACCCCGGCCCGGCGCGGGTGGCCGTCCGGCGACTCCCAGGGCCGCAGGCCGGTCGAGACGTACAGCGGGCCGGCGGCGAAGTCGAGACTGGGATTGGGGGTGTGGAAGTTCGCCTGCGGCGGGATCATCCGGTGCCGGAGCACGGCGATCGCCTTGATCAGCCCGAGCACGCCGGAGCCTTCGAAGAGGTGGCCGACGTTCGCCTTGACCGTGCCGACCGCGCAGAACCCTCGGTCGGCGGTGTACGTGGCGAAGGCGCGTCTCATGCCCTCGTGCTCGATCGGGTCACCCACCCGGGTCGCGGTGCCGTGCGCCTCCAGGTAGCCGATGCTGCGGGCGTCCACCCCCGCGTTGCGCCACGCGGTCCGCAGCAGCTCGGCCTGCGAGTCGGAGTCCGGGTTGGTGATGCCCTCGGTGTTGCCGTCGTGGTTGACCGCGCTGCCCTTGATGACGGCGTAGATCTGGTCGCCGTCGGCCTGCGCCCGGCTCAGCCGTTTCAACACGACCGCCCCGGAGCCCTCGCCGAACCCGGTGCCGTCGGCGGCCTCGTCGAAGGTGCGGGTGACCCCGTCGGAGGACTCGATGCCGATGTTGCTGTGCGGGTGTTTCACCGGCGCGAAGACGATCCGGGCGCCGCCCACCACCGCCATGTCGCAGTCCCCGGCCAGCAGCGCGTTCTTCGCCTGGTGCACCGCGACCAGGGTCGCCGAGCAGGCGGTGTCGACGACCAGGCTGGGGCCCCGCAGGTCCAGGAAGTGGGAGAGCCGGTTCGCCAGCATGGCCGGGATGTTGCCGGTCAGCGCCTGCTGGCCGACGCTCGGGTCGATCCGGGAGATGTAGTCGAGATAGGTGGAGCCGGGGTTGACCGCGAACCCCACGAACACGCCGGTACGGCTGCCGCGCAGCCGGTCCCGGGAGTACCCGGCGTCCTCGAAGGCCAGGAACATGGCCCGCAGCACCATCCGGTGGTGCGGGTCGGTGAGCGTCGCCTGACGCGGGTTCATGCCGAACGCGGCGTAGTCGAAGGTGTCCACGGTGTCCAGGAAGGACCCGTTGTGGTACTCCAGGTCGGTGTCCTCCACCGGGTCGACGCTGACCGCGCGCAGGTACCGGATGTACTCGGCGAGCTTCTGCCGGCGGTCCTCGGGGAACGGCCGGGTGAGGCTGGTCCCCGACGCGACGACCTGCCAGAAGGCGTCCAGGTCCCGGACGCCGGGCACCTCCACCGAGAGCCCGACGACGGCGATGTCCGTGTTCATGGGTTCCTCACCTCTGTGCGATCCGGCTCACGAGTGAGCTCAGGGTCTGACCGTTGACCTCGTCGAAATCCGTCACTCCGGCGGCCCGGAGGGTGTTCACCGCGCGCACCCACTCGACAGGCGTGGACAGTTGTCGGGCCAGCAGGTCCGCCGCCCGACCGACGTCGAACACGTCACCGGTGACGCTGGACACCACCGGCGTCCGGGCCGGGGCGAACGTCTGCTCCGCGAGCACGGCGCGGAACGCCTCCTCGGCGGGGGCCATCAGGGGCGTGTGGAAGGGGCCGCTCACGTTGATCGGCACCACCCGGGCCCCGGGCAGGGCCGCGATGGCCTTGCCGGCCACGGCGACCTCGGTCCGGTCCCCGGCGATGGTGGTCTGGGTGTCGGCGTTGAGGTTCGCGACGTACACCCGGCCCAGGCCGGTCTCGGTGAGCGCCCGCCGGACGAACGCCTCGGGCACGCCCTGCACGGCGGACATGCCGCCGCCGGTGACCTCGGCCATCAGCTCCGCCCGGCGGGCGACCAGCCGCAGCGCGGTGGCCAGGTCCAGCACGCCGGCGGCGTGCAGGGCGTTGTACTCGCCCAGACTATGTCCGGCCAGGTACCGGTGGCGCGTCGGGTCCTCCGCCAGCCGGGTCGCCCCGAGCAGCGCGTTGACGAAGAACACCGCCGGTTGGGCGTACCGGGTGTCCCGGAGGCGGCGTTGCGGGTCGCGGACGCACAGCTCCTCGATCGGGTAGCCGAGGATCTCGTCGGCGAGGGCGGTCTGCTCCGGGAACCGGGCGAACAGGTCGGCGCCCATGCCGCGCCGCTGCACCCCCTGACCGGGGAAGAGTAGGCAGTGCATCAGGGGTCTCCTCTCAACGTCGCGCCGACCGCTGGATCGGTTCGAAGCGCAGGTCGCGTGCGCCCGTCGTCAGGCACTCGCGGACGTACCGGCGGGCGCCCGGCCCCGGACCGCAGTCCACGACCCGCTGGACCCGGGCGTCCCGGATCGCGTGACCGGTGGCCAGCTCCCACTCGACCGGGCGGACCAGGACCTGGTGCAGGAACTCGTCGGCCAGGTCGGTGGCGTGTTGCAGGTTGCGGGGCGCGTCGGTGGCGTACACCGGCAGGGCGAGCTGGTCCGGTCCGGGCATCGGGCCGACGAACCCGAGGTCCTGCCGTACCTGCCGGACGGCCGGCAGCAGGTGGACGCTGTGGAAGGGGATCGTGTTGGGCAGGAACGCCCACCCCACCCCGGGTCGGGTGAGCTCACCCTCGTGCGTGAAGTAGAAGTCGAGCAGCTCGGCGGGGCTGCCGCTGAGCACCTGGGCGGTGGGTGAGTTGACCAGCGACAGCGACAGCGACGGGCCGTCGGCCCGCTGGTGGCGACGCAGCAGCGCGGTCAGGTCGTCCCGGGCGAGGCCGGTGACCATGGCCATCGGCCCGGGTGGCGCCGCCCGGGCCTGCCCCGCCCGGTAGCGGTCGAGCTGCGCCGACTCGACCGGCCGGTCGGCGGCCCGCTGGTGGCCCCGGACGAGGCTGAGGGCGACCAGCCGCAGGGAGGTCGCCGCCAGGTCGAGGAACTGGTCCATCCGGCGCGGACGGAGGCCCGCGACGAGGGCCGCCTGGAGGCCGATGCTGTGGCCCAGGGCCGCCACCACCTGGTCGCCGACGACCTCCAGCGTGGGCTGGAGGTGGCAGACCTGGAGCACGTGTACGCACACCCCGGCGACGATGGAGTTCGCCAGGGTCTCCGGGGCTACGGCGCCGGGGTTCTCCAGCCACCGCCGCAGGGGCAGCCCGGCGGGCAGCAGGGCGGCCCGGACCTCCTCGCCGACGTGGGCCACCACGTCGTCCAGCACGGTGAAGACCTGGTGGAAGTAGAGCTGGTTGTCCGGCCGTCGATAAAGTTCGCCGAGCATGGGCAGCAGGGTGTCGACCCGCCCACCGAGCCCGTCGAACAGCAACAGGGTACGCGTCATGGAATGCCTGTCCATAAAGCTCGGGGTATTCGCATAATTGCACCGGAGACCGCCCTTGAGCAGCCTGCCGAATCATTCCGCTCATCTGCGGGAAATGCGCCGGAAACTCGGGTCAGTGGGAAATCGCAGCCGACGGCATCGTCGACGGCTCACGCCGACGGCACGTCTGCCACGTGGCAGCGCGGCACATCAGCCTGACGGCAGCACGCGCCCGTCAGCCTGGCGACGGTATGTGGCGGCCGGAAGCGGCGGCCGGCAGGCGAACGCCGGCCGGGCGCCCCGGGCCACCGGTGGGCCGGCTCGACGACCTGTCGCGCTACCCCTCGGCACCGCCGGAACCGGCGACGAACGGAACGTGGAACGCAGGCGCACCAAGGAGAGGGGAATCACCGTACGTAAATGTGGTTGCGGACACGCAACGACCGTACATCGAACCATCCGTCGATGGGAATAGCTCGACGTAGGAAACCCGTGAAGTTCCGCCGGAGCGTCACCAATTCCGCTTCTGCCAGGAGTTTTGGACGCCAGATCCGCCTCCCATCCATCAGAAGATTGACAGATGGCAAAGTTGGCTCCATTTTCGGCCTTCTGCCACTTCACCACGGTTATGCCCGGATGTCCGTCCGGCCGGCGACGCCGCCCGCGGGAGCACGGGTTCACCGGGGCCCAAACCCGGACGGTCCGGCGCGGCCCCGGTGCTGGCGGCGCGGTGGCCTCAGACCTGGGGGGTGAGGCAGGTGAGGGCCTGGGAGCGGTGGTCGAAGACGAGGAACACCGCGTCCAGCCGCATCGTGTGCAGCACGGTCAGCACGAACCGCGAGGGCGCCACCAGACAGAACGACCGACCGCGCTGACGTGCGTCCCGATGGGCCCGGACCAGCAGCCCCAGACCGGTGGAGTCGATCATCCCCACCCGGGACAGGTCGGCCACCACGTCACGGTCCTCGGCCAGAGCCGTGGCCAGCGCCTCCCGCAGGACGTCGGCGACCAGCACGTCGATGTCCCCGCTGGGGGTGAGCACCCGGACCCCCGCCACCTCCTCGACGTCCACCCGCCAGGCCCCGCGGTCCCTTTCCGGCGCCGGCACGGCGTCGGCCGGCGGAACCGGTGGCGTCGCCAGGGCCGCGGCGGTGCAGCCGGGACAGCGGTGTGGCCCGACCGCGAACGGCGAGCCGTCCCAGCCGTGTTCACCGAGCACCGTCCAGACCACCTCGGGCTCGGGCAGCACTGCGGGAACCGCCTCGTCGGTCGTCCCGCAGTGGTCGCAGATCAGGTTGACCGTGTCGGCGCGCAGCCCGGGAACGACCGTCATGCCGTACCTTTCCGGTGCGTCAGGGTGGCCCGGCGGGGCCGGTCGACAGGGCGGGCGGAGGCGACCCGGCGGGGTCGGTCGGCGCGGCGGGGCGGGTGGAAGTGGGGGGTCGGGCCGCGGTGCCGGCGGCCCGACGACGTGGGCGTCCTCATCGCGGGACGGCGGGGACGCCGACCTGGGCCCGACCGCGCGCCACCGGGGCCGCCGGCCGGGATCGCCGCTGGTCGTCCGAGGCGCCGGCGTCGTCGGCGGGCACCACGCCGACAGCGCCGGATCCGTTCGCCCCGGCGGAGCCGGCCGGTGGGACGGCACCGGGCTGCCGGCCGGTAGGAGGCTGGACGGAGCCAACCGGCCGGGCCGGGGCGGAACTCCGGGGCAGGTGCGAGGACGACGGCTCCTCGACGATCTGGAAGACCTGGTCGACCCGGGCGACCTGGAGCAGCCGCCAGATCCGCGGGGAGGGGGACCTCAGGGTGAGCCGGCCGCCGAGCCGCCACATCCGTCGGTGGGTGTCCAGCAGCAAGCCGATACCGGCGGCGTCCACGTGTGGGCACCCCGACAGGTCGATCACCAGGCTGGGCGGCTCCAGCTTGAGCACGGCGTCGATGACCACGCCCAACTCACGCACACCGGCCAGGTCGAGTGGCTCGGTGACGACGATCTCGGCCAGCTCCGTGCCGTGGGCGCCGTGCGGGGCGTCGCCCTGTCCGGTTCCGCTCACGGTCGCTCCCGTCCGTCGTCGTGGTCGCGGACGTCCAGCCTCCCGCGTGGGTTTGGCGGTACTCCCCCGAACATGTGACGGATCGGTGACAAAGGGGCCGTCCCGGGTGCTCGACCCGGCCGGGCGACGCTACGTCGGCAGTGTCGCGGCCCGCACCGACCACCCGCGGCGGCTGAACCGGCACGTCGCCGGCATGGTCGACCGGGACGAACGACTGGTCCTGCCGACGGGAGACAGCCGGCAGCCGAGGATAACGGTCACGCCCGGTAGCCCACCCACACTGCGCCACCAGTTGCCACGCTCGGTGACCATGGGCCCGGCAAAGGTCGAGCCTTCCCGACGCTTTGCTCTGCACCCATATCCGCGACACCAGACCCGAGCAGGGGTGATGTCCGTGGGTAAGCGCCGACTCCGGACATCCACCAACCACTGACGGTGACTGGCGCATACCTGGGTGCAGAGCAAAGCCTGCGGCGGGGTGTCGACGACCGGGCACGCCATGACTCACGGTAAGGGTGCGCAGGCCACGCGCGGACCACGTTCGTCCCCGGGCGCGTCCAGCCCGGCGTCTTCGTCGCCCGGGCGACTACCGGGCGGTTGTCACCGGTCAGGGTGGTCGCGCAATGATTGCGGCATGACGGGAGTGCTGGTGATCGAGGACGACGACCGGATCCGGCTGTCCCTGGTGCTCGCGCTGGAGGACGAGGGATACCCGGCCCGGGGCGCGGCCACGGCCGAGGAGGGGCTGCGGATGCAGCGTGGCACGCCGGCCGACACCGTCCTGGTGGACCTGATGCTGCCCGGGGTGGACGGGTTCGAGTGCATCCGGGAGATCAGACGCTTCGACGACGTCCCGATCGTCGTGGTCAGCGCCCGGGACGACACTCACGACATCGTCGCCGCGTTGGAGGCCGGCGCGGACGACTACCTGGTCAAACCGGTGGCGATCAAGGAGCTCACGGCGCGGCTGCGGGCGCTGAAGCGCCGGGCCCGGACGCCGGTCGCGGACGTGCCGGAGGTGCCGACGCTGACCTTCGGGGAGTTGGAGATCCTGCCCGACGGCGGGGAGGTCCGCCTCGGTGGCGCGCCGATCGCGGTCACCCGGACCGAGTTCCGGTTGCTGTGCGAGCTGGGGCAGCATCCGGGGCGGGTGTTGTCCCGCCAGCAGTTGCTGGAACGGGTCTGGGGTTACACCGTCGGTGACGAGCGGCTGGTCGACGTGCACGTGGGCCGGTTGCGGCAGAAGATCGAACGGGACACCACGGCCCCCCGGCACCTGGTCACGGTCCGCGGGCTCGGCTACAAGCTGCAACGATGAGACGGGCTGGTCTGCGTACCCGGGTCAGCGCCGGCTTCGCCGCCGGCGCGTTGGCGCTGTCCACCTCGATCGCGCTCGCCTCGTACCAGTTGACCCGCAGCTCCCTGCTGGCCGAGCGGGAGCGTACGGCGGTGCGGGCGGCGTACTTCGACGCCGTCATCGTGCAGTCCGGGCTGGCCGGGGAGCGTCCGGACATCATCGAGGTGCTGCGGTCCCTGGACACCGGGGGCAACCGCCGGGCGGTGCTGCGCCGCGACGGGGTCTGGTACGCCCGCAACATCGACGCCGGGGTGACCACCGGGATCCCGGCGTCGATGCAGGAGCTGGTGGCCGCCGGCACTCCGGCGGTGCAGCGGATCCGGGTCGACGGGCAACCGGCGGTGGCGGTCGGGGTGCCGCTGTCCCCCACCACCGCGTTCTACGAGGTCGACTCGCTCCAGGAGCTGGAGGAGACGCTGGGCACGGTGGCCCTGGTGCTCACCGCCGTCGCGGTCATCACCGCCGCCGGCGGCGCGGTGATCGGCTGGCACGTCACCCGGTACGTGCTGCGGCCGCTACGGTCGGTCAGCGACGCCGCGGAGGAGATCACCGCCGGGGACCTGACCGCCCGGCTGGACCCGGCGACCGAGCCGGACCTGGCCCGGCTCACCACCTCGTTCAACCACATGGTGGACCAGTTGTCCCGCCGGCTGGAACGGGATCGGCGGTTCGCCGCCGACGTCAGCCACGAGCTGCGGTCCCCGTTGCAGACCCTGGCCGCGGCGGCGAGCGTGTTGGACCGGCGACGCGAGCACCTCGACGACCGCACCCGTACCGCGACGACGTTGATCACCGACGAGATCGCCCGGTTCCAGGCCCTCGTCAACGACCTGCTGGAGCTGGCCCGCAGCGACCAGCCGGCCGACCGGGCGCCGGTGGCCGTCGCCGAGCTGGCCCGACAGGTGTGCCGGGGACGCGGGCTGCCGGAGGAACTGGTCCAGGCCACCGGCCCGGGCACCTGGCTGGTCGACCGGCGACGGGTCGAGCAGCTCCTGGGCAACCTGTTGGACAACGCCGTCCGGCACGGCGGCGGCCCGTGCGCCGTCCGGCTGGCCGCCGGCGACGACGGCTACCGGGTGGAGGTCGACGACGAGGGGCCGGGCATCGACCCGCAGGACCGGGAAGTGATCTTCGACCGGTTCGTCCGGGGGCGTGGGGCCAACGCCCGGGGCGGCAGCGACGGCACCGGTCTGGGCCTGGCGCTGGTGGCGCAGCACGCCGCCGCGCACGGCGGACGGGTCGTCGTCGACGACCGGCCCGGCGGCGGCGCCCGGTTCCGGGTCGAGCTGCGGGGGCCCCGGTGTTGACCGGTCGGCCGGGCCCGGTCCGGCGGCGGGTGACGCTGGTCGGGCTGGCCGCGCTGCTGACCCTGACCGGGTGCGGGGTCTCCGGGGAACCGGAGCCCCGGGAGGTGACCCCGCCGTTGGGACCGTTCCCCGGGTTGAGCTCCCCCGGGCCGGCGGTGACCGAGGCCGGCGCCCGGACCGAACGGCTCTGCTACGTACGCGACGACAGGCTGGTGCTGGTCGACCGCCGGGTCCGTACGCCGCAGACGCCTCGCGAACAGATCGGGTTGCTCCTCGACGGGCCGGTCGGGCCCGAGCGGGACGCCGGCCTGACCAGCACCCTGACCGGGGTGAACGTGGTCACCAACGTCCGGGTGACCCGGGGTGAGGCGACCGTCGACGTGGGTGAGCGGCTGGCCGGCACCGGCCGCAACGACGAGGTGCTCGCCTTCGGGCAGATCGTCTGCACCCTGACCAGCCGGCCGGACGTGGACCGGGTGACCTTCCGGCAGAAGGGCGAGCGGCTCGGCGTGCCCCGGGCGGACGGGTCGCTGTCCACCGGGCCGCTCACCGTCGCCGACTACGCCGCCATGATCGCGCCGCGCTGACCCCTGGCTCAGGCGGGCAGGTCCACCAGCGGCGTCCGTCGACCGTGTGGAGCCGGGGGCGGGAACGCGGCCCCACCCCCGGCCCGACGGTCACAGCGTACGGGCGAGCCGGTCGGCGAGGATCCGGGTGAACCGGGACGGGTCGGCCAGTTCGCCGCCCTCGGCGAGCAGCGCCATGCCGTGCAGCAGCTCGGCGGTCTCGGTCAGGCCCTCGGTGTCGACGCCCTGCTCGTGGGCCTTGCGCAGCCCGGTGACCAGCGGATGCGTCGGGTTGAGCTCGAGGATCCGCTTGACCGGCGGGACCTCCTGCCCCATCGCCCGGTACATCTTCTCCAGCGTGGGGGTCAGGTCGTGCGCGTCACCGACGATGCAGGCCGGGGAGGTGGTCAGGCGGGCGGAGAGCCGGACCTCCTTCACCTCCTCGGCGAGCTGCTCGCCCAGCCAGGTCAGCAGCGGGGCGAAGTCCTTGCGCTGCTGCTCACGCTCCGGCTCGGCGCTCTTGCGCTCCTCCTCGGAGTCCAGGTCGACCTGGCCCTTGGCGATCGAGCGCAGCGGTCGGCCGTCGAACTCACCGACCCGCTCGACCCACACCTCGTCCACCGGGTCGGTGAGGATCAGCACCTCGTAGCCCTTGGCGCGGAACGCCTCCATGTGCGGCGAATTCTCGATCATGGTGCGGGACTCGCCGGTCAGGTAGTAGATGTCGGACTGGCCGTCCTTCATCCGCTCGACGTAGCCGGCCAGGGTGGTCAGCTCGGTCTCGTGGTGCGTCGAGGCCACGGAGGTGACCTCCAGGAGGGTGTCCCGGTTCTCCGTGTCGTCGATCAGCCCTTCCTTGACCGCCCGGCCGAACTCGGTCCAGAACGTGCGGTAGCGCTCGGGCTGCTCGGTGAGCATGGTCCGGACGGTGGCGAGGACCTTCTTGACCAGCCGGCGACGCACCACCCGGATCTGCCGGTCCTGCTGGAGGATCTCCCGGGAGATGTTCAGCGACAGATCGTGGGCGTCCACCACGCCCTTGACGAAGCGCAGGTAGTCCGGCATCAGCGCTTCGCAGTCGTCCATGATGAAGACGCGCTTGACGTAGAGCTGGACGCCGCGCTTGCCCTCCCGCATGAACAGGTCGTACGGCGCGTGGGACGGGATGAACAGCAGCGCCTCGTACTCGAAGGCGCCCTCGCCCCGCATGTGGATGGTCTCCAGCGGGTCCACCCAGTCGTGGCTGAGGTGCTTGTAGAACTCGTGGTACTCGGCGTCGTCGACCTCGCTGCGCGGTCGGGCCCACAGCGCCTTCATCGAGTTGAGGGTCTGGACGTCGACAGTCGTCTTCCCCTCCTCGTCGGTGCGCTCCGTCGTCATCCGGATGGGCCAGGCGATGAAGTCGGAGTACCGCTTGACGATCTCCCGGAGCTTCCACTCGGCGGTGTAGTCGAAGAGGTTGTCCTCGCTGTCCTCCGGCTTGAGGTGCACGGTGACCGAGGTGCCCTGCGGGGTGTCCTCGACGTCCTCGACGGTGTAGGTGCCCTCGCCGGTGGACTCCCACCGGGTGCCGCCGGTCTGCCCGGCCCGGCGGGTCACCAGCTCCACCCGGTCGGCCACCATGAAGGTGGCGTAGAAACCAACGCCGAACTGCCCGATCAGCTCCTGGGAGGCGTTGGCGTCCTGGGACTCCTTCAGCTTGCGCAGCAGCTCGGCGGTGCCGGACTTGGCGATCGTGCCGATCAGGGCGACCACGTCGTCCCGGGACATGCCGATGCCGTTGTCGCGGACGGTCAGCGTCCGCTTCTCCTTGTCGACCTCGATCTCGATGTGCAGGTCGGAGGTGTCGACGTCGAGATCCTTGTCGACCATCGACTCCAGCCGGAGCTTGTCCAGCGCGTCGGACGCGTTCGACACGAGCTCGCGCAGGAAGACGTCCTTGTTCGAGTAGATCGAGTGGACCATCAACTGGAGCAGTTGACGCGCCTCCGCCTGGAACTCGCGCGTCTCGACCCCGTTGCTCACGCCGACTCCTTTCCGGAACAGTGCTGTCGCGGAAAGGATACGAGCTGTCGCGCGGACCGCCGAGCAGGGTCCGTGATCGGTGACGGCGCGTGGCGTCATCCCCACCGCCCCCGGCGCCGGCGTGGGCGGTCGGGCGGGCGGCGATGTCGGCGGCCGCTGCTACGGTGCCGTCGCCGTAGATCCCGAGGGCGGAGGCTCGCGTGACCATCAACTCCCATGTGACGACGTTCGACGGCCTGCCGGTCGTGCGGTTCGCGCCCGACCTGGCGCTGCCGGCCGACCCGTCGGCGGTGGCCTGGCGGGTCGAGGCCGCCGACTACGACTCGTCGCCGCAGGAGCTGACCGAGACGCTGGAGGCGCTGCTGGCGGCGGTGCCCGCCGGGTCGATCCGGGCGCTCGTCGTCGGCCAGTGGGGCAGCCCGTACGAGAACCCGGCCCCGGTCGACCTGCTGGTCTCGCTCGCGCCCCGGCTGACCGGCCTGCGCGCGCTCTTCCTCGGCGAGATGACCTTCGAGGAGTGCGAGATCTCCTGGATCCGGCACGGCGACGTCAGCGGGCTGCTGACGGCGTACCCGGCGTTGGAGGTGCTGCGGGTGCGCGGCGCGGACGGTCTGACGCTGCGCCCGACGCGGCACCCGGCGCTGCGGGAGCTGGCGTTCGAGTCCGGTGGCCTGCCCGCCGCCGTGGTCCGGGCGGTCGGTGAGTCGGACCTGCCCGCCCTGACCCACCTGGAGCTGTGGCTCGGCGTCGACGACTACGGCCGGGACGCCACCGTCGCCGACCTCGCGCCGGTGCTGGGCGGCGATCGGCTCCCCGCCCTGCGCACGCTCGGACTCTGCAACACCGACCTGGCCGACGAGGTGGCCGCCGCCGTCGCCACCGCCGGGGTCGTGCCGCGCCTGACGGCGCTCGACCTGTCCATGGGCACCCTCACCGACGTCGGCGGCGAGGCGCTGCTCGCCGGGCAGCCGCTGACCCACCTGCGCCGTCTCGACCTGCGCCACCACTTCCTCTCCGAGGAGCTGGCCGGTCGGCTGGTCGCGCGGCTCGCCGGGGTCGACGTGGACGTCGACGACGCGCGCAAGGCCGAGGAGTACGACGGCCGGGTCTACCGCTACACGATGGTCGGGGAGTAGCCGGCGATGGGCGGTGGCGCGACAGTGGGGCGGGCGTGGTGGAGCTGACGGTGGTGGGCAACCCGGGCCACCGCCGGGTCCGCTTCTTCACCGCGGCGGCGGTCGCCGCCGGGCTGGCCACGCCGACCGTGCTGCCCTGGCGCGACGTGCTCACCGGGGCCGCCGCGCCGCCGGCCGGGACGCTGGTGCGGATCGACTCCCCCGGCGAGGACGCCGAGGTCGACCGGCTGCTGCGGGGCGCCCACGAGCCGGCGCGGCACGGCGAGATCGTCGGTCTGGCCGCCGGGCACGCCGGGCTGCGCCGGGCGCTGACGCGGCTCGCCTCCGGCGGGGCGACCCTGCTCAACCAGCCCGCCGACGTCGCCACCCTGTGCGACAAGCGCCGCTGCCACGCGCTGCTGGCGGCGGCCGGCGTGCCGGTGCCGGCGGCGCTGCCCGGCGTCACCGGGTACGCCGGGCTGCGGGCGGCGATGCGCCGGGCCGGGTGGACGCGGGTGTTCGTCAAACCGGCGCACGGCTCCTCTGCCTCCGGGGTGCTCGCCCTGGCGACGCACGGCTCCCGGGTCGTCGCCACCACCTCGGTGGAACGCGACGGCGGGCGGCTGTTCAACTCGCTGCGGGTCCGCCGGTACACCACCGAGACGGAGGTCGCCGCCATCGTCGACCGGCTCGCCCCGGACGGGCTGCACGTGGAGCGGTGGCTGCCGAAGGCGGGCCTCGCCGACCGGGTGGTGGACGTACGGGTCGTGGTGGTGGCCGGGCGGCCGACCCACGCGGTGGTCCGGGCCGCCCGGGTGCCGATCACCAACCTGCACCTGGGTAACGCCCGGGGCGACCTGGCGGCGGCGCGCGCGGCGGTCGGCCCGACCGGCTGGGCGGCGGCCATGGCCACCTGCGAACGGGTGGCGGCCTGCTTCCCGGGCACCCTGCACGTGGCGGTGGACCTGATGTTCCTGCCCGGCTGGACGCGGCACGCGGTGGCCGAGGCCAACGCCTTCGGTGACCTGCTGCCCGGGGTGCTCGACGAGGACGGCCGGGACAGCTACGCCGCGCAGGCGCACGTGATCCTCGCCGGCTGGCGGCCGGCGGTCGGGGCGACCCGGGAGGCGGCATGCGTGACCTGATCGGCTCGCACGACCTGCTGCTGGTCACCCTGGACACGCTCCGCTTCGACGTGGCCGACGAGCTGGCCAGCGCCGGGCGCACCCCGGCGCTGGCCCGGCTGCTGCCGGACGGCCGGTGGGAGCGGCGGCACACCCCGGCCAGCTTCACCTACGCCGCCCACCACGCGTTCTTCGCCGGGTTCCTGCCCACCCCGACCGGTCCGGGGCCGCATCCGCGGCTGTTCGCCGCCCGGTTCCCGGGCAGCGAGTCCGCCGGGGCGGACACCTGGGTCTTCGACGCGCCGGACCTGCCCACCGCGCTGCGCGCCGAGGGCTACCACACGCTCTGTCTCGGTGGGGTGGGGTTCTTCAACCGGCGCAGCCCGCTCGGCGCGGTGCTGCCCGGCCTGTTCGCCGAGGCGCACTGGGAGCCCGCCTTCGGGGTCACCGCGCCGGGCTGCCTGGACGCCCAACTCGACCGGCTGGCCGAGGTCGTCGACCGGCTGCCGGCCGGCCGGCCGCTGTTCACCTTCCTCAACGTCGCCGCGCTGCACCAACCGAACCACCACTACCTGCCGGGCGCCACCGAGGACACCCGGGCCAGTCACGCCGCTGCCCTGGAGCACGTCGACGCCCGGGTGGACCGGCTCGTCACGCTGGTCACCGGCCGGTCCCGGCCGGTGTTCGTGATCGTGTGCGCGGACCACGGCACCGCCTACGGCGAGGACGGCCACACCGGCCACCGGTTCGCCCACGAGGTGGTCTGGACGGTGCCGTACGCCCACTTCACCCTCGACCCGGGAGACTCGTGACCCTCGACGGCTCGCCCTACCAGGGCTACCTCTACGCGTACCCGCACAAGACGGCGTACCGGCCGCTGCGGCCCCGACCGGCGCTGCGCGACGTCTGGGCCGGGCAGGCCCGCGACGCGCTCTTCCTCTACCTGCACGTGCCGTTCTGCGAGATGCGCTGCGGTTTCTGCAACCTGTTCACCCGGGCGAACCCGCCCGCCCAACAGGTCGGGGCGTACCTGCGACAACTGCGCCGGCAGGCCGAACGGGTCCGGGCGGCGCTCGGCGGGGACACCCGGTTCGTCCGGGCCGCGTTCGGCGGCGGCACCCCCACCTACCTGGAGGCCGGCGAGCTGGTCGAGCTGTTCGACATCGCCGAGGAGACCGCCGGCGGCCCGCTGGCCGGGCTGCCCGTCTCGGTGGAGACGTCGCCGGCAACCGCGACCCCGGACCGGCTGGCCGTGCTCGCCGAACGCGGCGTCACCCGGGTCAGCATCGGGGTGCAGAGCTTCCTGGACGCCGAGGCCCGCGCCGCCGGCCGCCCGCAGCGCCGCGACGAGGTCGAACGGGCGCTGGGAGCGATCCGGGCGGCCGGCGTCCCGGTGCTCAACGTCGACCTCATCTACGGCATCGACGGGCAGACCGCCGCGTCCTGGCTGGCCAGCCTGGAGGCCGCGCTGGCCTGGCGGCCGGAGGAGCTCTACCTCTACCCGCTGTACGTCCGGCCGCTGACCGGGCTGGGCCGGCGGGCGCGCACCCGCGCGGACTGGGACGCCGAGCGGCTGGCCCGCTACACCGAGGCGACGCAGGTGCTCGACGCGGCCGGCTACCGACAGGAGTCGATGCGGCAGTTCCGCCGCGCCGACGTGGCCACCCCCGCCGGCCCGGACTACTGCTGCCAGGACGACGGCATGGTGGGGTTGGGCTGCGGGGCCCGGTCGTACACCTCGGCGCTGCACTACTCCTTCGACTACGCGGTCGGCGTCACCGAGGTCCGCGCGGTGCTCGACGACTATTCGGCCCGCCCGGCGGGCGACTTCGACCACGCCGAGGTGGGCATCGTCCTCGACGACGCCGAGCAGCGCCGCCGCTGGCTCATCCAGTCGCTGCTGCGGGTCGACGGCCTCGACCCGGCCGCATACCGGCAGCGGTTCGGCGCCGCGCACACCGACGACTTCCCCGAGCTGGCGGAGCTGACCCGGCGCGGCTGGGCCACCGCCGACGGCGCCCGGCTCACCGCCGCCGGGCTGGCCCGCTCCGACCTGGTCGGGCCGTGGCTGGTCTCCGCGCCGGTGCGCCGGGCGATGGCGGAGCACACGCCGCGATGAGCCTGTCGATCCTTTACCGGGGCCCGTTGGCGAGCTGCAACTACGACTGCCCGTACTGTCCGTTCGCCAAGCGGCGCGACCCGCCGGAGCTGCTGCGCGCCGACCGGGCCGCCCTGGACCGCTTCGCCGGCTGGGTCGGCGACACCACCGACGTACGGCTGTCGGTGCTGTTCACGCCGTGGGGCGAGGGGCTCACCCGGAGCTGGTACCGGACGGCGATGGTGCGACTGTCCCACCTGCCGCACGTCGACCGGGTGGCGATCCAGACGAACCTGGCCGCCCGGCCGGGCTGGCTGGCCGACGCCGACCGGGACACGGTGGCGCTGTGGACCACCTACCACCCGGGGCAGGTGACCCGGGAACGCTTCCTGGCCCGCTGCGCCGAGCTGCGTGAGCTGGGCGTGCGCTTCTCGGTCGGGGTGGTCGGGCTGCCGGAGCACCTGGCCGAGGCGCGGGCGCTGCGCGCCGCCCTGCCGGCCGAGGTCTACCTGTGGGTCAACGCCGCCGACGGGCACCGCTACGACGCGGCGCAGGAGGCCGCCTGGACGGCGCTGGACCCGCTGTTCGGCTACAGCGTCCGCCCGCACCTGTCGCTCGGCCGTCCCTGCCACGCCGGGGAGACGGCGGTGTCGGTGCGCGGCGACGGCACGGTACGCCGCTGCCACTTCGTCGCCGAGCCGATCGGCAACCTCTACGACGGCTCGTGGCGTGCCGCCCTGACCCCCCGGGCCTGCCCCAACGCGATCTGTGACTGCCACATCGGGTACGTGCACCTCAAGCCGCTGGGCCTGCGGGACGTGTTCGCCGGCGGGGTGCTGGAACGCATCCCGGCGGACTGGCCCCGGCGACCGGGGTGACCGGCCGACCCCGGGGTTGCCGTGATCTGTTACCTCTGACGTCGTGCTGCTGCCCGACCCGCTGCCCCACGCTGACGTATCGGCTGTACCGACGCCGGACCAGCGCCCCGTAGGCTCGTCGCCGTCGCCGTCGCCGTTCCGGTTCCGGCGTCCGCCGGACGCTGCCGGCGTCGACGGCTTCCGACACATCCCGTTTGGACGCGGTGGCTCGCGGGAGGCGGCACGGTGAACGCCCACAACTGGCAGATCTCCGGTTACACGCACCTTCGGGAGCTCGGGTCCGGGGCGTCCGGCCGGGTCGTCCTGGCCACCCACGACGCCACCGGCACGCCGACCGCGATCAAGTACCTGGTCGGCACGGTCGGCGACGACCCGTCCTTCCGGGCTGCGTTCCGCGCCGAGGCCGAACTGCTCGCCTCGATCGACGACCCGTTCGTCGCCCGTCTCTACGAGTACGTGGAGTCCGCGCGGGGCGCGGCCATCGTGATGGAGCTGGTCGACGGGGTGTCGTTGCGCCAGATGCTGCGCGCGAACGGCCCTACCGGCCCGGAGTCGGCACTGTACGTGCTCAAGGGCTCGCTGCTCGGCCTGCACGCCGCGCACGTCCGAGGCGTGGTCCACCGCGACTACAAGCCGGAGAACGTGCTGGTCACTGGGGCCGGCGAGAGCAAGCTCGCGGACTTCGGCATCGCCATGCCGATCGGCCGTGCGGCGGGCGCCTCGGTCACCGGCACGCCCCGCTACATGGCCCCGGAGCAGTGGCGCGGCGCGGCGGCCACCCCGGCGTCGGACATCTACGCGGCGACGGCGGTCTTCTACGAGTGCCTGACCGGCCAGGCCCCGTTCACCGGTCCAGGGTTGCTGGATCTTCGCGACCAGCACGCGCACGCGCCGATCCCCACCGAGCCGACCCCGGAGGCCGTGCACGACCTGCTGCGGCACGGGCTGGCCAAGCAGCCGGAGGAACGCCCACAGCCGGCCGCCTCGTTCCTTCACCGGCTGGAGGCGGTGGCTGTCGCAGCGTACGGGCCGCAGTGGGAGGAGCGTGGCCGCAGCCGCCTAGCCGAGCGGGCGCTCCTGCTGGCCCTGCTCTTCCCGTCGCACGATGCCGGCCACGGGGGCACGGCCGTCGCCACCACCACCCTGGCCACCACCACCCTGGCCACCGGCGCCCTCGACGCCGACACCGTCGACGGCGGGAGCGGCCGGCGTCGGGGCTGGGGACGCAGGACCCTGGTCGCCGGGAGCATCGCGGTGCTGCTGGCCACCGGGGGCGTGAGCTACAGCTACGCCGCCCGGGACGAGACGCCGGTCGAGCTGGCCGTCGCCACCGACCCGACGACTCCGGCCGCCGCCGACCCGGCCGGTGATCCGTTGGACCCGACGTCGCCGCCGACGCCCACCGCGGACGCGCTGACGCCCGCCCCGACGCCCACGCCGTCGACGACCGCCCCACCGACGACCGTCCCGGCCGTCGCTCCGACGGTCCGCCGTACCCCGTCGGCCACGCCCAGCCGGCCCCCGACGCCGAGCCCGCTGGTGAGCACGACCCCATCGCCGCCGCCCGACCGCAGCCCGCCCACCGTCGGCGGGGTCTCCGCCGATCCGACCACCCTGGACCCGAAGGGCTGCCCGTACGGCCCCACCGCCAGCACGGTCACCGCCTCGGTGACCGACGACCTGACGACGGCCGGCGAGCTACGGGTGAGCTTCCGCTACACGCTCGGCGGGGCGACCGCCACGGTGTCGATGGTCCGGCTCAAGGGTGACGTCTTCCGGGGCACGCTGGGGCCGCTGGGCACGCCCCGCAGGGACACCACGATCCCGGTCGACGTCACCGCCACCGACGCCGCCGGCAACACCGGCGCCGGCCGTCGGGTGTCCGTGACCCTCCAGTCGTCCTGCACGCCGGGCTGACCGCCGATGGCCGCCCACCCGGCCGGCACGGCTGGCCGCCCGCCGGTCGTGCGGACCCCCGACGCCCCCGGAAGGACGTACCCGATGACCCAGCCGACCCTGCCCACCGGAGCGCGCATCCTGGCCCAGGCCCACCCGGGCGTCTGCGGCATCTGGTGGCGGGCGTCGACGCCGGACGGCGTGGAGCAGCTCGCCCTCCGCATCGCCTCGACCGATCCGGACCTGGCCCGGCGGCTGACCGCGACGACCGAAGCGGTCGGCGCGCTGCGCCACGGCGGACTGCTGACCACCGGCGCGCCGATCCGGCACAACGGGGCGCTGTGGCTGGTCGCCGACCGGGTTCCCGGGCCGACGCTGTCCGCGCTGGCCGAGGCGGACGGCGCCGGCCTCGACGCGGGCGCGGTGGCGACGATCGCGGCGGAGATCGCCCGGACGCTCTCCGCCCTGCACACCGTCGGCATCGGCCACGGCGCGGTGCACGGCCGGACCGTCACGGTCAGTGGGATTGGCGCGGTGACGCTCACCGAGACCGGTCTGCTACCCGGACTGCGCCACGTGCCCGCCGACCCGGCGGTGGACCGGCGGGCGTGGGCGGAGCTGCTCCGCTGGCTGGTCGCCCGGTGGTGCGGGAAGGAACCCGGGTCCGACCTGCTGTTGCGCTGCGCCGCCCGGGGGGAGCACGACCTGGCCGGGGCGGTGCGGGAGTTGCGGGACGGCCCGCTGCCGGTCGGGGCCGGCGCGCAGACGACGCTGGTCGCCGCCGTGACGGCGGGTCAGCGGCCGGTGGCGCGCCCGGACGCCCCCACGGTCGCCGTGCTGGCATCGACCGAGGTGACCCACCGGGTCGCCGAGGAGCCGACGACGGTGCTCCCGAGCGACACGCCGACCACGGCCATGTCGATGTCGATTCCCACCGATCCGTTCCGGTCCACCAGCATGTCGACGGCGCTGGAGCCGGACGGTCCGCCGCACAGCGGACCGGGTCGGGCTCCGGCAGAGCCGGACCCGCAGGTCACCGCCGCGCCCACCGCGTATCCCGGGCCGACCGGGCGGTACCAGCCGATCACCGCCCAGGAACGGACCAGCGTCTTCCCGACCGCCCACGAACCGACCGGTCCCTTCCCGACCGCCCAGGAACCGACCGGTCCCTTCCCGGACACGGCCGGTCACGAACCGGCCGGACGGGGCCGTCCGGTCACCGTCGGGCGGTCACCCACCCGGAGCGGTGAGGTGCGCTTCGGTCCCGGGGTGCCGCCGGCGACGCCAGCGGCACCGGTCTGGCCCGCGGCGTCGCCACCTGCCGGGCCCCGTCGCTCCCGGTGGCGACTGGCCGGCTCGGTGCTGTCGACGCTGCTGACCCTCGCCCTGCTGGTCGCGGTCGGGCTGCACCTCTGGCAACGGATGAGCCCGTTGGAGATCCACTCGGTGCGGGTGGCCGTGCCCGAGCCGCCCGGTGACCGCTGCGACGTCACGGTGGACGTCGTCGCGACCGTGGAGACCAACGGCCGGGCCGGCGCCATCCGCTACCAGTGGTTGCGCAGCGACGCGGAGCCGGGCGGCCTGCTGACCGAGCGGGTGGCCCGGGGCCAGCGCACGGCCACCCTGCATCTCAAGTGGGCGTTCAGCGGGGTGGGCGCGACGACGGAGACCGCGGTGGTCAACATCACCGAGCCGACCCCCACCCAGGGACGCGCCATCTTCCGCTACCAGTGCGCGGCACGCTGACACCGGGCGCTGCGCGGCACCGGTCGCGGCCCCGGGCGGGCGGCGACGTGGAAAAGTGACCCTGCACACCTCCGCCGGCAGGCGGGAATGCCAGGCGGCCAGCGGTCTTTGGTCGCAGGTATGAGCTCACAAGATCAGAGGCACGGTGCCCGATGAGCGTCGACGCGAAAACCGCGCTTCCGCCGGCGCCGGCCTCCTCCCCCGGCGACCTGATGGACCGGGGGCAGCGGCTCCGCCTCGTCCTGGTGCTCGGCTCGCTCATCGCGATCGGGCCGTTGACGATCGACATGTACCTTCCCGCGCTGCCGGCCATCATGGACGACCTGCGGATCACCTCGGCCCAGGCGCAGCTCACCCTGACCGGCACGCTGGCCGGGCTGGCGATCGGTCAGTTGCTGATCGGCCCGCTCTCCGACGCCTTCGGCCGCCGCCGGCCGTTGCTGGCCGGCGTGGCGTTGCACGTGCTGGCCTCGGTGTGCTGTGTCGTCGCGCCGAACATCGAGGTGCTCGGCGTGCTGCGGGTCCTCCAGGGGCTCGGCACCGCCGCCGCGGCGGTCGTCGCCATGGCGGTGATCCGGGACCTGTTCAGCGGGTCGGCGTTCGCCACCCTGCTGTCCCGGCTGATCCTGGTGATGGGCGTCGCGCCGATCCTCGCGCCGACGCTGGGCAGCGGGGTGCTGGGCTGGACGAACTGGCGGGGGGTCTTCGTCGTGCTCGCGGTGTTCGGGGTCGTGCTGTTCGTCGTCGCGGCGCTGGGGCTGCCGGAGACCCTGCCGCCCGCGTTGCGCCGCAGCGCCGAGCTGACCGCCACCCTGCGCACGTACGGCGCGCTGCTGCGGGACCGCACCTTCGTCGGTCTGATCCTGGTCGCCGGCCTCGCCATGGCCGCGCTGTTCGCGTACGTGGCCGGCTCGTCGTTCGTCATGCAGGGGCAGTACGGGCTGAACGAGCAGGAGTTCGGGTTGGCGTTCGGGGCCGGGGCGGTCGGCCTGATCGTCGCCACCCAGTTGAACGTCCGGCTGCTGCGCCGGTACTCGCCGCAGCGGATCCTGGTCACCGCGCTGGCCGGCGGCACGGTCGCCGCGGCGGTGCTGCTGCTCTTCGCCGCCACCGGGTTCGGTGGGCTGCCCGCCCTGCTGGCTGCCCTGTGGGTCGTGCTGGCCGCGGCCGGGCTGGCGATGCCGAACGCGCCCGCGTTGGCGCTGTCCCGGCACGGTGAGGCGGCCGGCACCGCGTCCGCGCTGCTGGGCGCGGTGCAGTTCGGCGTGGGCGCGCTCGCCGCGCCGCTGGTCGGGGTGCTCGGCACCGGGGCGCTGGCGATGGCGCTGGTGGTGGCCGGTGGCATGGTCTGCGCGGTGGTGGTGCTGCTGGTGGTCGTCCGGCCGGCCCGGTTGGCCGCGCTGGACCCGGTCCCGGTGGCCAGCGCCGCGCACTGACCGCCCGACGCACGTCCGGCGCTGAGTGGCTTCGATCTCGCCGCGGTCCGGAACGGTGTTCCCAGCCGCCCGCCGGCACCGCGCCCGACCCCCGACGCGCGCCGCTGTGCACGCACGCCGCCAGGTCCACGGCGCGCGCCGCTGGGCACGACGTCCGCCAGGGCGCAGCGCAGCCCCCCGGCATGCCGCGCCGGCGTCCAAAGCCCGGCGCGCCGGGAGTTCGCCAGCCCACCGGCCCCGGATCGGTGCGGTCGACGCTGCAACTCCCCGGCGCGCGCTGTGGAGCTGCCCCATATCCGGGGCAGCTCCACAGCGCACGCCAACCACTCCCCCACGCCGCCTCACGCCACGCCCCACCACGGTCCCGCACCAGGCCGCATCCACATCGCACCGAACCACGCCCGCGCCGCGCTGGGCCGCGCCGCGCTGGGCGCAGCCAGACCACGCAGGGCGCCGCACCAGGCCGCGCCGGTCCGGCCGTTGCGGAGCGGCCGCGCCGAGCGGGCGTGCCGGCTGCCCGGGCTCGGCGTCGCTGTGCCAGGCTGTCCCCGTGGCATCGCGACCTCTCCTGCTGATCGACGCCCCCAGCCTCTACTTCCGGGCCTACTTCGGCATCCCCGAGTCCGCCGCGAAGGCGCCCGACGGCAGCCCGGTCAACGCGGTGCGAGGTTTCCTCGACATGCTCGCCACACTGGTCCGCACCCGCCGGCCGGACCGGATGGTGTGCGCGTTCGACCACGACTGGCGGCCGGACTGGCGGGTCGCGCTGCTGCCGTCGTACAAGGCGCACCGGGTGGCCCCGGAGGGCGGCGAGGTGGTGCCGGACACGCTGAGCCCCCAGGTGCCGGTGATCCTGGACGCGCTGGCCGCGATCGGCGTCCCGGCGGTCGGCGCCGCCGGCTACGAGGCGGACGACGTGCTCGGCACCCTCGCCACCACCCAGCCCGCCCCGGTGGAGGTGGTCTCCGGCGACCGGGACCTGTTCCAGCTCGTCGACGACAGCCGTCCGGTACGGCTGCTCTACGTCGGCAAGGGCGTGGCGAAACTCGACGACTGCGACGACGCGGCGGTCCGCGCCCGGTACGGGGTGCCGGCCGACCGGTACGCGGACTTCGCGGCGCTGCGTGGCGACCCCAGCGACGGGCTGCCCGGCGTGCCCGGGGTCGGCGAGAAGACCGCCGCCCGGCTGATCGAGCGGTACGGCAGCCTCGCCGGCATCCTCACCGCGCTCGACGACGACAGGTCAGGGTTCGCTCCCGGCCTGCGGACGAAGCTCGACGCCGCCCGGGATTACCTGGCCGTCGCGCCGACCGTGGTGCGGGTGGCCCGGGACGTGCCGCTCCCCGCGCTCGGCACCGACCTGCCGACCGCCCCGGCCGACCCGGACGCCCTGCTGGCCCTGGCCGAGAAGTGGAACCTGGCCAGCCCGGTCCGCCGTCTCGTCGACGCCCTCGCCGACCGGGCCTGACGAACCGGCCGAACCCCCACGAGCCCGCCGGGCCTGACGAACCGGCCGAACCCCACGAGCCCGCCGGCCCTGACCGGTCAGCGGCGGACGTCGTCCCGGCGGCGGGGAAACGGGACGCCGGGCTGGCCGAGCGTCGAACGCGCCCGAAGGCCGACCGGGTCCGCCGGCGCGGACGCCGGGTCGTCGGCGACCGGCGCCGGCGTCCACCGGGAGTCCAGGTACGCCACGCCGGCCCGATCCTCCTCGGTGGGCGCGGCGAGGAGCGCGTACACCAGCCCGACCACCACGAAGATCACGGCGAGCACGATCGGCACCAGCAGGGTGCTCACCTCGGCGCCGGTCACCCCGGACCGCTCCGGGTGCAGGTGCACGGAGAGCGCGCTCATCCCGGTGAAGTGCATCCCGCTGACGGCGACGCCCATCACCAGCGCCGAACCGATCAACGCCGCCGTCCGGCGTACGGTCACCGCCAGCCAGAGCGCCGCGGTGGCGGCCACCAACGCGATCACCACCGACAGCGCGACCCGGGTCGGGTCGTAGCCCAGGTCGCCGCGCAGCTTCATCGCGGCCATGCCGGTGTAGTGCATCGCCGCGACGCCGGCCCCGGTGAACAGGCCACCGGCCAGGATCCGGGGCACGGAGACCCGCCCGGTGCCGACGACGACCAGGCCGATGCCGACCGCGACCACGGCGATGACCGCGCTGGCGATGGTCAGCGGGACGTCGTAGCGGATCTGGGCGCCCTCGACGGCGAACCCCAGCATCGCCATGAAGTGCATGGTCCAGATGGCGGTGCCGCCGATCGCCCAGGCGGCCAGCGCTCCCCACCAGAGGCGCTGACCGGTGGTCGCGGCGGTGCGGATGCGCCCGGCGCTCACCAGCCCCAGGAAGGAGCCGAGCACGGAGAGGCCGTACCCCAACGCGGGTGTGATCCATCCGTACTCGATGTGATTGATGTCTGCCACAGCGGCGATCCCCCCAGAAGATCCTCCGGCGTGAGAGACACGCCGCAGCAATGATCTGTGACGCCGTCACCAGGCACAACAGCGCCCCAGCGGCAATCCGCCGCGTGCCGTCCCGGTGACCGTGCGACGCGCCGACAGCCGCCCGGTCACTACTGAGCGTTACCTCCGGAAGGGGGCCGGTGGGTCAGACGGTGGCGTGGTACGCGAGCACGCCCCGGTTGACGGCGGCGATGGCCTGCCGGGCGGTGGACCGCAGCTCGGCCGACGCGCCGCCGGAGTCGGCGAGCTGCCCGAGCAGGTCGACCACCTGCCGCGCCCAGCGGACGAAGTCACCGGCCGGCATCTCCCCGTCGAGCTGCTGCCCGCTGGCCAGCACCTTCGCCAGGGCCTCGCCGCGCGCCCACCGGTAGATCGGCCAGGCGAAACCGAGATCCGGCTCCCGGGTGACGGCCAGCCCGCGGGCCGCCTCGTCCGACTCGATGCCGCTCCACAACTGCAACGTCGCGTCGACCGCGTCGGAGACCCCGCCACGCGGCACCGAGGCGCGCTCGTCGAGGTCACGGCGGGCCTCGAAGACCACCACCGACACGGCGGCGGCCAGCTCGGCCGGGGACAGCCCGTCCCACACCCCCCGGCGCAGACACTCGGCGACGAGCAGGTCCGCCTCGGTCCAGATCCGGGCCAGCATCCGCCCCGCGTCGGTGACCGCGCCGTCGGCGCCCAGGTAACCCCGCGCGGTCAGCAACGCCACGATCCGGTCGAAGGTACGGGCCAGCGATCCGGTCCGGCCGGCCACCCGCTGCCGCAACTCGTCGGTGTCGCGTTCCAGCCGGCGGCGGCGCTCCGCCCAGCGGGCGTGCTCCTCCCGCTCCGGGCAGGCGTGGCAGGGGTGCCGACGCAGCTCCGAGCGGAGCTGGCTGAGCATGTGGTCCTCGCCGGCCGCCTGCCGGGAACGCCCACCGCGCCGCCCACCGTGCCGGTCCAGCCCGGTGCCGGCGACCTGCGCGGCGAGATCCCGCCGGGCGGCCGGCGACCGGTGGTTGAAGTGCTTCGGCACCCGGATCCGGGCCAGCACCTCGGCCGGGGTGGTGAAGTCGCCGGGGCTGATCCGCCCGGCCCAACGGTCCTGGGTCAGCACCAGCGGACGGGGCTCGCCGAAGCCGCCGGTGGCCGGGTCGAGCACCACCGCCAACCCGGCCCGCCGCCCGGAGGGCACCCGGATCACGTCACCGACCCGCAGCCGCTCCAGCGAGGTGACCGCCGCCGCCTTGCGCTGGGTCTGCCCCTGCCGGGCGATGGCCCGTTCCCGGTCGCCGATCGCCACCCGCAACGCGAAGTACTCGTCGAAGTCGCCGTGGTGGCAGGCCGCCTCCGCGCCGTACGCGTCGATGGTCTCGGTGTTGCGCTGCACCTGCCGGGCCAGGCCGACCACCGACCGGTCCGCCTGGAACTGCGCGAACGACGACTCCAGCAGCTCCCGGGCCGGCTCCGCGCCGACGCTGCCGACCAGGTTGACCGCCATGTTGTACGACGGCCGGAAGCTGGACCTCAGCGGGTACGTCCGGGTGGACGCCAGCCCGGCCACGTGCCGGGGGTCGGTCTCCGGCGACCAGACCACCACCGCGTGCCCCTCGACGTCGATGCCCCGGCGGCCGGCCCGGCCGGTGAGCTGGGTGTACTCCCCCGGGGTCAGGTCGACGTGAGCCTCGCCGTTGAACTTGACCAGGCGTTCCAGCACGACGCAGCGGGCCGGCATGTTGATGCCCAGCGCCAGGGTCTCGGTGGCGAAGACCGCCTTGACCAGACCCCGGACGAACAGCTCCTCGACGACCTCCTTGAACGCCGGCAGCATGCCCGCGTGGTGGGCGGCCAACCCGCGTTCCAGACCGTCGAGCCACTCCCAGTAGCCGAGCACGGTCAGGTCCTCGCCGGGGATGGCGGTGACCCGGGACTCCACCACCCGGCGGATCTCGGCGCGTTCCTCCGGGGAGGTCAGCCGGAGCCCGGCGGCCAGGCACTGCTGCACGGCGGCGGCGCAACCGGCCCGGCTGAAGATGAACAGGATCGCCGGGAGCAGGCCCTCCCGGTCGAGCCGGTCGACGATGTCCGGGCGCAGCGGGCCCCGCCAGCGCGGGCCGCGCCGACCGGCCCCCGGCCCGGCGCCGCGCCCCTCGCCGAGGTCGAGCCGGCGCACCGTGTCCCGCGTGTAGCGGAGCAGCTCCGGGTGCACGTCGTGCTTGCGGGCCGCGTCCGCGTCGTGGAACAGGTCGAACATCCGCTTGCCGACCAGCATGTGCTGCCACAACGGCACCGGCCGGTGCTCGCTGACCACCACGGCGGTCTCCCCGCGTACGGTGACCAGCCAGTCGGCGAACTCCTCGGCGTTGGAGACGGTCGCCGACAACGACACCAGGGTCACCGAGTCGGGCAGGTGGATGATCACCTCTTCCCAGACCCCGCCCCGGAACCGGTCGGCGAGGTAGTGCACCTCGTCCATCACCACGTACGCCAGGCCGGCCAGGGTGGTCGAGCCGGCGTAGAGCATGTTCCGCAGGACCTCGGTGGTCATCACCACCACCGGCGCGTCCCCGTTGATCGCGTTGTCGCCGGTGAGCAGGCCCACCTGCTCGACGCCGTACCGGTCGACCAGGTCGTGGTACTTCTGGTTCGACAGGGCCTTGATCGGCGTGGTGTAGAAGCACTTGCGCCGGGTGGTGGGCGTCTCCCCGCCGTCGGCCGCCGCCGGCTTCCCGGGCCGGCCCCGCAACGCCAGGTGTACGGCGAACTCGCCGACCACAGTCTTGCCGGCCCCGGTCGGGGCGCACACCAGCACCCCGCTGCCCCGCTCCAGGGCCTGACACGCCTCCCGCTGGAAGTCGTCGAGGTCGAACCCGAGGTCGAGGGCGAACTCGTCCAGGGCCGGGAAGAGGGTGGCCTGCGCGGCCCGGTGGCGCGCCGCGGCGTACCGCTCGGCGGGGCTCGACATGCCACCAAGATTAATGCGTCTCCGGACGGGGCACCCGGCAAGGCCGACGCGCAGGCCGGTCCGGGGCGGTCGGTAGGGTGCACGACGTGCCGGATCATGTCCATGCGCCCGAACCCAGCGCCCACCACGCCGCCGACCCCGCGCCGCAGCCGCGCCGCCGGATCGAGGCGGTGCTGTTCGACTTCCACGGCACCCTGGCGCAGGTGGAGGACGCCCGGCAGTGGGTGTCGGCCGCCGCCACGAGCTGCGGGGTGACCCTGGAGCGGATGCGGGCCACCGTCCTCGCCGACCGGCTGCTCACCGCCGGGCGGGCCGGCGGGCCGCTGCCGCACCGGGTGCCGCCCCGGCTGGCCGAAGTGTGGTCCGACCGGGACCTGTACCCACACGCGCACCGGGCCGCGTACACCGGGCTGGCCGGCACCGTGGACGCCGGTATCGACGGCCTCGCCGACGCCCTCTACGAGCGGGTCCTCAGCCCGGACGGCTGGGTGCCGTACCCGGACGCCGGGCCCACCCTGGCGGCGCTGCGGGCGGCCGGGGTGAAGACCGCGGTGGTCAGCAACGTCGGCTTCGACCTGCGACCGATGTTCGACGCGTGGGAGCTGACCGGGCTGGTCGACACGTTCGTCCTCTCCTACGAGGTGGGCCGGCGCAAGCCGGACCCGGGGATCTTCCTGCGCGCCTGCGGTCTGCTGGGCGTCGACCCGGAGCAGACGCTGATGGTCGGCGACACGCCCGCCGACGCGGGCGCGGTCGACGCGGGCTGCGCCACGCTGGTGCTGCCGGCCTCGGACGCCGGCCGGCCGCACGGCCTCGGCGCGGTGCTCGACCTGGTGACCCGCGGCTGACCCCGCCCGTCGCCCGCCCGGGGCCGCCCGGCCCCCGTCCGGGGGCGTCGGGCGGTTCTCAGCGCAGCAGTCGCGCCGCCGCCGGCACGGCGGTGACGGTCACCGGCAGCGGCAGCGCCCGTTCCCCGTCGGCGTACGTGACGATGCCCTCGGCGGCCACCTCCACGGTGCGGGCCCGGTAGCTGCGCACCAGCGGATGCCGCACGTGACTGCCCTGGTAGATGCGCGGTTTGACCCGCATCAGGGTGCGCCTGTCGAACCGTCCGCCGACCACCACGTCCAGCAACCCGTCGGTCGGGTCGGCGTCCGGGCAGATCCGCATGCCGCCGCCGTAGCTGGCGCAGTTGCCCACCGCGACAAGCACCGCGTCGACGTCCTGCGGCACGCCGTCGAGGCGCAGGGTGTAGCGGCGCGGGCGCAGCCGGGCCAGTTCCGCCACGATCGCCAGGTCGTACCGGCGGGGGCCACGCGGCCAGCGCATCCGGTTGGCCCGTTCGTTGACGACCGCGTCGAAGCCGGCCGCGAGGACCGCCCCGTACCAGCGGACCGTGCCGTCGGCCCCGGTCATCCGGGCCAGGTCCACCGGGCGGGTCCGGCCCGCGCGCAGCGCCGCCACGATCACCTCGACGGCGGCGTCCGGGTCGACCGGGAAGCCGGTGTCGGCGGCGAAGTCGTTGCCGGTGCCGGCGGGCACCGGCCCGAAAGCTACAGCCGTGCCGGCCACCGCCTGCAACGCCCGGTGCACGGTGCCGTCCCCGCCGACGGTCAGCAGCGCCGCCACGCCGTCGGCTACCGCCGCCCGGCAGGCCGCCTCGGCCTCCTCGGCGGTGCTGGCCTCCAGCAGCCGGACCGGCCGGCCGGTAGCGCCCAGCCGGTCCAGCAGGCGGGGCAGCGCCCCCCGGCGTCGTCCCCGCCCGGCGGTCGGGTTGGCCAGCACGGCCACCGGCCCGTCGGGCGGCCCGACGGCCGCCGGGTGATCATCCGCGGTCACGGCCAGCAGAGTAGTCGACCGGCCGGCCACCGGCTGACCGGCGGACAACCGGCGAGCCCGAAGACGCCGCCCCCCACGCACGGGGACGGCGTCGGCGCGTTCCCGGGGATCACGTCATGTCGTCGTAGCGGCGCTCGATCGGGGCCGGGGCCGCGACCGGCTCCGGGGCGGCGATCGGCGCGCTCGCCTCGACCCGGTCGCCGGCGGTCACCGGATCCCGGTCGTCCGCCAGCGGCGAGACCTCGTCGTCGTCGAGCCCGGCGTAGATCTCCTTGCCGCGACCCCGACGCCTGTCGTTGAGGAACGCGACCCCGACGGCGGCGAAGTAGAGCGCGGAGAGGCAGAGCGCCAGCGCGGTCATCCCGAACGGGTCCGGCGTGGGCGTCACCACCGCCGAGAAGGCGAAGAACGCGAAGACCGCCACCCGCCACCAGCTCAGCAACTTGCGCGCGCTGGCCAGGCCGACGAAGTTGAGCATCAGCACGATCAGCGGGAACTCGAACGCCACCCCGAAGATCAGGATCATGTTGGTGACGAAGGAGATGTACCGGGTGACCTCCAGCGACGTTTCCACGCCGGTGACGCCGGACTCCAGCAGGAACGACAGGCCCTTGTCGACCACGAAGTAGGCCAGCGCCGCCCCGCCCATGAACAGCGGCGCGGCGATCCCGACGAAGAAGTACGCGTACCGGCGTTCGTGCCGGTGCAGGCCCGGCGCGATGAACGCCCAGAGCTGGTAGAGCCAGACCGGGGAGGCGACGATCAGACCGATCCACAACGCCAGCTTGAGCTTCAGCAGGAAGCCGTCGGCGGCGCCGAGCTGGACGAACGGCTCATCCGGGTTGATCTGGTAATACGGTTCGGCGAGCAGCTCGAAGACCGGCTGCGCGAGCACGAAACCGACGACGAAGCCGGCGACGAGCGCGATCGACGCGCGGAACAGCCTGTCCCGCAGCTCGCGGACGTGCTCGATCAGGGTCATCGAGCCGTCGGCGGCCTGCTGGAACTTGCTCGGACCACGCTTACGGAGACCGAAGGCCACGGCGGACCGGCCTCCCGGTCAGTTCTCGCGGACGCGCTGCACCGGGTCGATGACCGGCGGCGCGACCGGCTGCTGCGGCGCGGCCTGGTACGGCGCCTGCTGCGGCTGACCGGCGTACGGCGCCTGCTGCGGCTGACCCGGGTGGTACGGCGCCTGCTGCTGCGGGTGGGCGGCGTTCGGCGGCAACGGCTGGTAGCCGGCCTGCGCGTCGGCCTTCTCGGCCAGGTCGCCACGGTCGTCGTCCTGGAGGCTCTTGGTCTCCGCCTTGATGATCCGCAGCGAACGGCCAAGCGAACGGGCCGCGTCCGGGAGCCGCTTCGCGCCGAAGAGCAGGATCAGCACGACCACGAGTACGGCGATGTGCCACGGCTTGAGGGCACCCATGGGAAGCTCCAGTCGCTCTGTGGGACGGGTGGTGTGTCGCAGCCCATCGTACGTGCGCCGACAGCCTGCGCCACCCGCCGGCCCAACGGTTGTCGAGGCCGGCCGGTGAAGTCTCGACCAACCCGACGTGTCACGTCAACCGCCCCGCTTGGCCCTGATCAGCGCCATCCGCTCCTCGGCGGTGGCGAGCCGACGCTGCAACGCCTCGGCCCGTTCCTGGAGCACCTCGGCGTTCGCGGCCAGCGACGTGGCCTGCTCCTGACGCTGCTGGAGGGTCAGCGCGGCCCGGCGCAGCCGGGGCAGCCGGACCAGCACCGGCCGCACGGCCAGGCCGAACGCGACAAGCGGGACGAGCAGCAGCGCGAGCACGATCCACTTCAGCACGCGGTCAGCCTACTGCCCGGCCGGCGCGCCCGCCGACGTGGCCAGCGGGGCCGCGTACGCGTCCAGGGCGGCCACCGCCTGCGCCCGCACCTGCTCGACCAGCTCGGCCGGGGCCAGCACGGTCACGTCCGGGCCGAGCCCGAGCACGAACCGGCGGGCCCAGCCCAGGTCGGTCACCCGCAGCGAGACCAGCCAGCGGTCCCCCTCACCCGGCTCGATCCGCTCACAGGGGTAGTACTCGGTGATCCACCGTTCGCCCCGACCGATCCGCAGCGTGATCAGCGGCAGATCGGGCGTGGGCCGGAACACCCCGCCGGTCAGGTCGGACGAGCGGGCCTGCGGCGGCGCCGTGGCCGGCTCGTCCAGCTCGGTGACCGCGTCGATCCGGTCGGCCCGGAACATCCGCACCGCCTCGGCGCGGCGGCACCACGCCTCCACGTACGCCCGGCCGCCGACCGACAGCATCCGCAGCGGGTCGATGGTGCGTTCGGTGGTCTCGTCCCGGGCCGCCGTGTAGTAGGTGACCCGCAGCGCCCGGCCGCCCTCCACCTTCGCCCGCAGCGCCTCCAGCCGCTGCGTGTCGCCGGGCAGCCGGACCGCCACCGGCGCGCCGACCAGGTCACCGCCCGCGCTCTCGATCTTGGCGAGCGCCCGCTCGACCGCGTCCCGGTTGGCCACCCCGGGCGTCTCGGCGAGCATCCGCAACGCCACCACCAGCGCCAACGCCTCGTCCGGGGTCAACCGCAACGGCCGGTCGATGCCCGCGTCGTAGGTGATGGTCACCCGGTCACCGTCGAAGGCCATGTCGATCAGGTCACCCGGGCCGTAGCCGGGCAGCCCGCACACCCAGAGCAGCTCCAGGTCCTCGCGCAACTGCCGCTCGCTGACGCCGAGGTCCCCCGCCGCCTCGGCGATCTCGATGCCCGGCCGGGCCAGCAGGTACGGCACCAGGTTCAGCAGCCGGGCGAGCCGGTCGGCCGAGGCACGCGACCCGGTCGGCCGGGTGGCGGTACGGGTCATCGGGCACCTCCGCTCAACGCGGCCTCGTCGTGCCGGGCCGCGATCTCCGTCAACCGCCGGACCACCGCGTCACGCAGCTCGGGCGGGTCCAGCGCCCGCACGTCCGGCCCGTACCCGACCACCTGGCCGGCCAGGAACTCCACGTCCGCGTACGGCAGGACCAGCCGGTCGCCGTCCGGGCCGCTGCTGCTCTCCACCGCCCAGCGGCGCAGCCCGGCGGCCCGACCCGGGGTGACCAGGACGGTGGCCCGACCGGTCCGCTCCACCGGACCGGAGAACCGGGCCACGTGACTGATCAGGTCGATCCCCTCGGGTGGGGCGTAGGCGCCGGGCCGACCGGTGACCCGCACCGCGCCGACCACCCGGGACAGCCGGAAACAGCGGGTGGCCGACCGGTCCAGGTCGTGCCCGACCACGTACCACCGGCCCCGCCAGCAGACCACGCCCCACGGCTGGAGACGACGGGTGGTCGGCGCGTCACCACCGGCCGTCCGGTAGTCGAAGCCGACCACCCGACGGTCCCGGGCCGCGGCCGTCAACGGCGCGAACGCCGGATCGACCGTGACCATCGGCTCCACCCCCAGGGTGGCCTGCGGGTCCACGTCCACGCCGGCGGCACGCAGCTTCGCCAGCCCGGACGAGGCGGCGGCGGCCAGCCCGGCGTGCTGCCACAACCGGGCCGCGATGCCCACCGCGGCGGCCTCGTCCGGCTCCAGCGGAATGTCGGGAAGCGCGTACTCCCGGTGCGCGATGCGGTAACCCGGCTCGGTGTCGAAGATGCTGGCGGTGCCGGTCTCCAACGGGACGCCCAGCTCCCGCAGCTCGGCCTTGTCGCGCTCGAACTTGCGCTGGAACGCCTCGTGATCCCGGACGTCGTCCGGATCGTGTTCGTAGCCGGGCACGGTCGCGGCGATCTGCGCGGCGGTGAGGAACCGGCGGGTGGACAGCAGGCAGATCACCAGGTTGACCAGGCGTTCGGTGCGGGTCCGCGACACGTGCATGACGCTAGCAGCCGCGCCGGGCCGGCCGTACACCCGCGCGGGCGTGCCGCGCCGCCGCAGGTGGCGGCCGTCACGCGCACCGGACGGACCCCGCCGACCGATCGTCGCCGTCCTCCCTGCCCCCGGCAGCGACGGCGACGACGGCGACGCCGCCGCGACCCGGGCATCGACCCCGACCGACGAGGCCGGGCGCCACCGCCCCGGCGGCGACCGCTAGCGTTTCCGGTCATGGTGCGATGGCGGACGGGAACGGTCACGGCGCTGCGCCGGCAGTGGCCCGGCGCGACGGAGCTCGACGTCGCCCTGCCCGACGGCGCGACCATGCGCGCCCTGGCCTACCCCGAGCTGGTCGGCCACCCCGAACCCGGCGACCGGGTGCTGCTCAACGCCGGCGCGTTGCTGATGGGCCTCGGCACCGGCGGGTACGCGCTGGTCGTCGCCCTGCCTGACCGGCTCCCACCGGACCCGCCCGCCGACGCCGGCAACCGCGACGCCGGGCACCTGGTCAAGGCCCGCTACACCCCGCTGCAACCGATCCTGCTCGGCGTGGACGAGGAAGCCTCCCCGCACCACGCGCTGCTCGCCGACGCCGACGACCTGGCCGGACTGCCGGTGGTCACCGCCGACCTGCACTCCGCGCTGCCGGCGATCCTGGCCGGCGTACACACCGACGCACCGGGCCTGCGGGTCGCCTACCTGCTCACCGACGGTGGCGCGCTGCCCGCCTGGTTCTCCCGCACCCTGGCCGGGCTGCGTGGGCGGCTGGCCGGCACGATCAGCGTCGGCCAGGCGTTCGGCGGTGACCTGGAGGCCAGCACCCTGCACACCGGGCTGCTCGCCGCCCGGCAGGTGCTGCGCGCCGACGTCGCCGTCGTCGCCCAGGGGCCGGGAAACCTGGGCACCGGCACCCGGTGGGGCTTCTCCGGGGTCGCCGTCGGCGAGGCGGTCAACGCTGTCGCCGCCCTCGGCGGGCAGCCGGTCGGCTCCCTGCGGATCTCCGCCGCCGACCCCCGCCCCCGGCACCAGGGGGTGTCGCACCACAGCCTCACCGCGTACGGGCGGGTGGCGCTCGCCCCAGCGGACCTGGTCGTCCCGGACGGCCTCGACCCGACGCTGGCCGCCGAGGTGGACGCGGCGACGGCGGAGCTGGCCGCCCGGCACCGGATCGTCCGGGTCGACACCGCCGGGCTGGACGCCGCGCTGCGGGCCAGCGTCGTGCCGCTGTCCACCATGGGACGGGGTCTGGACGCCGACCACGCGTACTTCCTGGCCGCCGCCGCCGCCGGCCGGCACGCCGCCCGACTCGTCCGCTGACCGACCCGGCAGGGCGGTGGGCATACGGCCTGCGCGACGGCAACCAGCGCGGCGGCCAGCCGCTGACCGGTCAGGCACGGCACGGCACGGACCGGTCAGGCACGGCACGGAGCGACACGGTGGACGGGCCGCCCGCCACGCCGGTCCGGGCGCGCGGTCAGGCCAGCAGGACCAGGGCGGCCCAGGCGGCCAGCAGCACCACCAACACCAGCGCCAACACCCAGGTCGGCACGGTGAACTCCCCGCGACGGTTCGCCGCGATCTCGTCACGGATCTTGTTCCGGCGGCGCTCGACCCAGGTCAGGCGCTCAGGATCGGGAGGTGATGGGTAGGCCATGGCCCGGCAAGCGTACCCGGCGCTCCGGTCGGACCACGGCCCGACCGGAGCGACCCGGTCACATGCTCGCGATCAACCGCTCCACCCGCTCGTCGTACGCCCGGAACGGGTCCTTGCACAGCACCGTGCGCTGCGCCTGGTCGTTGAGCTTCAGGTGCACCCAGTCGACGGTGAAGTCCCGCCGCTTCTCCTGCGCCTGCTTGATGAACTCGCCGCGCAGCCGGGCCCGGGTGGTCTGCGGCGGCGTCTCCTTCGCCTCGAAGATCTCCGGGTCGGTGGTCACCCGGTCGACCTGGCCCCGCCGCTCCAGCAGCGCGTAGAGGCCCCGACCTCGCCGCAGGTCGTGGTACGCCAGATCCATCTGCGCCACCCGCGGGTGCGACAGCGGCAGGTCGTGCTTGCGCTGATAACGCTCGATCAGCCGGAGCTTGGTCACCCAGTCGATCTCCCGGGACACCGGGCCCAGGTCACCGCTCTCCACCGCGCCCAGCACCCGACCCCACAGCTCCACCACCCGCTTGGCGGTCTGGTCGCCGCCCCGCCGCTCCACGAACTCGGTCGCCTTGGCGAGGTACTCCTGCTGGATCTCCAGCGCGCTGATCTCCTTGCCGGAGGCCAGCCGCACCTTCCGCCGACCGGTGATGTCGTGCGACACCTCCCGGATCGCCCGGATCGGATTCTCCAGGGTGAGGTCCCGCATCACCACGCCGGCCTCGATCATGCGCAGGACGATGTCCGCCGAGCCCACCTTGAGTAGCGTGGTGACCTCGTTCATGTTGGAGTCACCGACGATCACGTGCAGTCGGCGGTACCGCTCGGCGTCCGCGTGCGGCTCGTCGCGGGTGTTGATGATCGGCCGGCTGCGGGTGGTTGCCGAGGAGACGCCCTCCCAGATGTGCTCGGCCCGCTGCGACAGGCAGTAGACCGCCCCGCGCGGCGTCTGCAGCACCTTTCCCGCGCCGCAGATCAACTGCCGCGTCACCAGGAAGGGGATCAGCACGTCCGCCAGCCGGCCGAACTCGCCGTGCCGGGAGACCAGGTAGTTCTCGTGGCAGCCGTACGAGTTGCCGGCCGAGTCGGTGTTGTTCTTGAACAGGTAGATCTCGCCCGCGATGCCCTCGTCGTGCAGCCGCTTCTCCGCGTCGATCAGCAGCCCCTCCAGGATCCGCTCACCCGCCCGGTCGTGCGCCACCAGGTCGACCACCGAGTCGCACTCCGGCGTCGCGTACTCCGGGTGCGAGCCGACGTCCAGGTAGAGACGGGCGCCGTTGCGCAGGAAGACGTTGCTCGACCGGCCCCAGGACACCACCCGACGGAAGAGGTAACGCGCGACCTCGTCGGGCGAGAGCCGCCGCTGCCCTCGGTAGGTGCAGGTGACGCCGTACTCGGTCTCGATACCGAAGATTCGCCGCTCCATGATGAGACATTAGCCCCCCGGAGCCCGGATTGGGCAGCGCTCGACGGGGGGCTTGTCGCGGTCGGTCGCCGGACGGCCACCATCCGCGCCGGCAGCGCGCAGACCGGACGGGCGGGCCCGTCCGGTCTGCGCGCTGGATCAGGTCAGGGCTGGGTCTCGCCGGTGCTCGCCTCGGTGGGCGTATCCGGGGCCTGCCCCTCCAGGTCCGCGGAGCCGGCCGAGGTGGTCGGCTTGCCGGACGGCGCAGCCGGCGGCTTCGCCGTCTCCGTACGGGCCGTCGGGGCGGGCTCCTCGCCGCCGTCCAGCAACGAAGTCAACGCCGCGCCGGTGATCCGGCGGAAGGTACGCCCGACCCGGGTGCGGTCCAGCACCGCCACCTCGAGCTGGTCGGCGGCGATCGTCCGGGCCACGCCGCCCTCGCCGCCGACGCTGCTCAACGCCTTGACCGCGACCTTCACCGCCCCGCCCAGCGACATGTCCGGCCGGTGGTCGGTCTTGAGCACCGCGGCGATCGCCTCGGCCTGCCCACCCATCGCCATCCGGCCCGGCTCGTCGGTCACCGACCCGTCGTAGGTGCACCGGTACAGCTCGTCCTGCTCCGCGGTGGCCCCCACCTGCGCCACGCACAGCTCCACCTCGAACGGCTTGGACTGCTCGGTGAAGAGCGTGCCGAGGAGCTGCGCGTACCAGTTCGCCAACGCCCGGCCGGTCACGTCCCGCCGGTCGTAGCTGAGCCCGTTGAGGTCGGCCATCCGCACCCCGGCCCGCCGCAGGTTCTCGAACTCGTTGTAGCGGCCGACCGCGGCGAAGCCGATCCGGTCGTAGATCTCGCTGACCTTGTGCAGGGCGCTGGAGAGGTTCTCCGCGACGAAGAGCACCCCGCCCGAGTAGCTCAGGACCACCGCGCTGCGGCCCCGGGCGATGCCCTTGCGGGCCAGCTCGGAGCGGTCGCGCATGATCTGTTCGGGCGAGGCGTAGAACTGCATGGCCACGGCGGCGGTTCTCCTTAGAGCGCTGTGCTGACGGCTGCTGGTTGCTGGTGACGGGGAGCGGGGTCAGCCGCCCGGATTCTCCATCCGGCCCTGGACCACGCGCTCGGCGAGCGCGGCGGTCTCCTCGGCGGTGAGCCGGTGCGTCCCCTCCGCCGTCGCGGTCATCACCACCGGGTAGATCCGCCGGGTGAGGTCCGGGCCGCCGGTGGCGGTGTCGTCGTCGGCGGCGTCGTAGAGCGCCTCGACGGCCAACCGGGTCGCCTCGTCGACGGAGAGCCCGGCGCGGTACCGCTTCTTCATCGCCGACCGGGCGAAGATCGAGCCCGAGCCGATCGCCTCGTAGCCGGTCTCCTCGTACGGGCCGCCGGTGACGTCGAAGCTGAAGATCCGCCCAGCCGTGGCCGGGTCCGGCGCGGCCAGGTCGAAGCCGGCGAACAGCGGGATCACGGCCAGGCCCTGCATGGCCGCGCCAAGGTTGCCCCGGATCATCGCGGCCAGCCGGTTGGCCTTGCCGTCCAGCGAGAGCATCGCGCCCTCGATCTTCTCGTAGTGCTCCAGCTCCACCTGGAACAGTCGCATCAGCTCGATGCCGATGCCGGCGGTGCCGGCGATGCCGACCAGCGAGTACGCGTCGGCGGGGTGCACCTTCTCGATGTCCCGCTGGGCGATCAGATTGCCCATGGTGGCCCGCCGGTCGCCGGCCATCACCACGCCACCCGCGGCCGAGATGGCGACGATGGTCGTCGCGTGCGGCGCGAGGTCGGCGGCCATGCCGGGCGGCAACGGCCGCCGGCCGGGCATCAGCTCCGGAGCCACCCGACTCAGGAACTGGGTGAAGGAGGACGTCCCCGCGTTGGTGAACTCAGCTGGTAGACGCCCGGATGGATCAAAACCCGCTGCCACGTGGTTCCTCTCAGGTACGTGATCGCCCCGGCCAGCCGCGACTGATCGTCACGGAACTGTCCAAGACCACCGTTGCAGTTGAAGCAGAGTATCCCGCGCACCCACCCGGTGCGATGATCGTGGTCCACATGTTGCGGCCCGGGGGCGCGGCAGATCGCGCACACGCCGCCCTGCTCGGCCAGGAGCTCGTCGAACTCCCGCTGACCGATCCCGTACCGCCGCCGCAGGTGATATTCCGGGCTACCGCCGTAGAGCCGCTCCCTGACCTCACGGGTCCTGGTGTTGTGACACGGCTTGCAGTACGTCGCGTATCCCGAACTGTCGGAGCGGTTACGAGGAAAATCCGTCAACGGCTTGACGATGCCACAGTCAGCGCAGAACCTGTGCCCCTCAGGAAGGACACGCCGGGTCGCCACCTCCCGACCGTGCTTCTCCTTCGCCCGTTTCGCATAGCTGGCCTTCGAGCGTTGGTTGAAGCACGGTTTGCAGTAGCTACCACGCCCGCTGGGACGCTTGCTGCTGGCGCAGAAGTCATCCAGCGGCTTCCATTCCCCGCAGTCACGACAGCGGCGTCGGCCGTTCCGATCATCCAAAGACAATCCCATGTCCGATTTAGTCCGGAATAATCACTGACCTCCTTTTTGTACGTAACCCCGCACAAATTCTTCGGCGTTCTCTTCCAGGACGGAGTCGATCTCGTCGAGCAGGTCGTCGACGTCCTCGGTGATCTCGGCGTGCCGCTCGGCGACCTCCGGGTTCGCCTCGGTGGTGACGTCCTCGACCTCCTCGCCCTGCCGGGCCTTGCCCGACTGGGACTGACCGCCGCTGTCACGGGTAGCCATGGGGTGCCTCCTCCACGATCGCCTGCCAGAAACTTACCTCGCGGGAGCGACGAAAACCGGCCACGTGACCCGCTTTCGCCGAAGGCGGACGACTCAGCCGCCGGTCAACGTCTCCAGCAGGTCCTTCGCGCTCTCGCACCTGTCGAACAACGCGCCGACGTGTCGCCGGGTCCCCCGCTCGGGCTCCATCATCGGCACCCGCACCAGCGACTCACGCCCGACGTCGAAGATGACCGAGTCCCAGCTCGCCGCGACCACCTCCGAGGGAAAATCGGCCAGACAGCGGCCCCGGAAGTAGGCCCGGGTGTCCTCCGGCGGCTCCGTCATCGCCGTCCGGGTCTGCTCGTCGGTCAGCAGCGTCTTCATCGACCCCCGCGACACCAGCCGGTGGTAGAGGCCCTTCTCCGGCCGGACGTCGGAGTACTGGAGGTCGACGAGTTGGAGCTTGTGCGAGCCCCAACCGAGCTTCTCCCGCTCCCGGTAGCCCTCCAGCAGCCGCAGCTTGGCCACCCAGTCCAACTCGTCGGCGCAGAGCATCACGTCGCGGCCCAGCCGGTCCAGCACGTCCTCCCAGCGGTCCAGCACGTCGAGGGTCTGCTCGTCGGCGTCGGCGCCGTACCGGTCCTCCACGAACGACCGGACCCGCTCGTAGTACGCCCACTGCACGTCCAGGGCGGTCAGCCGCCGGCCGTCCCGCAGTCGCATCCGGTGGGTCAGCGACGGGTCGTGGCTGACCGTGCGCAACTCGCCCACCGGGTCGGCGATGCCCAGGTCCGGGCCGAGCGCCTTCTCCTCGATCATGGTCAGGATCAGGGCGGTGGTGCCCACCTTGAGGTACGTGGAGATCTCCGACAGGTTGGCGTCACCGATGATCACGTGGAGGCGGCGGTACTTGTCGGCGTCGGCGTGCGGCTCGTCGCGGGTGTTGATGATGGGCCGCTTGAGCGTCGTCTCCAGCCCCACCTCGACCTCGAAGAAGTCGGCCCGCTGGGAGATCTGGAACCCGCTCTGGCCGCCGTCCTGGCCGATGCCGACCCGCCCGGCGCCGCAGACGATCTGCCGGGTCACGAAGAACGGCGTGAGGTACGCCACGATGTCGGCGAACGGCGTCTGCCGGCGCATCAGATAGTTCTCGTGCGCGCCGTAGCTGGCGCCCTTGTTGTCGGTGTTGTTCTTGTAGAGGTGGATCGGGTGGGTGCCCGGGATGGTGGCCGCCCGGCGGGCCGCCTCGGCCATCACCCGCTCCCCCGCCTTGTCCCAACGGACCACGTCACGCGGATTGGTCACCTCGGGGGTGGAGTACTCCGGGTGGGCGTGGTCGACGTACAACCGCGCGCCGTTGGTGAGTATGACGTTGGCCAGGCCCAGGTCCTCGTCGGCGAGCGCCTCGGCCGGGTCGTACGCGGCCCCGGAGTAGGTGAACCCCCGGGCGTCGCGCAGCGGTGACTCCTCCTCGTAGTCCCAGCGCGCCCGGCCACCCCGGTTGAGCTCCGGCCGCGCGCCGTAGGCGTTGACCACCTGCGACGAGGTGACCATCGGGTTGGCTCCGGCCTGGCCGGGCACGGAGATCCCGTACTCGACCTCGGTGCCCATGATCCGTCGTACGCTCATCGACCTGCCCGCTCCGCTCGCCCAACGTGCTCCGGTGTCACGTCGAGCGTAGTCGTCGTCACGGAAGAAATGGGCATGGCGGACGCCCGGTACGGCGAAACCGGCCCCGCCCGGGCGCAGGCCGGAACGACCGGAAGCCCGTGGCGTGTCACGCCACGGGCTTCCGGTCGTCGGTGCTAGAGGTACTGGCCGGTGTTGCTGGCGGTCTCGATGGACCGACCGGCCTCCGTGCCCTTGCCGCCGGAGACGAGGGTGCGGATGTAGACGATCCGCTCGCCCTTCTTGCCGGAGATCCGGGCCCAGTCGTCGGGGTTGGTGGTGTTGGGCAGGTCCTCGTTCTCGCGGAACTCGTCGACGCAGGCGTCGAGGAGGTGCTGGAGCCGCAGCCCCTTGCGCCCGGAGGTGAGGAACTCCTTGATGGCCATCTTCTTGCCCCGGTCGACGATGTTCTGGATCATCGCGCCGGAGTTGAAGTCCTTGAAGTAGAGGACTTCCTTGTCGCCGTTGGCGTAGGTGACCTCGAGGAAGCGGTTCTCCTCGGTCTCCGAGTACATCCGCAGCACGACCGCGTCGATCATCGCCGCGACGGTGGCCTGGGGGTCGCCGCCGTGCTCGGCCAGGTCGTCGGCGTGCAGCGGCAGGCCGGCGAGGATGTACTTGGAGAAGATGTCCTTGGCCGCCTCGGCGTCCGGACGCTCGATCTTGATCTTCACGTCGAGCCGGCCGGGTCGCAGGATGGCCGGGTCGATCATGTCCTCCCGGTTGGAGGCGCCGATCACGATGACGTTCTCCAGCCCCTCCACGCCGTCGATCTCGCTGAGGAGCTGCGGGACGATGGTGTTCTCCACGTCCGAGGAGACACCCGAGCCACGGGTCCGGAAGATCGAGTCCATCTCGTCGAAGAACACGATCACCGGAGTGCCCTCGCTGGCCTTCTCCCGCGCCCGCTGGAAGATCAGCCGGATGTGCCGCTCGGTCTCGCCGACGTACTTGTTGAGCAGCTCGGGGCCCTTGATGTTGAGGAAGAAGCTGGTGTGCTTCTCCTTGCCCTCCCGCTCGGCGATCTTCTTGGCCAGCGAGTTGGCCACCGCCTTGGCGATCAGCGTCTTGCCGCAGCCCGGCGGACCGTACAGCAGGATGCCCTTCGGCGGCCGGAGCTGGTGCTCACGGAACAGGTCGGCGTGCAGGAACGGCAGCTCGACCGCGTCACGGATCTGCTCGATCTGCGACTGGAGACCACCGATGTCGGTGTAGCCGACGTCGGGCACCTCCTCCAGGACCAGCTCCTCGACCTCGCTCTTCGGGATCCGCTCGTACGCGTACGCCGAGCGGGGCTCGATCATGAGCGAGTCGCCGGCCCGGATCGCCGAGCCGATCAGGGTCTCCGCGAGGTGCACGATGCGTTCCTCGTCGGAGTGCGAGACCACCAGCGCCCGGTCACCCGGCTCACCGGCGGGGCCCGCCAGCACCTCCTTGAGCATCACCACCTCGCCGACCCGCTCGTAACCGAACGCGTCGACGATGTTCAACGCGTCGTTGAGCAGGACCTCCTGGCCGCGCTGGAGCGCGCTGGCGTCCAGCGAGGGGGAGACGGCCACCCGGAGCTTGCGGCCCCCGGTGAAGATGTCGACCGTGCCGTCGTCGTGCCGGGCCAGGAAGACGCCGTAACCGCTTGGCGGCTGTGCCAGGCGGTCGATCTCCTCCTTGAGCGTCACGATCTGCGCACGAGCCTCTTTGAGGGTGCTCACGAGCCGTTCGTTGTTCTCGGTCAGCCGCGCCAACTGTGCCTGGGTGGCCGCCAGGCGCTCTTCGAGCTGCCGGACGTGTCGGGGGCTCTCGGTCAACTTGCGCCGCACCAGAGCGAGTTCCTCTTGGAGAAACGCGACCTGCGTGGAGAGATCGTGGGCCTCCTTCTCCCACCGTGCGGCGCGCGAATCCGCGTCGTCGCTGCGTGCCACGTCCCACCTCCCCGGGGGGCTTGAACGTTCTGCCCTAACACTAGCCGCTATGAGCCCGATTCGGTCCCACGCAACGCCCTGAACCTTGATCGCCGGGACGGCGACCGGGTCGTCCGGTCCCTTCGGGTACCGTCGGGGGGCAGGTACGGGAGAAGGTGGGGTGCACCGGTGACGGAGGTCATGACGGACCAGTTGCAGGTCTGGGTGGATCAGGATCTCTGCACGGGCGACGGGCTCTGCGTGCAGTACGCGCCGGAGGTCTTCGAGTTCGACGTCGACGGCCTCGCGTACGTCAAGGGCGACGACGGCGAGCTGCGGCAGGATCCGGGCGCCCGGGTGGCCGTCCCCGCCCACCTGCGGCTCGAGGTGATCGACTCGGCGAAGGAGTGCCCCGGCGAGTGCATCCACGTCGTCCGCGGTGACGGCGTCGAGGTGGCCGGCCCGGACGCCGAGGACTGAGCCCGGCCGGTCTCACCGGCCGCCCGAGACGATCTCGCGGACCTGTCCCGGTCGGTCGCGCGCCTGCGTCCCGGTCGGTTTCGCGGGCTCACCCGCCGGGCAGGGTGTGCGTCCGGCGCGCTGTCGAGCTGCCCCGGATGTGCGCCCACGAGGCGGCGACCGACCATGCGGCTGCCAGACGGCCGGCGGTCGAAGGGGCAGCGACCCCCAGTGGCGCCTGACAACGACCGGCAGTGGCTGACGAAAAGCGGCAGCGGCCGGGCTGACGACACCGACGGCGTCCGGCCGGGCTGACGACAACCGGCGGGTCCGACCGGTGCGGGCCGACCAGGCAGAGGCCGACCGGTGAGAGCGACCAGGCGGGGGCGGAACCGGGATCAGCGTCGCGATGTGGGCGCACGGACGGGGCAGCTCGACAGCGTCGGCCCGGCACCCAGCGCTCCCGACGCGCCCGCTCGACGGCTCCGCGCAGAGGCTCGGAACGAATGCTGGGAACAGCGGCGCAGCGTGCGGGCTCACGTCACCGGGCGGCCGACCACCGACGCGACGAGTCGGGCGAACTCCTCCAGTCGGGCGACCTGCCCCGCGCCGCCGTCGTCCAGGGTCTTGCCGAAGCGCAGCGCGTCGTGCCGTGGCGCGCCGGCCGCATCGTCGCCGGCCGGGGCCTCGTCCAGCGAGGTCAACAGCAGGTAGACGTCGATGCTGTCGACCCGGATCCCACCGTTGTCGGCCCGGTTCAGACGACGACGGCAGCCGACCTCGGTGACCGTCGACACCGGCACCACCCGCAGCGACGAGGTCATCGAACCCGGTGGACCCTCCCCCGGCGGCACGTCCTCGCCGTGCCAGAGGACGAGCCGGTGGCCGTCGCAGACCACGACCTCCTGCCACACCCCGTTGACCTCGTTGACGAAACGTTCCAGGGTGAACCCGAGCACGGACGCGCCGCCCAGCACCCCGCCCAACGCCTCCAGCGCCACGTCCGGGTCACGCAGGTAGGCGCGGGCGGCCGACTCCAGATCCCGGTACGGCGACCAGTCCGGGAAGACCGCGGGCAGGTCGTCTCCGCCGATCTCCGGTCGGCTCATGCCACCGCCTCCCCCCGCTCGACGTGGTCGTCCGACGCGACGGTCACCGGGCGCCCGCCTCCGCCGCGCCGGCCCCGGTCACCCCGTCGGGTCCGGTCACCCCGTCGGGTCCGGTCACCCCGTCGGCCGCCCGTCGCGCCGACTCGGCTTCGCGCAGCAGTTGACGCCGCTGCGCGTACGCCTCGGTGCCCTTGCTGGGTTTGCGCCGCCGGGGCGGCGCGGTGACGCCGGGGGCGAGCTTGCGGGCGGAGACCAGGAACGCGGTGTGCGCGATCATCCGGTGGTCGGGGCGGACGGCCAGGCCCTCGGCGTGCCAGTCCCGCACCAGCGACTCCCAGGCGCGGGGCTCGGTCCAGCCGCCGCGTTCACGCAGCGCCTCGACCAGCTCGGAGAGCTGCGGGGTGGTGGCGACGTACCCGATGAGCACCCCGCCGGGCGCCAGCGCCCGCTCGACCATGTCGAGCATCTCCCAGGGAGCCAGCATGTCCAGGATGATCCGGTCGAAACCGGTCTCCGGGCAGTCGGCGACGTCGCCGACGCGCAGCCGCCAGGCCGGGTGCGGGCCGGCGAAGAACGCCTCGACGTTGCGCCGGGCGATCTGGGCGAAATCGTCGCGGACCTCGTAGGAGTGCAGCTCGCCCGCGACGCCGACGGCCCGCAGCAGGGAGCAGCTCAGCGCGCCGGAGCCGGCGCCGGCCTCCAGGACCTTCGCGCCGGGGAAGATGTCACCCATCGCCACGATCTGGGCGGCGTCCTTCGGGTAGATCACCTGTGCGCCGCGCGGCATCGACAGCACGTAGTCGGAGAGCAGCGGACGCAGCGCGAGGAAGGCCGTGCCGCCCCCGGAGGTGGTCACCACGCTGCCGTCGGGCAGGCCGATGAGCGCGTCGTGGTCGAGGATGCCCCGGTGGGTGTGGAACGCCTTGCCCGGCTCCAGGGTGACCGTGTGCATCCGCCCCTTGGGATCGGTGAGCTGGACCCGGTCGCCGGGGCGGAACGGCCCCCGGCGCACGGGCGGCGACGCCGGTGGCTCGGCGGTCGGCTGGACGCCGTTCTCGGCCGGGAGGGCGGTGGGGTGTGCGGTCACGTGTTCATCTTCCGTTTGGGTTCCAGGAGCTGCGCCAGATCCGCGATGTGCAGAACGCCGACCACATCTTCGCCTGACGTCACGACGTACTGTGCGCCCGGGTGGGTCTGCACCGCGTCGACCACCTGTTCCCCGTCCAGACCGACCGGCAGCACCGGCAGCGTGGCCAGCGGGCGGGCCACCTCGTCCACGGCGAGCCAGGGTCGCCGGGCGACCGGCACGGCGGCGACCCGGGCCGGGTCGACCACGGCGACCGGACGGCCGGCGGCGTCGGTGACGGCCAGCGTCGGCTCCGGTGGGCCGTGCCCGGCCCGGCGGCGGTCCGCCTCGGCCAGCGGGGTGCCGCTGGGCACCCCGAACAGCGGGCGGGCCAGCCGGGACAGGTCGACCAGCGGGAAGCGGCGGCTCATCCGGGCGACCCGGATCGACCGGCCGGCGCCCCGCCAGAGGGTGACCGCGACCAGCAGCAGCACCGGCAGGGCCAGCGGCAGCAGTACCTCTTGCAGGGTGAGCAGGACGACGGCGACCGCGGTGCCGAGCGCGACCGCCCGGCCCACCCAGCCGGCGATCTCGGTGGCCAGGTGCCGGTCCCGGGTGACCGCCCAGATCGCGGCCCGCAGCGCCCGACCGCCGTCCAGCGGCAGGCCGGGCAGGACGTTGAAGACGGCCACGACGACGTTGCTCACCGCCAGTTGGAAGGCGAGCTGGTGCGGCAGCGTCCGGTCGGGCAGGGCGAGGGTGGCGGCCACGGCGGCGGCCCCGAGCGCCGCCGACACCGCCGGGCCGGCCAACGAGATCACCAGGTCGGCGCGGGGGGTGGGGGCGTCGCGTTCCAACTCGGTATACCCGCCGAGCAGCTCCAGGGTGATCCCCCGCACACCGATGCGGTAGCGGCGGGCGGTCAGCGCGTGCCCGAGCTCGTGCAGCAGCACCGAGCCGAGCAGGGACACCACGAAGCCGAGGCCGACGAGGAGGCCGGCCACCGGGGACAGGTCGAGCTGCCGACGGGCGAACACCGCGTACAGGACGGCGACCAGCAGGGCGACGACGACCATCGACGGGTTCAGGCGCAGCGGCACCCCGAACACCCGGCCGACGCCGAGTCCGGTGCGCCGGGCCGGGCGGGAGGACGCTGACGGGTGCTGCTCCACCGCGACGATGCTACGGACCGGTACGGCGCGGCCGACGGACCAGCCCGACCGGGGTGGCCGATCGCCGGGGTGGCGTCGGGCCGCCGCGCCCCGCCCACGGTGCGGCGGTGGCGTCGGTGTCACACCGGTGACCTAACCTTCGGGGCATGACGGCGGAACCGGTGACGACCCAGCAGGAAACGGCCGCGACGCGGACGCCGGCGACGGTCCAGCCGCCGGTGGGAGCGGGGGCGCCGCCGACGGTGCGGGCGTCGCTGTCACCGTCCCGGGCGGCCGACTTCAAGACCTGCCCGCTGCTCTACCGCTTCCGCAGCATCGACCGGTTGCCGGAGCGGCCCAGCGTGGAGCAGGCCCGGGGCACTCTGGTGCACGCCGTGCTGGAGCGGCTGTTCGATCTGCCGGCCGTCGGCCGGACCCCGGCGGCGGCCGGTGACCTGGTCGCCCCGCAGTGGGATCGGCTGGTCACCGAGCAGCCCGAGCTGGCCGGTCTGTTCGCCGACGACGACCCGGCCGCCCGGGCGGAGTTCCTCCGCTCCGCCGCCGGCCTGCTGGAGGGCTACTTCACCGTCGAGGATCCACGGCGGCTGGAGCCGGCCGAGCGTGAGGCGTTGATCTCCGCGGTGGTCGACGAGGAGCTGCTGATCCGGGGTTACCTCGACCGGCTCGACGTGGCCCCCGACGGGGCGCTGCGGGTGGTCGACTACAAGACCGGTGGCGCGCCGCGCGAGGCGTTCGAGGCCCGCGCGCTGTTCCAGCTCAAGTTCTACGCGCTGGTGCTGTGGCGGACCCGGGGGGTGGTGCCGCGGGTGCTGCGGCTGCTCTACCTGCGCGACGCGGAGGTCTGCGACTACACCCCCGACGCCGAGGAGCTGGCCCGGTTCGAGCGGACGGTGGTGGCGCTGTGGCGGGCCATCGAGCAGGCCACCGAGCGGCGTGACTTCCGCCCCCGGCCGAGCCGGTTGTGCGACTGGTGCAGCCACCAGGCGCGCTGCCCGACGTTCGGCGGCACTCCCCCGCCGTTCCCGGAGGCGGGCGTCGGCGACCCGCTGCGCGACGCCAGGTCCCGGCCCGCTCCGCCCGGCGCCGACGAGTGACCTGCCGGCCCGGCCGGCCGGTCGCGTGCCTGCGCGGCGACCGCCGTCGGGGACGGCAGCGGCCGGGGACGACGCCGTCTCCTCCGCAGGGATGAGCCGAGGTTCACCGCCGGCGACGACCGGCGCGCCGGTACGCCGGTTAGCGTCGTGATGTGATCGAGGCACCAGCCTGGCTACGTCACCGGCCGCTCGCCGCCGACATTCTCGTCGCGGTCGGGCTGCTCCTGGTGGACGTGCTGTTCACCCTGGTCACGCCCCGGGAGTTCTGGCCCCGGCAACTGCCGGTGGCGATCGGGTGGAGCGTGCTGTGCGTCGCGCCGGTGGCGGTGCGCCGGGTCGTGCCGTGGTGGGCGGTCGGCGCGGCGTTGGCGACCCTGGCGCTGCCGGCGGTGCTCAACTACGCCCCCACCACGCAGAGCCTCACCTTCGTGGCGCTCACGTACACCATGGCGGCGGCCCGCCCGTTACGGCCGGCGATCGTCGCGACGGTCGTGCTCTGGACGCCGGTGCTGGTGCTCAACCTGGTGGCCCCGCTCGGCAGCGTGCTGGAGGTCCCCCCGCTGGCCGCGGTGCTCAACAACCTGCTGGTCGCCCTGGTGTCGTTCTCGGTGGGTCGGACGGTGCAGGCCCGTCGCGCCTCCACCGAGGCGCTGCGGGAGCGGGCCCGGGTGGCCGAGACGAACCAGCGGTCCCTGGCCGAGCAGGCGGTCGCCGACGAGCGCCGCCGCATCGCCCGGGAGCTGCACGACGTGGTGGCGCACCACGTCAGCGTGATGGGGGTGCTGGCCACCGGGGCCCGACGGGTGCTGCGGCGGGATCCGGACGCCGCCGACGAGGCGATCGGCACCATCGAGGACACCAGCCGGGCGACCCTGCGGGAGATGCGCCGGCTGCTGGACGTGCTGCGTACCGACGAGCCGGCCGCCGAGCTGGCCCCGCAGCCGGGGCTGGCCGGCATCGAGACGCTCGTCGACCAGGTGCGGGAGGCGGGTCTGCCGGTGACGTTGACCGTGCAGGGCAACCCCGGCGTGCTGGAGGACGGGGTGACGTTGACGGTCTACCGGATCGTGCAGGAGGCGCTGACCAACGCGCTCAAGCACGCCGGTCCGGCGACCGCGCAGGTCAAGCTCACGTTCGGCGAGGTGTGGCTGGTGGTGGAGGTGACCGACACGGGTCGCGGGCCCGGTCGGGAACCCGACCGGATCGGACACGGTCTGGTCGGGATGCGGGAGCGGGTCGGCCTCTACGGTGGGGTCCTGCGCACCGGTCCCCGCCCCGGCGGGGGCTACCAGGTGTGCGCGACGCTTCCGATGGACCAGCTCGCCGCCGACGACGGCCCGGGCGCCCGGCACGGCAGGAGGACAGCTTGACCGAGGACACGGGACGGCCGGTGCGGGTGCTGCTCGCCGACGACCAGCCGCTGCTGCGTACCGGCTTCCGGATGGTGCTCGGCGCGGAGGACGACCTGGACATCGTCGCGGAGGCCGCCGACGGCGTCGAGGCGGTCGACCTGGCCCGGCGGTTGCTGCCCGACGTGGTGCTGATGGACATCCGGATGCCCCGGATGGACGGGGTGGCCGCCACCCGGGCCATCGTCGACGCGCGGCTGCCGGTGCGGGTGCTGATCCTGACCACCTTCGACCTCGACGAGTACGTGGTGGGCGCGCTGCGGGCCGGGGCCAGCGGTTTCCTCGCCAAGGACGTGCCCGCCGAGGACCTGGTCACCGCGATCCGCACGGTCGCGGTGGGTGAGGCGGTGGTGGCCCCGCGGATCCTGCGGCGACTGCTGGACCGTTTCGCGGACCTGCTGCCCGACCCGTCGCACACGCCGTCGAGGACGCTGGCGTCGTTGACCGAGCGGGAACGCGAGGTGCTGGTGCAGGTCGCCCGGGGCCTGTCCAACGCGGAGATCGCCCGGGCGTTGTCGGTGAGCGAGACGACCATCAAGACCCACGTCGGGCACGTGCTGACCAAGCTGGGGCTGCGTGACCGGGTGCAGGCGGTGGTGTTGGCGTACGAGTCGGGGCTGGTCCGTCCCCGGGGTTGAGCGGGGGTTCGCGCGGACCGGTTTGCCGAGGCCACGTAGCGTGACGGGCGGGGCGGGACCGCCGCGCTCAGGGGTGACCCTGAGTACGGGTCGGGGATCCTCCCGCAGCGAAAGATCCGTCCTCGTTCCACCTTCGGGCGGACGGACCGACCCGACGTGGCACCGAGGATGAGCACAGGCCGCGCCGGCCAGCGGGGGCGGCGCGGAGCAGGAACCTAGTCGAGGGGGAACGGTGACCACTGCGGTGGACCGTCAGGCGCCGGTCGCGGCACGCGCCAGCGACGTGTGGAAGGTGTACGGCAGCGGCGAGGCCCAGGTGCTCGCGCTGCGCGGAGTCAGTGTGGAGTTCGAACGCGGACGCTTCACCGCGATCATGGGCCCGTCCGGCTCGGGCAAGTCGACGTTGATGCACTGCCTGGCCGGATTGGACTCGGTCACCCGGGGCACGGTGGCGATCGGCGACACGCAGGTGACCGGGCTGAAGGACGCCGGGCTGACGAAGCTGCGCCGGGACCAGGTCGGGTTCATCTTCCAGCAGTTCAACCTGCTGCCGACCCTGACCGCCAAGGAGAACATCCTGCTGCCGTTGTCGATCGCCGGCCGCAAGCCGGACCCGGCCTGGTACGACACGGTCATCGACACGGTCGGGCTGCGGGACCGGCTGGACCACCGGCCGGCCCAGCTCTCCGGCGGCCAGCAGCAGCGGGTGGCCTGCGCCCGGGCGCTGGTCTCCCGCCCCGAGGTGATCTTCGCCGACGAGCCGACCGGCAACCTGGACTCCCGCTCCGGCGCGGAGGTGCTCCGGTTCCTGCGTGACTCGGTACGCGAGCACGGGCAGACCATCGTGATGGTCACCCACGACCCGACGGCCGCCGCGTACGCCGACCGGGTGGTGTTCCTCGCCGACGGGCAGATCGTCTCCGAGCTGGTCGAGCCGACCGCCGAGACGGTGCTGGACACCATGAAGAAGCTGGACGCCCCCGAGGTGATCCGCTGATGGTCCGGGCGACGCTGAAGAGTCTGCTGGCCCGTAAGGTCCGGCTCGTCCTCTCCGGCCTGGCGGTGGTGCTCGGGGTGATGTTCGTCTCCGGCTCGTTCGTGCTCACCGACACGCTCGGCCGCTCGTTCGACGCGATCTTCGCCGACGCGTTCGAGGGCATCGACGTCAACGTCGCCGCCAAGCCGGCGATCGAGGGCGCCGGTCAGGGCGGCCCGCCGGTCGCCGCGCCGCTGCCGGCCGGCGTCGTCGACCAGGTCGCGCAGGTGCCCGGGGTGGCCCGGGCCACCGGCGTCGTCAACGCCGACGGGGCCCGCCTGATCGGCGGCAACGGCAAGGTCGTCGGCACCCTCGGCGCGCCGCAGTTCGGCCAGAACTGGCTCGGCGAGGACGACCTGATCCAGCTCCGCGAGGGACGCGGACCGCAGGCCGCCGACGAGATCGCGATCAACGCCGGGCTGGCCGAGGCGGCGAAGGTCGGCCTCGGCGACCGGGTGGGCGTGCTCACCCTCGCCCCGAAGCGGGAGTTCACCGTCGTCGGCGTGTTCGGGTTCAGCGGCGACCGGGACAGCATCGGCGGCGCGCAGAACATCGCCTTCACCACGCCGGCCGCGCAGGAGCTGATGCTCGGCCGGCCGGGCACGTTCAGCAGCGTGACCGTCGACGCCGCCGACGGCGTACGCGCCGAGACGCTGCGCGACGACGTCGCCGCCGTCGTCGGCGACGGGTACGACGTGCAGACCGGCCGGCAGTTGTCCGACAGCGCGGCGGCCGGGTTGAAGGAGGGGTTGTCCTTCTTCAACCGGATCCTGCTCGGCTTCGCCGGGGTGGCGCTGCTCGTCGGCACGTTCCTCATCCTCAACACGTTCTCGATCATCGTGGCGCAGCGGACCCGCGAGCTGGCCCTGATGCGGGCGATCGGGGCCAGCGGCCGGCAGATCATCGGCTCGGTGGTGCTGGAGGCGCTCGCGGTGGGGCTGCTCGCCTCGCTGCTGGGCCTGGCCGCCGGGGTGGGCGTCGGCGCGCTGCTGGCGTACCTGTTCGGGCAGCTCGGCGGTGACCTGGCGCTGGCCGGCATCGCGGTGCCCCCGTCGGCGGTGGTCAGCGCGTTCGCCGTCGGCATGCTGATCACGCTGGTGGCGGCGCTGCTGCCGGCGCTGCGGGCGGCCCGGATCCCCCCGATCGCCGCCATGCAGGACGTCGCCACCCCGGACCGGCCGCTGACCCGGGTCACCGTGGCCGGCGGGATCGTCACCGCGCTCGGCGTGGGGCTGCTGACGCTCGGCCTCACCGGCAACGCCCGCGGCAACACCCTCCCCACCATCCTCGGCGGGGTGCTGTTCGCCTTCGTCGGGGTGGCGCTGCTCACCCCGCTGATCAGCCGACCGGTGGTGTCGTTGCTCGGCGCGGTGTTCGCCTGGTCGGTGCCGGGCAAGCTGGGTCGGCTCAACTCCGGCCGCAACCCGCGCCGCACCGCGATCACCGCCGCCGCGCTGATGGTCGGCATCGCGCTGGTCACCGGGGTGACGGTGATCCTGGACTCGGCGAAGTCCAGCATCGCCGGGCAGGTCGAGGACAGCCTCGACGCCGAGCTGGCGATCTCCGGCGCGCAGACCGGCCCCCGCCAGCCGACGTTCGACCCGGCGGTGGTGGACCGGGCCGCCGCCCTGCCCGGGGTCACCGCCGCGCTCGGCCTGTTCAACGACTTCGCCGAGGTCGACGGGGAACGCCGGTACGTCAACGCGGCCACCGACCTGGCCGCCGTGCAGCGGATCTACGGCGCGCGGGCCGTCGCCGGCAGCCTGGGCACGCTGCGGCCCGACCAGATCGCGTTGAGCGAGCCGGTGGCGGAGAACCGCGGCAAGTCGGTCGGGGACACCCTCACGATCCGGTACGCCCGCGGCGCGACGCACACGTACACGGTGGCCGCGATCGTCCCCGAGGACGAGCTGCCCGGCTCGTACCTGCTGCCCCGGCAGAGCGCGGCCGACTTCACCGTGCCGCAGGCGTACCTGGCGTTGGTGCAGCTCGCCGACGGCACGGACCAGGACCGGGTGCAGGCCGAGCTGGACACGCTGGTCGCCGACAGCCCGGAGGTGACGGTCGTCGACCGGGCCGCCTACGTCGAGCAGCAGACCAGCGGCTTCGACCAGATCCTCACGATGATCCAGATCCTGTTGGCGCTGGCCATCGTGATCGCCGTGCTGGGGATCGTGAACACCCTCGCGCTGTCGGTGCTGGAACGCACCCGGGAGCTGGGTCTGCTGCGGGCGATCGGTCTGCGGCGGGCGCAGACCATGCGGATGATCACCGTCGAGGCGGTGGTGATCTCGGTGTTCGGCGCGCTGCTCGGCATCGTGGTCGGCACCGCCCTCGGCGCGGCCGTGGTGGAGGCGCTGCGGGACGAGGGCATCACCGACCTGGTCCTGCCCTGGTCGCAGATGGGTGTCTTCCTCGTCCTGGCCGCCCTGATCGGGGTGATCGCCGCGGCCGTGCCGGCGATCCGCGCCGCCCGGATCAACGTCCTCGGGGCCATCGCCCACGACTGAGACGCGCGGGCGGGGACCCCGGGTGACGCCTGACGGCGGGCCCGGGGTCCCCTGCTCTCACCCGGCGGGCGGCGCGGGCGGCGGCGGGTTGAGCAGGGCGGCCAGGACGGTCAGGTCGACCCCGTCCAGGGTGTCCCGCAGGTGCGCCCCGGCCACGTCGTCCAGCGGCACCTCGGCCGGCACCGCCAGCACCGCCGCCCCGGCGGTGAGCGCGCTGGCCACCCCGGCCGGCGAGTCCTCCACCGCCACGCACCGGCCGATCGGCACGTCCAGCAGTCGGGCGGCGGTCAGGTACGGCTCCGGGTGCGGCTTCGTCGCCGTCACCTCGTCCCCGCAGACCACCACGTCGAAGTTGTCCCGCCCGAGGGTGTCCATCGCCACCTCGACCAGCCGCCGGCCGCTGGAGGTGACCAGCGCCGTCGGCACCCCCGCCGCCCGGACCGCCCCGAGCAGCGCCAGCGCGCCGGGCCGCCACCGCAGGCCGGTGCGGAACAGCTCCACGATCCGGTTGTCGATCCAGGCCGCGCTGGCCACCGGGTCCCGCCACGGCTGGCCCAGGTCGTCGTGGAGGAGACGCATCGAGGCTGCCATGCTGCTGCCCACCATGGCGCGACGGGTCGACACGGAGAGCGTGCCGCCGTACTCGGCGGCCAACTCGTACAGGGCGACGTCCCACAGCTTCTCGCTGTCGACGAGGGTGCCGTCCATGTCGAAGAGCACGGCGGCGGGGTGGTGGCGGTTCAGCGGTGCCTCCCGGGGTGCGACGCGGTCCCGGCGATCCTCCCAGCCCCGCCGGTCGCCGCCGACCCCGCACCCCGCCGACGAGACCTGCGTCAACCCCGGTCAGCCCAGGTCGCAGGCGGACAGCGTCTTCTCGTACCCGGTGAAGAACGCCTGGGTACGCTGCTCGGCGGTGCCGTGCGCGCCCTCGGCGAACCACGGCTGACCCGGGTCGTCGCCGACCGCGAGCAGCCCCTCCCGGAACTCCTCCAGGTCGCCGTCCTCCAGCTCCAGGACCCCCGCCTGGACCGACCCGCCCAGGTACGCCCCGGCCATGCAGTCGGCCTGCAACTCCTGCTCGATGGTGTAGCTGTAGCGGATGCCCAGTCGAATCTGGACGCCGTGGGCGTACTCGTGGCCGAGCAGGTAGTACAGGAACGCGTCGCCGATCTGCCGGAACGCCGCCACCGCCCAGTTCACGTCGTACGCGATGAAGTCCCCCGCCGAGCAGTAGACGGCGTTGTCACGGGGCAACGGCTGCCCGCCGCAGGCTACCTCGCCCTCCCGGGCGTACGGGATGATCCGCCGGACCGGCTGGAACCGCTCCCCGGAGGCACGGAACTGCGCCGACCAGTACGTCTCGGCCGAGCGGACGGCGTCGTTGATGTCCTTCTTGAAGTCCTCGACGTTTGTCGACCGGTCCGCCCTGGTGGTCTCGTCCTGCGAGGTCACGCCCGGGCCCGGCTCCTGCGGGCCGGGGCCCCCGTCGTCGGTGACCGGGCCGACCGCGCAGGCCCCGGCGACGACCATCGCCGTCACCAACCCGCCGACCCACCCTGCGGTACCACGCGTCACGGTGCCCTCCCCGGCGTCGGCGCTGGGACAGCAGTACCCCCCACCCTGATCGATGATGCGCTCACCCCGCCAGCGGAGGGCGCGGCGGATCAGCTGATCCGCTGGGCGACCGGGGCGGGCCGAACAATGCGGTACGCGCCGTGCCCGGCCCCTGACTACCCTGCTGCCGTGAGCACAGCCGACGACCGCCGGCCGGACCTGGTCGAGCCGCCCGGGATCCGTATCGGCACGCCCGAACGCCGGGCGGCGAAGGAGGCGCTCGAGGAGCACCACGACGAGGACCGGCTGGACGACGCGGAGCTCGCGCGCCGGGTGACCGAATGCGAGCGGGCCGGCACCCGGGCGGAGCTGCTCCGGCTCTTCGCCGACCTGCCCCTGCCCCACCCGGAACTGCCCCCGGTCACCCCGGCCCGGCCCGGCGCCGACGACGACTTCCCGCCGATCGCGCAGGCCGTCTTCCTGACGTTGACGCTCGGCCTGCCGGTAGCCGTGGTGCTCGGCATCGTCAACGGCGCCTGGTGGGCGCTGGCCGTGCCGGTCGCGGTGACCGTCGTGATGACCTACGTCGAGCACCTGCGCGGGAGCGACCGTCCACGGTGACCGGTGGGGCCGGACGACGGTGACCGGTGGGGTCAGGCGACGGCCACCGGCCAGGACGGCAAGTGGGAGCATCAGATGCGGTATCGGGTGCCGGACACGGGCGAACAATCGTCCGCCGCCCCGAGACCAACCAGGTATGACGACACGATTCGGGGCATCCGCCACGCCCCACCGCACCGTACGATCCCGCCGTCCGATCAGCGCCGCCGTTGCCGGCATTGTCGTGCTCGGCGGCCTTACCGTCGGAGGCACGCCCGCCGTCTCCGCCGCCGCGCCGCCGACCACCGTCCGGATCAGCCTGGACAGCGCGGGCGGCCAGGCCACCGAGTACCGCAGCGAGCCGTTCGCGGCGAGCGCCGACGGCCGGTACGTCGCCTTCACCTCCGCCGCGCCGAACCTGGTGCCCGACGACACCAACGGCACCTGGGACGTGCTGGTCCGCGACCGCCGGACCGGCGTCACGAGCAGCGTCAGCCGGTCGACCACGGGAGTCGTCGGCGACAGCTCCAGCCACGGCCAGTCCCTCAGCCCGGACGGCAGGTACGTCTCGTTCACCTCCGACGCCACCAACCTGGCGCCCGACGACACCAACGGGGCCTCCGACGGTTTCGTCCACGACCGCCGCACCGGCCGTACCAGCCGGGTCACCCTGACCGACGGCGACGCCCAGGCGGACGCCCGCAGCTACGCGCCGGCCATCAGCGCGGACGCCCGGTTCGTGGCGTTCGTCTCCGACGCCGCCAACCTGGTGCCGGGCGACACCAACGGGGTGGCCGACGTCTTCCTGCGGGACCGGCGGGCCGGCGCCACCGTCCGGGTCAGCGGCCCGAACGCCGACGCCCCGTCCGACGCGCCGACGATCAGCGCCGACGGCCGGTACGTGGCGTTCACCTCCGAAGCGGCCCTGGTCCCCGGCGACACCAACGGAGTCGCCGACGTGTACGTCCGCGACCTGCGTACCGGCAGCCTCCGGCGGGTCAGCGTGTCCACCACCGGCGCGCAGGCGGACGCGCTGACCGTCTCCCCGTCGATCAGCGCGGACGGCCGGTACGTGGCGTTCACCTCCGAAGCGGCGCTGGTCCCCGGCGACAGCAACGGGGTGGCCGACGTGTTCGTGCGGGACCTGCGCGCCGGCACGACCGTCCGGGCCAGCCTGACGGCCGACGGCGGGCAGGCCACCGGCGGCAGCAGCTACGGCCCGATGGTGAGCGCCGACGGCCGGCACGTCGTCTTCACCTCCGACGCCACCGACCTGGTGCCGGCCGACGGCAACGGGGTGGCCGACGTGTTCGTCCGGGACCTGCGCGCCGGCACGACCGTCCGGGCCAGCCTGGCCGCCGACGGCGGGCAGGGCGACGACGGCAGCTACAGCGGCGTGGTCACCCGGGACGGCAGCCACGTCGCCTTCGCGTCGGCGGCCACGAACCTGGTACCCGGCGACACCAACGGCGTGACCGACGTGTTCCTGCGCCACATGCCCCGCTGATCTGCCCGGTGGCGGGCCGGAGGGTCCCGGTCGCACGAAGCCGGGACCCTCGGTAGCGGTCGTTCGGGACGCTTGTGTGGCGTTGTCGATGCTGGGAGGCCGCCTGCTGATGAACACCTACGGTGACCGCACCTCAGATGACCGACACGAAGGCCTGGACCCCCATCAGAGGATGATGGACGCCATCGCGGCGGTGACCGCGACCCTCACCGGGCCAGGCTTCGAATCCGGCGAGGAGATCCGAAAGCTACAGTCGGCCATCAGGGACAACGCTTCCCGGTTGGCGCCCACCGACCGTGAGCCTTGGGAAAGGGTCATCTCCTTTCTGGAACAGATACAGAAACAGCTGGACGACCAGTCAGCGAACATCAGAACGCTCGAAGCGCAGAACGAGGCGGCGGACAGACGAGCGAGGAGGACGTTCGCGTGGGGGGTCCTGCTCGGGCTGCCCGTCGGCATGATCGGCACTCTGCTGATGTGGGCGATCGGCATCAGCTGACCAGGGCGCAGAAGCAGAATGGAAACGGCTCACCGGATTCGTCCGAACTCGGCGTAGTGGGGTCGGTCCTCGTCCAGCGCGTCGAGGGCGGACCTCACCCGGCGGGCCATGGACGGCGGCAGGAAGGGCACGGCGTCGTCGCAAGTCAGGAACCGTAGGCCCTTGAGCTCGGGGTCGACCGGTCGGAGAGCGGCGGCCTGCTGCTCGTCGAGTCGGCCGCCGTCGAAGACGAACATCACGCCGTCGGACCAGACGCCGTGCGCCGGAACCCAGTCGACCAGCAGCAACCGGGTCACGGGCAGATCCAGGCCGATCTCCTCCCGGATCTCCCGGCGGCACGCGGAGAGCGGCGACTCGTCGGCCTCGGCCACCCCGCCGGGAATCTCCAGGTAGGGCTTGTAGCCGGGCACCACGAACAACACCCGCCCGACGTGATCACGGATCAGCGCCCCGCCGGCCACCCGCTTGCGGGGCATCCGCGCGGCGATGTCCGGGTCGAATTCCCGTTCGGGCTCGCCTTCGGCGGCCAGGTCCTCAGCCAACGTCACAGCGCTCACCGTACTGAGCCCGGCCGGCGGCACCATCAGTCGACGCGCCCGCAGGCACCCGTCGAATCGCATGCAGCCCGGATGGCCTGTCGGGCATCTGCCGGCACCGGACGGCACGCAGCATGGGCGCTTTCCCACTCACTCGACGGCGGCCGTTGGTTACGACGGGAGGGTCTCGACGAGCGAACGCCGCCCTGGTCGCACACCACTCACGTGCCCGGTCGCAGACGGAGGAACCCTGGCTGGGAGCCGCCCTGGCAGCGGAGTTCCCACGGGAGCAGTCGGCGGCGGCCGACGGGCTCTGCTTCTCCGACAGAGATGATCACGGTCCGGACGGTCAGGACTTCGAGGGCTCAGCTTTCCTCATCAGGCGCGGCGCCCTGGGCCTGGTGTGGCCGGTAAGTCCTGATCCATTCCTCCACGGCCGCTCGGTCCCAGACTCGAACCTTCCCGCTGGCCACCGTGTCCAGGGGATCGGGGAAGGTCTTGCGGTTCGTGATCTCCGTGGCCCGCGTACGCGACACACCACCGAGCATGTCGGCGATATCGGAGAGGGCCACAAGTCTCACGCTCAGACCGTATGCACGTAGCACCCTGCAACGTTGCCACTTCACACGTAAACCGAGCACGTTGACAGTGTCCACGTTGAAGGCACGGACGCGTCCAGCGCCCACGAGCTCCTCGACCAGGCCGATCAGGCGGCCGTGCTGGCCGGCGGCACCCCCACCCGGTACGGGGTGAGCTTCGGCCCGACCGTGGTCGACCTGGCCCGGATCGTCGCCGCGCTCGATCTGGGCGACCACGCCGAAGCCCTGACTCTGCACCGCGAGACCATCGACACGTCCGCCTTCCGCGAGCTGCCGGTGGAACACCGGGCCGCCCACCTGGTCGACGTGGCCGGACGCTGCGTCCGCCTCGGCGACCTGCCCGAAGCCGAGCACGCCCTGCTGCTCGCCCACCGCACCGCGCCGGCCGAGGTGCGGCACCGCCGCGCCGCCCACCGGGCTCTGCGCGTCCTGGCCCGGCGCAGCCCCCGACCCGCGCCCGAGATCACCCGACTCGCCGAAGCCCTCCGCGTCACCCTCTGAGCCGTGCCCGCAGACGGGTTCGTGGCGGGTCGTTCGGCTCCGATGTGCTGCTGGCTGTCCGGCCCGCGCGGGCCTTCCACCCGTTTCATTCACTTTTGGCGGGGCGGGCCGGGGCGGACCGGCGCGGCCGACGGGCCGCATCCCGCGTCGGCACGTAGGCTGGCGACGTGAGGGACATCAGGGACGCGACGGTCCGGGACGGGGACACGACCGGGCGTGGCGCCGGCGTCGGCCGGGACGATCAGGGTGAGGTGACGGCGTGACCGAGTTCGACGGGCTGCCGGTGCTGCGCTCGCCGGTGGCCATCGCCGCCTTCGAGGGTTGGAACGACGCCGCGGACGCGTCCACCGCGGCGGTCGAGCACCTGGAGCAGGTCTGGCAGGCCCGCCAGGTGGCCGAGTTGGACCCGGAGGACTTCTACGACTTCCAGGTCAGCCGGCCGACCATCACGATGGCCGAGGGCGCGACCCGCCGGGTCGAGTGGCCCACCACCCGCTTCATGGTGGCCAGCCCCGAGGGCACCGAACGGGACGTGGTGCTGATCCGGGGCATCGAGCCGAGCATGCGCTGGCGCACCTTCTGCGAGCAGGTCCTGGAGATCTGCCACAGCCTGGAGGTCGAACGGGTGGTGCTGCTCGGCGCGCTGCTGGCCGACGTGCCGTACACCCGGCCGCTGCCGATCACCGGCAGCGCGTCGGACGCCGAGGCCGCGCAGCGTTACCAGCTCACCCCGACCCGGTACGACGGGCCGACCGGGATCGTGGGGGTGCTGCACGACGCCTGTGAGCGGGCCGAGGTCGACGCGGTCTCGTTCTGGGTGCACGTGCCGCACTACGCCAACAACCCGCCCTGCCCGAAGGCGACGCTCGCGCTGCTGCACCGGGTCGAGGAGGTGCTCGACCTGCCGGTGCCGATGGCCGACCTGGCCGAGGAGGCCGCCGAGTGGGAGCAGCGGATCCGCAGCGCCGCCGAGCAGGACGCCGAGCTCGGCGAGTACGTGCGGGAGCTGGAGGAACGCGTCGGCGACGCCGGGATCACCCCGTTGACCGGGGACGAGATCGCCCAGGAGTTCGAGAAGTATCTGCGCCGTCGCGGCGGGTCCGCCGGCCCGACCGCCGGCTCCTGGTAAAGGCGGTGTCGGCGGGGCGGGGTGGCGGCGGTCGCCCCGCTGCTACATCCTAGGAGACTAGCTGTCGGGCCGGGCGTCGGCGGTGTCGACGTGACGGCAGCCCTGCGGGGAGGAACACGCCGTGCAGATCAACCCGGGAGCCGCCGAGTTCCCGCACCGGCAGATCGCCGCGCAACTGAAGGCCCAGGTGCGGCGCGGGGACTGGGGGCCGGGCGAGCGGCTACCCTCCATCCCGGCCATCGCGGAGATGTTCGGGGTGGCGAAGCAGACCGTGCAACGCGCCGTCGACCAGCTCCGGGTCGAGGGCATCCTGATCACCAAACCCGGCTCCGGCACGTACGTCCGCGGCACCCGGCGGCGACTCAACCGGCTCTCCCGGGGCCGGTACGGCGGCTTCCGTGGCTACCACACCGACCTGGCCGCCCGGTACCGGCAACACCTGATCGGGGTGGGCCGGTCCCCGGCCCCGCCGGAGGTGGCCGACGCGTTCGGCGTGCCGGACGGCACCGAGCTGCTCGTCCGGCGGCACCTGGTCCGCACCGAGGACTCCCCCGTCGAGGTGGGCGCCTCCTGGTTCCTGCCGGCCGACACCGCCGGCACCCCGCTGGAACGCGCCGAGGCGTTCGGTCGGCCGCTGTACCAGGAGGCGGAGGAGGCCACCGGCCGGCGGTACGTCACCGCCACCGACACGATCAGCGCCCGCCAGCCCAGCCGCGAGGAGGCCGAGACCCTCCAGATCCGGCCGGACACCCCGGTGCTGCACCTGCTGCACGTCGCCTACGACGCGGCACGCCGGCCGATCGAGGTGGCCCAGGCGACCTGGCCCGGGCCGATGACCACGCTCACCGAGGAGTACCGGATCCCCGGGCCGGCCCCGGAGCCCGACCCGGACCCGGGGCTGGTGCTCGGCTGACCGTCGACTCGGGACCGGGCCGGGGCGGGACGGTCAGAGCCGGATGCCGAGCAGGGCGTCCACCGTGTCGGTGACCAGCGCCGGCGCGGACGGGTCGTCCCCCGAGCCGCCCAGGGTCGCCTCGGCCCACCCGTCGACGAGCGCCAACGCGCCCGGGCTGTCCAGGTCGTCGGCGAGTCGGCGCCGTACCCCGGCGAGGAGCGCCTGGCCGGACGGCCCGGTCGGGGCGGCGACCGCCCGCCGCCACCGGCGCAGCCGGGTCTCGGCGGTGGCGAGCAGCTCGTCGGTCCACGACCGGTCGCTGCGGTAGTGGCCGTCGAGCAGGGCCAGGCGTACCGCCATCGAGTCGACCCGGTCGGCCCGCAGCCGGGACACGAAGACCAGGTTCCCCCGGGACTTCGACATCTTCTCCCCGTCCAGGCCGATCATGCCGGCGTGCACGTAGTGCGAGGCGAACGGGGTCTCGCCGGTGAGGCGTTCGGCGTGCGCGGCGCTGCACTCGTGGTGCGGGAAGATCAGGTCGTTTCCGCCGCCCTGCACGTCGACCCGGGGGCCGAGCAGGTTCAGCGCGATCACCGCGCACTCGATGTGCCAGCCGGGGCGGCCCGCGCCCAGGTCGCCGCCCGGCCAGGACGGCTCGTCGGGCCGGGCCCCCCGCCACAGCAGCGGGTCGAGCGGGTCACGTTTGCCGGCCCGCTGCGGGTCACCGCCACGCTCCGGGAAGATCTCCAGCATCTCCGCGCGGGACAGGTTGGACTCGTACCCGAAGCGGGGCGCGGCGGAGACGTCGAAGTAGACGTCGCCGGTGCCGTCGTCCAGCCGGTACGCCGCGCCGTCCTTGAGCAGCTCCTGCACCCGTTCGGCGATGTCCGGGATGGACTCGATCGCGCCCACGTAGTGCGCCGGCGGGATGATCCGCAGCGCCTCCATGTCCTCCCGGAACAGGGCGGTCTCCCGCATCGCCAGGACCTTCCAGTCCTCGCCGTCGCGCTCGGCCCGTTCCAGCAGCGGATCGTCGATGTCGGTGACGTTCTGCACGTACTCGACCGACCGGCCGGTGTCCCGCCACATCCGCTGCACCAGGTCGAACGTGATCATGGTGGCGGCGTGCCCGAGGTGTGTCGCGTCGTACGGGGTGATCCCGCAGACGTACATGGTGGCGCTGCCCTCGGGCTCGCTGCGGCGCGCCGCCTGCCGCGCCGAGTCGAACAACGTCAGTGGCTCGCCCCGGCCGGGCAGCCGGGGCACCTCGTGGCCCGTCCATGACTCCATGCCCGCCAGCCTAACCAGCGGCGGTCGGGCGGCGTGGCGCGGTCGGCCCGCGCTCAGATGGGCGGCCAGGGCACCGCCGGCCAGTCCTGCGGCGGCGGCGGGAACCGGCCGTTGTCGCGCAGCGCCGCGACCCGGGCCGCCAGCCGACGGATCTCGGCGAGGGTCAGGTGTTCGGCCAGCTCCTCGCCGAGCGCGCCGTCGGCCTGCCCGGCGAGCAGGTCGAGCATCTGCACGGCGTCCGTCGGGAGCGGTCGACCCGACCAGCCCCACAGCACGGTACGGAGTTTGTCCTCCACGTGGAAGGTGACGCCGTGGTCCACGCCGTAGATCCGGTCGTCCGGGCCGACGAGAACGTGCCCGCCCTTACGGTCGGCGTTGTTGAGCACCGCGTCCAGCACCGCCAGCCGGGCCAGCCTCGGGTCGTCGGCGTGCGCCAGCGCGTACGCGGCGCCGTCGTCGTCGCGGGCGGCGGCCACCGGGAACCAGCGCGGCGGCAGCGCGTCCGCCGGCACGAAGCCGACCAGCGGCTCGGCGTCGGCCGGCTCGTCGATCCAGAGCTGGCAGGAGCCGGGGCCGAACGGACCGTCCCGCAGCACCGTCGGCGGGACCAGGTCCCAGCCGCTGGCCCGGGAGACGAGGTACGCGGCGACCTCACGACCGGCGAGCGTGCCGTCCGGGAAGTCCCACAGCGGTCGCTCGCCGCGGACCGGCTTGTAGACGCAGCGCACGGCGACGTCGTCCAGGGTGAGGGTGCCGCGCAGCGTGGTGTTGGAGGCCTCGACCAGCCGCCCCTCCAGGGTGAGCTCACCCTCGCGGAGCAGTCGCAGGGCGGCGCTCTCCTCGTCGCCCGGCCGCAGCCGCGACAAGGTCACCGGTGGTAGCCGTTGTGCCGGGGGCAGAGGTGACCGGCCGGGTCGAGCGGCTGCCCGCAGAGCGGGCAGGGCGGCCGGCCGGCGTTGACCACGCGTCGGGCCCGCTCGATGAACCGGCGGGTCTCCTGCGGGGTCAGCCGGACCCGGAGGCGGTCCAGGTCGTCGTCCGGCTCCTCCACGTCGTCGGCCTCGTCGTCGTCGGCGTCGTCGTCGTCCAGCTCGATCTCGGCTTCCGCCTCGCCGGCGGCGATCGCCTCGATCACCACGGTGGCGGTGTCCACGTCGAAGGCGAGGCCCAGGGTGCCGACGCGGAACTCCTCGTCGACGGGCGTGTCCAACGGGTCGTTGTCGGCGGCGCCGGCGGGCGGCAGCTCGGGCATCTCGACGCCGAACCGGCGTTGCGCCTCGGTGAGGAGCTCTTCCAGCTTTTCGGCGAGCAGGGAGACCTGGACCTTTTCCAGCGCGACGCTGACCACCCGGCCACCGCCGCGCGCCTGGAGGAAGAACGTCCGCTCCCCCGGCGGCCCCACGGTCCCAGCGACGAACCGCTCCGGCGGCTCGAAGGAGTGCACCTGGTGGGTCATACCCACGACCCTATCCGGCCGCCGGGACGGGCGCGCACCCCACCGACCCAGAATCGCCACCGCGCGTGCTGTCGTCGCCGGGACCGCACGCCGCCGGCGCCACGGCCGACGCCCGCCGCCCGGCGGGCGTCACCGGCCGGCGCCCGCGCCGCCGCCCACCGCGGCGTCCGAGTCGGCCGTACGGGTGGCCCGCCGTCGCCGCTTCCGTGGCGGGGGCGCCAGGCCGGTCAGGTCGCCGCCGGTGTCGTTGAGCCGGAGCAGGAACGGCCGGGTCGGCGTGTAGCGGATCGCGGTGACCGATGCCGGGTCCGCGACGATCCGCTGGAAGAGATCCAGGTGTACGCCGAGCGCGTCCGCCACGATGGCCTTGATCACGTCGCCGTGGCTGCACGCCACCCAGACCGCCTCGGGGCCGTGCTCGGCGGTCAGCCGGGCGTCCCAGGAGCGCACCGCCGCCACCGCCCGGGCCGCCATGCCGGCCATCGACTCGCCGTTCGGGAAGACGACCGCGCTCGGGTGCTGTTGCACGACCGGCCAGAGCGGGTCCTTGGCGAGCTTCTTCAGCGGCTGGCCCTCCCAGTCGCCGTAGCCGCACTCGATCAGCCCGTCCTCGACCACCGGGGTGGCGTCCGACAGGGCCAGCGTCAGGGTCTGCCGGCAGCGGATCAGCGGGCTGGTCACCACGGCGGCCAACGGCAGGACGCGTAGCCGCTCCCCCACCGCGCGGGCCTGGGTCTGACCGGTCTCGTCCAGTTCGACCGGTTGCCGACCGGCCAGCCCACCGTCGGCGTTCGCGGTCGTCCGGCCGTGTCGCAGAAGCAGAAGGGTCGCCACGCAGCCCACCCTAGGGCCACCGGCGGGCGGCGGGCGGCGCAGGTGTTCGACCCGGCGGGGCGACAGCACCGTCTTATGCGAGGTTTGTCGGTGTTGTACCGGCGGCCGGATCGGCCCGCGTCACCCGACGGCCGGTCCGGGGCCGGTGTCCGGTTCGGCGGACGGCCGGGCGGCCCCGGCCGGGGAATGGCGGCCGGCCGGGGCCGGTTACACCCCCCGTACGACCGCACGAGCAGCCCGATGACCTGCCCCGACGGCGGGTCCCCGGGAATGACCGCCCCCCGGCGGTCGTTGTACATGGTTCGGCCGGTGGAGCCACGGCTCCCGACCGATCACCCCCGAACTGATCCACCCCGTTTCCGCGAGAGCGCCGACGGCGCTCGCCGTGTCCCACCCCCGTGGGGCGCGACGATCCCCCTTTCTCGGATGGGAGTTCCCCCATGAACACGATGCTGCTGCGTAAGACGGTTCTCGGTGTCGCGGGTATGGCCCTCGCCGGTGGCGTGGTGGCCGGTCCGGTCGCCGCCATGGACGCCCCCGCGCAGGCCGCCCCGGTCACGACGACGGTGACGGCGCAGAAGCCGAGCCCCGACGTGCTGACCCCGCACGGCGTGCCGGGTGGGCAGTCGACGGTCCCGCTGAACGCCGAGCAGACCGCCAACGCCAAGGCCATCATCGAGGCCACCAAGAAGGCCGGCATGGACGAGCGGGCCGCCGTGGTCGCCATCGCCACCGCCCTGCAGGAGTCCAAGCTGGAGAACCTGGGTCACCTGGGTGACCGTAACGACCACGACTCGCAGGGCCTGTTCCAGCAGCGCCCGTCCAGCGGCTGGGGCACGGTCGAGCAGATCACCGACCCCGAGTACTCCACGATCGCCTTCCTGAAGGGCCTCAAGCAGGTCGACGGCTGGAAGGACATGCCGCTGACCCAGGCCGCGCAGAAGGTCCAGGTGTCGGCGTACCCCGACCACTACGCGCAGTGGGAGAAGCAGGCCGCCGACCTGGTCGCCGAGCACTGGAGCAAGTGACGCCACAGTGGGCCGGCGCCCCGTCCGGGGTGCCGGCCCACTGGCGTGCGCGCGATCAGGTGGCGGAGATGGCGCCCGTCATCAGCAGCGCCAGCACGAGGGTGCCGAGCGCGACCCGGTAGAGGACGAAGACGTAGAGGGTGTGGTGGGCGACGTAGCGGAGCAGCCAGGCGATGGCCGCGTACCCGACGGCGAAGGCGATCACCGTCGCCACCACCATCTGGGCCAGGCTCGGCACCGAGGTGCCCGGCGCGGCCGGCTCGAAGACGTCCCCGACGCTGAAGATGCCGGACATCACCACCGCCGGGATGGCCAACAGGAACGAGTACCGGGCCGCGGTCTCCCGGGTCAGGTTGAGCAGCAGGCCGGCGGTGAGCGTGCCGCCCGAGCGGGACACCCCGGGGATCAGCGCCATCGCCTGGGCGAAGCCCATCACGATGCCGTCGGACATCCGGAAGTTCTCCAGGGTACGGGTCTGCCGGCCCCAGTACTCGGCGAAGGCCAGCACGAACGCGAACACGATGAGCGTGGTGGCGACCAGCCAGAGGTTCCGGCCGGCGGTACGGATCTGGTCCTTGAACAGGAAGCCGAACAACCCGATCGGGATCGAGCCGACGATCACGTACCAGCCCATCCGGTAGTCGAGGCTGGACCGCACGGACCTGTCCCGGATGCCGACCAGCCAGGTACGGGTGATCCGCCAGATGTCCTTGGCGAAGTAGATCAGCACGGCCGCCTCGGTGCCGAGCTGGGTGACCGCGGTGAACGACGCGCCCGCGTCCTGGTCGAAGAAGATCGCCGAGGTGATCCGCAGGTGACCCGACGAGCTGACCGGAAGGAACTCGGTGAGGCCCTGGACGATGCCGAGGACGATCGCCTCGATCCAGCTCACTCGCCCACCCCGGCCAGGTCGAGGGCCTCGGCGCAGGTGCGCAGGGTCTGCACGCCGCTGTCCCGGTCGGCCACGAACAGGGTCACCGACAGGGTGGTGACGCCGGCGGCGGCGTACTCGCGCATCCGCTCGGCGATGCGCTCCTTCGGCCCGAGCAGCGAGGTGCGGTCGACGAACTCCAGCGGCACCGCGGCGGCGGCGTCCCGCTGCCGCTTGGCCAGGTAGAGGTCCTGCACCTCACGGGCCGCGTCGCCGTAGCCCATCCGGGTGGCGAGCTGGTTGTAGAAGTTCTGCTGCCGGCTGCCCATCCCGCCGACGTACAGGGCGGCGTACCAGCGGACCAGCTCGGCGCAGGCGGCGACGTCGTCGCCGACCACCACCGGCACCGACGGGACGACGTCGAACCCGGCCAGCTCCTTACCGGCCTTCGCCCGACCGGCGCGGACGGCGGCGAGCTGGTCCTCGGCGTACTCGGGGGCGTAGAAGACGGCCAGCCAGCCGTCGGCGATCTCGCCGGCCAGCTCCAGGTTCCTCGGGCCCACCGCGGCCAGGTAGATCGGGATGTCCTCGCGGGGCGGCCGGAAACCCAGCCGCAGCGCCTTGCCGGGGCCGTCGGGCAGCGGCAGCGTGTAGTGGTCGCCGTCGTAGGCGACCTCCTGGCGGGTCACCGCGAGCCGCACGATGTCGACGTACTCCCTGGTCCGGGCCAGGGGCTTGGCGAACCGGACGCCGTGCCACCCCTCGGAGACCTGCGGGCCGGAGACGCCGAGGCCGAGCCGGAACCGGCCGTCGGAGAGCGCGTCGATGGTCGCCGCGGTCATCGCGGTCGCCGCCGGGGTGCGGGCCGGGATCTGCATCACCGCGCTGCCCACGTCGATCCGCCCGGTCTGCCCGGCGATCCAGGCCAGCATGCTCGGCGAGTCGGAGCCGTACGCCTCCGCCGCCCACACCACCGAGTAGCCGAGCCGGTCGGCCTCCTGGGCCAGAGCCAGGTGGTCGGCGGGTGTGCTCCACGCCGTCTGGTATCCGAGGCTGAGCCCGAGTCGCACTGGTCCTCCCCATCCCGCACCCACGAGTCGCATCAGGTTACGCAATGCGGGTGGGCGGGCCGACCACCGCCTCACCGCAGGGTCGAAGATCACAACGGTACGGTCGGAGAGTTGACGAAGGCGAGGATATCGGTCGGGGCCTGGTTCGAAATAAGGTTCACCCATGCGACAGCGACCGCTCGGCCGAAGCGGGCTGGCGGTTTCCCGGCTCGCGCTCGGCACCATGACCTGGGGCCGGGACACCGACGCCGACGACGCGGCCGCCCAGTTGAAAAGCTACCTCGACGCGGGCGGCAACCTGGTCGACACGGCCGACGTCTACGGCGACGGTGACGCCGAGGCGGTGATCGGGTCGCTGCTGGGCGCCCTGGTGCCCCGCGACGACCTGCTCATCGCCACCAAGGCCGGGCTGCGGCCGGGCACGGAACGCCGCCGGGACGGCTCCCGCGGGCATCTGCTGCGCACCCTGGACGCCTCGCTGCGCCGGCTGGGCACCGACCACGTCGACCTGTGGCAGGTGCACGGGTACGACCCGGACACGCCGCTGGAGGAGACCCTCTCCGCGCTGGACCACGCGGTCACCAGCGGCCGGGTCCGGTACGTGGGGGTGTCGAACTTCTCCGGCTGGCAGACCGCCCGGGCCGCCGCCTGGCAGGCCGCCTATCCCGGCCGCGCGCCAGTGGTGGCCGCCCAGGTGGAGTACTCCCTGCTGGAGCGGGGGGTCGAGCGGGAGGTGCTGCCCGCCTGCGCGGCGCTCGGGCTGGGCGTGCTGCCGTGGTCGCCGCTCGGGCGGGGGGTGCTGACCGGCAAGTACCGGCACGGCCGGCCGGCGGACTCCCGGGCCACCTCGGCGCACTTCGGCCCGTTCGTCGCCACCTACCTGGAGCCGCGCTGCTCCAGCATCGTGGAGGCGGTGGCCACCGCCGCCGGTGGGCTCGGCGTGTCGCCCCTGGAGGTCGCGCTGGCCTGGATCCGGGACCGGCCGGGCGTGGTCGCGCCGATCCTGGGCGCCCGGACGGTGGGGCAGCTCCTCGGCGCGCTGCAGGTCGAGCGGATGACCCTCCCGGAGGAGATCACGGTCGCCCTGGACGACGTCTCCGCGGTGCCGGTCGGCTACCCGGAGCGGGACGGCTGACCCCGTCCGGGGCGAGGGGTGGCGGCGCGCGGCGCGGCTGGGCAGCATGGACCCCATGGACTACGAATACGCGCCGCTGCGGTTGCCGCCGAACGTCGACCGGTTGACCGCCGCGGCGCAACTGGCGATCCAGGCGGAGTACTCGGGTTGGGAGCTGGCCCGGGTGCGGCTCTACCGCGACGGCACCCGGCAGGTGGTGCTGCGGCGTCGCCGGGTCGCCCAGCCCCAGCCGGGGCTGTCCTACTGACCTCGTCCCCGGGCCGGGCGGGCCCGGCCCGGGGACGAGGCGACCGTCAGTGGGTGTGCCCGAGCTCGCCGTCCTCCGCGTCGACGAACGGGTGCTCGTCGAGGCGGCCGACCAGCCGGTCGTCGGCGGCCGGCTGGAACGGGCCCACCGGGTCGTCGTCGTCGAACGACTCCAGGTCGACCGGCGTGCCGACCTCGCTGACCATCACCACCCCGTCGAGCGGCTCCAGCTCCGGCACGTCCAGGGCGCTCAGCGAGCCGTCGCCGCTCTGCAGCAGCTCCAGCACCGCCTCGCCGACGCCCTCCACCGGGGCCGGCTCGTCCTCGGCGGGAGTGCCCTCGCGGCGGGCCGCCTCGGCGGCCCGGATCAGGGCGGCCACGCTGGGCACCCGGTAGTCGCGGCGCTGCCGTACGGAGATCACCTGCGGGTGCGGGTCGGTCGGCTCGGCGTCCTGACCGGCGGCGCCGAAGTGCGCGTCGGCCTCGTCCGGGTCGATCGCCTCCACGTCCCACGGGGTCACCTCGCCGAAGGCGTCGAGGAGCTGCTCGTCGTAGGCGAAGGAGGCGTTGTTCAGCTCGACGTACGCCTGCCAGACGTCGTCGTCGTCGACCCGGCCCTGGGCGACGCGTACGGCGGCCAGGTGCCGACGGGCCGCGTCGATCACCCGTTCGAGGGCAGCGTCCAGCTCACCGTGCTGGTCGGTCATGTGAGAAGTCCCTTTCGCACATCGGGGGAGGAAGCGGTGCCGGACCACGTCGCGGCGCGGCCGGTCAGCAACTGCGGAGGAAGCGGTCGAGAACCCGCACGCCGAACTGTAGCCCGTCCACCGGCACGCGCTCGTCGATGCCATGGAACAGCGCGGAGAAATTCAGGTCCGGTGGCAGCCGAAGCGGGGCGAACCCGAAGCAGCGGATGCCGAGCCGGGAGAACGCCTTGGCGTCGGTGCCGCCGGAGAGCATGTACGGCACCGGCCGGGCGCCCGGGTCCTCGGCCCGCAGCGCCGCCGACATCGCCGCCACCAGCGCCCCGTCGAAGGTGGTCTCCAGGGCGGGCTGGCGGTGGATGTACTCGATGTCGAACCCGGGCCCGACCAGCTCACGCAACTGCTGCTCCAGCAGCTCGGACTGGCCGGGCAGGCTGCGGCAGTCGATGGTGGCGCTGGCCCGGCCGGGGATGACGTTGTCCTTGTAGCCGGCGGCCAGCCGGGTCGGGTTGGCGGTGTTGCGGATGGTCGCGCCGATGATGTTGGCGATCGGGCCGAGCTTGGCGATCGCGGTCTCCGGGTCGTCCGGGTCGATCTCGATGCCGAGGACGTCGGAGATCTCGGCGAGGAACGACCGTACGGTGTCGGTGACCGTCACCGGGAAGCGGTGCCGGCCGATCCGGGCGACCGCCTCGGCGAGCGCGGTCACCGCGTTGTCGTCGTGCACCATCGAGCCGTGCCCGGGGCGGCCCCGGGCGTGCAGCCGCAGCCAGTCGATGCCCTTCTCGGCGGTCTCGATCAGGTAGAGCCGGGTGGCGTCGTCCACCGTGTAGGAGAAGCCGCCGACCTCGCCGATCGCCTCGGTGCAGCCCTCGAAGAGCTCCGGCCGCTCCTCGACGAGGTGGTGCGCGCCGTAGTCGCTGCCGGCCTCCTCGTCGGCGGTGTACGCCAGCACGATGTCGCGCGGCGGGCGGACGCCGGTGCGCTGCCAGTGCCGGACCACGGCGAGCGCCATCGCGTCGAAGTCCTTCATGTCGATCGCGCCCCGCCCCCAGAGGTACCCGTCGCGGACCTCGCCGGAGAACGGGTGCACCGACCACTCGTCGGGGTCGGCCGGGACCACGTCGAGGTGGCCGTGCACCAGCAGCGCGCCGCGCCCCGGGTCGGCGCCGGGGATCCGGGCCACCACGTTCGCCCGGCCGGGAAGGGACTCCACCAGGGTCGACTCGACGCCCACCTCGGCCAGCTTCTCCGCGACGTACTCGGCGGCGCGTCGTTCCCCGGCGCTGGTGTCGTTGTCACCGGTGTTGGTGGTGTCGATGCGCAACAGGTCACGGCAGAGCGCCACGACCTCGTCGGTGGGGTCGGGCACGGCGGAAGCGACGTCGGTCATGCGGTCTTCATACCAGCCGGGGATGTCCGCCACGAGTCCGCGACCGGTTTCGACGTACCGGCGGTCGGGTACCGCCGCTGCCGTGGCACCGCCACGCCGGACCGACGACCGGTCGCCGGCCCGCCCGCCGGTCGCGGCGGCGCCGGGGGCGTCCGGGGCGCGGGTCCGCGCCGTCCGCCCGCCGAGGAGGCACCCATGAGCGTCCCGTTGCCGCCGTTGCCGCCCGCCGCCGGTGACGAGGGGTACCGGCCGGGTGGTCGGAGCCTGGTCGACGTCGTCGACGAGGAACACCGCCGGATCGCCGCGGTCGCCGGTGAGCTGGCCGCCCTCGACCCGGACGAGCCCCGCTGGCGGGAGGTGGCCGACGTGTTCGCCGCCGCCGTGTCGCGGCACCTCTCCGCCGAGGAGCAGTACCTCTACCCGGCGCTGCGCCGGGCGCTGCCCGACGGGGACGCGCTGGCCGACCGGGAGATCGAGACCGACACGGCGCTGCTGCGCGCCCTCAAGGCCGTCGACCGGGCCGGCCCGGGGCAGGGCGCCGAGCTGCTGCGGGGATGGCAGCGGCACGTGACCGCCGTCGAGCCGGCGCTGGCCGGGCTGCGCGCGGTCGCCACCGAGGCGGAGCTGATCCGGTTGGGCAACCGGCTGGAGATCGCCGAGGAGGCCGCGCCGACCCGCCCCCATCCGGGCACGCCGGCCACTGCGCCGTGGAACCGGATCGTCGAGCCGGCCGTCGGGGTGGTCGACAAGGTCCGCGACGCGGTCACCGGACGCCGGACGCGCCTGGAGGACCTTGACCGGGATTGACGGGGCACGATCGGCTCATCTTTCTTTCATCGGAGAGCTTCGAAACACGAAGGGTCTTCCGGATACCTGCGACCAGTCCTACCGTCACGTCATGAACCTGGAGTTGCGACACCTCAGGGTGGTCTGCGCGATCGCGGAGACCGGCAGCGTGACGAAGGCGGCCTCGACGCTCGGACTGGCTCAACCGGCACTGACCGCGCAGCTCCAGCGCATCGAACGGGTCCTCGGTGGCGCGCTGTTCGACCGGGACCGGCGGGGGGCCCGGCCCACCGCGCTCGGTGAGCTGGTGCTGGCCCGGGCCCGGGTGCTGCTGCCGGCGATGAAGGGGCTGCAGGACGAGGCGGCCCGGCTGGCCAGCGCCGGGGACGCGCTCAGCCGGTACCGGTTCGGCGGGGTGAACAGCCCCATCCTGGGTCGGCTGGTCCACCGGATCGCCGCCGAGCAGCCCAACGCCCCGATCAGCACGTACGCCTCCTGGTCGGTGGACGAGCTGTCCCAGCTCGTGCTCAACGGCCGGCTCGACTACGTGCTGACCGGGGTGTGCGGGGACGCCGCCCCGTCGGCGGAGTTCGGGTTGAGCTGGCGGGAGGTGGCGGTCGACCCGGTCTTCGTGATGCTGCCGGAAACCCACCAGCAGGCCGGGCGGGACGAGGTGGCCCTGGTCGACCTGCGGTCCGAGCAGTGGGTGGCGGCCCCCGGCGACGGCTGCTTCGGCGACTGTTTCGCCGCGGCCTGCGCCCGCGCCGGCTTCACCCCCCGCAAGGTGTACGAGACGGACGTCCGGGGCTGCGTCGACCTGGTCGAGGCGGGCGTGGCGGTAGCGCTCTGCCAGGCCACCTTCCGCCCGGTGTCCGGCCTGGTCACCCGACGGCTGGCCGGGAACCCGCTGCGCTGGCGGCTGATGCTGGGCTGGCATCCGGAGTCACCGGCGGCCCACTTCGCCGAGGAGGTGCTGGCCTCGGCGACGACCGCGTACGCCGACTCGCTCGCCCCGCACCCGGCCTACCTGGAGTGGCTGGTGGACAACCCGGACTTCGGCGCGCGGACGAACACCTCGGTGTGGTGACCGGCCCGCCCAGGTGCGAAGTCCCGACGACCGGGTAGGTACCCGGATGACCGACGACGCGACCAGCCCGCCCGACGACGCGACCGACCCGCCCGACGACCGGGAGACCGCCCGGAGGACCGCCGCGGCGGCCACCGCCGCCAGCCGGGCGGTGGAGTCCTTCCTGCGCGGCCTGCCCGCCGTCCCGGACCCGGCGCACGTCGCCGAGTACGCGAACCTGCTCAGCCGGGAGGAGCGGGCGCACGCCGACCGGCGGGCGGCGGTGGACGCGCTGGGGTTGACCATCGGCAGCCTCGAACCGGAGTGAGGGCGGCCGGCGGCGGGTCGGCCGCGCGACGCCACCGCCGGGCTCAGCGTACGGTCAGCGGGTCGTGGCCCAGGTCGAGCAGCGCGTGCCGCCAGCCGTCGTCGGCGTTGCCGCCGGCCGGGCGGCGCGCGGTCAGCGCGTCGATCCGGTCGACGGCGTCCCGCATGGTGCGGACGTCGTCCCCGGTGAGGTCCACCTTGCGTTTGCGGAGCACGGCCAGGATCTGCCGGCCCGGCTCGGGCAGGTCCAGATCCGGGTCCGGCCCGAACGCGTCCTCCCCGGACCCGCGGGTCAGCAACCACTGCCGCAACTGCTCGGAGGGCATGTTGACCCGGGCGTGGAAGTCGTCCCACAGCAGCTCCACGTCCGCGTCGATCCTCGTCTCGCGTGCCATCACGTCTCCTCTCCGGGCCCGGACGGCCCGGGCCGTGGGGGTTCTCCGTCCCCGGCCAGCGCGCCCGGACCCTCCGGCGGGACCTGGACCCGGGCCGGGTTCGCCGTCGGCGGGGCCGCGATGGGCTCCGGCGTCTCGACGTCCTCGGCGCTCTCCTCGGGTTCGCTCACCGGCTCCTCCGCTCATCGGGGGTGGCTGGTCGTGGCCGGCTTGTGTCCACCCCGCTCGCCGGCCGACACGTGGACGTCCAGCGTGTCGTCGTGGGTGTCCACGGTGACCCGCTGGCCCGGGGAGATCTCGCCGGAGAGCAGCATCCGGGACAACCGGTTGTCCAGCTCGCGCTGGATCACCCGACGCAGCGGCCGGGCCCCGAACTCGGGCTGGTAGCCGTGCCGGGCGAGCCAGTCCACGCCCGCCTCGGTGACCTCCACGGTGACGTCCTGGGCGTGCAGCCGCCGGCGGGTCTCCTCCAGCAGCAGGCCGGTGATCTGACGCAACTGCTCCGCCTCCAGCCGGCGGAAGACGATGATCTCGTCGATCCGGTTGAGGAACTCGGGGCGGAAGTTCTCCTGGAGCCGGCGCATCAGCCGTTCCCGCAGGTCGTCGCGCTCCTGCTCGGTGCCCGGCTCGCCGGCGCCGAACCCGACCGCGCGCTGCGCCCCGGTGATCATCTCAGAGCCGATGTTGCTCGTCATGATCAGTACGGTGTTCCGGAAGTTCACTGTCCGGCCCTGGCTGTCGGTCAACCGCCCGTCGTCGAGCACCTGCAACAGGATGTTGAACACGTCCGGGTGGGCCTTCTCGATCTCGTCCAGCAGCACCACCGCGTACGGCCGGCGGCGCACCGCCTCGGTGAGCTGCCCGGCCTCCTCGTAGCCGACGTAGCCGGGGGGCGCGCCGACCAGCCGGCTGACCGTGTGCCGCTCGGAGAACTCGCTCATGTCCAGCCGGACCATCCGGTCGGCCTCGCCGAACAACGCCCCGGCGAGCGCCCGGGCCAGCTCGGTCTTGCCGACGCCGGTCGGGCCGAGGAAGAGGAAACTGCCCATCGGCCGGGCCGGGTCGGCCAGCCCGGCCCGCGAGCGGCGCACCGCCTCGGCGACCGCGCCGACCGCGTCGTCCTGGCCGACCACCCGCTCGTGCAGGTGCCCCTCCAGCCGGAGCAGCCGGTCCCGTTCCTCCTCGGTGAGCTGGCTGACCGGGATGCCGGTGGCCCGGGACACCACCTGCGCGATCTCCGGCGGTCCGACCTCCGGCACCTGTGGGGCGGCCGTCTCACCGGTGGCCATCTTGATCTGCTCGTCGAGCTCACGCAGCCGGTCCCGCAGGGCCGAGGCGCGTTCGTACAGCTCGTCGGCGACCGCCTGCTCCTTCTCCCGGCCCACCTCCTCGAGCTGGCGTTCCAGGTCCCGCACATCGGCCGCCGGGGTCCGGGTGCGCAGCCGCACCCGCGCGCCGGCCTGGTCGATCAGGTCGATGGCCTTGTCCGGCAGGAACCGGTCGGTGACGTACCGGTCGGCCAGCTCGGCCGCCGCCACCAGCGCCTCGTCGGTGAACCGCACCTGGTGGTGCGCCTCGTACCGGTCCCGCAGGCCCCGCAGGATCGCCACGGTGTCCTCGACGTCGGGCTCCGGCACCAGCACCGACTGGAACCGGCGGGCCAGCGCGGCGTCCTTCTCGATGCTGCGCCGGTACTCGTCGAGCGTGGTGGCCCCGATCACCCGCAGCTCGCCCCGGGCCAACGCGGGCTTGAGCATGTTGGACGCGTCCATGCCCCCTTCGCTGCCGGCGCCGCCGGCCCCGACCAGGGTGTGGATCTCGTCCAGGAAGATGATCAGCTCGTCGCGGTGCGCGCGGATCTCGTCGACCACCTTCTTGAGCCGTTCCTCGAAGTCGCCCCGGTAGCGGGTGCCGGCGACGAGCCCGGCCAGGTCGAGCTGGACCACCCGCTTGCCGAGCAGGGTCTGCGGCACGTCGCCGTCGCAGATCCGCTCGGCCAGCCCCTCGACGATCGCGGTCTTGCCGACGCCGGCCTCCCCGATCAGCACCGGATTGTTCTTGGTCCGCCGGGAGAGGATCTCCACGGCCTGTTCGATCTCGTCGCTCCGGCCGATCACCGGGTCGATCCGGTCGGCCTTGGCCAGGTCGGTGAGGTCCTGGCCGTACTGGTCCAGCGTCGGCGTGCCCCGGTCCGGTCGTGTGCTCATCGGTCCCCGTTCCGCCCCCGCTGCCTGCAGGGACTCCGGTTGGATCCGCCCGGCGGCCAGCATCCGCCCGGCCGGTGACTCGGGGTTCAGCGGCAGGGCCATCAGGATGTGCTCCGGGCCGATGTAGTTCGCCCCGATCGCCCGGGCGAGCTGGTGGGCGTCGAGCAGCGCCCGTTTGGCCGCCGGGGTGAGGGAGAGGTTCGGCGGCACCTCGCCGCCGGGCGCCCCGTCGCTGCCACCGAGCGCGTTGAGCAGGGTGTCCGGGCTGGCGCCGGCCCGGCTCACCAGCTCCCGCAGCGGTTGCCGCTGCAACGCCGCCCAGAGCAGGTGGTCGGTGTCCAGGTCGGTGCTGCGGCGCTGGGCCGCGCGACGGGCCGCGTCGGCCAGCATCTCCCGGGCGTCGGCGGTCATCAGGCGGGTGATGTCGACCCGGTGCGCCGGCCGTCCCCCGCCCTCCGGCCGGCCGAAGTAGCGGGCCAGGAACTCGTCCCACGGGTCGCCGCCGAAGTCAGCCGGTCCCCACATGGCATGCCCCCCGAACGGTCGGTGACGAGACCTGACACGCAGGGCTACCCGAGGGTCGCCCCGACAAACGCCGCCGGATGGCAGGGTGGGGGGATGGACACTCCACCGCTGCTGATCGTGGACGCGGCAAACGTCGTCGGCTCCCGCCCGGACGGCTGGTGGCGGGACCGGGTCGGCGCGACCACCCGCCTGCGCGACCGGCTGGTGCCGGTGGGTCCGGCCGGCGTGCCCCCGGAGCTGCCCGCCCCGGTCGAGGTGGTCCTGGTGGTCGAGGGCGTGGCCCGGGACGTCCCGGCCACCGAGGGCGTGCGGGTGGTCTCCGCGCCGGGCTCGGGTGACGACACGATCGTGGCGCTGGTGACCGAGGTGACCGACCGCCGGCGGGTGGTGGTGACCGCCGACCGCGGGCTGCGGGAGCGGGTCACCGCGCTCGGGGCGGAGGTGTACGGGCCGCGCTGGCTGCGCGGCGAGGGACAGCCGGACCGGTCCGGCCCCGGACAGCCGCGCCGCTCCGGCCCCGGGTAGCCGCGCCGGGCGGCCGGTCCCGGCGGGCGGGAGACGGACACCGGGGCGGTAACGCCGCACGGCGTGTTTTCTTTCCCGGACGGGAATAGGCTCTAATGGAGTCCTCCCCGCCCCCAGGAGGTTTCGCCGTGGCGAGCGTCGCCGAGCTCAAAGCCGCCATCGATGTCGCGCTCCAACAGATCGGTGAAGGGCAGACAGCCGTGCAGGCAGCCGGTGAGAAGCTGGCCGAGGCCCAGCAGACCCTGGCCGGCGCGCTGGAGGGCAGCGGCCACGAGACCGTCGAGGCGGCCCAGGCCTCGCTGACCCAGGCCAGCCAGGAGCTGGAGGAGTGTCTCGCCGCGACGCTTGTCGCGGTGGAGCAGGCGCAGCTCTACGTCTCCACGCTCTGACCCATGTCGATCATCGAGGATATCGGGGCGCAGGTCCGCGCCGCCTCCGACGAGTTGCCGCTGGCCCCGCTGGCCCAGGCGCTGGAGAAGTTCGCCCTGGCCACCGAGCGGCTGCGGTGGGTGCGCCAGGAGTCGTCGAACCCGATGGGGGTGCCGGAGCTGTCGGCGGCCGTCGAGCACGCCGAGTCCGCCGGGCACGCCCTGCGGGTGGCCCAGGAGCAGCTCGCCAGCTACCTGGCCGCCGTCGGACTGGGCGCGGACGGCGCGCCGGCCGGCCGTCCGCAGCCCCGGCAACCGGCGCACGACGCCCCCCGCGACGACGCGCCCCCGCCGGGCACGGTCCCGGCCGACGACCCCACCCCGGCCCCGGCGGTGCGCCGCTGGTGGGCGGTGCGGGTGGCGGAGCTGACCGGCGGCGCCGAGGGCGAGCCGAGCGGGCCGGACGAGCAGGTCACCGACGCGCGGGAGCTGCTGCGCCGGGTGGTCGGCGGGGTGAGGGCCGGCGACCGGTCCCGGGTGCACGCCGAGCTGCGGCGGGCCCACGCGGACGTGGGCCTGGGCCTGGCCACGGTCACTCCGCCGCTGCTGCGGGAGCTGGCCGGGGAGCTGCTCGGGCACCCGCCCAAGGCGCCGGACCTGCCGAAACTGCGCGACGCGCTGGACGGCCGGGTCCGTGACCTGCTGCCCGGTCTGCCGCCGCCGGTGCTGGAGACCGTGCTGACCCGGGTCTGTCGGATGCCCCCGCCGAAGCAGCGCGCCGAGGAGGAGCAGCCGCACCCGGCGGACCCGGCGGTCGCCGCCGGCGTGCTCACCGGCCTGCTGCTGGAACGACTCGGCCGGGACCTGCCCGAGGAACGTCCCGACGACGGCGCAGCCGACCGGGGCGGCGGGCCGGGGCCGGACGCGACGCGCCGATCCGGGGCCGCCGGGGCCGGCCACGATCCGGCGGGCCGACCGCGTCCGCCGGCCCCCCCGAGCGCCGGGCCGGGCCGGCATGGCTGACCGCCGGGCACAACTGGTGGGACGGGTCCGGGGTCTGCTCTCCGAGGCGTTGGGGTCGACCCGGGGCCGGCTGGCCGCCGCCCGCGCCGAGCTGGTCGCCGGCCAGGACCGCCTGGAGCGGGTGCGTCGGGCCGCGGCGACGGTGCCGCAGCGGGTCGGCGCGGAACGCGACCGCCGGCTCGCCGAGATCGACTCCCGGTACGGCGCGCAGATCGCCACGCTGGTCCAGCGGGCCGCGGCGGCGGCGGAACGGGAGGCGCCCGGGGCGGCGTCGGCGGAGTGGGCCGGCTGGACGCCGACGCCGGCCGCGCGCGCCGAGCCGCCCGGCGCGGTGCGGATCGGCACCGTCCGGATCCCCGGCGCGGAGCCGGTGCCGGCCCTGGTGCCGCTGCTGGACGTCGGCCACGTGCACCTCACCGGAGGCGACCGGGCCGGTTGCGACGCGGTGGTCGCCGCCCTGCTGCTGCGCAGCATCGGCCGGGCCGACCCGGGCGCGGTCCGGTTGATCGGGTACGACCCGGAGCACCTCGGCGGCGGCCTGGCCGGGTTCGCCCCGCTGGGCACCGCCGGCCTGCTCACCTTCGTCGGTCCGGGCGGGCTGGGCCGGCTGCTGGACGACCTGGTGGAGCAGATCCGCCGGATCAACGAGACGGTGCTGGCCGGCGAGCACTCGTCCCTGCGGGAGCTGGCCCTGGCCACCGGGCGGCGGCCCGAGCCGTGGCGGGTGGCCGTGCTGCTCGGCGGGGACGAGCTGACCCGGCACGAGCGCGGCCAGCTCGACCGGATCGTCCGCGCCGGGGCCGCCTGCGGGGTGCACCTGGTGGTGCGCGGCATCGCGCTGCCGGACGACCCGACCGTGCAGCGGGTGCTGGTCGCCCCCGGCGACGTCCGCGTCGGCGGGCCGGGCGGCCTGCCGGTACGCCTCGATCCGCCGCCCCCGCCGGTGCTGGTCACCGAGACGTGCCGGCGGGTCGCCGGAACGGTCGCGGCGGGTCCGGCCCCGACGCCGTTCACCGAGCTGCTCCCGCCGCCGGAGCAGATGTGGCGGGAGGACTCCTCGACCGCGCTGGTCGCGCCGATCGGCGAGGCGCCGAACGGCCGTCCGGTGCTGCTCACCCTGGGCGACTACCCGCCGCACGCGTTGATCGGCGGGCCGTCCGGCACCGGCAAGACCAACCTGATCTTCGCCTGGATCGGGGCGTTGGCCTCCCGCTACTCCCCCGCCGAGCTGGAGTTCTACCTGCTCGACTTCAAGGAGGGGGTGTCCTTCGCCCGGTTCGCCCAGGGCCGGCGGGATCCGAGCTGGCTGCCGCACATGCGGCTGGTCGGCATCAACGTCAACACCGACCGGGAGTTCGGCCTGGCCCTGCTGCGGTTCCTCGCCGAGGAGCTGCGCCGGCGGGCCGACGCGGCCAAGCAGCACGAGGTCACCAAGCTGGCCGAGCTGCGCGCGGTGGACCCGGACGGGCACTGGCCCCGGATCGTGGCGGTGGTCGACGAGTTCCAGATGCTGCTCGCCGGCCGGGACGTGGTCGCCCGGGAGGCCGCCGACCTGCTGGAGGACCTGGCCCGGCGGGGCCGTTCCCAGGGCATCCACCTGGTGCTCGCCTCGCAGGACGTACGCGGCATCGAGGCGCTGTGGGGTCGGCCGGCGCTGGTCGCCCAGTTCACCCTGCGGATCGCGTTGCCCAAGGCGTTGCGGATCCTGGCCGAACGCAACGACGCGGCCCAGTCCCTGCCCCGCCACCACGCGGTGGTCAACGCCGAGTCCGGGATGGCCGAGGGCAACCAGGTGGCCCGGATCCCGTCGGCCAGCGAGTGGGAGACCTGGAGCGAGCTGCAGCACCGGCTGTGGCGGATGCGCCCGCCGGACGCCGCCCCGGCCCGGCTGTTCGACGGCGACGCGATCCCCCGGCTCGCCGAGGCGCCCGACTTCCGGGCGCTGACCCCGGCCCGGCAGCCCGGCGGCCCGCGCGGCCCGGTCGCGCTGCTCGGCGAGATCATCGACGTGCAGGCCCGCTCGGCGGCGCTGCGGCTGCCCCGCGCGCCCGGCCGCAACCTGGCGGTGCTGGGCACCCGGGTCGACGAGGCGTGCGCGGTGCTGGACGCCGCCGGCCGCTCCCTGGCCCGCCAGCACGAGCCCGGCTCGGCGCGGTTCTCCATCGCCTGCCTCGACCCGGACGCCGACCACGCCGCCCGGGCCCTCTACGCCGACCTCGCCGACGACGCCGCCTGGTACGACGAGGAGACCGTGCCGGAGCTGATGGCCGAGACGGCCGACGCGCTGACCGCCCCGGGCACCCCGGCCACCCCGCACTACCTGCTGCTCTACGCCGTCGACGCGGCGGCCGGCCGGCTGGGCGCGCGGGTCGGGCGGCGTACCGGCCTGGAGCACCTGCGGCACGTCCTGCACGACGGGCCGGAACGCCGCACCCACGTGCTGGCCTGGTGGCGAGGGGTGGCCCGGATGCGCAACGACCTGGGCGGGCCGGCGTCCCGCACCGACCAGATCGGCGCGTGGGTGGCCCTCGACGTGCAGGGCGGTGAGCTGGGCTCGTCGCTCTACCCGGGCACCGGCGGGCCGGACTGGTACCCCCGCCCGTGGCGGGGGCTGTTCTTCGACCGGGCGGTGCACCGCACCGGCCAGACCATCATCCCGTACGGACTGCCCCGATGAACGAGCCGGTCACCACCGAGTCGTACGCCGCCTGCCTGCGCCGGCTGGCCGAGCTGACCGCCCAGGCGACCGCCCGGCGGGCCGAGGCGCAGGCGTGGCACGAACGCCAGTGCGCCGCCGCCGAGCGGGCCGTCCGGGAGGCCGACGAGCAGGTCCGGCGGGCCGAGGCGGAGGTGACCGAGGCGACCGAGCTGGTGGAGCGGGTGGACGCCGAGGCGACCCACCTGTGGCAGGTGCTGCGCGGTCGGGTCGGCGCGGGCGGTCGCCGGCTCGGCGACCCGCCGGGCGCGGCCCGGGACGCCTCGACCGACCCGATGGTCGCGTTGGAGCGGGTCCGGGAGCTGCTGGACCGCACCCGGCAGCCGGGGGACCTGCCCGGCTCGACGAACCCGCTGCTCGCCCTCTGCGGGGTGCTCGGCGCGACGGTCGCGTACCTGATGGGGCTGGCCGCGCGGGCCGCCGGCGCGCGGTACGGCGGTGACCTGGCCGTGGGGTTGCCGGTGATCGCCCTGGTGGTGTCCCTGCTCGGGCCGCTGATCGGGCTCTGGCCGGCGAAGCTGCTCGCCGACCGCAGGCACGCCCTGCTGGGTCCCCGGGCGATGACGATCGTGCTGGTCGCGGGGCTGCTCACCACCGTCTTCCTGCTGGTCACCTCGCCTGGCTGAGCCCCGTTCCGGTCGCGCCGCGACGGGTCCGGTCCGCGCCGCCGGTCAGCGGGCCGGCAGGCAGGCCCGCCCGGTGAACGCGGGGTCGGGTTGCCGGTCGCCCGCCCAGACCGGGTTGGCGGCGAGCGCCAACGGTGGCGCCTGCCAGGCGGCCCCGAGCCGCTGGATCAGCGCGTACTCGCGGCGGGTCCGCTGGATCGGCGTGCCGGCGAGGAAGGCGAGCAGGTCACGCTGCACCGACTCCTGCCCGAGCAGCGCGCCGTGCACGCCGACGATCTGGAAGACCGGGATGCGGCTGTAATCGCCGGGCGGGGCCTCGGTGGCCGCGACGATGGGCAGGAAGGCGATCACGCGTACCCCGGGCACCGGGCACATGAGCTGGTTGCGGTAGAAGGGCGCGTCGTCGAGCAGCGAGCGGACGAACGGCTCGTCCGGTCCCTCGTCCGGGCCGCCGAGGGCCGCGACCAGCCCGAAGATGACCCGCAGTTGCCAGCCGGTGACGACGCCCCAGCCCCGGTCGGCGTTCGGGGGCGGATACTAGGCCCGCCCGGCGTTCACCAGCGGGCTGAGCATGACCAGCGACTCCACCGCCGGGTGCGGACGCCGGGCCAGGTAGGCGCGGGCGACCATCGCGCCCTCGCTCTGCCCGACCAGCGCGACCGGGCGGCCGGTCCGCTGGTGCAGCCGGTCCACCTGCTCCTCGAGCAGCCGGACGCTCTCGGCGACCGAGATCGTGGTGGCCTGCGGGTCGTAGGGCAGGGGTTGCCCGCCCGGTCCGAGGCCCCGGTAGGAGAACTGCCGCACCCGCGGGTCGGCGGACCGCTCGCCGTCGTAGGCGGAGCCGTAGCCGGCGAGCAGCAGCACCGCCTGGTCGACCTGTGGTGGCAGCGGGCGGTCGAACACCGCCGTCTCGGTCCGCAGCGCGCCGCCGGGCACGGCGTTCACCAGCAGCGGAACCGCCGCCGGTACGGCGAGCGCCAGCAGCGCCGCCAGTGGGGTGACCGGCACCCGGGCCCACCTGACGTGGGACGCCAGCAGCGCGGCCCGCATCGTCTGCTTCCACAGCAGCCCGTTCACCAGCCCGGCGGCCGTCGCGACCGGCACCGTCCACCAGCCGGGCACGCTCCAGCACACCGCCCCGGCCACGGTCAGCGTCAGGAAGTTCAGCAACGACCAGCCGACCATCGACACCGGTGGCAGCCCCCGCCACCAGACCCGCACCACGGCGGCCCGTTGCAGGAACGGCGCCAGCAGGATCATCGGCAGCAGGGACGCCAGCAGCACCCACGACAGGGCGACCACCGCGGCGGCCACCGAGACGACCGCCCACGGCGTGACCACGAGCACGACCGTCAGGGCGAGGACCAGGTTGCGGCGTACCAGCCAACGCAGCGGTGGCCGGGGGGTCCGCGCCGGCCAGGCCAGCACCACCAGGACGGTGTGGAACACGCCCCGGCCCAGCACCACCAGGGCGAGCCAGAACAGGAAGTCCGGCCACGACTCGTGGTAGACGTAGAGCCACCGCAGGTCGTGGTAGGTGTCGTACGGCCAGACGGAGCCGCTCTGCGCAGCCAGCCCCTCGGCGGCCCGGAATCCCATGACGACCAGGACGACGCCCTCGATCATCGGCGGCAGGCTGGTCAGGACGAGCAGCCCGACCAGCCTGCGGTCCGGAGTCGGCACCACGTCCCCCATCCTGCGCCCTCCCTCGCAGGTTCCACGAGCGGCCGGCGGAATGTCGGCGATCGCGGTGGATTACCGCTGGCGGGACGGCGACGCAGGACGCCGGACGCGGTCAGGCGGGCACGACGACGGCTTCGCGCAGCAACCGGCGGGCGACGACGAGACGGTCGTCGTCGTCGAGGCCGGGCAGGTCACCGACCCGGGACACCGCGCCGGTGAGCAACGCCCGGACCGCCTCCCCGCACACCGCCGGCAGGTCGACCGTACGGTCGAACAGGCGCAGGATCACCCGGCCCGGACGGTCGTCGACGAGCTGCCAGCGCAGGCCGGGACGGGCGGTGAGGGCCATGTCGACGGTCAGCTCCCGCAGCGCGGCGGCCTGGGCGAGCGGCCGGATCGGCGCGGGCCGGGCCGCCGGCCAGAGCCGCCGGCGCAGCCGGTCGGCGACCGCCGCCGCGGGCACGGTCGACAGCCAGTCGCGCAGCGCCTCGACGGTCCCGGTCAGCTCGGGCCCGACATCGTCCGGCGCGGCCAGGTCCGCGCCGAACGGCACGCCGGCCCGCAGCCGCGGGTCCTCCGCGGCCAGCGCCAGCAGCTCCTCCACGATCGCGTACCGGGTCAGCGCCCGCACCCCGATGGTCAGGTGCAGGGAGCTGTCCTCCTGGGCCTGGGCGCTGTGCAGCCAGCCGCGGGGCAGGTACAGCGCGTCGCCGGGGCCCAGCACCACGTCGAGGGCGGCCGGGCCGTCGGCGGTGGCGGCGACCTCGTCGGCCCGGCCGCCCCACGCCTGGCGTTCCAGCGGGTCGGGCAGCACGGGCGGGTGGATCCGCCAGCGTTTACGGCCGTCCACCTGCAGCACGAAGACGTCGTGGGTGTCGTAGTGGGTGGCGAAGCCCTGGTTGCCGGGCGGGGTGAGGTAGGCGTTCACCTGCACCGGCTGCCCGATGGCCAGGGCGAGGTCACCGGCCAGGTCGACGAGCGGGGGCCAGTTGCGGTGCAGGCCCTGGAAGACCAGGGTCGCGCCGTCGGCGTACTGCTGCAGGATCCGCTCGTCGAGGACCTGGTCGCCGATCTCGGCGCCAGCGCCGCCCCCGCCGGTCCACCGGTCCGCCGGCACGAGCTGGCCGTCCCGGGCGACGCGCAGGAACGGGGTACGCAGCCCGCGCCGGCTGAGCAGCTCGTCGGCGTCGGCGGGGCTGAACAGGTCGGTGAAGCCGGCGGGGTTGGGCAGCTCGTCGGCACGGGAGAGCAGCGGGGCGCGTCCCCAGTGGGCGGCGGCAAACGTTTCCGGCCCGACGGCGACACAGCGGGCGAGGGCGGCGGGCGCGGCCGGGCCGGTGGCGGGCGGGCGCACGGAGGAGGAGACCGCCGGGCGGCTGTCGTGGCCGCCCGGCGGTCGGATGGTCGTCGTCATGGACTACCGGGCGCCACCGTCGGCGCCACCGTCCTGCTGACCCGGCGTCGCGCCACCGTCGGCCGGACCCTCCGCGCCACCGTCAGCGCCACCGTCCTGCTGACCCGGCGTCGCGCCACCGTCGGCCGGACCCTCCGCGCCACCGTCAGCGCCACCGTCCTGCTGACCCGGCGTCGCGCCGCCGTCGGCCGGACCCTCCAGGCCGCTGCCGCCGGTCGTGGTGATGTCGTCGTCGTTCAGTGCCATGGGTGCTCCCTCGGATGTGCCGCCCTCGGGTGTCGGGGGCCGCCGTGCCGCCGGTGGTACCCGCCACCCGATCTTCTCTAACCACACCGTAGTCGGCGTCCGCCGGGCCCGCGACGGATCGCGGCACGCCGCGCGTCAGGGCAGCATCCGGGCCAGGTCACCGGGCATCGTGGCCCGCACGTCGTCCCACTCGCCCTGGGTGACGTGCCGGCGCAGGGTGTCCAGGACGACCTGCACCACGCGTTCCGGACCGCCGTCGGTCTCGTACGGGAAGCCCCGCCGGACCTCGACGAGGAAGTCCTCCCGGCTGAGCTTGACCGGCACGTTCGACGGGTCCCAGCCCTCGAAGTAGACCCCCCGGACCAGCAGCGGCAACTGGGCGGAGAACTCCACGCTCTCCTGCACCGGCATCCGGTCGCGCAGCAGCCGCAGCACGGTGCGCAGCGCCGCGTAGGACTGGTTGCGGCGATCCTTGGACCAGCCGTACGCCTGCTCGATGTCCCGGAGGATCAGGTTCGTCTTGTCCAGCGAGGACTCGAACACCGAGTTCGGTTCGTCAGCCATCGGTCAACCCCCGTCCGTCGGTCTCCCACCGTCGTTGGTGTCGCGCGGGCGCTCAGGCGGCCCGCCGTTCCCGGGTCAGCTTGCAGGCGACGCAACTGGTGGCGGACGGGAAGATCTCCAGACGTTCCACCGGGATGGGCTCGGCGCAGCCCTCGCAGTTGCCGTAGGTGCCGTCCGCCAGCCTGGCCAGGGCGTGCTCGAACTGGGCCCGCCGGTCGAGAATGGTGCGCAGCAGGGACTGCGCGGTGTCCCGCTCGGCGGTCTTCGTGCCGCTGTCGGCCTGGTCGTCGCCGGCCGTGTCGCCCACCTCCACCAGCCGCAGCACCTGGCTGTCCAGCACCGCCCGCTCGTACTCCGCGGACAGCTCGTCGTAGCGTGCCTGCAGGGAGAGCCTGATCCGGTCGACGTCCTGCTGGGATCGGCCCGTACCGACCGTGTCGTGGACGAGCATCGCTGCCTGCCTTTCCTGTGGGATCGGTCGGGACCCCGGGTGGCCGGGCGGGGACGCCCGGCGACGGTCCGTCTGTGAGCCGGCCGATTACCCTTCCTCTCCGCCGGTCAAACCGGCGATTTCCGGCGTTCGGCGGGACGGGTGGCACCGGCCGGCACCCCGGGCGGTCAACCGCCGGGCGGGGTCTCCACCAGCGCCGGACGTCGGGGGTCGTCGGCCCGCACCACCACGTCGGCGAAGCTGTCCGGCGCGACCTCCTCGACGTACCGGCGCAACGCCGGCAGGGTCCACTGCCGGTCGGGTTCGGTACGACGGCGCAGGGCGGCCGCGGACAGCGCCAGGTGGACGGTCACGTCGAAGGGAAGCCCGCCGCCGAGCAGGAACGGACCACTGACCAGGACCACCCCGCCGGGTGGCAGGTGCAGGTAGTCGGCCCGGCTGGCCCGGTCGGCGCGCGGGTCCCACAGCGAGGGGAGCAGTCGGCCGTCACCTCGTGGACCGGCCGGGTCCAGCACCTCGCGGCGCAACCCCGGCTCGTCGAACCAGCCGAGGTAGTAGGAGTCCGGGTTGGTCCGGCCGTGTTCCAGGCGCACCGAGGCCGGCCGGAGGAAGTCGAGGGTACGCACGTGCAGCACCGGACGCCCGGCGGCACGAAGCGGGTCGACCAGCGCCTCGGCGAGCCGGTCCGGGGCGGCGGCGTCCGCGCCGTCCAGGGCGACCCGTAGTCGCCCCTCGGCCGGGGTGGTGACCAGGCGCTCGGTCAGCTCGGCGACGAGTCGGTCGGGGGCGATGGGACGGATCCGCATGCGGCCCATCGTGCCGGACCGCCGGGCGGTCAGCCCGTCCGGTCGACGGTGACCCGGGCGTCGTCGGCGAGCCGGTAGCCGACCCCGTACACCGTGGTGACCAGTGGGACGTCCACGCCGACCTTGCCGCGCAGCCGCCGGACGTGCACGTCCACCGTGCGCACCCCGGCGTGTTCGTACCCCCAGACGGCGTTGAGCAGTTGCAGCCGGGTGAACACCCGACGCGGGTGGGCGACCAGGTGCAGCAGCAGGTCGAACTCCAACCGGGTCAACGGCAGCGGGTCGCCGTCGCGCAGCACCGACCGGGAGGCGGCGAGGATGTGCAGGGCGGGCACGGTCGGCGCGACCTGCCGGGCCGGCGCGCGCCCGGCCGGGGCGGTTTCCGGCCGGCGTTCCGCCGGGGGCCCGGCGGTGACCACCCCTTCGCCGCGTTCGAGCAGCTCGCGGGCGGCGTCCAGCAGTCGCCGGGCCGCCGGGGTCAGCGCTTCCTCCGAGGCGAGCGGGATCGACAGGGTCACGGTGAGGACGGGTGCCGCTGTGCTGGCGGGACGACGCTGGCCGGCGGGGGGACGACCGGGAACCACGGGCTGGGACGTATGCCATCCGGCGCGCGACGAGGCGGGGCTGACCGACATGGTCCTCCTTGGCTGGTCCAGTGTCTCCCCACGGCCCGGGAACGCTCCTGCGGTCGATGCTTCCCGGTACCAGTACGAGAATCAAGGCCGGCCGTGTTGCTGGAATGTGACAATCGACGAACGCATCGGAGCCGGATGCTCGCTCTGCGTACGACGATGATTACAGCAGAACCGTCGGCAGTACCCACTGTGGGGGTGCGTGGCGACGCTCACATTCCCCTGCCGGCGCCCTCGGGAGAACCTCCGCCCCAGGTCGCGGGTTCAGTACTCCCGGTCGATGAGCACCGGCGCGTCGTCGGCGAGCCGGTAGCCGACGCCGTGCACGGTGGTGACCAACGGCACGGTCTCCCCGACCTTGGCCCGCAGCCGGCGAACGTGCACGTCGACGGTGCGCGTGACGGAGTGCTCGTGCCCCCAGACCCCGCTGAGCAACTGCCGTCGGGTGAACACCCGGCGTGGGTGCTCGGCGAGGAACAGCAACAGGTCGAACTCGATCCGGGTCAGGCCGACGGCCCGGGAGCCCCACCGCGCGTCCCGGGCCGCCAGCGACAGCGCCAGGGTCTGCGGGCCGGACGCGCGGGCGGGCCCGGGGGCCGGCGGTTGCGGGGGCGTGGGCGTGGGCGGCGCGAGGGTCTCGACGGACGCGGCACGGTCCAGCCCCCGCACCCGCAGCACCCCCTCGCCCGTCTCGGCCAGCTCGTTGAGGAGCTCGACCAGCCGGGCCAACCGGGGCGTCACCGCGCCGGGAGCGACGTCGACCGTGATGGTCAGGCCCGGGGCCGGCCGGGGTCGCGGCGGCGCGACGAGACGGGGCGTCGGGTGGGAACGCGCGGACGTGACGAAGACGGACATGGCGCCTCCCTGCTCGGGGTGCCGCGCGACGCGCCGGGTCGGCGGGTCAGAACGGCGTGGATCGGACGGCCACCGGCGCGGCGGATGGCGCCGGGGTCCGTAGGACGGTCGGGCCGAGCGCGGGTAGCCCGGCGGCGGACCAGGCGACGAAGCCACCGACGACGTCGGTGGCCCGGCGCAGGCCGAGATCCTGGAGGGCGACCGCGGCCAACGAGGAGGTGTAGCCCTCCTGGCAGAGGACCAGCACCTGGAGGTCGTAGCCGACCACCTCGGGCAGCCGGGCGGGACAGCGCGGGTCGAAGCGCCACTCCAGCACGTTGCGCTCGACGGTCAGCGCGCCCGGGACGGTGCCGTGGGCGGCCCGCTGGGCGGCCGGTCGGATGTCGACGAGCATCGCGCCCTGCCGGTGGGCCACGTGCGCCTGTTCGGGGTCGAGCCGGCGCAGCCGGGCCCGCGCAGCGGAGAGGATCTCGTCGATGCCCCGGGAGCCGGGCGGCGCGGCCGGGGGCGACAGACGGGTACGGCGGTCGGTGGATGGCATCGTGCTCCTCGGAGTGGATCGGGGCCTCACCAGGCGACGCCGGCTCGGGCGACCTCGGCGACCTGGAGCAGGCCGTCGGTGAGGCGGTAGCGGGTCATCCGACGCAGGGCGGGCCGGTAGACGTGCACGCTGACCGCCGGCTGGTCGCCATGGTTGGTCACCTGGTGCACGTGTCGTACGCCGAACCTACGCCCCGTTCCGGCACGGAGTTGGCGTGGGCGCAACCGCCCGTCGGAGACGATCTCCTCGGTCAGGGCGCCGGAGACGATCAGGAATGCGCCGGAGGAGCCGCCGTGGTCGTGCAGGTCGGTGCCCTGGCCCGGCAGCCAGGTGAGGAGCCAGGCCTCGTGGTCCGGGTGGGTCGCGAGCCGGGCGTACCACCGGTCGATCGGATCGAACCGGATCGGCAGCGGCGCCGCGGCGTGTCGACGGGCGACGGCGAGCAGGTCGGGTCCTGAGCGGTGGTCCATGGTGGTTCCTCGTGACGGTCGGGCTACGGAAGCTCACCCAGAATAGCCGCCAAAACCTAGCGGATTAGTAGGCTTTCCCGAAAGTTGGGACGACCGGACACGGAGGCCGACGACGGGCCACCACGCCGGGCGCTCAACGCCGGGTCGGCGGCTCCACCCGGTAGCCGGGCACCGACGGCCAACGCACCGTGACCAACACGGAATCCCGCTCCGCGTACCAGGAGTGGTCCACGCCGCGACCCCAGACCAGATAGTCGCCGGGGCGCCGCAGCAGCACCGTGCGATCCGGCAACTCCACCCGGAACGCCCCGCTGACCAACACCAGCAGGGCGGTACGTCGCTCGTCGGTCGCCCACCGGGCCCGGGCCTCCCCCGCCGCGTGCACGCCCCACTTCACCTCCACCTCGGCGCTGTGCCGCACGTCGCCGTCGGCCATGAAGTGACCCAGCAGCCAACCACCGTTGCCGGCCCCGTCGGGACCGGCGTTGCCCACGTACACGCTGTCGTCCATCCTGCTCCTCTCCGCACGGCCGCAGCAGGCTAACCGGGACGTCGGGACCCGCTGGCTACCCTGGTCGGGTGACCGACGCGCTCGACGACGAGACCCTGGCCTTCGCCCACCGGATGTTCGACCTCGCCCGGGGCGGCGCCAGCGCGGAGCTGGCCGCCCAGGTCGACGCCGGCCTGCCGGTGAACCTGACCAACAGCAAGGGCGACACCCTGCTCATCCTCGCCGCCTACCACGCCCACCCGGAGACGGTGGCCGCGCTGCTGGCCCGGGGCGCCGACCACGCCCGGGCCAACGACCGGGGGCAGACGGCGCTCGCCGCCGCGGTCTTCCGCAGTTGCGACGAGGCCGTCCGGGCGCTGCTCGACGCCGGGGCCGACCCGGACCACGGCAGCCCGTCGGCCGTCGAGACCGCCCGCTTCTTCGACCTCGGCCCGATGCTGACCCTGCTCGGCCGGGAGTGAACGCGACGCCGCGCCCGGCGGGTCGTCCCCCGCGGGCCGACCACCCGGCGGGCCGCCCGTCCGGTATACCGGACGGCATGGAGGATCCGCTGCCCGAACGGATGCGCGCCGCCGCCGGCGCCCTGCTGGTCGCGCTCGACGAGCCGGCCCGTGCCGCGGCGGCACGCCCGTTCGACGACGACGCCCGCCGCCGGCTGGAGTACCGGCCCCGACCCCGGGCCGGGGTCTGCCTGGCCGACCTGGACCGTGCCGGCCGCAAGGCGGCCCACCGGCTGCTCGCCACCGCGCTCAGCCCGCACGCGTACGCCCAGGCCGTGACGATCATGGCGCTGGAGGAGGTGCTGGACCGGGCCGAGGACTGGCGGCGCGGCCGGCACAGCGGCGACTACTGGGTGGCCGTCTTCGGTGACCCGGCGCACGACGACCGGTGGGCGTGGCGGCTGGAGGGGCACCACCTGTCGGTCACCATGACCGTGGTCGCCGACGAGGTCTCCCCCGCCCCGGTGTTCCTCGGCGCGAACCCGGCCACCGTCCGGTACGCCGGCCGACCGGTGACCCGGCCGCTGGCCGCCGAGGAGGACCTGGCCCGCGCCCTGCTGGACGCGATGGGCCCCGCCGCCCGCGCCGCCGCGGTCGTGGCCGAGCAGGCGCCCGAGGACATCATCAGCGCCACCCGGTCGACCGCGCCGGGGCGGATCGACCCGCTCGGCGTCCCCGCCGCCCGCCTCGGGCCGACCGGACGGGCCCTGCTCGACCAGGTGGTCGCGCTCTACCTCGACCGGCTGCCGCCCGACCTCGCCACCCACCAGGCCCGCCGGCTGGCCGACGGGGAGCTGCACTTCGCCTGGGCCGGGTCGGCCACCCCCGGACGCCGCCACTACTACCGGGTGCAGGGCGACGACCTGCTCATCGAGTACGACAACACCACCGCCGACGGCAACCACGCGCACACCGTGCTGCGCCGGCCGTCGGCCGACTTCGGCGCGGACCTGCTCGCCGCCCACCACGCCGAGGCGCACCCGCGCTGACCAGCCCGCCCGCCGCTCCACCCGTCCGGCCGCGGTCCCGACCGCCACCCGCCGCCGCTCCACCCGCCCGGCCACGGGCCCCGACCGCCACCCGCCGGCCGCCCGGTCCCCCGGACCTACGGCCGGTCCCCCGGGTCCACCGGCCGGTCGCCGGGTCAGCCCGGCCGGACCGCCTCGATCAGGAACCGCCGGGCCTGCGCCACGAACGGCCCCTCGGCGACGATCCGCTCGTGCAGGCGGCGCAACTGCGGCCGGTACCGGTCGACGGTGAAGCCGGGCACCGTCCAGACCACCTTGCGCAGGAACCACACCACCGCCGCGACGTCGTGGAAGACCGCCCGGAGGGTGGCCGTGCGCAGGTCCACCACGGTCAGCCCGGCGGCCTCGGCGGCGGCGGCGACCCGCTCCGGTCGACGGGCGTCGCCCACCGGGACCGGGCCCAGCATCGCCTCGATCAGCTCGTGCATCTGGCCGGCGCCGATCTGCTGGGAGAGGTACCGCCCACCGGGGCGCAGCACCCGGGCGACCTCCGGCCACCAGGTGTCCACCGGGTGCCGGCTCGTCACCAGGTCGAACGCAGCGGCCCGGAACGGCAGCGGCGGGCGGTCGGCGACAGCCACCACGGTCGCGCCGACCCGGCGCAGCGTCCGCCGGGCCAGCGGCACGTTCGGCGGCCACGCCTCCGTGGCGACCAGCAACCGGGGCGGCCGGGGAACCCCGGCGAGCACCTCACCGCCGCCGGTGTCGACGTCCAGCGCGGCGTCGGCCCGCGCCATCCGGTCGGCGAGCAGACCGGAGTAGCCCCAGGGCGGGCGTTCCTCGCTGGCCCGGCCGGTCAGCCAGGCGAAGTCCCACCCCTGGACGGGCACGGCCGCCGCCTCGGCCACCAGGTCGTCGAAGTCGCGATCGGACATCCGGCGAGTCTCACCCGGGCCCGCCCTGCCCGACAACGGCTTTCCCGACGGTCAGGCCCGCTGCCGGGAGATCTCCACGGTGGACCCGGCGACCGCGCCGAGCGCGTCCAGGGTGCCCGGCTCGACGTGCTCCCGGTCGAACCGCCGGACCAGGTGGGTGCCCAGGAACACCCCGAACGCGCCCACCGCCAGCGCGGTCAGCTCGGTGGCCAGCAGCGCCCCGGACGCCCCCCGTCCCGGCGCGTCGGCCCGCACCAGGCAGGTCACCACGAACAGCGCCGCCATCACCAGGTTGGCCAGGTTGAAACTGATCGCGGTGCGCCGGGTCGCCCCGGCCGGCACGTCCCAGAGATCCACCATGCCGGCCATGCCGGCCAGCGCGGCGGCGACCAGCGCCGCCACCGCCGTCCAGTAACCGACCTCGCCCAGGAACGTCGGCCCACCGGCCAGGTCGAACAGGTCGAACAGGGTCGCGCAGACGAAGAGTCCGAACGGGAAGGTCACCAGCATGGGTTGGATCGGATGACCGTGCACCCGCAGTCGACTCTGCATGTCCCCTCCCGGGGGGTCGGCTCAGCTCCTCACCCCCGGGCAGCTACCCGGAGGGCGGCACCGCAAACGGTCAGCCCTCCCGTGGCCGGGAGACCGTGACCACCAACCGCTCGGCGACCTCCCGCAACGGAATGGACAACGCCGAGGCGGCGCTGCGCAGCACCTGGAGCGCGTCCGGCGCCGGGCAACCCCGCTGGGTCATGATGACACCGATCGCCTGCCCGATCACACCCTCCTGAAGGAGAGACTCGTCGATCTCACCGGCCAGCGCGGCCTGCCGGGCCCGACCCCGCACCCCGGCCAGCAGCAGACCGGCGTGCTCGGCCAGCAGCATGGCGGTGAGCTGCCGCCGCGCGGTGAGCGCGTCCGGGGTGCCGGCGTACAGGTTGATCGCGCCGATCACGTGGTCGTCGATGTCCAGCGGGGTGGACAGCACGCCGTGCACGCCGAGCGCCCGGGCCCGGTCCGTCCAGGCCGGCCAGCGCTCCTCGGTCACCAGGTCGGTCGAGAGGATCATCTCGCGCCGGTGGATCGCGCTCATCGCCGGGAAGTCCGGGCCCTGCCCCAGGTCGTCCAACTCGGCCAGACGCGGGTCCGAGGCGGCCACCCCGGCCGGCTCACCGGCCCGCAGGACGGTGAAGCCGCACCAGGCGACCCCGGGCACGGTGTCCCGGGCGATGGTCACCAGTCTGGACAGTGCCTCGTCGAAATCGGTCACGTCGAGCAGCGCGGCAGTCAACTCCCGCAGCAGCGCGGCGGTCTCCAGCACGCCGAGCGTCTCCACCGCCGGCTCGTGCATCTCCAGGTTCACCGGATCACGGCCTCCGCCGCCGCCGCGCCGGGCGCGGCTCCCCCCACTGTCAGTACCGTCATCACGCTCTCCTGACTCCAAGGACCCGGCCTACTACCCCACAGAACCCTGGTCGAAACGGCACGAAGGGGCCCCCTCGCCGGACGACCGCCACGGCGAGGGGACCACCGGGCCGATCAGCGCGAACCGGACGTCAGCCGGCGACCCACCGAGGCGATGAGTCGGTCCAGCTCCGAACCGAACGGGTTGTCGTGCACCAGGTACGTCCAGGTGGCGCTCGGTCGGACCAGCTTCGCGGCGTCCGGCTCCCAGTCCTCGTCGAACTCGGTCTCGGTGAACGTGGCGATGGTCCGCGTCTCGATCTCCGGGATCAGCGCGGTGAACGCCGGCACCGCCGCCCGGTGGAACTCGTCGAGCGGGTCGAGTCGGCCCAGCGCCCGCAGGTGCACGCCCTCCCGGACCTCGGAGAGCTCGGCCAGGTGCTCCGCCCAGAGCCGGTCGGTGTGGAAGAGCGCGATCGACCGGCCGACCCGGACGAGCAGGTCCTCGTCCATCTCGCCGGCCTTCTCCGGCACCCGGTCCAGCAGCATCAACGCGGCCACGTCGGAGGTCAGCAACCGCTCCCGCCGCTCGGCGAGCGCCTTGCGCTGCTGCTCGATCACCACGCTGTACCGCCAGGTGTTGCGGTGGATCTCGTGGTTGACGCCCTCCGCGACCCGCTGGGCGTGCTCCACCGCGAAGTCCACCTGGTCATCGGTGACCAGACCGTCGGCGTTCATCCGGGGCGACGGCGGAACCGCGTCGGCGGCGTGCCGGACCACCAGGTCGTCCTCCAGGCTGACGAGGAACACCGAGCCGCCCGGGTCGCCCTGCCGGCCGGCCCGGCCCCGGAGCTGGTCGTCGACGCGGCGGCTGTCGTGCCGGCCGCTGCCGATGACGTACAGGCCGCCCAGCTCGGCGACCCGGTCCCGGTCGGCCTGGTCGCTGCCGCCGAGGCGGATGTCGACGCCCCGGCCGGCCATCTGGGTGGAGACGGTCACCGCGCCGTACGCGCCGGCCTCGGCGATGATCGCCGCCTCCTCGTCGTCGTTCTTGGCGTTGAGCACCACGCTCGGCACCCCGGCCGCGTTCAGCCCGGCGGCGAGCTGCTCGGACTCCTTGACGTCCAGGGTGCCGACCAGCACCGGCCGGCCCGCCTCGTGGCAACGCCTGATCTCGTCGATCAGCGCTTCGTCCTTCTCCGCCCGGGTGGCGTAGATGCGGTCCGGCTCGTCCTCGCGGACGCAGGGGGTGTTCGGCGGGATCACCGCCACCTCCAGCCCGAAGAACTCCCGGAGCTGGTCGCCGACGAGCACCGCGGTCGCGGTCATCCCGCAGAGCTTCGGGTAGAGCGCGATGTACGCCTGCACGGCGATCGTGCCGAGCACCTCCCCCTCGGCGGTGGCGTCCAGCCCCTCCTTCGCCTCCACGGCGGCCTGGAGCCCGTCCGGCCAGCGGCGCCGCTGGGCCACCCGGCCACGCATCTCGTCGATCAGCTCGACGGTGCCGTCCCGGACGATGTAGTCGACGTCCCGGTGCAGCAGGGTCTGGGCGTGCAGCGCCACGTTCACCGCGGAGAGCTGGGCGACGTTCTCCTCGGCGTACAGGTCGATCCCGCCGAGCTTGGCCTCGACGGCGGTCAGGCCGGCGCTGGTGAAGGCGACGCTGCGACCGTCCTCGGCCACCGTGTAGTGCTTGCCCCTGCGCAGGCCGCGCACCAGGGCGGCGGCGGCGTGCACCGGATCCTGCTCGCCGGGCACCGCCCCGGCGAGCACCATCGGCACCCGGGCCTCGTCGATCAGGATGGAGTCGGCCTCGTCGACGATGGCGGTGCGCAGCGGCGGCTGCACCCGGTCGTCGACGTCGGTGACGAGCTGGTCGCGCAGGTAGTCGAAACCGGCCTCGCTGACCGAGACGTAGGTGACGTCCCGGGCGTACGCGTCGCGCCGCTCCTGCGGGGTGGACGCCTCGTTGACCCAGCCGACGGTGAGACCGAGCAGGTGGTAGACCGGCTCCATCCACTGCGCGTCCCGGCGGGCCAGGTAGTCGTTGACGGTGAGCACGTGCACCGGGCCGTTGCCCAACCGCACGTGGCCGTACGCGGCGACGGTGGCGGTGAGCGTCTTGCCCTCACCGGTGGCCATCTCGGCGACCTTGCCGGAGAGCAGCGACATCGCGCCGAGGAGCTGCACGTCGTACGGCCGTTGGTCGAGGCCGCGGCGGGCCGCCTCGCGCCCGATGGCGCAGATCTCGACGTACCCCTCGGCCTTGCCGGCGGCCTCGGTCAGCTCGGCGTCGTCGAGCGCGGCGAGCTCCTCCCCGCGGGCCTCGATCTGCGGCAGCAGTTTCTCCAGCGGGGCCAGGTCCACCGTGCTGCCCGGCCGTTGGAGGAAGCGCCGGAACCTGCTCTTCAACCGTTGCGACACACCCATGAGCCGCAACGGTACGCGACCCGGGGCCGGCTGTGCGGCCCGGTCGGCGTCGCCGGCCCCGGAGTGTCGCCACTGTCGGCCGTCGTCCCTGGTCAGCGAGGCGCGGCCGGGCATCGGATCGACGCCGATCAGCCCGAGGGCTCAGCTCACCAGCAACTGGTGGGTGGCGAGCTCCCGGTACAGCGGGCTGGCGTCGGTCAGCTCGTCGTGGGTGCCCACGGCGACCACCCGGCCGCCGTCGACGACCACGATCTGGTCCGCGTCGACCACGGTCGAGAGCCGGTGGGCGACGATCAGCAGGGTGCGCCGCCGGGCCACCGCGTCGATGGCCCGGCGCAGGGCCGCCTCGTTGCGGGCGTCGAGGTTGCTGGTCGGCTCGTCGAGCAGCAGGACCGGCGGCCCGGCCAGCAGGGCCCGGGCGATGGCCAGCCGCTGCCGCTCCCCGCCGGAGAGCAGCACCCCGCCCTCGCCGACCGGCACGTCCAGCCCCTGCGGCGTACGGGTCGCCAACGCCCCGAGGTTGACCTCGTCGAGCACCGCCAGCAACCGCTCCTCGGTCGCGTCCGGAGTGGTGATGAGCAGGTTCTCCCGCAGGGTGCCGGCGAGCACCGGGGCCTCCTGCTCGACGTAGCCCAACCGGGCCCGCAGCGCGTCGCGGGGCAGGTCCCGCACGTCGACCCCGTCCAGCTTGAGGCTGCCCTCGTCCACCTCGTAGAACCGCTCGACCAGCGCCAACAGGGTGGACTTGCCCGCGCCGGACGGGCCGACCAGCGCGGTCCGGGTGCCGGCCGGCACGGTGAAGCTCACCTCGCGCAGCACCGGTCCGCCGCCGCGGTAGCCGAAGCCGACCCGGTCGAACTCGATCGACACCGGTCGCGTCACGTCCCGGTCCGGGCCGGACCCGGCCGGCGTCGACGACCGGGCGGAGGCGGGTCGCGGCACCGGTCCGGACGCCGCCGGACGGGCGGTCGCCGGTCCGGCGGCCCGGGTGTCGGCCGTCGCGGCGTCGGCGGCGCGGGCGTCGGTCGTCACGACGTCGGCGGCGCGGGAGTCGGCGGCGCCCTCGACCGGGACGGTGAACATCTCCTCGATCCGCTGCAGCGCGCCGAGGCCGGTCTGCAACTGCGTGAACGCGCTCAACGCCTGCCCCAACGGCATCACCAGGAAGAACAGGAACATGATGAACGCGACCAGGTCGCCGACGCTCAGCTCGCCGGCGGCCACCCGCGCGCCGCCGACGCCGAGCACCAGCAGGAACGCCCCCTGGATGGTGATGGTGCCGGCCGGGCCGACCACCGCCTGCACCCGGGCGACCCGCAGCCCGGCCGCGTACGCCTGCTCGGCGCTGGCCGCGACGGCGTCGGTCTCCCGCTGCTCGGCGCGGCTGGCCCGGATGGTCCGGGCGGCGGTGACGGCCCGTTCCACGGCGGAGGTCATCTCGCCGATCCGTTCCTGGGCGGCCCGGGACAGGTCACGCACCCGTCGGGCGACGGTGAGCGCGAAGCCGAGCCCGGCGGCGACCCCGACGAGGGTCACCCCGAACAGCAGCGGGTCGAGCACGATCATCGCGATGCCCGCGCCGACCACCATGACCACCCCGGTGACCAGCTCGAACAGCCCGGAGGTGACCACCGCCCGCAGCAGGGTGGTGTCCGCGCCCACCCGGGAGAGCAGGTCACCGGTGCGGCGCTGGTCGTACTCGGCGATCGGCAGCCGCAACAGGTGGCCGGCGAGCCGGCGACGGGTGCCGAGCACCAGCCCCTCGGCGGTGCGTTGCAGCAGGTAGTCACGGAGACCGGCGAGGACCGCGCCGAACACGAGCACGGCGACGAGCACGCCGACCAGGCCGCCCACCGGCCGGGACGCCGACACCGCGTCGAGCACCGAGCGGGTCAGCAGGGGCTGGGTGAGCGCCGTGCCGGCGCCGACCAACGACAACGCGCCCACCACGACGAGGGTGCCGCGGTGGGCGCGCAGGTACGGCAGGAGTGCGGAGAGCCCGACGCTCGGGGCGGATCCGGTGGTCACCGGATCACGGTAGCCGGCCCGCGCCGGGCGGGTGGAGGTCGTGTCGTGCGGACGTCGGTCAGCAGGTCAGCACGACCTGGAGCTCCTGCCGGCGACGCTCGGCCAGCCCGGTCAGCAGGGCCGGGGCCCCGTCGAACGGCACCACCGCCGTGACCAGGTGCTTCCGGATCAGGTCACCGCGGTCCCGGAGCAGCTCCACCGTCTCGGCGGAGAGCCGTTCCCGGTCCCAGGTCGGGGCGAGGCCGCGCGGCACCCGACCGATCTGGGCGCAGCGCAGCGACAGCCCGTTGTGGTGGAACTCCTCGCCGAACCGGACCTGGTCCGCCCCGTCCTGGTAGAAGGCGAGGTCGACGACGGCGCCCTGGGGGCGCAGCAGGCGCAGCGCTAGGCGCAGCGCCCACGCCTGCCCGCGGCACTGGAACACCACGTCCGCGCCACGGTCCCCGGCGGCGTGCGCCCACCGCGTCTTCAGCACGACCGCCGGGTCGTCGGCGTCCGGGTCGAGGGTCTCCAGGCCCAGCGTCTCCGCCACCTGCCGGCGCTGCGGGGTGGGGTCGAGCACCACCACCGACGCGGCGCCGTGCCGCTTCGCGAACAGGGCGGTGAGCAGGGCCACCACCCCGCCGCCGACCACCGCGACCCGCCGCCCGGCCACCCCGTCGGAGAGCGAGCGCGCCTGGGGGCCGTACAGGTCGGCGGCGGCGTGCAGCAGGCCGTTGGCGCAGATCGGGCCCATGTGGGCGACGTAGACGCCGAGCAGCGGATCCAGGTCGTCGGGCAGCGGCACGAACCGCTCCCGGAGCGGGTCGAGCACGCCCCCGGTGCGGTGGCCGTAGGTCAGCGCGCCGACCGTGCCCACCGGGATCGCCGGGGTGGCGCTCTCCACCACCCGACCCACCTGCATGTACCCCAACCGTCGCACCGGGTACGGGGTGCTCGCGGCGCCGGCCTGGAACAGCCCCAGGTCGGCGTTCCAGGTGACGTTGAGGTACGGGTTGGTGCCCTTGACGTAGCTCAGCTCCGTGCCGGCCGAGACTCCGCTGTACAGCGTCTCGACCCGGACGCCGCCGTCCGGCAGCGGATCGGCGTCCCGCTCGACCAGGTCGACCCGCCCCGGGCCGCTGACCACCACCACCCGGTCACGCACCGACGGTCACCCCCGCCCGGGCCGGCGCGGGCAGGGCCACCGACCGGCCGGTGCGCGCGCTCTCGGCGACCGCGCAGGCCAGCCGCTGGGTGCCGAGCGCCTCGGCGTACGGGACCCGCACGTCGTCGCCGACGCCGCGTACCGCGTCGACGAAGGCCCGGTCGACGGCGACCCGCGCGCCCTCCGGGTCGGCGTCGAACCGGCGTTCCCCGTCGGCGTCCCGCGCCACCAGGCCGTCCTCGGTCAACGACAGGACCAGCCCGTCGGCGACGATCTCCAGCCCGGCCCGGTGCTTCCAGCCGAGCACGCAGGCGGCGGTGAGCACGCCCACCGGCCCGTCGGCGAAGCGCAGGGCGGCGGTGGTGACCGAGTCGACGTCCGCCCCGTCGACCTGCGGCGGCGTGCCGTCGCCGTACGCGGTGACCTCGGTGACCTCGCCGACCAGCACCCGGATCAGGTCCAGCACGTGTGCCGCCTGCTCGACGACCGGGCCGCCGGAGCGGTCCCGCCGGGCCCACCAGGCCACCGGGGGGACCTTGTCCAGCCAGGCGCCGCTGACCAGGCGCGCCGGGCGGTCGGCGAGCAGCTCCCGGGCCTGCTCCACCACATGCAGGTAACGCCAGTGGTGGCCGACCGCGGTGAGCAGGCCCCGTTCGGCCACCCGGGCGGCGACGTCCTCGGCGGTGTCGAGGTCCACGGCGACCGGTTTCTCCACGAACATCGGCACGCCGGCGTCGATCACCGCCTGCTCCACCGGGCCGTGCGCGAACGGCGGCACGCAGACGTACACCGCGTCGCAGCCGGCGGCCAGCAGCTCCCCGACGTCGCCGAACACCCGACCGCCGTGCCGGTCGGCGAGCTCCGCCGCCGCGTCGCGGGCGACGTCGGTCACCCCGACCAGCTCGACGTCCTCGAAGCCTCCCAACACCCGGGCGTGGCGTCGGGCCACCCCGCCCGCGCCGACCAGTCCCACCCGACACGTGCCCATGCAGAGTCCCTCCGCCTGTGTTCTGCTTTGCCCCTGCGACTGCCCGGCGTCACCCCGGGGCAAACGTTCACCTGGGGGAAACGGGGCAGGCGGGGGCCGTGATCAAGATGTGGGGGACGGATCGGTTTAGGGCGGGGACACGGCCGGGAAAGCGGGGGCCGCGTCCCGCACGAACGACGGCGGACGCCGTTGCGACTTGGGGGGTATGACCAGTGCGGGATTCTGAGCCGATCGTCTCACCGGTGGTGGAGGCGTGGGCGACCTACCGAACATCCTCGGCGGACGAGTGGACCGCCCGGCAGCTCGTCCACGCGAAAGGGGACAACCAGGTCAGCGTGGTGCTGCCCGCACGTAACGAGGAGGCCACGGTCGGCGCGATCGTGGCCACCATCCGTGAGCACCTGGTGGACCGGGTGCCCCTGGTCGACGAGCTGATCGTGGTGGACTCCCGGTCCACGGACCGGACCGCCCAGGTGGCCCGGGCGGCCGGCGCGGAGGTGGTCGGCCAGGACGAGATGACCCGGGCGCTGCCCCGGCTCACCGGCAAGGGCGACGCGCTGTGGGCGGGGCTGGCCGCCGCCCGGGGCGACGTGGTGGCGTTCGTCGACGCCGACCTGCGCGAGTTCCGTCCGCACTTCGTCACCGGCCTGCTGGGACCGCTGCTGACCGACCCGTCCGTCGACTTCGTCAAGGGGTTCTACCACCGGCCGCTGGTCGGTCAGGCCAGCGTGGAGCCGGACGGCGGCGGCCGGGTCACCGAGCTGATGGCCCGTCCGCTGCTGAACCTGTTCTGGCCGGAGCTGGCCGGCTTCGTTCAGCCGCTCGCCGGCGAGTACGCGGGGCGGCGCGAGGTGCTGGCCCGGGTGCCGTTCGTCTCCGGGTACGGCGTCGAGACGGCCATGCTGATCGACCTGCTGGAGCTGGTCGGGCTGGACGCCCTGGCACAGGTGGACCTGGGCGAGCGCAAGCACCGCCACCAGGACACCGCCGCGCTGGGCCGGATGTCCGCGCAGATCATGCTCACCGCGTGGTCCCGGTTGCAGCGGCGCGGCTGGGCCAACCCGGACGTGCTGCCGGCCGCCCTGCTGACCCAGTTCCGGCGGGGCGGCTCGGACGCGTTGCCGAAGCTCGACCGGGAGATCGTCGTCAACGACGTCTCGGTCCAGGAGCGGCCGCCCCTGGCGGAGCTGCGTCATCTCGTTCCACGCCGTCGCCGGGTGCCGGCGGCGTGACCCCGTCCCGGACCGCCGAGCGAAGGAACACCCCATGAGCCTGACCGTCCTGATGAACGCCGGTCCGTGGTTGTCCGTGCCGCCGCCCGGCTACGGCGGCATCGAGAACGTCATCGCCACCCTGGTGCCGGAGCTGCGGCGGCTCGGGGTGCGGGTGGTGCTCGCCTCCGTCGGCACCAGCGCCCTGCCGGTGGACGAGCGGATCTCGGTCTTTCCCGACGGGCAGTTCGCCGCGCTGCAACGCCCCTACAACCAGGTGTGCGGGCTGGCCCAGGCGCACCTGGCCGGGGTGGTCCGGGAGCTGCGTTCCCGGGACGACGTCGACCTGGTCCACGACCACGTGGAGGCGGTCGGGCTGGCCACCCTCGCCGCGATGGAGCCGGACGCCCCGCCCGTGCTGCACACCCTGCACTGGGACCTGGCCAAGCACCCCGCCCTCTACGGTCATCTCGACGGCGGCGACCGGGTCCGCGTCAACGGGGTGTCGGCGTCCCAGCTCGCCCGCGCCCCGCGGGCGCTGCGGGACCACTCGGTCGGGCACGTGCACCTGTCCACCCCGCTCGCGGTGGACGCCGACCGCCGGCCGTCGCCGGTCAAGGGCGACCACGTGGTCGTGCTGGGCCGGATCAATCCGGGCAAGGGGCAGGACGTGGCCGCCCGGCTGGCCCAGCGGACCGGTTTCCGGCTGGTGCTGGCCGGCCCGGTCGGCCCGTACCACCGGCCGGAGGAGCTGGCCGCGGCCGGCGCCGAGGCCCGGCAGAACCCGGACGTGCGGTTCTTCCTGGACGAGGTCGCCCCGCACGTCGACGGCGACCGGGTGCGCTGGGTGGGCACGGTGGCCGGTCAGGAGCGTGACGACCTGGTCGCGTCCGCCCGGGCCATGCTGTTCCCGTTGCGGTGGGAGGAGCCGGGCGGCACGGCGGTGGTGGAGTCGCTGGCCCTGGGCACCCCGGTGGTGGCCACCGCCCGGGGCTGCCTGCCCGAGCTGGTCACGCACGGCCGCACCGGGCTGCTCACCGGGCACGAGGAGCAGCTCGGCGAGCTGGTCCACGCCGCCGGCCTGCTGGATCCGCAGGAGTGCCGGCGGGAGGCCGCGCTCCGGTTCACCCCGGCGGTGATGGCGCAGCGGTACGTCGCGCTCTACGAGCGGGTCCGGCAGCTCGCCCCGACCGGGCTCCAGCCGGCCTGACGCACGGTCACCGCAGCGCCCGCCGACCGCCGACCGGCCCGACGCCGCACGTGCCGGGTCACCCTCCCGCACGGTCCGGCGGCGACCATGACCGGCGTCATGGTCGCGGCCGGGGCGGTTTCGGTCGGCCGGCGGCGGGTACTGCGGCAGCCATCGGGACGAGAGATCATCGGACCGCCGCGAGCATCGGGTACCACGGAGCGAGGCGACATGTCGAGGCAGCTCACCTACCAGGTGCGTGAGGATCCGCCGGTGACGGTGGTCAGGTTCGCCGGCACCCTGGACCGGTCGACGATGACGACGGCGCAGCGGGCGCTGGACCGCTGCCTGGCCGCGCAGCCCGACGCGCTCGTCGTCGATCTGGCCCGGCTGGCCGTACGGGACCGGTCGGCCCTGTCGGTCTTCGGGGCCGCCGCCCGGCAGGCGGCGGACTGGCCGGCGGTGCCGATGGTGCTCTGCGCCCCGCCGCCGGAGGCGGCGAGCTGGCTGGCGGCGGACGCGCGCTGCCCGGTGGTGCCGGTCCGCCGGGACTACGCGGAGGCCACCCGGGAGGTCCGCGACGTGGCGACACCCCGGCTGCGGGTCCGGCTCCAGCCCGTCGCCGACGCCTGCCGGCGGGCCCGGGAGCTGACCCAGGACGCCTGCGGACGGTGGAACGTCCCGCAGCTCGTCGGCCCGACCTCGCTGGTGCTCAGCGAGCTGGTGGGCAACGTGGTCCGGCACGCCGGCACCCCGATGCAGGTCACGCTGACGTTGCGCCGCCCGTACCTGCACGTCGCGGTCGCCGACGGTAGTCGCGCGGCGGCCCGTCCGGCCAGCCCCGGCCCGGACGTACCGGGTGGCCGGGGTCTGCTGCTGGTGCGGGAGCTCACCCAGCGGTGGGGCACCGCGCCGGCCGGGGACGGCAAGGTGGTCTGGGCGTTGCTGCCGGCCGTATAGCGTTACGCCCATTTTTTCGTTTCTCGCCTGGTTTGATGGGTGGGGCGACGGGTAGGCACGCCCGTCCCGTTCCCGGTCGCGGCAAGGGTGAGAAGCGGCATGACGACATCGACCAGCACGGACCCGGAGCCGGCCCGGGACCGCGGACCGGCGATCCTCGCCCCGGCCCGCTTCGGCGGCTACCCCGGGCCGGTACGTCCGGCGCTGCCGGGCAGCCAACTGCTCCGCTTCCTGGCCACCACCGACCACAAGCAGATCGGGCTGCTCTACCTGCTGACCTCGTTCGGCTTCTTCCTCGTCGCCGGGGCGCAGGCGATGCTCATCCGGGGCGAGCTGGCCCGGCCGGGGATGCAGTTCCTCTCGCCCGAGCAGTACAACCAGCTCTTCACCTCGCACGGCACGATCATGCTGCTGCTGTTCGCCACCCCGGCCGCGTTCGGGTTCGGCAACTTCCTGGTGCCGATCCAGATCGGCGCCCCGGACGTGTCGTTCCCCCGGCTGAACGCCCTGGCGTACTGGCTCTTCCTGCTCGGTGGCCTCATGGTCGTCGGCGGGTTCCTCACCCCCGAGGGCACGGCCGACTTCGGCTGGACGGCGTACACGCCGCTGAGCCGGTTGCAGCACTCGCCGGGCGTGGGCGCGAACATGTGGATCATCGGACTGGTGCTCTCCGGGCTGGGCACCATCCTGGGCGCGGTCAACCTGATCGCCACCGTGCTCACCCTGCGCGCCCCGGGCATGACCATGTTCCGGATGCCGATCTTCACCTGGAACATGCTGCTCACCAGCGTCCTGGTGATCCTGGTCTTCCCGCTGCTGGCCGCCGCGCTGCTCGCGCTGGCCGCGGACCGGCTGCTCGCCGCGCACGTGTACGACGCGGCGACCGGCGGCCCGATGCTGTGGCAGCACCTCTTCTGGTTCTTCGGGCACCCCGAGGTGTACATCATCGCGCTGCCGTTCTTCGGCATCATCACCGAGATCATCCCGGTCTTCTCCCGGAAGCCGATCTTCGGCTACAAGGGGCTCGTCCTGGCGACCCTCGCCATCACCATCCTGTCGATGACCGTCTGGGCGCACCACATGTTCGGCACCGGTCAGGTGCTGCTGCCGTTCTTCAGCATCCTCAGCTACCTGATCGCGGTGCCCACCGGCGTGAAGTTCTTCAACTGGATCGGCACCATGTGGAAGGGGCAGCTCACCTTCGAGACGCCGATGCTGTTCGCCGTCGGCTTCCTCGTCACGTTCCTGCTCGGCGGGCTGACCGGGGTGCTGCTCGCCGCCCCGCCGGTGGACTTCCACGTCACCGACACCTACTTCGTGGTGGCCCACTTCCACTACGTGCTGTTCGGCACGGTGGTCTTCGCGCTCTTCGGCGGCTTCTACTTCTGGTGGCCGAAGATGACCGGACGGCTCATGGACGAGCGGCTGGGCAAGGCGCACTTCTGGACCATGTTCGTCGGGTTCCACGGCACGTTCCTCGTCCAGCACTGGCTGGGCAACGAGGGCATGCCCCGCCGGTACGCCGACTACCTGCCCACCGACGGCTTCACCACGCTGAACACCATCTCCACCGTCTCGTCGTTCCTGCTCGGCGCGTCCACTTTGTTCTTCGTCTGGAACGCCTGGAAGTCCTGGCGGTACGGGCCGATGGTCACCGTCGACGACCCCTGGGGGTTCGGCAACTCCCTGGAGTGGGCGACCAGTTGCCCGCCGCCGCTGCGCAACTTCGACCGGATGCCCCGGATCCGCTCCGAGCGGCCCGCGTTCGACGCCAAGTACGGCACCCTCGTCGCCGACCTCGGACGGGACCTGCCGCAGCGCACCACCCGCCCGCCGCAGAGCCTGGGCGAGGAGATGCGCCCCGAGGAGCACCGGCCGGAGTCGCCGAGCGCGCACGGCGCCGGCGGCGCCCGGGAAGCCGTCGCCTACCAGCCGGCGCCCCGCTCCGGGGCCCGACCGGTGGACGTCCCGGAGCCGGAGGACGTGCTGCGGCCCAGCTTCGAGGGCACCGACGAGGACGGCGCGGACCCGCTCGACTCGGAGCGGGAGCCGGACGGCGACGAACGGTGGCGACACCCGCCGGGTCAGTCGTCCTGACCGGACGTCAGCGCGGGCCGGACCGGCCGACCACTCCGCCACCGACCGTCGGCTCACCGACCTGGCCGCCCACCGCCACCCGGTCGGCGGTACGTTTCGCCGTCACCGGACGCCCGGCGTCGGCCTGCTCGCCGTTCTGCCAGGGCGGCGGGGCGTCGGCGAGCATGGCCTGCCGCAGCCAGGTCAACGCCCGGGACAGCAGCCGGGAGACGTGCATCTGCGAGATGCCGAACCGGGCGGCGATCTCCGCCTGGGTCTGGTTGCCGTAGAAGCGCATGGCCAGGATCCGTCGCTCCCGCCAGGGCAGCCGGTGCAGCAGGCCGCTGACCGTGACCCGGTCGTCGACCGACTCCAGGGCATTGTCCGACTCCCCCACCAGGTCGCCGAACTCGGCGGAGCTCTCCCCGCCCACCGGGGCGTTGAGCGACGCCGGGCTGTATCCGGCGGCGGACTCCAGGGCGGCGAGGATCTCCTCCTGCGGGGTCTCCAGCCGCTCGGCCAGCTCCGCCACCGTGGGGCTGCGGGACAACTCGCTGGTCAGCGCGGAGGTCGCCTGCCCCACCTCCAGGATGAGGTCCCGCAGCCGCCGGGGCACGTGCACCCCCCAGGTGCGGTCCCGGAAGTGCCGCTTGATCTCCCCCACGATGGTGATGGCCGCGTACGCGGTGAAGGACCCGCGCTCCGGGTCGTACCGGTCGACCGCGTTGACCAGCCCGAGGCGGGCGACCTGCTCCAGGTCCTCCAGCGGCTCCCCCCGGCCCCGGTACCGCCGGGCCAGCCGACCGGCGAACGGCAGGGCGAACCGGACCAGGTCGTCCCGGGCCTCCTGGCGTCGTTCCGCCGGAAGGCCCTCGATCCGCGCCGCGTAGGCCAGGGCCGCCGCGTCGAGGTCCTCCAGACCCCGGTCGGTCGGTGTCGGGGTGGTCGTGGTGGGCTGTCCGAACATTCGCGCCTCCCTCACCGAAGGTCCCCGCCCGACCGCGTCCGGGCGCGGCACGGCCGTGCCCGGATGCGGAAACAGGTCGGAAGACAGGAATGCCGACGAGCGGCAACAGCGACGCCACGCGGCATGATCAGGCCGTCGCAGCCAGCGGTGTTCCCGCTCTGTAGGTACTCAACCACGGAGAGGTCAGGTCGCGAGGATGTTTCGCCGGGCTGCCCCGCGCCGACCCGGTCGGACGGCGGGTCGGGCCGCGGCCGACGGGCGGATCAGGTGACCAGCAGCCCCTGCCCGGTACCGCTGGCCCGCAACGCGGCCAACGCGACGTCGACCGGCAGCGGCGGCGGCGCCGGCAGGTCGTACGCCTGGCCGCGCAGCACCTCGGTGGCCCGGCGGGTGGGCACCGAGGTCACCGGGTAGCCGCGCGCGGCGACCCGGTCCAGGGCCCGGCGGCGGCGACCGAACGCCGCCACGGCCAACCACTGCGGCAACCCGGCCCACGCCGGCGACGGCACGCCCGGCGGCTCCGGCAGCACGTCCACCGAACTGAACGGCTCGCTGCCGGCCAACCACCACTCGGCGGCCGAGACGCTGCGCCGGGTGGCGTTCTCACACCAGTACGGCACCAGTCCCGCCCGCACCACCTGCCACGGGTCGAGCAGCCGGCCGCACTCGACCACCAACCGGTCACCGGTCTTGCCGGCGGCGCGCAGCCAGCCCCGGTACAGGTCGGCGGTGGCCGCGCTGAGCACCTCGGGCCGCGGCACGAGCACCCGGCGCACCGGATGCCCCCGGCGAACGGCCCAATCCCGCAGGCTCACCTCGAAACCCGACTCCACGCCGTTCTCGGCCGGGGCCCGCGGAACGGACACCTGGGGCGGATCCCACCGCCCGCTGTCCCCACCGGCGCAACGGAGCACCTGGCGCAGGGCCGGCGCGTCCGGGTGGAAGTCCACCGGGTCCAGGCCGCTGGCCGGGCACCCCACCTGGAAGCTGTGCCCACCCCCGGCGTCCCCGACCGGCCAGGTGCGCGCGTCGCGGAGCAGCAGCACCGGCGCGCCGGGGTCGAGGCGGTCGGCCAGGAACCGGGCGTACGCCGCCGGCACACGCCGCCACCGCACCGCCAGCGACACCGTCGCGCCGGCCAGCGCGCCCCGGGTGGCCGGGCAGTGCACCTGCCGTACGTGCACGTCGTCGTTGCCGCGCAGCAGCCGACCGGCCAACGCCGCGCCGTGGTCCCGGGCGCGGTCGGGCCGGTCCACCGCGCCGTCGTTCCAGTGCGCGGTCACCTCGAAGCCGGCGGGCAGCCACGGCACGCCGAGCGCCACCGCCAGGTGGGCGGCAGACCCGTGCGCCGAGCCGAGCACCGCCCCCGGGAACCGCCCCGCCGCAGGGTACTGGTCGACCAGCCAACCGGCCACCCGCTCGGCGTCCACCGCGGCGGCCTGGTCGACGCTGAGCGCCACCCGGCCGGCGGCCCGGACGACGGCGGCCCGCCGCACCGGCTCGGGAGCGCCCGGGAACCGGCCCGCCGTCGAGGGGTGGGACAGGTCCGCGCAGTCGGCCCCGCGCAGGGCGCGGGCGGTCGCCGCCACCAGGACGCGGGCGACGCTGCCCACCGACACCACCCGGTCGCCGGCCGGTCCGGTCTCGGCCGGTGTCGGCCGTCCGCGCGTCCCGCGCCCCGGTCCGAGCCGTCCCCGTTCGCTCACCACGCGGGCCGGCTTCCCGTCCGGATCGGGTTCAAACGGGGCGTCCGCCACCGGGCGGGGGGAATCCGAGGCTGGTACCCCTTCGATGGTCGCCGCCCCTCGACGGTCGTCCACGCCCGGTCGTCACGCGGGCGGCGACGGTGGGTCCGGCGGGAGTTTCACGGCCGTCCGGGCGGGCACTTCCGGTGCCATGCCCGACGACGACAGCCGTGCCACGCCCGACGACGACAGCGACGACGGGACCGCCACCGAGACGGCAGCCACCATCACCGCCTACCCGGACGGGCCACTGCTGGTGCGGGGGGACTTCGCCCTGCTCACCCCGGACGGCCAGCGCATCGACGCGCGGCGGGGGACGGTGGCGCTGTGCCGGTGCGGACAGTCGGCGCTGAAGCCGTTCTGCGACGGCTCCCACCAGGCGACCGGCTTCCGCGCCGACTGACCGCCAACCGGTCGGCTACCCGGCCCCGGTCGACGCCGGCCGACCCCGGTTCACGCCGGCCGCGCCCGCGCGGGCCGGCACGGTAAGCGCGGGCCTGGCTCAGCCGGCCACCGGCAGCGGCGGGTCGGCGGCCACGGGCGGCGCGGGGCTCAGGCGGCCACCGGCAGCGGCGGGTCGGTGACCGTGGCCGGACGCAGCGAGCTACGGCCGGCGGCCCAGCTCGACAGCAGGTGCCCGGCGAAGAGCCGGTCCACCGCGAGACACGCCGCCGCGCCGAGCAGCACGTCGGCGGCCAGCTCCGGCTCCGCCCGGACCAGCCCGCCGCACAGGTCGTACGCGGCGATCTGCTCGTGCACCGCGTCGGCCTCCACGTGCTCGTCGTAGAAGCGGGTGGCGGCCTCGTCGAGGCCCAGCCGACGCAGCCCGTTGCCGTACCGGCGGTTCGGCAGCGAGGAGGTCATCTCGAAGGCAGCCAGGTGCCCCACCAACGCGCCACGCAACCGCCGGTGCAGACCGAACAGCGAGATCAGGTTGCCGGTCGCCAGGGTCACCGCGGGAACCGCGTCGACGTGGGCCCCGTAGCCGCTGTCCAGGTCGAGCCGGTCCATGGTGCGCCGGAACAGCTCGGCGTGCACCCACTCCGGCCGGCCGCCGCCGTACTCGTCCATCTGGATCTCCACCAGCGCGGCCTTGGCCGGCCCACCCAGCCGGGGGATCCCCCAGGTGTGCGGGTCGGCCTCCTTGAGGTGGTAGACCGAGCGGTGGGTGACGAACTCCCGGAACTGGGCCAGCGTGGCCCGCCGTTGCAGGGTCGCCGCCAGCGGCGGGCCGTGGTCGGCCCGGGTCAACGTGGTCAACGCCGCCGGCACCTCGGCGGCCGGCACAGCCGGCTGCGGGCCGACCAGTCGGCGCACGGCCGCCTCGAACGGTCGTTCGGCGCGCGCCCGCAGCGCCAGCACGGACGGCTCCCACTCCCACTCGTCGGCCACCCCGGCCCAACCCCGGTAGTGCAGCTCGTAGCAGAGCAGCAGGGTCAGTTGGAGGTCCTCGTCGGTGAGCGGGTCGGCCGGGTCGAGCTCCAGCCGCGCCGGCAGCTCGTGCGGCGGCTCCCGCCACGCGGTGATCAGGGCGGCGGAGACCGGGCCACGCGGCTGGGGCAACGGCGCGGGGCCGTGACGGCGCGCCGCGGGATCGGACATGGGACCTCCCAGATCGACTGCGCCAGTAGATGCCCCCGGCCCCGCCGGCTAAACGGCGCTGACCAGCGACCCGGCCCACAACCGGACGCCGTCAGGCGGGCTCCCGTCCCGGGGTGCCGGCGTCGACGTACCGCAGCACGGCCCCGACCCCGTCGGTCAGGTCGGGCGCCTCGTCGCGGCCGAGCACGGTCAGCGCGGCGCCGGTGCCGACCAGCGCGCGCAGCAGCGCCGCGTCGGCACGTACCCGTCGGGGCCGGTCGACGGCCGCGGTGGCCAACTGCTCCGGGTCGGCGGCGATGTCGGTGGGCTGCGGCCCGACCCACAGCTCGTCGGTCGAGGACGGGTCGTCCACGATGAGCATGGTGTCGACCTGGTTGCGGCGCAGCGCGGACACCACCGCCGCCAGGCCCGCCCCGACGTCCTCCTGCACGCCGAACCGGTCCAGGGTCTCGCGGATCCGCCGGTCCGCCACCTCGGCGACGGTCTGGACGGTGACGTCCTCCATCGCGGCCGGGTCCGCGCCGCCGGTGCGCGCGCCCGCGTCGGTACGGACCATCCGGTCCTGCCACTTGCGCGGCAGTTGGGCGGCGAGCACGCCGGTGGCGCGGACGTCCCCGGCCAGCACCACCACCTCCGCGCCGACCCGTTCGGCCAGTTCGGCGGTGGCCGCCGCCGCGTCCCCGGCGTTGCGGTGCCACGCCTCGGTGGCGGCGCGCTGGTACCGCGACTGGGACCACCCACCCGGCTTGACCCGGCGCAACTGGTAGCTCTCCCGACCCCGCACGTGGGCCCGCCGGGGCACCCCGCCGGCGCTCACCGCGACCACGTCGGCCCCGGAGCGGTCGGCCAGCACCCGCACCCAGGCGACCTCCTCGCCGCGTTGGGCGACCAGCGGCATGGTGTGCGGCAACGGCCCGTACGTGGCGAGGTCCTTCGCGGGCGGGGCGGACAGGTACTCGGCGAGCAGCACCCGCCCGTCGGCGGCGAAGGCGGCCAGCCCGTAGTCACCGGTCAGCGGATCGTGGCCACGGACCGTCCGGTCCAGGGCCGCGACGGTCTCCGGATCCGCTCCCTGGTCGGCGAGCTGGCCGGCCAGGGCCCGCCAGCGCAGGTCCAGCGCGGGACGGGCGTCCTGGGTGTCCCGGGAGGCGTCCAGGTAGACCGAACACCACGGCCCGGGGCGTTCGTAGAGCGGGCGCAGGAAGGACAGCTCCATGCTCGACCCCTTTCCGGCTCGGCACCGCGCTTACCCGCGCCGGTCGGGTTGTCACCTCTCCTGGCCACCGCCCCGCCGCCGCTGGCCACGGCCCCGCCGCGCCCGTGAAGACGTTCACTCACGTCGTTCAACTCACCCGACCGATACCATCGGTGCACAGAACAGGACTATCGGTGGTGACGAGATGGACAGCGACCTCCGCCGCCCGCGGATCCTCCGCCCCACCGGCAGGATCTTCACCGGGCGGGTGGTCCGATTCATGGACGGCTACACCCGCGAGATGAAGGTCGGGCAGCCGGTCCTAGTGGCGGTGGTGGCCGCGGCCGGCGTGGTGCAGTTGGTGACCCTGCTGGCGCGCACCCTGCTCAAGGTGGGCGGCGGCGCGGGCGCCCGGCGCACCTGGAAGGACCTCAAGAAGGGGCCCGAGTTCCTGGTCACCCCGGTCCGGCTGCGCGACACCGGCGGGCAGCTCTACGAGGTGGAGCTGCACGGCCACCTGGCGCAGAGCGCGGTGCACCCCGGCGACCACGTCCAGCTCACCCTGCGCGACCAGGGCGACCCGGACCTGCCACCCCGGATCGAACGGATCGTCAACATCACCACCACCCAGTGGCTGACCCCCCGGCCGCCGACGGTGTGGTCCCACCTCGGCCCGCCCCTGCTGCTCCAGGCGGCCGTGGGGGCGCTGCTGGTCGTGCTGCTGCTGGCCCTTGTGATCTTCGTGTGAGCGACGCCGGGCCGACCGGCGGCCACCCGCGCGGCGAGCGCCCGGCCGGGTCAGGCGACCTCGCGCGGGGCGGTCACCGGCTCCGTCGGACCGGACCGCCCCCGCCACGACCGCCGGGCGGCGTCGGCGTCGTCCTCCGGGTCGTCGAAGACCGGTCGCCACCGTCCCGACCGGGGCCCGGTCGGCGGCACGCCACGGTCCAGCAGCGGGTGGCGCAGCAGCACCAGCACCCCGTACCCGGCGAGCAGGGCCCCGTGGCTGAGCAGCCAGACCAGCTGCACCCGGCCGGCGACGACGTCCCCGAGACTGAGCAGGGTCAACACCGCCACGAAGACGGTCAGCACGGGAATCATGGCCGCCGGCCGGACCCTCCGGACGGCGATCAGGCCGAACGCCGTCCCGATCGCGAGGTTCCACGCGGCCGACTCGTGCCACAGGTGACCGGCGCTGGCGAACTGCCCGGCGTGCACGTGCGTCCCGCCGGCCAGCGCCCCGATCTGGGTCGCCCCGAGGAGGAACTGCCCGGCCCCGAGGACGCCCAGCAGCCCGTGCAGCACGCCGGACAGCCGGGCCCACCGGGGGCCCGGGAGCGCGGCGAGGACGTCGTCGGAGACCCCCCGGCTGGGCGGCGCCGGCAGGGCGCGCAGCAGCCGGCCGACCTCCGCCGCGTCGGCGTGCCACTGGCGGCAGGACGGGCACGACGCCAGGTGGTCGTCGAGCGCCGGGCCCACACCCGGCTCCTCCACCCCGTCGAGGCGGGCCGACAGGGCGTCCCGGCTGGAAACGCAGTTCACCCGCCCATGGTGGCGGACGGCACCCCGTGCCGGCCACCCCGACCCGCGTACGGCCACCCCCACCGACGCGGACATTCGGGCTAAGGTGTGCCGCATGTTCGCCGAGCGGGCCGACGACGAGACCGTTACCCGGCTCGCCTTGGCGGCCAAGACCGGGGACCGGCCCGCCGCCACCCGGTTCATCGAGGTCACCCACCGGGACGTGCACCGTTTCCTGGCGTTCCTGGTGCATCCCGGGGAGGCCGACGACCTGACCCAGGAGACCTACCTGCGGGCCATGCGCGCGCTGCCCCGCTTCGCAGCCCGTTCCACGGCCCGGACGTGGCTGCTGGCGATCGCCCGCCGGGTGGCCGCCGACCACCTCCGCACGGCGTCCCGCCGGCCACCGCAGACCCGGCTCGACGACTGGCAGGCGGCGGCCGAGGTCGCCGCGTTCCGGCAGGGCGGTCTCGGCCTCGACGAGCAGGTGGCGTTGCGCGACCTGCTGGACGGTCTGGCCCCGGCCCGCCGGGAGGCGTTCATCGCCACCCAACTGCTCGGGCTCTCCTACACCGAGGCGGCGCAGGTCTGCGACTGCCCGGTCGGCACGATCCGTTCCCGGGTGGCCCGGGCCCGCGAGGACCTCGTCGCCGGGATGCGCGACTCGACCCACGACGGGCGACGCGCCACCGGCTGACCAGCCGGTCCGCCGCGCCCACAGTCCGCAGTCCACCCCGTCGGACGCCGGCCGGTCCCGACGGTGACCGGCCGCCGTGTGGGGAGCCTCCGGCCGGACGCCCGGCGGTCCCCGGCCATGCCGGGGACCGCAGCGGGTATCCCGGCGTACGCCGCCTGCCGGCCCACGCCGGCCGTCGGCGCGGGACGCGAAAAGGGGACCTTTGGTCCTGTCACGTTTCGTCGGACGCGTGTGAGGTTATAGATCCCACGGGTGACAGGGTGGTGACCATGGGCGAGGACGTCGGCGTACGGATCTTCACACGGGAGGACCGGGCCCGGTACCGGGAGAAGGTGCGCCGGTGCCTGGACGTCTTCGCCGCCATGCTGCGGGAGTCCCGGTTCGACTTCGAACGACCGACGACCGGCCTGGAGATCGAGCTGAACCTGGTCGACGAGACCTCGATGCCGGCCATGCGCAACGCCGACGTGCTCGCCGCCGTCGCCGACCCGAGCTTCCAGACCGAGCTGGGCCAGTTCAACGTCGAGATCAACGTGGCGCCGCGACGCATCGCCGGCACCGGCACCGCCGAGTTCGAGGAGCACGTACGGGCCAGTCTGAACGCGGCGGAGGCGAAGGCCCGGACGATCGGCGCGCACATGGTGATGATCGGCATCCTGCCGACCCTGCGCCCCGAGCACCTGACCGCCGAGACGCTCTCGGCGAACCCGCGCTACCGGCTGCTCAACGAGCAGATCTTCGCCGCCCGGGGCGAGGACCTGAAGATCTCCATCACCGGGGTGGAGCGGCTGGTCACCACGGCCGACACGATCACCCCGGAGGCGGCCTGCACCAGCACCCAGTTCCACCTCCAGGTCAGTCCGGCCCAGTTCGCCGACTACTGGAACGCCGCCCAGGCCATCGCGGGGGTCCAGGTGGCCCTCGGCGCGAACTCGCCGCTGCTGTTCGGCCGGGAGCTGTGGCGGGAGACCCGGATCCCGCTGTTCGAGCAGGCCACCGACACCCGCGCGGAGGAGATCAAGGCCCAGGGGGTGCGTCCCCGGGTGTGGTTCGGGGAACGCTGGATCACCAGCGTCTTCGACCTGTTCGAGGAGAACGTGCGCTACTACCCGGCGCTGCTGCCGATCTGCGACCCGGAGGACCCGGTCGACACCCTGGCCGCCGGAGGCGTGCCGAAACTGGCCGAGCTGCGCCTGCACAACGGCACCATCTACCGCTGGAACCGCCCGGTCTACGACGTGCTGCGCGGCCGACCGCACCTGCGGGTGGAGAACCGGGTGCTGCCGGCCGGGCCGACCGTGCTGGACACCATCGCCAACGGCGCGTTCTACTTCGGCCTCGTCCGGGCCCTCGCCGAGGCGGACCGGCCGCTGTGGTCGCAGATGTCGTTCAGCGCCGCCGAGGAGAACTTCCAGAGCTGTGCCCGGTACGGCGTCGACGCCCGGGTCTTCTGGCCCGGTCTGGGCTACCTGCCGGTCACCGAGCTGGTGTTGCGGCGGTTGCTGCCGCTGGCCCACCACGGCCTCGATCAGTGGGGGCTGGACCCGACCGAACGGGACCGGCTGCTCGGCATCATCGAACAACGCTGCCTGACCGGCCGCAACGGGGCCACCTGGCAGGTCGCCACGCTGCACCGGTTCGAGTCCGAGGACCACCTGGACCGGCCGGAGGCGCTGCGCCGGATGGTCGGCCACTACGTCGAGCTGATGCACGACAACCGCCCGGTCCACGAGTGGCCGCTGCCCTGACGGCGACCGCCCCGGTCACCGCGCCCGGTCGGGGCGCGAGGAGGTCACCGCGCCCGGTCGGGGCGCCAGGCGGTCACCGCGCCCGGTCGGGGCGCGTCGGGTGGTCCTTCGCGGCGAGCAGGACCATCAGCGCCGCGCCGACCACGATGGCGATGTCGGCGACGTTGCCGACGAACCAGTCGAAGTAGGCGATGAAGTCGACCACGTGCCCCTGCCCGAACGAGGGCCTGCGGAACAGCCGGTCACCGAGGTGGGTGGTGGCCCCGCCGAGGAGCAGCCCGAGCGCCACCGCCCAGGCCCGCGAGCGGACCCGCCAGACGTACCAGAGGCCGCCAAGCACTCCGGCCGCCGCCACGATGGTGAAGATCCAGGTGGCGTCGCGGCCGATCGACAGCGCGGCGCCGGGGTTGTAGACCAGCTTGATGCCCAACGCGTCGCCGAGGACGGGGACGCGCTCCCCGCGAGTGAGGGTCCGCTCGGCCCACAGCTTGGTGAGCTGGTCGACGACGAGCACCACGGCGGCGAGGCCGAGCGCGAGCCAGGGGGCCCGGCGGCCCGCCCCGGGGCGGGGGGTGGCGGGGTCGGCAGCCGGTGCGCCGGCCGCCTCCCCGGTGCTGCGACGCGCGTTCATCTCGGGAATTGTGTCACGTCCGTCCCGGTCCGCCGGCCGGGGCGGCGCGGGACCGTCGGAGACTCGACTCCGTTTCGGTGATGTGGGGGTGTCCGCCCGGCGGGACCGCCCCACATCACCGAAACAGCGCCCGGCGAGCCCGCCCGGCGAGCGGGGTCAGACCGCGACGACGGCGGCGCTCTCCGGTGGGAGCTCCACGCCGTCACGCTGGACGGTGACGCCGGCGGCGGTGGCGAGCAGGACGTGCCGGACGACCGCCGGCAGGCTGATCCGCTGCGGCCGGTCGGCCAGGTTCGCCACCACCAGGCACTCCCCCCGCCGGACCATCAGGAACCGGTCGCCGTGGCGCACGTCGACCCGGTCCAGCCGGGGGTCGGACAGGTCGGCCCGGGACTTGCGCAACGCGATCAGCCGGCGGTGGAAGTCGAGCATCTCCCGGTGCTCCGGCTTGTCCAGCTCGGCCCAGTCCAGCCGGGACCGGACGAAGGTCTGCGGGTCCTGCGGGTCCGGCACGTCCCCGGGCGGCCAGCCGTGCGCGGCGAACTCCCGCCGCCGGCCGTCGGCGACGGCGACGGCCAGCTCCGGCTCGGGGTGGCTGGTGAAGAACTGCCACGGCGTGGTGGCCCCCCACTCCTCCCCCATGAACAGCATCGGGGTGAACGGGGCGGTGAACAGCAGCGTCGCGCCGACCCGCAGCAGCCTCGGCGACAACGTCGCGGAGATCCGGTCACCGGTGGCCCGGTTGCCGATCTGGTCGTGGTTCTGCAGGTACGCCACGAACCGGTGCCCGGGCACCCGCTGCCGGTCCACCGGCCGGCCGTGCGTACGGTCCCGGAAGCTCGACCACGTGCCGGCGTGGAAGAACGCCCCGGTGAACACGTCGGCCAGGCAGTCCAGCGAGCCGAAGTCGGAGTAGTAGCCCTGCCGTTCCCCGGTGAGCAGGGTGTGCAGGGCGTGGTGGGCGTCGTCGTTCCACTGGGCGTGCAGGCCGACGCCGCCCGCCTCCCGGGGCGTGATCAGCCGGGGGTCGTTCAGGTCGGACTCGGCGATCAGCGACAGCGGTCGGCCCAGGTGGGTGGAGAGCGTCTCCACCTCCACGACCAGCTCCTCCAGCAGCGGGATCGCCCGGTGGTCGGCGAACGCGTGCACCGCGTCCAGTCGCAACGCGTCGACGTGGTAGTCCCGCAGCCAGGTCAGCACGCTGTCCACGATGTAGCGGCGCACCTCGTCGGAGTGCGGGCCGTCCAGGTTGACCGCCCGCCCCCAGGAGTTGCTCTGCTCGGCCAGGTACGGCCCGAACATCGGCGCGTACGCGCCGGACGGGCCGAAGTGGTTGTAGACCACGTCCAGGACCACCCCCAGCCCGCGCTGGTGGGCGGCGTCGACAAGGCGCTTCAACCCGTCCGGGCCGCCGTACCCGTGGTGCGGGGCGTACCAGCACACCCCGTCGTAGCCCCAGTTGTGCTCGCCGTTGAACGCGTTGACCGGGAGCAGCTCGATCAGGTCCACCCCGAGGTCCACCAGGTGGTCGAGGCGCTCGATGACGGCGTCGAAGGTGCCCTCCGGGGTGAACGTGCCGACGTGCAGCTCGTACAGCACGCTGCCGGGCAGTTGCCGGCCGGTCCACGCCTGGTCGCCCCACTCGTACGCGGCATGGTCGTAGACCCGGCTCGGGCCGTGCACCCCGGCCGGCTGCCAGGGCGAGCGCGGATCCGGCAGGGCCCGCTCGTCGTCGTCGAGCAGGAAGGCGTAGTCGGCGCCGGGACCGGCGTCCGGCGCGGCGGTCCGCCACCAGCCGCCCGGACCGGCGGTCATCTCACGGTCGTCGGCGCCCTCGACGCGCAGCCGGACCCGGTTGGCCTGCGGCGCCCACACCGCGAACTCGCTCATACGGCCTCCCCGGCCACGACGCTCATACGGCCTCCCCGGCCTCGGTGGGCGCGGACGCCGGCTCGGCGGGAGCCAGCAGCGCGACGGGATAGGTGCCCAGCAGATCGCCCAACGACACCCGTCCGCCAGCGTAGACCCGCCCGGTGAACACCTCGGTCATCCGGTTGCCGGGAAGTGACAGCGTCGTGTCGCCCCAGCCGCCCCGGCGGGCCAGGCCCACCGGCAGCCGGGTCGCCACGGCCAGCGCGCCGCCGGTGTCGAAGCAGACCGCGTGCGCCGCCGCCGGGCCGCGCGCCGGCAGCGCCCGGTGGCCGGTGAACAGCTCCGGCCGGTCCCGGCGCAGCCGCAGCGTGCGGGAGACCACCAGCAGCTTGGCGGCGCCACCGGCGTCCACCGGGGGCCGCCAGCCGGCGTCGAGCCGGGCCAGCAGCTCCCGGCGCACGGCGAAGTCGACCGGGCGGCGGTTGTCCGGGTCGACGAGGGAGTTGTCCCACAGCTCGGTGCCCTGGTAGGTGTCGGGCACCCCGGGCATGGCGAGCTGGACGAGCTTCTGCCCGAGCGCGTTCGACCAGCCGGCCCAGGTGATCTCCTCGGCGAACGCGGTGATCGCGCCGCGCAGCCCGGGGTCGTCGTACATCCGGTCGACCAGGGCGTGCAGGGCGCGCTCGAAGACCGGGTCCGGGTCGCTCCAACTGGTCGACGCGGCGGCCTCCCGGGCAGCCTTCTCCACGTACGCGTGCAGCCGTTCCCGTTCGATCGGCCACGCGCCGACGACGGTCTGCCACAGCAGGTGGGCGAAGGCCGGGTCGGGCAGCGGCGCGTCCCGCATCCATGCGGTGACCTGCCCGGCCCACCGGTCCGGCAGCTCGGACAACACCGCCAGCCGGGCGCGGACGTCCTCGCCGCGTTTGGTGTCATGGGTGGAGAGCGTGGTCATCGACCGGGGCCAGCGGCGCAGCCGGTCGGCGGCGAACCGGTGGAACTCCTCCGGCGGGGCGCCGAAGTGCGCCGGGCTGCCGCCGACCTCGTTGAGGGCGACGAACCGGCTCCACCGGTAGTAGGCGGTGTCCTCCACCCCCTTGGCCATCACCGCCCCGGTGAGCTGCGGGAACCGTCGGCCGAGCTCGTCGTCCGGGTCGCGCAGTCGGGTGGTGACCGCGTCCAGCGCGACGGTCAGGTCCGGGCGGCGACGGCCCGCCTCGGCGCGGGCGGCGGCCAGGTGCCGGGCCCCCTCCGGCGGGTAGCCCCGGTAGACCGGGAAACAGGCGGCCAGCTCGGCCAGGGCGGCGCGGGCGGCATCGCGGTCCACCTCGGGGGCGAGCGCGGCGAGCCGGGTCAGCTCGGCGGCGAGCAACCGGGTGGCGGCGGCCAGCTTGGTAGCGTGGATCAGCTCCGGCCAGGAGGTGGCCGCGCCGGTCAGCCGGGTGTCCAGGGCGGTGAGGTCGCCTTCTGCGCGGCCGTCGACGAACAGGCCGCCGACCGGGGCGAGCGCGTCGTAGCCGGTGGTGCCGTCGACCGGCCAGTCCGGCAGCTCCTCGCCGTACTCGAGGATCTTCTCCACGATCAGCCAGGCGTCGGGCGCGGCGGCGCGCAGCCGAGCCAGGTAGCCGGCCGGGTCGCGCAGCCCGTCCGGGTGGTCGACCCGGATGCCGTCGACCTCGCCGGCCGCCGCCCACCGCAGGATCTCCGCGTGGGTGGCGTCGAACACCTCCGGGTCCTCCACCCGCAGCCCGGCCAGGTCGGAGACCGCGAAGAACCGCCGGTACGTCAGCTCGGCGTCGCCGCGCCGCCAGCTCACCAGCTCGTAGTGCTGCCGGTCGTGCACTTCGCGGGGGCTGCCGTCGCCGGTGCCGTCGGCGACCGGGAAGCGGTGCTCGTGGTAGCGCAGCTCCCCGTCGACCAGCTTGAGGTCGTCGAGGGCGTCCGGGGTGTCGGCGAGCACCGGCAGCAGCAGCCGGCCCCGGTCCCAGTCGATGTCGAACCAGCGCGCGTACGTCGAGGCGCGGCCGGCGCGCAGCACGTCCCACCAGGCCGGGTTGGCGGCCGGCTGGGCCACCCCGGCGTGGTTGGGGACGATGTCCACGACCAGGCCGAGCCCGGCGGCGCGCAGCGCGTCGACCAGTCGTCGCCGGCCGGCCTCCCCGCCGAGCGCCGGGTTGACCGCCCGGTGGTCGACGACGTCGTAGCCGTGCGCCGAGCCGGGGGCGGCGGTGAGCAGCGGCGCGCTGTAGAGGTGGGTGACGCCGAGGGCGGCGAGGTAGTCGGCCAGCTCGGCGGTGGCGGTCAGGTCGAAGCCGGGGCTGACCTGCACCCGGTACGTCGCGCCGACCCGCCGGCCGTTCGCCTGCGGGTCCGTGGGGGTGACCGACATCAGACCGCCCTTTCCAGGACCACCAGGGAGCGGTCCGGCACCTGGAGGGTGCCGCCCGCGCCGACCACCGTCGTGCCGTCCGGGTCCGGATCGGCGGTGCTGATCACGCAGTGCCACTTCTGCCCGAACTCGCCGCCGGGGAGGGTGAAGTCCAGTGGCGCGTCGTGGGCGTTGAAACAGAGCAGGAACGAGTTGTCGTGGTGGCGCTGGCCGTACTGGCCGCGTTCGGGGATCCCCTCGCCGTTGACGAAGAGGGTGACCGCCCGGCCGAAGTCGTTGCCCCAGTCGCCGCCGTTCATCTCCCGACCGTCCGGGGTGTACCAGGCCAGGTCGGGCAGGGGCTGCTCGGCGGTGCGTCCGCCCACCGGCAGGCCGGTGAAGAAGCGGCGGCGGCGGAACACCTGGTGCCGGGTACGGAACGCGGTGAGCGTCCGGACGAACTCCAGGAGCTGCTCGTCGACCTGTTCCCAGTCGATCCAGGCCAGCTCGCTGTCCTGGCAGTAGGCGTTGTTGTTGCCGTGCTGGGTGCGGCCCAGCTCGTCGCCGTGGCCGATCATCGGCACGCCCTGGGAGAGCATCAGGGTGGCCAGGAAGTTGCGGCGCTGCCGGGCCCGCAGCGCCAGCACGCCGGGGTCGTCGGTGGGGCCCTCGACGCCGCAGTTCCAGGACCGGTTGTGGCCCTCGCCGTCCCGGTTCTCCTCGCCGTTGGCCTCGTTGTGCTTGTCGTTGTACGACACCAGGTCATTGAGGGTGAACCCGTCGTGGCAGGTGACGAAGTTGATGCTGTGGAACGGTTTGCGGCCGTCGTCCTGGTAGAGGTCGGCGGAGCCGGAGATCCGGGAGGCGAACTCGGCCAGGGTGGCCGGCTCGCCGCGCCAGAAGTCGCGGACGGTGTCCCGGTACTTGCCGTTCCACTCGGTCCACACCGGCGGGAAGTTGCCCACCTGGTAGCCGCCGGGGCCGACGTCCCACGGCTCGGCGATCAGCTTGACCTGGCTGACCACCGGGTCCTGCTGGACCACCTCGAAGAAGGTGGAGAGCCGGTCCACCTCGTAGAACTCGCGGGCCAGGGTGGCGGCGAGGTCGAACCGGAACCCGTCGACGTGCATCTCGGTCACCCAGTACCGCAACGAGTCCATGATCAGTTGCAGCGAGTGCGGGCTGCGCACGTTGAGGCTGTTGCCGGTGCCGGTGTAGTCGACGTAGTACCGCCGGTCCTCCTCCGACAGCCGGTAGTAGCTGGGGTTGTCGACGCCCTTGAAGCTCAGCGTCGGGCCGAGGTGGTTGCCCTCGGCGGTGTGGTTGTAGACCACGTCGAGGATCACCTCGATGCCGGCGGCGTGCAGCGCCCGGACCATGCCCCGGAACTCCTGCACCTGCTGACCGAGATGGCCCATCGCCGAGTAGCCGTGGTGCGGGGCGAAGAAACCGATGGTGTTGTAGCCCCAGTAGTTGCGCAGCCCCAGGTCGGCCAGGCGGTGGTCGTGCACGAACTGGTGCACCGGCATCAGCTCGATAGCGGTCACGCCGAGCTTCGTCAGGTGCTCGATCATCGCCGGGGCGGCGATCGCCGCGTACGTGCCGCGCAGTTCCTCGGGGATGCCCGGGTGCCGCATGGTCAGCCCCCGCACGTGCGCCTCGTAGATCACCGAGTGGTGGTACGGGGTGCGCGGCGGCTTGTCGTTGCCCCAGTCGAAGTACGGGTTCACCACCACCGACTTCGGCAGGTACGGGGCCGAGTCCTCCTCGGAGATCCGGTCCGGCTCGCCCAGCACGTAGTCGTACACCGCCGGATGCCACCGCACGTCCCCGTCGACCGCCTTCGCGTACGGGTCGAGCAGCAGCTTGTGCGGGTTGCAGCGCAACCCGTTGCCCGGGTCGTACGGCCCGTGCACCCGGTAGCCGTACCGCTGGCCGGGCTCGATGCCCGGGATGTAGCCGTGCCAGACGTGCGCGTCGACCTCCCGCAGCCGTACCCGTCGCTCGGCGCCGGTGTCCCACTCGTCGAAGAGGCAGAGGTCCACCGCCTCGGCCACCTCCGAGAAGATCGCGAAGTTGGTGCCCATCCCGTCGTAGGTGGCCCCCAACGGATAGCGGTCACCCGGCCAGACCTGCATGTCGCTCCTTTGGGCGTGGTTCGTCGACGCCGGCACGGCCGGTCCGGCCGTGCGCGGCGCACGCCGGATATGCCCCGCCACCGCGCGGGCCAATCCACCCGTTCGGGCCGGCGTCGACCTCATCCTTTCCGCCGAACGCCCTGATCGCACCCGTTTGTGGCCGGCTAAACCTGCACGTGGCCCTGGTCACCTTCGGCCCGTCGGAGATGCGAGTTTCCCCGCCATGCCTTTTCCTTGGTGCGGGCGCGTGCCCGCGCGCCCGCACCGGCCGTATCGGCCACCCACCACCATGCCCGCACGCCGCCGTCGACGCCGGCGCGTGCCACCATGCCTGGACGGAGAGCCACTGTGACGATCCCGCGGGTCGGCGAGCAGTTCGCGAGCCCCTCGGACCGGGCCTGCCGGCCCACCCTCACCTCCCGCCCGCAGATCCCGCACCAGGTCGGGAACGCCGGACTCCCACCCCACGCCACCGCGGGCACGCCGCGCTCCCGCATCCTGATGCTCTCCTGGGAGTACCCGCCGGTGCTGGTCGGCGGCCTCGGCCGGCACGTGCACGCGCTCTCCGTCGCCCTGGTCGCCGCCGGCCACGAGGTCACCGTGGTCACCCGGCACAGCGAGGGCGCGCCCCTGGAGGAGTACGCCGACGGGGTACGTATCGTCCGCGCCGCCGAGGACCCGGTGGCCTTCCCGCTGGCCACCGAGTCGCTGCTGGCCTGGACGATGGCCTTCAACCACACGCTGACCCGGGCCGCGCTGCGCGCCGCCGAGTCCGGCGGGTACGACGTGATCCACGCCCACGACTGGCTGGTCGCGCACACCGCGATGACCCTGCGCGAGCACCTGGACGTGCCGTTGGTCAGCACCATCCACGCCACCGAGGCCGGTCGGCACCAGGGTTGGCTGCCGAAGGAGATGAACCGCACCATCCACGCCGTGGAGCACTGGCTCGGCAACGAGTCCGGCCGGGTGATCGTCTGCTCCGGGTACATGCGCGACGAGGTGACCGGGCTGTTCGGCGTGCCGGGCGGCCGGGTCGACGTGGTGCCCAACGGGGTGGAGCCGCACCGCTGGAAGGCCCCGGTGGCGGCGGTCGCCGCGGCCCGCCGACGGTTCGCCGGGGACGGCCCGCTGGTCACCTTCGCCGGGCGGCTGGTCTACGAGAAGGGCGTGCAGCACCTGCTGGCCGGGCTGCCCCGGCTGCGGGACCGGCACCCCGGGCTGCGCGCGGTGATCGTCGGCGACGGCCCGTACCGGGGTGAGCTGGAGACCGAGGTACGGCGGCTCGGGCTGGCCGGCACGGTCGAGCTGCCCGGTTTCCTGGGCGGCACCGACCTGCCCGCGGTGATGGCCGCCTCGGACTGCTTCGCGGTGCCCAGCATCTACGAGCCGTTCGGCATGGTCGCCCTGGAGGGGGCGGCGGCCGGCGCGCCCCTGGCGGTGGCCGCCACCGGCGGGCTCGCCGAGATCGTCGAGCCCGGCGTCACCGGGATGACCTTCCGCCCGCAGGACCCGGACGGCCTCAGCGAGGCGGTCGACGCGCTGCTGTCGGACACCGAGGGCGCCCGGCTGCTGGCCCGACGGGCCCGGGCCATGGTGCACGAGCGGTACGGCTGGGCGGCGATCGCCAGCCGCACCGCCTCGACGTACGCCGCGGCGATCGCCCAGGCCCCCGGTTTCGTCGCCGAGCGCGCCGAGCACCAGATGGCGCACGGCCGGACCCGACCCGCCCTGCCGGAGGGCAACCTCCTCGCCGCCGCCGGCCTGCGCTGAGCCCCCGCCGGTCCCCGCGCTGAGCCCCCGCCGCTCCTGCGCTGAGCCCCCGCCGCTCCTGCGCTGACCCCCGCCGGTCCTGCGCTGACCCCCGCCGGTCCTGCGTTGAGCACGTCGCCGGGCGGGGCTGACGGGCCGGCGCACGACGCGACGGGCCGCCGACCCCGACCGGGGTGGCGGCCCGTCGCGTGCGGGGTCGTCAGGAAAGGCTCAGCGCTCGTCCTGCGGGACGTAGGAGCGCTCGGCGGCGCCGGTGTAGAGCTGCCGGGGACGGCCGATCTTGGTCTCCGGGTCGCCGATCATCTCGCGCCACTGGGCGATCCAGCCGGGGAGCCGGCCCAGCGCGAACAGCACCGTGAACATCTTCGTCGGGAAGCCCATGGCCTTGTAGATCAGGCCGGTGTAGAAGTCCACGTTCGGGTAGAGCTTGCGGGAGACGAAGAAGTCGTCGGCGAGGGCGATCTCCTCCAACTGCATGGCCAGGTCGAGCAGCGGGTCCGGCGTCTCCATCCGGCCGAGCACGTCCTGCGCGGCCTGCTTCACGATCGCCGCCCGCGGGTCGTAGTTCTTGTAGACCCGGTGGCCGAAGCCCATCAGCTTGACGCCGTCGGCCTTGTCCTTGACCTTGCGGACGAAGGACTGCACGTCGCCGCCGTCGGCCTGGATGCGTTCGAGCATCTCCAGCACCGCCTGGTTGGCGCCGCCGTGCAGCGGGCCGAAGAGGGCGTTCACCCCGGCCGACACGGACGCGAAGAGGTTGGCGTTGCTGGAGCCCACCAGCCGGACGGTGGAGGTCGAGCAGTTCTGCTCGTGGTCGGCGTGCAGGATGAACAGCATGTCCAGCACGCGGGCCATCACCGGGTCGACGTCGTACGGCTCGGCCGGCACGCCGAACGTCATCCGCAGGAAGTTCTCCACGTAGCCCAGCGAGTTCTCCGGGTAGAGCATCGCCTGCCCGATGGACTTCTTGTACGCGTACGACGCGATGGTGGGGACCTTCGCCATCAGCCGGACCGTGGACATCTCCACGTGCTCGGCGTCGAACGGGTCGAGGCTGTCCTGGTAGAAGGTGGAGATCGCGCTGACCGCGGAGGAGAGCACCGCCATCGGGTGCGCGTCACGCGGGAACCCGTCGAAGAACCGCCGCATCTCCTCGTGCAGCAGCGAGTGCCGCTTGATCCGCTGGGTGAACTCGTCGAGCTGGGTGACGGTCGGCAGCTCACCGTAGATGAGCAGGTAGGAGACCTCCAGGAAGGAGGACTTCTCGGCCAACTGGTCGATGGGGTAGCCCCGGTACCGCAGGATGCCCGCGTCCCCGTCGATGTAGGTGATCGCCGAGGAGCAGGCCGCGGTGTTGACGAACCCGGGGTCGTAGGTGACCAGGCCGGTCTCCTTGAGCAACGAGCCGACCCGGATGCCGGCGGGGCCTTCGACCGCGGCCTGCACCGGCATCGAAAGCTGCCCACCGGGGTGATCGAGCTTGACTTCCGTCATGTGTCCCTCGCTTCGCCGGCAGAATCTACGTTGAAGGTGCCTTCGCTTTTACCGTAAACGCGATCCAGCTAACACCGCCCGCCGTGGTGGAGTGGTGAGGGATGCGTCACCCACTTTCCCACCAAAGCAGTCGGGAATAGGCTCTGCCAGGGACGAAACGGATCACCGAGGGCGATCGGATGGACCACCGTCGTAATCGGGGCGACGGGTCGAAGGTGGTCCGACATCGACGGACGCCACCCTGACCGGGGTGAACGGGCGGATCCGGGAAGAACCCGACGGTCAGTCGGTCGGCGTCAGGTGACGCAGGCCGCCGTCGGCGGCGACCCGGTACACGTCCAGCCGGTTCTCACCGCCGCGGAAGACCCGGTCGTCGCCGAGCAGCACCGCGAACCGCCGGCCGCCCTCGTCCGGCGGGACCACCCGGGTCACCGCGGCGATCCGACCGTTGACGGCGACCGCCAACAGCGTGCCGTCCGGCACCTGGTCGGGCACGGCGCCCCAGACCAGCGCCGGCAGTCGCCCGACGTCCGGGTCGACGGCCCGGAACGCGGACCGGTCGGCGATCCGCACCGTCCCGCCGCCCGGCCGGTCCCCGACCGGCGTGCCGACCAGTGGGTGGGGCGCGGGCAGCGGCGGCGGGGTCGGCGCCCCGCCGGCCAGGGTCACCGGCTCCCCCGGCCGGTCGTAGAAACGCTTGTCCGCCCGTTCGCGGGGGGCCTGCCGCGCGGAACGCCCGTCGACCGGGCGGGGCAGCCGGATCCGGGCCAGGTCGGCGACGGTGGGCAGCAGGTCCACGTGCTCCCAGTTCCGGTCGTCGACCCGCCCGGCGCGCTGGCCGGGCTCCTTGACGAAGGTCGGCACCCAGGCCACCTCGCCGGGGGCGCCCCGGATCGCGCCCATCCCCCGCCCCTGCGCGCCCTCGGTGAAGCTGACCCCGTGGTCGGCGGTCACCACCAGCAGCGCCCGGTCGTACAGGCCGGTGGCGCGCAGGGTACGCAGCGTCTCGCCGATCAGGCGGTCGGTGTAGCCGAGTTGGGCCAGGTGCCGCTGCCGGGCCAGGTCCACCCAGCCGACGCCGTCGTTCGGCAGGTCGTCGGGGGCGGCGTACCGGGCCCCGGAGGGCAGGAACTCCCACGGGGTGTGCGGCATCAGCAGGTGCAGGAAGTGCAGGGTGGGCCGTTCGGTCGGCCGCAGTCCGGCCAGGAAGCTGGTGAACCGGGCCGGCTGGTTGTCGTCCAGGGTGTCCCACCGGAACTTCGGGTCGGTCGGGGGCGGCTCGGCGGCGTCCAGCCCCGCCTCCGCCGCGGTCGGCTCCCGGTAGTCGGCCTCCGGGTCGGCCGTGGCGTCCACCGGGGCGGCGAGCTGGCCGAGCAGCCCGGCGGTTTTGCGCAGCAGCACCCCGAGGCCCTGTTCCGGGGCGACCGGCTGGTCGCAGCGGCTCGGCGGGCACAGCCGGCTGATGGTCTCCTGCACCCGCAGGTCGTACCGGCCGCCGAAGGCGGTGAAGAGGTTGTCCGGGTGCCGGGAGTAGTGCGGGGCGTCCGGTCCGGTCGGGTACCGACCGGTCAACATCGCCGGCAGCGCGTACGGCGTCCAACCGCTCACCCCGGTGGAGTTGCGGTACCAGGTCGAGCCGGCGGCCAACTCGGCGAAGTGCGGGAACCGGGCCGCGTCGACCCGCCCGTCCGGGGTGAGCAGGGAGACCAGCGGCAGCTCGTCGAGGACCAGCAGCACCACCGGCGGATGCCCACCGGGACCGGCCGCGGCCCCCGCCGCCCCGCCGTCGTCGCCGCGCGGCGACACCACCGCCGAGGCCGGCGAGACCAGCAGAAACAGGGCGACGAACAGCGCCGGCCCGGCGGCGGCGACCCGCAGCACCCGGCCCGGCCAGCGCCAGCGTCGGTGGGCCGCCGCGCCCGCCAGGCCCGCCGCGACGGCCACCACCACCAGCGGTACGCCCCGCAGCGGCGTCACCGCCCGGCCCACCTGCACGGCGAGCGCGGCCAGCAGCGCCGCGAGCAGGAGCCGGTGCGCCACCGTACGGGCCCGCCGGCCGCCCAGCCGGATCGCCGCGCCCAGCCCGGTGACCGCGACCGTCGGACCGAGGGCGACCAGCGCGAGCAGGGCGGCCACCTCGCCCGGGGTGGCCCGGTGGAACAGGAAGAAGTCGGGGCTGCGCCCGAGCACGTCCAGCAGCGGCTGGGTGACGGTCGCCCCGACCAGGGCGGTCACCTCCAGCGCCCGGCCCAGCTCGGCCCGCCACCACGCCGTCGTCCCGCCCGCCCCCGGGGAGGGCGCGGAAGCCTCCGGCGGGGTCCGGTCGGGCCGGCGACCGGCGGTGGTCGGCTCAGCCACCCACGACCCCGAGGTACAGGGTCCGGGTGCCGGTGGGCAGGTCGAGTCGCCGTTCGATCCGGCACCGCTGGGCGAGCAGCCGCGCGAACACCTCGGGCCGGTAGTCGGGGAACAGGCCGGCGGGTTTGTTCGCCAGCAGCCGGCCGGCCATCGGGTCCCGCGGGTGCACGAACTCCACCACGATCCGGCCGCCCGGCCGGACCAGCCCGACCAGGCAGTCGACCACCTCGGGCAACGGCACGTTCCGGCCGATCGCCAGGTGGTGCGCCAACGCGAGGGCGAGGACGACGTCCGCGCCGGCGCGGGCCGCGAACGGCGCGCGTTCGGCCCCCCGCCAGCCTCCCCCGGGCGACGGGTCCGCGAGATCCATCACCAGGGGCAGGATGCGCCGGTCCCGGTCGGCCCGCAGCCGCCGGTACAGCCGGTCCACCACGGCCGGGTCCTGCTCGACGGCGACCACCTGGTCGGCGTGCCGGGCCGCGAGCCGGGCGTACCGGCCGTCGTTGGCCCCGAGGTCGAGCACCAGCGCCGGACGTGGACCGCTGGTCAGCGCGTCCGCGACGAAATGTTCCTTGGCGGCCCGGTCTTCCGGGGAGTACCCGCAGGTGCGCTGGTAGTCCTCCCAGTGGCTGTCCGGCGGCGGCCGGTCCAGCCGGTCGACCAGCCGGGTCAGCCCGCGGACGGTGGCCAGGGCCAGGTCCCGCGAGTAGCCGGCGGCCCGGAGCTGCTCCCGGACGTCGGTGGTGGTGGCGGCGGCGTGCCGACGCTGCATCGCCCCGTGCAGGTGCAGGTGGGTCAGGACGCCGGGCCGCAGCCGACGCAGCCCCCGGAACAGCGGGCGGAGCTGCTCGGCCCCGATCCCGTCGACCCGGGCCCGCAGCCACGGCTGGAAGTCCACCCCGAGGTGGGCCTGGAGCAGCAGCGGATAGAGCAACGTCTGGCAGAACTGCCGGTAGCCGGCCCACGGCTCACCCTCCCGGGCCGGCGCGAACGACCCGACGTCGATGAAGACCGGCTCCACGCCGCGCCACTGGACGTTGTACGCCGACCCGTCCTTGAGGGTGAACCCGGCGGCCACCGCCTCGGCGAGCACCTCCAGGTGCAGCCGCGCGGCGTCGCGGAGCATGCCGAACGACCACTCGTACGGGTGCGAGACGAACGGGATGCGCTCGTGTCGCAGTACGGTGGCCCAGGGCAGGTCGGGCAGTGACCCGACCTGCTCGGTGCCGCAGACCTTGCCGGCGGCGAGCAGGGCCCGGAAGAACGCCGTGCCGGCCAGCGCCCGGTAGTCGCTGGCGGCCTGCTCGTTTAGGCCGCGCAACACGTCGCCGTCGCGGTGGAAGACCCGGTTGGCCGGGTCACGGAACGAACCCGGCTCGACCCGGACGCCGGAGATCGTCATCCCGGTCAACGCCGCTCGACGGGCTGGCCGGCGCCCTGCTCAGCACCCTGGCCGCCGGGCCGCTCAGCACCCTCGCCGCCGGGCTGGTCGGTGGGCTGTCGGCGGAACCGGTCGGCCAGTCGACGCCAGTAGAGCCTGGCGGCCACCGCCGCCCCGGCGGCTCCGCCGACCACCGCCTGCACGATCAGGCTGCCGGATCCCGCGTCCAGGTAGGCCAGGTGCATCACCGACCGCTCCCTTCCCTCGCTCCGCGAAAACGCCCATACCCCACCTTTTACGGCAGAGCCGGACTTGTCGGTTCACACCGTACGCCGACCGCCGAGTCCTCCGCGCGCACAACCGGCCAGCCGCCCCCGGTCGGCGTACCTCGGGCGCTCACGGCCGGACCGGGCCGGCCGGCAGCCGTACGGTGAACACCGTCCGGCCCGGTCGGCTGTCCACGGTCACCTGGCCGTGGTGGGCGTCCACCACGGCTGCCACGATGGCCAGGCCCAGGCCGGTGCTGCCGTGGGCCCGGGAACGGGAGCCGTCGCCCCGGGCGAACCGCTCGAACACCTCCGGCCGCAGCTCGGCCGGGATGCCGGGGCCGTCGTCGGCGACGGTCAGCACGACGGCGTCCGGGCCGGCACGCAGGGTGGTGGTGACGGTGCTGCCGGGCGGGGTGTGCACCCGCGCGTTGGTCAGCAGGTTCGCCACCACCTGGTGCAGCCGGGCCGCGTCGCCGGGCGCCTCCACCGCCTCGTCCGGCAGGTCGAGCTGCCAGCGGTGCCCGGACCCGGCCACGTGCGCGTCGCTGACCGCGTCCACGACCAGCGCGGACAGGTCCACCGGCTCGGCGACCAGCGGCCGACCCGAGTCCAGCCGGGCCAGCAGCAGCAGGTCGTCGACGAGACTGGTCATCCGGATGCTCTCCGACTCCACCCGGCGCAACGCGTGCGCCACGTCGGGCGGGGCCTGGGCCCGCCCCCGGCGGGCCACCTCCGCGTACCCCCGGATGGCCGCCAGCGGGGTGCGCAGCTCGTGGCTGGCGTCGGCGACGAACTGGCGTACCCGGGTCTCGCTGGCCTGGCGGGCGGCGAGCGCGGCGGCGACGTGCCCGAGCATCCGGTTCAACGCGCCGCCGACCTGGCCCACCTCGGTACGCGGGTCGGTGTCGGCGGCCGGCACCCGCACCGACAGGGCCACCTCGCCCCGGTCCAACGGCAGCTCGGTGACCCGGGCGGCGGTGGCCGCGACCCGGCGCAGCGGACGCAGCGTCGCCTGCACGATCAGCGCCCCGGCCGAGCCGGCGAGCAGCAGCCCGGCGGCGGCGATGCCGGCCTGCGCGACGACCATCCACCACACTGTCGCCCGCACGCCGGCCAGGGGCACGCCGACGGCCCGGACGGCGCCGTCCGGAAAGGGCCGTGCCACGAACCGGTACTCACCACGTCCGCCCAGCTCCACGGTGCGCGGGCGGCCGTCGGCGGGCAACCGCGCGACGGCCGCGACGTCGGCCGGGCCGACCTGCGCCTCCTCCCGCCCGGAGGTGAGCGTCCGGGCCGAGCTGACCCGACCGTCCTCGGCCAGCACCACGACCGTGCCGGTCGGGAACCCCGGCGGCACCCGCAGCCGGGGGTTCGGATCCGCGTCGGGAAACGGCCCGACCGGTCGCCCACCGCCCGGTCCCCCGTACGGCCACATCGGGGCGAGCTGGTCGTCGACCTGGGCGATCAGGAAGTGCCGCAGGGCCACCGTGGTCACCGCGCCGACACCCACGCTGACCAGGGCGAGCAGGATGACCACCGAGGCGACCAGCCGGGCCCGCAGCGACCAGCCGGCCAACCAGCCCGCCAACGCCCGGAGCCGGCCCTGCTCGTCCAGCCGGCCCTGACCGTCCAGCCGGCCCTGACCCTTCAGCCGGCTCTGTTCCTTCAACCGGCTCTGGTCGTCGAGCCGGCTCTGGTCCGCCCGCCGGCTCTGGTCACCCGGGGGGTCTGAGGACATACCCGGCCCCGCGCAGCGTGTGGATCATCGGCTCGCGTCCGGCGTCGATCTTCTTCCGCAGGTACGAGATGTACAGCTCGACCACGTTCGCCTGGCCGCCGAAGTCGTAGTGCCACACGTGGTCGAGGATCTGCGCCTTGCTGAGCACCCGACGGGGGTTGCGCATCAGGTACCGGAGCAGCTCGAACTCGGTCGCGGTGAGGGTGATCAGGTCGTCGCCCCGGCGTACCTCGTGGCTGTCCTCGTCCAGGCTGAGGTCACCGACGGTGAGCACGGGCGCCTCCCGGGCCGCCACCGCCAGCCCGGCGCGGCGCAGCAGCGCCCGGAGCCGGGCGATCACCTCCTCCAGGCTGAACGGCTTGGTCACGTAGTCGTCGCCGCCGACGGTCAGCCCGGCGACCCGGTCCGGCACGGCGTCCCGGGCGGTCAGGAAGAGCACCGGGACGTCCGGGGCGTGCTCACGCAGCCGGCGCAGCACCTGGAAGCCGTCCAGGTCGGGCAGCATGACGTCGAGCACCACCACGTCCGGTCGGGTCTGCCGGGCGCTGCTGAGCGCGGCCATGCCGTTGCCGGCGGTCGCCACCTGCCAGCCCTCGTAGCGCAGCGCCATGGCGAGCAGGTCGGCCAGGGTCGACTCGTCGTCGACCACCAGCACCCGGACCGGCCCGCCGTCCGGACGGCGCAACTCGACCCGCCCCGGCAACGCACGCCCGTCGGTCACCATGCCCCCATCCTGGCCCCCGCTCCTGTGCCCCGCCCCACCATTGCCTGTGCGCCCCCTGTGCGTGTCGCCCCACCCCGCCACCGTCGCCCCACCGCCCTCTCGCCCCACCGCCCGCCAAGATCCACACGGGATCCAGGAAACCGCGCCATCCCGCCGCCGCGTCACCGTCACATCACCGAAACGGTGAGCGCGCAGCCTGCCCCGCTCCTGTCGGCGTCCGTCCCGGCCGACGACTCGACCACCATCCGGGTGGATCAACCGGATGATCGGCCTGATCACCTCGATCAGCCGGGCGGTCCGGATGATCGTGGTGGCAAATGGGCCCTCCCGGGGGCCGTCCGCCACCACGATCAACTGATCATGCTCGTGGCGCGAACCTGGCCGTGGGCGAGGCGGATCCGGCGAGGCACGGCACGGACCCGACCCCGGGAGGCCGACTCCGGACGATGGACGGCATGGGACCGTCGAGGGACGGCGTACGCCCCGCCGGGGGCGAGGCGGATGGCGCCGCCGGACACGGCGCGGAGCCAGTCGTCGGCCGGCGAAACTGGGCGGACTTCCTGGTCGACCGACTGGGTGACAACCTGTCGCACAGCCGACACACAGCCGCGACCTGAGCCTCTCCCAGGCACGTCCCGCACGCTCTGGCGCATGGACACCGCCGATCGGGTACGCGAGACACGCTGGTCGCACCGGGGTCGCCCGGTGCGGGTGGTGGTGACCGGGGCGACCCGGCCGACGACCGCCCGTCGGGTGGTCGACGGCGCGCTGGCCGCCCTGGACCGGGTCACCGCGCCGGGCCGGGGCGAGTTGGCCCGGGTGCACCGGGCCGCCGGTCGGCCGGTCGCGGTCGGCCCGCTTCTGCGGGACCTGGTGACGGTGGCCCTGGACGCGGCCCGGGCCAGTGACGGCGACTGCGACCCGACGATCGGCGCGGCCCGGATCCGGCTGGCCGCCCGTGGTGGACCGCTGCCCGTTGACGGCCTCGACGTCGGAGTTCCGGTCGTGGCCGGCCAGTGGGGGTCGGTGTCGCTGGCCGGCGACTGGCGGTCGGTGTCACTGCGGGGCGACCGGTTGGCCGTGCCGCCGACGTTGCTGCTGGTGCTGGGCGGTACGGCGTCGGCGTACCTGGCGCAGCGATGTGCCGTACGGATCGCCGAATGTTCGGCCGGCGGGGTGCTGGTGGCGATCGGCTCCCGGGTGGCGACAGCCGGACCGGTCCCGTCCGGCGGTTGGCCGGTGTCGGTCGGCGCGGGGACGGTCCGGTTGACCGGCGGCGGGCTGGCGACCGCGTCCACCCGGGGCGCGGACGGCTCCGGGGTGGTCAACCCGCGCACCGGTGGGACGCCCGTCGCGCCGTGGGCGGCGTTGACCGTTGCGGCTCCGGACGCGGTGCGCGCCGCCACCCTCGCGATCAGCGCCCTGGTCCGGGGCGCGGACGGCCCTCGCTGGCTGACCGGCCAGGACTGCGCCTGGTGGATCACGCCCAGGCCACGTTGATCCTCCTGCGAGTCGCCGCCACCACGGCGACCATCGCTCGTTGGGCATGCTGTCGCGTGCCGTCGCGGTCGATCGGTACGGCGCGCCCACAGCCGACCTACGTCAACGGGGTACTGAAAAGTGACGGTTTCCGAACAGCGAGATGCCGGGCAGAGCACCAACCGGTTCTACGACTCGTACGTGTCCACCACCGAGGCCGGAAATAGCAATACAGAAGCCAATACTTTCACCTACCGCCGACAGATCCGGCCTTATCTGCCTGAGGGACCAGCCCAGCTCCGGATCCTGGACATCGGTTGCGGCCAGGGCCACCTGGTTCAGATCATGCTCACCGACGGGCTGGACGCGTACGGAGTGGACATCAGCCCGGAGCAGGTGGCCCTGGCGCGTAGCCGCGGCCTGGACCGGGTGGAGTTGGGCGACTTCCGTTCGTGGCTGGCCACGGAGCACGCCTGGGATGCCGTCATCGCGACCGACATCCTCGAGCACCTCGGCAAAGACGACGTGATGCGGACGTTCGACCAGGTGGCGCGGGCACTCAAGCCGGGCGGCGTCTTCGTCGCCCGAGTGCCGAACGCCGTCAGCCCGACCGGTGGGAACATCATGTACGGCGACATCACTCACCAGACCTGGTTCACCCAACGGAGCCTCGCCCAACTCGCGGCCGTGGCCGGCTTCGAATCGGTACGGTTCGCCGCGTGCACGCCTCCGGTGCACGGCTTCAGAAGTCTCCTACGTGCCGGCGTCTGGCGGGCTTTCAGTGCCGTCTGGAAAGCCTCGCTCGTCGCCGAGACGGGCCGCGTCCGGGGACACATCGTCACACAGAATCTGGTTTGCGTCGCGCAGGCCAGCAGGTCACCTGGGGAACGCCTCACCTGAGCCGGGCACGGCCGGATCTCGCGTGTACGGCTGCGGCCGGCACGTCGCTCAGCGGTGGCGGCGACTACCGTTTCGCTTCGCGTGCTGCGGTGGTCGAGAGAGGCGGACAGTGGTAGCGGTAGCTTCGGGGCATGCCGCGAGGAAGTGACAGCCCGCTGAGAGACAAGGTCGTACTGGTGACGGGGGCCGCCCGGGGCATCGGTGAGCACACCGCCCGGGTCGCCGCCGCCCGGGGCGCACGCGTCGCCCTGGTCGGGCTGGAGCCGGAGCGGCTCGCCGCACTGGCGGCCGAGCTGGGCGAAGGGCACGTCTGGTTTCCCGCCGACGTCACCGACCAGGCCGATCTGACCCGTGCCGTCGACGGCACGGTCGGCGCGCTGGGCGGGATCGACGCGGTGGTCGCCAACGCCGGGGTGGCGAACCGGGGCACCCTCGCCGTCGGGGATCTGGACGCGATGGTGCGCACCGTCGAGGTGAACCTGATCGGGGTGATGCGGACGGCGGCGGCCACCGTCGACGCGCTGATAGCCCGGCGCGGGTACCTGCTGATCGTCTCCTCGGCGGCGGCGTTCGCCGCGCCGCCGGGGATGGCGGCGTACTGCGCGTCGAAGGCCGGGGTGGAGAGTTTCGGCACGTCGATCCGGCTGGAACTGGCCCATCACGGGGTGGTGGTCGGCGTCGCGCATCCGTCGTGGATCGACACCGATCTGGTCCGCGACGCCCGCGCCGACCTGCCGGCCGTCGCCGAGCTGCTGGCCAGGCTGCCCTGGCCGATGCGGAAGACCACGTCCGTCCAGGAGTGCGCCACGGCGTTCGTCCGGGCCGTCGAGCGGCGGCAGCGCCGCGTGTACGTGCCGCGCGCGGTCGGGCTGCTCCAGGCCGGCCGGTCGGTGCTGGTCGGTCCACTGGCGGATCTGGTGATGGCGCGGCACGCCCGGCGGGCCGTGCCCGAGTTGGAGGCGCAGGTGCGGGCGCTGGGCCGCAGCTTCGGGACGAGCACCCCGCTGCCGGAGAAGACGGACCGGGGACGACCCGGCGACGCGGGCCACGGACGACGGCCCGGCGACCCGAACCCAGGGACGGCCCACCGGCACGGGTGACAGACGACCGGGCGGCACGGGGGGCGGGCAGCCCGACGGCGGGTCGAGCCGGTCGCGGGCGGCTCGTCCGGTTGACCGAGTGCTCAGCCAGCGGATCGTCAGCCGTCGGTTTGTGCTGTTCGACGGCCGGGTACCGGCTCGGGAGCACCCGCGACCGGAGCGCGGTGACGAGGCGAGGAGCGCACACGATGAGAACGCTGGACGGGCGATACCGGCTCGAACAGCGCGTCGGCATCGGTGGCATGTCGGAGGTCTGGCGCGCCCACGACGTGGTGCTGGACCGAACGGTCGCGGTGAAGTTGATCTCGCCGGGCCAGGACGACGGCCCGACCTCGGTCGACCGGATCCGGGCCGAGGCGCGTTCGGCCGCCCGGTTGGTGCATCCGAACGTGGCGAGCGTGCACGACTTCGGCACCGCCTCGACGGCCACCGGCCAGCAGGTGCCGTACATCGTGATGGAGCTCGCCGAGGGGGAGACCCTGGCCGCGCACGTCCGTTCCGGCCCGCTGGACTGGCGGATCGCCGTCCGGGTCTGCGCCGAGGTGAGCGCCGCGTTGTCCGCCGCGCACGCCCACGGCATCGTGCACCGGGACGTGAAGCCGGCGAACGTCGTGCTCACCCCCGCCGGGGTGAAGGTGCTGGATTTCGGCATCGCCACGGCCAACGGCACGACGGACCCACTGCCGGCGGGCATGGTGGTCGGCACCCCGGCCTATCTCGCCCCGGAGCAGTTGGCGCAGCGTCCGGCGACCACCGCCGCCGACATGTACGCCCTGGGTGTGCTGCTCTACTACTGTCTCACCGCCCGGCTGCCGTACCCGGCGGCAGCCGCCGGCCAACTGCTCGGCGTGCGCCGGCAGCCGCCGGCCCCGCTGCCCGCGATCGACGGTCTGCCGGGCGAGGTGGCCGACCTGTGCCGCCGTTGCCTGGCCGAGGAGCCGCTGGAGCGGCCCACCAGCCTGGTCGCCGCCCTGATGCTGGCCGAGGCGGTCGACGCGCGGGTGTACGTCCCGTTGGCCGTCGCGGCGCCCCGCCAGCGGCAGGCGGACGCCGCTCTGTCGCCGTGGACCGAGCGGGCCGCGTCCGAGCCGACGGAGGTGGCGATGATGGCCGACTCCGGCGGTGGACCGGAGCGCTGACCGGCCCGAGCGCCGACCCGGCCGGAGGCGCGACCAGAGGCGCGACCGGAGCCGAGCGTCGGCCGGGGGCGTGCCGCCCTCGGCGTTTCGGCGCGCGGGTGCCGGGTAGCCGGGCCGGGAACGACGGGAGGAACAGCGATGTCGGATCCGGATTCGTGGTTCCACGAAGCGATGGCGACCGCCGAGGGCGGCCACGTGCACACCGACGACGGCGGCCTGTCGACCGCCCTGGCGTCCCCGCTCGCGCCGCACTGCACCGGGCTCACCCCGGAACAGTTGCTCGCGGCGGCGTTCGCCTCCTGCCTGCACCACGCCGCGGTCGAGGCGGCCCGGGACATCACCGACGAGGCGCACACCGTGCAGGTCCGCGCGGAGGTACGGCTGGGTCGCGGCGACGACGGCCGCTACCAGGCCGACGTGCACGCCTCGATCTCGTCGGTCGGGTTGAGCCGGGAGCAGCTCGCCGGGCTGGTGGAGCACGCGGACCGGCTCTGGCCGTTCTCGACGACCGACCTGAGCCGGCACCGCCTGACCGTCACCGCGGCGGAGAACGGCCGACGCTGACGGCGGGACGGCCGAGGTGACCCCGGACCGAACGGCCGAGGCTCGGGCGGAGCCGCGACGACCGCCGGACCGTGCCGGAAATGCCGGTTCGGGACGGCTTCAGGGGAAAAGTCAAATAGTAGAACCGCACCCGCCATGCCGTACATATCTGACATGGGGGTGTCGATCGTCGGTAATTGTGGCTCATGACACTATTCGCGCCGATGGCAATGCCCGTCAGACTTTCTAACCTCGGCGGGTGCCTCCCGACCACTCCCCTGCGCCGAAGCTGCCCGACGCCCGGCCGAACGACCGTTCGGACGACATGCCATCGCCCGTACGGAAAGTGGGGCGGCATCGCGCCGAGGACCGCCGGCCGCCGCGCCGGTCCCGCCTGTCCCACCCCCCGGTACGGGTCGCGGTCGCCACCGGAGTGGCCTGCTGCCTCGGCGTCGGCCTCTTCGCCGGCGCCCGGGGCGGCCTCGGCGACGGGAAGCCGCCACCCGGCGCCCTGGCCGACCGGGCGGCCAGCGCCGCCGAGGCCGACCAGCGGGCGTCCCGGTCGTTCCAGCGCGGCGGGTCGGCCGCCGTGACGCCCGGCGGCACCGCCAGCCCACTCGCCACGCTCTCCCCCGCCCGCCCGACGGAGCCGGCCCGGCCGACGCCGGTCGCCGGGCTGAGCCAGGCACAGATGGACAACGCGAAGACGATCGTGGACGTCGGCGTCCGGCTCCGGATGCCGCGCCGGGCCCTGGTGGTCGCCGTCGCCACCGCGCTGCAGGAGAGCGATCTGCGCAACCTCGCCAGCGACCGGCTCCCCGAGTCGTCCCGTTACCCGCACCAGGGCAGCGGCGACGACCACGACTCCGTCGGGCTGTTCCAGCAGCGCCCGAGCAGCGGCTGGGGCAGCGTACGGGAGCTGATGCAGCCGGCGTACGCCTCCCGGGCGTTCTACCTGGCGCTGCGTGAGGTGTCCGGTTGGCAGCGGCTGAGCGTGACCGCCGCCGCCCAGTCGGTGCAGAAGTCCGCGTACCCGCACGCGTACGCCAAGCACGAGCACCGGGCCACGGCGATCGTCGACGCGCTCGGCTGAGCGTGACGCGGTCAGACGCGCTTGGGCAGGACCACGACCCGGCCGAAGAACTCGTCGATGCGGCGCACCACGTCGTTGAAGTCGTCCAGGTCGATCGGCTTCGTCACGTACGCGTTGGCCTGAAGGGTGTAGCTGCCGACGATGTCGGTGTCCGCGTTCGACGTGGTGAGCACGACGATCGGGATGGTCCGCAGGTCCTCGTCGCTCTTGACCTCGCCGAGCACCTGCCGTCCGTCCATCCGGGGCATGTTGAGGTCGAGCAGGATGACGTCCGGACGCTTGGCGTCGGTGTGCCGACCCTCCCGCCGGAGGAACTCCATCGCCTCCTGGCCGTCGTTGACCACGTCGATGACCTTGTCGACGTCCGAGTCCTCCAGCGCCTCCTCGATCATGAGGACGTCACCGGGATCGTCGTCCACCACCAGGATCCGTACCGGGCCCGACGTGGCTGCGCCCATGGTTACCTGCCTCTTCCTGATGTGTTACCGGGACCGCACGGTCGAGTGCCGGCGGGAAAATCTAACCGATCACCGACAGGGCTGCGCCGCCGGGTCGACTTCGGGGTCGTGGCGCAGCACCTCGGCCAGGCCGGTGAGCCGCAGCACCCGGTCGACCCGCCCGGACGCGCCGGTGAGACGCAACCAGCCGCCCACGGCGGCGGCGGCGTTGTCGCCCCGGACGAAGGCGGCGATGCCGGTCGAGTCGCAGAACGTCAGCTCGGTCAGGTCGACCAGCAGACGGGACCGTCCGGCGGTGACGAGCCGGTCGACCGCCGCGGTCAGCTCGGGCGCGGAGCTCAGATCCAGCTCGCCCGAGAGCCGCAGGCAGACCACACCGTCGTCCCGCTCCGCGTGCGTGACGGTGAACGTCAAGGTTTTCCTCTCGGCCCGCCCAGGAGGGAGGATATTTGCAGTAGAGCAAGTATAAGCAGGGCTCGACCGGAATCCGCCACCTGACCCGACTTCGACCGGTGGACGGTCGCCGCCCGGCCCGGCTTCGACTACCGGCGTACGGTCACCGCCGGTCGACCCGCGGCGAGGAACCTGCCGGCGCGGGGGAAGTCCCGCAGCGCCCGCGCGAAGTGCTCCAGCGTGTGCGCCACCGACGCGACCGGCACGCCCCGACTGGCCAGGATCGTCGCCAGCCACTCGACGAACTCGGTGAACAGCGCGGCGTCGTCGACGTAGACGGCGGCGGCGAGGAAGTCCAGGAGGTAGCCGAGATCGGCGACGGTCGAATCGAGCTGGGCGGGGGTGTAGTCGGCCACCCCGGGGAAGCGGCCCCGCAGGTCGACCAACGCCGAGTCGATCAGCTCGGCGCGCCGCCGGAGCAGGCCGGCGTACTCGTCGTCGGCCAGGTGCGCCAGATCGGCGGCCGGCACCCGGCGCAGCGTCCGCTCGTCGGCGACCAGCTCCGCCGCGGACGGCGCGTCGGGCGCCCAGGCCACGCCCAGTCGCCCGGCCCAGCGGCCGTCGAGGCCGAACCCCCGGCCACCGACCAGCACCGGCACGTCGGAACGCCGGCACGCCTCGATCATGCGGTGCGCGTGCGGCAGCCGCATCGGCAGCGCGCACGCCAGCGCGACCGCGTGCGCGTCGTGCCGTTGCAGGTACGAGACCAGGTGCGCGGCGGGCACGCTGGCCCCCAGGAAGGTAACCTGCCAGCCGCGCAACCGCAGCACCTCGGCCACCAGACGGGCCGGCAACGCGTGCCACTCCCCGTCCATGCAGGCCACCACGATCCGCCCGCGCGTCGGCCGCGGGTTGACGTACGCCGACACGGCGGCCACCACCCGGTCGCTGATGTGCGTGGCGGCGTGCTCCTGCGCCACGCTCCACTCGTTGCGCGCCCACAGCTCGCCCACCTCGGCCTGGGCCGGCGCGACCAGGTCGAGCAGGATCGGCTCGGCCGGCACGCCCCGGTCCAGCAGAGCGGTCACCACGTCGACCGCCGCGTACTCGTCGGCCTCCTCGAGGTGCGACAGGTACGTCGGGAAGACCTCGGTCAGGTCGGCGGTCGGCGCGACGTTGGTCACGATCGCGGCGTCCTCGGGTCCCGGTGGCCCGCGCCGGACGGCTGCGGAGCCGCGGTGGCGGGGGCCAGCTCGGGAACCGCGTGCAGGTGCCGGGGGCCCCGGGCGACCGCGCCGACCGCGCGCAGCGCCAGCACCGCGATGTCGTCGTGGTCGCCGTGCGCCAGCCAGTCGCCGGTCACCTGCTCGATCCGCTCGGCCAGGGCCGGCGCGGGCATCCGGTGGCAGCCGCCGATCGCGTGGACCAGCCGGTCCACCCCGAACAGCTCGTCGCCGCGCCGGCCGCCCCGGGCCTCGGTGACCCCGTCGCTGTAGAGCAGGCAGGTCTCGCCCGGGGCGAGCCGTACCGTCACCTCGCCGACGCGAGGATCCGGCACCACGCCGATCAGCATGCCGCTGAGCGCCACCGGCTCCACCTCGCCGGAGGCCCGCAGCACCAGCGGCGGCAGGTGGCCACCACCGGCCATGGTGAGCGAAAGGCTGCCGTCGCGCTGGGGCCGGACCACGCCGAGCACCATCGTCGCGAAGCGGCCCTGGCCGTTGGCCAGCGTGGTCTCCAGCAGCGCGTCGTTGAGCAGTCGCAACAGCCGGGCCGGTCGGTACTCGACCCGGTGCAGCGCCTGGAGGCACTGGCGGAGCTGACCGGTGAACACCGCCGCCTCGACGCCCTTGCCGGAGACGTCGCCGAGGTAGAACAGGGAGCCGCCGTCGGGCAGCGGGTGCGAGCCGTAGAAGTCGCCGCCGATGCGCAGCCCCGCCTGGGCCGGGCGGTAGGCGGTGCCCCACTGCAACCCGGCCACCTCGGTCGGCTCGACCGGCAGCAGACTGGCCTGGAGGGTGTCGGCGACCTCGGCCTGGTCGCGGTAGAGCCCGGCGGAGGTGAGCGCCGCGCCGGCCCGGGAGGCGAACGCGTGGAGCAGCCCCACGTCGGCCTCGTCGTACGGGCGGGTCGCCCGGCGGGCCACGAACAGCACCCCGGCGGGCGTGCCCCGACCGGGCAACGGCACGAGCCGGGCGCAGACGTCGGGCAGGGCCAACCCGGGCAGCCAGCCCGCCTCGGCGGCCTGGTCGACCAGCCAGTCCACCGCGTGCGGCTCGGTCCCGGCCAGCCCCTCCTCGATCGCGGGCGGCAGGTCGGGGACGCCGAGCACGCCGCTGTCGACCGAGGGCATGTCGTCGTCCACCCGGACCGCCCGCCACCAGCGGACCCGGCCGACGCGCGGGGCGACCACCAGCACGGCCACGTCGCCCAGCGTGGGCACCGCCAACCGGACGGTGGCCGTGGCCGCCCGGTCCGGGTGCAGCGGGTTGCCCAGCTTCTCGCCGGTGGCGGCCAGGAACGCCGAGCGGGCCCGCTCGGCGAGCAGGGCGTCCGCCCGGCTGACGCTCTCGGTGACGTCCTCGACGTACCAGCAGCACCGGCGCCGGGACAGCGGCACCCGGCGGACCCGCAGCCGGCGGCCGTGGTGACCGAGATCGACCGGGTCGGGCGACGTGCCGAGGCCGGCCACGCCGGAGGCGGCCAGCAGCTCGCCCAGGGTGACCTCGGGGAGCAGCCGCTCGGCGACGGGGCTCAGGTGCCGCACCACGCCGTCGGCGTCGCAGACGACGAAGCCCTCCCGGAAGTGCTCGACGACCTCGGACCAGTCGGGCCCGATCGGGGCGCGGTCCGGAGCCAGGGGCGGCAGGGGCTGCGCAGGGCGGGGCGGGGCGTCGGCGGACCACGCCGGAGGCCGGGTGGCATTCGGCGTGGAGATCCGTCCGTCGCCCGGGTCCCATTCCCTGACGTCGGCAGCAGTCACCAGCTAAGCCCCACTCCTTCTCGCACCCTCGGTCCGCGTGACGCGGCGTATGTGATCCAATCTCCTCGCCCCAGCCTACGCCGGTATGCCGGCGACGCCACCCGGGCCGATTCGGCGTACCGGGCGGAAGGGCCCCAGAGTTGTTACGATTCCGGGAAACTGCCCGATCGGCAGCCCTGCGGAGAGGCGTGATGGTGGTGCCCCAGCGGAGGAAGCCAGAATCGACACCCCTGACCTTGTCGATCGATGAATCCGACGCTCTGACACCCCTGGTCACCGTGCGGGGCGACCTCGACTTCACCACCGCCGCGCCGCTGCGCGCCGCGCTCGACCGGCTGCTCGCCACCCGACCGCCGGCCATCGTGCTGGACTTCGGGGGCCTGCTCTTCATCGACAGCACCGGCCTGGCGGTCATCGTGCACGCCTGGCGCGAGGGCCACCAGAGCGGCACCCTGATCCGGCTCCGCGACACCCCCCGTTTCCTGGACACCATCCTCGACATCACCGGGGTCAACGGCCTGCTCTCCCGCCCGCCGCGGGACGAACGCCACGACCGGCCCGCCGCCACCGCCTAGCCCGCGCGTTTCCGGCAGGGCGCCGGCTGGGAACATGGAGCACATGCCACGTCAGTTGTTGACCATCGAGGTGAACCGGGTCTCGGCCCGGCACGCCCGGCTGCGGCTGACGGGCGAGATCGACTTCGACACCGCGCCGGACCTCGTCCGGGCGGCCGGCCGGGCCCTGGCCGAGGGGTACGACGACCTCACGGTCGACCTCGCCGGCGTCACCCTCTGTGACTCCTCGGGGCTGAGCGCGTTCCTGGTCATCCACCGTAGCGGCGTCCGTTCCGTCCGACTCGTCGGCATCAACGACCGGGTCCAGCAGTTGCTGGCGCGCACCGGGCTGGCCGAGCTGCTGACCACCGCCCGCACCGTCGACCGTCCCGCCGACGACGAGGCCCGCGAGGTCGGCTGACACCCCGGCCGTTCGGCCCGCCCCGTCGGCCGCCCGGGATCACGACCGGCGGCGGTGCCGCGGGTACGGCGCCAACGGTCAGCCGGGCGGCCGGCCGGGTCCGGCTCACGGGGTGGCTAGCGGTTGCCGGGACGCCGCGCGCCGGGGCGCGGCGTCCGGCGACGGACCGGACGCCCCCGACGCCAGCTCCGAGTCGGGCGCCACGTCGTCCGGTTGCCCGGTCTCCGGGGCGTGGAAGAGGTACCGGACGAACTCCGTGCCGGCGGCCGTGTCGTCCGACCCGGGCCACTGCCCCACGCAGTCGACCCCGATCACCTCACGGCCGACGCCGTCGGCCTCCTCGACCAGCGCCCAGACGGTCACCGGGTAACAGCAGGTGTCGTCCGGCGCGAGTTGCCAGCGGGCGTACCAGCCCGGCCGGGCGGGCACGATCTCGACGATCCGCTTCATGACGACCTTCCCTTACGCATGCCTCGGAAGACGTGCCGGTCCGCTGCCGATCATGCGCCCCGGCAGGGTGAGCGCCCCTCACCCCGGCGGCATGAAGCCCCGACGCCGGCCCGCCACCGGTTTCGGCACGGTGCGGGCCGGGAAGCCGGCGGGCGCGAGCACCACGGAGCAGGGGAGGTCGACGGATGAGAAAGCAGATGGAGGGCGACAACCAGCGGCGGCGTGCCCTGGCCCGCCAGTCCCGCGAACGCGGTCGGCAGCCCAGCGGCGACGGGGCCACCCTCGGCGCGAGCAAGCAGCTCACCCACCTGGACCGGGGCAGACGGGCCGGACCGCCGCCCGCCGGGGTGCACAAGCCGGACAGCGCCCGGGGCGGACCCGCTCCCCCGCCGGCCGGCCGGCCCACCGTCCAGCGGCCCGGACCGCGTCCGGGCGGCACGCCCCCGGGGACCACCGGCAGCGGGTACCGGGAGCTGGTCGACGCCGTCGCCCGCCGGGCCGGGGTGGACTTCCGCGAAGCCAAGGTCGGCGCGGAGGCGACCGTGCTGGTCCTGGCCCGCGCGTTGGACGAGGCCGACCGGCAGCGGCTGCTGCGCGCCGTCCCGATGTCGCTGCACGACGTGACCCCGGTGGACGGGATCGCCCGCCGCCGGGACCTGCCCGGTTTCCTCGCCGAGGTCGCCCGGATCAGTGGCCGTACCCCGGAACAGGCCCGCTACCAGGCGGAGGCCACCCTCGCCGCGTTGGCCGGGTGGGACGGCGACCTGGTGGCGCGGTTGCGCGTACCGGAGGATCTGCGGGATCTGCTCGCGCCGCCGGGGGCCGGCGGCGGCGCGGGCTGACCCGACGACGCCGCCCGTCCGGGTCGGACGCCCGTCGCGGCCGGGCGGCGGTGGCGGTCGGGCGGCGGCGGCCGGGCGGCAGCGGTGGCGGCGGTCAGGGCGCGGCGGCGGTGGGCTACCGTGCCGGGCATGGACAGGACGGCCGACGGCCCGACGCTGGTGGTCGACCCGGCCCGCCGGACCGGGCGCACCCTGCTCGCGGCCGGCGTCGAGCAGTCCTACGTGGACGTCGCCGACCCGACCCACCTACGGTTCGAGTACGTCCGGCGGATGGCGGCGCTGCTCGACCTGGCCGCGCCGCCCGGCGCGCCGCTGCGGGCGCTGCACCTCGGCGGCGGCGCGCTGACCCTGCCCCGCTACCTGGCCGCCACCCGGCCCGGGTCGCCGCAGCACGTGGTGGAACGCGACGCCGCCCTGCTGGACCTGGTGACGCGGGAGCTGCCCCCACCGCCGGGGATCCGGCTGGAGGTGGCCGACGCGCGGGCGGCGCTGACCGGCCCGCCGGCCGGCGGGTACGACGTGGTGCTCGCCGACGTCTACTCCGGCGCGCGGATGCCGACGCACGTACGCAGCGTCGAGTTCGCCGCGGCGGTGGCCCGCGTCCTCGCCCCGGACGGGCTCTACCTGGTCAACCTGACCGACCTGCCACCGTTGGTCTTCTCCCGGGCGCAGACGGCCACCCTGGGCGTGGTCTTCGCCGACGTCTGCCTGGTCGCCGACCGGCGGATGCTCGGCGGCCGGCGGTACGGCAACCTGGTGCTGGCCGCCGCGCGCCGACCCGACCGGCTGCCGGTCCGCCCGCTCGCCGCCCGGGTGGCCCGGGATCCGCTGCCCGGCGTGGTGCTGCACGGCCCCACCCTGGTCGGCTTCACCGGCGGCGCCGCCCCCACCACCGACGCCGACCTGGGCGTCGGCTGAGGCCCCGGCGACGACCCCGCGCGTCCTCCCACCCTGCCGCGCCGCCACCTGGACGTTTCCTCCCCCGTGGCCGGGTGGGCGCGCCGGGCAGCCGCCCACGACGCCGGAAGGGCCCCTGATCACACCGTGGAGGAGTGCCGGGTCGGGATCTCCGGGGAGGCGCTCTCCAGCGGCACCGCGTTGGCGGGCACCAGGCCGAGCTGCACGGCCGGGCGGGGCAGCGCCGCGTCGAGCAGCCAGTCCGCGCTCACCCGGGCCCGGTTGCCGGGCATGGCGAGCAGGTGGTAGCCCCGGGTCACCACCTTGGCGGGCAGCCCGGCCAGCGAGACCTTCAACGGGTTCGCCGCCGCGTCCCGGCCGCCGAGGTCGACCACCCAACCCAGGTCGTGGTGCCGGTACGGCTTGCGCCGACCCTGCCCGTACGACGCGGCGATGTTGTGCGCCACCAGCTTGCCCTGGCGTTGGGCGTGCTGGGCGGTCATCGCGCAGATGCCTCCGGGTCGGGTCAGGTCGGGCACGGCGGCGGCGTCGCCGCAGGCGTACACCTCGGGGAACCCGGGGACGGTCAGGTACTCGTCGACGACCAGCCGGCCCTTCTCGGTGCGCAGCCCCAGCTCGGCCACGAACGGGTCGGGGCGTACCCCGACGCACCAGACCAGCGTGCAGGTGGGCACGTGGTCGCCGTCGGTGAGCGTCACCCCGTCGGCGGTGGCCTCGGCGACCGAGGTGCCCATCCGGACGTCGACGCCCCGCCGGTCGAGCACCCGTTGGGCCGTCTCGGACATCCGCCGGTCCAGCTCGGGCAGCACCCGGGGGGCGACGTCGAGCAGCAGCCACCGGGGTCGGACGGTCAGCCGGGGGCGCTGGGCGGCCAGCTCGTCGGTGAACAACTGGCCGTGCGCGGCCACCTCGGTGCCGGTGTAGCCGGCGCCCACCACGACGAACGTCGACCGGGCCTGCTGCTCGGCCGGGTCGGTGGCCTGTTCGGCCCGTTCGATCTGCCGGATCACGTGGTCGTGCAGGTAGAGCGCCTCGGGCAGGCCACGGAAGCCGTGGGCGTACTCGGTGACGCCGGGGATGGGCAGCAGCTTGTTGACGCTGCCCACGGCGAGGACCAGCCGGTCGTACGCCAGCCGGCCGCGGTCCCCCTCCGCCTGGGTGAAGCCGACCCAGCGGTTCTGCAGGTCCACCCGGTCGGCTTCGCCGATCACCACCCGTACGCCGTCGAGGGTGCCGGTGAGCGGCACGGAGACCCGTTTCGGCTCCACCACCCCGGCCGCCACCTCGGGCAGCAGCGGCAGGTAGAGGAAGTAGTCGGTCGAGTTCAGCAGCACGATCTCGGCCCGGCCACGGGCCAGTCGGGCCAGGTTCTTCGCCGCGTGGTACCCGGCGAAACCGGCGCCCACGATCAGCACACGAGGTGTGGTCATGCCCGCTGCCCTTCCCGCTACCTGGACGGGCAAACGTGGCCGGTCAGACACCGAGGCGTGCGGCCGGACGGAAGGCGCGCCGGCCGGGGCGTCACCGGATGGTCGTCCAGCGGTCATCGGCACGTCGCGCGCCGGTCAACCGTACCGGCCATCGTCGCCCCCAGGTGCGGCCCGGGGTCGACGCCGCTCGGCGCCTCCGTCGCCGAGGAGCGACCCGCGCGACGGCTTTGAGCTGCGAGAAGCTTGAACCGGAACGCCTGGCGGGGCATCCTCGACGCAGGACCGAACAGCGTCCGCCCCTCACCGCCCCGGCCAACGACCGCCTCGGCGTCAGAAGGAGCGCGACCGTGCAGGCACCCGACGTCAGCGTCGTCGTCCCGGTCTACAACACCATGCCGTACCTGCGGGCCTGTCTGGCGTCGCTGCTCGGCCAGAGCATCGGCCACCGGCGGATGGAGATCGTCGCGGTCGACGACGGCTCCACCGACGGCGGCGGCCGACTGCTGGACCAGCTCGCCGCCCGGCACCCGGACACGCTGCGGGTGGTCCACCAGGCCAACTCGGGCGGACCGGCGACGCCCTGCAACCGTGGCCTGGACCTGGCGACCGGCCGGTACGTGTTCTTCGTCGGCTCCGACGACCTGCTCGGCGCGCAGGCCCTGGAGCGGCTGGTCGACGCGGCCGACCGGTGGGGCTCGGACGTGGTGCTCGGCCGGGCGGTGGGCGTCAACAGCCGGCACATGTTCCAGGAGATCTTCGCCGAGACCCGCGCCGACGTGGACCTGTTCGACTCCGCGCTGCCCTGGGCGCTGGCGAACATCAAACTGTTCCGGCGGGAGCTGGTCGAACGGCACCGGCTGCGCTTCCACGAGGACATGCCGGTCCTCAGCGACCAGCCGTTCACCCTGGAGGCGTGTTACCGGGCCCGCCGGATATCGGTGCTCGCCGACTACGACTACTACCACGCGGTCCGCCGGCTGGACGCCCGCAACATCACCTACCGAAGCCGGGTCGAGCAGCGGCTGCGCTGCGTGGAGCTGCTGGTGGACCGGGTCGCCGAGCTGATCCCCGCCGGCAAGCAGCGGGAGGCGGTGCTGCGCCGGCACTTCGGCCTGGAGGTGGCCCACCTGGTCGCCGACGACTTCCTCCGGCTGGACCGGCCCGTTCAGGAGGAGGTGTACGCGGTGGTGCGGCGACTGGTCGAGCGGCACCTCACCGAGGACCTGCGCGACCAGCTCGGCATCGAGACCCGGTTGCGGCTGGCCGCCGTCGGCGCGGGGCTGGACGATCTGCTGGCGGTGATCGGCCAGGACGCCGAACGGGGGGTGCCGCCGACCGTGCTGGCCGGGGACCGCTGGTACGCCGGTTACCCGGTGTCCGGCCGACCGGCCTGGACCGACGTCACCGGGGACCGCGCCGACTGGCTGGCCCGCCTCGACGCGGTCACCGTCACCTGGCAGGGCGCCCGCAGTCTGACGATCACCGCCCGCAGCCCGCACCCGACGCTGGGCCGGACCGTCGGTGGTCCGGTGCGCCTGCGCGCCGGCGAGGTCGAGGGCGCCACCCTGGACATCACCACCGACGAACGGGGCAGCCTGGTACGGGTCCGGTTCCGGGTGGACGACCTGCTCGCCGCCAGCGCCGCCTCGGGGCAGCGGCATCCGCTGCGGACCGTGGTGGACGGGCCGGTCGGGTCGGGCACGGCCCCGCTGCGCGCCCCGGCGCTGCCCGCGGCCCGCCCCCGGATCCGGCGGCACGGCGCCCGCCTCTACGGGGTGACCACCGGGCGGGACGCCCGGACCGGGCAGCTCGTGGTGGCGGTGGCGCCGGTCACCGCCGCCCGGCTGGCCGCCCGGCTGCGCCGCCGGGGCCGGTAGACCGGTGGGCACGGCACGAGCGGTAGGGTCGACCCCGGACGGCTGGTAGACCCGGGAGGCGGCCACGGCCAGGGAGACAGGGCGCGCACTGGTCGCGTCCAACCGGAAGGCCCGGCACGACTACACGATCCTCAAGACGTACGAGGCGGGCATCGTGCTGGTCGGCACCGAGGTCAAGTCGCTGCGGGCCGGGCGGGTGTCGCTGGTCGACGCGTTCGCCCAGGAACGCGACGGCGAGATCATGCTCCACGGGCTGCACATCGCCGAGTACGGCTTCAGCACCTGGACCAACCACGCGCCCCGGCGCACCCGCAAACTGCTGCTGCGCCGGGTGGAGATCGCCCGCATCCTGGAGAAGCTGCGCGACGGCGGGATCACGCTGGTGCCGCTGTCGATGTACTTCGACAACGGCTGGGCCAAGGTCGAGCTGGCGCTGGCCCGCGGCCGCAAGTCGTACGACAAGCGACAGGCGCTCGCCGAACGCGACGCCGACCGCGAGATCGCCCGGGAGCTGGGCCGGCGTCTCAAGGGCCGGCGGCAGGGTCACGGCCGAGGGCGGTGACCCCGTACCCGGATCCGCCGCCCGCCCGCGGGCCGCGGTCGTGGTGGGGCCGGCTGGCGGCGCTGGACCGGATCGCGGTCGGGCTGGCCCTGACCGGGGCGGTCTGCGTGCTGACCGGACTGCTCCCCCGGGCCGAGGCCGAGGCCACCCTGGGCCGGATCGTCCCGCTGCTGCTCTTCCTGGGCACCATCGTGGCGCTGGCCGAGCTGGCCGCGCTGGCCGGGGTCTTCGACGTCCTCGCCGCCCGGGCCGCCCGCGCCGCCCGGGGCAGTTACCCGACGCTGTTCCTGCTCTGCGTGCTGTTCGCCACGGTCACCACGGTCACGTTTAACCTGGACACCACGGCGGTGCTGCTCACCCCGGTCCTGATCGCCCTGGCCCGGACGGTGGCGGTGAGCCCGCTGCCGCTGGCGGTGACCACGGTCTGGCTGGCGAACACGGCGAGCCTGCTGCTTCCCGTGTCGAACCTGACCACCATCCTGGCGATCGACCGGATCGGGCTGGACCCGCTGCCGTACGTCGCACGGATGGCCGGACCGCAGCTCGTCGCGGTCGTCGTCACCGGCGCGGCGCTCTGGTGGTGGTACTGGCGGCCGGCCCGGCCGGCGGACGGCCGGTTCGCGGTGCCCACGCCACGCCGGCCGCCGGACCTGGTCCGCTACCGGATCGCGCTCAGCGGCTGCCTGCTCTTCGTGGTGGGCGTCCTCGCCGGGGCGCCGGTCGGGCTGGCCTCCGGCGTGGCCGCCGGGGTGCTGGTGGTCGGGTTCGCCGTCCGGGACCGGGCCGCGTTACGCCCGGGGTTGGTGCCGTGGCGGCTGCTGGTCTTCGTCACCGGGCTCTTCCTGGTGGTGCGCACCGCCGGCTGGTGGGGGCTGGACGCGTTGACCGGGACGTTGGTCGGCGCCGACCCGGGCACGGAGGGCGTGCTGCGGGCGGCCACGGTCGGTCTGGTCTCCGCGAACACGGTCAACAACCTGCCGGCGTACCTGGTCGCGGAGGCGGTGATCCCCGCCGGTCACCACGACCAGCTCCTCGCCCTGCTGATCGGCGTCAACGTCGGTCCGTTGGTCACCCCGTGGGCGTCCCTGGCCACCCTGATCTGGTACGAGCGGTGCCGCTCCGCCGGGGTACGCGTCCCGTGGGGGCGGTTGGCGGTGACGGGGGCGGCGCTGGCGGTCACCGGCGTGGCCGCCACCGTCGGCACGCTCCTGCTCCTCGGTTGACCTCCGCCGACCGCCCGCCCCGACCGCCGCTGCGAGCTGCCGACCTCGACCGCCGACGCTGCGGCTGGTGAGCGCGACCCACGCACACCCTCCCGTTCCCTTTGCTCTGCGCCCAGACGCGCGCCGGCCGCCCGGCGTGCCGTGGCGCGCCGGCGGGTGCAGAGCAAAGGGAGCAGGGCGGCGGCCCTTGGTCAACGCGGAGACGACGGAGGGTGACCGAGTGGGGGGTGGAAACGCTCCGTACCGTCGGAACCCGCCCCCGCCCGACGTCGTCAGGTCCGGTCGGTGACCACTTCGCGTTCGCCCGGCCCGGTCCGGCGGGTGGCCCGCAGGCTGGTCAGGGTCACCACCAGCAGCACCCCGATGATCACGCCGAGCGAGACGAGCGTCGGGATCTCCGGCACGCCCGTCCAGATGCCGTGCGCCCAGTGCAGGCCGAGCTTCACGCCGATGAAGGCCAGGATGAACGCCAGGCCGTAGCTGAGGTGCACGAGCCGGCTGAGCGCGGCGTGCAGCACGAAGTAGAGGGCGCGCAGGCCCAGCAGCGCGAACGCGTTGGTGGCGAAGACGAGGTACGGGTCCTCGGTGATGCCGTAGACGGCGGGCACCGAGTCGACGGCGAAGACCACGTCGGTGGCGAGTACGGCGACCACGACCAGCGCCAGCGGGGTGAGGGTCCGCCGGCCGTGCTCCCGGATGACCATGCGGGTGCCGTGGTACTCGTTGGTGACCGGCATGATCTTCCGCAGCAGCCGCACCGAGCGCATCTTCGAGATGTCCACCTCCTGCTCGTGGCCGGAGAGCGCGTCGCGGAGCAGCTTGACCGCGGTGAGGATCAGGATGATCGCGAACAGCAGGAAGGCGAAGTCGAGGGTCTGCAGGGCCGCCGCGCCGAGGGCGATGAAAACCGCCCGCAGCACCAACGCCCCGGTGATGCCGAACAGCAGCACCCGCTGGGCCAGCACCGTCGGCACCGCGAACGCGGCCAGCAGCAGCATGAAGACGAAGAGGTTGTCCACCGAGAGGGACTTCTCGACCAGGTAACCGGTGAGGTACTCGACGCCCTGCTGAGAGCCGAACCGGGCCCAGACCCAGGCGCCGAAGGCGAGCGGGAGGGCGACGTAGAACGCCGACCAGCCGAGCGCCTCCTTCATCGACACCTCGTGCGGGCGACGGGTGACCAGGAAGTCGAGCACCAGCAGGGCGAGCACGCCGGCGATGGTGACCGCCCACAGGGTGGGCGAGCCGACCGAGGACAGACCGGCAGCGGAAAGGTACGACATATCGCTCATGGAGCCTCCTCGAACACCCAACCATGTTCGAGGTCTCCTTCACCCACCGTTCGTGGGCAACCACCCGAGGTCCGCCCCTGGCGGCCGTACTGACCGGAATGGTTCGTGGGAAGTACTCCCCTCGCTGAGGCAAGGTTAGGCCAGCCTGCGGGAACCCGCCACATCGGGGCCGGAGAAGATCCACGGGCCCGTCCCCGCTGGTCAGTCCACGTGCCCCTCCTGCTCGTGGTCGGGGGCGAATCCGCCGTCGGCGCCCCCGTCGAGGTGCACGTGCTGATGCCCGAGCCCGGCGTCGATGTTGAGCTGGTCGAGCTGCGCGGCGGCCATCGACCAGGTGACGGTGACCGTCTTGTGCTGCCGCTCCACCAGGGCGTACAGGACGCCGCGCCGGTCGGCGGGGAGGGCGCTGGCCGCCGCGTAGGTGTCGACGGCGACCGCGGCGCCGTCGACAGCCGTCCGGAAGCCGCCGCGTGCGACGTTGGTGCCGGTGCTGCCGGAAGGGTTGTCCGCGTGCCGCTGCTGCGCCTCGGCGACAGTGCGCTGCCAGGCGGAGACCCGCTCGGCCGGCGCCGGCTGCCCGGCCTCCAGCGCCGCGTCCAGCTCGGCCAGGAGCGGACCGAGCTGCCCACCGGTGGTCCGGGCCTGCTCGGTCAGGGTACGGATCTGCTCGCCGTCCCGCCGGGTCTCCTCCGCCCGCAGCTCCGCCACCGCCCGCTCGGTGGCGTCCGGCCGGCCGACCGCCCAGCCGACGAGGCCCCCGAGCAGCGCCGCCACCAGCACCAGCACCGCGGTGAGCAGCACCGCCCGGCGGTTGCCCGGCTGCGGCCGGGGCTGGGCGAACGAGGGCCTACCGGTACGGCGTGACATCGAACGTTTCCTTTCGCCGGACGACTGCGGTGAGGGTACGACTTCGATGCGGAGAAGGCCACAGATCCGCTCGGACGACCCGAACTTTCCTCCGGTCCCGGAAAAGCGTCGGGTGTCCTATGGTGTGCCGGGTGAGGGCAGAGGGAGCCGGCTGATGGCAGAGGGAGACGCGCCCTCCGGCGCCCGCCCGGGCGTCGGCCCGCTGGCCGGGGTGCGGGTGGTGGAGCTGGCCGGCATCGGGCCCGGCCCGTTCGCCGCGATGATGCTCGCCGACCTGGGCGCGGACGTCGTCCGGGTGGACCGCGCCGCCGACGTGCGCCCGGAGGCGTTCGGCGCGCCCCACCCGGACCTGCTCAACCGGGGCCGCCGGTCGATCGCGGTGGACCTGAAGAGCGCCGACGGGCGGGACGTGGCGCGCACGCTGGTCGGCAGCGCCGACGTCCTCGTCGAGGGCTTCCGGCCGGGGGTGACCGAACGGTTGGGCGTCGGTCCCGCCGAGTGCCTCGCGGCGAACCCCCGGCTGGTCTACGGCCGGATGACCGGGTGGGGGCAGGACGGGCCGAACGCCCCGTACGCCGGACACGACATCGACTACCTGGCGCTGACCGGCGCGCTGCACGGCATCGGGCGGGCCGGGGCGGGCCCGGTGCCGCCGCTCAACCTGCTCGGTGACTTCGGCGGCGGTGGGATGCTGCTGGCCCTGGGCATCGTCTCCGCGTTGTACGCCGTCCGGGGCGGCGCGCGGGGGCAGGTGGTCGACGCGGCGGTCGTGGACGGCGTGGCCGTGTTGAGCACGCAGATCCACGCGCTGCGGCGGATGGGGATGTGGCAGGACCCGCGCGGGGTGAACCTGCTCGACGGCGGCGCGCCCTTCTACGACACGTACGCGTGCGCCGACGGACGGTACGTGGCGGTCGGCGCGCTCGAGGAGCGGTTCTACGCCGAGCTGGTCCGGCGTACCGGATTCCCGCTCCCCCCGGACGAGGCGTTGGACCGTGACGACCCGGCGAACTGGCCGGCGTTGCGGCGGGCCTGGGCCCGGCTGTTCCGCACCCGGACCAGGGACGAGTGGACGGCCCTGGTCGGCGACTCGGACGCCTGCCTGGCCCCGGTGCTGGACTGGGCGGAGGCGCCCACGCATCCGCACCTGGCCGCCCGGGAGGTCTTCGTGAGCCACGCGGGCGCGACCCAGCCGGCGCCGGCGCCCCGGTTCTCCGGCACCCCGACGGCGCTGCGTCGCCCGCCGCCGCACCCCGGCGAGCACACCGACGAGGTCCTCGCGGAGCTCGGCTACCCGCCCGAGCGGATCCGCGCCCTGCGGGCGAGCGCCGCCACCGCCTGACCCCGGCCCACCGCGTGCCCCCGGGCCACCCCCCTGATCCCGGCCCACGCGTGCCCCCGGGTCACCGCCTCAGGCCCGGCGGAGGGTGACGCCGGGCGCCATCGCCGGCTCCACCAGGTCCCGGTAGTCGCGGGGGAACTGGCTGGCGAGCTCGTCGAACTCGCCGCCGGTGACCGCCTCGCGCAGGGTGGTGAACACCGCGCGGATGCCGTCGCGGGCCCCGACCAGGTCCAGGTCGGCGCGGCGGCCGACCCGGGCCACGAACTCGGCCGCGCCGAAGCGTTCGGCGTACTCGGTGCTCGGGGTCTTGCGCAGCAGCGACTGCAACGGCTTCGGTAGTTGGGCGGCGAGATCCAGCGCCTCTCCGCCGGTCAACCGCTCGGACAGCGTCTCCAGGGTGGCGTGGCTCAACGTGACGGCCCGGGTGGCGGACGCCCCGGTGCGCCGGGCCACCTGGTCGACGAAGGTGTCGTAGTTCATCCCGGCGTTTCCCTTCGGCTGCGGACGGACCCGGCGGGTACCCGGCGACGATCCGGGAAAACCCGTCCAGGCCGCGGCCGGCCCCCGCGGCGGTGGCGTGGTCACCGCTCCGGCTCGGGTGGCGTGGTCACCGCTCCAGCTCGGCGTACCAGCCCTCCAGGTCCACCCGGGCGAGCGCGCCGACCAGCCAGGCCAGCCGCTCGGACTCACCGCTGCCGACGAGTCCGGCCAGGTCGCCGGCGGAGCCTCCCAGTCCGAGCCGCCGGGCGGCGGTGAGCGCCCGCCGGTCGGCGACCGGCCCGACCTCCTGCCACAGCGCCTGGACCTCCCGGAGGAACAGTTCCACCACGGCGCGGTCCACGCCGGGCAACCCGGCCATCAACTCCCGCTCCCGGGTCGGGTCGTGGTGGGCGACGGCCCGTAGCCGGCGCAGGTCACCCCGGTAGTCGCGCAGCACGGCCACGGCCAGCTCGCCGAGCCGGTCGGCGAGGACGTCCGGTTCCCGCCGGAACCCGGCCGCGCGCAGTACCCCGGCCCGCCGCCCGGGCTCGGACCGGGACAGCCGGGCCGCGCTGTCCCACCCGGCGTCGGCCAGCGCGCCGGTGGCGGCCAGGGCCCGCCGGAAGTCACCCGGCCGGGCCAGCAGCACCGCCATGACCAGCACCTGGAACAGGCTGCTCGGGTTGTTGGTCACCCGGAAGCCGTACGCCTCGGCGAAGCCCCGGCCGCTCCCGGCCAGCCGGCGGGCCAGTCGCTTCCGGTCCCCGGTCCGCGAGGTCACCGTCGTCGCCATGCCCGCGACTACCCGCGCCGTCGCCGGTCACTCCTACCCGCCCGCGCGGCCCAGCCGGGCGCTCCGGCCGGGGCGCTCAGCTCAGCCGGCTGCTCCGGCCGGGGCGCGCGGCTCAGCCGAACACCTGGCCGTGCCGGTCGCGGGCCTTGAGCCGGACGGTGGGCAGCGCCGGCGCCGGCAGCGGCGGATCCGGGTCGTCGGCCACCACCCCGAAGCGCCGGCCGGCGGCCCAGTCCTCGGTGGCGGCCACGAGCTCCTCGTGCGAGCGTCCGACGAAGTTCCACCACATCACCAGCGGCTCCTCGAACGGCGCGCCGCCGAGCAGCAGCAGTCGGGCGCCCGCCCCCTGCCCGACGGTCAGGCTCGTCCGCCCCGGGGCGACGTAGAGCAGCGCGCCGGGCGTCAGGTGGACGCCGTCCACCTCGGCGGCGCCGGACATGACCAGCACGCCGTACTCGAAGTCGCGGCGCAGCGGCAGCCGGACCGGCCCGGCGCTCTCCGGCTCGAGCTGCGCGCCGAGCAGCGGGGTGTGCGCGACCGCCGGGGAACGGACGCCGGACAGCTCACCGACGAGGAGGGTGACGGTCAGGTCGCGCTCACGCCAGCGGGGCAGCTCGGCGTGGTGCCGGAAGTCGGCGGGACCGGAACGGGCCGGGTCGGGCAGGGCGACCCAGAGCTGTACGCCGTGCATCACCGGCGGGCGGGTCGCCGGGGACTTCTCCGAGTGGGCGATCCCGTGCCCGGAGGTCATCACGTTGAGCTGGCCGGGACGGATGTGCTGGACGTTGCCGAGGCTGTCGCGGTGCAGGATCTCGCCGTCGAGCAGCCAGGTGACCGTCTGGAGGCCGGTGTGCGGGTGGGGTGGCACCTGCATGCCGGGCCGCGTCCGGTCACCGACGTCGTCGGGGCCGAAGTGGTCGACGAAACACCACGCCCCGACCATCCGCCGCGTGCGTTGCGGCAGCAGCCGGCGCACGGTGGTGTAGCGGCCGAGCGGCACGTCGTGGCCGGGCAGCAGCACGGTGGCCGGTTCGGCGGGCACGACGCCCGGGGGTCGGGTCTCCGCCGGCATCGCACGCTCCATCCGCCGACCCTACCCGCCGGGTCAGGAGCGGTGCAGATCGTCGAGGATGCGGGCGAGGATGTCGGGCGTCCGCTCCGGCGGCTCGGCCTCGACGCAGAGCCGTTCCATCGCGGCGGCGTAGTGGTCCACGTCGTCCCGCTTGTCCAGGTAGATCGCGCTGGTCAACTGCTCGATGTAGACGATGTCGGGGAGGTCCTGGTCACCGAAGCGCAGGATGCTGAACGCCCCGCCGGCCGCGGCGTGCCCGCCGGCGTCGAACGGGACGACCTGGAGGCGGACGTTCGGCACCTTGGTCGCCTCGATGAGCGCGCTCACCTGACCGCGCATGACCTCCTGCCCGCCGATGGGGCGGCGCAGCGCGGCCTCGTCCACCACCGCCCACAGCAGTGGGGCCTCCGGCCGGCGCAGGACCTGCTGGCGTTCCATCCGCAGGCCGACCCGGCGGTCGATCTCCGCCGCGCCGGCCGCGCCGTGGCCGAGCATGACCACCGCCCGGGCGTAGTCACGGGTCTGCAACAGGCCGGGGACGAACTGGACCTCGTAGCTGCGGATCAGCGCCGCGGCGGCCTCCAGGCCGAGGTACGACTGGAACCAGGCCGGCAGCACGTCGCCGTAGCGGTGCCACCAGCCGGGGTTGTTCGCGTCGCGGGCGAGCTTCAGCAGGGCCTCCCGCTCGATCGGCTCGGTGACCCCGTAGAGGGTGAGCAGGTCGGCGACGTCACGCTCCTTGAAGCCGACCCGACCCAGCTCCATCCGGCTGATCTTCGACTCGGAGGCGCGGATCTCCCACCCGGCGCCCTCGCGGGTCACCCCGCTGCTCTCCCTCAGCCGTCGCAACTGGGCGCCGAGCAGCATGCGTAGCACCGTCGGCCCGGTCGCCGGACCCCCCTCGGCTGGAACCGTCGTCACGTGGCGCCCTCCGCTTGCCTGCGCTCCCCAGCCGGGCACCCCCGCCCGGCTGACGTGTAAGCATGCCATGAACCCAGAGTCAGGCGTAGTCAGCCGGACGGGCCCGCGGGCGGCGCTGGCGGACGGCCTCAGTCGATCAGGTGGTCGAAGTCCCCGTCCCGGGCGCCGAGCAGGAACGCGGTGATCTCGTCGACCGTGTAGATCAGCGCCGGCCCGTCGGGGTGGCGCGAGTTGCGCATGGCGACACCGGCGCCGTTGGGCAACTCGGCCAGCTCGACGCAGTTGCCGCTGGGATTGCTCCGACGGCTCTTCTGCCAGTTCAGCGGAGGCAGGTCGGTGCTGGAAACGCCGTTCGGTGGCTGCTGCATGAGGAGACTTTCGTTCGGAGCCACCCGCTACCGTACGGAGCGGAGCGGCGACGACGGGTGCGAGAAAAACCAACCAATCGGCAGATGCACGTGCATCTGCTATTGCATCTGCATTGGACAGCGAGCATGATAACGCAAGTGGACGGTACCCATCCGTTCACTTTGAGTGACCCAAACCTGGGTGCGACCAGGGGAAACAGGGTCCGGCGCAGGGGTGCCGGGCCGCTATGTGGCGCACCCGCGGACGCGATGACGGGGGGACGTCGGTGCCGGATCCGTTCACCATCGTGTCCGGCATCTGCGCCGCCGGAGCCGTCGCCGCCGGTTTCCAGTTCCGCCAGCGCGCGGCCCGCGCCGAGGCCCGGATCGAGCTGCTCCAGGCGGAGTTGACCGCCGAGCGGCACGCCGCCAGCCACGATCCGCTGACCGGGCTGCCCAACCGGCGCGCCTTCTACCGCCTCGCCGCGACCCTGCTGACCGACGCCACCGGCCAGCCGCTGATCGCCGTCGTCCTCGACCTCGACGACTTCAAGCAGGTCAACGACCGATACGGGCACGCCGCCGGCGACCAGGTCCTGATCAGCGTCGCCGAACGGTTCGCCGCGTTCGCCGGTGACAACCTGGTCGCCCGGCTGGGCGGCGACGAGTTCGCCGGGCTGCTCGCCAGCCCCACCGTGGACCACCGCTGGATGGAGCACGCCGCCCGGCGGCTCAGCGACGCGCTCGCCGTCCCCATCCAGCACGGCGCGGTGAGCCTGCGGGTGACCGCCTCGGTCGGGCTGGCTCCGGTACGCGGTCCGGCGCAGCTCTCCGACGCGTTGTGTCGCGCCGACGCGGCGATGTACCGGGCCAAGAGCCTGGGCGCCGCCCGGCCGACGCGGCAGCTCCTCGACACCGGGCTCCACGGAGACCCGTTGACCGTCCACCACTGACGGCCGTCCCGATTGAGGTGTCCCCCATTCCCCCCTTGGGGGACGCCCGGACGGTTCCGGGGCTTCCGACTCCCGGCGGTTCACCCCCCCCCACCGCCGGGGTCGGGAGCCCCGCCTCAGTCGACTTCCCGCGCCACGGGACGGCCTGCCGGCCCCGGCGGGCGGGGCGGGTCGGCTGACGGGCGGCCGGCGGGACGAGAGCGGGTCAGGCCGGGGCGGCCACCTTGCGGGCCGCCTCCGGGTCCAGCGCGCTGCCGGCGGGGACCAGGCTGACCAGGCCGGCGGGGAGCCGCACCGGACGGACTCCGGCGTAGCCGAGCATGCCCAGCACCTCGGTCGCGGACACCACGTGCCGCCGGCCGAGGTCGGTGACCACCGAGACCGCTCCGCCCGTCGCCCCGGGCGCGGCGACCGACTCGACGACCGCGCCGCGCCCCGGCTCGACCACCACGTGGTCGGCGACGACGCCGTCGCCGGTCTCGCCGGTTCGGGGCGTGGCGGTCAGGTCCGGCACGGTCGCGCCGACCCGTACCTGCCGGATCCCGCCGTCGTCACCCACCTGGCCGCAGATCGCCCCGGCGTCGGGGCGGACCAGCCGGGGTGGGCTGGCCGGTGGCGCGCTGTCCCCGGTCGGGACGAGGTCGGGCAGCTTCGGCAGCCGGGCGAACCGGCCCAGCGTCAGCGGCCGTGGGTCGCCCTGACCGGTCCGGGCCAGCAACAGGGCGGCCTGCAGGGCGGTGATGCCGGCCAGCCCCGCCCGGTCGACGACCACGTGCTGACTCTCGCCGCCGGAGTTGGTGACCAGGTAGACGTCCCCGATGTCGGCGTCGGGGACCTCGTCGGAGGGTTTCCCCGTTCCGGGCAGGTCCAGCGGGGCCAGGTCCGGCCCGGCCGGCAGACTGTCGAGCAGCGCCGGGGCCACCGGCACCGCCCGTTGCCGGGTGGCCGCCAACGCGGCGAGCACCCGGTTGACCTCACGTAGCCGGTAGCGGCGTTGGTGCCAGACGAGATGCAGATCGCCGCCGGGGTGCCGCAGCAGCACGGCGTCGTCGCCGAGCGCCCGGCCGTCCCGGGCGTCCGTCCCGACCAGCAGCGCCGAGCGGGGCGCCCCGGCGTCCGGGCCGGGGATCGAGCAGACCGTCCACGGCGTGGTGGCGAGCCGCCCGGCCGCCGGCAGTGAGTCCGGCGCGTCGGGAATGCCCAGCGGCAGCCCACGCGGCACGCCGTCGATCGACTTGCGGGACACCAGCACGGTCTTCGCCTGGTCGGCGCCGATGATCAGCAACGCGGACGCGTAGTTCGACACCGGGTGCAGTTTCCCGTCCCGGTAGACGAACCGGGCCCCGGACTCCTTCTCGACGACGACGGCACGTTCGTCCCGCCATTTCGAGCCGCCGCCGGCGAAGAGGCCGTACAGCGCGGCCCCGCCGAGCACGATCGCCGCGACCAGCACGCTGGCCAGGGCCGCGCCGGCCAGCCGGCGGAACGGGGAGACCGCCGGGTCCGTCTCCCGCATGACCAGGGCGGCGACGGCCCGTTGGAGGGTGAACTGGTACGAGTGGAGCTGATCCTGCCGCGACGGCATGCCATCCCTTCCCCGTGGTCGGTCGGGCCATAGGATAAGCGCCGTGCCCGGTTTCCGAACGGCCGTACCGTTCGCACGCTCCGCCGCCTAGCCCGACGCGCGCCGGTTCGGGCCGGGTGTCCGGTCAGCGGCGCCCGGCGCGGCGGAATGGATACCCACCCGACGGCGTTGTACATGGGCCACGGCGCGAGCACCAACGCGCCTCACCCCGACCCCGCGCCCCCGGAATGCCTCCCGGCCAACAGCCGTTACACCCCGACGCGCCACCGAGCCACCCCCGGCCCGACAACCGCGCGCACCCCCACCACAGGCCCCCACCCCCCGGGTCGACCCGCGCCACCCCCAAACCCCCAACGGAAGAGGGAGTCACCATGACCACCATCATCCGTAACACCGCCCTGACCATCGCCGGCGCCGCCATCACCGCCGGCGCCATCGCCGCCCCCACCACCGCCCTCGCCAACCCCACCACCATCACCACCGACCGCAAACCCAACAGCGAACGCCACCTCACCATCCGCTACGAAGCCCAACCCAACTTCTACTACTGCGGCCCCTCCGCCGCCCGCAACGCCCTCACCGCCCTCGACAAGAACCCCAGCGTCGACGAAGCCGCCAAGAAGATGGGCACCACCGAAGCCGGCACCAACTCCGCCGCCGACATCACCAACTACCTCAACACCGAAACCAACGGCAAATACCGCACCATCGAAATCCCCACCCCCACCGCCGACACCACCCAGACCCACAAGATGCGCGCCGACATCATCAACGCCATCGACGACGGCCGCGCCATCGTCACCAACATCGCCGGCACCGCCACCGACACCGACGGCGCCACCCACTCCTTCGAAGGCGGCCACTACATCAGCGTCGTCGCCTACCGCGACAACGGCGACACCGTCAAGATCGCCGACTCCGCCAACCCCGACCACGCCTCCTACTGGATCACCACCGAAGCCCTCGCCGACTGGACCGCCACCCGCGGCTACTCCGCCTGACACCCACACCACCGGTGGGCCGACCCCCGACAACAGGGGGCCGGCCCACCGGCATGCCCACCCACCGGTCACCGGAGCACGCCCGGGCCCGGCGGATGCGCCCGGTCGGCGACCCGGCAGGCCCGGAACGGGTGGCATAGCGTCCCGGGGACGGGGAAGTCAGCGCGGACCCATGCCGTCCGCGCAGCACCCGGGAGGCCACCATGCGGACCCTGCTCGTCGTCGTCGGAATCGTCGCCGCCGCCCTGATCCTGCTCGGGCTGCTCCTGGAAGCCGCCCGGTGGCTGCTCATCATCGGCGCGGTGGCCCTGCTCGCGGTGTTCGTGCTCGCCCTGGTGAAGGGTCGCCGGGTGACCTCCCGCCACTGACCGTCAGCCACCGGCCGGTCGGCGTGCCGTGCTCAGGCCACCGACCCCTGGTCGGATCGCCGCGCGTACGCCCGGCGGGCCTCCCGCAGATCGTCGCGGTGCGCCGCGGCCCAGGCGCAGCAGGTGTCCATCAGCCGCGACAGCTCGTGCCCCAACGGGGTGAGCGCGTACTCCACGCGGGGCGGATTCTCCGGATGGGCGGTGCGGGTGACGAGCCCGTCGCGTTCCATCGCGCGCAGCGACTCGGTGAGCACCTTCGGCGTGATGCCCGCCAACGGGGCCTGTAGCTCCGAGAAGCGACGACGACCGGTCGCCAGACAGACCATGATCCTGCCGGTCCACTTGTCGCCGATCCTCACCAGCGACGGAGCGCCGGGGCAATCCGCGAACATGGCGGGGTCGAGTGGCTCGCTCACCCCGGTCAGGGTACCGACTATCGTTGCGGTAACCAGGGTGCCCCCGGCTAGCGTCCCGGCCATCCGTCGGGAGTCGTTTCCCGACCTGGCCGATCGGAGCACAGGGTGAGCAGGATCGTCGTCTTCGGCGCGGGTGGCAGGGCCGGTCGTCGGGCGGTGGCGGAGGCCACGTCGCGCGGTCACCGGGTCACCGCCGTCGTGCGGGACACCGCCAGGCACGCCGACCTGGCCGGCGGGCTGGTGACGGTCGTGGCGGGCGACGTCACCGATTCGGCCGGCGTCGCCGCCGTCGCCGCCGGCCACGACGCGGCCGTCCAGGCGGCCTACCAGCCGGACCTGCCGGCCGCCGAGTTCTTCCCCCGGGCCGCCCGCGCGCTTGTCGACGGGCTGACCCGGACCGGGGTGGGCCGGCTGGTGGTCGTCGGGATCGGCGCCAACCTCGAGGTCGCGCCGGGCGTGCCGGTCCACGACACCCCGGCCTTCCCGCCGCAGGGGCGGGACTTCTCCCTGGGTCACGTCGCCGAGTTCGAGGTCCTGCGGGACGCCGACGGCGCGGTCGACTGGGTGGTCCTCGCCCCGCCGCCGGTGGTCCTCGACCACGAGGCCGAGCGCACCGGGCGGTACCGGACCGGCGGCCGGCGGGTGTTGCCGTCGACCGACGGCGACCCGGCGTTCTCGTACGCCGATCTCGCGGTCGCCCTGATCGACGAGATCGAGCGCCCCCGGCACCACCGTCGCCTGGTCGCGGTCGGCTGACGTCGCCCCTCGCCGGCCACCGGGCCGTCACGCCGCGTCCGACCCGCCGCCCGAGGGACCGGGACGTCCGGTCGTCAGCCCACCAGTGACGGCTCGGCGGTCGCCGGCGTCGGGCGGTCGTCCACCGGCAGACGCTCGGGGGCGGGCCGGTTCGGCAGGGACAGCCGGATCACCTTCCACCAGGCGGAGGCCACCTGCCGGGGCAGCGGGCCCGTGGTGTACGACAGGCCGTACCGCTGGAAGATCTTCCGCACCTCGGGGGCGATCTCCTGGTAGCGGTTGCTCGGCAGGTCGGGGAAGAGGTGGTGCTCGATCTGGTGGGAGAGGTTCCCGGCCATCAGGTGCAGCAGTCGGCCGCCGCTGATGTTGGCGGAGCCGAGCATCTGCCGCAGGTACCACTCGCCCCTGGTCTCGCCCTCGATGGAGGTCTTCTCGAAGGTCTCCACGCCGTTCGGGAAGTGCCCGCACATGATCACCGAGTGGCTCCACACGTTGCGCAGCAGGTTGGCGGTGAAGGTGGCCGCGAGGGTGCTGAGGAAGGAGGGGCCGGACAGCAGCGGGTGCACGACGTAGTCCTTGAGCACCTGTCGGCGGATCTTGCGCCCGACGGCCCGCAGCCGGGTCCGGAAGACCCGGTCCCGGGTGGTCTTCTCCTGGAGGTGCCGGCCCAGTTCCATGTCGTACGCGGCGATGCCGTACTCGAAGAAGCAGGCGTTGAGGAGGTTCCACAGCGGCTGGCCGAGGTGCATCGGCCGCCAGGGCTGGTCCTCGTCGACCCGCATGATGCCGTAGCCGAGGTCGTTGTCCCGGCCGACCACGTTCGTGTACTTGTGGTGCAGCTCGTTGTGGGACTGCTTCCACTGCTCCGCCGGGGAGACGTGGTCCCACTCCCAGGTCGTCGAGTGGATCTTCGGGTCACGCATCCAGTCCCACTGGCCGTGCAGGACGTTGTGCCCGATCTCCATGTTCTCCAGGATCTTCGCCACCGTCAGCCCGGCGGTGCCCACCAGCCAGGCCGGCGGAAAGAGCGAGAAGAGGAGCACGACCCGGCTGCCCAGCTCCAGTTTGCGCTGGGCGCCGATGACCCGGCGGATGTACGCGGCGTCCCGCTCCCCCCGGCCGGCGATCACCCGGTCACGGATCGCGTCGAGCTCGGCGGCGAGCGCCTCGATGTCGGCCGCGCTCAGGTGCGCGATCGGGTTGTGTGGCTTCTTCTGGATAACGGTCACGGTCCGACTCCCGTCACAGGTCGATGTCGCAGGGGCCGGCCGCCGCCGACACGCAGGTCTGGATGAGCACGCCGTCACCGGGCAGCGCGGTGGTCAGCTCGCCGGTGCGCAGGTCGCGTACCGCCCCCTGGCGCAGCGGCAGGACGCAGCCGAAGCAGATGCCCATGCGGCAGCCGGACGGCATCAGCAGACCAGCCTCCTCCCCCTCGTCGAGCAACGCGCGGCCACCGTCGGCCCGCACGGTCACTCCGGCCCTGGTGAAGGTGACCTCGCCGCCCTCGCCGGGGGCGATCACGGTGGGCCGGAACCGCTCGGTGTGCAGCCGGTCGGCGACCCCGCCGGCGGCCCAGTGCGCTTCGAGGGCGTCGAGCAGGCCGACCGGCCCGCAGGCCCAGGTCTGCCGGTCGAGGTGGTCGGGCACCAGGGCGCCGAGGGACGCCGGGTCGAGCAGCCCGTCGGTGTCGGTGTGCCGCTCGACCAACCGGATCGTCCCCCGGGCGGCCAGCCCCCGCAACTCGGGCCCGAAGATCACGTCGTCCGGCCCGGGGGCGGAGTGCGCCACCACGACGTCGGCCCCGGCGAGGACGCCGGAGCGCAGCATCCCGACGACCGGGGTGATGCCGCTGCCGGCGGTGACGAACAGGACCCGCTCCGGCACGGCAGGCGGGAGGACGAAGTCGCCCTGCGCCTGGTCGAGCTGGACGATCGTGCCGGGCCGGACCCGGCGGACCAGGTGGTTGCTCACCCTCCCGTCCGGGATCGCCTTGACGGTGACGGTGAGCAACCGGCTGCCGGGCCGGGCCGGGGAGGTCAACGAGTAGGCCCGCCACTGCCGGACGCCGTCGACGTCCACGCCGAGGCGGACGTACTGCCCGGGGGCGTGGCCACGCCAGTCCCGGCCGGGCCGGATCACCAGGGTCGCCGCGTCGCGGGTCTCCGGACGTACGGCGAGGATCCGGCCGCGCAGGTCGGCCCCGGCGCGCAGGGGCGCCACCAGGTCGAGGTAGTCGTCCGGCAGGAGGGGGGTGGTGACCGCGCCGGCGAGCCGCAGGAGCCGGTCCCGGAGTGGCACCCGGGGGGACGGGTACGGGACGGTGGTGGTCATGTCACCATGGTGACCGGCTGCCAGGAATAAAATCTTGGCTGGTCGAGGTAAAACGACCACCTCTTCTTGTGCGGAGCGAACAAATCATGGTGGAGAGTTCCCGCGCCAGCCGGGAAGCCGCCCGGCTGGCCCTGGACGAGCGGATCGCCCAGGCGTTGCAGGCCCGCCTGCCGATGCTCGCCGAGCGGACGGTCACCGCGATCACCGCCGAGGTGCCCAGCTACTCCGGCACGCTGACCGGCCAGATGCGCGACAAGATCTCCACCGCCGTGCAGATCGCCCTGGGCACCTTCCTCAACCTGTTGGCACAGGCCCCGGGCAGCGACCCGAGCATCCCGCTGACCCCCGCGCTGGAGGCCGCGTACACGCTCGGCAGCGGGGAGGCGCGCTCCGGGCGCAGCATGGACGCGCTGCTGGCGGCGTACCGGATCGGGGCACGGGTGGCGTGGCGGGAGATGTCCACCATCACCGTACGCGGCGGGCTCTCCGCCGCGACCGTGGCGGAGTTCGCCGAGCTGCTGTTCGCGTACATCGACGAGCTGTCGGCGGCGAGCGTGGCCGGGCACGCCGACGAGCTGGCCAGCGCGGGCCGGGCCCGGCGGCGCAACCTGGAACGGCTCGCCCAGCACCTGCTCGCCGGCGAACCCGAGGAGGTGCTGCTGGGCAGCGCCGAGCGGGCGGGCTGGCCGCCGCCGCAGACGCTGACCGCCGTCCTGCTGCCCCGGGCCAACCTACGCGCCCCGCTCGCGCTGCTCAGCCCGCACACCCTGGAGTCCGGCGAGGACCTGCCCGGGGCGGCGCCGGACGACGAGACCGCCGTGCTGCTCGTACCGGACATGCACGGCGCCCGCCGACGGCAGCTCACCCGGGTGCTGCACGGCCGGCGCGCGGTGCTCGGGCCGGCCCGGCCCTGGCCCCGGGTGGCCGCCTCGTTCCGGCGGGCCACCCGGGCGCTGGCCCTCGGCGTCGACCCACCGGCGGACGGCGCCCCGCTGGACACCGAGGACCACCTGGCCGAGCTGGTCCTCACCGCCGACCCGGAGGGGCTGGCCGACCTGCGCGCCCGGGCGTTGGCGCCGCTGGCGGCGCTGCCGCCGGCCAACGCGGCGCGGCTGGCCGACACCCTACGGTCGTGGCTGCTGCGCCACGGCCGCCGCGAGGACGTCGCCGCCGACCTGTTCGTCCACCCGCAGACGGTCCGCTACCGGCTGGGCCGGCTCCGCGAGCTGTACGGCGACCGGCTCACCGACCCGGGGGGCGTGTTGGAGCTGACCCTCGCCCTCGCCTTCTGGGACAGCGGCAGGGAGGGGCCCCTTCCCGACGCCCCGTGACGAGGGGGCGACCCGGCTAACCCGAGGCGGGCAGGGTGAACCACACCGTGGCGCCGCCCCCGGACACGGCGGCCGGGCCGCCGTCGGGCGCAACGGCCGCGTTGTCGTCAGGCGCGGCGACCGGGCCGCCGTCGGGCGCGGCGACCGGAGCGCCCTCGGGCGCGGCGGTCAGGCCGACCTCGCCGCCGTGGGCGGCGACGATGCCGGCCACGATCGCCAGCCCCAGGCCGCTGCCGCCGCCCCGCCCCGGCTCACCCTGGGTGAACCGGTCGAAGGCCCGCGCCGCCAGGGCGGCGGGGAAGCCGGGCCCCGCGTCGGTCACCCGGACCCGGACCCGGTCGGCGACGACGGTCACCTCGACGGTGACCGCCGCCCCGGGCGGCGTGTGGGCGCGGACGTTGGCCAGCAGGTTGGTCAACACCTGACGCAACGCGTGCTCGTCCCCGGTGACCGGGGCGGGGGTCGGGGCGCGCAGCGTGGCCGGTCGTCCCGGCTGCACGGCGAGCAGGTCCGCCAGGCAGTCGCGGGCCAGCACCGCCAGGTCGACCCGGTCCCGCCGCAGGCGCGGCTCGGCGTCCAGCCGGGCCAGGTAGAACAGGTCGTCGAGGATGCGGCCCATCCGGACGGCCTCGTCCTCGCTGCGGGCCAGCACCTCGGCCCGCCGTTCCGGCTCGATCATGTCGTGCCGCAGGATCTGCAGGTAACCCCGGATCGAGGTCAGCGGGGTCCGCAGCTCGTGGGAGGCGTCCGCGGCGAAGTCCCGCAGCCGTTGTTCGGAGCGGGTCCGGGCCGCGATGGCCGCCTGCAGGCGGGCCAGCATGCCGTGCACCGCGAGGGTCAACCGGTCCGCCTCGGTGCGCGGAACACCGGCGCGGACGCCGTGCAGCGACACCTGCCGGCCCAGCTCCCCGTCGGCGATCGCGGCGGCGGTCGCGGTGATCCGGTCCAGTGGTCGCAGCCCCCGGACCACCAGCAGCCGGGCGAGGACGGCGAGCAGTGACAGCGCCGCCGCCCCGGCGGCCAGCTCCACCAGGACGAGCCGTCGCACGGTCTGCCGTACCGGGGTCAACGGCAGCGCGATCAGGACGACGGCCGCGTCGGCCCGTACGGTGACCGCCCGCCACTGCCCGCCCACGTCCACCGGGACGGACACCCCGTCCGTGGTCGGCGCGGTCACCTGGTCGACCAGCGGGACGGCCGGCGGGGGCGCGGCGGAGATCCGGGTGAGCGTGCCGTCCGGATGCCGGATCTCCACCAGGTAGTCGGAGGGCGCGACGGCCGCCCGGACGGCCCCGCCCGGTTGGCCGGTGAGCAGGCCGGCCCGGGAGGTGACCACCGCGGCGGCCGAGCGGAGCTGGTCGTCGGTGCGGTGCACCAGATAGGCGCGCAACGCGAACGTGCTGACCAGCCCGGCGGACAGCAACGCGAGCGCGGTGAGGCCGACCAGCCCGAGCAGCAGGCCACGACGCAGCGGCAGGCGGTTCATCCGGGCGCCCGCAGGGCATAGCCGAAGCCCCGGCGGGTCTCGATCAGCGGAGGTCCCCACGGGTCGAGCTTGCGACGCAGGTACCCGATGTACGTGTCGACGACGTTGGAGCCGCCGTCGAAGTCGTACCGCCACACCGCGTCGAGGATCTGCGCCCGGGAGAGCACCCGGCCCGGGTTGAGCATCAGGTGCCGCAGCAGCTTGTACTCCGTCGGGGACAGCGACAGCAGGTGGCCGCCACGGCGGGCCTCGCAGGTCTCCTCGTCCAACTCCAGGTCGGCGTAGCGCAGCACGCCGGGCGCGGCGCCGGGAGCCGAGCCGATACGCCGCAGCACCGCGCGGACCCGGGCGAGCAGCTCCTCCACCGAGAAAGGCTTGGTGACGTAGTCGTCCCCGCCGTAGGTCAGCCCGGCGATCCGGTCCCGGGGGGCGTCGCGGGCGGTGAGGAAGACGATGCCGACCTCGTGCCCGGCGGCCCGCAGCGTCCGGCACACCTCGAACCCGTCGGAGTCGGGCAGCAGCACGTCGAGCACCACCAGGTGGGGCCGGCACTCGTCGGCGCGACGCAGCGCCTCGGCGGCGGTGCCGGCGGTGACCACCTCGAAACCGTGGAACCGCAGCACGGTGGCGAGCATGTCGACGATGTTGGGCTGGTCGTCGACGACCAGCACCCGGACGGCGGCGTTCATCTCGCCCCGATCAGACCACGGACGGCTGGGAGTTCGATGAGAGTTCGGTGGGGTGACCGTCGGCGCGCCGGCCGACGCGGGCGGGACGGGCCCGCCCGCCGGTCAGGGCCCGCCCGGCCACCGGTCAGGGCCCGGCCACTCCGGCCGGGGTCGGGGCCGGCTCCACCGGCCGCCGGTGGCTACGGCGGCCCGGGTGCCACCAGTTCGCCCGGCCGAGCAGCGCCATGGTGGCCGGCACCAGCAGGGCCCGGACCACCGTGGCGTCCACGGCCACCGCGACCGCCATGCCGAGGCCGAACATCTTGATCACCGGATCGGTGTGCAGCACGAAGCTGGCGAACACCGTCACCATGATCAGGGCGGCCGAGGTGATCACCCGTCCGGTGCCGGCCAGGCCCAGCCGGACGGCGGCCCGGTTGTCCCCGGTGGCCCGCCACGCCTCCTGCACCGCGGTCAGCAGGAACACCTCGTAGTCCATGGACAGCCCGAACAGCAGCGCGAACAGCATCACCGGCAGGTAGCTCTCCACCGGCACCGGACCGGACAGGCCGGTGAGCTGCACGCCCCAGCCCCAGGCGAACACGGCGGTGAGCACGCCGTACGCGGCGCCGATCGAGACGAGGTTCATCACGGCCGCCTTCACCGCGACGACCGGCGCCCGGAACGCCACGTACAGCAGGACGGTGGACAGCCCGACCACCACGCCGATCACCCACGGCATCCGCTCCCGGACCCGGTCGGCCAGGTCCACGCGGGTGGCGGTGGCCCCGCCGACGTGCACCTCCGCGCCGGCCACGGACACCTGGCGCAGCGCCCGCACCAGCTCGGCGGTGGCCGGGTCGCTCGGGGCCGTACCCGGTTGGACGCTCGTGGTGGCGACCCGCCCGCCGTCGGCGAGGCGCAGCGGACCGACGGCGGCCACGCCGGGCGTGGCACGCGCCTGCCCGGCCAGTTGCTCCAGGCGCGGGTCGGTGTCGCCGGTGGCCGGGGGCTCGAGGGCCGCGACGACCGTGAGCGGACCGTTCACGCCGGGTCCGAACCCCTCGGCGAGCAGGTCGAAGCTGGTCCGGGTGGCGCTGCCCGGCGGGTTGTCGCCGGCGTCGAGCTGGCCGAGCGTGAGGGTGGCGGCCGGGGCGGCGAGCGCCGCGAGCAGCGCGGTGGCCAGCAGCGCCCAACGCCACGGCCGGCGGGTGACCCGGTCGGCCTGCCGGGCCCAGCCCGTCTCCCGGCCGACCGACCAGCCCGGCACGGTCCCGCCCCCACCGCCGACGCCCGGGAGCGGGCCGGCGTCGACGGTCGGGAGCCGGCCGGCGTCGACGGTCGGGAGCCGGCCGGCGTCGGTGAGAGCGGTCGGCGGCGCGTCGGCGGCGGGGTCCGACGCGGGTGGCGCGGAGACGGTCCGACGGCGTACGCGCAGCCGGTCGACGCGCGGGCCGAGGACGGCCAGCAGCGCCGGCAGCAGCGTGACCGCGCCGAGCACGGCGACGACCACCACCAGGCCGGCGGTCCAGCCGAGCGTGCCGAGGATGGGCACCCCGGCCACGGCGAGCCCACCGAGGGCGATGACCACCGTGCCGCCGGCGAACACGACCGCCGCGCCCGCGCTGGTCATACTCTCGACCAGGGCCACCGGTCCGGGCGTGCCGCCGGCACGCAGCGCCCGGTAGCGGGTGATCAGGAAGAGCGCGTAGTCGATACCCACGCCGAGACCGATCATGGTGGCCAGGTTGCCGGCCACCGACGGCACGGCCACCAGGTGACCGGCCAGGCCGACCGCGCTGAGCGCGCAGAGCAGCGTGAACAACGCGGTGACCAGCGGCACCGCCGCCGCCACCAGGCCACCGAAGGCGAGCACCAGGACCACGGCGGCGACCGCCAGCCCGAGCAGCTCGGAGGTGTGCGAGCCGCCCCGCTCGGCCGCCACCGCCAGCACGCCGCCGGGCACCGTCTCGATGCCGGCCGCCCGCGCCGGCCGCGCCGCGTCCGTCACCGCGACGCTGAGCGCCCTGTCCACGTCGCGCGGCGGGACGTCGAGCCGGACGCTGAGGTAGCCGGTCCGGCCGTCCGCGCTGAGACTGCCGGCGCGGGCGTCCACCCCGTCGACCCGGGTAACCTGCGGCACGGCGGCGATCGCGGTGGCGCTGCGCTCCAACGCCGCCCGACGGGCCGGCTCGTCCAGCCGGCCGGTGTCGACGTGCACCACCACCTGGCCGGTGCTGCCGGTCGCGCTGCCGTCGGACTCGGCGAGGTCGCGGGCGACCTGGGCGTCGCTGCCGGGCAGCGCGACGTCGTTGTCGACAGGTCGACCGAGGACAGCGACCGAGCCGACCAGCGCCACGGCCAGGAGCAGCCAGACGGTCAGCACCCAGCACGGCCGCCGCGCGCACCACCGGCCCACCTGGCACAGCGCCCGGTGCACCGGGCTGTCGGGTCGGGTGTGCATCAGGCTCCTCCGCACGTGCCGCCGCGCCGACCGGTGTCGGTCGCGGCCATGGTCAGGTCGTGCCCGGACAGGCTCAACCGCAGGCCGTCGTCGACGACGTCGACGCCTCGCCAGGTCAGGCCCTCGGGCAGGTCGGGCAGTGGCCGGGAGAGGTCACGGCCGCCGGTGATCCGGTCGACGATCCCCGGGCCGGCGCTGCGGCGCACGCCCAGCACCTCGATCTCGGTGGGGGTGACGGTCAGCCGGCGGTCGGCGACCGTGGGGCGGGCGAGCACGGTCACCGGCAGGCGCTGCCCGGCCACGGCCGCGTCGGTGTCGATGCCGAGCAGCCCGTTCACCGCCCGGTAGCGCACCTGACGGCCGGCCACCTCGGTGGGCAGCGCGTCGAACCCGACCTGCACCTCCAGGGTCAGCCCGCCGATCCGGGCCGGCTGGTCGTCGGGCAGTCGCACCTCGGACAGGGTGGCCGCCACCCGGGCGGCCCGCAGGTCACCCCGCTGGACGTCCCGAGCCTCGGCGCTGAGCCGGTCCACCCGGCCGGCCAGCACGTCGGGCAGCACAGGGAAGCCGTGCACCCGGACCCGGGGCGGCTCGTCCAGGCCCGCCACGCAGGCCAGCCGCCCGGCCAGGCGACCGGCCGCCGTCCGGGCGACCCACCGGTCGGTGACCACCGCCGCGGTCAGCGCCGTCACCGTGAGCAGCGCCGCCAGGGCGGTCAGCCGCCGCCGGTTCCGTGACCATCGCACCCGGCGATCAGATCAGCGCCGGCTGGAGGTACGAACCGAGCCGGATGAGAAAACGATGGGAGTCCGGTCCGGGGCGGCGTGGAACCGCGCCTGCCGGATCGGTCGCCGGTCGCGTCGTCACGGGCGCGGACCTGTGACGACGCGACCGGCCCCGGTCAGCTCACCCGACCGGGCGGCAGGGCCGCCGCCCGGCGGTCACCGCGGCTCATGGTCCGCAGGTCAACGCGATGCGGTCGGGCGTCGCGCCGCTCGTCACGAGCATCCCGAAGGTGGTCGAGCCGGACGGCTCCAATGTCCCGTTGTACGGGGCGTTGCGCACCGCGACGACGTCGGCCCCGGGTTCCGCCACCGCGCCCCAGAGCGACTGGATCCGCTCGTCCCCGGGCCACCGCCAGGAGACCCGCCACCCGTCGAGGGTCCCGGCCGCGACGTTGCGGACGGTGATGGTGGCGACGAAGCCACCGTTCCAACTGGATCCGATCACGGCCGACGCCTCGCATGTCGACGTCGGCAGGGTGCGCGCCGGGCCGCCGACGTACGGGTCCCGCCGCTCGGCGGCTGCGAACCGGAACCAGTACGTGGTGTCGGCGCTCAGTCCGTCGACGGTCATCTTCCCGGACCGCTCCGGCCCGGACTGCGCCTCGGCCACCGGATCGCGCCACTGTTCGGCGTCCGCGCGGCTGGCGAAGAGGGTGACCGTGATGGGCGGGTGGTAACCGCAGGGCGGGGTAAGCAGCATCGAGTAGGAGATGGTCAGGCTCGTGTCGGTGGCCGACGTCACCAAACCGGTGATCGGCAACGCCGGTGGGCAGGCCACCGTGGGCGTGGGCGTGGGCGTCGTGGCGGGGAACGGGGCCGGGGACGTCCCGACGCCGCTTCCGGCCACCACCCAGCCGCTCAGGGACAACGTCGCGGCGGTCAACGCCACGGCGATCTGGCGCAGCATCCGGATCTCCTTTGCTTCCGGCTCCCGACCACGACCGGCCCGACCGGTCGGACGAGCCTCGACGGGCTGGCGGGTGGGAACCCCTGACTGGACTTTCCTGGAAGCGCCGGACCCCCGACGGGTACGGGTTCCGGCGGGGCGGGCGGCGGGCATGGCCTGCCGCGCCCGACGGGGCGACTCGTGGCGGAGGCTGCCCGACGCCGGGCAGGAGTCCACCCGACACGCTCCGCACGAGTGGGGTCACCACCGGCCAGCGCCGGCTCCGGTCGCGCTCGCGGCACAGTCTCGCATTCGATCGACATCGATGCAATGGCGAGCGGGCGCGCGACCGTGACCGGCCCCGGCCGCAGGGTCACGCCAGCCTGACCGCAAGGTCGTCGCCGTTCCACGCTACGGGAGGAAAGACGTGGGAGCGCTTCCACAGTACGGGACGCGGATAGCTCACCACCGCCCCGAACTGGACATTGACTTCGATGAAAGATTGGAGTCCACATGTCATCTGGACGTAACAGAGCCATGGCCGCCATGGCCGCGACAGTCGTGGCGGCCGGGCTGCTCGTCCCCTCCGCCGCCCCGGCGACCGCGATGGTCGACCCGACCGCCCGGCCGGCAGCCGTCGGATCGACCCCACGGGCGGCGGCCGTGCCGCTGGAGCAGTTGACCGTCAGCACCACCCAGGTCGCCTCCGGCCTGCGGCGTCCCACCGCGATGCACGCCCCGGACGACGGCAGCGGCCGGTTGCTGATCGCCGAGAAGGCCGGCACCGTCCGGGTCTACCGCGAAAGCTCCGGCCTCGCGGCCACCCCGCTGCTGGACCTCACCGCCCGGGTCTCCACCAGCGGCAACGAGCGTGGCCTGCTGGGCATCGTCACCGCCCCGAACTTCACCACCTCCCGCGCCCTCTACGTCGCCTACACGGCGCTGCCCGACGGCGCGGTCACGCTCTCCCGGTTCGTGCTGGACAGCGCCGGGCAGGACCCGGTGCCGGCGGCCCGCGAGCAGGTGCTGCTCAGCCAGCCGCACGCCGAGTTCGGCAACCACAACGGCGGCCAGCTCGCCTTCGGGCCGGACGGCCACCTCTACTGGAGCATCGGCGACGGCGGCGGGGCCGACGACCAGCTCAACACCGGGCAGAACCTCGGCACCCTGCTCGGCAAGATCCTCCGACTGGACGTCTCTCGGGCCTGCGACGGCAGGCCGTACTGCGTTCCGGCGGACAACCCGTTCGTCGGCGCCGCCGGCGCGCGGCCGGAGATCTGGGCGTACGGGCTGCGCAACCCGTGGCGCTTCTCGTTCGACCCGGCCGACGGCTCGCTCTGGATCGCCGACGTGGGCCAGGGCGCCTACGAGGAGGTCAACCACCTGACGCCGGGGCAGCGCGGGGCCAACCTGGGCTGGTCCTGCCGGGAGGGTCCGGTGGTGTTCAACGCCGCGCGCTGCGTGGCCGACGCCCGGTACGTCGACCCGGTGTACCACTACCAGACCTCCGTGGACGGTTGCGCGATCATCGGCGGCCACGTCTACCGGGGCGCCCGGTACGCCGACGTCGCGGCCGGCACGTACCTGGCGACCGACTACTGCTCGGGCACCGCGTTCGCGATCCGCGCCAACGCCGACGGCAGCCACGTCTCCCGCAAGCTCGACGAGCTGACCATCCAGCCGACCACCCTGGGGCTGGACGCCAACGGTGAGATCTACCTGGCCAACGACCTGCCCGGCCAGTTGCACCGGGTGTCGTTCGCCAGCACGGCCCCGCCGGCCGCCACCTGCGCCGTCACCTACAAGGTGGACAGCCAGTGGGGCAACGGGTTCTCGGTGACCGTCACGGTGGCCAACACCGGGGCCACCCCGGTCAACGGCTGGACGGTCGGCTGGACGTACGCCGGCAACCAGCGGGTGACCAACGGATGGAACGCGGACATCAGCCAGCAGGGTACGGCGGTGACCGCCCGGAACGTCTCGTGGAACTCCACCATCGCCCCGGGCGGCTCGGTGAGCTTCGGCTTCCTCGGCAGCTTCTCGGGAACGAACGCCGCCCCGACCGCGTTCACCCTCAACGGCGCGACCTGCGCCTGACGCCGCCCACGGGTGGGCCCCGGCCGGCGCCGGGGCCCACCCGCCCCCAACCCGCCCGGCGGCTCCGTCGACCCGGGAGGATCCCGGGCACGCCATGTCCACCACGCCACCCCGATCGATTTCCATGGATTACCTGCCGGAGTCGTGACATCCTGGCCGGCATGGAGGTACGCATCCGCCGGGTGACCCTGCGCCTGCGCACAGTGTTCGAAAGCTCCCACCTGGCCTACGACTCCACCGACACCTGCGTCGCGACCGTCACGCACCACGGCGTCACCGGCCGGGGCGAGGGCACCCCCGCCTGGGCGCACGGCGAGACCCTCGACGAGGTCGTCGCGGCCGTCGAGGCGTACGGCGCGCGGATCCTCGGCCCGGACCTGTCCGATCCCGACGCGGTCCTCGACCGGATCGCCGACTGGGACGCCCCGGTCGGGGCGCGGATGGCCCTCGACGGCGCGGTGCACGACTGGCTCGGCCGGTCCGCCGGCGTCCCGACCTGGCGACTGCTCGGCCTGCCACGCACCCTGACGGAGCCGACCGGTTACACGATCGGCATCGGCAGCACCGCCGAGACCCTCGCGCTGCTGACGGACGCGCCCGACGTGGCGGCGTTCAAGCTGAAGGTACGCGGCGTCGAGGACCTCGACCGGCTGGCCGCGGTACGGGCGGCGACCGACCGCGCGATCCGGATCGACGCCAACGAGGCGTGGGACCTCGCGACCGCCCGGGACCTGACCCCGGCCCTGCGGAACCTCGACATCCAGCTCGTCGAGCAGCCGTTCCCCACCGGGGCGGTCGACGCCTACCGCCGCTACCGCGAGCTGCCGGGCCGGCTGCCGGTCTTCCTGGACGAGGGCTGCACCGACGTGGCCAGCGTCCACGCCGCCGCTGACCTCGCCGACGGGGTGGTGGTCAAGCTCGCCAAGTCCGGTGGCGTCCGGGCCACCCGCCGGGTGATGGAGACCGCCCGACGGCTCGGCCTGTCGGTGATGCTGAGCTGCAACTGCGAGTCCGAGTTGGCGCTCTCCCAGGCGGCCCTGCTCGCCCCGCTCGCCGACCGCGTCGACCTGGACAGCCAGTTCCTGCTGCGCGATCCCCCGTTCCGGGGTCTCGGGCTCGACCGGGGGCACATCGTCCTCGGGGACGCCCCCGGTCTGGGCGTGACCGACACCGCCGACGACCCACCGACGGCCGCCGCGCCGGCCCGGTCGGACGCGTCGTCGTGACGACGCACGCCCCGGCCCGTCCGGCACGTCCCCTCACCGGCCCCCGGGTCGCCGTACTGGCCGGCGGTTTCCTGGTCAACCTCGGCTCCTTCTCGGTGTACCCGTACGTGGCGGTGCTGCTGCGGGACCGGATGGACGCGGGGATGGCGCAGGTCGGGATGGTGCTGGGCGCGGCGACCCTGGTGCAGTTCGCGACCGCGCCGGCCACCGCGGCGCTCGCCGAGCGGGTGGGGCTGCGCCGTTCCCTGGTCGCCGCCCTGCTCCTGTACGCCCTCGGGGGCGCGGCGTTCCTGGCCGGCGGGGACAGCGCCGCGCTCACCGTCGCGGGCCTGTTCCTGATCTCCGGGGGCGGGTCGTGGTACTCGCCGGCCTACCGCAGCTACCTGCTGCACGGGGTGGACAGCGCCCACCGGCCCCGCCTGGTGTCCGCGGGCAACGCCGCCGGCAATCTCGGCATCGCCGTCGGGCCGGTGGTGGGCGCCCTGTTCCTCCAGCGACCCACGGTGATGTTCAGCCTCGTCACCGCGGTCTATCTCGGCCTGGCCGTCGGCCACGTGTTCCTGCCCCGGGAACGACACGTCGGGGACGCCCCGCCGGTGCAGGCGTTCCGGCGGATGCTGCACGGCGTGGCGGTCCTGCCGTTCGTCGTCACAGCCGTCTCGTTCTACCTGCACATGCAGTTCTACCAGTACCTTTCCAGCTACGCGCAGGGTCGGGTGGCGACCCTGCTGTTCGGCCTGGCGATGATGGGCTACTCGCTCGGCCTGGTGGTGGTGCAGCCCCTGGTGGCGCAGCGGGTGGAAGGCATGAGCCATCCGGCGGCGATGGCGGTCGGGTTCGGCTGCCTGGCGGCCGGCATGACCGCCTTCGCGGGCGGGACCGGGCCGACCGTCGTGGTCGGGGTCGCCGCGATCAGCGTCGGCAGCGCGGTGCTCCTCCTCAAGAACGACCTCGAAGCGCTGGCCGGGTCGAGGCGCTCCCCGACGGTCGTGTTCGGCCAGCAACGGTTGGCCGTCGGGCTCGGCTCCTTCCTCAGCGGCGTGGTCGGTGGCGCCGTGTACGGGCAGTTCGAGCGGGCCGGGCAGCTTCCGGGGTTCTGGCTGGTCGTGGCCGCCCAGTGCGTCCTGCTGCCGGCGGCGGTGCTGGCGGTGGCGCGGCGAGCACGCCGGGCCGCCCACCCGCCGCCGCGACCCTGAGCCGCCGCTGGTCCCCCGTCACTGGTCACCGGCCTCCCCGGTCGCCGGCCCCACCCTCGTCGGCGGGACGTGCCCGGTCGCGGGTCGTCCCCTGGTCGCCCGGGGTCGGGCGGCTACGCCGCCGGGTCGGCGGGCCCGGACGCGACCGGGGGTTGCGGGGAGCCGGCCACCGGCACGACCGCAGCCGGGGCAACGGCGGGCGGCACGGTCACAGCCGGGGCAACGGCGGCAGGTGGGCGCGCGGGCGGGTGGTCGCGGCGCGCCCAGGGCATCGTCGACCAGGGCGGGGCCAGCTCGTCGAGGGTGGCGATCTCGACGGGTTCGAGGGTGTCCGCGTCCGGCACGTCCCGGTGCCGGGTGAAGACCTTCTCCACGTACCGGTGCCCGGTGTCCGCCCCGACCAGCAGGTGCGTCCGCTCCGGGTGGCGGCGGGCCTCCCACCGGCCCGCCAGGTACGCCGCGCCGGTGGACAGCCCGGCGAAGACCGCGTGCGCTCGCATCAACGCCACCGTGCCGGCCGCGGCGTGCCGGAACGTCACCCAGTGCACCTGGTCGTAGAGCTCGTGCCGGACGTTGTCGAAGGGGATGGCGCTGCCGATCCCGGCGATGATGGCCTCCGGGTCGGGGAAGCGTTCGCTGCCGAAACTCACGCTGCCGAACGGTTGCACGCCGACCAGCCGCGTGGCGGGATCGTCGGCCCGCAACGGCTGGACCAGCCCCGCGCTCGACGCGCCCGTACCGACGCTGGCCACCACGGTCAACGGGACCTGCGGCAGGACGGCCCGCACCAGGGCGGCCAGCTCGGCGTACCCGAGGCGGTGGGTCGGGTCGTGGTACTGGCGCATCCAGTGCATGCCCGGGTTGCGGCGCAGCAGCTCCTGCACCCGGGCCACCCGACGGTGCTGGTCGAGCCGCAGGTCCGGCGCCGGCGGCATCTGGTCCACGGTGGCGCCGAGGATCTCCAGTTGGGCCCGGATGGCCGCGGTCACCGTGGTCGAGGCGACGATGTGACAGCGCAGTCCGTAACGGTGGCAGACCATGGCCAACGCGAGCGCGTAGATGCCGCTGGAACTGTCGACGAGGGTGTCGCCGGGACGTACCGTCCCCGCTTTCAGCAGGGCCCGCACCGCGCCCAGGGCGGCATAGACCTTCAGGGTCTCGAAACGGGCGAGGACCAGGTTCTCCGACAGTCGGATGAAGCTCGGCGCCTTGATCGCGTCGGTGGCGTGGGAATGCAGCAGCGGCGTGGTCGCCGATGTGCCCGTGGGCGGCATGGGCGGTTCGCTCCTCGGCGTCGTCGGGGCGGACGGGTCGAGCGGCGGCAGGCCACGATCATGGCCGGTGCCCCGACACAGCCCCGAACCACAAAATCAGACATTGTCTCTGATGGATTGGCTCCGGGATGGACGGGGACCCGCAGACCGCAGTTCGCCGATCTCGTCAGGAGATTGGTCGTCCGGGCGGGCCGCCTGGTTCCACAATTGTTTTCCCGAGCCTCCGGGGAACTTCTCCGTGTCACCGGGCGACCTGTAGGGCGTCGGTCGCCGCGCGAATCGGAGCTGCCCGTGGAGTGGTACGAGGACGACACCTTCTGGATCGATTTCGCGGGCGCCCTGTTCGCCCCGCGACGACGGCACGAGGCACGTGAGCGGGTGGCCGCGTCCCCGCTGCTGGAGCTGCCGACCGGCGCCCGGGTCCTCGACCTGGGCTGCGGGCCCGGCACGTACACCACTCCGCTGGCCGAGCGTGGCGCGCAGGTCACCGGCGTGGACCTGAGCGCGGCGATGCTGGACCGCGCCCGCCACGCGGCCGAGACGGCCGGCGTGCCGGTGCGCCTGGTCCGCGCCGACATGCGCGCGTTCGTCGAACCCGACTCCTACGACCTGGTCATCAGCATGTACACCTCGTTCGGCTACTTCACCGACCCGGCCGAGAACCTGCTCGTGCTGCGCAACGCCTGGCGGTCCCTGGCCCCGGGCGGCCGGCTGCTGATGGACCTGTTCGGCAAGGAGATCTTCGCCCGGTGGGCCGGCACGCCCAAGGTGGTCGACGTCGACGACGGGGGCCGCCTGTTCATGCGGGACACCGTCCTGGACGACTGGACCCGCTTCCGCAGCGACTGGACCCTGGTCCACGGGGACACCGCCCGGCACGGGTTCTTCGAGCAGTACGTCTACAGCGCCGCCGAGATCCGCCAACTGCTCACCACCGCCGGCTTCACCGGGATCCGCTGCTTCGGGGGCTTCGACGCGCAGCCGTACGACAACCACGCGCAGCGGCTGGTCGTGCAGGCCAGCCGACCCGCGGCCGACGGGCGGCAGCCGTGACGATCGTGCTGCTGGAGGCGCTCACCTTCGGCCTGGCCCGGCTGCGCGACGCCGCCGCCCGCGCCGGCCACCCGCTGTGTCTGCTCACCGCCCACCGACCGGCCTACGGCTACGAGCTCGACCGCCTGTCGCCACCGGACGTGCGGGTGGTCGACGTGGACACCAGCGACGTACGGGCCTGCGCCGCCGTCCTGGACCGGATCCCCGACCTGGCCGGGCTGGTCAACTCCACCGACACCTGGATGCTGCCCGGCGCGGAGCTGGCCGAACGGTACGGCCTGCCCACACTCGGCCTGGCCACCGCCCGCACCCTGCGGGACAAGGCCCGGGTCCGTACCCTGCTGCGCCGCGCCGGACTCAGCCGTGCCGACGCGTCCCGGCTGACGCCGACGCCCGAGGCGGTCGTCTCGGCGGCCCGGAGCATCGGCTACCCGCTGATCGTCAAGGACGCGGCGGGCACCTCCTCCCGCTCGGTGTGGCTGATCCGGGACGACACCGAACGCGACGAGGCGGCCCGGCAGGTCGCCGACGCCACCCTGCTCGGTGGGCACCTGGTCGCCGAGCCCTACTTCCCCGGCCCCGTCTACAGCGCCGAGACCGTCACCTGGCAGGGCCGCACCCGACTGCTCGGGGTCGCCGTGCACGTCCACACCCCCGAGCCGGTCCGCCGCGAGGAGGCCGTCGCGTTCCCGGTCGCCCTCCCCGACGACGACCTCGACCGGCTGGAACGCTGGATCGGCGAGGTCCTCGCCACCGTCGGCCTCAGCTCCGGCGTGGCCCACACCGAGTACGCGCACACCCCCGACGGGCCCGAGGTGGTCGAGGTCAACGGCCGGATCGCCGGCGCGGTCATCGGCGAGATGATGTGCCGTGCCCTGCGGGTCGACGTGTACGACGCCGTCGTCGCCACCGCGCTCGGCCGGCGGCCCCGGCTGCTGGACGCCCCGCTGCGCCCGGCCCGCGGCTACGGCATGGCCTTCCTGCATCCGCCCGCCCCGGGCCGGCTCGCCGGCTGGCGCGGGCCGGAACGGCTGCCGCTGTTTCCCGGCGCCCCCGAGTTCTACCCGACCGCCCGGGTCGGCGACCCGATCGTGCACCTCGCCGACCAGCGCGGCTGCACCGCCCTGGTGCTGGCCGAGGGTCCCACCGCCGAGCTGGGCCTGTACCACGCGCTGGCCGCCGCCGGCACCGTCAGCCACGACATGCGACCGCTGGACCGACCCCGACAGGAGCCCGCCCGATGACCGTCCCCGGACCGGAGACCTACGGCGAACGCAACGCCGACGTCTACGACGAGTGGCACGCCGACCTCGACCCCGCCGACGCCGTGCGGTGTCTGGCCGACCTCGTCGCCGAGGGCCCGGCCGGGCCGGTCCTCGAACTGGCCGTGGGCACCGGCCGGGTGACCATCCCGCTCGCCGAGCGGGGCATCGACCTGCGGGGCGTCGACGCGTCGGAGGCGATGGTGGACCGGCTGCGGGCCAAGCCCGGCGGCGACCGGATCCCCGTCACCATCGGCGACATGGCCGACGTGGACCCGGGCGGCGACGACCGGTTCGCCATGGTCTTCGTCGTGTTCACCACGTTCTTCTTCCTGATGAGCCAGGACGAGCAGGTGCGCTGCTTCAGCAACGTCGCCCGTCGGCTCCTGCCCGGTGGCCGGTTCGTCCTGGAGTGCCTGGTGCCGGACCTCGCCCGCTACCAACGGCAGCAGAGCGTCGACGCGCACCGGGTCGACCACGACCACGTCCGGCTGGTCGCGGTGCGCCACGATCCGGTCGAGCAACGCTTCGACGGCCAGCACATCCTCATCACCGACGCCGGGATCCGCCTGGCCCCGGTGTCCATGCGTTACGCCTGGCCGTCCGAGCTGGACCTGATGGCCCGCCTCGCCGGACTGCGTCGCCGCGACCGGTGGGGCGGCTGGCGTCGGGAGCCCTACCTCGGCGCCGGCAGCCACGTCACCGTCTACGAGAAGCCGGCCTAGGGCCGGTGTCGATCGTGGGGGTCGCCGCCAGCAGCGCCCGGGTGTAGGGGTGCCGGGGTGTGGCGGTGACCTCCAGGGTCGGGCCCTGCTCGACGATCCGACCGGCCCGCATCACCGCCACCCGGTTGGCGAGCTGCCGCACCACGGCCAGGTCGTGGGAGATGAACAGGCAGGCCAGGCCGAACCGGTCCCGCAGGTCGGCCAGCAGGTTCAGCACCGTCGCCTGCACCGAGACGTCCAACGCGGTCACCGGCTCGTCGCACACCAGCAGCCGGGGGCCCAGGGCCATCGCCCGGGCGATCGCGACCCGCTGCTGCTGGCCGCCGGACAACTGCCGGGGCCGCCGCCCGCCCACCGCCGGGTCGAGTCCGACGAGGTCCAGCAACTCGTCGACCCGCGCCGACCGGGCCCGCGCGTCCCCGACCCGGTGGATGACCAGCGGCTCGGCGACCGTCTGCCGGACCGTCTGCCGGGGGCTGAGACTCAGGTACGGGTCCTGGAACACCAGCTGCGCCTGCCGCCGGTACGCCCGCAGCGCCCCGCCCCGCAGCCGGTGCACGTCGGTCCCGGCGAACCGCACCACTCCCCCGGTGGGCCGGTCGAGCCCGGCGACCACCCGCGCCAGCGTCGTCTTGCCGCAGCCGGACTCGCCGACCAGGCCGACGATCTCCCCCTCGTCGACGCGCATGCTGACGTCGTCGACCACGGTCACCCGGCCGCGTCCCCGCCCGGCGGGATGGCCGGCGGACAGTCGTTCGATCTCCAGCACCGGTCAGCCCTCGTCGTGGTCGTGGGCGGCCCCGGCCAGGCGCACGCCGGACGGGTGGGGGCACGCCGAGCGGCGGGTCGGCCCCAACGCCACCAGCGCCGGCTGGCGCTGGTGGCACGCCGGCACGGCCGCCGGGCAGCGGGGGGCGAACGCGCAGCCGGCGGTGTCGTCCGGGCCGGCCCCGGAGCGCCCCGGCATGGTGCGGAACCGGGTGCCCGGGACGACGCCGGGGCGCGGCACCGCGTCGACCAGCCCCCGGCTGTACGGGTGGCGCGGGTCCGTCACCACGGCGGCGGGCGGTCCCGACTCGACGACGCGTCCCGCGTACATGACCGCGACGGTGTCCGCCAGTCGGGTCACCACCGCCAGGTCGTGGCTGACCACGATCATCGACATGCCCAGCTCGGCGCGGAGCCGGGCCAGCAGCTCCAGCAGCCGCGCCTGCACTGTCACGTCCAGCGCGGACGTGGGCTCGTCGGCGACGAGCAGCTCCGGCTCGCCGGCCAACGCCACCGCGATCTGCGCGCGCTGCCGCATGCCACCGGACAACTGGTGCGGTAGCGCGCCCCGGACCCGGGCCGGGTCGGGCAGGCCGACCAGCCGCAGCAGCTCCTCGCCGACCCGGCGGGTGGCGGCGCGGCGGCCACCGAGGCCCGCGTTACGGACCGCCTCCTCGACGTGCGCGCCGATCGTCCGCAGCGGGTTCAGCACGGCGAGACCGTCCTGGAACACCACTCCCACCCGCCGGCCGTTGACCTGCCGTCGCTCCCGGGCCGCCAGCCCGACGAGCTGCCGGGCCCCGTCCCCGGAGGTCAGCAGGGCCGAGCCGGTGACCTGGGCGTTCGGGTCCAGCAGCCCGAACGGCGCCAACGCGGAGGTGGTCTTGCCGCTGCCGGTCTCACCGACCACCGCCAGGATGTGGCCGCGGGGCACGTCGTAGGAGACGTCGGCGACGACCCGTCGGCGTCGCCCGTCCGTCGACGGGTAGCTGACCGTCAGATCCCGTACCCGCAGCAGGATGTCGTCGCCGGTCACCGCCGGAGCGCCGCGCCCCGCCGGGCCGGCGGACGGACCGCCTTCCGTCGCCGGGCCGGCGGCCTGACGGACCTGAGCCGCCGTTCCGGTGACCTCGCGGACCTGAGCCGCCGGGCCGGCGGCCTGACGGACCGTCACGGGCGGGCCGGCGGCTCGACCCGGCGGGGCGGTGGGAGCGACCCGGGCGGCCGGGGCGGGACGGGCCGGCCGCCGCCACGGGAACACCCACCGCAGGATCGACGGCCGCTCGGCGCCGGCGGCCAGTCGCTCCCCGAGCAGGTTGCTCGCGAACACCACCGCGGTGATCGCCACGCCCGGCGGATACGCCAACCACCACGCCGACGCCAGGTACGGCCGGCCCTCGATGAGCATCTGTCCCCACTCGGCCTGGGGTGGCGCGATGCCGAGCCCGAGGAAACTCAGCGTGGCGACCCCGAGCACGATCGCGCCCACCTCGGTGCTCGCGTACACCAGGCACGGCGCGAGGGCCGGCGGCAGCAGGTGCCGGCCGACGATGCGCGCGGGCCCCGCGCCGAGCAGCCGCAACGCGTCCACGTGCGGACTGCCCCGCAGGCCGGCGACGCGGGCGCGGGCGATGCGCGCGAACGGCGCCCACTCCCACAGCGCCATCGCGAGGACGAGGTTCTCCACCCCCGGGCCGCGCAGACCGACGATCGCCAGCGCCACCAGGATCCCCGGCAGCGACACGGCCATGTCGACGAGCCGGGAGACCACCCGGTCGACCAGTCCGCCGAGGTAGCCGGCGATCGTGCCGGTCAGCACGCCGACGGTCAGCGAGATCGCCAGCACCGCCGCGGTGACCACCAGCGAGACCCGCGCGGCGTGCAGGAGCCGGCTGAGCTGGTCCCGGCCGAGCTGGTCGGTGCCGAGCAGGTGCTCCGCCGACGGCGGCAGCAGGCTGGCCGTCAGGTCGGTGGCCGCCGGGTCGGTCGGGGCGAGCACCGGCGCCAGCGCCCCCACCACCGCGAACGCCACCAGCGGCAGCGCGACCAGCGCCGTACGCCCGGCCGGCGGCAGGCCCCGACGACGAGTCCGGGTCGTCATGACGTCTCCGCCCCGGCGGTGGCCGACCGGCCCGGCCACCATCGACGCCGGGCCGGTCGGGGCCGCCCGGCCGGGCCCCGCCGCGACCGTGGGTCGACGAGGAGCTGCGCCACGTCGGCCGCCCGGTTGGCCAGGATGAACCCGCCGCCCAGCAGCAGCGCGCCGGCCTGCACCGCCGGCACGTCCCGGGCCGCCGCCGCCCGCACGAAGTACGCGCCCAGGCCCGGCCAGCCGAAGATCTGCTCCACCACGACCGTGCCCACCAGCAGCATGCCCACGGTGACCCCGGCCACCGACAGCACCGGCCCGGCGGCGTTCGGCAGACCGTCGCGCAGCACGATCGACAGTGGACGGCTGCCCCGGGCCTGCGCCGCCAGCACGTACGGCCGGTCGAGGGCTTCCCGCAGGCTGACCGCCACCACCCGGCTGAGCGCGCCGGCCGCCGGCAGGCCGAGCACCGCCACCGGCATCACCCACGTCCGTGGACCGGCCATGCCGGACGTCGGCACCCAGCCCAACCGCAGCGCCAGCAGCAGCACGAGCAGGTAACTCAGCCAGAACGCCGGCACCGAGGAGACCAGCAGCGCGCCGACCCGCAGCGCCCCGCGCAGCGGCCCCCGGCCGAGCACCGCCCCGGCCACCCCGACGGCCACCCCCACCACGAGGGCCAGCACGGCGGACGCGGCCACCAGCCCCACGGTCACGCCCACCCGGTCGGCGACCTCGGGCCCGATCGGCGTGCTCGTCCGCAGCGACACGCCGAAGTCGCCGGTCACCGCGTCGGCCAGCCACCGCGCGTACCGCACCGGGGCGGGCGCGTCCAGCCCCAGCTCGACCCGGACCGCCGCGACCTGCTCGGGAGTGGCCGGGCAGCCGGCCCGGGTCGCCGCCAGCATCGCCGCCGGATCGCCCCGGGCGACCAGGACCAGCGCGAACGTGCCCACGGAGAGCGCGAGCAGCACGCCGGCGGTGTCGACGACCCACCGCGCGACGTGCCCGCCGACCAGGCGCAGCCGGTGCGGCGCGCTCACCCGACGCTGACCCCGGTGAGGGCCAGGTCCACGTCGCTGGGCGGCACCGTGAACCCGGCCACCCGGTCCCGTACCGCCCACAACCGGGGCCGGTAGACCAGCGGCACGAACCCGGCGTCGGCGGCCACCGCGTCGTAGAGCTCCTGGTAGGCCACCGCGCGGGCGGCCGGCTCCCGGGCGAACAGTGCCTTGTCGACGAGCTTCTCGACGGCCGGCGTCGCCCACAGCGGGGCCCGCGCGGCGCTGGTGAACAGCGACACGATCGAGCTGGACGGGTCGTACGGCGCGCCGAGGGACTCGAAGAAGGTGAGGTCGTAGCGGCCCTCGGCGCGTTCGTCGTAGTAGACCGCGGCGTCCACCGGGACGATCTCGACGGTGATGCCCACCTCGCCGAGCGCCGCCGCGATCGCCGAGGCCATGGCGCGCGGGTCGAGCTGGCCCGCCGCCGGCGTCGCCGGGATGAGCAGCCGCAGCGTCAGCGGCTTGCCGGCCCGGGCCCGGCCCTTCCCGGCGCGGACGTAGCCGGCGGCGTCCAGCACGCGTTCCGCGCCCGCCCGGTCGAAGGCCGGCGGCAGGTCCACGCCGGAGTCCGGCACGTCCGGCGGGAAGACCCGTCGGGCCGGCTCGGCGTAGCCCAGCAGCAGCGTCCTGGCCAGTGCGGTCGTGTCGACGGCCCGCAGGACCGCCTGTCGGACGGCCTTGTCACCGGCCGGACCGTCGGGATGGAAACCGAGCATGATGGACACGTCGGGCGCGCCGGTGAGGAGGGTGACGTCGGCGCGTTCGTCGAGGGCCTTCGCCTCCACCGGCGTGATGGGGGCCAGGTAGCCGCCGCCGATCAGGTCGATCTCGCCGTTGCCGAGGGCGTCGGCGCGGGCCTGCGAATCGGGGATGACGGTGAACTCCAGGCGCTTCAGCTTCGGTTTCGGCCCCCAGTGGTCGTCGTTGCGTTCCAGCACCGCGCCCGTGGCGTCGTGGGAGACGTACTTCCACGGCCCGGTGCCCACCGGCCGCGCGAACGCGCCGTCGGCGGCCACCGACCGGGGGCTGAGCAGCCGGACCGGCCGGACGATCGACATCTCCTGGAGCAGCGGCTCGTACGGCTCGGCGAGGGTGAGCACCACGGTGTCCGGATCCGGGGCCTGCACCGACGTGATGACCTGGGAGGCCCGGAAGAACGCGAACCGTTTGTTGCCCACCCACCGTTCGAAGTTCCACTTCACCGCGGCGGCGTCCAGCGGCGTCCCGTCGGTGAACCGGACCCCGTCGCGCAGGTCGAAGGTGACCTGCCGGCCGTCGGGGGCCACGGTCCACGACTGGGCCAGGCCGGGCTCCAGCCGCCCCTCCGCGCCGTACTCGACGAGCGGCTCGTAGATCGCGTCGAGCAGCAGGAAGTTGCCGGTGAACGCGTGCGGGTCCAACGCGCCGGTCTCGTCGCTCAGCCCGACGCGCAGCGTGTCGGACGGCCCGGAGGTGTCGACGGTGGAGCCGCAGGCGCTGGTCAACGCGATCGACATGGCAAGGGCGGCAACGAGCAGGCGTGGTCGCGGCACCGGTTCTCCTGAGTGACGGCGGGCGGGACAGCGGGTGATCGGACGGCACCCGGACTGGTAGTCGCTGAAGCCGTCCGCGTGGTTCCCGCCGACCTTCCCGGCGTCCGCGGTCGCGCCGCCGCTGCCCCGTCCACACCGACCCCGCCGGTACCGGCCCCGGCGTTGCCACCGCCGACCGGGCCTCCGCCGGCTCGCGCCGCCCGGGTCAGGAGGCCGTAGCGGGCCTGCCGGTGGGCTCGGCCGGGGTGGCGCCGGACCCGGGGCGGAGGGTGAGCACCTGCGGGCCGGACGCCGTGACGGCGACGGTGTGCTCGGAGTGGGCGGTGCGGGAGCCGTCGGCGGAGCGGATCGTCCAGCCGTCGGCGTCGAACCTGATCCGGTCGGTGGAGCGGCAGAACCAGGGCTCGATGGCGATGGTGAGGCCGGGGCTGAGTCGCATGCCGCGCCCGGCACGGCCGTCGTTGGCCACGTGGGGGGCCTCGTGCATGGTACGGCCGATGCCGTGCCCGCCGAACTCGCCGTTGACGCGGTAGCCGTAGGAGCGGGCCACCTCGCCGATCGCGGCGGAGACGTCGCCGAGGCGACCCCCGGGCCGGGCGGCGGCGACGCCGGCCGCCAGCGCGACCTCGGTGGCCTCGATCAGCCGCAGGTCGGCGGGGTCGGCGGCGCCGACGACCACGGAGATCGCGGAGTCGGCGACCCACCCGTCGATGCCGACCGCCATGTCGATGCTGAGCAGGTCGCCGTCGCGCAGCAGGTAGTCGTGCGGCAGGCCGTGCAGCACCGCGTCGTTGACCGACAGGCACAGCACGTTGCGGAACGGGCCCCGACCGAACGACGGGGCGTAGTCCCAGTAGCACGACTCGGCGCCGCGTTCGCGGATCCGGCGGCGGGCGTGGTGTTCGATGTCCATCAGGTTGACGCCGACCTCGGCGACCTCGCCCAGCTCGGCGAGCAGCTCACCGACGAACCGGCCGGTCACCGCCATCCGGGCGATCTCCTCGGCGGACTTGAGCTCGATCATGGCAGCCTCCCCTTCTGGATGCGGTATTTTTATACCACGTCGGGTCGGGGTCCTCCGGAGGGATATCCTGCTGGCATGGTTCGCCAACCGCTCACCGCCGCACAGATCGCCGCCGGCCAGCGGCTCGGCGTCGCCCTCCGGGCCGCGCGGGCCGGCCGCAGCCTCGTCGAGGTGGCCGTGGCGGCCGGCATCTCCCCCGAGACGCTGCGCAAGATCGAGGCGGGTCGCCTGCCCGCGCCCGCGTTCGGCACCGTGGTCCGCCTCAGCCGGGCCCTCGACGTCCCCCTCGGCGAGCTGGCCGACGCCTGGCTGGCCGACATGCCCGTACGGCAGGCCTCCTGACGACCGGCCACCCGGTGCAGACGTCCCCGCCGGCCGACCCCGCCGCGCGCCCCCGTGCCCCGCTGACCCGCGGACGCGTGCTGGACACCGCCGTCGCGCTGGCCGACGCCGGCGGCGTGGACGCGTTGAGCATGCGCCGGATCGCGCAGGCGCTCGGGGTCGTGCCGATGGCCCTGTACAAGCACGTGGCCAACAAGAACGAGCTGCTGGACGGCATGATCGACGTGCTCGTCGGCGAAATCGACCCACCGGCGGACGGGGTCGACTGGCAGACCGCCGTCCGCCGGCGCGTGCTGTCGGCCCGCCGCATGCTGTTGCGCCACCCGTGGGCGCCGGCGGTCATCGAGACGCGGGCCAAGGCGCGGGCCCACCCGACCCCGGTCATGCTGGCGTACCTCGACTCGATGATCGGGATCTTCCGGGCCGGCGGCTTCCCGGTCGACCTGACCCACCACGCGATGCACGTGATGGGCAGCCGCCTGCTCGGCTTCTCCCAGGAACTGTTCGCGGAGGGCGCCGACCGGGCGCCCGAGCCGGACGCGCTGCCGCCGGAGGAGATGGCCGCCCGCTTCCCCCACCTCACCGAGCTGGCCATGGCGGTCGCCCACGACCAGGCGTCGGTGGTCGGTCCGGGCTGCGACGACCAGTTCGAGTTCGAGTTCGCCCTGGATCTCACGCTGGACGGCCTCGACCGGCTCCGGCACGCGGCCTGACCCACCCCTCTTGACAGGTGTACGGCGTACACCTCACTGTGGACAGCAGGAGGTGTACGCCGTACACCTGTCGCGGGTCAGGAGGCCCCCATGAAGGCGATCGTCCAGGAACGCTTCGGCCCGCCGGACGTCCTCCGGCCGACCGACACCGACCCGCCCCGGATCACCGGCGGTGACCAGGTGCTCGTCCGGGTCCGCGCCGCCGCGGTCAACCCGTACGACTGGCACATGCTGCGCGGCGACCCGTACGTCGCCCGGCTCGGCGGCGGCGTCGGCCTGACCCGGCCGAAGTCCCGGATCGCCGGTATCGACGCGGCCGGCCAGGTCGAAGCCGTCGGCGCCGACGTGCGGGGCCTGCGACCCGGCGACGAGGTGCTCGGTTTCTGCCCGGGATCCTTCGCCGAGTACGCGCGCACCACCGCCGACCTGCTCGTGCCCCGGCCCGCCACCCTCACCGCCGTCCAGGCCGCCGCCGTGCCGATGGCCGCGGTGACCGCCCTGCGCGGCATCCGGACCGTCGGCCGGGCGCAGGCCGGGCAGCGGATCCTGGTCAACGGCGCCGGCGGCGGCATCGGCACCTTCGCCGTACAGCTCGCCGCCGCCCTCGGCGCGGACGTCACCGGCGTGTGCAGCGCCCGCAACGCCGACCTGGTGCGCTCCCTCGGCGCCCGGCACGTCGTCGACTACGCCCGCGACGACTTCACCGACCACCGTGGACGCTACGACCTGATCCTGGACAACGTGGGCAACCACCCATTGGGCCGGCTACGCCGGGCGCTCACCCCGACCGGCACCCTGGTCGCCAACGGCGGTGGCACGCCCGGCCGCGTGTTCGGGGCGGTCACCGCGATGCTGCGGGTGGCCGCGACCGACCGGTTCGCCCGGCAGCGCCTCCGCGTGCTCCTGCCGGCCACCCCCGCCGGCCCCGCCCAGGAGGACCTGCGCGCCGTCACCGCCCTCGTCGACGCCGGCACGCTCACCCCGGTCGTCGACCGGACCTACCCGCTGGCAGACGCCGCCGAGGCCGTACGCCACGTGGAGCGGGGCCACGCCCGCGGCAAGGTCGTCATCACCATCGCCTGACCACGAGACGCGCCGGACTCAGAAACGCGAGCGGTGGGTCAGGCTGTCGCGGGCGTCGCGGGACCAGGCACCGCAGTCGAGACGCAGACGAACGGTCGACGACCCACGGCGCGCACCCGGCACCGCCCGCGCCCGCCACGTGCGCCTCTCCGCGAGCTCCGGCAGATCTCCGGGGCGCACCCGGGTCGCCACGCCAGCTGGCGGATCACGGGCCTCGGGTCCGACGCCCGATACAAACGCACCGCACGTTCACGCAGCTCATCGAGGTACTTCTTCAAGCCGCCATGGATCACTTCCGCCACAGTCATAGACCTTGGCCAGGTAGCTCCATGAAAGCGGGGGTAGCTCCCTTCGGACAGCAGCCGGTATCGTGCGTCTGGAAGATGCCCTCAGGGGCGGAACGAAGTGACCCTCGGGCAGTCTCGCCAGCGCAGACCAGAGGGCATTCCCACATTCATGAACGCTACGGCCGCCAGCCTTCACGAAAGCGATCAAAATACGGTGGGAACAATCGTGCCGACAGCGACAACATGATCAGAAATCCAGAGATTAGCGATCATCAGCAAATGTCGATGGTCGATTGACACCGCATCGAGCACTAGGTATTGTCATTTTTCGGATTGCACGTCGCCGCAGCCGAACTGTTCGCTTCCCGGAAGGATCGCATTCGCATGGTTCAGCAAGTTGCACGCAGACCCGGCAGTGCGAGCCGGCTCGATGCCAGCGGAAGCAGCCGCCGCCATCGTGGAACTGCCGTCAGCGTGCGCGGCGGAACCTGCGACCTTCCGCGGCGACTCGACCCCGGGCGCGGGTTCGGCGGCTCGCCGGCGGAGCACAGCTGAGGCCAAGGGCCCGGGCTTCCGGACCGAGCCGGTAGATCCAGCAGCAGAGGGCGCAGCCCTTCGTGGTCCACGGGCTCGACGCCACCGTGCACCCCACCGGTCAGCCAGGTCGTCCCACCTGGCACGGCCCGGCGGCTGGGCACCCCACCAGAGCGCCACCCGCCCAACCCGCTCCCACCACCCCCACCCCTGGAGGGATTCATGCCGGAAGGCGCACATTCCGGGCAGGCACCAGTTCTTGTCGAGTTGCGCTCCCTGCTTCCCGCAGACTCGCCACGATTCGAAATCGACCCCGAGCATGTGAGTGCGCTGGCCGAGAGCGAGGTCGAGTTCCCACCGATCCTGGTGCACCGGCCGACCATGCGTGTGGTGGACGGTATGCACCGGTTGCGGGCCACGATGCTGCGCGGGCGGCACACCATCGCCGCGCAGTGGTTCGACGGGGACGAGCAGACAGCCTTCCTGCTCGCGGTCGAATCGAACATGCGGCACGGTCTGCCTCTGTCCCGTGAGGAAAGGAGACGAGCCACCCTACGGATCCTCAGGTCCCACCCGGACTGGTCCGACCGGAGCATCGCGGAGATGACCGGTCTGAACGCCAGGAGCGTGGGTGAACTACGACGACGTTCAGCCGTAGCGGGTTCCGAGTCGCTGGCGCGCATCGGTCGTGACGGCCGGGTTCGCCCGCCGAGCACCACCGCTGGGCGCTTCGCGGCCGCAGAGGTGATCAGGCAGAATCCGGCGGCCTCACTGCGGGACATCGCTCGACAGGCCGGGATCTCCGTGGGCACCGCGCGCGATGTTCGACAACGGCTGGCCAGCGGCCTGGGGCCGATCCCCGACAGGACCCGCAAGGGGGATCCGGCCGGCAGCGCCCTCGTCGGGGCCGGCGCGGACCGCACGGACCCGGGGGGCGTCCCTGATCTCGCACATCGCATCACGATCTTCGATGGTCTGCGTAGAGATCCCTCCATCCGGCTCAGTGAGAGCGGACGACGTGTCCTGCACCAGTTGCGTACGCAGCTGCACAGCACCGAGGAATGGAAACGCCTCGCCCCCGCCATCCCGTCGCACGGCAGGAACGCGGTGGCGGACATACTCTCCGCCTGCGCGGAGGACCTCATCGGGATGGCTCAACAGCTACGCCGACGCGAAGAGTCGGTGGCCGGCTGAGGGCGTCCCGTTGGCTGATCCGATCGGACCAGCGGGTGACCACGGCAGCCGCCATCCTCAGCTGAGGCGGTCGGGAGCTGCTGTCTCCCGACCACCGAAGGTCGTACCCGCCCCGCTTACACGGCCCGTCCAAGCTCGGCGCGCCCCGGACATCGGCAGCCGACGGCAACGTTGACGAGGAAGGGCCGTAGCCTCACTTTTCCGATGACCGGGCAACCACCGGCCGGCTTGGCGCGGTTCGCGCCGCCTCCCCCCACTCGTCGGAAAGTCTCAGCAGGTCCGCGTCGGCCAACTGCCGTGGGTAGGACCACCGCAACAGCGGCGCGGTCATGGCTGTGGTCACCACGGCCATCACGACCATCAGGGAGTACAGCTCACGGTCCAGCAGTTGCAGTTGCAGACCTACGCCCAGGATGATCAGCTCGGTGAGGCCACGGGTGTTCATGAGGACCCCCATCGTCGTGGCCGTCCGCCCGGACTGTCCGCCTAGCCGCGCGCCGGCGTAGGCGCCGACGAACTTGCCGCCGATCGCCACGAGAAGGATCAACGCCAACTCACCGAGCCCGTCGCCGCTCACCGCGGCCAGGTCAACGTTGAGCCCGGCCACCGCGAAGTACGCCGGCAACAGAATCCAGGTAACCGTGCCGACCCGGTCGCTGATCTGCGCGCGCAGCCGCTCGCTGCCATGTCGCGGCATGATCACACCGGCGAAGAACGCGCCGAAGATGAAGTGCAGTCCGAACCACTCACTGACTCCGCCGGAGAGAAGCAACAGCACCATCAGCATGACAAGCAGCCCGAGGGTGAGCTCGCGCCCGCCTCGGGCCGGGGCCATGACGATCCTGCCCAGCAGCGGCCGTACCACGCACAGCATCAGCAGGACATAGGGCACCGCCAGCAGCACCTGCCAGGAGCGCTGGCCGCTGGTGAGCGTCACGATGGCGGCCAGCAGGACCCAGGCCACCACGTCACCGATCGCCGCTCTGGCCATGGCCAGAGCGCCGATCCTGGTGTGCTGGATGCCCCGGTCGGTGAGGATCCGGGCCAGCACCGGGAACGCAGTTATCGACATCGCCGCACCCATGAACAGCACGAATCCCAAGCGGTCGGCGACCCCGTGGTCGTGCCACAGGCGCAACGCGAGCAGACAGCCGAGACTGAAGGCGAACACGATCGACCCGATCGACACCCCGGCCGCCGCACGTCGGTTCCCGCGTAGCAGTCGGTGATCGAACTCGAGGCCCACGACGAACATGAACAACGCGACGCCGAGGTTTCCGAGGGTGACCAGATGCGGTCGCACGTCCAGTGGGAGAAGGGTTCCGGCGACGGCACCGTTGAACAGGGATGGACCGAGCAGGATCCCGGCGAGGATCTCACCGATCACGGCTGGCTGCCCGCACCGCTTCGCCAACATACCGAGGAGGTGGGCGCTCGCCAGGATCAGCGCCAAGGCGAACATCGTCGTCGCGGTCTGGTGGGAGGTCATGGAACCTCTTCTCCTTCGTGACGACATGACCAGGTGGAGGGGTCACTGCCGCCTGTTGATCTGGGAGGGTCAGGTGGCCACGTCGTGGAGCGGCCGGATCAGGTGTTCTTCGAGGGGGGCTTCGACGGACGGCGGGACCTGACCGGTCACAACGTACGAGACGGTGATCCTGCGGAGAAGGAGCGAGGTCCTACCGCACCCCTCCCGCCAGCGGCGGACCCGTTGTCCGCCACGCTCAACCGGCACGCGCCGATAGCTCTCGATTGCGGCCGCAAGCGTTAGACAAGTCGACCCCGGCGTTGCTATGTTGTGAGACGTGTCCAGTCCTGAGGCGGAGAGAAGCTAGCCACCGGTATCCGGTGGCTGATCGCACAGTTGCGTGACGACCCTATTGCTCCTGAGCTGAGCAGGGTGTCGTGTTGTCCGCCGTCGATCACCGCATCGTTGGATTTTTCCCGTCCTTTCGGTACTTCTGAGCGCGACCCCTCTCGTGTGGTGTCGCGTCTCCCTTCGTGTCCAATTCAGTTGGAGCTTCTCGATGCCTTTCGCCATCTACATTCTCGGGCTGGCCGTGTTCGCCCAGGGGACATCAGAATTCATGCTCTCTGGTCTGGTGCAGGACATCGCCGCCGATATTGGCGTGTCCATTCCCACCGTAGGCATACTGACCTCAGCCTTTGCCGTCGGTATGATCGTCGGCGCGCCGCTGGTCGCGATGCTGAGCATGCGCTGGCCCCGCCGCCGGGCACTGCTGACGTTCCTCGTCACCTTCCTTCTGGCACACGTGGTCGGCGCGGTCACCTCCAGCTTCGAAGTACTGCTGGTCACCCGGGTGGTCGCCGCGCTGGCCATGGCCGGCTTCCTGGCTGTGGGGCTCGCGACCGCAGCGAGCATGGCCGGCCCGCAGGCCAAGGGCCGGGCCACCTCGGTCCTGCTCAGCGGCGTTACCCTGGCCTGCGTCGCGGGCGTTCCGCTCGGCGCGGTACTCGGTGAGGTCTGGGGGTGGCGCGCGGCGTTCTGGGGGGTGGCCGCCATCTCCGCGCCCGCCATCTTCGCCATTCTGCGGTCCGTCCCGCCCACTCCCGTCGACCCGGACGCCCCGACGGCCCGGCACGAGCTGCGGACGCTACGCAGTCCACCTGATCGTGACGCTGCTGCTGGGGGCGTGCGTCAACGGCGCGACCTTCTGCTCGTTCACGTATCTGGCGCCGGTGATGACCGAGGTGACCGGCCTGGACAGCGCCTGGCTGCCGGGCATCCTGGCAGTTTTCGGCATCGGATCGTTCATCGGTGTCAATATCGGTGGCAGGCTGGCGGACAAGCGTCCCCTCCAGGTGGTGACGTTCGGCGGGCTGGCGCTGCTGGCAGGTTGGCTCCTGTTCGCCCTCACCGCCGCCAACCCGGCCACCGCCCTCGTCTTCGTCTTCGTACAGGGCGTCCTCTCGTTCGCCGTCGGCTCCACGCTGATCTCACAGGTTCTCTACCTGGCCTCGGACGCGCCGAGGCTCTCCGGCGGGTTCGCCACCGCGGCGATGAACGTCGGCGCCGCGGCCGGCCCGGCAATCGGCACCGTGGTCCTCAGCGCGGGCCTCGGCTACCGCTCACCGTTGCTGGTCAGCGCCGCGCTGGTGGCCGCCGCCCTGGTGATCGCGGGCGTGGCCCGGGCGTTCGGTCCCAGCGCCGCGCGCAGCCAGGTGGAGCTCCAGGAGGTTCATCCCTGACCGGCGGTAGCTGATCGTCGGTCTCCCCCGGGCCGACGGCTCTCCCCGGCCCGGGGGAGAGCCGTCGGCCCGCTACAGCAACGTGAGGAAGTGGGCGACGATACCCACCGACTGCTCCGGATTGAGCCGCGGGTCGCACGTGGACCGGTAGTCGGTGAACTGCGGCTCGATGTCACGTGAAGAGACGCACTCGGTCACCGGATCCGGCGTCAGCTCCAGGTGCAGGCCGGCCGGCCACCGGTGGTTGGACTGGAGGATCCGGGTGAAGGACGTGATCTCGGCCCGTGCGTCTCGTAGGGTGGCGGCTCCTGTCGGGTCCGGCCGGTCGACAGCGCGAGGTCACGAAAGTTCGCCAGCAGTTCCCGGCCGAAATCGCTGCCCACGGACTCCGGATGGAACTGGGCCCCCCACAGGGGCTTCTCGCGGTGCCGCAGGCCCATCACGACTCCGTCGTCACTCCAGGCGATGGCCTCGAGCTCGTCGGGCAGGTCGCTGGCGGCCAACGAGTGGTAGCGGACCGCGTCGAACGGGGAGGGTAGCCCTTTGAACACGTCGACCCCGGTGTGTCGCACCTGCGATATCCGTCCGTGCATCGGGCTGGGAGCCAGACCGACGGTGCCGCCGAACATCTGGGCGATGCCCTGGTGACCGAGACAGACACGAGTACGGGAAGGTCGCTGTCCAGGATCGCCTGGCGGCTGATGCCGAAATCCCGGGACCGCTCGGGGTTGCCCGGCCCCGGCGACACGACGATCGCGTCGAACTCCTCGATGCTTATCCGCGACCAGTCCGAATCGTTGCGCACCACCACGGGCGGCTGACCGGTGGCCGGTCTTGCTGCGGATCCGCAGGTCGCCGTGCTCGCCGAGGAAAGGCAGTGCGACGACCTCGGCCGGGCCGCAGCGCAGCGTGTCCAGATCATCGGCCTCGACGACATGCGGAAAGCGCCGCGCCCGCCCAGGTGGCGCTGGCCTGGCTGCTGGCCAAAGGCGACGGCATCGCCCCGATCCCCGGTACCAGGCGGGTCATCCGGGTCGAGGAGAACGCCGCCGCCGACGGCATCGAGCTGAGCTCCGAGCAGATCGCCAAGCTCGACGACCTCCCACCGGCCGCCGGTGAGCACCACACCGAGGAACAGATGCGGATGTTGGGCCGCTGACGAGCGTTCCACGGCCGCGAGGTGGCCTCAGGCGCTCGTACGGGTGGGACACCGGATGAGCGATGACTGTCCGACGGGTCGATCGACCCGGTGGTCCGGGTGCCGAGGGCCGCTGTGGCTGGGCCGCACGGTCGGGATCGACTCCCCGATCGGGCGGCCCAGCCATCCCCTCCATCAGCGGCGGCCGGGTGAGGTCGCCGACATCGGCATTCCCCTCCTGACAACCGCGCCGGCGAAGACCGCGGGACCTCCCCTCGCCGTGCCCCCCTGAGGGCGGTCCCGCTCGCCGACGACTCCCCGTGGCCTGGCCCGGCCACTGCTCACGAAACAACTGTTGAGAGTTCTTCGCCGGGACTCAACACCTGTTTCCGAACAGGGCGAGCATACGCTCACGTTCCGTACAGGTGTCAACATGTGTTTTGCTGCCACCCGCATCTGCGACACTGTCGTTTAGTCGCTGGAGGGTGAGGAGTCATGGTCGACGATCGGCACACCGAGCGGGAGCTTCCGCCACTTGACACGCTGGCCGCCAGGCTGGAGTACCTGTTCGACAAGATCCGGCCAACCTCCGAGGAGCTCGGCGACTCCGACGAGCCCGGCCGCAGATACACCAACAAGGAGATCGCCGACAAGATCAACGCCACGGCGACCCGGACCGGCGTCACGATCAGCGCCGCCTACATCGGAGAGCTGCGCCGCGGCGTGGCCAGCGATCCGCGCACCTCACACGTGCGCGCGCTGGCCTCCGCGTTCGGGGTGAACTCCGGCTACTTCGTGGACGACTCGGCCGCACAACGGATCCAGGAGCAGATCACGCTGCTCAGCGAGCTGCGTCGGATGGACGTCAAGCAGGTGGCGCTGCGCCAGGTGCTCGCCGACAACGGACTCTCCGCAGGCGACACCCGGCTCATCGAGCAGATGGTGGCCCGGTTACGGGCCGTGGCCGAAGGCGCCGTGGCCGAAGGCGCCGTGGCCGAAGGCGCCGTGGCCGAAGGCGCCGTGGCCGAAGGCGCCGTAGCCGAAGGCGCCGTAGCCGAAGGCGCCGTGGCCGAAGGCGCCGTGGCCGACCGGCGCAGTTGACTGTGCAGATCCTCCGATGGCAGTACGCCGACGAGCGAGGGACCGTTGACGTGAAGTTGCACCGCCTACGCAAGCACTGCGAGCAGATCGTCGCCGAGCTCGAGGTACCGGAGCCGTTCGAGATCCGGAAGCTGTGTGACGTGCTCGGCGAACGGCGTGGCCGGCCCATCCACCTGGTGCCGATCACGCTCACCACGCACTCCGTGTGCGGGATGTTCGTACCGACCGGCGAGTTCGACGCCATCTTCTTCGAGCAGGACACCTCCCCCCTGCACCAACTGCTGATCATCGGTCACGAGCTGGGCCACCTCATCGCCGGCCACCAGGCCACCGAGATACTGGACGAGAACGCCTCCCGACTGCTGCTGCCCGACCTCGACCCGCAACTGGTCCGGCGCAGCCTCGGCCGCAGCAACTACGCGGCCGCCGAGGAACGCGAAGCGGAGATGATCGGCTCGCTGCTGCTCAGACGGGCCCGCCGTGGCCGCGAGGAACGGCAGGACTCGCCGTTGGACAGCGGTCAGGCCGAGCTGTACGGCCGGCTGCGCCACTGCCTGGAACACCCCGACTGGTAGCCGGAATGGACACCATCCTCTACGCCGTCTGCGCGGTCGCCGGCTGGTTCGCCTTCGGTTACCTGCTGCGGCTGCACCACCGGCAGCCCGGCCAGGCCCGCGGCGCGATCTGCGTGGCGCTCGGGGCCTTCGCCGCCGGGATCACCCTCGCCGTCCCACCCCTCGCCACCGGCATCGACCAGGCGTCCGGGCTACCCAACCTGGCCAAGGTCGTCTCCCACGGCTGCGCCATGACGATCGCCGCGAGCGCCGAGATCATGCTGCTCCACCTCGCGCTGCCGGCGGCGACAGCAGCCGCCCGCGCCCAACGCTGGGTGTGGGTCACCAGCGGCGCCTTCCTCGCCATGGTCGGCCTGTTCGGCCACACCCTCACCTACGCCACCCCCGTGCTCCTGACCGTGGAGTACGCGACGGATCCCGTCGTCACCGCGTACCTGCTGATCTTCATGCTGGTCGGCTTCTTCGCCTACTGCACCGACATCACCCGACTGTGCTGGCGTTTCGCCCGCATCTGCGGGCGACCGTGGCTGCGCCGTGGTCTCCGCCTCACCGCCGTCGGCGCGGCCTTCGCCCTGCTCTACAGCACCAACAAGATCGTCTACCTGGTCGCCTACCGCAGCGGGTACCAGCCCGTCGGCGAACGGCAGATCGCCTCGGTCCTGGTGACCGTCAGCGCCCTGCTCATGATGGTCGGTCTCACCATGCCGGCCTGGGGGCCGATCCTCACGATCACCCGACGCTGGGACGACTTCCGCTCCTACCGTCGACTCGAACCGCTCTGGCGGGACCTCGTGGCCGTCCTGCCCGAGCTGGAGCTCGACACCAGCCTGCGCCGACCGCTCGGAGCGGTCCGCGACATCGACTACGCCCTGACCCGCCGGGTCGCCGAGATCAGCGACGGCCGCCTCGCGCTGCGCCCGTACATGGACGTCACGGTGACCGAGTTGGCCGGACGGTTCGCCGAGCAGGCCGGGTTGAGCGCGGACGAGCGGTGGTCGCACGTCGAGGCGGCGCACCTGGCCTGCGCGCTGCGTCGACACCGGGCCGGCGCCGTCGCCTCGGCCCCCCAACCGGCGGACGACCGGCACCGCCCGGACGGCGGCTACGCTGGAGAGATCGCCTGGCTGACCCGGGTCACCGCCGCCTACGCCCGCTCCCCTGTGGTGGCCCGGACGCTCGCCGCCACCCAGACCGCACCCGAGGTCGGAGACGCCCGTCGATGAGAAACCGCTACGCCAACCTGACCCGTATCCGCGCCCTGCACCCCGAGCGCGACCACCTGGCCATCTACCAGACCATGCTGCGCCACGAGTTCCCCTGGGACATGAAGCTCGGGTTGAACCTCGCCTTCAACCGGTCCTTCTCCGTCCCGGCCATCGCCGCCGTGCACACCGCCACCGGTGAGCTCACCGAACGCACCCAGCAGCGGATCGACGACACCGGCCTGCTCATGTACGAGATGGTGCTCAACGGGTTCGACCAGCCGCGCGGTCGCGACGCCCTGCGGCGCGTCAACCAGATCCACCGCCCGTACGACATCAGCAACGACGCCTACCGCTACGTCCTCGGCTGCCTGGTCGTCATCCCCACCCGGTGGCTGCGGCGGTACGGCTGGCGTCGACCCTGCTGCCACGAACGAGCGGCCACCCACGTCTTCTACCGGGAGCTGGGCCGGCGGATGGGCATCACGGACATCCCCGGATCGTACGAGGAGTTCGAGACCTGGTTCGACGCCCACGACGCCACCCACCTGCAACCCAACGACGACGCGGCCGCCATCGAGCGGGCCACCCGCACGCTGATGCTCTCCCGCATCCCCAGGCCCCTCGCCCCCCTGGGCGACGCCCTGGTCAGCGCCATGTACGACGCGCCACTGCGACGCGCCACGCGCGTCGACACGCCAGCCTGGCCGGTCCGGGCCGGCCTGCACGCGGCGCTGAGGACACGCGCCCGACTCCAACGCTGGTTCGGGACGCCACGAACCGAGCCGCTGTTCGCCGACGGGATCACCACCAGGAGCTACCCCCACGGGTACGAGATCAGCCAGCTCGGCCCCCGACAGGACCAGACGCCGGCCCCACCCGACGCCTGAGCGACCGGCCGGGGCGGTGTCACCGGCGCTTCCCCGTCGTCCGACTCCCGAAGGCACATTTGCCGGTGCTCGGTAACATCTGCCGATGCCTGACAAGATGGTCGACATTGTTCGTCGTGAAGGCGCTGGTCATCTCGGGGCCTACTGCACACCCGGGGCGTACGCCGGACAGTGGTTCGAGACCTTCGCAGGCGGCGGCGACCGGGCCGAAGCAAGTGGCAGCATCACTGCGGATGATCTCTACGCTGTCGAGGCGCTCAGCGTCCGGGTTCCGTTCGCCGTCGGCAGAGAGCCTGGCGTCTGCTGAGCGGCCCCGGGAACGCGGGTGTCGGCTGGGTGATCGCCGGCAAGCTACTGGCCCACAAGCGACCGAAAGCAGCGGTGAGCGGATCGCGCCGCCCAGGGCCAGCGGTCGGCGTCACGTCTCGTCCGGGGCCGACGCGACGTTCGTCGCCTGCGACGTGGCCAACCGGAACGTGACGCCGGTCAGCTCCTCGGAACGGGCCCACAGGCGGCGGGCGAGCGCGTCGTCCCGGGCCGCTCTCGACCGGCTGACCAGCTCGGGGGCCCCACGTCCCTGGAGGAGGCCGCCCGGGCCGGCGTAGCTGCCGCCGGGGACGTCCGCGACCGCGGCGTAGAGCGTGGGCAGCGCGCCGTCGTCGTCGCTCTGCGAGAGGCGGTCGGTGACGGCCGCGCGGAGCCGCTGGAGCGGAGACCGCTCGTCGTCGAGGTGCGCGAGGAGGTTGGTGGCGGCCAGCCCGGGGTGCGCGGCGGTCGCCCGGACCGGTGAGCCGGCCCCGGTGAGGCGACGGTGCAGCTCCGCGGTGAACAGCAGGTTCGCCAGCTTCGACTGCGCGTACGCGGGGAACGCCCGGTAGGGCCGGCGCGTCCAGTTGAGGTCGTCGAAGTCGATCCTGCCGGCCCGGTGCGCGTTGGAGGAGACGGTGACGACCCGCTGGCGGATCCGCGGCAGCAGCAGGTTCGTCAGCGCGAAGTGCCCGAGGTGGTTGACACCGATCTGCAGCTCGAACCCCTCCTCGGTGCGGCCGAGCGGCGGGACCATCAGGCCCGCGTTGTTGATCAGCACGTCGATCGGCCCGGTGAAATTCTCGGCGAACGCCCGGACCGAGGCGAGGGCGGCGAGGTCGAGCCGCCGTACGTCGACGTCGCCGGTCATGGTCGCGGCGGCGGCCCGCCCCTTGGCGGGATCACGGACGGCGAGCACGACCCGCGCGCCGCTGCCGGCGAGCGCGCGGGCGGCGGCGCGGCCGATGCCGCTGTTTCCTCCGGTGACGACGACGGTGCGGCCGGTCAGGTCGGGGAGCTGCGCGGACGTGAATGTTGTCATGGGAAACAATGTAGGCATCGCAAACAAAGATGTCAACGACAACATTTACGGCTAGGGTGGACCCGTGCCCGCGTACCACCACGGAAACCTTCGGACGACGCTGCTCGCCGCCGCCGAGCGCAGCCTGCGCCAACACGGCGCGGAGCAGCTCTCGCTGCGTGAGCTGGCCCGTGAGGTCGGCGTCAGCCACGCCGCCCCCCGCCGACACTTCCCCGACCGCCAGGCGTTGCTGGACGCGCTCGCCGAGGCCGGCTTCGCCCGACTGCACGCCGAGCTGCGGGCGGCGCAGGACGCCGCGGGCGAGGAGTTCGGGCCGCGCCTGCACGCTGTCGCGGCGGCCTACCTGCGCTTCGCCACCGAGGACGCCGCGCTGCTGGCGCTGATGTTCGCCGGCAAGCACCGGGCGGACGCCGCACAGCTCGTCGCGGCCGCCGCCGCCCCGTTCGGGCTGCTGGACCGCCTGATCAGGCAGGGCCAGGCAGCGGGCGTGCTCGAGCCCGGCGACTCACAGCGCGCCGGCATCGTGCTGTTCGCGACGTTGCAGGGCATCGCCACGCTCGTCAACGGCAACCTGGTGCCGCCGGACATGCTCGACGGGATCGTGACGACCGCCGTCGACCAGTTCATGCGAGGATCACGACGCCGTTAGCGCAGCCCCGCGTCGCATCCGGCGCTGCCCGGCTTCCACGAGCGCCGCGATCCCGAGCCAGACGAACGCGTCGGCCATCGCGTCGTTGGTCCCACCGGCCGTCGACGGCCACCCGTCCGACGGCGCAGCGGCGTCCCGGGCCGACCGGTCCCCCGCGTCACCGTGGGCGACCGCCGACGTCGGCCCGGCACCGCGCCGTCCGCGACCCGGGCCGGCAGGCACGGCATCGCCGCCGAGCCGTCGACCTGCGGGCCGGCGTCGTGACCCCGATGCGGTACGGCGGCGGGAGGTTCGCCGACTATAGTGGCCCGGTCACGTCACTGTGGTGGTAGGGAAGGGCGCAAATGGAACGGCCGAAGTGGGCGCCACCAGGTGTTGATCTCAGTCGGCCGAGCGTCGCACGGGCCTACGACTACTGGCTCGGCGGCTCGCACAACTTCGAGGTCGACCGGGAGTTCGCCCGCCAGGCGATGGCGGCGGTGCCGGATCTTCGCCTGGTCGCGCGGGCGAACCGCGAGTTCCTGCATCGCGCGGTGCGGTTCATGCTCGATCAGGGGATTCGGCAGTTCCTGGACATCGGCTCCGGCATCCCGACGGTGGGCAACGTGCACGAGATCGCCCAGCAGGTCGATCCGGACAGCCGGGTGGTCTATGTGGACATCGATCCGGTGGCGGTGGCGCACAGCACGCACATTCTCGCCGACCAGCCGAACGCGGTCGCGCTACTCGAGGACCTGCGCCATCCGGAGGCCATCCTGGCTCACCCGGAGACCCGCCGGCTGCTGGATCCCGACCGGCCGGTCGGCCTGCTGCTCGTCTCGGTCGTACACGCGGTACCCGACCACGACGACCCGTACGGGCTCATCCGGCGACTGTGGACGGCGCTGGCTCCGGGCAGTTGCGTGGCGATCAGCCACGTCACCACCGACAGTCGGCCGGACGAGATGGGCGAGGGCGCCCGGCTCAGTGGCCGGACGAACACGCCCGTCACCGCCCGTACCCGTGCTCAGGTGGAGGACTTCTTCGCCGGCCTGGACCTGGTGGAACCCGGCGTGGTGTGGTCCCCGCTGTGGCGCCCCGATTCACCGGCCGACGTCGGGGAGCACCCGGAACGGATGAGTTTCTACGTCGGAGTCGGACGCTGCAGGTGAGCGGTCGGTCCGACGCCGACGGAGTCGACGACCGGCGCCGCCCCGGCGTCGAGGAGTTCGTCACGGCGTGGGCCACCGCCCTGCACCGGGCCCACTACGTGCCGATCAGCGCCGAGCAGCGACGTCGCGTCGTGACCGGGCTGACGGACCTCCTGGTGACCGCGGTCCTCGCCGAACCGGCCGAGTCCGGCAACGGCCGCCGGATCGGCGCCGATCTGGTGGCGGCCGGCTTCGGGTCGCCGGAAGCGCTCGGTGGGACGATCGCGGTCATCGGTTCGCGGTTCCTCGGCGATCTGGGCCTCGCCGCCGGCCCCGCCCGTACCGCTCGGCTGAACGGCCTGCTGGCTGAACTCGCGGCCGGCTTCGCGTCGGCCGCGCACGACCGCAGCCTGAGAGCCCAGGACACCGTCCGGCTGGCCGCGCTGGCCGCCCGTGCCCAGGCCGAGGAGGCGTTACGGGTCAGCGAGGCCAGGTTCCGCCACCTCGCCACCCACGACCAGTTGACCGGGCTACCCAACCTGACACTGCTCACCGAGCAGTTGGTGCGGCTGTCCGCCGCCGGCGCGCCGACCGACCGGGTCGGCGTCTGCTGCCTCGACGTCGACGACTTCGCCGCGGTCAACGACGTCCTCGGGCCTCAGGTGGGTGACCTGCTGCTCCGCGACATCGCCGGCCGGCTCGGCGCGCTCACCGACCCGCGGATCGACCTGGTGGCGCGGCTGGACAGCGACCGGTTCGCGATCCTGGTCCGCGACACCACCTGCGCCGAGGACACCATCAAGATCGCCGATCAGGCGCTCGCCACGCTCGCCGCCCCGTTCTCGGTCAACGGCACCGAGGTGCCCCTGACCGCCAGCGCGGGGGTGGCCGAGGGCGCCGTCGCCGACGGCGCCGCCGCGACCCTGATGCGTGCCAGCGAGATCGCGCTGCACTGGGCCAAGGCGGACGGGAAAGCCACCCTACGGCGGTTCGACCAGGATCGCAGCGACGCCGACGCGGCGCGTTACCGGCTGTCGGCGGCCATGCCGGCGGCGCTGCGGCGGGGCGAGTTCACCGCCGCCTACCAGCCCATCGCGTCCCTCCGGTCCGGGCGGCTGGCCGGGGTGGAGGCCCTGGCCCGCTGGCGGCATCCTCAGCTCGGCCTGCTGAGCGCCGCCCGGTTCATCGAGCTCGCCGAACGCACCGGCCTCGTGGTGGCGCTCGGCAGCCAACTGCTGGAGCAGGCGTGCCGGCAGACCAGTCGTTGGCAGCGGATCCAACCCGGCCTGTACGTGAGCGTGAACGTGTCGGTGCGCCAACTCCACCAGAGGGGCCTGGCCGGCACGGTGGCGCAGATCCTCGACCGGACGGGTCTGCCGCCGCACCTGCTCCAACTGGAAGTCACCGAGCAGGCCGTGATCGATCTGACCGGTGTGGTGACGGAGACCCTGGCGGCGCTGATGAAACTCGGCGTCCGGATCGTCATCGACGACTTCGGCATAGGCTACGCGAACCTGGCCAATCTCCGCTCCCTCCCCCTGCACGGTCTCAAACTCGACGCCAGCCTGACCCGGTCGTCGGCGCAGCCGGCCAGGCGGCCGGGGAACGGCCGACCCGACCGGGACGACGACTTCCTCAGCACCGTCGTGTCGCTCGGGCACAAGCTCGGCCTCGTCGTGACCGCCGAGGGCATCGAGACCGCCCAGCAGGCCCACCGTCTGACGGCGACCGGTTGCGACAACGGACAGGGTTGGCACTTCGGCCGTCCGGTGCCGCCCCACGAGCTCACCGCCAACCTCGTCGCTCAGCAGCAGACCCCCCGAGAGCGACAGCAGTGCCGCATAATCAGCTCATGACCTCTACCGGCTCGTCCCGGCTGTCGTTGTGGTCCACCGACTCGTTGTTGTCCATCGGATCCCGAGGCTCGGTGTTGTCCATCGGCAGCGTCGGCTCGATCGCCTCCGTCGGCAGCATCGGCTCCGCCGGCTCGGTCCTGTCCGTCGGATCCGCGCTCTCGGTCGGGTCCGCCCTGTCGTGGCGGTCCCGCTGGTCGTTGATGGCTGACCGCTCCTCCGGCGCCGTGATGGGCTCCGGTGAGCGGGCCCGCGCGCTCATCGGTCCGTCCGCGGCGTTGGCAGCCGTGGCGCTGACCGCCTACGCCGGCTACCTGCTGGCGCGCAGCCGTCAACCGGGTCAGGGCCATTGAGGACGAAGTCGTTTCCGGCCGGACTGATCGCCGAAGTGTCCGTTGAGGCCGGACGCCTCGTGACCCGACGTCCTGCCGAGGAGGAGGGCACCGCTTCGGCAAGCAGGTGACCAGCCGCTCCACCCGAGCGGGGGGGGACTCCCCCGCGCCCCTACTCCCAGACCGTCACCTCCTCGGCGGCCAGCGCCCGACCACCCTCGAATTCCCGGTACGCCTCCGAATACCCGAGCTGGTAGCGGTCGGACAGCTCCCGACGGGAAAAGTCGATCACGGTGCCGCGCACGGTCGCCAACTGCGGCGGCTCCACCGTGATCGGCTCGGCCGACAGCACGAGCAGCGTTCCGCCGGTGAGATCCACGTCGCGTACCACGAAGACGCTCTTCGTGATCACCCGGTCGACCGCCGCGGTCACGGTGAGCGGGGTGCCCACCTCCGCCCGGGCGACCGTGCCCAGGCGGAAGGTCGAGGTCGGCTCCGGCGTGGGCGGTGGATCGGGACGGCTGGCGCAGCCGGCGACAAACAGGGTGATCGCCGCCAGCGCCACCGATGCCCGACGCGACCGGTGTCGCCCCGACGACGGCAGCCCTGCCGGAAAGAACCACGGACGGGTCATGGCTCGTCTCCTCACATCTCGGTCGGCGCTTCCATGCGCTACCCCGATTGTTCGACCGGCAATACGACAGGTCCATGACGATCCGCGCCCACCCCTGTGACACCTCGCGACAGCTGTTTCCAGCTAAGCCGGGTAGCAGGCAACCACGCCGTCACCCGTGGTTCCCCCCCCCCCCCCCGGACGGCCCCCGGCGTGTCGGAGGCGTCGACCACGGCCACCTCCTCTCCCACGCCGACCGGCACGGACGCGCCGTCCACGTCTGTCTTCTCCCCACGCCGACCGGCGCGCCCGAATCAATCGGGTTCGACGTGCCGGGGTGACCTCCGGTCCTCGGCCGACCGGGGGGAGCCGTCACCGACCGTGCCCGCACGTCCCCGCCCGCCGGCCCGGTCGTCGTCCGCCTCGCTCGTGCCGGCCACCGTCGGCTGCCCCGCGACGCCTTCCGGGGCGCCCCGCACGACCTCGGCCGCGGCGGGGGCGTCGCGGTTCCGGCGGATCCGGCGCAGCACACCGTGCCAGTGCGGGACCTCGGCGCTGTCGTCGAACGCCCGGGCCACGACCACGTCGGTCGAGGAGTGGGCCAGGATGGAGATGACGATGGTCAGGGCGACAAGGTGGAACACCTCGTCCGCGGCGCCGATGCCGGCCTCCAGCACGAGCAGCCCGTAAACCACCGAGGCGAAGCCCTTCGGGCCGAACCACATCGCCGCAGCCTGCTCGCGCAGGCTCAGCCCGGAGCGCAGGAACGACACCCACAGGGCGACCGGCCGGGCCACCACGATGGCCAGCAGCGCGAACACCCACCCGGCCCAGGGAATCTCGCCGAGGAACTCCGGTGAGATCAGCGCCCCGAACACCAGCAGCGCGGCCAGCTTCAGCAGCTCCGCGACGTTCTCCCCGAAATGCTCGAACGCGGCACGCTGGCGCGGCCCGAAGGTCGCCACCGTGATGCCGGCGGCGAACGCGGCCAGGAACAGGTTGCCGTGGGTGGCCTTCCCCAACGCCAGCACCAGCAACCCGATCGCCACCCCGTTCAACGGCGCGTACGCCGCCGACGCGGCGAAGAACCGGGTCCGCTCCAGCGTGATCGCGGCCAGGGGCACGAGCACCCCGATCGCCAGCCCGACCGCCAGCTCGGTCGCCAACTCCCCGAGGTGCAGATCGTCGGAGCCGGCCGCGACGGCCAGCAGCACCACCACGAACGGCAACGCCAGCCCGTCGTTGACGCCCGATTCCACGTTGAGCAGGTGCCGCAGCCGGGCCGGCACCTTGTCGTTGCCGACCAGCGCCGCCGCGAACACCGGGTCCGTCGGCGCCAGGATCGCCCCGACCAGCAGCGCCTCGGGCCAGTCCAGGCCGGCGACGTAGTGCGCCAGCACGGCGGTGACCAACAGGGTCAGCGGCAGACCCCAACCCAACGCCCGGCCCGGCAGCCGCCATGCGCTGCGCAGGTCCACCCAGCCCACCCGCATCCCGTCGGTGAACAGCACCGCGAACAGCGCCAGCTCCGCCAGCTGCGCGACGATCGGCGAGTCCGCCTGCAGACGCAGCACCCCGGTGACGCCCTCGCCGAGAGCGAAGCCGGCGATCAGGAACAGCGCCGCGGTCGACAGGATCGTCCGGTTGGCCAGCGCCGACACCAACACGGCGGCGAGCAGGACGACAGCGAAGCTGAGCAGCAGCACGGAGACCTCCGGGGCACGACCGACAAGGGTGCCGACCAGACTTCCCGGCGCTCCACGGATCCGGCCGATCATAACGGTCCCACGCTCGGGCCGCCTTCGCACGTCGCGGGACGCTGGCACTGGTGATCGCCACGGTACGGCTCCGCGGCGGGGGATCGCCCCGACGCCCGCCCAGAGGCGGAAGCTGGCGGGATGGCACTGTCCCGGCCGCGCCTCACCGCCGAGTGGCGTGATGATCACCACCGGGGGGCAATTCTCCCCTGACGAAAGGGTAGGTTCACCGGGTACCTCGACGCGCGGCGGGCCACTCATGGTCCCCGCCGATCGTTCTCGACCGCCCGCCCCGATGCGAGGAAGGCCGCACGCCCGGGTCCGGGCGTGCCCCGAGTGGAGATGCCTGAATGTCTTCTGTGCTGTCCGCGGCATCCCGGCCGCGTCCGTCCCGTCCGTCCTGGCTGTCGCCGAAGGTGTTCCGCACCGAGGTACTCGCCGGCCTGGTCGTCGCCCTGGCGTTGATCCCGGAGGCGATCTCCTTCTCGATCCTTGCCGGCGTCGACCCGCGGGTGGGCCTGTTCGCCTCGTTCACCATGGCGGTCACCATCGCGATCTGCGGTGGCCGGCCGGCGATGATCTCCGCCGCGACCGGGGCCATCGCCCTCGTGGTGGCGCCGCTGGCGAAGGAGCACGGCCTGGACCACCTGATCGCGGCGGTGATCCTCGGCGGCGCCATCCAGGTCCTGCTGGCGGTGCTCGGGGTGGCGAAGCTGATGCGGTTCATCCCCCGCAGCGTCATGGTCGGCTTCGTCAACGCCCTCGCGATCCTCATCTTCGCGGCGCAGGTTCCGCACCTGCTCGGCGTACCGTGGCTGGTCTACCCGCTCGTCGCCGTCGCCCTGGGCATCATGGTCGGGCTACCCCGACTCACGAGGGCCGTGCCTGCGCCGCTGGTCGCGATCATCGTGCTCACCGCGATCACCGTCGTGGCCGCTGTGGCGGTGCCCACCGTCGGCGACCAGGGCGAGCTGCCGAACAGCCTGCCCACCCTCGGCCTGCCGCAGATCCCCTGGACCATGGACACCCTCACCCTGATCGCCCCCTACGCCCTGGGGATCGCGCTGGTCGGGCTGATGGAATCGCTGATGACCGCCAAGCTCGTCGACGACATCACCGACACCCCGTCCAGCAAGACCCGCGAGTCCTGGGGCCAGGGCGTCGCCAACGTCGTCACCGGGTTCTTCGGCGGCATGGGCGGCTGCGCCATGATCGGCCAGACGATGATCAACGTGAAGGCCTCCGGCGCCCGTACCCGGCTCTCCACGTTCCTGGCCGGCGTGTTCCTGCTGATCCTGGTCGTCGCGCTCGGCGACGTGGTCGCCGTCATCCCGATGGCCGCCCTGGTCGCCGTAATGATCATCGTGGCGGTGTCGACGTTCGACTGGCACTCCGTCGCCCCCGCCACCCTCAGGCGCATGCCGTACGGCGAAACCGTCGTCATGCTCGCCACCGTCGCGATCACCCTCGCCACCCACAACCTGGCCATCGGCGTCATCGTCGGCGTCCTCACCGCCATGGTGATCTTCGCCCGGCGGGTCGCCCACCTCGTCGAGGTCACCAGCGTTCTCGACCCCGACGGCGGCACCCGCATCTACTCCGTGCACGGCGAGCTGTTCTTCGCCTCCAGCAACGACCTCGTCGGCCAGTTCGACTACGCGAACGACCCCGAGAACGTGATCATCGACATGACCCACGCCCACGTCTGGGACGCCTCCTCCGTCGCCGCCCTCGACGCCATCACCACCAGGTACGCCGCCCGCGGCAAAACCGTCGAGATCATCGAGCTGAACCAGCCCAGCGCCCGCATCCACGACACCCTCGCCGGTCAGCTCGGCGTCGGCCACTGATGGCCGCGAACACCAGCCGCGACACCGGGCCGGAGCAACACACCTCCGGCCCGGCCACCGGCCGCCTCATGCAGATCGGCGAAGCCGCCGAACGCGTCGGACTCAGCATCCGCACCATCCGCCACTACGAGGACGCCGGCCTGATCGTCCCCTCCGCCCGCAGCGAGGGCGGCTTCCGCCTCTACACCGAGCCCGACCTCGACCGCCTCGCCGTCGTCAAACGCATGAAGCCCCTCGGGTTCACCCTCGACGAGATGCGCGACCTGCTGACCGTCCTCGACGCCCTCGACACCGCCACCGGCACCGCCCGCGCCGGGCTGCTCGACCGGCTCGACATGTTCCACACCGCCGCCACCACCCGCGTCACCGCCCTCCGCGAACAACTCGCCACGGCCGAGGGCTTCGCCGACACGCTACGCGACAATCTCGACCACCATCGCTCGACGGGCTGACCACCCCGTTCGTGGACACGGTCGACCCGAACCGAAGCCCAACACCAGGGTCGAAAGCTCACGCGGGGATCTCCGCTCCTGCAGCCGCGAGGGGGGGAACCGAGTCAGGGTTGGTAGCGGTAACCCATGCCGGGCTCGGTGATCAGGTGCCGGGGGCGGGCGGGGTCGTCTTCGAGTTTGCGCCGTAGCTGAGCCATGTACTGGCGCAGGTAGTTGGTCTCATGCTGGTATTCCGGGCCCCACACGTCGCGCAGGAGCTGGCGTTGGCTGACGAGTTTGCCGGGGTGGCGGAGCAGCAGCTCGAGCATCCGCCACTGGGTGGGGGTGAGCTTGACCTCGCCGCCGTCGTCACTGGTGACGGTGTGGTCGGCAAGGTCGACGGTGTGCCGGCCGAGCCGGTGGGTGGCGGCCGTTGGTCCCACCGAGTCGGCCGTGGCGGTCAGTCGGCGCGTCACCGCGCGGATGCGCGCGAGGAGTTCGTCGACGCCGAAGGGCTTGGTGACGTAGTCGTCGGCGCCCGCGTCGAGGGCGGCGACCTTGTCCGCGCTACCGGTCCGGCCGGAGAGCACGATGATCGGCACGGCCGTCCAGCCGCGCAGTCCCCGGATGACGTCGACGCCGTCGATGTCGGGCAGGCCCAGGTCGAGCACCACCAGGTCCGGCGGATGACCGGCGGCGGCCCTGAGGGCCGCCGTGCCGGTGGCGGCGACCTCGACGTCGTAGCCGCGGGCGCGCAGATTGATCCGCAGCGCCCGCAGGATCTGCGGTTCGTCGTCGACGACCAGGATCCGGGTCATTCCTGCGGCCGCTCCATCCTGGTCGGGGCGGCGGCCGGCAGTCGCAGCACCATGGTCAGCCCGCCGCCGGGGGTGGTCTCGGGAGTGATGCTGCCGCCCATCGCCTCGGCCAGCCCGCGGGACAGGGCCAGACCGAGGCCGACGCCGATGGTGTTGTCGCGATCGCCGAGGCGCTGGAACGGCAGGAAGACGTGCTCCCACTGGTCCTCGGGGATACCGGGACCGGTGTCGACGACCCGCAGCTCGACCTGCCCGGCGTGGGCGCTCGCGGTGATGGTCGGCGGTTGCCCGGGTGGGCTGTGTCGCAGGGCGTTGGCGACGATGTTGACCAGGACCCGTTCCAGCAGGCCCGGGTCGGCGCTGACGGCCGGCAGGTCGGCGGGGATCTCGGTGGTGACGTCGGCCGCCGCCGACCCCAGCTCGTCCAGGGCCCGCGGTACGGCGTCCTCCAGCCCGATCGCCGCCCGGGCTACACCGAGCGCGCCGGCCTGCAGTCGGCTCATGTCCAACAGGTTCGCCACCAGTCTGCCCAGCCGGTCCAGGGATTCGTCGGCGGTGGTGAGCAGTTCCTCGCGGTCGTCGGCGTCGAACTCGACGTCGTGGCTGCGCAGACTGCTCACCGCGGCCTTGGCCGACGCCAGTGGCGTACGCAGGTCGTGGCTGACCGCGGCGAGCAGCGCGGTGCGCATCCGGTCGGCCTCGGCGAGGGGCCGGGCGGTGGCGGCTTCCTCGGCGAGGCGTTCCTGGCGCAACGCCACGGCGGCCTGCGCGGCGAACGCCTCGACCACCCGCCGGTCGGCGGCCTCCAGTCGGCGACCGGACAGCACGACGGTGAGCCGGTCGTCCACGGGTACTGCGGTCTCCCCCGCGCTGGGACTGCCGGGTGGCGCGTCCCCGACGCTGGCCACGACCTGCCAGGCGCTCTCCTCCCGGGCCCGGGCGGGGCGGCCTTCGGCCTCGGCGGCCAACTCCAGCACGCTGACCGCGCGCAGGCCGAACGTCTCCCGGAGCCGGTCCAGCAGCGCCGGCAGCGGCCGTTCCCCGCGCAGCACCCCGCCGGCGACGGTGGCGAGGGTCTGCGCGTCGGCGGAGGCCCGTGCCGCCTCCCGGGTACGCCGGGCGGCCACGTCGACGACCCAGCTCACCGCGACGGCCACGCTGACGAAGACGCCGAGGGCGAGCAGGTTGTCCGCCTCGGCGATCGTGAGGGTGTGGAAGGGCGGGGTGAAGAACCAGTTCAGCAGCAGGGAGCTCCCGAGCGCGGCGACCAGCGCCGGCCACAGGCCGCCGACCAGCGCGACCCCGACCACGCCGGCGAGGAAGAGCAGGATGTCGTTGGTCAACGTGAGGTCGGGCAGCGCCGTCAGCAGGGCGGCCGACGCCGGCATGCCGAGAACGGCGAGGGCGAAGCCCACCAGCCGGCGCCGCCGGGACAGCGCGGCGGGCACCCCGCCCCGGCGGCCCTGCCCGGCCTCGGCATGGGTGACCAGGTGGACGTCGATCTGCCCGGACAGCGCGGTGGTGGTGACCCCGACCCCTCGGGCGAACACCTGGGCGAAGCGACCCCGGCGGCTGGCGCCGAGGACGAGTTGGGTGGCGTTGACGCCGCGGGCGAAGTCGAGCAGCGCGGCCGGTACGTCGGTGCCGAGCACCTGGTGGTAGGTGCCGCCGAGGCTCTCCACCAGCACGCGCTGCCGGGCGAGCTGGGCCGGGTCGGCGCCGGCCAGGCCGTCGCTACGGGCCACGTGCACGGCGAGCAGGTCGGCGCCCTTGCTGCGGGCGGCGATCCGGGCGGCCCGACGGATCAGTGTCTCCCCTTCCGGGCCGCCGGTGAGCGCTACCACCACCCGTTCCCGGGCCTCCCAGGTCGCCGAGATGTCCTGCTGGGCGCGGTAGGCGTCGAGCTGGTCGTCGACCTTGTCGGCCAGCCAGAGCAGGGCCAGTTCGCGCAGGGCGGTGAGGTTGCCGACCCGGAAGTAGTTGCCGAGCGCGGCGTCGATCCTGTCGGGCCGGTAGATGTTGCCGTGCGCCATCCGCCGGCGCAGCGCCTCCGGGGTCATGTCGACGAGTTCGACCTGCTCGGCGGCGCGGACCATCTCGTCGGGCACCGTCTCACGCTGGGTGGTGCCGGTGATCTGGGCGACGACGTCGTTGATCGATTCGAGGTGCTGGACGTTGACCGTGGACAGCACGGTGATCCCGGCGTCGAGCAGCTCCTGCACGTCCCGCCAGCGCTTGTCGTTGCGGGAGCCGGGCACGTTCGTGTGCGCCAACTCGTCGACCACCACCACCTCGGGTCGGCGGGTGAGCACGGCGTCGAGGTCCATCTCGGTGAACCCGACGCCCCGGTAGGTCAGCGTGCGGCGGGGCACCTGCTCCAGGTCGCCGATCATGGCGGCGGTGTGTTCACGGCCGTGGGTCTCGACGAAGCCGATCACCACGTCGGTGCCGCGCCCGGCCCGCCGGTGGGCCTCCTCCAGCATGGCGTAGGTCTTGCCCACGCCGGGGGCGGCCCCCAGGTAGATGCGAAGTTCTCCGCGCGACACGCAGTAGATCCTCTCTGATCCGGGGGCCGCCGGTGAGCCGGTCCGGGCAGGCGGGTCAGCGGCGCCGCACCGCGGCGGGGTCCGCGCCCGTCGGTGACGCAGTACGGGCGGCGCCCGTCGACGCCGTCGAGTTCGCCGACGGCCTTGCTGCGCTGGCAGACCTGGGTGAACAGGCTCTGCGCCGACGTCTCCTCGTCGCCGGTGATGGTGTCGACCGCGCTTTCCGGGCCGAGGTTGCTGGCGGCGGTGGCGGTGGGGTCGTACCCGTCGCCGGCCGCCGAGGGGCGGGGCTGGAAGTAGCGCGGGACGGGATTGCCGTCGGCGTCGGCGAAGGACTGGCCGATCAGGGAGCTGCCGACGACCCGTCCGTCGGCCTCGACGAGCGAGCCGTCGGCCCTGTCGGCGAGACCGGGGACCCGACCGACGGCGACGAGTGCCAGTGGGTAGGCCAGCCCGAGCAGGACGGTGAAGACGAGCAGCGCGCGCATGGCGGCGAGGTGTTGGGCGAGCCAGGTGGGTAGGCGCATCACGAGATCCGCGGGACGAACTGGATGAGCAGGTCGATGAGGCCGCGCGGGACCGCCGCAGCAGGGGTGAGCGGGCCCGCCGGCCGCGCCGTATGCGCGACGTCGTCACCCGCGACCGGACCGACCAGGGTCAGTGCTGTCCCGATGCCCGCAGGACGTCGAACGCCGTGAGACCGGCACAAGAAACGATGGTGACCCGCATGTCAAGACACCTCCGGGATGGCGAACCGTGGTGGCGCCGCCCGGAACTGCTCCTGGCACCAGTCGCCGCAGAAGCGCCAGGTACGTCCGTCCCGTTCGAGGGTGATCGGGGTGTCGGGGGTTACCGGCATCTGGCAGACCGGACACGCCGGCTGTTCCGCGGTGACCGGCGCGGGCTCGGCGAACTCGGCGTTGCTGCCGGGGTACATCCAGCCCGTGCCCTGGTATTCGAGGTAGGTGGCGGTCCGCTGCGCGACGGCGCGCCCGAAGTAGCGTTCGACGATCCGCAGGGCGAGGTCGGTGCCCGAGGTGAGCCCGCCGGCGGTGGCGATCCGGCCGTCCTCGACGTAGCGGACCCCGGGAACGACGGTGAGCGCGGGAAACATGGCCTGAAGGGCGTGGTAAGCGCCGTGGTGGGCCGTCGCGGTCCGGCCGTCGAGGAGGCCCGCCTGGCCGAGCACGAACGATCCGTTGCAGACCGACATGGTCACCGCGGTGTCCTGATGGACGCGCCGCAGCCAGTCCAGCACCTCGGGCGCGAGCTTGCCGGTGTCCAGGGCCGGGACGACCACGATGTCCGGCACGGGAACGGTGTCGACGTCGTGGCCGGGCACGACGACCATGCCCCCGGAGATCCGGACCGGGTCCGTCGTGGCCGCCACCGTGGTCAGCGCGAACGGGGTGCGCCCGTCGTCGAGGCGGACGTACTCGAACACTCCCCACGGGCCGGCGAAGTCGACCAGTTCCGCGTGGGGCGACAGGACGACAGCCACGGTTATGGCGCCGGTCGCAGATGGTTCGAGGGGGGCGGTGAGCCTGCCGTCGGGGACGGGCTCGTGGTGCGGGCTCTGCGGGGTCATGTGGGACTCTCCCGTTCGGAACGTGGGGCCGCGAACACCAGGTGCGGTCGGCCGGTGAGTGGGTGGGTGGTCATCGCTCCCCGTACGCCGAAGACGTCGGCCAGGCGTTCCGGGGTGAGCACGGTGACGGGATCGTCGGCCGCGATGACCCGGCCGTGGCGCAGCAGCACGACGGCGTCGCAGTAGGACATCGCGTGGTCGAGGTCGTGCAGGGCGGCGACGGTGGTGAGCCCGAGTTCGCGGATCAACTCGAGCAGCTCCAGTTGCGCGCCGATGTCGAGGTGGTTGGTCGGCTCGTCGAGCAGCAGGACCGGGGCGTTCTGGGCGAGCGCGCGGGCGAGCAGGACACGCTGGCGCTCGCCGCCGGACAGCGTGACGAAGCGCCGGTCCCCGGCCCACCCGATGCGGGCGCGGGCCAGCGCCTCGTCCACGATGGCGCGGTCGGCCGCGCTCTCCCGTTCGAGCATTCGCTGGTGCGGGATCCGACCCATGGCGACGACGTCGCGGACGCGGTACTCGTTGTCGAGCTCCTGGTCCTGGGCCACCACCGCCCGCAACTGGCCGGCCCGGCGGGCGGGGACCTGCCAGACGTCGTGCCCGCCGATGTGCACGGCGCCCCGCTGTGGCCGGACGATGCGGTAGAGGCAGCGCAGCAGCGTGCTCTTGCCGGATCCGTTCGGCCCGATCAGGCCGGTCACCCGGCCGTCGGCGGCGGTGAACGAGACGTCGTCGAGGATGGTCGTGCCGTCGATGGCCACCGAGACACCGGTCGCCGACACCCTCATCGCACCGCCCCGGACCGGCTGCGCAGCAGCCACAGGAAGAAGGGCGCGCCGAGCACGGCGGTGAAGATGCCGATCGGCATCTCGTTCGGCCGGTCCAGGGTGCGCGACAACAGGTCGACAAGGATCAGGAAGACCGCCCCCACCAGCAGCGACACCGGGATCACCCGGCGATGGTCGGGGCCGACCAGCAGCCGGACCGCGTGCGGCACCAGCAGGCCGACAAAGCCGATTCCGCCGGCGACGCTGACGATCGTCGCGGTCAGCAGCGACGCCACCGCGAGCAGCCCGAGGCGCAGCCGGTTGACGTCGATGCCCAGCCCGGCGGCCGACGTCTCGCCCATCGTCAGCGCGTTCAACCGGCGGCCGTCGACCAGCAGCCAGAGCAGGCAGACCGCCAGGGCGGCGGTCGGCGCGGGCAGGTCCGGCCAGGACGCCGCCGCGACCGAGCCGAGCACCCAGAACAGGATGCCGCGCAGTTCGCCCGGGTTGGCCTGCAACTGGAGGTAGCTGGTGACGGCGTTGCCCAGATAGGCGACGGCCACTCCGGCCAGGATCAGCCGCCCCGGCGCGACCCGGCCGGCCCGCTGCGCCAGCCCCACGACCAGGGCGACGCTGATCACCGCCCCGGCGAAGGCCGCGCCGGAGACACCCAGCCCGGCGGTCGCCGCGGGCGCGAAGCCCAGCGCCAGGGCGGCGCCGACGGAGGCGCCCCCCGAGATGCCCAACAGGTAGGGATCGGCCAGCGGGTTGCGCACCAACGCCTGCAGACACACTCCGGCGACGCTGAGGCCCGCGCCGGCGACCCCCGCCAGGAGCACTCGGGGAGCGCGGAAATCCCACACGATCTGGTCGTAGAGCAGGCTGCGCTCGGTGTCTCCCGGCGTGAGGTGCGCCCAGGTCACCGCGACCACGTCGGCCAGCGGCACCGGCACCGTGCCGATGGCGATCGCGACCGCCGCGGCCAGCACGACCGCGACGGCCAGGAGCACGATCAACAGCGGGACGGCGCCATCGGGTACGAGGTGAGCGCGGGCCGCTTGCGGGCGGCTGCGCCGGGCGCGGTCAGCTCGCTGCGCGGACGGCATCGCTGATCTTCCTGACCGCGACCGCGTTCAGCGGCCCGAGGTAGAAGCTGTCGGAGACCGAGGTGTAGGTCCTGGTCCTCGACGCCGGCCACTGCGGGTACTGCGCGAACAACTGCTCCGCGAACTCCTTGGCGTCGTCGTCCGGCTGATACAGGCCGATCACCAGAACGTCCACGTCCGCCGCGGCGAGTGCCTCGACGTTGAGGGCGGTGAGCTGTTGGTCGGTCAGGCCGCCGAACGCGTTGACGCCGCCGGCCCGGGTGATGATGTCGTCGAAGATGCCGCCGCCGAACACGGCAGGCACCTTGAGACCCATCGCCGACCCCATGCTCGGATAGGCGGCCAGCACCCGCTTGGGCGCCCCGACCGGCGACGGGATGGCGGCCAGCGCCGTACGGGACTCCTGCACGACCTGTGCCGCCCTGCCCTGGACGTCGAAGATCACCCCGAGCTGGCTCAGCAGCTCGAACGAGGACTCGACCGACCGCTTCGCATACGCGGCCGTGTCCTGGGGTCGGGGCGAGGTCGCGCCGTTGGCGCAGTTCGACGGGGACACGAAGCTGTTGATACCGGCCGTACCGAGCTCGTCACGGGTGATCGAGCCGATCTTGTCGTCGAACCCGCCGGCCCACGTCGAGATCACCAGATCCGGCGACTGGGCGATCACCTGCTCACGGGGGACCTCGAAGTTCTTGTTCAGCTTCAACCCGCCGGTCGGGATGGCCCTGATCCGCTCGACCATCACCGGGTCGTCGGAGACGCCGTAGCTCTGGCTGTTGGCCACGATGGATCCCTCGACACCGAGCGCGATCATCGACTCGACCTCGGCCACGGACGCGCCGTTGAGCAGCACGACCCGGCGGGGCGCCTGGGTGAACGTGACCTGGCGGCCGCAGTTGTCGATCGTCAGCGGATACGTCGTCCGAGGACCGGCGACGGTCGACCCGTCCGCCGGTGGGACCGGGGCGTCCGGCGCCGTCGTCCCCGAGCAGGCGCCGAGCGCGACGACGAGGCCGATGGCCAGCGTGGTACGGAGAATCCGATCCGGAACGAGGGGCACGTCGGGGCTCACATCTCTGTCATGCAGCGGGTGCGGAATCCTGGAACTGGTGTGGACACATCTATTTCGCCATTTGTCAGGAAAGCCTAGAAGCAGCCCGCCCCCACGCCTATGACGTACCGGCCAACAAACCTGCCATCGACCGAGGCCTGCCGGGGACCACCAGCTCCTTCGCGCACGCGCGGCGATAGTCGGTCGGCGAGATGTCCAGTTCGCGGATGAATGCCCGACGCATCGCCTCCGCCGACCCGTATCCGCAACGGTGAGCGATGCCGAGCACGCCATCCGTGGTGTCGGTCAGCATGCGCTGCGCGGCCTCCAGCCTGATCAGGTCCACGTACCGGCCCGGTGGCATCCCGACCTGCTCCCCGAACGCCCGGGCGAACTGCCGCGGAGACAGCCCGGCACGCTCCGCCATCGCCGGAACCGACAGGTCGGCCGCCAGGTTCGCGGCGGCCCAGTACTGCACCTCGCGCAGCGGTTCGGTCCGGGCGATCTGGGTCGAGAGCTGGACGCTGAGCTGGGCCTGATTGCCCGGTCGGCGCAGGTAGCACACCAGCAGCCGGGCGATGTCCAGCGCCACCGCACGGCCGAAGTCCTCCTCGACCAGCGCCATCGCCAGGTCGACCCCGGCTGTCGCCCCCGCCGACGTGGAGATCGTCCCGTCCCGGACGAAAATGGCGTCCGGGTCGAACCTCACCCGAGGGAACATCTCCGTCAGGTGACCGCAGGCCTCCCAGTGGGTGGTGGCCCGGCGACCGTCCAGCAGACCGGCCTTCGCCAGCAGGTACGCCCCGGTGCACACCGAAACCACCCGCGGCACTCCCGGAGCACGCCTGGCGAGCCAGGCGACGAGCCGGTCGTCGACGTCTCCCACGCCCGGCCCGCCCGGCACCACCAGCAGATCCGGATCCTCGGCGCCGCCCAGGTCGCCGTCCGGGACGAGGCGCAGACCGCCGGCGGCCCGGACCGCCCCACCGCCGAGGGAGGCGGTCCGGACGACGTACGGCGGGGCGCCCGGATCACCCGCGAAGCGGGCGGCCGACGTGAACACGTCCACCGGCCCGGCCACGTCGATCGGCTGCACCCCGTCGAACAGGATGACCAGCACCACCCGGGTGCGTACCCCGGCGATCCCGGCGTCAGGAACGTCAGTCGTCACTCCGGGTTGGTCGCGGCGGGGACGGTTTTAGTTCCCCGGCCCGGTGACCCGGTGTACGCCGGCCCGACCGAGCGGTTTCCCGCGCCCTACGTGACACGGTAGGCGGTGTAGCGCACCCGATCGGCCTCGCGTACCGCCGACGCCACGAAGACGCACTGCTCCAGGACGGCCAGCGTGGGCACCGACGTCTCCAGTCGTACGCACAGCCGGAAGTAGTACTCGCAGGGGTCGACCGGGTCGCCGCGCAGCAACGCTTCGAGGATCTCCGGGCGGCCGCTGCGGACCCCGAACGTCCGGATGTAGACGTGACCGCCGTCGGTGGTGCGCGCCGAATAGCGCGTGTCGATCTCGATCGCGCCGTCGGGTCGGACCACCTGCCAGTCGGCGCCGCCAGGAAGGATGTCAGCCTCGAAGAGGCCGGTGACCCGGCCGCCGACGACAGGCACCACTCGGCGGTGGCCCGTCCGGGTCGTCCCGTGGTCCTCCAGCGTGCCGAGCCGGGCCTCCACCTCGAACGCGGCCTCCAGACCGGGAACCGCCGGGGCGCTCACGGGTGCCCGGCCGGCGAGTCGACGCCGCGGGGGCGTAACCCGACGTGGCGGATGCCCGGTTCGCGCGTACTCATGGCGTGTCCTCGGTCTGCGCGGGCTCCCGCCCGACCGGGCCGTCGCCCGCGTCCTTGGCCTGCGCGAGGGCGTCACGGAGGCGTTCCAGGGCGGGCACCGCGGCGGCGAGCGCCGCGCGGTCCGCCGCCGGCAGGGTGGCCGCGGCGCGGGCGACCAGGTCTCCGCTCGCCAGGTCGAAACGGTCGAACAGGTCGAGGGCCTTCGGGGTGGCGAGGACCTCGATGTGCCGGTGGTTGCCGGGACGGCGGCGGCGCTCGACGAGACCGTTGCCCTCCATCGTGGTGAGCAGGTTGCTGACCGTCGAGCGACTCAGGCGGAGTCGTGCGGCGAGCTCGCCGGGACCGGACACCGTGCCCCGGGGCAGCGCCCGCACGATCTCGATCTGCGCGTCCGGGATCTCCGGCAGGTGCTCGGTGGCCCGGGCGGCGGCGAGCAGCGTACGGCGCAGCGGTGAGATCACCGACGCCAGTCGCGCCGCGTCCAGCCCGGTCGCTTCCGGGCCGGTCGCCTCCGGGCCGGTCACGGCAGGACGCCCGAGAAGACCGTCGGCGTCAGGGAGGCCCGTTCGTTGAGCTCGGCGGGCAGAAAGCCGGCCGCCTTCTTGTACCCGGTGGCGATCTCGGTGAGCTCCTCCGGCGGGATGACGTCGTGGATGTGCGCGAACCCGCCCGGCGCGCGCTCGTGGGCGAGCACCATCACCTGTTCCGGGCCCTGCCGCCGGTTGCTCAGCACGAGCGCGGTGGTCGCCGGCCGCCGGTCCGCCTCGTAGCCGTCGAGCGCCTGCCGCACCGTCGGCGCGGTGGCGAGGTGGAAGGCGAGGGTACGCGCGTCCAGGATCGCCTGCGACGCCCCGTTGGAACCGTTCGGGTACATCGGGTGCGCCGCGTCCCCGAGCAGCGTCGTGTTCCCCTGGGTCCACGCGTCGATCGGGTCGCGGTCCACCATGGGGTATTCGAGGATCTCGTCGGCGGCGGCGAGCAGTTGCGGCACGTCGAGCCACGGGAACCGCCAGTCCGCGAAGAGCGAGACGACCGGCGCGGGGTCGACCGCCCGGTTCCAGTCCGCGTTCGGCCCGGCGAACCCGGGGCCGCGCCGCTCGGCGACGACGTTGATCAGGCCCGCGCCGATCGGGTACGCGACGAACTTCTGTTCCGCGTCCCCCGCCATGATCATGGTCCGCCCGTCCAGGAATCCGGGCGCCCGTGCCGTCCCCCGCCACAGCGTCAGCCCGTTCCACAGCGGCGCCCCCTCGTCGGGCCGGTGGTGGCGGCGCAGCGCGGAATGGATGCCGTCCGCTCCGACGATCAGGTCGCCCGCGACGCTCACCTGCCCGGCCGCCGTCGCGAAGCGCGCGACGCCGTCCCGGACACCGACGAGCCGGTGCCCGGTGCGTACGACGTCGACGCCCAGCCGTTCCCGCGCCACGGCGAGAAGCTCCATCTGGAACCGGCCGCGGTGCACGGAAAGCTGCGGCCAGCGATATCCGGCGTCCAGCCCGCGCGGCTCGCTCCAGATCTGCTGACCCTTCCGGTTGTAGTAGGCCAGCGTGCCGGGCGCGGCGCCCAGCCTTTCCACGCGTTCACCGAGACCCAGTTCGTTCAGCTCTCGAACAGCGTGCGGGAGCAGATTGATCCCGACGCCGAGCGGGCGCAGCGCGGCGGCGCGCTCGTAGACGGCGATGTCCCGGAAGCCGGCCCGGTGCAGGCTGAGGGCGGTGGTGAGGCCACCGATACCAGCCCCCACGATCACGATCGCCACGCCGTCGCTCCCTCCGCCGCCGCACCACCAACCGCACAGTTTGGTCACAAAATCGTCACGCGTCAAGACGTTTCCCAGCAGAATTCACGTCAAAGCGCGGCGCTCGACCAGCAATGCCGATCGTCATATCAGAATTCTTGACAATCAATCACCTCTGCATGACGCTGATCGACGCGGTCGGATGCCCAACCCCACCTCGCCGGCCCCCACTCCTCCGGATGCACCAGCGCTTCGCACGGAAGGGCCCGTCCATGAAGAAGGTCACCGCCCTCGCTGTTCTCGCCAGCGTCGCGATCGCCCTGACCGGTTGCACGGACTCCGACGCCACCGGCCCGTCCCCCGGAGACAGCGGCGAACTACGCAAGGTCCGCGTGGCGGCGCTGCCGATCAGCGAGACCGCCGCCCTGTGGGGTGGCATCAAGGCGGGCATCTTCCGGGAGCAGGGGCTCGACGTGGAGGTCGTGCCCGCACAGGGCGGCGCCCAGGCCATCCCGGCGCTGATCAACGGCGACATCGACTTCGCCATCGGCCAGCCGTTCGGCCCGTTCCGCGCCGACCTGCAGAACCTCGGAGTGGTGATCATCGGGAACTACGCGTCGTCCTACGCCGACGGTGACGACATCAACGCCGTCCTGACGACGGCGAAGTCGGGCATCACCCGGCCGGCCCAGCTCGCCGGACGCACGGTGTCGGTCAACAGCCTGGGCGCCGCCGGCGACGTCACGATCATGGCCGCGGTCGAGAAGGACGGCGGCGACCCCACCAAGGTCAAGTTCGTCGAGGTGGCCTTCCCGGACGCGCCGGCCCAGCTCGCCGCCGGCAACATCGACGCCGCCTGGGTGACCGAGCCGTTCATCACCCAGCTGCGCGGACGCGGTGACGTCCTCGTGGTCGCCCCGTACCAGGCCACCATTCCCGGACTCACCACCCTGACGACGATCACGTCGACCAAGCTGAGGGAATCCGACGCCACACTGGTCGCGGACTTCTCGTCGGCGATGAAGAAGACGCTCGCCTGGGCCAACGATCCGGCCAACGAAGCCGACCTGCGTCAGGCCATCAAGGACAACCTCGAACTGCCGGACGCGGTAGCGGACTCCGTGCGGCTCCCGGCGTTCGGGTGGGAGCTCGACCGGACCGGCCTGGAGCAACTCGCGACGCTCGCCCAGAAGTACCGCGTACTCGACCGGCGACCCGACCTCGCCCGCCTCGTCCAGCAGCAGTAGCCGGCCGATGCGCAAGATCCTGCTGGGCGCCGTGGGCCTGCTGGGGTTCCTCGTCGTCTGGCAACTGACACCGACCCTGGGACTGGTCGACCCGCACTACCTGCCGTACGCCACGGACGTGTTCGGGTGGCTGGCCCAGGAGGTCCGCGACCTGGCGTTCTGGCGGCGGCTCCGGCTCACCATGACATCGTGGGCGATCGGCCTGACGGTGGCGACGCTCGCGGCGGTCACGCTGGGAACGATGGTCGGGATGGTGCCGTTCCTGCGCCGCGCGACGCACACGACCGTCGAGTTCCTGCGGCCGGTGCCGTCGGTCGCGCTGATCCCCCTCGCCGTGCTGATGTTCGGCCTGCAGATGCGCGCCGCGCTCGTCATCATCGTCTACGCGGCGTTCTGGCAGGTGTTCGTGCAGGTGATCTACGGCGTCGCCGACGTCGACGCCGTCGCCCGGGACACCGCCCGGAGCTTCGGCCTCACCCGCCGCGAACGTCTGCGGTACCTCGTCCTTCCGACCGCCCTGCCGTACCTGATGACCGGCCTGCGCCTCGGCGCGGCGGTCGCGCTCATCCTGGCCGTCACCGCCGAGATGGTGATCGGCAACCCCGGCCTCGGCCGCATGATCGAGCTCTCCCGCTCCGCCGGGGACGCCGTCGGCCTGTACGGCCTCGTCGTGGTCACCGGGGTCCTCGGCCTGCTGGTGAACGTCGTGTTCCGCTTCGTCGAACGCCGCTCGCTGGCCTGGCACCAGTCGGTGCTCGCCGACGGGGCGGCCCGATGACCGCCCCGGGGGAGGCAAGGGCCCGTCCCCGCGACCTGGGCGTCCGGGTCGCCGGGAACATCCTGTTCGCCGTCGGGCTGCCCGTCCTGACCATCGGACTCTGGGCGGTCTGGTCCACCCGGTCGACGAACCGGTTCCTCGTCGGCCCCCGCGCCCTCCTCGACGCGTTCCGGCAGACCTGGATCGGCCCGGCGTTCGTCGACGACGTCCTGCCCAGCGTGTACCGGCTCCTGGTCGGCCTCGTCGCGTCGATCCTCCTCGGCGTCGCCGCGGGCGTCGTCGTCGGCAGGCTCCGCCCGCTACGCGAGACCCTCGAACCACTCCTGGAGTTCTTCCGCGCGATACCGCCACCCGTGCTGATTCCGGTCGCGATGCTCCTGCTCGGCATCACCGACACCATGAAGGTCGTCGTCATCGTGTCCGGCGCGATCTGGCCGATCCTGCTGAACACGATCGAAGGCGTCCGAGCGACCGACAGCGTGATGCTGGACACGGCGCGCTCGTTCCGGATCTCCCGGTGGGACCGGCTGCGGCTGGTGATCCTCCCGGCGGCGAGCCCGCGCATCATGACCGGCGTACGGCAGGCGCTCTCGGTGGCCCTGATCCTCATGGTCATCTCGGAGATGTTCGCCTCGTCCGCCGGCCTCGGCTACCGGATCGCCTACTTCCAACGGAACTACCTCATCGCCGAGATGTGGAGCGGCATCCTCCTGCTCGGTCTCATCGGCGTCCTCCTCGCCGTGGCCTTCGGCGCCGTCGAACGCCGCGTCCTGCGCTGGTACCACGGAATGAAGGAGGTCACCCGTGGCTGACGGGACCCCCCTGCTGAGGGTCGAGCACCTGCGGAAGGTCTACGCCTCCGGCCGGGGCGAGGTCGAGGCGATCGGGGATCTCAGCTTCACCATGCGCCCCGGTGAGCTGGTGTGCGTCGTCGGCCCCTCGGGCTGCGGAAAGACCACCCTCCTGAAGTGCCTGGCCGGGCTGCTGCGACCCACCAGCGGCCTCGTCGAGATGGACGGATCGCCGGTGACGGGCCCGAGCCCGGCGATGGCCGTGGTCTTCCAGGAGTACGGCCGCAGCCTCTACCCGTGGCTGACGGTGAGGGGCAACGTGGAGCTCCCGCTCCGCCACAAGAAGCTCTCCCGGGCCGAACGCGAACGGACGGTCGCCGACGCCCTCGACGCGGTCGGGCTCGGGCAGTCGGCGCGCAGCCACCCGTGGCAGCTCTCCGGCGGGATGCAGCAGCGGGTGGCGATCGCCCGCGCCATCGCGTACCAGCCGGAAGTGCTGATCATGGACGAGCCGTTCGCCGCGGTGGACGCCCAGACCCGCGCGGACCTGGAAGATCTCGTACGCGAGCTGCACCTGACCCGCGGGATCTCCACCGTCTTCGTGACGCACGACATCGACGAGTCGGTGTACCTGGGCCAACGCGTGCTCGTCCTGTCGAACTCACCGACCCGGGTGCAGGAGGACCTCGTGATCGACCTCCCGCGGGAACGCGATCAGCTCACCACCCGGGCCCTGCCCCGGTTCACCGAACTGCGGACCCGCGTCTACGCGCAGATCCAGCGGGCCAAACGCGGGCCGGCCGCGACGCCACAGCCGGCGCCGTGACCGCACCGTAGGCACCCCGCCGTCCGCCTCGTCGAACTCCGCGTCGGACGGACGGCCGCCCGGTGCGGGCGCGGGCCGCTGGTCCCGTCCACGCGGGCCCATCGGCCGTGCCGCTGTCGATCGACGGAGACCTACGTTCGAGAGGACGAATCGACGGAGGGCGGAAGCATGATCGAGACCTTGGTTGAGAACGGTCTCAAGGCGTTGGCCGACTACGACTCCTACGACCAGAAACAGGTCGACGAGATCGTGAAGAAGGCGTCGGTGGCCGCGCTCGGCCGGCACGCCGCTCTCGCGATGCTGGCGGTCGAGGAGACCGGCCGCGGCGTGTTCGAGGACAAGGCGGTGAAGAACATTTTCGCCTGCGAGCACGTCACCAACCACATGGCCGACATCCGCACCGTCGGGGTGATCGCCCAGGACGACATCACGGGGATCACCCAGATCGCCGAGCCGGTCGGGGTGGTGGCCGCGGTGACGCCGGTGACCAACCCGACCTCGACCAACATCTTCAAGGCGCTGCTGGCCCTCAAGACCCGCAACCCGGTGATCTTCGCCTTTCACCCGGCGGCGCAACGTTGCAGCCAGGAGGCCGCCCGCACGGTCCGTGACGCCGCCGTCGCCGCGGGCACCCCGGCGCACTGCGTCCAGTGGATCGAGAAGCCGTCGCTGGCCGCGACGAACCACCTGATGCAGCATCCCGGTGTCTCGGTGGTCCTGGCGACCGGCGGCAACGCCATGGTCCGGGCCGCCTACTCCACCGGCAAACCGGCGCTCGGCGTCGGCGCCGGCAACGTCCCGGCGTACCTCGAGGCTTCGGCCGACGTGGCCCGCGCGGTCAACGACGTGGTGCTGTCCAAGTCGTTCGACAACGGCATGATCTGCGCCTCCGAGCAGGCCGTCATCATCGACGACGCGATCCGGCCCGCTGCCCTCGCCGAGTTCCGGCGACTGCACGCCCACGTCGCGACGCCGGAGGAGAAGTCGCTGCTGGAGAAGCTGCTCTTCGGCTCCGGAAAACTCAACCCGGACGTGGTCGGGCAGCCGGCGACCTGGATCGCCGAACACGCCGGTTTCCCGGTCGCCCCAGACACCTCGATCATCCTGGCCCCGGTCGACCGGGTCGGCCCGGCCGAGCCGCTGACCAGGGAGAAGCTCTGCCCGGTGCTCGCCCTGCTGTCGGCCACCGGCCACGACCGGGCCTTCGCCTACGCCGAGCAGATGGTCGAGCTCGACGGTCTGGGCCACAGCGCCGTGATCCACACCCGGGACGCCGAGCTGGCTGAGGCGTACGGTCGCCGGGTCAAGGCCGTCCGGATCATCTGGCACGCGCCAGCGTCGCAGGGCGGCATCGGCGACATGTACAACGCCTTCCTACCGTCGCTGACGCTGGGCTGCGGCAGCTACGGGCACAACTCGGTGTCGCACAACGTCACCGCCGTCGACCTGATCAACATCAAGCGGGTCGCCCGGCGTACGAACAATCTGCAGTGGTTCAAGGTGCCACCGAAGATCTACTTCGAGCCGAACGCGATCCGTTACCTCGCCGACATGCCCGACGTGCACCGGGTCACGGTGGTCACCGACCACACCATGACCAGGCTGGGGTACGTGGACCGCGTGCTGTCCGTGCTGCACCGCCGCCGCGCGCAGGTGGCCCTGCAGATCATCGACGACGTCGAGCCGGAGCCCAGCGTGCGCACCGTCGACCGCGGCGCCGAATTGATGCGTTCGTTCCGGCCGGACACCATCATCGCGCTCGGCGGGGGTTCGGCGATGGACGCCGCCAAGGTGATGTGGCTGCGCTACGAGCATCCCGAGGTGGTCTTCGCCGATCTGCGGGAGAAGTTCTTCGACATCCGCAAACGCGCGTTCAAGTTCCCCACCCTCGGCACGCTGGCCCAGCTCGTCTGCATCCCGACCACCTCCGGTACCGGGGCCGAGGTCACCCCGTTCGCCGTCATCACCGACACCGCGTCCGGCAAGAAGTACCCGCTCGCCGATTACGCCCTCACGCCGAGTGTGGCGATCGTCGACCCGGTGCTGGCCGCCGACCTGCCGGCGGTGGTCACGGCGGACAGCGGCTTCGACGCGCTCACCCACGCGATCGAGTCGTACGTGTCCGTATACGCCAGCGACTTCACCGACGGCCTGGCCCTGCACGCCATCCGGCTCGTCTTCGGCAACCTCGCCCGGGCCGTACGTCATGGCGCCGCAGACCCGGGGGCCCGCGAGAAGATGCACAATGCCGGGACGATCGCCGGTATGGCGTTCGGCAGCGCCTTCCTCGGCATCGTGCACGCCATGTCGCACACCCTGGGCGCGACCTTCCACGTCGCACACGGACGCACCAACGCGATCCTGCTGCCGCACGTCATCCGGTACAACGGGGCCGTGCCGAGCAAACTCACCGGCTGGCCCAAGTACGAGAGCTACCGGGCGCCGCAACGCTTCGCCGACATCGCCCGCACCCTCGGACTGTCCGCAGCGACCGACGCCGAAGCGGTCGAGGCTCTCGCGACGGCGGTCGAGAGGCTGCGGGACGAGGTTGGCATCGAACCCTCGTTCGCGGCCGCCGGCGTGGACGAGGCCGCCTTCCTCGCGGCGCTGCCGCAGCAGGCACTCAACGCGTACGAGGACCAGTGCGCACCGGCCAACCCCCGAATGCCGATGCTCGGTGACATGCAGGAACTGATGCGCGCCGCGTACTACGGACCCTCGACCACCGGCTGAGGAGACCGAGGCGCCGCTTCCGCCCGTACGCCGCCCGGAGCGGCCCGTGCTGCCGTAGACCCCCCCCACAGGGCCGACGAGATCGCGCCCACCCCTGGAGGTCCCGGACGGTCCCGACCCGTCCGGGACCTCTGGCCCTGAACCACGGGTTGTCACTCGGCGAGGCTGGAGGAGACGAAGGAGGGGCCATGGCCACCACATCCCACGAAGCCTGGCGCGGGTTCCACGGCACCGGCTGGCGCGAGACGATCGACGTCGGCGCGTTCATCCACGACAACATCGAGCCGTACACCGGCGGGCCGGAGTTCCTGGCCGGGCCGACGCACCGCACCGAGCGGATCTGGCGGCAACTGCGGCACATGTTCGTCGAGGAGTGCCGTCGCGGGGTCTACGACGTGGACACCGACACCCCGTCCACCATCACCTCGCACGAGCCGGGTTACCTCGACCAGGACGACGAGCTCATCGTGGGCCTGCAGACCAGCGCGCCGCTGCGCCGCGCGATCATGCCGAACGGCGGGCTGCGGATGGTGGAGGCCGGTCTCAAGGCGTACGGCTTCACCCTCGACCCGGCCGTGCGAGCGATCTTCAGCCGGTACCGCAAAACGCACAACGACGGCGTCTTCGACGCCTACCCGGCCGACGTGAAGGCCGCCCGCCGCTCGCACATCATCACCGGGCTGCCGGACGCGTACGGCAGGGGCCGGATCATCGGCGACTACCGGCGCGTCGCGCTGTACGGCGTGGACCGCCTGATCGCCGAGCGCCACACGGTCAAGGCGTCGCTCGACGCCCGGCTGTCGTCGGAGGACGTGATCCGCGACCGGGAGGAGCTGGCCGAGCAGATCCGGGCGCTGGAGGAGCTGCGCCTCATGGCCAGCCGGTACGGTCGCGACATCTCGGGCCCGGCGAGCACGGGCCGCGAGGCGATCCAGTGGCTGTACTTCGCCTACCTGGCGGCCACCAAGGAGCAGAACGGCGCGGCGATGTCGCTGGGTCGGACCGCCGCGTTCGTCGATGTCTACCTGCAGCGCGACATCGTCGAGGGCCGGCTCGACGAGCGGGAGGCGCAGGAGCTGGTCGACGACTTCGTCATCAAGCTGCGGATCATCCGGTTCCTGCGCACGCCCGAGTACGACCAGTTGTTCTCCGGCGATCCGACCTGGGTGACCGAGGCGCTCGGGGGGATCGGCCGCGACGGCCGACCGCTGGTCACCCGCACGAGCTTCCGCTACCTGCAGACCCTGTACAACCTGGGTCCGGCCCCGGAGCCGAACCTGACCGTACTGTGGTCGCCGGCGCTGCCCGAGGGGTTCAAGCGGTTCTGCGCCCAGGTCTCGATCGACACGAGCGCCATCCAGTACGAGAACGACGACCTGATCCGGCCCGCGTACAGCGACGACACCGCCATCGCCTGCTGTGTGTCCGCCATGCGGGTGGGCAAGGACATGCAGTTCTTCGGCGCCCGCGCCAACCTCGCCAAGGCCCTGCTGTACGCGATCAACGGCGGCCGCGACGAGATGACCGGCGAGCAGGTCTTCCTCGCCGAGCCGATCACCGCCGACGTGCTCGACTACGACGAGGTCCTGGCCGCGTACGACCGGACTCTGGACTGGCTGGCCGAGACCTACGTCGACGCGCTCAACGTCATCCACTACATGCACGACAAGTACGCCTACGAGCGCATCGAGATGGCCCTGCACGACTACCCGGCGCACCGCTTCCTCGCCACCGGCGTCGCGGGCCTGTCGGTCGCCGTGGACAGCCTGAGCGCCATCAGGCACGCCCACGTCAAGGTCCTGCGCGACGAGAACGGTCTGGCCGTCGACTACGCCGTGGACGGCGACTTCCCGGCCTTCGGCAACAACGACGACCGCGTCGACGCGATCGCCGTCGATCTGGTCGAACGATTCATGGCCAAGATCCGGCGGCAGCCCACCTACCGGGGCGCCGAGCCGTCACTCTCGGTCCTCACCATCACCTCGAACGTGGTCTACGGCACGCACACCGGCAACACGCCTGACGGACGGCGCGCGGGTGAGCCGTTCGCGCCGGGCGCGAACCCGATGAACGGCCGCGACAGGCACGGCATGGTCGCCGCCGCGCTGTCGGTCGCCAAGCTGCCGTACCGCTGCGCGCGCGACGGGATCTCGCTGACCATCACCGTCACTCCGGACGGCCTCGGCCACGCCCGCGACGAACGGATCACCAACCTCGCCGGAGTGCTCGACGGCTACACCGACAGCGGCGGCTTCCACATGAACGTCAACGTGCTGAACCGGGCGACGCTCGAAGACGCCATGGCCCACCCGGAGAAGTACCCGCAGTTGACCGTCCGGGTTTCCGGGTACGCGGTGAACTTCGTCAAGCTCACCCCCGACCAGCAGCGCGACGTCATCTCCCGGACCTTCCACGGATCGCTGTGATGACCGCCGTCACGGCGCCGGTGACCGGCTCGCTCCACTCCTTCGACGTCTCCACCGGAGTGGACGGGCCGGGCACCCGGTTCGTCGCGTTCCTGGCCGGCTGCCCGCTGCGCTGCCTCTACTGCCACAGCCCCGACACCCGGTACCGCCGTTTCGGCCGGGCCACCTCCGTCGACGACCTGCTCACCGAGATCCGCCGCTACGAACGCTTCCTGAAGGTCGCCCACGGCGGCGTCACCCTCAGCGGCGGCGAACCCCTGCAACAGCCCGCCTTCACCCGCGAGGTGCTGCGCCGCTGCAAGGAGCTGCGGTTGCACACCGCCCTGGACACCAGCGGTCTGCTCGGCGACCGCGCCGACGACGCCCTGCTCGACGCCACCGACCTGGTACTACTCGACATCAAGTCCGGCGACCCGGCCGTCTACCGGACCGTGACCCGCACCGGGAGGCTGACGCCGACCGTGCGGTTCGCGCACCGCCTGGCCGACCGTGGCGTGCCGATCTGGGTCCGTTTCGTCCTCGTGCCCGGCCTCACCGACGACCCGTTCAACGTCGACGCCGTCGCGTCCGTCGCGGCAGACGTGCCCACCGTCGAACGCGTCGAGGTGCTGCCCTTTCACCGACTGGGCGCTCAGAAGTACGCCGCCCTCGGCCTGCCGTTCCCGCTGGCGGACACGCCGCCGCCGGATGAGGCGCTGCTGCATCGGGTCCGTGGCCAGTTCCACGATCACGGGCTGACGGTGTACTGACCGGCCCGACCGCTACCCGTCTCGTCGTCGTACCGGATGGGAGCGTGCGCCAGGTCCTTACAACGGTTCGCCGGTGCCAGCCGGGCCGGGACTGCGTAGTTTCCGTGTTTGGCCTGGGTGTGGTCCGTTGGACAGGACGTCGATCCTGTCCGGGAAGGACCACGTCATGGCAGACAAGAAGCACGCTTCTCCGCTTCTGCGGCCGTCGACCGCGGAGGTGGAGTTAGCTCAGCAGTTGGTCGAGCGGGCCAAGGCCGACGGAGTCTCGTTGGTCGGGCCGGGTGGGCTCCTCGCCGGGATCACCCGCACCGTGCTCGAATCGGCCCTCGACGCGGCGCTGGGCGCCCATCTCGACGAGGCCGGTGTCGACGAGACAACCGGTCGGCGGGCCAACATCCGTAACGGGCACGGGGCGAAGACGGTGCAGACCGAGGTCGGCCCGGTGCGGATCCAGGTACCGCGGGATCGGGCCGGATCGTTCACGCCGCGAATCGTGCCGAAGCACGTTCGCCGCTTGGACGGGTTCAACGAGGCGATCCTGTCGCTGTATGCAAAGGGCCTGACGACCGGGGAGATCTCCGCGCACCTGGCGGACGTGTACGACGTCGACGTGTCCCGGGAGTTGATCAGCAGGGTCACCGACAGCGTCCTGGCCGACATGGAGGCCTGGCGGCAACGGCCCCTCGACCGGGTGTATCCGGTGGTGTTCATCGACGCGCTGGTGATGAAGATCCGCCAGGGGCACGCCCACTGCGCGTCGGTGACATCGCTGGGGTACGGCTTTCGATCACCCATGACCGGGCTAACGCCGCCATAGTCCGAAGGTCACGACCGGGATTCACGCTCTGCGGCATCGAGGGATCGCTGTTCGCGGCGCACTCGCCCAAAGATCGTCAACCAGACGCAGAGCATAGATAAACTCAAAGATCCGCGAACCGACCTTTGACAGCACCGTCTGACAGGGGCCAGCCGCCTTGGCCTGCGCCATCCGAGCCACCATTGGTACCGGAAATGCCGGAAGCTCGCGCTCTGTGTTCTGTCTGCTATCCGTCACTTCGCTGGCCATGCCCAACTGGTCTGCTTGCGTAGCGCGGTGGATCTCTTTGACCCTCCGATGATCGTGACGAAGCGCTGGTGACCGCGATGTTGGGTCCGGCGTGGACGGTCAAGCCGGACGCGCCTGAGGACACCGGCCGTCAGCCCCTTGCCGTCGAAGCCGTGATCGGGACACACGCTGCGGCGCTGATCCCTGGCGTCATCACCACCACTCCCCACGCCCGTTACCTGGCCTTGCACACCCGCCTCGCGATCGAGGCACAGCGGCGTGGCTGGACCGACAAGACCAACCTGGGACGGTTCAACGCGCTGGTCCGCCGCGCGGAAGTCGTGCTGGGCGCGGTCTCCGTGGCGCACGGGGAGGCGGACGAGGACCACCGGCTCCGGGCAGGCCCCTTCGGAGTACACGGGGTGAACACGATCAGACCGCAACTGCACCAGCAGCATGCCATCGACGTCGACCAAGTGGCCGACACGTACAGCCAGGTGCGGGGCGGCTACCTGCAGACGTACTCGGGGATCGAAGCGGTGCTCGGCCTCACCGACGGGGCACAGATTCCCCAGCCCGGACCGGCCGCCGACGCCGACCAGCTCGCCATCCTCGACGAGATCCTGAATCTTGCGGAACGGGACACACCGCTCTCCGTGGCGGACCTCAACGCCCTTCACCACCTGTGCGTATGCGCCATCGGCGATGCCCCCGACGGCGCGTGTGTACGCGACGCCTACTTCGCAGGCCCGAACGACTCCGGTGCTGCTACCACCCATCGCCGTAGCGCCGCCCTGCTCGTGGGGGCACTCACCGGGGATCAGGTCGACGGTGAATCGGTCGACATGTCCATGGACCGCTGGTGCTGCTTCCGACGAGGGTTGTCGGACCTCATGAGCGAAGACCTGCACAATCAGGCACTCGTCTGGCGTGGAGCGCTGCTGCGCAACTGGTCCGTCTGGGCATGGCGGCTGATCTGGGCGCGGTTGGTGTCGCCGCTGTCGAGCACCGGCACCCTCAACTACGCGACAGTCAAGTTCGTCCGCGCTCTTCCGGAGGTAACCGTCCGGGAAGCGCTCATCGACGGTCTCCCTCCGGTCGTCGACGACGTCGGCACCCCGCTGCCGGTCGAGCACGACCTGTACGACGAGGCGCGGGACAGCGATGACTGGACGGTGCTCGGCATGCTGCGGCTGATCGCCGTCGGCGCCAAACGCCTGGACCACCTCGACCCGGTTACCCGGAACGCCTTCACTGGTGAGGTCCCCGATGACCTGGGGCCCGGCTACGTCGCCGCCTGGCTGGCCCGCGAGGCCGACCGTCGGCTGGCGGATGCGGTCACCGACCTCGCCGGCGCGCTGTTCCACCGAGCCGAGTCGGTGAGTCGGCAGAAGATGCAGTGGACCCGGTACGGTCTGCGCCTGCCCACGCGGCTGCGTCGTGTGGGCGACCGGTGGCGTCTGGAGGGCCGGGAGGGGCGGGGCGCCGTGTCCCTACGGCTGCCCACCTTCACCAACGTCATGCAGCAGCTGGGTGTGCTCGCGCACGACGGCGACACCTGGCACCCCGGCCGGTACGCCACCGAGGTGGTTTCGTGACGGCGTGGGAGGACCTGCGGGGAGCCGCGCCACCTGCCCTGTTGCGCGGCCGGCCCGTGGCCGACGCCGAAGAGGTCCTTGTGCTCACGTACACCTGTGACCTGTCCTTCTTCGAGGACGTCTGCCTGCGGGAGGCGCAGGCCGTCCGAGCGCGCACGACTATCCTGTACGACGCCGACCGACTCACACAGAAGCCCCGCGGGAATGATTACCTGGCCCTACCGGTGGTCTGCCGGGCGGGCGGAGCCTTCCACCCGAAGCTAGTGGTGATCGCCTCCGAGGCGGATACCGTGGTGGCCATCGGCTCCGGCAATGCCACCCCATCAGGCTGGCACCACAACGCCGAGGTCTGGACGATGCTGCGTAGCGCCGACCCGACGGTGCCGCAGGTATTCCATGATCTCGCTGCCTGGCTACGGCGGCTACCCGATGCGGTCTGGATGGAGGACCTCGGCCGGGAACGTCTCGGCCGCGTTGCGGACATTCTCAGCTGCCGGCCTGCGGAAGGTGGGCCCGGCCAGCCCGTACTCGTGACGACGGCGACACGTCCGGTCATCGAGCAGCTCCCTGTGCCGAACACACTCGTCACATCTCTAGCTGTCGCCGCTCCCTTCTTCGACCCGCGGGCGGAGGCACTGCGCCGTCTGGTCGACCGCTTCGGACCCACCGCGCTGAACCTCATGCTGACCCGGGACGTCCAGTGCGATCCGGATGCTCTCGCGAAGGTGGTCAAACAGGCGACGACAGGGGTGGTCACCACTCCAGACAGCAGCCGCTACCACCACGCAAAGATCGTGGAATGGGAAACGGCCGATCGGTCGTGGGCGCTCACCGGCAGCGCCAACTGCAGCATGGCCGCCCTGGTCAAGACCATGGCCATGGGTGGGAACTGCGAACTCGGCCTACTGACCGAGACGCAGAACCCATTGATCACCGCCGTGCCCGTACAGGAAATCGATCTGGCGCGACCGGAGGACCTACACGCGCGGGAACCCGGCGAACGGGTCCGCTCGGGGATCGCACTCCGGATACTGGGAGTCCGGGTCAGCACCGAACGGGTGGAAGCCACCGCCCTCATCGAAGGTAGCCAGGCCCCGGCCTGGCTCATGGTCGACGGACTACAACTCGACCACGAGCGCAGCGACGGTCGGCTCCACCTCTACGCCGGCGTTCCGGCTCCCGACTGGTCCTTCACGATAGGCGAAACCGCCACCGTGCGCGTGGTTACGGACACCGGCGCTGAGATCCGCGATGTCGTGGTGACCGATGTGACGGCAGCGCTGTCACGTATCGACCGACCATCTCCGTTGGAACACGCATCACTGCACGTCGTCATTGCCGACCAGGCGCACCTAGCTGCGCTGTTCGACGCGCTCGCCCATCTCTCCACGGTCCGCCCGGACCGGATCGCGACCCCACAGGGCACAAGTCGGCGGCGCCGAGTGGAAGGCCGCATCACCACAGCGGTCGGGCCGGCCTTGCTGCGTTTCGCTCTGGGTATGGACCGGATCCTGCCGACGCCGGCAGACGATGACATCTTCGACGGCCTAGACAACGAGGACGACGGTCCGCAGCCTGCCCGGCAGATGGAGCCCAGGAAAACGGGAAACCCACCGCTCCGACCGGAGACCGTCGCGACGGTCCTGGACGCGCTCACGACAGGTCAACGCACACGCCTACGCCGTGAGATCGAGAGACTCGTAGACACGTCGCAGGGGTGGCCGCTGCCGGCGAAGCTGGCTGTCAGCAGACTCGTCCTGACCCTGGTCGCCGGCGGGCTCTGGGCGGACCCTGCCGACTGGTCCGACCTCCTCTACTGGCTGATGATGCAGCTCTGGACGACCGACCAGGAAGAGAGCCTGGAGGACGAGCATGCGGCCCTCGCCACGATCGGGCTGGTGGCGTTACACACCGGTCTCAACCGCGAGGCCGAGCCGGACAGCGCAATCGCCGAGAAGTTCGAGGAGTTACGACAGGCATACGCGGAGTGGACCGACTGGCTCGGCGCAGTACCTGAGGAGACGGTCCGAAGGTACGCAGCCGGCCTGAGCGGACACACCCTTGGCGCGCTGTTCGGGCAGACCGACTTCGTGGCGGAGCTCAGCTGGATCCTGAGTCGGTCAGCGCTGCAAGACGCGGTTGACCGGCTCACCGATGCCCGACTCGACAGCGGTGGCGTCGTCCGCGTAGCGGCTGGCCGAACCACCCGCCTTGCGGTCCTTGCGGCCTTGGACGTCCTGCGTGACTTCCCAGACACCCAGGTGGCGTCCGAGGCAGAGCCAGCGGTACACGGCTGGTGGAATAGGCGCCGTCTACTCCTGGTCACTCGGACCGGTGCGAACTGGCGAGCCGAGGTGTGGTCGCACCTGATGACCGGGATCGCCGCCTACTCGCGCGGGACACCGCTACCCCCGCCGAATCGGCGCTGGACGGCATCGGAACCAGATGATGCCGCCACCTCGACCAGACTCTGACCGACGGAGGTGGAGCCAAGGTTCCGGAGCGGAATCACTAAGTGCGCCTGTTGACAGGGCTAGTAGCCTGAATTCAACTTCATCGCCGACTATGCGGAGGGGGTGAACTAATGAAGGGATCGAACGACGACCGTCGCACTACCGAGATCATCGTCATCACGACGGAGTGATCGTGAACCGGGACGGCTAACCAGAATTCGATCGAGATCCCGGCACATGCCGTCGGCCGGATGGCATGTGCCGGCAACGGCTTCGATTCTCGAAGTCGGAATCGGGAGTGTCGGTTGGTGTAGCGCAGGCTGGCGCGGACGAGGTGGACGACCCACTGCTGGTGCACCGCCTGCGGCCAGACCTGTTCGATGGCGTCGGTCATGCCCTTCAACCCGTCGAAGCAGACCAGGAACACGTCCTCCACACCGCGGTTGCGCAGTTCGGTGAGGTAGCCGGCCCACTGCTTGGCGCCTTCGCCGCCGGTGCCGGCCCACATGCCGAGCACGTCGCGTTCCCGTCGAGGCTGACGCCGACCACGACGTAGACGGGCCGGTTCGCGACCTGCCCCTGCCGGATCTTCATCACGAGGGCGTCGATGAAGATCACGGGGTAGACGCGGTCGAGGGGACGTTGCCGCCAGGCTTCCATGTCGGCCAGGACGCTGTCGGTGACCCTACTGATCAGCTCTCGGGACACATCGGCGTCGTACACGTCGGCGAGGTGGGCGGAGATATCCCCGGTCGTCAGGCCCTTCGCATACAGGGACAGGATCGCCTCGTTGAACCCGTCCAGACAGCGGGCGTGCTTCGGGACGATCCTCGGGGTGAACGACCCGGCCCGGTCCCGGGGCACCTGGATCCGCACCGGCCCGACCTCGGTCGTCAACGCGCTTTCCTGCCGTTGAGCGCCCGAGCTGCTCGAACAGCGGTCACGCTCCGTGGCCGACTTCCGCGCTGTCCGCGTGTTGAACACGCTGCGGGCCCTGCGCGCTGGAGCCCGCCGGCCGCGGCCGAGCACCCTCCCCGTGGCCACGGCCGGCAGTGGCCTTCACTTTTCCGCGCGCCCGCCGACCTGGTGGTCCCCAGCTCGATCGGCCGGTGGCCCGGCGTCGACGTCCGCGACCCCGGCCGACGTCTCGGCGGCTACCTGGTCAGCCCCGGCTCGGTCGTCGACGGACGGCCATACGCGATCAAGCTGGACCTACCGATCGCGCCGCTTCCCCACTGGCTGGCCGCCCGCCTCACCAGCCGGCCGCCGTCCGGCCCGACGCCCTGTAACCGGAGAGGATCTCCCGTGCCTGAGCAGCCCTCCACCGAGGAATCCCCGACCAGGGCCCCGGAGCGCATCAATGCCGCCGCCCGGAGCATCCTCGCTGACCGCGCCGAGCGGACCCTCGCGCTCTGGAAACCACGGCAGTCGAGCCCGGCGACGAGCGAGCCATCACCACCCGGCTCGCCGACTACGCCAGCCGGGTCCGCCACCACGAGACGCCCGAGATGGAGGCGGCCACCGACACGCTTCCTGCCGTGGACGGGGACGTGGACAACCGGATCAGCAGGGGCCAGTTCACCGGTCCGGTGGTCATGGCCCGAGACCTGGAGCAGGTAAGCGCCACCGGTGATCCGGCACCCGATCCGGCCGTGGGACCGATCGCCGCTGACGATCAAATCTATCCAAGCCCCTGGCGTCTCCGACATCCTTGAGCGCCTTGGTGCCGTATGGGATGGGCGTTCCGCACCCGCAGAACACGACGATGCAGATGGATGACAAACCTGGTTGCCGGCCCGGATAAATGGGGGGGTTTCGGGGGGAGGTTCTTCAAAACTTTATAGAAGAACGTAAAAGCCCTGACCAGGTTTCCGCTGGTCAGGGCTTTTCTTGCGTCGGGACGGCCGGATTCGAACCGACGACCCCTTGACCCCCAGGAGGATCCGTTACGCATCTATGCAGGTCACACACGCCGTGACCGCAACTGCGCCGTGCACCCGCCGCGCTTCGTCCACATGTACGGCAGAGGCGGGTACGACGTGTGGTCCCCATCGGGTCCCTGTGTCGGCTCCCTCAACTTCAGTCGCTCACGGTGATCACGATTGAAGCGGTTGACACCCTGTGGGCTTTCCCTGTCACACCCGTGACGTAGCGTGCGGTCATGGCCCACCACCTGCCTGAGGATGGCACAGCGCTCTCGGACTCCTCGCAGAGCGAAGGCACTGCAACTGAAGCCAGCGGATTGGCCCCACCAACTGCGATCAACGGTCTTCCCAGCGATAAGGAACAGGATCCAGAGGCCAGCGCCCGCGCCGAAGATGGGAGGTGGCCACCCCTCTGGATGCAAGTCACGGCGCTTGTCTCCGCCTCTCTGGTTACTCTCCTCTGCCTGGCAGCCCTATGGCCCTTTTTCAAAAGCGCCATCGAAGTCGCTTCCTTGATTACAGAAACGCGACCAGTAAAATCAACTATCGAACCCGTCAGGGTGTACCTTGCGTCTACCGCAGAGGGTTTCGCGGTAAAAGGGAGTGAACTTTTTAGGATTTGGGTAGCAAGCGGGATCGCCTTACTGGCATTAGCCTGGGCTGGGTCAATCGGTGCACGCATTGGCTGGTTCGCCTTTGGAATACTGACGACCGCAATGGCATGGGAAGGGTCCGAACCGCAACACGCCACGATAGCTGCCGGCCTTAGCGTGATCTGGTGGTCTCTGATCTCGATCCCCGCATATCGTCGCACCACAAACAAAAGCGGCTATTCCCCATCCCCTCACCCGCTCTTCCGAATATTGGAACTTCTCCAATCGAGCCGCCTTGCCACCCTCTTGCTTGGACCAAATCAAGCATCCACGGCTACCGCGCTACCCGAGCACGCTCAATCAGCAATACATTACTCCCCGGACTCTAACCGTGCAGCGGAGTTGAGGGGCGCTGAAATGCAGCGGAGAATCGATAGCAGCATCGCCCGGCACGGCTTCGATAACGTAGCCACGTACATCAAAGCGAACTGGGGCAGGTCGCGAAAGGTAATGAGCGAGGAGCTAGGCGCACCCGAATGGTTCGTCAAAGAGCTCATACGAGCACATTTTCCACCCAGAGAGGGGACGTCGATCGGCCGAACGCCATGGCAAATCAAACAGGAAGCTTTAGCGCATTTTCGAAATGGCGAAAGCTTTGCATCCATCGGAAGACGATACCGCGTTAGCGGAGGAACTGTTAGTCGCTGGATTAGGGAGGAAGATCCCGGCGCTCAGTCGGCATCGAGCGATAGCCGCGAAGAAGAACGGGGGAATGAAGAGGGCAACGGCTCAACTAATTAGTCCAGGGCGACGCATCTCACCCGACCATCAGACTAACGGGACAAACTGTCTGACCGGACAGCCAAGTGCGCCAGTCCTTGCGCTTTGCCACCTAGGGGCGAAAGCACAATCCGGCACCCGACCCTTAACGCGTAATCGTTGTCGATTCGGCCTTAGTGGATGATTTGCGTTGCTGAGCTAGCCCGATGCCAGCCAGGACGAATATCATGCCCGCGAACATCGACCAGGTGAGCTGCTCATTCACTACTAGGGCACCAAGTACGACCGCGACGATGGGAAGCAGGTAGGTGGTGGTGCTCGCAACAGTCGGCCCTTCGTCCTCAATCAGTCGGTAATTGAGCACGTAGGCAGCCCCGGTACCTAGCAAGCCAAGGACGAGAAGGCTGGCAACCGCGTCGACCCGCCACGACGGCGCTACGAATCCTTGGACTGGTAAGGCGAACGCAACGAGAATCGCTCCGGCCGCAAGCTGGCTTGCCGCCAGAGTTATCGAGGAAATTCCTCGACCAGCGAGGAATTTCCCCATGTAGACGTAACTGACCCCGTAGCTGGCTGCGGCGGCAAGGCAGGCGATCCCGCCCCAGCTTGCGATTTCGCCTGCCGACCGCCACGGCGAGAAGATCAGGAGCGTTCCCGTAAACCCGAGGACCATGCCGATAGCGCGCTTCGGACTAACAGCGCGGTCTGCACCGACCAAGAATGCGATAAGGACAGTCCATAACGGCGTGGTGGCGTTAAGTACGCCAGCCACGTTGGAGCCTACCGTCTGTTCACCTACACCAAACAGGGTGTACGGGATGGCGTTGGCAACCAGGGCGGCAACGAATAAGTGCCCCCAGGTCCTTGAACCAGTCGGCCATTTCATTTCTCGCATCATCGCGATCGGTGCTAGCACGATGACACCGAGCACTAGGCGTACAAGCACGATTTGTACCGGAGTGAAGCCGCGCAGCGCTAGTTTGATCCACAGGAAGCTTGATCCCCATAGCAGAGCTAACAGGGCCAGCCTGACCAGGCTGCTGCGGCTCATCCGATACTCCCTTAGTCCTCTACGGGCATTTCGTAGTCAAGGCCGTTCAGGTCGCTGCGCATGACGAACCTCGTGACTTCGAATGCCTGCATCTTGTCGTCAATGCCCGTGTGGAGAACTTCGATTACGGGCACGCCGGGTGGAATCGACAAGCCTTTCGCCTCTTCCGGCGTGGGCATGCGCGCCGAGATCTCTTCCCGGATTCGGGCGATCGGATAACCAAGTTCCTCGAATCTGGCGTAGATACTCCCCCGCCCTAATGTCTTCTCACTGGCCAGTGGTGACGTTCCCGCAACCGCAGTCGGGATGTACGTAACACCCACCTGCACAGGTTCGTCATCCGCGAAGTACCAGTTCTCACGCCGAATCACCACGTCCTCGGAGCGGTCAAGCCCAAGCCGCTCCGCCACGTCTTCGGGTGGCGAATCCTGCGTCACCGAACGGCACTCGACCCGTGCCGTGCGCCCCTGCTTGGTCACCTCGATTCGGAACGGGGAAAGCCCCGTCTCCCCGCGCAGACGGCGCGAGTAGCGGTTAGCGCCGAGCCTCATCAGCGCGGGTCGGTTACGGACGAACACGCCTCGCCCATGTTGAGCATCCACCAGCCCTTCAGCTTGCAGAAGGGCCACCGCTTCCCGTGCGGTGTTGCGGGCCGTGCCGTACTCGGCAGCAAGCGAACGCTCCGACGGAAGCTTGTCCCCTGGCTTCAACTCCCGTTGCTTGATCCGCTCCCGCAGAGCATCAGCAATCCGCCTACTTGGTAGACGTTTGTCCTGTTCAGGCGATTCAGCCATGGCACCCCACCTCCACCAACAGCCTAGCGCGACTGGCTCAAGCCAGTCTCTTGACAGACGCGCCCCCGGTCCCCAGACTGGCTTAAGCCAGTTAACTGGCTCAAGCCAGTAGCCGGATGGTTGTCGGGGAAGGCGGCACATGCCGCACGCCTACGAGCCACCGCGCCTACTCGTCCTGTGTCAACTGCATGGGGTCGCACCTCCCCGAAAAGGTCGCCACGCATGGGCTAAGGCCCGTGCATCTCCCCTGTACACGCCCCGCGATGGTCCGCGCGACGATGCGCGGTCCGTCGCCTCCACACCCGGAGGTTTCCGTGAGGAAACACCCTGTCCCCACCGAGCCGACCCCCGCCGACCTGGGGGCGATCGACGCCGAATGGCCGCTGGTCGCCGCCGAGCTGGACCTGCTCGACGCTGAGATCAGCCTGATCTACGCCGAGGATCACGGGGGCCCGTCCCCGCTCGACTGGCGACGGGTCCGCCGGGCTGAGGCCCGTGTCACCCGCGCCGCCGCCACGGCGGTCCGTCCGGCTTGGAGCACTGACGGCTGCGTGCCGCACCGCCTGGTCGTGGTCGGCTGGACCGGTTGCAGCTACCGCTGCGAGATCGTGCGCTGCGGCACCTGCGGTGGTGAGCAGGTGTTGCACCGGACCGAAGACGGATGCCGCGCCGGCACCGCCCGCGCGGCCTGATGGGCCGCATCCGCGCCGCGTACTGGGATCCGGACGGGTCGCGGTACGGCATCCCTACCTACTGGTGGCAGGGTGCCCCGCCCGGTTACGCGACTCGCCGGCAACTGCGCGCCGCCGGTCTGCGCCCGGCCGGTCAGCCGGTAGCCGCGCAGATCCTCTGGCGCGGCATCGGCGGCACCCGCACCGCCTACCTGTACCGGGTCGATCTGGCCCGACCGAAGCGCACCGCCACCCCCGCCCAACTCCGCGCCGTCCGCGCGGCCCTGACCGCCCGGCGGACCTGCCCGACCTGCCGGGTGGTGCGCCCGTACTTCATCCCGCGCTCGCTGGGCGAGTGCACCCTCTGCGCCTACGGAGACCCGCCATGACCCTGCTCTTGCTGCTGCTGATCCTGCTCGGCGGTCCCGCCGTGATGCTCACCCCGTTCCTGATCGGCCACCTGCTCAACCGGCCGACCCCGAGGATGAAGGAGACCCTGCGATGACCGACCGCAAGACCCGCCGCGCCGTGCTGGCCGAGCTGCTGTTGCTGGCCAACCCCGCCGGTATCCGCGCCTCCACCTCCGACGCGCTGTCGGTCGACTTCGACAGCATCGCTGAGCTTCGCGGGTGGCTGCGGCTGGCCGGACTCGACACCGCCAACCTGCTCACCGGCGAGCGTGACAGCACCGACACCGAGGGCCGGCCGTACCGCAGCGCGTACGCCTACCCGGTGTGGCACGGCTGGAAGATCTACGCCTACGCCCGTGACTACACCGACACCGCCGCCCCGCTCGACCCGGCCACCACCGACCAGCTCACCGCCCTGGTGGTGGCCGGGTGAACGCCTGGACGCCGAAGCGCACCCGCCGGCCCTGGTCGACCAGCCCCGACGTGTTCACCTCCACCGGCCGGGACGGCTACTGCGGTGACGCCAAGAGCGGCCGGACGTGGGGCGTCAGCGAACACCGCCCCTACCCGCTTCCCCGCCCCGCTACCCGGAAGGACCGCACCCGATGACCGCTCCCACGATCAACGGCACGAAGTACCCGCAGCCCATCGAGGACCTGCTGCCGGCCGCTCGCGCGTTGGTGTTGCCCGAGGGGCAGAAGCTGCCGTCGCGTAACCGGCTGATGCGGGAGTTCCACATCGGCGCGCCGAAGGCCGATGCCCTGCGCGCGTTGCTGATGAACGAGGGCATCCGCCGGGATCTCGACCAGGCCGAACGGGACGGCCGACTGACCCGGCCCGGCACCCGCACGTCCGGCCCGGTGGTGTTCGACTACCCGGAACCGATCGGCCCGGACCCGGCCGACGACCAGGCCGAGCGGGCCCGCCTCTACAACCTGGTCCGGGGCGGTACCGGCGGCACGGTCGACGTGGCCGAGGCGGCCCGCCGGGTGGCCGACGACCCGCACGCCCCCGACTACGTCCGGTCGGTCGCCCGGGACCTGATCGACACCGCCCCGGACACCCGGGCGCACGCCGACACCGGCCACGCCCCGACCGCCACCGGGCAGCCGCCGGCCGTCGAGCCGACCGGGCAGGTAGAGCCGGTCGGACACCCGGACACGAAGATCCGCCCCGCACGGTCCCGGCGGGCGGTGGTGTGGCCCGTGATCCTGCTGGCGCTGCCCGCGTTCGTCGCGATCTGGGGTGGCTGGGTCGGACTCGGGAAGCTGACCGGGTTCGGGAAGGTGAACCTGTTGCCGGGGATCGGGTCCGGTTGGGTCATCGACACCGCCATCACCCTGCCCATCGGTGTCGAGACGTACGGGGCTTTCGCGCTCTACGTGTGGCTCACCGGTCGGGTGCCCGCGCGGGCGGCCCGGTTCGCGAAGTGGTCCGCCCTCGGGTCCCTGGCCATCGGCGCGCTCGGGCAGGTCGCCTATCACCTGCTGATCGCGGCCGGGATCACGTCCGCCCCGTGGTGGATCACGACCCTTGTCGCGTGCCTGCCGGTGGCCGTTCTCGGGATGGGCGCCGCCCTCGCCCACCTGATGCACGCCGACCAGTAGCTACGCCCGGCGGCACAGCCCTACGGCCTCAGAAACCAGTGCTGTGCCGCCGGCCCCATGCCCATCTGTCAAAGGACTTCAGGGAGAGATACCCATGTTCGCAGGTTCGACCATTGTGCACGCGCTCAGCCGGCACTTCACCGCGTCCGCTGTCGTGATCGACGCGGACGCCCGGCGGGTGCTGTTGATCGACCACAAGGCGTCCGGTCTCCGGCAGTTCCCCGGAGGGCATGTCGACCCGGATGAGACCGGTGACGAAGCCGCTATCCGTGAGGTGCGCGAGGAAACCGGCGTGATCGCCACTGTGTGGACCCCGACCAGGTTCGTGGTGCCCGGTGCCCGTCGGGTGCACCCGACGCCGTTCATGGTCGCGGAGTTCCCCGCGCCGCCGAAGCCGCACAAGGGTGAGCCCGCCCACCACCACATCGATTTGCTGTACATCGCTACGGCTGACAGCTCGGCCCCGATGACCACTCAACTTGCCGAGGTTGACGGCGCGGTGTGGTTGCCGCTGGACAACCTCGCCGTAGCCGCTGTCCGCGCTGACGTGCCCCCGGTCGCCACTGCCGCCTGGAAGGCCCTGACCGGCCAGACGCTCTGACCGCTTCCATCGCCACCGGATCATCGCCCGGTGGCGGTGGTAGCCGCCAGAGCGTCTGGCCGGCGGAGAGGAGCACTACGTCATGGACAAGAGCAAGAACCTGAGCATGCAGCTCGGCGACAAGGCGGACTGCGTGGCCTGCGGCACCGAGATCACCAAGGTCGAACAGGGGCGCGGTGTGCAGGTCTGGGTAGACGCCAGGGGCGACGCCTACCACGGCTTCGGCATCGGCGGCCACCTGCCGCTCAAGGGCACCGTCCGGCGTCCCTGACCCCGCCCCGGCGGCACAGCCCTCATGGCCTGGAAACCAGTGCTGTGCCGCCGGTCCTCCCCAACCGTCAACTGATCACGGAGGAACCCTCATCATGACGTCTCCCCGAGACGAATTCGACTGGCAGGCCGCTGAGGCCGACGTGAACACCACGGGTGGCCCGGACGCTCACGTGGTCGACCTGGACGCCGCCCGCGCCGCCCGCACCACCGGCCCGACCGCCGCCGACGCCGGTGAGGGCGGGCAGGCGCTGGTCGACTCCCCCGACGCCCAGCGCGCTCCGCGATTCACCCTTGACGGGGCGCGGGTGGGGCAGCGTCGGCCGATCCTGCCCGCATGGCTGCGTTCGCGTGCCGAGCTGCACGACGTGATGCGGTGGACGGTGGGGCACCTGCTGCACACCAGCGGCTACCACCTGGTGCGGGTGCCGAAGTACCTCGGCAAGCTGGCGTGGCGTGCCCCGGTCGGCGCGGGCCGGCTGCTGACCGCAGCGGCGCGGTGGTTGTTCGATTGGGAGGGCGAGTCGTTGCGGCAGGCCACCGCCCGCCGGGACGCCGCCGAGGACTACTTGAAGTTGTCCCGCCAGCGTGACCGGCGGGTCCGGTGGCGGGGCATCGTCGCCACCCTCACCACCGCGCTCACCCTCACCGGCGGTACCGCGATGCTGTGGGCACCCACCTGGGCGCAGTGGACCGTCCCGGCCCTGCTGGCCACCCTGTGCGGGATGTTCGGGCAGCCCGCCGACCGGCCGCTGTTGGATACGGCGGTGGTGGTGCCCCGGGTCGCGCGGTTGACCTCGGACGTGGTGGTGCGCGCCCTGGTCGTGCTGGGCATCGCGGGTATCAATCAGGCGATCGCGAAGCAGGGCGCCCGCGCGATCGGGTTCACCGCGCCGATCGTGCGCGACGGTCCTGGGTGGCGGGCCGATGTCGACCTGCCGCCCGGGGTGACGGCCGGGGACGTGATCGAACGCCGTGACCGGCTCGCCGCCGGCCTCACCCGCCCCCTGGGCTGTGTGTGGCCCGAGGGCATGCCCGAGGTGCACCCGGGTCGGCTGATGCTGTGGGTCGGTGATCAGGACATGGCCACCGCCCGCCAGCCCGCCTGGCCCCTCGCGAAGGCTGGTGGTTTCGACCTGTCCCGACCGGTGCCGTTCGGCACCGACCCGCGCGGCCGGATCGTGGCCTTCGACCTGCCCTACACCAACGTCCTGATCGGGTCGATTCCCGGCTACGGCAAGACCGCCGCGATTCAGGTGCCGATGCTCGCCGCCGCCCTGGACCCGCACACCGAGCTGTGGTGCTTCGAGTTCAAGGGAACTGGCGGACTCGACCCCCTCGCCAAGGTCGCGACCCGGTACGCCTCCGGCGCCGACGACGACACCGCCGAACAGGGCCTCGAAGCGCTGCGCGAGCTGCGCAAGGAGTGCCAACGCCGCGCCGCCGTCATCAAGGGCCTACCGAAGGCGGTGTGCCCGGACAACAAGGTCACCCCCGAACTCGCCCGCCGTAAGAACCTCGGTCTGCGCTGGCTGGTCGCGGCGTTCGACGAGATCCAGGAGCTGTTCAGCCATCCGGAGTTCGGCAAGGAAGCCGGGGAACTGGCGGAGAAGGTCATCAAGTTGGGTCGCGCCCTGGGCGTGATCCTGCTGTTCGCCACCCAACGCCCCGACGCGAAGAGCCTGCCGACCGGGGTCAGCGCGAACGTGGGTACCCGGTTCTGCCTGCGCGTCATGGGCCAGTTGGAGAACGACATGGTCCTTGGCACCAGTGCCTACAAGAACGGGGTCCGGGCGACCATGTTCACCCGCAAGGACAAGGGCGTCGGCTACCTGGTCGGCGCGGCCGACGACGCGCAGATCGTCCGCACGTTCTACGTCGACGGCCCGACCGCCGAACGGATCACCGACCGCGCCCGCGCGTTGCGGGAGCAGGCCGGGACGCTCACCGGCCACGCCGCCGGGCAGGAGACGGTCACCCCGGCCGCCCGCCGGGACACCCTCCTTGACGACATCCTCACCGTCGTACCGGCCGGTGAGGCGAAGGTGTGGACGGAGATCCTCACCGAACGGCTCGCCGATCTCCGGCCGGACGTCTACGGCGACCTGACCCGCGACCAGTTGACGGCCGCGTTGAAGCCGTACGGGATCACCACCGGGCAGGTCTGGGGCACCGACCCGACCACCGGGCGGGGAGCGAACCGGCGCGGCATCGACCGCACGCACGTCGCTGACACGGTGGCCGAACGTAACCGACAGCGGCGGGACAAAGCGGCGTAAGCCGGACGGCGGCAGGTGGCTAGGTCTAGCGGTGGCCCCCGCTAGACCTAGCACCCCCGCTAGCAACCCATCCCAATCCTGGCCAGCGCCCTAACCCCTAGCGGCGCTCCCCTCACCGCGCCCTCGATCCGGTCTGTGGAGGCATCCCGTGACCCCCATCGTTCTGCTCGCTAGCCTCGCCGCCCTCATCTACGCAGCGTCATACGCGATCGTCTGTGCCGTGTCCCCGTGGGGGCGTTGCCGGCGCTGCCACGGACGCCGATCCCACCGCACGGCCATCGGTACCCGCCGGGACTGCCCCCGCTGCGGCGGCACCGGCATCCGCGTCCGCGTCGGCCGCCGCCTCGCCGAGCATGTCCGCGCCCAGTACCGGGACGGCGCCCGATGACCGCCCGGCGCATCCAACGCCGCCGCACGGCTGGTTGGCGGATGCCCGAGGGCGCGGTCTACGTCGGCCGTCCCGGCCGCTGGGGCAACCCCTTCCGGGGTGACACCCCCGCCAGCCGCGCCGGCGCGGTACGGCTGTTCCGGCTGTGGGTCGCGCGGCACCCCGACTACGCCGACGCCGTCCGCGCGGAACTGGCCGGCAAGACCCTCGCCTGCTGGTGCCCGCTCGACAAGCCCTGCCACGCCGACGTCCTGGTCGACATCGCCAACCAGGCGACACCATGACCCGCCGGCATGCTGGCCGCGACGGACACACCGACTGGTGCGCCCGGGACCACCGCTGCAACCTCACCGAACACCGGTCGACGGAAATCCTGGTCGACCTTCCCGGCCACGCCCGCGCCGTCCTCACCCGCGTCCGCACCGCGACCGGCCGGGATCACGCCGAGATCCGGCTCCGCGTCGCCCTGGCCGTCACCGAACCGGCCGCCCGCCGACAACTGGCCGGCCTACTCACCGACGTCCGCCGCACCGTCACCCGCGCCGCTCTCGCTCGGCGGCCCCGGCCCGAACGCTGACCCCGCCCCCGCCGACACACCACGGAGGCATCCATGCCCGAACACGACCTGCTCACCGCCGCTCTCGCCCACGCCGCACGCGGCTGGCACGTCTTCCCGCTCCGCCGCGACGACAAGCGACCCGCGTTCCCCGACCACGCCGCCGACCGGTGCGCCGGCCACGACCCGCGCTGCCACGCCGCCGGCCGGCACCTCGGCTGGGAAGACCGCGCCACCTGCGACCCGGCCCGCATCCGCCGGGCCTGGTCGCACCGGCCCTACGGCATCGGCATCGCGTGCGGCCCGTCCCGGCTGCTGGTGGTCGACCTGGACGTGATGAACCACCCCGACGACACCCCACCCCCCGCCTGGGCCAACGCCACCGACGGCGTCGACGTCCTCGCCGCCCTCGCCGACCGCCACGGCGGCAGCATCGAACCCACGTACACCGTGACCACCGGGCGGGGCGGAAGCCACCTCTACTACCAGCACCCCACCAGCGGGCCGAAACTGCGCAACACCACCGGGGACCGGGGCGGACTCGGCTGGAAGGTCGACACCCGCGCCCACGGCGGCTACGTCGTCGCCGCCGGCAGCACCGTCAACAACCGGCCCTACGAGGTGGCGCTGGACTGCGACCCCGCCCCGCTACCCGGATGGCTGGCCGGCCTGCTCACCCCCACGCCCCGACCCACCCGACCACCGGTTGCCGTTGCGGCGCCCGCCATCCGGCGCGGCCGATACGTCGCCGCCGCGATCCGCCACCAGGTCGCCCACCTCACCGCCGCCCCCGACGGCCAACGCAACCACGCCCTGTTCACCTCCGCCGTCGCCCTCGGCCAGCTCGCCGCCGGAGGCGCGCTCACCGACGACGACGTGACCGCCGCCCTCGAACCCGCCGCCCTAGCGATCGGCCTACCGCCGGGCGAGATCGCGCGCACCATCGCGTCCGGTCTGCGCACCGGGGCACGCAACCCGCGCACCATCAGGAAGGCAGCATGAGCACCCGCCTACAGATCGGCACCGGACCCGAAACCATCCGCGTCCTCAAAACCGCCCTGGTCGACGGGCTGCTACCGGACACCTACGTGTCGGCCGGGGCGTTGGTGCACATGGAAGCGGTGTCCGGTGGCCTCACCACCGCCGCCGACGACGACTCCCCGCTGCCCGTCGCGGCGAGCATGGTCACCCCGGCCGGGCTGGCCGGGCTGCTCGCCGAACACGCCTACGTCTACCGGCTCAAGACCCGCAAGGACGACGCCGGAAACCCTGAACCGTACGAGGAAGAGACCACCCCACCCCGGGACATCCTCTCGTCCGTGCTGGCCGGGAAGACGTGGCAGGGCGTGCCACCGCTACGCGGCATCATCGGCGCACCCGTGCTGCGCCGCGACGGCACCCTGTTACAGCGCCCCGGCTACGACCCCACCACCGGCCTCTACCTCGCCAGCAAGGTCGCCCTGCCCCCGGTGCCCGACGAACCCACCCCGGAGCAGGTAGCCGACGCGCGGACCTTTCTGCTCGACCGGTTCCTGCGCGACTTCCCCTGGGCGTCCGCCGCCGATCGGGCGAACTACGTGGCGCTGTTGGCGACGCCGATCCTGCGGCACTTCACCCGCTCCCTCACCCCGTTCGCCCTGATCGACGCGACCATGCCGTCCTCGGGTAAAACGATCCTGACCGCCGGGCCGGGGATGCTCTACGGGCAACGCGTCATGACCTGGGCGTACTCGGATGAGGAGTTGCGGAAGTCCATCACCGCGGTCCTCGCCGAACAGGTCGGCGTCGTCATCTGGGACAACCTCGCCGAAGGCACCGTCATCGACTCCGCCGTCCTCGCGCAGCTGGTCACCAGCGGCGTGTGGTCCGACCGACAGCTAGGGGCGTCCCGCAACGTCGCCACCGTCAACGACCGCCTATGGATGGCCACCGGCAACAACCTCCAAGTCGGCGGAGACATGGCCTCCCGCACCGTCCGCGTACGCCTCGACCCGGACATGCCCCGGCCGGAGCTGCGCGACCAACGCGGGTTCGGCATCCCGCACCTTGACCAGTGGATCACCGACCCCACCAACCAACTGACCGTGCTGTGGCACCTCCTGGTCCTGGTGCTCGACTGGACCCGGCAGGGAGCGCCACGGGTGTCCGGGTTGTCGATGCGGCAGTTCACACCGTGGGCGCAAGCCCTCGGCGGGTTCCTCGCCCACCATGGCATCGACGGGTTCCTCACCAACGCCGCCGACGTCCGCGAGATCGACGAAGACGAAACGCGCTGGCGCGCGTTCCTCACCACCTGGCGCGACCGCCACGGTGGGCGGGCTCTGACCGCCGCTGAACTCCGCAAAGACGCCGAACCGGTCATGCTCGGCAGCACTGAACATGACCCGTGGGACGGGCAATTCATCACCACCCACAACGGCCGGCTACCTAACCCCCTGCAACTCGGCCGACTCCTCACCGGGCAGGCCGGACGGTGGCGCGGTGACCACGTCATCCGGGCCGGCAAGAACGACCGGGGCGACCGGTCCGTGTTCTGGGTCGAGCACCACCAGGGATGAAACCCGCTGAACCATCTCCGCATCTCCGCAACGCCGCACCAACCCGCCACCACCAGCGCAAACAATCTGCGGAGATCAGAACCTAGAGGATCATCGATCTCCGCATCTCCGCAGACTTTGCGGAGATCAGACCCCCTCTGCGGAGATCACCCCTCCGACTCTCCGCCTATCTCCGCAAGCATTCGCGCAGCTCACAGCCATGTTTGCGGAGATGCGGAGATGCGGAGATGGTTCAGCCCTCCCGCGCACAGCACGCACCGACCACCGCCACTGACCGACGCAGCACGCCCGCTGAGAGCCACACAGACAGCAGGACGCATGGCCGACACCAGGCAGGCCGAAATCTTGGCTCTACGGCGCTCTCAGCGGGCCGGCTTAGCTCAATCTGCCGCAAGCCGTCCCGAACCCTGCTCAACCGCCCCCACGGACCGAAAGGCGCTCACCGTGCGACTCGTGAGGCAGAACGCCGCACCAGACACGTCCGCCACCCCGGAAGGAGCCGACATCATCCGACTCTCACCGAAGCCGTTCATGTCCACGGAGGAGCTTGCCGAACTGCTCGATGTCGACCCGTCGACCGTCCGGCGGTGGCGCACCGTCCCGCCGTTGCAGGGTCCGCCGTTCATCCCGATCTCTGAGCGGGTGGTGAAGTACGCGACGGCCGACGTTGAGCGGTGGCTGTCCGCGCGCCGGGTCGACCCGAGGGCGGCCTGATGGCGGTTCCCCAGCAACCACCCATCGGCGTACCTCTCGGTTCCGATGTGGAGTTCCGGGCAGGCCGCGACCGGCCCTACCGGGCGCGCGTCCGGTGGGTCGACCCGTCGACCAAGCGGCGCCGGTCCAAATCCGCGACGGTCGCCACGCCCGAGGAAGCGCAAGCGTGGATCGACGGCATGGTCAACGCGGCACAGGGTGGCGTCGACCCGCTCGCCGCGACGAAGCGGCTGACGGAGTACGGCGAGAGCGTGATGCCGCTGGCGCTCCGAGGGCTGGAACGGAAGACCCTCGATCCGTACCTGGCCGGGTGGCGAAAGCGGGTGGTGCCCGCCCTCGGGCACATCCCGGTCCGGATGATTACCAACGGCGTGGTCGATCGGGCCGTCCACGCCTGGATTGCCGAGGAATGCAGCCGTTCCACGGTTAAGAACAGTCTCGCCGTGCTGGTTCGGGTGATGGAGCAGGCCGTCCGGGACGGCATCATCTCGCGCAACCCCGCACAGGTGACCGGGTGGCAGCGCGAATACCAGCGGGCGGAAGACGAGTTGGACGATCCGCGCACGCTCGCCCTGCCCGATTGGGAATCGCTGACCACGCTCGCCGCCGCGCTGGTGGAACGATCGGCGAACAACTTCCCCGGGTGGGGAGATGTCGTCATCTTCGCCGCGTGCACGGCGGCCCGAATCGGCGAGGTGTCCGGCGTCCGCGCCGAGGACATCGACCGGAAATCGTGGATGTGGACGGTACGCCGACAGACCACACCCGGACCCGGTGGCCTCATCGACAAGGGCACCAAAGGCAAGCGGGCACGGATGGTCCCGCTGATCGAAGAAGTGCGACCAATCGTGATCCGCCGCCTGGACTCGGTCAGCGACCCCCACTCCCGGCTGTTCACCGGTCCACGCGGTGGCCGGATCAGCACGGCGGTGCTCCGGGACGCGACGCATTGGGACGAGGTGGTGACGAAGCTGGGCTACGAGCACCTACGGCGGCACGACCTGCGGCACACCGGCCTGACGTGGATGGCTGACGCCGGGGTGCCGGTGCACGTGCTCCGCAAGATTGCCGGGCACGGTTCGCTGACGACGACGCAGCGGTACCTGCACCCTGACCGGCAGACGATCACCGACGCCGGTACGGCGCTCAGCGCGCACTTGAAGGCCCGTCGGTCCCCAGGTGGTCCCCGGCTACACGCGGTCTAGGTCAACGATCACCTACCGGCGCAGAATGAAATGAAGGCCGTTGACCTGGGCTTACGCTCCGGTCAACGGCCTTTCTGCGTGCTGTCGGGACGGCCGGATTCGAACCGACGACCCCTTGACCCCCAGTCAAGTGCGCTACCAAGCTGCGCCACGTCCCGATGCCGCCGTCGGGTCTCCCCTGCGGCAGCCGGTACAGCTTAGCGCAGGATCTTCCCGACGTACGCACAGGCCCCTCCCGCCACACCCCCTAGACCGTCCTAGGAGAGTGGGTGGTGGGAGGGGCCGGGAAGGAGGGGTCAGCCGTGCGCCTTGCCCCGGCCGCCGGGGCCGAGCTTCTTGCGTGGACGTACCGAGATCTCCACCGGGCTGCCCTCGAAGCCGAACTCCTCGCGGAGCTTGCGCTCGACGAACCGTTGATAGCCGGCGTCCAGCGGCGCGGTGGTGAACAGCACGAACCGGGGCGGGCAGGTGCCCGCCTGGGTGGCGAAGAGGATCTTCGGGGCCCGGCCGCCGCGCACCGGGTGCGGGGTCGCCTGCACCAGCGCGGTGAGCCACGCGTTGAGCTGCGCGGTCGGCACCCGGGTCTCCCAGCTCGCCAGGGCCTGCCGCAGCGCCCCGGCGAGCTTGTCCACCGCCCGGCCGGTCATCGCGGACAGGTTCAGCCGGATCGCCCAGGGGATCCGGCGCAGCTCCCGCTCGATCTCCTTGTCCAGGTAGTACCGGCGGTCCGCGTCGACCAGGTCCCACTTGTTGAACGCGATGACCAGCGCCCGCCCGGACTCGGTGACCATGGACAGGATCCGCTGGTCCTGCTCGCTGATCACCTCGCTGGCGTCCAGCAACACCACCGCCACCTCGGCCGCCTCGATCGCCGAGGCGGTGCGCAGGCTCGCGTAGTACTCGGTGCCGCTGGCCTTGCCGACCCGCTTGCGCAGCCCGGCGGTGTCCACCAGATGCCAGGTCTCCCCGCCGATGCGGACCAGGCTGTCCACCGGGTCGACGGTGGTGCCGGCGACCGCGTCGACCACCGCGCGCTCCTCACCGGAGAAGCGGTTCAGCAGGCTGGACTTGCCGACGTTGGGCCGCCCCACCAGCGCCACCCGGCGCGGACCGCGCGGCCGGTTCTCCACGATCTTCGGGGCCTCGGGCAGGGCCTCCATGATCGCGTCGAGCAGGTCGCCGGAGCCCCGGCCGTGCAACGCCGACACGGCGAACGGCTCACCGAGGCCGAGCGACCACAGCGAGGTCGCCTCCACCTCGATCGCCGTGTTGTCGGCCTTGTTCGCCACCAGGATGACCGGCTTGGCGCTGCGCCGCAGCATCCGTACCGCCGCCTCGTCGACGTCGGTGGCGCCGACCACCGCGTCCACCACGAACAGCACCACGTCGGCGGTGGCCACCGCCGCCTCGGCCTGGGCGGCGATGGCCGCCGCCCGGTCCTTGGCGTCCGGCTCCCAGCCGCCGGTGTCCACCACGGTGAACTCCCGGCCGGCCCACTGCGCGTCGTACGGGACGCGGTCCCGGGTCACCCCGGGCACGTCCTCGACGACCGCCTGCCGCCGCCCGATGATCCGGTTGACCAGCGTCGACTTGCCGACGTTGGGTCGGCCGACCACAGCCACCACCGGCACCGGGCCGGTCGGCTCCTCGTCCGTCAGGTCGGGCTCCCGCAACTCCACCCAGCCGGTGTCCTCGCTCATGCCACGCCCCGCTCGGCGAGCAGCTCCCGCAGCCGGGCGACGACCTCGTCGACGCCCAGCCCGGTGGTGTCCAGCACGACCGCGTCCGCGCTCTGCCGCAGCGGGTCGGCGGCGCGGGTCGAGTCGAATTCGTCCCGTCGCGCCAGGTCGGCGGCGGTGACGGTCACGTCGGCGGCGTCCTCCGCGCTGCGTCGCCGGGCCCGCGCCGCCGCCGAGGCGGTCAGGTAGACCTTCAGCTCCGCGTCGGGGGCCACCACCGACCCGATGTCGCGCCCCTCGACCACGATCCGGCCGGCGTTCGCGATCATCTCGCGCTGCCGGGCCACCAGCAGCGCCCGGACCGCCGGCACGGCGGCCACCGCCGACACCGCGCCGGTCACCTCGGGGCCCCGGATGTCGGCGTCGACGGGCGTCCCGTCGACGGTCACGCCGTACCCCTGGGGGTCGGTGCCGATCCGCAGGTCGACCTCACCGGCGACCTTCGCTACCGCCTCGGCGTCGGCCGGGTCGGTCCCGGAACGCAGCACCGCCCAGGTGACCGCCCGGTACATCGCGCCGGTGTCCAGGTAACGGGCGTCGAGCCCGACGGCCAGCCGCCGGGAGACGGTGGACTTTCCCGAACCGGATGGCCCGTCGACAGCGACCACACATCGCCCGGTCCGTACGTTCTCCGCCACCGCGTGTCCTCCTCAGCCCGTACCTCACGGATCGTCGGAAACGCCGACGCCCGCGAGCGGTAACCCAACGTGGTCCATCATGCCTGGCGGCTCGGACCCGACCGCACCGGCCACCGACCGGCCGCGACGCACGCCACCCGGCCCGGCCGCCGCTTTCTGCGGTACCCGCGACCGCCGGGTCAGTCACCCACCGCGCGGAACAACGCGGCGACCTCGGCGTTGGTCAACCGCCGGGTACGCCCGGCACGCAGGTCACCGAGCCGGATCGGCCCGATCGAGGTACGCACCAGCCGGCTCACCGGATGCCCGACCTCGTCCAGCAACCGCCGGACGATGTGCTTGCGCCCCTCGTGCAGGGTCACCTCCACCTGGGCGGTCTTGCCCAGGGTGTCCACCACCTTGAACGAGTCGACGGTGACCGGGCCGTCCTCCAGCTCCACCCCGGCCATCAGCCGCTTGCCGAGGTTGCGCGGGATCACCCCGGAGACCTGACACAGGTACGTCTTCGGCACCCCGTACGACGGGTGGGTCAGCTTGTGCGCCAGGTCACCGTCGTTGGTGAGCAGCAGCAGGCCCTCGCTGTCCGCGTCGAGCCGCCCGACGTGGTAGACCCGCTGCTCGACCCGGTTGCCGATGAAGTCGGCAAGCGCGGTACGCCCCTTCTCGTCGGCCATCGTGGAGACCACTCCGCGTGGCTTGTTCAGCGCCAGGTACACCAACCGGGTGTCGACCTGGAGGCGTTCGCCGTCGACGTGGATGACGTCGCGGGTCGGGTCGGCCCGGTCACCGAGCTGGGCCACCCGCCCGTTGACGGTGACCCGACGACGGAAGATCAGGTCCTCGCAGGCGCGGCGGGACCCGACCCCGGCGGCGGCGAGCACCTTCTGGAGCCGTTCGGCCCCCTCGTAGACGGGCGCGTCGGGCTTGGGGGTGCGGTCATCGGGTCGTGGCATCGGCGAACTCTTCTACGTCGTCGGGCAGGAAAGGGGCAAGTGGCGGCAGGTCGTGGACGCTGTCCAGGCCGAGTTTCTCCAGGAACAACGTGGTCGTCCGGTAGAGGAAGGCGCCGCTGTCCGGCTCGGCGCCGCACTCCTCGACCAGGCCGCGGGAGACCAGCGTACGGAGTACCCCGTCGCAGTTGACACCGCGGATGGCGGAGATCCGGCCCCGGGTGACCGGCTGCTTGTAGGCGACCACCGCCAGGGTCTCCAGCGCGGCCTGGGTGAGCCGGACGGACTGCCCGTCGAGGATGAACCGCTCCACGTACGGGGCGTGTTCCGGGCGGGTGTAGAGCCGCCAGCCGCCGGCCGCGCGCCGCAGCTCGAAGCCGTGCCCGGCGGCGGTGTAGTCCGCGGCGATCCGCTCCAGCGTGCCTCCGACCCGGGTGGCGGGCTGGTCCAGCACCTGGGCCAGGGTCGTCTCGCTGACCGGCTCGTCGACGACCAGCAGGATCGCCTCCAGCGCCCCGCGCAGCTCCGCGTCGTCCATCGGCGGGACCGGCTCGGGCTCGGCCCGCGCCACCCGGCGGCGCCCCCGGGGCGGGGCCGGGGCGGGCCGGTCGGCGTCGACCGGGGTGGGCTGGTCTGCTTCGGCCCGAACCGGCGCCGGGTCGGGCCGGTCGGCGCCGGCCGGAACGGAAGCCGCGTCGGGCTGGCCGGCGTCCGCCGGAACGGAAGCCGGGCCGGGTTGGTCGGCGTCCACCGGAACGGGGGGCGAGGTGGGCTGGTCGGCGTCGGACGGGGCGGGCGCAGGGCGGCGTTCCCAGGGCGGCACCCAGGCGGCGGCCTGGTCGGCGAGGGAGTGGGCGCGTTCCTCGTGGCTCATCCCGGCCCCTCCTGGGTCGTCGTCCCGGCAGCGGCGTCGACGGCCTCCGGCTCCGGCTCCGGCTCCGGCTCCGGCTCCGGCTCCGGCTCCGGCTCCGGCGGGACGATGGTCGGTCGGGCGGCGGCGTCGGTCGGGGACGGCGCGCCGGCGTACTCGTCGACCCGCAGCTCGGCGGCCCCGTCGGCCGGCCCGGTCCAGCGTACGGTCAGCTCACCGAGCGCCTGCTCCTGGGTGAAACCGACCAGCCCCTCCCGGTACAGCTCCAGCAGGGCCAGGAACCGGGCCACCACCTCCAGGGTGACCTCGCAGTCGGCGCAGAGCAGGGCGAAGGTGGCGGTGCCGGCCCGACGCAGCCGGTCGGCCAGGATGCCGGCGTGCTCGCGGACGCTGACCCGCACCAGGTGCACGTGGTCGATGGAGACGACCGGCGGCGGCTTCGGCGTCATCGCCTTCACCGCCAGTCTGAGCAGGCGCTCCGGGCCGACGCCGAGCACCAGGTCCGGCAGCGCCTGGGCGTACCGGGGTTCCAGGGTCACCGCACGCGGGTAGCGTCGGCCGCCCTCGGCCTCCAACGTCGCGATGTGCGCCGCCGCCTCCTTGTACGCCCTGTACTGCAACAGCCGGGCGAAGAGCAGGTCCCGGGCCTCCAGCAGGGCCAGGTCCTCCTCGTCCTCGACGTCGGCGGCGGGCAGCAGCCGGGCCGCCTTCAGGTCGAGCAGGGTCGCCGCGATCAGCAGGAACTCGCTGGCCTCGTCCAGGTCCCACTCGTCGCCCATCGCCCGGATGTACGCGATGAACTCGTCGGTGACCTGGTGCAACGCCACCTCGGTCACGTCGAGCTTGTGCTTGCCGATCAGTTGCAGCAGCAGGTCGAACGGGCCGGTGAAGTTCGCCAACCGGACGGTGAAGCCCGAGCCCTCGACCACGCCGTCGACCGGACCGTCGGGCACGGCCGGGTCGGCCGGCGCGGGCGCGGTGGGGTCGAGGGGCGGCGCGGTCACCGGACGACCGTAGTCCACGCCCCGCGGCCCCCGGTTACCGCTCCGCCTGCGCGGCGATCACCTCGCGGGCGAGCTGCCGGTAGTTGCGCGCCCCCGAGGAGGCCGGGTCGAGGGTGGTGATCGGCGCGCCGGCCACCGTCGACTCCGGGAACTTGACCGTCTTGGTGATGACGGTCTGGTAGACCTTGTCGCCGAACGCCTCGACGACCCGCTGGAGCACCTGCCGGCAGTGCGTGGTGCGACTGTCGTACATGGTGGCGAGGATGCCTTCCAGCTCCAGGTCGAAGTTGAGCCGTTCGCGCACCTTGTCGATGGTGTCCAGCAGCAGCGCCACGCCCCGCAGGCTGAAGAACTCGCACTCCAGCGGGATCAGCACGCCGTGCGCGACGGTCAGCGCGTTGATGGCGAGCAGGCCCAGCGACGGCTGGCAGTCGATGAGGATGTAGTCGTACTCCTTGCGGATGCTCCTGAGCACCCGCGCGAGCGCCATCTCCCGGGCGACCTCGTTGACGAGCTGGATCTCGGCGGCGGAGAGGTCGATGTTGGCCGGCAGCAGGTGCAGGCCCGCGACGTCCGTCTTGATCAGGACGTCCTCGGCGGTGACGTCGTCCTGCATGAGCAGGTTGTAGACGGACAGGTCCAGGTTGTGTGGGTTGACCCCCAGCCCCACCGAGAGCGCGCCCTGCGGGTCGAAGTCGACGAGCAGCACCTTGCGGCCGTACTCGGCCAGGGCCGCGCCGAGGTTGATGGTGGTGGTGGTCTTCCCGACGCCGCCCTTCTGGTTGGCCATCGCGATGATCCGGGCCGGGCCGTGCCGGTCGGTGGGCATCGGCTCGGGGATGGGCTTGCGCATCGTGTAGGCGGCCGGGTCGGCCGGACCGAGGTCCGCGCCGAGCGTGGCCTGCTGCTCACGGAGCTCCGACGTCCACGTCTCGGCACGGTCACCGTTGCCAGCCATGTCCTGTTGCCCCCTCCCGACGACCACCCGGCGTCGGAGCCGTCCGACGTCCCTCTGCGGCGCCGCTGCGCACCCCGGTCTGTCGCCCCCAGGAGGTCCGCGCCCGATGCCGACTGTACGCCACGTTCGCGCAGGCTGGTCGCCACCGGGTCGGCGTGTCGGCCGGGCCCGGGGCCGCCACCGGCCCGGCTCCCGCGGCCGTGACGATCGACACAGCGCCGCCGACACGTCGGCCCGGCCCGCCGGCCGACCGTGGACGGCCGTCGGAAGCCGGGCGTGGTCAGCCGTGGGCCCGGGGGTGGGCGGTGGCCCACACCTCCCGCAACCGCTCCACGGTGACCAGTGTGTAGACCTGGGTGGTGGTCACCGACGCGTGACCCAGCAGCTCCTGCACCACCCGCACGTCCGCGCCGCCGTCGAGCAGGTGGGTGGCGTACGAGTGGCGCAGGGTGTGCGGGGAGACGGCGTCCGGCCCGTCCACCGGCAGGCCGGCCCGTTCGGCGGCGCGCCGCAGGATCGTCCAGGCGCCCTGCCGGGAGAGCGCGCCGCCCCGGGCGTTGACGAACACCGCCGGGGTGCCCCGGCCGGCGGCGACCAGTCCGGGGCGGGCCCGCACCAGGTACGCGCGCAACGCCTCGGTGGCGTACCCGCCGATCGGGACGAGGCGGGAGCGGCCGCCCTTGCCGCGCAGCAACGCGGTCCCCTCCGCCGGGTCCACGTCGTCGACGGCCGCGCCGACCGCCTCGGAGATCCGCGCGCCGGTGCCGTACAGGAACTCCAGCAGCGCCCGGTCCCGCAGCGCCAACGGCGCGCCGTCGCCGGCCGCGCGCGCCGACCCGGCGGTGTCCAGCAGCCGGGTGACGTCCTCGACGGGCAGTGCCCGGGGCAGCCGGCGCGGCGGGGTCGGTGGTCGGACGTCCCGGCTGGCGTCCGCGCCGACCAGCCCCTCCCGCAGCGCGAACCGGTGCAGGCCACGTACGGCGCTGGCGGCGCGGGCGGCCGACGACACGGCCAGCGGGGGGCGCCCGTCGTCGCCGGCGCGCAACGCGGCCAGGTGCGCCTCCACCTGCGCCGGACCGACCGTGGCCAGGTCGGTCACGCCGGTCGCGGCCAGCGTCTCCAGGTACCGCTCCAGGTCCCGGCGGTACGACCCGAGGGTGTTGGCGGACAGGCCCCGCTCGACGGTGAGGTGGTCCAGGTAGCCGCGCACGACCCGACGCAGCGCCGGCGCGGCGGCCGGGGGCGCGGCGGGCGTCGGAGCCGGGTAGACCGGCACGGCCGTCGTGCGCTCCGGGTCGGCCGGCAGGGCGGTCACGGGGTCCGGTCCGGTCCGGTCGGCGCGGCTGGCTGCGGCACGGTGGTCGGCGGCGGGGCGGGCGGACGGCGGCCGGTCAGCCGAGGACCTCGGCCAGCGGCAGCGCGCTCAGCCCGTGCGCGTCGGCGACCGGGCCGTACGTCACCCGACCCGCGTGGGTGTTGAGGCCCAGCGCCAGCGCCGGGTCCTGGCGCAGCGCCTCCCGCCAGCCCTGGTTGGCCAGTTCGAGGGCGTACGGCAGGGTCACGTTGGTCAGCGCGTACGTGCTGGTGTGCGGGACCGCGCCGGGCATGTTCGCCACGCAGTAGAAGATCGAGTCGTGCACCTGGTAGGTCGGCTCGGCGTGCGTGGTGGGACGGGAGTCCTCGAAGCAGCCGCCCTGGTCGATGGAGATGTCGACCAGCACGCTGCCCGGCTTCATCCGGGAGACCAGCTCGTTGGAGATCAGCGTCGGGGCCTTCGCGCCGGGCACCAGCACCGCCCCGATGACCAGGTCCGCGTCGAGCACGGCCCGTTCGATCTCGTACGCGTTGGACGCGACCGTCTGGAGGTGCCCCCGGTAGATGGCGTCGGCCTGGCGCAGCCGCCCGACGTTCTTGTCCAGCAGCAGCACCTCGGCCTGCAGGCCGAGCGCGATCGCGGCGGCGTTCATGCCGGACACGCCCGCCCCGATGACGACGGTCTTGGCGGCGTACACGCCGGAGACGCCGCCCATCAGGATGCCGCGCCCGCCGCCCTGCCGTTGCAGGTGGTACGCCCCCACCTGCGGGGCGAGCCGGCCGGCCACCTCGGACATCGGGGCGAGCAGGGGCAGCGAACGGTCCGGCAGCTCGACCGTCTCGTACGCGATGCCGGTGACCTTCCGCTCCAGCAGCGCCTCGGTGCACGCCCGGGAGGCGGCCAGGTGCAGGTAGGTGAAGAGCACCTGCCCCTCGCGCATGCGGGGGTACTCCTCGGCGATCGGCTCCTTGACCTTGAGCACCAGCTCGGCGGTGTCCCACACCTCGTCGGCGGTGGCCAGGATCTTCGCGCCGGCGGCGGCGAACTCCTCGTCGGTGATGCCGACCCCGGCGCCGGCCCCGGACTCGACGAGGACCTGGTGACCGTGGCGGGTGAACTCGTTCACGCCCGCCGGCGTGATCGCCACCCGGTACTCGTGGTTCTTGACCTCGCGCGGGATACCGACCTTCACGACGACACCTCTCCCCCGGGCCGCTTGCGCCCGGTCCGCCCGGTGCGACGGCAGCCCCGTCGCCGCCGCGGTCCACTGCCCCTGTGCGCCGCAGTCTAGGCGGGTCGGCCGGCCCGGACAGCCTGCAGAGTGACACCCCGTGAGCGGCTCTCCTGACGATGTGTCAGGCATACCTGGCCGACAACGTGAGCCGACCTCGGCCGTTGGGACAGTGTTCGCCCCTTGTCGTCTCATCGGCCCCGACTCGGTGCGGACAGCAGCGAAGTGGATCATTAGGGTGTCGCCTCATGACCTACCCTGCGTACCAGCACCCCGGCGGCGTCTCCGACAAGAGCAAGGTCGTCGCCGGCATCCTCCAGATCGTGCTCGGCGGTTTCGGCGTCGGCCGGTTCTACATGGGCGACACGAAGACCGGCGTGATCCAGCTCGTGGTGACCCTGGTCACCTGCGGCATCGGCAGCCTCTGGGGGTTCGTCGACGGCATCCTGATCCTGATCAACGGTGGCGTCGACGGCCAGGGCCGACCGCTGCGCGACTGACCGCCGGCCCGAGCGGAGGGGGCCGTACGACGCCGTCGTACGGCCCCCTCGCCGTGCGCGGCGCAGCCGCCCTCCCGCGGCGGCGTGGGCGCGGAGACCCCGGACCGGTCAGCGGGGCAGCGGCGCGTCGACCGGGCGCAGCGGCGCCCAACCGGCGTCCCGGGCGCGGACCGCGGCGAGCAGCCCGGCCACGCAGGCGGCGTTGGTGATCTCACCGGCCAACGCCCGGGCCACCGCCTCGTCCAGGTCCACCCGCGTCACCTGCATGTCGGCCTCCTCGTCGTGCCGGTCGTGCCGCTGGTCCGTCGGCACCTCGGCCAGGTCACGGGCGAGGAACACCCGGACCCGCTCGCTGGAGAAACCGGGCGAGCTGTGCAGGTCCACGAGCACGTCCACCCGGGCGGCCGTCAGGTCGGTCTCCTCGGCCAGCTCGCGCAGCGCCGCCCCGGCGAGGTCCTCGCCGTGGACGTCCATCAGCCCGGCCGGCAGCTCCCAGAGGTAGTCACCGACCGCGTGCCGGTACTGCCGGACCAGCACCACCCGGCCGGCGTCGTCCAGGGCCACCACGGCCACCGCGCCGACATGCCGGACCACGTCCCGGACGGCGGTGCCGCCGTCCGGCATCGCCACCTCGTCGCTGAACACCTGGAAGATCCGCCCGGCGAACCGTTCGGTCCGGCCGCGCAGCTCGTACCGGGCCCCGGTCACGACGCCGATGCCGTCGCGGGGTCGGCGGCGTCGGCGGTGACGCCGTCGTGGGAGGTCGACCCGCCGGAGCGGCCGGCGGACCCCGACCCGGCCCCGCCCGGGGTGGTCGGCTGCCCCGCGACCTCACCCAGCTCGACCGGCAGCCGGTCGGCCTCGGAGTAGTCGACCGCGGCCCGGACGAACGCGGCGAAGAGCGGATGCGGGCGGGTCGGCCGGCTCTTCAGCTCCGGGTGCGCCTGGGTGGCCACGAAGAACGGGTGCAGCTCGCGGTCCAGCTCGACGAACTCGACCAGCCGACCGTCCGGGGAGGTGCCGGAGACGTGCAGACCGGCCTTGGTGAGGGCGTCCCGGTAGGCGTTGTTCACCTCGTACCGGTGGCGGTGCCGCTCGCTGACCTCGGTGCTGCCGTACGCCTCGGCCACGATCGAGCCTTCGGTGAGCGTCGCCGGGTACGCGCCCAGCCGCATCGTGCCGCCCAGGTCGCCCTTGCCGGCGACGATGTCCTCCTGGTCGGCCATGGTGGCGATCACCGGGTGCGCGGCCTCCTCGTCGAACTCCAGCGAGTTCGCGCCGGCCAGGTCGCCGAGGTGGCGGGCCACCTCGATGGCCATGCACTGGAGTCCGAGGCAGAGGCCGAGCAGCGGGACGGCGTTCTCGCGGGCGTACCGGGCGGTGCCGATCTTGCCCTCGATGCCGCGCACCCCGAACCCGCCGGGGATGACGATGCCGTCCACGCCGGCCAGGGCCGCCGCCGCGCCCGCCGGGGTGACACAGTCGTCGCTGGGCACCCAGCGCAGCTTCACCCGGGCCCGGTGGTGGAAGCCGGCCGCCCGGATCGCCTCGCTGACCGACAGGTACGCGTCGGGCAGGTCGACGTACTTGCCGACCACCGCCACGGTCACCGTGTGCCGGGGGTGGTGCACCCGCTCCAGCAGGTCGTCCCAGGCCGACCAGTCGACGTCCCGGAAGGAGAGGCCGAGCCGGCGCACCACGTACGCGTCGAGGCCCTCCCGGTGCAGCACCTTGGGGATGTCGTAGATGCTCGGGGCGTCCGGGGCGGCGGTGACGGCCTCCCGGTCCACGTCGCAGTAGAGCGAAAGCTTGTGCTTGAGCTTGTCCGGGATGTCCCGGTCGGAGCGGCAGACCAGCGCGTCCGGCTGGATGCCGATGTTACGCAGTTGGGCCACCGAGTGCTGGGTCGGCTTGGTCTTCAGCTCGCCCGACGGGGCCAGGTACGGCACCAGCGAGACGTGCAGGTAGAAGCAGTTGTCCCGGCCCAGGTCGTGGCGGACCTGGCGGATCGCCTCCAGGAACGGCAGCGACTCGATGTCGCCGACCGTGCCGCCGACCTCGGTGATCACCACGTCCGGGACGTTGCCGTCGGCGTCCGGGTCGGCCATCGCCAGGATGCGCGACTTGATCTCGTTGGTGATGTGCGGGATCACCTGGACCGTGTCGCCGAGGTACTCGCCGCGCCGCTCCTTGGCGATGACGTCCGAGTAGATCTGGCCGGTGGTGACGTTCGCCTTGCCCGACAGCGCCTGGTCGAGGAACCGCTCGTAGTGGCCGACGTCCAGGTCGGTCTCCGCGCCGTCCTCGGTGACGAACACCTCGCCGTGCTGGAACGGGTTCATCGTCCCCGGATCGACGTTGAGGTACGGGTCGAGCTTCTGCATCACCACCCGCAGCCCGCGGGCGGTGAGCAGGTTGCCGAGGCTGGAGGCGGTGAGCCCCTTACCCAGCGAGGAGGCGACGCCCCCGGTGACGAAGATGTGCCTGGTCGTCCGTGCTGATGGGGCCAAGGCCTGCTCCCGTGTCGTCTGTCGCGGTCGTGCAGACCGCCGTGCCGATCAGCCAACTGATCACGCGATCCACGGGATTCCACGGTAACACCTCACCCGGGTCGGCCCCGGGTCGCACCCGGCGGGCCGGGGCCCCGGACGGGGCCGGCGGGCGTCGTCGGCCGCCGCGCCCCGCCCGGGTGGGGCGGAACGGTTACGGCGTCACGATCCGGCCACCGAAGGTCACCACGAGGCGGCCGTCCGCGGCGAAGGACCAACCGAGCGCGCCGGAGTACTGGGCGCACCGGGAGCCGTTCGTGCCGGCCCAGAACTGGTTCGAGCCGTCCGCGTTGCCGACGACCCGGTCGTTCGAACCGCTGTCGCACGAGGTGTTGTTCCGGAACACCGAGGAGCCGCCGTCGAAGTTGAAGTTGCGTTCGGTGTTGCCGATGTTGGCGTTGTTCGACACGGTCATCGTGCCCGGGTTGCGGTTGTAGGTGAACCCGTGCTTGCCGTTGCGGTAGGCGATGGCGCCCCGGATGGTGTGGTTCACCGCGATGTCCTCGCCGCCGAGCTTGAATCCGTTCCGGTCGCCGTTGCCGGCCTGGCCTCCGTTGCTGAGGGTGCCGTTGTCGTAGGCGAGGGAGGACTCGATGGTCACCGCGCCGATCGGGCCGGTGTCGCTCTTGGTGTAGAGGTCGTAGCCGTCGTCGATGTTGTGGTGGGCCACGGTGTACCGGAAGACGTTGCCGGAGCCGACGGTGAGTTTCGGGGCGAAGCCGTCCGCGTCCTCGCCGTCGGAGTCGACGTTGTCGTGCGACACCGTGCTCAGCACCAGGTTGTCGGACGGCCACTGGTCACGCGGCGCGCCGGCCACCAGCCGCGACAACTGCAACCCGGAGTCCCGGTTGTGACGGGTCACCACCCGTTCGATGATGTTGTTGTTACCGGCCAGGAGGATGCCGTTGTCCCCGGCCCGCTCGACGACGATGCCGTGGATGTGCCAGAACGACCCGCCCACCTCGAGTCCCCGGTTCGCCGGGTCCTCGCTCTGGGCCGAGAAGTTCAACACCGGGGTCTCCCCCGGGTACGCGAACAGCTTCTTGCGGGCGCTGGACGTGCCGTTGTTGTTCTGGCCGATGGTGATGGTCTGCGTCTGCCGGTAGGTGCCGCCCCGCAGGTAGATCGTCCCGCCGACGGGGATCCGGGTGATCGCGGAGGTCAGCGTCGTCGGGTTCGCCTCGGTTCCGGCGGCGCCGTCGCTGCCGTTGGGCGCCACGTAGAGCGTGCTGCCCGACGGCGGGGGCGTGGTGGGCGGGGTGGTCGGCGGGGGCGTGGTGGGCGGCGGCGTGGTCGGCGGGGCGCCCGTCGAGGCGTAGGTCTCGAACTCGGCGACCCGGGGCGTGCCGCTGGCGCCGGTGATCTCGAAGTTGATCTTTTTCAGTGAGGCCGGCGGGAAGCTGATCTCACCGGTTCCGCTGCCGGTGGCCAGCACCGCGCCGGTGTCGTTGTTGACGACCCGCCACGACCCGATGGCGCCGCCGCCCGAGGCCGCCCGGATGACGACGGCGCCCACCGTGGTCGCCGATCCCCACTTGACCGAGATGCGACCGGTCGACCCGCTCGGCGACCAGTAGGTGCCCAGGTCGCCGTCGACCACGTTGCCGTAGCTCGTGCCGCTGGCCTTGCTGGAGCCGTCGGCGTCGGCCCCGAGGCTGAGGTTGGGTCCGCTGGCCAGGGCCGGCATGCCGGCGCGGCCCGGGTCACCACCGGCGCCGGCCGACGCGGTGGCCATCGGCAGCGCCGCGCCCACCGCGACCAGGGCGACGCCGCCGGTGACGAGCTTGAGTCTCGTTGTCGTCTTCACTGTCGAGCTCCTCGGTGAGCGCGGCGGGCAGCGTCCCACGACCCGAGCCGCACGTGGCGTCGGGCGGGCGTCCCGGCCTGACCAGATGCCGAAACATCGATGAAACACCAGGCTAGGAAAGCGCTTGCCGGCATCGCAAGGGCTGAGACGTGCAGGTTTGTTGCAGGACCGCCGGGCAGACCACGCCACCACGGCGACAACGTCGTCATTGCGGCCGAGAAGCAGGGCGCGCCGACCGGCCCGGCCCCCGCGCGACCGCGACGTCTCGCGCCGCCGGGCTCAGGCCGTCGCGGTCTCCGTCGACGACCGGGACGCCCGTCCCACCGCGCCACCCGACGGCTCCGGCGGCGTTCCCCCGCCTGCGGCTTCGCCCCTGCCCGCCGCGTCGGCGTCGCCCGCGGCGTCGGAATCCGGGCGGTCGCCCGGCCCGCCTTCCGTCACCGGCTCCCGGGCCTGGTCGACGGCCGGCCGGGCGCCGGCGACGAAGTCCTGCGGCCGGTTCCCCGGCGGCTGGGTCCGGTCCGTCGAGTGCCCGAGCACCCGCAGCGAGGTCAGCGCCGCCATCGGCACCACCAGCGCGGCAGCCGCGCCCGCCACGTCCAGCGCCGCCCCGCCGAGCAGCCCGCCGGTCACCGCCGCCACCGCCGTACCGGCCATCGCCGCCCGGATCGCCGGGTAGATGCCGAACAGCCGCATCAACCCGCCCCAGGGCTGGAGCAGGGCGAACCACACCAGCACCGCGCCGACGACGGCCAACACGGTCAACGGGCTGCCGATCAGGGTCTCGAAGTTGGCGGTGCTGGCGCGGTGCACGGTCAGCCCGCCCGTACCGTCGCCCAGGGCGGCCAGGAACCGACCCAGCCCACCCCGGTCCGCCGGCGGACGGCGCAGGTCCAGCACGCCCAGACCGATGGTGACCGCGACTCCCGCCAACGTCGCCCAGGTCAGCCGACTCAGGGTCAGCCAGCCACCGGTGCAGATCACCGCGGCGACCGTCACCCCGGCGGACAACGCGATCGCGCCGACCGAGTCCGCGCCGGAGTAGGGGCTGCCCACGATCACCACGGCCGCCGCGCCGAGCGCCACCACCAGGGTCGGCCGCCAGCGGCGACCCACGTGCTGCGCCAGCCAACCGGCGGTCAGCAACGCGCCGGCCGTGAACGCGCCCAGACCGACCGTGCCCAGACCGGCGTACCGGCCGCCCTCCAGGGCGGAGTAACCGACCACGCCGTTGAGTTGCAGGCGGGCCCCGGTGAGCACGTCCGCGCCGACGACCAGCGCGGTCAGCCCGGCGACCACGCCGAGCGGCCCGAGGGTCCGCTGGTGGCCGGGAACCAGCCGGACCAGCGCGGTCGCGCCGGCCAGCAACGCCACGGTCACCACCGCGAAGTACCAGCCGGCGTGCTGACCCCGCCACCACGGCACCAGGTCGGCCAACAGCGCCGCGGGGATGGCCAGCGCGGCAGCCACCAGCAGCGTCTCGACCACCGCCACCACCGGCCGGGCCACCGGGGCCCGGACCGCCGGTCCGGCCCGCCGCCGGGCCCGGCGCAGCAGCGGCAGGACGGCGACCGCGAGCGCCACCTGGAAACCGGCGAGCAGCACGAAGAACCACCGGGCCACCCGCCCCTGGGCGCTGGCCTCCCGGTCCGCGCCGGCCGGGGCGTCGATGGCGGTGTGCAGGTCCGACGGACGGCCGTCGACCGGGGTGGCCACCCGGCCGAGGAAGTTGCGTTCCGGCAGCGGCCGACCGAGGGTGGCCAACGCCGTCGGGGCCAGGTCGACCAGTTGCAGGTAACCCTCCCGCCCGGTGCTCTCCGACGTCAGCCAGCCCCTCTCCCACCCCGGGCCGTCGGCGATGGCCACGTGCAGTCGGGACGGCTGGGCGGTGTCCGAGACGCCGGCCACCAGGACCAGCGAACGGGCCGGCCGGGCGGCCAGCACCCGGGCCAGAGCCGTGTCGGCCCGTCGGGCGGCGGCGTCGCGGGCCGCCCGGTTCTCACCACCGACCGTCCCCAGGTCGACGATGCTCAGCACGCAGGTGCCCAGCAGCCCGGCCGGGTCACGAGGCAGCGCCGGCTCGTACCGGTCCACCCGGCCGAAGGGGCGGGCGGCGGCCACCGCCGCGCCCGGGCCGACCGCCACCGTGCAGCGCACCGACTCGGCCAGCGCGCCGGGCACCGCGCCCCACGGCAGGCGGTCCTGGTTGTGCGCGACCACGCTCTCCTGCTCGGGCAGGTTCGCGCCGAAACCGTCCGGCTGCTGCACCGTCACGTCCACCGGAGGGCAGGCGCCCGCCGGCCGGTTCGCGTTCCACGCCGTGTAGTTCCCGGCGCCCAGGGTCAACCAGCCGTCGACCGGGCAGGTCGGTCGTCGGGCCGAACGCGCCGACAGGGAGCCGATGGAGCCCTGCTCGGCCATCCGCCACAGCGTCGGGGTGTTCTCCGGGTCCACGTCGTCCCAGCGCAGGCCGGGCACCCCGACCAGGACGACGAAGTCGGCCTCGGGTCGGCGGGTCGTGTCGTCCGGCTCGGCGGCCAGCGCGGTCACCCCGAGCACCACCACGACCAGGGTGAGCAGGAGCGGTGCGATCCGGCGCAGCATCAACCACGTCCCGTCGCGGCGTCCGGCGCGGCCGGCCCGAGATCCGATCCGGCGTCCGGTCCGGACCGCGGCCCGGTCGGCCGGGTCGGCCCGGCGTGCGGCTCGACCGGCCCGGATCGCGGCCCCGGCGGCGGCGCGAGGTCGGCGTAGATCGCGACCAGAGCGGCCACCGTGTCCGCCTCGGTCGGCCAGTCGGCCGCCCGGGCCAGGCCACGGCGCGCCAGGTCGGCCCGGCGGGTCTCGTCGTCGAGCAGCGCGCCGACCGCCCGGTCGACCGCCTCGACGTCGCCCGGCGGCACCAGCACCGCGGCGTCACCGACCAGCTCCGGCAGGCCACCCACGTCGGTCGCCACCAGCGGCACGCCGGCCCGCAGCGCCTCCTGCGCGAACAACTGGCGGGCCTCCCAGTCGCTGGTCACCACGGCCAGATCCGCCCCGGTGAGCAGGTCGGCCACGTCGGCGCGGTGCCCGAGCAGGGTCACCGGCGCGCGGGCGGCGGAGATCCGGGCGGCCAGCGGCAGGTACGCCGGACCGCTCCCGGCGATCACCACGACCGGGGGCGGGGTCCGGTCCCGCCACCGGCCGGCGGCGTCGACCAGCACGTCGTACCGTTTCTGCGGGTGCAGCCGGCCGACCGAGAGGATCAACGGCTGGTCGGCGGCGACACCGAACTCGGCCCGCACCGCCGACCGCCGCCGGCGCGGCACGGGCAGCGCGGGCGCGGCCACCGGGGCGAGCCGGACGTCGGCGGCGCCCACCGCGGCGACCCGGGCCACCAGGTCACTGGAGGCGCCCAGCGCCACCCGGGCCCGCCGGGCGACCAGCCGCTCCGCCAGCCCGGAGAGCCGACCCCGCAGCCCTCCCGCGAGCACGGCGTTGTGCCAGGTCACCACCAGCGGGGCGGCGGGTCGGGCGAGCGCCGCCACCAGACCGGCCCGCAACCCGTGCGCGTGCACCACGTCGACCGGCGAGGCGGCCAACGCCCGGCGCAGCGCCACCACCGCGCGCGCGTCGGCCGGGGTCGGGCTCGCCGGGATCTCCACCGGGGTGAACCGCGCCCCCGCGCCCACGAAGTCGAACTGCTCCTGGGTGGCGGCGGGCCCGCAGACCAGCACGGACGCGCCACCGTCGACCAGCCCCCGGGTCACCGAGCGGACGTGCTGACCGACCCCGCCGGTGCTCGACGCGAGCAGCAGGGCGACCGTGCCCGGCCACCCGGCCTGACTCCTGGCACTCACCGATTCACCTCTCGTCCTCGCCGCGTCCGACCCGGGCCGCCGGCCCGTACCCGGCCGGGGAGCCGGCGGAGCACACCGGCCAGCAGCGGCCGGACGTCCCGCCGATCGGCCGGGTACGCCACGGCGAGGAACACGACACCCACCACGACTCCGGACAGCATGCCCGTACCCAACGCCCCGGCTGTCGTCGGGGTGCCGTCACCGACCCCGGCCAGCGCCCGGGCCACCCCGACCCCGGCGAGCGCGGCCACCGACCCGGCGAGCAGCCCGGCCGCCCCGGCGCGGGCGCTGCCGGCGAGCGCCGCCGGGCCCGCCGACCGCCGCGCCGCGACCAGCAGCAGCGCGCCGAGCAGCAGCATGCCCGCGCTGTTGGCGACGGCGACGGCGAGGACCCGGTCGTCGACCGGGAGCAGGACGCCCAGCGGCACCGCGACCGCCGGCACGGCCAGCCAGCCGACCGTGATCGCCACGGTGGCCGCCCGGGTGTCGCCCCGGGCGTAGAGGGCACGGGAGAGCACCGCGAACAACCCGTAGCCGAGCAGGCCCGGCGCGTACCCGACGACCGCCGCGGCGGCCGGCCCGGCCGACGACTCCGGCAGGAAGAACGCGGCGACGGGCTGCGCGGTGCCGACCAGCGCCGCCGCGCCGAGGCAGCTGAACAGCAGCACCCCGCGAACGGTCGGCGCGAGGGTCGCCCGGTAGCCGTCGGCGTCTCCGCCGGAGGCCGCCGCCGCGAGCGTCGGATACGCGGCCACCGCCAACGGCACCGCCAGCACCGCCCAGGGCAGCAGGTACACCGTCTGCGCCAGGTTGAACGCCGCCGGCGCGTACACCGGACCGAACGAGACCTGGTTGATGATCACCAGCAGGGCGAGGTTCTGGGCGGTCACGGTGACCGCGCCGGCCACCGCCAGCCCGCCGACCCGGGCCCGCGCCCGCGGCTCGAAGGCGTACCCGGGCCGCGGGCGCACCCCGAGCCGGCGCAGCGGCGCCAGCAGCGACAGCGACAGCACCACCACGCCGAGGGTGGTGCCGCCGGAGAGCACCAGCTCGTCGGCGAGACCCACGTCACCGATCCCGGGCAACCTGCCGGCCCGCCAGAGGAAGGTCAGGTACACCACGATCACGGTCAGGCTGGACAGCAGCGGCGCCAGCACCGGCCAGGCGAACCGACGGTGTGCCTGGAGCACCCCGGTGAGCACGATGCCGACCCCGTACAGCGGCAACTGCGGGGCGAACACCTGGAGCATCCGCGCGCCGGTGGCCTGCTGGTCGGCGGTGAGACCGTCGCCGACCAGCCCGACCAGCGGCCCGGCCGCCACGGCCACCAGCACCGCCAACGGCACCAGCAGGGTCAGCGTCCAGGTCAGCAGCGCGCCGGTGGTGGCGGCCACGGCCGCCCGGTCGCCGGCCGCCACCGCCCCGGCGAGCAGCGGCACGACCAGGCTGGCCAGCGCGCCGCCGGCCACGATCTCGAAGACGATGTTGGGGACGGTGTTCGCGACGAGGTACGCGCCGCCCAGGTCGGTCGGCCCCACCACCCAGGTGAAGACCGCGGTACGGGCGAACCCGGCGAGCCGGGCGGCGACGGTGAGGACGGCGATGAGCGCCGCCGCTCCGGCGAGGCGCCCGGCCGCGGCGAGGGGTGCCGGCGCGCTCACGTCAGACCGGGCGCCGGCCCAGCGCGTCGAGCTCACGCAGCCCCGGGGTCCGCTGGATGACCTGGGTGAAGCTGACCTTCTCGCTGGCCGCGGTGAGCCCGGCGAGCACCGCCAGGAGGCCGGCCCGCCCGACCGGCCCGGTGCGGGCGGCCAGCGCCACACCGAGCACCGCGCCGAGCGCGTTGGCCCCGCTGTCGCCGAGCATCACCTGCTCGTCCAGGTCATCGCGGATCAGCCCGGCGGCGGCCCCGACCGCGCCGGCGGCGAGCCCGCCCTGCCGGCCCCGGGCCAGCGGCGCGCCGAGCAGGATGCCGGACTTCAACGCCCGGCCGGGACGCAGGTCGAGCAGGTTCAGCAGGTTCGCGGTGCCGGCGACCACTCCCGCGCCGAGCAGCACGTCGGTGGTCCGGCCCAGGGGGCCCTGGCGTCGGCGACGACGGTGCCCGGCCACCGTCGGATCGGCGGCGAGAAGGGCGGCGGCGGCCAGCCCGGCCAGCCCCACCCCGGCGACCTTGACCAGGCCCGCGGTGACCATGCCCTCGCGCAGCGCGGCCAGGTGACCGGCGAAGCCCTTGGCCGCCTTCTGCTCGGGACGGGACCCCACCACGTCGTCGTAGAGCCCGACCGCGCCGGCCCCGAGCCCGGCGACCAGGACGGCCGCCCCGGCGGCGGGGCCGGGCGCGCCGAACGCCGCGCCGGTGGCCGCCCCGGCCGCCAGCGCCGGGCCGGCGGCCAGGGTGACCGTCGCGCCCCGGAAGTTGGTGCGCTCCAGGGCTGGCGCGTACGGCGTGGCGCGGACCTCGCGTAGCAGGTAGCGGGCGGCGACCGCGCCGACTCCGGCGGCGAGCAGCCGACCGGCGCTCATGCCGACCACCACCGGCGGCGGGCGGGGCGGGCGGAGACGGACATCCGGGCGCTTCGTTCGCTCACTTGGGCAGTGTAGGCACCAGGGATCCGGCGCCGTCGCCCACGCCGTACTGTCCGGCCTTCTTCTCGGTGAGCTGCTGCACGAGGGCGAGTACGGTGACCAGTTGGCCCTGCACGGTGTTGGCGTTGTCGACCGTGGAGACGGTCTGCGCGAGCACCGGGTCGGCCCGGACCACGGCGACCAGGTTGCCGCTGGTCGAGCCGTTGCCGCCGACGACGATGGCGCCGGTCCGGTCGAACTGCTCGGCGATCTTCACCACCGACTCGTCCTTGCGCGCCGCCTCCTTGTCCACGTACGGCTGGCCGCTGACCACCACGACGGCCTCGGCGGCCCCGGTGACCCCGTCGGCGGCGGCGAGGTACCCGGCGTTGCTGTAGGCGGCGAGCACCGCCTTGCGGTCCGGCTCGCTCACCGGCGGCGTGTGGTCGAGCAGCACGGTGGCCAGCAGGGCGCTGGAGGTCTCCACGCCGTGCCCGTTGCCGGGCAGTCCGTCGGTCGGGGCGCCGGTGGGGCCGGCGGCGGTCTGGGCCAGCTCCAGCAGGTTGCTGTTGTTGTCCGGGGTGATGAACTTGTCCTGGACGTCCACCCGGCCGGTGACGTTGGCCCCGGCGAGCTGGAGCATCCTCAGCACCCCCTCGGTGTGGTCCCGTCCGGTGGGCAGGCTGAGCACCAGGACCCGCTTGCCGGTGAGCGAGCCAGGCAGGAACGCCTGGGCCATCTCGGCGGCGAACTCCTCCTCCAACTCCAGTTCGCGTTCCATGTCGTTGACCGCCTGACGCATCAACTGGTTGTCCTTGCGCAACGAGTTGACGGTCTCCTTCAGCGAGTCCGCGACCGGACCGTTGAGCGCGGCGGTGCCGACCACCAGGCCGATCGCCAACGCCAGGAACACCGCGGTCAGGGACACCACGTGGTAGCGAAAATTGATCACGCTTGCAGCCTCTTGATCGGTCGGGAGCTAGAAGAGCTGGCCGAGCTGGAACACGAAATTGTCCCACCACTCCGAGACCACGCCCAGGTAGGCCTTGCCGACGGTGGAGACGGCCACCGCGGAGGCCATCGCGGCCACCGCGGACAGGACCAGCAGCAGCAGGGACGATCCGGAGATGCTCTGCCGGTAGAGCCGGCTGACGCCCTTGGCGTCGACCAGCTTCCCGCCCACCTTGAGCCGGGTCAGGAACGTCGAGGCCATGCCACCGCGCCCCTTGTCGAGGAACTCGACGAGGGTGGCGTGGGTACCCACCGCGACCAGCAGGGACGCGCCCTTCTCGTCGGCGAGCAGCATGGCCAGGTCCTCGCTCGTGGCCGCCGCCGGGAAAGTCTGCGCCCGCACCCCCAGCCCCTCGACCCGGGCCAGACCCGGCGCCCGCCCGTCCGGGTACGCGTGCACGATCACCTCGGCGCCGCAGCGCAGCACGTCGTCGGTGACGGAGTCCATGTCACCGATGATCATGTCGGGGGTGTAGCCCGCCTCGACCAGCGCGTCCGCGCCACCGTCGACGCCGATCAGCACCGGCTTGAACTCCCGGATGTACGGCCGCAGCACGTCCAGGTCTTCCTTGTAGTCGTAGCCGCGCACCACGATCAGACAGTGCCGCCCCCGGATCGGGGTCTGGATGTCGGGCACGCCGACCCCGTCGAGCAGCAGGTCGCGCTCCTGCCGGAGATAGTCCATGGTGTTGGCGGCGAACGCCTCCAACTGCACCGACAGCCCCTCCCGGGCGTCGGACATGGCCTTGGCCACCGTCTCGGCGTCCTGCAGGATGCCGTGCGCCACCGGCTCCTCGCCGACGAAGACGGTGTTCCCCTCGACGCGCACCACGTCGCCCTCGCGGATCCGCTGGAAGACGCTCTCCCCCAGGTCGTCCAGGAGGGGGATGCCGGCGGCGACCAGCACCTCCGGCCCCAGGTTCGGATAGCGACCGGAGACCGAGGGCTTGACGTTGAGCACGGCGGCGACCCCGACCGCCACCAGCGAGTCGGCGGCCACCCGGTCCAGGTCGACGTGGTCGATCACCGCGACCTCGCCCGGCCGCAGCCGGCCGACCAGACGTTTCGTGCGACGGTCGAGGCGCGCGACGCCGGCGACCGAGCCTGGTTCCGCGCTACGGGTACGGCGCAAGGTGGGTAGACGCATCGGGACCATCCTGGCATGGGGAACAGGGTTTTCCACCGCGACATGCCTGAGCAGGGCCGCCTACCCAGGGAAGCACACCGGAGCGCACGCCGGTGTGGCTGCGCTCACAAACGCCGGGTCAGGGCCGCCGTTCCCGGGATGCCACCGCCAACAACTCCTCCGCGTGAGCGATACCCAAATCGGAGTCGGGCAAACCGGCGAGCATCCGGGCCAGCTCCCGGGCCCGCTCGGTGTCCTCCACCACCCGCACCCCGCTGGTGGTCACCGCGCCGCCGGTGTCCTTCGCCACCACCAGGTGCCGGTCGGCGAACGCGGCCACCTGCGGCAGGTGGGTGACCACCAGCACCTGGTGGCTGCGGGCCAACCGGGCCAGCCGACGGCCGATCTCCACCGCGGCCTGACCACCCACCCCCGCGTCCACCTCGTCGAAGACCAACGTGGGCGGACCACCCGAGCCGGCGAACACCACCTCAATGGCGAGCATCACCCGGGACAGCTCGCCACCGGACGCGCCCCGCTGCAACGGCAACGACGGGGCGCCCGGATGGGCCAGCAGCCGCAACTCCACCTCGTCCACGCCGTCCGGCCCGACGCCGACCTCCGACCCGTCCACGGTCAGGGTCGGCTCGGTCCGCCCGACCGGCCGCGGCAGCACCGCCACTTCGATGCGGGCGTGCGGCATCGCCAACCCGGCCAACTCGACGGTGACCTCCCCGGCGAACCGGTCCGCCGCCTCCCGGCGGGACGCCGACAGCCGACCGGCCAGGTCGGCCACCTCGACGGCCAGCCGCTGCCGCTCCCGGTCCAGCTCGTCGAGGAACTCGTCGGAGGTGTCCAGGTCGGCCAGCCGGGCCCGGGCCCGCTCCGCCCACGCCACCACCCCGTCGACGTCGTCGGCGTACTTGCGGGTCAACGCGCGCAGCGCGGCCCGACGCTCGTAGATCACCTGCAACCGGGCCGGGTCGGCGTCCAACGCCGCCAGGTACGCCGACAGCTCCGCCGAGACGTCCCCGACCAGCGTCGCCGCCTCCTCCAACCGGGCCGCCAGGTCGGCCAGCGCCGGATCCGTGCCGGCCTGCGCCTCCAGCGCCCGGCGGGCAGCGCCCAGCAACGCGGTCGCGTCCGGGACCTCGTCGGTCGGCTCCGCTCCCCCGGCCACACACTGGTGCGCGATCTGCGCGGCGGTCCGCAACCCCTCGGCGTGCTCCAGCCGCTGGGCCTCGACCTTCAGCTCGTCGTCCTCGCCCGGCTGCGGATCCACCCGGGTTATCTCGTCCAGGCCGAGCCGGAGCAGGTCCGCCTCCTGGTGGCGCTCCCGGGCGTTGCGCCGCCGGTCGGCCAGGTCGTCGACCACCCGCCGCCACCGGCCGTACGCCTCACGCAGCTCGTCGAGGAGCTTCTCGTGCGCCGGCCCGGCGAACCGGTCCAGCGCGGCCCGCTGCTCCGCCGGCCGCAGCAGCCGCAACTGGTCGGACTGACCGTGCACCGCCACCGCCTGCTCGCCGACCTCACCCAGCATCGACACCGGCATGCTCCGCCCGCCCAGGTGCGCCCGGGAACGTCCCTCCACGGTGACCGTACGGCTCAGCAGCACCGAACCGTCCTCGTCCGGCTCACCGCCGGCGTCGACGATCCGGGCGTGCACCGACGCGGCCACCCGCCCGGCGAGACGCAGCCGCCCCTCGACCACCGCCCGACCCGGCTGGGCGCGGACCCGGCCGGCGTCGGCCCGACCGCCGAACAGCAGCCCGAGGCCGGTGACGACCATGGTCTTGCCGGCGCCGGTCTCGCCGGTGATGACGTTCATGCCGCCGGTCAACGGCAGCGTGGTGTCCTCGATGACGCCCAGTCCGGTGATGCGCAGCTCTTCCAGCACAGCCACCGACAGTAGACGCGGTCGGTGACAGTTGACCAGCCGACGCGACCCGGGCTGTGGACAACCCGGGCGTGGATCAGGACCGACCCGGAGCCGGGGAGACCGGACTCACCTGCGGTTGCCCCGCCAGCCGTGCACCGGCAGGCCGAACTTCGCCACCAACCGGTCGGTGAAGGAGCGGGCCCGCAGCCGGACCACCCGCACCGGCAGCGTGCCCCGACGGACGGTGACCCGCGCCCCCGGCGGCAGGTCGTACACCCGCCGGCCGTCGCAGCTCAACACCGCCAGGGTGGTGAACGGGTCCACGGTGATCGAGAAGATCGACGTCGGCGCGGTCACCAGCGGCCGGCTGAACAGGGCGTGCGCGCTGATCGGCACCAGCAGCAGCGCCTCCACCTCGGGCCAGACCACCGGGCCGCCCCCGGAGAACGCGTACGCGGTGGAGCCGGTGGGCGTGGCGCACACCACCCCGTCGCAGCCGTACCGGGACAGCGGCCGGCCGTCCACGTCGACCAGGAGCTCGAGCATCTGGGCCCGTTCCCCCTTCTCGACGCTCACCTCGTTCAGCGCCCAGGACTCGATGGTCGGGCCGCCCTCGAACTCGGCGGTCACGTCGAGGGTGAGCCGTTCGTCCACGGTGTAGTTGCGCTCGACGACGTCCCGGACGGCCAGGTCCAGGTCGTCGATCTCCGCCTCGGCGAGGAAGCCGACCTTACCGAGGTTGATCCCCAGCAGCGGAGCCTTCGCCGGGCGCGCCAGCTCCGCCGCCCGCAGGAACGTGCCGTCCCCGCCGAGCGCGAACACGATCTCGGCGCCCTCCGCGGCGTCCGGCCCGCTCACCGGCACCACGCCGGCGGGCAGGTCCAGGTCGTCGGCCTCCTCGGCGACCACCCGCACCTCGAAACCGGCCGCGACCAGGTCGGCCGCGACCGCCCCGGCGTGCTCCGTGCTGCGCCGTCGGCCGGTGTGGGTCACCAGCAGGGCCGTCCGGCTCACCGGGTCAGTCACGCCCACCGCCTCACCCTCTCTGTCCGGCCAGCACGACCGACCGGACCCGCTCCGGGTCGGCCGCTGGGGCGTCCCCGCGTAACCATACGAAGAACTCGACGTTGCCGCTGGGCCCCGGCAGAGGACTGGCCGCCACGTCCACCAACCCGAGACCGAGGTCCGCCGCGGCGGCGGCCACGTCGAGCACCGCCTCGGCGCGCAGGGCCGGATCCCGGACCACCCCGCCCGCGCCGACCCGTTCCCGGCCCACCTCGAACTGCGGTTTGACCATCAACGCCAGATCGCCGTCCGACCGGGTGCACCCGGCCAGCGCCGGCAGCACCAACCGCAGCGAGATGAACGACAGGTCGGCGACGGTGAGGTCGACCGCCCCGCCGATCGTCCCGGGCGTCAACGTCCGCACGTTGGTCCGCTCGAAGACCCGGACCCGCTCGTCGGTACGCAACGGCCAGGCCAGCTGCCCGTACCCCACGTCGACGGCCACCACCTCGGCCGCGCCGGCCCGCAGCAGCACGTCCGTGAAACCCCCGGTCGACGCGCCGGCGTCGAGACAGCGCCGGTCGGCGACCACGAGCCGGGTGAACGCGGCAAGCGCGCCGGCCAGCTTGTGCCCGCCCCGGGAGACGTACTCGGAGGTCGGGTCGTCCCCGGTGACCAGCAGCGGATCGGCCGGGTCGACCATCGCGGCGACCTTGTGGGCCACCACCCCGCGAAGCTGGACCCGGCCCGCCTCCACCAGGCCGGCGGCCTGCTCCCGGGACCGGGCCAGACCGCGGCGGACGAGTTCGGCATCCAGCCGGTTGCGACGTGCCATGGGGTGCGGTTCTCCGTGGGTCAGGTCTGGTCGATGGTGGCGAGGGTTTCCCGCAGCGTCTGGTAGGCGGCCTCGTAGTGCGGGATCTGGTCGGCCGGGGTCAGGGCGGCGGCGTTCACGATCGCCCGCACAGCCGCGTCGACCGCCGGATGTGCGCCGTCGTCCGGCGTCGGGTCGACCACGTCGGCGCCGGTCACCGGATGCTCCGGCAGGGCCCGCGGCGGCAGGCCCGGCCGGCCGCCGACCGGCGGCCCGGGACGTGGACCACCCGGCGGCGGACCCGGCCGCGGCGACGCGTTCACCGCCGCGCCCCGACACGACACCCCGGCCGGCTCACGCCCCGCCACCGGAGGTCGTCGTCCCGGCGTCGCCGGACGTCCGCTGAGCTCCGTCCGGGGCCTCGCCGGGCGTCGTCGCCTTCCTCCCCGGCGTCCTGCGCGTCCTGGTGGCCCCCGCCGGGGCCTCCGCCCCGTCCTTCGTCGTCTCGGGATCCCGGGTCCCGGCCCTCCCGGAAGCCCCGTCCTTCGGCTTCGCGGGAGCCTGGCCCTGGGCCCTCGCGGGAGTCCCGTCCTTCGGCTTCGCGGGAGCCTGGGTCCTCGGCTGCTCCGGAGCCTGGGTCCTCGACTTCGTCGAGGGCTGGGCCTTGGACTTCGTCGGGCGACCGGTGGGCTCGGCCGCGGGCCGGACGACCACCCGGGCGTCGGCCGGCGCGGTGGCACGGCGCACCGCCGAGGGGGTTCTCTTCGCGACCGTGCCCCCGGCCGCGCTGCCGGGCGTCGCCGGACCGGCGACCCCGTCGGCCGCCGCCGGGATCCGTGCCTCCCGTAGCTGCCGCTCCAGCTCGTGGACCCGTCGGGTCAGCTCGGCGACCTCGTCCGCGGTGGCCAGCCCCACCGCGCCCAACGCCCGGTCCACCTCGAACCGCACCAGCTTGGTCAGCGCCTCCCGGTTTGCCGCGCTGGTCGCCACCAGCTCCTCGGCGAGCGCCTGCAACTGCGCGGCGGTCGCCCCGCCGGAGCCGACGACGCGCCGCACCGCGTCCTGTGCCTTCTTCCGGGGCGCCTCCGTGAGGCCCAGCGCCAGCTCGAGGTAGGCGCGCCACGCGTCCTGCATACCTGAGTCCTTCCGCGGGGGTCGGGATGTGCTGCTGTCACGCTACCGGGCCGGCACGGGTCCCCCGTGCGGTACCGTGCCGGGAGACGTGGCACGAGACGAGGGGGCGCCGGTGGCCAGCGTGGACGAATGCCGACAGGCGTTGCAGGATCTGGCCGCACGGCTGGACGACAACGCGGACCGGGTCCGCGACCGCATCGACCTGGATCGGACGCTGGCCTGCCGCGTCACCGACCTGGACGCCGCCTTCCACGGACGGCTGACCGGTGGCCGGCTCATCGATCTCGCCGACGGCGACGACCCGAAAGCGAAGATCGCGCTGATCGCCACCAGCGACGACCTGCTCGCGCTGGTACGCGGCGAACTCGACGTGACCCGGGCGGTGGCGGCCCGCCGAATCTCGATCAAGGCGAATCCGTTCGACCTGATGAAGCTCCGCAAGCTGCTCTGAGTCGTGCCGGGCCGGAGGGCGGCTCAGCCGGTCAGGTCGAGCGCCCGCAGCGCCTCCGCCGCCGCCGGGGTGGCCGGCCGGACCGGAAAGCCACCATCGGGGGGCGACGGCGCCGACCAGGCCGCCGCGCAGAGCACCGCCAGCGCGTCCAACGCAGCGCCGGCGCCGTCCAGCTCGATGGCGTCGACGCCGGCCACGGCCGACCAGCCGCCGTCGACCGACGACCCGGCCGGCACCCGCACCACGGCAGTCGGATCGAAAAGCCCGGACAGGTCGAAGGAGACGTACGTCGGACGGGCCAGCGGCGACGCCACCAGCAGGTCGGCGACCCCGCTGACCCCGGTCAGCACGAGCAGACTCGGCAGTCCGGCCCGGCCAGCCCCCTCGATGTCGGTGTCCAGCCGGTCGCCCACCACGAGACAGTCCGCGCCCTCGGCGCGGCGGGCGGCGGTCGCGAACAGAGCCGGCTCGGGCTTGCCCACGACCAGGTCCGGGCCCCGGCCGAGCGCGGTACGCAGCGCCGCGACCAGCGATCCGTTACCGGGCAGCGGACCACGGCCGCTGGGCAGCGTACGGTCGGTGTTCGTGGCGACCCACATCGCGCCGGCCCGGATCGCCACCGTCGCCTCCGCCAGATCGGCCCAGCCGACCTGCGGCCCGTAGCCCTGCGCCACCGCGACCGGTGACTCCTCCGCCCGTCCGACCGGGCGCAGCCCCACCTCGCTGATCTCGGCGCGCAACGCCTCGGCCCCGACGACCAGCACGGCGGAGCCGGCCGGAAACCGGTCCCTCAGCGCCTGGGCCGCCGCGGCGGCGGAGGTCAGCACCTCGTTTGCGCGCGCCGGCACTCCCATGCCGGTGAGCAGGTCCGCCACCTCCGACGAGCGGCGTGAGGCGTTGTTCGTCGCGTACACGACGGCATGGCCGCCGGCGTGCAGCCGCGCGACGGCCTCCACCGCGCCGGGGATCGGCCGGTCGATCAGGTAGATCACACCGTCGAGGTCGAAGACCACCAGCCGGTACCCGTCGACCAGGCCGCCCCCGCCACTGCTCACCGCTGGTCCGCCCCCGGACGTCCAGCGTCGTCCGCCGGCTCACCGTCGACCGGCCCGTCGGCCTCGGAGCCCGGCGCCGACCGCAGGTCCGCGCCGCTCACCGGAGCGTCGGCTCCGACGCCCGTCACCGCCGTTTCCGGACCGGTTCCGCTTGCCGGCACACCGCCGCTCGCCGCCGTGTCCCCGCCGACCTGGGCGTCGGCGACGGACTCCCCGCCAGCGCCGGCCGTGGAGACCCCCTCCCGGTCGGCCCGGGCTTCGTCGGCGTACTCCTCGTCGTCGTCGCTTGTCGTCGCGTCGTCGACGGCCGTGGAGACGTCGTCCTGGTCGGCCGGGGCCTCGTCGGCGTACTCCTCGTCGTCGCCCTCGATCACCACACCGTCGAGTTCCAGCAGCCGCTCGGCGGCGTCGGTCTCGTCGTCGGCGTCGACCTCGGCGGCCCGGGCGAACCACTCCCTGGCCTCGTCACGCCGGTCCACCGCCAGCAACGCGTCCGCGTACGCGTACCGCAGCCTGGCCGTCCACGGCTGGACCGCCTCGGTGGTCAGCTCGCGTACCTGGAGCATCGCCACCGCCGCGTCCTTCTGCCCGAGGTCCCCGCGGGCGCCCGCGGCGACGATCAGCAGCTCGGTCGCGACAGCAGGGTCGAGCGCCTCCTGGTCGGCGCCCCGGAACAGGTCGATCGCCCGCTCCGGGCGCCCCAGCGCCCGCTCGCTGTCGGCGAGCACCGCCAGATGGCTCTGGAGACCGGTCATCCGGTGGTACGTCCGCAGCTCGGCGATCGCCGTCTGCCACTCCCCCGCGTGGTAAGCGGCCAACCCGACCGCCTCCCGTACCGCCGAGATCCGTGCGGCCAGCCGGCGGGCGGCCAACGCGTGCGCGAGCGCCTCGGTCGGATCCTCGTCGATCAACTGACCGGTGGCGACCAGGTGCCGGGCGACGGTCTCCGCCACCGGCTTGTTCAGGGAGAGCAACTCCGCCCGGACGGCGGTGTCGAGGTCGCTCGCGGCGATCTCGTCCGGCAGCGTCGGCGCGACGGCCTGGTCGCCATCCTCACGTCGCCCCTCCCGGCGTGGGCCGTCGGTGTGCCCGCCGTCACGACGGCGGTCGTCGAACCGGCTCCGGTCGTCGCGACGGGGCCGGTCCGCGTGGCCGCCCCGGTCACCCTCCCGGTACGGCCGCTCCCGATCCCCGCCCCGGAAGTTCTCCCGAGGCGCCCGGTCGTTCCGGTCGCCACCGCGGAAGCCACCCTCACGACGGTCAGCGCCCCGGAAGCCACCTTCACGCGGGGCGCGATCGTCCCGACGGAAGCCACCCTCACGTCGGTCACCGCCCCGGAAGCCGCCCTCACGCGGGGCACGATCGTCCCGACGGAAGCCGCCGTCCCGCGCGGGAGGCGCGGAGCGGAAGCCGCCCTCGCCACGGTCGTCGCGCCGGAAGCCCCCTTCACGCGGAGCGCGGTCGTCCCGACGGAACTCGCCACCGTCACGGCGGAAACCACCCTCACGCGGCGGACCGGAACGGAAACCACCATCCCGACGATCCCCACCCCGGAAACCACCATCCCGCGGAGCACGATCCTCGCGGGGGCCACGGTCGTCACGGGGGGCCCGATCGTCACGTGCGGCCCGGTCGTCGCGGCGGAAACCGCCGTCACGGTCACCGCCACGGAAACCACCCTCACGGGGAGGACCCGACCGGAAACCGCCAGCACCACGGTCGTCACGCCGGAAACCGCCCTCGCGACGATCCCCACCACGATCGTCCCGGCGAGACTCCCCGCCCGTCCGACGGAATCCGTCCTCACGCGGGGCTCGGTCGTCGCGGCGGAAACCACCGTCACGGTCACCGCCACGGAAACCACCCTCACGGGGAGGACCCGACCGGAAACCGCCAGCACCACGGTCGTCACGCCGGAAGCCACCCTCGCGACGATCCCCACCCCGGAAACCACCGTCACCCCGATCGGCACCGCGGTAGCCCCCCTGGCGGGGGGCGTCGTCGCGGCGGAAACCACCAGGTCGGGTATCACTGTCCCGGCGGGGACCACCACGGGATCCGGTGTCGTCACGACCGTCACGACGGAAGCCATTGTCACGCGGGGCTCGGTCGTCCCGACGGAACTCGCCACCGTCACGGCGGAAACCACCCTCACGCGGCGGACCGGAACGGAAACCACCATCCCGACGATCCCCACCGCGGAAACCACTCTCACGCGAGCCGCGATCATCGCGGCGAACTCCCTCGCCCCGATCTGACCGGGGGAAACCACCCTCCGAACGGTCACCGCCGCGGAAGCCGCCCTGACGGCGGTCGTCGTCGCGGCGGAACGCGCCGCCTCGGCTGTCACCGTCCCGGCGAAAGCCGCCGCGCTCCCGGGAGTCACCGTCCCGGGGGCTTGACCGGAAATCTCCCGTACGGCGGTCGTTGCCACGGTAGCCGCCGCTGTCGCGACCGCCCCGTTCCGCGCCGCCCTGCCGGCCAGCGCCCGAGTCGCGGTCACCACGGTATGGCGGGCGATCGTCCCGACGCGCCGATCCCTCGCGCCCGCCAAAACGGTCAGCGCGGTCTTCGTAACGACGGGGACGATCTCCGCCCTGCGGTCCTGAACTCACAGGTACATCCTTCCTCAGTGCGCCACAACTGGCGCTACGCAGTCGAGGGCCGACCCCGGTGGGGCGGCCCTCGACTGGAAGATTGTCCGGCGGTGTCCTACTCTCCCACACCCTCCCGAGTGCAGTACCATCGGCGCTGGAGGGCTTAGCTTCCGGGTTCGGAATGTAACCGGGCGTTTCCCCTCCGCCATGACCGCCGTAACACTATCGACTTATCAAACACACACGAGCGTGGTGTTCGTTTGTCGTGAGTTGCACAGTGGACGCGAGCAGAATCTTTGTAGTCAAGTCCTCGGCCTATTAGTACCGGTCGACTGAACCCGTTACCGAGCTTACATCTCCGGCCTATCAACCCAGTCGTCTAGCTGGGGGCCTTACCCCTGTCACCAGGGTGGGATACCTCATCTTGAAGCGAGCTTCCCGCTTAGATGCTTTCAGCGGTTATCCCTTCCGAACGTAGCCAACCAGCCGTGCCCCTGGCGGGACAACTGGCACACCAGAGGTTCGTCCGTCCCGGTCCTCTCGTACTAGGGACAGCCCTTCTCAAGTATCCTACGCGCACGGCGGATAGGGACCGAACTGTCTCACGACGTTCTAAACCCAGCTCGCGTACCGCTTTAATGGGCGAACAGCCCAACCCTTGGGACCTGCTACAGCCCCAGGATGCGACGAGCCGACATCGAGGTGCCAAACCATCCCGTCGATATGGACTCTTGGGGAAGATCAGCCTGTTATCCCCGGGGTACCTTTTATCCGTTGAGCGACACCGCTTCCACACGCAAGTGCCGGATCACTAGTCCCGACTTTCGTCCCTGCTCGACCTGTCAGTCTCACAGTCAAGCTCCCTTGTGCACTTGCACTCAACACCTGATTGCCAACCAGGCTGAGGGAACCTTTGGGCGCCTCCGTTACCCTTTAGGAGGCAACCGCCCCAGTTAAACTACCCACCAGACACTGTCCCTGAACCGGATAACGGTCCGAAGTTAGATACCCAAATCAACCAGAGTGGTATTTCAAGATTGCCTCCACCCATACTGGCGTATGGACTTCACCGGCTCCCACCTATCCTACACAAGCTAATTCGGATACCAATGTCAAGCTATAGTAAAGGTCCCGGGGTCTTTCCGTCCTGCCGCGCGTAACGAGCATCTTTACTCGTACTGCAATTTCGCCGGGCCTGTGGTTGAGACAGTGGGGAAGTCGTTACGCCATTCGTGCAGGTCGGAACTTACCCGACAAGGAATTTCGCTACCTTAGGATGGTTATAGTTACCACCGCCGTTTACTGGCGCTTAAGTTCTCCGCTTCGCCCCGAAGAGCTAACAGGTCCCCTTAACGTTCCAGCACCGGGCAGGCGTCAGTCCATATACATCGAATTACTTCTTCGCATGGACCTGTGTTTTTAGTAAACAGTCGCTTCCCCCTGCTCTCTGCGGCCATACAACGCTCCACCCGCGCGGGGCTTCACGTCTCCGGCCCCCCTTCTCCCTAAGTTACGGGGGCAATTTGCCGAGTTCCTTAACCACAGTTCACCCGATCGCCTCGGTATTCTCTACCTGACCACCTGTGTCGGTTTGGGGTACGGGCCGCTCGGAACTCGCTAGAGGCTTTTCTCGGCAGCATAGGATCACTGACTTCACCTGAATCGGCTCGGCATCACGTCTCAGCCCTGTGCGCCACGGATTTGCCTATGGCACGGCCTACACGCTTACCCCGGCACAACCACCGGCCGGGCTCAGCTACCTTCCTGCGTCACCCCATCGCTTGACTACTACCCGCCAGGTTCCCACGCTCACCACACATGATCCGAAGACCACCTGCAGCTCGGATGGTTAGCACAACGAGGTTCATCACGGGCGCTCCTTCGCGGGTACGGGAATATCAACCCGTTGTCCATCGACTACGCCTCTCGGCCTCGCCTTAGGTCCCGACTCACCCAGGGCGGATTAGCCTGGCCCTGGAACCCTTGGTCATCCGGCGGAAGGGTTTCTCACCCTTCATTCGCTACTCATGCCTGCATTCTCACTCGTGCCGCGTCCACGACTAGGTCACCCCGTCGCTTCACCCCCGGCACGACGCTCCCCTACCCATCCACACACCTGCACGGCACATCAAGGCGCCGCGAAGTACCATGTGAATGCCACAGCTTCGGCGGTGTGCTTGAGCCCCGCTACATTGTCGGCGCGGAACCACTTGACCAGTGAGCTATTACGCACTCTTTAAAGGGTGGCTGCTTCTAAGCCAACCTCCTGGTTGTCTATGCGACCCCACATCCTTTTCCACTTAGCACACGCTTAGGGGCCTTAGCTGGTGATCTGGGCTGTTTCCCTCTCGACTACGAAGCTTATCCCCCGCAGTCTCACTGCCGCGCTCTCACTTACCGGCATTCGGAGTTTGGCTGATTTCGGTAAGCTTGTGGGCCCCCTAGACCATCCAGTGCTCTACCTCCGGCAAGAAACACACGACGCTGCACCTAAATGCATTTCGGGGAGAACCAGCTATCACGGAGTTTGATTGGCCTTTCACCCCTAACCACAGGTCATCCCCCAACTTTTCAACGTTGGTGGGTTCGGCCCTCCACACGGTCTTACCCGCGCTTCAGCCTGCCCATGGCTAGATCACTCCGCTTCGGGTCTAGAGCATGCGACTAAAACGCCCTATTCAGACTCGCTTTCGCTACGGCTCCCCCACACGGGTTAACCTCGCCACATGCCACTAACTCGCAGGCTCATTCTTCAAAAGGCACGCCGTCACCCCGCAAGGCTCCGACGGATTGTAGGCGAACGGTTTCAGGTACTATTTCACTCCCCTCCCGGGGTACTTTTCACCATTCCCTCACGGTACTCGTCCGCTATCGGTCACCAGGAAGTATTCAGGCTTACCAGGTGGTCCTGGCAGATTCACGGCAGATTTCAGGAGTCCGCCGCTACTCGGGAACACCCACAGAAGGTCAGCAACTTTCACCTACCGGACTATCACCGTCTACGGTCAGCCTTCCCAGACTGTTCGACTAGCCACTGACTTTGTAACTTCTCCAACACGTGTCAGCATGTTGAGCAGGGTCCCACAACCCCGACCACGCAACCCCTGACAGGTATCACACGCAACCGGTTTAGCCTAAATCCGCTTTCGCTCGCCACTACTCACGGAATCACTAAATTGTTTTCTCTTCCTACGGGTACTGAGATGTTTCACTTCCCCGCGTTCCCCCCATACACCCTATGTGTTCAGGTGCAGGTGACATCACATGACTGATGCCAGGTTTCCCCATTCGGACACCCTGGGATCACAGCTTGGTTGACAGCTCCCCCAGGCCTATCGCGGCCTCCCACGTCCTTCATCGGCTCCTGGTGCCAAGGCATCCACCGTTCGCCCTTGACAACTTGACCACAAAGATGCTCGCGTCCACTGTGCAATTCTCAACAAACGACCAACCCACAACCCACAGTCTCCCACCAGACCCGACAACCGCCGACGGTATGAGAAACCAGGCCATGCCTGGCAGTCACATCCAGAAGAAACCCACCACACAGGGTTGTTCCTTCAGGACCCAACAGGGTGCCCTACATTCCCACCAAGCCGCACCATCAACCCGTTCCCACCACCCCACAAGGCAGCTGTACTAGAATCTCAGGCCGTTGCCCAGCAAAAACTCACCAGTGTCTCCGCCATTCGAGCACCCCGACCCAACATTCGCAGGCCGCGGGCCCCATACCAGCTTTCGCCGGATGGTGCTCCTTAGAAAGGAGGTGATCCAGCCGCACCTTCCGGTACGGCTACCTTGTTACGACTTCGTCCCAATCGCCAGCCCCACCTTCGACGGCTCCCTCCACAAGGGTTGGGCCACCGGCTTCGGGTGTTGCCGACTTTCGTGACGTGACGGGCGGTGTGTACAAGGCCCGGGAACGTATTCACCGCAGCGTTGCTGATCTGCGATTACTAGCGACTCCGACTTCACGGGGTCGAGTTGCAGACCCCGATCCGAACTGAGACCGGCTTTTTGGGATTCGCTCCACCTCACGGTATCGCAGCCCATTGTACCGGCCATTGTAGCATGCGTGAAGCCCTGGACATAAGGGGCATGATGACTTGACGTCATCCCCACCTTCCTCCGAGTTGACCCCGGCAGTCTTCGATGAGTCCCCGCCATAACGCGCTGGCAACATCGAACGAGGGTTGCGCTCGTTGCGGGACTTAACCCAACATCTCACGACACGAGCTGACGACAGCCATGCACCACCTGTGACCGCCCCCGAAGGACCCCCCATCTCTGGAGGTTTTGCGGCCATGTCAAACCCAGGTAAGGTTCTTCGCGTTGCATCGAATTAATCCGCATGCTCCGCCGCTTGTGCGGGCCCCCGTCAATTCCTTTGAGTTTTAGCCTTGCGGCCGTACTCCCCAGGCGGGGCGCTTAATGCGTTAGCTGCGGCACAGGAAACCGGAGAGGCCCCCCACACCTAGCGCCCAACGTTTACAGCGTGGACTACCAGGGTATCTAATCCTGTTCGCTCCCCACGCTTTCGCTCCTCAGCGTCAGTATCGGCCCAGAGACCCGCCTTCGCCACCGGTGTTCCTCCTGATATCTGCGCATTTCACCGCTACACCAGGAATTCCAGTCTCCCCTACCGAACTCTAGCCTGCCCGTATCGACTGCAGGCCCGCAGTTGAGCCGCGGGTTTTCACAGTCGACGCGACAAGCCGCCTACGAGCTCTTTACGCCCAATAAATCCGGACAACGCTCGCACCCTACGTCTTACCGCGGCTGCTGGCACGTAGTTGGCCGGTGCTTCTTCTGCAGGTACCGTCACTTGCGCTTCGTCCCTGCTGAAAGAGGTTTACAACCCGAAGGCCGTCATCCCTCACGCGGCGTCGCTGCATCAGGCTTCCGCCCATTGTGCAATATTCCCCACTGCTGCCTCCCGTAGGAGTCTGGGCCGTGTCTCAGTCCCAGTGTGGCCGGTCGCCCTCTCAGGCCGGCTACCCGTCGTCGCCTTGGTAGGCCATCACCCCACCAACAAGCTGATAGGCCGCGAGCCCATCCCAAGCCGAAAAACTTTCCACCAACAATCATGCGACCGAAGGTCATATTCGGTATTAGCCCCCGTTTCCGAGGGTTATCCCAAAGCCTGGGGCAGGTTGCTCACGTGTTACTCACCCGTTCGCCGCTCGAGTACCCCGAAGGGCCTTTCCGCTCGACTTGCATGTGTTAAGCACGCCGCCAGCGTTCGTCCTGAGCCAGGATCAAACTCTCCAACAAAAACCTGTCGAAAAATCCATCCCGGCAACAAAAAGTGTTGCCAAAGGAATCCCCACCAACACAAACCACAAAGGTCTGCGCCAGCACGGCGGTATAACTAATTGGCACTGGCTTATCAAGCACCCTGTTGAGTTCTCAAAGAACAACCACACACCATCAGCAACCCCCACCACCGTGGAGACCCATCCGGGGCAAACCGTTCCCATCCCCGCCGCTCCCGCGCCGGGCACTTCTACTACGTTACCTCACCGTTTCCACCCCGTCAAACCGGTCTGACCCGATCTGACCCGACTTCACCCGGTTCAGCACCCACAACCCCAGACAGCAGCAAACCACCACACTGAGATCATCGGATTTGGCAGGCCGGCCGCCGCAGTCACCCGCAAGCACGCCCGGTTCCCTACCGATCGTCAACCATACCCGGCCAGTTCCGCCCCGCCAAATCGACCCCCAGGCCGACCCAACCGAACACCACCCGACACCACCCGCTCCGGCCTCCCAGGACCTTTGCCCTGTTTCGTCCGTTCCGCGCTGGCAGAGAGAAAGTTACGCGTCCAGCGGTTCCACCGTCAAATCCGCTGGACGCGTCCCGCGTCACATCATTGGCGGAAGGCTATTTACGCAGCTCAACGCCGGCAAACGACCGTTTACCGCGACGCAGCACCAGGTAACGCCCGTACAGCAGCACAGCCGGGTCGACGGTCGCGTCGCCCTCGGTGACCCGTTCGTTGTTCACGTACGCGCCGCCCTCCGCGATCACGCGGCGGGCCTCCTTGAGACTCGGCACCAGACCGGCGTCCCGGAGCAGGCCCGCGACGTCCGGCAGCTCCGTGAGCTCCACCAGCCCGGCCTCGGTCAGGGCCGCCCGCAGCGTCTCCTCCGCCAGGTCGTCCAACGCCCCCCGACCGAACAGCGCCTGGCTCGCGGCGACCGCCTGCGCCGTCTCCGTCGCGCCGTGCACCAGAGTGGTCAGCTCCTCGGCGAGAGCCCGCTGGGCGGCACGGGCCGCCGGACGTTCCGCCGTCGCCTTCTCCAGCTCCTCCAGCTCCGCACGGGACCGGAAGCTGAAGTACCGCAGGTACGGGCCGACGTCCCGGTCGTCGACGTTGACCCAGAACTGGTAGAAGGCGTACGGGCTGGTCATCGCCGGGTCGAGCCACACCGCGCCGCCCTCGGTCTTGCCGAACTTCGTCCCGTCGGACCTGGTCACCAGCGGGGTGGTGAAAGCCTGCACCGGCCCGGCGCCGCGACGCCGGACGTAGTCGACCCCGGCGGCGATGTTCCCCCACTGGTCGGAGCCGCCGAACTGCAAGTGGCAACCGTGCCGCCGGTGCAGCTCGAAGAAGTCGTGGGACTGGAGAAGCTGGTAACTGAACTCGGTGAAGCTGATGCCGGTCTCCAGCCGGGCCTTGACGACCTCCCGGGCCAGCATCCGGTTGACCGGGAAGTGCTTGCCCACGTCACGGAGGAACTCGACCACCGACATCTCGCCGGTCCAGTCCAGGTTGTTGACCAGGCGGGCGGCGTTCTCCCCGGTGTACGAGACGAAGGGCGCGAGCTGGTCGTGGATCCGGCGCACCCAACCGGCCACCACCTCGGGCGGGTTGAGGGTCCGCTCGGCGCTCTCCTTCGGGTCGCCGATCTGCCCGGTCGCGCCCCCGACCAGCAGCAACGGCCGGTGGCCGGCGAGCTGCAACCGCCGCGCCGTGACGACCTGCATGAGGTGGCCGACGTGCAGGCTGGGCGCGGTCGGATCGAAGCCGACGTAGTACGTGGCCGACCCGCTGTCGAGCAACGCGCGCAGCTCGTCGGGGTCGGTGGAGTCCTGGATCAGGCCCCGCCACCGCAGGTCGTCGGTCAGGGAGCCCCGCCCGGACGGCGGGAGGTTGCTATCGGTCACGATCACCGATTGTCCCCCATGGCGGCCGGACGGACGTACCGGGATTGCGCGACGGCCGCCCGGCTAGGCTGGTCGTCGCGCCGAGCGGGAGGAGCCGAGGGTGGACGGGTCGGACCGCGACGGAGGTCTCGTCGCCCTGCTCGGTCTGGAGATCGCCGCGGCCGACGGCGACCGGGTGGTGATCCGGTGGCGGGTCCGGCCCGAGCTGCGCCAGCCGTACGGCATCCAGCACGGCGGGGTCTACTGCGCGGTGGTGGAGACGGCGGCCAGTGTCGGCGCCGCGATCTGGCTCGGCGACCGGGGCCGGGTGGTGGGCGTCGCCAACCAGACCGACTTCCTCCGCGCGGTACGCGACGGTGAGCTGACCGCGGTGGGCACGCCGCTGCACCGGGGACGCAGCCAGCAGCTCTGGCAGGTGGAGATCCGCGACGAGGCGGATCGGCTGGTGGCGCGCGGTCAGGTCCGGTTGCAGAACCTCACCTCGGTGTGACGGCGGGCCCGTGGACGCGGGCGCTCACCGCTCGGCGGCGTCCAGGACGCGCTCGGCGTCGACCGGCTCGGCCTCCTGCCCGGGGCGCAGGCGCACCTGGGCGATGGCGTGGTGGTCGATGTCGGCCACCTCCAGTCGCCAGCCGTCGATGGTGACGTGCTCCCCCGTCTCGGTGGGGATGTGGCCGAGACAGGCGAGAAGCAGGCCGGCGATGGTGGTGTAGTCGCCCTCCGGGCGGCCCGGCAGCTCCACTCCGACGTCGACCAGGTCGTGCACCGGGAAGGTGCCCGGCAGCAGGAGGCTGCCGTCCGGCTCGGGCCGCACCGCGCGGACGTCCCGGTCGGTCTCGTCGTAGATCTCGCCGACGATCTCCTCCAGGATGTCCTCCAGGGTGACGATGCCGTCCACGGCGCCCCGTTCGTCCACCACTAGGGCGATGTGCTGGCGTTCCGCCTTGAACTGACGCAACGCGTCCACCACCGGCAGGGAGTCCGGCAGCAGCATCGGCGGGCGGGCGTACTCGTCGATCGGCCGGTCGTCGGGCACGCCGACCAGGTCCCGCAGGTGGAGCACGCCGACGGCGTCGTCCAGACCGCCGTGCCGGACCACCGGCGCCCGGGAGTGGCCGGAGGCGGCCAGCACCAGCCGGGCGGCCTCCGCCGTGGTGCCGCTGTCCAGGCAGAAGACCTGGAGGCGCGGGACCAGCACCGCCCGCAGCCGACGGTCGGCGATCTCCACCGCGCCGGCGATGATGGTCTGCTGCTCCTTGGTGAACCCGTGGTTGCCGGCGACGATGTCCCGCAACTCGTCGGGGCTGATCTCGTCACGCTGCGGCTTCGGGTCGACGCCGGCGAGGCGGACCACGACGTCGCTGGTGGCGCCGAGCGCCCACACGGCCGGGCGGGAGAAGCTGGCGAGCAGGTCGAGCGGCCGGGCGACCAGCAGCGCCCACCGCTCCGCCCGCTGCATGGCGATCCGCTTCGGGGCCAGCTCGCCGAACACCAGGGTGACGAAGGTCAACACGAGGGTGACCAGCACGATCGCCGCCGTTTCGGCGGCGCCGCCGAGGAAACCGAGCAGCGGCGTCAGGGGCCGGGCCAGGGAGACCGCCGCCGCCGCGGAGGCGAGAAAGCCGGCGAGGGTGATGCCGATCTGGATGGTGGCGAGGAAGCGGTTCGGGTCCTTGGCGAGCCTCGCCAGGACCCGGCCGGCGCGGCTGGCCCGCTCCAGGCGGTGCACCTGGCTCTCCCGCAGGGAGACCAGCGCCATCTCGCTGCCGGCGAAGAGCGCGTTCAGCACGACCAGGACTCCGACCAGGGCCAGTTGGCTCCAGTAGCTCTGCACGCCGGGCTCTCCTCACGCCGTTCGCGCCGCGCTGGCGACGCCGCCGGCCGGGGGTCCCGGTCGGCGTACGGCTGTCTTTGCCCCGCCGCCCGGTCGGCGAATCATCGCCCCGGTCAGGGCTGCCGCCCGGCCGGCAGGTCCAGCACGTACGAGTCGCCGTCGGGGCGGAAGCCGAGCCGGTGGTAGTAGGGGGCGACCATGCCGGGCGGGCTGACCACCCGGCGGTAGCCCCGTTCGGTGAACAGGTTGCTGCGGCGGAAGACGAACTCGCCCGGGGTGAGGTCCCGGAACCGTCGGGTCACGTAGTCCAGGTCGATCTGGGCGATGCCGTCGACTTCGGCGTGCGCGAGCACCACCCCGACCACCTCGTCGGCGCGCAGCACGAGGAACGCGTCCCCGGAGGCGGTCCGGGGGTCCCAGCGGAAGCGCGGGTTGAACCGGGCGATGTCCCGCGCGTGCACCCGTAGCGTGTGGGCGAGGAACTGGTCCCGCACCCCGACCGGCACCACCTCGAAGGCGCGCTCGTCGTGCCGGGTGGCGAGCAGTTTCCGCAGGTACCACAGGTTGACCACCGCGAGCACCACGTTGAGTCCGACCATCGGCCACACCGCCAGGGCGGCGTTGTACCCGATCAGGACCAGGCAGCCGACCAGGTTGAGCGCGCGCAGCCGCAGGATGCGTGCCTGGATGAGGGACCAGACCAGCAGGGCCGACCCGATCCAGCCGATCATGTCCAGCCAGTTCACCCCGCGAGAGTAGTCGCAGCTCACCGGGGCCGCCACGGGAACGGTGCGCGGGCTGCGCCCGGTCGTCACGCCCGCTGGCGCAAACCGGACGACGGCCGTCCGGCGGCGTGTCGCGGCGGATACCGGACGATACCGTCCGGGGCCTCCAGAATGGGGAGGGAACCCGGGAGGAGCGCAGATGAACCGACCTGTCGTGGTGGGCGTCGACGGATCACCGCCCAGCCTCGTCGCCGCCGAGCAGGCCGCGCAGGCCGCGACGCTGCGGTCCCGTCCGCTGCACCTGGTGCACGGGTACCTGCACCCGCTCGGCTACGGCGTGCCGGTCAACCCGTACGACCTGGGGGTGCCGGCGCCCAGCGAGGACGGCCGCAAGATGCTCGACCGGACGGCCGACGAGCTGCGCGACCGTTGGCCCGGCCTGGTGGTGGAGGCCCGCCAGGTGGCGGGCGGGCCGGGCGCGACCCTGGTCGAGGAGTCCCACCGGGCGGAGCTGGTGGTGGTCGGCAGCCGGGGTCTGGGCGGTTTCACCGGGCTGCTGCTCGGCTCGGTGAGCGCCCAGGTCGCCGGGCACGCGCACTGCCCGGTGCTGGTGGTCCGGCCCGGCGAGCCGACGGCGCGGACCGGGCCGGTGCTGGTCGGCGTGGACGGCTCGGAGTCGGCGGAGCTGGCCGTGGAGCACGCCGCCGACGAGGCCGTCCGGCGCGGCTCGCCGTTGGTGCTGGCCCACGTCTGGTCGGCGTCCGGCAACCGGCCGGCGGCCGAGGAGTTCGTCGAGGCCGAGGCGGCGTTCCGGGTGGCGGCCGTCCGGTTGCTCGCCGAGGCGGCGCAGGCGGTACGCGCGCGGCATCCGGGCCTGACCGTCGAGGAACGGGCGGTGCGGGCTGTCGAGCCGGCGGAGGCGCTGGTCGCGGCCAGCGCGGAGGCGTCGCTGGTCGTGGTCGGCTCGCGGGGCCGGGGCGGCTTCGTCGGACTGCTGCTCGGCTCGGTCAGCCAGGCGTTGGCGCAACATGCCCGCTGCCCGGTGCTGGTGGCGCGCCCGCACGCGCACACCGGCTGACGCCAGGCCCGCCCCGGACTGTCGAGGTGCGGCGACGCCTCGCCGCGCGCCGGCGGTGGCGACCCACCCGGCGCGTCGAGGCGTCAGGAAGGGACCCGAAACGGCGGCTGCCGGCGGAGGCGGGGGACGTGCCGGCGGTAGGCGCTGACCGTGGGGTCGCCGGCGAGCCAGAACCGCCAGGGCACGTCGTGCGCGGCGGCGACGCCGACCCGGGGGCCGGCGGTGATCGACGACGGGTCCACCGGCCGGGCCGGTGGGGTCAACCGCAGCGGGCCGGTCCCGTCGACCAGGCAGGTGCCGTTCGCGTCCGCGCCGGTCCCGAGCGCGACCACCAGGCGGGCCGGTCCCCGCGCCAGGTCACGATCGGCCACCTCCCCCCGACGGGCCCGGGCGGCGTCCCGCCCGGCGACGACCTCGCCGGCGCGGAGCAGGACGGCCGCCGCCTCCCCCTCGGCGCCGCAGACCACGTTCAGGCACCAGTGCACGCCGAAGACGAAGTACGTGTAGGCGTGCCCGGCCGGCCCGAACATGACCCTGGTCCGGGGGGTGGGTCCGCGATGGGCGTGCGATGCGGCGTCCTGCCCCGTTCCGGCGTACGCCTCGACCTCGGTCAGCCTGATCCGGACGGCACCGGCCGCGATCTCCCAGCCGAGCAGCGTCCGCGCGGTCTCCGGCACCCGGGCGGCGCTCGCCCGGAGCCAGGCGTAGTCCAGATCGTCCACGGGTCAAGGAGACGACGGACGGCCGAGATCGGCAATTCGACAGGCGGGTGGCGCCGTCACGGCGGGCTCACTCCGCCGGTCGGCGGCCGGTGTCGGTCGGTCGCTGCTCGTCGGCGTCGGTCGTCGCGCGGCGACGTTCGCGTCGGCCGCGGGCCAGTTCGGTGCCGAGCGCGTCGAGGCGTTGCTCCCAGAAGCGCCGGTAGCGGGCCAGCCACCGGTCGACCTCCTCCAGCGGGGCCGGGTCGACCGCGTACAGCCGGCGGGCGCCCTCGGCCCGCACGGTGGTGAAACCGTGCTCCCGGAGCACCCGTAGGTGCTGGGAGACGGCCGGCTGGGAGATGCCGAACTCCGCCTGCACGATCGCGCCGACCTCACCGGCCGCGCGCTCACCGTCGGCCAGCACCTCCAGGATCCGGCGCCGCACCGGGTCACCGAGGACGTCGAACGCGTGCACAGCTCCCCCACCTTCCGCCGGGAGGACCTACCGGGCGCTCACGCGGCGGGCTGTTGCAGGCTCAGCAGATTGCCGCAGGTGTCCTCGAAGACGGCGGAGACCACCGGACCGGTCGGGGTGGGCGGCATGGTGAACCGGACGCCGAGACCGGTGAGGCGCTCGTGCTCGCGGTGGACGTCGTCGGTGGCGAGGATGAGCATCGGCAGCCCGGCCTCGCGGACGCCCCGCTGGTATGCCTGGGCGACCGGGCTGGTGTTCGGCTCCAGCAGCAGCTCCACCCCGTCGGGCTGGTCCGCGGCCACCACGGTCAGCCAGCGCGCCTCGGGACCCAGCGGCACGTCGTGCCGTGGCACGAAACCCAGCACGTCGGCGTAGAAGCGCAGCGCCTTTTCCTGGTCGTCGACGAAGATGCTGGTCACGGCAACGCTGATCATGGCCGTCCTCTTCTCTGCCACCGGAACCGGAACATGGTTTCAGACGACTCTTATATAAGTCAAGACTGGTTAAACAAACTGTTGACAACAAGATGTTGAGAGTGGTGCGCTGTGGGCATGCCCAGCGACCACTTCACCCACCCGCCCGCCGCCGACCGGAGCCGACGGGACTTCGCCGCCCTGCAAAGGCTCGCCGAGCGGCACGCCGACACGGAGACCCGCCGACGGCGACACACCAACCCGTACCTGCCCGAGCCGTACGAGGCGGTCGGCGTGGTCCTCGCCCTGGCCGCCGGAGCGGCCGAGACGACGCCCGGCGAGGAGCCCGTCGACCAGGCCGACCTGATCGCGGCCCTCACCCTGCTCCCCCGGATCCGCGCCGACGTGGACACCCTGGAGGCGGGCCTGCTCGGCCTGGCCCGCAGCCGGGGCCTCACCTGGCAGGCGATCGCCCACGGTCTCGGCCTGGGCAGCGCGCAGGCCGCCCGGCAACGCTTCGAACGGGTCGCCGGCCGGGCCGCCGACGGCGGCGCCGCCCCGTGACAGGCGCCACGGACGTGGTGTCCGCGGTGGTGGTTCCGCCGAGCGGCGCGGCGGTCCCGGTCAGGGGACGGCCGGCGCTGGCGCTCCGCCACCACGTTCCACGACGTGGCGGCGCCGGCCCACCAGGGCCGACGCCGTCACGTCCGGAGATCAGCGGGGAACGACCTTCTCGGCGGCCCACTCCCGCCACCCGACCAACTGGTCGGCGGTGATGGCGAGCTGGTCGGCGACCGGGCCCGGGCCGGTCGAGCCGGGAGTGATCCGGGCGGCCAGCGCCGACCGGACCGACAGCACGTCCCGAACGGACGGGTCGAGATGCGGGCTGACCGCGACCAGATCGGCGTCGGAGACCTCGTCGAGAGCGCAGTCCCGGGCCGCGCAGAGCGCCACCAGCTTCCCGGTGATCTCGTGCGCGTCCCGGAACGGCACGTTGCGCCGGACCAGCCAGTCGGCGACCTCGGTGGCGAGGGAGAAGCCGACCGGCGCCGCGGCGACCAGCCGGTCGACGCGTACCGTCATGGTGGAGATCATGCCGGCCAGCGCCGGCAGCAGCAGTTCCAGGGTGTCGACCGCGTCGAAGGCCGGCTCCTTGTCCTCCTGCATGTCACGGTCATAGCTCATCGGCAGACCCTTGAGCATGGTCAGCACCGCGACCAGTCCGCCCACCAGGCGGCCGGACTTGCCCCGGGCCAGCTCGGCGACGTCCGCGTTCTTCTTCTGCGGCATGATCGACGAGCCGGTGGCGAACGCGTCGTCCAGCTCGACCCAGCCGAACTCCTGCGAGGTCCAGAGCACCACCTCCTCGCCCAGCCGGGACAGGTGCACTCCGACCATCGCGGTGACGAAGAGGAACTCGGCGACGAAGTCCCGGTCGGCCACCGCGTCCATCGAGTTGGCGAAGGACGTACGGAAACCCAGCTCCTTGGCGACCGCCACCGGGTCCAGCGGCAGGCCGGAACCGGCCAGCGCGCCCGCGCCGAGCGGACTGACCGCGGTCCGGTGGTCCCAGTCCCGCAGCCGCTCCAGGTCCCGCAGCAGCGGGTGGACGTGCGCCAGCAACCAGTGCCCGAAGGTGACCGGCTGGGCGTGCTGGACGTGGGTCATCCCCGGCGCGGCGGTGTCGACGTGCCGACCGGCCTGCTCGGTGAGCGCCTCGGCCAGCTCGACCAACCGGGCGGCCACCCCACGGGCGTGGTCACGCAGGTAGAGCCGCAGGTCGGTGGCGACCTGGTCGTTACGGGAGCGGCCGGCGCGCAGCTTGCCGCCGAGGCTGCCCAGGCGCTCCAGCAGGCCGCGTTCGAGGGCCGTGTGCACGTCCTCGTCGTCCACCGTGGGACGGAACGCCCCGGACGCGCAGGCGGCCTCCAGGTCGTCGAGGGCGGCGAGGATCCGACCCAGCTCCTCCGGGTCGAGCAGGCCGGCGCCGGCCAGCACCCGGGCGTGCGCCCGGGAGCCGGCGATGTCGTACGGGGCCAGCCGCCAGTCGAACTGCACGCTCACCGACAGCCGGGCCAGGGCCTCGGAGGGACCGCCGGCGAACCGGCCACCCCACAGGCTCGTCCGGTTGGTCGCGGCGCTGTTCTCGGTCAGGCTCTTGTCGTCCACCCCGCTCATTCTGGTGGTCACCATCCGACGCCGCCCAACCGGGCGTCGCGGACCGCCGCCGTCCCGCCCGACAGGCAGCGGCCGACGTCCGCCGCGGAGCACGCCAGGACGACCCGCTCGCTCATGCTGTGGTGCCTCCTTCAAGATTCTCGTCCCGGCGGGACCAGGCGTTGAGTTTCTCCCCCAGCGCGGCCCCGCCGTCGGCCGCACGGGCCACGACGAGGATGGTGTCGTCGCCGGCGATGGTGCCGACGATCTCGGGCAGGCCCGCCCGGTCCAGCGCGCTGGCCAGGTACTGCGCCGCGCCGGGCGGAGTGCGCAGGACGGCGATGTTGCCGCTGGCGTCGACGCCGTTGAGCAGCTCCCGCAGCAGGCGCACCAACCGGGTCGGGGCGCTCTCGGCGTCCCGCAGCGGCCGGTGGCCGTCCTCGGGGATCAGGTAGACCCCCCGGCCGTCACCTCCGCGTACGGTCACCGCGCCCAGCTCCTTCAGGTCCCGCGACAGGGTGGCCTGGGTCGCCTGGACGCCCTCGGCGGCGAGCAGCTCGCCCAGCTCCGTCTGGGAGTGGACCGCCCGGTCCCGGATCAGCTCGACGATGCGGGCGTGCCGGCCGGCGCGGTTGGCGGGGGCGGTCACCGCAACGCCACCTCCCGGGTGACGCCGGGAGGCGGGTTCGGCAGATCCACGCTGTCGGCCGGCCCGTCCGGCAGGTCCGCCGAGCCGGCCAGCAGGAAGGCCAACAGCGCCTTCTGCGCGTGCAGGCGGTTCTCCGCCTGGTCGAAGACCGCGCTGCGCGGACCGTCGAGCACCTCGTCGGTGATCTCCTCGCCCCGGTGCGCGGGCAGACAGTGCAGCACGATCGCGTCCGGCGCGGCGTGCCCGAACAGCTCGGCGTTCACCTGGTACGGCAGGAACGGGGTGATCCGGTCACGGCCGTCCTCCTCCTGCCCCATCGAGGTCCAGGTGTCGGTGGCGACCACGTCGGCGTCGCGGACCGCGGCGACCGGGTCGGTGAGCGCGTGGACCGACCCGCCGGTGGTCGAGGCGATCTCGGCGGCCCGGGCCAGCACCGCCGGGTCGGGATCGAAGCCGGCCGGGCCGGCCACCCGGACGTGCATGCCGGCGGTCGCCCCGGCCAGCAGGTACGAGTGCGCCATGTTGTTCGCCGCGTCCCCCACGTACGCGAGGGTCCGGCCGGCCGTGCCCCCGCACCGTTCCCGCACGGTGAGCAGGTCGGCGAGAAGCTGACACGGGTGGAAACCGTCGGTGAGCGCGTTCACCACCGGCACGGTGGCCGCCGCGGCGACCTCGGTGATCCGCTCGTCGGCGTGGGTACGCAACACGATCGCGGCCACGTAACGCGACAGCACCCTGGCCGCGTCACCGACGGACTCACCCCGGCCGAAGTGGGTCACCTGGGTGTCCACCACCAGCGGGTGACCACCGAGCTCGGCGATGCCGACGTCGAACGAGAACCGGGTGCGCAGGCTCTGCTTGTCGAACAGCACCGCCACCGAACGGGGACCGGCCAGCGGCCGGAAACCGTGCCGGTCGGCCTTCATCCGGACGGCCAGGTCGAGCACCGCCGCCTGGTCGGCGGGGGCGAGGTCGTCGTCACGCAGCAGGTGCCGGGTCATGCGCTCGTCTCCTGGTCGGTGGTAGGGGTGGTCGGGCTCGACGCGGCGGCCGGGACCGCCGCCGCGTCGAGGGCCGGAGCCGCCCCGTCAGGGACGGAAGCCGCCGCGCCGGGCGCCGCCGCGTCGGGGACGAAGGCCGCCGCGTCGAGCGCCGCCGGAAGGGCGGCCAGGAAGGCGTCGGCCTGCGCGGCGGTGAGGATCAGCGGCGGGGCCAGCCGGAGCACGTCCGGCTGCACCGGGTTCACCAGGAAACCGGCGGCGCGCAGCCGGTCGGCGGCCGGACCGGCCACCGGGGCGGTGAGCGCCACGCCGAGCAGCAGGCCCGTGCCGCGGACCCCGGCGACCAGCGGATGACCGAGGGCCTCCACGCCCCGACGCAGCCGCTCACCGACGCGCTTGACGTGGTCGAGCAGCCCCTCGCTGGCGATGGTGGAGATCACCGCGAGCGCGGCGGCGCAACTGACCGGGTTGCCGCCGAAGGTGGTGCCGTGCGCGCCCGGCCGCAGCAGCTCGGCAGCCGGCCCGAAGGCCAGGCAGGCCCCGAGCGGCAGGCCGCCACCGAGCCCCTTCGCCAGGGTGACCAGGTCCGGCTCGACCCCGTCGGCCTGGTGGGCGAACCAGTGGCCGGTCCGACCGACGCCGGTCTGCACCTCGTCCAGCACCAGCAGGGCGCCGTGCCGGGCGGTGATCCGTCGCGCCTCGGCCAGGTACCCGGGAGGCGGGACGACCACGCCGTTCTCCCCCTGGACCGGCTCCAGGACCACCATGGCGGTGGCGTCGGTGACCGCCGCCGCCAGGGCGGCCGGATCGCCGTACGGGACGTGGGTGACGTCACCCGGCAGCGGACGGAACGGGTCGGCCTTGGCCGGCTGCCCGGTCAACGCCAGCGCCCCCATGGTGCGGCCGTGGAAGCCACCCTCGGCGGCGACCACGTGCCGGCGGCCGGTGAGCCGGGAGATCTTGAAGGCGGCCTCGTTGGCCTCCGCGCCCGAGTTGGCGAAGAACACCCGACCGGGCCGACCGGCGAGGGCGAGCAGCAGCTCGGCCAACGCCACCGGAGGCTCGGCCACGTAGAGGTTGGAGACGTGGCCGAGCGTGGCGACCTGCTTCGACACCGCCGCCACCACGGCCGGATGGGCGTGACCGAGGGCGTTGACGGCGATCCCGCCGACCAGGTCGACGTACTCCCGGCCCGACTCGTCGACCACGACGGCGCCCGACCCGGCGACCAGCGCCAGCGGCGGAGTGCCGTAGTTGTCCATCATGGACTGACGCCAGCGTTCGACAAGCGTGCTCATGCGGTGACCTCCGGGCTGTCCTGCGCGCTCGGCACCACCATCGTGCCGAACCCCTCCGACGTGAACACTTCCAGCAACGTGGAATGGGCGACCCGGCCGTCCACCACGTGCGCGGCGGGCACGCCGCCCCGCACCGCCCGCAGGCACGCCTCCATCTTCGGCGCCATGCCGGACTCCAGGCGGGGCAGCAGCGCCGCCAACTCGTCCGCGCCGATCCGGGAGACCAGACTGGCGGTGTCCGGCCAGTCCGCGTAGAGGCCGGGCACGTCGGTGAGCACGACCAGCTTGCGCGCCCCGAGGGCGACCGCCAACGCGGCGGCGGCGGTGTCGGCGTTCAGGTTGTGCAGCACCCCGTCGACGTCCGGCGCGACCGTCGAGATCACCGGAATCCGGCCGGCCGCGATCAGGTCGGTCACCGCGGACACGTCGACCGAGGCCACGTCCCCGACCTGACCGACGTCGACCGGCTCGCCGCCCACGTACGCCGGGCGGCGCACCGCCGTGAACAACCGGGCGTCCTCCCCGGACAGCCCCACCGCGAGCGGGCCGTGCGCGTTGATCAGACCGACCAGCTCCCGGCCGACCTGACCGACCAGCACCATCCGGACCACGTCCATCGCCTCGGCGGTGGTCACCCGCAGGCCGCCCCGGAACTCGCTGTCGATGCCCAGCCGGCCCAGCATCCGGGAGATCTGCGGCCCGCCGCCGTGCACCACCACCGGCCGGAGACCGACGTAGCGCAGGAAGACCATGTCGGCGGCGAAGGCCCGCTGGAGCTCCGGGTCCACCATGGCGTTGCCGCCGTACTTGACCACGACGGTCGAGCCGGAGAACTTCGCCAACCAGGGCAGCGCCTCGATCAACGTGGCGGCCTTCGCCTGGGCACGGGCGAGATCGGTGGCCAGAGTCACTGTGCCGGCCTTCCGCTCGCGACGGCCGGACCATGCTCCGCTGCGCTCACCGCGCTCACCGCGCCCACCTCCCGCTCACGACTGCGGGACTCCGCTCCGCTGCGTTCCTCGCGCTCACCGCGCCCACCTCCCGCTCACGACTGCGGGACTCCGCTCCGCTGCGTTCCTCGCGCTCACGACGAGTAGGCCGAGTTCTCGTGGACGTACGCGTGGGACAGGTCGTTGGTCCAGACGGTGGCCTCGGCCCGGCCGGCGTGCAGGTCGATCCGGATGGTGACGTCCCGCCCGGCCAGGTCCACCTTCGACCGGTCCTCGGCGGCGGCTCCGGCCCGGCACACCCAGACGCCGTTGACCGCGACGTCCACGCCGTCCGGCTCGAAAGCGGCGGCGGTCGTGCCGACCGCGGCCAGGATCCGGCCCCAGTTCGGGTCGTTGCCGAACAGCGCCGTCTTGACCAGGTTGTTGCGGGCCACCGACCGGCCCACCTCGACCGCGTCGTCCTCGTCGGCCGCGCCGACCACCTCGATGGCGATCTGCTTCGTCGCGCCCTCGGCGTCGGCCAGGAGCTGCTGGGCCAGGTCGTGACAGGCGGCGGTGACCGCAGCGGTCAGCTCCTCCTGGGTCGGCGTACGGCCGGAGGCCCCACTGGCCAGCAACAGCACCGTGTCGTTGGTGGACATGCAGCCGTCGGAGTCGACCCGGTCGAAGGTGACCCGGCAGGCGGCCCGCAGCGCCGCGTCGAGCGCGTCCGGGCCGGCGACGGCGTCGGTGGTGAGCACGCACAGCATGGTCGCCATCGCCGGGGCGAGCATGCCCGCGCCCTTGGCCATCCCGCCGACCGTCCACCCGTCGCCCGGAACCACCGTGTTCTTCGGTCGGGTGTCGGTCGTCATGATCGCCTGCGCGGCGGCCACGCCGCCGTCGCGGGACAGCCCCCGGATCGCGGCGCGGACGCCGGGCAGCAGCTTCGGCATCGGCAGCCGCTCACCGATCAGCCCGGTGGAGCAGACCGCGACGTCGGCCGCGCCGAGGCGCAGCCGGGGACTGGCCGAGGTCAGCGCGGCGGCGGTGTGCTCGGCGGTGGCGTGGGTGTCCTGGAAGCCGGCCGGGCCGGTGCAGGCGTTCGCGCCGCCCGAGTTGAGCACCACGGCGCGGACCACCCCGCCCCGGACCACCTGCTGGGTCCAGAGCACCGGCGCGGCCTTGACCCGGTTCGCGGTGAACACCCCGGCCACGGTGGCGTCCGGGCCGTCGTTGACGACCAGGGCGACGTCAGGCACGCCGCCGCTCTTGAGTCCGGCGGCGACGCCGGCCGCCCGGAAGCCCCGGGGCGCGGTCACGCTCACGGCATCGTCCTCTCGATCGCGACTGCGGGGCTCCGCTGCGCTGCGCTCCTCGCGCTCACCACCTCGTCCTCTCGATCGCGACTGCGGGGCTCCGCTGCGCTGCGCTCCTCGCGCTCACGGGGCCACTCCGAACGTCGACAGGCCGGTGGTCTCGGGCAGGCCGAGCATCAGGTTGGCGCACTGCACGGCCTGCCCGGCCGCGCCCTTGCCCAGGTTGTCGATGGCGCTGACCACGATCACCCGACCGGTGTCCACGTCGACCGCGGCCTGGAGGTGACACGAGTTCGAACCGAGCGTGGCGGCGGTGTGCGGCCACGCCCCCTCGGGCAGGACGTGCACGAAGGGCGCGTCCCCGTACGCCTCGGTGAGGACCGCGCGCGGGTCGACGCCGGCGGCGGCCGGCACGGCCGTTACCGTGGCGAGAATGCCCCGGGGCATCGGCGCGAGGACCGGGGTGAAGCTCAACCCGGTCGCGCCGGTGGCCTGTTTGATCTCGGGCACGTGCTGGTGCGCGCCGACCTTGTACGGCGACAGGTCACCCATCACCTCGCTGCCGAGCAGGTGCGGCTTGGCGGCCCGGCCCGCGCCCGAGGCGCCGGATGCGGCGACCACCACCACGTCGGCCGGGGCGACCACTCCGGCGGCGACCAGCGGGGCCAGGGCCAGACTGGTGGCGACCGCGTAGCAGCCGGTGGCGGCGACCCGGTCGGCGGCGGCGATGGCCGCCCGCTGGCCGGGCAGCTCGGGCAGGCCGTAGGTCCAGGCCCCGGCGTGCGGGCCGCCGTAGTAGCGCTGCCAGGCGGCGGCGTCGGCGAGCCGGTGGTCGGCGCCGAGGTCGACCACCTTGACCGTCGCCGGCAGAGCGGCGGCCAGAGCCGCCGACTGGCCGTGCGGCAGGGCGAGGAGGACCAGGTCCGCGTCGGCCAGGGTGGCCGGGTCGGTGGCGGCGAAGGTCAGATCGAGGCCGGCGAGCTGCGGGTGCACGACCGCGACCGGCTGCCCGGCCTGGGCGTGCGCGGTGGCCGTGACCAGGTCGAACTCGGGGTGACCGGCGACCAGGCGCAGCAGCTCGCCACCGGCGTAGCCGCTCGCCCCGGCAACCGCAATTCGGATACCCATACCCACCTCCGCATGACTATGCGGAAGATCGTAGCCGCTCGACCACGGGCACTGCAAACAAATACGGCGCTCCGTATGACGATGACGAAAGGTCGGCGCACCAGCGGCTGCCGCCATCGGCGATCAGCGACGGACAGCGGGCAGGCCCGGGCCCGATCCGGAGTGATGCGCGAAGGGGGAAGGGGCGCCCTGCCGACGCCTCGTGCGCGGGCAGGGCGCCCCTTCCAGCCTGTCAGGCGCCGCGCAGGGTGGCGCCGAACCGGTCCGCCGCGCGGGCCACGGCCGCGTCGCGGGCGGCCACCGCCTCCTCGACGGTCAGGGTGCGGTCCGGCGCGCGGAAGGTGAGCTTGTACGCCAGCGACCGACGCCCCGCGCCGAGCTGCGGCGAGGTGTACACGTCGAACAGGCGCACCGACTCCACCAGCTCGCCGGCGCCCTCGACGAGCGCGCGTCGCACCTCGTCGGCGGGCACCGACTCGTCGACCACCAACGCCACGTCGATCAACGCGGGCGGGAACCCGGAGATCGTCGGGGCCGGGGCGACCTCGACCGCCGGCACGGCGTCCAGGTCCAGTTCCATCGCGGCGGTACGCCGCGGCAGCTCCAGCGCGGCCAGCGCCGAAGGGTGCAGCTCTCCGGCGTGCCCCACCACGACGTCGTCGACCAGCAGCGCCGCGCAGCGCCCCGGGTGCCAGGGGGCGTGCTCGGCGGCCCGGACGACGACCCGGTCCTCGGGGACGCCGGCCGCGGCGAGCACCAGCCGACCGGCCTCGACGGCGTCCGCCCAGCCCGCCGGGCGTCCGCCGCCCCACCAGCCGGCCGGCTCGACGTCCCCGGCGAGGACCACCGCCACGTGCCGGGGCTGCCGGGGCAGCACCGCGTCGGCGGCGGCGAACTCGGTGTCGGACGGCCGCCGCGCCACCGACATCGCCGGCGGCGGGCCGGCCTGCGGGCGTGGCTGGAAGACCAGACCGGTCTCGTAGAGGGCCAGGTCGCGGTGCCCCCGACCGATGTTGCGCCGGAGGATGCCGAGCAGCGGGCCGAGCAGCATGGTCCGCAGCAGCGGCTCCTCCTCGGACAGCGGGTTGGCCAGCCGCACCGCCGCCCGACGCGGATCGTCCGCCGGCAGGCCGAGCAGGTCGGGCAGGCCGGGCGCGACGAACGGGTGGGCGAGCACCTCGACGTACCCGTGCTCGGCGAGCGCCCGGGTGACGGCCCGGTGCCGGCGCTGGCCCGGGGTGAGCCCGCGTCCCGGCGGCGCCAGCGGCAACACCGACGGCACCCGGTCGTACCCGTCGAGCCGGACCACCTCCTCGACCAGGTCCGCCGGATCGGTCAGGTCGGGTCGCCAGGTCGGCGGGACGACGCTGAGCGCCGTGCCGTCCCCGGCCGGCGTGCCGACCGCGCCCGGGTCCTCGCCGAGCCGGTCGACGCCCCGGGTCACCGTGCAGCCGACCTGTTCGAGCAGGGCGACCACCCGGGCCGGCGGGTACGCGACGCCGACCCGTCGGCCCGGCAGGTCCGCCGGCAGGCTGACCGGGGTACGCGGCCGGACGTGGTCCAGGTCGAGGACGTCCGGGTCGGCCGCGCCGCCGCCGTGCTCGGTGAGCAGCCGCACCGCCCGCTCGATGGCGACCAGCGGCAGGGCCGGGTCGACGCCGCGTTCCCAGCGTTTGGCGGCCTCGCTGAACAGTTTGTGCCGGCGGGCGGTGCGACCGACCATGACCGGGTCCCAGTGCGCGGCCTCGAACAGCACGGTGGTGGTGCCGGCGACGACCTCGCTGGTCTCCCCGCCCATCACCGCCGCCAGGGAGATCGGGCCGCTGTCGTCGCAGATGACCATGTCCTCGGCGGCCAGGGCCCGGGTCACCCCGTCCAGGGTGGTGAGCTTCTCCCCCGGCTCGGCGCGCCGCACCACCAACGGCCCGACGAGGCGGTCCGCGTCGAACGCGTGCATCGGCTGGCCGAGCTCGAGCATCACGTAGTTGGTGATGTCGACCGGCAGCGAGATGGAGCGGACGCCGGCCGCAGTGAGCCGCCGGGCCATCCACTGCGGGGTCGGCGCGGTCGGGTCGACCCCGCGGACCAGGCGGGCGGCGAACCGGTCGCAGCCGACCGGGTCACGTACCTCGACCGGGTACGCCGGCCGGTCGGCGCCCACCGGCGCGTCGATCTTCGCCGGGTCGCGGAACGGCACGGCCAGGGCGTACGACAGCTCCCGGGCGATGCCGCGTACGGACATCTGGTAGCCGCGGTCCGGGGTGATCTCCAGGTCCAGCAGCACGTCGTCGAGGCCGACGACCGGGCGGGCGTCGTCGCCGGGCTTGGCCGCGACGTCGGCGGGGAGCACGATGATGCCCGAGTGGTCGTCGCCGAGACCGAGCTCCTTCGCCGAGCAGATCATGCCGTGGGAGTTACGGCCGTACGTCTTGCGCGCGCCGATCGCGAAGTCCCCGGGCAGCACGCCGCCGGGGAGGATCACCACGACCCGGTCGCCGGGGGCGAAGTTGCGCGCCCCGCAGACGATCTCCTGCGGCTCGCCGGTGCCGTTGGCGTCGCCGACGTCGACCCGGCAGAACCGGATCGGCTTCTTGAAACCGGTGAGCTCCTCGATCTCCCGCACCTCACCGACGACCAGCGCCCCGGTGACCGTGGCCCGCAGGTCCACCACGGACTCCACCTCGATGCCGAGGTCGACCAGGGCCTGTTCGAGGTCGGCCGGGTCGAGGTCGGCGGGCAGGTCCACGTGCTCCCGCAGCCAACTGACTGAAACTCGCATTGTCTTCTAGACCACCGTCTCCGTGTCTCGTTCCCGCGCTTCCGCTACACCCCGACGCCGAACGCGCGGGTGAACCGCACGTCACCCTCGGCCATGTCCCGCATGTCGCTGACACCGTGCCGGAACATCACGGTCCGGTCGATGCCGATGCCGAACGCGAAGCCGGAGTAGACGTCCGGGTCCACGCCGCAGGCCCGCAGCACCTTCGGGTTGACCATGCCGCAGCCACCCCACTCCACCCAGCGTGGCCCGTCCCGGTGCTCGGGGAACCAGACGTCGAACTCGGCGGACGGCTCGGTGAACGGGAAGTAGTGCGGCCGGAAGCGGGTCCGCGCGTCCTCGCCGAACATCGCGCGGGCGAAGTGGTCGAGGGTGCCGCGCAGGTGGGCCATGGTGATGCCCTTGTCCACCACGAGCCCCTCGACCTGGTGGAAGACCGGCGCGTGGGTGGCGTCGAGCTCGTCGGTGCGATAGACCCGGCCGGGCACCACCACGTAGATGGGTGGCTTGCGGGCCAGCATCGTGCGGGCCTGCACCGGCGAGGTGTGGGTACGCAGCACCGTCGACGAGCCCCCCGGCGCGACGTGGAAGGTGTCCATCAACCCCCGGGCCGGGTGGTCGGCGGGGATGTTCAGGGCGTCGAAGTTGGTCCACTCCAGCTCGACCTCGGGCCCCTCGGCCACCTCGTAGCCCATCCCGACGAACAGGTCGCTGACCTGCTCCATGACGATGCTGATCGGGTGGCGCGCGCCGCGGGGCCGCCGGTCGTACGGGAGGGTGACGTCCACCCGTTCCTCGACCAGCACCCGTTGCGCGCGTTCCCGTTCCAGGATCTCCAGGCGGTCGGCGTAGGCCGTCTCGATGGCCCGGCGGGCCTCGTTGACCCGCTTGCCGGCGTCGGACTTCGCGGCCGGCGGCAGGGCGCCGATCTCCCGGCGGGCCAGCGAGACCGGGGCCCGGTCACCGAGGTGCGCGGGGCGCAGCGCGGTCAACGCGTCCGGGTCGGCGGCGTCGGCGAACGCCTTCCCGGCGTCGGTCACGGCCGCGGCCAGGGCGGCCGGGTCGAGCAGGGCGACCTGCTTCGGGTCGTACGGATCGTTGCGATAGGTCATGGCGTACGGGCACTCCCTCACGGCGGTGCCGCCTCGTGGGGCGGCCAGGCGAGTCTACGGACGCGCGGCGACGCCGCAGCCCGCCGGTGGGAGAGACGCGCGGAGCAGGTCAGGCCCGCCGCCCGCCGACACCGGCGGGCTGGCTAAACGAACGCCGAGGCGCGTTCACGGGCGGACGCTCTCCTTCGTGGGGACCCCCGTCGCGGGGGATCGATGTGCTCTGGCAGAAGCGTACAGGCAGACGGCGGCGGCCGCAGCGAGGTTCAGGCTCTCCGCGCGGCCGTGCAGCGGCACCCGTACCCGGGCGTCGGCGGCGGCGGTGAGCGCCTCGGGCAGGCCGTGCGCCTCCGAGCCGAACAGCCACGCGGTGGGGGCGGCCAGCCGGCCGGCGTCGGCGAGGTCGTCGAGGTCCCGGTCGCCGTACCCGGTGGTGGCCAGGACGGTGAGCCCGGCGGCCCGCAGCGCGTCGACCACCGCCACCGGGTCGGCGGCGCGGACCACGTCGACGTGGAAGAGGCTGCCGGCGGAGGCCCGCACGCACTTGCCGTTGTACGGGTCGACCGCGTCACCGGCGAAGACCACCGTCGCGGCGCCGGCGGCGTCGGCGGTGCGCAGCACGGTGCCGGCGTTGCCCGGGTCGCGGATCTCGGCGAGCACCGCGACCAGCCGGGGCCGGGCGGCCAACGCCCGCTCCAGCGGGACGTCCAGGTGCCGGCAGACCGCGACCAGTCCCTGCGGGGCGACGGTCTCGGTCAGCGCGGCCAGCGCCTCCTCGGTGACCTCGGAGACGGGCACGTCCGCGGCGGCGGCCCGGGCGGCCAGTTCCGGGTGCCGGTCCAGGGCGGCCGGGGTGCCGAACAGCTCGACCACCACCTCGGCGCGGGCCAGGGCCTCGCGGACGGCCTGCGGCCCCTCGGCCAGGAAGCGGCCGGTGGCGTCCCGGTCCCGCCGGCGGTGCAGCCGGCGGGCGGCGACGACCCTGGGGGTACGGGGGGTGAACGGTCCGGCGACGGCGTCGAGGCGCCCCCCGCGCGGTGGTGACGGCATGGGAGACGCCTCGATCGTTTCGTCCGGGCGGATCAGGCGGCCTGGGCCGCCGCGCCGCCGGTGCCCTCGGCCGCCACGGCGGCCCGGGCGACCTCGACGATGGCGGCGAACGCGGTGGCGTCGTTGACCGCCAGGTCGGCGAGGATCTTCCGGTCGACCTCGACCCCGGCCAGTCGCAGGCCCTGGATCAGCCGGTTGTAGGTCATCCCGTTGGCGCGGGCGCCGGCGTTGATCCGCTGGATCCAGAGCTGCCGGAAGTCGCCCTTGCGGTCCCGGCGGTCCCGGTAGGCGTACTGCATCGAGTGCAGCACCTGCTCCTTGGCCTTGCGGTACAGCCGGGAGCGCTGACCGCGGTAACCGCTCGCGGTCTCCAGCAGGGTACGACGCTTCTTCTGGGCGTTTACCGCCCGCTTGACGCGTGCCATTCAACTACTCCTTATTCAGTGGTCGCGTGGCGCGCGTCAGCGGCCGAGCAGCTTCTTGATTCGCTTGACGTCAGCCTTGGCCAGCTCGACCGTGCCGGTCAGCCGCCGGGTGTGGGTGGAGGACTTCTTCTCCAGCTTGTGCCGGAGGCCGGCCTGCTGGGCAACGATCTTGCCCCGGCCGGTCACCTTCACCCGCTTGCCCGTTCCCGTGTGGCTCTTCATCTTCGGCATGTGAAACGTCTCTCCCCTGTTACTCGCCGGTGGACCCGGCGGGCTCGGCCGCCCCGGCCGGTGGTGCCTCGGCGGCACCGGCCTCCCGCTCCCGCGGCGTGCCGGCCCGGGCCGCCGTGGCGGCGGCCTTGGTGGCGCGGTGCGGTGCGAGAACCATGATCATGTTTCGGCCGTCCTGTTTCGGAGCGGCCTCGACGTACCCCAGTTCCGAGATCTCGGACTCGAGCTTGCGCAGGAGCCGGTAGCCCAGCTCCGGGCGGCTCTGCTCGCGACCGCGGAACATGATCGTCACCTTGACCTTGTCGCCGGCCTTGAGGAACCGCACCACGTGACCCTTCTTGGTCTCGTAGTCGTGCGGGTCGATCTTCGGCCGGAGCTTCATCTCCTTGATGACGGTCTGCTGCTGGTTACGCCGCGCTTCGCGCGCCTTCAGTGCGCTCTCGTACTTGAACTTGCCGAAGTCCATGAGCTTGCACACCGGCGGGCGCGCCATCGGCGCAACCTCGACCAGGTCCAGGTCGACGTCCGCGGCCAGCTGCAGGGCGCGCTCCAGCGGGACGATGCCCACCTGCTCACCCTCAGGGCCGACCAGTCGGACCTCACGTGCCCGGATCTGCTCGTTCACGCGTGGTTCGACGCTGATGGGGCCTCCTCGAGTCGGTATCTCCTGGTGGCCGACCCGGTGGTTCCCCGGTGGGAACCGGCCCGGAAAGCAGAAGGCCCCGGCGCATGCCAGGGCCCACTCGACCGGTCGGCACGATCACAGGATCGCGCATCCGGACCGGGAGTGAACCCGGAACCGGTGACCGGACCCGGCCGCCACGATGGGCGAATCGGGTGGGAGCGGGCGCTCCACTTTCACGGCTGGCGCACACGTTCACACGTGAGGGCAGCCTGGTCGACATGGTCACACTACACCCCAGCGGCGGGAACACCCAAATCGACCCACCCACCGGCCGGCCCGAGCCGGCTCAGCCCTGGGCGAGGGTGGCCTGTCGGGCCCGGTGCAGGCGACGCAGCGCCCGCACTCCGTCGACCGCCAGCTCCTTGTCGGCCGCCTGCAACGCCACCATCGGCAGCAGGTCGTCGTCGTGCAGCTCCAGGCTGGCCCACGGCGCGCCCCGGTCGAACCGGACGTTACGGACGACCTCCCAGGGCAGCTCGTACGAGCCGACGATGTTGCGCACCCGGACGCCGTGGGCGTCGGCCTCGACCCGGGGCCGGGTGAACAGCAGGATCACGAACGCGCCGAGGAGACCCAACCCGATCATGGCGAACTGGTCGCCGCGCTGGAACGTGCCGTAGCCGTTCCCGGTCGGGCCCTGCAGCGAGGTGGCCACCGCGCTGAAGACCACCACCAACGCCACGGCCGACGACCAGCAGACCAGCCGGATCCGGCGGGGACGCAGGCGTACCAGGTCGGAATCGCTCACCCCACCAGTCTGCCATCCGGGGGCGCCACCGCTCGCGGGCACCGGTCAGCGGGTCCGTAGCGGGTCCACCGCCGGGGCCACCGGCCGCGACGCCGACGGCGCCGGGCCAATCCGTCGCCGGCCGCCCCGGCCGGCGACCAACGCCGCGAGCAGGGTGAGCAGCGCGCCGAGGAGCACCGGCAACCGCAGCCCGGCCCCGTCTGGCAGCAGCGCGTCGAACAGCAGGGAGCCCGCGAGCTGACCGGCCACCAGCACCAGCCCGGTCCGCAGCACCCCGACCGACCGGACGCCGACCAGCAGGGCGACCACGATGGTCACGCCGAACAGCCCACCGGCCCACAGGTACCAGTCGGCGGGCCAGTTCGCCGGGGTCCGGGCCAGCCCGCCGGCCACCGTCGCCACCGTCAGCACCGCCACGGTGCTCACCGCGAAGTTCACCGCCGCGCCGGCGACGGTGCCGGCGACGGCCGACACCCGGCCGTTCAGCGCGGACTGCAGGGCCACCGCCAGTCCGCCCAGCACGGCGAGCAGCACCCCGCCGAGGGCGAGGTCGCCTAGCGGACGGCCGAGCTGGGCCAGGCTGACCGCCGCCACCCCGAGCAGCGCGCCGCCGACCCGGGGCGCGGTCAACGCCAGCCGACCCACCGGGGCGAGCCCGGTCCGGTCCACCGCGAGCCCGCCGAGGCTGCTCCCGGCGACCTGGGCGATGGTGAACACGGCCACCCCGAGCAGCGGCACGACGTACGTGGCGATCACCACGATCGCCGCCCCGCCCAACCCACCGAGGTACGCCCACCAGGGCAACCGGGCGGTCCGCAGCGCCCGCAGCCCGGCCCGTGCCGACGACGACGCCAGCAGGGCGAGCGCGACGAGCAGCGTGCCGACCAGGTTGTTGACCACCGCCCCCAGCACCGGGTCGCCGGCCCGCGCGCCGAACTCGGCGTTGATCACGCCCTGCGCCGCCGCGGCGGCGCCGCCGAGGGCGACCAGGGTGAGCGCCGCCGCCGGGGGCAGCGGCCTCACAGCCGGCAGGCGTGGATGTTGGTGACCAGGATGGCGCGGGCCCCGACCTCGTACAGCTCGTCCATGATCCGGTGCACCTGGTCCCGGGCCACCATCGCCTGGACGGCCACCCAGCCCTCGCGGTGCAACGGCGAGATGGTCGGCGACTCGATGCCCGGGGTCAGCGCGGTGGCCTGCTCCAGCAGGTTCGCCGGGACGTCGTAGGCGAGCATCACGTACCGGCGGGCGACCAGCACCCCGTGCAACCGGTGCCGGAGCTGGTCGGCCTGCGCGCAGCCGGGCGCGTCGACCCGGCGGACCAGCACCGCGGCCGAGCGCAGCAGCGGCTCGCCGAACACGACCAGGCCGGCCTGGCGCAGGGTGGCCCCGGTCTCCACCACGTCGGCGACCACGTCGGCGACGCCGAGCCGGACGGCGTTCTCCACCGCGCCGTCGAGCCGGATCACGTCGGCCTTGACGCCCAGGTCGGCCAGGTGCCGCTCGACCAGGCCCGGGTACGCGGTGGCGATCCGGCGACCGCCCAGCTCCGACACGGTGGCGATGTCGTCCGGGCGGGCGGCGAACCGGAAGGTGGCCCGGCCGAAGCTCAGGTCGACCACCTCCTCGGCCGGCGCGCCGGAGTCGATCAGCAGGTCACGGCCGGTGATGCCCAGGTCGAGGTCACCCGAGCCGACGTAGGTGGCGATGTCCTTGGGCCGCAGGTAGAAGAACTCGACGTCGTTGCCCTCGTCCCGGCAGACCAGGTCCTTGCTGTCGGTGCGCTGGCGGTAGCCCGCCTCGCGCAGCATCTGGGCGGCGGGTTCGGCGAGGGTGCCCTTGTTGGGGATGGCGACGCGCAGCATGACGGAGCGCTCCTGTCTCTCGATCGAGGTGAACCGGTCAGGTGGGCACTCACAGATGTCGGTAGACGTCCTCGAGCTCGAGGCCGCTGGCCAGCATCAGCACCTGGACCTGGTAGAGCAGCTGGGAGATCTCCTCGGCGGTCCGCGCGGGCCCCTCGTGCTCGGCGGCCATCCACGACTCGGCCGCCTCCTCGACGACCTTCTTGCCGATGAAGTGGACCCCCCGCTCCAGGGCGGCGACCGTGCCCGAGCCGGGGGTGCCGGCGGCGGCCTTGGCCTGCAGCTCGGCGAACAGCTCCTCGAACGTCTTCACGGGAGGCGATTCTTCCAGCCGCCGGTGACGGGCCCGGCCGCCGGGTCCGGGCGGTCCCACGTCCGGCCCCCGGCCGGTGACCGCCCGGCCCGCCGGGCGCCCGCCTGTACCGACCCGACATCGAAGTCCTACCGGAGCGGTGGGACACCCCTCCGGCGCGGCCGGGGCGGGCCCTACGCTGTCCACCATGACCGGTCCCTCACGTACCGTCGCGCTCACCGCCGCCGTGGCCGTCCTGGCCGCGGTCGCCGGATGCGCCCCGCAGGACGACGCCCCCGCCCCGGCCGGCAGCGGCGCCGCCGCGTGCGCTCCGGGCGACCTGCCCACCCGGACGCCCGGCAAGCTCACGATCGCCACCGACGAGCCGGCGTACGAGCCGTGGTTCAAGGACAACAAACCGGACACCGGTGAGGGCTTCGAGTCCGCCGTGGCGTACGCGGTCGCCGAGCGGCTCGGGTACGACCGGGCGGACGTCACCTGGACCCGGGTCAAGTTCGACACCGCCATCGCGCCCGGCCCGAAGGAGTTCGACTTCGACGTCAACCAGTTCTCCGTCACCGAGGAGCGCAAACGGGCGGTCGACTTCTCCGCCCCGTACTACCTGGTCCGGCAGACCGTGGTCGCGTTGAAGACGTCGAAGATCGCCGGGAAGACGTCCCTGGCCGACCTGCGGGACGCCCGGCTCGGCGCGCAGGTCGGCACCACCAGCTACCAGGCGATCACCGACGTGCTCAAGCCGACCGTCGCGCCGCAGGTCTACAACAGCAACGACGACGCGAAGAAGGCCCTGCAGAACGGGCAGCTCGACGGCCTGATCGTGGACCTGCCCACCGCGTTCTACATCACCGGCGCGGAGATCCCCGAGGCCGTCGTCGTCGGTCAGGTGCCACAGGTCGGCACGCCCGAGGCGTTCGGGCTGCTGCTCGACAAGGGCTCCCCGCTCACCGGCTGCGTCAGCCAGGCGGTCAGCGCGTTGGAGCGGGCCGGCGCCCTGCGGGAGCTGGAGCGGCGGTGGCTCGCCCAGGCGGCCGGAGCGCCCGAGCTGACGTGACCCTGCTCGACCACACCCCCTCGGCGGCCCAGCTCAGGAGGGCCGCGTACCGCCGCCGGCAGACGATCCGCAGCGTGCTGGTCGCCGCCTCGTCCACGGCGGCGCTCGGCACGCTGCTGGTCGTCGCGGTCACCGGCGCGCCCGGCTGGGAGCGGGTCCGCGCGTCGTTCCTGGACCCGACGGTCGCCCGGGACGCCCTGCCGACGGTGCTGACCGGGCTCTGGCTCAACGTCCGGCTGCTGGTCTGCTGCGCGACCGGGGCGCTGCTGCTGGGGCTGCTGGTCGCGGTGCTGCGGACGCTGCGCGGGCCGGTGTTCTTCCCGGTCCGCGCGCTGGCCGCCGGCTACACGTACACCTTCCGTGGGCTGCCGCTGATCATCGTGCTGTACGTGCTCACCCTCGGCGTGCCCGGCCTGCGGTTACAGGGCATGCCGTCGGTGCTGGTGCTCGGCGGGCTCGCCCTGGTGCTCACCTACGGCGGGTACCTGGCCGAGGTCTTCCGGGCCGGCATCGAGTCGGTCCATCCCAGCCAGCTCGCCGCGGCGCGGTCGCTCGGGCTGACCCACCGGCAGACCATGCGGCACGTGGTGCTGCCGCAGGCGGTCCGTCGGGTGGCTCCGCCGCTGCTCAACGACGTGGTGGCGTTACAGAAGGACGTCGGGCTGGTGTCCCTGGCCGGCCCGATCGACGCGGTACGCGCCGCGCAGATCGCCACCGCCGAGACGTTCAACTACACGCCGTACATCCTGGCCGGGGTGTTGTTCGTGCTGCTCGCCGTCCCGCTGATCGCGGTCACCGACTGGGTGACCCTGCGGGCGGCCCGACGCCAGTCCGGAGGCTGACATGGCCGTGCTCTCCTGCCGGGGGCTGCGCAAGGCGTTCGCCGGGCGGCTGGTGCTCGACCGGCTCGACCTGACCGTCGCCGAACACCAGGTGGTGGCCCTGATCGGGGCGTCCGGCTCGGGCAAGTCCACCCTGCTGCGCTGCGTCAACCTGCTGGAGGAGATCGACGACGGGGTGATCGAGCTGGACGGGGAGGACGTCTCCGACCCCCGCGTGGACCCCGACCGGGTCCGTCGCCGCATCGGCATGGTGTTCCAGTCGTACAACCTCTTCCCGCACCTGACCGTGCTGGAGAACGTCACCCTGGCGCCGCGCCGGGTGCACCGCCGGGCCCGCGCCGAGGCCGACGCGCAGGCCCGGGAGCTGCTGGCCCGGGTGGGGTTGGCGGACCGGGCCGACGCGTACCCGGACCGGCTCTCCGGCGGGCAGCAGCAGCGGGTGGCGATCGTGCGGGCGCTGGCCAACTCGCCCCGACTCATGTTGCTGGACGAGGTGACCTCGGCCCTGGACCCGGAGCTGGTCGGCGAGGTGCTGACGCTCGTGCGGGACCTGAAGGCGGACGGCATGACGATGGTGCTGGCCACCCACGAGATGGGGTTCGCCCGGGAGGTCGCCGACCAGGTCTGCTTCCTCGACGGCGGACGGGTGGTCGAGTCCGGTCCGCCGGAGCAGGTGTTCGGCGCGCCCACCCAGCCCCGTACCCGGCAGTTCCTGCGGCGGATCGTCGAGGCCGGCCGGCTCTGACCGGCCGGCCCCGCGACGCGCCGTGGCTCAGAACCCGACCGGGCGGCTACCCACCGCGTCCACGGCGCGGACGGCCAGCGCGGCGTCCAGCGCGGCCACGGTGGCCGCCCAGCCCTTGTCCTCGGTCGAGCCGGGCAGCCCGGCCCGGTCCCGGGCCTGTTCGACGGTGTCGACGGTGAGCACCCCGTGCGCCACCGGCTTGCCCTCGTCCAGGGCCACCCGGGTCAGCCCGTCGGTGACCGAGCGGCAGACGTAGTCGAAGTGGGCGGTGGCCCCCCGGACCACCACGCCGAGGGCCACCACCACGTCGCAGCGGCGGGCCAGGGCCTGCGCCACCACGGGCAGCTCCACCGAGCCGGCCACCCGGGCGGTGACCGCGCGGGCCCCGCACGCCTGCGCGGCGGCCACCGCCCGGTCGAGCATGTGGTCGGTCAGGTCGCCGTGCCAGCGGGCGGCGACCACCCCCACGGTCAGGCCGGCGGCGTCGACCGTCGTCACCCCGGGCTCACCGAAACCCGCCATCTCACGCTCCGATCTCGTCGGCCGCGGCCACCCGGCCCAGCGGCGTCTCGGTCACCTCGTCCAGCTCGTCCAGGAGGTGGCCCATCCGGTCCCGTTTGGTACGCAGGTAGCGCACGTTCTCCGGGTGCGGGCGCACCGGCAGCCCCTCCCGCCCGGTGACGGTCAGGCCGTAGCCTTCCAGACCGGCCCGTTTGGCCGGGTTGTTGGTCAGCAGCCGCATCGACCGGACCCCCAGGTCGTAGAGGATCTGCGCGCCGGTGCCGTAGTCCCGGGCGTCCGCCGGCAGCCCCAGGTCGAGGTTGGCGTCGACGGTGTCCCGGCCCTGGTCCTGCAACTGGTACGCCTGGAGCTTGTGCAGCAGCCCGATGCCGCGCCCCTCGTGCCCCCGGACGTAGAGCACCACGCCCCGCCCCTCCCGGGCGACCCGGGCCAGCGCGGCGTCGAGCTGCGGGCCGCAGTCGCAGCGCAGCGAGCCGAACACGTCCCCGGTCAGGCACTCGGAGTGCACCCGGACCAGCACGTCCCGGCCGTCGCCGAGGTCACCCATCACCAGGGCGACGTGCTCGGCCGGGTCGTGCGCGGCGCGGTAACCCACCGCCCGGAACACGCCGTGCCCGGTCGGCATCCGGGCCTCGGCGACCTGCTCGACCTGCCGTTCGGTGCGCCGGCGGTACGCGATCAGGTCGGCGATGGTGACCAGGGTGAGACCGTGCTCGGCGCAGAACTTCTCCAGGTCCGGCAGGCGCATCATGGTGCCGTCGTCGTTGACCAGCTCGCAGAGCACCCCGGCCGGACGCAGCCCGGCCAGCCGGGTCAGGTCGACGGCGGCCTCGGTGTGCCCGGACCGGCGCAGCACGCCGCCCTCGCGGGCGCGCAGCGGCACCACGTGCCCCGGCCGGGCCAGGTCGGTCGGGCTGGTCGCCGGGTCGGCGAGCAGGCGGATGGTGTGCGCGCGGTCGGCGGCGGAGATGCCGGTGCTGACGCCCTCCCGGGCGTCCACCGTCACCGTGTAGGCGGTGCCCCGCCGGTCCTGGTTGGTGTGGTGCATCGGCGGCAGGTCCAGCCGGTCGCACTCGCTCTCGGTCAGCGGCACGCAGATGTAGCCGGACGTGTGGCGGACCATGAACGCGACGAGCTCCGGGGTGGCCCGCTCGGCGGCGAAGATCAGGTCGCCCTCGTTCTCCCGGTCGGCGTCGTCGACCACGACGACCGGCCGGCCGGCGGCGATGTCCGCCACCGCCTGCTGAATGGTTCCCACGGTGGTCACGCCACGGCCTCCAGGTAGGTCGGGGGTACGGGATCGGGGCGCTGGCCGGCGGTCCGGGAGGCCCGCCACCAACTGACCAGCCCCCAGGCGCAGAAGAGGCCGTAGCCCAGGTACATCACGGCCGAGGGGTAGAACCCGCCGGCCAGCAGCAGCGGCACCCCCACCGCGTCCACCGCGATCCAGAGCAGCCAGAACTCGACCCAGCCGCGGGCCATGCCGTACGTGGCCAGCAGGCTGCCGACCAGGATCCAGGCGTCCGGCAGCGGCCCCCACGACCCCAGCGCGGCCAGCGCCGGGTATGCCACCGCGGTGCCGACCACGGCCGCCGCCAGCAGCCCCAGCCGCTCGCGTCCGGTGGCCCAGCGCGGGGTGACCGCCGCGGCGTCCGGGCCGCCGGCCCGGCGGGTCCGCGACCACCGCCACCAGCCGTAGCAGCTCACCGCGAAGAAGAACACCTGCCGGCCGGCCTGCCCGTACAGGTCGTGCGCCTGCGGGGTGGCGAAGACCCCGCCGAGGAAGACGGTCAGCAGCAACGCGTTGCCGACCATGCCGACCGGCCAGGCCCAGACCAGTCGGCGCAGCCCGAACAGCGCCGAGAGCAGCCCGAAGCCGTTGCCGACGATCTCCCGGACCAGCACCGGCGAGCCGGCGACGTCGAGCTGGGCGGTCAGCAGCCAGCCGAGCGGGCCGGTCACCGGGCACCCCCGGCCGACCGGTCGCCGAGCAGCCGCTCGACGTACTTGGCGAGCACGTCCACCTCCAGGTTGACCGGGTCGCCGGGGCGCTTCAGGCCGAGCGTGGTGGCCGCCAGGGTGGTCGGGATCAGCCCGACGGCGAACCAGTCGTCGCCGGTCGCGGCGACGGTCAGCGACACCCCGTCGACGGTGATCGAGCCCTTCTCCACCACGTACCGGGCCAGGGCGGGGGGCAGCCGGAACCGGACCGTCTCCCACTTCTCGGCGGGGGTCCGGTCGAGCAGCTCGGCGACCCCGTCGACGTGCCCCTGCACCAGGTGGCCGCCGAGCCGGCCGTTGAGGGCCATGGCCCGTTCCAGGTTGACCCGGTCGCCGGGGCGCAGCGCCCCGAGCGCCGTACGGCGCAGCGTCTCCCCCATCACGTCGGCGGTGAAGACGCCCTCGGTGGTGTCGACCACGGTCAGACAGACGCCGTCGACCGCGACGGAGTCGCCGTGCCGGGCGTCGGAGGTGACCAGTGGACCGCGGACGGCGACCAGCGCCGAGTCGTCGCCCGTCTCGGTCACCCGGACGATCTCACCCAGCTCCTCGACGATGCCGGTGAACATGTCAGCCCTCCCTCTTCCGGGGCAGCGCGGTGATCCGCAGGTCGGGGCCGACCTGCGTGACGTCGACCAGCTCCAGGTCGACGGCCTCGCCGATGGTGCGCACCCCGGCGTCGAGCAGGGCGGTCGGCCCGTCGCCGAGCAGCCGGGGCGCGAGGTAGCCGACCACCCGGTCGACCAGGCCGGCGGCGAGGAACCCGCCGGCGAGCCGGGGGCCGCCCTCCAGCAGGACCGCCCGGACCCCGCGCCGGTACAGCGCGGCGAGCAGCGCCGGCAGGTCGACCCGGCCGTCCGGACCGGCGCCGACCTCGCCAGCGGTGGCGATCCAGGTGTCGGCGGCGGCGTCGCGGACCCGGGCGTCGGCCGGGGTACGCCCGGCGCTGTCCACCACCACCCGCAGCGGCTGCCGGATGGCCAGGGTGCCGTCGCGCAGGTTGCGGACGGTCAGCCGGGGGTCGTCGGCGAGGACGGTGCCCACCCCGACCACGATCGCGTCGACGGTGCCACGCAACGCGTGCACGTCGATCCGGGCCGGCTCCGAGGTGATCCACATGCTGGTGCCGTCGACGGCGGCCGAGCGGCCGTCGAGGGTGGCGGCGTACTTCCAGATCACGTACGGCCGGCCCCGGCGCACCGCAGTCAGCCAGGCGATGTTGCCGGCCTCCGCCTCCGCCGCGCGTACCCCCAGCTCGACGTCGACGCCGGCGGCGCGCAACGTGCCGGCGCCGCCCGAGGCGACCGGGTCGGGGTCCGGCACGGCGACCACCACGCGGGCGACGCCGGCCTGCACGAGCGCCTCGGTGCAGGGGCCGGTGCGACCGGTGTGGTCGCAGGGTTCCAGGGTGACCACCGCGGTGCCGCCCCGGGCCCGGGCGCCGGCCTGGGCCAGGGCGACGATCTCGGCGTGCGGGCCACCGGCGTAGGCGTGGAAGCCCTCCCCGACGATCTCGCCGGCCGGGTCGAGGAGCACGCAGCCGACCACCGGGTTCGGGCTGGTGGTGCCCAGGCCCCGGGCGGCGAGCCCGATCGCCCGGCGCATCGCCTCGTCGGTGGAGACTCCGGCCATCGTCCTGCCCCTGCTCTCTCACGCGGTGTGCGCGGGCGGGGCGGAGGACGGGCATGCGGAAGCGGCGTCGGGGACGGCGGCGCCGAGCCCGACGGGCCCACGGCAGCCGACAGGGCGCGTCGGCCGGCGGGCCGTCCGTTCCGCGCGCTGTCTCCCATCCGGACTGTCTGGGCGCGGGTCTGCCGCCCCCAACCGTCGGCCCCGGATTCTCACCAGGTCCACCGGGCGGCCGAGGCCGACCGGGTCGCGGGCTTACCACGGTCGGACCGTGGATCACCGCCGGTTCGGAATTACACCGAGTCCCGCCAGCGCGTGGTGGGTACTGAGGGAAGTCTTACACGGCCACCCGGGTGCTCCGCCACCCCGGCGGGATACCTCACAGCAACCAGCGCACGACGGAAGAGGTCAGGGCACTCCGCGCCGGCGGTCCACCGCGACGTACGAGCCGGGTTGGCTCTTGGCGACCGTTTTCATCTCGGAGGCGACCGCGATCGCTTCGAGGGGGTCGGTGAAGCGTTTCCGGCTGTCGGAGAGGGAGACGCCGATGGAGAGGGTGACCAGGGCGGCCCGGCGGATGTTGCCGCGCCGGTCCTTCAGCTCGACGTAGCCGCGTTCGGCGTCGGTCGGGTCGTAGAGCTTGTCGGCGGAGGTCTCGAAGTCGACCACCGCGCGGGAGGTGAGCGGGCGCACCTGGTCGGGGGCGCAGACGATCACGAAGTCGTCGCCGCCGACGTGCCCGAGGAACGCCGGGGGCAGCCCGATCGCCACCACCGCCCGGTGCAGGCTGCGGGCCAGCGCGGAGATGAAGTCGTCGCCGCGGACGAAGCCGTACCGGTCGTTGACGCTCTTGAAGCGGTCGATGTCGATGTAGCCGACGGCGTAGTCGGCGCCGCTGCGGACCCGGTCGCTGATCTCCCGCCGGATCCGGCTGTTGCCGGGCAGCCCGGTCAGCGGGGAGACCTCGCGGAACTCCTTGTTGCGGCGCAGCGTGGAGCTGACCCGGGCCACCAGCTCCAGCGTGTCGAACGGCTTGACCAGGTAGTCGTCCGCCCCGGCGCTGAGCCCGTTGACCTTGTCGACGGTCATGCCCTTGGCGGTCAGCATGATCACCGGCAGGGCGGAGGTCATCGGGTCGGCGCGCAACCGGCGGGTCAGCTCCAGTCCGTCGACGCGGGGCATCATCAGGTCCACCACGGCCAGGTCGGGGCGCTGCCGCTCGATCACCTCCAGCGCCTCCTGGCCGTCGGCGGCGAGCAGCACCTGGAACCCGTGCAACCGGAGGTTGAACTCCACGAACCGGGCGATGTCCCGGTCGTCGTCCACGACGAGGATGACGTCGGGCTGCTCGTCGGCGGCCTCCACGCTCAGACCCCGGCGGCCGCGCGTTCGGCGAGCGCGCGCAGCCGGCGTACCGCCTCGGCGGGGTCGTCGGCGCCGTAGACGGCGGTGCCGGCGACGAAGGCGTCCGCGCCGGCCTCGGCGGCCTCGGCGATGGTGTCCGCGGCGATCCCGCCGTCCACCTCGATGCGCAGCTCCAGGTGGCCTGCGGCGGCGTGCCGACGGGCGACGCGGACCTTGTCGAGCAGGTGCGGAAGGAACCGCTGACCGCCGAACCCGGCCTTGATCGTCATGATCAGCAGGGTGTCGAAGCTGGGCAGGATGTCCAGGTACGGCTCGATCGGCGTGTCCCGGTCGATGGCCAGCCCGGCCTTGACCCCGGCGGAGCGCAGGTCACGGGCCAACGCCACCGGGTTGTCGCAGGCCTCGGCGTGGAACGTGACGTTGTGCGCCCCGGCGTCGGCGTACCCGGGGGCCCACCGGCGCGGGTCGGTGATCATCAGGTGCACGTCGAACGGCAGCTCCGTCACCGCCAGCAGGCTCTGCACGACGGGCAGCCCGATCGTCAGGTTGGGCACGAAGTGGTTGTCCATCACGTCCACGTGCAGCCAGTCCGCGGCGGCTTCGACCGCCCGGACCTCGTCGGCGAGGCGGGCGAAATCGGCGGCGAGAATGCTGGGCGCGACGATCGGCGGCGGTACGGTCACCCGGCCAGTGTACGAACGTGAGCACCCGACGTCGGCACCGCGGCACGGTCGGACACCCGACGCGACCCTGCCGTCACCCCCCGTCGCAGAATGACCGGTTGATGACGACACACGGGACGGAACGCCATCGAGAACTGGCCGACCGGTCGAAAGACCGCAACACTCCATGCAGGACGGTGCGACACCGCGTGGCCCGCGGGCCGGGCGGATCGACCGGCGGCCGGCTCCGGGAAGGGCGGACGATGCGACGGTGGCTCGTGGCGTTGACGCTGGCGCTGGCCGGCACGTTGGCGGCGTCGACCGGGTGCGCCCGGCCGACGACGGCGGACGGTGACCTGACCGACGACTGGCCCGCCCTGCCCGTCGCGCGCCCGTTCGTGCCGGCCTCCGGCGTCTGCCTGCCCCGCAGCGTCACCGTCGTGCCCGCCGCCACGTACGAGACCGTCGACTGCGCCCGACCGCACCTGGCCGAGACGATCCACGTCGGCGCCGTCACCGACGGCGACCGTCCCGCGTCCGGTCCGGACGACCGTCCTACGTCCGGCTCGGCCGCCCTGCGCAGCGCCCGCGCCGACTGCGACCAACGGGCCCGGGACATGCTCGGCGGGGACTGGCGGACCGCCCGGCTCACCCTGCAGATCGCGCTGCCCACCACCGTCGGCTGGGCGGCCGGCGCCCGCTGGTACCGCTGCGACCTCAGCGAGGTCGACAGCCTGGAGAACACCCGCCCGGTGGTGCGGGTCGGCAGCCTCCGGGGCGCGCTGCTCGGTGACTCGCCGCTGTCGCACCGCTGCTTCGACCCGAAACTCATCGCCGGCGACCTGAACTACATGGCCCCCGTGCTGTGCAGCCAGCCGCACCGGGCCGAGTTCGTCGGCGTCTACCAGGAGCAGGAGATGAGCTGGGCGCGGTTCGCCTCGGCTGCGGACGCCGTGCACCGGCGCTGCATGGCCATGATCGCCGAGTACGCCGAGGTGCCCAACAACAGCGACCTGCCGTACCGGGCCGGATCGATCTTCTACCCACCGTCCCGGCACGAGTGGGAGGAGGGTGACCGGGGGATCCGCTGTTTCCTGTGGAGCGACGACCGGAAGCTGACCCGGTCGATGCGCGGCGCCGGGCCGGCCGGACTCCCCCCGAGCTGAGGGCCGGTACCGTATGCTGCTGCGCCGTGGCGCGCGCCGGCCGGCCCCGGGCGGCGGTGACGCCCGGCTTCGGGGAGGACAGGTCGATGCGACGGTGGCTGCGGGCGGTTGCCCTGGGAGCGGTGGCGGCGCTGGCGGTGGCCGGCTGCGGCACGCCGGAGGGCACCGACGGCGACCTGACCGACGACTGGAAACTCCCCGCCGCGCCGGTGGTCTTCCAGCCGGCGAACGGCGTCTGCCACCCGTTTCACCAGGAGATCGGCTACGTGACCTCGTACCAGCCGGTCGACTGCGGGCAGCAGCACCTGGCCGAGACCGTGCACCTCGGCGCGCTCACCGGCGCGCACGCCGAACGCGGCACTCCCCCGGCGGCCGGGTCGGCCGCCCGGCAGGCGGCGTTCGCCGAGTGCCACCGGGAGGCCACCCGGGCCCTCGGCGCGGACTGGCGCACCGGACGCCTCGGGCTCAGCGTCGTCTTCCCGTCGCCCAACGGGTGGCGCGGCGGCGCCCGCTGGTTCCGCTGCGACCTGTTGGAGCGCGCCAGCCTCGACCGTGACGCCCCGCAACAGCGCACCGCCGGCCTCAAGGGCGCGCTCAAGGCCGCCTCCCCGCTCGCATACGGCTGCTTCAAGGCCGAGCTCGTCTCCGGCGACGTCCGGGCGATGGCCCCGACATCCTGCGCCAGGAAGCACGACGCCGAGTTCGTCGGCGTGTACGAGGCGCCCGCCGGCAGCTTCGCCGCGTTCGACAAGAACGACGCGAAGGTCCACCGGGAATGCCTGAAGAAGGTCGCCGCGTACGCGAAGGTGCCCGACGACGGCAACCTGAAGTACCGCGCCGGCACGATCGCCTACCAGCCCGACGAGGACGAGTGGCAGGACGGCAACCGGGGCGTCAAGTGCTTCCTGTGGCTCAGCGGCAAGCTGACCCGCTCGGTCAAGGGCGGCGGCACGAAGGCCCTGCCGATCCAGTACGCCTGACCCGGCGGCCGGGCGTGGACGGGTCGGCCCGTCCACGCCCGGCCGAGCGCTGTCAGCCCCGGCGGAGCACCGCCAGGAACATCGCGTCCGTGCCGTGCCGGTGCGGCCAGAGCTGCACCGTCGGCCCGTTGCCCAGTCCCGGCATCCCGGCCGGCAGCAGCTCCCGCGCGTCGACGAAGTCCACCGGCGCGCCACAGCGGCGGGCCGCCTCGGTGACCGTCACGTGCGTCTCCACGGTGTGCGGCGAGCAGGTCACGTAGGCGACCAGCCCACCCGGCCGGGCCGCCCGCAGACCGGCGGTGAGCAGCTCCCGCTGCAACCGGGTCAGCGGCGGCAGATCCGACGGCTGCCGCCGCCAGCGCGACTCGGGACGACGGCGCAGCGACCCCAGCCCGGTGCACGGCGCGTCCACCAGCACCCGGTCGAAGTGCCCCTCCGGCAGCTTCGGGTCGGCGCCGACCGTCCGGCCGTCGGTGGTCAGCACGGTGACCGGCAACCCCCGGGTGGCCTGGGAGACCAACCGGGCCCGGTGCTCGGCCACCTCCACCGCGGTCACCCGCGCGTCCCGCTGCGCGGCCAGCGCGCCGAGCAGACCGGTCTTGCCACCGGGGCCGGCGCACAGGTCCAGCCACCGGCCGTCCGGTCCGTCCAGCGGCGCGGCCGCCAACGCCGCCGCGACCAGTTGCGAGCCCTCGTCCTGCACGTGCGCCCGCCCCTCGGCCAACGCCGGCAGGTCACCCGGCGCGCCGCCGGACAGGTAGACCGCGTACGGCGAGAACGCCCCGGGCGCCCCGCCGACCGCGTCGGCCAGCTCCACCGCGTCGGCCAGGCCGGGCCGGGCGCACAGGTGCACGGAGGCGGGGGCGTTGTCCTCGATCAGCAGCCGGGTCGTCTCGCCCAGGTCGCCGCCGAGCGCCTCGGCGAACGCGCGGACGATCCACTGCGGATGACTGAACGCCACCGCCAGGTGCCCCACCGGGTCGCTCTCCATCGTCGGGGCGAGCCGCCGCACCCACTCCTCGGCGTCGTGCCCGGCGACCTCGCGCAGCACCGCGTTGGCGAAGCCGGTCGCGCCGTAGCCGACCGCCCGGACCAGGTCCACCGTGGAGGAGACCGCCGCGTGCGGCGGCACCCGGGTGTGCAGGAGCTGGTACGCGCCGAGCCGCAGCGCGTCCCGGACCGGCGGGTCGATCCGCTCGACGTCGCGGCCGGCGGCGTCGGTGAGGACGGCGTCCAGGGTGCCCACCGCGCGCAGCGTGCCGTAGGTCAGCTCGGTGGCGAAGGCCGCGTCCCGGCCGTGCAGACCGGCGTCCCGCAGGATCGCCGGCAGGACCAGGTTGGCGTACGCGTCGTCGCGCTGCACCGCCGCCACCGCCTCGTACGCCGCCCGGCGCGGCCGGTCCAGCACCGGACGGGCGGCCCGGTCACCACGCCGGTCACCGCCGACGGAACGGGCCCCGGCCGGACCAGAGTCCCGCCACGCCCGGTCGTCGCGCCGGGGACGGTCGTCGCGCCGTGCCCGGTCCTCATGCCGGGGACGATCGTCGCGCTGTCGGCGGTCGTCGTGCCGGGGACGGTCGTCGCGCTGTCGGCGGTCGTCGTGGCGGGGACGGTCGGCCCGCGCGTCCGGGCCGGTCACGCGAACAGCTCCCCGGCGTCGACCCGGACGCCACGCGCCCAGTCGGTGGCGGGCATCGGCTTCTTGCCGGCGGCACGCACCTCGCCGAGGGCCACCGGCGTGGTGGCCGTGCCGGCCAACACCCGCTTCCGCTCGACCAGCAGCTCGCCGGGTTTCAGCTCCGGGGCGTCCGGGACCGGCCGGACCGGGCCGAGCTTGACCCGGTCGCCGCGCAGCGTCGTCCACGCCCCGGGGGCCGGGGTGCAGGCGCGGATCCGCCGGTCCACCGCGAACGCCGGATCGGTCCAGCGGACCTGGGCGTCCGCCACGGTCAGCTTCGGGGCCAGGGACACCCCGTCGGCGGGCTGCGGCCGGGCCCGCGCGGCGCCGTCGGCGATCGCGTCGAGCACCGACACCAGCAGGCCGGCGCCGGAGTCGGCGAGCCGGTCCAGCAGCGCGCCGGAGGTGTCCTCCGGCCGAATCCGGTCGGTCAGCGTGCCGTAGACGGGGCCGGTGTCCAGCCCCTCCTCCAACTGGAAGACGCTGGCCCCGGTGAGCTCGTCGCCGTGCAGCACGGCGTGCTGCACCGGCGCGGCCCCCCGCCAGGCGGGCAGCAGCGAGAAGTGCAGGTTGACCCAGCCGTGCCGGGGGATCTCCAGCGCCACCGGCGGCACCAGCGCGCCGTAGGCGACCACCGGGACGCAGTCCGGGGCCAGCTCGCGGAGCCGGTCGAGGAACTCCGGCTCGCGGGGCCGGGCCGGCGTGAGCACCTCCACGCCGTGCGCGTCGGCCCACGCGCCGACCGGCGAGCGGACCACCCCCCGGCCCCGGCCGGCCGGGGCGTCCGGCCGGGTCACCACGGCGAGCAGCTCGTGACCGGAGGCGGCCACCGCCGCCAGGGCGGGCACCGCGACGGCCGGCGTACCGGCGAAGACCAGCCGCAACCCGGTCACCGCCCCAGGCCGAACGGGCTGGCCGCGCCGTGCGGGTTCACCTTGACCACCGGCGGGGCGGCGGCGTCGTACCACTCGGCCTGACGGATCGCCTTCATCGCCTCCTTGCGCCCGGCCGCGTCCAGCCGGTCGATGAAGAGCACCCCGTCCAGGTGGTCGGTCTCGTGCTGGACGCAGCGGGCCATCAGGCCGGTGCCGACGATCTGCATCGGGTCGCCGTAGCCGTTGAAGCCCTTGGCGATCACGTTCTGCCGGCGCTTGGTGTCGAAGTAGAGGCCGGGGATGGAGAGGCAGCCCTCCGGGCCGTCCTGCTCCTCGGAGTCGGGGAACTCCAGCACCGGGTTGACCAGATGCCCGAGCACGTCGTCGACGTCGAACGCGAACACCCGCAGGCCCACCCCGAGCTGCGGGGCGGCCAGGCCGGCGCCGTTCTGCTCCCGCATGGTGTCGGTCAGGTCGGCGACGAGCTTGCGCAACTCGACGTCGAAGTCGACCACCGGGTCGGCCGGCGTGCGCAGCACCGGATCCCCGAACAGACGGATGGGCTGGACGGTCACGCGGGGTGGCTCCTTCGTCGGTGGGACGGATGTCGTGCCGTACCAGTCTACGGACTCCCCGGACGGCTTCCCGGCGGTGTGTGGCGGGCGAGACGCCCCATGGGTCACCGGCGGTCGGTCGCCGCCGGTCGGACCGGTCGGGGTACCGGCCCCGACGTCGGCGCGGGGGCGCCCGGCCCCGGCGCCGGCGCGAGAGACGCCGACGCGGAGGACGTCGTCGGGGTGAGAGTCATCGGGAGGGCGTGGTAGCCGCGCAGGGTCAGTCGGGGGCGGTGCCGGGGCGTGCCGGCCAGCGCCAGGTCGGGCAGCCGGCGCAGCAGCAACGGCAGGGCGATCCGGGCCTCCAGCCGGGCCAGCGCCGCCCCGAGGCAGTAGTGCGCGCCACCGCCGAAGGACAGCGGCTGGTTCTGCGGGCGGGACGGGTCGAACCGGTCGGGCCCGGGGAACCGCTCCGGGTCCCGGTTGCCCGCGCCGAGCAGCAGCAGCACCCGCCGGTCGGCCGGCACCGGAACCCCGGCCAGGGTGTGCCCGCCGATGCTGGTCCGACTGGTCATCTGCACCGGGGAGTCGATCCGCAGCAGCTCCTCGACGTACGCCGGGGCGAGCCCGGGATCGGCGCGCAGGGCGTCGGCGTGCGCCGGGTGCCGCAGCAGCACCACCAGCCCGTTGCCGATCAGGTTGGTGGTCGTCTCGAACCCGGCCACCAGGAGGATCACCAGGTTGGCCAGCAGCTCGTCGCCGGTGAGCCGGCCGGCGTCGGCGTCGTGCGCCCGGACCAGGGCGGTGGTCAGGTCGTCGGCGGGCGCCCGGCGGCGGGTCTCGACCAGGGCGGCGACGTAGTCCCGCAGCGCGACCGCGCCCCGGTCGGCGACGGCCAGCTCGGCCCCGGTGACCTCCGGCTCCAGCGCGGCGGTCAGGTCGGTGGTCCACTCCCGGAACGCGGCCCGGTCCTCGGCCGGCACGCCGAGCAGCGCGCAGATCACCCCGATCGGCAGCGGGTAGGCGAACTCGGCCAGCACGTCGACGACGGCCCCGTCCCGGCCCCGGGTCGCCATCGCCTCGACCAGCCCGGTGGCCTGGGCCGTCACCACGTCCCGCAGCGCGGCGATCCGGCGCGGGGTGAACGCCCCGGCCACCAGATGCCGCATCCGGCCGTGGTCGGGTGGATTGCTCCGCAGCACCGACCGGGAGATCGTGGCCACCGCGGGGCTGGTCGCCCAGCCGTCGACCGGGCTCGCCGGCAACGGCTCGTAGCTCACCCCGTAGCCGGGGTCACGGAGCACCTCGTCGATCACCGCGTACCCGGTGGCCACGTGCACCCCCAGGTCGGTGTCGACCACCGGCCCGTACGCCCGGAGCCGCTCGTACGCCGGGTAGGGGTCGATCCGTCCCGCCGGTGAGAGCAGCAGCCGGACGGCGTCGGCGACGTCCATGGTCGACCTCCATCGACAGTGGGATGAGCCCTCATCATGCTCATCTCACCGTCGGTGGCGGAACCCTGACGCGCCGTGCGCGGGCGTCGGATCGACGACCTGTCGTCAGCCGCCGTTCGTCGGGTCGCCCGCCAGCACCGCGTCGGGGGTCCGCAGCACGTGCTCCGGCAGCGGTAGCTGGATCTTGTGGGCCGCCTCCCAGTCCTGGATCGTGTCGGCCCGGACGTGCCGGGTGAAGTACTCCACCGCGCTCACGCCGGCCGCGACCGGCTCGTCCATCTCGGCGACCAACCGGGCCGGCACCAGCGGGAAGCCGCTCTGCAGGGCGGCGCTGAGCCGGCGGTGCCCGTCGACCACGAAGAAGTACTCCCCGGTGTAGCCGATGGTCAGCGGCGCCAGCCCCTCGTCACCGCCGGCGGCGACCGACCCGACGAAGTCGCTCTCCCACAGGCCGCGCAGGTTCGCCACGTCCTCGGTCGGGTAGACGCGGGCCGGGTCGAGCAGCAGCAGCGGCGGAGCGTCACGGAGCACCTCGGCGGCCAGCCGCCCCTCGTACGCGTCGACGACGTGCGTGATGACCTGCTCCGGGGTGGCCCTGGTGGTGTCGCAGACCAGGTCGTAGTTGCGCAGCCGGGCCTTGTCCACGCCGTACCGGACGACGAACCGGTTCCGTTCGCTCTCGCTGCGTTCGCGGAGTCTGGCCTTCGCCTCCTCCAGCGAGGTGTAGCTCTCGGCCGGACCGGACGGGCGCAGCAGCACCCGGCGGGCCGCCTCGCCAGGCTCGGTGATCATGTGCACCTTGAGCGCGTCGGTGAAGAAGTGCCAGGCCAGCCGGGAGTCCATCACCAGGGACTCACCGGAGGCGGCGATGTCCCGCTGGAGCTGGTCGACGTACCCGTCGACGGCCTGGTCCAGCTCGGCGTGCAGGTTGAGCTGGAGCGCGGTCATCTGCCGTTCCTGCGCCATCTGCCGGTAGAGGTCGCCGACGCTGACCCGCCGCAGGCCGAGCCGCTTGGCGATCTCGATGGAGACGGTGCTCTTGCCGCTGCCGAGGTCACCGTTGAAAACGATCGATTGACGTGCGGTCACGACTGATCCACCTCTGATCACCGGCTGGTTGACATCATCGATATGGCGTCGAATCGACGCGCTCCCGGCATCGTCACGCGGTGCGGGCGGGACATGGGGGGCGATGCTATCACGGCGGGCCAGGGCATTCCCGGCGAACGGTCCACCGCCGGACCTCCCCGGCGGCCCCGCTCAGAACAGCTCCAGCGGGTCCACCTGGACGCGGACCGGGTCGGCCGCCCGGCGCGCCGCGCGTACCCCGGCGGCGGCGTGCAACGCGGCGGCCAGCGCGGCGGCGTGGCCGCGGGGCACCCGCAGCAGCATCCGTTCCCGGTCACCGTCGGCCGGGACCGGACCCAGCACCTCGGCCGCCTCGGGGAGCCGGGCCTCGGCGAGCAGGTCGGCCACCGCCGACGCCGACCCGGTCAGGCTGGCCATCCGGACCGCCGGCGGAAAGCCCAGCTCCCGCCGCTCGGCGAGTTCCCGGGCCGCGAACCAGGCCGGGTCCCAGCGCAGCAACGCCTGCACCGGGGCGAGCGCGCCGTCGGCGACCACCACCACCCGACCACCGGCCGACGCCGGACGGGCCAGCGCCGCGGCGGCCAGCCAGCGGCGCAGGGTCTCCTCACCGGCACGCAGGTCGGCCCGGGTCAGCAGCGCCCACGCGTCCAGCAGCAGCACCGCGCCGAAGCCGCCCTCGGCGACCGGCTCGGCCCCGGGCGTGGCCACCACCAGCCCGGCGCCGCCGGGCACCCGGGCCAGCACCTCCTCCCGGCCGGAGGTCCGCACCGGCACCCCGGGGAACGCCCGGCCCAGTTCCTCGGCGGTGCGGCGGGCCCCGGTCACGGCGGCGCGCAGCCGCCGCCGGCCGCACTCCGGGCAGGCGTACGCGGCGGCGACCCGGCCGCACCAACGGCAGAACGGGACGCCCTGCGCGGACGGCAGGGCGAGCGGGCCGGCGCAGTGCGGGCAGCGGGCCGGGGCCCGGCAGCCGGCGCAGGCCACCGACGGCAGGTAGCCCCGGCGGGGCACCTGGACCAGCACCGGCGTGTCGGCGCGCAGCGCGTCGCGGGCGGTGGCCCAGGCCAGGCTGGGCAGCCGGGCCGTGGCGGCGGCCGGGTCCCGGGCCAACTGCGGGTCGTCGCCGGTCGGGGCGACCGCCGGGGCGACCGACCGGACGGTGTCCCGCGCGGCGACCACCTCCCGCGCCCAGCCGGACTCCACCAGCAGTTGCGCCTCGGCGGTACGGGTGTGCCCGCCGACCAGGACGGCGGCGTCACCGAGCTGGGCCCGGGTGAGCAGCACCTCACGGGCGTGCGGGTACGGGGCCCGGGGCTCGGCGTGCAGGTCGTCGCCGTCGTCCCAGATCGCCACCAGCCCCAGCCGCGCCACCGGCGCGAACATCGCCGCCCGGGTGCCGACGACCACCGGCGTCCGACCCCGGCGTACGGCCAGGAAGGCCCGGTAGCGGCGGGCCGGGCCGAGCGCCGCGGAGAGCGCGACGTGCCGCCCCGGACCGAGCGCGTCGGTGAGCGCCGCGTCGAGCCGGTCCAGGTCCCGGGCGTCGGCGACCACGGCGACCACGCCCCGCCCGGACCGCGTCGTCGCGGCGGCGGCCTCGGCGAACCGCGCCGGCCAGTCCTCCCCCGGCAGCGCCGACCAGACCGCCCGGGGGGCCCGGCCGTCGGCGAGCGCGCGCAGGAACCCCGGCCCCGCCGGGTACGCGTCCCAGCCACCGCCCCCGGCCGGCGGGCCGGGCGGCGCCGGCTCGGGCCGGGTCGGGCTCGGCGCGGGCCGGGCGCCGGGCGGTGGGTCCGGCAGCGGACCGGGATCGGCGGGGGTCTCCTCTTTCTCCACCCGCGCGTGCCGGGCCGGCACGGCCAGGCGGAGCACGTCGGCGAGGCTGCCGGCGTACCGGTCGGCGACCGCGCGGGCCAGCCGGGCGATCTCCGGGGCCAGCGCCGGCTCGGGCGACACGACCTTCTCCAGGTAGGCCAACCGGCCGCCGTGCCCGGAGCGCTCGACGCGTTCCAGCAGCCAGCCGTCGACGAGCTGACCGGCGAAGCGCACCTTCACCCGCGTCCCGGGCGTCGCCGCGTCGTCGAGGCCGGCGGGCACCAGGTAGTCGAAGGGCCGGTCCAGGTGGGGCAGGGGGACGTCGACGCAGACACGGGCGACCGGCGACCCGTCAGCGGGCCGCCGGTCGTGGCGCGGGTTGCTGGTCAGGCTCCTGCGGCGGCTTTGAGGTCGGTGGCGCGGTTGGTGTGTTCCCAGGTGAGGTCGGTGAGGTTGCGGCCGAAGTGGCCGTAGGCGGCGGTTTGTTGGTAGATGGGGCGTTTGAGGTTGAGGTCGCGGATGATGGCGGCGGGGCGGAGGTCGAAGACTTCGGTGACGGCTTTGTGGATGCGGTCGAGGGGGATGGTTTCGGTGTGGAAGGTTTCGATGTGGAGGCTGACGGGGTGGGCTTTGCCGATGGCGTAGGCGATTTGGGCTTCGCAGCGTTCGGCGAGTCCGGCGGCGACGATGTTCTTGGCGACCCAGCGCATGGCGTAGGCGGCGGAGCGGTCGACTTTGGAGGGGTCTTTGCCGGAGAAGGCGCCGCCTCCGTGGCGGGCGTAGCCGCCGTAGGTGTCGACGATGATTTTGCGGCCGGTGAGGCCGGCGTCGCCCATGGGTCCGCCGATTTCGAAGCGGCCGGTGGGGTTGACCAGGAGGCGGTAGCCGGTGGTGTCGAGGTCGAGGTTGTCGAGTTCGGGGGTGATGACGTGGTCGCGGATGTCGGGGGTGAGGAGGGTGTCGAGGCTGATGTCGGCGGCGTGTTGGGTGGACAGGACGACGGTGTCGAGGCGGATGGGGCGTAGGCCGTCGTATTCGATGGTGACCTGGGTTTTGCCGTCGGGGCGGAGGTAGGGGATGGTGCCGTTTTTGCGGACGGTGGCGAGGCGGTGGGCGAGGCGGTGGGCGAGGGCGATGGGTAGGGGCATGAGTTCGGGGGTTTCGGAGCAGGCGAAGCCGAACATCATGCCTTGGTCGCCGGCGCCTTGGGCGTCGAGGGCGGATTCGCTGCCTTCGGTGCGTAGTTCGATGGCGTTGTCGACGCCTTGGGCGATGTCGGGGGATTGGGCGCCGATGGAGACGCTGACGCCGCAGGAGGCGCCGTCGAAGCCTTTTTTGGAGGAGTCGTAGCCGATGCGGAGGATGGTGTCGCGGACGATGGTGGGGATGTCGGCGTAGGCGTTGGTGGTGACTTCTCCGGCGACGTGGACCTGTCCGGTGGTGATGAGGGTTTCGACCGCGACGCGTGAGTGGGGGTCCTGGTCGAGCAGGGCGTCGAGGATTCCATCGCTGATCTGGTCGGCGATCTTGTCCGGATGGCCTTCGGTGACCGATTCGGACGTGAACAGACGGCGAGTCACGGCACTCCTAAGCGTTCAAGGTCGTCCGCGGCAGTGTAATCGGCACTGCCCGACCATGGGCGAAATTGCGGTTTTGTGAATGGAACGTCAAGTCGACGTCAGTCGGGGCACCACGAGATCCCACACGTCGTCGGCCAGATCGTCCTTGCTCCGTTCCGGAAACGTCCGGACCGAGCCGTCCGCGCCGACGACGGTCGCCGCGTTGGTTTCGGCGCCGAAGACCTTGTCCACCCCGACCTCGTTGATGACGATGAGATCGGCCTTCTTGCGGACGAGCTTGGCCCGCCCGTTGGCCTCGGCGTCCCCGGTCTCGGCGGCAAAGACCACCAGCACCTGTTCCGGACGACGACGGGCGCCGAGCTCGGCGGCGATGTCCGGATTGGTGACCAGGTCGATGGTGGGCGCGCGCCCGTCCGGCGACTTCTTGATCTTGCCCGGCGCGTAGACCGCCGGACGGAAGTCGGCCGGCGCCGCCGCCATCACCACCACGTCCGCCGCCTCGGCCGCCCGGAGGGTGGCCGTGCGCAGCTCCTCAGTGGTGCCGACCCGGACGAGGTCGACCCCGGCCGGCTCAGCGAGCGAGACGTTGGCGGACACGAGGGTCACCCGGGCTCCGCGGGCGACCGCGGCGCGGGCGAACGCGTACCCCTGCCGGCCGGAGGAACGGTTGCCCAGGAACCGCACCGGATCCAGCGGCTCCCGGGTGCCGCCGGCGGTGACCACCACCCGACGGCCGGTCAGGTCGGCGGGAGCGTCACCGCCCCGGCGCAGCGCCCGCCGCGCCACGGCGAAGATCTCCGCCGGATCGGGCAGCCGGCCCTTGCCGGTGTCCGCGCCGGTCAGTCGGCCCACCGCCGGCTCGATCACCCGCACGCCGCGGGCCCGCAGCGTGGCCACGTTGGCCACCGTCGCGGGGTGCTCCCACATCTCGGTGTGCATGGCCGGGGCCAGCACCACCGGGCAGCGCGCGGTCAGCATGATGTTGGTGAGCAGGTCGTCGGCGAGGCCGTGGGCCGCCCTGGCCAGCAGGTCGGCGGTGGCCGGCGCGACCACCACCAGGTCGGCCCGCTGACCGAGGCGCACATGGGGCACCTCGTGCACGTCGGCCCAGACGTCGTCGGCCACCGGCTGACCGGACAGCGCCGCCCAGGTCGGGGCGCCGACGAACCGCAGCGCCGACGCGGTCGGCACGACCCGGACCCGGTGGCCCGACTCGGTGAACAGCCTCAGCAGCTCGCACGCCTTGAAGGCGGCGATGCCGCCACCGACTCCGAGGACGATTCCGGCGGACATCCGCGCGGCGGGGCTACGGCTGGTCGGTCGGCTCGGCGGTGAGCAGACCGGCGTTGATCTCCCGCATGGCGATCGAGAGCGGCTTCTCCTGGGGGGTGGTCTCCACCAGGGGACCGACGTACTCCAGGAGACCCTCACCGAGCTGGCTGTAGTAGGCGTTGACCTGGCGGGCCCGCTTGGCAGCGAAGATCACCAGCGCGTACTTCGAGGAGGTCTTCTCCAGCAGCTCGTCGATCGGCGGGTTGGTGATGCCTTCGGGGTTGGCGATGGATCCCACGAAACAAACCTCTGCGTCTTCAGGAGACCGCGCCTGGCGCGGTGGGCACTCGACCGCACGCTCGCGGTCGAACCGGAGCTGGAAAGGACGAACCGAGCAATCCTACCAGCCCGGCCCCGACCTGTTCGAGCAGGTCACGGCCGGGCGGCAGGTCACGCCGGACGGTAGGCCACCGCCGGACGGCGGGTCACGCGCCCGGCCGACGCCACGACGGGGCGCCGGCCGCTGCCGGCCCGAAGGCCACCGCCGCCCTCGACACCGCCACCGGCCACCGAGGCCGGACGACGGACGACGGGCCGACGACGGACGACGGGCCGACGACGGACGGGGTCGGACGCCACGGGCGGGCCGGTCGACGGCAGACGTGCCCGGACGGCCCCGACGACACCGACCCGACCGGCCCGGGAAGGACCGGTTCGGGCCGTGCGCGCCGAGCCGCCGGGCGCCTCCCGGTCAGCCGCGCCCACCCGCAGACGGCGCCCGCCGGTGGCGGATCAGTTACCGGCGAACTCGCCCAGCAGAGCCTTGCGCTGCTGCTCGCCCAGACCGCGCAGCCGGCGGCTGTCCGCGATCTTCAGCTTCTCCATGATCTGGGTCGCCCGGATCTTGCCGATGCCCGGCATGGACTGCAGGACGGCCGAAACTTTCAGCTTGCCCACGACGTCGTCGGACTCGGCGCGCTCGAGGACGGAGGCGAGGGTGGTCTTGCCCTGCTTGAGCTGCTCCTTCAGCTCGGCACGGGCTTTGCGGATCTCCGCGGCCTTCTCCAGCGCGGCCGCGCGCTGCTCAGGGGTCAGTGACGGGAGCGGCACCAGTTCTCCTCAGGTCCCTATCGCGGCGGGCGGGACGCGCCGCCGCTTCTGTGAAACGTGGTGTCGCTGGGAGCCAAAGGGGTCCGTGGTTCCCAGCGCGGGGAAAACTAGCGGTCAGCGGAACTTTCGGCAACGTGGACGCGCGGCGATCATGGCCCGGTGACCGACCCGTCAGTCAGTTTTCGGCGACCCGAGCACCCGCCGACACTCCTCCGACACCCGCTCCGCCGCCGCCCGCAGCCCGTCCGGATCAGGCCCGGCGGAGAGCACCTGACGGGAGTACGACGGCAGCACGCCGGAGAGTGCGGGACCGAAGACGGTGCGCAGATCCGCGGCGGTCGCGCCCTGCGCGCCGAGCCCCGGAGCGAGCAGCGGACCGTTGACCCGGGACAGGTCGTGACCGGTGTCGCCGACCGTCGCGCCCACCACGAGACCGAAGCTGCCGAGCGGCTCCGCACCCGCGTTGAGCTGCGCAATCTCATCGATGACCGCCTGCGCGACGGTGCGCCCGTCGGCACCGCGCGCCCGCTGCACGGCCCCGCCCTCAGGGTTGGAGGTGAGCGCCAGGACGAACACTCCGCCGCCGTGCCGGGCCGCCGAGTCGAACATCGGGGCCAGCGAACCTACTCCGAGGTAGGGGCTCGCCGTGATCGCGTCGACATACAACGGACTGGATGGATCGAGGTACGCGGCGGCGTACGCGGCGACCGTCGAACCGATGTCACCTCGCTTGACGTCGAGCAGAACGAGCGAGCCGGCTTCACGCAACTGTCGGATAGTTGACTCAAGGATCGCGATGCCGCGCGAGCCGAACCGCTCGAAGAACGCCGACTGGGGTTTGACCACCGCGACCCGGTCCCCGAGGGCCTCGGTGACGGTCCGGGCGAACCGGTCGAGTCCCCCGACGTCGTCCGGCAGCCCCCAGGCCGCCAGCAGCCCGGGATGCGGGTCGATACCCACGCAGAGCGGCCCACGCTCCCGCGCCGCCCGGTGCAGCCGGGCGCCGAAACTCTCCATCTGCTGTCCTTCCTCTCGTGTCGGAAAGCGGTGGGCGGCAGGGGTGGGGGCGGCGCGACCCACCGCCGCCCGGGTCCGCGCCGCCGGATCGCGCGCCGGCCGGGTCAGCCCGCCGCGACGGCGGCGGCGATCCCGGCGGTGATCCGGGCCAGGTCCGCGTCGTCGGTCAGGTACGGCGGCATGGTGTAGACCAGGTCGCGGAACGGACGCAGCCAGACCCCGTGGGCGACCGCGGCGGCGGTGGCGGCCGGCAGGTCGACCTCGTGGTCGAGCTGCACCACGCCGATCGCGCCGAGCACCCGGACGTCCCGCACGCCGGCCGCGCCCCGCAAAGGCTCCAGACCCGTCAGTAACCCCCGCTCCACCCTGGACACCTGGCCCGCCCAGTCTCCGGCCCGCAGCAGGCCGATGGAGGCGTTCGCGACGGCACAGGCGAGCGGGTTGCCCATGAACGTCGGCCCGTGCGCCAGCACCCCGTCGGCGGAGATGCCGCGGGCCACCTCCGCGGTGCACAGCGTGGCGGCCAGGCTCAGGTAGCCACCGGTGAGCGCCTTGCCCACGCAGAGCACGTCCGGGGTCACCCCGGCGTGCTCGGCGGCGAACATCGTCCCGGTCCGGCCGAAGCCGGTGGCGATCTCGTCGAAGATCAGCAGCACGCCGTGGGCGCGGGTCACCTCGCGCAGCACCCGCAGGTACTCCGGGTGGTGGAAACGCATCCCCCCGGCCCCCTGCGCCACCGGCTCCACGATCACCGCGGCCAGCTCGGCGGCGTGCCGGCCGACCGTGTCGGTCAGCTCGTCGACGTACGCGGGGTCGACCGGGGAGTCGAAGCCGCCCGGCGGCGTCGCCGCGAAGACCTGGCGGGGCAGCACGTCCCCCCACCGGTGGTGCATGCCGCCCACCGGGTCGCAGACGCTCATCGGGTGGAACGTGTCGCCGTGGTACCCGCCCCGCCAGGTGCCCAGCCGGTGACGCTCCGGGCGGCCGACGGCCTGCTGGTACTGCAGGCACATCTTGACCGCCACCTCGACGCCGACCGAGCCGGAGTCACAGAGGAAGACCCGTTCCAGCCCGTCCGGGGCCAGCTCCACCAGGGCGCCGGCCAGCCGCGCCGCCGGCTCGTGGGTCAGCCCGCCGAACATCACGTGGCTCATCCGGCCGAGCTGGTCGACCACCGCCGCGTCGAGCGCCGGATGCCGGTATCCGTGGATCGCCGCCCACCAGGACGACATCCCGTCCACCAGCTCCCGCCCGTCGGCCAGGCGCAACCGGACGCCGGACGCCTCGGTCACCACGTACGGCGGGGTGGTCGGAGGCAGCGGCGCGTACGGGTGCCAGACGTGCGCCCGGTCCACCGCCAGGATCTCCTCCGGCGTCATCCACCCTCCCGGGCCGGGACGGACCGGGCGGGCGCCGGCCGGGCCGGCAGCGTTCCTCGCGCGACCGCCCGGACCAGGGCCGGCCCCCGGTAGACGAAGCCGGTGTAGAGCTGCACCAGGCTCGCCCCGGCGTCGAACATCCGGGCCGCGTCGTCCGGGTCGACGATCCCGCCGACCCCGACCACCGGCAGCCGGCCGCCGGTCTCCCGGTGCACGAAGGCGACCACCTCACGGGCCCGCCGGGCCAGCGGACGCCCGGACAGGCCGCCGGCCTGCGCGCCCCGCTCCCGGTCGGCCGGGGTCAGCCCGTCACGGGCCAGCGTGGTGTTGGTGGCGATCACCCCGGCCGCGCCCCGGGCCAGGCAGACCTCCAGCAGCTCGGCGATGGCCGGCTCGGTCAGGTCCGGGGCGATCTTCACGAGCACGGGCGGCCCGCCCACCAGGGCGGTCAGCAACGCGTCCAGGTGCGCCCGGTCCTGCAGGGCCCGCAGCCCGGGGGTGTTCGGGGACGACACGTTGACCGCGAAGTAGTCCCCGTGGTCCCGCAGCGCCCGGTACGAGGCCAGGTAGTCCCCGACCGCGTCGTCCAGCGGGGTCACCTTGGACTTGCCCAGCGAGATGCCCAGCGGCACGCCGAGCGGCCGGGGCCGCGCGGCCAGCCGGACGGCGAGCGCCTCGGCCCCGGAGTTGTTGAAGCCCATCCGGTTGACCACGGCCTCGCTGTCCGGCAGCCGGAACAGCCGGGGCCGGGGGTTGCCCGGCTGCGGGCGCGCGGTCACCGTGCCCACCTCGACGAACCCGAAGCCGAGCGCCGGCCAGGCCGGCAGCGCCACCCCGTCCTTGTCCATCCCGGCCGCCAGTCCCACCGGATTCGGGAAGTCGACCCCGAAGACCGTGCGCGGCGCGGCGACCGCGTACCGGCGGCGCAGCACGGCGAGCGCCGCCGGTCGTCCGGCCAGGGCGGCCAGCCGTCGCAGGGTCCACTCGTGCGCCGCCTCCGCGTCCCCGCCGCCGACGCGGAACAGCCCCGCCCGCGCCACCCGCTCGAACCAGCCGCCGCCCCGCCGGGGCGTCGCTGTCACCGGGGGTCCCGCAGCGCGGCGTGCAGCTCCTGCAACGGGCGGACCCGCATGTCACCCCGGATCCGGGCCTCGATGCCCATCACCGCCGCCGCCACGCCGGGCACCGTGGTGACGCAGGGGATGTCGGCGGTCACCGCCGCGCTGCGGATCTCGTACCCGTCGGAGCGGGCGCTGGCCCCCGAGCCCTGCGGGGTGTTGACCACCAGGGCGACCTCGCCGCGCAGGATCAACGACACCGCGTCGTCGTCCTGACCGGCCTCGTAGTGCTTGCGGATCTCCTCGCAGGCGATGCCGTGCCGGCGCAGCACCCCGGCGGTGCCGGTGGTGGCCAGGATCTCGAAGCCCAGGTCGGCGAGGCGCTTCACCGGGAAGATCATGGCGCGCTTGTCCCGGTTGCCGACCGAGACGAAGATCCGCCCGCGGGTCGGCAGCGAGCCGTACGCGGCGGACTGGCTCTTGGCGAAGGCGTGCCCGAAGGCGGTGTCTATGCCCATCACCTCGCCGGTGGACTTCATCTCCGGCCCGAGCAGCGAGTCCACCCCCTTGCCGGTGGGGGTGCGGAACCGCTTGAACGGCAGCACCGCCTCCTTGACCGCGATCGGGGCGTCCGGCGGCAGCGTGCCGCCGTCCCCGGTGGCCGGGAGCATCCCCTCGGCCCGCAGCTCGGCGACGGTCGCGCCGAGCGCGATCCGGGCCGCCGCCTTGGCCAGCGGGACCGCGGTGGCCTTGGAGACGAACGGGACGGTACGCGACGCCCGCGGATTGGCCTCCAGGACGTAGAGCGTGTCGTCCTTGAGCGCGTACTGCACGTTGAGCAGGCCACGCACCCCGACGCCGCGGGCGATCGCCTCGGTGTACCGGCGCACCTCGGCCAGGTGCGAGCCGGCCAGCGTGATCGGCGGCAACGCGCACGACGAGTCACCGGAGTGGATGCCCGCCTCCTCGATGTGCTCCATCACGCCGCCGAGGTAGACCTCCCCGTCGGCGTCGCAGAGCGCGTCCACGTCGATCTCGATGGCGTCGTCGAGGAACCGGTCCACCAGCACCGGATGGTCCGGGGAGATGTCGGTGGCCCGACCGATGTAGTCACGCAGCGTCGGGTCGTCGTAGACGATCTCCATGCCCCGCCCGCCCAGCACGTACGACGGGCGGACCAGCACCGGGTACCCGATCCCGTCGGCGATCGCCTTCGCCTCGTCGTACGAGGTGGCGGTGCCGTGCGCCGGCGCGGGCAGGCCGGCGCGGGCCAGCAGCGCGCCGAAGGCGCCCCGCTCCTCGGCCAGGTGGATGGACTCCGGGGAGGTGCCCACCACCGGCACGCCGGCGTCCTTGAGCCGCTGCGCCAGCCCCAGCGGGGTCTGCCCGCCCAACTGGACGACCACCCCGACCACGCCCGGCCCGCCGGCCGCCCGGCCGGAGGAGTCCTCGGCGTGCCAGACCTCCAGCACGTCCTCGAAGGTCAGCGGCTCGAAGTAGAGCCGGTCGGCGGTGTCGTAGTCGGTGGAGACGGTCTCCGGGTTGCAGTTGACCATCACGGTCTCGTAACCGGACCCGCTGGCGGTGTCGACAGGCGCGCCGCGCAACGCCATCACCGCGTGCACGCAGGAGTAGTCGAACTCGATGCCCTGACCGATCCGGTTCGGCCCCGAGCCGAGGATCATCACCTTCGGCCGGTCCGAGCCCACCACCTCGGTCTCCGCGTCGTACGAGGAGTAGTGGTACGGGGTGGTCGCGGCGAACTCGGCCGCGCAGGTGTCCACGGTCTTGTACACCGGCCGGACGTCCAGCCGGTGCCGCAGGGTACGGACGCCGTCCTCGGCGGCCAGCTCGGGCCGCAGCGCCGCCAACTGCCGGTCGGACAGCCCGGCCCGCTTGGCCCGGCGGAGCAGCTCCGCGTCGAGCACCGGGGCGTCGACGATCTCGGCGCGCAGCTCGACCAGGGACGCGATCTGGTCCAGGAACCACGGGTCGATCCCGCCCGACGCCGTGGCCACCTCGGCGATCGTCGCGCCCAGCCGCAACGCCCGTTCCACCGTGTAGAGGCGGCCGTCGTGCGGCGTGCGCAGCGCGGCGAGGGTGCTCTCCTTCGTCACGTCCGACGGGTCGTGGCCGGTGGCGACGGCGACCGCCGGGTCGGGCAGCGTCCAGAACCCGCCGGCCTTCGTCTCCATCGAGCGCATCGCCTTGTTCAGCGCCTCGGTGAAGTTACGGCCCAGGCTCATCGCCTCGCCAACCGACTTCATCGTGGTGGTCAGCTCCCGGTCCGCGCCGGGGAACTTCTCGAACGCGAACCGGGGGATCTTCACCACCACGTAGTCGAGCACCGGCTCGAACGCGGCAGGCGTCTGCAGGGTGATGTCGTTGGGGATCTCGTCCAGCGTGTAGCCGACGGCCAGCTTCGCCGCGATCTTGGCGATCGGGAAGCCGGTGGCCTTCGACGCCAGCGCCGAGGAGCGCGACACCCGCGGGTTCATCTCGATCACGACGATCCGGCCGTCGGCCGGGTTCACCGCGAACTGGATGTTGCAGCCGCCGGTGTCCACGCCGACCTCCCGCAGCACCGCGATGCCCAGGTCGCGCAGGCGCTGGTACTCCCGGTCGGTGAGCGTCATGGCCGGGGCGACGGTGACGCTGTCACCGGTGTGCACGCCCATCGGGTCTACGTTCTCGATCGAGCAGACCACCACGACGTTGTCGTGCCGGTCGCGCATCAGCTCCAGCTCGTACTCCTTCCAGCCGAGCACGCTCTCCTCGATGAGCACCTCGTGCACCGGGCTGGCGGCCAGGCCGGCCCCGGCGATGCGGGTCAGGTCCTCGTCGGTGTGCGCCATGCCGGAGCCGAGGCCGCCCATGGTGAACGACGGCCGGATCACCACCGGCAGGCCCAGCTCGGCGACCGTGTCGCGGACCTCGTCCATCGAGTGGCAGACCCGGGAACGCGGCACCAGCGACTCCGGGTCGGCGAAGCCGAGCCGGACGCCGGCCTTGGCGACGATCTCCTTGAACAACTGCCGGTCCTCGCCGCGCCGGATCGCGTCGATGTTCGCGCCGATCAGCTCGACCCCGTACTTGGCCAGCACGCCGGACTCGTGCAGGGCGACCGCCGTGTTCAGCGCGGTCTGCCCGCCCAGGGTGGGCAGCAGCGCGTCCGGGCGTTCCTTGGCGATGACCAGCTCGACGAACTCCGGCGTGATCGGCTCGACGTACGTGGCGTCGGCGAACTCCGGGTCGGTCATGATGGTCGCCGGGTTGGAGTTGACCAGGCTGACCCGGATGCCCTCGCTGCGCAGCACCCGGCAGGCCTGGGTCCCCGAGTAGTCGAACTCGCAGGCCTGGCCGATCACGATCGGTCCGGAGCCGATCACCAGGATGTGCTTGAGGTCCGTCCGCTTAGGCATTCGTCTTCCCGCCTTCACTGTGGCTCCGGTCGAGGCCGCGGCCCTCGATCAGCTCGGCGAAGCGGTCGAAGAGGTAGTCCGCGTCGTGCGGGCCGGCCGCCGCCTCGGGGTGGTACTGGACGGTGAACGCGGGCACGTCCTTCACCCGCAGGCCCTCGACCACGTTGTCGTTCAGGCAGACATGACTGATCTCGACCCCGCCGAACTCGGTGTCGACGACCCGGTCGGGGACGACCGCGCCGACGTCCACGCCGGGGAACTGGACGGCGAAGCCGTGGTTGTGGCTGGTCACCTCGACCTTGCCGGTGGCCCGGTCCAGCACCGGCTGGTTGATGCCGCGGTGACCGTACCCGAGCTTGTAGGTACCGAAGCCCAGCGCCCGGCCGAGGATCTGACTGCCGAAGCAGATGCCGAACAGCGGGATCCGCCGGCGCAGCACCTCCCGGGCCAGCGCCACCGGGACGTCGGCGGTGGCCGGGTCACCCGGGCCGGGCGAGAAGAAGACCGCGTCCGCGCCGGTGGCGAGCACCTCGTCGATGGTCGACGCGGCGGGCAGCACGTGCGTGGTGACGCCGCGCGCGGCGAGCCGGCGCGGCACGTTGCGCTTGATGCCCAGGTCGAGCGCGGCCACCGTGAACCGGTGCTCCCCCTCGGCGGCGACCACGTACGGCTCGGCGGTGGTCACCTCGGCGGACAGGTCCGCGCCGACCATCGACGGGGTCTGCCGCACCCGGGCCAGCAGGGCCCGCGGGTCGGTCTCGACGCTGGAGACGCCGACCCGCATGGCGCCGCGCTCCCGCAGGTGACGGGTGAGCGCCCGGGTGTCCACCCCGCTGATGCCGACCACGCCCTCGGCGTCGAGGCGGTCCGCCAGGTCGCCGGTGGCCCGCCAGTTCGAGGCGGTCCGGGCCGGGTCACGCACCACGTACCCGGCGACCCAGATCCGTCGGGACTCGTCGTCGGCGTCGTTGACCCCGGTGTTGCCGATGTGCGGGGCGGTCTGCACCACCACCTGCCGGTGGTAGGAGGGGTCGGTGAGGGTCTCCTGGTAGCCGGTCATGCCGGTGGTGAAGACCGCCTCGCCGAAGGTCTCCCCCACCCGGCCGTACGCCTCGCCGTGGAAGGTGCGCCCGTCCTCCAGAACCAGGATCGCGGCTCTCCGATGCGTCATTACCTGACTGCCTTTCCGTCCAGGACCGTCGGCTCGCCGCGCAGGAAGGTCGCCACGATGCGACCCGGCAGCGCCATCCGGGCGTACGGGGTGTTACGGCTTCGGCTGGCCAGCTCCGTCGGCTCGATCACACGCCGGGCTGCCGGGTCGACCAGGGTGAGGTTCGCCGGGACGCCGGGCGCCGGGTCCCGGCCGTGCCCGGTCAGCCCGGCGATCCGGGCCGGGGCGCGGGACATCCGCTCGGCGATGAGGTCCCACGCCGGGCCGAGGACGTCCAACGCGATGGACAGCGCGGTCTCCAGACCGAGCATGCCCGGCCGGGCGCACGCCCACCCGCGCTCCTTGTCCTGCGCGGCGTGCGGGGCGTGGTCGGTGGCGATGACGTCGATCACGCCCTCCACCAGCGCGGCCCGCAGCGCGGCGACGTCGGCGGCGGTGCGCAGCGGCGGGTTGACCTTGTAGACCGGGTCGTCGGTGGCGGCCAGCTCGTCGGTGAGCAGCAGGTGGTGCGGGGTCACCTCGGCGGTGACCCGCGCTCCCCGGGCCCGGGCGTGGCGGAGCACCTCCACGCTGCCGGCGGTGGAGACGTGGCAGACGTGCAGCCGGCTGCCGACGTGCTCGGCCAGCAGCACGTCCCGGGCGATGATGACCTCCTCGGCGACCGCCGGCCACCCGGTCAGCCCGAGCCGGGCGGAGACCACGCCCTCGTTCATCTGGGCGCCCTCGGTCAGCCGCGGCTCCTCGGCGTGCTGGGCGACGATCCCGTCGAACGCCCGGACCTGCTCCAGGGCGCGACGCATCAGCCTCGGGTCGGCGACGCAGTGCCCGTCGTCGGAGAAGATCCGCACCCGGGCCGCCGAGTCGGCCATCGCGCCCAGCTCGGCCAGCCGCTCCCCGGCCAGACCGACGGTGACCGCGCCGATCGGTTGGACGTCGACCAGCCCGGCCTCCCGGCCCGACCGCCAGACCTGCTCGACCACGGCCGCGGTGTCGGCGACCGGGGAGGTGTTGGCCATCGCGCAGACCGCGGTGTACCCGCCCAGCGCCGCCGCCCGGGAACCGGACTCGACGGTCTCGGCGTCCTCCCGGCCGGGCTCGCGCAGGTGGGTGTGCAGGTCGACCAGGCCGGGCAGGGCCACCAGCCCGTCCGCGTCCAGCACCGTGGCGTCCGGCGCGCTCAGCCCGCGACCGGTCTCGGCCACCACGCCGTCGCGGATCAGCAGGTCGGTGGGCTCGCCGCCGACGACGCCGGCCCCCCTGATCAGGTACGCGGTCATGAGTCGTTCCCTCCGTGCAGCCTGACCTCGTCGGCGCCGTCGGTCTCGGCGAGGGTGACCCGGACGCTCTCGGCGAGCGCGGTGGGGATGTTCTTGCCCACGTAGTCGGCGCGGATGGGCAGTTGCCGGTGCCCCCGGTCGACCAGGACGGCGAGCTGCACCGAGGCGGGGCGACCCAGGTCGTTGAGGGCGTCCAGGGCGGCCCGGACGGTCCGGCCGGAGAAGAGCACGTCGTCGACGAGGACGACCCGCCGGCCGTCGACGCCGCCGGGCGGCACCTCGGTCGGGCCCACCGCGCGGCTGGCGTGCCGGCGCAGGTCGTCGCGGTGGAGAGTGATGTCGAGCACGCCGACCGGCACGGCGACGCCCTCGAAGGCGCTGATCCGGGCGGCGAGGCGGCGGGCCAGCGGCGTGCCCCGGGTCGGGATGCCGAGCAGGACGGTGTCGGCGGCGCCCTGGGTCTTCTCCAGGATCTGGTGCGCCATGCGGTCGACCACCCGCTGCACGTCGCCGCTGTCGAGGATCACCTTCACCGAGGGTTGCCTCGGGGCCGAGGATCGTGCTGTCGGTGGGTAGGCCACGGCGGACCTCCTTCCCCGCCTCACGGGACGGGTCGTTAAAGGACGTCTGGACGCCCCGACCAGCCGCGGACGGTCCGGAGCGGGGCCTCGGGCCACGTTACCAGTGGTCACCGGGACGTCTGCCGGCCGGCTGCTGATCCACAAATCAGTCCCGAAATGCGGATGGATCGCCCCATGATCCCAACAGGTGTGTCACGAGCACTTGACCACGTGTCGTAATCCCCGTACCGTCACGCTCCGTAGCGATAGCTGGGAGAACCCCGAGCAGCACTGGGAGTGTCCGAATGCCCTCTGAATACGCCAAGTCGCTGGGCGCCCGCCTGCGTTCCATTCGCCAGCAGCAGGGCCTGTCCCTGCAGGGCGTGGAGGAGAAGTCCAACGGACGGTGGAAGGCCGTCGTGGTCGGGTCGTACGAGCGTGGTGACCGCGCCGTCACGGTGTCCCGGCTGGCCGAGCTGGCCGAGTTCTACCGAGTGCCCGTCTCCGAGCTGCTGCCCGACGGCAGCGGCGTACGGCACGAGCCGACCAGCAAGATCGTGCTGGACCTGGAGCGGCTCTACGACGAGGCCTCGGAGGATCTCGCGTACGTCGCCCGGTACGCGCGCGCCATCCAGCAGCAGCGCGGCGACTACAACGGTCGGGTCCTGTCCATCCGCGCCGACGACCTGCGGGCGCTGGCCATCGTCTACGACTCGTCGCCGTCCGGGCTGATCGAGCGGCTCACCGAGCACGGCGTGCTGGTCGCCGACCCGCGGGCGTTCTTCGCGTCCTGAGCGCCGCTGTCGCACCCGAGGGGCCCGTGCCGGACGGCACGGGCCCCTCGGGTGTCCGCCTCGACGCCGCCGGACCCGCCGACGGGTCGGCCGGCGCTCAGCGGGTCGCGTACTCGGCGATCCGGGCGAGCACGCCGTTGAGGAACCGCGGCGAGTCGTCGGTCGACATCTGCCGGGCCAGCTCGACCGCCTCGGTGATGGCCACCGCGTCGTCGATGTCGTCGCGGTAGATCAGCTCGTAGACGGCGATCCGGGCGAGGTTACGGTCGACGGCCGGCATCCGCTCCAGCGTCCACCCCTCGGCGTAGCTGGCGATCAGCTCGTCGATCCGGTCGAGGTGGGCGGCGGCCCCCTCGACCAGGGCGACGGTGTAGTCGAGGTGCTCCGGCCGGGGCCGCTCGATGCGTTCGACGTACCCGGCGAGCACCTCGACCGGCGGCCGGTCCCGCAGGTCGGCCTCGTAGAGCACGTCCAGCGCCCGCTTGCGCGCCTTTCGGCGCGCGGGCATCTGCTGCTTCGGGGCCTCGGCCATCAGGCGCGGCCGAGGTAACGGCCGTCGCGGGTGTCGACCTTGATCTTCTCGCCGGTGGTGATGAACAGCGGCACCGGCACGGTCGCGCCGGTCTCGACGGTGGCCGGCTTGTTGCCGCCGGTGGACCGGTCGCCCTGCAACCCGGGCTCGGTGTACGTGACCTCCAGCACCACGCTGGTCGGCAGCTCGATGTAGAGCGGCACCCCCTCGTGGGTGGCGACCGTCGCCTCGGCCTCGGGGAGGAGGTAGTTCGCCGCCTCGCCGACGGTGCCGCCGGGCACGGTGATCTGGTCGAACGTCTCCAGATCCATGAAGACGTAGTCCTCGCCGTCGGCGTAGAGGTACTGCATGGTGCGCTTGTCGACGGTCGCGGTCTCGACCTTGGTGCCCGCGTTGAAGGTCTTGTCGACGACCTTGCCGGAGAGCACGTTCTTCAGGGTGGTGCGGACGAAGGCGCCGCCCTTGCCGGGCTTGACGTGCTGGAACTCCACGACGGCCCAGAGCTCCCCGTCGAGGTTGAGTACCAGGCCGTTCTTGAGGTCGTTGGTGGTGGCCATTTCCTGCCTTGATCATCAATTGGCGGAGGGACCTGGCAAGTCTACTAGCTGCCGGGTGGCCGGCGGTCAGCCGGCGCGGGCCGCCAGGTGGCGCAAAGCCAGCCGGTAGCCGTCGACACCCAGCCCGCAGATCACCCCGGTGGCCACCGCGGAGACCACCGAGTGACGCCGGAACTCCTCCCGGGCGTGGATGTTGGAGATGTGCACCTCGACCAGCGGGCCACGCAGCATCGCGCAGGCGTCCCGGACGGCGATCGAGTAGTGCGACCAGGCCGCCGGGTTCAGCACCACGGCCGCGCCCTCGTCGGCGGCGTCGTGCAGCCAGCCGAGCAGCTCGTGCTCGGCGTCGGTCTGCCGCACCGTCACGTCCAGGCCGAGCTCCCGGCCGGCGCGCTCGCACAACTCCACCAGGTCGGCGTAGCTGGTCACGCCGTAGACGTCGACCTGTCGGGTGCCCAGCCGGCCCAGGTTCGGCCCGTTCAGCACGTACACCCTCATCCGGCGACCCCGCTCACCGCGACACCTCCCGGTAGGCGGCGTGCAGCAGGTCGTCGTCCGGGCCGTCCAGGATCGCCGGCCGGGCGAGACCGTCGAGCACCACGAAGCGCAGCGTGGCGCCCCGGGCCTTCTTGTCCACCCGCATCGTGGCGAGCAGGTCCGGCCAGGCCTCGGCGCGGTAGCTGGTGGGCAGCCCGAGGGCCGACACCACCGCCCGGTGCCGGTCGGCGGTCGCCGCGTCCAGGCGGCCGGCCAGCCGGGCCAGCGCGCCCGCGTACACCAGCCCCACCGCGACCGCGTGCCCGTGCCGCCAGCGGTACCCCTCGACCCGCTCGATCGCGTGGGCCAGGGTGTGGCCGTAGTTCAGCACCTCCCGTACCCCGGACTCGCGCAGGTCCCCGGAGACCACGTCGGCCTTCACCCGGACCGCCCGCTCGATCAGCTCTCGGGTCACCGCGCCGGCCGGGTCGGTGACCGCCGTCGGGTCACGCTCGACCAGCTCCAGGATCACCGGGTCCGCGATGAACCCGCACTTGACCACCTCGGCGAGGCCTGCGGCCAGATCCGTGCCGGGCAGCGTGTCCAGGGTCGCGAGGTCACACAGGACACCCGCCGGCGGATGGAACGCGCCGACGAGGTTCTTGCCGGCGGCGGTGTTCACGCCGGTCTTGCCGCCCACCGCCGCGTCAACCATGCCCAGCAGCGAGGTCGCCACCGGCACCCAACGCACCCCGCGCAGCCAGCAGGCGGCCACGAATCCGGCCAGGTCGGTCACCGCTCCCCCGCCCACCCCGACCACCGCGTCGGTCCGGGTGAACCGGGCCGTGCCGAGCTGGTCCCAGCAGCGCGCGGCCACGTCGATCTGCTTGCCCGCCTCGGCGTCCGGCACCTCGATCGGGAGTGGTTCCACCCCCGCCGACCGCAGCCGGTCGGCGAGCGCGTCGGCCAGCCCGCGCAGCGGCGGGGCGTGCAGCACCGCCACCCGGGCCGCGCCGGGCAGCAGGTCGGGCAGGTCGTCGGTCAGGCCACGGCCCACGAGCACGTCGTACGGCCGCTCGCCACCGACCGGGATCCGGGTCGTCTCGTCCATCGCCGGGTCAGCCTAGTCCACCGAGCAGCGGCAGGATCTCGGCGACGATCTCCTCCGGGGCGCGTCCGTCGGTGACCACGGTGGCCGTGGCCACCTCCGCGTAGAGCGGCCGACGCTGGTCCAGCAGATACTTCAACGTGGCCCGCGGGTTGACCGCCAACAGCGGACGGCCGACGCCCAGATCCACCCGCCGGATCGCGTCGGTCAGCTCGACGGAGAGATGCAGCACGGTGTGCCCGGCCAGCGCGGCGCGGGTCTCCTCGGCGAGGACCGCGCCGCCGCCCAGGGCGAGCACCCCGGAACACGACGCCAGCGCCGTCGCCACCGCCGCCCGTTCCAGGGTACGGAAACGCTCCTCGCCCTCGTCCACGAAGATCTCCGGGATCGGCTTGCCGGCCGTCCGCTCGACGTCCTCGTCGGTGTCGCGGAACTCCACGCCCAACGCGGCGGCCAGCGCCGTGCCGACGGTGGTCTTGCCCGCCCCCGGCGCGCCGACCAGCACACAGACCGGCCGGGTCACCGGGCCGCCCCGCCGCCGACGGGACCCGCTCCGGCCGGCGTGCCCGCCGTCACCTGATCACCAGGGCGTCGAGATAGCCGGCCAGGTTGCGCCGGATCTCGGTCACCGAGTCGCCGCCGAACTTCTCGGTGGCCGCCTCGGCGAGCACCAGGGCGACCATCGCCTCGGCGACCACCGCCGCCGCCGGCACCGCGCAGACGTCCGACCGTTGGTTGATCGCGGTGGCCGGCTCGCCGGTGGTGACGTCCACCGTGGCCAACGCCCGGTTCAGTGACGAGATCGGCTTCATCGCGGCCTTCACCCGCAGCGGCTCACCCGTGGTGATGCCACCCTCCAGGCCACCGGCCCGGTCGGTGACCCGCCGCACGCCGGTCGCGGTCGGGATGATCTCGTCGTGCGCCTCGGAGCCCCGGGACCGCGCCTGCTGCCAGCCGTCACCGATCTCCACGCCCTTGATCGCCTGGATCGACATCAGCGCGGTGGCGAGCCGGGCGTCGAGCTTCCGGTCCCACTGGACGTGACTGCCCAGGCCCGGCGGCACCCCGTAGGCGAGCACCTCGACCACGCCGCCGAGGGTGTCGGCGGCCTTCTTCGCGGCGTCGACCTCGGCGACCATCCGGGCGCTGGCCTCCGCGTCGAGGCAGCGCAACGGGTCCGCGTCGATCCGGTCGGCGTCGGCCGGCGTGGGCCGCAGCCCCGGCTTCGCCGCGACCGCGCCCAGCTCCACCACGTGCGAGACGATCTCGACGCCGAGAGCCTGCCGCAGCAGGGCCTTCGCGACCGTGCCGACGGCCACCCGGGCAGCCGTCTCCCGGGCGCTGGCCCGCTCCAGGATCGGCCGGGCGTCGGTGTGGCCGTACTTCTGCATGCCGGCCAGGTCGGCGTGCCCGGGGCGGGGCCGGGTCAGCGGCGCGTTGCGCGCCTGGCTGGCCAGCTCGTCCGGGTCCACCGGGTCGGCGGCCATGACGGTGCGCCACTTCGGCCACTCGGAATTGCCCACCCGGAGGGCCACCGGGCTGCCGACGGTCAACCCGTGCCGGAGCCCACCGATGACCTCGATCTCGTCCTGCTCGAAGGACATCCGCGCCCCCCGGCCGTAACCGAGGCGGCGTCGGGCCAGCTCAGCGGCGATCTCCCCGCTGGTCACGGCCACTCCGGCGGGAACCCCCTCCAGCAGCGCGACCAGGGCGGGACCATGTGATTCACCTGCGGTAAGCCAACGCAACACGGCACCAGTCTGGCATGCCCCGGCGCGCCCGCACCGGCCCGGCCACGGCGTCCCGCCCTGCGGACTGCGCACCCATGAAGAGCCGATGTCGGGAAGCATGACCCTCGGACGCGTCACCCGGCTGAGCGCGGCGGGCGGGCGTCCGCTTCGAGTCAGCCTGGAGGCGCGCTCGGCCCCGCTCCCCTACCGTCCTGCCACGGGCGTCGGGGAGCCGGGCGCGGCGGGCAGGGCGGTCGTGGGGGAACGGACGGGACATGGCGAGCAGCGGACGACACCGGACGGACGTGCTGGTGGTCGGGGACGGGCCGGTCGGGCTGGCGCTCGTGGCCGAGTTGAGGCGGCACGGCGTGGCCGTGGTCCGCGCCACGCTCGACCGGGAGCCGGTCGACCCGGCCACCCTCCCGGCGACGCGCCCGGCCACGTCGACGCCCCCGGTCGCCCCGGTCACGCCCCCGACGACCCGCTCCGCCGCCCCGGTCCGCCCACCGGGCCGGCTCGACGCGATCGCCGCGTACGACGACGGGGTGCTGGCCCGGGTCACCGACCCGGGTACGTCGACGGCGCTCGTGCTGACCGCCGGCTACCTGGTGGCCTGTGACGGGGCGTCCCTGCCGACCGGCGGCGGCGATCCGGTCGGCTCGCACCCTGCGCGTGACCTGCTACCGGGCGTCGGCGCGGCGATCCTCCGACGGCACGGTCGGCTGTTCCGGTGTGGAGTGGTCCCGCCCGCCGGGTCCGCTGCGGAGCAGCAGGGGGTCGGCGTCGACGACGCGGTCAACCTGGCCTGGAAGCTCGCCGCCACGCTGCGGGGCTGGGCGGGTGACGGGCTGCTGGACAGCTTCGCCGACGAACGACGCCCCCGGCCCGGCGACGGACCGTCCACTCCGTACGCCCGGCAGCGCTACCGGTCGGCCATCGTCGCCGCCGACGAGCCGGACCCGGCGACCGACCCGACCGGCGTCGCGTCGGACCCGGCGACCGACCCGACCGACGCGCCGGACGCGGGAGTCGACCCGACCGACGAGGCCCGGCCGGGCATGCCGGCGCCGCCCGTCCCGTCCGCCGCGACGCCGGTCGGCCCCGACCTCCCCGGCCCGGGCTTCACCCTGGTGTGCCTGACGGGCCGCTGGTCGCCGCGCGTCGACGTGCCGTACCCGCCGGGCGTGCCCGCGCTGCGGGCCGCGTTCGCCGCCGCGGGCGTGCCGCTCACCGTCCGGGAATGTTCCGACGCGGCGTCGTCCCGACGGTTCCGGCGGCCGTTCGCGCTGCTCCGGCCGGACGGGTACGTGGCCTGGCGGGGCTGGCGACCGCCGGCCGATCCGGCCGCCCTGGTCGACCTGGTCCGCGGGGCGACGCCCCGGCCCGACCCCACGACGCCCCGGCCGGTTCCCGCAGCGTCCCGACCCGACCCCGCCCCGTCACCCGCTCCGGTCGCCGTCTGACCCGCCACCGGAGCGCTCGTGACCCCGACGACCGTCCACCTGGGGCGGACGTCGCCACCTTCCGAGAGGAGCACTGTGACTCGCCGTCTGTTCACGTCCGAATCGGTCACCGAAGGCCATCCGGACAAGATCGCCGACCAGATCAGCGATGGAATCCTCGACGCCCTGCTCGACCAGGACCCCCACTCACGCGTCGCGGTCGAAACCCTCATCACCACCGGACAGGTCCACGTCGCCGGAGAAGTCACCACCAACGCCTACGCCGACATCCCCACCATCGTCCGCGACACCATCCTCCGCATCGGCTACGACTCCTCCAAAAAAGGCTTCGACGGCGCCTCCTGCGGCGTCAGCGTCTCCATCGGCGCCCAATCCCCCGACATCGCCCAAGGCGTCGACAACGCCATCGAACTACGCACCGAAGGCAGCGAATCCGCCCTCGACGCCCAAGGCGCCGGCGACCAAGGCATGATGTTCGGCTTCGCCTGCTCCGAAACCCCCGAACTCATGCCCCTACCCATCGCCCTCGCCCACCGCCTCGCCCACCGCCTCGCCACCGTCCGCAAAAACGGCACCATCCCCTACCTCCGCCCCGACGGCAAAACCCAGGTCACCATCGAATACGACGGCCTACGCCCCATCCGCCTCGACACCGTCGTCCTGTCCACCCAACACGCCGCCGACATCAGCCTCGACACCCTCCTCACCCCCGACATCCGCGACCACGTCATCACCCCCGAACTCGACAACCTCGACCTCGACACCACCGGCTACCGCCTCCTGGTCAACCCCACCGGCCGCTTCGAAATCGGCGGACCCATGGGCGACGCCGGCCTCACCGGCCGCAAAATCATCGTCGACACCTACGGCGGCTACGCCCGCCACGGAGGCGGCGCCTTCTCCGGCAAAGACCCCTCCAAAGTCGACCGCTCCGCCGCCTACGCCATGCGCTGGGTCGCCAAGAACATCGTCGCCGCCGGACTCGCCGAACGCTGCGAAGCCCAAATCGCCTACGCCATCGGCAAAGCCCACCCCGTCAGCCTCCACATCGAAACCTTCCACACCGAAACCATCCCCCTCGACCGCATCCACAAAGCCGTCACCGAAGTCTTCGACCTCCGCCCCGCCGCCATCATCCGCGACCTCAACCTCAAACGCCCCATCTACCAACAAACCGCCGCCTACGGCCACTTCGGCCGCAACCTCACCGACCTCACCTGGGAACACACCAACCGCGCCACCGACCTCAAAGCCGCCGCAGGAGCCTGACCACCCCAGGACGCCAGGTGATCGACTCCGGCTCTTGGAGACGGGGGTGTCCGTTCGAGCCGACGCCGCCAGATCAGCGAAACCGGAGTCGATCAACCCGACCGGACGCGCCGACCCACTCTGACGTGATCGACTCCGCTTCCCGGAAAGGGGGGTGTCCGGTCAGGCCGACACCGCCACATCGGCGATGCGGAGTGGATCACGGCAGACGGCGTCGGCGGTCAGCGGAACCGCAGCGCGGCGCGCATCGCCTCGACCGGGGCGGGCGCCCCGGTGAACTGCTCGAACTGACCGACCGCCTGGGCGAGCAGCAGGTCCAGCCCCGAGACCACCCGGCAGCCGGCCGCCTGCGCGGAGGCGGCCAACGGGGTCGGCCACGGGTCGTAGATCGCGTCGAAGCAGACCGTGCCGGGCCGCCAGGCGGCCAGCTCGGCGAACGGGTCGGCGGCGCCCTTCGGCAGCGTGGAGACCAGCACGTCGACGTCGAGGTGGGCGGGGGCGTCGCCGAGCGGGGCGACGGCCAGCGGCAACCCGAGCGCCCCGGCGACCGGCCGCAACTCCTCGGCCGCCGCCGGCCGACGGGCCAGCACGGTCACCGCCGTCGCGGCCAGCCGGGCCGCCGCGGCCAGCGCCGCCCGGGCCGTCCCGCCGGCGCCGAGCACGGTGAGCGTCGCGCCGGAGGAGACGCCGGCCGCGGTCAGCACGTCGACCATGCCGGTGACGTCGGTGTTGTCGGCGTACCAGGCGCCGTCGGGTCGGCGTACCAGCGTGTTGGCCGCGCCGACGGCGGCGGCGACCGGGGAGGCCTCGGCGGCCACGGCGAGCGCCGCCTCCTTGCCGGGCATGGTCACCGACAGCCCGGCCCACTCCGGGCCCAGGCTGGCGACCAGGGCGGGCAGCCCCGCCGCGTCACACTCGAACCGGGTGTACGACCACCCGGTCAGCCCGGCCGCCGCGTACCCGGCGGTGTGGATCGCCGGGGAGAGGGAGTGCGCGATGGGCGTGCCGACCACCGCCGCCCGACGTTGCGGCGTCATCAGATGATGCCGGCCTCGCGGGCCTTCGCCTCGTTCTTCTGGTGTTGCTCGTACGTCTCGGCGAACTCGGAGTTGCCCTCCTTGTCGACCGCGACGAAGAACAGCCACTTCCCCTCCGGCGGGTCCATCGCGCCCTCCAGCGCGTCCTTGCCCGGGTTGTTGATCGGGGTGGGGATCATGCCGCGCAGCTTGCGGTTGTACGGGTTCCTCGGGTTGTCCAGGTCGGCGGCGGTCATCTGCTTGGAGGACTTGGTCCGCTGCCCGGTCGCCTCCAGGTAGTAGTTGACCGTGACGTCCATCTCCAGACAGCTACACGGGAAGGTGCCGCTGTAGGCGCGGTTGTAGGCGACCCGGGCGACCTTGCCGAGGTCGGCCTTGGTGCCGGCCTCGGCCTGGGCGAGGGAGGCGACGATCAGGGCCTCGTACGGGCTGATCCCGCCGCGTTCCTTCTCCACCCGCTCGGCGAACTCCATGCCCCCGGTGACGGTGAGGAAGTGCGCCACCATCTCCTTGAGGATGACCTCGGCGGTGGCCTTCGGCGGCATCTCGTAGGTGTCCGGGAAGAGGAAGCCCTCGATCGACTTCTTGACCGGCTTGCCGTCGGTGCGGTTGAACCACCAGTCCGGCACGCCGAGCGCCTCCGGATCCTTCGCCGCCGCCTCGAAGTCCTCCACCGGGATCTTGGTCTCCTTGGCGAGCAGCTCGTACGTCTGCTTGGCGGTGCGGCCCTCGGGGATGGTGATCCCGTTGACGATCTTGTTCTTCAGGTCGAGCAGCATGGTGAGCGCGCTCTCGCCGCTCATCTCCTTGCGGACCTTGTAGGTGCCGGGCTGGATGTTCTTGCTGCGGGAGTTCTCCTCGGCCGCGTCGATGAACGCCTGCGCGCTCTTGACCACCCCGGCGGCGTACAGCGTGTTGGCCACGTCGGCGATCAGCGCGCCCTGCTTGATCTCGATGGTCACCTCGCCGCCGCCGCTGCCGTCGAAGTCGGGCGTGACGAAGTAGCTCTGCACCCGGTCGAAGCCGTAGAAGGCGCCACCGCCGATCGCGCCGAGCAGGACCAGGGCCAGCATCAGGGCGAGGACGGTCTTGCCGGCGCCACCGCCCTTGCCGTCGCGCTTGCGCATGGCGCTGCGCCGGTGCCGGCCCTTCTCGCCCCGGTCCCGTTCGTCGAAACCGAGATCCAGATCGTCGATCATTACGTCCGCCTCCGCTGTGCGTCTAGCCAGCTCTGCAGAATCTCCACCGCGGCGGCCTGGTCCACCACCGCGCGTTGCCGTTTCCCCCGGACGCCCCGCTCGGCCAGCCTACGAGAAGCCACCACGGTCGACATCCTCTCGTCGGTCAGCGTCACCGGAACAGGCGCTATTACACCAGCCAGAAGCTTCGCGTACGAGGTCGCGTGAACCGCGGCCGGCCCGTGCCGGCCGGCCAGATTCACCGGCAGACCCACCACCACCCCGACCGCCTCGTGCTCGTCCACCAGCCGGGCCAGCTCGGCGATGTCGCCCGGCACACGGTCGTCCGCGCTGGTCAGGTCGCGGGCGAGGGTGACCAGCGGGGTGGCCAGGATGCCACCAGGATCACAGATCGACACCCCGACCCGGACCTGCCCGACGTCCACGCCGAGCCGGACACCTCGGGAGAATTCATTCACTCCGGCTCACTCCCCGGTATAACGCGCCAGGGCGGACCGTACGGCCCGCCCTGGTGCGCGTCGACTGGTCGGTCACGCGTCGCTGATCGCCTTCTCCACCGTGAGCAGCAGGTTCGCCGCCTCGGCAGCAGGCAGGCCGCCGCCCTGGGCCAGGTCGGGGCTGCCCCCGCCCCGGCCGGAGAAGGCCGCCTTGACCAGGTCGTTCGCGGCCAGACCCCGGCTGCGGGCCGCGCCGTTCACCGCGACCACCAGGGACGCCTTGCCGTTCGCCCGGGCCGCCACCGCGACCACCGCCGGCCGCGCCGGATCGATCCGGCCCCGGATCTCCTGGGCCAGGGTCCGCACGTCGTTGCCGGCCGCGCCCTCCGGCGCCTCGGTGCCCACGAACGCGACCCCGCGCACGTCCCTCGCCTGCGCGGCGAGGGCCGCCGCCCCGCCCAGCACCAACTGGGCGCGGAGCTTCTCCAGCTCCTTCTCGGCGTCGCGGAGCTGGGTGACGGTCTGCTCGACCCGGTCGGCGACCTGGTCGCTGGGCACCCGGTACAGCTCGGCGAGCCGGGCCACCAGCAGGTGCTCCTTGGCCAGGAAGCGGAACGCGTCCATGCCGACCAGCGCCTCGACCCGGCGTACCCCGGAACCGATCGACGACTCGGAGAGGATCTTGACCAGGCCGAGCTGGCCGGAGCGGTCCACGTGGGTGCCGCCGCACAGCTCCCGGGCGTAGTCACCGACCTCGACGACCCGCACCTCGTCGCCGTACTTCTCGCCGAACAGCGCCATCGCGCCGATCCGGCGGGCCTCCTCCAGCGAGGTGACGAAGGCGTGCACCTCCAGGTCGGCCAGCAGCACCTCGTTGACCTGCTGCTCCACGTCGTGCAGGACGCTCGGGGCCACCCCGGTCGGGGTGTTGAAGTCGAACCGCAGCCGACCCGGAGCGTTCAGCGAACCGGCCTGGGTCGCCGACTCGCCGAGGAAGTTACGCATGGTCTGGTGCACCAGGTGGGTGGCCGTGTGCGAACGCGAGATGGCCCGCCGCCGGGTGATGTCGATCTCGGCGAAGCCGGTCTCCCCGGCGCGCACCTCGCCCCGGCGCACCCGGGCCCGGTGCACCACCAGGCCGGGCACCGGCTGCTGCACGTCGAAGATCTCGACCTCGCCGCCGCCGACGGTGATCAGGCCCTGGTCGGGTTGCTGGCCACCACCCTCGGCGTAGAACGGGGTCGCGTCGAGCACCAGCTCGACGGTGTCGCCCTCGACCGCCGCCGCGACCGACGTGCCGCCGGAGAGCAGCGCCCGCACCCGCGACTCCCGGGACGTCTCGCTGTAGCCGGTGAAGACGACCGGGCCACCGGTGTCCAGCACCGACCGGTACGCGGTCAGGTCGGTGTGCCCGGTCTTGCGGGCCCGCGCGTCGGCCTTGGCCCGGGACCGCTGGTCGGCCATCAGCCGGCGGAAGCCCTCCGCGTCGACGGTCAACCCCTGCTCGGCGGCGATCTCCAGGGTCAGGTCGATCGGGAAGCCGTACGTGTCGTGCAGTTGGAACGCCTTGTCCCCCGACAGCGCCGCCCGACCCGCCTGCCTGCTCTCGGCGATCGCGGTGTCCAGGATCGTCGTGCCGGCCCGCAACGTCGCCAGGAACGCGTCCTCCTCGGCGTACGCGTACTGCGAGATCCGGTCGAACTCACCCGCCAGCTCCGGGTACGACGGGGACATGCAGTCCCGGGCCACCGGCAGCAGCTCGGGCAACGCCCGGTCCTGGTAACCGAGCAGCCGCATCGCCCGGATCGCCCGCCGCATGATCCGGCGCAGCACGTAGCCACGCCCCTCGTTGCCCGGGGTGACCCCGTCACCGATCAGCATCAACGCCGTCCGCACGTGGTCGGCGACCACCCGCAGCCGCACGTCGTCCGGGTGGGACTCGGCGGCCACGTGGCCGGAACGCGCCCCGTACCGCTTCCCGGTCAGCTCGGAGGCGCGGGACAGGATCGGCCGGACCTCGTCGATCTCGTAGAGGTTGTCGACACCCTGGAGCAGGGACGCCATCCGCTCCAGCCCCATCCCGGTGTCGATGTTCCTGCGGGGCAGGTCACCGACGATCCGGAAGTGCTCCTTGCTGGTCACGTCCGCGATCTCGTACTGCATGAAGACGAGGTTCCAGAACTCCAGGTAACGGTCCTCGTCGACCTCCGGGCCACCGGAACGCCCGTACTCCGGGCCCCGGTCGTAGTACAGCTCCGAGCAGGGGCCGGCCGGGCCGGGAATGCCCATCGACCAGAAGTTGTCCTTCTTGCCCCGCCGGACGATCCGCTCGGCCGGCAGACCGACCTCACGCCAGATACCGAACGCCTCGTCGTCGTCGAGGTAGACCGTCGCCCACACCCGCTCCGGGTCCAGGCCGAACCCACCCTGCCCGACCGGCCTGGTGGACAGCTCCCACGCCAGCGGAATCGCCCCGGCCTTGAAGTAGTCACCGAAGGAGAAGTTGCCGTTCATCTGGAAGAACGTGCCATGCCGACTGGTCTTGCCGACCTCGTCGATGTCCGGGGTACGGATGCACTTCTGCACGCTGGTCGCCCGCGCGTACGGCGGAGTCTGCTGACCCAGGAAGTACGGGACGAACTGCACCATGCCGGCGTTGACGAACAGCAGGTTCGGGTCACTGATGGCGGGCAGCGGAGCGGACGGCACCACGGCATGGCCGTTCGCCTCGAAGTGGGCTAGGAACCGCCGCTTGATCTCCGCCGTCTTCATCGCTGGGGTTCCTCCGGAAAGATCTCTCGGTCACCGATGCGCGGGTCCTCCCGCAACTCGGCGAACTGGTCCTCGTACGCCTCGCCCCGGGCGAACGCCTCGTGAATCTCCTGCTCGCGTTCGGCCATCCCGATCCGGACGTCCTCCACGAAGCTACGCAGCGACTCCATCAGCCCGCCAGCCGATTCCGTGAGCGAGCTGGCCAGACCCTGCGGGGTGTACGCGTGCGCGGTGCGGGTGGCCTTGCGGACCACCACCACCCCGACAGCCAGCCCGATGCCGAGCCAGAACAGACGCCTCATGCCCTCATCCTCCCGCTACCGGCTCAGCGGTTGCCGCGCTTGGCGGCCCGACGCTGCTGCTTGATCGTGTCGCGTACCTCGCGCTCGGTCTCGGCGTGCCGGCGGGTGGCGGCGGCCTTGCGCACGCCGTACCCGAAAGCGGCGACCTTGACCAGCGGGTTGGCGGCGGCGGCGGAGACCACGGTCGCCAGGTTCGCCACGTTCGCGGTGACGTTCTGCGCGTGACTGGTCATCGTGTCGACCTTGGCGAGCTGGAGGTTCACCCCGTCGAGCGAGGTCTGCACCTGGGTCAGGGCGGTGTTGACGTTCTCCACCGTGGCGTTGACGTTGCCCAGCAACGGCGCGGTCCGGTCGTTGAGGTCGTTGATCATCCGGGTAGTGGCGTCGACGGTGTGCCGCAACCGCAGGATCGGCAACGTCAGGATCAGCACCAGCATCGCGAACGCAATGGCCGCCACCAGTGCCGCGACCTCTCCAAGCTCCACGCGTGTCCTCCTCAAAGTCGTCGTGGACCCGTCGTCCACCCCAGCCACGCGACGTCGTCACGGCCTGCCGGGCCGACGCCGGACCTGGTCGGACGTCGACGTCGGGCCCGCCAGCCCCAGACCCTACCGTCAGTGATGGACGGCGGCTCAGGACGGTGACGGTGTCAGCTCCAGCAGCGGGTCGTCGGTGAAGGTCGGGAAGGGATCCTCGCCGGTGAGCGAGGGATCCGTGCTGGGCTGCGGCCGGGTCCGGTCGTCGTCGATCGCGTTGCGGACCTTGATCGACACGGACGATCCCGTGCAGTCGCCGGTCGGCTCGGCCGGGGTCGGCTGCGGCGAGGGCGGGATGGCCGGCTCACCGTCGACCGGCGGCGGCACGCAGGTCGGTGGCCGGACCCAGAGGTCGAGGGTCAGCTCGTCCCGCCGCCAGCACGTGTACCGGCCGGGCGCCGGCTGCTCCGGGCAGCGTTCCACCGACCAGGGTTCCCAGCCGGTGGCGGTGAGCGCCCGCTCGTACTCCGCCGCGGTCTCCTCGGCGGGACGCTCGGACTCGGCGGTGCGTTCCCGCAGCCGGCAGTCCTGCAGGCACCAGCGGCTGCCACTGACGTTGTCGACGGTCGTCTGCTCGGCCCAGACCGGCACCTCGAGCGCGTCCAGCGCGTCGAAGACCGGATCCCGGCTGAGAGCGCCCACGGCGAAGAACGCCGGCACCGCGCCGAGCAGAAGCAGGCTGACCAGGACGAGCACGCCGAGGCGGAGCCGACGCCGTTCCCGGATCTGCCGGCGTAACTGGGAGCGGGCGGCGCGGAGCGGACCACCGGCGGACGAACCGTCGTCACCCGCTCGGCTGCTGCCGGCCAGGTGACCGTCGTCCCCTGCGTCGGGCCCGCCGTCGTGCCCCGCGGCGGGACGTAGCGCCGGCGGACCGGCCGGGCCGCCGGGCGCCACGACGGCGGCACGGGCGACCGGCGGCGGTCCCGACGGTCGGTCGGTCGGCAGGCCGGGACGGTCTCCCGGCACCGTCCCGGAGCCACCGGGACGCTCAGGGCCACCGGGCCGGTCGGGGAGGCCAGCTCGGTCAGGGCCACCGGGACGCCCAGAGTCAGCGGAGCGCTCGGAGCCGCCCGGTCGCTCGGGGCCACCGGGACGTTCCGGGCCACCCGGCCGGTCGCGGCCGATGTCCGCCGGGGGGCGGTCGGGCACGGCGCGACCCACCGCCGCCGCGCCCCGGGCGGGACCCGGCGGACCGGACGCCGTCGCCCTGGTCGACGCCGACGGACCCGACGCCGGCCCGTGGGCCGGGGCCGGTGGGCCGGACACCGGACCGGGGCCCGGTGTCGCCGACGCGGCCGGCGGACGGGCCCGGCCGACCGACTCGGCACCCGGACGCTGGGCAGGCGGCGTGCCCGGCCCATGCTGGCCAGCCTGCTCGACCGACGGTCTCGGCGCGGACGGCGGCGCGGGCCGGGCTGCGCCACGGGCCGGTGGGCCGGCAGGCGACTCCCCCGGCGCGTCCCGGGACGGTGGACGCGGCCCGTCGGGCGGGAGGCCCGGAGGAGTCGAGGCCGGCAGCGGTGGAGCGGACGTCGGCCGGCCGACGGGGACAGAACCGGACGGCGCCCGGCCCACAGGCGCCGGGGAATGCGCCGGACCCGCCACGCCGGGTGACCCGGGCGGGGCCGGCGACGACCCAGCCGGACCGGAGCCAGCCGGACCGGTGGTCCCGGCCGGGCCGAAGGGTCCGGCCGGACCTGGGCGGGCCACGCCGGGCGGAACCGCGGGGGACGGTCCGGACCGGGGGGGCCGGACTCCGTCCGGCGCGGTCCGGGACGAGCCGTCGGACGGGTCGGGCCGGGACCCACCACCGGCCACGGCGGGGCGTGGCCCTCCGGGCGGAGTCTGCCGGGGGGCCGGGGGCCGGGACGGTCCGCCGGGCACGGCCGGCGGTGGGCCGGGGGGTGGCCCGACCGGTTCGACGCCTGGCCGCGCCGTGCCGCGGGCCGGCCCGACCGGTTCGACGCCTGGCCGCGCCGTGCCGCGGGCCGGCCCTGCCGTACGCGGCACGGGCGGCGCGGCGTCACGCGGACCAGCGACGTCACGCGGCCCGGCCGTGACACGTGGACCGGCGGTGGCACGCGGGTCAGGGACCCCGGGCGGGCCAGCGGCGTCACGCGGCCCGGAGACGCCGGACGGGCCAGCGGCAGCACGCCGACCGACGGTGGCACGTCCACCGGCCGGGGCGGATGAGGAGTCAGGGACGGCACGGGGGTCGACCGGCGGCCCGTCGGGACCGGGCGCCGGCGCAGCGCCGACCGGCGGCGCGGGCGGGCGGGCCGGACCGCTCGCCGGCCGCTGCGCGGCGGCGGGCGGCGCGCCCCAGCCGGCCGGGCGGTCCGCGGGCCCGGCGGGGAGATCGCCGTGGGCCGACCGGGGACCGGTCGTGCCGGCGGGGTGCCGGGGCCATTCTCCGGAGCGGCTGCCGGGTTCGTCGGAGGGTTCGGCGGCACGTCGCCGACCGACGGACCACTCACCCGTGGACGAGGGCGATCTGCCGGGCCCGGTGGCACGGGATCGACCGGCGGGGTCGTCCGCCGGCTCGACGGCAGCCCGACGCCGACCCACCGGCGCGTCCCTCGGCTCGCCGGGCCAGGGTCGCTCACCCTGCTCGCCGACACGTCGCCGGCCGGTCGGACGCTCGTCGCCGGCCTCGACGGCGCGGCGGCGACCACCGTCGCCCGCCGGCCCGGCGGCGCGAGCCGGCGGCACCGGGCCGGTCCCGACGCCCGGGGCCGCCGGGCCCGACGGGGCGCCACCCGACGCCGGAACGGCAGGAGCGTTACCCGACGCCGGAACGGCAGGAGCGTTACCCGACGCCGGGACCACCGGGGCGTTCTGCTCCGGGGGCCGAGGGCGTCCCGCCGGGTGGCCGGTCGGCGGGTGGTGTTCCGCCCCGTCGGGAACGGGACGGACTCCGGCAGCCGCGCTCTCGACGGGCGTCCGGCCGGCTGGCCGGCCCGGCGGGGTCCGCTCGACGCCGGGGCGGACGGCCGGACCGGGAGAACCGGGCCAGGGCCCGTCCGGACGGACGGCGCCCCGCCGCCCCGGAGCAGCGCCAGCCGCCCCGGGCGCACCGGGCCCAGCGGGAACGTCAGGCGGACCGAAGGCGCCGGGTGGCGGCTGCGGGGGTCGCGCGGCCGGCCCCGGCCGGGTCGGCGGAACGGCCACGCCGGTCACCCGACCAGGCTCCGGCAGCGGAGGGGGCGGGTCGGCGTCGATCGACGGCCCGTCGGACGTCGGCGGGCCGCCCGCCTCCGGGCCCAGCTCGGAGCGCTGACGCTTGGCGGTGCGCAGGTCGTCGATCCAGCCGAGTTCCTCGCTGCCTACCGACTCCTCCGGCTCCGCGTCCGCCCGGCCCCGTCCCCAGCGGCGTCCCTTGACCCGGGGCTCCCGCCGATCGTCCGGGCCGTCCTCCGGCCGTTCCGCACCACGAGGTCTCACTGGTGGCCCTTCCTGGCGGCTCCGTCGCCGCCCTCGTCCGCCCTGGCGGCTCCGTCGCCGCCCGCAAGCGCCGGACCGTCCTGCGCGCCCCGTCCGGGGTCGGCAGGCCCCGGGTCGGCCGGCTTCGGGTCGGCCGGGGTCGGTCCGCCCCGGACGATGCGGCGCAGCAGGGGCAGCCGGGCCGCCACCGCGCGTTCGGCGCCGTGACCGGATGGACGGTAGTAGTCCGCACCGACAAGATCGTCCGGGGCGTACTGCTGGGTGACCACGCCCCGGTGGTCGTCGTGGGGGTAGCGGTAGCCGGCGCCGTGGCCCAGCCCACGGGCGCCGGAGTAGTGGGCGTCGCGCAGCACCCGCGGCACCGATCCGCCCCGACCGGCCCGGACGTCGGCGATCGCGGCCCCGATCGCGGTGGTCGCCGAGTTGGACTTCGGGGCGGTCGCCAGGTGGATCACCGCCTGGGCCAGGTTGAGCTGGGCCTCCGGCAGACCGACGTACTCCACGGCGTGCGCCGCGGCGGTGGCCACGCCCAGCGCGGTGGGGTCGGCCATCCCGACGTCCTCGCTGGCGAAGATCACCAGTCGGCGCGCGACGAACCTGGCGTCCTCGCCGGCGACCAGCATCCGGGCCAGCCAGTGCAGCGCCGCGTCCACGTCGGAGCCGCGCATGCTCTTGATGAACGCGCTGGTCACGTCGTAGTGGGCGTCCCCGTCCCGGTCGTAGCGGACGGCCGCCACGTCCACCGCCTGCTCGGCGGTGGGCAGGTCGATCCGGGCGGCGCCCAGCGCGGCGGCGGAGGCCGCAGCGGCTTCGAGAGCGGTCAACGCCTTACGGACGTCGCCCCCGGCGAGCCGGACCAGGTGCTCCTCGGCCTCAGGGTCGAGCGTGAACGCGCCGCCCAGACCGCGTTCGTCGGAGACCGCGCGGCGCAGCAGGCCGCGCACCGCGTCCTCGGTGAGCGGCTGGAGGGTGAGCAGCACGCACCGGGACAGCAGCGGCGAGATGACCGAGAAGTACGGGTTCTCGGTGGTCGCCGCGAGCAGGGTCACCGTGCGGTCCTCGACCGCGGCGAGCAGGGAGTCCTGCTGGGTCTTGCTGAACCGGTGCACCTCGTCGATGAAGAGCACGGTGGGCGACCCGCCGGCCCGGCGTTGCCGGCGGGCGGCGTCGATCACGGCGCGGACGTCCTTCACCCCGGCGGTGAGCGCCGACATGGCGACGAAACGACGGTCGGTGGCCCGGGCCACCAGATGGGCGATGGTGGTCTTGCCGCAACCCGGCGGACCCCACAGGATCACCGACATCGGCGTCGCGCCGCCGACCAGTTGCCGCAGCGGCGCGCCGGGCGCGAGCAGATGCTCCTGCCCGACCAACTCGTCGAGGACGGCCGGACGCAGCCGTACCGGCAGTGGCGCGTCGGCCGGGACCGCGCTGAACGCGTCGGCGGCGCCGGAGCCTGCGGCGAAGCCGTTCACGCCACCGGACCCGGCGGGCGCGGGTGGCGCAGCCGCAGGGTCACCGAGAGTGAAGAGGGCGTCGGACTCCATCACGAAGACAGTACCGGCCCGGTCCCACGCCGACGGCAGCGCGGCGCGGGACGGGCCGGTGATGATCCGTAGCGGTCAGCCACGCCCGGGGCGACGGCCCCGGTACCAGCGGCCGCCGCCACCACCGCGCGGACCGCTGCCGACGCCGGCCAGGTAGAGCGAGAGCAGCAGCAGGCCGAGCAGGATGAGGGTGTTCCAGTTGAACAGGTCGGGAGCGCCGAAGTCGGTGTTGAGCAGGTCGATGAGCAGGGCAAACCCGAAAACGATGGCCGCGGCGATGGCGAGCATGTCGGTCCTCCGGTAGACGTACGGGGTGGGCTGGCCGTCGTGTACCCAATCGGTCCGATCGTCAATCTCCAACCTGGACGGGCTCCGACCCGTGACTAGGCTGGTCGACATGATCGACACAGCGCGGGCGGTACGGGGACGGGCGCCCCTCCTGGCGGCCACCGGTCACCACCCGTACGTCCGGCACGTCCTCGGCCGCCACGACGACGCGGCGGGCTGGCTGATGCCCGACGCCGTCGCGTGGCTGCTCCCCGACGGACCGGGACCGGCCGGCGGGGCTTTCGGCGCGGCCGGGCCGGCGCTCGACCTGTTCGCGGCGCTCGTCGCCGACGGGACGGTCCGGGCCGGGGAGCGGCTGCACCTGCCCCGGGTATCGCCGGACGAGCTGGCCGCCCGGCTCCCGGTGGCCCGGCACAGCGACTGGGACTTCCTCTGGACCACCGCTGCGCCCGCGTCCCGCCCCGGGGCGGAGCGGGTGGTCCGGCTCACCGGGGCCGACCTGCCGGAGCTGACCGCGCTGGTGGCCGCCGCCTATCCGGAGTCCACCACCCACCCCGGCGACGAGCAGGTGATCGACTGGTACGGCATCCGGGACGGTGACCGGCTGGTGGCCTGTGGCGCGGACCGTAGCCGGGGCGATGTCGGCTTCCTCGCCGGCCTGGCGGTGACGCCGACGCAGCGGGGTCGGGGGCTGGGCGCGGCGCTCACCGTCGGCATGACCCGCGCCCTGTTCGACAGGTACGACCGGGTGGGGCTCGGCGTCTACACCGACAACGTCGGCGCGTTGCGGCTCTACCGGGGGCTCGGCTACACCCATTCCGCCCCGCGATCCACCGTCCGCCTGGTGGGATCTTCTGCCGGCTGCGCCTCCTGACCGGTGGCGGGGGTCTCGGCCGCCGGGGCGGTGGCAGGCGCGACCGGGGCCGACGGGGCGCGGCGGGCGGCGCGCCAGGCGGGCAGGTAGAGCGGCGCGGCGACGGCCAGCACCCCCGCGCCGACCAGCATGGCGGTGCTGACGCTGGTGGCGTCGGCCAGCGCGGTGAGGGCGATGCCGCCGAGCGCTCCGGCCGGCATGGCCACCATCGAGTTCAGTGAGATGACGCTGGTGCGGTACGGGCCGTCGACCTGGCGGTGCAGCAGACCCATGTGCAGCGGGTTGGACGCGCCGTGCACGCCGTAGCAGGCCAGGTAGGCGACCAGCACCCCGAGCGGGCCGGCGAACAGGCCCATGCCGAGCACGGCCAGTCCCTGCAGGATCCGCAGCAGCGCGGCGCTCGGCGCGGCCCCCCACCAGCGCAGCAGCAGCGGGGTGAGGGCGGCGCCCGCCGCCGAGGCGAGCCAGGCCACCGAGCCGGCCGGGCCGAGCAGGGCCGCCGCCCGGTCGGGATCGCCCACCACCTCGGCGAGCCGGACCGGCAGCAGCGACTCGAAGGTGACCATGCCGAAGCCCCAGAAGACCTCCACCGCGACCAGCGCGAGCAGCACCCGGGAGCGGCGGAGCAGGCCCACCGCCTGCCCGATCATCCGGGGCGTCTCGGCGATGGAGGCGCGCAGCGCCCGCGCCCCGGCGGCGGGGCGGGGCTCGACCAGGAGCGCCCAGATCGCCACCAGGGCGACCAGTTGCAGGGTGAGGGCGACCAGCACCGGCAGGGTCAGCGCGCTGACCGGCCCGACCGGGCCGAGCGTGACCAGGCCGCCGCCGAGCAGCGCCCCGGCGCCGATCGCCACGCCGCCGACCGTGCCGCTGTGGCCCAGACCCCGCTCGTAGGTGGCCTCCGGGTCGGCGGCGAGGGTCGAGTCCACGTACCAGGACTCCAGCGGCCCGCTCTCCAGCGCCCGGTAGACGCCCTGGAGCAGCCAGACCACGACCAGCAGGGCGAACGAGTCGGCCACCACGAGCAGCGCCCCCGAGGCGAGGTTGACCGTGCTGGCGACGAGCAGCAGCCGGCGGCGGCCGACGGCGTCGGCGAGACCACCGGTGGGCAGCTCCAGGGCCAGCACGACCAGCCCCTGGACGGCGGTCACCAGACCGATCTGGGCCAGGGTGAGACCGCGTTCCCGCATCAGCAGGATCATCACCGGCACCAGCAGGCCGACCGGCAGCCAGCGGAGGCCGTGCAGGACCAGGAACCGGTTCCGGACCTGACGTACGGTGAGCGCGCTCACCGGTCCGGCTCCGTCCTCGGGAAGGCGGCGTGGAAGAGGTGGACCGGCCGGGCGTCGGGCTCGTCGGCGGGCGACTCCTGCTGGTAGCGCTGGACGACCTGCCAGATCTCCTGCTCGAGGGCCTGCAACCGGTCGGGGCCGATGACCAGCAGGGCGTCGCCCATGCCGGCGGCGTCCCGCCACCGCGCCGACCAGGTCTGCCGCGCGGTGTGCCACCGGTCGGCGTGCTCGGTCAGGAAGCGGAGCTGGTGGGACTGGATCCACTCGACGGCGGCCCGGGCGTCCGGGTCGTCGTCGTAGTCGGACGGCTCGAAGTTGCTGCTGTCGTGCGCGGCGCGCCACCAGCGCTGCCGGCCGACACCCCGGTCGGGGTCCTCGGTCACCAGGCCGACCTCGGCGAGCTGCCGCAGGTGGTAGCTGGTCGCGCCGGTGTTGGTGTCAAGCTTGTCCGCGAGCGTGGTGGCGGTCGCCGGGCCGTCGACGCGCAGCGCGCCCAGTAGCCGCAGCCGCAGCGGGTGGGCGAGCACCCGGACCTGCCGATGGTCCAGCCGGACGGACCGGGACGGGCGGTCGTGGTTCTCTGGCATCCGTCCACGATAACTGTGCACACAAGTTGTGCACAATACTTGTGCGTGACCGGGAGCGGTGGTGGCGGGAATCAGCGGGGCGCCCGCCGGCGGGTCCGTCGCGCCGGCACGCCGGCCGGGCCCGCCGGCGTCCCGCCCCGGAGCAGGGCGGCGGCGGGCCGCTCGACGATGCGGGCCCCGGTCGGCAGGGGGGTGGCCGCGACCAGGGCCGCCGCGGCCCGGTAGCCGGGGCCGGGGCGCAGGTCCCACAGGCGGCCGCGCAGGTCGGGCCGGCCCGGGTAGGCGAGCAGCCGGGACCGGCTGACCCGCACGTCGCGGATCCGGACCCGCAGGCCGTCCCCGGTCGCCTTGACCACCGCCTCCCGCCGGCACCAGCGGGCCAGCTCGGCGGGGGGACGGTCCGGGTCGAGGCGTTCCACGTCCACGCCGATGGCGGCCCGGTGGCTGACCGCCACCGCCACCCGCCGCCCGGAATGCGACACGGAGACGGTGAGCGGGTGGTCGGGCAGCTCGGGACGACCGTGCGGCGCCGGGCAGCTCGGGCAGGCCCGGCGTACCCGCAGCCGGTCGGGCGGCGTCCCGGTGTGGTGGGCCACGGCGAGCCGGAGCAGCACCGCGCCCAGGGTGGACTGCCGCCGGCGCCGGGGGTGGGCGACGGCGGCGAGCCGCCGGCGCTCGGCGTCGTCGAGCAGCCGGAGCTGCCAGCGGCGCAGCATGCCCAGGTCGGCCCACCAGACGACGCCGACCAGCGCCGCCCGGTGGGTCCGACGGTGGATCAGAACGCCTCCTCCGGCACGTCCATCAGGTCGGGCCGGGCCGACTGGACGATCTTGCGGTCGGCGGTGAGCCGGGGCAGCACCTCGCGGGCGAAGAACCGGGCCACCGCCACCTTGCCGGTGTAGAAGGCCCGGTCGCCGTCGGTCAGGTCGGCCCGGTCGAGCGCGCGCGCCGCGACCTCGGCCTGGGTGAGCAGCAGCCACCCGACGAACAGGTCGCCGAGGGCCAGCAGCAGCCGCCGGCTGTGCAGCCCGATCAGGTAGAGCTGCCGCGGCTCGCCGCCCTGGGCGGCGGTCAGCCACTCCAGCATCGTGCCGAGCACGCCCTGCACGTCGGTCACCGCCCGCCCCAGGGCGACCCGTTCGGCGGCGAACGCGTCGTCGTCGCCCTCGGCCCCGACGAACTCGCCGATCTCGGCGGCCACCGTCATCAACGCCACGCCCTGGTCCTTGGCGATCTTGCGGAAGACCAGGTCAAGGCTCTGGATCGCGGTCGTCCCCTCGTACAGGGTGTCGATCTTGGCGTCCCGGACGTACTGCTCCAACGGGTAGTCGGCCAGGTAGCCGGAGCCGCCGAAGGTCTGCAACGACTCGTGCCCGAGCAGCTCGTACGCCCGCTCCGAGCCGACCCCCTTGACCAGCGGCAGGAGCAGGTCATTGACCCGGGCGGCGAGCTCACGGTCAGGACCGAGCGCCATCCGGTCCTGCCAGCGTCCGGTGTAGACGAGCAGGGCGCGCAGCCCCTCCGCGTACGCCTTCTGCAGCATCAACGACCGGCGGACGTCGGGATGAGCGACGATCCGCACCCGGGGCGCGGTCTTGTCGGCCATCCGGGTCAGGTCGGCGCCCTGCACCCGCTCCCGGGCGTACGCCAGGGCGTTCAGGTAGCCGGTGGACAGGGTGGCGATGGCCTTCGTGCCGACCATCATCCGGGCGTACTCGATGATCCGGAACATCTGCCGGATGCCGTCGTGCCGCTCCCCCACCAGCCAGCCGACCGCCGGCACACCGTGCTGGCCGAAGGTCAGCTCACAGGTGTTGGAGACCTTCAGCCCCATCTTCTGCTCGACGTTCGTCGCGTACACGCCGTTGCGCGCGCCCAGCTCGCCGGTGGCCGGATCGAAGTGGAACTTGGGCACCACGAACAGGGACAGCCCCTTGGTGCCCGGCCCGCCCGCGCCCGCGACCCCCACCGGCCGGGCCAGCACGTAGTGGACGATGTTCTCGGTGAGGTCGTGCTCGCCGGAGGTGATGAAGCGCTTCACGCCCTCGACGTGCCACGAGCCGTCCGGCTGCGGCGTCGCCACGGCCCGGCCCGCGCCGACGTCGGAGCCGGCGTCGGCCTCGGTCAGCGCCATGGTCGAGCCCCACTCGCGGTCGACGAAGATCCGGGCCCACGCCTTCTGTTCCGCCGTGCCCTCGTGCCACAGCACGTTGGCCAGCGGCGGCCCGGAGGCGTAGATCCACACCGCCGGGTTGGCCCCCATCACCAGCTCACCGATGGCCCGCCAGAGCATCCGGGGCGCGGGCGTGCCGCCGAGCTCCGGGGCCAGGTCGCCGAGCCGCCAGAACCCGGCGTCCAGGAACGCCCGGTACGCCTTGACGAACGCCGGCGGCAGCGGGGCGCTGTGCGACGCCGGGTCGAACACCGGGGGCTGCCGGTCGCCCTCGGTGAACGCGTCCGCCAGCTCCTCGCGGGCCGAACGGTCCACCTCGGCGAGGATCTGCCGGACGGTGTCGGCGTCCAGGTCCGGGTAGCCGTCGCCGCCGAGGAGCTCCTCGACGCCGAAGACCTCGAAGAGGTTGAACTCCAGATCCCGCAGGTTGCTGCGGTAGTGGCCCATCTACGCGTTCTCCTGTCTTGGCCGGTGGGGCGGCCGGGCCGCCGGGGTGCGGGGCGGTCAGCCGCCGTGGATCGCCGCCATGTCGACCTTGGCACGGTTGTTGGGGAGCAGGAACGTCACCACCACCGCGAAGGCGGTGAGGACCGCGGCGACCAGGAAGGCGGCGTGCAGGCCGTCCAGCAGCGCGGACCCCTGCGCCACGCCCTCGCTGATCTTCCCGGAGAGCGCCTCGTTGGCCACGGTGACCAGCACCGCCAGGCCGACCGCGCCACCGACCTGCTGCGAGGTGTTCATCAGGCCGGAGGCGATGCCGCTCTCCTCCCGGGCGACGCCGCTGACCGCGGCCACCACCAGTGGCACCAGCGCCAGACCGAAGCCCGCGCCGGACAGCAGCAGGGTGGGCAGCAGCTCGCTGACGTACGAGCCACCGACGGTGCTGCGCAGCAGCAGCACCTGACCGAGCCCGACCAGCGCCAGGCCCACCATGATCAGGTTGCGGGTGCCCAGCTTCGGGGTCAACTGCATGGCCGCCCCGGCGAACACCGCCATGGTCAGGCCGAGCGGCGCCCAGGACAGGCCGGCCCGGATCGGCGACCAACCGTTGATCACCTGCATGTAGAGGCTGAGGAAGAAGAAGGTGCCGTAGAGCGCGGAGGCGGCCAGCACGGTGAGGACGTTGGCGACGGCGATCTGCCGGTTGGCCAGGATGCCCAGCCGCAGCAGCGGCTCCGGCGCGCGCCCCTCCCACCAGACGAAGAGGGCGATCAGGACGGCCGCGCCGACCAGACCGCCGACGGTGAGCGGGTCGCTCCAGTCGCGGTGCGAGGTGTTGAGCATGGTGTAGACCAGCAGCAGGAGACCACCGGTGATGGTGGCCGCGCCGAAGCCGTCCAGCCGGCGCGGCCCGGCCGCCGACTCGATGGCGACGCCGTTGCCCCGCAGCCCGGCCAGGGTGAGGGCGAGCAGGATCGCGCCGACCGGGACGTTGATGAAGAACACCCAGCGCCAGCCGATCGTGTCGGTGATCAGGCCGCCCAGCAGCACGCCGGTGGTGCCCGCGATGCCGGAGAGGCCACCCCACACGCCGAGCGCCTTGCCCCGCTGGTCGGCGTTGCTGAACGCGCTGACCAGGATGCTGAGCGCGGCCGGGCTGAGCAGCGCGGCCCCGAAACCCTGCACGCCCCGGGCGATGATCAGGGCGTCGTCGGACTGGGCCAGCCCGCCGGCCAGCGACGCGCCCACGAAGACGGTCAGGCCGATCAGGAACATCCGCTGCCGGCCGAAGAGGTCCGCGCCCCGGCCGCCGAGGAGCAGGAAGCCACCGAAGAGCAGCATGTACGCGTCGACCACCCAGGCCAACGAGGAGGTGCTGAACTCCAGGTCCGTCCGGATCGACGGCAGAGCCAGGTTGACCACCGTCTCGTCGAAGATGACGAGCAGTTGGGCGCCGCAGGTGATGGCGAGCAACAGGGCGGCCCGACCCCGGCTCAGCATCTGATCCCCTTCGGGCACGGCGGCTTGCACCATCACGACTCCTCAGCACTGCTCAGTGGTTGCGGGGGGGGAACCGCCCGGCCCACCGGGCGGACGGGAGGGGCCGGCCACCGGGGACGCCGGTGGCCGGATCGGGGGTGGGGTCAGCCGCCGAAGGCGCGCTGCTGACGGCGGCGCAGCGAGCCGGCCATCAGCCAGGCGACCGGTTTGGCCGGCACGCCGGCCCGTTCCTGGGGCTCGGCGACCGAGTCCAGCCAGGGTGGCATGAAGCCGAGCGTCCACTTGGGCGCCGTCCTGAGCATGTTGCGCTCGAAGCGGCTCCACGTCGCGGCGTCCAGCGCCGGGGCGAGTCGTTCGGTCAGCTCGCGCTCCTCGTCGGCGCAGTGGTGGGCCAGCGAGTCACGCAACCGCTGTGTCGCCGTGGCGAGCTCGGCCCACCCGGTGGACGGGCCGCCGGCAAGGGCGGCGAGCCGGGCGCGGACGTCCTTGAGGTGGCCGAGGAGCTCGTGGTGCTCCTCGGTCATCAGGGTCAGCACGTCCTCGCCCGCGCCGCGCTCGCGCAGCATGGGCCAGAAGAACTCGTCCTCACCCTCGTGGTGGTGCTCGATGATCTGCAGGATCCGGTCGGTGTAGTCGGTCAGGGCCGCTGCCCGCGCCGGGTCCGGCGTGCTGGACAGCGCCGCGGCGGTGGCCGCGATGCGACCCAGGTCCCGCAGCATCGCCCGGTGCGCGAGCCGCATCGTGAGGTGACCGGAGGGAAGACCGACGGCGGGTTGACTCGACATGCTCGTCTCCTTGCTGCGACCAGCGCTGAACGCACGCCGACCGTATCAGCTATCGACCGGGACCGGCGTTCCTGTCCCCAATGGCCGGACCACAGGGTCGCTTGTGGTTTCCCGGTCGGGTCCGACCGTCGTCACACCTCACTCGAGGATCGCTCGAGCCCCGCTCGAGGATCGCTGGAGCGGCCCGGAAATGGTCGGCATTCCGACACCTGGACGACGGCCGGGTTTCCGAATGGTTACCGGAGCCGGTCTTTCTGACAGCGCACATTCAAACGGACGGATCAGGCCCACATTCACCGTTCCAGAGTGGATCGCGCCCACTCGGCCCATGGTCATCGGGATCCAGCTTGGATAAAGTGCGTTACCTGTTTGCTGCGCGATCCGTGAACAGGGGGCCGTCGGATGACAGCGCGTGCACCGCGTCGTCACGGAAACGTATTCCCGACGCCCAGGGTCGACGACCCGTCCCGCGGTTCCGGCGGACGCGCCGCGATCACACCGATCACCCACACAGCTCAAGAGGTAGGTACATGGACGGCAGAGAGCACCGCTGGTTCATCCTGACCGCGTCCGTGGCGCCGCTGATCGGCGTCTTCGTGGCGATGGCCCTGCTGTGGAACAGGCTGTTCCACTGGTCCGACCTGGTGGCTCTGGTGGTGATGTACACCATCTGCGCCTTCGGCATCTCGACCGGCTACCACCGGCTGCTGACCCACCGCTCGTTCCGCACCGCCCGGCCGATCTACCTGGCCCTGGCCACGGCCGGGGCGATGGCCGGGCAGGGTCCGCCGATCATCTGGGCGGCGCACCACCGCCGGCACCACCGGGTCGCCGACCGCGAGGGCGACCCGCACAGCCCGCACCTGGGCTTCGAGCCCGGGTTCAAGGGCATCCTGCGCGGGCTGTGGCACGCCCACCTGGGCTGGCTGTTCGACGTCGACCTGAAGTCCGAGCCGATGCGCTACTGCCCGGACCTGGTCCGCGACCGGGCGCTGCGCTGGATCAGCGAGAAGTTCGTGCTGGTCGTGCTGGCCGGCATCGTGCTGCCCGGCCTGATCGGGCTGGCCCTGACCGGCACCCTCACCGGCGCGCTGACCGGCGCGCTGTGGGGCGGCTTCGTGCGGCTTTTCCTGGTCAACCACATGACGTACGCGGTGAACTCGGTCGGGCACTACTTCGGCCGACGCCGCTTCGGCACGCTGGACCACTCCCGCAACGTGGCCTGGCTGGCCATCCCCTCGTTCGGCGAGGCCTGGCACAACAACCACCACGCGTTCCCCCGCTCCGCCCGGCACGGGATGAAGTGGTGGGAGGTGGACATCAGCGCCATCTTCATCTGGTCCCTGGAGAAGGTCGGTCTGGCCAGCCACGTGATCCGGATCGACCCGGAGAAGCTGGCCCTGCGCGAGGGCGGCGTGAGCCTGGTCGGCAACGTCAGGCCGGCCGACCGTACCCCGGCCGCCAGCGCCGAGGAGCTGCTCACCGCGCCGGCGGCCCCGCCGCTGTCGGAGCGGCGACCCGCGTCCGAGCTGGTCTCGGTCACCGACGTCGAGTGAGCACACCGGCCGGCATCCGCCGGCGGAGGGGGACGCCATGCTGCTGTGGGACAACCTGACCGGGGCCGGCGCGCGCGGGCGGCTGCACGCCTGGGCCGGCAACCGGTTCACCGAGACGCCCTGGTCGGAGGTGGTGGCCGACGGCCGGGCCGCGGCGGCCGCCCTGCGGCGTGCCGGGGTGCGTCCCGGCCGGCAGGTCGCCGCCGTCCTGGACAACTCCCCCGAGGCGGTCCGCGGGCTGCTGGGGGTCTGGCTGGCCGGCGGGGCGGTGGCCTCGCTGCCGGTGCCCACCCGGGGGATGGACCGGCTGGAGTACGCGCGGCACCTGGAGACGCTGGTCGGCAGCCTCGACGCGCCGGTGCTGCTGGCCGACGAGAAGCTGACCCCGCTGCTGCCGGAGTCGGTGTCGGCCCGGCTGACCGTCCGCTCCTGGCAGTCGCTGGTCGGCGGGTCCGGTCGGATCGACGAGACCCCGCCGGGGCTCGACGAGCTGGCCTTCGTCCAGTACTCCTCGGGCAGCACCAGCGTGCCGAAGGGTTGCGCGCTCACCACCCGGGCCATCGGCCGGCAACTGGAGATGATCCTGGCGATGGCCGGCGGCGTGCCGGGCCGGGAGACGGTCGCCTCCTGGCTGCCGCTCTCCCACGACATGGGCATGTTCGGGTGTCTGCTCTACGCCTGGGCGCACGACTTCGGGCTGGTGCTGTCCACCCCGGAGCGGTTCATGATGTCGCCGCGCACCTGGTTCCGGGACATGGCCGAGTACGGCGCGACCATGACCGCCGGCACCAGCACCGCGCTGCACCTGGCCGCCCGGGGGCAGGGCAGCGGCGCCCTCGCCGCCCCGCTCAGGCTGCGGGTCTGCGTGGTCGGCGCGGAGCGGGTGGAGTGGGAGGCGCTGCGCCGCACGGTGGCCGCGTTCGGCCCGCACGGGCTGCGCGAGGAGGCGCTGATGCCGGCGTACGGGCTGGCGGAGGCGACCCTGGCGGTGACCGCCTGCCCGCACGACGAGGCGCCCCGTTTCCTCGACGTGGACGGCAACCGGCTGGCCGACGGCGAGGTGACGCCGTGCGCCCCCGACGACCCGGCGGCGACCCGGGTGGTCTCCACCGGCCGGCCCTGCGCGGGCGTGTCGGTGGACGTGGCCGAGCCGGGCCGGCTGTCCGAGATCCGGATCGCCTCGCCCAGCCTGGCCAGCGGGTACTTCGCCGACCCGGAGCGCACCGCGGCCCGGTTCGTCGACGGCCGGCTGCGCACCGGTGACCTGGGCTTCCGGCACGACGGCGAGCTGTACGTGGTGGGCCGCTCGGACGACCTGCTCCAGGTCGGCGGGCGCAACGTCTACGCCCGGGAGATCGAGAGCACCATCGACGGGCTGGACGCGGTCCGCAAGGGCTGCGCGGTGATCGTCGACGTGGCCGGGGGCGGGCGCGGCGAGCTGGTGCTGCTGGTGGAGCTGAAGGGTCGCGCCGCCGACTACCAGGCGTTCGCCGACGAGGCGGCGGCGATCGCGATGACCAAGGCCGGGGTGCCGCTGACCGAGTGCGTCTTCCTGGCGAAGGGCACCCTGCCGAAGACCCCGAGCGGCAAGATCCAGCGGTTCCGGTGCCGGGCGCTGCTGGCGTCCGACGCGCTGCGTCCGCTGGCCCGGGTCAACGTGGGCTGACGGCACGGGCGGGGTCGGCGGCACGCCGGCCCCGCCCACGCGGGTCGGCGCGGCAGGGGCGGCCCGTCGCCACGACGGAGCCGGGGTGGGGAACGGTCCCCACCCCGGCTCCGTCGTTTCCGGTCGGCTACGCCGCGCCGGCCTGCCAGCGGACGGCCGCCGCGCCGGCCATGTCGCCGGCGTGCGCGAAGCCGGCGAGGACCAGCAGATCCCCCGGGCTGACCCTGCCGTCGGCGAGCGCCTGGTGCAGGGTGACCGGCACCGCCGCGCCGAACAGGTTGCCGTAGTCCTCGAAGGTGTCCAGGTGCCGCTCCGGCTTGAGCTGGAGCGCCTCCCGCCAGTTGCGCAGGAACATCCGGTTGGGCTGGTTGGTGACCAGCACGTCGATGTCCGGGGTGCGGACGCCGAGCCGGTCACACAGCGCGGTGACCACCTCGGGGACGAGTTGGTTGCCCCGACCGATGATCTTGGCGACCTTGGAGTCGGTGAAGCTGACGTCCATCTCGCTCAGCCCCGGCTGCCAGTACTTGCGGTTGTCGTCGAAGGCCAGCCCGACGTCGGTGGCGTACTCGACGTACTGGCGGACCTCCACGTCGAGGATCGGCGAGGAGTCGCCGACGCGCAGGTAGCCGACCCCGCAGCCGTCGCCCGGCACCGGCGCGTGCGACTTGGCGCGGATGGTCGGCTGGGTGAAGACCTGGCCCGCGCTGTTCTGCACGTTGCACAGCAGCGCGGTGCGGGCCCCGCCGGACTGCATGATCTGCTTGGCGATCTTGAGCATGTAGACGAACGACACGCAGCCGCCGTTGTGCACGTCGAGCACCCACTCCGGGCGCACCCCGAGCCGGTGGGCGACCTCCGCGCCGGCCCCGGTGAACGGCAGGTCCGGCAGGAGGACGTTGGTGAGGAGCAGGTCCACCGGCTCGTCCCCGCGCTCCCTGGCCCGCTCCAGCACCGGCCGGGCCGCCCGGACGATCAGGTCGGCGGCGGTCTCGTCCGGCCCGATGTGCCGGCGGTACTTCGGCGACTTGAACATCACGCTGTCGTCGAGCGCGGCGTCGGCGCCCCGGTAGAAATCGGTGGGCACCTGCCGCTCGGGCAGGGCGCTGCCCAGGTCGACCAGGCTGACCGGGGTGGTCACGCCGACACCCCTTCGCGGACCACGTGCCCGGTCACCGGGATGCCCCGGCGGTGCCGGTACTCCAGGATGGCCTTGAGGTTGTCCAGCTCGGCCCGGTGGCCGGCGTAGAACAGCGGCCACATGTCGCCCACCCAGACCCGGTCCGGGTCGGCCACCAGGTGCTTGTTCGGGTTGTCGTCGTAGTACGGGTGCCGGCAGTTGGTCCAGACCAGCACCGTGCCCGGCTTCTTCAGGACCAGCTCGGCGGGGATGATCCGGTTGAGGTAGATCATCCACAGCTCGTCGCCCTGGTCCCAGGCGCAGTGGTAGTCGACGGTCAGCGCCTCCCGGTTGGCGACCACCTTCGCGTAGATGCGGGTGTCGTCGGCCAGGGTGTCCCAGCCGAGGTGCAGGCCGGAGTCGTCGACCGGCTCGAAGTGCCGGGTGCTGTACGTCCACTCGTCGAGGTTGCGCAGGTCGGCGAGGTAGTCGAAGACGTCCTCCGGCGGGCAGTCGATGTAGTCCTGCACGGTGCAGAACTGCCCGTACACCGCGTCGTGGGGGTAGACCGCGTGGGTCATCTCCGCGGCCTTGGCCAGCGCCGCCTCCCGCGGGGTGGTCTCACAACGCAGCAGGTTCGGGATGTCAGCCAACGGCGACGACGGGCTCATGGGGTGCTCCTTGGGGACTCACGGTCTGGTCGAGATGGTTGAGGAAGGGTACGAACGGTGGGATCTCCCGCGGGCTGACGTCGATGCAGACCACGGCCGGCGAGCGGGTCGCCACCTGATCGGTCAGCGCCTGCCGGAGCTCGTCCGGCGTGCGGGCGTGGGTGACCGGCAGGCCCGGGAACATGCCCCGGATCCCGGCGGCCAGGTCGGTGGGGCGGAACTCGTTGAACGTGTACGCGTCCTCGTAGTAGAGCTGCTCCCGGGTGACGCACATGCCGTGCGCGTTGTTGTTGACCACCACGAAGGTCACCGGCAGGTCGTGCTCGACGGCGGTGTGGATCTCCATGCCGTGCATCAGGAAACCGCCGTCGCCGATCACCACGAAGCTGCGCCGCCCGGTGCCGAACGCCGCGCCGATGCCCGCGCCGAGGCTGTGCCCCATGCCGCCCATGCCCAGCGCGACGATGAACCGACCGTCCCGCGGGGTGGCCAGGTAGTGGATGACGCTCGCCGCGGAGTTGCCGGCGTCGGCGACCACCGTCGCGCCGTCCGGGACGGCGGCGTCGATCGCGTCGACCGCCTCGCGCAGCCGGAGCACGCCCTCGCCCTCGAACGGCGGGACGGACAGGAACCGCAGGTCGGGCCGGGTCGGCGCGGGCGGGGTCGGCCGGTGGGCGCGCAGCCGGTCGACCGCTGCCCGCAGCTCGGCGCGCAGGTCGCCGTCGACGTGCAGGGCGTGCGCGGCGTAGGCCGGCTCGGCCCCGAAGCAGATCAGCTCGGTACCGGTCAGCAGGGCGTCCAGGCCGCCCCGGGCCATCACCGGCAGCCGGGTGCCGACCAGCACGCAGAGCCGGGCGCCGCGCAGCGCGTCGGTGACGCTCGGGTGACCGATCACGCCGGCGACGCCCACGAACCGGGGGTCGTCGTTGGGGTAGACGTCCTTGCCGTCGGGCACCACGGCCACCCGGGCGTCCAGCGCGGCGGCGAACTCGGCCAGCTCCGCGCGGGCGCCCCGACGGGCCACCTCGTCCCCGGCGATGACCAGCACCGACTCGCCGACCAGCTCGGCCAGCCGGTCGCCGGCCCGGTCGCGGGCCGCCGCGGCGGTGACGGAAATCCGACGCTCGGCCAGCAGCTCGTCGATGGGCGGCAGGCCCTCGACGACGGCCTGCTGCACGTCCTTCGGCAGCAGCAGCACCGCCGGGCCGCCGGGCAGCGCCCGGGTGGCGGTGAGCGCGTCGGCGAGCGCCGCGGCGATGTCCGCCGGGTCGTCGATCCGCCGGCAGTACCGGCTGATCGAGGAGAACAGCCGGTACGCGTCGAAGGAGCCGGCCAGACCGCTGGTGTCCTGGAACGCGCCCTGCCCCTCCAGCGGGCGGGGCGGCTGCCCGACGATGGCCAGCAGCGGCACCCGGGAGGCGTACGCCTCGGCGACCCCGGGCACCAGGTTCATCGCGCCCCCGCCCGAGGTGGACACGGCCACGGCGAGCCGGCCGGTGGCCCGGGCGTACCCGTCGGCCATGGCGGCGGCGGAGAACTCGTGCTTGGCCACCACGGCCGTGACCTGCTCACCGCAATGGTGCACGGCGTCGTACAGGTCCTCAATGTTGGCGCCGCCCACGCCGAATATGTGTCGCACGCCGACCTGGTGCAACGATGTGATCAGATAATCGACTAACCGGCCCGGTCTGTCCATTATGGATGGCCCCCGCCGTCCCTCGATGCTGATGTGAGCCCAGGGGTGCCCATCATGCCGGGTGGAACCGTGAGACACAAGGTCGAATTGGAGGCTCGCCCCACCCCTCTCCACTGTGGCATGATCCTGCAGACTGTCCCGCGGGCGGTCGATACGCATTCTCGTCAGTGGCGGCAAGTGAAACCTCTCGCTACCGAAAGAATAATCACCCCACGTGCCGGAGGAGCTACCCAGTGATTACCGTCGAACAGGTCTGTGAAATGGTGCAGAAGAAACTGCGCGGAAAGAACGCCGAGGAGATCACCCTGGGCGAACAGACCGCCTTCGATGAGTTGGGGCTGTCCAGCCTCCAGGTCGCCGACATCGTCTACGGCATCGAGGACCAGCTCGGCATCGAGTTCGACCCCTCCCGGGCGGCCGACGTCAAGACCATCGGCGACCTGGTGGAGCTGGCCAACACCACGGCCCAGGTCCAGGCATAGGGCCGTGTCCGTCCACGCGCCGGCGGCCACCGCCCCGTCGACGGCCGACGCCGACCCCGGCGTCGGCCGTTACGACGGGGCGTCGATGGATGCCATCCAGCAGCACTACGACCTCTCCAACGACTTCTACGCCCTCTGGCTCGGCGGCTCCATGGCCTACAGCTGCGCGCTGTGGGACGGGCCGGACGACGACCTCGACTCGGCGCAGATCCGAAAGTTCGACTACCTCATCGAGGGCGCCCGGGCCACCGGCGCGCGGCGGGTGCTCGACGTGGGCTGCGGCTGGGGCGGCCTGATGGAACGCCTGGTGGACACGCACCGGGTGGGCCACGTCGTCGGGCTGACCCTGAGCGACTCGCAGGCCGACTGGGTACGCCGGCACGGCTCGGACGCGGTCGAGGCGCACGTGCAGAACTGGCTCGACCACACCCCGGCCGAGCCGTACGACGCGATCATCTCGATCGGCGCGTTCGAGCACTTCGCCCGGGACGGGCTGACCCGCCCGGCCCGCGTCGCCGCGTACCGGGAGTTCTTCGCCCGGGCCCGGGGCTGGCTGCCGGCCGGCGCCCGGATCGCCATCCAGACCAACGTCAAGGGCAACAACGTCCGGATGGACCGGCAGACCGTCCGTGACCTGCTCTTCATCATGGAACGGGTGTTCACCGAGTCGGAGATCCCCGACCTGGCCGAGGTGATCCAGGGCAGCGAGCGGCTCTTCGACGTGGTGTCGGTCCGCAACGACCCGGAGCACTACGCGCGCACCTGCGCCGAGTGGCTGGCCGGCCTGCGGCGGCACCGCGAGCGGGCCCTGGCGCTGGTGGGCGAGGAGCAGGTCGCCGACTACGAGCGGTACCTGTCGGCCACCGTCGGGCACTTCGAGCGGCGGCACCTCGGCCTGGCCCGCCTGGTCTTCGAGGCCGTCTGACCCCCACCGACACGACACCGTCAGCGAAGGAGTGTTGTGCCGAACTACCGACACGAGGTCTACTGGCAGACCACCGAGGCCGCCGAGCCGCAGGACGCGCTGACCGGTGACGTCGACTGCGACGTCGCCGTCGTCGGCGCCGGGTTCACCGGCATGTGGACGGCGTACGGCTTGAAGAAGGCCCGGCCGGACCTCGACATCCACCTGCTCGACGCGGGCCTCGCCGGGGGCGCCGCCTCGGGCACCGCCGACGGTTTCGTCACCCCCACCCTCGGCAAGGACCTGGACCAGCTCATCCGGGTGTACGGCGAGCCGGCCGCGGCGAAGGCCTCGGCGATCGTCGGCCGGTCCATCCTGGAGATCGGCCGGTTCTGCCGCCGGGAGAAGGTCGACGCCGAGTACGAGGCGAACGACTACCTGATGGTGGCCCGCAACGACGGGCAGCTCGCCCGGCTGGAGCACGACCGCAGGCTGGCTCTCCGACTGGGCAGCGACACCAAGATCATGGACGCCGACGAGGCCCGCGCCTACGTCGACTCCCCCGAGATCCAGGGGGCGGTCCGGGTGGGCGGCGCGCTGGTCAACCCGTTCAAGCTGGCCCGTGGCCTGGTCCGGACGTTGCGCGGGATGGGCGTGACCATCCACGAGCGCAGCCCGGCGTCCCGGGTCGACCCGGCCGGTCCGGGCGGCGGGCCGCACACGGTGGTCACCGCCGCCGGCCGGGTCCGCGCCCCGCAGGTGGTCCTGGCCACCAGCGCGTCCCAGTACACGTTCCCGGAGTTCCGGCGCACCGTGCTGCCGATGTGGAGCTACGCGCTGATCAGCGAGCCGCTCACCGAGGAGCAGCTCGGCCGGGTGCGCTGGCCCGGCCGGGAGGGCATCGTCGAGGCGAAGACCTTCCTGCACTGTGGCCGGTTCACCGCCGACAACCGGCTGATGTGGGCCGGCGGGCGGGCGTACTACTACCCGCGCAGCCCGTTCGACCAGGGGCACCACGACAACGCCGCGATCTACCGGGAGCTGACCGCGTCGTTCGGCGAGTTCTTCCCGGCCTGGCGGGACGACGTACGGTTCGAGTTCGCCTACGGCGGGGTCATCGACATCACCCGGGACATGATGCCGCACTTCGGCACGCTGCGCCCCGGCCTGCACTACGGGTACGGCTACTGCGGCAACGGCATCGCCGCCACCCACACCGGCGGGCGGATCCTGCGGGACCTGGTCCTCGGCGAGTCCACCGACTACTCGACGCTGGCCCTGGTCGACGCGAAGCGTCCGGCCTTCCCGCCGGAGCCGATCAGCTTCGCCGGCTTCCAGGTGCTGTCCCGGGTGTACGAGTGGAAGGACAAGCGGCCGTGAGCCCGTCGAAGGTCACCGTCCTCACCGGGGCGTCCGGGGTGGTCGGCCAGTCGATCATCCGTGAGCTGGGCGGGCGGCCGGTCGTCGCGCTCGTCAACTCGGGCAGCGTCACCGGGCCCGGGGTGGAGATGCTGCGCTGCGACCTGTCCCGGCCGCGGCTCGGCCTCGACGACGACGCCTACCGGGACCTGGTCGCCCGGACCGGCGCGGTCATCCACTCCGGCGGGCTGACCGACTGGGGTCAGTCCCCGGAGCGCTACCAGCGGACCAACGTCGACGGTACCCGGGAGGTGATCGAGCTGGCCCGCCGGGCCGACGCGGCGATCTACCACCAGAGCACGTCGTTCGTGCACGCGCTCGCCGACGACGCCCCGCTGCCGCTGAGACCGACCAACGTGGTCAGCGCGTACGTGCGCTCCAAGCTGGCCGCCGAGGAGCTGCTCCGCGCCTCCGGCGTACCGTACGTGATCTTCCGGCCGACGAACCTGATCGGCGACGCGGCGACCGGGGTGACCTCGCGCGGGCAGATCGTGCAGCTCATGTCGGACTGGATCTGCCGGGGCCGGGCGAAGCTCTTCCCCGCGCACCCGGGCAACCTGGTGGACATCGTCCCGCAGGACACCCTCTCCCAGGCCACCATCGCGGCGATGGACGCCGGCGACAGCGGCCGGGAGTACTGGGTCACCTACGGCAAGGAGGCGATGACCGTCGACGACGCGCTGGACGTCTGCGTCGAGCACGCCCGGCGGCGCGGCAGGGAGATCACCCGCCCCCGGGTGATCCACCCGGACGAGCTGACCGAGGCGGAGCTGGCCGCTCTGGCCCCGATGTCCCGCCGGTACGTGGAGGTCCTCGCCGACGTCAGCGAGGTGACCGCGTGCTCCGGCGGAGCCCTCCCCTCCTCCCTCGAGGAGCTGCGCAGCCGGTACGGCCTGCCGCACGTCTCCGACCGGGACGCCTACCGACGAAGCCTCGAATACTGGAGCGAGCACGGTGCCTGAGACAGCAGACCACGACACCGCCGACGACCGCTGGCAGGCGCCGGCCCTGGCCGGCCGGGTCGCGCTGGTCACCGGGGGCAGCCGGGGCGTCGGGCGGGGCATCGCCCTGGCCCTCGGCGACGCCGGGGCCACCGTCTACGTGACCGGCCGCAGCACCCGGGGCGAGGGCAGCACCGAGGGGCTGCCCGGCACCGTCGACGACACCGCCGACGAGGTGACCAAGCGCGGCGGGCAGGGCGTCGCGGTGCGCTGCGACCACCACGACGACACGCAGGTCGCCGCGCTTTTCGCGCGGATCGCGCAGGAGCAGGGCGGCCGGCTGGACCTGCTGGTCAACAACGCCTGGAGCGGGTACGAACGCTCCGACGAGGCCCGCTTCGACGCCCCGTTCTGGCAGCAGCCGATGTGGCGGTACGACGCGTACGCCGCCTCGGTGCGGGCCCAGTTCACCGCCAGCCGGCACGCCGCCGAGCTGATGCTGCCCCGGGACGCCGGACTGATCGTCACGATCTCCTACACCGACGGGGACACCTACCTCGGGCAGGCCGCGTACGACATGTTCAAGGCCGCCTCCGACCGGCTCAGCCGGGCGATGGCCGGCGACCTGCGCCGTACGCGGATCACCTCGGTCGGCCTGCACCCCGGGTTCGTCCGCACCGAGCGGGTCGAGGCGGCCTGGTCGGCGCTGGGCAGCGGCCCGGCGGCGGTGGTCCACTCGGCCGAGTACGTCGGCCGGGCCATCGCCCACCTGCTCGCCGACCCGACCGTGCGGGAGTCCTCCGGTCAGGTCCTGGCCTGCGGCGACCTCGCCGAGCGGTACGGCTTCTCCGACGTCGACGGACGTCGCCCGCCGGCGTTCAGGCTGGAGGGCATGATGAGCCTGGCCACCCGGATGGAACGCCTGAACAAGGTCATCGCCGCGCAGAAACGCGCCGCCGAGGGCTGACGCGCGGGCAGACGGAAGAGCCGGGGAGGACGCTGTCCTCCCCGGCTCCCGTCGTCCGCAGGACCGGACGGAGTGGGATCAGGTGGGGTCGGCCACCGGGACGGCCGGGCCGGCGGTGCCGGGCTGCGCGGCGGCCGGCGCCTTCGGCTTGGCGTCGATGCCCGCCTCGGCCCGCTGCTGCCCGGTGATCGGGGTCGGCGCGCCGGTCAGCGGGTCGAACCCGCCCCGGGTCTTCGGGAACGCGATCACCTCACGGATCGAGTCCGCCCCGGCCAGCAGCATGCACACCCGGTCCCAGCCGAACGCGATGCCGCCGTGCGGCGGCGGCCCGAACTTGAACGCCTCCAGCAGGAAGCCGAACTTGTCCTGCGCCTCCTCCGGCGTGATGCCGAGCAGGTCGAACACCCGACGCTGCACGTCGCCACGGTGGATACGGATCGAGCCGCCGCCGATCTCGTTGCCGTTGCAGACGATGTCGTACGCGTAGGCCAACGCCCGGTCGGGGGCCTCCTCGAACCGGTCCACCCACTCGGCGTTCGGCGAGGTGAACGGGTGGTGCACGGCCGTCCAGCCGCCGTCGTCCGTGCGCTCGAACATCGGCGCGTCGACCACCCAGCAGAACGCCCAGGCGCTCTCGTCGACCAGGCCGGCCCGCCGGGCGATCTCCACCCGGGCCGCGCCGAGCAGCTCCTGCGCCTCACGGACGTTCGGGCTGGCCGCGAAGAAGACCGCGTCGCCCGGCTTCGCGCCGACCGCGTCGGCCAGCCCGGCCAGGTGCTCGGCGGAGAGGTTCTTCGCCACCGGGCCGCGCGCCTCGCCGCTCTCGGCGTCGAGCACCACGTACGCCAGGCCCTTCGCGCCCCGCGCCTTCGCCCAGTCCTGCCAGCCGTCCAGCTCCTTGCGACTCTGCGCGGCCCCGCCCGGCATGACCACCGCGCCGACGTACCCACCGGCGTCGATCGCGCCGGCGAACACCCGGAACGCGGTGCCGCGCAGGTAGTCGGTGAGCTCGGTCAGCTCGACCCCGTAGCGCAGGTCGGGCTTGTCGGAGCCGTACCGGGCCATCGCGTCGTGCCAGGTGATCCGCGGGATCGGCCGGGAGATCCCGTGGCCGGCGAGGTCCCGCCACAGCTCCGCGACGATCGCCTCGCCGAGGTCGATCACGTCGTCCTCGGTGACGAAGGACATCTCGATGTCGAGCTGGGTGAACTCCGGCTGCCGGTCGGCGCGGAAGTCCTCGTCCCGGTAGCAGCGGGCGATCTGGTAGTACCGCTCCATGCCGCCGACCATCAGCAACTGCTTGAACAACTGCGGGGACTGCGGCAGCGCGTACCAGCTACCCGGCTGGAGCCGGACCGGGACGAGGAAGTCCCGCGCGCCCTCCGGGGTGGACCGGGTCAGCGTCGGGGTCTCGATCTCCAGGAAGTCCCGCTCGTGCAGCACCTTGCGGGCGAGCTGGTTGGCCCGGGAGCGCAGCCGCATGGCCCGCGCCGGGCCGCCGCGCCGCAGGTCCAGGTAGCGGTAGCGGAGCCGGACGTCGTCACCGGCCTCGACCTGGTCGTCCACCGGCAGCGGCAGCGGGGCCGCCTCGGAGAGCACCGTCAGGGCGCTCGCCGTCACCTCGATCTCACCGGTGGGCAGCTCCGGGTTCTCGTTGCCCTCGGGCCGGCGGGTCACCTCACCGGTGACCGCCACACAGAACTCGTTGCGCAGCGCGTGCGCGTCCTCCTCCCGGAAGACCACCTGCACCACGCCGGAGCCGTCGCGCAGGTCGACGAAGATGACCCCGCCGTGGTCACGCCGGCGGGCCACCCACCCGGCGAGCGTCACCGTGGTGCCGGCGTCCGTGGCCCGCAGGCTGCCGGCGTCATGGGTACGGATCACGACTTGCGTCTCCTCGTCTACGAACGGTCTGCCCCCCGCATTCTGTCAGCCCCGCCCCGCCCCGCCCGCACCCCGCCCCTCCCGGCGTCCCGACGCGCCCCGGCGGACCGGCACGGGCCCTCCTCACCCCCTGTCGGGATCGGCGGGGAGGAGGTGGGTGACCTCGGGCTCGCCCGCCAGGAGAGCCCGGGCGCGCTCCTCGGCCGCCTGGTCCGCCCCGGTCATCCGCCCGCCGTGCTGACGCAGGTGCTCCTCCCAGGACGGCACCTGGTAGACCTCCACGAAACCGTGTTCCCGCTCCCCGGCCCGGAACAGGCCCCACCGCATCGCCCCGGTACGCCGCCGTGAGCGCCCCACCGCCCGCATCGCCTCGACGAACTCCGCCTGCCGCTCGGGCGGCACCGTGTAGGCCACGGTGACCAGCACCGGCCCGGTGCGCGGGTGCGCGGGCAGGGTCAGGTGCGGCTCCGGCCAGTAGCTGGCCGGGTCCCGGTTGACGTCCCGGGTGTCGCGCAGCGGCCAGGCCAGCACGCTGACCGCGCACCCCGCCATCACCACCCCGGCCACGGCCAGCGCGACGACCAGACCGGCCAACTCGCCCAGCGCGCCCCAGGCGAGGGCGCCGAGCGCCTGCCCGCCGGCGAACACCATCTGGTAGACCGACAGGCCGCGGGCCCGGACCCAGCCGGGCAGGAAGAGCTGCATGGCGGCGTTGACGCTGGAGAGGACGGTCATCCAGGCCAGCCCGGCGGGCAGCAGCGCCACGGTGACCGCCACCGGCTGCGGCACCCAGGCCAGCACCAGCAGGGCGCCGGCGAAGACCAGCCCGGCCAGCAGCAGCAACTGGTTGCTGGACAACGCCAGACGCAGCCGGGGCAGCACCAGCGCGCCGGCGACCGCGCCGAGACCGAGGGCGGCCAGCAGCACGCCGTACCCGCTGGAGCCCATCGCCAGCCGCCGGCTGGCGACCAGCGGCAGCAGCGCCCACAACGCGCTGCCCGGCACCACGAACAGGGCGGCGCGCAGCAGGATCCGGCGGACCACCGGGGAGTGCCGCACGTACCGGCCACCGGCGCGCAGCGCCGCGGTGAACCGTTCCGGCATCGGGCCGCCCTCGGGGCGGTCCGGCCGCCAGCGCAGCAGGGCCACCGCGAAGACCGCGAAGGAGAACGCGTTGACGCCGAAGACCACGGCCACGCCGGCCTGCGCGACCAGCACCCCGGCCACCGCCGGGCCGACCGACCGGGCCAGGTTGACGCTTATCGAGCCGAGCGCGGACGCGGAGACGATCTGCTCCCGGGGCACCAGCTCCGGGATGACCGCCTGCCAGGCCGGCAGGGTGAGCGCCTGCCCGACCCCGATGGCGAAGGTGAGGGTGAGCAGCAGCGCCGGCGGCATCCGACCGACGGCGGTCAGCACGGTCAGCAGGAGGCCCACCGCGGCGAGGAAGACCTGCACGGCGATCAGCAGCCGACGCCTGTCGAAGGTGTCGGCCAACGCCCCGGCGGGCAGGGCGAGCAGCAGCACCGGGAGCATGCCGGCGGTCTGCACCAGAGCCACCAGGGTCGCCGCGCCGGGCTGGTCGACCAGGAGCCACTGGGCGCCCACGGTCTGCATCCAGGTGCCGACGTTGCTGGCCAGCACGGCCAGCCAGAGACCGCGGAACGCGGTCAGCCGCAGCGGGGCCCAGGCCGATGCGCTCGGTGCGGGGACGTGTGGTGCGGGGACGCTCACCGGGCGGACGGTACCCCGGGCCCGGGCGGGCAACCCCTCGTCGCGCGCGGAAGCGGGCCGCCGGGTGTCCGACGGCCCGCTCCGGGGTCGATCTACCGGATGATCCCGGTACGGATCAGAAGACGCTGACCCCGTAGACGCTCAGCGCCTCGGTGACCGGCTGGAAGTAGGTGGTGCCACCGGTGCGGCAGTTGCCGCTGCCGCCGGAGGTCAGGCCCAGCGCGGTGCCGCCGCTGAACAGCGAGCCGCCGCTGTCGCCCGGCTCGGCGCAGATGTTGGTACGGATCAGGCCGCTGACCCGGCCCTCGGCGTAGTTGACCGTGGCGTTGAGGGCGGACACCGAGCCGCTACGCAGACCGGTGGTGCTGCCGGAGCGCTGCGCCGACTGGCCGACGGTCGCGTTGGCGGCGCCGGTGATGTCCCGGGTGGTGCCGTTGTACAGCGACACGTTGCCGGCGGCGTTTGCCGAGTTGTTGTGCCGGACGATGCCGTAGTCGTTGCCGGGGAAGCTGGTGCCGGCGCGGGAGCCCAGCAGGCTGGTCTGGGCGGAGTTGCTGTACCAGCTCGACGAGATGTTGGTGCAGTGCCCGGCGGTCAGGAAGTAGTAGGTGCTGCCGCTGCGGACGTTGAAGCCCAGCGAGCAGCGGCCGCCGCCACCGGCGTAGATGGCCTGGCCGCCCGAGATCCGGGTGCTCAGCACGCCGGCCTCGGTCTCGATCCGGACCGTGCCGCCGAGCTTGGCGGTGACGGCCTTGACCTTCTCCAGCTTGGCGCCGGTGACGGTGCTGTCGACGGAGACCACGACCTGGTTGGTCACCGGGTCGCTCCACCAGGCGGTGCCCGGGACCCACACGGAGCGGTCCAGCTCGGTGGTGGCCCGCCGCAGCTCGGCGGCCCCCCGCTTGACGATCTTCGGAGTCGCGCCGGCGGCGGTGACCTGACGCGCGGCGGCGGCGTCGGTGACGGTCACGACCATCTTGCCGGTGGCGTCGGCGTAGACGCCGGCGGAGCGGTCACCGAGCCGTTCGGCCAGGCTGGCGGCGGCGTCGGCGGAGGCCGCGGCCGCGGGGGCGGCCTGGGCCGGCGCGCCGAGCAGCGTACCGGCGACCAGGGTTCCGGCGAAGGCGACGGTGGCGGCGCGGCGGAGAGTGGACCTCGTGGGTCGCATGTACATCCTCCAAAGAGGGGTGGGGGCACACCGTTCGGCAGTGCCCGGGACCACCCGACCGGCCTGGGGGAGCCGATCAGGTGAGCAGAAGTATTCACATATTTAAGTTCATCTGCAAGACCCTCTTTGCCCAGCTAGCCCGCAAGAATCCGGTAACCCGCCAGCAACACCACCGCCCCCGATGATCGTCTATATTCCCCCACCCGCCCGCCCCCGGCCCCGCCGGAATGCCGATCTAGGTCGACGCGCCGGAGGTGGGGGTGAGGCGGGCGGCGCGGGCGGCGCGCTTCTCCTCGAACCGGGACGCCTGCTGCTCCAGGGTGTCGAGGTGGGCGGCGATCTGGTCCCGGGCGGTCTCCCCGTCGGCGTCCAGGCCGGAGACGTTGAAGACGTCCCACTGGCGCAGCACCGGGGCGACCACGTCGTCACGGTGCTGGCGCAGGTCGTAGATGCCGGCCAACGCGATCGCCACCGACTTGCGGGCGAAACCCTCGATGCCCACCCCCGGCATCGAGAAGTCGCCCAGCACGTCGGCCACCGCGCGCATCGCCTGACTGGGGGCCACCTCGAAGGCCGCGGCGAGCAGGTTGCGGTAGAACACCATGTGCAGGTTCTCGTCGGCGGCCACCCGGGCCAGCAGGGCCTCGCAGTTCGGGTCACCGGTCACCCGGCCGGTGTTGCGGTGCGAGATCCGGGTGGCCAACTCCTGGAACGACACGTACGCCAGCGAGTGCAGGACGTCGTCGTCGTGCGCGTTGGTGTAGCCGGCCGTCATGTGCACCATGCGGGCCCGCTCCAGAGCCACCGGATCGACCGCCCGGGTCACCGTCAGGTAGTCGCGGATGGCGGTGCCGTGCCGCCCCTCCTCGGCCGTCCACCGACCCACCCAGTGCCCCCAGGCCCCGTCCGGCCCGAACAACGTGGCGATCTGGTGGTGGTACGAGGGGAGGTTGTCCTCGGTGAGGAGGTTGACGATCAGCGCCGTCCGGGCCACCTCGGGGATGGTCGAGTCGGTCGGCGACCACGCCTCGCCGCCCAGCGGCCCGTCGAAGGTGCGCCCCTCGCTCCACGGCACGTACTCGTGCGGGAACCATTCCTTCGCCACGCTCAGGTGCCGGTTCAGGTTCTTCTCGACGACGGGTTCGAGTTCGATGAGCAGGGCGGTCTGGCTGAGCCTGGCGCTGGTCGTCACGAGTTCGTTCTCCCTACGGTGGCGTAACTTACGCCACCGTAGGGACTTTAACCCGTACGCGCGAGTAACGAGTCAACTGACCAGCGGCGCGAGGTCCGCCCGGGGTGGGCCCCACTCCCCCGCGTCCGCCGTGACCTGTTCACCCGAGCGGATGTCCTTCACCTCGTCGGGCGCGCCGTCGACCCCGGGGAACCAGACGTACGGGATGCCGCGCCGCTCGGCGTACCGGATCTGCTTGCCGAACTTGGCGGCGGTCGGCGACACCTCGCACGGGATCCCCCGGCCCCGCAGCGCCTGGGCGATCCGGTCGGTCTCCGCGCGCCGCTCCTCGGCCGGCACCGCCACCAGCACACACGTCGGCACGCTGCGCGACACGGTCAGCCGGTCCGCGCCGAAGAGCAGGCCCAGCAGCCGGCTCACCCCGATCGAGATGCCCACCCCGGGGAACCGGCTCGCGCCGGCGCTGGCCAGGTTGTCGTACCGGCCGCCCGAGCAGATCGAGCCGAACCGCTCGAAGCCCTGCAACTGGGTCTCGTAGACCGTGCCGGTGTAGTAGTCGAGGCCCCGGGCGATGCGCAGGTCGGCAACGCAGAGCCCCGGGCTGTGCGCCGCCGCGGTCTCCACCACCCGGGTCAGCTCCTCGATGCCGGTGTCCAGCAGCGGGTGCGACACCCCGAGGGAGCGCACCTCGGCGGCGAAGGACGCGTCCGGGGCGGAGATCTGCGCCAGCGCCAGACACGCCTTCGCCTGCGACTCGCTCGCCCCGGCCGTCGCGCCGAGCAGCTCGACGACCCGGTCCGGGCCGATCTTGTCGAGCTTGTCGACGGCGCGCAGCGCGGCCTCCGGGTCGGTCAGCCCGACACCCAGGTAGAAGCCCTCGCAGACCTTGCGGTTGTTCACCTGGATCCGCACCGGCGGGATCGGCAGGCCACGCAACGCGTCCCCGATCACCAGCGGCATCTCCGCCTCGTGGTGCGCGGCGAGCGTGTCCCGGTCGACGATGTCGATGTCGGCCTGGAGGAACTCCCGGTACCGGCCCTCCTGCGGGCGCTCGCCCCGCCACACCTTCTGGATCTGGTACCTGCGGAACGGGAACTGCAACTTCCCCGCGTTCTCCAGGACGTACCGGGCGAACGGCACGGTCAGGTCGAAGTGCAGGCCGAGGGCGTCGTCGGCGGCGGGGGCGGCGCCGTCCTCCTCGTGCAGCCGGCGGATCACGTAGACCTCCTTGGAGGTCTCCCCCTTGCGCAGGAGCTGGTCCAGCGGCTCCACCGCGCGGGTCTCCAGCGGCGCGAAACCGTACAGCTCGAAGGTGCCGCGGAGCCGGTCCAGGACGTACTGCTCGATCATGCGTTGCGACGGCGTCCACTCCGGGAAGCCGGAGATGGGCGTGGGCTTGCTCATCGGTGCTCCTTGAACTCCCGCGCCGGCACGGCGCGGGGTGACGGCGCGACACCCCGCGCGCCGCGGGGTGCGCGCTCCTACCAGCCTCGGTCGGGGGTGGCCGGGCGCGCGCCGCCGGGACCGGCGGCCTGGATGAGGTACGGGTTGGTCGCGCGCTCCCGGCCGATCGTGGTCGCGGGCCCGTGGCCGGGCAGCACGACGGTGTCGTCGGCCAGCGGGAGGATCTTCTCCCGGAGGCTGGTCACCATCGTCGGCATGCTGCCGCCCGGCAGGTCGGTGCGGCCGATCGAGCCGGCGAAGAGCACGTCCCCGGAGAGACAGACCTGGTCGGCCTCCCAGGACGAGCCGGCGCCGGGCAACCGGAACAGCACCGACCCGCCGGTATGGCCCGGCGCGTGGTCGACCGTGATCTCCAGCCCGGCCAGGCTGAGGGTGGCCCCGTCGGTCAGCTCGGCGACGTCCTCCGGCTCGGTGTACGGCAGGCGACCGCCGAAGAGCTGGGTGAGGTCCATGGAGAGCGCCTTGGCCGGGTCGGCCAGCAGCTCCCGGTCGTCGGGGTGGACGTACGCCGTGATGCCCCGCGCCCCGCAGACCGGGGCGACCGAGAAGGTGTGGTCGAGGTGGCCGTGGGTGAGCAGCACGGCGGCCGGATGCAGACGGTGCTCGGCGAGCAGGTCGTCGAGTCGGTCGACCACCCCGATGCCCGGGTCGACCACGACGCACTGCTCCCCCGGCGCGGTGGCGACCACGTAACAGTTGGTGCCGAAGGCGTCCGCGGGAAAGCCGGCCACGAACAACGTCCGCTCCCCTCACTCGGTGTCGTACCCTCCGCAGCCTATCCGGGCGGGGCGGCACGACGGGCACACCCACCCCGGGTGGGCACGACGACGCGGTCGGTGAGCGAGGGCGACAGAACCCTTGACCGACCTGGTACCCCACATTCCCAGCCGCTACCCGTACACTCTGGCGGGCGTGTGGCGTGGCGCACGTGCGCGCCCCGGACACGAGGCACGGGCGTGCGCCCCGGGATCGTACCGGGACCGGGCGCGCCGCGACCGGAAGCGGGGCGCGCGTCGGGACGCTACCGGCGTCTCGTCCGCCGCGACGACCAGGGTAGAGGAAGGGGAGCGCGGGTGGCCTCCAGCAGGGACCGGCAGCGCAGGCTGGCACGGGAGAAGCTCGACCGGCAGATGGCCCGTCGGGCGGCCCGGGCGAAGCGCCGCCGGCAGATCCAGGCGGCGGTGGGCGCCGCGGTGGTGCTCGTCCTGATCGTGGTCGGCTCCGTGTGGGCCCTGGGCGGCTTCGACCGCGACCCCGCGGAGAACCAGGCCGCGCCGGACGTCTGCGCCTGGACCCCGCAGAACGCCGACGGCAACCCCAACCTGAAGGACGTCGGCACCCCGGCGACCAAGGACCTGCCCACCTCCGGCACCCGGCCGATGACCGTCACCACCAACCAGGGCGGTCCGGTCACCGTCGAGCTGGACCTCGCCGCCGCGCCGTGCGCCGCCGCGAGCATCGGGCACCTGGCCAGCCGGTCGTTCTACGACAACACCACCTGCCACGAGATCACCGCCGAGGGCGCGCTGCGGTGCGGCGACCCCAGCGGCACCGGCCTCGGCGGGCCCACCTACTCGTTCGTCAACGAGAGCGTCCCCACCGCCCCGTCGCCCAGCCCGGCGGCCGGGCAGCCGCCCGCGTACCCGAAGGGCACGGTGGCGATGATCGCCAACCCGCCCGGCGCGAACGGCAGCCAGTTCCTGATCTTCTTCAAGGATTTCAGCCCGGCCGAGCCGGCGTACCCGGTCATCGGGAAGGTCACCGGCGGCCTCGACGTGGTGGAGAAGGTCGGCGCCCTGGAAACCGTGGACAATGGTTCCGGGGAGAAGGTCAAGCCGAAGACCGACGTGGTGATCCAGAGCCTCACCGTCGGCGAGCCGGCCACCACGCCGGAGGCCACGCCGGCCCCCGCCCCGACCAGCCCGGCCGCCGGCACGCCGGCGGCCAGCCCGAACGCCGGCTGACCGGAGCATCCACCCGAAACCCGCGGCGGTGACCGCCGAGACACGACGAGGAGTGACCGTGACGTCCACGAAAGAGCGGCAGCGCGCGGCGGCGCGGGCCCGACTCGAACGGGAGATGGCCGAGCGGGCCGCCAAGGCCCGTAAGCGTCGTCAGACGCAGGCGATCATCGGGGCCGGCGCGGCCCTGCTACTCGTCGTCGCCGGCACGGTGTGGCTCGTCGCCAGCCTCGGCGACGACGACACCGACGCCACCAACACCGCCGCCGCCGGCACCTCCCTCTGCGTCTGGAACGAGGCGCCGGCGGAGCAGCGGACGCCGCAGACCAAGGACGTCGGGCTGCCCGGCACGCAGCAGCCGAACAAGGGCACCCAGATCATGACGATCGACACCAACCTGGGACCGATCACCGCCAAGCTCGACCTCGCCAAGGTGCCCTGCACGGCGGCCAGCTTCACCCACCTGGCCAGCAAGAACTTCTTCGACAACACCAAGTGCCACCGGCTGGTGACCGAGGGGCTGAAGGTGCTCCAGTGCGGTGACCCGAGCGCCACCGGCAAGGGCTACCGGGAGACCGACGGCACCGGCGGCCCGCACTACCGGTTCGCCGAGGAGAACCTGCCCACCGACGAGCGCCCGCCGTACCCGGAGGGCGTCATCGCGATGGCCAAGTCCAGCGAGCCGGGCAGCACGGGCAGCCAGTTCTTCATCGTGTACGGCGACTCGCAGCTCGACCCGAGCTACACCGTCCTCGGCACGATCACCGAGGGCATGGACATCGTCAAGAAGGTCGGCGCGGCCGGGCACGACAACGCGTTCGGCGAGAGCGCCGGGGGCGGTCACCCGAAGCTGGAGACCGTCATCAAGAAGCTCAGCATGAGCGAGATCCAGGGCGGCTGACCGCGCTGGACGAAGGGGCCCGCCGGCACAGCCGGCGGGCCCCTTCGCGCGTTTTCCGTGCCGGGCCGGGTCAGGCGGTGGAGGTGACCCGGTAGGCGTCGAAGACGCCGTCGACCTTGCGGACCGCGGCCAGCAGGTGACCGAGGTGCTTCGGATCGGCCATCTCGAAGCTGAACCGGCTCACCGCGACCCGGTCCCGGGTGGTGGTGACCGTCGCGGAGAGGATGTTCACCCGTTCCTCGGAGAGCACCCGGGTCACGTCGGCGAGGAGCTTGTGCCGGTCCAGCGCCTCGACCTGGATCGCCACCAGGAACGTCGAGGCGGAGGTGAGCTTCCAGCTCACCTCGACCACCCGTTCGCTCTGGGCCCGGAGGTCCTCGGCGTTGGCGCAGTCGTCCTGGTGCACGCTCACCCCGCCGGAACGGGTCACGAAACCGAACACGGTGTCCGGTGGCACCGGCGTGCAGCAGCGGGCCAGCTTGATCCAGACGTCGCTGACCCCCCGGACCACCACGCCCGGGTCGTGGCTGGCGGCCCGGCCCCGGGGCGGACGGGTGGCCACGGCGGTCTCGGCGATGTCCTCGACCGCGCCCTCCTCGCCGCCGTACGTGGCCATCAGCTTCTGCACCACGGACTGCGCGGAGACCTGGCTGTCCCCGACGGCGGCGTAGAGCGAGGCGACGTCGGCGAGGTGCAGGTCCCGGGCGATGGTCATCAACGCGTCCGAGGTGAGCATCCGCTGCAACGGCATGCCCTGCTTGCGCATCGCCTTGACGATCGAGTCCTTGCCGGCCTCGATCGCCTCCTCGCGCCGCTCCTTGTTGAAGTACTGGCGGATCTTCGTCCGGGCCCGGGGGCTCTTGACGAAGCCCAACCAGTCCTGCGTGGGGCCGGCGTTCTCGGACTTCGAGGTGAAGATCTCGATCACGTCGCCGTTGGACAGCGTCGACTCCAACGGCACCAGCTTGCCGTTGACGCGCGCCCCGATGCACTTGTGCCCGACCTCGGTGTGCACCGCGTACGCGAAGTCCACCGGCGTCGACCCGGTCGGCAGCGGGATGACGTCGCCCTTCGGGGTGAAGACGTACACCTCCTGGCTGGACAGGTCGAAGCGCAGCGCGTCGAGGAACTCGCTCGGGTCGGCGGCCTCCCGCTGCCAGTCCAGGAGCTGCCGCAGCCAGGTCATCTCGTCGATGTGCGCCGGCGGGCCGACGATCTGGGTGCCCTTCTGCTCCTTGTACTTCCAGTGCGCGGCGATGCCGAACTCGGCGGTGCGGTGCATCGCGTACGTGCGGATCTGCATCTCCACCGGCTTGCCGGTGGGCCCGATGACCGTCGTGTGCAACGACTGGTACATGTTGAACTTGGGCATCGCGATGTAGTCCTTGAACCGGCCCGGCACCGGCTGCCAGTTCGCGTGGATCACGCCCAGCGCGGCGTAGCAGTCCCGTACCGTGTCGACCAGGATCCGCACCCCGACCAGGTCGTAGATGTCGTTGAAGTCGCGGCCCCGCACGATCATCTTCTGGTAGATCGAGTAGAGGTGCTTCGGCCGACCGGTGGTCTCCGCCTTGATCTTGGCGGCCTTCAGGTCGGTCTGCACCTTCTGGGTCACCTGGCGCAGCAACGCCTCGCGCTGCGGCTGGTGCTCCCCGATCAGCCGTTGGATCTCCTCGTACCGCTTCGGGAACAGCGTCCCGAAGGCGAGGTCCTCCAGCTCCCACTTGATGGTGTTCATACCGAGCCGGTGGGCCAGCGGAGCGAGGATCTCCAGGGTCTCCTTGGCCTTCTGCTCCCGTTTCGGCGCGGGCAGGAAGGACAGGGTCCGCATGTTGTGCAGCCGGTCGGCGAGCTTGATGACCAGCACCCGCGGGTCCTTCGCCATCGCGACGACCATCTTGCGGATGGTCTCGGCCTTGGCCGCGTCGCCCAGCTTGACCTTGTCGAGCTTGGTGACCCCGTCGACCAGGAGCGCGACCTCGCCGCCGAAGTCGACCTTCATCTGGTCGAGGGTGTACTCGGTGTCCTCGATCGTGTCGTGCAGCAGCGCCGCCACCAGGGTGGTGGTGTCCATGCCCAGGTTGGCCAGGATGGTGGCCACCGCGAGCGGATGGGTGATGTAGGGGTCGCCGGACTTGCGGTACTGCCCGGAGTGCCAGCGGGCGGCCATGTCGAAGGCGCGCTGGAGCAGCCGGGCGTCGGCCTTGGGGTGGTTCTCCCGGTGGGTGGAGATCAGCGGCTCCAGCACCTCGCTGACCTGCGAGGTCTGCCAGGGCGCGTTGAACCGGGCCAGCCGGGCCCGGACCCGCCGCCCGGTGGGCGCGTGCGCCAGGGCGAACCCGCCTCCCGGGGCGCCGTCGGGCTCGTCGGCCGCGACCTGCTCCGCCCGTGGGGTCAGCTCGGCGCCGGACGTCACCACCGCACCGGACGCCGCCGACGGGCCGGACGCCGCCGGGCCGGACGTCACCGCCGCGCCGGCGGCCCCGAGACCGGACCGGTCGGTCGTCGAGCTGTCCGCGTCACCTGTGGGATGCACCGCGCCCTCCACCAGAGGAACGACATCGTGAGACACCGGCTTCCTCCACCGTTCGCCGGAATTGAGCCGACCGTGGCCGGTGGGCCGGTGTCGCGCTCGTGCCGGCCGGACGGACCGCCCGGTCGGCAAGGGGCAATGCTACCCGTCGGGCCGGGGCCGTGCCGCTCCGCCGGACGGCCGGCCCGGATCGACGCGGACGGCGACGGATCAAACGGTCAGCAGGGCATGGACCGGGCGGGGCGCCAGCCGCTGACGGCCACCGAGGAACGCCAACTCCAGCAGGACGGTGAGCCCGGCCACCGTCCCGCCGGCCCGTTCCACCAGGTCGAGGGTCGCCTCGGCGGTCCCCCCGGTGGCCAGGACGTCGTCGACCACCAGCACCCGGTGGCCGGCGGTGAACGCGTCCCGGTGCACCTCCAGCGCCGCCTCGCCGTACTCCAGGGCGTAGGCGGCGCGGTGGGTGGCCCGGGGCAGCTTCCCGGCCTTGCGCACCGGCACCACCCCGACCCCGGTCGCGTACGCGACGGCGGCCGCCACCACGAACCCGCGCGCCTCGATGCCGGCCACCACGTCGAAGCTCTCCCGACCGTGGTACGCCACGATGCCGTCGACCACCTCGCGGAAGACCGGACCGTCGGCGAAGAGCGGCATCAGGTCCTTGAAGACGATGCCCGGCTTCGGGAAGTCCGGCACGTCGAGCAGCCGGCCGGCCACCAGCCCGGCGACGGCCGGGCCGCTGTCTCCGCGTACCCCGTGGTGGGTCTCCGTCACGATTGTCCCCTTCAACGACCCGGCGTCTGCCCGGACAGCATGAACGACGCGGCGCGGGTGGACGACGGCGGGTGGCTCAGGTCGGGCGGGACGCCAGGGGTCGACGGGCCGACGGCAGGACGACGCCGGAGGCGCCGGCGGGAGCAGGCGCGGTGAACGCGGCGAACAGGTGCAGCCGCAGGAAGGGCGCCAGGAACTCCACCGTCCGGGCCGCCGCCCAGGACCGGGCCGCCAGGGGACGGGCCAGCGGCGGCGCCAGGGACGTCCGCCTGACCAGCAGGGGCCGCAGGGTCGGGTGGAGACGTCGGACCTCCCGTAGCGGCACCCCGCGGACCTCCCGGTTGACCGGATTGTCCACCGCCATGTCGTACCAGATCAGCAGGCCGCCGGGCCGGAGCACCCGCTGCATCTCCGCGGCGGCGAGGGCCCGGTCACCGGGATCCGTCATGCTCGACATCGCGAGGAACTGGTAGACGACGTCGAACGACGCGTCCGGCCAGGGCAGCCGGTCTCCGTCGGAGACCCGCAGATCGACGCCGGGAAAGGACCGCCGGCCCGACTCGACGGCGGACGCCCGGACGTCGATGCCGTGGAGCCCGTCCGGCAGCGCTCCCCAGGCGAGCCAACGGCCGAACCACCGCGCGTCGCCACAGCCGACGTCCAGCACCCGCAGGCGGTCGAGCCGCGCCACCAGACCCGCCCGGACCAGCGAGCGGATCACCAGGCGCTCGACGTCGTGCGTCCGCTGGAGGTGGGAGGGCTCGGCCGGGTGGTAGCGAGGATCGGCGTCGTACCCACGGTCGCGGTAGACGGTGGCCATCCGGGCTGCCTGCTCCGGCCGCATGGCATCCTCCCCACCCGACGCCGCGCTCTGTGCTCTGCCCAGCCCAACGAGCGGGCGGCCGGGACGACACCGGCGTCCGTCACGCCAGGCGAAGTGGCGTGACGGACGCCGGAGGATCCGGTCGCCCGGGTGGGCGTCAGGTCAGCGGCGTTTGCCGCCGGGACGGTTGCCGCCGCCGCCGGCCGGACGGCCGCCACGGGCCCCGCCGGACCTCTTGCCGGTCGGTCGGGCACCCACCTTGGGGGCCGCGCCCGCCAGCGCCGCGTCCGCCACCTCGACCGGCTCGTCGCCGTCCGGGGCGGCGGCCCGGGGCGTGCCCCTGGGCGTGACCTCGCCCCGGGCGATCGCGCCCCGACGGGCCACGATCCGCTTGTTGTGCGCCTGGATCCGGGGCTCCTGGTTCTTCAGCAGCACCAGCAGCGGGGTGGCCAGGGTGATCGAGGTCAGGAAGGCCACCGCCATACCGACGAAGAGCACCAGGCCGAGGTCCTTCAGGGTGCCCGCGCCGAGCAGGCCGGCGCCGATGAACAGCAGGCCGCCGACCGGCAGCAACGCGACCACCGAGGTGTTCAGCGACCGCATCAGGCTCTGGTTGACGGCCAGGTTCGCCGCCTCGCCGTACGTCTGGTTGTTGTTGGCGGTGATGCCCCGGGTGTTCTCCTGGACCTTGTCGAAGACCACCACGACGTCGTACAGGGCGAAACCGAGGATGGTGAGGAAGCCGATCACCGTCGACGGGGTCACCTCGAAGCCGACCGCGGAGTAGATGCCGGCGGTGAGGACCAGGTTGAGGAAGAGCGAGCCGACCGCCGCGACGGCCATCCGCCACTCGAAGCGCAGGATCAGGTAGACCGTCACCAGCGCCACGAAGATCACCAGGCCGAGCAGGGCCCGGGAGGTGACCTGGTTGCCCCACGCCTCGCTGACCCGGTTGGCGCTGATCTGGTTGGCGTCCAGGCCGAACTCCCCGGCCAGGGCGGCGGTGACCGCCTCGGCCTGCGGGGCGTCCAGCGCCGAGGTGCGCATCTCGTAGAAGTCGCCGCTGGGGCCGCCGACCTCCTGCGCGGTCACCAGCTCGGCGCCGCCGCCCTCGTCGGCCAGCACCCCCTCCAGCGTCGACTCGGCCTGCTCCAGGGTGCCGACGCTGGCCGGCACCTGGAAGGAGTTGCCGCCGCTGAACTCGATGCCCAGGCTGAACCCGCGCAGGCCGAAGCTGAGGATCGCCAGCAGGATCAGCACGCCCGCGACGGAGAACCAGACCTTGCGCCGGCCGACGATGTCGAGACCGGCCTCGCCCCGGTAGAGCCGGGTGGCCAGACCACTCTTGGCCATCTCAGGCCTCCTTGACGCGCGGGTTGCGGGTGGACGGCTGCTCGGCGCCCCTGGCCGGGAGGACCCGGCCGAGGCCGCTGACCCGTGGGGACAGGAACGCCCGGGTCCGGGCGAACATCGTCATGATCGGGTGCCGGAAGAGGAACACCACCACCAGGTCGAGCACGGTGGCCAGGCCCAGCGCGAAGGCGAAGCCCTTCACCGCGCCGACCGAGACGATGTAGAGCACCACGGCCGACAGGATGGTGATGGCGTTCGCCGAGATGATCGTCCGACGGGCCCGTACCCAGGCGCGCGGCACCGCGCTGCGGGGGCTGCGCCCCTCCCGGATCTCGTCCTTGAGCCGCTCGAAGTAGATGACGAACGAGTCCGCCGCCACGCCGAGTGAGACGATCATGCCGGCGATGCCGGCGAGAGTCAGCGTGAAGCCGATCTGCCGGCCGAGGAAGACCAGCGCGCCGAAGACCAGCAGCGCCGACAGCACCAGGCTCAGGAAGATGACCGAGCCGAGCAGCCGGTAGTAGAAGAACGCGTACACGATGACCAGCAGCATGCCGATGCCGGCGGCGAGCAGACCGGCGCGCAGGTGGCTGTCGCCCAGCGTGGCGGAGACGTTCTGCTGCTCCTGCGGCTCGAAGGTCACCGGCAGCGCGCCGTAGCGGAGCTGGCTGGACAGGTCGCTGGCGGTCTTGTTGTTGAAGCTGCCGGTGATCTGCGAGTCACCGGTGAGCACGCCCTGGATCTCCGGCGAGGAGATCACGTTGTTGTCGAGGACGACCGCCACCCGGCACTTGCCGTCCTGGCCGAGCGCGGAGGCGTCGCAGGCCTGGCCCTCGTTGTTGAACGCCTCGCGGGTCAACGCGGTCCACTTCGACTGGCCGGAGCCGGTGAAGTTGAGGCTGACCACCCACTGGCCGGTCTGGTCCAGGGCCGGATCGGCGTCCTCGACGTCGGTGCCGAGCACCTTGGCCACGTCGAGCAGGTACTTCGCGCCCGTCTCGCAGGCGACCACCTGCTGCTTCTCGTCGTTGATCGAGCCGGCAGGCCGGCTGTCGAGCTGCTCGCAGGTGATCGTCGGGACGTTGAACTGCACCGTCGCCGGCAGCACCGCGACCTCACGCGGGGTGAGCGTGCCGAACGGCTTGAGCCGCTCGGCCAGGCTCGGGTCGGCGCTGAGGTCGGCCGGGGCCTGGAGACCGTTGGCGGCCTGCCAGGCGGCGGCGCCGACCTTCTGCTCGACGGCCTTGCGCTGCTCCTCGATGCCCTGCGGCACCGGCTCGGCGCTGGCGCTCGGGGCCGGGGAGGCGCCGGCCGACGCGCTCGGCGCGGGGGTGGCGCTGGGAGCCGGCGCGCCGCCGCCCTGGCCGCCGGCGTCCGGCGAGGCGGTGGCCTGCGCGGAGGCGGCGGGCGACGCGGCCGGGCTGCCGGCGGGGGCGGGACTGCCGGACGCGGCCGGGCTGCCGGACGGGGCGGGACTGGCCGACGGCGGGGTGGCCGACACGCCGCTGCCGTCGGCGACCTTGAGCACCTTGCGGAACCGCAGCTCGGCGGCGCTGCCGACCTCGCTCAGGTCGCGGTTCTCGCCGGGCAGCGAGATGACGATGTTCCGGTTGCCCTCGGTGACCACCTCGGCCTCGGCGACCCCGAGCCCGTTGACCCGGTTCTCGATGATCTGCCGGGCCTCTTCGAGGTTCTCCGCGGTCGGCGGGCGACCGTCGACGGTGTTGGTCGCCTCGAGCGTGAGCCGGGTGCCGCCGACCAGGTCCAGGCCGAGCTTGGGCTCTAGCCGGTCCTTCCAGCCGCCGCTGGCCCCGCCCGCGAAGAACACCAAAAGATAGAGGACGACGAAGATGACGCCGAGCACGGCGAGTTGCCGTCCCGGTCGCATCTGTCCCTGAGGTGGTGCCACGGCTGTCCTGTCTCCCTGTGCGGTCGCGCCGCTGGTGGTAGGCGGCGGGTGGCGGGCCGGCCGACCCGGCCACGCGTGTTGACGGGTCACCGCCGGAGCCGACCCGGGCGCAGCCGCGACGGCGGACACCGCCGGCGGACTCCGCCCGGGTCGACTCCGAGCGTCGACCTACTATCCACTTGTTTCAATCCACGCGCAGCCCCCTCGGGCCCGCGCGGGTCACTCCTTGACGACGTCCCCGGCGGTCGGGTCGGTCGACTCGGTCCGGTCGACCTGGGTGACCACCCGGGCGATGGCCGGGCGCGCGTACCTGGTCCGGACGCCGGGGGCGACCTCCAGGTGGACGGTGTCGTCGTCGACGTCGGTGACCGTGCCGTACAGCCCGCCGATGGTGACGACCTCGTCCCCCGGGGCGAGCGAGGACTGCATCGCCTGGGCTTCCTTACGGCGCTTCTGCTGGGGACGGATCATCATGAAGTACATGACGCCGAAGAGCAGAGCGATCATGAGGATCGGCGTCAGACCGCCGGCTCCCCCACCGCCTTCTGGTGCTGCGTAAAGCACGGTAAAGACCTTCCCATTGGCCTCCGGGTCGGCGGGGGCGCCGGAGCGGAGGCGTGTTCTCACGTCCTGTGCAGACCGCGGCGAGTCTAATCGCTGCGCCTGGGAACGCCGAACGCCGGACGGATCACGTTCACATCACGGCTGATCAGGCTCGATGGCGAAGAGACCGGGCACGGAAGGAGCACCGCCACCAAATGTACCATTCGGGGGCGTTCGCCCCAGATGATGCCAGGCGGCTTCGGTGGCCACCCGCCCCCTCGGCGTCCGGGCGAGCAGCCCGGCCCGCACCAGGAACGGCTCGCAGACCTCCTCCACCGTGTCCGGCTGCTCGCCGACCGCCACGGCCAGGGTCGAGAGCCCGACCGGCCCGCCCCGGAACGAGTCGACCAGGGCGGTCAGCACCGCCCGGTCCAGCCGGTCCAGGCCGAGCGCGTCCACGTCGTACACGGTCAGGGCGGCGCGGGCCGTCTCGACGGTGACCACGCCGTCGGCCCGGACCTCGGCGTAGTCGCGGACCCGGCGCAGCAGCCGGTTGGCGATCCGGGGCGTGCCCCGCGACCGGCCGGAGATCTCGACGGCCCCCTCGTCGGTGATCGGCACCCCGAGGATCCGCGCCGACCGGCGCAACAGCGCCTCCAGCTCGACCGGGGAGTAGAAGTCCAGGTGCGCGACGAAGCCGAACCGGTCCCGCATCGGGCCGGTCAGCAGGCCGGACCGGGTGGTCGCGCCGACCAGGGTGAACGGCTCCACGTCGAGCGGGATGGCGGTGGCCCCCGGCCCCTTGCCGACCACCACGTCGACCCGGAAGTCCTCCATCGCGCTGTAGAGCAGCTCCTCCGCCGGACGGGCGATCCGGTGAATCTCGTCGATGAACAGCACGTCGCCCTCGGCGAGGCTGGTCAGGATGGCCGCCAGATCGCCGGAGCGCTCGATGGCCGGGCCGCTGGTCACCCGGATGCCGGAGCCCAGCTCGGCGGCGACGATGTTGGCCAGGCTGGTCTTGCCCAGCCCGGGCGGCCCGGACAGCAGGATGTGGTCCGGCGGGGAGCCCCGCCGCATCGCCCCCTGCAACAGCAGGTCCAGCTGGTCACGGACCCGGTCCTGGGCGATGAACTCGGCCAGCCGCTTCGGCCGGACGCTGACCTCCAGGTCCCGCTCCGCGTCCTGCGCGTAGGCCGAGACCAGGCCGTCGCCGGTCACGCCGGCCCCACCCCGGCGTCGGACGGCCCGCGCCGCGCGCGGCTCACCGCGTCCGCCCGAGCAGTCGGATGGCCTGCTTGAGCAGCACCGGCACCGGCGGGGTCGGCCCGTCGACCGTCTCCGCCACCGCGGCCACCGCCTGGTCGGCCTGGCCGGCCGTCCAGCCCAGCCCGACCAGCGCCTGACGCACCTGCTCCGGCCACGCCCCGCCGGTCACCCCGGCCGCGCCGTCCGGCCCGACCGCGACCGGACCGATCCGGTCCCGCAGCTCCAGGACGAGGCGCTCGGCGCCCTTCCTGCCGATGCCCGGCACCCGGGTCAGCGCGGCGGTGTCGGCGTTGGCGATGGCCTTGCGGACCGCGTCCGGGGTGTGCACCGCGAGCACCGCCTGGGCCAGCCGGGGACCGACCCCGCTGGCCGTCTGGAGCAGCTCGAACAGCGCCTTCGCGTCGTCGTCGGCGAACCCGTAGAGGGTGAGCGAGTCCTCCCGGACCACCAGGCTGGTGGCGAGCCGGGCCGGTTGGCCCACCCGCAACTCGGCGAGCGTGCCGGGGGCGCACTGCACCGCCAGGCCCACCCCGCCGACCTCCACCACCGCGTGGTCCGGGCCGGTCGCGGTCACCGTGCCGCGCACACTGGCGATCATCGTGCTCCTCCTCGTCGGACCCGGTCCGCGGCGGCGGCCAGCTTGGACCGGGTGCCACCGCGCCACACGTGACAGATGGCCAGGGCGAGCGCGTCGGCGGCGTCGGCGGGCTTCGGCGGCTCGGCCAGCCGCAGCAGCCGGGTCACCATCGCGGTCATCTGGGCCTTGTCCGCCTGCCCGGACCCGGTGATCGCCGCCTTCACCTCGCTCGGGGTGTACGTCTGCACGGGCAGCCCGGCCCGCGCGCCGGCCAGCACGGCGATCCCGCTGGCCTGGGCGGTGCCCATCACCGTACGCACGTTGTGCTGGCTGAACACCCGCTCCACGGCGACGCTCTCCGGCCGGTGCTCGGCGACCAGCTCGGTCAGCGCCCGGTCCAGCAGCAGCAGCCGGCGGGGCAGCTCGTCGTCGGGGTCGGTGCGGACCACGGTGTACGCGACGAGCGTGCAGGGTCGCCCCGGGACGCCCTCGACCACGCCGACCCCGCACCGGGTCAGGCCCGGGTCGACGCCGAGCACCCGCACGCCGCCTCCTCCCCGAGCCACCGGCCAGTACGTGTGTTCGACACCCTACTTGCCGCCGCCGACCGCCGGCCGGGGGGACACGCCGGCCGCCCCCGCGTTCGCCGCCCCGCTCACGGGACGGCCGGCGCGGGTCGCCGGACGGTCCGGCGCAGGTGACCGGGCCCGGTCACGGACGGTCCACATAGCCGGGGCGAGGAGTGTGTGCGGGGAACCCATGTGCCGTCGGCCACCCACCTCGTAACTTCTGCGCCATGACGGCTGAACCAGTGGCGTTCCCCCACGTCGTACAGGTCGACCTCACCGGTCGTGCCGCGCTGGTCACCGGCGGTGGCGGCGGCATCGGCCGGGCGTGCGCGCGACGGCTGGCCGCGGCCGGCGCGGCGGTGCTGGTGGTGGACCGCAACGTCGAGGCGGCCAAGGCGGTCGCCGCCGAGATCGGCGGTCGGGCCGAGGGGATCGACCTGGCCGACCCGGACGCGGTGGACCGGCTCGACGCCGACGTGGACATCGTGGTCAACAACGCCGGGCTGCAACACGTCGCGCCGGTGCCCGAGTTCCCGGTGGAACGTTTCTCCCACCTGCACCGGGTGATGGTGGAGGCGCCGTTCCGGATCGTGCGCCGCGCGCTGCCGCACATGTACGCGCGCGGCTGGGGACGCGTGGTCAACATCTCGTCGGTGCACGGGCTGCGCGCCTCGGCGTACAAGGCGGCGTACGTGTCGGCCAAGCACGCCCTGGAGGGGTTCTCCAAGGTGGTGGCCCTGGAGGGGGCGGCGCACGGGGTGACCGCCAACTGCGTCAACCCGGCGTACGTGCGTACCGCGCTGGTGGAGGACCAGATCGCCGACCAGGCGGCCCGGCACGGCATCGGCCCCGACGAGGTGGTCGAGAAGATCATGCTGGCCCGGGCCGCGATCAAGCGGCTGATCGAGCCGGAGGAGGTCGCCGAGCTGGTCGCGTACCTCTGCTCCCCGCCCGCGTCGTTCATCACCGGCTCGTCCATCGCCCTCGACGGGGGCTGGACGGCGAACTAGTGTCCACCCGCACAATGTCGGTCATGTCGTCGCCGATCGAGTTCCTGGAGCTGCTCGCCCGGGAGGCCGCGGCCGTCGAGTTCGAGGGGCCGCTGGTGGCCGCGCGCTCCGCCGGCCTGCCGCCCGAGCGCCTCGCCGAGCTGGAGCAGGCCAAGGTGGTGGCGCTGCGGGTGCGGGCGCTGCTGGAGCGCCGCCGTCGCCGCGAGATCGAGCTGTCCGGCCTGTACGACACGGCCAGCGACCTGGCCGGGCTGCGCGACTCCGACGACGTGCTGCGGGCCATCGTGCACCGGGCGCGGACCCTGCTCGGCGCGGACGTGGCGTACATGACGCTCAACGACGACGACCGGGGCGACACGTACATGCGGGTCACCGACGGGTCGGTGTCCGCCCGGTTCCAGCGGTTGCGGCTGCCGCTGGGCGCCGGCCTCGGCGGGCTGGTGGCCCAGTCCGGCACCCCGTACGTGACCGCGAACTACGACGAGGACGAGCGGTTCCACCACACCGGGGAGATCGACGCCGGCGTACGCGAGGAGGGCCTGGTGGCGATCCTCGGCGTGCCGCTGCGGCTCGGGCCCACCTCGATCGGGGTGCTGTACGCGGCGAACCGTTCCGCCCGGCCGTTCGCCCGGGAGGAGGTGGCGCTGCTGGTGTCGCTGGCCGCGCACGCGGCGGTGGCGATCGACACCGCCCGGCTGCTGGCCGAGACCCGGGCCGCGCTGGCCGAGCTGTCCGCCGCGAACACCACCATCCGGGCGCACAGCGCCTCGGTGGAGCGGGCGGCGGCGGCGCACGACCGGATGACCGCGCTGGTGCTGCGCGGCGGCGGGGTGGAGGACGTGGCGGCGGCGGTCACCGACGTGCTCGGCGGCGCGGTGCTGGCGCTGGACGCCGAGGGGCGGCTGCTGGCCCGGGTCGGCGAGATCGACGAGCCGGACCGGGCCGACCTGGTGGAGGCGGTGGCCGCGTCCCGGACGGAGGGACGCAGCGTGCGCCGGGGCCGGCTCTGGTACGCCGCGGTGGTGGCCGGCGCGGAGAATCTCGGCGCGCTGGTGCTGCGGCCGGAGGGTGAGCTGGTCGACGCCGACCAGCGGATCCTGGAGCGGGCCGCGCTGGTGACCGCGTTGCTGCTGCTGTTCCGGCGGACGGTCGCCGAGGCGGAGGGCCGGGTCCGGGGCGAGCTGCTCGACGACCTGATCGCCCGCCCGCTTGCCGACCCGGAGGCGCTGCGCAGCCGGGGCCGCCGCCTCGGGGTGGACCTGGACGCCCCGCACGTGCTGGTGGCGGTGGGCGACGACGCGATCGCGCCGACCGGCTCGGCCCGGCAGCGGGTGGTCTCGTGGGCCACCACGTACGCCTCGACCCGGGGTGGGCTGGCCGCCGCCCGGGACGGCCGGGTGGTGCTGATGCTGCCCGGGGTCGAGGCGGGGGCGGCGGCCCGCGCGGTGGCCCGGGACCTGGCCCGGGTGACCGGCCGGCCGGTCACCGCCGGGGCGAGCGGCCCGGCCGGTGGGCCGGCGGCGCTGGCCGCGACGTTCCGTGAGGCGGACCGCTGCCTCACCGCGCTCGGCGCGCTGGGCCGCACCGGTCAGGGCGCGAGCACCGCCGAGCTGGGTTTCGTCGGGTTGCTGCTCGGCGCGGTGGGCGACCGGGGCGACCGGGACGTCGCCCGGTTCCTCGCCGACACGGTCGGCCCGGTGGTGGACTACGACGCCCGGCGGGGCACCGCGCTGGTGAAGACGCTGGAGGCGTACTTCGGGGTGGGCGGCAGCCTGGCCCGGGCCGCCGAGCAACTGCACGTGCACGTCAACACGGTCACCCAGCGGCTGGAACGGGTGGGGCACCTGCTCGGCGCGGACTGGCAGCGCCCGGAACGGGCGTTGGAGGTGCAGCTCGCGTTGCGCCTGCACCGCCTCCGCGGGCCCGACGCCTGACCAATCCCCCGCCCTCCGGGCGCGGCGCCCGGGCTCAGCCGGCCTGGCAGGCGGCGGTGGCGGCGGAGAGCGAGGTGAGCCGGGCCACCGGGACCGGCAGCTCCTCGATCCATCCGGGGCCGGCCCCGAACACCCGGACGGCGGGGAAGTCCCGACCGAGCCGGACCAGCCGGTACGCCCGGCCGGTGACCGGCGTCTGGGACCACACCACCACGGTGTGCGGGAGGGCCCGGCGCACCGCGTCGGCCAGCGCCGGCCAGGGCAGCGCCGGACCGAGCAGCAGGGCCGGCCGACGACGTTGCCGCAGCGCGGCGGCGAGCGCGTGCAGCCCGAGACAGTGGTGTTCCTGGTCGGCGCCGACGAGCAGCACGCCCCCGCCGGATCGGCCGGGCCGCCGACCGGTCGGGCCGGACGACCCGGGTGCCGCCGTCCGGTCCGGACCGGGCGGCACGTCCCGGTGCAGCACGTCCAACCCGACCCGGATGCCCTCGGAGAGGGCGTGCTCGACGGCGATCTCCGGCGCGGTCTGCCCCGGCTGCGCCCGCAGCAGCGGCACGCAGACCTGCTCCCACACCGCCACCACGTCCGCCGGCCCGGCCAGCTCGGCGACCAGGCCGGCGACCCGGTTGCTGTCCAGCTCCTCGGCGGCGGTGACGAGACGCTTGCGTGCCGTCTCGACCGCCTCGACCGACATCCGCTCTCCCGGCACCCGACGCACCTCCCCGGTAGACAACCACTACCAGGGGCTTCGCCGGAACGGGTCGATTCGGATGCGCGTGGCGGCGTCGGCCCGCGGTCAGCCGGCGAGGGCGTCCAGCGCGAGGTCCACGTCCTCCTCGGTGGAGTAGAGGTGGAAGGAGGCGCGGACCCGGCCGGCGCGGACCGCCGCGCGGACGCCGGCCCGGTCCAGCTTCTCCTGCGCGCCGGGCACGTCCACGGTGACGATCGCGCTGTCCCCGGGCGGCTGCCCCAACCCGGTCAGGAACCGGTTGGCCAGCGCCACGTCGTGCGCCCGGATCGCCGGCGTCCCGATCTCGGCCAGCAATTCCAGGGCGGGCGCCGCGCCGACGTAGCAGAACCAGGCCGGGGAGATGTCGAACCGGCGGGCGTCGGCGGCCAGTCGCAGCGGCGGCCCGTAGTAGGAGGAGTGCGGGTCCTCGGCCGCGTACCAGCCGGCGGCGTCCGGGCGCATCCGGTCCCGCAGCGCCGGGGCCAGGTAGGCGAAGGCCGCGCCGCGGGGCGCGGTCAGCCACTTGTACGCGCCGACCACCACCGCGTCGGCCCGGCTCGCGTCGAACGGCAGCCAGCCGCACGCCTGGGTGGCGTCCACCGACACCAGCGCGTCGTGCGCGCGGGCGGCGGCCACGATGTCGTCGTACGGGGCGACCCGGCCGTCGGCGGACTGCACCAGGCTGAACGCGACCAGGTCGGTGTCGGCGTCGACCGCGTCGACCAGCCGCTCCAGCGGCACCGTGCGGACGGTCACCCCGCGCTGCTCCTGCGCCAGCCAGGGGAACAGGTTGCTGGTGAACTCGACCTCGGGCACCAGCACGGTCGCGCCGGCCGGCAGCGACGCGGCGACCGGGGCCAGCAGTTGCGACACCACGCTGCCGATCGCCACGTCCGCCACCGGCACGCCGAGCAGCCGGGCGAACGCGGTACGGGACCGGTCGGCCGTGTCGCCCCACCGCTCCCAGGCGTTCTCGCCGTCCCGCCACTCGGTCAGCGCGTTCTGGACCGCCGTCAGGGTCGGTTCGGCCGGCAGCCCGAAGCTGGCGGTGTTGAGCCAGCCGGGCTTGGGCTGCCACAGTTTCCGTGCCTCGTCCAGATCCATGCCCTCGACGCTACGCACGCCGGGCCCGGGCGCTCACGGCCAATTCCCGCTCCGTGGCTCCGGGGCTCGGTGCCGCCGGGGCCGGCTCTCAGCTCACGTTCGCCGGGCCGAGCACGCTCTTCAGGTCGCCCATCAGGGCCGTCGTCGGCGCGACCCGGAACAGCCCGAACCGCCACGTCTCGACGGTGCTGCTCTTGAGCAGCTTGACGTGCACCTCGGTGTCGCCGGGGTGCAGCACCAGGGTCTCCTTGAGCCGCTCCGCCAGGGGCGGGGTGAGCCGGTGCACCGGGATGGTCAGGGTCACCGGCTTGCTCGCCGGGTTGCTGCTGACGTCCGGCATCTGCATGTCCATCGCCATGATGCGCGGGGTGTCGTCGCGCCGGTCCACCCGGCCCTTGACCACCACGATCGCGTCCTCGGCGATGTACTGGCCGATCACTTCGTAGGTGTTCGGGAAGAACAGCGTCTCCACCCCGCCGGCCAGGTCCTCCAGGGTGGCCGACGCCCAGGCCCGGCCCTGCTTGGTGACCCGCCGCTGCACCCCGGAGAGGATGCCGGCGAGGGTGACCACGGCGCCGTCGGGCACCGAGCCCTCCTCGGAGAGCGCGGCGATGGTGCAGTCGGCCGCCGCGCCGAGCACGTGCTCCAGCCCGAACAGCGGGTGGTCGGAGACGTACAGGCCGAGCATTTCCCGTTCGAAGGCGAGTTTGTCGCGCTTGTCCCACTCGCTGTCGCCGATGACCGGCATGACGGTGGTGCTGCTGGTGGCGCTGTCGGCGTCGCCGAAGCCGGCGCCGAAGAGGTCGTACTGGCCGACGGCCTCCTTGCGCTTGACGTCGGCGTACGCGTCGATCGCCTCGGCGTGCACGGCGAGCAGCCCCCGGCGCGGGTGGCCCAGCGCGTCGAACGCCCCGGCCTTGATCAGGGATTCGATGGTCTTCTTGTTGCAGACCACCGCGTCGACCTTGGCGAGGAAGTCGTAGAAGTCGGCGTACTCGCCCTTCTCGTCCCGGCACCGCATGATCGAGGCGACCACGTTCGCGCCGACGTTGCGGACCGCGCCGAGACCGAAGCGGATCTCCTTGCCGACCGGGGTGAACGGCCCGGCGGAGGTGTTCACGTCCGGCGGCAGCACCTGGATCCGCATCCGGCGACACTCGGACAGGTAGAGCGCCATCTTGTCCTTGTCGTCGCCGACCGAGGTGAGCAGCGCCGCCATGTACTCGGCCGGGTAGTGCGCCTTCAGGTACGCCGTCCAGTACGAGACCAGACCGTACGCGGCGGAGTGCGCCTTGTTGAACGCGTACCCGGCGAACGGGACCAGCACGTCCCACACCGCCTGGACGGCCTCGTCGGAGTAGCCGTGCGCCCGGCAGCCGTCCCGGAACGGGATGAACTCCTTGTCGAGGATCTCCTTCTTCTTCTTGCCCATCGCCCGGCGCAGCAGGTCGGCCTGGCCGAGGCTGTAGCCGGCGAGGATCTGCGCGGCGCGCTGCACCTGCTCCTGGTAGACGATCAGGCCGTGGGTGGGGGCGAGGATCTCCCGCAGCGGCTCCTCCAGCTCCGGGTGGATCGGGGTGATCTCCTGGAGGCCGTTCTTGCGCAGCGCGTAGTTGGTGTGCGAGTCCACGCCCATCGGGCCGGGCCGGTAGAGCGCCAGCACGGCGGAGATGTCCTCGAAGTTGTCCGGCTTCATCAGCCGCAGCAGCGACCGCATCGGCCCGCCGTCGAGTTGGAACACGCCCAGGGTGTCGCCCCGGGCCAGCAGCTCGTAGGCGGGTTTGTCGTCCAGCTCCAGGGCCAGCAGGTCGAGGTCCTTGCCGTGGTTGAGCTGGATGTTCTTGACCGCGTCGTCGATGATCGTCAGGTTCCGCAGGCCGAGGAAGTCCATCTTCAGCAGCCCGAGCGACTCGCACGTCGGGTAGTCGAACTGGGTGATGATCACCCCGTCGGAGTCCCGGCGCATGAGCGGGATGTGCTCGATGATCGGCTCGGCGGACATGATCACGCCGGCGGCGTGCACGCCGGTCTGCCGGATCAGCCCCTCGATGCCCTTGGCGGTCTCGATGACCTTCTTGACGTCCGGGTCCGACTCGTACAGGCCGCGGATCTCGCCGGCCTCGGCGTACCGGGGGTGCTTAGGGTCGAAGATGCCGGAGAGCGGGATGTCCTTGCCCATCACCGCCGGCGGCATCGCCTTGGTGATCCGGTCACCGACCGCGTAGGGGTAGCCGAGCACCCGGGCCGAGTCCTTGATCGCGGCCTTCGCCTTGATGGTGCCGAAGGTGGCGATCTGCGCGACCTTGTCCTCGCCCCACTTGTCGGTCACGTACTTGATCACCTCGCCGCGCCGACGCTCGTCGAAGTCGATGTCGACGTCCGGCATGGAGACCCGCTCGGGGTTCAGGAACCGCTCGAAGATCAGCCCGTGCGGGATCGGGTCCAGGTCGGTGATGCCCAACGCGTACGCGACGAGCGAGCCGGCCGCCGAGCCCCGGCCCGGACCGACCGCGATGCCCTGGCTCTTCGCCCACTGGATGAAGTCGGCGACCACGAGGAAGTACGACGGGAACCCCATCTGGATGATGACGCCCAGCTCGTACTCGGCCTGCACGACGTGCCCCTCCGGGACGCCGTTCGGGAAGCGGCGGGCCAGCCCCTTGAACGTCTCCTTACGGAACCAGGACTCCTCGGTCTCCCCGTCGGGGATCGGGAACCGGGGCATCAGGTTGTGGAACTCGAACATGCCGGCCGGGTCGACCTTCTCGGCGACCAGCAGGGTGTTACGGCAGCCTTCCAACCAGACGTCGGAGCCGTCGACGGCGCGCATCTCCTCGGCGGACTTGATGAAGTAGCCGCTGCCGCCGAACTTGAACCGGTTCGGGTCGGCGATGTTGCTGCCGGTCTGCACGCAGAGCAGCACGTCGTGCGACTCGGCCTGGGCCTCGTGGGTGTAGTGCGAGTCGTTGGTCACCACCGGCGGGATGTCGAGTTTCCGGCCGATCTCCAGCAGCCCGTCGCGGACCCGCTTCTCGATGTCCAGACCGTGGTCCATCAGCTCCAGGAAGTAGTTCTCCCGACCGAAGATGTCCTGGTACCTCGCCGCCGCCGCCAGCGCCTGCTCCTCCTGACCCAGCCGCAGCCGGGTCTGCACCTCGCCGGACGGGCAGCCGGTGGTCGCCATCAACCCCTCGGCGTGCTCGGCGAGCAGCTCGGCGTCCATCCGGGGCCACTTCACGAAGAACCCCTCGGTGTACGCCTTGGAGGTGAGCGTGAAGAGGTTGTGCAGGCCGGTCCGGTTGCGGGCCCAGATGGTCTTGTGGGTGTAACCGCCGCTGCCGGAGACGTCGTCGCTCTTCTGCTCCGGCCGCCCCCACTTGACCCGCTGCTTGTGGAAGCGTGACTCCGGCGCGACGTACGCCTCGATGCCCAGCACGGGGGTGATCCCGGCGGCCATGGCCTGCTTGTAGAAGTCGTGCGCGCCGTGCATGTTGCCGTGGTCGGTCATCGCCACCGCCGGCATGCCCAGCCGGCTCGCCTCGGCGAAGAGATCCTTGAGCCGGGCCGCGCCGTCGAGCATCGAGTACTCCGTGTGCACGTGCAGATGCACGAACGAGTCGGCCATCGAAGCGCTCCCCCAGGTGGTGAATCTTGCGGCCGGCCCAGCCTAGCCCCGGCCGGGCCCGGCCCCGCCGACCGCCACGCCCCGCCGTCGGCCACGCCGCCGGCCGCCGGCAGTCGGGTGCCGGACGCGGGCCACCGGGCCGGGTCGGGGGCCGCGTAACCTGAGCCGACACCCCCGGCGAACCTGGACGGCCTGATGCCCCTACCCGACGGCACCGAGGACCTGGCCGCGGCGGCGTCGCGGGGCGACCCGGCGGCGTTGGACGCGCTGCTGGCCGCGGTACGCCCCGAGGCGCTGCGGCTCTGCGCCCGGCTGCTGCCGCACCGGGAGGACGCCGAGGAGGCGTGCCAGGACACGCTGCTCGCGGTGGCCCAGGGCATCAGCCGGTTCGAGGGCCGGTCGTCGTTCCACACCTGGCTGCACCGGCTGGCCGCGAACCGGGCCCGCTCGACGTACCGGGGGCTGCGCCGACGGTGGCTGCTGGAGGCCGGCGGCCTGCCGGTGCCGGAGCGGCCCGACCCGCGCCGGACCAGCGTCGTCGCCGGCACCCGGCTCGACCTGCTCGACGCGCTCGACGCGATCCGCCCCGAGCTCGCCGAGGTGGTGGTGCTGCGGGACGTGCTCACCCTCGGCTACCGGGAGATCGCCGACCTGCTCGACCTGCCCGAGGGCACCGTCAAGTCCCGGCTGCACGAGGCGCGGCGGCAGGTGCGCGCCCGCCTCACCGGCCAGCCCCGACCAGACCGGGAGCGCCGGTGACCGGGCGCGGAACGGCCCACCAGCTCGGCCTGACGGGCGCGGTCGTGCTGACCCTGACCATGGTCGGGACGGTGCCGGCCTGCGGCGGTGACGTGCCCGTCGCGCCGTTGCCGGTCCATCCGCCGACGACGGCCGCCACGTCCGGGCCGCCCGTCCGCCCGACGCAGGCCACGCCGTCGGCCACCACCGCGCCGCCCACGGCCCGCCCGTCGGTCGCCGCCCCGCCGACCCGGCCGCCCGCGCCGACCACCCCCGCCGTCCCGCCCGCCCCGACGGCGACCCCGTCCCCGACCGCGCTGCCCGACGCCTGCCTCGGCGCGGTGCGCTACGACCTGGTGCTGGCCGAGACCGAGCTGGCCCTGCTCACCTCGCTCTGCTTCGCCACCGGCGGCGTGCTGCGGATCATCGGCATCGGTCCGGGCGAGGTGACCGTGGAGCCGGCGGAGCTGGTCTCCCACGACTACGAGGCCGGGGTGGTGGACCTGCGGTTCGTCCGGCCCGGGACGGTGGCCGTGCGGATCCCGCAGGGCGGCGTCACGCACACGGTGACGGTGGTCGCGCGCTGACCGTCACGCCGACCACCGGTCGGCCGGCGGTCAGCGTGCCCGTACCCCGGCGAGCAGCCGGTCCACGAAGCCGGGGTCACTGCCCGACGGGGGCGTCACCTGCACGTAGAGCAGACCGGAACGGTCCGGGCCGAGCCCAGCGGCCTCCACGATCACCGGTCGGCCCCGGGCGCACGCGTACCGGGCCACCACCCAGTCCACGCCCGCCTGCCGGGTGCGCCGCACCGGCTCGGCGGCGCAGTCCGCGTGCGGACGTTCCGCGACGAAGCCGTCGGGCGTGGTCCGGGCGGCGATGGCGGCGGAGACGCCCACGAACGCCCCCGGCACCGTCGGGTCCACCGGCCACCGGTCCGGGTCGGGCGACACCACCAGGGCGGGCTCCAGGCCGCCGTCCGGTCCGTACTGGCCGGCCCAGCCGCTGCCGGCGGCCCGCCAGCCGGGCGGCAACGCGACGGTGAGCGGCCCGCTGCTCCCGACCGGGACGTCCGGCCGGAGAGCGGACGCGTCCCCGGTCAGGACGCCGGCCACCGCCAGCACCGCGACCCCGGCTCCGGCGGCCGAGAGCCAGCGCCGCCCACGCCGACGCGGCCCGGCCGACGACGGCCCGCCGGAAGACGCCGACGGCGGGCCGCCGATTTTCCACTCCGGCTCCCACCCGGCGTCGACCCAGCCACCATCGGCCCAGCCACCGTCGGCCAGGCCACCGTCGACCCGGCCGCCGCCACCCGGGCCGCTGGCATCCCGGCCGTCGGCGATCCGGCCGTCGGCGGCGGGGCGGCCCGGGGCGTCTGACCGGCCGGCGGTGGGGGCGGCGTCCCGCAGGGCCGCGCGGAAGGCGGCGGCGTCCGGGTAGCGGTCGGCCGGCCGGTACGCGGTGGCCCGCCGCAGCACCTCCGCCACCGCAGACGGGACACCCTCCCGAAGCCGTGGCGGGCCGTCCCCACCCCGGTCCCACCCACCGACGTCCGTACCGGACCAGTCGCGCCCCCCGTCGACGTCCGGGCCGGACCGACCGCGCTCGCCGACGTCCGTACCGACCCGGCCCGGCTGGTCGGCGTCCGTACCGGACCGACCGGGCTGGTCGGCGTCCGGGTCGGGCCGGACCGGCTGGTCGGCGTCCGAAGGGCCGGCGTCGGTCATCGGGGCACAGGGGGCGCCGAGCAGCCGGAGACCGAGCCGCCCCAGCCCGTACACGTCGGCGCGGGTGTCCACCACCGCCAGCGGATCGTCCTGCTCGGGGGCCATGTAGCCGGGGGTGCCGGCCCGCGCGGTCAGACCGGAGGCGGCGGCGAGGGCCTTGGCCAACCCGAGGTCGGCGACCAGCACCCGCTCGCCGTCCGGGTGGGACCGGAAAAGGACGTTGCCCGGGGTCAGGTCACGGTGCACCACACCGTGCCGGTGCAGCACGGCCACCCCGGCGGCGATCTCGGCCAGCAGGTCCAGGGCGGCCGGCACGGGCAGCGGGCCGGCCGCCAACCGGTCGCGCAGGCTGCCGCCGTCGGCGAGGGACAGCACCACGTACGGCCGGCCGTCGGGCAGCTCACCCACCCCGTGCGCCCGGACCAGCCGGTCGTCGTCGATCCGACGCAGCAACCGGGCCTCGTCCAGGAAACGTTCCCGAACCCGCAGGTCGTGGTGCCAGTTCTCGGCCAGCACCTTGATCGCCACCGGCGCGTCGAGCAGCGGATCGTGCCCCAGCCAGACCGTCGCGAACGACCCCGTGCCGAGCAGCCGCTCGATCCGGTACGGCCCGATCCGCTCCGGGCTGGTCACCGCGCCACCATCCACTCCCCGCCACGTCCGCCCGGCGGTGGCTCGACAGTAGACGGCGCGCCGCTGCCGGCGTCGCCCCGGCCGCCCCGGCGCGGCGCGCCCCGCCACCCCGGCGCGGCGCGCCCCGCCACCCCGGCGCGGCGCGCCCCGGCCGCCCCACGGTCGCCGACGAGCCGGGCGAACGGACCCGCAGACGGGGGCGGAAACGGTCGGAGATCCGACGAACCGGCCCCGCGTCCGGGGAGACGAACAGAGCAAGGACACCCGCACCGCGAGGAGGAACTCCCGTGAACCGTCTCCGCTACCCCGCCGGCCGCGCCCGGTCGGCAACCGCCGTGCTCACCGCGCTGCTGGTCACGGCCGCTCTGACGCCCCTCACCGGGGCGGCCCCGGCGACCGCCGCTGCCCGCCCGACGACCGCCGGGCCGTCGACCGACCGGGCCACCCCACCCCAGGCCCGCCCCGCGGCCACCCGGACGCTGAGCGTGCGGGGCGCCGGACCGTACCGGATCGGTCGGAGCCTCGACGGTCTGACGGCGGCCGGTCTGATCGACTCGGTCGCGCCGGGCTGCGGCGACGTGCTCGTCGCCGGCGCCACCGGGCAGTGGGCCGGCGTGATCCTGCTGACCTTCCGGGCCGGTCGGCTGGTGGCCGTGGGCACCGCCACCCGGCCGCCGTCCTCGCCCGCCGGGGCCGGCGTCGGCATGACCTTCGACGACCTGGAGCGGATCTACGGCCCGCGCGGCGCGTTGGTCCACGACGAGGTGACCGGCCGGTCGGCGTACCTGGTCCGGATCGGCGACCGGGTCGAACTGTTCAGCGACCACCCGATCCGCGACGGCGTCGGATACTTCGAGGCCGGTCTGGGCTCGCACCTCGCCCCCTCGTCGCGGGCCGGACGGGCCTGCTGAGTCCACACCCGACGGTCGGCCCGGCGGCGCCGCCGATGAGCTAGAGTGCTCGACGTGACTGCCGGGTCGGCCGAGAGCCGTTCACGAGTGAGGTTCATCCCGGCCCTGGCGTGACCGCCGGGTCCGCGAGAGGCCCGCCTCTCCCCTTCTCCTTCGCTGCCGCCACCACCGACGGCCCGCCCCGGGCGCCCGCCGCCGGTGGTCGCCACTGGTCGCCGCGCTCGTCGGGACACCGACGCCCCCGGCGACTCCTGCCGCCGTACCAGGGCGGACCCTGACGCGAACGAGAAGGAACAGGACGTGCCGAACCACTTCAACGACGCCATCATCGAGGAGTTCCGAGCCAACGACGGACGGGTCGGTGGCCCGTTCGAGGGCGGCCGGCTGCTGCTGCTCACCACCACCGGCGTCCACACCGGACGCCCGCACACCACCCCGCTGGGCTACCTGCCGGACTCCGACGACCGGCTGCTCGTGGTCGCGTCGGCCGGCGGGGCGGACCGGCACCCGCACTGGTACCGCAACCTGGTGGCGCAGCCCCGGGTCACCGTCGAGGACGGGGTGTTCACGTACCAGGCCGAGGCGACCGTGCTGACCGGGGCCGACCGGGACCGGATCTTCGCCCGGATCGCCGAGGCCCAACCCGGGTACGCCGCCTACCAGGCGAAGACCAGTCGGATCCTGCCGGTTGTCGCGCTGCGGCAGGTCGCGGGCGGCCCACCGAACGCCACGTCGTTCGGAGCGGCGCTGCGCCTGGTGCACAACGCGTTCCGCCGGGAGCTGGCCACCGTACGGCGGGAGATCGCCGAGGCCGGCCCACGGGTCGGCGCGCAGTTGCGGATCAACTGTCTCACCGTGTGCCAGGGGTTGGGCTTCCACCACCGGGCGGAGGACACCGGCATGTTCCCGGCGCTGGCCGCCCGGCCGGAGCTCGCTCCGACCCTGGCCCGGCTGAACGCCGAGCACGAGGCGATCGCGGCCCTGCTCGACACGCTCCAGCGCGCCGTGGCCGACACCGGGACCACCCCGGCCGCCCTGCTCGCCGAGGTGGACCGGCTGATCGCCGAACTGGAAAACCATCTCACGTACGAGGAGGAGCAGCTCATCCCGGCGCTGGACGCCCCGCGCCCCGGCTGACCGGACGGCTCCCGGGCGGACGGGCCACCGTCGCCCGGGAGCACCCGGTCACGACCAGGCCGGCCGGAGCGCCTGCCACTCCCGGTCGAGCATCGCGTAGAGCAGCTCGTCGCACCACTCGCCCTTGACGAACTCGCTCTCGATCAGGTGCGCCTCGCGCCGCATGCCCAGACGTTCCAGCACCCGCGCCGAGGCGGTGTTGCGGGCGTCCAACCGGCCGACGACGCGGTGCAGCCCGAGCACGTCGAAACCGATCTCCAGCATCATCCGGGCCGCCTCGGTGGCGTAGCCGCGCCCGCCGTGGTCCGGGTGGAAGACGTACCCGACCTCGCCCTGGCGGTGCTCGGCGCTGACCCAGAACAGCAGGACGTCCCCGACGACCTGGCCGGTCTCGCGGACCACCACGGCCAGGTCGAGCGCGTCCCCGGTGGCCCGCAGGACCGTCCGCCGCTGCTTGCGGGCCAACGCCTCCCGGCTGGCCCGCTCGTCGTGCGGCTCCCAGTACAGGTAGCGGGCCACGTCGGCGCGGGACTGGTACGCGTGCAGGGCCGCGAGGTCGTCGTCCGTGAACGGCCGCAGGTCGAGCCGCTCGGTACGGATCGGGTAGTCGGGGTTGAGCACCCCGGCAGGGTACGCCCCGCGCCCGGGGACCCGGCCCAGCACCGCCCCCGAGCGGGACCGGATCAGCCGACGGCGGCCATGACCTCGTCGGAGACGTCGAAGTTCGCGAAGACGTTCTGCACGTCGTCGCAGTCCTCCAGGACGTCGATCAGCTTGAAGATCTTGCGCGCGCCCTCCTCGTCCAGCGCCACGTGCACGCTGGGGATCAGGGCGGACTCGGCCGACTCGTACTCGACGCCGGCGTCCTGCAGGGCGGTGCGGACGGCGATCAGGTCGCCCGGCTCGGAGACCACCTCGAACGCCTCACCGAGGTCGTTGACCTCCTCGGCCCCGGCGTCGAGGACCGCCATCATCACGTCGTCCTCGGTGGTCCCGGCCTTGGGGACGATCACCACGCCCTTGCGGGAGAACATGTACGACACCGAGCCGGCGTCGGCGAAGGAGCCGCCGTTGCGGGTCAGCGCGGTGCGGACCTCGGTCGCGGCGCGGTTGCGGTTGTCGGTCAGGCACTCGATGAGCAGCGCGACGCCGTTCGGGCCGTACCCCTCGTACATGATCGTCTGGTAGTCGGCGCCGCCGGCCTCCAGGCCGGAGCCACGCTTGACGGCCCGGTCGATGTTGTCGTTGGGGACGGAGTTCTTCTTCGCCTTCTGGATGGCGTCGTAGAGGGTCGGGTTACCGGCCGGGTCGCCGCCACCGGTGCGGGCCGCCACCTCGACGTTCTTGATCAGCTTGGCGAACATCTTGCCGCGCTTGGCGTCGATCACGGCCTTCTTGTGCTTGGTGGTCGCCCACTTTGAGTGGCCGGACATCTCGTACCTCCGTCTGTTGACCCACGCCTCGCGTCGGCAATCCTACCGAGCCTGCCCAGGTCGGTGTCACACCGCCACCGACGCTGCGGGCCCCCGCCGGGTCAGCGGTGGCGCGGCGTCCCGCCCCCGGGGAGCGCCGCCACGCCACCGCCGGCGACGGGTCAGCCGGTCGCCGAGCGGACCAGGTCGACGAAGTACGCGTGCAGCCGCAGGTCACCGGTCAGCTCCGGGTGGAACGAGGTGGCCAGCAGGTTGCCCTGCCGGACCGCGACGACCCGGCCGGCGCCCGGACCCTCGGTGACCTCGCCCAGCACCGCCACGTCGGGGCCGACCCGCTCGACCCACGGCGCGCGGATGAACACCGCGTGGAACGGCGCGCCGGCGACCCCGGCCAGCGTCACCGGCGCCTCGAAGGAGTCGACCTGCCGACCGAACGCGTTGCGGCGTACCGTCATCTCGATCCCGTCGAAGCCCCGCTGGTCGGGGCGGCCGTCGAGCACCTCCCGGGCCAGCATGATCATGCCGGCGCAGGAGCCGTAGACGGGCATCCCGGCGGCGATCCGCTTGTCGATCGGCTCCCGCACCTCGAAGATGTCCACCAGCTTGCTGATGGTGGTGGACTCGCCGCCGGGGACGACCAGCGCGTCGACCGCGTCCAGCTCCGCCGGCCGACGCACCGCGACGGCCCGCGCGCCGCAGCCGGCGAGGGCGTGCAGGTGCTCCCGCACGTCCCCCTGCAACGCCAGCACGCCGATGGTGGGCGCGGTCATCGCCTCACCAGCCCCGCTCGGCCAGCCGGTGCGGCTGCGGGATCTCGTCGACGTTGATGCCGACCATCGCCTCGCCCAGGCCCCGGGAGACCTTGGCCAGCACGTCCGGGTCGTCGTGGAAGGTGGTGGCCTTGACGATCGCCGCCGCCCGCTGGGCCGGGTTGCCGGACTTGAAGATGCCGGAGCCGACGAAGACGCCCTCCGCGCCGAGCTGCATCATCATCGCGGCGTCGGCCGGGGTGGCGATGCCGCCGGCGGTGAACAGCACCACCGGCAGCCTGCCGTTCTCGGCGACCTCCTTGACCAGCTCGTACGGGGCCTGCAGCTCCTTGGCCGCGACGAACAGCTCGTCGGTGGGCAGCGTCTGGAGCCGGCGGATCTCCTGCCGGATCCTCCGCATGTGGGTGGTGGCGTTGGAGACGTCCCCGGTGCCGGCCTCACCCTTGGAGCGGATCATGGCGGCGCCCTCGGTGATCCGCCGCAGCGCCTCGCCGAGGTTGGTCGCGCCGCAGACGAACGGGACGGTGAACGCCCACTTGTCGATGTGGTTGGCGTAGTCGGCCGGGGTCAGCACCTCGGACTCGTCGACGTAGTCCACGCCGAGCGACTGGAGGATCCGCGCCTCGACGAAGTGCCCGATCCGGGCCTTGGCCATCACCGGGATGGAGACGGCGTTGATGATCCCGTCGATCATGTCGGGGTCGCTCATCCGGGAGACCCCGCCCTGGGCCCGGATGTCGGCCGGCACCCGCTCCAGGGCCATCACCGCGACCGCGCCGGCGTCCTCGGCGATCCTGGCCTGCTCGGCGGTGACCACGTCCATGATCACACCGCCCTTGAGCATCTCGGCCATGCCGCGCTTGACGCGGGCGGTGCCGACGACGGACGTGGTGGGTTGGGTGGTGGTTTCGGACACGGCTGATCGCTCCTCGGCGGGTCGGGGACGCTGCTGGTCAGAAAAATGCTACGTCCGGCTCAACACCCGACCGACAGCCAATCGAGTCCCGGGTGGCCTGCTCTGTGTCCGTCGTCACCACCCGGCCGGCCCCGGGAACTTCCCGCTCCGGTCAGCGTCGCCGCAGGTCAGTCGGGGGGCGGGGGCAGGGTGGGGTCGTCCACGTCGAAGTAGCGCGGGCGCTCGTGCCGGCGACTCATCCGCAACATCCGCACCAGTGGCCGGCGGCGGGCGGTGAGCGCGTCCCGGACCAGGTCGGTGTGCACCTGCCGGGCCAACGCCAGCCGCCGGCTCGCGGCGACCACCGCCTCGCCCGCCGGGTCGGTCGGGTCGATCCGAGCCGCGCGCAACTGCCGGGTCAGGTCGTTCTCCGCGGCCTCCCGCTCCTGCGGGCCCGCGTCCAGGGCGATCCGCGCGGCGGCGTACAGCTCCACGCCGTCCCGCTCCTCGGCCAGGACCGCGGCGGCCGCCGCGCGCCGCAGCAGGTGGGCGTCGAGGGCCCGGGCGGCCGACTCCGCCCGCAGGTGCAGCCGCTCGACCCGGGAGGCCGTCCAGAACAGGTACGCCGACACCAGCGCGACCACCGCGACCGCGACCGTCACCCACCACATGCCCGGCATCGTATGGCCTCCCCCTCCCCCGCCGCGCCGGTCAGCCCAGCCCCGCCCACTCCTGGTCGATGACCCGGCCGTCGGTGGCCTCGATCGCCGCCGCGTACACCTCCAGGACCCGGCGGGCCACCACCGGCCAGTCGTAACCCGCCACCACCTGGTCGCCGCAGGCGGTCAGCGCGGCCCGGCGCGCCGGATCGTCGAGCAGGTCGACCAGGGCGGTCCGCAGCGCCCCGGCGTCGCTCGTGGGGAACAGCCGGCCGGCCCGCCCGCCGTCGAGCACCCGACGGAACGCGTCCAGGTCGCTGGCCACCACGGTGGCGCCGGCGGCCAGCGCCTCGGTGAGGATCATCCCGAACGACTCCCCGCCGGTGTTCGGCGCCACGTAGAGGTGCACGCTGCGCAGCATGCGCGCCTTGTCCTCCTCGGAGACCAGGCCGAGGAAGGTGACCCGGTCCCGCAGGTCGGCCGGGAAACGGCCGTAGAGGTCGTCGGCCTCGCCCGGCCCGGCGACCAGCAGCCGCAGACCGGGACGCTGCCGGGCCAGCTCGACGAAGGCGTCCCGGAGCACCGGGAAGCCCTTGCGCGGCTCGGTGAACCGGCCGAGGAAACCGAGGGCGCCGCCGTCGCCCGGGCCGCACGCGCCCGGCCAGCCCGGCAGCGGCGGCACGCCGGCGAACTTCGCCACGGTCACCCCGTTGGGGATCTCCACCGCGCCGCCGTCCATGTGTTCGACCTGCACCTTGCGGGCCAGCGCGCTGACCGCGATCCGGGCGGTGATGCGTTCCAGCACGATCTGCAGCACGCCCTGGGCGGCGGCGAGCGCCCGGGACCGGGTCATCGCGGTGTGGAAGGTGGCGACCACCGGCCCCCGGGCGGAGAGCACCGCCAGCAGCGACAGGCTCAACGTCAGCGGCTCGTGCACGTGCAGCACGTCGAAGTCGCCCCGGGTGATCCAGCGCCGGACCCGGGCCGTGGAGACCGGCCCGAACGCGATCCGGGCGACCGAGCCGTTGTACGGCAGGGGCACCGCCCGCCCGGCCGGCACCACGTACGGCGGCAGCGGCGAGTCCTCGTCGGCGGGCGCGAGCACGCTCACCTCGTGCCCGAGGCCGATCAGCGCCTCGGCGAGGTCGATCACGTGGTTCTGCACGCCTCCCGGCACGTCGAAGGAGTACGGGCACACGATGCCGATCCGCACAGCGTTGGCCTTTCGTTCACTGCCGCGGGGCTCTGCTCCGCCGCTTGTCGCCTTCCGGCCCGGTCACCGGCCGTCCGTCCCGCCCCCCGCCCGTGCCGGACCGGCCCTCACACCGGCCCGGAGGGGACCGACGGCCGGCGCGTCGCCGGGGCGGCGGCCTGGTCCAGCCACATCCGCTGCAACATGTGCCAGTCTTCCGGATGCCGGGCGATGCCCGCCGCCAGACCGTCGGCAATCCGCTGGGTCAGCAGTCGGGTCCGCTGGTCGAGCGGGCCGCTGGCCGGATCCGGCAGCTCCAGGGGACCTTCGATGGACGCGCACGGGGCGTCCGGTTCGTACCACATGCTGGCGACGTAGAGGGGCGCCCCGGTGCGCAGGGCGAGCAGGGCCGGGCCGGGCGGCATCCGGGTCCGGCCGCCGAAGAAGGTGACCTCCACGCCGCGGGCGGAGAGGTCCCGGTCGGCCAGCAACGGCACCACGTGCCCGGCGCGCACCCGGTCGACCAGGACGTCGAAGGCGGGACGCGGGCCGCCGTGGGTGGGCAGGATCTCCATGCCGAGGCCCTGCCGGAAGGCGAGGAAACGCTCGTAGACCGCCTCGGGCCGGAGGCGCTCGGCGACCGTGGTGATCGGCCAGCCCTGCGCGGCGACCCAGGCCCCGGCGGCGTCCCAGTTGCCGGCGTGCGGCAGGGCCACCACCGCGCCCCGGCCGGTCGCCACGTCGGCGGCGAGCTGGTCCTGCCCATGGGTCAGCCGGAACCCGGCCAGGATCTGCGCGCGGCTGCGCGACGGCAGCCGGAACGCCTCCAGCCAGTAGCGGGCGTACGAGCGCAGGCCCTGGCGCACCAGCTCGTCCAGCTCCGCCTCGGGCAGGTCGGGGCCGACCACCCGACGCAGGTTGCCGGCGAGGCGGGCGGTACCCGCGCCGCGCCGACGGTGGGCCCGGTCGGCGCCGACGCGGAAGGCCGCCGCGGCGACCGGCCCGGGCAACGCCCGGATCAGTCGCCAGCCGGCGACATAGCCGAGTTCGGTGAGGTTCACCCGGTTCGCCCTCCGTTGTCCGACAGGTGGGCCGGCTCGTCGAGGTCTTCCGGCGGCGCGCCGCTCGGCCCGGTCACCCCGACACGCCCGCCCGGGTCTCCTGGGCCTGCCGGTACACGTGCGCCATCCGCTGCCCGACCGTGAAGATCGAGACGGCGGCGAGCAGCCAGAGCGCCACCACCAGGGCCGGCTCCAGCCCGAGCCCGGTGAGCAGACCGCCCACCCCGACGATCAGCAACCGCTCGGTCCGCTCGGCGATACCCACGTTGCAGGTCAGACCGAGCCCCTCGGCGCGGGCCTTCACGTAGGAGACCAGGCCGCCGGTGGCCAGGCAGACCAGCGCCGCCGCCACCCCGACCCGGTCCCCCTCGGTGGCCAGGTAGTAGGCGACCGCGCCGAAGACCGCGCTGTCGGCCACCCGGTCCATGCTGGAGTCGAGGAACGCGCCGAACCGGGTCGACCCGCCGCTCATCCGGGCCATGGTGCCGTCGAGCAGGTCGGTCAACGCGAAGACCGTCACGACGAGGGCGCCGGTGACCAGGTGGCCACGGGCGCCGAAACCGAGGGCGCCGACGAGCACCCCGACGGTGCCCGCGACGGTAACCGCGTTGGGGGTGACGCCGGCACGGAGCAGGGCACGGGCGATCGGCTCCACGACACGGGTCATGCCCGCTCGGGCCGTCACTTGGAAGATCTTCGCCATGGCGGTCCCACGATAACGGTCGGCCGGTACGGGCGGTACGTCCGGTGGCCCGACCCGCCCGCCGGGGTCGCGTCGAATCGGTAACGGCCCCGGAATCGGGGCGGGAACGTGAGCCAGCTCACCCGTCCGCCCGTCCCGTGCCCGGCACGGCGGGGACCACCGGAGGATAGCGGCGCGGACACGCCCGGGCCGTCGTCCCGTCGCGCGGCGGTCGCCACCACACCACCGTCGAGGGAGGTGCGCCCGATGGCGCAGCAGAACGACCACCAGGCCGCCGGCGACCCGCCGGCGGCGACCGGGCCCGGCGGCATCCGCAACGTGGCGCTGGTCGGCCGGTCCGGGGTCGGCAAGACCGCGCTGGTCGAGGCGTTGCTGGCGGCCAGCGGCACGGCCGCCCGGACCGGCACGGCCGGCGACGGCACGGCCGGCGACGGCGCTCTCGGCGATCCCGGCCCCGCCCCGGTGAGCCTGACCTGCGCGTCGCTGTTCCACCGCGGGGTCAAGGTCAACCTCCTCGACACCCCCGGGCACGCCGATCTCGTCGGCGAGCTGCGGGCCGGCCTGCGCGCCGCCGACGCGGCCCTGTTCGTGGTCTCCGCCGTCGACGGGTTGGACGCGGCCACCGCCGCGCTCTGGGAGGAGTGCGCCGCCGTCGACATGCCGAGGGCGGTCGTCGTCTCCCGGCTGGACCACCCCCGGGCCGACTTCGACGAGGCGGTGGCGCTCTGCCAGCGCGTCTTCGGGGACAACGTGCTCCCGCTGCACCTGCCGATGCTCGGCGACGACGGGGTCTCGGTGGCCGGGCTGATGGAACTGATCGGCCGTCGGGTGTTCGACTACTCCGCCGGCTCGCCGGCCACCGTCCGGTCGCCCGACCCGCAGCACCTGCCGGCCATCGGCGAGGCCCGCGACGAGCTGGTCGAGGGGATCCTCGCCGAGAGCGAGGACGAGACCCTGATGGACCGCTACCTCGACGGTACGGAGATCGACCCGGCGACCCTCGTGCAGGAGCTGGAGAAGGCCGTCGCCCGGGGGCACCTCCACCCGGTGACGCCGGTCTGCGCCCCGACCGGGGTCGGGCTCGACGTGCTGCTGGAGGTGCTCACCACCGCGTTCCCGGCGTCGCCGGAGCACGCCCTGCCGGCGGTGACCGGCGTGGACGGCTCGCCCCGGCCGCCGCTGACCGGCGACCCGGACGGTCCGCTGGTCGCCGAGGTGGTCGGGACGACCGTCGACCGGCACGCCGGCCGGGTCCGGCTGGTCCGGGTCTTCTCCGGCACGCTGCGGGCGGGCCAGGCCGTCCAGGCGGACGGCCGCCGCCCGGCCGAGGGCGGGCCCGCCGACGCCCGGATCGGGCACGTCTACGGGCTGCTCGGGACGACCCTGCGGGAGACGCCGTGCTGCGTGGCCGGTGACCTCTGCGGGATCACCGGGCCGGGCGACGCGCGGACCGGCGACACGATCTCCGCCCCCGCCGACCCGCTGCTGCTCGCCCCCTGGGAGCTGCCCTGACCGCTGCCCGTGGTCGGTGTCCGCCGACGCGCGGGCGCGGGAGCTCAAGATCCGCAGGCCGTTCGGCCGCTCCGGGCCGTGACGCCGCCGGGCGGGCGGTCAGGGGCGGGCCGCGGGGAGGGTGGGGGCCGGCCAGTGCGGGCGGTCGGCGTCCCGGAGGGCTGCGGTACGCAGCGCGGCGAGCTGCCGCTCCACCTCGGCGAACTGCTCCGGCGGCAGCGGCCCCCGGCGTAGCGCCGCGGCGTTCTCCTCCACCTGGGCGACGGTGCGGCAGCCGGGGATGGGGATCGTCCGGTCGCTGCGGGCCCAGAGCCAGCCCAGCGCGCCCTGGGCGAGGGTGCGCCCGTCGGCGGTGAGGGCGGCCCGGACCGCGCCGACCCGACGTAGCCACTCGGGGGCGGGACGGCCGCCCCGGAACCAGTCCAGCCAGCCGGACGTCACCCCCCGGACGTCGTCGCGGGGCAGGGTGGAGCCGGCGGTGTACTTGCCGGTCAGCAGCCCCATCCCCAGCGGACCCCGGTCGACGCTGGCCAGGTCGTGCTTGTCGCAGACGGCCAGCATGGTCGGGGCGTCCCGCAGCACCGACAGGTTGTGCTGGACGGCGGTGTGCCCGGGGCCGTGCTGCGCGTAGGCGGCGGCCCGGTCGGGGTGATCGGTGCTCCAGCCGTACGACCGGATCAGGCCCTCGGCGACCAGCTCCTCCAGGGTGCCGAGCAGCGCCTGCGCACGGGGGATCGGCAGGTCGGCGAGGTGGAGCTGGTAGAGGTCGATCCGGTCGGTGCGCAGCCGGCGCAGCGAGTCGACCACCGCCCGCCGCAGGTACGCCGGTGAGGCGTCCTGGCCGGTGGCCTGGCGGGTCGCCTCGTCGAAGGTGTACCCCCACTTGGTGGCGAGCACCGCCTCGTCGCGCCGCCCGGCCAGCGCCCGGCCGAGGATCCGCTCGCTGTGCCCGGCGCCGTAGGTGTCGGCGGTGTCGAAGAGGGTGACGCCGAGATCCAGCGCGCGGCGGACCGCCCGGACGGACTCCTCGTCGTCGACCGGGCCCCAGCCCAGTGGCTGGCTGCCCTCCGCCCACGGGCCGCCGATCGCCCAGCACCCCATGCCGAGGGCGCTGACCTCGATGCCGCTGCGGCCGAGCCGCCGTGTCGTCACTGCCACCGCTCGATCCTGTCATCCGTCGGCGCTTCGCGGGCGGCGCTCGCGTGCGCTCCGCGGGACGGGCGCCGGCGGCAGCGCCCGGCGGGCTACCGGCTCAGGGCGTGGGCCAGGCCTTGGTGAGCAGGTCACGGGTGTCGGTGAGCAACTGCGGCAGGACCTTCGTCCGCCCGATCACCGGCATGAAGTTGGCGTCGCCGCCCCACCGGGGAACCACGTGCTGGTGCAGGTGGGCGGCGATCCCGGCCCCGGCGGCCCCGCCCTGGTTCATGCCGAGGTTGAACCCGTGGGCGTTGCTGACCGCCCGTACCACCCGCATCGCGGTCTGGGTGAAGGCGGCCAGCTCGGTGGTCTCCGGCAGGTCGAGGTCGGTGTAGTCGGCGACGTGCCGGTACGGGCAGACCAGCAGGTGACCGGGGTTGTACGGGTAGAGGTTGAGCACCGCGAAGACGTGCTCGCCGCGGGCCACCACCAGGCTGTCCGCCCCGGGCAGGCCGGGCGCCCGGCAGAACGGGCAGCCGGCCGGCCGTTCGTAGCCGCCCTCGGGGCGGTCCTCGCCGGAGATGTAGGTCATCCGGTGCGGTGTCCAGAGCCGCTCCAGGCTGTCGGCCATGCCGTCGTCCGCGTGCCGCTGCGCCCCTGTCACGCGACCGATCCTACGGTCTCGACCGGATCTCGACCCAGCGTGTGGCGGCCCGGCCCATCCTGCGACCAGTGGGCGGAGGCGACGACGGCGGGCCGGCGGCGACCGTCGGACGTCGGGCGGAACGGATTTAACACGAAGGATATTGACGCATCTAAGGTGATCGATGAAACTCCTTCCCAAAGAACGATGAGTTTCGATGGGAGTGGACCGTGAACCGACGTACCGCCGTGCTCCGCCGTCTCGGCCGGGCACTGACCGCCTGCGCCCTGGCCGCCGTCGCCACCCTGGTCGGGGTGACCGCGACCGGCAGCGCCGCGCACGCCGACGGCTGCTACACCTGGGGCCGCGCCCTCTCCTCCGGGATGACCGGTGAGGACGTCCGCCAGCTCCAGATCCGGATCTCCGGCTACCCCGGCTACGGCGCGGTCATCGCCCTCGACGGGGCGTTCGGCCCGGCCACCCGGTCCGCGCTGATCCGCTTCCAGCAGGCGTACGGGCTCTCCGCCGACGGCATCGCCGGCCCGCAGACGTTCAACCAGCTCTACGCCCTCCAGGACAATGACTGCACCCCGGTCAACTTCAGCTACGCCGAATGGAACCGGTGCAACGGCGACTGGTCCGGCGGGGCGGTCTCGGCGAGCAGCGCCCGGTTCAACGCGCTGGTGTCCATGTGGAAACTCCAGGCGATGCGGCGCGCCATGGGCAGCAAGTCGATCAACATCAGCAGCGGCTTCCGCAGCTACTCCTGCAACAGCGCGGTCGGCGGGGCGTCCAACAGCCGGCACCTCTACGGCGACGGCGTCGACCTGGTCGGCGTGCACTCGTTCTGCGCGTTCGCCCAGCAGGCGCGCAACCACGGCTTCACCAACATCCTCGGCCCCGGCTACCCGGGCCACGACGACCACGTCCACCTGGGCAACACCCCGAGCCGCTCCTGGTCCGCCCCGAGCTGCGGGATCTGACCGCGACCACGACAGCGGGCCCCCGCCGTGACGGGGGCCCGCTATCGTGGTCGGTCAGGCGGCCGACGGGCCGGCGTTGGTCCGGGCGCGGACCACCTCGGTGACGTGGGCGACCGCCTCGGCCAGCGGCACCCCGTTGCGCTGCGACCCGTCCCGGTAGCGGAAGGAGACCGTGCCGGCGGCGACGTCGTCGTCCCCGGCGATCACCATGAACGGAATCTTCTGCTGCTGCGCGGTACGGATCTTCTTCTGCATCCGGTCGTCACCGGCGTCCACCTGGGCGCGGATCCCCTCGGCGCGCAGCGTGCCGACGAAACCGCGCAGGTAGTCGGTGTGGTCCTCGCGGATCGGGATGCCGACCACCTGCACCGGCGACAGCCACGCCGGGAACGCGCCCGCGTAGTGCTCGGTGAGCACGCCGAAGAACCGCTCGATCGAGCCGAACAACGCCCGGTGGATCATCACCGGCCGTTGCCGGGTGCCGTCAGCGGCCTGGTACTCCAGCCCGAACCGCTCCGGCAGGTTGAAGTCGACCTGGATGGTGGACATCTGCCAGGTCCGGCCGATGGCGTCCTTGGCCTGCACGGAGATCTTCGGCCCGTAGAAGGCCGCGCCACCCGGGTCGGGCACCAGGTGCAGCCCGGACTCCCCGGCGGCCGACCGAAGCGCCTCGGTGGCCCGCTCCCAGTTCTCGTCGGTGCCCACCGACTTCTCCGGGTTGCGGGTGGACAGCTCCAGGTAGAAGTCGTCCAGCCCGTAGTCGCGCAGCAGCTCCAGCACGAAGGCGAGCAGCGACTTCAGCTCGCCGGCCATCTGCTCCTCGGTGCAGAAGATGTGCGCGTCGTCCTGGGTCATGCCACGCACCCGGGTCAGCCCGTGCACCACACCGGACTTCTCGTACCGGTAGACCGTGCCGAACTCGAACATCCGCAGCGGCAGCTCCCGGTAGGAGCGGCCACGCGACCGGAAGATCAGATCGTGCATCGGGCAGTTCATCGGCTTGAGGTAGTAGTTCGCGCCCTCGACCTCCATGGGCGGGAACATCCCGTCGGCGTACCAGTCCAGGTGCCCGGACACCTCGTACAGGTGACCCTTGGTGATGTGCGGGGTGTTGACGAACGCGTACCCGGCCTGCTCGTGCTTGATCCGCGAGTAGTTCTCCATCTCCCGGCGGATGATCCCGCCCTTGGGGTGGAAGACCGCCAGACCGGAGCCCAACTCGTCGGGGAAGCTGAACAGGTCCAGGTCGACGCCGAGCTTGCGGTGGTCGCGGCGGGCGGCCTCCTCCAGCAGCTTCAGGTACGCCTTCAGCTCGTCCCGGGTCGGCCACGCGGTGCCGTACACCCGCTGGAGCTGGGGGTTCTTCTCGCTGCCCCGCCAGTACGCGGCGGCCGAGCGCATCAGCTTGAACGCCCCGATCAGCCGGGTGTTCGGCAGGTGCGGGCCCCGGCACAGGTCCGACCAGCAGACGGTGTCCTCGTTCGCGGCCAGGTTGTCGTAGATGGTCAGCTCGCCGCCGCCGACCTCCATCACCTCGGAGGAGTCCAGCCCCTCGCCCTTGACGTCGATCAACTCCAGCTTGTACGGCTCGTCGGCCAGCTCCGCCTTCGCCTGCTCCAGGCTGTCGAAGCGTCGCCGCCGGAACCGCTGCCCCGACTTGACGATCTCCTGCATCCGCTTCTCCAGCCGGGCCAGATCGTCCGGCTGGAACGGCTTGTCCACGTCGAAGTCGTAGTAGAAACCGTTCTCGATCGGCGGGCCGATGCCGAGCTTGGCGTCCGCGAAGACGTCCTGCGCCGCCTGGGCGAGCACGTGCGCGGTCGAGTGCCGCAGCACGTTCAGCCCGTCCGGCGAGTCGAGGCTCACCGGCTCGACCTCGGTGTCCTCGACGGGGGTCCAGTCCAGGTCGCGGAGCTGCCCCTGCGGGTCACGGACCACCACGATCGCCTTCGGCCCGTTCGCGGGCAGCCCGGCCGCCGCCACCGCGTCGGCCGCCGTCGTCCCGGCGGCGACGACGACGGGGTCGGCCACTGCGGGGGTACGGGGTGCGGACACGATGACTCCTCCAGAAACTCACGGTGACGGCCGAGGTACGGCCCCTCCGATGCTATCGGTCTGCGCAACGAGGAAAGGGAGGGCACCCTTGGGCCCGGTCGACGTTCCGCCCCGGTCGCCCTTCGGCCGCGTCGAACCCCTTCGCCGTGTGGAACCTGCGGCCGCCGTTCAACCTGGGGCCGCCGTTCAACCTTCGGCCGCGTTGAACCTTCGGCCGCGTTGACCCGAACTACTCCGTGCGGGCGACGGGCCAAAGCCGCCGTCCCACGGACGCGAGAGGGGACGTGAATGCCCGTCAGGGACGACCTGCGACCGTCGGCGACCGGCGGCGACCCGGCCACCGGGGACGACGGACGACGGTCCGGCAGCGTCGCCGGGGAGTCGGGACCGGGGCGGTCGCCGCGCACGCGGTGGTGGACGACCGGACGACGGCGACGCCGGTGCGCGACGGGACGACCCGGCCCGCGCCGCCGGGCGGTGGCGGCGAGGTGGGCGGGGCTGGTGACCGCGGGACTGGTCGGCGCGCTCTGGTTGCCGGGAGTCGCCGCGGCCGAGGTACGGACCGTGCCCACCGAGGCACGGCAGGGCGACGCGGTCAGGTTGGAGTTCGTGGTGACCGGGGAGCGCCCCGGCGTGCCCACCCGCGAGGTCGAGATCCGGTTGCCGACGGACGTGCCCATCGCCGAGGTGCACCCGATGTCCGTGCCCGACTGGGCGCCCCGGATCAGCTACCGCACGCTGGACCGCCCGGTCGCCGGCGCGCACGGCGTCCGGGTCGGCACGGTCACCTCGGCGGTCACCTGGACCCGGGCGGCGGGCGGCAGCGCCGGGCCGGTCCGGCTGGCGTTGTCCATGGGGCCGCTGCCGGCCGCCGACCGGCTCGTCTTCGAGGTGCGCCAGACCTACGCCGACGGCACGGTGGCCCGCTGGGGCGGCTCGGCCGACGGCGCGCCGACCGGGCCCGCCCCCACCCTGGCGCTGCGTCCCGCCGCCGACGCCGGCCGGTCACCGGGCGCCGCCGGAACAGCCGGCGGTCACGGATCGGCCGGCCGTCACGGAACAGCCGGAACGGCCGGACCCGTCGGCGCGGCCGGGCCCGGCGGAACGGCCGGCACGCCGACGGGACGGGACGAAGCCACGACGGCGACGCCGGCCGGGACCGGCTCGAACGGGCTGCTCGCCGCCGGGCTGCTGGCCGGAGTGGGCTTCGGCGTGCTGGGTGGCTGGCTGGGCGCCCGCTGGCGTCGCCTGCTGCCGGAAGGACCGGCCGACCCCGACCCGACGGTCACCACGTCCGTTCCGGCCCCGACAGTCCCGGCGACCGCCCCTGACCCGACAGTCACCGCGACCGGGCCGGTCGGGCTCATGTGAACGTGCCCGCCCGGCCGTCTCCGGTCGTCGGGCCGCCGTCACCAGCCGAGAGGGATCGACTCATGTCATTTGACGTATGACGTTTGTGAGCGTTAACCTCGCCTCGCGGGCGCGGTTTCCGGGAGCCAGACGACGCGCCGCAGTCTGTGCGAGCCGACCCTGATCCGCCTGGGCACGCGGAGGGGGCGTTCACGCGCGCCCCCGACCCGGGGCCGCGGCCGACAGACACCTCCCGTGCTGACGCCACCACCGGCCGCCGGCACACCCACGGCCGGGCCGCGCGCCTCGTCACCGACCGCGCGTGACCCCCCATCGAAGGAGCGGATCATGAATGCCATCGGTGCGGCTCGTCCCGCCTCACCAGCACGACGCCGCTGGCGGGCGGGGGTGGCCGCCGGGGCGGCGGCGCTCGTCACGGCCGGCACGCTCGTCGCGGTGGCCGCGGCGCCCGCCGCGGCGGCGACGGTGGACACCAACGCCTGGTACGTCCTGGTCAACCGCAACAGCGGCAAGGCCCTCGACGTCTACGGCCAGTCGACCAGCGACGGCGGCCGGATCAGCCAGTGGACCCGCAACAACGGGGCCAACCAGCAGTGGCAGTTCGTGGACTCCGGCGGCGGCTACTACCGGGTCAAGTCCCGGCACTCCGGCAAGGTCCTCGACGTGTTCAACGCGTCGACCGCCGACGGGACCGCGATCATCCAGTGGGCCGACCACAACGGCGCCAACCAGCAGTTCCGGCTGGCCGACTCCGACGGCGGGCACGTCCGCCTGGTCAACCGCAACAGCAACAAGGTGGTGGAGGTGCAGGGCGCCTCCACCGCGGACGGCGGCAACGTCGTGCAGTACTCCGACGCCAACGGCGCGAACCAGCAGTGGCAGCTCGTCCGGGTCAACGGCGGCACCCCGCCGCCCACCACTGCGCCGCCGACCACCCCGCCGCCGGGGTCGGGGACCGCCGGCTGCGGCAAGGTCCCCACGCTGTCCAACGGCACCCACACGGTCACCAGCAACGGCAAGACCCGCAGCTTCAACCTGCGGATCCCGGCCAACTACAGCAACGCCACCCCGTACCGGCTGATGTTCGCGTTCCACTGGCTGGGCGGCTCCGCCAACGACGTCTCCTCCGGTGGGGCCGACGGCGCGGCCTGGTCCTACTACGGGATGCAGGAGCAGTCGAACAACACCGCGATCCTGGTCGCGCCGCAGGGCCTCAACGCCGGCTGGGGCAACTCCGGCGGCGAGGACGTCACCTTCGTCGACGCGATGCTCAGCCGGATCGAGAACGACCTCTGCGTGAACCCGGCGCAGCGCTTCGCCCTCGGCTTCAGCTACGGCGGCTCCATGAGCTACGCACTGGCCTGCGCCCGTCCCACGGTCTTCCGGGGCGTCGCCGTCTACGGCGCGCCCGGGGCGATCAGCGGGTGCAGCGGCGGCACCCAGCCGGTCGCGTACTTCGGCATCCACGGCATCTCGGACAACATCTCCACCGGTCGGTCGCTGCGGGACCGGTTCGTCGCCAACAACGGCTGCACCCCGCAGAGCCCCCGCGAGCCGGCCGCCGGCAGCCGGACCCACATCACCACCGCCTACTCTGGCTGCCGGGCCGGCTACCCGGTGCAGTGGGCCGCCTTCGACGGCGGTCACACCCCCGGCCACGTGGACGGCGGCGGGGACAGCGGCGCCCGCACCTGGACCAAGGGCGAGGTGTGGCGGTTCTTCGCGCAGTTCTGAGCCACCCGGCCCGGTGACCCCGGCCCGGTGACCTGAGGCTCGTCGACGGCGGGCCTCCGGCCGGCGCAGGTTTCCCACCTCGCGTCGGCCGGAGGCCCGCCGTGCCGCGGACGACGACCCGGCGGAGCCGCCGGGGCGAGGACGACGCGCGACCCGCTTGCCAGGGGCAGTACGGTCTCAGGGTGGCCACCGTGCTCCTGGTCGAAGACGACCACGTCGTCCGCGGCGCGATGCTGCGCTCCCTGACCGACCGGGGGCACGCCGTGCACGCGGTCGGCACGGCCCTGGAGGCGTTGCGGCGGGTCGCCGCGGAGACCCCCGACCTGGTCGTGCTCGACCTCGGCCTGCCCGACCTGGACGGCTCGGACGCGCTGCGCATGCTGCGCGGCATCACCGACGTCCCGATCATCATCGCCACCGCCCGCGACGACGAGCAGTCCGTGGTCAAGCTGCTACGGGCCGGCGCGGACGACTACATGGTCAAGCCGTTCACCGGCGCGCACCTCGACGCGCGGATCACCACGGTGCTGCGCCGCGCCGGCCGGGCCAGCCGCAGCGTCCAGCCGGTCGTGCACACCGTGGGCGGACTGCGGGTGGACGTGGGTGAGCGCAGCGCCCACCTCGACGGCGAGCCGCTGGCGTTGACCCGCAAGGAGTTCGACCTGCTGGCCTATCTGGCGGCCCGGCCCGGGCGGGTAGTGTCCCGGCGGGAGCTCCTGGAGGAAGTATGGCGTCAGCCGTCGGTCGGCGAGGATCAGACCATCGACGTGCACCTGTACTGGCTACGCCGCAAAATGGGCGAGTCCGCGGCGAAGCCGCGCTACCTGCGCACCGTGCGGGGGGTGGGGTTCCGGCTGGTGGCCCCGGACTGAGGGCGCGGCTGGCGCTGCTGGTCGCCGGCATGACCGCCCTGGTGGCGGCGGCGTTCCTGGTGCCCCTCGGGTCGACCCTGAACGACCAGGCCCGGGACGAGGCGCTGGCCGACGCGGCCCGGCGGGCCGCCCTGGTCACCGGCACCCTCGCGGTGAGCACCGACGTGGCGGTGGTCGGCCGGGCGGTGGAGGCCACCGGCGGCGACCCGGCGACCCGTCCGGTCGTACACGGGCTCGGGGGTGATCCGGGCGGGCGGGCCGCGCAGGCGGACGTGGCCCGGGCCGGCGCCGAACGCCGGTCGCTGGTGGTCGAGGTGCCCGACGGGCTGGCCCGGCTCGACCCGGTGGTCCTGGGTGACCAGGTCGCGGTGGTCGAGGTGTTCGTGCCGACGGCCGGCACCGGCGGTGGCCCGCGTACCTGGCTGCTGCTCGGCGGGGTGGCCGTGGCGCTGGTGGCCGCCTCGGTGATCGTGGTCGACCGGGTCGCGGCCCGCGCGGCCGACGCGGCCCGCGGGCTGGTCCGGGCGGCGCTCGCGGTCGGCGACGGCGACCTGGAGGTACGCGTCGAGCCCACCGGCCCACGGGAGCTGGCCGAGGTCGGGTACGCCTTCAACCGGATGGCGGACCGGCTGGTCGTCTCCCGTACCGACGAACGGGAGCTGGTCGCCGACCTGTCGCACCGGTTGCGCACCCCGCTGACCGTGCTGCGGCTGGACGCCGAGTCCCTGGACTCCGACGACACCAGCGTCGGCTCGTTCAGCGAGGACGAGCTGGACCGGCGCCGGAGCATCCGGCGGATCAGGCAGGCCATCGCCACCCTGGAGGGCGAGGTCGACGTGCTGATCAAGACCACCCGCAAGGCGGTCGCCCAGGACACCGGCCCGGCGATGTGCGACGTGAGCGAGGTGGTGCGGGACCGGATGGTGTTCTGGGCGGCGCTCGCCGGCGACCAGCACCGGCCGCACCGGGTGCTCGGGGCGCACGTACGGATTCCGGTGCCGGTCCCCCGGGCCGAGTTGGCGGCGGCGCTGGACGCGGTGATCGGCAACGTGTTCCGCTACACCCCGCAGGGCACCGCGTTCGAGGTGGCGGTCTCCCGGCGCGACGGGTACGTGGCGGTCCGGATCGACGACGCCGGGCCGGGCATCGCCAACCCGGACCGGGCGTTGCGTCGGGGCGCCAGCGACCAGGGCTCCACCGGCCTCGGGCTGGACATCGCCCGCCGGGTCGCGCTCCAGGCCAACGGCTCGGTGAGCATCGACCGGGCCGGGCTGGGCGGGGCCAGCGTGGTGATGCTGCTGGCCGACCCGGAGGCGACACCCCGCCAGGTCAACCGGTTCGGGCTGGTCGGCCGGCTGGCCCGGGAACGGGACGCCGGGAGCCGTCGCCCGTGGTACCGCCCCCGCCCGGAGGGGGACTGAACCCCGTTCGCTTTCCGGCGGCGCAGGTCTTTCTTAGATCCACCTTAACGATCTACGCGGGACGCCGCCGCGCTGGCAGGATCAGAGACGCGAACCCATCATGTTCCACCGGCCCACGCCCCGGGACCCTTCCCACGGCCGGTGGAGCCGTACGCGCGGCGGGGGTCCGGTCCCCCCACACCTGCCCCCCGTCGCGCGTCTCTCTTCCCCTCCGCGTCCCGCCGACCGGCGAGCCCACGGCCGCGGCGGTCAGGCTCAGCGCGTCGCGGCGGTCAGGTAGGCGTCGATCTCGGCCACGAGTCGCCGCTTCTCCGGCTCGGCCAGGAAGGCGGCGCGCACTCCCGCCCGGGCCAGGTCGGCGACCCCGGCCGCGTCCAGGTCGAGCAGGCCGGCGGCGACGGCGTACTCGCCGTCCAGCGTGGTGCCGAACATCGGCGGGTCGTCGGAGTTGATGGTGACCGGCACCCCCGCGTCGACGAACTGCCGCAGCGGGTGCTCCGCGAGGCTGGTCACCGCCCGGGTCCGCAGGTTGGAGGTGGGGCAGACCTCCAGCGGGATGCGCCGCTCGGCGAGATGGGCGAGCAGCTCCGGGTCCTGCGCGGCGGAGGTGCCGTGCCCGATCCGTTCGGCGCCCAGGTCACGCAGCGCGTCCCAGATGGTCTGCGGGCCGGTGGTCTCGCCGGCGTGCGGCACGGAGCGCAGCCCGGCCGCCCGGGCCCGGTCGAAGTACGGCTTGAACTGCGGCCGGGGCACCCCGATCTCGGGGCCACCGAGACCGAAGCTGACCAGCCCGTCCGGCCGTTCCCCCAGGGCGATCCGCAGGGTCTCCTCGGCGGCGGGCAGCCCGGCCTCCCCGGGGATGTCGAAGCACCAGGCCAGCTCGACGCCGAAGTCCGCCCGGGCCCGCTTGCGGGCGTCCTCGATCGCCTCGCAGAACGCCGGGGCCGGGATGCCCCGCCGCACGTGCGAGTACGGGGTGATGGTCAGCTCGGCGTACCGGACCTGCTGGCGGGCGAGCTCCCGGGCCACCTCGTGGGTGAGGAGCCAGACGTCGGTGTCGTCCCGGATCAGGTCCACGACGCTGAGGTAGACCTCGATGAAGTGGGCGAAGTCGCGGAACTCGAAGTACGCCGCGAGCGCCGCCGGGTCGGTCGGCACCGGGCTGCGGCCCTCGTGCCGGGCGGCCAGCTCGGCGACGATCCGGGGGGAGGCGGAGCCCACGTGGTGCACGTGCAGCTCCACCTTGGGCAGACCGGCGATGAAGGCGGACAGGTCGGTCACTGGTTCTCCTCTGCGCGGGCGGCGGTGCGGGCGACGAAGAAGACGCGCCGGAACGGGAAGCTCACCCGGGCCCGCCGGACCGGGTACGCCTCGGCGAGCCGGTCGCCCAGGGCGGCCCGGAACACCGCCCAGGTCGGGTCGTCGAGCACCGCCCGGATCGGGCGCAACGCCGTGCCCTCCAGCCAGGTGAGCACGGGGTGGTCGGCGTCGGCCGGCGCCGGCAGCAGGTGCACGTAGACAGTCTCCCAGGCGTCCACCGCGCAGCCGGCGTCGGCCAGCAGCTCGGCGTAACCGGCCGCGTCCCGTACCGGGGCCTGCCGCAGCAGCGGCAGCAGCTCGGCCCGCCACGGTCCCGCGCCGGCGACCTCCCGCAGCGCCCGGTGGGAGGGCGCGGTGAAGTTCCCGGGCACCTGGACGGCCAGCCAGGCGCCGGCCGGCAGCTCCCGCGCCCATCGGGTGAGCAGCCGCTCGTGGCCGGGCGCCCACTGGAGCACGGCGCTGGTGACGACGACGTCGACGTCCGGCCCGGGTCGCCAGTCGTGCAGGTCGCCGACGGTGAAGGTGACGGGCGCGGCAAGCGTCGCGGCCCGGGCGACCATCTCGGGGGACGAGTCGAGGCCGGTGATCCGGCTGTCGGGCCAGCGCAGCGCGAGGCCGGCGGTCAGGTGACCGGGCCCGCAGCCCAGGTCGACCACGGTCCGTGGGGCCCGGGCCGGCACCCGGGCCACCAGGTCGTGGAACGGTCGGGACCGCTCGTCGGAGTAGCGCAGGTAACTGGCCGGGTCCCACATGGACGCACCCCCGAAACGTACGTACGGTTTGCGGGAATCTACACCCACCGAGCGGCCCGCCGGCCGGGTCACTAGGCTGGGCCGGATGGAACAGCGCATCTTCGGCCGGATCGGCCGCCGGGTCGGCGTGGTCGGTCTCGGCACCTGGCAGCTCGGCGCGGACTGGGGTCGGGTCGACGAGTCCGACGCCCTCGCCGTGCTGGCCGCCGCCGTCGACTCCGGGGTCACCTTCCTGGACACCGCCGACGTCTACGGCGACGGCCGCAGCGAGCAGCTCATCGGGCGGTTCCTGAAGTCCCGGCCCGACGCCGGGCTGACGGTCGCCACCAAGATGGGTCGGCGGGTGCCGCAGACCCCCGAGGCGTACACGGCGGAGAACTTCCGCGCCTGGACCGACCGGTCCCGCGCCAACCTCGGCGTGGACACCCTCGACCTGGTGCAGTTGCACTGCCCGCCGACGCCGGTCTTCCACGCCGACGCGGTCTACGACGCTCTCGACGGGCTGGTCGACGCCGGCCGGGTCGCCGCCTACGGGGTGAGCGTCGAGACCTGTGACCAGGCGCTGGCCGCGATCGCCCGGCCCGGGGTGGCCAGCGTCCAGATCATCCTCAACGCGCTGCGACTCAAGCCTCTCGACCGGGTGCTCCCCGCCGCCGCCGAGGCCGGTGTCGGGATCATCGCCCGGGTGCCGTTGGCCAGCGGCCTGCTCTCCGGCCGGTACGACGAGTCGACCGTCTTCGCCCCCGACGACCACCGCGCCTACAACCGGCACGGCGAGGCGTTCGACGTCGGCGAGACGTTCTCCGGGGTCGACTTCGACCTCGGGCTGGCCGCGGTCCGCCGGCTCGCGCCGCTGGTCGGCCCGGACCGCGCCATGGCCCAGTTCGCGCTGCGCTGGGTGATCGACCAGCCGGGCGTGACCGTGGTCATCCCCGGCGCCCGTGACGTCACGCAGGCCACCGGCAACGCCACCGCGGCCGGTCAGCCGCCGCTGGACGACGCCGCGCTGACCGGGGTCCGGACGGTCTACGACGAGCTGGTCCGCCCCCGGGTGCACGACCGGTGGTGAGCCGGTCCGCCCCGGCGACGGACGGGACGCGGCCCGGCGCGGCCGTCGTCCGCTGGAAGGGAGAGACCCCGTGAAGGGATGGCTGCCACTCACCCTCGGCCTGCTGGCCGTGGTGGTCGGCGCGGTCTGGACGGTGCAGGGGCTGGGGTACGTCACCGGCAGCGTGATGACCGACCAACGGATCTGGGCGGTGCTCGGTCCGCTGCTCGTGCTGGCCGGCGTCGGGGCGTTCTGGCTCGGGATGCGGGCCCGCCGCCCGGGCCGCTGACCGCGCGACGGCGAACGGGTCGGCCGCAGGCCACGCGGGTCGGGCTCCGCGTCCGCCCGTACGCGGCCGCCCTTCCCACCGGACGGGCTCCCGGGTGTCCCCTGGGGACGCGAAAAGCCCCGCGTCCCGAGGGACACGGGGCTTGACGTCGAAGGACCCGGCAGCCCGGGTCGGCCGACTGGCCGGCGTGCGCCGACCGGTGCTGCTCAGATGGGTCGGACCTGCTCCGCCTGCGGGCCCTTCTGGCCCTGAGCGATCTCGAACTCCACCCGCTGGTTCTCCTCCAGCGTGCGGTAGCCGCTGGACTGGATCGCCGAGAAGTGGACGAACACGTCAGCACCCCCGCCGTCGACGGTGATGAAGCCGAAGCCCTTGTCTGCGTTGAACCACTTCACGGTTCCCTGCGCCATGTGTATCTCCTTCTAAAACTGGCGGCCGAGCACGCCGTGCGGCCGGTTGGCCGTTTTCGAGCAGCGGCGCCTGAGGCGGCCCCCTGGAAGGAGACTTCTCTCAACCCACGCCGTCTCTCAACAGCGGGGAACAGCAAACCACGTACGCAAAAACTCTGCACAGCCTACCCGACGAAATTCTCCTACATGTGACCTGAGGTACGCCGAAAACCGGGCGGGCGGACGTGGCGTGACCCCCGTCCGGCCATGGACGGGGGTCACGCTGTGATCATGGAGAGTTACCGCTGGTCAGTCCGGCCAGTGGCCGGTCAGCCGACGCACCCCCACCGCGCCGCCCCGGTCGACCGCCGCCCGGACCAGCGAGAAGATCGCGCCCTGCAGGGCCGCCGCGGCCAGCACCTCGCCCCAGCCACGGTCCTCGTCCGTCGCGTTCGGCGCTTCCCCGTCCCCCGCGGTCATCTTCCAGACCTGCCGGAACACCGCCCCGGCGACCGCGCCGGCGGCCAACCCGAGCAGCACCCCGACGGGCTTGTACGCGGCCTTGTTGATACCCCTGCTCACCTGCGCCTCCCCCGGACGATCAGCAACACCACCACGGTCGCCAGCGCGCCGGCCGCGACCACCGCCCACGGCACCGGATCCCGCCGGACCGCCGCCCGGGTCTCGTTCGCGTGCACCCGCGCCGCCCCGGCCTGGTACACCGCCTGGCCCCGGACCCGCGCCACGGTCTGCGCGGTCTGCTCCCGGACCCGCTCCCGGGCCTGCCCGGCCTGCTCGCGGACCCGCTCCCGGGCCTGCTCGGCGGAGTCCCGCAACCGGGCCTTCACGTCGGCCTTGGCGGCCAACGCCTCCATCGTCTCGCCCAACTCCATCCGGGTACGGCGGATCTCCTCCCGGAGGGCCTCCGCGTCACCGGTCCCGTTGCTCGTCATGCCCGCCCCCTGTCCCTGACCGCGGCGGTCACGGTGTCGACGTCCGCCCGGACGCTGCGCACGGCCGCCTCGGGCATCGGTGGGACCGCCTGGCTGACCTGCTTCTTGCCGACCAGCGCGAGGACCCCGGCGACCGCGAAGAGCGCCACGGCCACGATCAGGGCGGCCAGCCACGCCGGCATCACCAGCGCCAGCAGCAGCACCACGGCGGTCAGCAGCGCGCCGAGCCCGTAGAGGGCGAGCACCCCACCACCACCGAAGAGACCGACCCCGATGCCGGCGTGCTTGCCCTTCTCGGTCAGCTCCGCACGGGCCAGCGCCAGCTCGTCCCGGACGAGGCGGGACACCTGCTCGGTCGCGCGCTGCACCAGCTCGGCGGTGGACGGCTCGTTGCGGGCCCGGGACGTACTGGGACTGGGGTTCGCGACGTCAGCCATGCTGTCCTCCTTTCTTCATCACCGCGCTGTATGCCCTGAGTCGTGGAAACTCAATCCTGCGCGGAGCGACCAGTCGAACCGGCCCACGCCGTGCGGCGTCCCCACAAACCACCCGTTCAAACCCAACGTCGCCCCACCCCCGCAGGACACGTGGGACGCCGGAGTCAGCGACGACCGTCGGCGCGCGACGGCGCCGCGTCGCCGCGGGCCGGAACGGGGACGGGCGGACCTGCCTCATCGGCCGGGTCGGCGCGGCCTGCCGCCGGGGCCGACGGGACCGGCTTCCGGCCGCCGGCGTCCGGTGCCGGCGCGCCCGGCTCCCGGCCGGTGGCGTCCGACTCGTCCGGCCCGACGAAGGCCTCGCTGCGGGCGTCGCCGTCGTCGCTGCCGCCGAAGAGGCGGGCGTCGTCGGGCAGGGCCCCGTCGGCCGCCCGGCGGGCCGGACGGCGGGGCTGGACCCACTGCCAGGGCAGGTTGCTGCTGGCGTCGCCCAGCTCCGTACGGACCCGGGGCATGGCCGTCGGCCGCTGTTCGCGGACCCAGCCGACCAGGTGCTCCCGGACCAGGCAGCGCAGGTCCCACAGGTTTCCCGCGTTGGCCGCGCTGACCAGGGCCCGGATCCGGACGTTCCCGCCGGTCGCGTCGGTCACCTGGAGCACGCAGACCCGTCCGTCCCACAGCTCCGTGCCCTCGACCAGCCGGCGCAGCTCCTCCCGCATGGCCTGGACCGGCACCGCCCAGTCCACGTCGAACTCGGCGGTGCCGAGCACCGCCGCCTGGGTCCGGGTCCAGTTCTGGAACGGCGTGCTGGTGAAGTACGAGGTCGGCAGGATCAGCCGACGATCGTCCCAGATCTGGACCACCACGTAGCTGAGGGTCAGCTCCTCGATCCGGCCCCACTCCCCCTCCACGACCACCACGTCGTCGAGGCGCACCGCGTCGCTGAACGCGAGCTGGAGGCCGGCGAAGACGTTGCCGAGCAGGCTCTGCGCGGCCAGGGCGGCGACCACGCCGACCACGCCGGCGCTGGTCAGCACGCCGGCGCCGATGCCCCGCACGCTGGGGAAGGTCATCAGCATCACGCCGAGGGCGAGTACCACGATCACCGCGATGGTGAGCCGGCGCAGCATCACCACCTGGGTGCGTACCCGTCGGGCGTGCCGGTTGTCCGGCACGTCCACCCGGAACCGGGCCAGGGCGACGTCCTCGCTGACCACCAGCAGCGCGGCCACCATCCAGGCGGCGCTGGCGACCACGCAGAGGACCAGCAGGTGGAGCACCACCTGCCGCCACTGCTCGCCCACCGCGTAGCCGGTGCTGAACCGGATGCCGAACTGGACGGCGAGCACGGTCGCCGCGACCTGGAACGGCCGGTGCGCGTGCTCGGTCAGCTCGCACATCAGCAACGAGCGGCGACCGAGCCGACGGGTGGACCGGTGGATCACCTCGACCAGCAACAGGGCGATCACCGCCGCGCCGAGCGCGGCGGCGATCGTCCAGAGGTAGCTCTGCACTGCTTCTTCTCCCCCTCACCGGGCAACGGACCATCTGTCACAAAGGCCCAATAGTGCCCGGCGACCGGCCAACCGACCAGGGTCAGACCTTGCGGTAGCGGGACTGGAGGAAGCAGTACAGGCCGAAGGCGGCGAAGCCGAGCGCCATCAGCGCCAGCAGGTACGGCCCGTACGGCTGGTCACGCAGGGTACGCAGGGCGGCGTCCAGACCGCGCGCCTTCTCCGGGTCGTAGTTGACCGCGGCGACGATGATCAGCAGGCCCGCGATGGCGTACACCGAGCCCTTGGCGGCGTAGCCGGCGACGCCGAGCCGACGGGTCAGCTTGCGGGTCCTCGCGTCCATCTCGTTGGTCTTGAGGTGCTTCTCGAAGCGCTTGATCACCCCGTAGACCACCAGCCCGACGCCGATGGCGGCGAGCCCGAGGCCGGCCAGCCCGACCAGCCAGCGACCGCCGGTGGAGGTCATCAACTCACCGGTGAGCGCCTCCTGCTGGTTGGCGCTGTTGGAGCCGGCGTCGGAGAAGACCTTCCAGGCCGTCCAGGCGAAGTAAAGGTAGACGACGGCACGGCCGGCGGAGGCGACCCGCTCCATGACCCGTTCCTTGCCGCGCTCGGCCTGGTGCCCGACGGCGGCCTCCAGGGCCTGCCAGATCGCCATGGCGAGCAGACCGACGGCGGTGGCCACCAGGACGAACCTACCCATCGGCTGGTCGGCCAGGGTACGCATGGCGCCGGCCTGGTCACCCTCCGTCGAGGAGCCGCCGAAGGCGATCTGCAGGGCCAGCCAGGCGAAGAGCAGGTGGACGATGCCGTAACCGATGAAGCCGATCCGGGCGAGCTTCTCCAGCCATTTGCTGTTGGCGGTGCGCGACGCGGTGGCCTGGGCGCTGTGGGTGAGAGACATGCCGGCACATTCACCGATCGGCTTGCTTCTCAAACGTCGGTCCACCGGCCACCGCACGTCGGACGAGCTGCCCGGATGCGCCGGGCCGGTGGGGTCAGCCGCCCGCGTTGCGCGCCACCCGGACCTTGATCTCGTTGTCGGTGACGCTGTCCAACGTGACCGCGAACCCGCCGACCTCGGCGGCCTGCTGGCCGGTGGTGAGGGTGAGCTGCTCGCCGGCCACCTCGATGGTGGCCTGGTCACCCTGGGCGCCGATCAGCCTGGCCTCGACGCCGAGGATGTTGGCGCTGGCCTCCACGCCCCGGTCGAAGGTGACCGTGCAGGCGTCCAGGCCGCAGTCGGTGGAGGCGCCCTCCGAGCTGCACCCGGCGAGCACGGCCACGCCGAGGGCGAGGGCGGCGAGCAGGCCCGCGGCGCGACGGGCAGGGGCGGGGGGCAGGCCGGCGGCGCGACGGGCAGGGGCGGGGGCGGTGGCGCGTCGGTTCGTCACGGGTCCAAGGGTACGAGACGCGGGCGACCCGGACACGGGACGATCATGCCCCGAGCGACGGTCCGTCGGAACGGAGACCTGCGCCACGGCGCTGCCGGGGGTGACCGCGCTAGGGTCCGGGCATGCCGTTCGACATCACCCGGATCCGGGCCGGCTACCCGGCGCTCGCCGAGGGTCACCTGCACTTCGACGGTGCCGCCGGCACCCAGACCGCCGCCACGGTGGTCGACGCCGTCGCCGACGCGATGCGGGCCGGCATCGGCAACCGCAGTCCGGCGTCCGGTCCCGGCCGGCGCTCCCTGGAGATCGTCGCCGCAGCCCGTTCGGCGGTGGCCGACCTGCTGGGCGTCGAGCCCGCCGGGGTGGTGCTCGGGCCGAGCGCCACCGCGCTGACGTACACCCTGGCCCGGACGCTGGGCGCGGCCTGGCGGCCCGGCGACGAGGTGGTGGTGTCCCGGTTGGACCACGACGCGAACGTCCGGCCGTGGGTGCAGGCGGCCGAACGGGCCGGCGCCACCGTGCGCTGGGCCGAGTTCGACCCGGCGACCGGGGAGCTGCCCGTCGGGCAGTACGCCGACCTGCTGACCGAGCGGACCCGGCTGGTCGCGGTGACCGCCGCCAGCAACGCCGTCGGCACCGAGCCGGACGTGCCCGCGATCGTCAAGCTGGCGCACGGGGTCGGGGCGCTGGTCTGCGTGGACGGGGTGCACGCCGTCCCGCACGGGCCGACCGACGTGCCGGCGCTCGGCGCGGACTTCTTCGTCACCAGCGCCTACAAGTGGTCGGGCCCGCACCTGGCGGCGCTGGTCGCCGCCCCGCAGCGCTGGGCCGGGCTGCGTCCGGACAAGCTGCGGCCGGCGGCCGACACGGTGCCGGAACGGTTCGAGCACGGCACGCCGAGCTTCCCGCTGCTGGCCGGGGTGACCGCCGCCGTGGACCACCTGGCCGGCCTGGACCCGGACGCCCGGGGCGACCGGCGGCAGCGGTTGCGGGCCGGGCTGACCGCCGCGCGGGCGCACGAGGAGAAGGTCTTCGACCGACTGCTCGGCGGGCTGGCCACGCTGCCCGGGGTGACCGTGCTGCCGGCGCCGGCCCGGCGCAGCCCGACGGTGTCGTTCCGGCTGGACGGGCTCGACCCGGCGGAGGTCGCCACGGCGCTCGGCGCGGCCGGGATCTGCCTGTCCCACGGCGACTACTACGCCTACGAGTACTTCACCGCCGTCGGGCTGCGTGCGCGCGGCGGCGCCGTCCGGGCGAGCGTCTACCACTACAACACCGACGACGAGGTGGACCGGTTGCTTGCCGAACTGGGCCGGCTGGCCCGGCGGTGAGCGGAGAATGAGCCGGTGAGCTACCTGATCGACGACAACCCCGCCCGGCGTCGCTTCGAGATCCTGGTCGACGACGCGCTGGCCGGGTTCACCGCGTACCGGCAGCAGGGGCCGGACGTGCTGGTCTTCACGCACACCGAGGTCGACCCGGGGTTCCAGGGTCGCGGGGTCGGCGGGGCGCTGATCCGCGGCGTCCTGGACGAGGTGCGCCGGCGCGGGGCCCGGGTGGTGCCGCAGTGCCCGTTCATGGCCGCGTTCGTCGACCAGCACCCCGAGTACGCCGACCTGGTCGCCGCCTGACCGCCGGGACCCCGGCCCGGCCCCGGGGCGGGGCGGCCCGCCTTCCCGCCCCGTCGTCGGTCAGCTCGGCTGGGTGACGTTGACCATCCACGGGACGCCGAACCGGTCCACGCACGCGCCGTACAGGTCGCCCCACATCTGCTTCTCGAACGGCATGACGACGGCGCCACCGGCGGACAGCTCCGCCCAGACCTCTTCGAGCCCTTCGCCCTCACCGCCGCTGAGGCTGCAGGTGATGGTGTCGCCCGGCCGGTACGACATGCCCGGCGCGGTGTCGGAGGCCATCAGGACGTAGCCCCGGTCGGTGGTGAGCATCGCGTGCATGACCTTCTCCGCCAGGTCGGGCTCGGTGGTGCCGTACTCGCCGAACGTGCTGATCTGGAGCTGGCCGCCGAACACGGACCGGTAGAACTCCATGGCCTCGCGGGCGTTGCCGTCGAACGTGAGGTACGGGTTGAGTCGGGAGGTCATCGCCGGGCTCCTTCGCCGAGTGGTCGCGTCCTCCCGGACGTTAGACCCACCCCCTGACATCGCAGGGGCGTTTCCCGCCGCCGAACGGGTCGCCGTCCCGGTCCGGCCGTCAGGGCGGGCGCGACGGCGGGCCCGTCCCGCGCTTCGATGGCCGGGACGAATCAGGCGTCACCCGCCGGAAACAATTACCGGGGCAGGGCTGCCGCCGGTTTAGGACGGCGGCTGACAGAAACAGTTTCCGCCGGTACGCTGTGGGTGCCGGAAATCGGTTCAGCCATCCACTGGAATCGTCCTGTCGGATTTCTGTCACCTATGCGGTCTGACAACGCGGCAGACCTTTGCCACAAACCCCGACGCAGCGGTTTCGCCATTACTCACGGTGCCGCTCCAAGTGGTCTGGGTAATCGTCGACGCATTGTCTGTGAACGTATCACCTTGATTGAAGGGACATTGATGCATCGGCCCAGAATGTCCAGATGGCGGCTCTTCTCTGCCGTCGCCCTCGGCGTCCTGCCGGTTCTTGCCGCCCTGCCGTCCCCGGCCACGGCGGGGCTCCTGCCCGGTCCGACGACCTTCAAGCACGAGTTGCTCGCGAAGGCCGTGCCGGACGAGTGTTTCGCCGGCGTCGGGCAGCCCTACCCGGCCGGCCCTCCCTGTGAGCAGGGGCAGGCCAAGGTCAACCAGGCCTACGTGTGGTCGCTGGCCAAGGCGGAGAACCGTCTGTGGTTCGGCACCGGGGCGAACGTGAACTGCATTGTCACCGGCTCGACGCTCTCCCGGCCCGTGCCCCGCCAGAACGACGACTACGTGTGCGAGTTCGCGGACAGTCAGATCGTCAAACAAAATCCGACCATGCCCACCAATGTGGGTGATCACCGGCAACCCCGGGTGTACCTCTACGACCTGGCCTCCGGGGTGCAGACCGAAAAGACGAGCGTCATAACGAGCGCTTCCGCCGACGACGCCTCCCGCCTGAAGAGGACGCTGGGGCTGCGGGCCGGCGGCACACACCAGGGCGTCGTCCTGCTCGCCGGACCGGCGCTCGGGCAGACGGTTAACATGTTCGCGTTCGACACCGTCACCGGTGATTACCTCGGCTCGGCGAACTTCGCCAAGTACGGCAACATCCGCCATTTCCTGGTGGCGGACGACGCCCTCTACGCGGGCGTGGGGGTCGGCGCGAACGGCCGCGACGGCGGCTACATGCTGCGGTGGGCCGGGGACCGCACGGACCCGTTCAAGTTCATCGAGGTCGGCCAACTGCCGGCCCAGGTCGCCGACCTGACGGTGCACGACGGGCGGATCTTCGTCAGCACCTGGTCGGCCGTCGGCGCCGGGTCGCTCGCCGCCGGATCGTCGGGCCGCGCCGGCGTCCGCTCGCTGCTCGGCCGGATCGGCGTCCTGCCGGCCGCCGAGGTCAACCCGGCCATCGCGGGCGTCTGGATGAGCCCACGGCTGAGCGACGGCGACCCCGGCCTGACGCCCGCCGACCTCGGGTCGTGGCAGCAGGTCTGGAGCGCCCAGACCTACGAGCCGGACCCGATCATCGCCAGCTCGTACGGCCTCGGCGCGCTCTACTCCTTCGAGGGCTACCTCTACTGGGGGACAATGCACGTCCCGATGAAGTCGACGAGCATGGTGGCCGAGGCGTACCCGCCGGCCGACGAGGTCACGGCGCGGGCCACGCTGGAGAACTCCCAGCGCGCGGTGAGCATCTTCCGGGGCAAGCGGTTCGGCACCGCCCTGGAGAACATCGAGCTGCTGTACGGGGAGGCGAGGCTGCCGGCGTACGACGCGGCGGCGAACGACGGCGCGGGCGCCTGGAAGTGGACCTCCACCGGGTACCGCCCCCGCTACGGGCACATCGGGTTCGGCAACATCTACACCAACTACACCTGGACCATGGAGGTGTCCGGCGGGCGGCTGTTCGTCGGCACGATGGACTGGAGCTACCTGGCGAAGGACCTGCTGCCCCAGGCCGCGCAGGCGATGGGCTTCGCCAACGCGGCCCGGGGGCTGAGCGACGACCTGGACCCGATCACCATCGACCCGGCGCTGTACGGCGGTGACCTGTACATGTTCGAGTCGAGCCTGCGCCCGGCCACCGCGGTCGACACGAAGGGGATGGGCAACTATCTCAACTACGGTTTCCGCACCATGGTGTCGGACGGCTCGACCCTGTACCTCGGGATGGCCAACCCGATGAACCTGCGCACCGACCCGAACGACGGCGTGCCGGAGGGCGGCTGGGAGCTGATCAGGCTGACGCCCACCAGGCGGTGAGCGTTCCCGTGGGGCTGCCGCCGGGCAGCCCCACGGGGCCCCGCTGCCGCCGCTGCGGGGCGGCTCAACAACGCACCCGGGCGTCGTGCACGCCGATCGACGTGCCGGTGAGGAGCTCGGCGGCGGCCCGCGCGCCGGCCATGCTCGCGCCGTGGGTGGCCACGTGCACCCGGCCGGTGACCAGCACGGGCAGGCCCAGCTCCACCACCACCGCGTCCGGGCGGGCGGCCAGCGCCCGCGCCACCGCCGTCCGCATCCACCGGTGGCGGTGCAGGTCCCGGACCACCAGCACGAGCCGGCGGTCGGCCGCCCCGGCGACCGGGTCGGCGGGCAGGTCCGTCTCGGCGTACCGGACGGTGGTGGTGCCGGGGAGCAGGTCGGCCAGCGGCTCGCCGAGCCCCCAGGGGGTCTCCGCGCCGATGGCGATGTTGCGCGGCGGGGCGAACTCGACCACGTGGACCGGGCCGGTCAGCGGCAGCGGCGACGCGTCGGCGTCCGCGGCGGTGACCCGCAGGGCCCGCCGGGCGGCGGTCAGCCCGACCCCGTTGCCGCCGGTGTGCCGGGGGCGGCCCGCCCGGGCGGTGACCGTCCAGGCGGCGAGCTGACCGACCCGCTTGGCGGCCTCGGCGAGGCGTTCCTCGGGCAGCTCGCCGGCGACCACCGCGGCCACGATGGCGTCCCGCAGCCGGCGGGTGGTCGCCTCGTCGGCGTGCTCCCCGCCGACGCAGATGGCGTCCGCCCCGGCGGCCAGCGCGCGCACCGCCGCGCCGGTCAGGCCGTACGGGCCGGCGACCGCGCGCATCTCCACCGCGTCGGTGACCACCACCCCCTGGAATCCCAGCTCACCCCGGAGCAGGTCGGTCAGCACCGCCCGGCTCAGGGTGGCCGGCAGCGCCGGGTCGAGGGCGGGGACCAGCAGGTGCCCGGTCATCACCGCCTGCGCCCCGGCGGCGATGGCCGCCCGGAACGGCACCAGCTCGCCCGCGTCCAGCCGGGCCCGGTCGGCGGTGATCCGGGGCAGGTCGTGGTGCGAGTCGACCCGGGTGTCGCCGTGGCCGGGGAAGTGTTTCGCGCAGGCGGCCACCCCGCCGGCCTGTAGCCCGCGCACCCAGGCGGCGGTGTGCCGGGCGACCAGCCCGGGGTCCGCGCCGAACGACCGTACGCCGATCACCGGGTTGTCGGGGTTGGAGTTGACGTCGGCGTCCGGAGCGTAGTCGAGGGTGACGCCGACGGCCGCCAGCTCCGCGCCCAGGTCGCGGGCGACCTCCTCGGTGAGGTACGGGTCGTCGACCGCGCCGAGGGCCAGGTTGCCGGGGCGGGAGCTGCCGGGACCGGACTCGATCCGGGTGACGTCGCCGCCCTCCTCGTCGATGGCGACGACGATGTCGGGACGCTCGGCGCGCAGCGCGGCGGTGAGCGCGGTCACCTGGCCGGGGTCGACGACGTTGCGGGCGAACAGCACGACGCCGCCCAGCCCTTCGCCGAGCCACCGGCAGACCCACTCGGGCGGGGTGGTGCCGACGAAACCGGGTTGCAGGACGGCGGCGGCCAGACCGGTCAGATTCCCCATCGGTGCGCTCATGCCTGCCCGTACTCCTCGGTGTCCCGGCGACGGACTCCCCTGCCGTCTGCGGTGCCGACCAATGGTCACATCGTCCCGGGTAATAGTCAATAAACCTTTCTATTACTGAGAGTGGCGGAACGGTCGACCGTGGCGGCGGCGCGAACGGCGTGCGACAGTGCCAGGGTGCATGCCTGGACCCTCCTGCTCGCCGCTGACGAGGTCAGTTGGCACGAGATCCCCGCCGTCCGCGTCATCGGTCTCGTCGTCGGCGCGGTGTTCCTGGTCGCCGCCATCCGCGCCATGTTCCGCTGACCCCGCCCGACTCCGACCACCCCGTCGGCCCGCGGGCCGCGACGGGATCGGTGTGCGGCGGCGTCCGCGGGGTACCGCGGAGGGATCCGGTCGCAGACGGTCGGCCGGTGACGCGCCGCGAGGAGGAGAGACGTGAAGATCGGTTACTTCCTGTCCAGTGAGGAGTTCACCCCGGCCGAGCTGGTGGCGCAGGCCCGTGGCGCGGAACAGGCCGGGTTCGAGGCGCTGTGGATCTCCGACCACTACCACCCGTGGGTGGACGCCCAGGGGCAGAGCCCGTTCGTCTGGTCGGTGATCGGCGCGCTGAGCCAGGTCTGCCAACTGCCGGTGACCACCGCCGTCACCTGCCCCACCGTCCGGATCCACCCGGCGGTGCTCGCCCAGGCGGTGGCGACCAGCGCGGTGCTGCACTCCGGCCGGTTCGTGCTCGGCGTCGGCTCCGGGGAGGCCCTCAACGAGCACATCTTCGGCGACGCCTGGCCGGGCGCGGACGTCCGGCTGGAGATGCTGGAGGAGGCCGTCGACGTGATGCGGAAGCTCTGGGCGGGTGGTTTCGTCAACCACCGGGGCCGGCACTACACGGTGGAGCAGGCCCGGATCTACACGCTGCCGCAGACGCCGCCGGCGGTCTACGTCTCCGGGTTCGGCCCGAAGGCCGTCGACCTGGCCGCCCGGATCGGCGACGGGTACGTCAACATCTCGCCCGACGCGGACCTGGTGCGCCGGTTCCGCGACGGCGGGGGCGGCGACAAGCCGTGCCAGGCCGGCTTCAAGGCCGCGTACGCCGACACTGAGGAGGAGGCCGCGCGGATCGCGTACGAGCGGTGGCCGAACGCCGGGGTGCCGGGCGAGCTGTCCCAGGTGCTCCCCTCACCACGACACTTCGAGCAGGCCGCCCAGCTCGTCGCGCCGGAGACGGTACGGCAGGCGTTCGTCTGCGGCCGGGACGCCGACGCGCACCTGGCGAAGATCGAGGAGTACGCCAGGGCCGGCTTCGACGAGGTGTACGTGGCCAACACCGGCCCGCACTGGCAGGGGCTGTTCGACCTGTACCAGCGCGAGGTCCTGCCCCGGCTGCGCTGACGCCCCGCGCCGACGCGACCGCCGCCGACGTCCGGTTTGGGGCGCGGACCGGCCGGGTAACCACGGCCACCGATGACACGATCCTCGGACACCACGATCCTGCGGCGCGCGGCGCGCGACCTCTTCGGCTGGGACGAGCTGCGGCCCAACCAGCTCGCCGCGATGCGGGCGGTGATGAAGCGACGCGACGCGCTGGTGGTCCTGCCCACCGGCGCGGGCAAGTCCGCCATCTACCAGATCCCGGCGAGCCTCATCCCGGGTTGCACCGTGGTGATCTCCCCGCTGCTCGCCCTCCAGCACGACCAGATCGAGTCCCTGCACGAGCGGCGACGCCCGGAGCTGCGCGCGGTGCGGATCAGCTCCGACGAGAGCCCCGCCCAGCAGGCCGAGGCACTGGCGGAGGTGCGGGCCGGTCGGGCGGAGTTCCTCTTCATCACCCCGGAGCAGTTGACCAACCCGGACCGGCTGGCCGAGGTCCGCGCGCTGGAGCCGGCCCTGGTGGCGATCGACGAGGCGCACTGCATCTCCGCCTGGGGGCACGACTTCCGCCCCGACTACCTGGCCCTGGGCCACCTGATCGAGGGCATCGGCCGTCCCCCGGTGGTGGCGTTGACCGCGACCGCGTCGCCGCCGGTGCGGGACGACATCGTCGCCCGGCTGCGGCTGCGTGACCCGGAGCTGGTGCTCTCCGGGCTGGACCGGCCCAACCTGTTCCTCGAGGTCGCGCACTGCCCCACCGAGGACTACCGCTGGCGGCGGCTGGTCGGGCTGCTGCGGGACGAGACCCGGCCGGGCATCATCTACGTGCCCACCCGCCGGTCGGCGGAGGAGCTGGCCGAGCGGCTCACCGGGGCGGGTTTCCCGGCGCAGTTCTACCACGGTGGCATGCCCTCCGGCGCCCGGGGCGAGCTGCACCGGGCGTTCCTCGCCGACCAGGTGCCGATCATGGTGGCGACCTCGGCGTTCGGGATGGGCATCGACAAGCCCAACATCGCCTGGGTGGCGCACATGGCCCTGCCGGACTCGCCGGACAGCTACTTCCAGGAGATCGGCCGCGCCGGCCGCGACGGCGAGCCGGCCCGGGTGCTGCTGCTCTGGCGGGCCGAGGACGTCGGCCTGCAACGCTACTTCAGCGGCGGCCTCCCCGACGAGCGGCAGTTGCACGAGCTGGCCGCGCTGCTGCGCGCCAAACCGGCCAGCCGGCGGCAGCTCCGGGAGCTGACCGGGCTGGGGCCGCGCAAACTCGGCCAGTACCTCGCCCTGCTGGAACAGGTGGGCGCCGCCGAGCCCCGGGGCCGCCAGCGGATCGGCGTCCCCCGGTACGCTCCGCAGCCGCGCGACGCCGCCCGGGCGGCCCACACCGAGGCGGAACGGCAGCAGACGGTGACCCGGTCCCGTACCGACATGATGCGTGCCTTCGCCGAGACCACCGGCTGCCGGGGGCAGGCGCTGCTGGCGTACTTCGGGGAGCAGATGACCGAGGTCTGCGGGCACTGCGACAACTGCCACGCCGGCACCAGCGTCACCGCCGACCCGACCGACGGCGACGCGCCCTTCCCGGTGCACAGCCAGGTCCAGCATCCCGAGTGGGGAGCCGGCATGGTGCTGGGCTACGAGGAGGACCGGATGACGGTTCTGTTCGACGACGTCGGGTACAAGACGTTGTCCGTGCCGGTGGTGAGTGGACAGGCGTTGCTGACGCTGGTCTAGCCTGAACCCCGGCCGGTCCGCCCGACGGCGCGCCGGACAACGGCGCGGCGTCGTCGTACCTGTTGGACCACACGAGAGGGGCGTTGTCGTGATCGAGCAGCCGGCGTACACCGGGTTCGGGTTCTCCGACGAGGAGTGGGGGCTGCTGGTCGGCCTGCCCCAGTCGGTCCTGACCGCGGCGAGCGCGGCCGAGTCCGACGGCGCCCGACGCACCCGGGCGGAGAACGCGGCCGGGCTGGAGACCATCGCGGCCGGCCGGGAGTCGGCCAGCCCGCTGGTCGCCGCCGTGGCCGGGGAGATCGTCTCCCGGGTGGGCGACCCGGAGGCCGGCGAGGAGCTGCCGGTGATCGCCCCGGCGGATCCGCAGGCCCTCATCGACGACGTCCTCGCCCGGGCCGGGCAGGCCGCCGCGCTGCTCGCCGGCCGGGTGGACGAGGGGCAGGCCGGGGCGTACCGGCACTGGCTGGTGGAGATCGCCGACCAGGTGGTGGGGGCGGCCTCGACCGGCGGCATCCTCGGCATCGGCGGGGACGTGGTCAGCGACTCCGAGCGCCGGTTCCGGGACCGCCTCTCCCAGGTGCTCGACGACTGACCCGCCGGGTGGGCCCGGCCGGCCGGCCTCGGCGTCGCGCGCACCGCGTCACGTCCGGGGTGTCGGTGCCGTCGTCGACAATGGGACGAGTCGAGGGCGATCAGGAAGCGGGTGGTGACATGCTGCCGACCGAGAGCGTGGACACCGGGCACCTGCCGCCCGCCGACCGGTTCCCGTTCTGGCTCGACATCACCGCCCGGGCCACCGCGCCGGTGGCGATGAGCAGCGAGCACGCCGCCGACTTCCAGGCCTTCGCCCGCTTCGTCGACCTGGCCGGGCTGCGGCTGACCTACTTCCGCTACCAGTCGCTGACCGGCCGGCGCACCTCCCGGATGATCCGGCGGGACGATCCGGACGTCTTCCAGCTCGCCCTGCCGCTGTCCGGGACGAGCTGGATCAGCGCGCTGCGCCGGGACACCTCGTTGCGCAACGCCAACTTCACGCTGCTCGACTACCGGCGTCCGCACCAGTTGATGCACACCGGGCCGGACGACGGCCGGACACCGGCGGCCTCGCTGACCGTCGTGCTGCCCCGGGAGCTGCTGCCGATCCCGTCGAACAAGCTGGACAGACTCACCGCGTCGCAGCTCCCGGGCGCGGAGGGGATGGGCGCGCTGCTCGCCCAGCACATGCGGCACATCACCACGTATCCGGAGCAGTACGACGCGTCCGAGGCGCCCCGGCTGAGCCGGATCACCCTCGACCTGGTCTCGTCCCTGCTGGCCCGGCACCTCGACACCGAGGCCGCCCTGCCGGTCGACGTGCGGCAGCAGACGCTGCTCGTGCAGGTGCGGGCCTTCGTCGAGCGGCACCTCGGGGACGCCTCGTTGACCCCGCAGACGGTCGCCGACGCCCACCACATCTCGCTGCGCTCGCTGCACCGACTGTTCGCCGGCGAGGAGGAGACCGTCGCCCGGATGATCAGACGCCACCGGCTGGAACGCTGCCGCCGGGACCTGGCCGACCCGCGGCTGCGCGACCGGGCCGTGCAGGCGATCGGCTGGCGCTGGGGCTTCACCGACAAGACGCACTTCAGCCGGGCCTTCCGGGCCGCGTACGGAATGAGCCCGCAGTCGTACCGCCGGGCGGAGGAGTTGGCACGCAACGTCAACCCGGTGGCACCGACGGGCAACGACCCGCCGGCATACTGGCCTCTGACCGGCTGACCAGCCGGGCGACGACCGGTGGCGGGGAGGGGCTCCGCGGGCAACGGGGGTTGCGGCAGCGTCACGCGGGCGCGTGACGTGCGCCCAAGCCGTGGCGCGTGCTCCGCCGTCCGGTCCGGCCCGCGACGCCGGGCCGAACCCCGGCCCCGCCCCCGTCCGTCCGGACGCCGGTGGCGGGGCCGGTCAGGCGTCCGTCAGCAGGTCCAGCACCGCCCGCTCGGCTTCCGACCGGGTCGTGTCCGGGCCCACCGCCACGCGTACCCCGTCGTGGTAGAGGTCCACCACCCGGGGGTCCACGTAGGACGTCCGGGCCACCGTGGGGGTGTTGCCGAGCAGCTCGGCGACCTCCCGCATGACCGCCGCGACCGCCCTGCGCCGCGCGGTGACGCCACGCTGCTCCCCCGCGGCGGCCAGCTCGACGGCGGCCAGCACCGTGGCGTGCCAGGTACGGAAGTCCTTGGCGGTCATCTCCCCGCCGCTGGCCTCCCGCAGGTAGTCGTTGACCTCGTCGCTGCGCACCTCCCGCCAGGCCCGCCCGTCCCAGTAGCCGAAGAGGCGGTCCGCGGCGCGCCGCCGCTGGCGCAGGTTGCGCAGCACCTGGCACAGCTCCGGGTCCTCGATCCGGCGGACCTGCTCGACGCCGCCCTTGGCCGGAAACTCCAGCACCACGCATCCGCCCCGCGCGCGGGCGTGCTCGGGGCGCAGGGTGGCCACCCCGAAGGTCGGGTCGTCGCCGGCCGCGTACTGGTCGCTGCCGACCCGGAACATGCCCATGTCCAGCAGCCGGGCGACGGTGGCGAGCACCCGCTCCCGGCACAGCCCCCGGTCGGTCAGGTCCCGCTCCACCCGGTCACGCAGCGTGGGCAGGCGGCGGGCCACCTCCAGCATGTGGTCGAACTTCGCCTCGTCCCGCTTCTCCCGCCACACCGGGTGGTAGAGGTACTGCTTGCGGCCGGCCGCGTCGACGCCGGTCGCCTGGATGTGCCCGTTCGGGTACGGCGAGATCCACACGTCCCGCCAGGCCGGCGGGATCACCAGCTCCCGCAGCCGGGTCACCTGGTCCGGGTCGCGTACCGTCGCGCCGGAGGGGTCGAGGAACTCCCAGCCCCGCCCCCGTCGGCGACGCCCGTACCCGGGCCGGCCCGGGTCGCTACGCCGTAACCGCACCGCTGCTCCGCACCGCCCGTTCCGCCTCCTCCACCGCCGCCAGCACCCGGTCGACGGGGAGCGCCGCCATGCTCGGATGCGCTCCCACCCCGTCCCAGGCGGGGTGACCCGGCCCGGCGTCGGTGGCCGGGCCGGCCCACAGCGCCCGATGCCGGGGGCGGTCGGCGGGCGGCCCCCAGCGGGCCGGCGGCACCGGCCCGAACAGCACCACCGACGGGGTGCCGTAGCCGGTGGCCAGGTGGGCGACGCCGGTGTCCCCGCTGATCACCAGCCGGGCGTGCGCGACCAGCGCGGCCAGCTCGGCCAGCCCGGTCCGGCCGGCGAGCACCGCCGCCGGCGGCAGACCGGCCCGGCGGGCCACCTGCTCGGCGACCGCCCGCTCCACCGGCGAGCCGGTCACCACCATCCGGTGTCCCCGCCGGGCCAGACGGCCGGCGACGGCCGCGAACCGGCTCGGCGACCAGCGCTTCGCCGGGACCTTCGTGCCGGGATGCACGACGGTGACGCCGACCGGGATCCGTTGCGGCGCGGGTCGGGCCAGGGCCAGGTCGCCCGGGTCGGCCGGCAGGTCGTGCCAGCTCAGCAACCGGCACCAGCGGCGCACCTCGTGCTCGCGGTCGTCCCACTCCGGGCCGTCCCGGTGCCCGGCGGCGGGGCAGCGGAAGGCGAGCAACCGGCCCGGGGCGGTGGCGGCCAGCAGGTGGTGCGAGCGCGGACCGCGACCGTGCAGGTTGACCGCCAGCTCCGGGGGCCGGCCCACGTCGAGGGCGGTCAGGCCGTCGGTGGGCAGCACCCGGTCGATCCCGCCGACCAGCTCCGCCAGCGGGGTCAGCCAGCCGGGCGCGGCCAGCGCCAGCTCCCGGTCCGGGTACGCGGCGCGCAGCGCGCGCAGCGCGGGCACGGCGGTGGCGAGGTCGCCCACGCCGAGCGCGCGCAGCACCAGGATCACGGGTACGAGGTCTCCTGCTCGGCGCAGACGACCAGCTCGCGTACCGCGCATCCGGCCGGCTGGCCGAGCGCGAACAGCACGGCGGCGGCCACGTCGGCGGGCTCGTTGAGGGCGGCGTCCGGTCCCGGCCGGTAACGCGTGTCGCGGTCGTCGAAGAAGGCGGTGCGCATGCCGCCCGGGATGAGCAGGGTCACCCCCACCGCGCCGGCCAGCTCCGCCGCGAGGGCCCGGGTGAACCCCACCACGCCGAACTTCGCCGCACAGTACGCGGTGGCGTCGCCGACCGCCTTGACGCCCAGCGTGGACGCGACGGTGACCACCGTGCCCCGGGCGGCGACCAGGAACGGCAGGGCGGCCCGGATCACCGCGGCGGTGGCCAGCAGGTCGACGGTGACGACCCGCTCCCAGGTCTCGCCGGGCACGTCGGCGAGCCGGCCGGGCACGTCCACGCCGGCGGCGGTGACCACCGCGTCCAGCCCGCCGGACCGCTCGGCCAGCTCCCGGGTGGCCGCCTCGGCGGCCCGGGTGTCGGCCAGGTCGCACTCGATCCAGGGCACGCCGTCGCCGGGCGCCTGCCGGTCGAGCACCACCGGCCGGCCCCCGGCCCGCGCCACCGCGGCGACCACCGCCGCGCCGAGACCGCTGGCGCCGCCGGTGACCAGGACCGTCGACCCCTCGGTGAGGGAACCGCTGCTCATCGTGCTCCTTCCCGGCGCCGGCCGGTCGGGCCGACGCCCCCGGTCGGCACGGCGGACGCCCGGTCGCGGCCCCGGTCGCCGTCGGCGCCGGCCACGGCGATCAGGTCGGTGGTGGAACGGCCGGCCAGGTACGGCACGACCACGGTGTGCCCGCCCCAGCGGCGCAGGATCTCGGCCTCCGGCAGCACCGGAGGGTCGCCGGCGCCGGTGGCGTAGTCGCCGCCCTTGACCCAGACGTCCGGCCGGAGCCAGGACAGCGCGGCGTGCGGGGTCGGCTCGTCGAAGACCAGCACCGCGTCGACACAGCCGAGCGCGGCGAGGACCCGGCTGCGGTCGCCCTGCGGCACGACCGGCCGGCGCGGCCCCTTGAGCCCGGCGACGCTGGCGTCGGAGTTGACGCAGACCACCAGGCAGTCACCCAACCGTCGGGCGGCCTGGAGGGTGGCGACGTGTCCGGCGTGCAGCAGGTCGAAGCAGCCACCGGTGGCCACGACGGTGCCACCGGCCGCCCGGACCGCGCCGACGAGGGCGCCGACGGCCGCCGCGCCGATCCGGTCCCCGTCGCCGGTGAAGGCGGTCGGGGCCGGCGGCTCCGGTCGGGCCGGCAGCACCCCGGCCACGCCCCCGGCCGCCACGTACGCCGAGGCCTCCGCCACCGCCTCCTGCACCGCCTCGGACACCAGCGCGCCCCGGGCCAGGGCGGTCACGGCGGTCGCGGCGAACCGGTCCCCGGCCCCGCAGGTGTCCCCCTCCGCGCTGGTGGGGGCCGGCACCACCAGCGGGGTCGAGCCGGCGTGGCAGAGCAGCGCGCCGTCGCCGCCCAGCGTCACCGCCACCGCGCCCACCTGCCACCGGTGGCGGAGCCCCTGCGCGCCGCGCGCGGCAGTGGCCAGCCGGGACGGCCCCGGCGGGACCTCCGCCAACTCGCGGGCCTCCGTCTCGTTCGGGGTGACCAGGCGCGCGCCGGGCACGGCGGCCGGGCCACGCGGATGCGGATCCCAGACCACCGGGGCGGCCGTGGCCGCCAGGGCGGCGCGCAGCGCCGGCTGCCGGGCCACCCCCCGGCCGTAGTCGCTGACCAGCACCGCGGACGCCTGCCCGAACAGCCGCAGCACCGCCTCGCCCGGCTCGCCCGGCGCCCCGGCCACCCCACCCCGGTCGTGCCGGAGCAGCACCCGGCCCCGGGCGTGCAACCGGATCTTCTCCGGGGTCGCGCCGGCCAGCGGCAGGGCGTGCACCTGCACCCCGGCGGCGGTCAGCAGACTGCTGATCCGGGCGCCGGCCGCGTCGTCGGCCAGCGCGGTCACCAGGGCCACCTCGACCCCCTGGGCGGCGACGAACAGCGCGGCGAGGCCCGCGCCGCCGGGCCGGTCGACGTGCGCGGTCTCGTCCAGCACGGGCACCGGGGAGTCCGGGCAGAGCCGGTTCACCACCCCCTCGACGTCCCGGTCGAGCAGGACGTCGCCGACCACCACCACCGGTCCGCTCATGCCGCCTCCCGTTCCGCGCCGTCGAGCACCACCTCCACGCCGACCGGGGTCTCCCGGCCGGCCGGGTCGGCCGCCGGCGTCGACAGCGCCCGGTCGACGTGCTCGCAGAGCACGTGCACCGACACCAGGTGCAGCTCCTGGACGATCTGGCCGTCCGGGGCGGCGACGGCCAGCACGTCGTGGCAGGCGTCGGCGAGCGGGTTGGGGGTCGGGCCGGTCATCGCCCAGCAGCGCAGCCCGGCGGCCCGGCCGGCGACGGCGGCGGCCAGCAGGTTGCCGCTGGTCCCGCTGGTGGACAGCAGCAGCAGGATGTCCCCGGGACGGCCGTGGGCGCGTACCTGCCGGGCGAAGACCTCGTCGTAGCCGTAGTCGTTGCCGATCGCGGTGAGCGCGCTGGTCTCGGCGTGCAACGCCAACGCGGACAGCGGCTGCCGGTCGTGCCGCAGCTTCCCGACCAGCTCGGCGGTCAGGTGCTGGGCCTCGGCGGCGCTGCCGCCATTGCCGGCGACCAGCAGCCGGCCGCCGCCGGCCAGCGTGGCCGCCAACTCCTCGCCCCACCCGGCCAGCCGGGTCGCCGCCCGCCGGTACGCCGGCAGCGCCACCGCCAGGTCGGCCAGGTGCGCCTCCAACACCGTGGGGGCCGTCATCAGGCGACCACCCGGGTCGGTCGGCGCACCGCCGCGTACACCTCGACGAGCTGGGTGGCGGTCCGGGCCCAGGAGTAGCGGTCCCGGGCCCGCTCCACCGCGGCGGTGGCGTACGCGAAGCGGCGGTCGGAGTCGGCGAGCAGCCCCCGCAGCGCCGCGCCGAGCGCGGCCGGGTCCCGGGGCGGCACCAGGTCCCCGGTGAGCCCGTCGACCACGGTGTCCACGATCCCGCCGACCGCGGCGCCCACCACGGGCACCCCGCAGGCCATCCCCTCCAGCGGGGTCAGCCCGAACGGCTCGTACCAGGGGGCGGCCACCAGCACGTCGGCGGAGCGGTACCAGCGGGCCATCTCCTCCCGGGGCGCCGCCCCGACCAGCCGTACCCGGTCGGCGACGCCGCAGGAGGCGGCGATCGCGCGCAACCGGCGGGCGTGCGGGTCGTCGTCGACCGCGCCGGCCGGCGGCCCGCCCACCACCACGCACTCGGCGTCCGGCACCGCCGGCAACGCCCGGATCACGTCCTGGAAGCCCTTACGTTCGACCAGCCGGCCCACGGTCAGCACCCGCGGCCGGGCGGGATCACGGTCGGCGACCGGCCCCACCGGGGAGAACGTCTCCAGGTTGACCCCGGACGGGACGACCGTCATCCGGGACCGGGGCACCCCCATGGCGACCAGTTCCCGTACCTCGTCGCGGCTCTGCACGACCACCCGGTCCACGGCCACCCCGAGGGCGCGCTCGTAGTCGACCCGGCCGGCCGGGCTGGTGTCGGCCGCCCCCTGGTGGCGTCGTTTCACGGTGCCCAGCGCGTGGTACGTGAGCACCACCGGCACGCCGGCCCGCCGGCCGGCGCCCAACGCGGCCAGCCCGCTCATCCAGAAGTGCGCGTGCGCCACCTCCGGCGTCCAGTCCGCGCCCCACCGCCGGACCAGCCAGTCGCTGAACGCCGGCATGTACGGCAGCAGGGTGTCCTTGCCGACCGGCTCGGCCGGGCCGGCGGGCACGTGCACCACCTCGTACCCCTCGGCGGCGCGGACGCTGACCGGCAGCGCGACGGAGTCCCGGCGGGTGTAGACGCGGACCTCGTGGCCGGCGGCGGCGAGCGCGGCGGCCAGCTCCGCGACGTGGGTGTTCTGCCCACCGGCGTCCTCGCCGCCGAGGACGGCGAGCGGGCTGGCGTGCTCCGAGATCAGCGCGACGCGCATGCTTCCTCCTCCAGCAGCCGGTCCCAGTCGCCGAGGAATCGGTCCAGCCCGTACCGGGCCCCGGCCGCCGCGCGGGCCTGCGCGCCCGTCCGGGCGGCGGCGTCCGGCTCGGCCAGGAACCGGCGGGCCCCGGCCAGCAGGGTGTCGATCCGGGTGGAGAGCACGCCCGCGTCGGGTGGCACCGCCAGCACCGCCTCGGTGCTGGCCAGCACGACCACCGGCATGCCCATGGTCATCGCCTCGACCAGGCTCAACCCGAGCGAGGTCCACCGGCACAGGTGCAGGTACGCCCGCCGCCGGCCCAGCTCGGCGTGCATCCGTTCCTGCGGCACGTCGTCGTGGCTGGTCAGCCGGTCGGGGGGCAGGCCCAGCCGGTCGGCCAGCCCGGCCACCCCCATGCCGAAGACGTCCAGCGGGGCGAGCTCGGCGAACCGGGGCAGCAGGTCGGTGCCGGTGACCCGCCACCGGCGCACCGGCTCGTTGACCACCACCGCCAGCCGGTCCAGTTCCCCGGTGTACGTCGCCCGGGGCGGCACGACACCGTGCTCCACCACCGTGGCGCGGGTGTCGCCGGTGTCCCAGAACAGCGCGTTGAAGTGGGTGACGTGCGCGATCAGCAGGTCGTCCCGGTCGGCCATCGGGTGCCGGGAGTTCGGCACGTCCCCCTTCGGGGTGTTGTGCTCCACGTACACCACCGGCACGTCCCGGCCCGGCCGGCGGCCCAGCCACCGCTCGGCCAACTCCCACTCCTGCGGCCGTTGCAGGATCAGCACGTCCACGTCGGCGCGCCGCAGCTCGTCCGGCGTCACCTCCACCACGCTGTCCGGCCACCGATAGGTGCGCGCCCGACCGAGCCCGTACGGGCCCCGGTCCGGCGTCACCGGCACCAGGTATCGGTGCTTGCCGTGCACGAACGCCGTGGTCCACGAGCCGTGCACGTGCCAGAGCAGGACGTTCACCGGCCACCCCCCGCCACCGGACGCCCACCGGGCCGACGGCCGGTGGGTCGGACGCCGAGCAGGCGCACCGCCCCGACCACCTCGGCGGGGTCGACGTCGGAGAGGCAGGGGTGCCCCGGCACCGGGCAGCGGGCCGCGGCCCGGGTGTCCCGGCAGGCCGCGCCCGCGTCGCCGAGCCGCACGACCGGCACCCGGTACGGCCCCCACTGACCGAACGGCACCGTGGGCGCGAACAGGCTCACCACCGGCACGCCCAGCGCGGCGGCCAGGTGGGCGGGGCCGGTGTTGCCGACCACCACCGCCCCGGCGGCGGCGAGCACCGCGGCCAGGTCGGCGAGGCCGGTCCGGCCGCCCAGGTCGACCCCGCCGGCGGCGGCCACCCGGGCGGTCAGGTCGCGTTCGTCCGGCCCGCCGGTGACCACCACCCGGTGGCCGGCGGCGGCGAGCGCCGTCACGATCCCGGCGGCCAGGTCGGGCGGGCAGGCCCGGGCGGGCGCCGAGGACCCCGGATGCACCACCAGGTAGCCGGGCGGCGGCAGCGGCGGGGCCGGCCGGACGTCCGGGCGCAGCCGCAGCGCCGGATCGTCCCCGGTGGGCAGCCCGAAGCCGGCGGCGGCGGCGAGGGAGAGGGCCCGTTCCGGCTCCGGCACCCCCGGCGGCACCCGGTGCCGTACGTCCAGCAGGGCCCCGGGGTAGTCGTCGCTGATCGCGCTGATCCGCCGGACGCCCGCCATCCGCAGCAGCACCGCCAGCGGCAACGCCGACTGGTGGTACGAGGTGAACACGACCGCCTCGTCCGCGCCGACCCCGCTCAGCCGGGTCAGCAGCGCGGCCATCCCGACCCGGTCGACCGGGCCGGGCTCCGGGTCGATCCACGGCAGCGGCCACTCGACGATCTCGTCCACCCCGGGCAGCAACGTGGCGGCGTCCCGCCCCCGGGGCCCGCACAGCAGCACCACCCGGCGCGCGCCGGCCGCCACCGCCCGGATCGCCGGCCCGGTGACCAGCACGTCGCCCGCCGAGTCGGCCCGTACCACCAGCACGGTCCCGGCCCGACGGGCGGCCCGGGGCGCGACGGACGACTGCCGGCGCAGGATCTCCGCCGCCGCGCCCGGCAGATCGCGGGCCACGGTCGGCGCGGCGACGACCTCCTCGGCCCGGGTCACCGGGGTCGGCACCAGGATTCCGGTCGCCCCGGCGGCCAACGCGGCGGTCACGTCCCGACCGATGTCACCGACCACCACGCAGCGCCGGGGCGCGGTGCCGAGGTCCGCGGCGGCCCGCCGGACCAGCCCGGGCGCCGGCTTACGGCAGGAGCAGCCGTCGCCGTCGTCGTGCGGGCACACCTGCCAGGTGTCGAACGGGCCGAGCAGCTCCTCGATCCGGTCGTGCACCCGGCGCATGTCGGCGGCGGTGAACAGGCCACGCGCCAGGCCCGACTGGTTGGTGACGACGCCCAGGCGCAGCCCGGCGGCCCGCAGCCGGTCCACCGCCTCCCGCGCGCCCGGCATCGGCCGTACCTTGTCCGGGTCGCCGTTGTAGGGCACGTCCTCGATCAGGGTGCCGTCCCGGTCGAACAGCACCGCGTCGTACAGCGTCGCGCCCGGTCGTGCCGTGCCCCCGCCGGCCGGGGCGTGCTCGGCGACCGCCGGGGCAGCTTCCGGGCGCGTCCCGGCTGACCCGCGCTGATCCCGCTGATGGCCCCCTCGCACGGCGGGCGGGTTCCCGACGGTCGGGGGAGTAAACGTACGTCCCGGTGGGCGGTCCGACCGGATGTCGGATCGCCGGACGGGCGACGCGGGGCGGGCGGGGTGTCGGGGACCGGGGTCGGGGGTATGGGGGGCCAGTGGCAATTGTGGAGAGAGTGATCGCAGCGCCCCCGCAGCAGGTCTTCGACGTGCTCGCCGACGGGTGGACGTACAGCGACTGGGTCGTCGGCACGGTGCACATGCGGGACGTGGACGACGACTGGCCGGCCGTCGGCAGCAAGCTGCACCACCGGGCGGGGCCGTGGCCGTTCTCGCTCAGCGACACCTCCACGGTGCTGGTCTGCGAGCCGCCCCGCAAGCTGGTCATCCGGGCCGGGCTCTGGCCGGCCGGCGAGGCGCTCGTGGTGTTCATCCTCGAACCGGTCGGCGACGACGCCACCCGGGTCCGGATCGGCGAGGACTTCGCCGCCGGTCCGCTGCGCTGGGTCCGCAACAAGCTCAACGACCTGGTGCTCAAGCAGCGGAACAAGGAGACACTGAGCCGGCTCGCCGACATCGCCACCCGCCAGAAGGGGTCCTGATGACGCAGACCGTGGTGATCACCGGCGCCAGCGCCGGGGTAGGACGGGCCGTCGCCCGGCACTACGCCGGCCGGGGCGCCCGGTTGGCGCTGCTCGCCCGGGGCGCGGCCGGCCTGGCCGCCGCCGAGCGGGACTGCCGGGAGCTGGGCGCGACGCAGGTGCGCACGTACCAGGTCGACGTCGCCGACGCGGAGGCGGTGCAGCGGGCCGCCGACGACGTGGCCCGTCTCTGGGGCGGGCCGGACGTCTGGATCAACAACGCGATGGTGTCGGTGTTCGCGCCGGCCTGGGAGGTCGCGGCGGCCGAGTTCCGCCGGGTCACCGAGGTCAACTACCTGGGTACGGTGCACGGCACGCTCGCCGCGCTGCGCCACATGCGCCCGCGGGACCGGGGCACGATCGTGCAGGTGGGCTCGGCGCTGGCCTACCGGGGCATCCCGTTGCAGTCGGCGTACTGCGCCAGCAAGCACGCCGTCCAGGGGTTCAACGACTCCCTCCGGGCGGAGCTGCTGCGCGACTGCCCGGGGGTGCGGCTCTCCATGGTGCAGCTCCCGGCGATCAACACCCCGCAGTTCTCCTGGGTGCGGACCAGGCTGCCCCGGCACCCGCAGCCGGTGCCGCCGATCTTCGCCCCGGAGGTGGCCGCCCGGGCGATCGCCTGGGCCGCCGACCGGGGGCCACGGGAGCTGAACGTGGGCGGCCCCACCTGGCGGGCCCGGCTCGGCAACGTCCTCTTCCCCGGCCTGCTCGACCGCACGTTGGCCCGCGGCGGCTACGACAGCCAGCAGACCGGGACCCCGGTCGACCCGGCGACCTGGCGGGACAACCTCGACCGGCCGGGTGACCAGGACCGGGACCGGGGCGCCGAGGGCGTCTTCACCGAGCGGGCGCGGGACAGCTCGGCGGCCCTCTGGGTGGGCACCCACAAACCGGTGGTCGCCGCCGCCGCGGTGGGGGCGCTCGCGCTCGCGCTGGGCGGCCTCACCCGTCGCCCCCGCTGACCTGTCCGCCCGCGCGCTCCCGGTCGGGACCTCCCCGGGCCGGGCCGCGTGGCCGTCCGACAGACGACGCGCCCGCCACCAGGCCGGCATGTCACGTACGAGCCGCCCCCGGGGAGCCCTTCGAGGGCGACCGGGTCGGATGGCTACCCTTTCAGGGACACTTGCCGGCAGACTGAGGATGCTCGTCATGATCGAACCCGTACAGTTACCCTCGCCGTGGCGGGACGCGCGCCTGACGGTCGTGGTGCCCACCTACAACGAGGCGGGGAACATCCCGGTGCTGGTCGAGCGGCTGCTCGGCCTCCCCCTGCCCGGGCTGCGGGTGCTGATCGCGGACGACAACTCCCCCGACGGCACCGGCGAGGTCGCCGACAAGCTCGCCGTCGAGCACCCGGACCGCGTCCAGGTCGTGCACCGCCCCGGCAAGGAAGGGCTCGGCCGGGCCTACGTGGACGGCATCAGCCGGGCGCTGGACGGCGGCGCGGAGTACGTCGCCCAGATGGACGCCGACCTGTCGCATCCGCCGGAGGCGCTGCCCGGGATGCTCGGCGCGCTGCTCTCCACCGGGGCCGGCGTGGTGATCGGTTCCCGTTACGTGCCCGGTGGCGAGCTGGACGAGGCGTGGCCGCTGTACCGGCGGGCGCTCAGCGGGTGGGCCAACCTCTACGTGCACACGCTGCTGCGGGTGCGGATCCGCGACCTGACCGCCGGCTTCAAGATCTGGCGGGCGGACGCGCTGCGCGACATCGGGCTGGAGCGGGTCCAGTCCAACGGCTACAGCTTCCAGGTGGAGATGCACTACCTGGCCACCAAGCTGGGGCACACCATCCTGGAGGTGCCGATCCGCTTCGAGGAGCGGCGGGACGGCGTGTCGAAGATGACCACCGCCACCAAGATCGAGAGCGCGCTGATGCCGTTCAAGCTGCGCACCCGACACCGCGACATCGGCGTGGAGCCGGTCAACCCGACCCGGACGCCGCCGACCCCGGCCGCCGAGCCGGCCGGCGACACCGGCCCGACCCCGGTGACCGCGCCCGCAGGCCCCGTGGCCACGCCCGCGGACGCGGTGGCCACGCCCGCGGCCGTCGTGCCGCCTACGCCGACGAGCGGGTCGGCAGCCGAGCCGGCGGACGAGCTTCCGGCGGCGGCCGAGCCGGCGGACGAGCTTCCGGCGGCGGCCGAGCCGGCGCACCTGCCGGCGGACGGGCCTGCCTCGACGGGCGGGCCGGTGGGCGGCGGGCCGACGCAGGTGGGGACGGCGCTCGCGGCCGCGGAGGCCGCCCCGACGTCGACGGACACGCCGGCGGTGACCCAGCCCGCGCCGACCAAGACGGTGACGGCGACGGTGGAATCCGGGCCGACGGAGCAGCCGGCGGTGAGCGCCGCCTCGACCGCGACGCGACGCGCGCCGGCGAAGCGGGCCCGGAAGAAGGCCACCGGCGCACGGCAGTCGGCAGCCGGGGACCCGCCGACGAGCGTCGACGGCTGACCCGCGGCCGGCGGCGGCTCCCCGACGCCCGGCCCACCCCCGGCGGTACGGGGCCCTGGTGCTGGCCGCCGCGCGCCGCCCGCCCGCCCACGGACGCCCGACCGGACCGGTGAGCGAGCGTCAGGTGGGCCGGTCGTCGGGTCGGCCCACCGTCAGCGGTACACGGCGTGGTGCGCCGCGTCGAGGGCGCGCCGGTACAGGCCACCGGTGAGGGCGCGGTTGCGGGCCAGGGCGGCCCTGGCCGCGTTCGACCCGGGGGCCCCGTGCACGCCGCCTCCGGGGTGCGCCGACGCGCTGGCCAGGTAGAGCCGGTCGATCGGGGTGTCCGGACGCCCCAGTCCGGGCACCGGGCGCAGGAACAGTTGCTGGTAGGCGGCGGCCGTGCCGCCACCCACCGCGCCGCCCACCAGACTCGGGTTGCGTTCCTCCAGGTCCGCCGGGCCGGCCACGAACCGGCCCCGGACCCGGGCGCGGAAGCCGGGCGCCTGGCGCTCCACCACGTCCTCCATCCGCTCCACGTGCCGGGCCACGTCCTCGGCCCGCCAGTCCCGCCGGAACGGCAGATGGGTGTACGCCCACAGCGACTCGGTGCCCGCCGGGGAGCGGCTCGGGTCGGCGGTGGACATCTGTCCCAGCAGCAGGAACGGGTCCTTCGGGACCTCCCCGCAGGCCAGGGCCGCCGCGTACCGGGTCAGCCCGTCGAGGTCGGTGGCGAGGTGCACGGTGCCCGCCCCGGCGACGTCCGGATTGGCCCAGGGCACCGGGCCGTCCACCGCCCAGTCGACCTTCACCGTCGAGCCGTCCCACCGGAAGTGGGTCAGGTCCTCCACCAGCCGGGGCGGCAGCCAGGACGCGCCGACCAGGTCGAGGTAGAGCGCGGGCGCGGGGACGTCGGCGAGCACCGCCCGCCGGGCCCGCCAGGCACGGCCGCCCACCGCCCGGACGCCCATCGCGCGTCCCCTGGCCACCAGCACCCGGTCGACGTGGACGCCGTAGCTGATCCGGCCGCCCCGGGACAGCAGCCGGGCCACCAGGGCGTCGGTGATCCGTTGCGCCCCGCCGGCCGGCACCGGCCAGCCGACCTGCTGACCGAGCATGGCCAGCAACCAGCCGTACACGCCGGAGCCGGCGTCGTCCGTGGAGAGGTCGGTGTGCAGGGCGCAACCGGCCAGCAGCGCCGGACCGCCCGCCCCGGCGAACAGCTCCCCGCCGAGTTGACGGACCGGCAGCACCAGCCGCCGGGCCAGCCGCAGCGCGTCCGCCGTACCCAGCCGGGCCAGCAGGTCCAGGCCGTCGCGGACCGGCGGGAACGGGGTGAACAGCGCGTTCACCAGAGGCCGGGACATGGTCTGCCACTCCCGGTACGACGTCAGCCACCGTTTCCCGTCGCCGGGCGCGAACGCGTCGAGCGAGGCGGCGGTGCGGTCCGGATCCCGGTTGAGCACCGCCGCCCGACCGTCCGGGAACAGGTGGGCCAGCACGTCGGGCGCGTGCCGCCAGGCCAGTCCGTGCTGGTCGAGGGCGAGCCGCCGCAGCACCGGTGAGGCGTACCCGAGGGGGTAGAACGAGCTGTAGAGGTCGCTGAGATAGCCGGGCGCGGCGACCTCGGCGGAGCGGACCGCCCCGCCGGCCGCGTCGGTCGCCTCCAGCACCACGACGTCCCAGCCGGCGTCGACGAGCAGGTTCGCCGCGACCAGACCGTTGTGCCCCGCGCCGACCACCACGGCGTCCGCGCTTCCCGCGCTCGGCGCGCTCGACGGGGCGGGAACGGCGGCGGAGGGGGTCGGCGACATGCGGGACATCATCGGACCGGCCTACCCCCGGGGCAACCGGGCGAAACGCGTTTGTCCCGCCGGGACCGGGGCATCCAGCGCCATGTACCGGGTCGAGCAGCTGGTCGGCGGGGTGTGGGGCGCGGGTGGCGAGGGGGGCGAGTTCGTCGTACGCGACCCGGCGGACGGCACCCCGGTCAGCACCGTGCCGATCGCGACGGTGGCCGAGGTCGCCAAGGCGGTGGGCGCGGCCCGGGGCGCGGCGCCCGGCTGGGCGGCGACCGACCCGACGGAGCGGGCCGCCGCGTTGCGCCGCGCGGCGGACGCGGTCGAGGCCGTCGCCGAGGACCTGGCGCTGGCGACGACGGCGGAGATGGGCAAGCCGCTGCCGGACGCCCGGGGCGGGGTGGCGGCCGGGGTCGGCACCCTACGGCAGTACGCCGAGCTGGGGCCGGTGCGGGGCGGTCGGACGCTGCACGGCGGACGGGACGCGGTCGACTTCATGACGCCGGAGCCGCGCGGGGTGGCGGCGGTGCTCACCCCGTGGAACGACCCGGTGGCGGTGGCCTGCGGGTTGCTCGGGGCGGCCCTGGTCACCGGCAACGTGGTGGTGTTCAAACCGAGCGAGCGCGCCCCGGCGACCGGCTGGCTGCTGGCGAGGGCGCTCGACGGCGAGCTGCCCGCCGGGGTGCTGTCGCTGCTCACCGGGGGCGCGGAGGTCGGCGCGGCGCTGGCCGGGCAGGAGGTGGACGTGGTGGCGCACGTCGGGTCCACCGCCACCGGCCGGTCGATCGCCGCCGCGTGCGCCCGGACCGGCGCGAAGGCCCTGCTGGAGAACGGTGGCAGTGATCCGCTGATCGTCGACTCGGACGTCGACCCGGGTTGGGCGGCCGGGCAGGCGGCGATGGGCGCGTTCGCCAACGCCGGGCAGCTCTGCGTGGCGGTGGAGCGGATCTACGTGCACCGGGACGTGGTCGACGGGTTCGTGCCGGCGTTGGTCGAGCTGACCCGGGCGATGCGGGTCGGGCCGGGCGGGGACGCGGAGACCGAGATCGGCCCGCTGGTGGACCGGCGGCACCGGGAGCACGTGCACGGGCAGGTGACGGCGGCGGTGGCCGAGGGGGCGCGGGCGCTGGCCGGCGGCGTCCTACCGGACGGCCCGGGGGCGTTCTACCCCCCGACGGTGGTGGTCGACTGCGCCGACGGGATGGCCCTGGTACGCGAGGAGACGTTCGGGCCGGTCGCCCCGGTGCTGGTGGTGGAGTCGTTCGACGAGGCGCTGGCGCGGGCCGGGCGTTCGCCGTACGGGCTGGCCGCCACGGTGCTCACCGGGTCGATGAGCCACGCCCAGCGGGCCTGGCGGGAGCTGCCGGTGGGCACGGTCAAGGTGAACGCGGTGTTCGGCGGCGCGCCCGGCGGGGCCGCGCAGCCGCGCCGGGGCAGCGGCCAGGGCTTCGGGTACGGCCCGGAGCTGCTCGACGAGTTCACCACCACGAAGGCGGTGCATCTGGCGGCGCCCGGCGGCGGTCACTGGTGACCGCCGCCGGCGACGCGGGCCGGCCCCGTCGACGCCCCGACCGGCCGGCTTCCGAGGGTCAGTCGCCCCGGGCCTTGCGGGTGCTGCGGTCGTTCGCCTTCTGGATGGCCTCGACCAGCTCCGGCTTGGTCATCCGGGAGCGTCCCCGGACGTCCAGCTTCCGGGCCACCCGCATCAGGTGTTCCTTGGTGGCGTTGGCGTCCACGCCACCGGCGGTCGGGGCGCGCCGCCCCGGGCCGCCACCGGCGGCCTGCCGGTCGCTGGGGCCCTTGCGTCCCTTGGGCTCCCAGTGGTCGCCGACCTTCTCGAACTCGTGCTTGAGGGCGGCGAAGGCGGTGCGGTGGGCACGTTCGCCCTCGCCGTAGGTCTCCACCGCGGAGTCGTGCGTCTTCGCCCAGGTGCGCTGCGCCTTGTCCGGTGAGCGCCGCACGGTGCTGGGCAGTACCTCACGCCCTGGCATCTCGTCCTCCTCCACCTCGACTGCTACCGGCTGTCACCGTTCCCCGTCCCGGCGGCGGCAAACGACGCGCGCGGGTTTGTCGATTTTTCGCAGCGGGTACCGCGGGGACCCGGCCGCGGGTCCACGGCCACGGGCAGCGGCGACGCGGGAGCGGTGATGGCAGCGACGACGACGGGGCCGGTGGCGGTCGACGGGCCGGACGGGGCGCGGGTGCCGCGCGGCCTGCGCCAGTTGAGCTGGCCCACCTGGCGTGGGGTGCTGGTCCGCAGCGGGCAGAACTTCCTCAAGGACAACTGCGCGGACTGGGCCGCGGCGCTGACCTACTACGGCGTCCTGGCGCTCTTCCCCTCGATCGTCGTGGTGGTGGCCCTGGTGGGGCTGGTCTCCGACGGGGAACGGACCGTGGACACCCTGATCGGCCTGGCCCGGGACGTCGGGGCGGGCTCGGTGGTGGCCAACGACGGCGTGGTGGGCGCGGTCGAGGGGGTGGTGGACCAGCGCGGCGGGGTGCGGGCGCTGCTCAGCTTCGGTCTGCTCGGCGCGCTCTGGTCGGCCTCGGGCTTCATCGGCGCGTTCACCCGCGCCTCCAACGCGATCTACGGGGTCGAGGAGGGTCGGCCGTTCTACCGCCTGCGCCCGTTGCAGATCGGCCTGGCGGCGTTGTCGTTGGTGCTGCTGGCGGTGGTGGCGACGGGGCTCATCGTCAGCGGCCCGGTGACCGACGCGGTCGGTGACCTGCTCGGCCTGGGTGACGCGCCCCGCACCGCGTGGAGCCTGGCGAAGTGGCCGGTGCTCACCCTGATCCTGATGTCGCTGCTCTCGCTGCTGTTCTGGATCGCCCCGAACGTGCGCCAGCCCCGGTTCCGGTGGCTCACCGTCGGCGGCGCGGTGGCCCTGCTCGCCTGGGGGCTGGTCTCCTTCGGCTTCGGCCTCTACGTGTCCAACGTCGGGTCGTACGACGTCACGTACGGCAGTCTGGGCGCGATCATCGCCTTCCTGGTGTGGCTCTACCTCTCCAACTGCGCGCTGATGTTCGGGGTGCAGATCAACGCCGAGGTGCAGCGGGGCCGAGTGCTCCAGGCCGGCGTCACCGACGCCGAGGAGCCGGTGCTCACCCCGAAGCGTCCGGCCGAGCCGTGACCTGCCCCTGCCTGCGGGCGGGCGCGGCGGGCGCGGACATCGGCGACGGCGCGGGGCGACCGGCGACGGCGCGCGCCGGTTTACCGCCGGCTCGTCCGGGTAGCGCATAGGACATGGACCGAGGAAGCAGCAAGCACGGACCCCGGCTCGACGAGCAGATGAGCCAGGAGGTCAGCGGCCTGGTGCAGGGACCGGGAGTCGGCGGTTCCCGGGTCGACGAGTTCCGTGAGGCCGAGCCCGCCGGTGAGGACCAGCCGGGCTCGACCACCGCGCCGGCAGGCGAGCTGCGTACCGGCTCGCCGCAGGGCATGAGCTCCACGGACGTGGAGCGGCGCAGTCGACTCGGTCGGTTCATCGGCCTGTCGGCGTTGCCCGGCGACCGGGACGTCCTGCTGGACAGCGCCCGGCAGAACGAGGCGCCCGACGACATCATCGCCGACCTGGAGAGCCTGCCGGCCGGCACCCGGTACCGGACGGTCTCCGAGGTCTGGGCGGCCCTGGGCCACCGCAACGAGACCCAACGCTGGTGAGGCGGTTCTCCCCCGAACCACCGACACCACCGACACCGCCGGCGAAGACGACAGCGACGAGGAGGACCTTGAGATGGGTGGCGTGACCGAGCACGTGGACGTGGACGTCCCGATCCGGACCGCGTACGACCAGTGGACGCAGTTCGAGGAGTTTCCCCAGTTCATGGAGGGCGTGGAGGAGGTCCGACAGGTCTCCGACACGATGACCCACTGGAAGGTGGAGATCGCGGGCGTGAAGCGCGAGTTCGACGCGCAGATCACCGAGCAGCTCCCCGACGAGCGGGTGGCCTGGAACTCCACCGGCGGCACGAAGCACGGCGGGGTGGTGACCTTCCACCGCCTCGACGAGGAGCACACCCGCATCACGCTCCAGTTGGAGTTCGAGCCGCAGGGCGTGGTCGAGCAGGCCGGCGACAAGCTGGGCATCGTCGACCGCCGGGCCAAGGGCGACCTGGAACGGTTCAAGTCGTTCATCGAGCGGCGCGGCCAGGAGAGCGGCGCCTGGCGGGGCCAGGTCGACCGGCCCCAGCCCTGATCACCGCGCTTTTCCGACGGCCGCCGGTTCTCCGGCGGCCGTCGTCGTCTCCCCGGCCGCCGTCGCGCCCCCGTCGTCGTCTCCCCGGCCGCCGTCGTGCCCCCGTCGTCGTCGCGCCCCGGCCGCCGGCCGCAGGGTTCCGGGCGCGCCGGGCCGGTCGCCGGCCGGTTTGCCGGCGGCCGGCCCGGGTACCGGCGGAGTCATGACCGACAATGATCCCACCGTGTGGCGTGACGAGGAGCGGCTGCCGCTCAGCGAACTGGACAGGGCCGTGGCGACCTCCCCGGGCGACGGCCAGGTCGACGACGTGACCGGTAACGACGCCGGGTACGAGTCCGCGTTCGGGCACGGCCCGGTGCCGGCGGACGGGCACGTAGCCGCCGAGGCCGACCAGGAACGGGAGGCGACCGACGCGGAACGGGCGTACCGGCCCTCCCCCACCGGCCGGACGGGCCCGGACGTCTGAGTTTCCCCGCACGAACACCGGACGGACGGCCCGGACACCTGAGCCCCGGACGGCCTGGTCACAGGGCCGTCCGGACGGCGGGCTGCCGCCGGTCAGGCCGGGCGGACGGGCCGGCGGGTGGCGGCGGCGTGCAGGGCGAGCAGCCCCAGCGTGAGCGCCACCAGCGCCGGCCCGAGCGCCTCCACCGAGGTCCGGGCGATCAGCACCCCGATGACGGTCGGCCCGATCGCGCCGCCCAGCCCGGCCAGCCCGATCTGCATCCCGATGGCCCGGTCGGCGTGCCGGGCGCCGACCCGGTCGGCGGTGGTGAGGGTCAGCAGCGGGAAGACCGGCGCGGCGGCGAAGCCGACCACCGCCAGGCCGGTCACCGCGAGCCAGGCCGGGCCGGGCAACGCGATCAGGACGGCGCCGACCACCAGCCCGACGAGACTGCCCCGCAGCACCAGGGCGCTGCCGAGCCGCTCGGCGACCATCCCCTGGACGACCCGGCCCAGGAACAGGCTGGTCCAGTACCCGGACACGCAGATCCCGGCCACCGCGGCGGTCAGCCCGCGCCCTTCGGTGAGCAGCAGGAACGCCCACAGCCCCGCGCCGAACTCGACGCCGACGTAGAGCAGGAACGCGAGCGCGCCGAGCCAGACCGCCGGCAGCCGCAGCGTCTCCGCGACCGGCACCGCCGCCGGGGGGACCTGGCCGGAGGCCGGGGCGGTCGACGGGCCCGCCGCGCCCCGGTCCCGCCAGGCGCGGACGGTCGACGCGAAGGCCACGGCCAGAGCGAGCTGGCCGGCGGCGACCAGCCCGTACCCCCAACGCCAGGAGAGGCCCGCGCCGAGCGCCGCCGTCATGATCAGCGGACCGACCGCCACCCCGAGCCCGAAGAAGGCGTGCATCCAGTTCATGTGCCGGGGTCCGAACGCTCCGGCGGCGTACGCGTTGAGTCCGGAATCGATCGCGCCGGAGCCGAGGCCGAGCGCCAACGCGCACCCGGCCACCGGAAGCAGGCCCGGGGCGAACGCCCACCCGGTGAGCGACACGCTGGCCAGGACCGTGCTCAACGCGAGCAGCCGGCCCACGCCGAGCCGGGCGATGCTGAACCCGGCGATCACGCTGGAGGTCAGGTAGCCGACGGTCGAGGCGGCGAGCACCAGCCCGACCGACCCCGAAGTCGGAGCGCATGGCGGGCCACCCGACCCCGAGCAGCCCGTCGGGCAGCCCGAGGCTGACGAAGGCGAGGTAGGCGAGGAGCAGCAGGGAGGGCCGGGGGGTGGTGGACACGACGGGCCATCCTGCCCCGCTCCGGCGTTCCCTGGCCAGTGGGTCGGGCCACAGCGGCGCCGCCGGGTCGCCGGTGGCGGGCGGGGGCCCAGGGCCGGTCACCCAAGGATCAACCGAACGGCCGAAGGGCAATCCGGGCATCGCGCGCAAGACTATCGGGATGCATCAGGGCAATGGCTTCCTCACCGTTCGTCAACGCCGCCTGGCATGGCTCGGCTTTCTGCTCGCCGCCCTCCAGGCGCCCGTCTCCGCCTGGCTGGTCCCCGACGGCTCGTGGCTGTTCAGCCTGGTCGTCGCGGTGATGGTGGCGACGGTGATCATCGCCGACGACGCCGGCCGACGGCAGACCGCCGACGCCCGCGCCGGAGACTGACCCGGGTCAGCCGGCGGCCGGGCGCGCCTCGTGTCCGGGCCGACCCCGGGTTCGCCGCTGCTCCTTCATCTCGGCCTCGTAGAGGTGCCGTGACCCGCCGACCAGCTCCGTGCGGGCCGCCCGGTCCATCTCCCGGAACAGCGCGTAGTACCCGTCGTCGAAGTCCTCGACGATCTGGAAGGTCCACCGGCCGGCGATGACGTTGCGGCCGAGCAGCTCCTCGCTGATCCGGTCGGCGATCCCGGCGTGCCCGGCCGCGCGGAGCTGCGCGACCGCGTCGTCGAGCATCAGGTCGGCGTGCCCGATCAACTGGTGCAGTGAGTAGAGATGCCCGCGGGCCCGTTCCACGGTCTCCAGCGCCTCGCTGAGCTTGCCGACCGCGGCGACGGTCTCGTCGCTGACCCCGGGCGGCCGCTGGTGTCGCTCGTCCGGGCCGTCCGTCTGGTGCCGTGCCATCCGTGCCTCCGTGCCGTTCGGGGTCGCTCACCCCCCGCTGGTACCCCGGTGGCGGCGACTCACTCGCCGGCGCCCGGACGGCGGTGCGGGGCGGCTCGTACCACCGGCCGAGGCGGCACCCGCCGACCGGACGAGGGCGGCCGGCGTCCCGGCCGATTACCCTCGGTCTCCATGTATGCGCAGTTCGGCGGGGCGCCCGCCGGCACGGCCGTGGGCGCGGCGCAGGCGACGATCGCCGCGTTGACCGTGTCGATCGGCACCGCCGGGCTGGCCGCCGCCGCCCGCCGGCCGGGTCTGCTCGCCCAGGTCGACCAGCACGCCGCGGCGGTCCGGGACAGCCTCGACGGCGACCGGCGCCCACTCACCCTGGCCGCCCTGGCCGGGTACGCCGAGGGCGTCCGCGCGGCGGCCCTCGAACACGGCTGGTCCCCTCCGACCGGGCCGGTCGACTGGTCCGCGCCGGACTGGCCGCTGACCCGCCTGCTCGCGGTCTGCGCCCTGGCCCGACCGACCTGCGCGCCCGCCTGAACCCGACCGACGCGGGTGGGGAGGACGCCCGCACCGGGCATCCTCCCCACCGCAACCGTCGCGGTCACTCGGCCCGACGGAACTGCTGGGTCTCCTCCCCGGGGGCGCCGGAGCGGTAGCCGGCAGCCGTCCCGCTCGGCGTCGGCGCCTGCCGCGCGCCACCCCGGTCGGCCATCTGCCGCTCCATGTCGCTGCGGCCGGCGGACTGCGCCTGCCGCTGCGCCTGGACCGCCCGGGACTCCTCGGCGGCCCGGTCCAGCCAGCGGTCCCAGCGGGCCTGCATCGGCTTCACCAGGCCACCGCCGACCCCGATGATCAGGATGCCGGCCACCGTGGCGAGCACCGCGATCAGCACCGGCGTGGTCACCGTGGTCGCGATGCCGACCTGGTTCAGCGCGGCGATCACGCCGAGCGCGATGATGAAGATCGCCGTCAGGTCGGCCAGGACCTTGCCGTACGAGAGCCCGCCCAGCGCGCCGCTGACGAGATCACGGACGGCGTTGGCGATGGCGGCGGCCACCACCACGATGACGATCGCGATGAACGCCCGGGGCAGCCAGCTCACCACGCCCGAGATCAGGTTGCTGATCGCGTTCGGTCCCCACACGCCGAAGGCGAACTGCAGGGTGAACAGCAGCACGGCGTAGTACGCCAACCGCGCCAGGATGTCGCTCGCGTCGTACCGGGTGCGTTCCAGCGCCCGGCGGATCCCACCCCGTTCGACCGCCCGGTCGAAGCCCACCCGTTCCAGTGCCGCGTCCACGATCTTGAGCACGAAGCGGGCGATGATCCAGCCCACCACGAGGATCGCGATGAAGGCGATGGCCCTCGGCACGAAGAGCAGCACCGACCTCCACATGTCGGTCAAGGCCGTGCCGATGTCGACCTGCCTGACCGCGAGGGTTTTCCGCATGTCGTCCCTCCTGTCGCCTGGTCTGCGCCGCCCGCATACCCCTCCTTCTTCCCGGCAACCCGCAGCGGAGCTGCCCATTTACCGGACAGTCGGGCCCTGGTGGGGACGTTCGGCACCTCCGTCGACGGTCGTCGGGACGCGCCGGCTCCGGCGCGGCCGGAACGCCTCCCGGCGCTGCCGGCTAGGCTGCGTCACATGCCAGGCACGGTCGGACACGTCCCCGCGTCACCCGCGCCGGTCCCGGGGGCCCCGGCCACCGGCACGGCGGCGCTCGTCCTCGGTCACCCGTGGGCCGGCACCTCGCTGGGGGCGATCGAAGGGTGGGATCCGGCGGTACGGGCCGTCGTCGACCTGGTCCTCGGCGCTGCGGTGCCGATGTCGTTGACCCTGGGCGCGGAGTTCCTGCTCGTCTACAACGACGGCTACGCCGAGCTGGTCGGGGCGGCGCACCCGGCGATCGGGCAGCCGGCGGCCGAGGTCTTCGCCGACGTCTGGCCCCTGCCCGGCGTCGGTGACCTCATCGAACGCACCTTCCACGAGGGCCGGTCCGCGCTGGCGAAGGAGTTGATCCTGCCGGTCACCCGGTACGGCTCCGGCGCGGTCGAGCAGGGCGTCTTCACCCGCGGCTGCTCGCCGGTGCGGGACAGCGCCGGGGCGGTGGTCGGGGTGCTGACCGTGGTGGCCGAGACCACCCAGGGCACCGAGCAGTTGCAGAGCCTCAGCGAGCTGGCCGCCGCCCTGTCCGGCACCCTCACCCTCGACGACGTGGCCCGGGTGGCGCTGCGCTACGCCCTGGACGCCTTCGACGCCGACCGGGTGGCCTTCGCGGTGGACGACGGTGGCGGCTGGCGGATCGTCCGCCGGGTCCGGGGCGAGCTGCTCGACGAGGCCGACGAACGGTTGCCGCCGTTGTGGCGACGCTCGCCGGACGACCGGCCCACGCCGCTGGTGACGGCCGCGCGCAGCGGGGCGCCGATCTTCACCGGCGACGGTCGGCCGTTGGCCGACGTCGCGGTCGACCGGCACGACCAGAAGATCCGGGCGCTGGCCAACCTGCCGTTACGGTCCGCCGTGCTGCGGGGCGGGATCAGCGTCGGGTACCAGCGGCCCCATCCCTGGTCGGCCGGCGAGCGGGCGTTGCTGGCCGCCGCCGCCGAGCTGGTCGGGCAGGCCGCCGAGCGGGCCCGCCGGTTCGAGAACCAGCACGGCACGGCGCAGTTGCTGCAACGCAGCATGCTGCCCGAGCACCTGCCGGACCTGCCCCGGTTGCGGATCGCCGCCCGGTACGACCCCGGCGTCGACGGCAACGCCGCCGGAGGGGACTTCTACGACGCGTTCCTGCTGCCCGACGGCCGGTTGGGCGTGGTGCTCGGCGACGTGGCCGGTCACGACGTGCAGGCCGCCGCGCGGATGGGTCAGGTGCGCGCGGCGCTGCGCGCGCTGGCGTTGACCGACCCGCGTCCGGACGCCGTCCTGGCCGGGCTGGACCGGCTGGTCGCCAGCCTGGGCGCCGAGGGTGGCACCCACGAGCTCTTCGTGACTGTGGTCTTCGGCGTGATCGACGCGGAGCGGGAGCTGCTCACGCTCGCCAGCGCCGGGCATCCGGCCCCGCTGCTGCGGCGTTGCGCCGACCCCGACGACCGGCCCGCCGCCGCTTACCTGGACGTGGTCAGCGGCGCGCCGCTGGGACTGGGGTGCCTGCCGGGCACCACCACGGTCCCGTTCACTCCCGGCGACACGCTGCTGCTCTTCAGTGACGGGGTGGTGGAACGCCGCTGGCAGAGCCTCTCCGTGGGGTTGGCCGGGCTGGCCGAGGCGGTCGCCACGGCCGGCAGCGGCGACCCCCGGGCGCTGTGCGCCGTCGCCACCGCGGCGGTGCCCGGCGCGACCGACGACGACGTGGCCGTCCTCGCCGTGGAGCACGCGCTGATGCCGAGCCGGTCGGCCGGCATGGAGGTGCCGGCCGAGCCTACCGCGCCGAGCCGGGTCCGGCGCTGGATGACCGCCCAGTTGTCCGCCTGGCAGGTGCCCGAGTCGATCGTCGGCGCGGCGGTGCTGTGCACCAGCGAGTTGACCACCAACGCCCTGCTGCACGCCGGGACGGCCGCCCGGGTGGAGATCGACCTCAGCGCGGAACGGTTGCTGGTGTCGGTCGCCGACTCCGGCACCCGGGGCGCGGTGACGAAGACGCAGACCGACACGCTGAGCAGCCGGGGGCGTGGCCTGGGGTTGATCGAGCAGCTCAGCGACGCCTGGGGCACCGACCCGACGGTACGTGGCTCCACCGTCTGGTTCGAGATCCTGATCCCGCCCGGCAGGTGAGCAGCGTCCCGCTCGTGTCCCGCTGCCGCGGCGGCCCGGGTCGATCCGGACCGACCTGAACGCGAAGGAATATCTACCTCCTCCGCTGGGCACAGTTGCTCCTCGCCTGCCCGGGCGTCCCGGGCGGCGCGAGGGGTGGATCGTGGAGCTTGAACCGGTGGACGTCGCACTCGCGGTGCTCGGCGTCGGCTCGCTGTTGGCCGGGATCCTCCCCCGGATGCTGGAACGCCGTCCGCTGTCGATGCCGATCGCCTTCCTGGGCCTCGGCATGCTGATCTTCCTGCTGCCCACCGGGCTGCCGGTGCCGGACCCGCTGACGCACGCCGACGTCGCGACCCATCTCACCGAGATCGGGGTGATCGTCGCGCTGATGGGCGCCGGGCTCAAGATCGACCGACCGTTGAGCTGGCGTCGGTGGTCGTCCACCTGGCGGCTGCTCGCCATCGCGATGCCGCTGTGCATCGCGGCCGTCGCCCTGCTCGGCTGGTGGTGGGCCGGCCTCGCGCCGGCCGCCGCGCTGCTGCTCGCCGCCGCGCTGGCGCCGACCGATCCGGTGCTCGCCGCGGACGTGCAGGTCGGCGAGCCGACCGACGTGGAGGACTCCGAGGACGAGGTCCGCTTCGCCCTGACCTCGGAGGCCGGCCTGAACGACGGGCTGGCCTTCCCCTTCGTGTACGCGGCCATCGCCGTCGCCTCGGCCGGTCTCGCGCCGCACGCGTGGCTGGCCGACTGGCTCACGGTCGACGTGCTGTGGAAGATCGCCGCCGGGGTGGCCGGCGGGTGGCTCGTCGGCTGGCTGCTCGGCAAGCTCTTCTTCCGCGCCCCGAGCGAGATCCGGTTGGCCCGGCACTCCGAGGGCTTCCTCGCGCTGGCCGCGACCTTCCTGGCGTACGGGCTGGTCGAGCTGATCAGCGGGTACGGCTTCCTGGCCGTCTTCGTCGCCGCCCGGGCGATCCGCGCGGCGGAACGGACCCACGAGTTCCACGCGGTGCTGCACGACTTCGCCGAGCAGGTCGAGCGGCTGCTCACCGTGCTGCTGCTCCTGCTGTTCGGCGGGGCGGTGGTGAGCGGCCTGCTGGGCGCGCTGACCTGGCCGGCGGCCCTGGTCGGGCTCGCGCTGATCTTCGTGATCCGGCCGCTCGCCGGCTGGTTGGCCCTGCGCGGCGCGCCCGGCAGGCCGGCCGAGCACTGGGTGATCGCGTCCTTCGGCATCCGCGGCGTCGGCTCGTTCTACTACCTGGCCTACGCCACCACCAAAGCGGAGTTCCCGGGGGCGGACCTGCTCTGGGCGACGGTCGGGCTGGTGGTGATCGTGTCGGTGGTGGTGCACGGCGTCGCGGCCACGCCGGTCATGCAGCTCCTCGACCGCGAGGGGGAACGCACCTCCGCCGACGGCAGGCAGGAGACCCTGTCGAACGCCTGACCGGCGCGTCCCGCCGGCGCCAGGGCGCGGCAGGCGGCTCAGCCGGTCAGCTTCTCGACCAGGGCCCGGCCCAGCGCCCGACCGGAACGCCAGGCGGTCTGCGCCCGGGGGACGCCGAAGGCGTCGCCGGCCAGTCCGATCCCGTCGGCGTCCAGGTGGCACGCCCCGGCCCGCCCCGGCGTCGGCTTCGCGTACGTCCAGCGGTGCACGTGCACGAACTCGGCCGGCTCGGGCAGGGCCAGCAGGTCCCGGACGGCCTCCGCCACGGCGGGCCCGGCCGCGTCGGGTCGGCGCAGGTGCCGGCCGGCGAACTCGGGCGTGGTGTGCGCGACCAGGACGGGGGCGGCGTCGCCCCGCCGGTCGCCGTCGTCGCAGACCAGGCTCAGCACGGGGTGGCCGTTGACGAACGCCCCGGCGAAGTCGGCCCAGCGGCGGCGCGGGAAACGCAGCACGGTGGCCAGCGTCGACGTCCACTGCTGCGCCCGCGCCGCGCGACGGGCCCCGACCAGCGCCGGGGCGAGCAGCGGCGTCGCCTGCGGGCCGGGCACGGCGAGCGCCACCGCGTCGCACGGCGTGCCGTCGACGACCGGGCCGGGCTCCACCGCGAGCACCAACCGGTCGACCAGCACGGGGAGGTCCGTCGCCAGGTCGGTCACCAGGGACCGCAGTCCGTGGGGCGCCGCCCAGCGCATCGGGCCGGAGGTGACGCTGCGGCCGTCCGGCCCGTACGCGACGAAGGTGTCGGTCCACGGGCGGGCCAGGCCGGCCCGCCGCCAGCGTTCGACGATCCGGGCGAAGTCCGGGTCGTCGACGGTGAAGTAGGCCGCGCCGAGGTCGGCGGGACGGCCGTCGAAGCGTTTGCTGGCCAGGCGGCCCCCGGCCACCCGGGCCCGTTCGCGCACCTCCACCGGGACGCCCGCGTCCACCAGCTCACGGGCGCACGCCACCCCGGCGATGCCGGCCCCCACCACGATCACCCGTGCTCGCTCCCCGTTCACCGCATGATCGTATGCGGCCGGACGGTCGGGCCGGATCGGCGCGCCGGGGTGGCATGAACCACCGCCCGGAGGGTATTGGCACGCCTGTTCGAGGAAAGGTGGAGATCATGACGGACCGCGACAGCGCGCAGGCCAACCCCCAGGCGGCGATCAAGGACCCCGACGAGTGGGTCACCGGCGACGAGCCGCCCACGGCGGCGCAGGAGTCGTACCTGGCGACGCTCTCCCGGGAGGCCGGTGAGCCGGTGCCGGAAGGGCTGACCAAGGCGGAGACGGCGAAACGGATCGACGAGTTGCAGGGGGAGACCGGTCGGGGTCAGTGACCGCCGCGGCGGGGCAGGCGGTGCAGCTCGACCCGGTCGAGCCGCCCCGCCGCCACCCGGGCGGTCAGGTACGTCGCGTGGGGCTGTGCCCGCCGGTCGGTCGGCGAGCCGGGGTTGAGCAGCCGCAGTCCGTTCGACGCGACGGTGTCCCACGGGATGTGGGAGTGGCCGAACACGAGCACGTCGCAGTCGGGGAACCGGGCCGCGCAGCGCGCCTCCCGGCCGGCGCGGGGCCCGGTCTCGTGCACGACGGCGACCCGGATCCCGGCCAGCTCGACCCGGGCCACCTCGGGCAGTCGGGCGCGCAGCTCCGGACCGTCGTTGTTGCCGTACACGCCGACCAGCCGGCGGGCCCGACGGTCCAGCGCGTCGAGCAGCGCGACGTCGACCCAGTCGCCGGCGTGCAGCACCACGTCGGCGGCGTCGACCGCCGCCCAGAGCGGTTCGGGCAGCTCCCGCGCCCGCTTCGGCAGATGGGTGTCCGCCGTGATCACCAGCCGCATCGCGTCCCGTCCGGGTTCGTCGGGAGGGTTTTCCCACCGTCGCTCCGTGTATAGCAGGGGGCCTGCCTGGTGTCCCGCGCCGGCGCGGGACGGGTCCTGTTCCGGGCCGTGACGGGGCGCGTGCCTGGCTGCGGCGGGCCGCGCTACGGGCCACGGGGCGGGGTGGCCCGGTTTCGGTCCGGCGACGCGGCGGCGACGGGAAAGTTGCCGATCAGCGCGTGCACGGGCCCGACCAGACGCGTCGGTGTGAAGAAGGGGCTTCCCTCCGGCCCGTTCCGACCCGTACGGTGGAGATCGGCGTGGGAGCGCTTCCAGGGGCATATCTCGATAAGGAGAGGGAATTGAGGACCAGATCACGACTCGTCGCGGCGGGCGCCGCCACGGCCGCGTTCGCCGCCGCGGCGACGGTCGGGGTGGGCGCGCTCCGGCCCCCGGCGGCAGCCGCGGCCGATTCGGCGTTCTACGTCGACCCGCAGACCAGCGCGGCCCGTTGGGTGGCCGCCAACCCGGGTGACTCGCGCGCCGCGGTGATCCGCGACCGGATCGCCAGCGTGCCGCAGGCCCGGTGGTACACCACCACCAACACCTCCACCGTACGTTCCGAGGTGGACTCCTTCGTGGGGGCCGCCGCCGCGGCCGGCAAGATCCCGATCCTGGTGGTGTACAACATCCCCAACCGGGACTGCAGCGGCGCCAGCGGTGGTGGCGCGCCCAGCCACACCGCCTACCGGCAGTGGGTGGACCAGGTCGCCGCCGGCCTGGGTGGCCGACCGGCCACCATCGTCCTCGAGCCGGACGTGCTGCCCCTGATGACGAGCTGCCAGAACGCCACCCAGCAGGCCGAGACGCGGGCCTCGATGGCGTACGCCGGCAAGAAGCTCAAGTCGGGCTCGTCCCAGGCGAAGGTCTACTTCGACGCCGGCCACTCGGCCTGGCTCACGCCCGCCGAGGCCGCCAACCGGCTCAACGGCGCGGACATCTCCAACAGCGCGGACGGCATCTCGCTGAACGTCTCGAACTACCGCACCACCTCCGAGGCCGTCTCGTACGCCAAGCAGGTGATCGCCGCGACCGGGAACTCCCGGCTCAAGGCGGTCATCGACACCAGCCGCAACGGCAACGGGCCGGCCGGCTCGGAGTGGTGCGACCCGCCGGGCCGGGCCATCGGCACGCCGAGCACCACGAACACCGGCGACTCCGCGATCGACGCGTTCCTCTGGGTGAAGCTGCCGGGCGAGGCCGACGGCTGCATCGCCGCCGCCGGGCAGTTCGTCCCGCAGCGGGCGTACGAGCTGGCAATGGCGGCCGGTCCCACGACCGCGCCGCCGACCACCCCGCCGCCCACCACGGCGCCGCCGACCACTCCCCCGCCGACCACTCCCCCGCCGACCACGCCGCCGCCGAACGGCGGGTCCTGCGTGGTCAGCTACACGCCGAACGCCTGGACCGGCGGGTTCACCGTCGAGATCCGGGTGACCAACCGGTCGTCGGCGGTCAACGGGTGGACCATCGCCTTCACCGCCGGGTCCGGCGTCCGGCTGACCAGCGGCTGGAACGGCGAGTGGAGCCAGTCCGGGCAGCAGCTCACCGTCCGTAACGCCGCCTGGAACGGCTCGCTGGCCAACGGCGCCACGGTCAGCGTCGGCTTCCAGGGCACCTTCACCGGCAGCAGCCTGCCGCCGTTCACCGGCTTCACCCTCAACGGGCAGTCCTGCTCCTGAGGCACGCGGGGGTCCCCGGCCGGCTCGTCCGGCCGGGGGCCCCCGTCCCGTCAGGCGCCCTGGCCCTGGTTCTGCATCAGCCCGCCGTCCATGAAGTACGTGCTCCCGGTGACGTAGTCGGCGTCGTCGCTGGCCAGGAAGACCGCCAGCCGGCCGATCTCCTGCGGTTGGGCGGCCCGCTTGAACGGGATGCTCTGCACCTGCTCCTCCAGGTACCGCGGGTCGTCGATGGCCCGCTGGTTGAACGGGGTGAGCACCATGCCCGGCCCGATGTTGTTGACGTTGATCCCCATCGGGGCGACCTCCAGGGCGAGGCTCTTGGCGAACTCCAGCATCGCGCCCTTGCTGGCGTCGTAGTCGGCGCCACCGGCCCGGGCCACCTCCTGGTGGATCGAGGTGATGTTGATGATCTTGCCGTGTCCGCCCTGGTCCCGGCGGTGCCGCACGAACCGGCGCGAACAGAAGAACGCCCCGTAGACGTTGGTCCGGATGGCCCGGTCCCAGGTCTCGGTGTCCAGGTCGGCCACCGGGATGCCGGCGGCGTCCACCCCCGCGTCGTTCATCAGCACGTCCAGCGCGCCGAACTCGGCGAGCGCCTCGTCGAACATCGACTCCACCTGACGTTCGTCGGTGATGTCGCCCTGCACCACCACGGCCCGCCGGCCGGCCGCCTCGACCTGCTCCCGGGTGTGGTTCGCCCCGTCGTGGTCGTCAAGGTAGTGCACCACCACGTCGGCGCCCTCCCGCCCGAACTCGATCGCCGTCGCCTGCCCGATCCCCGAGTCCGAGCCGGTGATCAGGGCCGTCCTGCCGGCCAGTCGTCCGGTCATGATCCTGCTCCCTTCGTCGACCCCGCGCCGGGCGGCACGGGTTCCGGGTTCCGGTCCAGGGTGTCGGGGCGCCGGGTCGCCCGGGCCCGGTCGGCGGCGTCGGTCAGCCGTCCGGCCGCGTTGATCAGCCCGATGTGGGAGAACGCCTGCGGGAAGTTGCCGAGCTGCTCACCGGTCACCGGGTCGAGCTGCTCGGCGAAGAGGCCGAGGTCGTTGACCCGCTCGGCGAGCCGGTCGAAGAGCCGTTCGGCCCGCTCCAGCTCGCCGGCCAGGGCCAGGCAGCCGACCAGCCAGAACGAGCAGATGACGAAGCCCGCCGGGTCGCCGTCCCAGCGCCGCAGCAACCCGTCGTGCGCCAACCGCCGCTCGACGACCTCCATGGTGGAACGCATCCGGGGGTCGTCGGCCGGCAAGAAGCCGACCAGCGGCATGATCAGCACCGAGGCGTCCAGCTCGGCGGAGTCGAAGGCCCCGGTGTACGCGCCGAGCCGGCTGTTCCAGCCCCGGGTCAGCACCGCCGCGCGCACCTCGTCGCGGGCCGCCGCCCAGCGGGCCACCTCCGCCCGGTCACCGAGCCGCGGACCGAAACGCACCGCCCGGTCCAGGGCGGTCCAGCACTGCACCTTGGACGACACGTAGTGCCGCTCGGCGTCCCGGGCCTCCCACATGCCGGCGTCCGGGCGTCGCCAGTCGACGGCAGCCTGGTGGGCCAGCGCCCGCAGCAGGGTACGCACCTCGGTGGACATCGGGTCCAGGTAGTGCCGCATCAGCCAGGCCGCGTCGAGCACCTCGCCGAGCACGTCGGACTGGCGTTGCCGCCAGGCGTCGTTGCCGACGGACACCGGCCGGCTGTCGGCGTACCCGCGCAGGTGGTCGAGGCGGTGCTCGGTGAGGTCACGTTCGCCCTCGACGCCGTACATGATCGGGGCGGGCGTGCCGTCGATCCGCCCCATCGCCCGGGCCACCCAGGCGAACTGGCGGTTCGCCTCGTCCGGGCAGGCCGCCCGCCACAGCGCCTGCAACGTCAGGCTGAAGTCCCGTACCCAGACGTAACGGTAGTCGTAGTTGCGGTCGCCGCCGAGCTCCTCCGGCAGCGACGTGGTGGCCGCCGCGACGACCGCCCCGCTGGGCTGGTACGTCATCCCCTGCACCACCATCGCGCTGCGACGCACCGCCTCCCGGTGGTGGCCCCGGTAGTCGTGCAGGTCCGCCCAGGAGCGCCAGCCGGCCGTCGTCTCGGCCAGCGCCTCCACGGCGTCCGGCACCGTCGGCGGGCCACCGTCGTAGGTGGGCGAGAAGGCCAGGGTGAACGCGTACGTCTCCCCCGCCCGGACGTCGAACCGGGCGGTCGCCTCCCCGGCGTCGAGCCGCAGCGGCACCGCGCTGCGCAGCAGCAGACTGGTCGCGCCGGCGGTCGCCGACACCAGACCGTCGCGTTCGGTCAGGAACGCGGTCACCCGCCCGTACTCGAAGCGGGGCCGGTAGCGCAGTCGCATCGGGACGACGCCGTCGAGGCCGCGCACGACGCGGACCAGCATCCGGGGCGAGCGACGGCCGATGTCGTGCCCCCGCGCGCCGGGCTCCAGCGCCAACGCGTCGGTGACCGCGACCGCGCCGCGGCCGGTGGTGAAGACGGTACGCAGCACGAGCGCGTCGTCCAGGTAGGCGCGGTCGCAGTCGTACCGGTCGTCCGGCCGGATCGACCAGTGCCCCGCGTCGTCGTCGAGCAGCCGCCCGAACACCGACGGCCCGTCGAACCGGGCCGGACACCACCAGTCCACGGTGCCGTGCCGGTCGACCAGCGCCGCGGTACGCCCGTCGGCCAGGAAGCCGTGCTCGCTGATCAGTGCGCTCGCCACGTCGCTGCCTACCCGACCACCCGGCCGCCATGCCTGCCGGCCCGGGACCGGGCCACGTTACCGCCACCCGCCGGTGGGAACGCGGGGTCGGACCGAAGGAGGCAACCAATGACCAGACCCTCGACCCCGACCGCCTGGCAGCCCGGGATGCCGGGCGCCGGCCCGATGCCGTCCGGTCCCGCCGGTCGTCCGACGCCGTTCGGCGACGGTCACGCACCGCTGCCGTTCGGTGACGGCCACGGAGCGCAGGGCGGCCGACCCACCGTCACCATCGGGTCGTATCCGGACTATCCGTCCGCGCAGCGGGTGGTGGACCACCTGGCGGACAACCGTTTCCCGGTGGAACACACCGCCATCGTCGGCACCAACCTCACCCTGGTGGAGACCGTGCTCGGCCGGCTCACCACCGGGCGTTCGGCACTGGCCGGGGCAGGCGCGGGCGCCTGGTTCGGGCTGTTCATCGGGCTGCTGTTCGGCCTCTTCACCGTCGGCAACTGGCTGGCGGTCATCCTGGTCGGCCTGGTCGTCGGGGCGATCTGGGGGGCCGTCTTCGGGGCGGTCGCGCACGCCATGACCGGCGGCCGGCGGGACTTCACCTCGGCCAGCTCGCTGCGGGCCGGGCAGTACGCGGTCACCGTCGACGCCCAGGTCGCCGACCGGGCGCAGGAGGTGCTGGCCCGGATGCACCTGACCCCGACCGGCCACACCGGACGGTGAGCCGACGCCGGCCCCGGGGGCTGGCGGACCCGCCCCGTCGGCCCGGGTCGGCGGACCCGCCCCGCCGGCCCGGGGTCGGCGGGCCACGCCCGTCGGCCCCGGTCGGGCCCGCACCGGACGCCGGGGCGGCGGGTCAGCCGTCGGTGGCCAGGCGGGCGTGCAGGTGCTCGTCGTAGCGGCGGCCGTCACCATATCGGTAGGACTCCCGCAGCGTCCCCTCCCAGGCGTAGCCGGCCCGTTCGGCCACCCGGCACGAGGCGGGGTTCGCCACGGCGTGGCAGAGCTCGATGCGGTGCAGGCCCAGCGTGTCGAACGCCCAGCCGGTCACCAGCCGGACCGCGGCGGAGGCGACGCCCCGGCCCCGTGCCCCGGGCGTCGTCCAGTACCCGATCGACGCCTCGTCGCCGTGGATGCGGTGCAACGAGACCGACCCGGTCAACGCGCCGGTCACCGGGTCGGTGACGGCGAACGAGGCGTGGTCACCGGCCGACCAGTCGGCCCGGAGCCGGACCCAGGTCCGCGCGGCGGCCAGGTCCGGCATCGTCGACGGATTCCACTGGGCCGTCTGCGGATCGCGCAGGGCGGCCAGCACGGCCGGCGCGTCCTCCGGCCGCCAGGGCCGTAACGCCAGCTCCGGGCCGCTCAACTCGACATGCTCCACGAGGCGCGAGTCTGCCACGGCCGCCGGTCGGCACGCGCTCGATTTCCACTCGCGTCACCGCCTGCGCCGGCACCCCCCGCCATGGCCGCGCAGCGGCGGAAACCAGGCCCGACCTGGCCCTGCCGGGGTGTCCCGGAGGGGAAGTCAGGGATCATCTCGGGGCGTTCCCTGAGGAGAACGCGGGGCCCGCCTTGCCTATACTCGACCATGCGATGGTCCCGGCGAGGGAGCTGCTCCGGATGAACATGATCGAGGCATACGTCGCCGAGCTGGGCGGTGCCCTTCGCGGCCCCCGGGCGTCCAAGGCCGATCTGCTCGCCGAGGCGCGCGACGGCCTCATCGACGCCGCGGACGCGTACGAGGACGCCGGTCTCGACCGGCCCGACGCCGAGCGCCGCGCGGTCGCCGAGTTCGGCGCGGTCCCCGACATCGTCCCCGACTACCAGACCGAGCTGGGGCTGGCCCAGGGTCGCCGCACCGCGTTGCTGATCTTCTTCGTGCTCGCCGCCCAGCCGGTGCTGTGGCGGGCGACCCGGCGCCTGGCCGGCGGCGCGGGCTTCGACAGCCCCGGCTACCTGCTGGTCGAGGACGTGGTGAGCTGGATGGGCGCGGCCACGGTGTGCGCCGCCATCCTCGTCGTCGCGGCGGCCGGGTACGGCGTGCGCTATCTGGGCGCCCGCCGACGGCTGGCCCGGGTCACCGGGGTCTTCGCGCTCACCGTGTGCGTGGTGTTCTCCGTGCTGGGGGTGCTGCTCACCGCGCTCACCCCGAACGCGCTGATGAGCGTCGCCGGGCTGCCGAGCGCGCTGGTGTTCCTGGGCATCCCGCTCGCCGGCATCGGGGTCTCCGGCCGGAACTGCCTGACCGCCTCCGGGCAGCCGGCCGCCTCCTGACGGCAGCGGCGACGGGCGCGCCTCAGGCGAGGCCGGGCACCGTGCCGGGGCGGAGCACACCCTCCACCACGGCGGCGAAATCCCGCCACTCGGAGCGTTCGTCGGCCAGCGCCCGACGCCCCGACGCGGTGAGCTGGTAGGTGCGGCGCTTACGGCCACCGACGGTGCTCCACTCGCTCTGCACGTAGCCGGCGCGCTCCAGCCGGCGCAGCGCCGGGTAGAGGGTGCCGGTGGGCAGGTCGAGAGCCCCGCCGCTGCGGGCCTGGAGCGCCTCCATGATCGCGTAGCCGTGCAGCGACTCCCGCTCCAGCACGGAGAGAATCAGGGCGTCGAGGTGCCCCCGCAACGCGTTTGGCCTCATGTAGCCAATCTACACGAACCCGCTTCGGTAGCCTAGCTACAGGTAGTTGCCCTATCAGCGGTGATCAGGGCAGATCCCCGTGCCCGGGGTCGGGGCGGCGCACCATCGTCGCTCGACCGCCGGTCGAGCCGTCCCGATCATGCTGGCCCGACCGGCGTACGGCGGCCCGAGTGGGGATCCCCCGCCGGGCGTCGCCGGAACGGACGTGCGGACGAGGGCGGCGGGATGTACGTGTACCGGTTCCTGAGCAGTTGCGGACGGCTGGCCGTCGACACGGCCCGGGAGGTCTGGGTGGGGTTGACGTCGTTCGGGGCGGCGTTGATCGGCCTGCCGCTGCCGTCCCCGACCCGGACGGGATCCGCGCCAGCGCCCCGGGCGGGGGCCGCGCCCCGGCCTCAGGCGGGGCCCGGCACGCCACCGGCCCAGGCGGGGCCCGCGCGGTCGGCCCAGGCGGAGCCCGGCACGCCGTCGGCCGGGCATCCGGAACGGCTGATCCCGCACGTGCCGCTCAGCCCCGCGGAACGCGAGCTCTGGTCCCAGCTCCGCTGACCCGGCCGAGCCGCCGGGCCGGGCGCGGTCACATCCCCTTGAGGCCGTGGGCGGTGGCCGAGCGGTCACATCCCCTTGAGGCCGTGGGCGGTGGCCAGCACGACGACGTCGGCGTCGGGGTTGATCCGGCCGGCGGCCAGCGCCCGGGAGACCGCGACCAGCCCGGCCGCGCTGCTCGGCTCCAGGGGGAAGCCGGTCCGCCAGAGCCGCCGCGTCTCGGCACGGACCGACTCGTCGTCCACCGGCTCGGCGTGCCCCCGGGACCGGCGTACCGCCTCCACCGACTGGGCGGCCAACAGGTTGCCGCCCAGCGACGGCATCACCCGGGTGTCGCCGGGGAAGGTCGCCCACTGGTCCGCCCCGGCCAGCACCGCCGCCACCCGGGGAAACGGCTCCACCAGGCAGAGGCGGGGCACCGCGTCGGCGCCGAGCAGCTCCCGGAACCCCAGGTGGACGCCCCAGGCCAGGTCGCCCCGGGAGGCCGGCACGACGACCCACTCCGGGGCGGACCCGCCCCGGTCGGCGAGGATCTCCTCGGCGACGAGCTTGTACCCCTCGATGCCGAACGGGCTGCTGCCGACCGGCGGCACGACGAAGTTGGTGACCGGGAGCATCAGTGTGGAGTCGCGGTACCTGGCGGTGTGCTCCCAGCGCTGCTCGCTGCGCGGGAAGGAGACCACGTCGGCGCCGAGGTCCCGCATCAGCTCCACCACCCGGGCGGGGGTGTCGTCGGTGACCGCGACCTCGCAGCGCAGCCCGGCCCGGCCGCAGTACGCGGCCAGCGACACCCCGGCGTTGCCGGAGGAGGCGGCGACGACGCCCTCGTAGCCGGCGTGCGCCGCCCGGGTGACCACCGCCGCGCTGAACCGGTCCTTGTGCGAGCCGGTCGGGTTGGCCCCCTCCCACTTCAACGCCACGTCGATGCCGGGGACCACCCCGGCGAGGTCGGTGAGCAGCGGCGTACCGCCCTCGCCGAGGGTCACCGGCCGCAGGTAGGGCTGCTCGACCCGGCCGGCGGGCCGGTCGGCCCCGTCGGGCCGGTAGACGCATTCGAGGTTCGCCGGGGCGCCCTCGGCCAGGCAGGCCGGGCAGCCGGTGGTGTGGTCGGCGATCTCGTAGCGCCGGTCGCAGCGTAGGCAGGCCAGGCCCGTGAGCCGCGGATTCTGGACGATGGTCATGTCTCCTCCAGGCCTGGTGGACGCGGCGCAGCCGGAAAGCCCCGGTACGGTGACCGGCCGGGGGCGTCAAGTCTAGGCCCGCCCCGGTGGTGACTCACCGGCGCAGGGCCGCTCACCGGCGCAGGGCGGCGTACCCGTCGGGCGGAAAGGCGTCCGGCCCGCGACCGGCCAGGCGCAGCCCGTCCCAGACGGTCGCCTCGTTGCTGGCGACGACCGGCACGCCGAGTCGTTCCCGCAGGATGCCGGCCGCCTCCAGGCCCCGGAACGCGGTGCAGCTGACGAAGACGCCCTCGGCGCGGCCGAGGTCGCCGACGGCGTCGGCGATCGCCTGCGGCGGGACCGAGGCGGTGTCCAGCGGGTCCGGCAGGGCCGGGCCGGACGTGCCGGTGACCTCGATGTCGTGCGCGCCGAGGAACGCCACCACCAGTTCGTCCAGCCAGGGCTCGTACGGGGTGACCAGCAGCACCCGGGTCAGGCCGAGCGAGCGCAGCGCCGCCACCACGGCGGTGGACGTGGTGGAGGCCGGCACCCCGGCGACCTCGGTGATCCGTTCGGTGATCGCGGTGTCGTAGCCGGGCCCGTGGTAGAGGCTGCCGCTGGTGCAGGCGAACACGATGGAGTCGACGGCGGCGTGGGCGAGCAGCCGGGTCGCCCCGGGCGCCGCGTCGGCCAGCGCGGCGAGCTGTTCCGGGGTGTCCCGGGTGATGGGTATCCGCGCGACGTGGGCGCTGACCGGGTCGGGCAGGCTCAGCCGCAGGTCCCGCTCGACGACGGTGTTCACGCTGGGCACCAGCAGGCCGAGCCGGTGGGTCCAGTCCGGGCGTCGGGTGGTGGCGGGCTGCGTCATGTCCGCGACGGTAACGAGGACGACTCGAAGACCGGACGAGCGCCGTCCGACGGTTCGGCATCCACCGTTCGGGTTAGGTAGGCTTGCTACGTGTAGCGTTGTCGCATGCGACCGGTCGACCACCCCTCCGGTCTCCCCGCGTGAGGAGCCTGTCATGCCCCTGAGCCGTCGACGTCTGATCCAACTCGGCGGCGTGGCCGCCGCCGTGCCGCTGGTCGGGTGCGACCGGATCGGCGACCAGGTCGGTGAGAGCCTCGGCACCCGCTCCGGCTCCAGCACCGGGTCCAGGATGTCCAGTCAACTCGACCTGCCGGAGCCCTTCCAGGTCCCCCTCCCCCGGCCCAGGGTGCTCGAACCCACCAACTCGGACGGCACCACCGACTTCTACGAGGTCACCCAGCGGGCCGCGAAGGTCGAGATCGTCCCCGGCCACCAGACCGAGATCTGGGGGTACGACGGCACGTTCCCCGGCCCGACCATCGAGTCACGCGCCGGCCGGCGCACCGTCGTACGACACCGCAACGAGCTGCCCGTGCCGGTGGTGGTGCACCTGCACGGCGGCAAGAACCCGGCCGAGCACGACGGCTACCCGATCGACTACCTGCTGCCCACCGGCGGTTTCGCGCACGGCGACGGCATGCCCGGTCACACCATGGCCGGCGGCAACACCAGCCAGGGCACCAAGGACTACGTCTACCCGCTCGACCAGCCGGCCGCCACGCTCTGGTACCACGACCACCGGATGGACTTCACCGGCCCGCAGGTCTACCGGGGGCTGGCCGGCTTCCACCTCGTCCGCGACGACGAGGAGGACGCCCTGCCGTTGCCGAAGGGCGAGAAGGAGGTGCCGCTGTTCATCTGCGACCGGGCCTTCGCCGAGGACGGCTCGTTCCGCTACCCGGCGGTCGACCACTCCCTGCACGACCCGGGGGTGACCGGGCAGTTCTCCAACGGCGTGCTCGGTGACGTGATCCTGGTCAACGGCGCGCCCTGGCCGACCCTGGACGTGGCCAACACCCGCTACCGGTTCCGGGTCCTCAACGGCTCCAACGCCCGCCGGTACGCGCTCAGCCTCGACCCGAAGCCGGGCGAGGGCCGCTCGTTCGTCCAGATCGGCAGTGACGCCGGGCTGCTCGGCGCGCCGATCGGGCACGACCGCATCGAGATCGCCCCGGCCGAGCGGTACGACCTGGTCGTCGACTTCTCGCAGTTCAAGGTCGGCACCCGGGTCACCCTGCGCAACGAGTTCGACAACGGCCGGCTCGGCAGCGTCATGCAGTTCCACGTCGCCCGCAAGGCCACCGAGGACAGCACGGTGCCCGGCCGGCTTGCCGACTTCGAGCAGTTGGACCGTTCGATGGCCGTGCGGACCCGGCAGTTCCTGTTCGGTCAGGGCGTCTCCGGCGGCCGGCAGATCTGGGCGGTCAACGGCAAACCGTTCGAGCCGGACCGGATCGACGCCCAGCCGAAGCTCGGCTCGGTGGAGATCTGGAAGCTGGTCACCGACGTCCACCACCCGGTCCACCTGCACCTGGCCCACTTCCAGGTGCTCAGCCGGATGACCCAGGCCCCGCTGGCCCGGGACGCCGGCTGGAAGGACACCGTCGACATCCTGCCCGGCCAGATCGTCGAGGTGCTGGCCAAGTTCACCGGCCACCGGGGCAAGTACGTCTTCCACTGCCACAACCTCGAACACGAGGACATGGTCATGATGAGCAACCTCGAAGTGGTCTGACTCCCCCGTTCGGACCCCGTACGACCGGCGCGTGCCCGACCAAGGCACGCGCCGGTCGGCGTTCGCGGACCGGCCCGGCCGACTTGAGCCCTTTCCAATCCGCCTTCGAGCCGGCGGTGGAAACGTGCGCAGCGGCGGAGCCGGCGACCGTAGGCCCGCCCGCCCCGTCCGTTCACCACGCGAAAGGATCCGCGAGCATGCCGTACGCCGCGATCAGCTACGACGTCATCCCGGGACACGAGGACGAGATCGCCGAGATCTTCTCGAACTTCCGGCGGGTCAGCACCCCGATCATGAAGAACGAGCAGGGCGAGGAGGTCGGCCGGCTGCTGGGCAGCGCCGTCTTCATCAAGGACGAGATCGTCGTGCGGGTCATCCACTACGAGGGTGACCTGGCCGCCGTCGGCCGGCACATGGGCCAGCAGTCCGGCGTGCACGACCTGGAGGGCCGCCTCGCCCCGTACCTGAAGACCAAGCGGGACACCACCAGCCCGGAGAAGTTCGCCCAGCACTTCCGCGCCTCGCACATGCGCTGCATCGCCCAGCTCACCAAGGAGAACTACCCCGGCCCGCTGCCGGCCGGCGTCGAGGCCTGAGCACCACCCGGCGCAACCGGTCGCCGGCGGCGACGTCGCCGGCGACCGTTCTCTCCCCCCCTCGACTCTCTCCCCCCTCGACCGACGCGGATCCCCCCGCCCGGAGCGGGCCCGCTCGGCCAACGCGGAAAGGTAGCCCTGATGTCTGGCGTATTTGGCTGGATCGACTTCACCCGGGACCTGGTCCTGGACCGACCGGTCGTCACGATGCTGACGGCCACGCTGGCCCAGCGGGGCCCGGACGGCGAGGCGGTGTGGGTGTCGCCGCGCGCCGCCCTGGGCTACCGCACGCTCGACGTGGACCGCACGGTCGGACGGCAGCCGTTCGTGACCGACGTCGACGGGCAACCGGTCGCGGTCGCGGTGACCGGCAACCCGCTCGGCCTGGAGGACCTGCGGGGACGGCTGCGCTCGGCCGGACGCGGCTTCGCCCCGGAGACCCCGGCGGTGGAGCTGATCTCGGCGGCGTACCTGCAGTGGGGGGTGGAGTTCGTCCCCTGGCTGGCCGGGCCGTTCGCGATCGTCGTCTGGGACGCCCGCAGCGAGGAGCTGGTGCTCGCCCGCGACCAGCTCGGCGGCCAGCCGCTCTACTACACGCACACCTCCACCGGGCTGATCTTCGCGACCGAGCGCAAGGCCCTGCTGGCGCACCCCGAGGTCGAGGCGGTCGTGGACGTCACCGGGCTGCGGGAGGCCATCTCGCACGCCCTGCCGCCGGGCCCGCTGTTCAAGGGCCTGGAGTCGGTCAAGGCCGCCGAGATCGCCCGGTTCGGCCGGGGCGGCTGGCGGAAGCAGACGTACTGGAAGCTCACCACCCGCCCGCACGAGGAGGACCTGGCCGGCACCACCGCCACCGTCCGACGGATGCTGGAGGACAGCATCCGGGAGACCCTGCCGGCCGACACGTCCCGGCTCGTCGCGACGCTCTCCGGCGGCATCGACTCGTCCTCGGTGGCGGCGCTGGCCGCCGCCGAGCTGCGCCGCCGGGGCGACGACAAGCTGCGCACGTACACGGTGGACTTCAAGTCCACCGACTTCGAGGCCGACGTCATGCGGGACACCCGCGACTCGCCGTACGCCCAGGACGCCGCCGACACGATCGGCTCGGCGCACCACCTGGTCGAGCTGGAGCCCACCGACATCCTGCACCCGATCGTCCGGCAGGGCATGCTGCGCGCCAAGGACGCCCCGGCGCGGATCTACGACATGGAGACCTCGCAGTACCTGTTCATCCAGCACGCCGCCGCGCAGGGCGGCAAGGTCGTGCTCACCGGCGGCGCCGGCGACCAGCTCTTCCAGGGGGCACGCTGGTCCACCGACCCGGGTCTGGTCAAGGCCGACATCTTCCCGTGGATCGCGCTGGCCCAGCGGTTCGGCGCGACCAACGGCTTCGGCACCGCCCTGTTCAACGCCGACACCCTCGCCGCGCTGGACCTGCCGAACTACTACCGGGACGAGTACGCGCGCGCCAAGAGCGAGATCGAGTACCTGCCCGGCGAGGACGAGTGGCAGCGGGACATGCGCCGGGTGTCGTACCTGGTCCTGACCCGGGGGCCGCTCGACGCGTCGGTGTTCGCCGCGGCCGGGTTGCAGACCCGCGCGCCGATCAACTACTACAAGCTCGTCGAGTACGCGTACAACATCCCGGCGGCCTTCCAGCACCACTCGGGCATCGAGAAGAGCCTGCTCCGGGCGGCCGTGGCCGACCTGCTGCCGGAGTCGGTGCTCACCCGGCGGCAGAGCGCCACCCCGGTCAGCAACCATCCCCGCTACCTGCAACGGCTGACCGAGGAGTTCCGGGCCGTCCTGGCCGACCCGAACGCCCCGGTCCGGACGCTGATCGACGTGCGGGCCGCGACGGAGCTCGTCGACGCGCTCTCCGGCGACACGCCCCGGATGGCCAAGGACCGGCTCGCCCGCGCCGCCGTCGAACTGGCCCTCCAGCTCAACCTCTGGCTGCACCACTACCGGGTACGGCTGGCGCTGTAACGCCGCCACCCGCAGCGGCAGCCGCGTCCACCGTCCCCCGACCGACCGACACCAATCCGCTCGCCTCGGCGACTTCACGGCGTAGGGGTACGACATGATCAATGACAGTGTGCTGGACACAATCGGCCGTACCCCGGTGGTCCGGCTCAACCGACTCCGGGTGGACAACGGCTCGGAGATCCTGCTCAAGCTGGAGTCCCGCAACCCGGCCGGCAGCGTCAAGGACCGCACCGCGCTGTCCATGGTGCTGGAGGCCGAACGGGACGGGCGGCTCAAGCCGGGCGGCACCATCATCGAGTCCTCGTCCGGCAACACCGGCAAGGGGCTCGCCCTGATCGGGGCCGCCCGCGGTTACCGGGTCATCCTGGTCACCGACCCGAAGGCCCCGGCGTCCATGGTGGACTACGTGTCCGCCTTCGGCGCCGAGCTGGAGATCGTCCGGGAGCCGGACGAGACCGGCTACCAGCGGCCCCGGCTCAACCGGGTGCACGAGCTGCTGGCCGCCACCCCTGGCGCGTTCTGGCCCAACCAGTACGACAACCCGGCCAACCCGAAGATCCACGCCGAGCAGACCGCGTACGAGATCCTCGACGACGTGGGCCGGTTCGACGTGCTGGTCGCGGCGGTCGGCACCGGGGGGCACATCAGCGGCCTCGCCGAGACGCTCAAGAGGAAGCTTCCCGACGTGGTGACCGTGGGCGTGGACGCGAAGGGGTCGCGGGCGTTCGGTTTCCCGTACGAGACGTGGCTGATGCGCGGTCTCGGCATCGCCTGGAAGCCGGACAACCTGACCACCGAGCTGGTCGACCGGGTGCACCTGGTGGCCGACCACGAGGGCATCGCCACCAGCCGGCTGCTGGCCCGCCGGGAGGGGCTGCTGGTCGGCGAGTCGGCCGGCGCGGCGGTCTTCGGGGCGCTGCACCACGCCCACCAGAACCCGGGCGCGCGGATCGTCGCGGTGGCCCCGGACGACGGCGGCAACTACCTCGGCGAGTCGTACGACGACGAGTGGCTGCGGGCGCACGGTCTCGGTGACCAGGTGACCGCGCTGTCCAGCGCCGAGCTGCTGGTCACGGCGGCCAAGGACCCGGCCTGGCCGGCGATGACCCTGGACCAGGTGTCCCGCCTGGTCACGAGCGCCTGAGGAGGGGCCGGTGTTCGCCAACCTCGACCGGCTCGCCCGGTTCATGGACGAGCAGGGCCTCGACGGTCTGGTCGCCACCACCATCGAGAACGTCCACTACCTGACCGGTGTCGCCGCGGTCGGGCTGGAGATCTTCCCGCACACCGGGCAGGCTTACGCGGTCGTCACCCGGGACGCCCTCGACCGGCCGCGGTTCGTGGCGTCCCGGTGCGACATCGACCAGGCCCTGGACGCGGCCGTCGGGATCACCGACGCGGTCGGCTACGGCGTCTTCTACCGGGAGCTGCCCGACGGCGTCGAGCTGACCGACCGGGAACGGGCGCTCGTCGCCACCTCGGTCGACGCCCCGACCGTGCCGACCCCGCTGGACGCCCTGGTCGAGACGCTGCGCCGGGCCGGTCTGGCCGGGGCCCGGATCGGCCTGGACGAGGACGGCGTCGCCCACGGCTACCCGGACGCGCTGCGGGAGAGGCTGCCCCGGCTCGACGTGCGGTTCGTGTCCACCTCGCTGCGCTGGGCCCGCAAGGTCAAGACCGCGCGGGAGGTACGCAGCATCACCGCCGCCGCGGCCGTGGCCGAGGTGGGCATCACGGCGGTGAACGCGCTGGCCCGGCCCGGGGTGACCGAGCTGGAGCTGGTCCGCGAGTTCGAACGGGCGGTGGCCGGCGCGGGCGGACGGGCGAAGTTCAGCCACATCAAGATCGGCCGGGGCGGGGTGGCCGGGCAGACCCGCCCGAGTGACGTCGCGTTGCGCCGCGGCGACGCGATCTGGTTCGACGTCGGCTGCGTGGTCGACGGCTACTGGGCCGACATCGCCCGGGTGTCCTGCCTGGGCGAGCCGTCGGAGAAGCTGGTCCGGTACTACGCGGCGATGAAGGCCGGCTGCGACCGGGCGTTCGCCGACGCCAAGCCGGGGATGACCGGTGGGGAGCTGTTCGACCTCACCGTCGCGGCGGTGCGCCAGGCGGGGGTGCCGCACTACCGGCGCAACCACGTCGGCCACGGCATCGGCGTCGAGCTGTACGACCGGGTCAACGTCACCCCCGGCAACGACGACGAGCTCGAGGAGGGCGTCGTGGTCAACATCGAGACGCCGTACTACGAGTTCGGTCTCGGCGCCGTCCAGGTCGAGGACCCGTTCCTGGTGACCGCCACCGGCAACCAGCTGCTGACCACCCTCGACCGGGACCTGATCGTCCTGGACTGAGGGGGTGGGACGCGGGGCGGGAGCCCTTCCTGACGTACGACGGAAGGGCTCCCGCCCCGCCCGCGTCCCAGGGGATGCGACCATCGGCAGCGACGTGGTCCCGCGCCGACACAACGGCGCGGGACCACGGGACGGCGGTCCGGTCAGGTCACCCGGTCCCCGGCCGCCCACCGGGGCGGGACGGTCGTCCGGTCAGGGCGTGAGTTGCTCGATCTCGACCAGCGTGGAGTCCACGCCGACCAGCCCGGTCGAGTCGAACACCTCCAGCCACACCGACCAGGTGGTGACGGTGGTCGCGCTGGCCAGCGGGGCCAGCTCGCCGGTGAGGTTCGCGCAGCTCTTCGGGAGCACGATGTCGTCGATCGGGCCACCGGTGGGCACCGCGCTGCCCTGGCAGAGCACCTTCTTGACCCCGCCGTCGCCGTACGCGGTCCACCGGTAGCGGGTGCCGGCCACCGCGCCGTCCTCGGCGTCGGCGCCGGTCCCGGTGAACGCGACCGGCAGCGGCGCGGCGTGGACCGTCGACAGCTTCACCGTCGACGCCGGCTTGGTGATCGTGGCGGTCGGCCGGGTCTGCCCGGCCGGCGCCGCGGTGACCAGGAAGGCGCGCTGCACGACCGCTCCGCCCGCCGTGAACGTCACCGTGTACGGGCCCGGGACGACCGTGCCCGCCGGCAGGACGGCCTGGTGGCCGCTCTTCTGGAAGACCACCTCGTTGCCCCGCCGGACCGTCCAGGACGTCTGCGCGTCCGGCACCGGCCCGGACGTGTCGGGGTCGGCGGAGATGCCGACCAGACTGACCGGCTGCCCCGCGACGAGGCTGAGCCCGGCCGGCGGCGAGATGATGGCGGCGGTCGCCGGGCTGTCCACCACCGTGACGGTGACCGTCGCCGAGGCGGTCTGCCCGAGGCTGTCGGTGGCCTTGGCGGTGATGACGTGGGTGCCGGCCGACAGCGACGGCACGAACGTCATCGACCCGGTGCCCAGCGGTCCGTCGAGGTTGCTGGTCCAGGTCAGCGGCAGGTCCTTGCCGCCGAAGTCGATGGCGGTGCCCCACAGGTCCACCGACTGGCCCACGGTGAACTGTTGTTTGGTGTGCGGCATGCTGATGCTCACCGAGGGCTTCACGCCCAGCGCCTTGGCGACCGCGGCCAGGGCGTTGATCCGGCGCTGGCTGCCGGTCACATGCCAGCCCAGCTCGCCGACGTGCGCGGTCTCGTTGAGGATGTCGCGGACCTGGGCGGAGGTCAGGTCCGGGTTGGCGGCCATCACCAGGGCGGCGACCCCGCCCACGAACGGCGCGGCGAAACTGGTGCCGCACCGCGCCTCCGCCTCGTTGACGCCCGGCTGGGCCGGGTCGCGGAGAAGCTGGACGCACATCGGGCCGTAGATCTCCACCGAGGTGGTCACGTCACTGGTGCCGTAGTTCGACTTGTCCGCCACCGTCGCGTCCCACGTGTTCACACCGCCCACGCACATCACGTGGACGCTCTCGCAGGGCACGTAGAGCGTGTCGCCGTCGATGTTCCTGCCGTTGTTGCCGGACGACGACACGATCAGCGCCCCGGTGTCCCGGACGTGCTTCATCCGCCGGTCGGTCCAGGTGCGGGCATGGGCCTTGCCGAGGGTCACGTCCCGGCCGAAGCTGAGGTTCACCACGTCCGGGCGGGTCGCCTCGGCGGCCTTCTCCAGCCGGCGCAGCTTCGTCCAGTAGTCGTTGCCGTTGCGGACCGCCACCAGCTCGTCGACCACCGGCCCGGCCGGACCGGCGGCGCCGTAGCCGTTGTCGACCTGACCCATCCCGGCGAGCGCCACGTCGGTGGCGTGCCACGGGCAGGGCGTGTCGTTGGTGCAGTTGCTGGGGTTGGGTTTGCCCCACTCGGCCGTGTACAGCGTCACCTTGGCGGGGAGGTCCGGGTTGGTCTGGAACCCACCGTCCAGCACCAGGTACTTCACCTGCCGGGTCAGCTTGCCCTTGGCCTGGAGCAGTTGCCAGGCCTTGGCCACGCCGGTGTCCATCGGGTTGCCCGACCCCATGTACGACCAGTCGAAGACGTTCTTCTTGATGTTGGGTGCCTCGAAGACCTTGCCGTCGGCGATGCCGGCCGGCTCCACCAGCCAGTCGAGGACCAACTCGGTCCCGGCCCGCCACTCGGCGGCGGCCAACGCGAGCAGCCGCAGCGCGCGCTCGTCGCCGACCCGGTACCGGCCGGACTGGTCCGGCTCGGCGGCCCGCAGGTCGGCGACCAGGTTCGCCGGGTCGGCGCGGTCGACGTCCACCCGGACCAGGTGGTCCTGCCCCTGCCCGTCGGCCGGGAACGAGTCGAGCAGCTGGCCGCCCCAGCGGGTCAGAAAGGCGTCCAGCCCGGCCTGGTCGGCGGTGCGCACCAGCACCTCGTCGAGCACCAGGCCGGCGGGTGACCCGTCCGGCCCGGCCAGCACGCCGACCTCCCGGTTCGTGCCGAGCCGGCCCACCGGGTCGAGCGGCAGCCGGGGTACCGGCAGCCCCGGGTCGATCTCGAAGGCCAGCGGCTCCTCGTTCGTGCTGCCGGGCGCCTCGGTCCGGCTGGCGGGCGCCGTCGGGACGGCGTCCGCCGCGCCGGGCGCGACGAGTCCGCCGACCAGCGCCGCCACGACGGCGGTGGTCAGGGTCCGGCGTCCGGCGGTGAACAGTCGGCGGGCGGAACGGGTGGGTGTCACGGTGTCTCCTCGGGTGTCCGTGGTGGACTGACACCGGTGTGAGCGCCGACGGGTCGGGATGCCAACAGATTTCCCCAGAAGTTTCTCGCTCCGCTTTTACTGGACTGGTCGACGAGCGGTGGGAGTCACGGATGGACACGGCGGCGCAGGACGACCGGGCCCTCGTCGAAGCCGTACGCCGGGGCGAGCGGGCCGGCCTGGAAGGCATGTACCGGCGGTACGCCGACCGGCTCTACACGTACGCCCGGGTGGTGACGCGCGAGCCGGAGGCCGCCGCGGACGCCGTCCACGACGCGTTTCTCGCCGCCGGTCAACGCATCGACCAGCTCCGCGACCCGGACCGGCTGCGGCCCTGGCTCTACGCGATCGTGCGCAACGAATGCCTGCGGCAGCTACGGGAACGGTCCCGCTCCACGCCACTGGACGAGGCGGCCGAGCCGGTGGCCGACGCCGCCGACCCGGGCGCGGACGTCAACGCCCAGCAGGTACGCGAACTCGTCCACGCGGCGGCGGACGCCCTCAACCCGGGCGACCGCGAGGTGGTCCACCTGGCGATCCGCCACGACCTGTCCTCCGCCGACATCGGCGCGGCCCTCGGGGTCCCCGCCAACCACGCCCACGCCCGCCTGTCCCGGGCCCGGGCGCAGCTCGAACGGGCGCTCGGCGCGCTGCTCGTCGCCCGTGGCGGCAGCCGGGACTGCCCCGAGCTGGCCAACCTGATCGACGGCTGGGCGGGCCGGCTCACCCCGACCCTGCGCAAGCGGGTCGCCCGGCACGTCGACGACTGCGCGGTGTGCGGGCTGCTGCGCCGGGAGCAGCTCAACCCGGCGGCGCTGCTGTCCGCGTACACCGCGCCGGGGTTCCTCGTGGTCGCCGGGTCGGTGTGGTCGAGGCTGGCCGACGCCGACCCGACCGGGCGCGTGGTGGCCGGCGCCGCCGACGGCCCGGCCGGTGGCCCGACCGACGTTACGGACGGCAGCGCCGACGGCGGGGCGACCGACGTCGCCGAGGGCGCTGCGGACGTCCGTCCCGACGCGCCGGGCGGGTCGCCCCCGGGCGGGACGGCCACGCCGCCGGCGTCGGACGGACAGGTCCACGCGGACCTCGACCCGTCGGGCCCGGTCGACGGCGTCGGCGCGCCGACCGGGACCACGAACGGCGTGGCCGTTTCCGCGCGGACCGGCGAGCCGGACGGGCAGCACGCCCCGGAGCCGGGTGACGGGCCGACCCCGGCGGTCGTGGCGGTGAGCGACGTGCCACGGCCACGAGCTGCGGATTCCGCCGCCCCCGGGACGTCGGCGGCGGCCCGGGACCGGCGACGACGACGGCGGCTGGCGGTGACCGCCGGGCTGCTGGCGCTCCTCGCGGTGGCCGGCGCGTGGGGACTCGCCGGTCGCCCGGCCGGGCAGGTGGCCGCGACGTCCGGGGCGGCGGCCGACCGGGCGAGTGGCCCGACGACGGCCGCAGCGGCCCCGGCGGCGACCGCTCCCGTGGTCACCGCCACCGCCAGCGACGCCGCCCCGGCCAGTGGGACCGTTCCGGCCAGCGGGACCGCTGACCGGGCGACGCCGGCGGCCGGGGCGACGGGGCCCACCCCGTCGGTCGCGCCGGGGACCCGACCGGGCCCCGGGCCGGGCGGGACGGCCGGGCCCACCGGCGCGCCGACCACGGCCCCGCCGACCAGCACGCCACCGCCGGCCCGGGCGTTCACCGTCACGGCGAGCGGGCACGTCCGCTGCGGCCAGGACACCTACAGTCTGGTCGTCCGGGCCGCCGGTGGCGCTGCGGTGGCCCGGGCGGAGATTCGCTGGACGCCCACCGGCGACGCCCCGTCCACCCGGGCCATGCCGGTGGACGGGGCGTCCGCGCAGGTGACGGTGGGACAGCTACGGGCGTCCGCGCTGACCTGGTCGGTACGGATGACCGCCACCGACGGGCGCGCCGCGCAGAGCCCCACCTACCAGGTCACCGACCCGTGCCTGCGGCCCGGCTGACATTCCGGCGACCCGGCGGGTCACTCCAGTTCGTTGGGGGTGTCGTGGCCGACCTCGTACGGGGTGGTGACGCCCTCGTAGACGACGTGCGACATCATGCCGGCGGCCGCGTGGTCGAGGTTGTGGCAGTGGTCCATCCACAGGCCCGGGTTGTCGGCCTTGAAGGCCACCTCCCAGATCTCGCCCACCTCGACGTTGACGGTGTCCAGCCAGAGTGGGCTGCCGGTGGCCGGTCTGCCGTTGCGGCTGAGCACCAGCACGTGATGGCCGTGCAGGTGCATCGGGTGGTCGAAGTGGCTGCGGTTGGCGAACCGCACCTTCACCAGGTCACCCTCGCGGACGACGAGCGACGGGGCGTCCGGGAACGCCTTGCCGTTGCTGGCCCAGACCACCGTGAACCTCCCGTCGTAGAACCACAGCTCGTTGTCGAAGACCAGCGAGTGCGTCCTGGTGAAGGTGCTGTCCGGGCCGAACGGGGTGGGCGCCGGTGAGCCGTACGTGGTCGGGTCGAAGGCGTCCTGCGGCTTGTCCGGCGCGATGTCGCCGGTGCCGTCGGCGCTGAGCAGCAGGCCGCCCTCGACGACCCGCAGCTCGCTGCCGTAGCGGCGCAGCTCGGTGAGGCGGACCGGCCGCGCCGGCATGGTGAACTCGACGTCGTACCGGCCGCCGCCGCCGATGACGAGCTGCTCGCCGCTGACGTCGGTCGGCGCGTTGACCGGGTTGCCGTCGATCGCCACCACCTTGAACGGGGTGCCGGTCAGCGAGTACCGGTGGGTCGCCCCGTCGGTGTTGACCAGCCGCAGCCGGACCGGGACGCCGGGGGCCGTCCGACGCCGTTCGAGCCGGTCGATCGTGCCGAACAGGGCCGGCGGCTCCAGGGGCAGCGCGCCGTCGTACCAGGTGTGGGCGGCGACGACGACGTCCTGCGTGCCGGGGGCCAGGTCGGTCTGCTCCGGTTCGATGATCAGCGGCCCGAACAGGCCCTTCTTCACCTGGATCGAGGACTGCTGGTGGGAGTGGTACCAGTGGGTGCCGACCTCGTCGGGGCGGAACCGGTAGACGTGCGTGCCGCCCGGACGGATCGCGTCCTGGGTGACCCCGGCGACGCCGTCCTCGGCGTTGGGCACGTCCACGCCGTGCCAGTGCACCGACACGTTGGTGTCCGGCACCTTGTTGACCACGGTGACCTCGATCAGCTCACCGCGCTTGACCCGCAGCTCCGGGCCGGGGCTCTGGCCGTTGAACAGCCACGCGTCGACCTCCCGGCCGGAGGCCAGCCGCAGCTTCTTCGCCTCGGCGACCAGGGTGTACCGGCGGTCGGGGGTCTCGGCGCGCGGGCCGGTCAGGTCGGCCACGCTCACCGCAAGGCCGGCGTGCGCGCCGTGCGGGCCGGCCGCCGAGTACGCCGCGCCGTGCGCGTGATCGGCCATGTTGATGCGGCCGGGCAGCGTGGTCGTGCCGGCCGCCCAGCTCAGGCCACCGACCAGGAGCAGCACGAACGCGGTGGCGACGGCGACCGCGCGCAGCGCCCGCACCGGTAGCGACCGGCGGACCGGCCCGCCGTTCGACGCCACCCGGAACCGGTACGCGTGCCACAGCCAGAGCAGCGCCACCACGGTCAGGTAGCCGGTGTGGACGGTGAGGATCGGGACGAGCTGCGGCGGTCCCATGGTGACCAGGATGGCGGTGACGAAGCCGAGCAGCGCGCCGAGCGCGGTGGCCTGGACCGGTACCACCGCCTGCGGGGCGAACGTGGCCAGCCGGGTCCCGGCCGACGGTTCCCGCCGGTGGGCCCGCCAGCGTGGCACGGACAGCAGCAGCACCGCGACAGCCGGCAGCACCACCAGGGGCAGCGCCACCGCGACCCGGTCGGCGACGAACAGGTAGCCGAAGCCGCCCATCAGCACGGTGGTGGTGATCCGGCCGGCGACCAGCAGCATCCCGATGGCGACCAGCGTCAACAGGAAGGTGGCGCGACGGCGGCCCCGCCGGTCGGAACGGTGACGCGGTCGGCGCGCCACCAGGACCGCCGTCGTGCCCCACAGCAGGGTGAGGAACAACGCGGCCTCGATGTCGTAGTTGAGATAGCTTTCGAACAGCACGAAGAGCCTCCGGGATCGGGCGGTCGGTCGTCAGGCGCGGCGGGCGGCGAGGCCGTCCACCGCGTCCCAGCGCAGGTCGTGGCCCTCGGTCCAGAGCCGCGCCGCCACGGTCAGCGCCGCCCGGCGGTCCGCTGCCGGGGCGCCGGGCGCGGCGGGCAGCAGCCCCAGCACGTCGCTGGCCTTCGACCGCACCGCCCGGTGCTGGCGGGCCACGTTGGTCAGCCCCTGACCGGCGCCGGCCTCCACGAGCAGCAGCTCGCCGGTGCCGAGCAGCGCGTCCAGCGCCGGCCAGAACAGCACCGGGTCGGCGATCTGGGTGGTCCAGAACGCCGGGTCGCCGGCCGTCGCGTCGTCCAGCTTCCGGCCGGTGTACGCGGAGTAGACGGTGTCCACCGGCGGGCCGGGCCGGGCCGCCTCGACGGCCGGCCGGGTGGCCAGGGACGCCTCGTGCACGGCCGGACTGTGGAACGCCTGACGGGCCCTGGCGAGCCGGCAGACGTACCCCTGTTCGCGCAGTTTCTCCCGGACCACGGCGAGGGCCTCGTCCGGGCCGGCCAGCATGGTCTGCCGGGGCGCGTTCACGGCGGCGACGGCGACCTGCCCGGTCGGGTCCAGGCTCAGGTACGGCTGGAGCTCGTCGGCGGTGGCGGCGACGGCGAGCATGCCGCCCGGCGGGGTCCGCAGCACCTCGGTCACCCGGGCCCGCATCAGCGCGACGGCGGCGGGCAGGCTGAACGCGCCGCCGAGGGTGGCGGCGACCATCTCCCCGGCGCTGTGCCCGAGCAGGGCCACCGGCCGTACCCCCCAGGCGCGGACCATCGCGCCGAGCGCGTAGCCGACGGCGAACAGCAGCGGCTGGGCGCGGGAGCCGTCGTCGAAGGGGACGTCCGGGTCGGCGGAGAGCCACTCGGCGCGCAGCCGGTCGCCGCCGTCGCCCCACAGCGCGAAGAACGTGTCCATGGCGGCGGTGAAGACCGGGTCGTGCTCGTACAGTCCGGCGCCCATCCGGGGGTACTGCGCGCCCTGCCCGGGGAAGAGCAACGCCACCGGCCGCCCCTGCGGCGTGACCGGCCGACGTCGGTCCAGCGCGTCGGCCGCCTCGGCGGCGGTGGCCGCGACGACCGCGCCGCGTACCCCGACCGGGGAGGTGGCCCGGGACGCCGCGTGCCGGGCCAGGCTCTCGACCCGCCGCCGGTCGTCGCCGAACAGGTCACCGTCGAAGCGGGCCAGTCGGCCCATCGCCCGGCACAGCCGCTCCTCGGCGGCCCCGTCCCGCGCCGACCAGCGCACCAGCAGCGGGTCGCCGGCCGGGCGGGTCGGCCCCGCAGGCGGCAGGAGCAGCACCGCGTGTCCCCGACGCACGGTGTCCGGCAGCGCGACAGCGGTGGGCGCGCGGTGGTCGGCGACCTGGTTCGGGGCGGCGCATCCGGCGGCGAGCATCCGCCGCAGGTCGCCGGGGCGCAGCACGCCGCACCGGGACCTGTCGACAGCGGTGAGGTCGTCGGTCGCCCGGACGACGGCCAGCGGCGGGGTGTCCGGATGCCACGCTTCGGCGCTGCGGCGCAACGCCACGACCAGCCAGCGGCCCGGCTCGTCGTCGAGCTCGGTGGCGAGCAGGGCGAGGTCGGCCTCCGCGTCGGCCAGCAACGTGACCGCGTGACGCAGCGCCGCGCAGAGCCGGGGTACGACGACCACGGCGTCTACTCCCGGCGGCGGCGCTGCCCGCCACGGTGACGGCGACGGCGCTGCCCGCCACGGTGACGGCGACGGGTGGGGCGCCGCCGGGGCGCCGGCCAGCACGAGCACGGTACGCCGGCCACGCCGTACGGCCGGGCCGAGCTGCCCGAGCACGGCCGCGACGGCCGCACCGAGCCGGTCGGGCACGGCGGTCGGGGTGTCGGCGTGTCCGAGATGTTTGGCGGATCCGGTGTGGTTGACGAGTCCGACGTGGTCGACGTTCCCCATGTCGTTGGTGGGCTCGGTGCCCTCGGTCGGTCCCGGTGCCACCGGGCCGGCAGCCCAGCACACGATCGCGGCGTCAGTCGCTGCCATCACCGGTCACCTCTTCTCCGCTGGTGGCCCGACCGCCGACGACGGCGCAGGACCGTCCGGGCAGGTCGCGCCGGTGTCGTTCGAGACCGGACCGACGCTGGCAGCCGAGGCTCGAAGACGGTTCGAAGGCACCTGGAATCCGGGGGCGCCTGGAATCCGGGGGCCTCCGAAAGCCGGAACGGACGGCGCGGCCGGCGGGGCGGGGCGAGCGGCCGGCGGGGCAGGCGGACGGTGGGGACGTACCGCGACGGCTCCAGCGATCCTCGCGGCGGCGTCGAGAGGCCGCCCCGAGGATGGCCCGGTGTCGGATCGGCCGGCGGCGGTCGAGCGAACCGGTGGAGGAATGCGATGAGCTGGACCCAGTTCCTGGTCCCCGTCACGCTGGTGGGTACTGGAATGGCTGCCGGTGGGCTGATGATCACCGTCCTCGGCGGGGTGCCGCTGCTGCTCCGGCTGCCGACCGACCAGTACGTGCCGATCCACCAGTTCCTGGTGACCCGCTTCGATCCGTTCATGCCGATCTGCATGATCACGTCACTGGTGGTGGACCTGCTGCTCACCGTGCTGGTGGACGAGCCGCTTTCCCGGATCGGCTTCGGGGTGGCCGCAGTGCTACTGCTCGGCGCGATGGTCATCTCGCTGACCAGGAACGTCCCGATCAACCGCTGGCTCAGGACCCTCGACCCGCAGCGGTTGCCGGACAACTTCGACGAGATCAACCCGCGGGTCCGCTGGGGCAACTGGAACTCGGTGCGCACGGTCCTCGTCGTCACCGCCCTGGCCACCAGCGCGATCGCCGTCGGCCCGCTGCTCTGACCCTGCCCGCGCCGGCCCCCGCCCGTGTCGTCCGCCGTCCGTCCCCCGTTCGTCCCGTGAAAGGCTAACAATGACCCGTGACGTCCGCGCCACCGCCACCGCGGTGGGCCCGGCCGGGGCGACGACCCCGGACTTCGTGATCGGCCGCGACGTCGGCGTCGTCGCCCGCTGGTTCCGGATCGCCTACGGCCTGATCGCGGCAGCCAGCCTCTGGTACCGCGTCGGCGACGCCCTCGACGCCTCCGGCCTGGCCATGATGGCCGTCTGGTTCGTGGCGGTGGCCGCCGCCTACACCGCGCTGGTCTGGTTCTTCGGCCGGGTCGAACGCTTCCGGGGCATCAGCCCCTGGATCCCGTCCGCCCTGCTCCAGCTCCCGATGATGCTCTACCCGATGGGGCTGGGCTCGGCCCCGCTGCACCAGGCGCTGGCCGTCTACACCACCACCGGCGTCCTGCTCTGCGGGATGATGCGCTACGGCGGGCTGGAGGTCGCCGCCCTGCCGATGCTGCTGCTGCGCCGCCGGTCCCGCCTCTACAGTCCGTTCAACACCATCGATATCGTCGAGCAGGCGTTCCGCCGGTCGCCGTCGCGGGGCGTCATGTGGGCGACCGCGCTCGCGTTGACCGTCTTCGTCGTCGTCGAGTACTGGTGGGTGGGGCTGACCCTCAGCGTCCCGCCGGCACGGAACCTGCTCGGCGAGGGCATCCGGCTGCCCGGCTTCTGGGCCCTGCTGCTGGTGGCGCCGGCGGTCTGGTTCGCCGTACTCGCCGCGCGGGACCGGGACCGGTGGCGTGACACGCCGCCGGGGCGACGCTGGCCGTGGCTGGCCGCGGCGACCCTGTTGCTGCTCGTCCCGCTGCTCGGCGCCCGGCAGGTGCCGGACGCGCTCTGGGCGATCATCATGTTCGTCGGCCTGATCGTCGGCCTGGTCACCCTGGTCCGTCTGCCGTTCCGGCGCGCCGCCGCCCGACCCCGCCCCGACCTGGACGTCGCCCCGTCCCACTGACCCGCTGCCCCCTGCCCCCCGCTTCCCCTTACCCCGATCCCCGCGCCCCGGCCGGCGCGCCCCGGCCGGCGCCCACGATCGTCTCCGTTTCCTGGAGAACGGTCGTTCCCCGACGAACAATCCACCGTTATCACCGAAACGAAACACCGACCGCCGCGCCGCCGACACCACTCGGGCGCGGCGGTCGCCGTGATGTGGGCCGGCACGCCCGTCGAACTCGAACGTGCGGCGCCCCCGCGCGGCGAGGTCGACTCCCCGCCCATCTCCTTCCCCACCCACCGGGCCACCACATCGGACTCGACGCTTTGCTCTGCCGCTACCGACGCGCCGGGCCACGGCAGGTGTGGGGCGCGTCGGCGGGTGCAGAGCAAAGCGTCTGAGCTGATGGGTGGGCAGGGCGGGGGATGACGATCTCGCGTGGGGCGGCATGGGGAGCAACGCCGCCCGTCAGGAGACAGTGAGGGCAGAGCCCAGCACGGCGAGGCCGGTGCGGGCAGCCCCTGAAGGGGGTGGGGGCGTCCCGTACGGACCTGCCCGGAAGCAGCGGTTGAGGGGCGCCGGAGGCGGACACCCGAGACCCCGACGACCGAACGCCGAGGCGGCCCGACGACCGAACGCCCGGACAGCCGGGTGGCCGACGAGACGGGTCGGCAGGGCAGGGCGGGACAGCACCCGCCGCGGCCGGCGGACTCGCCGGCCGCGGCGGGTGGCGGGTGTGTCGGGCGGGCGGCGGGTCAGCCGGACGCGCCGTCGACCCGGCGTGGCAGGACGAACACCAACGCCACCACCAGCAGACAGAGCAGCACCTGCACGCCGAGCGTCCAGCTCATCGCGTCGACGAAGCGGCCCCGGCTGGCGGCGTCCTGGTCGGCGAGGAGCCCGAAGAACACCGTCCCGGTCACCGCGACGCCGAGCACCCCGCCGGTCTGCTTGCCGGTGGAGAAGATGCCGGCCGCCGAACCCGCGTCGACGTGCGGGATGCCGGCCAGCGTGACGTTCAGGATCGGCGCGCTGACCAGCCCCATCCCGATACCGACGACGAGGAGGCTCAACACGATCGGCAGTGAGCCGAGCCGGTCGCCCCGGGCGACCACGAGCGCGGTCAGGCCGGCCATGCCGAGGGTCATCAGGATCGCCCCGGCCACCAGGGCGGCACGTCCGGCGCTGCGGGCCAACGGGATCGCGACCATCGAGGCGAGGGCGGTGCCGATCGCCCACGGCGCGACCGTCCAGCCGGTGCGTTCGGCGGTGAAGTCGAGGCCGCTCTGCAGGAACACCACGAAGGTCAGGAAGAAGCCGGACATCAGCGCGGCGACGATGACGTTCGCCAGCACCCCGGCGGTGAACGTCCGCTGCCCGAACAGCCGCAACGCCACCAGTGGCGCCTCGCCGGCCCGCTCCTTGGCCCGTTCGAACCGGACCAGCAGCGCGAACGCGGGCCCGGCCGCGGCGAGGCACGCCCACGACCACCACGGCCAGCCGAGTTCCCGGCCGTACATGAGGGGGTGCAGGAGCAGCAGCAGCGCGGCGGCGGCGAGGAACACCCCGCCCAGGTCGAAGCCACGGCCCCGGTCGTCGCGGGACTCGGGCAGCCAGGCGACCGCGCCGAGGAAGGCGACCACACCGATCGGCAGGTTGATCAGGAAGATGGTCCGCCAGCCCCAACCGAACAGGTCGGCGCTCATCAGCACCCCGCCCAGCATCGGCCCGGAGACGGTCGCCACTCCGATGACCAGGCCGTAGACGGCGAGCAGTGGGGCGCGGCGGCGGGCCGGCACCAGCACCTGGAACGTGGCGAGCACCTGTGGCGCCATGACCGCGGCGGCGACGCCCTGCGCCACCCGGGCGGCGACCAGTGTTCCCACGTCGGCGGCGACGCCGGCGAGCAGGGACGCGACGGTGAAGCCGGCGACCCCGAGCAGGAACGCCCGTCGTCGGCCGAAGGCGTCACCGATCCGGCCGCCGGTGACCAGCAGCAGGGCGAACGGCAGCGTGTAGCCGGCGAGGACCCACTGGATGGCGGCGTAGCTCGCGCCGAGGCCGTCCTGGATCGACGGCACCGCCATGTTGACGCCGGTGGTGTCGAAGCTGGTCATGAAGGTGGCCAGCAGCACCACGGTCAACGCGGGACCGAGCCGCCGCGCCGCCGGGACGGCGACAGCCGACGGGGTGTCGGGACCGGGCCCGGAGGTGGACGCGGCGACCGCTGCCGGCCAGGGCGGGGAGGCCGGGGCGGACGCGGGGCCGGACGAGGTGGCGGTCACCGGCACACCACCACGGCCGCGGCGGTGGTGACCAGGGCGGCCATCGCCAACACCGTACGGAGCCGGTGCAGCCGTCGCCACTGTGGCCGGGGATCGTCCCAGTCGACCGGGACGGCGTCCGGGTCGACCCCGTGCAGCCGCTTGTTGATCGGCACGTTGCCGAGGTGGGACACCCCCTGCACGGCCAACGCCAGCGCCGAGGCCAGGACGAACAGGGATCGGGACAGCGCGCCGTCGGTCAGGAAGATCAGGGCGACGTCGGCGAACATGGTCGCGTTGACGATCAGCGGCATGGCCGGGTGGTAGCCCTGCCCGAGCTGGCGGTGCAGGGTGATGTACGTGCCCGCCGGCAACGTGTAGAGGGTGGGCAGGACGCTCACCGCCACGGCGAAGAACACCCCGGCGACGATTCCGGTTCCGCCGACCGCGATCACGCTGAGGCCCTGGGCAATTGTCTCTCTCATCGACTCGCCATCTCCGTCGCGTCCGGGAACGACTGCGCAACGGATGCTCACCGGGTCCCCTCAAGTCGCCGTGGAGGAAAGCTCGACCAGTGGCGGCGGCGCGACGGCGTGCGCGAGCTTCGACCGAGCCCCGAGGCAGACCCGAGACGGGCCGCTGAGCATCGACCACGAGCAGGCGACCGGGCGGCGTGACGCAGCGCCCCGGTCCGGGGCCGCGCCGCACGCCCTTCGATCGTGAATGTGAGGAGACGAGCCATGTCGGGTATCGCTGGCTGGGTCGACTACGAGCGGGACCTGTCCCGCGCGCGGGCGACCGTACGGGCCATGAGCGCCACGATGGCCAACCGGGGACCGGACGCCGAGGGGGTGTGGACGTCCCCGCGCGCCGCCCTCGGTCACCGCCGGCTCGCCCTGGTCGAGCCCGACGGCCGGCCGCAGCCGTACGTCGTCGAGGCCGACGGTCGGACCCTCGCGGTGGTCACCTGCGACGGGGACGTGTACAACGCGCCGGCCCTGCGCGCCGAGCTGGAGTCGTACGGGCACCGGTTCCGGACCCGGGGCGACGCCGAGCTGGTCGGGTACGCGTACCTGCAGTGGGGCGCCGGGCTGGCCGACAAGCTGGAGGGCGGGTACGCGGTCGCGGTGTGGGACGTGCGCCGCGAGGAGCTGCTGCTGCTGCGGGACCGGCTGGGCAACAAGCCGATGTTCTACCACCCGACCCCGCACGGCGTGGTCTTCGCCTCGGAGCGCAAGGCGATCCTGGACCACCCGTTGGTGGAGGCGGCGGTGGACCTGGACGGCCTGCGGGAGATCCTGTCCTACGCGGGCACCCCCGGCCACGGCGTCTTCAAGGGGATGCGCCAGGTGCGCGCCGGGCACGTCGTGCGGGTCACCCGGTCCGGGCACCGGGAGGAGCGGTACTGGGCGCTGGAGGCGCAGGAACACACCGACGACCTGGACACCACCGTCCGGACCGTCCGGGAGCTGCTGGAGCAGGCGGTCGGCGGGCAGCTCACCGCGGACGTGCCGGTGGGCATGATGCTCTCCGGCGGGCTGGACTCCTCCGGGGTGACCGCGCTGGCCGCGCGGGCGCTGAAGGATCACGGCGAGGGGCCGCTGCACACGTTCACCGTGTCGTTCGGCTCGGCCGAGGAGTTCACCCCGGACGAGGTGTGGGGCAGCTCGGACGCGCCGTACGTGAAGGAGCTGGTGGACGCCGTCGGCGCCGAGCACACCGACATCGTGCTGGACACCGCCGACCTGCTGGACCCGGTGGTGGCGGCGAACGCCCTGCGGGCCAAGGACGTGCCGAGCCCGCTGGGCAACATGAACACCTCGCTGTACGTGCTGTGCCGGGCGGTGCAGGAGCACACCCCCCTCGCCCTGCTCGGCGACGCCGCCGACGGGGTCTTCGGCGGCACCATGTGGATGTCGATGCCGCCGCTGATCGAGGCGCAGACGTTCCCGTGGATCGCCATGGCCCACTGGGGTGGCGGCAAGCACGGCATGGGCACCGACCTGGTCGACGCCGGCCTGCTGGAGCGGCTGGACATGCGCGGCTACACCGGCGGCCGGTACCGGGAGGCGATGGACCGGGTGCCGCTGCTGCCGGGCGAGACCGGCCAGGAGAAGCGCATGCGGGAGATGTGGTACCTGAACGTCACCAACTGGTTGGAGACGCTGATCCCGCACTCGGAGTCGATCGCCGGGTCGGTCGGTCTGGCGTTGCGCCTGCCGTACTGCGACCACCGGCTGGTGCAGTACGTCTACTCCGCGCCGTGGGCGCAGAAGAGCTTCGACGGGCGGGAGAAGAGCCTGCTGCGGGCCGCCGTCAAGGATCTGCTGCCGCCGTCGATCGTGGACCGGAAGAAGTCGCCGTACCCGGTGACCCAGGACGCCGCGTACGCGAAGGCGCTCTGCGACCAGCTCCTGGCGCTGACCGGCGACCGGGACGCGCCGATCGCCGGCCTGGTCGACGTGACCGCCGCGAAGGCGTTCGCCGCGGACCCGGACGCCCTGGTCTCCGGGCCGCGCGCCTGGGTGGCCCGCACCCACGTGGAGATGCTCTTCCAGCTCAACGCGTGGCTCGACCTGTACCGGGTGCGGGTCGACCTCTGACGTCCTCCCAGCCGGCTTCGACCCCGCGTCGAGCACCGGCTGCCAGCGTTTCCGCTACGCCCACCCACGGCCCTGCGCACCTCTCCCTAAGGAGCCTCAGTAATGGGAACCAAGACCTCTGACCTGTCGATCCTCGACCTCGCGGCGGGCTACTGGTCGGCCAAGACCTTCCTCAGCGCGGTCGAGCTGGGGCTGTTCGGCGTGCTGGCCGACGGCGGCCGGACCGAGCCGGAGATCCGGGAGGCGCTGGGCCTGCACCCCCGGGCCACCCCGGACTTCCTGGACTCGCTCGTCGCGCTGCGGGTCCTCGACCGGGACGCCGAGGGTCGGTACGCGATCAGCCCGGCCGCCGCCAACCAGCTCGACCCGAAGCACCCGTCGTACCAGGGCGGCTTCCTGAAGATGCACGCCTGGCAGTACGGCGTCTGGGGCAAGCTGACCGACCTGCTGCGCACCGGTGACATGCAGGCGCACACCGACCGGGACTTCAACAAGTTCTACTCCCGGCCGGAGTCGGTGCGGAACTTCATGTCGGCGATGGACGGCGCGAACTCGGCGGTCGGTCCGGCGCTGGCGGAGAAGGTCGACTGGACCGACGTGACGTCGTTCGTGGACGTCGGCGGGGCGCGCGGCAACATCGCCGCGGTGATCGCCAAGGCGCACCCGCACCTGAAGGCCGGCACCTTCGACCTGCCCCCGGTGCAGCCGTTCTTCGACGAGCACATGGACCGGCTGGGCATGACCGACCGGGTCGACTTCCACCCCGGTGACTTCTTCGCCGACGAGCTGCCCGGCGCCGACGTGCTGATCTTCGGTCACGTGCTGCACGACTGGGACGACGCGCAGCGGATCGCCCTGCTGCGCAGGGCGTACCAGGCGCTGCCGGTCGGCGGGCGGGTCCTGGTGTACGACGCCCTGATCGACGACGACCGCCGCGAGCCGGCGAACCTGCTGCTCAGCCTGAACATGCAGCTCGTCACGCCCGGCGGTGGCGAGTACACCGGCGCGGCCTGCCAGGGGTGGATGCGCGAGGCGGGCTTCACCGAGACCTCGGTCCTGCCGCTGACCGACGCCGACTCGGCCGTGATCGGGCGCAAGACCGCCTGACCGACCGGCCGGGACCATCCGATCCCTTCGTGAGGAGCACATTGTGAGTGCCAACACCGACACCGGGCGGGCCGTCTCCCGTCGCCGGCTGCTGCTCGGCTCGGCTGCCGGGGCCGCCCTGGCCGGACTGTCCGTGGCCGCGCCGGCCCGGGCCGCCGTCTCGTCGACCGGCCGTCCCGCTCCGGTCGACGTCGTCGTCCACCCGGACAGTTTCACCGCGCCGAGCCAGCTCCGGGGCGGCGCGGTGACGTTCCGGGTCAGCACCCCCGAGCCGGGCGGCCGGTCGCTGCTGCTGATCAAGCTGAAGAGCGGGGTGTCGGTCGACCGGTACCTGACCGCGTTGGCCGCCACCAGCGCGTACGACCCGGCGCAGCGGGCCGCGGCCGAGCGGGAGCTGATGGCGTGCGCCGACAACCTGGGCGGCGCGGTGGTCACGCCGGACTCCCGGGTGTCGTTCACCCAGTTCCTGCTGCCCGGCACGTACCACCTGGTGAACTTCGACTACACCAGCGCGACCGCGGTGCCGCAGGTGAAGCCGCTGACGGTGACCGGGCTGGGCGTGCCGCGCCTGCCGGACGTCGACGACTACGTGCTGCACCGGGAACGCAACGGCGTCGCCTCGTTCCTGCTGCCCACCCGGAAGCTGGCGGCGACCGGGGAGCACCTGGTGGTCAACAGCACCCGGCACAACAACGAGGCGGTGCTGTCCCGGCTCGCCCCGGGGGCGACGCCGCAGGACGTGGCGGAGTACTTCGAGGCGATCGGGAACGGCCAGTGGCCGAGCGAGTCCCCGGTGACCACCATGCCGGTCGGGCTCGCCCCGCTCTCCGGCGGCAAGCAGGCCATCGTCCGCACCGAGCTGCCCGCCGGCAGTTACCTCCTCTACTCGTACGCGACCAGCCCGGTGACCGGGCAGCCGGCCGCGGTCGAGGGGCTGTACCGCCTGATCACGCTCGTCTGACCTTCCCCTGACCCATCGAGCGCGCGGCGTCGCCGGCTCTCCGGCGGCGCCGCCCGACATCCGGAGGAATCGTGGATCTTCAACTGGCCGGCACGCGTGCCCTGGTCACCGGGGGCACCCGGGGGATCGGGCGGGCGATCGTCACCGCCCTGGCCGGGGCCGGCGCCTCGGTCGTGACCTGTTACCGACACGACCACGAGGCGGCGGAGAGCCTCCAGCGGGACCTGAAGGCGACCGACGGCGACCACCACGTGGTCCAGGCCGACCTGCGCGACCCGGCGGACGTGACGCGTTTCGTCGAGGTGGCCCGCGCCGAGCTGGGCGGGCTGGACGTCGTGGTCAACAGCGCCGGGGTGGACAGCCACGCCCCGGCCGCCGAGGTGGGCCTGGCCGAGTGGCGGCGGGTGCTGGACACCAACCTGACCGCCTTCCACCTGGTCACCCACGCCGCGTTGCCGCTGCTCGGGGCGGGCGCGTCGATCGTCGCGGTGGGGGCCTCGGTGAGCACCCGGGGGCTGGCCGGCAAGGCGCACTACACGGCCAGCAAGGCCGCCGTCAACGGCTGGATGCGGTCGGTGTGCAAGGAGGTCGGCCCGCGCGGCATCCGGATCAACGAGGTCGCCCCGGGCATCATCGAGACCGAGCCGGGCGCCGGCCTGCCGCCGGAGATGTACGAGCGGATCAAGGCGAACGCCTCGCTGCGTCGCCTGGGCACCCCGCAGGACGTCGCCAACGCGGTGCTGTTGCTGGCCAGCCCGTTGGCCGCGTACGTGACCGGGGCGACCCTGCACGTGGACGGCGGCATCTGATGGCCGACCCGACGGTGACCGACCCCGGGGTGACCGACCAGAACGTGGCCGACCAGAACGTGACCGACCAGAACGTGGCCGACCAGAACGTGACCGACCCGACGGTGACCGGCCGGCGGGTGGCCGTCCTCGGGCTGGGCGGCATGGGCGGCGGCATGGCGCGCCGGCTGCTGGACCGCGGCATCGCGCTGACCGTCTGGAACCGGACGGCGGCGAAGGCGGCGGAGCTGGTGGCGGCCGGGGCGCGGCCGGCGGACTCGCCGGCCGAGGCGGTCCGGGACGCGGACGTGGTCCTGGTCAGCCTGGCCGACTCCGACGCGGTGGAGGAGGTGCTGTTCGGCGCGGTGGTCCCGGCGGCGAGGCCGGGCACCCCGATCGTCGACACGTCCACGGTCTCCCCCAGCTACGCGCGGGAGGCGGGTGAGCGGGCGGCGCGGGCCGGGGTGAAACGGATCGAGGCGTGCGTGGTCGGCAACCCGCACCAGGCCCGCAACGGCGAGTTGCGGGTGCTGACCGCCGGCGCCCGGGACGACCTGGCCGAGGTGGCGGACCTGCTGGCCCTGCTCGGCCCGCAGGTGGTCTACCTGGGCCCGCCCGGCATGGCGGCGACCATGAAGCTGGTCTTCAACGCGATGCTCGGCGCGCAGGTGGCGTCGATGGCCGAGGCGGTCGCCTACGGCGAACGTTCCGGCCTGGACCGGGACATGCTGCTGGCGGCGGTGGAGCGCAGCGGCTTCAGCTCGAAGGTGATGTCGTTCCGCGCGGCGCTGATGCGCGAGCGGAAGTACGAGCCGGCGGCCTTCCGGACCCGGCTGATGCACAAGGACCTGCGCCTGGCGCTGGCGGAGGCCGGCAAGGTGGGCGTGGACATGCCGGTGATCGAGCGGTCCGCGGTCACCTTCGCCGAGGCGATCGACGCCGGCTACGGCGACCAGGACGCCGCCGTCGTGCACGAGACGCACGGGCGCGTCGACGCCTGAGGCGCGCGCCGCCGCCGGCTGCTCCATCCGGGCTACAGACGCCTTCGAGGCGCCGGCGAAATCATTTCCGCAGCACCGAAAAAGACCGGGACAACTGGCCGACCCCGCTCGGGCAATTCCTGGCGATCACCCGCGTCAGCCGAAAGGAGAGCACTGTGCACCGGACGCTCATTGTGGCCCGTATGAACCCGGCGGATGCCGCGTCGGTCGCCAATATCTTCGCCGAATCGGACGCCACCGAACTGCCCCACATGATCGGCGTCGACCGGCGGACCCTGTTCCGTTTCCACGACCTGTACTTCCATCTGGTCGAGGCGGACCAGTCGATCGACCGGGACCTGTACAAGGCCCGCAGTCACCCGCTCTACCAGGACATCCACGACAAGCTGGCGAAGTTCATCAGCCCGTACGACCCGGCCTGGGCGGAGCCGAAGGACGCCATGGCCGAGCCGTTCTACACCTGGACGCCGGACAGGTGACCGCCACCGGGACCGGCACCTCGGCCGGAGAGGAGAAAACCGTGACCACCACGTCAGCCACGAAGGTCTCGTGGGGCGACGTAGCGCCGAACCGTCGGCGCGGCGGTGACGTCCGTATCATGCTGAGCCCGAAGACGGTGAAATCGACGACCGGATTCGGCGGAATGCTCACCCTGGAGCCGGGCGAATTCGTGTGCGAACACATCCACCCGTACTCCGAGGAATCGGTATATGTGGTGAGCGGCCACATCACCATGCGGATCGACAGCGAGCACGTGGAGCTCGGCCCGGGTGAGGCGTGCCTGGTACCGATCAACGTGCGGCACCGGGTGGAGAACCGGGGCCGGGAGCAGGCCAGGGTGATCTTCCACCTCTGCCCGCTGGCGCCCCGCCCCGAGCTGGGGCACATCGACACCGAGTTCCTGCCCGGCCGGGAGCACGAGCCGGCGCCCCAGGTCGGGGGGCACCTGTGAGCGAGCCGCGCGTCGCGGTCACCGGGATCGGCGTGATGGCGCCCGGCGGCGTGGGCCGCCAGGCGTTCTGGGACATGCTGACCGCCGGTCGGACCGCCACCCGACGCATCACCTTCTTCGACCCGACGGACTTCCGCTGCCAGGTCGCCGCCGAGATCGACTTCGATCCGGCGAAGCTCGGCCTGACCCCGCAGGAGGTCCGCCGGATGGACCGGGCCGCCCAGTTGGCGGTCATCGCCACCAACGAGGCGATGCGCGACAGCGGGCTGACCCTGGACGACCTGGACCCGACCCGGACGGCGGTGACCGTCGGCAACGCGGTCGGCTGCACGATGGGGCTGGAGACCGAGTACACGGTGGTCTCCGACGGCGGGCGCAAGTGGATCGTCGACCACGAGTACGCCGTGCCCGAGATGTACGACTACTTCGCGCCCAGCTCGCTGGCGCGCGAGGTGGCCTGGGCGACCCGGGCCGAGGGGCCCGCCTCGGTGGTCTCCTCCGGGTGCACGTCGGGCATCGACGCGTTGGGCTACGCGGCCAACCTGATCCGGGAGGGGGCGGCGGACATCGTCGTCGCCGGCTCCACCGACGCGCCGATCTCCCCGATCACGGTGGCCTGCTTCGACGCGATCCGGGCCACGTCCACCTTCAACGACAGCCCCGAGTCGGCCTGCCGGCCGTTCGACGGCAACCGGCGCGGGCTGATCCTCGGCGAGGGCGCGGCGATGTTCGTGCTGGAGAGCGCCGAGTCGGCCCGTCGCCGGGGCGCGGAGATCTACTGCGAGATCGCCGGGTACGCCACCCGCGCCAACGCCTTCCACATGACCGGCCTGAAGCCGGACGGACGGGAGATGGCCGAGGCGATCCGGCTGAGCATGGACCAGGCGCGCCTCAACCCCGAGGACATCCACTACGTCAACGCGCACGGCTCGGGCACCAAGCAGAACGACCGCCACGAGACGGCGGCGGTCAAGGCCAGCCTGGGCCGGCACGCGTACGCCACCCCGATGAGCTCCATCAAGTCGATGGTGGGGCACTCGCTGGGCGCGATCGGCTCGATCGAGGTCGCCGCCTGCGCCCTGGCCGTCAAGCACAACGTGGTCCCCCCGACGGCGAACCTGACCACCCGGGACCCGGAGTGCGACCTGGACTACGTCCCGGTGATCGCCCGGGAGCACGTCACCAACGCCGCGCTCAGCGTCGGCAGCGGGTTCGGCGGCTTCCAGAGCGCGATCCTCGTCGTCGACCCCGAGGCGGTGCCGGCATGAAGACAGCGGTGGTGACCGGGCTGGGCGTGATGGCCCCCAACGGCATGGACACCGAGACCTACTGGTCGAACATCCTGGACGGCAAGAGCGGCATCAACCGCATCCAGCGGTTCGACGCCCCGAGGTACCCGGTGAAGCTCGCCGCCGAGCTGGCCACCTTCGACCCGGCCGAGCACGTGCCGAGCCGGCTGCTGGTGGAGACCTCGGCCATGAGCCACCTGGCGTTCGTGGCCGCCGAGATGGCGCTGCGCGACGCCGAGGCCGACCCGGCCGGCATGCCCGAGTACGAGCTGGGCGTGATCACGGCCAACGCCACCGGCGGCGTCGAGGTGGGCCAGCGGGAGCTGGAGAAACTCTGGACGCAGGGCCCCGACAACGTCAGCGCGTACATGTCGATCGCCTGGTTCTACGCGGCGACCACCGGGCAGCTCTCCATCCGGCACAAGTTCCGCGGGCACTGCGGGGTGGTGGTCTCCGAGCAGGCCGGCGGCCTGGACGCGATCGGCCACGGCCGGCGGGTGCTGCGCCAGCAGCACCGGCTGGTGCTGGTCGGCGGCACCGAGTCGGCGATGTCGCCGGCCGGCGTGGTGGCCCAGATCCCCACCAACAACCTGAGCCACAGCGACGACCCGTCGGCCGCGTTCCTGCCGTTCGACGTGCGGGCCAACGGGTACGTCCCGGGCGAGGGCGGCGCGATCCTGGTGATCGAGGACGCCGACACCGCCCGCGAGCGCGGCGCCCCCCGGGTGTACGGGGAGATCGCCGGTTACGCGGCCACGTTCGACCCGCGTCCGGGCAGCGACCGGCCGCCGACCCTGGCGCAGGCGATCCGGCTGGCGCTGGCCGACGCGCAGGTCGCGCCGGACGACGTGGACGTGGTGTTCGCCGACGCGTACGGCGTTCCGGAGCTGGACCGGATCGAGGCGGCGGCGATCTCCGCGGTGTTCGGTCCGCAGGGCGTCCCGGTGACCGCGCCGAAGACCATGACCGGCCGGATCTACGCCGGCGCGGGCGCGCTCGACACGGTCGCCGCGTTGCTGTCGATCCGCGACGGCGTGATCCCGCCGACGGTCAACGTCGACGCCCTCGCCCCCGGCTGCGACATCGACCTCGTCCGGGAGCGGCCCCGTACCGCGCCGGTGCGGACCGCGCTGGTGCTCGGCCGGGGGCACGGCGGCTTCAACTCCGCCGTCGTCGTCCGCGCCGTCTCGTGACCACCCGAAACAACCGACTGCTGGAGGACCTGACATGCGTGAGATGACCCTGGACGACCTGACGCGCGTGATCCGCGCGACGGTGGGCGTGGACGACTCGGTCGACCTGTCCGCCGACATCCGCGACACCCTCTTCACCGACCTCGGCTACGACTCCCTGGCGGTGCTGGAGGTGGTCGGCCGGCTGGAGAAGGAGTTCCCGGCGTCCGTCCCGGAGGACAGGATCAGCGACCTGCGCACCCCGCGCGAGCTGATCGACTTCGTCAACGCGCAGCTCACCGCGGCGGCGTGACGATGGCGAAGAAGACCGAGTGCGGCGTGGTCATCGACGCCCCGATGGACCTGGTCTGGGCGATGACCAACGACGTGCCGAACTGGCCGGACCTGTTCACCGAGTACGCCTCGGCGGAGGTGCTGGAGCGGGACGGGGACACCATCCGGTTCCGGCTGACCATGCACCCCGACGAGCAGGGCAAGGTCAACACGTGGGTCTCCGAGCGGACCTCCGACCCGGCCACCCGCACCGTGCGGGCGCGCCGGATCGAGACCGGCCCGTTCGAGTTCATGAACATCTTCTGGGCGTACCGGGAGGTCGACGGCGGCGTCGAGATGCGCTGGGAGCAGGAGTTCCACGTCCGCGACGAGTTGCCCTTCGACGACGAGGCGATGGCCGCCCACCTGCTCAGGAACTCGGCCGTCCAGTTGGCGGCGATCAAGGAGCGGATCGAGAAGGCCGCGCTCGCCCGCGCCTGAGCCGACGCCACCCCCTAGGAGGACTGATGGAACAGCTACTTGCCGGCAAGAACGCCCTGGTCACCGGCGGCACCCGTGGGATCGGCCGGGCCATCGTGCTGAGCCTGGCCCGGGCCGGCGCGAACGTGGTGACCTGCTACCGCTCCGAGGGCGAGGCCGTGGAGAGCCTGGCCCGGGAGCTGAAGGAGACCCCGGGGCAGCACCACCTGGTCCGCGCCGACGTCGGCGACCCGGAGCAGATCGACCACCTGCTGGCCGAGGTGAAGCGCCGCCTGGGCGGGCTGGACGTGGTGGTCAACAACGCCGGCGTGATCAGCCACGTCGCCTACGACGACCTGACCCTGGACGACTGGCACGCCGTGGTCGACACCAACCTCACCGGCACGTTCCTGGTCGTCCAGCAGGCGCTGCCGCTGCTCGGCGCGGGCGCGTCGGTGGTCAACATCGGCTCCCGGGTGGCGAAGGTGGGCATCCCGATGCGGGCCCACTACACCGCCGCCAAGGCCGGCCTGGTGGGGCTGACCCGCTCGCTGGCCAAGGAGCTGGGCCGTCGGGGCGTCCGGGTCAACCTGGTCGAGCCGGGCGTCATCGCCACCGAGGAGATGGCCCGCCTCACCGCGGAGCAGCGGGCCGCCATGGAGGCCCGGTACGCCCAGCTCACCTCGCTCGGCCGGCTCGGGCACCCGGACGAGGTGGCCGAGGTGGTGCTCTTCCTCGCCAGCGACCGCGCCCGGTACGTCACCGGCGCGCAGATCCCCGTCGACGGAGGTATCTGAGACATGACCGACACCGCTTTCCGGGTGATGCTGCGGTTCGACATCAACCCCGGCATGGAGGACGGGTTCGAGCAGACCTGGCACTCCATCGGCAACGTGATCACCGAGCACCCGGCGAACCTCGGCCAGTGGCTGCTGAAGGACTCCGAGAAGGACCACACCTACTACGTGATCAGCGACTGGGTGGACGAGCCGCGGTTCCGGGAGTTCGAGCACAGCGACGGGCACGTGGAGCACCGCAAGAAGCTGCACCCGTACCGGCACGGCGGGGCGATGTGGACGATGAACGTGGTCTACGCGTTCCGGGGCGCCGCCGCCCGGGTGCCGCAGTGACCGCGCCGGCGGGGCGGGCCCGGGTGATGGTCTGGCACCGCGCGCCGGCCGACGACGTCGAGGCGGTCGCCAAGGCGTACGACGAGATCAGCCGGCACCTGGACGGCACGCCCGGACTGATCGGCAACGAGTTGCTGCGCTCCACCACCGACCCGCGCCGGATGGTGGTGCTCAGCGAGTGGGAGAGCCTGGCGGCGTTCCGGGTCTGGGAGGAGGGCGTGCAGCACCGCCCCTCCACCTCGCCCCTGCGGCAGTACCAGGACCGGGAGCTGCCGAACTTCTTCGAGGTCTTCGAGGTGACGGCGGCGTTCTGAAGCGGTGGCCGGAAGGGCGCTTCCGGCCACCGACCCGCCCGCGCCCCGAGGCGTCGGGCCGCCATGGACACAGCCCAGCGATGGGCAGCGACGATGTTGGGAGGGTCGGCATGAGGGTGGAGAGCCTCTACGTGGTCGGCACCGGCCGCCGGCTGCCCCCGGTCATGACGCTGGAGGAGGCCGAACGGGCCGGGCACTGCGAACGCCGGCAGGTCTGGCGCACCGAGGTGCGGTCGGTCTGCGTGAGCGAGGACGAGTCCGGCCCCGAGATGGCCGCGCACGCCGCGCGTACCGCGGTCCGGCAGGCCGGCGCCGCCCCGGCGGAGATCGACCTGATCCTGCACGCCGACACCTGGTACCAGGGGCACGACATGTGGGCGCCGGCCTCGTTCGTGCAGCGGGAGGCGGTCGGCAACTCCTGCCCGGCGATCGAGGTGCGGCAGATGTCCAACGGCGGGCTCTGCGCGCTGGACCTGGCGGTCGGGTACCTGCTCGCCGACCCGGAGCGCACCAGCGCCCTGGTCACCACCGGGGACCGCTTCTGCGCCCCGGCCTTCGACCGCTGGCGCAGCGACCCGGGCACGGTCTTCGGCGACGCCGGTACGGCGGTGGTGGTGTCCCGCCGTCCCGGGTTCGCCCGGCTGCGCAGCATCGTCACCGTCGCCGACGCCGGCCTGGAGCAGATGCAGCGCGGGGTGGACGGGTTCGGCCCGGCCCCGGCCAGCGTCCGGGCCACCGTCGACGTGGAGACGTTGCGGCAGGACTTCGTCCGGGCCAGCGGATTGGACGGCATCCTCGACCGGATCGACCGGGGTCAGTCCGAGGCGATCGAGCGGGCGCTGGCCGACGCCGGGACGAAACTCGACGACGTCGACTGGTTCGTCCTGCCGAACCTCGGCCGGGGCCGGCTCAACGCCCACTTCTTCCAGAAGTTCGCCATCGACCCGGACCGCACCACCTGGTCCTGGGGACGCCAGGTCGGGCACCTCGGCGCCGGTGACCAGATCGCCGGCCTGGGTCAGCTCGCCGACTCCGGCGTGCTGCAACCCGGCCAGCGGGTCCTGCTGGCCGGCGTGGGCGCGGGGTTCACCTGGTCGTGCGCCGTGGTCGAGATGCTCCGCCGGCCGCCCACCACCGCCCGGCCGACCCGCCCGACCGCGCTCCCGCGGCCCGTCAGAAGAGGATGAGACGACCGATGACCTCCACAGCAGCCCCTGTCCCGCCCGGCGGAAAGACCTTCCTCGGTCAGCCCCGCTGGTTCGGCACCCTCTTCGTCGTCGACATGTGGGAGCGGTTCAGCTTCTACGGCATGCTCGCCATCCTGGCGTTGTTCCTGGTCGCCGACCCGGCCGACGGCGGGCTGGGGATGTCCGAGGTGGACGCCGCCGCGCTGTTCGGGATGTACATGTCCCTGGTGTTCATGGCCGCGCTGCCGGGCGGTTGGCTGGCCGACCGGGTCCTCGGCGCCCGCCGGGCCACCCTGTGGGGCGGGATCTTCATCACCGCCGGCCACATCTTCCTGTCCGTGCCGGCCGAGCCGACCCTCTACCTCGGGCTGGGCTGCATCATCGTCGGCACCGGCCTGGTCAAGCCGAGCATGGCGGCGATGGTCGGCGACATGTACCAGGGGCAGCCCGAACGCCGGGAGGCGGCGTTCTCGCTGTTCTACATGAGCGTGCAGGTGAGCGCGTTGCTCGCCCCGCTGGTCACCGGTTTCGCCGCCGAGCGGATCAACTGGCACCTGGGCTTCGGGATCGCCGCGTTCGGCATGGTGGTCGGCCTGATCCAGTACGTGGTCGGGATGCGCGGCCTCGGTGACGTCGGCGCGCGGCCGGCCAACCCCGCGCCGCCGGAGGTGCGGGCCCGGGTGTGGCGGCGCTCGGCGGTGTTCGGCGGGGTCCCGGCGCTGCTCGCGGCGCTCGGGGTGGCCAGCGGCGTGATCGGCCTCCAGCAGGTGCTGATGGTCCTCGGTCTGATGGTGCTCGGCGTGCCGGTCGTCTACTGGGTCCGGCTCAACCGCCGGCCGGAGATCCAGCCCTACCGGGTGCGGCTGCGGGCGTTCCTGTGGATGCTGATCGCCTCGTCGTTCTTCTGGATGCTCTACGCCCAGGGGCCGGCCCTGATGAACATCTTCGCCAAGGACTCGGTGGACCGGAACGTGTTCGGCTTCGAGGTGCCGGCGAGCTGGTTCCAGTCCGCCCAGCCGCTGTTCCTGCTGCTGCTCGCGCCGGGCTTCGCCGCCCTGTGGGTGCGGCTGGGCTCCCGGGTGGCCGTCCCGCCGAAGTTCGTCGCGGGCATGCTCCTCGGCGGTGTCTCCTTCGTGGTCATGGCGGTGGCGGCGGCGCTCGCCGAGAGCGCCCCGGTGTCGCCGATGTGGCTGCTCACGGTCTACCTGATCATCGTCTGTGGCGAGCTGGTGGTCGCGCCGGTCGGGCTCAGCCTCGCCGCCCAGGTCGCCCCGCCCGGCTTCTCCAGCCAGATGATCGGGCTGTTCTGGCTCTTCGCGGCGGTCGGCGCGGCCACCGGCGGCCAGCTCGCCGGCATCACCGCGGCGGTCTCCGAGTCCACCTTCTACCTGGTCCTCGGCGGCATCGGGCTGGCCGTGGCGGCGGCGCTGGCGTTCGGCGCCCGCTCGCTGACCCGACGCCTCGCCGACGAGCCCGCACCGGCCGCGCCGACGACGCCGTCGCCGGTCGAGGGCGTGAAATCCCTGAGCTGAACGGAGCGCCACCATGGACGACGCCGACACCGTGCTGCGCGCCGACGCCCCGAACACCGTCCTGCGAGGCGGGCCGGGCCGGGCGGGCCGACTCGCGGAGCGGTTGTGCCGCACCGACGCGACGCAGACCACGCTGAAGGTCCGCAGCGGCAACTGCTACGACCACTTCCACGCCGAGCCGGGCCAGCTCGTCGAGACCGACGGCCGTACGCTGCGGGTGTTCACCTGGTCGCACCGCACCTACGTGGCCGAGTGACCGCCTCGCCGAGCCGATCCCGGCCCCGATAGGTAGTATCGCTATAGGTAAGCACACACGACGACGATGGGAGAGACGCCATGCGGACCCTGGTGGCGGTGTTGATCGGCCTCGTCGCGGGCTTCTTCACCGGAATCGTGATCGACCAGATCATCGGCGTGATCGGGCTCCTGGCCTCCGACGACGGGCCGAGCGGCTTCCGCTTCCTGCCGCTGGTCCTCGCCGTGGTGGGCGCGGTCGTCGCGGTCCTGATCGACCGGTCGCGCCAGCGGCGGGGCGCCCCGCCCCGGAGCTGACCGACCCCGCGCCCGAGCCGACGCCGCGCCCCGCCACCACCCGGTGGCGGGGCGCGGCGTCGTCCGGGCCACCACCGGCGATGATCTCCAAGCGCGCTTCGAGCGGTCCTCCAAGCGGCACTGCCACGCTGGGCCGGCCACGATCCGCAGAGGAGTCACTCGTGTACGACGAGACAACGCAGGTACTGGTCGTCGGGGGCGGGGTGGTGGGCCTGTCCACCTCCCTGTTCCTGTCCGCGCACGGCGTCGGGTCCATCCTCGTCGAACGCCACCCGGGCACCGCGATCCACCCCCGGGCCTGGGGCTGGTACCCGCGCACCCTGGAGCTGTACCGCTCGGTGGGGCTGGCCGACGCGATCGACGCGGAGAGCGCCGGCTTCACCGGCCACGTCCTGCTCGGCAAGCTGGAGTCGCTGACCGGACGGGAGTTCCACCTGTCCCGCATCCCCGACGAGGAGGACGTCAGCGACATCAGCCCGATCGGGCGGGTGGTCTCGCTGCCGCAGGACCGGATCGAGCCGCTGGTCCTGCGCCGGGCCCGGGAGCTCGGCGGCGACGTCCGCTTCGGGGTGGAGCTGGTCGACCTCGTCCAGGACGACGAGGGCGTCACCGCCACCGTCGCCGACCGCAAGACCGGCGTCCGGCGGACCGTCCGGGCCCGCTACCTGGTCGCCGCCGACGGCACGGACAGCCCGGTCCGCGAGCGGCTGGGCATCCGGCGGCACGGCCGGGGCGTGGTCCGCCACCAGATGAGCATCCTGTTCCGGGCGGACCTGACCGGCCCGCTCGCCGGCCGCCGGTTCGCCATCTGCCAGGTGGAGAACCCGCAGGTGGAGGGGACCTTCGGGCACGACGACTCGCTGGGCCAGGGCACCCTGATCCTGACCTACCACCCGGAACGCGGGGAACGGCCGGAGGACTTCACCGACGAACGCTGCGTCGAGCTGGTCCGGGCCGCGGTGGGCGTGCCCGACCTGGCGGTGGAGCTGCGCAGCGTCATGCCGTGGGAGATGGGCGCGCTGGTAGCCGAACGGTTCACCGACGGGCGGGTCTTCCTGGTCGGCGACGCCGCGCACGTGGTGCCGCCGGTCGGCGGGTACGGCGCGAACACCGGCATCCACGACGCGCACAACCTGGCCTGGAAGCTGCACGCCGTGCTGACCGGCCTCGCCTCCCCCGCGCTGCTGTCCACCTACCACACCGAACGGCACCCGGTGGCGGTGACCGTGCTGACCCAGGCCGGGCTGCGGCTGGCCGTCCGGGGCGGGTTCGCCACCCCGGACCAGCACGCCGCCCTCCGGGAGACCCTGACGGTCACCTTCGGGTACGCGTACGACTCGGCGGCGATCGTGGCCGAGCCGGGCGACGGCGTCCCCGCCGGCCCGCCCGGCCCCGGCGGGGCGCCCGCCGCCCCGCTGGTCGAGCCACGGGACCTCGACGGACGGCCCGGCACCCGCGCGCCGCACGTCTGGCTGCGCCTCGACGGGCGGCGGATCTCCACCCTCGACCTGTTCGACCAGCGGCCGGTGCTGCTGCTCGGGCCGGCGGCGGAGCCGTGGCGGGCCGCCGCGACGGCCGCCGCCAAGCGGCTCGGCGTGGAGCTGGACGTGCACCGGATCGGCGCGGACCTGGTCGAGGAGGACCGGCCCTGGGCGCAGACGTACGGCGTCGCGCCGGACGGCGTGGTGCTGGTCCGGCCGGACGGTTTCGTCTGCTGGCGCGCGCCGGCCGGCGCGGAGGCCACCGAGAGCGCCGTCGAGCGGGTGCTCGCCGCGCTCCTGCACCGCCAGCCCTGACCGCGCGCGCCGCCGAATCTGACAGCCCTGAACGCCCGGGGAAGGGTCCCCTGTCGACGCCGCGCGCGCCGCAGGGGTCCCTTCCCATGCCTGACCCGCGTCGGCGGGACGCCGTGCGCGGCGTCGCCCGCAGGACAGCCCGACGCGCCGTCGACCGTCACGTGCCCGGGAGGGAAACCGTGAGTCAACCGCAGACCACCGTGGACGGGTCGCCCGTGGGGCGGACCGAACCCGTAGCGATCGTCGGCGTCGCCTGCCGGCTGCCGCAGGCGCCCACCCCGGACGCCTTCTGGGAGCTGCTGCGCGCCGGCGGCGACGCGGTCGGCGAGCCGCCCGCGGACCGCTGGCGGGACGGCGGTCCCCCGGCGGGGACGGCGACCCGGGCCGGCTACCTGGACCGGGTGGGCGACTTCGACGCGGCGTTCTTCGGCATCAGCCCGCGGGAGGCCGCCGCCATGGACCCGCAGCAGCGGTTGATGCTGGAGCTGAGCTGGGAGGTCCTGGAGGACGCCCGGATCCTGCCGGCCACGGTCCGCGGCGCCCGCGCCGGGGTCTTCGTCGGCGCGATCTGGGACGACTACGCCACCCTCTCCTACCGGGGCGGGCCGGACGCGGTCTCCCCGCACACCGTCACCGGCCTGCACCGCAGCATCCTCGCCAACCGGGTCTCGCACCACTTCGGGCTCACCGGGCCGAGCCTGACCGTCGACACCGGGCAGTCGTCGTCGCTGGTGTCGGTGCACCTGGCCGTGGAGAGCCTGCGCCGGGGCGAGTCCAGCCTGGCCCTCGCCGCCGGGGTGAACCTGATCCTGGCGCCGGAGAGCACCACCGGGATGGCCCGGCTCGGCGCGCTCTCCCCCGACGGCCGCTGCCACACCTTCGACGCCCGCGCCAACGGCTACGTACGCGGCGAGGGCGGCGCGGCCGTGCTGCTCAAGCCGCTGTCCCGGGCGTTGGCCGACGGCGACCGGGTGCACGCGGTGATCCTCGGCGGGGCGGTCAACAACGACGGGGTCGCCGACGGTCTCACCGTGCCCAGCCGGGCCGCCCAGGAGGAGGTGCTGCGGCTGGCGTACGCCGACGCCGGCGTCGACCCGCACGACGTGCAGTACGTCGAACTGCACGGCACCGGCACCCCGGTCGGCGACCCGATCGAGGCGGGCGCGCTGGGCGCGGTGTTCGGCGCGGGCCGTCCGGTCGACGCGCCGCTGCTGGTCGGCTCGGCCAAGACGAACGTCGGCCACCTGGAGGGGGCGGCCGGCATCACCGGGCTGCTCAAGACGGTGCTCGCCCTCACCCACCGGCGGCTGCCGGCCAGTCTCCACTTCACGACGCCCAACCCGGCCATCCCGATGGACCGGTGGCGGCTGCGGGTGCCGCAGGAGACCGGCGACTGGCCGCGGCCGGACGTTCCCCTGCGGGCCGGGGTGTCGTCGTTCGGCATCGGCGGCACGAACTGCCACCTGGTGCTCGGCGCGGCCCCCACCGGCCGGCACGGGTCCGGGCCCGAGCCGGCCCCGGAGCCGACCGGTTGGCCGCTGTCGGCCCGCACCCCGGCGGCCCTGCGCGACCAGGCGGCCCGGCTGGCCCGGCACCTCGCCGACCACCCGGACCTAGCGCCGACGGCGGTGGCGCGCACCCTGGCCACCGCCCGGACCCGCTTCGACCACCGGGCCGTGGTGGTCGCCGAGGACGTCCCGCAGGCCCGCGCGGCGCTGACCGCGCTGGCCGGCGGCGAGCCCGACGCCCGGGTGGTCACCGGCGCGCTCACCCCGGGCCGGGTGGTCTTCGTCTTCCCCGGCCAGGGCTCCCAGTGGGCCGGCATGGCCCGGGGGCTGCTCGACCGGCACCCCGTCTTCACCGCCACGCTGCGCCGCTGTGCCGCGGCGCTCGCCCCGTACGTCGACTGGGACCTGTTGGAGGTGCTGCGCGACGGGACGGACGCGGCCCCCCTGGACCGGGTCGAGGTGGTCCAGCCGGCGCTCTGGGCGATGATCGTCTCGCTCGCGGAGACCTGGCGGGCGCACGGCGTCGAGCCGGACGCGGTGATCGGCCACAGTCAGGGCGAGATCGCCGCCGCGCACGTGGCCGGCATCCTCACCCTGGAGGAGTCGGCGCGGCTGGTGGCCCGCCGGGCCCAGGCGATCAGCCGCATCGAGGGGGCCGGCGGCATGGTCTCCGTACCGCTCGGCCCCGACCAGCTCGACCTGACCCGGTGGGCGGGGCGGCTGCACGTCAGCGTCCGCAACGGCCCGAACTCGTCGGTCGTCTCCGGTGACCTGGACGCGCTGGCCGAGCTCGTCGAGAGCTGCCAGGCGCGCGAGGTCAACGCCCGGCTGCTGCCGATCAGCTACGCCTCGCACAGCCCGTACGTGGAGCCGCTGCGCGCCGGCTGGGACGCGACGATCGGCCCGGTGCGCCCGAGGGCCGGACGGGTCCCGTTCTGGTCGACCGTCACCGCCGGGCCGGTCGACGGCACCGACCTGACCGGCGACTACTGGTACCGCAACCTGCGGCAGCCCGTCCGGCTGGAGGAGACCGTCCGGGGGTTGATCGCCGCCGGGCACACCCACTTCGTCGAGCCCAGCCCCCATCCGGTGCTCGCCGCCGGGATCCAGGACACCCTGGCGGCGGCCGACGTCGACGGCACCGTCACCGGCACCCTCAAACGGGACGACGGCGGCCCCGGGCGGCTGCTGCTGTCGCTGGCCGCCGTGCACACCCGTACCGCGCAGGCCCCGACGCTGGGCGCCGGGCCGACGCCGGCCCCGGGCCCGCTGGTCGACCTGCCCACGTACGCGTTCCAACGGGAGCCGCACTGGCTGGGCACGCTGCCGACGCCGACGGCGCCCGCCCCGCACGGCCCGGCGCGGCCCGCTCCGGACCCGGCGCGCACGCCCGCCCTGGCCCAGGGGCCGCTGGCCGACCGGCTCGCCCGGCTGTCCGCCGAGGACCGGTCCCGGCTGACCCTCGACCTGGTACGCCGCAACGCCGCGGCGGTGCTGGGCCACGCCACCGACACCGTGGTCGGGGCCGACGTGTCCTTCAAGGACCTCGGTCTCGACTCGGCGCTCGCGTTGGAGCTGCGCAACCGGCTGGCCGCCGCCACCGGGCTGCGGCTGGCGTCCGGGCTGCTGTTCAACCACCCCACGCCGGCCGCCCTGGCCCGGCACCTGCGTGACGAGCTGGTCGGCGCGGCGGAGTCCGCCCCGACGCCGGCCCCCGCCGGCGGGCGGGCCACCGACGAGCCGATCGCGGTGGTGGCGGTCGGCTGCCGGTACCCCGGTGACGTCCGCTCGGCGGAGGACCTGTGGCGGCTGGTCGCGCAGGGCGTCGACGCGGTCGGGGACTTCCCCGCCAACCGGGGCTGGGACCTGGACGGGCTCTTCGACCCCGAGCCCGGCGTGCCCGGCCGCTCGTACGCCCGGCACGGCGGCTTCCTGCCCCGGGCCGACGAGTTCGACGAGGAGTTCTTCGGCATCGCCCCGCGCGAGGCCGCCGCGATGGACCCGCAGCAGCGGCTCCTGCTGGAGACCACCTGGGAGGCGTTCGAACGCGCCGGGATCGACCCGGGCACGCTGCGCGGCAGCCGCACCGGCGTGTTCATGGGCGTGATGCCCCAGGAGTACGGGCCCCGACTGTACGAGACCTCGGCCGGCTCGGACGGGTACCGGCTGACCGGAGGCGCGACGAGTGTCGCCTCCGGTCGGGTCTCGTACGTCTTCGGGTTCGAGGGGCCGACGTTCACCGTGGACACCGCCTGCTCGTCGTCGCTGGTGGCGATCCACCTCGCGGTGCAGTCGCTGCGCCGGGGCGAGGCGACGATGGCGGTGGCCGGTGGGGCGTGCGTGATGGCCTCACCGGGCATCTTCGTCGAGTTCAGCCGGCAGCGCGGGCTCGCCCCGGACGGCCGGTGCAAGGCGTTCGGGGCCGGCGCGGACGGCACCGGCTGGGCCGAGGGCGCGGGCGTGCTGCTGCTCGAACGGCTCTCCGACGCCCGCCGCAACGGGCGGCGCGTGCTCGCCGTGATCCGGGGCAGCGCGATCAACTCCGACGGGGCCAGCAACGGGCTCACCGCCCCCAACGGGCTCGCCCAGGAGCGGCTCATCCGGGACGCCCTCGCCGACGCCGGCCTCTCCCCCGCCGACGTCGACGCGGTCGAGGCGCACGGCACCGGCACCCGGCTCGGTGACCCGATCGAGGCGGGCGCGCTGCTGGCCACGTACGGCCGGGCCCGGCCGGCGGACCGGCCGGTGTGGCTGGGCTCGTTGAAGTCCAACATCGGGCACAGCCAGGCGGCGGCCGGCGTGGGCGGCGTGATCAAGATGGTCGGGGCGCTCCGGCACGAGCTGCTGCCGCCCACCCTGCACGCGGCCGAGCCGTCCCCGCACGTGGACTGGTCGTCCGGGGCGGTCAGCCTGCTCACCGCCCCGGTGGCCTGGCCGCGCGGGGACCGGCCACGGCGGGCGGCGGTCTCCTCGTTCGGCATCAGCGGCACCAACGCCCACGTCATCCTCGAGGAGGCCCCGCCCGAGCCGGCGGCGGGACCGGCCGACGCCGGAACGACGGAACCGACCGACGCCGCAGCGGCGGGACCGGCCGACGCCGGGGCCGTGCCGGGCGGCGGCGGCGCGACGGTGGCGGCGTACCCGTTGTCGGCCCGTACCCCGGCCGCCCTGCGCGACCAGGCCGCCGGCCTCACCCGCCACCTGGCCGAACACCCCGGGCTGGACCCGGTCGCGGTGGCGCACACCCTGGCCACCGGCCGGGCCCGCCTCGACCACCGGGCCGTCGTGGTGGCAGCCGGACCGGACGAGACCCGGGTGGCGCTCACCGCCCTGACCGAGGGGCGGCCCGCCCCGAACCTGGTCGCCGGAACACCGGTCGAGGGTCGGACCGTCTTCGTCTTCCCCGGGCAGGGCTCCCAGTGGGCGGGCATGGCGTTGGGGCTGCTCGACCGGCACCCGGTGTTCACCGAGCACCTGGGCCGCTGCGCGGCGGCGCTCGCCCCGTACACCGACTGGGACCTGCTCGACGTGCTGCGCGGCCTCCCCGACGCCCCGCCGCTGGACCGGGTCGACGTCGTCCAGCCGGTGCTCTGGGCCATGATGATCTCGTTGGCCGAGACCTGGCGGGCGCACGGCGTGGAGCCGGACGCGGTGGTCGGCCACAGCCAGGGCGAGATCGCCGCCGCGTACGTGGCCGGGGCGCTCAGCCTGGACGACTCGGCGCGGATCGTGGCCCGCCGCTCCCAGGCGATCACCGCGCTGGCCGGCACCGGCGGCATGGTCTCCGTACCGTTGCCGGCGGAACGGATCGACCTGGGCCGGTGGGACGGGCGGATCCACCTCGCCGCCGTCAACGGTCCGCACTCCACGGTGGTGGCCGGGGACCCGACCGCGCTGGACGACCTGGTCGCCCGGTTCCAGGCACAGGAGGTCAACGCCCGCCGGATCGACGTCGACTACGCCTCGCACACGCCGTTCGTGACGCCGATCCGGGACCGGGTGGCCGAGCTGCTCGGTGAGATCCGGCCCCGCCCGGCCCGGATCCCGTTCTGGTCCACCTGCACCGGCGGCCTGCTCGACACCAGGTCCTTGGATGCCGATTACTGGTTCCAGAACCTGCGCAACACGGTCCGTTTCGCGGAGACGGTACGGGCGCTGGCCGTCGCCGGGCACGTCCACTTCGTGGAGACCAGTCCGCACCCGGTGCTCACCATCGGCGTGCAGGACACCCTGGACGCGATCGACGTCGTCGGCACCACCACCGGGACGCTGCGCCGGGGCGAGGGCGGCCCGGCCCGGCTGCTGCTGTCCCTGGCCCACGCGCACGTGCACACCGCACACCGTCCCCGGTTGGCCGCCGACCCGACGCAGCCGCCGCCGCGTCCGGTGGACCTGCCCACGTACCCGTTCCAACGCCGGCGGCACTGGCTGGCCACGCCGTCCGGCGGCCCGGCCCCGACGGGCCCCGGCCACCGTTTCCTGGAAACCGAGATCGACCTGGCCGGCGACGCGGGGGTGCTGCTCTCCGGCCGGCTGTCCCGGCGGTCGCATCCCTGGCTGGCCGACCACGCGGTACGCGACGCCGTGCTGCTGCCCGGCGCGGCCCTGGTCGACCTGGCCGCGTACGCGGCCGACCGGGCCGGCTGCGACGTGGTGGACGACCTGGTGCTGGAGACGCCCCTGACGCTGCCGGCGACCGGCGGCGTGGAGATCCAGGTCAGCGTCCAGGCCGGGGACGCCCCGCGCCGACGCGCGCTGACCGTCCACTCCCGCGTCGTCGCGTCCGGGCCGACCGCCGACGGCCCGGACCGGAGCTGGGCGCGGCACGCCACGGGTGTCCTCGTCGAGGCCGACACCGACCCGACCGCCGACACCGACCCGACCGCGACCAGCGTGTGGCCGCCGGCGCACGCCGCCGAGTGGGACCTGACCGACGCGTACGCCCGGTTGGCCGACGCCGGATACCGGTACGGACCGACGTTCCGGGGCCTGCGGCGGGCCTGGCGGCGCGGCGACGACATCTGGGCCGAGATACGCCTGCCCGACGGGGCGCCGACCGGCGCGGGGCTGCCCGACGACCGGGCGGTCACCGGTTTCCACCTGCACCCGGCCCTGCTGGACGCCGCGCTGCACCCGCTGGTGCTCAGCCTGCTCGACGGCGACACCGCCGCCGGGGTGGCCCTGCCGTTCGCGTGGAGCGGCGTGCGGGTGCACGCGGTCGGGGCGACCGCGCTGCGGGCGCACCTACGGCGTACCGGCGCGCGCAGCGCCGCGTTGACCCTGACCGACGAATCCGGCGCCCCGGTGGCCGAGGTGGAGTCGCTGACCCTGCGGCCGGCGGCCGTCGGGCAGCTCGCCGCCGCGTACCGTGAGTCGCTGCTGGAGCTGGTCTGGTCCGAGGTGGCGGCGCCACCGCAGGCCGCCGCCGGGACCACCCGGCTGGCGGTGCTCGGTGACAGCGACCTGGACGCGGTCGGCGCCACCGGCTACCCGGACCTGGCCGCGCTGCTGGCCGCCCTGGACGGCGGCGCCCGGACGCCGGACGTGGTGGTGGCGACCGTCGTCGCGCCCGAGCCGGAGCTGGTGCCGGCGACCCACTCGGCGGTCGCCGCCGCCCTGGACCTCGTCCAGCGGTGGCTGGCCAGCGACCGGCTGGACGGCGCCCGCCTGGCGCTGACCACGTTCCGGTCGGTCGCGGCCGACCCGAACGAGCCGGTCCGCGATCCGGCGACGGCCGCCGTGTGGGGCCTGCTGCGCGCCGCGCAGACCGAGCATCCCGGCCGGTTCGTCCTGGTCGACCTGGACACCCCGTCCCACCTGCGGGTGCCCGCCGCGGTCGCCACCGGCGCGGCGCAGGTCGCCGTGCGGGGCGACACCTTCCGCACGCCCGCGCTGGCCCGGGTCGGCGCGGAACAGACCCTGGTCCGGCCGGAGACGCCGGACTGGCGGCTGGTCGCCGAGCCGCGCGGCACGATCGACAACCTGACCCTGGCCGGGTCCGACGACGCGGGCCGCCCGTTGGCCGGCGGGGAGGTCCGGGTCGCGGTGCACGCCGCCGGCCTCAACTTCCGGGACGTGCTGATCGCCCTCGACATGTACCCGGGCGCGGCGACGATGGGCTGCGAGGCGGCCGGCGTCGTGGTCGAGGTCGGCGCGGACGTGACCGACCTGGCCCCCGGCGACCGGGTGACCGGGCTGTTCCCGGCGGGGGCGTTCGGGCCGGTCGCCGTCGCCGACCGCCGGCTGCTCACCCGGATGCCGGCCGGCTGGACGTACGCGCTCGCCGCCAGCGTGCCGACGGTCTTCCTCACCGCCTGGTACGGGCTGGTCGAGCTGGCCGGTCTGCGCGCCGGGGAGCGGGTGCTGGTGCACGCCGCGACCGGCGGGGTCGGCATGGCGGCCGTGCAGGTCGCCCGGCACCTGGGCGCGGAGGTCTTCGCCACGGCCAGCCCGGCCAAGTGGGACACCCTGGTCGAGGCGGGTTTCGCCGACACCCACATCGCGAGCTCCCGCACTCTCGACTTCGAGCCGTGGTTCGCCGACGCCACCCGGGGCGAGGGCATGGACGTGGTGCTCAACTCGCTGGCCGGCGAGTTCACCGACGCGTCGCTGCGGCTGCTGCCCCGGGGCGGCCGGTTCGTCGAGATGGGCAAGACCGACATCCGCGCCGCGGACCGGGTGGCCGCCGCGCACCCCGGCGTGACGTACCGGTTCTTCGACCTGCTGACCGTGGACCCGGACCGGATCGCCGCGATGCTCGCCGCGCTGGTGGACCTCTTCGACTGCGGCGCGCTGACCCCCGTCCCGGTCACGACCTGGCCGGTCGACCGGGCGCCGGCCGCCTTCCGTCACCTCCAGCAGGCCCGGCACGTCGGCAAGATCGTGCTGGCCCTGCGCGGTGGTATCGACCCGGCGGGCACCGTCCTGATCACCGGCGGCACCGGCACGCTCGGGCGGTTGCTGGCCCGGCACCTGGTCACCCGGCACGCCGTACGTCGTCTGCTGCTCACCGGCCGGCGCGGTCGCGACGCCGACGGGGTGGTCGAGCTGGAACGGGAGCTGGCCGACCTGGGCGCGGAGGTGACCGTCGCCGCCTGCGACGTCGCCGACCGGGACGCGCTGGCCCGGGTGCTCGACGCGGTGCCGGCGGACCGTCCGCTCACCGCTGTGGTGCACACCGCCGGCCTGCTCGACGACGCCACCGTCGAGGCGCTCACCGGGGACCAGGTGGAACGGGTGCTGCGTCCCAAGGTGGACGGCGCCTGGCACCTGCACGAGCTGACCCGCGACCGGCCGCTGGACGCCTTCGTGCTGTTCTCGTCGGTCGCCGGCACGCTCGGCCTGCCCGGTCAGGGCAACTACGCCGCCGCGAACGCGTTCCTCGACGGGCTGGCCCACCTGCGCCGCTCCGCCGGGCGGGCCGCCGTCTCACTGGCCTGGGGGCTGTGGGCGGAGGCGAGCGGGATGACCGGCCACCTCGCCGAGGCCGACCTGGCCCGGATGAGCCGGACCGGGATCGCCGGGCTGTCCGACGAGGAGGGGCTGGCGCTGTTCGACCTGGCGTTGGAACGCGACCAGGCGCACCTGGTCCCGGTACGGCTGGACCGGGGCGCGCTGCGTGGCCTGGCCGAGCGGGACGCCGTACCGGGGATGTTGCGGGACCTCGTCCCACCGCCCGGCCGGCGGGTCACCGGACGGGTGACCGGGCCCGCCGCCGCGACCTCCTCGGCCTCGTGGGCCGACCAGCTCGCCCGGCTGCCGCGGGAGCGCCGGCACGACGCCCTGGTCGGCCTGCTCAGCACCGAGGTCGCCGCGGTGCTGGGCCGGGCCGACGGGATCGACCACGGGCAGACCTTCCGGGACCTCGGGTTCGACTCGCTGGCCTCGGTGGAGTTGCGCAACCGGCTGCGGACCGCCACCGGCCTGCGGCTGCCCGCCACGGTGGTCTTCGACCATCCCCGGGTGGGTGAGCTGGCGGAGGTCCTCCTCGGCCGCGTCCTGGCCACGGAGCAACCCTGAGTCACGGAGCAACCCTGAGTCACGGAGCAACCCGGAGGCACCGGGCAGCCGGGCCAGCGGGCAGCCCTGAGTCAGCGGGCAGCCGGGCCACCGCCCACCCCGCGGCCCGTCGAAGCCACCACCAGCCGGTGGCGGCGACGGGCCGCGCCGCCCTTCCGATCCACCCGACAGCAGAAAGACCGCCGAACAGCAGAAAGACCGGCGGGGCAGCAGAAAGACCGGGCAGCAGAAAGGCCGGCGTCCGGTGGGTCACCCCATCCGTAGCCGGCCGGTTCCGTCCCGGCGGGGAGGTACGCCGCCGGTCCGGTCAACCGTCAGACGCCGTCGGTGGGTCCGTCCACCGATCCGACGCCCGGCGACCAGTTCGTCGCCGACAGTGCTCGTCCTCGCCGCCCCACCGGGGTGGGTCACGGCGCTGTCCGCCACCCGACGCGACACCGCGTCGACGTGGCGAGGTCGTCCGGTGGTTCGGGTCCACGCATGCGCGTCGACCGGTCACCCGGACGGCCCGACGTGTTCTCTGGCCCGGTCCCGGCGGTCGAGATGTCGACCTCCGGCCCCCCGAGGGTCCGCACCCCCCATCAACCGGGCTCAGTCGACCGACCCCAAGGGACGGTCGTCGATCTCCTTACTGTGCCGCGCCCACCTGCCGGTACTCCAGTCGACGCTGCTGTGGGACGGCCATCGCCAGCGCCTCCGGCCCGACCGTCGACTGCCCCGCCTCGCTGAGGCCCGGATCGCCTTCGAGGATCGCCCGGTGCAGACGTTGGAGATCGCCGGAGGGATCCACGCCCAACTCGGCCACCAGCGCCTTGCGTGCGCCCTGGTAGACGCCGAGCGCCTCGGACCGTCGCCCGGCCCGGTAGAGCGCGAGCATCAGCTTGGCCTGGAAGCCCTCATGCGTGGGTTGCCGCGCGGAGAGGCCCACCAGCTCGCTGAGCAGCTCGTGGTGCCGACCGAGCAGCAGGTCCGCCTCGATGCGCAGCTCCAGCGCGCTCTTGCTCATCTCCTCCAGGCGCAACACCTCGACCTGGAGGATCGGCCCGGGAGTGACGTCCACCAGCGCGGGGCCGCGCCAGAGGGTCAACGCCTCCCGGAGGATCCGGGCCGCCGCCTCGGTACGTCCGGACTCCAGCGCCGCGCGCCCCTGCGCCACGAGTTGCTCGAATCGCAGCGAGTCGAGCGCTTCCGGGGCGAGCGAGAGCATGTACCCGCCGGCGAACGTCCGCAGCTCCGATGCCGAGACGTCGCCCGGACCGGTCCCTCCCGACTGCGGGTTGAGCGCCCGTTGCAGGTGCTTGCGTAGCTGGTAGACGTACGTCTGCAGGGTGGTGGTGACGCTGGTGGGCGGGCTGTTCTCCCACAGCTCCTCGATGATCTGTTCGTTGCGGACGACCCGGTTGGCGCAAATCGCAAGAAGCGCGAGCACCCGACGCGGTTTAGGCGCCGTTGGGGTCATATCCAACTGGCCGACATGAACCGATAAAGGACCGAGTACGTTGATCTGCAATGCTGTCACATCCTTCGCTACGCCCTGGACACCCGATTCACGTGTTGTCACGCCGATATCCGAATGATTTTCGGATACGGTCGCCAATCAGTTGACCGACAATTCGTGGCCATCCTGACCGGAACCCGCGCCGCACTCCACGTGAAACAAAAGCTACTCAACGTAGCCGTATGTGCCGATACGCACAGTGGACTTCGCAGCGACGGGGCGCCCCCCAGCTGCCGCGTCTTGCCATCGTTACCCAGTGAGACATGGAAACACCTCAAGGTGACACCAAGCAGCCCCCCAGCCGTGACAGTCAACCATTGACTCAATCATCGATTGCCGAATCAACTGTTTCCAGGTGCGGCAACACCTGTCTCACTGATCCACTAATCGATGCATGCCTCTGTTCATCACTATGCCCCATTGCAGGTTGCCGCACAAGCAGGCGCAGAATCCAAGAGGCTTTCGAGCCGGGTTCGAGGCGGCCATGCATTGTTGGCGGGACTTCACAGCTTGTGATGAAATTGCGCGCACGGAGTGAGGTCGCAACAACCCCTAATGCCTCGCAGGCCGGGCGGCGGATCCTCCGCAAATCCCGGAACGCGGATGCGTTTGCGCTGATCATGAGGGCACGCCGAGAGTTGCGCGGACGGCCACCGGCCCCCTCGGCGGGACGCGCGACGCGCTGTCCACGGCAGCACGGTCCGATCCTGGGCGTATACGATCGGTAGTGTTCGGCTCTGGCGGTCGATGCCGGGCGCGCAGCAGATCCCGAAAGAAAGTTGTCCGACGGGCGGCACGGGGCCGTCGACGCCACCCCTCCCGCCGGTTCGACCGGGTGCCCGGCCCGGGCGCCGGGCGCCCGTCAAACCGTCCCCAACAGAACGGATCACCTGCTCACAACGGGTCCAGGCGGCTCAAATCACGCATCGGCCATCATTCCGGGGCGACCACCCGTGACGACAGCCGCCGGGGGTCTCCGCTGCGCGTCCGGGCGGTCGCGTCGAGCCCGCTCCCCCACCCGTAGGCGGCCATCCGTCGGCAGACGACAGCGTCGGCCCTGCCCAGGCGGAGCGCACCGACAGTGGTCCGGATCATCCGACCGGAAAGACCTCATCCGGTCCAAGGCGACGCCAGGCAACGAATACCGGTCGTCCATGAATGGCTTTTTCTGGCCATCCTTACAGCCATTCCCGTCGACGTAGTCGAACGGAAGGACAGCGGACCCCGGGTAGGTCGCCGGCCGGCCCGGCGGGCCCGGACGACGGGCGACGGCCGTCACAGGGGCCGCCGCTGCTGATCCAGTTGCGACGCGAAGAACGCGCTCGCCGCGGTGAGGATCTCGTTGACCCGACGCAGCTCGGCGTTCTCGGCCCGGAGCCGTTGCAGCTCGTCGGCCTCGGTCTCGGTCAGTCGCTCGGCACGCGGGTCCGGTCGCTCGCCACGCTCGATCTCGTCCTGCCGGATCCAGGTACGCAGCGCCTCGGGATGCACGTCGAGATCCCGGGCGAGCTGGACGATCGGTGGCCGCGGATCGGACTCCCGCCACCGCTGCACCGCGCGGATCCGCAACTCGTCCGGATACTTCTTGGGCGGTGCCACCAGCGTTCCTCCCTTTCGTGCCTACTGCGGCTGAAGCTGCCGGGGCCCGCCCGCCGCCACCGTGCGCGGACCCCGCCGACCCGCCCGGGACGACCGGAGACGCCGACGACTCGCGCGACCGCGCTGACGCCCCGGCACGGCCGAGCGCGGTCGGGCCCGTTCCGGCGGGTCTTCCTCCGGTCGTGGCCCCCACCGGCCACGGTCCGGCCGGTCCGGCGCGTGTCGCGCTCCGGACCGGCCGGACCGGCTGCCGACCCCGTCGCGCGGGGCCGGCGCCGACCGTCGTGGTCAGGCCCGCGCGGACGGCGCGGCCTGTTCGGCGGCCTGCCCGTCCGGCGTGGACCCGCCGGCCGCCCCGGTCTCCGGCGCCGACGCGGGCCGGTCGACGCCGCCACCGTGCTCGAGGGCGACCCGGGGCAGGGCCCGCGCCAGGAAGCGGGGCAGCCACCACGCCCGGCGGCCGAAGACCTGCATCAGGGCGGGCAGGATGAGGCAGCCGATGAGCAGGGCGTCGGCCAGGATCGCCACCGCCAGGCCGAGGCCGAACTGGGCGAGCATCCGGGTGGGGCTCAGCATGAAGGCCGCGAAGACCACCACCATGATGGCGCCGGCGGCGGTGACCACCTTCCCGGTCGTCGCGATGCCCTCCCGGACCGCCTCGGTCGGGTCCTTGCTGCGCTCCCACTCCTCGTGCATCCGGGAGAGCAGGAAGACCTGGTAGTCCATGGAGAGCCCGAAGGCCACCGCGAAGATCATCACCGGCACGTACGCCTCGATCGGGCCGGGCTCGACGCCGAGCCGACCGTCCTGGAACACCAGGGTCATGACACCCAGCGCCACGCCCACGCTGAGCACGTTGAGCACCGAGGCGAAGAGCGGGATGAGTAGCGAACGGAAGACCAGGATCAGCAACAGGATCGACAGGCCGACCACGACCAGCACGAAGATCGGCATCTTGGCGGCCACCGCCTCGGAGAAGTCCACCGTGGCGGCGGTGCTGCCCCCGATCAGGTACCGCGCTCCGGTCTCCTGGGCCACCGGCGGCAGCACGTTCTCCCGCAGCCGGTCGACCAGTTCCATGGTCTCCTGGTCCTGCGGCTTGGACTCCGGCAGCACGATGATCAGGGAGAGGTTCTCGCCGATGGTGTTCGGCGGCACCGCGGTCGCGACGCCCTCGGTCGCGGCGATGGCGGTCTGGGCCCGGGCCGCGTCCTGCGGGCTGCCGTCGGAGAGCACGATCAGCGGCCCGTTGAAACCCGGACCGAAGCCCTCGGCCAGCAGGTCGTAGGCCTGGCGGCTGTGGGTGGACTCGGGGTCGTTGCCGGCGTCGGCGAAGCCCAGGTTCATGTTGATCACCGGGAGCGCCAGGGCGACCAGGACCGCCAACGGCACCAGCGCGTTGAGCCACCGGTGCCGCTGCACCCAGGTCACCCAGCGTCGCCACACCGCGCCCTCGACGCCCTTGCCCTTGGCCAGCCGCTTCTGCACGCCCTTCTCGATCCGGCCGCCGACCAGGGACAGCAGCGCGGGCAGCAGGGTGAGCGAGGCGAGCATGGTGACCGCGACGGTCATCGCCACCGCGAGCGCGACCCCCTGCAACGAGCCGAGACCCAGCACGACCAGGCCCATCAGGGCCAGGATGACGGTGCAGCCGGCGAAGAAGACCGTCCGGCCGGCGGTGTCCTGCGCGTTGACGGCGGCCTGCCGGCGTTCCACGCCCCGCAGCAGCTCGGAGCGGTACCGGGAGAAGATCAGCAACGCGTAGTCGATGCCGACGCCCAACCCGACCAGCATCATCAGCGGCGCGGTGAAGTCGGCGATGGTGGCGACGTGCGAGGCCAGACCGATCAGGCCGATCGCGGAGCCGACCGCGAAGATGGCGATGACCAGGGGCAGGCTGGCGGCCACGATCGAGCCGAACAGGATCACCATGATGACCAGGGCGGCGATCATGCCGGCGAACTCGGCGCCGCCTCCGCCGCCCTCCTGGACCGCCCGGACCGGCGCGCCGCCCAACTCGACCCGCAGGCCCTCGCCCTCGGCCTCGGTGGCGACGTCGATGATGCGACGGACGTCGTCGGCCGGCACGTCGGCGGACTGACCGTCCAACGCGACCGTGGCGTACCCGATGGTGCCCTGCTCGGAGATGCCGAAGCCCTCGTACGGACTCTGCACCCCGGCGACGTGCGGCAGCTTCCCGACCTCGCCGAGCATCGTCTCGATCCGGCTCTGGACGCCCGGGTCACGCAGCCCGGCCGGCCGCTCGAAGACGACCTGGAGCGACTCGCCGGACTGGACCGGCGCCCGCTCCTCCAGCAGGTCCAGCGACGCCTGGGAGTCGGTGCCCGGCAGCCGGAAGTCGTTGCGGTAGTCGGTGCCGACGGCCTGGGCGGCGACCGTGACCCCGGCCAGCACGAGCACCCAGAGCACGACGGCGAGCCAGCGTCGCCGGTAGGACCAGCCACCCAGTCGTTCGAAGACACTGGATCGCCGCGTGGGCGGCGCTGTGGCGGATGACTCGGCCATGGCGATCGACCTCCGGAGAATCGACACTCAGATAGATAGGTTGCCTACTTGTAGATACGCCACCTTAACAGCCCGATCCGTAGCCGGCCTACATCTCGGGTCGCGGCACGACCGTGTCGTGGCCATGTCAGCGCCCCGGCCCCGGCGAATCCTGTCCCAGGCATCGGCCGACGTCAGGGTTGCCGGAAACCCGACGAGCTGCGGGATCACCAGCCGCCCGCCGGCCGTCCCCGACCTGCCGGCCGGCGCGGACCCACGTACGTCAGGGAGAACCCTGCGTTTTCCCTGGGGTTGTCCGGGACGGGTGGACGACCACCGGATAGGGAGCCAGGCTACTGGTGTACCCACCCCTCCCCTACCCAGAGGTGATTGCCCATGCGCCCGCTCCGGCGAGTGCTGATCGTCGCCACCGTCGTCGTCGTGCTGCTCTGCGCGGCCGGCGTGGCGGGCGTGGCCTGGATGTTCAACTCGACGACCGTCTCCACCGCCGGCAAGATCGACTTCGTACGCGCGCTGCCGGTGCCCCCGCTGGCCCCGTCCACCGTCGACGCCCAGGGGCGGCGGGTCTTCGACCTGCGGGCGCAGGCCGGACGCCACGACTTCGGCGACCGCGCCGCCGACACCTGGGGCTTCAACGGCGCGTACCTCGGCCCGACGCTGCGGGCCACCCGGGGCGAGCAGGTGCTGGTGAACTTCCGCAACGGACTCGACGAGCAGACCACGGTGCACTGGCACGGCATGCGCCTGCCGGCCCGGATGGACGGTGGTCCACACCAGATGGTCGCCGCCGGCGCGACCTGGTCACCCACCTGGAAACTGGACCAGCCGGCCAGCACGCTCTGGTACCACCCGCACCCGCACGGGGAGACCGCCGCGCACGTCTACCGGGGTCTGGCCGGGATGTTCCTGGTCGACGACCCGGCCACCTCGGCGCCCGCGCTGCCCCACCGGTACGGGGTGGACGACGTCCCGGTGATCGTGCAGGACAAGCGCTTCAACGGCGACGGCAACCTCAACGAGGGAGCGCCGATGTTCAGCGGGGTCGGCGTGCTCGGCGACACCATCGTCGTCAACGGCGCCACCGCCCCCTACCTGGACGTGACGAGCGAGCGGGTGCGGCTGCGGGTGCTCAACGCGTCCAACTCCCGGGTCTTCGACTTCGGTTTCGCCGACGACCGCGAATTCGCCCTGGTCGGCACGGACGGCGGCCTGCTCGACCGGCCGCACCGGATGACCCGGGTGATGCTGTCGCCCGGCGAGCGGGCCGAGATCGTGGTCGACGTGCGCCCCGGTGAGCGGCCGGTGCTGCGCAGCTTCCCGCCGGACATGGGCGCGGACGCCTGGCAGGAGCGCTTCAACGGCGGCGAGGACACCTTCGACGTCCTCCAACTGCGGGCCGCCGACCGGCTGGAGGAGCGTCCGGAGCTGCCGGCCACGCTTGTCGACACCCCCCGGCTGGACCCCGGGGGCGCGGCGGAGACCCGCCGGCTCACCTTCGCCGGCACCCGGATCAACGGCGACGCGATGGACATGGACCGGATCGACGCCACCGTCACCAAGGGCACCACCGAGGTCTGGGAGGTACGCAGCCAGGAGGCGCTCCAGCACAACTTCCACATCCACGACGTGCAGTTCCAGGTGCTCGACGTCGACGGCCGGCAGCCACCGCCGCACCTGAGCGGCTGGAAGGACACCCTCTACCTGTACCCGAACCGGACGTTCCGGATCATCGCCCGGTTCGCCGACCACGCCGACCCGAACACGCCGTACATGTACCACTGCCACATCCTGTTCCACGAGGACGAGGGGATGATGGGGCAGTTCGTGGTGGTCGAGCCGGGCCAGCGGGCCGGCACGCCGGGTGGCGGCCACGAGCACGGCGGCTAGGGCGGCGGACACCACCACGACTGATCCCACCGGGCGCGGGGGGCCCGGCCGGGTCCCCCGCGCCCCACGCCCCGGGCGGGCGGGATCAGCCCCCACGCCCCGTCCGACGCCTACCCGGCGGGACCAGCGCTCACGCCCCGGGCGGGATGTTGTGGTTTCGGTGGAAGACGTTGTCCGGGTCGTAGACCCGCTTGAGCGCGACCAGGCGACCGAGGTCCGCCGGCCGGTACGCCGCCATGGTGCGCGCGGGATCGGTGAGGAAGTTGAGCAGCACCCCCCCGGTGGCGTAGGGGCGCACCCGGTGGGCCAGCGCCCGCAGGTGCCCGCGGGCCGCCGGCAGGTCCGCCGCGCGTAGGTCCGGGGCGACCGCGAGCAGCGCGTACGTCGCGTCCCGGTGCCCGGCGGGGCCGAGATCGGGGCCGGGCCGGGCCAGCGCGCCGCCGACGTGCCGCAGCTCGATGACGGTGACCGGGGAGTCGTCCGGGCGGCTGCGGGTGGCGCCCCGGATCTCGGCCAGCAGCACGTCGATCAGCTCGTCGCTGAGCCCCTGCACCAGATCGGTGTGCGCCTGGACGATCTGTGGCGCGGGCCGCCGTTCGTCGAGCAGCGCGGCGTCCAGCCAGCTCATCGGCTGGTACCCGCCGAGCAGCGGCGGGCCGGCCGCGGCGAGCAGCGGGGCGAGCGCCCGCCGTCCCTGCGCCACCGGACCGGTGTGGCAGATCCGCAGCCCCAGCACCGGACGTCCGCGCAGCGGCTCCGGGGTCGTCGGCGCGTCGGGCAGCCGCAGCAGGCTCAGCACGCTGGCGAACGCGTCGGGCAGACCGGAGGCGTGGTCCCGGTGACAGGCCAGGACGTCCCCGGCCCGTTCGGCCGGGAAGTAGGCCGTCCCGCCGTACACCTCGGTCACCGGGTAGAGCTGCAGCCGCAGCTCGGTGACCACGCCGAAGTTGCCTCCGCCGCCGCGCAGCGCCCACCACAGGTCCGCGTCGTGGTCCGGGCCGGCGACCAGCCGGGTGCCGGCGGCGGTCACCACCTCGGCCCGCAACAGGCTGTCGGCGGCGAAGCCGTGCCGACGCGACAGCCAGCCGAGGCCACCGCCGAGGGTGTAGCCGGCCACCCCGAGTTGGGCGGAAGAGCCCGAGATCGGGGCCAGGCCGTACCGCGCGGCGGCGGCGATCACCTCCCCCCAGCGGGTGCCACCGCCCACCCGGGCGGTGGCCCGGTCGGGGTCGATCTCCACGTACGTCATCCGGCCCAGGTCGACCAGGACCCCGCCGTCGGTGGGCCGTACCGTGCCGTGGCCGGTGGTCTGCACGCCCAGCGGCACCCCGAACTCACGGGCGGTGAGCAGGGCCTGCGCGACGTCCGCCGCGTCGGTGGCCTCGGCCACCAGCAGCGGCCGCTGGTGGACGTCGCGCCGCCAGGCCGAGCGGCCGGCGTCGTAGCCGGCCGCGCCGGGCAGATGGAGGCGTCCGTCGAACCGGCGGCGCAGTCGACGCGCGACGGTCTCCGGACTCCACGGCCCACCGCCCGGCTCCGGCTGCCCGAGCAGCGGGTCGGCGCCGCACGCCGGCAGGAAGAGCTCGCCGCCGGGGGTGGTGGGGGCGAGGAACGAGTGGACGGCCGTCGGGGTCCTCCCGCGGGGCGGGCGGGCGGCCCGGGCCGGGTCGACGCGCATGGCACGGGCACAGGGAAAGGCCACGTCCGTTCCGTCCCGGCCTGACCTGCGTCGTGTCATACGGAGCGTCCCCTCCGGTCGGACCACGCCTCGACGTCACCGGACCGACCGGGGCGACGGGTGTCACGCCAGCGGTCGGTGGCGCGCCGGGCCGAACGACATCCATGATCTCCCATGCGGCGGCGAATGACCACCTTGGGTCACCTTCTTCTCACCGACGGCTCATCCCGCGTTCCCACCGGCGGGTCCGTTCACGGCCCCACGCCGTCGCGGGCAGGTGGGCGGTGGACCGGGTGGTGACTACATTGGGTGCCATGCCCGCCATCACCGTGGACGACGTCCTGGTCCTGCCACGACTGCCCCGAATCGACGAGGACGCCACCGCCTTCCGGCCCGTCCGCCGGGTGGTCACCGCGCCGAGCGGCTTCGAGGGCGAGGGTTTCCCGGTCCGCCGGGCCTTCTCCGGGGTGCCGACGCACGAGCTGGACCCGTTCCTGCACCTCGACCAGATGGGTGAGGTGGAGTACGCGCCGGGCGAGCCGAAGGGCACCGCCTGGCATCCGCACCGCGGCTTCGAGACGGTCACGTACATCATCGACGGGATCTTCGACCACCAGGACTCGCACGGCGGCGGCGGCACGATCACCAACGGCGACACGCAGTGGATGACCGCCGGCAGCGGCCTGTTGCACATCGAGGCCCCGCCGGAGCACCTGGTGGTCAGCGGCGGTCTCTTCCACGGGCTCCAGCTCTGGGTCAACCTGCCCCGGGTGGCGAAGCTGAGCCCGCCGCGCTACCAGGACATCCGGGGCCGCGAGGCGGCCCTGCTGACGACCGCGGACGGCGGGGCGCTGCTGCGGGTCATCGCGGGCGAGGTGGCCGGTCACCGGGGGCCGGGCTCGACGCACACGCCGATCACCATCACCCACGTCACCGTGCAGCCCGGCGCAGAGGTGAGCATGCCCTGGCGGCCCGACTTCAACGCGCTGGTCTACGTGCTCGGCGGGCGCGGCACGGTCGGCACGGACCGCCGGCCGGTGCGCACCGGCCAGCTCGCGACGCACGGGCCCGGCGACGCGCTGCGCTTCGCCGCCGACGCCCGGCAGGAGAGTCGCACCCCGACTCTGGATCTCTACGTCATGGGTGGGCAGCCGATCCGGGAGCCGGTGGCACAGTACGGCCCGTTCGTGATGAACACCCGCGCGGAGCTCGTCCAGGCGTTCGAGGACTACCAGGCCGGACGGTTGGGGGTCGTCCCCACCGAGCGGGTGCCGCACGCCGGGGACGACCACCGGCCCTGACCGGTCGACGCGCAGGTCAGGAGACCGCGAAGATCCCGGCGACGCCGAGGATCACCATGAGCAGCACCGCCACCAGGGCCCCGCGCTCGCTCTCCACCGCCTGCGTGGTGGGCTGCTCGGGTTGGGCGTTCGTCGACTCGACCGGCATGACTCGTGTCCTCCTCGGTGTCCCGTCCGGGTGGTGCTGGGCAGCGGTGGGCGTTCGGTACGGCCACCGGCGTGCGGTCCGACGACGCGCGTCCTACCGTGGGGGCGTCGTCGACCTCGGGAGGGCCGGAGCGTGACCGTGGAGGACTGGTTCCTCAGCGCTGCCGAACGCGCCAACCCGGTCTCGGGTTTACCCACCTGGACCAGTGGAAACCTGGCCGAGCCGCTAATTCACGGCGTCGCCTACTTCGACCGGCTGGTCGACGAGGTGGAGGCCCTCACGGCCGGTGACCACCTCTTCTTCACCGACTGGCGGGGCGATCCCGACGAGCGGATGCGCCCGGACGGGCCGACGGTGGCCGGGCTGTTCGCCCGGGCCGCCCAGCGCGGGGTCGTGGTCAAGGGGCTGATGTGGCGCTCCCACCTCGACGTCCTGTCCTACAGCGAGCAGGAGAACCGCGACCTCAGCGAGACGATCTCGGCGGCCGGCGGGGAGGTGCTGCTCGACCAACGGGTCCGCCGGGGTGGCTCACACCACCAGAAGCTGGTGGTGCTGCGTCGCCCGGGGCAACCGGAACGGGATGTCGCGTTCGCCGGCGGGATCGACCTGTGCCACAGCCGGCGGGACGACGAGACGCACCGCGGCGATCCGCAGGCGCTGCGGATGTCGCCGAGGTACGGCCCCCGCCCGCCCTGGCACGACGTGCAGTTGGCGGTGCGTGGGCCGGTGGTCGGCGCGCTGGACACCGTCTTCCGGGAGCGCTGGACCGACCCGATGCCCCTGGACTCGGAGAATCCGCTGGCGTTCCTGCGGGACCGGCTGCGGGGCGCGGACCTGCGTCCGGACCCGCTGCCGGCGCAGCCTCCGGACCCGTCGCCGTGTGGTCCGCACCACGTGCAGGTGCTGCGCACCTATCCGGCGGTGCGGCCCCGGTACTCCTTCGCCCCGGACGGGGAGCGCACGGTGGCCCGCGGCTACACCAAGGCGGTCCGTCGGGCCCGCCGGCTGATCTACCTGGAGGACCAGTACCTATGGTCGCGGGAGGTCGCCGAGCTGTTCGCCGAGGCCCTGCGGGAGAACCCGGAGCTGCACCTGGTCGCGGTGGTCCCCCGGCACCCGGACGTGGACGGGCGGCTGGCGCTGCCGCCGAACACGGTGGGCCGGGAACAGGCGCTCGCGCTCTGCCAGCAGGCCGCCGCGGACCGCGTGCACGTCTTCGACGTGGAGAACCACGACGGCGGACCGGTCTACGTGCACGCGAAGGTGTGTGTGGTCGACGACGTGTGGGCCAGCGTGGGCAGCGACAACTTCAACCGCCGGTCGTGGACGCACGACAGCGAGCTGTCCTGCGCGGTGCTGGACGACACGCCGGACCACCGGGCGCCGACCGACCCGGCCGGGCGGGGTGACGGCGCCCGGATCTTCGCCCGGGAGCTGCGGCTGCGGTTGTGGCGGGAGCATCTGGACCGTCCTGCCGACGGCAGCGGGGACGCGGACCTGCTCGATCCGGCCGACGCCGTGGCGGCGGTCACCGCCGCCGCCGACGCGCTCCAGGACTGGCACGACCGGGGGCGGGTCGGCCCGCGCCCGCCGGGCCGGCTCCGCCCGCACCGGCCGGAGCGGCTGCCCTGGTACACCCGGCTGTGGGCGCTGCCGGCGTACCGGCTGGTGTACGACCCGGACGGCCGGCCGTTGCGGGCCCGCCGCGCCGGCACCTGGTGACCGGACCGACCGGACGACCAACCATCCCCGCCCGACACCGACCAGCCACCTCTGACTCCGGCGGGCAGGGGTGCGCCCGACCGGGCCGGCGCCGGCCGTTTCACGGATGTGGGGGCATCACCGGCCGGTGATGCCCCCACATCCGTGAAACGGAGACCACACGAACGGGCCGACCCGTCCGACGCCGGCCCGACCGGGGCCGGCGCTCCGCTCGTCGGTGACGGGTGGTGACGGCGGCGAGCCGAGAGTGACCGGACGCCGGATCGCGGGCAGCGGACCGTGACGGGCCGGTAACGGAAACCGGATTCCCGATCTCCATTACCGGCATTGCTGGGCGGTTTGCCCGCTACACGAGCGATAGACCATTAAGTGCATCGTACTTTCGGCTAGATTTCCTCGGCACGATCAGGCTAAGGTTGGTCCCGAAAGGCCATCTGAAGCTAAACCCAAAAGCTTTCGTCTTTTCCAGCGGACGAGGTGCAGGGAGGACCACCATGACCGCGCCAACGATCACGAAGCCGGCGACCACCACACCCACCGGCACCGACAAGCTCGACCCGCGGGCCCTGACCGACAGCGCCGCCGAGTTGCTCAACGCCATGGCCGCGCTGCCCGCCGACCACCCGTCGCGGGCGGCCCTGCGGGACCGGGCCATCGAGGCCTGGCTGCCGCTGGCCAACCACCTCGCCCACCGTTACAGCGGGCGCGGCGAGCCCACCGACGACCTGGCGCAGACCGCCGCGGTCGGCCTGATCAAGGCCATCGACAAGTTCGACCCCACCCGGGGCGTCGACTTCGCCGGGTACGCGATCCCGACCATCATCGGCGAGCTCAAGCGTCACTTCCGCGACCGCACCTGGGACATCCGGGTGCCCCGCCGGCTCCAGGAGCTGCGGCTGTCGATCTCCGACGCGAACAGCTCCCTGCTGCAGACGCTGGGCCGCTCGCCGACGGTCGCCGACATCGCCGCCCACCTCAACCTCACCGAGGAAGAGGTCCTCGAAGGCCTGGAGGGCGCCCGCGCCTACAACGCGGTGTCGCTGTCCACCCCGACCGGCGACGGCGAGCGCGCCACCGAGCTGGGCGACATGCTCGGCGGGGAGGACAACGAGTTCGAGCTGGCCGAGCTGCGGGTCGCGCTCGGCCCGGCGCTGGCCACCCTCGACGAGCGCGAGCAGAAGATCCTCACCCTCCGGTTCTACGGCAACCTGACCCAGTCGCAGATCGCCGACCAGATCGGGGTGTCCCAGATGCACGTGTCCCGGCTGCTGGCCCGGGCGCTGACCAAGCTGCGCGGGCAGCTCGACGGCACGTACTGACCGATCACGACGAAGGCCGGGCCTGGTGAGGGGGCCCGGCCTTCGTCGTGGGTCCGGCCCACGATGCCCTCACACCCGGGCACCGGGGGCCGGGGCCGGTGGGGCCGCCAGCTCCGTCGTCACGCTCTCCGGACCGAGCCCGATCCGGGCGTGCCGGGCCGGCCGGTGGACCCGCAGCACGGCCGCCCAGAGCGCGCCGACCAACGCCACCGCCAGGAACACCGCAGGCGGGGCCCAGCGCAGCGGGGCGTCCGCCGCGACCCCGAACAGGGTGGCGACGTCGGCCAGCGCCAGCACGACCATGGCGACCAGGGCGACGGCGGCCAGACCGGGCGCCACGGCCCGACGCCACCAGGGCTCGTCGGCGGCCTCCCGGACGAGGAACACCAGCACCGCCACCGACGTGACGGCGGTGAGCAGCAGCAGCCCGAGGCCGCCGAACGCGACGGCCCGGTAGAAGAGACGCCGTACCGGGTCCACGCCGACGGCGGCACACCCGAGGATCACCACCAGCCCGAGCGTGCTCTGCGCCGCCGAGGCCACCCGGGGCGCGCCGGTACGGGGCGAGGCGCGGCCGAACACCGCGGGCAGCAGCCCTTCCCGGCCCAGCGCGAACGCGTACCGGGCGGTGGTGTGGTGCAGCGAGAGCAGCGCGGCGAACGCCGAGGCGACGAAGACCGCCAGCCCGACCGGCGTCAGCGCCTCGCCGAGGTGCTCGCCGGCCAGGTCGAACAGCAGCTCGACGCCGTGCTCCCGGGCCAGGGCGACCGCCCGGTCCGGGCCGAGGGCCGCCGTGGTGGCCGCGGCGGAGAAGGCCAGGACGACGCCGACGACGCCCACCGCGAGGTACGTGGCCGCCCGCGCCGTCCGGCGCGGATCCCGGGTCTCCTCCCGCAGCAGCACGGCCGACTCGAACCCGACGAACCCGACGACGGCGAGGACGAGCAGCGCGCCGGCCCCGGGGGTGAGCAGCCGCGCCGGGGAGACGGCGTCGAGGTCGAGCGCCCCGCCGGCCGGGGTGAGCAGCCGCCCCAGGCCGAAGACGACGAGCACGGCCAGCTCGGCCAGCAGCAGCGCCGCCAGCGTCGGTCCGGTCAGGTCCATCCGCAGCACGCCCAGCGCGGCGACCAGCGCCCAGACCGCCAGCGCCAGCAGCCACCAGGCCGGCGCGGTCCCGAGCCACCGGACGAGCAGTGGCGCGCCGGCCGCGCCGACCACCCCGTACAGGCCGACCTGGAGGGCGTTACGCGCGATCAGCGCCGTCCAGGCGGCCCCCACGCCGGCGGGCCGGCCGAGGCCGCGGGCGACGTGGGCGTGGAACCCGCCGGCGTGGGCCAGCCGGTGACACATCGCCCCGTAGCCCACCGCGAACAGGGCCAGCGTCACGGCCACCGCGAGGACGGCCGGGGCGAGGGCGGCGTGACCGGTCACCGCGTACCCGGTGGTGGCCAGTCCGGCCGCCGCGGTCAGCGGCGCCGACGCGGAGAGCGTGAACAGCAGCACCGAGGGCACCCCACGGCCGCCCGGGACCAACGTCTCGGGGACGTCGCCGGGCCGGTCGGCTGTCGTCGACGGCGGGGTGGGCGGCATGGGAACGGTTCCGATCGGGGGGGGGGACAGGGCGGGTCAACCGCGGAGCACGGCCGCGCCGACGGCGGCCTCGGTGTGGCCGACCAGCTCCCGCAGCGCCCGGGGCAGCGCCGGTCGGAGCATCCCGAAGCGACGCCGGGCGCGCGGGTCGGCGTCCCAGAGGACCACCCGGGTCAGCCCGGTGGCCGCGACCAGTCCGCACAGCAACGCGTCCGGCACGGTCGGCGGGTCAGGCCGCTCCAGCAGGGCCAGCAGGCGCGCGCCCGGCCAGGCCAGCGCGTTACGGTCGACGGCGACGTAGCTGACGCTGGCGCGCAGCACGCCACGGCGTTCCTGCCGGCGGACCACCCCGGCCCGGCTGAGCCGCTCCCCCACCGCGTCGGCCGCCGTCCGGGCCAGGAAGACCAGCCAGGTACGCAGCAGCCGGTGCCGGCTCTCCCCGACGAGCTGGGCGAGCACCGTGCCGGCCAGCGCGTCGGCCGGTGGCCGGCGGTCCAGCACGGACAACCGTCCGTCCGACACGGTGACCCGTCCGGTGAGGACCAGCTCGCCGAGGAGGCCGGCGGCGAGGCCGAGGCCGGTGGCTGTCGGGTTCAGCCGGGGCCGGCCACGGCTGTCGTCGTGGACGATCAGGAAGAACTCGTCGGCGATGCGCAACGACCCCTCCCCGGCTCGCTCGTCCACAGTGATCAGGACCGGTGAAAGGATGCACTCAGACCCGGTGCAATGCAACTCCCAGAATCGGTATGTTGCACGAACCGGGCTCGTGACCTGCGGATACGATGCCCCGTGGCACACTCGGCCGGGTGACCGCCAGCCCCACCGTCCGCCGTCGCCGCATCGCCCGCGAGCTTCGGCAGTTGCGGGAGCGCGCCGGGATGACCCTCGACGTCGCCGCCCGGCAGCTCGACATGTCCAAGAGCAACCTCTCCCGGATCGAGAACGCGCAGATCGGCATCAAGCCCCGCGACGTCCGCGCGGCCCTGGCCCTGTACCAGGTCACCGGGAACGACGCCGAGGCGCTCATCGAGATCGCCCGGGGCGCGCAGCAACGCGGCTGGTGGCAGAACTACAGCGACGTGCTGCCGGAGTGGTTCGAGTTCTACGTCGGACTGGAGGCCGAGGCGGCGACGCTGCGCACGTACGAGGCCGAGGTGGTGCCCGGTCTGCTCCAGACCGAGGCGTACGCCCGGGAGATCTTCCGGCTGACCGCCGGCGAGGACGGCGTGGAGCGCAAGGTCGCCGCCCGCCTGCACCGCCAGCACGTGCTGCGCCGGGAGTCGCCGGCGCAGATGTCGGTGGTGCTCAACGAGGCGGTGCTGCTGCGGCCGGTCGTCGGCCCGGCGGTGATGGCCGAACAGGTGGCTCAGATCAGCCGAGTAGCGCAACTACCTAACGTGACCCTCCAGATACTTCCGTTCGCGGCGGGCGGGCACCCCGCGATGAGCACGCCGTACGTCGTCCTGCACTTCGCCGACGCCGCCGACGATGCCGTGGTTTACCTGGACAACCTCACGATGGGACTGGCCTTGGAGGGTGCCGGGCACGTCCGGGGGTATACCCTTGTGCACGAGAGACTGTGCCGGATGGCGCTCTCTCCAGCGGACTCGTTGACCCGCCTTGAGGCCGCAATTCGTTACTTTGCGTGACCACAAGACGCTTCTTCGCAGACGAGAGGTACCCCACCATGACCGCGCTCGACCTCACCTGCGCGCAGTGGCGCACCAGCACACGCAGCAGCGGCAACGGCAACTGCGTGGAGGTCGCCGGCGTACCCGGTCGGGTGGCCGTCCGGGACAGCAAGGACCGTGGCGGGCCGGTGCTCCTCTTCGGTTCGTCGACCTGGCGGGCCTTCCTCAGCGGGCTCGACGCGCTCCGCTGAGGTCGGTGCGTGCTCCACGACGTACCCCTCGACCTGCCGGTCCGGCCGGCGCTGCCGGCCCTGACGGCGGCGCTCGGCGCGGCCGGCGTCGCCGTGCTGGTCGCCCCGCCCGGCACCGGGAAGACGACGCTCGCGCCCCTGGCGGTCGCCGACCAGGTCACCGGTCGGGTGGTCCTCGCCCAGCCCCGGCGGGTGGCCGCCCGCGCGGCGGCCCGCCGGATGGCGGGGCTGCTGGGCGAACAGGTCGGCGACCGGGTCGGCTACGCGGTGCGCGGCGACCGTCGCACCGGGCCGACCACCCGGATCGAGGTGGTCACCACCGGCCTGCTGCTGCGCCGGCTGCACCACGACCCGGAGCTGCCCGGCGTCGCGGCGGTGCTGCTGGACGAGGTGCACGAGCGGCACCTCGACGCGGACCTGGCGCTCGCCTTCACCGTGGAGGCCCGCGCCGCGTTGCGCCCCGACCTGTGGCTGCTCGCCATGTCGGCGACCGCCGAGGCGGACCGGTTCGCCGCCCTGCTCGCCCCGGCCGGACCGCCGGCCCCGGTGGTCCGGGCCGAGGCCGCGCTGCACCCGGTGACCCGGATCTGGGCGCCCCCGCCGCGGCCGGTGACCGCCTACCGGGGCAACCGGGTCGACCCCGCGCTGCTCGACCACGTGGCCGGCACCGTCCGGCGGGCCCTGGCCGACCACCCGGGCGACGTGCTGGTCTTCCTGCCCGGCGCGCGCGAGATCGCCGACGTCACCGCCCGCCTCGCCGACCTGCGGGAGTGGGTCGCCCTGGTGCCGCTGCACGGCCGGCAGCGCGGCGCGGACCAGGACGCCGCGCTGCGGCCGACCGACCGGCGGCGGGTGGTGTTGGCCACCGCCATCGCGGAGAGCAGCCTCACCGTCCCCGGCGTCCGGGTGGTGGTCGACGCCGGACTCAGCCGGGTCGCCCGCACCGACCTGGCCCGGGGCCTGGGCTCGCTGGTCACCGTGCCGGTCTCCCGGGCCGCCGCGACCCAGCGGGCCGGTCGGGCCGGTCGGGAGGCCCCCGGACACGTGTACCGCTGCTGGTCGGCGGCCACCCACGAACGGCTGGCCGCGCAGCCCGAACCGGAGATCGCCACCGCCGACCTGACCGGGTTCGCCCTTGAGCTGGCCGCCTGGGGGCAGCCGGACGGCGTCGGGCTCGCGCTGCCCGATCCTCCGCCGGCCGCGGCGCTGGCGGTGGCCCGGCAGACCCTCGGCACGCTCGGCGCGGTCGACCCGGCCGGCCGGATCACCGACCGGGGACGGGCCATCGCGGCGACCGGGGCGCACCCCCGGCTGGGCCGGGCGCTGCTCGACGGCGCCCGCTGGGTCGGCGCGGACCGGGCCGCCGAGGTGGTCGCCCTGCTCACCGAGGAGAGCGGGCCCGGCGACGACCTGGTCGGCCTCTGGCGGCGACTGCGCGCCGGCGTCGACCCCGCCGCCACCGCCCGTTGGCGTGCCGAGGTACGCCGGCTGCGCGCGGCCCCGCCCACCGGCGCGGCGGCGGGCCGACCGGGCTCCGCCCGGGCCGGGAGCGCCGACCGGCTCCTGCCCGACGACCTGGCGGCCGGGCTGGTCGTCGGGTTGGCCCACCCGGAGCGGCTGGCCCGGGCCCGCCGGCCGGGCGGCGCGACGTACCTGATGGCCGGCGGGACCGCCGCGGAGCTGCCACCGGGGTCGGCGCTGACCGGGTGCGACTGGCTGGCGGTGGCGGTGGTGGACCGGGCCCCCGGCGCGCCCGCCGCCCGGATCCGGGCCGCCGCCCCGCTGGACGAGACGACCGCCCGTGAGGCCGGCGGCGGGCTGCTGCGCACCGAACGGCAGGTCGGCTGGGTCGACGGGGACGTGGTCGCCCGGGAGGTGGACCGGCTCGGCGCGGTCGAGCTGGGCGACCGGCCGCTGCGCCGGCCCGACCCGGAACGTCTCGCCGCGGCCCTGCTGACCGGCCTGCGGCAGGAGGGTCTGGCGCTGCTCGACTGGAGCCCGGCCGCCCGCTTCCTGCGGGACCGGCTGGCGTTCTGCCGGCACGCGCTCGGCGACGACTGGCCCGAGGTGGACGACCCGGCGCTGCTGGCCACCGCCGCCGACTGGCTCGGCCCCGAGCTGGCCCGGGCCCGCCGCCGGGCCGACCTGGCCCGGATCGACGTGGTGACCGCGCTGCGCCGGCTGCTGCCCTGGCCGCTGGCGGCCCGCCTGGACGAGGTGGCCCCGGAGCGGATCACCGTGCCCAGCGGCAGCCGGATCCGGGTGGACTACGCCGACCCGACCGCGCCGGTGCTCCCGGTGAAGCTCCAGGAGACCTTCGGCTGGCAGCGGGCGCCCCGGATCGCCGACGGCCGGGCGCCGGTGCTGCTGCACCTGCTCTCCCCGGCCGGGCGGCCGGTGGCGGTCACCGCCGACCTGGCGTCCTTCTGGCAGGTCGGCTATCCGCAGGTCCGGGCGGAGCTGCGGGGGCGCTACCCGCGCCACCCCTGGCCGGCGGACCCGACGACCGCCCCGCCCACCCGGCACACCAGCGCCCGCCGCCGCTGAGCCCCACCGGCCCCGCGCGGCGCTGAGCCCTTGGCGACCACGGGCTCGGCCCGCGCGGCGCCGGGCTCAGTCCTCGGCGACGACGTCGGCGACCACCACGGTGATGTTGTCCGGGCCGCCCGCTCGCAGGGCCAGGTCGATCAGCTGACGGGCGCACTCCGTCCGGTCCGGGTGCGCGGCGAGCACCTCGGCCAGGGTGTCCGCCCGGACCACGTTGGACAGGCCGTCGCTGCACAGCAGCCAGCGGTCGCCCGCCCAGGGCACCATCGTCGCGTACGCCGGGGAGATCTCGCCGCCCTGCAACGCCTGGGTCACCACCGCCCGGCGGGGGTGGTGGGTGGCCTGCTCGGGTGTGATGAGGCCCTGGTCGACGAGCATCTGCACGAAGGTGTCGTCCCGGGTGACCTGCTTGAGCGTCCCCTCGCGGAAGAGGTACGCGCGCGAGTCGCCGACGTGGGCCAGGGCCAGGCAGCTCCCGGTGCGGGCGAACAGCAGGGCGGTCAGGGTGGTGCCCATGCCCTGCCGTTCCGGGTCCTCCTCGACGGCCTGACGGATCCGCTCGGTGGCCACCTCGATGCCGCCGCGCAGCGCCGCCACCAGCCCGTCCTCCGGTGTCTCCAGATCCAGCGGGGCGATCGTCCGCATCGCGATCGAGCTGGCGAGGTCGCCGGCCGCCATCCCGCCCATGCCGTCGGCGACGGCGACGAGCCAGGTCCCGGCGTGGAAGGCGTCCTGATTGCCGCTCCGGATCAGGCCACGGTCGGTCGCCCCCGTGGAACGCAGCTTCAGGGTCATGGGACGCAGCCTGCCAGGAGGAGAGCGGGTTGTCTCTACTGGATCACCGTACCCGGCCGTGGCGCGGCGAATCTCACTCTCCGTCGGCGGGTCGGGACGGCCACCACCAAGATCCAGGCGAATCAATTGACATGGCGGTCATGCCCTGGAAACATCGTGACGATACTTGGGAGCGCTCCCAGGTATCGACTCCCCCGTTCCCCGGAAGGAACCGTCGTGACGTCACCCCCACGCCGCCGGCGCCGCCTGGCGCTGTTCGCCGCGGCGACCTCCGTCGCCCTCACCGGCGCCCTCACCGCGGCCGGCCCCGCCGTCGCCGCTCCGGTCGCCGGCCCCGCCGCGGCCGAGGAGGAACCTCCCGAGCAGATCAAGAACGGCGACTTCAGCGCCGGCACCTCCCCCTGGTTCTCGTACGGCACCGGTGACCTGACCAACCCCGACGGCCAACTGTGCACCACCGTCGCCGCCGGCACCGCCAACTCGTGGGACGCCGGCATCGGGCAGGACGGCGTCCCGCTGATCGCCGGCGCGTCGTACACCCTCACGTTCGACGCCTCCGCCACCCCCGGCGCCCGGATCACCGCGGTGCTGCAACTCGGCAGCGCGCCCTACACCTCGTACACCACCGTCGGGCTGAACGCGACCCCCACCGCGCAGCACACCGAGCACACCTTCACCGCGCCGGCCGACGACTCGCGGGCGCAGATCATCTTCCAGGTCGGCGGCAGCCCCAGCGCGCAGACGTTCTGTCTGGACAACGTCTCGCTGCGCGGCGGCGAGCCGGCCGCGCCGTACGAGCCGGACACCGGGCCCCGGGTCCGGGTCAACCAGGTCGGCTACCTCACCGCCGGGCCGAAGAACGCCACCGTGGTCACCGAGGCCACCGAGGCGCTGCCCTGGCAGCTCAAGAACGCCGCCGGCACGGTCGTCGCCAGCGGCGAAAGCACGCCGCGCGGCGTCGACGCGGCCTCCGGGGAGAACGTGCACAGCATCGACTTCTCGTCGTACCGGGGCTCCGGCACCGGGCTGACGCTGGTCGCCGACGGGGAGACCAGCCACCCGTTCGAGATCTCCGGCACGCTCTACGAGCAGCTCCGCTCCGACGCGCTGCAGTTCTTCTACGCCCAGCGCAGCGGCATCGAGATCGACGGTGACCTGATCGGCGAGGAGTACGCCCGCCCGGCCGGACACCTCGACGTGGCCCCCAACAAGGGCGACACCGACGTGCCCTGCCAGCCCGGCGTCTGCGACTACCGGCTCGACGTGCGGGGCGGCTGGTACGACGCGGGCGACCACGGCAAGTACGTGGTCAACGGCGGCATCGCCACCTACCAGCTGCTCAACACCTTCGAGCGGACCAAGACCGCGGCCACCGCGAACGGCGGCGCGAAGCTGGGCGACAGCACGCTGCGGGTGCCCGAGCGGGGCAACGGCACCCCGGACATCCTCGACGAGGCCCGCTGGGAGCTGGAGTTCCTGCTGAGCATGCAGGTGCCGGCCGGCAAGCCGCTCGCCGGGATGGCCCACCACAAGATCCACGACAAGAACTGGACCGGGCTGCCGCTGCTGCCGCACGAGGACCCGGAGCTGCGCGAGCTGCACCCGCCGTCGACCGCGGCCACGCTGAACCTGGCCGCCACCGCCGCCCAGTGCGCGCGGCTGTTCGCCCCGTACGACGCGACCTTCGCCAAGAAGTGCGACACCGCGGCGAAGACCGCGTACGCGGCGGCCAAGGCCAACCCGACCCGGTACGCCAGCCCGACCGACGGTGTCGGCGGCGGCGCGTACGACGACGGCAACGTCACCGACGAGTTCTACTGGGCGGCGGCCGAGCTGTACCTGACCACCGGCGAGCAGAAGTACCTGACCGACCTGACCGCCTCGCCGCACCACACCGGGGACGTGTTCGACCCGCGTGGCTTCGGCTGGGGCAGCGTGGCCGCGCTGGGCCGGCTCGACCTGGCGACCGTGCCGAACGGCCTGTCCGCCGCCGAGCGCACCCGGATCCGGGCCTCGGTGACCACCGCCGCCGACAGCTACCTGGCCGAGATCGCCCGCCAGGCGTACGGGCTGCCGATGCCCGGCGACGCGGCCAGCTACTTCTGGGGCGGCAACAGCAACCTCATCAACAACGCGATCGTGCTGGGCACCGCCTTCGACCTGACCGGCCAGACCAAGTACCGGGACGGCGCGACGCAGGCGATGGACTACATCTTCGGCCGCAACGCCCTGAACATCTCGTACGTGACCGGGTGGGGCGAGCACGCCGCGGAGAACCAGCACAGCCGGATCTTCGGCAACCAGCTCAACCCGGACCTGCCGAAGCCGCCGGCCGGCTCGATCGCGGGCGGCCCGAACGCGGACCTGCAGGACCCGTTCGTCGAGCAGCTCCTGGCCGGTTGCGCGCCGATGTTCTGCTACGTCGACGACATCAACTCGTACTCCACGAACGAGGTGGCGATCAACTGGAACTCGGCGCTGACCTGGATCGCGTCCTTCCTCGCCGACCAGGGTGAGGGCGGGGCGGTCCCCACGTCGAACTGCTCCGCCCAGTACGTCAACTACGGCGCCTGGCAGGGCGGCACCGGCTTCACCGGCCAGGTGACCATCCGCAACACCGGCACCAAGCCGATCGAGGGTTGGACGGCCCGGTTCGCGTTCACCGGTGACCAGAAGGTGCGCGAGGCGTGGCTGGCGACGGTCACCCAGTCGGGGGCCACCGTCTCGGCGACGAACGAGTCGCACAACCGCAGGATCATGCCCGGCAGCACGGTGACCTTCGGGTTCAACGCGCTGACCGGCGGAAACGCCAACCCGGCGCCGGGTCTGATCGCGGTCAACGGAGTGGCCTGCACGCTCTCCTGACCCGTAGCGATCCCCGGTCCGACAGGGGTCTCCCGCCCACGGGAGGCCCCTGTTCGGCGTGTCGACGCCCGCCACCCGAACCCGCCACCACCGCCCGTCGCGGGCCCGGACACCGCGACGGGCCCGAGGCGCCTGTCGAACACCGACGACGGCGGGACACGGAGCGCACAAGCACGCGGAGGACACGGAGGGCACCGAGGTGGCCCCGCAGGGACGAGCTCCGCGCCTGGAAGCCGGCCGTGACCAGGTCTGCGGCGACAGGACGGCCGAACGCGTGACGGCATGCCCCGACGGACGCGACCCGCCGCGGACCGTCCGCAGGCGCCCCGTATCCGGGGCAGCTCGACAGGCTCCGATCAGCACACCTCGACCGCCCCACGCCGCATGTCCCCACCCGGCCGACGGCGACCCGGGCCGACGCCGACCCGGGGCGCACGGGCGGGTCCCCTGCCGTCGCCGCGGGGGCGTGGCAGGGGACCCGTCGCGCGTCCGGGCGTGTCAGGCGGCGGGGAGGCCGCCGACCTGGGTGTTGATCCAGGTACGGATCGACGGCAGGTCGCCGTAGATCGACGGGGCGGTGGCGCAGGTCGAGTTGTTGTTGCCGGCGCGGCTGGTCGCGCCGATCAGGTTCCACACGCCATTGATCTTGCGCACCTGCGGGCCGCCCGAGTCGCCGTAGCAGGCGCCCGCGTTGCCGTTGGTGTTGTTGGTGCAGATCTCGTAGGTGGCGTTGATGCCGGCGCAGCGGCTGTCCGTCACGATCGAGGTGTCCAGCTCGTGCGCGACGGCCGGGGCCGAGCCGCAGCCCCGGGGCGCGCAGGTCTGGCCCCAGCCGATGATCCGGGTGGCGGTGCCGACCGCGCCCGACGTGGTCGGGATCGGGGCCGGGGCGTAGCTGACCGAGCTGGCGAGCTGGAACAGCTTCACGTCGATGGTCGGGTGGCTGACCGCCCGGCTGACCCGGACCACGGTGCCGCCGCTGGTGCGGTCGACGCTGCCGACCCGCACCGAGGCGGGGGTGGAGCAGTGCTTCGCGGTGACCACCCAGTTCGACTTGATCAGCGTGGCGCTGCACCCGGAGCTGTACACCATCCAGGGGTAGTTCTCGGTGGCCGGGCGACCGTTGACCACCAGCGGCGAGACGTCGCCCTCGGCCTCGTCCTGCCAGACGTGCACGCCGAGCGCGGGGCTGGCCGCGCGGCTGCCGGCGAAGAGCGAGTTCACCTGCGCGGCCTCGGTCGCGTTCGGGTACGCGTTGGTGCAGGAGACCGGGGCGCTGCTGCCGGACATCAGGTCCGAGCACAGGCCGGTGCGCCGGTCGGGCAGGCCGAGGATGTGGCCGATCTCGTGGGTCGCGATGCGGGTCCGGTTGTACCCCTGGTTCACCGCCTCCCAGCCCATGTAGACGGTGCCCCGGCCCAACCCGGTCACGTACGCCCGGGGCCAGCCGTTGTCCACCCGGATGGTGACGGTGGCCGGGGTGCCGGCCACCAGCCGGACGTTGCTGACCCGGCTGTTCCAGATCGCGGCGGCCTGGTCGAAGTTGGTCTTGAACTCACCGGCCCGGCTGGCGTCGTAGTAGACGGTCCGGGCCGTGACGCCCACGTCCGCGCCGGCCGGCGTGCCGCTGGCGGCCTGGACGCCGGCCAGGGACAGCGCGAGCGTCAGCGCGGCGCCCGCCGCGCGGGACAGTTTCCGTCGGAACATGGACCACTCCCTGAGTGCCACGGCGGCAACCCGCCAGATTGAGACTAATCAATCTTATTGGCGGTCGTGGCACCAGGACCCATCGTGGTTCGGTCATACGCCCGACGATCAGCGGGCACGCAGCTTGGGCAGCACCTCCGCGCCGAAGGTGTCGACGAACGGGCCCAGCTCCCGCCCGACGTGGTGCAGGAAGATCTGGTCGAATCCGAGGTCGAGGTACTCCTCCAGCCAGCCGACGTGCCGGCCCAGGTCGGCGGAGATGTTGACCACCTCGCGCAGCTTCTCCATCGGCACCTGCGCGGAGACCACGTCGAAGTGCGAGACGGTCTCCAGGTCCCAGCAGACCGGCGGCGCGAAGACGTTGCTGCGCCACTGCTCGTACGCGATCCGCTCGGCGCGCTCCTGGTCCGGGTCCCAGCTCAGGTGCACCTGCAGGTGCAGCGGCCCCCGGCCACCGGCGTCCCGGTACGCGTCGATCATCTGCCGGAGGTGGTCGACCGGGGCGTTGACGGTGATCAGGCCATCCGCCCACTCGGCGCACCACCGGGCGGTGGCCACGCTGACCGCCGCCCCGACCAGCGCCGGCGGCTCCTCCGGACGGGTCCACAGCTTCGCCCGGTCCACCCGGACCAGGCCGTCGTGGCTGACCTCCTCACCGGCCAGCAGCGCCCGGATCACGTCCACGCACTCCCGCAACCGCCGTTCGCGCAGCTCCTTGCGCGGCCACGGATCGCCGGTGATGTGCTCGTTGCTCGCCTCGCCGCTGCCCAGCGCGGCCCAGAACCGGCCCGGGTACATCGCGCCGAGGGTGCCGATCGCCTGCGCGATGATCGCCGGGTGGTAACGCTGGCCGGGCGCGTTGACCACGCCGAGCGGCAGCCCGGTCGCCTGGAGCGCCGCGCCCAGCCAGGACCAGGCGAACGCGGACTGCCCCTGACGTTCGCTCCACGGGGAGAAGTGGTCCGAGCACATCGCGGCGTCGAAGCCGGCCCGTTCGGCCCGTACCACGGCCGCCAGCAGCTCGGAGGGGTGGATCTGCTCGTGGGAGGCGTGCACGCCGAACACCGTCATGCCGGCGTCCCGTACCCAGAAGCCCCGCCGGCCAATCCGGCGCCCCCCGCCACCTCACTCGGCGTGTGAGCCGGCGCCGCCGGTGGCCGCGCCCTCGCCCACCCAGACGGTCTTGACGTTGCAGAACTCGCGCATGCCCAGCGCGGACAGCTCCCGCCCGTACCCGGAGTTCTTGACCCCGCCGAACGGCAGCTCCGGGAACGACGTGGTCATGCCGTTGACGAAGACGTTGCCGGCGTCCAGGTCGGTGGCGAAGCGCTCCTGCTCGTCCGGGTCCCGGGTCCAGGCGTTCGCGCCGAGGCCGAAGCTGGTGCCGTTGGCGACCTGGACCGCCTCGTCGTACGACGACACCCGGTAGAGGCCGGCGGCCGGGCCGAAGACCTCCTCGTCCCACATCCGCATCCGCGGCGTCAGGTCGGTGACCACGGTCGGCGGGTACCACCAGCCGGGCCGGTCCGGGACCTCGCCGCCGCAGAGCAGCCGCGCGCCCCTGCCGACGGCGTCGCGGACCTGGGCGGCCACCTCGTCACGGCCCCGTTCGCTGGCCAGCGGGCCGACGTCGGTGTCGGCGTCCATCGGGTCGCCGACCCGCAGCGCGGACATGTGCGCCACGAACCGTTCGGCGAACGCGTCGAAGACGTCGGCGTGGACGATGAACCGTTTCGCCGCGATGCAGGACTGGCCGTTGTTCTGGCAGCGGGCGGTGGTGGCGACCTCGGCGGCCAGGTCCAGGTCGGCCGAGGGCATCACCACGTACGGGTCGCTGCCGCCGAGCTCCAGCACGGTCTTCTTGAGCTCCCGGCCGGCGATCGACGCGATGGACCGCCCGGCGGGCTCGCTGCCGGTCAGGGTGGCCGCCCGGACCCGAGGGTCGCCGAGGATCCGCTCGACGGCGTCCGAGCCGACCAGCAGGGTGGTGAACGCCCCCTCCGGGAATCCCGCCCGGCGGAACAGCTCGGCCAGCCACAGGGCGGTCTGCGGCACGTTCGAGGCGTGCTTGAGCAGGCCGGTGTTGCCGGCCATCAGGGCCGGCGCGGCGAACCTGATCACCTGCCAGAGCGGGAAGTTCCATGGCATCACCGCGAGCACCGGGCCGATCGGCTGGTACCTGACGAACGCCCGGGTCGCCTTGACCGCCGCCGCGTCGGCCGGCTCGTCGGCCAGGAACCGCTCGGCGTGCCCGGCGTAGAACCGGCAGGCGCTGGCGCACTTGGTGGCCTCGGCCCGCGCCGCCGCGTACGTCTTGCCCATCTCGGTGGTCATGGTGCGCGCGATCTCGTCCCGCTCCGCGTCGAGCAGGTCGGCCGCCGCGGTGAGCCAACGGGCCCGCTGGGCGATCGACGTGCCGCGCAGCGCCGCGAACCCGTCGGCCGCGTCGGCGATGGCGGCGTCGATCTGCTCCGGCGACATCGCGTCGTACGTCCTGAGCACCTCACCGGTGGCGGGGTTGGTGGTGGCGATGGACATCCCGTGCTCCTGTCAGTCGCAGGGCCGGCGCTCCGGTCACTCGAAGAGCGAGTGACGCACGCCCGGCTCCTCCCGACGGCGGGCGGCCCGCCGACGCTGGATGACGACCAGGTCGACCACCGCCACGACCGCCAGCACGCCGCAGACCACGGCCAGCCAGACCAGGTCCGCGCGGGCCGCCAGCACGGCGAAGACGACCATGACGACCAACCCGAACGAGGCCAGCGCCAGCCGCAGGTTCAACGCGCTGTACGCGTGCCCGACGGTGCCCCGGGCGCGTTTGGGCTGTGATCGTGTCATCCAGGCGAACTACCCGGTGCCGTGGCGGGTTAACCTGCGACCACCGCGACGGCGTAGAGTGACCACACTGTCGCAGTTCGTTGGTGGGATGGTCGGCTATGCCTCGACGGGTCGCTCCACGCCGCTGGGCCGCTCTGGCGGCGGCGCTGACCGCGCTGGTGGCGCTCGCCTGCGAGGGCGGGGGCACGGGCGGGGGCGACGCCACGCCCCAGCCGCCGCGCGACTCGCCCCGCCCCGGGCTGCCGGTCACCATGGCCGCGCTCGGCGACTCGGTGACCACCGGCTTCGGCACCTGCCTGGTGCTCTCCTCCTGCCAGCGCAACTCCTGGTCCACCGGGGAGGGACGCCGGGTGGAGAGCCACTACCGGCGGCTGCGGGAGCTCAACCCGGCGATGCAGGGGCGGGCGTACAACCACGCGTCGGCCGGGGCCCGGGCGTCCGCCCTGGCCGACCAGGCCGTCCGGGCGGTACGCGACAAGGCCGACTACGTCACGGTGTTGATCGGCGCGAACGACGCCTGCCGGGGCAGCGTCGAGGCGATGACCCCGGTGGCGACGTTCCGCGAGCAGGTCGACGCGGCGTTGCGGACCCTGCGCGAGGGCCGGCCGAAGGCCCGGGTGCTGGTGGTGAGCATCCCGGACCTGCACCGCCTCTGGGAGATCGGGCACACCGACGAGCGGGCCGTCCGGGCCTGGGGTCGCGGCGTCTGCCCCGCCCTGCTGGCCGCCCCGACCTCCACCGCCCCGGCCGACACGGCCCGCCGTCGGGCCTTCCGGGAGCGGGTGGACGCCTACAACGACCAGCTCGTCGCGGCCTGCCGGGCGTACGGGGCACGCTGCCGGCACGACGGCGGGGCCGCGCACCGGGCGCGGTTCGGTCTCGACGACGTCAACAGCCTGGACTACTTCCACCCGAACAACGCCGGGCAGCAGCGACTGGCCGAGGTGACCTGGCCAGCCGCCGGTTACGCCGACTGAGCCGTCGGCCCGCCACCGGTCAGGGACGCCGGGGCGGTGGCACGGCGCCCGCCCCGCGTTCGCGGTAGAGCTCCCGGGAGCGCCGGGCGAGATCCTTGGTGGCCGAGGAGTTCGCCCAGGTCCCGAGGACGATCGCCGCGCCCGGGACGACCTTCGCGAAGACCCGCTTCGCCGCGCGTACCCCGGCCATCTGGGCCAGCCGCACGCCCAGCCGCACCATCACCCGACCCAGCGCCGGCTGGGAGCCGCCGCCGAAGAGCGCGCCGGCCCGTTCCCGGCCGGCGGCCATCCCCAGCGCGACCCGGGCGGTCTCCGCCACCTTGTGCACCTTCTGCAGGACGAGCAGGTCGGTCGCCCGGTCGGCGTGCTGCGGGTCGACGCCGTACGCGGCGGCGACGTGCAGCACCATCCGGGCCTGGGTCCAGGCGAGCACCCCGACGTCGATCACCGCGCCGGGCAGGCCGGCGGCGCCGGACACCGCCCCGGAGAGCCGGGCCCGGTTGACGAACCGACGGACGGCCAGGTCGGCCAGGGCGTCGGCGGTGATGCCGGGCTGCTCGGCCCGGACCCGGGCCACCCAGCGGGTCGCCTCCGGCCCGAGCCGCCGGACCGCCTCCAGGGCCAGGTGCTCCGGGGCGTACTGCGGGTCCTCCCGCATCCGGTCCCACAGCCTCGCCGGCGGCGCCTCCGGCACGTCCGGCGGGTCGGCGGGCCCGGCGACCGGCGGCGGGTCGACGGGCCCGGGGGCGGGGGCGGGGGCCGGCGGGCGCGGCGCGGGGGCGGGGGTCTGGCCGTCGACGGGGGTCGAGTCGGTCACGTGGCGCTCCGGGGGTCAGCAGCGAAGGAAACGGTACGACGATACGGAGTCAGCGCCGCTTGCCGAACTTCGCCGCCAGACCGCGGATCTTCTGCTGGGTGCCCGGCTTGGCCAACTCCTGACGGCCGCGGGCGACCATTCGCTGCCCCTGGGGGGAGCTGAGGAAACGGCTGATCTTCTGCATGAGCGGGGACATCTGGTCCTCCTGTCGCTGGGGGGTGCCTCACCCATGTGTACCCCGACGGGGCAACCGGCACGCCCGGTCAGGTGGCGGGAGTGAGCACCGCGTCGACGATCACGGTGGCCCGCGGCTCGTGCACGGCGTACGCCTCGGGGTAGCCGGAGATCTGCACGGCCTGGGCCGCGTCGGTCAGCCGCATCCCCTGCCAGCCGGGCACCGCGAGCAGCGCGGTGAGGAACTGCCGGGTCGCGTACGCCGGGTCCATCAGGTCCGCGACGGTCCCCCAGCCCATGCTGGCGCGCTGCTGGAACAGCCCGACGGAGTCGTGGTCCCAGCCGAGTCCCTGGTTGGGGTGGTTCTGCGACTCCGGGACGGCGCCGCTGGCGAGGTTGTAGAGGTTGCTCTCCTGCATCGCGGTGGCGACCGCGATGACCAGCCCACGCCGGGGGACGTCCATGGCCTCGCCGGTCCGCACGATCGCGGTGGCGTTCTTCATCTGGGCGGCGGTCAGGCCGGCCACCGGGGCCGGGGTGGCGCTGCGCCGGGTGACGGTCTTCTTCGCGACGGCCTTCTTCGGGGTGGCTTTCTTCGTCGCGGTCTTCTTCGGGGTGGCGGTCTTCGTGGGGGTCGGGGTGGCGGTGGCGCTGGGCGCGGCGTCGGGCGTCCGGGCGAGTCCCCGGGACGCGCGGTCCTGCTCGGCGGCCCGGGTCCGCAGCTCCGCTTCGGCGGCGGCACGGTCGGGGCGCGCGGTCGGCTCGGAGCTCAGCAGCCGCGACTCCAGGGCCGCGGCCAGGCCCAGGCAGCAGGTCAGGCCGGCGGCCAGGGTGGCCACCCGGGCCCGGCGGGTACGCGGGGCGAGGTTACCGATCGCGGTTCGGCGGGTACCGGTCCGGGATCGTGCACGGGGTGCGCCTGCCGCATCGGGTGTCACCGCGTCCGCCCGTTCGGCTCTCCTCGCCTCCTCCGAACGGCCATTCGGGCTGGTGGGCGTGGTCGGGTCATCGATCATGTCGTCGTCACGCATCCGACGAGGCTAAGCAGACAACCCCCTCCGTCACCGAGAGTGATCTATGGCGCTCGCCACATTTTTGCCAACTAAACCCGATACAACATTATTCGTGCCGTTCTTTCTGTACAAACCAGGCGAGCTGGTCAGGGCACGCAGCAGGCGCCGGGGCGACCCGACCGGACAGGAACTCCCCCGCCGACGTGACCGACACCACTCTCGTCGTGCGGTCCCCCGTTCGACGGCTGCCGCAGACCGGAAGAAGGAGGTGACAGCCCACCGTCCGGACCAGGGACGGGACCGTTCCGCCCGCCGCCCGGCACCCGACGGGGGTGGCCCCTCCACCGCGGCGCGGCGGAATGCACGAAGATGGCGAATGCGTTTCCCATACCGGCTGCCGTTGCCCCACGGCCGCCCGTCGCGCACGACCAGGGAGGTCCAGACCGGTGCTCGACCCACACGAGCTGTACCAGCTCATCGACGATCTGCCCGAGCTCGGTCAGCCGGTGCTCATCCAGGCGCTGACCGGCTTCGTCGACGCCGGCAGCGCCACCCGGCTGGCCCGTGAGCAGCTACTCGGCAGCCTCGACGCCACCCCGATCGCCACCTTCGACGTGGACCAGCTCTTCGACTACCGGTCCCGCCGCCCGACGATGACCTTCGTCGAGGACCACTGGGAGCAGTACGACCAGCCGACGCTGGAGCTGCACCTGCTGCGCGACGACGACGAGACGCCCTTCCTGCTGCTCACCGGCCCGGAGCCGGACCTCCAGTGGGAGCGTTTCGTCGCGGCGGTCAGCGGGCTGGCCACCCGCCTGGACGTCCGGCTCACCGTCGGGCTGAACGCCATCCCGATGGCTGTGCCGCACACCCGTCCCACCGGGGTCACCGCGCACGCCACCCGACGTGACCTGATCGCCGGCTACGAGTCGTGGCTGCAACGGGTCCAGGTGCCCGGCAGCGTCGGCCACCTCCTGGAGTACCGGCTCGGCCAGGCCGGACGCGACGCGCTCGGCTTCGCCGTACACGTGCCCCACTACGTCGCGCAGACCGAGTACCCGGCGGCGGCCGAGGTGCTGCTCTCCTCGGTCTCCCGCAGCACCGGGCTGCTGCTGCCCACCGACGGCCTGCGGTCGGCCGCCGAGGTGGTCCGGGTCGAGATCGACCGGCAGGTGGCCCAGACCGAGGACGCCGCCACCCTGGTCCGGGCGTTGGAGGAGCAGTACGACGCGTTCGCCCGGGGTCGGGGTGAGCGCAACCTGCTCGCCGCCGAGAGCGGGCCGCTGCCCACCGCCGACGAGCTCGGCGCCGAGCTGGAACGCTTCCTCGCCGAGCAGACCCGCCCCGGCGACAACCCGCCCGGCTGACCCGCCCCGCCGTCGGCGCGCCGGCGTTCGCGGTTCCGCGGTTTCGCGGTTTCCCTGACACGGGGCTGTCCCGGGCTCGTTTTCCCGCGTTTTCAGGGATATCCGACGCCCGGTCTCCGGACCGGGCGGCGGGCACGGCGGGCGAGCATGGGGCAGGCTGGGGGGATGCGCCTGGCGACGTGGAACGTGAACTCGGTGAAGGCCCGCCTGCCCCGGCTGCTCGACTGGCTCGGCGGCGCCGAACCGGACGTGGTCTGCCTGCAGGAGACCAAGTGCCCGGACGGCGCGTTCCCGGTGGCCGAGGTCGGCGAGCTGGGCTACACCGTCGCCAGCCACAGCGACGGGCGGTGGAACGGCGTCGCCATCCTCTCCCGGGTCGGCCTGACCGACGTCACGGTCGGCTTCGCCGGTCAACCCGGGTTCCCCGAGCCGGAGGCGCGGGCGATCTCCGCCACCTGCGCCGGGGTCCGGGTCTGGTCGGTGTACGTGCCGAACGGGCGCGCCACCGACGACCCGCACTACGCGTACAAGCTGGCCTGGTTCGCCGCGCTGCGGGACGTGCTGGCCGACGAGTTGCGCGGCGGGCTGCCGCTGGCGGTGTGCGGGGACTTCAACGTCGCCCCCACCGACGCCGACGTCTGGGACCCGGCGGTCTTCACCCACTCCACCCACGTCACCCCCGCCGAGCGGACGGCGCTGGCCGCGCTGCGCGAGCTCGGCCTGGTCGACGTGGTGCCCACCCCGATGAAGGGCCCCCACCCCTTCACGTACTGGGACTACCGGGCCGGCATGTTCCACCAGAACAAGGGCATGCGGATCGACCTGGTGTACGCCTCGAAGCCGTTCGCCGACGCGGTGCGGGGCGCGTACGTGGACCGGGAGGCCCGCAAGGGCAAGGGCCCCTCCGACCACGCCCCGATCGTGGTCGACGCCGACCTGACGCCCGACGACCAGGGCGGATGACGGGAACGGACCGAATCTGTCGTACCCGGCAGGCAGGATGGCGGGCATGGCGAAACCGGAGATCGTGTCCCCCGAGGAGTGGCAGAAGGTCCGCGACGACCTGCTCGTGGCGGAGAAGGAAGTGACCCGCGCGCAGGACAGGCTGGCCGCCCGGCGGCGACGCCTGCCGATGGTGCGGTTCGACAAGCCGTACACCTTCGACACGCCCGACGGGCCGAAGAGCCTGGTCGACCTCTTCGACGGGCGCGACGAGCTGGTGGTCTACCAGTTCATGGACCGCGGGCCGACGCACTACTGCCCCGGCTGCACCTACTTCACCGACAACGTGCCCGTCCACGCGCTGCCGCTGCTGGCCGAGCGGGGCATCACCTGGGTGACGGTCTCCGACATGCCGCTGACGCAGATCGAGGCCTACAAGGCCGAACGCGGCTGGACGCTGCCGTTCGTGTCGTCGCGCGGCACGTCGTTCTCCGCCGACTGCGGCGCGGGCGGCGGGTTCATGCTGAGCGTCTTCCTGCGCGACGGCGACGAGGTCTACCGCACCTACAGCACCACCGCGCGGGGCGTCGACGGGCTGGTCTTCGCCGCCAAGATCATGGATCTGTCCGTGTACGGCCGGATGCAGGACTGGGAGGACTCCCCCGCCGGCTGGCCCCAGCACCCGACGTACGGGTAAGGCGCTCGAAACCTGACGACATCGACGGTCGTCCCCGGGATACTGGTCGCCGATGGATGAGGTCGAGGTCGTCGTCGCCCACTCCGAGCGGGCGACCCTGCGCGTCGGCGACGTGTTCCTGAAGGTCGACGCCGACCAGGCGCGCATCGACGCCGAGGTCGAGGCGATATCCCTCGCGCCGGTCCCGACCCCGCAGGTCCTGTGGCACAAGCCGCACGTACTCGCGATCACCGCGCTCCCGGGCACCACGCTCGGACGCCTCGGCGGGCCGTCGACCGGCTCGCCGACGGCGTGGGCCGCAGCAGGGGCCGTCATCCGGACCCTGCACGACGCCCCACTGCCACCCCGGTCGGGTCGGGCCGGCCGGAGCACCGCCGTGCTGGCAGCCGAACTCGACGCCGAGTGCGAGGCGCTGGTGACCAACGGCGTCCTCCCCGCCGACCTGGTCACCCGCAACCGCCAGGTCGCAGAAGCAGCGCTCCGGCCGTGGACCCCAGCCTTCACCCACGGCGACCTCCAGATCGCCCACGTCTTCCTCGACGGCGACACGGTCACCGGCATCATCGACTGGTCCGAGGCGGGCCAGGGTGACCCCCTGTACGACCTGGCCACCTTCACCCTCGGGCACGAGGAGCACCTCGACGACGTCATCGCCGGCTACGACGCCGACGTCGACCTCGACGTGATCCACGCATGGTGGTCGCTACGCAGCCTGCTCACCGTCCGCTGGCTGGTCGGGCACGGCTTCGACGCCTTCGCGCCCGGCTGCGAGGTCGACGTGCTCAAGGCCCGGATGTGAGACGGCGCCGCCCGCCGCCCTGAGCTGGGCGACGGGCACCGCATGCCGTCGGTCAGGCCGTACGCCGTCGGTCAGGCCCGGCGGGCGAAGCCGACGAAGGTCCGCCACGCCTGCGGACCGAATGCCAGGGTGCCGCCGTCGCGGTCCTTGCTGTCCCGCACCAGCACCACCCCGGGCAGATTGTCCGCGACCTCGACACACGCACCGCCGTTGTTGCCGCTCCGGCTGCTCGTGCGCCACTGCGCGCCGATCATCTCCATGAGTCTGCCGCCTCCGTGATCAGGGCCAGGGACTGCGCGATGGGAAGTGCCAATCCGGTTATACGCGCCCACCGGCGGTCGAGGGTAGCCATTTCGGCCCGTTGCTCGATTATCTGCGCCTTCGCCTGTCCGTCCACATGCGCCACCCGCTTGCCGTCGGGCATGTCGGCAAGGATGAACGGCCCACCGTGCCCGGCGTACAGGCCCGTGCCGTCCGGCACGACGTGCACCTGCACCGACGGCAACGCCGCGCACCGGGCGAGATGCTCGCACTGCTCGCGCATCATTCCCCGGTCGCCACCTGCCGTCCGGCGCAGCACCAGCTCGTCGACGACCACCACCAGCAGCGGCGGGCGGTCCCGGTGCAGGATGGACTGTCGCGCGATCCGCGCCGCCACCAGGTCGTCGACCTCGGTCGGGGTGAGATTCTCCCCGGCGAGGGTGGCCCGCGCGTACGCCTCGGTCTGGAGCAGGCCGGGCACCCAGGCGAGTTCGTACCAGCGCAGGGCCACCGCCTCGCGCTCCAGGTCCGCCCACTGGTGGAACCACACCGGTCCACGGCGTTCCAACACCTCAGGCCACAACTCGGCTACCGTACGTCCGAGCGCGGCGGCGACCTCGGCGCGGTGCCGGGTCTGCGGGATACGGCCCGGGTTCGCCCACCGGCCGGCGGTCTTCGGGTCGACACCCACCCGGGCAGCGAGGTTTTCCGTGGTCAGGCCAGCCTCGGCCAAAGCCGAGACAAAAACTGGGTTCACGTCGTCTTTTGTCCTCTCTGGACGTCCAGGTCACTCAGCCTCCATCCTTGTACGTAGTGTGATTGCCTGGCAACCCTCAGCAATATCGGATTCATGTCACGAACCCGACTCCCCCGCCCTGTCCCGTACGGTCCCGCGCACCGGCCGGTGGTGCGCCGCTGGCGACTCGCCTGTTCCTGCGGGCTGCGCTCCTGGTGGCGCTGCCCGGACCGCCGCCACCCGACACCGCTCGGCCCGCTCGCCGCGCCTGCCGGAGCGGTCGCCGCGCCGCCCCGATCGCCCACCGCGCCGCCCGGAGCGCTCGCCTCGCTGGCCGGACCGCTGGCCGGGCGGCCGGAGCGGGAGCTGACGCCGACGCTGCCTCTGACCCAGCCACCGGACGAGCCGGAGCCCGATCCCGGGCCGACGCCGTACCCGACGAACCCGATCGGACCGTTCTCCCTGCCGGCCGTCCGTGGACCGGGCCCTGCCGGACTGCCCACCCGGGCCGGGTGCGCGATGCGGGGCACGGACCGGCGTACGCCGAACCGCCGACGCCCGCCGGCCGCCTGATGCGTCGTCGCCTCGCGCGGGAGCACACCCCGTGCCGCCCCTCGTGGCGGTGCGCGACGTGCGGCGCGGCGTGGCCGTGCTCGCCCGCAAAACTGGGTCTGCTGGGCCGGTTCCGGGGCGACCGGGTCGGCCTGCTCGTTCTCCTCGGCGAGCTGCTTGTCGACGCGGCCGGCGAACTGCCCGCCGACGTGGACCTGTGCGCCCGGTTCATCACCTGGGCACGCCGGCAGGCCGAGACGGAGCCGCGCCGGCCGTAGGGTGGAGGACATGGCAGTCGTGAAGATCAACGCGATCGATGTCCCGCCGGGCGCCGGCGAGGAGCTGGAGCGCCGGTTCGCCGCTCGGGCCGGGGCGGTCGAGAACTCACCGGGCTTCCTCGGGTTCGAGCTGCTCCGCCCGGTGGCCGGCGAGACCCGCTACTTCGTGTACACGAGGTGGGAGTCGGAGGAGGCGTACCAGGCGTGGGCCGCCGGCCCGGCGAAGGCCGCGCACGCTGGCGGCGGGGGCGGCGAGGGCGGTGGCGAGCAGCGGCGGCCGGTCGCCTCCGGGGCGAACCTGCTGGAGTTCGAGGTGGTGCAGGAGGTCACCGGCCCCCGCTGACCGAGACGGATGACCGGGTCCGTCGACGCGGACCCGGAGCCCGCCCCGACCCGGGCGTGCCGGCGCGATCCGGGCGTGCCGGCGCGGGCAGAAGGTGACGGGGGCGGAGCCTTTGGAGCTGCCCCAGATATGGGGCAAGCCGGCTGGTGTCCGGCGGCTCGTGGAGACACCGCCGACACCGGCTGAGCCCGCCCGGAGCGCGTGCCCCATATCCGGGGCAGCTCCAAAGGCTCCCACCGGACCAATACCCACCCGGCTGGAACGGCCTACGCCGCTGGTCGGAGCGTGCCCCATATCCGGGGCAGCTCGACAGCCTCCCACCGGACCGACACCCACCCGGCCGGAGCGGCCCACCGGTGGTCAGAGCGTGCCCCATATCCGGGGCAGCTCGACAGCCTCCCACCGAGCCGACGCCCGGTCGGAGCGGTCTACGCCGCTGGTAGCAGAAGAAGGCCGCCGCCGACGCGGCCCGGGCCCCACAGCAGGTCAGAAAGCGGCCGGGCAGCAGAGATCAGGCAGCGGGATCAGGTAGCAGGGATCAGGCAGGGGTCAGGCAGCAGCGGTCAGGCCGGGCGGTGGGCGATCAGGGTGGCGAAGGCGATCACGTTGTCGGCATACCCGATGCTGCCGCCGACGAACTGGCCGCCGCAGGTGATCAGGCGCAGGCCGGGGCCGCTGTGGTCGCCGTAGACCCGTTCGACGGGGAGGTTGTCCTTGTCGAAACGCTCGACCGAGGAGACCGCGAACACGGCCACCGACCCGTCGGCCCGGGTCACCTCGATCCGGTCGCCCGACCGTAGTTTGCGCAGGTCGTAGAAGACGGCCGGGCCGGTCTTCGTGTCGGCGTGGCCGACGATGATCGCCGGACCGGTCTCACCCGGCGTCGGCCCCCGGTCGTACCAGCCGGTCTCGGCGGCCCGGTCGAGCGGAGGCACCGCGACGGTGCCGTCGGCGGCCAGGCCGACCCGGCTGACCGGGGCGGCCACCCCGATCGCCGGCACGGCCAGGCTCACCGGCCGGCTCTCCGGCAGCGGCGCCACCCCGTCGGCGCGGACGCCCGCCGGGTTGGCGACCAGCCCCGACCAGGGACGTCCCGCCGACCGCCCGAGGCCGGCCCCGGTGACGAAGACGCCGAGCAGCACCAACGCCACGGCCAGCGGCGTCCGCCACCGTCGGCGGCCGTCGCGCGGCCCGCCCGGGCGCCCCCGGATCGGCGCGGTCGGCCCGACCGCCACCGTGGGGCGGTTCCGCGCCGGGACGGTGGCCCGACCGGAGATCCCGGCACGGGCGCTCGGGGCACGGGCGCTCGGGGCACGGGCGGCTGCCTGGTCGGCGGCGGCCAGGACGGTGCGCGCGGCAGCAGCGGTACGGGCTGCGGCAGCCCGGGTGGCGGCGCTGGTGGCGCGGGCGGGCGGCTGGGCGCGGCTGGTGGCGGGCATGACGGTCAGCGCCGGTCCCGCGAGGGCCGGCGGCGCGGCGTGAAGTGGCCGGGGTCGGGCGGGTCGAGTCGGGGTCTCCGCTTGCGGGTGGCCAGCACGGCGAGGACCAGCCCGGCGACGGTGACGCCGAGCCCACCGGGGATGAGCAGGCCGCCCAGGTCGGGGCCGCCCGCCGCGCCGCCGAACCCGGTGGCCGGCCCCCGGGTCGGGTACGGGTACGGCGGCGTGGGCTGCGGTGGGGCCGGCGAGCCTGCCTTGACGTACAGCATGGTGGAGGCGTTCGGGCCTTCCGGGCAGAGCAGCTTGACCCGGTAGCGACCGGGGCGCATCTGCGGGTCGACGGTCGCGGTGCCGGTGAGGTAGCCGTGCGCCGGCTCGACGGTGACCATGCCGAACGCTTCCGACTCGACGCTGGCCGGATGCCAGTTGGTCCGGCAGCTCGCCCGGATGCCGACGAGCTGACCGGGGGTCACGTCGCTCGGGGCGACCTGCACGTAGATGTCGGCGGCGTGGGCCGGCGTCGCGGCGACGAGAGCGCCGACCAGCGCCCCGAGCACCGCGAGGAGGAGCCCGGTGGGTCCGGCCGCGCCTCGTAGCGTGAACGACCGCATGATCCTCCTCCCGGCCCGTCGGCCTGGTCGGGCGTCGCGGCGTCGGCCGCCGGACGGGTGGAACGTCCGCCCGGTACGGCCCGGTGGTCCCCGTCGGCGTAGGCTCGGGTCGCTGTGACCTCCGTCGACCAGAACCCGACCGCCCCGGCCCCGTCCCGGGTCGGCTCCGCCGTCCGTACCTTCCACCCGCGCCGTGGTCGCCTCAGCGGCCGCCACCTGGACGCGCTGGACCGGCTCTGGCCCCGGTACGGCCTGACGGCGTCGGACGACGACGCCGACCCGGCGCCGGACCTCGCCGGTCTCTTCGGTCGGCGGGCCCCGGTGGTGCTGGAGATCGGCTCCGGGATGGGCGACGCGACCGCCGCGATGGCCGCCGCCGACCCGGATCGAGATTATCTGGCCGCCGAGGTGCACACCCCGGGAATCGCGAACCTGCTGGCCCTGGTGGAGCAGCACGGGCTGGGCAACGTGCGGATCCTCGACGGCGACGCGTTGCCGCTGCTGCGGCGGCTGCCCGAGGGCTCGCTGGCCGCCGTGCACGTGTTCTTCCCGGACCCGTGGCCGAAGTCGCGGCACCACAAGCGGCGGCTGATCCAGCCCGGTCACGTGGCGCTGCTGCGCGCCCGGCTGGCCGTCGGCGGCACGCTGCACTGCGCGACCGACTGGGCCGAGTACGCGACGGCGATGCGGGTGACCCTGGACGCCGATCCGGGCCTGGTCGACGCCCGACCGGGTGACGTGTCCCGCCCGGCGCACCGTCCGGTGACGAAGTTCGAGCGGCGGGCGCTGCTCGCCGGCCGTCCGGTCGCCGACCTGATCTACCGCCGCCACCGCTGACTGGCGAGCGGGCGGGCCCGGCAGGCAGGATGGAGCGGCTATGACGCTCACCGCCGCGCTGCCGGACAGCGCCGACCCCGATGCCCTGTACGACGCGTTCGCCGGTTGGGCGAAGGAGCGCGGCCTCGACCTCTACCCGCACCAGGAAGAGGCGGTCATCGAGATCGTCTCCGGCGCGAACGTGATCATGAATACGCCCACCGGATCGGGCAAGAGCCTGGTGGCGGTCGCGGCGCACTTCGCGGCCCTGGCCGACGACCGGACGACCTTCTACACCGCGCCGATCAAGGCCCTGGTGTCGGAGAAGTTCTTCGCGCTCTGCGAGGTCTTCGGAGCGGAGAACGTGGGCATGCTGACCGGCGACGCGAGCGTCAACGCGGACGCCCCGATCATCTGCTGCACCGCCGAGATCCTGGCCAACCTGGCGCTGCGGGAGGGCCGGCGGGCCGACGTCGGCCAGGTGATCATGGACGAGTTCCACTTCTACGCCGAGCCGGACCGGGGCTGGGCCTGGCAGGTGCCGCTGATCGAGCTGCCCCAGGCGCAGTTCGTGCTGATGTCGGCCACCCTCGGCGACACCACCCGCTTCGTCGACGACCTGGCCCGGCGCACCGGGCGGCCGACCGCCGTCGTGCGTTCGGCCGAACGGCCCGTACCGCTGCTCTTCTCGTACGTGACCACGCCGATGCACGAGACCCTGGAGGAGTTGCTCACCACGAAGCAGGCCCCGGTGTACGTGGTGCACTTCACCCAGGCCGCCGCGCTGGAACGCGCCCAGGCGCTGATGAGCGTCAACGTGGCCACCCGGGCCGAGAAGGACCTGATCGCCGAGGCGATCGGCCGGTTCCGGTTCACCTCGGGCTTCGGCAAAACGCTGTCCCGGCTGGTCCGGCACGGCATCGGCGTGCACCACGCCGGCATGCTGCCGAAGTACCGCCGCCTGGTGGAGACCCTGGCCCAGGCGGGCCTGTTGAAGGTCATCTGCGGTACGGACACCCTCGGGGTGGGCATCAACGTGCCGATCCGTACGGTGCTGTTCACCGGGCTGAGCAAGTACGACGGGGTGCGGACCCGGCTGCTCAAGGCCCGGGAGTTCCACCAGATCGCCGGCCGGGCCGGGCGGGCCGGCTTCGACACCATCGGCCGGGTCGTGGTGCAGGCCCCCGAGCACGTGATCGAGAACGAGAAGGCCCTGGCCAAGGCGGGCGACGACCCGAAGAAACGGCGCAAGGTGGTGAAGAAGAAGCCGCCGGAGGGCTCGATCGGCTGGGGTGAGCCGACGTTCCAACGGCTCGTCGACTCCGAGCCGGAGCCGCTGACGTCCAGTTTCCAGGTCAGCCACTCGATGCTGCTCAACGTGATCGGCCGGCCCGGGGACGCGTTCGCCGCGATGCGGCACCTGCTCACCGACAACCACGAGGACGCCGCCGCCCAGCGCCGGCACATCCGCCGGGCCATCGCGATCTACCGGGCGTTGCGGGCCGGCGGGGTGGTCGAGGAGCTGCCCGAGCCGGACGAGACCGGCCGGCGGGTCCGGCTCACCGTGGACCTCCAGCTCGACTTCGCCCTGAACCAGCCGCTGTCGCCGCTGGCCCTGGCCGCGATCGAGCTGCTCGACTCGGCCAGCCCGTCGTACGCGCTGGACGTGTTGAGCGTGATCGAGTCGATCCTGGACAATCCCCGCCAGGTGCTCTCCGCGCAGCAGTTCAAGGCGCGCGGCGAGGCGGTCGCCGCGATGAAGGCCGAGGGCATCGAGTACGAGGCCCGCATCGAGTTGCTCGACGAGGTGACCTGGCCGAAGCCCCTGGCCGAGCTGCTGGAGGCGGCGTACGAGATGTACCGGCAGGGGCATCCGTGGGTGGCCGACCACGAGCTGTCCCCCAAGTCCGTGGTCCGCGACATGTACGAACGGGCCATGACCTTCGGCGAGTACGTGCAGTTCTACGGCCTGTCCCGGTCGGAGGGGCTGGTGCTGCGCTACCTGGCCGACGCGTACAAGACGCTGCGGCAGACGGTGCCCGAGGACGCCAAGACCGAGGAGCTGGTCGACCTGATCGAGTGGCTGGGCGAGCTGGTCCGCCAGGTCGACTCCAGCCTGATCGACGAGTGGGAGCGGCTGCGCAAGCCGTCCGACGTGGAGGAGGTCGCGTCGTCGTTGGACGACCGGCCGCCGGCGGTGACCCGCAACGCCCGCGCGTTCCGGGTGCTGGTGCGCAACGCGCTGTTCCGCCGGGTCGAGCTGGCCGCGTTGCGCCGCTGGGACCTGCTCGGCGAGCTGGACGCGGCCGACGGCTGGCACGCCGATGCCTGGGCGGACGCGCTGACGCCGTACTTCGAGGCGTACGACTCGATCGGGACCGGGCCGGACGCGCGCGGCCCGGCGCTGCTGATGATCGAGCAGGGTTCGCAGCGGTGGTCGGTGCGGCAGATCCTGGACGACCCGGACGGCGACCACGACTGGGGCATCAGCGCCGAGGTGGACCTGGTCGCCTCGGACGAGGTCGGCGCGGCGGTCGTCCGGGTCACCGACGTCGGGCAGCTCTGACCGACCCGTACCCCGGAAAGGGGGTCGCCCGGCGCGGGCGGCCCCCTTTCCCGTGTGCCGGCCCCGGCGCGGCCGGGGGTTTCCGCCTTACGCATAACCATATGGGTATACGATGGCGGCCATGGCACGAGCAGCGACGACGTCGGACGTCTTCAACGCGATCGCCGAGCCGCAGCGTCGGGAGATCCTCGCGCTGCTGCGGGCCGGTGAGCGACCGGTCACCGAGCTGGCCCGGGAGCTGGGGATCACCCAGCCGGGCGCGTCCAAGCACCTGCGGGTGCTCCGGGAGGTCGGGCTGGTACGGGACCGCAAGGAGGGCAGACAACGGCTGTACGGCCTGGACGCCCGCGGGCTGCGACCGGTCCACGAGTGGACCGGCGGGTTCGAGCGGTTCTGGAACGAGACCTTCGACCGGCTGGACGCGTACGTGCAGGACCTGAAGCAGGCACAGCATGAGGAGTAGCTGATGAGCGAGACGGGACCAGCGGCGCCGGAGCGGTCTGCGGCGGCCGACCGCGAGATCGTGATCTCCCGGGTGGTCGACGCCCCCCGGGAGCTGGTGTTCGAGGCGTTCACCGACGTGCGGCACCTGTCGCGCTGGTGGGGGCCGGCGGGGTTCACCACGACCACCCGGTCGTTCGAGTTCCGCGTCGGCGGGGAGTGGGACTTCGTGATGCACGGGCCGGACGGCACGGACTACCAGGAGTGGATCTCCTGGACCGAGATCGTCCCGCCGGAGGGCATCACGCTGCTGCACGGCGAGTCCCGGGGTGACCCCGACGCCTTCCAGTCGTTCCTCACCTTCACGCCCGACGGGGCGGCCACCCGGGTCGAGATGCGCACGGTGTTCCCCACCAGGGAGCAGCGCGACGAGGCGGTCGAGAAGTACCACGCGGTCGAGGGCGGCCGACAGACCCTGGGCAAGCTGGCCGCCTACGTCACCGGGGTCGCCCGGCCGGGAGCGCAGGGCTGATGGCCGGGCGGGTGTTCTTCAGCGTGTCGATGTCGCTCGACGGGTTCATCGCGCCCGGGTCCCTCGGCGACCTGATGGGACGACAGTGGATGGAGTTGCAACGCTGGGTCTTCCCGCAGCGGTTCTTCCGGGAGAACCTCAAGCTCGGCGCGGGCGGCGAGGAGGGCCGCGACAACGACATCCTGCGGGAGACGTTCGCGCGCACCGGCGCGAGCGTCATGGGCCGGCGCATGTTCGACGGCGGCGAGCGGATGTGGCCGGAGGAGGCGCCGTTCCACACGCCGGTCTTCGTCGTCACGCACCACCGGCGTGACCCCTGGGAGCGGCCGGGCGGCACCACCTTCCACTTCGTCGACGAGGGCATCGAGGCCGCGCTGGACCGGGCCCGCGCCGCCGCCGGCGACCGTGACGTCCGCATCGCGGGCGGCGGCGCGACGATCCTGGCGTACCTGAACGCCGGCCTGGTCGACGAGTTCTCGATCGCGTTGTCGCCGGTGCTGCTCGGCGCGGGGGTGCGCCTGTTCGAGGGCGTGGACGCCGGCCGGGTGGCCCTGGAGCTGGTCCGCACGGAGCCCTCCCCACGGGTGACGCACCTGACCTACACCGTCCGGCGGCGGTAGGTCGCACAGCGTCGACGAAACCCTGGGCGTTGTCGTACCCGTCGATTAGAATGTATGTACTAATCAGGGTACTGACCTGGGAGGATTAGCGTGTCCGCACCCCTCAGCACCGCGCTTTCCCCGTACGCCACGCTGCTCGGCTTCACCCGCTACGTCGACCGCACCGGCCCCACCAAGGCGACCTTCGTGGGTGGGCTGCGCAGGCAGCGGGCGAGCCGGTCCGGCTTCAACCCGCACGGTCAGTTCGTCAAGGCGCTCAAGGCCGACATCGCCTTCCACACCGGCGGCACCCACCTCGCCGGGGTGGCCGACCTGGTCAAGCCGCGCTGGCGTCCGCTCTACCAGGCGCTGACCCCGGGGGCGACCCGCTGGCTGCGTTCCCTGGGCGAGCCGAAGCAGGTCGACCTCGCCCAGACCCGGGACGCCCTGGCCATGCTCGGCGACCTCCCGGTCAAGATCAACCCCCACTTCGGCGTACGGTACGCCGACGGCCGCGCCGAGGCGGTCCGGCTGCACTTCGACGAGGCCGAGCCGAGCGAGGAGGCGGTGCTCGCCACCCTGCACCTGATGACCCGGCACATCGACGCGGTGCTGGCGCACGCCACGCCGGTCCTGGTCGACGTGCGCCGAGGCGCGGCGCACCGGATGCCCGACGGCGTCAAGCCCGAGCAGATCGAGCAGTGGCTGGCCGGCGAGGCCGCCGCCTTCCGCGCCATCTGGTCCACCGCCGCCTGACCCTCCCCCACCCCACCCCACCCACCCACCCACCAAGATCGTGCTACTTGTGGGCAGTAGTGGCCTCACGCCTGGTCGAGGCCACTACTGCCCGGACACAGCGCGATCTTGGCGGGTTGTCCACAAGGGGTTACCGGTTGTCCACAGGGGGTCGCGAACGGGTAGCCCGTTCGACCAGTGTGAGGGGATGCCTACGCCCGCCCGACGGCCACCCGAACTGCGGGGCCGGATCTTCCGTGGCTCCACGGCCATCGCTGATGGTCTGCTCACCCGTAACGAGCTGCGTAGCTCGGCCTGGCGGCCGCTGTTCCGCGACGTGTACGCCGACGCCGGCCTGACCGTCACCCACCGCCAGCGTTGTGCCGTGGTCAGTCAGTGGCTCCTCCCACCGGAGGCGGCTGTCGCAGGCCCCGCCGCGGCGGCGCTCCACGGCGCCGGGCAGGTCACTCCGGATGACCCGATCGACGTGCTGGCCCCGGCCGGCGTCCGGGTCGGTTCCGCCGCCGGTCTGCGGGTCCACCGCGCCGCCGTCACGCCAGATGACATCATCGTCCACGCCGAATCGCACGGCGTTGCCAGCGCCAGCCCGCACCACGCGACCGGCGGCAACCTGCACCGCGCAGCGGGCGGCACCCGTCACCCTTCCGTGCTCGGCGCCGCGCCGCTCCGGGTCACCTCGCCGGTCCGTACCTGCTGGGACGTCGCTCGGTGGTTGCCGCCGGTCGAGGCGGTCGTGGTCGTCGACGCGCTGCTCGCCCGGCGATCCACCAGCCGCGACGCGCTGCGCGGGTACGCCCTGGACCGGGCCGGTGACCGGGGCTGGCGGGCGCTGCTGCGGGTGGTGGATCTGGCCGATCCGGGGGCGGAGTCCCCGCAGGAGTCCCGCACCCGGGTCCGGCTGGTACAGGCCGGCCTGCCCCGGCCGGTGACCCAGCACGTGATCACCCGGGGCGGTCGGTTCGTCGCCCGGGTGGACCTGGCCTGGCCGGAGTTCCGGGTCGCGGTCGAGTACGACGGGCTCTGGCACGACGACCCCGAGCAGTTCCACCGGGACCGCCGCCGGCTCAACCAACTCGTCGGTGACGACTGGATCGTCCTGCACCTGACCGGGAAACGCCTGCGCGAGGACTTCGACGGGTTCCTCGCCGAGGTCCGGGCCGCCCTACGGTCCCGCGCCCCGCGCCCCTGACCGCCCACTGCCCAAACCGGGAGAGAGATCACGCTACATCCGGGCAGTAGTGCCCTGCCGCTGTGCCGAGGCCACTACTGCCCGGAAACAGCGTGATCTTGACGGGTCGGCTCCGGGGGCAGGTCGGTGAGCGGCAGGAGGCGGAGGTCGTCCAAGGGGCCGACGACCACCTGGATGGTCGGGTGACGGTCGAGGAGGACCTGACGGCAGCGCTCGCAGGGCGGGAGCACGAGGCGACCCCGGTCCCCCACCACGACGATCGTCTCCAGCTCCGGCACGCCCTGGGTGGCGGCCGTGCCGAGGGTGACGATCTCGGCGCAGGTGTCACCGGTGGCGTGCCGGACGTCCACGCCGGTGAACACCCTTCCCTCGGGCGTCCGGACGGCGGCTGCCGTGGTGTGCGTCGCGCTGCGGCAGCGCAGCCGGGCGACCGCCCCGGCGGCCTGCACCAGTGCCCGGTCGACGTCCCGCATCTCCATCGTGTCCCTCCGCGCCCGATCGGCGGTCACCTGTGGACCCCGCCCCGCATCGTAGGCAAACGGGTGGCCGCGCCGCCGCAGTGGTGCGAGGCTGCCGGGATGGCGGTCGACATCGTGTACGAGACGCACTCACTGACCACCGACAACGAGGCGGGTCGGGCCACCGGCTGGCTGCCCGGCGAGCTCTCCGAGTCGGGTCGCGGCTTCGCCCGTGAGCTGGGCCGACGCCGGCCCGTCGACGACTTCGCGGTCATCTTCTGCTCCGACCTGGCCCGCGCGGTCGAGACCGTGGAGACCGCGTACGGCGGGTGGCCGGCCGTCGCCCGGCGGGACCACCGGCTCCGCGAGTGCGACTACGGCGAGCTGACCGGCATGCCCGTCGACGAGCTGGCCCGGCAGCGGCGTGCCCGCATCGACGCCCCTTTCCCGGGTGGGGAGAGTTACCGGCAGGTGGTGGACCGGACGGCGGAGTTCCTGCGGGACCTCGCCGAGGGCTGGGACGGACGACGGGTCCTGCTGGTGTCCCACTCCGCCAACCGCTGGGCGCTCGACCATCTGCTGCACGGTCGGACGCTGGCCGACCTGGTCGACGCGCCGTTCGGCTGGCAGGAGGGCTGGTCGTACCGGCTGCCCGACGACTGGCGCCGCTGACCGTCAGCCCGCGCCGACCGCCGGGGCAGGTCCGGCAGCGCCGTCGAGGGTCGACCGGTAACCCGGGGGCGGTCCGGCGGCGGGCTGCCTATCCTTGGCGACGACATGCAGACACCTCCCGATTCCGCCCGCCCCGGCGCCGTCGAAGAACCCGCTGACGCCGTCGAGGAGTCCGCCGGCTCCGCCCGCGAGCCGTCCGTCACCGGCGACGATCCGTCGCCGGCCCACGAGCACGCCCACCTGCCGGCTCACCCGGTCGTCCACGAGACCCCGGGCGCGGCCACGCCGCCCCCGGCGGGCAGACCCGACAGGTCGGACGCGGGCACATCGCCCCCGGCGGACAGCCCCGACCCGCCGAGCCGGGCCGACAGCCGCAGGACCGCGGACGGGGATCGGCGTGGGCGGACGGCCACCGACGGCGCCCGGGGTGGCGGACGGCCGGACGCCCCTGCCGGCGTCGTCCGGGAGCTGCACCGGCGGGCCGGCGAGCTGATGTTCCGTGACCAGCGCCGGATCCAGCGCCGGTTGGACGGGGTACGGCGGCTGCGGGACCCCGCTCGGCGGGACGCGGCGTTGGCCGAGGTCGCCGCCGAGGTGGCCACGGCCGAGGCGCGGCTGGCCGCCCGCCGGGCCGCTGTGCCGAAGATCACCTACCCGGCCGCGCTTCCGGTGAGCGAGCGCAAGGACGACATCGCCGCCGCCATCCGGGACCACCAGGTGGTGATCGTGGCCGGTGAGACCGGCTCCGGCAAGACCACCCAGTTGCCGAAGATCTGCCTGGAGCTGGGGCGGGGCGTGACCGGGCTGATCGGGCACACCCAGCCGCGCCGGCTGGCGGCCCGTACGGTGGCCGACCGGATCGCCGAGGAGCTCGGCACCGAGCTGGGCGACGTGGTCGGCTACAAGGTGCGCTTCACCGACCAGGTCAGCGACCGCAGTCTGGTCAAGCTGATGACCGACGGCATCCTGCTGGCCGAGTTGCAGACCGACCGGATGCTCCGCCAGTACGACACGTTGATCATCGACGAGGCGCACGAACGCAGCCTCAACATCGACTTCATCCTGGGTTACCTGCGGCAGCTCCTGCCCCGCCGACCGGACCTCAAGGTGGTCATCACCTCGGCGACCATCGAGACCGACCGGTTCGCCGCGCACTTCGCCGACGCCGAGGGCAGGCCCGCGCCGATCGTCGAGGTGTCCGGGCGGACGTACCCGGTGGAGGTCCGGTACCGGCCGCTGGTCGAGGTGACCGGAGCCGACGACGACGAGGCCGACGACGAGGAGAACGTCCGCGACCAGGTCCAGGCCATCGGCGACGCCGTCGAGGAGCTGGCCGCCGAGGGGCCCGGCGATATCCTGGTGTTCCTCTCCGGCGAGCGGGAGATCCGGGACACCGCCGACGCGCTGGGCCGGCTGACGCAGCGGAAGCGGTCGCTGCTGGGCACCGAGATCCTCCCGCTGTACGCGCGGCTGTCCTCCGCCGAGCAGCACCGGGTCTTCGCCCCGCACGCCGGACGCCGGGTGGTGCTCGCCACCAACGTCGCGGAGACCTCGCTGACCGTGCCCGGCATCAAGTACGTGGTGGACCCGGGCGCGGCCCGGATCTCCCGCTACTCGAACCGGCTGAAGGTGCAGCGGCTGCCCATCGAGCCGGTGTCGCGGGCGTCGGCCAACCAGCGTAAGGGCCGCTGCGGGCGTACCTCGGACGGCATCTGTATCCGGCTCTACGACGAGGCGGACTTCGACTCCCGGCCCGAGTTCACCGACCCGGAGATCCTGCGTACCAACCTCGCCTCGGTCATCCTCCAGATGACCGCGATCGGGCTCGGCGACATCGCCGCGTTCCCGTTCATCGACCCGCCGGACCGCCGGGCCGTCACCGACGGCGTCAACCTGCTGTACGAGCTGGGCGCGCTGAACCCCGCCGAGACCGATCCGGCGAAGCGGCTCACCCCGCTGGGGCGACGGCTGGCCCAGCTCCCGGTGGACCCCCGGCTGGCCCGGATGGTGCTGGAGGGCGAACGCAACGGCTGCGCCACCGAGGTCGTGGTGATCGCCGCCGCGCTGTCGATCCAGGACCCCCGCGAGCGACCGGCGGAGAAGCAGGCCCAGGCCGACCAGGCGCACGCCCGGTTCGCCGACGCCGAGTCGGACTTCGTCGGGTACCTGAACCTGTGGCGGTACCTGCGGGAGCAGCAGCGGGCCCTGTCGTCCAGCGCGTTCCGCCGGATGTGCAAGGCCGAGTACCTCAACTACCTGCGGGTACGGGAGTGGCAGGACATCGTCAGCCAGGTGCGCCAGGTGCTGCGTACCCCGCCGGAGGGTGGTCGGGGACGCGGCCCGCGCGACGCCCCGGCGGCGGCCGACCGGGACGACGCCGCCTCCGACGGCGGCCGGCGGGGCGACCGGGCCGGTGGCGGCGGGCGGCGGGACCGGGGGGCGGACCTGCCGGAGGAGATCGACACCCCGAAGGTGCACCAGTCGCTGCTGCCCGGCCTGCTGTCCCACCTGGGCCTGAAGGATCCACAGAAGCACGAGTACCTGGGCGCGCGCGGGGCGAAGTTCGCGATCTTCCCCGGCTCGGCGTTGTTCAAGAAGCCGCCGCGCTGGGTGATGGCCGCCGAGCTGGTGGAGACGTCCCGGCTGTGGGGTCGGGTGGCCGGGCGGGTGGAGCCGGAGTGGGTCGAGCCGCTCGCGGCGCACCTGGTCAAACGCGGCTACAGCGAGCCGCACTGGGAGAAGAGGCAGGCGGCCGTCCTGGCGTACGAGAAGGTGACCCTCTACGGGCTGCCCGTCGTCACCGCCCGGAAGGTCAACTTCGGCCGGATCGATCCGGCGCTGAGTCGGGAGCTGTTCATCAGGCACGCCCTGGTCGAGGGCGACTGGTCCACCCACCACCAGTTCTGGCGGGACAACCAGCGGCTGCGCGACGAGGTGGCGGAGCTGGAGCACCGGGCCCGCCGGCGGGACATCCTGGTCGACGACGAGACGATCTTCCAGTTCTACGACGAGCGGATCCCGGCCGACGTGGTCTCCGGGCGGCACTTCGACGCCTGGTGGAAGACGGAGCGCCGGCAGCGGCCGGACCTGCTCACCTTCACCCGGGAGCTGCTGGTCAACGCCGGCCGGGGCGGGGTGGACGAGGCGGCCTACCCGGACGAGTGGCGCTCCGGCGAGGTGACGCTGCCGCTGACGTACCGGTTCGATCCGGGCACGGCGGCCGACGGGGTGACCGTCGACATCCCGCTGCCGCTGCTCAACCAGGTGCCGGCGGAGAGTTTCGACTGGCAGGTGCCGGGGCTGCGGGAGGAGCTGGTGATCGCGCTGATCCGGTCGCTGCCGAAGGCGGTGCGGCGCAACTTCGTGCCGGTGCCGGACTTCGCCCGCGCCGCCCTGGCGGCGATCACCCCGGGTGAGGAGCCGCTGCTGGACGCGCTGACCCGGGTGTTGCGCCGGATGACCGGGGTGACCGTGCCGCGCGACGCGTGGGACACCGACCGGCTGCCCGCGCACCTGCGGGTCACCTTCCGGGTGCTCGACGAGGAGAACCAGCCGGTCGCCGAGGGCAAGGACCTGCCGGCCCTGCAACGCCAGCTCAAGGCCGAGGTACGGCAGGTGGTGGCCGCCGCCGCGCCGGAGGTGGCCCGGACCGGGCTGCGCGAGTGGAGCATCGGTGACCTGCCGCGCACCATCGAGCAGGTGCGGGCCGGGTACCGGGTGACCGCGTACCCGGCGCTGGTGGACGAGGGCGCCACGGTGGGGGTGCGGGTCTTCGACTCGGCGGCCGAGCAGACGGCGGCGATGTGGGCGGGCACCCGGCGGCTGCTGCGGTTGACCGTGGCGAACCCGGCGAAGTTCCTCCAGGGGCGGCTGTCCAACGAGGCGAAGCTGGCGTTGAGCCGTAACCCGCACGGCGGCGTCCAGGCGTTGATCGAGGACGCCACCGGGGCCGCCATCGACCGGCTGGTCGCCGCGGCGGGCGGTCCGGCCTGGGACGCCGACGGTTTCGCCGCGCTGCGCGACCGGGTGCGCGCCGACCTGGTGGACACCGTGGTCGAGGTGATGGACCGGGTCCGCAAGGTGCTGGCCGCCGCGCACGCCGTGCAGCAGCGGCTGACCCGGACCACCGACCTGACCATGGTGGCCGCGCTGGCCGACGTCCGGGCGCAGCTCGCCGGGCTGGTGCACGCCAACTTCGTCACCGAGACCGGGTACGCCCGCCTGCCCGACCTGCTGCGCTACCTGACCGCCATCGAGCGGCGGCTGGACCGGCTGCCGACCAGTCCGCAGCGGGACCGCCAACAGCAGGACCGGATCGCGGTGGTGCAGAAGGAGTACCAGGATCTGCTGGCCGCGCTGCCACCGGCCCGGCGGGGTGAGGCGGCCGTCCGGGAGATCCGTTGGATGATCGAGGAGCTGCGGGTGAACGTGTTCGCCCAGGCGCTCGGCACCCCGCAGCCGGTCTCCGAGCAGCGGATCTACCGGGCGATGGACGTGGTCGAGGGCCGCTGACCGGGCTGGTCGGGCCTCTCGGCGGGTCGGCGGCGGCCGGCCCGGCGGGCGGCGGGGACGCCGCGGAGGACCCGCAGCAGGACGGTCGGGGCGAGCAGCCGGGCCGGCGGGTCCACCAGGTTGAGCACCCGCAGGAACGCCGCCCCGAGGGACGCGTCCCGGGTCGCGGCGGCGTGCAGGTACGGCAGGTAGGCGTTGACCAGCCGCACCCGGGCCGGGCGGGGCCCGCTGACGGCGGGGAAGCGCAGGTCACTGCCGGACGAGATGGCCCACGGTCCGTCGATCACCCGGGCCGCGCCCCGGAAGAACATCCGGGCCAGCCGGTCCGGTCGCCACTGCCGGTCCGGTCGCCACTGCCGCCCGGCCCGCTGCCGCCGGGTCAGCAGGCGGCGCAGCAGCAGCGCCTCCAGCGCGGCCACGGTGACGCCCTGGCCGTAGACCGGGTTGAAGCTGCACAGCGCGTCGGCCACCACCAGGTACCCGGCCGGGAACCGGCGCAGCCGCTCGTAGCGGCGTCGCACGCTGAACGGGAAGCGCATCCTCGCCGGCTCGCCGATCGGTTGCGCGGTCCGCAGCAGCGCGCCGACCTGCGGGGCGGGCAGGGTGTCGGCGAAGGCCAGCAGGCCGGCGTCGTCGGTCGGCGGCTCCTCCCCCAGCATGCCGCTGAACGCCACGGCGACCCGCCCGTCCTCCTGCGGGGCGACGATGCCGCCGCGGGGCTGGCCGGGCATCGCGTTGGTCAACAGCCCGAGCAGGCCGTCGAGCTGGTCGGGCGTCCGCCGGTAGCGCCGGGTCACGTAGGTGACGTCGACCCGTACCCGCTCCTCGGCGGCCGGCTGGTAGCCGAGCTCGGCGAGCCACACCGGGCTGCGGGTGCCGCGACCGCCGGCGTCCACGGTCAGATCGGCGTCCACGGTCCGTTCGGCGCCGTCCCGGTCGCGTAGCCGTACCCCGGTGACCCGCTGCCGGTCGTCGGTGGTGGTGAGCCCGACCGCCTCGCACCCGGCGACCAGGGTCACCCCGGGCAGGGCGGCGACCCGCTCCCGGACCACCTGTTCCAGCAGCGGCCGGCTGAGCCCGTACGCGTGCAGGTCGGACGGCGCGCGGCGCATCCGGTGGCCGTCGTTGTACCAGTGGACCTGGCCGTGCAGGTCGACGGTGGCGACGCCGCGGCCGACCAGCTCGTCGCCGATGCCGGGCAGCAGCTCCTCCAGCGCCTGCCGGCCCCGGACGAGCAGCACGTGCAACTGCCGCCCCTGCGGGACCCCCCGGCGGGCGTCCGCCTGCCCGGGCAGGGCGTCCCGGTCGACCACGACGACCCGGTCGTACGCGTCGGTGAGGGCTCGCGCGGTCAGCAGGCCGCCCAGGCTGGCGCCGATCACCACGGCGGTGCGGGTCGTCATGATACGGGAGCGTAGTTTTCCGATGACCGCCCGTGTTCTTGCCGAATGCGCTCCTCAGGACGGGTCCCGTCCGGGCAGGCGGAGGGGTTCGACGCCGGGGGGCAGGTCGGCGCGTTCGGCGGCGTCGCGTACGTGGTCGAGGAGGATGCGGCGCAGCGCCCGGCCGGCGTGGGTGGGCACGGCCTCGCGTCGCCGGGCCACCGCGATGGTCCGGCGCACCCCGGGCGGGGCGAGCGGGGTGGCCCGGATCCGGGGGCGGCGGGCCATCACGATGCCGGGCACCAGGGCGACGCCGAGCCCGGACTCGACGAAGCTGAGCACGGCGTCCAGCTCGCCGCCCTCGACGGCGAAGGACGGCTCGAAGCCGGCCTGCCGGCAGGCCTGGATGGTGACGTCCCGGATGTCGTACCCCTGCCGGAACATCACCAGCGGCTGGTCGCGCAGGTCGGTGATGCGCAGCTCGCCGTCGGCGGCGGCGGGCAGCGGCTCCAGGGAGGCGACCACCAGGCTCTCCCGCAGGATCGGCTCGACGCGCAGGTCGGGGTCGGCGCCCTGCGCCGGCAGGATGATCAGGGCCAGGTCGAGGTCGCCGCGGAGCAGGTCGCGGACGAGGTCCTGCGAGCCGCCCTCCTCGACCCGCAGGTCGACGGCGGGGTGGGCGTCGCGGAACCTGCGCAGCACCGGCGGGGCGAGCGAGGTGACCAGACTGGGGGTGGCGCCGAGCCGGACCCGCCCGCGACGCAGTCCGGCCAGCTCCTGCACCTCGCGGCGGGCGGTCTCGGTGTCGGCGAGGATCCGCCGGGCGGACGGCAGCAGCACCTCACCGGCGGCGGTGAGGGTGATGTTGCCGCGGACGCGTTCGAACAGCGGGGTGCCGAGGTCGTTCTCCAGGGCGTGAACTTGCTTACTCAGCGATGGCTGGGTGATGCCCACCAGATCGGCGGCCTGGGTGAAATGTCGCACTTCGGCCACCGCGACGAAGTACCTGAGTTGATGGAACTGCATCTACATAGCTTACGGCTATGGGAACTACGCCTTCGATGCATTGGACGACTGATCGCAGGCCTCCTAGCGTCGATGGGGTGGCAGTCACGGCAAACCGGTCGCCCCTACGCTCCAGCGTCGGCCTCAAGGCCGTCATGGCGGTGAGCGGCCTCGTCCTGGTGCTCTTCCTCGTCGCCCACATGCTCGGCAACCTGAAGGTCTTCGCCGGGCAGACCTCGTTCGACCACTACGCGGAGTGGCTGCGGACCGTCGGCGCCCCGGTGCTGCCGGGCGTCTGGTTCCTCTGGACTCTGCGCGTCGGGCTGGTGGTCGCCGTCGTCGCGCACATCGTCGCCGCCACCGTGCTCGCCCGACGGGCCCGGGCCGCCCGCCCCGTGCGGTACGCCCACCGCCGGCCGGCACGGGCCAGCTACGCCGCCCGGACCATGCGCTGGGGCGGCGTGATCATCCTGCTCTTCGTCGTCTACCACCTGCTCGACCTGACCACCGGGACGCTCAACCCGGTCGGCGACCCGACCCGCCCGTACGCCAACGTGGTCGCCGACTTCGCGCCCGCACGCTGGTACGTCACCCTCGCCTACACGGTGGCGATCGTGGCCGTCGGCCTCCACCTGCGGCACGGCGTGTTCAGCGCGCTGCGCAGCCTCGGCCAGCAGACCCCGCGCGGCGAGCGGCGGGCCCGGGCGGTCGCGCTGGTCCTCGCCGTCGCGCTGTGCGCCGGCTACCTGGTGGTCCCGTTCGCCGTACTCACCGGATTGGTGGCCTGACCATGGACCTCTTCGTCGAGGGCGACCCGATCGCCGACACCACCGCGCCCGACGGCCCGATCGAGACCCGCTGGGACCGCCGCCGCTTCGCCGCGAAACTGGTCAACCCGGCCAACCGTCGCAAGCTGACGGTGATCGTGGTGGGCACCGGGCTGGCCGGCGGCTCGGCCGCCGCCACCCTGGCCGAGCAGGGCTACCGGGTCAAGAGCTACTGCTACCAGGACAGCCCGCGCCGGGCCCACTCGATCGCCGCGCAGGGCGGCATCAACGCGGCCAAGAACTACCGCAACGACGGCGACTCGGTGCACCGGCTCTTCTACGACACGGTCAAGGGCGGCGACTTCCGCTCCCGCGAGTCGAACGTGCGCCGGCTGGCCGAGGTGTCGGTGAACATCATCGACCAGTGCGTGGCCCAGGGCGTGCCGTTCGCCCGCGAGTACGGCGGCCTGCTGGACACCCGCTCGTTCGGCGGCGCGCAGGTGCAGCGCACCTTCTACGCCCGGGGCCAGACCGGCCAGCAGTTGCTGCTCGGCGCGTACCAGGCCCTGGAACGGCAGATCGGGCTGGGCCGGGCGCAGATGAACTCCCGGCACGAGATGCTGGAGCTGATCGTGGTCGACGGCCGGGCCCGGGGCGTCGTGGTCCGGGACCTGGTCAGCGGCGAGATCACCAGCGAGTTCGCCGACGCGGTGGTGCTCGCCACCGGCGGGTACGGCAACGTCTTCCACCTCTCCACCAACGCCAAGGGCTGCAACGTCACCGCCACCTGGCGGGCGCACCGCAAGGGCGCGTACTTCGCCAACCCCTGCTACACCCAGATCCACCCGACCTGCATCCCGGTCTCCGGGGACCACCAGTCGAAGCTGACCCTGATGAGCGAGTCGCTGCGCAACGACGGCCGGGTCTGGGTGCCGGCGACCGCCGGCGACGACCGGGCCCCCGGCGACATCCCCGAGGACGAACGGGACTACTACCTGGAACGGATGTACCCGTCCTTCGGCAACCTGGTCCCCCGGGACATCGCCTCCCGGGCCGCCAAGAACATCTGCGACTCCGGGCGCGGCGTCGGCCCGACCGGGCTCGGCGTCTACCTGGACTTCGCCGACGCGATCGGCCGGCTCGGCCGCCCGGCCATCGAGGAGCGGTACGGCAACCTCTTCGAGATGTACGAGCGGATCACCGGCGAGGACCCGTACCGGACGCCGATGCGGATCTACCCGGCGGTGCACTACACGATGGGCGGGCTCTGGGTCGACTACGACCTCCAGTCCACCGTCCCCGGGCTGTTCGTGATCGGCGAGGCCAACTTCTCCGACCACGGGGCGAACCGGCTCGGCGCGTCCGCGCTGATGCAGGGGCTCGCCGACGGGTACTTCGTGCTGCCCAACACCATCGCCGACTACCTGGCCGCCGGCCCGTTCGCGCCGATCGACGCCAGCCACCCGGCGGCCCGGGAGGCCCGCCGCAACGTGGCCGACCGGCTCGGGCGGCTGCTCGCCGTCGACGGCGACCGGACCGTCGACTCGTTCCACCGCGAGCTGGGCCAGATCATGTGGGAGCACTGCGGCATGGAACGCTCCGCGGCCGGGCTGCGCAAGGCCATCGACGAGATCCGGGCGCTGCGTGAGCAGTTCTGGCGACGGGTCCGGGTGCCCGGCGGCGGCGAGGGCCTCAACCAGTCCCTGGAGAAGGCCGGCCGGGTCGCCGACTTCTTCGAGCTGGCCGAGTTGATGTGCGTCGACGCCCTGCACCGGGAGGAGTCCTGCGGCGGCCACTTCCGGACCGAGCACCAGACCCCCGACGGCGAGGCGCAGCGCGACGACGACCGGTTCGCGTACGTGGCGGCGTGGGAGTTCACCGCCGCCGGGCAGCCGGCCGTGCTGCACAAGGAAGACCTGACCTTCGAGTACGTCCACCCCACGCAGCGGAGTTACAAGTGAACCTGACCCTGCGCATCTGGCGGCAGAACGGCCCGGACGACAAGGGCCGGATGGTGACGTACCCGGTCGAGGACGTCTCCCCCGACATGTCCTTCCTGGAGATGCTCGACGTGCTCAACGAGCGGCTGATCCTGGCCGGCGAGGAGCCCGTCGCCTTCGACCACGACTGCCGGGAAGGTATCTGCGGGGCCTGCGGCATGGTCATCAACGGCGCCGCGCACGGTCCGCAGCGCGGCACCACCGCCTGCCAACTGCACATGCGGCACTTCACCGACGGCGGGACGATCGACATCGAGCCGTGGCGGGCCCGCGCCTTCCCGGTGGTCAAGGACCTGGTCGTGGACCGGGGCGCGTTCGACCGGATCATCGCCGCCGGCGGGTACGTCACCGCGCCGACCGGCAGCGCGCCCGAGGCGCACGCCACCCCGGTCGCCAAGGCCGACGCGGACGCCGCCTTCACCTCGGCGGCCTGCATCGGCTGCGGCGCGTGCGTGGCCGCCTGCCCGAACGGCTCGGCGATGCTGTTCACCGCCGCCAAGGTCACCCAGCTCTCGCTGCTGCCGCAGGGGCAGCCGGAGCGGCACACCCGGGTGCTCGGCATGGTCGACGCGCACGACGAGGCCGGCTTCGGCGGCTGCACCAACGTCGGCGAGTGCACGGCGGTCTGTCCGAAGGGCATCCCGCTGACCACCATCGGCCGACTCAACCGCGACTACCTGGCCGCCACCACCAGACGCGGCGACAACGTCCCCGGCGCCTGAGGGTCGGCGCGTCCCGTCGGCCGACCCGACCGTCGTCCGGTTCAACGTCCCCTGGCGGGGTAGCACACAGGGCGACGGCACTCGGGAAGGCGGACGACATGAAGGCACTGACCTGGCAGGGCAAACGGGACGTCCGGGTGGAGGAGGTGCCCGATCCCCGCATCGAGGACCCGACCGACGCGATCGTCCGGATCACCTCGACCGCGATCTGCGGCTCCGACCTGCACCTGTACGAGGTGCTCGGGCCGTACCTGAAGCCTGGTGACATCCTCGGCCACGAGCCGATGGGCGTGGTCGAGGAGGTCGGCGCCGGGGTGACCCGGCTCAAGCCGGGCGACCGGGTGGTGGTGCCGTTCAACATCTCCTGCGGCTCCTGCTGGATGTGCCAGCGGCAGCTCTACGCGCAGTGCGAGACCACCCAGGTCACCGCCGAGGGCAAGGGCGCGTCGCTGTTCGGCTACACCTCGCTGTACGGCTCGGTGCCCGGCGGGCAGGCCGAGTACCTGCGGGTGCCGCACGCCCAGTTCGGGCCGATCAAGGTCCCGGACACCGGCGCGGACGAGCGCTACCTCTACCTGTCCGACATCCTGCCCACCGCCTGGCAGGCGGTGAAGTACGCCGACACCCCGCGCGGCGGCACCCTGGCCGTGTTCGGGCTCGGCCCGGTCGGGCAGTTCTGCGCCCGGATCGGCCGGCACCTCGGCGCGGACCGGGTGATCGGGCTGGACCTGGTGCCGGAGCGGCTGGAGATGGCCCGCCGGCACGGCATCGAGACCCTCGACGTCAGCCAGCTCGACGACGTGCCGGGGGCGCTGATCGACCTGGTCGACGGACGCGGCCCGGACGCGGTGATCGAGGCGGTCGGCATGGAGGCGCACGGCTCCACCTCCGGCAAGCTCGCCCAGGCCGCCGCGGGGCTGCTGCCCGACAAGCTCGCCCAGCCCATGATCGACAAGGTCGGGGTGGACCGGCTCGTCGCGCTCAAGGCCGCGCTCAAGGCGGTCCGCCGGGGCGGCACCGTCTCGATCTCCGGCGTGTACGGCGGCGAGGTGGACCCGCTGCCGCTGATGGAGATGTTCGACCGGGGCATCCAACTGCGGATGGGCCAGTGCCACGTACGGCGCTGGACCGACGAGATCCAGCCGCTGCTGGCCGGCGACGACGACCCGCTCGGCGTGGAGGACCTGCGCACCCACCGGCTGCCGTTGACCGACGCGCCGAAGGCGTACGAGATGTTCCAGAAGAAGGAGGACGGCTGCGTCAAGGTCGTACTCGCTCCGTGACCCGGGTGGTGGTGGTCACCGGCGCGACCAGCGGCGTGGGCCGGGCGACCGCGCACGCGTTCGCCGCGCGCGGTGACCACCTGGTCCTCGCCGCCCGCGCGCCGCGGACCCTCGCCGAGGTACGCGCCGAGTGCGCGGCGGCCGGAGCGGCCACGGTCGAGGTCCGCGTCACCGACGTCACCGAGCCGGGGGCGGTCGACGCGCTCGCCCGGGCCACGCTGGACCGGCACGGCCGCCTCGACGTCTGGGCGCACAGCGCGGCGGTGATGGCGTACGGAAGGTTCGACGAGGTGCCGGCCGAGGTGTTCGACCAGGTGGTCCGCACCGGCCTGCTCGGCGCGGCCGGGGTGGCCCGGGCCGCGCTGCGGCACTTCCGGGCCGCCGGCGGCGGCGCCCTGATCTTCACCGGCTCGGTGCTCGGGCAGGTCACCGCGCCCTACATGAGCGGCTACGTGGCCAGCAAGTGGGGGCTGCGCGGCCTGGTCCGGGCGCTCCAGCAGGAGTGCCGGGACACCCCGGGCCTGCACGTCTGCCTGGTCAGTCCGGGCAGCGTGGACACCCCGGTCTACCAGCAGGCGGCGAACTACCTCGGCCGGGCCGGTCGGCCGCCACCCCCGGTCGCCACCCCGCAGCGGGTGGCCCGGGCGATCGTGGCGTGCGCCGACCGGCCCCGCCGGGAGGTCACGGTGGGCTCGGCGAACCTGGTGATGCGGTTCGGGTTCACCGCGCTGCCCGGCCTCTACGACGTGCTGGTCGGGCCGCTGATGCGGCTGGCCGGGCTGAGCCGTCGACCGACGCCACCGCACCCCGGGGTGGTGTTCGCCCCGAACCCGGCCGGCGAGGCGGTCCGCGGCGGCTGGCGTCCCGACCCGGTCGGCGCGCTCCGCGCCCGGCTCGGACGGGACAACCGACGTCGATCTCTTCGCCTAGAGTGACCGGAGGAGCACTCCACACTCGGGGGATGAGGAGAAACGCATGACCGTCAGGGTGAACCGCAGGACCGCGCTCGGCATCGGCACCGCCGCCACCGCCGGCACCGTGCTCGGCACGGGCACGCCGGCCGCGGCGGCGGGGAAGGAGCGCGTCGTGCAGCCGAGCGCCAGCACCCCCGCCCAGGCCGCCGCCCAGGTGTCCGCCGCCTACCAGCAGCGCATCGCCGAGGCCGGCGGGGCCTGGCAGGCGTACGTCAGCGTGGCCGGGGCGACGGGCTCGCCGGTGGTGGCCGTCTCCGACGAGCCCGACCTCAAGCTCGAGGCGTACAGCGTCAACAAGATCGCCGTCGCGGTGGCGGTGCTCGACAAGGTCGACCGGGGGCTGCTCACGCTCGCCCAGAAGGTCGACGTCACCGCCTCGATCGTCATTCCCGGCGGCGACGGCATCTTCAGCCTCGACGGGGCGTACCCCAGCTCGGTCACCCTCGGGCACGCGCTGGCCGCCCTGCTCACCGTCTCCGACGACACCGCCGTCCGGCTGTGCGGGCTGGTCTGCCCGGCCGCCGAGCTGAACACCATCCTGGTCGCCAAGGGCTACCCGAACACCCAGGTCCAGCCGGTGGCCAACCCGAACCGTTTCTACCTCGGCACCAGCACCCCCCGGGAGACCCACAACATGCTCCGGGCGCTGGTCGCCGGCACGCTGCTCTCGGCGTCCTCCACCGCGTTCCTGTTGCAGCAGCTCCGCGCCCCGATCGCCTACACCGACGGCGTCCGGCGCACCATGTCGTCCGCCGAGCGGGCCCGGATCGCCACCAAGGGCGGCTGGTACGCCGACGCCCGAGGCGAGGCCGGGGTGATCTTCGACCGGGCCGGCGCGCCGGTGCTGACGTACGCCACCTTCTCCGCCGGGCAGTCCGACGCGGGCAACTACGGGGCGACCCACCCGGCGGTCGCGGCCCGCGCGGCGATGGGCCGCAGCTTCCTGACCGCGGTGGACGGGCTGACCGGCGTCGGGGCCACCCACCGGGCGCCCGCCCAGCGCCCGAGCAACGGCGGCTGACCGACTCCGCCACCCGGCCGGGGCCCGGCCACCCCTCCCCCGGCCGGCGTGGCCCGCCACGGCGCTACGGTTGCCAGGCGGCGATCATCCGACGACGAGGGGGACGGGAATGACGCGACCGGCGGCACGGGCACGGCGGATCAGCGGCGGGCAGGTGGCCGGCGCGCTCGGCCTGGCGGCCCTGGCCGGGCTGGCCTGGGCGGCCCGCGACGTGCCGGCCGCGCTCGGCGGCCGGCTGGCCGGGGCGCGCGCCGAGCGGGCCCACCGCTCGCCCCGGTTCCACGACGGGACCTTCCACAATCCCGCCGACACCCGCACCACGATCGCCGTCGAGCCGGGCCGGAACCTGCTCCGCGAGCTGCTCTTCGGCCAGCAGCGACGCCGGCCGGTCCGGCCGGTGCCGCTGGTCCGGCCCACCCCCACCGTCACCGACGCCGACCGGGAGCTCAGCGTGGTCTGGTACGGCCACGCCTCCGCGCTGATCGAGATCGAGGGCTCGCGGGTGCTGGTCGACCCGGTGTGGAGCGACCGCTGCTCCCCGTCCCACGTGGTCGGCCCGCGGCGGCTGCACGCCCCGCCGGCACGCCTCGACGAGCTGCCCCCGGTGGACGCGATCCTGATCTCCCACGACCACTACGACCACCTGGACATGGCGACCGTGCGGGCCCTGCGGGACGCCCAGACCGCGCCGTTCCTGGTGCCGCTGGGCGTCGGCGCGCACCTGGACCGGTGGGGGGTGCCGGCGGAGCGGATCGTCGAGCTGGACTGGGCGGAGAGCCACCGGGTCGCGGGCCTGACCGTCACCGCCACCGCCGCCCAGCACTTCTCCGGGCGCGGGCTGCGCCGCGACGGCACGCTCTGGGGCTCCTGGGTGGTGGCCGGGGCACGCCGCCGGGTCTTCTACACCGGCGACTCCGGCTACTTCGACGGGTACGCCGAGATCGGCGCGGCGCACGGGCCGTTCGACGTGACGCTGATGCAGATCGGCGCGTACGACCGGGCCTGGCCCAACATCCACATGTTCCCGGAGGAGGCGGTCGCCGCCCACCTCGACCTGCGCGGCGGGCTGCTGCTGCCGGTGCACTGGGCCACCTTCAACCTGGCGCTGCACGACTGGGCCGAGCCGGTGAACCGGCTCTGGAAGCCAAGGCCCGGGGCGTCCGGATCGCCGTGCCCCGCCCGGGCGAGCGGGTGACGGTGGACGCCCCGCCCCCGGTCGACGCCTGGTGGGACCACGTCGCCTGAGCCTCCGCCGCGCCGCCGGCCGAGCCCCGGAGACCGCCCTCCGTCGCGCCACCCCTCAGAGGACGAAAGCGTCGGTCCAGAGGGCGCCGGAGCGGCCGGAGAGCGCGTCCAGCATCGCCACCGCCTGCGAGTCGGTGAGCAGCGCCACGAAGTCGACGATGGCCCGGCCCCGGGCCCGCGCCAGCCGGTCCGGGGTACGCGGGTGCAGCTCCGCCTCGGCCAGCGCGACCAGGTCGTGCAGCCGGCGGGGCAGCCGGGACTCCTCCTCCGGGTCGAGCAGCCACTCCCAGAGCGCCTCGACCAGCGTGCCCAGCAGTCGGGCCTGGCCCCGCTGGTGCAGCGCCAGGTCGGGGCGGGCCAGCACGAACCGGTGGTGGACGAACTTGAGCACCTGCACCTCGTGCCACTGCGCCGGGGCGAGCGCCACGTGCCCGGAGCGCACCGACGGCTGCTCGACCACGCCGATGGCGTCCACGAACCGGGTGGTCCAGCGGGCCGAGAACCGGGCCACGTACTGTTCCGCCTCGATCGACCCGTCGAACGGCGTGGCGAGCAGCCCCTCGACCAGCTCCCCCCGGACGTGTTCGACGGCGGCGGCGAACGCCTCGTCGTCGGTGATCCAGGCGTCCTTGCGGTGCAGTTGCCGGCGCAGCCTCTCGATGGCCGCGCCCGGCCGGCGGGCGGTGCTGACCAGGGCGGCGTCGGTGACCGACCGGTAGTGCCCGTGCTCGCGCTGCCAGGCCGTCAGCTCGGCGGCCACCGCGCCCTGCTGGAGCACGCCGACCCGGTGGAAGTCCTCCACGTCGTGGATGGCGTAGGCGATGTCGTCGGCGGTGTCCATGATGGACGCCTCCGGGGTCTGCTGCCAGTCGGCGATCCGGCCGGCGAACGGGGCGCGGGCCTGCCGCAGGTCGGTCAGCTCGGTGCCGTACGCGCCGAACTTCAACGACCCGCTCTCCGGGTCGTCCGGTGGGGCGGCGGCGCCCCGGGGCGCCGGCGTCAGGTGCCGGGGGTGCGGGTCGGGGTGGTCCAGCCGGGTCCACGGGTACTTCAGCATCGCCGCGCGGACCGCCGCGGTCAGGTCGAGGCCGGTGGTCGCCGCGCCGCCGATCTCGGTGGAGGTGACGATCCGGTACGACTGGGCGTTGCCCTCGAACCCGTCGGCGAGCCCGAGCCGACGCCGGGCCAACCGGTCCAGCACCCGCTCCCCCAGGTGCCCGAACGGCGGATGCCCGAGGTCGTGGGCGAGCGCGGCGGCCTCCACCACGTCCGGGTCGCAGCCGCCCAGCTTCTCCAGCAGGTCCCGGTAGCGGTCGTCGGCGGTGAGCCGTTCGGCGATGGCCCGGGCCACCTGGGCGACCTTGAGGCTGTGGGTGAGCCGGTTGTGCACCAGCAGCCCGGAGCCGCCGGGGCTGACGACCTGGGTGACGCCGCCCAGCCGGGTGAAGAACGGTGAGCCGACGATCCGGTCCCGGTCGGCACGGAACGGGCTGGCCGCGAGGTCGCCGAGGGCGCGGGCGCTGCCGCCGAAGAGGCGCCGGGCCCGCGCGTCCGCAGGTAGTTCCATGATCGCCACGCTAGCGCAGCCCGGCGGGCGACGGGACCGGGCCGGGGACGGCACAATGCAGACGGGCCGGGACGGCACAATGCAGGACGGAACCCACCGGAGAAGGCGGATCAAAGAGTGAGTCAGTCCGTTCATCAGCGGATCGCCGAGGAGATCGGCGTCACCGAACGTCAGGTACGCGCGGCCGTGGAGCTGCTCGACGGCGGGGCGACCGTGCCGTTCGTCGCCCGTTACCGCAAGGAGGCCACCGGCGCCCTCGACGACGCCCAGTTGCGCACCCTGGAGGAGCGGCTGCGCTACCTGCGGGAGCTGGACGAGCGGCGGGCCGCCATCCTGGAGTCGGTCCGGGGGCAGGGCAAGCTCGACGACGCCCTGGAAGCGCAGATCATGGCGGCCGACTCCAAGGCCCGGCTGGAGGACATCTACCTGCCGTACAAGCCGAAACGGCGGACCCGGGCGCAGATCGCCCGCGAGGCCGGACTGGCGCCGCTGGCGGACGCGCTGCTGACCGACCCGACGCGGGACCCCCGGGAGCGGGCCGCCGGGTTCGTCGACCCGGACAAGGGCGTGGCCGACCCGGCCGCCGCCCTGGAGGGGGCGCGGGCCATCCTGATCGAGCGGTTCGCCGAGGACGCCGACCTGATCGGCACGCTGCGCGAGCAGATGTGGTCGCGGGGCCGACTGGTCTCCCGGGTACGCGAAGGCCAGGAGACGGCCGGCGCGAAGTTCGCCGACTACTTCGACTTCGCCGAGCCGTACCCGAAGCTGCCCTCGCACCGCATCCTGGCGATGCTCCGCGGCGAGAAGGAGGGCGTCCTCGACCTGACCATGGACCCGGAGGCCGACGGCGACGCCGACGCCGTGGCCGCCGGCCCCACCCGGTACGAGGCGGCCATCGCCGGCCGGTTCGGCGTGCACGACCGGGGCCGCCCGGCCGACCGGTGGCTGGCCGACACGGTGCGCTGGGCCTGGCGTACCCGGATCCTGATCCATCTCGGCGCGGACCTGCGGACGCGGTTGTGGCAGGCGGCCGAGGAGGAGGCCGTCCGGGTCTTCGCGACGAACCTGCGGGATCTGCTGCTCGCCGCGCCGGCCGGCGCCCGCCCCACCATGGGGCTGGACCCGGGGCTGCGCACCGGCGTCAAGGTGGCGGTGGTCGACGGCACCGGCAAGGTGGTCGCCACCGACACGATCTATCCGCACGAGCCGCGCCGGCGGTGGGACGAGTCGGTCGCCACCCTCGCCAGGCTGGCCGCCGCGCACGGCGTCGAGCTGGTCGCCATCGGCAACGGCACCGCCAGCCGGGAGACCGACAAGCTCGCCGCTGACCTGATCAAGCGGCATCCGGAGCTGACGCTGACCAAGGTGATGGTGTCCGAGGCCGGCGCGTCGGTCTACTCCGCGTCCGCGTACGCCTCGCAGGAGCTGCCCGACCTGGACGTGTCGCTGCGTGGCGCGGTCTCCATCGCCCGCCGCCTCCAGGATCCGCTCGCCGAGCTGGTGAAGATCGACCCACGGTCGATCGGGGTCGGGCAGTACCAGCACGACCTGTCCGAGCTGAAGCTGTCCCGGTCGCTGGACGCGGTGGTGGAGGACTGCGTGAACGCGGTCGGGGTGGACGTCAACACCGCCTCCGCGCCGCTGCTGACCCGGGTGTCCGGCATCGGGGCGGGGCTGGCGGAGAACATCGTCCTGCACCGCGACGCCAACGGGCCGTTCCGCACCCGGGGCGAGCTGAAGAAGGTGGCCCGGCTCGGGCCGAAGGCGTTCGAGCAGTGCGCCGGCTTCCTGCGCATCCCCGGCGGCGACGACCCGCTCGACTCCTCCAGCGTGCACCCGGAGTCGTACCCGGTGGTGCGGCGGATCCTCGCGCACACCGGCTCCGACGTCCGGTCGCTGATCGGGCGCAGCGCCATCCTGCGCGGGCTGCGGGCCACCGACTTCGTCGACGACACCTTCGGACTGCCCACCGTCACCGACATCCTCGCCGAGCTGGAGAAGCCCGGCCGTGACCCGCGTCCGGAGTTCCGGACGGCGACGTTCGTCGAGGGCGTGGAGAAGATCGGCGACCTGGCCCCGGGCATGGTCCTGGAGGGCGTGGTTACCAACGTGGCGGCGTTCGGCGCGTTCGTCGACGTCGGCGTGCACCAGGACGGGCTGGTGCACGTGTCGGCGATGTCGCGCACCTTCGTCAGGGATCCCCGCGAGGTGGTGAAGTCCGGCGACGTGGTCCGGGTCAAGGTGCTCGACGTGGACGTGCCGCGCAAGCGCATCTCGTTGACCCTGCGGCTGGAGGACGAGTCCCCGGCCGGCGCCGGTGGCCGGGCGCCGGGCGACGGCGGCCGGCGGTCCGCGCCGGGCGGCAGTCCGCGCGGCGGACAGGGCGGCAACCCGCGTGGCGGACAGGGCAGCAGTCCGCGCGGCGGACAGGACGGCGACCCGCGTGGCGGACAGGGCAGCAGTCCGCGCGGCGGGCAGGGCGGCGACCCGCGTGGCGGGCAGGGCGGCGGCGCGGCGCGGGGGGACGACGGCCGGACGTCGCGCGGCGACCGGGGTGGCGCGCGTGGCGGCGGCCCGCAGCGGTCCGGGCGGCCCGCGGCCGCCCCGGCGAACAGCGAGATGGCCGAGGCCCTGCGCCGCGCCGGCCTGGCCTGAGCGGCCCGGCCGGGGCCGGCGCCGGGCCGGGCGTACCGTGGCGGGGTGGACGCGGACGACGGGCGGGACTGGCGGGAGCAGCAGCGGCACGCGGTGCGGGCGCACGCCGAGGCGGACGCCCGGGCCCGCGCCGCCGAGCAGGCGACGGCGGCCGAGCTGGTCGCCGGCTTCGCGGCCGAGGCCACCCGGCGCGGTCTGCGGACCACCCGGCTCACCGCGGTGTCCTACGACGGTCGCGGCCGTTACCGCACCGGGCTGACCGGGTGGTACGTCGACCGGGCCCGCACCCGGGCGGTCGACACCCGGGGCCGGTTCTATCTGCTGTCCGTGCCGCCCGGCGTGCGCTCCCGGTTGTTCGGCGCGACCCCGCCGCCGTCCCCGCCCCCGCTGGTGATCGGCCGGGGTGGCCGGGACGGCGAGTCCATGCCGCTGGCGGCGCTGCTCAGCCAGCGGCTGGCGGCCGGCGACGACTGGAGCTGACCAGCGTGTAACAGTTCATCCGCCGCCCCTCCCGGGTGACGTAGGCACCGGCCAGGGTCCAGCCCGCCCGCCGGTAGAAGCGGTTCACCCGGTCGTTGTCGTCGGCGTCCGTGGTCAGGTAGGCGCTGGTCGCGCCGTGTTCGCACGCCGCGCGCCACCACCGCTCGATCAGCAACCTGCCGTGTCCGGCCTGCCCGGCCGTCGGGTCCACGCAGATGGACGCCAGCAGCGCCCCGTGCGCCGCGACCGGCACCGCGCCCCGGTGGGTGAGGCCGCGCAGGAGTCGCCACGCGGCGCGCGGATCCCGCAGCGCCCGCCCGACGACCGCACGGGCCAGCCACGGGCCACGGCGGCGCAGCAGCCGCCGGTAGAACCGGTCCGGCGCGACCGTGCCGACGACGACGCCGACGAGCCGACCGGTCCCGTCCCGGGAGACGACGGTCACCGCGTCGGGGTCGTGGGCGAACCCGGCGTAGAACTCCCGCAGGAACGGCTCACCCAGGCTGGACAGGAAGAACCCGGGGAACGCCCGGCTGTGCAGCGCCGCCGCGGCCGGCACGTCCGTGGGACGGAGCGTGGCCACGGTGGCGGTCAGGACTGGCTCGGTCATCGTCGCCTTCCGGTCTCCGCTGCCTCGTACAGCGCCCGCTCGACCCGCTCGACGCCGGTGGCCAGGGAGAGGCGCCTGTCGTAGTAGGTACGGCCGGCCCGCCCGAGCAGGTCGAGCTTCTCCCGGCCCAGCTCACAGATCTCGCGGAGGGCCTGGGCGATCGAGTCCACGTCCCCCGGGCGGGCGGTGATCCCCGCGCCGCTGTCCCGGGCGACGGTGGCGGCGTCCCCCTCCGCCGCGACCAGCAGGGCCCGCCCGGCGGCGAGAATCGTCTGGATCTTGCTCGGCATGGTGTACGCGGACATGCCACCGGGCCGCAGACTCACGTAGTGGGCGTCGCCGGCGGCCAGCACCGCCGGCATCCGTTCCCGGGGCACCTGTCCGAGGAACCGGATCCGGGTGGAACCGGCCGTCGCCGCCCGCTGCCGCAGCCGCTCCCCGGCGGTGCCGGAGCCGGCGATCAGGCACACCAACCGGGGATCGTCGACGCGGGCGACCGCGTCGATCAGCGGGTCGAGTCCCTGCGCCTCGCCGAGCGCGCCCGCGTACACCAGGACCACCTGGTCGTCCCGGACGCCCAGCTCCGTCCGTAGCTCGGCGGGGCGGGCCGGCGGGGTCTCGTCCGCCCACAGGGGAATGTGCACCAGCTTCCCGGCCGGCACCCCGCGGCGGGCCAGCAGCTCACCTGCGCCGGGCGAGACGTGTGCCACCCGGGCGGCGCTGCGGTACATCGCGGCGCACCAGCCGGTCATGCCCCGCTCGGCGACCCGCGACACCGGCCCGCCACCGAGGAAGCCGCTCGCCGCCGCGCTGTCCGGCCAGACGTCCAGCACGTGCAGCAGCACCGGCACCCGGTGGACGTAGCGGGCGTACCACATCGGCAGGGCCACCGTGATCGGCGAGTTGCACACCCAGAGCACGTCGAGCCCCCGGAACACGTCGGCGCCGGAGGCGAGCGCCGACGCGGCGAAGGAGCCGTAGTTCGCCAGCCGTCGGGGCGCGGACCGGTCGTGGCTGGGGTAGAGGGCGACCCGGCGGACCCGCACCCCGTCCCGGGTCTCGTCCAACCGGCGGCTGATCCGGTAGCCGGGGGCCAGCCGCCCGCCGGGGTAGTTGGGGAATCCGGTGAGCACCCGGACGTCGTGGCCCCGGCCGACCAGGCCACGGGCGAGCATCCCGGCGAGCGCGGCCGGCCCCGGCTCGGGGTCGAACCACTGGGTGAGCAGACCTACGTGCATGTGGCTGGCTCCACTCCGCTGACGAGAACGCGCCCGGAACTAATCCGGCAATCCACACTTTAGACACTAAAGCCACATGAACAGATTATCCTGACCAACGGCAGTTAGGGAGAAACTACCCAATTCTGGAGCAAGGAGGTCCGCGTGTCCGACCGATTCCTTCCGTTCGCCCTGCCGGACATCGGGCCGGGTGAGATCGACGCGGTCACGTCGGCGCTCCGGTCCGGGTGGCTCTCCAGCGGTCCGCTGGTGCAGGAGTTCGAGCGGCGCTTCGCCCGACATTGCGGCGCGGACGTCACCGCGGTGGCGGTGAACTCCGCGACCGCCGGCCTGCACCTGGCGCTGGAGGCGCTCGGCATCGGCCCCGGCGCGGAGGTGCTCGTGCCGACCTGGACGTTCACCGCCACCGCCGAGGTCGTCGTCCACGTCGGCGCGACGCCGGTGCTGGTCGACGTCGAGCCCGAGACGCTCACCATCGACCTCGCCGACGCCGCCCGGAAGGTCACCGACCGCACCGCCGCGGTCCTGCCCGTACACTTCGCCGGCCGGCCGGTCGACGCCGCCGCCCTGGCCGGGTTCGCCCATGCCCACGGGCTCGTCGTGGTGGAGGACGCCGCGCACGCCTTTCCGGCGGCCAGCGCCGGGGTGCCGATCGGCGCGGGGGCGAGCGCCGCCACGGTGTTCAGCTTCTACGCCACCAAGACCATCACCACCGGAGACGGCGGGATGCTGGTCACCCGGAACCCGGAGCTGGCCCGCCGGGCCCGCGTCATGCGGCTGCACGGCTTCGACCGGGACGGCTTCGACAGGTACCGCAGCCCCCGCCCGGCCTGGCACTACGACGTCGTCGACGCCGGCTACAAGTACAACCTCACCGACCCCGCCGCCGCCCTCGGCCTGGCGCAACTCGACCGGGCCGAGACGATGCGACGACGCCGCGAGGAGATCGCCGGGCACTACCGGGAGGCGTTCGCGTCGCTGCCGCTCGATCTGCCCCTGCCGGCCGCCGACGGGGACCAGCACGCCTGGCACCTGTTCGTGGCCCGGCTCCGCCCCGGGGCCCCGGTCGGACGCGACGAGTTCATCGCCGAACTGGCCCACCTGGGCGTGGCGTGCAGCGTGCACTTCATCCCACTGCACCGGCACACCCACTGGCGCACCCGCTACTGGCTCACCGACGAGATGTTCCCGGTGGCCAGCCGGGAGTTCGAGCGGGTGGTCAGCCTGCCGCTCTACTCGGCGATGACCGACGAGCAGGTCACGCTCGTGATCCGTACCGTGCAGAAGGTGTTGCAGTGACCAAACGTGTCTTCGACGTCGCGGTCGCGGCGGTGGCGCTGCTGCTCTGTTCCCCGCTGCTGCTGCTGATCGCTCTCGCCGTCCGGTTGGAGGACGGCGGTCCGGCGCTGTTCCGTCAGGAGCGGGCCGGTCGGCACGGCCGGCCCTTCCGGATCCACAAGTTCCGCACCATGCGGGTGGCCCCGGGCGCCGCGGTCACCTCGGACAACGACGACCGGATCACCAGGGTCGGCCGCTTCCTGCGTGGTAGCAAACTGGACGAGCTTCCCCAGTTCTACGACGTGCTGGTGGGGCACATGAGCCTGGTCGGGCCCCGCCCCGAGGTCCGCCGCTACGTGGCGTCCTGGCCGCCGCCGGCCCGTCGTCGGATCCTGTCGGTCCGGCCCGGGATCACCGACCCCGCCGCCATCACCTACCGGAACGAGTCCGCCGAGCTGGCCGCCGTGGCCCGACCGGAGGAGTACTACCTCTCCGTCGTGCTGCCCCGGAAGGTCGAGATGTACCTGCGGTACGTCGAGACCCGCAGCTTCCTGGGGGACCTGCGGATCCTGGTCCACACCGTCCGGGCCGTACTGATCAGGTGACCGCCCCGGCTCGCCGAAGCCACCATCGGCCCCGCCCTCGGCAACAACCGGAGGCGGGGCCGGAGGCTTGCGCTCAGAGGCGTTCGACCGTCGGGCCGACGCACCGGTCGCGGGCGTCGAAGACGTACCGGGCGTGCCGGGCGACCAGGTCGTAGTCGAAGACGTCGTGGTCGGTGACCACCACCACCGCGTCCGCCGCGCGCACCTCCTGTTCGGTAAGCGGCACGACCAGCACCCCGGTGGGGATCTGGTGCGACTCGGCGTACGGCTCCACCGCACGGACGTCCGCGCCGAGACCGCACAGCCGTTGCGCCACGTCCAACGCCGGGGAGTCACGCAGATCCCCGGTGTTCTTCTTGTAGGAGAGGCCCAGCAGGAGCAGCCGGGCGCCGTTGACGGCACGACCGCTGCGGTTGAGCCCGGCCATGATCCGTGCCGTCACGTGCGCCGGCATCTCGTGGTTGACGTCGTTGGCCAGCTCGATGAACCGGAACTGCCGGCCGAGACGGCGCTTGACCTGCCAGGAAAGGTAACAAGGGTCGACCGGCAGACAGTGCCCGCCCACTCCCGGCCCGGGCCGGAACGGCATGAACCCGAACGGCTTCGTCCCAGCGGCGTCGATGGCCTGCCACACGTCGATTCCGAGTTCGTGGGAGAGCATCGTCAACTCGTTGATCAAAGCGATGTTCACCTGTCGGAAGGTGTTCTCGATCAGTTTGGTCAGCTCGGCGACCTGGGTGGACCCGACCGGGACGGTGCGGTCGACCAGGCGTCGGTAGAAGGTGTCGGCCCGCTCCAACGAGACCGGGTCGACGCCCGAGATCACCTTGGGGGTGTTCTCCAACCGCCAGACCGGATTGCCCGGGTCGATCCGTTCCGGGCTGTAGCCCAGGTGGAAGTCGGCGGGGCTGCGCAGCCCGCTCACCGACTCCAGCAGTGGACGCAACAGCTCCTCCGTGGTGCCCGGGTAGGTCGTCGACTCCAGCACCACCAGACAGCCCGGGCGCAGGTACGGGCCGATGCCGACGCCAGCCTGCTCCACGTGACTCAGGTCGGGGACGCCGTTGCGCAACGGCGTCGGCACCGTGATCACACAGACGTCGAACCCCTCCGCGTCGGCGTAATCGGTGGTGGGGTGGTACCGGCCGCTGCCCAACGCGCGCCCCAGCCGGTCCGCGGGAACGTCCTCCACGAACGACTCGCCTGCGACCAACCGCTTGACCCGGTACGAGTCGGTGTCCAGGCCGGTCACGTCCAGGCCCGCCTCGACGGCTCGCATGGCCAACGGAAGACCCACATATCCCTGGCCGATCACGACCAGCTTCTCCGCTCTCACCCGTACTCCTGACTGGGAAGGAACTCTTTCCCAAGAGGCTAGGTGGACATTCGGGATAAAAGGCTTGATTGGCTATATTCTGGCAAGCGCCGGGTGGCGTGATGGCCAGGGCAGGCCGGCACGTGGACCGACGTGACCCCGCGGTGGGCCACCGAGGTGAACGTGGAAGCCGGACGACGGCACCGGCGCGCGATACAACGATGTCGTGGCCACCGCCCTCGGGTCACCGGGAGGGGCACTGTCCACCGAGCATCCCGCGATCGCACGACAAGCCGTGCACCGGTGACCGACCGGTGTCGAAAGGAATCGACGATGTGTGGGATCTGCGGTGTGGTCCGGGCGGGGCGGTCGCCGAACGAGAACCTGGCCCTGGTCGCCGACCTCAACGCGCGTCAGCGGCACCGGGGGCCGGACAGCGCCGACACCTGCTCGGCGGGGGACGTCGCGATCGGCCAGGCCCGGCTCGCCCTCGTGGACCTCACCAACGCAGGCAGGCAGCCGTTCGTGAGTCCCGACGGCACGATCGCCGTCGTGTTCAACGGCGAGATCTACAACCACCAGGAGTTGCGCGGTCGGCATCGACTTGGCGCGTCGGGGCGTTGCGACGGCGCGATCCTGCCAGAGCTCTGGAGCCGGCTCGGGGTGGAGATGTTCCGTGAGCTGCGTGGGATGTACGCGACCGCGGTCGTCGACCGACGTCGGCACACCCTCACGCTGGCCCGGGATCCCTTCAGGGTCAAACCACTGCGCTGGACGACGGCGGCGGACGGCGCGATCGTGTTCGCCTCCGAGATCCGGCCGCTGCTCGCATTCCGGACCACGCCCAGGATCAGGGCCACCGCGCTGCGCCGATACCTCCGGTTCGGCGCGGTCGGGCGTCTGGAGTCCGTGTCGGCGCATCTGCTCAGCGACGTGCCCGTGGCGCTGCTGCTCTCCTGGGGGCTGGATTCCGCGGCGATCGCCTGGGCCTGCCGGGAGATCGACCATCGGCTCACCTGCGTGACCGTCGACCAGGGCGGGTCCATGGGCGAAGGGGACGGAGCGCGCCGGGTCGCGCGGCGGTTCGGTCACCGGCACGAGATCGTGACCAGCAGACCGGACGAGGAGTCCGTCGCCCGTTACTTCGCGGCCATGCAGCGGCCCACGATCGACGGGCTGAACACGTTCGTGGTCAGCGACGCTATCGCACGGCGTGGCATCAAGGTGGCGGTCTCCGGTCTGGGTGGTGACGAGGTGCTCGGTGGATATCCGGTTTTCCGTGCCCTCCGGCGGCTACCGCTGCTCCAGGTCACCGACCGGCTGTTCCTGGCCCGGCTGCTCGCCCGCACCGTTCGGTGGCGGCACGAGAAGGTGGCCGAACTGCTCGGCCCCGACGGCCCGCGGGACGCCGCCGGCCTGGGGGCGCTTTCCCAGCAGATCCTCGACCGTGACACGGTCGACTCGCTGGCGCCCTGGGCGTCCGCGCCGGCGCCGGGCCCCCGTCGCGGACGCACCGACACCTCCGCGCTGGCCCTGTCCCACTACGAGATCGAGCACTATCTCGGGGCGACCCTCCTGCCCGACACCGACGCCTTCTCGATGGCGTCGTCGATCGAGTTGCGGGTGCCGTACGTTGACGTGCCCTTCGCCCGGCTGGTCCTCGCGGCCGACCGGAAGCAGGGCCTGGGCAAGGTCGGTTTCGCCAGGTGCTTGGGGGACAGCGAGTTGGTCGCCATCGCGAGACGCCGGAAGCAGGGTTTCACCCTGCCGATGGACGGCTGGATGCGGCACGGCCCGCTGGCGCCGCTGGTGCGGTCGACCGAGTCGCCGACCGCCACCGTGCGTCAGATCCTGGCTCCCGGGGCCGTTGACGAGCTGCTTCACGGGTGGCGGGTCGGACGGCTTCCGTGGGCCAGGGCATGGTTGATCGTCAGCCTGGAGCACTGGTTGCGGTCCGTGGGCCTCGACACCGTCCGGCTGGACGAAGCGTCCGGCGGCCTGACGCTGGAGTCGGCCTGACCAGGGCCGGAGTTCGGCAGCGGGTCGGCGCCGTCCCCGATGCCGACCAGGAGCCGGTATCGGCGACGCCAGCCATCTTCGACAAGCAGGGGGACACGATGGACGAACTGGTCATAGTGGGCGCCGGTGGTCTGGGGCGGGAAGTGTTCGGGATCGTCGACGCCGTCAACCGGGCGGCCGGCTCCCGACGCCGCTGGCGGGTCCTCGGGTTCGTGGACGACCATCCCACCGAGGAGAACCTGAAGCTGGTCCAGCGTCTGACGGCGCCGTTCCTCGGCGGCACCAGGTGGCTGACCGGGCGGTCCACCGACACGTACCTGATCCTGGCCGTGGGAGATCCGCGACTACGCCGGGCGACGGAGCGTACCCTGCGTCCGTACGGACTGCCGGCGGCGTCGCTGATCCATCCGTACGCGGATATCAGCCCGGACTGTGTTTTCGGTGAGGGCCTGATCGCCTTCGGCGGCGCCCGGGTGACGACGAACGTGGTCCTCGGCCGGCACGTGCATCTCAACCAGAACTGCGCGGTCGGGCACGACAGCGTGCTGGGCGACCACGTCTCGGTCAATCCGCTCGCGGCCGTGTCCGGTCACTGCCGACTCGACGACGGGGTGCTGGTCGGGACGACGGCGGCGGTGCTCCAGCGCCTCACCGTGGGCGGGGGCGCGACCGTGGGCGCGGGGGCCTGTGTGGTCCGGGACGTCCCGCCCGGCGCGGTGGTCAAGGGCGTGCCGGCCCGCTGAGCAGGGCATGGTCTCTGCTTCACGAATCTCCAGGACGTAAGCAAAAGGGCGATTTGTCCGCTATAGCAATCATTGAGGGCTATTGTCATTGAGAGCTAAGCGCCCTATCACCAAGGGCGGCCGACCGAACAGGAGAAAGCGTGTCGACCTCACTTGTGGACCGGTGTGTCCTGATCACCGGTGGCACCGGATCCTTCGGCCAGACGATGGTCACCCGGCTGCTCGACGCCGGCGCCGGGGAGGTGCGGGTGCTCAGCAGGGACGAGGCCAAGCAGGAGGCGATGCGGATCCGGCTCCGCGACGACCGGGTCCGGTTCTACGTCGGGGACGTCCGCGACCGGGACGCGGTGTCCAAGGCCACCCGGGGCGTCGAGTACGTCTTCCACGCCGCCGCGCTCAAACAGGTGCCGTCCTGCGAGTTCTTCCCGCTGGAGGCGGTCCGCACCAACGTGCTGGGCAGCGCGAACGTGGTGGACGCCTGCGAACGCCACGACGTGTCGGCCCTGGTGTTCCTCAGCACCGACAAGGCCGTGTACCCGATCAACGCCATGGGCATGACCAAGGGCCTGATGGAGAAGGTGGCCCAGGCGCACGTCCGGAACAACCCCCGGGCCCGTACCCGGGTCTGCTCGGTCCGGTACGGCAACGTGATGTGCTCACGGGGCTCGGTGATTCCGCTGTTCATCGAACAGATCCGCAACGGCGTCCCACTGACCGTGACCGAGCCGGCGATGACCCGTTTCCTCATGTCGCTGGCCGACTCGGTGGAGCTGGTCGAACACGCCTTCGAGCACGGGCAACCCGGCGACATCTTCATCCGCAAGGCGCCGGCCTCCACGATCGGGGACCTCGCCACCGCCCTGTGCAACCTGTTCGAGGTGCCGGCGAAGTTCGATGTCATCGGCCTGCGGCACGGGGAGAAGATGTTCGAGACGCTGGCCAGTCACGAGGAGCTGGCCCGCGCCGAGGACTTCGGCAGCTTCCTGCGGGTCCGGGTGGACAGCCGCGACCTCAACTACTCGCTCTACTTCGAGGAGGGCGACCCGTCCCGGGAGCACCGGGCCGACTACACCTCCGAGAACACCACCCGGCTGACCGTGCCGGAGATCATGTCGCTGCTGCTGACGCTGCCCGAGGTACGGCAGCGGCTGGAGCCGGTGGCCGCGTCGGCGGGCTGCGGGTGAGCGTCGACTCCGGCCACCACGGACAGGAGAGTCCGCGATGACCCGACAACGGATACTGGTCCTCGGCGTCACCGGGATGCTCGGCCACACGCTGCTGCGGCAGCTCACCGAGGCGCCCGAGCTCGACGTCCGGGGCTGCGCCCGAAGCGCCGACATCGTGCGGGCCGGCTTGCCCGAACCGCTGGCGCGACACGTCGTGACCGGGGTGGACGTGACCGACGACGACGCCCTGCGCCGGGTGCTGGATCTCCTGCGTCCGGACGTCGTGGTGAACTGTGTCGGCGTGATCAAGCAGCGTCCCGAGGTCGCCGACGCCGTCACCACCATCGCCGTGAATGCCCTCCTGCCCCACCGGTTGGCGCGGGAGTGCGCGGCCCGTGGGGCCCGGCTCGTCCAGATCAGCACCGACTGCGTCTTCTCCGGGAACCGGGGCGGCTACACCGAGCAGGACGACCCCGACGCGTACGACCTCTACGGTCGGTCGAAGCTGCTCGGGGAGACGACCAGCGGCACCGCGCTCACCCTACGCACGTCGATCGTCGGACACGAGCTGAACAGCGCGCGTTCGCTTGTCGACTGGTTCCTCGGTCAGCCCGGCCCGGTGAACGGTTTCACCCGGGCCGTCTACTCCGGACTGACCACCACCGAGTTCGCGACGATGCTCCGGACGGTCGTGCTTCCCCGCGCCGACCTGACCGGTCTGTACCACGTGGCCGCGACCCCGATCGCCAAGTACCACCTGCTGCGCGTCGTCGCCGACGAGTACGGCTGGCCCGGCCGGATCCAGCCGTGGGACGACTTCCGGTGCGACCGGTCGCTCTCGGCCGCCGCGTTCCGGGCCGTCACCGGGTACGAGCCCCCCGCCTGGCCGGAGATGGTGCGTGAGCTGCGGCGGGCCGCGCTCGGCTGGGGTCTGCCGGCGGTGGCCGGGCCAAGCCCGGCGATGACCGGCTGACCGCGGGGCTGGCGCGCGGGACGCCAGCGCCCCGGCGGGGGGCCGTCGGCCGCGCTTGCGGGCAGGGGCCGCACCGGGCCGGCTCAGCCGGCGTGCGCAGCCTCCCGGACCTGGTCGAGGAGGCTGCGCGTGTCACCCGCACGGGCGTGCCACGCACGGTACGCCGCCGCGGCGGCGACCCGGGCGGCGTGCCGTTGGGCCGGGCTCCGGTCGACCACCCGCTGGATCGCCGCGCGCACGGCGTCGACCGTGACGTCGGGCAGCACCTCGCCCCCACCGGAGCGCAGCAGCTCTGTCCAGGGGGTACGGTCGGAGCAGATGACCGGGCAGCCCACCGAGAGGCTCTCCCCGATCACGTGCCCGAAGTTCTCACCCCGGGTCGGCAGGACGAAGGCGTGGCTACGGGCGAACGCCCCGGCTACCTGGTCGGGCAGTAGCGGTCCGTGCCAGGTCGCCCGCACGTGCGGGGGGAGCGCCGCCCACAACCTCCGGCAGCGCCGCCAGTAGGCCGGGTCGTCGGCGGGGCCGTAGACGTCCAGGACGACGGGGGTCCGGACCTCGGCGAGAGCGGCCAGCACCAGGTCGAGGTTCTTCATCGGGGAGATCCGGCCGACGAAAACCAGGCGCGGCGGCCCGTCCGTCGCGGGCTCCTCCGGGTGTCCCTGCGGCTCCGGGCCGGCGGCGGCGACGACGAACGGCGCCCGGGCCGCCGGAAAGGCCCGCCGGATGTCAACCGCCTCGGCCGGCGCGGTGGCGTGCCACCGGAACCGCGACCCGCCCAGAACATGTCGCCACAGCGCCAGGAAGACCTTCTTCCGCATGCGCTTCACGCCCAGCGCGCCCGAACCCATCTCACCCCGCGGAGCGACCAGAACGCAATTCGTCCGCAGCAGACCCACTCGAGCCGCCAGAACGAAGACGATCGACAGTCGCGACCAGACGCTGTTGACGTAGAGGAGGTCCCACTGCGCCGCCCGCGCCGTCCGGGTCAACGTCCACCATTGTCGTGGACTGGCCGCGTTCAGGTAGAAAACCGTTTCCCGTTCCCGGTCGACCCACCGTCCCGACAATCCGGGATAAGGGGCGAGGTCGCCGAGATCCCGGTCCCGGGTGACGATGGCGACGTCGATGTCCGCGCCGGCCGCGTCGATCACCTGTCGGAGCGAGCGCACCGGGCCACCCGCCCGGTAACCGGGTTCGAACCGGTCGGCCACGATCAGCACCCGGTACCGATCCCGTCGGACGCCCGGCGCGCCGGCCCTACCAGCGGTGACACGGCCGCTCATGGAATCCTCCGGACCGGCTGCGGAACATGATCGGGAACTGCTCGACCGCCAACCCGGCGGGCGCATTTCTTAATAACGACGGACCGCTCACCCGGTTACGATGGCCACACAAAGACGCCTCTCATGTTTTCGATACGCGAAAACGCCGTACCGCTCTTCTCCGCAACGGTATAAAAGACGGACGAAAGCCATGGTCAGGCCGATTCGGTGATTCGCTGCGGTCGGCCTCGTCCCGATCACGAGAGGTCAGCATGCCGCGAGTAGCGCTCATCACCGGCATCACCGGGCAGGACGGCAGCTATCTGTCGGAGCTGCTGCTCGACAAGGGCTACACGGTGCACGGGCTGAAACGTCGGTCGTCAACCTTCAACACCGAACGCGTCGACCGGATCGACGTCCACCCGCGGCACCCGGACGCCCGGCTCTTCCTGCACTACAGCGACCTCACCGATCCGGCCTCGCTGACCAACCTGATCCGGGACATCGCCCCGGACGAGATCTACAACCTGGGCGCGCAGAGCCACGTCCGGGTGTCGTTCGACATCCCCGGCTACACCGCCGACGTCACCGGGCTCGGGGCGCTGCGCCTGCTGGAGGCCGCCCGGGCCGCCGACGTCGGGTGCCGCTTCTACCAGGCGTCGTCGTCGGAGATGTTCGGCGCCACCCCGCCCCCGCAGCGGGAGGACACCCCGTTCCACCCGCGCAGCCCGTACGCCTGCGCCAAGGTCTACGCCTACTGGTCGGCGGTGAACTACCGTGAGTCGTACGGCATGTACTGCGCCAACGGCATCCTGTTCAACCACGAGAGCCCCCGGCGCGGCGAGAACTTCGTCACCCGCAAGATCACCCGGGCGGTGGCCCGGATCGAGGCGGGCATCCAGGACAAGCTGCACCTGGGCAACCTGGACGCCGTCCGGGACTGGGGCTACGCGCCGGAGTACGTCGAGGCGATGTGGTTGTCCCTGCAACAGGACCAGCCCGGGGACTACGTGGTGGCCACCGGCGAGGGACACACGGTACGCGAGTTCGTCGAGGCCGCCTTCGCCCACGTCGGGCTGGACTGGCGCGACCACGTGACGATCGATCCCCGCTACTTCCGGCCGGCCGAGGTCGACGCCCTCATCGGCGACTACTCCCGGGCCCGGCGTGCCCTCGGCTGGGCGCCGAAGACGCTCTTCGCCGACCTGGTCCGGGTGATGGTGGACGCCGACCGGCAACTACTGGAGGACGAACGCGCCGGACGACTGGTGCGGGTGGACCGATGAGGATCACCGTCGACGCCACCCCCATCCGCCCCCGGCACGCCGCCGGGGTGGAGGTGTTCACGTACGGCCTGCTGCACGGGCTCGACGAGGCCACCGACCACGACGTCCGGGTCGCCGTGATCCGGGGGACCCTCGACGAGTGGCGGCGGCAGGCGCCCGGTCGGCGGCTCCGGTGGACCGAACACGACGTCTCCCTGCCGATGGGCAACCGGTACGGCCAGGCGCTTCGCCGCTGGCTCCCGCGCCAGGTGCAGGAGTCGGTCACCGTGCGGCGGCTGCTCAACGCGGCCCGCCGCCGGGCCGCCGTCCAGCCCGACGACGGCGGGGTGACCCTGTTCCCCTGCGGCCTGATCCCGGTGCGCTCCGGGGCCTCCGTCGTCGTGGCGCACGACCTGCGGCAACTGCTGCCCGAGTTCCGGGCGCCCGGGTTCGCGGCGATGCTGCGGGAGAACGTGGCGCGGGCCGCCGCCGTGGTGGTCAGTTGGCCGCACCCGTACCGGCAGGCACTGGCGGCGTTTCCGGAGGCCGCCGACCGGATCGCGATGATCCCGCCGCCGGCGCTCCAGGCCGCGCCGGACCCGTCGCTCGCCGACCCCGAGCCGGGCCTGCTGGTCTACCCGTCCTCGACAGGTCTCCTGAAGAACCACGTCACGCTGCTGGAGGCGCTGGCGCTGCTGCCGGAGTGCCGGCTGGTCTGCCCCGGCCCGCTGGTCGAGCCGGAGGCGTCCCGGCTGCTGGCCCGGGCCGCCCGCCCGGACCTGCGCGGGCGGGTGTCGTTCCCCGGCTTCGTGCCGCTGGACGAGCTGCACCGGCTCTACGCGCGGGCCGACGCGGTGGTGGTGCCGTCGCGGTGGGAGGCGGCCAGCGGGGCGATGCTGGAGGCGTTCAGTTGGGGTCTCCCCGTGGCCTGCAGCGACGCCGAGCCGTTGCTGGCGCAGTTGGAGTTCACCGGCGGCGAGGCCGCCGTGTTCGAGGCGCAGAATCCGCGCTCGTGCGCCGACGCGATCCGCCGGGTGCTGCGCGACCGCGACCGGTACGCCGAGGCGTCCCGCCGGGCGAACGCCCGACTGGCCGGGCGCACCTGGGCCGACACCGCCCGCGACTACGTCGCGCTGCTGGAGTGGGTGGCCGCCGGCCGCCCCGGCCCGATGCCCCGGTCGGCCTTCGCCGGCACTCTCACCGGTGGCGTCCGGTGAGCACGCAGCGGTTCCCGGTCGCCCGGCCCAGCCTCTCCGGGCTGGAGGAGCGGTACGTCCTCGACGCGGTGCGCAGCGGCTGGATCTCGTCGCAGGGGCCGTACCTGCAACGGTTCGAGGCGGAGTTCGCCGAGCGGGTGGGCGCGACCACCGCCGTCGCGACGAGCAACGGGACGGTGGCGTTGCACCTCGTCCTCGCGGCGGCGGGCGTCGGCCCCGGCGACGAGGTGATCGTGCCGGCGCTGACCTACGTGGCCACGGCGAACGCGGTGCGCTACTGCGGCGCCCGACCCGTCTGCGTGGACGTCTCCGCCGACACCTGGTGTGTCGACCCGGAGCGGGTCCGCGCGGCCGTCGGGCCCCGCACCCGGGCCGTGCTCGCCGTCGACCTGTACGGCCACCCGGCCGACTACCCGGCGCTGCGGGCCATCTGTGACCGGCACGGGCTGCTGCTGGTCGCCGACGCGGCCGAGTCGTTCGGGGCCACCCTGCACGGGCGGCCGACCGGGTCGTTGGCCGACGCCACCACGTTCTCCTTCTTCGGCAACAAGATCGTCACCTCGGGCGAGGGCGGCTGCGTGACCACCTCGGACCCGGCGCTGGCGGACCGGATGCGCCTGCTGCGCAACCAGGGCATGGATCCGCAACGACGCTACTTCTTCCCCGAGGTGGGCTTCAACTACCGGCTGACCAACGTGTGCGCCGCCCTGCTCTGCGCCCAACTGGCCCGCGCCGACGACATCCTCGCCCGGCGGGACGCGGTGCTGCGCGGCTACGAACGCGAGCTGGCCGACGCCGTCCGGCTCCGGCCGCAGCCGGTGGCCGCCGGGGCGCGCCGCGCGCCGTGGATGGCGTCCTTCCTGGTCGACGGCGCGCCGGGCACGAGGGACGAGCTGGCCCGGGGACTGGACCGGCTCGGCGTGGAGACCCGGCCGTTCTTCGTGCCGATCCCACGGCTCCCGCCGTACGCGGACGACACCGCCGCGATCCCGGTCAGCGTCGACCTGGGCCGACGCGGTCTCAACCTGCCCACCTACCCGGAGCTGACCGACACGGACGTCAAGGTGATCAGCGAGCGGGTGCGTCAGGCGCTCGCCACCGTGGCCTGAGCGGCCGCCCGGTCGACCGGTCGATCCCGCAGGGTCAGGTAGCTGAGCCACCACACGAACGCGGCGGTGACCGCCACCCCCGTCCGGGCCGCGGCGGTCCCCTCGGCTTGGAACAGCAGGCCACCACCGACCACGACCGTGACCCGGACCAGTCCGAGAACGGCGCCTACCAGCAGCGCACGCCCCCCGGCGTGCTGGACGCGATGGCCCGCGAAGGCGACCAGCGCCACCGGCACCAGGACCGTCTCGATTCCGAGCATCGGCAACAACGGCCGCGCGGCGGTCCAGTTGTCACCGAGGACGATCCGACCGATGTCGTCCGGGAGGAGACAGATCGCGATCACCAGCGGGAGGATCAACCCGACCGACGCCAGCAGGACGGGCCCGGCGGTGACGAACCGGGCCCACCGGGTGACCGGTCGGGCCCGGCCGAGGTAGGGCACGACCAGCGCGGACAGCGGGGCGATCAGGAGCGTCACCGGGCTCAACGCCGTCTGGGCGGCGCCGAGCGCGCCGACGACTCCGACACCCGCGGTCGCCGCCACCAGCGTCAGGGCCAGCTGCGCAGAGCCCGAGGTGACCAGGAACTGACCACCGAAGCTCGCCGCGGTACGGCTGGTCACCGCGTCCAGGCCCCAGCCGGGTGTCAGCCGGTGGCCCTGCCGGACAGCAGTGACCACGCCGATGGCCGCGCCGGAGAACGCCCAGACCGTGAAGATCAACACCGGCGGAACCGGCACGAGAAACGCGGTCCCCACACTCATCACGGTCATGGCGGCCCATCCGGCGTCCTGGGCGCAGGCAGCCCATGGGGTGCCGACGCCCAGATTGACGCCGCGCACGTAGTCGTAGATCACGAGTCCCCACAGCGCCGGCCCGACGACGACGAGATAGGGCGAGCCGACACCCAGCCCGATGCCCAGCACCAGGGCACCGGCGCCGGCGCCGATCGCGCCGGCCCGTCGGATACCGTCTCCGGTCGCCGACTGCCCCGTCCGGCCCGCCAGGACGGCCTCGGTCACCGTCGCCCGTACCAGCCCGATCACGAGCACATAGACCGAGAACGCCAGCGCGAACTGGCCCACCCCGGTGAGCGACTCTCCGCGGGTGATGGAGATCGACGTCAGGAAACTCGACAGGCTGGACAGTCCACTGGCGAGCAGGGCGACGCCGGCGCGCTGGTGGAAGGTTCGGGAACCGGCCCCGGCACGCCGGCCGATCGCCTGGTCGCGGACCTCGGTGGCCGCCGACGCGGAAGGATGCCCGGTCACGACAGGTCGGCGGGCACCCGGCGCCCCACGACGACAGTCTCTGGGCGGGATCTGGTGAACCGGATCAGGAGCAGCACGGGCACCGCGGAGACGACGTGCTGGAGGAAACCGGCTAGTGAATCCGGATAGGACGTCGACCAGGCCAGCACGTCGGCGACCACGAGCGCGAACAGGCTCAACCGGATCGGGCCGGGCCCGCCACCCAGCCGGAGCAGCAGACTCACCACGAGCGCCCAACCGGCGAAGTTGAGAATCACTCCCTGCCGGCCGTCGAAGAAGTAGATGTTGCCGAGCGTGAGGAAGTTGTACGCGGACGTGTCGACGCCGAAGAGCATCTCGTTGATCTTTATCGCGCTGGTGAGCGGTGGACGGTCGGAGTCGACCAGCCGGGGCAACAACCCGTAGCGGAGAATGTCGGTTGGTCCCGGCTGGTCCAGGTCGACCGGCACGTCGAAGCCCGCAGCCTGGGTGAGTTGCAGGTCGAAGCGCAACCGGTCGGCGGCGGTCTGGTTCTGGTCGACCGCCACGCCACCATCGGTCCGGATCTCGCTGCGCAGGGCGAAGAGCGTCGGCCAGGCCACGAACACCGCCACCGCGATCACGGCCACGAGGCGGGGTCTGAGCACACCGCAGACCGCGCCCACGGTGATGACGAACGACAGATACGAGATCATCGGCCCGCTGAAGCCGGTCAGGAGCCCGACCTGCACCTGCGCGACCACCAGGGCGGCCGTCCAGCACACGAAGGAGCGACGGCCGGCACGCCCCCCGACGAGACTCGCCACGAGCAGCGCCAGCGCGATGTAGCGCCAACCCGAGAAGAGGGAGGTGACCAGAGCCTGCGGGGTGCTGACCACTTCCTCGGTCACCTGCGTGAAGATGCTGCCACGCCCTGAGACGGCGCCGAGGACGTCCGACACGATACTGATGACTGTGACCGACCGGGCGATCAGGAAGAGCCTGGGATAGCCGGTGTTCGCCCTGGCTAGCTCTCGCTGCCACCGACCTCGCCCACCCAGTTTCCCGAGGAAGAGCGTCTCCACGACGACGGCGCTGGCCAGGGCCAGCCCCAGCAGCTTGAGGACGAAGTCGAGGTCGGGGTTGTCGTACGCCACCGCCATCGGCACGATCAGGATCGCGTACGGCACCAGGACCAGGAAGCTCACCGGGTAGAGCTGGAGCAGCCAGGTCAGCCGGGACGGGCGATGGTGGTCCCGCCGGGGCCGCCCGCCCGTCGGCCCGGCGACGACCCGTTCCGTCGTTTCCAGGAGCATTTGTGTCACCCTTCCCCGCCAGATGTCACCGACGCTGCCTTCTCGGTGGTGGACCGCGCCGGCGACCACTCCCACCCGGGCGGAAAGAAGCGCCTGCTCACCAGGCGGGCAAGGCGACGCTAACATCCAAAAAGCCTCCTTTTCTGCCGATCCTCCTTTTTGAATGGAGCTCATCTCCGAAAGGCGGCCGAGACTCGCTTTTCCGAACAAGGTCGTCAATGCCGCCCGTCGTATTGACACACGCGACATCGACAAGCACGCTCGCTCGACAGGGCACTACGAAGGGGGCGCGATGAGGCGCAGACGGCTGGCGGTCGCCGGCGTGTTCACTCTGGTCGGCGCATTGACGCTGACCACACCGGCGAGCGCGCGGCCACCGTCCGACGTGGGCGGTCGCGACAACATGGAGGTGTACGTCGGCACGGTCGGCCCGGAGCAGCTCGACAAGCTCCGCGCGGCCGGCGTCGACCTCGGCCACGACCATCAGGAGGCCGGCCCCACCGGGCAGACCACGATCGAGACGGTGCTGAGCCGACGACAGGCCGACCGGCTGGCCAGCCAGGGGGTACGGCTGCGGGTCAAGCAGGTGCGTGGCAAGGACGCCTCCAGGGTGCTGCGCGAGCAGGCCGCCGCCGGCTGGTCGGCGTTCCGGTCGTACTCCGCGCCGGGTGGCATCCGGGACGAGCTGACCGCCACGGCGGCCCGCTACCCGAAGCTGACCAAACTGGAGACCGTCGGCCGGACCCACCAGGGCAAGCCGATCCTCGCTGTCAAGGTCACCAGGAACGCCCGGAACGTGCCGGACGGCAAGCGGCCGGCGGTGCTGTACGGCGCCACCCAGCACGCCCGCGAGTGGATCACCCCGGAGATGACCCGGCGGCTGATGCACCACGTGCTGGACAACTACGGCAGGGACCGGGAGATCACCAAGCTGCTGGACACCACCGAGCTGTGGTTCCTGCCGGTGGCCAACCCCGACGGGTACGACCACACCTTCACCCCGGGCAACCGGCTGTGGCGCAAGAACCTGCGCGACAACGACGGCGACGGCAAGGTCACCTCGGCCGACGGCGTCGACCTGAACCGCAACTTCGCCTACAAGTGGGGTTACGACAACGAGGGCTCGTCACCGGACCCGGCCAGCGACACCTACCGGGGGCCGGGCCCGAACTCCGAGCCGGAGACGAAAGCGCTGGACGGGCTGTTCCGCCGGGTCGGCTTCGAGTTCTTCGTCAACTACCACTCGGCGGCGCAACTGCTCCTCTACGGCGTCGGCTGGCAGGTCGCCACGCCCACCCCGGACGACGTGATCTACCAGGCGATGGCCGGTGACGACGCGCACCCGGCGGTGCCCGGCTACGACCCGGACCTCTCCGCCGAGCTGTACACCACCAACGGCGACACCGACAGCCACGCCACCGTCAGGTACGGCACGCTCGGTTTCACCCCGGAGATGTCCACCTGCCAGGCGGCCGCCGCGTCCGACCCGGACGACCAGTGGCGTCCGGAGGACTGCGTCAGCGGCTTCGTCTTCCCCGACGACGAGAAGCTGATCGCCGCCGAGGTGGCGAAGAACCTGCCGTTCGCGCTCGCCGTGGCGAAGTCCACGCACCGACCGGACGAGCCGGTCTCGGTGGTCGGCCGCAACACCCCGGACTTCGTGGTGGACGCCTTCGACACCTCGTACGGTCGCAGCCAGCCGGTCGCCGCGATCACCCGGCGGTCGCTGACCAACGTCCGGATGCACTACGTGGTCAACGGCGGCCGGCCGAAGGCCGTCGCGACGCGCGAGTGGCGCGGCGGCGAGCGGTACGGCGACACCCACGACGACTACTACGCCGAGCTGCGCGGCACCGTCACCGGGGCGAAGCCCGGTGACCGGGTCGAGGTCTGGTTCACCGGCAACAAACGCGGCCAGGGCGTGGTCGCCAGCGAGCGCTTCACCTACCGGGTGCACACCGACATCGGCGGTGAGGTGCTGGTCCTCGCGGCCGAGGACGTCACCGGCCTCAGCCCCGTCCAGGAGGGCGCCGGCGCGAAGTACGCCGACGAGGTGGTGGCCGCGCTGACCGCCGCCCGGCGTACCAGCGACGTGTACGACGTCGACGCGTCGGGCCGCAAGGCCCCGCACCCGCTGGGCGTGCTGTCGCACTACCGGGCGGTGGTCTGGGAGACCGGCGACGACGTCATCCCCCGCTCCCCCGGCCAGGTGCCGGGGACGGCGGCGCGGGCGGCGGCGGAGACCGAGCTGGCCGTGCGCGACTACCTCAACGAGGGCGGCAAGGTGCTGATCAGCGGCAAGTACGCGCTGTACGCGCAGGCCGCCGACGGCGCGTACGCGTACCAGCCGACGCCGCCGGCCGAGTGCGTCGACGCCGACGACCCCACCTGCCTGCCGCTGTCGAACGACTTCCAGCAGTACTGGCTGGGCGCGTACAACTACGTCAGCGACGGGGGCAGCGCCGACGGGCAGCCGTACCCGGTGCGGGGCGCCGAGGGCGCGTTCGCCGGGTTCGAGGGGGTCCTCAACGCCCCCGGCTCGGCGGCGAACCAGGACCACACCGCGTCCTTCCTCAGCACGTCGAGTTTCCTGCCGCCGGACGAGTTCCCGCAGTTCGGCACCATCGCGGCGGTGGACTGGGCGCGGCCGGGCGGCGCGCCGTTCGACCCGCGCACCGGCGAGTGGTACCTGTTCAGCGGACGGGCCGACGAGACGTACAAGCGGGTCGGCCGGACCGTCGACCTGACCGCGGCGACCAGCGGTGAGCTGCGCTTCTTCGCCTCGTACGACATCGAGCCGAACTGGGACTTCATGATCGTCGAGGCGCACGAGGTGGGCACCGACACCTGGACCACGCTGCCCGACCGCAACGGCAACACCAGCACCGAGACCGGGGACAGTTGCGAGAGCGGCTGGGCCGAGCTGCACCCGTTCCTGGCGCACTACCAGACCGCGAGCTGCGAGCCGATCGGCACCACCGGCCAGTGGCACGCCGCCACCGGCCCGTCCAACGGTTGGAAGGAGTTCTCCATCGACCTGTCGGCGTACGCCGGCAAGCAGGTCGAGGTGTCCATCTCGTACGTCTCCGACTGGGGCACCCAGGGGCTCGGCGTGTTCCTGGACGACGCCCGGGTGATCGTCGACGGCGCGACCGTCGCCGAGACCTCGTTCGAGTCGACCGACCTGGGTGGCTGGACGGTGTCCGGGCCGCCGCCCGGCTCGCTGCCCGGCGCGAACGACTGGTCGCGCAGCCAGCGCGCCTTCTCCGAGGGCGCGGCCGTGGTGACGGAGGACAGCGTCTACCTCGGGTTCGGCCTGGAGGGGCTGGCCCCGACGGCCCGTGCCGACCTGGTCGCCCGGTCGATGACGCACCTGCTCGGCGGCGCCCGCCGCTGACCAGCTGACGGTGGGAGGTCGTCTCCGGCGGCCTCCCACCGTCACCCCGCTCCGGGCAGCGGAGCCGGGTCGGACTCTCGACGGTCAGGGCACGAACAGCGCGTGTTTGCCGGCCCGGGTCCTGGTCTGCCGGTCCACCTGGGCGAAGGTGACCGACCGGGGGTCCAGGTCGGGATGGTCCCGGCTGAGCTCCCGGACGAAGAACGCCGCGACGTCGGCCAGGTCGAGCGGACGGTCGGCCTCGACCTGGATCCGCAGCGCGTTCGGTCGGTCCTGGCGGAACTGCACCCCGACGATGCCCGGGTACGACTTGAGGATGTGCACGGGCAGGATCGCGGACAGGTCGAGCACGCCCCGCGCGGAGTTCACCCGCACGAAGTCCTGCCGGCGGCCGAGGATCGCCCGGAAGGCCAGGGTGTTGCCGTCGCGGACGTCGCTCGGCTCGACCCGGTCCCCGATGGCGTAGTTGACCAGCGGGAACAGTTGCGGGTTCAGCGTCGTCACGCGCAGCTCACCGGTCTCCCCCGCCAGGCACACGAAGCTGTCCCAGAGCACCCGGATGTCGTGGGCGTGCCCCCGGGACGCGGCCAGCACGCCGGTCTCCGCGGCGCCGTACTCGATCACGACCGGGGCCCGGAACACCCGTCCGATCAGGGCGACGTCCGCGTCGCTCGCGGTCTCCGCGCAGAGGATCACCGCCCGCAGGCGGCTCTTGTCACCCAGGTCGAGACCGTTGCGCTCGACGAACCGGGCCAGCCGGAACAGCGCCGAGGTGTAGCCGGACAGGCAGACCGGGTTCCGGCGGCGAAACGCCAGGTAGTGCCGGTGCAGAGCGGGTTCGCTGAGGTCGTACGCGTTGAGCCGGGTGATCCGCATGCCCTGGTCGGCGACCCACCGCTTCAGCAGCCGGGCCTGCCGACGCCAACCGCTGCCGAACAGGTGGGCGTGCCCCCAGAGATGCACGGTCGGATCCGTCGGCGCGACCCCCCACCAGTGCCGCACCAGGTACGCGTCGATCCACCTGTCGTCCAGCTCACCCGGCCCGCGCGGATACCGGGCCGGTTGGCCGGTGCTGCCGCCGGTGGAGTAGCAGCCCGTGGCCCGGCCGCCCCGGAAGATCTCCGCGCTGCGGGCGATCACCGTCTCCTTGGTCAACGACGGGAAGTCCCGTAGCTCACCCGGGTGGCCGATGCGCGCCGGCAGGCCGTGCTCCCGTCGCCACGCCTGGTAGAAGGGCACCTCCGCCAGGCAGCGCGCCCAGACCTCGTTGAACCGGCGGGTCTGGAAGTCCTCGACCTCCTCCCGGGACGTCCGGACGTCGTACCGGGCGATCTTCTGTCGTAGCCGCCGGTGCCGGTCGGCGAGGACGGATCCACGCAGCAGTGCCGTAAGCATCGACTGTCCCTTTCCCTGGCGGTGGTTCGGTGAGGTGGCGCGTGGTCAGCGCCGGATGCCGGCCCACTCGTGGTGGCGGCGGACGGTGGACAGGATGAAGTCGACGACCCGCCGGGAGGTGTCCGGCACCCGGTAGTCGGCCGGGCAGGGCACCCCGTCGGCGGCCACCTGCTCGACCGTCACCCGGACCGCCTCGACCACCCCGGCCGGGTCGAGGCCGGTCATGATGATCCCGCCGGCGTCCAGCGCCTCCGGGCGTTCCATCGACTCGCGCAGCGTCACCGCCGGGAAACCGAGGATGGCCGCCTCCTCGCTGATCGTCCCGCTGTCCGACAGGGTGCACCTGGCCGCGAGTTGCAGCCGTACGTAGTCGAACAGCCCGAACGGCTCGTGGAAGGTGATGCCGTCCAGGCTGGTCGGGTCGGTGGCGAGGGCCTCCAACCGTTTGCGGGTGCGCGGGTGGGTGGAGACCAGCACCGGCAGCGCCCACTCGTCGCGGACGGCCCGGAGGCAGTCGAGCAGCCGACCGAGCCGGGCCGGCGCGTCCACGTTCTCCTGCCGGTGCGCGCTGACCAGGAAGAACCCGTCCTCGGGCAGGCCGAGCTGGTCGAGGATGGAGGACCGGGCGATGTCCGTCCGGTGGTGCTCCAGCACCTCCCGCATCGGCGAGCCGGTGTGCAGGACCCGGCGCGGGTGCAGGCCCTCCGCCAGCAGGTTCCGCCGGGCGTGCTCGGTGTAGACGAGGTTGAAGTCGGCGACGTGGTCGACCAGCCGACGGTTGGTCTCCTCCGGCACGTTGAGGTCGAAGCACCGGTTGCCCGCCTCCATGTGGTAGACCGGCACCCGCATCCGGCGGGCCATCAACGCGGCGATGGCGCTGTTGGTGTCGCCGAGCACCAGCAGCGCGTCCGGGCGCAGGTCACTGATGGCCTGCTCGACGCCGATCAGCACCCCGCCGAGGGTCCGCCCCAGCGACGACGTGTCCACGTCGAGGAACCGGTCCGGGCGGCGCAGCCGCAGCTCGGTGAAGAACACCTCGGACAACGCCGGATCCCAGTTCTGCCCGGTGTGCACGAGCGTGTGCTCCACCGTGCGGTCCAGCCGGTCGACCACCCGGGACAGCCGGATGATCTCCGGCCGGGTGCCGACCACGGTCATCACCCTGGTCATGCCGGTGCTCCCCTCGTCAGCCCCACCGTGGGGTCAACGAGGGGAGACCTCGTCCGGTGACGCGGCCGGGATCGGGACGGCCAGTTGTCGTCGACGCCGGTCAGGCCTGCGCGAGGACCGCCGAGACCAGCTCCTTCGCCTCCTGCTGGATCCGGGTCAGGTGCTCCGGACCCTGGAACGACTCGGCGTAGATCTTGTAGACGTCCTCGGTGCCGGACGGGCGGGCGGCGAACCAACCCGACGCGGTGGTCACCTTCAACCCGCCCAGCGCCGCGCCGTTGCCGGGCGCGGAGGTCAACGTCGCGGTGATCGGCTCACCCGCCAACTCCGTCGCGGTGACCTGCTCCGGCGACAGCTTGCCCAGCACCGCCTTCTCCTCCCGGCTGGCCGGGGCGTCGATCCGGGCGTACGCGGGCGCGCCGAACCGCTCGGTCAGATCCGCGTAGTGCTGGCTCGGCGTCCGGCCGGTGCTGGCGATGATCTCGGCGGCCAGCAGGCAGAGCAGGATGCCGTCCTTGTCGGTGGTCCAGGTGCCGCCGTCACGGCGCAGGAACGACGCCCCGGCGCTCTCCTCACCGCCGAAACCGACAGTGCCGTCGAGCAGGCCGGGCACGAACCACTTGAACCCGACCGGCACCTCCAGCAACGTCCGACCCAGGTCCGCCGCCACCCGGTCGATCATCGACGAGGAGACCAGCGTCTTGCCGACCGCCGCGTCCGGCCCCCAGCCCGTCCGGGTCCGGAACAGGTGGGCGATGGCCACCGCGAGGAAGTGGTTCGGGTTCATCAGCCCGCCGTCGGGGGTGACGATGCCGTGCCGGTCGGCGTCCGCGTCGTTGCCCGTGGAAACCTGGAAGTCGGCGCGGGCGGCGATCAGCGAGGCCATCGCGTTCGGCGACGAGCAGTCCATCCGGATCTTGCCGTCGGTGTCCAGCGTCATGAACCGCCAGGTCGGGTCGACCGTCGGGTTCACCACGGTCAGGTCGAGCTTGTGCCGCTCGGCGATCTCCCCCCAGTACGCCACGCTCGCCCCGCCCAGCGGGTCCGCGCCGATGCGCACCCCGGCGTCCCGGATCGCCGCCACGTCGATCGCCGCCGGCAGGTCGTCCACGTAGCCGGCGAGGAAGTCGTACGAACCGGTGGTGTCGGCGGCGCGGGCCCGCGCGTACGGCACCCGCTTCACCTCGCCGAGCCCGGCGGCCAGGATCGCGTTCGCCCGGTCCTGGATCCACCGGGTCGCGTCGGTGTCGGCCGGGCCGCCGTTGGTCGGGTTGTACTTGAACCCGCCGTCGTCGGGCGGATTGTGCGACGGCGTGATCACGATGCCGTCGGCGAGCCCGCTCGTGCGTCCCCGGTTGTGGGTGAGCACCGCGTGCGACAACGCCGGCGTCGGGGTGTAGCCGTCCCGGCTGTCCACCAGCGCCGTCACGTCGTTGGCGGCCAGCACCTCCAGGGCGCTCACCGTGGCCGGCGCGGACAGCGCGTGGGTGTCCCGGGCCAGGAACAGCGGCCCGTCCACGCCGTTGGCCCGTCGGTAGTCGCAGAGCGCCTGGGTGACGGCGAGAATGTGGTCCTCGTTGAAGGCGTTACGCAGGCTCGACCCCCGGTGCCCGGACGTGCCGAACGACACCTGCTGCGCCGGGTCGGCCGGATCCGGGTGCTCGGTGTAGTAGGCGGTGACCAGCCGGGGCACGTCGACCAGGTCGGCGGGCTCGGCGGGCTGGCCGGCGCGGGCGTGGACCACTTCGGGAACCTCCTCGGGAAACGGTGGACGGCTCAGGGCTCGACGCGCTGACCCTTGCCGATCACCACGATGCCGTTGTCGGACACGGTGTAGCGCTGCCGGTCCCGTTCCAGGTCGACGCCGATCTCGGCGCCCTCCGGGACGTACACGTTCTTGTCCAGGATGGCCCGCCGGACCACCGCGTGGCGGCCGATCTCGACGCCCTCCATCAGCACCGCGCCGTCCACGTGCGCCCAGGAGTGCACCTTGACCTTCGGCGAGACCACCGAGTTCTCCACCAGCGAGCCGGAGATCACCGCGCCGGGCGAGACCATCGAGGCGTGCGCCCGCCCGACCCGCTCGCCCCACTGGTGCACGAACTTCGCCGGCGGGTAGGTCAACTGGCCGGTGTAGATGGGCCACTCGAAGTTGTAGAGGTTGAACACCGGGTGCACGTTTATCAGGTCCATGTGCGCGTCGAAGAACGAGTCGAGCGTCCCCACGTCCCGCCAGTAGCCGCGGTCCCGGTCGGTGCTGCCCGGCACCTCGTTGTCGCGGAAGTCGTAGACGTTCGCCTCGCCCCGCTCGACGAGCATCGGGATGATGCTGCCGCCCATGTCGTGCTTGCTGGTCTTGTCCTCCGCGTCGGCCTCCAGCGCGTCGATCAGCGCCTTGGTGGTGAACACGTAGTTGCCCATCGAGGCGTAGATCTCGTCCGGGGCGTCGGGCAGCCCCACCGCGTCGGTGGGTTTCTCCCGGAACGCGCGGATCCGCCGGCCGTCCTCGCCGACCTCGATCACGCCGAACTGGTCGGCCGTCGACAGCGGCTGCCGGATCCCGGCGACCGTCACCGCCGCCCCGGACGCCCGGTGCTCCTCCACCATCTGCCGGGGGTCCATCCGGTAGATGTGGTCCGCGCCGAAGACGATCACGTAGTCCGGCTGCTCGTCGTCGATCAGGTTGAAGCTCTGGTAGATCGCGTCGGCCGAGCCGGCGAACCACCACGGGCCGCGCCGCTGCTGCGCCGGCACCGGCGTGACGTAGTTGCCGAGCAGCGTCGACATCCGCCACGTCTTGGTGATGTGCCGGTCCAGCGAGTGCGACTTGTACTGGGTCAACACCACGATCTTCAGGTAACCGGCGTTCGCCAGGTTCGAGAGGACGAAGTCCACCATCCGGTACATCCCGCCGAACGGCACGGCGGGCTTCGCCCGGTCGGTGGTGAGCGGCATCAGGCGCTTGCCCTCCCCGCCGGCCAGGACGATCGCGAGCACCTTGTCAGCCATGTGAAGACGCTAACCAGCCGCGTGCGACTTCACCACTCGTACGGGCACGATTCTGCGCCGGGTGGCCGGCGGCACATTGCACTAGGGTGCGCTCATGACCCACTCCGCCCCGCCGAGCGCGGACAGCCCCGTCCCGCTGCGTGTCGACCTGCTCACCCGGGAGTACCCGCCGGAGGTGTACGGCGGCGCCGGGGTGCACGTCGAGTACCTGGCCCGCGAGCTGCGCCGGCTGGCGGACGTGCGGGTCCACTGCTTCGGCGCGCCCCGCGCCGAGGAGGGCGTCACCGCGTACCCGGAGCCGGCCGAACTGGCCGGCGCGAACGCGGCGCTGCGGACCATGGGCGTCGACCTGGCGATGGCCGCCGGCTGCGCCGGCGCCGACGTGGCGCACAGCCACACCTGGTACGCGAACCTGGCCGGGCACACCGCGAAGCTGCTGCACGGGGCGCCGCACGTGGTCACCGTGCACAGCCTGGAGCCGCTGCGCCCGTGGAAGGCCGAGCAGCTCGGCGGCGGGTACGCGCTCTCCTCCTGGTGCGAGCGCACCGCCATCGAGGCCGCCGACGCGATCATCGCGGTCAGCGCCGGCATGATGCGTGACGTGCTGACCGCGTACCCGGCGGTGGACCCCGCCAAGGTACGGGTGGTGCACAACGGCATCGACACCGAGCAGTACGCCCCGGACCACGGCACCGACGTGCTCACCCGGCTCGGCATCGACCCGGCCCGCCCCAGCGTCGTCTACGTCGGGCGGATCACCCGGCAGAAGGGCCTGCCGTACCTGCTGCGGGCCGCCCGCGACCTGCCGCCGGAGACGCAGCTCGTGCTGCTGGCCGGCGCCCCGGACACCCCCGAGATCGCCGCCGAGGTGGAAGGGCTGGTCGACGAGCTGCGGGCCACCCGTACCGGCGTGGTCTGGGTCGCCGAGATGCTGCCCAAGCCCGAGGTGATCCAGGTGCTCACCCACGCCACGGTCTTCGTCTGCCCGTCCGTCTACGAGCCGATGGGCATCGTCAACCTGGAGGCGATGGCCTGCGAGACGGCGGTGGTGGCCACCGCCACCGGCGGCATCCCCGAGGTCGTCGCCGACGGCGAGACCGGGCTGCTCGTCCCGATCGAGCAGGCGACCGACGGCAGCGGCACCCCGCTGGACCCGGACCGCTTCGTGGCCGACCTGGCGGCGGCGGTCAACGCCCTGCTCGCCGACCCGGCCCGGGTGGAGAAGTTCGGCCGCGCCGGCCGCCGCCGCGCCATCGACCACTTCTCCTGGGCCGCCATCGCCGACCAGACCGTCGAGGTGTACCGCTCACTGCTGGCCTGAGGAAGGGGCGCCCACCAGGACGCCGCCCGACCCGCCGGATCGGCTTCTTTCCGCTTCTTTTCCGCGATATGGGCCTCTCCCTGGCGGATGATGCCCCTCTATCGCGAAAAAGAAGTCGATCAGGCCGGCTCAGGTGACGCGGAGGGTGGTGGCGAGGCGGATCAGGTCGGGCGGGGCGTCGGCGGACCGCGCCACGACGGCGACCAGGTCCCGCGCCGCCGGCCGGTCGTGCACCTCACCCCGGGCGGTACGCTCCGCGTCCAGCACCGCCCGCCCGGCCCGCCGACCGTCACCGACCAGCACGTACGCCCCGGCCACGTCGAGCAGGTACGCGGCCTGGTGCTCGGGCGGCAGCCACCGCCAGCCGTCGCCGGTGACCAGCCGCTCGTGCCGTACCGTCGCCGCACCCACGTCGCCCAGGATCGCCGCCGCCACCACCCGCGCCGCCTCGACCGCCGCCCGGTCCTGGGCCGCCCCGGCCAGCTCGGCCGCCTGGTCCAGCAGCATGGTCGCGCCGTCGGCGTCCTCCCGGCCGGCGGCGGCGAGGGCGGCCTGGACCAGCAGCGTCCCGAACAGCGACTCGTCAGCCTGGTCGGGGCCGCGGTGCCGCTGCGGTGGGGTGGCCGGGCCGGTGTCCCCGGCGGGCGTCAGCCGGTGGGCGGCGACAAGCGCGACCTCCAGCGCGAACCGGGGCCGGTCGCCGTGCCGCAGCGCCTGCGCCAGGGGTACGGCCGCGGTGGCGGCCAGCCGCGCGTCGTCCGTCGCCAGGGCGGCGGTCATGCCCCGGTCGGCGGCCAGCCAGGCCGGCGCCCCCTGCCCCACCTTCACCAACGCCAGAGCGGTGAGCCCGTACGCGGCGACCAGCAGCGCGTCCGTGTCCCGCCCCGGTCGGGTGGCCCGCGCCGCACGGGCGGCATCGAGCAGGCCGGGCAGCAGGACGAGCAGATCCGGGTAGCGGGCGTGCCGGTAGCTCTGCTCGGCGTGCCCCAGCCGCGCCCACAGCTCCGCCGGGTCGGGCGGCCGGGCCGACCCCGAAACGTGGTACCGCGACAGCGCGCCCCGCACCCCCTCCACGGCGTCGACGGCCGGGTCGGACCGTCCACCCGACCGGTCCGCCAACAGCACCTCGACGTCGATCCGGAGCGCGTCGGCGACCGCCCGCAGGCTCGACACCCGTTCCAGCCGACGCGCGCCGCGCTCGACCTTGTCCACCCAGCTCTTCGACTTGCCGAGCCGGTCGGCGAACTGCTGCTGCGTCATGTTCCGCCGGACCCGCCACTGCGCGACCCGACGACCCACCGGCAGCTCGTTCACCTGAGCACCCCGACCACGAGCAGCACCAGGACGAGCAGCGCGACCGTCAGGCCGTAGGCGTACTGCCGGCGGGTGGGCGCCGGACCATCGGGACGGGCCGGGCGCTCCTGCGGAGCCGGACCGGGCACCCGGTCGCCGTCGGGATGCGGCGGCCGGGCCCCCGGCACCGGGTACGCCCTGGGCGGTGGCCCGTCGTGCGGACGCTCACGCATCTGCGCCTCCTCGGCGTCGTCGGAGGGCGGGGTGGCACGGGGAGAAACCACCCCGCCCAGGGGACGAGGACTCCGCTGCTGACGAGAGACCCTCGCCCTCAACTTAGAACCCTTAGTAGCCAGAGTCAACACAGGGTCCACACCATGTCGCGGCGAGTGAGATGCTGAGCAGGCTGACGAGAGGTGGTCCCACCATGCCCCGAAAGCCTGTGTACGAGCAGGTTGTCGACGACATCACCACGTCGATCCGGAACGGCACGCTCAGACCCGGCGACAAGTTGCCAACGATCGCCGACCTCGCCCACCAGTACAAATCGTCCGACAATCCGATCAAGCGGGCGCTCTGGATCCTCGATGAGCGGGGATGGATCGAAGTACATCAGGGGAAGGGTTCGTTCGTCGCGGACAAGCCACCCACCTGACCTCGACTCGAAATGATCTTGGAGATCAAAGTGAAGGAAAACCCGGTAGTTGATCTTTAGAGTCGCAGGTCAAGGAGTCTGTTCCCCGCGCACGCGGGGGTGATCCAACCTCGGCAAGGCTTTCCCGACCCACCAACGCCTGTTCCCCGCGCACGCGGGGGTGATCCGGTGAGAGTGCCACGGTCGGACGCGTCGACCGGCTGTTCCCCGCGCACGCGGGGGTGATCCCATCCCCGTCGGGTGGGTGGCGACGTGGTGACGCTGTTCCCCGCGCACGCGGGGGTGATCCGGCTTCCGACAGGAGTACTGCCCGGGCGGAATCGGCTGTTCCCGGCACCTGCGGGGGTGCCCCATATCTGGGGCAGCTCGACAGGGAGCGAGCCGCATACATTCCGCAAACCGCCTAGCCCCACTGGTGGTCGGCGGCGGGCAGGGTGAAGTCGCTGCTGGCAGACTGCCCGGATGACAGAGCAGCTCCGTGAGCGGCGACGACTCTGGTTGGTGCTGGTGGTGGCGGTCGTCGGCGGCGTACTGCTGGGGGCGGTCGACCTGGTCGCCCAGCGGGAGCTGCCGTACCCATGGGCGAACCTGGCGAATTCCAGCGCTGTCTGGGCGGTCGGCGCGTTCGGTATCGGCGTCTGGGTGGGTGACCGGGGTTGGCGGCCGGTGCTGGCCGGTACGCTGCTGCTGCTGGTGGCGGTGGAGAGCTACTACCTCACCGCAGCCCTGGTGCAGGGCGACAGCATGACCAATCTGGTGAGTCCGACGGCAGCGCTGTGGCTGGTGTTCGGGGTTCTCGCCGGCGTCGTCTTCGGCGCCGCTGGCGGCTGGTCGCGGGGCGGCAACCGGTGGCGGCGGGTCCTCGGCGCGGCGCTGCCTGGAGCTGTCCTGCTCGCCGAGGCCGCCGTGCTGGTCCTCCGCAGCGGCAACGGGGGCGTGGCCTACCGGACGGACAGCCTCCAGACAGCGGCTATCGAGGCGGTGCTCGGCCTCCTGCTGCCGCTGCTCGTCGGGCGCACCGGCCGGGAGCGGCTGGAAGCGCTGGCGGCGAGCGTACCGCTGGCCCTCATCGGCCTCGGCGGCTTCCTCGCCGCCGGATTCGGCGGCTGACCAGCGGCCCCGCCGGGCCTGTGCTGCCGCCACCCGCTGAGCCCGTGGACGTCCCGACCCCCGGTCAGCTTCCGAGAGCCGCCATCCGGCGGAGGCCCTCGTCGACGGTGATCGTCGGCTGGTACTCCAGGTGGGTCCGGGCGCGCGTGATGTCGTAGACGCGGTCGCGGCCCATGAAGGTGACGATCCATCGGGTGAGCGGTGGCGGCGTGGCACGGCGGCGGGCCCTGGCGGCGGTCTCCATGACCGTGGCGATGGCCGACGCGACCGCCCGGGGGAAGCTGTTGCTGCTGCTCACGTCGAGGCCCCGGGTGGCGAGCAGCGGGGTGAAGAAACCGCGGGCCGGCCGGGGGTCGCCGTCGGTGACGTAGCAGACCAGGCCGTGCTCCCCGCGCGTCATCGCCAGGGCGACGGCGTGGGCAAGGTTGTCGAAGTGGCAGTAGTCGACGGTGTGCTGCCCGCCGTCGATCCAGGCGAACCGGCCGGCCTCGACGGAGTCGACGAACCCTTGCAGGTTGCCGGCCGCGCCGTGGCCCCAGAGAAAGGGCGGTCGGAGGATCACCAGCGCGGTCTCTCGATGGGGCAGCGCGAGCAGCTCTTGCTCGGTGCGCAGCTTGACCCGGCTGTACGCGATGTTCGCCCGGCCGGTGTCGGAGGTCTCGTCCACGATGCTCAGGTGTCTGGTGCCGGTGGAGACGCTGGCGGCCGAGAGCAGGACGAAGCGTCTCACCCCTGCGGCCACCGCAGCCTCGTACAGGGCGCGGGTGGGCAGCAGGTTGCGCTCGACGAACAGCTCGTCGGGCCCCCAGAACTCCATGAAGGCCGCCGCGTGGACCACGGCGTCGACCTCGTCGAGGACGCTCAGCCACGCCGGCGCGCCGGCACCGTTCCGGGCGGCCTCCGCCAGGTCACCGCGTACCGGCCGGGCCCCTGCGACCGTGACCGCCTGCTCCGCCGAAGCCGACCTCGCCAGCGCGTGCACGGTGTGCCCGTCGGCTACCAGCCTACGGATGATCACACCGCCGGCAGAGCCGGAGCCGCCCGTGAGAAAAATGTCCATGAGATCCCTCCAGAACCGGGACGCGCTCTGTTGACGCTGTCACCTGAAGAGAGTGTGCGCGATTGGAGTTGACAATGTCAACCCGTCGGATGACGTTGTCAACTAGATAGCATGGTGTGGTGATCAGTCGCTCGGAGTCCGCTGCCGCCACCCGTCGTTCACTGCTCGACGCGGCGGCCGGCCTGCTGGACGAGGGTGGACCGGAGGCGGTGACGCTGCGGGAGGTGGGCGCACGGGCCGGCGTGAGTCGCGGAGCGCCCTACCGGCACTTCGCCGACAAGGGCGACCTGCTGACCGCCGTCGCGGCGGAGGCATGGGACCGGTTGGCGGACCGGGCCGTGGAGTTGGCCGCCGATCCGCTGACCTCGGCGGAGGAGAAGCTGCGGGGCATGCTCGCCGGGCTGCTCGCCGTCGGCCGCGAGCAGCCGCACCTCTACCGGCTGATGCACCAGGCGCCCGCCGGTGAGGAGGTGCTGCGCGCGGCGTCGCGAAGTCAGGGCCCGTTCGTGGCCGTCCTGGGTGATCTGGTGGGCGAGGACAAGGCCTACCGCTACGGGGCGCTGCTGCTCACCAGCGTGCACGGGATAATCGGGATGGAGGCCAGCGGCCAGCTCACCGCCGACAAGTGGCACACCGACGCCGACGACATCCTGACCCTCCTGACCGGGATGATCGCCGGCCGCTGAGCGAGCAGGGACAGCTACGGCTACTCCCTCGCCGGCAACTGCTCCTTGGCCTCGTCGTAGCCGGCCGGGGTGGGGGCGGCGGTCGGCGCGTAGATGACCCGGAGCACGCCGGTCGGGTACGCCTCCGTGGCCACCACCTTCAGGTGGTACGGCTGGTCGCCCTCGTCGAACAGCCTGCGGCCCTTGCGGGCCGCCACCGGGTGCACCAGCAGGCGCAGCTCGTCGACCAGGCCGGCGGCAAGCAGTTGCTGCACCACGGAGATCGATCCGGGGATGAGGATGCCCCGGATGCCGCTGTCGGCTTTGAGCGCGGTGACCGCCTCGACCAGGTCGCCCTCGATCAGCTCCGAGTTGCGCCAGGAGAACTCCAGCGGCTGACGCGAGACGACCACCTTGCGGACGTCCCCGAGCTGCTTGGCGAACGGAGCGTCCTCTCCCCCGGCAGCCTCACGGTCGGGCCAGGCCCCGGCGAAGCTGTCGTACGTCTCCCGGCCGATGAGCAGCACGTCAGACGTACCGTAATCCTCCTCGACGGCACGGCCCATGTGCTCGTCGAAATACGGGAAGTGCCAGTCGGGGTCGATCTCTGCCACCCCGTCGGCCGAGATGAACAGCGTGGAGACGACCTTCGCCATGGCGTGATCCCTTCTGGTCAGTTGGCGCGGCAGGTAGGCCGCTGTCACATCCTGGCGTACCCCACCGACATTCCGGGCGACCGCTGGAGTGCCCCAGATCCGGGGCAGCTCGACAGGTCGCCGGAACACGTACCCCTGGCGGTGGGCTCAGCCGACGGGCCAGGCCGGGAGGTGATTTCGTTTCCTTGAAACGGGGGCTTCCGGGCGGAGCATGACCCCGGTATCGGTGAAATGGAGTTGATCTTGCGGCACGGTGGGCGGGGTGGGCGGGGCGGGGTGGGCGGAGTGGGTGGGACGGGAGTCGCGCGCGGAGCGATCTCGGGCAGTAGGTTGACGGGGTGACTGGACGGTTCCCGATCGAAGACATCACCCCCTCGGTGGCCTGCGGTCGCTACCCGGCCAAGGCGGTCGTCGGCGAGTTGGTCCCGGTGTCCGCCCGCGCCTACCGGGAGGGCCACGACGCGCTGGGCTGCACTGTCGTCTGGCAGGGGCCGGACGGGCGGCCCCGGCCCCCGGTGCGGATGCGGCCCGGCGAGCCGGGGCAGGACAGGTGGCACGCCACCATCCGGCCGGACGCGGTGGGCCGCTGGACGTTCACCGTGGAGGCGTTCTCCGACCCGTACCTGACCTGGCAGAACGCCGTGACCAAGAAGATCGCCGCCGGGCAGGGCGCGGCGGAGCTGGCCAACGACCTGGCCGACGGGGCGCGGATCCTGGACGCCGCCGCCGGGGTCGTGCCGACCGCCGAGCGGCGGCGGGTGCGGGCGGCGACGCAGGCGTTGCTGGACACCGGGCGGCCGGTGCCGCGCCGGGTGGCCCAGGCGCTCGACCTGGCCGAGCTGCTCTGGGCGTACCCGGTCCGCGAGCTGGTCACCGCAGCCGACGAGTACGCCATCTGGGTGGACCGGCCCCGGGCGCTCTTCTCCGCCTGGTACGAGTTCTTCCCCCGCTCGGAGGGGGCGATCCCGGCGACGGTGGACGCCCCGGCGCGCTCCGGCACGTTCACCACCGCGATGGACCGGCTGCCCGGGGTGGCCGCGATGGGGTTCGACGTGCTCTACCTGCCGCCGATCCACCCGATCGGCCGGGTCAACCGGAAGGGCCCGAACAACTCCCTGGTCGCCGGGCCGGACGACGTGGGCTCGCCGTGGGCGATCGGCGCGGCCGAGGGCGGCCACGACGCCATCCACCCCGACCTGGGCACGGCGGAGGACTTCCGGGACTTCGTCGCCGCCGCCGCCGACGCGGGCCTGGAGGTGGCGATGGACCTGGCGTTGCAGTGCGCGCCGGACCATCCGTGGGTCACCGAGCACCCGGAGTGGTTCACCACCCGGGCCGACGGCAGCATCGCGTACGCGGAGAACCCGCCGAAGAAGTACCAGGACATCTACCCGTTGAACTTCGACAACGACCCGGAGGGCATCCGGGCGGAGATCCTGCGGGTGGTGCGGCACTGGGTCGGCGAGGGCGTGAAGATCTTCCGGGTCGACAACCCGCACACCAAGCCGGTCGACTTCTGGCACTGGCTGATCGCCGAGGTCAAGCGGACCGACCCGGACGTGCTGTTCCTGGCGGAGGCGTTCACCCGGCCGGCGATGATGCACGGGCTCGGCAAGGTCGGCTTCACCCAGTCGTACACGTACTTCACCTGGCGGACCACGCCGGCGCAGATGCGGGAGTACTGCGAGGAGCTGGTCGCCTCGGTGGACTGGATGCGGCCGAACTTCTGGCCGAACACGCCGGACATCCTGCACGAGACGTTGCAGCACGGCGGCCCGCCGATGTTCAAGATCCGGGCGGTGCTGGCGGGTCTGCTCTCCCCCTCCTGGGGCATGTACGCCGGCTACGAGCTGTTCGAGCACGAGGCCCGCCCCGGCGCGGAGGAGTACCTCGACAACGAGAAGTACGAGCTGCGCCCCCGGGACTGGGCCGGCGCGCAGGCGCAGGGTCGCTCCCTCGCGCCGTTCGTCACCACCCTGAACCGGGTACGGCGGGAGCATCCCGCCCTGCGTCAGCTCCGCAACCTGGTCTTCCACGACGTCGACAACCCGATGCTGCTGTGCTGGTCGAAGCGGGACGCGGACACCGGCGACACGGTGCTGGTGGTCTGCTCGTTCGACGCGCGGCAGGTGCAGTGGGGCAACACCACGCTGGACATGCCCGCGCTCGGTTTCGACTGGCACGAGCGGTTCACCGTGCACGACGAGCTGACCGGCGCGACGTACGACTGGGGGCAGCGCAACGCCGTCCGGTTGGACCCGTATCTTCAGCCGGCACACGTGTTCACGGTGCGGCGTCCCGCGCCCGCCGAGCCACCGACGCCCGTCCCGGCCCCCCCGACCGAGCTGACCGTCGAGGCTGTGCCGGACGACCTCTCCGGCGGCGCCGCACCGGTCGCTCCCGCTGACAAGGATGAGCAATGGACCAGTTGATCGCCGGTACGGCGCACGACCCGCACGCCCTGCTGGGGGCGCACGCCGCCGACGGCCGCACCACCGTCCGTACCCTGCGCCGGGGCGCGGGACGGGTGACCCTGCTGGTGGGCGGGGCCCGGCACGAGATGCGCCGCACGCACGACGCGGGCGTCTTCGAGGTCACCGTGCCGGGCACGGTGAGCGACTACCGGGTCGAGGTGGACGGGGTCGAGCACGACGACCCGTACCGGCATCTGCCCACCCTGGGTGAGCTGGACCTGCACCTGATCGGCGAGGGTCGGCACGAGCGGCTGTGGGAGGCCCTCGGCGCGCGGGCCCACGACGGCGGGGTGGCGTTCGCGGTGTGGGCGCCGAACGCGCGGGGCGTGCGGGTGGTCGGCGAGTTCACCGGCTGGGGCCCGGACGACGGTTGGCCGATGCGCTCGCTGGGCTCCAGCGGGGTGTGGGAGCTGTACGTGCCGGGGGCCGCCGTCGGGCACCGCTACAAGTACCGGATCCTCGGCGCGGACGGGCGGTGGCGGGACAAGGCCGACCCGATGGCCGCGTACGCGGAGGTGCCGCCGGCCACCGCGTCGGTGGTGCACCGGTCGACCCACCGGTGGGGTGACGCCGAGTGGCTGGCGCGGCGGGCGCGGCGGCAGCCGCACCAGGAGCCGATGAGCGTGTACGAGGTGCACCTGGGCTCGTGGCGGCCGGGCCTGGGCTACCGGGAGCTGGCCGAGCAGTTGACCGCGTACGTGACCGAGCTGGGGTTCACGCACGTGGAGTTCATGCCGGTGATGGAGCACCCGTTCGGCGGCTCGTGGGGTTACCAGGTCACCGGCTACTACGCGCCGACGTCCCGGTTCGGTGACCCGGACGCGTTCCGGCACCTGGTGGACACCCTGCACCGGGCGGGGATCGGGGTGCTGCTGGACTGGGTGCCGGCGCACTTCCCGAAGGACGAGTGGGCCCTGGCGCGGTTCGACGGCACCCCGCTGTACGAGCACCCCGACCCGCGCCGCGGCGAGCACCCCGACTGGGGCACGTACGTCTTCGACTTCGGCCGTCGGGAGGTGCGTAACTTCCTGGTCGCCAACGCGCTGTACTGGCTGGACGAGTTCCACGTGGACGGGCTACGGGTGGACGCGGTGGCGTCCATGCTCTACCTGGACTACTCCCGGGGTGAGGGGCAGTGGGCCCCCAACCAGCACGGCGGTCGGGAAAATCTTGAGGCGATCGCCTTCATGCAGGAGGTCAACGCCACCGTCTACAAGCACCACGCCGGCGTGGTGATGATCGCCGAGGAGTCGACGGCGTGGCCGGGGGTGACCCGGGCGACCAGCGGCGGCGGGCTCGGGTACGGCTTCAAGTGGAACATGGGTTGGATGCACGACACCCTGCTCTACACGTCGAAGGACCCGATCTACCGGCAGCACCACCACCATCAGCTCACCTTCTCGCTGGCGTACGCGTTCAGCGAGAACTACGTGCTGCCGATCAGCCACGACGAGGTGGTGCACGGCAAGGGCTCGCTGGTCGCCAAGATGCCCGGCGACACCTGGCAGAAGCTGGCGAACGTGCGGGCGCTGCTGGCGTACATGTGGGCGCACCCGGGCAAGCAGTTGCTGTTCATGGGCTGTGAGCTGGGTGACGAGCGGGAGTGGAGCGAGGAGCGCGGCCTGGACTGGTACCTGCTGCACGATCCGGCGCGGGCCGGCGTGCAGCGGCTGGTCAAGGACCTGAACGCGGTGTACCGGGCCACCCCGGCGCTGTGGGCGCAGGACACCGACCCGGCCGGCTTCCGCTGGATCGCCGGGGACGACGTCGTCAACAACACCGCGTCGTTCGTGCGGATCGCCCCGGACGGCTCGACCCTGGTGTGCGTGGTGAACTTCTCCGCCCGCCCGCTGCCCGACTACCGGGTCGGCCTGCCGTCCGGCGGCGTCTGGACGGAGGTCGTCAACACCGACGCCCACCACTACGGCGGCTCGGGCGTGGGCAATCTGGGCCGGGTGCGGGCGGAGAGCGTCCCCTGGCACGGTCTGCCGGCTTCGGCCGCCCTCCAGGTGCCGCCGCTGGGCGCGCTCTGGCTCCGCCCCGCCTGACCGGCCCTCCTGTTCGGCTCCACTTCGCGGAAGCGGTGGCATGGGCATCCCGCCGATGCCCCGCTTCCGCGGAGATGGAGCGTCAGCGCGTGAGCCGGAGCATGGGGGACGGGGAGTCCTGGAAACCCAGCTCGCGGTAGAGGGGCGCGCCGTCCGGCGTGGCCACCAGGTCGATCCGCGTGACGTCACGCCGACGGAACCAGTCCAGCAGGGCGGTCAGCACCGCCCGCGAGCAGCCACGTCGGCGGTACGTCGGATCGGTCGCCACGTTGAAGACGTACCCGATCTCGCCACGGGGATTGTCCGGGCCGCCCAGCCGACGTTCGATCACGCCGACGGCGCAGGCCGCCAGCCGGCCCGACTCGTCCGGCCGGTCCACCACGTACGCGGCCATCGACGGCTCCGGTCCGGCCAGCCGTTCCCGCAGCGTGGTAACGGCGGTCTCTTCCCAGGGCCCGGAATCCGGCTCCCGGCCGGACATGCCGGCCAGCATCACCCGGCGTAGCCGCACCAGCTCGTCCACGTCCCCGACGCCTGCCCGCCGCACCTCGACCACCCGGCGACCGTACGCCCCTCTCCGTTTCGCGGAGAGTGCGGTGTCGGACCTTGGGGACACGCCCGTTTCCGGGAAACGGCGCGGATCTGCCCCGAGGCGGGCGGGGCGGGTCAGACGAGGTCGGCCTGACGGAGGAGTTTCCAGAGGCCGGCGCCGTCCGGGGCGGAGAGCCACTTCTGCCCCACCGGCCCGGACGACGACTCGTGCTCGGCCAACGGGGCCGGCAGCGTGCCGGCCAGCACCGACTGGGCCGGGGAGAGTCGGCGGATCGCCACCCCGGCCACGTTGGCCGGGTGGGCGGCGGCGAACTCGCGGTAGATCTCCTGGTCGTGCTGGCCGTCGTCGCCCACCAGCAGCCACCTGACGTCCGGGAACTCGCTGGCCAGCCGGGCCAGGGTGGCCCGCTTGTGCTCCATGCCGCTGCGGAACCACCGGTCGTGGGTGGGTCCCCAGTCGGTGAGCAGCAGCGGCCCGGCCGGGTACAGGTGCCGGGACAGGAACCGGGTCAGCGTGGGCGCGACGTTCCACGCGCCGGTGGAGAGGTAGAAGACCGGCGCGCCGGGGTGCGCGGTGACCAGCCGCTCGTACAGCACGGCCATGCCGGGGACGGCCGCCCGGGCGTGCTCGTCCAGGACGAACGTGTTCCAGGCGGCCAGCAGCGGCCGGGGCAGCGCGGTGACCATCACCGTGTCGTCGATGTCGGAGATGATGCCGAACCGGACCTGCGGGTCGAGGATCCGCACCGGGGCCTCGACCGGGTCGGCGTCGGCCAGGCTCAGCCGTACCGTGCCCCAGCCGGGCGGCAGGTCGGCCTTGACCACGGCGTTGACGAAGCCGCTGCGGTCGGCGACCGCCTCGTGACGGACCCCGGCCGCCTCGATAACCACCCGGGCGTGCTTGGCGGGGAGGGTGGTGAAGCTGCGCCAGCCGCGTACCTTCTCCAGCCGGCCGCCGCCCTGCCGCCGGTCCGGGCGGCCGAGCAGCACCCGGCACATCACCCGTACCCAACCCGGCGCGCCGTACCCGGCGTACGCGACGATGTTGGTCTGCCAGCCGGTGCGCCGCAGGCGGCGCTCGACCAGCCGGTGCACGGCGTCCTCGATCCGGGCGGCCCGGTGCAGGACGGGAACGGCAAGCTCACCGGTGGGTGGGGTCGACACGCTGCCACCCTGCCACACGAACGGGGAACCGGCCACGCGAGCGCCGGAGCGCCGCCGCCCCCACCGGCCACGCGGGCCGACCTGCGCCGATCCGCCTCCCCGACCCCCGTTGTCGTGACAGACTCCGGTCGCGGACGGTGACGGGGGCGTTCGGCGATGGTGACAGGGGCGCGACGACGGCGGCCGGCGCTGGACCGGCCGGCCCGGGTCGCCCTGCTGCTCGGCGTCGCCGGGGTGGGCTACCGGCTGGCGCTGCTCCTGCTCGACGTGCCCGGCTCGAACAGCGACGAGGGCACCTTCGGGCTGGTCGCCCTGCACATCGCGCAGGGTCGCGCGCATCCGGTCTTCCTGTACGGGCAGCGGTACATGGGGGTGCTGGAGTCGTACCTGGCCGCGCCGCTGTTCGTGGTGGCCGGGCCGTCCTGGCTGGCGCTGCGGCTGCCGCTGCTCGTGCTGTACGCCCTGTTCGTGTACCTGATGTACCGGTTGACCAGGCGGATCGGCTCGCCCTGGTTCGCGGCGCTGGTGGTGGGGCTGTTGGCGCTCGGTCCGGAGCGGGTGGTGCGGGACCAGTTGACGGCGGTGGGTGGCCGGCCGGAGGCCAAGGTGGCGGTGGCGGCGATGCTGCTGGTCGCGGTCGGGCTGGCGGAGGGCACGCTCCGGCGTCGCCGGTTGGCCGGGGTCGCGTTCGGGGCGCTGGCCGGGGTCGCGGTCTGGTCGGACTGGCTGATCGTGCCGTACCTGGCGGCGGCCGGGCTGGTGCTGGTGTTCGCGTTGCGCCGGGAACTGCTCGGTCGGGCGGTGGCGCTGCCGTTGGCCGGGTTCGCCGTGGGCGCCGCCCCGATGATCTACGACAACCTGACGGTGCCCGCCGGCCAGCGTTCGTGGGAGGTGTTCCAGCAGGTCAACGCGGGTGACGGTGGCCCGGTGCCGGCGCTGGGCGAACGGTTGCGCGGCGGGTTCGCCGAGGGGGTGCCGCTGGCCGCCGGGCTGTGCCCGCCGGGCGGCTGCGCCGGCTGGCAGGCGTGGTTCGGCCTGCTCTACCCGCTGCTGCTGGCGCTCGCCGCCGGGTTCGCGGTGGTCACCCTGCGCCGCCGGGTCGCCCACCCGGTCCGGCCGGTGACGCACCTCGCGCTGGTCGGCGCGGCGGCGCTGACCCTGCTCGGGTACGTGCGCAGCCCGCTCGCCGCGTCCGACCCGCTGGCCAGCGCCCGGTACCTGGCGGTGCTCCAACTGTCGCTGCCGGCGGTGCTCTGGCCGCTCTGGGCGGCGGCGGTGACCGGCTTGACCGGCCGGGCCGCGCGGTTCGGCCGGGGCAGCCGGAGCGAGCCGACCGGCCGGGGCAGCCGGGGCAGCCGGGGCGAGCCGGCCGGTCCCGGTGGCCGGGTCGGCGGGGCGGTGGGGACCGCCGGCGGGCGGGTGCGGGCTGTCGGCGGGGCGGTGGCCGTCGGCGCGCTGGCGGCGCTGGTGGGGGTGGCGCTGGTGGCGACCGGGCTCTTCGTCACCGACGCCGCCGGCATCCGGGCCGAGGAACGGCAGGCCCGCCGGCTCGCCGAGACGCTGCGCGCCGACGGCCCACGCCACGTCTACGGCGACTACTGGACCTGCGGCCGGCTGGTCTTCCACACCGCCGAGGAGGTGGTCTGCGCGGTCGTCGACGACCGGCTGGGCCCCGGGCAGAACCGCTATCCGGCGTACTGGCGGGCGGTGGGGCGCGCCGAGCGGCCCGGGTACGTGCTGCGCCCCGGCTCGGCCGCCGAGCGGCGGCTGACCGGGCTGCTGGCCGAGCGGAACGTCCCGGCCACCGTCACCGACCTGGGCGGATACCGACTGTACCGACCGGCCTCGGCGGTACGACCGTGACGCCGGCCTCGGCGGTACGACCGTAGCGGCGGACGGCCCGGGTACGCTCACCCGGCCAGCTCCACCGGCCGCCGGTTCCACCCGGTCGGCGTGGACCCACCCTCGGCGAGGAACTCCGCGATGCTCATTCTGTTGCCGCCCTCGGAGCGGAAGGCCGACGTACGCGCCGGGCGGCGGCTCGACCTGACCCGGCTCAGCCTGCCCGAGCTGACCCCGGCCCGGGAAGCGGCGCTGGCGGCGCTTGTCGACCTCGCGGTCGCGCCCGACGACGCGGGCATGCGGGCGTTGGGGCTCGGCGACGGTCAGCGCGGCGAGTTGGCCCGTAACGCGCGGCTGCGCGCCGCCGCCGCCGGGCCGGCCGGGGCCGTCTACACCGGGGTGCTGTACGAGGCGTTGGACCTGGCCACCCTGCCCCCGGCGGCGTTGCGGGCGGCCCGCCGGCAGGTGCTGGTCGCCTCCGGGCTGTGGGGGGCGGTCCGCCTCGCCGACCGGATCCCGCCGTACCGCTGCCCGATCGGGGTGGTCCTGCCCGGCCTGGGGGCGCTGTCCGCGTACTGGAAAGGGGTGTTGGGGCCGGCGATGGAGTCGGCGGCGGCCGACGGCCCGGTCCTCGACCTGCGCTCCGCCGCCTACGCCGCGGCCTGGACGCCCCGGGGCGCGCTTGCCGAACGGACGGTGGCCGTGCGGGTGCTGCACGAGCGGGAGGTCGACGGGGTGGTGACCCGGTCCGTGGTCAGTCACTTCAACAAGGCGACAAAGGGTCGGTTGGCGCGTGACCTGCTCACCGCCGGGGCCCGCCCGCGCGACGCGGCCGAGCTGGTCACCGCGCTGCGGGACCTGAAGCACACGGTGGTGGAGCAGTCCGCCGCGCCGGGCCGGGCGCGACGCGTCGACGTGGTGGTCGGCGCGCTCTGACCCGGCCTGTCCTCGGCCGGGACGGGCCGGGGGCCCGACGTCGGTCACGACGTCGGGCCCCCGGGTGGTGCTTCCGGCCAGGACCGGCTCAGCCGGGCCGGTCCTGGTTTGTCCGGTCAGCGTTGCAGGGTGAGCAGGCCCGGCCGGTACGGCAGGAGCCCGTAGTCGCCGCCCGAGTTGGGCGAACGGCCCTGGTACAGCATCTGCAGGTTGCAGGCGTTGACGGTCATGGTCTGGTCGGCGTTGGTGCGGATCAGCTCGCCGTGGCTGATGTCGTTGGTCCAGGTGGCGCCGCTGTTGGCCTTGCCGGCGAACGGGTTGCTCTCGCTGGTGGCCTGCGGGGTCCAGCTGCCGCCCAGGCTGGTCGCGGTGAACGACCGGAAGTAGCGGCCCTGCGAGCCGATCGCCTCGACGATCATCAGGTACTTGTTCAGCCCCTGGAGCTTGTAGACCTGCACGCCCTCGAACAGGTTGTTCGTGGTGTCGGTCATGATCGTCGTGTAGTTCGAGCCGAAGCTGCCCGGGAAGTTCCCGATCGGCATGCTCGCCCGGTAGATCCGACCGTTGTCCCCGGCGAAGAACAGGTACATGTTCTGGCTGTCACCGATGAGCGCCTGGTCGATCGGGCCGGTGCCGGAGTTGGAGATGCTGCCGGTGAACAGCGTCTGGTGCGCCGACCAACTGTTCACGTTCGTCGGGTCGGTCGAGGTCCGGTAGGAGAACGCCGGGCCACCCCACTGGTAGGCCAGCACCCAGATGTTCTTCGGCGCGAAGTAGAACAACGACGGCGCGACCGCCGAGAACGGCATGGTGTTCTGACTGGCCGAACCCATCTCGTTCCAGTTACCGAACGTCCCGAAGTTCATCGAGCCCCACGACGTGCCGGTGTCGTGCGTCGTCGCGTAGACCAACTGCCGGCCGTTGTACGGCGCGTGCGTGAAGTCCTTCAGCGACACCCAACCGGACTTCGGCTGCGCCAGCGCGCCGGTCGACGACCACCGGTACGACGACGGCAGGTCACACGTCGTGGACGGCGGCGGCGTGGTCGGCGCCGGCGTCGTCGGCTGGGTGGTACCGCCGAGGGAGACGAGCCGGAACTGCTGGTTGGCCTGCCCGTGGCAGTCGTACAACTGGACCTGCGCCCCGTTGGCCGTGCTCCACACGTCCAGGCAGCGCCCGGACTGCACGCCGCTGATGGTGCCGTTGGAGTTGACGTTCCACTGCTGGTTGCTCTGCCCGTGGCAGGTGTAGATCTGGACCGCCGCGCCGTTGCCGGTGCCGGCCGCGTCCAGACACATGGTGCCGTACACCCGGAGTTGCTTGTCCGAGGTGTACGTCCAGGACTGGTTGGTCTGCTTGTTGCAGTCCCAGAGGTTCACCCGGGTGCCGTCGGTACGGGAGGCGTTGGGCACGTCGACGCACCGGCCCGACTGGGTGCCGACGATCTCGCTGGCGGAGCCGGGCGGAGCGGTCGGCCCCGGCGTGGTGGGGGTCGGTCCCGGCGTGGTGGGCGTGGGGTTGGGGGTGGCGCTGTTCAGCGCGTCCAGGGTGGCCGTGTACGCCTGCTTCTTGTTGCCGTTGCACTCGAACAGCAGGGGGGTGCCGCTGCTGCGCCACGAGTCGCAGTCCCGGACGCCCCAGACGGTGATGCCGGTGCACCGGGGCACCGCGAGGCAGTCGTTGACCACGTTGCGGTAGGTGTTGGCCTGGGTGCTGCCGGAGCCCTCGATGTCCAGCTCGGTGATCTGGACGTCGACGCCGAGCGCGGCGAAGCTGGACAGCGTGGTGCGGTAGTTGCTGTTGTACGCCGAGCCGGCGTTGAAGTGCGACTGGAACCCGACGCAGTCGATCGGCACGCCGCGCTGCTTGAAGTCCTGGACCATCCGGTAGACGGCCTGCGTCTTGGCCCAGGTCCAGTTGTCGGTGTTGTAGTCGTTGTAGCAGAGCTTCGCGCCCGGGTCGGCGGCCCGGGCGGCGCGGAACGCGGCCTCGATCCAGTCGTTGCCGGTGCGCTGGAGGTTGGAGTTGCGGCGGGCGCCGCTGTTGCCGTCCTCGAACGCCTCGTTCACCACGTCCCAGGCGTAGATCTTGCCGCGGTAGTTGCTGGCGACCCGGGTGACGTGGTTCAGCATCGCCGAACGCAGCGCCGAGCCCTCCATGGCCTGCATCCAGCCGGGCTGCTGGGAGTGCCAGGCCAGGGTGTGGCCGCGCACCTTCCAGCCCCGGCTGAGGCCGTGGTTGACGATCCGGTCCGCGTTGGTGAACGTGAAGTTGTTCTGCTGCGGCTCGGTCGCGTCGATCTTCATCTCGTTCTCGGCGGTGATCGCGTTGAACTCGCGGTTGAGGATCGTGCTGTACGTGCCGTCGCCGAGCTTGCCCACGGTGGCGGCGGCGCCGAAGTAGCGGCCGGACTGGGCCGCCGCCGCGCCGAGGGTGCTCTCGGCGGCGTGCGCGAGGTTGGGCAGCAACGATACGAGCAGGGCCGCCGACAGCGCGACAGCTCCGGAGACGGAGAGCGCTCTGAGTCGGCGTCTGGGGGGACGGTGCCGGGAGATCACGTCGATCCTCCAACGGGACGGGGCGACACAGGGTCGCGGTGGGGGTGGAATACGCCGGCTGGCCGCGTCGGAACGAACTCGTGGCCCACGTGGTGGACGTCGGACCGGTCGGCCCGGCCGGCGAAGGGTCGCCGCCCGCCGCACGGCGGCTGGTGGAAGCCGGCGTGGTCACGCGGGCGCGGGTGGTGAACCCCGGCCCGGACGGACAGCGGCGGCGCGGTGGCCCCGGGTGGTGGCCTCTGCCGGTGGTGGTGTGGTGGTGTGGTGGTGGTGGTGACCTCGGGTGGCGGTGGGACGGGCTCCTCGCAGGGACGGGCAGTACGGGGTCGACAGCTGTGTTAGCGCTCACACAGATCGACGGATCTAGGTTTACAAAGACTCGCAGGCATGGCAAGCGATAGTTTTGTCCGATAGTTTCGGAGACCTGTCTTCCGGCGCCGGCCGGTGGCCGCGGTCAGCGTCCGGCGTCGACGGTGGGCGGGGCGGTGCTCTCCCGGATAGTGAGGGTGGTGGCCAGTTCGAGCCCGATCCGGGTGGTCGGCTCGCCGCGGGCGAGGGCGAGGGCCATCTCGGTGGCGGCCACGGCCATCTCGACGAGCGGCTGGTGGACGGTGGTCAGCGGCGGATCGACCAGACCGGCCAGTGGCAGGTCGTCGAAGCCCACCACGCTCAGCTCGTGCGGGATCCGTAACCCGAGCCGCCGGGCGGCCTGGTAGACACCGAGGGCCTGGAGGTCGTTGCAGGTGAAGACCGCCGTCGGCCGGTCGGGCCGGCTCAGCAGGTCGAGCGCGGCCGACTCGCCGCCCTCCCTGGTCAGCGTGGCGCGCACGATCAGATCGGCGCCGTCGGGCAGGCCGGCGGCCTCCATGGCCGAGCGGTAGCCGTCCAGTCGCGCCCGACAGCACAGGATCCGCTCCGGGCCACCGATCATCGCGATCCGCCGGTGCCCCAGCCCGATCAGGTGGCGGGCCGCGGACCGGCCGCCGGCCCAGTTCGTCGCCCCGACGAAGGGCACGTCGTCGGGGAGTTCGGCGGTGGGGTCGAAGACCACGAGCGGGATTCCCCTGGCGCGCAGCCGACCACGCTCCTCCTCGTCGAGCTGGGCCACCGTCACCAGGCCGGCCGGTCGACGGGAGAGGGCGTCGTCGATCCAGTAGCGGACCGCGTTGCGTTGCGGACCGAACTCGGTGAGGACCACGCCGACCCGCTGCTGGCGGGCCACCCGCTCGACCCCCCGGATGATCTCCAGGCCCCACATGTCGGCGATCTCGTCGAAGACGAGCTCCACGGTGTTGTTGCGGGTGGGCGGCGGCGAACGACGGTAGCCGTGCTGGCTGATCGCCACTTCCACCCGGGCGCGGGTGTCGGCGGAGACGCCGGAACGACCGTTGATGACCTTGGAGACGGTGGGCACCGACACCCCGGCCGACTCGGCGATGACCGCGATCGTCACCGGTCTGCTCGGGTCGCCGATCCGGGCCGCCGGCTCGGTGACCGGCTCGTCCGCCTCGGCGTGCGTCAACCCTGGTCCCTTCTCGTCGGCCGGACGGCGGCCGGCGGGTCGGCTGGCCACCCGGACCGGGGTGGCCGGTCGGTGGGCGTCGGCCCGGCCGGGGCGAGCCATCAGTGACCGGCGTCCCATCCCAGTGACCGGCGTGTTTTCGGGGAAGGATAGCCGGTCCGCGCCGTAACCGGACCCGACCCGGTCGCCGATTGACGATGATCAAAGAAAGTCGGTAAGGTTCGGGGTGGAAAGTTTCCGGCTCGTGTTCGAGAAAGTTTCCAGCGGGAGCCCTCATCACCGCACCGCGGATGCCCTGGGCAGCATCCGCCGCACCCCTCACCCTCGGCTGACGACGCTGGGCAACGCCGCCTGACCCGGTGACCGGGCGGCAGCGCCGCCGCCTCCATCGGTCCGAGGGCCCGAGCGCCATCCTGGCGAGGAGTTTCCTGATGAGATCGCACACCGCACGAAGAAAAACCCCCTGGCAGCTCGGCCTGGTCGCCGCCGGGGTCGTCACCCTGTTGCTGGCCTGGCTGACGACTCCCGTCAACGCCCAGGCCGCCGCCGGTTGCCGGGTGACGTACACGGCCGCGGCCGAATGGCCGGGCGGTTTCACCGCCAACGTCGCCGTGACCAACCTCGGTGAGCCGGTCAACGGCTGGCGGCTGGCCTGGACGTTCCCGTCCGGACAGCGGGTCACCCAGGCGTGGAACGCGACGGTGACCTCGTCCGGCGGCCAGACCGTCGCGGCCAACCTGAGCTACAACGCGGCCATCGCCACCAACGCGACGGTCTCCTTCGGCTTCAACGGCTCCTGGACGGGCAGCAACACCGCGCCGACCGCGTTCACCCTCAACGGCGTCGCCTGCGCCGGCGACGCCTCCCCGTCCCCGACCACCCCGCCGCCCACGACGCCCCCGCCGCCGACCACCCCGCCGCCCACGACGCCCCCGCCGACGACGCCCCCGCCCGGGGACGCGATGGCGACGGTGGCCGCTATGCAGCCCGGCTGGGGTCTGGGGAACACGTTCGACGCCATCCCCGACGAGACCTCCTGGGGCAACCCGCTGACCACCCGGGAACATCTACGGTTCGTCCGCTCGCAGGGGTACAACAGCATCCGGATCCCGGTGACCTGGAGCAACCACCACGGCCCCGCGCCGACGTACACGATCGACCCCACCTGGTTGAACCGGATCCGGGAGGTCGTCGACTGGTCCCTCGACGAGGGCCTGTACGTCATGATCAACCTGCACCACGACTCCTGGCAGTGGATCAACACCTACCCCACCGACCGGACGACCGTGCTGAACCGCTACACCGCGCTGTGGACCCAGCTCGCCGCCACGTTCCGCGGCCACTCCGACAAGCTGGTCTTCGAGAGCATCAACGAGCCGCAGTTCACCGGCACCGCCGACGACGCCGCCAGCGACGCCCTGCTGCACGAGCTGAACACCGAGTTCGTCCGGCTGGTCCGGCGCACCGGCGGGACGAACGCCACCCGGCTGCTCGTGCTGCCCACCCTGCACACCAGCTCCGAGCAACCCCGGCTGGACGCGCTCTCCGCGACCATCGACCAGTTGGACGACCCGAACCTCGCCGCGACCGTCCACTTCTACGGGTGGTGGCCGTTCAGCGTCAACATCGCCGGCGGCACCCACTACGACGCCAACGTCGAGAAGGACCTCGTCGACAGCTTCACCCGGGCGCACGACGCCTTCGTGGCCAAGGGCGTCCCGGTGATCGTCGGAGAGTGGGCGTTGCTGGCCTACGACTACACCCGGCCCGGGATCATCCAGCGCGGCGAGATGCTGAAGTTCTTCGAGGCGGTCGGCTATCACGCCCGGATCCGCAAGCTCACCACCATCCTCTGGGACGCGGGGACCTTCCTGGTACGCGACGAGCTGCGGTGGCGCGACCAGGGTGTGCACACCCTGTTGAAGGCGAACTGGACCACCCGCTCCGCCACCGCCTCCTCGGACCAGGTCTACCTGCCCCGCACCGGGGACATCACCAACCGGACACTGACGCTCAACCTCAACGGCGCGACGTTCCGGGGGTTGCGGCAGGGCGGCGTCGAGCTGGCCAACGGCGCGGACTACACGGTCTCCGGTAGTACGCTCACGCTGACCCGCACGGCCCTGACCCGGCTGGCCGGCAACCGCGCGTACGGCGTCAACGCCACCATCGAGGCGCACTTCTCCCAGGGCGCCCCGTGGCAGATCAACGTCATCACCGCCGACCCGCCGACCCAGGCGGCGGCGACCGGCACCACCGGCTCGTTCGCCGTTCCCACCCAGTTCCGGGGGGACCAGCTCGCCACCATGGAGGCGAAGTACGCCGACGGCACTCCCGCCGGCCCGGCCAACTGGACCCCGTACAAGGAGTTCTGGAGCAACTTCCAGCCCGACTACGCCGCCAACACGATCCTGCTCAAGCCCGAGTTCTTCGCCGAGGTCGACGACGGCGTCGTCACCCTCACCTTCCACTTCTGGAGCGGCACGAAGACCACGTACCGACTGACGAAGTCCGGCGCCACGGTCACCGGCGCTCCGGCCTGACCCGGCACGACAGGGGGCGTCGGGGCCGACCACGGTCCCGGCGTCCCCGTCCCGCCTCCGGCCGGAACGCAAATTTTGCTCAAGGCTTGCCCCGATCGGTACCGTCCGGGCCGCCGGCCGTCCACGGTAAGGGGTATCCCGACGAGTGGAGAAACGGTCTGCGATGGCATCCATCCTGCTCGACCGGCCCCGGCCGCCGGCGCACCCGCCGCCGCTGGACTGGCCGACCATGGCCGACGCGTTCGAGGTCGCCTGCCTGCTGCGCTGCATGCCGCTGCCCGCCGGCAGCCGGGGGCGGCGCACCGGTGAGCCGTACCGCAGCGTGGTGGAGTTCAACCGGGAGGACGCCGCGCTGCGCACGCGGCAGCTCCTCGGCCGACTGGCGGTCCCGGTCGAGCACGAGGTCAGCGTGGGCGGCCTGCGTCGCCGGTACGAGTTGCACCGACTGCGGGTGCCCGAGTCGGGGCGGGCGGCGTACACGCTGCTGCTGGAGGCCGGTTGGCGACAGGGCCGGCGGGAGCTGCTCGGCGGAACCGCCCCCGGCTCGTCCGGTCCGCGCCGGGTGTGGCGCGCCCGGCTGGCCGCCGCCGCCTGGCGGTCCGCGCTGCTGGCCGGGGGACGCCACGTCCGCCGACACATCCTCGGGGTCCGCCTGACCGACCGGGACCTGGCCGCCGTCCTGGTGCGCGGCGCCACCGTCCTGGACGTGCCGGCCGCGTTCCGTCCGGGCGCCGGATGCTTCGTGGTGAGCGTCGCCGACGGCCCCGACCGCGCCCGCATCCTCGACAGCGTCAGCGCCCCGACGGTCGACCGGGCGGGGACCCTTCCCCCCGATTGACGTGCGGGAAGGGTCCCCTGCCCACCACCGGCCCCGCAGTGCCGCCGGGTCTGGGCGCCGTGGCAGGTCAGCCGTTGGCGATCAGGCTGGCGATCTCGTTGTAGATGAGGTGGGCCTTCGCGCCCTGGTTCGCCGGACAGCCGCCGAGGTGGTGCAGGGCGATCACCCGGTGGTTGGCGTCGAGCACCGGCGAGCCGGAGTTGCCGCCGGAGGTGTCACAGCTGTAGCTGATGTTCCAGGTGTTGTAGTTCGCGTTCCGCACGGTGCACAGCGCGCCGCCCTGGGTGTCCTCGTAGATGGACAGCCGCTTGGGGTTGCCGTCGCCGTGTCCCGGGACGTACATCCGGGCGCCGGTGGTGGTGGCGGTGGTCGCCAGGTAGAGCGTGCCGAAGCTCTGGATGTTGGCGAAGTTGTTCACCGAGAACAGGGCGTAGTCCAGTTGGCTGGAGCCGCCGGCGCTCACCTTGTAGAGGGTCGCGCCGCTGACCTTGGTGCCGGCGCCGGGGTTCGCCCCGCCGCAGGTGGCGCACTGGTAGTTGAACTGCATCTCGCTGCCGCTGACCGCGGCCTGCGTCGAGAAGCAGTGCTTGTTGGTCAGCATGCGGTTGGTGTCGCCGACCCGCCAGGTGGTGCACATGCCGCCACCGCTGATCAGCAGCCGGGCCACCGCCCGGCCCCGGGCGTACTCGGTCGGGTGGCTGCTCTGGTAGCAGACCACGTCGCGCCGGGCGTCGGTGCCGCACACCGACTGCGCCGAGAGGTTGTGCTGGGCGATCTCGGTAGGAGCGTAGCCACGCCAGAACCGGTCGATGGTGGCGACGGTGGCCCGGGAGGACCGGCTGCTGTGCAGCGTCACCACCGCCGTGTCGCCGTCGACCGACATCGCCCAGAAGCCCGGTCGCCCGTCGGTGGTGTAGTCCGAGCCGGTCGCCCGGTCCAGGTGGCGGTCGTACCGGTGGCTCTCCCGGCCGTCCGGGCTCGACACGGTGACGTGGTCGCCGGGGGCCAGCCGCAGCGAGCTGAAGTGCACCTTGACGTAGGTCGCGCCGGGGTGCCGGATGACCTGGGTCCGGCCGTCCCGGGCGTAGGAGAGCGCGCCGTCGACGGTGCGCAGCTCGCCGACGGTGGTGACGCCCTCCGCCGAGAACTGCTCCGCCTCGGCCGCCCGCTCTGAGCGCGGAGTGAGCTGTTGGCCCGGGTACGCCTCGGCGGCGGGCACCGACAGCAGGCTCAGCCCGAGCGTGCAGGCGCCGATGGTGACCGCCGCCGTTCGCAGACGACGCAGGGTGGTTTTCATGTCGCTCCCTCCCGAGAGACCGGCACGGGAACGTGCCTGCTGAACTTCATACTCGATCTAAACGATAGATGTAAACATATCGATTTTTTGGAGATCGGTGTGATGATCGACGGGTTGCCAACCCGGGCGTCGGGGCGCACAGTGCTGGCTGTGAACGGCGACCGACCCATCCGCCGCCGGTGGCGCAGCCGCGCCCGGCGCGCCTCGGCCGTGGCGCTGGCCGTGGCGCTGTCGCCGGCGCTGTCCGCCTGCCGCGACGAGCCGGCCGACCCGGTCCGCGTCCGGATCGCCACCGGCAGCCCCACCGCCGTCTACCACGCGTTCGGCGAGTCGCTGGCGGCCATCCTCAACCGGGAGGTGCCCGGCGTACGGGCCAGCGTGGTGGTCACCGCCGCGTCGGCGCAGAACGTCCGGCTCGTCGAGTCCGGCCAGGCGGAGCTCGGCTTCACCCAGGCCGACGTGCTGCTCGCCGAGCCGGGCGCGCACCCCGAGGTGGCGGCGGTGGCCCGGGTCTACGACGACCTGCTGCACCTGGTCACCACCGTGGAGTCGCCGGTGCGTACCGTGGCGGACCTGCGCGGCCGACGGGTCTCGGTGGGCGCGGAGGGCTCCGGCACCGGGATCACCGCGACCCGCCTGCTCGACGTGGCCGGGCTGAACGGCCCGTCGGTACGGCGGGAACGGCTCGGCCTGGACGACTCGGTGTCCGCGCTGCGCGCCGGCCGGATCGACGCGTTCTTCTTCTCCGGCGGGCTGCCCGTACGGGCCATCGAACAGCTCGCCGGCGCCATCGGCGTCCGCCTGGTCGACCTGGGCGAGTGGACCGAGCCGCTGCGCCGCCAGCACCGCGAGGTCTACGTCTCCCGGGACGTCCCCAGCTCGGCGTACGGGGTGGAGCCGGTCACCACGGTGGCGAACCCGAACTACCTGGTGGTCGCCGCCGACGTGCCGGAGTCCCTGGTGCGGGAGGTGACCCGGCTGCTGATGCAGCGCCGGGAGGAGCTGGCCGCCGCGCACCCCGCCGCCGGGCGGATGAGCGCCCGCTCCGCCATCGTCACCGCGCCGCTGCCCCTGCACCCGGGGGCCGCCGGCTGGTACCGCGACAGCAAACCCTGAGCGTCAGGAGGGGGTCGGGAACCACAGCTCGGCGACCAGGCCCCGGGGTCGGGCCTGGCGCATGCTGAGCCGACCGCCGGAGGCGTCCACCAGGACCGCCACGATGGTCAACCCGAGACCGGCGCCGTCGACGTTCTGCGCGTCCGGGGCCCGCCAGAACCGCTCGGTGGCCTGGTCGAGCTGGCTCTCCGTCATGCCCGGACCGTCGTCGCGGACCGCCAGGGCGACCCCGTCCCCGCTCGGCTCGACGGTCACCGTCACCGTGCCGCCGGCCCCGCTGAACTTCACCGCGTTGTCGACCAGCGCGTCCAACGCCTGGTCGATGGCGGTGGGGACGGTGCGCGCGTACGCGGGGCCGGGGACCGCGGACAGGCGCAGCGTGACCGACCGGCGGCGGGCCAGCGGCTCCCAGGCCGTCACCCGGGACGCGGCCGTCGCCACCGCGTCCACGGTCACCAGGCGGTTCTCCTCCCGCTCGGCGCGGGCCAGGGTGAGCAGCGCGTCGAGCACCTGGGCGAGCCGGTCGGTCTCCTCCAACGCCAACCGGTGCTCGGCGCGGCCCTCCGCGTCGACGAGGCTCGGCCCCAGCTCCTCCACCCGCAGCCGCAACGCGGTCAGCGGGTTGCGGAGCTGGTGGCTGGCGTGCGCGACGAAGGCCCGCTGCCGGTCCATCACGTCGGACACCACGTCGGCCATGTGGTTGAAGCCGGCCGCGAGCCGCCGCAGCTCCGGCGGGCCGAGCCGGTGCTGCACCCGGGCGGTGCGGTCCCCCTCGGCGATCTCGTGGGTCACCGCGTCCAGCTCGGTGACCGGGCGCAGCACCCAACCGGCCAGCCCGAACGCGGTGAGCACGCAGGCCAGCACGGCGAGCAGCCCGATCACCGTGAGCAGCAGCCACCAGGCCGTGACGGTACGGCGCACCGCGTCCACCGGGCTGGCGGTGACCACCGCGCCCAGCACCTCACCGCCGTCGTTGATCGGCACCGCCACCACCATCGGCCCGTCCACCCAGGGCCGGACGGCCTCCGAACCGGTGTACTGCTGCCCGGACAGGGCGACCCGGACCGCCGCCTCGGTCGCCGGCGACGGGTGGTAGCCGGCGGACAGCGCGACCGTACGGAGCTCCCGGTCGACCACCGTGGCGCCGATGCCGTACAGGCCGTCGTAGCTGTCGAGCTCGTTCTCCAGACCACCGGTGCCGCCGCCCCGCAGGGCGGGGCCGGCCAGCGAGGCGAACCGGGTGGCGTCGGCGAGCCGGTCGGCGCGGACCCGGTCGGTCTCCCGGTTGGCCAGGGTCACCGCCAGCGGCGTCTCCAGCGCCACCAGCACCAACGCCATCAACAGCAGGTAGCTGACGACCAGCCGGCGGCGCACCCCGACCTCACTCGCCGCGCAGCCGGTAGCCGACCCCGCGCACCGTCTCCACCAGCCGGGCGTCGCCCAGCTTGCCGCGCAGCGAGCCGACGTGCACCTCGACCGTGTGCCGCTCGGCCCAGGTGGTGCCCCAGACGTCCAGCAGGATCCGCTCGCGGGGCACCACCGTGCCGGGCTGGCGGGCCAGCGAGACGAGGATGTCGAACTCCTTGCGGGTCAGGGTGACCGGTCGGCCGTCGACGGTGACCGTCCGGGCGGCCACGTCGATTGCCAGCGCCCCGGCGACGATCCGGTCCGGCTCGGGGGCGGCCCGGGCGGCCCGGCGCAGCACCGCCTCGATACGCGCCTGCAACTCGACCATGGAGAACGGTTTCACCACGTAGTCGTCCGCGCCGAGCCGCAGCCCGAGCACCCGGTCGCGCTCCTCGCCCCGCGCGGTGACCGCGATGATGCCGGTCTGCGCGCTGCGCCGCCGCAGCTCGCGGCAGAGCTCGGTGCCGTCGCCGTCGGGCAGGGTCAGGTCGAGCAGGACCAGGTCGCACGGCGCGGCGGCCAACGCCGCCGCCACGGTGGCCGCGTGCTCCACCCGGTACCCCCGCCGGGTCAGCGCCGACGACAGGGCCGCCGCCACCCGACGGTCGTCCTCCACCAGCAGGACCCGCACCCGCGCCCCCTCCGCCGTTGAGCCTCCGGTCAGCGAATGGTGCCAGACGTCGGCGCTCCGCCGCGACACCCGGGACGGGCCCGGGGCAGGGCCCGGCGTACCGGAGAGTCCCCTCCGCACGGCGGTTATGCTCCCTTTGCCGTGTCGGCCCCCCGGGCGGCCGCGCGTCGTCCCGGCACGTACGTGCCCCTTCGAACCCTGTGAGTGGAGCTCATGAGCCAAGGAACCGACCAGGTCTTCGTGCACCCGACCGCCGAGGTGGAGGAGGGCGCGACCATCGGCGACGGCACCAGGGTCTGGCACCTGGCCCACGTCCGGTCCACGGCGACCATCGGCGCCGGCTGCGTCATCGGCCGCAACGTGTACGTGGACAGCAACGCGGTGATCGGGGACCGCTGCAAGGTGCAGAACAACGTCTCGGTGTACCAGGGGGTGACCCTGGAGGACGAGGTCTTCGTCGGGCCCTGCGCGGTGTTCACCAACGACTTCCGGCCCCGGGCGCAGAACCCGGACTGGCAGATCACCCCGACCGTGGTACGTCGAGGCGCGTCGATCGGCGCGAACGCCACGCTGGTCTGCGGCATCGAGGTCGGCCGGTACGCGATGATCGCCGCCGGCTCGGTGGTGACCCGGGACGTCGCCCCGTACCAGTTGGTCGCCGGCAACCCGGCCCGGCCGAAGGGCTGGGTCGACGAGAAGGGCGAGGTGGTCTCCCGCGACCCCGCCACTCCCCCACCCACCCGCCCCTGACGCCCCACGCGCGAACCTCCTGATCGACCCGGCCGACCGGCGGAAAGCCGGCCGGGTCGACGGGGCGGGGTCAGCCGCCGATGACGATGCGGCGGGTGTCCGGCCAGCGGGCCGGGTCGGTGACCCGGCGGCCGTCCACCAGCACCCGCACGTCGGGCAGGTCGGTGGCGGCGAGGGTGCGGTACTCGGCGTGGTCGGCCTGCACCACGGCGGCGGTGACCCGCTCGCCGGCGTACGCCGGCAGGCCGTGCGCGGTCAACTCCTCGGCGGTGTACATCGGGTCGGAGACGTACGGCTTAGCGCCCCGGGCGCGCAGCGCCTCGACGGTCGGGAAGACCCCGGAGAACGCGGTCTCCTTCACCCCGCCCCGGTAGGCCGCGCCGAGCACCAGCACCTCGACGTCGGTCAGGTCACCGTACGCGGCGGCGAGCAGGTCGACGGCGTACTCCGGCATGGCCGCGTTCGCCTCGCGGGCGGAGCGGACCACCGTGGCGGCCGGGTCGTTCCACAGGTACATCCGGGGGTAGATCGGGATGCAGTGCCCGCCGACCGCGATGCCCGGGGAGTGGATGTGGCTGTACGGCTGGCTGTTGCAGGCGTCGATGACCTTGAGCACGTCGACGCCGACCGTGTCGGCGAACCGGGCGAACTGGTTCGCCAGGCCGATGTTGACGTCCCGGTAGGTGGTCTCGGCGAGCTTGGCCAGCTCGGACGCCTCGGCCGAGCCGAGATCCCACACCCCGTTGGGCTGGGCCAGGTCGGCGCGCTCGTCGAAGTCGAGCACCGCCTCGTAGAAGCGCACGCCGTGCGCGGCGGACGCCTCGTCGATGCCGCCGACCAGCTTCGGGTAGCGACGCAGGTCCGCGAAGACCCGGCCGGTCAGCACCCGCTCCGGGCTGAACACCAGGTGGAAGTCGGCGCCGGCGGTGAGCCCGGAGCCCTGCTCCAGCATCGGGGCCCAACGGGTCCGGGTGGTGCCGACCGGCAGGGTGGTCTCGTAGCTGACCAGGGTGCCCGGCTTCAGGCCCCGGGCGATGGCCCGGGTCGCGTCGTCCATCCAGCCGAAGTCCGGCACGCCCTCGGCGTCCACGAACAGCGGCACGACGACCACGACGGCCTCGCTCTCGGCGACCGCCGCGGCGGTGTCGGTGGTGGCCGAGAATAGCCCGGCGGCGACCACCTCCTTGAGCTTGACGTCCAGGTCGGCTTCCCCGGGGAACGGCACCGCGCCGTCGTTGACCAGGTTGACCACCCGCTCGGAGACGTCGGCGCCGATGACCCGGTGCCCCTTCGTCGCGAACTGCACGGCCAGCGGCAGTCCGATCTTCCCGAGCGCGACGACGCAGATGTTCATGGCTGCTACTTTCCTCCGAGTGGAAGCCTGCGCCGCAGGCGGGCCATCAGCCGGCGGGGCGTGACCGGCGCTACGGCGACGACGAGTTGACCCTTGTGGTTCGTGGTGGCGGTCAGGACGTGCAGGCTGGCGCCCCGCCGGACGACGGCCCGCCGCGGCGTCGGCCGCCGTGGGCCGCGCAGCGGCGCGACACCGGTGCCGCCGAGCGCGTCGACGTGCGCCTGGACGAGCCGCAGCTCGCCGCCGGGCGCGACGTCCGCCAGCAGCCCGGCGAGCGGGATGCGGGCCCGGACGGTGGTGCCGGTGGCGTCCGGGACGACCTCGGTGGTCGTACCGAGCGTAACGCCCGCGCCGAGTTTCACCCCGCTGGTCAGCTCGGACAGGTCCGGACGGGGGCTGCGGGCGGTGACGGTGAGCGCCCGGGCGCCCTCGAAGTCCACCGACACGGTGTCGAGTCGGGCCAGCCAGGCCGCCGCGTGGTCGGTGACGTCGAACCAGGCGTCCGGGATGTCCAGCTCCGGGGAGCGGAAACCCGGATAGCCGGCGTACCAGCGGTCGCCGTCGCGCACCGCCGGCGGGACGCCCAGCTCGGCGTCCTGCCGGATCACCGCGAGCAGGTCGTCCACGCCGCCGTGCCGGGCCACGCCGAGCCGGACCCGGGCGTCGATGTCGAGGCCGTCGCGGATCCGGTCGGTGAGATGCCGTACGGCCAGCGCCCGCACGCCGGCGTGCACGGCCTCCTGGGTGGCCCGGTCCAGGCCGAGGACGTCGTCCTCCAGCAGCCGGGCGACCTCCCAGGCGAAGTGCCGCAACAGCACCGCGTCCCGGCGGGGCCCCTCCTCGATCAGCCCGGCCACGAACCCGACCAGCGCCTCGGCGCAGCGCAGCCGCTCCAGGTGCCGGCTGGCGTAGGTGATGTTGCGGGCGTTCAGCCGGCGTACCGCGTAGTAGTAGTCGTAGTCGGCGAGCACCGAGACCCGCTTCGCCCGGTAGCACGCCTCGATGGTGAACGGCTGGTCGCTGCCGACCGGCATGTCCTCCGGGTAGCGCAGCTTGTGCCGCTCGATCAGCTCCCGCCGGAACAGTTTCGTGTTGGACAGCGAGAACGGCAGCGGGGAGGTGAACAGGTCCACCTCCTCCCGGGTCGACCCGAAGATCGCCTGGTGGATGTTGCGGCTGTTCACGCCGCGCATCCGGCCGAGCACCACGTCGGCGTCCCACCGGTCGGCGGCGGCGACCAGGCGTTCCAGCGCCTCCGGGCCGAGGTAGTCGTCGGAGCCGATGAAGAAGACGTACCGGCCGGTGGCGACGTCCAGCGCGCGGTTGCTCGGCCCTGCCGGGCCGCCGGAGTTCGACTGACTCAGCACCTTCACCGTGCCCGGGTGCAGCCGCGCGAACCGCTCCAGCTCCCGGCCGCTGCCGTCGGTGGAGCCGTCGTCGACCGCCACGATCTCCAGCCGGTCCCGGCCGATGGTCTGCTCCACCAGGGAGGTCAGGCAGCGGGTCAGGTACGGCATGGTGTTGTAGACGGCGGTGACGACGGTCACGTCGGGGACGCGCTCGCCGGAGGCGGGGACGGTCACGTGCCGGCTCCCACCGCCGGTCGGGTCGCCGGGCCCTCCGGGTGGAGCGCGCCGCCGGCCCCGGTCGCCCCGGCGGCGACGCCGCCGACCGCGGTCGACCCGGCAGGACCGCCGTCGAGCGGGCCCGGCCGGTCCGGCAGCAGCCGGGCGTAGACGCCGTCCAGCACCCGGGCCTGAGCCTCCCAGGTCCAGGTCTCCAGCAGCCCCGGGCGGTCGTACGCGGCCCGGTAGCGCTCCGGGTCGGCGAGCACCGCCCGGACGGCGCGGACGTAGTCGGTGACGTCCTCGGCCCGGAACACCTCGCCCTGCCCGGTGGCGCGGACCGTGCCGGCCATCGTCCGCACGTCGCTGACGATCATCGGCAGCCGGGCGTGCGAGTACTCGAAGAACTTGGTGATCAGGGCGATCTCGTGGTTCGGCCAGTGGTGGATCGGGATCACCCCGGCGTCGGCGGCGGCCAGGAACGGCACCACCTGCCAGTGCGCCACGTACGGCAGCGCGTGCACCCGGTCGGCCACGCCGAGCTTCGCCGCACGGGCCAGCACCCCGCTCACGTACGGGCCGGCGGGCTTGTTGACCACCAGGGCGACGTGCACGCCGGGCAACTGCGGCAGGGCGTCGACCATGACGTCCAGGCCACGCTGCTTCGCCGCCGCCCCGCTGTAGACCAGCAGCGGGGTGTCCGGCCCGACGCCGCAGAGGGCGCGCAGGTCCGGGGCGGGCGCGTCGGGCGCCAGCTCGCCGTGGTCGGCCGCCGGGGCGTTGAGCACCACGTCCGGCACGGCGACCAGCCGGTGCTCGCGGCGCAGCAGGTCGGCCAGGCCGTCCGAGACGGTCATCACCGCGTCCGCGTACGGGGCGTACTCCCGCTCGTGGGCCCGGTGCGCGGGCAGCCAGCGGGCGTTGTCCTGCCACGGCTTGAGACCGGGCAGGAACTCGTGCGCGTCCCAGACCACCTTGATCGCGCGGCCCCGGGCGGCGGCGCGGATCTTGGCGCGGGCGGCCACGCCGAGCATCCGGAAGTCGTTGGCGTGGATCAGGTCGGGCGCGAGCGCGTCGACGACCGGACCGTAGGCCAGCTCGTAGTCCCAGAGCCCGGGCTCCAGCCGCCGCCAGGCCCCGTCCCCCTTCACCGTCTGCCAGAACTTCGTGTACGCGCGGTCCCACGGGTTGCGGAACCGGCGACGCTTGCGGGCCCGGGTGAGCATCCAGTACCGCCCCGACACCCAGGTCCGGGTGAGCTTCGCGGCCGTCTCCTCGGCCTTGAGCAGCTTGCGGCGCAACGCCAGCCGGGGGGTGGCCGGGTCGGCGACGGCCAACTGCGCGGCGCGCACCGCCAGGTCGGCCCGCCACGCCTTCACCGCCTGGGCGCGGTGGGCGGCGATCCCGCTCGGCGGGTACGCCAGCGGCCAGCGCAGCCAGGCCCGGCGGAACTCGTGCCGGCGGCGGGCCAGCGGGTCGGGCATCGGCAGCAGGCGCACCTCGGCCCGGCCGAGCTGCCAGGTCTGCGGCGTCCCGCCGGGCGAGCGGCCGAGCAGGACGACCTCCCAGCCCGCGTCGGCCGCCGAACGGGCCGCCTTCTGCACCCGCGAGTCCCCGTTGACACCGTTGTCGACCAGCATGACAACCCGTCCCCGGACGTTTCGCGCCCCGGCCACGTCGCCAGATCCCATGCCCGCCCGTCTCCGTCTCTGCCGAGTGCCCAGCCCGCGAACGTCGGCGAGTCTACGTCAAGCCCTCCGCCGCCGATCCGCTGTGTACGCCTGCCCGTCGCCCCTGGTCGCCGTCGCCCGGCACGCCCCGGTCGGGCCCGGGCAACCCAGACGAGTGCCAGCCCCTGTCGGGTAGTCGACCGAACACGGAAAGCGACAACCCTTCCCCGGCTACCCTTCGCATATTGATTTCTGGCGATCAGATGATCGCTCTTTCCGTAACTGTCCTTACGGGGGAGAGAATGCCAAGAACCAGCCTCGTCCGAATTGCCGTGGCGCTCATGGTGGCTGTCGCCTCAGTCGGCGTCGGGTCCACCACGGCAGCCGCCCAACCCTCGAACGACGACTTCACCGGCGCCACCGTGATCGACGGCCTCCCCTTCGGCAGCACGACCGACACCGGTCAGGCCACCTGGGACCCCGACGATCCGGGGGACTGCTCCAGCAACGGGTCCGTCTGGTTCGCCTTCACCCCGAGCACGGACCTGACGGTCCAGGCCGACACCTTCGGGAGCAGCTACGACACGGTGCTGTCCGCCTGGACCGGCGCCCAGGGGTCCCTCGGGCTGGTGGCCTGCAACGACGACCACTCCGGCGGGCAGTCGATGGTCAGCTTCCCGGCCACCGCGGGGACGACCTACTACTTCATGGCCGCCCGGTGCTGTGGCAGCGGCGGGGACGGCGGAGGCGCGCTGCGCTTCTCGGTGACCCAACTCCTGCCTCCGGCCAACGACGACTTCGTCGACGCGACGGCGATCGACAGGCTGCCCTTCTCCGACGACCGGAGCCTGGGGGCGGCCAGCCGGGAGGCCGGCGAGCCGGAATCCCCCTGCTTCAGCCAGGGCGGAACGATCTGGTATTCGTTCACCCCGTCGACCAGTGGGTCGGTCACGGCCCGCGTCGAGCAGTACGGGGTCGGTGTCGCCGCCTACACCGGCGCCTCGCTCACCGATCTGTCACCGGTCGGCTGCCGCGACGGCAGGTACACCGCATCACTGACGTTCGCGGCACAGGCAGGCACGACGTACCTGTTCCAGGTGGGGCAGGGGTGCTGCGTCGGGGCGGCCCCCGTCACCTTCCGACTGGACGTCGCGCCGAGTCCGGTAGCCGACCTCTCCTTCAGCCCGCAAGACCCCAACTCCTTCGACACCGTCCGGTTCTACGACTACTCACACGACCCCGCCGGCAACGAGGTCTCCTCCTGGCGCTGGGACCTCGGTGACGGAACGACGTCGACGGACCGCCAGCCGATCCACCGGTATGCGGCCGACGGCGACTACCAGGTCCGGCTCACCGTGGCGACGCCCGACGGCCGGACCGCCTCGGTATCGCGCGCCGTGACAGTGCGGACCCACGACGTGTCGATCGTCGGCCTGGACGTCCCCACGTCAGCACGGGTGGGACGCACCATCGACATCACAGTCCACGTGCGGAACACCCGGTATCCGGAAACCGTCGGGGTCTCGTTGCGCAAGAGCACCCCTGGAGGCTTCGACCAGGTCGGGGCGCTCACCCAGGCGGTGGCGGTCAAGAGGGCCAGCCGGTCGACGCCCTTCGCGTTCAGCTACACCATCACGAGCGAAGATCTGGCCATGGGAAAGATCACCATCCAGGCCGAGGCCACCATCACCGGCTACCGGGACGCGCTACCCGCCGACAACCAGTTGCTCTCGATACCCATCGTCATCCGCTGACCCTCTCGCCGTACCGGGTGGGCCCGGGGCATCACGCTCCGGACCTGACCGGTGGCGCCGACGCCTGGGCGGACGGCGCCGGGGAGCGTCGGACCGCCCGGGCTTGGCGGTGGGCCGGCCGGTGGGTGACGTATCGTGTGGGCGCCGGGAGCTGTCCCACGGGCGCTCTCCTCCCACCCGGACCGCCACTCACCGGCGCGATCCGGAAACCCATGTCGCCGCAGGCCAGGAGAATACCGTCGTGAAGGTAGTCAGTGTCGTCGGAGCCCGCCCGCAACTGGTGAAGCTCGCACCGATCGCCGCGGCGTTCGCCGGCACCGGGCACGAGCACGTGATCGTGCACACCGGGCAGCACTACGACGTGAACCTGTCGGACGTGTTCTTCTCCGGGCTCGGCATCCCCGCCCCGGACGTGCACCTCGGCATCGGCTCCGGCACGCACGGCGTGCAGACCGGCAACACCCTGGCCGCCCTCGACCCGGTGCTCGCCGCCGAGCAGCCGGACTGGGTGCTGGTGTACGGCGACACCAACTCGACCCTGGCCGGCGCGGTGAGCGCCGTCAAGCAGCACATCAAGGTCGCCCACCTGGAGGCCGGGCTGCGCTCGTTCAACCGGCGGATGCCGGAGGAGCACAACCGGATCCTCACCGACCACGCCGCCGACCTGCTGCTCGCCCCCACCGAGGAGGCCGTCCGGCACCTCGCCACCGAGGGGCTGGCCAAGCGCGCCGTCCTGGTCGGCGACGTGATGGTCGACGTGTGCCTGCGCATCCGGGACGCGGTGACCCGTGGCGAGCACCCCGCCCCGACCCTGCCCGAGGGGATCGACCCGGCCGCGCCGTACCTGGTGGCGACCCTGCACCGGCCGGACAACACCGACCGCCCGGAGCGGCTCGCCGGGCTGGTCGAGGCGCTGGCCGGGCTGGGCGTGCCGGTCGCCCTGCTGGCCCACCCCCGGCTGGTGGCCAAGGCCGAGGAGCACGGCATCAAGCTCCAGCAGGGCGCGGTGCACGTCGGCCAGCCGCTGCCGTACGCGGGGCTGGTCTCCGCGGTGCTCGGCTCGACGGGCGTGGTGACCGACTCCGGCGGCCTGCAGAAGGAGGCGTACCTGCTCGGGCGGGCGTGCACCACGGTGCGTCCGGAGACCGAGTGGGTGGAGACCCTCGAAGGCGGCTGGAACGTCCTCGTGCCGGACCCGGCCGCGCTGCCCGCCGACGAGTGGGCCGCGCTGGCCACCAGGCCCGCGCCGACCGGCGACCGCGGCGCCCCGTACGGCGACGGCCGGGCCGCCGAGCGGGTCGTCCGGGTGCTCGCCGAGCGGGCATGAGCGACAAGCGTCCGGTGGCCCGCCGGCTCGCCGCCCGCACCGTCGACGGCGCGCTGGCCCGGGCCACCGCGCCCGGGGTGCTGCGCCGCCGGGCGGCGGAACGGCTGTGGCGGCAGGCGCTGACCGCGCCGGGCCTGCCCGACGGCGTGCGGGTCAAACTGGCCGAACGGGTGCACGCCGGCCTGGTCGGCGCGGGGCGGGCGGCCAGCGCCGCCTCGTCGGCCTCGGCGGTGGCCAGCCGGCTCGACTCGGCCGGGCTGCACGCCCGGATGCTCGCCGGCCTGACCCGCGCCGAGCTGGACGCCGGGCTCACGCCCAGCCGGCTCGACGAGACCTGGCGGGCCGGGTTCGCCGTCGCCGACCGCCTCCACCAGCGGGGCCGGGTCGCCCACGCGGCCCGGATCCTGGCCCGGACCATGCCGCTGGGCTTCCACCGGGTGCTGCACTTCGACCAGCTCGACTCGCCGCTCTCCGCCGACCCGACCGGCTTCCTGGCCCCGCTGCGGGACAGCGTCGCGGCCCGCGCGCTCACCGCCGCCGGCCGGGACACGCCGGCCGCCGACCGGCCCGCCGGGCGTCCGCTGCGGTTGCTCTTCGCGACCTGCGCCAACGACAACTTCCTCGGCGAGATCCGCCAGCGGTACGCGGACCGGCCCGACGTCGAGGTGCGGTTCCTGGACGTCGCCGCCGACCCGGCGCGACGGCCGATGAACGGGCAGATCGGCCGGATGGTCGAGCATCTCCTGCTCGGCGGGACGGCGTACGGGACGGCAGTGGAGGAGTGGCTGCGTCCCCACCTGGACTGGGCGGACACCGTCTTCGTCGACTGGTCGGTGTCGACGGCGGTGCTGTTCACCATGGTCGACCCGGGGGACACCCGGATCGTGGTCCGGCTGCACAGTTTCGAGTTGTGGAGCCTCTGGCCGCACCTGGTCACCTTCGGCCGGGTCGACGACCTGGTGTTCGTCTCCGAGCACCTGCGTCAGCTCGGCCGGGCGGTGCTGCCCGGCCTGGATGGGCCGGGCGGTCCGCGTACCCACGTGTTGACCAACGCGATGGACCTGCGCCGGTTCGTCCGGCCGAAGTCCGACGAGGCGCGGTTCCGGCTGGCGGTGGTCGGGGTCGGCGCGATCGCCAAGGATCCGCGCTGGGCGGTGGACGTGCTGCGCGAGCTGCGCGCCGTCGACCCGCGCTACCGGCTGCGGCTGGTCGGTGGGCTGATCGACCCGGCGGCCAGCCCGGCCGCCGCCCGCTACCGGGCGCTGCTCGACGCGGACCTGGCCGAGCTGGGCGACGCGGTGGAGACGCCCGGCCAGACCTCGGACGTGCCGGGCGCGCTCACCGACATCGGGGTGATCCTCAGCAGCTCGGTGCGGGAGAGCTTCCACTGCGCGCTGGTGGAGGGGGCGGCCAGCGGGGCGGTGCCGGTGGTCCGGGACTGGCCGTTCTTCGACCGGGGCGCCCGGGGGCTGTTCCCGGACGGCTGGGTGGTGGACACGCCGAAGGAGGCCGCCGCGCGGATCCTCGCCGCCACCGCCACCGACCAGCGGTGGCGGGAGGTCGGCGCGGAGGCGTCCGCGCACGCCCTCGCCACCTGGGACTGGCCGGTCACCCGGCACGGCTTCGACGAGCTGTTCCTGGGCTGAGCCGGCTTCGGCGCGCCGTCCGCCGGCCGGGCTGAGCGGGCCCGGCGGGACGGTGGTCCCCGTCCCGCCGGGCCGTCGGGGCTCGTCAGGGGGCCGGTTTGCGGACCGCGACCACCACGCCGTTGTCGATGGTGTCGTCGATCTGCCAGACCGCCGGGTCGAACTGCTTCGGGTCAAACACGACCGAGCCCCAGTGCCAGCCGGTGGGGCGGCGTCGCAGCACGAACACGTCGATCTCGCCGAACTCGGTGTCGGCGGTGGCCCGGGTGAACTCGGCCGGGTCGGTGACGCCGGTCAGCCGCACCAGCTCCGCCCGCCGGTCGTCCCAGTGGGTCCAGGTGTTCGACGCGAGCCGTTCCACCGAGATGTACCCGGGCCACGGCTGGTACGCGTACATCCGCTCGTCGAAGGAGAGCGTCACCGGCAGGGCGTCCGGGCCGAGCGTGTCGTGCACCACCCGGCGGACCGGCTCGGCCGGGAACCAGTGCACGCTGATCCCCTCCGGTGCCGGGTAGCGCGGTTTCGAGCCGTCCGGCAGCGGCTCGGCGTGCGCGTAGACGGCCAGGTTCGGGTTGGCCGTCGCGCTCTCCGGACGTTCCACGTCGTTCAACCCCGGCGGGTGCGGCATCCAGGTGCCGATCCCGGCCAGCGCGGCGGCCACCATCAGGCCGGCGGTGCCCACCAGGGCGAGCCGGCGCGGCGAGCCGACCACCCGGATCCGGGCGGACAGCGCGCGGGCCGCCTCGACCCCGGCCAGCACCGCCCCGGAGGCGAGCACCAGGCCGATCAGCCGGGTGGTGTAGTGCAGGTAGAGGGTGTGCCCGTTGGTCGCGAAGATCAACACGAACGCCCACCGGTAGACGTAGACGCCGAGCAGGATCAACAGCATCGGCCGGGCCCACCAGCGCTTGCGCCAGTACCAGACCAGCCCGACCAGGCCGACCGCCTGGAGCAGGTTCAGCAGGGAGGCCAGTGGCCGGAGCAGGTACCACAGGCCCAGCGGGTCCTCGACGATGGACGGCGAGATGAAGTAGTCGTTGATCCGGTCCCCGCCGTAGGTGAGGGTGCCCCGCACGTACGGGATCAGGTACCAGGACGCCGTCACCGCGGCGGTCACCCCCACCCCGACCAGGTGCCCGAGGTAACGCCAGCGGCGTCGGCTGCGCCAGAGCGTGAGCAGCACCAGGGCGACCAGACCGACCAGGGCGAACAACAGGTAACCCTGGTACGTCTGGATGAGCAGTCCACCGATCACCCCGGCGGTGAGCCAGTGCAGCCCGCCGTCGCGGCGGGACCGGTCGGTGAAGGCGCGCAGCACCCAGGGCACGAAGACCGCGATGGTCACGATCTCGTACGACTTGCGGGGCTGGGTGAACACCCAGGCCGGCAGCACCGCCAGGGCGAGCGCCACCCAGGCCGGCACGACGCCCCGCCACAGCAGGAAGGCCAGCAGCACGGCCAGCGAGATGAGGGTCGCCTCGCCGTACCCGACGAGGGACCAGGCGGGCTGGTCGAGCAGGAGGGACGCCCGCCCGAGCAGGAACGGGAACAGCGGCGGGTACTCCGCCGGCACCGCCGAGACGACGCCGTCGACCGGGGTGGTGTGCACGGTGAACTTGGTGGCCATCGCGGCCAGCCGGGCCGAGTCGCCACGCAGTCCGGAGTCCCCGAAGGGGGTGCCGTTGTAGGAGGCGATCAGGGTCGCCCCGACCCAGCCGGCGTATCCCCCGGCGACCAGGCCGACGACCCAGTCGGAGGAGCGCCACAGGGCCAGCGCGAGCAGCAGCGCCCCGCCGACGAGGCCGATCGCCAGCGGCACCACCGCGCCGCGCGCGTCCAGCGGGTTCGCGTCGATGACCTTCACCAGGACACCGAGGCCGGGGAAGGCGACCAGCCAGGCGACGACCGCCCAGAGTGGCGCTCCGGCCCAGAACCTCGGTCGGCGGGCCGGCCCGCGACCGGTCGACACCCGGTCGACCGGCGTGGCACCGGCCGGGCCGGGATCGGCCGGCGGCGTGTCGCCCGGCGCGGCATCGCCCGGGCCGGGATCGGCCGGCGGCGCGGTGTCGGCCGGCGTGGTGGGGGTGGTGTCGGTGTCGGTGTCGGTGTCGGTGTCGGTGTCGGTGGTGTCGGTGGCGGTGGGGGCGGTGGCGGTGGGGGCGGTGGCGGTGGCGGTGGGGGCGGTGTCGCCGGGCCGGTCGGCAGGGCGCCCGACCTGGCCGGCTGCGGTGGATGTGGTCGCCTCGGGGGCGTCGTCCGCCCGCTCGGGGTCGGGCCGCTCGGGGCGGGTGTCCTCGTCCACGCTGCTCGTCATGCGCACCCTCCTGGTGGAAAACGTGCGCCAGCCTAGCGGAGCGTCATCGACGCGAGCGCTCAGCGCCGCCCGGAACACCCGCGCAGGTCACCGTGTCGCCCCCCGCGACGAAACCCCCAAAGGCCCCAACTCGCCCGGTCGTCGGGGCGTGTGCCGACGCGACGCCCCGTACCGGGTGCGGTAGCCTGACGCCGCACACGCCATCCGCTCGCGACCTTTCCCCCGGTCCGCGGAACACGTCGGCCCCCGTAGGCCCTCCAGGAGGCAACTCCCTTGGCCAGTCTCGAAACCCCCCCTGTCACGGACGCCGAGCTCCAGTCGACCACTCTCCAGGAGATGGCCACCGGGGCGGTGAACTACCACCGGTGGCTGACCGACCTCGCCCTGCCCTACCTGGGTGACAACCCGATCGAGGTGGGCAGCGGCTTCGGTGACTACGCGCAGCGCTGGTTGGACGAGGGCGTTCCGGCGATCACCGTCGGCGACGCCGAGCCGTCCCGCCTGACTGCCCTGCACCAGCGTTTCGACGCCGACGAACGGGTGGAGGTGCTGGGGCTGGACCTCTTCGACCCGCCCGAGCGGCAGCACTCGGCGCTGGTGTCGTTCAACGTGCTCGAACACATCCCGGATCACGTCAACGCCCTGGCGGCGGCGCACACCCTGCTCCGGCCGGGTGGCCGCGTGATCAAGTTCGTGCCCGCCTTCCAGTTCGCGCTCGGCCACTTCGACCGGCAGGTCGGGCACGTCCGCCGGTACACCAAGGCGTCCCTGCGTCAGGCGTACGAAGAGGCCGGGCTGGTCGTCGACCGGCTGCACTACGTCAACGCGCCGGGCCTGCTGGCCTGGACGGTGGGCATGAAGATGCTCCGGATGATCCCCGGCGACGGGCCCCTGCTGCGGGTCTGGGACAAGGTCGTCGTGCCCACCGCGCGGGCCGCCGAGCGGGTCACCCGACCCCCGTTCGGGCAGTCGGTCTTCGCCGTCGGTCACGTGCCGGCCGACGGCGAGGCGTCCCGGCCGGGCGGGAACCCGACCCGGTGACCGTCGACACGAGCCACCACGAGGGCGGGCGGTCCCCCGCCGGGTCGGCGGGCGCCGCCGTCGCCCCGCTCGAGCTCTCCGTGGTGATGCCCTGCCTCAACGAGGCCGAGACGCTGGCGGTCTGCATCCGCAAGGCCCGTGCCTGCCTGGCCGAGTTGGGCATCCGGGGCGAGGTGATCGTCTCGGACAACGGCTCGACCGACGGCTCGCAGGAGATCGCCGAGGCCGAGGGCGCCCGGGTCGTGCACGCGCCGCAACGCGGGTACGGCGCGGCCCTGCGCGCCGGCATCGCCGCGGCCGACGGCGAGTACGTGATCATGGCCGACGCCGACGACAGCTACGCCCTGCACGACCTGGGGCCGTTCGTCGAGCGGCTGCGGGCCGGCGCGGACCTGGTGATGGGCAACCGGTTCAAGGGCGGCATCGAGCGTGGGGCGATGCCTCCGCTGCACCGTTTCCTCGGCAACCCGGTGCTGTCGTTCCTCGGCCGGACGTTCTTCGGCGTCCCGGTCGGCGACTTCCACTGCGGTATGCGTGGCTTCCGCCGGGACCGCATCCTCGCCCTGTCGCTGAAGACCTCCGGCATGGAGTTCGCCAGCGAGATGGTGGCCCGCGCGGCGCTGGCCGGGCTGGTCATCGACGAGGTGCCCACCACCCTCGCCCCGGACGGCCGCAGTCGTGCCCCGCACCTGCGCACCTGGCGGGACGGCTGGCGGCACCTGCGTTTCCTGCTGGCGCTCAGCCCGCGCTGGGCGATGCTCTACCCGGGTTTCGCGCTGCTGTTCGGCGGCGGCACGTTGCTGGTCTGGCTGCTCGCCGGCACCCAGCAGGTCGGCAAGCTCTCCTTCGACCTGCACACCATGCTGGCCGCCGCGACGGCGGTGGCCATCGGCATCCACGCCATCGCGTTGGCGGTGGTGGTGCACGCGCACGCCATCCAGGTCGGCCTGATCCCACCCGACCGGAAGGTGGAGGTGCGGATCGCCGACTACGCGCTGCGTCGTGGGGTGAGCACCGGCCTGCTGTTGGCGCTCGCCGGGGTGGCCTGTTTCGGGTACGCGTTGTGGAGCTGGGGCTCGGCCGGTTTCCAGCAGCTCGAGGTGGTCTCCACGATGCGACTGCCGATCCTCGGGGTGGGCCTGATCGTGGTGGGCGTGCAGTCGGCCCTGCTGTCGATCATCATCGGCCTGACCCGGGTCGGCGAGCTGTAGCGACAAACACTTCGGCCCCGGTCGCGTCGACCGGGGCCGAAGTCGTGTTCCGGGTCAGCCGTCTGCGCGGAGTTCCTCGTGCAGGGCCGCCAGGTTGCGCTCCAGCGCGGTGGTGGCCACCAGGTGCGGGTGCCGGCGGGCGAGCTGCCAGCTCAGGGTCACCGCGTACACGTCGGCGGCGACGACCCGGTCCACCGTCCGGAAGTCCACGTCGGCCAGGCGCTGACGGAACAGCTTCGCCAGCACCGACGGCCGGGCCAGCCGGTACGCCTTGATGTAGAGGCGCTTGTGGAACGCCCCGGCGACCTTGCGGTGCCCGTTCTCCAACGCCTTGGCCGGCGTGCGCAGCGGGCGCAGCGGGGCGACCTTCTCGGTGAGCCGGGTGGCCCGGGTGAGCACCGCCCGGGGCGCCTTGTGCACCAGCACCCGCTCGACCCGGCGCAGCGGGTGCCGCTGCTCCGCGCCGTCGATGGTGTACAGGGTGAGGTTCGGGTGACCGCTCACCACCGCCCACTCCTCCGGGTCGGCCTCCTGCCACGCCTCGGCGCCGAGGAAGACCAGGTCCACCCGGAGGCCCTCCTCCTCCAGCAGGGCCCGGACGTAGTTGCGCACCCGCTCGTTGAGCCGGTAGACCGTCGAGATGACCATCACCCGGAGGGCGCCGTCCACGTCTGCCACCTGTCCACGCTCCCCTGTCGCCGCGTACCCGTCCGTGCTCACCGTGCCGGCCCCGCCCCGGCGACCGCCGCCCGCTCCCGGCCGGCGATGACCCGCAGGCGGTCCTCCAGCGCTGTGAGGAGGGTGTCCCGGGTGAAACCGTCGGCGTGCCGGACCGCCGCCGCGCGTTGCTCGGCGGTGAGCCGCCGGGCGGCCTGACCGGCCTCGACCATCGATTTGGCGACCGCGTCGGTCTCCAGGCTGTCGGCGTTGAACCAGAGCGGGTAGCCGTCCAGGACGTCCTGGGCGGCGATGCCGGGGGCGTGCACCGACACGATCGGCTTGCCGGCGGCCATGTACTCGAAGATCTTGCCCGAGGTGACGTACTTTCCGCCGCCGGCGAGGAACACCAGCACGTCGTTCTGCTCGTACACCCCGGCGACCTCGGTCTTGGAGACCGGGCCGCGGTAGCGGATGCCCAGGTCGCCGGTGGTCGGGTCGTCCACCACCTGCCCGTCGGCGTCGAGGTCGAGGCCGAGCCGGTTCATCAGCTCCTTCTTGCCGGTCTTGAAGAAGCCGAGGTGACCGTGGATGTTCAGCTCGGCGTCGGCCAGCTCGGGGTGACTGCGGGCGCGGATCCAGGAGGCGGCGAGCTCCTCCACCGGCTGGGAGTTGGTGAGCGTGCCGAGGTAGCCGAAACGCAGCGGGCGGGAGGCGACGGTCGGGTCGACCCCGCCCACCCCGGCCGGGGACATCAGGTCGGCGTCCCAGCCGTTGGGCACCACCATCATCCGCCCGGCCACCGCCGGGTACCGCTCGGCGTGCCAGCGGCGCAGCGCCTCGTTGACGAAGACCGCCCCGGCGGACCTGCCGAGCACCCGCTGCTCCCACTTCCAGGCGAGGTGGTCGTCGGGGAAGGCCGGCTTGTCGTGGAACAGGTCGAGGGTCCACGAGTCGCGGTAGTCGACCACGTACGGCACGTTCGTCGCCTTGTGGAACAGCCACGCGGCGGCGAACGAGGCGAACGGGTTACCGGTGGCGAGCACCACGTCGAACCGCTTGCGGGCGTGCAGCCTCAGGGCCCGCGCCACGGCGGCCCGCCCCCACGACTCGTAGTGCTCGGGAAAGACCCGCCGCTGCCCGAACTGGTAGAGCCGGTGGGCGAGCAGCGGCATCCGGGCCCGGAAGCCGCTGTAGCGGCGGATGTCCTTCTCCCAGACGAACTGGTTGAGCGACGGACGTTCCACCCGGATGCGGGGGTCGACGGTGCGGGCGAGGTCCTCGTCGACGGAGCCGATCACGTCGTACAGGAAGGAGAGGGGGGCCGCGCAGACCGTGACGTCCCAGCCCTTGGCGGCCAGGTGGTTGGCGGTGGCGCGGGCGCGGTAGACGCCGCTGGCCCGCGACGGCGGGAAGTAGAAGGAGAGGTAGAGGATGCGTGGGGGCCGGGCGTCACGCCTGGGGTTCATCTGCTGTATGTCCTTCGCGCGCTCAGCCGGCGCCCGACGTGGCGGCGCCGGCGCCGGCGTGGTCGTAGCTGTAGGAGACCCGTGGGGTGGGCAGGCTGCTGTTGGCGCAGCCGGCCAGCAGGGCGGCCGCGGTGATCATCGATTCCGGGTCGCTGACCACGAGCAGGTCGAACGGGGGCCGGTCGGCGAGCACGTGCCGGTGGATCAGGCGCTGCCGGAGCTGGCCCCAGGTGCGCCGGTCGGAGGGGAGGATCAGCGCCCGGTGGGCGGGCGCGGCGATCCGGCGCTCGTACGTCTTGCGGGTGCTGGTCGCCCACTGCTTCAGCGGCCCCCGGCCGACCACCTTGAACAGCGCCCCCGGCCCCTTGAAGAGCAGGACGCGTTCCACCGCCCGGGGCGGGTGCTGCTGCTCCAGCCGGCTCACCTCGACCACCTCGACCCGGCTGTCGAACGGGTCGCGGTGCCAGGTCTTGAGCTGACCGACCAGCACGACGGCGTTGCCGCCGTCGTCCACCGCCCGGGTGGACTCCTCGATCACGGCCCGCCTGCGGTTGGCGCCCAGGGCCAGGAAAAGTACCTGCATGTCACTTCCGTCACTCGGGGCCGACGACGGCTGGCGTCGACGTCGTGGTGTGCGACTCGGGGAACCAGATGCGGTGGTGCGCCTCGGCCACCGCCTGGTAGCTGTACCGGGCGGCGAGGTGCCGGCGGGCCCGGTCGACGTCGGTGCCCCACGGGAACCGGTCCCGCAGTCGACGGTAGCCGGCGACGATGGTCTCCGGCTCGTCGGTGACGTCGATCAGCTCGCCGGCCGCCTCCTCGATGCCGGCCAGGGTCTCCTCCGGACCGCCGCAGCGGGTGACCAGCACGGGCGTCCCGGCGGCGAGCGCCTCGACCACGGTCACCCCGAAGGTCTCCATCCGGCTCGGGTGCACCAGCAGGTCGTGCTCCTTCATCAGGCGCAACGCCACGTCCGGCGAGACCGCGCCGGTGAAGGTGACCGCCTCGGTGAGACCCAGCTCGGCGACGCGGGCGGTGAGCCTGGCCAGCAGCTCGCCGGCGCCGACCATGGTCAGGGTGAGCGACGGGTCGTCGGCGCGGCAGGTCGCGAACGCCTCCAGCAGCAGCTCCACGCCCTTGCGCTCGATCAGGCCGCCGACGTACAGCCAGCGGCGCAGGGCGGTCACCGGCTCGGGCCGGTCCACGTCGAAGGAGGTCGGGTTCGCGATGAACTCGATCTTGTCCTTGTGGTGCGGGAAGACCTCCAGCAGCGGGGCCCGGACGGCCTCGCCGACGGCGAAGAAGCCGGCGCAGCGGGTGAGCACCTCGTCGTACATCTTCCGGGCCTCGTCGGTGTCGAGGACGCTGTCCAGGAAGGTCGCGTGTTCGGTGACGTAGACCCGGGCGTCCGGGCGGGCGTGGTGCAGCGCCGCCCACCCGCCGGGGAGCCCGACGTGCGCGTGCACCACCGGGGCGTCGATCCGCCGGCCGCCGAGGGCGGTGCCCAGCGTCGCCGCGTACCGGTGGGCGATCTCGGCGTGCCACCGGCCGCGCGGGATCGGCACCGGGACGTAGAACAGCTCGGCCCCGCCGACGGTGGGGGTGGGGCGCAGGGTCTGCCGCAGCAGCTCCTGGTGTGCCCGACCGACCAGAGTGTCCTGATGGTTGGAGAGTTTCGCCACCCACGCGTCACAGTGGTAGACGGTGGCCCGGTCGCACCCGGGCGCGGTGGCGTCCACCATCGCCTGCACGAAGGCCCCGCGGAAGGGCAACTCTCGGGTGGGGAACCAGGGCGTCACGATCGCAACGTCTTTCACAGCAGCGGCTGCCACCCGACCATGCCTCCAACTCTCGCAACGAGCGTCCCAAGCTATCACCCGGACGTGTCCGGGCCGCCGTACCGCGCTCCCCGTGGTCGGGGAGCGCGGCGCGGCGGGTGGTACGTGTGGTGGCGCGGTCGACTCAGCCGGCCGGGACGACGCCCGGGGCGCGCGGACCGACCGCGACGGTGCTGCCGTCGGCGGCCGAGCGGAGCACCGCGCCGGCCACCTCGACGGTGCGCAGCCCCTGGCGCAGGGTGACGATGTCGCTCTCCTTGCCCTCGACCGCGTCGCGGAACCGCTCGTGCTCGACCAGCAGCGGCTCACGCTTCGGGATCGCGTACCGCACCATGTCGCCCTCGGCGACGCCCCGGAACGCCCGCAGCGCCTCCCACTCGGTGCCGATGGCGGCGTTGGCGTAGAAGGTCAGGTCGGCGGTGAGCGTGTCGGCGACGAAGCAGCCCTTGTCGCCGGTGATCACGGTGGACCGCTCCTTGAGCGGGCTCAGCCAGTTGACCAGGTGGTTGACCATCGTGCCGTCGGCGAGCTGGCCGACCGCGGCGACCATGTCCTCGTGCAGCCGGCCGCTGCGGGAGACGGTGCGGGCCGAGACGGAGGTGTACTCCTGGCCGGTGACCCAGCTCGTCAGGTCGATGTCGTGGGTGGCCAGGTCCATCACCACGCCGACGTCGGCGATCCGGTGCGGGAACGGGCCCTGGCGGCGGGTGACGACCTGGTAGACCTCGCCGAGCTCGCCGGCCTCCAGCCGGGCGCGGAGGTTCTGCAGGGCCGGGTTGTACCGCTCGATGTGCCCGACGCCGGCCACCAGGCCACGCGACTCGAACGCCTCGACCAGCCGGGTGGCGGCCTCGACGGACTGGGCGAGCGGCTTCTCGATCAGCGCGCAGACGCCGTTGCCGGCCAGCTCCAGGCCGATCTGCTCGTGCAGCGCGGTCGGGCAGGCCACCACCGCGTAGTCGATGCCGAGGGCGAGCAGGTCGCCCAGCTCCGACACCACCGGGGCGCGCAGCGTGCCGGTGGTGTCGCCGGCCGGGTCGACGATGCCGACCAGCTCGACGCCGTCGAGCCCGGAGAGGATCCGGGCGTGGTTGCGGCCCATCGCGCCGAGGCCGATCAGGCCGGCGCGCAGCTTGCGTCCCTCGGTCACGCGGCACCCCCGGCGGCGTTCGCGGCGTCGGCGATCCGCTCCAGGTCGCCCTGGCTCAGCGCCGGGTGGACCGGCAGGGAGATGACCTCGGCGGCGGCCTTCTCGGTCTCCGGCAGGTCCCACGGGCCGGGCTGGCCGTCGGCGGTGAGGTACGGCTTGAGCCGGTGGATCGGCGTCGGGTAGTAGACCGCGTTGCCGATGCCCGCCTCGGTGAGGCGCTGCTGGGCGGCCTCCCGGTCACCGGTGACCCGGACGGTGTACTGGTGGTAGACGTGCCGGGCGGCGTCGGCCACCGGCGGGGTGACCATGCCGGTGATCCGGGAGTCGAGGAACTTGGCGTTGGCCCGCCGCTGCTCGGTCCACTCGGCGAGCCGGGTGAGCTGGACCCGGCCGACGGCGGCGGCGACGTCGGTCATCCGCATGTTCGCGCCGACGATCTCGTTGGCGTACCGCTGCTCCATGCCCTGGTTGCGCAGCAGCCGCAGGGTGCGGGCGAGCGCCGGGTCGGCGGTGGTGACCATGCCGCCCTCCAGGGAATGCATGTTCTTGGTGGGGTAGAAGCTGAAGCAGCCGGCGGTGCCGAACGCGCCGACCGGGGTCCCGTTGAGGGCCGCGCCGTGCGCCTGCGCGGCGTCCTCGACCACGGCCAGGCCGTGCTGCTCGGCGATCGCCATGATCTGGTCCATCGCGGCGGGGTGGCCGTAGAGGTGCACCGGCATGATCGCCCTGGTCCGGGGGCCGACGGCGGCGGCGACGGCGGTCGGGTCCAGGCAGAAGCTGCCCGGCTCGATGTCGACGAAGACCGGCTCCGCGCCGACCAGGCGGACGGCGTTGGCGCTGGCGGCGAAGGAGAAGGACGGGACGACGACCTCGTCACCCGGGCCGAGGCCGAGCGCCATCAGGGTGAGCTGGAGCGCCGAGGTGCCGGAGTTCACCGCGACGCAGTGCCGGCCGGCGACGAGCTCGGCGAATTCCTCCTCGAAGGCGGCGACCTCGGGGCCCTGGACGACCCGGCCGCTGCGCAGCACGCGGACGGCGGCCTCGATCTCGGCGTCGCCGATCACCGGTTTCGCGGGTGGGATGAATTCGGCGTGCTGCCCAGTCATGGGCGTCCTCCTGTCGTGTGGAGCTCGTCCGGCCGCGATGCTAGCCGGTTCCGGTGTACGGCAGGCCGGCGGTGCGGGGTCGGGGTGAGGCGGGAACGAGCGGGGATGGTCACGGTCGTACGGTCAGTTGGACGCCCGGCTCGTCCCGGATTGGTGGTTCGCATGCTACTCGGAGCGCTGCGGTGACCGCCGCGGCCATCCGGGGCAGCTCGTCGGGTTCCAGTGGCAGCCGGGCGATGGCCAGCCGCCAGTAGATCGGGCCGACGACGAAGTCGATCGCGGCGTCCGGGTCCGCCCCGGCGGGCAGCTCGCCGCGTTCGACGGCCCGGCCGATCAACTGGCCGCCGACGGCGCGCTGGTTGACCCGCAGCGCCTCCTCCAGGGTCTGCGCCATCTGGGGGTTGCGGGCCGCCTCGGCCAGGAGGTCGGGAATGATCTGGGAGGCGAGCGGGTGGCGCAGCGCCCGTGCCATGATCATGAAGAGTACGGTGAGGTCGTCCTGGAGGTTGCCGGTGTCCGGCAGCGGCAGGCGTTGCCGGGCCGCCGTGGACACCACCTCGAGCACCAGTTCCAGCTTCGAGCTCCATCTGCGGTAGATCGCGGTCTTGCTCACCCCGGCCCGGCGGGCGACCGCCTCGATGGACAGGCGCCCGTAGCCGACGGCGGCCAGCTCCTGCATGACGGCCCGGCGGATGGCCGTGGTGATCTCGCCACGCAGAACCGCCGCGCCAGCCGGAGCCCGCCTCTTCTCGGTCGTCACGTGGAACAATGTAGCGCAGCGACGGTACGGTTGCGTCCCGACGTGTTTTCCACTACGGTCCACGCAGCGAAGAGGCTCGACGTCCCCACCGATGCGGTCCGGCGGACGACCCGCCGGAGACTCGCCAGCCTCGCGCGCATCCCGCACACCTGAAAGATCGGAGCGCCTACCCATGGCCAACACGGCGGTGGCTGACGCCGACTCAGGACTGACCCGGGCGCAACTGGCCGCCCGGTACGGCCTGACGGTGGCCGGCGAACGGCCCACCCTGGCCGGGTACACCCGGCAGTTGTGGTCGTACCGGCACTTCATCGCGGCCTACGCGAACGCGAAGCTGGTCGCCACCTTCGCCACCGCCCGGCTGGGGCGGCTCTGGCAGGTCCTGACCCCGCTGACCAACGCGGCGATCTACTACCTGATCTTCGGGGTCATCCTCAACACCAAGCAGGGCATCGACAACTTCATCGCGTACCTCTGCGTGGGGTTGTTCGTGTTCAACTTCACCCAGTCGGTGGTGCTCAACGGCACCCAGTCGATCACCAGCAACCTGGGGCTGATCCGGGCGCTGCACTTCCCCCGGGCCAGCCTGCCGATCGCGGTCACGCTGACCCAGTTCCAGAACCTGCTCACCGCGATGGTGGTGCTGGTCGGGATCGTGCTGGTCACCGGCGAGCCGCTGTCGCTCCAGTGGCTGCTGGTGCTGCCGGCGCTGGCGTTGCAGTCGCTGTTCAACGTCGGGATGGCGCTGGGCATGGCCCGGCTCGGGTCGAAGATGACCGACCTCAAGCAGCTCATGCCGTTCGTGATGCGGACCTGGATGTACGCCTCCGGCGTGCTCTACAGCGTGCAGAACTTCGCGAAGCACCTGCCCGGCTGGGCGCAGGTCGTCATCGAGGCGAACCCGCTGCTGATCTACATCGAGCTGGTCCGGCACGCGCTGATGGAGGACGTGCCGCTGACCTCCGCCGCCGGTCGCCTCTGGGCGGTCGGGGCGCTCTGGGCGGTCGTCGCCTTCCTGGGCGGGTACGTCTACTTCTGGCGCGGTGAGAAGGAGTACGGTCGTGGCTGAGCTCGACAACCAGGTCACCCCCGGCGTCGCCACCGTCGCCGACCAGCGCGTCCCCACGGTGATCGCGGACGACGTGCACCTGATCTACCGCATCTACGGCGCCGGCACCCCCGGCAGCGGCAGCCCGGTGGCCGCGCTCAAGCGGATCGTCACCCGCACCCAGGCCCCGAACGTACGCGAGGTGCACGCGGTCAAGGGGGTCAGCTTCACCGCGTACCGGGGTGAGGCGATCGGGCTGCTGGGCAGCAACGGCTCCGGCAAGTCGACGCTGCTGCGGGCCATCGCCGGGCTGATGCCGGTGAACCGGGGCGCGATCTACACCCAGGGCCAGCCGTCCCTGCTCGGCGTCAACGCCGCCCTGCTCAACGACCTCTCCGGGGAACGGAACGTGGCGCTGGGCTGCCTGGCGATGGGCATGTCCCCGCCGGCGGTGCGCCGGCTCGTGCCGCAGATCATCGAGTTCTCCGGGATCAACGAGCGCGGCGACTTCGGCTCGCTGCCGATGCGGACGTACTCCTCGGGCATGGCGGCCCGGCTGCGGTTCTCCATCGCCGCCGCGAAGAAGCACGACGTGCTGCTGATCGACGAGGCGCTGGCCACCGGTGACGCCCGGTTCCGGCGGCGCAGCGAGCAGCGGGTCCGCGAGCTGCGCGCCGAGGCCGGCACGGTGTTCCTGGTCAGCCACGCCATCGGCACCATCCGGGACACCTGCGAGCGGTCGATCTGGCTGGAGTCCGGGGTGATCCGGGCGGACGGCCCCACCGACCAGGTGGTCGCGGCGTACAACGAGTTCATGAAGAAGTAGCGTCCCGCCTTCGTGAAGAAGTAGCGTCCCGCCTTCGTGAAGAAGTAGCGTCCCGCCTTCGTGAAGAAGTAGCGTCCCGCCTTCGTGACGGGACGGTGTCGCCCGCCCCGCCCCCCGGTGAACACCGGGGGGCGGTCGCGTTCCGGGGCGGCGCTAAGGTCTAAGCCGCCCGCCCGGTCGGGCCCGACCACCCGTGGATCAGTGAGGATCGGCGATGACGCAGCACCCCCCGTCCCAGACCGACGCCGTCGGCCCCGACCCGGCGGCCCCGTGGCGGCCGACCCGGACGGTGGCGGTGGTGCTGGCCGGCGGGACCGGCGCCCGGGTCGGGCTGGGCATCCCCAAACAGCTCGTCAAGATCGCCGGTAAGCCGATCATCGAGCACACCGTGGCGGTGTTCGAGGCGGCCCCCGAGATCGACGACATCCTGGTGCTGATGGCCCCCGGGTACGTCGACGAGGCCCGGCGCATCCTCGACGCCGCCGGCTTCCGCAAGGTCCGCCAGGTCCTCGCCGGCGGGGAGACCCGCAGCGACACCACCCGGCTGGCGCTGGCCGCCATCGGCCCCGACGACTGCAACGTGCTCTTCCACGACGCGGTCCGCCCCCTGGTCAGCGGCCGGATCGTCCGGGAGTGCGTGAACGCGCTCTGGACGTACTCGGCGGTGGACGTGGCGATCCCCTCGGCGGACACCATCATCGAGGTGGACGACGACGACTGCATCACCGGCATTCCGGTCCGGGCGCGGCTGCGCCGCGGGCAGACCCCGCAGGCGTTCCGCTCCCCCACCATCCGCGAGGCGTACCGGCGGGCCGCCGACGACCCGCGCTTCGCCGCCACCGACGACTGCGGGGTGGTGCTGCGCTACCTGCCCGAGGTGCCGATCCGGGTGATCGACGGGGCGGACGAGAACATCAAGGTCACCCACCCGGTGGACGTGCACCTGGTGGACAAGCTCTTCCAGCTCGCCGCCGCCCGCGCCCCGCGCCTGGTCGACCAGGCCCGCTACACCGAGGAGCTGACCGGCCGCACCCTGGTGGTGTTCGGCGGCAGCTACGGCATCGGGCACGAGCTGACCGAGCTGGCCCGCCGGCACGGCGCGCAGGTCTTCCCGGTCAGCCGCTCCACCACCGGCACCCACGTGGAGCGGGACGCCGACGTACGGGCCGCGCTGACCGCCGCCTACGAGGCCACCGGCCGGATCGACCACGTGGTGGTGGCCGCCGGGATCCTGGAGAAGGGCGCCCTGGCCGAGATGGACCAGGACACCATCGACCGGCTGCTCCAGGTCAACTTCGTCGGGCCGGTCACCGTCGCCCGGCACGCCCTGCCGTACCTGCGGCAGACGAAGGGGCAACTGCTGCTCTACACGTCCAGCTCGTACACCCGGGGACGGGCCCGGTACGCGCTCTACTCGGCGACCAAGGCCGCGCTGGTCAACCTCACCCAGGCGCTCGCCGACGAGTGGGCCGAGCTCGGCGTACGGGTCAACTGCGTCAACCCGGAACGCACCGCCACCCCGATGCGCGTGCGGGCGTTCGGGGCGGAGCCCGGCCACACCCTGCTCGCCGCGGAGACGGTGGCCCGCGCCTCGCTGGACGTGCTGCTGTCCGACCTCACCGGCCAGGTCGTCGACGTCCGCCGGGACGCCGACGAGCCGACGCCGCCCGCCCGGACCGACCCGGAACGTCTGCCCGGTCAGGCCGACCCGGACCGTCCCGCCGTGCCGTCGGCCGGCTGACCCCGATCCCGTACCAGTCAGGAGAAGTCGGCGACATGCGTGGCACCCTGGTCCGGAAGCTGCTCGCCCGGGTCCTCACCGTGGGCCTGGCGGTGCTGGCCTTCCTCGTCCTGCTGCTGACCGGCGCGACCGTGCCGGGGCTGCTGCTCGCGGTGGCCGCCCTCGGGGCCGGGGCGTGGGAACGGCGGGTCCGCCCCGGCGCCGACCTGGCCGCCGAGTCCGTGCTGGTCGCGGCGGGCGTCCTGATCGGGTACGCCCGTCGCCTGGACGCCGGCTTCGACCCGGCGTTGGCCGCCGCCGGGCTGACGCTGCTGGCCCTGGTGCTGCTGGACGGGCCGCTGCGCGCCGCCGGCGGGTTGGAGATCCGCGTCGCGAACCTGCCGGTGCGGGCCGGGCTGACCGCCGGGCACGTCGGCGTCGCCGTCCCGGCGCTGGTCGCGGCGGTCGCGCTCGGCGCGCTGCTGGCCCTGCCCACCTGGTACGCGCTGCTGGTGAGCCTGCTCGTCGGCGCGCTGGCCGGGGTGGTCGGGCTGCGACTGGCCCGGCGGCGGTTCCGCCCGTCGGCGGCGGCCAGCCCGGTGACCCGCGCGCTGCGCGAGCACCAGCCGGAGTTCCTGTTGTACTTCTCCGCCCCGCCCGGCTCGGAGTACCAGGTCACCATGTGGCTGCCGTACCTGGAGCGGATCGGCCGGCCGTTCCTGGTGCTGCTGCGCGAGCCGGAGTTCCTGGCCCCGATCGCGGCGGCCACCCGCGCCCCGGTGGTGTACTGCCCGACGCTGAAGGCGATGGACGAGACGCTGACGTCGAGCCTGAAGGTGGCGTTCTACGTCAACCACGGCGCGAAGAACGCGCACTGCGTCCGGTTCACCCAGCTCACCCACATCCAGATCCACCACGGCGACAGCGACAAGGCGCCCAGCGCCAACCCGGTCACCGCGATCTTCGACAAGAACTTCGTCGCCGGGCAGGCCGCGATCGACAGGTACGCCCGCGCCGGGGTGCGCATCCCGGCGGAGAAGTTCGTCATCGTCGGCCGCCCCCAGGTCGAGGCGATCGAGGTACGCCGACCGCCGCTGACCCCGCCGGCCGAACCGACGGTGCTGTACACGCCGACCTGGACGGGCCACCACGCCGACGCCGACTACTGCTCGCTGCCGGTGGCCGAGGCGCTGGTGGGCCGGCTGCTGGCCCGGGGCGCGACGGTGATCCTGCGCGCCCACCCGTACACCGCGCAGAACCCGGCGTCGGCGCGGCAGCTCGCCCGGGTCACCGAGCTGCTCGCGGCGGACCGCTCCCGCACCGGACGGCCGCACGTCTGGGGCGTCGAGGCCAGTCGGACGCTGAGCCTGGTCGACTGCGTCAACCGGTCCGACGCGCTGGTCTCCGACGTGTCCGGGGTGATCTCCGACTACCTGTACTCCGGCAAGCCGTACGTGGTGACCGACATGGGCGCGGACGGCGACGAGTTCACCGCGCGGTTCCCACTGGCCCGGTCCGGCTACGTGCTGCGGCGGGACCTGGCCGACGTGGACGGGGTGCTGGACCGGCTGCTCGGCGACGACCCGCTGGCCGGGGCCCGCTGGGCGACGCGCACCCACTACCTGGGCGACTTCCCCGTCGAGTCGTACGCCGAGGGGTTCCTGTCGGCCGCCCGCGCGCACCTGGGCACGCCCACCGTGCCCGCCCAGCGGCCCCCGGTCCCGGCCGGCCGGGGTCAGGCCGAGTAGCCGCGGGTGGCGATCCAGTCGGCGAGGACGTCGACGGTCACCCAGTACGACGCGGCGGCCGGGTCCGCCGGGTCGGCGATCTTGACGGTCCGGCCGTCGGCCCGGTAGCCGACCACTGTCACGTAGTGGCCGCCGGGGTACGAGTGCCATCCGCCGTCGACGTCGGTGACCGAGCCGGCGATGTTCACCACCGGGGCGTACCCGTTGCCGACGGCCCGGACCACGTCGGCCCGGAGCCGGTCGGTCTGGGCCGTCGTGGCCGCGCCGCCCGGGATGGTGCGGGTCCGGTAGGCGTCCCGGCCGACCAGGTCGTTGAGGACGCGGGTGGTGTCGGCCGCCGAGTTGGTGCCGGACGTCGTGGTGTTCAGCCGCCGGGCCAGGTCGTCCTGACTGCGGACGACGTCCCGGGCGGTCAGCGCGATCCGGGTGGCCGCCGGGCCGCAGTAGTAGTAGGTGGTCTGCGCCTGGTAGGCGACGTCGAGCACCTTCGTCGACGGCGGCTTCGCCGGGGTGGGGCTGGCCGACAGGTCCGGGTCCGGCGACGCGGTGGCCGCCGCCCGCCGGGCCGACGGTCGGGCGGACGCGCCGGGCCGGGCCGGGTCGCTGGCCGACGCCGACGGGCTGACCGGCACGGGAGCGGCCGGCGTGGTCGACCCGCTGGCCGCCGGGGTCGGGCGCACCTCGGCGGTGGCGACGGTGTCGTCCTGCCGGGCCGGCGCGTCCGGGCGGGTGAGCAGCACGCCTGCCGTGGACGCCGCCACCAGCACGGCGGCCGACACGGCCACCCGGTAGGGGCGGCGGGCGAGCGTCTGGCGGTTGAAGGGGGGTGTCATGGGGATCCTTCCGGAGCCGCCTACCGGGTTAGCTGACGGATTCGGGCGGGAAGTTCGCCCTACCACCGGGCCGGAGCCCGGCGGATTCACCCCACATGCGGATGGGTCCCCGGTTCGTGGTCACGATTAGGCGGGTCGGCGCGGCGTCGCCCTCTGCGATCTTCAACCGTGCCGGACGGGCCGACACTAGTGCTCACATATTCCGCTGCCAAGCGTGCTGAGCTGCGTAAACACGCGTCCGACGACGACACTCCGGGCCGTTCCCACGCTGACGCCACTCAATGGGACAGACAGTTTTTCCGGTGTCGCCGGGTCATAACGGGACGCCACTGCCGCAATGGCCCCGGGTCAGTCGGCGCAGAACGGGACGACCGGCGTCGAAGGTCCCGCCCCGACCGGAGTCCCGGATCGACGTCACGATCCGGTCACACTCCGCCCCGACGACGTCCCAGCGCCGGCATCGGCGACCCGGCCACGCCGTGTACGGCAGGAGGCGGCCACCCGGCAAGGTCGGACGCCAGGGGCGGCCGGGCGGGCGGGGGCGGCGGGGGCGGCTGTGCGGGTGGTCAACCCACCCGCGCGGGACGCCAGCGGGCGGCGCCGCGGGCCGTCGCCGGGACCAGCCGGGGCGTGACCGGCGCCGGCCGGATCGCCGCCCGGAGCCGCTCCGCGGCGACGTACGCCTCCTCGGCCAGGCTCCGGGCGGCGGTGGCCGCCACCTCGGCGTGGTGCCAGGCCACCCGCTCCCGCTCGGCGACCGCACGGTACTCGGCGCGGCGCAGGTCACGGACCACCCGGTGCAGCACGGCCTCCTGCTCGGCCGGGTGCAGCCGGGGGTCCCAGCCGTGCCGGTGGGCGAACACGTCGCTGAGGTGCCGCACCGACAGGTCACCCTGCCAGTACGCGGCCATCGCGGCCCGGTGCAGGTACCGTTCCCGGGCCGCGTACTCGGCCGGGGTGCGCGGCGCACGCGGGGCGGGCAGCGCGGCGGAACCGACGAACCGGCGGGCGGCGGTCTCCGCCTCGTCGTACGCCTGCCAGGCCCGCTCGACCTGCTCCTGGGCGGTCAGCCAGTCGGCGCGTCGGCGTCGGGCCGACTGCGCCGCGCCGGTCGCCGCGACGGCCACCTCCTCGGCGTACCGGCGCAGGTCCGCCGGATCGGGCCGGGGGGTCGGGGCAGCCGCCGGGGACCCGGCCGACGCAGGGACAGCCGGCAGCCGGGCCGGATCCCGCTCCGGCCGGGCGACCAGGACGGTGAGCACGGACAGGGCGAGCACGAGCAGGGCGGACCAGATGGCGGCCGCCCGGGGCACATCGATCAGGAACTCGTAGAGAACGACGTCCATCGTCGGCACCTCACGGAACAGGGAGCGGGCGGATCGCACGACCGCCGGCGCGGGCGGGCCGCCGTCGGGCACGTGCGGGGTGAGGTCGTCGGATCGTCCGGCCCGGGGCGGGTCACCGGGCGGACGGCTCAGCCCGGCGGCGGCGCGCGCGGACCGGCGACGCCCGGTGTCCCGCCGACCAGCGGACGGACCGGGGCGTGCTCGGTGGCGGCCGGGGCGCCGGACCCGCCGCCGGTCGGGCCGGCGGACCGCCGCGCCGCGCGCTCGTCCCGGTCGGTGGCCCCGGACCAGCGGAAACCGGCCACCGGGGCGGCGCCGCGGGCGGCGGTCGCGCCGGGAACGCCAGCGGCCGGGACGGCGGGGACGGGCACGTTGCCGGGTGGGGCCGACCAGCCCCGGGTCGGCCCGACGGTCGGGCCGGTGGGCGGCGCGGGTTCGAGCCTGAGCGCCTGGCGCGTCGGCGCGGGAGCGGCCCCGGACCAGCCCGACGGGCCGCCGGTGGCGAGGCCACCGCTCAGCGCCAGGGCCACCGCCACGGCCAGGCCGGTGAGGAGCCGGAACGCCCGGCGCGCCGACCACCACCGGGGGCGGTCGAACGCGACGGGGAGCACGAGGAGCAGATTACCCCGGCCGACGGGCGCCCGCGTCGACGGCGGGCGTGTCGGCCACCGACCCGCCGGCCCCGGGCTCGGAAGCCGTGTCGGGGGCCGACTCCGGGTGGGGGGCCGCTCCGGTGTGGGGGGTCGACGCCGTGTCGGGGGGCGGCGTCGGGCCGGCCGTCGACACGCGGCGGCGGCGCGACGCCAGCAGGCGCATCATCGGGGTCTCCACCCCGCGGTACAGCAGCCAGGCCAGCAGCAGGTTCAGCAGCAGGAAGCCGACCACCACCAGCGGGCCCGTCCAGCCGGTGAAGCCGACGCCGTGGTGACCGGTCAGCCGCAGGATGGTGATCATCACGAACACGTGCACCAGGTAGAACGCGAAGGAGACCTCGCCGAGCCAGACCAGCGGCCGGGACCGCCACGGCGAGGGCAGCCCGCGCACGTCGGCCCGGGCCGCCGACGTGATGACCAGGATGTACATGGCGGCCAGCAGCGCCGCCCACAGCTCCGCCCGGATCCACTCGCTGGCCACCAGCCAGGTCACCACGAAGATCACGGTGGCCAGCGGCAGCCCCGGGCCACGCCAGTGCCCGCGCCGCATCAGCTCGGCGGCGGCCACCCCCATCCAGAACTCGGTCGACCGCACCAGCGGAAAGACCTGGGTGAACCACCAGCGGTGCTCCTCGGGCACCAGGAGCTGACCCGGCCAGAGGGCCAGGATCACCAACGGCACCGCGACCACCACGACCCACAGCGCCCAGGACGGCGTCCGGCGCAGCACCGGCAACGCGAACGGCAGGCAGAGGTAGAAGAACAGCTCGCAGGAGAGCGACCAGCTCACCGTGTTGACGCTGTAGAAGTAGCCCGGGGTCGGGTTCCAGGCCTGGATCAGGAAGAGGTTCTGCACGGCGGCCGAGCCGTTGAACGGGTCGGCGAACCAGAGCCCGACCAGCAGCACCAGCGCCCACAGCACCACGTGGTTCGGATAGATCTTGGCCAGCCGGCGTCGCCAGAAACGCCACTTCGTGTCCTGCGGCCGGGCCGACCAGACCAGCACGAAGCCACTGAGGATGTAGAAGAACTGCACCCCGGACAGGCCAAGGGTGAAGAGCTGGTCCACCACCGCCTTGTGGCTCGGCTCGGCGACGATCCGCATCGTCCCGGCGTGGAAGCCGAAGACCAGCATCGCCGCGATCCACCGCAGACCGGTCAGGGAGGGCAGCCGGTGCGCCGCCGGGTCGACACCGGCCGTCGGGGTGAGGCTGGTCATGACACCGCCCGCGGGTACGGCTCGCGGAGGGGCATGCGGTTCTCCCGTCGGTCGATCGGCGTACGCCGGGGGGATGGTCGGCCGGGGCGGTCGGAAGCCGCCCGCCGGGCACCCTACCCCGACCGACGCTCGTACGGGTGTTCGATCAGGGCGGTACCATCCAGCCATGACACACGTCGGGTACCAGCCGTCGATGCTGGATCTCGCCGACGCGGGCGCCACCCTGGGGCCGCTCGCCGGTCGGGTGCGCCGGCACGGGCTGACCCGGGGCGCCTGGGTCGACCACCTGCCCGGCTGGGTGCGCGGCTCCGACCCGGTGCTGGCCACGCTGCTGACCGAGGTGCCCTGGCGGGCCGAGCGCCGCCGGATGTACGACACCGACGTGGACGTCCCCCGGCTGCTCTGCTGGTACGCCGCCGGTCGCCCGCTGCCCCACCCGCTGCTCACCGGGGCCCGCGCCGCGCTCAACCGGCACTACGCCGACGAGCTGGGCGAGGAGTTCACCACCGCCGGCCTGTGCCTGTACCGCTCCGGGCGGGACAGCGTCGCCTGGCACGGTGACACCCGGGGCCGCTCCGCGCACGCCGACACGATGGTGGCGATCGTCTCCTTCGGCTCACCCCGGCCGCTGCTGCTGCGTCCCCGTGGCGGCGGGGCCGGTCTGCGCTTCCCGCTCGGGCACGGCGACCTGGTCGTGATGGGCGGCTCCTGCCAACGCACCTGGGAGCACGCCGTCCCGAAGACCACCCGGCCGGTCGGCCCCCGGGTCAGCGTCCAGTTCCGGCCCGCCGGCGTCGCCTGACCGGGCTCTGCTAGAAACGTCCAGGGTCGTTCGCCGTCCCCGCCTGATCCCCGACGCGAAGGGCACGCGCGCCATGACCCAGCCATCCCCCACCGAGACACCGTCCCGCTGGTCGCCCTGGCGGCTGCACGGCGACGGCCGCACCGTACGCCCCGGCGACGTGGTCGCCCCGGAGGAACGGCTCTCCTGGTCCCGTACGGTGGGCATCGGCGCCCAGCATGTGGTGGCGATGTTCGGGGCGACCTTCACGGTGCCGCTGATCACCGGCTTCCCGCCGGCCACCACGCTGTTCTTCTCCGGGCTGGGCACCCTGCTGTTCCTGGTGATCACCGGCAACCGGCTGCCGTCGTACCTCGGCTCGTCGTTCGCGTTCATCGCGCCGGTGCTGGCCGCGAAGGCCGGCGGCGACCTCGGCCCGGCGCTCGGCGGCATCGTGGTCGCGGGCGTGGCGCTGGCGCTGGTCGGGCTGGTGGTGCAGGTGGCCGGGTCGCGCTGGATCGACGCGTTGATGCCCCCGGTGGTGACCGGCGCGATCGTCGCGCTGATCGGCCTCAACCTCGCCCCGGTCGCCTGGGACGGCAACGGCAGCGGCACCGGCGTCAAGGCCCAACCGCTGGTCGCGGTGGTGACCTTGGTGGCGATCCTGCTGGCCACGGTGGCCTTCCGGGGTTTCCTCGGCCGACTGTCCATCCTGCTCGGGGTGGTCGTCGGCTGGCTGTTCGCCGCCGCCACCGGCGGGCTCGACCCGGCGACGCTGACCAGCCTGCGGGAGGCCGCCTGGGTGGGGCTCCCCGAGTTCCACGCGCCCACCTTCAGCGTCCGCGCCGCGGTGCTGGTGATCCCGGTGATCCTGGTGCTGATCGCGGAGAACGCCGGGCACGTCAAGGCGGTGGCCGCGATGACCGGCCGCAACCTGGACCGGCACCTGGGTCGGGCGTTCCTCGGCGACGGGGTGGCGACCGTGCTCGCCGGCGCCGGCGGCGGCTCCGGCACCACCACCTACGCGGAGAACATCGGCGTGATGGCGGCGACCCGGGTCTACTCCACCGCCGCCTACTGGGTGGCCGGGCTGGTCGCGGTGCTGCTCGGCCTCAGCCCGAAGTTCGGCGCGCTGATCCTGACCGTGCCGGCCGGGGTGCTCGGTGGCGCGACCACCGCCCTGTACGGCCTGATCGCCATCCTCGGCGCGCGCATCTGGATCGAGAGCCGGGTCGACTTCCACGACCCGGTCAACCTGTTCACCGCCGCCGTCGCGGTGATCATCGGGGCCGCCGACTACACACTCGTCACCGGCGACCTCTCGTTCAACGGCATCGCCCTCGGCACCGCCGCCGCCCTGCTGATCTACCACGGCATGCGCGCGGTGAACCGCCTCCGCGCCCCCTGAACCCCCGTACGCCCACCCACCCGACACGCCCGCCGGCCCGCCGCTGTCGATCACAAGGTTCTGGTCCGGGACCGGCGTCCCGGAGGGCGCGAACCTCTTGGTCGACAGCGGCGGGTGGGGTGGGAGGTCAGGCGCGGGAGAGGTGGTGGCCGAGGATGGCGGGGCCGAGCATCACGGCGAAGCCGGAGCCGTCCCGGCGGGGGTCCTCGGCCGGCAGCTCCACCGGGTCGCCGGTGGCGGTGCAGCCCACCGGTCGGGGGCCGACCCAGGCCGCCACCAGATCCGTCTCACCCTTGAGGAAGCGCTGCGCGCGCACCCCGCCGGTCGCCCGTCCCTTGGCCGGGTACGCCGCGAACGGCGTCACCTTGACCGTCGCCCCCGTCGAGGTGACCACCATGGGCGCGCCGTGCTCCGGGTCGTCGGTGCGGACCGCGCCGAAGAACACCACCCGCGCGCCGGCCGGCAGGTTGACGCCGGCCATCCCGCCGCCCCGCGCGCCCTGCGGACGGACCAGGCTCGCCGGGAACCGCAGCAGCGCCGCCTCGGACGAGACGAACGTCAGCGCCTCGGAACCGTCGGACAGCCAGGTCGCGCCGACCACCTCGTCGCCGTCGCGCAGGCCGATCACCTCGAACTCGTCGGAGCGCACCGGCCAGTCCGGGGCGCACACCTTGACCACGCCCTGCCTGGTGCCCAGGGCCAGGCCGGGCGAGCCCTCGGCGGCCGGGCCGAGCGGGGCCAGACCGACCACGGTCTCCCCCGCCGCCAACGGCGCCAGCTCGGCGGCGGACATCCCGCCGCTGAGCGACACCGTGCCGGAGTGCTCGGGCAGCACCGGCAACGGCAGCACGTCCACCTTGAACGCCCGGCCGGCGCTGGTCACCAGCAGCACCCGGCCGCGGGCCGTGGAGTGCGCCAGCGCGCGTACCGCGTCGTGCCTGGTCCGGCCGCGCCGGACCCGCCCCTCGGCGGCCTCCTCCGACTCGGCCGCGGTCCGGGCGATCAGCCCGGTGGCGGAGAGGATCACCTGGCACGGGTCGTCGGCGACCTCCAACGGCCCGGCCGGCGCGGACGCCGCCAGCACCTCCTTGAGATCGCCGTCGACCAGGGTGGTGCGGCGTGGGGTGGTGGACTGCTTCGCCACCGCGGCCAGCTCGTCGGAGACGAGCTTCTTGAGCACCTTGTCGTCGTCGAGGATGCGGGACAGCTCGGCGATCTCGCCGCGCAGTTTCTCCTGCTCGGCCTCCAGCTCGATCCGGTCGTACTTCGTCAGCCGGCGCAGCGGGGTGTCGAGGATGTAGGTGGCCTGGATCTCGGAGAGCTTGAACCGCCGCATCAGGCCGTCCTTGGCGTCCTGGGCGTCCTCGGCGGCCCGGATCAGCCGCACCACCTTGTCGATGTCGAGCAGGGCGACCAGCAGGCCGTCGACCAGGTGCAGCCGTTCGGCACGCTTGCGACGGCGGTACGCGCTGCGCCGGGTCACCACCTCGTACCGGTGGGCGAGGAACACCTCCAGCAGGGCCTTCAGCCCGAGGGTGCGCGGCTGCCCGTCCACCAGGACGAGGTTGTTCACGCCGAAGGACTGCTCCAGCGGGGTGAGCCGGTACAGGTCGGCCAGCAGCGCCTGCGGGTTGACCCCGACCTTGCACTCGACGACCAGTCGGGTGCCGCTGTCCCGGTCGGTGAGGTCCTTGACGTCGGCGATGCCGGTGAGCCGCTTGGTCTTCGTCACCTCGTTGGTGATCGCGGCGATGACCTTCTCCGCGCCCACCCCGTACGGCAGCTCGACCACGGTGATCGCCTGGCGGCCCCGGCTGCCCTCGACCGGGCCGATCTCCACCTTGCCGCGCATCCGGACCACGCCGCGCCCGGTCTCGTACGCCCGGCGGACCTCGTCGAGGCCGAGCAGCAGGCCGCCGGTGGGCAGGTCGGGGCCGGGCACGAACTCCATGAGCTTGTCCAGCGTGGCGTCCGGGTACCGGATCAGCCAGCGGGCGGCCTGGACGACCTCGCCCAGGTTGTGCGGGATCATGTTGGTTGCCATCCCGACGGCGATCCCGGACGCGCCGTTGACCAGCAGGTTCGGGAAGGCGGCCGGCAGCACGGTCGGCTGGGTCAGCGAGCCGTCGTAGTTCGGCTCGACGTCGACGGTCTCCTCGCCCAGCTCGCCGACGAGCTGCATGGCCTCCCGCGACAGCCGGCACTCCGTGTAGCGCGCCGCGGCCGGGCCGTCGTCCGGGCTGCCGAAGTTTCCATGCCCGTCGATGAGCGGGACGTTGAGGGAGAAGTCCTGGGCGAGCCGGACCAGGGCGTCGTAGATGGCCGTGTCGCCGTGCGGGTGGTAGCGGCCCATCACGTCGCCGACCACCCGGGCCGACTTGACGTGCGCCCGCTCCGGCCGGAACCCGGACTCGTGCATCGAGTAGAGGATGCGGCGGTGCACCGGCTTGAGGCCGTCCCGGGCGTCGGGCAGGGCACGCGAGTGGATGACCGAGAAGGCGTACTCCAGGTAGGAGTCGGAGACCTCGGTGACCAGCGGGTTGTCGAAGACCCGCGCGCCGGCCTGGTCGAAGGAGGCCAGGTCGGCGCGGGGGCCGGTGCTCTTGCGGCGTGCCATTGCTCAGCTCTCTCCCGGGACAGCGGCGGCGCTCGTGGGTCCGTCGCCTGGTGGCCTCATGCGTCGATCGCCTCGCGGTCGACCCGGTCGGCGGAGGAGATCAGCCAGTTGCGGCGCGGCTCGACCTTCTCCCCCATCAGCAGGTCGAGGATCCGTTCAGCGGCCTCGGCGTCGTCGAGGGTGATCCGGCGGACCGCCCGGGTGGCCGGGTTCATCGTGGTCTCCCACAGCTCGTCGGCGTCCATCTCGCCGAGTCCCTTGAACCGCGGCACCGGTGTGACGATCTGGCGGCCGGCCTTCTCCAGCTTGCGGATCGTGGCCTCCATCTCGGCCTGGGTGTAGGTGTAGACGGTCTGCGGGTTGCGCCCCTTCGTGGTGATCTTGTGCAGGGGCGGCATCGCGGCGTAGAGCCGACCGGCCTCGATCAGCGGACGCATGTACCTGGCGAACAGCGTGATCAGCAGGGTACGGATGTGCGCGCCGTCGACGTCCGCGTCCGCCATGATCAGGACGCGGCCGTACCGCAGCGACGACAGGTCGAACGTCCGGCCCGAGCCGGCCCCGAGCACCTGCACGATCGCGGCGCACTCGGCGTTGTCGAGCACCTGCTGGAGGTTGGCCTTCTGCACGTTGAGGATCTTGCCGCGGATCGGCAGGAGGGCCTGGTACTCGGCGACCCGGGCCAGCCGGCTCGACCCGAGCGCGCTGTCGCCCTCGACGATGAACAGCTCGCTGCGGTCCACCCCGGTGGAGCGGCAGTCGACGAGCTTTGCCGGCATCGCCGCGCCCTCCAGGGCGGTCTTGCGCCGGGCGGCGTCCTTCTGCTGCTTCTGGGTCAGCCGCACCCGGGCCGCGTCGACGATCTTCTGGAGTACGGTGCGCGCCTCGGCCTTCGTCCGCCGGTCGTCGAGCCACCGTTTGAGGTGCTGCTCCACCAGGGACTGGATGACCTTGGTGATGCCGGCCGTGGAGAGCTCGTCCTTGGTCTGCGAGGTGAACTGCGGCTCGGGGATGCGCACGTGCACCACCGCCGTCATCCCCTCCAGGATGTCGTCCAGGGTGGGCGGGTCCTCCTTGGCCTTGAGCAGCCCACGGGTGTTGCGGACGGCGTCGGCGAGGGTACGCGCCAGGGCCCGCTCGAAGCCCTTGCGGTGGGTGCCGCCGTGCGCGTTGCGGATGGTGTTGGTGAAACACTCGACGGTGCGCTCGTAGCCGGTGCCCCAGCGCAGCGCCACCTCCACCTCGGCGCGGCGCTGCACGTTGGACTGCATCACGCCGTTGGCGTCGGCGGCGTTCTCCCGGTACGTGCCCTCACCGGTGATCAGGAGGGTGCCGGAGACCGGCCGGTCACCGGTCGGGGCGAGGAACTCCACCATGTCGGTCAGCCCGGCCGGATAGTGGAACCGCTCCTCGGCCGGCCGGGCCGTGGCCTCCGGGGCGTCCTCGTCGCCGGCCCCGTCGCGGAGCCGGTCGTCGCCGGTCTCGTCGCGGAGCCGGTAGTCGACGCCGGGCACCAGGAACGCGGTGTTGCGCAGCTTCATCCGGACCGCGTCGACGTCCAGGCGCGCGCCGGTCTCGAAGTAGCGGGCGTCGTGCCAGTAGCGGATCGAGGTGCCGGTGCGCTGACCGCGCCGCGCCGAGCCGACCACCTGGAGCCCGGGGCCCGGGGTGAACGGGGCGTCCGGGCCGTCGCCGGCGAAGACCCCCGGCACCCCGTGCCGGAACGACATGGTGTGGATCTTGCCGCCGCGCCGGACCGTGACGTCGAACCGCCGGGACAGGGCGTTGACCGCCGACGCGCCGACCCCGTGCAGGCCGCCGGAGGTCTTGTAGCCCGCGCCGCCGAACTTGCCGCCGGCGTGCAGCCGGGTCAGCACCAGCTCGACGCCGGAGATGCCGGACTTGGCGTGCACGTCGGTCGGGATGCCCCGGCCGTCGTCGTCGACCTGCACCGAACCGTCGGCGTGCAGGATCACGTCGATCCGGGTGGCGTGGCCGGCCACGCCCTCGTCGGTGGAGTTGTCGAGGATCTCGTTGACGAGGTGACCCACGCCACGGCTGTCGGTGGAGCCGATGTACATGCCGGGGCGCTTACGGACGGCGTCCAGCCCCTCCAGGTGGGTGAGGTCGTCCGCCCCGTAGAGAGGCTCAAGCTCTGCGGTCAACTTGCTCGTACTCCCAGGTCTCGGCGGTGCGGGGCCACCCGCGCGAAGCTCGTCGGCAGGTGCCGCGCCGCAGCGAGCCTAGCCGGGCGTACCGACAGGCCGCCGCCGCCCCGCGCGGGGATCGCCCCCACAGACCGGTCGTGAGCTGCCCGGGCGACGACGTCCCGGCCCGCTCGCGGATCGTCCCGCGACCGGTCCGGTCAGGTCGGAGCGGCTGGTCTCCCGCCGCGCCGGCCCGCTGTTCTCGTCGAGGCAAATTGTTACAGGTCGTTGACGCCCCGGAGACAGCCGTGATCTGATCGCGCTCCTAGAGAATCTCTCACATTTCCATCGATGGATGGAGGACGCGATGTCCGTGTTCCGTCGTACCGCGCTCGCGGTGGCGCTGGTCGTGGCCTCGGCCGGGCTCACCACGGCGACCACGCCGCCGGCCCCGGCCACGGCCGCCCTGCCCACGGCCGCGGTGGCGCTCGGCGACAGCTTCGTCAGCGGCGAGGGGGCCGGCGCGTACGCCCCGGTGGTGGACGTCGGCGGGACCGCCCGGTCCTTCCCCGGCTGGTCCGCGCCGAACAGCGACGCCTTCTTCTGCCACCGCTCGGCCAACGCCTCCCTGCACCGGGCCAGCCTGCCGGGCATCCAGGACCGGTTCAACCTGGCCTGCTCCGGCGGGCAGCCCTACGACATCGCCGCCGCCTCGGCCACCCGGGCCAAGGGCCGGCAGGTGGCCGCCCAGCTCGACCAGCTCCGCGCCGTCGGCCGGACCCACGACATCGACCTGGTGCTGGTCGGCCTCGGCTCCAACAACAGCTCGTTCACCTTCGGCTCGGTGGCCGAGAAGTGCGCGAACCGGTTCATCGCCGACGCGTGGACCGGCTGGTGGGAGTTCTGGGCGTACCTCGGCGGACCGGTCCCCCAGCAGCCGTGCGCCGACGCCGACCTGGCCACCGGGGCGCAGCTCTCGGCGGCGATCGCCGAGACGACCAACGCGGCCCGCCAGATCCTCACCACGCTCGCCCAGATCGACGCCGACGGGCAGCACCGGATCGTCTTCCAGGACTACACCAACCCGCTGCCGCCCGACCTGTACCCCAGCTTCCACGAGGAGGACGGCCGCGCCGACGACCGGGACAAGTTCCGTGACCTCGGCGCGGAGCGGTACGCCGGCGGCTGCCCGATCCACCGGGCCAGCCTGGCCCCGGGGCACCGCTTCTCGACCGGCCTGGGCACCCTGGTCAAGTCGGCCCGGGACGCCCTGGCCGTCGAGTTCCCCCGCGCGGACCTGGTCTACCTGAACGTGCAGCGGGCGTTCGACGGGGCCCGGCTGTGTGAGCAGCCGACCAGCCCGTCCGGCACGCTGGCCACCCCGATCCGCCTCCAGGACGGCCCCTCCGGGGTCTTCGTGACCAGCCTCTCCGGCAAAGACAAGATCGACATTCAGCGGATCGCCAACACCTGCGTCAGCTACTTCCAGACCTGCCAGGAGTCGTGGCACCCGAACGCCGCCGGCCACCAGGTGCTCGGGCAGTGCCTGAGCGGGGCCGCCGGCGCGAACGTCCGGGACGTGTCCTGCGTCCGAGGACCGGACGGCCGGATCACCGTGTCCTGACCGTCCCCACCTCCGGCCCCGTCGCCCGCGGCGGGGCCGGTCGCCGTCGCGGACGCCTGGCCACCGCGCCGGGCGCCGGTCCGGTCGGCCGCTGGTGGCCCAGGCCGAGCAGGACCGACCCGGCCGCGCCGGCCGCCAGATCGCCCAACCGCACCTGGTCGAGCACGTCGAGAAAGGCGCGCTGCGCGCGGCGCAGCTCCCCGCGCAGGGCGCAGGCGCCCAGCAGCGGACAGGCCGGCCGGTGACAGTCGACCACCTCGTCGTCACCCTCGAACGCCCGGACGATCGCGCCGACGGTCAGCGCCGCCGCCGACTCGGCGAACAGCACCCCACCGGAGCGTCCCCGGATGGTGACCAGCACGCCCAGTCGCTGGAGCCGTTGCACGGTCTTCGCCACCTGGTTACGTGGCAGGACGAGCCGCTCGGCCAACTCGTCGACCGTCGTCCGGGCCGTGGACGCCGAGGTCAGCATGGCGATCCGCAACGCCGTGTCGGTGGACCGGTTGAGCTTCACCCCACCGACCCTAGCCAGGACGACCGGCCCGTCACCACGACCGGCCGACACGCTTTCGGCGTGGTCACCGGGCGACCGACGGGGACGGATGTGACCGATCCGTTGGTTAGGCCGGGTGGCTGAGGGTAGGGACCTGCGCAGGCGGATCGGGCGTCCACTCCGGTCGGGCCGGACGGTCACGGGAACACCACAGGCGGTAGGGAGCCACCGGCGGTGCGGCAGGCCGACCGGGTCCCGTGGCGGCGTGCGCGACGTGTCGACGCTCCCGGGAGACGGGGACCGGCTGATGAAGGAGGAACCATGCGTATCGCGCTGATCTCGGAACACGCCAGCCCGCTCGCCGTGCTGCCGGACGGGGCGGCCACCGGCCAGCACGCGCACGTCGCCGAACTCGCCGCGGCGCTCGTCGGCGAGGGCCACGACGTCCGCGTCTACACCCGGCGGGACTCCGGCACGGCTCCGGAATCGGTCGCCACCTCCGACGGCTACCTGGTCTACCACGTGCCGGCCGGGCCGGCCCAGCGGATGCCGCGCGACGAGCTGCTGCCGTACCTGGGCGAGTTCGGTCGCTGGCTCGCCGGGCAGTGGCAGGACGGCGACTGGCTGCCGCACGTCGCCCACGCCCACCACTGGACCTCCGGCCTGGCCACCCTGCACGCGAGCCGCCGGACCGGCGTTCCGGTGATCCAGACGTACCACGGACTCGGCACCGTGAGCAGCCTGCGCCGGGGCGCCCGGAACACCAGCCCGCCCGGGCGGATCGGATACGAACGGGCCATCGGCCGGGCGGTCGACCGGGTGATCGCGCAGGGCCAGGCCGAGGTCGGCGAGCTGCTCCGGATGGGCGTGCCCCGCTCCCGGGTGACGCTGGTGCCCGGCGGGGTGAACCAGGAGCTGTTCCAGCCGGAGGGACCGGTGGTCCCCCGCGACCCGGCTCGGCCGCGGATCGTCACGGTCGGCCGGATGGTCACCCACGAGGGCTTCCCGGACGTGGTCCGGGCGCTGCCGGGCGTGCCGGACGCGGAGTGCGTGATCGTCGGCGGTCCGCCCGCCACCGAGCTGCCCGCCGACGGCTTCGCCCGCCGGCTGCGTGTTCTCGCCGAGTCCTGCGGCGTCGCCGACCGGGTCCGCCTCCTCGGCGCGCTCCCCCGGGCCGAGCTGGCCCCCTGGTACCGCTCCGCCGACCTGCTGGTCGCCGCGCCGTGGCACGAGCCCGTCCACCTGACCCCGTTGGAGGGCATGGCCTGCGGGGTGCCGGTGGTCGGCACCGCGGTCGGAGGCATCGCCGACACGGTGGTCGACGGGCTCACCGGCGACCTCGTCCCGCCCCGGGACCCCCGCGCGCTCGGCGCCGCGATCCGCCGGCTGCTCCGCGACAAGGTACGGCGCTTCTCGTACGCCACCGCGGCGCTGGACCGGATCCGCAGCGGCTACTCCTGGAAGCGCGCCGCCCAGCAGCTCACCGCGGTCTACTCGGCGGTCGGCGCGATCAGCCGTCCGGCCTCGGCAGCGGCCTGATCTTCCACCCCGGTCTGATCCCCACCCGCGGCGCGGGACGAATAGCCGCCCGGGGGTGGGGTATGCCGCACCGCCCACACACGGCGGAAGGGGATCAGATGTCCGAACGGCACACCGTCCTGCGCTCGATGCACGACCTGGGGCTGGCAGCCTGGTTCGGCGGCTCGTTGATGGGAGCCACCGGGGTCAACGGAGCGGCGGCGCGGATCAGTGACAACACCCAACGGCTGCCGACGGCCTCGGCGAGCTGGGCCCGGTGGACGCCGGTCAACGCCGCGGCGATCGGGGCGCACCTGATCGGCGCGGTCGGCGAGCTGGTGACCGAGAGCCCTCGGCTGCTCACCCAGCGCGGCGTGGGCCGGATGAGCGCGGTCAAGACCGGGCTCACCGTCGCCGCTCTGGCGATCACCGGGTACAGCCGTCTGCTGGGCATGCGGCTGGAGAGGGCCGGCGCCCAGCCGGTGGCCGGGGTCACCGAGCCGCAACCCGACACGCCCCCGGCGATCGTGGGGTCGCAACGTCAGATGAAGGTGCTCCAATGGGCCGTTCCGACCGTCACCGGCGCCCTGATCGTGGTCACCAGTTTCGCCGGCGAGCAGCAGAAGCCCGGCCAGGTGCTCCGCGGCCTGCTCGGTAGGGCCGGCGGCGTGCTGGGCGGGGCGAAGGGGATGGGCACGGGAATGCTCGTCGCGAACGGCAACGGCCGGATGCACCGCGTCCTGGCGCACCGCCACTGAGCGGCCACCGCACCGCCGTCGGGCGGCTGCCGAACCGCCGCTGAGCGACGCGGCACGACGCCGCCACCGGGCGGCCGTGGCCGCCCGCGTCGTTTCCGAGACCGCCGGGCGGCCGAGGTGCCCGGCGGTTTCGGGAACGGGACAGCCGGGCAGGACACCGGCATGTCGTCCCACCGCGCCACACCCCTGGACAGCACCGTCGTGACACCCCTGGACAGCACCCTCGCGCTCGCCGTCGAGGGGTACGCCTGGCTGCCCAACCGAATGCGCAGGGCCGGCGGGGACGTCCTGTCGACCCGGTTGGCCGGTCGCCGGACGGTCGCGCTGCGCGGCCCGGCGGCGGCCCGTTTCTTCTACGACGAGCGCAACGTCCGGCGGCACGGCGCGCTCCCCGAGCCGGTACGGAGCACCCTGTTCGGTCACGGGGCGGTGCACACCCTCGACGGCGCCGCGCACCGGGCGCGCAAGGCGATGTTCCTGGCCCTGCTGACCGACGCCGGTGGCGTCGACGGGCTGGTCGCCCGGGCCGGGACGGCCTGGGACGAGGCGGTCGCGGGCTGGGCGACCCGATCCCCCGTGGTGCTGTTCGACGAGGCCGCCCAGGTGCTCACCCGGGCGGTCTGCGACTGGGCCGGGGTGCCGGTCACGCCGGCGCAGACGCCGGGGCTGGCGGCGGACCTGGTCACGCTGGTCGACGGGTTCGGCACCGCCGGGCCGCGGCACTGGCGGGCCCGGTGGGCGCGCCGCCGGCGCGAGGCGTGGCTGGCCGACCTGATCGACCGGGTACGGCGCGGCGAGGCGGCGGCCCCGCCCGGCTCGGCGGTGGACGTGGTGGCCCGGCACCGGGACGCCGACGGCGCCGGGCTGGACGGCCGGACCGCCGCCGTCGAGCTGCTCAACGTCCTGCGGCCGACGGTGGCGGTGAGCTGGTTCCTCGCGTTCGCGGCGCACGCCGTGCACCAGTGGCCGTGGCAGCGTGAGCAGCTCCGGGAGGGCGCTCCCGGGTACCCGGGGACGTTCGTCCACGAGGTGCGGCGGTTCTACCCGTTCGCCCCGTTCGTCGGCGGCCGGGCGGTGCGGGACCTGGAGTGGGCCGGGGAGCCGATCCCGGCCGGCGCGACGGTGCTGCTCGACATCTACGGCCAGCACCACGACGACCGGTTCTGGCGGGACCCGTACCGGTTCGACCCGGACCGGTTCCTCGACCGGGAGGTCGACCCGTACGAGCTGCTGCCGCAGGGCGGCGGGGACCCGGCGGCCGGGCACCGCTGCCCCGGCGAGGCGATCACCGAGGCGTTGCTGGGGGCGCTGGCGGTGCGACTGGCCCACCTCGACTACACCCTGCCCGAGCAGGACCTCACCATCGCCCTGCGCCGGGTACCGACCCGGCCCCGCAGTGGGGTGCTGATCGCCGTCCGGCCGCCCCGGTGACCTCCGGATCACCCGTCCCGCCCCGCGTGATCGACCCCTGATCAGCCGTGCCGCCCCGCGTGATCGACCCCTGATCACGGTGACGGCGCTGTCCCGGTGGGAGGATGCCGCCACTTCCAGGAAGTCGGCCCGGCCGCTGACCCGGCCCCGCCGGGTCGCCCGGCACCCCGCTGCGGGCCGGGTCAGCGGAGCGAGGCGGACGGGCGGGCCGGCACGCGCAGCAGCTCGGCCAGCCGGGCGGCGTCCCGCTGGGCCTGGTCGCCGCAGCAGTTGTTCATCAGCACGTGCAGCTCGTCCGCCTCGCCGGCCAGCTCGACGAGCAGGTCGGCCCAGCGCGCGAGCTCCTCGTCCCGGTAGGCGTACCGGAAGCGTTCCTGCTTGTCGCCGCTCTCCCAGGCGGCGCTGTGGCCGTGGAACCGGATCATCGCCAGCCCGGTGGTGGTGGTGGTGAGGATCGGCGGCACCGAGGAGGCATGCCCCTGGGGCATGTCGACGCAGACGAACGTGAGGTCGTGCGCGCGGAGGAAGCTCAGCGTGTCCAGCACGTTCTCGTCGGTGAACCACGAGTGGTGGCGCAGCTCGACCCCGACCCGCCAGGGCCGGCAGCGCTCGGCGACGTGGGCGATCCGCCGCTTCGCCGCCTCGCCGTGGCCGAGCCACGGCGGGAACTGCGCCAGCACCGCGCCGGCCCGGTCGGCCGAGGCGATGGGCGCGAGCGCCGCCCGGAACCGTGCCCACAGCTCGTCGTACGCAGGGGCGGGCAGGTCCCGCCGGGTGACCCGACCGGTCGCGCGTTCCGGGCGGAGGTCCCGGGGCAGCATCCGCACCGGCGTCGGGTGGCCGGTGAACAGGCTGAACGCCTTCACGTCGAAGGTGAACCCGGCCGGGCTGGCCGCCGCCCAGCCCTCGGCGGTCTCCACCGTCGGGATCGCGTAGTAGGAGGTGTCCACTTCGACCAGGCCGAACCGGTCGGCGTACCAGGCGAGTCGCTGCGCCGGGGTCCGGACCGACCGGGGGTACCAGCCGGAACGCAGCAGCATCTGGTCCGCCCAGGAGGACGTGCCCACCTTGATCACACCCATGAGTCAAGTTCACCCCCGACCCGCCGACCCGGCAACCGGAGGCGACGGACAGGCGGTGCGTCGCCGACCGGAAAAGTGTCGGTGGCCGGTCGTAGCGTGTCCCCATCGGACGCCCTGAGAGGACGGCAACCATGACCATGACCAGGCCCGACACCCGCACCGCAGGCGAACGCGCCGACCTGCTGGAGTCGCTGACCGTGCACCGGGGTTTCCTGCGGCAGACGGCGCGCGGGCTCACCGACGAGCAGGCCGCCCGCCGCACCACGGTCAGCGAGCTGTGCCTCGGCGGCCTGATCAAGCACGTCGCCGGCGCCGAGCGACAGTGGCTGGAGTTCGCGGTCGACGGAGCGGCGGCCATGCAGACCGACCCCGCCGAGTGGGGCGGGCGGTTCCGGATGGGCCCCGGCGAGACCCTGGCCGGCCTGCTCGACGAGTACGACCGGGTGGCCCGCCGCACCGACGAGCTGGCGGCGACGCTCGACCTCGACGTGTCGCATCCGCTGCCGTCGGCGCCCTGGTTCGCCCCGGGCGCCCGCTGGTCGGTCCGGCGGGTGCTGCTGCACGTCATCGCCGAGACGGCGCAGCACGCCGGGCACGCCGACATCATCCGGGAGTCGCTGGACGGCGCGAAGACGATGGGCTGACCAGGCTGGCCCGGGCGGCGGCGGAGCCACCCGGGGGCCGGGACGGCCCGCCCGGACGGGGCGGGAAGCGTCAGAAGGGGCGAGGGGCGTACGGCGGCCGGGGCTGGCGGGGGTCGGCCGCCGTACGACGCCGACGCGGTCAGGCCCGGGGCGGGCCCTGGTAGCCGGGGGCGACGTACACCGGCAGGCGTTCGCCGTTGGCGCGGGCGTAGCGACGGGTGTAGGTCACGTGTCCGCGAACGCCGGTCAACTGGGCCGACCCGTGGTCGGCCTGCTCCGGCGGGAGCGGCACGGTGAAGCTGACCGGGAGCGAACGCAGCGCCGAGGCGGATCGGCTGGGGGTCACGTCGTGACGTTGGTTGTGCCAGGGGCCACCGAGGAAAAGCACCTTCATACGACCCATCGTCTCCTGTCGCTGATCGTGACGCCTCATCCGTCGGTCCCGCTACCGGTACCGTCCTGGTTGGACCTTCGGGTACCGATCTGTCCGGTCTGCCGGTGACCAGGTGGATGACCCGGGCCGGCGTCGGGCATCGACCGGACGACCCGCCGCCGGGCCGTTCCGGCGGTCCCGTCCGGCAGCCCGTCTCCGGCCCGGGCCGCGGGACGCCTTCCGGCGAAGGTACCCTCCGGCGCTGAGTCGCTCGTCAGCGGGCCACGCGCCGAGCTGGTGACGACCTCGTCCGGAGCTGCTAGCGTGCCCGGATGACCTTGCGGCGGCCCGGCCCGGTGGTGGCGTTCCGGCTGCTGGTGGTGGGCGCGGTGCTGGCCGGCGTCGGGCTGACCACCGCCGGCCCGGCCACCGTGACCGGCCTGCTGCCGTACTTCACCATCCAGAGCAACGTCGCGGTCGCGCTGCTCGCCGGGTACGGCGCCGGGCAGATCCGGCGGGGCCGCCCCGACTCCCCGGCGGCGCTCAGGGGCGCGGTCACCCTCTACGTCACCATCACCGGCGTGGTGTACCACCTGCTGCTGGCGAACCCGGCCAGCCCGTTCGCGATGGCGCAGCCGGAACGGTCCCTCGCCGACGCGGCCGGCAACCAGCTTCTGCACACGGTGGTCCCGCTGCTGGCGGTGACGGACTGGGCGCTGTTCGCCCCCCGTGGCCGGTTACGCCCCCGGCACGCCGTCTGGTGGCTGGCGTTCCCGTTGGCGTACCTGGCGTTCGCGCTGGCCCGGGGGCCGGTCGTGGGCTCGTACCCGTACCCGTTCGTGGATCCGGGCCAGCTCGGCTACCCGGGCGTGAGCCTAGCCGCGGTGGGCTTCGCGGTCGCGTTCTGGCTGCTCGGCCTGGCCTTCGTCGGGGTCGACCGGCTGCTGGCCGGGCCCGCCCCGGCGACGACCGACCCGGCGGTCACCGACCCGGCGACGACCGGGGGGATCCCCGCCGGGTGTCAGGAGGAGACCCCTCCCGACACCGGGGTACGGTCGCGCCCGTAGGCGTCGGCGTGACCCCAGCGGCCGGGGATGTCGAGCAGCTCGATCCGCCCGTAGCCCGGCGGCAGCGCCGGGTCGACCAGGAGGTTCCCCGCGCAGGGGCGCAGGCCGAGCAGGGTGCTCAGCATCATCAGCGCCGCCCCCGCCGACCAGGACTGCGGGGCGCCGCCTGCGGGCAGCGGCACCGGATACCGGGTCGCCTGCCGGTCGTACCCGGCGATCAGCTCCGGCAGCCGGCCCTCGAAGTGCGCGGCCATGTCCAGCACGCCGGCCGCGACCCGGGCCGCCTCCGCGTCGAAGCCGTACCGCCGCAGCCCGGCCGCGGCCAGGGCGTTGTCGAACGGCCAGACCGCGCCGAGGTGCGAGCCGACCGGGTTGTAGCGGCGCTGCCGGCTGCCCAGGGTGCGGATGCCGTACCCGGTGAACAGCTCCGGACCGAGCAGGTGCCCGGCCACCTGACCGGCCCGGTCGGCCGGGACGATGCCGCTCCACAACAGGTGCCCCAGGTTCGAGGCGAGCGCGTCGACCGGTCCGCCGTCGGGGTCGAGCGCGAGCGCGTACGCCGTCCGGTGCGGCAGCCAGAAATCCCGGTTGAAGCGTTCCCGCAGGTGCTCCGCCTCGCGCTCCAGTCGCTGCGCGTACGCCGGATCACCCCAGAACTCGCGGGCCAGCCGGGCCCCGCGCCGCTTCGCGTCGTACACGTACCCCTGGAGCTCGCAGGTGGCCCGGGGGAAGCCGGGTTCCCGACCGTCCCGGCCGACGATCGCGTCGTCGGAGTCCTTCCACACCTGGTTGACCACCCCGTCCGGGTTTCGGCGCTGGTAGCGCAGGTAGCCGTCGCCGAGCGGGTCGCCGTACTCGTCGATCCAGTCCAGCGCCATCCGGGCGGGGTGGCGCAGCTCGCGGACCAGGTCGGCGTCACCGGACCACTGCTCGTACTCGTCGAGCAGGACCACGAAGAGCGGGGTGGTGTCCGCCGCGCCGTAGTAGATGATGGTCGGGTCGTCGCCGAACGCGCCGCGCTCGCCGTACCGGAGGGTGGCCAGGATCTTGCCGGGCTCCTCCTCGTGGAAGTCGTCCAGCCGGCCGCCCTGGGCCAGGGCCAGCATCCGCAGCACGGCCGGGGCGAGGTCGGGCACGAACGGCAGGGTCTGCAGGGCGGTGACGATGGCGTCCCGGCCGTACAGGGCCATCCCCCAGGGCATGCCGGCCACCGGGACGGGCGCGCTGTAGGACAGCGGGTTGTAGCGCAGCGCGGCCAGGTCGAGCAGGCTGCGCCGGTACGCCAGCTCCAGCCCCGGCCGTTCGGCGACCAGCGTCGGCGCCTGGTCCAGGAAGCGGCGCAGCTCCGCCCACCGGTCCTCGCGGGCCTTCCGGCGGTACGACTCCAGGTCGGCCCGGATGTCCCGGCCGGTCCCGGCGCGCAGCACCATGTCGACGTGCAGGTCGGTGGACCACGCCCCGTTCGGCTCCACCACGATCCGGAACGTCATCCCGGTCTGGTCGACGTCGGCCGGCGCGGTGGAACGGACCACGCACTCCCGGGAGAAGCGCTTGCGCTCGTACCGCAGGCACAGCTCGTGGTCCTCGGGCCGCGGGGTGACCGTGACCGACCGGCGGCCCGGCGCGGCGATCTCGGCGGTGTCGGCGAAGTCGGTGCCGATCTCCAGCCGGACGACGAACTCGGCCGGCTCCGGCGAGTGGTTCAGGACGGTGAGCCGTTCGTTGAAGCCCTCGTCGAGCGACCGGTGCCGCAGCACCGACACGTCCGCGTCCACGTAGTGGCTCGCGGTGCCCGGCACCAGCAGGAAGCGGGTCTCGAAGGAGGACATGTCGTCCCGGGACAGCGAGTGGAAGCGTTTCCCGTCGATGGTCAGCACCCAGCGGGACAGGAACCGGGTGTCGAAGGAGAACAACCCCACCGGGGTACGCGGGTCGTGTTCCATGTCGCCCTCGGCGTCACTGACCGCGAAGGTGTTGCCGGCCATGACCTGGACCCGTTGCTCCCTCACCGCCGGTCACCCCCCTCCCGGGCGACGTCCCGGGGGTGCCGGGCGTCCTGGGGGCCCGGGAACAGCCGGCGCAGCGACATCAGCAGCGGCAGGCGGCCCTGCGCGGTCAGGTCGTTGCGCAGCAGCGTGGCGGCGATCCGGGCGCGACCGCTGGCCAGCTCGTCGAAGACCTCCCGGTCGGCCTGGACGACCAGCTCGGCCTCGTCGGCGGAGCGGGTCACCCGGACCACCTGGTCGGCGATGGTCAGATACCAGTGGTCGGTCCAGCCGTCCTCGGTGACGTCCAGCCGGATCGTCCCGGCGGTGGTCTCCGGCAGGTCGGTGTGCCGGCCGGCCAGCCCGTTCGCCAGGTAGTCCCGCACCGAGTCGGTCGCCACCGCGATCCTCGCACGTTCGTCCACGCCGGTGACGATCGCAGCCGGCGGGGTGAGCCGGGTTCACCCGGGACGGGTGAAATCCACCCCGAGCCGGGTAGCCGGCCCGCCCAGGGGCCGCCCGGGCCGGGTAGCCGGCCCGTTCAGGGTCGCCCCGGCCGGGTAGCCGGAGACCGGACGCCGGCCGGCGGGACATCAGCACCACGACGAGAGGCGACGATCATGCGCGCGCTACGACTGAACGCCTGGAAGAGCGAGCCGGAGCTGGTCGAGGTGGCCGAGCCGACGCCCGGACCCGACCAGGTGGTGGTCCGGATCGGGGCGGCCGGCGCCTGCCACTCCGACCTGCACCTGATGCACGACTTCGAGGCCGGCACGGTGCCGTGGGGTCCGCCGTTCACGCTGGGGCACGAGAACGCCGGCTGGGTGCACGCCCTCGGTGACGGCGTGACCGGGTTGACGGTGGGGCAGCCGGTCGCCGTGTACGGGCCGTGGGGCTGCGGCGCCTGCGCCCGCTGCCAGGTAGGCGTCGACACGTACTGCGAGAACCCGGCGGGCGCGCCGGTGCCCAGCGGCGGCGGGGGTCTCGGGCTGGACGGCGGCATGGCCGAGTACCTGCTGGTGCCGGCCTCCCGGCACGTCGTGCCGCTGCCCGAGGGGCTGGACCCGGTGCACGCCGCCCCGCTGACCGACGCCGGGCTCACCCCGTACCACGCGGTCCGTCGGTCCTGGCCGAAGCTGCCGCCGGGCAGCACCGCCCTGGTGATCGGGGTGGGTGGTCTCGGGCACGTCGGGGTGCAGGTCCTCAAGGCCACCACCGCGGCCCGGGTGATCGCCGTCGACACCCGCGCCGAGGCGCTGGACCTGGCCCGGGCCTGCGGGGCGGACCTCGCCCTGCCCGCCGGCGAGGACGCGGCGGAGCAGGTCCGGGCGGCCACCCCGCACGGCCGGGGCGCGGACGTGGTGCTCGACTTCGTCGGCGCGAACACGACCCTGAAGCTGGGCGCGGCCAGCGTGCGCACCGTCGGCGACCTGACCATCGTCGGCATCGGCGGCGGCACCCTGCCGGTGTCGTTCTTCTCGGTGCCGTACGAGGTGAGCATCCAGACCACCTACTGGGGCAGCCGGCCGGAGCTGGTCGAGGTGCTGGACCTGGGCGGGCGGGGCCTGCTGAAGCCGAAGATCACCACGTTCGGGCTGGACGAGGCCGTGCACGCCTACCACCTCCTGGCGGAGGGCCGGCTGGAGGGCCGGGCGGTGATCGTCCCCTGACCGGGTGGCCCTAGGGTGACCCGGTGGTCGCCGCGCTGGAGCTGTACCTGGACCCGGACGCCTCCCGACGGATCCGGGCGCTCTGGGACGCGCTGGAAGCCGAGGGCGTGCAGAGCCTGCGGTACCTGCTTGACCAGCGGCACCGGCCGCACGTCTCCCTCGCGGTGGCGCCCCGGCTGGACCCGGAGCGGGTCGCCGGGGCGCTGGCCGGGTTGACCGTCGCCGCGCCGCTGCCGCTGTCGTTCCGGCACGCCGGGCAGTTCGTCGGCCGGGTGCTCTGGCTCGGGCCCACCCCGACCCTGGAGCTGCTGACCCACCAGGCCCGGGTGCACGAGCGGCTGGCCGGGGCCGGCGTCGAGCTGTCCGGGCACTACCGGCCGGGCCGTTGGGTGCCGCACTGCACGCTGTCCATGCGGGTGCCGAACGCGCTGATGGCCACCGCCGTACGTCGGTGTCTGGAGACGCTGCCGATCGAGGCGCGGGTGGTCTCGGCGGCCGTCACCGACCACGCCCGGGGCATCTCCCACCCGCTTTCCTGATCCCACCCGCTTTCCTGACCGGCCGACGATTCGCCCGCGCCCGGCCGGGTACATCCTGCCCCGACGGCGGGACGAAGGACCGCCGGACCAGGATCCGGGGGTGCGGACAGCGTGGAGGGCGGGGTGGACACGGAACGGACGGAGGTGGACGCCCCGGTCGAGACGTGCCTGCTGACCGTGGCGTTCGACCTCGACCACCTGAGCCGGGTACGGCACGAGGTCGGTCGACGGCTCGCCGAGGCGGGCCTGCCCGAGCAGGAGGCCGAGGACTTCCTGCTGGCGGTGAACGAGGCGATGGCGAACGCGCTGCGGCACGGCCCCGGCAGCGGCCACCTGCGGCTGTGGCGCGACGGGTCGGTGGTCTGCGAGGTCGCGGACACCGGCCTCGGGTTCCCCGACGGGCCGCCGCAGCGCCCGTTGCGCCCCCCGGGGCCGCGTCAGCAGGGCGGCCGGGGGCTGTGGCTGGCCCAGCAGTACTCGGACGAGCTGCGCATCGACAGCAGCCCGGAAGGCACCAACGTACGGCTGAGCAAGGCCCTGCCGCCCGCCCCCGGCCCGACGCCCCGGTGACCGTCGGCGTCGCGGTGGCCCGGACCGGTCGGCGCGGTCAGCGCCAGCCGTAGCCGGCGCGCAGGGCCTCGGCGACCCGGTCGAAGCGGGCCCGGTCCAGGATCGCGCCCTCCCGACGGATGCCGTCCTCCCGCATGGTGAGCACCCGGTCGAGCCGGACCCAGCTCGGCCGGTTGTCGTCGTCCCACCCGCCCGCGCCGAGCGCCAGCCAGTGCCGCTGGCCGTCGCGGTCGGCCCGGCTGGAGAGCAGGAGACCGAAGAGGGTACGGCTCTGCCGGCCCACCACGAGCACCGGCCGGTCCTTGCCCTGTCGGGGGTCGTCCTCGTAGCCGACCCAGGTCCAGACGATCTCGCCGGGATCGGCCTGGCCGTCCAGCTCCGGCGCGTACGTCAGCTCGCGTTGACGCAACGTGGCGACCTGACGTCGCCGGGCCACCTGCGCGGGGATCTGCGCGGGGCTGCCGACCGGACCACCGCCGGCCCGCACGACCCGACCGACCCGCTGCGCCACGTCTCTCCACAGCCCTGCCACCGCGGTAGCCTAACCGCTCCCCCGGCGCCCCGCCCGCCGCCGGGGCCCGGGCCTAGGAAGGGGCTCCCACGTGGACGGTTGGCGTCGAGGGGCGGTGCTGCTGGCGCTCGCGGTGTCCGCCTTCGCCTTCAACACCACCGAGAACCTGCCGATCGGGCTGCTCCCGCTGATCTCCGCGGACCTGGATGTGCCGTCCTCCTCGGTCGGCTACCTGGTCACCGGCTACGGCCTCACCGTGGCCGTCGTGTCGTTGCCGGTCGCGCAGCTCACCCGGAACCTGCCCCGACGGTGGGCGCTCACCGGGGTGTTGGCCGTCCTGGTCGGGGCCACCCTGGTGTCGGTCGTCGCGACCGGCTACGGGGCGCTACTCGCCGCCCGGGTGGCGACCGCCATCGCCCAGGCCCTCTTCTGGGCGGTGAGCGCGCCGGTCGCGGTCGGGCTGTACGCTCCCGGCGTCCGGGGCCGGGTGCTGGCCGTGCTGTCGGTGGGCGGCTCGGCGGCCACCGTGCTCGGCGTGCCGGCCGGCGCGTGGCTGGGGCAGCAGGGCGGCTGGCGCACGCCGTTCCTGGCGCTGGCCGCCCTGTCGCTCGCCGCCCTGGTGGTGGTCGCCACGCTGCTGCCGACCAGTCGACCGCAGGAGAGCCACGGCGCGTACGGCGCCGACCCGCACACCGGGCGGTTCCTGGTCACGCTGCTGGTCACCGCCGTCTCGGTGACCGGCATGTTCACCGGTTTCACCTACGTGGCCCGGCTGGTGACGCAGGTCGCCGGGTTCACCGACGCGGCGTTGGCCGGGTTGCTGGCCGGGTTCGGGCTCGCCGGCCTGGCCGGGGTGGCCGTCGTCGGCCGGGCGCTCGACCGGTTTCCCCGTGGCGTGCTGGTGGCGACCGTCGGGGGGCAGGCGGTGGCGCTGCTCGGGCTCCACCTGCTGGCAACCGAGCGGGTCGCCGTCGCCGTGCTGCTGGCCCTGCTCGGCGGTACGGCCGCCCCGGTCTTCCTGGTGACGCAGGGCCGGATCCTGGCGGTCGCGCCGGGGCGCACCGAGCTCGGCTTCGCGGCCAACTCGGCCGCGTTCAACGTCGGCATCGCGGGCGGCGCGCTGGCCGGCGGCCTGCTCCTGACGCCGCTGGGCGCGCGGGGCGTGTTCGCGGTCGGCGGGCTGATCACCGTCGGGGCGCTGCTGGTCGTGCTCGCCGAGCCGCTGGTCACCGGCCCGGGTACGGCCACCACCGGCGTCCGGCCCCGAGCCGCCGCCGACTCGGCAGGCCCCGTCACCCGGACCGGTCCCGCCGGCCCTGCCGCTTCCGCCGGCCCTGCCGCTTCCGCCGCTTGCGAGGTCACACCGGGACGGGACGGAACCGGCTGACGTACCGCTTCTGCCAGGGCGTCTCGACGGCGCCCGGGTGGTAGTGCCGCCGCACCCAGGCCACCGCCTCGTCCGCCGGCACCCCGTCGACGACCGCCAGGCAGGCGAGGGCGGTGCCGGTGCGGCCCCGGCCGCCGCCACAGGCCAGCTCGACCCGTTCGGTCGCGGCCCGTTCCCAGACCTCGCGCAGCAGCGGCCCGACGGCCTCCCGGTCGCGGGGCAGCCGGAAATCCGGCCAGGGCAGCCACCGGCTCTCCCAGTCGACGGCCGGCGGCGGCTTGCCGAGCAGGTAGACGCCGAAGGTCGGCGGCGGACCGACCGGCGGGCCGGCGCGCAGGCCACGGCCGCGTACCAGCCGGCCCGAGGGTAGACGCAGCACTCCGGCGACGGAGGGATCCCACGGCGTCGTCATGCCGCCGATCGTAGGGGCCCGGCGACGGTCAGTAGTAGCCTTTCTCGCCGTCCAGCAGCTCACGGATCGTGTCGAGGTGACCGGCGTGCCGGGCGGTCTCCTCGACCATGTGCAGCAACATCCAGCGCAGTGAGGCGGCAGCCGACCGGAAGTCCGGGTGCCGGCCCGCCTGGTCCAGCGGATGGGCGGCGATGATCTCGTTGGACCGGGCGCACTGCTCGTCGTACTCGGCGAGCAGCCGGGCCAGCGGCACGCCGTCGACCCGCATGTCGGCGTCCTCCGGGTCGTCGCGGAACTGCGGGCCGTCGGCGGGGCCGCCGAGGAAGAGCACCTCGAACCAGGTCTGCTCGGTCCAGCGCAGGTGGGAGACGATCCCCGCCACCGTCATCAGCGGCGAGGTGGGCAGGACGACCCGGTGGGCGTCGGCCTCGGCGAGGCCCTCGCACTTGAGGTGGACGATGGCGCGTTGCAGGTCGAGCCAGCCGACGAGCTGGGCCCGCTCGTCGGCGTCGAACGGGGGACGGACCCGGGGAGGCGGCATGGTCCCCGACGGTAACCGGTTCCGCTGCGGTCGGCACGGCATTTTCCGGCCCGTCGACGGGTCGGCCCGGCCCGGACGGCCTGCCGACGGGTCAGCCCGGCCCGGGCCGTCGACAGTCAGCCCAGGCCCATGGCGCGGACGTGCCGTTGGGCGGCGTCCGGGGCTCCGGCCGGCTCCGGGCCGAGCCGGTAGACCCCGTCCGCCCGGGACAGGATCCGCAGGTCGACCAGGTAGCGGCGGATGGTCACGTGGTCGACCTCGCCGCCGTCGCACCAGGCCCGCAGCCGGTCGTTCACGGCCCGTTCCGGGTAGTCGACGCCCGGCTCGAAGGCGCGGTCGGCGACGTAGGTCAGCACCGCCCGCCGCCGGCTCTGCTGCGCCGGCACGCTGACCAACCGGTCACCGCGCAGGAAGGGTCGCAGCCCGGGCTCCACGGTGGACGGCTCGGCGGCGGCCGGCAGGGCGCGGGCCGCCTCCCGCAGGGTGTCGTAGTCGACCCGGAGGTCGTCGCCTCCGCCGGCCGTCATCAGCCCCTGCTCGCCGAGACGATGCAGGGCCGCCGCCACGACCCGTGGGGACAGGCCGGTCGCCGCCGCCACCTCGTCGGGCGTACGTGCGCCGAGCGCCACCGCGCCGAGGGCCCGCATCCGGTCCGGTTCCGCCAGCAGCCGCACCACCGTCTCAGGAGTCATGGCCCCATTACCGCCCGCCCCGCCGTCGTCCTTCAAGGGGTTTTCCCGTCCGTCGGGGCTCGCCCTGAGCCAGGCCGTCAGGCGCCCGGGGCGGGGGCGACGTCGGCGTGGGCCGCGCCGTCCGGTGACCGGCGGCCGAGCCGGGCGGCGACCAGGCCGAAGCCGGCGGCGGTGAAGAACATGACCGTGCCGTAGACCACCGAGGGCATCGCCATCGTGCTGTTGTCCAGCAGGGCCGGGCTCATCCCGATCGTGATGGCCAGGGGCGCGTTGTGCAGGCCGATCTCGAACGAGGAGGCGACCGACTCGCGATGCCCGACGCGCAGCAGCCGCGGCGCCAGGTAGCCGATCGCCAGGCTGACCAGGTTGAACAGCAGGACGATCACGATGATCTCGCCCAGGGTGGCGAGGACGTCGTCCTTGATGCCGCTGAGCGCCCCCACGATCATGACGGCCAGGACCACCGCCGAGAGGATCTTCACCGGGCGCTCCATCCGGGCGGCGAAGGCGGTGAACCGGGCCCGGACCAGCATGCCGATGCCGATGGGGACCAGCACCAGGGCGAACACCTGCACGACCTTGTCGAACTGCAGGCCGATCGAGGTGTCCGAGCCGACGAAGCCGGCCACCGACAGGTTGACGATCACCGGCAGGGTGAACAGCGCCAGCACGGAGTTGACCGCGGTCAGCGACACGTTGAGCGCGACGTTGCCCCGGAACAGGTGACTGTAGAGGCCGGCCGTGCTGCCGCCCGGCGAGGCGGCCAGCAGCATCATGCCGACGGCCAACTCCGGGCGCAGGTCGAAGGCGAGCACCAGTCCCAGGCCGATCGCCGGCAGGAGCACCATCTGACAGGCGAGGCAGACCACCACGACCCTGGGATACCGCAGGATCCGGCGGAAGTCCGCGACGGTGAGGCTGAGTCCGATCCCCAGCATGACGATGCCCAGGGCGAACGGGAAGAGCACGAGCGCCAGGCCGGAACTCACGACGACCACACCCTTTTGATTGACGGCGGTCAGTTGCCGGGAATCATCACACCGGCGTCGAGGGCGGGGCATCTCGCAACGTGCTCAGGCCGTCACCGCGCCCCACGGGGCCGCCCGGCCGCCCCGACGCACCGGGTGCCACCGCCGCTGACCTGCGGGTTTACCGAGATCAATCTGTCGCCGAGGGGTTGACCTGGGTCACATGTTACGGCTACGTTTCCGTCTACCGTACACCGTCGACGATAGCGGCTCGGTGGTGAGATCAACGGGCAGAAGGGTGACGTCATGCCTGGTCCAGCCGGAACGGCGCCGGTGACTGCCGGCCTCCGCGTTCCGCAGAAGGTGGTGCTGAGCGAGTCCACCTACGACGTGCTCCGCACGGCGATCCTGGACGGGACACTCCCACCGGGCACCCGGATCGTCGAGGAGACGCTCGCCCGCCAACTCGGCGTGAGCCGGGCGCCGCTGCGCGAGGCGATCTGGCTGCTCAAGCGGGACGGGTTGCTGGTCGACGAGTCGGCCCGCAGCACCCGGGTCGTCCAGCTCACCGAGGACGACGTGCACGAGCTGCACATGATCCGTACCGTGCTGGAGACCCTGGCCTACCAGCACGCCGCGCCCCGGTTGCAGCCGACCGACGTCACCACGCTCAACGAGATCATCGAGCAGATGCAGGTGGCCGCGGACGCCGGCGACGTACGGGCGATCGCCGACCTGGACTACCGGTTCCACCGGTCGCTGTGCCAGCCGTGCGGCCTGCCCCGGGTCCTGAAGACCTGGGACGAGCAGCACGTGCTGTTCCGACTGTGGCTGAACATGGTCGGCCGCTCGCTGGAGCTCGGCGACATCGCGCAGAGTCACCGACTGCTGCTCGACACGGTGCGCGGCGGTGACCCGGACGCCATCTCCGAGCAGGTCATCGCGCACGTCTACCTGGTCGGCGGCGTGATGACCGAGCAGCGCCGGCGGTGGGCGGCGGCCCAGCCGCGACTCTGCCTGCCCGACCCGGACCAGACCCGAATCCCCCGCCCGGCCACCGAGCAGGAATGAGGCAGCCGCCAATGAACACCGTCAACCTGACACTGCCGCTCTACCCGTTCATGCCGGTCGGCAACGTGTGGGCGTGGGACTCCCCGTTCCAGCTCACCCCCACCATGACCCACGAACGGCACGGGGTGGCGACCCACCAGATGAGCTTCCACAGCGAGGCCGGCACCCGGCTCATGCTCGGCGCCTGCTACGACGACGCCGCCCCCCGGGTGCACGAGCTGGACTACAGCACGCTGGTCAACCGGAACACCGTCGTCATCGACGTGCCGAAACAGGCCGGCGAGGAGATCCTCGCCGAGGACATCGACCGGACGCTGGCCGTCGACCCCGACTACCGGGACGGGGACGCGGTGCTGCTGCGCACCGGCTGGGGCGACGACGAGCGGTACCGCACGCTCGGCGACGCGTACGCCAGCACCACGCCGCACTTCTCGCTGGAGGGCGCGCACCGGCTGGCCGAGGTGATGAAGCAGCGCGGCAGCGACCTGATGCTCACCGACTGCGCCTACATCGGCAACCTCGGGGAGAAGTTCATGTACCCCGAGTGGTCGTCCCGGGCCCCGTGGGACCGGCCGCCGTTCCCGTCCCCGCAGGCCCGCATCTACCTGCGGCACTACACCCCGGCGCGGGGCGCCGGCGGCGGCGCGCCGGACTGGGCCTCCTCGGTGGTGCTGCACGGCGCGATGTCACCGGTCGCGGCCCTGGCCAACTGCGGCGCGCTGCGCGGCAAGCGGGTCCAGGTGACGGTGCTGCCGCTGTTCCTGGCCGGCGCCGAGGGCGCGCCCTGCACCGTGCTGGCCGTCGACGGCGAGCCGACCCAGCCCACCGACGAGATCAGGGAGACCACCCGATGACCACCGTCAACCTGACCCGGCCCATCCGGACCGACTCGGCGGCCGGCCGCCTCTTCCCCTGGGAGGCGCCGTACCGGACCGAGGAGATCGCCACCCTCACCTACAACGGCGCCAACCTGTTCCACATCACCATGGGCAGCGGCGCGGCGACCCGACTGATCGGGCCCGCCCTCTCCTCGCCGGGCGGCGCCACCGTCGACCAGCTCACGCCGGAGAAGCTGGTCAACCGTCCGGCGACCGTCGTGACGTGCCGACCGGGCGAGGACGGTCGGATCACGGCCGCGCTGGTGGCCGACGCGTTCGCCGAGGCCGGACCGGCCCACGGGGACGCGATCGTGCTCGCCACCGGCTGGGGTGACCAACCGGACCGGCTGGACACCGACGAGTACCTGCTCGACGGCCCCCACCTGGACCCGGAGGCGGCCACGACGCTCGTCGAGCTGCTGGCCGGGAACGGCTCGGACCTGCTGCTCACCGACTGCGGCTACCTGGACCGGCCGGGCGGGGAACACGCCCGCGCCGAATGGACCGCCCTGCAACCGTGGCTGCGCCCGACCTTCCCGTCGGACGCCGCGCGGACCTACCTCGAACACTACCGGCCGGAGAAGGTCCGGCGGGACTGGGCGGCGACCATCGCCCTGACCGCCTCGATCTGGACCGTCGTCGGCCTGGTCGGATGCGCCGCCCTCGACGGGCGCCGGATCCGGCTCACCCTCGCCCCGCTGCCCGTCCAGGGCGTCGGCGAGGTCCCCTGCACCGTGGTCGCCCAGTTCGTCGGCGACGACGGTCAGCCCGTGACACCGGTCCCCCTCCGAGGAGATCCGACATGACCCGAAAGACCAGCACCGCGATCCGGGCCCTCGCCGTGGGCCTCTGCGCCGTACTCAGCGTCACCGCCTGCGGCTCCGGCGGGTCCGACAGCCAGGGCCCGCAGTACGAGGGCGACAGCTTCGACTGGAAGCGGTACGACGGCACGTCCCTGAAGGTGTACGTCGCCGACACCGGCCAGGTGGAGAGCCTGCGCGCCAAACTCCCCGAGTTCCAGGAGCTCACCGGGATCACCGTGGAGATCGAGGGCTCCGACGTGACCAGCTACCGGCAGAACCTGCCGGTCCGGCTCACCTCACGGGCCTCCGACTTCGACGTGATGGCCACCTTCCCCGAGGTCGACGGTCTCCAGTTCGCCAGCAACGGCTGGTACACCGACCTCACGCCGTACCTGGACAACCCGGGCGTGACCAACCCGGAGTACGACTTCGAGGACTTCCAGGAGGGGGTCCGCAACGCGATGACGGTCGAGGACCAGACCGTCACCGTGCTCTGGGAGATGCAGACCGACCTGGTCTACTACCGCAAGGACCTGCTGGAGCAGGCCGGTCTGCCGGTGCCCACCACGTTCGCCGAGTGGGACGCCGCCGCCGCCAAGGTGCACGACCCGGCCAACCGGCAGTACGGTTTCGCGCTGCGCGGCATCCCGTACCAGACCACCACCCCGTTCTCGTCCTTCCTCTACGCGCACTGCGGGCAGTGGGTCGCCGACGGCAAGGCGGTCATCAACTCGCCGGAGGCGCTGAAGGCGTTCGAGACGTACGGCCAGCTGGGCAACAAGTACGGCCCGCCGGGCATCGCCGGCTTCGACTGGCCGGTGCCGTCCCAGCAGTTCGCCCAGGGCAACGTGTTCGCCTTCCTCGACGTGAACCTGTTCGTCAAGGACCTGGAGGACCCGACGAAGTCCCGGGTCGCCGGCAAGGTCGGCTACACGACCGTGCCGCGGGCCGACTGTGACGCCGCCCCGTTCATCGGCGGCTGGGGTTACAGCCTCAACCCGTTCTCCGAGAAGCGGGACGCCGGCTGGTACTTCATCCAGTGGGCCACCGGCAAGCAGATGAACCTGGACCTGAAGCTGACCGGCTGGCCCAGCCCGCGCGCCTCCGCCTGGGAGTCGACGGAGTTCACCCGGTCCGACAAGACGCCGGAGTTCACCCGGACCGTGCTGACCAGCACGCAGACCGCCCGGGCCCAGATGAACCCGCCGGTCACGCCGGGTGTCGAGGCGCGGGAGGTGGCCGGACTGGTCGCCAACAAGGCGCTGGAGGGGCAGACCGGCGCCACGCTGCGGTCCACCGCCGACCAGCAGAACGCCCGGCTCCAGGAACTGCTCGACGCGATGCGCTGACGCAGCGCCACGCCCCGGGACCGGGGTGGGTCGGCCGGCACCCCGGCCCACCCCCGGTCCCGGCCCCGGAGATCCGGGCCGGCCCCGGATCCGCGTCGGCCCGGGTGATCCGGCCCGGCCCAGGAGAGAGGAAGTGACAGGCGATGGCACAGCTCACCGACAGCCCGTCGCGCCAGCGGCCGGCGTCCGCGACGCCCCCGCCGCCACCGCGACGGTCCGTGCTGGACGTCCTCGACCGGTACGACCGGTGGATCCTGCCCGCCCCGGCGTTGATCGTCGTGGTCGTGATGCTCGCCTTCCCGATCGTCTACACCATCTACCTCAGCTTCCACGAGTGGTCCGGTGGGCTGCGTCCGCCGGAGTTCGTCGGGCTGGACAACGTCACCCGGTCGCTGACCGACGGCCAGTTCTGGGGCAGCATCTGGCGCACGGTCTACTTCGTCGGCCTGTCGGTCGGCATGCAGGTCGTCCTCGGGGTGGGCGCCGCGCTGCTGTTCCACCGCCGGTTCCCCGGCCGTGGCCTGGCCCGGACGTTCTTCATGTTCCCGATGATCGCCACCCCGGCCGCGGTGGCCCTGGTCTGGAAGATGATGTTCGACCCGACGATCGGGGTGCTCAACTACCTCGTGCAGTCCGTCGGCGGGCCGACCCTGCTCTGGATCAGCGACGCCAACCTGGTCATCCCGGCACTGGCCATCGTGGACACCTGGATGTGGACGCCGCTGGTCATGTTGATCGTGCTGTCCGGGCTCGCCGCCCTGCCGCAGGAGCCGTTCGAGGCGGCGAAGGTCGACGGGGCCGGCGAGATCCGCACCTTCCTCAGCGTCACCCTGCCGCTGCTGCGTCCGGTCATCCTGGTCGCCGCGCTGTTCCGGCTGATCGACGCGATCAAGACCTTCGACATCATCAAGGTGATCACCGACGGCGGGCCGGGCCACGCCTCGGAGACGCTCAACCTCTACGCCTTCAAGCAGGGCCTGTCCTACCTGCACTTCGGCTACGGCTCGATGCTGCTGGTCTGGCTGACCCTGCTGGTCTTCGGCGTGGCGATCGTCTTCACCCGCCTCCGTGCCCGCAGCGAACAGGGGTGAGTCTGATGACCGTGCTCGAAGCCGACCCCCGGCCCCCGACCCCGCGGCCCACCGCCGCCCGGCCCGTGCCCCGCCGCGCCCCGGGCGTCGGCGGCGTGCTCCGACGGGTGGCGTTCACGCTGACCGTGGTGATCGCGCTGGCCCCGGCGGCGTTCGTGTTCTTCTGGATGGTCACCTCGTCGTTCAAGCAGCAGGTGGACATCTACAGCATCCCGCCGAAGTGGCTGGACTTCACACCGACGCTCGACAACTACCGGGACGCGTTCACCCGCACCCCGTTCGGCCAGTACATGACGAACAGCCTGGTCGTGGCGACCTGCTCCAGCGTCCTCGGCCTGGTGATCGGCCTGCCGGCCGCCTACAGCATCGCCCGGTACCGGCAGCACCGGCTGTCGCTGTCGCTGCTCACCGCGCGGCTGCTGCCCGGCGTGGCGTACCTGGTGCCGTTCTTCGTCGCCTTCGCCGCGCTGCGGATGGTCGGCACCTACCCGGCGCTGATCCTGTCCCACGTGATCATCACGTTCCCGTTGACCGTCTTCATCATGGTGAACTTCTTCGCCGGGCTGCCGCAGGAGATCTACGACGCGGCCGAGGTGGACGGCTGCGGGCGACTGGAGACGTTCTGGCGGATCGCCCTGCCGCTGACCCGGCCGGGCATGCTCACCGCCGGCATCCTGGCGTTCATCTTCTCCTGGAACGACTTCAAGATGGCGCTGATCCTGTCGGACGCGGACAGCCGCACCCTGCCGGTCGCCGTCTTCAACTTCGTGCACGAGGCGTCCCTGGACTGGGGCCCGATGATGGCGTACGCATCGATCATCATGCTTCCGGTCCTGGTGCTGACCCTCGTCGCCCAACGCCACATCGTCACCGGAATGACGATGGGCAGCGTCAAGTAACCGACCCCGAGGAGACACCATGACCAGCACCATCCCCGCCGTCGTCAGCCGGGCGGCCGGCAACGGCCGGATCATCGCGGCGAGCCTGCCGCCGGGCAGCCAGTTGACCGACGGCATCGAGCAGGTCTGCGTCGAGCACGGCGTCGAGACCGCCGTGATCCTGTCGGTGATCGGCACCATCGAGGAGATCCGGCTGCGCAACCCGCGTGACATCACCACCCTGCCGATCCACCAGGAGCACGAGTTCGCCGACGAGATCGACACCGTCGTGCTGCGCCGGCCGATGGAGATCCTCTCCATCCAGGGCAACGTGATGATGCTGGAGGGCAAGCTGTGGGCGCACTGCCACGGGCTGTTCTCCGAGGCCGGCGGCCAGGTCCGGGGCGGGCACGTGTTCCGGGGCACCATCTGGAGCCAGGGCGAGGTGTTCATCCAGGAGCTCAGCGGCATCCGGATCGACCGGGAGAAGGAAATGGAGATCACCGGGCTGCCGCAGATCCGACTGCACGGCTGCGACGTCGGCCCCGGCGATGGCCGCTGAGCCCTCCCCCGGTGGGCGCGGCACCGGTCCGGGCGGGGCCGGCGGCGACGGTCCGTGCCTGCTCGGGGTGGACGTCGGCACGTCCAGCACGAAGGGCGTCCTGACCGACCCGGTCGGCCGGATCCACGCCACCGCCACCCGCCCGCACCGGGTGTCCCGGCCCCGGCCCGGCTGGGTCGAGCACGACCCGGAGACGACCTGGTGGGACGAGTTCGTCGCGGTGGTCCGCGAACTGCTCGCGGTGGCGCCCGGGCCGGTCGCCGGGGTGGCGGTCAGCGGCATCGGTCCGTGCCTGCTGCCCGCCACCGCCGCCGGTCGCCCGCTGCGGGCGGCCATCCTGTACGGCGTGGACACCCGCGCCACGGCCGAGATCACCGAGCTGACCGACCGGCTCGGCGCGGACCGGATCGTCGCCCGCTCCGGCAACCGGCTCACCAGCCAGGCCGTCGGCCCGAAACTGCTCTGGGTACGCCGCCACGAACCGCAGGTGTGGGCGGACACCCGCCGCTTCTTCATGGCCAGCAACCTGCTGGTGCACCGGCTCACCGGCGAGTACGTGCTCGACCACCACTCGGCCAGCCAGTGCGACCCCCTCTACGACCTGCGGGAACAGCGGTGGATCCCGGAGCTCGCCGAGGAGGTGGCCCCCGGCCTGGAGCTGCCCCGGCTGCTCTGGCCGACCGAGACCGCCGGCCGGGTCACCCCCGCCGCCGCCGAGGCCACCGGCCTGCCGGTCGGCACGCCGGTCACCGCCGGCACGATCGACGCCTGGGCGGAGTCGGTGAGCGTGGGCGCCACCCGCCCCGGCGACCTCATGCTGATGTACGGCACCACGATGTTCCTCAGCCGGGTCGTCGAGCGGCCGACGCCGCACCCGGCGCTCTGGTCCACGGTCGGGGTGCTGCCCGGCAGTTTCTGCCTGGCCGGGGGGATGGCCACCTCCGGCGCGGTGGTGGAGTGGCTGCGGGAGCTGACCGGCGGCACGCCGTACGAGCGGTTGACGGCCGAGGCGGAGCCGCTGCCGCCGGGCGCGGACGGCCTGGTCGTGCTCCCCTATTTCGCTGGCGAGCGGACCCCGCTCTTCGACGACCGGGCGCGCGGGGCGGTCGTCGGGCTGACCCTGGGCCACGGCCGGGGCCACCTGTACCGGGCGGTGCTGGAGGGCACCGCGTACGCGGTGCGGCACCACCTGGACACCATGGCCGAGCAGCTCCCGCCGCCGGAGCGGATGATCGCGGTGGGCGGCGGGGCCCGCGCGTTGTGGACCCGGATCGTCTCCGACGTCACCGGTCGACCCCAGCTCGTGCCCCGGCACACCATCGGGGCGAGCTACGGTGACGCCTTCCTGGCCGGTCTCGCCGCCGGGCTCACCCGGATCGGGCAGGACTGGACGGAGTTCGTCGACGAGGTCCGGCCGCAGCCGTCGACCGCCGCCGCCTACGACCGCTCGTACCAGGTCTTCCGGGAGCTGTACCCGGCGACCCGCGCCCTCGTGCGCCGACTCGGCCAACCGGCCGGCTGAGCCGCGCGGGCCCGGTCCGGGGGCCTGCGGGCGGCCCCGGTCCGGCCACCCCGGTGTCGGCCGCCCCGTGCCGGTCGCTCAGGTCAGCAGGGCCGGGCGCAGCTCCCCGCCGAGGTTGATCCCGCCGATCGGCCGGCCGGCCGAGTCGTGGACGGCGAGGGTGTTGTTGCGGCGCATCAGCTCCCGGACCGGGGGCGGCAGCGGCGGCGCGTCGTCACCCATCTCCGCCCGCAGGTCACGGGTCGTGCCGATCAGCCGCATGGCCAGGGTCGCCCCGTCGACGTCCACCGGCACCCCACCGAACTCCCAGCCGGCGGTGACCGCGTCGAAGACCTCGAACAGGTGGGCCAGCAGCGGGTACGGGTCGGTGACCCGTCCGCAGCGGGACGCCTGCCCGCCGACCACGCCGACCGCCGCGACCACCTGCACGTACGGGTGGAAGCCGGACGGCAGCGCGAACAGCGGCGAACGCAGGTGCGGCCCGACCGCCCGCCACCCGGTCCGGTAGTTGCGGCGGTTGACCATCAACCGGTGACCGGTACGTTCGTACAGGCCGGGAGCCTGCGCGAGGAACGCCGCGTGGGTCTCGTCGGCGACCTGCCGCAGGATCCGGGCGGCCACGGCGAGGCCGTCGTCGCCGGCCAGCAGCCGGGTGACCGCCTCGACCTGCTCGACGGGCCGCGCCGGCTGACCCGGGCCGAACCGTTGCCGGGCCTCCTGGAACAGCGTCTCCTGCCGATCGGGGTCGTGCTCGACCTGTTCCCTACCCAGCATTCGCTGGAGCCACCGCATGTCGCCTCGTCTCCACAGTCGCCGCAGGATCCGGCCATGCTAGCGGAGCTTCCCGCCACCCGGCGTGGCCGGTCACGGGGAGTTGGTGGCTTCGACCCGCGGAGGTTGCCGGATCAGGCGGCGGGGACCGGTCCGGGGCCACCCGGATCGGCCGTCGGCTGGATGCCGGTGCGTTGCTGGATCCAACCGGCGATGGTGTTGACCATCAGGGCGTACGCGAAGCGAGCCTGGTCACCGGCGATGTGGACGCCGACCACCCGGTTGGAGTAGTAGACGCCGGCTCCGGAGTCCCCGGGGCCGGGGACTCCGGAGCCCTTCTCCACGAGGAACATGGCGCTGTCGCCGGCCCCGACATAGTCGTGGTGCACGTTGGTCAGCCCCACCCGCATGGAACAGATCTGCAGGAAGTCGGCGGGCGTGGGGCCGCCCGGGACCGTGGTCCCCCAGCCGCTGATCGCGGGGTTGGAGTTGATCGGTGGGACCCCGAGGGCATAACCGACCACGAGGCTCCCCGCGTTGGGGACGTTGTTCCAGAGGTTGAGGAGCATCGCGTCCTGCTCCGGGTGCCGGTAGATCCCGGCGATCGTCATCCGGTGGCCCTCGCCCAGCCTACGGTCGCCCGCGAGGACCACGCTGTTCTTGACGGTACCGCCGACGTCGTCCAGGCAGTGGCGTGCCGTCAGCACCCAGTTGCCGCCGATGAGCGTGCCGGCGCACCGGTAGCTGTTGTTGACGAAGATCTGCACCTGGCCGCGTAGATGCCCTGCGGACGTCCCGCCGATGACGGCCGCCGCCGGCTGCGCGGTGACCAGCAGGTGCGTCACCAGCAGCACGAAGCCGATGGTGATCAGCCGTATCCGTCGTCGCATGGGTGGGTCCTTCCGTCAGCCTGCCTGTGGCGACCGAACGGCAGCCCGCGCTCATCATGTCGACGACCCGGGTTCTCCGGCAAGGACAGTCCGATGTATCCGACGTCACCAGGGTCATGCCGCCAACACTGGCGTCGGCGGCATGACCAGCGTAAGGACAGCAACGGCTCCACCGCCTGGGGCCGCCACCCGGTCTCCTCCTCGACCTCACGCACCGCACTGCGTCAACAGCAGGCGCTCCCGATCGTCGAGTACGGCGACCATGGCCGACCGGGGAGCCCGGATCACGTACTGCTCGAAGCGGACCCCGTCCGGCAGCTCCACCTCGGCGATACTCAACCGGGCTCGGCGGGTGTCGTCCACGACCCGCTCGCCATGGATGGCCCACCGGGTCAACTCCGTCGCCTGCTCCTCCACCACCCCGCCGGTATCCGCACCGCACCCCGTCGCGAGGCGCAGGCAGCGGTACGCAGGCACCGCGAGTTGATGGCCGAGCAGAAGCGCCAAGAAGCGGAGGCACGTCGCGAGGCAGTGGGACCGCCGTTAGACAACGCCGCCCTGAGTAGGTCACGTCCACGGCGACCCGGGACGCCCTGAAGCGCCTCGGCGATTCCCTCGACGGTTGACGTACCACCGCCCCCGAGGCCGACGCCGGGCTCAGCTCTCGTCCGCCCCGGCGGCCGGCAGGTCGAGATAGGCCAGCAACCGCAGCATCCCGGCCAGGTGTTGCAGGTCGTGCCAGAGCACCGGCTCCTCGGCCGCCGGCCGGCGCGACAGCGCGCGTAGCTCCGCCACGTCGTCACTGCTCTGCCCGACATCGATTCCGGATTCCGGGTCCTCTCGGATGGTGAAGGCCGAACGTAGGTCGACGTTCCAGTAGTGGTCGACGTCGAGGACCGACAGATCGATCTCCGAGCCGAACCGCTCCTGCACGGCGTCCAGCAAGAGCGCACACACCTGACGAAGATCCTCGACCCTGAGCGTCTCTGTCACGTGCGCCCCATTCCGGAGTAGCGACCGCCGTTGCTGTACTTCGCTGTTGTACGGGCAGCAGAAAGGCCACCTCCCGAAGCCGGGAAGTGGCCTTTGAGCTGCGTGGGCGATACTGGGATCGAACCAGTGACCTCTTCGGTGTGAACGAAGCGCTCTCCCGCTGAGCTAATCGCCCTCAGCGCGTGTGACTGTACCCGATCGGGTCCGCGCCGCGCGAATCCGGGGTCAGTGCGTCGCGAGGTAGTGCAGGGCCCGGGCGACGACGTCGACGCCGAGGCCGTACTTGAGTGAGAGCCAGGCCACGGCGCCGACGAAGACCAGGCCGACCGAGCCGAGGAGCAGGCGCAGCGGCAGCGGCCGGCTGGTCGCCCATCTGGTCCACCGTTGCACGTGCCGGCGGGTGAAGACGAGCAGCCGCCTGGCCCAGTGGAACTCGACGGCCCAGATGCCGAGCCCGGCGATCACCAGCAGCCAGCCGGGGCCGGGCAGCGGGATGAGCGCCACCCCGATGGCGACCACCAGCGCCCCGGCCACCGAGATGAAGATCTTGAGCGCGATGCGGCCGGTGGGGTTGGCCCGGATCAGGTCCAGGGTGGTGCGCAGCCGCCCCCAGCGGACCCGCCGTTCGGCGAGCTGGAGGCCGCCTCCGACGTTGGCGCCGCGGTCGCGCAGCCCCTCTCGGCCGCGATCGTTCTCCGGCACCACGTACCCCCGCTGCTCGGTCCTCGTCACCATCGTGCCCGGCTTCGGGACCCTCGGCACCTGCTCCACTGAGGAATGTTTCGTGACCATCTCACCTCCCAGTGTCGCCCGCGCCCGTCACTCTCACCGACCACTGGACGTTACCGGAGTAAGTCGACGACTGACCCACCCGATCCGGGCGGGAAAATTTTCTGGGCAGAACCGGATATCGTACATGAATTTTCACATTCTAGCGGCGTTTCCGTCCCCCTTCCCACCACTGGGTGAAGTCAGCGTATGGCGGAGCGTAGCCATGAGGAGCGCCTGAGTATGGAAAAGCGGAACACGCGCGTTCCGCAGCGGGTGCCGGGGGGAGAACGTCCATGAGTGTCATCCGACCGACGACCGTCGAGGTCGAGACGTCGCTAAGGCTCGTCGCGCCAGACGCCACCGCCTTGCCGGTGCGCGCCAGTCTACGGTACGACCCTGCTGACCCGTACGCGGTCCATGTCCTGTTTCATGCCGATTCTGCCGGCGGCGAGGCGGTGAGCTGGTCGTTCGCCCGTGAGCTGCTGGTCACCGGCCTCGACGAGCCGGCCGGCATCGGCGATGTCCGGGTGTGGCCGTGGGCCAGCCCGCGCGGCGACTTCGTCGCGCTGGCGTTGTCGTCGCCTGACGGCAACGCCCTGTTCGAGGTGCCGCGCAGCGTGCTGGTGCGCTTCCTGCGCCGCACCTACGTCGTCGTCCCGCGCGGCCGGGAGGCCGAGCACCTGGACGTCGACACCGCGGTGAGCCGGCTGCTGGCCGGTCGCTGACCACCACCGCTGCCGTCCTGGGGCCGCGCGGAGCTGCCGAATCCGCGCGGCGCCGGACCTCGACCCCGGATCCGGAGACCGCGACCCGGATCCGGAGACCGCGACCCGGTCCCCGGCCGGTCAGCCGTGCGTCGTGATGCCACCGTCGACCGGGATGACCGCCCCGGTCAGGTACGACCCGGCACGGGACGCGAGGTAGATCGCGGTGCCGGCGATGTCCTCGGGGCGGCCGATGCGGCCCAGCGGCACCTGCTGTTCGATGCCGGCCCGGGTGGTCGGGTCGTCCAGGGCGAACGCCGTCATCCGGCTCTCGAACGGGCCGGGCGCGATCGCGTTGACGGTGACGTGCTCCCCGGCCAACTGGTGGGCCAGGCTGCGGGTCAGCATGTGCACCGCGGCCTTGGTGGCGGAGTACGCGTACACCTCCATCCAGGGCACCCGGATGCCGTCCACCGAGCCGATGTTGATCACGCGGGCCGGGTCGTCGGGGGTGGCCGCCGCGCGCAGCGCCGGCAGCAGGGCGGTGGTGAGCCGGAACACCGCCTTGACGTTGACCGCCCAGAGCTTGTCGAAGGCGCTCTCCGGGTACGCCTCGAGCGGCGCGCCCCAGGTCGCCCCGGCGTTGTTGACCAGCACGTCGAGCCGGTCGACGCGCTCGCGCACGGCGGCGGCGAGTTCCTGCGCGCCGGCGTCGACGCCCAGGTCGGCCGGGATCGCCACGCACCGGCCCAGCTCGCCCAGTTCGGCGGCGACCCGCTGGCAGACCTCGGCCTTCCGGGACGAGACGATCACGTCCGCGCCGGCGGTCACGAAGCCTCGGGCGATCATCAGGCCGATGCCCCGGGATCCGCCGGTTACCAGGACGGTCTTGCCTTCGACCGAGAACAGATCCGTCATCTGCGCGTCCTCCCTCGTCGTCGTCCGGGACCGCATCGGGAGCCTAGTCCGGCGGGAGTGGCGGGGCTCGACATGCGGTCGTTGCGGTGCCGGGCTACCGTCGCTGATGATGGTCGCTTCCGGTCACCCCTCCCCGGCGGCGGATGCCGGTCCACCGCCTGCCCCGACCGGGATCCGCGCGCTCACCCTGGGTGAGCTCTGCGCTGATCCGGCGTGGCGTCGGCCCGTGCTCGCCCCGGCCGAGCTGCTGATCCTGGTCACCGGTGGGCACGGCGCCCTGGAGGTCGACTTCCGGCCGCTGACCTGCCGACCGGGTTCCCTGCTGCGGGTCCGTCCCGGTCAGGCGCTGCGCCGCGCCGACGGGTTGGACGCCCACGTGATCTGCTGGAGCATCGGCGCGCTGCACGGGCTGGACGTCGGCCCGGACACCGCCCCCACCCACACCCAGCTCGCCGGTGAGGACGAGGAGGCGGTGGTCACCGAGATCAGCCAGCTCATGGTGGACTGCCACCGGTACCGGGGCGACCCGACCGGCGAGCGTCTGCTGCGCCACCAGCTCGCCGTACTGCTGCTGCGGTTGACGCTGACCGCCGCCGTGGACGCGCCGGGCACCGAGCTGCGCACGTTCCGCCGACTCTGCCAGGAGGTGGAGCGAAACTACCGGTACACCCGGCGGGTCGAGGACTACGCCGAGCGGCTGGGCTGTTCGGTGCGTACCCTCACCCGGGCCTGCCTGACGGTGACCGGACGCAGCGCGAAGCAGGTCATCGACGAGCGGGTGGCCCTCCAGGCCCGCCGGCTGCTCGCAGCGACCGACGAGCCGGTGGCCCGGATCGGCCGGCACCTGGGTTTTCCCGAGCCGACCAACTTCGGTCGGTTCTTCAGCCGGGAGGTCGGGCTGAGCCCCGGTTCGTTCCGGGCTACCGGCGGAAGGGTGGCCCCGACCCGGGTGGCCCGCCCACGACCACCGCACTGGACGGACCGGGCATGATGACATCGTGCAGATCTCCGCTCGCGGCGACTACGCGGTACGGGCGGCCCTGAGCCTCGCCATCGCGTACCCCTCGCTGCTGTCCACCCAGTCCATCGCCGCGGAGCAGGACATGCCGCGCAAGTTTCTCGAAGCGGTCCTGGCGGACCTGCGGCGGGCCGGCATCGTCCGCGCCCAGCGGGGCGCCGAGGGCGGTTACACCCTGGCCCGACCGCCCCGGGAGATCGCCGTCGGGGCGATCCTGCGGGCGGTGGACGGGCCGCTGGCCGGCGTCCGGGGCGTCCGGCCGGAGGAGACCAGCTACCTGGGCGCGGCGGAGAACCTCCCCCGGCTCTGGGTGGCGGTCCGCGCCGCCGTACGGCAGGTGGTGGACGAGGTGAGTCTGGCCGACCTGGCCGGTGGCCGGCTGCCGGCGCACGTCCGGCGGCTGACCGCCCGCCCGGACGCCTGGGAGCCCCGCTGACCGCCCTCCCCTTTGCACCACCCGGGTCGAGACCGCGCTACATCAGGGCAGTGGTGGCCTCCGAGACCGCCACTGCCGACAGGTAGCGCGATCCTGCCGTCCGGGCAGGGTGAGGATAGTGACGTTTGGCTATGTGATGGATAACATTGTTAACGCTAACACCGTGTCCGCGCGGCGGGGGGCGCCTGCCGCCCGGGCAGGTGTGTCGCGTCCCGCCTCCCACCACCGGCCCCTGCCGTGGTCCGCCCGCCGGTCAGGGGCGACTCCGAAGGAGAACCCGCATGCTGAGAAGCCTGGCCAGAGCGGTGGCGTCCATCGCCGTCGCCGGCCTGCTGTTCGCCTCGTCGGCGCTGGCCGTCGGCCGTCCCGCCGCCGCCGCGCTCGACCCGTTCACCGGCTACCTGATGGCCCACTTCACCGGCGAGTCGGCCACCGGCGAGCAGATCTACCTGGCCCACAGCAAGGACGGCCTGACCTGGCGGGACCTGAACAACGGCCAGCCCGTCCTGCTCTCCACCCTGGGCACCCGGGGCGTCCGCGACCCCGCGCTGGTCCGCTCGCCCGCTGGTGACCGGTACTGGATCGTCGCCACCGACCTGCGCATCGCCAGCGGCACCTCGTGGAGCGACGCGGTGAACCGGGGCAGCACCTCCCTGGTCGTCTGGGAGTCGCGGGACCTGGTGAACTGGTCCGCGCCCTGGCTGATCAACGTGGCCGGCGGCATCTCCGGGGCCGGCAACGCCTGGGCGCCCGAGGCGATCTGGAACCCGCAGACCGGCGACTACGTGCTGTACTGGGCGACGAACTCCCCGCGCGACGGCGTGACCAAGAACCGGATCTGGTACGTGCGTACCGCCGACTTCCGTACCTTCACCGCGCCGCAGGTCTACATCGACCGCCCCGGCACCCAGGCGATCATCGACACGCAGATCGTCGAGGCGCCCAACAGCGTCGGCGGCTACCGCTACTACCGGGCGTCCGCCGACGGGCACATCCCGATCGAGGCCAGTAACTCGGTGCTCGGCACGTGGACCAGCCTGGGTAACCTCTCCCACCTGGGCATCAGCAACGGCACCGGCGGCGGCAACGTCGTCGAGGGACCGATGTGGATGCAGTTCAACGGCCGAAACGAGTGGGCCCTGTGGCTGGACCAGTTCGCCACCGGCCGGGGCTACCTGCCGATCACCTCGACCAACCTGGGCAGCGTGCAGAACTTCCAGCACCGTTCCGGCTACCAACTGGGCGTGAACCGCAAACGGCACGGCTCGATCCTGAACCTCACCGCCGCCGAGGAGAGCCGGGTGCTCGGCCGGTGGGGCGCGACCGCCCCGACGCAGCGACTCCAGTCGTACAACTTCCCCGACCGGTACGTGCGGCACGTCGACTACGACGTACGCATCGACGCCAACGTCAGCCCGGCCCAGGACGCCCAGTTCCGGGTGGTGCCCGGCCTGGCCGCGAACTCCGGGTACGTGTCGTTCGAGTCCGTCAACCACCCCGGCCACTACCTGCGGCACTACGCGTACGACTTCGTGCTGGCGGCCAACGACGGCAGCGCCACGTTCGCCGCCGACGCCACCTTCCGGCCGGTCGCCGGACTCGCCGACTCGGGCTGGACGTCGTTCCAGTCGTACAACTTCCCGGACCGCTACCTCCGACACTACGGCTACCTGCTGAAACTCGATCCGATCAGCGACGCGACGGGACGCGCCGACGCCACCTTCCGGCTGACGAGCTGAGCCCGGCCCCGGCGTCCCTGACCCGCCCGTACACATGTCGGGTTTCGTGAATCGGCCGTCTGGGCATCTTCGCCTCAGACACGGACGGCTGGTCACGAAGGGAGGCCCCCGCCATGGGCCTGATGTTCCGTAAGCGGAAGAAGTACGGTCCGATCATCCTCAACTTCACCGAGAACGGGTTCTCCTCCTGGAGCATCAAGATCGGTCGCTGGTCCTGGAACTCGCGCGCCAAGGCGCACCGGGTGGACCTGCCCGGCCCGCTGTCCTGGAAGCAGGACAAGTCCCGCTCCCGGGCGTAACGCCCCGACGTCGAGGGGGCGCCGGTGTCGACCGGCGCCCCCTCGACGTGTCCGGGTCGATGGTTCCGGCCCGCCCGCGTCCCCGTGTCGTGTCCGGGTCGATGGTTCCGGCACGCCCGCGTCCACCCGGTCGGGTGCGGGTCGGCGGTTCCCGACGGTCGGCGTCCGGCCGGGCCGACAATCGCCACATGACCCGCGAGCGGCCCCACCGGCGGCATCGCCGGCAGGCGTCGCTGGCGTCGGCGGCGCTGCTGGTGGCGTACTTCGTGGCGCCGGTCGAGCCCGACGTGGACGGCCCGCGGCTGGCGCTGCGCGCCCTCGCCACCGCGCTGCTGGTGCTGCTGGTGGCCCGGCTGGTCGTCGGCCAGGTGCGCGGGCAGCTCACCGACGCCGCGACGCCGACGTCGGTGTGGCACCTGGCGGTCGCGCTGGTCGCCGGCGTGCTGACCTTCGCCCTCGCCGACTACGTCATCGCGATCAGCGCCCCGGACCAGTTCGTCAACCTGCGCACCCGGGTCGACGCGCTCTACTTCGCCGTCGCCACGCTGACCACCGTCGGTTACGGCGACGTGCACGCCAACGGGCAGCTCGCCCGGATGGCGGTGATCGCGCAGATGGTCTTCAGCATCGGGGTGCTGGCCGGCGGCGCGTCGCTGGCGGTCGGCCGGCTCACCGGACGTCCCCCGCCGACGCCGCCTCGATGACCACGTCCCCGGCGAGCCGGCCGACCGCCGGCTCCCGGCGGGCCGCGCCCGACTCCAGCAGGACCGCCAACGCCCGCAGCGCGTCGGTGGCCCGGTAGTCGGTCGCGCTGACCGTGTGCCGCCGCAGCTCGGTCACCGGACGCGGCCCGGTGCGGACCAGCTCGGCGTGCAGCAGGGCGGCCAACGGGGCCGGATCGGGCTCGGCGGCCAGCTCGCCCGGCTGCCCGTCGGCGTCGCGCCGCCGCAGCCCGGCAGCCGCGCCGACCTGCCACAGCGACTCCTTGAACGCGTCCAGGTTGCGGTCCGAGCCGGTGGCCAGGGCGAACGACCGCGGGGCCGGATCGCCGGCCGACACCATGGCGACCTCGGCGACCAGCGGGAACCCGGCGGCGGACAGCTCGGCCCGGACGCCCGCGCCGGCGGCGACCAGCAGGTCGGCCGGACGGCCGGCGGCGACCACCGCGCGGGCCACCGAGCCGACCAGCCCACCCGCCCCCGGGCCGGCAGGAGCCGCCGAGCCGGCGGAGGCCGATGAGGCCACGGGGCCGGTCGACGTCCCCGGGCCGGCCGGGGGCGGTGGAGCTGCCGGGGCGGGCGCGGTCGGGACGTACAGGGCGGCCAGCAACGGCGCGCCGGCCGCGCCGGCCGCCTTCAGCACCACCGGCAGCCGGCCGGGGTCACCGGGTACGACATGAACGGCCACGTCGGCGGGCAGGGCCGCCTCCACCGGGCCGAGCCGGGTCGGCAGGTCCGGGCCACCGCCGAGCACCACGACGGTGAGCCGGTGCCCGCGTACCCGGTCGGCGACGGCGCCGATCGACCGGAGGGCGGTCTCGGCGCTCCCGCCCGCCGGCCCGGCGTCCGCGTACGCCAGGGCGATGGTGGCCCGGCGGGACCGCCGCAGCGCCCCGGTGAGCCAGGTGTCGATCTGGCGGGCGAGCAGCTCGCCGTGGACGGCGTCGGACGGGGTAGCGGACATGTTGTCGTTCTACCAGGCGACCGGGGGCGGCCGACGGACGACGTGATCGACACGACCGGCGGGGACGCGCCCGGCAGCCGACACGGACGGCAGCGGGGTGGGCGACGGGTCGTCAGGCGGGGACGGAGACGCCGACGCCGCCCCGGGTCTGCCCGCCGTAGCGCTGCCGTTCCCGGGCCAGGTCGAGCCGGCCGATCCGCTTGCGGGCGGCCAGCGCCGCGTCGTCGAGCCGGTCGGCCGGGACCAGCCAGACCACCTCGAACTCGAGGCCGTCAGGGTCGCGGGCGTAGAGGCTCTTGGTGGTGCCGTGGTCGGAGGTGCCGACGAGCGCGCCGGCGGCGGCGAGCCGGTCGGCGGTGGCGGCCAGCTCGTCGAGGGTGTCGACCTCCCAGGCCAGGTGGTAGAGACCGACCGTGCCGCGGCCCGCGCCGGACGGGCCGGCGTTCTCGCCCACCGCGAACAGGCCGAGGTCGTGGTCGTTGGTGGAGCCGGGGGCCTGGAGGAAGGCGGCGCCGGTGAAGCCGTCCGGCGTCATCGCCACCGGCCGGAAACCGAGCACGTCGCGGTAGAAGGCGACGCTGCGGTCGAGGTCTCGGACGAACAGCACGGCGTGGTTGAGGCGATGGATTCCCATGTCGCCCACGGTAGCGTCGGTTTGTTGAACGTTCAACCATCGGCCGTATGATGGTGGTCATGACCCGGTGGTTGGACCCTGACGAGCAGCGCGCCTGGCGGGCGTTCCTGGCCGCCTCCCGGGCGCTGATGGCCACCCTGGACCGCGAGTTGCAGCGCGACGCCGGCATGCCGCACGCGTACTACGAGATCCTGGTCCGGCTCTCCGAGGCGTCGGGCCGGCAGCTCCGGATGACCGACCTGGCCCGGCTCACCGACTCGTCGCGCAGCCGGCTCTCCCACGCGGTCAGCCGGTTGGAGGCGGCCGGTTGGGTGCTCCGGCGGGACTGCCCCACCGACCGGCGCGGGCAGCTCGCCGTCCTGACCGACGCCGGCTTCGCGACGCTGGCCGCCGCCGCCCCCGGCCACGTCGAGGGGGTACGCCGGCACCTGTTCGACGCGCTCAGCCCGGCCCAGGTCGACCAGTTGCGCCGGATCAGCGAGTCCCTGGTGGACCATCTCGCGACCGATCGCCCGTTATCCTGACCAAACTGCCGCCTGACGGGTCTTGTACATACCGTCGCGGAATGAGCACGATGGGGCGTGTCCTACCCCTTCGGTGAACTGACCGCGCAGGCCCACCACCTCGTGGCCTCCGGCGACCTGTCCGGCGCGCAGGAACTGCTCGCCGACGCGCTCGCCGACGCGGACCCCCGCCCGGCGAACGCCTCGCCCGAGCTGGCCGAGGCGGCCGGGTTGCAGGCCCGGGTGCTGGTCACCCTCGGCGAGCCGCACTCCGCCCGGGGCTGGGCGGCCTTCGCGTACGCCGCGATGTCCCGGCTGCACGGCCCGTCCGACCAACGGACCGTGGCCGCCGCCGCCACCCTCGCCGCGGTGCTGCACCGGGTCGGCAGCTACGCCCGCGCCGCCCGCCTCTACGAGGAGGTGATCATCGAGCTGACCGCGCTCGACGGTCCCGAGTCGCTGCGGGTGCTCGCCGCGCACGCCGACCTGGCCACCGTCGAGTACGCCCGGGGCGAGTGCGCCATCGCCCGGGAACGCCTCCAGGACGCCTGGGAGCTGCACCGCGAGGTGTACGGGGACGGGCACGTCAGCGGCATCAAGATGCTCGCCCGGCTCGGCGCGATGCAGCGCGACTGCGGGCGCTTCGCCGAGGCGCACGACAGCCTGGCGCTGGCCCGGGAGCTCTGCCGGCAGCAGCTCGCCCCCGACGACCCGCTCGCCGCGCAGGTGGCCAGCCTGGCCAGGGCCGCCGCGAACCCCGACCACGTCTGCGTGGACGCCGCCCCGGTCGGACCGGCGGCGGGCGCCACCGACGGGGACCCCGACGACGGCTGGCCGGCCGACGAGATCCACCCGCCGACCCGCCCCACCCCGGACCCCGACCCGCCGTACCAGCCGGCCCCGCCGTACCAGCCAGAGCCGCCGTACCAGCCAGAGCCGGCCTACCAGGCGGAGCCGGCCTACCAGGCGGAATCCGGGTACGCCGCCCAGGTGCCGCGTCCCCGCGCGCCGGGCGACCAGCCCGGGTACGCCGACCAGGGGCGTCCGCACGACGACGGCACGTACCCGTACGACGACCCGGGCCCCGCGTACGGCGACCAGCCGTACCCGTACGACGAGCCCGGGCGGGCGTACCCGCCCGACGGGCGCTCGTATCCGCAGGAGCGGCGGTACGGCACGGACGTGCGGTCCGGAGGCGACCAGCCGGACGCCGGGGACTTCTGGCCGCCGGAGCACGACATGGACCGCCCCGGCGAGGAGCCCGCCGTCCGGACGCCGGCCGCGCCCGCGGTGCCGCCCTCCGTGGTGGGGTTGGCGCGGGCGTACCGGGAGGAGGCGGCCGGGGTGCACCGGAACTCCCGGCTGCCCGTGCCGGTCGGCTCCCGACTGCCCGTGCACGTGCCGCGACCGCCCGCCGACCCGCCCCGCCGGCTCGCGCCACTGGTCGTCGCGGGGGTCGTCGTGGCGCTGCTCGGGACGGGCGCGGTGATCGCCGGAGTGGCCCGGGTCGACGAGGGCCCCGGGCAGCCGCCACCTCCGGGCGCCGGCACGCCCACCCCGCCCGGGGACGCCTCGCCCGACGCGACCGGGGGCGGCACCGCGCCGGCCCCCGCGCCGCCCGGCGCCCCGCCGAGCGGGGTGGCCCTGCGCGACAACCGGGACAGCGTCGCGTTGAGCTGGACGTACCCGGCGGGCGCGGAAGGCCCGGTGGTGGTCTCCGGCGGCCGGACGGGGCAGAACCCACGCGCCTTCCAGGAGCTGCCGGCCGGGTCGACCAGCTACATCGTGTACGGCCTGGACCGCGACACCGACTACTGCTTCACGGTCGCGGTCGTGCACTCGGCGGATCTGGTGGGCCGGGCGAAGGCGGTCTGCACCAAGCGGCGCTGAGCAGTCGGGTCACCCGGTCGGGTCGGTCCGGACGCGCTGGTCGGCGGCGCCGGTCTCCTGGTCGGGGCCGGCGGTCAGGGCCGGCAGGCGCACCTCGACGCGCAGCCCCGGGTCCGCGTCGGCGAGCCGCACCGTACCGTCGTGTCGGCGCACGAGTTCCCGCACGATGGCCAGCCCCAGACCGGCGCCACCGGCGTCCCGGGCGCGGGCGTCGTCCAGCCGGGTGAACCGGTCGAAGACCCGGTCCCGGTCGGCCGCCGGGATCCCGGGCCCGTCGTCGGTGACGGTCACCAGGTGCTCCCCCGTTGCGGCGGACGGACCTGCGTCCGACTCGGCGGCGGTCACCGCGACCACCACCGCGTCCCGGCAGTGGCGCGCCGCGTTGTCGAGCAGGTTCGTCAGGACCCGGCGCAGTTGGTCGTCGTCGCCGACCGTCCAGGTCGGCCCGGGGGCGGGCTCGACGCGTACCGGTGGGGTGGGGAAGCGGGCCGCGACGGCCTGGACCAGCGAGGTCAGCTCGACCGGCCCGGTCGGTCGAGCCCGGAGCCGCCCACCGCCCACGGTCCCGGAGCCGACGGCGGGGGCCGCGGAACCGGCGGGCATCGCGGAACCGGCGGCGGCGGACGGGCCGGCGGCGGCCTCGTCGAGGCGGGCGAGGAGCAGCAGGTCGTCGACGAGCCGGCTGAGGCGTTCGGTGTCGACCAGCAGGTCCCGGGCCACCGCCGGCCAGTCGGTCCGCTCACCCAGCCGACCGGCCACCTCCAGTTCGGTGCGCATGTTGGTCAGCGGGCTGCGCAGCTCGTGGGCGGCGTCGGCGAGGAACGCCCGTTGCCGGGCGCGGCTCGCCTCGACCCGGTCCAGCATGTCGTTGAGGGTGACCGCCAGCCGGTGGATCTCGTCGTGCGACCCCGGCACCGGCAGCCGGCCGCCACCGGAACCGCCGGTGATCTCCTCCGCGCCGCTGCGCAGGGCCTCGACCGGCCGCAGGGTCGCCCCGACCACCCGCCAGGTCACCGCGCCGAGCAGCGCGACCAGCAGGGGGAAGCTGACCAGCAGGACGGAGCGGACCACGTCGACGCTGTGCGTGACGTCCGCCATCGACTTGCCCACCAGGACGGTCAGCGGCCCGTCCGGCGAATCCACCGGCAACGGCCCGTCCGGCGAGCCTGCCGGCAGCGGTACGGCCGACCCGGTGACCGGGACGGTGACCACCCGCACCGGGCCGGGCAGCCCCAGCCGCTCCCCCCGGACGAAGGCGCGCTGCCGGCTGGTGTGGTCGATCCGGTCCACCGGCAGCATCGGCACCAGCCGGTCCGCGTCGATCGAGGCCGCCCGGACCCGCCCGCGTACGTCGACCACCTGCACCCGGACCTGGCCGGCGGCGACCGGCAGGGGGTCCGGCAGGGCGTCCTCGGCGGCCAGCAGGGCGACCGCGTCGGCGGTCCGGAACGCCTCGTCGTCGACGTTGCGCTGCACGGTGTGGTCGAGCGCGCCGAGCAGCACCACCCCGCCGACGGCCAGCCCCACGGTCAGGCCGAGCACGGTGAGCGCGGTCAGCCGGCCGCGCAGTCCGCGCGCCGGTCGGGCGGGACGGCCGGTCGGTCGACGGGCGGGACGGCCGGTCATCTGCCGGCGAGGCGGTAGCCGGCGCCCCGGACGGTCTCCAGCCGGTGTCGGCCGATCTTGCGACGGAGGTAGCCGACGTACACCTCGACCGAGTTCGGCGCGGTCTCCAGGCTGGCGTCCCAGACGTGGTCGAGGAGCTCGGTCTTGGACACCACCTCGCCCGGGCGGCGCATCAGGTACTCCAGCAGCGCGTACTCGCGGGCGGTCAGGGCGACCTCGGCGTCGGCGACGGTCACCCGCCGGCCGGCCGGGTCCAGGCTCAGGTCACCTGCGGTGAGCACGGTGGGCCGCTGCGGCGCGCCCCGGCGCAGCAGCGCCCGCAGGCGGGCCAGCAGCACCACGTACGAGAAGGGTTTGGTGAGGTAGTCGTCGGCCCCGCAGTCCAGGCCGTCGGCCTGGTCGTACTCGCCGTCCTTGGCGGAGAGCATCAGCACCGGCAGCCAGTGCCGCTCGGCCCGCAACCGACGTACCAGCTCGTACCCGGACAGACCGGGCAGCATCACGTCGAGGATCATCGCGTCGTACCCGCCGTGCCGGGCGGCGTCCAGACCGGCCGGGCCGGTCACGGCGACGTCCACCGCGAAACCCTCGGCCGTCAGGCCCCGCTGCAACGCCCCGGCGAGCCGGGTCTCGTCCTCCACCACCAGCAGTCGCACGCCGTCAAGGGTGCCACCGGCGCGCCGCCGGGCGGCCGTCGCTCCTCAGCCCGCTCTCAGCTCCTCAGCCCGTTCTCAGCATGGGTCGGGCAGAGTGGAGGCCGAGGAGGTGCACATGTCTGTTCTGACCAACCGTCCGGTGCTGCGCTGGGTGGTGCCGGCGCTCGCCGCGGTGACCGTCGTCGGCGGGGGCGCGGCCCTCGGCCGGTTCGCCGCCGAGGCCGAGCCGGCCCTGCCGCCCCGGACCGCCGCACAGCTTCTGGTGGACCTGCAGACGTCCCGGCTGGAGGGGCTCTCCGGCACCGTCGTGCAGCGCGCGGACCTGGGACTGCCGCCGGTGGCCGGGATGCTCGCCGAACGCAGCGACGACCTGACCGCGCTGCTGGCCGGCACGCACACCATGCGGGTCTGGTACTCCGGCCCGGACAAGGCGCGGATCGCGTTCAAGGACACCCTCGGCGAGCGGGACGTCATCCGCAACGGGACCGACCTGTGGGTGTGGAACAGCCGGACCAACGAGGCCGCCCACCGGACGCTGCCGGCGGCGAAGACCGGCGAGCGCCCGGCCACGCCCGAGCTGCCGGTCACCCCGGCCGAGGCCGCCGACCAGGCGCTGGCCGCGATCTCGCCGAGCACCGAGGTCAGCGTCGGCCGGTCCGCCACGGTGGCCGGCCGCAGCGCGTACGAGCTGGTGCTCAAGCCGCGTGACGCGGCCTCCCTGGTCGACCAGGTGCGTATCGCCCTGGACGCCGAGGAGCACGTGCCGCTGCGCTTCGAGCTCTTCGCCGCCGACCGCGACGAGGCGACCGTCGAGGTGGCCTTCACCCAGGTCGACTTCGGTCGCCCCGACGCCGACCAGTTCACCTTCAACCCGCCCCCGGGCGCGAAGGTGAACGAGGACGCGAAGGTGGACGGGGACGAGCCGACCGACCGGCGGCCGGAGGGTCGGACGCCGAAGGGCGCCGCGGCCGGGAAGCCGGACGCCACCACGGTCGGGGAGGGTTGGGCCACCGTCTTCGTCACCCGGCTGGACGCCGGGGCGACGAAGGGCGCCGCCGGCAGGCCGGACGCCACGAAGCCGGACGCCGGCGAGCCGGACGCGGCTGCCCTGGACCTGCTGGGCGCGTTGCCCGAGGTCAGCGGCGACTGGGGCAGCGGGCGACTGTTCCGCGGCACGATGTTCAGCGTGCTGCTGACCGACGACGGCCGGCTGCTCGCCGGGCTGGTCGCCCCCGAGCGGCTGTACGAGGTCGCCCGCGGCTGACGACCAGGCTGGCAGGCGCCTCACGTCGGCCGTCCGCGCGGACCGTCCAGGATCCGTGTCACCGGAACCCGTTCCGGTGACACGGATCCTTTCGTGTGGACTTGGTCGCCAACCCCGGGGCAGGCTATCTTTCTCAGTTCAGGCACAAAAAAAGAACGGCAATGTAAATGCCGTTCGCCGCCATTTTAGCGAATTGGGAGAAGGCTTGTCAACGCAGTCCGGCGAGCAGCGGCACACCGACGAGATCGGCCGGGAACAGGAGTACGTCTCCATGCTGTACGGCCGGCTGGACGCGCTGCGGGACCAGGCCGGCCGCCGGCTGGCCGCGGAGCTCCGCGCCGACGGCGGCAGCATGCAGGCCCGCTCCCAGCGGGACACCGCGGTACGGATGTACGCCGAGCAGGTCGAGCAGTTCTCCGCCGTGGAGCAGGGCCTCTGCTTCGGCCGGTTGGACACCGACGACGGCTCCCGCCGCTACGTCGGCCGGATCGGCATCTTCGACAGCGGCGACGACTACGACCCGTTGCTGATGGACTGGCGGGCCCCGGCCGCCCGCCCGTTCTACCTGGCCACCGCCGCCAACCCACAGGGCGTACGGCGGCGGCGGCACCTGCGCACCCGGGACCGCAAGGTGGTCGGGCTGCACGACGAGACCCTCGACCTGGACACCGCCTCCCCCACCGGGCACGACGAGCTGACCGGCGAGGCGTCCCTGCTGGCCGCGTTGAACGCCAGCCGGACCGGCCGGATGCGGGACATCGTCGAGACCATCCAGGCCGAACAGGACCGGGTGATCCGCGCCGACCTGCACGGCACGCTCGTGGTGCAGGGCGGCCCGGGCACCGGCAAGACGGCGGTGGCGCTGCACCGCGCCGCGTACCTGCTCTACACCCACCGGCGGGAGCTCTCCACCCGCGGCGTGCTGCTGGTCGGGCCGAACGCGACGTTCCTGCGGTACATCTCGCAGGTGTTGCCGACCCTCGCCGAGACGGGCGTGCTGCTGCGCACCCCCGGTGACCTCTTCCCCGGGGTGTCCGCGCGGCGGGCCGAGTCGGCGCGGGTCGCGGCGCTCAAGGGCCGGCTGGTGATGACCGAGGTGCTCGCCGGCGCCGTCCGGGACCGGCAGCGGGTCCCGGACGCGCCGGTCGATATCGAGCTGGAGCAGCGTGACGTGCTGACCCTCACCCCGCAGGTCTGCCGGGCCGCCCGGGACCGGGCCCGGCGCTCCGGCCGACCGCACAACCTGGCCCGTGCCCTGTTCGACATCGAGGTCATCCACGCGCTCGCCGACCAGGAGGCCGACCGCATCGGCGCCGACCCGCTGGGCGGGGAGAACCTCCTCGACGAGGCCGACGTCGCGGAGATCCGCCGGGAGCTGCGCGAGGAGCCCGCGGTCCGCGCCGCGCTCGACGAGCTCTGGCCGGTGCTCACCCCGCAACGCCTGCTGGCCGACCTGTACGCCGACCCGGACCGGATCGCCGCCGCCGCGCCCATGCTGACCGCCGCGGAACGGGCGCTGCTGCGCCGGGAGCCGGGCGGCTGGGCGGTCGCGGACACGCCGCTGCTGGACGAGGCCGCCGAACTGCTCGGCGAGGACCAGCGGGCCGCCGCGGTCCGCCGGGAACGAATCCGCGCACAGGCCCGCGAGTACGCCGAGGGCGTGCTGGAGATCTGGCGGGGCTCCCGCTCCATCGACGTCGAGGACGAGGCGGAGGGCGGCGAGATCCTCGGCGTCGCCGACCTGATCGACGCCGACCGGCTGCTGGAACGGCAGGAGACCGGCGACTCGCTGACCACCGCCGAGCGGGCCGCCGCCGACCGGAGCTGGGCGTTCGGACACGTCATCGTGGACGAGGCGCAGGAGCTGTCGCCGATGGCCTGGCGGCTGCTGATGCGCCGGTGCCCGAGCCGGTCGATGACCATCGTCGGGGACGTGGCGCAGACCGGGGCGCTCGCCGGCACCCCGTCCTGGCGGGAGGCGCTGGCCCCGTACGTGGCGGACCGGTGGCGACTGGAGGAGTTGACGGTCAGCTACCGTACGCCCGCCGAGATCATGGCGGTGGCCGCGGACGTGCTGGCCCGGATCGACCCCGACCTGCGTCCGCCCCGCTCGGTGCGCAGCACCGGAACGGCGCCGGTGGACCGTACGACGCCGGCGGGGTCGCTGACCGCCGACGTCGTCGACACGGCGCTCGCCGAGGTGGCCGACCTCGGCGACGGGCGGCTCGGGGTGATCGTGCCGGCCGCGCGGGTCGCCGAACTCGGCGCGGCGGTCACCGCGGCGCTGCCCGAGGCCGCGGTCGGCGACGACCCGGCCCTGGAGAGCCGACTGGTGGTGCTGACCGTCGCCCAGGCCAAGGGCCTGGAGTTCGACGCGGTCGTCCTGGTCGACCCGGACGGCATCGTGTCGGAGTCCCCACGCGGCCACAGCGACCTCTACGTCGCCCTCACCCGGGCCACCCGCCGCCTCACCCTGCTGCGGCCGGTGTGACGGTCACTCGTCGGTGAAGCCGCCGGCGTGGCTGGCGGGGCCGGACTGGTCGCTGGTGCTGGCCCCGGCCGGGGTGCCCAGGCCGCCGGTCGTCGCGTCCCCGGTGGTGGTCGGGGCGACCGTGCCGGGGTGCCGTTCCGGCTGCCGGGCCACCCGTCGCACGCTCGCCGGGCCGGCCGTGCCGCCGGTCGTGGTGACCGCCCCCTGCCCCCGGGTCGGGCCGCCGTCGCGCAGCACCGCCGGGTCGACCGGCACGTCCGCCGGGTCGCCCGGGTCCTGCCGCTGGATCTCCTGCTGCACGTCGGTCGCGGGCTCGTTCACCTCGGCCAGGGCGTCGTCGCCGTAGACGCCGGCCAGGAGCCGCTCCTCGGCGCGCCGGGCGGACTCGCGCATGCTGTTCTCGGTCACGTCACTCACCTCGCACTGTCGGCAACCCACTGAGTGACCGGCTGCCGCCCGGCTAAACCCGGTCGGGTCCCACCGCGACCTGCCCGGTCGTGCCCGTGGACGTACCCGTCGGTTCATCCGGGCGTCTCCCGCCGGCCACTCCCGCGCGCCCGGGCCAGACGATGCTGACCGGCGGGTTGGCGGGACCCGCCCGCCCCCGGAGGGAGCAAGCGTGCGGACAGTACGCCGTACCGCGACCGCCGCCCTGGCGGCGCTGGTCGTGACGAGCGGGCTCACCGGGCCCGCGCAGGCGCGGCCACGGCCGGACCGCGCCTTCGACGTGCAGGCCCACCGGGGCGGGCTGGGTCTACGGGTGGAGAGCACCCTCGCGTCGTTCGGCAACGCGCTCCAGCTCGGCGTCACCACGCTGGAACTGGACGTGCAGATCACCGAGGACGGCCAGGCGGTGGTCACCCACGACCGGCGGGTCAGCGCCACCAAGTGCGTCGACACCGCGCCGGTCGTCCCCGGTGACCCGGAGTTCCCGTACGTCGGGAGGTACGTCAACACGCTCAGCCTGGCTCAGACGCGCACCCTGGACTGCGGCACGCGGACACTGCCCGACCGGCCGGGCCAGCTCGCCGTGCCGGGGGCCCGGATGCCCCTGCTGCGCGAGGTGTTCGACCTGGTGAAGCGGTACCGGGCCGACGACGTGACGCTGAACGTGGAGACGAAGGTGGAGGCGGGCGCGCCGCACGAGACCGCTCCTCGGGAGCAGTTCGTGCAGGTGACCGCCGCCGAGATCCGGGCCGCCGGGCTGCGTGACCGGGTGACCGTCCAGAGTTTCGACTGGGGCGCGCTGATGCGGATGCGCCAGGTCGACCCGAAGCTGCCGCTTGTCGCGCTGACCAACTACGACTTCCTCCAGGTCGGGCAGCCGGGCGCGTCGCCGTGGCTGGGCGGCATCGACATCGACGACTTCGACGGTGACCCGGTCCGGGCCGTCCGCAGTTTCGGGGCGGACGCCTTCTCCCCGGTGCACGGCTTTCCGCAGAACGGCACGGTCACCGACCCCGACTACCGCCCGTACGTGACGAAGGAGCTGGTGCGGCACGCGCGCCGTAACGGGCTCGCGGTGATCCCGTGGACGGTCAACGACGTGCCCACCATGGCGAAGCTTCTCGACGACGGCGTGGACGGCCTGATCACCGACTACCCGGACCGGCTGCGTGAGCTGCTCGCCCAGCGCGGACGCCGGCTGCCGGAGGGGTACGCCGCGCCGTTCGACATCCAGGCGCACCGGGGCGGCCGGGCCGACCGGCCGGAGAACACCCTGCCGGCGTTCGGGTACGCGCTGGAGCACCCGGGGATCTCCACGCTGGAGCTGGACACCGGCGTCACCGCCGACGGCCACCTGGTGGTGCTGCACGACCGGCGGATCAACGGCAGCCACTGCCGGGACACCGCCCCGGCGACCCCGGGCGACCCCGCCTTCCCGTACGTGGGGAAGCTGGTGCACGAGCTGACCCTGACCCAGGTCAGGACGCTGGACTGCGGCACGCTGACCGACCCGGCCCTGCCCGACCAGGCGCCCGTCCCGGGCGCCCGGATTCCCACCCTGGACGAGGTGTTCGACCTGGTGCGCGCCAGCGGCCGGGACGACGTGCGACTCAACGTCGAGACGAAGATCAGCCCGTTGGTGGCGGACACCGCGCCGTACCGGGAGTTCACCCGGAAGCTGGTCCGGGCGATCGAGCGGGCCGGTCTCACCCGCCGGGTCACCATCCAGTCGTTCGACTGGCGCACCATCACCTACGCCCGGACGCTGAACCGACGGATCGACACGGTCGCCCTGGTCTGGCAGTACGGTCCGGCCGAGTGCGCCGGCCTCGCCGACGAGTGCTCGCTGCGCGCCGTGTACGACGACCCGTGCGTGAAGAGCCCGTGGACGGCCGGTCTGGACTGGTGGCGGTACCAGGACCTCGGCAAGCTGGTGCGCGCGTCCGGGGCGACCACGGTGTCGGCGAACTGGCAGGTGCACGACCCCGGGCAGGGCACCGTGCCGGCCGCCGACTGGTACCTGCGGGAGAACCCGGCGTACTTCCACGGACCGGACGTGTCGACCCTGCGGCGGCGGTACGGGTTGACCGTGGTGCCGTACACGGTGAACGACCCCGCGGTGATGCAGCGGGTCATCGACCTGGGGGTGGACGGGATCATCACCGACGACCCGCGGCTGCTGGTCGAGGTGGCCGTCCGCAACGGGCTGCGCTGAGCGGGCCGGTCCGTGCTGCTATCCGGCCGGTGGGTGGGGTTACTGCCCTGCCCCGGCCGGGTAGCCAGGCCGTGCCCCGCCGAGTACCGCGTCGTGATCGGAACACGGAGCGGGGGCGTGGGCGCAGGACTCATCGCATCCTGAGGAGGACAAGATGAGCACACAGGCTGCAAGCACCAGGCCGCAGAACCGGAGCACGCAGGACATGTCCCGCCAGTCGATGGCGGACGCGCCCACCCGGCACATGCCGGCGATGTCCGACGGCCGCCAGCCGGCGACGGCGCCCGGCACGGAGACCAAGAACGCGCTGCTCACCACCGAGTTCTGGGTCTACGCCGCCGCCGTGACGGTGCTGGTGATCTCTGCCTTCTGGCGGGGCGGGGCCGGCAACGGGCTGAACATCAACAACCCGCAGCAGGCCTGGTTCTTCCTCACCCTGCTGACCCTGGGTTACCTGGGTAGTCGTGGCCTGGCCAAGGTCGGCAACGCCTTCCGCAGCGGTACGGAGCGGTCCAACCGGCGTTGACGCGCATGCCGTGACACCGATGGTGGCCTCCGGGGACGTCCCCGGAGGCCACCATTCGTCCCGTCCGGCGCGACGGACGGGCGGGTCACTCCTCGAAGTCACCCTCGTCGTCGCCCTCGAACGCCTCCTCGATCAGCTCGCCGGCCACCAGGCCGCCGGCCACGCCGAGCGCCCCGGCGGCCACCATGCCGCCCATGCCGCCGCCGTGACCGTGACCGTGACCGCCGTGGCCGTAGCCGTGCGGGGCGGCGAAGCCCCCGCCGCGCAGGCCGCCGAACCGGTTGACGGTCTCGCCCAGCCAGCCGTCGACCACCTGGGTCCAGTCGACCCGGTCGGCGTCGGCGTGGGAGACCGTGTACCGGCCGAAACTGTCCTGGCCGGGGGTGAGGAAGCCGCCGCGCTTGTCGCACTCCAGGACGACGTCGACGCCCTGCTGGCTCGTCACGAAGGTCAGCTCGACCTCGTTGACGGTGTGCGCGTACTGCGGGGCGGCGAAGAACTCGATCTCCTGGTAGAAGGGCAGCGTCTGCTGGACGCCGTAGATGTGCCCGCGCTCCAGGTCGGCCTTCTTGAAGCGGAAGCCGAGCCGCTGGAACGCCTCCAGGATCCGCTCGTGCACCGGCAGCGGATGCACGTTGACCTGGTCGAGGTCGCCCTTGTCGACCGCCCGGGCGATCGCCAGCTCGGTGCGCAGGCCCATGGTCATGCCGTGCAGCCGCTGACCGTAGACGTCGGTGATCGGCGTCTCCCAGGGCACCGGCAACTGGAACGGGATGGCGAGCTGCTGCTTCGGCGCGAGCTGAAGCGGGCCGCTGACGCCCATCCGGTGGAACTCCATGACTCCGGCGTACTCGCCGTCACCGCTCTCCACCTCGACCCGGGTGACCAGGCCGAGGGTGATGTGCTCGATGTTCGCCGGAGCGTCTCCGCCGACCAGGTTGACCTGGCCGTCGAGGGTGAGGCCGGGCCGGGTGTTGGGGTTGGCGAGGACGGTGTCCACACTCGGCCCGCCGACCCCGAACGCGCTCAACATCTTCTTGAAGACCATGTCGCAAACTCCCGGTGAATCGCGCCGGCCCTCCACGGTGGAACCGCGCGCTACTGCGCGCAGCGTATCGGCCTCCACTGGGAGCTGCCTGTGAGGACACGGCGACCACGTCGGTCGGCCGGGACGCCTACCGGGACCGGGAACCGCCGTCCGACGCCGGCCGGCCACCAGGGCCGACCGGCGCCGTCGTCCGGACCGGAACCGCCGATTCCGATCCGGACGGGTCAGGCGGCGGCGCAGCTCAGCGTCGGAGCGGGATTGCTGCTCTGCGCCGAGCCGATGAAGCCGAACGTCGTGCTGACGCCGGCGCCGAGGCTGCCGTTGTAGCTGACGTTCTTCGCGGTCACCGACGAGCCGCTGCCGGTGACCGTGGCGTTCCAGAACTGGGTGACCCGCTGGCCGTTGGCGTAGGTCCAGGTCACCGTCCAGCCGTTGATCGCGGACGGGCCGGCGGTCACCTTCACCTCGGCCTGGAAGCCGCCCTGCCAGGAGCCGATCAGGGCGTACGTGGCCGCGCAGCTCCGGCCGGCCGGCGGCGGCGTGGTCGGGGCCGGGGTGGTCGGCGCCGGGGTGGTCGGCGCGGGCGTGGTGGGCGCCGGGGTGGTCGGCGCGGGCGTGGTCGGGTTGGGCGTGGCGTTGCCGTAGACGGACGCCTCCCGGGCGGTCTGCTTGATGCCGTTGGCGCCGTCGAAGAGGCGCTGACCCCAACTGCTCAGGTTGTTCGGGTCGAAGTTGACCGCCAGGTCGAGGTACTCGACGCCGCCGCCGTTGCCGCTCCACGACCAGCCCAGCCAGCCGATGCCGTTGGCCTGGGAGTAGGAGAGGATGGCGTCCTCGTCGGGGTTGCCGTCGGAGTGGTCGTGCCCGAACTCGCCCACCACGATCGGCAGCTTGGCGCTGCGGAACCGGCCCAGGTAGTCGCTGACCTCCGCGGCGGTGTCGAACACCCCGTACATGTGGATGGAGAACACGGTGTTCCGCGCCGGGTCGGCGGCGAAGACCGACGCCGCGTTGTCCCGCATGGTGAAGGACCAGTCCTGGCCCCAGTTCGGGGCGTCCACCATGATGGTGTGCTCGAAGCCTGCGGTCCGCAGCCGCTTGATCGCGTTCGAGGTGTCGGTGGCCCAGGTGCCGTAGCCCTGGTTGCCGTACGGCTCGTTGCCGATGTTGAGGATGACGTACTTCTCCTGGCCGGCCAGGGCCGACTTGACGCTGATCCAGTAGTCGACCGCCTGGGCCAGGGTCGCCGCGCCGGCCTGCTCGCCGTACCCGGTGGTGTCGTGCACCTCCAGCACACAGATCAACCGGTTTTGCTTGCACAGCGAGACGACGTTGGTGACGTCCGCGGTGTCGTTCTTCGTCCAGCGCTGGCCGCTGGCGAGCACCACCCGGACGCTGTTCGCGCCGAGCCGCTTGACGTCGGCGAAGGAGCTGGTCTGCTGGGGGTACCAGGTGTGCGCGTGGTTGACGCCGCGCATGATGAACTCGTTGCCGTTGGCGTCGAGGAGCTTGCCGTCGGCGACGGTGAAACCGGCCGCCGCGTGTGCCGGTGACATGCCGAACGCCACCAGGCCGACGACGAACGCCAGCAACGCGGAGGCGACGACGGAGAGTCGTGTCTTCATGGCCTTCCTCAGGGAACGACCCCCGGCCCAAGGGGGTGCGGGATGTGACAGTCAGCGGCTGCAGCCCGACAGCCGGCCGCCCGGCGACCCGGCGACGTGGGCATCAGCGTAGGCCGATGCGACAGCCAGGGGCAACCTGAACCGGTTAAGAGATTCGGTCACCGACGGGCAGGCAGGGATTGACCGACCGCCGGCGGGGTACCCGGAGAGGATCGACGGCGAGAGGAGACGGGTCATGGTCAAGGTCGGCTACACCCTGATGTGCGAGCAGGCCGGTCCGAAGGAACTGGTCGACTACGCGGTACGGGCGGAGGCGGCCGGCTTTGACCAGCTCGTCGTCTCCGACCACTACTACCCGTGGCTGGAGTCGCAGGGCCACTCGCCGTACGCGTGGTCGGTGCTCGGCGCGGTCGCGCACGCCACCTCCCGCGCGGAGCTGATGTCCTTCGTGACCTGCCCGATCCGCCGCTACCACCCGGCGGTGGTGGCGCAGAAGGCCAGCACCGTCGGCGTGCTCTCGGACGGGCGGTTCACCCTCGGGGTGGGCGCCGGGGAGAACCTCAACGAGCACGTGGTCGGCGGTTGGCCGCACGTGCAGCAGCGGCACGAGATGTTCGAGGAGGCGTTGCAGATCATCCGGCCGCTGCTCAACGGGGAGACGCTGACCTTCTCCGGCAACCACTACGACGTGCCCGACGCGTACGTGTGGGACCGCCCGTCGCGTCCGGTGCCGATGGCCGTCGCCGCCTCCGGCCGGCAGTCGGCCACCCTGGCCGCCGAGTACGGCAACGGCGTCATCTCCACCGAGCCGGACCGCCACCTGATCGAGATGTACGACGACGCGGGCGGCGCGGGCCAGCCCCGGTACGGCCAGGTGGCGATCTGCTACGGGCCGGACGAGTCGGAATGCCGCAAGATCGTGCACGACCAGTTCCGCTGGTTCGGGCTCGGCTGGAAGGTCAACGCCGAGCTGCCCGGCCCGGACTCCTTCGAGGCGGCCACCGAGTACGTCCGGGAGGAGGACGTCGCCGAGGGCATCTCCTGCGGCCCGGACGTCGACAGGCACGTGGCCGCGTTCAAGAAGTTCGTCGACGCCGGCTTCAGTCACGTCGCCCTCGTCCAGGTCGGCGGGGACACCCAGCCGATGTTCCTGGACTGGGCCCGCGAGGAGCTGCTCCCCCGGCTACGCGAGCTGTGAGCCGGCCCGCCCCGGCACCGCCCGCGCCCCGGTCGGCTCGGACGGAGGTGACCCGGGACGGCTTCGGCCCCGCCCGGTTGCGGCTCGCGCTCGCCGCGCCCCGCCCGGCCGCCGGTCTGGTGAGCCAGTGGCGGGTGGTCGACGGCATCCGTACCCACTGCCGCCGTACCACCGAGCCGGCCGGCGGCCGCCTGCCCGTGGTGCTTGTGCACGGGCTGGCCGTCTCGCACCGGTACCTCACCCCGCTGGCGGTGGCGCTTGCCGCCACCCACCCGGTGTTCGTGCCGGACCTGCCGGGCTTCGGGTTGAGCAGCCCGCCCGCCGCCGCCTACGACGCGACGCGGCACGCCGCCCACCTGGCCGCCTGGCTGGACGCGTACCGCCTGGAGTCGGTCTGCCTGGTCGGGCACTCGTTCGGCGCGGAGGTGGCGGCGGCGCTGGCCGTCCGGCGACCCGAGACGGTCGCCGCGCTGGCGCTGGCCGGCCCGACCAGCGACCCGGCGGCCCGCTCCCGGCGGGGGCAGTTCGGCCGGTTCCTGGTGGACACCCTCCGGGAGGCGAAACTCCAGGCCCCGGTCCTGCTCCGGGACATCCTCGACGCCGGGCCGCGTCGGGTGCACGCCACCCTGTCGCACTCTGTACGCAATCCGGTCGAGACCGACCTGGTCCGGATCAGCGCCCCCACCCTGGTGGTGACCGGCAGCCGGGACCCGATCGCCCCGCCTGCCTGGCGGGACACCGTCGGCCGGCTTGTCCCGACGGCACGTGTGGTGGCCGTGCCGGGGGCCGCGCACAACGTCGCGACCACCGCGCCGGCCCAGGTCGCCGACGCGGTAAGCGCCTTCCTCGATCACTGTCCCAGGAACGGGTGAACAGCCATGCGTATCGGCAACACGGAGATCCGGCCGCTCGGTGGTGGCCTCGGCTGCCTCCTGATGATCCTCTTCTCGGTGGTCGCCTCCATCGTGCTGACCGTCCTGGTCAACGTGGTGCTCTGAGGGTGACCCGGGATCACCCCCGCGTACGCGGGGAAGAGGCCCTCGGGGTCGGTGCAGAGGAGGGCGCCGGGGGATCACCCCCGCGTGCGCGGGGAAGAGTCCAGCGTCGCCGCCCACTGCCGGAGGATCCGCGGATCACCCCCGCGTGCGCGGGGAAGAGACTTCTTGACCTGGGGCGCTAAAGATCAACTGCCGCGTTTTCCTTCACTTTGATTCGCTTGCTGTCCACGATGTGGACGGTGTCATCACACCGGACAGTGTCCGGGATCCCTCCGCCCGAAGGCAACCGCCGAAGCGAGCGAGGCCCACTCCACCAGCGGCGCCCGAGACCCGCCCCCGCAAGTACGCGAGTTCTCTTTCAACCAAGCGAGGGCCGAGCGCGGGATGGCTCCCCACCTTGCAGCGACGGAACGCACAGAGCGCTACCCGGGCTGACGAGGACCACCAGTCCGCATCAATGAAACTAAATCCTTCCGATCGGCACGACCACCCCGGATCAAGGAAATCGCATCCATGCCATCCCTCAAACGCAGACGCACACGCTATTTGCACGCGTGGGAATTGCGCATCTATAGCGGTTGTCGGAGGCAGCCGGTAAGGTCCATCGAGTTGGCGCGAACGCATGAGTCGCCAGCGGCCGAAATCGTTCCTGACTCGACAGAGCGACGTTCCACCGCTGGCGTCCTGATGTAACAAAACGCTACATGGAGAGGAGTGGCGAATGGCCGACGATATGGGATCGACCGTCCCGAGACGACAGCTCGGGCGGGCCCTGCGGGAACTGCGCTCCGAGGCCCAGATGACCTTGGACGGCGCGGCGGACGCGCTGCACTGCAGCCGACAGAAGGTGTGGCGCATCGAGAGCGGCCTCGGCCCCATCCGCCCCCTCGACGTCCGCGCTCTCTGCGATCTCTACAGCGCCACCCCCGAACTCACCCAGGCCCTCATCGCCCTCGCCCAGGAAACCAAAGCCAAAGGCTGGTGGCACTCCTACCTCGACGCCATCCCCGAATGGTTCGAGCTCTATCTCGATCTGGAGTCGAGCACGTCCCGCCTACGCGAGTACGACGACACCCTGATCCCTGGACTGCTCCAGACCCGAGGCTATGCCCGTGGCGTGTATCAACATCGACTCCGCATCTCAGAGGAGGAACGGGAGCGACTGGTCGAAGCTCGGCTCCAACGTCAGACACTCCTCCAACGCCGCCTACCACCCGCGCCGCGCTTCGAGGTGGTTGTTTCCGAGTCGGCGCTCCTTCGAGTCGTGGGCGACCCAGCCACCATGGCCGAGCAGCTACGACACCTCATCGGCATGAGCACGCTCCCCCACATCGTGATCCGGGTGCTCCCGTTCAGCACGGGCCTGCACTTCGGCGCGGTGGCTGGCCCCTTCGTCGTACTGGACTTCCCGGTCGGCAAGCGCATCGATCCCGCGCCCTCGATCATCTACAAGGAGTCGCTGACCGGGGCGCTCTACCTTGACCGCAAGGAAGAACTCGCGATCTACGAAGAAGTGTGGGCAAGCCTCACGTCGCTGGCCCTTGATGAGCAACAATCAAGGAGGCTGATTGACAAGATCACGACGGAGGTCCACCGTGGCTGACCTGACCGGCGCTCAGTGGCGCAAGAGCACCCGCAGCGGTGACAACGGCGGCAACTGCGTCGAGGTAGCCGACAACCTGCCCGGCATCGTCGCCGTACGCGACAGCAAGGACCCGACCGGTCCCGCCCTCACCTTCTCCCGCGACGCCTGGGCCGCCTTCACTGCCGTGACCGCCAGGCGCCACCGTTGAGCCAACGGGTCGACACGGGAGAGACCGCGACGTAGCTGACTGGTCACCCGACAGCCCGAGGGGCGGGCGGGCCGCCCACGCCGACCCGCCCGCCGTCCCGCCGGGATCCGCTCAGGCCAGGTCGTACGCCAGGCCGGGCCAGAACCTCGGCAGGGCGCTGAACCACGCCTTGCCCGGTCGCACGTTGCACCCCGACACGCTGCGGCTGTGCAGGCCGAACGCGTACCGCTTGCCCGACGAGGGAAGCCAGTAGACGCCGCCTCCGCTGTCCCCGGGACACGGGTCGTACCCCTCGTACCGGACCAGACCCCGCTGCGACGCGTCACTGGTCTTGGTGATCACACCGCACGGGTTGCCGAACGTGGCGGGCGCCGCGTACCGGGCCGACACGCAGACCACGTCGCCGACCCAGATGAACGACATCGTGTGCGCCCGGCCCTTGACCGGCACCCAGGTCGAGGCGGAGATGGCGATCCGGCCGAGGGTGTCCGCCGCGTACCCGGCGTTGGTGACCTGGATGGCCCCGGCGTCCACCGCGCCGGAGTTGAGCGCGTTCACCGGGTGCATCGGGCCGATCGGGGTGCCGGCGGTGGACCAGTTGGTCACCGAGCCGCCGCCGCAGTGGCCGGAGGTCAGCGCCCACCGCGTGCCGGTGCTGCTGCGCGCCGTGAAGCCCAGCGAGCAGCCGCCGCCGGAGCGCCGGATCACCAGGCCGGAGCGCAGGTTGTCGTTGCAGTTGGCCCGGGACGTGCAGACGTCCTCCTCGACCTCGTCGACGCTAGCCGGCACGATGGTCGCCCAGCTCGGCACGGCGCCCTTCGGGAGGCTGGCCTCCTCCTGCGCGGTGAGGGCGACGGTGACCTTGTTGCTCTCCACCTCGACCCCGACCCGGCCCTTGGCCAGCACGGCGAGCTGGTCGGCGCCGGCCCGGACCGTGTCGGCGAGCCGCTCCAACTCGTCGTAGCTGCGCTCGACCACCCGGGCCTGGACGGTGAGCCCGAGGGAGCGCCCGACCGTCGCGGCGCGGTCCGCGCTCGCCTGATCGGTCAGCGCCACGTGGGTGACGCCCGACAGCGGGTCGAAGTGCCCCCCGCCGTACGTCTGGGGCTCCTTGGCCAACTGCTCGTGCAGCTGCTTGCGGGCGTCCTGCTGGCTGGCGGCGAGCCTGGCGGCGCCGTCCGAGATGGTCGGGTAGACGGTCCGGTAGGCGAGGATCGCCGCCTGGATCTCGTCCTGGCCGCTGTCGGCGGCGACCGGGTCGGCCGCGTACGCCGGCGCGGACAGCGTCGACGCGATCAGCGCCAGCACGACCGCCCCGGTCAACAGTCGAATACTCCTCATGCGCTCCTCCTCGGAGAGGGTTGACTACCGGTAGAGGAGTCGCAGGCGGCGCGCGAAATACATGTGGATCGACATCTGATCCGGTCAGGCCGGGTCGAGGTCGAGGTCGACGACGACCGGGTAGTGGTCGGAGGCGTGCTCGGTCTCGCCGCCGCGCGCCACCCGGCAGCCCCGGGCCAGCGCCGCCAGCGCGGGCGTGCCGAGCAGGTAGTCCAGCCGCATCCCGGAGAACTCCACCCCGCCGCCGCACGCGGTCGGGGCGGTCTCCGGCGGGCCGTCGCCGGCGCGGTCGAACAGGTCGACCAGCCCGGCCCGACGCAGCCGGGCCACCGCGCGGGTCTCCGGCGTCCGACCGTCGCGGCGCAGGTGCCGGGAGCGGTACGCGGCCGGCAGTCGGGCGATCCGGGCGGTATGGTCGACGCCCGGCTCCAGGGTGTTCAGGTCCCCGGCCAGCAGCGCCAGCTCCCCCGGGGCGCGGCGGACGGCGGCGGCCAGCCAGCCCGCCTCGACCCGCCGCCGCCACCCCCGGTACGGGTCCAGGTGGGCGCTGACGACGGTCAACGGCCCGGCGGCGGTGTCCACGGTGACCCGCTGCGCGGCGTGATGGAACGGGCGACGCACCGGGCCGGCGGCCCGCGCCCGCCACGGCGGCCGGACCAGCACCGCGACCGGCTGACCGAACCGGGACCGGACCAGGTACGCCCGCATCCCCACCGCCTCGGCGAACCGGTCGGCCGTCCCGTCCCGGTCGAAGCCGCGCAGCTCCTGCACGGCCAGCAGGTCGGGACGCTGCTCGGTGACCACCCGGACCACCCGGTCCAGGCGGTCGGGGCCGCCCCGGTCCCGGCCGCCGGTGCGGATGTTCCAGGTGATCACCCGCAGCATCGGCGGCCCCTCCGGCTCAGTCGACCCGCCCGGCCCTGACCAGCTCGTCGTCGAGGGTGTCGACGTCCTCCGACTCGATGGCCGGCTGGTTGCCCTCGGCCACGTCGGCGTTGGGCCGGATCACCCAGTAGAGCAGGCCGATCCAGCAGACGGTGAGCAGGATCGCGCCCATGAAGTCGGTCGGGTGGTGCATGCCCCGGTACATCCGGGACACCGCCACGCCGACCGGCATGACCACCGCGAGGGCCACGAAGACCCAGCGCCACCACCGGTCGGTGCGCGGGAACACGACGATCGCGATGGCCGTCCACAGGCAGAGGGTGGCGGCGATGTGTCCGGACGGGAACGACGAGGTGGGCATCGGACCGTCCAGGTTCTCGATCGGCGGGCGCGGCCGGTCCACCGCCGCCGCGCTGGCGAGGAAGAGGCTCAGCTCGCCGAACATGGTCAGCGCCACGAACAGCACCGGCCGCCAGCGCCGCCAGACCGCCAGCACCAGTGGGCAGAAGACCAGCGAGATCAGCAGGATGGCGTGGGTGTCGCCGACCTTGCTCCACCAGTAGCTCAGGTCGTCGCGCCCCGGGGTGCGGTGCGCGTCGAACCAGTTCGGCACGGCGGTGTCCAGGGTCGCGAAGAAGGTGCCCTGCGCGTGGTAGCTGACGAAGGTGCCGAAGCCGTACAGCACCCCGAGGACCAGCACCCAGCCGATGACCAGCTCGGCCACCCCGGCCCGGGGGTGCGGCAGCAGCCGCTCCTCGTCGGGGGCGGGGGCCACGTCGTGCGCGGCCTCCGGCTCCAGACCCTCCCCCAGCGGTACGGCGGGCCGGCCGCGCTCCAGCCGCCACAGCCGGAACGCGTACGCGGTGACGCCGAGCCACGCCGCGCCGAGCAGCCACGCCCCGAGCACGTCGGAGACGAAGTGGACGCCGAGCGCGACCCGGGTCAGGCCGACCAGGAACACGACGACGGCGGTCACCACCATCGCCGGTCGCCGCCACCGGGGCCGCATGGCCGGCAGGAAGACCAGCAGCAGCGCGCCGTACGCGACCATCGAGCCGAGCGCGTGCCCGCTGGGGAAGCTCTCCCCCGCGTAGCTGCCGATCGGCACGTCCACCTCGGGGCGCAGCCGGTCGACCAGGGTCTTGAGGGTCGGGTCGAGGATCAGCGCCCCGGCCCCGGTGACCAGCAGGTACACCGCCAGCCGGCCCTGCCTGCGGATGAGCAGGCCGACCACCCCGACCGAGACCAGCCAACCGATGACCGTCAGCCCGCCCAGACCGGTGAGCGCGTTGAGCACCGTCACCAGTGGACCGTGCGGGGCGACCTGCGCGTTGAGCCAGGCGGCGACGCCGTGGTCCACGTCGTACAGGGGCGTCCACTGGCTGCGCACCAGCACCAGCAGCACCCCGAAGCCGACCCCGGCGCCCAGCACCAGGGCCAGACCGGCGAGGCTCCGCTCGGTGAAGTGCCCCAGGGGTCGACGTAGAACATCCTTGACCGCGGCCACGGCAGCCTCCCTCGTCCTCTGGCGTGCCGCTTTACCCGAACGGTCGATCCGGTACACGTGGCGGCCGGCGGTCGTCCGCCCGCCGCGCTACAGCCCGGTCATCTCCCCGGTGTCGTGGATCTCGGCACGTCGGGCCTCCGGCTCCCACAGGTCCGGCTGGGCCGGGTCCTGCACGCCGATGCGTACGGCTTCGAGCTGGGCGGCGAAGGCCAGCCCCCCGAAGAGCGCCATGCCGGTGAGGTTCGCCCAGAGCAGCAGGGCCATGATCCCGGTCAGCGACCCGTACGTCTGGCCGAAGTTGTCGGCGAACGCGACGTACCCGGCGAGCAGCAGGCTGGCCAGCCACCACAGGACGGTGGCGATGATCGCGCCGAACAGCAGCCAGGACAGGCCGGGCTGCCGGCGGCGGGGGGTGTGCCGGAACAGCACCGCGACGGCGAGCACGGTCAGCGCGAGGCTGAGCGGCCAGCGCAGCAGGTTCCAGGCGCCTTCGAGGGTGTGCCCCCAGGCGTAGTGCCGGCGTACCGAGTCGCCCATCGGGCCGCCGCCGACCAGGATGAGGAACCCGGTGAGCGCCGGCAGGCCGGCGGTGACCGCGAGCACGGCGGCGCGCAGGTACTTCCCCAGCGCCGGCCGGTCCCGCTCCACGCCGTAGATCCGGTTCGCGCCGCGTTCGATCTGGGCCATGGTGGAGGTCAACGCGACCAGGCCGGTCAGCAGGCCGAGGGTCAGCGCCAGCTCGCCGACGCTCTCGGTGCGCTCCCGGTCGTCGAGCAGCTCGGTGACCATCTGCTCGCTGGCGCCGGGGGTGAGGGCCAGGACGGTGTCCGCGACGATCTCGCCGCCCTCCTCGACGCCCAGCTCGCTGATCAGCCCGGTCAGGGCGATCATGAACGGGACGACGGCGAGGCAGAGCTGGAACGCGAACGCGCGGGCGTGACTGAAACCGTCGCCGTAGCGGAACCGGATGAACGCGTCCCGCAGCAGGTGCCAGCCGCCCTCCCGGCGCAGCGTGTGCCAGGCGTCGTCGGCGGACAGCTCCTCGTCGGCCATCAGCCGGGTCTCCGGGACGATGCGGGTGCTACTCACCGCGTGCCTCCTCGACCCGGCGCTCACCCCGCTCCGCGACGGCCTCGGCGTCCTCGGCGAGGTCGGGGTCCTCGGCCGGACGTGGCACGCAGAGCCACAGCGCCTGGGGGCGGATCTCGGCGAGCAGCCGCCGACCGGGCTCGATCAGGTCGCCGTCCAGCTCCCGGGGCTGGGCGCGGTTGCTGGTGATCTCGACGCGCCGGCCGCGGTAGACCTCCAGCCGGGGCACCTGGTCGCGGCGACGCAGCACCGCCCAGCCGAGCGCCAGCCAGTGCCGCAGGGTGCGGGGGGTGAGCACGGCGACGTCGAGGTGGCCGTCGTCCGGCTCGGCCTCGGTGAGCAGGGTCAGCCCGCCCTGGAGCCGGCCGACGTTGGCGATCAGCACCGAGCGGGCGCGGCGGCGCAGCGGCTCGCGGTCGTCGACGCGGATGGTGACCCGCATCGGCCGGTCCCGCAGGTGTCGGGCGGCCCCCATCACGTACGCGGGCCAGCCGATGCGCGCCTTGGTGGTCTCGGAGGTGTCGGCGAGCATCTGGGCGTCGAAGCCCATGCCGGCCATCACCACGAAGTGGTGCTCGTCGACGGCGCCGACGTCCAACCGGCGGCGTCCGCGTTCGATCGCCACCTCCAGCCCGGCGGCGAGGTCGCCGGAGAGGCCGAGGTTGGCGGCGAGCAGGTTGCCGGTGCCCTGCGGGAGCACCGCCAGGGCGACGTCGGTGCCGACCAGCCCGCTCACGCAGGACATCACGGTGCCGTCGCCGCCGCAGGCGAAGACCACGTCGACGCCCTCGGCGACGGCCTGTTCGGCCTGGCCGCGGCCGGGGTCGTCGAGGGTGGTCTCGTACCAGATCGGCGCCGGCCAGCCGGCGGCGGTGAGGGTTTCGTCGACGGTGCGACGTAACGTGTCGAGATCGGGCACCTTGACCGGGTTGACCACCACGGCGGACCGCAGCCCGTCCGGTCGCGCCGCGCGCCGCGTGTCCTCTCCAGCTTCCACGGCGCAAGTGTGCAGCACGACCGCCCTGGCAGCGACCCGACGGCGACCGTCGTTGAACAAACCACAAAAAGGTTTCGGCTCGTCCGGCCGCCCGAGAGGGTCAGGCCGCCGCCCGCAGCGCCGTCTCGACCCGGCGGCGCAGGTCGGTCAGGTCGACGCCGGCGTCGTGGAGCGCCCGGGCGGCGAGCCCGTCGCCCTCGTGGAGCAGGCCGAGCAGGACGTGCTCGGTGCCGATGTGCCGGTGACGCAGGCGCAGCGCCTCCCGCAGGGCCAACTCCAGCGCCTTGCGGGAGCCCGGCGCGAAGGGGCCCCTGCCGCTTCGCCGCCACCAGCCATCCCGGCGCGGCGGCGGCGGTCGGCGTAGCGCGCCCGGCCCGAAGGACTCCTCGATCCGGGCTTCGATCGCGGCCAGGTCGATACCGATCTGGCGCAGCGCGTCGGCGTCGTCCTCGCCGGGAACCGCCCCTTGATCGAGGCGTCGGCTGATCCGGATCCGCAGGTCGTCGCCGGTGACCCCGGCGTCGGCCAGTAGCCGGGTGGCCAGCGCGTCCCGGTCGGCGAGGAGCGCCAGCAGGAGGTGGTGGGTGCCGACCGGCTCGCGGTCGGCCTCCCGTCGGGCCTGCCGGACCACCTCGCGGGCACGGTCGGTGAACCGTTCGAACATCACGCCTCCCAGGAGCGCTCGACCGCCGGTCGCCCGGCGTGTTTCTTGTGGACCGCCTGCCGGCTCACCTCGAGCGCGTCGGCGATCTCCTGCCAGGACCAGCCCGCCCGTCGGGCGTTGTCCACCTGGACCACCTCCAACCGCTCCAGCAGCCGGCGCAGAGCGAGCACCGCCCGCAGGCCGACCCGGGGGTCGGCGCTGCCGGCCGCTGCCGCGAGTTCCGTAGCCTGACTCATGCCGTCAATCTACGTTGATAGCACCCTCTTGTCAATCCTGGTTGACGCCCTGGCGGGCCACCCCGGTGATCCGTACCATCGAAGGTCGTCTTCGAATTTCCGGACGAACGGTCGCGTCCGGTCTCCTCGACGCCGGGACGGCGCCTTCGACGACCGTCCCGTCCCGACCGCCCTGCGAGGCGGCGCCCAACCTCGTCGAGTGACCGCCGGCCCCCTGCCGAACTGTCCACGGCAGGGGGCCGGCGTCCGCCGGCCGACCGCCGCGCCGGCCCGCCAGTTCCGCGGAGTCACCCCGACGCCGCCGGTCCCGCCACTACTGTCGGCGGTGGTACCGCGACCCGGGAGGTGACCCGCGATGAGCGCAGCCGCCGACGCTCCCGTGGTGGTCGGGGTCAGCGGTTCCGAGGAGAGCCTCGCCGTGGTCCGGCTGGCCGCCCGGGAGGCGGCGGAGCACGGCCGCCGGCTCTGCGTGCTGCACGCCTTCGACTGGGCGTCCGCCCTGGCCGCGCCGAGCGTCGTCGGGCACCGGGCCGAGGCGGAGCAGGCCATCGCGCGGGCCGTGTCGGTCGCCGACCGGGTCGCCCCGAAACTGCGGGTGGACGCGCAACTCCTGGAAGGTCCGGCGGTGGCCGGGTTGCTGCGCCGATCCGAGTCGGCCTTCCTGGTCGTGGTCGGCGACGGCGGCCTGACCAGCCGGCAGTGCGCGCCGGCCGACGCGGCGGCCGTGCAGGTGGCCGCCCGCGCCGGCTGTCCGGTGCTGGTGGTCCGGCTGGCGCCCCCGCCGGACGGGCCGGTCCTGGTCGCCCTGGACGGCTCGGCGACCTCGCGGGCCGCCCTCGACTTCGCCTTCGACTGCGCCGGCCGGCACGACGGCCGGCTCCGCGCGGTGCGCGTGGTCGAGCCCGGGGACGACGCCGGCCGCGGCGAGCAGGACCTCGCCGACGTCGTGGACCGGTGCGCCCGTCGCCACCCCACCGTCGTCGCCGAGCGGGAGGTGCTGCGCGGCGAACCCGGGCCGGTGCTGGTCGAACAGTCCCGCACGGCCCGTCTGGTGGTCGCCGGCACCCGCGGTGACCAGCCCGGACGCGGCATGCTCGGCGCGGTCAGCCAGTCCCTGCTCTACCACGCGCCGGCCCCGGTGGCCCTGGTGCGCCGGGTCCTCGACGAGCGGTGACGGCGGGCGCACGACGGGTCGGAGCGCCCACCCGTCCCGGGACCAATGGCCCTGAACCCGCCTCCGCGCCCGGACGAAGCTGAGGTTGCCGGGACGAAAAAGCCGTTCCGGGTGCAGAATCCCCCGACCCGCGAGAGGCTTGCCCAGATGGACACCGCCCTGGATGTGACCGGCCCGCTGACCGACGACGAGCTGCGCCGACTGGACGCCTGGTGGCGGGCGGCGAACTACCTGACCGTCGGACAGATCTACCTGCTGGACAACCCCCTCCTGCGGGAACCGCTCACCGCCGCGCACGTCAAGCCCCGGCTGCTCGGCCACTGGGGCACCAGTCCCGGGCTGAACCTGCTCTACGCGCACCTGAACCGGGTGATCGTCGACCGGGACCTGAGCGCCATGTTCGTCACCGGCCCCGGCCACGGCGGCCCGGCCCTGGTGGCGAACACCTGGCTGGAGGGCACCTACAGCGAGCGGTACCACTCGGTCGGCCGGGACGAGGCCGGCATGGCGAAGCTGTTCCGCCAGTTCTCCTTCCCCGGCGGCATCCCCAGCCACGTGGCCCCGGAGGTGCCGGGCTCCATCCATGAGGGCGGCGAGCTGGGCTACGCGCTCAGCCACGCCTACGGCGCCGCGTTCGACAACCCGGACCTGCTGGTCGCCTGCGTGATCGGCGACGGCGAGGCGGAGACCGGGCCGCTCGCCGGTAGCTGGCTGTCCAACGTCTTCCTGAACCCGGCCCGCGACGGGGCGGTGCTGCCGATCCTGCACCTCAACGGCTACAAGATCGCCAACCCGACCGTGCTGGACCGCATCGGCGTCGAAGACCTGCTGACGATGATGCGCGGCTTCGGCCACCAGCCGTACCTGGTCGAGGGGGACGACCCGGCCGCCGTGCACCAGGCCCTCGCGGCCACCCTGGACCGGGTGGTCGACGAGATCGCCGCCATCCAGCGTCGGGCCCGCTCCGGCGGGTCGGTCACCCGCCCCCGCTGGCCGATGATCGTGCTGCGCACCCCGAAGGGCTGGACCGGCCCCGACGTGGTCGACGGCAAACAGGTCGAGGGCACGTACCGGGCGCACCAGGTGCCCGTCGACGCTGTCCGCACCAACCCGGAGCACCTGGCCGAGCTGGAGCGCTGGCTGCGTTCGTACCGGCCGGAGGAACTGTTCGACGCCACCGGCGCGCCGGTGGCCGAGCTGGCCGCGCTGCCGCCGACCGGGGACCGGCGGATGAGCGCCAACCCGGTCACCAACGGCGGCGTGCTGCTGCGCGAGCTGGCCCTGCCGGACTTCCGGGCGTACGCGGTGGACGTGCCCGAGCCGGGCGCGACCGTACGGGGCGCGACCGTCGCGTTGGGCCCCTGGATCCGTGACGTGATCACCGCGAACCCGCAGACGTTCCGGCTGTTCGGCCCGGACGAGGTCGCCTCGAACCGGCTCGGCGCGGCGTTCGAGGTCACCGACCGGGCGTTCGTGGCCGGCACGGTCCCCGGCGACGACCACCTCTCCCCCGACGGCCGGGTGATGGAGGTGCTCTCCGAGCACCTGTGCCAGGGCTGGCTGGAGGGGTACCTGCTGACCGGCCGGCACGGCGTCTTCACCAGCTACGAGGCGTTCATCCACATCGTCGACTCGATGGTCAACCAGCACGCCAAGTGGCTGAAGGTGACCCGGGGCATTCCCTGGCGGCAGCCGGTCGCCTCGCTGAACTACCTGCTCTCCAGCCACGTGTGGCGGCAGGACCACAACGGTTTCTCGCACCAGGATCCGGGCTTCATCGACCACGTGGTCAACAAGAAGGCCGAGGTGGTCCGGGTCTACCTGCCGCCGGACGGCAACACCCTGCTCTCCACCATGGACCACTGCCTGCGCAGCCGGCACTACATCAACGTGGTGGTCGCCGGCAAACAGCCCGCGCCGAACTGGCTGACCATGGACGAGGCGATCCAGCACTGCCGGCGCGGCCTGGGCATCTGGGACTGGGCCAGCACCGACGACGGCCAGGAGCCGGACGTGGTGCTCGCCTGCGCCGGGGACGTGCCGACGCTGGAGACCCTCGCCGCCGCCGACCTGCTCCGCCGACACCTGCCCGACCTGCGGGTCCGGGTGGTCAACGTGGTCGACCTGATGCGCCTGCAACCGCCGTCGGAGCACCCGCACGGGCTGCCGGACAACGAGTTCGACACCATCTTCACCCGCGACCGGCCGGTGATCTTCGCGTACCACGGGTACCCGTGGCTGATCCACCGGCTCACCTACCGCCGCGCCAACCACGGCAACCTGCACGTGCGCGGCTACAAGGAGGAGGGCACCACCACCACGCCCTTCGACATGGTGATGCTCAACGACCTGGACCGCTTCCACCTGGTCATCGACGTGATCGACCGGGTTCCGGGGCTGGCCGCCCGCGCCGCGCACCTGCGGCAGCGGATGGTCGACGCCCGGCAGGAGTGCCGGGACCACACCCGCCGCTTCGGCGAGGACGACCCCCGGGTGGCCGAGTGGCGCTGGGTCCGCGAGGCCGACCCGACGAACCGGTGACGTCGGTGGCCGGTGGGCGCGGGGCCGCGCCCACCGGCCACCGCCCACCCACGAAACGAGAGGCGGACGGACATGAGCGACGAGATCCTGGTCGGCTACGACGGCTCCCCCGACGCGTCGACCGCGCTGTCCTGGGCGCTGGACGAGGCCGGCCGGACCGGCCGGCCGGTACGGCTGGCGTACGTGTTCGAGTGGCTCACGGTGGCCGGCTGGATCGGCCCCGGCGTCACCCCCGGCGCCTGGCCGGACGAGACGGCCCGCCGGCAGGTGGAGGAGATGGTCCACCGGGCCGCCACCGACGCCGCCGCCGGCCGCCCCGGGCTGACCGTGACCGCGGAGGTGTTCGACGGGCCGCCCGCCCTGGTGCTGCAGGAACGCTCCGCCCGGGCGGACCTGCTGGTGCTGGGCAGCCGGGGACACGGCGGCTTCACCGGTCTGCTCGCCGGGTCGACGGCCGTGTCGGTGGCCGCGCACGCGCACTGCCCGGTGGTGGTGGTCCGGCCGGACGCCCCGACCGGCGTCGGGAAGCGGATCGTGGTCGGGGTGGACGGGTCGGACCCGTCCCTGGTCGCCCTCGCCTTCGCGGTGGAACGCGCCGCCCAGCGGGAGGCGCCCCTGCACGTGGTGCGCGCCTGGGCGCCCGCGCAGTGGCGCGCCCAGGGCTTCGACCCGGACGAGGCCGACGCGGCCGAACGCGCCAGCCTGGACGAGTCGTTGGCCCGGTGGCGCGACACCTTCCCGGACCTGCCGGTGAGCACCCAGGTGGAGTCCGGGAATCCGGCGTCGGCGCTGGTGGAGGCGAGCCGGGACGCGCAGCTCGTGGTGGTCGGCAGTCGGGGCCGGGGCGGCCTGGCCGGGGCGCTGCTCGGGTCGGTCAGCCAGCAGGTGCTCCAGCACGCGCACTGCCCGATCGTGGTGGCCCGGGAACGCTGAGTCACGTTCACGGGATTCATTCAATCTACAAGCATAAATGCAACCGGTTACGCTCCAACTCCCGACGCCACGACCACCGAGAGAGAGCAGCCGCATGCGAAAGGTCATCACCGGTTCGGGCGCCGCCACCCTGGCGACCCTGGGCCTGATCGTCGCCGTCCCCGGCAGCGCCACCGCCGCCGCCCCCGCCCCCTGGTGCGACAGCGGTGGCTCCAAGTTCGCCTGCGACACCTCCGTGGGCGGGCCGACCACCTGGACCGTGACCCGCACTGGCACTCCCTACAGCTTCACGGTGAACACCCCCGGTGGGAGCCTGCTGCATGACTGCTCCCCGCAGAGCTCCCTCACCGTCTCCTACAGCTACGTACAGAACGGGACGACCGTGACCAGCCTGCCCAGGGACGTCTGGTGCAACCCCGGCGAGTGGCCGTGACCATCGCCAACCAGCTCCACCGGCCCGGCTACCCCTCCCTCGGCCGTCCCTGACCGCGTCGGCCCGCGCCCAGCGCCCGCAACGCGTTGAGGATCACCACCACGTCGATGCCCTCCTGGAGGAACGCCCCGGCCACCGGCGGCAGCCGACCGGCCGCCGCCACCAGCATCGCCAGCACCGCCAGCCCCATCCCCACGCCGGCGCTCTGCGCGGCGATCCGCCGGGCCCGGCGGGCGATCTCCACGGCGTCGGCGAGCCGGTCCAGCCGGTCCACGGTGAGCACCGCGTCGGCCACGTCGGCGGAGGCCCGCGCCCCGGTCGCGCCCATCGCCACCCCGACGTGCGCCTCGGCCAGCGCCGGGGCGTCGTTCACCCCGTCACCGACCATCACGGTCACCGCCCGCCGCGCCTCCCGGCGGACCCGTTCGACCTTCTCCGCCGGCGGGCACCGCGCCACCACGTCGTCCACGCCGACCGCCCGGGCGACCCGGTCGGCGGTGGTCGACCGGTCGCCGGTGACCATCACCAGCCGGGTCAGCCCGGCCCGCCGCAGCCGCTGGACCGTGGCCGGGGCGTCCGGCCGGACGGGGTCCTCCAGCAGGATCACGCCGAGCGGCCCGGACCCGTCGTCGACCCAGACCGTGGAGTGGCCGGCCAGGTCGGCCCGCTCACGGGCCCGGCGCGCCCATCGCGGCAGGCCGGACGGGTCGTCGGCGAGCTGACCGACCCGCAGCTCCCGCCCGTCCACCAGGCCCCGCACCCCACGGCCCGGCTCCTCGGTGACCCCGGTCGGCTCGGTCAGCGCCAGCCCACGTTCCCGGGCCTGCCCGACCAGCGCGGCGGCCAGCACGTGCGGGGAGAGCTGCTCCACCGACGCGGCCAGCCGCAGCACCTCGTCCGGGTCGCCGCCGGGCGCGACGACCGTCCCGGCCGCCCGGGGTCGCCCGGCGGTGAGCGTCCCGGTCTTGTCCAGCAGCAGGGTGCGGGCGCGGCCGAGCAGCTCCAGCGAGCCGCCGTCGCGGACCAGCACCCCACGTCGGGCGGCCCGGGACAGCCCGGAGACGATCGCGATCGGCGTGGCCAGCAGCAGCGGGCAGGGCGTCGCCACCACCAGCACCGCCACCGCCCGCAGCAGGTCACCGGCGAGCAGCCCGGCGCCGCCGGCCAGCAGCAGCGTGAACGGGACGAACCCCGCCGCGTACCGGTCGGCCAACCGCACCATCGGGGCCCTGCGGGCGGTCGCCTCCTCGGCCAGCCGGACGATCCCCGCGTACGTGCTGCCCGCCGCGTCGGCCGTGGCGACCAACCCGAACCCGGCCCCGGCGTTGACCACGCCGCTGGGCAGGCGCTCGCCGGCGGCCCGGGACGCCAGCCGGGACTCACCGGTCACCACCGACTCGTCGAGGGTGGCCGCCTCGGTAAGCGTCCCGTCGACCGGCACCACGTCACCCGGTCCGACCAGCACCCGGTCCCCGGCCCGCACCGCCGCCAACGGCACCTGCTCGATCCCGCCGTCCGGGCGACGCCGTCGGGCGGTACGCGGGGCCCGGGCCAGCAGCGCCCGCAGGTCCCGGGTCGCCCGGTGCTGCGCGTACGCCTCCAACGACCGGCCCGTCACCAGCATCACCGCCACCACCGCCCCGGCCAGGTACTCGCCCACCGCCAGCGCGCCGGCCAACGCGAGGACCGCCACCACGTCCACGCCGAACCGGCGACGCCAGAACTGCCGCAGCATCGCCACGGCGGCCGGCAGCAGCGTCGCCGCGGTCACCGCCGCCCACACCCAGCCGGCGGCGGTCCGCGCCCCGGCCAGCCAGAGCGCCGCGCCGACCAGCACCACCACGAGGAGCCCGGCCAGCGGCAGCCACTCCCGCCACCGCCGCCGGCGCGCCGCGCCGGGCACCGGCCGCCCCGGAACGCACCCGTTCTCCCCCACCCGGGGATCGTCCCAGCCGCGCGCGGGCGGCAGACCGGGATCGCCGCATCCGGCCCGCGTCGCGGCCCCGGCGGCCGGACGCGACCGCAGACCGGAACGACCCGGGACCGCCGGCCCGCGTCACGGCCCGCTGGCCGGGTACCGCCGGAACCGGAAGACCCGGGACCATCGGCCCGGGCCCCGGGACCGACGGCACTGCCCCGGGGACCACCCCGGCCGCAGGATGGGAGGCAAGCCGGCCCGGAGCGCCACCCGGGTGGGGCACGATGGGGACGACAGACGAAAGGTCGTGACATGAGCCACGAGACGCCGGCCCGCTCGCTGACCACCGCGTACGTGGAGGCCGCCACCACCGCCGGCCACGCCCCGTCGGTGCACAACACCCAGCCCTGGCGGTGGCGGGTGCTGCCCGACGCGCTGGAGCTGCGGGTGGCCGCCGACCGCCGGCTCGCCGCGATCGACCCGGACGGGCGGCTGCTCACCCTGAGCTGCGGCGCCGCCCTGCACCACGCCCGGGTGGCGCTGGCCGCCGAGGGCTGGACGCCCGCCGTCGAACGGCTGCCCGACCCGGACGACCCGGAGCTGCTGGCCCGGATCACCGGCGCCCGCCGCGCCGGACCCGACCCGGACGCGATGCGCCTGGTGCAGTGCATGCAGATCCGGCACACCGACCGGCGGCCGGTCAGCGACGAGCCGGCGCCCGACGAGTCGCTCCGCGAGATCGCCCGGGCCGCCGGGCTGGCCGGCGCCCACCTGCACCTGCTCGACGCCGACCAGGTGCTGGAGCTGGCCGCCGCCGCCGGGCACGCCGCCTCCGTGGAGGCCGAGGACCCACAGGCACGCGAGGAGCTGGCGTACTGGACCAGCCGGGCCGGCGTCGGCGTCGGCCTGCCGGCGGAGGCGCTGCCCGCGCAGCCCCCGCAGACCACCGTCCCGGCCCGGGACTTCGGCCGGCCCGGCAGCCTCCCCATCGGCCCCGGCCACGACCGGGCGGCCCGCTACGCGATCCTGTTCGGCGACGCCGACGAGCCGGACGGTTGGCTCGCCGCCGGCGAGGCGCTCTCCGCCGCCTGGCTGGCCGCCACCCGGCTGTGCGTCTCCGTGGTGCCGCTCAGCGGCGTCGTCGAGGTCGCCGGCACCCGGCAGACGCTGCGCCGGCTGCTGTCCGGGCTCGGCTTCCCGTACCTGGCGCTGCGGCTGGGCGTCGCCGACCCGGCGAACACCGGGCCCGCGCCCACTCCCCGGCTCGACGCCACGCAGGTCGTCGACACCTCGGCGGTACGCGACCAGCGGTGACCCGTCGCCGGAAGGTCGGGCCGGCGGGGACGCGGTCTCGTGCCGGACGGTCACCGGGCGGTAACATCCCCCGGTGGCCGATCCCGCTCCGCGCCCGCGCCCGGCGCCCCCCTCGCTGGGGCTGAGCCCGCTGTCCCGGGTCCGTCTCGACGAGCTGCTGCAGGAGATGCTCGACCGGGTCGGCGAGGTCGTCACCAGCCGGGAACGGCTGCGTGCCCTGCTCGACGCGGTCGTCGGCATCAGCACCGACCTCGACCTGCACAGCACCCTGCAACGCATCGTGCGCTCGGCGTGCGAGCTGGTCGGCGCCCGCTACGGCGCGCTCGGCGTGGTCGGCCCCGACCGTACGCTGCACGACTTCATCGTGCACGGGGTCACCGCCGGACAACACGCCGCCATCGGCGACCTGCCGCACGGCCGGGGCGTGCTGGGGCTGCTCATCGACGAGCCGCGTCCGCTGCGCATGCCCGACATCACCCAGCACCCCCGGTCGTACGGGTTCCCGCCGAACCACCCGCCGATGCACACCTTCCTCGGCGTGCCGGTACGCATCCGTGACCAGGTCTTCGGCAACCTCTACCTGGCCGAGAAACAGGGCGGCGCGCAGTTCACCGAGGACGACGAGGAGATCGTCGTCGCGCTCGCCGCGGCGGCCGGCGTGGCCATCGAGAACGCCCGCCTGTACGCGCTGGCCCACCGGCGGGAACGCTGGCTCGCCGCCACCGCCGAGATCACCTCGGTGCTGCTCGGCGAGGTCCGCCGCACCGACGCGCTGGCGTTGGTGGCCCGCCGCGCCCGCGAGGTCGCCGAAGCCGAGCTGGCCCTGGTGCTCCTCTACGACGAGGACGCCGACCAGTTCACCGTCGAGGTCGTCGACGGCGTCGGGGACCGGGTCGGGGAGCTGCTCGGCGCGGTCCTGCCGGCCGGTGAGACCACCTTCCGCGGGTCGGTCACCGAGCACCGGCACGAGCTGCTGGAGAACCTCGCCCAGGCCGCGCCGTGGCCCGCCCCGGTGACCGCCGGGCCGGCGGTGGTCTCGCCGCTGGCCGCCGCGGACACCCTGCACGGCGTCCTGGTCACCGCGCACCAGCCGGACCGGGGCGACACCACCGACGACGACGTCGCCCTGCTGCGCAGCTTCGCCGGTCAGGCCGCGCTGGCCATGGAACGCGCCCGGGGCCAGGAGGAACGCGAGCTGCTGCTGGTCCTGGAGGACCGCGAACGCATCGCCCGGGACCTGCACGACGTGGTGATCCAACGACTGTTCGCCACCGGCCTGCAGTTGCAGAGCGCCGCCCCGATGGCCACCCGCCCCGACGTGGCGAAACGGATCAACGCCGCCGTCGACGACCTGGACGCCACCATCCGCGACATCCGCCGCACCATCTTCGAGCTGCGTACCCCGATGAGCGCGACGCTGCGCACCGAGATCCGCGAGGCGGTCGACGCCGCCGCGCAGTCCCTCGGCTTCCGGCCGGAGCTGGACCTGGCCGGTCCGGTCGACAGCGCCGTGCCCGACGCCGTCCGCCCCGACCTGCTCGCCGTGCTCCGCGAGGCGCTGTCCAACGCGGTACGGCACGCCCGCGCCGGCCGGGTGACCGTCGCCGTACGCGTCGACGCCGGCCGGGTGACGGTGCGGGTCACCGACGACGGGGTGGGCCTCGACCCGTCCGCCGCCCGCAGCGGGCTGGTCAACCTGCGCGAGCGCGCCACCGGACTCGGCGGGGAGTTCACCGTCGGGCCGGCCGACCCGCGCGGCACCGAGCTGTGCTGGACCGTCCCCCTGCGCGACTGACCCGCCTGGCGGGTCCGGCCCCGGCCGGCCCGGCCCGCAGCGTCCGGCTGCTCGGCCGCCCCTGCCCGGCCCTGGACGGCCGGCGACGGCGGGCGGGCTCCGTCAGTGCCGCTGGCCGAGCAGCCGGGTGGCCAGCACCGCCGCCTGGGTACGCCGTTCCAGACCGAGCTTGGCGAGCACGCTGGAGACGTAGTTCTTCACGGTCTTCTCGGCCAGGAACATCTTGCCGGCGATCTCCCGGTTGGTCAGCCCCTCGGCGACGTACTCCAGGATCCGTCGCTCCTGCTCGGTCAGCGACTTCAGCTCCTGGGGCTGCTCCACGCCGCTGCGGATCCGGTCCAGCACCCGGGTGGTGATCGCCGGGTCCAGCAGCGACTGCCCGGCCGCCACCCGCCGCACCGCGTCCACCAGATCCGTGCCCCGGATCTGCTTCAACACGTACCCGGCCGCCCCCGCCATGATCGCCGCGAACAGCGCCTCGTCGTCCTCGTACGAGGTCAGGATCAGGCCCTTGATCGACGAGTCCACCGCCCGCACGTCCCGGCACACGTCGATGCCGTTGCCGTCGGGCAGCCGGGCGTCGAGGATCGCCACGTCCGGCCGGAGCGCGGGAATACGCCGGGCCGCCTCCGGCGCGGAGCCGGACTCGCCGACCACCTCGATGTCACCGCTGCTGGTGAGCAGGTCGGCCAGGCCACGACGGACGACCTCGTGGTCGTCGAGAAGGAACACCCGGATCATCCCTCGTTTCTACCCCGCCCGACCGCCCCTGGCACGGGCCGAAGGTCCCGAACGTCCCGCCGACCGCGGGTAGCTGGTCCCGGCCGGTGGGGACGTCCGGCCCTGCCCGACGCCGGTCCGCCGGGCGCACCGTGGAGACGCACACACGAGGGCGCCACGCCCGGGAGGAGCGTCACCATGGACATCGGCTACACCGTCGAGCAGCTCCGCGCCGCCGTGGCGGACGCCGTCCGGGCGCCATCGCTGCACAACACCCAGCCGTGGCGGTTCCGGCTGTGCGACGGCGGCATCGACCTCGCCGTCGACCCCACCCGCCGGCTGCCCGCCACCGACCCGACCGGCTGGGGCGCCCGCCTGTCCTGCGGGGCCGCCCTGCACAACCTGCGGCTCGCGCTGGCCGTCGCCGGCGCCCCCGCCACCGTACGGCTGCGCCCCTACCCCGGCGAGCCGGACGTGGCGGCCCGGCTGGTCCCGGACCTGCCCCGCCGCGCCACCCCCACCGAGCGGAGCCTGCACGCCGCCGTACCACGCCGGTTCAGCAACCGCGCCCCGTTCTGGCCCGACCCGGTGCCCGCCGACGTGCGGTGGCGGCTCGGCGAGGCCGCCCGGGTCGAACAGTGCTGGCTGGAGCTGGTGATCGGCGCCAGCGCGGTGAGCGCGTTCGCCGAGATCGCCGGCAGCGCGCACCGGGTGCTCGAACGCGACCCCGCCTACCGGGCCGAGCGGACCGCGTGGACCCGCATCGGACCGGCCACCGACGGGGTGCCCGCCGCGGCGGGCGGCCCCCGGGCCGAACCCCAGGACCTGCTGCCCAGCCGTGGTTTCGGCGCGCTCGACCGGGCCCCCGGGCGGGACTTCGAACCGGAGCCGCTGGTCGCCGTGCTCATCTCGGCCGGCAACACCGCCACCGACCAGCTCGTCGCCGGGCAGGCGCTGCAACGGGTGCTGCTGACCGCCACCGACGCCGGGCTGGGCGCGTCGCTGCTCTCCCAACCCATCGAGGTGCCCGGGGCGCGGGAACGGCTGCGGCGGTCGCTGGGCCGCTTCGGCACCCCGCAGATGGTGCTGCGGATCGGGTACGGCCAGCCGGGCCGCCCCACCCCGCGCCGCCCGCTCGACGAGGTGCTCGACCTGCCCGTCACGCGGCCCTGACCCGGCACGGCCACGGCCCTGACCCGGCGCGCCCGGCGCCGGGCCATGACCTGGCACGCCCCGGTCAGGTCGCCCGGTTCACGATCTCGAGCTGCGCCATCATGCCCGCCGAGGAGTGCTCCGGGAAGTGGCAGTGGTAGACGTACCGGCCGGTGAACCCGGAGAACGTGGCCTGCACCCGCACCGTGGAGCCCGGCGGCACGTGCACGGTGTCCTTCCAGCCCGCCTCGGCCGGCGCGGCCGGCGTCCCGTCCCGGTCGAGCAGCCGGAACTGCACCATGTGCAGGTGGAAGTCGTGGTCGATCCGGAACTGGGTGTCGGCGTTGGTGACCCGCCAGATCTCCGTGGTCCCGTTGACCACCCGGGCGTCCACCCGGCCCGCGTCGAAGGTCTGACCGTTGACCGTGAACGCCAGCTTCGACCTGTCGAAGCTCAGCGTCACGTCCCGGGTGACCGTGGCGGTGGGCAACGGCGGCATCGGGACCAGCCGGTCCGGCACCCGGCTGTCGTCGGGCGCCACGCCCGCGACGTCGAAGGCGAGCACCGGCCCGGAGGTGTCCGCCAGCACCAGCCGGGCCCCGACCGGCTCGCCCGCGAAGTCGATGACCACCTCGGCCCGCTCACCCGGGGTCAGCCGCACCTCGTCGACCACGACCGGGGCCGGCAGCAGCCCGCCGTCGGTGCCGATCTGGACCATCCGCCCCCGCTCCAACCGCAGCCGGAAGATCCGGTGCAGGGCGGCGTTGAGCAGCCGGAACCGGTACCTTCGGGCGGTCACCCGCAGGTACGGCTGCGGCTTGCCGTTGGCCAGGACGATCGGGCGGTCACCGCCGTTGGCCGGGTCGAACACCAGCGACCCGTCGGCGCCGACCGCCGCGTCCCGCAGCAGGACCGGCACGTCGTACCGGCCCGACGGCAGGCCCAACGCCTCCTCCGCCGGATCGGAGATCAGGTAGAACCCGTGCAGCCCCCGGTAGATGTGCTCGGCCTCCATGTGGTGACTGTGGTCGTGGTACCACAGCGTGGCCGCCTGCTGGAGGTTCGGGTACGCGTACGTACGCGTCGCGCCCGGGTTGATCGCGTCCATCGGGTGGCCGTCCTGGGCCGCCGGGGTGAACCCGCCGTGCAGGTGCACGTTCGTCGGGTGGGCGAGCTGGTTGGTCACCTGCAACGCCACCGCCCGCCCCCGCCGGGCCCGGATGGTGGGGCCGACGAACCGGCCCTGGTACCCGAGGACGGGCGTGGCCACCCCGGGGACGATCTCCGTCGTCCCGGCCCGCACCGGCAACTGGTACAGGTCCGCGTCGCCGCCCACGTACACCGGGCGCAGCACCGGCGGGATCGGCAGGGCCACGCCGAACGGCTCGACCGCCGCCGCGCCGCCCCGGCCGGCGTCCGCGCCGCCGTGCCGGTGCTCCCGGTGGGACCGCTCGGTCCGGTCGGCGGCGCCGGCCGCCGCCCCGGCGGACGAGAGAACCGTCGCGCCCGCGGCGGCCAGCCCACCGAGCGCGACCACGCGTCGTCTGTCCACTGTGCACTCCCCCTCGTCGGTCAGCAGGAGGAGTCAACCCGAGCAGCCTCGAAGGCCGGTGGAGCCGCGAAGAACACCGGAGAGCAGCAGACGGAAGGCACCGCGAAGGCCGGTGGAGGAGCGCGGCCGGCGGATAGGAGTGGGCGATACTGGGTTTGAACCAGTGACCTCTTCCGTGTCAAGGAAGCGCGCTCCCACTGCGCCAATCGCCCCGGGTGTGCCTCAGACGGGCTACGAGCGGACGACGGGATTCGAACCCGCGACCCTCACCTTGGCAAGGTGATGCGCTACCAGCTGCGCTACGTCCGCGTGCCCCCGGGATCACCCGGTGACAGCGTGAACTCTACCCGAGCCAAGATCAGAGACGAAACCGGGTATCCGTTCCCGCGCCGGCCCCGGGCTCACGACCCGCCCGGCCCGGGCGGCGGCTCCGACTGCCGCTGCCGGGGCGGCTGCGGCCCCGGCTGCGGGGACGGCCGGACCGGCTGCTGCCCCGGCGCCGGCGCGCCCCACCCGGGCAGCAGCCCGGCGGCGGTCTGGTCCGCCGACGCCGGCTGCGGGGCGATCGGCGCCGGCTGGGAGAGCGTCACCTGGCCCGGCGGCCCGGACGTCGGGTACGCCGCCGCGCCGTCGGACGGCAACGGCGCCAGCGGCACCGGATCCATCGTCATGTACGGCAGGGTCACGATCTCCGGATTGCACTCCACCGCCTGCACCACCGAGCCCCGACCCTCCCCCTTCACCAGCAGCAGCGCGTAGTCGGGCAGATCCTGCAACACTCGGGGCTCCACCGCGTACTCGTACACCCGCTGCGCCTCGGCGGCGTCGTTCCAGGTCGTCCCGGCGGCCACCGACCGGGTCTGGCTCCAGTTCCGGCTCCGGCTCCAGGTGCGGCTACGCTGCCGGATCAGCGCCCGGCCCTCGCCCCGGCTGCCCTCGGTGCGGCTGTCGGTCTCCGAGCCGCCCTGCATGTCGGCCAGGGTGTGCGTCTCGTTCCCGCCCAGCGTCCGGGTCATACCACTGAGCACGAACTTGTGCTGCCGGCCGATGAACTCGGCGGCCTGCTGCGCCTCCCGGTGATTGCCCAACCGCATGAACGCCACCTCGCCGCCACCGAGGGCGTGCAACGCCTGCTCCCGCAGGTGCGCGTAGAACAGCACCAGGCGGATCCCCCGCCGCTCGCAGAGCGTGCCGAGCCGCTCGATCTGCCGGTGGTGCAGCTCGTCCGCGCCGACCAGCACGATCGAGCCGCCGCTGATCTCCTCCCGGCTGACCCGGCGGATCAGCCACTGCGTCAGCAGGTCCTTCAGCAGCTCGTGCTGGGCGCTGCGGCCGTCCCGGTCGGCGACCAGACACGACAGCTCGGCGTCCGGCGGCCCGCCCCCGGTCTGCCCCAACGTCTCCAGCGGACGCAGGAAGCTCTCCAGGCGGCGCAACTGGTGGTGCGCCTGCCGGCGGGCCTCCTCGGGCAGCAGGCTGATCACCAGCGAGCACTCGATCTCGCTGAGCGCCGGCTGACCGGGCCGGTCGGTCAGCACCCGCAGCCCGGCCACGATCCGGGCGATGGTGACCTCGTCGCCGAGCACCTCGCACAGCTCCCCGAGCAGCATCGCGTCCTGGTGCCGTTGGGCGCGGTCACCGCCGTCCGCCGCCCCGTGCATCGACTCCACCAGCAGGTCGACCAGTTCCCGGGGGGAGAGCCCGGCGAGCAGGTCCAGCTCCCGCAGGCCGGACGGGAACCCGGTGACCCGCACCGACCGGCGGGTCTGCTCGGCCAGGCTCATCAGCTCGCCGCAGAGCGCCTCGCCGGTGAAGTCCACCAGCGTCATCGGGCCCCGGGTGCTCAGCAGCGACCCGCCGAGCACGGTCAGCAGCGCCTCCCAGCCGTAGCTGCTGCCCCCGACCACGTCGATCCGGCGGGTGCCCGGCGAGGGGGCCGCCGCGCTCCACTCGTACATCTGCTCCAACGCCCGCTGCTGCCCCTGCTCGAACTCGACCCGGCGGGCCTCCCACCCCGCCCGGGCCTGCTCGTACGCGGCGCGGACCTGCTCCTGCGCGGTGGCCAGGTCCTTCTCGGCCTGCCGTCGCAGCAGCCAGACCACCAGCGCGCCGCCCAGCCCGCCGAACGCGGAGAGGATGGTCAGGAACATGACGAACCAGCCGAACGGCTCGGCGAGGCTGCTCGCGAACCGACCACAGCAGCCGAACAGCGCCGCCAGACCGAGCCCCACCCCGAGCGACACGCCGACCCGCCGCAGCGTCCGCTGCCGGGCCGTGGTGGCCCGGGTGACCAGCTCCGGCGGGACCGTCCCGGGCGTCGGCGGGGGCTCCGGGAACCGCCGCCGGTAGAGGTTGCGGTCCTGGTAGATCCAGCCGAACCGCTCGCCCGGCACGGCGAGCCGGGGCAGCGGGTCGTCTCGGTGCGCGATCTCGGTCATGGGGCAGGGCGCCGCCTTCCACAGTGGCAGGATCCAGGATCGAATTCGCAGTTAACCAGGCACCCGGCGAATCGAGAAGACCACCGTGCGCCATCGGCGCGAGTCGGGCCTAGAGTTGGCCGGTCCCCCGTCGCCGCCCCCGAGGAGCCAGCCGTCATGGTCGACGTCGCGGTGGCCGTCGTCCTGCTGCTGGCCGCGATCACGGTCGCGGTCGGGTACGCCCGGTGGCGGCGGCGACGTGTCGGCGGCCCACCGTCCGGCAACCCGCCCGGACCTCTCGGGGCCGCTCCGGGAACGGCCGGCCGAGGTCGGCGGTTCCCGGCGCCCCGGCTGTCCGTACGTCGGCTCGTGCCGCCCTGGCGGCGGACGCCGGACCCCTGGCCGGACGCGGGCCGGATCCCGACGGAGGTCACCGTCCTCTGCCTGGACTGTCGGGGGCGGGGCTGGATCGACCGGAGGGAACGGACCCTCGACTTCACCGGGGCCGGCTTCGCGGACGTGGAGCGCCCGCCCACCATGTGCGTGACCTGCTCCGGCTCCGGCCAGGTCACCCGCTGACCACCACCGTGGGACCGGCGGGTCGGACGTGCCGGGGTGGGGCGAGTGGACGGACGACGGCGGCCCGCCCCGGAATCCGGGACGGGCCGCCGTCTCACTGGTGGGCGATACTGGGTTTGAACCAGTGACCTCTTCCGTGTCAAGGAAGCGCGCTCCCACTGCGCCAATCGCCCTCGCCTATTGCCGAGGTGGAGACGGGATTTGAACCCGTGTACACGGCTTTGCAGGCCGTTGCCTCGCCTCTCGGCCACTCCACCGAGGTTGCCCCCGCATGCGTGGTGGCATCTCGCCGAGCGGACGACGGGATTCGAACCCGCGACCCTCACCTTGGCAAGGTGATGCGCTACCAGCTGCGCTACGTCCGCATGCCCCCGGATTCTCACCGGGTGACGGATGAGAACTCTAGCCGAGGCCGGGAACGCTTGCCAAATCGGGTCCGTTTCTGGCGCGTTGCCCCGGCCGGGCCGACGCGTTGTTCCGGGCGGAGGAGTCGACGGGAGGGGCCGGTGGGCGGGGCCGATGGGTGCGGACCGGCGGCGGGGCGGGGCGGGGTGGTGACGTGCCACCGCCCGGGTGCGGCTTCCTAGGAGCCTGGGTGAGTTCGCCGCCGGTTTACGGCCCCCTGCTGTCCGGGTTCCGACTGTCCCGCTCGGCGGGGCCGGAGCGGTAACTCCTCGTGAGCGCCCTGATGGGCTACGGTAGCCGCGTGACAAGACGTGCCGCCGAGATCCGCCTGGATGCCCTGCTGCGCACGGCGTGTGACGTGATCGTGGAACGCGGCCTGGCGAACACCCGCACCGCCGACGTGGCCCAGGCGGCCGGGGTCAGTCAGGCGCTGGTGTTCTATCACTTCGCCACCAAGGACCGGCTGCTCGAGCAGGCGTTCACGTACGCCGTCGAGCAGGACCTCGCCCGCCTGGACGCCGTGGTCCGCTCCGCCGCGCCCCCGCTGGCCAAGCTGAAGAAGATCCTGCGGCTCTACACGCCCGCCGGCCGCTCCACGTCGTGGTCGTTCTGGATCGACGGCTGGGCCGAGTCGCTGCGTACCCCGGAGCTGGAGAAGGTCTGCCGTCGCCTCGACCTGCGGTGGCGGCAGGACCTCGCCGCGGTGATCTCGGCCGGCGTCCAGGACGGCACCTTCGAGTGCGCCGACCCGGCCGGCGCGGCGTGGCGGATCCACGCCGTGATGGACGGTCTCGCGGTGCAGCTCGCCGTCCACCACCGGGTGATCACCCGACGACAGTTCGCCGAGTGGATCCGCCTGCTCACCGCCCGGGAGCTGGGCCTGGACCCGGCCGAGCTCGACTGAGCCGTCGACCGCGGCCCCGACGCCTGTGCACGGCCAGGCTCCCGGGCGACGAAACGGCAGGCTCGGCGCAACCCGCTGCGGCCGGCCCGCCCGGCCCGGACAATCGACGGCATGGAGCTGCTGGAGGCGTACCGACGCGGACTCACCGGGTTCGTCGGGCTGGTCGACCAGGTCGCCCCCGACCAGTGGTCGGCGCCCACCCCGTGCCCCGACTGGGACGTACGGGCGCTGGTCGACCACGTGGTGACCGAGGAACTCTGGTCGGTGCCGCTGCTCGACGGCGCGACCGTCGAGTCGGTGGGTGACCGCCTCGACGGCGACCAGCTCGGCCCGGACCCGGTCGGCGCCGCCCGGGACGCCGTCCGGCAGGCCGAGCGGGCCGCCGCCGCCCCCGGCGCGCTGGACCGCGACGTACGGCTCTCGGCCGGCCCGACCCCGGCTCGGGAGTACCTGCGCCAGCTCCTCGCCGAGCACCTGGTGCACGGCTGGGACCTGGCGGTGGCGATCGGCGTCGCCCCCCGGCTGGACGGGGCGGCGGTGCGCGAGTGCGCCCGCTGGTTCACCGAACGCGTCTCCGACTACCAGGCGGGCAGCCTCGTCCGGCCGGCGGTGGAGGTGCCGGCCGACGCGGACGAGCAGGACCGGCTCGTCGCCGCGTTCGGCCGCGACCCCGCCTGGACCCCCGGCTCCTGACCGGCCGGGGCCGCTACCAGCTCCCCACGACCGGCAGACGTCGCCGTCGGCCGGGCTCGTCGGACGCCCGGCCCAGCACCTGACGCATCCGCAGCAGCAGCCCGATCCCGAGGGAGATCAGCAGTCCGCCGAGGAGGAAGGCGGCCTGTACCAGGCCGAATCCGCCGCCGGTCGACCCGGTCCGCCGCGCGGCCACCCCGGCCCGGTCACCGCCCGCCCCGGCGTCGCCGTTCGCGCCGTCGCCCGCCCCGACCGGTCCCGCCGGCTCCCCCGTCGGGTCCTCCGTCGGGTCTTCCGTCGGGTCTTCCGTCGGGTCGTCGGTCGGGTCGTCGTCGGTCGTCCCGGGTCCGTCGGCGTCGGTCGACCGCTCCGGCCCGGCCGTCGACGCCGCGACCACGCTCCGGGTCGCCGTCTGCCGGGCCAACAGACGCAGATCCGCGTCGTACGCCTCGACGGCGAGCGACACCCGCCCGCCGGTGACGTCCCCGGTGACCGCCAGCCGGTAGCGGGCGGTCACCGTCCGGCCGGCGCAGAGCGTGCCCGGGTCGAGTCGCCGATCGGTCAACCGGGCCACCGTGCCGTCGGCGCGCACCTGCGTCGGGAACGCCCCGTCCTGCTCGACCCGCTCCAGCCGCACCTGGTCCAGCCGCAGGTCACGCACGCTGAGCACCAGCGACCAGCGCACCTTCAGGCAGCCGCCGGCGTCGTCCCGGGAGACCACCGCGGCGACCGTCTCGACCCGGCCGGTGACGAGCCGGTCCGGCAGCCCGGACAGCTCGGTGGTGAAGTCCGCCGCCGCCGGGACCGACCCACCGGGCACCGCCACCGCCAGACAACCCAGGACCGCCCCGACCCGCGTCGCGTACCGCCGCCACACCCCTGTCACCGTCTGATCCCTCCGGTCACCGCGTCCCTGTCTCGACGCTAGGCGCGACGCCGGGGCCGGACCAGCCGGGCGGGTTCGCGCCCAGCGCCAACTCCGGTGGGTGATCTCACCACACGTGGTGAACCGGTGACCGTCGACCCGCGACACGCCGAGCGGAACCGCCGGGGCAGAATCACCGGGTGTCCGAGATCTCCGCCGCCTTCGTCCGGCTGCACGCGCGGCTCGCTCCGGTGGCCTTCGTGCCCGAGGTGCGGCTGCACCAGGCCGACGAGCCGATCGGGCTGTGGGAGCTGACCGAGGGCGAGTTCCGCAGCGCGCAGCCCCCGCCGTTCTGGGCCTTCGCGTGGGCCGGCGGGCAGGCCCTGGCCCGCTACGTGCTCGACCATCCGGAGGTCGTCGCCGGTCGGCCAGTGCTCGACCTGGCCGCCGGCTCCGGCCTGGTCGGGATCGCCGCCGCCCGGGCCGGCGCGCTCACCGTACGCGCGGTGGAGATCGACGAACGGGCCGTCGCGGCCGTCGCGCTCAACGCCGGGGCCAACGGGGTACGCGTCGACGCCGTCCACGCCGACGTCCTCGACGACGCGGACGCCGGCCCGGCCCGGGTGGTGCTCGCCGGAGACGTCTTCTACAGCGCGGCGATGGCCAACCGGATGCTGCGCTTCCTGCTGCGGGCCACCCGGGCCGGGGCGCGGGTGCTGGTCGGCGACCCGGGACGCGCCTTCCTGCCCCGGGAGCGGTTCACCGAGCTGGCCGGGTACGACGTCCCGGTGCCACCTGCGCTGGAGAGCGTCGCGGTCCGGCACGCCACCGTCTGGGAACTCAGGCCCGGCCGTCCCCGCGCCGACGCATGACCGTTCCACTGTTCCGGGCCTGGGGCGACCCGCTCGACCTCGACCGGCCCGACACGGTCACCGTCCCCGACCACCGCGGGGTCGCGCACCTGCTGGTCACCCGGCACGCGCTCGTCCGGCAGGTGCTCGCCGACCCGGTCACCTGGCGACCGGACAACGCGCTCGACGCGGTCACCCCGGTCCCGGTGGCCGCGCTGCGGATCCTCGCCGGGCACCGGTTCCGCCTGCCGCCCACCCTGGCCAACAACTCCGGCCCGAGCCACCCGGGAATCCGGGCGCTGGTGGCCGAGGCCCTGCACCCGACGCGGGTCGCGGCCCAACAGCCCTGGCTGACCGACCTGGTGCGGGCCCGGGTCGGTCGGCTCGCGGCCGGGCTGGCCGCCGGGCAGACCGTGGACCTGCACGCCGGGATCGCCGCCGACCTGCCGTTGCGCACGCTGGCCCGGCTGGTCGAGTTGCCGGACGCGCCGGTCGACACGGTCAAGGAGTTCGCCCGCGCCGCCCTGGAGCTGTTCTGGGCGCCGCTGGACGAGCAACGCCAGCAGGCCCTCGCCGTCGAGGTGGGCCGGTTCCACCGGGTGCTGCGGGAGTTCGCCGCCACCGGCGGTGGCCTGGCCGCCCGGCTGCGGGCCGCCGGCCACCACCCGGACGTGGTGGTCGGCGCGCTGTTCTTCCTGCTGGTGGCCGGTCAGGAGACCACCAGCCAGTTCCTCACCCTGCTGCTGCACCGGCTCACCGGGGAGCCGGCGGTGCTGGCCGGGCTGCGCGCCGGCGCCCTGCCGGTGGCCGACGTGGTCGAGGAGGGGCTGCGGCTGGAGCCGCCGATCGTCACCTGGCGGCGGGTCGCCGCGGTGGACGCCACGCTGGGCGGGACGCCGGTGCGCCGGGGCGCCCCGGTCGTGCTCTGGCTGGCCCGGGCCGGCCGTGACCCGGCGGTGGTCGCCGAGCCGGCGCGGTTCCGGCCGGGGCAGCGGGGATCCCGCCGGCACCTGGCGTTCGGCGCGGGCGCGCACCGCTGCGTCGGCGCGCACCTGGCCCGGATGGAGGCGGCCGTGGTGGTGGCCGGCGCGGCGGAGCTGCTCGCCGACGTGACAGTGGTCCGGCCACCCTGGTGCCCGGACAATCTCACCTTCCGGATGCCGGACGCCTTCCTGGTCCGCCACGCCTGACCGGCCGGCCGCGCGGCCCGGCGGACCGGCCGGCCGCGCGGCCCGGCGCCGACGAAGGTCAGGAGCTCAGATCTCCTCGGCCCAGGCCCGCCAGTCGTCGAGCACCCCGTGCAGGGCGGGGGTGAGCCAACCCGGCGCGGACCGGCGGAACACTCCCGGATCCATCGCCCCGGCCCCGGCCGGCAGCGCGCCGAGCAGGTTCGGCACCAGCTCACCGAGGTTCGCCCAGTGCACCAGCTCCGGCTCCGCCGGCCACGCCCCGAGGACGACGCCGGCCGGCACCGCCCGCCGTTGCAGCGCCTCCAGGGTCAACGCGGTGTGGTTGAGGGTGCCCAGCCCGGCCCGGGCCACCACCACGGCGGGCGCGCCGAGCGTCACCGCCAGGTCGGCCACCGTCCACGCCTCCCCGGACGGCCGCAGCCCCATCGGCACCAGCAGCCCACCGGCCCCCTCGACGAGCACCAGGTCGTGCTTGTCGGCCTCCTCGCGTACGGCGTCGACCACGGGGTCCAGCTCCAGCGGCGTCAGCTCGGCGACCCGGGCCGCGGCCAGCGGGGCCAGCGGGTCCGGGAAGCTGGCCAGCGTACGGCCGGTCAGCGGGGCCGCCAACCGGGTCACGCTGTCGACGTCCGACGGCTCGCCGGTGGCCGTGCCGGTCTGGCCCGGCTTGACCACGGCGACCCGCAGGCCCGCGGCCTGGGCGGCGGCGGTCACCGCCGCCGTCACCACCGTCTTGCCGACGCCGGTGTCGGTGCCGGTGACCAGCACCGCGCCCTGCCATCCACCGCTCACCGGGCCACCTCCACCGTGGGCTCACCCGGCGCGCAGTCCACCACCACGTCCAGGGCCCGCTCGAAGTCGACGCGGGGCACGCCCGCGCTGATGGTCAACCGCAGCCGGGACCGCGGGTCCGGGGTGGCGGGCGGGCGGAAACAGCCGACCGCCACGCCCCGCTGCCGGCACCGGTCCGCCCACCCGGTGGCGGCTTCCGGGCCGGGGGCGGTCACCGACACCACGGCGGCGTCTGGAGCGGAAACGGTCAGTCCGGCCGCGCGGAGCCGGCGTACCGCCAGGGCGGCCCGGTCGGCCAGCTCGGCCCGCAGGTCGTCGGCGTGCCGGGCCAGGCCGAGGGCGGCGCCCACCCCGGCGGCCACCGCCGGCGGGAGCGCGGTGTCGAAGATGAACGTCCGGCCGGTCTCCACCAGGTGGCGGACGAGCGGGGCCGGGCCGGCCACCACGCCGCCCGCCCCGCCGAGCGCCTTGGAGAGGGTGGCGGTGACCACCACGTCCGGCTCACCGGTCAACCCGGCCGCCACCACCCCACCGGCCCCGCCAGGCCCGATCACCCCGAGCCCGTGCGCGTCGTCGACCAGCAGCAACGCGCCGAACCGGCGGGCGACGGCGTGCAGCCGGGCGAGCGGGGCGAGGTCACCGTCCACCGAGAACACCGACTCGGTGACCACCACGGCCGGTCGTCCCGGGGCGGCGGCCAACGCCGCCTGCACCGCCGCCACGTCACCGTGCGGGGTGACCACCGTCTCCGCGCCGGAGATCCGGCAGCCGTCGATCAGCGAGGCGTGGTTGTGCGCGTCCGACACGAGCAGGGTGCGTGGGCGGGTCAGGGCGCGCACCGCGCCCAGGTTGGCCAGGTAGCCGGAGGAGAAGACCAGGGCCCCTTCCGTACGGAGCCAGTCGGCCAGCCCGTCCTCCAGCGCCCGGTGCGCGTCGGTGGAGCCCCGCACCAGACGGGAACCGGTCGCGCCCAGCCCGTACCCGGTGAGGGCGGCGGTCGCGGCGGCGACGACCTCGGGACGCGTGGCGAGACCGAGGTAGTCGTTGCCGGCGAGGTCGACCACCACGTCGGCCTCGCCCCGGGGACGCAGCCGCCGGGTCAACCCGGCCCTGGCCCGCAGCTCGGCCCGGCGGTCGAGCGCCGCCAGCCAGTCCGCCACCGTCACTCCCCTGCTCGCACCGACCTCGGCCGCCGCACGCCGTGCCGCCCTGCCCGGGCGGCGCAACCGACGACCGTTCCGCCGGGCGAAATTACCATCCGGGCCGACCGGGCCGGCGTGGCGTGGGGACGGGCCTGGGAGTGGCTCGTGGAGCGCCGGAGTCCGGCGACGTCGGGGATTCGTCCGGGGCGGGCGGGCTTGTAGGGTACGACCCATGCCAGAGATCCTCGACCAGGCCCGCACCCAGGTGCTGGAGAACGGCGTCGGCCTCGACCAGGCCGGGGTCCTCGCCGTGTTGACCCTTCCCGACGAGCACCTGTCCGACACGCTCCAGCTCGCGCACGAGGTACGGATGCGCTGGTGCGGGCCGGAGGTCGAGGTGGAGGGCATCGTCTCGCTCAAGACCGGCGGCTGCCCGGAGGACTGCCACTTCTGCTCCCAGTCCGGCCTGTTCGCCTCGCCGGTGCGTTCCGTCTGGCTGGACATCCCGTCCCTGGTCGAGGCGGCGAAGCAGACCGCGGCCACCGGGGCGACCGAGTTCTGCATCGTGGCCGCCGTACGCGGGCCGGACGCGAGGCTGATGCGGCAGATGCGCGAGGGCGTGGCCGCGATCCGCGCGGCGGTGGACATCCAGGTCGCCGCGTCGTTGGGCATGCTCACCCAGGAGCAGGTCGACGAGCTGGTCGAGATGGGCGTGCACCGGTACAACCACAACCTGGAGACCTGCCGCTCGTACTTCCCGAACGTGGTCACCACGCACTCCTGGGAGGAGCGCTGGGAGACGCTGCGGATGGTCCGCGAATCCGGCATGGAGGTCTGCTGCGGCGGCATCCTCGGGCTCGGCGAGACCGTCGAGCAGCGGGCCGAGTTCGCCGCGCAGCTCGCCGAGCTGGACCCGCACGAGGTGCCACTGAACTTCCTCAACCCGCGGCCGGGCACCCCGCTGGGTGACCGTCCGGTGGTCGAGGGCCGGGACGCGCTGCGGGCCATCGCCGCGTTCCGGCTGGCCATGCCGCGCACCATCCTCCGGTACGCGGGCGGACGCGAGATCACCCTCGGCGACCTCGGCACCCGGGATGGCCTGCTGGGCGGCATCAACGCGGTGATCGTCGGCAACTACCTGACCACGTTGGGTCGCCCGGCCACCGAGGACCTGAAACTCCTCGACGACCTGAAGATGCCGGTCAAGTCTCTCTCCGCGACGCTGTGACGGGTCGGTCGACGACCCCGGGTCACCCCGCGCCCCCCGGAACCGGAGCCGGCGACAACGGAGCCGGCGGGAGCAAAGTCGGAGCCGGTGGGAGCGGAGCTCACTGCGGTGGGAGCGGAGCTCACTGCGGTGGGGGCGGAACTGGCGGATACGAAGGCCACGGGACCGAAGGCCACGGGAGCGGAGCCGGCGAGAGCGGAGCCGGCGGGAGCGGAGCCGGCGGGTGGTGTGACCGGTGTGGCGAGCCGGTCGATGCCGGTGGGCACGTCGCGTGTCGGGCGGCACGCGCGCTGGAGCCGCCCCGGTTCTGTGTGCGCTGCCGGCGGCGGATGCGGGTGCAGGTGCTGCCGACCGGCTGGCGGGCCACCTGTGTCGAACACGGCGCGACCGAGGGCTGACCGAAGCAGATCTTGGACAGTTGCCGTCCAGATACGACGGTAACTGTCCAAGATCTGGCGACGAGAGACGAGCGAGCCCCGCACCGCAGCAGGCGCACCGCAGCAGGCGCACCGCAGCAGGCGCGGGGCAGCAGGGCGCGGGGCAGGGCCAGCGGCGCGAGTCGGGAGACGAGTAAGGCCAGCCGACAGACAAGCCGGGCGAGCCAGGCGGGCCAGGCGGGCCGGCAGACAAGCCAGGCGAACCGGGCGGGCGGCAGACAAGCCAGGCGAACCGGGCGGGCGGCGGACGAGCCAGGCGGACCGGGCGGGCGGCGGACGAGCCGGGCGGCGAGTGGCGCGGGCGAAGTGGCGGGTGGGGCAGCGGGGATCGGGCGGGTTCGGCGAGACTCGACGGCATGGTTACCGACCGGCCCTCCGCCGACCTGACGGAGCTCGACTGGCTGGCGTTCGAGCAGGGCGGCGTCCTGACCACCGCGCAGGCGACCGGTCTGCTCACCGAGGGGGTCGTCCGGAGCCGGATCCGTACCGGGCGGTGGCGCTCGGTCTGCCGGGGGATCGTGCTCACCGGCAACGGTCGGCTGACCCGGGACCAGCAACTCTGGGTGGCGGTGCTGGCGGCGGGGCCGGAGGCGGTCCTGGCCGGCGCGACGGCGGCCACCGAGGCCGGCGTGCGGGGGCTTCCCTGGGAACCGCTGCACGTGCTCGTGCCGGCCCGGCGGCGGGCCGGCCGTACGGTGCTGCGCCGGTTGCCGCTGGACATGCCGGCGGTTCGGGTGCACCGGACGACGGTGCTGCCGCCGGAGCATCTTCAGGTCGGCCGGCCGCCCCGCACCACCACCGCCCGGTCGCTGGTCGACGCGGCCGGCTGGGCCCGGGACGAGGCACAGGCGCAGACCGTGCTGGCCGCCGGTTGCCAGCAGCGCCGGGTGCTTCCCGAGGAGCTACGGCAGGTGCTGGGCGCGCTGCCCCGGGCTCCCCGACGTCTGCTCGTCCAGCAGACCGTGGCGGACATCGCGGGTGGCGCCGAAGCCCTGTCGGAGATCGACTTCGTCCGGCTGTGCCGCCGGCACGGGCTGCCCCGTCCGGAGTTGCAGCGGCGGCGTACCGACGCGGCGGGGCGGACCCGGTGGCTGGACGCCCACTGGCGGGCGTACCGGCTCCAGGTGGAGATCGACGGCGCGCACCACATGGACGTACGCGAGTGGGCGGCCGACATGCGGCGGCAGAACGACGTCTGGACGGCGGGTGACCGGATCCTGCGTTTCCCGGCCTGGCTGGTGCGTGCCCGCCCGACGGAGGTCGCCGACGCCCTGCGCCGCGCGCTCACCTCCGCCGGTTGGTCTTCCGACGCCGCCGTCACGTGAATCTTGGACAGTTACCGTCCAGATACGACGGTAACTGTCCAAGATCACTGGGTCAGGCGATCGTGCAGGTGGCGCCGTTGAGGGTGAAGGCGGTCGGTTTCGGGTTGCTGCCGGTGTGCGTGCCGTTGAAGCCGAAGCTGGTCGACGCGCCCGCCGCGAGGGAGCCGTTGTAGGCGGCGTTGGTCAGGGTCACCGCGGCGCCGCTCTGGGTGGCGTTGGCCGACCATGCCTGGGTGACCTTCTGGCCGGTGGACGGGAAGGTGAACGCCAGGCTCCAGCCGGTGAGCGCCGCCGTGCCGGTGTTGGTGATCGTGATGTTGGCGGTGAAGCCGCTGCTCCAGTCGTTCGTGGCGTAGCTGACCCGGCAGTTCGAGATCGGCGCCGCGGGAGAGGTGCGTACCGTCATCCTCGCCGAGGGCGGCGAGGTGTTGCCGGCGGCGTCCACCGCCACCACGTAGTAGCCGTACGCGGTGTCCGGAAGCAGCCCGGTCAGCGTGTGCGTGGGGCTGGTGACGGTGGCGACCAGGGCGTCCTCGGGCAGCGCCGGGGTGTAGATCCGGTAGCCGGTGACGCCCACGTTGTCGGTCGACGGGGTCCAGGTCAGGGTCGCCCCGGTGGAGGTGACCCCCGACGCGACGGGCGTGCCGGGCGCGGTCGGCGGGGCCGTGTCGCCGTCGTTGCCGGCCGGCGTCGTCACGACCACCTTCGGCGACCAGTTCGACGTGTTGCCGGCCTTGTCCCTGGCCTGCACCATGAACTCGTACGTCCGGGCTGGTTGCAGGTTGGTGACGGCCAGCGAGGTGGCGGTGGTGTTGCGCATCCCGTACACGTCGCCGCCGACCATGAACGTGCTGACGGTGTAGGTGTCGAGGCCGCTGCCGGCGTCGGTGGAGGCCGCCCAGCTCAGGTTCACCGAGGTGGGGGCGAGCCCGCTGGCGACCGGGGCGCCGGGGACGGTGGGCGGGGTGGTGTCGGCGGGCGCGGTGGTCGGCTCGTCGCCCCAGACCCGGGTGGTCCCGGCGTACAGCGGCACCTTCCGGTTCGGCCCGGCGGTGGCCTGGTACGAGGGGTCGTTGGTCGGGTCCCAGGTGCCGCCCTCCGGCACGCCGATCTTGAACTGCACCTCCATCCGGTGCGCGGACTGCCCGGCCGGGGCGATGGTGTGCCCGGCGCAGTCCACCTCGACGTACCAGATGTCACCGCTGTGCTGCTTCGCCGTCGACGGCGCCGGGCAGCCCTGGGTGTAACCGGGGGTGACCTGCACCGCCGAGGTCCCCTCGGGGCGGAAGTAGTAGCGGAACTTCCCGTTGGTCAGCGCCCGGGCCGGGAACGCCGACTTGTTGTAGACGATCGCCTTGAGCCCGACGGACCGCGGCTCGTTCTGCATGACCGTGGTCTCCACGGTCAGCTCGTCGATGTCCGGCTGCTCGGCGACCGGGAACCCGGCGGCCGGGGTGCCGCCGTACTTGGCCGTCAGGGCGGCCAGCGCGGAGGTGAAGCCGGCGTTGTAGTCGGTGGCGACCTCGTTCATCACGTAGTCCGACCGGTTGTCGGTGTACGCGTCGTTCGCCGCGGACGGGCCGCCGACCAGCGCGCCGTAGAGCACGTGCCGGGTCTCGGTCGGCACGGTCTGGCTGTCCCACCAGGAGCCGTGCGCGGTGCGGTGGTGCGGGTTGCGCGGCGAGTTGGTCCCGAAGCCGATCTGGTAGCTGGACTTGCGCGGGTTGTCGCCGAGCGCGTAGTTGATCTGCCGGACCGCGAAGTCGTGGTAGCGGGTCTTCCGGGTGGCGTCGGTGATCTTGTCGCTGTGCAGCAGCGCGACGAACGCGGTGTTCGAGGCGTAGCGCAGCGCGCCCCAGGAGTCGAGCACGGCCATCCCGCCGGGCGAGTAGGCGACCCGTTGGCCGTTGACGCCGACGGTCCAGAAGTCCAGCCACCGGTTGGCGTCGTCGAGGTACTTCTGCTTGCCGGTCAGCGCGGCCAGCAGCACGTACGTGCCGTACTGCTTGTTGTCCCAGGCGATCGTCCACTTGTAGGACTTGGTGGTGGTCTGGTTCTCGTTCTGGAGCTTGTCGTACTCGCTCTCGGCCTTGGTCAGGTAGCTGGCCTCGCCGGTGGCCCGGTGCAGCCAGACCGCGCCCCAGACCAGCTCGTCCTGCCAGCCGCTCCAGGAGCGGTAGAAGCTGGTCGCGTCGGTGATGCACTCGTGGTAGCTCTTGCGCACCGTGTCGGCGAAGGTGTAGAGCTGCCGGGCGTGGGTGAGCAGCGTGTTGGCGTAGGTCGGGTCGGTGGGCCGGAACACCATGGACGACGCGGCCATCGCCGCCGCCGTCTCGCCGGCCAGGTCCGCCCCGCCACAGCTCGCGTCGATCTTGTACGCGGGCCGCGCCATCGGCATCACCTCGGCCGGACCCCACCACTTGTGGTCGTCGTCGCCCTTGCCGACCTGACCGTAGAGGACGTTCGGGGCGGGGTGCGCCTTGATGAAGTAGTCGTTGACGAACCGCAGGTTGTTGAGCAGGTGCGGCAGCTGACCGGAGGCCACGTAGCCGTCCCGGTACTCGACCGCTCCCCAGGCGAGCATGGTGGCGGTGAACGCCATCGGGAAGCCGAACTTCACGTGGTCGCCCGCGTCGTACCAGCCACCGGTGAGGTCGAGGCCGACGTCCGCGCCGTCGCGCAGCGCGGAGTCGCCGCGCCAGGAGACCCGGTTCCAGTCGGGCAGCTCGCCGGACTGCTGGGCCTCGTAGAAGTACAGCGACTTCTGCAACGCCTCGGCGTAGTTGTAGGCGGGGGCCGCGGCGGCGGGGGCGGCGGCCGGGGCGGTGACCGCGAGCGCGAGGCCGGTGGTCAGCGCGGCGCCGACCGCCACGAGGCGACGACGCCAGGACGGTGCGAAGCGGCCACGGGCGGTGCGGTGGCGCATGCCGGTGCTCCTGTCGGGTGATGAGGGGGCCGCCCGGCGAACGTCGACGCGGGACGGGGGTGCGGGGCGACGTTCGCCGGGCGGCCGGGGGTGGTGATGGTGGGGGAGCCGGGAGAAGCGCCGCCGATCGATGGAAGCGCTCCCATGGATACGCGACAATGTAACGCTCGGCTCACCGGTTTGTGAAGAGCTGATGTCCAACCGACCCGGCCGATCCGGCCGCGAGGCCGCCCGCGCCCCGCCGACCAGGGAAAGTGTCGACCGCCCAGGGAAGGCCGCCGGACGAGGCTTCAGGAAAGCCCTTTCCGAGCATTCTGGCGTGGATCACATTATCGAGGTTCTACGATACGATGTCGGCGTAGCACCAGCTCAGCGAGGCATGCACCGAGCACCAGGCCGGTTCGACCGGCCCTCGACAGTGGACGGCCATCCTGGCATACGAACGTACTGTTGCCGCCCTGGTCACGGCCACGGGACAGTACCCGCAGCGGTGCCGTCGATGCCGCCGCTCCACTGGATGACCCTGAGGAGATCGCGATGGCTCTACGACTCGCCGACGGTACCGCCTGGGCCGACACCCTGGCCCGCGCCGTCCAGGCCACGCCCGAGGCGTTCGACCCGGCCGGCCCGGACGGCACCGTCACCCTGCGCAACCTGATCCAGGGTGACTGGGCCTCGGCGGGCACGCCCACCCCGGTCCGTACCCCGGTGGACAACACCGTGCTGGTCAACCTCCCCCGGCTGGACGCGGCGACGGCCAGCGCGGCGGTCGCCTTCTCCGCCGCCACCCACCGCGACTGGGCCGAGACCCCGCTGGCCACCCGCAAGGCCAAGGTCACCGAGGCGGTCGACGCGCTCACCGCGCACCGCGACCTGCTCGCCCTGCTGCTGGTCTGGGAGATCGGCAAGCCGTGGCGGCTGGCCTGCGCCGACGTGGACCGGGCCCTGGACGGCGTCCGGTGGTACGTCGAGGAGATCGACCGGATGCTCGCCGACGGGCGCGAGCCGCTGCCCGGCCCGGTCAGCAACATCGCGAGCTGGAACTACCCGATGAGCGTGCTGGTCCACGCCGAGCTGGTCCAGCTCCTCGCCGGCAACGCGGTCATCGCGAAGACCCCCTCGCAGGGCGGCGCGGTCTGCCTCACCGTCGCCCACGCGCTGATGCGCCGGGCCGGACTGCCCGCCACCCTCGTCTCCGGCGGCGGCGAGGAGCTCTCCGAGGTGCTCGTCCGGGCCCCCGAGATCGGGGCGGTCGCCTTCGTCGGCGGGCGCTCCAACGGCGGCAAGGTCGCCGCCGCGCTGCTCGACTCCGACAAGCGCCACTTCATCGAGCAGGAGGGTCTCAACGCCTGGGGCATCTGGAACTTCTCCCAGTGGGACATGCTCGCCAAGCACCTGAAGAAGGGCTTCGAGTACGGCAAGCAGCGCTGCACCGCGTACCCGCGCTTCGTCGTCCAGCGGGAGCTGGTCGACGAGTTCCTCGCCATGTACCTGCCGGTGGTCTCCTCGGTCCGCTTCGGCCACCCGCTCGCCGTGGCCGACGACTGGTCCGCCGGTGACCCGCTGCCCGAGCTGGACTTCGGCCCGCTGATCAGCGGCTCCAAGGCCGACGAGCTGCGCCGCAAGGTCGACGAGGCGGTCCGCGGCGGCGCGATCCCGATCTACCGCGGCAAGCTGGACGGCGCGCCGTTCCTCGACGGGCAGGACACCTCGGCGTACGTGGCCCCGTCGGTGCTGCTCGCCCCGCCCGGCCGGTCCCGGCTGATGCACGCCGAGCCGTTCGGCCCGGTCGACACGATCGTGGTCGTCGACACCACCGACGAGCTGCTCGCCGCGATGAACGCCTCCAACGGCGCGCTGGTCGCCAGCCTGGCCTGCGACGACGAGGACGAGGCCGCGAAGCTGGCGGTGGACCTCCAGGCGTTCAAGGTCGGCATCAACAAGCCGCGCTCCCGGGGCGACCGGGACGAGCCGTTCGGCGGCCGGGGCGCCTCGTGGAAGGGCGCGTTCGTCGGTGGTGACCTGCTGGTGCAGGCGGTCACCGTCGGCGGTGAGGGTCGCCTCTACGGCAACTTCCCGGACTACAACAGCTACCCCGCCACCTGACCGTCGCCGCCGGGCGGGGCCGGGGCGGACAGCCCCGACCCGCCCGGCCACGGCCACCGGGCCGTCAGCTCGGTGTCCCGGCACGTCCCCGGCCACCCGGGTACGGTCAGCGGATGGCCACGATCGCACAGATCTCGCTGGGGGTGTCCGACTGCGAGCGGGCCGGCCGGTTCTGGGCCGCCGCCCTCGGTTACCGGCGTCGTCCGCCCCGCTACCCCGGCGACGACTGGATCCTGCTGGAGCCCCCGCCGGGGGTGGCCGGCGCGGCGATCGCGATGGACCTCAGCGCCAGCCCGGTCGAGCGGCTCCCCCGCATCCACCTCGACCTGGCCGCCGGTGAGCGGGGCCTCGACGCCGAGGTGGACCGGCTGGTCGGGCTCGGCGCGCGACGGGTCGACTGGGCGCACTACCCGGCCGAGCTGGAACCCGGCGCGCCGCCGTACGTCGTGCTCGCCGACCCGGAGGGCAACCGCTTCTGCGTCTGCGGCGAGGCCGACCGGCCCGACTGAGCGCCCCGCGCGCCGACCGACCGTCGACAACCCGGCCGGCTGAGCGCCCTGGCTAGACGCCCGTCGGGCAGGCGCGGACGGCGAGGGGAAACGTGACGGTGACCAACGGGCCGTCCCGGTCCAGGGTCAGCGGGCGGCCGAGCCGGTGCAGCATCCGCAGCATCGGCGCGTTCGAGGCGTGCACGTGCAGGTCCACGGCCGCGTACCCGGCCCCGTCGGCGTGGGCGAGCAGGCGACGCAGCAACGCGCCACCCAGGCCACGGCGCTGCTGGTCGTCGTTGACCAGCAGCGCCGCCTCGGCCTGGTCCCCCTCGCCGAGCAGGCTCGCCATCGCGACGATCGACTCCCCCGCACCGGAGGAGTCCACGCCGACCGATTCCCCCGTACCGGGGGAATCCGCCTCGACGACGACCAGGGTCATCCCACGCGCCGGATCGAGCAGCCGCCGCAACCGGTCGGGAGACGGCCGGCCCGCTTCGCTGAGGTAGCGACGGTGCAGGGTCCGCGCCGAGCACTGCTCGTGCAGCCGTAGGACGGCTGGGAGATCGTCCGGCCCGGCCGGGCGTACGCCCAGCTCGGCGCCGTCGGGTAGCACCAGGGTGACCTGTTCCGCGGCCCGGCGCGCGGCGGTGGCGGCCAGCTCGACCAGCGCCTGCGCCCGCGCGTACTCGGCAGGGGTGAAGTCCGGCGCGGGACGGGACAGCTCGAAGACCCCGCCGACGCCGTCGGCCAGCCGCATCCGGGCCCGGTCGACGCCGACGGCCTCGGCGGAGCGGACCGGCCGCCAGGTCACCGCGTCCGCGCCGAGCAGCGCGCGCAGCGCCTCGCCTGTCGCGTCCGGGTCACGGACCAGCCGGGTGGCCAGGCCGAGCACCCTGGTGGGCTGGTCGACCAGGCCCCGCGCCTCGCTGCGGGCGATCCAGCAGTCCCGCCCGCGCCCCCGCTCGACGGCGGCGAGCAGGTCTGCCTCGTCGATCGTGTCGGGGGCGTCCACCAGGAAGTCGTCCACCGCGCCGGCCTCGGTGGTGTGCACCTGCAGGGCGAGGATGTTCACCCCGCGCAACGCGAGGCTGGCGGTCAGCACGGAGAGATAGCCGGGACGGTCGTCCACCGTGGCCCGGATCCGCCAGAGTGTCACGGTCGCCCCCCGGCGGTCGGGGCCGGGGGCGCGCCCACCAGATCGAGCCGGTCGCCGAGGATGACCGCGCTGGCCTTGACCAACTGGGTCAGCCGGTCCACCTCGGTGCGGTGGAAGGCGGCCGGCCGCAGGGGCTCGGCGGCGTCCCGGGCCACCACCAGGACCAGGCCGGCCCGACCGAACGGGACCAGCGCGAAGTGGCCGCCGTCGGGCATCGTCAGCGCCCGCGAGCGCAGCGGGGTGATCTCCGGCAGCGTCGGCGGGACCGGGGCACGCCAGCTCGCGTACCCGACGGTGGCCGATCCCCCGCCCGAGGAGGCCCAGTCGATCGGCACCACGGCGGCCACCGCCCAGTCCGCCGCGAGCAGGCCCGGCACCGCGTCGACCAGGGTGGCGCACCCGTCGGCCGGGTTCGCCGCCACCTGGGCGAGCAGCTCGGCGTCCTGCCCGGTGGCGGTCGGCGCGCCGATCGCCCGCCACACCCCGTCCACCTGGACGCCGGGGATCGCGGCGAGCCCGGCGAGCAGCCGCTCCAGCCGGGAGGCCCCCGGCCAGACCACGGTGAAGTCGTCCACCGCCCGGCCGCCGAGCCGCTCCAGCACCACCACCTGGACGATGTCGGCGCCGGAGACGCCGAGGGTACGTGCCACCTGGCCGAGCGTGCCGGGGCGGTCCGGCAGGGTCACCCGAACTCTCAGCAGCATGGTCCTGTCCCCCATCGCTCGGCGGGCCGGCTCACACGTCCGGCAGGCTGGTGCCCAGCGTGCCGGACGAGCGTTTCGCCCCTGTTGCCGCAGGGTGTCCCGGCCGAAAAACAAGTCTTGACATCCACTCCCACCGTGCCATCAACTGGGCGGATGACCGATCCGGCCGGCGAGGCGACCCGGCCGGGCCCGACCCCGCGCGGGCTCGACCTCGACCGGCTCGCCGGTCATCTCGCCCGGCACCGGCCCGACCTGGCCGGCGGGCCGCTGCGGGCCGAGCTGATCGCCGGTGGCCGGTCCAACCTGACCTACCTGGTGACCCTGGGCGACCGGGAGGTGGTGCTGCGCCGGCCGCCGCTGGGGCACGTGCTGGCCACCGCGCACGACATGGCGCGCGAGCACCGGGTGATCAGCGCCCTCGCCCCGACCGGCGTGCCGGTGCCGGCCGTCCTGCTGCTCTGCCTCGACCCGGCGGTGCTCGGCGCGCCGTTCTACCTGATGGAGCGGGCGCCCGGGGTGGTCTACCGCAGTCGGACGCAGACCGACCGGCTCGACGTCGGGCAGCGGCGCGAGCTGGCCATGACGATGATGGACGTCCTCGCCACCCTGCACTCGCTGCCGCCGGTCGAGGTGGGGCTGGCCGACTTCGGCCGCCCGGACGGCTTCCTCGCCCGGCAGGTACGACGCTGGGCCGGTCAGCTCGACCGCTCCCGCAGCCGTCCGCTGCCCGGCGTCGACGCGCTGCGGGACCGGTTGGCCGCGACGGTCCCCGAGGGGGCGAACGCCGGCCGGATCGTGCACGGCGACTACCGGCTGGACAACCTCCTCGCCACCGTCGACCCGGTCGCCGTCCGGGCCGTGCTGGACTGGGAGATGGCGACCCTGGGTGACCCGCTGGCCGACCTGGGTCTGCTGCTGACCTACTGGGACGTGCTCGGCGACTCCGACCTCGCCGCCGGCAACCCGGTCACCGACGCGCTCGGGCCCCGCGCCGGTTTTCCCACCGGTGACGAGCTGATCGAGCGGTACGCCGGCCGGGCGGACGTCGACGTGGGGCCGCTACGTTGGCATGTCGCGCTGGGGTGCTTCAAGCTTGCGGTGATCTGCGAGGGGATCCACTACCGGCACGGCCTCGGGCAGACCGTCGGCGAGGGGTTCGACCGGATCGGCGAGCTGGTGCCGCCGCTGGTCGCCCACGGGCTGGCCGCCGTGGCCGACTGAGCACGGCGGGCGGATGCCCGGCCGCCCGGCGGAGCGGGCCGCGCACGCGCACGCGCGGAGCTGTCGGTGACGGCCGGCGTCCGGAGCTGGCCGGGATCGGCCGCGCCGCGCAGGCGCGGAGCTGTTCGCCGAGGACGACGACGAGGGCGGCGCGGCCGCCGGGGAGAGACGATGGACTTCAGCTTCGACGCCCGGACCGAGGAGTTACGCGGGACGCTGCGGCGTTTCCTGGCCGAGCGGGTGATCCCGGCCGAGGCGACGTTCGCCGGGCAGGTCGCCGCCGCCGGTGACCCGTGGGCGCGTCCGCCGGTGCTGGCCGAGCTGAAGGCCGAGGCCCGGGCCCGGGGCCTGTGGAATCTCTTCCTCCCCGACCCGCGCCACGGCGCCGGCCTGACCAACCTCCAGTACGCCCCGCTCGCCGAGGAGACCGGCCGCAGCCCGCACCTGGCGCCGGAGGCGCTCAACTGCGCCGCCCCGGACACCGGCAACATGGAGCTGCTCGCCGAGTTCGGCACCCCCGAGCAGCGGGAACGCTGGCTGCTCCCGCTGCTGGCCGGGGAGATCCGGTCGGCGTTCTGCATGACCGAGCCGGCGGTGGCCTCGTCGGACGCCTCGAACATCGCCACCCGGATCGTGCGGGACGGCGACGAGTACGTGATCGACGGACGCAAGTGGTGGTCGTCCGGGGCGATGGACCCACGCTGCGCGGTCCTGGTCGTGATGGGGCGGACGGACCCGGACGCCGAACGCCACCGGCGGCAGAGCATGATCCTGGTCCCCCGGGACGCCCCCGGGGTCACCGTCCGCCGGGGCCTGACCGTCTTCGGGTACACCGACGCCGCGCACGGCGGGCACGCCGAGATCGACTTCACCGGCGTACGGGTGCCGGCGACGAACCTGGTCGGGGTGGAGGGCGGGGGCTTCGCCATGGCCCAGGCCCGGCTCGGCCCGGGGCGGATCCACCACTGCATGCGGCTGGTCGGGATGGCCGAGCGGGCGCTGGAGGAGATGTGCCGCCGGGTGGTCGGGCGGGTCGCGTTCGGGCGACCGCTGGCGGAGCAGGGCGTGGTCCAGGAGTGGATCGCCGAGTCCCGGGTCCGGATCGAGCAGGCCCGGCTGCTGGTGCTCAAGACCGCCTGGCTGATGGACACGGTCGGCAACCGGGGCGCGCACACCGAGATCCAGGCCATCAAGATCGCCGTCCCGGCGATGGCCGAGTGGGTGGTCGACCGGGCGATCCAGGCGCACGGTGGCGCCGGAGTGAGCCAGGACACCCCGCTCGCCGCGCTCTGGGCGCAGGCCCGTGCCCTGCGCCTGGCGGACGGACCCGACGAGGTCCACCGCGCCTCCCTGGCCCGCCGCGAGCTGCGCGCCTACCGCTGACCCGCCGCCTGGCCGCCGCCGCGCCCGCCGGCGTGGGCAGCGGGCGTCGCCGCGCCCGCCGGGTGAGGCCCGGGACCGCCGCCGCGCCCGCCGGCGTGGTCTCCCGGGCCGTCGCGCGGAAAGCGCTTGCTGCGACAACGGCTTCGGGGGCCACGCGGCGGACGCGCAGCGGGGTGGCTCAGGCGGAGGAGCGGGGCACCAGATGGGTGTCCAGCAGGACGTACGGGGCGGGCAGCCCGTCACCGCGGATCCGGGCCACCAGGAGCCGGGCCATCTGCCGGCCCATCTCCTCCACCGGCTGGAACACCGACGTCAACGGCGGATCCGACTGCCGGGCGATCGGCGAGTCCTCGTACCCGACCACCGCCACGTCCTGGGGCACCCGCCGGCCGGCCTCCCGCAGCGCGCGCAGCGCCCCGTACGCCATCAGGTCGCTGGCCACGAAGACCGCGTCGAGGTCCGGGCACGACTCGAGCAGCCGACGCATGCACGCCGTGCCGCTGCCCTCGCTGAAGTCCCCGTACGCGATCATCGCGGGGTTGACCTTGCCCCCGGTGGCCGTGATGGCCTCCCGGTAGCCGGTCAGCCGGGACAGGCCGGCGCCCATGTCCTGCGGGCCGGCGATGGTGGCGATCCGCCGTCGGCCCTTGCCGATCAGGTACTCCACCGCCTGCCGGGCGCCGCCGGTGTTGTCCACGTCCACGAAGTGGGCCGGCTGCGCGCCGGGGCGCAGCATCCGGGCCGGCCGACCGCCGAGCACGGTCGGCAGGCCACGTTCCTCCAGCAGGGTGGGCAGCGGGTCGGCGTCGTGCAGGGACAGCAGCAGGACGCCGTCGACGTGCTGGTTGGTGAGGTGGTGCTCGACCCGCTCCCGCTCCACCGGCGACTGGGCCATGGCCAGCCAGAGCTGCATCGGCGTCTCCAGCAGCCCGGAGCTGATGCCCCGGACGATGCCGGCGAAGAAGGGCTCGGTGAAGACCCGCTCCCCCGACTCGGAGACCACCAGGGCCACCGAGTCGGTCCGTTGGGTGACCAGCGCGCGGGCGGCCCGGTTGGGCACGTACCCGAGTTCGGCGATGGCCTGCTGCACCGCGGCCCGGGCCTCCGGGCTGACCTGGGGCGAGCCGTTGACGACGCGGGACACCGTCCCCCGCCCGACACCGGCACGGGCCGCGACCGCGTCGAGGGTCGGGCGCCCGAGCGACCGGGTGCGCTGGGTTGTCATGTCTGCTCCTCCGACGTCGGGCGCGCCGGCGGGCGCCCCGCATGGGGTGCCCGCCGGAGCCGCCCGTTACTGGCTGGCCCTGGGCCTATTGTGCGGCCAGACCGTTGCGTCGGATCACCTCGGCGTACCACCTGGCGCTGGACTTCGGGATGCGGAGCTGGCTGTCGTAGTCGACATACACCATGCCGAAGCGCTTGGTGTAGCCCCACGCCCACTCGAAATTATCCATCAGTGACCAGGCGAAGTATCCCCGCAGGGGCACGCCCGCGCTTATCGCCTCGTGCGAAGCCCGCAGGTGGGCGTCGAAATACGCCAACCTGTCGGTGTCGTCCACCCGGCCGTCGACAACGGTGTCGACGAAAGCCGAGCCATTCTCGGTCACGTAGAGCGGCAGATCGGTGTATTCCTCGTGCACCCGACGCAGCGTCTCGAGCAGACCGGGAGCGTCGATCTCCCAGTTCATGTCGGTGACCGGCACGCCCCGGGTGACGAAGCGCACCGACTCGCTGGCCGGCCAGCAGGAGGGCGCGCGCCAGTACTTCTCCGGCTCGACCCCCTCGACCGGGGCGGCCACCACGTGCCGGCTGTAGTAGTTGACGCCGACCACGTCCAGCGGGGTGGAGATGACCGCCAGGTCGCCGTCCTGGACGTGCCCGAAGTCACTCACCGGGCTCAGGTCGGCGACCAGGTCGGCCGGGTACTGGCCGCGCAGGATCGGGTCGAGGAAGAACCGGTTGGCCAGCCCGTCGATCCGGCGGGCCGCGTCGGCGTCCTCCGGCGAGTCGCTGGCCGGGGTGACCGGGTACAGGTTGAGCGTCACGCCGATCTCGGCGTCCGCGGCGCCGGCCCGCAGCGCCTGCGTGGCCAGGCCGTGCCCGAGCATCAGGTGGTGTCCGGCCCGGACGGCGTCGCCGCCGTCGGAGCGGCCGGGGGCGTGCACCCCGGAGCCGTACCCGAGGAACGCCGAGCACCACGGCTCGTTCAGCGTGGTCCAGTACCGGACCCGGTCACCGAGGGCGTCGTGCGCCAGCTTCGCGTAGTCGGCGAAGCGGCTGGCGGTGTCCCGGGCCGGCCAGCCGCCGGCGTCCTCCAGCTCCTGGGGGAGGTCCCAGTGGTAGAGGGTCACCCACGGCTCGATGTCGTGGGCGCGCAGCTCGTCGACGAGCCGGCGGTAGAAGTCCAGGCCCTCCTGGTTGGCCGCGCCGGATCCGCCCGGCTGCACCCGGGGCCAGGAGATCGAGAACCGGTACGACCTCAGGCCGAGCTCCGCCATCAGCTTCACGTCGGCGGGCATCCGGTGGAAGTGGTCGCAGGCCACGTCCCCGGTGTGTCCGCCGACGGTCCGCCCCTCGGTACGGCTGAAGGTGTCCCAGATCGACGCGGTGCGACCGCCCTCGGCCGCGGCCCCCTCGATCTGGTACGCGGCGGTGGCCGCGCCCCAGAGGAACCCGGGCGGGAAGATCAGTTCCGGGCCCTGTTCGAGGAGACCCACGGTAGGCGGGGTGGCGGGGTTGCTCACGACTTGACGGCACCTTCCATGATCCCGCCGATGATCTGGCGGCCGAACAGGACGAAAATGACGAACAGCGGCAGGGTGGCGACCAGGGTGCCCGCGAAGATCTGCGAATTGTCCGCGAAGTAGGCGCTGTTGAGGCTCCGCAGCGAGATCTGCACGGTGGGATTCGACGGGTCGGCCAGCACCACGAACGGCCAGAAGAACTGGTTCCACTGCTCCATGAAGGTGAGCAGGCCGAGCACCGCCGCCGCCGGCCGCAGCGCCGGGGCGACCACGTGCCAGTAGATCCGCCAGGTGGAGCAGCCGTCCACCCGGGCCGCCTCGATCAGCTCGTTGGGCACCGCCTGTTCGGCGTACTGGCGCATCATGAAGATGCCGAATCCGCCGATCAGGAACGGCACCGTCACCGACGGCATGGTGTTCAGCCACTCCAGCTTCGCCATCAGGATGTACAGCGGCAGGACGCCGAGCTGGATCGGCACCATCATCGAGGCGAGGATGATCAGCAGCAGCGCGTTCTTGCCCTTGAAGCGGAGCTTGGCGAAGGCGAAACCGGCCAGCGAGCCGAAGAAGACCGTGGCGATGGTGATCGTCCCGGAGACCAGGAACGAGTTCATCAGGCCCTTGACGACGTTGGCGTCGGTGTTGGCGAGCACCCGTTGGACGTTCTCGCCGAGGTTCCCGCCGGGCAGGAACGGCGGCGGCCAGGAGTTCGCCGCGTCGTTGGTGCGCGACGCGATGACGATCATCCAGTAGAAGGGGAAGAGGGACAGGAGCACGCCGAGGACCAGCCCGATCCAGGTCAGCGGGCTGGCCTTCCAGAGCTGCGCCGCCTTGTGCCCGCGGGAGGACCGGTCGGCCCGGCGCCCGGGCTGACGTACCGGGGGACGGAGTGTCGTGGTCGTCATCTGCGTACCCTCACTTGTCCGAGCTGATCCGACGGGCCAGCAGGTAGTTCACGACCGACATGAAGGCGATCAGCACGAACAGCACGAGCGCGACCGCGCCGGCGTACCCCCAGCGGAAGCGGGTGTTCATCACGTCGAGCAGGTACATGGTGATGGTCTGGAACTGCCCCTCCGAGCCGCCGGAGATGCCCCCGGCGCCGCTGGTGAACAGCAGCGGCTCGGTGAAGAGCTGCAACCCGCCGATGGTGGAGATGATCAGCGTGAAGATGATCGTCGGGCGGAGCTGCGGGACGGTGATCGACCAGAACTGCCGCCGCCGGGAGGCGCCGTCCAGCGACGCCGCCTCGTACATGTCCTTCGAGATGGACTGCATCGCGGCCAGGTAGATCAGGGCGTTGTAGCCGACCCACCGCCAGTCGACCATCGTGGAGATGGCGAACCAGGAGGCGAAGCGGTTGGCGCGCCAGTCGATGGGGTCGATGCCGACCAGGTCGAGCAGCCAGTTGACCAGGCCGAACTCGCGCGCGTAGACCATCGAGAAGATCAGCGCGACCACGGCGGTCGAGGTGATGATCGGCATGGCGATGGCCATCCGGAAGAAGGTCTGCGCCGGCAGCCGCCGGTTGAGCGCGTTGGCCAGCATCAGGGCGATCAGCAGCTGCGGCACGGTCGACATGGCGAACATGCCGAACGTGTTGACGACCGCGTTCCAGAACTGCGGGTCGTTGGTGAGCAGCTCGACGAAGTTGTCCACGCCGACGAAGCTGATCGTGGGGTTCAGCGGGGAGCGGTCGGTGAGCGCGATCCACACCGTGTAGGCGATCGGGTACGCGCCGAAGATGGCGAAGAGAACGAAGAACGGCAGGACGTACAGGTACGGGGAGTACTTCAGGTCCGCCCGGGTCAACGAGAGGCGACGGCGCGACTCGGCACGGGTGGGGCGGGGCCGGCGGCCGTCGGGCGGCGCGTCGGCGTGCAGGTCGAGGCTCATCAGTGGTCCTTCACGTCAGGCGACGCCGCCGGTGTCGGCGGCGTCGGGAGGCGCCGCGGGGTGGCGCCGCCGCGTTGCCGCGGTCGGCGCCACCTGCGGGCGGCTCGGCCAGGTCACTTACCGGCGGCCTCGCCGTTCTTCAGCGCCGCGTCCCACTGCTCGGCCGCAGACTTGCCCTGCTCGACCGCGCGAAGGGTGTTCTCCACGGCGGTCCGGACCGCGTTGTTCTTCGGACCCAGGTAGACCGGCTTCAGGTCGCTGGCGCCGGCGGCGAAGATCTTGCCGACCGGAGCGCCGCTGAAGTACTCGTTGGTGGATTCGGCCACCGCCGGGTCGGCCAGACCCTGCGGGGAGGACGGCAGGTTGCCGACCGCCTTGAACGCCGCGACGTGGCCCTTGGGGTTGGTCAGGAACTTGACCAGCTTGGCGGCCTCCTCGGCGTGCTTGCTGGACTTCGGCACGGCGAGGAAGGAGCCGCCCCAGTTGCCGCCGGCGCCGGGGGCCTTGGCGATGTCCCACTTGCCGGCCGCCGCGTCACCGGCCTGGCCCTTGATGACACCGGTCATCCAGGCCGGGCAGGCGGCGGTGGCGAAGGAGGCGTTCTTGAAACCGGCGTTCCACTCGTTCGAGAACGCCTGGAGGTTGTTCGACAGCTTGGCGTCGACCAGCTTGGTGGTCAGGTCGTACGCCGCCTTGACGTCCGGGTTGTCCCTGATGACGAGCTTGTTGCTCTTGTCGTAGTAGGTGTAGCCGGTGCCGGCGCCGGCGATCTGCATCAGCACCACGTTGTAGAAGTTGGTCGCCGAGTCGATGAACTTGTGCTTCGGGTCGGCGGCGGTGAACTTCTTGCCGGCCTCGATGAAGGCGTCCCAGGTCGGCCAGAGCTGCCCGACCTGCTCGCGGTCGGTGGGCAGCCCGGCGGCCTCGAAGAGGTCCTTGCGGTAGCACAGCGCCATCGAGCCGACGTCGGTGCCGAGGCCGAGCACCTTGCCGTCGGGGGTGCTGCCCTGCTCCCACTTCCACGGCAGGAAGTTGCCCTTGAGGTCGTTCGCGCCGTGGTCGGCCAGGTTCACGAACTTGTCGGCCTGGGCGTAGAACTGCACGATCGTGCCCTCTTCGAGGGCGACGACGTCACCGGCGCCGGAGCCGGCGGTGATCTGCTGGGTAAGTCGGGTGTTGTGGTCACCCAGACCGAGGCCCTTGCCGCGCTCCTGGATCTTCACGTTCGGGTTCTCGGACTCGTACTGCTTGTAGAGCTCTTCGTAGCCGAATCCCTGGTCGCCGAAGACGTCGACGGTGAGGGTGATCGGACCGTCGGAGCTGCCGCTGTCCGACGAGTCGTCACCGCCACAGGCGGTAGCGGTGGCGATCACCGCGACGGACGCGAGCGCGATCGCCGCGAACCGCCGACGGTGGAGTGTGAGGCTCATTCCGGACCCCTCTTTTCGGTGGTGAGGCTTTTGTGGTGGGGGCGCTCCTCGGGAGCGCTCCCATGAGATTGCCGTCGGGTAACGGGCGTGTCAATAGATCGTGGGAGCGTTCCCATATCGTTACCGCGAAAGCCGTTTCACTCGGCCCGATCGTCCTTTTTCTGCCGTTTCGTCGCCGCTACCTGATTACGGAGGGGCAACTTGCGGGAAGACCACCCGGCCGACAACCGCACCACGGGAATGCCACGACACGGGAAAGCGACCCGTCGGGAAGACCAGAAACCGGGAAGCCCACGGCGGCGCGGGGTCGGTTTCCCGGCCGGACCGGGCGCGCCCTCAGCAGAGGCGGCGCAGCAGCGTGGAGACGCGCCGGGGCTCGAAGACCTCCGGGTCGAACGGTCGACCGAGCCAGTCCCGCATCGCCTCGTGCTCCGGGTGGAACGGATCGGCGAGCGCGGCGAGCAGCAGCCGGTAACCCGCGGGACCGCCGACCTCCTCCGGCGGGCCGGCCCGCTCGCCGTCCAGGCAGCTCGGATAACGCCCCTCCGGATCGGCGGTCAGCACGTCCTCCACCAGGAGGTCGTGCTCCCACCAGTCGCCGAAGTCGTAGGTGTAGTGGAACCGGCTGCCCTTGCCGACCACGGCGTCGAGCCGGGTGTCCAGCTCGTCGCGCAGCGGCAGCTCACCCACCGGGTCCGGGACGCCGTACTGCACCCCGTCGATCTCGAACGAGTGCAGGTGGTAATCCTGCCAGCCCACCGCGTACTGCACGACGCGGTGCAACCGGTCCAGGGTGTACCCGCCGGGGACCAGCACCCGCCGCCAGACCGACGGACGTACCCCGGCCAGCGAGATCTGCAACTGGAAGATCTGGCGCGACATGCTGTCCCATCCTCCCGGGGCATAGGCTGCCACCATGATCTGCCGAGCGTGTCGGGCGAAACGGCACGGTGACTGCCCGGGCCGCAACTGGTGCGACTGTCAGCACCGTACCCCCGGACCGACCCCTCCGGTCACCGGTCCGGCGAGCGAATGAGCGTCCGCGTCCCGATCCACCGCGCGTGGCCCGGCCCCGGCGACGGTCCGCTTGACGACGCCGCGCTCACCGCCCTGTACGGCCGCGCCGACCGACCACGCCTGCGGGTCAACTTCGTGACCAGCCTGGACGGCGCGGTCACCCTGGACGACTACTCCGCCGGCCTCTCCGGCGAGCCGGACAAGCGGGTCTTCGGGCTGCTCCGGATGCTCTGCGACGCGCTGGTGGTGGGCGCCGGCACCCTGCGGCACGAGGGCTACCGGGCGATCCGCCTCGACCCGGCCCGGCGGGCCTGGCGACGGGAGCACGGGCTCGCCGAGTACCCCACCCTGGTCGTGGTCTCCGACTCGCTGCGGCTCGACCCGGCGCAGGCCGCCTTCGCCGACGCCCCGGTCCGGCCGGTGGTGCTGACCCGCGACGACGCCGCCGCGCCGACCGGCCTGACCGACGTCGCCGACGTGGTACGGACGGGCCCGGACCGGGTCGACCTGGCCGCCGGCCTGGCGGGGCTGCGCCGGCGTGGCCTGACCCAACTGCTCTGCGAGGGCGGACCGCGGCTGTTCGGCGCGCTCACCGCCGCCGACCTGGTGGACGAGGTCTGCCTCACCGTCGCGCCCCTGCTCGCCGGCCCCGGCCCGGGCCGGATCACCACCGGAGCGCCCAGCCCGCCCCGGGGCCTGCCGCTGCGGCACGTGCTGGCCACCGCCGACGGCGTGCTGATGCTGCGCCACGCCCGGGACTGACCCGCCACGCCCCGCGCCGGGGCCGGGGTCACCGGGTCCGGCAGACCTGTCCCCGCTCCGGTCCGCCGTCGGCGCCCGCGCGGCGGCGGTGACCGTACGCCCCCGCGTCGACCCCGAGGGTCACCGGCGGCGCTCCCCGCGCCGCGTCGCCTGGCGACCTGTCGTACCGCTGAGGCAGGATGCAGCACGTGTGCCCTGAGCGAGACGAGCGACCACGCAGCGGAGTCCGACGATGACCGACGGCCCGGCGGCCCCCGACGCCCTCGACGTCCCCGGTGAGGAGGTCGGGCGGGTGCTCGGCACCGCCGACGCCACCCCGCTGACCTTCTGGACCGCGGTCTCCGCCGACAGCTACCTGCAACTCGACGACGTGGTGGTGACCCGCCGCGACCTGCCCGACCGGGAGCCGGTGACCATCGCCGGGGTGGTGACCCAGGTGCGCGCCCGGCACGAGGGCGCCCAGTTCGACTCGGACGTGTTCGCCATCGCCGACGGCACCCTGCCGGCGATGGTGCAGGAGGCCGCCGAGATCACCACCACCCGGGTCGACCCGGAGCTGTACGTGCCGCCCACCCCCGGCGCGGTGGTGTGCCGGGCCGAGGGCGACGCCCGGGCCCGGGCGCTGCACTTCGACCGGATGGAACGCCGCATCCCGATGGGCACCGGCCGGGACGGGGTGCCGGTCTACCTCAACGCCGACTTCCTCGACGGCAGCCGGGGCGCGCACGTGTCGATCTCCGGCATCTCCGGGGTGGCGACCAAGACCAGCTTCGCCACGTTCCTGCTCTACTCGGTGTTCCGCTCCGGGGTGCTCGGCGGTGACGCGGTCAACGCCAAGGCGCTGATCTTCAACGTCAAGGGCGAGGACCTCCTCTTCCTCGACCACCCCAACACCCGTCTCGACGACGCGACCCGGGCCGCGTACGCGAAGCTCGGGCTGGCCGCCGGGGCGTTCCCGGACGTGCGGGTGTACGCCCCGCCGCGGCCCGGTGACGCCTCCGGCACCCCGGACGTGAGCAGCCGGCTGACCGGCGTGGACAGCTTCTACTGGACGTTGAGCGAGTTCTGCGCCGAGCGGCTGCTGCCGTACGTGTTCGCCGACGCCGACGACGAACGCCAGCAGTACACGATGGTGGTGCACTCGGTCACCGCCCACCTGGCCCGGTACGCCCAGCCGGCCGACGGCGGGGTGAGCGTCGACGGGGTGCGGCTCGGCTCGTACGCCGACCTGGTCGACCACGTCGTCGAGCAGCTCAACGACGACGAGACCCGGGGCGACTGGGCGGGCAGCGCGGTCGGCCTGGGCACGGTCAACGCGTTCGCCCGCCGGCTGATCGGCAGCAAGAAGGACCTGTCCCGGCTGATCCGCGGCGACCTGGCCACCCGCCGCCCGCACTCGATCAACACGGCGGAGAGCGCCCAGGTCACCGTGGTCGACCTGCACAACCTGCCGGACCGGGCGCAGCGGTTCGTGGTGGGCGTGACGCTGCGCGGCGAGTTCGAGCGCAAGGAGAAGGCCGGCACCGCCAAGCCGCTGCTCTTCGTCGTCCTCGACGAGCTGAACAAGTACGCCCCCCGGGAGGGCTCGTCCCCGATCAAGGAGGTCCTGCTGGACATCGCCGAGCGGGGCCGCTCGCTGGGGGTGATCCTGGTCGGCGCGCAGCAGACGGCGAGCGAGGTGGAACGCCGGATCGTCACCAACTCGGCGATCCGGGTGGTGGGTCGGCTCGACCCGGCCGAGGCGTCCCGCCCGGAGTACGGCTTCCTCCCGCCCGCCCAGCGGCAGCGGGCGCTGCTGGCCAAGCCGGGCACCATGTTCGTCAACCAGCCGGACATCCCGGTGCCGCTCTGCCTGGAGTTCCCCTTCCCGGCCTGGGCGACCCGGGTCTCCGAGGCCGGTCGCGCCCCGTCGGAGACGCTCCGGTCGATCACCCAGGCGGCCGACCCGTTCGCGGTGGTCGGCTCCGGCGGCGCCGACGACGACATCCCGTTCTAGGGGGTAACCACCTGTGAAGATCCTGCACACCTCCGACTGGCACGTCGGCAAGGTGCTCAAGGGGCGGTCCCGGGCCGAGGAGCACAAGCAGGTCCTCGCCCAGGTGATCGAGATCGCCCGCCAGGAGCAGCCCGACCTGGTGATCGTCGCCGGTGACCTCTACGACAGCGGGGCGCCCACGCCGGAGGCCACCCGGCTGGTCACCCGGGCGTTGACCGCGCTGCGACGCACCGGCGCGGACGTGGTCGCCATCGGCGGCAACCACGACAACGGCCCGGCCCTGGACGCGCTGCGCCCCTGGGCCGAGGCGGCCGGCGTCACCCTGCGCGGCAGCGTCCGGGACTCCCCCGCCGACCTGATCGTCGACGGCGTCACCCGCGACGGCGAGCGCTGGCAGGTGGCCGCGCTGCCGTTCCTCTCCCAGCGGTACGCGGTCCGCGCGGTGGAGATGTACGAGCTGACCGCCGCCGAGGCCACCCAGACGTACGCCGACCACCTGGGCCGGCTGGTCGCCCGGCTCACCGAGGGGTTCACCGAGCCGGACCGGGTGCACCTGGTCACCGCGCACCTGACCGTGACCGGGGCGAGCGTCGGCGGCGGCGAGCGGGACGCGCACACCGTCCTCGGGTACGCCGTGCCGGCCACCGTCTTCCCGGGCAACGCGCACTACGTGGCGCTCGGGCACCTGCACCGCGCCCAGCGGGTCGACGGGCCGTGCCCGGTGCGCTACAGCGGCAGCCCGATCGCGGTGGACTTCGGCGAGCAGGAGAACGTCTGCTCGGTGACCCTTGTCGAGGTGACCGCCACCGCGGCGGCCCGGGTCCGGGAGGTGCCGGTGGCCGGGGCGGTGCCGCTGCGCACCGTACGCGGCACCCTCGCCGAGCTGGCCGAGGCGACCCCGCCGGAGGGGTGGCTGCGGGTGTTCGTCCGGGAGCAGCCCCGGGCCGGCCTGCGGGAGGAGGTCCAGGAGCTGCTGCCGGGGGCGCTGGAGATCCGCGTCGACCCGGAGCTGCTGCCCGCCCCGGGCGGCGGGGCGCGCGCCGCCCAGCGGGCCGGCCGGTCCCCCCGGCAGCTCTTCGCCGACTACCTGGACAGTCGGGGGCACGCCGACGACGAGGTGCGCGAGCTGTTCGACGAGCTGTTCGAGGAGGTCGACCGCTGATGCGCCCGATGCGGCTGGACATGGCCGGCTTCACCGTCTTCCGCGAGGAGACCGTCGTCGACTTCACCGACGCGGACTTCTTCGCCCTGGTCGGGCCGACCGGCTCGGGCAAGTCGACGGTGCTGGACGCGATCTGCTTCGCCCTCTACGGCACGGTGCCCCGGTGGGGCGGCGCGCGGGGGCTGGCCAACGCGCTCGCCCCGTCCGCCGCCGAGGCCCGGGTCCGGCTGGTCTTCGAGTCCGCCGGTGACCGGTACGTGGCGACCCGGGTGGTGCGCCGGGACGGCCGGGGCAACGTCAAGACCGCCGGCGCCGGGTTGCAGCTCATGCCGGCCGGTTTCGACGTGACCAAGCTCGACACCGGGCTCAGCCCGGAGGATCTGGGCGAGGTGCTGGCCGGCACCCCGGCCGAGATGGAGCAGGCGGTGCTGGAGGCGGTCGGGCTGCCGTACGAGCAGTTCACCAGTTGCGTGGTGCTGCCGCAGGGCCAGTTCGCCGACTTCCTGCACGCCCGGCCGGCCACCCGGCAGCAGATCCTGGTCAACCTGCTCGGTCTCGGCGTCTACGAGCAGGTGCAGAAGCGGGCCGCCGAACGGGCCGGGCGGGCCGAGGCGGGGCTGGAGGCGGTGGACCGGGTGCTCGCCGGGCTCACCGACGTCGACGACGCGACGCTGGCGCAGGCGCAGACCGGGGTGGACCGGGCGCGCGAGCTGGCCGCCGCGGTGGCCGCCGCCGTACCGGAGCGGGACGCGGCGCGGGCGGCGGCCTCGGCGGCCCGGACGGCGCTGGCCGCCCTGGACGCCGACCTGGCCGCCCTGGACGCGGTCCACGGCCCGGCCGGGGTGGCCGAGGTGGCCGCGGCGGTCACCGCCGCCCGCGCCGGGGTGGACGAGGCGGCGCGGGCGGTGGCGTTGGCCGAGGAGCGGGAGGAGAAACTGCGCGGCGAGGTGACCGGCGCGGGCGACGAGAGCACGCTGCGGCTGCTGTTGAAGGCGTACGCCGACCGCGGGCGGCTGGCCGTCGAGGCGGCGTCGGTGGCGGTCGCGGTCGCCGACGCGCAACGCGAGCACGACGCGGCGACCGACGCGCTGGCCCAGGCCCGGGCGGCCGCTGAGCGGGCCGAAACCGAGCTGGAGGCGGCGTTCCGGGCGCACGAGGAGGCGAAGACCACCGACCAGGCGGTGGCGTTGCGGGCGCACCTGGTCGTCGGGGCGTCCTGCCCGGTGTGCGAGCAGGTGGTGCCCCGGGCGCCGGCGGTGCCGGCCGGGTCGGCGGTGGCCCGGGCGCTCGCCGCCGGCAGGACGGCCCGCGCGGCCAGCGAGGCCGCGAAGCGGACCACGCAGGAGCGCGACGCCGCCGCCCGGGGCCTGGAGCGAACGCTGCTGCGGGCCCGCGCCCAGCACGAGCAGCTCACCGGCCGGCTCGCCGAGCTGGACGACCAGCTCGCCGGGGCGGCCACCGAGGACGCGCTGCGGCACGACCTGGCCGAGCACGCCCGACTGCGGGGCGCCCTCGACGAGGCGGCCGGCGCGGTCCGGGCGGGGCGGGACGCGGCCCGGCGGGCCCGGGCCGCCCTCGACGCGGCCGAGGAGCGGCTGCGGGCCGCGTGGCGCGAGTTCGACTCGGTCCGTGACGGGCTGGCCCGGTTCGGCCCGCCGGTCGCCGACCGGGACGACGTCGCCGCCGCCTGGGCGACGCTGGCCGGCTGGGCCGGCGGCGAGTCGACGCGGCGACGCGCCGACCGGGACGGGCTGGTCGGGTCGGTCACCGGGGCCGAGACGGCCGCCGAGGCGGCGCAGCAGCGGATCGGGGAGCTCTTCGCCGCCGCCGGCCTGCCGGTGGACGACGACCCGGTCCGGGCGGCCACGGTGGCGGTGGAGCGGGCCGAGGCGGCGCGCCGGCGGCTGGTGGAGCGCCGGGAGCAGGCCGCCGGGCTGCGTGAGCAGCGGGCCGGGCACGAACGCGACGCCCGGGTGGCCCGCGCGCTGGCCGGTCACCTGCGGGCCAACAACTTCGAGCGGTGGCTGCTGGCGGAGGCGTTGGACCTGCTGGTCGACGGGGCCTCCGGGATCCTGCGGGAGCTCTCCGGCGGGCAGTACGACCTGGTGCACGACAAGGGCGAGTTCTTCGTGGTCGACCAGTACGACGCCGGGCTGCGGCGCGGGGTGCGGACGCTCTCCGGCGGGGAGACGTTCCAGGCGTCGCTGGCCCTGGCGCTGGCGTTGTCGGAGCAGTTGGCCGGGTTGTCCACCACGGCGGCCAGCCTGGAGTCGATCGTGCTGGACGAGGGCTTCGGCACGCTCGACGCGACCACCCTGGACACCGTCGCGGCCACCCTGGAGAGCCTGGCCGCCCGGGGCGACCGGATGGTCGGGGTGGTCACCCACGTGCCGGCGCTCGCCGAGCGGATCCCGGTCCGCTTCGAGGTCCACAAGGACGCCCGCAGCGCCCGGGTGGAACGGACCGGCCGGTGAGCCGGCCCGGGTTCTTCGTCGACGCGTGGGATCCGGCGTACGGGGCGTCGTTCGAGGCGTCGGCGCTCGGCCCGGCCGCCCCGAGCAGCGGCCAGGTCGACCCGGACGTCGAGCTGCCGGCGGCGGACTGGCGGGCGCTCGGCCCGGCCGTCGGCGTGCGCTCCCCGGAGGTCGTGCTGCTGGTCGACGGGGTGCGCCGGATCGACGCCAGCGTCTGGACGGCCGAGGCGGACGGCGTGTCGTACCCGGGGATCGCCGCCTCGTACGCGGCCGGGGTGGTCCGCTGCGACCTGGGTCGGGGCGTGGCGGAGCTGGCCGGGGCGCGGGTGGCCCGGGGGCTGTTCACGGCCAGCCCGTCGGCCGGGGACGTGGTGGCCGGCTCGGTCCGCTACCCGGTGCGCCGGGTCGGCGGCAGCGGTGAGCTGAGCAAGCTGCCGGCCGCCGTGCAGGGCCCGTTGACCGCGCTGGAGGTGGAGGTCTCCGACGCCGCCCGCGTCGACGGCGACCTGCTGGTGGTGGACGGTCCGCTGCGCGCCCGGCGGCAGTTGCCGCGCACCCTCGGGTACGTCAAGACGCAGCACAGCCAGTACCTCGACGCCCGGTTGGCGGCGGTGGTGACCGGGCTGACGCCGGGGCAGCGCTGCCCGGTGTTCCGGCTGGGCATCGGCACCGCCTGGGGCAGTTGGTCGTGGTATCTCCGGCTGCCGGTGACCCGGGGCGCGCCGTGGGCCGGCATCGTGCGGGTGGAGTGCTCACCGGACCTGACCCCGGCCGAGGCGGTCGCGCTGGCCGACCTGTCCCTGGTCACCCTGCCGCGGTTCGCCTCCACCCCGTACAAGGACCCGCGCGCCCCGCAGAACCTGATCCCGATCGCCGGGCTGGAGCGTCGGCTGCGCAGCCTGCTCGGTGACGCCCGGCTGCTGCACCGCGCCCTGTCCGCCTCCGCCCGCCGGGCCCGCTGACCCGGGCGGGATACTGGGCGGATGGGGCGGCGGCGGGGTGGCGACCGGGTGGTCGAGCGGGTCGACACCGGCGAGGCGGAGCTGACGCCCGACGCCGACCGGGCCGGCTCGTGGACGCTGCTGCTGGACGGCACGCCGCAGTCGCACGTCGACCTGACCGACCCGACGCACCTGGAGTTCGAGTACGTGCGCCGGCTGGCCGCCGCGATCGACCTGGTCGCCCCGGCCGGCGCGCCGCTGCGGGCGCTGCACCTGGGCGGCGGCGCGCTGACCCTGCCCCGGTACGTCGCGGCCACCCGCCCCGGGTCGACGCAGCGGGTGTCCGAGGTGGACGGCGCGCTGGTGGAGCTGGTCCGTCGGGCGCTGCCCTGGCCGGCGGAGGCCCGGCTGCGGGTGCGGGTCGCCGACGCCCGCGAGACGCTGACGTCCACCCGGGACGCCGCGTACGACCTGGTGGTCGCCGACGTGTTCGCCGGCGCCCGCACCCCGGCCCACCTGACCTCGGTGGAGTACGCCGCCGAGGTGGCCCGGGTGCTGCGTCCGGGCGGCTGGTACCTGGCGAACCTGGCCGACGGCCCGCCGCTGCGGTACGCCCGCGCCCAGGTGGCGACGGTCCGCTCGGTGCTGCCCCGGGCCTGCCTGGTGGGTGACGCCGGGGTGCTGCGTGGTCGCCGGTACGGCAACCTGGTGCTGGTCGCCGGCCGGGACGAGCCGCCGGTAGCGGCGTTGACCCGGCGGGCCGCCGGGGACTGGTTCCCCGGCCGGGTGCTGGCCGGCGCGGAGCTGGACCGGTTCGTCGGCGGCGCGGCGGTGGTGCGGGACGCCGACGCCACCCCCTCCACGCCACCCCCGCCCGGAATTTTTTCCGTCCGCCGTTGATCCTTTCGCCGGGGCGGCGCGTACCACCCGGCGGCCCGGTCACGGGTCGGCTGATGTCATAGGCACCCCCGGAGGTCTGCATGCACGCGGTGGCGGCCGGCTGGCACGGCGACATGGTGCGGGCGAAGTGGACGGCCCGCTCCCAGTCCCGGTCCGCCACGTCGACACGCGGGGTCGACGCCCGCCCCGCCGGTCGCCATGATGAGCCGGTGACGCCGCGACCCACCCCCGGGCGGCACCAGGCGCGGTCCACCGAGGCCAGTCACTCCGACCAGTTGATCCGGCTGCTCTACGCCGAGCACGCCGGGCCGTTGCTGATGTTCGTGATGCGACTGACCGGTGGGGACCGGCAGCGGGCCGAGGACATCGTGCAGGAGACGCTGCTGCGGGCGTGGCGCAACGCGCACCGGCTCGGCGCGCAGGGGCAGACGTCGCTGCGCCCGTGGCTGGTGACGGTGGCCCGACGGATCGCCATCGACGAGCATCGCAGCGAGCAGGCCCGGCCGGCGGAGACGTACGACCGGGACCTGACCGCGTTCGCCGAGTCGGACAGCACCGACCAGGTGCTGCGGACGATGACCGTGGCGGACGCGCTGCGTACGCTGAGCCAGTCGCACCGGGAGATCCTGGTGGCGACGTACTTCCGGGGGCGGACGGTGCCGGAGGCGGCGGAGGAGCTGGGGCTGCCGCTGGGCACCGCCAAGTCGCGGGTCTACTACGCGTTGCGCGCGCTGCGGACGGCGTTGCAGGAGCGGGGGGTGACAGGGTGAGCCGGGCCGACCACTGGGACGTCGCGGCGTACGCGCTCGGCGTGCTGGACCAGGCCGACACCGAACGGTTCGAGGAGCACCTGGCCACCTGCTGGGCGTGCGCCGCCGAGCTGGAGACGATGGTGCCCGTGGTGGGGCTGCTCTCCGGCATCGACGGGGACACCATGACCGCGGTGGAGCAGACCGCCACCGACCCGGCGCTGCTGGACCGCACCCTGGCGGCGGTGCGGGCCGACCGGCGTCGCGCCCGGTTCCGCCAGGTGCTGGCCACCGCGGCGGCGGTGGTGGCGTTCAGCGTGCTCACCGGCGTCGGGATCACGGTGGTCGGTGGCGGGGAGCCGGCCGGTCCGCCGGTGGCGCTGCCGACGACCGCCGTGCCGTCGCAGCCGACCCGGCCGGACCTGGGCGGGTTGGGTGGCCCGGACGAGATCGTCGGCGAGACGGTCTCCGAGACCGACCAGGCCACCGGGGTACGGGCGGATCTGATCCTGGCCGCCGAGCCGTTCGGCACCCAGGTCGCCTTCCAGTTGTCCCGGCTGCCCGGCCCGCGCAAGTGCCGGCTGGTGCTGGTCCGGGCCGACGGCGGCACCGAGGTGGTCAGCTCCTGGTCGGTGCCGGCCGGGGGGTACGGCACCAACGCGAACTCGGTGCCGCTGCGGTTGCAGGCGAACACCGCGACGCCCCGGGACCAGATCAGGCGGGCGCAGGTGCAGTCGGTGGACGCCGCCGGGGTGGCCACCGCGTTGGTGACCGTCCCGCTCTGACCGACTCCGCACGTCGACTCCGGCATCGGACACATTGTCCGATGCCGATCGGTCGTGTGCGCGGAGAATCGCCTTTCCCCGTTACGGACCACTCCGGGGAACGGTTCAACGTAACGCCGTGAAATTGCCCACGCCAGCACGTTCAACCTTGACAGGCGTCGTTTCCGTACTCCCCGGTGAACTGGCAGAAACGAGGAGGGCACGTGGCACTCATGAAGCGGACGGTCATCGCCGCCGGCACCCTGGTCGCACTCACCGCCTGCGCTCCGGCCGGCTACGGCGGGCCGGAATCCGACGAGGCGGCGCCGATCCCGGTCGCCGCCGCCGAGCCCAGCGCGACGGGCGGACCGGAGGCCTCGCCCGCGCCCAGGGACGCGCCGAGCGACGTCGACCTGACCGAGGAGCTGAACGGCAAGAAGGTCGCCAAGATGGGCGAGGTCGTCACCGACGAGGACGGCTGGATTCTGTACCGCTTCGACAAGGACACCGCCGACCCGCCGGCCTCGAACTGCGTGGACAAGTGCGCCGAGATCTGGCCGCCCGCGCTGACCGACGGCGACCCGGCCCTCGACGGCGTCTCCGACGACAAGGTCGGCACGATCACCCGGGACGACGGCGCCAAGCAGCTCACCCTGGGCGGCTGGCCGCTGTACCGGTACATCGGCGACAAGAAGCCCGGCCAGTGGAAGGGTCAGGGCGTCAGCGGCACCTGGTTCGTGGTCCAGCCGGACGGTAAGAAGAACCTGAGCTGCCTGCCGAAGGGCACCCCCGAGCCGGTCGCCCCGCCCGCCGACGACGACGCCAGCGGCGGCTCCGACTACTCCTACTGACCCCCGGCCGCGGGTGGCGCGGTCCCCACCGCCACCCGTTCCGGGTGGTCGGGCCGGCGGCGGGGCGCCGGCCCGACCACCCTCCCCGACGGGGACGCGGCGCACCGGCAACGCCGTCGTCCCGGCCGCGGCGTCGACCTCCGGGTCGACGCCGCGGTCCACCCGTCCGACCAGGGGATCCGCCCGAGGCGGCAGGCGTGGCAGAGTGTCCCGGTGACCGCGATCCGGATGCTGCGCCCACCGCCGGAGCACCGGCTCGCCGACACGCTGCGCGCGCTGACGTTCAGCCGGCACGACCCGTGCGCCCGGATCACCGCCGGCACGTTCTGGTGGGCGGCCCGTACCCCGGCCGGCCCGGCCACCCTCGCCCTGCGCCGCGACGGCGGCGACCTGCGCGCCGAGGGGTACGGACCGGGGGCCGCCTGGGCGCTCGACCGGGCCGACGCGATCGCCGGGCTACGCGACGACGTGACCGGCTTCGCCGCGCTGGCCGCGGGTCACCCGGTGGTGGCCCGGCTCGCCGAACGGCACCGGGGACTGCGGATGCCCGCCACCGGCCTGGTCTTCCGGCACCTGCTGCGGGCGGTGCTGGAGCAGAAGGTCACCGGCACGGAGGCCTACCGGGGGTACGCGGCGATGGTGCGGCACTTCGCCGAGCCGGCGCCCGGGCCGACGCCGGCCCTGCTGCTGCCGCCCGACCCGGCGGCGGTGGCCGCCACGCCGTACTGGGTGTTCCACCCGTTCGGCGTCGAGCAGCGGCGGGCCGAGACGCTGCGCCGGGTCGCCGCGCTCGCCGACCGCCTGGACCGCAGCGCCGACGCCGCCGAGGCGACCCGCCGGATGACCGCCGTACCCGGCATCGGTCCGTGGACCGCCGCCGAGGTGGTCCGCGCCGCGTACGGCGACCCGGACGCGGTGAGCGTCGGCGACTACCACGTGCCGAACACGGTGGCCTGGGCCCTCGCGGGTGAGCCACGGGCCGACGACGCCCGGATGCTGGCCCTGCTGGAGCCGTTCCGTGGGCACCGGGGCCGGGTCTGCGTGCTGCTGGCCGCCAGCGGCGTGCAGGCCCCCCGCCACGGCCCCCGCCTACCCCTGCGCTCCTTCGCCGCCTTCTGAGCCCCGCCCGGTGAGGAGCTTCCGCCGTCGGCGCGATCGGCGCCGGAGGCTCCCGCTCACCGCGGCGAGGGCGGTGGGGCTGACGGGGCGCGGGCGCAGAGGCGGCGGAGGGTGCGGGCGAGGCGGTGGGCGTAGGCGTGCTGGAAGAGTCGGGCGGCGGGGCCGGCGGCCCGCATCAGCCAGCGGTCCGGACGGCTGAACGCGCGGACCTCGAACCACACCCGGCCGGCGTCGTCGCGTTCCACCACGAACGCCTCCTCGCCCCGGGCCGGGTGACCGGGCAGCGTGCCGTACCCGAATCCGGCCCGCCGGTCGTCGTCGACCGCCCAGACCACCTCGCAGGGCGCCAGCAGGCGCGCCGGGCCGACGCCGAGCCCGGACGTGACGCGGACGCCGGGAGCGGCCCGGGGCGCGTCGGCGGTGATCCGTACCCCGGCGGCGCGGTGCAGCCGCCAGGTCAGCACCGCCGCGCCCGCGACGGCGAAACAGCCGTCGGGCAGCCGGACCCGGCGCCGTACGTGCCGCCAGCCGGCCGGCAGCTCGCCGTCGCGGGTGGCCCCCACGTGCGGGTACGTCAACGACACGGCGGCCTCCCGGGATCGGCGCGGACCGGGCAAGCGTACGACCGGAGCCAGCCGGTCCGGCGCGGCACGGCACGGCACGGCACGGCACGGCACGGCACGGACCAGCGTGTCCGGTACGGGTGGCCGGGGCTTCCGGGGCAGCCCACCCTGCTCCGGGCGGTCAAGCCTGATCCCTGCGCGGGGCGGGCTGCCCCGGAGGCCCGTCGTAGGCGCGGTCCGCCGACCCCTCGCGGGACAGGGACGCTCAGCGGGCCTCGCGCAGGTCGGCCAGGGTGAGCGGGGTGAGTCGGGTCAGCAGGTCGGAGAGCTCGGCCACGGAACCGACCTCGCCGAGCACGTCCTTGCCGCCGCCGAACTCCGGCCGGTAACGGCGCACGAGCCGGTACCGGTGGCGGCCCCGGATCAGCTCCACGCTGACCCGCCAGCGCCCACAACAGTCGCAGACCCACTCGCGCACCCGGTGACGGTAGCTCCGACCCGCGGTCCGGCGGACCGGTCACCGGGGACGGGCCGACCCGGGCCGGGGCACCGGGCCCGGAACGCGCCGGGTGATGTGCCTCACCGGGTCGGCGCGGTCTGGTTGACTGGTCGCCGTGGAGCTGCCGCTGAGTGCCTCGATCGAGCCGATGCTGGCCAGGAGCGTCCCCCGGATCCCCACCGGCCCGGGGATGACCTACGAGCCCAAGTGGGACGGCTTCCGCTGCATCGTGCTGCGCGACGGCGACGAGGTCGAGCTGGCCAGCCGGGGCGGCAAGACGCTGACCCGGTACTTCCCCGAGGTGATCGCCCAGGCCCGCCGCCAGTTGCCGGCGCGGTGCGCGGTCGACGGCGAGCTGGTCGTGATCCGGCGGGACGGCCCGGACGGGCAGCCGCGCCTCGACTTCGACCTGCTCGCCCAGCGGATCCACCCGGCGGCCTCCCGGGTGAAGCTGCTCGCCGAGACCACCCCGGCCGACTTCGTGGCCTTCGACCTGCTCGCGCTCGGCGACGAGAGCCTGCTCGACCAGCCGTACCCGCGGCGGCGGGCCCGGCTGGTCGAGGCGCTGGCCGGGGTCCGGCCACCGGTGCACGTCACCCCGGTCACCACCGACGTGGACACCGCCCGCCGGTGGTTCGACATCTTCGAGGGCGCCGGGCTGGACGGGCTGATCGCCAAGCCGGCCGACCTGCCGTACGAGCCGGGCAAACGGTTGATGTCCAAGGTCAAGCACGCCCGGACGGCCGACGCCGTGGTGGCCGGCTTCCGCTGGCACAAGTCCGGCCCGGTGGTCGGCTCGCTGCTGCTCGGCCTCCACGACGCCGAGGGCACGCTGCACCACGTCGGGGTGTGCGCCTCGTTCACCATGGCCCGCCGGGCCGAGCTGCTGACCGAGTTGGCGCCGTACCGGGACGTCGGCGGCGAGCATCCCTGGGCGCACGGCGACCACGAGCGCGGCCAGCGCATCCCGGGCGGGGTGAGCCGGTGGACCGGCGGCAAGAACCTCGAATGGGAGCCGCTGCGCCCGGAGCTGGTGGTCGAGGTCGGCTACGACGCCATGGAGGGCGACCGGTTCCGGCACACCGCCCAGTTCGTCCGCTGGCGGCCGGACCGGGATCCGCGTTCGTGCGGCTACGACCAGTTGGAGCGGCCGGTCCGCTTCGACGTGGACCAGGTGCTCCGGGGTGATCCGACGCCGACCGCCGGAGGCTGACCGCCGCACCCGTCCGACCCGGGGCCGACCGCCCCACCCGTCCGCCGGCACGTCCCTCCGGGACCGTCGGCCGGGCGGACCGACCGAGACCGGAGGCAGCCGTGCGCCGATTTTCTGTCCTGTCCCGACCCGGCCGGCGCGGGCCGGGCCGGTCCGTCGCGCCCGGCCGGGCCGGGAGTTCGCCGGCCCTGACCCTGAGCTGGCCGGCACTGAGCTGGCCGGCACTGGTCGGGCTGGTCGTGGTGACGCTGGCCGTCGCCGGTTGCACGTCGCCGGGCGCCACACCCCGGGCGGGCGACGGCGACGCGTCGCCGGCCGCCCCGCCGGGCGGGACCCCGCGGTGGCGGGCCTGCCCGGAGGCGGCCGAGGAGATCGCCGGGCGGCGCGGGCCGGACATGCGGTACGAGTGCGCGCGGATCTCCGTACCCCGGCGGTGGGGCGACGACGGCCGGGCCGCGACGGCCGGCCCAGGCAGCGGCGAGACGTTCGAGATCGCCTTGCTGCGGGCCCGGTCCATGAAGCAGCGCGACCGGATCGGGTCGCTGGTGGTCAATCCGGGCGGGCCGGGCGGCTCGGGCGTCGACACCGCCGTCCACCTCTCCCTTGGCGCGCAGTTCGGCGGCCTGCCGGCGACCGTCACCGAACGCTTCGACATCGTCGGCTTCGATCCGCGCGGGGTGTCCCGGTCCAGCCCGGTCGAGTGTGTCTCCGACGCCGAGCTGGACGACAGCTTCGGCTACGACCCCGACCCGGAGTCCGCCGCCGCCTTCGACGGGCTGGTCGCGCTCAACCAGCGGATCGGCCGCTCCTGCGGCACCAGGTACGGCGACCAGCTCCCGCTCTACGGCACCGAGCAGGCCGCCCGGGACATGGACGCGGTGCGGGCCGCCGTCGGCGACGAGAAGCTCACCTACCTCGGCTACTCGTACGGCAGCCTGCTCGGCGCGGTCTACGCCCAGCTCTACCCGCAGCGGGTGCGCGCGTTCGTGTTCGACGGGGCGGTGGACCCCCGGCAGGGGGTGGTGGCCGCCTCGGAGAGCCAGGCGCGGGGCTTCGAACGGGCCTTCGACAACTTCGTCCGGTGGTGCGCCGACCACGCCGACCGCTGCCCGGTCGCCCCGGACGCGCGGGCCGCGGTGACCTCGGCGATCGACCGGGCACGGGTCTCCCCGGTACGGGGCGCGGACGGCCGGGAGGCCACCTCCGGCTGGGTCTTCTACGCGGTCGTCTCGTCGCTCTACACCGAGCAGGGCTGGCAGGAGCTGGCCCGGGCGGTGGACCGGTTGGCCGACGGCGACCCGGCCGACGTGTTCCGTCTCGCCGACGCGTACACCGGGCGGCGTCCGGACGGCGCCTACTCGAACCTCTTCGACGCCAACCTGGCGATCAACTGCGCCGACGAGGACGAGAAGCCGAGCCGGCAGCGGGTCCGGGAGTTGCAGTCGCGGTGGCGCGGCACGTACCCGCTGTTCGGTCCGGCGTTGGCGGTGGGGATGCTGACCTGCGTCGAGTGGCCCGGACGGCCCGACCCGTACCCGACGGGCCGGGCCGACGGCGCGCCGCCGATCCTGGTCGTGGGCACCACCGGGGACCCGGCCACCCCGTACGAGCAGACCCCGGCGCTGGCCGGGATGCTGGGCGTGGGTCGGGTGCTCACCTGGGACGGCGAGGGCCACACGGCGTATCCGCAGACCGCCTGCGTCACCGAGGCGGTCGACGCCTACCTGGTCGACCTGACGGTGCCCCGGGAGGGGCTGCGCTGTCCGGCGCGTTGACGGACGCCACCACCGCGCCGGCCACCGGCAGTCGCGCGCGCCACCACCGCGCCGGCCACCGGCAGTCGCGCCGGCCGCCGACGCGGCCCTGCCGCGGCGCCCGCCGCTGCACTAGATTCTGCGCATGGCCCGGCGGAGGCGACTGGCACCGGCGGCGTGGACGGCACGTGTTCCGCCGATCGTCTGGTTGGCGGTCGCCGCCACGCTGGTGGCCGTCGCCTTGTCCACCCGCTGGCGCGCCCTGGGCGGTGACCCGGTGCTCACCGGCAGCATGGAGCAGCAGGTCGGGGCGGTCGGGCCGGCCGCCGCCGGTTGGCTGACGGGCAGCGCCACGCTGCTGGTGCTCACCCAGGCGGCGGCGTTGGCGGCCGGGCGGGCGCAGCAGCGGCTCCGGCAGGCCGGCACCGCGTTCGCGGCCGTCCTCACGGTCGCCCTCGGGGCGCTCGCGGTGACGCTGACCGGGACCGTCGAGGGGCCGTTCGACGACGAGCGGACGCTGGTCTCCAGCCAACCCGGCCCGGCCCTGCTGGCCGCCGCCGGCGCGCTGCTGGCCTGCCTGGTCGGCATCTGGTCGGCGCCCACCCGCCCGGCCAGCGGCGACGCCGGCCGGGCCCACACGCTCGGTGGCGGCACGTTCGGTGGCGGGACGCCGGGGCGGTCGGCGCGCTGGCGTCGGCTCGGCGTGCTCCTGCTGGCCGTCGGCTGGGCGACCGTCGCCGTCGCGGTCCTGCTACCGGCCTGGCGACGTGAGTACCCGAACCGGGTGGAGGTGGACACCAGCCTGGACCTGGCCTTCGTGACGGCGCCCGTCGCGCTGGTCGGGGCCCTGCTGGCGGTGCCGTCGCTGCTGCGCGTCGGGTCGGCCCGGCGGCCGTGGCGGGAGGCGAGCCGGGGCTGGTCGATCGCCACCACGCTGGGCTGCGGCAGCTCGACCCTGGTGGTCTGGTACTTCGTGGCGAACGACCCGTACCGCCAGGAGGACGGCATGACCTCGGCCCGGCCGGGCGCGGGCACCGCGCTGGCGCTGCTCGGCTGCGTGCTGGTCGCGGTCGCCGGGGCGCTGCCCGACGACCGCTGACGTCGACCGGTCCGGCCGGACACAGGTCGGGAGGCCCGACCGGCCGCGGGTCGGAAGGGCTGACCGGGTTCGCGGGACAGGGTCGGTCAGGCGCGGCAGAGGATCTCGCCGTGCAGGATGGCGAACCAGCCGTCGTCGGCGGCGGCCCACTCGCGCCAGCCGTCGGAGAGCCGGGCCAGGTCCGCCGGGGTGGCCAGGCCGGTGGCCAGCGCCTGGTCGGCCAGCGCCGAGCGGCGGATCCGGTCGGCCCACATGCCGCCCCACCACTGCCGGTCCTGCCCGGTGGCGAAGCACCAGGTGCTCGCGGTCGCGGTGACCTCGGTGAAACCGGCGGCCCGGGCCCAGGACAGCAGCCGCCGGCCGGCGTCGGGCTCACCGCCGTTGGCGCGGGCGGCCCGCTGGTAGAGGGCGAGCCAGTCGTCCAGCGCCGGCACCCGGGGGTACCAGGTGAACGCGGCGTAGTCGCTGTCCCGGGCGGCGACGACCCCGCCGGGCCGGCACACCCGGCGCATCTCGCCCAACGCCCGGACCGGGTCGGCGACGTGCTGGAGCACCTGATGGGCGTGGACCACGTCGTACGTGGCGTCGGGCAGGTCGAGCGCGTGCACGTCGGCGACCCGGAACTCGATGTCGTCCCGTCCCCGGGAACGGGCCTCGGCGCGGGCCAGGCCGAGCGCCTCCCCGGTCACCTCGACGGCGGTGACCCGGGCGACCCGGGCGGCCAGGTCGGCCGTGATGGTGCCGGGTCCGCAGCCGACGTCGAGCAGTGCCGACTCCGGGGTGAGGTACGGCAGGAGGTAGCCGGCCGAGTTCTCCGCGGTACGCCAGCGGTGCGAGCGCAGCACCGTCTCGTGGTGCCCGTGGGTGTAGACGTTGCGGGTGACGGCCATCGCGGGACCTCCTCGTTCCGGGTGCCCCGACGGTAGCCGCCGCGTCCCTCGATGCGGGACGATTTTCCCGACAGGTGGACTTCAGGCGTTCTCCGGGCGGGCCCGGGACGGCTGCACCCGCTTCGGTTCGCCGGGCATCTTCGGATGGTCCGGCGGGTACGGCAGGTCACCCGAGCCGGCGGCGTCGTCCCGGTCGGCCCAGTCCAGCAGGGGGGTGATGTCCCACGGGTCGTCGTCGATGCCGGCGTGCGGGTCGCCGCGCTCGGCCAGCCGGGCCGGCACGCTGCCCAGGTGGAGGTCGTCCGGGTCGACGTCGGGCAGCTCGTCCCACTCCACCGGGGTGGAGACGGTGGCCCGCGCGTTGGCCCGCAGCGAGTACGCGCAGGCGATCGTCCGGTCCCGGGCCATCTGGTTGTAGTCGACGAAGACGTGCGCCCCGCGCTGCTCCTTCCACCACGCTGTGGTGATCAGGTCGGGGCGGCGACGCTCCAGCTCCCGGGCCAGCGCGATGGTCGCCCGACGCACCTCGGTGAACGTCCAGCGCGGGGCGATGCGCAGATAGACGTGCACCCCCCGGCCGCCGGAGGTCTTCGGCCAGCCGGTGACGCCCAACTCGTCGAGGAGGGCACGCAGCTCACCGGCGGCGGTCACCGCGTCGGCGAAGTCGGTGCCCGGCTGCGGATCCAGGTCGATCCGCAGCTCGTCGGGGCGGTCCACGTCGGCGGAGCGCACCGGCCACGGGTGGAACACGATCGTCCCCATCTGGGCGGCCCACGCCACGTGCGCCAGGTCGGCCGGGCAGAGCTCGTCGGCGCCACGCCCGCTGGGGAACTCGATCCGGGCGGTCTCGACCCAGGGCGGGACGCCCCGGGACGGCACCCGCTTCTGGAAGAACATCTCCCCCTCGACGCCGTCGGGGAAGCGTTGCAGCGTCGTCGGGCGACGCCGCAACGCCCGCATGATGCCGTCGCCGACCGCGAGGTAGTAGTGGAAGACGTCCGCCTTGGTGAACCCGGGGCCCGGATAGATCACCCGGTCCGGGCTGCTCAACCGGACCGCGCGCCCGGCGACCTCGACCTCGACGGCCTTGCTGGTGCCACCCATTCCGCGACCATATGCCAGCCGGGTGACACCCGGCGTACCGTTGACGGGTGAGTCTTTCCGACAACGAACTGCCCCGCACCGAGGACGAGTGGCGGGTCCGGCTGACCCCGGAGGAGTTCCGGGTGCTGCGGCAGGCCGGCACCGAGCGCGCGTGGACCGGCGAGTACGTCGACACCAAGACGCGGGGCGTCTACCACTGCCGGGCCTGCGGGGCGCGGCTGTTCTCCAGCGACACCAAGTTCGACTCGCACTGCGGCTGGCCGAGCTTCGACGACGCGCTGCCCGGGGCGGTACGGGAGATCGACGACGACAGCCTCGGCATGCGGCGCACCGAGATCCGCTGCGCCCGCTGCGACAGCCACCTGGGGCACGTCTTCCACGGCGAGAGGTTCACCCCGAAGGACACCCGGCACTGCGTCAACTCGGTCTCCATCCGGCTGGAGCCGACCCCGGACTGACCTCGTCCACCGGCAGCAGCGCCGCTGCCGGCGGCCCGTCCACCGGCAGCGCCGAGGCCGGCCGCCCGTCCGTCGTCAGAGCCGCAGCCGGCTGCCCCGCTCGTCGATCCCGTCGGCCTGGTCGTCGTCGAGCCACACGCCGCCGGTGGCCAGGTACCGGAAGTGGTACTCCCCCGGCCGCAGCTTGACGGTGACCGTACGGGTGCCGTCACGGCGGCCGACCAGCTCGTGCCGTCCGGGCTGCCAGTCGTTGAACGAGCCGACCACGCTCACCGTCCCGGGCGGGACGTCCCGGGGCAGGCAGAAGGTGACCCGGGTCTGGTTACCGAAGAGCTTGCTGCGCTTGATCACGCCGGTCCTCCCACCACTCGGGGGTCGTTCACCTGGCCCAACGCGCGACCCGCCCGCGACGACGCGCCAACCCCCGTCCGGCAGCGGGCAGCGGGCAGCGGGCAGCGGGCAGCGGGCAGCGGGCAGCGGGACGGCCTACCATCGCGGGATGCTGCCACGCGCCACCGAGGTCCGGGTCGCCTCGTTCCTCGACCTGCCCCCCAGGACCTTCCACGACCTGCTGAAACTGCGGATCGACGTGTTCGTGGTGGAGCAGCGCTGCCCGTACCCGGAACTCGACGGGCGGGACGTCGAGCCCGGTACCCGCCACCTGTGGCTGACCGAGGACGGCGCCGTCCTCGCGTACCTGCGGATCCTGGCCGACCCCGGCGGGGTGGAACGGATCGGCCGGGTGGTGGTCGCCCCGACGGCGCGCCGCGGCGGACACGCGGGCCGGCTGATGCACGAGGCGCTGGCCGTGGTCGGCCGCCGGCCGTGCGTGCTGGAGGCGCAGTCGTACCTGGTCGACTTCTACGCCCGGCACGGGTTCACCGCCAGCGGCCCGGAGTACGTCGAGGACGGCATCCCGCACACGCCGATGCGCCGCGACCCCACCCCCTGAGCGGCACGTCGACCCGCCGGAGCAGGCCAGACAGGGATTGACAGAAGACGATAGAAGTGGCAATCTGCGCAGCAGAGCCGCCGCGGGAGCCACGCAGTCGGCGCGGGAGAGGGCAACTCCCGACCGGACGTCGTCAGTCCGAACTCTTCCCCTGGAAGGCTCATGTCCACCCTCTTGCGCACCCGTCGCACACCGTTCGTGGCGGGGCTGTTCGCCGTCGCCGCGACAGCCGTGCTGCTGCTGTCCACGGCGTTGACGAACCCCGCCTCCGCCCACGGCAACGTCCTCGACCCCGCCTCCCGCAACTACGGTTGCTGGCAGCGCTGGGGCAGCAACTTCAACGACCCCCGGATGGCCACCGAGGACCCGATGTGCTGGCAGGCCTGGCAGGCCGACCCGCAGGCCATGTGGAACTGGAACGGCCTGTTCCGCGAGGGGGTCGCCGGTAACCACCAGGGCGCGATCCCGGACGGCCAGCTCTGCTCCGGCGGCCGCACGCAGAACGGCCGGTACAACGCCCTCGACACGGTCGGGGCGTGGCAGACCACGAACCTCGGCAACAGCTTCCGGATCCGGTTCTTCGACCAGGCCAGCCACGGCGCCGACTACATCCGGGTGTACGCCACCAAGCAGGGCTTCGACGCGCTGAACAAGCCGCTCGCCTGGAGTGACCTGGAGCTCGTCGGCCAGATCGGCAACACCCCTGCCTCGCAGTGGCAGAAGGTTCCCGAGGGTGTCGAGATCAACATCCCCGCCAACGCGCCGGGCCGCACCGGCCGGCACATCGTCTACACCGTCTGGCAGGCCAGCCACCTGGACCAGTCGTACTACCTGTGCAGTGACGTCAACTTCGGCGGGACCACCGCTCCCCCGACCACGCCTGCGCCCACCACCCCGCCCCCGACCACGCCCCCGCCGACCACCCCGCCGCCCACCACGCCGCCGCCGACCACTCCGCCGCCCGCCGGGAACGGCTGCTCCGCCAGCTACACCCTGGTCTCCTCCTGGAGCGGCGGCTTCCAGGGTGAGGTCAAGGTGACCGCCGGCGCCGCGATCCGTGGCTGGCGGGTCACCTGGTCGCTGCCCAGCGGCCAGCAGATCAACCAGGGTTGGAACGCCAACCTGACCACCAGTGGTGGCACGGTGACCGCGACGAACGTGTCCTTCAACGGCACGCTCGGCGCCGGGGCCAGCACCACCTTCGGGTTCATCGGCTCGGGCAGCGCCGGCACGCCGGTGCTGACCTGCTCCGCCACCGCCTGACCCCGGTCGGGGCCGCCGCCAGTCCCCTCCGGCGGCGGCCCCGACCGGCCCGGCTCCCGCCGGGCCCCCGACCAGGGGCCCCGCGGCGTCCGGAGGCGGTCGGTGGCGGCCGTTCCGGCGTCGCCGAGACGGCGGGCCCGTCCGACACGGCCCGTCAGGGCAGGGCGGTGACGATCTCGGTGAGCGAGCGGCGTCGGCCGGTGTAGAAGGGGATCTCCTCGCGGACGTGCCGGCGGGCCCGGGAGGCGCGCAGGTCCCGCATCAGGTCGACGATCCGGTGCAGCTCGTCGGCCTCGAACGCGAGCATCCACTCGTAGTCACCCAGCGCGAACGAGGCCACCGTGTTGGCCCGCACGTCCGGGTAGCCTCGGGCCATCCGGCCGTGCTCGGCGAGCAGCTCCCGCCGCTCGGCGTCGGGCAGCAGGTACCACTCGTACGACCGCACGAACGGGTAGACGCAGACGTACGCCCGGGCCTCCTCGCCGGCCAGGAACGCCGGGATGTGGCTCTTGTTGAACTCGGCCGGCCGGTGCAGCGCCATCTGCGACCAGACCGGGGCCGTCGCCCGCCCCAACGCGGTGCGCCGGAACCGCCCGTAGGCGTCCTGCAGGGCGTCACTGGAGGCGGAGTGCCACCAGATCATCAGGTCCGCGTCGGCCCGCAGCCCGGCGACGTCGTACGTGCCCCGGACCGTCACGTCCTTGCCGGCCAGCTCCTCCACCAGGGCCTCGGCCTCGGCGGCGACGTTGTCCCGCAGCGCCGGCAGCGCGCTGGTGGCCCGGAACACCGACCACATCGTGTAGCGGATGCTGTCGTTCAACTCCCGCAGCCGGGCCGCGTTGGTCTGCTCGGTCACGTCACCGCTCCTTCCAGCACTCTGATGATCTCGTCGGCCGCGGTCTCGCCGGAACGGACGCAGACCGGGATGCCGACCCCGTCGTAGCCGGCCCCGGCCAGCGCGAGGGTCGGCCGGGACCCGCGCAGGGCCGTCCGCGCCCCGGCCACCCGGTCCAGGTGCCCCGGGGCGTACTGGGGCAGCGCCCCGCCCCACCGTCGCACGTGGCTGGCCAGCGGGGCCGGCAGCTTCGCGCCGAGCACCTCGGCCAGCTCCCGGCGCACGGTGTCGACCAGCTCGGCGTCGGGGAGCTGCACCTGCCGCTCCTCGCCGTACCGGCCGACCGAGGCGCGGACCAGGGCCAGCCCGTCCGCCCGGCGCAGGTGCCCCCACTTGGTGGTGAAGAAGGTCGCCGCCTTGATCGACAGCCCCTCGGTGGCCGGCACCAGGAAACCGGAGAGCTCCGGCAACTCCGGCTCGGGCAGGGCCAGGGTGACCAGGGCGACGCTGGCGTAGTCCAGTCGGCCGACGGTCGCCGCCACCGTCGGCGCGCAGTCGGCGAGCAGTCGGGCGGCGGGCCGGGCCGGCACCGCCAGCACCACCGCGTCCACGTCGACGAGCTCCGGGGCCGGGACGGGCCCGAGGGTGAGCCGCCAGCCGCCGTCGGCGGTCGGGGCCAGCGCCCGGACCGTCGCGCCGAGCCGGACGTCCGCCCCGCTGGCCGTGGCCGCCGCCTCGACCAGCCCGGTCAGGCCGCCGGCCAGGGCCCCGAAGACCGGCGACCCGGGCGCGCGGGGGGCGGCGGCCTGCGCCGCGCGGACCGCCCCGGTCAGGGTGCGCTCGACCCGGGCCGCCCGGGCCAGCGCCGGCATGGTGGTGACCAGCGAGAGGTCGTCGGCGCGGCCGGCGTACACGCCGCCGAGCATCGGATCGACCAGACGCTCCAGCACCTGGTCGCCGAGCCGGGCCCGGACCAGCGCGCCGACCGCGACGTCCTCCGTCGGGCCCAGCAGCGGCCGGCCGGCGTCCACGTCGGCCGCCGCGGTGGGCTCGGCCACCGTCGCCACCCGGTCCAGATCCCCCGGTACGCCCACCAGCGTGCCGCCCGGGATCGGGCGCAGCGTCCCGTCGACGGCGAGCGCGGCCTGCCCGACGGTCGGGTGCACGAGCCGGTCGGTCAGGCCGAGCCGCCGGACCAGGGCCACCGCGGCGGACTCCCCGCCGGCCGGGTCCCGCATCAGGAACGACTCCGCGCCGAACTCCACTGTCGCGCCGGCCAGCCGCCCGGTGCGCAACTTGCCACCGAGGGCGCCGGACTGCTCGTACACGGTGATCGTCGTGCCGGCGGGCGCGCGGTCACGCAACCGGACGGCGGCGGCCAGCCCGGTGATCCCGCCGCCGACCACCGCGATCCGCCACGGTCGCCGCATCGTCGCCTCCCGCCTAGTCGACGGGCCGCGCGGACACCTCGTGCACCAGCGCGACCACCCGGGTCAGCACGTCCGGGTCGGTCTCCGGCAGCACGCCGTGGCCGAGGTTGAACACGTGGCCGGGAGCGGCCCGCCCCTCGTCGAGGATGCGCCGCACCTCGGCCTCGACGACCGGCCAGGGGGCGAAGAGCAGGCACGGGTCCAGGTTGCCCTGCACGGCGCGGTCCGGGCCGATCCGCTTGCTGGCGACGTCCAGCGGGGTACGCCAGTCCACGCCGACGACGTCCGCGCCGGCCTCGCCCATGGCGGTCAGCAGCTCCGCGGTGCCCACCCCGAAGTGGATCCGGGGCACGCCGACGTCGGCCAGCCCGGCCAGCACGCTCGCCGAGTGTGGCAGCACGTACCTGCGGTAGTCGGCCTCGGAGAGCGCGCCGGCCCACGAGTCGAACAGTTGCACCGCGGAGACCCCGGCGGCGACCTGGACCCGGAGGAACTCCAGGGTGACCTCGGCCAGCCGGCCGCACAGCGCGTGCCACAGCTCCGGCTCGCCGTACATCAGCGCCTTGGTCTTCGCGTGGGTCCGCGACGGACCGCCCTCGACCAGATAGCTGGCCAGCGTGAACGGGGCCCCGGCGAAACCGATCAGCGGGGTGTCGCCCAGCTCGGCGACGAGCAGCCGGACCGCCTCGTCGACGAACGACACGTCGTCACGGGTGATCGGGCGGATCCGCGCCACGTCGGCGGCGGAGCGCACCGGCTCGGCGACCACCGGACCGGTGCCGGGCACGATGTCCAGGTCGACGCCGGCCGCGGCGACCGGCACCACGATGTCGCTGAACAGGATCGCCGCGTCCACCCCGTGCCGGCGGACCGGCTGGAGGGTGATCTCGGCCACCAGCTCGGGACGGCGGCACGACTCCAGCATCGCCACGTTGGCCCGGATCTCGCGGTACTCGGGCAGCGACCGGCCGGCCTGGCGCATGAACCAGACCGGCGTGTGGGGTACGGGCCGGCGACGACAGGCGCGCACGAAGGGCGAGTCGGCCGGGCCGGTCTGTCCGTCTCGGGCGGCGTCGCCCGCGGTGGTGGTGGTCATCGCCGCAATCGTGCCACGTCGGGTGTCCCGCCTCGCCCTCCGGGTTGCGCAGCACACGCCGTCACCGGGGCGCCGACCGCCACGGAGCGCCCACCGGCGTCGGGGCGGCGCGGCGGGCGGTCGACGCCGACGTACGGCACGAAGGCCGGTGAGCGCCGGCGTGCCGTACGAACGCGGGGCGACGCGGCGACATAGGCTGCCGGCATGTCCCCCCCGATCGCGCTTCCGGAGACCTTCGTCCGCGCGGTCGCCGGGCTGCGGTCGGTGGCGCCCCGCCCCGAGATCGTCCTGGAGGAGGTGGGCGCCCCGCAACGCCTCGCCCCGTACGCGTTCGCGCTCTCCGCCACCGTGCTCCGCGACGGCGACGAGGTGACCACCGGACGGCTGATCCTGCTGTACGACCCGGACGGGCACGAGGCCTGGCAGGGCACCCTGCGACTGGTCACGTACGTGACCGCGGACCTGGAGACCGACCTGGCGGCCGACCCGCTGCTACCGGCGGTCGGGTGGACCTGGTTGACCGACGCGTTGGAGGCGCAGGAGGCCGGCTACCGGGCGCTCGGCGGCACGGTCACCCAGACCATGTCGACCCGCTTCGGGGACCTGGCCGGGCCGCCCGCCGCCGGGGACGTCGAGATCCGCGCCTCGTGGACGCCGCTCCGGGACGACCTGGCCGCGCACCTGCTCGCCTGGTGCACGCTGCTCGCCTCGACGGCCGGGCTCCCGCCGCCCGGGGTCACCGCCCTGCCCGAGCGACGCCCCGCCCCCACCGCCTGACCGGCCGGTCAGCGGCAGTCACCAGCCTGACCTTTCTCAGCGGCAGCCACCAGCCTGACCGGTCGGTCAGCGGCAGCCTCCTGCCTGACCGGTCGGTCAGAGGTAGTCCTCGGCCTCCTCGCAGACCTCGTCGAGGCCCTTGGTGGCCCGGTCGTAGGCGGCCTTGTTGTTGGCCGCGGCGGCGGTCAACGCGGCGGTCAGCTTCTCCAGGCAGTTCGCGATGACCTTCTTCTGCCGCGCCTGCTCGTCCCGGTCGTTCTTGGTGCCGGTCAGGTCCTGCTGGGTGTCGGAGAGCCGGTCCTTGGCGGTCTGCAACTCGGTGCTGAGCTTCTGGATCTCCTTGACCTTGGTGTCCCGCTCGGTCGTCCGCGCGGCCAGGGTCTGCTCGGTGCGGTCCAGGTCGCCGCTGGTGTTCAGGTAGAGGCCGGTCATCACGCCACCGAGCACGAAGAGCAGACCCGCCACGACCGCCAGCACCAGCACCGCCCGTCCCCGGCGACCACCGGACGACGCGGCGGCCGGCGGCGGGTAACCCGGCGGGCCGGACATCGGCGGCCCGAACGGCTGGCCGGAGGCCGGGGCGCCGAACGGGCCACCGGCCGGCGGGGCCGACTGCGGGTAACCCGCCGGCGGCGCGGACTGCGGGTAACCGCCCGCCGGCGGCGCGGACTGCGGGTAACCCGCCGGCGGGGCCGACTGGGGGTAGCCGGCGGGCGGCGCGGACTGCGGGGGGTTGGCCGGGTCGACACCGAACTGCTGGGTGGGCGGCTCGTACGGGTCGTGCTGCGGCCCGTACAGGCCGCCCCGCTGCTGCGGCGGCGGGGGGTAGCCCTCGTTCGGCGGCTGGGTCATGTCGTTTCCTCCACAGGGGGCGGGTCCGCCGCCGGCTGCCGTGACGGACGATGCGGATGGGTGGGCCGGAGTGCCGGTCAGCAGATGTCGAAACCGTCGCAGGCGGTCTTGATCGGCACCGCGAGCCCGATGCCCTCGGCGTCGCGTGCCTTCGCGGTGGCGATGCCGACGACCTGCTTCGCGCCGTTGATCACAGGTCCGCCGGAGTTGCCGGGATTGATCGGGGCGTCGAACTGGATGACGTCTCCGGAGCCGTTCTCCGCCTTGCGGAAGGCGCTCACCACACCGGTGGTGACGCTGTCGGTCAGGCCGAGCGGCGCGCCGACCACCACGATCTGCTGACCGGACCGTACCGGGGTCGGCGCGGTGACCAGGCCGGAGAACTTGGCGGCCGTCCGGAGGTGGGCGATGTCGTTCTCCTCGTCGACCTTGACGATGGTGGCCGGGAAGCGCTGGTCGCTGCGTTCCAGGAAGATCTGCCGCCCGCCGCTGTCCCACACCGACTCGATGACGTGGTAGTTCGTGAAGAGGTTGGCGCCGCCCTCGGAGTTGGGTTTGCCGACGGCGAAGGCGGTGCCGGTGAACTGCCCGGCCTTGACCCGGAAGACGCTGGGCAGCACGGCTGCCGCGATCGACTCCGGGTCGAACACCGTGCCGGCCTGTTTCTCCAGCTCGTCGGCGCGCTGCTCCAGGCCGTCGAGCCGGACGTCGTCGTCGCCCTGGCCCGCGGACAGGCTCCGGCCGGTGTCGGCGAGCCGGCCGTTGAGCAGATGGATCTGGTACGCCTGCACGCCGCTGACCAGGACCAGCAGCAACGCCAACAGCAGGGCGGCCCGGGGCAGCCAGCCGGACCGGGGCCGGCCGGTGGCGTCGCCCGGGGGCGGGACGACCGGGCCCGGGCCGGCGGGCCCGGTCGGGTTGGCCGGCCAGGCGTTGGCGTCACCCGGACGGGGGCCCGGCGGCGCGTACGCCGGGGCGGGGGCACGCGGGCCGGCCTCGGGCGCGGGTGACCAGGTGGCCCTGGGCGTGGTCGGGGCGGGCGGGTAGCCGCCCGCGGTGGTCGTCGGGTAGCCGCCGGACGGGGGGTTCACCGGGTATCCGGGCCCCGACGGTTGGCCGGGGACCGGAGCGCCGGACGGCGGCGTCGACCAGCCGCCCGCCCCGCTCCGGGGTGGTTCCATCCGGGGCGGCAGGGGGCCGGGACGACCGCCTTCGTCGCCGGATCCGTACGCCGGCCCGACCGGTCCACCGTCCTGCGGCCCGTACCCCGCCGTCATGATCGTCACGTCCTCCCCGTGAACGCCCGTCCGCCGGTCTGACCGGCGATCCGCGCGATGGGCTCGATGGACCGTACCGGCCCGGAACGACATTGTCTCCCCCGCTGTCCACCTCCCGCTGCCGCGGTGTGGTCGTCCCGTTCCCGACGCCGGGAGGAGCGCCGGCGACGCCCGTCCCCGCACCGGGTCCGGGTCCGGCCGCCGACACGCGTCGGTCCGGCTACCCGCACCGGATCGCGGCGCGCACTAGGGTTGTCAGGTGACCGACGAACCACCCCTGCGCCGTCGGGCCGCCGAAAGCCGACCGGGAAACGAGCCGCACCACCCGCCCTCGGCTGCGCCGGAGCCGGCGGACGCGGGGACAGACGCGACCGCCGACGGGCCCGAACCTCTGACCGCTCCACGGGACGGCACCCCCGCCCCGGTGGCCACATCGCGCGAGTTGGCCGAGGTGGTGGCGCGCTTCGCGGCGGGCGCCGGCCCGGTGGCCATCGACGCCGAGCGGGCCTCCGGATACCGCTACAGCCAACGCGCCTACCTGGTGCAGATGCGCCGGCACGGGGCCGGCACCGTGCTGATCGACCCGCTGCCCCTGCCCGACCTGTCCGCCCTCGACGAGGTGATCGGCGGGGCCGAGTGGGTGCTCCACGCGGCCAGCCAGGACCTGCCGTGCCTGGCCGAGCTGGGTCTGCGGCCGCGCCGGCTGTTCGACACCGAGCTGGCCGCGCGGCTGGCCGGTTTCGAGCGGGTCGGGCTGGCCGCGCTGACCGAGCACCTGCTGGGCTACACGCTGGAGAAGCACCACTCGGCGGCGGACTGGTCGAGCCGGCCGTTGCCGGAGTCCTGGCTGACCTACGCCGCGCTGGACGTCGAGCTGCTGACCGACCTGCGGGACGCGCTCGCCGAGGAGCTGACCCGGCAGGGCAAGCAGGAGTGGGCCGCCGAGGAGTTCGCCGCGCTGGTGGCCTCGGCGACCCGGCCGCCCCGGGTGCGGGCCGAGCCGTGGCGGCGTACCTCGGGCATCCACCGACTGCGGGGCGCGCGGGCGCAGGCCCGGGTCCGGTCGATGTGGTACGCCCGGGACCAGATCGCGGCCCGGCGGGACGCCGCGCCGGGGCGGGTGCTGCCCGACTCGGCGATCATCGCCGCCGCCGAGCTGGACCCGAAGGACGAGCGGACCCTGCTGACCCTGCCGGGGTTCGGCGGCCGGTCGGTGCGCCGACTGGCCCGCACCTGGCTGGCGGCGCTGGAGGACGCCCGGCAGTTGCCCGAGGACGCGCTGCCGGCGCATCCCGCCGTGGAGGGCCCGCCGCCGCCGCACCGCTGGGCGGAACGGGACCCGGTGGCCGCGGCGCGGCTGGCCCGGTGCCGGGAGGTCGTGCTGCGGATCGCCGGTGAGCACCGGCTACCGCCGGAGAACCTGATCGCGCCGGACTCGATCCGCCGGCTCGCCTGGACGCCGCCGGAGGAGATCACCGGGGCGACGGTCGCCGAGACGCTGCGGGGTTTCGGCGCCCGGCCCTGGCAGATCAGGCTGCTGGTGGCCGAGCTGACCGTGGCGCTGCCCACGCCGTGACGACACACCCACCCGACGGGGTGGGTGTGTCGTGGGACACACGGGGGGTGCGGGCAGCCCTGGTTACTGATGAGTAGCATGCGAAGGGTCACGCCCGGGCCGGCGGCGGTCGTCCGCACCGGCACGCCGGCCCCGGCGCGGAGACCGGATCATGGTCGATAAGGAGGCTCCAGTGCCCCGTGAAGTCAGGGACGTCGTCTTCGTCGACGGCGTCCGCACCCCGTTCGGCAAGGCAGGTGGGCGGTACGCCAACACCCGCGCCGACGACCTCGTCGTCCGCTGCGTCCGGGAGTTGCTGCGGCGCAACCCGCAGCTTCCACCGGAGCGGGTCGAGGAGGTGGCGATCGCCGCCACCACCCAGATCGGCGACCAGGGGCTCACCATCGGCCGTACCGCCGCGCTGCTGTCCGGCCTGCCGAAAACGGTGCCCGGCTACGCCATCGACCGGATGTGCGCCGGCGCGATGACCGCGGTGACCACCGTCGCCGGCGGCATCGCCATGGGGGCGTACGACGTCGCGATCGCCGGTGGGGTCGAACACATGGGCCGGCACCCGATGGGCGAGGGCGTCGACCCGAACCCGCGCATCCTGGCCGAGAAGCTGGTCGACCCGTCCGCGCTGGTCATGGGCGCGACCGCGGAGAACCTGCACGACCGGGTCCCGCAGGTCACCCGGGAACGCGCCGACGCGTACGCGCTGGCCTCCCAGGTCAAGACCGCCAAGGCGTACGCCAACGGCAAGCTCCAGCCCGACCTGGTGCCGGTCGCCGTCCGGGACGCCGACGGCGGCTGGAGCCTGTCCACCGTGGACGAGTCGCCCCGGGAGACCTCCCTGGAGAAGCTGGCCACCCTGAAGACCCCGTTCCGGCCGCACGGGCGGATCACCGCGGGCAACGCGGCCGGGCTGAACGACGGGGCCACCGCCAGCCTGATCGCCGCCGAGTCCACCGCCCGGGAGCTGGGCCTACCGGTCGCGATGCGGCTGGTGTCGTACGGCTTCGTCGGCGTGGAGCCGGAGGTGATGGGCGTCGGGCCGATCCCGTCGACGGAGAAGGCGCTGCGGATCGCCGGGCTGTCCATCGACGACATCGGCCTGTTCGAGCTGAACGAGGCGTTCGCCGTGCAGGTGCTCGCGTTCCTCGACCACTTCGGCATCGCCGACGACGACCCCCGGGTCAACCCGTGGGGCGGCGCGATCGCCGTCGGGCACCCGCTGGCCTCCTCGGGCGTCCGGCTGATGACCCAGCTCGCCCGGCAGTTCGCCGAGCGCCCCGAGGTCCGCTACGGCCTGACCGCCATGTGCGTCGGCATCGGCATGGGCGGCACCGTCATCTGGGAGAACCCGCACTGGGAGGGGAACAAGTGAGCACGCTCGCCGCGCCGAACGAGGTGGTGACGAAGGCGCTGCTGCGCCGGGTCGACGTGCCCGGCCTGGACCGGCCGGCCGCCCTGATCACCCTGGACAACGGCTTCGACCACACCCGGCCGAACACCTTCGGCCCGGGCGGGCTGACCAGCCTGGACGAGGCGCTCACCGAGGCGTTCGCGGCCGAGCCGGCGTTCGTGGCGGTCACCGGCAAGCCGTACGTGTTCTGCGTGGGCGCGGACATCGTGGGCCTGCCGCAGCTCGCCGACCGGGCGCAGGCGTTGGAGATCGGCCGGCTCGGCCACCGGGTCTTCGCCCGGCTGAAGGACGCCCCGGTGCCGACGTTCGCCTTCGTCAACGGCGCGGCCATGGGCGGCGGCCTGGAGTTGGCGCTGCACTGCCACTACCGGACGCTCTCCGGCGGCGCGACGGCCCTCGCGCTGCCCGAGGTGTCGCTGGGCCTGGTGCCCGGCTGGGGCGGCACGCAACTGCTGCCGAACCTCATCGGCATCCCGGCCGCCACCCAGGTGATCATCCAGAACCCGCTCATGCAGAACAAGATGCTCAAGCCGAGGCAGGCCGCCGAGCTGGGCATCGCGGACGTGCTGCTGGAGCCGGCCGACTTCCTGGAGCGGTCCCTGGAGTGGGCCGCCGGGGTGGTGCGCGGCGAGGTCACGGTGACCCGGCCCGAGGTCGACCGGGAGATGTGGGACGGGGTGCTGTACTTCGCCCGGCAGACCCTCGACCAGCGGCTGCACGGGGCGGTCCCGGCCGCGAACAAGGCCCTGGAGCTGCTGGCGTTGGCGAAGGACGCCGACTTCGCCACCGGCGCCGCCGCCGAGGACGAGGCCCTGGCCGACCTGGTCTTCTCCGAGGAGCTGCGCAGCGGGCTGTACGCGTTCGACCTGGTGCAGCGGCGGGCCAAGCGGCCGGCCGGCGCGCCGGACAAGGAGCTGGCCCGGACGGTGACCAAGGTCGGCATCGTCGGGGCGGGCCTGATGGCCGGCCAGCTCGCCCTGCTGTTCGCCCGCCGCCTCCAGGTGCCGGTGGTGCTGACCGATCTGGACCAGTCCCGGGTGGACAAGGGCGTGGCCTACGTCCACCAGCAGATCGAGAAGCAGGTGTCCAAGGGCCGGATGGACACCGGCACCGCCGCCAAGCTGTACGGCCTGGTCAGCGGCTCGGTGGACAAGTCCGCGTTCGCGGACGCGGACTTCGTCATCGAGGCGGTGTTCGAGGACCTCGCGGTCAAGAAGCAGGTCTGGGCCGAGCTGGAGAAGATCGTCTCGCCGGAGGCGGTGCTGGCCACCAACACCTCCTCGCTGTCGGTGACGGAGATGGCCGCCGAGCTGGAGCACCCGGAGCGGGTGGTGGGCTTCCACTTCTTCAACCCGGTGGCGGTGCTGCCGCTGCTGGAGATCGTCCGGGGCGGGCGGACCGACGACGCCACCCTGGCCACCGCGTTCGCGGTCGGCAGGCAGTTGCGCAAGTCCTGCGTGCTGGTCTCCGACGCCCCGGCGTTCGTGGTGAACCGGCTGCTCACCCGCTTCCTGGGCACCGTCTTCGCGGCCGTCGACGCGGGCACCCCGCTGGAGGTGGCCGACAGCGCGCTGGACCCGCTGGGCCTGCCGATGCGTCCGCTCGCGCTGCTCCAGCTCGTCGGCCCGGGGGTCGCGTACCACGTCGGCGGGACGCTGCACGCGGCCTACCCGGAGCGCTTCGGCCTGAGCGAGAACCTGCGGCGGATCGCCGAGTCGGGCCGACCGGTCGTGGTGGACGACGAGATCAACCCCGAGGTGGCGGAGCTGCTGGTGGTCGGCGACCAGCCGTTCACCGCCGAGCAGGTCCGCCGGGACGCGCTGGAGGCCCTCGCCCAGGAGGTCCGGCTGATGCTCGACGAGGGTGTCGTCGCCGAGGCGCAGGACATCGACCTGTGCCTGATCCTCGGCGCGGGTTGGCCGTTCCACCTGGGCGGCATCACGCCGTACCTGGACCGGACGGGCACGTCCGAGCGGGTCACCGGGCGCCGGTTCCTGCCGCCGGGGGTGGCGAGCCTGCCCGCCTGACCCGGCGACACACGGTGACCGTGGGGGCCGGCGCGTCGGACCGACGCGCCGGCCCCCACGCCGTCCGGTGGCCCGGGTCGGCCACTCGTCGCGCGCCGCCCTCCGATGTGGACAGTTTCCCGTCGGCTGAACGACGGCTGTCACACCGGCTGGTTAGGATCACGCCTCCATTCCTTCCCACGGCGTCATCCGGGGCGCGGTCGAGCAACGCGACTGAGGCAGCCCGTCGAGCCCCGCGCCCGGCGTGACGCCGGGAACGGGGCTCTTCACGCCGGTCGACCCGGACCGGGGCGGTACGCCGCTGCCACGACCGGACACCCCGGTCACGCCACCGTCAGCCGGCGGCGGGCCGCTCTGCGGCGCCGCGCAGCACGCAGAACTCGTTGCCCTCCGGGTCAGCCAGCACGACCCAGCCGGCGCCGTCGGGTCGGCGGCGGTCGGCGACCTGCGTCGCGCCGACGGCGAGCAGCCGCTCGACCTCGGCGTCCCGGCCACGGTCGGCCGGCTCCAGGCAGAGGTGCACCCGGTTCTTCACCGTCTTGCCCTCCGGGACCTGGAGGAACAGCACCATCGGGCCACCCGGCGGCAACAGCATCGCCTCCGGGTCGCCGGGCAGGTCGTCAGGCTGCCGGGGGCAGCCGAAGACCTCCGACCAGAAACCGGCCAGAGCGTACGTGTCGGCGCAGTCGAAGCTGACGCTTCGGATTCCTGAACTCACGGTGTCCTCCGAGACGAACGGACGCCCCGGTGAGCCGGCGGTCAGCGGAACGGACGCCGGGGCGCGGAAATGATCGGACTGGACATCGACCGCACCTCCCTCCGGCTCGGGCTGACCGGCCGAGCATGTCAGTTCGGCCGAGGTCGACGCAACCGCGTTCCGCGCGTCCGACGCGCCACCGTGGGCCGGCGTGCCGTCCTTGCGCGCCCGGGTGAGGATGGTGCCGGGTCGGACGCAGGTGGATCGACGACGCTGGGCGGCACCGTCCCTCCACTGGCTACCATCACCGTTGGCGCCTTCACCTGGAGTTGATCTGATGTCCTCACCGCCGGTCGACCCCTGGTCCGGCCAACCGGAACACGACCCGACGTACGGTGTCCCGCCCACCTGGCCGACCGAGTGGCACACCCCGGACGGCAACCCCGCGCACCACCAGGGCCCGACCACCACCCCGCACCAGCCGGGGGCGGCCCCTGCCCCGCCGGCCGGCCCCTATCCCACCCTGCCCTACGACGGCCCGGCCGCCCCGCCCGGCCCGTACGTCGGCTACCCCACCACGCGCGAGAGCCACCCGACCCGGCACGAGAGCTACCCCGGCCTGCACGAGAGCTACCCGGCACAGCACGAGAGCTACCCCGCGCAGCACGACAGCTACGGCGGCCAGCACGGCGGTTACCCCGGGCAGCACGACAGCTACAGCGGCTACCCGCCGTCGCCGTACCAGACGGCGGCGCCGGTGGGCGGGCCTGCTCCGCAGCGGCGGCCGATCAACCTGACCCTCGCGCTGAGCATCATCGGAGTGCTGGCGGTCCTGCTCGGCGGGGGCAGCCTGGCCTATCTCGCCCTGCCCGACGACCCGAACCCCGACGACGGCCGGATCGACGCGTCCGTGACTCCGACCGCCTCGGCGAGCGTGGGCCCGACGCCCGACGTGACGCCGTCCGCGACGGAGGACCCCGCTGAGGAGATCCGGCTCGTCGCGCCGGACACCCTGGCCGGCCGTCCCCGGAGCAGGGACAAGAAGCTGCAGAAGCTGGCCGACGACATGGTCCGGGAGATGAAGTCGAAACTGTCGAACGACACCGGCGTCGTCGGAGCGTTCTACGGCAGCCCGGAGGACCGTGACATGGTCATGGTGGTGGCCGCCTCCGCGTTCGTGCTCAGCCCCACCTCGGAGCTCGACGACGCCGTCGAGGGCATCACCGACGACCTCTCCGTCACCCGGATGACCACGATCGCCCCGGGCCCTCTCGGTGGCGTGGCGAAGTGCGGCGACGGCAAGTCCGCCGACGTCTCGTTGGGCATCTGCGCCTGGGCCGATCACGGAAGCGTGGGGATCGTCCTGACGTTCTTCTCCTCGGCCGCCGCCGCGGCGGCGGAGTTCGGCACCATCCGCGCCGCGGTCGAGCTACGCGACTGACGAACCCCCGCGCGGCAGAACACGTCAGGCGCCCGGCGGCAGGGCACGTCAGGCGCCCGGCGGCAGTGGGGCGGTGGTCACCGCCGCCGAGCCGGTGACCACCGGGGTGGCCGCCGCGGCCGGCAGGGTCACGGTGACCTCCAGCCCGCCGCCCGGCTGGGCGACCACCACCACCGCGCCGCCGTGCGCGTCGCAGACCGCCCGGACGATGGACAGCCCCAACCCGGAGCCGCGCGCCCCGGTACGCTCCCGACCGCCGCGCCGGAACGGCTCGAACAGCCCCGGCACGTCCGCCTGGTCCACCTCGAAGCCGGTGTTCCCCACCACCAGCCACGACTCGCGCCCGTCCGAGCCGGTCCGCATCCAGAGCCGCCCGTGCAGGTGGTTGTAGCGGACCGCGTTCTCGACCAGGTTGCCGGCCAACCGGCCGAGCAACCCCGGGTCGCCGACCACCGGCGCCGGCTCCAGCGTGGTGTCCACCCGCACCTTGATCCGCTCCATCTCGCGGCGGACCGCCGACAACGCGGCGGCGGCGCCGTCGGCCAGGTCGCACTCGGTCTTGCGGCCCAGCCGCCGCCCCGACTGGGCTTCGCTGCGGGCCAGCACCAGCAGCGCGTCCACCAGGCTGTTGGCCCGTTCGGAGGCGTCCCGGACCACGGTGGCCATCCGGCGGAACTCGGCCACGTCCGCCTCGTCGTCGCTGAGCGTCACGTCGATCTCGGTGCGCATCACCGCCAGCGGCGTCCGCAGCTCGTGCGAGGCGTTGGCGACGAACCGCTTCTGCGCCTCGAACGCCCCGGCGATCCGGTCCAGCATCGCGTCGAACGTCTTGGCCAGCTCGGCCACCTCGTCGTCCGCCCCCGAGTAGCCGATCCGCTGGTCCAGGGTGGCCTCGCCGAGCCGGCGGGCGGTGGAGGTGACCTGGTGCAGCGGGCGCAGCGCCCGGCCGGCCACCGCGTACGCGCCGGCCACCGCGACCACGCTGATCGCCAGCAGGGCGACCAGCCCCTTGGCGAGCAGCTCCCGGGACGCGGCGTCGACGAGTTGCCGCTGCCACTGCCCGGCGTCCAGGGTGCGCCCGTCGGCCAGCACCACGGTGGTGCCGGGCAGCAGCTCGTCGGTCGGGCGCAGCGCGTCCCGGACCAGCAGCCAGGCCAGCAGGACGAGGATCGCGCCCGCCCCGATCAGCAGGATGCCGTTGAGCAGGGTCAACCGCAGCCGCAGGGTGGGACGCAGCCGGGGACGGCGGGTGAGGTAGACGGTCACGACGCGCCTCCGGGCGTCCGGTAGCCGGCCCCCACCACCGTCTCGATCAGCGGCGGGTCACCGAGCTTCTTCCGCAGGGTCATCACGGTGACCCGGACGATCGTGGTGAACGGGTCGGTGTTGGCGTCCCAGACCCGTTCCAGCAGCTCCTCGCTGGAGACCACCGCGCCCCGCGCCTTGAGCAGCTCGCACAGGACGCCGAACTCCTTGTTGGTCAGGTCGACCGGCGCGCCGCCCCGGGTGACCACCCGACGGGCCGGGTCGAGCACCAGGTCGGCCACCTCCAGCACCGGCGGGGCGGGCGGGGTGGCCCGCCGACCGAGCGCCTGCACCCGGGCCACCAGCTCGTCGAAGGCGAACGGTTTGGGCAGGTAGTCGTCCGCGCCGAGGCCGAGCCCCTCCACCCGGTCGGAGACGGCGCCGCTGGCGGTGAGCATCAGCACCCGGGTGAGGGTGCCGGAGGCGGCCAGCTCCGCGCAGATCTGGTCCCCGTGCACACCGGGCAGGTCCCGGTCGAGGATCACCACGTCGTACCGGGTGACGAAGGCCATCTCGTGGCCGGCGTCGCCGTCGTACGCGACGTCCACCGCCATGCCGCGACGTCGCAACCCGCGCGCGATCGCGTCGGCGAGGTTGCGCTCGTCCTCGACCACCAGTACCCGCATGCCGGCCTCCTCGCTGCTGCCCTCCACAACCTAGTGCGGGTCGACAAACCCGAGGTCACCGCGGGCCGCCCGCCCCGTTGCAACGATCCTTCAGGTGCGCGATGCTGCTCGAAACATAACTACCGGGACGGACACCTGACGTGATCGGATCGGCATGAGCGCAGGCGCGTACGGACGCAACATCGCCTACCGGGTCTTCCGGTTCCCGGCCGACGTGGCCGACGGCACGCTGCTCGGGGTCCGGGCCACCGACGGCGGCCTCGTCATCGGCGCGGTGCCGGCCCGGCTCGCGCACACCGACCCGCACACCGGGGCACACGGCCGCTACGACGTCGGCCGGTGGATCTCGCCGCCGGTGTGGAGCGGGTTCGACCTGCGCCAGGTGGTCCCGTCCTGGACGGCCGACACTCCCGACGGCTGCTGGGTGCAGGTGGAGCTGTGCGGCTGGGCCGACCGGTCCCCGGTCACCGGCTGGTACGTGCTGGCCCGGTGGGCGGCCGGCGACCAGGGTCTGCGCCGCACCTCGGTGCCCGGGCAACGGGACCGGCACGCGGAGGTCGACACGGACACCCTGACCGCCACCGGCGCGCGGCTGACCGGCTGGCAGCTCCGGGTCACCCTGGCCCGACCGGTGGGCAGCGCGGACGGTCCGGCGCTGTGGACCGTCGGCGCGGTCGCCGCCGACCGCCCCCCGGCCCGCCCGACCACCGCCCCGACGGCCGAAGCCGCGGCCCGGGGGACGGTGCTGGCGGTGCCCCGGTTCTCCCAGCGGCTGCACGCCGGGCACTACCCCCGCTGGGGTGGCGGCGGCGACTCCTGGTGCAGCCCCACCTGCGTCGCGATGGTGCTGGAGTTCTGGGGCGCCGGCCCGCCCCCGCAGGAGTACGCGTGGGTGAACCCGGCCGACCCCCGGCCGATGGTCGACCACGCGGCCCGGCACTGCTACGACCACGCCTACCAGGGCGCCGGGAACTGGGCGTTCAACACCGCGTACGCCGGCCGGCACGGGCTGGACGCCTTCGTCACCCGGCTGCGTGGCCTGGCCGAGGCGGAACTGTTCGTCGCGGCGGGCATCCCGCTGGTGCTCTCCGCCGCGTACCGCGCCGGCGAGGTGCCCGGCCTCGACTACGACACCTCCGGGCACCTGGTCGTGCTGGTCGGCTTCACCGCCGACGGCGACCCGGTGCTCAACGACCCGTACGCGCCGGACGACGCCGGGGTACGCCGGACCGTGGACCGACGCCGGTTCGGGGCCGCCTGGCAACACGGCAGCGGGGGGATCGCGTACGTCATCCGTCCGCCCTCGGTCCCGCTGCCCCCACCGCCCGCCCAGGCCAACTGGTGACCGCCCGCGCGCCCGGCACGCGGGTCGGGCGCGGGTCAGCCGCGCGGGCCGACGGCGGGGTCGACGTCACCGGTCAGGCGGCGGGCCACCACAGCCGGTAGGAGCCGTCCCGCTGCCGGCACAGCAGCGGCCAGGGGCCGAGCTCGCACTCCTCGGGGCCGCCCGGCAGCACGTCCAACGTCCGCGTCAGCCCGGCCTCCACGTCCACCTCGACGACCAGCACCCCACGGTCACCGAGCGACCGGTAGACGCGCGGTGACCGGTGCGCCCCCCGGCTCTCCGTCCCCTGCCACTCGCCCACGTCGGCCCGGACCCGGCCGGTCGTCGCGTCCAGCACCCGGACCCGGCTCTCGGACCGCCCCGGCGTCCCCACGGTCACCAGCAGCCGGTCACCGGCCGCCATCGCGGTCATCCACCGGTGGTCGCTCCACCGGATCCGACCGGACGCCGGGTCCAGCGCCCACATGCCGCCGGTGTCGCCCCACGCGCAGAGCACCACCCCGCAGGGCTGGACGTAGTCCACCGAGGGCACGGTGGAGGTCCACCGCCGGTCGAGGGTGTCCACGTCGTACGCGGTCAGCTCCGGCGGTTCGGCACGCACCACGACCAGCAGGTCGTCGGCGAACTGCGTCTCCTCGCCCAACGCGGCCGGCCCCTCCCGCAGGATCGCCTCGTCCGCCAGCACCGTGCCGGTGTCCGCGTCCCGGATCTCGGCCCGGCCCCCCGGCAGTTTCCGCAGCACCCGGTCGATGCCATGGTCACCGGACCGGTAGTCGAGCCGGTGCGGGTCCATCGGCGCCCGCCAGCGCGCCGCCCCGCTCACCGGATCCACCACCTCGATCGTCCCGGTCTCGTCGTCCGTCGTGGTCAGCAGCAGCAACCCGCCGCCCTCGGTCCGCGTCATGCTGCCGGGCTGCCGTCGGTGGATCCGCCCGGTCGCGGTGTCCACGACGACCGTCTCGGCCGGGCCGGCGCCCGCGCCACCCATGCCGAACAACAGCAGGAACTCCCCGACACGGCCCATCGGCCGCAGGTTCGTCAGCTCGGGCACGTCGATCCGCCAGCGCAGCCGGAGCGTCCGCGGCGCGGTGGCCCGCCCGGCGGGCAGCTCGACGGCGAGCACCTGCTGGACGTCGGCCGTGCCGAACCGCGCCGGGGTGACCGCGACCAGCAGGTCGCCGAAGCGCGACGCGGTGGAGCCGGGCGGCACCGGCACCCCGACCGAGCTGCGGCGCGGGGTCGGCACCGAGGCCACGGCCGTGCCCAGCACGAGCGCCACCACCAGCGACGCGGCCTGCCACGGCCGCCCACGCCGCCGGGAACGCCCCGGATCCGGGTACGGCCCGGGCTCGTCGCGCAGGTCACCCAGATCGATAAGCGTCATCCGCGCCCTTTCCGCCGTGGGAGGCGGGTTCCCCCGCCGTCCGGCTTCCCCGCGTCGTCGGCGAACCGCACCGGCCCGGCAAAAGCGACAACCCCTCGCGTACGATGGCCCGTCGTGGCTGTGCCGGTGGTAGACCCCTCGTTGACGTCCGCGCCCGCGTCCGCCGCGGCGGACCCGCCTGAGCAGGACCGCCCGGCGACCGGCCGGTCCGTCCGCGTCGACGCGCTGGCCACCGGAGCGTACGTGCTCCTCGGGGTCGTCGTGTGCCTCAACTACTGGGGCGACGTCGAGAACCGGGTCTCCTCGCACCTGCCCACCGACCACAGTTGGTTCGAGTGGCTCTTCTCGCACGGCGCGTACTCGCTGCGCCACCTGGAGAACCCGCTCTTCTCGGCCCGGCAGAACGCCCCCGACGGGGTGAACATGATGGCGAACACCTCGCTGCTCGGGGTGACCCTGCCGCTGGCCCCGCTGACCCTGCTGCTCGGCCCGCAGGTGGTCTACGCCCTCTACCTGGGCGGGGCGCTGGCCGCGACGGCCGCCACCTCGTACTGGGTGCTGTCGCGGCGGCTGGTCCGGTCCCGGGCGGCGGCGTTCGTCGGCGGCGGGTTCCTCGGGTTCGCGCCGGGCATCGTGCACCACGCCAACGGGCAGCCGAACTTCGTGTCGAACTTCCTGCTGCCGCTGATCGTGGCCCGGGTGCTGCGGCTCGGCGAGCCGGGCCGGTGGCGGCGCAACGGGGTGGCGCTGGGGCTGCTGGTCGCGTACCAGATCTTCGTCAACGAGGAGATGCTGCTGCTCACCGCGCTGGCCTGCCTGGTCGTCGTGGTCTGCTACGCGGTCGCCCGCCGGCGGGCGGCGCGCGCCCAGGCCGGCACGTTCCTGGCCGCCCTCGGCCTCGGCGGCGGGCTGGCCCTGACGCTCACCGCCTACCCCATCTGGTTCCAGTTCAACGGCCCGCAGTCGTACCGGGGCCTGCAGGGCGGGGTGTTCCACTCCTGGGGCGAGGACCTGAAGGCGTTCGTGACCTTCGCCCGGGACACCGTGGCCGGTGACCCGGCGGTGGAGAAGACCATCGGACTGACCGAACAGAACACCTGGTTCGGCTGGCCGCTGGTGCTGGTCGCGCTGGCCGCGATCGTCCTGCTCTGGCGGCGGTCGCTGGCCGCCCGGATCGCGGCGGCGCTGGTCGCGGTCTTCACCGTCGCGTCCCTCGGCCCCCGGATCCGCTTCGACGGCGTGGAGACGGGGGTCTACGGCCCCTGGCACTACGTCCCGGACGACCTGCCGCTGGTGGAGATGATGATGCCGACCCGGCTGACGCTGGTGGTGACCGGCGCGGTAGGCGTCCTGCTCGCGTTGGCCTGGGACGCCGTCGACCGCCTCGACCTGACCCGGCGGCGCTGGCTGCGCCCGGTCGGGTTGGCCGTGATCACGTTGGCCGTGCTCCCGCTCGTCCCCCGCCCGCTGCCCGCCCAGGCGGTCGAGCCGCCCCCGGAGTTCGTCACCTCCGGCGCGTGGCGGCCGTACGTGCCGGCGGGTCGGACGCTCGTGCCGGTGCCGATTCCCAGCAACGTGCACGGCCTGTCCACGCTGCGGTGGAGCGCGCTGACCCGGCACGAGTTCCCGGTGCCCGGTGGCTACTTCATCGGCCCCGGCCCCGCCGACGAGGGCATCTTCGGCGCGCCGAACCGCCCGACCAGCACCCTGATCTACCGCACCATCGACCAGGGCGCGCCGCCGGAGCTGACCGAGGAGAACCGCCGCCAGGCCGTCGAGGACCTGCGCTACTGGCGGGCGTCGGTGGTGGTGCTCGGCGCGCACCCCCGCGAGGCCGCCCTGCGGGAGCTGGTGACCGGCCTGCTCGGCGAGCCGCAGCGGGTCGACGACGTCTGGCTCTGGGACGTCCGCGACCGGGTGTAGCAGCAGCCCGGCCGCCGGCCGGCTCGGCTCAGTCGAAGCGGGTGGTGAGCGGGCGGACGTCCCAGAGCCAGACGTCCCGCTCGCGACGGGCCGGGCCGACGATCTGCTCGACGGTCTGCCGCAGCGGCTCGACGTTGCGCTGGTCGAGCGGCAGCACCATGATCGCCGCACGCCAGTGGCGCAGCTCGTCGAGGGCGCGGCGACGCTGCCGGTCGGTCAGCTTCGGCGTACGGCCGGTGGTGGCCACCTCCTGGAGGATCTCGCCGACCCCGCTGGGTCGGCCACCGAAGCGGCCCGGGTCGCCGGTGTTGCCGTTGCGCGGCGCGAGGAAGTAGCCACCGGGGATCTTGAAGTCCAGGTTGGTCGACGCGGCCCAGCGCATGCCGTGCGTGTTGCCCATGCTCGGGATCGGCACCGGCACCAGGGTCTGGTCCTCGGCGACGTACCGCCGCCACTGGTCGGAGGTGACGAACTCGGGCACCGGCGGACGGCTGGTCACGTTCAGCGGCATCGGCGCGATCGGCAGCAACGCGACGACCAGGGCCACGACGACCAGCTTGCGGGTGTGCGGCTCCACCGGTCGGGTGGTCCAGGCCCGGTCGGTCGCCAACGCCAGCAGCACCCCGATCACCACGGTGGTGATCAGCCCGAACCGGGTCGGCACCACCGCGTCCAGCAGCGGCAGCCGCACCAGCCACTCCCACGGGCCGGTGAACAGGTCCCGGTCCCACCAGGAGACCCGCTCGCCGAGGGAGAGCACGGCATAGGCGCCGCCGGTGACCGCGAGCGCCCGGACGACCGGCTCCCGACGCAGCCAGACCACGATGCCGACGGCGGCCAACGCCAGGCCCCAACCGAAGAACGCGTTCTCCTCCGAGTAGTTCGGGGCCAGGTTGGCGTTGGCACGCTCGTTGCCGCCGAGGGTCGGCGAGCCAGGGGTGACGAACGCCGCGATGTCGTTGCCGTAGTCCCGCACCGCGTCGCTGAGCCCGTGGTACGCCATCGGGCCGCCGAACTGCACGAACAGGGGGTACGCCAGCAGCGCCCCGGCGACCGCCGCGCAGACGCCGAGCGCCACGGCCGTCGACCGCCAGGCCGCCGACCAGAGGCCGGGTCGCTGCGCCAGCACCGCCGCCAGGAAGACCGCGCAGGCCAGCGCGGTGAAGAGCAGGATCTCCTCGTTGATGAACGCCTGCCAGGTGACCAGCAACGCCAGGATCGCCCCGTCCCGGACGGGGCGGCGCGAGCGGGTGATGACCAGCACCCGCCAGACGATCAGCGGCAGCAGCCACTGCGAGATGATGTTGGGATGCCAGTTGGCGTGCGAGAGCATCGCCGGCGAGAAGCCGCAGAACCAGCCGCCGACGACGGCCGCGAGCGGGGTCCGCACGACGTGCCGGGACAGCACGAAGTACCAGCTCGACGCGGTGCCGGCGAGAGCCAGGGTGACCAGCAGCACGAAGGTCACCGCCGGCCCGAAGAGCAGGGTGACCGGGACCATCGGGATGCCGAGCGCGAGGATGGCCGTGTTGGCCATCAGGTTGACGCCCTCGGGGTAGTTGAACTGGTCGGTGTAGAACGGGAACTCCCCGTGCAGCACCACCCGGACGGAGTGGGCGAGGAAGAACTGCACCTGCGCCGGGTCGCTGCTGTAGAGGGACGCCACCCGACCGGAGGGGTCGGCCCAGATCGCGCTGGTCACCCAGATCGCGGCGAGCAGGAAAGCGCCGTAGACGCCAAGGTCCCGCCGCCAGGTGGGCCAGCGGGCCCGACCGCCCGCGCGCGCCTCGACCCGGCTGTCCGCCGCGCCGGCGTCCGGGTCGGCCCCCGGGGTGGCCGCGTCGACGGCCGGGGCGCCCGCCGGAGGGGCCACGTCCACTGTCGGCGTCGGCGTGCCGGCGTCCGGGTCGACGTCCGCCACGTCCGCCCCGGCGGTGACCTGCCCGGTCGGCGCTGTCCCGGCGCGCCGCGGGTCGGTGGTGGATTCCAACGTGGATACCCCGCGGGGCTGGGCGGACGTCACAGTCGGCGGAGTCTACCGGAGCGCCGAAAAGCCCCGAAAACGGCGGGGAACCGGCCCTGACCCGGCTCTCAGCCGTCGCCCGGCCCACGGTCAGCGTCCCGAGCCGCCGGCCGACGGCCATCGGACATCTCGTACCATGTGGCTTCCGTACCGGGCAGATCGATCGGGAGGGCGTTCACGTGGCTGCAGTCCGCTGGCGCGGCAGGATGGTCACGACGGCGCTGCTGGCCCTCGGCCTGACGGCGGCGACCGGCTGCGTGCCGGCCGCGCACCGCGCGCAGACCCGGCTCCCGGTCGGGTACGACAGCTTCGACGGCGCCCTCGCGGTGTGGCCGCCCCGCGGCGGACTCGCCGACGACGCCGACGCGACCGCCGCGGTCACCGAGGCGGTCCGGGCCTGGCGGTCGCCGGTCGACGACCGGGCCCACCTGGCCACCTCCGGGATCCTCTGGTCCGGCGAGGTCGACGGGGCCGGGCTGGCCCTGGTCGCCGCGGACGTGCCCGGCGAGAGCGCCTCCTGGCTGCTGCAACTCGCCGCCGCAGGCGGCGGGCGGTACGAGGTGACCCGGGCCGTGGAGCACACCGACCCGGGTTACCTGGTCTACTCCGACGTGCTCCCGGTGCAGCTCGGCGCGCAGCGGCGCTACCTGACCTCCACCCGGGTGCAGCGGCTCACCGACCCGGACGGGCGTCCGCTGGCCGTCGCCGAGGGGCTGACCGCGCCGGTGGCCGTGCCGGCGTGCGCCGCCGTCGGGGTGACCGCGACGCTGCGGCCCACCGCGTCGCTGCCGCGCGGCCGGGCCGCGGACCGCCTGCTCGACCTGGGTACGGCCATCGAGGCGCCCCGCTACCCGCTGGTGCGGGACGAGTCCGGGGCCGGCCGGCGGGCCCTCGCCGGGCTGGACACCTGCCAGTTGGCCGGCGAGGACGGCCCGTTCGCCAGCGTCCCCCGCCGGGTCCGGGACCGGGACACCCCCGACTCGGTCCCCCGGTCGTGGCCGGTCGAGGAGATCACCGCCCGCGTGCTCGGCGAGATCACCCTCGGCGGCGGGCCGGCGGCCGAGCTGAAGCAGGTGAGCTGGCACAGCGAGGCCGGGACGATGACCTCCCTGGTGCACCGGCCCGCCGGGGACGGGCCGGCGGTGGTGTCCCGCGCCGACCGGGCCAACCCGCTACAGGCGTACGTGCTGCCGGTGCCCGGCCAGCCGCTGGTGGTGCTGAGCTGGCGGGCCAGCCGGGACAGCTCGCTGTCCACCCCGCCGGGCACCCGACGGCTGGTGGACCGGCCCGGGCTGGTGGTCGTGCCGCAGCCGGCGGAGAAGCAGACGTTCAGCCTGGCCGGCGCGGAGCGCACCTACTACCGCTCGGTCGACGGACGCTGACCGCCCACCGGTCACCCCGGTGGGCGGCCCCCGGCCCGGCCGTCCCGCCTGCCGGCGGGAGTCGGTCGGAGCCGGTCGTCAGTCCGCCGCGCCGCGACCGGACGACAGCCGGACCGGCTCGCTCGTCTCGGAGTCCAGGCCGGAGATCCAGCCGGTGACGTCGCGGGCCACGTCCTGCGCGGTCAGGCCCAGGTCGGCGAGGATCTGCGCCCGGGTGCCGTGCGGGTGCCAGTCCGCCGGGACCCCGAGGTCACGCAACGGAACCCGGACGTCCGCGTCGCGCAGCGCCTGGGCGATCGCGCTGCCGACCCCGCCGGTGCGGACGCCGTCCTCGACGGTGACCACGAGTCGGTGCCCGGCGGCCAGCTCGACGAGCTCCGCCGGCACCGGCCGCACCCAGCGCGGGTCGACCACGGTGACGCCGTAGCCCTGCTCGGCGACCCGGCTGGCGACCTCCAGGCCGAGCTGCCCGAAGGAGCCCACCGCGACCAGCAGCACGTCGGTACGCGCCGACTCGGCCAGCACGTCCACGGCGCCCACCCGGCGGACGGCGGGCAGGTCGGCGGCGACCGTGCCGGTCGGGAAGCGGACGATGTTCGGGCCGTCGTCGACGGCGACCGCCTCGCGCAGTTCCTCACGCAGCGTGGCGGCGTCCCGGGGCGCGGCGATCCGCAGGCCCGGCACCACCCCGAAGACCGACATGTCCCACAGCCCGTAGTGGCTCGGCCCGTCCGGCCCGGTGACGCCGGCCCGGTCCAGCACGAAGGTGACCGGCAGCTTGTGCATGGCCACGTCCAGCAGGACCTGGTCGAAGGCCCGGTTCAGGAAGGTCGCGTACACCGCCACCACCGGGTGCAGCCCGCCGAGGGCCAGGCCGGCGGCCGAGGTGGCCGCGTGCTGCTCGGCGATGCCCACGTCGTACACCCGGTCGGGGTGTTTGCGGGCCAGCTTGGCGATGCCGGTGGGCTCGGCCATCGCGGCGGTGATGCCCACCACGTCGGGGCGTTCGTCGGCGATCGCGACCAACTCCTCGGCGAAGACGTGGGTCCACTTCACCGAGGGGGCGGCGACCAGCTTGCCGGTCTCGATGTCGAACGCGCCGGGGCCGTGGAAACAGTCGGCCTGGTCCTCCTCGGCCGGGCGGTAGCCGTAGCCCTTGCGGGTCACCGCGTGCACGATCACCGGGCCGCCGAAGTTCTTCGCCGCCCGCAGCGCGGACTCGACGGCGTCCCGGTCGTGCCCGTCGACCGGGCCGACGTACTTGATGCCGAGGTCCTCGAACATCGCCTGCGGGGCGACCGCGTCCTTGATGCCCTTCTTGACCGCGTGCAGCACCTCGTACATGGGCCGGCCGACCAGCGGAGTCGAGCCGAGCGCGTCCTTGACGGTGTCGAGGATCTTCTCGTAGCCGGGGTTGAGCCGCAGCGACGAGAGATGGTCGGCGAGGCCGCCGATGGTCGGCGCGTACGACCGGCCGTTGTCGTTGACCACGATGACGAGCGGGTTGCCGGCGGTGGCGATGTTGTTCAGCGCCTCCCAGCACATGCCGCCGGTGAGCGCGCCGTCGCCGACCACGGCGACCACGCTGCGCTGCTCGCCGCGCAGGGCGTACGCCTTGGCCAGGCCGTCGGCGTAGGAGAGGGCGGTGGAGGCGTGCGAGTTCTCGATCAGGTCGTGCTCGCTCTCGGCCTGGCTGGGATAGCCGGAGAGGCCGCCGCGCTGACGCAGCCGGTCGAAGCCGGCCTGCCGGCCGGTGAGGATCTTGTGTACGTACGCCTGGTGGCCGGTGTCGAACAGGAGCCGGTCGCGGGGCGAGTCGAAGACCCGGTGCATGGCGATGGTCAGCTCCACCACGCCGAGGTTGGGGCCGACGTGCCCGCCGGTGCGGGAGACCTTGGCGATCAGGAAGTCCCGGATCTCGACGGCGAGGATGTCGAGCTCCTCGGCGGTCATCCGCTTGACGTCCTGCGGACCGCGCACCGTGGCCAGTAGCCGGCCGTGGTTGGCCGTGTCCTCTTCAACGCTCATGAGCGAAGAGTCTATCGGCCGTCGGGGAGTCCGCAGCCTGGCCCGAACCCGCCCGCTACCCACCCGCCCGTCGCCCCACCTGCCCGCCGCCCACCCGCCGCGATCCCCGGGTCGGGTCGCGCCGGCCGCGTTGCGCGGGCACGTCGCCTGCGATGCCTGGCGCGGCTTGCCCCGCCGGGCGACGACGCCCCGGGCAGTCCAGGCGACGGCAGCCCCGCCCGGGCAGCCGGCGACGGGGCCCGGCCAGCCAGGCGACGGAGCCCGGCCAGCCAGGCGACGGAGCCCGGCCGGCCGGGCCACGGTACCGCCGAGCGACGCCTTTGGAGCTGCCCCGTATCCGGGGCACGGTCCCCCGGACCGCCGGACGATCGACCCGTTTCGGCGATGACGGGCGTTCCCCGTCCGGGATGGACGCCATTTCGGCGATCTGGATTTGCCCACCCCGCCCCGCCCCGGGCACTGGGCGCACGGACGGGGCAGCTCGACAGCGTCCGTGTCGGTGTCACCAGGCCAGGCGGTCCCGAAGATATGCCCCGTTCATCCCGGCGCCTCGTCCGGCCCACGCCCGGCCCCGGCGGTCACCCGCAGCCGACGCGGCACCGGAACAGCCGCCGACAACCCGGCCGAGCCAGACGGTCCAGCCAGCCCCGACGACCTGGCCGGGCCAGCCGGACGGGCCGGACCAACCGAACGAGCCGGACCAGCCGAACGGGCCGGGCCGGCCGGGGTCCACGATCCGAGCACGGCGGCCCGTCGAGCGCCGGTCACCGACGGGACCGCCCCCGGCAGCCCGTGCCAGGAGAGCCACCCGAGCAGGGCGAACGCGTACGCCTCCTTGGCCTGGGCCGGCACGCCCAGCTCGTCGCTGACCCGCAGCCGCCAGCGGCTCCCACCGAGGGCGGCCAGCCGGCCGAGCAGGGTCGGGTTGCGCACGCCGCCACCGGCCGCGACCACCTCGGTCACCCGGTGCCTGTCACACTCGGCGGCCACGATCCGCGCGGTCAGCTCGGTCAACGTGGCGAACACGTCGTCGGTGGGCACCGGCTCACCGAGGGCGACCAGCCGGTCGTCCAGGTAGCCGGGGTGGAAGAGCTCCTTGCCTGTCGACTTGGGCGGCGGCGCGGCGTAGTACGGCTCGGCCAGCAGCAGCTCCAGCAGCCCGGGGTGGGTCCGTCCGGCCGCCGCCCGCGCCCCGCCGACGTCACAGGGCGCGTCGAGGAACCGGCGGGCCGCCGCGTCCAGCAGGGCGTTGGCCGGGCCGAGGTCGTACCCGAGCAGGGGCCGCCCGGGCGCGACCACGGTGAGGTTGGCGATTCCGCCGAGGTTCAGCGCCGCCCGGGGCCCGGCCCCGGCCGGCACCGCGCCGCCCGAGACTGTCCCGTCCGGAACGGCGCCGTCGGAGGGGGCCCCGTCCGGAACGGCGCCGTCGGAGGGGGCGAGCAGGAGCGCGTCGAAGGCCGGCACCAGTGGGGCGCCCTGTCCCCCGGCGGCGATGTCCGCGCCGCGCAGGTCGCTGAGCACCGGTACGCCGACCCGGGCGGCCACCCGGGCGGGGGCGCCCAGTTGCAGGGTGCCCCGGGCCCGACCGTCGGTGACCCAGTGGAAGACCGTCTGCCCGGGTGAGACGACCAGGTCGGCGTGACCGCCGGCCAGCTCGACGCCGACCGCCGCCGCTTCGGCGAACACCTCCCCCAACCGGTTGTCCAGCCGGCAGACCGCCTCCACGGTGGTGGCCGCCGGCGGCAGCAGCGCGGCGATGTCGGCCCGCAGGTCGTCCGGGTACGGCAGCTCACGGTGACCGAGCGGGCGCAGCCGCAGCGTCTCCCCCGTCAGGTCGAACCCGGCGGCGGCCACGTCCACCCCGTCGTACGACGTGCCGGACATCAGGCCCACTATCCGCAGCACGTTCAGCGCTCCCCGTCCGGCGGCGTCAGCAGCCCGACCAGCTCCACGTGCCGGGTCATCGGGAACAGGTCGAAGCCGCGCAGCGCGGCCAGCCGCCAGCCAGCCCCGGTGAAGGCGCGCACGTCCCGGGCGAACGCGGCCGGGTCACAGGCCACGTAGCAGATCGCGCGCGGCCGGGCGGCGACCAGGTCCCGTACCACCCGGACCCCCGCGCCGGAGCGGGGCGGGTCGAGCACCACCACGTCGACCGGGCCGGTGATCCGGCGACGGGCCAGCGCGGTCTCCACCCGGGCCGGCACCACCTCCACCCGGGGCAGGTCGGCCAGGTTCGCCCGGGCCGCGCGGACCCCCTCCTCGGCCGCCTCGACCAGGGTGACCCGGCCGGTGGGTCCGACCCGGTCGGCGAGCGCGGCGGCGAACAGCCCGGCCCCGCCGTACAGGTCCCAGGCGGACTCCCCGGGCCGGGGGTCCAGCAGGTCGAGCACGGCCGTGACCAGGGTGTCCGCGGCGGCCGGGTGCACCTGCCAGAAAGCGCCGGCGGGCAGCTCCCACCGCCGGCCGGCGGCCGTCTCGCGGACGGCGCGCGGGCCGCTGACCGGGGTGGCGGCCCCGTCGGCGTACGCGGTGACGGTGACGTCCCCGCCGGTGGAGGCGACCGTCTCGACCGTGTCGGCCGCCGGCCACCGGACGCCGTCGGTCGACAGCACCGGCAGCTCCCGGATCGCCGGGTGGGCGATCAGGCAGCGGGCCACCGGGACGACCTCGTGCGAGCGGTGCTTGAGCAGTCCGGCCCGGCCGGCGGCGTCCACCGCGTACCGCACCCGGGAACGCCAGCCCAACGGGCCGCCGGGCAGCGCCGCCACCCGGACGTCGAGCGCCGCCAGCTCCGCGTCGGTCAGGCCACCGAGCCGGGTGAGCTGCTCGCGGACCACCGACGTCTTCCAGTCGAGTTGCGCCTCCGGCGCGACGTGCTGGAGGTCGCAGCCGCCGCAGCCGCCCGGTTTCGCGTACGGGCAGGGCGGCTCCACCCGCTGCGGCGCGGCCTCGACGACGGTCACCGCGTCGGCGCGGACGAACCCGCGGCGCGCCTCGGTGACCTCGGCCACCACCCGCTCACCGGGCAGCGCGTGCCGGACGAACACCACCTGCCCGTCCACGCGGGCCACGCAGTGCCCGCCGGGAGCCACCGCCCCGACGGTCAGCTCGACCCGTTCCAGCTCGCCAAGTCCCACCCGTGCTCCCTCCGTTGCGGTCGTGCCGGCGCCGACGTCGACGTCACTCACCGCGCGCCTCCCGGCCGGACGTGCCGCCCTCACCGGGGGTCGCCACCGTCGCGGACGGCACGGTGGGCGGCAGGGCGCTGCGCGGGGCCACCCGGGGGCCGCGCACCGGGCCCCGGCTGAGCGTCTCGTCGTACCGGTCGAGGTCCTTGCCCCGGGACGAGGCGAGCTGCCAGGGCACGCTGGTCACCATCACCCCGGGCTCGAACAGCAGCCGGGTCTTCAGCCGCAGCGCGCTCTGGTTGTGCAGCAGGTTCTCCCACCAGCGGCCGACCACGTACTCCGGGACGAAGACGGTGACCACGTCGCGGGGCGAGGCCCGGCGGATGGACGCGACGAAGTTCAGGATCGGCCGGGTGATCTCCCGGTACGGCGAGTCGATCACGGTGAGCGGCACCGGTACGGCCCGCCGTTCCCACTCGGCCTGGAGCTGGCGGGTGTCCTTGTCGTCCACGTTCACCGTCACCGCGGTCAGCGAGTCCGGCCGGGTCGCCTGGGCGTACGCGACCGCCCGCAGGGTCGGCTGGTGCAGCTTGCTGACCAGCACGACGGCATGGTTGCGGGCGGGCAGCACCGGCCGGCCGTCGTCCGGGGCCAGCTCCACGGCGACCCGGTCGTAGTGCCGCCGGATCGCCACCATCAGCCCGTAGATCACCGCCATCGCGACGATGGCGATCCACGCGCCCAGCAGGAACTTGGTGATCAGCACGATGACCAGCACGGTGCCGGTCAACGCCATGCCGAAGCCGTTGATCCCCCGGGAGCGGACCATCCGTCGGCGCGCCCGGGCGTCCCGCTCGGTGCGCAGCAACCGGTTCCAGTGCCGGATCATGCCGCCCTGGGAGAGGGTGAACGAGACGAACACCCCGACGATGTAGAGCTGGATGAGCTTGGTCACCTCGGCCTGGAAGCCGACGATCAGCACGATCGCGAAGGCGGCCAGGAAGAGGATGCCGTTGGAGAACGCCAGCCGGTCGCCCCTGGTGTGCAGTTGCCGGGGCAGGTAACGGTCCTGCGCCAGGATCGAGCCGAGCACCGGGAAGCCGTTGAAGGCGGTGTTCGCGGCCAGGAAGAGGATCAGCGCGGTCGCCCCGACCACCACGAACAGCAGCACCGAGCCGGAGCCGAAGATGGTCTCGCCGAGCTGGGCGGTGACGGTCTTCTGGACGTACCCCTCGGGGCCGGAGACGATCTGCAACGCCGGGTCCTCGACGAACTGGAGGCCGGTCAACCGGGCCAGCCAGATGATGCCGACGAGCATGGTGACCGCGACCGTGCCGAGCAGCAGCAGGGTGGTCGCGGCGTTGCGGCTCTTCGGCTGCCGGAACGCGGGCACCCCGTTGGAGATCGCCTCCACCCCGGTGAGCGCCGCGCAGCCGGAGGAGAAGCTGCGCAGCAGCAGGAACGCCATGGCCCAGCCGGTGGTGTCGCTCCACTCGGCGGCGATCGCCAGGTCGGCGCTGGGCGCGCGCAGGTCGTGACCGAGCACGAAGACCCGGACCAGGCCGGTGAGGATCATCCCGACGATCACGATGATGAAGCCGTACGTGGGGATGGCGAAGGCGGTGCCCGACTCGCGCAGCCCGCGCAGGTTGATCGCGGTGAGCACGACCACCGCGGAGACCGCGACCAGCACCTTGTGCTCGGCCACGAACGGGATGACCGAGCCCAGGTTGGCCACCCCGGAGGAGACCGACACCGCGACGGTCAGCACGTAGTCCACCAGCAGCGCGCTGGCCACCCCGATGCCGAACCGGGGACCGAGGTTGACCGTCGCCACCTCGTAGTCGCCGCCGCCGGAGGGGTAGGCGTGGACGTTCTGCCGGTAGCTGGCCACCACGGTGAGCATCACCACGACCACGGCGAGCGCGATCCACGGCGAGAAGAGGTACGCCGACGCGCCGGCGATGGAGAGGGTCAGCAGGATCTCGTCGGGCGCGTACGCGACGCTGGAGAGCGCGTCGGAGGCGAACACCGGCAGCGCGATGCGCTTCGGTAGGAGGGTGTGCTTGAGCCGGTCCGACCGGAACGGTCGACCGAGCAGCAGCCGCTTCAGCAGCGAGGTGGGACTGGCCACGAGCGCTAAGCGTACGACCAGCGCCGGTGGACCACCGGGGTGGCCGGCCACCGCCGACGAAACGTCCGGAGTACCGTCGTTGCGCGTCTGCGCCGGGTGGACGTGGCAGGCTCACAGCCGACCGCCCGGCAGGGCGGGTGGCGCGCACCGTCGGGAGGGACGCCGTGCATGTGGTGATCATGGGGTGTGGCCGGGTCGGCTCGACCCTGGCGCAGAACCTGGAGGCCCGGGGGCACTCGGTGGCGGTGATCGACCACGACGCCGACGCCTTCCGCCGGCTCAGTCCGGACTTCGCCGGGCTCACCGTCACCGGCGCCGGCTTCGACGGCGACGTGCTGCGGGAGGCCGGCATCGAGCGGGCGGACGCCTTCGCGGCGGTCTCCAGCGGCGACAACTCCAACATCATCTCGGCCCGGCTGGCCCGGGAGACGTTCGGCGTGTCCCGGGTGGCCGCCCGGATCTACGACCAGCGCCGGGCCCAGGTCTACGAGCGCCTCGGCATCCCCACCGTGGCCACCGTGCGGTGGACCGCCGACCGGATGCTGCGCCACCTGGTCCCGGAGGGCAACGTGGAGATCTTCCGCGACCCGACCAGCACCGTGTCGATCATCGAGGTGCCGACCCACAAGGACTGGATCGGCCAGTCGCTGCGGACGCTGGAGGAGGCCACCGGCGCGCGGACGGCGTACCTGATCCGGTTCGGCATCGGCACGCTCCCCACGGCCTCCACCGTGGTGCAGGAGGGCGACCAGCTCTTCATGCTGGTCACCGACGACATGGCGGCGACGGTCACCACGGTGGCCTCGCACGGGCCGGAAGGAGGGCACTGAGCATGCGGATCGCCATCGCCGGGGCCGGCAACGTGGGTCGCTCGATCGCCCAGGAGCTGATCGACAACGGCCATCAGGTGATGCTCATCGAGCGTCAACCGAGGATGCTGCGCCCCGACCGGGTGCCGGGCGCGGACTGGGTGCTGGCCGACGCCTGCGAGCTGAGCAGCCTGGAGGAGGCGGACCTGGCCGGCTGCGACGTGGTCGTGGCGGCCACCGGCGACGACAAGGTCAACCTGGTGGTCTCGCTGCTCGCCAAGACCGAGTTCGCGGTGCCCCGGGTGGTCGCCCGGATCAACCGGGCCGAGAACGAGTGGCTGTTCACCGAGCAGTGGGGGGTCGACGTCGCCGTCAGCAAGCCGCGGGTGATGGCCGCCCTGGTCGAGGAGGCGGTCACCGTCGGCGACCTGGTCCGGCTGATGACGTTCCGGCAGGGCGAGGCGAACCTGGTGGAGATCACCCTGCCGCCGACCGCCCCGTACGTCGGTCAGCCGTTGCGGGACGTTCCGCTGCCCCGCGACAGCGCGCTGGTGGCGATCGTCCGGGGCAAGCGGGTCCTGGTGCCCAGCGCGGACGACCCGATCGAGGTCGGCGACGAGCTGATCTTCGTCTGCACCAGCGAGGTCGAGGACGCCGTCCGGGCGGTGGTGCTCGGCCAGGACAGCGTGGAACGCACCCGGGGCGGCCACTGACCGGCCGGCCCGGGCGGCGGGCTCAACCGCCGGGGGCGGGCTCGACGGCGGGCGCCGGGTCGGCGGCGGGCTGCTCCCGGGTCACCCGGCGGACCACCCACACGGTGATCAACAACAGCAGCGCGTACGGCGGGTAGCCGAGCACCAGCCGGGCGATGCCCAACGCGGTGTCCATGTCGGCCAGGTAGAGGGCGGCCTGCACGCCCACCTTCGCCAGCCAGACCACGCCCCACAGCACGGTCAGCCAACTGAAGGTGCGCACCAGCCGGGGATCCTGCCGCCACTGCGACTTCCCCCCGTTGGCCAGCACCGACCAGATCCAGCCGACCAGCGGCTGCCGGATCACCGCCGAGCCGAGCAGCACCAGCCCGTACGCGATGCCGTAGAGGATGCCGGGCAGGTAGAACGTCTTCTCGTCGCCGGTGCGCCAGGCGATCGCCGCGCCGATGGCGATGCCGAACAGACCGTTGAGCGCGTGCCGCACCGGGCGGCGCTGGGTCAGCCGCAGCACCGCGATGAGCACCGCGACCCCGATCGAGGCGACGATCGCCGGCCGCAGGTCGGTGACGATGTTGGCGACCACGAAGACGACCACCGGCACGCTGGACTCGACCAGCCCACGCCAGCCGCCGAGCTGGTCGGCCATCTGCTCGGCGAGACTCGGCAGCCGCTCGTCGTCGGCCGGGTCGGTCTGCGGCGGGGCGGACCGGTCCTGTCCAGTGGTCATCGGCACGTCTTCCGCTCGGGGGCCCGTCACCGTGGCGGTTCGAGCTCGTAGTACGGGTTGTAGATGACTTTACGGTCGTCACGCACCGCCACCCGGCCCCGCGCGGTGAGATGCCGGCCGGGCTCGATGCCGGCGATGTGCCGGCGACCGAGCCAGACCAACGTCACCACGTCGCTGCCGTCGTAGAGGTCGGCCTCCAGGGTAGGCAGGTTCGTCCGGGGCGTGTAGACCACCGTACGCAACCGACCGGACACCGAGACGAGCTGACCCCGCTGGCACTGCCGGGCCGGCGTACCGCCGCACTGGGCGCTCTCCCGGCGCAGCTCCTGAGCCTCGATCTCGGCCTCGCTGGCGGTGAGCCGGTGCAGGAGACGTCGCCACGACACCCGGCGTTCGTCGGTCACCATGACCTCCGTGCCACCCTCTCCACGCCTGGCCGGCAACGGGTGCCGGGCTCGGGGAGCCCCGGCGCCGCCGGAGCCCGTACCGTCAGCGTACGCCGACCCGGACGGGCGCTCCGGCGGGCCGGTCACCGCCGGCGCGGGCGGCGCCGGCGGCCAGCCGGGTCAGGAACGGCCCGGGGCCGGCCGGCGCGTCAGGCCCGGCGCGGGCCGTCGTCGGCCGCCGCGGCCCCCGACTGCTGGTCGGTCATCTCCCGGGGCAGCCGCAACGGCAGCGGCTCACGCACCGGCTTGGCCTCCTGACCACGGTCGACCACCAGCCCGCCGAGGCACTCGTCGAGCGGCCCGGCCGCCGCCGGATCGACCGCGGCAGCGCCCTGGAAGACGCCCCGGACCATCCAGCGCGGGCCGTCGACGCCCAGGAAGCGCAGGTCGGTGACGCCGTCCTGGGTCCGGACCCGGGCCCGCAGCTCGGTGCCGTACTCGCCGGGGGTCTCCTGGGCCGTCGCGCCGTCGGCGACCAGTGACTGCCGGATCTCGTCGCGCACCTCGTCCCAGATGCCCTCGCTGCGGGGCGCGGCGAACACGCCGAGCTGGAGGGCGTTGCCCCCGTGCACCAGCACGACCTGCTGCACCACCCCCTGCGGGTCGGCCTGCACCCGCACCTCCACGTCCGGGACCGCCGGAATGTGCAGGCTGCCCAGGTCGAGCCGCTGGACGCCGGCCGGCGCCTCGCTGACGTCGTACGGGCCACGGGCCGGGGTCGACCCGGTGGCGTCCTGCCCGGCACTGGGCTCGGTCGCCTGCTCGTCGCGGCCCCGCCGCCCGGCATCGGCCCGTCTACGGGAGAAGATCACTGCGCCCACCCTCCGCTGTTCGCGCTCACCCTGCCACCTCTTCCGTCTGGCCGCCGCCCGCCGGGGACAGCGCCAGGCCGACGTGTCCACCGGTCGAGCCGTGCCCGCCGGCGCCGCGCCGTGACTCGGGCAACCCGGCCACCGGCTGGAAATCGGCCCGCGCCACCCGCTGCAAGACGAGCTGCGCGATCCGGTCGCCACGGGAGATCCGTGCCGGCGCCACCCGATCATGATTGATCAGGTTGACCATGATCTCACCCCGGTAGCCGGCGTCGACCGTACCGGGCGCGTTGAGCACCGTCACGCCGAGTCGGGCGGCGAGACCGGACCGGGGGTGCACCAGGCCCACGTAGCCCTCGGGCAGCGCCACGGCGATACCGGTGGGCACCAGGGCCCGCCCACCCGGCGGCAACTCGACGTCCACCGCCGCCAGCAGGTCGGCGCCGGCATCACCCGGATGGGCGTACGTCGGCAGCGGCAGTCCCGGGTCGAGCTGCCGGACGGGCACGGGCACAGGGTCGGTCACGGTCTCCCTCTTCCTCACGGTCGCGTCGTTCCGCCTGACCCTGCCATCCTGCCGGGTGCCGGGCACGCGCCGCGCCGTACCCTCGGAGTGTGCGCCTGCGACGTTCCTCCGCACCGACGGCGACCAGCGGTCACGCCGAGCGGCTCACCCTGCCGTGGTGGCTCTGGCTGGGCGGGCTCGCGGTCGGCGCGCTGCTCGCCGCCGAGGTCTGGATGGGCGCCGACGGCCTCCGGGCCTGGCTGCCGTTCGTGGTCCTGCTGCCGGCGACCGCCGCCGGCCTGTGGTGGCTGGGCCGGATCCGGATCGCGGTCGTCGACGGGGAGCTGCGGGTCGACGACGCCCGGCTGCCGACGCGGTTCGTCGCGGACGTGGTGCCGTTGGACGCCGACGGTCGGCGTGAGGTGCTGGGTGTCGGGGCCGACCCGCTGGCGTTCGTGGTGCAGCGCCCCTGGATCGGCGGCGCGGTGCAGGTGCTGCTGGACGATCCGGCCGATCCGACGCCCTTCTGGGTGGTCAGCACCCGCCACCCGGTGCGCCTCGCGGCGGCCGTCCTGGCCGCCCGGGACGCCACCACGGCCGCCCCGGAGCCCGCCGGAGCTCAGCGCAGGGAGGCCGGCGGCCCGGCCTGACCGACGGCCCGGTGCTTGCGCAGGTCGGCGCGGAGCTGGTCGCCCAGGGTCCGGGTGGCCCGGCGGTTGAGGTAGCTGGCCACCGCCGCGCCGGTGAGGAACGGACCGAGGGTGGTCAGGTTGCGGCCGAACCGTTTGAGCAGGGTGTCCCGCAGCTCCTTGCGGGCGGCCGTGCCGAGCACCGCCGCGACGCCGACGCCCGGGGCCATCGGGTTGATCCCCCGTTGGCTGGCCCAGGACTGCACCAGCGCCACCGTCCGCTGGGTGCCGCCGGCGGGCAGCGGCACGCCGTAGACCTCGTGCAGCTCGCCGATCAGTTTCAGCTCGACCGCCACCACCGCGACCGTCTCGGCGGCCAGCAGCACCGGGGCGGACAGCAGCGTCGGCGCCACGGCCCACTCCACGGCGGCGACCCCGCCACCGGCCGCCCCCACGCCGGCCGTCGCCCGGGACGCGTTGCGGACGAGCCGTTCGGCGAGCGCGTCGCCGTCCAGCCCGTCGAAGTGCTGCCGCAGGGTGGCGAGATCCCGGATCGGCACGTGCGGCGCGATCTCGGCGACCGTCTCGGTCATCCACCGCAGCGCCGCCCTCGGTTTGAACAGGTCGGCCAGCCCCCGGGCCCGCGCCTGCCCCACCATCCGGGTCAGCAACTGCCGGCGCTGCCCCGCCGGCAGGTCGTCGGCGGTGAGCGCGGCGACGGTCGCGCCCAGCTCGGCGCCGGCGGACGGGTCACCCGGTCGACCGTCCCCGGCCGACCGGGCCGACTCCGCGTCGGGGCCCGGCTCCGGGCTCGGGTCCGGGTTCGTCTCGCGCCCGCTCATGTTGTGGCCTCCCGCGTCGTTCCGCCGGGGCGGTAACTACCCGCACCGACACCGAGTCAAGCAGCCGGCCACCACCGGGCGGCGTGGCCGCCCACCGCGGCGGGCCGTCGGCCCGCCACGGTCAGACGCACTCGCGGCAGATCAGATCCCCGTTGCGTTCGGTGGCGAGTTGACTGCGGTGGTGCACCAGGAAGCAGCGCGCACAGCGGAACTCGTCCTGCTGCATCGGCAGCACCTTGACTGTCAGTTCCTCGTCGGCCAGGTCGGCGCCGGGCAGCTCGAAGCTCTCGGCCACCTCGGCCTCGTCGACGTCCACGGCGCCCGACTGTGAGTCGACCCGCCGGGCCTTGAGCTCTTCCAGGCTGTCCTCGCCGAGGTCGACCTCGTCGCGACGCGGGGCGTCGTAGTCGGTGGCCATCGGTTTCACTCTCCCATATCGATATGGTCGCTGCCGGTTGTAACGCCGGACGACACTGTTTCGGTTCCGCCGGCCGGCCACCATGGTGTCGGTCACCCGACCCGACGGCCAGTCGGATCGGGGCTTGCCAGAGGAACTCCCCCAGCGAGCGCGGAACCTTACCCCCCTCTGGGCGAGGCATGTATACCGCTCCCGTGGCTTGGATGTACGCCCCCGTCGGCAAAGTTGTTCCCAATGTGACTCAGGCGACACGAAGATAGGGGTACTACTACCGGTTGGCCGGTCGGCGCGCCGGCATGTCCGGCTGTTTCCACGCGTCCGCCGGACAACCGATAACCTCAGCGGCGTACCCGACGCCCGTCCGCGCGGCCCGGCCGCGCCGTGGGCAGTCGTCACCCACCACCTCTCCCGGGAGCGCCCAGAATGAGCTTTGCGCGAGTGCGAGCACTCGTTGTCGTCGGCCTGCTGGCGGTCTGCGCGTTGGTGTTCGTGGTCGTGGCGCTGGTGAAGGACAGCCAGAGCGGCGCCGGTGGCGCGCAGGGTTGCCCGGAGGGGTGGCCGCTGGCCGACGTGACGCTCCGCGAAGCCAAGGACGTCAAGATCAACGTCTACAACGCCACCGACAAGCCGGGCCTCGCCAACGCCATCGCGGACGACTTCGGCAACCGCAGGTTCCAGGTCAAGAAGAAGGGCAACGACCCGCAGAAGCGGTCCGTCGAGGAGGTGGCCGTGCTGCGGTACGGGCCGAAGGGGGTCGGCTCCGCCCACCTGCTCCGGGCGTACTTCCTCAACCAGGCCATCTACGAGTACGACGCCAAGCGCGCCGACGACGTGGTCGACGTGGTGCTCGGCAGCTCCTTCCAGCAGCTCGCCACCCTCACCGAGGTCAACCAGTCCCTCGGTGACCTCGGCGCGCCGCAGGCCCCGGAGAACACCTGCCCGGCGCCCGTCGACAAGTGACCGTCCGCCGCCGACGGCCGGTCGACCGTCGGCGGCGGCCCCACCCCCGGCCGGGTCGTCACGGGCCGCCGGCGGCGTCCAGGTCGGCGAGCCGGTCGTGCAGGGCGTCGAACAGCGCCGGCGGCGCGGCCAGCACCAGATCCGGGCCGGCGGGACGGCCCTCCAGCCCGGTGACCCGCAGGCCCGCCTCGGTCGCCACCAGCCCACCGGCCGCCAGGTCCCAGGCGTTCAGTCCCTTCTCGTAGTACGCGTCCACCCGCCCCTCGGCGGCCAGGCACAGGTCGACCGAGGCGGCGCCGAGCCGCCGGATGTCCCGGACCTCGGTGATCAGGCCGGCCAGCACCCGCGCCTGGTGCGCCCGCCGGCCGGCGTCGTAGCCGAACCCGGTGGCCACCAGCGCCTGCCCGAGATCCGTCTCGGTGGAGCAGCCCAGCCGCCGGCCGTCCCGGAACGCGCCACCGCCCCGGGTGGCGGTCCACTCGTCCCCGGTGGCGATGCCACGCACCACCCCGGCCACCACCTCACCGGCCACCTCGGCGGCCAGCGACACCGCGTGGTACGGCAGGCGGTAGAGGTAGTTCACGGTGCCGTCGATCGGGTCGACGATCCACCGGACGTCACTGCCGGCGGTGGCCGCCGGGTCCGTCCCGTACTCCTCGCCCAGCACCGCGTCGTGCGGGCGGAGCCGGCGCAGGTGCGCGACCACCTGCCGCTCCACCGCCCGGTCCGCGGCGGTCACCACGTCGGTCGCCGTGCTCTTGGTGGCGGCCACGGCGACCCCCTCCTCCCGCATCCGGTGGGCGGTCGCCGCCGCCTCGCGGGCCACCTCCACGGCGATCTCCAGCAGTTCCCCCGGCGTGGCCGAGTTCATCGTGTCCCCTTCCCGCACGTCCGGGACGTCCTGACGTGGCCCGGGAGTATCATCCCTACAAAGTCCACAAGTGCGCCAATTTCACGGCTCCCGGCGCTCGTCCGCCGTACGGCGCAGGATGATCGCCGCAGACGGCGTTACAATTCACCCCTGCCCACGCGCCACGGACCGCCCGACCGGCCGGCCCGGGACACGGGGGTTCCTCAACCACATCGTCCGACCCGGGTGTCCCATGCCGTGTCGGGCGAACCCGGCCGTGCTCGCTCATCGCCTCCGGAAGGTCATTCGTGACAGAACCCCGCCACACCGGCGCCGACGTACGCTCGCTCACCGACACGCTGATCGCCCACGCGCAGAGCGCCGGTGGCCAGTTGACGTCGGCTCAGCTCGCGCGCACGGTCGAGTCCGCTGAGGTGACTCCGGCCCAGGCCAAGAAGATCCTGCGCGCGCTCTCCGACGCGGGCGTGACCGTGGTGGTCGACGGATCGGCGAGCACCCGCCGCCGGGTCGCCGCCGCCCGGTCGGCCACACCGGCGTCCCGGGCCACCACCGCCAAGACCACCAAGAAGGCCGCCGCGCCGGCCCCGAAGCAGGCCCCCGCGGCCGACGAGACGCCACCGGCCCCCCGCAAGGCCGCCCCCCGCAAGGCGACCGCCGGCACGACCGGGGAGGTAGCCGCCAAGGCGGCGCCGAAGGCCGCGAAGGCCACCCGGGCCACCAAGGCCGCGGCCGCCGGCGCCGCCGTGGCGCCCGCGAAGGCCGCCGGCAAGGCCAAGACCGGCGAGGGGCCCGAGGGCGACATCGATCCCGAGGAGCTCGCCGCCGAGATCGAGGACGTGGTGGTCGAGGAGCCGGTCGAGCTGGCCCAGGCCGCCGAGGCCGACGCGGCCAGCTCCGCCACCGACAACGACTTCGAGTGGGACGACGAGGAGTCCGAGGCGCTCAAGCAGGCCCGGCGGGACGCCGAGCTGACCGCGTCCGCCGACTCGGTCCGGGCGTACCTCAAGCAGATCGGCAAGGTCCCGCTGCTCAACGCCGAGCAGGAGGTGGAGCTGGCCAAGCGGATCGAGGCCGGGCTCTACGCCGCGGAGCGGCTGCGGGCGGCCGAGGAGGGCGAGGAGAAGTTCGCCCGGGACATGCAGCGCGACCTGATGTGGATCTCCCGGGACGGGGAGCGGGCCAAGAACCACCTCCTGGAGGCGAACCTGCGGCTGGTGGTCTCGCTGGCCAAGCGGTACACCGGGCGGGGCATGGCCTTCCTCGACCTCATCCAGGAGGGCAACCTCGGCCTCATCCGCGCCGTCGAGAAGTTCGACTACACCAAGGGCTACAAGTTCTCCACCTACGCCACCTGGTGGATCCGCCAGGCCATCACCCGCGCCATGGCCGACCAGGCCCGCACCATCCGCATCCCGGTGCACATGGTCGAGGTGATCAACAAGCTCGGCCGGATACAGCGTGAGCTGCTCCAGGACCTGGGCCGCGAGCCCACCCCCGAGGAGCTGGCGAAGGAGATGGACATCACACCCGAGAAGGTGCTGGAGATCCAGCAGTACGCTCGGGAGCCCATCTCGCTCGACCAGACCATCGGTGACGAGGGGGACAGCCAACTCGGCGACTTCATCGAGGACTCCGAGGCCGTGGTGGCGGTCGACGCGGTGTCGTTCTCACTGTTGCAGGACCAGCTCCAGCAGGTGTTGCAGACGCTCTCCGAGCGGGAGGCGGGGGTGGTCCGGCTGCGCTTCGGCCTGACCGACGGCCAGCCGCGCACCCTCGACGAGATCGGCCAGGTGTACGGGGTGACCCGGGAGCGCATCCGGCAGATCGAGTCGAAGACGATGTCGAAGCTCCGGCACCCCTCGCGGTCACAGGTCCTTCGTGACTACCTGGACTGAGAGATTCCGTCAACCCTTGGTGTCGGTTTGATCACCAGGCGTACAACACGCCGTAGTGACCGGCCGACTACCCGATTGTGATCGTTGACGTGGCACCCTTGGTGCACGGCACACTGTCCCCCATGTGTGACCCCGGTCCCCCGCGGGCACACTGGGAAGGCAGGGCCCGGCAAGGGTGTTGCACGATAGGTGAGCAATGACCGACGAGAGTGTTCATCGGTGACGACCAGAGGAGGAAGGCGATGACCCCGACCCTCACGCCGCCGCCCGAGACGGTGGCTCCCCCAGCCGCCGATGAACGGTGCGACCGCTGCAATGCTGCCGGCAAGCTCCGGATCACTCTGGCGGGTGGGAGCGAGTTGGTGTTCTGTGGGCACCACGCGAACAAGTACGCGGAGGATCTCGTGAAGATCACCGTGCGGTACGCGACGGACCCGGAGTTCAGCTGGCGTGGCGCCGATCTGATGGCGAACTAACCCGAACCCGACATACCCCGAAAAGCCGGCGATCCCTCCAGGGTCCGCCGGCTTTTCCCTGCCCCGCCCGGGGGCGGGGCAGGGAAACAGCGTCCTGAGGGGCCAGCGGCTCTTCACCGACGACCAGGCGCGGACCGGCTCAGAGGGTCTGGACGGTAGCGATGCGCTCCTCGAGCTGCTCGATGGTGGCCTGGGCGCTGGGTGGGCCGCCACAGAGCCGACGCAGCTCGGCGTGGATCTTGCCGTGCGGCTGGCCGGTACGGTGGTGACGGGCGGCCACCAGGGCGTTGAGCTGCCGACGTAGCGCCACCCGACGCTGGGCGGCGCTCATCGGCGCCGACGGCGCGGCCGGGGCCGCAGCGGCCGGCTCAGCGGCCCGCTCGACGGCCCGTCGCCGCTGCGCGGCGAGCTGGTCGGCCTGCCGTCTGGTCAGCAGCAACGCCACCTGGTCCGCGGTGAGCAGGCCCGGCAGGCCGAGGTACTCCTCCTCCTCAGGGGTGCCGGCCTGCGCGGCGGTGCCGAACGACGCGCCGTCGAAGATGACCTGGTCCAACTCGGCGGTCGCGGACAACGCCGCGAACCGTTTCTCCAGCTCGCCGCTGGCCTGGTCGTCGCGTTGGGCACGCTCCAGCAGGTCGTCGTCGAAGCCATCCCGGTCCTTCGGCTTGCCCAGCACGTGGTCCCGGTCGGCCTCCATCTCGCTGGCCAGCCCGAGCAGGTGCGGCACGCTGGGCAGGAAGACCGAGGCGGTCTCGCCCGGTCGGCGGGCCCGGACGAACCGCCCGATCGCCTGGGCGAAGTACAGCGGGGTGCTGGCGCTGGTCGCGTAGACGCCCACCGCCAGCCGCGGGATGTCCACCCCCTCGGACACCATCCGCACCGCGACCAGCCAACGCTGCTCGGAGGCGGCGAACGAGGCGATCCGCGCGGACGCGCCCTGGTCGTCGGAGAGGACCACCGCGGCCCGTTCCCCGGTGACCTGTTCGAGCAGCTTCGCGTACGACCGGGCGGTCTGCTGGTCGGTCGCGATGACCAGCCCGCCGGCGTCGGCCATCCCGGCGTTGCGCAGTACCGTCAGGCGGGCGTCCGCCGCCCGGAGCACCTGCGGCATCCAGTCGCCGGCCGGGTCCAGGGCGGTCCGCCAGGCCTGGGCGATCAGGTCCTGCGTCATCGGCTCGCCCAGCCGCGCGGAGAGCTCCTCGCCGGCGTTGGTGCGCCACCGGGTCTCCCCCGAGTACGCCAGGAACAGCACCGGCCGGACCACGCCGTCCCGTAGGGCGTCGGCGTAGCCGTAGACCGAGTCGGCACGCGAACGGAGCAGACCGTCCCCGCCCCGCTCGTAGTCGACGAACGGGATGGGGTTGTCGTCCGAGCGGAACGGCGTACCGGTGAGCATCAACCGGCGTACCGCGGGCTCGAAGGCCGCTTTCACCCCGTCCCCCCAGGTCCGGGAGTCGCCGGCGTGGTGGATCTCGTCCAGGATGACCAGGGTGCGCCGGGTCATGGTGCGTCTGCGGTGCACCTGCGGCGCCATGCCCACCTGCGCGTACGTGACCACCGCGCCGTGGAAGTCGGCGGCGGAGTGCACGTCGGAGTTCCGGAAGGCGGCGTCGAGCTGGATGCCGACCCGGGCCGCCGCCAGGGACCACTGGGTCTTCAGGTGCTCGGTGGGGGCGACCACGGTGACCGCGTCGACGGTGCCGTCGACGAGCAGCTCGGCGGCGATCCGCAGGGCGAAGGTCGTCTTGCCCGCTCCCGGGGTGGCGACCGCGGTGAAGTCGGGCCCCCGGCGGCGCAGGTACTCCACCAGGGCTTTGCGTTGCCAGGCACGCAGGGCCGGAAACGTCTCGATCGCCGGCAACCGGGCAGCCACGCAACCGCTCCTCTCCGACCACCGTCAGGCGGACCCCGGCCGAGGGCCACGGGTGCCGCCGCCCATGAAAACGCCTCCGCGCACGGATGCCGCGAAGGCGGGATCAGCATAACCAGCGGGCTCCGGTCCGCCCAGGCGACACCACCGCCGGCACCGGTCACCCGCTCGACCGACCGGCTCAGGCGGGCCGGGAGCGGCCCGCGCCGGGCCGGGTCAGGCCGGGCCGGGTCAGGCCGGGCCGGGTCAGGCCGGGCCGGGTCAGGCCGGGCCGGACAGGTCGAGGGCAGGCAGGGGGACGGACAGGCCGGGTGGGCGGCCGGTGGGGCCGCCCACGGTCAGTCGGCCCAGGAGTCGTAGATCTCCTTGCACTTCGGGCAGACCGGCGAGCCGGGCTTGGCCGCCTTGGTCACCGGAAACGTCTCGCCGCACAGGGCGACCACGAAAGTGCCCATGACGGCGCTCTCGGCGATCTTCTCCTTACGGACGTAGTGGAACATCTCCGGACCGGTGTCGGCGTCCTTCTGCTCCGGACGCTCCAGAACCTCTGTGCTCACGTCGCACCTCCGACCTCAAAGTCTGGCAGGTCACTCCGGCCCGGTCCACCGCGGCCACCCTCAGCCCACGCCGTACCGTGGCGAGGTGACCGACTTCCACATCCGCCACGGGCGCGAGGTCGCCGAGGCGTTGCGCGCCCGGCGTCCGGTCGTCGCCCTGGAGAGCACCATCGTCTCGCACGGCCTCCCCCGGCCGGACAACCTCCTGGTCGCCCGCCGGATCGAGCAGACGGTACGCGAGGCGGGCGCCGTGCCGGCCACCATCGGCATGGTGGGCGGACAGCTGGTGGTCGGCCTGGACGACGCCGAGCTGACCCGGCTGGCCACCGCCGACGGCGTGGCGAAGCTGTCCGTACGCGATCTGGCGGTGGCCGCGGCGACCGGCGCGGACGGCGCGACGACGGTCGCCGCCACCAGCGCGGTGGCCGCCGCGGCCGGAATCGGGGTGTTCGCCACCGGCGGGCTCGGCGGGGTGCACCGTGAGGCCGCGCAGACCTTCGACGAGTCGGCCGACCTGGTCACCCTGTCCCGGACGCCGATCGCGGTGGTCTGCGCCGGCGTCAAGTCGATCCTCGACGTGGGGGCGACCCTGGAACGGCTGGAGACGCTCGGCGTCGGCGTGGTCGGCTACCGCACCCGCCGGTTCCCCGGGTTCTTCGTCACCGACGGCGGGTTCGACCTGGACTGGTCGGTCGACTCGCCGGAGCAGGTGGCGGCCACGATGGCCGCGCGGGCCGGTCAGCGGGCGCACGGCGGCGGACTGATCGTGGCCAACCCGCTGCCGGTCGACGAGCAGCTCGACCCGGAGCTGCACGACCGGACGCTGGCCGAAGGGCTGGCCCGGCTGGCCCGGGACGGGGTGACCGGCAAGGCGGTGACGCCGTACCTGCTGGCCCACTTCCACTCCGCCACCGGGGGCGCGAGCCTGGCGGTGAACGTGCGGATCATCCTCCGCAACGCCGACCTGGCCGCCCGGATCGCCGTCGCCGCGTCCGCCACGGCGGGATGAACGGCGACGACGCGCACGCCGGAGGCCGACCCGACCCGACCGACGGCTCCCCGCCGGTCCCGCCGACCGCGCCCGTCCCGCCGGCGGCACGTCTCCGGCCGGCCGGGCCGGGTCGGGTGATCGTGGTGGGCGACCTGGTCACCGACGTGGTCGCGGTGCTGGCCGGACCGCTGGCCACCGGCTCGGACACCCCGGCCACGATCCGGTTCACCGGGGGTGGGCAGGCCGCCAACACCGCCGTCTGGCTGGCCGGGCTGGGGGTGCCGGTCACCCTGGTCGCGGCGGTCGGCGACGACGAGCCGGGCCGGGCCCGGGTCGCCGAGCTGACCCGCACGGGGGTCGATTGCGCGGTCACCGCGTACGCCGACCGGCCCACCGGCAGCGTGGTGGTGCTGGCCTCGGCCGGGGAACGCACGATGCTCACCGAGCGGGGCGCGAACCAGCGGCTGACCGGCGCCCAGGTGACCGCCGCCCTGGCCGACCGGCCGGACGCCGGGCACCTGCACCTGTCCGCGTACCCGCTGTTGGATCCGGCCTCGCGGGCGGCGGGCCGACGGGCGTTGGCCGTCGCCCGCGAGCGTGGTCTCACCAGCAGCGTCGACGCGGCCTCCGCCGCGCCGCTGCGGCAGGTCGGCGCGGCGGCCTTCCTGGACTGGGTACGCGACGTCGACCTGCTGCTGGTCAACGCGGACGAGGCGGCGGTGCTCGCGCCGGACGCGGACCCGGTGACGCAGGCCCGGACGTTGACGGCCATCGCACGCAACGTGGTGGTGAAGCGTGGGCCGGCGGGAGCGGTCTGGGTCGGGCCGGACGGAACGGTGACCTCGACGCCGGGCCGCCGGACGCCGACGGTCGACGCCACCGGGGCCGGGGACGCCTTCGCGGCCGGGCTGATCGCCGGCTGGTCGGCAGGCGTGACCCGGGCGGAGGCGCTGGCCGACGCCGCCGAGCTGGGGGCCAGGGCGGTCTCGACGATCGGCGCCCGCCCGGCCCGGTGAGCCCGGATCAGGGTTCGGCGTCGATGACCCGGTGGGGGCGGTCCTCGGCGTCGGCGGCCAGGCTGCGGGGCGGGGTCGCCTCCCGCCGGGCCGTCCGGTTACGCAGCCGGTGCTGTTCCTTCGGCGGCCGGTCGTTGGCGAGCAGCACCGCCAGCCAGGGGATGAGCACCATCCCGATGCCGCACAGCGGCAGCCAGAGCCAGAGCAGCGGCGCCTGCACGCTGGCCAGGACGGCCCCCACGATCAGGCAGGCCGCGCGGATCGACATCATCAGGACATAACGCCGCTGGCGACTGGTGAGCTGGTCGTCCTGGCTGCGGGAGGCGTCGGTGATCAGGATCGGCTGGTACGCCTGACGCTTCACACGGACCTCCTCGACGGGGTTGCCCCCATCCTGTCACCACCGCGCCGGTCGCCGCGAGAATCGACGCAGCGACGCCACGGCCCCGACCGGGGGCGTGATCCCGGCGGGCGTCCGTCCGGACGCGCGGGGCCCTGCCCGTCCCGGGCCGTCCGGGACCGCGCTCCCCGCCAGGGCCGCGATCCCCGCCCCGCTCCGGCGGACCGTCGGGCGGGCCGCTCAGCGGGGCGCGGACCGGCCCGGACCCGGCTCGCGGGTCGCCTTCGCCGCCGCCTTCTGCTGCTGCTTGTGCTCACGGACCCGCCGCAGCGACTCCCCGTCGGTGACGTCGGCGACCGACCGGTACGCCCCGGCCTCGCCATACCCGCCGGCCGCCTCCCGCCAACCCGGCGGCTGGATTTCGAGGCGCTTGCCGAGCAGGGCCAGGAAGATCTGCGCCTTCTGCCGCCCGAAGCCGGGCAGCTCGCCGATGCGGCGCAGCAGCTCCGCGCCGTCGACCGGGTCGGCCCAGAGACGGGCCGCGTCCCCGTCGTACCGCTCGACGAGCAGCCGGCACACCTCCTGCGCCCGGGCCGCCATCGCCTTCGGGAACCGGTGCAGGGCCGGTGGCCGGGCGAAGAGCTCGGTCAGCGCCTCCGGGGTGAGCCCGGCCAGCTCCCGCGCGTCGGGCACGTGCCCGAGCCGCTGGCTGAGCACGTACGGCGAGGTGAACGCCTTCTCCAACGGGACCTGCTGGTCCAGGACCATGCCGAGCAGCAGGGCCAGCGGATCCCGGTTGAGCAGGGCGTTGGCCTCGGGGTCGATGGGAAGCGAAAGCGCCATGGCGACATGCTGCCACCGCCCGGCCGGCCCGTCGGCGGTAACCCGCCGAGGCGCCTTCCCGGCCCACGGATGACGGGTGCCGGGAAAGCCCGGCCGGGCAGCAGGCAGGATGGGCGATGTGGACGAACACGACATGCTGCTCTCTCCCGCCGGGGTCGACCGGCTCCGGGCCGCGCTGACCACCGCCGGTTTCACCGCCAACGGCATCGCCACCCGGCTCGGCCCGCAGGCCACCGGCGGGGTGGCCCGCAACGACCACCGGGCCGCCCTGCGCGCCACCGAGGACCGGGACCCGCTGGCCACGCTGATCCGGCTCTTCATCTGCGAGCAGACCGAGCCCGAGTCCGCGGTCACCGCGGCGCTCGCTCCGCTGCCCCTGGCCGAGGCGCTCGCCGCCGGGCTGGTCGAGCGGTACGACGACGGCCTGCGCGCCGGGATCGACCTGGAGCCGTACGGCGACCACTGGTGGGTGCTGGCCGACCTTCCGGCCAGCGCCCGACCCGGCCGCCCGTTGCACGCCGAGCACGTGCTCGGCATCGGCGGGGCGACCCAGACCCTGCTCGGCGCGACGGTCCGCCGTCCGGTGGGCAGCGCGCTGGACCTGGGCACCGGTTCCGGCGTCCAGGCCCTGCACCTGGCCACCCATGCCGGCACGGTCACCGCCACCGACGTGTCCGCCCGGGCGCTGCGGTTCGCGGCCACCACCGCGGCGCTCAACGGCCAGGACTGGGAGCTGCTCCGCGGCGACCTGGTGGCCCCGGTCGCCGGCCGACGGTTCGACCTGGTGGTGAGCAACCCGCCGTTCGTGGTGGGGCCGGGCACCACCACGCACGTCTACCGGGACTCCGGCCGGGTCGGCGACGCGGTCGGCGCGGAGCTGGCCGCCGCCGCGCCCGGGCTGCTCACCGACGGCGGCGTCATGCAGTACCTGGCCAACTGGGCGCACGTCGCCGGCGAGGACTGGGGTGACCGGGTGGCCGGCTGGTTCACCGGCACCGGCCTGGACGCCTGGGTGATCCAGCGTGAGGTCGCCGACCCGATGGCGTACGTGAACCTGTGGCTGACCGACGTCGGTGAGACGGCCGACCCGCACCGGATGGCGGCCTGGCTGGACTGGTTCGACGCGCACAAGGTCGAGGCGGTCGGCTTCGGCATCGTCAGCCTGCGCGCGAGCGGCCACGACGACCCGGTGGTCCGGGTGGAGGACCTGCGACAGCGGGTCGAGCCGCCGCTGGGTGACCGGATCGCCGGCTGGTTCGACAGGCAGGACTGGCTGCGCTCGCACGACGCCGAGGGGCTGCTGGCGCACCGGTTCCGGGCCGCCGAGGGGCTGCAACTGCGCCAGGAGGCGACCATGGGCGACGAGGGCTGGGCGGTCGACCGGCAGGTGCTCGCCGCGCCGCGCGGCCTGCGCTGGACCGAGGAGATCGACCCGCTGGTGCTGGCCCTGGTCGGTGGCGCGGACGGCCGGCTGCCGCTGCGCGACCAGCTCGCCCTGCTCGCCGCGGCGCACGACGTCACGGTCGACGAGTTGGCCGAGGCAGCCGGCCCGATCGTGGCGCACCTGGTCGAACGGGGCTTCGTCGAGCCGGTCGTCGACTGATGCGGGCAGTGGTGCAGACCGTCGGCCGGGCCCGGGTGACCGTGGCCGGCGAGGTCGTCGGCGCTATCGAGGACGGCCTGCTGGTGCTGCTCGGGGTGACCCACGCGGACACCCCGCAGACCGCCCAGGCCATCGCCCGCAAGGTGCACGAGCTACGGATCCTCGACGACGAGCGCAGCGCCGCCGACACCGGAGCGCCGATCCTGGTGGTCAGCCAGTTCACCCTCTACGGGGACGCGCGCAAGGGCCGCCGGCCGAGCTGGACCGCCGCCGCTCCCGCCGAGGTCGCCGAGCCGCTGGTCACCACCGTGGTGGAGGCGCTGCGGGCCCGGGGCGCGCCGGTCGAGACCGGCCGGTTCCGCGCCCACATGCTGGTCGAGAGCGTCAACGTGGGCCCCCGCACCATCCTGCTGGAGCTCTGACCTCCCCACCCCTCCCCCGGGCCACCGGTGGGTGGGGTGGGGGAGGGCGGTCAGGAGAAGAGGCCGCGGCGCTGGAGGGACTGCCGCAGCCACCCGTCGAGCTGGGCGGCCCAGTCCGTCTGGTGGGCGGTGGCGTGTTCGACGGTGAACCGGCCGAACGCGTCCCGCCCCTCGGTGAACAACCCGCCCCGCTTGTCGATCTCCAGCACCACCTGGATGTGGCGGGGGTTGGTGACGAACGTCAGCTCCAGTTGGTTGATCCCGCCGGCGTACTGCGGCGCGGGATAGAACTCGATCTCCTGGTAGAACGGCAGGTGCTGCTGCACGCCGTAGATGTGGCCGCGCTCCACGTCGGCGCGGGCGAAGCGGAAGCCCAGCCGCAGCAGCCCCTCCAGGATCCGCTCCTGCGCCGGCAACGGGTGCACCGCCACCGCGTCCAGGTCACCCTTGTCGACCGCGCGGGCCACCTCGAGCTCGGTACGCAGCCCCATGGTCATGCCGTGCAGGTGCTGGCCGTACAGCTCGGTCAGCGGGGTCTCCCACGGCACCTCGAACCGGAACGGAACGTCGTACCGCTGCCCGGCGGCCAGCCGGAACGGGCCGGTGAGCTGCTGCCGGTGGAACTCCTGGGTGGTCTGGTACTCGCTGTCGCCGCTCTCCACCTCCACCCGGGTGACCAGCCCGAGCGCCACGTACTCGATGTCGGTGTCGTGCTCGCCCCCGACGACCTGGACCCGTCCTTCCAGGTGCCCGCCCGGACGGCAGTTCGGGTTGGTCAGCACCGTCTCCACCGACGGACCGCCCACGCCCATCGCCTGCATGAGTCTCTTGAAGACCACCGTGTCCTCCGTTGCCTGATCGTGGCGGCCCGGCGGGCCGACCGGTGGCACCGTAACCGGGTCGGGCAAGCCCCGCCACACGTTCCGGCAGCGTTGCTGTCGGGTCCCCGATCGCCTCACTCCCGTTTCACGCCCCACCCGGCAAGCTGTGTGTCACCGGCGCCACTGGCCCGGTACGCGCGACGTTGACGCGGGGAGGCGACAGAGATGGTTCTGCAGATGAGCGAGCAGCCGACAAAGCTGGCCGGCACCACCGACACCGACGACCACGCGCCCGTGGAGACCCTTGCCGACCTGGACGCCACCGACGAGCGCGGGGTGTCGACGGACCTGGTCCGGGCCTACCTGAACGGGATCGGACGCACCAAGCTGTTGACCGCCGCCCAGGAGGTCGAGCTGTCCAAGCGGATCGAGGCCGGCCTCTTCGCCGAGGAGAAGCTCAGCACCTGCACCCCCGTCTCCACGCAACTGCGGGCGGACCTGGAACTCGTCGTTGCCGAGGGCCGCGCCGCCAAGGACCACCTGTTGGAGGCGAACCTGCGGCTGGTGGTGAGCATCGCCAAGCGGTACACCGGGCGGGGCATGGCCTTCCTCGACCTCATCCAGGAGGGCAACCTCGGCCTCATCCGCGCCGTCGAGAAGTTCGACTACACCAAGGGCTACAAGTTCTCCACCTACGCCACCTGGTGGATCCGCCAGGCCATCACCCGCGCCATGGCCGACCAGGCCCGCACCATCCGCATCCCGGTGCACATGGTCGAGCAGGTCAACCGGATGGTCCGGGTCCGTCGTGAGCTGTCGGTCTCGCTCGGTCGGGAACCCACCGTCAGCGAGGTGGCCCGCGCCCTCGACGTGCCGGAGTTCCAGATCATCGAGCTGATCTCGTACGACCGGGAGCCGGTCAGCCTGGACCAGGCCGTCGGCGAGGACGGCGAGAGCGCCCTCGGTGACTTCGTCGCCGCCGTCGACCCGCGCCAGGAGCCCGGCGACGAGATCACCACCGGGCAGCTCCGCCAGGAGGTCCGGATCGTGCTGGCCACCCTCTCCCAGCGGGAGGAGGCGGTGATCCGGCTCCGGTTCGGCCTCGACGACGGCCGGCAGCGCACCCTGGACGAGGTGGGCCGCGAGTTCGGGCTGTCCCGCGAGCGGATCCGGCAGATCGAGAAGGTGACCCTGCTGAAGCTGCGGGACCCGGAGCGGGCCCAGCGGCTGGAGTCGTACGCCTGCTGAGTCCGCCACGACAGTGGGCCCCGGCGGTTCGCCGGGGCCCACTGTCGTGCCGGCCCGCACCCGGGCCGGCTGACTCAGAGGCGGCGGGGGCCGGTGTCGGGGCGGACGACGGCCGCGCCGATCCGCGCCGTGGCGTGCAGCACGGCGATGCCGTCCGGACGGGCCAGCACCGGGTTCAGGGTGAGCGCCCGCACCCGGGGCTGGTCGTCGGCCAGCCGACCCACCCGCGCCAGCAGGTCGGCCAGGGCGTCCCGGTCGACCGGGGCGGCCCCCCGGTAGCCGCGCAGCAGCGGCGCGGCCCGCGGCTCGTCGACCAGCTCCCGGGCGTCCCGGTCGGTCAGCGGCACCGCCCGCCAGGCCCGGTCGCCGAGCAGCTCGGTGGCCACGCCGCCGAGACCGAAACCGACCACCGGGCCGAACGTCGGATCCTCCACCAGCTCCACCACGCAGGCCACCCCGGGCGCGACCATCGCCTGCACGAGCACGTCCGGGCCGAAGACCCCGGCCAGCTCGGCGTAGGCGCGCCGCACCGCGTCCGGGTCGGCCAGGTCGAGGCGTACCGCCCCGAGGTCGAGGCGGTGTCGCAACCCGGGAGCCGCCGACTTCACCGCCACCGGGAAACCCGTCCGCTCGGCCGCCCGGACCGCCTCCTCGACGGTGGCCGCGGGCGTCGATCCGACCACCTCGACGCCGTACGCGGCGAGGAGTCGGGCGGCCTGGTCCGGGCCGTCGACGCGGATCGCCGCCTCGGCCGCCGCCGGGTCCACGTCGGGCAGCTCGGGCAGCGTGCCCGGGGTCCGGCGCAGCCAGTCGGCGTACCCGGTGACCCGGGCCAGCGCCCGCACCGCCTCCTCCACCCCGGAGTAGGCGGGCACGTCGACCGGCAGTTTGCCGGTCAGGAAGGCCGTCACCATCGGTTTGCCCGCGTCCAGCACGCTGGGCAGGGTGGCGGCGACATCCGCGTCGACGTCGACCACCTGACCGGGCAGCGCCGGCGCGAACACCGCCACCAGCGCGTCGACAGCCGGGTCGGCGGCGGTCTCGGCCAGCGCCAGGGTGAACTCGGTGGCCCCGGCGTGCGGGCCGAGATCGCGCGGATGCCCGCCGGCGAGGCTGAGCCCCTGGGCCAGGCAGGCGGTGGCGGCCAGCCCGGTCAACGCGGAGGAGTTGCCGACCACCCCGACCCGCCGCCCGGCCGGCAACGGCTGGTGGGCCAGCAGCAGCCCGACGTCGAGGAGCTCGGCGACGGTGTCCACCCGGATCACCCCGGACTGGGCGAACAGCGCGCTGACCGCCGCCTCGTCCGGCCCGGCCACCGCCGGCGACGGGGCGCTCTGCGCCGGGGGCGCCGGGTCGGGTGCCCGGGGGCGGGCCGGGGAGGCCAGGGCCACCACCGGTTTGACCCGGCCGATCCGGCGGGCCAGCCGGGCGAACTTGCGCGGGTTCCCGAAGGTCTCCAGGTACAGCATGATCACGTCGGTGGTGGGATCGTCCTGCCAGTACTGGAGCAGGTCGTTGCCGGAGACGTCGGCCCGGTTGCCCGCCGAGACGAAACTGGACAGCCCCAACCCGCGCCGGTCCGCCTCGGCCAACAACGCCACCCCGAACGCGCCGGACTGGCTGAACACGCCCACCCGGCCGGCCGTCGGCAGCACCGGGGCGAGCGTGGCGTTGAGGCGTACCGCCGGGTCGGTGTTGGCGACGCCCAGGCAGTTCGGTCCGACCACCCGCATGCCCGCGGCGTGCGCGGCCCGGACCAGGGCCCGCTGCGCCGTCGCGCCCGCCGCGCCCGCCTCGGCGAACCCGGCGGAGATCACCACCAGGCCGTGCGCCCCGGCCGCCGCCGCGTCGGCCACCACCGCCGGCACCGCGTCCGGGGTCACCGCGACCACCGCCAGGTCGACCGGTTGCCCGGCGTCGACCGCCGACGGGTACGCCGGCAGCCCGGCCACCGTGGTCGCGCTCGGGTGCACCGGGACGACCGCCCCGGTGAAGCCGAAGTCCCGCAGGTGCCCCAGCACGGCCGCCCCGATGCCCTGGCCGGTGGCGCTGGCCCCGTAGACGGCCACCCCACGCGGGGCGAGCAGCCGGGCGACCGACCGGGCCTCGGTACGCTGCTCCCGGCCACGCTGCACCTGGAGCGTCTGCTCGGTCGGGGCGATCGGGAAGGTCAGGTGCACCACGCCGTCGGCGAACTGCCGCCGGACCTGGTAACCGAAGTCGGCGAAGACCCGCAACATCGCCCCGTTGGCCGGGAGCACCTCGGCGACGAACGAGGTGACCCCCACCCGCCGGGCCGCGTCGGCGAGATGCTCCAGCAGCACCGACCCGATCCCCCGCCCCTGGTAGGCGTCCTCCACCACGAACGCCACCTCGGCGTCGGGGACGTCGGGCCCGAGCCGCTCGTACCGGCCGACGGCGACGATCCGGTCCCCGGCCGACACCACGAACGCCTCCCGGTCGTGGTGGTCCACGTGGGTGAACCGGTGCAGGTCCCGCTCCGGGATCCGCGGGTACGGGGAGAAGTAGCGCAGGTACCGGGTGCGCTCCGAGAAACGGGAGTGCATCGCCACGATGCCCGACGCGTCGTCCGGCCCGATCGGCCGCAACTGCACGGTCGTACCGTCACTGAGCAGCACGTCCACCGGTTGGTCCAGGCTGGTCACATCCGGTCCCCTTTCCTGCCGGCGGCGCGGCGTTCGCGCCGGCCGGGCCGTCCGCGCGGACCGGACCGGCCGCCCGGCCGCGCGCGTCGGGCGGGCGGCCCGGACGCGGCGGCCGGCTCAGTCGCGCGGATCGTGCGGGTCGAGACCCAGCAGCGGGAACACCGACCGGCGGGTCGCGGCGACCGCCCGGTCCACCGGGGTCGGCTCCCCGGTCGGCTGCCACGGCTCGTACCTCGGGTCGACGCCGTCGCCCATCCGCAGCGGCACCTCCCGGCCGGGACGGCGGGCGGCGGCCAACTGCCGCCAGGCCGGCGGGGTGAGCGTGGCCGGGTCGACCGGCTCCCCGGTGGCCACCGCCAGCAGATGCGTCCAGGCCCGGGGCACCACCTCCACCAGGGCGTACCCGCCACCGCCGGTGGCGACCCAACGTCCGTCGCACAGCTCGTCGGCGAGCGCCCGCAGGGCCAGGTAGGTGGCGCGTTGCCCGTCCACGGACAGGTGCAGGTCGGCCAGCGGGTCGAGCCGGTGGCCGTCCGCGCCGCACTGGGTGACCAGCATCTGTGGGCGGAACGCCCGCAGCACCGACGGCACGACCGCGTGGAAGGCCCGCTGCCAGCCGGCGTCGTCGGTGCCGGGCGGCAACGGCACGTTGACCGCGCTGCCCGGCGCCGCCGGCCCGCCCGTCTCGTCCGGGAACCCGGTGCCGGGGAAGAGCGCCAGCGGGGTCTCGTGCAGGCTGACCGTCAGCACCCGGGGGTCGTCCCAGAAGATCTGCTGCACCCCGTCGCCGTGGTGCACGTCCACGTCGACGTAGGCGACGCGCTCCGCGCCCAGGTCCAGCAGGCGACCGATGGCCACCGCCGGATCGTTGTACACGCAGAACCCGGCCGCCCGCGCCGCCATGGCGTGGTGCAGCCCACCGGCGACGTTCACCGCCCGGCGGGCCTCACCCCGCCACACCGCCTCGGCGGCGGCCACGCTCGCCCCGGCCACCAGCGCGCTCGACTCGTGCATCCCCTCGAAGACCGGATTGTCCGAGGTGCCCAGCCCGTAGCCGGCCCAGAGCGGATCCCGGGGGGCGGCCCGGACCGCGTCGAGATAGTCGGGGGCGTGCACCCGGGTCAACAACGCGTCGTCGGCCGGCTCGGGCTTCACCAGCCGCACCCCGGGCCGGTCGAGCACGCCCAGCTCACGGGCGAGCGCGACGGTCAGCTCCACCCGTACCGGATCGAGCGGATGATCACCGAGGTCGTAGTCGAGCAGCGCCTCGTCCCAGACCACCACCGTGTCGTCGGACATGCCGACCATCGTCGCACGTCGGGCCGTCCGTCCCTGGTCAGGCCGGAGCGGGCCGACCGGGTGTCGCGCCGGTGGCCACCGGGCGCGCCGGGTCCGCCACCCACTCGCTCCACGAGCCCACGTACAGGCCGGCGTCCGCGCGCCCGGCCAGGTGCAGCGCCAACACCGCCTGCGCGGCGGTCACCCCGGAACCGCAGTACGCCCCGACCGGACGGTCGGCCCGCACCCCCGCCGCGGCGAACCGGTCCCGCAGCACGTCGGCGGCGGGGAACCGGCCCTCCGTCACGTACCCCGGGGCGGGCAGGCTCACCGCGCCCGGAACGTGCCCCGCCACCGGGTCGACCGGCTCGTGCTCACCCCGGTAGCGCGGGGCGGCCCGCACGTCGAGCAGGACCGCGTCGTCGGCGGCGGCCAGCCGGGCGGCGGCGTCGACGTCCAGCACCGGCAGCGCCCCCGGCCGGACGGTGACGTCACCCGGCGGCGGGGTGGGCGACCCGTCGGCGACCGGCAGCCCGGCGGCCAACCAGGCGGGCCAGCCGCCGTGCAGCACCCGGACCGGCCGGTGACCGGCCCACCGCAACGTCCACCAGGCCCGCGCGGCGGCCATCCCGTCGCCGCCGTCGTACACCACGACCGGGTGACCGGCGCGGACGCCGGCGCGCCGCAGCGCCGCCTGAAGGGCGGCCGGGTCGGGCAGCGGATGCCGGCCGGAGCGGCCGGGCGGGCCGCACAGCTCGGTGTCGAGGTCGACGAAGACCGCGCCCGGCAGGTGACCGGCGAGGTAGTCGTCCCGACCGGGCGGGCCGGACAGCCGCCACCGCACGTCCAGCACGGTCGGTGGCGGGCGGCGCCGTAGCTCTGCCGCCAGATCGGCTGCTTCGACCAGGGAATCCTCGGTGACGGACATGCGCCCCAGTCAACACCACCGGCGCACGCCGACCGGTGGTTCGGCGGCCGTCGTCCGCCCCGCGTCGGGGTAACATCGGAGCCGGGAGGACCTCCGGCGTGTCGCGCGATCCGGTCGCCACGATCGAGGGTGTGGTTACCTCCGAGGACAAGGTGGGGGTAGAAATGGCCCGGCACGATCTGGTGGACACGACCGAGATGTACCTGCGCACCATCCTCGAGCTCGAAGAGGAAGGCGTGCCGCCGCTGCGCGCGCGGATCGCCGAGCGGCTGCGGCAGAGCGGCCCCACCGTCAGCCAGACCGTGGCCCGGATGGAACGCGACGGGCTGCTCACCGTCGAAGGGGACCGGCACCTCGCCCTCACCGACCTGGGCCGCAGCACCGCCGTCTCGGTGATGCGCAAACACCGCCTCGCCGAGCTGCTACTGGTCAACGTGATCGGCATGCCCTACGAGGAGGCCCACGAGGAGGCCTGCCGCTGGGAGCACGTGATGAGCGACGCGGTCGAGAAGCGGGTCTACGACCTGCTCAACCGCCCGACCCGCTCCCCGTACGGCAACCCGATCCCCGGGCTCGAGGAGCTGGGCCCCCCGGAGGAGCCGGCCGCCGAGACCCCCGACAGCGAACGCAACCTCGCCTTCCCCGGCCTGGTCGGCACGGTCGTCGTCCGGCGGATCTGCGAGAGCGTGCAGACCGACGCGGACGTGCTGCGTCAACTGCACTCCGCCGGGGTCGACCCGGGCGCGACCGTGACCGTCGCCCAGGAACGGGACGCGGTCACCATCGACCGGTCCGGGGAGAAGATCCGCCTGCCCCGTGAGGTCGCCTCCCGGGTCTTCGTCGCCGCCCACTGAGCCTCCCGCCCCGACCGGCGGGGTCAGTCCGTCACGTACGGGCAGTGCCGGCAGCCGCGCCCGCAGCAGGCGCCACGGTCGGCGAGGAATCCGGCGGTCAGCACGAACAACCCCGTCGACGGGTCGGAATAGCCGGCCTGGCCGGCGGCCAGCGCGGCAGCGTGCGCGGCGAGGATCCGCGCCCGTTCCGGGTGCTCCGGCGACAGCCGCGACGGGTGCGGCTCGGTCAACGCCCGGTCCGCCAGTGGAAGCCGCCGCATGCTCACCCGACGAGTGTAGGGTCGCGGAAAGCCGGTTGCCCGGCCCGGACGCCGCTGTCAGTGTCACCCGATGACCACGACGACCTATTCCGCGCCCGACGGGACCCTGCTCGCCTACCGGGCCGTGGGGTCCGGCGCCCCCCTCGTCTGCCTGCCCGGCGGGCCGATGCGCGCCGCCGCGTACCTCGGCGACCTGGGTGGCCTCTCCCGCCACCGGCGACTGATCCTCGCCGACGCCCGGGGCACCGGCGACTCGGCGATCCCCGCAGACCCCACCTCGTACCGGTGCGACCGGCAGGTCGACGACGTCGAGGCGCTGCGCGACCACCTCGGGCTGGACCGGCTCGACCTGCTCGGCCACTCCGCCGGGGCGAGCCTGGCGCTGTGCTACGCGACCCGGCACCCGGAGCGGGTCGGCCGGCTGGCGCTGGTGACGCCGAGCCCGGCGGCCGTCGGCGTCGAGGTGACCCCGCAGCTCCGCCGGGCGACGACCGAAGGACGACGGGGCGAGCCGTACCACGCCACCGCGTCGGCGGCGCTGGAACGGCTCATCGACGGCAGCGCCGCGCCCGAGGACGTGGCCGCCATCGCCCCCCTCCAGTACGGCCGGTGGGACGCCGCCGCCCAAACCCACCACGCGGCCGCCGCCGGCCAGCGCAACCCCGAGGCCACCGGGGTCTTCCTCGCCACGCCCTTCGACACGACCGCCATCCGGGCCGCGGTGACCAGTCACCGGGGGCGGGTGCTGGTCCTGGCCGGAGACCGCGACGTCAGCACCCCGGAACCGGCCGTCGCCCAGTTGGCCGCGCTGTTCCCGCAGGCCGAGTACGCCGTCCAGGCCGGCGCCGGCCACTACCCCTGGCTGGACGACCCGGACGCCTTCACCGCCACCCTCGCCGCCTTCCTGCGCTGAGCCCGGCACGGGCGACGCGTTCCCGCCCCGCCTGCCGTCGGTCCCGCCACGGCAGACGGACGACCGCCCGGACCTGGTTGGTCCGGGCGGTCGTCGTCGGGCAGGGCGTCAGCTACAGCCGCTGGTGGAGCCGCAGCCCTCACAGACGTAGCAGCTTCCGGCGGGGCGCATCTTCGTGCCGCAGGTGAAGCAGAGCGGCGCGTCGGCGGCCTTGCCGATCACCGCCTCCAGCAGATCGGTCGACGAGCCGACCGACGACGCCGGCCGGACCGGGGCCACCTCGACGGCGGCGGCCGGCTCGGCCTCCGCCTCGACCGGCGCGGACACCGCCATCGCGGCGAGGTCCGCGCCGCTCTCGGCGGCCTCGGCCTCCGCCTCGGCCCGCATCTGCGCCGTCCGCTCCTGGGCGGTGAAGATGCCCAGCTCGGAACGGGTCTCGTAGGGCAGGAAGTCCAACGCCAGACGACGGAAGATGTAGTCCATCACCGAGGCGGCGATCCGCACGTCCGGGTCGTCGGTCATCCCGGCCGGCTCGAACCGCATGTTGGTGAACTTGCTGACGTACGTCTCCAGCGGCACGCCGTACTGGAGACCGATCGAGATGGCCACCGAGAAGGCGTCCATCACCCCGGCCAGGGTGGAGCCCTGCTTGGACATCTTCAGGAAGACCTCGCCGAGCCCGTCGTCCGGGTACGACGACGCGGTCAGGTAGCCCTCGGCCCCGCCGACGGAGAAGCTGACCGTCTGGGACGGGCGCTTCTTCGGCAGCCGCTTGCGCACCGGCCGGTACTCGACGACCTTCTCGACCACCTTCTCCGCCTCGGCGGCCGGGGCGGTCTCGACGGCCTGGGCGGCCTTCTTCGGCTTGGCCACCGAGAGCGGCTGACCCACCTTGCAGTTGTCCCGGTAGAGCGCCAGGGCCTTCAGGCCGAGCTTCCAGCCCTCGAAGTAGATCTTCTCGACGTCCGCGACCGTGGCCGACTCCGGCACGTTCACCGTCTTGGAGATCGCGCCGGAGATGAACGGCTGGACGCCGGCCATCATCCGCACGTGGCCCATGGGGGCGATGGACCGCTCGCCCATCGCGCAGTCGAACACCGGGTAGTGCTCCGGCTTGAGGCCGGGGGCGTCCACCACGTGCCCGTGCTCGGCGATGTGCTCGACGACCGCCTCGACCTGCTCCTCCGGGTAGCCGAGGCTGCGCAGGGCGCGCGGCACGGTCTGGTTGACGATCTGCATCGAACCGCCGCCGACCAGCTTCTTGAACTTCACCAGCGCCAGGTCCGGCTCGACCCCGGTGGTGTCACAGTCCATCATCAAGCCGATGGTGTTGTGGCTGACGAAACCGCCCGCGACGTAGGTGACGTTCTCCGGGACCGAGAGGTCGAACGTCGGCTGGACGCCGCCGTCCTCGTTCCCGGCGACCCGCTCGAAGAGGTAGTCGAGGGCATGGCCCAGCCGGTCGTCACCGGTCTCCGCGAACAGTCGCGACGCCACCGCCCGCGGCACGCCTCCGGTCTTGCGCAGCGACTGGGTGACCGCCGGACGCAGCTCGTGGCCCGCCGGCGCCAGCAGCTCCCAGACCTCGGCCGGCAGGTGGACCCGGTCCCGGTTGCCGGTCTGCGTCGGCTCGACCACGAGCAGGTCGGCCTTGCGGGCGCCGACGAAGCCGACGATCTCCTCGAACGCGATCGCGTGCGCGGTGTTCCGCAGTCGTACCTGCCACACGTCCGAGCCCAGACCGCTGGTCGTCCGCCGGGTCGTGGTGGCCATCCCGAGCGTCAGCAGCAGGGTACGGATCTCGGCCGCGAACGTCTCGGTGGCGGTGGACAGCGACGGCACCCCCTCGGCGACCGTGCCGTCGGCCTCGAACACGCCCCGCAGGAACGCCGCGTACACGCTGACGTCGTTGGTCTCCAGCAGCGCGGACGGCACCCGGGGAGACCAGCCCTTGCCGGTGTGGTCGGCGTCGGGCAGCGTCCTGGCGAAGCCCGCCGCCTGCCACCACCGGGCCAGCCGGACCGACTGGAAGGTCACCTCCCGGTAGCCGGCCCGTCCGGTGACCACCGGCTCCAGGCCGAAAAGCCCCTTGCCGAGCACCCGGAGCCGCTCGACGACGTCCAGGTCCGCGTCGGCCACGCAGAACCGGACGCCCTTGGCGTGCAGGCTGCCGTCGCCCATGAAGTAGCCGACCAGCTCGGCGAGCTCAGCGTCCACCACGTCCGGGACGTGCAGCCGCCGGTCGTCGGTGTAGTACGCCTGGTCGAGCACCGGCAGGGGCACCCGCCGGGGTTCCCCCACCAGCGTGCCGAGCTGGATCGGCACCAGGTCACCCTCGGCGACCTCGGCCATCCGCTTCCACACCCACTCGCCGGTGCCCGGGTCGACGACCTTGATCCGGTGGGCCAGGGTGCCCTGGATCCGGTATCCGCCCTCGGTCACGATCCGTCGGGTCGGCTCCTCGCCGTTGACGAAGAACTTCGTCGCCTGCCGGGCCCCTTCGTCCGTGGAGACCCGCAGGTCCAGGTCCTGCCAGCGGTCACCGTACCCGTCGCCGATCTCGCCCAGCCGCATCAGCCCGCGGTCGGTGGTGACCATCGTGTCGGCGGTCAGGCAGCCGGTGGGAGCGAGCACGCTGGCCTGCGAGTTGCGCCAGCCGTGCTTCTCGCCGACCTTGTTGCCCAGGGTCCACTGCTTCGTGGCCTCCCGGACGATCGCGGTGGCGACCGGACCGGCCGGCCGGATCTCGTCGTTGGCGGCGGCGTGCTTGCGCATCACCCGCTTGTGCGGCTCGGCGTTGCGGGCGTACCCGTCGTACGCGCCGACGATGCCGGCCAGCTCGGCGGAGCGGCGGTACGCCGTGCCGGTCATCAGCGAGGTGATCGCGGCGGCGACCGAGCGCCCCTGCTCCGAGTCGTACGGCAGGCCGGAGGCCATCAGCAGCGCGCCGAGGTTGGCGTACCCGATGCCGAGCTGCCGGTAGGCGCGGGTGGTCTCGCCGATCTTCTCGGTCGGGAAGTCGGCGAAGCAGATCGAGATGTCCATCGCGGTGATGACCAGCTCGACGGAGCGGACGAACTTCTCCACCTCGAAGGTTCCGTCGGCGCGGAGGAACTTCATCAGGTTCAGTGACGCGAGGTTACAGGACGAATTGTCCAGGTGCAGGTACTCCGAGCAGTTACGGACCACGACACCGTTGGCGATGTAGGAGTGGTTGCGCGGCTCGGACAGGTTGTAGGTGGTCTCGATCCCGTCGAACTCACGGTTCCTGAGGGTCGCGGTCTGGTCCGTACGGTAGAAGCGGTTCGCCCGCAGCCAACCGGCCAGCCGTTCCGCCTTGCGCGGGTGCGCGAAGCCGATCGCGCCGGCGAAGGCCGGGATGTTCGCCCCGCTGATCCGCAGGTCGTAGAGTTGCCCGCCAGCGTAGCTGCGCTCCTCCCCGGCGACCGTGGTGTACGCGAAGGACGCTTCGTCCTTCCGGCTGGTGTAGATCCGGCTGCCGATGCCGAAGCAGCTCAACATCCGCTGCACGTCCCGGAGCAGCTCGACGGAGACCGAGCCGAGCCCGACGTAGCGCGTGTCGTTCGCGGTCTCGGCGGCACACCCGTCGGCGTCGAACAGACCACGGAGGAACTCCGCCTGGATCTCCACCGGCGCTTCCAGCACCGCCGCCGGGACCCGCTTGTCGGCGGCCTTCCCGGTGCTGACCCCCAGCCCGACGAGGAAGTCCACCACGGCCGACCGGCCGGCACGGAGTTGGACGGTGCCGTTGGGCTGTTCGGACGGCTTCGGGGTGAAGCCGAGGATTTCGGTGAGCGACGCCTGGTGCCGGGGCAGGAAGGGGGCCCGGTCCTCGGCGCTGTACACCCAGGTGGCGACGGGGTTGTCCCCGCGCGCCTCGCTACCGGACCGCACGCAGCCGTCGCCGGTGAGCCAACCCAGCAGGTGGGCGAACTCCTCGGTCCACTTCTCCGGCAACCGGGACTCCCGCTGCCACTTGGTGGTCACCACGTCGCCGGGCCGCACCGAGACGCCGGGCCGCATGGCGAAGGCGCGCGATGCGGCCACCGCTGGCGTGGGCAGGTTCAACGGGAGGATCCGGTCCTCCTCGGTCAGCTCCGCCGCCTCGACGTAACCCCGGTTGGTGGTCCAGATCCGGTGGTTCGGGGTGCAGCGCAACACCATGCCGTTGCTGAACTCCAGGCGCAGGATCTCGTTGGTGCCCGTGATCATGAGCGCTTCGGGGCTGGTCAGCTCGATCCGGTCGGCCGGCGCATCCGGGTTGGTCGCGTCGTGGGTGTAGACGCCGAACGTCTCGCCCTGCCGCGCCCGGTCGATCAGCGCGTCGAACCGGATCAGTCCCTTGTCGGTGTGCACCAGGGTGTCCGCCGTGAAACAGGGGTTACTTGCGGTGATTCGTCCGGTTTCCGGGCAGGTGTGCCAGTCGTTGATCGTGTCGTCGTACTGGAGGCCGGGGTCGGCGCACTCCCAGGCGGCCTGGGAGATGGTGCGGAACAGCTTCTGCGCGTCGATCGTCTCGATGGTCCGCCCGTCGAGGCGGCCCCGCAGGTCGAAGCCGTCGCCGTTCTCCACCGCCCGCATGAACTCGTCGGAGACCCGGACCGAGTTGTTGGCGTTCTGGTACTGCACGCTGACGATGTCCGCGCCGCCCAGGTCCATGTCGAAGCCGGCGTCCCGCAGCGCGCGGATCTTGTCCTCCTCGCGCGCCTTGGTGACCACGAACTCCTCGATGTCCGGGTGGTCCACGTCGAGGATAACCATCTTGGCCGCCCGTCGGGTGGCCCCGCCGGACTTGATGGTGCCGGCGGAGGCGTCCGCGCCACGCATGAAGCTGACCGGGCCGGAGGCGGTGCCCCCGGAGGAGAGCAGCTCCCGGGAGGAGCGGATCCGGGAGAGGTTCACCCCGGAGCCGGAGCCGCCCTTGAAGATCAGCCCCTCCTCCTTGTACCAGTCAAGGATGGAATCCATCGAGTCGTCGACGGCGAGGATGAAGCAGTTGTGCACCCGGAGGTTGCCGGCCAGGAACTCGCCGCTCTCCGTCTGGATGTCGTAGACCTCCATCGCGCCGAGCGGCTCGATGCGGTCGATCTCCAGTCGCTTGACCTCGGCGGCGGGGCGGCCCGGCTTGGCGAAGCCCGCTTCGAGCCTGGCCATCTTCTCCGCGCCGACGAACCCGATGTGGGTGGCGAAGAGGTCCCGGTCGCCCTCGTTCTGGATCCGGACCGACCAGCAGCCCTTACGGTCGGCGCGGGCGTCCTTCCGGTACGACACCCGGGAGAAGATCCCGAACCGCAGCAGCAGGCTCTGCACGCCACGGATCAGTTGCTCGGAGATCATGTCGACCGCGACGAGCGTCGACCGCTCGCGGGCGGAGACGTAGCCCTCGGCCTGGAAGATGCTGCGCAGGTACGCGGCGACGACCGGCAACGGGGCGGTGAGGAGCCGCTCCGGGACGGTCATCTCGACGCCCCGGGTCAGCAGGTCCCACTTCTCCACGAACGGACGCAGGTGCTCGCCGTAGAGGCGGGTGCGCCGGCAGTCGAGCTGGTCGCTCTGGGTCACCACCGGGCGCTCCTTGCGGTGCGCGCCGGGGAAGACCTCGTCGAGGGCGACGGTGACCCAGTCCAGCTCGTCGTCGTTGACGGTCATCGCCTCGATGGTCAGGGACCGGTTGGTGCCCGTCTCGTACCGGCCCACGAAGCCGTCCGACTGCAACCATCCGGCGAGGGCGGCCTCGCGGATCTCCCGCAGGCCCAGCTCGCGTTCCCCGTACGTCTGCGTGCGGTGCCACTCGAGCTGGTCGCCCGGGACGAGCGTGCCGGCCTCGACCCACTGACCGGCGCCGGCGCCGGTGCTCTTCCACACCACGTGGTCGGGCGTGACGTCGAGGGTGTAGCCCGCCTTGGTGTGCAGCCGGAGCACCTCCCGGACGCCGTTGGCCTTCACGGCGACGATGCTGGTCAGGCCGGTGCTGTCGTACACCTTGGCGCCGACGGCGTTCTCCTCCACCAGCTTGCCGATCGGCACCAGCCCGGCCGGCGTGCTGACCAGCGAGTCGTACGGCAGGCATGCGCTGACCTGCTGGGGTGACGGGGTGCCGACGTTGAACCAGACCGGCGAGTTGAAGCTGAACACCTGGTGCAGCAGCATCCAGGTCAGCTCGTGGGCGAAGACCTCGGCGTCGGCCGGGCTCGCGAAGTAGCCGTACTGCTCGCCGGCGGCGCGGTAGGTGTCCACCACCCGGTCGATGAGCTGCTTGAGCGACCACTCCCGCTCCGGGGTGCCCACCGCGCCCCGGAAGTACTTGGTGGTCACGATGTTGGCCGCGTTGACGCTCCACGCCGTCGGGTACTCGACCCCGCGCTGCTCGAAGTTGATCGAGCCGTCCCGCCAGTTCGTCAGCACGACGTCCCGGCGCTCCCAGGTCACCTCGTCGTACGGGTGCACCCCTTCGGTGGTCCACACCCGGTCGACCTTCAGACCGGTGGTGGCCGCCGCGGCCTTCGTCCGCGACCGGCTGGCTGTCACGCCGTCCCCCGTCATCTCATCCGCCCCCTCGTCTGCGCGGTCGACCTCACCGGCCGCGCGTCGTGCCTGCAGAAAATTCAGTTGGCGCGGTCGGCGGCCCCGGCCGCCCCCGCGCGGGCGCGGGCCGCCGCCCGCAACGTCTCGATCTCGCGCTCGAAGTCGGCAAGCGAGTCGAACGACCGGTAGACGCTGGCGAAGCGCAGGTAGGCGACCTCGTCCAGGTCACGTAGCGGGCCCAGGATCGCCAGGCCGACCTCGTGGCTGGGGATCTCCGCGGCGCCCTTGGCGCGGATGGTCTCCTCGACCTTCTGGGCGAGCAGGGCGATCGCGTCCTCGTCGACCGGACGGCCCTGGCACGCCTTGCGCACCCCGCCGATGATCTTGGTGCGGCTGAACGGCTCGGTCACCCCGCTCCGCTTGACCACGGCCAGGACGGGCTCCTCGACCGTGGTGAACCGCTTGCCACATTCCGGGCAGGCCCGACGGCGACGGATCAACTGGCCGTCGTCGGCCTCCCGCGAGTCGACCACCCGGGAGTCGGCGTGCCGGCAGTACGGGCACCGCATCGCCGTACCTCCTTCTTCGTCGATCGCGGCCGCGCCTGCTCCCCGGGCACACGCCAACCCGGCGCGGCCGTCGGTCGATGGCCGCCCACCGGGGCGGGAACGGGGAGTGCGGTCGGTAGTCGAACCCAACCTGTAGGCGACTTACGCCCATGTGACTACTACATCTAGGGGTCGAACCTAGGCCGCCCGCCGACCGTGGTCAAGTTGGCCGGCGTGTCCGGCGCGTCACGGTGACCCGCACGCTCAACGCCCACCGCGCCCCCCGGTTACCCCCACGCCCCGGGCGACCGAATCGAACACCCGTTCGACCCGACGTACCATTATCAGAAAACGGCGGGGTCGACAGCGGGAAATGACCACGACACGCCGGAGTCAGGTCGTACAGACGTTTGAAAAACCCCCATCCCACCTATACGGTCGGGAACAGCCGGACGCGCGCGTCCGGCCTGTCCGCCGTACGCACCACGAGCCGCCGAGGCACCCAGCGCCGACCAGGGAGGACGGACGTGTCGACCGAGGACCGGGCCAGCCGGCAGAAGCCCCCGCAGAGCCCCGAGGCGGGTCAACCGGCCACCCGCCGGCGCGCCACCCGCAGCCGGGGCGGCCAGCCGGCCGTGCGATCGGTCACCCCGGTGGGCAGCGCCTTCTCCGACCCGGCCACCGTGGACCTGACCGCCCGGCAGCGGCGGATCCTGGAGTTCATCCGCGACTGGGTCGACCGGCACGGCTACCCGCCCAGCGTCCGCGAGATCGGCGAGGCGGTCGGGCTGGTCTCCCCGTCGAGCGTCGCGTACCAGCTCAAGGAGCTGGAGCGGAAGGGTTTCCTGCGGCGGGACCCGAACCGGCCCCGGGCCGTGGACGTCCGGCCGCCGAGCGACATGATCGACGACGAGCTGACCCGCGCGCAGCGTCCCGCCCCCGCGTACGTGCCGATGCTGGGCCGGATCGCCGCCGGCGGGCCGATCCTCGCCGAGCAGGCGGTGGAGGACGTCTTCCCGCTGCCCCGCGAGCTGGTCGGCGAGGGCGAGGTGTTCATGCTCCAGGTCAAGGGCGACTCGATGCTCGACGCGGCGATCTGCGACGGCGACTGGGTGGTCGTCCGGCAGCAGCCGACCGCCGACAGCGGGGAGATCGTCGCCGCGATGCTCGACGGCGAGGCCACCGTGAAGACCTACCGGCACCGCGACGGCCACGTCTGGTTGATGCCGCAGAACCCGGCCTTCGACCCGATCCTGGGCGACGACGCCACCATCATGGGTCGCGTCGTGGCGGTGCTCCGCCGCATCTGACGCGCCGCGCGCCCGAGCTGAGGTCGGGCCGTGTCACCGGCGGGCGACGGGGTCGATCTTTCAGTACCGGGTGCCCCGGTAGTCCCGGTCCCGGTCGGTGGCGCGACGGTACCGCTCAGGTTCGTCGTACCCGCCCCGCCGGCCCCGGTGCTCCGGCTCGTCCCGTCGGCCGGTGCCGCCGCCCCGCCGGGGTGGTTCGGCGCGACCGCCGCCGTACACGCCGCCATCGGGATAGCCGCTGCCGCCACCCCGGCCGTGGCCGCCGCCTGCCCGGCCGCCACCCGACGACGGGCCCGGCCCGCCGCCGGTCGGGCCGCCACGGTAGCCGCCCCGCCCGCCGGAGGGGGCGCCGCCGCCGTACACGCTGCCGCTGCCGCCGCCGCGAGGAGCGCCACCGCCGCCCTGGGGCCCGCCGCCGTAGACGCCTCCGCCAGCCGGGGCGCCGCCGTAGACTCCGCCCTTGCCGGGGCGGCCGGCCGGGGGCGGCGGGCCGCCGTAGACGGCGCCGCCCCGCCGGGCCTCCCGGTCCGTCGACGGATCCTGGCGCGGCTCGGGGCCACGGCGGTCGACAGCGTCCCGGTCGGGCAGGTCACCGGTGTTCGAGGGGCCGCCCCGGGTGGGCGTGGTCGGCCGGCGGCGGGCCCGGACGATGCCGACGACGCCCGCCCCGACCAGCAACGCGCCGAGCGCCCCGACGGCCGCGATCAGGTACTCGATGTCGTCGAGGGTCAGGCTGTCCGTCCAGGAGCCCCCGGCGGCGGTCTTCTTCTTCCCGTCGTCGGGCACGGGGGCGGCGCCGGTGGTCGACGGGGGGTACGCCAGGATGTCGACCTCGGCGTCCTCGCCCAGCTCGCCGGCGTCGGACACGGTGACGAACAGCTTCCCGTCCGGGGTGTACGAGATGGCCTCGCCGAACGGGTCGGCCAGCGGGGTGACCCGGGGCTCGCCCCTGGTCAGCGCGGCCACGATGTTGCCGTCGGGCACGTCGTACTCGAAGGCGTCGGCGTAGGTGCGCAGCACCACGCGTCTGCCGTCGGGCGACCGGGCGGCGCCGGTGACCGCCACCCGCCCGGGGCCCTGGAGGAGGTTCGGCGTGGTGGTCTTCGGCAGGCTGATCTCGCCGACCTTCTCCATCGGCACCGGCTCGACGTTGTTGGTCCTGAGCTCGGCCGCCGGGGTGAAGATCTGCGCCTTGCCGCTGAGCGTCTTCGTGATGATCAGCGGTTTGCCGTCGTCACCGATCAGCAGGGCCTCGGCGTCGTGCGGTTTGCGCTCGGGGTAGGCGACGCGGTGCAGCACCGGCTCGTCGCCCCCGCCGACCGGCATCGTCCACAGCGCCACCCGCTCACGGCGTTTCTCGCTGGTGATGTTGTCGCCGACGTCGGCGATCCAGAGCGTTTTGCCGTCCGGAGAGAGGGCCAGGTCCTCCGGGTCCAGCGGCCCCTGGCCGGAGTAGCGGACCGAGCGGGTGATCTCGCACTTCGAGTCGAGGAAGAAGACCCGTTTGTGGCTGTCCACGTCGGTGCTGTCGTTGACCACGACGTAGCCGGTCTTCGTGGCGATCAGGCCGGAGAGCTCGCGCAGCTTCGGGTCGGTGACCGTGCAGCGTTTCTTGCCGGCCGGTGGCGCGCCGTCGGAGGGCGCCGGGGCCGGAGCGGCGACCGCCGCTCCGGCGAGCCCGGCGGTCACCGTGAGCAGGCCGAAGGCAACCGTGATCGAGGAGATCGCACGCCGCATGGGCTCAGTGTCGCATGTTCCACCGGGTACCCGGTCGGCCCGGCGACCCTCACCGTGGGCGCGCGCCGGCCACGACCTCGTCCGCCCGGTACGGGGTCAGCTCGGCGGCGAGCGCCTCGCCGACCCGTACGTGCAGCAGCGTCCCCTCCGGCAGGTGGGCGGCGCTGAGCACCTCGCCCTGCCGGTGCAGCCGGGCGACGAGGTCCCCCCGGTCGTACGGCAGCACCGCGCGCACCTCGACGGCCGGTCGGGGCAGTCGTGCCTCGACGGCGGCCCGCAGGTCGTCGAGGCCGCGCCCGGAGTGGGCGGAGACGAGGATGGCGTCCGGCCAGGCGCGCTTGAGACGCAGCAGGGTCTCCTCGTCGGCGGCGTCGGTCTTGTTGACCACCAGCAGCTCGGGGAGCCGGTCGGCGCCCACCTCGGCGAGCACCTCGCGGACGGCCCGGACCTGCTCCTCCGGGTCGGGGTGGGTGCCGTCGACCACGTGCACCACCAGGTCGGCCTCGGCGACCTCCTCCAGGGTCGAGCGGAACGCCTCGACGATCTGGTGCGGCAGGTGCCGGACGAACCCGACGGTGTCGGAGAGGGTGTAGAGGCGGCCGTCGGCGGTGGTGGCCCGTCGGGTGGTCGGGTCGAGGGTGGCGAAGAGCGCGTTCTCGACCAGCACGCCCGCCCCGGTGAGCCGGTTGAGCAGGCTGGACTTGCCGGCGTTGGTGTAGCCGGCGATGGCCACCGCCGGGACGGCGTTGCGGGCGCGGCGGGCGCGTTTGGTCTGCCGTACCGTCCGCATGGCCTTGATCTCGCGGCGCAGCCGGGCGATCCGGTGGCGGATCCGCCGCCGGTCGGTCTCCAGCTTGGTCTCGCCCGGGCCACGCAGGCCCACGCCGCCGCCGGCGCCGCCGCCGCGTCCGCTACCGCCGGCCTGCCGGGAGAGGGTCTCACCCCAGCCGCGCAGCCGGGGTAGGAGGTATTCGAGCTGGGCCAGCTCGACCTGGGCCTTGCCCTCGCGGCTCTTGGCGTGCTGGGCGAAGATGTCGAGGATCAGCGCCGTCCGGTCGACGACCTTGACCTTGGTGCGTTGCTCCAGGTTGCGCAACTGGGACGGGGAGAGCTCACCGTCGCAGATCACCGTGTCGGCGCCGCTGGACAGCACCACCGCGGTGAGGTCCTCGACCTTGCCGCGCCCGACGTAGGTGGCCGGGTCGGGGCGGTTGCGGCGCTGGATCAGCCCCTCCAGCACCTGGGAGCCGGCGGTCTCGGCCAGCGCGGCCAGCTCGGTGAGGGAGTTCTCCGCGTCGGTCACCGTGCCCTCGGTCCAGACGCCGACCAGCACGACCCGTTCCAGCCGGAGCTGGCGGTACTCGACCTCGGTGATGTCGCTGAGCTCGGTGGAGAGACCGGGCACCCGTCGCAGCGCCTGGCGTTCCTCCAACTCCAGCTCGCCGGTGGTGGCGTCGAGCTCCTCGTCCTCGACCGGGACGAAGCTCTCCTGCTCTCGCAAACCGTTCTCCTGTCCGTTTTGACGACTACGGAGTAATCGTGACACGCGCGGGGCGTGACCGCACCTGCTATTTGCCCCCTCCGGAGCGGAACAGTCCCGGCCCATCGCGGGGCGCGTGTCGGTCCGATCCGGCGAACCGGTAGAAATGCGAGGGTGGCGGCACCGGGGCCGCCGCGCCGTGACCGGAGGGACCCTGTGGCCATCACCCGCCTGCCGAGCGCCGGATTCTCGATCACCGTCCGGATCGCCGTGCCCGCCGACGCGTCCTCGATCGGACGGCTCACCACCTGCGCCGGGGAGGCCGGGGCGATCGTCACGGCGTTGGACGTGGTCGACTCCGACCCGAACCACGTGGTGGTCGACCTGACCTGCGACACCGCCGACGCCGGGCACGCCGACCAGGTGGTGGCCGCGCTGCGCGCGCTGGACGGGGTGGACGTCCGCAAGGTCTCCGACCGGACGTTCCTGCTGCACCTCGGCGGCAAGATCGAGGTCGCGCCGAAGGTCGCCCTGCGTAACCGGGACGAGTTGTCCCGCGCGTACACGCCGGGGGTGGCCCGGGTGTGCCTGGCCATCGCGGAGAACCCGGCCGACGCGCGCCGGCTGACCATCAAGCGCAACACGGTCGCCGTGGTCACCGACGGGTCGGCCGTGCTGGGGCTGGGCAACATCGGGCCGGCTGCGGCGATGCCGGTGATGGAGGGCAAGGCGGCGCTGTTCAAGCGGTTCGGCGGGGTGGACGCCTGGCCGGTGGTGCTGGACACCCAGGACACCGACGAGATCGTCTCGATCGTGCGGGCGATCGCGCCCGCGTACGGCGGGATCAACCTGGAGGACATCGCCGCGCCGCGCTGCTTCGAGATCGAGGCCCGGCTGCGGGAGCTGCTGGACATCCCGGTCTTCCACGACGACCAGCACGGCACGGCGATCTGTGTGCTGGCCGCGCTGACCAACGCGCTGCGGGTGGTCGGCAAGCGGCTCGCCGACGTGCGGGTGGTGGTCTCCGGGGCGGGCGCGGCCGGCACCGCGATCATGAAGCTGCTGCTGCGGCAGGGCGTCGGCGACATCATCGCGTACGACCGGCAGGGGGCGCTGCACCGTGGGCTGACCGGGCTCAACCCGGCCTGGCAGTGGTTGGCCGAGAACACCAACCGGGACGGCTACTCCGGGGACCTGCGCGGGGCGGTGCGCGGCGCGGACGTGTTCATCGGGGTGAGCGCGCCGAACCTGCTCACCGGCGACGACATCGCCACCATGGCCGCCGACGCGATCGTGTTCGCGTTGGCGAACCCGGACCCGGAGGTGGATCCGCGGGAGGCCCGCCGGCACGCCGCGGTGGTCGCCACCGGTCGGTCCGACCAGCCGAACCAGATCAACAACGTGCTCGCCTTCCCGGGCGTGTTCCGGGGGATGCTGGACGCGCACGCGGAGGAGTTCACCGAGGAGATGGCGATCGCCGCGGCCCGGGCCATCGCCGACGTGGTCGGCGAGGACAAGATCAACCCGACGGTCATCGTCCCGAGCGTCTTCGACCCCCGGGTGGCGCCGGCGGTGGCCGCCGCGGTCCGCGCCGCCGCCCAGGACCCGGCCGCCGCCACCCCGCCCCCCGCGGCCGACCCCGGCCCGGCCGACCTCCCCGAGATCGCCGCCGCCTCCTCCGCCACCCCCTGACGGTGATGATGTGGGAGCGGGTCACCCCCTGGGGTGGGGTCAGGGGTGGAGGGTGCCGGTGGCCACCAGGTCGGCGGGGCCGGCGAGCCAGGAGGACGTCGGGGTGACGGTGACCGTGAGCTGGCCGCCCGGGACGTCGACGGCGACCGTGCCGGTGTCCCGCCCGGCGTCCCGCAGGGCCACCGCCGCCACCGCGCAGGCCCCGGTGCCGCAGGAGAGCGTCTCGGCGCTGCCACGCTCGTAGACCCGCATCCGCACGTGGGCGTCCACGCCGTCGTCGACCGGGTCACCGGCGCTGGTGAACTCGACGTTCACCCCGGCCGGGAAGACCGTCGGGTCGAACCCCGGGGCCCGGGTGAGGTCCAACGTGGCCAGCTCCAGGCCCGCCGGGAGGGCGCAGACCAGGTGCGGGTTGCCCACGTCGACGGCCGTGCCGGGCAGGGTCAGCCCGCCGAGGGTGGCCACCGCCGAGTCGTACGGCCGGGGGCGGCGCAGCTCGACGGCGATGGTCGGTCCGTCGACCCGGGCCCGCACGACGCCGGCCCGGGTGGCCACCGGCAGCAGGCCGTCCGTCGGGGCGGCCAGCCCGGTGGTGAGCAGGTAGCGGACGAAGACGCGGGCGCCGTTGCCGCACATCTCGGCGACCGAGCCGTCGGCGTTGCGGTAGTCCATGAACCATTCGGCGTCGCCGGCCTGGCCGGCCCCGTCGGGGTGCTCGGCGGCCCGGACCACCCGCAGCACGCCGTCGCCGCCGATCCCGCGACGCCTGTCGCAGAGCGCGGCGACCCGCTGCGGGCTCAGGTCGAGCTGCCCGTCCGGGTCGGGGATGATGACGAAGTCGTTGCCGGTGCCGTGACCCTTGGTGAACTCCACGCCCCCATCATTCCGCAGCGGCGTGGACCGTCCGCAGGGCCTTCGCCACCAGGTCGGGGTCGGCGGCGTCGAGCCAGCGCACCCGCGGGTCCCGCCGGAACCAGGACCGCTGCCGGCGGACGAAGCGGCGGGTGGCCCGGACCGTCTCGTCCCGCGCCCCGGTCTCGGTGAGCTCGCCGGCCAGCAGCCGGAGCACCTGCTGGTAGCCGAGCGCCCGGCTGGCCGTACGCCCGTCGGGCAGGCCGCGCCCGACCAGCGCGCGGGTCTCGGCGACCAGTCCGTCGGCCCACATCCGGTCCACCCGGCGGGCGATCCGCTCGTCGAGCACGGCGGTGTCCAGGTCCACGCCGAGTTGCACCGACGGGTACACCGGGGTCGGGTCGGGCAGCGACGCGGTGAACGGCGCGCCGGTCAGCTCGATCACCTCCAGGGCCCGGACGATGCGCCGGCCGTTGCCGGGCAGGATCCCGGCGGCGGCGACCGGGTCGACGGCGCGCAGCCGCTCGTGCAGCGGGGCCGGACCGACGGCGGCCAGCTCGGCCTCCAGCCGGCCACGCAGGGCCGGGTCGGTGCCGGGGAACTCGAAGCGTTCCAGCACCGCGCGCACGTAGAGGCCGGAGCCGCCGACCAGCAGCGGCACCCGGCCCCGGGCGAGGATGTCGTCGACCGCCGCGCGGGCCAGGTGTTGGTACCCGGCGACGCTGGCCGGCTCGGTGACCTCCCAGATGTCGAGCAGGTGGTGCGGCACGCCCGCCCGCTCGGCCGGGGTGAGCTTGGCGGTGCCGATGTCCAGCCCACGGTAGAGCTGCATCGAGTCGGCGTTGACCACCTCGCCGCCGAGCGCCTGGGCCAGGGCGATGCTCAGCGCGGACTTGCCGGCGGCGGTGGGGCCGACCACCGCGACGACGGTCACGGCCGCTCCCAGGTCGCCACCAGGTACGCCACGCCGTAGGGGGCCGCGTGGGCCAGCAGGTCGCCGCGCCAGGCCCCGCCGGCCGCCCGGGCCGCGCCGGCCAGCGCCTGCCAGGGCGCGCGACCGGCGACCTTCAGCTCCGCCGACAGCCCCGGATCCAGGGCGAGCAGGGCGTCGGGGTCCGCGTCGGCCAGGGCCGCGGCGACCCGCTCGTCGTACGCGGGCGCGCGCGGGTCGTCGTAGCCGGGCGCCTGCCGCCCCCGGCAGGCCGAGCCGTCCCCGAGGACCAGCAGGGCGGTACGCGCCCCGGTGGCGGCGACCAGCTCGGCCCCGAGCCGGGCGCACTCCCCGGGCGGGGTGTCGGCGGCGACCGCGTGGGCGAAGCGGGGCAGGTCGACGTCGTGGCGGCCGACCAGCCAGGCCCCGATGGTGAGGCTGAGCGGCAGGCGCGGGCCACCGGAGCAGTTGACCTTCCACAGCCGGACCTGCCGGTCCACCCCGTACGGCCGCAGGGTGCCGTGGTCGGCGGTGGAGTAGCGGGTGGTGGACGGGCCGGCCCCCACCAGCAGCAGCGCCTCGGGGTCGGCGGCGAGCAGTCGGCCGACCGCGGTGTCGCAGGCGGCGCGGAGGGTGTCGAGCTCTCCGGCGGCGGCGCCGGCCACCTCGGGCACGAGCAGGGGCGGATGTGGGCAGACGGCGGCGGCGACCAGGGACACCCGGCAACGGTAACGGCCGACCCGCCGCCGGCCGTCCCGGGGAGCGCGGCGGGCGGCGGGTCGGCGTCGTCAGCCGGCCTGGCCGCCCCAGCCGCCCTGGATCATCGTCTGGAAGCGCCACTCGCCGTCGACCTTCACCAACACGTCGGCGTAGCGCACCCGCTGCGGCTGCCCGTCGATGGTGAACTCGGCCTCGGTGAAGACCACCGCCAGGCTCGGGGTGAGCAGGTACGGCGTGCGGGTGGAGTCCATCTGGAGGTCCTCGGCGCCGCCGAGCACGCCGCCCATCATGGCCAGGTACTCGTCCCGGTCGAGCTGACGGGCCGACCCCTGCCCGGCCGCGTCGTCGGTGACCGTGTTCAGCGGGAACAGGGCCAGGCTCGCGGTGCCCGCCACGTCACCGGCGGCGGCGTACCCGTCGTACCGCTGGAACCACGCGTCGAGGGCGGCGAGGTCCTCGACGCCGGGGGCGTACCCGGGGTCGGCCGGCGGGACGAGCTGCGAGCGTGCCTGGGTCATCGGTGTCCTCCTGGTGGCCGGCCCGGAAGCCCGGCCGGGCTTCCGGTAGGGCGTACCGTACAGCGTACGTCAACGGTCGACAAGCCGACGGCGGCGGATGATGGTGCGGGGTAGGACACCGTATGGTCACGGTCGGCGATAGGCGCTCGACGCGGACAGGGTTGGACCTGTGACAATGCCGAGGGAAACTTGCTGCGCCGTGGCGGCGATCGCGGGCAATCCGTCGACGCCGGGAGAACGAGGATGGGCACATGAGCGACTGGACTGCCTTCGGACGGGTGGACGCGGACGGCACCGTGTACGTCAAGACCGCCGAGGGCGAGCGGGTGGTCGGATCCTGGCAGGCGGGAGCGCCGGAGGAGGGACTGGCCCACTTCGCCCGCCGGTTCGCGGACCTGGTGACCGAGGTGGACCTGACCGAGGCCCGGCTCAACTCGGGGGCGGCCGACGCCGGGGGCTCGCTGACCACCGTCCGCCGGATCCGGGCCTCGCTGGCCGAGGCGCACGTCGTCGGGGACATCGACGCGCTGGCCGCCCGCCTGGACAAGCTCGCCACGCTGGCGGAGGAGAAGGCCGGCGCCGCCCGGGCCGCCCGGGACGCCCAGCGCGCCGAGGCGCTGGCCCGCAAGACCGCCCTGGTGGAGGAGGCCGAGAAGCTCGCCGCCGAGTCGACCGGCTGGAAGACCGCCGGTGACCGGCTCAAGGAGATCCTCGACGAGTGGAAGACCATCCGGGGGGTCGACAAGAAGGCCGACGGTGAGCTGTGGAAGCGGTTCGCCGCCGCCCGGGACGGCTTCACCCGCCGCCGGGGCGCCCACTTCGCCTCCCTCGACGCGCAGCGCAAGCAGGCGCAGACCGCCAAGGAGGAGCTGGTCACCGAGGCCGAGTCGTTGAAGGACTCGACCGACTGGGCGGCCACCGCCAACCGGCTCAAGGACCTGATGGCCGAGTGGAAGGCCGCGCCGCGCGCCTCCAAGGAGGCCGAGCAGAAGCTCTGGGAACGCTTCCGGGCCGCGCAGGACGCGTTCTTCACCAGGCGCAGCGAGGTCTTCTCCGCCCGGGACGACGAGCAGCGGGGCAACCTGGAGCGCAAGCAGGCGCTGCTGGCCGAGGCCGAGGCGCTGGACGTCGACGGCGACCCGAAGGGCGCGCAGGCCAAACTGCGGGAGATCCAGGCGCAGTGGCACGAGGCCGGACGGGTGCCCCGGGAGGCCGCGGCCGGCCTGGAGCGGCGGCTGCGGGCGGTCGACGAGAAGGTCCGCGAGGTGATGGACTCGGCGTGGCGACGCACCACCAAGGAGGACAACCCCCTGCTGGCCCAGATGCGCACGCAGGTGGCCGAGGCCGAGGAGCGGCTGGCCCGGGCCCAGGCGGCGGGGGACAACCGCCGGATCAGGGAGGCCGAGCAGGCGCTCGCCTCGAAGCGGCAGTTCCTCCAGCTCGCCGAGCAGGCCGGCTGATCCTCCGGCTCGCCGGACAGGGCCGGCTGACCGTCCGGCTCGCCGGGCGGGCCGGCTGACCGGCGTCGTTCGACCGCGGCCCCCGTCCACCGCCGTTCCACCCGGCGCGGGCGGGGGCCGCGTCGTCGGCGGACCGTCGCCACCGGCAGCGGTGGCCACCGCCCTGCCGGCCGTCCGTTCGCGCCGCGTCGTCACCCACCCACAGCAGCGTGATCGACATGTGACGCGTTGTTTACATCGAGGCGGGTCTGTGCTTTTATCGGGAAAGCGCTTGCCCTGGCGGGGTGGGCGCAGCGGGAGCCGGTTTCCGCACGTTCAGCACGGTGTCTCACCACGTACCCACGGCAAGGACACGAGGACCCTCCGTCCCCGACCGGGACCGACGCCACTGGGCAGGGCGTCCGTCCGGCCGATCGGGTCCTCTCCCCCACCTCGGAGAAGGGAATCCACCATGCTCGCAGGACGGCGTCGTCTGACGCTGCTCGCCACCGCCACCGCGGCCGTGCTCACCGCCGGGACGCTCGTCCCGGTCACCGCCCAGGCCGACCCGAGCGCCACCGCCGACTACGGCCTGTACGGCTGGGCCACCCAGAACGGCGGCACCTCCGGCGGCGGCAGCGCCCCGACCACCACGGTGACCAGCGCCGCCGCGCTGACCAGCGCGCTGGGCGCCAGCAGCGCGGCGGTGATCCGGGTCTCCGGCACCATCTCCTGCTCCGGCATGCTGCGGGTCCGGTCCAACAAGACCATCCTCGGCAACTCCGGCGCGACCATCGCGGGCTGCGGTCTCAACATCAGCGGCGACCGCAACGTGATCATCCGGAACCTGACCTTCCGGAACTGGAACGACGACGCGATCAACGTCCAGGAGTCCGCCACCAACATCTGGATCGACCACAACACCTTCACCGCCGGCTACGACGGCGCGGTCGACGTCAAGCGCGGCTCGGACTTCGTCACCGTCTCGTGGAACCGGGTCTACGGCCACGACAAGTCGATGCTGCTCGGGCACAGCGACGACAACGGCGCGCAGGACCGCGGCCACCTGCGGGTCACCTACCACCACAACTACTTCGACGGCAGCAACCAGCGGCACCCCCGGGTCCGCTTCGGCAACCCGGTGCACGTCTACAACAACTACTACCGCAGCAACGGCGGCTACGGCGTGGCCTCCACCATGAGCGCCGGCGTGCTCGTCGAGGGCAACTACTTCGAGAACGTCAGGGACCCGTTCCACCTGGGCGAGGGCAGCTCCGGGCCGGGCACCCTGGTCGCCCGGAACAACCACTTCGTGAACTCCGGCAGCGGCCAGGCCGGCGGCAGCGTCGCCAGCATCCCGTACTGGGCCCCGATGGACGCGGCCAGCAACGTCAAGTCGGTCGTCACCGCGGGCGCGGGCGCGGGCAGGATCTCGGTCTGATCCGCCGCTGAGCTGGGCGGGGCCCGCCGGTCACGGCGGGCCCCGATCGTCGACGGGCGGCGCGGCCGCCGGTCGGCAGCGCCTGCCACCGCGGGTCACCGCCCCCGGCGCGACGGCCGGTCCCGGTGGCACACGGCGCAGCCGCCGGTCGTCATTGCGCGGCGCAGCCGCCGGCGGGCGCGGGCGCCACGGTCGGCGCGCCCACCGTCGGCAGTCCGAGCAACACCCCCGGGGTACGCGGGACGCGTCCCGCCTCGGCCGCGTCCCCGGCCCGGGTCCGGCGGTGCGCCACCGGCGGACCGTCGGCGTTGAGATGGTGCGGAGCGGCGTAGGTGACCGTGGTGTGCACGATGTCACCGGGCCGGATGGCGCTCGCCGGGCCGACCGTCGACGCCCCCGCCGCCCCGGGGTCGCCGGTGGCGAAGTGCACCAGCCGACCGTCGCGGGCCCGGCCGGACATCCGACCGGTCCGCTCGTCCTTGCGCCCCTCGCCGACGGCTACCAGCACCTCGACCGTCTCACCGACCAGCGCCCTGTTCTCCGCCCAGGTGATCTCCTCCACGCAGGCGATCAACCGTTCGTAACGCTCCTGGACGACCTGCTTGGGGAGCTGACCGTCCATGGTGGCGGCCGGAGTGCCCGGACGCTTGGAGTACTGGAAGGTGAACGCCGAGGCGAACCGGGCCTCGCGGACCACGTCCAGGGTGCGCTGGAAGTCGGCCTCGGTCTCGCCGGGGAAGCCGACGATGATGTCGGTGGTGATCGCCGCGTCCGGCATCGCCGCCCGGACCTTGTCGATGATGCCCAGGTAACGCTCCGCCCGGTACGACCGGCGCATCGCCCGCAGCACGTCGTCCGAGCCGGACTGCAACGGCATGTGCAACGAGTGGCAGACGTTCGGCGTCTCGGCCATCGCGGCGATCACGTCGTCGGTGAAGTCCCTCGGGTGCGGGCTGGTGAACCGGACCCGCTCCAGCCCGTCGACGTCGCCGCAGGCCCGCAGCAGCTTGCCGAAGGCGAGCCGGTCGCCGAACTCCGCGCCGTACGAGTTGACGTTCTGCCCGAGCAGCGTCACCTCCAGCACGCCCTCGGCGGCCAGGGCGCGCACCTCGGCGAGGACGTCGCCGGGGCGGCGGTCCTTCTCCTTGCCGCGCAGGGCGGGCACGATGCAGAACGTGCAGGTGTTGTTGCAGCCGACCGAGATCGACACCCACCCGGCGTACGTCGACTCGCGCCGGGTGGGCAGCGTCGACGGGAAGACGTCGAGGGACTCCAGGATCTCCACCTCGGCGGCGGCGTTGTGCCGGGCCCGGTCCAGCAGCGCGGGCAGCGAGCCGATGTTGTGCGTGCCGAAGACCACGTCCACCCAGGGGGCGCGACGGACGATGTCGCCGCGGTCCTTCTGGGCCAGACAGCCGCCGACCGCGATCTGCATCCCGGGATGCTTCGCCTTGACCGGGCGCAGATGACCGAGGTTGCCGTAGAGGCGGTTGTCGGCGTTCTCCCGGACCGCGCAGGTGTTGAAGACGACCACGTCGGGGTGCTCGTCGGCCGCCGGGGCACGCACGTAACCGGCCCCTTCGAGCAGGCCGGAGATGCGCTCGGAGTCGTGCACGTTCATCTGGCAGCCGTACGTACGCACCTGGTAGGTGCGCGGGCTGCCCGCGGCTGCGGTAGTCATGACACCGACAGCGTATCCGGGCCGCCCGGATCGACCCGAACCGAGGAGGAGCCATGTGCCGGAGCATCAAGACCCTGCGCGAGCCGTACGTGCCGGAGGTGACCGACTCCGACGTGCGGGCCGCCGCGTTGCAGTACGTCCGCAAGATCTCCGGGTTCCGGTCGCCGGCCGCGCACAACGCCGCCGCGTTCGAGGCGGCGGTGGACGCGGTGGCCGCCGCCACCCGGACGTTGCTCGACGAGCTGGTGGTCCGGGGCGGCGTCCGTCCCGGGCCGCCGCCGCCCTCGGCCGGCGAACGCCGCCGCGCCCAGGCCGGGGCGTAACGGCCGGGCCCAGCGGCGTGGCCGGGGCGTAACGGCCGGGCCCAGCGGCGTGGCCGGGGCGTAACGGCCGGGCCCAGCGGCGTGGCCGCCGGAGTCAGGGGCGTAGCCGCCGGGTCAGGCCGCCGCGAGGGCGGGGGCGACCGAGTCGGGGGCCCACCGCGAGCGGCGGCACCGGGACCAGCCCCGGCAGGCGGGATCGGCCTCGGTGCAGAGGCGTCGGCCGGTGAGCGCCTCGCCGTCGTCGGTCTCCCGGACGTCGAAGTGCACCGGGCGGATGATGCCGTCCGGGGTGACCATCAGGTGCCGTCCGGCGTCGAGGGTGTCGTCCGGGAGCAGGCACGGCCGGTCCAGCAGCCGGGCCAGCGTCGCGACCGCGGTGTGCTCGGCGAGCCCCTCCGGCGGCCCGTAACAGTCGACGACCGTGGCGAACTCCCCCGGCGCCTGCCACACGTCGCAGACCACCGCGTGGAGCGGGAGCCGACCCGGGTCGGCCACGGCGAGGGGCACCACCACCCGGCCCAGCGCCTGCGCCAACGCCGGACGGACCGCCGCCGGTCGTACCCGGTCGATTCTCCAGTTCCACAGCTCGGTCATGCCGTCTCCTCGCTGTGCTCGCTCCCAGGGGCCTCCGGATCGGGCCTCACCCACGATGGTGGAGGCGGTTTGCGGCAAGGCGCGGCCAAGTTACCGGTCTGTGACCATTCAGGGCAAAATTTCCCTGCGCCGGACTGCGGGAGCTGACGGAAAGGTGACAGTTCGTCGGGTATGGTGGCGCGACCGGGGCGCCGGCCCCGGCTCAGCGCAGCACCACCCGCGGCCCGCCCGGCGGCAGCAGCTCGCCGACCACGGTGGCCCCGGGCAGCTCCCCGGCCACCAGCAGCCCCCCGGAGGTCTGGGCGTCGGCCAGCAGCAGCCGGTCGGCCTCGCCGGTCGTGCCGAAGTCCGTCCACGGGGTGACCCACTCCAGGTTGCGGCGACTGCCCCCGCTGACGAACCCGTCCCGCGCCGCCTCCCGCGCCCCGGCCAGGTACGGCACCCGGGCGACGTCCAACGCGACCGTCACCCCGCTGGCCCGGGCCAGTTTGCTGGCGTGGCCGAGCAGCCCGAACCCGGTCACGTCGGTGCCGCACCGGACGCCCGCGGCGACCGCCGCGCGGGCGGCGTCCCGGTTCAGCGTCGCCATCGTGGCGACCGCCTCGGGGAACGCCTCCCCGGTGTGCTTGTGCCGGGTGTTGAGCACCCCGACGCCGAGCGGCTTGGTCAACGACAGCGGCACCCCGGCCCGCCCGGCGTCCAACGTGATCAACTCCTCGGGGCGGACCACCCCGGTCACCGCCAGGCCGTACTTGGGCCCGTCGTCGTCCACGCTGTGCCCGCCGGCCAGGTGGCAGCCGGCCTCCCGGGCCACGTCCTGCCCACCCCGCAGCACCTCCCGGGCCAGGTCGAGCGGGAGCACCTCCCGGGGCCAGCAGAGCAGGTTCAGGGCGACCAGCGGCGTGCCGCCCATCGCGTACACGTCGGAGAGCGCGTTGGCGGCGGCGATCCGACCCCAGTCGTACGGGTCGTCGACCACCGGGGTGAAGAAGTCGGCGGTGCTCACCAGCCCGGTGCGCCCGTCCAGCCGGACCACCGCCGCGTCGTCGCCGTGGTCCAGCCCGACCAGCAGCTCCGCCGTCCCGCTCGCCGGCCCCAGCCCGGCCACCATGGCCTCCAGCTCACCGGGCGGGATCTTGCAGGCACAACCCCCGCCCCGCGCGTACCGGGTCAACCGCACCGCTTCCCCCACCCGTCTCCCCTTCCCGTCCGCTCTCCCGCTCCACTCTGGCACCACGGGCGCGGCAAGTCGGGACCGGTGTTACCGCTCCGTGACCCGCCAGCTTGCGTTCCGCCACGTCGGCCCGCCTAGAGTTGCCCCACCGGGGGTCGACCGACCCCCGACCCAGTGCGACGACGACCAGGGACGGTGGACGACGGTGACCACGGGCGACCCGCTCATCGTGCTCGAATCGGTCAACAAGTGGTTCGGGCCGCTGCACGTGCTGGACGACGTCTCGCTCTCGGTCGGCCGGGGCGAGGTGGTCGTGGTGATCGGCCCGTCCGGCTCCGGCAAGTCCACGCTGTGCCGCGCCATCAACCGCCTCGAACCGATCAACTCCGGGACGATCACCTTCGACGGGCAGCCGCTGCCCGCCGAGGGCCGGGCGCTGGCGAAACTGCGCAGCGAGGTCGGCATGGTCTTCCAGTCGTTCAACCTCTTCGCGCACAAGACCATCCTGGAGAACGTCACCCTCGGGCCGGTCAAGGTCCGCAAGGAGAAGCCCGCCGCCGCCCGGGAACGCGCGATGACCCTGCTCGACCGGGTCGGCATCGCCAACCAGGCGGACAAGTTCCCCGCCCAGCTCTCCGGCGGCCAGCAGCAGCGCGCGGCGATCGCCCGCGCCCTGGCCATGCAGCCCAAGGCGATGCTCTTCGACGAGCCCACCAGCGCGCTCGACCCGGAGATGGTCGGCGAGGTGCTGGACGTGATGACCTCGCTGGCCCGCGACGGCATGACGATGGTCGTGGTGACCCACGAGATGGGCTTCGCCCGGCACGCCGCCAACCGGGTCATCTTCATGGCCGACGGCCAGCTCGTCGAGGACGCCACCCCGGAGGAGTTCTTCGCGAACCCGCGCAGCGAGCGCGCCCGGGACTTCCTCTCCAAGATCCTCACGCACTAGACGAACGTCCGTCCTGGAGCACGTCGCCCCCGACGGGCTCCGTCGAAGAAGGAGAAGAGTATGCGCATCTCACGGATGGTGACGCTGGCCGCGGCGGCCAGTCTGGCGCTCGGGGTCGCCGCCTGTGGCGGCGAGAACGCCGAGGAGGGCACCGGCGCCGGCAGCAAGTCCTTCGCCGCCGGCAGCACCATGGAGCGGCTGAACAAGGCGCAGGCCATCAAGATCGGTACGAAGTTCGACCAGCCGGGCTTCGGGCAGAAGGGCCTCTCCGGCGCCCCGGAGGGCTTCGACGTGGAGATCGCGAAGCTCGTCGTCAAGGAACTCGGCATTCCCGAGGACAAGATCGAATGGGTGGAGGCCCCGTCGAAGGTCCGTGAGGACGTGATCGTCAACGGCACCGTCGACCTCGTCGCGGCGACGTACACGATCAACGACAAGCGCAAGGAGCGCATCGCCTTCGCCGGCCCGTACTACGAGGCCGGGCAGAACATCCTGGTGAAGAAGGACGACAGCACGATCACCGGGCCGGACTCGTTCAAGGACGGCGCCAAGAAGGTCTGCTCGGTCACCGGCTCCACCCCGGCCGAAGAGATCAAGAAGTACGTCAAGGACGCCGCCAGCCAGCTCGTCCTGTTCGACACGTACGACAAGTGCCGGGACGCCCTCAAGGGCGGCCAGGTGGACGCGGTGACCACCGACAACGTCATCCTGCTCGGCTACATCGCCAAGGACGAGGCGTCCTTCAAGCTCGCCGGCGAGAACTTCACCAAGGAGCCGTACGGCATCGGGGTGAAGAAGGAGGACACCGACTTCCGCAACTTCGTCAACGACGTGCTGGAGAAGGCGTTCTCCGACGGTAGCTGGAAGAAGGCCTGGGACGACACCGCCGGCAAGTTCGACGCCGAGCTGGGCGACGCCCCGACCATCAACCGCTACTGACCCGGCCTGATCTGGAGGGTGGGAAGGACGGCCGACCCGTGAGTGTGCTCATCGACCGGTTCGACGTTTTCGCGGGTGGCTTCTGGCTCACCCTCCAGATCTGCGTCCTCGCCGCGATCGGCGCCCTGATCCTGGGCGCCCTCCTGGCGGTGCTGCGGATCTCCCCGGTGCCACCGCTGCGGGCGGTCGGCACCGGCTACGTGAACCTCTTCCGGAACATGCCGTTGACCGTGGTGATGTTCTTCGCGGCCTTCGGTCTGCCGGCGCTCGGCTCGAACGCCGACTTCCTGCGGATCCCGGTGCTCGACTCGGTGTTCAGCCGACTCGGCACCGACCTGCCCTACTTCCGCTTCGCGCTGATCGCCCTGGTGCTCTACACCGCCGCGTTCGTCTGCGAGGCGCTCCGCTCGGGCGTCAACGCGGTCCCGCCCGGTCAGGCCGAGGCGGCCCGGTCGCTCGGTCTCACCTTCGGGCAGAACCTGCGGCACGTGGTGCTGCCACAGTCCTGGAAGGCCTCGGTGGTACCGCTCGGCTCGGTGATCATCGCCATGATCAAGAACTCCGCGCTGGTCGGCTTCTTCGGCGTCATCGGCGACCTGTCCCAGACCGCCGACCAGCTCACCTCGGCCGAAGGCTACGCGTTCATCCCGGTCGCCATCGGCATCTCGATCGGATACCTGATCATGACCGTTCCGCTCGGCGCCCTGCTCGACTGGATCGAGAAGCGACAGGCGGTGGCCCGATGAGTCAGCCCACCAGCGTCCTCTACGACGTCCCCGGCCCCCGGCAGCGTCGCGTCACGCTGATCACCAGCATCGTCGCCACCGCCCTGGTGCTGGTCGGAGCGTACTTCCTGATCTACCGACCGCTGGACGAGGCCGGCCAGTTCTCGATGGAGCTGTGGGGCCCGCTGATCGACCCGTCCAACGAGAATTTCAGCCAGGTCTGGGAACGGATCGGCGTCGGACTGAAGAACACGCTGATCGCAGCGGTGCTCGCGATCCTCGCCTCGCTTGTCGTCGGCACCCTGCTGGCGCTGCTGCGGATCCAGCTCAAGAGCCTGGTCCAGCGACGGTTCACCGGCTCCGCCACCCCGGTGGCGTACCTGCTGCGCGGGCTGAGCACAGCGCTCTCCGTGGTCACCCGGATCTGTGTCGAGATCTTCCGGGGCCTGCCCGTGGTCATCACCATCTTCTTCGTGGCGCGCGGCTTCCCCGAGTTCGGCATCAGCATGGAGACGCTCTGGTACCTGGTCATCGGTCTGACCATCTACAACTCGGTGGTGATCGGCGAGATCCTCCGCTCCGGGATGGAAGGGCTGCCCGGTGGGCAGCGCGAGGCCGCCGCCGCGATCGGGCTGTCGCCGTTCCAGACCACCTGGATGATCCTGCTCCCCCAGGCCTTCCGGATCATGCTGCCCGCGCTGATCAGCCAGCTCGTGGTGGTGCTCAAGGACACCTCGCTCGGCTTCATCATCAGCTACGAGGAGACCCTCAACATCGGCAAGCAGATCATCGGCGTGCTGGACAACCCGATCCAGGTCTACGTGGTGATCGGAGTCATGTTCGTCGCGGTGAACTACTCGCTGTCCAAACTAGCCCAGTACCTCCAGCGTCGGCTCTCCCGGGGCCGCCGCAGCGCCGCCGCCCGCACCACCGGGGCCAAGGACACCGCGCTGGAGACCGAGGCCGTCACCGGTACCGCCACCTGACGCCCCCCGACAACCGGCAGGGCCGGCCCCCGGCGGGGGCCGGCCCTGCTCCGTCGGACCCCAGGATCAGCGGGCGATCTCGGTGACCCGGGACTCGCGGACCACGGTCACCCGGATCTGACCCGGGTACGTCAGCTCCTCCTCGATCTGCTTCGCCACGTCCCGCGCCAACACCGCCGCCCCGATGTCGTCCACGTCGTCCGGCTTCACCATCACCCGGATCTCGCGGCCCGCCTGCATCGCGAAGACCTTCTCCACGCCGAGCTTGCCGGCGGCGATCTCCTCGATCCGCTCCAGACGCTTCACGTACGCCTCCAGGCTCTCCCGCCGGGCCCCCGGCCGCCCGCCCGAGCAGGCATCCGACGCCTGGGTCAGCACCGCCTCGATGGTCTGCGGCGGCACCTCGTTGTGGTGCGCCTCGATGGCGTGCACGACCTCCTCGTTCTCGCCGTACTTGCGGGCCAGGTCCGCGCCGATCAGCGCGTGACTGCCCTCCACCTCGTGGGTGAGCGCCTTGCCGATGTCGTGCAGGAACGCGCACCGCTTGATCGTCGGCACGTCCAACCGCAACTCGGCGGCCATGATCCCGGCGATGTGCGCGGTCTCCACCAGGTGCTTGAGCACGTTCTGCCCGTACGACGTCCGGTACCGCAGCCGCCCGAGCAGGGTCCGCAACTCCGGGTGGATCTCGGTGATGCCCACCTCGACCAGGGCGTCCTCGGCGGCCCGCGCACAGAGCTGCTCCACCTCCTGCCGGGCCAGGTCGTGCACCTCCTCGATCCGGTGCGGGTGGATCCGCCCGTCCAGGACCAGCTTCTCCAGGGTGAGGCGGCCGACCTCCCGCCGCACCGGATCGAAGCAGGACAGCAGCACCGCCTCGGGAGTGTCGTCGATGATCAGATTGACCCCGGTGACCGACTCGAAGGCGCGGATGTTGCGCCCCTCCCGGCCGATGATCCGGCCCTTCATCTCGTCACCGGGCAGGTGCAGGACGCTCACCACGCTCTCCGCGGTCTGCTCGCTGGCGACCCGCTGGATCGCGTCCACCACGATGTGCCGGGCCCGCTGCTCGGCGGTGCTGCGGGCGTCCGCCTCGATGTCCCGGACCAGCAGCGCCGCCTCCCGCTTCGCGGACGTCTCGATCGCCTCGATCAACTCGGTGCGGGCCGTCTCGGCGGTGAGCCCGGCGACCCGCTCCAACTCCCGGCGACGCTGCTCCTCGGCCTCGGTGAGCGCCTGCTCCCGCGCCACCAGGGCGGCCTCCCGGCCGGCGAGGGCGGCGCTGGCCGCGGTGAGCTGCCGCTCCCGCTCGGCGAGCCGCTCCGCCTCCTCGGTGTGCAGCCGCTCCCGCTCGTCCATCCGGGCCGCCCGCCGGTCCACCTCGGCGGCCTGCTCCCGGGTCGTCGCGGCGAGCACCGCCACCTCCCGCTCACCGCTGCGCCGGGCCGCCGTACGCAACTGCTCGGCGTCCGCCTCGGCCTGCTTGTGCGCCCGGTCCAGGACGGTGTCCGCCTCCAACCGGGCCGCCTCCAGCACCCGACGGGCCTCGGCCCGGGCCGCCTTCGCCTCCGCCTTGGCCGCCGCCGCCTCGGCGCGGGCCGCCGCGGCGGCGGACTTCGCCACGTCGGCGGTGGAGTGGGCCTCGTCGGCGGCGCTGCGCAACGCCGCCAGGGACTGCTCCTGCCGGTCCTTCTCCGCGACGAAGGCCGGATCGTCGGAGGCCGGCGCCGTCACCAACCGGCGCAGGGCACGGGCGCCGTAGACCACCGCGCCGACCACCACGAGGGCCAGCAGCACGACCACGGCGAGGAGGACGACGTCGAAGGCGCTCATGCCGGCGCCCCGTGGGGACCGCCGGTGATCCTCTGCCGCCGCGTCATGGCCGCCTCCCCTGAACCGTCAACGCCACAGTGGCGGCGTGCCGGTAGGCACGCACCCTGCGGCTGCTGGACGCCCGACCGGAGCGGCTGGCCATGGGTGACTCTCCGGCGGCGGTGACCTCCTTTGGTCATCACCGACGGCTGGGTGCAGTTGTCTCGCCAGCGGAGACCGGGCGGTCTCCGCTGGCGGCGCGGCCGGACGAACCGACCAAAATGATGCTGTTCCGTTACGCGATCTATGTTGTGCGCTTAGCCTGCGCTGGTCGGGCAATATGAGCCTGTAAGGCGAGGCTAGGTCTCGGAAGGCCCTCCGGTCAAGGACTCATGATCAAAACAGGCCAACAGAGGGCGTTCGTACGGTCACCCGCCGGTGATAGGAATTCCCTACAAGCACGGACATAACAGACGGGAAACCGCGTGGCGTAGCCCGACGGTGGACTCCCCCGCCACCGGCGTGGACATCAGCCGTCGACCCCACCCTCGGCGGCCAACGCGTCCGCGTCGATGCCGTCGGCGAACTCGGCCGCCTCGGCGCTCCGCTCCGCCACCGCGTCCTTCACCACCCGGAACGCCAGACCCGGCGGATAACCCTTGCGGGCGAGCATCCCCACCATCCGCCGGAACACCGCCTCCGGCTCACCACGCGCCGAACGCAGCTTCCGCCGGACCAGGTCACGGGCCGTCTCCTCCTCGGTGCTCTCGTCCAGCTCGTCGAGGGCCGCGCTGGCGACCTCGCCGTCCACCCCCCGGTGACGCAACTCCTGGGCGAGCGCCCGACGGGCCAGCCCCCGGCCGGCGTGCCGACTGGAGACCCAGGCCCGGGCGAAGGCGGCGTCGTCGATGATGCCGACCTCGTCGTACCGGTCCAGCACCTCGGCGGAGACCTCGGCGGAGACGCCCCGACGGGCCAGCGCCCCAGCCAGCTCCGCACGGGTACGCGGCCGGACCGCGAGCTGCCGAAGGCAGATCTCCCGGGCCACCTCCGCCTCGTCCCGGGGCGGCGGCCCCGCCGCGCCGACGCCGTCGATACCGTCGGCGGCCGGCCCGTCGGCGGGATGGGGACCGTCGGTCACGCCGTCGGCGGGACCTGAGCCGTCGGGGCCGCCCCGGCGGGACCGGCGGGGACGCGGTGAGGTGTCAGGGGTGTCACCCGATCGGGGCGGAACGGCGTCCCAGCCCCGACCCGAACGGGCGCGTCGACCGGCCACCGGATCAGAAGTCGACCGGCGGCAGCTCCGGACCACCGGCGGCGTCGCCCGCCCCGGCGCCGACGCCGAGCTTCTCCAGGATCTTCTTCTCGATCTCGGCGGCCACGTCCGGGTTCTCCCGGAGGAACTCGCGGGCCTTCTCCTTGCCCTGGCCGAGCTGGTCACCGTCGTAGGTGTACCAGGCGCCGGACTTGCGGATGATCGCCTGCTCGACGCCGACGTCGATCAGCGAACCCTCCCGGGAGATGCCCTTGCCGTACATGATGTCGAACTCGGCCTGCTTGAACGGCGCGGCGACCTTGTTCTTCACGACCTTGACCCGGGTGCGGTTACCGACCACGTCGGTGCCGTCCTTGAGGCTCTCGATCCGGCGGACGTCCAACCGCACCGACGCGTAGAACTTCAGCGCCCGCCCACCGGTGGTCGTCTCAGGGCTGTTGTGCACCATGACGCCATCGACGAAGTAGTTGTGGTTGCCATCCACCTCGATGTCGAACCGGTTCATCGAACGCGTCTTCGGCTTGACCCGGACGTCGATCACGCGGGCCGGCACCGGACGCAGCTCCGCCGGCACGAACTGCGGCTCGACCACGCATCGCCCACGGAAGCGCGGCAGCAGCTTCTCCTCCATCGCGGCGGGCACAAAGGGGGCGATCAGATCATGGAACACCGCCGAGGCCGCGGTGGTGAACTGAATGATCGACGTCTGACGGGCACCTCGGGAAACCAGCTTCACGTCCAGTCCGTACGCGTCGCGCAGGTGCTCGACCAGTCGGAGACGGCTGCCTTCCGCCATTGCCTCGACACAGATCTCGATCCGTCCGGAGCCACCCTCCGTGCGCTCCTGTACGCCCTTGGAACGCAGCGTGAAGCAACCATCGTCCATGTACCACACGGCGAGGGCCAATGGGGTCAGCGCCTTGAGGTAGTCCCAGCTGAGGTGTTTCCTGCCATCTCCCAGATAGACGGCGCGGCGCAGCTCGTCCAGCTCCGGCAGAGGGGTGAAATCGGCGAAGACCGCGCCCCGGGAGTCCACTCGCCGGCTGTGCGCGATGTTGTCGAGCAGGGAGAGCTTCCAATCGAGATAGGCGGCCTGCGCGCTGCCATGGCCGAGCCGGAACCGGACCCCCGACCGGTCACGCCGGTTCGGAGAGAGAGCGCCGTCGCCCATCAGCGAGCCGAGCACCACCTGCCACTGCTGCTCACTGAGCCGACGCTGCTCGGTGAGCATGACGCGGTCACCAGCGATCAGCTCGCCTGCCTCCCGCCAACCGCCGGGCGTGCGGACCAGGTGGTTGGGCGTGGCGGCGAACTGAGCCCGCCCGTTGCCGCCCGACTTGGCGACGGTGAACTGAAGGAACTGCTCCGCCGGACCGTTGTTGAACCAGTTGGTGATCCGCTTGGGCTCCACCCGGTCGGTCTCCGGATCGTAGGAGAGCACCTCGACGTTCATCCGCTGGTTGACGATCTTGCCGATCTTCTCCTGGGTGCCGTCCGCGAGGGTGACCCGGGTCGAGTACGACATGCACCCGAACATGACGCCGATCTTCTCGCGGAGCTGGTTGATGAAGATCGCGGTGGTGCCGGTGTTGTTGAGCACGCCGGTGATCTTCCGCAGCGCCTGGCTCATCAGCCGGGCCTGGAGGCCGACGTGGCTGTCGCCCATCTCGCCCTCGATCTCGGCGCGCGGCACCAGGGCGGCCACCGAGTCGATCACGATGATGTCGAGCGCGCCGGAGCGGACCAGCATGTCCGCGATCTCCAGGGCCTGCTCACCGGTGTCGGGCTGGGAGACCAGCAGGGCGTCGGTGTCCACGCCGAGGGCCTTGGCGTACTCGGGGTCGAGCGCGTGCTCGGCGTCGACGAAGGCGGCGATGCCGCCGTTGCGCTGCGCGTTGGCGACCGCGTGCAGGGCGACCGTGGTCTTACCGCTGGACTCGGGACCGTAGATCTCGACGACCCGCCCGCGCGGCAGGCCACCCACGCCGAGCGCCACGTCGAGCGCGATCGAGCCGGTGGGGATGATCGCGGTCTGGACGACCGGGCGCTCCCCGAGGCGCATCACCGAGCCCTTGCCGAACTGCTTGTCGATCTGCGCGAGAGCAAGGTCGAGTGCCTTCTCCCGGTCGGGCGTTGCCGCCATGGTTACCCCTGCCTTCGCCGGCGTCTTTGCTGAGCTTCTCGTCACGCGGACACGCTAGGCGCTGGGTCCGACAGAAAACCAGCCGACCGGCCGTGGCCTGTGGACAAGCACCCCGCTGTGGACAATAGCCGAACAGGTGTACGAGACGACAAGCGACACTCGGGAGGGGCGAAACAGCAGCTCAGCGTAGCCGCACGGGCACCCGGTCCGGGTACGCGGCGCACACCGCCCGCCACACCACGTGGGTCTGCTCACCCGCGGCGAGCGCCTGCTCGACGGTCCGTCCACCGAGTTGGGAGAGGACCTGGTCGCGGGCGATGCTGGCGGCGTAACCGGGCCCGAAGGCCTCCTCCAGCCGGCTCCAGAAGTCGGTCAGCCGCATGTCGTACCCCCCGTGTCACTTCGTCTGCGGCGTGCCCGTCGCCGCCGGCCGCAACGCTAGCGCCACCAGGGGGGTCACCGCGACCGCCGCGAGCAGGGTGAGGACGGGGTAACCGGCGACCTGCATGACGAACCCGCTGGCCGCGCCAGCGACCGCCCCGGCCAGGCCCATGGTCAGGTCGGAGAGCCCCTGGACGGTGGGCCGCTCGGCCACCGGCACCGACTCCGACAGCAGGGTGGAGCCGGCCACCATGGTGCCCGACCAGCCGAGCCCGAGCAGGACCAGACCGACCGAGAGCGGCCCGGTGTGGTGCCCGGCGGTCCCGGCCACCGCGCAGGCGGCGAGGAGCACCCCGGCGGCGGCGAGGATCACCGGCCGGCGACCGATCCGGTCGGTGAGCCAGCCGACGACCGGCGCGAAGGCGTACATGCCGGCGATGTGCAGGCTCAGCACGATGCCCACCACCCGCAGCACGTCGGCGTCGTGGTGGTACTCGCCGAGGCGTACCGGGGTCATCGCCATCACCGCGATCATCACCAGGTGGCCCACGGCGACCGCGACGATGGCGAGCCGGGCGGCCGGCCGCTGCCGTACGGTCCGCCAGGCGGAGCGCAGGCCGGCGGCGCGCGGCCGGGCGGCCGGTCCGCCCGACGCCGAGGCGGTGGCCGGGCCCGGCGCAACGGGGACGCCCGCCGGGCCGGTGGGCGCCGAGGAGGGCGGGGCGTCGGCGTCGGCCGGGGGCGGCGGACCGGCTGCGGCGAGCCGGCGGGCGGTGAGCAGTGGGTCCGGACGCAACAACGCGAAGAGCACCACGGCGGCGAGGACGAAGGCGACGGCGCTGAACGCGAACGGCCCGGCCAGTGCGGGCAGCCCCCAGCGGCCGGTGGTGGCGTCGGCGAGGGCGGCGAAGTTCGGGGCGGCGACCGCGCCGATGGTGGTGGCCCAGACGATCAGGGAGAGTTGTCGCCCGCGACGGGTCGGGTCGGCCAGGTCCACGGCGGCGTACCGGGCCTGGAGGTTGGCGGCGCTGCCGCCGCCGAAGAGCAGCATGCCGACGAAGAGCAGCGGCACCGAGCGGGCGGCCGCGGCGGCCACCACCAGCACGCCGCCGACCGCGCCGGTGAGGTACGCCAGGACCAGGCCGGGCCGCCGGCCGTACCCGCTCATCACCCGGGTGATCGGGACGGCGAGCAACGCGCCGCCGACCACGGCCGCGCTCTGGGTCAGGCCGGCGACGGCCGCGCCGGCGATCCGTTGGGCGAGCAGCGCGCCCACCGAGATCCCGATGGTGACCCCGATGCCGCCGATGATCTGGGTGGCGAAGAGCAACCGCAGGGTACGCCGCTGGATCGGCGCCACGTCGGTACGCGTGCCGGTGGGGGCGGTGAGGTGGGTGGTCAACGGTGTCTCCTCGACCTCGGGGGCGCCCCTATCCTGGCGCACCCGGCCGCAGGCGTGGGGCCCCGGCCGGTGTTCCGACAGTCGGTCAACCGGCGAGGGCCCGGGAGGCGACGGTGAGGTCGGCGACCAGCCCCTGGTAGGCGATCTCCTGGTTGTCGGCGCGCAACACGGCCGAGGGGTGGATGGTGGCCAGGAGCCGGGCCGGCGGGGCGTCGGCCACCCGGCCGGCGGAGTCGATCGGTACCCGGGTGAAGTCCTCGGGGCGCTGCGCCGCGGCGGGCCAGGGCAGCAGTTCCCCGCGCTGCCGGGTGACCCGGAAGCCCGGACCGAGCAGGGCCTTGGCGGCGGTGGCGCCGAGCACCACCACGATCTCCGCACGGAGCCGGGCGAACTCCGCCACCAGCCAGGGCCGGCAGGCGGTGATGTGCGCCCGGTCGGGCGTCTGGTGGATGCGTCGCCGGCCGCGCAGCTCGAACCGGAAGTGCTTCACCGTGTTGGTGAGGTAGAGCCGGCCGGGGTCGAGCCCGGCGTCGTCGACCGCGCGGCGGAGCACCCGGCCGGCGGGGCCGACGAACGGCAGGCCCTTCTGGTCCTCCAGGTCGCCGGGCTGCTCGCCGACGAGGACCACCCGGGCGTCCTCGCCGCCCCGGCCGAACACCGTCTGGGTGGCGTCCCGGTGCAGCTCACAGCCCTGACAGTCGGCGGCGGCGGCGCGCAGCTCGTCGAGCGTGTCGGCCCGGGGCGGGATGAACCGCTGGGCGCCGGGGGCGGTGTCGGTCTGTTCGGACATGGCGAGAGTTCTACCCGACGCGCCCGCCGTCACGCGGTGAACCCGCCGTCACGCGGTGAACCCGCCGTCACGCGGTGAACCCGCCGTCACGCGGTGAACCCGCCGTCACGCGGTGAACCCGCCCGATCGGGTGGGACGTGACGATCGGGCGATCGCGGCGGCGAGGGCGGGGATCTCGTCGTCGTCGAGCGTGCTGACCGTGATGCGTACCGCTGGTGGCGCGCCGATGCGGAAGTGGGCGCCGGGGGCGACGGACCAGCCGGCGTCCCGCAGCGCGGTGACCGCGGCGGTCTCGTCGGGCACCGGCAGCCAGACGTTGATGCCGCTGCGTCCGTGGCCGGTCAGGCCGTGGCCGGCGAGCGCGGCGAGCAGCGCGCCGCGTCGTCGTTCGTAGCTCTCCCCCGCCCGGTGGACCAGCGTCCTGGTGGCCGGGTCGGACCAGAGCTCCAGGACGAGGCGTTGCAGCAGGGTGGAGACCCAGCCGGAGCCGACCCGCATGCGGCCGGCCACCCGGGCCACCGTGGCCTCGTCGCCGGCGAGCACGGCCAGGCGCAGGTCGGGGCCGTAGGGCTTGCTGGCCGAGCGGAGGAAGGCCCAGGTCGGGGTCGCCCCGGCGAGCGGGCACAGCGGCGCCCGGGCCAGCTCGGCGGCGTGGTCGTCCTCGACGAGCAGGAGGTCGGGGCGGCCGGCGAGCAGGGCGCGCAGCGCGGCGGCCCGGTCGGCCGAGACGGCGGCGCCGGTCGGGTTCTGCGCCCGGCTGGTGACGATCATCGCCCGTACGCCGAGGGCCAGCGCGGCGCGGACGCCGGCTTCGGTCGGACCGTCGTCGTCGACCGGCACCGCGACCGGCCGTAGCCCCAGCGCGGCGACCAGGTCGAGCAGGTTCGCCCAGCCGGGGTCTTCCACCGCCACCGGGTCGCCGGGTCGCAGGTGGGTGGTGAGCAGGCGCTCGATGCCGTCGAGGGCACCACCGGTGACGGTGAGGTCGCCGGGTGGGACGCCGTCGGCGGCGAGCCGGCGGCGGGCGGCCCGGACCAGCTCGGGCAGCGCCCCGCCGGTCGGGTAGCCGGTCGGCGGGCCGAGGCGGTCGGCGAGCCGGGCGAGGTGCGGGCCGAGCGGCGGCAGCAGCCGGAGGTCGGGCTCGCCGAGGGAGACGTCGCGGTTGCCGGGGGCGGCGGGCGGGCGGGCGGGCCGGATGGCCACGGGTGGGCGGGGGCGGACCCGGGTGCCGTGCCGGCCGGCGGCGGCCACCAGCCCGCGCTGGCGGAGCTCCTGGTAGGCGCGGGCGACGGTGGCCGGGCTGACGGTGAGCGCGGCGGCCAGCGCGCGGACCGGAGGCAGGGTCGTCTCCGGTGGGAGCGCTCCGGCCCGGATGCCGGATTCGACGCTGGCCGAAATCTGGGCCGCCGTGCGACCGGTGATCTGATAACGTACTGCCACAATCAACGGATTGTACTAGCACTAAGGTGGGTTGTCACATGTACGCACCGACCGCCCGGACCACCGCCACCCGATCGCGGGATCGGATGAGCTACGACCGCCCCGCCGCGCACGCCGTGCTGGACGAGGCCTACCACTGCACGCTCGGGTTCGTCGTCGACGGCGAGCCACGCCTGCTGCCCACCCTGCACGTCCGGGTCGGTGAGACCCTCTACCTGCACGGCTCCACCGGCAGCCGCCCGCTGCTCGCCGCCCGGGGCCCGGCCGGGCTGCCGGTCTGCGTGAGCGTCACCCTGCTCGACGGCCTGGTCTACGGCCGTTCCCAGTTCCACCACAGCGCCAACTACCGCTCGGTGGTCGCGCACGGCGTCGCCCACCTGGTCGCCGATCCCGCCGAGAAGTCGACCGTGTTGACCGCCCTGGTGGAGAAGACCGGCGCCGGCCGCGCCGCGGAGAGCCGTCCGCCGAGCCGCCGGGAGCTGGCCGAGACGGCCGTGCTGGCGTTGCCGCTGGGTGAGGTCTCGGTCCGGGCCCGCGCCGGCGGCGTCCGGGACGAGCCGGCCGATCTCGCCCTGCCGCACTGGGCGGGGGTGCTGCCGCTCCGGCTGACGCCGGGCCGCCCCGAGCCGGACGCCGGGGTCACCGCCCCGGTCCCGGCCTACCTGCCGTCGTCGGTCGTCCCGGATGGCGCGCCGGGGTGAGTCCGCGTCGTCCACCGGGCCGTCGACGGGCCGGAACGGGACGGGTGGCCCGGTTCACCGGCCGCTGTGCTCCGGCGCGCGTCGGCGAGTGGCCGGAAGCACAGCGCCGGCTGCGAAAACGTGTTCACCGGGCGGGCCTGGTGGCGTCATGATGACCGGCGTGCTGGGCATCACCGACTTCTGGACCTTCGTGCTGGGCACCGTGGCCATCGTGCTGTTGCCCGGTCCCAACTCGCTCTTCGTGCTCTCCACCGCCGCGCGGCGCGGCGTGGGCGCCGGCTACCGGGCCGCCGCCGGCGTGTTCGTCGGCGACGCGGTGCTCATGGCGCTCTCCGCGGCCGGGGTCGCCTCGCTGCTCACCGCCTATCCGCCGCTCTTCATGCTGGTCAAGTACGCCGGCGCGGCGTATCTCGGCTACCTGGGGTTGACGATGCTGCGCGGCGCGTGGCGACGCTGGCGGCTCCGGCACGATCCGACCACCCCACGACTGATCGACAGCGCCGAGCCGGCGGCGTCGCGCACGCCCTTCCGACGGGCGTTGCTGGTCAGCGTCGTGAACCCGAAGGCGATCCTCTTCTTCATCTCGTTCTTCATCCAGTTCGTCGACCCGGCGTACGCGTGGCCGGCGCTGTCGTTCCTGGTGTTGGGCCTGGTCGTGCAGGTGACCAGCGCCCTCTACCTGACCACGCTGATCTTCGGTGGGGCGTTCCTGGCCACCCAGCTCCGGGCCCGTCGCCGCTTGGCGGCCACCGCCATCACCGGGGTCGCCGCGCTCTTCCTCGGCTTCAGCGTCAAGCTCGCCACCGCCACCGCCGGTTGACGCGGCGGCCCCCTGGCGGGCCTGCTCCGGGCCGGCCGACACGGGCCCGGGGCCGGTTGGGCAGGCGCCAAGCCGGCTGGGCAGGTGCCGAGCCGGCTGGGCAAAGCTCCGAGCCGGGCCGAGAGTGGCGCGTCCGGTCCGATCAGGTGCCGTCGCCGGCGCCACCGCCGATACCGGCGCCACCGGCGGTGCCGCCCAGCCCTTCGCCCGGGGCGACCGGGCGGTCCGGGGGGCGGCTGACATGGGCCGACCCGGTGATCCGGGCGGACCAGTGGGCGTGCGCCGCCGCGGCGGCGTGCCGGTTGATCGTCTCCCGCAGCCAGCCGTCCACCACGCTCACCCAGTCCCGCGCGGCGGCGTCGGCGTGCCACGCCTTGAACCGGCTGATGCTCTGGTGGGTCACGCCGGCCAGGGAGAGCCTGCGGTCCACCCAGAGGATCACCTCCAGGGTGGCGGGGTCCGCCACGAAGATCAGCTCCAGCTCGGTGATCGGGCCGGCGTAGAGCGGGCCCACCCAGTAGTTCAGCCGCTGATGCAACGGCAGGGTCTGGGCCACCCCGGGTAGCCGCCCCTCCTGCAGCCCCGCCTGCCGCAGCGAGAAGCCGAGAGTGTCCAGGGCGGCCAGCACGTGTTGCTGGGTGGGCAGCGGGTGCACGAACACCGGCACCATCGCGCCCTCGTCCCGCAGTGGGTCGACCGCCACCTCGGTGCGCAGTCCGGTCCGAAGGTTGAGCAGCGGCACCCCTCCGAAGATCGTCACCGGGGTCTCCCAGGGCAGCGGCAGGGCGAAGGGGATCGACCGGCGTCGCCCGGCGGGCAGTACGAACCCGCCGGCCACCGCCGCCTGGTGGAACTGCGTCAGGCGGCGGGGCGCCTCGGGGGCCACCGGCTCCACCGCGGCGACCAGCCCCAACCGGACGTGTCCGACCGGCACGTCGGCGGCGCCCGCGGTGAGCGTCACCCGCCCCGGCAGACGCAGGCCGGGGCGGGTGCTCGGATTGGTCACCGAGGTGTGCACGGTCAGCCCGGCGCCACCGGGCTCCGTCGACACCCCCGTGAACCGCATCGCCCTACCGCATCCGCCGCCCGCGCGGCACCGGGTCGGTCTCGTCGTCGAACTCGCCGATGACCTCCTCCAGGAGGTCCTCCAGGGCCACGAACCCGATCGGACGGGTCGGGCCGCCGCCGTTGCGTACCAGGGCGAGCTGCGCCTGCACGCCGCGCATCGCGGCCACCGCCTCGGTGACCGAGGCCGTGTCGGGCAGGGTGAACGCGTCGGACATCAGCTCCCCCGCGGTCGCCGTCCGGCCGGTCGTGACCGCCCGCACCGCCTCCCGTACGTGCACCAGGCCGACCACCTCGCCGGCCGGGTCCACCACCGCGAGGCGGGACCGGCCGCTGTCCCGGCTGACCGCCTCGATCCGCTCGGCGGACTCGTCCCGGGGGACCGTGACGATCTGCGCGAACGGCTCCATCACGTCGGCCACCTTGGTCTCCTGGAGCTCCAGCATGCTGGTCAGCATCTGGTGCTGCTCCGCGCCGAGCAGCCCGTGCTCGCGGGACTGCTCCAGCAGCATCCGCAGCTCGTCCGGGCCGTGCACCTGGGCGAGCTGGTCCTGCGGGTTCACCTTCGCCAGCCGCAGCATCGCGTTGGCGACCGCGTTGAGCAACGACAGCACCGGGCGGGCCACCCGGGCGAAGGCCCGGAACGGCAGGGCCAGCAGCAACGCCGAACGTTCCGCGTCGGTGATCGCCCACGACTTCGGGGCCATCTCGCCGACCACCAGGTGCAGGAAGGTGACCAGGCTCAACGCGAAGATCAGCGCGACGACGTGGCTGGCCGCGGTGGGCAGCCCGACCGCGTGCAGCAGCGGGCTGAGCAGGCGCTCGATCGCCGGCTCGGCGAGCGCGCCCAGGCCCAGCGTGCAGAGCGTGATGCCGAGCTGCGCGCCGGCCAGCATCAGGGAGAGTTCCCGGACGCCGTCCAGCGCCGCCCGGGCCGCCCGGCCCCCGCCCGCCGCGACCTGCTCCAACCGGTAGCGCTTGCTGGCGACCAGGGCGAACTCGGCGGCCACGAAGAAGCCGTTCAGGGCGAGCAGCACGACCGAGGTGATCAGCGCGAAACCGGTGCTCATGCGGCCACCTCGCTGGTGCCGATGACGCGCAGCCGAACCGAGTCGGCCACGTGCCGGTCCACGGCCAGCACCTCGACCAGGGCCCGTGGGGCGGCTTCACCGTCCTCGCCGGGCAGGCCGATCTCCAGCAGGTCACCCACCTCGGGGACCCGGCCCAGCTCCCGCATGACCAGCCCGGAGATGGTGTCGTACTCCGGCCCTTCGGGCAGCTCGATGCCGGTGCTGTCGGCCACCTCGTCGATCCGCCAGCGGGCCGGCACCACCCAGGACCCGTCCTCCTGCCGGGCCGGGGACCGCTCCGGCAGGTCGTCCTCGTCGAGGATCGGGCCGACCAGCTCCTCGGCGATGTCCTCCAGGGTGATCACCCCGGCGAAGCCGCCGTACTCGTCGACCACGCAGGCGAGCTGCCGGTGCCCGCTGCGGAGCCGGTCCAGCACCGTGGGCAGCGGCAGCGTCTCGGGCACCAGCAACGGCGGTACGGCCACCGCGCCCACCGGCGTCGTCGCCCGCTGCGCCGGGGGGACGCCGAGCACGTCGGAGATCCCGACCACGCCGATCAGGTCGTCGACGCCCTCGGCGCCGCGTACCGGGAACCGGGAGTGGCCGGTGTCCAGCAGCTCGACCACCCGGCTGACCGGTTCGTCGGCCCGTACGGTGTGCACGTCGACCCGGGGCACCATGGCCTCTCCCGCGGTCAGCTCCCGGAAGTCCAGCCCACGGTCGAGCAGGTCGGACATGGCGGCGTCGAGGTGGCCCTCCTGCCGGGACTCGGCGATGATCTTTTCCAGGTCCTCCGGGGTGGCGCCGCTGGGCAGCTCCTCGATCGGCTCGATGCCGATCCGGCGGAGCAGCCGCACGGCGGCCCGGTCGAACAGCTTGATCAGCGGGCCGGCCACGGCGAGGTAGATCAGGGTGGAGCGGCTCAGCGCCCGGGCCAGCGGCTCGGCGCGGGCGATGGCGAGGTTCTTCGGGGCGAGCTCGCCGAGCACCATCTGCACCACTGTCGCGATGACCAGGGCCAACGCCACCGACAGCGGCAGGCTGACGGTGGTCGAGAGGCCGGCGACGCCGAGCAGCTCGGCGAGGCCCGCGCCGAGGTACGGCTCGGCGACGTACCCGACGAGCAGGGCGGTGACGGTGATCCCGAGCTGGGCGCCGGAGAGCATGAAGGACAGCCGGCCGGTCACCTGGAGGGCGCGGACGGCGGCCTGGTCGCCGTCGTCGGCGAGCTGCTTGAGCTTGCCCCGGTCGACGGCGACGTAACCGAACTCCTGGGCCACGAAGTAGCCCGTGGCGGCGGTCAGGACGGTGATCAGAACGAGTCCGACAGCGATCAACACGGGAGGCTCAGGGCTCCTCGGGACGCTGCGGAACGGGAAGGCCGGGTCGTACCCGGCCGGCTACTGCTGCCCTCCTGGGCAGAAGAGTCGATCATGGTGCCATTTTATCGGCAGCCGCTGAACGCCGCCTGGATGTCGCCGACTCGTGGCCGGACGGGTCCGCCGGGACGCCACCGCCCGGCGGGCGGGTCCGCCACACCGGCCACGCCCGGCGGACGATCCGGGTCCGCCTGCCGTCCGGCCGGGCCTGGAGGGGTGACGTCGGAGGATCGTCCGGTCTGTCGGGAACGGGACAGCGGATCGGTCGCAGATCCATCAGCAGGAACGGGAATCAGCCCCTTCTCCGACGGCAGGCGACTCGTTGACCAGAACGGCCGACAGAAGTCGGAGAGCCGCTTCCGTGACGAGCGGGACGCCAGGCGCCCACGACGACGGTACGGCGATGCTGGACGGCACCGGTCCGTCGTCGTCGCCACCACGGGAAAGGACGTTCACGTGCCGGTCGGAATCACTTCTCTCACTGTCACGATCGTGGCGGCGGCTGCCGCCCTGACACCCGCCGGGCCGGCCGCGACAGTCCCCCTCGGCACCGCTGTCACCAGGGCGCCGGCCCTGACCGCCCCGCCCAGCCGGAGCCCCGGACCCCCCGGACGCCTCGGTGAAGAGTTCGTCATCCAGTCGTGCCACGGCGACGCCGTGGTCTTCGAGGTGGACGTCGACACCCTGGAATGGCCCGGTACCGGCTGGGCCTGGACGACCGCCTCGTGCCGGGACGTCAACATCAGGCCGGGCACCGGCGTCAACGCGCGGGTGTGCTTCCGGAAGACAGGGTCCTGCAACAGTTGGAAGTGGGCGCCTGCTGGTTCGTGGAAGGTGATCGCCACGGACGTCATCGACGGCACCGCGTTCCACCTCCAGTTCGATCGCCACAGCACCGGACGGGCCGCCTTCTGAGCGTTCCCGAGCGACCGGGCAGCGGGACGGACAGGGCGACCGGGCGGGCCGGGCGACCGGGCGGGCCGGGCGACCGGGCGGGCCGGGCGACGGATCAGGCCAACTCGTCGATGTCGAGCAGTTCGTGGTTGAGCCGACCGGACCGGTACGCGGCGCGGGCGATCAACTGGGCCGTGATCGGGGCGGTGGCGAGTTGGAAGAGCATGACCAGCAGGATCATGCCCAGCGCGGTGACGCTGCGCAGGCGGGCCGCCAGCCCCAGCATGATCAGCAGCACTCCGAGCACCTGCGGCTTGGTGACCGCGTGGATGCGGTCCAGGGTGCTCGGCAGGCGCAGCACCCCGATCCCGGCGGCCAGGCTGAGCAGCGCCCCGGCCAGCAGGCAGACGCCCGCCAGCAGGTCCGCCACCCCGATCACGCTCGGCAGGCCGGCCGCTTCGTCGCCGGTCACGGTTTTCCCCCGGCGGCGAAGCGGACCAGCGCCACCGTGCCGAGGAAGCCGAGCAGGGCCAGCACCACCAGCACCGGCAGGGTGGTGGCGCGGCGGTGCACGGCCGCCTCCGCGCCCACCGCGGCGACCATCGTGGCGAGCAGCAGCTCGGTGGCGACCAGCCGGTCCAGCAGGGACGGTCCGCGCACCATCCGGGCGAGGGCGAGCAGCACGGCGCCGCACAGCAGCGCGGTGAGGGTGACGGTCAGCAACGGACTCATCAGGCGGATCCTTTCTCGACAGGACGGGACGCCAGCAGGCGGACCTCGGCGCTGGAGCCGACGGCCCGCACGATGCGCCGTTCGACGTCCCGGACGCGCTGCCGGCTGCCGCTCAGGTCCTCGGGGGCACGGACGTCGAAGACGTGGACGTAGAGCACCCCGGAGTTCCGGTCCACTTCGAGGACGAGCGTGCCCGGCACCAGGGAGACCACCTCGGCGGTGAGGGCGAGGTTCAGGTCGGTGCGTACCCGCAGCTCGGCTGCGATGATCGCGCTGCGCGGCCGGTACCCGGGCCGGACGGCCGTCCAGGCGACGTGCACGCTGGCCCGGACCAGCTCGCCGACGAACCGCGTCACGAAGGCCAGCAGCGCGCCGGGGCGCAGCCGGGCCTCAAGGGTGACCGGGGGCAGCGGAAAGAACACCAGCACGATGATCGCGACGAGCGCTCCGCCGAGCACGTTGCCCAGGTGGAACCGTCCCCAGAGCAGGTTCCACAGCAGCACCATCCAGCCCGCCGCGATGATCTGTTCCCGCCAGCCGCCCGGCCCGCGTACCGGAGGGGCGTCGGCCGTGGTCGGCGGGCCGGGCGGGGAGCCGTCAGCGGCGGACGACGGGCCGGATGGGGAACCTCCGGCCGTGGGCGACGGGCCGGGTGGGGGGCCCGCGGCGGCGGACGAGGCGGCCGGCGGCGGCCCGCCGGCGGGTCCGGCCGGGTCGTCGGGGCTCACGGCGCGCCGTCCGGGAAGACGGCCCGCACGTACGGGGTGCGACGGTTCAGGTCGGCCGCCGCGTCCGCGGTGACCGCGAAGATCGGCCCGGCGGCCACGGTGAGCGCCACGCCGAGGGCGACCAGCGCGAACGTCGAGGCGACCATCAGCGGGGGCAACCGGGTCGGCGGGTCGGCGGCGGCGAGCCGGGGTGACCGCCAGAAGGCGATGTTCCACACCCGGGAGGCGGCGTAGAGGGTGAGCAGGCTGGTCAGCGCCCCGGTGCCGATCAGCGCCCAGGGCAGTGGGCCGCCGGCCTGCGCGGCGGCCTGGAAGAGACCGAGTTTGCCGAGGAAGCCGGGGAACGGTGGCACCCCGGCGAGGTTCATCGCGGGGAGGAAGAACAGCGCGGCGAGCAGCGGGGCGACCCGGGCCAGGCCGCCGAGCCGACGCAGGTCGGTGCTGCCGGCGCGCTGCTCCACCAGGCCGGCGGCGAGGAAGAGCGTGGTCTGCACGGTGATGTGGTGCACCACGTAGAAGATCGCCCCGGTGAGTCCGGCCACCGTGCTCAACGCGATCCCGAAGATCATGTAGCCGATGTGGCTGACCAGGGTGAACGACAGCAGCCGCTTCAGGTCGGACTGGGCGACCGCGCCGAGGATGCCGACCAGCATGGTCGCCCCGGCCACCACGATCAGGACGCCGTCGACCTGGCCACCGGGGAAGAGCAGGGTCTCGGTACGGATGATCGCGTACACGCCGACCTTGGTGAGCAGGCCGGCGAAGACCGCGGTGACCGGGGCGGGCGCGGTGGGGTAGCTGTCCGGCAGCCACGCCGACAGCGGGAAGACCGCCGCCTTCACCCCGAAGGCGAGCAGCAGCACCAGGTGCAGGGCCAGGGCCAGCTCCGCCGGGAGCGTGTCGAGCCGGACGGTGAGCTGGGCCAGGTTGAGGGTTCCGGTGGCCGCGTAGACCAGCCCCGTCCCGCCCAGGAAGATCATCGAGGACAGCACGCTGACCACCACGTACGTCGAGCCGGTACGGATCCGCGCCTCGGTGCCGCCCAGCGTGATCAGCACGTAGCTGGCGGCCAGCAGCATCTCGAACGAGACGAAGAGGTTGAACAGGTCCCCGGCGAGGAAGGCGTTGGTGACGCCGGCGGTCAGCACCAGGTACGTCGGGTGGAAGATGCTCACCGGCGTGCCCTCGCCGAGGTCGGACTGCCCCTGACCGATGGAGTAGAGCAGCACGCAGAGCGTCACGGCCGCCGAGACGGTGATCATCAGTGCGGCCAACTGGTCGGCGACCAGCACGATGCCGACTGGCGGCGCCCAGCCGCCGATCCGGGCCACCACCGGCCCGTGGGCGTACGCCTGGACGAGCAGCACCGTCGACACGGTGAGCATGGCGACCAGCACGACCACGCTGACCGCCCGCTGCGCCCGGGCCCAGCGGCCCAGCAGCAGGGTCAGCGCGGCGCCCAGCAACGGCATCACCACCGGCAGCGGCACCAGGGACCTCACGGTCGTTCCTCCGGACCACCGGGGTCGCCGGCCGGCCCGCCGGACGACTCCCCGCCGCCGGAGCTCGTCGGGGTCGCGGCGTCCCGGTCGGCGAGCCCCACGACCTGCCGGTCCTCCGGGTCGTCGCGGACCTCGTCGTGGCCGGTGAGCAGCCAGCTCCGGTAGGCCACCGCGAGCAGGAAGGTGGCCAGCCCCAGGGTGATCACGATGGCGGTGAGGATCATCGCCTGCGGTAGCGGGTCGCTCATCCGCACGGTCGACGTGGTGCCCACCAGGGGCGCGTCCCCGGCCGGCCCGGCGAGCAGGATGAGCATGTTGACCCCGTTGCTGATCAGGATCACGCCCAGCACGATCCGGGACAGGCTGCGTTCCAGCAGCAGCATGACGCCGGTCGCGACGAGCACGCCGACCAGCGCCACCAGCACCAGGCTGGCGCCGTCGCCGGGGCCGGTCACGGCCGTTCCTCCCGGCGGTCGGCGGCCAGCGCGCCGACCCCGTCGCCACCGGTCTGCACCTGCCGGTCCACCTCGGCGCCGAGACTGCGCAGAACGTCCAGGGCCAGTCCGACCACGACCAGGTAGACGCCGACGTCGAAGAAGAGCGAGGTGACCAGGTAGCCGTCACCGACACCGGGCAGGCTGAACTCGATGCGGGCGCTGCCCAGCAGGTCGCCCAGCACGAGCAGGGCGACCACGCCGCTGCCCACGGCCAGCCCCAGCCCGGCGCCGAGCACCGTGCCGGCCCCGACCGGAGCGGCCTCCTCCAGCTCGTACCGGCCGCCGGCCAGGTAGCGCAGGCCCAGCCCGAGCCCGGCGACCAGGCCGCCGGCGAAGCCGCCGCCGGGGGCGTTGTGCCCGGAGAAGAGCAGGAACAGGGAGAACACCACGATGCTGTGGAACAGCACCCGGGTGATCACCTCCAGCACCAGCGCCCGGCTGCGTTCGCTCAACGTCGGCCCGCCCCGCAGCCAGACCCGCTGGCCGGGGGCCAGGGGTGGGCCGGCCGCGCCGCGTCGGCGGGGACGACGCGCGCCACGGGACCGCTCGAAGACCAGGCTCGCCACGCCGGTGGCGGCCACCACCAGCACCGCGATCTCGCCGAGGGTGTCCCAGGCGCGCAGGTCGACCAGTGTCACGTTGACCACGTTGCGTCCGTACGCCTCTTCCACGGCGAGCCGGGGGAAGTCCACCGAGACGGGCGGCGCCCGCCGGTGCGCCACCGCGGCGGCGGCCAGCGCCGCCAGCACGACCCCGGCGCTCACCCCGATCGCGCGCCGGGCCCACCGGCTGCGCCGGTGCGGCCGGGCCGAGAATCGGGGCGGGAGGCGGCGCAGCGCCAGCACGAACAGCACGATGGTGGCCGTCTCGACGAGGATCTGGGTCAATGCCAGGTCGGGCGCGCCGTGCAGCACGAAAATCATCGAGGAGCCGTACCCGGTGACGCCGACCAGCAGCATCGCGGTCAACCGGCGGCGGGCGGCCACCGCGAGCACCGCCGCCACCGCGACGACCACCGCGACAACCAGTTGCGCCGGGCCGTCCCACAGCCGGTCGGGCAGCGGCCACGGACGCAGCAGCAGCACCGCGCTACCCGGCAGCGCCACCAGGACGGCCAGCACGGTGCCGAGGTACTGCGGCAGGGAGCCGCGTTGGATCCGCGCGGTCACCTCGACCGCCGCCCGGTCGAAGACGTGTGTCACCCGCTCGTAGCGTCCCGCCTCGGAGCCGGGCAACCGCAGCCGGGTCACCAGCGGGGTCGGGATGTCCCGGCGCAGGAGTCCGAGGAACAGGGCCGCGCCGCCGGCCAGCACCACCACCGACCAGCCCAGGGCGGGCGTCACCCCGGCCCAGAGCGCCAACCCGTGCCCGACGCCGGGAAACCGCTCGGCGTACGGGGCGAGCAGCGACCCGACCGGCCCGGCCAGCGGAGCGAGGAGCAGACCGGCCCCGGCCAGCAGCGCCGGCGGAGCCACCAGCGCCCACGCCGGCCGGTGGACGGGCCGCACCGGCACGCCGGGCCGGTCGGCGAACGCCCCCCAGAGGAACCGGGCGCTGTACGCGACGGTGAACGCCGAGCCGACCACCACGACGGTGAGGGTCAGCGGCTCGTCGGCGACGGCGTACAGGACGGCTTCCTTGGCGACGAACCCGAACAGCGGCGGCGCCCCCGCCATCGACGCGGCGGCGAGCGTCGCCACCACGGCGAGCAGCGGCAGCCGTCGCCGCAGGCCGGTCAGCTCCCGCAGGTCCCGGGTGCCGGTGGCGTGCTCGACCGCCCCGACGACCAGGAACAGCGCCGACTTGAACAGGGCGTGGGCCAGCAGCATCGCCGACCCGGCCAGCGCGGCCGTCCGGGTTCCCGCGCCGGTCACCGCGACGAGCAGCCCGAGCTGGCTGATCGTGCCGTACGCGAGGAGCAGCTTGAGGTCGGTCTGGCGCAGCGCCGCCCAGCCGCCGACGACCAGGGTGGCGAGCCCGGCCACGGTGGTGACCGGCCGCCACGGCGGGGTGTGCGCCAGCACCGGCGACAGCAGGGCGACCAGGTAGACGCCGGCCTTCACCATCGCCGCCGCGTGCAGGTACGCGCTGACCGGGGTGGGCGCGGCCATCGCCGTGCGCAGCCAGCCGCTGAACGGCAGGACCGCCGACTTGGCCAACGCGCCGGTGAGGATCAGCAGCACGGCGACGGTCAGGTAGCCGCCGGCCGGCGGCGTGGCGGTGATCTCCGACCAGCGGTACGTGCCGGTCCGCTCGGCGAGCAGGACGAAACCGACGAGCATCGCCAGCCCGCCCAGGGTGGTGACGGTCAGCGCCTGCGCGGCGGCCCAGCGGGCGGCGCGGCGTTCCGGGTGGTGTCCGATCAGCAGGTACGAGCAGACCGTGGTGAGTTCCCAGCAGACGTAGAGCAGGAGCAGGTTGTCGGCGAGGACCAGGCCCAGCATCGCCCCGGCGAAGGCGACCAGGACGCCGACGAACCGGCCCAGCCCCGGCTCGTCGGGGGCCAGGTAGCCGGCGCAGTAGACCAGCACCAGCGCGCCGACCCCACCGATGAGCAGCACCATCAGCCAGGACAGCGTGGTCATCCGCAGGGCGAGGTCGAGCTGGAGCTGACGTACCCAGGGACGGGTCTCGACCAGCGCGTCCCCGGCGCGGACGGTCGGGGTCCGGGTGAGCGCCCAGCCGAACGCGGCGGCGGGCGCGACGGCCAGCGGATAGCAGGCACGCGGACCCCACCACCGGACCAGCAGCGGCGCGAGCAGGGCCGCCACGAGGTGAAGGATCAGCAGTACGAGCACGCGCGCCCTCCCGGTAGCCGCCGTGCACGCGAGGCGCTCGGCTACCAGGGATCACACGTCAGATCAGGGCCCCTATGGGGTGTTTTGCGCAAATGCCCCACCGTTGATGCATCCGGCGCCGCCCGGCCACGCCTCGCGCCCCGGGGGACCTCAGGGGCGGGGAGCGGCCTGTTCGCGCTGCGCCTCGACGAGCAGGTCCGGCCGGCCGAGGTGCAGCGCCACCCGGTTGGCGAGCCGCTGCGCCGCGGCGAGCGAGCGCACCGAGAGCAACCGCCCACGGCTCTCCCGACGCAGGACGAAATAGTGCACGGCGGCCCGCACCTGGGCCCGGTCGGCCGCGCTGGCCTGGGCGGTCTGCGAGACCAGTTCCCGCAGAGACCGGGCGAGCCGCTCGGCCAGCTCCAGCTCCGGCCCGTGCAGGCCGAGGCGCACCACGGCGAGGTGTGTGTCGATCTTGCGGATGAGCACGTCGACGCCGGATTCGCCAGCGCGGTCCTCGGCGGTCATCCGGCTCCCTCCACCTGGCTGGACGCTGTCGGAGAAGTTACTGTATGTGCCAGCGTGCGAGCAAGCAGTTAAGTAAGACTTAATGCGCGATAGCCTTCATCTTGGCGTTTACCTACCGAGATCAGGGCAAGCAGGACCGGTGGGCGGGCCACTGTCGTACCCGCGCGGCAGGATGGAGCCGTGACGGAGGCGGGGGCGGGCGCGACGGCGGGGTCGGGCGCGACGGCGGGGTCGGGCGCGACGGCGATGGCGGGCTTCGGCCCGGCCACCCGGGCGTGGTTCACCGCGGCGTTCGCCGCGCCCACCCCGGCCCAGGCCGGAGCCTGGCAGTCGATCGCCGCCGGCCGGCACGCCCTGGTCGTCGCGCCCACCGGCTCCGGCAAGACACTCGCCGCGTTCCTCTGGTCACTCGACCGGCTCGCCAGCGAGCCGGCCCCGACCGAGCGACGGCAACGCTGCCGGGTGCTCTACGTCAGCCCGCTCAAGGCCCTCGCCGTCGACGTCGAACGCAACCTGCGGACCCCGCTGGCCGGGATCCGGCAGGCCGCGACCCGGCTCGGCGTCCCGCCGCCCGACCTCACCGTCGGCATGCGCACCGGCGACACCCCGGCCGACGAGCGGCGGGCCTTCGCCCGCACCCCGCCGGACGTCCTCATCACCACCCCGGAGTCGCTGTTCCTGCTGCTCACCTCGGCGGCCCGGGATTCGCTGCGCGGCGTCGAGACGGTGATCGTCGACGAGGTGCACGCGGTCGTCGGCACCAAACGGGGCGCGCACCTCGCGCTCTCCCTGGAACGCCTCGACGAGCTGCTACCCCGGCCGGCGCAGCGGATCGGCCTGTCCGCCACGGTCCGCCCGGTCGACGCCTGCGCCCGGTTCCTCGGCGGGGCCCGCCCGGTCGACGTGGTGCAGCCGCCCAGCGCCAAGACGATCGAGGTCGGCGTCCAGGTGCCCGTACCGGATCTCACCCGGCTCGACGAGGTCGGGCCGCCGGAGGACGACCTCGGCGGCGTGGGGGCCCGGCGCGCGTCGATCTGGCCGGCGGTGGAGGAACGGGTCCTCGGGCTGGTCCGGGCGCACCGTTCGACGATCGTCTTCACCAACTCCCGGCGCAGCGCCGAGCGGCTCTGCGCCCGCCTCAACGAGCTGGCCGCCGACCCGCCGACCGAGCCGGCCCCCCGACCGCCGGGCGAGACGGGCGGCCTCCCGTCGGGCGCGGCGGACGGCCCGCCGTCCGGTCACCTGCCGGCCCGACCGCCGGCCGAGCTGACGGCCCAGGCCGGCACGGCCGTCGGGGCCGCCCCGGTGATCGCCCGCGCCCACCACGGCAGCGTCTCCCGCGAGGAGCGCAAACACATCGAAGAGGCGCTCAAGTCCGGCCAGTTGCCGTGCGTCGTCGCCACCTCCAGCCTGGAGCTGGGCATCGACATGGGCGCGGTCGACCTGGTGGTGCAGATCGAGGCCCCGCCCAGCGTGGCCGCCGGGCTGCAACGGGTCGGCCGCGCCGGGCACCAGGTCGGCGCGGTGTCCCGGGGGGTGGTGTTCCCCAAGCACCGGGGCGACCTGCTCTCCTGCACGGTGGTGGCGGAACGCATGGCCGCCGGGTCGATCGAGGAGCTGCGCCACCCGCGCAACCCGCTCGACGTGCTCGCCCAGCAGATCGTCGCGATGGTCGCGCTGGAGCCCTGGCGGGTCGCCGACCTGGCGGCCGTGGTCCGCCGGGCCGCCCCCTTCGCCGAGCTGCCCGACTCGGCCCTGCACGCCGTGCTGGACATGCTCTCCGGCCGGTACCCGTCGACCGCCTTCGCCGAGCTGCGCCCCCGGCTCGTGTGGGACCGCGCCACCGACGTGCTCACCGGCCGGCCGGGCGCGCAGCGGCTGGCCGTGACCAGCGGCGGCACCATCCCGGACCGGGGGCTGTTCGGGGTGTTCCTGGCCGGGGCGCAACGCGCCGCCCGGGTCGGCGAGCTGGACGAGGAGATGGTCTACGAGTCCCGGGTGGGCGACGTCTTCCTGCTCGGCTCGTCCTCCTGGCGGATCGAGGAGATCACCCCCGACCGGGTGCTGGTCTCCCCCGCCCCCGGGCAGGCGGCGAAGATGCCGTTCTGGAAGGGCGACCAGGCCGGTCGGCCGGTGGAGCTGGGCCGGGCCATCGGCGCCCGGGTTCGTACGCTGCTGCGGCAGGACGACGCGACGGCGACCGCCGCGCTGCGCGACGGCGGGCTGGACGAGTGGGCGGCCGACAACCTGCTGGCGTACCTGCGCGAGCAGCGGGCCGCGACCCGTTCCCTGCCGGACGACCGCACGGTGGTGGTCGAGCGGTTCCGCGACGAGCTCGGTGACTGGCGGCTGGCCGTGCACAGCGTGCTCGGCGCGCGGGTCAACGCGCCCTGGGCGCTGGCCGTCGGCCGCCGGCTGGCCGAGCGGTACGGGCTGGACGCGCAGGTGCTGCCGAGCGACGACGGCATCGTGGTCCGGTTGCCGGACACCGCCGACGAGCCGCCCGGGGCCGACCTGGTCGTCTTCGATCCGGCCGAGATCACCCAGATGGTGGAGGAGTCGGTCGGCACGTCGGCGTTGTTCGCCGCCCGGTTCCGGGAGTGCGCGGCCCGCTCGCTGCTGCTGCCCCGCCGCGACCCGCGCCGCCGCCAGCCGCTCTGGCAGCAGCGGCAACGCGCCGCCCAGCTCCTCGACGTGGCCCGCGAGTACGCCGACTTCCCGGTGACCCTGGAAGCGGCCCGGGAGTGCCTCCAGGACGTCTTCGACCTGCCCGCCCTGACCGGCCTGATGGGCGAGCTGGCCGCCCGGAAGGTCCGACTGGTCGAGGTGGAGACCGCCCAGCCGTCGCCGTTCGCCCGGTCGCTGCTCTTCGGGTACGTGGGCGCGTTCCTCTACGAGGGGGACGCGCCGCTGGCCGAGCGCCGGGCCGCCGCGCTGACCCTGGATTCGGCCCTGCTCGGCGAGCTGCTCGGCCGGGTCGACCTGCGGGAGCTGCTGGATCCGGCGGTGCTCGCCGAGACCGACCGGCAGGTGCGGTGGCTGACCGAGCAGCGCCGGCCCCGCGACGCGGAGGACGTGGTCGAGCTGCTCCGGGTGCTCGGCGACCTCTCCGACGCGGAGCTCGCCGAGCGGGGCGTGCCGCCGGGCTGGCTGACCGGGCTGGCCGCCGCCCGGCGGGCGCTGCGGGTGCGGATCGCCGGGCAGGACCGTTGGGTCGGCGTGGAGGACGCCGCCCGGCTGCGCGACGCGCTCGGCGTGGCCCTGCCGGTGGGGGTGCCCGAGGCGTACCTCACGCCGGTCGCCGACCCGCTCGGTGACCTGATCTCCCGGTACGCCCGCACGCACGGCCCGTTTCCGGCGCCGGCCTGCGCGGCCCGGTTCGGGCTCGGGGTGGCCGTGGTCGAGCAGACGCTGCGCCGGCTGGCCGCGACCGGCCGGGTGGTCTCCGGTGAGTTCCTGCCGGACGTCGCCGGCGTCCAGTGGTGCGACGCGGAGGTCCTGCGGTTGCTGCGTCGGCGGTCGCTGGCCGCGCTGCGCCGGGAGATCGAGCCGGCGCCGCCCCGGGCCCTTGCCGCGTTCCTGCCCCGCTGGCAGCAGGTGGGCGGCTCGGGTCGGGGCGTGGCGGCGCTCGCCGCCGGCGTCGAGCAGCTCCAGGGCGCGACGGTGCCGGCGTCCGCGCTGGAGAGGCTGGTCCTGCCGGCCCGGGTCGCCGACTACTCCCCCGCCTTCCTCGACGAGCTGTGCGCCAGCGGCGAGGTGGTCTGGGCCGGCTCGGGGGCGATCTCCGGCGGGGACGGCTGGGTCACCCTGGCGTACGCGGACGCCGCCCCGCTGCTGCTGACGCCGCCGGATCCGGCGCTGGCCCGCACCCCGGCGCACGAGGCGGTGCTGGACGCGCTCGGCGACGGGCAGGCGTTGTTCTTCCGGTCGCTGGCCGACCGGGTCGGCTCGACCGACGACGACGCGCTGGTCGCCGTGGTGTGGGACCTGGTCTGGGCCGGTCATCTGACCAACGACACGTTGGCCCCGCTGCGCGCGCTGCTCGGCGCGGGCGGCGCGCACCGGGCCCGACCGGCCGCGCCCCGGACCCGCTACCGCCGGCCCGGCCGGCTGGCGCTGCCCAGCCGGAGCGGGCCGCCCACGGTGGCCGGACGCTGGTCCCGGCTGCCCGAGCGGGACACCGACCCGACCCGGCGGGCCGCCGCCCTGGCCGACGTGCTGCTGGAACGGCACGGCGTGGTCACCCGGGGCGCGGTCGTCGCCGAGCAGGTGACCGGTGGTTTCGCCGCGGTGTACCCGGTGCTGTCCGCGCTCGAGGAACGCGGGGCGGCCCGGCGCGGGTACTTCGTGGAGGGGCTCGGCGCGGCCCAGTTCGCGGTGCCGGGGGCGGTCGACCGGCTGCGGTCGCTGGCCGAGGCCGGCGACTCCGGGCGGCCCCGGGCGGCGACCCCGCTGGTGCTCGCCGCGACCGACCCGGCCAACCCGTACGGCGCGGCGCTGCCCTGGCCGGAACGCGTGGTGGACTCCGGTGACGGCGCCGCCCCGGCCACCGGTCACCGGGCCGGTCGCAAGGCCGGCGCGCTGGTCGTGCTGGTCGGTGGCGAGCTGGCCCTTTACGTCGAGCGGGGCGGTCGGACGATCCTGTCGTTCACCGGCGACACCGACGCGTTGACCGGCGCGGCGAAGGCTCTCGCCGACGCGGTGCACTCCGGCGCGCTCGGCGCGATCAGCGTCGAACGCGCCGACGGCGAGGCCGTGCACGCCTCCCCGCTGCACGACGCGCTCACCGCCGCCGGCTTCCGGGCCACCCCCCGCGGCCTGCGGCTACGCGGCTGACCCCGGCCGGGCCGGCTGACCCGCCGGCCTCCCGCCGGCCGGTACGCTGTCGCCGCCCCGCCCCGCCCCGCCCCGCCCCGCTCAGCGCAGCCCGGCCAGGACGGCGTCGTAGCGTTTGCGCTGGGCGGCGCTGGTGGAGGTGTCCAGGTAGCTGAGCACGACGGTCCCGTCGCGGTACGCGTCGTCGCCCCACATGTCGGTCCGGTTGGTCGCGCTCGCCTCGTCCGGGAAGACGTACACCGACACGGCGTCGGTGACGAGCAGCTCGGCGCAGCCCAGCCCGGCGCCGTCCGGCCCGCAGTCGACCGAGCGGTCCCGCAGGTTGGGCACCGGCAGCTTCGCGGCGCGGAACGCGTCCACCACCTGCCGGGCGCTGGGCGCGCCGGCCGACCGGGTGGGCATGACGAACGGCGGGGTGCTGGCCCGGCCCGGCTCGCCCGGCCCGGCGGGCGGCGGGGTCATCCGTCCGGCCCGGGGCGGAGCGCTCGGGCTCGCGCCGGGGGCCGCCGGCGTGGCCGACGCCGACGGGGTCGCGCTCTGCGTCGGGGACGCCGACGCGGACGGGCCCGTCCACTCCGCGCCGCCCGGCCGCTCGTCGGGCTCGTCGCTCCCGCAGCCGGCGAGGGCGGTGGCGAGCAGCAGCAGGGCGGCGACAACACGGGTACGGGATGCGGAGGTCACCCCTCGCAGTCTGCCCGAGCCGCTCAAGGCGCCGGGAGGGCCGGTCGGTCGGCTTGCCCGTCAGCCGGCGGAGCCACGGGTCCGACGACGGGCCGCACGGTTCCGACGACGGGCCTTGGCGGTACGGCGACCGGGCGTCCGGGGTCGCCGCTCGGGGCCTAGGCTGGCCCGATGGGGTTCGGATGGATCTCGTTGACCACTGACTACGGGCTCTCGGACGGCTTCGTGGCGGCCTGCCACGGGGTGCTCGCCCGGCTCGCGCCACAGGTACGGGTGATCGACGTGACCCACCTGGTGCCACCGACCGACGTCCGGCAGGGCGCGGCGGTCCTCGCCCAGACCGTGCCGTACCTGCCGCCGGCCGTGCACGTCGCGGTGGTCGACCCGGGGGTGGGCACCGATCGGCGCGGCATCGCCGTCGAGACGCCGGCCGGCCTGCTGGTCGGGCCGGACAACGGCCTGCTGCTGCCGGCGGCCGAGGCGTTGGGCGGGGTCCGCGCGGCGGTGGCGCTGACCAACCCGGGGTGGCTGGCCCCGGCGGTGTCCCGCACGTTCCACGGCCGGGACGTCTTCGCTCCGGTCGCCGCCCGGCTGGCCGGCGGGGCGGCGCTGCCCGACGCGGGCCCGCCGGTCGACCCGGCCGAGCTGGTCCGGCTTCCGACGCCGACGCTGGAGCTGACTCCGGCCGGTTTCACCGCCGAGGTGCTGACCGTCGACCACTTCGGCAACGTGCAGCTCGCCGCGCCCGGCTCGGTGCTCGACGGCCGACCGGGCCGGCTCCGGGTGGCGGACCACGAGGCGGTGCACGGTGGGACGTTCGGTGACGCGCCGCCCGACGGTCTGGTCGTCTACGCCGACTCGGCCGGGCGGGTGGCGGTGGCGGTCAACGGAGGCCGGGCCGCGCAGCGACTGGGAGTACGGGCGGGCGACACCGTGTCGGTCCGGCATCCGGACTGAACCCGCTCCCCCGCTGCGTCGGCACACTCCATTGTGAAATGCTTTCCCGGTGGGTGAGCAGTTGGTTCCGGTGGCCTGTCCCTGCTGCGGTTACCGGACGGGTGGGGGCACGTGTCCGGTCTGCTTCTGGACCGACGACGGGCAGGGTGACGCCGACGCGGACGTGGTGCGCGGCGGTCCCAACGGTGACCTGAGTCTGTCGCACGCCCGGCTCAACTTCGCCATCTACGGCGCGAGTCACCCCCGCTACCAGGAGATGGTCCGCCCGCCCCGGCCGGACGAGCAGCCCTGACCGCCCGGCCCGGCCGGGGGGGGGACCCGCGACCGCGGCACCCGACCGCCCCTGCCGGGGTGACCGGCAGGCTACCGGGCGCCGCCTGCGACGCTTTGCTCTGCGCCCGCGGAGGCACCACCGGTCTCCTGAGGTGTCTGGTGCGCACGTGGGTGCAGAGCAAAGCGTCGGGAGGGGCGATGGTGGGGTCGACGGGGAAGGAATTCTTCGTTCCCGTCCCGCACGGGAGTGGACGGGCCGGCGGGTGGGCAGGATGGGATGGTGCCCGAAGGTGACACCGTCTGGAACACCGCCCGCGTGCTACGCCGGGCGTTGGTCGGTCACCGGCTGACCGGTACGGATTTCCGGGTGCCGCAGCTCGCCGTCACCGACCTCACCGGCTGGACGGTCCGCGAGTCCGTCAGCCGGGGCAAACACCTGCTGCTCCGCCTCACCGCCCCCACCGGAGCCGACAGCGCCGCCGACAGCGCGGGCGGGGACGACAGCCGGGACGGGGACGACAGCGCGGGCCGGGGCGGCGCAGGCGGGGACGGCAACGCGGGCGGGGGGCGGTGGACGCTGCACTCGCACCTGCGGATGGACGGCGCCTGGCGGACGTACGCGCCGGGGGAACGCTGGACCGCCCGCCCGGCCCACCTGATCCGGGTGGTCCTGCGCACGACCGACGCGGTGGCGGTCGGGTACCACCTGCACGAGGTCGCGTTGCTGCCGACCGACCAGGAGGACACCCTGGTCGGCCACCTCGGCCCGGACCTGCTCGGCCCGGACTGGGACGCCGCGGAGGCGGCCCGGCGGCTCGCCGCGCGCCCCGAGGCGACCATCGGCGAGGCGCTGTTGGACCAGCGCAACCTGGCCGGCGTGGGCAACCTCTACAAGTGCGAGCTGCTGTTCCTGCGGGGCGTCTCGCCGTGGACGCCGGTCGGCGCGGTGCCCGACCTGACCGGCCTGGCGACTCTCGCCCACCGGCTGCTGGCCGCCAACCGGGGACGGTGGACCCAGAGCACCACCGGCTCGTTGCGCCGGGGGCAGACCAGCTACGTCTACGGTCGTCGGGCCCAGCCGTGCCGGCGGTGCGGCGCCGCCGTCCGCAAGGACGAGCTGGGCGACCGGGTCACCTACTGGTGTCCGGTCTGCCAACCGGGACGACACTGACCGGTCGTCGGCAGATTGGGATGATTGGGCAATTCCCCCACCGAGGACCCGCGTCGCATGCTGCGGTTACGCGTTCACAGACTGTCAGCAGCGCCACGGGTACGACCCCGGTCACACCGGGGTGACGGTCGTCGTACCCCCGGCCCCGGGGGTGAGCCATGGCCATCTTCCGCAGATTCCGCCGTACCCCGACGACCACCACGGCCGGGACGATCCCGGCCGCCCGCAGCGGGACGGAGCCGTCCACCGCCGCGCCCACCACGGTCGGCCCGCCCGCCCTGGAACCGACGGCGGTGCCGCGCTACTTCGGGCCGGAACCGAACTTCGCGCACAGCCCCCGCCCCCGGCGTGACCCGACGGGCGTCGTGACGCCCGGCACCGGCCTGCGCAAGTTCGTCGACGCGCTGCCCGGCCCCGGGCCGGAGCGGGCCAACGAGCTGGGCGCGTACCTGCCGGTGGCGGTGCCCGACACGATCACGTACCCGGGCTGCGACTACTACGAGATCGGGTTGCAGCAGTACGCCCAACGTCTGCACCGGGACCTGCCCCAGACCACGCTGCGCGGTTACCGGCAGCTCAACCTGGGCACCGACCGGCACGGTCACAACACCGTCCACCCGCCCGACCGGGCGTACCACCTCGGGCCGATGATCATGGCCCGGCGGGGCCGCCCGGTACGGATCAAGTTCATCAACCAACTGCCCACCGGACGGGCCGGCGACCTGTTCCTGCCGGTCGATCCGACGCTGCCCGGGGCCGGGCCGGGGCCGTTGGACGGGCCGGCGCCGTACCCGCAGAACCGGGCGGTGCTGCGCCTGCACGGGGCACGGACCGGCTGGATCAGCGCCGGCAACCCCACCCAGTGGATCACCCCGGCCGGGGAGATCACCCCGTACCCGACCGGACCCGGGCTGGCGCACGTGCCCGACATGCCGCCGCCCGGACCGGGCGCGACCACCCTCTACCTGCCGAACGACCAGAGCGGCCGGATGATGTGGCTGCACGACAACACCCTCGGCCTGGCCCGGCTCACCACCTACTCGGGGCAGCTCGCGCCGTACCTGCTCACCGACCCGGCCGAGGAGGAGCTGATCGCCGACGGGGTGCTGCCCGCCGACCAGCTCCCGCTGGTGATCACCGACCGGACCTTCGTGCCGGACGACGCCCAACTCGCCGCCGAGGACCCCACCTGGGACCGGGACCGTTGGGGCGCCAAGGGCAGTCTCTGGCACCCGCACGTCTACCAGCCCCGGCAGAACCCGTTCCGGCCGGACGGGCGGAACCCGACCGGCCGGTGGGACTACGGCCCGTGGTGCCGTACCCCGGACGGGCCGGTGGCGCACGGCCCGACGGCGAACCCGTACCACGACCCGGTCGACGCGCCCGGCGAGCCGCCGCTGGCCCCGGGCGTGCCGCACCCCAGCGCGGTGCCCGGCGCGTACGGGGACACCCCGCTGGTCAACGGCGTCGCCTACCCGTACCTGACGGTCGCGCCGCGCGCGTACCGGTTCCGGATCCTCAACGCCTGCCCGGACCGCAGCCTGAACCTCCAGCTCTACCGGGCCCGCTCGGACGGGCCGATGTGGCACGACGACGGCAGCCTGGCCGACGCCGGAGCGGGCGAGGTGCCGATGGTGGCGGCGTCGCCCGCGCCGGGACGGCCGGCGTGCTGGCCGACCGACGGTCGGGCCGGCGGCGTGCCGGACCCGGCGGCGGCCGGGCCGGAGCTCGTCCGGATCGGCAACGAGTGCGGTCTGCTGCCGGCCCCGGTGGCGCTGCCGAACCGGCCGGTCGGCTACCGGTACGACCGGCGCGACGCGACGGTGCTCAACGTGGACGGGCACGCCCTGCTGCTCGCCCCGGGCGAACGGGCCGACGTGCTCGTCGACTTCGCCGCCGTGCCGCCGGGGACCGTCCTGATCCTCTACAACGACTGCCCTGCCCCGCTGCCCGGCGGCGACCCCCGCCACGACCACCACGCCGACTCCCCCGGCGCGGTCGGCGGATACGGGCCGGACACCCGCACCCTGCTCCAGCTCCGGGTCACCGGCCCGCCCGCGCGGCGGTACGACCTGGACCGGCTGCGGGACCGGCTGCCCGGCGCGTACGCGGCCAGCCAGCCGCCGCCGATCGTGCCGCAACCGGCCTACGACCGGGCGTTCGGCACCCGCACCGGGCAGGAGACGGTGGTGCCGGCGCACGCGGCCACGGTGAGCTTCACCCCGGTCGGGGCCACCGGGCCCGTCACGCTCCCGGTGCGGGACAAGGCCGTCCGGCAGGTCTTCGAGGCGGGGCACGGCCGGCTGACCGCCCGACTCACCGCCACCACCGCCGACGGGGCGACGCTCCCCCCGGCCGGCGCGCCGACGCCGACCGCCCCGCCGACGGAGATCCTGTACGCCACCGATCCGGCTGTCGGCGTCGGCACGCCCGGCGACGGCACCCAGCTCTGGCGGATCAGCGGCGACGGCCGGCTCACCCAGCCGCTGCATCTCGGCGGCGGGGACGCGCAGGTGGTCAACCGGGTCACCCGGGACGGCGTGGTCCGGCCCCCGGCGGCCGACGAGCGGGGCTGGAAGGAGACGATCCGGGTCGACCCCCGGGAGGCGGTGGTCGTCGCCCTGCGGCCCGTCCCGCCCGACCTGCCCTTCACCATCGGCGACTGTGTGCGCCCGCTGGACCCGACCGACCCCGACGGCACGCCGGTCGACCTCGGCTGGGAGTACCAGTGGCACAGTCAGCTCGCCGCCCACCGGGACCAGGGCGCCGCCCGGCCGCTGGTGCTGCGGGTCTCGCCGCCGGCCCCCACCGGGCTGACCGCCACCCCGGTCCCCGGCTCGACGATCGCGCTGCCGGCGATCGCGCTGGCCTGGACCGGCAACGGCGACCGGCCGCCGGCCACCGCGCACCGGCTGGACCGGGCCACCGATCCCGCGTTCACCGCCGACGTGACGACGCTGACCGTGGCCGCCACCGCCACCAGGTACGTCGACGCCACGGTCACCCCGGGCGTCACGTACCACTACCGGATCCGGGCCGAGAACGCGGTGGGCTGCTCGGGCTGGTCGGGCAGCGCCGCCGCGGTGGTGCGGCTCGCCGCGCCGACCGGGTTGACCGCGGTCGTGCCACCGGCCGCCCCGCTGCGGGTGGCGCTGCGCTGGACGAACCGGTCCTTCGCCACCGGGGTGGACGTGCAACGGGCCACCAACCCGACCTTCACCAGCGGTCCCGGGACCACCACGGTCGACGTCGTCGGCCACCACGTCGATCCGGTGGTGGCCCCGGAGACCACGTACTACTACCGGGTCCGGACCACCTGTCGGGGCGCCGCCTCGCCCTGGTCCACGGTCAGCGTGGTGACCACCCCGGCGATGCCACGCACCCCCGAACCGGTGATCGCCACGGCGTGCGTGTCGGGCCCGGAGACCGCCACGGTGATCCTCCGGTGGACCGCCGACGCGCCCGGCGGGAGCGGCTACGGGTTCGTCGTGGAACGGGCCGCCGATCCGGCTTTCACCCGGGAGCTGACCGCCTTCACCGTCTCCGGGCGTGGTTTCACCAACACCGGGTTGGCGCGGGGGGTCACCTACTGGTACCGGGTCCGCGCGGTCAACGTGGTGGGCAGCTCGGCGTTCACCGGCCCGGTGCCGGCCACCACGCCGACGTGAGGCCGGGTCGGCTCAGGCGGGGCGGCGTGCGGCCGGGCCCGGCTCAGGCGGGGCGGCGTGGGTCGCCGACCGCCCGCAGCTCGGCCAGGGCCGACGCGACCCCGTGCAGCAGGTCGGTCGCCTCGGTGAGCCGGGACGCGGCCGGGTGGGCGTCGGTGGGGCGGGCGTCCTCGGCGACGTAGCCGGCCGCCGCGACGACCAGGTGCTCGTACGCGGCGACGCCTTCGTGGAGCTGGGTGACCAGGACGCGGTGGGTGTCGGCCAGCGACTCCCGGGCCGGCGACGGGGCGAGCCGGACGGCCCGTTCGACGCTCGCCACCCGCTCGGCGAGGTCCCGCAGGGACCGGTCGGCCGCCGCGGCCTCCAGCTTCACCGGGTCGGCGAGCCCGGTGAGCCCGGTGAGCCGGCCGGCCATCCCGGCCAGGGTCAGCGCGGCGCGGTCCAGTCGGGCCCACGGCTCGGCGGCGGCGGTGCCGCGCAGCGCCACCCGGGCGCGGACCCGACGCACCTCGGCGACCACGTTGGGGCCGACCGGCAGGCGTTCCACGGCGGCGACCAGCCGGGCCCGGGAGCGGGCGGCGGCCTCGGCCGGGTCCAGCTCCGGCGGGGCCGGCTGCGCGGCGAGGGCCCGCAGGTCGATCCAGCGCCAGGCGGCCAGCGCCAGGGCGCCGCCGGCCGCGCCGGCCCACGCCGCGTCGGGCAGACCGAGCCCGGCGTACGGGGTGAGCACCGCCGCCGCCCCGCCGAGCCCTCCGGCGGTGACGCTCCACCGTCGGGCGGACGCCCGCAACCGACGCAACCGGCGGAAGTACCGTGCTCGTTCGTCTGCCACGCCTGCCTCCTCGCCCCGGCCGGTCACCCGGCGGCGGTGGTGTCTCCGGTGCCGCGGTCCCGGGTCATGCTGGCCCGGATCTCGTCCAGCCGGGCGGCGGCGGCCGGGTCGGCGGCGGGCGCCGCGGCCTGCTCGGCGCCGGCCTGGGCCGGACGGTCGGTGAGCTGCCCGCCGGCCATGCTGGCCCGGATCTGCTCCAGCCGGGAGGACCCGGCCGAGTCGAGGCTGGACTTCTGGATCTCCAGCATCCGGCCCTCGACGGAGTTGCCGGCCAGCTCGGCGCGGCCCATCGCGTTGGCGTACCGCCGCTCGATGCGGTCCCGCACCTCGTCGAGGCTGGGGGTCGAGCCGGAGGCGGTGAGCGAGGACATCGACTCCAGCGAGCGGGCCACGCTCTCCTGCATCTTGGCCTGCTCGAGCTGGCTGAGCAGCTTGGTGCGCTCGGCCAGCTTCTGCTGGAGGATCATGGAGTTGTTCTCCACCGCCCGCCGGGCCTGGGAGGCCGCGCCGATGGCCTGGTCGTGCAGGGTCTTGAGATCCTCGGTGGCCTGCTCGGCGGAGACGAGCTGGGTGGCCAGCGTCTGCGCGGACTGCTCGTACTTCGTCGCCTCGGCCTCGTCACCCTTGGCCCGGGCCTGGTCGGCCAGGACGAGCGCCTGCCGGGCCATCCCCTGGAGGCGCTCGACCTCCGACATCTGCCGGGAGAGCTTCATCTCGAGCTGACGCTGGTTGCCGATCACCGCGGCGGCCTGCTGCACCAGCGCCTGGTGCTGGCGTTGCGCCTCCTCGATGGCCTGCTGAATCTGCACCTTCGGATCGGCGTGCTCGTCGATCCGGGCGCCGAACATCGCCATCAGGTACTTCCACCCCTTGACGAACGGGTTGGCCATCTCCGCGGTATCCCCTCAGTCGCGCCGCTGCGCCCGCCCGCCGGGCCGGACCGGTGGCCCGGCGACCGACGGCTCATCCATCCTCCCAGCCCGCCGCCACCCAGGCGATGACGATGCGCCGGGACGGGCGTCACACCTGCTGATCAACCCTACGCGGCCGACACCAGCGGCGACCACGGGCGGTGTGGGCCAGCCGGTCGACGCGGCGACCGAACCCGGACCGGTGATCGGTCGGGCCGGCGGGACGGCGGTGGTCAGGCGGCGCAGACCACGTCCCGCTCGGCGGGACGGACCCGGGCGGAGCGCAGGGTGGCCTTGAGCGGGGAATCCTGGCGGACGGCCACCGCGACCGACCCGTCGCCGCCGACCTGCCGGACCGCCTGCGGGGCGACCTTGCGGACGCCGGCCCGGGTCACCGGCTCGACCGACTCGTCGACGACCGGAACCAGCACGCCCGGCATCTGCTCGGCCAACGCCACCGTGTCGCTGACCTCGCGCAGCAGCTCGGACAGGCGCGCGCCGAGCGCGTCGCAGATGGCGGCCAGCAGCTCGCTGGAGGGCTCCTTCTGGCCGCGTTCGATCTCGGAGAGGTAACCCAGGCTGACGTTCGCCGCGGACGACACCTCGCGTAGGGTGCGGTGCTGCCCCTGCCGACGCGCCCGCAGTGCATCACCGATCACCCGGCGTAGCAGGACCATCGCACCTCCCTGGAGGAACCGTTCCCCGGCGGCCGGGGCGCGCCGGGTGCGGGGGGCCGCCCCCGGGCCGGACCGCCCGTCGGAGTCTTCCCGCAACCGTACCCGCTGCCGGCCCCGCCGACATACCACCCCGGCGGGCCAGAAATCGGACCGGGCTCAGCGCCGGGCCGCGTCGACCGGCTCGCCGGCGGTCCGGATCTGGGCGGTGAGCAGGCGCAACGCCTCCTCGACGGCGGTCGCCCGGATGTGGTCCCGACCACCGTCGAGACGCAGTTCCCGCACGATCGTCCCGTTCGGTCCGGCAACCGCGACGAACACCAGGCCCACCGGTTTGCCGCCCTGCGGCTCCGGCCCGGCCACGCCGGTGGTCGCCAGCCCCCAGTCGGCCCCGCACCGCTGCCGCCCGCCCTCGGCGAGGGCCACCGCCACGTCCGGGTCGACCGGCCCGCGGGCGGCGAGCAGATCCGCCGGGACGCCGGCCAGCGTCGCCTTCAACTCGGTCGCGTACGCCACCACGCCGCCCCGGTAGACGCCGCTCACGCCGGCGATCTCCACGATCGAGGCGGCCAGCGAGCCACCCGTCAACGATTCGACGGTGGCGAGCGTCTCGCCCCGCTCGGAGAGCCGGTGCACCACCCCGGCGGCCGGATTGGTGACCGGCCGGTCGTCGGCGTCGTCCGGCGCCGTCACGTCGTCACGTCCCACTGCCATGTCCGCCTTTCTTCCCCCACCCGGTCGCGTCAACCATCCTGCACCGGGCCCGGTCGCGGGCGGACTGCCCGGCCGGGACCGGCGACGGAGCGCCCGCCCGGGGGCCGGCGACGGCCCGCCCGCGGGCGGGGTCAGCGGGGGGCGCGCAGGCGCAGGGCACGGACCACGTAGTCGAAGCCGGTCAGCACCGTCACGACCACCGCCGCGGCCATGATCCACGGACCGATCCCGGCCCAGCCGGCCGGCATCGGCCAGAGATACCAGACGATGGCGAGGATCTGCAGCGCGGTCTTGGCCTTGCCGCCCCGGCTGGCCGCGATCACCCCGTGCCGGATCACCCAGAACCGGATCAGGGTCACCCCGGCCTCCCGGACGAGGATCACCGCGGTCACCCACCAGGGCAGCCGGTCGTACCAGGACAGCAGCAACAGGGCGGCCCCGGTGAGGGCCTTGTCGGCGATCGGGTCGGCGACCTTGCCGACCGAGGTGACCAGCGCGTACCGGCGGGCGATCCAGCCGTCCGCGAAGTCGGTGAGCGAGGCGAGCGCGAAGACCAGGCAGGCCGCCACCCGCCACCCGGCGTGGGTCATCGTCGAGACGACCACCAGCACCGTGAAGACCGGCACCAGCACCAGCCGCAACGCGGTGAGCGCGTTGGCCGCGTTCACCACCGGGACCGGCGCCACCACCGTCGGCGGCGTCGGGTCGACCGCCCCGGTCACCGGGTCGACCCGTCTCGACGTGCCCGGTACCGCGCCACCTGGCTCCCCCGCTCGGTCAGGGCCCGCCGTCACCGTGCCGCGCCGGGCGCCGCCGAGATCATCTCATCCGGTACGGCGACCAGGTCGACCCCTTCGGTGCCGGTGACGGTCGCCCGGACCAGGTCACCCGGCCGCAGGGCGGCCACGTCCACCCCACCGCCGGGCGGGGCGACCAGGGTGGTCGAGCCGTCCACCTCGGGGGCCTGGTGCGCCGCCCGCCCCTCCACGACGCCGTCGTCGACCGAGTCGACGAGCACCTCGACGGTCGAGCCGAGCCGCTCCTCGGCGCGCTGCGAGCAGAGCTCGTCGGCGAGCGCGACGAGCTTGTCGTACCGCCGCCGGACGGTGGCCGCGGAGACCTTGCCGGGCAGCCCGGCGGCCTCGGTGCCGTCCTCGTCGCTGTAGTCGAACACGCCGATCGCGTCCAACCGCGCCTCCGTCAGGAACCGGACCAGCTCGTCCACGTCGGCCCGGGTCTCGCCGGGGAAGCCGACGATGAAGTTGCTGCGCGCCCCCGCCTCCGGGGCCAGGGCGCGGGCGCCGGCCAGCAGCTCCAGGAAACGGTCGGTGGAGCCGAACCGGCGCATCCGGCGCAGCACCGGCTCGCTGGAGTGCTGGAACGACAGGTCGAAGTACGCCGCCACGCCCGGCGTGGTGGCGATCGCCTCGACCAGGCCGGGCCGGGTCTCGGCCGGCTGGAGGTAGCTGGCCCGGACCCGGACGATCCCGTCGATCGCGGCGAGCTGCGGCAGCAGCTTCTCCAGCGCCCGGGGATCGCCCAGGTCCTTGCCGTACGACGTCGAGTTCTCGCTGACCAGGACCAGCTCCCGGACGCCCGTCCCGGCCAGCCACTCGGCCTCGGCGAGCAGCTCGTCGGGCGTACGGGAGACGAAGGCGCCGCGGAAGGCGGGGATGGCGCAGAACGCGCAGCGCCGGTCGCATCCGCTGGCCAGCTTGAGCGACGCGACCGGGCCGGTGTCCAGCCGGTGGCGCAGCACCGGACGCAGGTGCGCCGGGGTGTGCTCGTCGGTCTGCGGGGCGACCCGGGTCGGCGTGCCGTGGCCGGGCGGCGACGCCGGCGTGCCGTGGCCGGGCAGGGACACCGCGCTGGCCCGCCGGGCCACCGGGGTCAGCGGCAGCAGCTCGCGGCGGTCCCGTGGGGTGTGCGCGGGCACCGTCTCGCCGACGAGCACCGCGTCGAGCCGGGCGGCGATGTCGGGGTAGTCGTCGAAGCTGAGCACGGCCCGCGCCTCGGGCAGGCTGTCGGCCAGCTCCCGGCCGTACCGCTCGGCCATGCAGCCGGCCGCCACCACGGTGGCCCCGGTGTCGGCGGCGGCCAGCAGCGTCTGGATCGAATCCTGCTTGGCCTTCTCCACGAACCCGCAGGTGTTCACGACCACCACGTCGGCGCGCTCGCCGTCGGTGGTCACCTGCCAGCCGTCGGCGTGCAGGCGGGCGGCCAACTCCTCCGAGTCGACCTCGTTGCGGGCACAGCCCAGGGTCAGCAGGGCGACCCGGCGACCGTCAGCGGGGGAAGGGGAGGCGGCAGACACCACCCGAGGGTACCGGGCGCGCGGTGGCCGCCCGCCGACGCCCGGCCCACGTAGCCGCGCTCACACCGTGGTCGCGGCGAGCTGGACGAGCCGGTCCAGCAGGAACGCCTCGGTGCCGGCCAGGCCCACCGAACAGAACACGGTGACGTCGTCGCGGTCCGTCCGTCCGGACGCCGCGCCGGCCAGCACCGCGCCCAGGTCACCCAACCGCTCCGCGTACGGGGGCAGCGCCGCCAGCATCGGCGGGTCGTACGCCCCGGCCTGGGCGGGCGAGTCGGTGACCAGCGCGCCGGCGGCGTCCAGCAGGGTGGTGTCGAACTCGGCGCGCCCGCGCTGTTTGAAGCCGACCAGGTTGACGTGGACGCCCGGGGCGAGGTCCCCGGCGTCGAGCACCGGGGTGGGGCTGTCGGTGGCGACCAGCACCACGTCGCGCCCGCGGACCGCCTCACCCGGGGTGGCAACCGCGCGCGCCGGGACGCCCAGCTCGGCCTGGACCCGGGCGGCGAACCGCTGCCGGCGCGCCGGGGTGGGGCTGTGCACGGTCACCTCCCGTAGCGGGCGGACCGCCGCCGTGGCCCACACCTGGGCCCACGCCTGCCCACCGGAGCCGAGCACCCCGACGGTGGTCGCCTCCGGGCGGGCCAACGCGTCCACGGCGACCCCGCCGAGCCCTCCGGTGCGCCGCGAGCCCAGCTCCGCGCCGACGCCGACCGCCCGTACCGCCCCGGTCCGGCCGTCGTGCAGCACCACGAGCTGCTCCCCCTCGGGGTGACCGAAGGTGTCGTAGGAGCGGTAGCCGTACCACTCGCCGGTGAGCTGGCCGGCGGTGAACACCAGCCGGCCGCCGTCGAGCCGGGCCGACGCCCGGGGCGGGGCGACCAGGCGACCCTCGTACGCGGCCAGCACCGCGCCACGCATCGCCTCGACGGCGCGGCCCGCGTCGAGGACGGCGGCGACCTCCCGGTCGGAGAAGAGCAGAGCCATGAGCCGATCCTTCAACATGAAGACAACTTCAGGTCAATGGTGGTGTCCGGGGTCACCCTCGACCGGCCGGTCGGCCGGGTCGGGCATCCCCCGACCGGTGCTACCGTCGGCGACGGCACCCCTCGGGTGTTCCGGACGAGTGGTGGCGTACCCGGTGACGCGAAGACGCCCCTCGGTCGTACGCGACCGACCCGTCCGGGAGGGCCTCGGACGCGGTGGCGGAGGGGGCGACGTCATGGCCTGGTTGGTGCTCGTGGTGTCCGGGTTGTTGGAGACGGCGTGGGCGATCGCCCTGGACCGCAGCGCCGGGTTCACCCGGCCGGTCCCGTCGCTGGTGTTCGCGGTGACCGTGGTGCTGAGCATGGTGGGGCTGGCGTACGCGCTGCGGGAGATCCCGGTCGGCACCGGTTACGCCGTGTGGGTGGGGATCGGCGCGGTGGGCACCGCCACGGTGGGCATCCTGGCGCTGGGCGAGTCGGCGAGCCTGCCCCGGCTGATGTGTCTGCTGCTGGTGGTGGCCGGCGTGGTGGGGCTGAAGGTGTTCCACTGAGGAGTCGATGCGTAGCCGTCCGGCGGGCGGGGTAGAGATCCCGGCGACGCCAAAGGAACAGTCGCACGCACCGGAGGACGACATGGCCAACATGCACACCACCGCCCGCCCGCGCACCAACGCCGCCCGGATCTGCACCATCCTCGGCTTCGTCTTCGCGGTGCTCGCGGTCTTCATCTCCCCGCTGCTCTTCGGCCTGGCCGGCGTCGTGCTCGGCATCGTCGGCGCGGTCCTCGGCGACAAGCCGCTCGGCTGGTACGCCGCCGCGGCGAGCGTGGTCGGCGCCCTGGTCGGCGCGCTGCTGGTCGCCGCCCTGCTGAACTGACCTGCCGAAGCCACCCGGGCCGGGCGCGCGGATCCCCGTGCGCCCGGCCCGCTGCCGCGCGCCGGTCACGTTGCCGCGCGCCGGTCACGTTGCCGTGTGGGGCGGGCTCAGTCGCCGGCGCCCGACAGGGCGGCCAGCGCCTCCTCCAACTCGTCCGGCTTGACGAGGACGTCGCGGGCCTTGGAGCCCTCGGACGGGCCGACGATGCCCCGGGTCTCCATCAGGTCCATCAGCCGGCCCGCCTTGGCGAAACCGACCCGCAGCTTGCGTTGCAGCATCGAGGTGGACCCGAACTGCGAGGTCACCACCAGCTCGATCGCCTGCACCAGCAGGTCCAGGTCGTCGCCGATCTCCTCGTCGATCTTCTTCTTGTTGTCCTGGGCCGGGGTGAGCACGTCCGGCCGGAACTCCGGCTCGCGCTGGTCCTTGCAGAACCTCACCACGTCGGCGATCTCGCGCTCGGTGACCCAGGCCCCCTGGATCCGGATCGGCTTCGACGCGCCCATCGGCAGGAAGAGACCGTCACCCCGCCCGAGCAGCTTCTCCGCGCCCGGCTGGTCGAGGATGACCCGGGAGTCGGCAAGCGACGAGGTGGCGAACGCCAGCCGGGACGGCACGTTCGCCTTGATCAGGCCGGTCACCACGTCGACCGAGGGACGCTGGGTGGCGAGCACCAGGTGGATGCCGGCGGCCCGGGCGAGCTGGGTGATCCGGACGACCGAGTCCTCCACGTCGCGCGGCGCGACCATCATCAGGTCGGCCAGCTCGTCCACGATCACCAGCAGGTACGGGTACGGCTTCATCTCCCGTTCGCTGCCCGGCGGGGCGGTGATCTCGCCGGTGCGGACCTTGCGGTTGAAGTCGTCGATGTGCCGGACCCCGTTGGCGGCGAGGTCGTCGTAGCGCATGTCCATCTCGCGGACCACCCACTCCAGCGAGTCGGCGGCCTTCTTGGCGTTGGTCACGATCGGGGTGACCAGGTGCGGGATGCCCTCGTAGCTGGTCATCTCGACCCGCTTCGGGTCGATCAGCAGCAGCCGCACCTCGTCCGGGGTGGCCCGGGTCAGGACGGAGACGAGCAGGGAGTTCAGCAGACTGGAGTTGTGCGTCGGCACGAGAGAGCGGCCGGCGAGATACAGATGGCTCGGGCTGTCGACCTCGATACACCGGACCGGCACCGACGGAACCGGGCGGACACCGACGATGTAGCGACGGGCGAGGGTCGGACGATTCGTGGTGACCTGGCGGCTCAGCTTCCGGGTGAGCCGGAAGACCTTGTCCCGGGGGGTGAAGCGGATGCGGTAGCAGATGGACGTCTCCGGCCTTCTTCCCGCGACGGGCTTCGTACTCATCGTCGCCTGGTAGCCGAGACCGAGGACGAGTTCCAGGGCGTCCCGGGCGAGCCGCTCGTTGGTGAGCGCGAGTTCGACGCCACCCTGCTTCGTGACCGTGCCGTCAGTGTCCAGCAGGCCGGCGAGCAGCGCCCGTCGTTGCGTCTCGGACGCCCTCAGGTAGACGGGTGGGATGTGCTTCTCACCGATCTCACGGAAGAGTGCCCGTAACGTCCGGTACGGCTGCCGAGGACGGTTGGATGGCGCCTCCGAGGCGGTCCAGTCCCTTGGTCCTGACCGCGTCCGCGCGAGGTAGACGGCGGTGGTCGACACACCGACGTGCCTGGCCGCCGCCGGCCCGCTCATGCCCCGATCGACAAGGAGCAAGGCTTCGGCGATCCGCCGGCCCCTGTCCTGACGGTTGGAGATGTGAAACCGGATCTTCCCCCGCGGCCGCGCGGTCACCTCGTAACCGTCCAGGCGGATCTGCTCCAGGATCTCGTGGTCGGCGCAGGTCAGGGTCGAAGAGCCGGTCGTCCCGTCGCCCAGCCAGCAACCGAGGGTGTAGGGGGCGATGGGCACCTCTCGCTCGGAACAATCCAGGGGACCGGCCACAGCGACGGCGTGGTTCGCCCACTCGCCGTTCGGCCCCACGCGGAGGGTCTCGGCGATCTGCCTCGTCGTCACCGTCGCTTCGTCATGCGACTGTCTGGCCGCCGACCTGTCTGGATGAAGCACCCGTGCGGACAATGCCTGGTACACCCGGTGACGGGAATAGGTGGGAACCCAACGGGTGACCACCCGGCCCGCTCGCTCATACGGCGCCCGACCGAGCGCCGGCTCCTTGGGGATGCCCCGAAGGATCTGGTGGAGGGTGTTCCTGAACTGCTCGCCGAGATCCGTCACCACCTCACGACTGGAGACCGGGCGGTCCGGCTCCGCCAGTACCTCCGCCAGGCGCCGACCCATCAGTCCACGATCCTCAGGTGTCCAGTACGAACCGTCCTTCCACCGGTGCGTACGCTGCACGCGTCCGGCCCGTGTCGTGGTGCGCCACTCGTGGTCGGCATCCGCGATGATGACCGTGCCGTCGGAGAACGTGACCTCGTGACAGGGGCGGTCACGCATGATCGGCGTGGCGGCCAGCACCCGGCAGGGCTTACCGTGTTCGTCGAACACCCGGTCACCCACCCGCAGCTCGCCCATGGTGGACCAGCCGTCAGGAGTGGCGATCGGGGTCTCCAGCGCCAAGGCCTTGCCGGCCCCGGTGGCGCCGGCCACCAGGATGTGCGGCATCTTCGCGAGGTTGGCGACCACGTAGCCGCCCTCGATGTCCTTGCCGAGGGCCACCACCATCGGATGGTGGTCGCTGGTGGCCGCCCGGGAGCGCAGCACGTCACCGAGGGCGACGTTCTCCGGGTCGGTGTTCGGGATCTCCACGCCGACCGCGCTCTTGCCCGGGATCGGGCTGAGGATCCGTACGTCCGGGGACTTCACCGCGTACGCGATGTTGCGGGAGAGCTGGGTGATCCGCTCGACCTTGACGCCCGGCCCCAGCTCGACCTCGTACCGGGTGACGGTGGGGCCCCGGGTGAAGCCGGTGACCTCGGCGTCCACCCCGAACTGGTCGAAGACGCCGGTCAGCGCGGCGATCACCTCGTCGTTGGCCTTGCTCCGGGTCTTCGGGGCCGCGCCGCCGGCGAGCAGGTTCGCCGGCGGCAGGGTGTAGTCGCCGGACAGGCCGGTGAGCGCCAACTGCTCGGCCCGGGTGGGCGGCGGCGAGTGCTCCGGCGGCTCGGGCTTACGCCGGGCGGCGGGCACCCGGGCCGGGGCCTTCCGGGGCAGGACCACCGTCTCCTGGAGGTCGACGTCCTCGTCGTACGGGTCGTCCAGCTCGATCGGCTCGGGCGGTGGTGGCGGGGCGGCCTTACGCGGACGGCGACGCGGCGGGGCCTTCTCGGCGGTCTCCTCCTCGGCCGGCACGGGCGGCACGCCCAGCACCCCGCCGGTGAGCAGACCGAGCCGTTCGGGGATCTTGTTGATCGGGGTGGCGGTGACCACCAGCAGGCCGAACACCAGCAGCAGGAGCAGCAGCGGCACCGCCACCCAGGCGGTCACGGCGCGCTCCAGCAGACCGCCGACGCCGGCCCCGACCAGGCCGCCGGCGTAGTCCCGCTGGACCTGGTCGACCGGGCGCTGTCCGATGTGCAGCACGGCGGCGGTGGCGACCAGCATCGACCCCCAGCCGACCAGGCCACGCCCCCGGTGCGCCGGGTCGGCCGGCTCCCGCATCATCCGCCAGGCGCCGATCATCAGCAGGACGGGCAGCACGACGGAGATCGCGCCCAGGAAGAGCCGGACCATGTCGGCGAGGCGGGCGCCGACCGGGCCCGCGCCGGAGAACCAGATCGCCACCGCGCTGAGCAGGGCAAGTCCGAACAGGAGCAGCCCGGCGCCGTCCCGACGGTGTTCCGGGCCGACCTCGCGGGCGGTGGCGGCCTGCCGGCCGACGGCCCGGAACGTCCACCCGACACCGTGGGCCAGCCCCATCCAGGCGGCGGTGATCGCGCGGCCGAGGCCGACGCCGCGGCTCGGCCGGGCGGAAGGGCGACGCCGGGCGGAGGCGCCGCCCTTCTTCGCCGGCTGGCGGGCACGACTGTTCTGGTTACCGCGCGGCGACGCGCCGCGTCGCCGGCTCGCCTGAGAGGTACGGCCCGCCATAGAGTCACGGTAACGGCGTGACCCGCCGGAACGCCGCTTTTGGCGATCGTGTCCGTGCGTCGCAGCGCGCTTTCCGCCGTCAGTCGTGATATTTACCTCAGAAGGGATGTCGGATGACGCCGTCCGAGATCGAGGGCGGCCCGGTCGATCCGTTGGCCGGGCACCCGCAGGCGTTGCGGCCGTTGACCGCCGAACTGGTCGCGGCGGTGCTGACCACCCGGGGGTACGCGTGCCGCCCGGACGCCGACGGCAACCTGGTCGGCCGCTGGGGAGACAGCCTGATCTGGTTCCGGCGGTTGGGCGCGGCCGGCGAGGTGCTCCAGGTCCGGACGCTGACCGGGCCGGTGTTCCCGATCGAGGACGTTCCCGACCTGCGGGTCTTCTGCAACGGCTGGAACCACGACCGGTACTGGCCGAAGGCGTTCGTGGTGGTCGACGACGACGGGCGGGCCCGGGTCTGCGGTGAGGTGATCACCGACCTGGAGCGCGGGGTGACCCCGCACCAGCTCGACCAGTTGGTCGGCCGGGGGGTAACCGCCGGCTGTCACCTCGCCGACGCCGTCGCCGCGCGGGCCGGCCAGACACACCCGTCCGGCCAGCCGGGCGGCGGAGCGTCGTCGTGACCGGTGACGTCGACGCCTGGGCCGACGCGCTCGCCGCCGCCCGCGACCGGCCGGACGACGCGGCGAAGATCGCCGAGCTGGAGCGGATCGCCGGGCACGCCGACGCCACCGGGCAGGTCCGGCTCGGTGTCGACGCCCGGTTCGCGCTCGTCGAGACGTACCGGTTCCACGGGGAGCCGGGACGGTCCGCCGGGCCGGTACGTCACCTGCTCGCCGCCCTGGACCACTCCCCCGCCCTCTTCTCCGCCGGGGACGTGGCGCTGCTGCGCCGCTGCCAGCGGACCGCCGTCGAGGCGGCAGCGGCGAGTCCCCAGGTCACGTTGGTCGAGGCCCGGGCCCTTCTCGACGACCTGGTCACGCGGCTGGACGGCGACGAGCCCGGGGTGCCGGCCGAGCTGGGCTGCCGGCTCGCCGACCAGCTCGGGGACTCGTCGACCGCCCGGGAGCGGTTCGACAGGTGGCGGGCCGCCGGCCCGGGGCCGGACTGTCCCGCCTGCGTGGCGGTACGGCAGGCCGAGCTGCTCACCGGCTGGGGCGAGTGGGCCGAGGCGGCCCGGGTCCTCGACCGGGCGCTCGCCGGGCCCGGGTCGTGCCCGGAGCAGCCGGAGGCGGCGCTGGCCGCGGCGCTCCTGCCGTACCTGCGGCTCGGCCGGTACGACGAGGCGGGCCGGGCGCACCTGCGCGCGTACCGCCGGCACCGGCGGTCGGCGGCCGGATTCGGGCGGCTGCCGGCCCACCTGACGTTCTGCGCGCTCGGCGGTTACCTGACCCGGGGGCTGACCATCCTGGTCGAGCAGTTGCCCCGGCTGGCCCGGCCGACGGACGAGCGGTCCGCGATGGAGTTCGCCGCCGCCGGGGCGCTGCTCTGCCGGCTGGCCGGCGAGTCGGGGCTGACCCGGACCCCCGTCCCACCCGGACCGGCGGTCGCTGCGGCGGAGCCGACCGGTCCGGACGCGCCGCAGGGGCCGACCGGACCGGTCCGGTCGGCGGGAACGACCGGACCGGGTGGACCGGCGGAGACGGCCGGACCGTCAGGTCCGGACCAGACGATCCGGCCCGGCCGACTGCCGGACGGGCCGGCCGGGCTGGGGCACGCCACCCGGCTGGCCGAGGCGTTCGGGCTGATCCGCCCGCTCCGGGTCGACGGTGGGCGGGACGTGGCGGCGCTCGGCGCGGAGTTGCTGGCCACCGCCACCGACCTCGCGGGCCGCTTCGACGCGCGTAACGGCACCGGTCACCAGTCGGACCGGATCGTGGCGTGGCTGGCCGAGCGACCCCGCCCCGGCATCCCGGCCCCGCTGCCGACCGACCCGGACGAGGACCCCCCGGAACCCGCCCCGGGCGCCGGGCCGGGAGCGCCCGACGCCGGGTCGGCCGACGGGCCCGCGCAGTTGACCGTCGCCATGATCGTCGCGGCGGTGGAGCGACGGGGCGACACCTGCGCCGTCGACCCGGCCGGCACGGTGGTGGGCCGCTGGGGCGAGGCGATGATCCGGTTCGACCGGGTCGGGTCGCGGAGCGAGATCCTGCACGCCCGGGTGGTCGCGACCCGACGGCTGCCGGCGGCACGGCGTCCCGAGGCGTACGAGTTCGTCAACGCCTGGAACCGGGACCGGCTGCAACCCCGGGCGTACGTGCACGAGGTGGCCGACGGTGAGCTGGTCCTCGCCGGGGACCTCACCACCGACCTGGCGTACGGGGTCGCCCCGGCGCAGGTGGCGGTGCTGGTCGACGCGGCGGTCACCACGGGCGTCGCGTACGCCGACGCGGTTGCCGCCCTGCCGTGACCCCGGCGGCGGCGAGGGCGGTTGCCGTCGACGTCACGCCCGACGGCGGACGGGCCGGGCCGGCACCGGCCGGACCGACCCGTCTTCGCCGACGTCCGGACCGGTCAGACCTCGACCACGGTCGGCACGATCATCGGCCGTCGCCGGTACGCGTCGTTGACCCAGCGGCCGACGGTGCGCCGGACGATCTGCTGGAGCTGGTGGGGGTCGGTGATGCCGTCGGCGGCGGCCCGGTTGAGCGTCTCGGTGATCAGCGGGACCACCGCGTTGAACGCCGCCGGGTCCTCGGAGAAGCCCTTCGCCGAGACGGTCGGGCCGCCGACCACCTTGCCGGTGACCGAGTCGACCACCACGGTGCAGGCGATGAAGCCGCCGTCGCCGAGGATCCGCCGCTCGGTCAGCAGGGACTCGCTGACGTCGCCGACGGCCAGCCCGTCGACGTAGACGTACCGGCTGGTCACGTGCCCGACCAGGCTGGCCCGGCCCTCGACCAGGTCGACCACGTCGCCGTCCTCGCAGAGCACCACCCGGTCGGGGGCGACGCCGGACTCGATGCCGAGCCGGGCGTGCGCCCGCAGGTGCCGCCACTCGCCGTGCACCGGCATCAGGTTGCTCGGCCGCACCACGTTGAGCAGGTAGAGCAGCTCACCGGCGGGGGCGTGGCCGGAGACGTGCACCTTGGCGACGTCCTTGTGGATCACGGTCGCGCCGGCCCGGGCCAATCGGTTGATCACCCGGTAGACCGAGGTCTCGTTGCCCGGGACCAGGGAGCTGGCCAGCACGACGGTGTCGCCGGGGGCGATCGTGATGTGCCGGTGGTCGCCGCTGGCCATCCGGCCGAGCGCGCTCATCGGCTCCCCCTGGGAGCCGGTGGACATCAGCACGATCCGCTCCGGCGGGAGCGCGGTCGCCTCGTCCAGGCCGACCACCAGGCCGGCCGGGATGTTCAGCAGGCCGAGGTCACGGGCGATGCCCATGTTGCGGACCATGGACCGGCCGATCAGGGCGACCTTGCGGTCGTGTTCGGCGGCCGAGTCGAGCACCTGCTGCACCCGGTGCACGTGCGAGGCGAACGAGGCGACGATGATCCGCCCCCGCGCCTTGGCGAAGATCGAGTCGAGGACCGGGCCGATCTCGCGTTCCGGGGTGACGAAGCCGGGGATCTCCGCGTTCGTGGAGTCCGACAGGAGCAGGTCCACGCCCTCCGCCCCGAGCCGGGCGAAGCCGGCCAGGTCGGTGATCCGGCCGTCCAGCGGGAGCTGGTCCATCTTGAAGTCACCGGTGTGCAGCACCAGCCCGGCCGGGGTGCGGATGGCCACCGCGAGGGCGTCCGGGATGGAGTGGTTCACCGCGAAGAACTCGCACTGGAACGGGCCGAGCCGCTCCCGGCCGCCCTCCCGCACGGTCAGCGTGTACGGCTCGATCCGCCGCTCGGCGAGCTTCGCCTCGACCAGGCCGAGGGTGAACTGCGAGCCGACGAGAGGGATGTCCGGCTTGTGGGCGAGCAGGTACGGCACCGCGCCGATGTGGTCCTCGTGCCCGTGGGTCAGCACGATGGCCTGGACGTCGTCGAGCCGGTCCAGGATGGGAGCGAAGTCGGGCAGGATCAGGTCGACGCCGGGCTGCTCCACGTCGGGGAAGAGCACGCCGCAGTCGACGATCAGCAGCTTGCCGTCGTACTCGAAGACGGTCATGTTCCGCCCGATGGCGCCGAGCCCGCCGAGCGGCATGATCCGCAGGCCACCTTCCGGAAGCGGCGGGGGGAGTTCCGTCTCGATGTGCGCCTCGGTCACGCGGCCACCTCATTCTGCGGCGCCGGCAGCCGGCGCCCGTCGTGTCGTTTTCTCATCAGGGTAGGTCGAGCCCGGCCGCCGCGCAGTCGGCGCGGAGCTGGGCGAGATCCTCGTCGGTGGCGTCGCTCAACGGCGAGCGGACCGGCCCGGCCGGCAGCCCCGACGCCGCCAGACCGGCCTTGACCAGGATCGTTCCCGGGGCCCGGAAGACCCCGGCGAACAGCGGCAGGAGCCGGTGGTGCAGCGCCAACGCGGCAGCGGTGTCCCCCGCGTCGTACGCCTCGATCATCTGCTTGGCCAGCGCCCCGGTGAAGTGGGTGGAGGTGCCGACCAGGCCGACCCCGCCCACGGCCAGGGTGGGCAGGGTGAGCGGGTCGTCGCCGCAGTAGAGGGCCAGGTCGCAACGGCTGGTCACCCAGCTCGTCGCGGTCAGGTCGCCCTTGGCGTCCTTGAGCGCGACGATCCGGTCGTGCTCGGCGGCCGCCACCAGCGTCTCGGTGTCGATGGGCACGGCGGACCGGTGCGGGACGTCGTAGAGCATCACCGGCAGGCCGGTGGCGTCCGCGACGGCGGTGAAGTGCCGCAGCAGCCCCCGCTGCGGCGGCTTGTTGTAGTACGGCGTGACGACCAGCAGCCCGTGCGCGCCGGCCTTCTCCGCCGCGGCGGCCAGCTCGATGGTGTGCCGGGTGTCGTTGGTGCCCACCCCGGCGACCACCTGCGCCCGGTCTCCGACCGTCTCGGCCACCACCCGGATCAGGGTCTCCTTCTCCGCGTCGGTGGTGGTCGGCGACTCGCCGGTGGTGCCGTTGACCACCAGCGCGTCGTTGCGCTGGGCGTCGACCAGGTGGGCCGCGAGCCGGGCCGCGCCGTCGAGGTCGAGCGCGCCGTCGGCGGTGAACGGGGTCACCATGGCGGTGATCAGTCGGCCGAAGGGGCGCGACAGGGCCCGCCCGGGGGCGGCAGGGTGGTCGTGCGTCATGCTGACAACCTAGCAACCGGGCCGGGCCGCCCCGGCGGGGAAGGGTTCACCGACCCCTCCGCCGCGTGACCCGACGCTCAGGAGCGTTCGGCGTACGGGCTCTCGGCGACCTCGGTGCCGTCCGGGCGGGTGGAGATCACGAAGTCGGCGAAGACGTTCGGCGCGACCCGCTGGAGCTGCCGCAGACACTCCACGGCCAGCTCGCGGATCTCCACGTCGGCGTGCTCGGTGGCCCGCATCGCGACGAAGTGCCGCCACGCGCGGTAGTTGCCGGTCACCACGATCCGGGTCTCGGTGGCGTTGGGCAGCACCGCCCGGGCCGCCTGCCGGGCCTGCTTGCGGCGCAACGTCGGATTGGGCTCGTCGAGGAAGCGCTGTTCGAGACCCTCCAGCAGCTCGGTGTACGCCCGCACGCCCGCCTCGGTCGCCTCGACGAACCGCTTGTGCAGCTCCGGGTCCTCGGCGATCACCCGGGGCTCGACCATCGCCGCGTCCCGCTCCGGCACGTACCGCTGGGAGAGCTGCGAGTACGAGAAGTGCCGGTGCCGGATCAGCTCGTGGGTGAAGGACCGGGAGACGCCGCTGAAGTAGAAGCTCACCGAGCCGTGCTCCAGCACGCTCAGGTGGCCGACCTCCAGGATGTGCGCCAGGTAGCCGGCGTTGGTGGCGGTGGCCGGGTTCGGCTTCTTCCAGCTCTGGTAGCAGGCCCGCCCGGCGAACTCGGCGAGCGCCTGGCCGCCCTCGGCGTCGGTCGACCACGGCACGTCGTCCGGGGTCTCGAAGTGCGTCCACGCGACGAGCCTGACCTGGGGCTGCACCATCTCCGGCATGCTTCGGACTGTAGTGGCCCCGGTCGGGCGCGCCGCAGCCGGGCTCGCCGGCGGCCGGACCCGGCCGTCCGGCACGTCGGGTCGGTCGTGGTCCGTCCGACCCGCCCGTCGGCGGGCGGACGCCGGTCAGACGTAGAGCGCCGTGAACGGGGCCCAGGGCAGGTTACGGGCCACCGAGAAGACCAGCCAGGCCACCAGGAACCCGCCGATCACCTTCGGCCCGATCCGTAGCTGCGGCAGCCGCCAGCCGAACGCCTGCTGCCCCGCCCAGGCGACGAAGAGGTACGCCAGGAAGGGCAACGCGAAGACGAAGAGGAAGTGGTGCCGGGCGGCGGCCGGCAGGTCGGCGTGCAGCACGTACCAGAGCGCGCGGGTGCCGCCGCAGCCCGGGCAGTCGAGCCCGGTGGTGAGCTTCAGCAGGCAGGTGGGCAGCGCGTCGGGCGCGGCCCGGGTCGGGTCGCTGACCAGCGCGTACGCCACTCCGGCGCCGACACAGCCGAGCGCGGCCAACGGCACCGCCCAGCGCGGCGCCCGATCGTAGAGGCGGACCACGAAACGGGTGAACCGGTCCGGCTCGGCGACCTGGACCGGGCCGGCCGGCCACGACCCGTACGGGCCGGCGGCCTGCGGACCGACGGCAGGCGGGCCGGCGGGGTGCGGATCGACCCCGGGCGGCCCGGCGGGGCGCGGATCAGCCCCGGGCGGGCCGGCGGGACGCGGGCCCGGATGCGCCCCGGGGGCGCCGGTGGGCGGCGGCGGGGGGCCGGCCTGGCCGTCAACGCTCGTCACACCGCTCACGGTACACCGGCGGTGCCGGCCAACGCGGCGGCGAGCGGCCCGGCGAGATCCCCGGCGACCGGTGGCGCGACCGCGTCCAGCCCGAGCCAGTCGGCCAGCCGGCGCAGCTCGGCGGCGAGCGCGACAGCGGTCTCCCCGGGGTCGACGCCCGGCTCGGCCCAGGCCGCCGGCACCAGCAGCGCCCGCGACCGCCGGTCGGCTTTCAGGTCGACCCGGGCGGTGAACCGGTCGCCCTGCAGGAACGGCAGGACGTAGTACCCGTGCACCCGCTGCGCCGCCGGCACGTAGATCTCGATGCGGTAGCGGAACCCGAACAGCCGCTCGGCGCGGGCCCGCTCCCACACCACCGGGTCGAACGGGCTGACCAGCGTCTGCGCCCGGATCCACCGGGGCAGCCGGGCCCGGGCGTGCAACCAGGCCGGCTGCCGCCAGCCCTGGACCGCGACCGGGACCAGCTCCCCGGCCTCGACCAGCTCGCCGATCGCCCGCCGGGTGGCCGTCACCGGCAGCCGGAAATAATCCCGCAGCTCCGGCTCGGCGGCCACCCCGAGGCAGCGGGCGGCGAGCGCGACCAGGGCACGGTACGCGTCCTCGTCGGCCGGGGTCGGCGCGTTCAGCACCTCGGCGGGGAGCACCCGCCCGGGCAGGTCGTAGCGGCGGGCGAAGGAGGTGGTGCGGTCGGCGGCGGCCACCTCGCCGGCCCAGAAGAGGTACTCCAGGGCCTGCTTGACCACCGACCAGTTCCAGCCCCAGTTGCCGGTCTCGCGGGGGGCGTCGTGCTCGATCTCGGCGGCGGTCAGCGGACCCCGGGCGGCGATCTCGTCGCGGACCCAGGCGACCAGCTCGGGCTGCTCCCGCACGATCCGCCGCATGCCGCCCCAGGCCTTCTCGTCGGCCTGGGCCATCCGCCAGCGCAGCGCCGGGTGCAACGCCACCGGCACCAGGGACGCCTCGTGCCCCCAGTACTCGAACAGCTCGCGCGGCGGACGGTAGGCGGCCCGGTCCAGCAGCTCGGTCGGGTAGGGCCCGAGCCGGCTGTAGAGCGGCAGGTAGTGCGCCCGTCGCAGCACGTTCACCGAATCCATCTGGATCAGCCCGACCCGGTCGAGCACCCGGCGCAGATGGCGACGGGTGGGCTCGCCGGCCGGGGCCGGGTCGGCGAAACCCTGGGCGGCCAACGCCACCCGGCGGGCCTGGGCGAGAGAGAGCGATTCGAGCGCGACCATCGTCGGGCACCCTAGCCCACGGGTACGACACGACCGCGAAGCGCTGGACCACCCGCCGCCGGGGGCATAGAACGGTGTCATGCGCGCCATCCGCCGTGAGGAGCCCGACGACGCCGAGGCGGTCGCCCGGGTGCACGTCCGGGGCTGGCAGGCCGGCTACGCCGGCATCATGCCGGCCGAGGTGCTGGGAAGGCTCAACGTGGCGGCCTGGGCCCAGCGTCGCCGGGACACCGGCGCCGCCGACCCGGCGAACCCGTTCACCACGCTGGTCGCCGAGGTCGACGGCACGGTGGCCGGGTTCGCCACGTTCGGGCCGTACCGGGTCAACCAGAGCCGCGCCGAGCTGGACGAGACCTGCGGCGAGGTGGTCGGCCTCTACGTCGACCCGACGCGCTGGGGCGACGGGACGGCCGGCGCGCTGTTCGCGGCGGCCCGCGCCGGACTGGCCGGGCGGGGCTGGACGGCGTACCGGGTGTGGGTCCTCGCGGCGAACACCCGGGCCCGGCGGTTCTACACCCGGGCCGGCCTGTCACCGGACGGCGAGGAGTCCACCTACCCGGTGCCGATGGCCGGCGGCCGCCCCCCGCTCCCCCTGGCCGAGCTGCGCTACGCCGGCCCGCTCGGCTCCGCCGGCTGACTCCCGGTCGGGCCCGCCGTCCGGGGCCGTCGGGCCGCCGTCGGGGCGGCGCACCGGCAGCGCCACCAGCAGCGCCACGCTGATCCACACGTAGAAGTTGCTGAACACGAACCCGTCCACGCCGCCGAAACCGCGCTCCCAGTGCCACACCAACCGACTGCACAACACGAGGTACGCGACCGCGGCGAAGGCCAGCAGGCCACGTCGGCGGCGGCTGCCGGCGGGCGCGGCCACCGCGTCGTCGACCAGCAGGATCAGCGCCGGGATCAACCAGACCAGGTGGTGCACCCAGGTCACCGGGCTGACCAGGCACATCACCACACCGGTCAGGGCGAAGCCGGTGGCCTCGTCGCCGGCGGCGACGGCGGACCGGCACCGGCGGGCCCACAGCGCCACGGTCAGCGCCACCAGCAGCAGCCACAGCAGCGTGCTCGGGCTGCCCGGGTCGAGTCGGGCCACCACGCCCTGCCACGACTGGTTCGAGATGAACTCCAGGTCGCCGACCCGGTCGGTGTTCCAGATCGCCTGGGTCCAGAACTCGCGGGAGGCGTCCGGGAAGAGCGCGGCGGCGGTCAGGGTCGCCGCCGCCGCGGCGGCCGTCGCGGTGGCGGCGGCCCGCCAGCGCCCGGTGACCAGCAGGTAGATCAGGAAGATGCCCGGGGTCAGCTTGATCGCGGTGGCCAGCCCGATGCCGACGCCGAGCCAGCGGCTGCCGCGCGGCGCCAGCCAGAGCAGGTCCACCGCGACGAGGAACAGCAGCAGCATGTTGACCTGGCCGAAGTTGACCGTCTCCCGCATCGGCTCGAAGGCGGCGGCCAGGCAGACCGCCACGGCGAGGGTGAACCAGCGGCTCCAGCCGGCGCGGACCGCCACCGGGTCGAGCAGCCACCAGATCACCACGGCGCTGGCCACCAGGGTCGACGTCACGCTGACCAGGATCGCCAGGTGCCAGGAGAGGTACGCCATGGGCAGCATCACCAGCGCGGCGAACGGCGGGTAGGTGAAGCCGTACTTGCTGCGCGGCTTGAGATAGTCGTAGACCTCGCCGCCGTCGTGCACCCAGTGCGACAGCGCGCCGTGGTAGACGTGCAGGTCGAAGAAGCCGTGCCGCTCGGCCGCCACGGACAGGAAACCGGCCACCGCCACGGCGAGCACGACGACGACGCCGACCTGCCCGACGGTCCGTCTGGCACCCTGGGGCACCGTCGCCTCCCTCACCTTGCGTAGGCTTCCGTGCCATGGCTCTCGGGTACGTCCGCCCGGCGCGTCCCGAGGACGCCGGCGAGATCGCACGCATTCAACTCGCGACCTGGCGGGTCGCCTACCGCCGGATTCTGCCACGGCACGTGTTGGACAACCTCGACGAGGCGTACCTGGCCCGGCGGTGGGGGGACGCGGTGACCGCGCCGCCGTCGGCCACCCACCGGGTGCTGGTCGCCGTCGAGCAGGCCGAGTCGTCGTTCCTGGTGGGGTTCCTGGCGGCCGGCCCGGCGGACGCGGAGGCCCTAGCCCCGCAGGAGCCGGCCGAGTCCCTCGGGGCGGACGTGGCGGCGGTGACCGACCTGCTGGTCGAGCCGCGCTGGGGTCGGCGCGGGCACGGCAGCCGGCTGCTCGCCGCGGCGGTGGACCACTGGCGTGACGACGGGTTCGGCCGGGCGGTGGCCTGGGCCTTCGAGGGCGACGAGGCGACCCGGAAGTTCCTCACCGGCACCGGCTGGGAGCCCGACGGCGCCGGTCGGGCGCTGGACGTCGACGACATGCTCGTCCCGCAGACCCGCCTGCACGTGGCCGTGTCGCCGTCGTAGGGAAGGGCGCCCTGTCAAGGCCCCGCGCACGGCAGGGGGCCCTCCCAACGCTCAGGTCAGCCCAACAGGGCATCCAGGCCGACGGTCAGGCCCGGACGCCGACCGATCTCCCGGACGCCGAGCAGCACGCCGGGCATGAACGACACCCGGTCGTACGAGTCGTGCCGGATGGTCAGCGTCTCGCCGGTGGCGCCGAACAGCACCTCCTGGTGGGCGACCAGGCCGGTGGCCCGGACCGCGTGCACGCGTACCCCGTCGATGTCGGCGCCACGCGCGCCGGGGACCTCGCTGGTGGTGGCGTCCGGGGTCGGCCCCAGGCCGGCGTCGGCGCGGGCCTGCGCGATCAGGCGGGCGGTGTGGGTGGCGGTGCCGCTCGGCGCGTCCAGCTTGCGCGGGTGGTGCTGCTCGACGATCTCCACCGACTCGAAGTGCCGGGCGGCCGTCGCGGCGAACTGCATCATCAGCACCGCGCCGATGCCGAAGTTCGGGGCGATCAGCACGCCCACCTCCGGCCGGGCGGCCAGCCAGCCGCGCACCTGGTCGAGACGCCGATCGGTGAAGCCGGTGGTGCCGACCACCGCGTGGATCCCCTGCCCGATCGCCCAACGCAGGTTGTCGAGCACCACGTCGGGGGTGGTGAAGTCGACCACCACCTGGGCGGCGGAGGCGGCGTCGAGGTCGTCGCCCTGGTCGATCGCCGCCACCAGCTCCAGGTCACCGGCGGCGTCGACCGCCCGGCACACCTCCGCGCCCATCCGCCCCCGGGCGCCCAGCACCCCGACCCGGACCGGCTCGTCGCGTCGCGTCACCTGCTCCTCAGTCACGCGGCACAACCTATCGCACCGGAAAACGCCGGACCGGCACGGACGAGAAGCCCGGGGGCGACCGGGCGACCTACGGGCACGGGGCCCGTCGGTCCAGATCAGGGAAGTAGCGCCGCCACTCGTCGTCGGTCAGGTCGACGGTCGGGGACTCGCACAGCTCCCGGTGGATCCGGTCCGGGTTCAGCGGCCACAGCGCGATGGCGGCGTCCGGGGCGAGCCACTGCGCCCGGGCGTCCGCCGGCAGCTCGCCGAGGACCGACCCGTCCGGGGTGAACTCGGCGAAGTCGCCGGGTAGCACCGCGAAGGAGTTGAACAGGTGGTCGCCGTCCGGACGCCGCCACACGGCGAAGCTGTCCCCCTCGGCCTGGCCGGTGCTCACCAGGGTCCGGCCGTCCGGGCCGACGTCCAGCGTCCGCCGGCCGGGCACCCCCAGGAGCGCCTGGCCGGGAACGGGGTCGTCGAGGTCGGTGATGTCCCAGGACCGCACGCCGTCGCCGGAGTCGACGGCGAGGGTGTTCGGATCGGTGATCATCACCCCGGAGGTCATGCTGTCCCGGGGGACCGCCCCCGCCCTGCGCGGCCGGTACGGATCGCTGACCTCCCACATCCTGGTCAGCGGCTGGTTGGTCCCTTCGTCGGAGTCCCCGGTGAAGGCGACCTGCCGGGTCCGCTCGTAGAGCAGGGTGCCCCGGCGGGCGGCCCCGGGCATCACCCCGGCCTGACGTGGCCGGGAGGGCTCCCGCACGTCCCACAGGTACAGGTCGGTCTCGCCCCAGACGGTCAGCGTCCGGTCGTCGAGGAACCACACCCCCTGGGACGCCTCGCTGCTGTCGAACCGGGCGGTCACCACGGGCGCGGCCGGATCACCCACGTCGACCAGGACGACGGTGGACGACCGCCCGTCGCTCAGCGCGAGCTGCCGGCCGTCCCGGCTGACCGTCACGAAGAGGTCGACGGTGGGCGGGCCGGGCCACCGGCGGTCGCCGGGACGCGGCAGCACCTCCAGCGGGTCCGGGCCGACGCCCGTCCAGCGCAGGTCCGCGGCGGGAACGGGGTGGCGGGGGTCGGCGAGGTCCCACAGCCGTACGGTGTCGGCGGCGCCCTTGCTCGCCACGGTGCGACCGTCGGGCAGGAACACCCCCGCCGGCCACTCCGGTGGCAGGTGGGCGACCAGCTCCGGCGGGCGTGCCGTCACGTCCCACAGTTGGGCCCCGCCCGCCCTGTCGGGGTCGGCGTTGGTCAGCACGTACCGGCCGTCGAAGCCGACCGCCCGGCCCGGCACCGGGGCGCCGACGTTGTTGAGGTAGCCGCCGAGCACCGGGACGGTGGGCGACCAGACCCGCACGGTCCCGCTGTCCGTGCCGCTGGCCAGGCCCCGGCCGTCCGGTCGGAAGGCCACCGCCCGGCCGGGGTCGTTCCCCGGCAGCCGGGACAGCCGGTCGATCGGGTTGAAACTGTCCGGGTCGATCTCAAACAGGTTCAGCTCGCCGGTGGTGCTGGCGGTGACGAAGACGCCGCCGTCGGCCCGGAACGACAGCGAGAAGATCGTCCCGGCCCGCGACGGATCGTTGAGGTCGAGCCCTTCCAGGGCCTTCGGGCGACGCGGATCGCTGGTGTCCCAGGCGTTGACCGTCCCCAGCGACCCGCCGGCGACGAGCATCCGCCCGACCGGGTCGAACGCGACAGCGGTGGCGCTGTCCACGGGCAGCGCCGCCACCCGGGCGGGCCGCCGCCGGTCGGCCACGTCCCAGAGCGTCACCTGACCGCCGCTGGTCCGGCCCTCCTCGATGTAGTGGGCGGCGGCCAGGCTCAGGCCGTCCGGGCTGAAGGCGACGCCGCCGACCTCGCTGGCGCCGTGACGCCAGGTGGCGAGCAGCGTCGGAGCACCCGATGCGGGGACGTCCCACAGCCGCAGGGTGCCGCGCTCCCCGCCGGTGGCCAGGGTGCGGCCGTCCGGGGCGAAGGCGGCGGTGAGGGTGAGCACGGACGACGTGGCCAGCTCCGCCCGCTGCCGGGGCTGGGCCGGGTCGGTGATGTCCCACACGGCCAGCGACTCCTTCGACGCGCCGACGAGCAGCGGGGCCACCGGACTGACGGCGACGGCCGTGGTCGCTGGCCGGCGCAGCACCGCGCGGGCCGCCGGACGGCGCGGCTCGGTGGCGTCCCACAGCCGGATGCTGCGGTCGACCGACGAGCTGACCAGGGTCCGACCGTCCGGCGTGTAGGCCAGGCCGATCACCGGCTTGTCGTGCCCGGTCAACGGCTGCGGCCGGGGGTCGGCGTAGGAGGCGTACAGGGCCTGCCGGGCCTCTGGCGTCGGGGCCGTCCGGTACGCGGTGAGGCTCAGCGTCAGCGCCGCCTCCGGCTGAGTCGACCGCAGCGCCTCGGCCTGCGCGGCCAACTGGCGGGAGGCGAGCTGGGCGTCGAGGCGGGCGGCCCGCTGCTGTTGCTCGACGGCGAACACCGCCCCCACGCCCAGCAGGAGCGCCACCACCGCGACCACCGCGACACCGGTCCGGCGCAGCCGGTGCCGGCGCACGCTGCGGGCCAGGTACTCCCGCTCCACCGGGCCGAGCCGGTCGGTCCCGTCGACCGGCAGGCTCCGCCGGGCGACCGCGAGCCGGGTGCCGGAGAGCAGGTCGCCCCGGTGCCGTCCACCGGCCTGCCAGATGCCCGCCGCGTCGGCGACCTGTTGGCGGGCCAGCAGGCGGGCCCGGTCCTCGGTGATCCAGGCCCGAAGCCGGGGCCAGGCGGTCAGCAGGGTCTCGTGACTGATCCGGACCACGCCGTCCGGGTCGATGCCGACCAGCCGACGGGCCGCGAGCTGCTCCAGCACCGGCGCAGCGGCGCCGCCGAGACCGGCCAGCAGCTCCGCGCGGGGCACCGGGCGGGCGGTGTCGACCCCGTCGTCGGCGACCCGGACCAGGCGCAGCAGGAGGTGCCGGGCCGCCCGCCGACCGGTCGCGTCGAGCCCGTCGTACGCGTCGTCGGCGGTCTGGGCGATCGCGCCGTTGAGCCCGCCGCTGGCGCGGTAGCCGGCGACGCTCAACCGGTTGCCCTCCCGCCGCCGCCAGGTCTCCCAGAGCACGTGCGAGAGCAACGGCAGAGCGCCCGGCTCGGGCCCGCGGGCCCGGCCCGCGCCCAGCTCGTGCAGCAGCAGCTCGGCGAGGCCGTCCCCGAGCCGCAGCCCCGCCTCGGCTGCCGGCCGTTCGATGGTGTGCCGCAGCTCCTCGGCGGCCATCGGCCCGACCACCACCCGCGGCCCGGCGAGCAGCCCGGCGAACGCCGGCTGCTCGCTGGCGGCGCCGTAGAAGTCGGCCCGCAGGGCGACCACCACCACCGCCCGGGGCAGCCCGTCCGGTCGGGACGCGCCGAGGCTGGCCAGGGCGGCCAGGAAGGTCGTCCGCTCGGCGTCGGTGGCGAGGGTGAAAAGCTCTTCGAGCTGGTCGACCACGAGCAACGCCGGCGGTCTGCCGGCCGGATCGCCCACGCCGGCCCGGTCCCACAGCTCCGCCGCCGCCTCCGGACGCTCGGCGAGCTGCTCCGGCGTGCCGTCGAGCACCCGGGCCAGCGCGGCGGACGGACGACGACCGGGGGTGAGCGCCGGCAGGATCACCGGGTAGACCCGGTCGCCGTCGTCGGCGGCGGCCAACCCGTTCCGGCGTACGGCGGCCAGCAGCCCGGCGTGCAGCAGTGAGGTCTTGCCGCTGCCCGAGGGGCCGAGCACCAGCAGCGGGGTGGGGTCGGCGAGCCGCCGGGCGGTCGCCGCGACCAGATCGGCGGTCACCGTCTCGCGGCCGAAGAACGACCAGGCGTCCCGCTCCTGGAAGGCGGCCAGCCCCCGCCAGGGGCTCGGGCCGGCCAGCGGCGGCTCGGGGTCGCCACCGGGCCCGTCGACGGCGACACCCCGGCGCGCCGGGTTGGCGGCGAGCTCCAGCCGGCCGGCCTGCCCCTCCTCCTGCCGCAGCGGTCGCGGCGCCTGCTGCTTCCCCAACGCGTCGAAGAGGTGGTAATAGGCGTCGTCCAGGGTCAGCATCCGCCCCGCCTCCGGGTCACCGGAGTCCAGGAAGCGGAGGAACTCACCGGTGAACGCGGTGTGCTCCTGGGCGGGGTCGGCCAGGGCGAGGTTCTCGGCGGCGGCGAGGAGGTAGACCCCGTGCACCGGAGGCAGATCGGCCAGCGGCTCCGGGACCGGGGCGGTGAGCCGGGCCTGCCCGGAGAAGCAGCAGTCCAGGACGACCACCATGGTGGTGGCCCGGGACGCCTGCAGCGCCTGCGACAGACCGGAGACCGGGTACGCCTGGTGCGCGGCGAGCCCGGGCACCAGGCGGTCGGTGCCGCTGGCCGCCAGATACAGGTCGGCGTGACCGCGCAGCCGCAGGCCGTGGCCCACGTACCAGATCAGCAGGACCTCGCCGGCCTGCTGGGCGGCCGTGCTGACCGCGTGCGCGATGGTGAAGGCGTCGGGCGGATCGCGCAGCACGGTGATCTGCTCGGCCGGCACCCCGCACCGGTCGGTCAGCCGGTCGACCAGCGCGGTGACCGTGCGGCCCACGATCGGCAGGGAGGACAGCGCGCCGCCCTGATGGGTCTGCGTCCCGACCACCAGGACGCGTAGGCCGTTGCCGCTCAGGTCAGCCATCGACGCGGGCCGTGTCCCGGCCGGCGGCGGGCAGCGCCGCGGGCCCGGCGGGCGGGTCGATCGCCGGGCTGCCCGACGTGCCGCCACCCGGCCCGGCGGCCCGGGCCGGATCGGCGGGGGGCCGGGCCGGATCGGCGGGGGGCCGGGCCGGATCGGCGGGGGGCTGGAGGGCGGCGACCACGGCGCCCAGCTCGCCGCGGAGCTGCGCGTCGGTGAGCGTCCGGACCTTGTCGGCCTCCAGTCGGGCGCGCCTGCCGTCCGGCAGCTCGATCTCGATCCGCACCGCGCCGCCACGGTGCCGGATCCAGGTGACCAGGATCGTGGCGAGGGCGGTGGCGACACTGCCCGGGGCCACCGCCACGAGGATCGCGTCCAGCGTCGGCCCGAGAGCGCCCGGTGGTGGCGGCGACTCGACCGGAACGACCCGGCCCCGCAGCTCCGCGCTCTCGACCAGCCACTGGTGCAGGGACTCCGACTCGACCTGACGGTCGTCGGCGTCCACCGTCACCCGTACGTCCATCCGAACCCCCCGAGTTCGTCGTCCGCAGATGAACCGAATCCTAGCGACCGGGTACGACACCGATCGACAGATGTCACCATCCAGACAGGACGGACGAAGCGTCGGAGGGGACGGACGAAGCGTCGGGACGGATCAGCCGGAGAAGTCGTCCGGGCCGAACGGGCCGACCACCGCCAACGACATCGGGCGACTCAGCAGCTCGGCGGCGAGGACGTTGACGTCGTCGACGGTGACCGCGTCCACCCGGGTCAGCAGCTCGTCGACCGGCATCAGGTCCCCGTAGAGCAGCTCGCCCTTGGCCAGCCGGCTCATCCGGGAGCCGGTGTCCTCCAGGCCGAGCACGAACGACCCCTTGCTCATGCCCTTGCCACGGGCCACCTCGGTCTCGGTGAGCCCGTCGGTGGCCACCCGGGCCAGCTCGGCGCGGGTCAGGTCGAGCACCTCGTCCAGCTTGCCCGGCGCGCAGCCGGCGTAGACGGCGAACAGGCCCGAGTCGGCGTACTGGCTGGCGTAGGAGTAGACCGAGTAGGCCAGGCCGCGGCGCTCCCGGATCTCCTGGAACAGCCGGGAGGACATCCCGCCGCCGAGGACGTTGTTGAGCACGCCCAGAGCGAACCGCCGCTCGTCGAGCCGGTCGATGCCCGGGCAGCCGAGGAGCACGTGCGCCTGCTCGGTCTCCTTCGCCTCCACCAGCCTGGTCGCCGGCTTCGTCCGTACCGCCGGGGTGTTCGTCCGGTGCGCGGCCGGCGACGCCGGGTCGGTGTCCAGCGGGGTGCCCTTGAGCGCCTGCCGGACCAGCCGCACCACGGCGGCGTGGTCGAGGTTCCCGGCGGCGGCGATCACGATCTGCGGCGGGACGTACCGCTTCCGGTAGAAGCTCTGGATCTGCCGGCGGGTCATCGGCGTCACCGTCTCCTCGGTGCCGGAGATCAGCCGACCGAGCGGATGGTCGCCGTAGACGGCCCGGGCGAACAGGTCGTGCACCTCGTCGCCGGGCTCGTCGTCGTGCATGGCGATCTCTTCGAGGATCACCCCGCGCTCGGTCTCCACGTCCGCCGCCTCCAGCAGCGAGTCGGCGACCAGGTCGCACATCACGTCGATGGCCAGCGGCAGGTCCTCGTCCAGCACCCGGGCGTAGTAGCAGGTGTACTCCTTGGTGGTGAACGCGTTCGTCTCACCGCCGACCGCCTCGATCTCGGCGGAGATGTCCAACGCGGTCCGCTTGTGGGTGCCCTTGAAGAGCAGGTGCTCCAGGAAGTGCGCGGCGCCGGCCTGCGGCCCGGTCTCGTCACGGGAGCCGACGGCCACCCAGACGCCGAACGAGACGCTGCGCATCGCCGGGATCGCCTCGGTGAGCACCCGCAGCCCGCTGGGCAGGACGGTACGTCGCACCGTGCCGCCCAGCGGGTCGTCGCTCAACGTCCGGGTCACCGCCCGGGCGGTGGTCGACCGCCCGACCGGGGCGGCCCCGGACGCCCGGCTCCGGTGGCCCGGCCCGGCCGGCGGACGGCCGCCACCGGCGAGGTGGGACCCCTGGCCGGGCCGACGGCCCGGCTCCGGCCGGTCCGAGGCGTTCAGTGCGTGGTCGGCCCGACTCACAGGTACCTGACTCCTGACGGGGACGAGGGGCGGGCGCCCGCCCCTGAGACGGGACCAGCCCGGCTCGGCGAGCCGGGCTGGTCGACGGATCCTCCGGCGCACGGGCGTCCCGTCCGGCCGGGTGGAGCGACCGGGCCGGGGCGGCGTCGCGCCACCCGGCCCGGATGGTTCGTCAGCTGTGCCGGGTCCGGCGACGCGGACGCTCGCCGCCCTCGCCACCCTCCCGGCGCGGGCGCTCGCCGCCCTCGCCGCCGTCACCGCGACGCGGACGGTCCTCGCCGTCGCCGTCACCGCGGCGCTCGCCCCGCGGGGCCCGGTCACCGCGCTCGCGGGCCGGACGCTCGCCGCCCTCGGCGGCCGGCGCCTCCGCGCCCTCCGGACGGACCTTGTCCAGGTAGATCTTGCCGCGGGCGTCGATGTCGGCGATCTCCACCTCGACCCGGTCACCCACGTTGAGGAAGTCCTCGACCTTCTCCACGCGCTTGCCGTCGCCCACCTTGGAGATGTGCAGCAGGCCGTCCCGGCCGGGCAGCAGGGAGATGAACGCGCCGAACGCGGCGGTCTTGACCACCGTGCCGAGGAACCGCTCCCCCGCCTTCGGCAGGGTCGGGTTGGCGATGCCGTTGATCCGGTCGACGGCGGCCTGGGCGGAGGGCCCGTTGGTCGCGCCGACGTAGATGGTGCCGTCGTCCTCGATGGAGATCTCGGCGCCGGTCTCGTCCTGGATGGCGTTGATGGTCTGCCCCTTCGGGCCGATCACCATGCCGATCTTGTCGACCGGGATCTTGACCGTGGTGACCCGCGGCGCGTACTCCGACATAGTGGCCGGGGCCTCGATCGCCGCCTGCATCACGTCGAGGATGGTCTGCCGGGCCTCGTGCGCCTGCTGGAGCGCGGCGGCCAGCACGTCCGACGGGATGCCGTCGAGCTTCGTGTCGAGCTGGAGCGCGGTGACGAAGTCCCGGGTGCCGGCGACCTTGAAGTCCATGTCGCCGAAGGCGTCCTCCGCGCCGAGGATGTCGGTGAGCGTGACGTACTCGGTCTTGCCCTCGACCTCGTCGGAGATGAGGCCCATGGCGATGCCGGCCACCGGGGCCTTCAGCGGCACGCCGGCCGAGAGCAGGCCCAGCGTGGACGCGCAGACCGACCCCATCGACGTCGAGCCGTTCGAGCCGAGCGCCTCGGAGACCTGCCGGATCGCGTACGGGAACTCCTCCCGCGACGGCAGCACCGGGATCAGCGCCCGCTCGGCCAGCGCGCCGTGGCCGATCTCCCGCCGCTTCGGCGAGCCGACCCGGCCGGTCTCACCGGTCGAGTACGGCGGGAAGTTGTAGTTGTGCATGTAGCGCTTGCGGGTCTCCGGGGCGAGCGTGTCGAGCATCTGCTCCATGCGGAGCATGTTCAGCGTGGTGACGCCGAGGATCTGCGTCTCGCCCCGCTCGAACAGCGCCGACCCGTGCACCCGGGGCAGGACGCCGACCTCGGCGCTCAGCGGACGGATGTCGCGCGGCCCCCGGCCGTCCATCCGGACCTGCTCGCGCAGCACCCGGTTGCGCACCTCGGACTTGCTCAGCGACCGGAACGCCGCGCTGAGCTCCTTCTCCCGGCCCTCGAAACGCGGGCCCAGCTCCTCGACGACCTTGGCCTTCACCCGGTCGAGGGCCTCCTCGCGGTCCGCCTTGCCGGCGATCTTGAGGGCCTCGGCGACCTCGCCCCGGACCAGCTCGGCCACCGCGTCGAAGACGTCGGCCTGGTAGTCCAGGAAGACCGGGAACTCGGTGACCGGCTTGGCGGCCACCTCGGCCAGCTCGCTCTGCGCCCGGCACAGCTCACGGATGGCCGGCTTGGCGGCCTCCAGACCGCTGGCGACGACCTCCTCGGTGGGGGCGGTCGCGCCACCGGCGACCAGGGCCACGGTGTGCTCGGTGGCCTCCGCCTCGACCATCATGATCGCCACGTCGCCGTCGGGCAGCGCCCGGCCGGCCACGACCATGTCGAAGGTGGCCCGGCCCAGCTCGTCCCGGGTCGGGAAGGCGACCCACTGGCCGTCCACGTGGGCCATCCGGGTCGCCCCGATCGGGCCGGAGAACGGCAGGCCGGAGAGCTTGGTGGACATCGAGGCGGCGTTGATCGCCACCACGTCGTACGGGTGCTGCGGGTCCAGCGCGAGGATGGTCTCGACGACCTGGACCTCGTTGCGCAGGCCCTTGACGAAGGACGGGCGCAGCGGCCGGTCGATCAGCCGGCAGGTGAGGATGGCGTCCTCGCTGGGCCGGCCCTCGCGGCGGAAGAACGAGCCGGGGATCCGGCCCGCGGCGTACATCCGCTCCTCGACGTCGACGGTCAGCGGGAAGAAGTCGAACTGCTCCTTCGGCTGCCTGCCGGCCGTGGTGGCGGAGAGGACGACCGTCTCGCCGAGCTGGGCGACGACGGAGCCGGCGGCCTGACGGGCCAGCCGGCCGGTGGAGAAGGTGATCTCACGGGTCCCGAAGGAGCCGTTGTCGATCACGGCGGTACGGGCTTCGGTGCCGAGTCGGTTCTCGGTCATGGGTATGTCGTGCTCCTTGTACGTCGGGGGCCCGCGACGCTCGGGAGCTGCTCAGACGGCCGGTCTTCGATCGAAGCGCCCGGGTCCGGCGGATGCCGGGGTCCCGGGGGCCACTACCGGAGACCGGTACGCTGACCGGCTCCCGTCTCGGTGGTCACGCTGGCCCTGGGTGTTCGGATGATGGACGGCGATCGGGGGAGCGACCAGGTCGGTCGCTCCCCCGTCACGTCACCGGCGCAGGCCGAGCCGCTCGATGAGCGACCGGTAGCGGTTGATGTCCTTCTTCTGGACGTAGTTCAGCAGCCGACGCCGCCGGCCGACCAGCAGCAGCAGCCCACGGCGGCTGTGGTGGTCGTGCTTGTGCACCTTGAGGTGCTCGGTGAGGTCGGCGATCCGCTTGGTGAGCACCGCCACCTGGACCTCGGGGGAACCGGTGTCCCCCTCGGCGGTCGCGTACTCGGAGCGGATCTTGGCCTTGGCTTCCTGGTCGAGCGCCATTTTCTCCCTGTTTCGGTGGGCTGGTCAGTGGGCGCCGCCGTCCGCCCGGAGACCGGATCGGAGGCGAACCTCGCACCCGCGGCGTCGTGCAGGCACGCGAGGCCCCGCGTCGGTTGACCGACGTCCCTGTCAGATTACCAGCACCCCGCGGATCTGCCCGCCAAGGGCCGGTGGGACGCCGGGCGGGGCCGACGCGACGCCTCAGGCCAGGGCGGTACGGGCGCGGTCGACGTCCTCGTTCATCTGGGCGATCAGCGGCTCGATCGAGTCGTACCGGCGTTGCTCACGCAGGCGCGCCACGAAGTCCAGAGCCAGCCGCTCGCCGTACAGGTCGCCGGTGAAGTCCAGCACGTACGCCTCGACCCGGCGCTCCCGCCCGGAGAAGGTCGGGTTCGTGCCGATGGAGACCGCCGCGGCCAACGGCTGCGGATGTCCGCGCCGGACCAGCCGGGCGGCGTAGATGCCGTCGGCGGGCACCGCCGCGTGCCGGTGACAGAGCAGGTTGGCGGTCGGGAAGCCCAGCTCACGGCCCCGCTGGTCGCCCCGGACCACGACCCCCTCCAGCCGGTGCGGGCGGCCGAGCGCGGCGGCGGCGGCGGTGACGTCCCCGGCGTCCACGCAGGCCCGGATGTACGTGGACGAGAAGACCGTCCCGTCGGAGGCGACCAGCGGCGCCCCCTCCACGGCGAAACCGAACGTCCGGCCGAGCCGCTCCAGCAGCGCGACGTCACCGGCGGCCCGGTGCCCGAACCGGAAGTTCTCGCCGACCACCACCAGGGCGGCGTGCAAATGCTCGACCAGGATGTCGTGCACGAACGCCTCGGCGGGCAGCCGGGAGAACTCCGGGGTGAACGGCACCACGCAGAGCACGTCCACGCCGAGCTCCTCGATCAGCTCGGCCTGCCGGGCCGCCTCGCTGAGCACCGCCGGGTGCGAGCCGGGCCGGACCACCTCGGACGGGTGCGGGTCGAAGGTCACCACCACCGACCTGACGCCCAGTTCCCGGGCCCGCGCCACCGCGTGCCCGATGGTGGCCTGGTGGCCACGGTGCACCCCGTCGAAGACGCCGATGGTGACCACCGACCGTCCCCACCCGCCGGGCGCCGCCTCGTACCCCCGCCAGCGCTGCATCTGTCTTCCTCCCCTGCGTCCGCACCGGCCTGGCCGGCAGTTACCCGCCGGCTCAGGCCGGGGCGAGCACGATCTCCGCCCGGGCCCGACCGTCCCGTTCGCTGACGATAGCGACAAGCCCGCCGGCCGGGTCGAAGACCGCGTACGGCCCGTGGACGCCGACCGGGTCGAGCGGACCGCCGTGGGAGAGCGTTCTCGTCTCGTCGGCGCTGGCGTCGCGGCGGGGGAAGAACCGGTCGGCCGCCGCGGCGAGCGGCAACCCGACGACGTCGGGGGCGCGCTGCTCCAGTTCCGTCAGGGTCGCCGCCTCGGCCAGGCCGAACCCGCCGACCGCGGTACGTCGCAGGGCGGTGAGATGGCCGCCGACGCCCAGCGCGCGGCCGGCGTCCCGGGCGATGGCCCGGATGTACGTGCCGGAGGAGCAGGTCACGTCCACGTCCACGTCCACCACGTCCGGGGCGCCCCGCCGGACGGCCAGCGCCGCCAGCCGGGACACGGTGACCCGGCGGGCGGCCAGCGTCACCGTCTCGCCGTCCCGGACCCGCTTGTAGGCCCGCTGGCCGTCGATCTTGATGGCGCTGACCGCGCTCGGCACCTGGTCGATCTCGCCGGTGAGCCCGGCCAACACCGCCCGGATCGCCTCGTCGGTCAGCCCGCCGGCCGGGGCGCGGTCGGTGACCTCTCCCTCGGCGTCGTCGGTGACGGTGCTCTGCCCGAGCCGGATGGTCGCCGTGTAGCTCTTCTCCGCCCCGATGACGTACGTCAACAGCCGGGTGGCCCGGCCGACCCCGATGACCAGCACGCCGGTCGCCATCGGGTCGAGGGTGCCGCCGTGTCCCACCCGTCGGGTCCGCGCCAGCCGCCGGATCCGCGCCACCACGTCGTGCGACGTCATGCCGCCGGGTTTGTCCACCACGATCAGACCATCTGCGCTCACGTCGGCCTAGCCTGCCAGACTCCCCCGGCCGTCCCCGCGCCGGAGGTCCGGGCACCGGGCAGGACGGCGGCCACCCGGCCGGGCACGGCCGGACGCGACACGGGACCGGTCCACGCGGGGGCGTCGGAAAATGGACGGCTTCCCGCTGCGGCCGGTGTCACAATCGGCGGCACCCGACCCGCCGGCCAGGGGGTCGACGGCCCGGAGGAGACCGATGTCCACGGCACGGGGGACCACCGACACCACCCGGCACGGCGGCCCGTCCCCGGGCCCGCCCGGCGGCCGGCCGACGCTGCCGGAGTGGATGCTGAACCCGCCGCCGCCCCGCCCGACGCTGGGCGACCGGACGACCGCGACGCTGCTCCGGCTGCCCGGCGCGGTCGCGGCGCGCCACCGCTGGTGGGTGTGGCGGGACCGGCGACGGTTGCACGAGCGCTTTCCCCGCACGTTCAAGATCGTGGCGTTCTTCGGCTCCTGGGCGATCGCGCTGGGGCTGCTGCTCGGCGCGTACGGACTGTTCGCCCGGCTCTGACCGGGCGGCCCGGCGCGGCGCCGTCGTACCGGCCGGTGGCGTCGGCGGGCGGCTCCGCTCGCGCCGTCGCCTGCCCTCACCCGCCGCCTTCGACCGCTCCGCCGTCTTCCAGCGCCCCCCGGCGGACCCGGCGGTGGCGTGGTCAGTCGACCCCGGCGACCGCCCAGCGGTCGGAGCGCAGCCGCCGCGCCAGCCCCGCGAGGCGGAGCGCGACGAACAGGACGAGCGCCGTCCAGATGCCGGCGAGACCCAGGTCGAAGGCGTGGCTGAGCCAGACCGCCGGCAGGAAGCCGGTCGACGCGGCCAGCACGGTGAGGTTCCGCAGGTAACGAACGTCGCCCGCGCCGATCAGCACGCCGTCGAGGGCGAACACCACGCCGCCGATCGGCTGGATCACGACGAACCACGGCCAGACCGCGGCGGCCTGGGCGCGTACCAGCGGATCGGAGCTGAACAGCGTGGGGAGCAGGCCGCCGGCGGCGGTCGCCAGCACCGCGAACGCCACCCCGCAAACCCCGCCGACCAGGGCGACGCGGCGGGCGAGCGCCCGCGCCCCGGCGGCGTCGCCGGCCCCGAGGGCCGCTCCGACCAGGGCCTGGGCGGCGATGGCGAGGGCGTCGAGCAGCAGCACGGTGAAGAACCAGAGCTGGACGACGATCTGGTGCGCGCCCAGCGCGTCGGCGCCGGACCGGGCCGCGACGGCGGTCGCGGACAGGAAGCTGGCCTGGAAGGCCGCCCCCCGGATGAGCAGGTCCCGACCGAGCACCAGGTGCCGGCGGATGACCTGCGGGCGGGGTCGCAGGGGAACCCGCTCGGTGACCAGGGCGGCGATGAAGAGCCCGCCGCAGAGGGTCTGCGCGATGACGTTCGCCACCGCCGAACCGACCAGGCCCAGCCCCGCCGGGTAGACCAGCAGGGGGCAGAGCAGGGCGGACAGCAGGTTGGGCCCGAGCACGAACCACAGTGGGCGTCGGGTGTCCTGGACGCCACGCAGCCAGCCGTTGCCGGCGGCGGCCAGCAGCAGGCCGGGCGCGCCGAGGGCGGCGATCCGCAGCCACTGGGTCGCCGCGTCGGCCACCTCGCCGCCGGAGCCGACGAGGGCCCGCGCCAACGGCCCGGCCGCGAGCTGCATGCCGAGCGCGACGGTGAGGCCGGCGGCGCCGGCCAGCCAGGACGCCTGGACGCCCTCGGCCACCGCCGCCGCCCGGTCGCCCGAGCCGAACCGGCGGGCCGACCGACCGGTGGTGCCGTAGGCCAGCACGGTGCCGAGCCAGGCGATCAGGGTCAGCACCGTCCCGCCGACCGCGACGGCGGCCAACGGAAGCCGGCCCAGGTGACCGACCACCGCCGTGTCGACGAGCACGTACAGCGGCTCGGCGGCGAGCACGACCAGCGCCGGCAGGGCCAGCCCGACGATCCGGCGGGCCGGCACGGCCGGCGGACCGGCCACGGCGGAAGCTCCCATGGCACCGATCCTGGCACCCGGCGGGTAACGCACGCAATCCGTCGCCGCCCCTTACCTCAGGCGGCGCCGGCCCGCTCAGCTCACTGGCGGGTGTCCATCGAGGTCTGCAGGGCGCGACGGGCCTGCTCGCGGGCCTCGTCGGTGGTCTCGGGCTTGGGCTGACCCGGCATGGTGGATCCCCTTCCAGGGCGGTCGGTGCCGGCACGCGGCACCGCGCGGGCGTCGGAACTGCCTACCCGCCAGCCCCGGGGATGACCGGTGCGGCTGGCCCGGGCGGCGTGGGCCCGGGTCGGTTCGACCCTGTGGAAGGAAGCGACGCCCGGTGGGACGCCACCGCCGCTGAGCAGCGCCGCCATGCGACGTCGGCCCTCACCCAAGTTATCGTTAAGTTCCACATGCTGCCCAGTGTTCCCGACAAGTGGACACCTGGGGGCCCAGCGGCGACCGGGTCAGCGGCCCGGGTCAGCGGGCGAAGAAGTGCCAGCCGAGCCACCACCAGAAACCGAAGAGACCGATCCGGCCCACCGGCACCGAGCCGACCTCGTACTGCATGACGTAGGCGCAGACGTCGCCCAGGGTCGGCACCCGCGAGCCCTCCCGTCGGGCCGCCCACTCGACGACCGCGAGAAGCGCCAACGACATCAGGAAGCCACCGATGGCCAGGCTGCGCATCATCGGCGTACCAGCCCCCAGAACGCCGCCAGCCAGGCGAACCAGGCGGCGGACCGGATCAGGGAGTCCTCCAGCAGTGGATCGGCCAGCCGGGAGAAGGTGGGGAACTCGTCACCGGCCGCCATCACGAAGGTGGCCCCCTCGAAGACCCCGAAGATCACCATCGGCACCACCCACCAGACCGTGCCGGGCGGCAACCGCTCCGGAGCGGGACGGCGGGACACCCGCTGGCTCAGACCCAGCCACACCAGCACCCCGCCGGCGCCGATGGTGTAGAGGTTCGCCGAAGTCGAAAAGGAGGGAAGCTGGCCGCCCACCAGGGACAGGCACGCCAGCACGGGCACGACGACGACCGGACGGTCCCAGACCCTGGGCGCCTCGGCAGCGATCTCGTGGGGCTGCTCCATTCCGCGATTGTCTCCTTCCGTCACGGAGCGCGGGAAGGCCGACACTCCCCGGAGTCAGCCCTGATCCTCCCGGTGGACGACAGCGGCGTCCAGGGCGTCGCGGATGCGGGCCACCACCTCGGGGGCCGTGCCCCACCCGGTGAAACCCGCCGCGAACCGGTGCCCGCCGCCGTCCAGGGTCACCGCCACCTGACTGACGTCCACCGCGCCCTTGCTGCGCAACGAGACCGCCCAGCCGTCCTCGGCGATCTGCTTGAGCACACAGCTCACGTCCGCCTCGGCGGCGCACCGCACCGAGTCGATCAAGGGTTCCAGCACGTACGGGCGCTGCTCGTGCCGGGCCAGGTCGTCCAGGGTCGCGTACGTCCAGACGAAACCGTGCCCACCGGCCGCCGCCGGCTCCAGCCGGGCCCGGCCCAGCACGTCGCCGTAGAGACGGACCGCCCCGAGCGGACGGGTGTCGAAGATCCGGCGGGAGATCTCCCCCGGACGGATGCCGGTGTCGAGCAGCCGGGCCGCCAGCCGGTGCACCTCCGGCGTGGTGGCGTCGAACCGGAACGAGCCGGTGTCGGTCGCCAACGCGACGTAGAGGCACTCGGCGATGCCGGCGTCCAGCGGCACGTCGAGCCGCCGCAGCAGCTCCTCGGCGACCACCGAGGTCGCCGCGGCGCCCGCCTGCACCAACCGGACGTCCCCGAAGCCGGTGTTCGAGGCGTGATGGTCCAGCACCACCGCCGTGCCGCCGGTCGCCAACCGGTCGACCAGCTCACCCAGCCGCGACTCGCTCGCCGCGTCGAAACAGAGGACCAGCTCCGGATCCTGGTACGCCTCGGTCGCCGGGACCAGCAGCTCCAGACCGGGCAGCTCACGGAACGGCTCGGGAACCTCCGGCGGGCCGGGGAAGGTCGCCTGCACCCGACGCAACCCCAGCCGACGCAACCCCAGACCGAAACCGAGCATGCTGCCGAGCGCGTCCCCGTCCGGGTTGACGTGGCAGATCAACAGGACCCGGGCGTCCGGGTCGAGGCCCCGCACCGCGTCCACCGCCGCGGCCCAGTCGGACTCGGCGGGAAAGCCCTCCGCCCGGACGGGAAGCGGCGGCACGTCGTGCTGCGCCGCGTCGACCAGCAGGCCACCGCCCGGGCCGGCGGACGTCTCGGTCACCGCCGGTCCCCACCGGCTGACGGGACGTCCTCGGCCGCCTCGTCGTCGGCGTCGTCCGCGTCGGCGTCCTCGTCCACCCGGTACGGCTGGGCGTCACCGGCGTACTCGGCCCGGGCCGCGAGCCGCTGCACCTCGGCGTCGGCGTTACGGGCCTGGGTCAGCAGGTCGTCGATGTGCTTGACCTGCTCCTGCACGTCGTCGTGGACGAAGGTCAGGGTGGGCGAGTGCCGCAGACCGAGCGCCTTGCCGACGGTGCTGCGCAGCATGCCCTTGGCGCTCTCCAGCGCGGCGGCGGTGCCCGCCTGCGCGGCGGCGTCCCCGAGCACCGTGTAGAAGACCGTGGCGTCCCGCAGGTCCGCGGTGATCCGCGCGTCGGTAATAGTGATCATGCCGAGGCGCGGGTCCTTGATCTGGGTCCGCACCACCGACGCGACCAGCTCACGCACCCGCTCGGCGTGCCGGCGTACCTTGGCCGGATCCGTCATCTCCGCCACCTCCACGGCATCGGCGTTCCGGCCCGGCTCGGACGGCGCGGACGCCCCCCGGACCGGACCGGCCAACAGTTCGAACACTACCCGCGCGGACGTCGTCGTCGCGCGGCTGCGATGGCACCGGCGGCCTCAGTCGTCCACGCCGTGCAGACGCCGGTGGACCGACAGCAGCTCCACCTCCGGGCGACCGACCACGAGACGCTCGCACGAGTCGAGCACCTCGCGGACGTGGGCCGCCTCCGCCGCCACCACGGCCACCGCTATCTCGGCCCGACCGTGCAGGTCGAGCGCTCCCACTTCGGCAGCCGACACGTCGAAGCGACGCAACGCCGCGACGATCGGCCGTACGTATGATCTCTTGGCCTTGAGCGACCGGGAGTCGCCCGGCAGCAGCAGGTCGAAGACCGCGGTTCCGGTGAACATCGCCTCGGACGATACCCGTTCACCGGCCCCCATGATCAAGGGGTTTACGCCGTCACCGACGTAAACCCCTTGACCAGGGTGTCACCTGGGGATCAGCTACGGACCTTCTCCCGCATTTCGAAGGTCTCGATGATGTCGCCGACCTGGACGTTGTTGTAACCGCCCAGAGTCAGACCACACTCGAAGCCCTCGCGGACCTCCGTGGCGTCGTCCTTGAACCGCTTGAGCGAACTGATCGTGAGATTGTCCGCCACGACCGCGCCGTCGCGCAGCAGCCGCGCCTTGGCGTTCCGCCGCATGATGCCCGACCGGACGATACAACCGGAGATGTTGCCGACCTTGGACGAACGGAACACGTCGCGGATCTCCGCGGTGCCCAGCTCGACCTCCTCGTACTCCGGCTTGAGCAGGCCCTTGAGCGCCGCCTCGATCTCCTCGATGGCCTGGTAGATGACCGTGTAGTACCGGATCTCCACGCCCTCGCGGTCGGCGATCTCGCGGACCTTGTTGGCGGCCCGCACGTTGAAGCCGATGATCGTGACCGCCTCGGACGAGGCGCTCGCGAGCATGACGTCGCTCTCGGTGATCGCGCCGACGCCCCGGTGGATGATCCTGAGCTGGACCTCCTCGGGGATGTCGAGGTTGAACAGCGCGTCCTCGAGGGCCTCCACGGAACCGGAGACGTCGCCCTTGAGCACCAGGTTGAGCGAGGTCTTCTCGCCCTCCTTGAGCTGCTCCATGAGCGTTTCGAGGGTGGCCCGGCCACGGGAGTTGGCGAAGCTCGCCGCCCGCCGCCGTGCCTGCCGCTGCTCGGCGATCTGCCGCACCGTACGGTCGTCCTCGGCGGCCAGGAAGGTGTCACCCGCGCCCGGCACCGCGGTCAGACCGAGCACCAGGACCGGACGCGCCGGACCGGCCTCGGCGACCTGGTTGCCGTTCTCGTCGAGCATCGCCCGGACCCGGCCGTGCGCCCCACCGGCGACGATCGAGTCGCCCGCCCGGAGGGTGCCCTTCTGCACCAGCACCGTCGCGACCGCGCCCCGGCCCTTGTCCAGGTGCGCCTCGATCGCCACACCCTGCGCCGGCCCGTCGATCGGAGCGGTCAGCTCCAGCGACGCGTCGGCGGTCAGCAGGACGGCTTCGAGCAGCTCGTCGATGCCGATGCCGGGCTTGGCCGCCACGTTGACGAACATGGTGTCGCCGCCGTACTCCTCGGCGACCAGGCCGTACTCGGTGAGCTGCTGACGGACCTTGTCCGGGTTGGCCTCCGGCTTGTCGACCTTGTTGACCGCGACCACGATCGGGACGTCCGCCGCCTTGGCGTGGTTGAGCGCCTCGATCGTCTGCGGCATCACGCCGTCGTCGGCCGCGACCACCAGCACCACGATGTCGGTGACCTGGGCGCCACGGGCACGCATGGCGGTGAACGCCTCGTGACCCGGGGTGTCGATGAAGGTGACCGCCCGGTCCTCGCCGTCGTGCGGGACGTGGACCTGGTACGCGCCGATGTGCTGGGTGATGCCACCCGCCTCACCGGCCACCACGTTCGCCTTGCGGATCGCGTCGAGCAGCTTGGTCTTACCGTGGTCGACGTGACCCATGACGGTCACCACCGGCGCCCGGCTGACCAGGCGGTCCTCGGCGACCTCGGCGTCGAGGTCGATGTTGAACTGCGCGAGCAGCTCGCGGTCCTCGTCCTCCGGGCTGACGATCTGGACGGTGAAGCCCAGGTGCTCACCCAGCAGCAGCAGGGTGTCGTCGGAGCAGGACTGGGTCGCGGTGACCATCTCGCCCAGGTTGAACATCTCCTGGACCAGCGAACCCGGGTTGGCGTTGATCCGGTCGGCGAAGTCCGACAGCGAGGCGCCCCGGGACAACCGGACGACCTGACCCTGGCCCCGGGGGGCGCCCGAGCTCATGGTCGGCGCCGACAGGTTGTCGAACTCCTGTCTGCGCTGCTTCTTGGACTTGCGGCCACGGGTCGGCCGACCACCGGGACGCCCGAAGGCGCCCGCGGCGCCACCGCCGCGACCACGACCGCCACCACCCGGACGACCGCCGCCACCGGCCGGACCACCCGGCCGGAAGCCACCACCGGCGCCGGCGCCACCGCCGCCGGGACCGCCACGGAAACCGCCGCCACCGCCGCCGCCACCGGGACCGCCACGGAAGCCACCGCCACCGCCGCCGCCACCGGGACCGCCACGGAAGCCACCGCCACCGCCGCCGCCGGGGCGACCCGCGCCGCCACCGCCGCCGGGACGACCCGCGCCGGGCCCGCCCGGACGACCGGGACGCTGGCTCGGCATCGAGGCCGGGCTGGGCCGCGGCGGCATCGAGGCCGGGCTGGGCCGCGGCGGCATCGAGGCCGGACTCGGCCGGGGACCGCCGCCGCTGCTGGCCGGCGGGCGCTGCTGGCCGCCGGAGATACCGAACGGGTTGTTGCCCGCGCCACGGGCCGGCGGACGCCCACCGGGGCCGGGACGGCCCGCGTTCGGCGTGCCGGTCCGACCGGCGGCCGGGGAACCCGGCCGGGGCGGCATCGCGCCCGGACCCGGCCGCGGGCCGGGACGAGCGCCGCCGTCCGTCGGGGGCTCCCGGCGGACGTTCTCGCGCTGCTGCTGGCGGGCGGCCTGCGCGGCCTTGACCGCGGCCTCCTGGTCAGCCTTCAACTGGGCCGCCCGCGCCTCGGCGGCGGCCACCTCGATGTCGTGTGCGCTCGCCGGCTTGGCGACCGGGGTCGCCGGGGGCGGCGGGCCGGGAATCGGTCCCTTCGGCTTCGGGCCGGGGACCGGATGCCGCCGGGGCGGCATCGGCTTGGCCGAGACCCGGGGCTCACCGGGGGTCGGCGGCGGGGTCGGGGTGGGCCGCGGGGCCGGGTTCGGCGTGGCCGCCGGAGCGGACGGCGCCGAGGAACCGGAGGACGCGACGAACGCGCCGCGCAGCCGCCGGGCGACGGGCGCCTCGACGGTGCTGGACGCGGACTTCACGAACTCGCCCATTTCCTTCAACTTGGCGAGAACGGTCTTACTCTCGACCCCGAGCTCTTTCGCAAGCTCGTGTACGCGGGCCTTGCCTGCCACTGCACTCCTCACTCCGAGGTCGTGCGGGCAACACCCGCAGCGACCTCACTCGTGCACTTGAAGCCTGGTCATTTCAGGGACTTCATCGTGTGCTCATGTCGGTCGTCCTACCTTGCTAGCGACTCCCGCCCGGTCGGGATGACCGGACGTAGAGCTTGGTGCGTCGACGTGCTCCGCCAGCTCACCGTGGTCGAGAACCCCGGTGACCCGCAACGCCCGCCCGAAGGCGCGACGCCGCACCGCCAGCGCGAAGCAGGCCGGATCCGGGTGCAGGTGCGCGCCCCGACCCGGCAGTCTGCGGCCCGGATCGGCTCGGAGCCTGTGACCAGCCTCGTCACCTATCGCGACGACCCGCAGAAGGTCGCTGGCCGACACGCGTTTCCGGCAACCCACACAGGTGCGCTCCGGCTGCGCGCGTCGTGCCACAGGGAAAGTCTACCCCTAGCTGCCCGAGATCGCTCCGCCCGGCTCCGGGACGTGGTCGGTCACCCGCCGGCTGGCCGGGGCGGACTGCTCGGCGTCGGAACGGATGTCGATCCGCCAACCGGTCAGCCGGGCGGCGAGTCGGGCATTCTGCCCTTCCCGCCCGATGGCCAGCGAAAGCTGGAAATCCGGCACGGTTACCCGGGCCGTCCGGCTGGCCAGGTCGACCACCTCGACCCGGAGCGCCTTGGCCGGTGACAGGGCGTTACCGACGAACGTGGCCGGATCGTCCGACCAGTCGATGATGTCGATCTTCTCGCCGTGCAGCTCGCTCATCACCGCCCGGACCCGCTGACCCATCGGGCCGATGCAGGCGCCCTTGGCGTTCACCCCGGGCACGGTGGAACGGACCGCGATCTTGGTGCGGTGACCCGCCTCACGGGCGATGGCGCCGATCTCCACGGTGCCGTCGGCGATCTCCGGGACCTCCAGCGCGAAGAGCTTCTTCACCAGCGCCGGATGGGACCGGGACAGGGTGATCTGCGGCCCGCGCAACCCCTTGGCGACGTGCACCACCACGCAGCGGATCCGTTCCCCGTGCTGGGGCTGCTCGCCGGGCACCTGCTCGGACTGCGGCAGCACGCCCTCCAGCTTGCCCAGGTCGACGCTGATGATGCCCTTCTCCTTGCGGGCCTCGTGCGCCTGCACCACGCCGGTCACCAGGTCACCGTCGCGGCCGACGTACTCACCGAAGTGCGCCTCGTCGGTGGCCTCCCGCAGCCGCTGCAGGATGACCTGCTTGGCGGTCATCGCGGCGATCCGACCGAAGTCGTGCGGGGTGTCGTCGAACTCCCGGACGAACGTGCCGTCGGCGTCGGTCTCCTGGGCGTACACCAGGGCCTGCCCGGTCTTGCGGTCGATCTCCACCCGGGCCTGCGGCTGAGCGCCCTCGGTGTGCCGGTACGCGGTCAACAACGCGGTCTCGATCGCCGCGAGGATCGTGTCGAACGGGATCTCCCGCTCGCGCTCCAGTGCGCGCAGCGCCGCGAGGTCGATGTTCACCTCTCCTCGTCCTCCACATCATCTTCGTCGTCGATGTCGTCGCCGGCCTCGCCGGCCTCGTCGAACCCGTCCGCCTCGCCGATCTCGTCGAGACGGCTGAACTCGACCTGCACCCGGCCGGGGCCGAGCTCGGGGTAGGTCAGCTCCGCGCGCGCGCCGTCCACGTCGAGCACCACGCGCGTGTCGTCGGCGTCGACCACCCGACCGGTGAGCTGCCGGTCCGCCGGCTGACCGGCGCCCTGCCCGGGCAGGGCCGCCCGGGTGGTCACCTTCACCAGCCGACCCACGTTGCGCCGCCAGTGCCGGGGCAGGGTCAGCGGCCGGTCGACGCCGGGGGAGCTCACCTCGAGCTGGTACTCACCGGCGACCAGGTCACCACCGGACTCCTCGGCGGCGTCCAGCGCCGCGGAGACCGCGCGGGAGACATCCGCGACGGCGTCCAGGTTGACGCCCGCGTCGCCGTCGACGATCACCCGCACCACGTGCCGGCGGCCGGCCCGGGAGACGGAGAGATCCTCCAGGTCGTACCCGGCGTCGGCGATCACGGGCTCGACCACGGCCCGGATCCTGGACCGCCGGGTGGCGAGGTCACCGCGCGGCGCGCCGGTGGGACGGGGCCTCCCCGTCGACCTGGTGGCACGGCCACGCTGCGTCATCCGGCGCACCCCTCTCAGCATCGGCGGCGCCCGGTCGGGCGGCCACGTCGGCACGCCACCGGGGCGGTTCGCCTCCGGCGGCTGCGCAGAGCGTAACGCGCCCGCCGTCGGACCGGCCGGGCGGCGCACCGACGTCGTTGCCCGCGAACGGTGGCCGATGGTGTTCACTTGTCCGGTGGCGATCGGCAGAACAACACAGCGCGACGAACCGACCGGACATTCCCGGCGAAAGGCCCTTCGCGCCGGAGCATTCCTGGCCCTCGGCACCGCCACCGCGTCGGTGACCGCGTGCGGCCTGCTGGACCGGAACGACCCCCCACCGCCGCCCGACCCGCTGGAGCCCCTGGTCACCGGCGCGCTCGACCTGGAGGCCCGGCACCGGGCCGCGATCGCCGCCGATCCCGCCCTGGCCGGACGGCTCACCCCGGTCGCCGACGCCCACCGGGCGCACGCCACCGAGCTGGCCGCGGCGATCGGCGTCGCCCTGCCGTCGACCGCCGGATCCGGGGCGACCGTGCCGCCCGGGGACACCGCCGCGGTCCTCGTCGCGCTGCGCGAGGCCGAGGAGCAGGGCCGCGCCCGGGCCGCGACGCTCTGCGCGGACGCCCCGGCCGACCGGGCCACCCTGGTCGGATCGATCGCGGCGGCCCGGGCCACCCACGTGGAGGCACTGCGTTGACCGCCCGACCCGCCGTGAGGATGGCGCAGCACGCCCGGTCCGTCAGAAAGTCGACTGTGGAGGACCGAACCACCGAGGAGACGTCGTGAACAACGCCCCGACCGTCGAGGAGGCGCTCGGCGCGGCGCTGACCGCCGAGTACGCGGCGATCTTCGCGTACGGGCCGATCGGGGTGCGGTTGGCCGACGCGGCCCGGACGGCCGCCCGGGAGGCCGAGGCCGCCCACCGTGTCCGCCGGGACGAGCTGGTGCTGCGGCTGAGCGCCGCCGGTGGGGCCATCCCCGCCGACCGGGCCGGGTACGCGCTGCCCTACCCGGTCACCGACGCGCAGAGCGCGCTGCGGCTGGCGGTCGAGGTGGAGGAGCGCACCGCCGGCTACTGGCGGGCGGCGCTGACGGCCACCACCGGAGCCGAGCGGGCCCGGGCGCTGGCCGCGCTGACCGACTGCGCGGTACGCGCCACCCGCTGGCGGCGGGCCGCCGGCCGCACCCCGCTGACCGTCCCCTTCCCCGGCCGCTCCTGACCCCGCGCCCCGGGCGTCGGCCGGGATATCTCCGGCTGCCCGCCGGCGGCGCGGGGCGTCCACCTGACCCGCGTACGGTTCACGCGGTCCTTCCGTGCGCCCGGGGAAGGCGGCAGACTGGGCGGATGTCCGCGTTGGGAAGCGTCACCCGTCGGCTGGGCCACCACCGCTGGTTCGGCGCCGCCGCCCGGCTGCTGGTGCCGGCCGACCGGCTCGTCGGCCGGCTCACCCGGGGTCGGGTGGTCGCTCTCGGGCTGGTGCCGTCCCTGGTGATCACCACCACCGGGCGACGCTCGGGCAGACCCCGCAGCACCCCGCTGCTCTACGTGCCCGACGGGGACGCGTACGTGGTGACCGGGTCGAACTGGGGCCAGCCACGCCAGCCGTCCTGGGCGTTGAACCTGCTCGCCGAGCCGCGCGCCGAGGTGGCCGTCCGGGGCCGCCGGGTGCCGGTGCGCGCCGAGGTGGCCACCGGCGCGGACCGGGACCGGCTCTGGCGGCTGCTGGTCACCGAGTGGCCCGCGTACCGGACGTACCTGGAACGGGCCGGCGGGCGGGAGATCCGCGTGTTCCGGCTCTCCCCCACCGACCCGGGGTGACCCCGCGCGGGTGACTCAGCCCAGGCCGCCCTGGACGCCGATCAGCATGCCGATGAGGTACGTCGCGCCGGCCGCCGCCGCGCCGAGGAGCAACTGCCGCAGGCCGCTGAGCACCCAGGAACGTCCGGTGAACCGGGCCACGATCGCCCCGGCCGCGAACAGTCCCAGGCCGCCCACCGCGAGCGCCAGCCAGAGATCGGTGAAACCGACCAGGTAGGTCAGCAGCGGCACGACCGCGCCGATCGAGAAGAAGACGAACGACGAGAACGCCGCCGTCCACGGGCTGGGCTGGTCGTCCGGGTCGACGCCCAGCTCCTCCCGGACGTGCACCCGAAGCGCCTCGGCCGGGTTGCGCCGGACCGCGTCGGCGACCTGCTCGGCGAGGTCACGCGGCAGACCGCGGGCCACCCAGACGTCGGCCAGCTCACGGGCCTCCGCCTCCGGGTGGCGTTCCAGCTCCCGGGCCTCCTTGGCGACCTCCGCCGCGACCTGCTCGTTGGCGGAGCGGACGCTGGTGTACTCGCCCAGCCCCATCGAGATCGCCCCGGCGACCAGGCCGGCGGTGCCGGTGAGCACGATCGCGCGGGGCGACACCCCGCCACCGCCGACGCCCGCGATCAGGGCGATGTTGGTGACCAGGCCGTCCATCGCGCCGAACACCGCCGGACGCAGCCAGCCGCCGGACACGTCGGCGTGGTGGCCCTCGTGCAGGGCCGCGGGCGTGTCGGTCACGGCAGGGTCAGGATCTCGTGACCGGTCTCGGTGACCAGCACGGTGTGCTCGAACTGGGCGGTCCACCGCCGGTCCTTGGTGACCACGGTCCAGCCGTCGTCCCACATGTCGTACTGGTGGGTGCCGAGGGTGATCATCGGCTCGACGGTGAAGGTCATCCCCGGCTCCATCACGTCGGTGGGGCGCGGGCTGTCGTAGTGCGGCACGTACAGGCCACTGTGGAACGCCTCACCGATGCCGTGACCAGTGAAGTCCCGCACCACGCCGTAACCGAAACGCTTGGCGTACGACTCGATGACCCGGCCGATCACGTTGATCTGACGGCCCGGGGCGACCGCCCGGATGCCCCGCATCATCGCCTCGTGGGTCCGCTCGACCAGCAGCCGGGCCTCGCCGTCGACCTCGCCGACGCAGAAGGTGGCGTCGGTGTCGCCGTGCACGCCGCCGACGTACGCGGTGACGTCGACGTTGATGATGTCGCCGTCGGCGAGGACGGTGGAGTCCGGGATGCCGTGGCAGATGACCTCGTTGAGGCTGGTGCAGCAGGACTTCGGGAAACCCCGGTAGCCCAACGTCGACGGGTAGGCCCCCTGGTCGACCAGGAACTCGTGCACGACCCGGTCGATCTCGTCGGTGGTCACGCCCGGCTTGCAGTGCTCGCCGGCGAGCTGCACGGCCTGGGCGGCGATCCGCCCGGCGACCCGCATCCGCTCGATGGTCTCCGGGGTCTGCACGTGCGAGCCGCGCCACTCCTGCGGGCGCTTCTTGCCGACGTACTCCGGTCGCGGGATGTGCGACGGCACCGGTCGCCACGGAGAGAGCGTGCCTGGGGTCAACGGCGCACGGACGGTCATGACGCAAGCCTATCGCCGGCGGTGGCCCGGCCGGCACGCGCCGTTGCCCGGTCGGGCGTTGCCCGCGGCGGGGCGCTGTGTCATCGTGTCAGCGTGAATCAGGGGGGAGCCGCTCCCGTCTTCACCGCCCGCGCGGAGGTCGACGGTGACCACCTCCGGGTGGTGGTGAGCGGCGAGGTCGACATGGCGACGGCCGAGACCATGTTGCGGACCGCGCTGCGCGAGCCGACCCGCCGGCTGACCCTGGACCTGCGGGCGGTCACCTTCTTCGACTCCGCCGCCGTGCACGCGGTGCTCCAGCTCGCCGAGCGGTTGCCCGGGGCGCTGACCGTGCTGCCGTCCCGGCAGGTCCGCCGGGTGCTGGACATCTCCGGCCTCGGCGACCAGGACTGGCTCGACCGGGCCTGACACCACCGGGCCTGACGACATCACCGGGCGCTCAGTCGGCCAACCGCCGGCGCAGCGTCACCTCCGTGCCGGTGGCGGTACGACTGACGCTCAGCTCCCCCAACGCGCGGATCAGGGACAGGCCGCGCCCCCGGAACCCGGCCCCGGTCGAGGTCCGCCACTGCCCGCTGTCGCGCACCGTGGCGGTCACCGTGCGGTTCTCGATCGTGACCTCGACGTCGATCATCTGCTCGGTCGGCGTCACCGGGTGCTCGATGGCGTTCGCCGCCGCCTCGGAGACCGCCACGGTCAGGTCGAACAGGTCCGTCTCGGCGACCCGGTGGGCCACCAGGAAGTCCTCCAGCCGCTTGCGCAGCATGCTCAGCCGGGCCGGGTCGGCGGGCAGCCGCAGCGTGAGACGGTCCAGCTCGGCCGCCTCCAGCGCGAGCACCGCCACGTCGTCGCGGCGCGGCCGTTCCACCACCCGCGCGACGACCGCGTCGACCAGGTCCGCCACGTGCCCGCGCGCCGCCGCCGCGTCCACCCGGAGCTGCTCCAGGGCGGCGTCGATGCCGAGGTGCCGGTCCTCGATGAGCCCGTCGGTGTAGAGCAGCAGCCGGTTGCCCGGGGCGAGCGTCTCGGTCTCGGTCCGGTACGACGTGCCGGGGATCGCGCCCACCGGCGGCCCCAGGGCCCGATCGTGCAGGAACGCCACGTCGCCTCCTCGGATCAGCAGCGGGGACGGGTGACCGGCGCTGGCGTACCGCAAACGCCGGGTGCGGGGATTGAAACAGAGGCAGACCACGGTGGCGAACGAGCGCCGCTCGACCGAGCCGACCAGACGGTTCAGGCGGGTCAGCGACTCACCCGGGTCGAAACCCTCCAGCACGTACGCCCGCAGCGCGTTGCGGAGCTGGCCCATCGCCGCGGCGGCGGGCACGCCCTTGCCCACCACGTCCCCGATGACCAGCACCAGCTCGTCGTCGGCCAGCCCGATCGCGTCGTACCAGTCGCCGCCGACCTCGACGTCGGCGCTGCCGGGGAGGTACCGGCTGGCCACCACCGCGCCCGGAAGCTGCGGCAGGGTGCGCGGCAGCAGGCTGTGCTGGAGGGTGGTGGCGATCCGGTGTTCGGTCTCGTAGAGCTGCGCGTTCTCCAGCCGCACCCCGACCAGCCGGGCCAGCTCCGCCAGGGCGGTCTGCTCGGCGTCGGCGCGCGTCCCCTCGCGGCACCAGATCCGCAGCTCACCGAGGCGCTCACCGGTGGTGCCGGTCAGCGGTAGCACGATGGACGGGTCACCGGGCGAGTCGCCGCCGCCGTCCGCCTCGAACCGGGCCCCGGACGCGGTGACCACCACCCGCGCCGCCTCGACCAGGGTGAGGGCGTGCCGGGCCGCGACGGACAGGACGTCGGCGGTGGAGCGGGCGGTGTTGACCGCCACCGCGGCGTCGGCCAGGGCGCGCAACTGCCGGATGATCTGCCCGCGCAACTGACCGAGCTCCACGTTGGCGCGGACCCGGGCGATGAGCTCCTGGCCGGAGAACGGTTTGGTCAGGTAGTCGTCGGCGCCCACGGACAGCCCGGCGACCGCCTCGGCCGAGCCGGCGCGGGCGGAGAGCAGCACGATCGGCACGTGTCGGGTACGCGGGTCGGCCCGCAGCGCGGTGACCAGGCCGAAACCGTCCAGCCGGGGCATCATCACGTCGGTCAGCACCAGGTCGAACGGGCGTTCGGTGACCGCGTCGAGGGCGGCGACGCCGTCCGGCACCGCGACCACCTCCCAGGACGGGGCGAGCAGCCGGGCCACGTGCTCGCGCAGGTCGGCGTTGTCGTCGGCGACCAGGATGCGGCCGGAGCGGGCCCGGTCCGGGCCGGTGGCCGGGCCGGTGGCCGGGTCGGTGGCCGGGTCGGTGGCCGGGTCGGTGGCCGTAGTCCAGAGGGCGGTCTCGGCGACGAAGAGGTGGGCCTGCCCGGGATCCCCGAGCGGGGCGGGCGCGCCGGTGACCACCTGGTCGGCGGGCAGGTGGCCGGCGCCGAAGGGCACGGTCACGGTGAAGCTGGCGCCGGCGCCGAGCCGGCTGGTCACCCCCACCTCGCCGCCGTGCATCTCGGCCAGCTCACGGACCAGGGCGAGCCCGATGCCGGTGCCCTCGTGGGTGCGCGACCGCGCCCCGGACACCCGGTGGAAACGCTCGAAGACGTGCGGCAGCTCGGCGGCCTCGATGCCGACGCCGGTGTCGGTCACCGTCAGCCGCGCGCCGCCGTCGACCGCGCGGACCCGGACCCGGATCTCGCCGTCGAAGGTGAACTTGACCGCGTTGGAGACGAGGTTGAGGACGATCTTCTCCCACATGTCCCGGTCCACGTGCGCCGGCGCGGGCAGTGGTGGACAGTCCACCACCAGCCGCAGCCCGGCCCGTTCGGTGGCGGACCGGAAGGTGCTGGCCAGCCGGGCGGTGTAGTCGGCCAGGTCGGTCGGCTGGTAGCGGGCGGTGAGCCGGCCGGACTCCAGCCGGGAGAAGTCGAGCACCGTGTTGACCAGTTTGAGCAGCCGCAACGCGTTGCGGTGCATGGTGGTGAGCCGCTGGGTGTAGGCGCTGGGCAGCTCGGGGTCCGCGAGCATGTCCTCCAGCGGGCCGAGCACCAGGGTCAGCGGGGTACGGAACTCGTGGCTGACGTTGGCGAAGAAGTTGGTCTTGGCGCGGTCCAGCGCGGCCAGTTGGGCGGCACGGGCCCGCTCCTGCTCGTACGCCCGCTGCCGGGCGACCGCCCGGGAAACCTGCGCGCCGACCAGGTCGAGGAAGCTGCGGTACTCGTCGGTGAGCGGGTAACGCGCGGCCACCCCGAGGATGAGGGCGCCGACCGGCTCGTTGGTGGCGGTGACCGGCAGGACCAGCGCCTCCGGTGCCGCGTCGACCGGGACGCCGAGGTCGGCCAGGGCGGTCGTGTCAGCCGGCCCGCCCTCGATCACCCGGCGCACCGCCGCCGGCAGCTCGTCGGGGCCGGGCAGCCGGTCGGGGTCGACGCCGTCGCAGCCGGCGAGGACCGGCCGGCCGCCCTGGTCGACCAGGTAGAGCAGGCCGAACGGCACGTCCGAACGGTGCGCGTGGAGCACCTGCGCGGTGAGCTGACCCAGCTCGGCGCTGCTCTCCGCCTCGGAAAGCCGGGCGCCCAACTCGGCCAGGGCGCGCAGCCGGCGTTCGCCGAGCACCCGGCCGGTCGTCTCGTTGACGATGCAGAACACCCCGCCGACCGACCCGTCCTCCACCCGGATCGGGTCGTAGGAGACGTCGAAGTAGACCTGCTCGACGAAGCCCTGCCGGTCCAGCAGGAAGGGCCGGTCCTGGGCCCGGAACGACTCACCGCTGTCGCGGACGCCGTCCAGCAGCGGCCCGAGGTCGGCCCACGTCTCGACCCAGTGCTCCCGGGCGGGCTGGCCGAGCGCGTGGGGGTGCTTCACGCCGATGGTCGGCCGGTAGGAGTCGTTGTAGAAGGCGAGATGGTCGGCGCCCCAGAACATCACGATCTGCGCCCTGGAGGCGAGCATCATGGCCATGGCGCTGGTCAGCGCGACCGGCCAGTGCTCCGGGTGACCGAGCCGGCTGGCCGTCCAGTCGAGGTCGCGGAGCTGGGCGCCCATCGCGCCGCCGGCGGCCAGGGCAGCCGTCAGCAACGGGGTCGGCCCACCGCCGGCGGTCCCGACGGACGGTGCCCACCCGTCCGCGCCGCCCTCCTGGGCCGAGCCCATGTCGCCTCCCCGCTCCGGCCGCGCACGGCTCGCCCTGACCATCCGCCCGCCCGTGATCCGCGTTGTACCCAGACGGACCAGCAACGTAACGCATCCCGTGCGGTGTGCGCTGGTTACCTGCGCCGCATCGCGCGTTCACCGGCCGGACGCCCGGACGCCCGGGCGGCCGGCAACCGCGCCCCACCGCTGTGGGCTGCGGGTACGCGGCGGACCGGGGTGGTCAGAAAACCGGCAGGCCGTCGATGCTGGCGGCGTTCCGGCTGGCCCGGTACGCGACCAGCTCCTCGGTGGTCTTCCGGCCGTGATGGGTGATCAACATGTCCCGGTCGTGCTGGTACTCCATCACCGGGACGGCGAAGCCGCAGGAGTCGGCGACCCGGTCCACCTCGACGGCGATCACCGCCCGGACGGTGTGCCGGTCGGGCGGGTCGGGAAAATCCGCCAGCCGGGCCGCGAAGCCGGGATCGTCGACCGGGACCGTGTGGCCGCGACCGTACAACCGCAGGATCTTGGGCGGGCCGGAGAACGCGCAGAACATCAACGTGACCCGGCCGTTGTCGCGCAGGTGGGCAATGGTCTCCGCGCCGCTGCCGTGGTAGTCGAGGTAGGCCACCCGGTGCGGGCCGAGCACCACCAGGGTGCCCCGCATGCCCTTCGGGGAGACGTTGACGTGCCCGTCGACCGAGGTGGGCGCGGTCGCCACGAAGAAGACCGGCTGGGCCTCGATGAACGCGCGCAGCCGGGGCTCGATCTCCGGGTACACCTTCCCCATGCCGTCGATCCTCCCACCACCGGTCCGGTCCGCGCTGCCCCGCCGTCGGTGACCCGGGGCTCACAACGGGGTGACGTACGCCCCCGTGATCCCCCCGTCCACCACGAACTGGGCGGCCGTCATGAAGGACGAGTCGTCGCTGGCGAGGAAGGCCACCGCGGCGGCGATCTCCGTCGGCTCGCCGAACCGGCCCATCGGCACGTGCACCAGCCGACGGGCGGCCCGCTCCGGGTCGGCGGCGAAGAGCTCCCGCAGCAGCGGGGTGGCCACCGGGCCGGGGCAGAGCGCGTTGACCCGGACGCCCTCCCGGGCGAACTGCACGCCCAACTCCCGGGTCAGCGCCAGCACCCCGCCCTTGCTCGCGGTGTACGCGATCTGCGAGGTGGCCGCCCCCATCAGCGCCACGAACGACGCGGTGTTGACGATCGACCCCTTCCCCTGCCGGCGCATGTGCGGGATGACGTACTTGCAGCACAGGTAGACGCTCGTGGTGTTGACCCGCAGCACCCGCTCCCAGGCGTCCAGGCCGGTGGTCAGGATGGAGTCGTCCTCGGGCGGGGAGATGCCGGCGTTGTTGAACGCCACGTCGACCCGGCCGTGCCGCTCGACCACCCCGTCGAACAGCTCCCGCACCGCCGTCTCGTCGGCCACGTCGGCGGCGACGAACTCGCCGCCCACCTCGTCGGCGGCCCGCCCGCCCGCCTCGGCGTCGATGTCCACGCAGACCACCCGGGCCCCCTCGGCGGCGAACCGCCGCACGGTGGCCAGCCCGATGCCGCTGCCCGCTCCGGTCACCACCGTGACCCGGTCCCGCAACCGACCCTGCACGCTCACTCCCCGGTGCCGATGAAGACGTTCTTGACGTCGGTGAACGCGTGCAGCGCGTCCGGGCCCAACTCCCGGCCCAGCCCGGAACGCTTCATGCCGCCGAACGGCGTCCAGTAGCGCACCGACGAGTGCGAGTTCACGCTGAGGTTGCCGGCCTCGACCGCCCGGGACACCCGGATCGCCCGACCCACGTCCCGGGTCCAGATCGAGCCGGACAGGCCGTACTCGGTGTCGTTGGCGAGGCGGACCGCGTCCGCCTCGTCGTCGAACGGCAGCACCGAGACCACCGGCCCGAAGATCTCCGCCCGCCAGTGCCGGTCGGTGGGCGCGTCGGCGAGCAGCACCGTCGGGGCGTACCAGAAACCCGGGCCCTCGGGGCAGCCGCCGGTGAACGCGACCCGCGCCCCCTCGACGTACGACGCGACCCGTCCCCGGTGCCCGGCGGAGATCAGCGGGCCCATCTCGGCGGTCTCCAGCGCCGGATCCTCCACCCGGACGGCCCGCACCGCCGGCTCCAGCAGCTCCAGGAACCGGTCGTACACCGGCCGCTGGACCAGGATCCGGGAGCGGGCGCAGCAGTCCTGGCCGGCGTTGTCGAAGACCGCGTACGGCGCGGTGGCCGCCGCCCGTTCCAGGTCGGCGTCGGCGAAGACGATGTTGGCGCTCTTGCCACCCAGCTCCAGGGTGACGCGTTTCACCTGCCCGGCGCAGCCGGCCATGATCCGCGCGCCGACCTCGGTGGAGCCGGTGAAGCAGACCTTGCGCACCGCCGGGTGGGTGACGAACCGCTCCCCCACCACCGGCCCGGCCCCCGGCAGCACGGTGAACACGTCCTCGGGGATGCCGGCCGCGTGGGCCAGCTCGGCCAGGCGCAGCGCCGTCAGCGGGGTCGCCTCGGCCGGCTTGACCAGCACGGTGTTCCCGGCCGCCAGGGCCGGGGCGAACCCCCAGGCGGCGATCGGCATGGGGAAGTTCCACGGGACGATCACCCCGACCACGCCGAGCGGCTCGTGGAAGGTCACGTCCAGCCCGCCCGGCACCGGGATCTGCCGGCCGGTGAGGCGTTCCGGCGCGCCCGCGTAGTAGTCGAGCACGTCCCGGACGTTGCCCGCCTCCCAGCGGCCGTTGCCGATGGTGTGCCCGGCGTTGCGGACCTCCAACGCGGCCAGCTCGTCGAGGTGCGCGTCCACCTCGGCGGCGAACCGGCGCAGCAGCCGGGCCCGGTCCGCCGGGGCCACCGCCCGCCAGCGGGGGAACGCCGCCGCCGCCCGTTCGATCGCCGCGTCCGTCCCGGCCAGGCTGGTCGACGGCACGGTCGCCACGGTCACCCCGGTCGCCGGGTTCACCACCTCGGTCACCGGACTCACCGGCGCTGTTCCGCTGGCCGGGGCCGCCGGCCGCCGGTCAGAGTCGTTCGAAGCCACGGAACAGCTCCCAGTCGGTGACTGCGGCGTCGAAGGCGGCCAGCTCCACCCGGGCCTGGTTGGCGTAGTGGTCGACCACCTCGTCGCCGAACGCCGCCCGGGCCAGCTCCGAGGACTCCCACAGCGTCAGGGCGTCACGCAGGGTGCCCGGGACGCGCTCGGCGTCCGGGTCGTCGTAGGCGTTGCCGGCGCACTCCGGCCCCAGCTCCAGCCCGGCCTCGACGCCGTGCAGCGCCCCGGCGACCAGCCCGGCGATCGCCAGGTACGGGTTGACGTCACCGCCGGGCACCCGGTTCTCCACCCGCATCCCCTGGCCGTGCCCGGCCAGCCGCAGCGCGCAGGTGCGGTTGTCGGTGCCCCACCGCAACGCGGTGGGCGCGAACGAGCCCGGCTGGTACCGCTTGTACGAGTTGACGTTCGGGGCGAACAGCAGGCTGAACTCCCGCATGCTGGCGAGCAGCCCGGCGAGCACCCGCTGACCGACCTCGCTCAGATGCCCCGGGCCGTCGCCGAGCATCGCCGACCGGCCGTCGGCGTCGCGCAGCGAGAAGTGGATGTGGCAGGAGTTGCCCTCCCGGGCGTTCGGCTTGGCCATGAAGGTTATCGACACGCCCTCCTGGGCGGCGATCTCCTTCGCCCCGTTCTTGTAGATCACGTGGTGGTCGGCGCAGGCCAACGCGTCGGCGTAGCGGAAGGCGATCTCGTGCTGGCCGAGGTTGCACTCGCCCTTGGCGCTCTCCGGCACCAGACCCGCCCCGGCCATCTCGGTGCGGATCCGACGCAGCAGCGGCTCCACCCGGGCGGTGCCGAGCAGCGAGTAGTCGACGTTGTACTGGTTGGCCGGCGTCAGGTCGCGGTAGCCACGCCGCCAGGCGTCCTCGTACGAGTCCCGGTAGACGACGAACTCCAGCTCGGTGCCGGCGTACGCGGTCAGCCCGTGGGCCGCCAGCCGGTCGAGCTGGCCGCGCAGGATCTGCCGGGGCGAGGCGACCACCGGGTCCGCGCCGCCCGGCCAGACCAGGTCGGCCAGGAGCAGGGCGCTGCCCGGCTGCCACGGGGTACGGCGCAGGGTGGCCAGGTCGGGCGTCATCGCGAAATCGCCGTAGCCGCGCTCCCAGCTCGACATGGCGTACCCGTCGACGGTGTTCATGTCGACGTCGACCGCGAGCAGGTAGTTACAGCCCTCGCTGCCCTGCTCGGCCACCTGGTCGAGGAAGTACGGGGCGTGGAACCGCTTGCCCTGGAGTCGCCCCTGCATGTCGGTCAGGGCCAGGACCACGGTGTCGATCTCGCCGGCCGTGACAGCCGCGCGCAACTCGTCGAGGGTCAACGGCGGTGTCGTCATGGCTGCGCCTCCATCACCAACGGTCTACCGTCCGGACCGGATCACCGTCAATGCCCTTCGTCGCCGGACGGCAAACCGGGCCGTCCGGTCGCCCCCTAATCGCCTTGCCGCGGCCGATCACCAGGGGCATCCTTGACCTCGTGACCAGGCCCGATCAGCCGGGCCACCGCCGGGCGCTCGGCCCGCCCGGCCCGCGGCGGCGCGGGGCGTCGGTCACCTCTCTCTCACCGGTACGGCGATCCGCCGTACCCGACAACCGCCCCTCGCCGCCGCACCACCGCCTGGCACCGCGCCGTCGGTGGCGCGGGCGGCATCGCGCCGTCGGAGGGAGAGGTTCCCGTTCCTGCCCTTTGGAGCTGCCCCGTCGGTGCGCCTACCGGGCACGGACGACCACCCGCCGGGCCGGACGACCAGGACACGGACGACCAACCGCCGCGCACAGACGACCATCCTGCGACCAGAGCGGCCGACAGCCGACAGCCGACCCGACTGCCCCGGATACGGGGCAGCTCGACAGCGTGCCGCTGGCAACCTGTCCAGCCCGCGACGACCAGGCCAGCCGACGACGATCGGGCCAGCCCAAGACGACCAGGCCAGCCGACGACGACCAGGCCAGCCCAAGACGACCAGGCCAGCCCGCGACGATCGAGCACACCGGCGGCGACCAGTCCAGTCGGCGACGATCGGTCCGGCCGCCGGCGACCGGTCCAGGCGCGCCGCCCGACCCCTCCGGCAGAGGGGTCGTCGGAGGGACCGGCGTCAGGACCGGCGCCGCCTGCGGACAACGCGGACCGGAGCAGCTACGCCGCCGACTCCAGCAGCAGCGAGATGCCCTGGCCGACGCCGACGCACATGGTGGCCAGCGCCCGCCGTCCACCGCGGCGGCGCAGCTCCAGGGCAGCGGTCAGGGCCAGCCGGGCGCCGCTCGCGCCCAGCGGGTGGCCGAGGGCGATCGCCCCGCCGTTGGGGTTGACGTGTGCGGCGTCCGCGGGCAGGCCCAGCTCCCGCAGCACGGCCACGGCCTGGGCGGCGAACGCCTCGTTCAGCTCGATCACGTCGACGTCGGCCAGGGCGAGCCCGCGCCGGTCGAGCAGTTTCCGGGTGGCCGGCACCGGACCGACGCCCATGATCCGGGGCGGCACGCCCGCCGTGGCGGCCCCGCCGACCCTGGCCAGCGGGGTCAGGCCGTACCGGGCGACGGCCGCCTCGCCGGCCACCAGCAGCGCCACCGCGCCGTCGTTGACGCCCGACGAGTTGCCCGCGGTCACCGTCCCGCCCTCCCGGAAGGGGGTGGGCAGCGCGGCCAGCTTCTCCAGGGTGGTCTCCCGGGGGTGCTCGTCGGTGTCGACCGTCCGGACGCCCTTGCGTCCCTCCGGCACGCGCACCGGCACGATCTCCTCGGCGAACCGCCCGTCCGCCTGTGCCCGGGCCGCCCGCTGCTGGGAGCGGAACGCGAACGCGTCCTGCTCGGCGCGGCCGACCCCGAACTCGACGGCCACGTTCTCCGCGGTCTCCGGCATCGAGTCGACACCCCACTGCTGGCGCATGGCCGGGTTGACCAGCCGCCAGCCGAGGGTGGTGTCGTGCACCTCGGCGGCCCGGGAGAACGGGGTGGTCGCCTTGGGCATGACGAACGGGGCCCGGCTCATGCTCTCCACCCCACCGGCCACGACCAGCTCGGCCTCGCCGGCAACGATCGCGCGGGCGGCGGTGGCCAACGCGTCCAGCCCGGAGCCGCAGAGCCGGTTGACGGTGCTGCCGGGCACGGTCTCCGGCAGGCCGCCGAGCAGCGCGGCCATCCGGGCCACGTTGCGGTTGTCCTCGCCGGCCTGGTTGGCGCAGCCCAGCACCACGTCGTCCACCCGGGCCCAGTCCACCGTCGGATGCCTGGCGACCAGCTCGCGGATCACGTGCGCGGCGAGATCGTCGGGGCGGACCCCGGCGAGCGCCCCGGCGTAACGACCGATCGGGGTACGGACTCCGGCAACCAGATATGCCACGCTCATCGCTGCTGTCCTTCGGGGGTGGGAAGGTCGGACACGTCGAGGAATGGTCGGGCGTCGGCCGGGTCCCGGCGACGCCCGCCGGTCAGGATAGCCACGTCGGCGCGGCCCGGCCCCCCGACAGTGAACCTGTAAGGATCACCACCCGGATCACCCCTTTCGATCACGGTTTCGTCAGCGTACCGTCACCAAACGTGGCAATGTCTGGCACCTCACCACCCGGCGATCTTCGTGGCCCAGGTCTCCGGCGTCGACCTCGGCGTCACCGACTACCTGCTGATCGCGTTCGTCTCGGTGGTGGGCTCGGCGGCCACCGCCGGCCCGACCGGCGCGATCGTGATGCTGACCCTGCCCCTGGGCACGCTCGGGCCGCCGCTGGCCGGCGCGGGGCTGCTGCTCGCCATCGACCCGAGCCTGGCCATGATCCGGACGGCCACCAACGTGGCCGGGCAGGTGTTGGCGCCGACCGTCGTCGCCGCGCGGGAGGGCATCCTGGACCGGGCCGCGTACGACAGCGCCGGGCGACCTGACCCGGTGGCCGACCGTCCCGCCACCACCGACCTCACCCCCACCCACGCCTGACACCTGCGTTGGAGAGATCCGCATGAGCACCCTGTTCACCCCGCTGCCGCTGCGCGGCGTCACCCTGCCCAACCGGGTCGCCATGGCCCCGATGTGCCAGTACAGCGCCGAGGCCGACGGGCTGCCCAACGACTGGCACCGGGTGCACCTCGGGGCCCGGGCGGTGGGCGGCGTCGGACTGCTGCTGACCGAGGCCACCGCCGTGCTGCCGGAGGGGCGGATCAGCCCCCAGGACACCGGCCTGTGGTCCGGGGCGCACGTCGACGCGTGGCGACCGGTCACCGCGTTCCTGGCCCGGCACGGCGCGGTGCCGGCGGTCCAGCTCGCGCATGCCGGCATCAAGGCGTCCACCTACCGGCCGTGGGCCGCCGCCCGCGGCGGCGTGCCGGACGCCGAGGGCGGCTGGACGCCGGTCGGCCCCGGCGTCGAGTCCTTCGTGCCGGACTACCGGACCCCGACGGCGCTCGACGCGGCCGGCATCGCCGCGGTGGTGGAGGCGTTCGGCGCGGCGGCGGTCCGGGCGGTGGAGGCCGGGTTCGCCGCTGTGGAGATCCACGCCGCGCACGGCTACCTGCTGCACGAGTTCCTGTCGCCGCTGACCAACCACCGCGCCGACGGCTACGGCGGGGACCTGACGAACCGGATGCGGCTGACCCTGGAGGTGGCCCGGACGGTACGTGACGCGGTCGGCGCGGACGTGCCCGTGCTGACCCGGATCTCCGCCACCGACTGGGTCGAGGGCGGTTGGACGGTGGACGACAGCGTGGTGCTGGCCGGCGAGCTGGCCCGGGCCGGGGTCGACCTGGTCGACTGCTCCTCGGGCGGGGCGTCGCCGCAGGCGGCCGTCCCGGTCGGCCCGGATTACCAGGTGCCGCTGGCGGCCCGGATCCGGGCGGAGGCCGGGGTGCCGACCGGCGCGGTCGGTCTGATCGTCGAGCCGGAGCAGGCCGAGCGCATCGTCGCCGAGGGTCAGGCCGACCTGGTGCTGCTCGGCCGGGAGCTGCTGCGTGACCCGTACTGGGCCCGCCGGGCGGCGGCCAAGCTGGGCGCCGCGCCGGACTGGCCCGACCAGTACGCCCGCGCCCACTGACGCCGCCGCCGGTGGCCGGCCCGGCCCGGCCACCGGCCAACCGGCCAACCGGCCAACCGGCCAACCGGCGAGCCGGCGAGCCGGCCGTTGATCAGCCGGCCAGGTGCGACCAGCGGTCGGCCAGGTCCCGCCACGGGCCCTGGTCGGCCACCGTGCCGCCGATCAGCACCACCACGTGGTCCGCCTGGCGCAGCGCCGCCCGCTTCGACGTGGACCCGACCACGGTCACCCCGGACGCACGCAACGCGGCCCACAGCGCCAGTTCGGTGGAGACGTCCAGGGCCGACGAGACGTCGTCGGCGATGAGCAGCTCGGTACGCGGCGCCAGCGCCCGGGCCAGCGCCAACCGCTGCAACTGCCCGCCGGAGAGCCGGGTGCCCTTGTGCCCGATCAGCAACCCCAGGCCACCGCCGGCTGCCGCCAGGTCGTGCTCCAACTGGGCTGTCGACACCGCGCCGGCCGCGTCCACCTCGTGGCCGAGGGCGATGTTGTCGGCCACCGTGCCGGAGAGCACCCGGGGCAACTGACCGACGTACCCGACCTGGTTGGGTCGGAGGAACAGCTCCGGCTCGGTGACCGGGTCGCCGTTCCAGGCCAGCGTGCCGGTGTGGTGCACGATCCCGGCCAGCGCCCGCAGCAGCGACGACTTGCCCGCCCCGACCGGCCCCAGCACCAGCACCAACTGGCCGCGCTCCACGGTCAGGTCGACGTCGCGGACGGCGACCGTGCCGTCCTCGTGCACGGCCCCGAACCCGCTCAGCGTCAACCGGCGCAGGGCATGCCGGGGCGCCGGCTGCGGCGCGGGCGCCGTGCCGGCGTCCAGGTCCAGGCCCGGCACCGCCGCCGAGTACGCCCCGACACCGGCCATCGCCACCGTCCGTCGGGTCCACACCCGCGCCGACGGGTACTGGGAGACCAGGGACGCCGTGGTCCACGCGAACCAGCGGGCCATGCCGAGCGCGGCGACCGCGACCAGGGTCGCGCCGGCCGACAGGCCACCGGTGAGGAACAACGCCCACGCGCCGATCGGCAGCAACCCGCTGGTCATCGACGGGGTCGAGCGGGACCACACCTGCGCGACGATCTCCCGGCGCTGCCGCTCGCTGCGGACGGTGTCCAGGCCGGCCAGGTGCCGCAGCACCGGCCGGGTGGCCCCGGCGAGCTTCACCGTCCGGGCCGCCGACAGCGACGACACCAGGGCGGTGGCGAAGGCCGCCCGGGCCGCCACGGTGGCCCGGGCGGACCGCTCCAGGCGCGGCCCGAACATGGTCGCGGCCAGACCGGAGACCACCATGGCGCCCAGGAAGAACAACCCCGGCAGCACGCTGCCGGAGATCGCCGTCATGGCCGCCGCGAGCACCAGGGCGGTGCCGTTGTCCATCACGTTGTCGGCCATCATCACCACCCGTTCGGTGTCGCCGCCCTGCGCCACCACCTCGGCCGGGGTGTGACCGCTGATCCGACGTGACCCGGTCTGACCGTGCACCAGCCGGGCGCTGATCCGCAGCATCTGCCGTACCCACCACTGCGGGAACCACAGGTTGGTGTAGTAGGGCACCGGCAGGGTGACCAGCAGCGCGGCGGCGATGCCCACGGCGGGCAGCCAGACGCTGCCACCGCTGTCGACCAGGTCCGCCCAGAGCCAGGGCAGCACCACCCCGTCCACGCCGAGCAACGAGCCCACCGTGAACAGCGTCACCGCGAACAGGCCGTACCGGGGGTCGTTGAGCACCAGCCGGCCGATCTCCCGCAGCGTCCGGGCCGGTGGGACCGGCGGCAGCGGGGGCACGGCGCGCTTCGACGACGCCCCGCCACCCGACACGACGCCGGACGACACGACGGCGCCCGACACGACGGCGCCCGACACGACGACGGACGGCGCGGCGTCGCCCGGCGCGACGACGGACGGCACGACGGCGCCCGACACGACGCCGGACGGCACGACGGCGCCCGACACGACGCCGGACGGCACGGTGGCGGACGGCTCGGTGGGCCGGGGCAGCGGCGGGCTCTCCAGTGGCTCCGGCCCGGTCAGCAGGTCCAGCCCGCCGCCGCTGCCCGCCCCCGGCCCGGCGTGGGCGTACGACGCGGCGTGGCTGGCGGCCAGCAGCGAGGCGAACCGTTCGGACTCGCGCAGCGGGCCGGCCTCCACCACCACCCCGTCGGCCATCACCACCACCTCGTCGCACTGCCGCACCGAGGAGAGCCGGTGCGCGATGACGATGCCGATCCGGTCGGTGAGCAGCCGTTCGGTGGCGCGTTGCACCCGCGCCTCGGTGACCGGGTCCAGCCGGGCGGTCGCCTCGTCGAGGATCACCACGTGCGGGTTCCGGACCAGGATCCGGGCGAACGCCACCAACTGCTCCTGCCCGGCGGAGAGGACGTACCCGCCCTCGCCCAGCCGGGTGTGCACCCCGTCGGGCAGCTCCGCGATCCACTCGTCCAGGCCCAGCTCGCGCAGGGCGCGGGCGGCGGCGTCACGCAGCTCCGGGTCGAACAGCGCGACGTTCTCGGCGAGCGTCCCGGCGAGGATCTCGGTGCGCTGCGGCACCACCGCCACGAACCGGCGCAACTGCTCGACGTCCAGGTCGAGCAGGTCCACACCGGAGAGCAGAACCGTGCCGGCGGGCAGGTCGACCGCCCGGGACAACACCTTGGCCAGCGTCGACTTGCCCGAGCCGGTCCGCCCGATCAGCGCGTACGAGCGGCCGGGCGCGAAGGTCAGGCGGACGTCCCGCAGGGCCGGCCCGCGCCCGGCCTCACTGGTCGGGTAGCGGAAGGTCAGACCCCGGATCTCCAGCTTCCCGGCGGTCGGCGGTCGGCCGCCGGTCGGCTCCTGCCGGGCCCCGGCGAGCAACTGCACCCGCGCCCACGCCCCGAGGGCCTGCTGAAGCTGCGGCACCATCCGGGTGGCGTGCTCGACGGTGCCGCCGAAGGCGATGGCGAGCAGCCAGACGGCGGTCAGTCGCGCCGCGTCCACCCGCCCGGTGACCAGCGCCCACCCGCCGCCGAGCACCACCGCGGCGATGCCGGCCCGGGTGACCCCCGCCGCCAGCGTGGTGACCCGGGCGGTCAGCAGCCAGACCCGCCGGCCCCGGCGCAGCACCCGGGCCGCCCGTTGGGCGTAGAGCCGCAGCACGTACGGGCGGGCCAGGGTGGTGCGGACGTCGTCCTGACCGTGGATGGACTCCTCCATCACCGCCGCCAGGTCCGACCAGGCTTCCTCCTCGGCCATCCGGGCCGGCCCGATCCGGGCGGTGGGGCGGCGCAGCAACGGCACCAGCAGCACCACCAACGCCACCATGCCGACCCCGGCGGGCCACCAGACCAGCAGGGCCACCCCGGCGGAGAGCACCCCGGTGGCGACCATCTGGGCCAGCCGGACGCCGACCCCGCGCAGCTCGGCGCCGACCTGGTAGACGTCCCCGTCGATCCGGTCGAGCAGCTCGCCGACGGGCGTGCCCTCCAGGGTGGGCAGATCCTGCCCGAGGGCCACCCGGCACAACCGCCGGCGGACGTCGGCCGTCCAGTCGGCGGTCAGCCCGGCCATCGTCAGGCCGATGACCACGTCGCTCAGCACGGCGACCACCAGGGCCGACGCCAGGATCACGAACAACCCGCCGGAGCGGTGCACCAGCACCGGCCCGGCCAGGGCGGAACCGGCGGCCTGCCCGGCGGCCCCGAGCACGACCAGCACCACCACCAGCCCCGTCCGGCGGGGTGAGGTGATCCACAGGTCACGGAGCAGGCGCATGGGGGATTCCCTCCGGACGTGGGGTGGCGGAACTGCCAGCCTCTCCGTGATCGCCGGAGGGCTCAACGTATTTTCCGTCCGGGTCACCGGACCGGGGCCGCCGTCGCGGGCTCAGAACAGGACGGTGGCCAGGGTGCCGACCGGCCGGAACCCGCAGCGCCGGTACACCCGCCGGGCGGGCAGGTTGAAGTCGTTGACGTACAGGCTCACCGTCGGCGCGACCCGCAGCAGGGCGTCCCGCACCACCGCCGCCATGGCCGCCGTGGCGATCCCGCGCCCCCGCCACGCCGGGTCGACCCAGACCCCCTGGACCTGCGCGGTGCGGCGGGTCACCACCGCCAGCTCGGCTTTGAAGACGACCCGGCCGTCGACGAACCGGGCGTACGCCCGACCGGTACGGACCAGCTCGGTCACCCGCCGCCGGTACCCCCGTCCCCCGTCCTCGGCGAGCGGCGACGCGCCGACCTCCTCGGTGTACATCGCCACCGCCGCCGGGAACAACGCGTCGACCTCACCGGCACGGACCTGCCGCACCTGCTGGTCGACCGGCACGCTGGGCAGCGCGTCGACCGCCAGCAGCGGCTGGTTGGGGCGTACGTCCCGGGCCGGCCCCCAGTGCCCGCAGAGGCGGTCCCAGAGCTGGAGGACGGCGTCCGCCCGCCCGACGATCGACGAGCAGAACCGTTCCTCGCCGGCCAGCAGGTCGGCGTAGGCGGCGACGGCCGACGGGTCGGCGAGCACCGGAGTGAGGTTCCCGCCCACCCAGCAGATCGACTCGAGTTGGCGGCGCGCGCCGTACCCGAGGATCCGCCCGTCCGCCCGCCACCAGGCGAGCCCGCGCGCGGCGACGCGTTCCGCCACCTGCGCGCCCGCGAAGGGGTCGCGGTCGAGCAGCCGCTCGACCGCGCGACGCTCCGACTCGCCCAACTGCCGCACCGGCACCGTCAGCACGGGTACCAGCCTGCCAGACGCACCCCGCCTCGCGCCGGTCGAGCCGACGACTGCGCCCGACTCAGTGCACGCTGACGGTCGGGCCGGGGAGCAGGTCGCGCAGGTCGTCCGGGAGCTCGGCGCCCATCTCGTCGGCGATCCGCAGCGCCTCCTCGATCAGGGTCTCCACGATCTGCGCCTCGGGGACGGTCTTGACCACCTTGCCCTTGACGAAGATCTGGCCCTTGCCGTTGCCGGAGGCGACGCCGAGGTCGGCCTCGCGGGCCTCGCCCGGACCGTTGACGACGCAGCCCATCACGGCCACCCGCAGCGGCACCGGCAGCCCCTCCAGGCCGGCGGTGACCTCCTCGGCGAGCTTGTAGACGTCCACCTGGGCCCGGCCGCAGGACGGGCAGGAGACGATCTCCAGGCCACGCTCGCGCAGGCCGAGCGACTCCAGGATCTGGTTGCCGACCTTGATCTCCTCGACCGGCGGGGCGGAGAGCGAGACCCGGATGGTGTCGCCGATCCCCTCGGCCAGCAGCGCGCCGAACGCCACCGCCGACTTGATGGTGCCCTGGAAGGCCGGACCGGCCTCGGTCACCCCGAGGTGCAGCGGGTAGTCGCACCGCTCGGCGAGCTGCCGGTACGCCCGGATCATCACCACCGGGTCGTTGTGCTTGACCGAGATCTTGATGTCCCGGAAGCCGTGCTCCTCGAACAGCGAGCACTCCCACAGCGCCGACTCGACGAGCGCCTCGGCGGTGGCCTTGCCGTACTTGGTGAGGAGACGCTTGTCCAGCGAGCCGGCGTTCACGCCGATCCGGATCGGCACGCCCGCGTCACCGGCCGCCTTGGCGATCTCCTTGACCTTGTCGTCGAACTGCCGGATGTTGCCCGGGTTGACCCGGACCGCCGCGCAGCCGGCGTCGATCGCGGCGAAGACGTACTTCGGCTGGAAGTGGATGTCGGCGATCACCGGGAGCTGCGACTTCTTCGCGATCGTCGGCAGCGCCTCCACGTCGTCCTGGGAGGGCACGGCCACCCGGACGATCTGGCAGCCGGCGGCGGTCAGCTCGGCGATCTGCTGGAGCGTGGCGTTGACGTCGGCCGTGAGGGTGGTGGTCATCGACTGGACGGAGACCGGCGCGCCGCCGCCGACCGGCACCGGGCCGACCATGATCTGGCGGCTGTGGCGGCGGGGCGCCAGCGCCGGGGGCGGGACGGCGGGCATACCGAGACTGACAGCGGTCACTTCAAACACTCACCTTGAGAAGAGCGTGATCGGGTTGACGACGTCCGCCGTGATGGTCAGCAGCGTGAACACGCCGCCGACCAGGATCACCGCGTACGTGACGGGCATGAGCTTGAGGTAGTCGACGCGGCCCGGGTCGGGGCGGCCGAACCGGGCGTACGCCCAGCTCCGGACCCGTTCGAACCAGGCGATGGCGATGTGGCCGCCGTCCAGCGGCAGCAGGGGCAGCAGGTTGAACACGCCGATGAAGAAGTTCAGTGAGATGAACAGCAGGACGAACAGCTCCCAGGCGTCGTTGGCGACCGCCTCACCGCCGAGCCGGCTGGCGCCGACCACGCTGATCGGGGTGTCCATGTCGCGTTCGCCGCCGCCGATCGCCGCCCAGAGGGCGGGGACCTTCTGCGGGATGCGCTTCATCGCCTCGTACGTGCCGACGGCCATGTTGCCGGTGTACTCGGCGGTCGCGCCGAACGCGTCCACCGGGCCGTAGGTGACCATGGTGGGCGTGCTGGGGCGCAGGCCGACGCCGAGCGCGGCGACCGTGCCGACCGGCCCTTCCGGGTCGTCCAGCGGCGGGCGCTGGGTGCTGGCGAGGGTGGCCCGGGTGGTGGCCGGCTGGCCGTCGCGGACGTACCCGATCTCGGCGGCGCTGCCCGGGGTCGCGCCGCGCAGCGCGGTGAGCAGCTCGCCGTAGTTGGTGATCGGGGCGCCGTTGAAGGAGGTGATCCGGTCGCCGTCGCGGAGCTGGGCCTGGCCGGCCGGGCTCGGCGGGTCGGCGGGGGTGCAGGCCCGGATGGCGTTCTCCGGCACCACGCACTCGCCGAGCGCCACCACGGCGGGCTCCTTGCGGGCCTGCTCGTCGGTGGTCGGGTAGTCGGGGTTGGGCAGCCCCATGAAGACGGCGGCCAGCCAGAGGGCGACGACGGCGAGCGCGAAGTGGGTGACCGAGCCGGCGGACATCACGATCGTCCGCTTCCAGACCGGGTACTTCCACATCACCCGGTGCTGGTCGCCCGGGTCGACGTCGTCGTCCTGCGGCGTCATGCCGACGATCTTGCAGAAGCCGCCGAGCGGGATGCCCTTGACGCCGTACTCGGTCTCGCCGCGCCGGAACGACCAGAGCGTCGGGCCGAACCCGACGAAGTACTTCGTCACCTTCATCCCGAAGGCCTTGGCGGTGACCAGGTGCCCCGCCTCGTGGAGGCTTACCGAGATGAGGATGGCCAGGGCGAAGAGCACCACCCCGAGCAGGTACGCCATCAAGCTCCTTCCACCGACGCCGCGATGATCTGTCGCGCGTGCGCGCGTGCCCAGGACTCTGCGGCGAGCACGTCCTCGACGGTACCTGGTTGGTCGAAATCGGGGGCGGCCTCCAGCACCCGCTCCAGGGTGTCGACGATGCCCAGGAAGGGCAGCCGCCCGGCGACGAACGCGGCCACGCACTCCTCGTTCGCCGCGTTGTAGATCGCCGGACGGCACCGGCCGGCCGTCCCGGCCGCCTTGGCCAGCGCCACCGCCGGGAACGCCTCGTCGTCCAGCGGGAGAAACTCCCAGGTGTGCGCGGCGCTCCAGTCGACAGCCGTGGCGGCCCCGGCGACCCGGTCCGGCCAGCCCAGCCCGAGCGCGATCGGCAGCCGCATGTCCGGCGGGCTGGCCTGGGCGATCGTGGAGCCGTCCACGAACTCCACCATCGAGTGGATCACCGACTGCGGGTGCACCGTCACGGTGATGTCGGCGTACGGCACGTCGAACAGCTCGTGCGCCTCGATCACCTCCAGCGCCTTGTTGACCATGGTGGCCGAGTTGATGGTGACGACCGGGCCCATGTTCCAGGTGGGGTGGGCGAGCGCCTGCTCGGGCGTGACCTGCGTCAACTCGTCCCGCCGTCGGCCCCGGAACGGGCCGCCGCTGGCGGTGACGATCAGCCGCCGCACCTCGCCCCGCGACCCGGACCGCAGGCACTGGGCCAGCGCCGAGTGTTCGGAGTCGACCGGCACGATCTGCCCCGGCCGGGTCTGGGCGGCCTTCACCAGGGGGCCGCCGGCGACCAGCGACTCCTTGTTGGCCAGCGCGAGCGTACGGCCGGCGCGCAGCGCGGCCAGGGTCGGCGCGAGCCCGAGCGAGCCGACCACCCCGTTGAGCACGATGTCGGCCGGCCAGGCGGCCAGCTCGGTCATCGCGTCCGGCCCGGCGACGATCTTCGGGATCCGGAAGTCGCCGGTGGCGTACCCGCGCCGGCTCGCCTCGGCGTAGAAGGCGAGCTGGAGGTCCTGGGCGGCGGACGCCTTGGCCACCCCGACCGCCTCGACGCCCAGTTCGAGCGCCTGGGCGGCGAGCAGCTCGACGTTTCCGCCGCCGGCGCCCAACGCCACCACCCGGAACCGGTCCGGATCGCGTCGCACGATGTCGATGGCCTGGGTCCCGACGGACCCGGTCGAGCCGAGCAGGACCAGCTCACGCGGAGATGTCACCCGGACATTGTCCCCCACCCCCGCACCGCGTCCCGCCCACCCCTTGGTCGTCGGACGACGCCCGGCCGACCAGCGGCGTCGCCGTCCCCGGCCCCGCGCGGGGCGCATCTCCCCATGGATCAGCGCCGCGTCGCCGGTCGCCACGCCGCCGCTCACCGCGCCGCCGCTCGCCACGCCCGCCGCACGCCGGATGACCACCGTCCGGCCGCCAGCCCCCGGTTGGCCGCCCGTGCCCCGGGCGCCCCTCACGGACGCCCCTCCCACCAGGGCTCTGCCGGCCACCTCTCCGCTTCCTCCTTCTTCGCCTCCGCCCCTCCGTCCCCCTCACCACCCTTCCGGCCCCTTTGCTCTGCACCCCCCGACGCGCCGTTTCGTCCGACGCCGCTGTCGCGTCGGGGGGTGCAGAGCAAAGGGTGGGGAACGGAGACGTGAGGCGTCCTGATGGCTACTCTGCGCATTCGCGGCAGCCCGTGGGGCGCGGCCTCGCCGGCGGACGCCCGCCGGTGTCGACCTGGCGGGCATCGCGCCGCCGGGCACCGCCCCGGCGGGTGGTCGGCGGTCTGGGCAATGACCGCCGACCACCGTCCTGCGAGCAACGCGCGGGGTGGTCGCCCACCGGTCGCCGTGGTCGGCGGCCGGGGCCCGGTCGGGCCGGCTGACCCGAACCGACGGAGTCGAGGTCCGTCGATGTAGAAAGTACTGGACCGCCCTGCGGCGCTGTCAACGATTTCCGGAAACATTTCGGAAACTCCGACTGGCCCAGCCTGCCGCAGTCGACGGTTGACGCAGCTCACCGGCTGGGCTGACCAGCCACATGGGACGACCCACCGAAACGACCAGGGGCGGAGATCCTCGACCGGCCCGGCAGCATCGAAACTTGCAGGGGCTTTCGGAATCGTGGCGCGGGCCGACATGCGTGACGGGGCGGGTGGCCGCCCGTCACAGGGCCGCCACGACCGGCCGACCCGCCCCACCCGGCATCACCCGGCGGACAGCCGTCCCCACACCGCCGCCGGGGGCCCGCCACCGCTTCCGTCTCCCGACCGCCCGGCCGCAGATTGGAGGAACACCCCACGTTGGGAGGCACGCCGATGGCTCGCGTTCCGAAACCCGTACCGCTGGCGGTGCGGCACCGTCGCGACTGGTCGCGGCGCCGGCTCGGCCGTTACTGCGTCTGTGGGCTGCGCTGGCGCTGCCCGGACCGGTTGGCACGGGTGCCGGTCGAGGAGCCCGGCCCGCCGTTCCGCCGGACCGACCGGGTCGGGTGACGGGTCAGGGCCGGTCAGGGCCGGCAGGAACGATGGGCGGGGACCGGGACGACCGCCGGTACGCCGTCGGCGATGATCTCGCCCAGCGCGGCCACCAGGCGGTCGACGTGCTCGGCGGTGGTGCCCAGCCCGATGCTGGCGCGGACGGCGGTCGGTGGCACGTCGCGGCGACCCAGGCGGGCCGCCGCCCCGGCCAGCAGCCGCCGGCTCAGCGGGTGCGCGCAGAACAGCCCGTCCCGGACGCCGATCCCGTGTTCCCGGCCCAGGCGTGCGCTGACCTGCGCGGAGTCCATCCCGGCCACCACGAACGACACGATGCCCACCCGGGGCGCCGCCGGCCCGAACAGGCTCAGCTCGGCCACCCCGGGCAGGGCGGTCAGCCCCTCCCGCAGGCGGGCCAGGAGCGTCTGCTCCCGGGCCCGCAACACGGCGCGGTCGGCTTCCTGCAACGCCGCGCACACCGCGCCCAGGGTCACCGCGCCGAACAGGTTGGGGGTGCCGGCCTCGTGCCGGGCCGGCCCGTCGGCCCACCGGATGTCGTGGGTGGCCGCGCCGACGTAGGCGCTCGCCCCGCCGCCGGCCAGGTACGGCGACGCCGCCTCCAGCCAGTCGCCCCGGCCGACCAGCACGCCCGCGCCGAACGGGGCGTAGAGCTTGTGACCGGACAGCGCCAGGTAGTCCGCGCCGAGCTCGTCGAGGTCGATCGGCTCGTGCGGGGCGAGCTGCGCGGCGTCGACCACGGTACGGGCGCCGTGCCGGCGGGCGACGGCCGACAACACGGCCACCGGCCAGCGTTCGCCTGTCACGTTGCTCGCCCCGGTGACGCTGACCACCAGCGGACGGGTGTCGTTGCCGCGGGTCAGCTCGGTCAGCGCGGCGTGCAGCGAGCGGACCGCGTCGTCCGGGGTCGCGGGAGCGGGCAGCCGGACGGTTCCCGCCGGCCACGGCAGCAGGTTCGAGTGGTGCTCGCCCTCGAAGGTGATCACCGTGGCGCCGGCGGGCAACGCCCGGGCCAGCAGGTTCAGGGCGTCCGTGGTGTTCCGGGTGAAGATGACCAGATCGTCGGGGCGGGCCCCGACGAAGTCGGCGACGGCCTGCCGGGCCTCCTCGTACGCCAGGGTGCAGCGCTGGGAGAGCGCGCCCGCGCCCCGGTGCACGCTAGCGTACCAGGGCAGCAGCTCGGCCAGCGCGGTGGCCGCCGCGACCGCGCACGGCGCGGACGCCGCGTAGTCGAGGTTGACCTGGCCGGGCACACCGAGGACGTCCAGCGGGCCACGGCCGGGCGTCGTGGCGAGCAGCGCGGACGTGCCGGTTACGGTAGCGAGGACGGACTGCACAGCCACCTCCGAGTTTCAGGTCCCCGGCGAGCGCGCGACGGGGTCCGCGACCGCCCGACGTGGGCCGTCGGGCCTGCTTGTGGTGCCGGGTGTGAAAACGGTGTGCCGGGCGGGACGGAAACGGTCCGCCCGGCGCGCCGGGCGGACCGGCCCGGTCTCAGGCGTCGAAGGCGGGCATGACCTGGCCGTTGGGGTTCCACGAGGCCAGGAACATGGGCTGGCGGGACACGTCCATCATCTCCAGCCGCACCCCCAGGCTCTCCACCCGGTGGTAGGTGTACGGCCGGCCGAACGGGCAGCCGCTGAACTCCTGGGGCATCCCCTGCTCGGTCAGCCGGCGGGAGCTCTCCTCCACCGAGCGGGTCCAGAATCCGATGTGGTCGCAGCGGGCGCCGAGGGTGGAGTCCCAGGGGCTGCCGGCCGGGCCCTGGATCAGCTCGAAGTACGGGGATCCGGTCTGCGAGAACGCCATCTGGTACTCCCAGGGGCCGATCGCGTCGTCACGTACCTCGCCCCACTCGACGCCCACCGACCGGCTGAGGTCCGCCATGGCCTGCTTGATGTCGGGGACGACGAAACAGATGTGGTAGAAGGTGGTCACTGCTTCCGCCTCTCGTGATGACGTCCGCTGCCGGCCGTCTGTCCAGGGCCGACCGCGGCCGGGCCCGTTCCGTTGTCAGGCCAGCTTCTCCAGCAGGCCGAGCACCTCCGCCGGGGACGGCAGGCCGGCGATCTCCCGGGCCAGGTCGGCCGCTCGTTCGCGGTAGCTCGACGTGGTCAGCAGCTCCTCGCTCGCCGCGGTCAACGCCTCGGGCGTGTCCTGCCCCGGCAGCAGCATCAGCGCCGCGCCGTGTTCGGCCAGGCGGCGGGAGGGCGCGAGCAGCTTGGGCATGTTCGGCACGAGGAGCTGCGGCACGCCGCAGGCCATCGCGGTGAGCGCGGTGCCGCCGCCGGCGTGGTGCACGACCAGGTCGCAGGTGCGGGCGACCACGTCCAGCGGCAGCCAGCCGACCCGTACCCCGAGCCGTTCGGACAGGTCGCCGGCGACCGCCGACGGCGCCGCGACGACCACCTCCGCGTCCAGGCGGGCGAGCTTGCCGACCAGGTCCACCAGGTAGTCGTAGAAGTTGTCCGGGGCGACCTTCGTCCCGGCGGTCACGCACACCCGGCGGGCGCCGGCGCGGCGGTACATCCAGGGTTCCAGCGGACGTTGGAGGTTGGCCGGCACGTACCGCATCGGTTGGGCCGCCGGCGCGTCGGTCGGACGCAGGCTCGGCGGGCAGATGTCGATCCACAGGTCGGCGGCGGGTACCCCGGCCAGTCCGAGCTCCGCCAGCTCCGGGGCGAGCTCCTGCTCGGCGGCCACGTCCACCACCGGCGGCTCACCGGTGTCCCACGAGTGCCGCACGTACGGCACGCCGAGGCGGGCGGCCAGCAGCGGCGCGGCGAAGTTGAGGAAGCCGCCGACCACGACGTCCGGACGCCAGTCCCGGCAGAGCTCCAGCAACGGGGGCAGGCAGGCGGCGGCGAGGCGGCCGAAGCCGTACCCGATCCAGCGCATGTGGTCGTCCGGGTCGGTCGGCTCGGGGACCGGCGTGCCGGACCGGTCGGCGGTGATGAACCGGCGGATCGGGGTGGCCGACAGGCGGACGGCGGGCAGGCCGGCGCCGGTGATGGCGGGCATGGTCTCCTCGATGGAGGCGACGAAGACCTCGTGTCCCGCGTTGCGCGCGCTGGTGGCCAGCGGCACCAGCGGGAAGACGGTGGCCGGGCTGCCGCCGGTGACGAAAAGGATCCGCACGGGAACTCCCAGAGGTCGAGGTGAGGGGCGGGGGTGGGTCAGCGGGCCGGCCGGGGTCGGGCGTCGTCGCCCGCCGGGCCTGCGGTGGGCGGCAGGACGCGCCGGAACCGACCCCACCGGCGTACGGCGGGCAGCTCCACGAAGGTGTGCAGGAGGTAGGCCAGTCCCACGCTGAGCAGCAGGCCGCACAGGGCGAGCAGCAGACCGCCGGTGGTGGAGAGGTGCCGGTCGAAGCCGACACCGGCCCGGAGCAGGATCAGGACCAGCTCGTGGACCAGGTAGAACGCGAAGGACAGCTCGCCCAGCCGGCGCATGACGGGGTGGCCCAACCAGCCGCTGACGGTCCGCCGGTGGACGCCGCCGCGCGGGGCGGCCACCCCGTCGCCCCGCTCCGCGACGGCCAGGGCCGCGATGAGCAGCGCCAGCGGGACGATCGTGGCCGCGTCGACGGTGTACGTCATCGGGGTGACCGTGCCGAGGAGGTACCCGCCCGCCGTGAGCAGCGCGGCCGCGGTGACCGGGAGCCGGATCCACCGCCCGCTGAGCACGATGCGGGCCATCAGCATGCCGAGCCCGAAGTCGAGCAGGCGGCTCGGTGGGAAGATGTAGAGCGACCACAGTCGGGGCACCGACTGGCCTTCGAGGATGGTGCCGTCGAAGACCTCGCCGAAGGTCGGCTCCGCCGGCAGGAGCAGGTGGGCGGCCGTCGGCAGGGCCGCGATCACCAGGACGACCGCGCCGGCGCAGAGCCACAGCCGGTCGGCGGAAATCCGGCTGACCACCGGCAGCAGCACCGGGAACGCCAGGTAGAACAGCAGCTCGCAGGAGAGCGACCAGCTCGGCCCGTTCACCGAGAGGAAGACGTCCACGTCGGGCGCCCAGGACTGCAGCAGCAGGGCGTTGAGCAGCGCGGTGACCGGCCCGGTGCTGGTCGCGGCGAAGAGGAGCATCGCCATCGCATAGGTGACCAGGTGGTTCGGGAAGATCTTGACCAGCCGACGGCGGAGGAAGCCGAGGTAGGTGTCGCCCGGCCGGACCGACCAGGTGAGCACGAAGCCGCTGAGCACGAAGAAGAAGGAGACCCCGATCGCGCCGGCCGTCCTGGTCAGCAGGGGAAGCGAACCGCCGAGCCAGCTCTCCGGCGCGAAGACGCTCAGCGTGGCGATGTGGAAGAGAAAGACCATAAAGGCGGCCAGGAACCGCGCGCCGGTCAATGTGTCCAAACGAGCAGAAGCCCTTCCGCCCTTCCCCGTATTAGTCGATCCGGGGTTGGCGAGGTCACTGTCCGACAACACGTCAACTCCTCGAAGCATTGACCGGAGTTAGTCATCCTCCGGTTGCCGTCCGATCATCACGGCCGGCACAATTCTGGCAGAGGGCATCGCGTGAAGACAGCTTCGGTGATGGCCCTTCACGGTCTTGGCCGCACCTGGACAACATCGCGCCGCACCTTCCGGACAGGCCGTTTCACCTGCTCCGACACGGGTCACGCCGGCGCCGCGCCGGGCCGGCGACGGTCACTGCGTTGCCAGCGCATCCCGCGACTGGAATCATTCGAGTCCGCCCGCCGGGCGTCCCGCCGCCCGGCCGGCGAATCCGCCAGCACAGCCGCCCGACGGGACGGCCAGCCTCATTTCGGGAACGGAAACGCCATGCCACACGTCGCATTAACCGACCATTCCGCAGCCGCCCCGCAGCGGCGTGCCGACGAGGTTCACGCCCTGCTCGACCTCGCCTCGGAGCTGGCCGACAAGGAGCTCGCGCCCCGGGCGGACGACTTCGAGGCACGCGCCGAGTTCCCCCGCGCGGTGCTGCGCACCCTGGGCCGGGCCGGCCTGCTGAGCCTGCCCTACCCCGTCGATTACGGCGGCGGCGGGCAGAGCTACGAGACGTACCTGGCCGTGTTGGAGATCCTGGCCCGCCGCTGGCTCTGCGTCGCCCAGTCGGTGAACATCCACGTGCTGTCCTGTTACGGGCTGGCCCACCACGGCAGCCCGGAGCAGCGGGAGCGGCTGCTCCCGGAGATGCTCGGCGGGGACCTGCTCGGCGCGAACTGCGTCTCCGAGCCGGAGGCCGGCTCGGACGTGTCGGCGATCGCCTGCCGGGCCACCCGGGAGGACGGCCACTGGACGGTCACCGGGACGAAGGCCTGGACCAGCCACGCCGGCCAGGCGGACTTCTACAACGTCTTCTGCCGTACCGGCGGGCCGGGGGTGCGTGGCCTCTCCCTGCTGCTGGCCGACGCGCGGCTGGCCGGTCTGCACGTGCAGCGACCGGAACGCAAGATGGGCGTCCGGTCGTCGCCGACCGCGACCGTGGTGTTCGACGGCGCCCGGGTGCCGGCGGACCGGATGATCGGCCGGCCCGGCAAGGGTTTCCTGATCGCCACCGGGCTGTTCGACCGGGGACGGCTGGGCATCGCCGCCTGCGCGGTCGGGCTGGCCACCGCGGCCCTGGAGCACGCCCTGGCGTACGCCCGGAGCCGGCAGCAGTTCGGCCAGCCGGTCGCCGAGTTCCAGGGGGTGAGTTTCCTGCTCGCCGACATCTCCACCCAGCTCGCCGCGGCCCGCGCGCTCGTCCGCGAGGCGGCCCGCGCGTTGGACGCGGGCGCCGACCCCAACCACGTGACCGCGATGGCCGCCCGGGCCAAGCTGTTCGCCACCGACACGGCCATGCGCGCCACCACCGACGCCGTGCAGATCCTCGGCGGGTACGGCTACGTGCAGGACCATCCGGTCGAACGCTGGATGCGGGAGGCGAAGCTGTTGCAGCTCATCGAGGGCACCAACCAGATCCAGCGGGTAGTGATCGCCCGCAACCTCTGAGCGGGCGCGGCCGGCGGCACGCTTACCGCGTTCCGCCGGCGGCACGCTTACCGCGTTCCGGCCCGCCCGGCGCTGAGCGTCGACGTGCCCCGGCCGGCGCCGGGCGTGGGCGGGCCGCCCCGGGCGGCGTCGGGCTTCGGCGGGCCGACCCGGGCACCGCCGGGCGTCGGCGTGCCGTGCAGCAGCGCCGCCAGGGCGTCCCGCAGGGCGCCGGCCGGGTCGGGGTCCGCCGTGGTCGCGCGCCAGGCGACGAACCCGTCCGGGCGGACCAGCAGCGCGCCGTGGTCACCGATGCCGACTGTCGTCGTCCAACCGTCCGGGTCGGCGACCTCCCGCCCCGGGCCGACCCGGTACGCCTGCAGGCCGACCGGGAACCAGTGGGCCGCCTCGGCCGCCGCCGCCCACCACGCCGTGCCGTCCGCCCCGGTGAACAGGGTGAACCGCCCGGCGACCAGGTCCAGGCTGGAGACCCGCCGACCGGCCGGCGCCAGCCAGCCGTGGGGAAGCCGGGAGCCCGGCGCGCCGTCGAGCGCCCGCCCGACGTCCTCGGTGGACGGTGGCGTCGGCTGCGGGTTGACCACCGCCGCCGAGTCGTAGCGGTAGCCCAGGTGCACCACGGGGGCGTTGACCGCGCCGGCCGCGGCCCGTCGGGCGGCGCCCTCGGCCCCCCGGGCCCAGTGCAGGCCGGGGTCGGCGAGCCGCAGCATGGCCTGTTCCCGTACGGCGAGCGCCACCGGCCGGCGTTCGGCCTCGTACGTGTCCAGCAGTTCCTCGCCGGCCCGGTCGGCGAGGACCAGGGCGAGTTTCCAGGCGAGGTTGTGCGAGTCCGCCACCCCGGTGTTCATCCCGAACGCCCCGACCGGCGGCACCACGTGCGCGGCGTCCCCGGCCAGGAGGACCCGGCCGACCCGGAACCGGTCGGCCACCGTCGCCTGCGCCTGCCACGGCAGGACGCTGACCACCTCCACCGGCAGGTCGGCCTGACCGACGGCGGTGCGGATCAGCTCCCGGCAGCGGGCCGGGGTGAACGCCTCGACCGGCTCGGTCGCCGGGTCGTGGTAGAAGTGGTAGATCCACTGGCGGTCGCCGTCCACCGGCAGCAGGCCGCCCGGGGCGTCCGGGTGGGTGACGTCGCAGACGATGAAGGTGTGGCCGCCGGTGATCGCCGCCAGGTCGCTCTCGAACAGCACGCTGATTACCGGTCGGCCCAGCGGCCCCGGGCCGGTGACGCCGACCCCGAGCCGCGAGCGGACCGCGCTGCGGGCCCCGTCCGCCGCGACCAGGTAGCGGGCCCGGACCGTGGTCGGCCCGGCCGGGCCGGTGAGGACGGCGGTCACCCCGGCGTCGTCCTGGGTGAACGACGTCAGCTCGGTGTCGAACTCGACGCTCGCCCCGTGCTCCCGCGCGGCCGTGAGCACCACCGTGTCGAGGCGGCTCTGCGGGCAGGTGCCCCGCAGATGCTGCGGGGTGACGTGGTCGACGTCGCGGGTACGCGGCGGCGCGGCGGCGCTCAGCGCGGCCAGGTCGGCCTCGGCCAGCGTCCGGGACGAGAACATCTGCAGGTTGCTGCCGGACATGTCCATGCAGACCGCGTCGACGGCGTCGGCGATGCCCGCCTCCCGCAACAGCTCCACGGTACGGGGGCCGATGCCCATGGCGCGTGGGTGCCGCAGCGGCGCGGGGTGCCGGTCCACGCACAGGGTCGACACCCCGTGCCGGGCGAGGAACAGCGCCGCGAAGAGGCCGACGGTGCTGCCTCCCACGACCAGAACCTCGACCTGCCTGCTACGCATTGGGGGCCCCTTCCGGGCGGAGTTGACGGGACGTGCCGCCCGGCCGGGCAGGCGGACGCCGTGACCGGGCGGGCGGTTTCGGGACCGGACAGGTGACGCCGCGGCCGGCGGGCGGTTCGGGGCCGGGCGGACGCCCTGGCCGGCGGACGGTCAGGCGGGGGTGGCGGCCCAGTCCGGGGTGTCCAGGATCTCGACGACCGCCGCGCCCCAGTTGAAGCCGTGGCCGCTGGCGGCCAGCACCACCCGGTCACCGGGCCGCACCTGGCCCTGCCGGACCAGGTGTTCCAGGCCGGCGAACTGGTCGCCGGCACCGAGGTGACCGATGGTGCGGCCCCAGTCCCAGGAGGTGCGGTCCCGCTCGACGCCCATCTCCTTGAGCACGCTCCACCAGCGCACGGTCAGGCCGATGTTGGGCAGCACCACCCGGGAGACGTCGTCCAGCTTCGTGTCCGCCTCCTCGAGGGCGGTCCGCATGCAGTCGCCGACGCCGCTGGCGATCCGGAGGGAGATCTGCTCCAGTTCGAGCATCCGGCCCCGCATGAACGCCTTCTTGCGCCGGCGCAGGTCCATCGGCTTGTCGCCGCTGTGCGCCGCGGTCTTGAAGCCGTCCCCCCGGTACATCTCCTCCAGGGTCGGGTCGGCGGTCAGCACGGTGGACAGCACCCGGGCGAAGCCGGGCCGCCGGGTGAGCACGGTCGCGGTCGCGCCGTCGCCCATCACCGTCCCGCTCTCGCTGCGGAAGCGGTCCCAACCGGGCTCGCCGAACCGGTCCGCGGTGGTGATCAGCACCGCCGAGTCGGGGTCGCAGTTGGACAGGTACGACACGGCCAGGCCGAGCGCGGCGGTGCCGCCGCTGCTCTTCTGGTCCACCTCGATCGACGGGGCGGCGCCGCCGATGGTGTACCGCTGGATGTAGGAGGCCGGGGTCCACATGTCCTGCCCCTGGAAGAAGAGGCTGGCGTGCAGCATGAGACGGATGTCGGCCGGGTCCACCGGGCAGCGGTCCATCGCCTGCCGGACGGCGGTCACCGCCATGTCGGCGGGGAACTCGTCCTCGGCCACCACGGCCCGGACAAGCCCGTTGGCGGTGTACTCGGCCTCGTCGTACCGACCGGCGGCGACCGCCTCGGCGAGGTCGACCGAGCGACCGAGGTGGACTCCGATCGACGCGATGTGGACGTCCTTCAGGCGCATGTCTCGATCCCGGTGGTCAGGACGGCGGGGAGCCCGCCGTGGGCGTGGAGGGAGGGGGTTGAGTCGGGCGCGGGCCGGTGACCCGTACGGTCACAGCCGGGCGCCGCCGGACGTCTCCAGCCGCTCGCCGGTGATCCAGCGGGCCTCGGCGGAGACGAGGAAGGCGACCACGTCGGCCACGTCGGCGGGTTCGCCGAGCCGGCCGACGGCGGGCTGGGCGGCGGCCTCGGCCCGCGCCTCGGGGCGCCCGCGCAGCCGGTCGCCGTGGAATTCGGTGTCGATCAGCCCCGGGGACACGGTGTTGACCGTGATCCCCCGGGGGCCGAGCTGTCTGGCCAGGTTGGGGGCGAGCATGTCCAGGGCGCCCTTGCTGATCGCGTACCCGAGGATCTCCGGATGGGCGACCCGGGTGGCCATCGAGGAGACGTTCACGATGCGACCGCCGTCCCGAAGCAGCGGCAGCGCCCGTTGCACGATGAAGACCGGGGCCTTCACGTTGACCGCGATCACCCGGTCGAACGCCTCCGGGGTAAGCTGGGAGACGTCGCCCCGGCAGCCGATGCCGGCGTTGTTGACCAGGACGTCGAGCCCGGTGTCGCCGGTGTGCTCGCGTAGCCCCTCGGTGAGGGCGGCGAACAGGGTGTCGACGTCTCCCGGCAGGCCCAGCTCGGCGCGGACCGGGAACGCCCGGCCGCCCCGTGCCACCACGGCGGCCACCGTCTCCTTGGCCGCCGTGTCGTCGGACGCGTAGTGCACCGCCACCGTCATGCCCCGGTCGCCGAGGCGTTCGGCGATGGCCCGGCCGATGCCCCGCCCCGCTCCGGTGACGAGCGCGGTGCGTGCTGGCATGCGTGTCATGGTGTCCTCGCTGGGTCGAAAGCGGGCGGGGCCGTGGGCCGCGGAGGTCAGTAGGTGGGCAGGCTCGGGTCGATCCGCTGGGCCCAGGCGATGATGCCGCCGCCGAGGTGCACGGCGTCCGGGTGGCCCTGGGCGCGCACCCTCGCGAGCGCCTCGGCGGACCGGATGCCCATCCGGCAGTAGAGCACCACCTTGCGGTCGGTCGGCAGGCTGGCGGCGGCGTCGCCGTCGAGGAACTCGCGCTTGGGGACGAGCACCGAGTCGGGCAGCCGGACCAGCGCGTGCTCGTCCGGTTCCCGGACGTCCACCAGGTGGACGGGGGCCGGCCCGTCGAGCAGGTCCCGCAGCTCCTCCACGGAGATGGTCCCGGTCCGGGCGGCCTCGGCGGCGGCCGGCGTGAGCAGCCCGAAGTAGGGCTCGTTGGCGGTGAGCTCGGTGGGCCGCCGGGTGTCGGCGCGGCGCGCCAGCGGGGTCACCGCGTACTCCCCGAGCGTCACGTCGTACGTCGTCACCCGCCCCACCAGGGGTTCGCCCTGGCCGGTGAGGAGCTTGACGGCCTCGGTCGCCATCGTCAGGGCGACCCAGTGGGCGAGCAGCCTGGACACCCCCTCCATGCCCCGGAAGTAGGGCCGGGGCGGGTCGGGGTACAGGTCCCGGTACGTGGGGCCGTGCTCCTCCCAGAACACGCCGACCGTGCCTTCCCGGCGGCCCAGACCGCCCCAGACGAACGGTTTGCCGAGGCGGGCGCAGACGTCGTCGACGAGGTAGCACAGGGCCGGGTCCTCGCTGGCGCACAACACCAGGTCGTACCCGTCGACGACGGTCAGCGCGTCGGCCGGGGTCAGCGGCGTGTCGTGCAGGACGGTGGCCAACCCGGGGTGACCGGTCCGGAGGTGGTCCTGCCAGGCGGCGCCTCGTGAGCGCGCGCCGGGCAGGTCCTCGTGGCCCCGGGCCGGGAGGTCCCACGGCTCCAGGGTCGCGTCGTCGACGATGCCCAACGTGCCGATCCCGGCGTCGGCGAGGAAGGTCAGCGCCGGAGCCTCCACCTCGTCCGCCCCGACGACCAGGACCCGGCTGTTGTTCATCCGCCGTTGGCCAGCAGAAGTGATATCGGGATGAATCAATTGGTGCGCCTGTCGTCGCACTTCAGAGTCACTGAGTCCGTCGCTCTGCTTCACGAGGGGTGGGAAAGGCATGGCGCTCCTGACTCTGCGGATGAGGTATGCCGGGGCAATCAGCTTCCCCGAGGAGCGCCGGGCGACCTTGGCGGCACCCGGGCGTGCCCATGCAACACTCCTGCACGTCGATCTGTCAAGGGGTTGTTAACTGCCTCTCCCGACGATAAACGTGCGCGGAAATCAGGAATCCCAACTCGCAGGAAACCGGCCACCAGCAGGGATCACAGCGGTCGCACCGAGGTCCGGGGCGGATCCATCAGGCCCTGCATGCGGGCCGCCACCATCCCGGCCTCGAACCGGGTGCTCACCCCGAGCCGCCGCAGCAGGGTGGAGATGATCCGCCGCAATGTGCGCGACGACACCTGCAACTCGCGGGCGATCATCGTGTCCGGCCGACCGCTGGCCCACAGCCGCAACACGACCAACTGCTGGCTGGTCAGCCGCGGCACCGACCCGACCAGCGTGGGGAAGGGCGGCGGCTCCACCCCGGGCGCCGCCGGCGGGTCACCACCGCCCGGGCCGCCGTCCGCGCCCTCCGCGGTGGACGACAGGAACTCGATGGTGCTGTCCCAGCAGAACTCGAAGACCCGGCGCAGCAGTCGGATGACGTCCGGCCGCCGGACCAGCAGCAGGTGGGTGACCGGGTCCACCGGCTCCGGCGACGACACCAGGGCGAGCCGGTCGTCCACCACCACCAGGCAGAACGGGATCAACGGCGCGCGCCGCACCTGGACCCCGGACCGGACGAGCCGCCGAACGTGGGCCAGCGTACGGACGCTGTCGCTGATCGGCGCCTGGTAGATCGTCCGGATCTCCACCCCCCGCTCCCGGGCGGCCCGGTTGCGGCCGAGGCCGTCGGTGAGCCCCGCGCGCAGGGACGTCGGATGCATCACCAGGATCTCCTCGGTGGCCAGCAGGGCCACCTTGTCCAGCACGTCGGCGATCTGGGCCTGGTCGGTCACCTCCTCGATGTCCGCCTTGTCGGTCTCGCTCGCCAACGCGCAGAGCGAGAGGGCGGAAAGCTGGGCGAGCGCGGAGCTGGTGCGCTCCGAGGCGGCCTGGAGCGTCTCGTGCTGTTGTCTCAGCAGCTGGACGAGCGCGCCCCAGGCACCGCTTCCGTCCAACCCGGTCTCTTTCGCTGTCACTGCTTCCCCCGGATCAGTGTGTCCGCCCATGGCCATGACCGCCACGGGCCACCAATAGATCTACATGAAATCGAAGTTGTGGGAAAAAATCTAGTTCGGGTTGCGTGCCCGGTCGGTCCGCTGAAAGACCGGCCCACTATCCCCCAAATGACCGGCAGCACTTGTCGACGATCGACATCGGGGGCACTTCCGCCAGGGTTCGCAATGACAGCGACCGGATCTGGGGCTGAGAAGAATGATGCGAGGAGTGAGCGGGTGAACGGATCCATGCACGTCATGAGCACCGGGCCATCCGTGCAGGACGGGACCCGGGAGGCCACCGCCACCGGCCCCGTCGGGCCCACGGCGGACGTCGCGCGCTTCTGGGACCGGATGCTGGTCTTCGCCGCCTCGGCCGACGAGGCCGAGCCGGCGCCGATCACCGTCCCCGCCGAGCTCACCCCGGTGCTGCGCCTGTTCGAGTCGGCCGGCGTCGGATCCCCGACAGGTGGCTGCTCGGCGCCCTCCGCGGGCGCGCTCTACCCGTACGAGCACTACGCGGTGGTGACCGGCGCGGACGGGCCGGCCGTCTACGCGCTGGACGCGGTGCGCCGCAACTGCCAACTGACGCGGGTCGGCGCGCCCGTGGCGCAGGCCGTGGAGGACGCCGGCCTGACCGTCCCGGCGGCCGGCGAGGCGCTGGTGCTCACGGTCGCCCGCCCCTGGCTGTCGATGCGCAAGTACGGCAACCGGGGCTACCTCTACACCCAGTTCGACACCGCCCACCTGGCGGTGCACCTGCTCTGTCTGGCCACCGAGTCCTGCGACCGGGCCGAGCTGCGCACCCACCTGCCCGACAGCGGACTGGCCAGCCTGTTGAACCTCGGCGCCACCTGCCGTTTCCTGCACAGCGTGCTGGTGCTCGGGGCCCGCCGGCCGGACGCCCCGCAGGTCGAGGCGGACACGTGGAGCTGCGTGGACGGCCGCAAGGCCGGCTCCGGCGACAAGCCCAGCTTCTGGCTGGAGGCGGAGTGCTGGCGGTCGGTTGACGCGTACCGGCCCCGGCGGCGGCCCACCGCCGGGCGGCCGGTACGCACCCGCCCCCTGCTGCCCGAGGTGGCCGCCGCGCCGCCGACGGACCTGACGACGGAGGCGGAGCCGCTGACCACCCTAGCCGCGCGCCGACGTTCGGCGAAGGACTTCGCCGCCACCCCGCTGGCCCGGTCCGCGCTCGCCCGGACGCTGGCCGCGTTGCGCACCCCGCTCGCCACCGACCTCGGGCACGACACCGGGCTCAGCGCCACCCTGGTCGCCCGCCGGGTCACCGGCTGCCCGCCCGGCAGCTACCCGCTGCACGGCGCCGGGCCGTGGGCCGACCACCGGACCACCCCGCCGGACGACGACGAGCTGGTCCGGGTGTGCATGGGCCAGTACCACCTGCGGCACGCGGCGGCCGTGGTGCTGCTGCACGCGCCGCGCGCCGAGTTGGTCCGGTCGGGTCCGCCCGGCCTCGACACCGTGCTGCTGCGCGCCGGCGCCCTGGCCCACCTGCTCTACCTCGGCGCGGCCGAGGCGCGGATCGGCGTCACCGCGATCGGCGGGTTCGACGCCGGCCGCTGGCGGGCGCTGGCCGGGATCCCCGCCGCCCACGAGGTCCTCTACGCGGTCCTGCTGGGCAACCCCGGGCCGGCCGCGGTGAAGCTCGACCGGCTGCACCCGGCCTACGCCCACAACGAGAGGTGATCCCCGTGCTGACCTCACTGATCTCCACGGCGCTGCGCGGCCACGGCGACCGGGTCGCGGTCACCGACCACCAGACGTCGTTGACGTACCGCGAGCTGGCCGCGCTGGCCGACACGACGGCCCGGGAGCTGACCGCCGTCCTGCCGTCGGCCGGCCCGGCCCGGGTCGGGCTGCTGGCCGGCAACTCCGCCGACTACGTGGTGCTGTACCTGGCGCTGCTGCGCGCCGGTTGCGTGCCCTTCCTGATCGACAGCACCAGCGGGCCGGACGAGACCACCGCGGTCGTCGCCGACTGCGGGCTCGACCTGCTGCTGCACGAGACGGACAAACCCCTGCCGGAGACGGCCACGCCCCGGGGCACGTCGCGCCGGTTCGGGGTGGCCGCCTTCCCGGCGCGACCGGACCGCCCCGAGCTGGACGACCGGACCGAGGTGTGCCGCTTCACCTCCGGGTCGACCGGACGCCCGCTGTGCATCGAGTTCTCCGGCCAGGCGGTCCACCGCGCCGCCCTGGGCTGGGCCGAGGGGACCGGCCTGACCGGCGCCGACTCGATCGCCTGTTTCGCCTCGCTCTCCAACGGGCTGGCGTTCAACACCTCGCTGCTGGCCGCCTTCCTGACCGGCGCGCGACTGCACCTGGGACGGGGTCTGCCCACCGCGACCCGGGTGGCCCGGACGCTGGCCGGGAGCCGGGCGACCCGGCTCGTCGGTTTCCCGGCCCTCTACGAGTCGCTGGCCCGTCGCGCCCCCGACCGCGACGCGTTCCGGCTGCTCCGGGTGGCCGTCTCCTCCGCCGCCCCGCTGAGCGGGCAGACCCGGCGGCAGTTCACCGACCTGACCGGCGTGCCGGTGCACAACTACTACGGCGTGGCCGAGGCCGGCCCGCTGACCTTCGCCGCCGACCCGGGGCACGACCCGGGGCTCGGTCAGCCGCTGCCCGGGGTCTCGCTGCGGGCCGGCACGGACGGCGAGCCGGGCCCGATCGAGGTGCGCAGCCCCTCCATGGGCACCCGGTACCTCAACGCCCCGGGGGTGCTCGCCGGCAGGACCACCGCCGACGGGCACTACCGCACCGGCGACCTGGGCTACCTGGACCGGGGCAGTCTGGTGCTGACCGGCCGGCTCAGCCAGCTCGTCAACGTCGGCGGCCGGAAGGTCGACGCCGTCCAGGTCGCCGAGGCGCTGCGGCGCGCCGACGGCGTACGGGACGCGGTGGTCCTCCAGGTCCCCGACCGGCACGGCGACGGCGCGCTCGGCGCGGTCCTGGCCGGCGACGCGTCCCTGGACCCCGGCGCGGTACGCCGGCAGGTCGCCGGGCAGCTCGCCGCGCACAAGGTGCCCACCCTGCTGCGCGTCGTCGCCGAGATCCCCCGTGGCTCCACCGGCAAGCCCGCCATGGCCGAGCTGCGCCGGCTCTTCGAGCAGCCGCAGGTTCCCGCGTAACACCCCGTGCCCGCAGACCTGTCAAGGAGACCCGATCCATGTCGAACGTCCAGCCCGACGAGCTGCGTTCCCGTGTCGTCCGCATCATCGTCGCCTCCGCCGAGGGTGACCTGAGCGAGCAGGACCTGGCCCGCGCCGACGGCTCGCTGCCCGCCGTGAGCTACTCCTCGCTGTCCTACATCCGGATGATCGACGCGATCGAGAACGAGATCGGCGTCTACCTCGACCCGGAGGAGGAGAGCCGGCGCCTGGAGACCGTGGACGGGATCGTGGCGCTGATCGCCGACAACCTCCAGGGCGCTGTCAGTGCCTGAGCGGGCCGGACCGGACGGGCCGGTCGTCGGCGTCGTCGGGGCGGGTCGCCTCGGCGCGGCCGTCACCCGGCGCTGCGTCGCCGAGGGCCTGCGGGTCCGGCCCCTGGACAGCCGGCAGCCGGCGGCCTGGCGGACCCGCCCACCGGACGTCCTGGTCGACTGTGCCGCGCCGCCGGCCACCGACCGGGTCCTGGACGCCTGCGCCGAGCTGCGGACGCCGCTCGTCGAGTGCGTGTCGGACCTGCGACCCGACCAGCTCGTCCGGCTGGCCGAGCTGGCCCGCGGGGTGGCCGTCGTCCGGGCCACCAACCTCTCCCTCGGCAACTACCTCCAGACCCGGGTGGTGGAGCGGCTCGCCGAGCTGCTCGCCGGTCACCCCGCCGACGCCGGCCCGGAGGCGGCGGTGTGGGAACGGCACCCGGCGACCAAGGCCCACCGACCCAGCGCCACCGGCGTCGCCCTGGCCGACCGGTGGCGGAAGCTGACCGGCCGGGACCCCTCGGACGTCGCCTCGCTGCGGGCCGGCGGGCCGGTCAGCGACCACGAGCTCCGGCTGAGCTGGCCGACCCAGACCCTCACCGTCCGGCACGAGGTGCACGCCCTGGACGCGGCGGCGACCGGCGCCGTGGCGGCGGCCCGCTGGGCGGTGGGGCGTTCCCCCGGCCTGTACGGGGCGCACGACGTCTACGACGACCTGCTGAGTTCCCGACCCGTCCCGCGAGGTGACGGACCCAAGGAGGAGAGCGACGATGAGCAGCGCTCGCCGTACTGACGGCGGGGTGCCGCCGCGGCTGGCGACCCAGATCTCGCTCGGCGCGCGGATGCTGTCCCTGGACGGTCACGACGACTTCAACCAGGGTCAGATCTCCGCCCGGATGCCCGGCGCCGGGACCTTCTACATCAAGAACGCGCTCTGCGGCTTCGACGAGGCCACGCCGGAGCAGGTGGTGGCCGCCTCGATCCACGCCAGTGACCCGGTCGATCCGCTCGCCCCGCCGGAGCTGCCCCTGCACCAGGCGATCTACCGGGCCCGCCCGGACGTCAACGGCATCGTGCACAGCCACGCCCCGCACACGCTGGTGTTCGGCGCGACGGATCTGCCGCTGCGCCCGGTCTCGCACGACGGGGCGTACTTCGTCGACCGGCTCGGCCTGTTCACCGAGACCAGCAACACGGTGCTCGACCAGGCCACCGGCGAGGCGATCGCGAAGACGCTCGGCGACCACGAGGCCGTCCTGCTGCGCAACCACGGCGGCGTGGTGGTCGGCCGGAGCGTCCGGCACGCCGCCGTGTTCGCCCAGGTGCTGGAGCGGGCCTGCCGCCTGCAACTGCTGGCCGAGCAGAGCGGGCACCCGTACGCCTGGTCCACGGACACCGACGTCCGGGGCAAACGGGACTTCGTCTACGCCGACCTCTCCGTCCGTTCGTACTGGGACTACGCCGTCCGTCGGGTCACCCGGGTGTGGCCGGAGACGGCCGGGTGGGGACGCGGGTGACCGATGAGCGCCACCTGTCGACGTCCGGCGCGACCCTGGGTCCGCCGGTCCAACAGCCGGGTCACCGGGCCCGGTGACCGTACGCCCCGACGTCCGGGACGGCCCCGGTGAGCGCCGGCGGTGGCCCGCTGGTCGCCGAGGAACGTCACCGGTTCCCCGGGGACCCGGCGCGGCCGGGGCCCGAGGTCCGGCGGTGGCTGTCGCCGCCGGCCGCCCAGCAGCCCCGGTGGCCGGACCCCGTCGCGCTGGCGCGGGTCCACACGGACCTGGCCACCGGCCCGGGTCTGGTCGACGCCGGGTCGGTGGCCCGGCTGCGGGCGCTGCTCGCCGAGGTGTCGGCCGGCCGGATGCGGGTCGTGCAGGCCGGCGACTGCGCCGAGGACCCGGCCGAGTGCGGCGCGGAACACGTGCGGGCCAAGGTGGGGATGCTGGACGCGCTCGCCGGGGTGCTGCGGGATCACTGCGAACGCCCGGTGGCGCGGATCGGCCGGCTGGCCGGCCAGTTCGCCAAGCCCCGCTCGTCGCCCACCGAGCTGGTCGAGGGCCGGGAGCTGCCCGCCTACCGGGGTCCGATGGTCAACGGCACCGGTCCCGGGGAGCGGACGCCCGACCCGGAGCGGCTGCGCGCCGGCCACCACCTGGCCCGGTCGGTGCTGGCCCACCTGGCCGACGCCGGTCGCGGCGCCGACGTGCCGGGCCTGCCGGACGAGTCGGTCGTCTGGGTCAGCCACGAGGCGCTGCTGCTGGACTACGAGGCCCCGCTGCTGCGTCGCGCCCCCGGTGGCGGGCTGTTCCTGTCCTCCACCCACCTGCCGTGGATCGGGGACCGGACCCGCCAGCTCGACGGCGCGCACGTCCGGCTGCTCGCCGCGGTGGTCAACCCGGTCGCCTGCAAGGTCGGCCCGAGCATCGGCGCCGACGAGCTGGTGCGGCTGTGCGCGGCGCTGGACCCGGGCCGCGAGCCGGGCCGGTTGACGCTTGTCGCCCGGTTCGGCGCGGACCTGGTCCGCACGGCGCTGCCGCCGCTGGTCCGCGCGGTCCGGCGGGCCGGGCACCCGGTGGTCTGGCTCTGCGACCCGATGCATGGCAACACGGTCCGGGCCGCCGACGGCCGCAAGGTCCGCCTGGTCGGCGCCCTGGTGCGGGAGGTCGAGGGATTCCAGGACGTCATGTTGGCCGAGCACGGCCTGGCCGGCGGGGTCCACCTGGAGGCGACGCCCAACGACGTCGCCGAGTGCCGCTGGCGCGCCGACGAGGTCCCCGACAAGCCGTACACGACGCTCTGCGACCCGCGGCTGAACCTGCCGCAGGCCGTGGACGTCGTCTCCGCCTGGTGGGCCTGAGGCCGCCACGCCGTTCCGTACAGACAGGGGGGTTGGGAATGGACATGGAGTTCGCCGGACGGGTGGCGGTGGTGACCGGCGCGGCCGGCGGCATCGGCGCGGCGGTCGTCCGCGCGCTGGCCGACGCGGGCGCCACGGTCGCCGCGCTGGACCTGCACAAGCCGGGACTGGTCGAGGTGGAGCGGGTCGCGGCCGGGCGGGGTCTGCCGGTCACCGGGTTCGTCACCGACGTGAGCGACCGGGCCCAGGTCCGGTCCACGGTGGTCGACGTCGAACGCCAGCTCGGCCCGGTCGACCTGCTGGTCAACGGCGCGGGCGTGCTGCGGGCGGCCCCGACGCTCGACCTCACCGAGCGGGACTGGTCGGAGACCCTCGCGGTCAACGTCGGCGGGGTGGTCAACGTCTCCTCCGAGGTGGCGGCCCGGATGGTCGGGCGTGGCCGGGGCGCGATCGTCACCATCGCCTCCAACGCCGCCGGCGTGCCCCGCATGCAGATGGGCGCGTACGGCGCGGCGAAGGCGGCGGCGGTGGCGTTCACCAAGAACCTCGGCCTGGAGCTGGCCGGAGCGGGCGTGCGGTGCAACGTGGTCGCGCCCGGCTCGACCGACACCCCGATGCTGCGTTCCCTGTGGCGGGACGAGAGCGGGCCGACGAACTCCCTGGCCGGGGTGCTCGCCGAGTACCGGGTGGGGATCCCCCTGGGCCGGTTCGCGGACCCGTCGGACGTCGCGGACGCCGTGCTGTTCCTGCTCTCCGACCGGGCCCGGCACATCACCATGCACGACCTGTACGTCGACGGCGGCGCCGCCCTGGGGCGCTGACCGGCCTCCTGATCCGAGAGGGAACCACTGTGTCGATCCCTGCCATCGCCCCGTACCGGATGCCACGGCCGGAGGAGCTGCCGGCCAACACCGCCGGCTGGGCCCCGGATCCGGGCCGGGCCGTGCTGCTGGTCCACGACATGCAGCGCTACTTCCTGCGGCCGTTCCCGGCCCGTCAGGAGCCGGGGAGCAGTCTGGTCGCCAACGCGGCGGCGCTGCTGGCGCGCTGCCGCTCGCTCGACGTGCCGGTGTTCTACACCGCGCAGCCGGGCAGCATGTCCGCCGAGCAGCGCGGGCTGCTCGGGGCGTTCTGGGGGCCGGGCATGAGCACGTCGCCCGAGCACCGCCAGGTCGTCGACGAGCTGCGCCCCGACGACCGGAGCGTGCTGCTGACCAAGTGGCGGTACAGCGCCTTCCAGCGCACCGACCTGCTGCCCCGGCTACGGGCCGCCGGACGCGACCAGATGATCATCTGCGGGGTGTACGCCCACGTGGGCTGTCTGATGACCGCCGTCGAGGCGTTCAGCCACGACATCGAGACGTTCCTCGTCGCCGACGCGGTGGCCGACTTCTCCGCCGAGCACCACCGGCTGGCCCTGGACTACGCCGCGACCCGCTGCTCGGTGGTCCTGCCCACCGCCACCGCCCTCGCCCACCTGGGAGAGCCGAATCTCGCCGCGCTCGCCTGAGCGCCGACGCCGCCGACCTGTCGGCCGCGCCTTACGACCACCTCTCGAAGGGAAGCGACGTGACGCTTTCGACCGGCCGCCACCGGGCGGCCCACCCCGACGGCGGGCCGGACCTGCTCGACCGGGTGCTGGCCCCCCGCCCGCCGGCCTTCGCGCTGCTGCACCGGCCGACCGTCACCGGCGACCGGGTGGAGATCCTGGTCGGAGACGTGTCGCAGGTGGCCACCGTGGCGGACCTGCCCGCGCCGGTCGGCCCGACCGGCGGCGGGGCCCGGCACGACGTGCTGGCGCTGCTGCCGTACCGGCAGCTCGCCGAGCGCGGCTTCGCCTGCCACGACGACGGCGCCCCGCTGCTGGCGATGACCGTACGCGAGCAGGGCTGCCTGCCGCTGGCGGAGGCGCTGCGGCGACTGCCGTACGTGCCGATCACGCTCACCGACCCGCGGTTCGACGTCAGCGACGACGAGTACGCCTCGATCGTGCGTCGGGTGGTGTCCGAGGAGATCGGGGGCGGTCTCGGCGCGAACTTCGTCGTCAAGCGCGCGTTCGTCGCCGACGTCGCCGACTTCTCGACCCGTTCGGCGTTGAGCCTGTTCAGTCGGCTGCTGACCGGCGAACGGGGCGCCTACTGGACGTTCGTGGCGTACACCGGGGAGCACATCCTCGTCGGCGCGACCCCGGAACGGCACGTCAGTCTCGCCGCCGGGACGGTGACCATGAACCCGATCAGCGGCACCTTCCGCTATCCGCCGACCGGGCCGGCGCTGGCCGACCTGATGTCCTTCCTCGGCGACGGCAAGGAGGCCGCCGAGCTGTTCATGGTGCTCGACGAGGAGCTGAAGATGATGGGTCAGCTCACCTCCGACGGCGGGCGGGTGCTGGGGCCGTGGCTGAAGGAGATGGCCAACCTGGCCCACACCGAGTACCTCATCCAGGGCCGCACCTCGCACGACGTCCGCCAGATCCTGCGCGGGACGATGTTCGCCCCGACCGTCACCGGCAGCCCGGTGGAGAGCGCCTGCCGGGTGATCCGGCGGCACGAGCCGTGGGGGCGCGGCTACTACAGCGGCGCGATCGCCCTGCTCGGCCGGGACGCCGAGGGTGGGCCCGCGCTGGACTCGGCGATCCTGTTGCGGACGGCGGAGATCACCGCCGGGCGGCTCGCCATCGCGGTCGGCGCGACCCTGGTGCGCGACTCCGACCCGGCGTCGGAGGTGGCGGAGACCCGGGCCAAGGCGCAGGGCCTGCTCCGGGCGCTGGGCGTCACCGCCGGGCCGACCGGGGTCACCGCCGGCCCGGACGGGATGGCGGTGACCCCGGCCGCCCCGGCCCGCGGCTTCGGCGGGCACCCGCAGGTGCGTCGGGCGCTGGCCGTACGCAACCAGGGTCTGGCGGCGTTCTGGCTGGACCGGTCCACGTCCGGCGCCGAGTACCGGGTGCCGGCGCTGGCCGGGCGGCGGGCGTTGATCCTGGACGCCGAGGACACCTTCACCTCGATGCTCGCCCACCAGCTCCGGGCGCTCGGCCTCGACGTGGCGGTGCGCCGCTTCGACGAGCCGTACGCGCTCGACGGGTCCGACCTGGTCGTGATGGGTCCCGGGCCGGGTGACCCGACGGACACCGGCGACCCGAAGATCGGGACGCTGCGGGCCACCATGCGACGGCTGCTCGACACCGGCACGCCGTTCCTCGCGGTCTGCCTGAGCCACCAGGTGCTCGGCGCCCTGCTCGGGTTCGACACCCACCGGCGGGAACGTCCCAACCAGGGCGTCCAGCGGGAGATCGACTTCTTCGGGCGGCCGGTGCGGATGGGCTTCTACAACACGTTCGCGTTGCTGTCCGACTCGGACGAGGCGGCCTGCCCGGGGGTGCCGGACAAGGTCGCGGTGAGCCGGGACCCCCGCACCGGCCAGGTGCACGGGCTGGCCGGGCCGACCTTCCGGTCCTGCCAGTTCCACCTGGAGTCGGTGCTCAGCACGGACGGGATGAGCGTGCTGACCGGGCTGGTCGGCGCGCTGCTCGGCGGGGAGGTCGACTGATGGCCACCATCGTCGTCGTCGGCGGCGGCATCGGCGGACTGGCCACCGCGCTGGCCGTGGCCCGGCGCGGCCACCTGGTCCGGGTGCTGGAACGCAGCCCGTCCTTCGAGGAGCTGGGCGCGGGCATCCAGTTGGCGCCGAACGCCTTCCACGCCCTCGACGTGCTGGGCGTGGGCGACGAGGTCCGGCGGCGGGCCGTGCACGTCGACGACCTGCGGCTGCTCGACGGGGTGTCCGGGCGGCTCCTCGCCGTCCTGCCGTTGGGCGCGGCGTACCGCGGGCGGTTCGGCAACCCGTACGCGGTGGTGCACCGGGGTGACCTGTACGCGCCGTTGCTGCGGGCCTGCCGGGCCGAGGACGGCATCGAGCTGCGGGCGGCCAGCCCGGTCGTCGGTCACGTCGCCGACGACGCGTCGGTGACCTGCCTGCTCGCCGACGGCGGGCGCGTCGAGGCGGACGCGCTGGTCGGCGCGGACGGCATCCGGTCGGTGGTCCGGCGGGCGGTCGTCGGGGACGGGGAGCCACGGATCTGCGGCCACACGATCTACCGGTCGGTGCTGCCGATGGCGTCCGTGCCGGCCGAGCTGCGTCCGCGCTCGGTCTGCCTGTGGGCCGGGCCCCGGTGGCACCTGGTGCACTATCCGATCTCGGGTGGCCGGGAGCTGAACCTCGCCGTCACCCGCGACGACGCCGCCACCGCCGCCGTCGCCGGCCTGCCGGTGGACCGGGCGGACGTGCTCGCCGCGTTCGCCGAGGTGACCGGGCGGCCCCGGGCGCTGCTGGAGCTCGGCGAGCGGTGGCGGACCTGGGTGCTGTGCGACCGCGACCCGGTCGCCCGGTGGCACGACGGGCGGGTGGTGCTGGTCGGCGACGCCGCGCACCCCATGCTCCAGTACGCGGCGCAGGGCGCCTGCCAGGCCCTGGAGGACGCGGTCGTCCTCGGCGACCTGCTCGACGGCTGCCCCGCGGACCGGCTCGCCGAGCGGTTCGCCCGCTTCACCGGCCTGCGTCGGGAACGGACGGCCCGCACCCAGGAGACGGCCCGCTGGCTGGGCGAGGCGATCTACCACCCGGCCGGGCCGGAGGCCGAGGCCCGTGACGCGACGCTGGCCGGGCTGAGCACCGAAGACCTGATGGACGCGGTCTCCTGGCTCCACTCGGCACGGGTGGGTCGGGAGCGGTCGGCCGTCGGCTGACCCCCAAGGAGAGGGACTCATGAAGGGCATCATCCTGGCCGGTGGCCACGGCACCCGGCTGCATCCGGTCACGCTCGGCATGTCCAAGCAGATGCTCCCGGTCTACGACAAGCCGATGATCTACTACCCGCTGTCCGTGCTGATGCTGGCCGGCATCACCGACATCCAGATCATCTCGGCGCCGCAGGACCGGGCGAGCTTCCAGCGGCTGCTCGGCGACGGCTCCCGGATCGGGCTGAACCTGAGCTACGCCGAGCAGGACGAGCCGCGTGGCCTGGCCGAGGCGTTCCTCATCTCGTCCCGGCACATCGGCGACGATCCGGTGGCCCTGGTGCTCGGGGACAACATCTTCCACGGCCCCGGCTTCGGCGACCTGCTCCGCCAGCAGGTACGCGACGTCGACGGCTGCGTCCTCTTCGGCTACCGGGTGCACGACCCGGAGCGATACGGCGTCGGCGAGTTGGACGCGCGGGGACGACTGCTGTCGCTGGAGGAGAAACCCGCCCGCCCCCGGTCGAACCTGGCGGTCACCGGTCTCTACCTCTACGACAACGACGTGGTCGACATCGCCAAGAACCTGCGCCCCTCGGAACGCGGCGAGCTGGAGATCACCGACGTGAACCGGATCTACCTGGACCGGGGCCGGGCCCGGCTGGTGCCGCTGGGGCGCGGCTTCGTCTGGTTGGACGCCGGCACCCACGACGCGCTGACCGCCGCCGGCCAGTACGTGCAGATCCTGGAGCACCGGCAGGGGGTCCGGATCGCCTGCATCGAGGAGATCGCCTGGCGGATGGGCTTCATCGACCAGGAGACCTGCCACCGGCTCGGCGCCGAGCTGGCCAGCTCCCCGTACGGGCGCTACATCGTCGACGTGGTCACGGCCGATGCGTGACCACCCGGAGAGGAGGAGGGCCGCGATGCGGATCCTGGTGACCGGGGGCGCGGGCTTCATCGGCTCGCACTACGTCCGGAGCCTGCTGGACGGCCGGTACGCCACCGGCCCGGTCGAGGTGACGGTGCTGGACCGGCTCAGCTACGCCGGCGACCGGGACAACCTCCCCGCCCGGCACGAGCGGCTGCGGTTCCACCAGGGCGACGTCCGGGACCTGCCGCTGCTGGCGGAGCTGCTGCCCGGGCACGACGCGGTCGTGCACTTCGCGGCCGAGTCGCACGTGGACCGGTCCGTCGCGTCGGCCGCCACCTTCGTCAGCAGCAACGTGCTGGGCACCCAGACCCTGCTGGAGGCGGTGCTGCGCGCCGGCGTGCCCCGCGTCGTGCACGTCTCCACCGACGAGGTGTACGGGTCGATCGCCGAGGGCTCGTGGACCGAGGAGTGGCCGCTGCTGCCGAACTCCCCGTACGCCGCCTCGAAGGCGGGCTCGGACCTGGTCGCCCGGTCGTACTGGGTGACGCACGGGCTGGACGTGTCGATCACCCGGTGCACCAACAACTACGGGCCGTACCAGCACCCGGAGAAGCTCATCCCCCGGTTCGTCACGAACCTGCTGGAGGGCCGGCGGGTGCCGGTGTACGGCGACGGCCGCAACGTCCGCGAGTGGTTGCACGTCGACGACCACTGCCGGGCGATCCACCTGGTGCTGACCGAGGGCCGCGCGGGCGAGGTCTACAACGTCGGCAGCGGGTGCGAGCTGACCAACCTCGCGCTCACCGAACGCATCCTCGGACTCTGCGGCGCCGACCGCTCCTCGATCGAGTACGTCACCGACCGCAAGGGCCACGACCTGCGGTACTCCCTCGACGACACCAAGATCCGCCAGCAGCTCGGCTTCGTGCCGCAGGTCGACTTCGACAGCGGGCTGGCCGAGACCGTGGCGTGGTACCGGGACCACCCGGGCTGGTGGAAGGAGGCGCGGCGGCGCGCGGACGCCGACCCCGCCGGATGACCGCCTCAGGCCATGACCTAGACGGGACAGCAATTGCACTTACTGCGGCTTCCTGGTCGATGCCAGACTCTACACCGGCCTGATCTCCAACGGTCTCCGCAGGGTCGCCGGAAATCGCTCTACACGAACAGCCGGGGTGGCAGATGGAACACGGGACAGACGTCGTGCGGCGTGGCCGCCTGGATTCGATAACGGGCGCTCGGTTTGTCGCCGCCTTCGTGGTCTTCGCCTGCCATGTCGGCATCTACGGTTTCTTCGCCGCGGACAGCGCCGTCGGTCGGTGGCTCAAACCCGCGACGCAGGGCGCCGGTCTGGAGGCCGTGTCGTTCTTCTTCATTCTCAGCGGTTTCGTGCTCACCTGGTCGGCCCGGCCCGGGGAGGGCTACGGCCGGTTCCTGCGCCGCCGGATCCTGAAGATGTACCCCAACCACATCGTCACCTTCTGCCTGGCCATGCTCCTCTACGCGGCGGCCTCCACCTCGGCGCTCAACGCGACGCTGAACGTGTTCCTGCTGCACGCCTGGCGTCCGGAGCCCGGCGGGGGCAACGGTCCGAGCTGGTCGCTCTCGGTCGACCTGTTCTTCTACCTGCTGTTCCCCCTGCTGCTGCCGCTGGCCAAGCGCATCCCGGGCAACCGGCTCTGGTGGTGGGTGGCCGGCATCGGCGTGCTCGTCCTGGCCCTGCCCAGCCTGGCCATGCTGCTGCCGGCCGAGCCGAAGTTCCCGGACAGCTACGAGGGGACGATGCTGGAGGGGGTCTCCAGGTACCCCTTCTACGCTTTGTTGATCTTCCCGCCGGCCCGGATGCTGGACTTCCTGCTCGGCATCCTGGTCGCCCGGATCGTGCTGACCGGCCGGTGGATCAACTTCGGCGTGCCGAAGGCGGTGCTGCTGGCCGCCGCCAGCTACGTGGTCGGGCTGTTCGTGCCGTTCTACTACACCCTCGACGCGATCAACGCCATTCCGATGGCCATGCTGATCGGCGCCCTGACGGTGGCGGAATCCCGTGGCGGCCGGTCGTGGCTCGCCCATCCGGTGCTCCGCAGGCTGGGCGAGGCGTCCTTCGCCTTCTATCTCGTGCACGAGATCGTGCTCATTTCCGTACGCGCAACGATGGGCTTCGAAACGCAACTCAGCCTCGGCCAGAGTCTGCTCTCGGTGAGCGTCGCACTGGCGGTGAGTCTGGCCCTGGCATTCGCGCTCTACCACTGGCTGGAAATGCCGGTGATGCGAAAGTGGGCCGGTTCCCGTCGGTCGGCGAAAAACAGCGCCGCAGCGACCCCCGCCGCAGTTTCCACGCCCACCGCGGCGTCCCTGCCGACGCCGGAGGGCAGCGGCCGGCCGGACGAGCGGGAACGCATCTGACGATTCCGTCCCCCCATTCACGAGCAGACAGGACGGCAACCGCATGAAGCTGCCCCTCATCGGCAAGGCGGCCCTGGTCACCGGCGGCAGCCGTGGCATCGGACGCGCGACCGCGCTCCGGCTCGCCGAGGACGGCGCGGACGTGACGTTCACCTTCCAACGGCAGGCCGAACAGGCGGCCGAGGTGGTCACGCAGATCAAGGCCCTGGGCCGGCGGGCGCTCGCCGTGCGGGCCGACTCGGCCGATCCCGCCGCGGTCCGGGCCGCCGTGGAACAGGCGGTCGCCGAGTTCGGCCGGCTCGACATCCTGGTCAACAACGCCGGCACCGGCGTCGGCGGGCCGATCGAGGAGACCCCGCTGGAGGACGTCGACCGGCTCCTGGCGGTCAACCTCCGGGCCCCGGTCGTCGCCACCCAGACCGCCGTCCGGCACCTCAGCGACGGCGGACGCATCATCAACATCGGCAGCAGCAACGCCGAGCGGGTCCCCCGCCCCGGGCTGACCCTCTACGCGCTGACCAAGGCCGGTCTCATCGGCATGACCAAGGGCCTGGCCCGGGATCTCGGCCCCCGCGCCATCACCGCGAACGTGATCTGCGTGGGCCCGGTCGACACCGACTTCAACCCCGCCGACGGCCCGGACGCCCCGGCCAAGGCGGCCCGGTTGGCGCTCGGGCGGTTCGGCGAGCCGGCGGACGTCGCCGCGATGGTGGCGCACCTCGCCGGCCCGGCCGGGCGGTGGATCACCGGAGCGTCGATCACGGTGGACGGCGGGGCGAACACCTGAGACGCGGAGGGTCGCGCCGGGGCCCCGGCGCGACCCTCCCTACCGCGACGCCGGCCAGTTCTCCAGCAGCGTGTGCAGGGCGTCGAGGGAACGGTCCCAGGACGCCTGGACCGCCCGCGAGGCGCCGAACCCGCCCGCCGCCTCCAGGCTGACGAAACCGTGGATGGCGCTGCGCAGCAGACGTACCGCGTCGGTGAGGTCCGGCTCGGCGAGCCCGTAGGCGCGCAGCATCGCGTACGTGGTCTCGATGATGGCCAGATGCCCGGCGGAGTCGGCGGCGACCTGCGGGGGCAGCGGGATCTGGACGGCGGCGTACCGCCCCGGGTGCCGGTGGGCGAAGTCCCGGTAGGCGTGGGCGAAGGCGACCAGGGCGTCCCGGCCGGCCCGGCCGGCCACCGCCGCCGTGATCCGCCCGGCCAGGTCCCGGGCGGCCAGCATGGCCACCCGGGACCGCAGGTCCTGCAGGTTGCGGACGTGGGAGTAGAGGCTCGCGTCCTTGACCCCGAACCCACGCGCCAGGACGGACACCTTGACGTTCTCGAACCCGACCTCGTCGGCGAGGTCGGCGGCCGCCCTCGTGACGCGGTCGGCGGTCAGGCCCGCACGGACCATCTGGCACCTCTTCTCGACCCGAAACCTAATACTCCAAGGTTGTTGCCTAGACAGCCTAGGCCCTGCTAGCGTCCGGGTCATGAACGAAGTGGGCGCCCAGGCCATCCGGCAATCGTTCATCAACTGTTCCAGAGGCGAGGCCCGACGATTGGCGCTGCCGTCCGACCTGGGCGCCCGCCCCTGGGCCGATCTCGACTTCCTGGGCTGGCGCGACCCGACCCGACCCGGTCGGAGCGCGCTGGTGACGACGACGACCGACGACCGGCTCGTGGGGGTGATGTTCCGGGTCGCCGACACCCGCGCCCGGCGACGCGCCATGTGCGGCGTCTGCCTGACCACCCACCCCGGCGACGGGGTGGCCCTGATGACCGCCCGCAAGGTCGGCGTCGCCGGCCGTCGGGGCGACTCCGTCGGCCTCTACCTCTGCGCCGACCTGGACTGCTCGCTCTACCTGCGGGGCAGGAAGGACGCCGGCCCGGGCGCGCGGATGACCGAGTCGCTGACCCTCGACGAGCAGATCGGACGCTGTCGGGCCACCCTGCTGGCCTTCCTCGACAAGCTCTTCGGGTGAGCGCCGCCCCGGCCGCCGGACGCCGGGGCCCACCGGCCGGCGGCGGCCCACGGAGGCCACCCGCCCCGCACCGACCCGACGGCCCCGGCGCCGTCCCACGACCAGCCAGGAGTCCCTGATGTCCGAGTCCCTGGGGGCGGCGCCCCCCACCAGCGGGCCCACCGCGACGGAGCCCGCCGCGGCCCCCCGGCCCGCCGGTCTCGTGCTCGTCGTCCTCGCCTCGGCGCAGTTGATGGTGATGCTGGACGGCACCATCACCAACATCGCGCTGCCGAGCATCCAGAACGACCTGGAGATGTCCCAGGCCAACCTGGCCTGGGTGGTCAACTCCTACGCCCTGGCCTTCGGAGGTCTGCTGCTGCTCGGCGGCCGGGCCGCCGACCTGTACGGCCGGCGACGCGTCTTCCAGCTCGGTCTCGCCCTGTTCACCCTCGCCTCCCTGCTCGGCGGGCTCGCGCCCAACGGTGGGCTGCTGGTCGCCGCGCGGGTGGTCCAGGGCGTCGGCGCGGCGATCGTCGCGCCGACCGTGCTGTCGCTGATCACCACGAACTTCCCCGCCGGCCCGGCCCGCAACAAGGCGATGGGGGTCTACGGCGCGGTCGCCGGCCTCGGCGCGACCCTCGGTCTGCTGCTCGGCGGGGTGCTCACCGACTACCTCAGTTGGCGTTGGGTCATGTTCGTCAACGTCCCGGTCGGCATCGCCGTGCTGGTCAGCAGCAGGATCCTGCACGGCGGCACGGAGCTGCCCGGCCGGCTGGACGTGCCCGGCGCGATCACCGGCACCGCCGGCCTGCTCGCCTGCGTCTACGCCATCCACCACGGCGGCCAGGAAGGCTGGGGCGAGAGCCTCACCGTGGCGCTCATCGTCGCGGCCGTGGTGTTCCTCGGCGCGTTCGTGGCCATCCAGTCCCGGGCCCGGCACCCGATGATGCCGCTGCGGCTGTTCCGGGAACGCAACCGGCTCGGCAGCTACGTCACCTCGCTCTTCCTCGGCGCGGGCCTGTTCGCCACCTTCTACTTCCTCACCCTCTACATGCAGCAGATCCTCGGCTGGAGCCCGGTGCGCTCCGGCCTGGCGTACCTGCCGTTCAGCGTCGGCCTGATCCTCGCCGCCACGGTCGCCTCGAAACTGGTCAGCCGCTACGCGCTGCGGCAGGTCGCCGTGCCCGGCCTGCTCGTCGGGATCGCCGGGATGTACTGGATCAGCACCGTCGAGCGGGACTCCTCCTACCTGACGACGCTGATGCCGGCCATGTTCATCACCGCCTTCGGCCTCGGCTGCGCCTTCGTGCCGATGACCCTCGGCGCGGTCCGGGGCGTCGCCGACCACGACGCCGGCATCGCCTCCGCGCTGCTCAACACCGGCCAGCAGATCGGCGGCGCGATCGGCCTGGCGTTCATGGCCGCCGTCGCCACCGCCACCGCCGACGACCTCGTCCCCGACGCCGTCGGCACCCTGCACCGGGCCACCCTCGCCCAGGACCTGCCCCTGGTCGAACGGGCCGCCGACGCGCTCACCGCCGGATACACCCAGGCGTTCCTGGTCGCCGCGGCCCTCTTCGCCGTGGCCGCGGTGCTCACCGGAATCCTGATCGACGCCGCCAAGCCGGATCAGGCGACGGACGTTCCCCCGGTCCATCCGTCCTGATCCCCCACGGGCCTGCCGCCGGGATCCCCCGTTCCCCGGCGGCAGGCCCGACCGGGGCGCCGCGCCAGCCGGTCGGGCTGGGGTCCGGCCCCCACGACGGTCAGGCGGACAGCACGAACGTCTCCATCTCCAGCCCGCCGTACCAGTCGGCGCGCCGGCCGACGTGGGTCATGCCGAGCCGTCGGGCCACCGCCATCGACGGCTCGTTGCCCGGCAGCACCACCGCGTGGACCCGTCGGGTGCCGGCGGCGAACTCCCGGGCCACCAGGGCGCGGGCCGCCTCGGTGGCGTACCCGTTGCCCCAGGAGTCCGGGTGCAGGTGCCAGCCCACCTCGATCTGGTCGACCGGCTCCATGTCCCGGCCCCGCAACGGCTTGACCAGCGCCGTCCCGACGACCAACCCGCCACCCACGCCGCCCTGGCCACCACCGGGCGGGCCGGCCTCCGCCGGGGCGTCCCGGTCACCGGCGCGCAGCTCGACCGCCCAGAGCCCGTACCGGCCGTCCGGCGAGTAGCTGCCCTGCCAGCCGCGGACCCGGTCGAGCGCCTGCTCCGGGTCGGTGAGCGGCAGATCTCGTGCGCCGCCGAACCAGCGCACCACCTCCGGACGGGAGTAGATGTCGTAGAACCGGGCCACATCGGTAGGCTCCTCGGTCCACTTCCGTACCAGCAGGCGTTCCGTCCGCGTGACCACCGTCATGACGGGGGATCGTAATGCGTGCCGGGCCCGGCCGGGGGGAATGGAATGCCGATGGGCAGCGGATGGCAGCGGACGAAACGGATCACCCTTGGGGCCTTCCGGCCGGTACGGGGGCGGGACCTGTCGTTGCACGCCGCCGCCATCACGTTCTACGGGGCGATCGCCGTGGTGCCGGTGGCGCTGCTGGCGATCTGGCTGACCGGGCTGGCCGCCGGCGCGGGCCGGGTCCGCCGGCTCACCTCGTACGCGGTGGAGACGCTGCCCACCGAGATCGGCGCGAACCGGGCGGTGGCCGCCCTGGTCGAGGGCGGTCTGGAGCTGACCCCGATCTTCGCGCTCGCCTCCCTGCTGCCGGCGTCGCTCTACGGCGAAGGGCTGCGCCGGGCGTTCGTCTCGGTCGCCATCCGGCCCGGCCCGGAGGAGTCCCTGATCGGCTGGCGCGGCCGGCTGCTGCTGCTGCCGCTGCTGGCCCCCGCGCCGGCCCTGCTGCTGTCGATCCTGGTGGCGCTGCCGCTGACCACCCGACTGGTCCGGCAGGGCGGCTGGGTCGGGGCGCTCGGCGTGGTGCTGTCGTTCCTGTCGGTGTGGCTGGTGCTCACCCCGGTGCTGATGTGGGTGTTCCGGGTGGTCGGTCCGGCCCGCCCGGACTGGCTCGCCACGCTGGCCGTCGGCTCGTTCACCGCCGCGAACCTCTCCGGCTTCCTGCACGGTTTCGTGCTGTTCGCCTCGCTCCCGATCGACCTGGGCGTGCCGTTCGGCGGCTTCGACGAGATCGGCGGGGGCGTCGCCGTCCTGCTCTGGCTGTACCTGTTCCACGTGATCGTGCTGGCCGGCTACTCCGCCACCCTCGCCCTGTCCCGCTGGCGCTCCCGCCGCCGCGGGCCGCAGGAAGGGGACCCTGGGGACGGGCCCCTTCCTGACGGTCCGGGCGATCAGAGGCGGAACGGGCCGGTGACCTCGTAGGTGACGCCGTCGGTGCCGGCCACGTCGCCGCTCGGGCCGCGCTGGGACGAGAAGTAGAGGCGGCGGCCGTCCGGCGAGAACGCCGGGCCGGTGATCTCCGACTTCGACTGCCCCGGCAGGCGCAGGAAGGGCGCGACGACCCCTGCCGGGGTGATCACGTTGATCTCCATGTTGCCGCCGTCCTCGGCCACGTACAGGTCACCGCCCCGGGTGCCGGTGATGTTGTCCACCCCGGTCAGCGGGGCGGTCCCGGCCGGCACCAACGAGTCGTCGTACGCCAGGTCGAGGCGCTGGGCGACGGCGTCGTACGCCCACACCCGGTTGTCACCCTTGGTGGTGAAGTAGCAGATCCCCCGGTCGTACCAGCAGCCCTCGCCGCCGTCGAAGTGCTTGGCCGCGCTCACCTGCTTACGGGTGGCGACCGGGAAACCGTCCCGGTCGGGGATGTCCTGCCAGGTGACTTGGCCGGTGACCTGGTCGGCCGGGGCGCAGAGCACCTGGACCTTACCGGTGCGCAGGTCACCCCAGGTGTCCGGGACGAACCGGTAGAAGCAGCCGTCCGACTCGTCCTCGGTCAGGTAGACGACCCGGCGGTCCGGGTCGCAGGCGGCGGCCTCGTGGGTGAACCGGCCCATCCGGGTCCGTTCCTCCGCCGCCCGGCTGCCGTCCGGCCAGGTCTCGAAGACCCGCCCGAGCGGCACCTCCTCGCAGGAGAGCCAGGTGCCCCACGGGGTCGCCCCACCGGCGCAGTTGACGTTGGTGCCGCCGAGGATCCGGTACGCCGACGCGATCGACCCGTCGGCGCGGAAGCGGACCGCCGACGCCCCGCCGAGCAGCGGGATCTCGGAGTTCGACACGTAGATCCAACCACCGTCGCCGGTGGGGAAGCACGCGCCGCCGTCCGGGGCGGGGTGCCAGAGGTAACCGGTGCCGGGGACGGGTCGGCTGGATCGGGCGACGATCCGGCTGGTGAAGCCGGCGGGGAGCTGCACCCCGTTCGCGTCGGCGGGCAGCAGCTCCCCGTACGGGCTGGGCCCGGGCTGGGCGACGGCGGCGAAGGCCTGCTGCCAGAGCGCCCCGGAGAAGGCGGCGGTGCCCACGCCGACGACGGCGGCGCGCAGGACGGTACGACGCTCCACGAAAACCTCCAGAGAAAACTGTCGATGCCCGGTCGACGCTACGGCCACCGGGACGCCGCCCGCAGCCCCGCGCCGGTGAACGTGGGGTGACGTCACCGCCGCCGCCGGCGCAGTAGGCTGCCCGGACATGACACCCGAGTTGCCGCCCCGCGCCGACGTCGTGATCATCGGCGCCGGACACAACGGTCTGGTCTCCGCCGTCCTGCTGGCCCGTGCCGGCCTTCGGGTGCTGGTGCTGGAGGCCGCCGACACCATCGGCGGGGCCACCCGGACGGAGCAGCCGTTCCCGAGGGTCCCCGGCCTGCGCCACTCCACCGGCTCCTACCTGCTCGGGCTGATGCCGCCCGAGCTGCTGGCCGCCCTGGACGTGACGATCCCGACGCTGCGCCGCGACCCGCACTACTTCCTGCCCACCCCGGGCGGCCCCGGCTCGCCGTACCTGCTGATGGGCAGCGACCGGGCGGCCACCCGGCGGCAGCTCACCGAGTTCTTCTCCGCCGCCGACGTGGCCGCCGACGACGCCATGCAGGCCGAACTGGGCGCGCTGCGCGACGATCTCGCGCCCGCCTGGCTCGCCGAGCCGCTGCCGGTCGAGGAGACCGCGCAGCGGTACGTGCGACCGGCCCTACGGGACGTCTTCGTCGAGCTGGCGCGCGGCTCGGTCGCCGACTACCTGGCCCGCTTCGAGTTCCGCTCCGAGCTGCTGGTCAGCATGTACGCGGTCACCGACGGGCTGTCCGGGCTCAACGCCGGCCCGGACGACCCGGGCACCGGGCACAACTTCCTGGTGCACAACATGTGCCGCCTCCCCGGCGCGGACGGCACCTGGATGATCGCCCAGGGCGGGATGGGCGCCGTCTCGCGGACCTTCGCCGACGCCGCCCGCGCCGCCGGGGCCACCATCGTCACCGGTACGCCCGTCACGTCCGTGCTGCTCGACGGCGGCGCGGTCGCCGGGGTGGCGCTCGCCGACGGCCGGACCGTACGCGCCCGGGTGGTGCTCGGGGCCTGTGACCCGTACCGGCTGATGGAGCTGACGCCCGACGGCGCGCTGCCGGCGGCGCTCACCGAACGGATGACGGCGGTCCGCCGCCCCGGCACCACGCTCAAGGTCAACCTGGCGCTGACCGGGCTGCCCCGGTTCTCCTGCCTGCCGGCGGACGCGCCGAGCCCGTTCGGCTCCACCATCCACCTGCTGCCCGGCTCCGCCTCGCTGGTCGGCGGCGGCTCCGACTCCCCGATGGCCGCGCTGCGCGGCATGTGGGCCGACGTGCGGGCCGGACGGCTGCCCGCCGAGCCGACCATCGAGTGGTACCTGCACACCACCGTCGACCCGTCGTTGCGCGACGACGCCGGGCACCACTCGTCGGCGCTGTTCGTCCAGTCCGTGCCGTACGAGCTGGCCGGCACGAGTTGGGCCGAGGCGCTGCCCGGCTACGTCAACCAGCTCGTGGCGATCTGCGAACGGTACGCGCCCGGGACGGGTGACCTGATCGCCGACGCGGTGCCGCTGTCACCGCCCGGCATCGAGGCGCACTTCGGCATCACCGGCGGGCACATCCACCACGTCGACAACACCGTCTCGTTCACCGACCGGATGCCGTACGCCACCGGGGTCGACGGCCTGTACGCGGGCAGCGCCGGCTGTCACCCGGCCGGCAGCGTCATCGGCGCCGCCGGCCACAACGCGGCCCGCCGCATCCTCACCGACCTGGGCCCTTCCTGACACCTCAGGCGTCGGCGGCCGGGGTGACGCCGGCCGCCGGCGCGACGGCGTCGGCGCGGTGGGCGCGGATCCGGTGGCCGACGCTGGTCAGGCAGCGGCCGGAGGCCAGATCGAACCGCCAGCCGTGCAACTGGCAGGTGAGCTGGTCACCCTCGACGATGCCGAACCGGGTCAGGTCCGCCTTCAGGTGCGGGCAGCGCCGCTGCACCACCCAGTCACCGAGGGTGACGTCCTCGGCGTCGCTGCTGCGCTCGTGCTCGTCGTACCAGCCCTCGGCGTACTGCTGCCGCTCCCGGGACAGGCACTTGAAGAAGGAGTAGACGAACTCGTTGTACTGGCCGATCCGGGCGGCGGAGAAACGGCAGGAGAGGAAGAGCGAGTTCACCCAGTCCACCTCGCCGGTGTGCAGCAGGTGCTCGACAAGCGTGCGGCCGGTGCGGAAGCGGTACCGGACCTTCTCGTCCGCGTACGGCCGCACCTCCTTGCCGGGGAAGTCCACCACGATGGATTCCACGCTGTCCCCGTCCTCGGCGACCAGGTCGAAGCGGACCGGGCCGCCGACCCCCTTGGCCAGGTAGACCGACTCCTCCAGCAGCGGCTCGATGCGCCGCTTCATCTCCTTGAGGACGTCGATCTCCGGGTGCCGCCAACTGGCCTTCTCCGCCTCGATGACCGGGCGCTTGCGCTCCCGCATCTCCTCCAGGTGGGCGACCTTGCCGGCGAAGAACTCGTCCACCGGCACCGGGTGGCTGGTCTCGCAGCTCTCCGTGGTCACCTCGGCAACGCTGCCGGGCAGCAGGACGACGCCGTTGGTCCCGCCGACCTTCGCGTACTCGGCGAGGAAGACCGACTGGTCGGGGAAGATGTTCCCCTCGTCGCCGTGGATGTCGTTGAACTGCCACAGCTCGTCGTCGAGAAAGCACGGCGGCCCGGCGATCGGGAAGACGTGGTCGGCCTTCAGGTCGTCGATGTAGCGCCAGGTCCGGTCGAACTGCCGGTCCCGCTTCTGTTTGCCGAACGCGGTCTTGGCGTGCTGCGGCAGCTCGTACACCATCGGGTACCAGATCGCCCCGGAGAACTGCAACAGGTGGGCGTGCACGTGGCCCAGCTCGGCGAAGACGCTGAGGTCCGTCGGGCGGGCGTCGTTCTGGTTGAGCAGCCGTACGCCGTCGTGCTCCACCCAGAGCGCCGAGTCACCGATCGGCCCGTCGGTCGGGCTGGTCAACGACTGGATCATGATCTTCAACCCGCCGTCGAGCTCGTGCACCTCCTCGTTACGGGTCCGCAGGAAACGGGTGAAGCCCAGCCCGCGCAGCTCGTCCTCCATCTCGGAGGTGGGGAAGGCCGGCAGCAGCACGGTCGCCCTCTTCGACACGTACCGCTTCAGGTGCGCCGCGTCGAAATGGTCCCGGTGCAGGTGGGAGACGTAGAGGTAGTCGACCTGCCCGAGGGTCTCCCAGTCCAGCAGCGAGTTGTCGGGAAACGGGAACCAGGAGGCGAAGTACGCCGGATTGACCCAGGGGTCGCAGAGGATGCTGCCCGCGGGCGTGTCGATTCGCATGCTGGCGTGCCCCGTACCGGTCACTCGCACCGTGCAGTCCCCCTCGTCGCGACTATCCAGGTCCACGACGAACGCTACCGGAGCGATGGTGGCCGCCGAACCGCGACGCCGGTACACGCTCACCCGCCGCCACGGCCAGGAACGACGCCCGGGCACGGCCGGGACCCAGCGCCGGGGCCGATACGAGGCGTGCCAGACTAACCGGAGATCCGACGCGAGGGAAGGACCGACAGTGGCAGGAAGCGAGCCGGTAACGTCGCCAGATCAGCACAAGCCGGGGCACCGCAAAGCCGGCCGGATCGGCGCGGTCGTCGTCGCGCTGTCGCTGCTGGCGATGATCTGCGGCAACCACGAAGGCAGGGTCGAGGACATCTTCCTGATCGCGGGCGCGGCGCTGCTGCTGCTGGTCGTCATCGGCGACGTGGTGCTCCGCCGCAACGGCCTGCGTTCCTGACCGGGCCGCCCGGCGCGGACCCACCGACCGGACAGACGCCGAGGGCCCGCTCCCGTCCGGGAGCGGGCCCTCGGCCGTGTCACGTCAGCGGCCGAACAGGATGTCCTGCACGTCCTTGAGCGCCGCGTCGACCTCGGCCTCGAAGTAGCCCCCGGGGACCAGCGGAAAGCGCACAGTGTCCAGGTCCTTCGGGTTGACCGGCATCGGCCCCCGACCGGACATGCCGCCGAGCAGACTGTCGAAGAACCGGTCCACCTGGTCCGGGTCGTAGCCGCTGCCGAACCTGCGTACCTGGAAACCGCGTCGGATCTGGTCCACCCGGTGCAGGTCGCTGCCGGGCGGGCCGGCCATCGGCGGAGCGGCCGTCGGCAGGCCAGCCGGCGGCGGGCCGACCGGTTGAGGGGGTAGCGCCGGCGGCATCCCGGGCGGCGGCCCGGCGATCGGCGGCGGCCCGGCGATCGGCGGCGGCCCGGCCGGGCCACGTCCACGCAGGTCACGGTCGGGCATCCGGATCTCGGCGGTCATGTCGGCGCGCCCGTGCCTACCGGCCTCGAACCCGTCGAACCGGTCGTCCGGGCCTGGTCCGCCCCCCGGTCCCGGAGGCAGCCCCCGGGGCGGCGGGCCGCCGGGGCCGAGTGGCGGAGCGGCATGACCACGCGGACCGTCGTAACCGCCCCGAGGCGGCGGACCGTCGTAACCACCGCGGGGCGGCGGGCCGCCGTCGTGACCGCCCGGGAAGGCGCCGGTGGGTTCCTCGTACCGGCCGTACCGGTCGGGAGGTCCTCCCACCTGGTTGGGCATCGCTCGGGACGGCATCGGCATGCCTCGCTCGTCCCGCATCGGCGGCCCCATCCTGCCGGGCGGCCCCATCCGATCCGGCGGACCCATGTGGCTCGGGGGACCCATCTGATCCGGCGGACCCATCCGGTCGGGCGGACCGAACCGGTCGGGCGGACCCATCCGGTCCGGCGGACCCATCCGGTCGGGCGGACCGAACCGGTCGGGCGGACCCATCCGGTCCGGCGGACCCATCCGGTCGGGCGGACCGAACCGGTCGGGCGGACCCATCCGGTCCGGCGACCCCATCCGCTCCGGCGGACCCATCCGATCCGGCGGGCCCAGACGGTCAGGGGGCGGGAGGCGGTCGGGCGGGCCCGTCCGGTCACCGGCACGGGGAGCTCCGCTGCGGGCGGGGAGGGGGCCGCCCCGCTCCTCCAACTCGGCGAGCTGCCGCTCCACCCGGTCCAGGTGCAGGTCGACCTGCCACTCGTCGTACCCGTTGAAGCGGACCCGGAAGACGACGTCGTGGACCTCCTCGGCGGCCACGGGCGCGCCGATCGGCTCACCGGCGAGGGTCGCCTCGACCCGGTCCAGGAAGGTGTCCACCTCGTCGACCTTGTAGCCCCGGCGGAGCGCCTTTCGCCGGAAACGCTGACCCTGACTCGCCACTATGTCTCCTGGTTCAGTTCGCTACGCTCCGTCATGCCGGCGCTCCCTCCGGCACGTCCCGGTCCTTCTCCCCAGAGGCGGCCAACTGCCCGCACGCGCCGTCGATCTCCCGACCGCGGGTGTCCCGGACGGTGGTGGAGACCCCGGCGGCACGCAACCGCCTGACGAACTCCCGCTCGACCGGCTTCGGACTGGCGTCCCACCGGCTGCCGGGGGTCGGGTTGAGCGGGATGAGGTTCACGTGCGCCAGTCTGCCGGCCAGCAGCCGGCCGAGCAGGTCGGCCCGCCAGGGCTGGTCGTTGACGTCCTTGATCATCGCGTACTCGATCGACACCCGACGCCCCGTCCGGGCCGCGTAGTCCCATGCGGCGTCCAGCACCTCGGCGACCTTCCACCGCTGGTTCACCGGAACGAGCTCGTCGCGCAGCTCATCATCGGGGGCGTGCAGGGAGAGCGCAAGGGTCACGGAGAGGTCCTCGCCGGCCAGCTTCCTGATCGCCGGCACCAGACCGACAGTGGAGACGGTGACGTGCCGCTGGGAGAGCCCCAGCCCCTCGGGAGCGGGCGACGTCAGCCGGCGGACCGCCGCGATCACCCGGGCGTAGTTGGCCAGCGGCTCGCCCATGCCCATGAAGACCACGTGCGACAGGCGGGGCGGTGAGCCGGCCACCGCGCCGGAGGCCGCCACCCCGGCCAGGTAGACGGCCTGGTCGACGATCTCGGCGGTGGAGAGGTTACGGGTCAGCCCGGCCTGGCCGGTGGCGCAGAACGGGCAGGCCATGCCGCAGCCGGCCTGGCTGGAGATGCAGACGGTGACCCGGTCCGGATAGCCCATCAACACGCTCTCCACCAGGGAGCCGTCGTGCAGCCGCCAGAGCGCCTTGCGGGTGGCGCCGTCGTCGCAGGCCAGCTCGCGGACCGGGGTGAGCAGCTTCGGCAGCAGCGTGCCGGCGAGCCGCTCCCGCGCGGCGGCGGGCAGGTCGGTCATCTGCGCGGGATCGCGGACCAGCCGCCCGAAGTAGTGGGTGGACATCTGCCGGGCGCGGAACGCCGGCTCCCCCAACTCGGTGACGGCGGCCTGCCGCTGCGGCAGGTCGAGGTCGGCGAGGTGTCGGGGCGGCATCGCGGCCCGGCGGGCGGTGGCGGCGTCCGGATCGACCGGAATCATGGGCAGGCTCGTCATGGCCTGTCCAGTCTTCCACGCCGACGCCGCACCCGGCCCGTCCGGCGGGCCCGGAAGCGCTCCCGAGCCGCCGACCAGCCCGCCCGGACGCCGTGATCCATGCCTCAGCCCACCACCGGCGCGAACACCGCGAGCAGGAGATACGCGGTGGGGACCGCGAAGAGGATCGAGTCCAGTCGGTCCATCAGCCCACCGTGCCCGGGCAGCAGGTTGCTCATGTCCTTGATGCCGAGATCACGCTTGATCATCGACTCGCCGAGATCGCCGAGGACCGCCGCCACCGAGACCGCCACCCCGAACAGCGCGCCCCACCACGGGGCCACGTCGAAGAGCAGCCAGAGCAGCAACGCGCTGCCCGACGCCGCCGCGACGACCGACCCGACGAAGCCCTCCCAGGACTTCTTCGGGCTGATCGTGGGAGCCATCGCGTGCCTGCCGAAATTCGCGCCGGCGGCATACCCGCCGGTGTCGGAGAGCACCACCGCGACCAACGTCACCAGCACCCGCAGGTGACCGTCCCCGGGGGCCGCCGCCAGCAGCGCCGCGAAACCGGCCAGGAACGGCACGTAGACCGCGATGAGCATGGCGGCGACCAGGTCCCGGCCGAGGTTGGTCAGGCCGTCGGCCAGCCGCCAGAGCGCCGTTGCCCCGAGGGTGACCAGCAGGCCCAGCATCAACGCGTCCGGGCCGGAGAACCAGGCCACCCCGACGGTGATCACGCCACCGGCGATCAGGGGCGTCATCGGCGAATGAGCGTCGGCCCGGCGTACCGCGCGGACCATCTCCCCGATGCCGATCGCCACCGCCCCCGCCAGCACGACCAGGAACGCCTCCAGGACGAAGAACAGCGACCCGACGATCAGCCCGCCGAGCGCGAGCCCCACCGCGATGGCGGCCGGCAGGTTGCGCCCGGCCCGGCTGGGCCGGCCGTGACCGGCCGAGGATCCTCCGCCGCGTACCGGTCGGCGTCGCCCGTGCCAGCGCCCCGGCGGACGCGTCGGCTCCGGCTCGCCGACCTCCGGCGACAGGCCGGCCCCGACGGGCCGCGCGCCGCCCTCGACGGGGTACGGGTCGGAGCCGACGGGGTACGGATCGGTCCCGGCCGGACGAGGGTCGACCCCGACGGGTTGCGGGACGGTCGGAGGCGGATCGCTGTCGGCCGGTGACACCGGGTCGGCCCAGGCCCGCTCGAAGTCCGGGTGACCCGGGACGAGGGTCGGCTGGTCGTCCGGGGTGTCGTCGTACCGCTGCGGTGACCAGGTGGTGGTCGACTGGTCGGCGTACGCGTGCCGGACCCGCCCGCCGGGCTCCAGCTCGCGGTCCGGCCACGGGAGGCCGGCGGGGAGGGCCGCCGTGCGGTCCCGCCCACGCGGTTCGATGCTGCCGTAGGGGTCGAGGTGGGACATCACGCGCCGAGCGGGTGCGACGCGATTTCCACCAGATGACGCAAGACCAAGACCATCCCCTGCACGCGACTGTTGTCCGTCCGGTTCGCCCGCCCGACGGCGGGGAGACTCCCACTGTTCACGGTGCGGTAGTGCGAATCGAGCCGAGCCTACTGCACGTGCTGGCCGCGCACGTCCGCAGACGATGCCGCCCGCGCTCCCGGCGCGCCCTCCCCCGCCGAACCATCGGCGACACCACCCGGCGGCGACCCGGGACGGGTCCCGGTCGCCGAGCGGCTCGGGATCGACGCCGACCGGTGGGCCGGACCTGGTGCGCCCGGCCGGGACAGGCCGGGCGCACCGGCCGGACAGGCGACGGCACCGGTGCCCGACCGCCGGTAGGGCGGACGGCACACCGGTGCCGGACGCGCGGATCGCCGACGGCTCGCCGGCGGGCCCGCTCAGACTTCGAGCAGCTCGGTCTCCTTGTGCTTGACCAGCTCGTCGACGGCGGCGACGTACCGCTGGGTCAGGTCGTCGAGCTCCTTCTCGGCGCGCCGGCCGTCGTCCTCGCCGGCCTCGCCGTCCTTGACGATCCGGTCCAGCTCCTCCTTGCCGCGGCGGCGGACGTTGCGGATCGCCACCTTGGCCTCCTCGCCCTTCTGCCGGGCCACCTTGATCATGTCGCGGCGGCGCTCCTCGGTCATCGGGGGGAGCACGATCCGGAGCTGGTTGCCCTCGTTGTTGGGGTTGACGCCCAGGTCGGAATCCCGGATCGCCTTCTCCATGGCGGCGAGCTGCGAGTTGTCGTACGGCTTGATGATCGCCATCCGCGGCTCCGGAACGCCGACCGAGGCCATCTGGGTCAGCGGCGTGGGGGTGCCGTAGTAGTCGATGATGACCTTGGAGAACATGGCCGGAGTGGCGCGACCGGTACGGATCGCGCCGAACTCCTCCTTGGCGTGCTCGACCGCCCGTTCCATCTTCTCCTCGGCCTCGAGGAGGGTGTCGTCGATCACCGGTCCCCTCGCCTCCTTCTCTGCTTCGTCGTGGTGTGTGCTGTCGGCTCGCCGGTGGTCAGGCGGTGATCAGGGTGCCGATCCGCTCACCGGCCACCGCGCGGATGATGGTGTCCTCACCCTGGGCGCCGAAAACCAGCATCGGCAGGCCGTTCTCCATGCAGAGGCTGAACGCGGCGGCGTCCGCCACCCGGAGGTTACGGCGCAGCGCCTCGGAGAAGGTGATCGAGTCGATCTTACTGGCGGTGGGGTCGACGTTCGGGTCGGCGGTGTAGACCCCGTCCACCCCGTTCTTGCTCATCAGCACCACGTCGGCGCGGATCTCCAGGGCCCGCTGGGCGGCCACCGTGTCGGTGGAGAAGTACGGCATGCCGGCGCCCGCCCCGAAGATGACCACGCGGCCCTTCTCCAGGTGCCGGATGGCGCGCAGCGGGATGTACGGCTCGGCGACCTGGGCCATCGTGATCGCGCTCTGCACCCGCGTCTCGATGCCCTCGTTCTCCAGGAAGTCCTGGAGCGCCAGGCAGTTCATCACGGTGCCGAGCATGCCCATGTAGTCGGCCCGGGCGCGATCCATGCCACGCTTCTGCAACTCCGCGCCACGGAAGAAGTTACCGCCCCCCACCACCACGGAGACCTGCACGCCGCGGCGGACCACGGTGGCGATCTGCCGGGCGATGGCCTGCACGACGTCCGGGTCGACGCCGATCGCGCCACCGCCGAAGACCTCACCGGAGAGCTTCAGCACGACCCGGCGGGCCCGACCGGGCGGCGGCGCCGTCGGGTCTTCCACTGCCAGCGTCCGGTCATCCACAATCTGCGTCATCCGCCCCGCCTTCCCTCGCACACGTCGTCTACGTGGCGTCCTGCGTCCCTGCCGAGGTTGACCCTATGTGACGAGGAGGCCGCGGTGCCTGTCACGTACACCTGCGACCTCCTCCTCGACGTTCCTGGTCACCGGGCGACGTCACGCCCGGTCACCGCTCAGGCCTGGCCGACCTCGAACCGCAGGAAGCGGGTGACCTCGATGCCGGCCTCGGACAGCACCTGCTTGACCGTCTTCTTGTTGTCCGCGACCGACGCCTGCTCGACCAGGACGTAGTCCTTGAAGAAGGCGTTGACCCGGCCCTCGACGATCTTCGGCAGCGCCGCCTCGGGCTTGTTCTCCTCCCGGGCGGTCTGCTCGGCGATGCGGCGCTCGGACTCGACGACGTCGGCCGGCACCTCGTCCCGGGTGAGGTACTTCGGGCGCATCGCGGCGATCTGCATGGCGACGCCACGGGCGTCGGCGTCCCCGGCCTCGTCGGTCCTGCCGGCGTACTCCACCAGCACGCCGACGGCGGGCGGCAGGTCCTGGCTCTTGCGGTGCAGGTAGACCGCGACGGCGCCGTCGAGCTTGGCGAAGCGGTTCAGCACCAGCTTCTCACCGATCTTGGCGGACTGCTCCTGGACCAGGTCGGCGACGGTCTTGCCGTCGATGGTGCTGGCCAGCAGCTCCTCGGCGGTGCCGACCCCGCTGCGCTCGCCGTGCTCGACGAGCTGCTGGGCGAGGGCGATGAAGGCGTCGTTCTTGGCGACGAAGTCGGTCTCGCAGTTCAGCTCCAGCAGCGCCTTGCCGGAATGGGCCACCAGACCGTTGGCGGCGGTCCGGCCGGCCCGCTTGCCGACGTCCTTGGCGCCCTTGACGCGCAGGATCTCGATGGCCTTGTCGAAGTCGCCCTCGGCCTCGGTCAGCGCCTTCTTGGAGTCCATCATGCCGGCGCCGGTGAGGTCGCGGAGCTTCTTGACGTCCGCGGCGGTGAAGTTGGACATGGCTCTCTCTTCGGTGTTGAGGCTCGGTGGGATGGTCTGTGCGGTGCCGGTCACCCGGAGCCGGTGACGCCGGTCGGCGTCGCAGGTGGGCACGGCCCTGGCCGGCGATCCCGTCGTCTCCCGTCGGCCGGCGGACCGGCCGGCGGGAGACGACGGCGCGGTCACTCGGCGGCGGCGGTCGCCGGCTGCTGCTCGGCCTTGGGCTCCTCGGCCTTGGGCTCCTCGTCGGCCTTCTTCGGCTCCTCGAGCAGCTCGCGCTCCCACTCGGGCAGCGGCTCGTCGGCGCCGACCTGGCCCGCCTCGGGCTTCTCGTCGGCGCCCCGGCGGCGGCCGGAACGGGCGATCAGACCGTCGGCGACGGCGGCGGCCACGACCTTGGTCAGCAGCTCGGCCGAGCGGATCGCGTCGTCGTTGCCCGGGATCGGGAAGTCGACCTCGTCCGGGTCGCAGTTGGTGTCCAGCACCGCGATGACCGGGATGTTCAGCTTCCGCGCCTCGTCGACGGCGATGTGCTCCTTCTTGGTGTCGACGATCCAGACCGCGGCCGGGAGCTTCTGCATGTCCCGCAGACCACCGAGGGTCTTGGTGAGCTTGATCTTCTCGCGGGAGAGCTGGAGGGTCTCCTTCTTGGTGTACCCGGCGGCGGTGCCGCTCAGGTCACCCAGGGCCTCGAGCTCCTTCATCCGCTGGAGCCGCTTGTACACGGTCTGGAAGTTGGTCAGCATGCCGCCGAGCCAGCGGTGGTTGACGTACGGCTGGCCGACCCGGGTCGCCTGCTCGGCGATGGCCTCCTGGGCCTGCTTCTTGGTGCCGACGAACAGGATGCTGCCGCCCTCGGCGACGGTGTTGCGCACGAAGTCGTACGCCTTCTCGATGTAGTCGAGCGTCTGGCGCAGGTCGATGATGTAGATGCCGTTGCGCTCCGTCATGATGAAGCGCTTCATCTTGGGGTTCCAGCGCCGGGTCTGGTGTCCGAAGTGGACACCGCTTTCCAGCAGCTGACGCATGGTCACGACGGCCATGGTGGGGTACTCCTCGAAATCCCTGGTTGTCACGCCCGGCCGGCGGCCGGGCGTCCTGGCGCCTGGTCGCCGGTCATGGTGGGCCCGACGATCGTCGGGACCAGGGAACCGTCGCCCCATGGTTGATCATGGGGAGGACGCGCGAAGTCGACCGCGCGAGGCGGTCGTCAGTAGTCAAGTGTACGCCCCCACCCCGCCGGGCAGCCCCGGGGTACGCGGACGACCCACCGGACAGCCTGCGCCCTACCGCCGAGGTGACGGTGTCCGCGCTGGCCGCCGACTCGACGACCGACGCGCCGGCGGTTGCCGCGCTGGCCGCCGGCTCAACGGGCGGCGAGCGCGGCGGCCACCAGCAGCGCCAGCCCGACCGTCAGGTAGGCCGCGGGCGGACGGAGCAGGCCGCGACCGCCCTCGGCCAGGGCCAGCCCACCGGCGCGCAGGCCGTACAGACCCGCGCCGAAGATCGGCAGGCCGCCCACGAGGAGGATCCCCACCACGACGTGGGAGACCGGGACCGGGTCAGCGGTCACCCCGTGCAGCAGGACCCGCAGGGCCGGAACCTCGAAGACCAGCACCGCCAGCGCGATGAGCGCCGCGAGGGCCGGACGCCGGGTCCGGTACACACCGTCACCCACGGCAGGGCCCGGACGGGCGAGCGCCCCGGTCGACGGAAACGCCAACGGCTCGGCGCCCGGTGCCAGGTCCGGCCGGGGACCGACCGGCGGCATCGGCCCGGTGGGCATCTCCAACGGGTGCGGCGTCTCGACCGCCCCCGCACCGCCACCCCGGCCGGCGTCCCCGCCCAGCCCGCCGTCACCACCTCGGAGCGCCTCGCCGCCACGGAAACCATCACCGCCCCGGAAACCATCACCCCCTCGGGGCGCATCGTCGCCCCGGAGCGCGTCGCTGCCCCGGAGCGCGTCACCACCACGGAGCGCGTCGCTGCCACGGAGCGCGTCACCACCACGGAGCGCGTCGCTGCCACGGACGGAAGTGTCGGCCCAGCCGGGCTCGGCGTTCCGCGCCGGCTCGGCGCCCGGGCCGGGCTCGACGGCTCGGCCCGGCTGCTCCCCACCCCGGGACGGTTCGATGATCGGGTAACCGCCCAGCGGCGACTGCCGGGACGCATCCACGGCCCGGGCCCGCTCCCCCGGATCGGTCTCGTCCCGGAACGGGCCGACGTTCTCCCGGTAGGACGGCAACGGATCCAACTCCGTGGCGGCCCGGGCCTCGCGTGACCGGCGTCCGCCGGACTCACCCCGCGCATCACTCCCGGTGACCTCGTCCGGCCCGGTCTCGGCCCGCCGGGAACGAGGCGTCCGGTAACTCTCCGAATCCAGACGGTCGACCCCGAGTAGATCTCCTGCGCCGTACCGACCGGAGTCGGCGTACCGGCTGACCGGGGGGTCCGTCAGATCGCCGTACCGCCGCTCGCCGGTGTCCCCACGCTGTTCGGGGGCGCTGAAGTCGTCTTCCCGGCGACGCTCGTCACCTCCGGCCCGCCATCTGGAGTCGTCGTAACCCCGGTCATCGGAGTACCAGCGCGACTCCTGATCTTCGGGAAAGCTCCGTCGTCCGTCCACGACCGGCACGGTATGTGACAGGGACCATCCCGCGCCATTCGCCGCACCGAGATCACCTTCACCAATCAGTTCGTCACTGTACGTAGATGATGCCGCCGTGGTGTGCCGGTCTTCCGCCATAGCACACGGGTAGCATGATCGTCCGGTTGTCCACAGGTGGTCCCGTTGTCCACAGGTGACCGCCGGCGGGCCACGGGACGGCCCGATTCCGGCGCACCCTGCTGGCATGACGAGACGAAGGCAGGCGGTCGGCGCGTACGGCGAACGATGCGCCGTACGTCACCTGATCGGAGCGGGGCTGCGTCCGGTGGCGCGTAACTGGCGCTGCCCGGACGGCGAGATCGACATCATCGCGTGGGACGGCGAGGTGCTCGCCTTCTGCGAGGTGAAGACCCGCCGCAGCGAGACGTACGGCTCACCCGTCGAGGCGGTGGTCCCCGCCAAGGCCCGCCGACTGCGCGGGCTCGCCGTCCGGTGGCTGGCCGAGTCCGGCACCAGCGCCGACGAGTTGCGCTTCGACGTGCTCGCGGTGCTGCTGCCGCGCGGCGGGGCGGCCCGCGTGGAGCACCTCAAGGGGGCGTTCTGAGATGGGCGCGCCGCGATGAGTTACGCCCGGGTGCTCTGCGTCGGGCTGGTCGGCGTGACCGGCCACCTGGTGGAGGTGGAGGCCGACCTCGCGCCGGGGTTACCCGCCGTCGCCATCTCCGGTCTGCCGGACACCGCGCTGCACGAGGCCCGCGACCGGGTCCGCGCGGCGATCGTCAACTCCGGCCAGAAGTGGCCCAACCGTCGGATCACGTTGAACCTGCTGCCGGCGACCCTGCCGAAGTTCGGTTCGGCGTTCGACCTGGCCATCGCGGCGGCGCTGCTCGGCAGCTCCGGCGAGTTGCCGCTGCTGGCGCTGGACGGCGTGGTCGTGCTCGGCGAGTTGGGGCTGGACGGAACGGTTCGGCCGGTCCGGGGCGTACTGCCGATGGTCGCCGCGGCGGCCGGCGCCGGGGTCCGACGGGTGATCGTCCCGGTGCCAAACGCCGCCGAGGCGGCGGTGATCCCCGGGGTGCGGGTGCGGGCCGTGGACACGCTGCACCGGCTGGTGGCCTTCGTCCGCGACGGCAGTCCGCTGGTCGACCCGCCCGGACCCGTGCCGGCGTCCGCGCCGACCGGCGGTCCCGACCTGGCCGACGTGGCCGGGCAGGGGTACGCGCGCCGGGCCCTCGAGGTGGCGGCGGCCGGCGGGCACCACGTGGCGCTGCTCGGCCCGCCCGGCACCGGCAAGACCATGCTCGCCGAGCGACTTCCGTCGATCCTGCCGGCGTTGGACGACGAGGCCGCCCTGGAGGTCACCGCCCTGCACTCGATCGCCGGCCTGCTCCCGCCCGGTGGCCGGCTGTTGCGCCGCCCGCCGTTCCAGGCGCCGCACCACACCGCGACCGTTCCCGCGCTGGTCGGCGGCGGCACCGGGTTGGCCCGTCCGGGCGCGGTCTCGTTGGCTCATCGTGGCGTGCTGTTCCTCGACGAGGCTCCCGAGTTCAGCAAGACCGCGCTGGAGTCGCTGCGGCAGCCGCTGGAGCACGGCCGGGTGCACCTCGCCCGCGCCCGGGGCGCCACGGAGTACCCGGCCCGCACCCAGGTGGTGCTCGCCGCGAACCCCTGCCCGTGCGCGCGGCCCGCCGGGGACACCGCCTGCGAGTGCAGTCCGCTGGCCCGCCGCCGCTACCTCGGCCGGCTCTCCGGCCCGCTGTTGGACCGCATCGACGTCCAGGTCACGGTCCTGCCGGTCCGCGCGGCGGAGTTGATGGGGTCGGGGGAGACAGCGGAGCCGTCGGCCGTGGTGGCCGCGCGGGTCGCGGCGGCCCGGGCGGCAGCCGCCGAGCGGTGGGCGGCCGTCGGCCACCGGCTCAACGCGGAACTGCCCGGTCCGGCGCTGCGCCGTCCGCCGTTCCGGCTGCCCGCCGCGGACACCGCCGAGCTACGGGGCCGGCTGGACAACGGATCGCTCTCCGCCCGGGGTTTCGACCGGATCATCCGGCTGGCGTGGAGCATCGCCGATTTGGACGGGCGGGGCAGACCGAACCGCGAGGACGTACGGGAGGCGATCGGGTTCCGGACGGGAGAAGGGGTATGAGCGACGACATCCAGGACCGGGAGGACGCCCAGGGCCGGGACGACGTCGGGGACCGGCTCGCCCGGGTGGCGCTGACCTGGCTCGCTGAGCCGGGCACCTGGTCGGTGTACGGGCTGGTCGACGAGCACGGCGCGGCGAACGCCCTCGACCTGCTGCTCGACGGAGGCGCGCCGGACGACCGGCTGCGCCGCGCCGTCGCCGCCCGGTCGGGCGCCGGTGACCCCCTGGCGGTGGCCACGGAGGCAGTCACCCGCGCCGAGCGGCTGGGCGCCCGGCTGGTCACCCCGGCCGACGCCGAGTGGCCGGTTCAGGTCGCCGCGCTGCGCCGGCTGGCCGGGTCCGGCGCGACCGGTCGGCGGGTGGACACCGAGACCGCGCCACCGCTCTGCTTCTGGGTCCGCGGCGGCTGGCCGCTCGGTGAGGTGTTGCACCGGTCGGTCGCCGTGGTCGGCGCGCGGGCCGCCACGTCGTACGGGGTACACGTGGCCACCGAGTTCGGCTACGGGCTCGCCGACCGGGGCTGGACGGTGGTGTCCGGCGGCGCGTTCGGCGTCGACGCCGCCGCACACCGGGGCGCCCTGAACGCCGGCGGTGTGACGGTGGCGGTGCTGGCCTGCGGGGTGGACCGCCCCTACCCGGTCGGCAACCACGCCCTCTTCGACCGGATCGCCGAGACCGGTCTGCTGCTCAGCGAGTGGATACCGGGGGCGGAGCCGCTGCGTCCCCGGTTCCTGACCCGCAACCGGGTGATAGCCGCGGGCACCCGGGGCAGCGTGCTGGTGGAGGCGGCGGCGCGCAGCGGCGCGACGCAGACCCTGCGGCGGGCGTACGCCGTCGGCCGTGCGGTGATGGCGGTGCCCGGACCGGTCACCTCGGCCATGTCGGTCGGCGCGCACGAGCTGCTGCGCGAGTTTCCGGAGGCACGACTGGTCGCCGGGGTGCCGCACGTGCTGGAGGAGGTGGGCCGGCTCGGCGTGGATCTGGCGCCGCCGCCCCGGGGTCCGTCCCGCCCGACCGACGGGCTCGACGACGAGGCTACGGCGGTGCTGGAGTCGATGCCCCGACGCGGGGTGACCGGACCGGACGTCATCGCCACCCGGGCCGGCCTGGATGTCCGCACGGCGTTGCGCAAGCTCGCTCTGCTGGAGGAGTTGCGGCTGGTGGCACGGCGTGAAGGCGGCTACGCGATCGTTCCACCGCTCGCGCGTCGCGCCGGGGCAGACGCTGGTCAGTCGCCCTCGAACCGGATCTGGACGTCGTGACCGCGGAGGCACCGTCGGATCAACGCCACCAGGGCGCGCAGCCGGGCCGCCTCGGCCGGCGAGCCGGCCATCTCGGACAACGAGCGCAACTCGGCCAGGAGACGTGGCGCCTCCGACGCGCCGACCACCAGCTCGCCGGTCGGGTCGAACCGGTCCAACAGCGGCGTACGGCCGCCGCCACGCACCCGGGTCAGCAGGCGCAGCAGCACGTCGTCGGAGTCGTCCACCACCTCGACCGGCACGTACGAGGGACGCCGGGAGGCGCCAACGGGTGGCCGGACCATCCGGTAGAGCACGACATCCAGACCCATCCGGCCGCCTCCGCCCGTCGACGCCTGTCTCACCCGCACGGCCCGGCCTGCCGGGTGGGCCGCTCGTCCTACTCGACCAGCACGCCAGCGGGTGGGGGGGCGGGACCGGGCCCGACGAGCGTGCCGGTCGGCGCGCCCGGCGCACCGGGCTCGCCGCGCTGCCGCCCACCCGCGTCGACCGTAAGCTGAACCGGTGCAGGGGGACAACCACATCCCAGCGCGGCCGGCGGAGACGGCTCGACCGGCGGCGGGTCGCGCCGCCACCGGCAGGGCCACGGCGAAGAGCCACGTCGACACCCGGGCCCGGCACGAGGGCCTGCCGGCCGCGTTACGCGACGCGGTGGACGAGTTCGCCAGCCATCTCGCCCAGGTGGGCAACCGCTCCCCCCACACCGTCCGGGCGTACGTCACCGACCTGGTCTCGTTGTGCGACCACGCCGTCCGGATGGGCGTGCGGACGCCCGCCGATCTCGACCTGGCGGTGCTCCGGAGCTGGCTGGCGAAACAGCGGACCATGGGGGCGGCCCGCAGCTCGTTGGCCCGCCGGGCCGCGTCGGCACGCACGTTCAGCGTCTGGGCGCACCGGGTCGGGCTGCTCCCGGCCGACGTCGCGGCTCCCCTGGCGAGTCCGAAGGCGCGCCGGGAGCTGCCGACCGTCCTCCGCGTCGACCAGGCCGCCGCCCTGCTCGACGCGCCCCGGCAGCGGCGGGCCACGACGCTCCAGCCGGCAGCCTCCCCCACCCACCAGCCGGAACCGAACGACCGGCCGGAACCGACCCACCGGCCGGACCGGACACATCGACTGAGATCGAATGATCGGCCGGAACCGATCGGCCGTCCCGACGCGACGGACCAGCCCGAACCGAACGACCGGGCTGACCCGACGGGGCGGCCCGCACCAGCAGACGAGGCGGCGCTGCTGCGTGACCAGGCCCTGCTGGAGATCCTCTACGCCACCGGGGTGCGGGTCAGCGAGGCGTGCGGACTGGATCTCGGCGACGTGGACCACGCGCGCCGGCTCATCCGAGTGCTCGGCAAGGGCGCCCGGGAGCGGTCGGTGCCGTACGGACTCCCCGCTCAGCAGGCCGTCGACGCCTGGCTACGCCGCGGACGGCCCGCGCTCACCGGTCCCCGGTCGGGCGGCGCCCTGCTGCTCGGCGCCCGTGGCGGCCGACTGAACCCCACCACCGCCCGGCAGATCGTGGCCCGGTACGCCGAGACCGTCGGGCTGCCCCGCACCAGCCCCCACGGGCTGCGCCACTCGGCCGCCACCCACCTGCTCGAAGGCGGGGCGGATCTGCGTGCGGTGCAGGAGATCCTGGGGCATTCGTCCCTGGCGAGCACCCAGTTGTACACACATGTCTCGGTGCAGCGACTCCGGGCCGCCTACCGCCAGGCCCACCCGCGCGCCTGAGCGACGTCGCCACGTTCCCCACCGCGTCGGGCCGCCCGGGAAGGCCTGGGGCGGCGCAGGTCGGCAGAGTTACGATCACGCGGTGACCGTGCCGCAGCCGCCCACCCCGATCCCCGGCGCGCGGCTGCTGTTCAGCCTCGACCCGGCGGTCAGCCATCTCAACCACGGCGCGTTCGGGGCCGCGCCGGTCCCGGTGCAGCGGGCCCAGCAACGGCTGCGGGACGAGATGGAGGCAAACCCGCACCGGTTCTTCGGCCGGGGACTGGTCGACCGGGTCGCGCACGCGCGCCGGCACCTCGCCGACTTCCTCGGCGCGGACCCGGAGGGCAGCGCCCTGGTCGGCAACACCACCACCGGGGTGGCCGTGGTCCTCCAGTCCCTCGGGCTGGGGCCGGGCGACGAGGTGCTGTCCACCGACCACTGCTACGGAGCGGTCGGCATGTCGATCCAGCGCGAGTGCCGGCGCGTTGGGGCGTCCTCCCGGGTGTTGGCGGTGCCGTTGTCGGCCACCGACGAGGAGGTCGTCGAGTCCGTCCGCGCCGGTCTGCGGCCGGGCCGCACCCGGTTGCTCGTCGTCGACCAGGTCAGCTCGGCCACCGCCCGGCTGTTCCCGGTCGCCGCCATCGCCGGCGTCGCCCGGGAACTGGGCGTGCCGGTCCTGGTCGACGCGGCGCACGTGCCGGGAATGCTGCCGGTCCGCGTGGAGAGCGTCGGCGCGGACTTCTGGGTGGGAAACCTCCACAAGTGGGGGTACGCGCCGCGCGGCACCGCCCTGCTGGCGGTGCGTCCACCCTGGCGGGAGCGGATCCAACCCTTGACTGTCTCCTGGGAGCAGGACAGCGGCTTCCCGGGACGTGCCGAGTGGCAGGGCACCCTGGACTACACGCCCTGGTTGGCCGCGCCGGTAGGTCTCTACACCCTGCGCAGCCTGGGCGTGGACCGGGTACGGGCGCACAACGCGGCGCTGGCCGCGTACGGCCAACGGGTGCTCGGCGACGCCCTGGGGGTGGCGCCGACCCACCTGCCCGACCCCGGCGGGCCGTCGGTGGCGATGCGGCTCGTGCCGCTGCCCCCCGGGATGGCGACCACGATCGCGGCGGCGACAGCGCTACGGGACCGGATCTCGGACCGGATCGCCACCGAGGTCGCCGTGATGGCCTGGGGTGGGCGGGGCTGGCTGCGGCTCTGCGGCCAGGTGTACAACTCGGCCGAGGAGTACGAGCGGCTGGCGGTGCGCCTGCCCGCGCTGCTCGCCCAACGCTGACGCCCGGCCGGTTCCCGGCACGGTGGCCAGCCAGCCGTCCTGGCCGACCGCCGACGCCGACGACCGGGCGCTGCCCGGGCCCGACGCCGACCATGAGCCGGGTTCCCGCCCGACGCCCAGCCGGGCCCGACGCCGACACCCGGCCGGGTTCCGGCCCGACGCCCGCCCGGCGAGGTCACCCCGTCGGTCGGGCCGGCGGGTCGTCTCCGGCGCCCGACGGCACGACCGGGGCCGGCGGGTCGACGGGGAGCAGCCGCACCGGGACCGCCCCGAGCAGGGCGAGCGGGTCGAGGTAGTCCGTGCCCTGCCGCAGGCCCCAGTGCAGGCAGGCCGACGCCGGGCAGCCCGGGTGACCGGCGGCCAGCGCGCCCAACGGGACGCCGACGCCGACCCGGTCGCCGACGCGTACCGCCGGGCGCACCGGCTCGTAGGTGGTCCGCAACCCGTCGGAGTGCCCGACGCTGATCACCGGCCGGCCGGCGACCATCCCGGCGAAGAGGACCACTCCGTCTCCTGCCGCCCGCACCCGGGCCCCCACCGGGGCGGCCAGGTCGACGCCCCGGTGCCCGGGCAGCCAGGGCCGCGGAGGCGGGTCGAACCGCCGTACCGGAGCGGCCGGCACGTCAAGCGGCCAGCGGAAGCCCCACCCGGCCCCGGACCGCGGCGCACCGCTCACCGCCCGGATCGTCCCGGCCAGCGGCACGGCCAGCAGCCCGACAGGCACGGCAGGCGGACCCGTGCTCACGGTAGGCAGCCGGGGCGGCGCGGCGCGCGCCGCCGCCGGCCCGGGAACCGTCGCCGGGGCGGACGACACGACGGCGGCCCCGGCCGGCGGCCGGGCGACCGCTCCGGGCGGGCAGGGCGCCGCCAGCAGCACCGCGCCGACCAGCACCGCCACCGCCACGTCCCTCGGTCGTGCCGTTCCCCGGCGTCTCCTGTCCGTCACGGACCGCAGCCTGCCCGGTCGTCACGCCGGACGCCACCCGTAGCGGCTCGACTGTGGACAACCGGACGGCCTGTGGACGACCACCCGGACCGCCACCCGATCTGCTATGGCAGGACCACCGGCAGGCCCCTGAGTAGGACCGACGCCCCGGCCGCCCCGGCTCACCCTGACCGCTGACCACCCACCGCCCACGAACCACGACCACGACCACGGCCACGGCCACGGCCACGGCCACCAGCGCCAGGGCACCAGGGCACCAGGGCACCAGGGCACCAGGGCACCAGGGCACCAGGGCACCAGGGCACCAGGGCACCAGGGCACCAGGGCAGGGTCGCCCACCGGCCCGAAAGCCGTCGATTCTCTAAGCTGAACCCATGGTCCCCGACTGGTACGCCTGGCACACCGACTACGACCAGCCGGAGTCGGCGCTGTCGCGCCGGCTCGCCGAGGTGCGGCGGCAGGTCGGCGCGGCGCTGGACCGCGCGCCGGCCGGTCCGCTGCGGGCGCTCAGTCTCTGCGCCGGCCAGGGCCGGGACCTGATCCCGGTCCTGGCCGAGCATCCCCGACGGGTCGACGTCACGGCCCGCCTGGTCGAGCTGGACGCGCGCAACGCCGGGCTGGCCGCCGAGGCGGCCCGCGCCGCCGGACTCACCGGCGTCGAGGTGGTACGGGGTGACGCGGCGGACACCGACGTCTGGGCGGATCTCGTGCCCGCCGAGATCGTGCTGGTCTGCGGCCTCTTCGGCAACGTGAGCGACGCCGACGTCCGGGCGGTGGCGCGTCACTGCGGCGCGCTCTGCGCCACCGGCGGCACCGTCGTCTGGACCCGGCACCGCGAAGCGCCGGACCTGGTCCCGGCGATCTGTGACTGGTTCGCCGAGGAGGGTTTCGAGCTGCTCTCGCTGACCGCCCCGGAGGTCCGCAACGGGGTGGGCGCGCACCGCCACACCGGCCGTCCCCACCCGCTGCCCGCCGGGGTGGGCATGTTCCGGTTCGTCACCGACCACGACCGACCGGCGACGCCACCACCGACCGGCGACGCGACGGCGGGCGGCGCGCCGATCCGGTCGACCGCCGGCCTACCCGGCGGTGACGACGTGGCCCGTCAGCGCCCCGAGGAGCTCCGATGACCACTGTGGAGGACGCCAGCCGGCCGTCCCGGCTCGCCGGGCCGGACGAGGGGATCAGCCTGGAGGAGCTCCAGCTCGCGGCCCGCAACCACGGGCTCCCGCTGGAGGCGCTGCGCTACGACGTCACCCCGGCCGGCCTGCACTATCTGCTCATCCATTACGACATTCCGGCCCTCGACCCGGTGACCCACACGCTCACCGTGGACGGGGCGGTGGCCCGGCCGCTCACCCTCGACCTGGCCACCCTGCGCGATCGGCCGCGGGTCACCCGGCAGGTGACCATGGAGTGCGCGGGCAACGGGCGGGCGCTGCTGCGCCCCCGACCGGTCAGCCAGCCGTGGCTGGTCGAGGCGGTCGGCAACGCCGAGTGGACCGGCACCCCGCTGGCGCCCCTGCTCCACGAGGCCGGGCTCGACGCCGACGCGGTGGACGTGGTGTTCACCGGCGCCGACCACGGTTTCGAACGCGGGGTCGAGCAGGACTACCAGCGGGCCCTGCCGGTCGCCGACGCGCTACGGGACGAGGTGCTGCTGGCGTACGAGATGAACGGCGCTCCCCTGCTCCCGCAGCACGGCGCGCCACTGCGGCTGATCGTGCCCGGCTGGTACGGCATGGCGCACGTCAAGTGGCTGCGGGGCGTCACCGTGCTCGACCGGGCGTTCGACGGCTACCAGAACGCGGTGGCCTACCGGCTGCGCCAGGAGCCCGACGACGAGGGCGTGCCGGTCACCCGGATCGCGCCCCGGGCCCTGGTCCGGCCGCCCGGCGTGCCCGACTTCATGTCCCGGACGCGGGTGCTGCGGCCCGGTCCCTGCACGGTGGACGGTCGGGCCTGGTCCGGGTACGCGCCGGTGGTCTCCGTGGAGGTCACCACCGACGGGGGCGGCACCTGGTCGCCGGCCGTCCTGGACGAGCCGACCGGCGGCGAGTTCGCCTGGCGGCGCTGGCGGTACGACTGGACGGCGCAGCCTGGACGGCACGTGCTGGGCGCCCGGGCCACCGACGCGTCGGGGCGGAGCCAACCGGTCGAGCAGCCGTGGAACCGGGGCGGCTTCGCCAACAACCTGGTGCAGCAGGTGCAGGTCGCCGTCCTGCCAGACTGAGTCGCGCGGCGGGCGCCCGACCCTGGCGCAGCAGGTCGCGCGGCGGGCGCGTGCGGCCCGGGTCGGTCGGTCGGCGGGTGGGTCAGCCGCCGAAGCCGGTGTCGGCCGGGAGGGAGATGTCCGGCTTCTCCAACTCTTCGACGTTTACGTCCTTGAATGTCATGACTCGCACGTTCTTGACGAACCGGGCGGGACGGTACATGTCCCACACCCAGGCGTCGTGCATCTCCACCTCGAAGTAGACCTCGCCGTCGGAGTTGCGCACGTGCAGGTCCACCTGGTTGGCCAGGTAGAACCGGCGTTCAGTCTCCACCACGTAGGAGAACTGGCGGACAATGTCGCGGTACTCCCGGTAGAGCTGAAGCTCCATCTCGGTCTCGTACTTCTCGAGATCTTCCGCGCTCATCGCACTCCGCCCTCCATGACCACATCTTCCCCCACCGGTGCCGGCGGTCGAGGCTGCTCGCCCAACGCCACGCCGACGGTACCCCCTGACCGCCCCGAACGCTCCATCGGCCGGTGGCCACCCGCCGGATTCGGCCGGCGGGCCCGGGGCGGGCTGTCGGCCCGACCCGACACCGCCGCCACGTTGACGTACGAGAATCGGTGCTCCGGGCACGGGCCGTGCTCCCGCAGCGCCGCGCCGTGCTCGGCGGTGACGTACCCCTTGTGCTCGGCGAAACCGTACTCCGGGAACCGGGCGTCCAGCTCGACCATGATCCGGTCCCGGGTGACCTTGGCGAGCACGCTGGCCGCGGCCACGCACGCCGCGACCCGGTCGCCCTTCCACACCGCCAGCCCCGGCACGTCCAGGCCGTCGACCCCGAAGCCGTCGGTGAGCACGTACTCCGGGCGGGTGGTCAGCAGGGCGAGCGCCCGCCGCATCGCCGCCAGGTTGCACACGTGCAGGCCCCGCGCGTCCACCTCGTCGGCGGGGACCACCACCACCGCGTACGCCAGGGCACGCGCCACGACCTCCGCGTACACCCGTTCCCGGGCGGCGGCGGTCAGCAGCTTGGAGTCGGCCAGCTCGTCGATCTCGCCGCGTCGTCCCTCCGGGAGCACCACCGCGGCGGCCACCAGCGGCCCGGCGCACGCCCCCCGGCCGGCCTCGTCCGCGCCGGCCACGTGCCGGAACCCCCGTCGCTGCAACGCGCGTTCCAGGGCGTAGAGGCCGCCGTCGCGGCGCACCACCGTACGCGGAGGCGTCAGCACGTCACGTCACCTCCCAGCACACGGGCCAGCACCGCCGGCAGGTCCACCGGGTGGTACCGCTCGGCGGTGGCCGTCAGCTCGGCCGGCGTCCACCAGCGGTGGCCGGTGACGCAGGCCCGCTCGACGTCGTCGAAGCCCGTGGTGTCCACCTCCCAGGCGGGCACCCGGACCAGGAAGAACTCCTGCTCCTGCCGGTACCTGACCCCGCCGAACGGAAACTCGACCGTCTCCTGCCAGACCGGCGGCCCCAGCTCGGCCGGGGTCAGTCGCAGCCCGGTCTCCTCGGCCAGCTCCCGGGCCGCAGCGGCGGCCGGCGCCTCGCCGGGCTCCAGCCCACCCCCGGGGGTGAACCAGTACGCGACGCCGGGTCGGGCCGGGTCGACGCCGTGGAAGAGCAGGACCCGTCCGGCCGCGTCGACGAGGAGGACCCGCGCGGCACGTCGGGGGGTGTGGACGGTCACCTCTCCAGCCTGCCAGACGACCGGGCGCCGGCTGGCGACCACCCGGTGGGCCGGCGCGCGGGCCGGCGCAGCGACGCCGGACCGGGGACGACGGAGGCGCTCAGGGGTTCGGGACGGCCTCGAACGGCTCCGGCACGGACAACCAGGTGGCCCGGTCGAACGGCCAGAAGACGGTGAACGCCCGCCCCACCACGTCGTCCACCGGAATGGTGGACTGGTCGATGTCCTGGAGCCGCTCCCAGTGCTCCAGCGAGTCGCCGGAGGCGGACCGGTGGTCGCCCATCACCCAGAGCCGCCCGGCCGGCACGGTGATGTCGAACTCCTGGTCGGCGGGCTTGTCTCGGCGACCGTTGACGGAGAACACGTACGGCTCGTCCAGCGACCGGCCGTTGATCACCAGACGGTCCTGCTCGTCGCAGCAGACCACGTGGTCGCCGCCGACGCCGATCACCCGCTTGATGAAGTCCTCGCCGTCGGGGTTGCCGCTCCACTCGGTGGGCGCCTTGAACACCACCACCTCGCCCCGTCGGGGCGAGCGGAAGTCGTAGACCAGCTTGTTGACCAACACCCGGTCATCGATCTTGAGAGTGTTCTCCATCGACGGCGACGGGATGAAGAAGGTCTGCAGGACGAAGGCACGCACCAGCACTGCGACCAGGATCGCCACACCCAGGAGGATCGGCAGCTCCTTCCAGAAGGAGCTGCGCGGCTTGTCGGTCTGCTCGTCTATCACAAGTGGAGCCTACGTCGCCCGACGCGCATCGATCGACCGGAACGCGCGAGAAGCCAGCCGGTGATGGCCGGCGGGGCCAGCGGCAGCAGGGGCGGCAGCGTCCCGCCGACCGGCCGGAGCGGGGCGGGGGCGGCCGAGGTCGGGTCGAGCTGGCCGAAGGTCTCCGGCACCGGCAGCGACGTCCACCGCGCCGACGGCCAGACCACCAGGAAGGCCCGGCCGATCACGTTGTCGACGGGCACCGGCCCCTGACAGCGGGCGTCCTGCGAGACCAGCCGGTGGTCGCCCAGCACGAAGAGCTGGCCGGACGGGACGACCACCTCGTCGAACCGGCGGGACCGGCACTCCGCGCCGTTGGGCGGCAGCTCCAGCGGGGAGTCCCGCAGCACGTACGACTCGTCGAGCGCGACCCCGTTGACAGTGACCCGACCCTGGGCGTCACAGCAGGCCACCCGGTCCCCGGCCACGCCGATCACCCGCTTGATGAAGTCCTTCTCGCCGGGGCGGCTCACCCCGACCAGGTCGCCCAGGGTCTGACCGAGCTTGCCCAGGAAGCCCGGCTCCGGGCTGGTCTCCACCTGCGGCGCCCAGCGGTCGGTGCCCCGGAAGACCACCACCTCGCCGCGCCGGGGCTCCCGGACGTCGTAGACGACCTTGTTGACCAGCACCCGGTCCCCGATGAGCAGGGTGTCCTCCATCGACCCGGACGGGATGAAGAACGCCTGGAGCAGGAACGTACGGATCAGGACCGCGAGGCAGAACGCGACGATCAGCAGCAGCGGCAGCTCCTGCCAGAGCGGCATCTGCCGGACGGTCCGCCGGGAACGCCGCCGCCACGGGTCGGCCGCGCCGTCCTCGTCCACCGATTGCACCACGCCATCTCCCCGGTCACGCGGACACGACTACCGCCCGGGAGCCTCGTCGAGGCCCCACGGGCGGCAGTGAGATCGTCTCGCCGCGCCCGCCCGACCAGAGTAGTTCGCCCAGTTTCGATGGGCGCGGCGTACCGGTCGGTGGCGTGGCGGCCGAGATCAGCTCGGCTGCTTCTCGCGCTTCTCCTTGATCTTGGCCTTCTTGCCGCGCAGCTCCCGCAGGTAGTAGAGCTTCGCCCGCCGGACGGCGCCGCGGGTCACGACCTCGATCCGGTCGATGGCCGGGCTGTTGACCGGGTAGGTCCGCTCGACGCCGACCCCAAAGCTGATCTTGCGGACGGAGAAGGTCTCCCGCAGACCGTCACCCTGGCGACGGATGACCACGCCCTGGAAGATCTGCACACGGGACCGGTTGCCCTCGACGACCCGCGCGTGCACCTTCACGGTGTCACCGGCACGGAAGTCGGGGAGGTCGGTCCGCTTCGACTGGGCGTCAAGGGCGTCCAGGATGTTCATCGCTGCAACCTCGTGAGGCTCACGGCGTGCCGGTGGTCGGCACGCGAACGGGTGATTCTGATCCTCGGGTGGTGGCCGGTGGAAGCGACCCCGGTCGGGGATCCTCGTCTCCGCGCACGGTGTGGACGGAGACGGCAACCTCCCTACTCTGCCACATCCCGGCCGGGCAGGTGGAACCCACCCTGCGCCAGCGCCGACACATCCCGTTTGTCCAGATCGTCGACGAGCGCGGCGAGCAGGTCCGGCCGTCGGGCCGCGGTCCGGCGCAGCGCCTCGTCCCGCCGCCAGCGGGCGATCCGACCATGGTCGCCGGAGCGGAGGATCTCCGGCACGTCGTGCCCGCGCCAACTCGGCGGCTTGGTGTAGACCGGCGCCTCCAGCAGACCGTGCGCGTGCGACTCCTCGTCCAGTGAGCCGGCGTTGCCGAGCACGCCGGGCAGCAGCCGGGTGACCGCCTCCAGGATCACCAGCACGGCCACCTCGCCACCGAAGAGCACGTAGTCGCCGAGGGACACCTCGGTCACCGGCATCCGGGTGGCGGCGTGGTCGAGGACCCGCTGGTCGATGCCCTCGTACCGGCCGCAGGCGAACAGCAGCCGCTCCTCGGCCGCCAGCTCGTGCGCCATCGCCTGACTGAACGGCGTCCCGGCCGGGGAGGGAACCAGCAGCCGGGGCTGCGGCGCCTCCGCCGGGGCCAGCGCGTCGAGCGCCGCGCCCCACGGCTCCGGCCGCATCACCATGCCCGGCCCCCCGCCGTACGGGGTGTCGTCGACGGTGCGGTGCACGTCGTGGGTCCAGCTCCGCAGATCGTGTACGGCCAGCCGGAGCAGCCCGCCGGCACGGGCCCGCCCGATCAGCGACAGGTCGAGGGGCGCGAGGTACTCCGGAAAGATCGACACGATGTCGACGCGCATGCTGGTGGCTCCTGCCGATGTCAGGGACGTCCCGCCCGACCGGCGCCGCGCCCGCCGGCCCCGGGACGGCGAACGGCCCGGGCCCGACGATCCGGGCCCGACCGGCCGGCGGAAAGGTCCGGCCGGAAAGGGTCACGCCGGAATGGTCAGGCCGGCGGGAACGGTCCGGCCGGGACGGCCCGCCCGGCCGGGTGTCACAGGTCGAGCAGGCCGGCCGGCGGATCGACCACGACCCGACCACCGGCGAGGTCGACCTCGGGCACGATCGCCTTCACGAACGGAATCAGCGCGGTACGCCCCTCGGGACGACGCAGCACCAGCAGGTCGGAGGCGGGGGCGTGGTCGATCCGGGCCACCTCGCCCAGCCGCTCGCCGTCCGGCGTGACCACGGCGAGCCCGACGAGCTGGTGGTCGTGGAACTCCTCCGGGTCGTCCGGCGGCGCGATCTCGGCGCTGTCCACCACGAGCAGCGTGCCGCGCAGCGCCTCGGCGACGTCGCGGTCCAGCACGCCGTCGAAGGCCACCAGCAGGCGGCCCTGGTGCCAGCGGGCCGCCTCGACGGTCAGCCGCTCGGGCACCCGGAACGGCACGCCGACGTCGGACGACGGGGCGGCGGAGCCGGACGCCTGGTCGCCGACGCCGGCCGCCGCCGGGGCGACCCGGGACGGGGCGACGGGTGTCGCCCCGGGCTCGGTGACCAGCACCGACCCCGGGGCGAAACGTGCTTCGGGCTCGTCGGTCCGCACCTCCACGGTGACCTCACCGCGGATGCCGTGCGGCTTGCCGATCCTGCCGACAACGAGCTGCATCAGTACGAGTCGACGATGTCGACGCGAACCCCGCGCCCGCCGATGGAGCCGATCACCTGGCGCAGCGCCTTGGCGGTCCGGCCGGACCGCCCGATCACCGTGCCCAGGTCCTCGGGGTGCACGCGGACCTCGAGCCGCTTGCCCCGCCGGGAGTCGACCAGCCGGACACGCACGTCGTCCGGATTGTCGACGATGCCCTTGACCAGGTGCTCCAGGGCCGGACGGAGCGCCACGTCAGGCCTGCTCGCCAGCGCCCGCGCCGGCCTGCTCCGCGGCCTGCGGCGCCTCGGCGGGCTTCTCGGCCTTGTCGGCCTTCTCGGCGGGCTTGTCGGCCTTCTTGGCCGGCTTGGCCGGGGCGTCGGTCAGGCCCGCGGCGGCCTTCGCCTCGGCCTCGTACGCGGCCTGACGGTTGACCCGCTCGGGGGCGACCTTCAGCGGCGGCGGCGCCGGCAGGCCCTTGAACTTCTGCCAGTCACCGGTCAGCTCCAGCAGACGCTGCACCGCCTCGCTCGGCTGCGCGCCGACGGACAGCCAGTACTGGACCCGCTCCGACTTGACCTCGATCACCGAAGGGTCTTCCTTCGGCTGGTAGATCCCGACGAACTCGATCGCCCGACCGTCCCGCTTGGTGCGGGAGTCGGCGACGACGATGCGGTACTGCGGGTTGCGGATCTTGCCCATCCGCAGGAGCCGGATCTTTACGGCCACAGTGTTTTCGCTCCTGTTGCGATTCTCACCGGCCCGAAGGGGCGGTGCGGTGGGTGAGAGCCGACCGGCACAGTGGGGTTGGGCCGGAGACTGCTCGGTGGACTGGCGACGTGCCCGGGTTAGAGGGCGCCGAACACACGCCGGATACCAGCCAGCCATTGTGCCAGACCCACCGGTCACCCCGCACACCGGGTCAGCGGACGGGCGGGCGGTCCCAGCCGGGCGGCAGGGCCGGTGGCGCCGCCCACTCCGGCGGCGGGCGGAAGTCGCACCAGGTGCCGTCGAACGGGAACTCCCCCGCCTCGGCGAGCGCGATCGCCCGTTTCCCCTCGGCGCGCACCGCGGCCTCGTCGGCCACCCAGTAGTGCTCCGGGAAGGCGAGCCGCTCGGCGAACTCCTCCTCGTCCTTCCACTGCCAGCTCCGGTCGGGTCGGACGACCACGTCGAGGTCCTGGTCGACCACGTCCACCCCGGCCAGGTGACCGTCGTCCCACCGGACGCCCGGTTCCTCCAGGTTCACGTACCAGTTGGCGAAACGTCCCTGCTCGTCGGAGAACCACCAGACCGAGTGCGCGGCCCCGGTGGGCAGGAACTTCAGCAGCGGCGGCCCGCTCCAGCGGGCGTGGGCCGACCGGTACGACGGGGAGGTGATCCACTCGGCGAACGGCATCGTCCGCATGCCCCGGCCGTCCGCGTGCACCTCGCTGGCCACCGGCGTGTCCCGGGCGATCCAGATCAGCAGGCCCCGGTCGTCGTCGCTGACCACCCGGGCCGGGCGGACCCAGCCGATCCGCCCGCGTCGTACGTTCCGGTGGACGACCAACCGCCCCGGCTCGAACCTCACCCCGTGCCCTCCCCCTCGTGTCGGCAGAGCCCCGTCCTACGCACGAGACGTCCGGAAGGCGCCCTTCCTTGCATTACGCCGCGGCTCAGTAGGCGCGGGCGAGCACGGCGACCAGGTCGGGCTCGTCCTCGGAGTCCGGGACGGAGCCGTCCGCGCGGACCAGGCAGCGCACGGTCACGCCCTGGCCGTTGGCCTCGGTCTCCCCGGCGACGCCCACAGCCGACCACGGCACCCGGGCCCAGCCGGTGGCGGCGGCCTCGATCGCCTCGGCGAGCGTGCCCACCTCGACCGTGCGGGCCGCCCGGTGGGCGCGCGCCTCGTCGAGCAGCGCCTGCTGGTCGGCCGCCAGGGCGGCGCGTACCGCGCCGACCACCTCGTCCACCGGCGTCGGGGTCTTCGAGCCGTCGGTGCGCCGGACCACCACCGCGTTGCCGGCGGCCAGGTCACGGGGGCCGACCTCGACGCGTACCGGGTGGCCGCGCAGCTCGGCGTCGACGGCCCGGCGACCGAACGGCGTGTCGACCCGGTCGTCGAGCGCCACCCGGACGCCGGCCTCGCGCAGGCCGTCGCGCAGCTTGGCCGCCGCCTCGACGACGCCGGGGCCGTCCTTGACCACCATCACGTACGCCTGGACGGGCGCGAGCCGCGGTGGGACACGCAGGCCGTTGTCGTCGCCGTGGCACATGATCAGGCCGCCCAGCATCCGGGTGGAGGTGCCCCAGGAGGTCGTCCAGGCGTGTTCCCGGCCGCCCTCGGCGGAGGAGTAGGTGATGTCGAACGCCCTGGCGAAGTTCTGCCCCAGCTCGTGGCTGGTGCCCAGTTGGAGCGCCTTGCCGTCGCCCATCATGCCTTCGCAGGTGTAGGTGGCGGTCGCCCCGGCGAACCGCTCCCGGGCGGTCTTCAGCCCCACCTGCACCGGGATGGCGAGCACGTTGACCATCAGGTCCTCGTACGCCTCGTGCAGGATCCGGCGGGCGTACGCGCGGGCGTCGTCCCGGGTGGCGTGCGCGGTGTGCCCCTCCTGCCAGAGGAACTCGCTGGTGCGCAGGAAGATCCGGGGGCGCAGCTCCCAGCGGACCACGTTGGCCCACTGGTTGAGCAGCAGCGGGAGGTCCCGGTACGAGTCGACCCACTTGGCCATGAACTCGCCGATCACCGTCTCGCTGGTCGGCCGCACCACGATCGGCTCGGCGAGCTGCTTGCCGCCACCGTGGGTGACCACCGCCAGCTCGGGCGAGAAGCCCTCGACGTGCTCGGCCTCCCGCTTGAGGTAGCTCTCCGGGATGAACAGCGGGAAGTACGCGTTCTCCGCCCCGGCGTCCTTGATCCGGGCGTCCATCTCGGCCTGCATCCGTTCCCAGATGGCGTAGCCGGCCGGTCGGATGACCATGGTGCCCCGCACCGGCCCGTTGTCGGCGAGCTTCGCCTTGGCGATCAGGTCCTGGTACCAGCGGGGGAAGTCCTCCGCACGGGGAGTGAGCACGCGTGCCATGACCGGACATCCTATGCGCCCGCCCCCGGGACGCCGCCACCGATCCCCGGCTCTGCCATCATGGGGGAACTCGGCGGTGGGCGGGGCATCAGGCCGCCACCCGTCGTCCGCTGTCATCCGGGGCGCCCGGGTGACAGGACGCGAGGGGAACCGTGGTGGATCTGCTCCAGGCGCTGCGCCAACTGCTGCGCGCGTCGCACCACGCCCGCGCGGTGGACCTGCCGGACCTGGCCATGCGGGTGGCCCCGCTGCTGGACGCCAGCGCCGTGCTGCTCTACCGCGTCGACCACCAGCAGCGGTGGTTGATGCCGCTGACCGGTCCGCTCACCCCGCCCCGCCCGCCGGTGCCGATCGCCGGCACGATGGCCGGGCGGGCGTTCACCGCCCTGACCGTCCACGAGGTGCCCGGCCCGGACGGCGTCTCGCTGTGGATGCCCCTGCTCGACGGCGTCGAACGGCTCGGCGTCGTCGAGGTGGTCGGCGTCGGGCCGTTCGACGCGGCGGACCGGGACGACCTGGTCGACCTCGCCACGCTGCTGGCCGAGCTGGTCGTCACCCGCTCCCTCTACGGCGACACGTTGGAGCTGGTCCGGCGACGCGCGCCGATGCAGCTCCCGGCGGAGCTGCTGCGGGCCCAGTTGCCGCCGATGACCTTCGCCACCGACCGCCTGGTGATCAGCGGGCTGCTGGAGCCCTGCTACGACGTGGGCGGTGACGCCTTCGACTACGCGGTCAACGGGGACACCGCCCACCTGGTCCTGTTCGACGCGGTCGGGCACGGCTCGCAGGGCGGCCTCCGGGCGGCGGTGCTCGCCTCGATCGCCCTGGCCGCGTACCGCAACGCGCGCCGGTCGGGGTTGTCGCTGACCGGGACGTACCACCACATCGACGACGCGGTGCGGTCCCACGACCGGGCCGGCATGATCACCGCGGTGCTGGCCGAGCTGGACCAGCGGACCGGGCTGCTCCGGGTCATCTCGGCCGGTCACCCGGGCGGTCTGGTGCTGCGGGACGGCCGGGTGATCCGGGTGCTGCCGACCCCGACCGCGCTGCCGATGACGCTGGGTGACCTGCAACCGCCCCGGGTGGTCGAGGAGCAGTTGGAGCCCGGCGACAACGTGCTGCTCTACACCGACGGCATCGTCGACGCGCGTTCGGCCGACGGCCGGCCCTTCGGGCTCGACCAGTTGGTGGACTTCACCCTGCGGGCGCTCGCCGACGGTCTGCCGGCCCCGGAGACGATCCGCCGGCTGGTGCACGCCATCCTCGACCACCAGGACAACCACCTGACCGACGACGCCACCGTGCTGATGGCCCGCTGGCGGGGTTGACCGCCGCGCCGCGGGCGGCCCGGGCCGGCGGTCATCGCGTCCGCAGGGGGCGGCCCTTGAGGACGACGTGGGTGGGGGCGCGCACCACGCGCAGGTCCCGCCGGGGGTCCTCGGGGTAGATGGTGAGGTCGGCGAGGGCGCCTTCGGTGAGGGCGGGGAAGCCGAGCCAGGCGCGGGCCCGCCAGGAGGCGGCGGCCAGCACGTCCTCGGCGGACATGCCGGCCCGCTCGTGCAGCAGCAGCATCTCCTCGGCGGCGAGGCCGTGATCGATGCCACCGCCCGCGTCGGTGCCGACGTAGATCGGCACCCCCGCCTGGTACGCGGCGCGGACCACCTCGGGGAAGCCGTCGCGCAGGGCGAGCATGTGGTCGGCGTACCCGGGGAACTTGGCCCGGGCCTGGTCGGCGATCTGCCCGAAGGTCCGAATGTTGATCATCGTGGGGATCAGCGCGGTGCCCCGGCGGGCCATCTCGTCGACCAGGTCGAGGCTCAGGCCGGTGCCGTGCTCGACCGAGTCCACCCCGGCCCGCACCATGATCTCCACCGCCTCCTCGGAGAAGGTGTGCACGGCGGCGCGTACCCCGGCGGCGTGCGCGGCCTCGACGGCGGCGGTCATGGTGGCCGCGTCCCACGCCGGCGCGAGGTCCCCGACGCCCCGGTCGATCCAGTCGCCGACCAGCTTGACCCAGCCGTTGCCGGCGCGGGCCTGCGCGGCCACCGTCGCGACGACCTCCGCGGCGGGCACCTCCACGCCGATGTCGCGCAGGTAGCGGCGCGGCGGGGCGATGTGCCGGCCGGCGCGGACCAGTCGCGGCACGTCCGGGTCGTCGTCGAGCTCCGGGTACGGGTACGGCGAGCCGGCGTCGCGGATGGTGAGCACGCCGGCGTCCCGGTCGACGGCGGCCAGTTCCCGGGCCTGCGCCAGGGAGCCGACCGGCGCGCCGCCCCGGGCGATGCCCAGGTGGCAGTGCGCGTCGACCAGGCCGGGCAGGACGAACCCGCGGTCGGCGATGGTCTCCGCGCCGGGGACCGGCTCGAAGGTCACCCGGTCCCCGATCAGCCACAGGTCGCGTTCCTCGTCGTCGGGGAGCAGCACGCCGCGTACGTGCCAGGCCATTCGTCCTCCGTCTGGGTCGGTCGGGCTGGTGGGGCCATTCTTCCCGCCCGTGCCGGCGCGCTCCGGGCGGGCGGGTCGATGTGACACGGCGGTAACGAATTGAACACAGAGAGCCACACGAACGGTCGATTGACGAATTTCTTTATTTATACCTGTCTTGATCTGTGGGATCGTCGGGCCGCACGATGCTCCGATGGGTCCGGCCCGGCCGGGAGCCCAGCCTCGCCTCACGAAGGAGCGTCGAAACCGTGTCACCACGAAGATGGCGTCTGGCCGTGGCCGGCCTCGCGGTCGGCCTCACCCTCCCCGTCGGCCTCGTCGGCAACCCCGCCGTGGCCGCGCCGGACCCGGAGGCCGCCGCGACCGCGCGGGCCGTGGCCGCCAAGGTCGACAAGAGGGTCACCAACCGGATCTCCGCCACCGGCAAGTCGGCGTTCTGGGTCTTCCTGGACAGCCAGGCGGACCTGACCGCCACCGCCCGGCTGCGCGCCAAGGCGGACAAGGCCGCCGCCGTGCTCCGGGCCAAGACCGCGCACGCCGACCGCAGCCAGGCCGGGCTCCGCGCGCTGCTGACCGCCCGGGGCGCCGACTTCACCCCGTTCTGGCTGGTCAACACGATCAAGGTGACCGGTGACGCCGCGCTGCTCGGCGAGATCGCCACCCGCGGCGACGTCCGCGAGGTGGTCGCCGACGAGCCGGTGGCCCTGCCGGAGCCGATCGCCGCCGACACCGTCCCGACCGTGGACGGCGTCGAGTGGAACATCGACCGGATCAACGCCCCGCAGGTCTGGAACGGGCTGGGCGTCCGGGGCGAGGGCATCGTGGTCGCCGGCATCGACACCGGCGTCAACTACCTGCACCCGGCGCTCAACGCCAGCTACCGGGGCCGCCAGGCCGACGGCAGCTACGACCACGCCTACAACTGGTTCGACCCCACCGGCTCGTGCGCCGGCGACGCGCCCTGCGACAACAACGACCACGGCAGCCACACCATGGGCAGCATGGTCGGCCTGGACGGCGAGAACGTCGTCGGCGTCGCCCCCGGCGCGACCTGGATCGCGGCCAAGGGCTGCGCGTCCAGCTCCTGCGCCCGGGACACGCTGCTGGCCGCCGGCCAGTGGATGGTCGCGCCGACCGACAGCGCCGGCGCGAACCCCCGGCCGGACCTGGCCCCGGACGTGATCAACAACTCGTGGGGCAACACCACCTACGACCCGTGGTACGCCGAGACCGTCTCGGCCTGGGTGGCCGCCGGCATCTTCCCGGCGTTCTCCAACGGCAACAGCGGGCCGAACTGCAACACCTCCGGCAGCCCCGGCATGTACTCGATCAGCTACAGCTCCGGCGCGTTCGACGTGAACAACGCCATCGCCAGCTTCTCCAGCCGGGGCACCGGCGAGAACGGCGAGATCAAGCCGAACATCGCCGCCCCCGGCGCGAACGTCCGCTCGTCGGTCCGGACCGGGTACGGCTCGTTCAGCGGCACCTCAATGGCCTCGCCGCACACCGCCGCCACCGTGGCGTTGATGTGGTCGGCCTCCCCCGCCATCCACGGGGACGTCGCCGCCACCCGGGCCATCCTCGACGACACCGCCATCGACGTGAACGCGCTCACCTGCGGCGGCACCGTGGAGAAGAACAACGTCTTCGGTGAGGGGCGGCTCGACGCGTACGCGGCGGTGGAGGCCACCCCGCGCGGCGCGCTCGGCGCGGTGGCCGGCGCGGTCACCTCCGCCGGCCAGCCGCTGGCCGGGGCCTCGGTCGCCGTGGCCGGCCCGACGACCCGGACCACGACCACCGCCGCCGACGGCTCGTACGGCTTCGAACGGCTGATGGTCGGCGACTACACGGTGACGGTCACCAAGTTCGGCTACCTCACCGCCACCGGGCAGTTCACCGTCACCGAGGACCAGACGACCACCGCCGACGTGGCCGTCGAGCAGGCCGCCTCGGCCACCCTGACCGGCACGGTGTCCACCTCCGCCGGCCCGGCCGCCGGGGCCACGGTCACCGTGCTGAACACCCCGGTCACCGCCACCGCCGACGCGCAGGGCCGCTACCGGGTCACCGTGCCGCAGGGCAAGTACGACGTCCGCTACGAGCACGCCTACCGGTGCGCGGACGGGGTCACCCGGCCGACCACCGTGCAGACCGACGAGGTCCAGGACGTCGTGCTGCCGGACCGGGTGGACGCCTTCGGTTACGCCTGCGGCGCGGCCGACGGCACGTTCGTGCCCGGCGTCCAGCAACTGGACATCACCGGGGACGACAAGACCGTGCCGGTGACCCTGCCGTTCCGGGTGCCGCTGTACGGCAAGTCGTACCGCGAGGCCTGGGTGAGCAGCAACGGCGTGCTGGGCTTCGGCGTGGCCACCACCAACCGGCTGAACACCACCATCCCGACCACCGGCACCCCCAACCTGGCGCTCTTCCCGTTCTGGGACGACCTGTACGTGGAGACCGACTCGGCGGTCTACACGACGGCCTTCGGCAGCGCCCCGCGCCGGACGTTCCTGGTGGAGTGGCGCAACGTCTCGCTCTACGCCGACCGCACCCAGCGGCTGACGTTCAGCGCGGCGATCAGCGAGGACGGCTCGGTGGTCTTCCGGTACAAGGACGTCGACGGCGGCGGCCCGCAGACCGGCACCGGGGCCACCATCGGTCTGGAGAACGAGGCCGGCACCGAAGGGTTCCTGTACTCGTTCAACACCGCCGCGGTCGCCGACGGCGCCGCCATCGCGTTCCGCACCACCCGCACCGGGGTGCTCTCCGGCGTGGTCACCGACGCCAACGACGGCCTGCCGGTGGCCGGTGCCACGGTCACCACCCGGGTCGGCGACACGTCGGTCACCGACACCTCGGACGCCTCCGGGCGCTATCTCGTCCAGGCCCCGGCCGGCGCCGCCCAGGTGAGCCTGGCCAGCGCGAACTACGAGACCGCCACCGCCACGGCCACGCTGACGGCCGGCGCCTCCGAGGTGCGGTCGGCGGCGCTGCGCACCGCCCGGATCACCGCCTCGGCGGCCAGCCTGACCGTCACCGCGCCGGCCGCGCAGACCCGCAGCCGGTCGATCACCCTCAGCAACACCGGCACGCTCGACGCCGAGGTCGTGGTGACCGAGCTGGACGCGGACGGCTTCCCGGCCGACATCGGCTGGCTGGAGCTCACCGGCGGCAGCGCCACGGTCGCGCCGGGCGCGCGGCACACCGTCGGCCTGGGCATCCGCACCGCGGGCCTGGCCCCGGGCAGCTACCACCAGGCCAAGGTGCAGATCACCTCACCCAGCGGGCGCAAGCCGGTGCTCGTGGTGCCGGTCACCCTGGTGGTGCCGAGCTGGACGCTGGCGGTCGACGCCGGCGCCAACGCCGGCCGCACCGACGTCGAGGGGCAGACCTGGTCTCCCGACCGGGCGTACAGCGCCGGTGGGGCCGGCTACCTCGGGGCCTCCACCCGCCAGAGCACGGCGCGGGCCATCACCGGCACGAACGACCCGGCCCGCTTCGCCGACCTGCGGGAAGGCATGTACGAGTACCGGGTGGACGGGCTCGCCGACGGCCACTACACGGTGGAGCTGGACTTCGCCGAGGTGCGGATCCAGCGGCCCGACACCCGGGTCTTCGACGTGCTGCTGGAGGGCCAGGAGGTGCTGCCGTCGCTGGACGTCGCCGGTGAGGTGGGCAACTTCGCCGCGCTCAACCGGACGTACACCGTCCAGGTGACCGACGGGAGCCTGAACATCCGGTTCGTCACGCACAAGGGGTTCGGCGTGCCGATCGTCAACGCGCTCCGGGTGACCAACCGCCCGGACCTCGGCTGACCTGAGCGGCAGCGTGGGGCCCGGCCGTCACGGCCGGGCCCCACGTCGTACCCGCCTCAGGCCCCGCGCTCCAGCACCGCCCGCCGCCGCCTGCTCCACGACGGCAGGTCCATGGTCGTTTTCCAGGGCCGGTCGATCGTGACGAGACCGTCGGTCTCGACGCTCGGCTCGTAGCCCCCCTTCGGGCTCAGCACGAACTCGGTCAGGGTGAAACGGCACGATCAGCCTTCCGTCGACCAACTCGTACGGAAGGTCCTTCGGCAGGTCGTCGAGGTCGTCGACCGTCCACTCCGTGCGCTCGGGCAGGATCGGCGCCGCAGTCATGGGGTTCTCCTTCCAGGGGACCCCATCACCGTAAGAGTTCATCCGATCACCCTACGCCAGCGACACGTACGGTCACTTCTGCTTGCCGTCGCCCTTGCCCAGCTTGTTGAAGTCGATCTTCGGCAGCTTGAAGCCCGGGGGCAGGCCCTGGCCGCCGGCCAGGTCGTTCGGGTCCAGCCCCGGCGGGAGCTGCGGCATCCCGCTCGGGAACCCGCCGGCCATCCCGGCGCCCGCCCCGGTACGCGGCCGGTTGCCGCCCTTGGTGCCCTTGCGCTTGTTCTTCGGGCTCTTGGTCGCCTTGCGCCGGCCACCGCCGGGCAGGCCCATCATGCCGCCCATCTGCTTCATCATCTTCTGCGCGTCGGCGAACCGGTTGAGCAGTTGGTTGACGTCCATCACGGTGACCCCGGAGCCGTTGGCGATGCGCGCCCGCCGGGAGCCGTTGATGATCTTCGGGTTGCTGCGCTCGGTCGGGGTCATCGACCTGATGATCGCGGTGACCCGGTCGAAGTGCTTGTCGTCCAGCTCGGCGAGCTGGTCCTTCATCTGCCCCATGCCGGGCATCATGGCCAGCACGTTGGCGATCGGACCCATCCGCCGGACCGCGATGAGCTGATCGAGGAAGTCCTCCAGGGTGAAGGACTCACCGCCCATCAGCTTGGCGGTCATCTTCTCCTTCTGATCGGTGTCGAAGGCCTGCTCGGCCTGCTCGATCAGGGTGAGGACGTCGCCCATGCCGAGGATCCGGCTGGCCATCCGGTCGGGGTGGAAGACGTCGAAGTCCTCCAGCTTCTCGCCGGTGGAGGCGAACAGGATCGGCTGACCGGTGACCTCGCGGACGCTCAGCGCCGCGCCGCCCCGGGCGTCGCCGTCGAGCTTCGACAGCACCACGCCGGTGATGCCGACGCCGTCCCGGAACGCCTCGGCGGTGCGGACCGCGTCCTGGCCGACCATCGCGTCGATGACGAAGACGACCTCGTCCGGCTGGACCGCGTCGCGGATGTCGGCGGCCTGCCGCATCATCTCGGCGTCGATGCCCAGCCGACCGGCGGTGTCGACGATGACGACGTCCCGGGCGGCCCGCCGGGCGTGCTCGATGGAGGCGCGCGCCACCTGCACCGGGTCACCGGCGCCGTTGCCGGGCTCCGGGGCGTACACCTCGACGCCGGCCCGACCACCGAGCACCTGGAGCTGCCCGACGGCGTTGGGCCGCTGGAGGTCGGCGGCGACCAGCAGCGGCTGGTGCCCCTGGGCCTTGAGCCAGCGGGCCAGCTTGCCGGCGAGGGTGGTCTTGCCGGAGCCCTGAAGGCCGGCCAGCATGATCACGGTCGGCGGCTGCTTGGCGAACTGGAGCCGACGCCCCTCGCCACCGAGGACGGCGATCAGCTCCTCGTTGACGATCTTGATGATCTGCTGGGCCGGGTTGAGCGCCTGCGACACCTCCGAGCCGCGCGCCCGCTCCTTGACGTTGGCGATGAAGCCCTTGACGACCGGCAGCGCGACGTCCGCCTCCAGCAGCGCGAGGCGGATCTCACGCGCGGTGGCGTCGATGTCGGCGTCGGTGAGGCGCCCCTTGCCGCGGAGCTTGGTGAAGATCCCGGAGAGGCGGTCACTCAAGGTGTCAAACACGCGAACATCCCGATTGTCAGTGTCCCGGCGAGCACGAACGGCGACCGGACGGAGGTGTCCAGCCACCGCTAGGGTAGCCCGCCACCCATCGCCGTGCGCCACGCCAGCCACCCCGCCGCCGCCCGGCGTCCCCCAGCGACCTTCCCCGCGCCTACACGGCGGCGAGGACGGCGGCGTCGATCCGGGCCCGCTCGTCGTCGGACGGCCAGCCGCCGACCAGGTAGAAGGCGTCCACCACGTCGCCGCCGAGGGTGGCGATCCGGGCGGCGCGGACCTGGGCGCCGGCCGCGTCCAGCGCGCTCGTCACCCGGTACAGCAGGCCGGTGGCGTCAGCGGCGCGCAGCTCCAGCACCACCGCGTCGGTGGCCGCGTCCCGGTGCCACACCACCCGGGGGGCCGCGCCGGCCGTCCGGGCCGCCAGCGCCCGCCCGCGCAGCCGCTGGGTGACCGACACGTCGCCGGCCAGCGCGCGGCGCAGGTCGGCGGCGAGCGCCACCGGGTCGGCGGCCAGCCCGTAGCGGGGCTGCACCCGGCACTCCACCAGGGCCCGACCGTCGTGGGTGGAGGCGTCCGCGCTGAGCACCTCCAGCCGGTGCAGGGCCAGGCAGCCGGCCACCGTGGCGAGCAGGCCCCGCCGGTCCGCGGCGGCCACCGCCACCAGGTCGCCGGCCAGGTGGACCACCGGCAGCGGCTCGGCCAGCAGCGCCGGATCGGGGACCGGGGGCGCGGGCAGCACGCCGGTGTCCAGTGCCGTCCGGACCCGGGTGACCAGCTCGGCGACGAGCCGGCCCTTCCAGTCCGACCAGGCGGCCGGGCCGGTGGCCGCCGCGTCCGCCCGGACCAGGGCGTGCAGCAGGTCGAGGGTGGCCGGGTCGCCGACCGCCCCGGCGACCCGGGTGATGGTGACCGGGTCGGAGAGGTCCCGTCGGGTGGCCACGTCGGGCAGGAGCAGGTGCAGCCGGACCAGCGTGCCGATCAGCGCGGCCTCGGCGGGCGGCAGGCCGATCCGGGTCACCACCGCCTCCGCGATCGGCGCGCCGAGCGTGCTGTGGTCGGCCGGGCCGTCGGGCTCCTCGGCCGGCAGGCCCTTGCCGACGTCGTGCAGGAACGCGCCCAGCAGCAGCAGGTCGGGGCGGTCCACCTCGCGGGCGTACCGGCTGGCCTCGGCCGCCGCCTGGACCAGGTGCCGGTCGACGGTCCACCGGTGCACCGGGTTGTGCTGCGGGCGGCTGCGCAGCCGGGGCCACTCGGGCAGCCAGGCGTCGACCAGCCCGTACCGGTCGCAGGTCTCCCAGGCGGCGATCAGGCCGGGACCGGCCCCGAGGAGGGTGACCAGGGCGGCGCGGGCCTCCGGCGGCCAGGGCGACGGCAGCGGCGGGCAGTACGCGGCGAGCCACTCGCAGGTGGCCCGGGCGATCGGCAGTCGGGTGGTGGCCGCGGCGGCGGCCACCCGCAGCGACAGCGCCGGGTCGGGGCGGGCCCCGATCGCGGTCCGCGCCAGCACCAGCTCGCCGTCGTGCTCGACGACGTCCCGGGCGACCGGACGGCGGACCGGACGGTCGGCGCCGGCCCGGCGACGGCTGCGCAGCCGGTCGGCGGCCCGCCAGGCGTCGTCGAGAGCGTGACTGACGGTACGGGCGTCCCCGGCGACCCGGCGCAGCAGGGCGTCCCCGCCGTCGAGGCCGAGCAGCCGGGCGACCCCCTCGCGTTCCTGGGCGAGCAGCCGGTCGACCCGGCGGCCGACCTGCTGGTGCAGGGCGTCGCGGGTGTCCAGCAGGCGCAGGTGCGCGGCCCGCACGGCGGGGCGCAGCGCGTCGGTGAGCCCGGCGGTCGCGATGGCCCGCAGGATGCCCAGGTCACGCAGCCCGCCGGCGGCCTCCTTGAGGTCGCCCTCCAGCAGGAAGGCCAGCTCGCCGTGCGCCTGCCAGCGGCTCTCGGTGGTCTCCCGCAGCCCGGGGAGCTGCCGGACGGCGGTGCGTCGCCACTGGTCGGCGGCGGCGCGGGTCAACTCGTCGGCGACCTGCCGGTCACCGGCCACGTGCCGGGCGTCGAGCAGCCCCAGGGAGACCTTGACGTCGTCCAGGGCGACCGACAGCGCCTCGCCGACGGTGCGCACCGAGTGGTCCAGCCGGAGCCGGGCGTCCCAGACGGGATACCAGACGGCGGCGGCCAGCGCGTCGATGCCGGGCACGCCGGTGTGCACGAGCACCAGGTCGAGGTCGCCGTGGGGCGCGCACTGCCGGCGGCCGAGCCCGCCGACGGCGACCAGCGCCACGCCGGGGGTCGGCGGCAGCAGGGTGGCCAGCCAGCGGTCGTACCGGTCGGCGCGGTCGCGGCGGGCCGCCTCCCCCACGCCGTCGACCCCGTCGACCGGGGGGTCAGCGCCGGGACCGGGGTCACCGGGCGCGTGTTCCGTGGTCGACGGGGTCATGGCGGACGTGGCGGATCAGAGGGCGTCGAGGCCGCGCTCGCCGGTACGGACCCGGACCACCTCGTCGACGGCGGTCACCCAGACCTTGCCGTCACCGATCTTGCCGGTCCGGGCGGCGCCGACGATGGCGTCCACGACCTTCTCGACGTCGATCTCGTCGGTGAGCACCTCGACCCGGATCTTGGGCAGGAACTCGACGGTGTACTCGGCACCCCGGTAGACCTCGGTGTGCCCCTTCTGACGACCGTAACCCTGGACCTCGCTGACGGTCAGGCCGGCCACGCCGAGGGCGTGCAGGGCCTCCTTGACCGCGTCCAGTTGGTACGGCTTGATGACCGCGGTCACCAGCTTCATGTCCAACCCTTCCATGGCTAGAGAAGTTAACCGGCGACCTTTTCGCTTACCGGAGTGGTGGGTTCCGACGCCGCGGGCGCGCTGGGGGCCCCGATGCCCGCCATCGCGAACGCGCCGCCGGAGCTGCCGGTGGACGGCGACAGGTCGTAGCCGCTCTCCGCGTGCTCGGTGATGTCGATCCCGTCGACCTCGGCCTCCTTCGTGATCCGGAAGCCGATGGTCTTCTCGATGACGAAGCCGAGGACGAAGGCGACCGCGAAGGAGTAGACCGTGACGATCAGGGCGCTGAGCGCCTGCACGCCGAGCTGGGTGACGCCGCCGCCGTAGAACAGGCCCTCGTCGGCGACCAGCGAGCTGACCGAGGTGGTGCCGAACAGGCCGATCCAGAGGCAGCCGATCCAGCCGCCGACGAAGTGCACGCCGACCACGTCGAGCGAGTCGTCGTAGCCGAGCTTGTACTTCAGGCCGACCGCGAGGGCGCAGACCACGCCGGCGACCAGGCCGAGCAGGACGGCCGCCCAGGGGGCGACGAAGGCGCAGGCCGGGGTGATCGCGACCAGACCGGCGATGGCCCCGGAGGACGCGCCGACCAGGGTGGGCCTGCCGTCGCGGATCTTCTCCACCACGAGCCAGCCGAGCACGGCGGCGGCGGTGGCGACCTGGGTGTTGAGGAACGCGATGGCGGTGGTCGCGTCGGCGGTCAGCTCGGAGCCGGCGTTGAACCCGAACCAGCCGAACCACAGCAGACCGGTGCCCAGGGCGACCATCGGCACGTTGTGCGGCTTCATGGCCTCGCGGGGCCAGCCGAGCCGCTTGCCGAGCACCAGCACCAGGGCCAGGGCCGCGGCGCCGGCGTTGATGTGCACCGCCGTGCCGCCGGCGAAGTCCAGCGCGCCGAGCTTGGCGCCGATGAAGCCGCCGCCCCACACCCAGTGCGCGACCGGGAAGTAGACCAGGGTCGCCCAGGCCGCCGCGAAGATCAGCCAGCCGGAGAACTTGGCCCGGTCCGAGATCGCGCCGCTGATCAGCGCCACGGTGATGATCGCGAACATCATCTGGAACGCCATGAAGACGTAGAGCGGGATGCCGGTCTCGCCCCACAGGTCGGTCTCGGCCATGAACGTCTTGGTGCCGAGGTACTGACCGACGTCGCCGATCAGGCTGGCCTTATCTTCGCCGAAGGCGATGCTGAAGCCGTAGAACAACCACAGAATGCTGATGAGCCCCATCGCGGAGAAGCTCATCATGATCATGTTGAGTACGCCCTTGGACCGGTTCAGGCCGCCGTAGAACAGCGCCAGACCCGGCGTCATGAGCAGCACGATCGCGCTCGATATCAGCAACCACGCGGTGTTGCCGGTATCGATCGTCGGTGCTTCAGGCACGCTGGCCTCCTAAAGGTGGGGTCCCTCCTTCACGGCTTCCGGGGCAGCGTCGCCCGTACGCCGGTTGCGCGAAAGGTTCCGCCCCGGCTGTTTCGCCTTCGGTCCCGCCCTGGTTTCCGGTCGGTCACGAGTTGTTTCAGACGTGTGAAGAAACGCGCACTTACCGCAGGGCCCACTCGAGGGTGTGCCGTTCGTAGTCGAGCAGGCGCAGATCGCGCATCGGCCGCCGGAGGTGCCCCTTGTGCACGATCCGGACGAACGCCGGGTCACCGGCGGCGGCCATCCGGCGGATGCCCTCGACGTGGTCCACGATCCGCTTGCGGATGGTGCGGATCAGCCGGTGCCGGTCCCGCGGGATCAGCCCGTACGCGTCGGCGAACAACCGCAGCCGGCGCGGCCGGTCCGGCCGCTTCCAGCCGAGGGTGTAGGAGTCCCGGTCGGAGAAGACCGGCACCCAGGTCCAGGCCGCGTACGCCACGTCGTAGATCCGCGCGCCCGGCGAGGCCAGGTCGAAGTCGATCAGCCCGAGGGTGCCGTCCGGTCGCCAGATCACGTTGTGCGGGGCGGCGTCGTGGTGGCAGATCACCTCGGTGTCCGGCGGCGGCGGCCCGAACGAGCGCCAGACCGCGCCCGGCGGCGGCACGAAACCGTACTGGGCGTCGTGGTACATCCGCAGCATGGTCGCCACGGTCACCAGCGCCTCGTCGGTGACCCAGTGCGGGGCGAGCGGATACTCCCCGCACTCCCCCTCCATGTACGACAGGATCTCCCGGTTGCGCTCGTCCATCCCGTAGGCGCGGGGCGCGCCGGTGAAGCCGACGTACTCCAGGTGCCGGAGCAGGGCGTGCACCGACGGCGTCCACGGCCCGGCGTTGCGCCGGACGGTGTCGCCGACCCGGACGACGGTGCTGACGTTCCCGCCGTGCAGCGGGATCTCCTCTGCGGTCACCTGCGGTCTCCCGGGGCCCGGTGGCGGCTGGGGCTGCTCACGCCACCCCGCGTGGACACGGTCGTCACTGCTCACCCGAGGCTACGCGTCCCGGGCGAGCGGCTCGACGCCGAGCAGCGCGTCGACGAACTGGGTCGGCTCGAAGGGCGCCAGGTCGTCCTTGCCCTCGCCCAGCCCGACCAGCTTGACCGGGATGCCGAGCCTGCGCTGGACGGCGATGACGATGCCGCCCTTGGCGGTGCCGTCGAGCTTGGTGAGCGCCACGCCGGTGACGTTCACCACCTCGGTGAAGACCCGGGCCTGCTCCAGGCCGTTCTGGCCGGTGGTGGCGTCCAGGATCAGCAGGGTCTCGTCGATCGGGCCGTGCTTCTCCACCACCCGCTTGACCTTGCCCAGCTCGTCCATCAGGCCGATCTTGTTCTGCAGGCGGCCGGCGGTGTCGATCAGGACGGTGTCCACGCCGGTGGCGATGCCGCGCTTGACCGCGTCGAACGCCACGCTGGCCGGGTCGGCGCCCTCCGGCCCGCGGACGGTCTCCGCGCCGACCCGGCCGCCCCAGGTCTCCAACTGGTCAGCGGCGGCGGCCCGGAACGTGTCGGCCGCGCCGAGCAGCACGCTGCGGCCGTCCGCGACCAGCACCCGGGCGATCTTGCCGCAGGTGGTGGTCTTGCCCGCGCCGTTGACCCCGACGACCAGCAGCACCGCCGGAGCGCCCTCCTTCGGCGCGGTGCGCAGCGAGCGGTCCAGCGTCGGGTCGAGCGCGTTGACCAGCTCGGCGGCGAGCAGGGCGCGCAGCTCGGTGGCGCTGCGGGTGCCCAGCACCCGGGTCCGCTCCCGGAGCCGGTCGACGATCTCCCGGGTGGCGTCGACGCCGACGTCGGCGGTGATCAGGCTGTCCTCGATCTCCTCCCAGGCGTCCTCGTCGAGGTGATCGCGGCTGAGCAGGCCGAGCAGCCCCCTGCCGAGGGAGTTCTGCGAGCGGGACAGCCGGGAACGCAGCCGGACCAGCCGCCCGGCGGTCGGCTCGGGCACCTCCAGCGGCGGGGCCTCCACCACCGGCGGCTCGACCACCACCGGGGCCGGCTCCCGGGTCGGTGGGGCGGTCGGCCGCTCCTCGACCCGGGTGGGCGCCGACGGTTGCGGGGGCGCCGGCCGTCGCCGCAGCCTGGGCGCCACGAGCCCGACCACCGACAGCAGCAGCACACCGAGCAGAACCAGAGCGACCACGAGGTAATCCGCCATGCCGAAATCCTGTCAGATGCCGCCGTGGTCGGCTCAGCCACCGCGCCTGATCCCGGCCCGAGCTGCGACGACGCGCCGGTGACCGTGGGTGCCGGTGGCGTCGACAGGGTAGAAATGGTGAGCCGCTCTCGTCTCGGAGGTGCCGTCATGCCCAGCCCACGCCTGCTCATCGGGCCGTTGCTACGACGGGTCGTCGGCACGCGGGCCACCGTCTGGGTGGAGACCAGCGCCCCCGCGGTGGTCCGGGTCCGCGCCGCCGACGGGGCAGCCGGCAGCGCGCCCACCTTCAGCGCGTACGGCCACCACTACGCGCTGGTGGTGGTGGAGGGCCTGACCCCGGACTCCACCACCACGTACGAGGTGCTGGTCGACGACGAGGTGGCCTGGCCGGAGCCGGGCGACCCGTACCCGCCGTCCATGATCCGGACCCGGGCGGCCGACGATCTCGACCAGCAGGTGCGCCTGGTCTTCGGCTCCTGCCGGGAGACCACCCAGCACTCCACCACCCGCAAGCTCCCGCCGGACGCCCTGGACGCGTACGCCCGACGGCTGATGGCCGACCCGGCTTCGGCAGAGCGTCCCGACCTGCTGGTGCTCCTCGGCGACCAGGTGTACGCCGACCAGACCTCGCCGACCGTGCGTCGGCTGCTGCGCCGGCGTCGGCGACGGCCGGCGGGCGCGCCGGCCGACCAGGTGGTGAGCTTCGACGAGTACACCAAGCTCTACCTGGAGTCCTGGCGGGACCCGGAGATCCGCTGGCTGCTGGCCACCGTGCCGAGCGTGATGATCTTCGACGACCACGAGATCATCGACGACTGGAACACCTCCGCCGCCTGGCGGTCCGACATGCGCGAGCAGCCCTGGTGGGCGGAGCGGATCGGCAGCGGGCTCGCCTCGTACTGGGTCTACCAGCACCTGGGCAACCTCTCCCCCGACGAGATCGCCGCCGACCCGGTCTACGCCCAGGTCACCGCCGCCGACGACGCCACCGCGGTGCTGCGGGAGTTCGGCCGCCGGGTCGACCAGGAGTCCGACCTGACGCACGACACCGAACGCTGGCGGGCGGCGCAGTACCAGTGGAGCTACGCGCTGGACATCGGCCGCACCCGGCTGGTCATGCTGGACAACCGGTGCAGCCGGGTGCTGGAGCCGGCGCGGCGGGCCATGCTGCCGGCCGGCGAGTGGTCGTGGTTCGTCGACCAGGCCCACGGCGTCTACGACCACCTGGTCGTCGGCTCGTCGCTGCCCTGGCTGCTGCCGCCGGGCATCCACCACGTCGAGGCGTGGAACGAGAAGCTCGCCGGATCCCGCCGCCCCTGGGTGGCCGGCGTCTCGGAGAAGCTGCGCCGGGCGCTCGACCTGGAGCACTGGGCCGCCTTCCAGCGGTCCTTCGACGCGCTCGGGGCGCTGTTCGCCCGGATCGGCGCCGGGTCGCCCGGCCAGCCCGGCGACCGGGTCGGAGCCGGCCCGGCGTACGCGCCACCGGCCTCGATCAGCGTGCTCGGCGGGGACGTGCACCACTCGTACGTCGCGCGGGCCCGCCTCGGGGCCGACGTGACGACCCCGGTGCACCAGTTGACCTGCTCGCCGATCCACAACCAGGTGCCGGCCGGGATGCGTCCGCTGATGCGGCTCGGCTGGTCACCGGGGCCGGCGGCGGCGGTCCGGGCGCTGGCCCGCTCGGCGGGGGTGCGCCGTCCGACGGTGCGCTGGAAGAAGCTGGACGGGCCGTACTTCGGCAACGCGGTGGGCATCCTGCTGCACCGGGGCCGGGCCGCCGAGGTGACCATCGAGGGCACCACCAGCGACGGGCGGCTGCGTCCGGTGGCGCGCCAACGGCTGACCGCCCCACCGACCGGCCGGCCGGCCGCCGCCACGGCCAGCGCGACCAGCGCCGCCGGGGGCTGAGCCGTACCGTCGGGGTGGGCGCGGCGTGGTCCGCGTCAGTACGCCAGCGCGGCGCGCACGTAGCGCAGCCCCTCCGGCCCGCTCCACCGGTACGCCGGCAGCCCGGCCACCCGGGCCCCACTGACCATGCGGTCGTCGTCGTCGACGAAGAGCACCCGGTCCGGCGGGGTACGCAGCGCCCGGCAGGCCGCCCGGAAGTACTCCTTCGACGGCTTGTGCACGCCGACGACGGAGGAGTTGACCACCACGTCCAACTCGTCGGTGAGGCCCAGCGCGGCCAGGTCCGCGTCGAGCAGGTCGGTGGCGTTGGTGGCCAGGCCGACCGGGAGCCCGGCGGCCCGCACCTCGCGGACCAGGGAGAGCACGTCCGGGTCCACCTCGCCGCGGTACGCCTGCCACTCGTCCACCGCCGCCCGGGCCCGCTCCCGGTCGTCGCCGGCCGGACCGGCCAGCGCGTCCGCCACGCTGGTCATCCAGTCGGCGTGACTGACCTGGCCGACCAGCACCGGCTGGAGCCGCCCCCAGTGCATGGCGATGTCGGTGAGCACCCCCGGGGTGAGCCCGTGCCGCTGCTCCACCCCGGCCGCGACCGCCGGGTCGAAGCGCCGCAGGACGCCGTCGAGATCCACCAGGAGCGCCGTCGCGCGTTCCCGAGCCACTATCGATTCTCCTCGGTCCGGTTGAGCCGTTGACTGATCACCTGGGTCACGCCGTTGCGCATGGTCACCCCGTAGAGGGCGTCGGCGACCTCCATGGTGCGTTTCTGGTGGGTGATCACGATGAGCTGGCTCTTCTCCCGCAACTGGGCCAGCAACGTGATCAACCGGCCCAGGTTGACGTCGTCCAGGGCCGCCTCGACCTCGTCCATGATGTAGAACGGGCTGGGCCGGGCCCGGAAGATCGCCACCAGCATCGCCACCGCGGTCAGCGACCGCTCCCCGCCGGAGAGCAGCGAGAGCCGCTTGATCTTCTTGCCCGGCGGCCGGGCCTCCACCTCGACGCCGGTGGTGAGCAGGTCGTCCGGCTCGGTGAGCACCAGCCGCCCCTCGCCACCGGGGAAGAGCACCTCGAAGACCTGCTGGAACTCCCGGGCGGTGTCGGCGAACGCGCTGGCGAAGACCTCCAGGATCCGCTCGTCGACGTCCTTGACCACGGTGAGCAGGTCACGCCGGGTGGCCTTGAGGTCCTCCAACTGCTCGGAGAGGAACTTGTACCGCTCCTCCAGCGCCGCGAACTCCTCCAGCGCCAGCGGGTTGACCTTGCCGAGCAGGGCCAGCTCGCGTTCCGCCTTGGCGGCCCGCTTCTCCTGCGCCGGGCGTTCGTAGCGGACCGGTCCGGGCACCGGCGTGCCGTCCCGCTCGGCCGCCGCCACGTCCGCCTGGGTGGGCGGCACCGGCTGGTCCGGGCCGTACTCGCCGATCAGCGCCGCCACGTCCAGGCCGAAGTCCTCGGCGGCCTTCAGCTCCAACTGCTCGATACGCAGCCGCTGCTCGGCGCGGGCCACCTCGTCCCGGTGCACCTGGCTGGTCAGCCGCTCCAGCTCCGCGCCGAACCGCTTCGCCGCGCCGCGCACCTCCTGCAACTCGGCCTCCCGGGCGGCGCGTTCGGCCGCCACGGCGTCCCGGCGCTGCGCGGCCTGCGCGATCGAGGCGGTCAGCCGGTCGAGCGCGGCCCGCGCGCCGCCGGCCACCGCCCGGGCGATCGCCGCCCCCCGGGTACGCGCCGCCCGGCGGGCCGCCGCGCGTTCCCGGGCGGCCCGCTCGGCGGTGGCCTGCCGGCGCAGCGAGTCGGCCCGGCCGGCGATCGAGGAGACCCGCTCCTCGGCGGTACGCACCGCGAGCCGCACCTCCATCTCGTTCTGCCGGGCCTGCGGCGCCATCGCGGCCAACTGGTCACGTTCCTCGGTCGACGGCTCCGCGTCGATCGGGGTGGCCTCCGCCGACCGGAGCCGCTCCGTCAGCTCGGCGAGGGTGGCGAGGTCCCGTTCCCGGGCGGCCCGGGCCCGGGCCAGCGACTCGCCGAGGCGGTCGGTCTCGCCCCGCGCGGACCGGGCGGCGGCCCCGAGCTCGGCCAGCCGCCGGGCGGCGGCGTTGCGGTGGCTCTCCGCCTCCCGCTTGGCGGCGGCGGCGTGCTGCGCCGCCTCCTTGGCGGCGGCCACCTCGGCGCGCGCCGCCACGAGCTGGTCGCGCAGGTCCGCGCTGGCGCGCTCGGCGGCGAGCCGGTGCGAGCGGGCCTCCTCCACGGCCGCCTGCACCTCGATGAAGCTGGGCGCCTTGGCCGAGCCGCCGGCCGCCGCGTACGCGCCGACCACGTCGCCGTCCGGGGTGACCGCGCGCAGCTCCGGGTTGGTGGTGACGACCTCGGTGGCGGCGGTGAGGTCGTCGACACAGACCACGTCGCGCAGCGCCCGGTGCACCGCCGGGCGCACCTGGTCGGCGCACTCGACCAGGTCGGGCGCCCAGCGGGCGCCGTCGGGGAGCTTCGGGCGCAGCGCGTCGGCGGGACCGTCCATGCCGGGCCCGGCGGGGCTGCCGACCAGCAACCCGGCCCGGCCGGCGTCGGAGATCTTCAGCAGCCGCATCGCCTCGACCGCCTCGTCGACGCCGGCGACGGCCACCGCGTCGGCCAGGCCACCGAGCGCGGCGGCCAGCGCCGCCTCGTGGCCGGGGGCCACGGTGAGCAGCCCGGCCAGGCTGCCCAGCACGCCGGGCACCTCGCCAGCACGGGCCAGCAGCGCGCCCGCGCCGTCCTTGCGGCGCAGGCCGATGGCCAGCGCCTCCTCCCGGGCCTTCCAGGTCGCGGCGTCCTTCTCCGCGGCCCGCTCGGCCTCGGACAACGCGCGGACGGCCGCCTGCGTCCGCTCGTGGACGGCGACCGCCTCGGCGTGCCGGGCGTCCAACTCGACGTTGTCCCGGTCCGCCTCGGTGGACTGTTCGGCCACCGCGTCCAGGTCGGCCTGCGCCCGGTCGGCCCGGCTGGACGCGTCGGCGTGCGCGGCGGCCAGCCGGTCGATCTCCTCGCCCGCGCTGGTGGCGCGGGCCTGGGCGGAGTTCACCTGACCGGTGAGCCGGGCCAGCCCCTCCCGCCGGTCGGCGATCGCCTTGGCGGCGGCCACCAGCTCCCGTTCCGCGGCGGCGAGCTGCCGTTCCAGCTCCTGCCGGCGCTCCACCGCCTCGGCGAGCCGGACCTGGTCGTCGGTGAGCGCCTCGCGCAGCTCCTCCTCCTGCTCACGGACCCGCTCGGCCTCGGCGTCCAACTGGTCCGGGTCCCGGCCGGGACGTTCGTCGTCCCCGGTGGCGCTGAGGTGACGCAGCCGTTCCCGGGCCAACTGCTCGATGGAACGGAACCGCTCGGCGAGGGCGGAGAGCTGGTACCAGGTGTCCTGGGCGGCGGCGAGCTGCGGGGCGTCCTCGGCCAGGGCCGCCTCCAGCTCACCGAGTCGCCCCTGCACCTGGGTGTGCTCCTGTTCCACCTGCTCGCGCCGCTCCCGCAGGGCCGCCTCGTCGGCGATCTCCCGGTCCAGCGTGGTCCGCAGGGTGGCCAGGTCGTCGGCGAGCAGCCGCAGCCGGGCGTCGCGCAGGTTGGCCTGGATGGCGGCGGCCCGCCGGGCCACCTCGGCCTGCCGGCCCAGCGGCTTGAGCTGCCGGCGCAGCTCGGCGGTGAGGTCGGTGAGACGGTTGAGATTGGTCTGCATCGCGTCGAGCTTCCGCAGCGCCTTCTCCTTGCGCTTGCGGTGCTTCAGGACGCCGGCCGCCTCCTCGATGAACGACCTGCGGTCCTCCGGCTTGGCGTGCAGCATGCCGTCGAGCCGGCCCTGACCGACGATGATGTGCATCTCCCGGCCGATGCCCGAGTCGGAGAGCAGCTCCTGGATGTCGAGCAGCCGGCAGGTGTCGCCGTTGATCTCGTACTCGCTCTCGCCGGAGCGGAACATCCGCCGGGTGATGGAGACCTCGGTGTACTCGATCGGCAACGCGCCATCGGTGTTGTCGATGGTCAGGGTCACCTCGGCCCGGCCGAGCGGGGCGCGGCCGGCCGTGCCGGCGAAGATGACGTCCTCCATCTTGCCGCCGCGCAGCGCCTTCGCGCCCTGCTCACCCAGCACCCAGGCGATGGCGTCGACGACGTTGGACTTGCCGGAGCCGTTCGGCCCCACCACGCAGGTGATGCCCGGCTCCAGCCTGAGCGTGGTGGCGGAGGCGAAGGACTTGAAACCCTTCACCGTCAGGCTCTTGAGATGCACCTTCTCGATCCTCGTCCCTGCTCGCCCGCCGGGACGGCGGCCCACGGCGTGGCCGCCGTCGGTGACCCGGCCCGCGACCGGGCCGCCCTGGGAGGCCGCGGCCCGGCGACCCCGGCCGTCGTGGGTGACGCCACCTGGTCGGCTGCCGTCCGGTGGGCCGCGCGAGCGTGGTCAGTCCGCAGACTAACCCGTCGCCGGGCGGAGCCGGGCACGCGACCCGCCTCATTCGCCGAGGTGGGAGAGGGACAGGCGGAACAGAGGAGCACACAGAGCAGCGCGCCGGCACAGAATGTGTCGGCGCGCGTTTTCTTTGCTGCTGCGGTGCGGTTTTCGGTGCGACCTGGAGATCAGGTCAGCGCGGGCTCGGCCAGTCGGAGCAGGTCGTCCGCCTCCGCCGCTGCCGCCGCGAGCCGATCGTTCTCGGCACGCAGCCGCGTGATCTCGAACTCCAGAGTCTGAACCCTGGCACGCAGCCGGGTGACCTCGTCGAGCAGACGCCGGTCGGGCGCCGCGCCAACGTGGCCGTACAGGGCCTTCGCCATTCTAAACTCCTTGATATGCGCTGCCGGAAAGGCCGGCCAACGCGCGCCCACTGTTTCGCGGCTGCCACCCCGAAGATAAATTCGGGCATGACCGGGCGCGACTGGCGACACCTATATATTGGGCCGCCAACCCCCCGTTCGTCAAGTTGACGCAGGTCATAGATCATCAAGGCGCCCACCCGCGTGTGCTCAGCGGGTTGCCGAACAGGCACGGACAGTCAGTGTCCGGATGCATCACTCTAACTGCGTACCGTTCCGAAACGGTTACACCACGAGTCTGGTTCGGCTTAACTCTTCCTTAGCCGGATTGCTGCCCCGTCCGCTGCCCACGTAGCGTCACCTCGGCCCGCAACCGACGACCTGGAGGCCAGGAGTGCACGGCTGGACCGACCCGATCGAACCCGAGCCCGCCGCCCGGCGCGCCGAGCCACCGACGGACGAGCCGCCGTACTGGGACAACGGGCGTCCGATGCCCCGCTCGACGTACCTGTTCGGTGACCCGGCGGAGCCGGCGGACGGGTGGACCGACGCCGGCGCGACGCACGACCGCTACCGCCAGCCGGTCGCCGACGAGTGGCGCCCGGAGGACCAGCCACCCGGTCCGCCCGCCCGGCCCGTCACCGGCCCCGGCCACCACCAGCCCTTCGCCCGCCCCGGCCACCACCAGCCGTACGACCAGCCGTTCACCGGGTCGGGCGATGGTCGGCCCCGCGGCCGGGCCGGCTACGACCAGCCGTTCACCGACGGTCACCCGCACCGGTCCCCGGCCGGCCCCGGGCCGGCGGTGAAGACGCCGGGACGGGGCGCCCGACCGGCGGCCCCCGGTGACGGGCGGCACCGCTCCCGTCGGCGGCTGCCCCGACCGCTGCTGATCACCGGCGCCGCGGCGACGGCCACCCTCGTGGTGGCCGTGGGGGTCGGCGCGGCGCTGCTGCCCGGCGGCGACGAGACCGGCGTCACCAGCACGGCCACCTCGACCGGGGACGTGCCGCCGGCCCCACCGCTGCCCGGCGTCGAGCCGCTGCCGAGCGGGTCACCGAGCCCCGGCCCGTCACCCACCACGGCCACGCCGACCCCGTCGCCGAGCCGTACCGCCAAACCCACCCCCGCGCCGAGCCGCGCCACCGCGCCGTCACGCCGCGCCGCCGAGCGGAGCGCCGCGCCGGCGCCCCGCCGCGCCACGACGGCCGCCACCACCGCCGCCGCGGCCCCGGTCACCGGCGGCACCGAGCAGGCGCAGATCGTCGCTCTGGTCAACGCCGAACGGGCCAAGGCCGGCTGCGGCGCGCTGACCGTCGACGACAAGCTGACCACCGCCGCCCAGCGGCACAGCGAGGACCAGGCCGCCACCCGGAAGATGTCGCACACCGGCAGCGACGGCAGCAACGTCGGCGACCGGCTGGCCCGGGTCGGCTACGCCTGGCGGGGGTACGGGGAGAACGTGGCCTGGAACCAGTCCACCCCGGCCGCCGTCATGGACGCCTGGATGAACAGCTCCGGGCACCGCGCCAACATCCTCAACTGCTCCGTCACCGAGATCGGTGTCGGGGTGGCCCGCAGCAACGGCCCGTACTGGACGCAGGTCTTCGGCACCCCCCGCTGACCCGGATCGGCGCCGGGGCAACGGCGCACCGGGTCGGCGGCGGATCAGCGAGCGGCGGGGATCAGGCTCGTGGGACGCCCCGGGGACGCGGCTGGCAGCGGGGGCAACTGTAGGACGAGCGGTTCATGAACGGCTCCCGCCGGATCGGCGTCCCGCACCGCCGGCACGGCTCGCCCTCCCGTCCGTACACGTTCAGCGCGCGGTCGAAGTAGCCGCTCTCACCGTTGACGTTGACGTAGAGCGCGTCGAAGCTGGTGCCGCCCTGCGTGGTCGCCTCGCCCAGCACGTCCCGGACGTGGCCCAGCAGCCGACCGGCCGCCGGCCCGGTCAGCGCGTCGGTGGGCCGCACGCCGTGCAGGCCCGCCCGCCAGAGCGCCTCGTCGGCGTAGATGTTGCCGACCCCCGAGATCAGTGTCTGGTCGAGCAGCGCCCGTTTCACCTCGGTACGTCGCCGACGCAGCGCCGTGACGAACGCGGTGTCGGAGAACTCCGGGTCCATCGGGTCCCGGGCGATGTGCGCGATCTCGGCGGGCAGGTCGGCCCCGCCGGCGGAGACCGCGACACCACCGAACGTACGCTGGTCGACGAAACGCAGCTCCGGGCCGTCGTCGGCGAACGTGAACCGGACCCGCAGGTGGAGCTCGTCGGGGGCGTCGGCCGGCTGGACGAGCAGTTGACCGGACATGCCGAGGTGCCCGACCAGCGCGTCCCCGCTGTCCAGGGGCAGCCAGAGGTACTTGCCGCGACGCCGCGCGTCCCGGATCGTCCGGCCGGTCAGCACGTCGGCGAAGTGCGTCGCGCCGGGCAGGTGCCGGCGGATCGCGCGGGGGTGCCGCACCTCGACCGCGCCGATCCGCCGACCGGTCACCCAGCGGGCCAGGCCCTGCCGGACCGTCTCCACCTCGGGCAGCTCAGGCACGCCGCAGCTCCGCCGCGCCGTCGGGGGCGGGCTCCACCACCGGGCCGACGGCGTCCGCGTCCGACCCGGGAGCCGCCCCGCCGCCGTTCCGCTCGACGTCGCCCTGCTCGACGGCGGTCTGTTCGACGCCGGTCTGCTCGGCGGCGGTCTGCTCGACGGCGTCGGCCTGCGCGGTGAGGGTCCGCCAGGCCGACTCGGCGGCCCGCTGTTCGGCTTCCTTCTTGCTGCGCCCCTCGGCGCCGCCGTAGCGGTTGCCGGCCACCACCACCCAGGCGGTGAAGGTCTTGAGATGATCCGGGCCGGTCCCCTCGATGCGGTACTCCGGCACGCCCAGCCCGAGCGCGGCGGTCAGCTCCTGGAGGCTGGTCTTCCAGTCCAACGCCGCGCCCCGCCCGGCCGACTCCGCCATCAGCGGGTCGAACAGCCGGTGGATGACGATCGCGGCGGTGTCCAGGCCGTACTGGAGGTAGATCGCGCCGAGCAACGCCTCCAGGGTGTCGGCCAGGATGCTCGCCTTGTCCCGGCCGCCGGTGGCCTCCTCGCCCTTGCCGAGGAGGAGGTACTCGCCGAGGCCGCCCGGCCCCAGTCCACGGGCCACGTCGGCGAGGGCGCGCATGTTGACCACGCTGGCCCGCAGCTTGGCGAGCTGCCCTTCGGGCAGGTCGGGATGGTTGCGGAAGAGCGCCGTGGTGATCACCACACCGAGCACCGAGTCACCGAGGAACTCCAGCCGCTCGTTGGTGGGCAGGCCGCCGTTCTCGTACGCGAAGGAGCGGTGGGTCAGCGCCCGTTCCAGCAGCTCCGGGTCGAGCGAGACGCCGAACGCCGCCTCCAGATGACCCACCGGGGCCCGGCGGCGCTTGTCGTTGGTCATGGGATCACCTCGGTGTGGGTGGTGCGGTCGGAGCAGCCGGCCGACGGACCGACGGCGAGCAACGTGGCGACCCGGGCGACGACGGCCCGCCGCCAGAGATGAGCGGCCAACGCGATGCCCGAGGCGACGTCCTCGCCGGCGGCGGCGCCGTGGCACACCACGACCGTCCCGTCCACCCCGAGCAGCGCCGCGGCCCGGGGCACGGCTCCGCTGGTCGGCGGGCCACCGGCCAGCGCGTACGCGCCCTCGATCGCCTTGAGCAGGACGTTACCGGTGAAGCCGTCGGTGACCACCACGTCGGCCCGCGCGCCGAGGGTGACGTCGTGCCCCTCGACCAGGCCGACGTAGCTGGCTTCGGCGGGCAGCGGGAGCGCGGCGAGCAACGGGTCGGCGGCGCGGCGCAGCCGGTCGCCCTTGCCGGCTTCGGCGCCCACCGACAGCAACCCGACCCGGGGGGCGGAAAGCGCCTGACCCACCACCGCGTAGGCGGCGCCCAGCAGGGCGTGCCGGGCGAGGGTGGTGGCCCGGGGTTCGAGGGAGCCGCCGACGTCGAGCAGGATCACCGGACCGGACGCCGCCGGCAGGGTGGCGACCAGCGCCGGACGGCGGACCGCCGGCCACCGACCGAGCGCGAGCACGGCGGCGGTGACGGTGGCGCCGGTCGAGCCGGCGGAGACCACCGCGTCCGCGCTGCCCTCGGCGACGGCCTGGGCAGCCACCCGGACGGTCGTCGCGGCCCGGGGGGCGCGGGTGGGCAGGTCGGCCATCGGGACGGCGGCCCGGACCGGCCGCACGACCACCCGGGCCCGTTGGTCCGGGGTGAGGGCGTCGACCAGCCCGCCGGCCACCTCGGGTGGACCGACGAGCAGCAGGTGCAGGTGCGGGTCGGCGCGCATGGCCCGCAGAGCGCCGTCAACCACGACGGCGGGTGCGTCGTCCCCGCCGAGGAGGTCAACGGCGATCCGCGCGACGCCCGGCTCCACCGGTACGCCGACCGGGTCGGGCCGGTCGGCGACGGGAGAAGCCGGGGCGTCGGGCGACAGCCAGGACGCGCGCGCCACCCGACCAGGGGTCGGGAGCGTCACTCGGCGTCCAGGTCAGACCTCAAGAACCTGACGGCCGTTGTACGTGCCGCAGACCGAGCAGGCCGCGTGCGGCAGCTTGGCGGACTTGCACTGCGGGCAGGCCACGGTCGCGACCACGGTCGCCTTCCAGTTCGCCCGGCGGGACCGGGTGTTGCTGCGCGACATCTTGCGCTTCGGGACGGCCACGGTTCCTACTCCTCTGTACGGGTCAGTTGCGACAGGCCCGCCCAACGCGGGTCGATCTCCTGGTGACTGTGGTCGGCCGGCAGATCGTCCCGGTGCACCCCACACTCGGGGCACAACCCTGGGCAGTCCTCCCGGCAACGCGGGTTGGTCGGCAGCGTGAGCACCACCGCGTCCCGCAGCGCCGGCTCCAGGTCGATCAGATCTCCCTGCATCCGGCCCACCTCGTCCTCTTCGGTCGTGACGTCCGTGGTGCTGTTCTCGTACGCGTACAGCTCCTGGACCGTCACGGCCATCGAGTCGTCGATCTCGCGCAGGCAGCGGCCGCACTCGCCCCGTACCGGACCGGAGATGGTCCCCGAGACGAGCACGCCCTCGGACACCGACTCCAACCTCAGGTCGAGGTCGAGGTCCGCGCCCTCCGGCACGCCGATCAACTCCACGCCGAGGTCCGTCGGTGCCGGGGCCACCCGCTTGACCGTACGCAGAGCACCAGGCCGACGCGGCAGGTCTCTCGTGTCGAGGACCAGCGGCGACCTGGGGTCGAGGTGCGATGGCGTGTGTTTGGGCATAGTCAGACTCCGGCCGTGGTAGGCCGACAAACGAGGTTACCTGGGCGACCGCCGGACCGTCGAACCGGGGGCGACGCCCGCCCCGCCCTGCCGGCTGCTGAGGTGCCGCTCAGAAGGGTAGCGGGCGTTCCGTCTCGTCACCGCCGAAGGTGCCGATCTCCCGCAGCGCGTGCATCTTGTCCCGGCCGCGCTCGATGGAGGCGAGCGCCCGGGTGAGGAACTGCTCGAAGTTGGCCAGCGCGGTGTCGACGTAGTCGTCGACCTCCTCGCGCAGCCGCTGGGCCTCGGCCCGGGCCTCGGCGACGATCCGGGCCCCCTCGTGCTCGGCGGAGACGGTGATCTCGTTCACCGAGACCAGCCGGGCGTGCTCGGCCTCGCCCTCGCTGATGATCCGGTCGGCCTCCCGCTTGCCGGCATCCATGATCTTGTCCCGCTCCTCCAGCAGCGCCGCGGCCCGGCGCAGGTCGGCGGGGAGCTCGGCACGCAGCTCGTCGAGCGCCGCGATCATCTCCCCCCGGTCGACCATGCAGTTGTTGCGGGACATCGGGACGGATCGGGCCGTCTCCACCATGGCGATCAGTTCGTCGATGCGGTCGAGCGGGTCCACCGGTACCTCACTCCTGTCGTCGTCGGCCGACCTCCATGATGCGGGCCACGGCCGGGTTCCTGCTGCACCCAATGATGCTGCTGCCGGCAAGCGCCGGCCGATCCCACCCACCCGGCGCGTCGCGGGCGGTCAACCCTCCCGCGTCGCGGACGGTCAGGTCCGCCGTTCCGGGGCCAGCCGGACCCGCAACTGCTCACGGACCAGGTCGGGCACGTGCGGCGAGACGTCGCCGCCCCACTTCGCGACGTCCTTGACCAGGCTGGAGGAGAGGAACGAGTAGAGCGGGTTGGTCGGCATGAACAGCGTCTCCACGCCGGCCAGGCCGATGTTCATCTGGGCCATCTGCAACTCGTAGTCGAAGTCGCTGACCGCCCGCAGGCCCTTGACCAGCACGCTCGCCTGCTGCTGCCGGCAGAAGTCCACCAGCAGCCCCTGGAAGGACTCCACCCGGACGTTGTCGTACGAGCCGGTCACCTCGCGGAGCATGGCGAGTCGCTCGTCGACCGTGAACAGGCCGCTCTTGGACTGGTTGATCAACACTCCGACGATCACCTCGTCGAAGAGTCGGCTGGCCCGACCGATGATGTCGAGGTGTCCGTTGGTGACCGGATCGAACGAGCCCGGACAGACCGCACGTCTCATGATCGGCGACCGTACCAAAGGGTGGTCTCGCCGTAGCGCCTACCGCGCTCACCGGTGACGCCTTCCACCCAGCCGACCGGCCCGGAGCGGGTGGACCGCTCCACCACCACCAGGGCGTCCGGGGCCAGCCAGCCGCCGTCGACCAGCGCGGCCAGCATCGCGGTCACCTCCGCGTCGGGCGCCGCGTACGGCGGATCGGCGAAGACCAGGTCGTACGGGTCGCCCTCGGGGCCGACGGCGAGCACCGTGGCGACCTTCCCGGTGACCAGGCGGACGGCGGGCGCGGCCCGCAGGGCGGCGACGTTCTCCCGGACCACCCGGGCGGCGCGCGGATCGGACTCGACCAGCAGCACGTGCTCCGCGCCCCGGGAGAACGCCTCCAGCCCGATCGCCCCGGACCCGGCGTACAGGTCGGCCACCCGTGCGCCGGCCAGCCCCAGGGTCGCCTCGACGGCGCTGAACAGCGCCTCGCGTACCCGGTCGGAGGTGGGTCGGGTGCCGGCGCCGGGCGGCGCGGCGATCCGCCGTCCGCCGAGCGTCCCGGCCACGATCCGGGTCACCGTCGCTCCCTGTCCATGGCTCTGACGCTACGCGCCCCGGGCGTCGCGCCGCCCGCCCGGGTCGGCGACGGTACGCGTCGACCGGATCACCGTACGCTGACGTTTGATCTCACCTCGGTAACTTCGTCCTCAGTGGTCACCGGCGGCTGTGCCGTCGATGGCGATGCCGCTAGGGTCACCCCGGCGTCGGCAGTTCCCCGCCGACCGACGGCGTCGGGGCGGCCCGGGACGGGACGCGCCACGACCGGCAGCGACCGTCCGCCACCCCACGCCGTGCCCCTCACGTCACGCACCCCCGGGAGTACGTGTGATCCGTACCAAGCTGTCGCCGCGGCGACCGTTCGCCGTGGCCGCCGCCGGGCTGGCCGGCCTCGCCACGGCGTTCGCGCTCGTCACGCCGGCGACCGCCACCCCCTCCCCCGCGCCGACGGCGACGGTGACCGCCTCGCCCACCGCGACGGCCACCCCGCCGGCGTCGGTCTGCGTCGACGCGGACGAGGCCCGCTACCGGCACACGTTCGACGGGCCCGCCGGCACGGCGTCGATCGCCCTGACCAACGGGCCGCTCTGCGCGGGCGAGGAGCAGGAGTTCGCGCTGGTCTCCTACCTCGCGCCGTCGGCGACCTTCGCGGTGCCGCAGTACGCGTTCGACCGGTCGGTGAAGAAGTTCACCAGCGTGGCCGAGGGCGAGATCGGCGCGGTCACCAAGCTGGAGTTCGCGGTCGAGGTGCCGGTCTGCCACACCCAGGTCGACTTCGTCTTCGGTAGCGAGATCATCGACCCGATCGTCGAGGACGGCAAGCGCTACGGGGACCGCAAGGTCGGCAGCAGGAACGGCATCGGCTCCCGCTCGAAGGGCAAGGCCGCCTGGTACAACGGCGGCAAGGAGAGCTGCGTCGAGGCCCCGGCCGTCGAGGCCACCTCGGACTGCCTGGGCAACCTCGAACTGACCCTGACCAACCGGGGCAACGTCCCGGCGACCTTCACCGTGCGGGGCAGCGGCGGGCACGAGGACTCCGCGACCGTCCCGGCCAGCAGCAGCGTCACCCGCAAGCTCACCGCCGAGCAGGGCAAGGACGTCACCGTCCAGGCCCGGGGCATGGAAACCTGGAAGGGCGGCTGGACCAAGCCGGAGGACTGCCAGGAGCCCACCGTCGGCGAGCCGGAGACCAGCTACGAGGCCACCTGTGACGAGCTGATCCTGGAGGTCGTCAACCCGGCGGACGGCATCGCCCTCACCTCCACCTTCACCCCGAACGTCGGCGCGCCGAAGACGGTGACCTTCGAGCCGGGCGCCACCCGGCAGGTCACCTTCCCCGCCGCCGAGGGGCTGAGCGTGGTCGTCACCGGCGACCTGGCCTCCGCCGAGCCGATCACCTGGGACGCGCCGGAGGACTGCGACAACGGCGGCGCCGGTGGCGGTGACGGCGACCAGGGCGGCCTGCCGGTGACCGGCGCGGCGGCCGGCGGCATCGCGGCCGGCGCGCTGGCCCTGCTCGCGATCGGCGCGGCGCTGTTCGTCGTGGCCCGGCGTCGGCGGGTCCGCTTCACCGCCTGAGCGGCCTGAGCGTCCAGGCGGGTCCGTTGCACCGCCGCAAGTGACCTGAGCGTCCCGGTGGGGGCGTGCCCACGAACCGCGGGCACGCCCCCACCGCCGTCTCAGCCCTTCTCCAGGTACTCCGCGCGCTCGGCGTCGACCAGGGCGGCCACCGAGGCGGCCAGCGCCGGATGCCGGGCCAGCTCCGGATCCGTCTCGACCAGGGCGATCGCCTCGGCGCGGGCGTCGCGGATCAGGTCCGCGTCGCGGAGCAGGGACAGCAGCCGCAGGTGCGAGCGCCGGCCGGACTGCGTCGCGCCCAGCACGTCCCCCTCCCGTCGCTGCTCCAGATCCAGCTCGGCGAGCGTGAACCCGTCGGTGGTGGAGGCGACCGCGTCCAGCCGGGCCCGGGCCGAGGCGCCGTCGGTCGCCTCGGTGACCAGCAGGCAGAGGCCGGCGGCGGCGCCCCGACCGACCCGGCCACGCAACTGGTGGAGCTGGGAGACGCCGAACCGGTCGGCGTCCAGCACGATCATGACGGTGGCGTTCGGCACGTTCACGCCGACCTCGACGACCGTGGTGGCGACCAGCACGTCCAGCCCGCCGTCGGCGAAGGCGCGCATCACCGCGTCCTTCTCGTCGGCCGGCAGCTTCCCGTGCAGCACCCCGATCCGCAGCCCGTGCAGCGGCCCCTCGGCCAGCAACGGAGCCACCTCGGTCACCGCCAACGGCGGTCGCCGCCCGGTGTCGTCCTCCTTCGGGGCCTCCTCCTCCGAGCGGGGACCCTCCCCGATCCGTGGGCAGACCACGTACGCCTGGTGGCCGGCGGCGACCTCCTCGCGCAGCCGACGCCAGGCCCGGTCCAGGTAGGCGGGTTTCTCGGCGGCCGGCACCACGTGCGAGACGATCGGCGAGCGGCCCTGCGGCAACTGGGCGAGGGTGGAGACCTCCAGGTCGCCGTAGACGGTCATGGCGACCGTACGGGGGATCGGGGTGGCCGTCATCACCAGCACGTGCGGCGGCTGGTCGGCCTTGGCGCGCAGCGCGTCCCGCTGCTCCACGCCGAACCGGTGCTGCTCGTCCACCACGACCAGCCCCAGGTCGGCGAAGTCGACACCCTCGTACAGCAGGGCGTGGGTGCCCAGCACGATGCCGGCCCGACCCTCGGCCACCTCGGCGAGCGCCCGGCGGCGGGCCGCCGCGCCGAGCGAGCCGGTGACCAGCTCCACCCGGGTGGCGTGCTCGGCCGCCCCCAGCTCGCCGGCCTGCGCCAACGGGCCGAGCAGCTCGGCGATGCCCCGGCTGTGCTGGGCGGCGAGCACCTCGGTCGGGGCGAGCAGGGCGGCCTGCCCGCCAGCGTCGACCACCTGGAGCATGGCCCGCAACGCGACGAGGGTCTTTCCGGAGCCCACCTCGCCCTGCAACAGCCGGTGCATCGGGTGCGCGGCGGCCAGGTCGGCGGCGATCTCCCGGCCGACGTCCCGCTGGCCGTCGGTCAGCTCGTACGGCAGCCGGGCGTCGAACGCGGCGAGCAGGCCGTCCGGGCGCGGCGGCCGGGGCCGGGCCGGCGAGTCGGCCGCCCGGAGCTTGCGCTGCACCAGGGTGACCTGCACGGCGAACGCCTCGTCCCACTTGAGCCGCCGCCGGGCCCGGTAGAGGGCCTCCTTGCTGGACGGCCGGTGGATCTCGCGCAGCGCCCCGGCCAGCCCGGTGAGGCTCCGGGTGGCGCGGACCGTCGCCGGCAGCGGGTCCTCCGGCGGGGTGAACGTGTCGAGCACCACCCGCACGCAGCGGGCGATCACCCAGGTGGGCACCGCCGCGGCGGCCGGGTAGACCGGGATCAGCGCCCCGGCGAACTCCTCGACCTCCTCGTTCGCCGCCGCCTCGCCCTCACCGCCGGCGCCGAGCAGGACGTACTCGGGGCCGTTGAGCTGGCGTTTCCCCCGGAACTCGGTGACCTTGCCGGCGAACAGGCCCCACCGGCCGGGCCGCAGCTCGCGTTCCCGCCACGCCTGGTTGCCGAAGAACGTGCAGGTGAGCGTGCCGCCGGAGTCGTCGCCGACGGTCACCTCCAGCAGGTTGCCCCGGCGCTGGCGCATCGGGCGCACCGCCGTGCGCTGCACCTGGGCCAGCACGGTCACCTGCTCCCCCACGTCCAGCGAGCGGATGTCGGTGTGCTCGCCCCGCTCGTCGTACCGGCGGGGGAAGTGGTAGACCAGGTCACCGGCGGTGTGCAGGTCGAGGTGACCGGCCAGGGCCTTGGCGGTCTTCTCCCCGACCAGCTTCCGCAGCGGCGTGTCCACCGTGCACGGCTCGGTCATTCGACCCCCACCAGGAGCGGATGATTCGGCTGGCCCCCCACGTACGCGTGGACCTCGACGAACGGCCAACGGTCGGCGACGTGCGCGCGGACCGCCTCGGTCAACCCGGGCGGCGCGTCCGCGCCCGCCAGCAGGGTGACCAGCTCGCCGCCGCCGCCGAGCATCCGGTCCACCAGGGCGGCGCAGGTGTCGACCAGGTCCCGCCCGATCAGGTGCACCTCCCCCTCGACCAGGGCCAGCACGTCACCGGGCCGGCACGGGCCGGCCACGGTGAGCGCCTCCCGGCTGGCGTGGCACACCTCGGCGTACCGGCAGGCCCCGGCCGCCTCGGCCATCGCGATCACGTCGTCCTCGAAGGCGCGCCGCGGGTCGCGGACGGCGAGGGCGGCCAGCGCCTGCACCGGGGACCGGGTCGGCACCACGCTGACCTTGACGCCGTCCGCCTGCGCCCGGTGCGCCACCGTGCCCGCGACCGCCTGGGTGGCCGGGCCGGTGGGCAGCACCACCACCTGGGCCGCGCCGGTGGCCCGGACCGCGTCGAGCAGCTCGCCGACCGACGGGTCGCCGGAGACCACGGCCGCGCCCTCTCCGGCGAGCAGCTCGGCGAGGCCCGCGCCGGAGGCGACCACCACGGCCGCCCGGCCGTCCTCCGCCGGACCGGGCGGCGGCGGGGCCGGCGCGACCTGGTCGGCGAAGCGGGTCACCGAGATCCGGTACGGCCGGCCGGCCACCACCCCGGCCTCGACGGCCGCGCCCACGTCGTCGACGTGCACGTGCACGTTCCAGGTGGTCGACCGCCCCGGCGGGCCGCCGTCGCCGACCACGACCAGCGAGTCGCCCAGCGCGTCCAGGGTGGCCCGCAACCGGGCCACCGCCTCGGGCGTGGCGTCGAGGAGGTACTGCACCTCGTAGGCGTACGGGCCGGAGCCGGCCTCCCGAACGGCGGTGGCCTCCCGAACGGCGGTGGCCTCCCGGACGGCGGTGGCCGGCGGGCGCGCCGGCCGGGTCGACGGCTCACCGCTGACCACCTCGACCAGGGCGTCCAGCAGCAGGCAGAGCCCCCGGCCGCCGGCGTCGACCACGCCGGCGTGGGCCAGCGTGATCAACTGCTCGGGGGTACGGGCCAGCGCCCGGGCCGCCGCGCCGGCCGCCGCCCGGGCCACCGCGCAGAGGTCGTCGCCGCCCGCCGCCTCCTCCGCCCCGCCCGCCGCGGCGGCGGCCACGCTGAGCAGCGTGCCCTCCACCGGGTGGGCGACCGCGCCGTAGGCGGTGTCGGCGGCGGCCCGCAACGCCTCGGCCAGCGCCCGGCCCCGCACGGCCGGGACGCCGGCGAGGACCTCGGCGAGGCCCCGGAGGAGCTGCGCGAGGATCACCCCGGAGTTGCCCCGCGCGCCGAGCAGCGCCCCGCGCGCCATCAACCGCAACGCGTGCCCGTGCGGGGTGGCCCCGCCCTCGGGCGAGGTGTCCAGATCCATCGCCAGGGCCTGCTGGGCGGAGGTGAGGGTGAGCACGAGGTTGGTGCCGGTGTCGCCGTCGGGGACCGGGTAGACGTTGAGGTCGTCGATCTCGCCCTGGTGCCGGCGGAGCGCGGCGAGCCCGCCCGCGCACCAGCGGCGCACCGCGTCGGCGTCCAGCGTCTCCAGCACGGCGGAAAGCCTACTGGCGGGCACCGACACCCCGCCGGACGACACCGTCGGGCGGGGCCCGCGTCGGGGTGTCGGGTGCCGGTTCGCTGCTCCCCGGTGGTATCGGGTAACCTGGCCAGGTTGCCCGGGCAGCACCTGCCGGCGACCCTCGTGAACGAACAATCCCAGGAGTATCCCGTGGCTAGCGTGTGCGACGTCTGTGGCAAGGGGCCGGGCTTCGGCCACAACGTGTCCCACTCGCACCGGCGGACCAACCGCCGCTGGAACCCGAACATCCAGTCGGTGCGGACCCCGGCCGGTGGCGGCAACACCAAGAAGCTCAAGGTCTGCACCTCGTGCATCAAGGCCGGCAAGGTCACCCGCGCCTGACGCGGTAACCTCCCGCCGCACCGACGTCACTGCCGGTGGACCCTCGCGGTCCACCGGCACTGTCGTGTCCGCCGCCGGCCGACGACCCCGAGGTCACCGGCGCCGTCGGTCAGAGGTCGCGGGCGAAGGAGATGCAGCCGGGCGCGTCGCGGTAGAAGCCGAAGTTCGGGATGCGTTCGTAGCCGGCCGAGTGGTACATCCCGATCGCCTCCGGCTGCCGGTCACCGCACTCCAGGAGGAGCCGTCGGCGGCCCTGCTCCCGGGCCGACCGCTCGACCGCCGCCAGCACCGCGCGGGCCACCCCCCGGCCCCGGGCCGCCGGGGCGGTGTACATCCGCTTCAGCTCGGCCACCTCGCCGGTGTCGCCGTGGCTGCGCCAACCTCCGCAGCCGACCGGCTCCCCGTCGAGGTACGCCACCAGGAACGCCCCGTGCGGCGGCGCGAACTCGGTCGCGTCCACCGGGGTCTCGTCGCCACTGCCGCCGTACCGGGCCCCCAGGTCGGCCAGGGCCGCCCGGATCAACCGCTGCGCCTGCGCGGAGTCGAACCGCAGCGGACGAATCTCGATCTCACTCACCGGGGCAGGGTACGACCGTGGCCGGCCCGGGACCGGGCCGGCCATCCCCGATCGGTCATACGTCACGTCCGGCCGCCGTCGCGCGCCCCCGGGTGGGCGTACGCGCGCCGGCCGGGGGCGCACGTCATCCCGTCCGGTCGACGCCGGTGACCGCGGCGAACGTCCAGATCAGGTGGCTGCCGGAGACCGCCGCCCCGACGGGGGCCGGCCCCGACGGCAGCGGACGGCCGTCCGCGTCGACCCGGACGTCGTGGTACTCGCCGACCACCCGGCCGCTGACCGGGTCGAACAGCAGGGCGAGCAGGATCCTCGACGACGGCTCACGCTGGCCGACCGCCTGGTACCGGTGGCCGGCGACGGTCACCTCCCGGACCTCCAGCCCGTCCAGGTCGGCGATGACCTGGTAGAGGGCCACCCGCAACGGCGCGGACAGGCGCGGCTCGGCCCGGGCGAGCAGCCCCAGCAGGTGACCGGTCAGGTTCTCCGGCGGCGGTCGCTCGTCCGGCGACGCGGGCCGGGCCTCGATCTCCCGGTCCAGCCGCTCGCGCAGCGCCGCCGGGTCGGTGGGCAGGCCGGCCAGCCATCCGGGGGTGGGGTAGCGCCAGTCGCCGCCGGCGGCGACGGCCCGGGCGTTCTCCTCGGCGGTGTCGCCCGGACGTCGGGGCGGCGCGTCGATCGGCTGGTCGACGCCGTCCACCCGCCGCCGCAGCGGCAGCAGGGTCTCCGGGTCGTACCAGGCCTCCCGGGTCTCGTGCCAGCCCTGCGGGCCCTCGGCCCGCAGGTAGAGCAGCCGCCCGGCGGGCACCGGCACGGCCGGCACCCGCCCGGCCCGCTCGATCAACCGGGCCATCACCTCGTCCGGACCCGGCGCAGCCGGGCCCGGGATCGGCCGGTCCGGGGTGAGCAGGACCGCCCCACCGACGGCGAGCGCGACGACGGTCGCGGCGGCGGCGACCGGCGCCAGCCAGCGGACCCGACGCGGCGGCCGGGCGACCGCCCCGCCGGCGGGGTGGAGGCCACGGGTGACCGTGTGCCAGGTACGGGCGACCGACTCGTCGGTCGGCTCGGGTCGGCCGGGCGGCAGCTCCCGGACGGCGACCAGGTCGGGTTCGTGACGGCTCATCAGGCGGCTCCCTCGGCGGCCAGGGCGGCCCGGATCTTGCTCCGAGCCCGGTGCAGGGCGGACTGGACCGAGCCCAACGGGATGTCCAGGGCGGCGGCGATCTCGGCGTACTCCAGCTCGGCGACGGCGTACAGGAACAGCACGTCACGCTGCCGCCGGGGCAGCCCGGCGAGGACGGCGGAGAGCCGGGCGACGGCACGTTCGGCGTCCACCCGTTCGGCGGCGCGGCGTGCCGGGCCCTCGATTTCCGGGCCGGCCCGCGCGGCCAGCCGCAGGGCGCGCAGCTCCACCCGCCGGTGCCGGCGCAGCAGGTTGGTGGCGATGCCGTACAGCCACGGCAGCAGGTCGCCCCGCGCGCTGTCGTACCGGTGCCGGCGCTCGTGGGCGATCAGGAACGTCTCCGCCACCACGTCCTCGGCGAGCTGCTCACCGACCCGTCGGGCGCAGTAGCGCAGCAGATCGCGGGCGTACCGCTCGAACATGCCGGCCAGGTCGGCGGGATCCGCCCCGGCCGGCGTGCGGGTGGGCGTCGTCATACCCCTTCTTGCCGCTCGCCGGCCGTCGTGTTCCCCGGCCGTCGTGTTCCCCGGCCGTCCTGGTCGCCGGTCGGGGTCCCCGGTCAGCGGAAGTGGTCCCAGCCGGCCGGGCCCTCCCAGGCACGTCCGTCCACCGTCACCCCGCTCCCCTCGCCGACCCGGCCGACCAGCCGCCACGGCGACGGCAGCGCCACCGCCGGCGGGAAGGTCGCGGCCAGCGCGTGGTCGTCACCGCCGCCGAGGATCCAGGCGTACGGGTCGACGCCGAGCGCCCGCGCGGCGTCGGCCATCTGCCGGGGCACCTCGAACGCGTCCCGCCGCAGGTCGACGGCGACGCCGCTGGCCCGGGCCACGTGCCCCAGGTCGGCCAGCAGCCCGTCCGACACGTCGATCATGGCGGTGGCCCCGAGCCGGGCGGCGTGCGGACCGGCCGGGTACGGCACCTCCGGTCGCCGGTACGCCTCGACCAGCGCCTTCGGCGTCCGGAAGCCCCGGGAGAGCACGGTGTAGCCGGCTGCCGCGTACCCGGTCCGCCCGGCCAGGGCGACCACGTCACCGGGCCGGGCGCCGGCGCGGACCACCGGCGGGCGTCCGCCCAGGTCGCCCAGGGCGGTGACCGCGACGGTCAGGGTCGGGCTGGCCGAGGTGTCCCCGCCGACCACGCTCGCCCCCACCGTGGCCGCCTCGGCGGCCAGCCCGTCGGTGAGCTCCTCGACCCAGCTCACCGCCAGGTCCGGCGGCACGCAGAGGGCCACCAGCAGGGCGGTGGGGGTGGCCCCCATGGCGGCGATGTCGGCGAGGTTGGCCGCCGCCGCCCGGTGGCCGACGTCCACCGCCCCGGACCAGTCCCGCCGGAAGTGCCGCCCCTCGACCAGCACGTCGGTCGACGCGACGACCCGGCTGTCCGGGGCGGCCACCACCGCCGCGTCGTCGCCGGGGCCGAGCAGGCACGCCGGCCCGTACGACAGCCGGGCGGTCACCCGGTCGATCAACCCGAACTCGCCGGGACCCGTGACGTTCATGCCGGCCGTCCCGGGGCGTTTCCCGCGTCCGGGCCGGCTGTCCGTCGCCACCGGACCGCCACGCCGTCACCGGCGGGACTGCCGCCGCTCTGCTCGCTCACCGCTTCTCCTTGGCCACCGATCGGGATCGGACCTGGTCGGTAGGGTAGTTTCACTCGGGCCGCCCCTGGTGGCGGCGGACGGAGGTCGAGTCGTGGTTCAGGCGTACATCCTCATCCAGACAGAGGTCGGCCGGGCACGTGACGTGGCCGGCGTGATCGCGGACCTGGCCGGCGTGGTGCGGGTCGACGCCGTCACCGGCCCGTACGACGTGGTCGTGCTCACCGAGGCGAACACCGTCGACGAGCTCGGCAAACTGATCGTCAGCAAGGTGCAGATGGTGCCCGGCATCACCCGTACCCTGACCTGTTCGGTGGTGCGACTGTAAGTGGACAGCGAGAAGACCTCCCACACCGACCCCGGCGCGACCCCACCGGGCAGCGCCGCGCCCCCGCCCGACGACGCCACAGGCACGCCTGACGACGCCGCGACCACGCCCGGCGACGCCCGGACCGTCCGGCCGAAGCGGCGCGGCTGGGACCGGTCGACCCGGAACGCGGCCCTGGTCGCCGCGCTGGTCGCGGTGCCGGTGACCGTGGCGGTGGCCGGGGTCACCTTCGCCGCGCTGGCCCCGGAGGGCCCGGCCGACCCCGACCCGGGCCCGAGCGTCACGGCGGTCCGACCGCAGGCCACCACTGCCGTGGAGATGGCCGCCGCGCCGCTGGCCGAGCGTCCCGCCACGGTCTGCCGGGCGCTGCTGTCCCAACTTCCGCCGGCCGTCCGGGAGCTCACCCAGCGGCCGGTCACCGCCGGGGCCGAGCAGAACGCCGCGTACGGCGACCCGGCCCTCACCGTGGCCTGCGGCGTCCCCGAGCCGACCGTCCCGGCGGCCGACACCGTCTGGGTGGCGGGGAAGGTCTGCTGGTACGTCCGCGAGGAGGCCGCGGCCACCGTGCTCACCAGCGTCGACCGGGAGACCGGCGTCCAGGTCACCGTGCCCCGCGCGTACGAGCAGCCGTTGCAGTGGATCACGCCGGTCGCGGACGCGGTGGTCGCCTCGGTGCCCAGCGCCGACCCGGTCCCGACCGGCTGCCGGAGCTGACCGCCGGAACGTGGCTGCCTAGCTGCCGGGGCCGGCCGCTCGGCGGGTCCCGCGCCCGGCCCGGCCGGGGCGGGTCAGCTCCGGCGCAGGGCGGTGCGGATCAGCCGGCGCACCAGCTTCGGGTACTCCAGCCCGGAGGCCGCCCACATCCGGGGGAACATCGACGACGGGGTGAAGCCCGGCATGGTGTTCACCTCGTTGAGGTAGACGTCCAGCCCGGGGGTGACGAAGAAGTCGACCCGGGCCAGCCCGGAGCAGTCCAGCGCGGTGAAGGCGCGGTTGGCGTACTCGCGCACCTGCCGGGCCACCTGCTCGGGCAGCTCGGCCGGGACGTCGTACTCGCAGACCTGGTCGGCGTCGATGTACTTCGCCTCGAAGTCGTAGAAGTCGTGGTCGGCGACCACCCGCACCTCGGCCAGCACGGACGCCTCGGGCGCGCCGCCCGCCTCGCCCTCCAGCACGCCGCACTCGATCTCCCGGCCGACGATCGCCGCCTCCACCAGCACCTTGGAGTCGATCTCCCGGGCGGCGGCCACCGCCGCGTCGAGGCGGGACCAGTCGCTGACCTTGCTGATGCCGAACGAGGAGCCGGCCCGGGACGGCTTGACGAACACCGGCAGGCCCAGGCGCTCCTTGTCCGCCTCGCTGAGGGTGGCCCCGCTGCGCAGCACCGCGTACGGGCCGACCGGGAGGCCCTCGACGGCGCAGAGCTTCTTGGTGAACTCCTTGTCCATCGCGGCGGCGGAGGCGAACACGTTCGCCCCGACGTACGGGATGCCGGCCATCTCCAGCATGCCCTGGATGGTGCCGTCCTCCCCGTACGCGCCGTGCAGCACCGGGAAGACCACGTCCACGCCGGCCAGCGCGCGGGGCCCCTCGGTGGGGTCGAGGACGATCAGGCCGTTGGCGGTGGGGTCGGCGCGCAGGACGACCTCGGCCCCGGTGGCGGAGGTGATCTCCGGCAGCCGACGGTCGGTGATCGCCAGGCGGCCGGGGTCGCCGTCGGCCAGCACCCACTGCCCGGCCCGGGTGATCCCGACCGGGACCACGTCGAACTCGTCCGGGTCGAGCGCGCCGAGCACGCTGCCGGCGCTGACGCAGGAGATGCCGTGTTCGGGGCTACGGCCGCCGAAGACGATGGCGACTCGGGTCTTGCCTGGGGTGGTCACTGGCTTCATCTCCGGTTCGCGACTGCGGTGGCCCGCGAGCCCGTGGCGGCGCTCGCCGGACTGACCCTACTGTGGGTGGCGACGCCCCGGACCGATACCCGGACCGCCCGACCTCATCCCCGCAATCAGTCAACCCGACATATACGGCGCGTAACCGCAGATGATCGGGATGTCGGCCGCGCGCCACGCGCGCAGGGGCCGGACGGGCCGTCACCGGACAAGCCCGCCGCATCACCCCGGAGGGACGGTCAACAGCCGCCGTAGCGGCGTCCGACGGCGATCACCTTGACCCGTTGCCGGCCGGCGCGGACCATGCCGAGCGCCGTGAAGGCGTGGGCGATCCGGTCGGCGGCGGCCCGGCTGCTCGCCCCGACCACCTGCCGTCGACGCTCCGGCATGGTCCGTTCGTTGCGGACCGCGCCGTCGAGCGGACGCACGTCGGTGAGCACCACCAGGAACCGGGTCATCGTGATCCCCCACCGCGCCGCCCGCGCCCACCGGTCCGCCCGCGCCCGACTGCGTCCGGCCGGCGGCCGGACGCGGAGGCGCCGCCGGACCCCGGCGGTCGGACCGCCTGCGCGCCGGGCGGCGCGTGCCGCGCCATGCCACCCCTAGCATGACGCGGCACGCCGTGCCGGACGGCCGCTCCAGTCGTCCGGCACGCCCCGGGTCGCCGCGCGCTCCGCTGCCCGGGCCAGCAGCGGGCGCTCCGGCGGCGACCCGGCACACAGTGGTCAGGAGGCACGCCGAACCTCCTCCGGCTCGGCCGTGGTGGCGGCCAGCGCCCCCGACCGGTCCCGGCACACGTACGCGAGGTTGGCGTGGATCCAGGTGCCGTCGTTGTCCCGCAGCACGGGGTACGCACACCAACGACAGCGCGACACCCGAGGCCAGTAACGGCTCGCTGCCATGCGGTCCCCTCTCCGACGCCTCCTGGTGGCGGGACACGTGGTGATCGGGCGGGGGAGTGGTAACCCGACCACCACGCGTCTCCTTCCCCTCCCGTCACTCACCATCACCGTCGCCACGACCACCGATGGTGAGGACGCCATGACAGATTGCCATTGCGACACGCGTGAATGCAACTCTCATCCGATTTCTCTCATGCACGCTATCCCACAGAAGTGTGCGACGATCGATGCATGGCACCGAAGACCGCCCGGGCCCGACGGCTCGGCATCGCCCTGCGCGCCCACCGGGAGGCCGCCGGCCTGACCCTGGAGGCCGCCGCCGACGAGATCAACAGCACCCGCAGCACCCTGTCCCGGTACGAGAACGCGCAGACCCTGGTCACCCCGGCGACCGTACGGGCGCTGCTCACCCTCTACCGGGCCCGCGCGGAGGAGGTCGAAGCCGCCGTCACGCTCGCCAAGGACGCCCGCAAACCCGGCTGGTGGGTCTCGTACTCGTACCTGCTGGACCGGCGCACCATCGACTTCATCGCCCTGGAGGCCGAGGCGAGCGCCATCGCCAACTTCGAGCCGTCGGTCGTCCCCGGCCTCCTCCAGACCGCCGACTACATCCGGGCGGTGATGCGGGGCGGCCCGCACACGCTCAGCGACGAGCAGGTCGAGCAACGGGTCCAGGTCCGCCTGGACCGCCAGCAGCGGCTCGCCGGCGACGAGCCGCCCATCTTCGACGCGATCATCGACGAGGGGGCGCTGCTCCGACCGGTAGGTGACGAGGGCGTGATGGCGGCGCAACTGCACCACCTGCTCAAGATGATCGAGCTGCCCAACATCACCGTGCAGGTCATCCCGCTGGTGGCCGGGTACCACCGGGGCACCCGGGGGTCGCTGCACATGCTGGAGTTCCCCGACCCGGAGGACCCGATCATCGCCTCGGTGGAGACGGTGGCCGGGCAGATGATCCTCGACCGGCCGGGTGACCTGCGCACCTGCACCAAGATCATGGAACACCTGCGAAGCGTCGCGCTCAGCCCGGCGGAGAGTCGCGAGCAGCTTGTCCGAACCCTGGAGGGACGTAACCGATGACACCGACGATCAGCGCGGCGCTGGCCACAGCCAGGTGGCGCAAGAGCAGTCACAGCGGGGACGAGGGCGCGTGCGTGGAGATGGCCGCCATCCCGCGTACGGTCGCCGTCCGCGACTCGAAGGACCCGGACGGCCCGGCGCTGCTGTTCTCCCGGGCCGCGTGGGCCGCCTTCACCGTCGCCCCACCCGCCCCGCCGCCCGGGGCCTGAGCCCGTCCGCGCCGCGCGTAGCCGTACGCCCGGCGTGGGACCCCCGTACGCCCGGCGTGGGACCGTCCGCCCCGGGCGCGTGAGCAGCGGCCCCTTCCCACCCACCGGGGCGGGAAGGGGCCCTCGCGCCGGGCCGACGACGCGACCGCCGCAACCGGGCTCAGTCGTCGACCCGGCGGGCGACGACCGCGGTGGCGTCCAGGTCGGGTGACCGGCGCACCGTCGGCCGCAGCCCGCCACCGGCCAGCTCCGCGCAGAGCGACCCCGCCTGGCGCTCGCTGATCTCCACCACCAGGTGCCCGCCCGGGGCGAGCCAGCGCACCGCCTCCACGGCCAGCCGGCGCAGCACGGCGAGCCCGTCCGAACCGCCGTCGAGCGCCACGCCCGGCTCGTACCGGCGCGCCTCGGGCGGCATCAGCGCCACCGCCTCCGTCGGCACGTACGGGGCGTTGGCGACGACCAGGTCCAGCCGCCCCCGCCAGCGCGCCGGCAGCGGGTCGAACAGGTCACCCTGGTACACCGGCACGCCGAGCGCCGCCAGGTTGCGTCGGGCACAGCCGACGGCGGCCGGCTCCAGGTCGGCGGCGGCGTGCCAGCGGGGCCGCAGCCGGGCGGCCAGGGCCAGCGAGATCGCGCCGGAGCCGCAGCACAGCTCCACCAGCGCCGGCGCCGGCCCGGCGACCGCCTCGGCCACCGCCACCAGCAGGGCGGTACGTCGACGGGGCACGAACACCCCCGGGTCGACGGGCACCCGGATCCCGCAGAACTCGGCCCAGCCGAGCAGTTGCTCCAACGGGTCACCGGCCACCCGACGGTCGACCAGCGCGGCCAGCCCGGCGGGCGAGTCGGCGGCCTCGACGAGCAGCCCCGCCTCGTCCTCGGCGAAGACGCAGCCGGCGGCCCGGAGCCGGGCCACCAGAGCCGCCCGGTCCGGCCACGCCGACCCGTCCGGCGCAGGGATCCTGGGCCGCGACGACGCGGCCGGGGTGGAACAGCCGGACGACGACGCGGCGGGCGCGGACACCACCGACCGCGACGGCGCGGCCGGGGTGGGACGGTCGGAGTAGGACGACGATGCCATGCGGGGCCTTCCGGGAACGCTCGCCGGCGCTCCCCCACGGCCGTCTAGCGCGCGGACGCCACCGGGACGGGAGGGAGCACCGGTCCTGCCAGTCGGGGAATCGGACTCACCTCCTCCGGTCGGGGCCCGTTGTGGGCGTCCCACACGATAACCCGGCGGCGTCCAGCGCGGCGGTCAGGTCGGCCACCACGTCGGCCGGGTCCTCCACCCCGCAGGAGAGCCTGACGAAACCCGGGGTGACCTCGTCGCCCCACTGGGCCCGCCGGTCGACGGTGGTGTGCAGCCCGCCGAACGAGGTGGCGGCGGCCACCAGCCGGGACGCGGCCACGAACCGGGCCACCCGGTCGGCGTCCCCCAGGTCGAACGAGACGAGCCCCGGCAGCCGGCGCATCTGCGCCGCGGCCACCGGGTGGGCGGGGTCGTCGGGCAGTCCCGGCCACCGCACCCCGGCCACGTCGGGGCGCGCGACCAGCGTCCGCGCCACCGCCTCGGCGTTCGCGGTCTGGCGGGCCAGCCGCAGGTCCAGGGTGGCCAGGGAACGGTGCGCCAGCCAGGCGTCGAACGCGCCGGGGACCGCGCCGGTGGTCTTCCGCCAGTCGGTGACCGCGGTCAGCAGCTCCGCCGACCGGGTCGCCACGTACCCGAGCAGCAGGTCCGAGTGGCCGGTCAGCGCCTTGGTGCCGGAGGCGACCACCACGTCCGCGCCCAGGTCCAGCGGGCGCTGCCCGAGCGGGGTGGCGGTGGTGTTGTCCACCGCGACCAGCGCCCCGGCGGCGTGCGCCCGCGCCGCCAGCGCGGCGATGTCACAGACGTCCAGGCCGGGGTTGGCCGGGGACTCCAACAGCACCAGGCGGACGCCGTCCAGCTCCGGGTACGGGCCGGCGGTCGGCGCGAAGCGCACGTCCACCCCGATCCCGGCGAGGGTCCGGGTGGCGAACGACCGGACCGCGTAGTACCCGTCGGCGGGCAGCAGCACGACGTCCCCGGGACGCAGCACGGCCAGCAGCAGCCCGGTGATGGCGGCCTGACCGCTGGCGAACACCCGGCAGTCGCCGCCCTCCAGCTCCCCGACCGCCGACTCGAGCAGCCGCCGGGTGGGGTTGTCCGGCCGCCCGTACCCGTTGGGGCTGGCCGACGGCCCCTCCCACGGGTCGAGGTGGTACGGCGCGGCGAACACCGGGCCGGGCAGGAACGGCTCACCGGGCGCGGGCTCGGGCAGCCCGGCGTGCACACAGCGGGTCCCGTCCCGCCAGTCCTGTTCCCCCGTCACCGTCATCTCCCTCACTCCGGTTTGGTCGTCCGGCTCATCAACGCCTGCACCGCGAAGCGCGGGTCGACACCCTCGTGGCAGACCCGCTCGACCTGCTCGGTGATCGGCATCTCCACCCCGTGCGCGCGGGCCAGGTCACGGATCGCCAGGCAGCTCTTGACGCCCTCGGCGGTCTGCCGGGTGGCCGCCTGCGCCTGTTCCAGGCTCTCGCCCCGGCCCAGGTGCTCCCCGAACGTACGGTTTCGCGACAGCGGCGACGAGCAGGTGCCGACCAGGTCGCCCATGCCGGCCAGCCCGGCGAAGGTGAGCGGGTCCGCGCCGAGCGCCACGCCCAGCCGGGCCGTCTCGGCCAGCCCCCGGGTGATCAGCGAGGCCCTGGTGTTGTCCCCGAAACCCATCGCGATGGCGATGCCGTACGCGAGGGCGATCACGTTCTTGACCGCGCCACCGAGCTCCGCGCCGATCACGTCGTCGTTGGTGTACGGCCGGAAGTACGGCGTGGTGACCGCCCGCTGCACCAGCGTGGCCCGGCCGACGTCGGTGCCGGCGACCACGGTCGCCGCCGGCTGCTCGGCGACGATCTCCGGGGCCAGGTTGGGGCCGGAGACCACCACCACCCGGTCCGCCGCCACCTTGGCGGTCTCCACGATCACCTCGCTCATCCGCTTGGTGGTCCCCAGCTCGATCCCCTTCATCAGGGAGACCAGGGTGGCGTCCGGCGCGAGGTGACCGGCCCACTCGGCCAGGTTGCCGCGCAACGTCTGGGAGGGCACCGCGAGCACCACCACCTCCGCGTCGACGATCGCCTCGGCCGCCACGTCGGTGGCCGTCACCCGCTCCGGCAACCGCAGGTTCGTCAGGTACTCGGGGTTCTGCCGGCGGGTCCGGATCGCGTCGGCCACCGCCGCCCGCCGTGCCCACACCGTGACGTCCCGGCCGGCGTCGGCGAGGATCTTGGCGAACGCGGTGCCCCAGGAGCCCGCCCCGAGCACCGCCACGTGCCCGCTCACCGACGCTCCCCCGGCCCGCCGTCGCCGCTCGGCACGCCATCGCCGCTCGGCACGCCGTCGCCGCTCGGCACGTCCGGTCGGGCCGGGCGCTCCGCCAGCGGCGGCGGTGTGCCGCCCCGCAGGTCGGCCAGCAGGTCACGGATCCGGAGCATGATCTCGTCGGTCATCTCTTCCAGCGTCGCCTTCGTCGGGGTCGCGCCCGCCCAGCGGCTCAGGTCGACCGGCGGGCCGGCGGCCACGCTGACCGGGATCCGCGGACGCAGGCTGAGCCGCCGGCCCCGGGGGTCGAAGATCTTCTCCGGCCCCCACATGGCGATCGGGACCACCGGCGCGCCGGTGGCCAGGGCGAGCCGGGCCGCGCCGGTCTTACCGCGCATCGGCCACAGGTCGGGTTCCCGGGTCAGCGTCCCCTCCGGGTAGATGATCACCGCGCCGTCGTCGTGCAGCGCGGCGACCAGGGCGTCCAGCGACCGGGCGGCGTCGACGCTGCCCCGCTCGACCGGGATCTGCCGGCAGCGGTGCAGGATCCAACCCACCACCGGCACCCGGAACACGCTGGCCTTGCCGAGGTACCGGGGCCAGCGGCCGGCGTCGTAGACGAAGTGCGCGGACACCAGCGGGTCGGCGTACGAGAGGTGGTTCGGGACGATGATCACGCCCCCGGTACGCGGGATGTGCTCCCGGCCGGTCCAGGTGCGGCGGGTCCAGACGGTCATCAGGGGCTTCACCACCACCACGGCGAACCACTGCCAGAATCCCAGCCTGCGCCGTGCCACCCTGCCTCCTCGTTCCCGCCCACGCCCACCGGCGACGCCCGTAGCGAATCATGCCTGCTGCCCCCGGACGTGACCAGCGAGGGTGCCGCCGAACGGTGGCAGGATGGGCCCGTGAGCGAGCCGAACTGGACCGTGGTGGTGCCGGTGAAGCGTCTTGAGGGGGCGAAGAGCAGACTACGTGGCGCGCTGCCGGCCGTACCCCACGAGTCCCTGGCCCTGGCTCTGGCGTTGGACACCCTCGACGCGGTGCTGGCCTGCGACGCGGTCGCCGGGGTGCTGGTGGTGACCGACGACACCCGGGTCGCCGCGGCGGCCCGCGCGGCCGGCGCGCGGGTGCTGCCGGACGCCCCGGACGCCGGCCTCAACGCGGCGTTGCGCCACGGCGCGGCCACCGCCGGCGGCTGGGTGGCCGGGCTCACCGCCGACCTGCCCGCGCTGCGTCCGGCGGACCTGGGCGCGGCGCTGCGGGCGGCCGGCCGACGTCCGGTGGCCCGGCGTTTCGTCGCGGACGCGCCGGGTGACGGCACCGTGCTGCTGACCGCGCCGGCCGGCGTGCCGCTGACGCCACGGTTCGGGGTGGGCTCGGCCGCCGCGCACGCGGCCAGCGGTGCGCTGCCGCTGACCGGCGGCTGGCCGACCCTGCGCCGGGACGTGGACACTCCCGCCGACCTGACGGCGGCAGCCCGGCTCGGGCTGGGACCACGGACGACCGCGCTGACCGACCCCCGTGCCACGACCACCCCCCGCGACGGCGGCGCCCACGCCGGAACGACCCCTCGGGGCGGGACCTCCGTCGGCCGCCGGGGCGTCGGCCGGGACGGCAGCGCCGGCCGGCACGCGACCGTGGCCCCACGCTGAGCCGACCGGTGTACGGTGCTGGGCATGCAGGGCACCGTGGCGACCTTCGACGGCGTGACCCGGACCGGCGTGCTGCTCCTCGACGACGGCACCGAGTTGGCGTTCCCGGCCCGCGCGTTCGACGCCTCCGGGTTGCGGCTGCTCCGGCTCGGCCAACGGGTGAGGATCGACCGGGATGCGGCCGGTGAGATCGTCCGGGTGACCCTGCCGACCATGGGCGGCTGACCCGCCACCAGGCAAAGTTCATTTTACGTTCACCCTGGTCGGGTCATGATGACTGGGTGAGCACCCCGCCCCGCCGCCGCCCGGTCCGTCCGCGCCGACCCGCCGCAGCCGAGCTGCCCGAGCCGGTCGGCAGTGACCCGCCCGCACGGCCCCGCGCCCGCCGTTCCACAGCCACCCGGGCCGCCACCGAACCGGCCACCACCACCGAACCGGCCACCACCACCACCGAACCGGCCACCCCTGAACCGCCCACCACCGAGCCGCCCACCGCCGGTCCCCCCGACGCCGGGCCGGACGACGCCGGGCGCGGACCCATGGGCACGCCGGACGACGCCGGCTCCGAACCCGAGCCCATGGGCACCGTGGACGACGGCCAGCCCGGTCCGGGCGCGGGCGGCGCCGCCTCCGCCGGGGTCGACGAGGTGACCGACCCCGGCGGGTACGGGTCGCCCGGCGGGACCGGCCCGGAGCAGGTCGGCCCCGGCGGGCCCCGACCGCCCGACGACGACGAGCCGGCGACGCCGGAGCCGCTGCCCGAGGACCGCTTCCTCAACCGGGAGCTGTCCTGGCTCGACTTCAACGCCCGGGTGCTCACCCTGGCCGAGGATCCGCGCACCCCGCTGCTGGAACGGGCGAAGTTCCTGGCCATCTTCGCCAGCAACCTGGACGAGTTCTACATGGTGCGGGTCGCCGGGCTGCAACGCCGGCTCTCCGCCGGGCTGCCGGTACGCGGCGGCGACCGGATGCCGCTGCGCACCCAGCTCGAACTGATCGCGGAGAAGTCCGCCGACCTGGTGGCCCGGCACGCCGCCTGCTTCGTCGACGACGTCCGGCCGAAACTGGCCGCCGAGGACATCCACCTGCTGGGCTGGTCGGATCTCGGCGATCCGGAACGGGAACGGCTGCGCACCTACTTCCGGGACCAGATCTTCCCGGTGCTCACCCCGCTCGCCGTGGACCCGGCGCACCCGTTCCCGTACATCTCCGGACGGTCGTTGAACCTGGCGGTGACGGTCCGCGACCCGCACGGCGGGACGGAGCTGTTCGCCCGGGTCAAGGTGCCGAACAACGTGCCCCGGTTCGTACGGGTCTGTCGTGACCTGCCCGGCGTCCGGTTCCTGCCGGTCGAGGAGCTGATCTCCGTACACCTGGGGCAGCTCTTCTCCGGCATGCAGGTGGTCGAGTGCCACCTGTTCCGGGTCACCCGCAACGCCGAGCTGGAGGTCGACGAGGACCGGGACGAGGACCTGCTCCAGGCGCTGGAACGCGAGCTGGCCCGCCGCCGCTTCGGCCCGCCGGTCCGGCTGGAGGTCGCCGCGTCCATCTCCGACCACATGCTGGAGCTGCTCGTCCGTGAGCTGGACATGGACGCCCACGACGTGCTGCGGGTGCCCGGCCTGCTGGACCTCTCCGCGCTGTGGCAGGTGTACGGCGCGGCGGACCGCCCGGACCTGAAGGACCCGCCGTTCGTGCCGGCCACCCACCCCCGGCTGACCGAGGGCGAGGTGCCACGCAGCGTCTTCGCCACCCTGCGCGACGGCGACATCCTGGTGCACCACCCTTACCACTCGTTCGCGACGAGCGTGCAGCGGTTCGTCGAGCAGGCCGCCGCCGACCCGCACGTGCTGGCCATCAAGCAGACCCTCTACCGCACCAGCGGCGACTCCCCCATCGTGGACGCCCTGGTCGACGCGGCCGAGGCCGGCAAGCAGGTGGTGGTGCTGGTCGAGCTGAAGGCCCGGTTCGACGAGGTGGCCAACATCGGTTGGGCCCGCACCCTGGAGCGGGCCGGCTGCCACGTCGTCTACGGCCTGGTGGGCCTGAAGACCCACTGCAAGACCTCCCTCGTCGTCCGGCAGGAGGGCAACCAGATCCGGCGGTACTGCCACATCGGCACCGGCAACTACCACCCGAAGACCGCCCGGCTGTACGAGGACTTCGGCATGCTCACCGCCGACCCCGAGATCGGGGCGGACCTCACCGACCTGTTCAACGTGCTCACCGGGTACAGCCGGCAGACCGCGTACCGGCGGCTGCTGGTCGCCCCGCAGGGCATCCGGCGGGGCCTGGTCGAGCGGATCGACCGGGAGATCGCGCACACCCGGCTCGGCACGCCCGGCCTGGTGCAGATCAAGGTGAACTCCCTGGTGGACGAGGAGATCACCGACGCGCTCTACCGGGCGTCCCGGGCCGGGGTGCATGTCGACCTGCTCATCCGGGGCATGTGCACGCTGCGGCCGGGGGTGCCGGGCCTGTCGGAGAACATCCGGGTCCGCTCGATCCTGGGTCGGTTCCTGGAACACTCCCGCGTCTTCCGCTTCGGCAACGACGGGGCCACCGAGTTCTGGATGGGCTCGGCCGACCTGATGCACCGCAACCTGGACCGTCGGGTCGAGGCGTTGGTGCAGGTGAGCGATCCGGTCGCGCGCGCCGAGCTGGATCACGTGCTGACCGCCGCGATGAGCCCGGAGGTGGACGCCTTCGAGCTGGCCCCGGACGGCACGTGGCGACGCCGGGTCGGCACCCCGGAGACGCCGCTGACCGACCTCCAGGAGCTGCTGCTGCGCCGCGTCGGCGGCACGGCCGGCTGAGCGCCGTCGGCATAGGGTGTGACGATGATCGAGGAGGAGCGCAAGTACGCGGTGCCGGACGGTTTCCGTCTGCCGGACCTGTCCGCCGCCCTGCCCGACGGCGGGCGGACGCGGACCCGGCGGTCGGTCACCCTGGTCGCCACCTACTTCGACACCGCCGATCTGCGGCTGGCCCGGGCCGGGGTGTCGCTGCGTCACCGCAAGGGCGAGAAGCGGCCCTGGACGGTGAAGTTGCCGACCGGCGTCCCCGGCGCCCGGCACGAGATCTCCCGTCCGGGTCGGGCCGCGACCGCTCCGGCGGAGCTGGTCGCGCTGGTCACCGCGTACCACCGGGGCGAGCCGTTGCGTCCGGTCGCCCGGGTGCGGACCGTCCGGCGACGGCGTGAGCTGCTCGACGGCGACGGCGCCCCGCTCGCCGAGGTGGTCGACGACGAGGTGACCACCGACGTCCTGCCCGGCGCCGACCGGGACGGGTCGAGCGGGGCCGCCGGGGGCACGTTCCGGGAGCTGGAGGTGGAACGCCTCGCGGGCGGCGACGACACGGTGCTCGACCGGGTGGAGGACATCCTGCGCGCGGCGGGCGCGCGACGCGGGACGTTCGTCCCGAAGCACGTCCGGGCGCTCGGCCCGGCCGCCGGACGCGCCCCGGACCGGGTCGACCCGGTCGGCCTGCCGGACCGGCCGACCGCCGGTGACGTCGTCACCGAGGCGGTCCGGCGTGGAGTCCGTCGCGTGCTGCGGCACGATCCGCTGGTCCGGCTCGGCGACGAGGCCGGCGACGTGGACGCCGTCCGTCGGATGCGGGTCGGCGCCCGACGGCTGCGCAGCGACCTGCGGACGTTCGGTCCGCTTGTCGACCCCGACTGGGCGCGTCCGCTGCGCGCCGAGCTGGCCTGGCTGGGCGGGGTGCTGGGCGCGGTCCGCGACGTGGAGGTGCTGCGCGGGCGGCTGCGGTCCACGGCCGCCGCCGACCCGGTCAGCGCGCTCGACCCGGACGCGGTGGACCGGTTGGACGCCGCGCTCGTCGCCCGCCACGAGCGGGCCCGGACCGCCGTGGACGAGGCGTTGCGCTCGCCCCGCTACCTCGCCCTGGTCGAGTCGCTGGTGGCGGCGACCCGCGCGCCCCGGCTCACCGGGCGGGCCGACCGGCCGGCGAAGAAGACGCTGCGCCGGCTGGTCGCCAAGCCGTGGCGGCGGTTGACGTCCGGCACGAAGCGGCACGACGGGGTGGACGCCCTCGACCCGATCGGCCCCGACGAGACCTGGCACGAGATCCGCAAGGAGGGCAAGCGGGCCCGGTACGCGTTGGAGGCCGTCGCCCCGGTCGCCGGCGGCGGCGCGGCGAAGCTGGTGCTGGCGATGAAGGAGACGCAGGCGTTGCTCGGCGCGCACCAGGACGCGGCGGTGGCCGCCGAGGTCTGGACCGAGCTCGCCCTGGCCCATCCGGACGATCCGGCGCTGGCGGTCACCGCCGGCCGACTGGCCGAACGGGAACGCGCGGCGGTGCGCCGGGCCCGGGCCGGGTTCCCGGGTCGCTGGCGGCAGGTGGCCCGGCTCCGGAAGGGCTGGTTGCGGTGAACGTGATCCGGGCCGCCGGCGGGGTGGCCTGGCGGCCGGCGCCGGGCGGCGGGGTCGAGGTCTGCCTGGTGCACCGGCCCCGCTACGGGGACTGGTCGCTGCCGAAGGGCAAGGTGGAGCCGGGCGAGCATCCGCTGCTCGCCGCGGTCCGCGAGGTCGCCGAGGAGAGCGACGTGCGGGGGGTGCCGCAGGTACGGCTGCCCAGCGTGTCGTACCGCAGCGCCGGGCAGCCGAAGGTGGTGGACTTCTGGTCGATGCGGGCGGTGGGTCAGGGCGGCTTCGAGGCGGGCACCGAGGTCGACGACGTGCGCTGGCTGCCGGTCGAGGCGGCGGCGGACCTCGTCTCGTACCCGCACGACGCCGAGGTGCTGCGCACGTTCGCGGCCCTGCCGCCGGTGACCGGCACGGTGGCCCTGGTCCGGCACGCGCACGCCGGCGCCCGGGCCACCTGGTCGGGGCCGGACACCGCCCGCCCGCTCGACGGGACCGGCCGGGCGCAGGCCCGTACGCTCGCCGACCTGCTGGCCGTGCTCCGGCCGGCCCGGCTGTTCTCCGCCTCGCCCCGCCGCTGCGTACAGACCCTCGACCCGTTGGCGGACCTGCTGGACCTGCCGATCGAGGTGGACCGTGACCTGGACGAGCCGGAGCCGGGCCAGCAACGGCAGGAGCGGGCGCTGGCCGCGGCGGCCCGGCTGACCGAGCTGGCCGCCGCGGGCGCCCCGGTGGTGGCGTGCAGCCAGGGCAAGGTGATCCCGTTCGCGCTGGAACGGCTGACCGGTCGGTCCGGTGACTTCACCACCGCCAAGGGCGGCGGCTGGCTGCTGGCGTTCACCCCCGGCGGCGTGCTCCCGCCCGATCTTCTCCGCTGAGCCGGACAGGGAGGGTCCGGCACGACGAGGGGCGCCCACCTCGACGGTGGACGCCCCTGCGGGTACGACCGGTCAGCGGGTGGCGGCCTTCTTCGCCGGCGCCTTCCGGGCCGGCGACTTCTTCGCCGTGGTGGCCTTCGCCGTGGTCGACTTGGCCGCCGTTGCGCCGGACTTCTTCGCCGCGGTCGTCTTCTTGGCGGCGGTCTTGGTCGCCGCGCTCTTCTTGGCCGGAGCGGCCTTCGCTCCGGCGGCCTTCGTACCGGTCGCCTTCGCCCCGGTGGCCTTGCTGCCGGTCGCCTTCGTACCAGCGGCCTTCGTCGCGGCCTTGGTGGCCGTCGCCGAGGTGGCCTTCGCGGCGGCCGTGGTCTTGCGGGCGCCGGTCGCCTTCGTACCAGCGGCCTTCGTACCAGCAGCCTTCGTGCCGGTCGCCTTCGCGCCGGTCGCCTTGCTGCCGGTGGCCTTGCTGCCGGTGGCCTTCGTGCCGGTCGTCTTGGCCGCCGCCGTCGTCTTGGCGGCGCTGGTGGTCTTCTTCGCGGCGGTCGTGGCCTTCGGCGGCTTGCCGCTGGCCACCATCTCCTTGAAGCCCGCGCCCGGCCGGAAGGTCGGCACGGACGTCTTCTTGACCTTCACCGCCTCTCCGGTACGCGGGTTCCGGGCTGTTCGGGCGGCGCGTACGCGCTTCTCGAACGCTCCGAAGCCGGTGATGGACACCTTCTCGCCCTTCGCGACCGCCGCCTGGACCTCAGCGAGGACCGCGTCGAGCGCCGCAGTCGCCGCCTTCCGGTCTCCCAGGCGAGCGGCGAGCGCCTCGATGAGCTCGGCCTTGTTCACGACTTCCTCCCAATTGTGCAACTGACTCGACGCGAGCCATTCTGCGCGCACGGTATGCCCTCCGCTGCCCGGACACAAACATTCGGCGGAAAAAAGCCCTTGTGTCGTAACGGATTCGCCCCCGCCGGGGACCCGGCGGGGGCGAGAACTCAAGCCGTGGACGGCCGAACGGGCTATGCCAGCACCGGAAGGAAGGGTGACCGGCGGGCCTCGTACGCGGTGATGTCGGCCTCGTGCCGGAGGGTCAGTCCAATGTCGTCCAAGCCCTCCATCAACCGCCAGCGGCTGAAGTCGTCAAGCGGGAAGGGCCAGGTGTCCGCGCCGACCCGGACCAGCCGCTCGGCGAGGTCGACGGTGACCGCCGTCGTCGGGTCGGCCTCCAGGCGATCCCAGATCTCCTCGACGGTCTTCAATTCCAGCTCGACCGGGAGGAGGCCCTCCTTCAACGCGTTGCCGCGGAAGATGTCACCGAAGCGCGGTGAGATCACCGCGCGGAAGCCCCAGTCCCGCAGCGCCCACACGGCGTGCTCGCGCGACGACCCCGTGCCGAACTCGGGACCGGCGACGAGAATCGACGCCCCGGAATACGAGGAATCGTTGAGCACGAATCCCGGGTCCTCCCGCCACGCGCTGAAGAGCCCGTCGGCGAAACCGGTCCGGGTCACCCGCTTGAGGTACACGGCGGGGATGATCTGATCCGTGTCCACATTGGAACGGCGCAGCGGCACGGCGGTGCCGGTGTGCGTGGTGAACCTGTCCATCGTCTCGGGTCGTCCCTTCAGAGATCGGCCGGCGCGGCCAGCTTGCCGACCACGGCGGTGGCGGCGGCGACCGGGGGCGACACCAGATGGGTACGCCCGCCCCGGCCCTGCCGGCCCTCGAAGTTGCGGTTGGAGGTGGAGGCGGAACGCTGCCCCGGCGAGAGGGTGTCCGGGTTCATGCCCAGACACATGGAACAGCCGGCGAACCGCCACTCCGCCCCGGAGTCGATGAAGATCTTGTCCAACCCCTCGGCCTCGGCGGCCAGGCGCACCGCGGCGGAGCCGGGCACGACAAGCATCCGCACGCCCTCGGCGACGCGGCGGCCACGCAGCACGTCCGCCGCCGCGCGCAGGTCCTCCAGCCGGCCGTTGGTGCACGAGCCGACGAAGACCACGTCCACGGCGAGGTCACGCAGCGCGGTGCCGGGCCGCAGGTCCATGTACTCCAGGGCCCGTCGGGCGGCGGTCCGCTCGGCCTCGCCGGCGAACTCCTCCGGGTCCGGCACCGCCGCGCCCAGCGGCGCGCCCTGCCCCGGGTTGGTGCCCCAGGTGACGAACGGGGTGACCTGCGTGGCGTCCAGGGTCACCTCGGAGTCGAAGACCGCGCCGTCGTCGGTGGGCAGGCTCCGCCAGTAGGCCACGGCGGCGTCCCAGGCGTCCCCCTGCGGCGCGTTCGGCCGTCCCTTGAGGTACGCGAAGGTGGTCTCGTCCGGCGCGATCATGCCGGCCTTGGCGCCCCACTCGATGGACATGTTGGCGATGGTCATCCGGCCCTCCATGGACAGGGCCCGGATCGCCTCGCCCCGGTACTCCACCACGTGCCCGCGACCGCCGCCGGTGCCGACCTGGGCGATCAGCGCCAGCACCAGGTCCTTGGCGGTCACCCCCGGTCCGAGCTGACCGGTCACGTTCACCGCCATCGTCCTCGGCCGGGCCTGCGGCAGGGTCTGGGTGGCCAGCACGTGCTCGACCTCGCTGGTGCCGATGCCGAAGGCCAGCGCGCCGAACGCGCCGTGCGTGGCGGTGTGCGAATCGCCACAGACGATCGTCATGCCGGGCTGGGTGAGGCCGAGCTGCGGCCCGATGACGTGCACGATGCCCTGGTTCTCGTCCCCCAGCGGGTGCAGCCGTACGCCGAACTCGGCGCAGTTGCGGCGCAACGTCTCGATCTGGGTACGCGAGGTCGGGTCGGCGATGGTGAGCAGGTCGCCGCGTCGCTCGCGGAAGGCCGGGTCCGCGTACCCGGTGGGGGTGTTGTGGTCCTCGGTCGCGATCGTCAGGTCGGTACGGCGGACCGGACGGCCGGCCAGCCGGAGACCGTCGAAGGCCTGCGGGCTGGTGACCTCGTGCAGCAGGTGCAGGTCGATGTAGAGCAGATCCGGTTCACCCGCGGCGGATCGCACGACGTGCGCGTCCCAGACCTTCTCGGCCAAGGTCCTTGGCTTCGGAGTGACTCCCACCATCTGGACATCCTAAATTCTGGGAGGTAAGTTTCGGCTTGTGGGACACAGTATGAGCGGTGTCGGCGTTCTCGACAAGGCGGTGGTCATCCTGGCCGCCTGTGTCGACGGCGCCAGCCTGGCCGAACTCGTTGATCGCACCAAGCTGCCGAGGGCGACCGCCCACCGGTTGGCGCAGGCGCTGGAGATCCACCGGATGCTGGTCCGGGACACCCAGGGACGGTGGCGTCCCGGCCCGCGCCTCGGTGAGCTGGCCAACGCGGCCCCGGACGTGCTGCTGACCGCGGCGGAGCCGCTGCTGGCCGCCCTGCGCGACGCCACCGGGGAGAGCGCCCAGCTCTACCTGCGCCGGGCCGACGAGCGGGTCTGCGTGGCCGCCGCCGAGCGGGCCAGCGGCCTGCGGGACACCGTGCCGGTCGGTTCGGTGCTGCCGATGACCGCCGGCTCGGCGGCGCAGATCCTGCTGGCCTGGGAGCCGCCGGAGGCGGTGATGCCGCTGCTGCCCCGCTCGAAGTTCACCGGCCGCACCCTCGCCGAGGTCCGTCGGCGCGGCTGGGCGCAGAGCGTCGCCGAACGGGAGGCGGGTGTGGCAAGCGTCTCCGCCCCGATCCGGGACCGCACCGGCCGGGTCATCGCCGCGATCAGCATCTCCGGCCCCATCGAGCGCCTGGGTCGCCGCCCCGGCGAACGCCACGCCATGGCCGTCGTCCGGGCCGGCCAGCGCCTCTCCGGCCTGTGACGACGGGGGACGGACACCGGAAAAGCCGGGTGGCCCGGCTCGTCGAGACGAGCCGGGCCACCCGGCAACTGGTAGCCCCGACCGGATTCGAACCGGCGCTACCGCCTTGAGAGGGCGGCGTCCTGGGCCGCTAGACGACGGGGCCAAGACTTTTCCTGCTTCACCGCCCCTGGGAGGCGGCGCCGCCGTAGTCTAACCACGTCCCCCGACCCCGGCGTGGACCGGGTGGGGGCCGGCAGACCCGGCGGAACGAAACAGCCCGCCCCGCTGAGACGGGACGGACCGGTGACGCTGTAGCCCCGACCGGATTCGAACCGGCGCTACCGCCTTGAGAGGGCGGCGTCCTGGGCCGCTAGACGACGGGGCCAGAACTTCGTGTGCGTCGTCACCCTTGTCGGGTGACGACGCTGGACTCTATCAGAGATCGTTTGGGTGCCTCCGCTTGGCGGCGGAGACCGAACTCCTTCAGAACCAGCGACCGAGACGCTCACGCGCCTCGACTGCGCTGGGGTACCAGGACTCGAACCTAGACTAACTGAACCAGAATCAGTCGGGCTGCCAATTACCCCATACCCCATTGGTGCCTCGCGGCACCGGATCGGCACCTTGCGGCACCGGGGAGAAACTTTACTCCACCGGTGCCGGCAGGCCAAATCGGGTTACCGAAACCGCCCCTGAGCTGCGACTTCGTCCCCCGGGAGCGGATTCAGGCGGCCACCACCGGATTGGTCAACTCCCCGATCCCCTCGACACGCACGGTGACGGTATCCCCGTCCGTGAGCGGGCTAACCCCGGCCGGCGTGCCGGTCAGCACCACGTCCCCCGGCAGCAACGTCATGACGTGCGAGATGTACGACACCAGTGACGGCACGTCGAAGACCATGTCCTTGGTCCGGCCGAGCTGACGGACCTCCATCTCCTCCGGGTCCCGTCCCACCTCGCAGCGGACCTCCAGGTCACCGACGTCCAGCCCGGTGGTGATCCACGGCCCGATCGGGCAGAACGAGTCGAAGCCCTTGGCCCGGGTCCACTGGCCGTCGGCGCGTTGCAGGTCCCGGGCGGTCACGTCGTTGGCGCAGGTGTAGCCGAAGATGGCCCGCTCGGCGGCGGCCCGGTCGGCCCGGCGCGCCCCGGGTGGCCCGATCACCACCGCCAGCTCGGCCTCGTGCTCCACCTGACGGGAGAAGAGCGGCAACCGGATCGCGTCCCGGGGACCGATCACGCTGGTGGAGGGTTTGAGGAACAGCAGCGGCTCCTTCGGCACCTCGCTGCCGTGCTCGGCGGCGTGGTCGGCGTAGTTGCGGCCCACGCAGACCACCTTGCTGGGCAGGATCGGCGAGAGCAGCCGGACGTCCGACAGCGCCCACCGGGCGCCACTGAACTGGAGCTGCCCGAACGGATGTCCGTCGATCTCGGCGACGGTGAGCCCCTGCGGCCCCACCCCCGGCTCCCCCTCGACGGCACCGAACGACATTCCCTTGGCATGAGCGAAACGAGCGATACGCACCCCGCCAATCTAGCCCGCCGGCCCGGCGGGCAGCCGTCGCCACGGGGCCGGCATCCTACCCACGCCGCTGGTCACGGGGGTCGGCTTCGCCGGTTGCCACCCACCCGGGACGGCGACGCGCCTAGCGTCGGCCGCGGGAGGTGCGAACGGATGTCTGCATCGACACGACCCCACCGGAAACTGGCGGTGCTCGTCCACTGCCTGGGCGCGCTCACCGCGCTGCCGGCGCTGGTGACGCCCGGACCGCCGCCGCAGGCGCAGGCGGACCCCGGGACCACCCGGCCGGCGCGGGTCCGGGTCAGCGTCACGCCGGCGGACACCCCGACCCCGGCCTACCGGATCGAGGTGCGCAACGACGGCGGCGGCCCGGTCGACACCACCGTCCGGCAGGAGCTGCCGCCGGGCTCGTCGGCCACCACGATCACCGCCGGCGGCCGGGCCGACCGCGCCGATCCACCCGAGATCACCTGGCGGCTCCGGCTGCCCGCGCACAGCAGCACGACCCTGAACACCGCGCTGGCCGCCGGTCCCACCGACCAGCCGCTGACCGCGCCGGCCTGCGCCTTCTCCACCGGCGGCGACCGCCCGTACGACTGCGGGACGGCCACCTGGCGGCGGACGGCGAGCCGCGGCGACGAACCCGAGCCGACGCCGCTGTGGCGACGACCCACCACCGGGCTGGGCGCGCTCGGGGCGCTGCTGTTCGCCGGGACGGGCTGGTGGGCGCTACGTCGGCGGACCGGCCGGAACGGCGGGCCTACCGCCACGCCGACCGCCCGGGGCACCCTCTACCCGCGACCGGCGGTACCGCCGCCGGCGTACCGACGGCGCACGCCGCCGGTCTGGCTGGTGGTCGGCACGTCCGCGGCGGTGCTGACCGGAGTGGTGGGCGCGGCTGCCTGGACGGCCACGTCCCGGGTCGCCGCCGTCGACACCGGACAGCGGCCGACCAGCGGCGCGTGGACCGGGCAGGGGGCCACCGGGACGGTCGGCACGCCGCTGCGGGAGGCGGCGTTCGAGTTCACCGTCTACCGGGTCGCCTGTGCCGGCCCGGCCCAGCGACGACGCTGCCAGGCCGCGGTCGGGGTGCGCAACCTCACGCCGGAGCAACAGGTCTGGCACGGCGAGTTGCAACGGGCGTACCTGCCGGACGGCGGCTGGGTCAACGCCGACGAGGTGGCCACCCGGGGCGTCAACCAGGGACGGGACGTCTTCGCCGAGCCGGTGGGGGCCGGGCAGCGGATGGTGCTGCCGCTGGTCTTCACCATCCAGGACGCCCACGCGCCCCGACAGCTGGAGCTGCGCAGCGGGGTCTTCTCCGCCGGGGTACGGGTGGACGTGCCCTGACCGGGGCACGGACGGCGGTCGTACCCTGGGGGCCGTGACCGCCGTCGGACCACCCGCGCCCGGCCGATCCCCCGTGCCCGGCGGCGCTGCCGTGCCCGGCGGCGCTGCCGTGCCCGGCGGCGCTGCCGTGCCCGGCGGCGCTGCCGTGCTCGACGCGCCGCGGTGGCGGGCCCGGCGGCAGGCCCACCAGGACCGGGTCGACGCCTGGCTGGCCCCGCACCTGGCCCGGCGACAGGCCGGGGAGCGGCACCCGGTGGAGGACTTCCTCTTCACCTACTACTCGCACCGGCCGGCGCAGTTACGCCGGTGGCATCCGGGGGCCGGGGTGACGTTGCGCGACGCGGAGCCGGCCGAGTTCGGCCCCGACTACCGCGCCACCGCCACCGGGGTCACCCTCGACACCGGCCGGGTACGCGCCCGGCGCGCCGAGTCGGTCACCTGGATCCGGGGCCTGCTGGCGGCCACCGCCGCCCGACCGGCGCACCTCGGCTGCTTCGGCATGCACGAGTGGGCGATGGTCTACCGGCAGACCCAGGACGAGATACGCCACGACGCGTGGCCGCTGCGGCTGAGCCCGGACCGGACCGCCGAGGTGGTGGAGGAGCGGGGCGTACGGTGCAGTCACTTCGACGCGTACCGCTTCTTCACCGCCCCGGCGCGGCCGTTGAACGTGCTCCGCCCGACCCGGGACAGCCAGCACGCCCTGGAGCAGCCGGGCTGTCTACACGCCAACATGGATCTCTACAAGTGGGCGTACAAGCTCTCCCCGCTGGTCGCCTCGGAGCTGGTCGCGGACTGCTTCGCGCTGGCCCGGGAGATCCGGACCCTGGACATGCGGGCGTCCCCGTACGACCTGGCGGCGCTCGGCCATCCACCGGTGCGGGTGGAGACGCCGGAGGGCCGGGCCGAGTACGCCGCCGCCCAACGGGGTTTCGCCGGGCGGGCCGCCGTGCTGCGCGCCCGCCTGTTGGCCGCCCTCGACTGACCGGGGCGGGCCCGGCCCGCCGGGCGGACGGGCCGGGCCCGGACGGCTCAGTCCGCCGTGCAGGTGAGGGTGGGTTCGGTCGGGGCGCTGGTGGCGGTGGCCAGGAATCCGAAGACGGCCTCCTCCCCGTGGAACAGCGCGCCGTTGTGATCCGTGTTCGCGGCGGTGACCGTCGTGCCGGACTGGGTCAGTCGGGTGTGCCAGGCATGACGGACGCGGTGGCCGTCGGGCAGCGTGAAGGTGACCGTCCAGCTCCGGCTGGGGGCGAGGCCGACGTTCCGGACGGTCACCCGGCCCTGGAAGCCGCCCGGCCACCGCCCGACGGTCTGGTGGAAGGCGTAGCAGTGCGTCTCGTCCGGTGGCGGCGACGTGGGGGGCGGGGTCAACGGGACGCTCGGGGTGGTCGGGGTGGCGGCGGCGGGTCGGTCGGCCGCCGGGGCGGCGGGCGCAGTGGTGACGACACCGACCAGCAGGGCCAGGGGGACGGCGACGGCGGCGACGGGCGCGGTCAGCCGGGTGGGACGGAACAGCCTTCGGCGCATGGTGACGGGGCTCCTGTCACGTGACGTGATGCGATGCGGTCGAGGACGGCCCGTGTGCTCCCGGAGCCATTCCACCAGAAAGCCCTGCCCCGCTCAACGCCCCCCGGCGCCACTGTCGCAGGACGCCCGCCCTCCCGACCCCACCCAGCCCGGTCACCCACGGTGAAGAACCACCGCAACGCCCCCCATCCTTCCGCTCCCTTTGCTCTGCACCCAGGTATGCGCCAGTCACCTGCGGGTGTTGGTGCGTCCGGGGGTGCAGAGCAAAGGGAGCGGAGTGGTGTGTGTGGGCTGGCGACGCCGGGTCACGAGAGCCCTGTGCGGCGGGATGGGCGATTGTCAGTCGTCGTCCGCCCGGCGGTTGCGTTTGACCTGCGACCGACGTTTCTTGTCGTCCAGTCGGCGCTGCTTGGCCGCCCGGGACGGCCGGGTCGGTCGGCGGGGCGGCGGCGGCGCGGCGACCGCCTCGCGCAGCAGCGCGGCCATCCGTTCCCGGGCCGCCTCCCGGTTGGCGAGCTGCGCCCGGTGCTCGCTGGCGGCGACGGTGAGCACCCCGTCGACCAGCCGGCCGGCCAGCCGCTCCAGCGCCCGGTCCCGCAGGTGCGACGGCAGGCTCGGCGAGGCGGCCAGGTCGAAGCTCAGCTCGACCCGCGAGTCGGCGGTGTTGACGCCCTGCCCACCCGGCCCGGAGGACCGGGAGAACCGTTCCCGCAGCTCCGCCTCGGGGACGAAGAGCCGGTCGGTCACCCGCAGTCCGTCGTCCATGCGCCGAGGCTAACCGGCCGTCGGCCGGGGCGGCCGACCGGTCTGCTCAACCACCCCGGCCGATGATGGTGTCGGCGGTCTGCTGGACCTGCTCGATGGGGATGGCGAAGCCGATGCCGATCGATCCGTTGCCGTCGATGGTGGCGATCGCGGTGTTCACGCCGACCACCTCGCCCCGGGCGTTGACCAGCGGGCCGCCGGAGTTGCCCGGGTTGATCGAGGCGTCGGTCTGCACCGCCGTGTGCCGGTTGTCGCCGAGCCGGACCTGCCGGTCCAGCGCGCTGACGATGCCGGCGGTCACCGTGCCGGGCAGGCCGAGCGGCGAGCCCACCGCCAGCACCGGCTCGCCGACCCGGGTGGCGCCCGGTCTGGCCAGCGGCAGCGGGGCCAGCCCGGCCGACGGCGGCACCCGCAGCACCGCCAGATCGCTGCGGGGTTCCCGGCCCACCACCTCGGCCGGCAACCGACGGCCGTCCGGCAGCTCCACGGTGACCGCCCCGCCGGTGCCACGGGCCAGGATGTGGTCGTTGGTGATGATGTGCTGCTGGTCGTCCACGGCGAAACCCGAACCGGTGGCGCTGCGACCCCGACCGGCGCCGACCAGCACCGAGACCACCCCCGGCACGGTGCGCTCGGCGGCGGTGACCAGCTCGGCCGGCACCGGCGCGGCCGAGGCCGCCGGCGGTCCCACCGGATCGTCCAGACCGGCCACCCAGCCGCCGGCCACCGCGCCCGAGGCGGTGGAGAGCGCCACCACCGCCGCCGCCGCGGCGAGCGTCCGACCGGGCCACCCGCCCCGGGGGCGCTGCGGCCCGTCCCCGGACGGCCGGCCGCGCGGCCATCCGCCGTCCGGCACTGGTCCAGGTGAGACGAACCACGGTCCCCGTGGCTCACCGAGTCCGGTCCGCACCACCATCCGTCCACTCCTTCACGTCACGTCCGCTCCTGCCGGCTGGGTCCGTCAGGGCAGGCGGGAGAACCAGCGCAGCGAGCCGGCCGCCGCGCCCAGGGCGAAAACCAGTCCGAGACCGATGAACCGGGCCGAGACGTCCTGCCGTACGTTCCGGTAGCCGACCGAGGTGCCGATGTCCTCGTAGACGGCACGCAGCTCCTCGCTGCTGGTGGCCTCGTGGAAACCACCCCCGGTCTCCTCGGCGACCGCCCGCAGGGTCTGGCCGTCGACCGGCACCTGGATCGGCCGGCCGCCCCGGTCCACGAACCCCGCCGGGGTGCCGAACGAGATGGTGTGCACCGGCACCTTCGCCGACACCGCGTCACCGGCCGCCTCGATCGGGTCCCTGCCGGAGGTGTTCGCCCCGTCGGACAGCAGGATGACGCGGGCCGGCGGGGGCTCCGTGGCGGCCTGGTCGTCCAGGGCTCTGACCGCGCCCAGCGAGGTGTTGATCGCCTCCCCGATCGCGGTGCCCTGGACCCCGGTGACCCCCTCGGCGAGCCGGTCGATCCCGTCGTGCAGGGCCTCCCGGTCGGTGCCCGGCGGCACCAGCACGGCGGCGCTGCCGGCGAAGGCGACCAGCCCGACGTTGAACTCCTCGGGCAGGCCGTCGACGAACCGGCGGGCGGCCTGCTTCGCGGCGGTCAACCGGTCCGGGTCGACGTCGGTGGCGAGCATCGAGGTGGAGACGTCCACCGCCACCATCACGGTGGCCCGCTCGCGCGGCACCCGCACCTCGGCGGTGGGTCGGGCGAACCCGACCACCAGCAGCGCCAGCATGGCCAGGAACAACCCCGCCGGCAGGTGCCGCCGCCAGGTCGGCCGGCGCGGCGCGACCCGGTCGAGCAGCCGCAGGTTCGTGAAGCGTACGGCGTGCCGGCTGGGCCGGCGCTGCGCCAGCGCGTACGCGACGACCAGGGCGAGCACGCCGAGCAGCAGCCAGAGGCGGAACGGGGACTGCCAGGTCACGCGCCACCTCCCCGGCCGTCGCCGGGGGCGCCCACCGACGGCGCGAGCCCGCCGGGGGCGCCCCGGGACGGCGCGAGCGCCGACCGGCGCTGGGCGTGCACGTGCCGGACGATGTCGGCGGTCCAGTCCCGGTCGGTGCGCAGGGCCAGGTGCGCCACGCCGCAGCGACGCAGCAGACGCCGTACCTGGTCGCGTTGGTCGGCCGCCGCCCGGGCGTACGCCTCGCGCAGGGCCGGGTCGCCGGTCCACACCTCACGGCGTCGGCCGGTCTCCGGGTCGACGAGCGTGACCAGCCCGACGTCGGGCAGCTCCCACTCCCGTGGGTCGGTCACCTCGACCGCGAGCACCTGGTGGCGGACGGCGAGCCGGCGCAGCTCGCGGGCCCACGGCGGCTCGGCCCGGGGGTTGTCGGGCAGGGCGTCGAGGAAGTCGGAGACCACCACGACCACGCCCCGTCGGGCGGTGAGGCGGCGCAGCGCGGCCAGCGCCCCGGCCAGGTCCACCGGCTCCGCGACGCCGGCCGGCGGGACGCGGCCGGGGCCCGGCGGCGGGACGGAGCCGCCGCCGGGAGGCGGACCAGGGCCGTCACCGGCCGGCGGGCCGGCGCGGGGTGGCGCGGGGCGGGTCGGGTCGGCGGCGCGGGGGGCGGCGAGCAGCGTACGCAGCAGGTTCAGCAGGTGACGGCGACCGCTGCGGGCGGGGAAGCGCCACAGGCCGGTGGCGGTGAGTACCTGCGCGCCGAGCCGGTTGCCGGTCCCGGCGGTGAGGAAGCCGACCGCCGCGACCGCCGCGACGGCCAGCTCCCGCTTGTCCAGGTCACCGGTGCCGAACTCCATGCTCGGGCTGGCGTCCACCAGCAGCCAGGTGGTGAGTTCCCGGTCGGCGTCGACCTCGCGTACGTGGGCGACGGCGGTGCGCGCGGTGACCGCCCAGTCCATCCGGCGGACCTCGTCCTCGCCGGGCCGGTACTCCCGGCTGCCGGCGATCTCGCTGCCCGATCCCGGCAGCAGGCCCCGGTGCTGGCCGTGCAGCAGGCCGTCCAGTCGCCGGGTCACGGTCAGCTCCAGCCGGCGCAGCTTCCGCTCGGGCGCCAGGTCGGCCAGCCCGGGCGCGGCAGCCGGGTCGGCGGGTGGGCGACGGACGGTCCCGGCCGGCCGGCGCCCGCTCACGCCGCCGCCAGGTCGGGCGTGAGCGGGCGGCGGTCCGGCGCGATCCGGGGTGGCGCCACCACCGCGACGATCTGGTGGACCAGCGCCTCGGCGGACACCCCGTCGGCGATGGCGTCGAAGGTGAGCACCAGGCGGTGGGCGAGCACGTCGACCGCCAGGTCGCGGACGTCCTGCGGCAGGACGTGGTCCCGGCCGCGCAGCAGGGCCTGGGCCCGGGCCGCGGCGACCAGCCCGAGGGTGGCCCGGGGGCTCGCCCCGTACGCGAGCAGTGGCGCGAGGCCGGGCAGGCCGAACCGGGCGGGGTCGCGGGTGGCGAGGATGAGGCGGACGACGTACTCGGCGACGGCGTGGTGCACGAAGACGTTGCCGGCCCGGGCCTGGAGGGCGCGCAGCCGCTGGGGGTCGAGCACCCGGCGGGGGCGGGGCCGGTCGCTGCTCATCCGGTAGAGGATGGCGAGTTCGTCGGCGTCGCCGGGGTAGTCGACGAGCACCTTCATGAGGAACCGGTCCCGTTGCGCCTCGGGCAGTTGGTAGACGCCCTCGGATTCGACCGGGTTCTGGGTGGCGAGCACCAGGAACGGCTCGGGTACGGCGAAGCTGCGCCCGCCGATCGACACCTGCCGTTCGGCCATCGCCTCCAGCAGGGCCGACTGCACCTTGGCCGGGGCCCGGTTGATCTCGTCGGCGAGGACCAGGTTGGCCATGATCGGCCCGAGCTCGATGTCGAAGCTCTCCCGGGAGGCCCGGTAGATGCGGGTGCCGACGATGTCGGAGGGCACCAGGTCGGGGGTGAACTGGATCCGGGAGAAGCTGCCTCCGACCACGGTGGCGAGGGTCTGCGCGGCAAGTGTCTTGGCCACCCCGGGCACGCCTTCGAGCAGACAGTGCCCGTCGGCGAGGAGCGCGGTGAGGAGGCGTTCGACGAGCCGGTCCTGCCCGACGATCACGCGTCTGACCTCGAAGAGGGTCTGTTCCAACTCGACGCCGGCAGCGGCGGGACCGGCGGGGCCGGCCAGGGTGTCCGAGATGTCCGTCACGGTGCTTGCTTCCCCGGCCGCCGGACGGCAAACGTCGGACATCGGGCGCCGGCCGACCCGGACGGGACGCTCCGGCACGGACCGCCCGCCCCGACGCAGCGCCGACCGGCGTGGGGCCCGGGCCGGCCTCCGTGGTGCGCGGAAGGCCGGCCCGGGGGTGGGGTCAGCCCTGCGGATTGCCGGGGCTGGTCGGCGGGGCCAGGGGCGGAGCGGTCACCACCGGGTCGGCCACGACCAGGTGGAAGCCCCGGTCGGCGGGGCTGCCGGCGGAGTTGCGGGTCTGCACGAAGACCCCGTTCGGGGTGGCGAGCCGGGGCGCCACCCCGATCTCGCCGGACGGCGGGATGCAGCAGTCGACCGCGATGCCGATCGTCGCCACGTACCCGGAACGGCTCACGTCGTGGTTGAAGACGACCTGGTACTGGCCGGCGCCGTACTTGGTCACCGACACCGCGTCCCAGCCCCGGGCGAGGGTGCCGTTGGCGTTGACCACGGCGAAGGAGACGGAGCCGGGGACGGCGTTCGCCGACGGGCCGGCTCTCATCGCCTGCCGCGCGGCGCGGGCGTCCTCCGGCGAGATCTGCGGCTGCCCGACCGCCTGGCCGACCCGGTCGGCGGCGGGCGCCGAGCCGGCGTCGGGTTGGGCGGCGGCGATCCCTCCGCCGGCCAGGGTGAGCCCCAGTACGGCGAACGTCACCGTGAGCGCCTTACGTGAAAACAGTTTGGCCATGACAGGTCTCCCTTGCGTTGAGCGAGGCGAGCAGGGCCGGCCCGCAATTAGCGAGTCGGATTCTTGCCGAATCATGCTGGCCGACCAGCAGGCGAACAGACGACCCGACCAATGCGTTTGTGGACAGCTTTACACCCACTCTGGGCAGGTAAAACTACAGAGAGTTGCGGCCCCAACCACTCTGGAACCTAGCACCACAAAAAGCTTCCAGTCAATGCTTGATCATGCGCCGAACAGCAGCTTTATTGATCCGATTCGTTTTCGGGAAATACTCGCGTAACACGCCGTCGCCGGGCGCCCCCCAACCGGACGGAAGGCCGTCGGGGCGCAGGCTGCCGAGGCGGCGGCACGGGACGCTAGCGTGACGCCGGTGACCGTACGCGACGAGGACCGACCGGTGACCCGGAGCGCCACCGGGACCCTGCTCTGCTGGCTCGCCGTCGCCCCAGCGGCGGCGTGGGCCGTCGTCCGGCTGACCGGCGTGGAACGTGGCGCGTTGGTGCTGGCGGTGGCGTTCACGCCGTACGTGGCGGTGGGTGGCCTGCTGCCGCTGGCGCTGGCGCTCGCCCTGCGACGCTGGTGGCCGGCGGTGGTCGCGGCCCTGACCGTGACGGCCCTGGTCGGCGTCGTCGCGCCCCGGGCGCTGCCCGACGACCGACCGGCCGCCGACGGGCCGGCGCTGCGGGTGCTCACCGCGAACCTGCTGGCCGGCGCGGGGGACGCCGCGACGCTGGTCCGGTTGGTTCGCGTCGAACGGGTCGACGTGCTGGCGGTGCAGGAGTTCACCCCCGACGCCGGGGCCGAGCTGGACCGGCTCGGGCTGGCCGCGCTGCTGCCCCACCGGCAGCTCAACCCGGAGATCGGCACCACCGGCTCCGGGCTCTACGCCCGCTTCCCGCTGACCGAGGTCGGGATCCGCCGCAACGCCGGCTTCGCCTTCACCCAGGCGTACGGGACGCTGACCGTCCCGGGGCGCCGCCGGTGCGGATCGAGTCGGCGCACCCGGCGGCCCCGCACCACCCGTCGGTGGTCCCCGACTGGCGGACCGACCTCGCGGCGCAGCCCCCGGCGACCCCCGACGGACGGCCGGGCATCCTCGCCGGGGACTTCAACGCCACCCTGGACCACGCCCTGCTGCGGGACCTGCTGGCGACCGGGTACGTCGACGCCGCGGACGCGGTCGGGGCCGGGCTGGTCGGCACCTGGGGCCCGTACGACGGCGACCTGATCCCGCCGGTCACCATCGACCACGTGCTGGTGGACCGCCGGATCGCGGTCCGGGCGGTGACGGCGCACCGGCTGCCCGGCAGCGACCACCGCCCCGTCCTCGCCGACCTGCGCCTCCCCCGGGCCTGAGCCGAGGGTGGGGAAGGGACCGCACGGTGGGGCGGGCCCCCTCCGGACGTCCCGTCACACGTGGGCGCGCGCCAGGCCGTAGGTGAGGGCGTCGACCAGGGCGTGCCAGCTCGCCTCGACGACGTTGGGGTGCACGCCGACCGTGGTCCAGTCCCGGCCCGTCCCGGCGGTCTCGACGAGCACCCGGGTCACCGCGCCGGTGCCGTGGCTGCCCTCCAGGATCCGCACCTTGTAGTCGGCCAGCTCGAACTCGCGCAGCTCCGGGTAGTGCCGGGCCAGACCGACCCGCAGCGCCTCGTCGAGGGCGTTGACCGGGCCGTTGCCCTCGGCGGTGGCGATCACCCGCTCACCCCGTACCCGGATCTTGACGGTCGCCTCGGAGACCACCGCGCCGTCCTCGCGGTGCTCGACCAGCACCCGGTACGACTCCAGCGCGAACGGCTTGGTCGGCGCGTTGCCCGCCATCTCGGCGCGGACCAGCAGCTCGAACGAGGCGTCGGCGGCCTCGAACGACCAGCCGCCGGCCTCCAGCTCCTTGACCCGGCGGGTGACCCGGGACAGCGTCTCCGGCTGGCCGGCCAGGTCCAGTCCCAGCTCGCGGCTCTTCAGCTCGATGCTGGCCCGACCGGCCATCTCGGTGACCAGGATCCGCATGTCGTTGCCCACCACCGTCGGGTCGACGTGGTTGTAGAGCAGCGGATCCACCTTGATCGCGCTCGCGTGCAGCCCGGCCTTGTGGGCGAAGGCGGCGGCCCCGACGTACGCCTGGTGGGTGTCGGGGGCGATGTTGGCGATCTCGGCGATGGCGTGCGACACCCGCACCATCTGCTCCAGGCAGCCCTCCGGCAGGACGGGGATGCCCAGTTTGAGCTGGAGGTTCGCCACGATGGCGAAGAGGTCGGCGTTGCCGGGCCGTTCGCCGTACCCGTTGGCGGTGCCCTGGAAGTGCCGGACCCCGGCCTCGACGGCGGCGATGGTGTTGGCGACCGCGCAGGCGGTGTCGTTCTGGCAGTGGATGCCGAGCCGTTCCGGGCCGACGCCGATCCGGCCGGTGAGGTCGTCGATCGCGGCGGTGACCTGCGACGGGAGCATGCCGCCGTTGGTGTCGCAGAGCACCATCCGCTCGGCGCCCGCGGCGAGCGCGGTCTCCACCACCGCCGCCCCGTACGCCGGGTCGGCGCGGTAGCCGTCGAAGAAGTGCTCCCCGTCGACGAAGACCCGGCGTCCCTGCGCGACCAGGTGCGACACGGTGTCGTGGATCATGGCGAGGTTCTCGGCCGACGTGGTGCGCAGCGCCCGCTCGACGTGCCGCAGGTCCGCCTTGGCGACCAGCGCGATCGCCGGGGTCTCGGCGTCGAGCAGGGCGCGGACCTGGGGGTCGTCGGTGACCGCGACCCCGGCCCGGCGGGTGGCGCCGAACGCGACGAGCACCGCGTGACGCAGGTCGAGCTCGGCGCGGGCGCGACGGAAGAACTCGGTGTCCTTGGGCACCGCGCCGGGCCAGCCGCCCTCGATGAAGCCGACGCCGAACTCGTCGAGCAGCCGGGCCACCGCGAGCTTGTCGACCACCGAGTAGCTGATGCCCTCGCGTTGGGCACCGTCGCGCAACGTCGTGTCGTATACCTGGTACGTCATGGTGGTGGGACCTTTCGGGAACCAACAAAAAGACCCCCCGCGGCTGCGGGAGGTCTGCGCGCTCGGCGGAGGGGCTGCCGGCGCGCTAGGTGCCAATGATCAGGACGGTGCTGGTCACGATCCGTACTTTGCCACTCGCCCCCCGGATCTGGGAGGCACAATCCACATACCGGGACGACAGTGCCGGCACGATCGGGCGGATCCGCTGGTCAGGGGCAGGGGGTACGGGCCAGGTGTGCGCCGGCCCCGGGAGGGTACGACTTCCCCGGACCGGATCCACCCGGACCGGAGCGGCCGGAGCGGTCCGGCCGGAGACAACAGCAGGACCAGGCAGGAGGGTGGTCGGGATGGAGCTCGATCCTCGGGCGGCGCACGCCTCGCCCGAACCCGTGACCGACGACGGTCAGGGCGCCTTCGTGGGCAACGCGCCCGCCGGCGTCTTCGACCCGTGGAGCTACCGCGACGAGGCCGGCGTCGCCGGCGCCGACCTGGTCGGCTACAAGGTCGAGGCGACCGACGGCTCGATCGGCCAGATCGACGAGGCCAGCCACGAGGTGAACGCCAGCTACCTGGTGGTGGACACCGGCCCGTGGATCTTCGGCCGGAAGGTGATGCTGCCCGCCGGCACCGTCAGCCACGTCGACCACGAGGCCCAGCAGGTGCACGTCGACCGGAGCCGGGACCAGATCAAGGCCGCCCCCGAGTTCGACGAGACCGACCGTGACCCGGCCTTCCGGGAACGGCTCGGCGGCTACTACGACGACACGTACGCCCCGGTGCCGCCGGGCACCGCCCGGTAGCCGGAAACCGACGTGACGGCCGGTGAGGTTCCGCCTCACCGGCCGTTACCGTGTCCACGTGGACGCCATCGAGACGAATCGACGAATCGCTTTCTCCGCCCTGTTCAACTTCCGGGACGTCGGCGGCTACCGGGGGCACGACGGCCGCGCCGTACGGTGGGGACGCCTCTACCGCTCCGACTCCCTGCACCGCGTCGACGGCGCCGACCGGGAGGCGTTCGCCGCCCTCGGCGTCCGGACGGTGATCGACCTGCGCCGCCCCACCGAGGTGACCCGGGACGGCCGGGTGCCCACGTACGACGGGCTCGTCTACCGGCACATCCACCCGGAGCACCGGGACTGGACCGAGCAGCCGTACGACCCGGAGACCAGCCTGGTCGACTACCTCGCCGACCGGTACGCCGAGCTGGCCGAGACCGGCGCGGCGGGCATCGGCGCGGCGGTCGGGCTGATCGCCGACGCCGACAACGCCCCGGTGGTGGTGCACTGCGTGGCCGGCAAGGACCGCACCGGCATCGTCTGCGCGTTGACCCTCGCGGCGCTCGGCGTCGACGACGCCGACGTCACCGCCGACTACGCGCTGAGCGCCGAGGCGTCCGCCCGGTTCGTCGCCTGGCTGGCCAGCACCGTGCCGCACGCGGCGGAGCTGCCCCGGCCGTTCCTGGAGTCACCGGCCGAGACGATGGCGCTCTTCCTCGACCGGCTGCGGGAGCGGCACGGCTCGGTGGAGGGCTACCTCCGGCACGCCGGGGTGACCGACGGTCAGTTGGCGGCTCTCCGCGCCCACCTGCTCGCCTGAGCCACCGGCCCGGCGTGCGCTGGGCTGTCCAGCCGCGGCGACCCGACCGGCCCGCCGACCTGCCCGGTCCGGTCGCCGGGCGGGTCGACGCGGCGCGTGCTGCCGGGCGGGTCGACGCGGCGCGTGCGCCGCCGGGCGGGTCGACGCGGCAGACCCCTGGGGATCAGAGCACCCGGCGCACCCAGCCGTGCGGGTCGGCGGCCACCCCGCGTTGCAGGTCGACCAGTTGCTGACGCAGGCCCATCGTGACCCGACCCGACTGACCGGCCCCGACGGCGAACTCCCTGTCGGGGAACCGGACGTGCCCGATCGGCGTGATCACGGCGGCGGTGCCGCAGGCGAAGACCTCACGCAGCCGCCCGGATTCCGCGTCGGCCTGCCAGTCGGCGAAGCTGACCGGCCGCTCGACCACGGTCAGCCCGGCCGCGCCGGCCAGGGTCAGCACCGACTCACGGGTGATTCCGGGCAGGATGGTGCCGGTCAACGGCGGGGTGACCAGGGTGTCGTCGTCGTAGACGAAGAAGACGTTCATGCCGCCCAACTCGTCGACGAAGCGCCGCTCCACGGCGTCCAGGAAGACCACCTGGTCACAGCCGTGCTCGATCGCCTCGGCCTGGGCGACCAGCGAGGCCGCGTAGTTGCCGCCGCACTTGGCCGCGCCGGTGCCGCCGGGCGCGGCCCGGGTGTAGTCCGGGGAGACCCAGACCCGGACCGGCTGCACCCCACTGCTGAAGTACGACCCGACCGGCGAGGCGATCAGGACGTAGAGGTACTCCATCGCCGGCCGGACACCGAGGAAGACCTCACTGGCGAACATGAACGGCCGCAGGTAGAGACTGCCGTCCACACCGGAGGGAACCCACTCCTGGTCGATCTCGATCAGCTTGTGCAGCGAGTCGAGGAACACCTCCGGCGGCAGCGGCGGCATGGCCAGCCGTCGCGCCGAGGCGACGAACCGGGCGGCGTTGGCGTCCGGCCGGAACAGCGTCACCCCGCCGTCGGCCGTCCGGTACGCCTTGAGCCCCTCGAAGATCTCCTGCGCGTAGTGCAGCACCGCGCTGGCCGGGTCCATCGGGATCGGCGCGCGCGCCTCGACCCGGGCGTCGTACCAGCCCTTGCCGTCGGCGTAGCGGATCGTGACCATGTGGTCGGTGAACACCCGGCCGAACCCGGGATCGGCCAGCAGGGCGGCCCGGTCGGCGGCGGCTACCGGCGCGGGGTTCCGACGGATCTCGAATTCGAGCTTGTCACCACCGCTCATCGCGCTGACCTCCCTGCGGAAAGACGGCATACCGAAACGCACGCCGACGGACTGGTGTCGTGAAACTTACCCCGAACGGTCGTTCAGCGGAAAGACCGACGGGCGCCCCGAAACTACCGACCGTGACACCGGCGCGGGACGTGACATGCGGTCGGCCGGACCGGCCGACCGGGCTCAGGAGGAAGCGTGCCCGGCGAGCCGGTCGCCTACCTCCTCGGTGCGCAGCGGTACGCCCGGAGCGCGGTTGGCCAGCTCGGTGGCGACGGCCTCGGTGACCCGTACGGCGGCGTCGGCGTGGCCGAGCTGCTCCAGCAGCAGGGCGGCGGAGAGGACGGCGGCCACCGGGTCGGCGACCCCCTTGCCGGCGATGTCCGGCGCGGAGCCGTGCACCGGCTCGAACATCGACGGGTAGCGCCCGTCGGGGTTGATGGAGCCGCTGGCGGCCAGCCCGATCCCGCCGGTGACGGCGGCGGCGATGTCGGTCAGGATGTCGCCGAAGAGGTTGTCGGTGACCACCACGTCGTACCGCTGGGGCTGGGTGACCAGGAACATCGCGGCGGCGTCGACGTGCTGGTACTCGGTGGTCACGTCGGGGTGCTCGGCGGCGACCGCCTCGAACGCCCGGGCCCACAGCGAGCCGGCGTGGGTGAGCACGTTGGTCTTGTGCACCAGGGTCACCTTGCGCCGCTCACGCCGGGCGGCGCGGGCGAAGGCGTCCCGGATCACCCGCTCCACCCCGTGCCGGGTGTTCAGGCTCTCCTCGGTGGCGATCTCGGCGGGGGTGTCGCGGTGCAGCGAGCCGCCCGCGCCCGCGTACAGCCCCTCGGTGCCCTCCCGGACGACCACCAGGTCGACCTCGCCGGGCTTGACGGTGGCCAGCGGGCCGGTGGTGCCCGGCCAGAGCCGCGACGGGCGGAGGTTGACGTACTGGTCGAAGGCGAACCGCAGCTTGAGCAGCAGGCCGCGCTCCAGCACGCCCGGCGGGACGGTCGGGTCGCCGACCGCGCCGAGCAGGATGGCGTCGTGCCCGGCCAGCTCGGTCAGCACCGAGTCGGGCAGCACCTCGCCGGTGCGGTGGTAACGGGCCGCGCCGAGGTCGTACTCCGTGGCCTGCACGCCGGGGACGACAGCGTCGATGACCTTACGGGCCTGCGCGACCACCTCGGGTCCGATCCCGTCGCCGGCCACCACCGCGATCCGCGCCACGTCGCACTCCTCACGCTCACGTTGAACCAGTACGGTACGTCGCCGTCCCGGGTCCCGGTACAGCATGCTCAAGATGTGGGAAAGAGGGATGCACAGCTCCTTTCCAGGTGAGATTCATGGTGCGGTCAACTCCGCCCCATAGGGTGGACGACGAGCGGGTCACGGGGCCCGTGGCGGGTGGTCGGCGACGGCGGCGGCACCCTCCGGAGGGAGCATTGACATGCGGATCGAGGACCGGACCCGGGCCCGGACCCGGTGGGTGGACCAGCCCGCCCACGTCAGCCGGCGTCCCGACCTGCGGCTCGGCGCGCGTCAGCTCCTCGACCGGTGGGGCGCGGTCGCCAGCGACCGGCTCACCGTCACCCACACCGTGCGCACCAGCGGCGCCGAGTACACCCTGGTCCTGAACGCCCCGGACTGGCTGGGCCGGCGGGGCGTGGGCGAGGCCCTGGCCGATGCCGTCGCGGAGCTGCGCGCCCTCGACCTCACCTACGGCCCCGCCCGGCCGGAGAGTCTGGTCTCCCGGCTGCGCCGGGGAGAGATCGGCGCCGACTCGTACGCGCCCCTGGCCGACCTGGTGAACCGCTGCGCCGCCATGCGGGCAGCCACCGACGGCTGGTTCGACGCCTGGGCGGTGCCCGGCGGTTTCGACCCGGGCGGCCTGCTCAACGGGTGGGCGGTGGAGCGGGCCGCCGCCCGGCTGCGCGCCGCCGGGGTGCACGACTACGCGGTGGTCAGCGGCGCCGACCTGGTCGTCCGGGGGCACGCCCCGCACGGGGGCCCGTGGCGGATCGCGGTGCACCACCCGGACGGCGGGACCACGCCGCTGGTGCTGGAGATGACCGCCGGCGCGATCGGCACCTCCGGGGTCTCCGGTCGCCGGGACCACGTGGTCGACCCGCACACCGGGGAACCGGCCCGGCAGTTGGCCGCCGCCACCGTGGTGGGGCCGGACCTGTCGGTGGCCGACGCCTACGCCACGGCCCTCTACGCCGCCGGCCCGGTCGGGCTGACCTGGTTCACCGACCAGTCGCGCTACCACCCGCTCTTCGCCGGAGCGCGCTGACCACGTCGCCGCGCCCGCGCCGACCCCGCGTGCCCGCTGGCCGTGATCCGCGCACGCGACGGACGCCATGCTCCCCGCCGCCGGGAACCGACCCGAGGGCCGCGCTCCCGCCGCCGCCGCGGGGCCTCCGGGGGACCGCGATCGGCCCCCACGGTCTCGGCAACAACCGTGGAGGCCGGTCAGCGACGAGTGCGCGTGGCTCGCGCATCCGAGGGGTGCGGAACCAACCGGCCGGACGCCGGACGCCGCCACCCGAAGACGGGTCGACACCGTGAGTTCGGTCAGTAACCGCACGTGTACGCTAGCGAACCTTCGCATCTCACCGCAAGGGTCTACGCCGTCGGCCGTCGGCGACCCGGCCACGGTGGAGCCGTCGGCCGTCGGCGACCCGGCCACGGTGGAGCCGCCGGCCCGGCCACGGTGGACGGGTCACGGTGGAACGATCCGCGCGCCCGCCGGGGACGAGCCCGCGCCCCCGCCGGAACGCTCCGGACCGGCCATCGTGGACCGTCCGGTCCCGCGCCACGGGCACGGACCGGACGGGCCAGCGGGGTCGGTGACAGGGCCGACCGGCCGGATGGCACGCTGTGCGCCGTGAGCTTCGATCTGAGCGTGTGGGCCCTACCGGAAGGGGCGACCCCCGCGGACGTGCGGGCGGCGGTGCAGCGGTGCCGACAGGGGCAGCACGTGGACAGCTACCCCGACCCCCGGGTGGTCGCCTTCTACCGGGCGATCACCGCCAGCTACCCGGACCGACCGCCCCGGCCGGGATCCCCCTGGGAGGTGGCGCCGCTGCACGCCGCCGCCGACCACATCCTGATGTGTCTCTTCCCGAGCTGCGAGGACCAGGTGCTGCTCGACATCGAGCGGCTCGCCGCCGAGAACGGCCTGATGCTGTTCGACCCGCAGGACGGCTCCGTCTACCCGCCACCCGCCCGCCACTCCGCCACCCGCTGACCGGTTCGCGGGGCGGGGCCTCTGCCGGCGCGCCGCGCGCGCCCCGGGGGCCCCGCCCCGCGCCGAGACGGGCGAGGGGCCCGGCCGACCGGCCGGACCCCTCGTACGTCGTGGTGCGTTCTGGTCACTCGTCGCGGAGGTCGGCGGCGCTGGCGGCGGTCGCGCCGATCGACTCGGCGGCGGAGGTGAGCAGGTCCGCGCCGAGCGCCTGGTCGACGGTGAGCGTCATCAGCGTCTCGCCGCCCGCCTCCCGGCGGGCCACCTGCATGGCGGCGATGTTGATGCCGGCCTCGCCGAGCAGGGTGCCGACCGTGCCGACCACGCCGGGACGGTCGACGTAGCGGAGGAAGAGCAGGATGCCCTCCGCGCCGATCTCGACGTCGAAGCCGTCGACCTCGGTCAGCTTGAGGACCTCGCGGCCGGCGGCGCCGACGGCGGTGCCCGAGACGCTCACCGTACGGCCGTCGGGCAGCGCCCCGCGCACGGTGACCAGGTTCGGCTGGTCCACCCCGTCGGCCTGGCTGGTCAGGGTCACCTCGACGCCGCGCTCGGCGGCCAGGTGCGGGGCGTTGACGTAGGTGACCTGCTCCTCGACGACCGAGCTGAACAGCCCCTTGGTGGCGGCGAGCTTGAGCACCGAGACGTCGTGGTTGGCGATCTCGCCCTTGACCTCGACGGTGACGCTGGCGGCCACCCCGCCGGCCACCGCGGTGAACGCCCGGCCCAGCTTCTCGGCCAGCGGCAGCAGCGGCCGGACGTCCTCGGCGACCACGCCGCCGGCCTGCACGTTCACCGCGTCCGGCACGAACTCGCCCTGGAGCGCGAGCTTGACGCTCTTCGCCACGGCCAGGCCGGCCTTGTCCTGCGCCTCGTGGGTGGACGCGCCCAGGTGCGGGGTGGCCACCACGTTGTCGAAGGCGAACAGCGGCGAGGAGGTGCACGGCTCCTTGGCGTACACGTCGACGCCGGCGCCGGCCACCCGGCCCTCGGCGATGGCGTCGGCGAGGGCCTGCTCGTCGACCAGGCCGCCGCGGGCGGCGTTGACGATCCGCACGCCGGGCTTGACCAGCGACAGCTCCTTCTCGCCGATCAGGCCGACCGTCTCCGGGGTCTTCGGCAGGTGGATCGAGATGAAGTCGCTCTCCCGCAGCAGCTCCTCCAGGCCGACCAGACGCACCCCGAGCTGGGCCGCGCGGGCCGGCTGGATGTAGGGGTCGTACGCGATCAGCCGGGTGCCGAAGGCGGCGATCCGCTGGGCGAACAGCACGCCGATGCGGCCGAGGCCGACCACGCCCACGGTCTTGCCCTGGATCTCGACGCCGGTGTACTTCGACCGCTTCCACTCCCCCGCCTTGAGCGCGGCGCTGGCGCTGGCGGTGTTGCGGGCCACGGCCAGCAGCAGCGCGACGGCCTGCTCGGCGGCGGAGACGATGTTCGAGGTGGGGGCGTTGACCACCATGACGCCCCGGGCGGTGGCGGCCGGCACCTCGACGTTGTCGAGACCGACGCCCGCCCGGGCGACCACCTTCAGCCGGGGCGCGGCGGCGACGGCCTCCGCGTCGATCTGGGTGGCGCTGCGCACGATCACCGCGTCGGCCTCGGCGAGGGCGGACAGCAGCGCCGGACGGTCGGTGCCGTCGACGTGACGTACGTCGAAGTCGTGGGCGAGCACCTCGATGGCGGCGGGAGCGAGCTCTTCGGCGATCAGTACGACAGGATTCATCGGTCCTCGTAGATATTGTGCGGGCGGTCGGCTGCCTCGACGGGACGCCGCACTGCGCCCTGTGCTGAACCGGGCCATGGCCGTTCGGGTGCCGGAAGCACCTCCCGCCGATGGTAGGCGGCAGGCTACCGGCGGTGTCCGCTGGCACGGGGTGTTTGCCCTCACACACCCCCGCCCCGCCACCCGCCCTCGACCACCCGCCCACCCCGCCACGAGCCCCGCACCGGCACGCCACGAGCCCCGCCCCGCTCCCGTCGATCAAGAGCTCCGCGCGCGCTCGGATCCCGGCGTGCCGGTGACGCGAACCTCTTGATCGACAGGGCGGGGTGGGGCGGTTGGCGGGTGGGGGGTCAGGCGGTCTCGGTGAGGGGGCGGTCGACCCAGCTCATCATGCCGCGCAGCTTCTGGCCGGTCTCCTCGATCGGGTGCGCCGCGCCCTCGGCCTGCCACTTGCGGTAGTTCGGCCGGCCGGCGTCGTCCTCGGCGATCCACTCGCGGGCGAACTCACCGGACTGCACCTCGGCGAGGATCTTGCGCATCTCCTCCTTGACCCGGCCGTCGACCACCCGCGGGCCCCGGGACAGGTCGCCGTACTCGGCGGTGTCGGAGATGCTGTAGCGCATCCGGGCGATGCCGCCCTCGTACATCAGGTCGACGATCAGCTTGAGCTCGTGCAGGCACTCGAAGTAGGCCACCTCGGGGGCGTAACCGGCCTCGGTGAGCACCTCGAAACCGGTCTGCACCAGCGCGGACGCGCCACCGCAGAGGACCGCCTGCTCACCGAACAGGTCGGTCTCGGTCTCCTCCTTGAAGGTCGTCCGGATCACGCCGGCCCGGGTGCCGCCGATGCCCTTGGCGTACGACAGGGCCAGCGCGAGCGCGCCGCCGGAGGCGTCCTGCTCGACGGCGACCAGGCAGGGCACGCCCTTGCCGTCGACGTACTGGCGGCGGACCAGGTGACCCGGGCCCTTCGGGGCGACCATCGCCACGTCCACGTCGGCCGGGGGCTTGATCAGCCCGTACCGGATGTTGAAGCCGTGGCCGAAGAAGAGCGCCTTGCCGGGGGTCAGGTTCGGGGCGACCGACTCGGTGTAGAGCTTGCGCTGCGCCGTGTCCGGCGCGAGGATCATGATCACGTCGGCCGCGGCCGACGCCTCCGCCGGGGTGAGCACCCGCAGCCCCTGCTCCTCGGCCTTGGCCCGGCTCTTCGAGCCCTCCGGCAGACCGATCACCACGTCGACGCCCGAGTCGCGCAGCGACAGCGCGTGGGCGTGGCCCTGGCTGCCGTAGCCGATCACGGCGACCGTCCGACCCTGGATCAGGCCCAGGTCGGCGTCGTCGTCGTAGAACACCTCAACGCTCATCAGAACTTCCCTTTCGTACGACGGCCGGGTCGGCCCGTCGTGGTCTGGTACGGATGCGGGTGGATGCGGTCGGCGTCGGGGAGGAACGCCTCACCGGCGTCTCAGGCGGCGCGCAGGGACGGGCCGGCGGTGATGGAGCGCGAGCCGCGCCCGATCGCCACCGTGCCCGACTGGACCATCTCCTTGATGCCGAAGGGTTCGAGGTCGCGCAGCAGCGCGTCCAGCTTGTCCGGGGTGCCGGTCGCCTCGACGGTCAACGTGTCCGGGGCGACGTCGACCACCCGGGCGCGGAACAGCGCGACCGTCTCCAGCACCTGGCTGCGGGCGTTACGGTCCGCGCGGACCTTCACCAGCAGCAGCTCCCGGGCCACCGAGACCTGCGGGTCCAACTCGACGATCTTGAGTACGTTGACCAGCTTGTTGAGCTGCTTGGTGACCTGCTCCAGCGGGGAGGACTCGGCGTTGACCACGATGGTGATCCGGGAGACGTCCGGGTTCTCCGTCTCGCCGACGGCCAGGCTGTCGATGTTGAACCCGCGCCGGGAGAACAGCCCGGAGACCCGGGCCAGGACGCCCGGCTTGTTCTCCACCAGCACGGACAGGGTGTGCAGAGTCATCAGACATCGTCCTCGTCGAAGACCGGGCGGACGCCACGGGCGAACATGATCTCGTCGTTGCTGGTGCCGGCGGCCACCATCGGCCAGACCATCGCGTCCTTGCCGACCACGAAGTCGATCACCACCGGCGCGTCGTCGATCGCCATCGCCGCCTCGATGGTCTTGTCCACGTCGGCGGCGTTCTCGCAGCGCAGGCCGATACAGCCGAGCGCCTCGGCGAGCTTGACGAAATCCGGGATGCGGTGCTTGTGGGTGCCCAGCTCGGTGTTGGAGTAGCGGGCGTCGTAGAACAGGGTCTGCCACTGCCGGACCATGCCCAGGTTGCCGTTGTTGATGACGGCGATCTTGACCGGGATGCCCTCCAGGGCGCAGGTCGCCAGCTCCTGGTTGGTCATCTGGAAGCAGCCGTCGCCGTCCACCGCCCAGACCACCGTGTCCGGCTTGCCGACCTTCGCGCCCATCGCGGCCGGGACCGCGTACCCCATGGTGCCGGCGCCGCCGGAGTTCAGCCAGGTGTACGGCTGCTCGTACGAGATGAACTGCGCCGCCCACATCTGGTGCTGCCCGACGCCGGCCACGTAGATCGCGTCCGGGCCGACGATCTCGCCCAACCGCTTGATCACGTACTGCGGGGCGAGGGTGCCGTCGGCCGGCTCGTCGTACCCGAGCGGGTAGCGCGCCCGCAGGTCACCGAGCTGCGCCCACCAGTCGGTCAGCTCGGCGACCCGACCGGCGGCGTGTTCCACGGTGACCGCGCCGATCAGCTCGTCGATGACGTGCCGGGCGTCACCGACGATCGGCACGTCCGCCGTCCGGTTCTTGCCGATCTCGGCCGGGTCGATGTCGGCGTGCACGATGGTCGCGCCCGGGGCGAACGAGTCGAGCTTGCCGGTCACCCGGTCGTCGAACCGGGCGCCCAACGCGACGATCAGGTCGGACTTCTGGAGGGCGTAGACCGCGGCGACCGTGCCGTGCATGCCCGGCATGCCGAGGTGCTGGTCGTGCGAGTCGGGGAACGCGCCGCGCGCCATCAGCGTGGTGACCACCGGGATGCCGGTCTGCTCGGCCAGCCGGCGCAGCCCCTCGGTGGCCCCGGCCTTGAGCACGCCGCCGCCGACGTAGAGCACCGGGCGGCGGGCGGTGGTCATCAGCCGGGCCGCCTCGCGGATCTGCTTGCCGTGCGGGTGCAGGGTCGGGCGGTACCCGGGCAGGTCCAGGGTGGGCGGCCAGGTGAAGGTGGTCTGCGCCTGGAGGACGTCCTTGGGGATGTCGACGAGCACCGGGCCGGGCCGGCCGGTGGACGCCAGGTGGAACGCCTCGGCCAGGACCTGCGGGATCTCCTCCGGGGTCTGCACCAGGAAGTTGTGCTTGGTGATCGGCAGGGTGATGCCCTGGATGTCCGCCTCCTGGAAGGCGTCCGTGCCGATCGCCGGCCGCGCCACCTGGCCGGTGATCGCCACCATCGGCACCGAGTCCATGTACGCGTCGGCGATCGGGGTGACCAGGTTCGTCGCGCCGGGGCCGGAGGTGGCGATGCACACCCCGACCCGGCCGGTGGCCTGCGCGTACCCGGTGGCGGCGTGGCCGGCGCCCTGCTCGTGCCGGACCAGGATGTGCCGCACCCGGGAGTCGTAGAGCGGGTCGTACGCCGGCAGGATCGCCCCGCCCGGGATGCCGAAGACCACGTCGACGCCGAGCGCTTCGAGCGAACGCACCAGGGAGCCGGCGCCGGAGACCTGGTCGCCGACGGCGGATACCGCCGGGGCGGCCGGGCCGGGGGCCCCGGCGGGCTCGGTGGCCGTCCGGGCTCGCCGGGCGGAATGGGCGAGGGTCTCTGGCGTGGGTCTCGTCATGACGGTTCTGGCCTTCGGCTCGGGTGAGTGGCTCGGACGGCTCGGGTGAGCGGTCGAGCGGCTCGGGTGAGTGGCTCGAGATGACCGGCGCGTCGAGGTGACGCGCTCGTCACGTGGTGCAACGCGGGCAGGGCCCGCCCCGACTGGTCCAACGGCAATAAAAACGGCCCTCGTGCAGATGCACGGGGCCAGCGCACTCTCGACGGGGGAGAGTGCGCTCAGATAAGTACTCGCGGGAAGCGGAACGACGGCATGGGGACAGCCTGACGTATCTCACGCGATGAGTCAACTGATCCCACATGTTGGTCAACGGGAGTTGGCGCAGCCCGAACCGTCCCGGGAAGATGCCCCTCCCACCTGCGCGGACGGCGCGCCGCCCGGCGGAACGCCCGTCCCGTCCGGTGGGACCACGCCGACCGGCACGTCGGACAGCGCCGCCCGGGAGGCCGTCGGCGCACCGGGCGACGCCGGCCGGGGGACGGCCGGCGCGTCGGACAGCGCCGGACGCGGGGCGGCGGGCAACGCCGGCCGGGGAACAGCCGGCGGGCCGGGCAACGCCGCCCGGGGAACGACCGGGGGGCGGGCGCCCGGCGAGGTCGCCGCGTCCAGCATCGCCTCCAGGTGCTCCGCCGGCACGCCCCAGCCGAACAGCGCGCCCTGGCCGAACCGGCAGCCGGCGGCGACCACCGCCGCCAGCTCGGTGGGCGAGGTCACCCCCTCGGCGATCACCTCCAGCCCCAACTGGTGCCCGAGCCGCATCACGATGTCGACCATCGGGGCGAACGGCGGGCCGTCCCGGTCGACCGGCCGGACCGGCTCGTGCTCGGCGACCAGCCCGTGGTCGATCTTGAGGATGTCGATCGGCAGCCGGCGGAGCTGACCCAACGAGGAGTAGCCCGCCCCGAAGTCGTCCAGGGCGATCCGCACCCCGGTCCGGCGCAGCGCCGCCAACCGGCGGATCAACGCGTCCAGGTCGGTCGCCACGGCGTGCTCGGTGACCTCCAGCACCAGCCGCTGCGGCGGCACCCGGTGGATACGCAACGCCTCGGCGACCTGCGTCACGTACTGCTCGGCGTGCAACTCCCGGGGCGAGACGTTCACCGACACCCAGACGTCGTGGCCGTCGGCCAGCCACCGGGAGAGCTGCCGGCACGCCTCGTCCAGCACCCACGCGCCGAGCGTGGCGATCATGCCGCACTCCTCGGCGAGCGGGATGAACTCGTCCGGCCGCACGTTGCCCAACTCCGGGTGACGCCAGCGGAGCAGCGCCTCCGCCCCGACCGGACGCACCGACGGCAACGAGGCCACCGGCTGGAAGACCAACCGCAGCTCGTCGCGCCCGATCGCGCCCCGCAGCTCGTGCTCCACCGTCGTCCGGCGGCGCAGCCGCTGCTCGTACCCGACGTCGTACCGCTCGGTGCGGTTCTTGCCCTGCTGCTTGGCGTGCCGCAGCGCCAGGTCGGCGTGGCGCAGCAGCACCTCGACGTCCGGCTCGTCGGCGCGGCGCGGGGCCGCCGCGGACTCGTCGGCCCGACCGGCCACCCCGATGCTCACCGACAGCAGGACCGGCCCGGCCGGCTGCTCGTACGCCCGACCCAACTCGGCCAGCAACCGCTGCGCGACCCGGTCGGCGTCCACCGCCCGCCCGCCCCGCAACAGCACGGCGAACTCGTCCCCGCCGAGCCGGGCCGCCAGGTAGCCGGGCTCCTGGTGGGCGCGCAGCCGCCGGCCGACCTCGGCCAGCACCGCGTCCCCGACGTCGTGCCCGCGCATGTCGTTGACGTGCTTGAAACCGTCCAGGTCCAGCCCGAGCAGCGCCACCGGCTCCTGGCTGTCGGCGGCGGCCGACAGGGCGCGCAGCAGCTCCCGTCGGTTCGCCAGGCCGGTCAGCGGGTCGGTGTGCGCCAGCTTCCGGAAGTGCGCCTCCCGCTCGACCAGCCGGGCCGCGTACCCGCGCATGTCGTGCAGCGTCAGGTACTGCCGGGTGACCAGCGCGAACCCCTCCAGGCTGCCGGCGGTGATCCCGTACGCGTCGAACCGTCCGTCCTGGAGGAGGTGGTACCCGGCCGAGGCGGCCATGGCGATCATCGGCAGGAAGGCGTAGCCGCTGTCCCGGCGGATCAGGTCGGCCTGCACCTGGCCGGGCGGGTCCGCGGTGTGCACCGCCGACGCCGCGCCGAGCAGACCCACGGCGAGCAGCGTCGCGCCGGCAAGCGCCAGCGTCGTACCGGCCTGGCAGAGGCCGCCGGCCAGGCCCAGCCCGCCGACGATCGTGGCGGTGATGCCGCAGCACAGCCCGGCCAGCCGGAGCCGGGGACGGGGGGCGCGCGCCGCGACCACCGCGTTCAGCCCGGCGGCCAGGGCGGCGCTGACCGTGGCGAGCAGGATCGGCACGCAGGCCATCGGGGTGGCGTCGCCGAGCAGCCGGGTCGGCTCGGAGAAGAGCACCCAGCCGACGAACCACAACGCCGTCGCCACGCTGACCCCGTCGAGGACCAGCCGGACCCCGCCGGACCTCGACCCGACCACCCCGGGCATCCGCAGCAGGCCGGCGCAGCCGAGCAGGCCGCTGACCGCGATCCCGACCGCGACCACCGTCGCCCAGCCGGTGCGTTCGGCCTGCTGGTGCGTCGGGGTGACGGCCACGCCGGCCAGCCCCACCGCGAGGCTGAGCAGCGCGACCAGCGCGCCGGCGGCGAGCAGCAGGTGCGCCTGCCGGTACGCCCCGCGTCGCCGCCGGGCGGAGCCGAGCAGCAGCCCGGTGGCCACGGCCGCCAGCAGCCCGGCCGCCACCGCGACGGCGATCAGGGCGGGGACCGGGGCCGGGGTGTGATGCACGGGGTCAACTCTGCCGGAAGACATCGACGGGCGGGGCCCCGGGTGCGCATCTGGTGGGACGTGTCGCGCGCGCCGCCGCGCGGGTCGGCCGGTGGTGCCATGCTGGGGGGCATGCCTGAGCTGCGGTCGAAGACCTCCACGCACGGTCGGACGATGGCCGGCGCCCGGGCCCTCTGGCGGGCCACCGGGATGACCGACGACGACTTCGGTAAGCCGATCGTCGCCATCGCCAACAGTTTCACCCAGTTCGTCCCCGGTCACGTCCATCTCAAGGATCTCGGCGGCCTGGTCGCCGACGCGGTGGCCGACGCCGGCGGGGTGGGACGGGAGTTCAACACCATCGCCGTCGACGACGGCATCGCCATGGGCCACGGCGGCATGCTCTACTCCCTGCCCAGCCGGGAGCTGATCGCCGACGCGGTCGAGTACATGGTCAACGCGCACTGCGCGGACGCCCTGGTCTGCATCTCCAACTGCGACAAGATCACCCCGGGGATGCTGCTGGCCGCGTTGCGGCTGAACATCCCGACCGTCTTCGTCTCCGGCGGCCCGATGGAGGCCGGCAAGACGGTGGCGATCGAGGGCGTCGTGCACTCCAAGATCGACCTGATCGACGCGATGATCGCCTCCTCCAACGAGGCGGTCACCGAGGACCAGCTCGGCGAGATCGAGCGGTCCGCCTGCCCGACCTGCGGCTCCTGCTCCGGCATGTTCACCGCCAACTCGATGAACTGCCTCACCGAGGCCATCGGCCTGGCGCTGCCCGGCAACGGCTCCACCCTCGCCACCCACGCCGCGCGCCGGTCGCTGTTCGTCGAGGCCGGCCGCACCGTCGTCGAGATCGCCAAGCGGTGGTACGAGCAGGACGACGACTCGGTGCTGCCCCGGGTGGTCGCCGACCGGCACGCCTTCGAGAACGCCGTCGCCCTGGACGTGGCGATGGGCGGCTCCACCAACACGATCCTGCACCTGCTGGCCGCCGCCCGCGAGGCGGAGCTGGACTTCGACGTGGCCGCCATCGACGCGGTCTCCCGGCGGGTGCCCTGCCTGGCCAAGGTCGCCCCGAACTCCCCGCAGTACCACATGGAGGACGTGCACCGGGCCGGCGGCATCCCGGCCATCCTCGGCGAGCTGGACCGCGCCGGCCTGCTGCACCGGGACGTACGCTCGGTGCACTCCCCCTCGCTGGAGCGCTGGCTGGCCGACTGGGACGTGCGCGGCGGATCCCCGAAGCCGGAGGCGGTCGAGCTGTTCCACGCCGCGCCGGGCGGGGTCCGCACCACCGAGCCGTTCTCCACCACCAACCGCTGGTCCACCCTGGACACCGACGCCGCCGCCGGGTGCATCCGGGACGGCGCGCACGCCTACTCCGCCGACGGCGGGCTGGCCATCCTGTACGGCAACCTGGCCCCGGAAGGCTGTGTGGTGAAGACCGCCGGGGTGCCGGAGGAGTGCCTGACCTTCCGCGGCCCGGCCAAGGTCTACGAGTCGCAGGACGACGCGGTCACCGCGATCCTGGCCAAGGAGATCGTCGCCGGGGACGTGGTGGTCATCCGGTACGAGGGCCCGAAGGGTGGCCCCGGCATGCAGGAGATGCTCTACCCCACCTCGTTCCTCAAGGGGCGGGGTCTGGGGCGGGCCTGTGCGCTGCTCACCGACGGCCGGTTCTCCGGCGGCACCTCCGGGCTGTCCATCGGGCACGCCTCCCCGGAGGCCGCCTCCGGTGGGCTGATCGCCCTGGTCGAGCCGGGTGACCAGATCGTCATCGACATCCCGAACCGGTCGATCGAGCTGGACGTCCCGGCCGACGTGCTGGAGGCCCGGCGGATCGCCCAGGAGAAGCGCGACCGCCCGTACACCCCCGTCGACCGGCAGCGCCCCGTCTCCGCCGCCCTGCGCGCGTACGCCTCCATGGCCACCTCCGCCAGCGACGGCGCCTACCGCCGAGTCCCCGAATAGGGGCCCTTCCTAACACAGCGGCGTTCTGACGCAGCGGAAGCCGCATGGACCCCGACCGGTCCACGCGGCTTCTCTCGCATCGACAGGCGAACCGTCTCAGTAGTTGATCGTCCGGCTGCCGTCGCTCCCGACCGGCGGTGGCAGCCGGCACACCCCGTCCTCGTGATGCCGGTAAACGAGGTCACCGGCGCGGGTCAGTCGGAGCGTCACCGCGCGGCCGGCGTGCTCGGCGGCGAGCCGCAGCAGCGCCGACGCCGGGTCGGGAAGCGAAGCGCGCGGCGGGGCGCAGGGCGCCGGCAGCGGGGCCTCCGGGTCGGCCGGGACCAGCGCGGACAGGTCGTCGGCGAGGTGGGTCACGCAGTCGTCGAGCGCCGCCGCCAGGCTCGGCCGGGTCGGCAGATCCGCCGGATCCACCGGGGCGTCCCGGGGCCGTACCTGCACCGACCAGTAGCGCCCGTCGGCCCGCGACGGGTGACCGGCATGCCGCCCCAGATCCAGCAGGCTGACCTGCAACGCCAGGTCCAGCCCGGTCACCAGCCGCGCCAACTCGGCCAGCGGCGGCACGTCGGGGCGTACGGCGGTGACGATCAGCCGCCCGCCGGGCAGCCCCCGGCCCACCGCACGCACGTACTCCCCCACCGGGTCGGCGTCCGCCGAGGGCAGGGTCACGTACCCGTCGCGCAGCTCACGCGGGATGCCGTGGCCGCCGTCGGCCTCCGCCAGCTCCTCCGGCGGTACGCCGAACGCGTGCGCCCACGCGCCGAGCCGGTACCGCTGCGGGAGCTGCACGACCGGCCGCCCACCGGGCCCGGTGGCCACCTCGCAGACCTCTTCCGGCGCGCCGGCCGTCCACGCCACGTGCGCCACCCGCCGCCGCAGGTCGGTGATCGTGACCAGCACCGTCGCCGACGGCTCCGTGGTCGTGGGGTCGGGGTGGTCGAGCGGGGCGATCCGCCAGGCGTCGTCCCGCCAGCGGGCCTGGGCGGCCACCCGGTCGCCGAGCGCGGCCAGGAGCCGACCGGCCAACCGGTCCACCCGGGGGACGGCCGTCGCCGGCCCACCGGGGACGGGCAGTGGGCGCGATGGTGACGCCGCGCGCGACAGGTCGGCTCTGATGACGCTGGGCGGGGCGTGCCGTCCCCGGGCGGTGAGGCCGGTCAGGGCCGCCCGCGCGTCGGTCTCGGCCAGGGCGGTGGCCAGGTCGGGGCTGCCCTCCGCCGGCACGTGCCGCGCCGGTGAGCCGGGCACCTCGTACCGGACCGTCCAACGCCACCGCTCACCCTGCCGGCGGCCGTCCTGCCGGCAATCACCCTGCCGGCGGTCGCCCTGCCGGCAGTCGTCCCGCCGGCAGTCGCCCTGGCACCGGTCGTCCTGGCACTGGTCGTCGTGTCGGCGGACCGTCACGACCAGGTCGAGCAGGAGCAGCCCGGCCAGGTCGCAGAGCCGGCCCAGCCGGTCGGCCGGGTCCTCCGGTGGCGGCACTGTCGATCCGCCGAGCCAGAGCCGCCACGGCCGGCGGCGGGCCAGCTCGGCGAGGGCCGCCGCCGCGAGGGCGTGCCGGTCACGCTCGGGCAGGTCGGGCCGCCACTGCGGTGGCAGGCGTACCGCCAGGGGCTCGGGGTCGAGCGGGACGGCGACGGTGGCGGCGAGGTCGCGTACCCGGTGGGTCAGGTCGGCGGCCCAGCCACCCGCCGGGTCCGGGCGGGGGTCGAGGTCGGCGGGCGTGACCCGGGCGGAGGCGACCGCGCCGGTCTCCCGGTTGGCGACGGTGAGCAGGAGCTGGGCGCGGCGACGACCCCGCCAGTGACAACGCGGGCACCCGACGGTCACGCACTCCGGGCAGTCGACGACGTCGCTGGCCCCGCCCACCGGGCCGGTGGTGCCGCTCCCGTGCGCGCCGTTCATCGCGGCGGTTTCGGTGAGCAGGGGCCGTCGTGGTCGACCCGGCGGGCGCAGCGGCGGCGGTCGGGCAGCGGCAGGTCGCAGAAGACCCGGTGCCGTACGCCCTGCTCGTCCTCGAAACTGACGGTGACCTCGGCGGCGTCCACCTCGGACAGGAAGCTCACCGAGCGGGCCAGCGTGCCGGTGAACTGCCGGGCGGCGGGCAGGTCGGTGGCGGTGAACGGCAGGTGCGCCACGAACCGTTCGCTCACCGGATGCCCGCCAGCTCGCGGCGGGCCAGCTCGGACTGCCACTGGCGCAGGGCCGTCTTGATCCGGTCGTTCTCGGCGTGGGCGCGGGCCACCTCGGCGTAGCAGGCGGTCAGGTCGTCGGCGACCCGGTCGAGGAAGTGCCGTACCTCGGCGGCGTCCACCCCGTGCCGGCCGCGTGGGGTGAACAGCTTGCCGCGCACCTGCCAGGGCCGCAGCGGTCCGGGCACAGCGCTGCGGTACGCGGTCCCGCGCGCCTCGGCGGCGTCTGGCCGACCCGATTCGGCGTGGGATTCCCACGGCTCGCCAATAGCGCGGCACAGTATTACCACAACCTGACGCAGAAATGCGCGCACGGAAGCATCCGCTCCTTTCCTATAACGGTGATGACGACCTATGCCCGCAGGTCAGGTCGCCCGAGAAGAGGGCGCGACGATCGGTACCGGGGGAAGCGAAGACCGCCGCGCCACGGCCATACTGCGCTGCGGATCGGCAGCGAAGCAACTTTTTCGGCCCCGATTCTTGACTTATTTATGGACAACGGATAGGCATTCCAGAGAAGGCGTTCCGGATGTTAAAAAAACGGAGAGGAGGCGTGATCGTTGGCCGAGGACATGGGTTCGACGGTGCCGCGACGGCAGCTCGGTCGAGCGCTGCGACAGTTGCGCGCCGAGGCGGGGGTCACCCTGGACGCGGCAGCCGACGCGTTGGAGTGCAGCCGACAGAAGGTGTGGCGGATCGAGAGCGGCCTCGGCTCGGTGCGCGGGGTGGACGTGCGGGCGATGTGCCAGCTCTACGACGCCAACCCGGAGCTGACCGCCGCGCTGACCGCCCTGGCCAGCGAGACCAAGGCGAGAGGCTGGTGGCACGCCTACGGCGACGCCATCCCCGACTGGTTCGAGCTGTACGTGGGCCTGGAGCAGGCCGCCCACCGGCTCAGGTTCTACTACGACGCGATGATTCCAGGGCTTCTGCAAACGAGGGAATATGCGCACGCGGTGTACCAGCACCGCTCCGAGGTCAGCGATGACGAGCGGGAGCGCCTGGTCGAGGTACGACTACAGCGGCAGGCCCTACTGAGCCGCCGCTTGCCGCCGGCTCCTCGTTGCGCAGTCGTCCTCTCCGAAGCGGCGCTACTGCGGGTCGTGGGCAGCCGGGCGACGATGGCGGGGCAACTCCGTCACCTGTTGACGCTGGGCGAACGACCGAACGTCTCGGTGCGGGTGTTGCCGCTCACCGCCGGGCTCCATCGCGGAGTCGAGGCGGGCACGTTCGTGATGCTGGAGTTCCCTCCCGGCACCCGAACAACGCCTGAGCCGCCGGTTGTCTACAGCGAGTCGTGGACTGGCGCGCTGTACCTCGACCGGCCCCAGGAATTCGCCGCATATGAGAACGTCTGGATGAGCATCGATGCGCTTGCCCTCGACCAGGGACAATCGAGGCGGCTCATCGACAAGATCCTTGGGGAGGTACACCATGGCTGACCTGACCGGAGCCCGATGGCGTAAGAGCAGTCGCAGCGGCAGCAACGGCGGGGAATGTGTCGAAGTGGCCGACAACCTGCCTGGTCTCGTCGCCGTACGCGACAGCAAGGACCCGACCGGGCCCGCCCTCACCTTCACCCCCACCGCCTGGACCGCCTTCCTCCACACCACCCGCCCCACCCACTGACCCCAGCCCGCTTGATCCACTCCACTTCACGGATGTAGGGGCATCGGCCCGACTCGAAGCCCCTACATCCGTGAAATGGCGCACAGCAAGATCATCAAGCCGGGGGGCCCACCTGCGGGCTACGACAGCACGGCAAGGACCCGACCGGACCCGCCCTCACCTTCACCCCCACCGCCTGGACCACCTTCCTCCACACCACCCGCCCCACCCACTGACCCCAGCCCACCTGATCCACTCCACGTCACGGATGCAGGGGCATCCCCTCGACTCGAAGCCCCTACATCCGTGAAATGGGGCACGGCAAGATCGGCCAGAGCCGGCCGTGCGGGCGGCGGCCCGACCGGTCAGGCAACCTGGCCCCGGCGAGGTGGATGCTTCAGGGTCTTCTGCGTGGTTTACTCGCAGGGAAGGGCCGGTAGGTCCAGGATCTGAGGGCACAGCCATGTTGTTGAGTTTCCGCTTCGCCAACCACCGGTCCTTCCGGGACGAACAGCAACTCAACCTGACGCCGGCCTACCGCAGCGGAGACGAGCCCGAGCCGGCCGTCCGGGTGGTCGGCATCTTCGGCGCCAACGCCTCCGGCAAGTCCAACTGTCTGCACGCCCTGTCGTTCATGCGCCGGTTGGTGCTCTCCTCCGACCGCGAGGTCGAGCCGGGTTTGGGCATCGTCCGCGAGCCGTTCCGGCTCACGACGGACTCGCTCGAAGAGCCGTCGCACTACGTCGTCGACCTCAACCTGAACGGCGTCCGGCACACCTACGGTTTCGCCGTGGACAATGACGGCGTTGCCGAGGAGTGGCTCTACCACTACCCGCGGAAGCGCCGGCGGCGCGTCTTCGAACGCACCCGCGACTCGTACGCGTGGGGGGAGGACACCGGCCAGCGCATCCTGCTCGAACGGATCGCCGAGGTCACCGCCTCCACCGCTCTGTTCCTCTCCACCGTCGCCCGCTTCGGCCATGGTCCCCCGGCCGCGACCGACGAGCCACCGCACGGCGTCTACCGCTGGTTCCGTGACATCTACGGCCGCGAGAACCCCGGCCTCCGGCCCACCAACGCTCTCGGGTTGGACTGGCCCGACAGCGGACCCAGCAGACGGGTGGTGGTCGAGCTTCTTCGTGCGGCGGACGTCGGGATCGTCGATGTCGTTGCGTCGACGAGCGTTCCCCTGGATGAGCCACCGTGGCCTCCCCCGTCGTCCGTGATCAGGTCCAGCATGCACACCAGGTTGCGTCAGGCCAGCGAGCGAGCGTTACGGAAGAGGCTGAGGTTCGCCCACCAGGGACCAGCAGGGGAAGTGCTCTTCGAGCTTGCCGAGGAGTCGACGGGCACTCAACAGCTACTCGGGCTCGCCATCGAGGCGGCCGAGGTGTTGAGCAGTGGCGGCACCATGTGCGTTGACGAGATCGACGCCAGCCTGCACCCGTTGCTCACCGCGAAGCTCGTCGGGCTCTTCCAGAGCGTGGCGTCGAACCCGCGTCACAGTCAGCTCATCTTCACCAGTCACGACGCCGCCCTGCTCGGCACCATCGACACCGAGGAGATCCTGCGGCGGGACGAGATCTGGTTCACCGAGAAGGACGCCGACGGCGCGTCCACGCTCTACCCGCTGACGGATTTCAAGCCCCGCAAGGATGGCGAGAACCGGCAGCGCCGCTATCTGAACGGCAACTACGGCGCGGTGCCGGACCTGTCGACGTACCTGTTCGAGCAGGCCCTGGCAGCACGGAGACAGGTGGATGACGAAGCGACGAGCTGACCCCTCCAGCACCGGCCGCACCCGCACCGCCCGGGAAACCGATCTCCGCCGCAGGCCCGGCGTCCGGGAACAGCGCAAGACGGTGCTCGCCGTGACCAACGGGGAGTCCACGGAACGCGCCTACCTTGAGGCGCTCCGCCTGGAGCCGTGGCTCCGGCAGCGCCTGGTCGTGGTCGTCGAGAAGGGATCACCCGTCGACGCGGTACGCGCCGCCGCCCGCCGCCGCGACGACAACGACTTCGACCAGGCGTACGTGGTCTGCGACGTGGACCAGTATCCGGTCGCCCCGCCGACGAACGAGGCACGGACGCACGACGTCAGCCTGCTCTGGTCGAACCCCTGCTTCGAGGTGTGGCTGATCCTGCACCACGTCGGCTGTTCCCATCTGGACAACGCCAGGAAGGCCAGGGATCTGTTGCGGCGTCATGTCAAGGACTGGGACAAGACGAAGTTACGATTCGACGACTTCCGCGAAGGCGTCACGGACGCTGTCGGTCGGGCCCAGAAGCTCGGGGCGCCACCGGACGCCAACCCCTCGACCGGCGTCTGGCAACTGGTCGACGCGCTACGTTGACGGGTCAAGGCGGCGCCCCGGTCGCCGTACGCGACCCGACCGGCCCCTGTCCTCACCTTCACCCCCACTTGATCCACTCCACTTCACGGATGTAGGGGCATCAGCCCGACCCGAAACCCCTACATCCGTGAAACGGCGCACGACAAGATCACCCAGCGGTGCGGCGCGGCCTCGCGTCACGCGTGGCGAGCCCTGGTCGCCGTACCCCGGGCGGTTTCCGCCGGGTAGCGGCGGGCGGCCTCGGCGAGCTTGTCGGTGGCCGCCTCGACCAGGTCGACGCCGAGCAGGTCGGCCAGCCGGGTCAGGTAGATCACCACGTCGCCGAGCTCGGCGCGGACCCGGGCCCCGTGCTCCGGGTCGGTCATCACCCGGGCCGACTCGTCCGGGGTCAGCCACTGGAACTCGGCCAGCAGTTCCCCCACCTCGCCGGCCAGCGCCATGGCGAGGTTCTTCGGGGTGTGGAACTGCTGCCAGTCCCGTTCCTCCGCGAAGTGTCGCAGCGTCTCGGCAAGCCCGGCCAACCCGGTGTCACCACCACTCGTCATGGGCTCCGACCCTAGTGCCGTCCGTAGGGCACGCGTTCCGCCGGGCGTCGGGCCGGCGTCACGCCGCCGTCGTCACCGACCAGCGGCGGGCCAGGGCCGTTGCGGCGAGGAACGCCGCGAGGACGAGCGCCGCCTCGGCCCCGATCACCAGCGGGGTGAGCGGGAACTCCAGCGACCAGCCGAGCACGACGGCGGCGGCGACGCCGGCCGCCAGGGCGGGTGGCAGCAGCAGGGCCATCCGGGTCGCGGTGTGCCGGATCCGGGGCGTGTCCCGGAGGGCGACGCGCACGGCGAGGACGGCCCCGGCGACGACGACCGCCGCGACGCCGCCGTAGAAGACGCCGGCGGCGAGCCACACCGGCACGCGGACGTCCGGAGGCAGGTCGAACAGCGCCACGAACGCGTAGTGCAGGCCGCTGGCCAGGACGGAGCCCGCGACGAGGGCGAGCAGCGCGCCGGCGCTGGCGGTGGCGAGCACGTGGCCGTACCGGGGTGGGGTCACGTCCATGCCGGCTTCCTCGGCGACCCGCAGGGCGAACGCGGCGCGGTCGGCGCCGAGCAGCTCGGCGGGGTCGAGCCCGTCGGCGGCTGCCGCCTCCAACTCGGCGCGCAGGTCGGCGACGAGGGTGACCCGGTCGTCGGGGCGGATGCCGAGGGCCCGCCATTCGCGGTCCGCCGTGGTGAGCAGACGGTCAACTGCCTGTGTGGGCGTGCTCATGGTCGTCTCCTGGTTTCGGGGGCCGGGCGGCGAGGGTCCCGTTCACGACGCCCGCGAACTGGAACCACTGCGCACGCCAGGCGCGCAGCCGGTCGTGGCCGGTGTCGGTGAGCCGGTAGACCTTGCGGGGCGGCCCGTTGGGGCTGGGTTGCCGGGCGTTGGCGACCAGCCCCAACCGGTGCAGTCGGGTGATCAGCGGGTAGACGGTGCCGTAGCTGACCGGGCCGAATCCGGCGGTGTCGAGCCGGTGGACCAGCTCGTAGCCGTGCGCCGGCTCGGCGGCGAGCAGCGCCAGCAGGCACATGTCCAGGCAGCCGCGCAGGAGCTGGGCCTGCCGCTCGGCCGAATCGTCCACCCCACCCGCCGTCGCTATCATGCGACACATAATACGGCCGGTACTATGCGCCGTCTAGTAGTGGGAGGTGAAGAAGGGCCTCCTCCTGGGCGCGCAGCGTCCGGAGGAGGCCCTTCCGCGCCACTCAGTTGACCGCGCGCAGCACCGGGCGGGTGGTGAGGGCGTTCGGGTCGAGCGGGCGTCGGGCGTGCACGGTGAAGGTCACCGACTCGCCGGGCAGCAGGGTGACCAGGGCCCGGTCCACCTCGGCGGCCGGGTCCAGGCGGTCCGCCGCCAGCACCAGGTCGCGGAGGATGGTGCGGGCGGTGACCTGGACGCGTACGCCGTCGTCGAACGACGTGACGGTGGCGTCGTAGGCCGACGGCGGCCAGGGGACGTCCCTGTCCTCGGCGAAGAACCACAGGGCCCGCTCGGCGGTGTCGCCGGCCTCGGCGACCAGCAGCTCCCGGGCGGCGTCCCCGGGCGACGCCAGCTCCGGCGGCAACGGCAACTCCACCACCGCGTGCGGCGGCACATTCAGGTCGTACGCCGTCTTCGCCTGGAGGTCGCCGGTGAGGGCGTGCCGGGTGACGGTGGCGGTGGCCCGCCACGGCCTACCGCCGTCGTTGACCGCCACCAGGGCCAGCCCGCCGGCGCGGGGCTGCACGGTCAGCAGCCGGTCGGCGTACGCGTGGCGCAGCGCGTACCACAGGGGTTTGCGCCGGCCGTCGCCGTCCACGGCGGACCAGGAGGTGACCGGCCAGCAGTCGTTGAGCTGCCAGACGATCGTGCCCATGCAGACGCCCCGGTGGGCGCGGAAGTGCTCCACCCCGAGCGCGATGGCCCGCGCCTGGTTGACCTGCGTCAGGTAGTGCCACTCGTCGAAGTCGGCCGGGGCGGGCAGGTGCGCGTCCAGCCCGCGCCGGAGCTTCAGGTCACCGTCGGCGGCCTTCTGGTGGTGGGCCATGCCGGGCGAGTCCGGGGCGAGCGGCTCGTCCGACAACGCCCGACGCAGCGTCGCGTACGCGGGCGGCGCCTGGTAGCCGAACTCGGCCACGAACCGGGGCACGTACTCCCGGTACCTGGTGTAGTCGTCGGTGTTCCAGACGTCCCAGATGTGCGTGGTGCCGTGCGCCAGGTCGTTCGGGTGGATCTCCTCGCGGCCCGACCACGGGCTGCCCGGCCAGTACGGGCGGGTCGGGTCCAGCTCGGCGACGACCGCGGGCAGCAGGTCGAGGTAGTAGCCCCGCCCCCAGGTGCGCCCGGCGAGCGCCTCCTGCCAGTCCCAGTCGTGCCAGCCCCAGATGTTCTCGTTGTTGCCGGTCCACAGCGCCAGCGACGGGTGGCCGGCGAGCCGGGTCACCTGCTCGCGCGCCTCCGCCTCGACCTCGCTCCGGAACGGCGCCTCCTCCGGGTACGCCGCGCAGGCGAAGAGGAAGTCCTGCTGGACGAGGAGACCGTGCTCGTCGGCGAGGTCGTAGAAGTCGTCGGACTCGTACCGGCCGCCGCCCCAAACGCGCAGCAGGTTGACGTTGGCGTCGGTCGCCTGCCCGAACCGGTGGGCCAGCCGGTCCCGGGTGACCCGGTGGGGGAAGACGTCGTCGGGGATCCAGTTGACGCCCCGGACGAAGACCGGCACGTCGTTGACGACCAGGGCGAACGCCGAGCCGTACGGGTCGGGGGTGGTGTCCAGCCGGACCGTCCGGAAGCCGATCCGCCGGGCGTGGCCGTCCAGCGGCGTGCCGTCGGCGTCGAGCAGGGACACGGCCAGGTCGTAGCGGTGCTGGTCGCCGTACCCCCGGGGCCACCACAGCTCGGGGTCGTCGACGGTGACGGTGAGCACGGCCGTGCGCTCCCCGGCCGCGACGACCGCCTCGGCGGTCGAGCCGCCGACGGCGGCCCGCACCACGAGCGGTACGTCGGAGGTCCGTTCGACCGCCACGTGCAGCTCGACGACGCCGACGCCGTCGGCGACGGTGACCAGCGGGCGCGCCTGGGCCAGCCGGGCGGTGGACCAGGCGTGCAGGCCGATGTCCTGCCAGATCCCGGCGGTGACCAGGGTGGGGCCCCAGTCCCAGCCGAAGTTGCAGGCCATCTTGCGGATGAACTGGAACGGCTCCGGGTACGCGTTGGGCCGGTCGCCGAGCCGGTCCCGGTGCGCCTCGGCGTACCGGTAGGCGGAGTCGAACCGGACCGCGAGGTGGTTGCCCTGGTCGCGCAGCAGCGCCCCGACGTCGAACCGGTGGCCGCGGTGCATGTTCTCGGTACGGCCGATCACGACGCCGTTGAGGGTGAGCGTGGCGACCGTGTCCAGCCCGGCGCAGGCCAGGTCGATCCGGTCGGGCGTCCCCGGCGGTCGGTCGAAGGTGGTCTCGTACACCCAGTCGGTCCGGCCGATCCAGGCCAGCCCGGTCTCGTTGTCGTCGAGGTACGGGTCGGGGATCAGACCGGCGGCCAGCAGGTCGGTGTGCACGCAGCCGGGGACGGTGGCGGGGACGGTCGCGCCCGCCACCGTCGCGGGAACCTGCGGGTGGGGTACCACCCGCAGGGTCCAGCCGTCGTGCAGGGCGTTCCAGGTCGAAGCTCCCCCGTGTGGCTCGCTCAAGATTTCACCGCGCCTTCCATGATTCCGCGGACGATCTGTCGGCCGCCGATGACCAGCATCACCAGCAGCGGCAGGGTGGCGACCAGCGCGCCGGCCAGCACCCGCCGGTACAGCACGTAGTTGCCGCTGGCCAGGTCGGACAGGGCGACCATCGAGGTCGGGTAGTCGGTGCCGCCCAGCGTGATCAGCGGCCACTGGAACTCGTTCCAGGTGGCGACGAAGGTGAGCAGGCCGAGCACGGCCATCGCCGGGCGGACCGCCGGCACGACCACGCTCCAGAAGATCCGCATGGTGGTGGCCCCGTCGATCCGGGCCGCCTCGACCAGCTCGTCGGGCACCGCGTCCAGGATGAACTGCCGCATGTAGAACACCCCGAACGCGGTGACCAGACCGGGCACGATCACCGCGAGCAGGGTGCCGTTCCACCCGCCCTCACCGGGCAGGTACCCCATCAGGATGTAGAGGGCGACCACGCCGAGCTGGTTCGGCACGGTCATGGTCAGGATCACCATGATCATCAGCGCGTTGCGGCCCTTGAAGCGCAGCTTGGCGAAGGCGAACCCGGCCAGCGCGCAGAAGAACAGCACCGAGGCGGTCACCACGGACGACACGATCACGCTGTTGCCGAGCGACTGGAGGAAGAAGACGTCCTGCATGGAGAAGACCTCCCGCAGGTTCGTCACCAGCTCCCCGCCGGGCACCACCTGCGGCGGGATCTTCGCCAGCGCCTCGTCGGTGTTCGTCGCGATCACGAACATCCAGTACAGCGGGAACGCCGAGAACGCGATGACCACGCTCAGGAAGAGGTAGTTCCACACGCTGCCGGGGGTGCTCTGCGGCGCCCGCCCCGCCAACGCCGCGTGCCGCCGCGAGCCGCTCATCGCCTGCCTCCGCCCAGGCGGTTGGTGATCAGGGCGTTGACCGCCGCGACGATCAGGATGATCAGGAACAGCGCCCAGGACATCGCCGCCGCGTACCCGAGGTTGAGGTCCCGCCAGCCGACCTTGTAGATGAGCTGGGCGATGGTCTGCCACTCGCCGTCCGCGCCGCCGGTGGCCGCCGCCGAGTTCGCCTCGAAGAGCATCGGCTCGGTGAACAGTTGCAGGCCGCCGATGGTGGACAGCACCACCGTGAAGATCACCACCGGCCGGATCATCGGTACGGTGATCCGCCACAACTGCCGCCACGGGCCGGCCCCGTCGACCGCCGCCGCCTCGTACACGTCACGCGGGATGGCCTGCATCGCGGCCAGGTAGAGCAGGGCGTTGTAGCCGATCCACTTCCAGTTGACCATGGTGGCGATGGCGATCCAGGACGCCCACTTCGTGGCCCGCCAGTCGATCGGCTCGGTCTCGCCGATGCCCAGCAGCGACAGCGCCCAGTTGGCGATGCCGGTGTCCCGGGCGAACACCACCGTGAAGATCAGCGTGGAGGCGGTCACCGGGGTGATGTACGGCAGCAGCACCCCCACCCGGAACCAGGTCTGCGCGCGCAGCTTCCGGTTCAGCAGCGACGCGACCACCAGCGCGAGCAGCAACTGCGGGACGGTGGAGAGCAGGAAGATGCCGAACGTGTTGTAGAGCGCGTTCCAGAAGTCGCCGTCGTCGACCAGGCGGGCGAAGTTGCCCAGCCCGGCCCAGCCGTCCAGGCTCGGGTCGTCGAGCCGCCAGGTGCGCAGCGCGACGACCCCGTTGAACACGATCGGGAACAGCCCGAACACCGCGAAGAGCAGGAAGAACGGGGCGATCAGCAGGTACGGCAGGTAACGCACGTCGAACCGGTACAGCCGGTCGCGCCAGGCCGACGGCGGGCGGGACCGGCCCGGGTCGGGGTCGGCGGCGGGTCGGGGCGCCGTGGGGGCGGCGCGGGTGGGGGACATCGGGGGCACCTCCGGGGCTCGGGGACCGCCGCCGGCCGGTGGGGACGCGCTCGCCCCACCGGCCGGTCCGTCGGCGTACGGTCAGGCGTTCGCGGCCTTCTCGGCTTCCTTGACCGCCTCGGCCCAGGCCTGGTCGGGCTTGCCCTTGAGGTTGCCGGTGGAGAGCCGACCGAGGACGTTCTCCACGGCGACCCGGGTGGGGCCGTTCTTCCTGCCCAGGTACTGCGGGGTCAGGTTCTCCGCCGTCCTGGAGAAGATCTGCCCGACCGGGGCGTTGCTGAAGAACGGGTTGGTGAAGTCCCGGATCGCCGGGTCCTGGTAGAGCGCCGGCTGGGACGGCAGGTTGCCGACCTGCTTGAAGATCTCGATCTGCTGCTCCGGCTGGATCAGCCACTCCAGGAACTTGTACGCCTCGTCGACGTTCCTGCCCTGCTTGGGGATGGTCAGGAAGGAGCCGCCCCAGTTGCCGCCGCCGCCGGGGATCGCGGCCACGTCCCACTTGCCCTCGGTCTGCGGTGCGGTGTTCTTGATGTGCCCCTGCATCCAGGCCGGGCAGGCCAGGACGGCGAAGTTGCCCTTGACGAAGCCGGCGTTCCACTCGGGCGAGAACGCGGTCAGGTTGGCCGAGAGGTTCGCGGCGATGGCCTTGGCGGCGACGTCGAACGCGACCTTCGGGCCGCCGTCCATCCTCAGCGTGTCGGACTCGTCGTAGAGGCCGACCGGCTGCTGCCCGAGGACCGGGTTGAAGATGTTGGTGGCCGCGTCGACGAACTTCTTGCCGTCGCTGTTGGCCACGTACCGCTGGCCGGTCTCGATGAACTTGTCCCAGGTGGGCCAGAGGGCGGAGACCTGGTCGCGTTCGGTGGGCAGGCCGGCGGCGGCGAACAGGTCGGTGCGGTAGCACATGGCCAGGCCGCCGACGTCGGTGCCGAGGCCGATCTGGGTCTTCCCGTCCGCGGTGAGCGTCTGCTTCCACTTCCACGGCAGGTACTTCTGCTCGTACGTGCCGGCGCCCTTGTCGAGCAGGTTGACGAACTTGTCGGCCTGCCCCCGGAACTGGACGACGAAGCCCTCGTCGATGGCGGCGATGTCGGGCGCGCCGCTGCCGGCGATCAGCTTCTTCTGGAGGTCCTCGTGCTGGGCGTTGTACTCACCCGTGTTGAGCACGATCTTGACGTTGGGGTTGGCGGCCTCGTACGTCGACTTCAGCTCGTCGAGGCCGAAGTCACCCCAGAAGTTGATTTTGAGGGTGACCGTGCCACCGGCCTCCCCGGAGCTGTCACCACCGCTGTTGCCGCTGCACGCCGTCACCAGCACCAGGCTGACCGCGCCCACCGAGAGCACTCGGGCGAAGCGGGACCAGGACGCTCTCATGCCTTCCTCCGCGCACTATGGGAACGCTCCCGACATCGAGAGACGTTGACTGAACCGGATAAGTGAAGCCACCGTACGGGCCGGTTTCCGGCCTGTCAACGAAGCGTAAAGATCAGGTTTTACCTGCGCTTAACCGAGCAAGTAACCGGTGCCGGACCGGATCGTCGACCACGTGCAGTAGCGTGAGTGCGCCGACCGGTCCGCCCGGCCCCCTCCCCCGGGTCCGACGGCCGCCGGTCCCGGGCCCGGCCGACCGGCCCCGGCAGCGGCGAGAGAGGACCGCCCGTGAGGGCCTGGAAGCGGAGGAGCACGCCGGTGAAGCGGCCGACCATCGCCGACGTCGCCCGGCGGGCCGGGGTCTCCAAGGGCGCGGTGTCCTACGCGCTCAACGGTCAACGCGGCGTCTCCGAGGCCACCCGGCAGCGCATCATCGCCATCGCCGAGGAGATCGGCTTCCGGCCCAGCAGCGCCGCCCGCGCGCTGTCCGGGGCCACCGCCAGGGCGGTCGGGCTGGCCCTGTGCCGGCCCGCCCGGATCCTCGGCCTGGAACCCTTCTTCATGGAGCTGATCAGCGGCGTCGAGGCCGAGCTCTCCGCCCGCTCGTACGCGCTGACCCTCCAGGTGGTCGCCGACCAGGCCGCCGAGATCGCCGTCTACCGGCGCTGGTGGGCCGAACGGCGGGTCGACGGGGTGCTCGTCTGCGACCTGCGGCTCGACGACGGGCGGGTCCCGGCGCTGGAGGAGCTGCGGCTGCCCGCGGTGGTGATCGGCGGCCCGGGGCACACCGGCGACCTGGCCAGCGTCTGGTCCGACGAGTCCGCCGCGCTGGTGGAGGCGGTGGAGTACCTGGTCGCCCTCGGGCACCGCCGGATCGCCCGGGTCGGCGGTCTGCCCGACCTGCTGCACACCCGGATCCGCGCCGAGGCGTTCGAGCGGGTGTGCCGCCGGCTCGACCTGGTCGACGCGGTGACCGCCTCCGCCGACTACTCCGGCGAGGAGGGGGCCCGCGTCACCCGACGCCTGCTCAGCTCCGCCAACCGGCCCACCGCGGTGATCTACGACAACGACGTGATGGCGATCGCCGGTCTGTCGGTGGCGCAGGAGATGGGCCTCACCGTCCCCGGCGACCTCTCCATCGTGGCGTGGGACGACTCCCCGCTCTGCCAGCTCGTGCACCCGCCGCTGACCGCGCTCAGCCGGGACATCCCCGCGTACGGGTCACACGCCGCCCGACGCCTGCTGGCCGCCATCGCCGGCGAGACGGTCACCGCCTTCCAGGACGAGACCGCGCACCTGACCCCCCGCGGCAGCACCGCCCCGCCCCGGGGCCGGTGACCCGGCGGGTGGGATCATCGGGGGGTGAGCCGCACCGAAACCCTCCGTTTCCGGCACAGCCAGGCCATCGTGGCCGCGGCGATCGTCGCCGCCATCGGCGCGATCCCGGTCGCGAACGCCAGGTGGTACCTCGCCCCGGTGCTGCTCGTCCCGCTGGCGGTGCTCGTCTGGGCCTGGCGGGCCGGCACCGACGTCGACCCGCGCGAGATCCGCGTCCGCGCCCTGCTCGGGCAACGCCGGCTGCCCTGGACCCGGATCGTCGCGTTGGCCGCCGACCCGGCGGGCCGGGCCGTCGCCCGGCTGGACGACGGCGGGCAGGTGCTCCTGCCGGCGGTGCGCCGCGCCGACCTGCCCCGGCTGGTCGCGGTCACCGGTCACCCCCTGCCGGGCGCCGACGACCCGGACCGGCCCCGGGCCGCCACCGACGACCCGGACCGGCCCCGACCCGCCTCAGCCGGGCCGGACCGGCCCCCGTCGGGCACCGACCACCCGGATCAGTAGCCGTCGGTCACCACGTTCCGCAGCGGCTCACCCGCCGTGAACCGGGCCAGTTGCGCGCCCACCAGCCGGTACGCCCGGGGCAGCAGCCCGCGCACCGAGCCGGCCACGTGCGGGGTGAGCAGCACGTTCGGCAGCCCCCAGAGAGGGTGGTCGGCCGGCAACGGCTCCGGGTCGGTGACGTCCAGCGCGGCGGAGATCCGCCCGGTGCGCAGCTCCGCCACCAGCGCGTCCGTCCGGGCCACCGGCCCACGGGCCGCGTTGACCAGCAACGCGCCGTCCGACAGCGCGGCGAGGAAGGCCGCGTCGACAAGTCCCCGGGTCGCCCCGGTCAACGGCACCAGCAGCACCACCACGTCCGCGTCGGGCAGCAGCGCGGGCAACTCGTCGACGCCGTGCACGCCCTCGTCGGGCCGGGCGGTCCGGGCGACCATGGTGAAGCCCACCTCGAACGGGGCGAGCCGGGCCCGCAGCGCCGCCCCGATCGAGCCGGCGCCGACGATCAGCACCCGCTTGCCGGCCAGCTCGTCGGTGGGTACCACCTCGTCGTACGCCCACTCGCTCCGGCCCTGCGCGCGGGCCAGGGTGTCGAACCCGCGCAGCCGGGACAGGATCGCGGTGACCACCCACTCGGCGGTGGCCGAGTCGTGCACCCCCCGGGCGTCACAGAGGGTCACCCCGGCCGGCAGCCGGCCGACCCAGGCGTCCGCCCCCGCGCTGAGCAACTGCACCACGGCCAGGTCGGGCAGTTTGCCGGCCAGCCCGGTGACGTCACCGGCGGACAGGAACGGCGGCACCCAGAACCGCACCCCGGCGGGGTCGGAGGGCAGCCGGTCCGGGCTCTCGGCCACCTCGACGGTCAGCCCGGGCAGGTCACCCAGGAGAGCGCGGCCGGTCTCGTGCGGGATCCATACCTTCACGTCCGCCGACGATAGCCCTCACCGCAGCGGCGGACGGACCGGGGCGGCGGGCAGGTAGACGTCGTACCCGGGCACGGCCGTCCGGTCCACCGGCACGCCGGTGGCGGCCAGCCGGTCGGCGACCCGCCGGCTCAGCGGCGTGCCGGCCGGCAGCGCGTACGCCACCCGGTCGGCGCGGGCCACCCGCTGCGGGTACGCCGGGTAGCGGTCCCACCCGGGACGCAGGTCGTCCCGGATCACCGCGCAGACCAGCCGTTCCCGGGTGGCGAAGACGATGGGGTTGCACGTCCAGTACTCGGCGTAGAAGTGGGTCACGCCGAGCCGTTCCAGGGCCACCGCCAGGTCACGCCGCTGCTGGTCGGCGCGGGTCAGGGTGGGCGCCTCGGCGATCAGCGCCCCGGTGGCGACCACGCCGCTGGCGGCCACCGCCGCCAGCCCGCCCCGCCCGGCGAGCCGCAGCACGCCGTCCCACGCCAGCGAGCGGTCGCGTCCGGTGGCCGCCGCCCAGAGCGGCCAGAGCAGCGCCGGCAGCGAGATGAGCAGGCAGGACAGGTAGCGGGCGCTCTCCACCGGGGTACGGCCGGCGGCGGCGCTGACCGCGTACGCGCCGAGGCTCACCGCCGCCGCGACGAGCAGCGCGAGCCGACCGCCCTGGCGGATCCGCCCGCGGCCGTCGGCCGGGCCGAGCCGCAGCGCGCGTACGGCGAGCAGCGCCGCCACCGCCAGCAGCAGCGGAGCGGCCACCCCCCACCAGAGCTGCCAGCCGGCGCACCGGCCCGGGTCGCAGAACCCGGCGCCCATCGGCAGCCCGAACAGGACGCCACCGTGCAGCCGTTCCGCCCAGCCGCCGGGCGTCCCCCCGCCGAGCTGCCGGTACGCGGCGAGCGACCGGTGGGCCGGCTCGGCGGTGAGGTTGTGCGCCACGACCGGCAGCAGCCCGACGGCGAGCCCGGCGAGCAGCGCCCCACCGTCCCGCCTGCCGAGCAGGAACAGCCCGGCCCCCCTGCGGAGCAGGAGCAGCCCGGAACCCCCGCGGAGCGGGAGCGGCCCGGCCCGCCGGCGGTGGCCGCCGGCGAGCAGCAGCGCCCCGGCGGCGGCCACGTACGGCAGGACCAGCCAGTCGTCCCACAGGGTGAGCCCGGCGACCAGGCCGAACCCGGCGAACGCCAGCCGTCGCCGTCGGGTCACGCCGAGACCGAGGCTGACCGCGAGCAGCATCAGCAGCGCGCCGGCCGGGTTCATCTCCGGGTAGCCGCCGCCGGCGATCAACTGGTTCTTCAGGGTCCGGTCCGAGCCGAGGGCGAGCAGACCGACCACGGCGGTGGCGAACCACGGCCGGTACAGCCGGCGGGTGAGGTGCCACATCACGGTCAGGAACAGCGCGTACAGCGCCAGGTTCGGCAGCCGCAGGGCGAGCAGTCCCGGACCGGCGAGGGCGAACAGCGGCGCCGCCAGGTAGGACTCCAACGCGCCCATGTAGTACTGGCCGTAGAAGTAGAGCGGGAACTCCCGGCCCTCGGCGACGTGCGCGGCGACCAGGCCGCTGACCGCCTCGTCGCTGTTGGTGGGGGGCAGGTCGGCCAGGAGCATCGCCAGCCGGTAGCCCACCCCGAGCAGACCGAGCAGGACCGCGACCCGCCCCGCCGACCACCACCGCCACCGGCGGGCCGGCGCGGTGTCGGCGGGCACCGGAACGCGGGGCGGCTGCTCGGTGCTCACCATGGCTGGCAGTCTCGCACGGTGATTCGCCTCCGTCGGGTGACCCGCGCCCCGCACGGGCGTGTTTCCCGGTGACCGGCCGGTCGACGCGCCGCAGCCGCCCGGGCGGCCCAGGCCGAGGCGGAACGGCGTGGCGGGCGGACGGGAGACGAGCGGCTAGTCTGGTCCGGATGAGCGCCCGTGCCCCGTACCCACGCATCGGCCGCCTCCGCGCGACGGCGGCGGCCTCCACCGCCGCCCTGCTGCTGGCCGCCGCCGGGTGCAGCCTCGGCGAGCCGGAGCCCGATCCGGCCGGCGAGCCACCGAACCTGCCCACCCCGTCGGCCAGCGCGTCCTCCGACGCCGGGCAGCAGGTGGTGACCACGGTGCTGGCCAAGGGGCTGCGGGTGCCGTGGGCGATCGCCTTCCTGCCCGACGGCGGCGCGCTGGTCACCGAGCGGGACAACGGCCGGATCCTCCAGGTCGGCCCGGAGTCCGGCCCCGACGGCCTCACGGTCACCCCGGTGCAGACCATCGCGGACGTCGAGGCGTCCGGCGAGGGTGGGCTGCTCGGCGTCGCGGTCTCCCCCGGCTACGCCACCGACAAGACGGTGTACGCGTACTACTCCACCGAGCGGGACAACCGCATCGTCAGGTTCACCCTCGGCGGCGCCCCCACCCCGGTGCTGACCGGCATCCCGGTCGCCGGCATCCACAACGGCGGCGGGCTGGCCTTCGGCCCGGACTGGTTCCTCTACGCCAGCACCGGTGACGGCGGCAACCGTCCGCTGTCGCAGGACACGAAGAGCCTCGGCGGCAAGATCCTGCGGATCACCCCGGACGGGAAACCGGCCCCCGGCAACCCCTTCCCGGATTCCCCCATCTGGTCGTACGGGCACCGCAACGTGCAGGGCATCGCCTGGGACGCCGGCAAACGGATGTACGGGGTGGAGTTCGGCCAGAACACCTGGGACGAGGTCAACCTGATCGTCAAGGGCGGCAACTACGGCTGGCCGGAGGTCGAGGGGCGGGCCGACAACCGCCGCTACCGCGACCCCATGGTGCAGTGGGGCACCGGTGAGGCGTCCTGCTCGGGCGCGGCGGTGGTGGAACGGCTGCTGGTCGCCGCCTGCCTGCGCGGGGAGCGGCTCTGGCTGGTCGAGCTGACCGACGAAGGCGCCGTCCTCGGCCAGCCCCGGGAGCTGCTCACCGGCCAGTACGGTCGGTTGCGGGCGGTGGCCGCCGCGCCGGACGGCTCGCTCTGGGTGAGCACCTCCAACCACGACGGGCGGGGTGACCCGGACCCGGAGGACGACCGCCTGCTCCGGATCGTCTTCGCCGGGGGCGGCGCCGGAAAGAGCTGACCGGCGGAGCCAGGTTTGTCAGGATCCCTCGTTGGGCAGGTCAGAATCTCACCATGGACGACGGGCACGAGAACGCGCAACCGGACACCGGCCACGACGGTCCCCGCGGCACGGGGTGGATCGGCCGACTCCGCCGGATCGGGGTCGTCCTGGCGATCCTGGCGATCGGGGTGGGCGGCTCCCTCCTCGGCGTCCTCGCCGGCGGCCAGGTCGACACCGACATCGGGCCGTTCCGGGCGAAGATGGTGTTGACCCCGGCGCTGGACGGCGGCACCACCATCGACATCCCCCCGCTGGGGGCGCTCCTGCTGGACAGTCACGACGGCCCGGCCCACCTGAACGTGGAGCTGGGCGCGCTGGACCAGGGGCGGGTCGAGGCGTTGATCGATGACCCGGCGAGCATCAACCGGGCCAGCGAGTCCGCCGTCGAGGACGTCCGGGAGGGCGCGCTGCGCCTCGGTCTGCGTACGGTCGGGGCCACGCTGTTGATCACGCTGGTCCTGGCCGGTCTGGTCTTCCGCGACGCCCGCCGGACGGCGTGGGCCGGCGGGCTGGCCCTGGTGGTCACCGCGAGCAGCCTCGGCCTGGCCGCGTCCACCATCCGCCCGCAGTCGATCGAGGAGCCCCGGTACGAGGGTCTGCTGGTCAACGCGCCGGCCATCGTCGGTGACGTCCGGCAGATCGCCAACGACTACACCAAGTACGCCGAGCAGCTCAAGCGGCTGGTCGGCAACGTCAGCAAGCTCTACACCACGGTCTCGGCGCTGCCGGTGTACGAGCCGGCGCCGAACACCACCCGGGTGCTGCACGTGTCCGACATGCACCTCAACCCGACGGGCTGGCAGCTCATCCGCACGGTCGTCGAGCAGTTCGAGATCGACGTGGTGATCGACACCGGCGACATCACCGACTGGGGCAGCGAGCCGGAGGCGAACTTCGTCGGCTCGATCGGCCTGCTGGAGAAGCCGTACGTCTACATCCGGGGCAACCACGACTCGGGTCGGACCGCCGCCGCGGTGGCCCGGCAGCCGAACGCGATCGTGCTGGACAACGCCACCACCACGGTCGCCGGGCTGACCATCGCCGGCATCGGCGACCCCCGGTTCACCCCGGACAAGAGCACCGCGCCGGCCGCCGGTGGGCTCGACCAGCCCACCGCGAACCAGGTGATCACCGTCGGCGAGCAGCTCGCCGCCACCGTACGGAAGTCGCCGACCCCGGTGAACATCGCGCTGGTGCACGACCCGGCCTCGGCGGGGCCGCTCTCCGGCGCGTGTCCGCTGGTGCTCGCCGGACACACCCACGACCGGCAGGTGTCCAGGCTGCCGCAGCAGGACGGGCAACCGCCGACCCAGCTCATGGTGCAGGGCTCCACCGGCGGGGCGGGTCTGCGCGGGCTGGAGACCGAGGACCCGACCCCGCTGTCGATGAGCGTGCTCTACTTCGACCAGGACAAACTGCTCCAGGCGTACGACGACATCACGGTGGGCGGCACCGGCCAGGCGCAGGTGAACCTGGAGCGCCGGGTGGTGCCGAACCCGAAGGAGGGCGCCGAGGCGCCGGTCACCCCCACCCCCACCCGCTGACCACTCCCAGGCCCGCGCCCCGCCGACACGTCCGGGCATGCCCCCCCCGCACCCGCCGACACCTCCGGGGTTATGCCCGTGCCCCGGCTGACCACCCGGTGGCGTGCTCGCTGGCCGCTTTCCTGGGCCCGCGATGACGCCCGGTCGCCGGGTCGGTCACATCAACACCGCCGATCGGGACGGTCGGGACAGCACGGGGCGATCACCCGGCCGTCACCCTAGGTGATCTCACGCCGAGAGCTGCCAACAATTCTCGACACTTTGCTCTGCACTCACGAACGCGCCAGACACGTTCCGTAGTAGCCGGTTGGCACTTTCCCCGGCGGCACCGTAGCCGACTGAGCTGCTCAGCCCACCTGGTGCCGATACGGGTGCAGAGCAAAGCCTGCGGGAGGCTGCAGCTACCTGCCCCCTGTCCACACGCTGAGTTATCCCTGAGCACGCAGACCAGTCGGCCACCGTCAGTAATGAACAGGCGCACGGGGAACGGGAAACGGGAAACGGGGGCACGGGGAACGGCAGCGGCGTTCGTCGGTCGAGCGGGCGGGCGCCGAGCAGGAAGGGGCCGCGCCGACCTCGGTCGGCGCGGCCCCTTCCTGGCGAGCGTGGAGTGGATCGGGGGTTACGACGCCCCGAGGCGGGCCAGGATCAGCTCCCGGACGGTCTTGGCGTCGGCCTGGCCACGGGTGGTCTTCATGACCGCCCCGACGAGCGCGCCCGCGGCGGCGACCTTGCCGCTGCGGATCTTCTCCGCGACGTCCGGGTTGGCGGCGATCGCCTCGTCCACGGCGGCGGTCAACGCGCCGGTGTCCGAGACGACCTCCAGGCCCCGGTTGGTCATGATCTCGGTCGGCGCGCCCTCGCCGGCCACCACGCCCTCCAGGACCGTCCGCGCCAGCTTGTCGTTCAGCTTGCCCGCGTCGACCAGCCCTTGGAGCTCGGCGACCTGCGCCGGGGTGACCCCGACGTCGGCCAACTCCACGCCGACCTCGTTGGCCCGTCGGGACAGCTCGCCCAGCCACCACTTGCGGGCGGCGGCCGGGGTGGCCCCGGCGGCCACGGTCGCCTCGATCAGCTCGACCGCGCCGGCGTTGAGCACCGACTGCATGTCGTGGTCGGTCAGGCCCCACTCCTGCTGCAGCCGGCGGCGGTGCAGCCGGGGCAGCTCCGGCAGGGCGGCCTTCAGCTCGGCCACCCAGGCAGCGTCCGGCGCGAGCGGCACCAGGTCGGGCTCCGGGAAGTACCGGTAGTCGGTGGCGGTTTCCTTGGACCGACCGGAGGTGGTCTCGCCGGTGTCCTCGTGGAAGTGCCGGGTCTCCTGCACGATCCGGCCGCCCGAGTCCAGGACCATCGCCTGGCGCAGCATCTCGGAACGGACCGCCCGCTCCACCGACCGCAGCGAGTTGACGTTCTTCGTCTCGGTGCGGGTGCCCCACTCCTCGCCCGGCAGGTTCAGCGAGGTGTTGACGTCGCAGCGCAGCGAGCCCTCCTCCATCCGCACGTCGGAGACGCCCAGCGAGCGGATCACGTCCCGCAGCTCGGTGACGTACGCGCGAGCCACCTCGGGGGCGAGCGCCCCGGCCCCGGGCACCGGCTTGGTGACGATCTCCACCAGCGGGATGCCGGCCCGGTTGTAGTCGACGAGCGACTCCGTCGCGCCGTGGATCCGGCCGGTGGCCCCGCCCACGTGCAGGGTCTTGCCGGTGTCCTCCTCCAGGTGCACCCGCTCGATGCCGATCCGCACCAGCTCGCCGTTCACCTCGACGTCGAGGTAGCCGTCCACGCAGAGCGGCTCGTCGTACTGGCTGATCTGGAAGTTCTTCGGCATGTCCGGGTAGAAGTAGTTCTTCCGGGCGAACCGGCACCAGGACGCGATCGAGCAGTTCAGCGCCAGGCCGATCCGGATGGTCGCCTCGATGGCGGCCTTGTTCGCCACCGGCAGCGAGCCGGGCAGCCCCAGGCAGACCGGGCAGACCCGGGTGTTCGGCTCGCCGCCGAAGTCGGTCGGGCAGCCGCAGAACATCTTGGTGTTCGTGCCCAGCTCGACGTGGGTCTCCAGGCCGATCACCGGCTCGTAACGCGCGACGACCTCGTCGTACGCGGGCAGGGTCGTGGTCATCTGACGCTCCAGTCGCGCTCCGGACAGAACCCGTCCAGCCTAGTGGGGCTACCCACCCCCACCCCCACCTCCCCCGGGTTTGCGCCGCCCGTCCGCGTCCCGCCCCGCCGGGGTCGGGCACCGTGCACGGGAAAGGGAGCCCGACGATCGGGCTCCCTTCGGCGCGTTCGGACGCAGATCAGCGCTTGAGGCGGCGTGAAGGCGGACCAGGCCGCCGGAGGGAAGCCCAGCACCCGCCCGGACGGGTCCTTGCTGTCTCGCACCGCCACCACACCGGGAAGATTCCCCGCCAATGCACCGACACCGTTTCGGCGATGTCGGGGGGGGGCGCGCCAGCCGCGATAGCCCGATATCACCGAAACGGAGTGGATCAACCCGGGCTGGAGCACCCGGCGGGGTCGATCCGCGTCAGCATCCCGCCCCCTCGATCACAGCGCCGGTGGGGTGAAGGTGCCGAGGGTGGACTCCAGGGCGGCGGCGACCCGGTACATCCGGTCGTCGGCCATGGTGGGGGCCATCACCTGGAAGCCGACCGGCAGCCCGTCGGACAGACCGCACGGCACCGAGATGCCCGGCCCGCCGTACAGGTTCGTCGGGATGGTGAACAGGTCCGCCAGGTACATCTGGTACGGGTCGGCGGTCCGCGAGCCCAGCGGGAACGCCACGAACGGGGTGGTCGGCGAGATCAGCGCGTCGACCTGCTCGAAGGCGGTGGTGAAGTCCCGGGTGATCAGGGTGCGGACCTTCTGCGCCTGCCCGTAGTAGGCGTCGTAGTAGCCGGACGACAGCGCGTACGTGCCGAGCATGATCCGGCGCTTGACCTCGGGGCCGAAGCCGGCGTCCCGGGTCAGCGACATGACCTCCTCCAGCGACCGGTTGCCGTCGTCGCCGACCCGCAGGCCGAACCGCACCCCGTCGAACCGGGCCAGGTTGGAGGAGCACTCGCTCGGCGCGATCAGGTAGTACGCCGGCAGCGCGTACCGGAAGTTCGGGCAGGACACCTCGACGATCTCCGCGCCGAGCTTGGTCAGCGCGTCGACGGCGTCCCGGAACGCGGCGACCACGCCAGGCTCCGCGCCCTCGCCGGAGAACTCGGTCACGACGCCGAGCTTCACGCCGGTCAGGTCGCCGGTCGCGCCCAGCTTCGCGGCGGCCACCACGTCGGGCACCGGCTGCGGGATGGAGGTGGAGTCGCGCGGGTCGTGTCCGCCGATCACCGCGTGCAGCAGGGCCGCGTCCAGCACGGTACGGGCACACGGGCCGGGCGTGTCCAGCGAGGACGAGAACGCGACCAGCCCGTACCGGGAGGTGCCGCCGTAGGTCGGCTTCGCGCCGACGGTGCCGGTGACCGCGCCCGGCTGGCGGATCGAGCCGCCGGTGTCCGAGCCGATCGACAGCGGGGCCTCGTACGCGGCCAGCGCGGCGGCGCTGCCGCCACCCGAGCCGCCCGGGATCCGGTCCAGGTCCCACGGGTTGCGGGTCGCGCCGTACGCGGAGTATTCGGTGGAGGAGCCCATCGCGAACTCGTCCATGTTGGTCTTGCCGAGCATCACCGTGCCGGCGGCGCGGAGCCGTTCGACGATCGTCGAGTCGTACGGCGGACGCCAGCCCTCCAGGATCTTCGAGCCGACGGTGGTCGGCACGCCCTTCGTGGTGAGCACGTCCTTGACCGCGACCGGCACCCCGGCCAGCGGGCCCAACTCCTCACCGGCGGCCCGGCGGGCGTCGACGTCGCGGGCGGCGGCCAGCGCGCCCTCGGTGTCCACGTGCAGGAAGGCGTGCACCCGGTCGTCGACGGCGGCGATCCGGTCCAGGTGGGCCCGGGTGACCTCGACGGCGGAGGTCTCCCCGCCGGCCACCAGGGCGGCCAGCTCCACGGCGGTGAGCCGGGTCAGGTCGGTCATGACGCCACATCCTCGTCCAGGATCCGCGGGACGCGGAACCGCTGCTCCTCGGCGTCGGGGGCGCCCGACAGCGCTTCGGCGGGGGTCAGGCCGGGCCGTACCACGTCCTCGCGGAGGACGTTCGTCAGCGGCACCGAGTGCGAGGTCGGCGGGATGTCCGCCGCGGCGACCTCGCCGACCTGGGCGACCGCCTGGAGGATCACGTCGAGCTGGCCGGCGAACGTGTCCAGCTCCTCCTCGGTGACGGCGAGCCGCGACAGGCGCGCCAGGTGCGCGACCTCCTCGCGGGAGATGGCGGCCATCGGTGCCCCCTTCGTGACGGTGCGGCTGATGCGGGCGGTGCGCCGACCGGCGAGCTGACGACCCCGTACGGCGACCCGAGCGAGTCTATTGGCACGCACGTCAGCCGCGCTCCCGACTCCCCCTCCGCGCGCCGCCGGTGGGGCGGACCGGCCGGTACCTGGCCAGCCAGGCGGTCAGCTCCTCCGCCGGCATCGGGCGGGCGAAGAACCAGCCCTGCGCCACGTCGCAGCCGGCCGCGTGCAGCAGCCGCCAGGTCCGTTCGTCCTCCACCCCCTCGGCGACGACCCGCAGGCCGAGCGCCCCGGCCAGTTCGATCATCGACCGTACGATCGCCGCGTCGTCGGGGTCCTCGCCCATGCCGAGGACGAACGACCGGTCCACCTTCACCTCGGACAACGGCAGCCGCCGCAGGTGCTGCATCGACGAGTACCCGGTGCCGAAGTCGTCCAGCGCGATCGCCACCCCGATCCGGTGCAGCTTGGTGATGGTGTCGAGGACCCGGCGCGGATCGGCCATCAACGCGCCCTCGGTGATCTCCAGTTGCAGCCGCTCGGGGCGTACCCCGTGCCGGGTGAGCCGCTCGCCGATCTGCTCGACGATCTCCCCGGTGTGCAGGTCCCGGACGCTGACGTTGAGCGCGGCCCGCAGCGTGCTGCCGGCCGCCGACCAGCGGGCGAGCTGGGCCACCACGTCGTCGACCACCCGACGGGTCAGCAGCCGCATCACCGCGCTCTGCTCCGCGACCCGGATCAGCTCCTCCGGGTCGACCATGCCCCGCCGTGGGTGCCGCCAGCGCAGCAGCGCCTCCACCCCGACCACCTCACCGGTGTCGATGCAGACCTGCGGCTGGTAGTACATGGTGATCACGCCGGGGTCGGTGACCTCGATCCGTGGGTCGAGGTCACCCGGGTCGATCATCCCGTGGGCCCGTTCGAGCCCGTGCCGGCCGCCGGGGCCGCCACGCGCCGGGGCGAGGTCGTCCGCGCCGACGGCCAGGCCGGCCGGGCGGACCAGGGCGGGAACGTCCGCGCCACCGAACGCGGGGGCGTCCGCGACACCGAACGCAGGGCCGTCCACGACGGTCGGGGCGGGGCCGTCCACGACGGTCGGGGCGGGGCCGTCCAAGACGGTCGGGGCGGGGCCGTCCACGACGGTCGGGGCGGGGCCGTCCACGACGGTCGGGGCGGGGGCGTCCGCGCCACCGGAGGTGGCCGTCAGGGCGGCCGGGGTGACGGCGGGCAGGCCGCCCCGACGACGGACCGGGTCGGCGCCGGTGATGATCTGGTTGATCAGCTCGTCCGGGTGGGCCACCGCCGCGTCCCGCCGCCGTCGACCCCACCAGCGCCAGCCCCGGCGTCCGCCTTCACCGCCCCGGCGTCCGCCTCCACCGCCTCCACCGCCCCGGCCGCCGGGGTCGCCGGGGTCGTCGGCCTCGCGCTCGACGTCACCGGCCACGCGCCCGTCGCCAGCCTCGTGCTCGACGTCACCGGCCACGCGCCCGCCGTCAGCATGACCCCCGTCGCCGGCACGGGGCTCCTTGTCGCCGGTCTGGCGCTCGTCGCCGTCGGCGGACGGCGCTCCACCACCGGACGGCGCTCCGCCCAGCGCCGCGCCGTCGCCGCCCCGGGTCACCCCGGGCGGGCCAGCGGGCGGGACAGCGGCGGGTGAGACGGCGGCGGGCGGGGCCACAGCGGGTGAGACGGCGGCGGGCGGGGCGGCCTCCAGGACCCGGCGCAGGTCGGCCAGCAGGCTGAGCCGCTCGGCGGAGTTGTGGTCCGACTCGGCGGCGTACACGGCGACGGTGTCGTTGCGGTGTTTGGCGTCGTACATGGCCACGTCGGCGTGGCGCATCAGGGTGGCGAAGTCCTCCCCGTGCTCGGGGAAGAGGGCGATCCCGATGGAGCCGCCGACGTCCAGCGGCAGCCCGTCCAGCGGGACCGGCTCGGCGAGCGCCCGGGCCACCCGGTCGGCGACCCGGCGCGCGTCCTCCACGCCGGTCAGGCCGGTCGTCACCACCGCGAACTCGTCACCGCCGAGCCGGGCCACCAGGTCGCGGGACCCCAACGCCGACGTCAGCCGGGCGCTCACCGCCACCAGCAGCCGGTCCCCGACGGCGTGACCGAGGGCGTCGTTGACGTTCTTGAAGCGGTCGAGGTCGATCAGCAGCAGGGCGAGCTGCGCGTCGGGGGCCCCGTCGGCGGCGCGTTCGGCGTGCCGGCGCACCTGGTCGGCGACCTCCATCAGCAGCGCCTTGCGGTTCGGTAGCCCGGTCAGCGGGTCGAGCGCGGCGAGGCGTTCCTGGTCGGCGGAGAGGCGGGCCATCCGGTAGACCGCGAACAGCGGCACCAGCACCAGCGGGATCAGTGCCGCGCTGGCCCGCGCGGCGGCCACCAGCACCGGGGCGAGCAGCAGCAACGAGCCGGTGGCGAGCAGCTCGAAGCCGAGTCCGCGCCGTACGGTGGGCCACCACGGGTCGCCGAAGCGCAGCCGTACGGCCGTGACGACCAGGCCGTAGCTGACCACGAACCAGGCCACCGCCGCCCCGGCCAGCGCCACCGCGCCGCTCCAGTGCAGACGGTCGTCGTCGAACGCCGCGCCGGGGCCGAGCCGGGTGACCGCGTACGCGGCGGCCAACGCGCAGGCGTACTGGGCGGCGTTGAAGCTGCTCCGCCAGGCGGCGTGGCGCATCCGCCAGCCGGAGACGACCACGGCGGCGGTCTGCACCGCCACCGCCGCGCCGAGCCCCCAGGCGATCAGGATGGCGAAGGTGAAGCAGGTCGACGGGAACACCGCCGAGGTGTGCCGCTGCCCCGGCGGCACGAACGGACGCGCGTCGCAGACCACGGCCAGCAGCGCCATGATCCAGAACGCGCCGGGCAGCTCGGGGAGGTCACCGGTGAACGCGCCGAGCGGCTGGACGGCCAGCACGACGGCCAGCACGACGGTCGCGCAGACGAACCCGAAGAACGGCCCCACCCGTGCGGGGGGCACGGCGTTCCGCAGGTCCGCGGCGTCCATCGCACCTCCCAGGGGTGTCGGTCCGGGTGACTCGGCGGGGCCGCTGCCCCGACGTGCCCGGCGTGGCCCGGTGCCGCGCCGTGCTCACCATGTAACGCCTCCGGTGCGGAGTTTCCCGGTAGGACGACCGCGAATCGGTCGTAGTCGTAATTAAGTTGGTATACGCCACCAGCCGGCCGCAAGCCCCAGCGGCATGGATCACTCCTCCTGGCGTGCTGCCTGCCGGGCGGCGTCCGGACCGGCGTCGAGCAGCACCCGGAAGCCGTCCTCGTCGAGGACCGGCACCTTCAGGCTGGCCGCCTTCTCCGCCTTCGACCCCGGGTTCTCGCCGACCACCACGAAGCCGGTCTTCTTCGAGACCGCCCCGCTGACCTTGCCGCCCCGCGACTGGACCGCCTCGGCGGCCTGGTCGCGGGAGAATCCGGCGAGGGTGCCGGTGACCACCACGGTGACCCCCTCCAGCGGGCGGGGCCCGTCGTCGCCGGTGGTCTCGGCCATCCGTACCCCGGCGGTGGCCCACTTGTCGACGAGCGCGACGTGCCAGTCGACGGCGAACCACTCGACCAGGCTCGCCGCGATGGTCGGCCCGACCCCCTCGACCGACGAGAGCTCCTCCTCGCTCGCCGCGCGGATCTTCTCCATCGAGCCGAAGTGCCGGGCCAGGGCCTGCGCGGCGGTCGGGCCGACGTGCCGGACGGAGAGCGCCACCAGCACCCGCCAGAGCGGACGCTGCCGCGCCTCGGCCAGACTGGCCAGGAAGCGGGCCGCGTTGCTGCCCAGGCTGCCGTCCTTGTTGACGAAGAACGGCACCCGGGCGAGCCGGTCCGCGTCGAGGTCGAACAGGTCGCCCTCGTCGGTGAGCACGTCCGAGTCGAGCAGGGCCGCCGCGGCCTTCTCGCCGAGGACCTCAATGTCCAGCACCTTGCGGCTGGCGAGGTAGGTCAGCCGCTCCCGCAACTGCCCGGGGCAGGTGCGCGAGTTGGGGCAGCGGATGTCGACGTCGCCCTCCTTGGCGGGGGCGAGCGGCGAGCCGCACTTGGGGCAGTGGTCGGGCATGACGAAGTCCTCGGCGTCCTCCGGGCGCAGCTCGATCACCGGGCCGAGCACCTCGGGGATGACGTCGCCGGCCTTGCGCAGCACCACCGTGTCGCCGATCTTCACGCCCTTGCGCGCCACCTCACGGGCGTTGTGCAGGGTGGCCTGGGCCACCGTCGACCCGGCCACCAGGACCGGGGCGAGGACCGCGTACGGGGTGACCCGGCCGGTGCGCCCGACGTCGACCCTGATGTCGAGGAGCTTGGTGTTGACCTCCTCCGGCGGGTACTTGAAGGCGATCGCCCAGCGTGGGGCGCGGCTGGTCGAGCCGAGCCGGCCCTGGATGGCGACCGGGTCGACCTTCACCACCACCCCGTCGATCTCGTGCTCGACATCGTGCCGGTGCTCGGCGTAGTGGGCGACGTAGTCGGTGACGCCGGCCAGGTCGGGCACCACCCGCCAGCGGTCGCTGGTCGGCAGGCCCCAGGAGCGCAGGGCCGCGTACGCCTCGGACTGGGCGGTGGGCTGGAAGCCGCGCCGCGCGCCGATGCCGTGCGCCACCAGCCGCAGCGGGCGGGACGCGGTGACCCGGGGGTCCTTCTGGCGGAGGCTGCCGGCGGCGGCGTTACGCGGGTTGGCGAACGGCGCTTTGCCCTGCTCGACCAGGCCGGCGTTGAGGTCGGCGAAGCCGGTGACCGGGAAGTAGATCTCGCCGCGCACCTCCAGCAGGGCCGGCGGCGGACCGAACTCGGCGGATTCGACCAGCTCGGACGGCACGTCCCGGATGCTGCGGACGTTGGCGGTGACGTCCTCGCCGGTGCGCCCGTCGCCCCGGGTGGCCGCCCGGACCAGCCGGCCGCGCTCGTAGGTGAGGTTGATCGCCAGACCGTCGACCTTCAGCTCGCACAGGTACGGGGCCGGACCGCCCGCGTCCCGCACGACGCGCTCGTGCCAGGCGGCCAGCTCCTCGTCGGCGAAGGCGTTGTCCAACGAGAGCATCCGCTCGGCGTGGGTGACCGGGGCGAAGTCGGTGGAGAACGTGCCGCCGACCCGCTGGGTGGGTGAGTCCGGGGTGCGCAGCGCCGGGTACTCGTCCTCCAGCGACTCCAGCTCGCGCAGCAGCTTGTCGAACTCGGCGTCGCTGACGGTCGGCGCGTCCAGCACGTAGTAGCGGTACTGGTGGTCGGTGAGCTCCTGGGCGAGGGTGGCGTGTCGTTGACTGACGTCGGCCGGCGGCTCACCCCCCGCTGCCGCCGCCTGTGCCGGGCTGACCTGCTGGGGGATGGCTTCCTCGGACACCTGCGACCCTCCACGCCGTGAGCCCGCGGACACCCCGCGACCTCGCCGATCACGCTACCCCGGCACCGTATCGGGCGGGTGGGACAATCAGCGCCGGTGGCCCGGTGGGTGACCAGCGGGAAGGCGGGGTGATCCGATGCCGGAGTGGCTGCTCTGGACGGTGGCGGTGCTGGCGGCCGTGGCGGCCGGCTGGGCGTGGAGCGGTTGGCGACACCGCGTCGGGCACGGCCCGGACGCCGGCCGCCCCGACCGCCGCCGCCCCGGTCGCGGTCGGCCCGACCGCCGCCGCCCCGGCCGCCCGGACGTCGCGCCGCGTCCGCGGGACCGTCGCTCCACCGACGCCGGTACGCCCCGCCGGGGCGACATCTGGTGGGCGGAGGTGCCGTACGCGGACGGCACCGGCGCGAAGGTGCGCCCCTGCCTGGTGCTGCGGGCCGACCGCCGGGGCGCGGACGTCCTCAGGATCACCAGCCAGGACAAGAGCCACCGGGACGACCACGTGCGCATCCCGACCCGGGACTGGGACCCCCGAGCCGACCACGACAGTTTCCTCGACCTGTCCGAGCCGGTCCGGATCGACGCCGACGCGTTCCGTACCCGGGCCGGCGTCTGCGACCCCGCCCTCCACGCCCTCCTCCCCTGACACCGCCCCGCTGATCAGGAGGTTTCCGCGCCCGGACCCGGCCCCGGAAACCTCCTGGTCGCCTACCTGGTGGAGAGGAGGGCGAGCTGGTCGGCGTACTCGATGCGGGTGGCCCAGTCGGCGGGCCAGGCGGCCATGCCGTGCGCCGCGCCCAGGAACGCGCCGGCCAACGCGGCGATCGAGTCGGAGTCACCGGCGGTGGTCGCGCCCCGGGCCAGCCCGGCCACCGGGTCGTCGGCGTGCCGTACGGCGCAGAACAGGGCGGTGGCCAGCGCCTCCTCGGCGATCCACCCCTCCCCGGTGAGCCGGCACGGGTCGCCGCCGTCGTCCGGGCCGGCGAGCGCCCGGGTCAACCGGGCCAGCACGGCCAGGCACTCGTCCCAGCCGCGGGCGATGAACTCGGCCGGGTCGGTCGCCCCCGGGCGCTGCCACAGGTCACCCAGCCAGTCGTGCCGGTAGACCCGGCGCTGCCGGCGGGCGTGCCCGACCAGCTCGTCCGGCAGCTCCGCCAGGGGCACGCCGGCGCGCAGCGCCCGGACGGCGTACGCGGTCAGCTCGCTGGCGGCCAGCCCGGTCGGGTGGCCGTGGGTCAGCCCGGCCTGCAACTGGGCCAGCCCGGCGAACGTGTCGTCGTCGACGTCGAGCAGGCCGACCGGGGTGACCCGCATGTTCGCGCCGCAGCCCTTCGAGCCGGCCTGGGTCGCCTCCTGCCAGCGCAGCCCCCGGGCCAGCCCGTCGCAGGCCCGCAGGCAGGTCATGCCGGGGGCGCGGTCGTTCTCCGGGCTGACCGACCAGTCGACGAACCGTCGCCGCAGCAGCGGCTCGACCGCCTCCGGGGTCAGCGTCGGCGCGTCCCGCAGCGCCCAGGCGACCGCCAGCGCCATCTGGGTGTCGTCGGTGACCAGGGCGGGGTCACCGGTCAGCGCCCGGGGACCGCCCGGGCCGTAGCGGCGGACGATCTCGTCGACGGTCAGGAACTCGGTGGGTTTGCCCAGCGCGTCCCCGTAGGCCAGTCCGTACAGGGAGCCGGCCCGGCGGGCGGTGGTGTCGATCACGACGACCATCCTGCCCGCCCGACGCAAACGCCCGGCGCGAGCGCCCGCCGCCCGAACGGCGCGGTCGTCGCCGCCGCGAGGGGCCGCCCCCGCCAGGTCGGGGCGACTACTGGTAGACCAGGCAGAACGGGTGACCGGCCGGGTCGGCGTACACCCGGAAGTCGTCGCCCTCACCCGGCAGCCGCCGGGCGCCCAACGCGAGCACCTGCCGCTCGGCGACCTCGATGTCGTCCACCTGGACGTCCAGGTGGAACTGCTGGGGGCGCTCCGGGTCCGGCCAGGCCGGCGGGCGCAGGTCGGGCGCGTGCTGGAAGGCGATCCGGGGATGCCGGCCGGGCGGGCCGCCGAGCGTCACCCAACCGTCGTCCGACTCGTCCTCGGCGACCGTCAGGCCGGTCAGCTCGGCGTAGAAGCCGGCCAGGGCCCGCGGGTCGGGGCAGTCGACGACGACGGTGCGAAGGTGTCCGATCATGCCGGGCATCCTGCCCGCCGGGTACGACAGGAAAACTACTCCTCGGCGAGTCGCCGGGCGGCGTCCCGGCAGGCGGTCATCGTGTCCCGCGCGTACCCGGGGGTCGCCCCGGCCAGGCCGCACGCCGGGGTGACCACCACCTGCTCCGGCAGTCGGGCGCGGGGGAAGCCGAGGCGGTCCCAGAGCTGACGTACCCGGTCGGCGACCTGCGCCGACGACGGCGCGCGACCGGCCGGCGGGGGCAGCGTCGGCGCGGCCCCGGCCAGCAGCCCCAGGCCGGCGTCGATCGCCTCGCCGAGCGGGTCCAGGTCGGTGACCAGGGCGAGGTCCAACGCGACGCCGGCCGCCCCGGCCGTGCGGATCAGCTCCAGCGGCACGTCGGGCGCGCAGCAGTGCACGACGGTCGGCACGCCGACCGCCCCGAGCACCGTCCGCAGCGTCGACCTGGCGACCTCCGGCTCCACCGCCCGGTACGTGCCGAGCCCGCTCTCCGTGCGGACCCGACCGGCCAGCGCCGCCGGCAGGGACGGCTCGTCGAGCTGGAGCAGCACGGTGGCCCGGGGCAGCCGCCGGGTGACCGCCTCGACGTGCCCGCGCAGCCCCTCGGCGAGCGAGCCGGTGAGGTCCCGGACCGCGCCCGGGTCCCGCAGCAGCCGGCCGCCGATCGGCAGCTCCAGGGCGGCGGCCAGGGTGAACGGGCCGGCCGCCTGCACCTTGACCGGCCCGGCGTACTCCTCGGCCTGCTCGGCGAGCTGGTCGAGGTCCCGCTCCATCAGGTCCCGGGCGCGGCGCAGGTCCCGCCCCGGGCGCGGGGCGATCCGCCAGCGGGCCGCGTACAGCTCGACCGGCAGCTCGACCAGCAGCCCGGCGCCCCGGCCGATCAGGTCCGCGCCGGGGCCCCGGGCCGGCAGCTCGGGCAGGTGGGGCAGGGCGGGCAGCTCACCGAGGACGATGCGCTGCGCCTCGGCGACGTCGACGCCGGGCAGCGAGCCGATCCCGGTCGCCGCGCCACGGGGCCAGGGCCACACCTGCTGATCAGTCACGGCCGACAGGGTAACCCGAGCCGTCCGGGAGAAACCCCTCCGACGGGTACGCGGGCCCGTCGGGCAGCGCGGACGCTCAGGATCGTACGGTCGCCGAGCCGAGCACGACGTCGCCGGCCGGGTCGGGGCGGTACGCCACGACGGCCTGACCGGCGGCGACGCCCCGCACCGGGCGGCGCAGGGTGGCCCGCAGCCGGTCGACGGTGACGGTGACGGTGGCGGGCGCCACGTTGCCGTGCGCGCGGAGCTGCACCTCGCACTCGATCGGGTGGTCGGGGCGCGGACCGGCGGTCCACACCGGCCGCTCGGCGTCCACCTCGTCGACCTCCAGCGCCTCGGCGGGGCCGACGGTGACCGTGTTGGTCACCGGGGTGATGGAGAGCACGTAGCGGGGACGACCGTCCGGGGCGGGCCGGTCCAGGCGCAGGCCACGCCGCTGGCCGACGGTGTACGCGTACGCGCCGGCGTGGCTGCCGACGACCGCGCCGGTGACCGCGTCGACCACGTCGCCGGGCGTCTCGCCGAGCCGCTCCGCGAGGAAGCCCCGGGTGTCGCCGTCGGCGATGAAGCAGATGTCGTGCGAGTCGGGCTTGTCGGCCACGGCCAGCCCCCGCCGGGCCGCCTCGGCGCGCACCTGCGCCTTGGTGGAGTCGCCGAGCGGGAACATCGACCGGTCGAGCTGCGCGCGGGTGAGCACGGCCAGCACGTACGACTGGTCCTTGGCCAGGTCGACGCTGCGCCGCAGCAGCCCGTCCGGGCCGAGTCGGGCATGGTGGCCGGTGACCACGGCGTCGAACCCGAGGGCTACCGCGCGGTCCAGCACCGCCGCGAACTTGATCTTCTCGTTGCAGCGCAGGCACGGGTTCGGGGTACGACCGGCCGCGTACTCGGCCACGAAGTCGTCGACCACGTGCTCCTGGAACCGGTCGGCCATGTCCCACACGTAGAACGGGATGCCGAGCACGTCGGCGGCGCGGCGGGCGTCCCGCGAATCCTCCAGGGTGCAGCAGCCGCGCGCCCCGGTGCGGTGGGTCTGCGGGTTACGGGCCAGCGCCAGGTGCACGCCGGTGACGTCGTGCCCCGCCTCCACCGCCCGCGCGGCGGCCACCGCCGAGTCGACCCCGCCGGACATCGCTGCCAAGACCCTCACCGGCACACTCCCTTCCCCTCGTCGAGGGTAGCCGCTGCCGGTACGCCGGGCGGGCGGCGGCGGGTCAGCCCGGGGCGGGCGGCGGGTCAGCCGCGGGCGGAGCGGATCGCGCCGGCCCGACGCGCCCGCTCCACGGCGGCCGGCAGCGCGGCGACCAGCGCGTCCACGTCGGCGGCGGTCGAGGTGTGACCGAGCGAGAAACGCAGGGACGAGCGGGCCCGGTCGTTGTCCGCGCCCATCGCCAGCAGGACGTGCGAAGGTTGGGCCACCCCGGCCGAGCAGGCCGACCCGGTCGAGCAGGCGATGCCCTGGGCGTCCAGCAGCAGCAGCAGCGCGTCCCCCTCGCAACCCGGGAACGAGAAGTGCGCGTTGCCGGGCAGCCGGTCGGACCGGTCGCCGTTGTGCACCGCCTCGGGGACCGCCCGCCGGACCCGTTCCACCAGGTCGTCGCGGAGGGCGGCCACCCGGGCGGCGTACTCCTGCTGGTTCTTCACCGCGGTCTCCACCGCGACCGCGAACGCGACGATGCCGGCCGTGTCGAGCGTGCCGGAGCGGACGTCCCGCTCCTGGCCGCCGCCGTGCAGCAACGGCGTGGCCGAGACGTCCCGGGCGAGCAGCAGCGCGCCCACCCCGGTCGGGCCGCCGAGCTTGTGGCCGGTGACGGTCAGCGCGGCCACCCCGCTGGCGGCGAAGTCCACCGGGACCTGCCCGACGGCCTGGACCGCGTCGGTGTGGAACGGCACCCCGTGCTCGGCGGCGACCGCGGCCAGCTCGGCGACCGGTTGGACGGTGCCGACCTCGTTGTTCGCCCACATCGCCGTCACCAGGGCCACCCGGTCGGGGTGCTCGGCCAGTTCGGCGCGCAGCCGTTCCGGGTCGAGCCGCCCGGCCTGGTCGACCGGCAGCCAGCCCACCCCGGCCCGCTCGTGGCCGACCAGCCAGTCCACCGCGTCGAGCACGGCGTGGTGCTCGACGGCGCTGGAGACGACCCGGTCCCGGCCGGCGTCCCGGCGGGCCCAGAAGATCCCCTTGACCGCGAGGTTGTCGCTCTCCGTCCCGCCGGCCGTGAAGACCACCTCGGACGGGCGGGAGCCGAGCGCGGCGGCCACCCGTTCCCGGGACTCCTCCACCCGACGGCGGGCCCGCCGTCCCGCCGCGTGCAGGGACGACGGGTTGCCGACGTCACGGGCCGCGGCGGTGTACGCCGCCAGCGCCTCGTCGAGCATCGGGGTGGTCGCCGCGTGATCCAGGTATGCCATCGCGTTCAGCGTATCCGTCCCTGTGCCTGCGTCCCTGGCCGAGGCCGGCGCGGGCCCGGCCCGCGTCCCTGGCCGGGGCCGGCGCGGGCGGGTCAGGCCGGTACGGCGGTGACCACGACGTTGTCCCGGTAGCGGCGGGCCTCGGCGTCGAACGGGCCACCGCAGGTGATCAGGGTGAGCCGGACCTCGCCGTCGCGGGCGAAGTACCGCTCCAGCGGAATCCTCGTCTTGTCGTACTCCTCGCGGGCCACCACCCGGTACGCGCGGTCCGTCCCGTCCCGGCCGGTGAGCGTGACGGTGTCGCCCCGGTCCAGCTCCCGGAGCCGGTGGAACGCCCCTCGACCCTGGGTGGCGCTGTCCACGTGCCCGGCGACGACGATGGAGCCGCGCCCGGCCTCCAGACCGGGGCCGTACCGGTACCAGCCGACCTCGTCCACGCTGGGCGGCACGGCGAACTCGCCGGTGCCCGCGTCCACGCCCACCGGGTCCACGGTGGCGGTGACGTCGATCGCCGGGATGCGCAGCCGGACCGGCGGGACGGTGGCGGCGGCGACGCTCGGCAGGTCACCGGTGGCCACCGGGATCCGGGGGGCTGCCGGGGCGGGCGCCGTCGACGTGGGGCTCGCCAGCCGTTCGACGTCCGCGCCGCCGACGTTCTCCGCCGGTCGGGCGCGGCAGGCGACCACCGTGGCGACGGTGAGCGCGGCAGCGCCGGCGGCCATCGCCGCCAGCGCGCCGCGGTTGCGCACCGTCACCGGCGGCCGACCCGGACGGCGACCGTCCGCGCGCCGCCGCCGACCAGCAGCAGCACGCCGGCCCCGGCGAGCAGGTACCACCAGGCGGCCGGGCCGGTGGCCGCGAGGCCGCCGTCACCGCTGGGCACCCCGTTCGGCGCGGAGTGCAACCCCTCGATGGTCTGCGCGACCAGTTCCAGGTTGTCGCCCTCGGCCGAGCCGATCGCGAACACGACGGTGGCGGTGCCCTCGGCCAGGTTCAGCTCGGCCGGGCCGATCGCCACGGTGTCGGTGCCGGCGAGCACCACGTCCGCCGAGACGGCGCCGGCGTCGACGTCCGCCTTGGCCTCGTTCGGGTTGGTCAGGTCCTCGAACACCGGCTCGCCGCCGGCCCGGACGTCCACCGCCGGGGCGGCGGCGGTGTGCCGGACGATCAGCCGGGCCTTGCCCGCGTCGACCTTGGCGGTGTCGTTGACGAACGGGGTGATCTTCGGTTGACCGTTGGCGTCGAGGTGGGCGGCGATGCTGATGTTCGCCCCGCCCGGCACCTGCGCGTCGTCCACGCTGAGGATCGCGCTGCCGACCGGCTGACCCGGCCTGGTCAGGGCGATGTCGTAGGCGCCCTCGGCGAGGTCCAGCGGGCCCGCCACGTCACCGGGCTGGAAGTTGTCGAGCGTCTTCTCGCCGTTGACGTAGACGTCGACCGGGGTGTCCGGGATGCCGTGCACCACGGAGACCTGGGAGGTGGCGGCGTACGCGGGCGTGGCGGTGACGGCGCTGACGCCGGCGAACGTCGCCACGGCCACCGCGGCGCCCGCGGTGACCCGACGGAAGTACGTGACCTGCATGGCTGTTCCTCCTGATGGTGGGAACCGATCTCGCTACGGAAAGTGCCGATCTCGCCAGGCCTGGCTTGTACGACGGGTTACGACGACGCCGCGCCGGCCGGATGCGGGCAGGTCGGTTTTCTTTTTCTCCGCCCGGTCCGCATCCGGCGGGCGGTCCGGCGTCGAACAACCCGGGTGAGCGCGGGAACGCCGGCGCCCGACCGGAGGGTGGTGCGATGGCCACGGGCACGGACGCGATCGCCTGCGGCACGGGCCACCGCGCCGCAGGCACGGACGCGATCGCCCCGGGCACGGGCCACCGCGCCGCAGGCACGGGCCGCCGGGTCGCGGGCACGGGACCGGCAGGCGCAGGCGTCGACCGCACAGGAGCGGGGGTTACAGTCGGGCATGCCCCACGTAAGGTTTCCCGCCCGGTGACGGCGGAGACATCCGACACCGGGCCTCCCCGGCACGACGACCTGGCCGAACGGTTCCGCGCCGGCGACGAGGCCGCGCTGCGGGAGGCGTACGACAGGTACGGCCGGTCGGTGTTCCACCTGGCCACCAGCACGCTGGTCAACCGGGCCGACGCCGAGGACGTCACCCAGGCGGCGTTCGTCGCGGCCTGGCTGGGCCGGGAGACGTTCGACCCGACGAAGGGCTCGCTGGTCGGCTGGCTGCTCGGGATCACCCGGCGCAAGGTGGTGGACCGGTTGCGGGTGGCGGCCCGGGAGACCAGAGCGGTCGAGACCGTACGGCAGTTACCCGAACCGGAGTCGACCGGACCGGACCCGGACCGGGTGGTGGACCGGCTGGTGATCGCCGACGAGCTGGCCCGCCTCCCCGCCGACCAGCGCCGCATGCTCGAACTGGCGTTCTTCGACGACCTGACCCACCAGCAGATAGCGACGGTGACCGGAGTGCCGCTGGGCACGGTCAAGAGCCACATCCGCCGTGGCATGGCGACCCTGAAACGTCGATGGGAGGTGGACGGTGCGACAGCACCTGGAGCACGACCGGCTGGTATTTCTGGCGCTCGGTGAGCACGAGTCGGACGCCGGCGAGAACCACCACCTCGATACCTGCGCGCGGTGCCGGGCCGAGCTGGACGCGCTGCGGCACGTCGCCGGGATCGGCGCGGAGACGCAGGCGCTGCGCGACCTGCCCGCGCCGCCCGCGCCGGTCTGGGACGCCATCGCCGCCGAGGTGGCCGCCGCGCAGGCGCTGCCGTCGCTGACCCGGGCCCACGACGACGCCCCGGCGACGGCAGCCGCTCCCGGGCCGGTCGACCCACGACCCGCCGACCCGGGCTCCGTCGACCCGGGCTCCGTCGGCCCGGGCTCCATCGGCGCACGACCCGCCGAACCACGACCCACCGACCCACGCCCCGTCGGCCCAGAGCCGGTCGACCCGCCCGACGCGCGACCCGGCTCCCTGGGCGCACGGCCGGTGCGGTCTCGGGCCGCGCGGCGACCGCGCCGGGTCTCCCGTTGGGTGGGCACGGCGTTGACCGCCGCCGCCGCCGCGGCGGTCGGCGTCGTCGGCACCCTGACCGTGGTACGCCCCGACGCCCCCGAACCGCCGCCCCGGGTGCTGGCCAGCGCGCCGTTGTCCGCGTACGGGCCGACGCCGCCGGAGGCCAGCGGGGACGCCCGGGTGTTCGCCGACGGCCGGTTGCACCTGCACGTGTCGAACCTGCCCGAGGCCCCCGGCTACCACGAGGTGTGGCTGATCGACCCGCAGACCATGGAGATGTTCTCGGTGGGCGTTCTCGGCGAGGGGCCCGACGCGCTGTTACCGTTGCCTCCGAACGTCGACCTCGACCGGTACTCGGTGGTGGACGTCTCCGCCGAGCAGTACGACAACGACACCGCCCACTCCGGTGACAGCCTGTTGCGGGGCACCCTGACGGGCTGATCGGCGGGCCGGATCAGCTCCCCGGCCCGCCGATCAGCTCCCTTCCCGTACGGCCGGGACGACACGACGGGGGTCGCGGAACGACGTTCCGCGACCCCCGTCCGGTTCTCCGCCGACCCGCTCGGGGCGGCGGTGGGACTCACTTGCGCTTGCGGATCTCCTCGGCGCTCTGCGGAACGATCTTGAACAGGTCGCCGACCACGCCGAAGTCGGCCAGCTCGAAGATCGGCGCCTCGCCGTCCTTGTTCACCGCGACGATGGTCTTCGAGGTCTGCATGCCGGCCCGGTGCTGGATGGCGCCGGAGATGCCCAGCGCGACGTAGAGCTGCGGGGAGACCGTCTTGCCGGTCTGGCCCACCTGGAACTGGTGCGGGTAGTAGCCGGAGTCGACGGCGGCCCGGGACGCCCCTACCGCGCCGCCGAGCAGGTCGGCCAGCTCCTCGACCAGCTTGAAGTTGTCGGCGTTGCCGACTCCCCGGCCGCCGGAGACGACGACCGACGCCTCGGTCAGCTCGGGGCGGGAGCCCTTCTGCTCGGCGACCCGGTCGACGACCTTCGCGAGCTTGTCGGTGTCGGTCACCGCCACGGTGAGCTGCTCGACCGCCGGCGTCGCCGCGGCGGGCGCCGGGTTGACCGAGTTCGGCCGGACGGTGACCAGCGGCAGCCCCCGGGTCACCCGGGACGTGACGATGGTCGAGCCGGCGAAGGCGACCTGGGTGGCGGTGCCGTCGGCGGCGAGGGCCACCACGTCGGTGAGGATGCCGTTGTCCAGCTTGACCGCCAGCCGGGCCGCGATCTCCTTGCCCTCCTGGCTGGACGCCAGCAGGACGGCGGCCGGCTGCGTCCGCCGGACCAGCTCGGCGACGACGGTGGCCTTCGGGGCCACCAGGTAGCCGTCGATCTCCTCGCTCTCGGCCGCGTAGACCTTCTCCGCGCCGTACTCGCCGAGCGTGGCGGTCAGCGCCTCGGCCGCGCCGGGGCCACCCAGCACCACCGCGGCGGGCGTGCCCAGCTCGCGGGCGAGGGTGAGCATCTCCAGGGTGACCTTCTTGACGCCGAACTCCCGGGTGGCTTCGACGACGACGAGAACCTCAGACATGTCCGGACCCCTCACACGAACTTCTCGGTGGCGAGGAACTCGACGAGCTTCACGCCGCCGTCCCCCTCGTCGGTGATCTTCGCGCCGCCGGAGCGCGGCGGACGCTTGCTGTGCTCCACCACGGCGCTGGTCGCGCCGTCGAAGCCGACCTCGCTCGGCGCGACCCCCAGGTCGGCCAGGGAGAGCGTCTGCACCGGCTTCTTCTTGGCCGCCATGATGCCCTTGAACGACGGGTAGCGCGGCTCGTTGATGGTGTCCCACACCGAGACCACGGCCGGGGTCGAGGCGGTGACCACCTCGTAGCCCTCCTCGGTCTGCCGCTCGACGGTCAGCGTGCCGCCGTCGACGGTCAGCTTCCGCGCGCCGGTCAGCGCGGCCACGCCCAGCCGTTCGGCGAGCATGTGCGGCAGGACCTGGACCCGGCCGTCGGTCGACTCCGCGCCGCAGAGGACCAGGTCGGCGGCGAGCGTGCCCAGGGCGGCGGCGAGCACCTTGGAGGTGGCGACCGCGCAGGAGCCGTGCAGGGCGTCGTCCAACACGTGGACGGCCTTGTCCGGCCCCATGGACAGCGCCTTGCGGATCGACTCGGTCGCCCGGTCCGGCCCCATGGTCAGGATGGTGACCTCGCCACCGTGCGCTTCCTTGATCTTCAGCGCCTCTTCGATGGCGTACTCGTCCATCTCGTTGATGACGTTGTTCGCCGAGCCGCGGTCGACGGTGTTGTCGTCACTGCGCAGGTTGCGGTCCGCGCCCGAGTCGGGCACCTGCTTGACGAGTACGACGATGTTCATCGCGCTTCGACGACCCCTCCTGTGGTGGTGATGGCTCTGCCCGCCCGGTGTCGGGCGAGGCGGGCCCCGCCCGGTGTCGGGCGCGACCTTCGCCCCATTCTGGCCGGAGCCCCGCCTGATCTCTGGACGTGGCCCCGCCCGGCCCTTCGGGCGCAGCCTCGCGCCTTCCGGGACGCCGGTCAACCGCAGGCTGTGTAGCAGTTGCCCGTACCGCCATGTTACCTGTCAGTAGCATTCCCCTTCGGGGGGCTCAGCGTGACTCAGCTCACTCGAATGATGATCACCGGTTACCGTCTCAAGCCGGGAGGTGTCATGACATGTCAGGTCAGCCGGACGACGCGCGCCCGCGTGACCTTCACGCGGCGGCCCGCCCTGCCTGGGGCCTACCGGCCGACCGGGCCCGGCGCGCCGACCCCGGGCGGGTCGGGTGGCCGTGCCTGGGAACACCCCCGACGGGGCACCGGTGCGCCTGCGGTGGGCTGCGCGAAGCCTGCGTCCGGCGCGCCGTCCGGACCCTCTGGGCGTCAGCCGGACGACCGCCGTCCCCGGCCCCCGCCCCCGAGGAACGCCCTCGGCGGGCATGACCGCCCCCGGTTTCGGCGATATCGCGGCATCCGGCGGCCAGGACAGGCCCACTTCCACGAAACAACAAGGCGGGACGGGCGGGACGGGCGCGGGGCGGGGCGAGGCGGGGCGGGGCGGGGCGAGGCGGGGCTCGTGTTCAGGGCGCGCTGTCGAGCACCGTTCTGACCCGCTCGATCGCCGCCTGCTCGGCGGGGTCCACGCCCCGGTGCGCGCGGGCCACCCGGTCCGCGGCGGTCAGCACCACCGAGCGGTACGCGGCCACCTCGGCCGGGGCCTTCGCCCGCAGGATCGCCAGCGCCTGCCCCAGCGTCGTCAGCACAGCCGACTCGACCTGTGCCGCCGGACCCTGCGGCAACCTGGGCAGCGGACCGGAGGTGAGCGCCTGCCGCACCACCCCCTGCGCGTCCATGATCACGCCGGACGCGGCGAAACTCTCCCGGATCATGCCCAGCAGTCCCGGATCGGCGTTCGACACCAGGTAGACCGCGCCGAACGCGCCGGCCCTGAGGATCAGCCTCTCCTCGGCGGTCAGCGACTCCCCCATGATCACGGAGTGTAGACGTACGGCGTGGTGGTGGTGACCGGGACGAAGCCGAGCCGCTCCAGGATCGGCCGGCTCGTCGGAAGGGCGTCCACCTGCGCCAGGGTGCGGTCCCGCTGGGCCGCCAGCCGCGCCCGGTGGGTCACCAGGGCCCGGTAGACGCCACGTCGCCGCCACTGCGGCCGGGTCGAGCCACCCCAGAAGGTGGCGAAGCCGGTGTCGGGCACGTACCGCACCCAGCCGGCGGCGACCACCGTCTCCCCGGCCTCGGCCAGCACCACGGTGACCGACTGCGGGTCGGCGGCGATCTCCCGGGCCAGCCCGTCGGCCAGGTGGCTGCGGTCCGCGCCGGAGACCTCGGTCAGCATGGCCGCGATCCGGTCCAGGTCGGCTCGGTCGGCGACCTCACGCAGGCGTACCCCGTCGGGCAGCACCGGGACGGCGGCGGCGAGCGGGGCGATCGCGCCGACCACGACGGTCTCCGGGTCCTCCGGCACGAACCCGGCGGCCCGGAGCCGGTCGGCCAGGTCGGCCGGCTGGTCGTGGCCGAAGAGCTTCCACTCGACCGCTTCGCCGCGGGCGCGGAACAGCTCCCGCTGGCGGACGATCAGGGCGTCCAGCTCGTCCCCGGTCAACCCGCCCAGGTCACGGTAGGTGAGGAAGCCCCGGTGGTCGAGGCCGACGATCCGGGTCAACGGGCCGTCCCGCTCGACGGTCACCCCGTCCGGAACCGGGTTCGGGACGTCCGGCCGGAGCTGCCTGTCGTACGCGTCGCGCAGGGTGGTGGCGTCAAGATCCGTCATCGGTCCAGGCTACGTCCGGCGTCGACCTGATAATGACGATGTGTGGCAGGCGATCAGGCGGTGGTTCGACCCGCAGGAGATCCGGACGGTGGGTACCCGTCCCGACTACCGGTTCTCGCTGGCCAACGAGCGCACCTTCCTGGCCTGGCTGCGCACCGGGCTGGCGCTGATCGCGGGTGGGCTCGCCGCCGCCCAGTTCCTGCCGCCGCTGCCCCTGGACCACCTGCGCGAGGTGATCGCGATCGCGCTGCTGCTGCTCGGTGGGACGGTGGCCGTCCGGGCGGTGGACCACTGGGCGCGTACCGAACGGGCCATCCGGCTGGGCGAGGAGCTGCCCGCGTCCCGGTTCCCGGCCGTCCTCGCGCTGCTGGTCGGGCTCGGCGCGACGCTGCTGGTGGTGGCGGTCCTGGTCCGCGCGGTCGGCCGCTCGTGACCGGCCCGGCGCGGGCGACGGCGCTGGCGGGCGGCCGGCGGCCGGTGGGAAGCCGCCGCGCGGGGCAAGGAGCGGCGTTCCGGTGAGCGCCGACCCTGGGCTGCAACCCGAGCGGACCCGGCTCGCCTGGCGACGGACCGCGCTGGCGCTCACCGTCGTCACCGTGCTGACCGTCCGGCTGGCCCTGGCGGCCGGCGGGGTGGCAGGCGCGTTGGCGGCCGTGTTCGCCCTGCTCGTCTGGGGCGCGGCGGTCACCGTCTGCTGGCCCCGCGCCACCGGGACCGGCCCGGCCCGCACCGGTGGCCCCCGGCTGTCGCTGGTCGCGCTGGCCGCCGCCGGGTACGCCGTGCTCGGCGTGGCGCTCGTGTCGCCGACCCTGTGGTGACCTGCTCGGAGTGCGTCATGATTGGGGAATGGTCCGGGTCTTCCTTCTCCTCTTCGTGATCCAGGTGGTCCTCGCCTCGCTGGCGTTGATCGACTGCCTCTCCACCGACAAGCACAAGGTCAGGGGCGCTCCCCGGTTCGTCTGGGTGCTGGCCATCCTGCTGGTGCCGCTGCTCGGCGCGGCCGGCTGGTTCGTCGCCGGTCGCCCCGTCCGGGCCGGTGACGCGCCACGCCCCGCCGCCCCGCGTCGGGGGCCGGTCGCCCCGGACGACAACCCCGAGTTCCTGAAGTCCCTTGACGAGTCGACGCGGAAGCAGGACGAGGAGCTGTTCCGGCGCTGGGAGGAGGACCTGCGGCGACGCGAGGAGAAGCTGCGCGACCCCGACCCGACGGACGCCCCCGACCGGCGGCCGGAACCGGGCCGGGCCGACACCACCGACCGGCGCCCCGACCCGGACCAGACCGCCTGACCCGGGGGCCCCGACCCGGACCGCTCGACCGGTCAGACCCGACGGCGGAGCGCCCGGACCGCCAGCGGGGCGAAGACCGCGGTGAGCACGGCGCCCCAGAGCAGCGACTGGACCACCGGGGCGGCCACCGGACCACCGACCAGCAGGCCGCGCAGCGCGTCGGCGAGCACGGTCACCGGGTTGACCTCCACCCAGGACTGCAACCAACCGGGCATGGTCTCGGTGGGCACGAAGGCGTTGCTGGTGAAGGTCAACGGGAAGATCACCATGAACCCGAAGATCTGCACCTTCTCCGGCTCGCTGACCATCACCCCGACCAGCACCGACACCCAGGCCGCCGCCAGCGAGAAGGCCAGCAGCAGGGCGAGCGCCCCGACCAGCCCGAGCGGGCCGTTGTGCAGCCGGAACCCGAGGATCGCGCCGACCCCGATCAGCAGTGAGACCGACCATGCCTGCTTGACCGTGTCGGCGAGGATCCGCCCGGCCAGCGGGGCCCACCGGGCGATCGGCAACGACCGCAGCCGGTCGAAGACACCCTTGGTGAGGTCGTTGTTGAGGCCGAAGCCGGTGGTCATGGTGGCGAAGAACGCGTTCTGCACGATGATGCCGGGCAGCGCGAAGGTGAGGTACTCGCCCGGGGAGCCGGCGATCGCCCCACCGAAGACGTACGTGAAGAGCAGCACGAACATCACCGGCTGGATGCTCAGGTCGAGCAACTCCGCCGGGTTGTGCTTGATCTGCACCAGGCTCCGCCAGGCCAGGGTGACGGTGTGCGACAGCCCGGCGACCGGGCCGGGCCGCCGGGTCGGGGCCAGCGGGGCGGGCGCGGTGACGGCGGTCATGCCAGGGTGCCTTCCAGCTCGGCGTCGGCGGGGGTCTCCGACTCGGCCCGGTGGCCGGTCAGGGAGAGGAAGACCTCGTCGAGGCTGGCCCCACGCAGCGCCAGCTCGGCCACGGCCACCCCGGACTCGTCGAGCCGGCGCACCACGGCCGGCAACACCGACGAGTCGTTCACCGGGACGGTGACGGTGGTCTGGGCGACCTCCGGGGCGTGCCCGGTGACTTGCCCGGCGATGGCGAGCACGGTCGGCAGGTCGGCGGCCCGCTCGGGCCGTACGCTGAGCGTCTGCCCGCCGGTCTTCGCCTTCAGCTCCTCCGGGGCGCCCTGGGCGATCACCCGCCCGTGGTCGACCACGGCGATCTCGCTGGCGAGCTGGTCGGCCTCCTCCAGGTATTGCGTGGTGAGCAGCACGGTGACCCCGTCGGCGACCAGACCCCGGACGATCTCCCACAGCTCGGTGCGGCTGCGCGGGTCGAGCCCGGTGGTCGGCTCGTCGAGGAAGAGCACCTGCGGGCGGCCGACCAGGCTGGCGGCCAGGTCGAGCCGCCGACGCATCCCGCCGGAGTAGGTCTTGGCGGACCGGTCGCCCGCGTCGGTCAGGTCGAAGTCGGCGAGCAACTGCCGGGCGCGGGCCTTCGCGTCCGACCGGCGCAGCCCGAGCAGCCGGCCGATGAGCAGCAGATTCTCCGCGCCGGTGAGGGCCTCGTCCACCGAGGCGTACTGCCCGGTCAGTCCGATCGCCTGGCGGACCCGGTGGGCGTCCCGGGCGACGTCGTACCCGGCGACGGTGGCGTGCCCCTCGTCGGCGCGGAGCAGGGTGGCGAGCACCCGTACCGTGGTGGTCTTTCCGGCCCCGTTCGGGCCGAGCAGGCCGAAGACCGTCCCGCTCGGCACCGCCAGGTCGACTCCGGCGAGCGCGGTGGTGGCGCCGAAACGCCTGACCAACCCCTCAGCCCGGATGGCATGGGTCATGGACAACAACTCCCCCGTGTCGTGGCGCAGATGTCGGCACGCAGCATGGACGACGGGTATGACACTTTTCCGTCGTGCCACGGCCCGACCCTACGGCGCGCGCGGGGAAGCCGCTGACGATTTTCGCCTCAGGCGAGGGTGGAGGAGCGCGGGTACGCGTCGGTCGGGTCGGTGAGCACGTTGACCAGGTACGGCACCCCGGCGTCGAAGGCGCGTTCCAGCGCCGGCCCCAGGTCGGCGGCCTTCGCCACCGTCTCGCCGGCCCCGCCCAGCGCGGTCACCACCTGGTCGTAGCGCAGCTCCGGCTGGAGGTCGGCGGCGAGGTCGTAGCCGTACATGGCGCGCATCGGGTGTTTCTCCAGCCCCCAGATGCCGTTGTTGCCGACCACCATCACCACCGGCAGCTTCTGCCGGACCAGCGACTCCACGTCCATCAGCGAGAACCCGGCCGCGCCGTCGCCCAGCAGCACGCAGACCTGCCGGTCGGGGTGGGTGATCCGGGCCCCCATCGCGTACCCCATGCCGGTGCCGAGGCAGCCGTACGGGCCCGGGTCCAGCCAGGTGCCCGGCCGGGCCGGCTCCAGGTAACGGCCGGCGTACGAGACGAAGTCACCGCCGTCGCCGATGGTGATGGCGTCCGGGGCGAGCACCTTGCGCAGCTCGCCGTAGACCCGGCCGGGGCGGATCGGGTCGCTGTCGGCGGCCAGCTCGGCGGCGTCGCGGGCCTTCGCGGCGTCCTCCTTGACGCGCAGCTCGGCGACCCAGTCGGCGTGGTCGACCCGGTCGCCGGAGTGGTCGGCCAGCGCGGTGAGGATCAGCCGCAGGTCACCGGCGGGCGAGACGGCCGTCTCGACGTGCGAGGCGCGCTGGCTCGGCGCGTCGACGACGTGCGCCACCCGCGCGTCGCCGAAGTCGCCGAAGCCGAGGCGGAAATCCAGCGGGGTACCGATCACCACGACCACGTCGGCGCCGCCCAGGGCGGCCCGCCGGGCCTTGGCGAAGGCGAGCGGATGCTCCGGCGGGAGCGCGCCGCGCCCCATGCCGTTGGTGAACACCGGCACGACGAGCGCCTCGGCCGCCGCCCGCAACGCGTCCACCGCGCCGCCGGCCCACACGTCCGACCCGGCCACGATCACCGGCCGCTGCGCGCCGGCGATCAGCTCGGCCGTCCGGGCGACCTCGTCCGGGTCCGCCGCCAGCGGCGCGGGGGCCGCGCCGGTCGGCAGGTCCGCCTCGCCGGTCGAGAAGATCACTTCCAGCGGTACGTCGAGGAAGACCGGCCCGCGGTGCGGGGTGAGCGCGGCGTCCAGCGCGGCGGCCACCGCCCCGGGGATGCCGTCGGTGTCGAAGATCGTCTCGGCGTGCCTGGTGACCGGCCGGACCAGCGGGAGATGGTCCATCTCCTGGAGGCTGCCCGAGCCCCAGCGGAACGCCGGCGCCCTGCCCCCCAGCACCAGCACCGGGGAGGCGTTGAAGAAGGCGCTGGTCAGGCCGGAGATGCCGTTGGTGACGCCGGGGCCGGCGGTGAGCACGGCGAGGCCGGGGCGACGCTGGAGCTTGGCCACCGCCTCGGCGGCGAACACCGCCGACTGCTCGTGCCGCACGTCGTACACGGGGAAGTCGGTCGTGTGCGCGGCGTCGTAGAGCGGGAAGACGTGCCCGCCGGAGAGGGTGAACATCTCGCGTACGCCGTACGCGCGCAGCGCCGCGAGCGCCAGCTCACCGCCGTGCCCCTCGATCCGCTCCGTCATTCCTCGCCCCTCTCCCGTCACGTGGCCGGTCCGAGGTTACCCGTCGGTCACGTGGACGTGAAGATTCCTCGGCGCGCCGCCCCGGTCAGCGGCCGGTGAAGCGGGGCTTGCGCTTCTCGACGAAGGCGGCCATGCCCTCGCGCCGGTCCTCGGTGGCGAACAGCGCCGCGAAGAGCTGGCTCTCCCACGCCAGGCCGGAGCCCAGATCCATGTCGAGGCCGCCGTCGACGGCCAGTTTCGCCGCCCGCAACGCCTGCGCCGGACCGTCCAGGTACGGCTTGACCAGCTCCATGGCGGCCAGGTGCACGTCGGCGGCCGGCACCACCCGGTCGGCCAGCCCGATCCGCAGCGCCTCCTGCGCGTCGACCATCCGACCCGACATGATCAGCTCCTTGGCCCGGGCCGGGCCGACCAGCCGGGCCAGCCGCTGGGTGCCGCCCGCGCCCGGGATGATGCCGAGCCTGATCTCCGGCTGGCCGAGTTTGGCGTCCTCGGCCACCACTCGCCAGTCACAGGCCAGCGCCAGCTCGCAACCGCCACCGAGGGCGTAACCGGTGATCGCGGCGACCACCGGCTTGGGGATCCGGGTGAACGCGCCGAGCGCGCTGGAGAGGTCGGCCGCCCGCTGCGCCATGTCCACGTAGGACATGTCGGCCATCTCCTTGATGTCCGCGCCGGCGGCGAAGACCTTCTCCCCGCCGTACACGATGACGGCGCGGACCTCGGGGTCGGCGGCGGCGGCCGTGGCGGCGGCCCGCAGCTCCTCCTGGAGCTGGGTGTTGAGCGCGTTCATCGGCGGCCGGTCCAGCCGGATGGTGCCGATGCCGCCCTGGGTCTCCAGCCGCACGAACTCGCCCACGCTGCCCTCACTTCCTCGTCGAAGTCGCGTGCCAACCTTACGGCCCGGCTCGTTGGGACAGTAGTCTGGTGCCAGCCCCCGCCACCGGGAGTCGCGATGGTCATGTTCTACGACGACAGGTCGGTGCAGGTCACCTCGACCGCCGTCCGGGTCGACGGACGCGTCTTCCCGCTCGCCGAGATCACCCAGGTCTGGCACCAGAAGGGCAGCCGGTCCTGGCGGGTGCTCGCCGGACGGGGCGCGATCGGCGCGGCGATGGCCGGGCCGCTGGTCGCCGCGCTCCTCGGCGTCGCGCTCGCGGTGTGGCTGCACCGGTCGTGGACGGTCACCATCGCCATCGTCGGCGCGTCGGTGCTGGTCGGTCTCGCGGTCGGCCCGGTCGCCGACGTCCTGTTCGAGCTCATGGACCGCTCGTACGCCCGGGGCAGCCGGCAACGGGAGATCTGGATCCGCTGGCGGGGCCAGCCGGTGCGGCTGGTGCACACCGCCGACGCGCTGCGTTTCGGGCAGATCTACCGGGCGCTGCAACGGGCCATGGAACGCGACCAGCCCGCCCGCCGCCGCTGACTCCTGACAGGCAGCGGGCGCCGGGCAGCGGGCGCCGGGCGCCGGTGTGTCCCGGCCGGGTCGGCCCCGGTCACGTGATCAACTTCGTTTCACGGATATGGGGGCATCGCTGGCCGGCGATACCCCCATATCCGTGAAGTGGCCGGCGCGGGCCCGGCCTGGTCGGGCCGCGCCGGCTGGCGACGGTAGGGCTGGAGACTTCCTTTGGAGCTGCCCCGTCCGTGCGCCCATGCCACACCGCGGTACCCGCCGGCGTCGGGGCGCCGGGCGGGCGGCGAGGCGTGGGCGCTGCTCACCACCACCGGCGTCTCCACCCTGCCCGGCTGGTCCCGGCTGGTCCCACGCCGCGCGCCGCACCACCGCGCAAGCCACGCCACCCAGCCCCGCCCACGCCGTGTCGTCACCGCCCACGCCGCCCACGTCGCACCACGCCGCCCACCGCCGCATCGTCACCGCCCACGCCGCGCACGTCGCACCACGCCGCCCACCGCCGCATCGTCACCGCCTACGCCGCGCACGTCGCACCACGCCGCGCAGGTCGCACCACGCCGCGCAGGTCGCACCACGCCGCGCACGTCGCACCACGCCGCCCACCGCCGCACATCGCATCCACGCCGCCCAGGGCGCCCACGCCCCTCCTCGCCACCCATGCCACTCAGCCGCTCCCGCACCATCTACGCCACCCAAGCCGCCGCACGCGTGCGGCACACGTTCGCCCTGATCGCGGTGCCACTCAAGCTGACGCCTGCCCATGCCGCGCGACCACGCCGCGCACGCCAGGCCGCGCATCGCCATGGGCAACGCGTCGCCACGCACGCCACGCCACGTGATCCACGCCGCGCATGAGGCTCCAGCGCCGGTTGCGGTGCACACCCCCGGTTGCCCCATATCTGGGGCAGCTCCAAAGCGTGCTGTCGACAGACCTGCTCCCCGGCTCCCGCCGCCCACCGCTCGGCTGGGCTACCGTTCCGCCCACTGCCCGCTGACCCCTCCCCGCTGACCGCTGCCCCTCCCCGCTGGCCCCCGTTGGCCGTTGGCTGGGTCAGGCTCCGCCGGGGTAGAGCAGGGCGAGCAACATCCCGGTCAGCCAGACGTACCCGGTGACGGCGACCGCGACCGTCAACGGCGCCGGACGCTGCTGACGGTGGGCGAGCACCAGGGCGGCCAGCGCCGGCACCAGCCAGTGCGCCAGCCCGGCGACACCGAGCAGGACCGCCCCCGGCACCAGCCAGCGTGGAGCCGCCGGCCGGATCGGCGCGGTGGGCCCCTCGACCGAGCCGGTCAGCTCACCGAGCCGGGTACGGGCAGCCGACAGGTCGAGCCGGGCCTGCCGGGCAGTATGGGGCGGGAGCGGGTCCAGGAAAGCGAGCTGGACCGTGTGCAGGCGACGCAGGGCGCGGGCGGCGGGACGGCCGTGCTCCCGGCGGAACGCCCGGACTGTCCGGAACCTCGTCCAGACGGTGGCGAGCAGGGCGGCCTCGGTCGGGGTGGCGACGGCGAACGACGGTCCGACGACCGGTGGCAACCCCGCCGGAGGAACGACCAGGGACGGCCCCGACGGCAGGACAAAGGACGACGGCAGGACAAAGGACGACGGCAGGACAAAGGACGGCGGCAGGACGAAGGACGACAGGGACGGACTCCACGTGCCGGGCGCGTCGGTCCGAGCGATCGGGGCGGTCGGGGCGGGGGAAAGGTCGGCCGGGGCGGTCAGGGCGGTGGTGCGGTGGAGCGCCTCCTGGCGGCGCAGCACGGCCAGGGCGTACCAGGCGCCCGCTCCGGGGACGCCGATCACCAGGAAGTAGCCGGCCATCGGCGAGATCGTGGGCAGGCGGTCGAGCAGCTCGGTGCTGCGCAACGCCAGCGGGGAGTTGACCGCCGCGTGGGCCAGCCAGGCCAGGCCGTACGCCCCGGCCAGCGCCGCCCAGCGGCGGACCGGACGGTGGTCGGCGCGCAGCATCGCGTACCCGATGCCGGCCCCGACCAGGGCGGTGAAGAGCGGATGGCTGACCAGCCCGGGCACGACGGTCCGGAGGGCGACGACGCGGAGCGCGTCCGCCGCGTGGTCGGGCAGGGTCTCGTCGGCGACGGCGAGGGCGTAGCCGAGATCTTCGACGGTGGCGAATCCCACGCCGGCCACCGCGCCGTAGAACGCGCCGGCGAACGGGGTACGCAGGTGCGGTCGGGCGGCCAGCAGGAGCAGCAGCACCCCGGCGCCCTTGGCGGTCTCCTCGGTGGTCGGCGCGACCAGCGCAGGCCCCCAGGCGGCGGCGAACCCGGGCGAGGTGAGCTGTGCCAGCAGCACGTCCCCGGTGTAGCCGGCGAGCGCGCCCACCAGGACCGCGACGGTGCCGCCCCAGCCGAACGCCAGCAGCACCAGCCACCAGGGCCGCCGGCCGAGCTGGTCGAGCCGGCGCAGCGCCGCCAGGCTCAACGCGGCGTAGGCCGCCAGCGGCGGCACGGCGGCCAGCGCCGACCGGGGGGCCACCCAGGCCCCGAAGCCGAGCAGCAGCAGCGGACCGGCCGCGCCCACCGTCACCACCGCCACCAGCAGCCAGAACACCGGGGTACGGGCCGGCGAGTACGGGCGGGTCACGACGGGTCCGAGCGTAGGCCGGTCAACGCGGCCCGGACCGGGGCGGGCAGCTCGGCGCAGCCGTCGACCGGGGTGACCAGCGCGGTGACCGCCACCTCCGGGCCGGTGAGCACGGCGTAGCATGCGGGCTGCTCGCCGGTGAGCGGCCCCCACTCGCCGCGCAGCCCGGCGGCGCGCAGCGGCTCGGGGCGGCCGGCCGGGCGGAGCAGCTCGTCGCGGGCCAACCGGTGCCGGGCGTGCGCCGTGAAGGGTTCCGGGTCACCCTGGTACGCCACCGCGGTGAGCCGGATCCGCAGCCCGTCGGCGGTGCGCAGGACCACCTCACCGGCGCCGGGGCGGGAGTCGGTGACGTCCAACCGCGCGCCGGGTGGCGGGTCGATCCGTACGCCGTGCCCGACGTCGACCGGTCGGGTCAGTGGTGGCCCCTCGGTGGGTAGCCCGGCCGACACGATGGCCGGCACGACAGTCAGCGCGCCCAGTCCGGTCAGGACGCCGAGCGCTACCCCGAGATCCCGCCATCTGCTCGTCATCGTTACAGGGTGTCAGGCCGGGGTGTCGACTGCGCAACCACTCAGTCGGCGACGGGGGTGCCGACGGCCCCGTCGACAGGGTTCACTGGAAAGATGACTCTCTATTACCAGGACGACACGGTACAGGTGACCTCCGAGTCGATCCAGGTGGAGGGGCTGACACTGTGGCTGGCCGACGTCTCGTACGTCTGGCACGCCCGCGGGCGGACCACGGCGGCGCAGCGGTCCCGCAAACTGGGCCGGGGCGTGCTGGTGCTGCTGCTCTCCCTGCCGCCGCTGGTGGCGGTGGTGTGCGTGGTGTCGGTGCTCGGGGCGGCGGCGCAGGACCGGGGCGACTGGACGGTGGCGCTGATCGTCATCGCGGCGTTCGCGGTGGGCGCGCTGGTGCTCGCCCCGTTCCTGGAGTTGCCGCTGGGCTGGCTGGACCGCTCGTACGAGCGTGGGGACCGGGTGCACGAGCTGTGGGTACGGCACCTGGGGCACGACATCCTGTTGCTGAGCTCATCGGACGCGCTGCGGTTCGGGCAGATCTACCGGGCCGTGCAGCGGGCCGTCGAGCAGCGGGGCGACCGGTGAGCGGCGTCCGCCCGGACGGCGGTGGTGGCCCGGACGGCGGTGGTGGCCGGTACGACGCACACTGGTCTGCATGGCGATCCCCCTCCCCCGCCCGACCGCCGTGTTCGGGTTGACCCGCTCCGCGTTCGACCAGGCGTGGGGCTCCGCGGCCTCGTTCGCCGCCGTCCCGGCCCGCGCCTTCGCGGTGCTCGACAGCGTGGAGGCGCTGGTGGCCCGGATCGACGCCGTGGCGGACCGGATCGAGGCGGTGGTCGACCGGGTCGAGGAGACCCTGGACCGTACCGACCGGGTGGTCGAGCGGGCCGAGGCGGTCTCCTCGTCCGCCGCCACCGTGGTCACCGACGCGGAGACCGTGGCGGCCCGCGCGAAAGCGGTGGTCACCGAAGCGGAGACGGTGGCCGCACGGGCGGGGACCGTGGTCAGCGAAGCGGAGACGGTCGCGGCACGGGCGGGGACGGTGGTCGCGGAGGCGGGGGCGGTGGCCGGGCGGGCGGCCGGCACGGTGGAGACGGCGCGGGCCGCCGCCGCCGTCGCCGGGGAGCTGCTGTCGGCGTACGAGCCGGCGTTGCGCCGGGCCGCCCCGATGGCCGCCCGGTTCGTGGAGCAGCTCAGCCAGGAGGAGGTGACGGCCGCGATCCGGCTGGTCGACGAGCTGCCGAAGCTGAAGGAGCACCTGACCGCCGACGTGCTGCCGATCCTGGCCACCCTGGACCGGGTCGGCCCGGACCTGCACGACCTGCTCGACGTCACCCGGGACCTGAAACTCGCGGTGGCCGGCATTCCGGGGCTGGGCATGCTGCGCCGCCGGGGCGAACGCCGCGCCGACGAGCCGGCGGACTGACCCGGAAGCCGCGCCGACCCGGAAGCCGCGCTGGGGGCGGTCGGTAGGTGACGGGTCAGCCGGCGTAGAGCTGGTCGATCTCGGGGCGGTGCGGGAGGGCCACGGACGCGCCCAGCTTGCGGACGCAGGCCGCGCCGGCCGCGGCGGCCCAGCGGACCGCGTCGGGCAGGTCGCGTCCCTCGCCCCAGCCGACGGCGAGGGCGGCGGTGAAGGCGTCACCGGCGGCGGTGGAGTCGACGACATCCACGACGAACGCCGGCACGTGCTCGTGGGCGCCGTCCCGGTCGACGTACCAGGCGCCCTGGCCGCCGAGGGTGAGCACCGCCCGGGGGACGAGCTCCAGCAGGGCGCGCGGGTCCTCGCGGCCCCGACCGGTGAGGGCCCGCGCCTCGACCTCGTTGACCACCAGCACGTCCACCGCGGCCAGCAGCTCCGCCGGGACCTGCCGGGCCGGCGCGGCGTTGACGACGACCCGGGTGCCGGCGGCGCGGGCGGCCAGCGCCGCCGTGGTCACCGTCTCGACCGGGATCTCCAACTGCGCCACCAGGACGTCGGCTTCCCGTACGCAGGTCAGCTCGTCCTCGGTGAGCCCGGTGAGGGTGGCGTTCGCGCCGGGCGCGACCAGGATGGTGTTCTCGCCCTCGGCGTCGACCATGATCAGGGCGACGCCGGACGTGCCGTAGCTGACCCGCAGGTGTCGGGTGTCGACGCCGGCGGCGGTGATCCGGGCCCGCAGGGTGACGCCGAACGCGTCCGAGCCGATCGCGCCGAGGAAGGCGCAGGAGGCGCCGGCGCGGGCGGCGGCGACGGCCTGGTTGGCGCCCTTGCCGCCGGGGACCATGACGAAGTCGCTGCCGAGCACCGTCTCGCCGGGCCGGGGCAGGGTGGGGGCCGCGCCGACCAGGTCCATGTTGGCGCTGCCGACGACGACCACCCGGGTCTGGGGCATCGCGGGTCAGGCGGCGCGGGCGGTGAACCGCTCGCCGGAGCGTTCCACCACCAGCGGCAGGCCGAAGGTCTTGGAGAGGTTGTCGCTGGTCAGGGTGGCGCCGAGCAGCCCCTGGGCGACCACGCCCGCGTCGCGCAGCAGCAGCGCGTGGGTGAAGCCCGGCGGGATCTCCTCGACGTGGTGGGTGACCAGCACCAGCGCCGGGGCGTCCGGGTCGTACGCCAGCTCGGCGAGCCGGGCGACCAGGTCCTCCCGGCCGCCGAGGTCGAGGCCGGCGGCGGGCTCGTCGAGCAGCAGCAGCTCGGGGTCGGTCATCAGCGCGCGGGCGATCTGGACCCGTTTGCGTTCGCCTTCGGAGAGGGTGCCGTACCCCCGGTCGGCGAGGTGGGCGACGCCGAGCTGGCCGAGCAGCGCGCGGGCCCGGCCCTCGTCGGCCGGGTCGTAGCTCTCCCGCCAGCGGCCGACCACGGACCAGGCGGCGGTGACCACCACGTCGGTGACCTTCTCCTCGCCGGGGATGCGGTCGGCGAGGGCGGCGGTGGTGAGGCCGATGCGGGTGCGTAGCTCGTTGAGGTCGGTGCGGCCGATCCGCTCGCCGAGCACGTGGGCGACGCCGGTGGTCGGGTGGAGTCGTCCGGACGCCAGGTTGAGCAGGGTGGTCTTGCCGGCGCCGTTGGGGCCGAGGACCACCCAGCGCTCGTCCAGCTCGACCCGCCAGTCGACGTCGCGTAGCAGCGTGGCGCCGGACCGGCGTACGCCGACGCCGTCGAGGTTGACCACCAGATCCTCGTCCACGGCCGGTGGTGCGGGTGCGGCGCCGTCCGCGCCGGGGATCAGCTCAGCAGTCACCCGGCCATCCAACCACGTGCCCGTCCCGGGGCACCTCACGGGCGACCGGGATCACTGGCAACACCTTGCAGCGTACGGAATCGTGGTGAAGAATTCCTTCACATGCGGAGCCGGTGCCCCCTACCCGACGGTGGAGCCGAACACCTCGTCCCGGACGGCGTCCAGGGCGGTGCGCAACGCCCCGCGCAGGATCGGCTCGTCGCTCAGCCCGGTCGGCACCACCCTCGGCCGGACCAGCGTGATCGCGGCCACCTCGTGCTGCACCCGCTCGGCCAGGGCCGTCCCGCCGGCCCGGCCCACCTCGCCGGCCAGCACCACCAGCGGCGGATCGAGCACCACGCAGGTGCTCGCCACCCCGAGGGCCAGCCGGCGGGCCAGCTCGTCGAGCAGCGGGCCACCGGCGTCGCCGGCCTCGACCGCCGCCCGTACCGCCGCCGCCGCGTCGTCGGCCGCGAAGCCGTGCTCACCGGCCACCGCGCGGACCGTCTCACCGCCCACGACCTGCTGGAACGCCGGCTTGGCCCGGCGGGAGACGTCACGCGGGATGGGCGCGCCCGGCACCGGCAGGTAGCCGATCTCGCCGGCCGCGCCGCTGCTGCCGTGGTGCAGCCGGCCACCCAGCACGATCGCCAGACCCACCCCGGCGTCCACCCAGACCAGCACGAAGTCCGTCATCCCCCGGGCCGCGCCGGACTGCGCCTCGGCGACCGCCGCCAGGTTCACGTCGTTCTCGAAGACCACCGGGGTGGCCAGGTCGTCGCGGAGCGCGGCGAGCAGACCCCGGTGCCAGCGCGGCAGGTTGAACGCGAAGGTGATGTCCCCGGTCGCCGGGTCCACCAGACCCGGGGTGCCCAGCACGATCCGCCGTACGCTGGCCAGCGGGGCGGCGGCGTCGCTGGCCGCCCGCACCACCGCGTTGTGCACCACGCCCACCGGGTCGTCGGTGTCCCGGGTGGACTGCTCGACCCGGCCGATCACCGTGCCGGTGATGTCGGCGCAGGCCGCCACCACCCGGTCCGCCCCGACGTCCACCCCGATCACGTGCGCGCTGCCCGGCCGTACGGCGTAGAGCTGGGCGTTCGGCCCGCGCCCGCCGGCCTGCTCGCCGACCCGGGCGACCAGGCCGCGCTCCTCCAGCCGCTCGACGAGCTGCGAGGCGGTGACCTTGGACAGGCCGGTCAGCTCGCCGAGGCGGGCCCGGGTGAGCGGCCCCTGCTCGAGCAGCAACTCCAGGGCGGCGCGGTCGTTGAGGGCGCGCAACAGGCGGGGGGTGCCGGGCAGCCGCGTCGAACTCATGCCACGTCCTCTGGTTCTGTTGAGCGTGTTGATCGTACCGGGCGGGGAGTGTTCGTAGCGTAACGCCGTCGTCGGCCGGGCCCCGGCCCCGTCGTCGACGGCGGGCAGCCGGACGGGAGCCCGGACGACCCCGAGGGAAGGAGATCACGTGGGCCTGGACCCAGGACTTCGCCGGCTCGTGCTCGGCACGCTGCTGGCCGCGTACCCGGGGCCGACGCCGCCGGCGTGGGCGCTGGAGCTGACCGGCGCGGGGCTGGCCGGGTTCACCCTGTTCGGCCCGAACGTGCAGACCCCTGCGCAGGTGGCGGCGGCCACCGCCGCGCTGCGCGCCGCCCGCCCCGACGTGCTGGTCACGATCGACGAGGAGGGCGGTGACGTGACCCGGCTGGCGCACGCCACCGGCAGCCCGTACCCGGGCAACGCGGCGCTCGGCGCGGTCGACGACGTGACCCTGACCCGTCAGGTGTACGCGGCGATCGGCGCGGAGCTGGCCGCGGTCGGCGTCACCGTGAACCTGGCCCCCACGGTGGACGTGAACAGCGTCGACGAGAACCCGGTGATCGGCACCCGGTCGTTCGGCGCGGACCCGGCCCGGGTCGCCGCGCACACCGCCGCCGCCGTGGCCGGGTTGCAGGGTGTGGGGGTGGCCGCCTGCGCCAAGCACTTCCCCGGGCACGGCGCGACCGTCGCCGACTCGCATCTGGAGCTGCCCACCGTCGACGTGCCGTTGGACGTGCTGCGGGCCCGTGACCTGCCGCCGTTCGCCGCGGCCGTGGCCGCCGACGCCAAGGCGATCATGACCGCGCACATCCGGGTGCCGGCGCTGACCGGCGACGGGCCGGCGACCTTCAGCCGGGCGGTCCTGGTCGACCTGCTCCGCCGGGAGCTGGGTTTCACCGGCACGGTGGTCACCGACGCGCTGGAGATGAGGGGCGCGGTGGTGGCGGCGGGCGGCGTCGGTCCGGCCGCGGTGGCCGCCCTCGCGGCCGGCGCGGACCTGCTCTGTGTCGGGGCGAGGGTGGACGCGGCGCTGGTCGGGACGGTGGTCGCGGAGATCGTCGCGGCGCTCGGCGACGGACGGCTGACCCTCGACCGGGTCGAGGAGGCCGCCGCCCGTTCCGCCACCCTCGCCACCGGCGCCGCCACCCTCACCACCCACGCCCGGGCCGCCGCGGCCGTCGGCGCCGTCGCGCCGGCCGGCGCCGCCGCGCCCGCCGGCCGGGTCGGCGGCCAGGTCGCCGCCACCAGCACCGGGCTGGGGTACGCGGTCGCGCGGCGGGCGGTCACCGTGGAGGGCACGCCGGGCGGGCTGGCCGGGGCGCTGGTGGTGCAGGCGCACGCCACCGCCACGCTGGCCGAGGGGCGGGTGCCGTGGGGCCTCGGCCCGCACCTGCCCGACGACGTGGAGGAGGTCCGGGTGGTGGCCGGCGCGACCGACCCGGCCGCCCTGCGGGCGCTCGCCGGGGACCGGCCGATCGTGCTGGTCGCCCGGCACCTGTGGCGGTTGCCGGGCGGCCCGGAGCTGGTCGAGGCGCTGGCCGCCACGCATCCGGTGACGGTGGTGGAGATGGGCTGGCCGGGGCGTTGGCGGCCGGCCGGCGTCCGCGCCTTCGTCGCCACGTACGGCGCGAGTCACGCCAACGGCCACGCCGCCGCCGACGCCCTGGGCTGGTAGGGCCGCTGACGCCCTGGGCTGGTAGGGAGGGGGTCAGCCGCCGAGGTGGCGGGAGCGGGGCGGGTCGGGGGTGACCACGTCGGGCAGGCCGAGCAGCGGCCCGATGGAGGTGATCCGCAGCACCCGCGCCACCGGCGGCTGCGGGTCGGTCACCCGCAGCGCCACGCCGCGTTCCCGGGCGAGGGTGAGGCCGTCGATCAACGCGCGCAGGCCGGTGGAGTCGAGGAAGCCGACGCCGGCCAGGTCGACCACGCACTCCCGCAGGCCGGGCCGGTTCAGCGCGGTGGTGAGCGCCTCCTCCAGCACGCCGACCGTGGCCATGTCGAGCTCACCGAGCGGGGCCAGCGTCACGCCGTCCCGCCCGACCTCCACCATTCGCAGCTCCATGCTCGCCCACCGTCCCCGCAGCGTTCCGAAAGGCCCGCGCCGTCCCCACAGTCGTACGTTCCGTAACGACAGCCCCGATACCGGGAACATGAATCGTCGCAGGTCAAGCCGACTTTTGGACATCGGAAACCAGGATTTCAGCGGTTGCCCCGCCGCATTCTGGACACATAGCGTCACCTCACCGGGGTGACCGGTCGGGTACCTCCTCGGACCTGGGGGAAGAGAGGCGGCGGACCGTGGATCCGGCCCGGGATCCACGGTCCGCGCCCCGTCGTCGACGTCCGGCACGCCTCTACCCCGCCCGGCGGCACGCGGAAACCCGACGCCGGTCAGTCGGGGTAGACCCCGTACGACCGCCAGCCCCGGTCGGGGAAGCCGGCCGCGGCGGCCACCCGGGCGGAGGCCACGTTGTCGACCGCGTGCAGGTACGTCGGGACGGCGCCGTCGGCCAGCACCCGGCGGGCGGCCTGGGCGACGAGCCGACGGGCCAGCCCGCGCCCCCGGGCGGTCGGCACGGTGCCCACGGCCAGCTCGTGGCCGTACCGGTCGTGTCGTTTGATCCCGACGCCGGCGAGGTAGCGGCCGTCGGCGTCCCACACGACCAGCACGTCGGTGTCGAACAGCCGCAGCCAGGACGGCAGGCCCGGGTCGGTCGGGCGGGTCCACCCGCCGGCGTCCGGCAGCGCGGCCGGCGCGACGGTCCACCGGAAGACCGCGTCGCGGGCCGGCCAGCCGGGGTGACCCACGGCCCGGGGCAGCGCGGCCAGCAGGCGCGGAAAGCTCCGCCGGGCCGCCAGCGCCCGCACCGCCGCGACCCGCTCCGACGGTACGGAGAGCACCCCGCTGCCCGGCGCGGACACCCCGATCGCGGGGCGGAGCCGGCCGTCCCAGGCGGGGCGGCTGCGCCGGGGCGACCCGACGACGTGCAGTCCGGGCCCGGCCGGCCACTGCCCGAGCCAGGTCACCAGGTGCAGGTGCAGTCGTCGGTCCAGCACGTCGATCACGGTACGCGTGGCGGCGGCCGGTGTCCGCGCGGTCGCCCGACCGGTGACGGGGTCCGCTCAGTACGCTGTCCGGACCGTAGGGGAGGTGGCCCGGTGGCGCGACGGGTGCTGGTGGTCGACGACGACCGGACGGTCGCCGACGTGGTGTGCCGTTACCTGACGCACGCCGGTTACCTGGTCGACCACGTCGCCGACGGGGCCGCCGCGTTGGCCGAGGTGGCCCGGCGACCGCCGCGGCTCGTGGTGCTCGATCTGATGTTGCCGGTGGTGGACGGCCTGGAGGTGTGCCGGCGGCTGCGGCAGCGGCCGGACGGCGTACCGATCATCATGTTGACCGCGCGCGGCGACGAGGCCGACCGGATTCTCGGCCTGCGCCTGGGCGCGGACGACTACCTCACCAAGCCGTTCTCGCCCCGGGAGCTGGTGCTGCGGGTGGCGTCGGTGCTGCGCCGGGCCGACGGCGAGCCGGCCGGCGGGGCCGACGAGGTGCTGCGCGACGGGGGCCTGGTGGTGCGGACGGGACCCCGGGCGGCCACCCTGGACGGCCGGGAGCTGACGTTGACGCTGCGGGAGTTCGACCTGTTGGCGCACCTGATGCGGCATCCGGGGCGGGCGTTCCGCCGGGCCGAGCTGCTGGACCGGGTGTGGGGTTGGAGCTTCGGCGACCAGTCGACGGTGACCGTGCACGTGCGACGGTTGCGGGAGAAGGTCGAGGCCGATCCGGCCCGGCCGCGCCGGATCGTCACGGTGTGGGGGGTGGGTTACCGGTACGAGCCGGCCGCCGATGCGTGACCTGGCGCTGATCTTCGCCACCGCCCTGGGCGCGGCGCTCGGGGTGGGGCTGCTCGGCGCGGCGGCGTTGCGGGCGTTGCGCGGCCGGTCGGTCACCGCGCACATCGGGGTGCTGCTGGTGCTGACCGTGTCGGCGGTGGTGGCCGGGGTGGCGGTGGTCGCCGAGGCGATGTTCCTCTCCCCGCACGACCTGGAGGTGGTGTTGATCACCGTTGCCGCGGCGGCGGTGGTCAGTCTGGCGGTGGGTTGGCTGTTCGGCCGGCGGCTGGCCGCCGCGGCGGTCTGGGCCGACCAGGCCCGGCAGCGGGAACGGCGGATCGAGAAGGGCCGGCGGGACCTGGTCGCCTGGGTGTCGCACGACCTGCGGACCCCGCTGGCCGGTCTGCGGGCGATGGCCGAGGCGTTGGAGGACCGGGTGGTGGCCGACCCGGTGACGGTGGCCGAGTACCACCGGCGGATCCGGGTGGAGACCGACCGGATGACCCGGCTGGTGGACGACCTGTTCGAGCTGTCCCGGATCAACGCCGGGGCGCTGCGGCTGTCGTTGACGGCGGTGCCGCTGGGCGAGGTGGTCTCCGACGCGCTGGCGACCACCGCGCCGTTGGCCGCCGCCCGGCGGATCCGGCTGGTGGCGGCGGAGTCGGGTTGGCCGACGGTGCTGGCCGGCGAGCCGGAGTTGGCCCGGGTGGTGGGGAACCTGCTGGTGAACGCGGTGCGCTACACGCCGCCGGGCGGCACGGTCACGGTCGAGGGCGGGCAGGACGGCGGGGACGCGTGGTTGGCGGTGGCGGACACCTGCGGCGGCATTCCGGCCGCCGACCTGCCCCGCCTGTTCGACGTGGCCTTCCGGGGCGAGTCGGCCCGGACGCCCCCGCCCCCACCGGCCGCCGGCCCGGACCCGGCCGCCGGGGTGACGGTCGCGGTGGGGCCGGGCGGTGACGGGTCGGGCGGGTTGGGTCTGGCGATCGTGCGGGGGTTGGTTGAAGCGCACGGCGGGCGGGTACAGGTAGCGAACATCACCGATGGCTGTCGATTCGTGATCCGGTTGCCGATCCCGGGAACCTGACGCGAGCACCGTGCGTCACATCTAATTCCATACATGGACACCTTTTCCTGGGACGGTGTTTCTCATGCTGAAGAAGTCGATTGACCTGCAAAAACGCGACACCGGGCAGCTCTGGCCAGCCATGTCTGTCGATGTGACGCCGACCATGCAGGCCCCGTACCCGAGCGGGCGGGCCGGGCGCGGGGGCGTCAACCGCTCCTGGGTCGTGCTGAACCGACGCCCGCCGAACCCCGCCGACTGCCGCCACCTCGGCACCTGCTGACACCAGACGGGCCACCACGGAACCGCGCGGGATGCCGACACACCCGGGCGCTCCAGCGGGGGTTTTCGCACACCTGTCGGGTAGGTTCTTCTGCGTTCCGGCATCGGCCACTTCCCGACAGGAGAAGCTCAGCGCATGGGCAAGAAGACGATCCACGTCTCCGACTTCAGCGGCACGGTCCTCACCGGCGACGGCGACGTGGTGCGCGTCGTCGTGCTGGAGCACCCTGACCTGGTGACCGGGCCCGTGCAGGTGGAGATCAGCCCGGCCGAGGTGGAGGCGATCGACGACGCCGCCCTGGACGTCGCGGTGGTGGAGATCCACGACACGGCCGACGGCGAGCCGCGCCGGGTGGCGCTCACCGCCAGCGAGTTCGACTCGATGGCGACCGACACCCCGATGGCGCAGGTGCTGCGCACCGCCGAGCGGGTCCGCCCACCGAAGGCCGCCCGCAAGGCCACCGAGAAGATCGACTACGGCACCGTCGAGCACGCCGGGAAGCCGCACCGGGGCCGGGTCACCGAGGAGGAGGCCACGCTGGTCCGCGACCGCCTGGACGAGGTGAACAAGCGGCTCGCCGACGCCGGCCTCCGGCAGATCGACCCGGCCGACCCGGAGCACGCCGAGCGCTACGGCTTCCCCGCCCCGACCGCCACCGCCACCGCGGAGCACCTCGCCGCCACCGCGGGGTAACCCCCGCCCGCACGTCGACGAAGGGTCCCTTCCCGCGCCGCAGGCGTCCGGAGGGACCCTTCGTCGTGCCCGAACAAGAAACGTCCGATGCACGACAGTAACCAATTGTGATCCGGCTCGTTAAAGGCGCGAGGCCGGTGATTCCGAAAAGGGCCTCACGGTCGACGCCGCCCACGACGCTGCCTCACCAGCCTGGAACGTGCTATATAAAGACGTTACAAAACAATCAATTACCCTGAATGCGATACGGGTTCGCGATTTCGCCCTTCGGCGGGCGTCGCAGGACCGAGGGCACCCCGCTCACCAGCAGTGACCGGGGGCGCGCCGCCACGAAAAAACAGCATTGTTCTGCTTCAAGGGTAGGAGTCGTATGTCAACGTCGCGTCGTTTCCGGACGCTGACGGGATCAGCGCTTGCCATCACGCTGATCGCGTCGGCGATGGTGACCACCACCGCGTCCGCGCGTGCCCCGGGCGGGGAGGCTGAACCCGCGCCGGTCGCCGCCAGAGCCAAACCGGCGCCGGTCGTCGGGTCACACAGCGCCGCCGACCCGGCCCGGCCCACGGCCGCCAAGCCGGCCGCGCCGAAACAGCCGAAGGTCGGCAAGCGCGGCAACCTCGCCGCCGTCACCTGGAAGAAACCCGCCGAGAACGGCAGCCGGATCACCGGGTACGTGGTGACGCCGTACCGCGACGGCAAGGCGCGCAAGGCGACCAGGTTCGACGCGTCGGCGACCAGCCGCGCGGTGCGGATCTCCCCGGCCGGCGGGGCGTGGACGTTCACCGTGGCGGCCGTCAACGGCGTCGGCGCCGGGCCGGCCAGCCCCCGGTCGAAGGTGGCCGTGCCGATCGCCCTGCCCGCCGCGCCGACGATCATCGCCCTCACCGCCGGCACCACCTCGGCCACGCTGAGCTGGATCCGGCCGGCCGACGGCGGCTCGCCGATCACCCAGTTCGTGATCACCCCGCACATCAACGGGGTGCCGCAGCCGGAGCAGGTGGTGGGACCGGCGACCACGGGCGTGGTGACCGGCCTGACCCCGGCGACCACCTACACCTTCACGGTGGCGGCCCGCACCGCGGTCGGCACCGGACCGGAGTCGGCGCCGTCGGACCCGGTCACCATCGACGTGTCGCCGAACGTGACCTACGCCGGGCCGGAGGGCACCGTCAACGCCGCCTACCTGGGCAACGTCCTGGTCACCAACGGGGTGCCGCCGTACACGTACGCGGTCGTGCCGAGCCCGGTCACCGGCGCCCTGCCGCCCGGCCTGACGCTGAACCCGGCGACCGGCGCGATCACCGGCATCCCCACCACCGCCGGCGTCTACCCGGTGATCTTCCGGGTCACCGGCAGCGCCGGCGGGGTGGGCAGCCGGCTGGTCGTCCTCACCATCAACGCCCGGCCGGACATCGTGGTGCCGAGCCTGGCGCTCGGCGAGGTCGGCGCGCCGTACTCGCAGCGGCTCACCGTGCTCGGCGGCACCGCGCCGTTCACCTGGTCGATCGCCTCCGGCACGCTGCCGCCCGGCCTGACCCTCGACTCCACGAACGGAAGCCTGGAGGGCACGCCGACCACCGTCGGCGCCTTCGGCACGGACATCCGGGTGACCGACGCGGCCGGGGCCTCCGACGTGCAGCAGATCCGGATCACGGTCCAGGCGCGCAGCGTCGTCGCCCTCGCGGTGAGCGACACGTCGGTGAGCTTCGCCGACGAGGTGACCTTCACCGTCGACATCGGCCCCGGTGAGGCGCAGGGCTCGGTGAGCCTCTTCAACACCAACGCCGGGGGGGCGACCAGGCTGCTCGGGAACTTCCCGGTGGTGCTGAACCGGGCCACCTTCAGCGTCCGGGTGCCCCAGTTCGGGACCAACAACTTCCAGGTCCGGTACGAGGCCACGAACACCAACGCGGTGGCCTTCTCGAACTTCGTGGCCGTCCAGGCGACCGGGGTGGCCGGGCAGGCGGTGATCACCCAGTTCCGCCAGTCCGGGATCGGCGGACCACTCGACCAGTACGTGACCATCTACAACACCACTGTGATCCCGATGCCGATGTCGGGCATCCGGGTCGAAGCGGCGGACGGCACCGTCGTCACCGTCCCGCCGACCCGGCTGCCGCTGCTGCCCGGCCAGAGCTTCCTGGTCGCCGCCGAGGACTACTCGCTCGGGTCGATCGCCGCGCCGGACCTGCCGCTGGCCGCCGACCCTGCGGCCGGGGACTGCACGGTCGTGGTCGGCCCGGTCTGCTCGCTGGGCGCAGTCGGCGGGCTGCGGGTCCGGTTCCCGGACACCGCGACCCCGGGTACCGGCACCATCGCCGACGCCGCCGGCTCCTCCCCCGGCTTCTACCGGGGCAGCCCGCTGCCGGCCTTCACCTCCCCGCCGGCGGTGGAGAACATCTTCGGCCGGCTGCGGCAGGCCGGTGAGCCGCTGGACACCGGGAACACCGCCAACGACTTCCGGTTCGTCACCAACACCGGCGGCGTCCAGGGCGGCGTCCCGTCGGCGGTCGGCGCGGGCTCGCCCCGCAACTCGGTCGGCCCCCGCGAGGTGAACAGCCAGATCCAGACCACGCTGCTGGACCAGGACGTGGCGGCGAGCGCGTTCCCGAACCGGGAGTACGTCCCGCCGACGCCGATCCGGCGCGGCCAACTGATCATCAGGCGGACGCTCACCAACCGGGCCAGCACGCCGGCCACCCAGGTCAAGCTGCGGATCGCCAGCCTGAGCCAACTCAACGGGCCGCCGCCGCCGGCCGGGTCGTCGGCGACCCCGCCCTTCGCCGACCTGCGCTGGCGCAACCCGGCGCTGCCGACCACCTCGATCACGCTCAGCGACGGCCGGACCGTCACGGTCAACAACCTGACCATGGACTTCCCGGCCCAGGACCCCCCGGGTGGCGGCTTCTACACCGAGGCGACCCTCCCACTGCCGCTGGGCGGCCTGCCACCGGGCGGTAAGATCAACTTCTCGCTGACGTTCAGCGTGGAGTCGCCCGGCGCGTTCTGGGGCGCTTGGGACGTCCTGGCGCTGGGCATCGACCCACCGGTCACGTCGACCGCCGCAGCCGCCGGCCGCCCGCAGGCCAACGGCGACTCGGGCGTCATCCCGACCAGGGCGGTCCGCCCGCGTCAACCGCACGAGCGCTAGACGCCTCACGCCACACCACCGATCCGCGCGGGCGGCACCGACCGGTGCTGCCCGCGCGGCGCACGTCTCCGGGAGCCACCGATGTCACACAGTCCCACCGACCGGCACGCCTACGGGTTGCGGGTGCGCGGCCTCGGCCACGTCACCGAGCTCGCGCCGGCCGTCCCGCCGGACGACCGCCCCACGCTCACCGTCCGCTACGACCACACCGGCCCACCACCGCAGCCCACCGGCCCCGACCGGGAACGCTGCGCCCGGGTGCTCGCCGACGGCCGACGGATGAGCGTGCGCCGGGACCTGTCCACGGCCACCTTCCACGGGCCGGCACCCGCCCCCGACCTGCTAGCCCACCCGTACCTCGCCGCCGCCGCGATCGTCGTCAACCGGTGGGCCGGGCGGGAGTCGTTCCACGCGGGCGCGTTCGTCAGCGGCGGTCGGGCCTGGGCGGTGCTCGGCGCGCGTACCGCCGGCAAGAGCAGCCTGCTCGCGGCGCTGGCCGCCGACGGCGTGCCGGTGCTCGCCGACGACGTGCTGGTCACCGACGGCCGGGACGGCTTCGCCGGGCCGCGCTGCCTGGACCTGCGCGAACCGGTCCCCGGGGCGGACCTCGCCACCCGCCCGGCCCGGTACGCGACCCGGCTGCGCGTGGCGCTGCCACCGGCCCCCGACCGGCTGCCCGTCGGCGGCTGGTTCTTCCTCCGCTGGCGCGACGGGCAGCCGGATACGGCGCCCCCGGGCAGCCGGCGCGACGGCGGCGGGCCGGCAGTGTCGCCGGTGCCCGCGAGCGACCTGCTGGCCCGGCTCGCCGCGCTGCGCACCTGGCCGGAGCTGCCGTCCGACCCGGCCGTGCTGCTCGCCCTCGCCACCCTGCCCGCCTGGGACCTGGTCCGGCCCCGGGGCTGGTGGGCGCTCGACCACACCCGCCGGCTGATCGGCCGGGCGCTGCGCGCGCCGACGGAAGCGACACCCGTGACCGCGCCCACCGACGCGGTCCGCCCGGCCGGAGCGACGTCGTGACCGCGCTCACCGAGGCGGTCCGCTGCCTGGCGCTGGACGCCGCCGCCGTGGCGACGAGCGCCGCGCTGCGCGAGCGGGGCATCGAGTCGGTGCTGCTCAAGGGGGTCGGGTTGGCGCGCCGGCTGGGCGTCGACCGCCGGTACGGCGACGTCGACCTGCTGGTGTCGCCGGCCAGCTTCGAGGCGGCCCAGTGGGTGATCGCCGAGTGGGGCGGCCGACCGTTCGTCGTCGGGGCCCGCCCCGACGACCTGCCGTTGCGCTACGAGCGGACCTGGTGGTTGCCGGGCCCGACGCCGCTCGCCCTCGACCTGCACCAGGGGTTCGCCGGGGTGGGCGACGACGACGCCTTCTGGCGGGGCCTGTGGCGCACGGCGGAGGAGATGCCGCTGGCCGGGGGGCGGATCGCGGTGCCGGACCGGGACCACGCGGCGCTGCTGGTGGCGCTGCACGCGGCCACCCCGGCCTCGTCGACGCGCCCCCGGGCCGACCTGGAACGGGCGCTCGCGGTGTTCCCCGTCGAGGCGTGGCGGGGGGCGGCGTCGATCGCCGCGCGTTACGACGCGGTCGAGGCGTACGCGCTGGGGTTGCGGCTCGCCGCGCCCGGCGCGGAGCTGGCGACTGTGCTGGGCCTGCCGGACGGCTGCGCGCCGGCGCGCTGGCTGACCGCCCAGCGGGCCCCCGGGACCACGATCTCCCTGGCCCGCCTGGCGGAGCTGCCGGGCACGCCGACCCGGCTGCGGCATGTCGTGCGTCGGCTCGCGCCGTCGCCCGCCATGATTCGTCTCACCAGCCCGCTGGCCCGGCGTGGCCGGTGCGGGCTGCTGCTCGCCTACGCCGGCCGGCTGGCCAGGCACGCCGCCAACCTGCCCCGGGCGGTACGCGAGCTGCGCGCCGCCCGCCGGGCCACCGGACGGTGACCGGCGGCGCCGACGAGCACGCGCGCGCCGCGCGCCGCCCACCGGGCGGCGACCGGGGCCCGCGGCTCGCGCGGGTCGCCGGCCGCCGCGGGGGTGACCCGCGTCAGGCCCGGCGCAGCAGGCTGTTGTCCGCCAACTCGTCGAGGAACCGTCGGACGTCCTCGGTCGCCCGCTGCCGGTCGACCCGGGTCTCGGTGGTCAACGTCGCGACCAGCTCGTCCAGCGTCGCCCCGGCGAGCAGCCGCTGCCAGAGCAGGGCCGCCGACCGGTCCAACCCGAAGTAGACGGCGGTCCGGTGGTCGAGCACGACGATCTCGTCCCCGGCCTGCCGCCAGGCCACCTCGGGGCCACCCACCTGGTACACCACGCTCTCGGTCATCTCTGTGTCTCCCCTGTCGACGCTTCGGTCCGGGCGGGCCGGCCGACGCCGGGGCCGCTGCCCCGCGTCGTCCACCACACGTGCTGGAGCAGGGCGGTCGTGGCGGCGGGGATCGGCCAGGTCGACCACACCCGCCGCAGCGCCGCCGGGTCGACCAGGTCGTCGTCGACGCCCGAGCCGTCCCAGCCGGTGGCGAACTCCCTGGCGGGCCGGCGCAGGAACACCTCCAGGAAGGTGGCCTTGGGTCGGGCGGCGGTCACCACCGGCGGCAGGTCGTCCCCGGCGATCCGGGCCAGCAGACGCTGGCGGGTGACGTCGCGGGCCCGGCCGGCGACCGCCACCAGGGCGGCCAGGAAGCCCGGGTCGAGCAGCGGGTTGACCACGGTCACCCGGTGCTCGGCGGCCATCGCGGTCAGACCCGCCCGGGTCAGGGCGAGATCCCGCCGGCCCAGGTGCCAGCGGATCCGCTGGTCGAGGCGGCCCGGCTCGGCGCGGGCCTCGGCCGCCCGCGACCGCAGGCAGCGCGCCGCCACGTCGGGCCGCAGCCAGGGGTAGGCCGCCATGGCCGGCCGCCGACCGGCGGGCAGCGCCGCCCGGACGGCCGGGGCCAGGGCCCGCCGCAGCCGGTCCCCGACGGTACGGGGCGGACGCCGCCAACCGGCCAGCATCTGGTCGCCGCCGGCGCCGGTGAGCAGGGACCCGCCCGGCGCGAGCTCGACGATGGGCAGGTGCAGGTGCAGGTTGCAGGGGTGCAGCACGCCGTGCCGGGCCAGTAGCCGACCGGCCACCGGCCCGACGACGTCCAGGTCGTCGCCGGCGGGCAGCAGGCGCCACCGGCCGGTCAGCCCGAGCGCCCGGATCACGTCGTCCTGCCAGGCGGATTCGTCGGCCCCCGGCGCGTCGGCGAACCGCCAGGTCACCGGCACCGGCAGCGGCAGCCCCTCCCGGCGGGCGACCCGCACGGCGACGGCGAGCACGAGTGACGAGTCGAGTCCGCCGGAGAAGCTCACCACGCACGGCGGCCGGGCCAGGGCGGGCAGCACCGACCGTTCCAGCGCGGCCAGCGGCTCGACCGCCAGCGGGTCGACGGGCGGCAGCGCGGGCGTGCCGACGTGCCCGGACACCATGCCGCTGGCGAGGTCCAGCCGGGTGGGACGCGGCACGGGCCGCACGGACAGCTCAGTCACGGGTCAGGATTCCTCGTCTCGTGGCCAGGGCCAGCGCCCGACCGAACGTCCACGTCGACAACGGCAGCCCGACGGCGGCGACGCCGAGCAGGGCGAGCGCCGGACCCGTCCAGGACGCCCCGGCGAGCGCGGCGCGCAGACCGTCGAGGGCCAGCCGACTGGGCAGTGCCAGGGCCAACGGACGCAGCGCCGCCGGCAACGCGTCGACCGGGAAGTACGTGCCGGAGAGGAAGGTGAGGGCGACGACGGTCACCCGGGCCGCGGCGTCGCCCGGCCGGACCACGACCGTGACCGCCATGAGCAGGATGCCGACGCCGGCCATGGCCGCGCAGCCGACCAGCAGCAGCACCGCCACGCCGGGCCAGTCGGCGTGCCCGACCCGCAGGCCCAGCAGCGGGCCGAGGACGGTGAGGTAGATCGTGGCGCGGCCGGCGGCCAACAGGAACGGGTACCCGGCGACCCCGGTCGCCAGGGCGGCCGGCGACAGCGGCTGGGTGGCCAGCATCTCCAGGGTGCCGGCCCGCTGTTCGGCCGTGACCCGCGCGGTGAGCTGGGTGGTGGTCGCCTGGATGACCAGCATGAAGCTGAGGCCCACCGCCACGTACCCGAAGTAGTCGTGGGAGGGCTCGACGGCGGCCCGACCGGGCGCGCTGAGGAAGCGGGAGATGAGCAGGAAGACCGCCAGGTTGACGGCGGCGAAGGCGAGGTCCAGCAGGACGGCGGCCCGGGCCAGCGGCTCGGCCCGGAAGTCCCGCCGGACCAGCGCGGTCCACCCGCCGGCCCGGATGTCCCGCCGGGCGGCGGTCCGGACGCCGGTCGGGGGTCGACGGTCGGCGGCGGTCGGCGGCTTCCCGGTCCGCGGCCGGGCGGTGGTCACCGCCCGGCCGCCAGGTCGAGCGTCGCGTCGCACCGGGCCCGGTCCGCCGCGTGGTGCGAGGCGATCACGCAGGCCACCTCCCGTCGCCGGCCCAGGGCGGCCCACAGCAGCGCGCGGGCCGGCTCGTCGAGGGAGCGGGTGGGCTCGTCGAGCAGCAGCACCGCCGGATCGCCCAGCAGGGCGCGGGCGATGGTCAACCGCGCCCGCATGCCCGCCGAGCACTTCTCCGCCGGCCGGTCGGCGTACCCGCCGATGCCGAGCTCCGCGATGACGCCGTCCGTGGCCCGCTCCACGACGCGGCGGGGCAGGCGCAGCCGGGCGACCACCCGCAGGTTGTCGCGGGCGGACAGCCGGCCGTAGACGCCCTGCTCCGGCGCGAGGCACACGCCGACCAACCGCCGGGCGGCCGGCGAGCCCGCCGGCACGCCGGCCACCGAGATCCGACCGCTGGTGAGCGCCAACGTGCCGGCCAGGCAACGCAGCAGGGTGGTCTTGCCCGCTCCGTTGCCACCGGTGAGCAGCAGCCGGACGCCCTGCGGCACGTCGAGGTCCAGGTCGGTGAAGACCTGCCGTACGCCGAACCGGCGGGTGGCCTGGCGTACCTCGATCAAGGTATGGGCACGGACGTACGGCGTGGGTCGGGGCGGTCGGTCACGAGAAGCCGCCGCCGCCGAGACCGTCGTCGGGGCCGCTGGTTCCCCCCTGGGTCAGCTCGGCCAGGGTGCCCAACCGGCGGAGTCGGGGAGGCTGGTAGCCAGCCTCGACCACCGGAGCCTGGTGCTGAATGTCCCTCATGCTGTCACCCTTCGGGTTGGTCACGAAAATCACGTTTTGCCAAGGCTAACCGATTTGTGGTGTTACGTGTCTGTATTGCGGCAAATATCCGGTTGCCGATGCCGGGCCACCCACCCGTCCGGCGGCGGGCGACGCAGGAGCTCCACCATGCCCTCCCGCTCGGCGTCGCTCTCGTCGTCCAGCCAGGCGTGGGCGTGGAAGCCGGCCCGGGGCGCCGTCACCCCGATCACCACGGTCCGGCGGTCACCCCGGCTGCCGTGCCAACGCTGCAACACCAGAGCCCGTTCGAGGCAGTTCGCGCCGGCCCGCGCCAGGGCGAGACGCACCAGCCGGCCACCACCGGCGCCGTCGCCAGCGCCCGCGCCCGCGCCGTCGCCGTCGCCGACCGACCGGGCACCGTGCCGGCCTGCCGGCCCGGCCGGCGGGGCCGGGATCCGAACCGCCGCCAGCCCGCCCCGGGCCACCTGACGACGGACCAGCCGACAGGCCACCACGGCCCACCCGGCGAGGACGACCCCCCGGGGGCCCCAGCGCCGCAGCAGCCGGACCGGCCGCGCCAGCCCGGCGAAGATGACCGGCCCCCGCGTCGGCCGCCCCCGCCCGGATGCTCCACGCCCGGATGCTCCACGCACTCCCGCGCCTCCCGTCGCGCGTCCGATGCCGGATGCCCGACGCCCGACCCCGAATGCCCGACGCCTGGCGTGGCCGTCGACCGCCGGACGCCGGACGCCGGACGCCGGGCAAACGAACACCACACACATTCACAATCACTGTTATGTGCGCTTTTTATAACACGTCCGGCACGTCACCGATAAGCCGTCGAGATTTCCCGTCACGACAAAATCCCAGCTCACCGCAGTGGCGAGAAGCCCGGCCGGGCCATCCACACGTCAATTCCCGAAACTGTCGAGGCGCTCCCCCGCCGACCGCGGGCGGCGGGGTCGACACCGCCGCGTATCGTCACTGGACATGAGCGGCGTTCCCCATTCCCACTGTTCCGGCTGCGGCACCGCGTACCCGGCCGAGGCCGGTTGGCCGCGCGACTGCGCGGCCTGCGGGCACGTCACCTGGCGCAACCCGCTGCCGGTGGCGGTGGCGATCCTGCCGGTGACCACCCCGGACGGCCTCGGCGTGGTGGTGCAGCGCCGCGACATCGAGCCGGCCCGCGGGCAGCTCACCCTGCCCGGCGGCTACATCGAGCACGGCGAGCAGTGGCGGCACGCGCTCGTCCGCGAGCTGCGCGAGGAGACCGGCCTGACCGGCGAGGCGGAGGCCGTACGCCTCTTCGCGGTGCACAGCGCCCCGACCGGCGGCACCATCATGATCTTCGGCGTGCTGCCGGCCCGGCGGATCGAGGAGCTGCCGCCGTCCGCGCCCACCGCCGAGTCCACCGAATGGCTCGTCGTCACCGAGCCGACCGAGCTGGCCTTCTCCACCCACAGCCAGGCGCTCGCCGACTTCCTCGCCGAACAGCGCCGCACGTCGGCGAACTGAGCACGCTGGACGATCAGCGGAAGCGACGTCCATGGATACCGTTCTTCCATGCGGCGACCGACCCACGACGACCACTGCGCCCAGATCCTCCACCAGATCACGCTGCTGCGGGCCATGCTCGACGGCGTCGACCCGAACCTGCCCATCCCCACCTGCCCCGGCTGGACCCTCAACCACCTGCTGCGGCACCTGCTCGGCGCGCAGCAGTGGGTGGACACGGTGATCCGTACCCGGGCCACCGGGCCGGTCGTCCCCACCGCGCTGCGGGAGGTCACCGGCTACCGCGACGAGGACCCGGCCGCGCTCGCCGCCGAACTCGTCGAACGGGCCACCCGTACCGTCGAGGCGCTGCGGGAGGCCGGGCCGGACGCGCCGGTGTGGAGCCCGGCCCCGACGATGCAGCGGGCCGCGTTCTGGGCCCGGCGCGGCGCGCACGAGATGCTGGTCCACCGGGCCGACGCGGCGACGGCCCTCGGTCAGCCGTTCTCCGCCGCGCCCGAGAACGCCGCCGACGCCCTCGACGAGTGGATGGCCCGGATGGCCCGGCCGCTCCCGCCCGACCAGCCCGCCCCGCCCTCGCCCGCCCCGCCCTCGCCCGCAACGCCCGACGACCGGCCCGCCCCGCTCGCGCCCGGCCGGTCGGTGTGCCTGCGCGCCACCGACACCGCCCCCGAGGTCCGCGCCGAATGGCTCGTCGACCTCACCACCGCCCCGTTCACCTGGACGCACGCCCAGGCCCCGGCCACCGTCACGGTCCGCGCGCCGATGACCGACCTGCTCCTGATCGCGTACGGCCGCCGCCCGCCGCACGGCGACGCCGTCGAGGTACGCGGCGACGCCCGGCTGCTGACCGACTGGCTCACCGAGAACACCTTCAACTGACGTCCCGACCCGGACCGTCAGCACGCCGGCCGGGGCTGTCAGCGCGCTGGACCGGGCCGTCAGCGCGCGGAAGCGGGCCGTCACGCGCCGGACCGGGCCGTCAGCGCGCGGGGAACGGGCCGGTGGCAGGATCGGGTCCGTGCGTCTTCACGTGGGCTGTGCGATGTGGACCCATCGAGCCTGGTCAGGACGGCTGCTGGCGCATCCGTTGCCGGCCCGGGAACGGCTGCGGCACTACGCCGCGTGGTGTGACGCCGTCGAGGGCAACACCACGTTCTACGCGACGCCGACCCGGGACACCGTCGCGACCTGGGCGGAGCAGACCGGGCCGGATTTCCGGTTCGTCCTGAAACTGCCCCGGGCGGTCACCCACGAGGGCCGGCTCACCGGGGCCGGCGCGGAGCTGCGCGCCTTCCTGGCCGCGATCGAGCCGCTCGGCCCCCGGACGCACGCCCTGTGGCTCCAACTGCCCGGCGCCTTCGGTCCCGCCGACGTTCCTGCCCTGGCCCGCTTCCTGCGCCGGCTCCCCACCGACCACCGGTACGCGGTGGAGGTCCGTCACCCGGCGTTCTTCACCGACCCGGACGAGGCCCGGCTGCTGGAGGACGCGCTCGCCCCGGTGGCCGCCGAGTGGATCCCGTTCGACACCACCGCCTTCTTCACCACCCCGCCGACCAGCGACGCCGAACGGGACGCCTGGACGAAGAAGCCCCGCCTGCCGCTGCGCGCCCACGCCCTGACCGACCGGCCGATCGTCCGCTACCTGGGCCGCGACGACGACGCCCGGACCGTCGAGGGCTGGCAGCGGTGGGTCGAGGTGGTCGCCGGCTGGCTGCGCGAGGGCCGCTCACCCACCATGTTCGTGCACACCCCGGACAACGCCGACGCGCCGCTGCTCGCCCGCCGTTTCCACGACGAGGTACGCGCGAAGCTGCCCGCCCTGGCCCCCCTGCCCGACCCGATCCCGACCGCGCCGGGCCCCGCCGAGCCCCCGACCCTCTTCTGACTGCCCCTCCCCACCTAGCCCCGCCCTTGGCCGGGCGTCAGGCCGCCCCGCCCCGCCCTGCCCCGCCCTTGGCCGGGCGTCAGGCGCCCCACCTCGCCCCGCCCTTGGCCGGGCGTCAGGCGATTTCCTGGAAGTAGCGGCATCGACGCCGACGGACACCGCCACATCACCGTTATCGGCGACCGCGCCCGCCCCCCGGGCGGCGCACGCCCGGCGGAAGCACGGCTCGGGTGATCACCACCCGTCCCGACAGCCAGGTGAAGGAGCCGAAACTTTCGGAAACCGTGGCCCGCACCTGCTCCCACACAGTGGAGCCGAGCCTGCCACTGTGGACCATCCGCCCTGGCAGGACCGCTGCCCAGACTGGACTCCCGGCCGCCATCCCGACGTCAGGCTTGTTTCCGTAAAGTTTCCGAAAGTCGTTGACACGCGGAGGACCCACCCAATACCGTCGCCATCGACGGCACTGAATCGCTGTCGACGGCACCACCCGCTACTCACCCCGGTTGCGCGGGACGAGCGACACCACCCCCACCGCGTGGTAGCACCCCGGCCGCCCGGCTGCCGTAACTGGCCACCGGGTCCGGCGGTTCGCACCGCGCCGCTGGCCCCCGCCAGCTGTCACGAGGAGGAACGACGTACATGAAGCACACCTCGACCACCCCGAGGAGGCGCGGCCGTGTCCGGCTGCTCCTCGGCGCCGCGTTCGCCGCGGTGCTCGCCGTCAGCGGCACCCTCGTGGTCGCCCCGAGCGCGCACGCCGAGGCTGACCGGCACCTCACCCAGAACGCCACCGGCACCCACAACGGGTACTACTTCTCGTTCTGGAAGGACAGCGGCAACGCCAGCATGACGCTGCGCGCCGACGGCCGCTACTCCAGCAGCTGGGACCGGAGCACCAACAACTGGGTCGGCGGCAAGGGCTGGGCCACCGGCAGCCGCCGGACCATCAGCTACTCGGGCAGCTACAACCCGGGCAACAACAACACCTACCTCGCCCTGTACGGATGGACGCGGAACCCGCTCATCGAGTACTACGTGGTGGAGAACTTCGGCAGCTACAACCCGAGCAGCGGCGCCACCCGGTTGGGCACGGTCACCACTGACGGCGGCACCTATGACATCCTCCGCAGCCAGCGGGTCAACGCGCCCTGCATCGACGGTGACCGCTGCACGTTCTACCAGTACTGGAGCGTGCGTCAGCAGAAGCGCAGCAGCGGCACCATCACCACCGCCAACCACTTCGACGCCTGGGCCCGCGCCGGCCTGAACCTCGGCAGCCACTTCTACCAGATCATGGCCACCGAGGGTTACCAGAGCCAGGGCAGCTCCGACATCACCGTCTGGGAGGGTGGCGGCGGCAACCCCACCACCGGCCCGACCACTCCCCCGCCGTCCGGCGGCAACTGCACCGCGACGATCTCGGCCGGTCAGCAGTGGGGTGACCGGTTCAACCTGAACATCGCGGTGAGCGGCACCAACAACTGGGTGGTCACCCTCAACCTCAACGGTGGCCAGTCCATCCAGAACAGTTGGAACGCGCAGGTCAGCGGTAGCAGCGGCACCATCACCGCCCGGCCGAACGGCAATGGCAACAACTTCGGCATCACGGTCATGGCGAACGGCAACTGGACCTGGCCGACGATCTCCTGCCGGACAGCCTGACGCTGATCGTCTCCTGACACACCGCACCACAGGCGCGGCGGCCCCGGCCGCCGCGTCTGCCTGCGCGCGGGTCGAACCGACCGCCCAGCCGCGAGATCACACAACTGCCAGGCAGTAGTGGTCCCGATGTCGACCGAGGCCACCACTTCCCCGTTCAGGCACGATCTCGAGAGACCCGTCCAGCCCGTCGACTCGGCACATCGATCCGACGTCGCTGCGGCGGTTGCCGGACGGGCTGACAATGGCGGGATGACGCGAGCCCGTTGGACCTCGACGATCGCGCTGGTGACTCTGATTCTGGTCGCCGGCTGCTCCGACGACGCCGAAGGGCTGCCCGTCCGGGCGGCCCCGCTGCCGGCGGAGGTGAGCGGCCTCGGCCCGGCGGTGCTCGCGGTGCCCGTGGCGGACGACCGCCGCGACGACCTGACCGGGTTGCTCGCCGTGGCCCGCTTCGGTGACGACCTCGCCGGTCTGACCCCCGACCGGCGGCACGTCGAGATCGCCCTCGGTGACCCCCGCTTCCCGACCGTCGCCCAGGGGTTGGCGGAGGACCGCCGGGACGCGCTGCTCGTCGGCGGTCGCCTCCGTGACATCACGCTGCCCTCCCACGTTAACTTCCGGAAAGCCACGGCGATCGGCCCCACCCTGTCGATCACCGCGTCCCGGTGCCTCACCGTGACCGACGCCGACACCGTCACCCAGCCGGCACGGGGAGCCGTCTGCGCCGCCGCCGTCCACGGTGGCGTCACCTGGCAGGACCGACCCGGCGGCCGGTACGGCGGGATCGACCTCACCTCCGGGGCGGCGAGCCCGGCCGTCGAGCTGCCCGCGCCGCCGATCGCCGCCACCGCCGACGGCCGGTACCTCGCCACGGTCACCGTCGAGAAGCCCCGGCGGCTCGTCATCGCCGACACCAGCACCGGACGTTCCCAGGTCACCGTGACCGTCCCCGACCCCACCGAGGTCGTCGGGTTCTTCACCGACGGCGGCTTCGCCGTGCTGCACCGGCCCGGCAACATCCGCACGATAAGCCTGGTCACCCCGGACGGCGACGTCCGCACCCTGCTCGCCCCGGTCGGTGAGGTCGCCTTCGCCCCGGACGGGCGGCACGCCGTCGTGGCGGACAACCGCTCCGGCACGTCCCGGCTCGCCGTGCTCGATCTGACCTCGGGTACGGTCCGGCCGGTCGTCGACGGCGGCGGCCAGCTCGGCGAGCGCCGCCCCGGAGCCGCGGAGCTGCCCCCGGTCAGCGGGGCCGTCACCGCGCGCGCCTTCGGCGACACCGCCCTGGTCGTGGACCTGCCCGGGGCGAGCGCCCCCGAGTGGGCGCCCCGCCCCAGCCGCATCTGGTCGGTACGCCTCTCCACCGCGACCGCGATCACGCACCCCGATCCGCCGAAGGCGTCCGGCATACGGGCGCACAAGTCGACAGCCACGCCCGCCGAGGCAGCAGCCATGTCGGCGTTGGCAGCGGGGTCGGGGTTGCCGCTGGCGGCGCTGACGCTCCGGCCGGGCGGCGAGACCGTCACCGTCACCCCGGGCGGTACGGTCACCGTCGTCCCGTCGGGCGCCACCCCCCGGGGCACGCTCGGCCGGGACGCGGTGCTGTGCCACCTGACCGACTCGGAGGGACGCGAGCGGGCCGACCGGCTGCTGATCGTCGACGGCACCGGCCGCCGGACCGAGGTGCCCACCGGGGCCGACCGCGACCAGCGGGTGGACCGGGTGCTCCCCACTCCGGACGGCGCGCACCTGCTGATCTCGCTGCGCGCGTTCCCGCTCCGGTGGCGGCCGGGCCCGCTCGACACGGTGGTGGTGGCCCGACGCGACGGCGCCGGCGAACCGGTGGTCGTCTACCAGGGGGCCGTGCTGGTCAGCCTCGGCAGCAGTGGTTGACCTGACACGCGACCCGACCCGTGGTTCCTGGCCGGTTTCCTCGCCGCGGAGCACAATCTGAGCGCGGCGTCGTCCGGCTCCTCGGTCGTCCGGGTCGACCCGCGCCGGCTGCGGGTGCCGCTGCTGCCGCCGGCCGAGCAGCAGCGGTACGGTCGCGCGTTCCGGCAGCTCACGGCGCTGCGGGCGGCGGCGGATCTGACCGCGCGGCTGGCCGACGAGACGACCCGTACGCTTGCTGCCGGCCTCACCGGCGGCGCACTGCTCCCACCCGACGTCCCCGTGGAAGGAAACCGTTGAGCACCAGCAGACACACCGAGTTGGCGAACCACGCCTGGTCGGTCGCCGATCTCCTGCGCGGCGACTACAAGCAGTCCGACTACGGCAAGGTGATCCTGCCGTTCACGGTGCTGCGCCGGCTGGAGTGTGTTCTCGCGCCGACCCGGGAGAAGGTGCGCGAGGCTCACGAACGGTTCAAGGACCGGGACGACATCGACGTGAGTCGGTTCCTGCTGCGCGCCGCCGCGCCGCACCGCTTCTACAACGTGAGCGGCTACACGCTGAAGACGGTCGCCAGCGACCCGGGCCAGACCGCGAAGCACCTGCTCGCCTACATCGGGGCGTTCTCCGTCAACGCGCAGGAGGTGCTGCACCGGTACGAGTTCCCGCAGCAGATCCGCCGCCTCGACGCGGCGAACCTGCTCTACAAGGTGGTGGCCCGCTTCGCGGACCTGGACCTGGACCCGGTCAGACGCGACCCGCGCACCGGTGAGGTCGTGCTGGACGAGCGCGGCCAGCCGGTGGCCAACGTCTCCAACCACCAGATGGGGTACGTCTTCGAGGAGCTGATCCGGCGGTTCGCCGAGCAGTCCAACGAGACGGCCGGTGAGCACTTCACCCCGCGTGAGGTCATCGAGTTGATGGTGAACCTGCTGGTCGCCCCGGACCACGACGCGCTGAGCGTCCCCGGCGTGGTGCGCACCGTCATGGACCCGGCGTGCGGCACCGGCGGCATGCTGAGCGCCGCCGAGGAGCACATCACCGCGCACAACCCGCACGCCACGGTCGAGGTCTTCGGGCAGGAGCTGAACCCGGAGTCCTGGGCGATCTGCCGGTCCGACATGCTGATCAAGGGCCAGGACCCGGAGAACATCAAGTTCGGCAACTCGTTCAGCGACGACGGCCACCGGGGCGCGCGCTTCGACTACCTGCTGGCGAACCCGCCGTTCGGGGTGGAGTGGAAGAAGGTCAAGGACGAGGTCGAGGCGGAGCACGAGCGGCTCGGCGAGAGCGGCCGGTTCGGCGCGGGCCTGCCCCGGATCAACGACGGCTCGCTGCTCTTCCTCCAGCACATGATCTCGAAGATGAAGCAGCCCACCGCCGACGGAAAGGGCGGCAGCCGGGTCGCCATCGTCTTCAACGGCTCGCCGCTGTTCACCGGGGCCGCCGAGTCGGGCGAATCGAGGATCCGGCAGTGGATCCTGGAGAACGACCTGTTGGAGGGCATCGTCGCGCTGCCCGACCAGCTCTTCTACAACACCGGCATCTCCACGTACTTCTGGATTCTCACCAACCGCAAGCTGCCCGACCACAAGGGCAGGGTGATCCTGCTGGACGCCCGGGAGCACTTCGCCAAGATGCGCAAGTCCCTCGGCGACAAGCGCAAGTACCTCACCGCCGACCAGATCACCGAGATCACCCGGCTCTACGGCGACGCGCTGCACGCCGCCGCCGACCCGGAGCACCCGCAGCACGCCAAGGTGAAGGTCTTCGCCAACGAGGACTTCGGCTACCAGCGGATCACCGTGGAACGGCCGCTCAAGCTCCGCTTCGAGGTCACCGAGGAAACCCTGACCGCCGTACGCGAGTCGAAGCCGATCGCGCGGGCCCTGGACGTTCCCACCTTCGTCACCGCCCTGAAGCCGCTGGTCGGCCGCTCGTGGGAGACCAAGCGGGCCGCCTGGGAAGCCGTCCGCACGGCGATGGCCGAGGCCGGCGTGCTCTGGCCCAGCGGCGCCCCCTTCCAGAAGGCGCTCCGCGAGACGATCGGCGTACGCGACCCGGACGGCGAGACGCAACTGGTCAAGGGCGAACCCGAGCCGGACACCGACCTGCGCGACTACGAGAACGTGCCGCTGCACGAGGACGTCGAGGAGTACCTGCGCCGCGAGGTGCTGCCGCACGTCCCGGACGCCTGGATCGACCACACCAAAACCAAGATCGGGTACGAGATCCCCTTCACCCGCCATTTCTACGTCTACAAGCCCCCGAGGCCCCTGGCCGAAATAGACGCCGAACTAAAAGCCCTCGAAGCCGAGATCCAGGCACTATTGGGCGAGGTGACGAAGTGACTTGGGCACGTGAGGTCGCCCTGCGATCGGTCGCCGAGGTGGCGCTGGGCAGGCAACGGTCACCCCAGCACGCCGAGGGACCGCACATGGTCAAGTACCTGCGGGCGGCCAACGTCAAGGACGGAAAACTCGACCTCAGCGACGTTAAGTCAATGAACTTCACCCCTGACGAACAGCGAATCTTCGCTCTGCGTCCAGGTGACGTGCTGGTGACCGAGGGCAGCGGAAGCCTATCATCGGTCGGTGCCTCTGCCGTCTGGCAGGGCGAGATCGGTGGCCCCGTCTGCTTCCAGAACACGCTGCTGAGAATGCGTCCCCGTAGCGGTTTGGTCGATGGCAGGTTTCTGGGCTGGTGGGCCCAGTCAGCGTTCGGCTCCGGCGTCTTTGCTTCACTCGCCAGTGGGGCTAATATTTATCATTTGAGCGCAGAGCGGGTGCGCGCCCTTCGGGTTCATCTACCATCCATAGACGAGCAGCGACGAATCGCAGACTTGCTCGATACCAAAACCGCCCACATCGACAAGCTGATTAAAGCACGGGAAGCCCAACATTCAATGCTTGACGAGCGCGAGCGATCGAGCATTGACCAAGCATTTGACAGAAGCAGGTCTAGTCAGCAGACACGACTCAAATACCTGATGGCAACTCGACCACGATACGGTGTTCTGGTCCCCGAATTCTCCGACGACGGTGTCCCGTTCCTGAGAGTCAATGATCTAAATAATCTCCAAAAAGGCCCTAATCAGCTTCCCAGGATTCCAGTTTCACTATCCGCCAAGTATCCTCGAACCATCGTCCGGCCCGGCGATTTATTGGTAAGCGTAGTCGGCACTTTAGGAAGAACTGCAATCGCTACGAAGAGCCTAGCCGGAGCTAACATCGCCCGAGCCGTCTGCTCCATCCGCGTGGCACCAGGCGTGGAGGTTGATCTCGTTCATGCCTGGATAAAAAGTGGATCGTTCCAGAAGCAAGCACATCAGGCGACCAGCACGGATACCGCGCAGCCAACTTTAGGAATGGAAGACATATCCAACTTTTTGATATCTTGGCCTACAAGCCGGTCGGACAGAGAACGAACCCTGAAACAGATTATGTCAGCACAGGAATCAGTCTCGGAATTAAAGGTGCGGCTGACACAACAGCAAGGCACCCTCGCCGAGCGGCGGAAGGCACTGGTAACAGCCGCAGTGACAGGAAGAATTGCACACTAGAGACCGTTGACGATTTAACCTCAAGTCGAATTCCTCTAAACCTAGCTCAGGAGATTGTCCAGGTCACGGGGAAAAGGCAGAAAATACGCTAAGGCCACACTACGACGGACGACGCTAGTTTGCGCTACTCATGCCGAGGTAGGAACCAGTTTTCAGTCTCTACAGTAAAAATGGCCTCCTACGCCACTTTCGGTGGGCGTATACCTGAGACCTGCGGCGGCTCGGTAGCCTCGCACTATGGATGAGGTTCTACAGGTGTACACGGCCGCCAGCAGTCAGGAGTCCGCGCAGCGGTTGGCCCGGGGCGCGGTGGCTGCCCGGTTGGCCGCCGGTAGCCAGATCTTGGGACCGGTCGAGTCGGTCTTCTGGCACGAGGGTTCGTTCGGCACCGGCCAGGAGTGGCAGGTGCTGTTGAAGACCAGCAGAGCCCGTTATGCCGAACTGGAGGGTTACCTCCGCGAGCACCACGAATGGAGCAACCCGGAGATCGTCGCTACACCAGTGGTAGCAGGATCAGCCGACTACCTATCCTGGGTGCACGACACCGTCTCCGGAGAAGGCCCCCAGGGGTAGGCCGTGCTGCCGTCACCTACGTAATGATCGTCGGAGCAGCGGTCCTCACTTGTGCGGAGGGTACGAGGCGGCGGCGGACCGCGGCGATGCGCGTGGCAGGGCGCGGGGAGGCCACACCGGTGCTGAGCAGTTCGGCTTGGCGGAGCACGAGGGCGGCATGCTCGGCTTCTCCAGCGTAAATGTAGGCGTCGGCAAGCCAGGTGGAGTAGAGGGCTTTGTCCCTGGCGTAGGTGTCGTCGAAGCGGCGTAGGGTTTCTTCCAGTTCAGGGGCGGCGCGGAGGGGGCGTCTCAGCTCTGACCAGACTCGGCCGCTCATGATCCTGATCTCGTCGTGGTCGACCCACGTCGCCCAGTCAGGGGCGGCATCAGTAGCGGCTATGCCAAGCGCGTCGTGGGCCGCGTCGAGGGCGTGACCTGCTTCCCGTTCCCTGCCCGCCACTGCATATGTGAAGGCGAGCCGCTCCAACAGCAGTGCCTGCACGTTGGCGGGTACGCCGGAGTCCGAGGAGACGCGAGAGGCTTCTGCTGTATCGATGTCAGGTTGGCCGAGGCTGGCCCGCAGGTACGCCAGCAACGCAAGGGCGTTGGCGGCCAATGGAAGGTCATCGGCTTGCACCGCGATGGAGCGACTGCGGCTGAACAGAGCAGTGGCGTAGTCGTGGTCACCGGCGTCGAAGGCCGCCCATCCCGCCAATTGGGTCTGCTCGGCGAGCAGGGCCAGCAGGGCCCCGGCGGTGGCTTCGTTGAACGAGGCGGCACGAAGCAGCGTCATCGTGGCGCGTAGTTCCGCTTCGTACAGGCGTAGGGTGTCACGGCCGCCAAGGTAGTTGTCGAGACGCCGGAGCCGAGCGGTCCTCTTGGCATGCTCTTTGACGTCGTGATTGTTGATGCGGCGGCTACCGGTCGGGGCAGCGGACACCATGCCGTAGACCGTCAGCATCGCGGTAGTGGCGATGAACTCTCGGCGTAGCAATTTTTGCTCCTCGCATGGTTCCGGGTGGATCGGGTCCGCTTGCTGCCCGCCGCTGACCCGCCCTGTCGGACTCGCCCGTGCTGTCTGCTGTCGGAGCTCGATGATCTGGTCGTAGGCGTTGGTCAACTGGCCGCCTGTCTCAAGAGCCTCGTCGCATCGTTCCCAGAAGCGTCGCGGGGTCCGCTGCCGACCTACCTCCACGTTTGCGATCGTGCTGCGCCCATAGTGGACCAGCGGAGCCAAGGTGTGTTGGGTCAGACCGGCCGCACTGCGCAGGTGCGCGAGTTGGCGACCAAGATCGCGCCAACGCTCATCGAGATCAACCACGTCGGACATGTCCACTCGTCGTACCACCACTATCGAACGGGCCAATCGGCGTCGCGCTGAGGCACGGTCACGGCCAGAGCACACATTCGCGACCACCGAACATCTCGACATGGATTCTATTCGCAATGTCAGTGATCGGGCACCCCGACGGCGTGTCAACAGATTGTCGGAATTGGCAAATCGGCTTGCCGACACCTCCATGGTTGAGCTGCGCATACCTACAGAGCGATCGCAAGCGTCTCGGCGTGGTCTAGGCATGCGCCGGTACCCATGCCGACGCACAGCTCTGTTCTCGATGTCTCCGCCGCCGCCCAGCAGCATGTATCACAAATCGAATAGTGAATCCCGCCGTGACAGCACCTGTGTCAGCGGATTGTCAACGAACCGATTGTCGATGATGCCGACATTCCAGGGCGCAGGCTTAACTCTTTCGCGTCCATCCACAGTCAACACGTCGCCCTTTGATCACCTTGGTAACACGAGTCAGCCGGACGCTCGCGCATGAGCAGCGTGCCGACCTCAAGCTGATCAAGATTGGAGCTTGCCGAGTTATGGCCATGGACTCGAATTGCGGAACCAAGAACGTCTCTGAAAGCGCGAGGTGGTGAGCTGTGTTTCGGGAGGTCAGCTTCGACCCGTGGACCGCGCCCAGGCGGCACCGGCCGGTCTGGTCATGGCGGAGGTGGCGGAGAGTCTGCCGCTGCGGCGGCCTGCTGCCCTGCCAGTCAGCACGCCGCGCCCGGCCGGTCCAGCCCACCTGGAACGCCCCGACCCAGGTCTTTCCGACTGCGGCTCCGCTGATGACCCTCGCCGCCCAGTGGCGCTCATCGCCCGGGGCGTGGCAACTGTGAGACGCGAGTCCCCACGGGCGGGGCGCGCAGTGGTCACGCCTGGTCGCGTACGTCCTCGTCCTGGTTTTCGTCGTGCTGGCCGTACCCGTGGGGTGGCCTGGGTTTCGAAGGTGGTCTGTTCGTGGTTTCCGAAGTGATCGTGGCCGTGGTGTTCGGCGGGCTGGTGCCGGGGTTCCTGGCCGGGCTGCTCGCGTTCAAGGTCAAGTCGCGGTGGTGTCCGCGCTGCGGCGAGCACACCGAGCCCGTCCGCCCGGCGGACCGGCGGTGAGCGCGCCCCGCCAACCGGACCGCCGGGAGCTGCCTATCGGCCGACGCGTCGCGCAGCTACGGGCCAGCCGGGGCATGAGCCAACAGGTGTTCGCCGACCGGATCGGCAAGTCCAAGAGCTGGGTCGACAAGGTCGAGCGCGGCGTACGTACCCTCGAACGCCTACCCATGATCGAAACCGTGGCCACCGCCCTCGGCGTCACCCCGGGCGTGCTGCTCGGCCGCCGCGCCGCCCGCACCCCCAGCACCCGGGCCGCCGCCGCCGTCGAACGCGTCCACGAAGCCCTGGCCGACTACGACACCCCCACCGGCCCCGCCGGGCCGCCGTCGGTCAACCACGTCGACCACCAGACCGGGTACGCCGACACCGCCTACCGGCACGCCGACCACCTTCAGGTGTTACGCCTGCTGCCCGACCTGCTCACCGCCACCCGCCACGCCACCACCGCCACCCACCCACTCCTGGTGGTACGGGTCTACCGGCTCACCGCCCAGACCCTGGTCAAACTCGGCGAGCCGCACCTCGCCTGGTTGGCCGCCGACCGGGCCATGACCACCGCCACCGGTGACCCCCGCCGGGTCGCCCTCGCCGCCGTACCGCTGGCCCAGGCGTTCCGGGCGCTCAACCGACCCCGGTACGCGCTGGCCGCCACCACCACCGCCCTACGCCCCCTCGACCCGCCCCCGGCCGGCGAGCTGCCGCCCGACCACCTCGCCCTGGCCGGGACGCTGCTCACCGAGGCCGCGCTCGCCGCCGCCACCTGCGGCGACCCCGACGCCGTGGCCGACTACACCGGACGCGCCGCCCACCTCGCCGCCGCCCACGCCGAACGCCACCAGCTCGACCACGCCTTCGGGCCGGTCGTCGTCGACCTGACCCGCGCCCTGGCCGCAGCCCGCCTCGGCGACAACCGTCTCGCCGTCGACCTGCACCAGGCCGCCACCGGCGACGACGCCTGGCCCCGGCTGCCCGCCGAACACCGGGCCGCCCACCTCGTCGACATCGCCCGCGTCCACCTCGACCTCGGCGACCACCGGGCCGCCGCCCGCGCCCTGCTCACCGCCGACCGGACCGCCCCCGCCGAGGTACGCCTCCGACCCACCGCCCACACCACCCTGACCGCCGTGCTACGCGCCGGCCGCGCCCCCGCCGACCTGACCCGCCTCGCCACCACCATCGGCCTCGCCCGTACCTGACCGGTCCCATGACCCCGCCGCCCAGAGGATGCCAATGATCATCTCTCGGGCAGCGCCACCGTCTACCGGTGCTGGAGCCTCCCGAACGCGATCAGCGAAGTCACCGCCGCGACGGCCCCTCCGACCAGGCCGACGAGAATCGTGCCGAGCGCGATCCACGGTACGGCCTCCGCATCGCCGATGATCGTGAGCAGGACGCAGAGCGCGCAGCCCACGAGGAAACTGGTGCCGACCGTGGCGCCGTAGGCGAACCCGAACTGGGAAGCCTCGAACTTCGTCACCTGGGTTGCGGTGAGACCCAGCGCTCGCAGCACCTCGTTTTCCCGGCGCGCCCGCAGGAAACCGTCCGTGGCCATGACGAGCGCGGCCACGCCGATGCAGAGGGCCGCCGCGGTCAGCCCGGCATACAGCCACGGAACCAACGGTGACTCGCGTTGGGTGCCGAGATCCTCGGGGGTGACGGCGATCGGGGCCACGAAAGACCGGCTCACCGCCCGCCGGACCGCTCCGTCGGAAACCGTTTGGCGAGGGACGAGCACGAACGTTCCACGCGCCGCCACCGTTCCTGGCTCCGTCAACTGGAATCCGCCCGAGCCTGGTACGCCGCCGATGATTCGCTGAACGCGATCGGTTGCCGCCTCATCGAGCACGAAGGGCCGGGAGGGATCGCAGGCCGTCCTGACCACTTTGCGGACGTCCGCACACCGTGCGCCCAGCAGCAGGCGGCCGGACTCGGGCGCAAAGGCGTAAGGCAGCACCGCCGCCGCAGGGAGGGCGTCCTGCATACGGCGGATGTCGAGGTCCCGGAGGTCGAGGGCGTCGACCCGGTAGGAGACCGTCGACGGGTCCCGGACCGGCGACGGGTCGCCGGTGCCCATCACCGCGAGGAAACCGGCCCCGGACGTGAGCAGCAGGGTCAACACGGAGATTCCCAGCAACGGCCGGGCAACCGTGACCGGGCGTCGCTCCATCCGCCGTCCGGCCAGAAGGGTCGCCGGGTAGGGCAGCTTCTGGAGGGAACGCCCCAGCTCGACCAGGACGGTGGAGGCGATCAGCGGGACGCCGAGCAGAAAGGCGACGACCGAGGCGAGCGCGATGGCGCCTCCGGTCTTGCCGGGCAGCAACAAGGCAACCGACAACATCGCGGCGGACACCCCGAGCGGCAGGTATCGGACCCTGGACGGAACAGCGCTGCTCAGGCTCGGACGTGGAGTGCTCTCCGGCGACCGCCTCAGCAGGTCGGTGGCGACCACGACCACGAACGCGACAACGAGGAGGCCAAGCAGGGTCAGCAGGACCTGAGGAGCCGAGAGCTTCAGGTCCCCGGCGACCACCCGCTGCCCGACGATGGGAACGCTCGTCACCGAAGGCAAGAACGCCATACTCAGAATCCCGGCCAGGGTCAGCCCCGTCAGGTAGAGGGAACCCGCCTCCAGCAGGGTGATCATCGCGCTCGCCGGGCGGGAGATCCCGATCCAGCGGAGGGTCCGGATTCGTCTCTCCCGTACCGGTGAGGCAGTGGCAGTAGCAGCGGCGATCAAACTCCGATCGGAACGCCGAGCAGCGCCAGAGCGGCCAGCAGCATGGGAAGAGTCGGCAGGTCGGACGGATCCGCGACCGACACCGTTCCCGGCGTGTGCGGCTCTGCGCCGTACCCCTTGATCGGATGCGATCGTTCGTCGGCAGCGATCGAACGCCCTGCGGGAGGCCGCAGGTAGGCGAGCAGTTCGTCCTTCCGCCCGAGGGCGGAATCGGGCAGGACCGCGGGCTGTCGACCGTACCTGTCGGCCAGCGCGGGGTGATCGTCGATGAGCTCGGCCAGCGCGGGTGACACGAACGCCTCACCCGGCTCCGGCAGACGTGACAGACCGGGCGGCAACAGCGCCAATTCCGGTACGTCCGGACGCGGCTCAAGGTACAGGACCGGAAACTGCTCGCCGCGCCAGGTGTCGACCCTCCTGGCGAGCATGAGCGACGCGCCGTCGGTCTCACCGACGATTGCGGTACGCGCGAACTCGCGCTCGTCGATCCGCGAAAGCGCATTCGCCGAACCGACCACGAAAAGCGCGAGTACGGCAGTCACCAGGCCGGCCAGAACGAGAGCCACCTGCCGCCAACGTTGGCCGGGACTACCACCGACCGCCAACCGCAGCGCGAGCTTGAGCAGAGGGCTTACCGGATTCATGAAGCGACGATCGGGTCGACGAGCCGGCCGTGGGAGACCGTGACGATCCGATGGCAACGATCGGCGACGGCAGGGTCGTGTGTCGCCATCACCAGAGCGACACCCAGGTTCCCTACCAGTCGGGTCAGCAACGACACGACAGTGGTGGCATTCTCCTCGTCCAAGGCTCCCGTCGGTTCGTCGGCGAGCAGCACCTTCGGGCTGTGCGCCAGCGCCCTGGCGATGCCGACCCGCTGCGTCTCCCCACCGGAAAGAGTCTCGGGGAACGACTCGGAGAGGGCTGCCACGCCGAGCAGGTCCAGCAATTCCCCTGTTCTGGCGGCAGCCGGCCCCTTGCTCACACCGGTCAGCCGGAGGGGAAGCGCGACGTTCTCCGACACGGTCAACTCCGGCAACAACTCTCCGAACTGGAAGATCATTCCGATGTTGCGAAGACGATGCTTGGCCCGCTTACTGTCACTCACCGAGAACAGGTCACACCCCGCTACGACAACACGACCTGCCGAGGGTCGGCGGATACCAGCCAGGACGTTGACAAAAGAGGTCTTGCCCGATCCGGACGGCCCCATCACCGCCACCGCCTCACCCGCGCCGACCGAGAGCTCGGCATCACTGAGAAGCACTCGCCCCGGGACGGACAACTCCAGACCTTCCACCCGGATCGGGCTATCGGAAAAACCGTTCCCACAATCGGAATTTGACATTCACTCACCATTGCATCTTGGGACCCGGACGTCTACATGAGACGTTACCTTAACATGAGGCCAGTCCCGGGCAGCAAACAAGGCGGTAGTCGGCAGAGTGATCGCCGACCACCGCCCCGCCTGGGACTACCTCAGCACGTCACCACACTCTTTGGAGTTACTACTGCTCACGGATAAACGTACGAACCACAGACGTCAGGGTAAAAGTCGACCGCCTCACACGTCCGATGCTGCACGATTTCGCTACCATAGGGACCACGCGAGGCACAGCTGTTGTTGGCTCCGTTCCCGTCGGTAACGGTCGTCCACTCGCCGCTGCCAATCTGGTAATCAGCGTATACGTGGCGGCTGTCGGACTCCCGGTCGCATGTCTCCATGAAGTAGCCGTTCGACAGTTCGTACCTGTCGAACGAGTAGTCGCTTCCCTCGTACGAGGTCGCCGCGAAGGCGGCAGCGGGAGCACCTACGGCGAGCGCCCCCGCATAGGCGATGGCCAGTAGCTTCTTCATCCGCGTCTCCTATCAGGATTCGGTCACGGGTAAACGTACGAGCCGCAGACGTCGGGGTAGAAGTCGACTGCCTCACACGTCCGGTGTTGCACCACGTAGGCGTACTCACCCCGGGAAGCGCAGCTGTTGTTGGCACCGTTCCCGTCAGTCACGGTGCTCCACTCGCCGGTGTTGATTTGGAATTCGGCGTAGACATGCCGACTGTCGGACTCCCGGTCACAGGTCTCCATGGAGTAGTTGGCACCCGAGTCGTAGTCCCGCGAGTAGTCTTGGCCTTCGTAAGAGGTGGCAGCGAGGGCCACTACCGGGAATCCGACACCAAGAACTAGAGCGTAGACGAATGTCAATACACTTCGCGCCTTCATAAGATCCCTTCACTCTGGGTGACGTAAGCTTTACGCTACGCATTTGATCGATTTTCACCAACCCCACGAGGGTCATATGCCCAGTGATCGATATCACAATAAATGTGCCAGAAAGTCCTCCATCGTCGACTTGGACCCACATGTGGCTGCGTGGCGAGCCCCGGCTCGGTTGGGTGAGGCACCTCCGGCCTACGCGGGTTCACGCCGACGCGGTCTGTCGGCTCCTCGACGGCTTCGACCGTCCTGACGGCCCCTGACCGGATACACGCCCCCTATAAAGGGTCCTCGATCATCCCCGGCCGTCACCGGAAGGTGACTGGGCGGCGCTTGCGTCCGTCAGTACTCTCCAGCGTGGACCCGGGCGGGCACCGGGGCCACGGTGGGGAGGCGACGTGGCGGTGCATCACGAGTCGGTGTTCGGGGACGCGATCGTCGCCGCCCTGCTGGCCGACGGCTGGGCGGAGGGCGACCCGGCCGACTACCGGCCCGAACTCGGGCTCGACACCGCGCAGCTCTTCGGGTTCGTCGGCGCCACCCAGGCGCAGGAGTGGGAGGAGATGGTCACCCGCTGCGGCGGTGACCGGGACGCGGCCCAGCGCGAGTTCGTCAAGGGGCTCGGTCGGGCGCTCACCGACGACGGGCTGCTCGACGTGCTCCGCAAGGGGTTCAAGGTCCAGGGTCTCCGGTTCCGGGTGGCGCACTTCCGGCCGTCGTACGTGGAGTCCGAGGCGATCCTGGACGACTACCGGGCCAACCGGCTCACCGTGGTCCGCGAGCTGGCGTACGCGACCAAGCAGGCCGACCGGGGCAACCGGCTCGACCTGACGCTCTTCCTCAACGGCATTCCGGTCGCCACCGCCGAGCTGAAGAACCCGCTCACCGGCTCCGGCGTCGAACACGCCAAGGAGCAGTACCGGACCCAGCGTGACCCGACGGAGCTGATCTTCTCGCGTCGGGTGGTCGCGAACTTCGCCGTCGACCCGGAGCTGGTCTTCGTCACCACCCAGCTCCGGGGGCCGAAGACCCGGTTCCTGCCGTTCAACACCGGCAGCGCCGGACCGGGCCGCCCCGGCGGCCGGGGCAACCCGCCGGCCACCGCGCCCGGCACGTACCCCACCTCGTACCTGTGGGAGCAGATCTGGCAGCGGGACAACTGGCTCGACCTGCTGGAACGCTTCGTGCCCCTGCGTCAGGAGAAGGGCCCGGACGGGCGTACCCGGAAGAGTCTGATCTTTCCGCGTTACCACCAGTGGCACGCGGTGCGGCAGCTCACCGCGCACGCCGCCCGGCACGGGGCCGGGCACGACTACCTGGTGATGGCGTCGGCCGGCTCCGGCAAGTCCAACACCATCGCCTGGCTCGCCCACCGGCTGTCGTCGCTGCACACCCACGGCGACCCGGCGGCGCTCGCCCCCGGGGTGCCGCCCGGCGTGCCGGTCTTCGACAAGGTCGTCATCATCACCGACCGGCGTAACCTCGACGCCCAGCTCCGGGAGACCGTCGGCAGCTTCGAGCAGACCGCCGGCCTGGTCGTGAAGATCGACGAGAAGCACGGCGCGAAGTCGGAGCAGCTCGCCAGGGCGCTCTCCCGGGAGACCGGCAAGATCGTCACGGTCACCCTGCACACCTTCCCGGCCCTGGTCGACTACCTGCGGGAGAACCCGACCGAGATCCGGGGCAGCCGGTTCGCGGTGGTGCTGGACGAGGCGCACTCGTCGCAGGCCGGTGAGGCGGCCACCGACGTCCGGCGGGTGCTGGGCGAACTCGGGCTCGACGCCGACTCCGACGACGCGGGCGCGACAAGCGCCGACGGCCCGCGTACCACCGAGGAGAGACTGACGGCGAGCGCCCGCGCCCGGCAGCGCAGCGGCAACCTCTCCTACTTCGCGTTCACCGCCACCCCGAAGGCGAAGACGCTGGAGCTGTTCGGCACGCTCGGCGACGACGGGAAGTACCACCCGTTCCACACGTACTCGATGCGGCAGGCCATTGAGGAGGGCTTCATCCTCGACCCGCTGCGCAGCTACGTCACGTACGACACGTACTGGAAGCTGGTCAACGCCAACCCCGACGAACGGAAGGTCGACTCGGCGAAGGCCAACAAGGAGCTGGCCCGGTACGCCCTCACCCACCACTCCACGGTGGCCCAGCACGCGCAGATCGTCGTGGAGCACTTCCGGGCGCACACCGCCGGCCGGCTCGGCGGGCGGGCCAAGGCGATGGTGGTCACCTCGTCGCGACAGAGCGCGGTGCAGATGTCCCGCGCGATCAGGAGCTACCTCGCCGACCGGGGCTACCCGGACCCGGGCGTGCTGGTGGCGTTCTCCGGCACGCTCAGCTACGACGGCGAGGAGGTCACCGAGGTCCGGGAGAACGGCGGGTTGGCCGAGTCCGCGCTGCCCAAGGCGTTCGGGTACACCCGGGCCGACGACCGAAGCGCCCGCGCCGGCGCCGCCGGGCAGCGGGAGTACCGCATCCTGGTGGTCGCGGAGAAGTACCAGACCGGCTTCGACGAGCCGCTGCTCACCACCATGTACGTGAACAAGAAGCTCGCCGGCATCGCGGCCGTGCAGACGCTGTCCCGGCTCAACCGGACCGCCGAACGCAAGAGCCAGGCCGATCTGGCGGTGCTGGACTTCGTCAACGACGCCGAGGAGATCAAGGAGGCGTTCCGGCCGTACTTCGAGGAGGCCGAGACGCTGCCGTCGGACCCGAACCTGCTCTACACCGCGCAGAGCCGGGTGATGTCGCCGCCGCTGCTGGTCGACGCGGAGATGCAGGAGTTCGTGGCCGCGTACCTGGCGGCCGGGGAGCAGGCCGTGGCCCGCGCGGCGGCCGGGGAACAGGCCGTCGCCGGCAGCGCGGCGGCCTGGGAGAAGCTGCACGCCGAGCTGTACCGGCACCTCTCCCCCGCCGTCGCCCGGTTCACCGCGCTGCTCGACGGCGAGGACGACGCGGACCGGGAGACCGCCGAGACGTTCCGGGCCGACCTGACCGACTATGTCCGCAAGTACGGTTTCCTCGCCCAGATCGTGCCCTACACCGACGCCGAGCTGGAACGGCTCTACCTCTACGGGCGGCACCTGCTCAACCGGCTGCCCCGGCGCGGCGACGGTGGCGTCGACATCGGCGAGATCGACCTCAGTCACCTGCGGGTGGAGCAGACCGGCGAGCACGACGTCCGGCTCGACCCGGAGGGGCCGGGCGAGATGAAAGGCTTCGGCGCCGGGCCCGGCGGCGTCAAGGAACCGGAGAAGTCACCGCTGTCCGAGCTGATCGCCCGGTTCAACGACCGGTACGGCACCAACTTCGCCGACGAGGACGTGGTCAAGCCGTTCGACGAGGCGTTGGCCGACCCGAAGGTACGCGCCGCCGCCGTCGTCAACGACGAGGAGAACTTCGGGCACGTCTTCGAGCCGGTGTTCAGGGACAGGATGACGGACCACTTCGACTCCGTCGCCGACCTGGGTCGCCGGTACTTCGCCGTGGACCCGGACTTCCATACCTCCCTGAACCGCAGCGCCCGCAGCGCCGCCTGGCGGATGATCCGGGAACAGGAAGGCGTGACCGACGACGCCGCCTGACCCACACCCGACGGTTGGGAGCCCGTACCCGGTCAGTTGCCTGCGGACAGGTCCTTGAGGCCCGCCAGCATCTCGGCGAGGTCGGTGGTCTCCGCGGGCGGCGGGGTCTCGACGGTCACCGGCTTGTCGTAGTGGGTGTAGTCGACAGTCACCTGGGCTGCTCCGGCGTCTGCGACGAGCCGGGCGTCGAGCCGCAGGCGGTCATCGCCAGGGCCGTGAGCGCGGCTACCGAGAGAACGCCGATCCTCTTCCGAACAGACACGGTGCTCTTCTACCCCTGTGATGGCCTCCGGGAAGACCCCGGAACCACAGACGTCACACACTATCCCGGACCGTCCACTTAGGACCGATGTCATCGGAAGGACCGATTGCGCCGGTCTGTTATCATTCCTGCGGTCGGCCATCCACGATGATGAGATCGGGCGAATACATGTTGCCTGATGGGCAGGATCCGTACGCCCTTCTCGGCGTCGGCCGGGATGCGTCCTTACCGCAGATCCGGGAGCGTTATCACATTCTCGTGCAGATCTGGCATCCGGACAAGCACGAGTCGAGTAACGCGAAGGTCCGCGAAGAGGCGACCCGTCAGATGCAACTGATCAACGCCGCGTACCAACTAATCAAGAAGGACCACGACCGCCGGACCCGCGCGCCCGGCGCTGGTGAGCAGCAGCGCGAGAAGCGTGACCGGGAGGCCCGCGAACGCCGAGCGCGCGAACAACGCGCACAAGAGGAACGCGAACAGAGAAACCGCGAACGGCAGGCGCGGGAGCGGGAGGCCCGGGAGCTTCAGCCTCCCCGGGCGCAGTGGACACACCCGGAGCACCGGCCCGGAGACTGGGCTGGTCCGCCGACCATCGAGCTGGTCAGGATCACCTCCTCAGCCGGCGACGAGGGGCACACCCTCCGGGCGTATTTCGACCGCCACCAGAAGTACGCCGCCTTTCTCGGCTTCGAAGGCGAACTGCTCCTGTTCCGTTCCGAGGAGTCGTTGCACCGCTACCTGACCGACAGCGGCGCGCACGATCTGGCCGACGCCCCCGGCTGGGACGGTTTCATGAACTGGTTTCTCGGGTCGACCAAGGATCGCGACGACGACCGATCCTTCGACTTCGACCTGATTCTGACCAGTATCGGACATCCGCCGGCCACCTGGCTTCCTCAACTGTTCGTCGCCAACCGTGATCTCATCCTGGAGATCGCCGAGGCCTTCGAGGTTCACCAGGTGCTCGGGATGCTGCGGGCGGGATCGGCCCTGGACACGGTGGACGATCTCCTGCGGCTCGCCGACCGGCCGTTTGCCGGAAGGGGCGCGCGTCGGCGACTCGACGCTCTTCACCCCGGGCCCGTGGTGTCCGCCTGGCGGCAGACGATACGACACATCGAGAGCCGCATCCGCTGGCTGCGTTGATCCTGGTGGGAGGGGCGGCCCGGGAGGGCCGCCCACCACGATCAACTTCGCGCCCACCCGGTCAGGCGGGGGCCGCCCACCCGGTCAGGCGGGGGCCTGCCAGCGGTAGAAGGGGGTGGCGAGGGAGTCGCGGTGGGTCTGCCAGGTCTCGGGGCGGTACGGGGCGATGTAGGGGGCCAGGTCCTGCATGACCTTGGCGAAGGCCGGCTTGTGGTGGTCGTGCCGGTTGGCCTCGGCGACCGACTCGTCCTGCTCCAGCAGGTGGACGTACACGTCGTCGATCGAGTAGAGCCAGCGCCCGGCCACGCCCAGCTCGCCCGGGAGCGGCCCGGCGTCGGACTCGGCGAAGACCCGGGCCACGTCCGGCTCCGCGCCCGGCTTGAGCCGGCCCACGATCACGATCAGCGAGGTGCGGTCAGGCGGCGGACCGTCCGGCGCCCAGCGGTAGAACTCCTTCGCCACCGAGTCGGACGGGTTCTTCCAGTTTCTCGGGTACGGCGTCACGTACGGGCCGATCTCCTCGGCGATCTTCTGGAAGGCGGGCAGCCCACGGGTCTGGCCGGAGATCGCCGGGTCCTGCTCCCGCTCGATCACGTGGAGGTACAGGTCGTGGTGGGACAGCAGGATCCGCCCGATCACCCCGAAGTCCTGGGGGCGGGTGGCGTTGTCGTAGTGGCCGAAGACGTCGCCGACCGTCTGCTCGCTGCCGGGGACCAGGTGGCAGACGATGACGTTGCGGAAGACCATGGCTGCTCCTTGAGATAGATGGACGGGGACGGAAGTCACGGGCCGAAGCGGACGGGCAGCTCCAGCAGGCCGCGGAACGGTGACGCGGCCGGCAGCCGGCGCAACTGGTCGACCGGCACGGCCAGCCGCAGGTCGGGCAGCCGACGCAGCAGCTCACCGAGGCCGAGCTGGGCCTCCAGCCGGGCCAGCGACACCCCCAGGCAGTAGTGGACGCCGTGACCGAAGCCCAGGTGCGGGCCGCGTTCCCGGGTCACGTCCAGCCGGTCGGGGGCGGCGAAGCGGGCCGGGTCGTGGTTCGCCGAGTTGATCGCCACGCCGACGATCGCGCCGGGCGGGATGCGTACGCCCCGGTACTCGACCTCCTCGGTGGCGATCCGGGGGCTGGCCACCGGCAGCGGCCCGTCGAAGCGGAGCAGCTCCTCGATCGCCTCGGGCAGCAGCTCCGGCTTTCCGCGTACCAGGGCGAGCTGGTCGGGGTTGGTCAGCAGCGCGACGGTGGCGTTGCCGAGGAAGTCCGCGGTGGTCTGGTGCCCGGCGAACAGCAGCAGGAACGTGGTGGTGACCAGCTCGGCCTCGGTGAGCGTGCCGTCCTCGTCGCAGGCGGCGATCAGGTCGGTGACGATGTCGTCGGCCGGGTCGGCGCGCTTGGCCCGGACGAAGTCCACCAGGTAGTGGTGCAGGCGTAGTTGCGCCTCCTGCACGGCGGCCCGGTCGTCCTCCGGGCGGCGGGCCGACCCGGAGGTGCGGATCACCTGCGTCCAGTCGAGGACCCGCTGGTGGTCGGCGGCCGGGACACCCAGCAGCTCGCAGATCACCGTCATCGGCAGCGGGATCGCGAAGTCGCCCATCAGCTCCGCCCGGCCCCGGCCCGCGCCCCCGTCGGGCCCCGCGGCGGGACGTCCGGCGGGCCCCTGGTCGACGATCCGGTCCAGCAGGGCGGCCACGATCTCCGCGATGCGGGGGCGTAGCGCCTCGATCCGGCGCGGCGCGAACGCCTGCGACACGATCCGGCGCAGCCGGCTGTGCTCCGGCGGGTCCGCGTTGAGCATGTTCCGGTTCAGCGCCGCCGAGTTCGGTCCGAAGATCCGCAGGTAGTGCTGGTCCGGGCCGTACAGGTCCTTGGAGAGCCGGGGGTCGGTCAGCGCGGCCTTCGCGTCGTCGAACCCGGTGATCAGGTACGAGTCGAAGCGCGGCCCGCGCACCAGGCAGACCGGCCGGTGCTCGCGCAGGTCCGCGAGGGCCGGGTACGGGTCGGCGGCGAACCCGTCGGTGTAGAGGTCGGACGCGGACACGACGGGCTCGGTCATCGGGGCGCCCCCGGGTCGCCGCCGACGCTGTGCAGCACGTGGTACGTGTGCCGTTCGGCGGATTCACGCAGGTCGCGGATCACCCGCAGCAGGTGGTCCCGGTGCTCGCTGCGGCCGAACGCGTCGAGCCGGTCCCGGTCCGCCCAGTCGCTGATGATCAGGTAGCGGCGCGGGTCGTCGGCGTCGCGCACCAGGTCCTGCCGCAGGCAGCCGTCGAGGGTACGGATCTTCTCCGCCACCGTCAGCCACTCGTCCTCGAACCGTCGTTCGCAACCCGGGCGGGTCCGCATGGCCAGCACGGTGCGCACCGGTCGGGCCTCGTCGGCCCCGGGCGCCCCTGTCGTCGTACTCATGTCGCTCTCCTCGCCGTCGCCGGTCGGACGCCGCCGTTCGTCGGGTCGGCCCGCGCCCCGCCGCCCGGCGGGTCGGACGGGCAGCGGACGGTCGTCGGGTCGGGTCATCGGGTGGAACAGTCGCCGCCGGAAGTCCCGCAGCAGGAAGTCCGCGATCGGCCCGGCCTCCTCCCGCGCGTGCGCGGGGTTGGCCACCCAGCGGTGGAAGTCCGCCGCGCTGCGCCACTCGGCGAAGATGTGCGCCACCTCCGAGCCGGGGACCCGCAGCAGCTCCTCCCGCAGGTAGCCGGGCACGCCGGCCATCCGGGTCCGCACCTCGGCGTGCCCGCGTTCGAACTCCGCCCGCCGGGCGTCCGGCACGCGCATCTCCACGTCCACGAAGATCATTTCCGGTACGCCGCCGGCGGGGTCCCGCATCACCCGGCGGTCGTCGGGCCCGGCGGGCTCACACAGCGGGCGCAGCGCGTCGGCCAGCCGCGCGGCGACCGGCCCGTGCTCGTAGTCGTGCAGCGTGGACTCGTCGACCCACTCGGTGACCACCACGTACGAGCCGGGGCGGGCGGCGTTCTGGAGCAGCTCCCGCCGCAGGTTGCCGGCCGAGCCGCCGACCTGGCCGGCGATCGACCGCCACGCGGACTCCACGGCTGGCCCGCATCCTGGACGGGCACGCACCCGGAGCATCGTCCTGATCATGGAGTTCCCTTCGACGGGCCACGCCGGAGAGGGCTGGGCGCGTCGGCCGCCGTCGGGCCTCCACCGTTCGTCCCCGCGCCGAGTCTGCGCGGGCCGCCGTCACCGCCGGGTCACCGCACGCCGTTCACCCGTACGCGCGACGGTGACGGTGGGCGTGCGTGGCCCGGAGCCGGGAGGGGCCGGGGACGGAGAGGGGCCGGGGACGGAGAGAGGCCGGGGACGGAGAGGTCCGGGTCGGCGGGGTGGGGCGGTGGTCGCCCCGGGGCCGGGTGGAGTCGGCCCCGGGCGTGCCCGGTCAGTTGCGCAGACTCCACTGCTGGTTCGCGCCGCCGTTGCACGACCAAAGGATGATCTTCGTCCCGTTGGCGGTGGCCGCGCCGTTGGCGTCGACGCACAGCCCGGACTGGACGTTGGTGAGGGTGCCGTTGGCGTTCAGGTTCCACTGCTGGTTGAGACCGCCGTGGCAGTCCCAGATGATGACGGTGGTGCCGTTGGTGGTGCCCGCGTTGTTGGCGTCCAGGCACTTGTTGCCGTACACGGTCAACTGCTTGCCGGCGGTGTACGTCCACCGCTGGTTCGCGCCGCTGCCGCAGTCCCACAGTTGCGCCTGGGTGCCGTTGGTGGTGCTGGAGTTCGGCACGTCGACGCAGCGACCCGACTGGCCGCCGACCAGCCGGCCGTCCTGCGGGCTGCTGCCGCCGCTCTGCTGCCGGACGATCGAGGCCGACTCGGCGGACCGGTTGCCCTGCGCGTCGAGGACGTAGAGGCGGTACTCGCCCGGCGTGGTCGGCACGGCGATGGTGGTGGCGTTGCCCGCCGCCCGGGTCATCGTCGGGCCGGCGGTGAAGCTGGTCGTGCCGGCGGGCGCCAGCCAGACCGACCTGGTCGCGTCCCCGGCGCTGCGGATCGGGATCGACGCCGTGCCGCTGGTGACGAAGGTGCTCGCCGGCAGGACGTGATTCGGCAGGGAGAGGTTGCCCGCCGGGACGATGTCCCGGTAGGCGTCCTCCAGGCCGGAGTTGGCGGCGATCGCGTACGCCGGCGCCGGCCAGACGTAGTCGGAGGAGACCAGGATGTCGTGGATCGTGCTGTTCGGCAGGTTCTTGTTCGAGACCTTGTTGACCGGTCCGTACGTCTGGGTGACGCTCAGGTCGTGCTTACGCCCGAAGTCGTCGGAGTTGAGCATCCAGGTGATGTTCTTGTCCACGCTCAGGACGTTGTCCCGGAACGTGATGTACGCCGAGCCCTCGTCCGGGTGCAGCCCGTACTTGTGCCCGGACGGGACGCCCTGCAGGTAGTTGTTGGTGATCATGGTGCCCGGCTGGCTGCCCAGCGTGTAGATGGGCGCCGTGTCACTGAGCCGCTGCACCGTGTCGATGATGTGGTTGTGGCTGATGGTGTTGTTCCTCGCCGTCGTGGTGGGCCGGTTGGGCACGATCGAGCCCGACGACCCGTCGAAGTTCCACCAGCCCCAGCCGAGGGTGATGCCCGACCACGGGGCCTTCTCGATCCGGTTGCGCTGCACCGTCAGGGTGTCCACGAAGTACGCGGAGATGGGGCTGTGCCCGTTGAACAGGACCGCGCTGTCGTAGAGGTAGTTGTTCCTGATGTCGATGTTCTTCGGCAACCCCTCGACCTGCGGGGTCCACTTCTCCCGGTTGCTCGACGTGCCGTCGCCGACGTAGACGTGCTGGGGGTGGCCGACGACGACCGCCGATCCGGCGATGTCGTTCGTGTGGTTCCCGATCAACTGCGAGCTCTGCACGTCGTTGACCATGCTGATGCCGTCGGCGCCGGTGTGCTGGACCCGGTTGCGCTGGAAGAGGATCCCGTCGGCGTTCTGCACCTGGACGATGCCGGGGACCACGTCGACGTTGCGGTAGTAGTAGACGTGGAAGTTGCCCTTGGCGTACGCGGTCGCGGTGAGGTTGCCCTGCTGCGCCTGCTTGTAGGCGGAGCCGGCGACGTTGGCCAGGTTCCAGTCGGAGTGCTGCACGGTGAGCCCGGAGAACGTGATGTTCCGCGCGTGGCTGCTCGTCGACGTGCCGGCGACCCGCAGCAGGGTGGAGACGTTGTTCGGCGCGTAGACCGACGCGGTCGTCATGTTCTCGGAGCTGCTCTTGTAGTAGTAGACCGTCCGGGCGGTCTTGTCGAAGAAGAACTCGCCCGGGGAGTCCAGGAACTCGTACGCGTTCATCAGCTTGTGACTGCCGTTGACCTGGGCGTTTCCGTTGAACGCGCCCTGGGCGATGGCGGCGCCGGGCTGCTGGTACAGCGCCACCCGGTTCGCGCCGTCGGGCGTCGTGGTCACCTGACGGACGCCGACGATGGCGGTGGTCCAGGTCGTCGCCGTCTCGATCTCGATGTCGTCCTGGTTGCGGGCGATGGCGGGGAAGTCGTTCAGGTTGTACTTCGCGCCGTCACACTGCGACCCCGACTCCCAGGCCCACGCGGCCTGACCGGCGGTGATGTTGTACGTTCCGTGGCAACCCGCCGAGTTGACCGTCTTCGAGGCCATGAACGCCCGTTTGTCGTTGACGTAGAGCGCCCGCAGTTTGTTGGCGCGGTCCAGCGGCGCCTTCCAGATGTTGCCACTGTGCTGGGTCCATCCGGTCACCTGCACGCCGCCGTCGAGAACCGGTTTCTCGTTCTGGTAGGCGGCGTAGACGACCCGGTTGCCGTTGGTGCCGGAGTCGGCCGCGCCGAACTCGATCGTGCTGGTCACCGGGTAACGTCCACCCCGGAGGTAGACCTCGATGTCACCGGTCATGTTCGAATTCACCGTACGGACGACGTCCCGGGCCCGTTGCAGGGTCCGGAACGGCGCCTGGAGGGTGCCCGGGTTGGCGTCGTTGCCGTCCGGGGCGACATGGTAGGTCTGCTGGACGGCGGCCGAGGCCGGCGTCTGGTGCACGGTCACCGCGGGCAGCGCGACGCCGACGAGCAGCGCGGCTGCCAGCATTGACCTGCTGGCGGTAGAGGCGGCTGGTTTCACTTACCATTCCTTTCAGGTGCCGCCGACAGAATATGTTCGTCGGGTGGCCGCCCTCGGATCGCGACGGTCGCGCCACCGTACGAACAATGGTCGAAACGCCGGCGGGCATGGGACGGCGCCGGCAGTTCCGACCATTGGCGGGTCATGACAGAAGGTTGCAACGAAAAGGCGTGGCCTGCGCCGCGAGTTTCGGATGTCGATGCCGACGGCTTTGCGGGCCCGGCGCCGAGGGGCGACATTCTCACTGCCGACGGGGCTCATGCCGCTCGCTCACGCTCTCATGCCTGTCGTTGCGAAATTCCGCCTTGAAGCGTAGACGTCGGGTGCACCGGAAGCAACCATCAATTTGCCCTCACCTATACATAATTGCGGCCAGACCTGGGCGAAGCGCCGACGCCGCCCCCGGGCCCGACCCACGCTCAAGCCGGCCGGCGGTGGGGCCGGCCCGCGCTCAAGCCGGCCGGCGTTGGGCCCGGCCCGCGCCGGGGCCGCGGCCCACGGCGCGGCGGCTATCCTGCCGTCATGGCCGGCGCGGACCTGGAAGAGTTGATCGTCACGGACGCCGACGCGCTGCGCGCCTGGCTGTCGACCCACCACGCCACGTCACCCGGCGTCTGGCTCGCCCTGACCAGGAAGGGCGGCACGATCACCACGTTGACCTGGCAGCAGGCGGTCGACGAGGCGCTCTGCTTCGGCTGGATCGACGGGCAGGCCCGCAAACGCGACCAGGAGACCTCCTGGATCCGGTTCACCCCCCGCCGAGCCCGCAGCATCTGGTCCCAACGCAACGTCACCCACGTGGCCCGACTGGAAGCGGCGGGGCGGATGACGCCGGCGGGCCGCGCCGCGGTGGAAGCCGCCAAAGCGGACGGACGCTGGGCAGCCGCCTACGCCCCGCCCTCGGAAGCCGAGACGCCCGCCGACCTGCTCGCCGCCGTCGCCGCCGACCCCGCCGCCCAGGCCATGTTCGACGTCCTCACCAGGACGAACCGGTACGCCCTCATCCACCGGCTCAACGCCGTCAAACGGGCCGAGACCCGGGAACGGAAGATCGCCGAGTTCGTCGCCATGCTGGCCCGCCACGAGACGATCCACCCGCAGAAGGCCAGGCCCCCGGCCGTACCGTCGTGACCGGGCCGGCGCCGCCTCCGCCCGCCGACCTGCCCGGACGCCCACCGCCTGCGCCCCGCCGACCCGGCCCGGACGCCCACGCCCTCCTGCCGCGCTCCGTACGCGGGGCAGCGGCGGCGGAGCGCCGAATCGTCGGCGGCGCGTAGCGTGGCGCGGACCGAACCGTCGACGTTCGGCGCGCAGTTGACCCGGCTGGCCGAGCTGCGCGGCCTCGACGTCGGCGCGTTGGCCGGTCGGGCCGCCGCCCCCGCAGCCGAGATCACGTCGGCGTTCGACGGGAACGAGCCGACCGCGTCGCTGCTGCGTCGGCTCGCTCCCGCCCTGGGCCTGCGCCCCAGCGACCTGTTCGTGATCGCTGGCCGGCAGGTGCCCGGCGACCTCGCCCCACTCGATCCCACCGCCGCCAACGCCGTCGGGTGGCTGGCCTGGGCCCTGACCTACCTGCCACACGCCGCGCGGGAGCTGCGGCGACTCGCCCGGACGATGCCGCAGCAGCCCCGCCCACCGGGACCCCCGCCGCCGGCGCCGCCGTACCGGTGGTACCCGGACGGCCCCGGCGGCCTGCTGCTGCGCCTGCTGCACAACCGCAACCTCGACTGGTCCGGCGCCGCGAAGTACCTGTTCGGCATCGGCCGCCGCGACATGCTCTCGGCGTCGACCATCGGCATGATCGGACATGGCCGGAAGACGTTGACCCCCGACCTGCTGACCGGTTTCGCCGCCGTTCTCGACATCCCGGCAACCGACCTCAGCGCCCTGACCGGCATCGACCTGACCGGCCCCGAGCGACCGGTCCACCCGGACGCGCCCGAGGTCGCCGCACTGATCTGGGACGCCCGCCGCCTCACCGCCCACCAACTGCGACAACTTCAGGACCGGGCACACCAGATCCGGCACGAACGCGCCCACGAGCTCGAACCGCGCCTGCGCTGCGGCTGCCCCCGTTACGCCTGAGGCCCAGGCGGTCAACCGATCGACTCCGATCGCTGGCGCTCCCACGACTCGAATGGGAAGCTGTCTATGTAGCGAGAAGTGCACAGGCGGCCACGTTCTGCGATCAGGGTGGTTCCGTTGGAACAGCTTCCGTTGTGGGGCCCGAGCCGAGGCGTGGCATCGACGTCGGGGCGACCGAGCACCGGCGACCATCTGTCGCCGAGGCCGAAGGCGACACTTACCAGACCAGCGACGATGCGCCTGCTGATCACCGTGAAGACGGCGCCCCGCCCCTCCGCTGAGCACGGGCAGGCGGTCTGCGTCGGCGCGCTCGGCCTGGACCCTCCCTGGACGGGCTGGATCCGACTGCACCCGGTCCACTTTCCCCGACCGGCCGACGACAGCAGGTTCCGCAGGTACGGCGTCGTCCGCCTCGACGCGCTGCCGGCCAGGCAGGACCCGCGCCGCGAGAGCTGGACGCCGTTCGTGGACACCATCACCACCGAGCAGCGTCTCCTCCACCCGCAGGCGCGTCGGAACCTCCTCGATCCGCTCGTCGAGGACTCCATGTGCCGGCTCAACGAGCAGACCCGCGACGACCCGAACCCACGGTCGATCGCGCTGATCCGCGTCACCGACATCTCGGCCCTCCGGATCGGCCCGCACCCCGGCTGGACGGCGGAGCAGCGCGGGAAGATCGCCGACTACCTCCGTAGGCCCGACCTGCTGACGCCGACCAGGCGCGACCCCCTGCCACCCCCGCGATTCACCGGCGCCTACCACTACCGGTGCGCGGACCGCCGCTGCCGGGGGCACCAGCAGGATCTCTGGGACGGGGAGTTCGTCGCCGCGCAACGTCAGTTGCGTCAGCTCACCGACGCGGAGGCGACGGAGCGGCTCAGAGACCGGTTCCTCAGCCGGCTCTGCGCCGCCGACCGTGACGTCGCCTTCTTCGTCGGCAACCAGAGGAAGAGGCCGCGGTCGTTCAGCGTCGGCAGCGTCCACGCGCCCGGTTGACCAAGCGACAGGCACCGGGCAACGGTCAACCGATGATCTCGGTCAACACGTCGGCGTGACACGGGTCCTCGACGCGGCACCAGCAGGCCAGCCGCTTCCCGGCGAGCTCCCGCCGCGCCCGCTCGACAAGCGCCGGCTGCCCCACGAGCCACTGCCGGTACAGCCGTAACGCCTCGGCCCGGTCGTGCTCGCGGAGGCTGAACGGGTTGGCCCAGGGGGAACGCCGCAACCCGAACCCCTGCCGCCCGACGTAGACGGCGCCGGCCGGCACCACCGGGTGGTAGAGGTCCCCCTGCACCCGAACCCGCCCCTGCGCCGCCACGACGAGCAGCGTAATCCGTCGACGACGGATCACGCAGACGCCTCTCGGGCACTGGTGGCCGACCCGGCGACTGGATCGGCCCTGCGGGACCGCAGAGAAACTTCCCGACAGGCACTTCTTGTCGATCTGACAAGAAGGTAGAGTCGACACCATGAACGATCGATGGGAGTCATCAAGTGTGCTCCTGACAGTGGATCTGGTGATCCTCACCTTGCGCGAAGAGCGCCTTCACCTTCTGTTGGTGGAGCGCGGCCACCAGCCGCACCAGGGGGCGTTCGCACTTCCCGGTGGTTTCCTCCGGAACCGCTCCGAGGACATCCTGGCGGCGGCGGCGCGGGAGCTGTCAGAAGAGGCCGGCCTCGACGCCGGGATGCTGCACCTTGAGCAGCTCGGCGCGTACGGCGAACCGGGGCGTGACCCTCGCGGTCGGGTGGTCTCCGTGGCCCACCTGGCGATCGCCCCCCGGCTTCCGGAACCGGTGGCGGGGACGGATGCCGCAGACGCCTACTGGGCGCCCGTGGACCAAGTGCTCGACGAGTCCGTCCCCCTCGCCTTCGACCATCTTCAGATCGTGACCGACGGGGTGGAACGCGCTCGCGCCAAGCTGGAGAGCACCGCCCTCGCCACCGCGTTCTGCGGGCTGACCTTCACCCTTTCCGAGCTGCAGCGGGTTTACGAGGCCGTGTGGAGCACCAGCCTCGACGCCCGCAACTTCTACCGCAAGGTGCAGGGAGTAAGCGGTTTCGTGATACCGGCCGGGCCCACCAGGAGGACCGAAGGTGGGCGGCCTGCTCGACTCTTCCGCGCCGGTCCGACCACTGTGCTGTATCCGCCGATGGTCCGCCCGAGCCGGACCGAACGAGGAGAAGACCAGTGACAGACGACGTCGTGGTAATTCTGACGGCACTCGACCTGGAATATCAGGCGGTGCGCGAGAGGCTTGTCGAGCCGCAGCTACACCGGCACCGAGCGGGGACCCGGTTCGAGATCGGCTGGCTGGGTGAACGGCGTTGCCAGGTGGCGCTCGGCCTCGTCGGCAAGGGCAACCATCCGGCGGCTGTGCTGGCCGAACGGGCCATCGCCGAGTTCGACCCGATTGTCGTGCTTTTCGTCGGCGTGGCGGGCGCGCTGCGGGGCAAACTCGCGCTCGGCGACGTGGTCGTCGCCACGCATGTCTACGCCTACCACGGCGGCACAAGCGAGGACGACGGTCTCAAGGCTCGGCCACGAGTGTGGGAGATTCCCCACGGCCCGGACCAGATCGCGCGGCACGTAGCCCGAACGGGTGCCTGGGTCACCCAGCCGGCCACGGGCGGCGTGACTCCGCACGTTCACTTCGGGCCGATCGCCGCTGGCGAAGTGGTGCAGGATTCCACGATTTCCGACCATGCCCGGTGGGTGCGGCAGCACTACAACGACGCCCTGGCCATCGAGATGGAGGCAGCCGGGGTCGCCCAGGCGGGCCATCTCAACGGCTCGCCGGTCGTCGTGGTGCGAGGCATCAGCGACCGTGCCGACGGCACGAAGACCACGACCGACGGTGCCCGCTGGCAACCGAAGGCGGTGGCCAACGCGGCTGCCTTCGCCACCACGCTCGCCCTCGAGCTGGTGCAGGAGACCCGCATCAGCTCATCCCGAACCCAGGCCGAGAATAGGAGGAATCTGACGATGAGCCCGACGGTGAGTAACACCGCCAGCGGTGCGGCGCAGGTGGGCGTACAGGCCGGTCAGATCCACGGTGACGTCTGGGTGGCTGGAGCGACGCCGGTGGCGCCAATGGATCTGCCCAGCCAGCTCGCCGAGCTGCGGGAGGTGTTGTGGTGGGCGCACCGGTCGGGGCAACTGGACCAGCCGACCTACGAGGCGGCCGAGACCGAACTCAGCGCCGCTGACAAGGCGCTCGGCGACTCCCGGGACGGCAGCAGGCTCCTGGTGGCGCTCAAGCGGCTCCGCGGGCTGGTCGGGGACATCGCCGAGTTGGCCGCGAAAGTCGCTGCGGTCATCGCGGTCAGCAGGAGTTCAATGTGACGGCGCAGGAGTTCACGATGCCCGCGCATGACGACGCCCCGAACATCGGCCTCCAGGCCGAGTCTGTGCACGGTGACGTAACCGTCTATTTCCTCCCACCCGGTGCCCGGCCGGAGGACAAACTGCGGGTCGGCTTGAACTACCTCGACGGCGGGATGCCCCGCAAGGCAGGTGAGCTCATCTACGACGTCCTGATGGACGGACACAACAGCAGCGAGGCATGGTTCCACTGGCTGCTGGCGGTGATGAGTGGTCGCACCCTACGGCAGTTGTCCGAGGAGGACATCACCAAACTACGTTCGGCCCGCAGCCGGCTCCCGTTGCACAGGCAGGACGTCTGGGCCGATGGTCTACGGGTGATCAGCAGACTGCTGGACGCACTGGACTCCCAGCAACCGGAGCTGCGCCGACTGGTTCACAAGGAACTCGCCAGCCTCGACCCGTTGCTCCGGGAGCGGATCGTGCGGCATCTGCAACTCTTCCTCAGCGGCCCGGTCGAGGACGAGATGTGGACGATCAGCGTGGCCGAGGCGAGATCGGCTGGAAGTGCCAACAGACGCGCCGATCGGGTGTGGCGCTTCTTCTATCCGGCGCCGGCCGCCCCACGAGCCCGGCAGCCCGCTCCCATCGCTACCACCACTCGGGATATCGCGCTGACCGTCGTCGTGACGGCGGTGGCCGCCTCGGCCACCGGTTGGCTCGGCTGGGTCGTGCTCACCACCGGGCGGTTCGGACCGATCGCAGCGCTCCTGCTGACGAGCGGAGCGGCCTACCTGAGCGGAGTCCACGGCATCCGATGGCGGTTCAACGTGGATCGGCGACGAACCAAGGACGCCGTTCACCAGCCTCCCCGGCAGCGGAAGGCGGCACCGTCCGGCGGCTTCGCCAACCGGGTCGACCGGCTATTCACGCAGTACTCCGGGCGCTACGTCCCCCGAGGGGTGGACCGGACCGAGTGGCTGAAGCTGACCGCGGGCATTCGTCGTCATCTCAGGGACGAGATCGTCGAGGTCTACCGGGAAAGCCGGGTCAGTGACAAGGAGATCGCCTGGCTGATCCGACATCGGGTCGGGGACGTCAAGACGCGATGGACCAATGGCACCTTGTGGGCCTACCGCGATCAGCTCCGTACCCCGGCGCGTACCCGGGCTGTCGTTGTTCTCAACTGCCTCGTCGCGGTGGTGTGCGGGTTGCTGGTCATCGCCGCCGCATTGCGGCAGGAGGCCATCACCGGCGCGGTCGCCACGGTCGTCCTGCTGGCCACCGCCTGGCCCACGGTCCGCGGCTGGTCGCGGATCGTCCTTGAAAGCCGACGTCTCGCTGCTGACCAGCAGGAGTACGACCAACGGATGGCCGACAGTTGGGCGGCTCATGAGCGCTGGAAGCGCAAGCTCGCCGATAAGCCCACGGACGCGGAGATGGCTGCCTGGTTGGACTGCGACTCCAGACTTCTGATCGACAAGGCGATGGAGCACTACAACCTCCGCCCCACGGACGTGATCGCCTACGCGCTCATCGAGGCGCCCGCGAAGCCCTACGTAAAGCGCGGTCGAGTCCGGAACGGACCATGGCGGTACGGCAGGTACGAGCTGCTGGTGTTCCTGCTCACCCCGGATGGCGTGCGGCAGGTGAGCGCCCAACTCGACTTCGAGCAGGCCAGCTTCCACAACCTGCGCCGGGCCAACTACCGTTTCGAGGCCGTGGCCGCCGTACGAGTGGCTGAGTCGGACAACCACGCCCGGACCTTCGAGCTGGCACTGGTGAACGGCGAACTCACCACGGTCAAAGTTACCGAGGCCAGCACCGACAAGTTGCAGGACGGCGAGAACCCTCAGGCCCTGTCCGAAGCGGCACTGGACGCCAGCGGCCTCACGACCACCCTGCACGTCCTGGAAGGCGTCGCCGCCGAAGGCAAAGAGTGGCTGCAACGGGAGCGGCAGCGTGGCCGGAAGCGGGAGGAGAACTTCCTCTCCGCGATGCGAGACCTCTTCGGCTGACCAGGCCGCGCGGACCCTCCGTACTGTCTGCTACCACTGTTTGCCAGGAACGGGCACCGATGGCAGCGAGGCGTGAATGCGGACCCACTCGAGGGAAAGCACTGCAGGCAGCGTTCGACACCGCCGTCGGACACGCCTACCAGCAAGTCCACCACCCGCCGAGGGCCGCCGATACTGCGCACGTACTCGTCCAGCTCAAGAGGGTTCGACGCGCACACCACGTCGACCTCCGGTCACATCAGCTTGCAGGTGGCGTAGGCCCGACGTTGCTGGTAGGGACGGGACCTGATCAGCGCCGAAGGCACCGGGATCCGGCGTTCCGCCAGCAGGCGGCGCGAGTAGTCGAGGTTCTGCACCGTCAACACCAACGGCGAGGGAACGCCACCAATGCCAACGCCGAGACCGCCAACGGGACCCAACTGCACCTGTGGGCCTGCTACGGAGGCGGCAACGAGCAGTGGAGCAGGCGTGGCTGACGGTTTCACCGTCCCGTACCACAGTGGCACGGCGTCGGCGCGCGGTGGCGGTCGTCTTCTTCGGCCGCCACCCTGCCGGGCCGGGTCGAGTCACCCGCACCCCGGCTGAGCAGGGCCCTGCCGAATCCTGAGTCGACGTCAATCGATCTTTGTAGGACTGTCGCGCCCGCCCGACCGTGCGCCACTCCCGGTTTCAACATCGACAAGTGCTGATGTATTGTGAAAATGCTCCCAGATCGTGTCCTTCACCACCCCCGCCCAAGGAGCCGAAAACATGTCGCGATGGCGTCATCGTCCAGTCCCCGCACTGGCCGGGCTGCTCGTTCTGGTCCTGTCCGCGCTCCTGTTGCCACCGGCCTCGGCGGCCGGCAGACCCCACACCGGGGCGGTACCCCTCACCGAGCTGACCGTGGTCTCCGAACAGGTGGCCTCCGGTCTGCAACGTCCGATCGCGCTCACCGGCCTGCCGGACGGCCGGATGTTGATCGCGGAGAAGAACGGCACCGTCCGCGCCTACCACCCCGCCACCGGCCTGGCCGCCGCGCCGGTGCTCGACCTGACCGCCCGGGTCGACACGTCGGGCAACGAGCGCGGCCTCCTCGGCATCACGCCCGCGCCGAACTTCGCGCAGACCGGGATGCTCTACGTGGCCTACACGAGCCTGCCGGCCGGCGCGCTGACCCTGGCGCGACTGCCGATCAGCGCTCCCGAGCGGCTCCAGGTGCTACTCACCCAGGAGCACGCCCAGTACAACAACCACAACGGCGGACAGGTGGCGTTCGGTCGTGACGGCTACCTCTACTGGTCCCTCGGCGACGGCGGCCACACGAACGACCCGTTCAAGGCCGGCCAGAACCTCGGCACCCTGCTCGGCAAGATCGTGCGGATCGACGTCAACCGCGCCTGCGGGGCGAAGCCCTACTGCGTCCCCTCCAGCAACCCGTTCGTCAACAAGCGCGGCGCGCGGCCAGAAATCTGGCTCTACGGGCTGCGCAACCCGTGGCGGTTCTCCGTCGACCCGTTCGACGGCTCACTGTGGATCGGCGACGTCGGCCAGGGCCTGATCGAAGAGGTCAACCACATCCGCCCGTGGCAGGGCGGGGCGAACCTCGGCTGGTCCTGCCGGGAGGGCACACCGGTGTTCGACCAGACGCAGTGCCGTCCGGGCGTGGTCTACACCGACCCGGTCTTCGAGTACGAACACTTCATGACCGAGAGCTGCTCGGTCACCGGCGGCGTGGTCTACCGGGGGTCCGCCACCCCGGAGGCGCGGGGCACCTACATCGCGAGCGACTACTGCTCGACCCTCGCGTTCGCCGTACGCCCCAGGTCCACGGGCGGCTACGAGACCGCCACGATCGGCAACTTCCCCATCCAGCCGACCGCGATCGACGCCGACGTGCACGGCGAACTGTACGTGCTCAGCGACCTCCCGGGATGGTTGAGCCGGGTACGGCTCGAGCGCGTCCAGCCAGCCGCCGCCGACGGAGCCGCGAACCGCTGAACGGGCCCTCCCGTCCGCAGTGCCCCTGGGGGACGGCCGCACCACCAGCGGCCGTCCCCCAGCCCACTCACCGGCCGGGGATGAGGACCGGTTCTGTCACCACTTACGCACGGTCAGGTTGAGTTCCTGAACGGCCAGGTGGGTGAGGTCGGGTAGCTGGTCCTCGTGAAGGGTGACCCCGCGCAGGTTGCCGAGACCGGTCTTCAGGTCGCGCAGCGAGTTGCCCCGGAGGTCAGCACCCTGGAGGTGGCAGGAGTCGAGCTCCAGGCGGGCGAGTTGGCAGGACCGCAGGACCGTGTCCGGCAGGCGGCAGGACGACCAGGTGGCGTCGGTGAGGACGCAGTCCACGAAGGCCACGGCTCCGGCGGCGGTGACCCGGGTGAGGATGGCGTAGTCGAAGCGGCACCCCTCGAACAGCACGTCCTTGAGCCGGATGTCGGCGAATCGGGCGCCGGTGAGCCGGGCACCGGTGACGGCACAACGCTCGATGGTGACGCCGGAGATGGTGGCGCCGCAGAAATCGGTACGGGTGATCTCGCAGCCGACGATGGCGCCGGCCTCCCAGGTGCTCTCGGAGAGGTCCACGCCGGTGATCCGGCTGCCGCGGACACGGATGTCGTCGAGCGCCGCCCCGCGCCAGGAGGCGTCCTCGATGATGGCGTCGCTGAGGTCGTCGGTCAGGTCGCTGACGCTGTCGAGATCGTCGGGGTCGAGCTCCGGGAGCAGTATCCGCAGTTCGCCGACTGTGGTGGTCCGCATGTTCCTCTACCTGTGTCTGTCGAGGGCCGCGCGGGGCGGACTGGCAGCCCGCAAATGAAGAAGGCTCCGGCCCAGGGTGAAACCCCAGGTCAGAGCCATGCTGCTGGTGCGCCGCCAGGGACTCGAACCCCGAACCCGCGGATTAAGAGGTTGATCTTGGTTGAGTCATTACGTCCAATGGCATCGCAGCAGTCCACCTGTTCCTACCAAAGCTCCCATCCCGCCGAAACATGAGACCATGCGTCCAGATGGATGCGGGTCGGTCCACGGCAGCCGAGCACCTGCGGAGCACCCACCGATACGCCCAGGAGACCGCTTGTTCGGGTTGCGAGCAGGCCGCGCATCGGGGCTACCTGCAGCCACACCGCTGCCGGATAGCGGCGGGCGTCCGGCATCGCCGGGTACCAGACGCTCGCCATCGGCTCGTGGTAGTGACCCAGCCCTGCGACACGGTCGGGGCGCGACGTGTCGATCAGGTGCAGCGAAACGGTGCCGACCCGGTACGGACCGGTCGGCGCGGGCAGCGCGAGGCGGGTGCCGCCGGGCCGGCTGCGGTGAGGTTCAGCCTGCGGCGGCCAGGTAGGTGAGCAGGATTCTGAGCAGCGGGGTAGCGCAAAGATAGTGGACGATCCGGCCCAGGTTGCGCCCGGTCACGGCTCGGACTCGGCGGCCAACCGAGAGTTGGTGTCGCGGAGGGCAGGTGGGCGAGGATCAAGAGCGCTGGCCGGCCCGGGTTCAAGCGCTGCCAGCGGGATGGTTGCTGGGTGCAGTGGCGGTGGCCTGGCGCCGTCTGCGAAGGCGATCGAGGAGTCGGGCAGGCGTGACCCCGGGAGCATGTGTCTGTCGGGCGAATCGTTCGAGCACGGCAACTTCGGCGGCGGGGTCACCCAACCGGGCGAAGATGATGGCGGCCCTTTCGTAGTACCAGGGAGCCACCCCGTATCCGTTGATACGTGAGTCGTTCTCCACCGCGTCGATGCATCGGACGGTCAGGAGCAGTGCCGCGTGGACGTCGGTCTTCTGCGTCGTCATGATCTGGTCCGTGAGGGTGTGTGGCTGATGGCCGTCGACCAGGCCATCCGTCGTGGGTGTACACCACAGCGGCAGGCTGGTGCTGTCCGACCACGTGCGGCCGTCCCCGGCGCTGACCTTCTCGGTCCAGTGTTGGCCGTCCCAGAAGCGGTAGGTCCATCGCCCTGAGGGGTCCAGGTACCAGCCAGCGATGACCTGCGGAATTCGTTGAGTGGGCACGGACGCCGCAGCGCCCGGTGTCGGCTCGGTAGGGGACCCGGTCGGTTCGACGCACTCGACGGCTGTGCCGTCGGGCTGCTGCGATGCCGAGGAAGACCCGGCGGCGGCCCCCAGCATGTCGTCGAGGGCCAGATCGGAGCGGATCGGTATAGAGAGTTCACGTGCACGCGCGACCTTCATGGTGTCCTGGTCAGCGGCGGCGACAACGGCGGTGACGACGTTGCGGGTCAGGTTCAACGCTACGACGAAGCCGGCCTGGGAGAGGCGGTCGCGGACGTCGGCGGACACGGACGGACTGCACCAGACGCGTTGTCCCTTCTGCTTGGCGGCCGAGGTGCGGTCCGTGGTCTCTACCTCGGGCGCGGTGAGATCCGCGAAGTAGTCCGGTTCCCCGAGAAGTCGTGCGGCGGTAACGAGCTGTCGGTACTCAGTGCTGGTCAGGATGTCATCGGCGAGTGCGGCGTCCCGCAGTCCGTCGAGGTAACGGTGGTGAAGGGCCCGTACCTGCTGGGCACCCATGCCGGCCTGTCCGGCCAGTCGCGCCAGCACCTTGGCTTCGACGCCGGTCAGTTTACCGTCGCTGAGCGCGCTCCCGACGGCAGCGAGGTAAGCCTCGGTAGCGGCGGAGTCGGCGTCGCCGGTGGAGTAGGGCAGTTTCCCCAGCAGCGAATGGATCCAACCGTCCGTGCCCTTGCGTAGGCCGGTGACCCGGGTACGGGGTTGGGCGAGGCGCGGATACCGCGGCAGCGGGACAGGGGCGGACGGGAACCGCAGGGCGGGCGCGTTCGCCAGGAGCCTGGTGAGGAGCTGGGCGGTTGCCCGGGTGTCACCGAGAGCGGTGTGGGCGTCGTGCAGCTCGATACCGCACACGGTGCAGCAGGACATGAGCTGGAAGTTCGGCGCGGCCAGGACCTGTCGGGCCAGCCGCTGGGTGCACACCGCCGGCAGGGGCGCGGTGCTGATGCCGACCCGGGCGAACTCCTGCGCGATGAATCCCTCCTCGAAGCGGGCGTTGTGCGCCACCGCCACGGCACCGTCGAGCCTCGACAGGATCTCGCCCGCCGCGTCGGCGAACGTGGGCGCTCCGGACAGCATGTCCGCAGTGATGTGATGGATGAAGGTTGGCCCGGGGTCGCGGCCGGGGTCGACGAGGGTGGCCCACTCGTCGACCACCCGGCCTCCTTCGACGCGAACCAGGGCGATCTCCACGATTCGGTCAGATGTCGGCGACAGCCCAGTCGTCTCCACGTCTACTACCACAAACGGCACCTCACCCAGGTCGACACCTGCGCGTCCGCCCGCTGACCCGTAGGCGAACAGTCCGACCGACGACATACGAATCTCTCCATCTCGACGATCCCAGTTGATCATGGTCAAAGCGGCTGGCCGGCGACCGTTGCTGGTGACAGTTGTCAGAACGGCTGTGGGCGCGACTGATCCGTTGGACCACCGGCTCAGCGGGTGCCCACCGTCCAGCCTCTGCATGTCATTTGGCCGTGACCGGCTGTTCCTTGGCCTGGGTGAGGCTCTGCCGGTACTCGAGGGCTTCCGGGACCTCCTCGTACTGCAGGAGGCTGCCGGTCAACGCCAGCAGGTGTTCCTTGGCCTCCTCCGGAGTGGCGTAGAAGAACTCGCGCCGGTGGTTGACCAGGTTGACCCGCCGGTCGGCGAGCCGTGCGTGCATCTGCGCCTCGATGCCGACAGCGTCGTCGGAGAAGAACAGGGCGTGGACGTCGAAGTTGAAGGGCACCGAGGCGTCACTGAGTTCGCGTACCCGGTCCAGAGGGTCCAGGCGACGGGTCATGCCGACCTTGACCATCTTCTCGCCGAACGCGCCGAGATTGGAGATCACGTACACGTAGCCGGCTCGGACATTGGCGGCCCGGTGGTCGACGTCCTGGATCGCGGTGTCGATCTGGGCCAACCGACCCTGCATCTGGGCGGCACCGTCAGCATCGCCCTTGGCCTGCAGAGCGGCCAGGGCGTTGGCGTAGTGCTGGCGTTCCTTGTCGAGCCGGGCACGTTCGCGTTCGATCTCCTGCTGGGCCCGTCGCTCCTCGCGCAGCCGGGCCTTCTCCTCCCGCTCCCGCTCCTTCTCCTCGGCCAGCTTCTCCTGGTAGTCGGCGGTCAGCTCCAACTCCTTGACCCGCAGCCGGTGGTACTCCTCGGCGATCCGGATCTGCATCGTCTTGCCGAGCTTGGCGATGGTGACCGTTACCTTCCCCAGCCGGTCTACAGCCGAGTCGAGCTTGTACGGCTTCAACCCGCGTACCAGGTTGTCCGCCTCGGCGTTGTAGGCGCGGAGCATCAGCTTGGAGAAGTCCCGGATCATGACTCGGCCCTCGGCGGCCGAGCCATTGACCGTCCACCCGGTAGCCGCCTTGACCGCTCCCCCGTCCTTCCTGGTCATAGCCTTGATCTGGTCCTGAAGCCGGCTGAGCTGGCTCTGATAGGCAACCGCGTCCGACAGTGGATGCCGATACTGATAGACCCCAGCTTCCTGCAGCAGTGCCGTCTCCTCAGTGACCACAATCTGCTGCCGGAGCTCGCGCAGATGCCGATCGAGCTCGGCCTTCCGCGCTTCGCCCTTCGCGGTCAGGTCGGCGACCTCACGGCTGAGCCGGTTTCGGTGCTGCTCCAACTCCACCGCAGACAACACACCGAGCCGTGACATCTCCGCCCGCAAGCCCGTCAGCTCGACGCGCAACTGGTCCAGCTCGCTACGGAGCTGTGCGTTCTCCACGATCAGTTCACGCGCCTTGCCCCGAGCACCGAACAGAGGAATGTCCGGACTCCCATTGCGCTGCGGCGGGACGACGGCAGGAGCGCCATCAGCCTGCGCGTCGGCCGTAACGGGTACCGCTGGTGCCGGAGCCGGCGAGTCCGGAATCCACAACTGCCACCCCGCCGGAGGAGGGCCCCAGGCAGGATCCGGTGTCCAACCCGTAGGCGGCACCCACCCAGCAGGCGGCGGCGGCCAGTTCGGTGGCGCGTTGAAGCGATATCCCATTGCTCTCCCCAGGCATCATGGCTGCCCGACGAAAGTAGCGCCGTAGCCGCCGACCGGACATCGACGACTCAGATCAGCAGAGCAGCCATCCAGCCGACCACGGATACCCGAGCGACGACTTCAGTCTGGTTACCGACAGAAAGGCATCCGGCTTGGTGATGCGCTTCGGTCAGCCTGTCTCGCCTCGGCCTTGGCCCCTGATGGGGGTCCGGGGTGGCTCACCTCGAACCACCACACATGAGCCAGCCGGATAAGCGGTGAAGGCTGCACGGCACGAGAACCACGTCGCGCGATATAGCAAGGCTTCCCCGCCATGCCCGTCGGCGGCATGGTCGTTAATCTGATCTTGCCGTCTTCCACATGGGTCTGCCCGTTCAGTGCTCCCTGATATCCGATAGTCTGGTTATCTCGCCGCGTACGAAGACCTATCGTTGCCCGCATTGTCAGCGACGACGCGAGGGCACTCATGGGTTTTTACCTGCGGACCAGCCTCAAAGCGGGCCCCTTTAGATTCAACCTGTCACCATCTGGCGTCGGCGTCTCCGCTGGTGTCCCAGGGTTCCGTGTCGGGACTGGGCCTCGCGGCAACTACGTCCGCGTTGCCGGTCTCGGCACGACCTACTTCGGCGGCCGGGCACCCACCCCAACCTCACCCGGATCGCCGCCGTCGATGCTGCCAGCGACCCACAACGACGGGATCGTCATGCAGGAGTTGTCCGGTACGCCGGTACAGCAGCTGGTTGCAGCACATCCCTCCAACCTGATCGGTCAGATCCAGACCGCAGCCCAACGGCACCTGCTGTGGCCGTGGGCCGCTGCCGCCGTCGCAGTCCTGGCCCTATTCTCTGCACCGTTCGGGCTCCTGCTGCTCGTGCCCGGCCTACCCGCAGTGTGGTGGCTGTGGCAGCGCGACCTTGCGCGGCGATCAGTCGTCGTCTTCTACCAGGTTGACGACGTACCGGCGGTCAACTACGAACGCTTCACCACGAGCAGCAGCTTCGTCAGCCGTGTGCAGCGCGTCTGGCACGTCGAAGCCGAAGGTGCTCTCAACACTCCATATCAGCGGAAAGTCAACGCCGGAGCCGCAGCCCTGAACCGCCGCAGCCCAGCCTCGGTGGATCTGGCTGGTCCGCCCATGCTCGTGACGAACATCGCCGTACCGAGCCTTCATGGAAAAGACCGCTCTTTGTACTTCCTGCCGGACCGGGTGATCGTCCGCCACGGTCACCGTTACGCCGGCCTCCCGTACGCCGCAGTGAACGCCCATGCGCAGGCCCAACGGTTCATCGAGTCGGATACGCCGCCAACCGACGCCGAGTGTGTTGGGACGACGTGGCAGTACACCAACAAGTCCGGCGGCCCGGATCGCCGCTTCAAGAACAACAGACAACTGCCGATCATGCTGTATGGAAGGCTTACCGTCACCAGCCCAGACGGACTGCTGATGGTCTGGGATTTCTCCCGACCTGACGTTGCGGCGGCACTGGCCGAAGCAATCGGCCGGATGCGGTAATTGCAGGGATACCGCGGGACGCGGTACGGGATATCCAGTTCCGCTATCTCAACGACCAGGTCAAAGACCATCAGGCTGCCGGGCAGCCGGTGAGCCCTTTTCATCCTGAGTGGCGGTCGTTCTCCACGGCGTGTAGGACGAGGATGGCTTGGACGATGGTGATGGCGCGTCGGGGGCAGCAGCGCAGCTTGGTCAGGATCTTCCAGGTCTTGAGGGTGGCGACGGCACGTTCGCCGACCGCCCGGATACGGGCGTGGCCGCGGTTGACGGTCTTCTGCCGCCGCGACAACCGCGGGCGGTGTCGGTGGCGCTTGAACGGGGTCCGGATCGTGCCGCCGGCACCTTGGTATCCCTTGTCCGCGAACGTCATCACGTTACGACTGGCCAAGGCGTCGATGAGGCCGACGGTTCGCGCCGCGGTCAGGTCGTGGACCGCGCCGGGTAGGGCGGGTGAGGCCCAGACCAGCCGTCCGGCGGGGTCGGCGACGACCTGCACGGTCACGCCATGTCGTTTGTGCTTTCCCGAGTAGTAGGGCTTCTGGTCGGCGACTCTGTCGATGGGGATGAGGGTGCCGTCGAGGATGGCGTAGGCCAGTCGTGCTGCTCTTGTGGCGCAGGCGTTGAGGTCGTCGGCGAGGGTGGCGAGCAGGGTGATCGTCCCTCGGACGTACCTCCAGGCGGTGGTGGCGCCGATGGCGAACCCGGCAGCGAGGCGGGAGTAGGTGTCGCCGTTGCGCAGGTGCGCCAGGACCAGCAGCGCCTGCCGTCCGGGGTTCAGGCGTCGCCATCTGCTTCCGCGTTGGGCGCGGTGAACGCGGATCAGGTCCGACAGCAGGGCCCCGGCAAAGTCGTGACGCTGTCCGACTTGAGGCTTCTGAAGTAGAAGCGCCAGCGTTTGTGGCAGCAAGACGGGCATGACCAGCTCAGAAGATCATCAAGGTTCCTACGCCACGGTGATCGATCCGAAGTGAGTCATGCCCGCCCTGCCATCATCGCTGATCTCGTCTTTGTCCGATGCACCGGCTCTGACCGTGCCCGAAACCGCTGGCGGGCTACCCGCAGCACTGGCCGGGGTGCCTGATCCACGAGCTCGCCGCGGTGTGCGGCATCGGCTGTGCGTGGTGGTGACCGCGGTGGTGTGTGCCGTGGTGGCCGGCTACCGCTCGTACTCCGCGATCGCGGAGTGGGTGGCCGATGTCCCGGACGAGACGGCCGAGGCACTGGGTATCGCCGCTGACCGGCGCCCGTCGGAGGCGATGATCCGCCGGTTGCTGCAGGCCCTGGACCCGGATCTGCTGACCACGGCGATCAGCGGCTGGCTCGTCGGCCGGGCCACGACCAGCGCCTCGGGCAGCCGGCAGGCGATCGCGGTCGACGGCAAGACCCTGCGCGGATCCCGCACCGCCGTCACCGCCGCCGATCACGTGATGGCCGCCTGTGATCAGGCCACCGGTGTGGTCCTGGCAAGCACCAACGTAGACGGCAAGACCAACGAGATCACCCGGTTCGGACCTCTACTCGACCAGATCAGCGACCTGCGCAACACGGTGATCACCGCGGACGCGCTGCACTGCCAGCGCGAACACGTCGCCTACCTCGCCGAACGCAGCGCGCACTGGATCCTGACCGTCAAAGCCAACCAGCCCCACCTGCACGCCCAACTCGCCGGTCTGCCCTGGCGGGCCGTCCCCGACGCCACCCGCCACGACGACCGCGGGCACGGCCGCCGCGAGATACGCACCCTGAAGATCCTCACCATCTCCACCGGCATCGACTTCCCGCACGCCGCCCAGGCCATCCAGATCCGCCGCCGCCGACGACGCCTCGATGAGCCGAAACGCTTCACCACCGAGACCGTCTACGCCATCACCGACCTGCAAGTCCACCAGGCGAAACCGGATCAACTGGCCGCGTGGATCCGCGGCCACTGGTCCATCGAGAACAAGATCCACTGGGTCCGCGACGTCACCTACGACGAAGACCGCAGCCAAATCCGTACCGGCACCGGACCGCAAGTCATGGCCGCCCTGCGCAACGCCGCCATCGGCGCCCTACGCCTCGCCGGGCTCACCAACATCGCCGCTGCCAACCGGCATCACGCCCGCGACAGCAGCCGGGCACTGGCCCTCCTCGGCATCATCTAACGACTTTGCCGGGACCCTGGGTCCGACAGGCGGTTGAGGGTGCCGTTGGACAGGCGAATCGCGGCAGGGTAAGACAACACAGCGAGGCTTCCGGTTGGGGCATCGGGTTTTGGTCGACTGCTGTCTTACCGGGAGCCTCGCCCTACGTCGATCCCCGCCCCGACCCCACCGCCGTGACCAGCCCCGTCACGATGAAAAGGGCTCGATGGGCAGAGTCGGCGCCGCCGGCGACAACGCCGCCATGGAATCGTTCTTCGGCCTGCTGTAGAACAACGTCCTCGACCGCCGAACCTGGACGACCCGGCAGCAGTTGAGGACGCGATCGTGACCTGGACCGAACGGACCTACCACCGCCGACGACGCCAACGATCCCTGTCCCGGTCGACCCCTATCGAGTACGAGACCATCATGACCCCACCGGCCAGTCAGGCCGCGTGACTGAAACTGTCACCTACCGGTGCAGCAGACCCTTCCAAGCTGGACGCCATCGGTGCTGACGATTCCGTCCGTTTGGCTCTACTTCCTTGTCGGCGGCCGGGCAATGATTGTCGAATGACAGGAGACGGTCTCTGCGCCACGCCCGACTGCGGCCAGCCTGCAGTGTATCGAACTCGGACGAACCCGGCCTACTGCACTTCTTGCATAGACCGGCTCTTCTGCGACATGGGGCTGGTCCCGCTTGAGCCCTTTAGAAAGAAGAACGAGCGACGGCTCACAACTTGCCTTGTCTGCAGCGTTCAGCTCACTTACAGCTTGGACATGATCCTCTCCCCCTCTTCCGGCGGGGCCGGTCGGTGCGACTGGTGCAGGATGAAGAAGAATGGTCAGGCGTTTCGCGAAAATGCTGAGATGCTTGACCGCGCCACCCTCGGCTCCGCTAATATGGCGGAGCTATCGGGGCACACCCTCTTAAAGTTCATTGAGCGTCGAGTGTGGCCACGTGAGCGAGTAATAAGGCTTTTCAAAACTCTGCACATGGAGTGTGTTTCGGAACTGCCGTCTACGTCCGATGGATTTGAGCCGGTGCATGTCCGGTGCGTAAAGTGTGGACGCGACAGTGTCCATTTGCCGGGCCGCATGGATGCTTATACCAAACAAGGCTGGTGTGCATGCAACTTCTGTGGCGGAGGAAAGGGCCCCTGCTCGGACGATGTTGTGCGCTGCTTCGAGTCCCGCGGACTGCGGATAGATGACGTGGTTACGCGGCATGACAAGATGCATACTCGCTGCCAGCGCTGCGAGAGCCCTCGGTTCGTATCGTTGGATCAGCTTAGGCGCGAAGTGGTGCCCTGCTACGTATGTGACGGCGCGGCCGATCCAACGAAGCCTCACCGCGTATACATCTTCCACTTTCAGGATCTTCGCTGCTTCAAGGTTGGTATTACCAACGTGGGGAACGACGACCGACTCCGGGAGCATCAGAGGCGGGGCGGGGTGCTGCAGGATGTTGTCCAGGTGAACAACCGAGCCGCAGCAGTAGCCTTGGAGGGGAACATCCTTACTGCAATGGCGGCCTACCCCTCGTCGGCGACTGCGGCTGACTTTCCACAAAATGGATGGACTGAGACCTGGGCTGATAATGCTCCCGGCATCTCGCTGGCTCGACTAGCGATCACCGTCGCGGACGTGACCGTCCCGGCCGAAACGGTCCGACAGTGGCGCAGCGAACGCCAAGGAAAGTCCCGAGCTTCGGGCCAGGCTGCCGTGACGGCAAGGAATCAGGAACTTTCTCTTGAGCGAGGCGAGATCGTAGTCTTCACCGGACGCGACGCCACCCCTAGGTCTCAATGGGAGGCGCGCGCCCGGCACCTGGGATTGCGAGTTGGGTCGAAGGTGACTTTCACGACGACGCTGCTTGTTAGCGATGATCCAACGTCAAAATCGCGCAAGTGCCTAGACGCGCGGTCGCGCGGGGTGCGGATGGTGGACTACCGAACGCTGTCAAGGATCCTGGACGAGTTTGAGGGCTGACGCCGGCCCTACCCGGCAACGTCGCCTCGCCAGCGAGCTGTTCCAGGCATTCGACGCCCCTGAAGTCAGGCAGGTCGCTGTCAACGGCGGGATCCGCCTTCCGCACTGGCATTCACAGGTCTGTTCTACAATCACTGCCTGGGCCCAAGCGGTTGGCGCCGAGGTGGTCCCGCAGGCGCCCCTGATCCCAGGGTCACCACGCATGCTGGCCATGCTGCGGTTCGACGGGGAGCGATAGCTCCCGGAAACGCCAGCATTTGAGGGTGGTCAGGCCAAGGTGGCGGTGAGGACGTCGGTGTGCCAAGTCACGTCTGTGCGCAGGTGCCGGAGGCCGACCCACTCCTGGGCCAGGCGCTCACCGCGGGTGAGTAGGGTGGCGACCTGGTCCGTATTCTCGCCGAGCCAGCCGGCCAGCCGGGCGGCGTCCGTCGGTGCTGCGGCCTTCTCCTTCGCAGCTATGGGGAGCCCGAGCCGCAGTAAGGCGCGGTAGAGGTGCACCGCGGGCCGCACCTGCGGTAGCCCGTTCTGCACGGCGGTCGCTGAGGCCGAGAGCGGGATCCGCAGTCCGCTCAAGTCCAGATCGCCGAAATACCGGATCTGGGATACCGCGTGGCGCGCGCTGATCGTGTTCACCGACGCCGTGAACGTGTTGCCCAGGCCCCAGGCGACGTAGCCAAGGTCGTGCCGCTCCGGCAGGCTGTTCACCACCGACCACCATGTCGTCGCGTTTTCGATAACCAGCAGCATCCGCCCTGCGCCGACCCGCTGGTAATACCCGTCTCCGATCGTTTCGGTGAAGCGCTCCGCCAACAGCGGCGGGTGCACCACGAACGCCCCGATAAGCCGCAGCAGCTTCTCGCGGTCGGAGAAGAGCGGTCCCGAACGGAGAGTGTCGAGCACCTTCTCCGGCATTGGGAAGTCCGCCGCCGACCCGTGTCGGCCGAAGATCTCCAACGATCGTTCGCGGACGGGCACAAGCGAGCGATCGGGGTTGGTCATCAGCCATCGGTTGACCGCTATGTAGGCCGCCCGCTGTTTCGGGGTCGCCACCGGCCAGTGGGTGGCGAGCTCGCGCACCTCCGGATGCCACGGTGGCATCGGTGCCGGCCGCGCCGTAGCGCTGCCGGTCGGCAGCAGCCAGATTGCCGCAGGCAACGCCACCTTCTCGCGGTCGTCGGCGCGTAGGAGCTGGATTCGGCACGCCTCTTCCAGCTCCAGCAGCAGCCGCCGCAACACCGCACGCTCGTACTCGTCGTCGGCGTTGGCTGCGGGGATGCGGTGGTAGGCCTCCCAGACGAGGTTTATCTCGACCCGCTTCCGGGCGGTCCGCTTCCAACCACCGAGCTCCGCCGCCGCGCGGAGCTCGTCTAGCAGGTCACTGGCCGGACGGGAGGTCGCCATCAGTCCTCGGCCCGGATGAAGGTCCGGAGGGCGGTCAGCTCGCCGCCCGCGTCCTCGGGGCCTAGTTCGTCTAGCCGCTTGCGGAAGACGTGATCGACCGCCAGGTATTTGCGCCCGGCCCGCAGGTCGGAGTCGTTACGCAGCCGGATGATCAGCGGGAAGGCGCTCAGCGCGTTGGCGTCGAAGAGGCCGGTGGTGTAGACCAGCTGCACGCCCAGCCTCGCGGCGACCGACCGCTGCAGCTCGAGCAGGTAACCGGCCGAGGCCCGCCCGATCGGGTTGTCGAGGAACAGCACCCCGGAGTGCCGGTTGGCGATCCGGCCACGGTTGTTGGCCCGCAGCGCAGCCATCGTGCAGTACAGGATGATCGCCGCGGTCAACTGCTGCCCGCCGGAGAAAACGTCTTTGATTTCCGAAACCCGCTGCCGCTCAGCCCGCAGCGCCGAGTCGGGCTTTAGGACGTCGACGCGGAAGCCGCGCGGCACCGCCCGCCGGACACAGCGCAGCAGCAGGGCCATCCCGTCGGTGCCGCCGCTGTCGACTACCTCGTCGACAACCTCGCCGATCGCATCGAGCAGAGCTGCCTCCTCCAATGGTTGATACGCGATGCGCAGGAACTCCTGCCCTGACCAGCCGTCCAAGCCCTGGGGCAGCCGGGAGAGCCGCTGCGCGTTGCGCAGGGTACGGAAGGCGGCACCGACCATGCCATGCAGCCGCACGTTGATCATGTTCCGATGACGGTCGATGCCGGCGAGCTCGTCAGTCAGCGACCGCAGCCGCGGCCGGAGAGCCGTGATCCACTCATCGGCGTGCCCGGCCAAGCTCTCACCGTCCAGCGTGGACACCTGCTGATGGATGGTCGACTGAAGGAGCCGGAATCGGGAGTCCGCGGCGTGCCGCCGCAGCGCCTCCGTGGTCCGGGTTAGCCGGCCGCGCTCGGTCGCGGCGCTGTCGTTCGCCGCGTTCAGGGCGGTGCGCAGACTCCGCTTGCGCACCCGCGCCGTGTCAAGGTCGTCGGGGAATGCTGATGCGCTCCCACTGGCGCTGACGCCGAGATCCTCGGCGAGGTCGGCGAAGCCGCGGGCGGTTCCCTTGGCGGCCTCGAGCTTGTTGCCCGCCTTCTCGGCGACCTCGCCGAGCTCGGCGAGGCGGCGGTCGGCCCCCGCCGCCGCACGTTCGGCGGCGTTGATCAGGACGGCGGCGTGATCCTCGTCGGCTGGGTCGATGAAATCGGCGGGGAGAGCCCGTTGTTCGACGCTTTCGTTGAGTAGCGCATTGATCGCAGCCACCGTGGCGCCGGCGGTCCTCAGGTTCTCGTTGGCTCGGGCAGCCCGGTCGGTGGTTCGCCGCCGGGCGGCGCTTCGGCTGCCGAAGTCTGCGCCCTCGGGCGTGTCCAGCAGTTCCAGGGCCCGCCGCCGCACGGGCGGGGCCAGCTCCTCGAACCGTGACCGCGCCTGGGCCTGCTCGCGTTCCACCTGGTCGAGGCGGAGCCGCAGGTCGACGCCGACTTCCGCCCTAGTGTACGCGTCTGACGCGGCAATGAAGCGCGCCCGGAGCACCTCGACGGGTTCGGCGGGCAGGTGCGCATCCGGCGAGATGTCGCCGCCGCCGGGCACTTGGGCGAGCTCCCGGCGGGCCCTGGCGGCGACGTCGCTTAGGCCGTCGGCGTGGCGCTGATGACCCGTGGCCTCTTCGCGTTGAGATTGGGCCAGCTCCCGCGCCGTTGCGGCCAGCCGAGCGTGCGTTTCCGCGCCGGCGAGTAGCTGCCGGCGTGACTCGTCCAGCATCCGGCGCTCGGCCTCGTGCCGAGCGAGCGCCTGCAGGGCGCGGTCGCGTTGCTCGGCGGTGAGCAGTTCGGCACGCAGGCCGGGAAGCGAATCGTGCACGGCGATCCGCCGATCGATCGCGTCCCGGGTCGCTTCGGCGGCGAGGATGTACGCGCTCTCTGCCTGTTCAAGGCTGGCCGTGAGGTCGGCGCAGTGCTCCTCCATCTCGGTGAACCGCCCCGGTGGGAGGTCTCTCCGCCAGTCGCGCAGGTCCCGGATCAGGTCCTGGTCCACAACGAGCGACCGGGCAATTGTCGCGAGCTGCTCGCGGCGCTCCTCGTCGCGTCGCTCGACGGCGGCTCGGGCGGCCTCGGCGGCCTCCTCGTCGTACAGCGCCGGGTTTAGCGGTACGAATGCCTCTGCCCCCGCCGGGTTTGCCTGATGCAACGCGTCGGTCGTGCCGATCCCGACGAAGAACACCGGGTAGATGTCGCGCGACGCGAGGACGGTGCCGGCGTCGGCGAGTTGGTCCGGATCGTTGAGTACGACGCCCGACACTAGCTGGGGGGCAGCGTGCAGCAGCTCGAGGCGCCGTTCGAGGTTGTCGATCTGGGTCAAGTGGTCCCAGCCGCTCCACGCCGCGATCCCGGCGTCGTTTAGCGCCTCGCACGCGGCGGTCACTTCGGCCGGCGGCGGCAGCAGGCCGTCGGCCTCTAGCGCGGTCCGGATGCGCTCGTCGGCGGCGGCCTCGGCTTGGAGCTGAGCGCGGGTGCTCTCCGCTCGCGTCACGGCAGCGGCCAGCCGCTCGGCGAGCGGTTCAGCGTCCGTCTCCAGCCGCACCTCATCGCTGTCGATCAGCTCGGCGAGCCGCGGGCGCCCGGCCAGCTCAGCGGCGCGGGCGACCGCCGCCTCGTATGCCTCCATGGCCCGGTGATGGGCTTCCTTGGCCCGAACTACCGCGGTCGCCGCGTCGTTTTCGGCGCGCACCGACACGACGCGTTCCTCGTCGAACTCGAGGGCCTTCTCTCCGGCGACGGTCAACCGGCGTCCCGCTTCGGCGGCCGCCTCCGCAGCGAGCTCGGCCGCCGCCGCTGCGGACGACCCGGCCGGCAGCAGCCCGCTCGCTGCGGCATCGGAGAGCGTCGTGTCGATCTCGGCGATGCGCTTTGCAGCGGCGGCCGCACCAGCACTGAACGTGGCCGCCTCCTGCGTCTCGCGCACCAGCGTGTCCTCGGCGGCAGCGGCCGCAGCGGAGCATTCCGTTGCCAGTTTCCCGACCGCTTTAGCCGCGTCCGCAGCCTCACCGGCGACTTGGAGGAGCCCGCGGGCCAACTGTGCGGCTGCGGCCTTCTTTGCATCCAGGATCGGGCGTGCGGATTCCTCGGCGTCCTTAACCAGGGCCGCCGTCTCGGCGGCCGCCGCGTCCGCCGCCCGCAGCTCAGCGGCCTTCTCGATCTCTCTCCAGGACTCGGCGAGCGCGTCGGCGTCTTCGTGGTCCTGCTTAACGACCGCCTCGATGGCTCGTGCGGTGTTGAGCTGCAGGACCAGCGCTCGGCGCCTCAGCTCTTTGACCGCGGCCTGCCGGTGCTCCTCGTCGGTGCGGGCCGCCGCCAACGCTTCGGCGGTCTCGCGCGCAAACCGTTCTCGGACGGCGAGCAACTCCCGCTCGGCTCGGCTGCGGGCGGCCACGCTCTGGGCAAACTGGTCGACCGCTGCCTGGGCGCCGACAGCGGTCGCCTCGGCGGTGCGCGCCGCCTTGTGCGCCTCGGCAAGCGGCACAAGCCGGTCCAGCGCGCCCGCGACGAACTCGCTCTCCAGCAGGAGACCGTCGCGTCGCTCCAGGTCGCGGCTGTGCTGCGCTACTAGGTCGGCGATCTCGCGGGGGTCTTCCTCTGCGACCACGGCCCGCAGTAGAAACTCCACAAACGCCTCATCTGTGGCGAAGGTAAACGTTCCGGCGGCCTCGCCTTCGTCCGCATTCATCTCACGCTGGTAGCGAAACAGCTCCGGGTCGAGGCCGAGCTGGTCGAGCTGCCGTGTCCATTCGCCGGGCTGGCGGCTGGCGAAGAACTCCAGGCGCGGATCCGAGGCGAACCCCTCGGCTAGCCGCTGCCGGAATGCGACGCGGCTGACTAGGCGCCGGTCAGCCGCGAACGGCAGCGTGTCTAGCCGTACCTCTTCGGTCGGCCTCAAGCAGTACCAAAAGGTGGCGAGGTTCTCGGGGTCGCCTGACACGGTGTTGTTGCGCCACTCTGACACCTTGCCGGTCAGTAGCAGCCGGCCCGTCTCGGCGTGCATCCACTCGAGGACCACGTGCGCAACGTCACCGGCGAGCACGAAGTTCTCCAGCACTCGGGTGCTGGTTGTGCCAACGATTTGACGTCGCTTGGGAAGCATGACCGAGAAGATCAGCTTGAGCAGGACGGACTTGCCGCCGCCGTTCTCTAGGAACAGCACACTCGCAGGCGAAGGGCGGCGGTGTGGCTGGTGAGGCTCCAGCAGAGTGTCGGCCTGAAACCGGACCAGGCGGCCGACGTCGCTGAAGTCCAGGGTGATGTCCTGGTAACGGGCCGGCTCCGGGCCGACCGAGTAGAGGCGTACCCGGGACAGCTCGTACACCGGTCAGCCCTGGCCTTCCGCGCCGCCGGACGCTGCGCGCAGCGACCCGCCGGGTTTAAGGACCGGGACGACGCCGATCTTCAGCAGCTCGTCCATGGTGCGCTCCACAGCCAGTTCCCGGACCTGAATCAGGAAGCGGCGGGTGGTGCGGTACAGGCCATCAATGTCACCCGGGATCGGCACGAGCAGCCCTTGGTCGGCGAGATAGCGTAGCGCTCGGGCGACCATGCCGCGGGTACTGTCCGGGGCGACCCGGCCATCCTTGGTGGCCTGACTTTCGGGCCGACGTGCATACGCGCGCCATACCTGTTCGAGCCGGGGCGCGTCGGCCTCTGGGTCCGTCGCGTCCGCGCGTTCACGCAGTTCACGGGCAACCTCGCGGGCCATTGTGTCGACCTCGGCTACCGAGATACGGCCAGTGTACTGGTCGTTGGCAAGGTCAGCTGGGCGAGGGAAGGCCAGAGCCGCTGCGGCGAGGAAGGTGACGCCGTGCAGTACCTTCTCGACGTCGCGGCGATCGCTCGTCCGGGTCTGCCGGGCGTACTGGTCGAGCCGGAGCTCGAAGACCGAGCCGTGCAGCGCCGACAGCACGATGCCCGACTCGGCGTCGACGTCGAGCACCCGCAGACCCAACCCTTCGGCAACCGCAGTCACTATGAGGGCGAACGCGTCGTCGTCCCGGTGCCGGATTACCAGGCTCCGGTAGGCGGGGTCACGAGCGGGCAGCATTCTGGGGCGGAGGCCGAACGCGACCAGCGAGGCCGCGGCAGTGACGTCGTCATTCATCGTGATGCCTCGTCGTCGAGCAGCGCGACCGCGGTGAGCAACAGGTCGTCGCCATTGACACCGCCCACTCCGGCCAGCGGGAGCGCGTCGCCGGTCGGCAGCGCCAGCAAGACGTGTTGCTGTCCGCGCCGCATCGCCGAGCCGAGCTCGGGCGCGTAGGCGTGCGTGGCAAGCAGGCTGACCAGCGCAGGGAGGTCCTCATCGAGCTCGGCGGCCTCCACAAGCAGCTCGGACAGCGGCCGGGTGGTCCCTTGCAGGTTGAGCAGGAGGCTCGCCCTCTGCCAGTGCTCGTCCGAGAACCGGTCGGTGCTTGTCACCGGGACCAGCTCCGGCTCGGGCAGCTGCCGGCCGAGGTTGCCCTGCTCGGGTGGCACCCGCAGCAGAAGGTCGACCAGCGAGCTCAGGGTCACAACGGACGGCCGGGCGAGGCCTGCCGACGAGCGGAAGTACGCCTCGAGGGGGTCGCGGGCGTCAGCGGCCGGGAGGCCCATGATAGGGCGCAGGAGCTGGCCGTGCAGGTCGGCGGCCTCCCGGCGCGGCGGATCGGCGAACAGCTGCCGGTCCTGCTCCGCGCGAAACAGCGCCCGGGCCCGTTGCAGCCGCATCAGCAGCTGGCTGTGCCGACGCATGCAGTCCTCGACGATGGTGACCAGGTCGGCGGCCTGGCGCTTGTGCCGGGGGTCTATCGCCTCGTCGCGGGCGTCGGCGATGTGCCGTAGGATCGCGTTCTCGTTGGTGAACCGGTCGTGGACGTGGTCGAGCGCCGAATCGAGCAGCGCGGGAACGGCCTCGTCCCAGTCCACCGCCCTCACGTCGCGCCGGGTCGCCTCCAGTGCCGTGCGCAGTGCCTCGCCGAGCTGGACGGTGCGGTACCGGGCCTGCTCGGCGGCGAGCTTTGCATCGGCCAGCCGGCCCCGCCTTATCAGGTTGTCGAGCTTCACTTCGGCGGCGACCTGAGCGGACTCGATGTCGGTGTCGAGCGCGCCGACGAGCACGTTGATCGCCTCGTCGGTGGCCCTAAGGTAGATCTCGCCGCCCGCGCCGGACAGCTCGACGAGGAGCTTGAAGTCGAACCGGCGGCGGACGTAGACCCCCGCGTCGTCCACCTCGCCGTACACCCGCTGGAATCCCCGGTCGACGGTGCCGACGTTGATCAAGCTGTCAAGCACCCAACGGGCCACCCGGCAATGTTCCTCGTGGCTACGGGCGGGACCCTGCATCGCCACGAGCGGGACCGTGCGGGCAATGATCTGCTCGGCGTCAGCACCTGCGTCAAAGTCCATGGCGATGGTCACCTGGTCGATGACATGCAGCCCGATTTCGGCCATCTGGTAGATCGAGCTGTCAACCCATTCCAGGCGCGACTTGCGGGAATCAAGATCATTCAGCGGTGCGGTGCAGGCGAGCGCCTTAAGCCGGCGGACGAGCCCGCCATCAGGGAAGACGCCGCTATCCCCGACTCCCCCCACATGAACCCCCATACCCTCCCGCGCGAGATGCCATGATAAAGCATCACGAGATCGCTAGTTGTTCCATGCCTGGCCCGTTTTGGGTGTGGCAGGGACGCAGCCGAGGCTGCCCTGAACAACGCCGTCGTCATCGACATCACCGCAGCTCACACGCTGGCCCTGCTCGAACCCCAGCTGCGCTCGCAACTGCTCTCTGGCTTCGGACAGGTCCGCGCCACCGACGACGCCTACCACGACGCGATCCGCGGACAGGAGTCACTCGGCATGCGCTCGACCATGTCGACCGGCTGGGATCCCGTCGAGCAGCGCCCGACCGTCACGACAATCGAAGAGTCCGTCGCCGACTCGCTCGCCGAGCAGTCCACGTTGATCTGCTCGATCCTGCGTCACGCAACACGACGGCCGTGGCCACGGTTGACAAACTTCCCCGATACCGACCAGGGATTCGAGTGGCTGTCATCGCTCGACATGGCAGCCGCTCAAAGCACAACATTCTGGTGCGACGACTATCGTCTGCGTTCGGTCGCTGCTGATATGGGCGTCGCGACCTTCGACACGGTCGACCTCATCCGGCACCTGCAGAGCCGGGAACAGATCCCGCTTGAGCTTCGCGCGGCGGCCGAGGCGGTCCTGCTCACCAACTACTTCACCGACCTCGGATTTGACCGGGTCACGTTCGACCTGGCCGCAGCGATCGACGGCCAAGCGCCGCGTGGGGTGGCGTTCGCGCTGACCCGGCCTGCGACCTGGGCCGACCCGAACGCGGTGATCGAGTTCGTGCTCGCCATGCTGACGCACGCCGCGACCGCCGGACCGGAGCAGATCGAGGGCTGGGTGTCCGCGACCGCCATCGGCCTGGTTCGCATCACCGAAGACGACAGCGGCGCCAGCGCCAACCTGCAAGCCCTCCTGAATCGATGCATGACGCAGCCGTGGATGAACGCCGATCGGCTCCCGGCAGTGCTGCGCGGTGTACGGGCCGGAATCGGCGAACGGCCGCCGGTCACAGACCCGTTCGAGGCCGTGGCCGCTGGCGTCTACCGCAATCTGGTCGCCAAGCAGGGACATGCCTTTGCCACGTCGATGATGATGGCCTTCGTCGCCTTGTTGCCGGAGTCCGACAAGGCGACAGCTTCGCGGGTGATTCTGACCCACCGCGACTGAAGCAACGACAGGTCACCCAATCGCAGGGTTCCGTTAGCCCCGCCAGTACGGAGCTGCGGGCTACCGGCCCTGTCGACCTAGGATCGAGGGAGTCCGAATTATGCCGTTGACGGCCCGTTCAACTACTGGGACCAACCTCAAGATCACGTACCGGATCTGCCGCAGACAACGCGCGCTACGCAGTGCCGCCACAACCCGATCGAGCCCGTCCTCGGTCGTGCCGATGTCAGCGCGCATTCGACGCCTCGATGATGGTGGCCGTTCCTACCGTGGGCCGGCCCTCGTGCATAGTGATCGTCATGCCCGGTTGCAGGTGCCTCCAGAGGGCTGGGGACAGCGGGCCAAGGCGGACCGACCCGGTGGCGCCTGGTGGCAACGCCGGCGCCGACTCCACCCAGATGCGTGCCACGAGCAGGTCAGGGTCGCCTACGGCCGTGCGTCTGCCTACATCCCACAGCGGTCGGAGGACGCCCTTGCCCGGGATCGGCGTTCGCCGGCCACCTTCGGCGGGCGACAGGAGCCGCAACTCTGCGCGGACGATCCCGTGGATGCTCTCCCACCGACCCCAGCGGCACCACGCGGCGGCATCAGAGAGCCCCATCAGCTCGGCGCTGTCGATCAGCAGATCCCACCAAGCGGTCGGCGGTCGCCAACCCGTGTCGAGGTCCGCAAGGAGGTCGAGCGCGACCTCCCACTCGTCGTGGTCGAGGTACTCGCGGGACGTCCACCACCGTCACGCCGGCCTCGTTGACGACATCAGCGGGGACCATGGCCGCAGCCCGGGCGAGCAGATCGGCAACATCCACCTGCGGATTATTCAATTTCGTCGCAGCATCAGCGCGACACCTCCCACCGGCGCTCGGATCTGCCGCCCCGGGTGTCACAACCCTCAGGCAGTGCAATCGAGTCGGTCAGCTCACACGAGGCCGTCGAGGTAGCCGACGTCCGTGGAGCCCGACGCGACGCGGACCCGATACCCCCAGCGCCGGAGGACCTGGGCGACCTTCGCGGCACCGGCCGGATTGGCGGAGTGGACGTTGATGACGCCGACATCGAAGGGGCAGTTGTCGAAGGCAGCCCGCTCCAGAACCTCCACGACCGGCCAGATCGTGTCGTCCCGCCGAGGTCGTGATCCAGCCACAGCTCATCCAGGTGCCGGCCGCGATACCGACCGAGGAGTTCAACTCCGGCGGCGCTGGTGCGGGCCACCTCCGCGCTACGGCCGTCCACGAACGAGCGGAGGTCATCGACCAGGACGATCGTTCGACGGGCATCCACGCGATAATGATGCCTGGCAACGTCATCCAGGGCCCCGGCAAAGTCAGGTGACGCCGAGTAGTGCCAGGGGTCGGGTGCTGTCGCGGGCGTGGTGTCGGTTGGCGGCGGCGATGTTGGTGACTCCGGTCAGGCGTAGGGCGCTGATGGCGGCGTTGCGGAGGGCGGCCATGACTTCGGGTCCGGTGCCGGTGCGGATCTGGGAGCGGTCTTCGTCGTAGGTGACGTCGCGGACCCAGTGGACCTTGTTCTCGATCGACCAGTGCCCGCGGATCCAGGCGGCCAGTTGTGCCGGTCTGGCGTGGTGGACGTGGAGGTCGGTGATGGCGTAGACGGTTTCGGTGGTGAAGCGTTTCGGCTGGTCGAGGCGGTGTCTGCGGCGGCGGATCTGGATGGCTTGGGCGGCGTGTGGGAAGTCGATGCCGGTGGAGATCGTCAGGATCTTGAGGGTGCGGATCTCGCGGCGGCCGTGTCCACGGTCGGTGTCGCGTGCGGCGTCGGGGACGGCCCGCCAGGGCAGGCCGGTGAGCTGGACGTGCAGGTGGGGCTGGTTGCCTTTGACGGTCAGGATCCAGTGTGCGCCGCGTTGCGCGAGGTAGGTGACGTGCTCGCGTTGGCAGTGCAGGGCGTCGGCGGTGATCACGGCGTCGCGCAGGTCGCTGATCTGGTCGAGTAGCGGTGCGAAGCGGGTGATCTCGTTGGTCTTGTCGTCGACGTCGACGCACGCGAGGACCACGCCGGTGGCCTGGTCGCAGGCGGTCATCACGTGCCGGGCCGGGGTGTCGGTGGTGCGGGAGCCGCGCAGGGCCTTGCCGTCGACGGCGATCGCCTGAGGGTTCGTCGGGGCAGCGGTGGTGGTCCGGCCGGCGAGCCATGCCCCGATCGCGGTGGTCAGCAACTGCGGGTCCACGGCCTGCAGCAGTCGACGGATCATCGCCTCGGACGGGCGTCGGTCGGGAGTCATGCCCAGGGCGAGAGCTGTCGAGGCCGGAACATCGGCGACCCATTCGGCGATCGCCGTGTAGGAGCGGTAGCCGGCGACCACGGCGCACACCGCTGCGGTGACCACGACTGTCAGCCGGTGCCGGACACCTCGCCGGGCCCGTGGATCAGGTAGACCGGCGAGCGCTCCGGGCAACCCACCAGCGGTCTCGGCAACGGTCAGAGCCGGTGCGCAGGACACCGACGAGATCAGCGATGATGGCAGCGCGGGCATGACTCACTTCGGACGATCACCGTGGCGTAGGAACCTTGATGATCTTCTGAACAGGTCATGCCCGTCTTGCTGCCACCGACAGCGGCGCTTCTACTCCAAGCCTCACAAGTCAGACACCGTCACGACTTTGCCGGGGCCCTGCGGGTCTGACACCTCACGTTGATCAGTCATCGTTGTCGTCAGCTTCGGCAAGAAGCTGCTCGGCATGGACAGCCGCCCACAGCTCGGCAGCAGTGAAAGCTGCTTTGAGGTCCGGATTTGTCTCGGTGGCCGCTGCCTGTGCGGCGGCCGCGCGAGCGTTGTTGAGCTCGTCGGACACGCCGTTCGAGAAGCCCCACGAGTGGAGCGTCATGGCGCCCGAGATGTCGGCGAGCACGCGCGTCGCCATGTTGCCGTTCAACAGGCGTGCCCTGACGAGTATGGTCCTGGCCAGGTCGGGGTGGCGTAGAGGCCACGCGCTGACGTCTCGGAGCGCCGACACCGTGTCCTCGAGCGCGGCATCGTCGAGCTCATCGACGGCCGTGGCGAGATGTTGGGCCTGAGCGGTCGTCATGCCACCCTTCATGGCGATCGAGATGACGATCGATGCATTCGCGGCTTTGCCATTGTGAGCGCGGTCGACCACCCAGTGCGTGAGCGCCTCGGCGTTTCGGTCGAAGGCGTCCGCGAAGCCATCGACGTCTGTCGGCAAGCGGCCGCCGTCCCCGTGCAGATTCTCGAGATGGTCAAGGACCAGGCGTGGGTAAGTGAGTGCTATGCCGGCGACGATCTGCTGAACGGTGTAATCGTTCCAGTCTGCGTGATTGATCAGGTCGAGAATCGCCGAGGCGTCTTCGTCGCTCTGGGTCTGGCCCCAGCTGAGCCCGTCGTAGCCGCATGCGCTCTGCAGTGCACTCGTCAGCGCGTGCGGTGAAGGTTGTTCGCTGAGCAGAAGGCGGGCCGTCGCGGCGGGCGCGGTAGCGAGCAACTTGTGGCTGCCCATGATGAAGCGGTCGCGTAGCTCGGGCTCGGCTTCCGCTATGCCCTCGCGGTGGATCTGCTCGAAGGGTGCCCCCCTGTCCGTCCAGGTGTACGTGGCGAAGGCGGTGCCGATGGCTAGACGCACGTCCGTGCGGTAGCTCGAAGCGTCAGCCAGCCAAGCGAGTAAACCGGTCGCGTCGTAGTCGGCCCAGGCATCCAGCAGCTGATGCAGACTCTGGTCGAGGACAGACGCAGGTCCGTCGGCGATCTTCCGAACCACGTGAGGGATGAGATCGGATCTCTGCTTGGCGAACTCCCGCCAGAGGGCCCACAGCGTAGGTGGCCTAGGTGCGGCCAGCTCGACCTCTACCGCGGAGATGCGGAGCGTTCGTACCAACTCAGGGATGCTGTCGGATGTCAGCCGCGTGACGACCTGCGCGACCGCGCGCTCATGCATTGCCGTCCGCTCCTCGATCCTGACTCGGCGCTGCTCGCTGTGTTCTGCATCGATCTCGTCTTGCGGCATGCCGGCTTCACGGGCGGCTCGCGCTGCTTCCGCTGCCCGTAGCTCATCGAGGGTTGCAACCATCATTCCGCGCCGGGTCGGGAAGCCTCGGAACGTGCTCAGGAGGACCTCTGCCAAGTCGTCGTCCCTGTTGTCGAGCGACGTCACGAGACTCAGCGCAGCATGGCGAACACGTACCGATCGAGCGTGCTCGGCTGTCCAACCGATCTCGTGGCGGATCAGTCGGCGGATCACGGCGCTGCCGGTGGAAACAGCCGCCGTCTCCACAGTCGTCACCGTGGCGAGATCGTCCTCTTCCCAACCGACAACCTCTTCTGTAGTCACGTTCCGGTTGGGCGGACCTGTCGGTTGACGGACCGCTGTGCCGAGGAGGCGAACAGCCTCCCCGGCTCGGCGCAGGTCAGTCCCGCTCGCTTGCCGGAGAAGCGTTGATCGGATCGCGTCTCGGATCGGGCGTGCCCATGTCACCGACACGGCGTACGGGCGCAGTGAAATGCGTCGGCGGGTCTCCGCGACGGTCCGGGTGCCATCCTTCGCGAGCAGGGGACGTAGCGCGAACATCGGCGTCGCGTGCCGCAGGTCGCTCGCCTGAGCGAGCTGCTTGTCGACCCACGCCACGATCCGGAGAGGAAACGACGGGTCCGGCAAGTCGCCGATGCTCGTGAGCCGGTCCTCGATGACCCGAACAACATGGCCCGGGTACTGGTTCGGTGGCTGTGAGTCATCGAGGTACAGCGACCACAGCGCGTCGAGGACCGTCTCGAGCGTCTCTGGGGCGTTGGCGGCGCACTGCCCGTACATCTCGGGCATGAGCCAGAGAACGTCCCTTGAGCTCTCGGCTCGGCCGAAGAACGGGTGCGCGGCTGCAGCATCGTCGACGGTTCGGTCCTGTTCCTGCAGTCGGACCCGGAGTTCCTCGAGCACTGTCAGGAACGGAACTGGCAGGGTGGTCGCCAAGTTGCGAAGCCCACGAAGCGCTCGATGCAACTCGACGGGTTCGGCACCGCGGAGCCAGTCCGCCACTGACTCCCAAATCGGCCCGATGACCGATGGCCCGTCTCGTTGACCGAGCCGCCAGTCGAGTTCCGCGAGCGTGGTCACGAGCCGGTCGTCGGAAGGGTTGCCGAAGGCTTCCCACAGCTGCTGGGCGAAGTTGGTCGCGTGGCGCCCGACCGCGGCCGAGGTTTCCAAGATCTCGTCCGCGAGCACGTCGGGGACTACGCGGGTCAGTCCGCCGCGCGTCACCAGGACGCCGCGATCGTGCAAGCTCCGGCAGAGGCGCAGCAGGTCACCCATGTCCAATTCAACAAATCGGGCGATGTCTGTGCGCAGTGTGTCGTCGGTGTCGTCGATCGGGCCGAGAGCCGCGAAGACGGCGAGTGTTCGTCGCACGGTGCGGTTTGGTACGCCCTCCAACTCGCCGGTGGCAACTTCCTGGTACCGGGCGAGAACCTGCTGGCGAAGGGCGTTATCGGCCTTCAGGGGCGCGGTCAACCGGCCGCTACGGATCAGGTTGACGCCGATGACCGCCACGTGCGGCGAGTCAACGGCTTGGCCGGCGAAGTACTCCTGCGCCGCTAAGGTCAGGTCGAGCCCGTCGGCGATGCTGGTGACCAGCTTGCGTGCGTCCCGGCGGCTCAGCTCTCCGACCGGGATCGTCTCGACCTGAGCCGGCGCGAACCGGGCGTTGATGATCTCGGCCTGCACGGCGGCGACCCCGGATGTCCGGGAGCCGAGGACAACCTGCGTGCCCTCCGTCAGGCGCGCGTAGGTGAGCAGCGCTGCGAGGGCGGCCGGGTCGCGGTGCGCGTCGTCGACCAGCACGACAGCCGGTGTGAGAGGAAGTTCGTCGATTGCTGCCTGGTCGAGGCTGCGTCCGGGTGAAAGGCAGACGACCGGAACCTGGGGGTGGGCCTGCTCGAACTCTGCCAATGCTTCAGTGAGCAACCGCGTCTTGCCGCGGCCCCCGGGGCCGGCAACAACGACGACCGTCGGGAAGTCCGCTGATCGGTCGAGTGCGGTCCGTAGCGCGGCGAGCTCGGCGTCGCGGCCGATGCGGGGTCCACGGTCGTTGAGCGGCGCGTCCTCTTTCATACGATCTGCGACGAAGGTGTCGAGACTAAGGAATGCGTCGGTGCCGGGAACACCAAGAAGGAACTGTCGGGTCGGTCGGTCCCACGTCGCATCGAGGACGTCCCGTCGCTTATGCAAGGGGAGATCGTCTAACATGCGTCCGAGGGCACGCTGATCAAGTAGCTGCCACTTGGAGTGCTTCTTGATCTCCATCCTGGCGTCGCGCGATGCCTCCCCGGAGAACACCAGGTAGTACTCGTCAGCCTGGAAGGTGCAGACGCGCACGACTTCCCGGACGTGTGCCGGCGTCAGCTTGTCGTATCGCTTGCACTGCCAAGCGGCGGTCTTTCCGTCGCTGTATTCACCCTCGAAGTCGACGCCGTCCTGAAAGTCGCCTCGCCGGCCCCAACGCTCCACCCGGGTCACCCGCCGAGCCGACCCCGAGCAAAATCTACTCGCACTCAGCAGGCGCTCGGTAAAGTCCTCCAACTCATACTCCGAGAGACTGGGTGTAGGGGGCAACCGCGGATTCTTCCCCGGCAGCGGGCCATCTGCGGGCATCGGCGTCCACCTCCACTCTGCGTGCATGGTCCTCAGACAAGATCGCTATCTCCGGCCCGTAGCAGGGTATCCCTCATCGGCAGCACAGCTGCGTACTCGGTGGCGGTGCCCAGGGTCCTCCCGGTGGTCAGGACGTAGATCGCGGCGGACGCGAAGCTGTCCAGGCGCCGCGTCGAGCGGCGACTACGCGACGACAGCCTCGACGTGGCCGGCCACTCATCACCAGGTTGACCAGCCTCCTCTTTGGGCGTTGCGTCGGACGGCGGCGCCGCGCAGCCGTCGAAGCGTCTTGTACGTTGATCGGGTTGGCTCATCAGCGGGGTGGACGTCGCCCGACGGGCTCGGTCTTGATCGAAGCGGTACCGGGCCAACCGCGCCATCCGGGCCTTGCGCGTCCGTAGGAAGGGGGTCGAGGTCATGTCCGAGCTGTTCGGCGCCAATACGATCGACATCGGCGGGACGTCGATGTTGTTGACGGTGACCAGCGCATCGGCGGTTCATCTCGCGGCACCGGCTCAGACACCTGGCTCTGGACGCGCGGCTGTCTTGGAACACTATCTGCGGAGCGACGATCCAGATCGGGAACGGCTGCTCGCTAACTACGATCGGCGGGCTTTGGCGGAGCCGCGGTGGTCGGTGACAACCCTGTGCGGCCGGGAGTGGTCGATGATGATCGGCGGCGACGGGGGCACCGTCTCGCTGTTTCGCGAGACGGCATTCGCGCCGACCTGCCGGCGATGCATGGCGGTGGTCGACCGCCAGTTCCCGAAGCCCGCCGCCGATGACCGCCTCGCACTCGTGGCTCGGCTGGCCGCTGACAAGGTCCTCGAAAGTGGGCACGTCGAGGTGCACCACGTGCCGGCTGACCAGCAGACGCTGCTACGTAACGGCGTCAAGAAGCTGCTCCGGGCCGCGACGAGCCACAGTGTCGCCACGCATGTACTGCAGGCAGGACAGATCACCGTCGTCTGCGACGCCATCTACGACGAACAGTCCCACGACCGAGCCGCCGAGGCCATCGAATCCCTGGCGACCTTCAACTCCGAGTCAGGTCTGCAGCAATCGCCGCACGAACCCACCGAGCGCGACTGGGTCATCGACTGGCAGCAGTGAGATGTTCCCTGAACCCCTTGAACTCGGCTCCACGCGGGCATCTCGACATGATCCGCGCCCACCTGACCGGTAGCAACTACTCCGTACTCAATGGGGCTGGGCGTGACCGGCGGACGTGAAGAGCGTACTTGACGCAGCAGCTGTCCACCCAGGACCACCGAGCTATGACGTCCAGGTTACGAGACGACCTGCAGATTTGCCCGATCAGTCAATGATCGACATGGCGCAGCAGGCAGGATTCTCATAGGGTAGCCACGTCGGCACCACCCGTGATCATCCTGGGTGGCTGCCGTCCCCGTCGCGGAAGGACATCTGGTCGCTCATGGACTACCAACCCCACGGCCTGCAGCTGGTCTTCGATCCGCGCAAGGGTTTTTGTCACTTCGTGCTGTACAGCGAGCCACCCGGGGTAGGGCCGGGTATCGGCCTGAATGGCGGCAAGATCTTGGCGATCGACAAGACGGTCGACGGTGCAGCCGTCAGGACCGGGAGTCCGTACGTCAGGGAGTGGGTGCAGCGGCTCGAGCCGTGCGACCCGGACGCGTTGCACGTCGCCCTGGTTGGCTCGCGCGACGCGGCCTCCCTGTGGCATCCCTGCGTCTACGCCGATACGCAGTCCCCTGCGGCCGTTGGTGGCGACGGGTGCGTCTGCTGGCAGACTTTTCATGACCCGGTGACGTGGATGCCCGTCGCGGCGAAGCACTACCGTACGGTCAGCGGCAATCACGAGAACTGGCGTTACTCCACCTGTTCGCCTCTGGGATTCCCCGACGGAGTACGGCTGGCTTCGCTGATCCTCGACGACGGCGCGATCTGGATGCGCACCGAGGACGGCACGCTGCACTTCCTGCCTGAGGCACTCGGGGCGGGGTATAGCAGCGGCTATAGCGGTGGCGGCCCGACGGAGCTCGCCCGCATGATCGAGAAAATCGTGCAGTTGGACGGCTACAACATCACGCCCGGCACCGCTCGCGGCATGCCCGATCGTAAGGTTTTGGCCTGGGTCAGTAGCCCAGCAGCCAAGCAACGCCAAGAGTTGAGCCTTGAGCAGCTCAAGCTCCTGTGCCGCACGGGAGTGGTCGCCTAACGCGCCAGTTCGGGGCCGACCGCCGGCTCGCTCCCGCCCGAGGCGGTCACGGTTACCGGGCTCCGGGATGGCAGTGGGGAGTGTCGGCACCAATCCAGCCCGAGCCGATACGCCCGGCGAACAACGCCACCACGAAGATCTTGACCCGGACACTGGCCTGCACACCGAGGCACCACTACCACTGGCCAAGGCGGGGCGGGGCGGGCACGACCCTCAACGACCCGAATGTCTGTCCAACGAAATGCAGCGCCGCTAGTCTCGGCCAGCCCTGACACCTCAACGCTTCGTAGATGACGCCGGCCCACTCGCTGATGGCTCGCGTCATCGTGGCCTACTCCCAGTCGCTGTACCAGCGGCGGTGCTCCCCGGGTTTGCGTGCCGGGTCGCCCAGGTGGTTGTTCTGCCAGGCCCACCAGGATTCCTCACGGAAGTCGGCGGACGGTTCGGGTGCGACGGGGTCCGGTTGCCAGATACCGCCTTCGCTCGGCGGCGGAGAGACCGTGACGCTGCCCTCGTAGCCGTGCAGGTTCCGCAGAGCCTCGACCTGGCCGGCACTCAGCGGCGGGTTGACAGCGAAACGCCGCTGCCCCAGACCGATCGCACCAGCGCGCATGAGTAGTTCCACGGCCGAGTCGAACGCCTCCAGACCGCCGACAACGATCGTGATGACGGCAAATGGGGCACCTGCCGGCAGCTGTGGGGTGCTCGTGGACGGCGCCGGTATCCACGGAGCGGGTAGTGCTGCGGGCACGGGCCGACCGAACTCTTCGTAGATGCTGTTCCCTAGAGGGGCTGGCTGGTCTGCAGGGAGCGCGCCGAGCTTCTGCAGGCGCGCGACGATGGCGCCGGTGTTACGGCCGAACTCCCCGGCGATCTCGTCAACGCTGACCTGGGCACCCCAGCGGTCGAGCAGCAGCTGTTCTTCCTCGGGGGTCCATCGTTCGTACGCTTTGGGGTGCCGGGTTCGCACCTGCGGCACCGTGTACGCCCGGTCAAGTGGTGCCTTCACCCGTCGCTCGATTCGGGCCAGGAGCGCCCCCATGGCCTGGCGGAAGGAGCTGACGCCCTCAGCCGGCAGCACGCCGGTCAGCGACGTGATGATCTGCCCGTCACGGTCGCAACCGGTGAACGCCACCGTAAGGCGCTCATCACCGGTGGCCTGCACATCCACCTGATAGATCTGCCCACCGGCCACGAACTCCTCATGCCACCCCTGCGGGGTCGGCAACTGCACTGCCACCCTCTCCGTCATGACGGAGAGGATAGAAGCAGACACTGACAGACACAGCGAACGCTCTTACGCGTGTTGCACCAGGGGCCAGAATTCCAGAACCGGCGCTCGTGCGCCGCGCGCAGGCGACCAGCCTGTCCCACGGGCCATCGGCCCCGTACAGGGTCCGGAAAGTGCTTGTCGTGCGCGCATGATCTGACGCCGTAGCGAGGTGAGGCGAAGAAGGGCAACGGCGACGCTGATCCGCCGCTGGAGCCTGGGCGCGCGACTCCACTGTTTCCGGTAGCGCGTGGGGCGCGGCGGTCAGGCATCCTGTGCGGATGCTCCTGGTTATGACCCTGCTATCGGGTTCCTCGGACTCCGGCTGGTTCCGGTGGATACCCGTGGCGTCAGCCGTCGTCGCAATGTTCGCACTGCTGGTTGCGCTGTCAAACCGCAACACTTCACGGCACGCGTTGGCCCTCTCCTTGCAGCAGGAGGAACGACGGGCAGCCCGATTGACCGTCACCCTTGATGACTCCGCATCATGGCGTCGTCGGGACGCGCCACATTGGGTCGGCATGAAGATCCTCGCGGTCAACCCCACTGACCGTGATGCCGCCGTTGTCAGCGCTGATCTGCACATTGCCTACACCCTGCAGTCCGGTCACGCGATGACGGTCAAGATTCGCCACGAGACCACCGGCGAAGCGTTCCCGACTGAGGTGGAGGCTCTAGACCTGCCTGCGCGGCTACAGGCCAACGGCGCGGTCGCCGGTTGGCTGACGTTCCGGCTACCTGCCAACTTGCTCCCTGCGGGCGCGGGGATTCATCGTTATGACGCTGTTCTGCAGGACAGCCGGGGTATCGCCGCGACGGTCAGCGCGTCCGTTCTACGAGAGGTGGGTCATGATTAGAAAGCGGACGACCAAGAAACGTCCGACGAGACGGAGCCTTGATCCTGCCGACATCGTGCCCGTCGTCGCAGACGGATCGATTGCCGGCCCGATCGCTGACGGCCGGATGGTGCCACTGGTCATCATAGATACCGCCACCCGGCCTGACCTTGATGAACTGGTACGACTACACGATCACCTGTCACCTGGTGATGTCACATACAGGTGGGGCCAGGTAGACCGCGACGACGATCAGGTAGCCCTCTCGCTACAGTTCACCCGCCCGATCGAGGTCCGCGCGACCCTGTTGTTCAGCATCGAGCACGAGGGCATCATCGTTGACGCCGCTCTCAACAGCCAGGCTCTCTACCTACAGCCGGGTCGGCCGGGCGACCGCCTGAAGCATGACCCACACCGACCGAAGATCCTCATCGAGACGCCCGACGACGATTTCCGGGACCGATGGGAAGATGTCGTGATCCAGCGCCTGACCAAGGTGATACGCCGCCAGAAGCGGATGCCACGGGCAGAAGCGCGCCAACTGGCCGCAGATTTGCTTGACCAGTCGCGCAGCCTGAGCCGGTTCCGGATGCCAGCGTAAGACAAAATCCGCCTCGTCGTAGAGGGGGCGGCCGATCTCCTGACCACAGGGCACGCAGCCATCGGTGACGGCTCGGATGATCGACGGCTTCCTCTTTAACGAGGTCAAGCGCTGATACTTCGTAGGGCCGGCCGGGAACTTCGCCAGCTGGCCCTACGCAGTATCAGGTGGCGAACTTGCGAACTATGCCGGCCTTGCGGTGCCGCCGCGTCGGGGGACGACGGCGGCGGTGGCTTCGGCGGCGGCGTGTGAGAGTTCGGGGAGGACGTCGCCGTAGAACTTGGCGGTGAAGTGTGGGCTGGAGTGGCGGAGTCGGTTGGAGATGACTTTCATCTGGACGCCGGCGGCGAGTCCCATGGTGGCGGCGCCGTGGCGGAGGTCGTGGAGTCGGATGGGTGGTAGTCCGGCTTGTGTGGCGAGGTGGTGGAAGTGGTCCGTGACGTCGGCGGGGTGCAGCCGCCCACCGGTGGGCGTAGTGAACACCAAGCCGGTTCTGGTCCAGGCGGTGCCGGCGGCGAGGCGTTCGCGGTGGTGGCGGGCGCGGTGGGCGCGGAGGACGGTGACGGTTTCGGTGTCGAGGGCGATGGTGGCTTCGCTGTCGGTGGTTTTGGGGGTGTCGATGGCGGTGGCCCAGCCTTGTTGGACGAGTTGCCAGCGGACGGTGAGGGTGGCGGCGTCGAGGTCAAGGTCGTCCCAGTGGAGTCCGCAGGCTTCGCCTCGGCGTAGGCCGGTGAAGGTGATGAGGTGGTAGAGGGCGTAGAGCCGGTCGCCTGCGTCGTGGGTGTGGTCGAGGAACCGGCCGGTGTGTTCGGGGGTCCAGATCATGACCGGGCTCGGGGTCTTACCGGTGTCCCGCCACGTTTTGACGCGTTGGTCGGTCCAGACGGTCGGCTTGGGCGCCCGGGCGCGGGGTAGCTCGACCAGCAGGGCGGGGTTGAGGTCGAGGTAGCGGTGGCGGCGCATCGCGTCGTTGAGGGCCTTGCGCAGGGTGGCGTGGATGACGTGCATCGTGCGGGGGCCGACGACCCGCTGGTTCTTGACCTGGTCACGTTTCGCCGGGTCGCGGCTGGCGCGCAGGGTGGCGATGGTGGTGTTGCGCTCGGTGATGGCCTCGTACATGGCGTCGATGTGGCCGGGGCGGAGCCGGTCGATGCGCAGGTGCCCGAGGTGCGGGATCAGGTACAGGCGGATGTGTCCTTCGTAGGAGCGCAGGGTGCCCTTCTTGATGTTCTTGCGTCCGGCGAGCCAGTCGGTGAGGTATACGGCCATGGTGGGGAGTTCGGTGGGGGTGATGTCCAGGTGCAGGGTCCGCCGGACCTGGTCGGGGGTGGGCACGGGTGCGCCGGTCTTGACGGCGGTCTCGATGAGGTCCCCGGTCTTGACCATGACGTGCGGGTCGCTGGCGTCGGGGACGGCCAAGGCCGCGCGGATGCGGTCCAGGACGGCGTCGGCGTCGGCCTGGGTGGGGTAGGGGCCGTGGCGCAGTGTGCGGCGGGTGCCGTCGGCGCGGGCGGGCAGTTCGATCTGCCAGTGCCACTGCCCGTGGTTACGGGACCATCCACCGCCAGGCCGGCGCAGCTGCGGGCAGGAACGTCCCAGGCGGCGGCCGGTGGTGGTGTCGCGGCAGCCGCAGCGTTTGAAGATGGAGCCTTTCACTCGTCGTCTCCTGGGTGCTCGACGTGGTGCCTCCAGCGGTGGCGGGTGTAGTCCGCTGGTGGCGGGGTCGTTGCATCCACGCTCGACACCCCGACGGGATCAAGTCGCGAGCCACCATCGGCGTCGGGGGTGGTGAGGTGGTCGAGGAGGAGGAGTCGCAGGAGGCCGGCGACCGGGACGATGATGCGGGCGCCGGCCCGGATCAGCGGGGCGGGGAAGGTGTCGGTGGCGGCGAGGCGGTAGGCCTGGGACCGGCTGATACCGAGTACGGCCGCGGCGGTGGGCAGGGTGGTGGCGGCACCGAGCGCGCGGATCCGCTCAGCGGTCCACGGCACCCCGGTAGAAAGGTGGTGTGGGCTGGTCGGGTCGGTGTCACGGGTGGGTGTGGTGTCGGCGTTCATGGTGTCGAATCTCCTGACTGCGATACGAGCGGTTGAGGAATCTGCGAACTGGTGGTCGTGGAGATGGAGAGCTCCGGTGTTGCCGGTGGCGTCCTGCCGTCGGCCAGGTCAGGTGGTTGCCGGGCTGGGGTTGGGGACGTTGGATGCGGTTCGGCTTTGAGGATCTTCAGGAGCTGGGAGGCTCTCTTGTTGGACACGGTGTGCCCGGCAGCGCGTAGTCCTGCGGCCAGGGCGGTCCGGGTCAACGGCTGCCCCTGCACGGCGAGACGCTCCTGAACGCGCCGCGCAGCGGGAAGCAGCTCCTCGGCGCCGTGGAGATGGCCGGACGGTCCACGCCGCGACGACCGGCCCCGGCGGACCGGTCCACCGGAACGGGGACGCGGACCGTCCGATCCGTTGTCGGGGTGGTGGTCGCTGGTGTCGGGGACGGTCCACGCGGGGAGAGACCGTTCTGCGGATGGTTGGGTGGACGGGGCGTCGCGGTCCCCGCCGGACCGGGCGGGGTCGATGGTGGTGGACTGGTCCGCCGACTGGTCGGTGGGTGCGGCGGGTCCGGAGTGGGTGGGGTTGGGTGTGGTGTCGGTGTAGCCGAGGGCGATCTTGACCATGACCAGGAACCCGAGCGCGGGCACGGCTGCGGCGATCCAGCCGATCGGGGACGGCTCGGCCTCCACGACCTGTGCGGCAAGCGAGAGCGTCACCGCGCAGGCCAACACCGTCGCCGGGAACACCACCGAGACGCCGGCTCGTTTGCGACGGCGGAGTTCCAGGCCGGAGGCGATGGACATCAACTCCAGCACGATCGAGTCCGCCCACGCCAACCAGCCCGGCTGGCCGTGAGCGGCGGCCACGTTGTGGACGTGGGTGAAGCTGGCCGCACCAGCCGCCCCACCGATAGCGAGCATGATCACGACCTGGAGGACACCCTCGGCCCGGTTGCGTCCCGGACCCGTGTCCGGGTCACCTGGGGATGTCGTGGCGGACCACCTCCCCGGACCAGACCACACGCACACCCGGTCCACCCACATCCCGCGCGGACCGGACGAGCCGACGGACGATCCCGACACGCCGGTCCGGGACCGTCAGCGGACCGATCACGTCGTGGACCGCAGACCAGCCACATGGGGGACGGAACGATACCTCTGCCCCGTCACGGCTGAGGCTGTCCGGGTCTGTCACCGGCCGGTCAACCGCCTCCGGTGAGACGCTGACAGACCGGTGAGAGAACCACCCTGCGGCGATGTCGTACACGAACCGCGTGAGGAAGGGGTTCGGCGATCTGTCGAGGTTCATGCCGCCGCCTCCCCTGCCAGGTCACGGTCATCGACGACCCACGCCGCCAAGCCGGCGAGCGTGGACCGTTGTCCGTCCCCGCCGGCCACAGCCCACACCGCCTCCGCCGGGCACAGGCCCGCCGTGGCCGCGTGGTCGCGGGCACCGGTAGCCACCGGGACCAGCGGCGGCGCCTCGGCCAACACCCGGCGTAGGTTCCGCTCCCGAGCAGCGGAGTGCAGCCAGAACAACACCGGCCACCCCCGCCCCATCGCCGCGAACCACTCCCGGTAACCGACCAGCTTGCGGACCAACACCGACAGCGGCTCACCACCGGTGTCGTACTCCACGAAGAACGGCACCACCGTGCTACCCGACGCCCAGAGGCCATAGCCGTCAGGGCGCACCCGGGGTTGATAGGCGCGCACCAGAGCCGGATCCCCCGGCCGCGTGAACACCCCCAACCGCTGACACGCCGCCTCCGACAACCACTCCCCCAGCCGGACATCAGGATGGGTCCGGGCGTAGCCCGCGAGAGCGGTGAAGAAACCGTTCACCCCGAGGCGATGCTCCAGAGTGCGGCTCGACGTCCAACGCCGCCGCTCCACCCGGGCGTGATCACGCCGGGGCGGACGCTCGTCGCGGCCCGCGGCGACGACCTCCGCGCCGAGTTGGTCGATGACGTAGTGATACGGATACGAGCCGCCATCGGCCCGCTGCGGCCGGAACCGCGCCACCAACCGCAACCGGTACAGCGTCCGCAGCCGGCGCTGGCAGAAGTCCAGGGACGGGAACAGGGCGTGCGCGATCTGGAACGACGTCAACACCCCGTGGTCATAGAGCCAGCCCAGCAACACCCGGTCACGGCCGGTCAGCTGAGACTGGACCCGAAGGACCGGATCATCCACCGGCCATCACCTCCTTTCCGGTACGGAATGCCAGCCCCAGGGGAGAGACCCGAGACCAGGCAGGGTCTGTCGCAGGACAAGACGGCAGCGTCGACAGCCGCCCTGGCCTGCGGTGTAAGGGCGGAACAGGGGTCCGTTCCGGCGTCCGGTTGAAGACTGACCACAACACCGACGCCAACCCGGACCCCGCAACGGGGACTGAGACGGGATCTGTCACCGCTACCAGTACTAAGCCGGAGCGCAGAGACGAGACGCACGAGGAACACCGCAACTCCTTGATCGAAGAAGACGAGAAAACATCGAACATCGGGACGCCGTAGGGGTCGCCGCAGGCGCCGAAAGACCGCGAACATGTGCGCTGTGGAGTTGCCAAAGAACACGCCGACCGGCGCACCGGCCGACCAGAGGACGGATGAGGGCAGCAACGATCGACACGACCACCAGAAAGGCGGTCACGGCAGCGGGGACAGCGGTAGCGGTAACAGGTACGGCGAGCAGGGCGACATAGCGCCGCGCCGGCAGTGGGATCGTCTCAGCCTGGGACAGATGCTCCGGGAGCCGTCGACATCACGACGGTCCAGTAGGGCGTCGACTCAACCCGCCGAAGAAACATCCTTCATGGCAAACCCCCTGTCACTCAGAACCATCGACGGCCCGACCACTTCCGAGCCTCGAACGACCGGCGACGCTCCCACAGGAGCGTCACCACACCGATCGATCGGACCCGGCGGGCAGACCGCCACTCGGTCGCCTGCGTACCAGTACGCCTCCGCCGGCAGCACCATGTCAACCAGCATCACCAACAGTCGACCATGACGTTTCTGGACCCAGTTGGACCCAGTAACACCCGCTAACCCGTACTTGGCCCCAGCGGGACGGATTCTCGGCCGAAACAGGCAGAAAAGATCTTGACCAGCCGGATCGGCTGTCTCACATTGCAAGACGATGCTCTCGCCGACAGACCGGTCACAGCCACGTCGCCGCTTCCCGCCGCCGAAACCGCATGCCGGACCAGCGACAGCATGGACGGACCGGCGGACGAGGCCCGCCGACAGCACCCCCACCTACAGCGCGAAGGCGTGCTCAGCCGACAGGCCTTTTCGACCTCGGCCTGATCTGGCACTACCTACCCAATATCCCGCGACCCGACCCACAGACGGCGAGATCCCCGAGCAGGCGAAGTCACGCCCAGAAACCCTCTCATGCCGATGGGCGTGCACTCGCTCCGCACTTGCCGCTGACCGGTGACGGCGGGACCCGCACTTATGCCGGGAACGGCTCCACGTGTCCGCTCTACCCTCGACCGGCTACTCTGCGAGCCATGAGCAACGCGGCCGGAGCGAAGGCGACCCGCGAGGAAGAGATCGCGTTTCTGGCCGTGGAGCAGGTGCTCGGGGTCGACATCAAGCTCGCGGATGCCGGCGGTGGCGACAAGATGCCCGACGGCTCTTGGATATACCCTGACGGCCAGGAGCGCCACGGGATCGTCGAGGTCACCTCGCCCCCGGCCGCAAGCCTGATGGTGCGATGGGCGCGCGCGAAAAAGGCGGGACTGCCCCAGACCGAGAGCGGATCGATCCCCTTGCGCTTGAACGAGCTCGCGCAGGTGTGCGATGAGATGCTCGCGGCGGACTGGGCTCGGGAGAACATCCACAAGCTCCTAGCCCAACCGGCCGACGAGCGGCACCTCTTCCTCTTTGGGCGGCGTTACGAGGAAGAGCACTACTTTTTTCGACTGTCCGATCTTGATGAAGACGGGAAAACCGAACCCGTCAAAGACCTTGTCCTCCCGCAGGGCATCTCGGACGTATGGTTCCGGGGCCGGGCACGGCTGGACCGCGACCAGCCAGTTAGCACAGTGGAACTCGGGTTGGCGCGGTTTCACGCGGAGTCGGGTTGGCACCGCTACGTGGTCCGGATCGAGGACCGGCACCTGCCGACCCCCAATCGGCGTATCACTGATGATCGAGTTCCCGTTGGATGGCGACGTCCCAAAGATCGATCTACGAGGCCGGCCGATGACTGAGGCCGACTGGGTCGGCAATCACGTATTGGCTACAGGCCTGCTCGTGCCGCGGATCCTCGTGCCAGATGTCTGATCCGCGAGCGGCCCACCGCTGAACGCCGACCCGTCCTCATCTGCCGCCGAGCGCGCAGACGTGCTGCAAGTCGTACCCGGTCCGCCTTTGGCTGCCCTCGACGGTGTAGGCATGCCGGGGCTGTGCCGCTGACGAGGTGGTGCGCGACGATCAACCGGTGCAGCGTTTCGATAGCGTCGGTTGTGACCTGGTGGTGGGCACCGCCGTCCGGGCGACGATCATCAGTCATGAGCGTTGGGGGGTCATGGCCGAGGTCCTCGGGCATGAAACGGTGGGCGCGTCGGTCGACGCCGGCGTCATTGACAGCCCATCGGGCGGACCTCGCGCCCTGCCCGAGGAGTACCCGCCAGTCGGCGAGCAGGTCGACGCGGTCGTCCAGGAGATCAGCCGGTACCACCCGCCCGTCTGGATACGCCTCACGATGCGTATCGCGGACCTACAGGAGTTCAGCTGGCCGTGCGGATGCTGCGGTCAGCTGACGATCCTCAGCCCTGGCGGCGACGGCGTCACCGTCGATGTGCGCAGCAGTGAGGGGCCGGGATGTGCGTCGTTCGCCGCGCACCGGTCCTGTCTGGCCGGCCGCTTGGCCCCGGACTTCAACGGCGACCGCGCCCGGGTCAACACCGTGGGACGCGACCAACCGATGCCCTCAGCGATCGGGAACGAATCGTCCTGATAGCGGCAGCCACCGCCGGATGACCTCCCACAGACGCGTGAGATCACCTGCACGCACATGCCGCCGTCCGGGCGCGGCGGGGAAGCCTTGCCGTCTCACGCGGCGTGGCGGTCGTGCCATGCAGCCTTCACCGCTTGTCCGGCGGGCTTACGTATGGTGGTTCGGGATGTCGAGGATCAGTAGGAACCGGACTTTAGTGTTGCTGTCGGCGAGCGTGAGCGTTTCGTCCAGGACCGCTTGTGTGGCCATCGTCGGTGGCGGTGTGGACGTGTGGCAGTGTTCCCAGCCGGAAACCGCCTCGGGCGCTACCCCGAGGTGCTGGGCGAAGTCGTGGACGGTCATCCGGAGGGCCTCGCGTAGCGCGCGGGTCTCCTGTCCGGTCCACCGGCCGACGACCACCGTCCCGCACCGGCAGTCACCCGTCGCCGCTTGAGTGGCCCGGGTGGCGGTTCGGCCAGAGAGCCGCTGGCGTTCCTCGTCCCGCGCCTGCGCCTGCTGGGTCTGGAAGTCCCGTACCAGCGCGGCCATCTGGTCGAACGCCGCCAGGAGGGCACCTCGTGCGTCGACCGCCCGGTCGGCGTCCTGCCAGAACCGGCGCACGCTGGTGTCCCGTCCGATCTCGGCATTGGCGACCGAACTGCGGGAGTAACAGATGTTCGTGGCGAGCTGCGTCTGCGTGAGCCCCTGCTCGGCGCGCCAGGCGGCCAACCGACGACCGAGGTCCCTGCGCGCCTCGGTCACCTGCTGCTGACTGATCGGCCCTGGAAAGCGCAGAGCCGACGGATGCCAGCCGTCCACGGCCGGGCGCGTGATCCGCACATTCGTCATCGGGCCCACCGATCGGGAAGCCGGTACACCTGGCGAAGGTCGGCCCCGGTCGACGGCACAACGGGTACCGCCGCGAGGCGGTCCCGGGCGATATCCGACGGTGTGATGAGCACTTCGACGGGCCCCGCGAGGACCACGACAGCGCCGGTCGTGTCGTCGTGACGGACCAGCGCCGCGACAGTCACGGCGTGGGCGCTCACCGTCACCCGCACCGCCGCCGCTCGGGCCGTGATGACCGGACCGTCCTCCGTCCCTACCGATACCGGGCGGCCAGCGTCGGCGCCGGGAGCCACTGATGTCCAGCCACCTGGTCCTGGTTCCTCCGGGCTCACTTCAGGGTCTTGGGCGTGTCCCTTGACGACGAAGAACCCGAGATCGGCGTTGGTCGCTCTGTCCAGAACCTTCCGCAAGGCCGTGCGGTACGGCTCGAACAACCAGCGGTGCTCCGCGCGTTCGAGCTTGTCGATGTAGCGGGCGTCGATGACGCTGCGGCATCCCGTGTGGGTGTGGGTGTGGACGTTGACCGCGTCGGCCAGTTCCTGCCACGACTTCGGCCGCCCCGAGCCCGACGGAGACCGCAGCGCCAGCCGAGTTACGCGAAGCAAGCTGTTCGGCCCCGGACGATAGGCCACGACGTCTTTCTCCTGATGGCTTCGTTGCTCTTGTACCCGACGACTGTCCCGGATGAAGTTCGAGTTGTTATCGCTTCCGCACTGTCAGGTTGAGATCCTGAACGGCCAGGTGGGTGAGGTCGGGTAACTGGTCCTCGTCGAGGGTGACTCCGTGCAGGTTTTCGAGACCGGTCTTCAGGTCGTGCAGCGAGTTGCCCCGAAGGTCAGCACCCTGGAGATGGCAGGAGTCGAGCTCTAGGCGGACGAGCTGGCAGGACCTGAGGACCGTGTCGGGCAGGCGGCAGGCCGACCAGGTGGCGTCGGTGAGGACGCAGTCGACGAAGGCCACGGCTCCCGCGGCGGTGACCCGGGTGAGGGTCGCGTAGTCGAAGCGGCATCCCTCGAACAGCACGTCCCTGAGCCGAATGTCGGTGAGCCTCGTGCCGGTGAACCGGGACCCGCTGACGGCGCAGCGCTCGATATTGACGCCGGACAGGGTGGCACCGGAGAAGTCGGTACGGGTGATCTCGCAGCCGAAGATGATGCCGGCCTCCCAGTTGCTTTCGCTCACGTCGACACCGATGAGCCGGCTACCACGGACGGTGACGTCGTCCAGGGTGACGCCACGCCACGAGGCGTTCTCGATGGCAGCGTCGCTGAGGTCGTCGGTCAGGTCACTCATACTGTCGAGGTCGTCAGGGTCGAGATCCGGGAGCAGGATCCGCAGGTCGCCGACTGTCGTGGTCCGCATATGGTTCTTCACCTGTATCTGTTTAGGGGCGCGGGGCGGGCCGGCCGCCCCGCGCCGCCGGGTGTCAGGTCCGCTGTCAGCGGGTCACTTCTTCTTATTCCAGTTGTCCCAGCCCGGACGGCTGTCGAAGCTACCCCGGTTGTCCCAGGTCGGCCGGTTGTCGAACTTCGCCGCGTCGACCGACGCTACCGCCCGGGACGATGCGACACCGAGACGGTCAAGGTCATGCGGCGCGGCATTGACGAGCGCGGCAAGGGCGTCAGTCATGCTGGTCCTCCAGTCGGGGTGAGATGGTCCGCGGTGGCGCGGACCAGGGCCTGTCGGGTGGTACGGCAGAAGCCGGTCTCGCGGACGGTGAAGGCGCCGTGTTCGAAGTAACGGTTGCCGGCCTGCCCGCCACGGCAGAAGTCATAGAACCCGCACCGGTCGGCGCAGTCGTTGAGCGCGGCGACGAACTCGGCCACATAGCGCAGACCACCGGCCCGGGCGAGCATCACGGTGATCGGCTCCTCGACCACGTTCCCGGCGACGAAGTCCCCGTACTCGGGGTCGGTGATACCGAGCAGCTCCGGTGACAGGAGCACGACCCGGCCGTCCCAGGACACCGTGGGAATCGGCTCATGGGGCGCATGGTCGACGCCCCCAGCGCGGGCGGCGGTGAGGTAGTCGGCCAAACGATCCAGATCACGGACACGCAACCGGCCACCGGCGGTGCGGCGCTGCACGAGCCGCCGCCAGAACCGGTACGCAGACTCCACCGACACCGGTTGCCGGACGGCGCCTTCCTGCTCCTCGATGTTGAAACCCACGGACTGACATCCCGGCAGGCCGGTGAAGAAGTCCACGAGGTCGTCGGCATGGTCGATGGTCTCCGGAGTGACGACACAGATCACCGAGTACTCCAGACCCGCCTGCGCCAGAACCCGGATACCGCGCAACGTGCGCCCGATGGTGGACCTGCCCGCGTGGTCGAGGCGGTTGCGGTTCAGGGCACCCGGGCCGTCGACACTGACACCGACCGTGAACCCGTAGGCGGCGAACAGGTCACACCACCGCTGGTTGATCAACGTGGCGTTGGTCTGGACCTCGTGACGCACCCGACCCGCGCGCCGCAGCGACTCGAAAGGGGCGAGCAGGTCCTGGAAGTGGCTGATCGGGGTCGCGGTCGGCTCGCCACCATGCCAGACGACGCTCACCGGATGGCCACTGCCCTGCCGCTCGATCGAGGTGGCGCAGGCCTGCGCCACCGGCACGGTCATCAGGCGACGCGACCGGCGGTCAGGCAGGTAGCAGTAGAGGCAGTCGAGGTTGCAGAAGCTCGTCGGCTGCACCACCAACGTGTGGAACACACCGGCGATCGCCGGCCCGTCCACGGCGGTGATGACACCGATACCGGTCATGACACCCTCTCCTCGGACAGCGGTGGGAATCCGGTCGCGGCCTGCCGCCGGGCACCGGCGCGGCACCTGATCCAGCCCATGAACCGGTCGAACAACCCCGAACAGCCGCCCGCGTCCGCGCCGTTGAGATGCCGCAGGTCGTCGATGGCCGTATGCAGGCAGGCCGCCAGGTACAGCGACAACCCGACCCCGCTGCCCTCGTACTCGACCAGCAGCGTCCCCTTCGCCTGCGCGCACGGCCACGGGTGACCGCAGTTCCGGCACAGCCACCCCGGGCGGGCCGGCAGATGCTCCCCCTCCACCCGGCAACGCCTGTCAACGCCCTGGCCAGGAACGGGTTGCTCGATGCTCATCGGCGGAACCCCAGCCGGTTCCGCTGCTCGAAGAACCGACGCCACACGTGGGTCAACAACGGCGGATCCGCCACGGCCGCCACCGGAGCCGAGGGTTGCGCCCCGGACCGCTGAGCCGCCCGGCTGGTCGCGACCGAGCGGGAGATGTACACGGTCACGCCCGGCCCCCCACTGTCGCGGGTACCCCGAGACGGTGGGCCCGCGCCCGAAGGCGCGGGCCCACCACAGCGGGACGACGGCTGGGAGCAGACCGCCGCCCACCCACCCACGCAGCCCTCTCGGCGGTACGCAGACGGGGAGTCAACCCCGCAGACGACGGAGTGCCCGACGACGCCCTCTGCCGGTGCGTCGGGTCGCGTTCCAGCACGTCGCTGATCGGCACATCCATCTGAAGCTCCCTGCGCGAGACTGCCGCTGAATCCGCCGGCACGATCGGGAAGAAGCAACGTGCCGGCACATCCAGACTGGCCTGGGAGACGATCGGGCGGAATGTCCTGCCGGTGCACTGGCGGTGCACCTGCTGTCACCCGCGGTGCCACTACCATCGGCAGGCAGGCGAACAGCCCCTATCGGGGAGGACATGCGATGGCTCCGGTAACGACCTGGACCGGCCGGGAGGCGACCGCGCTGCGCCAGGCGTTGCGGATGAGCGTCACCGCCTTCGCCGAGCACCTCGGCGTAGCGCGACGGACGGTCGCCAAGTGGAGCAGCCAGGGCGACAAGGTCCTCCCGCGCGCCGACATGCAGGCCGCGCTGGACACCGTGCTGACCCGCGCCACATCCGACGCCCGGGCACGCTTCGAGGCCCTACTGGTGACCGGCACCAACGGTGCACCCGGGAGCACCACCCCGGCGCGGACCGGCTCAGACACCGATACTGGAAAGGACAGGCACAGCGGCTCGGGCTCGGATGGTGACGTGCGACGGAGAGAGCTTCTACGCGCGACCGCAGCGGGCGTTGCCGCCGGCCCAGCTGTCTCGCCGCTGCTCGACGCGCTCGTCTCGCCACGACACCCACCTAAAACGGTGCTGTCCGTCCAGCAGCTCTCCCGCGCGGTGGCCGCAGTAAAACGCGACTACCAGGCCTGCCGGTACGCACGCGTCCTCGACGACCTCGTCACGCTGCTACCAGCCCTCGAACCCGCCAGAGCCAACGCCGAAGAAGAGCAACGCGCACAGGCCGACGTCCTGGCGACCGACCTGTACCACGTCGTCGGAAGTGTTCTACTCAAGATGGGCGACCGAGGGATGGCCCTGGTCGCGGCCGAGCGAAGCACCCACGCCGCAACAGCGAGTCAAGACCCGGTGGCTATCGCCGCGAGCGCACGGATCATGACCCACGCCCTCATGAGCAACGGCCACGACGACCAAGCCGTGACCCTCGCAGGGCATGCCGCCGGCGCCCTCGACCGGGACACCCGCCTCGACTCGACCGACGCGGTCGCCGTGTACGGCGCGCTCGTGCTCCGCGGCGCCGTCGCCGCCGCCCGCAAGGACGACCGGGACACCGCACACGCCATGCTCGACGAGGCCACCCGCGCCGCCGCCCGACTCGGCTACGACGGCAACGACCGGTGGACCGGCTTCGGCGCCACCAACGTCCTGCTGCACCGCGTCAACATCGCCCTGGCCCTCGGCGACGCGGGAACCGCCATCACGCTCGCCCGCACGGTGCCCCTGGACAAGATCACGCTCGCCGAACGCAGAGCCTCGCTGTACGTCGACGTCGCCCGCGCCTACACCCAGTGGGGCCGCCACGAACAGGGCCTCAACGCGCTGCGCACCGCCTACGACGTAGCGCCCGAGGAGATCCGCTGCCGCCCGACCGTCCAGCGCATCGCCGGCGACCTCGCCCTCCTCGCCAAAGGCCAGATCCGCACCGCCGTCATCGACTTCGCCCAGACCGCCGGGATCCCGCTGTGACCAACGGCCACCTACAGATCGTCGTCTGCGGCGCCGGCCCCGCCGCCGACGTGACCAAACTGATCAGCACCGCGCTGGACCGGTCCTGGACGGCAGTGGTCACCGCCACACCCAGCGCTATGGACTTCCTCGACCTACCGGCCATCGAGGAACTGGCCGGCACCCCTGTGCGATCCAGTTACCGGGCCTCCCCTGGCCGCCGGCGCTCACTTCCCGCCGCCAGCGCTGTGGTCATCGCACCAGCTACCTACAACTCCATCAACAAGATCGCCCTCGGCCTCGCCGACAACTACGCCATGACCTCCGTCGCCGAACTCATCGGACGACACATACCCGCCGTCGTCGTTCCATTCGTCAACGCCGCACTCGCCACCCGACTCCCCTTCCGCCGCGCGGTAACCAGCCTCCGCGACGAAGGAGTCCACGTCCTGCTCGGCCCCGAACACAAGTGGGAACCACACCAACCCGGCAGCGGCAACGACCGACAGCGCGCCTTCCCCTGGACGACGGCGTTCGAGACAGCCGCCAGACACGCCCACAAAGCGCAGACGCAGGCCCAACACCGATAGCCCCGACTCAGACCAGCCGGCTCGTATAACCCGCCGCCACCAGACGATCGAACGCCGCCCGCACCTCGCCCGGCACCTCCTGCCGGATCGCGAAACCGCGCTCGGCGTACACCTCGATCCGCTGCGTGTCCCCCACCAGCATGTCCACCACCCGCCGAGGGCCACCGATGCCACGCACGTACTCGTCGATCCCCAACGGGTTAGACGCGCACACCACGTCGACCTCCGGCCACATCAACCTGCACGTGGCGAAGGCCCGACGCTGCTGATACGGCCGAGACATGAGCAACACCGAACGCACCGGGATCCGGCGTTCCGCCAACAGTAGGCGCGAATAGTCGAGGTTCTCCGCCGTGTTCGTCGCCCGCGGCTCCACGAGAATCGACTCCGCCGGCACACCATGCTCGACCGCGTACTCCCGGTAGTGCACCGCCTCACCACGCGGAAACCGCTCCACCGTCGTCGGAGCGTTCGCACTGGTGAACACGATCCACGGGAACAGACCCTCATGAAACAGGCGGGTCGCGACCACCGCCACACCGAGATCGTGACTACCGAGCCCGATCCCCACATCACAGGGGCGCAACTCGTGACCCAGATCGTGGTAGCGCCACAACGTCTCCACGTCAGCCCGGATCCCGTCCGGTACCACCGCCGGCACCGACACCAGACCCCCTCACCGAACCGGCCCGGACGTCCACCACCACGCCACCAGTCCACCGGCAGCCGGAACGGTCCAACGGCTCCCGAGCACCCACCGAGCACCGGGCCACCAGCACGGAAACAAGAAAGGCTCTAACCCAGGGCATAACCCCAGGTCAGAGCCTTGCTGCTGGTGCGCCGCCAGGGACTCGAACCCCGAACCCGCGGATTAAGAGTCCGCTGCTCTGCCAGTTGAGCTAGCGGCGCTCGTTGGCAACGGAGAGAACCCTAGCACGGGGTCTGAGGAGGGTTCCAATCCGATCCCCTCCTCACCTATTCGGACGGAGATTAAGCCGTGTAACCGGACGAACCTCGCATAATTTCCGGGTCCGGCGACCGGAGCCGTGCCCTGATGCGGCACGATGTCCGCCAGGGTCGCGAGAAACCGAGGTGGGGATGGGCAGGTTCGCGCGAGCCGGGGCGATGGTGGGCGTCCTGGCTCTGACGGCGTCATTGGCGCTGACGGGGTGCGGTTCCGATCCGGCGGAGCCGCCGGCCTTCGTGGGCGGTGACCCGACGGGCGCTCCCCGGACGGGGGTCGCCGCTCCGGTGGACGACGAACGACCGGGGTCGTCGGGATCGCCAGGCACTCCGGTCACGGTCAGCCCGGCCGAGGGGGCGAAGAACCAGCCGGTGAGCGCGGAGATCGGCACGGCCGACCCGGGCGTGAAGATCACCGAGGTGACGCTGACGGCCGCCAACGGCGACAAGGTCGCGGGCACGCCCCGCGCCGACGGTTCGTCGTGGGTGCCGGCCACCCCGTTGAAGTACGGCACGAAGTACACCGCCACGGTCACCGGCACCGGTTCGGCGGGCCCGGTCTCCGGCACGAGCACCTTCACCACGATGCGCAAGCCGAAGTCGACGATCGGCTCCGGCCTCTACCTCTTCGACGACCGGACCTACGGCGTGGCGATGCCGGTGGTCACCGAGTTCTCCCCCGGTATTCCGAAGAAGGATCGCGCGGCGGTGCAGAAGCGGATGTTCGTCACGACCAACCCGCCGCAGCCGGGCGCCTGGCACTGGGTGTCCAACGGCACCCAGGCGTACTACCGGGGGCCGGAGTACTGGCAGCCGGGCACCACGATCGCCGTCCGGATCGCCCTGGAGGGCATTCCGTTGAGCAACGGCCGGTACGGCAACGTCGACCGGAAGGCGACCGGGAAGATCGGCCGCTCCTTCGAGATGAAGGTCTCCAACGCCACCAAGCAGATGACGGTGATCGAGAACGGCCAGGTGACGCGCACTCTGCCGGTGAGCCTGGGCAAGAAGTCGACCCCTTCCTCCAGCGGCACGATGGTGGTGATGGAGAAGAAGGCGGCCACCGTATTCGACACCCGCGACGATCCGGACCCGGCGAACCGGTACGTCACCGACATCGAGTTCGCCCAGCGGTTGACCTGGGGCGGCGAGTACATTCACGCGGCGCCCTGGTCGGTGCAGCACCAGGGGCGGCGCAACGTGTCGCACGGCTGTGTGAACGTCGCCACCGACAATGCCCGCTGGCTGTTCGACCGGACCATGGTCGGTGACCCGATCACGATCACCGGCACCGAGCGCAAGCTGGCCGCGGGCAACGGCTGGACGGCGTGGAACCTGAGCTGGGCGGAGTTCGTCAAGGGCAGCGCGCTGCCCGTACCGGAAGGTGGGTCCGGCCCGGCGCTGGCCGGCTGACCGACGCCGACTCCGACTCCGACTCCGGGGCCGGGGCCGACTCTGGTCGCCGGCCCCGGAGTTCGATGGGAGCTCCAGGTCGCCGGCTGCCGGAGTCGGCATGTCGACGGAACCGACCCCGACCACCCCGCAAAACGGATGATTTTACCAATATTCCCGTGATCGCGGACGGTGTTCCTCTTCACGCCCCGCAACGGGTACGAGGTCCCGCGCGTCTGGTGAGGGACGATGGACGTCGCGGGACCACGACTGTGAGGACATCATGCGAGCTGACCAGGACCGACTGATCCGGAGCAGGGGCGTCCGGAGCGGCAGGCGGCACGGCGCGTTCGCGGCGGCGGCGCTCGCCGTCACGTTGGCGTTGACCTCGGGTTGCACCGGTGGCGGTGATGGCGGATCCACCGGCTGGCAGGACGGCGGCGGTGACCAGGGGCCCGAGGCCGCGGTGACGATCACCACGCCGGCGGCGGACGCGAGGGACGTGCCGGCGTCGACCGGGGTCACCTTCGACGTGGAGCAGGCCGAGCAGGCCGCCGTCGAGGTGAAGGACCCGGCCGGGACGCCTGTCGAGGGCGCGCTCGCCGCCGACGGCCGGAGCTGGCTGCCGGCCGGCGCGCTGGCGTACGGCACCACGTACACCGCGACGGTGACGGCGACCGGGGCGGACGGCAAGCCGGCGACCGCCACCCACACCTTCACCACCATGGCGAAGCCGGCCAACCAGGTGCGGGTGACCAGTTTCCTCGGCGACGGCCAGGTGGTCGGGGTCGGCATGCCGCTGATCGTCAAGTTCGGTCGGCCGATCCCGGAGGACTACCGGGACGACGTGCAGCGCCGGATGACGGTCCGTTCGACGCCGGCACAGGAGGGCGTCTGGCACTGGGTCAGCCCGACCGAGGTCCGCTACCGCCCGAAGGAGTTCTGGCAGGCCGGGAGCACCGTGCAGTACAAGGTGCAGACCGGTGGGCTGCCGATGGACGACGGCTGGTACGGCCGGTCCGACCTGACCGTGGACATCAAGGTCGGCGCGGCCACCGTGATGACGGTGGACAACAAGACCAAGCGGATGACCGTCACCCGCGACGGCAAGGTGATCAAGACCATCCCGGTGAGTCTCGGTAAGAAGAGCACCCCGTCGTCCAGCGGCACCATGGTGGTGATCGAGAAGCTGAAGGAGACGGTCTTCGACACCTTCGACGAGCTCGGCCCGGAGGACGGCTACCGCACCGACATCGACTTCGCCCAGCGGCTGACCTGGGGCGGCGAGTTCATCCACGCCGCGCCCTGGTCGGAGGGGCAGCAGGGCCGGGTCAACGTCTCGCACGGCTGCGTGAACGTCTCCATGAAGGACGGCGAGTGGCTGTTCGGGCAGACCCGCATCGGTGACCCGGTCACGGTCAAGGGCACCGAACGCAAGCTGAAGAACGGCAACGGCTGGACGGAGTGGAACATGAGCTGGTCGGAGTACGTCAAGGGCAGCGCCCTGCCGTACGAGCCGGCGGCTTCCGGCACGCCGGAGGCGAGCCCGTCGGTCACCGGGTGACCCTGGCGAACCACTGACGGGACCGCGGGAGCAGCAGCAGCACGATCAGGACGAGACCGGTGACGAGCGACAGCCAGTCGCCGTTGACGATGCTGAGCAGGGCCAGCACGCCGCCGATCAGGGCCAGGATCCAGGCGACGTGGTTGCCCTGCCACAACCCGTACGCGACGGTGAGGTAGAGCGCCGCGCCGATCAGGGCGACGATGACGGCGACCACGCCGTTGTCGAGGGTCTGGTACATGCGGGCGATCGCCTGGAGCCCGACCAGCAGGACCACCACGGCAGCCAGGATCACGGTCAGCGGCGCCCGGCGAGGGGTAACCGTAGTCATGCCACGCACGGTACCGGCCCGGTTACCGCGCCACACTCCCCCTGATCGACAGCTTTCGTCGCGCTTCGGCTCGGGGCCGCGGGTGGTCGGCACGACGACGTGAGCCCCGTCCGTCGGACGGGGCTCACGTCGTTTCCGAATGGGGTGACTGATGGGATTTGAACCCACGACACCCGGGACCACAACCCGGTGCTCTGCCTACTGAGCTACAGCCACCATGCGCGTACCGCCCGGATCATCGACCCGGCCGGGCGTGCTGACCAATGATAGCCACACCCGGGCCGTCCCCGTCGAGCGGGTTCCCCAGCCGGACGGGCCGACTGCCTACAGCTCGGCGGCGATCGCCTTGGCGGTGTCCACGTCCGGGCCGGGCAGCGGGACGAAGAGGGTACGCCGGTAGTACTCCAGCTCGCGGATGCTCTCCCGGACGTCGGCCAGCGCACGGTGGGCGAGCCCCTTGGTGGGCTGGCCGAAGTAGACCCGGGGGTACCAGCGGCGGCACAGCTCCTTGATCGAGGAGACGTCGATCATGCGGTAGTGCAGGTGCCCGTCGAGGCGGGGCATGTCGCGGGCGAGGAAGCCCCGGTCGGTGGCGATCGAGTTGCCGCACAGCGGCGCGGTGCGCGGCTCCTTGACGTACGTGGTGACGTAGTCGAGGACCATCTCCTCGGCCTCGGCGAGGGTGACGGTGGAGCGGCGCACCTCCTCGGTGAGCCCGGACTTGCCGTGCATGGTCCGGACGATCTCCGGCATGCCCGCCAGCTTCTCCTCGTCGGCGTGGACGACCACGTCCACGCCGTCGCCGAGCACGTTGAGGTCGGGGTCGGTGACGAGCGCGGCGACCTCGATCAGCGCGTCCCGCCCGAGGTCCAGCCCGGTCATCTCACAATCGATCCAGACGAGAAGATCAGCCACCGGAACAGACTACGCGCAGCACAGGCCGCCCGCGCCTGCGCACCGTCCCCGCCGCCGCCCGCTAGGGTTTCCCCGTGCCAGCCGAACCCGCCATCCCGCCCGACCTCGTCGAGGACGACCCGGGCGCCCGCAGGGTTCGCCGGCTGCTCACGGCGCTGGCGCTCACCGCCGTGCTGCCGGCGCTCTACCTGCCGGGGCTCACCCACGACTTCTTCGACCTGAAGATCTACATGCGGGCGATGCGGTGGTGGGCGGAGGGCAACCCGCTGTACGACTACAGCCAGCCGGACCGGGTGCAGGGCGAGCTGTACTTCACGTACCCGCCGTTCAGCGCGTTGCTGCTGCGGCCGTTCGCGGCGCTGCCCCTCGGGGCCACCATCGCCGTCTTCACGGCGCTCACCGCGCTCGGCGTGCTGGTGACGACCCGCTGGCTGATCCGGCCGACGATCGCCCGGCACGGTCTGCCCCGGCTGTTCACGCTGACCGTGGCGGTCCTGTTGGTCTTCGCGGTGGAGAGCACCCGCGAGACGATCACCTTCGGTCAGATCAACATGCTGCTGGTGGTGCTGATCCTGGCCGACCTGCTGTTCGCCGTACCCGAGGGACGACGCTGGGCCGGGGTGGGCGTCGGCCTGGCGACGGCGCTCAAGCTGTTCCCGGGCATCTTCATCGTCTACCTGCTGGTGACCCGGCGGTGGCGGGCGGCGATCGTGGCCAGCGCGACGGCCGCGGTGGCGACGCTGCTGGCGGCGGCGTTCGCGCCCCGCGACTCGTGGCGGTTCTGGACGCACGAGCTGTGGGCCACCGACCGGGTGGGGCGCACCGACTACACCGGCAACCAGTCGTTGTTCGGGCTGCTCAGCCGGTTCACCGTGCCGGAGAAGCCGGACCGGCTGGTGTGGTTGCTGCTGGTGGCGGTGGTCGCCGGGTACGGGCTGTGGCGGGCCGGGCGGGCGGCCCGGGCCGGTGACGCGTTGACCGGGCTGACCCTGACCGGTCTGGTCGGCGGCCTGGTCAGCCCGATCACCTGGACCCACCACATCTACTGGTTCGTGCCGGCCGTGGTGATCCTGGTCGACGCCGGGCTCGACGAGCGGACCCGACGCCGGGGGCGGGTGCTGCTGGTGTCGGCCGCCGCGACGTACCTGGTGATCACGTACGGGGTGGTGTCGTTCCAGGACTGGGGGGCGGGCGCGGCGCGCACCGACGATCCGGTGGACGTGCTGACCCGCAACGCGTACGTGTGGCTGTCGTTGTTGCTGCTGGTGGTGCTGCCGGTGCGACCGGCCCGCGGTGAGCGGTTGGCCGCGGCCGGCGCGGACGTACCGCCGGGCCGTCCCGTCGCCGGCCCCGGCCGACGGTTGCGGCGGCGACTTGATTCAAAACTTGCATCAAATGGACAGAACTGACGAGTAGGGATTTTTAGGTTAATCTGGCACCAACTACCTCGACGTTCGCTCAGGTAGCACCGATCCCCCGGTGAAGGTGGCCCTCCGTATCGGCAGCGCGGAGGGCCACCCGCCGTGCGGCCACCCGTAGCGGCGTCCACCGTCGCGGAACCCGCCGGCCGGGCACCGCCCACCGGGTGGCGGGAGCGGGCAGCCGGTCACCGCGCGCCGGGGCGGGAGCCGTCGGTCGGCTCGTCCGGCCGGTCGGGCCGCTCACCGGACGCCCGGCCGACCAGCCGGGGTGGCCAGGTCAGTGGGCCCGACCGCGTCGCCTCCGCCGCCCCGCCCTGCTCCGCGAAGAACCCGCCCTGCTCCGCCGAGAACCCGCTCTGCTCCGTCGCGGCGGCGGGCGGCCTGCCGGTCGCGGTCACCTCGCCTCCGCTGGTCACCCCGCTCCCGCTGGCCAGGTCGGCCAGGCTGGACGGGCGCCCGGCCGCCCCCGTCCCCACGCCACCGACGCGACCGACCTCCTCCGCCGCGACACCGACGCGACCGACCTCCTCCGCCGTGACGTCGGGGCGGCCGGTCGGGGTGGCGGCGACCGCCACCAGCGGGCGGACGGGCAGCGCCGGCACGTCGTCGCCGGCTGGGCGGGACGCCGCGCCGAGGGCGCTGAGCGAGGTCACGCCGAGCCGCTGGGCGAGCACCGGGACCTGGTCGGGCTCGACCACGAAGACCACCTCACGGGGGCGCGGCGGGCGGAGCGGAAGCAGCAGCAGGGCCAGCGCGACGAACAGCATCCCGGCCGGCGGCAGCGCCCAACGGGCCGGGCCGAGCCAGCCGGCCCGCAGGTCGACCCGGACGTCCAGGGCCAGGTCGCCCCGGCCGTCGGGGCGCATGAGCACCAGACTCGTCGGCCGGTCGCCGAACTCGGCCGGGTCCCACTCCAGCCAGCCGACGCCCTCGCGGACCCAGAACGCCCCACCGACGGGGTCGGGCGCTGTCGCCACGGGCGCGTCCCCGCCGGCCCGGCTCAGCCGGACCGGCAGCGGGCCACGGGTCACCGCCACCCGGTCGACGGTGACGTGCGGCGTGTCGGCCAGCCAGTCCCGTACCTGGTCGGTGGGGGCGAGCCCGAGGAAGACCGGACCGTCGGCGGTCCGCGCGGTCAGCCGGAGCCGGTCCACCCCGGCCGGGACGAACGGGGCGTCCCGACGCAGCAGGGCGGCCAGGTCGGTGACGACCACCGCGTGCCCGGTCGTGGCGACCGGCTCGAACCGGGCGCGGAAGCCGTGGTCGGGGTCGGCGTACCGGGTCGCCGCCCAGAGCGCGCCTGCGGCGACGAGCGCCACGATCGCGATGACCAGCAACAGTGTTCCGGCGAGCGCCCGTGCGAAACGCATCCGTGTCGTCCTCCTCGTGCCGAGTACCTGGACGACCTTACCCAGACAAGCGGCACATTCCCCGGATATCCGGGCCAAGTGGACAATCACCCCGCCGGGAACGGCGTCGGCCCGTCGGAAAACCGACGGGCCGACGCGCCGACCGCCACCCCAGGAAGATCCACCACCCCAGAAAGATCGCCACCCCAGAAGGGTCGCCACCCACGGAAGCGGCAGCTCACGAAGGAGACGAGAGCTCAGGACGACCTGGTCGGCTCCCGACGGGTACGCGCGAACGCCGCGCCGCCCAGCCCCAGGCCGGCGAGCCCGGCGACCAGCCCGGCCACCCCGAGGCCGACGGAGAGCCCGCCGCCGTCGGACCCGGAGTCGGCTTCGGAGTCGGCGGCGGCCTCCGGCTCGGCCGACGGCTCCGCGCCCGACGCGGTCAGGGTCAGCACCGGAGCGGGGCTGTCCGGCTCCTCGCCGCCGGGGGTCGGCTCCTCGATCCACCGCTGCACGTTGCCGTCCGAGTAGGTCTGGAGGGTCTTGAAGACCATCGTGTCCACCTGCGGCAGCGGCCCCATCGACACCGGGAACTCCTGGAACTCGCCCGGTTTGACCCCGCCGCCCGCCGCCGCCGTCCAGGTCAGCTTGGACACCACCTCGGTGAGCTGGCTGCCGTGCACCTCCACCGGCGGGTCGACCGTTCGCTTCTCCACCGCTACCGTCCACCCGGACACCGGCATCGTGGACACCGAGCCGACCGGCGCGTTCTCCGGGAGCACCACCTCCACCTTGGTGGTGGCGGCGGTGTCGCTCTCGTTCGGCACGCGGAACGCGAACCGACCGTAGCCGCCCTGGGTGGCCTCCTTCGGGTTCACCGTGACGTGCGCCGAGGCCGACGCGGCGAAGCCGAGAACGGCGACGGCGACAGCGCCGAGGGTGAGGCTGGCGGCGACGCTTGCGGAACGCCGATGACGGATCATGGAATCAGGACCTTTCCTAACGTACGGGCACGGTGGCGGTCACCGTGGCCTGGTCGATGTCGGACGTGCGTACGGTGAACCGGAACTGCCAGTCCCCGGCGGCCGGCAGGCTGATCTCCCCGGTGGCGTGGTTGTCGGTCAGCGGCAGCAGCGGCACCTCGATCGCCTCGATCCCGGCCGCCGGCAGCGCCGCCGTGACCCGCCACTCGGCCACCGGCTGCGGCGAGCCGTCCGGCGCGTACGCGTACAGGTGCACCGAGTTGTTGCCCCGTTCGGCCGGGGTCACCTCCACCTGGAGCGAGTAGATCGGGCTGGTCAACGTGGTGCTGAACGAGGTGACCGCCGAGCCGCCGGAGTCGGCGGCGGTGGTCCGCGCCGGTGGGGTCTGCACCAGCGTCGCAGAGACCCCGAGCACCACCGCCGCGACCGCCAGCTCCAGCCACAGCGCCCGCCGCAGCGGCCGGGGCCGGGCCGCCGCGCTCCACCTGCGGACGAGCTGACGGGAGACCGCGGCCACCCCGATCACCAGCACGAACAGCACGATCTTGACGAGCAGCAGCCGACCGTAGGTGGTGCTCACCAGCTTCTCCGGGGAGCCCACCTCGATCAGGCCGTTCACCGTGCCGGCCAGCAGCAGGGCGGTCACCGCGAGCGCCGCCCAGCGCGACCAGACCGGCAGGATCGCGCCCAACTCCCGCTCGTCGGCCCGGGGCAGCAGGAACACCGCGAGCACGACCAGCCCACCCAGCCAGACGGCCATGCCTCCCAGGTGCACCGCATCCACGAAGATGGTCAGCGGCGGGGCCGGCGAGGCCGCCGCGTGCCCGGCCAACGGCCAGGTGAGCAGCGCCGCCCCGCCGAGGATCGCCAGGATCACCCGGTCGGCCCGGCCGCCCCGGCCGGACAACACCGGCCGCAGCAGCAGCGCCGAGGCCGCCAACAGCCCCAACCGGACCAGATGGGTCACCCCGAAGTCGCTGCCCAGCACGTCCCGGAAGCCGGCGCCGTCCACGTCGAACAGGCCGCCGCCGACGGTGTACGGCACCTGCGTCCAGAGGCCGGCCAGGGTGCCCAGCAGCAGCACCCCGAGCCCGGCCCAGGCGACCCGGGCCGGACCGCGCCGGTCGAGCCGGCCCGGCCAGAACACCCCGAGCATCAACAGCGGCCCGACCAGCAGGAGCAGACCCGCGTACGTGAGGAATCTGGCGACCTTGACCGCGACGCCCACCGCCGGGTCGGCGCGGCTGTCCGTGCCGGTGTCCACCGGCACGGTCGACGGCGCGCCGACCGAGTACGTGAACGCCCCCGAGACGGGGTGGCTGTCCGCCGACACCACCCGGTAGCTGACCAGGTACGTCCCGCGCGCGCCGGCCGGGTCGACGGCCACCGTGACCAGGCTGCCGGAGAAGTTCGGCTCCCCCCGGTCGGCCCGCGACCCGTCCGGCGCGATCACCCGGATCCGGTCGGGCACCTTGCGGACCGCCTCGCTGAACGTCAGCACCACCTCGGCCGGCGGGCTCGGCACCACCGTCTCGGCGGCCGGACTGCTGCTCACCAGCACCGCGTGCGCGCTCGCCGGACTGGCCGGCGCGAGCAGCAGGGCGACCAGGGTGACCAGCAGCCCGGCGGCGGCGACCAGCCGGGCCAGGGGTCGGGGGACCGTACGGCGGGGGTTCACGGCAGTCATACCGCTCATGCTCGCCGAAAAGATCCCGATCGGACCACCCCGTCTCACCCGTGCGCCGCCACGGCAGGTGTCGACAGCGGCCGATCGAGTTGGCGGGTGACCCGGCCCAGCGCCCAGAGCAGACCGGCCTGGACCACCGCCGCCAGGTGACCGATCTCGTGCACCAGGGCGGTGGTCGAGTTGGCGATGTCGACCGCGCTGGTGCCGGCCAGGCAGACGGCGAGCACGAACGCGACCGGGACGAACGCCTGGGCCCGCTCCGGCCGGTACGCGGCCAGCGCGAAGCCCACCGCGAGCGCCACGTCGAAGGAGGCCATCTCCCGGCTGACGTGCGGATCCACCCCCATGCCGAGGCCGGCGAGAAGGATCGGCAACGCCACCGCGAGCTGGGCCGCGGCGGCCACCGCCACCGCCACCCGCAGCACCTGCCGGCGGGCCCGGACGGCGGCTGTGGCGGCGGCACGCGCCGCCGCCGCCTCGGCGGCCACCGCCGCCAGCACCCCGGCGGTCAGATCGGGTACGGCCACCGGCTGCACCCGGACCAGTCGGGTCACCTGCTCGGCCCGGGTCAGCCAGCCCCGGCAGCCGGGGCAGGAATCCGTGTGCGCGTCGAGCGTGGCCGGCGGGGCGCCCGGGTCCTCGCCGTCGAGCCGCGCCGACAGCGCCGCGCGTACGTCGTCGCATGTCATGGTCGGATAGTCGGCCGGGGTTCCGGAAAAGTTCCCGACGTGGCGCATGCCATGGCCGGCCGAAGGAGCCCGTCCCGCCCCCGCCGTCCGCGTAACCTGGGGTGTCGTGATCCCCGCACCGCGTGACACCACCGAGGTCGCCCCCGACGGCGACCCGGTCGACGCCGTCCCGGCCCCCCGGGAGGCCACCGGCGGGTCCCGGGAGGCCGGCGGTTCCGGCGGGGCCGGCGGTTCCGGTGGGGCACGCGCGGCCGGCGGGGTGGACGCGACCAGGGCCGGCGGGGCGGACGCGGCGACGGCGTGGGCGCTGACCGCGCGCGGCGGAGACCCGGTCGCCCAGGCGGCCCTCGTCCGGCTCACCCAGGCCGAGGTGTGGCGGTTCGTGGCCGCGCTGACCGGGCCGGGCGACGCGGACGACCTCACCCAGGAGACCTACCTGCGGGCGTTCCGGGCGCTGCCGTCGTTCGAGGGTCGGGCGAGCGCCCGCACCTGGCTGCTCGGCATCGCCCGGCGGGCCTGCGCCGACCACCTGCGGACCGTGGTCCGCCGCCGGCGACTCGACGACCGGCTCACCGCCCAGGCGCACACCGACCGGCCGCACCCCGACCCGGCCGGGCACCTCGGCGCGAGCGACCTGCTGCGCCGCCTGCCCGACGACCGGCGGGAGGCGTTCGTGCTGACCCAGGTCCTCGGCCTGTCGTACGCGGAGGCCGCGGCGGTGGCGGGCGTGCCGGTGGGCACGATCCGCTCCCGGGTGGCCCGGGCCCGCGGCGAGCTGGTCGAGGCGGTCGGCGAGGCCCTCACCAGTTGACCGGGGAACTTCCCGCCGGATCGGAGCGACAAATGAGCGTGACCGCGACCCGAGACGCCCGACCCGTACGCTGGCCCGTCCTGCGACCGTGGCTGGGTCTCGCCTGCCGGCTCGGACTGGCCCTGGTGTGGTTCCTCGCCGGCGGCAGCAAGGTCGGTGACCTGGCCGCGTCCGGTCGCGCGGTGCACGCGTACCAGGTCATGCCGTACGACGTGGCGACCGTGGTCGGCGCGGCGCTGCCCTTCGTGGAGCTGGCGCTCGGCGTGCTGCTGCTGGTCGGGCTGGCCACCCGGCTCGCCGCCGGGGTCTCCGCGGCGCTGCTGCTGGTCTTCGTGGCGGGCATCGCCTCGGCCTGGGCGCGCGGGCTCGCCATCGACTGCGGGTGCTTCGGCGAGGGCGGCCAGCTCGCCGCCGGCCAGAGCCCCACCTACGGCCCGGAGATCCTCCGGGACCTGGGCTTCCTGGCGCTCGCCGGGTTCCTGCTGATCTGGCCCCGTACCCCCGCCTCGGTCGACGGCTGGCTGGCCGGGGCGCCCGTGGAGGACGACGATGAGTAGTCGCAAGGGACGTAACGAAGCGGCCCGGGTGGTCCGCGAGCAGCTCGCCCGGGAGCAGCGGCGACGCCGGGCCGTCTGGGTCTCCGCCGCCGCGGTGGCGGTGCTGGTGATCGCCGGTCTGATCGGCTGGAGCGTCTTCGCCGGCCAGCGGTCCGCCGACTACACCGCCCCGACCGGCGCGAACGACGCCGGCACCGGGATCGTCGCCGGCTCCGGGCCGGTCACCGTCGACGTCTACGAGGATTTCATCTGCCCGGCGTGCAAGCAGTTCGAGGAGACCACCGGCCCGACCCTGGCCACGCTCGTCGCCGAGGGCAGGGCCCGGGTGATCTACCACCCGGTGGCCTACCTCGACCGGTTCTCCACCACCCGGTACTCCACCCGCGCGTCGGCGGCCTCCGGCTGCGCCGCCGAGGGCGGCCGGTACCGGGAGTACGCCGCGGCGCTGTTCGCCCGGCAGCCGCCGGAGGGCGGCCCCGGGCTCGACGACGACACGCTGGTCGAGATCGCCGCCGAGGTCGGCATCGACCGGGACGGGTTCGCCTCCTGCCTGCGGGAGGGTACGTTCACGCCGTGGACCGAGCACGTCACCGAGGAGGCGAGCCGGGCCGGCGTCACCAGCACCCCGACCGTCCGGGTCGACGGCGAGCCGGTCGCCGACCGCAGCCCGGCCGGGATCACCGCGGCCGTCGAGGCGGCCGGCCGGTGAGTCGACGCCGGCCCTTCCGGCACGTGCCGCCGGCGGTCGGGCCGCCGATCGCCACCGCGGCCCTGGTCCGCGCGGGCGTCGTGGCCCGCGCCGTCGCCGCTGTCCTCGTCACCACCGTCGCCGTGCTGCTGGGCGCCGCCGGGCCGGCCGCCGCGCACGGCGCGGACGCCCCGAACGGCAGCGACTACCGGGTCGCGGTGACCGCCCTCACGCCCGCCCGGCCGGGAATCGACGTCCGGGTGGTCGAGGCGGGCGCCCGGCTGGAGCTGCGCAACGACACCGACCGGACGGTCACCGTGCTCGGCTACTCCGGCGAGCCCTACCTCCAGGTACGCCCCGACGGGGTGTACGAGAACACCCGCTCCCCCGCCACGTACCTGAACCGGACCCTCGCCGGGGAGACCACCGTGCCCGCCGGGGTCGACCCGGCCGCCACGCCGTCCTGGCAGCGGGTCTCCGGTCAGCCGGTGGCCCGCTGGCACGACCAACGGGCGCTGTGGCGGCAGGCCGCGCCGCCCCCACAGGTCGCCGCCGCCCCCGACCGGGAACACCGGGTACGGGACTGGGTGGTGCCGCTGCGCGACGGGGACACCGCCGTGGAGCTGACCGGCGTCCTGGACTGGGTGCCGCCGCCGGACCCGTTCCTGTGGTGGGTGGCGATCGCCATCGGCGCGCTCGCGCTCGGCGCGCTCGGTCTGCTGCCGGCCGGCCGGCGGGCGGGCCGGCGGGCGCTGGTCGGCCTGGGCGCGCTGCTCGCCGTCGGCGGGGCCGCCGCCGTGGCGGTCGCGGTGGGCCGGGCCGCCGACACCGGCGCGCAGGGCGTCGGGGAGCTGCTCGGCGCGTTGCTGACCGGGCAGGTGTGGGCGTTGATCACCGGGCTGGGCGCGGTCGCCGCCGGAGGCTGGGCGGTGACCCGCCGGGCGGCGGCGGACTTCGCGCTGACCCTGGCCGGGGTGTGTCTGGCCCTGATCGTCGGGGTGACCAACGCCGCCGTCCTCGCCCGGTCGGTGCCCCCGCTGCCCTGGCCCCCCGGCATGTCCCGGGTGGTGGTCACGGTGGTCCTGCTCACCGGCGCGGGCGCAGCCCTGGCCGGGCTGTTCCGCCTGCACGCCGAGAGCCGGACGGTCGGCGCCCGGACCGCCGCGGTCGACCCCGACCCGTCCGACGTCGTCCCGCCGCACGCCGGCCCGACGCGCGCCGCCCCGACGAACGCCGGTCCGGCCGGCGCCACCCCGGCCGGGGGCGGTCCGGTCAGCGACGGATGACGAAGCCGTACGGCAGTTCGAGGCGGTGCCGGGCCAGCAGCTCCTCGTCGGCGAGCAGGTCCACCGTCGGCGCCTCGGCGACCACCCGCCCCCCGTCCAGGATCACCGACCGGTCGCAGAGCTCCAGCGCGTAGGGCAGGTCGTGGGTGACCATCAGCAGGGTCACCGGCAGGGCGCGCAGGATCCCGGCCAGCTCGCGCCGGGACGCCGGATCCAGGTTCGAGGAGGGCTCGTCCAGCACCAGGATCTCCGGGCGCATCGCCAGCACCGTGGCCACCGCCACCCGGCGGCGCTGCCCGAAGGAGAGATGGTGCGGGGCCCGGTCGCGGTGGTCGGTCATCCCGACGGCGGCGAGCGCCTCGTCCACCCGGGCGGCCAGCTCCGCGCCACGCAACCCCAGGTTGGCCGGGCCGAACGCCACGTCCTCCGCGACCGTGGGCAGGAAGAGCTGGTCGTCCGGGTCCTGGAAGACGATGCCCACCCGACGACGGATCTCGGCCAGCGTCGCCCGGTCCCGGGTGACCGGCAACCCGCCGACCGTCACCGTCCCCCCGGTCGCGGCGAGAATGCCGTTGAGGTGCAGCACCAGCGTGGTCTTGCCGGCGCCGTTCGGGCCGAGCAGGGCCACCCGGTCCCCGCGCGGCACGGTCAGGTTCACCCCGTCCAGGGCGACATGGCCGTCGGGGTAGGCGTACCGGACGTCACGCACGTCCAGCGAGGGCGGCTGGGTCGACACGCCCCCGATGATGTCAGGCCGCCGGTTCACGGCAGAACGACGGCGTCACGTCAGGACGACGGCTCACGTCAGGACGACGGCGGTGGCGGCGATACCGGCCGCCAGCAGCGGCACCGTCGCCGCCGCCGCCCACTGCCCGACCGTCGCCGCGCCGCCGCCGTAGAGCGCCACCGGCATCCGGCCCGTGTAACCCCGGGAGAGCATCGCCAGGTAGACCCGCTCGCCCCGTTCGAAGGCGCGCAGGAACAACGCGCCGACGCCGGCCGCGAAGCCCCGCAACTGCCACAGGAACCGGGGGTCGTCGCCCCGGGAGACCCGGGCCACCCGCATCCGCCGGGCCTCCCCGACCAGGACGTCGAGGTAGCGCAGCATGAACGTGGCGATCTGGGTGAACACCTGCGGGCAGCGCAGCCGGTCCAGGCCGACGATCAGGTCCCGGACCGTGGTGGTCGCGGCGAGCAGCAGCGACGCGAGCACGCCGAGGGTCCCCTTGGCGAGGATGTTCCACGCCCCGTACAGGCCCTCGACGGCCAGCGGCAGGCCGAGCACGTCGACCCGGTCACCGGCGGCGAGGAAGGGCAACGCGAAGGCGAACAGCACGAACGGCAGCTCGATCATCGACCGGGTGAGCAGCCAGCCCGGACCGATCCGGGCCAACGCGGCGACGGCGGCCACCAGCGCCGCGTACCCGCCGAAGGCCCAGAACGCCTCGCGCGGGGTGGCGACCACCGCCACGGTGAACACCACCATCGCCACGATCTTGACCTCGGGGGGCAGCCGGTGCACCGGCGACGTGCCGGCCCGGTGCAGGACGTGCGTGTGCCCGGCGCCCACCGCGTACCCCTGCTCAGCCGACCGGACCGGCGGTGGCCGCGCCGCCCCGGTCACCGGCCCGGCCGGCGGTGTCGGCGGGGTGGTCCTCTGCCGCCGGGTGGTCGTCGGCGGGATCGTCGGCGGCGTTCGGTGAGCGGCGACGCAGCAGCCAGAAGCCGCCCGCGCCGACGGCGAAGGTGAGCAGCACGCCGAGCACCCCGGACAGGCCGGTGGAGAGGAAGTCGTTGTCGACGCCGCTGATGCCGTAGTCGGCCAGCGGGCCGCCGATCTCGTGCTCCTTCTCCTGCCGGGCCGGGCAGTCCCCGCCGGTGATGGTGTCGTCGGCGTCGAACGTGCAGCCCTCGCGCAGCGACGAGTCGAGGCCGTCCGGGTGGCCGGACGCGAAGTTGCTGACCACCCCGGCCAGCAGCAGGGCCACCAGCAGCCCGCCGACGAGGAACCCCCAGGAACGCTTTCTCACCGCACACCTCCGACGGTCGGCACCGGGCGCGCCGGCGCGGACCGCAGCCCGCGCAGCGCGTAGACGAGATCGGGTCGCACCTTGGCGACGGTGACCACGGTGGTCGCGGTGATCAGGCCCTCGCCGATGCCGATCAGCAGGTGCGATCCGGCCATCGTGGCGGCCAGGCCGCCGAGGTTGCCGCCCAGGTCCGTGGTGCCGCCGAGCCAGTACTGGACGACGAAGCCCATGGCCGCCACCACCACGCTGAGCAGGGCGGAGACGAACGCGGTCACGGCGAGGCCGGTCGGGTTGCGGGGCAGCACCCGCAGCAGGGCGGCGATCAGCAGGTACGCCGCCGCGGTGCCGATGATCGCCATGTTGGTGATGTTCAGGCCGAGCATCGCCACGCCGCCGTCGCTGAAGACCAACGCCTGCACGACCAGCACCACCGCCACGCAGAGCGCGCCGACCCACGGGCCGACCAGCATCGCGGCGAGCGCGCCGCCGAGCAGGTGGCCGCTGACCCCCGCCGTGAAGATCGGGAAGTTGAGCATCTGCACCGCGAAGATGAAGGCGGCCACCAGGCCGGCCATCGGCGCGAGCCGGTCGTCGAGGTCGCGTCGGCCGCGCAGGACGCAGAAGGTCAGCGCCGCCAACGCCACGGCCGCGAAGACCGCGGCCACGGGACCGTTGATGATCCCGTTCGAGATGTGCATCGCCAGGCTGTCCACGCCACCTCCCCGGTAGGGCGACGGGAGGTCCCGCCGACGCCTCACCCTATTTCCGGGCAGGTGTTGTTGCCAACCGTTGGCAACAAGGTGATGACCTCGGTCACCCTGCGCGGACGCCGCCGTACCGGGATCCGGGCGGGGTCGGCGGTAGGGTCACCGCATGACCGCGCCGCACCGTCTCAGCCCCGGCGACCCCGCGCCGGAGTTCACCCTGACCACCGACACCGGCAGCACCCTCACCCTGGCCGACCTACGGGGCCGCCGGGTGATCCTGTACGCCTACCCGGCCGCGATGACCCCCGGCTGCACCAGGCAGGCCTGCGACTTCCGCGACTCGCTCGCCTCGCTCCGGGCCGCCGGGTACGAGGTGGTCGGCATCTCCCCCGACAAGCCGGAGAAGCTGGCGAAGTTCCGCGACCGGGACGCGGTCACCTTCCCGCTGGTGTCCGACCCGGACCGGGCGGTGCTCACCGCGTACGGGGCGTACGGCGAGAAGCAGTCGTACGGCCGGACGGTCACCGGCGTGATCCGCTCCACCTTCGTGGTGGACGAGGACGGGAAGATCGAACGGGCGCTCTACAACGTCAAGGCCACCGGTCACGTCGCCAAACTGCGCCGCGACCTCGGGCTGGACTGAGACCGTCACACCGGGCCACTACGGTGCGTACGTGGTCCGGTACCGGTACACCCCCGAGGCGCTCGCCGACGCGGCGGCGCGTTCCCGCAACGTCACCGAGGTCCTGCGCCTGCTCGGCGTTCGCCTCAGTGGCGGCTCGCACGCGCACGTCAGCCGCCAGCTCAAACGCTTCGGCATCGACACGTCCCACTTCAGCCGCCGCCCTCTCCACCGGGTCTCCCGGGGCCGCCGTACCTCCGCCGCCGACCTGCTGGTCCGGCTGGCCGACGGCTCTCGACGCACGCCCGGCGTCCGGCTCAAATGGGCGCTGTCCACCATCGGTGTCCCCGAGCAGTGCGAGGAGTGCGGCCTCGGGCCGCGCTGGCAGGGTCGGCCGCTGATTCTGCACGTCGACCACGTCAACGGTGACTTCCTCGACAACCGGCCACCGAACCTGCGCCTGCTCTGTCCGAACTGTCACAGCCAGACCGCGACGTACGCCGGCCGGAACCGGCGACCCGCGCCCCTCCCCCTCGGCCCGCCGGGCCCCGGCGGGAAGATCGAGCCGAGCGGGCCGGTCCGACCTCTCACCCCGCCGGAGATCGAGGCGCTGATCCGTCAGGTGGCGGCCGGTGAGGTCACAGCGGTGGAGGCCGCGCGACGGATCGGCTGCCACCGCAACCACGTGTACCGGATCCGTCACCGCCTCGACGAGACGGGCACGGTGACCCCGCGGCCCCGCGTCGCCGGACGGAACGCGGAGGACGCGCAGCTCGTGGTCCGCTTCGCGCTGGCGAACCCCACCCTGGGGCCGCGGAAGCTCGCCGAGCTGATCCGGACGACCACCGGTGGTCGGGCTCGCCCCAGTCACGGAACGGTGTCGAACGTCCTGCGGGACGCCGGTCTCAACACCGTCAAGGCACGACGCACTAGACTCTCCGGTCAGGCGGGAGTGGTGTAACTAGGCAGCCACGCAGGATTTAGGTTCCTGTGCCTTCGGGCGTAGGGGTTCGAGTCCCCTCTCCCGCACGAGGATGCCGGCGCCGTGCGCGCCCCCGGGCGTCAGGAAGCGCTTCCTGACGCCCGGGGCGGGTCGTCGGTGGCGAGCCGGACGGGGTCGCCGACGGCGACCGTGCCGACCGCGACGGGCACCAGGTTGAGTCCGAACACGACGGCCCGGTCGATCCGGCGGTGCCGGGCCAGCGTGCGCAGAGGCTCCTGCCCGGTCCGCGTCCCGGTCTCCTGGTCGACGGTGGTGACGGCGCAGCGGTCGCAGCCGCCGGCGGCGCGGAAGACGCTGTCGCCGATGCGCAGGTCGCGTCCGGTCCAGCCGTCCTCGGCCCAGGCGGGCGCGCCCTCGACCACCAGGTTCGGCCGGAACCTGGCCATCGGCGCCGGCGCGGCGTCGGCCTCGGCCAGCCATCCGTTGAGCGCGTCCAGCGAGGCGGTGACGGTCAGCAGCAGCGGGTACGCGTCGGCGAAGCTGACCTGGTCGCCCGGGTCGTGCCGGCGGTCGCCGCGCGCGATGTGCCGGGTGGGGCGGGCGAGCCAGACCAGCCGGACGGGGTGGCCGAGGGCGGTGGTGAGCCAGGCGTCGGCGGCGGGGCCGGCGGCCCGCGCCTCGACGTCGAACTTCCGGTGCCGGAAGGTACGCGCCGGCGTCGGCTCGCCGCCGGTGGGTTCCGGCACGTCCAGGTCGGGGTGGCCGGGGCCGCGCAGCACGAGTCCGCCGGACCGGAGCGTGGGTCGCAGCGTGGCGAGCGCGGGGTGCCGCCGCTGGGTCACCCCGACGCCGTCGGCGTCGACGATCATCCAGCGCCGGTCGCCGGCCAGGCCCCACGGCTCGACCCGGGCCGCGTCGTGGTCGAGCCGGTGGCACCCCTTGACCGGGTACGTGTGCAGCGCGGCGACCCTCACCAGGCGACGCCGATGCCGTCTCCGGGGTACCAGTGGTTGATCGGGGTCTCCCGGTAGGCGAGGAACCGCCGCCCGGTGCGTTCGGCGTGGTCGGCGAGGACGTTGGTGGCGGTGACGTTGTCGGTGAGCAGCATGGCGCCGGGGGCGAGTTTCGGCTCGACGGCGTCGAACTCGCGCTTCTCGTGGGCTTTGCTGTGGTCGCTGTCGTGCAGGAAGAGGTCGACCGGGCGGTCCATCGCCTGGATGGAGGCGATGGAGTCGCCGATGACCAGGTCGACGACCTGGGACCAGGGCGCGGTGCGGGCGAGGTAGCCGGCCTCGGGGTTGATGTCCAGCGAGCTGACCCGGCCGGGGTCGCCCTCGGCGGTGTTGCGCAGCAGGGCGGCGGCTAGGACGCAACTGCCGAGGCCCTTGTCGACGCCGGTCTCGACGATGTGCTGCGGTTTGCGGGCGCGGACGATGGCGTACCAGCCGACCCGGCGCGCGTACCGGACCTGCCGGTCGGCGAGGCCGCGGCGGGCGGCGCCCCGGGTGGCCTGCTCGATGTGCCGGCGCAGGGTGTCGTCGCCCTCGATCTCCTGGAAGTACGCCTTGACCTGCTTGACGGGGGTGTCGCAGACGACGCTGACGAACCAGGCGAGGTGGCTCTTGCTGAGCCAGGTGAGGTCGTACGTGTAGTTGTGGTGCTCCCGGGAGGTCACCAGCCAGCGGGCGGAGACCTTCAACAGCCTGGTGTCGTGCCGGGCGACCCGGACCAGCCGCTTGGGGAAGGCCGCCACGGGGGCGAGCGGGGTACGGGCGATCGCCCGCCGAAGCTTGGTTGCGTCCACGGAAGGGTTTTACCACCCGTACCTGGGGCGAGCGCCAGCATCAGTTTGCCGTCGTCGGGTTCGGGTTCGGGGTCGGGGGTGGGTGCGGGCGGGTCGCCCGGTCGATGATCGTCCTGCTCATCACCGGTGTCGGGGGCGGGTGACCCTTGCCTGGTGAAAGTTTCCATGCATAGAGTCAGTCCGTGAATGAAACGGCTACCGTGGGGCCGGCGCCGGGTGACCGGCTGCTGGACCTGTTCCACGGTGTCCGGCTCACCCCGACCCAGCGGCGGATCGCCCAGTGTCTGGTGCGGCACGCCGCCACGGTGGCGTACCTCTCCGCCGCCGAGGTCGCCGAGCTGGCCGGGGTCAGTCAGCCGTCGGTGACCCGGTTCGCGGTGGCGCTCGGCCACGACGGCTATCCCGCGCTGCGCCGCCGGCTGCGGGCGCTGACCGCGACCGGGTCGGCCGGGCCGACCCCGTCGACCGCCGGCGACAACGAGTTGCAGCGCGCCGTCCGGGCCGAGATCGGCAACCTGGACCGGCTGGCCGGGCAGCTCGCCGACCGGGACCGGATCGCCGCGGCCGGCCGCCTGCTCGCCGCCAGCCGGCCGCTGCCGGTGCTCGGGCTGCGCGCCGCCGCGCCGCTGGCCGCGTACTTCGCCTTCTTCGCCGCGAAGGTGCACCCGGACGTGCGGGTGCTCGACACCGGTGGCAGCCTGCTCGCCGACCGGCTCGACCAGGCCGCCGCCGCCGGGGCGGGGGCCCTGCTGGCCCTGGTGCTGCCCCGCTACCCCCGGGAGACCCTGGACGCGCTGCGGGCGGCCCGCGAGGCCGGGCTGCGGGTGGTGGCGATCACCGACTCGCCGGTCAGCCCGGCGACCGAGCACGCCGACGTGGTGCTGCCCGCCGCGGTCGGCACCGACCTGGTCTTCGACCTGCACACCGCGCCGATGGCGCTGGCCATGGTGGTGCTCCAGGCGATCTGCGACGCCACGCCGGCCGAGACGCAGGCCCGACTGGAGGCGTTCGAGGCGTCCGCCGCCCGCCGGCAGGTGTTCCTCGGATGATTGTCCGCCGACCGACGTCGCGTCGACAGTTGTTCCTCGGGACGACCGCCCGCCGACCCCGGCGTCGCGGGGTGGCCGTCCGCCGACCGTCGTCGCCCGGGGCGCGGCGACACCGACCGTTGTTCCACGGGTGAGAGGGGATCCGACATGGACCAGCCCGTCCGCGCCGCGCGCGGCGTCGACCGTACCGCCCGGGGGTGGCCGCAGGAGGCCGCCCTGCGGATGCTGATGAACAACCTCGACCCGGAGGTCGCCGAGCGTCCCGAGGACCTGGTGGTCTACGGCGGCACCGGGAAGGCCGCCCGGGACTGGCCGTCGTACCACGCGCTGGTGCGGACGCTGACCGAGCTGCGCGACGACGAGACGATGCTGGTGCAGTCCGGCCGCCCGGTGGGGGTGCTGCGCACCCACGAGTGGGCGCCCCGGGTGCTGCTGGCCAACTCGAACCTGGTCGGCGACTGGGCCACCTGGCCGGAGTTCCGCCGCCTGGAGCAGCTCGGCCTGACCATGTACGGGCAGATGACCGCCGGCTCGTGGATCTACATCGGCACGCAGGGCATCCTCCAGGGCACCTACGAGACGTTCGCCGCGGTCGCCGCCAAGCGCTTCGGCGGCAGCCTGGCCGGCACGTTGACGCTGACCGCCGGCTGCGGCGGCATGGGCGGCGCGCAGCCCCTCGCGGTCACCATGAACGGCGGCGTCTGCCTGGTGCTGGACGTGGACCGGTCCCGGCTGGAGCGCCGGGTCCGCGACGGCTACCTGGACATCGTCGCCGACTCGCTGGACGAGGCGCTGACCTGGACGGTGATCTCCAAGCGGGACCGGCTGCCGCTCTCCGTGGGGGTGGTCGGCAACGCGGCCACGATCGTCCCGGACCTGCTGCGCCGGGGCGCGCCGATCGACATCGTCACCGACCAGACCAGCGCGCACGATCCGCTGTCGTACCTGCCGGAGGGGGTGGACCCGGCCGACGCCCGGGAGTACGCCGCCGCGAAGCCGGCCGAGTACACCGAGCGGGCCCGGGCGTCGATGGCCAAGCACGTCGAGGCGATGGTGGGCTTCCTCGACGCCGGCGCGGAGGTCTTCGACTATGGCAACTCGATCCGCGGCGAGGCGCAGCTCGGCGGGTACGGGCGGGCGTTCGACTTCCCCGGTTTCGTGCCGGCGTACATCCGGCCGTTGTTCTGCGAGGGGAAGGGGCCGTTCCGGTGGGCGGCGCTCTCCGGCGACCCGGCCGACATCGCCGCCACCGACCGGGCGATCCTGGACCTGTTCCCGGAGAACGAGTCGCTGGCCCGGTGGATCCGGCTGGCCGGCGAGCGGGTCGCCTTCCAGGGCCTGCCGGCCCGGATCTGCTGGCTCGGCTACGGCGAGCGGGACCGCGCCGGGGTGCGGTTCAACGACATGGTCGCCTCCGGTGAGCTGTCCGCGCCGGTGGTGATCGGCCGGGACCACCTGGACTGCGGCAGCGTCGCCAGCCCGTACCGGGAGACCGAGGCGATGGCCGACGGCTCGGACGCGGTGGCCGACTGGCCGCTGCTGAACGCGCTCGTCAACACGGCCAGCGGGGCGTCCTGGGTGTCCATCCACCACGGCGGCGGGGTGGGCATCGGCCGGTCCCTGCACGCCGGGCAGGTCTGCGTCGCCGACGGCACCCCGCTGGCCGGGCAGAAGATCGAGCGGGTGCTCACCAACGACCCGGCGATGGGCGTGATCCGGCACGTGGACGCCGGCTACCCGCAGGCCCGTGCGGTCGCCGACCGCGCCGGCGTCCGCACCCCGATGGCCGAGGAGTGAGCAGCGCCGTGGTGGCGGACCGGTTCCGCGAGTTGTGGGACGAGATCGCGCCGATCGGGCGGGACGCGCGCACCGGCGGCTACCTGCGGTACGCGCTGACCGAGCCGGAGCGCCGGCTGCGGGAGTGGTTCCGGGCGCAGGCGGACCGGCGGGGCATGCCGGTCACCGACGACGGCAACGGCAACCTCTTCGCCCGCTGGGGCGACCCGGACGCCCCCGGGGCGGTGCTCACCGGCAGCCACTTCGACTCGGTGCCGCACGGCGGGGCGTACGACGGGCCGCTGGGCGTCGTCAGCGCCCTGCTCGCCGTGGACGAGCTGCGCGCCGCCGGGGTCACCCCGGCCCGACCGGTCGTGGTGGCCGCGTTCGTGGAGGAGGAGGGGGCCCGGTTCGGTGTGCCGTGTCTGGGGTCGCGGCTGCTCACCGGGGCGATCCCGGTCCAGCGGGCGGCCGGGCTGCGCGACGCCGACGGGGTGAGCTTCGCCGAGGCGCTCGGTGACCGCCCGGCGGGCGCCCGGCCGGAGCTGCTCGCCGGGTGCTCGGCGTTCGTGGAGCTGCACGTGGAGCAGGGGCGGGCGCTGGTCGACCGGGACGCGCCGGTCGGGGTGGCCACCGCGATCTGGCCGCACGGCCGCTGGCGGTTCAACGTGACAGGCGAGGGCAACCACGCCGGCACCACCCGGATGGCCGACCGCCGCGACCCGATGCTGACCTGGGCGTTCACCGTCCTCGCCGCGAACAAGGAGGCCCGGCTGCGGGGCGCGCACGCCACCGTCGGGCGGATCCTGGTCGAGCCGAACGCGACGAACGCGGTCCCGTCCCGGGTGACCGGCTGGCTGGACGCCCGCGCCGCCGAGCCGGGCCCGCTCGCCGAGCTGGTCGAGGCGGTACGCGGCAAGGCCACCGAGCGGGCCCGCCGGGACGGCACCGAGGTCACCGTGACCGAGGAGTCGACCACCCCGCTCGTCGGTTTCGACGCGGAGCTGGGTCGCCGGTTGGCGGCGCTGCTGGACGCGCCGACCCTGCCCACCGCCGCCGGGCACGACGCCGGGGTGCTGGCCGGGGCGCTGCCGACGGCGATGCTGTTCGTGCGCAACCCGACCGGGGTGTCGCACTCCCCCGCCGAGTCCGCCGGCGACGACGACTGCGCCGCCGGGGTGACCGCCCTGGCCCGGGTGCTGGAGGAGCTGACGTGCCGGTGACCCGCTGGCTGGCCGAGCACGCCTGGCTGCCCGACCGCCCCGAGCCCACCCCGGACGTGCTGATCGAGACCGACGGCGGTCGGATCACCGCGGTCACCCCGCTGACCGGCCGCCGGCCGCCCACCGCCGGGGTCGAGGTGCTCGCCGACGCGGTACGGCTGCCCGGGCTGACCCTGCCCGGCCTGGCGAACGCCCACTCGCACGCCTTCCACCGGGCGTTGCGCGGGCGCACCCACGCCGGTCGGGGTGACTTCTGGAGCTGGCGGGACGCCATGTACGCGGTGGCCGACCGGCTCGACCCGGACACGTACCTGGCGTTGGCCCGGGCGGTCTACGCGGAGCTGGCGCTGGCCGGGGTGACGGTCGTCGGCGAGTTCCACTATTTGCACCACCGCCCGGACGGCGGCCGGTACGCCGACCCGAACGCGATGGGCGCGGCGCTTGTCGAGGCCGCCGCGCAGGCCGGCGTCCGGATCACCCTGCTGGACGCCTGCTACCTGACGGCGGGGGTGGACGGCGCGCCGCTGGTCGGGGCGCAGCGCCGCTTCGGTGACGGGGACGCGGACCGCTGGGCCGAGCGGGTCGACGGGTTCCGGCCGGCCGGCGGGCACGTCCGGGTCGGCGCGGCCGTGCACTCGGTGCGGGCGGTCCCGGCCGACCAGCTCGGCACGGTCGCCGGGTGGGCCCGCCGGCACGACGCCCCGCTGCACGTGCACCTGTCCGAGCAGCCGGCCGAGAACGACGCCTGCCGGGCCGCGTACGGGCGGACGCCGGCCGGGTTGCTGGCCGAGCGCGGGGTGCTCGGGCCGACCGTCACGGCGGTGCACGCCACCCACCTGACCAGCGCCGACGTGGGTCTGCTCGGCGCCAGTGGCGCCGGGGTGTGCCTCTGCCCCACCACCGAACGGGACCTCGCCGACGGGATCGGCCCGGCCCGTCGGATCGCCGACGCGGGCAGCCCGCTCAGCCTCGGCAGCGACAGTCACGCGGTGGTCGACCTGTTCGAGGAGGCCCGCGCGGTGGAGCTGGACGAGCGGCTGCGCACCCGCCGACGTGGCCACTTCCCGCCGGTCGAGCTGCGGGACGCGGCGACCGTGGCCGGGCACGCCGCGCTGGGCTGGGACGACGCCGGCCGGCTCGCCCCCGGGGCGCGCGCCGACCTGGTCACCGTACGGCTGGACAGTCCCCGGACGGCCGGCGTACCGCCGGTGGGGGTGTTCTTCGCGGCCGGCGCGGCCGATGTCACGCAGGTGGTGGTGGACGGCCGGGTGGTGGTCCGCGACGGTCGGCACGTCGACGTCGACGTGCCGACCGCCCTCGCCGAAACGATCGAGGCGGTGCTGCACCGGTGAGCGCGAGGAGTGAGCCGGTCCTGCGAGCCCCGCAGTCGCGAACGAAAGGCGGCCCCGCGTGAACAGTCTGCTGGTGGACAACATCGGGGAGCTGGTCACGAACGTGGCCGGCAGCGGCGAGGGCGGCCCGTTGGGCATCCGCCGGCGGGCGGCGGTGCTGGTCGAGGAGGACCGGATCGCCTGGATCGGGCCCGCCGCGATCGCGCCGGCCGCCGCCCGCCGGATCGACGTCGACGGGGCGGCGGCGCTGCCCGGTTTCGTGGACAGCCACGCGCACCTGGTCTTCGCCGGGGACCGGGCCGCCGAGTTCGCCGCCCGGATGGCCGGTCAGCCGTACACCGGGGGCGGCATCCGGACCACTGTCGGCGCGACCCGGGCCGCCTCCGACGACACGCTGCGCGCCACCGTGCGCCGGCTCCGCGCGGAGGCGCTGCGCCAGGGCACCACCACCATCGAGATCAAGAGCGGGTACGGCCTCACTGTCGCCGACGAGGCCCGCTCGCTGCGGATCGCCGCCGAGGTGACCGGGGAGACCACCTTCCTCGGCGCGCACGTCGTGCCGACCGAGTACGCCGACCGGCCCGACGACTACGTCGGCCTGGTCTGCGGGCCGATGCTGCGCGCCGCCGCCCCGTACGCGAAGTGGATCGACGTGTTCTGCGAGCGGGGCGCGTTCGACGTGGACCACGCGCGGGCCATCCTGGCCTGCGGTCAGGCGCTCGGGCTGGGCGTACGGGTGCACGCCAACCAGCTCGGGCCGGGGCCCGGGGTGCAGCTCGGGGTGGAGTTGGGGGCGGCCAGCGTTGACCACTGCACCCACCTCGACGACGCCGACGTCGAGGCGCTCGCCTCGACCGGGACCCCGGAAACCGGCACCGGCACGGTGGCCACCCTGCTGCCCGGGGTGGAGTTCTCCACCCGGTCGCCGTACCCGGACGCGCGGCGGCTGCTCGACGCGGGCGTGACCGTGGCGCTGGCCACCGACTGCAACCCCGGCTCGTCGTACACGTCGTCGATGCCGTTCTGCGTGGCGCTCGCCGTACGCGAGATGGGGATGACCCCGGCGGAGGCGGTGTGGGCCGCGACCGCCGGTGGCGCGCGGGCGTTGCGCCGTACCGACGTCGGGGTGCTGCGGGTCGGGGCGCGCGCCGACCTGACCATCCTCGACGCCCCGTCCCACCTGCACCTGGCCTACCGGCCGGGGGTGCCGCTGATCCGCCAGGTCCTGCACAACGGAGTGCCGACATGTCGACCGTGACCGTCCGACCCACCGGAATCTCCGCCGCCGACGTGCTGGCGGTCGCCCGCGGCCCGGCCCGGGTCGTCCTCGACCCGGCGACGGTGGCGACGATGGCCGCCAGCCGGACGATCGTGGACGGCATCGAGGCCGCGGGCCGGCCCGTCTACGGGGTGTCCACCGGGTTCGGGGCGCTGGCGTCCACGTTCGTCGCGCCGGAGCGCCGGGCCGAGCTCCAGCACGCGCTGATCCGCTCGCACGCCGCCGGCATCGGCGCGCCGATGCCCCGCGAGGTGGTCCGGGCGATGATGCTGCTGCGGGTACGCTCGCTCGCCCTCGGCCGGTCCGGGGTGCGCCCGCTGCTCGCGCAGGCCCTGGTCGACCTGCTCAATTACGACGTCACGCCGTGGGTGCCGGAGCACGGCTCGCTCGGCGCCTCCGGTGACCTGGCGCCGCTGGCGCACTGCGCGCTGGCGCTGCTCGGCGAGGGCTGGACGCTCGGCCCGGACGGCGCGCGGGCGCCGGCCGCCGACGCGCTGCGCGCCGCCGGGCTGGCCCCGGTCGGGCTGGCCGCCAAGGAGGGACTGGCGTTGATCAACGGCACCGACGGCATGCTCGGCATGCTGCTGCTCGCCGCCCACGACGCCGCGCACCTGTTCACCATGGCGGACGTGACCGCCGCGCTGGCGATCGAGGCGATGCTCGGCTCGGAACGACCGTTCCTGCCGGAGCTGCACGCGATCCGGCCGCACCCCGGGCAGGCCGCCTCGGCGGCGAACATCCACCGGCTGCTCCAGGGCTCGACGGTGATGGACTCGCACCGCGACGACCTGGCGCACGCGGTGCAGGACGCCTACTCGATGCGCTGCGCGCCGCAGGTGGCCGGCGCGGCCCGGGACACCCTGGCCTTCGTCGAGCAGGTGGCCGCCCGGGAGCTGGTGTCCGTGGTGGACAACCCGGTGGTGCTGCCGGACGGGAGGGTCGAGTCGACAGGCAACTTCCACGGCGCGCCGCTCGGCTTCGCCGCCGACTTCCTGGCCATCGCCGCGTCCGAGGTCGGCGCGATCGCCGAACGCCGGGTGGACCGGCTGCTCGACGTGACCCGGTCCCGGGACCTGCCGGCGTTCCTCTCTCCCGACGCCGGGGTGAACTCCGGGTTGATGATCGCCCAGTACACGGCGGCCGGGATCGTCGCGGAGAACCGCCGGCTGGCCGCGCCCGCCTCGGTGGACTCCCTGCCGACCAGCGGCATGCAGGAGGACCACGTGTCGATGGGCTGGGCGGCGACGAAGAAGCTGCGCACGGTGCTGGACAACCTGACCAGCCTGCTCGCCGTGGAGCTGCTCGCCGCGGTACGCGGACTGCAACTGCGCGCCCCGCTGACCCCGTCCCCGGCCGGTCGGGCCGCGATCGCCGCGCTGGGCGGGGCGGCCGGGGAGCCCGGCCCGGACGTGTTCCTCGCCCCGGTGCTGGAAGCCGCCCGCGACGTGGTCCGCGGGCCGGGGCTGCGCGCCGCGATCGAACGCGAGCTCGGCCCGCTCGCCTGAGCGCCGCCGCCCGCCCGGGAGGCGGAGTCCACGGGTCGGGACGGCCCGCGCTGTCAGGGGGCGGCGAGCAGCGCCACGCCGACGAGCACCGGCGCCGCCACGGCCGTGGACAGCAGCACCGCGTCCCGGGCCAGCACGACCCCCCGGTCGTAGCGGGCCGCGTAGACGAAGACGTTCTGCGCGGTGGGCAGGGCGGCGGTGACCGTGCCGGCCAGCACCGCCGGCTGCGGCAGGCCCAACGCGTACCGGGCGACCAGGTACGCCACCAGCGGCTGGACCACCGCTTTCAGGACCACGGCGAGCCGGACGTCGGGTCCGGTCACGCCGCTGGCGGGCCTGGGCGCGCCGGCCAGCGACAACCCGTACGCGAGCAGGGCGGTCGGGACGGCCATCGGCGCCACGAGTTCGACCGGCCGCAACACCGGCCCGGGTGGCAGCCAGCCGGTCAGCGCGCAGGTCACCCCGAGCGCGCAGGCGACGGTGACCGGGTTGGTCAGCGGCCGGACGACCACCCGGGCCAGGGAACGGCGCGGCCCGCCACCGGCCGTCTCCAGGACGGTGAAGGCCAGCGGCGTCATCACCAGGAGCTGGAACAGGATCACCGGCGCGACGATCGAGGCGTCCCCGAGGACGTACACCGCGATCGGGATGCCGATGTTCGCCGCGTTCACGTACGACGAGGCGAGCGCGCCGACGGTGGTCTCCGCCGCGGGTCGGCCGCCAGCGCAGCCGCGCCACGGCCACGAACGTCCCCGCCACCACGGCGGCGCTCACCACCGTGACCAGCAGGGCGGACGAGAACAGCCCGAGCACGTCGGCCCGCGACAGGGTGCCGAACAGCAGCGCCGGGGTGGCCACGAAGAACGCCACCCGGGACAGCACGGTGGACGCCTCCGGCCCGAGCACGCCGCCCCGGCCGAGCAGCCACCCGACGGCGACGACGGCCACGATGACGGCGAATCCGGTCAGGACACCCGGCACGTCGCTCCTCCCCGGGTGGCGTGGCGTTCCCGCCGCCGGGTCAGGTGGCCGGCGGCAGCACCTTGGCGACCAGCTTGGCCAGGTCACGCAACGCCTTGCCGCGGTGGCTGATCGCGTCCTTCTCCGCCGGGGTCAACTCGGCGTTCGTCCGGGTCTGCCCCTCGCCCAGGAAGATCGGGTCGTACCCGAAGCCGCCCTCGCCGCGCGGGGCCCGCAGCAGCCGGCCGGGCTGCCGGCCGTCGACCAGGTGCTCCTTGCCGCCGGGCAGGACCAGGGCGACGGTGCAGACGAACGCCGCGCCCCGGTGCTCGTCGGGCACGTCACCGATCTGGTCGAGCACCAGTTGCAGGTTGGCCTGGTCGTCGCCGTGCCGCCCGGCCCAGCGGGCGCTGAACACCCCGGGCATGCCGTTGAGGGCGTCCACGGCGAGACCGGAGTCGTCGGCGATGGTCGGCAGGGTGGTCCGCCGGCAACCCTCCCGCGCCTTGATCAGCGCGTTCTCGCCGAAGGTGAGGCCCGTCTCGGGCAGCTCGGGGTAGTCCTCGACGTCGTCGAGACCGAGCAGCGCGATCCGGTGCGCGCCGAGCGCGCCGTCGAGGATCCGCTGCAACTCGATGAGCTTCTTCTGGTTACGGGTCGCGAGCAGGACCTTGTTCACGCTGTTTCGCCTTTCGTCACGGCTTACGGTCACGCCTCGTCACGGACTGCGGTCACGCCAGCGCCGACCGCTGGGCCTCGGCGAGGTCCGCGCAGCCCGCCACGGCCAGGTCGAGCAGGGCGTCGAGCTGGTCCCGGGCGAAGACGCCGGACTCGCCGGTGCCCTGCACCTCGACGAAGTCACCCGCGCCGGTGCAGACGACGTTCATGTCGACCTCGGCGACGACGTCCTCCGCGTAGTCCAGGTCGAGGCGGGCCTCGCCGGCGATCACGCCGACGCTGACCGCCGCCACCGAGCGGCGCATGACCTTCTCCGGTTTGGCGGTCAGCGACTTGCGGGCGGCCAGCCAGGTCACCGCGTCGTACAGGGCGACGTACGCGCCGGTGATCGAGGCGGTGCGGGTGCCGCCGTCGGCCTGCAGGACGTCGCAGTCGAGCACGATCGAGTTCTCGCCGAGCGCCTTGAGGTCCACGCAGGCCCGCAGGCTGCGGCCGATCAGCCGGGAGATCTCGTGGGTACGCCCGCCGACCTTCCCCCGGATGCTCTCCCGGTCGGAGCGGGTGTTGGTGGCCCGGGGCAGCATGGCGTACTCGGCGGTCACCCAACCCAGCCCGGAGCCCTTCCGCCAGCGGGGCACCCCCTCGGTCACGCTCGCCGTGCAGAGCACCCGGGTGCCGCCGAACTCCACCAGGACCGAGCCCTCGGGATGGGTGCTCCAGCCCCGGGTCAGCGTCACCGGTCGGAGTTGATCGGGCCGCCGCCCGTCAGGTCGCGCCATGCAGGCACTCTATGCGGTCGCGTGATCGACCTCGCCCGGGGTCTCCCGGCCGGTGGACGGTGGGACCGCGGCAGGGCCGCCCGGCAGCGGAGCACGACCGCCCGGTTACGGGACGGGACGGGGCGCGGGGGCGTCGAGCGCGCGGAGGAAACCGGTGACGGCGGCGGGCCACCCGAACTGTTCCGCCCGGGCCCGGGCGGCGGCCCGACGGTCGCCGGCCGGTCGGTCGAGCAGCCGGCGGACCGCGTCGGCCAGCGCCCCGGGCATCCCGTACGCGGCCAGGCCGGCCGGCCCGACCACCTCCGGCAGCGCGCTGGCCGCGTGGCACACCACCGGCGTGCCGCAGGCCAGCGCTTCCAGCCCGGCCAGCCCGAAGGTCTCCACCGGCCCGGGCGCGAGCGCCACGTCGGCGCTGGCCAGCAGGGCGGCCACCGCCGACCGGTCGGGCAGGAACCCGGTGAACCGCACCGGCAGGCCGGCGGCGCGACGTTCCAGGGCCGGACGCAGCGGGCCGTCACCGGCCACCACCAGCACCGCCGGCACGCCCGCGCGCCGCAGCTCGGCGAGCGTGTCGACGCTGAGGTCCGGTCGCTTCTCCACGGACAGCCGGCCGCAGTGCGCCAACAGCACCTCGTCCCCGGTGACGTGCCGGGCCCGCAGCCCCGGATCGTGACGGGACGGGTGGAAGGCGCCCAGGTCCACGCCGAGCGGCACCAGGTCCACGTTCGTCGCGCCGATCCGGTGGAACTCCTCCGCCGCCCACCGGGTGGTGCAGACGATCCGGTCGTACGTGTCGGCGGTGCGGCCGTTGAGCCGGTCGGCGAGCCGCCGGGCGGCGGGCGCCCGCCACTGCCCGAGCAGGCCGGTCAGGCACTCGTGGGAGACCATCGCCGACCGGACGCCGTGCGCCCGGGCCCAGTCGCCGGTCCACCGCAGGGTGGCGCGGTCGGACACCTCCAGCCGGTCCGGGGCCAGCCGCTCCAGCAGGCGGGCCAGCGCACGGCGACCGGTCAGCAGCCGGTAGCCGCCGGAACGCGGCAGCGGCGGGCCGGGCAGGGTGATGATCCGGCCGGCGTCGGTCAGCTCGTCACCGGCACGCGCGCCCGGCGTCACCAGCACCGGCTGGTGTCCGGCGGCCCGGTAGCCGACCCCCAGGTTCCACAACGCGGTCCGCAGGCCGCCCGAGCGGTCGGTGACGAAGTTCGCCAGCCGGACGACCCGCAGTCCCGGCCCACCCGTCACCGGTGACGTGCCCCCGTTCACACGCCCGCCACCAGCCCGGTCGTCGCCGGCGAAGTCTTCCCGCGCACCAGCCCGCCGCGTCCCGCCGCTCACGCGCCCGCCACCAGCCCGCTGGTCGCCGGGGCGGCGCGCACCGCCCGGTAGTGGCCGAGCAGCTCGTCGCCGATCGCGGCCCAACTGCGTCGGCTCACCGCCGCCCGTCCGGCTTCCCCGTACTCGCGGCGGCGTCGCGGGTCGGCGGCCAGGTCGGCCACGGCCGCCGCGAGCGCCGTGCCGTCCCCGGGTGGCACCAGCAGTCCGGTCCGGCCCGACTGGACCAGGTCCACCGGCCCCCCGGCGGCCGGGGCGACCACCGGCACGCCGCTGGCCAACGCCTCCTGCACCGTCTGCCCGAAGGTCTCGTACGGGCCGGTGTGCGCGAACACGTCCAGGCTGGCGTAGATGCGGGCCAGCTCGTCGCCGTGCCGGGCGCCGAGAAACAGCACCCCGGGCAGGGCGCGGGTCAGCTCCCGCCGGGACGGGCCGTCCCCGACCACCACCACCCGTACCCCGGGCAGCCGGGCGGTTTCGGCCAGCAGCTCGATCCGCTTCTCCGACGCGAGCCGCCCGACGTAGCCGACCAGGACCTGCCCGTCCGGGGCGAGCCGACGCCGGATCGCCGGGTCCCGCCGGGCCGGTTGGAAGCGTTCCGCGTCGACGCCGCGCCGCCACAGCCAGATCCGTTCCACGCCGTTGGCGATCAGGTCGGCGGCGGCCCGGGTGGACGGCGCGAGGGTACGGCCCGCGCTGTTGTGGATCTCGCGGATCCGCCGCCAGGCCGCCGCCTCACCCCATCCGAGCCGGTACTCCCGCGCGTACGAGGCCACGTCGGTCTGGTAGACGGCCACCGTCGGCAGCCGGTGCCGGGCGGCCAGCGTCGCCGCCCGCCCACCGAGCACGAACGGGCTGGCCAGATGCACCACGTCCGGCGCGTACGTCAGCAGGGTGTCGGCGAGCCGGCTGCCGGGCAGCCCCAGCCGGAAACTCTGGTAGCGGGGCATCGGCACGCTCGGGATACGGACCACCGGGTACGGCTGGTCGTCGACCGTCCGACGTCGGCCGCCGGGTGGGGCGGGCGCGACGACCAGCAGCTCGTGCCCCCGTGCCAGCAGGTGCTCGGCGACCCGGACGACGGAGTGCGCCACGCCGTTGACGTCCGGCGGGAACGACTCCGTCACGATGGCGATCCGCATGCTCCCACCGTGGGGCTGCCAACGGTGCTCCGGTCGACCGGCCGTTGACCGGCCGACGAACAGTACGGCACGAATCGGTGGGTCAGACCTCGTAGCGGCAGCCCGGACGGACGACCTCCAGCGGCCCGGCGAACGCGGCGCCGGCCGCCTCGACGGTCTGCGCCTCACTGCCCCAGGCGGTGACCAGGTGGGTGAGGAGCAGCCGGCCCACGCCGGCCTTGGTGGCCGCCTCACCGGCCTCCCGTCCGGTCAGGTGCAGGTCCGGCGGGTTGTCCACCCCGTCGAGGTAGCTGGCCTCGCAGAGGAACACGTCGGCGTCCTGGGCCAGCCGCAGCAGTGGCTCGCAGGGGGCGGTGTCCGAGGAGTAGCACAACGTCCGACCGTCGTGTTCCAGCCGGACGCCGTACGTCTCGACGGGGTGGTTGACCCGGTCGACGGTGACGGTGAACGGGCCGATCGGGAAGGTGCCCGGTTCGAGGGCGTAGAACTGGTAGACGTCGTCGACGCCGGCTTCCTCCTGGTGGCCGTACACGGCCTGCAACCGGTCGGGGGCGCCGGCCGGGGCGTACACCGGCAACGGCGGGTACGGGCCGTCCGGGCCGTACCGACGCACCACCACGTACGAGGCGGCGTCGAGAATGTGGTCGCAGTGCAGGTGGGACAGGACGATCGCGTCCGGGGCGTGCAGCCCGGCGTACCGCTGGAGGGCGGAGAGCGAGCCGGTGCCGAAATCCAGCAGCAGCCGGAAACCGGCGGCCTCCACCAGGTACGCGGAACAGGCGGACTCGGGGCCGGGAAAGCTGCCCGCACAGCCCAGCACGGTCAATCTCATGCGGTCGCCCCGTCGCCACTGCCGGTAGTCGAACCGTCGAGACCCGCCCCGCCGATGATCTCTACCGACGCGTACGCCACGGTGCGCAGCCTACGCCGGAGGGACCGGCGGCAAGAATGATCTGATGGAAGTTGTCGCCAACGTGACACCCCTCCATGTCCCGCCTTCGCCCACCGTCACGAGCGACCGGCCGGACCGTTGCACACGGTGAGGACCTGCCGGCCGGCGGCGGCGTCACCACGGGGACGGGGCGGATCGTGCGCATCGAGACGGAGCAGCCACCGGCCAGCCCACCGGGGGAACGGTCCGCCGTCGGCCCCACCCCGCCGGGTGCGGCGCGCGCCGCCCCGGACGACCGGGCCCGGCCAGGCCCGGCGCACACCGGCCCACACGACCGGACCGCGCTGCACGGACCAGCCGGGCCAGGTGGACCAATCGGGCCAGGTGGACCAGCCGGGCCGGGTGGACCAATCGGGCCGGGTGGACCAACCGGGCCAGGTGGACCAGCCGGGCCGGGGGAAATGCGCGCTGGGGCGGGAGGCGGGTCAGCGGAACGACCCGCCGGGTCAGGGGGACGACGCGCCAGGGCGGGGGGACAACAGGCCAGGGCGGGGGGACAACAGGCCGGGGCGCGGGAACGACGCGCCGGGGCGGGGGGACGACAGGCCGGGGCGGGGCCGGGAGGACGACACCGGTCGGCCGCGTCGACGGCTTTCGCGGGTGACGGTCGGCGACTGCTGGTCGCGTGTGGCTGGGCTACCGCCCTGGGCGTGGTGGCCCTCGCCTCCGGCCTGCGTGGCCTGGTGCTGGTGCTCGCCGGGCAGGCGCCGCCGTGGTACCAGCCGACCGTCACCGCGCTGGGTCTCGGCGGGATCGCTCTCGGGGTGCTCGCGTTGGGCGGCCACCGCCGTCCCGCCCTGTCGTGGACCGCCCTCGGGCTGGCGAACCTGGCGGTCGCCGTGAGCGCCGGCCTCACCGCCAACCTGCCCTGAGCCCACCCTGATCCACTCCAGATCAGGGTTAACGCGGCCTCGGCCCGCCACGACACCGCGATATCACGGATGTCGGGGCGGGCCGAGGGCAGGACAGGCCCGGGGCGGGCCGAGGGCAGGACAGGCCCCGGGCGGGGTGGGTCGTCAGGCCCAGAGTTGGCCTTCGAGGGCCTCTTCGGCGTCGGCGAGGGTGCCGCCGTACGCGCCGGTGGAGAGGTACTTCCAGCCGCCGTCGCAGACCACGAAGGCGACGTCGGCCCGCCGGCCGTCCCGGACCGCCTCGTGGGCCACAGCCAGGGCGGCGTGCAGGATCGCGCCGGTGGAGAACCCGGCGAAGATCCCTTCGACCTCGACCAGTTGCCGGGTACGCAGCACCGCGTCCCGGGTGCCCACCGAGAAGCGCCGGGAGAGCACCGTCGCGTCGTAGAGCTCCGGAACGTAGCCCTCGTCGATGTTGCGCAGGCCGTAGACCAGCTCGCCGTAGCGCGGCTCGGCCGCGACGATCTGGATGCCCTCGACCTTCTCCCGCAGGTAGCGCCCGGTGCCCATGAGCGTGCCGGTGGTGCCCAGCCCGGCCACGAAGTGGGTGATCGTGGGCAGGTCGTGCAGCAGCTCCGGCCCGGTCGTCTCGTAGTGCGCCCGGGCGTTCGCCTCGTTGCCGTACTGGAAGAGCATCACCCAGTCGGGGTGCTCGGCGGCGATCTGCTTGGCGGTGGCGACCGCCTGGTTGGAACCGCCGGCGGCCGGCGAGAAGATGATTTCCGCGCCGTACATCCGGAGCAGTTGCACCCGCTCGGTGGAGACGTTCTCCGGCATCACGCACACCAGCCGGTAGCCGCGCAGCTTCGCCACCATGGCCAGCGAGATGCCGGTGTTGCCGCTGGTCGGCTCCAGGATGGTGTCACCCGGGCGGAGCCGCCCGGAGCGTTCCGCCGCCCGGACCATGAACAACGCCGTCCGGTCCTTGATGCTGCCGGTGGGGTTGCGGTCCTCCAGCTTGGCCCAGAGCCGCACCGGCGGCGCCCCGTCGGGCACCGTCGGCGACAGTCGGGGCAGCCCGATCAGGGGCGTCCCGCCGCAGGCGTCGAGGAGACTGTCGTACCGCGCCATGGCGGCCGCCTCAGCGGGCGGCGACGGAGGCGCGGACGCTGCCGTGCCCGCTCATCGCCGCCAGCGCGGCGAAGCCCAGCGCGCCCCCGGCCACGGCCGGCAGGATCGTCACCGTGTCGCCGTCGGACAGCTTGGCGTCGAGCGCGCCGAGGAAACGGACGTCCTCGTCGTTGACGTAGACGTTGACGAACCGGTGCAGCGTGCCGGTCTCGGTGACCAGCCGGGCGCGCAGCCCGCCGTGCCGGCTGTCGAGATCGTTGAGCAGGTCGGCCAGGGTGTCCCCGGCCCCCTCGACGACCTTCGCGCCGCCGGTGTGACCGCGCAGGATGGTGGGGATGCGAACTTCGATGGCCATGGTGTCGTGACTCCTCGTTCGGGTGGGGCGGTGGCGTACGGGACGGACGGCTGCGCCGGGCGCTGAGGTGCTGCTCAGCGGTCGGAACACTCGTAGTCGACCGTGGCCGGGCTCTGCCCGAACATGTAGGACTGGACGGCGTGCGGGTCGACGGTGGCGTCCACGACCCGGACCGGCTCCTCGGTCACCACGCCGTCCACGATGCGGAAGGAGCGGATCTCCTCCGTGTCGGGATCGCGGGTGGAGACGAGGAGGTAGTGTGCGCCCGGCTCACCGGCGAACGAGATGTCCGTCCGGGACGGGTACGCCTCGGTCGCGGTGTGCGAGTGGTAGATGACCAGCGGCTCCTCGTCGCGGTCGTCCATCTCGCGCCAGACCCGCAGGTGCTCCATCGAGTCGAACTCGTAGAACGTCATCGAGCGGGCGGCGTTCTCCATCGGGATGTGCCGGGTCGGGGTGTCACTGCCGGCGGGGCCGGCGACGACGCCACACGCCTCGTCGGGGTGGTCCCGGCGCGCGTGCGCGACGATCGCGTCGACGATCGACCGGTCGATGCTCAGCACGCCGACCAGCCTACCGCCTGTCCGCGCCGGACCACAGGTGGCAGCCGTCACCATCGGCGCGCGGGCGCGGCTCGGTTTCCCCGGTCCGCCCACCGGGGATGCTGTCCGGACAACCGGCACGAGGAGGTCGACCATGCAGTACCGCCGTATCGGATCGGTCGAGGTGAGCGCGATCGGGCTCGGCGCCATGCCGTTGTCGGTCCAGGGCCGCCCCGACACCGAGCGTGCCGTCCGGACCATCCACGCCGCGCTGGACGCGGGCGTCACGCTGATCGACACCGCCGACGCGTACTCGTTGGGATCGGACGACTTCGGGCACAACGAGTCGCTGATCGCCAGCGCCCTCGCCGGGTACGGCGGGGACACCTCGGGCGTCCTGGTCGCCACCAAGGGCGGGCACACCCGTCCCGGCGGCGAGGAGTGGGCCCGCGACGGTTCGCCGGAGCACCTGCGCGCCGCCTGCAACGCGTCGCTGAAGCGGCTCGGGGTGGACGCGATCGGGCTCTACCAGTTCCACCGGCCCGACCCGACCGTCCCGTACGCCGAGTCGATCGGGGCGCTGCGGGAGCTGGCCGACGCCGGCAAGATCCGGATGGCCGGCATCTCGAACGCCGACCCGGAGCAGATCCGACTGGCCCGGGACATCCTCGGCGAGCACCTGGTCTCGGTGCAGAACGAGTTCTCCCCCGCCTTCCGCAGCAGCGAGCCGGAGCTGCGCCTCTGCGCCGAGCTGGGGTTGGCGTTCCTGCCCTGGTCGCCGCTCGGCGGCATCGGCCGGGCCGGCTCGCTGGGCGAACGGTTCGCGCCGTTCGCCCGGGTCGCCGAGCGGCACGGGGTCAGCCCGCAGCAGGTCTGTCTCGCCTGGCAGCTCGCGCTCGCCCCGGTGGTGATCCCGATCCCGGGCGCGAGCCGCCCGGAGACCATCCGCGACTCCGCGGCCGCCGCCCACCTGACCCTCACCGCCGAGGAGGTGGCCACCCTCAGCGGCGACTGACCCGCCGCGCGGGGGCGCGGTCCGGGGGCAGGCTCCTCGGGTACGCGTCCCCGGGCGGGCCCGGTCGACGGGGCGGTTTCAGTCGAGGAGCGCGTTGAGCAGCGACTCCTGGAGGTAGCCCAGGTAGGCGTACACGGAGAGCTGGAAGACGCGGGTCGAGGTGGGGTCCACGGCCACCGCCTCGTCCAACTCGTCGCCGAGGTCGGTGCCCTCCTGGACGCCCAGCCGTACGCCCATCGCGAGCCGGGCGTCGTTGAGCGCCCGCAGCCACGCCTCGGCCGCCTCCGCGTCCAGGCGTACCTCGCCGCCGTGCTCGTCGGGCAGGGCGGCGAGGATCGCGCCCGCCTGGTCGATCTTCGCGGTCTTGAGGTCGCCCTCGGTGTACCGGCGGAACTCGGCCGAGCTGGCCGCGTCGTCGGCGTACACCTCGGGGAAGAGCCGGCCCACCACCGGGTCGGTGTGGTCGAAGCCGTCGGTGAGCAGGCCCACCACCTCGGAGGCGACCTTGCGCAGCACGCGGACCTCGTCCACGGCGAAGGTGGCGACGTACTGGCCGCCCCGGCGACGGAACATGCTCACGCGCGGTCCACCGTCGCCCACAGGCCGTACGCGTGCAGTTGCGACGCGTCATGCTCCATCCGTTCCCGCGCGCCGGTGGAGACCACCGCCCGGCCCTTGTGGTGCACGTCCAGCATCAACTGCTCGGCCCTCTCCCGGCTGTAGCCGAAGAGCTTCTGGAAGACCCAGGTCACATACGTCATCAAATTGACCGGATCGTCCCACACGATCGTCACCCATGGCCGGTCCGAGACCGGCACCTCTTCGGTGTCCGGCGTCTCGACCGGTGCCACCTGTGGAGCCGCCATGCCACCCATCGTGCCACCGGAATCCCGATTGCGATGAACCGGAACGCCGGGTGGAACCGGATCATCGGTCGACCGTCCCGCCCGGGTGGTGGTCAGGCGAGCAGGATGCCGTGGTCGACGGCATCTAGCAGGATCCCCTCCAGCGCCAGGCGCACCGCCTCGATCCGGCGGGTGATCTCCGCCTGGAGTTCCCGGTCGACCTCGCGCAGCACGCGCTGCGCCCACGACCGGGCCTCGTCCTGGTCCGCGCCGCCCGGCGAGACCGCCACGTCCGCCCGGCCCGGCGTCCGCCAGTGCAGGTAACACCCGGCGGAGAGGGCCACCGCCACCGGCGGCAGGACGGCCTCCCGGCGCGCGGCGGGAGGGCCGTCGAGGGCCCGGACCGCGCCGTCGCCGCCCAGCTCGGCCACGCCGCCGGTGCTGGTGACCAGCAGCACCCGCGCCAGCCCCCGGCCGGGCCGGTGATCGGCCAGCCCGGTCCGCACGGCGGCGCACACCCGCCGGTACGCCGGCACGTCCGGCGCGACGCCGAAGACGTCGGTGAAGGCGTCGGTGACGATCCGCCGTACCGCCTCGTCACACCACCCGGTGGCGGCCAGGGACAGGGCGTGCATCTCCCGGTCGAGCGCGCCCGGCAGACCGTCGCGGCCGGCCCCGAAGACGATCTCCTGCACCACCCGCAGGTGCGCCTCGGCCAGCTCCAGCCCGACGTCCTGACGGATCCGGCGGGCGTGGGCACGGGCCTGCCGGGCGAGCCGGTCGGCCCATTCCCGGGTGTCGGGGCCGACCCGCACCGGCACCCGCCGGTGGCCCGGGGTGGTGGCCGGCGGGCCACCGTCCCGGCGGCGGGCCCCGACGGCGGCCCGCCCGACGAGCGCTCCCCGGAGCGCCGCCAGCCCGTCCGCACCGCCGGTGTCACCACCGCCCGTTTCGTCACCGCCCGCGTGACCCCCGGCCGGGTCAGGACCGCCCGGGTCAGGACCGCCGGCCGGGTCAGGACCGCCGGCCGGGTCAGGACCGCCGGCCGGGTCAGGACCGCCGGCCGGGTCAGGACCGCCGGCCGGGTCAGGACCGCCGGCCGGGTCAGGACCACCGGCCGGGTCAGGACCGGGCGCTGGAGCCGGGCCCGACGGTGGTAGCGCGAACCACCGGGCTCCGGTCAGCTCCGGGACGGCCGCGAGCAGCGCCGACCGGAACGCGGCCACGGCGTCGGCGGACGGGCCGGAGGGCTCCGCCGACGCCGGGGTCACCCCGACGAACACCGTGGCGTCCGCCCGGGCCGCCCCGGCCAGCAGGTCCCGCTCGACGGGGGTGAGGGCCCGGTCGGCGGGGACGACGAAAAGCAGCGCGCCGGCCCGTTCGACGGCGTCGAGCAGCACCCGGACGCCGGCCGTCCCGAGCGAGTCGGTGTCCGGCGCGACGACCATCGTGGCGTGCCGCAGCAGCGGGGCGGGCAGGTCGAGCTCGACCCGGCGCGGCGGCCGGGACAGCGCGGGCGCGTCGGTGCCGTAGGCGTGCGGCTGCCGGTAGCCGGGCACCCACGCGACCCGGGTACGCGTCCGCGCGTGCCGGATCACCAGATAACTCCCGTCCGGCACGGTCAGCGCAGCGGTCCGTACGTCGAGCAGGGCCGCCAGCGTCTCCCGCCGCGCCGGACCGGACGGCCCGGTGACCACCACGCCCGACGGCTCCTGCGCAGCCGCGGTCGCGCCGCCGGGCGCGGTGTCCTCGCCCGGCACGGTGTCCTCGCCCGGCAGGGCGTCCTCCGGCAGGGCGTCCTCCGGACGGCGGGCCGACCTCATCGTGAAACGGTCTCCTGGCGGTGTCGGGCCGGCAAGAGGGCCGGCGGTACGGGTCGGCGGTACGGGTCGGGCCGGCAGGAGGCCGGGCAGGCGTCGGCGGTGGCTCGCGTCGCCCCGGGCGGGCGACCGCGGGAAGACTACGAGGGGCGACGACCCGGCGACCGGCCGCGTCCATACTCATCCGCCACTGACCGGCTACTCAACTTCGATGCGTCACCACGGCAACGCGGAGCGAACCGGGTGGATATGCTGCCTCGATGAGTCGGTGGGGATTCGTCGGCCGGTCGGAGGAGCTCGGCCGGCTGGCCACGGCGGTGGCCGGCGGCGCCGGTCGGGGGCTCTTCTTCAGCGGGACGGCGGGCATCGGCAAGAGCCGGCTGCTCCGCGAGGGGGTCGCGGCGCTGCCCGCCGACCGGTACGCGATCTGGTCGGTCGCGGCCAGCGCGACCACCGCGGCGCTGCCGTACGGCGGGCTGGCGCAGATCCTCCCCGCCGACCAGCCGCCGGGGCTGTCGCCGGCCGGCATCCTGCGCTGGGCGGTGGACGCCCTGCGTCAGCGGGCCGCCGGACGGCCGATCGTGCTGGCGGTGGACGACGCGCACCTGCTGGACCCGCCGTCCGCCGCGCTGGTCCACCTGATCGCCCGGGCCGAGAACGCCACCGTGCTCGGCACGCTGCGTAACGGCGAGCGGGTGCCCCTGCCGATTCGCGCGCTCTGGACCGACGACCTGGTCGACCACGCCGAGTTGAGTCCGCTGGCCCGGGCCGACACCGCCGGGTTGCTGGCGGCGGTTCTCGGCGGCCCGCCCGACGCCAGTTCCGCGGACCGGCTGTGGCGGCTCTCCGCCGGCAATCCGCTGCTGCTGCGGGAGCTGGTGCTCGCCGCGCTCGGCAGCGGCGAGCTGACCGAGACGTACGGGATCTGGCACTGGACCGGTCGACTCGACCTGGCCCCGAGCCTCACCGACCTGATCGACGTCCGGATCGGCCGGCTCACCGCGGGCGTCCGTACGGTGGTCGAGCTGGTCGCCTTCGGTGAGCCGCTGGGGTTTGAGCTGCTGCTCCGGGCCTGCGCGCCGGCCGACGTGGAGGCCGCCGAGGAGCGCGGCCTGATCTCGGTGGTCCGCGACGACCGGCGGCTCGGGGTCCGTCTCGGCCATCCGTTGTACGGGGAGGTGCTGCGCCGGCGCTGTCCGGTGAGCCGGGCCCGGCGGCTGCGCGCCCAGCTCGCCGGCCTGGTCGAGGCGGTCGGGAAACGTCGTCGGGACGACCTGCTGCGGGTGGCCGTGTGGCGGCTCGACTCCGGCACCGCCCAGGATCCGGCGTTGCTGCTCGGCGCGGCCGGCGAGGCGTTCGCCAGGTACGACGTGCCGCTGGCGACCCGGCTGGCCCGCGCGGCGCTGGACGCCGGCGGCGGTTACCCCGCCGCCGAGCTGCTCGCCACCATCCTGATGTTCGCCGACCGGCCGGACGAGGCGATCGAGGTGCTCGACTCGGTCGCCGACCAGGTGGACGGCGACGGGCGGCACAGCCGGTGGCTGACCGTGCGGGGCATGCTCAGCTACTGGGGGCTGCGCCGGTTGTCCACCGTGGACGAGCTGGCCGCCCGGGCGGCGGAGCTGACCGACGTCGCCGATCAGAGCCGGGTCCGCGCGTTCGAGGCGATCATGCGGTTGCACCGGCTCGACCTGGCCGCCGCGCGTCGGCTCGGTTGCGCGGTGCTGGACCGGCCGGCGGCTCCGGTGGCCTCCCGGGAGCTGGCCCGGTGTGTCCTGGCCCACCTGCAGGCCGCCGAGGGCCGGCTGGCGCTCAGCGGCTCGGCGATCACGGCGGTCGAGGCGGAGGTCGCCCAGTGGCGTGCCGACATGCCGTACCTGCAACTGGCGTTGGAGCTGGCCCGGGGCACCCGGTTGATGCTCGCCGGGGACGTCGCCGGCATCGACGCGATCGTGGCCGCCGAGTTCGCCGACCTCGCCGGCGCCGGTGACTTCCGGCTCGGCACCGGCTATCTGGACATCCTCCGGTCGTACGCGGCCCGGTTGCGGGGTCGCGGGGCCGAGGCGGCGACCGCCAGCCTGGGCGCGTGCGCGACGCTGGCCTCCAGTGGGGTCTACGCCGGTCTGGCGCACGCCGAGCGGGCCCAGGTGGCGGCGTTGCGCGGTGACGCCGGGCAGGCGTCCCGGGCGATGGCGGACGCCGACCGGGCCCACGCGCCCGGGATGGCGGTGCTGTACCCGTGGCTTGAGCAGGCGCGGGCCGCGGTGCTGGCGGTCACCGGTGACCTGCCGGGCGCGGCGAAGCACCTCGGCGAGCTGGCCGAGCGGCTCCGCGAGGACGGGTTGGCCGGGCACGAGGTGCTGGTCCTGCACGATCTGGTCCGGCTGGGTCAGGCCGGGTACCTGGTCGGTCCGGTCTGCCCCGACGGCGACCGACGGACGGTCGCGCAGCGGCTCACCGAGCTGACCGAGCAGGTGGACGGGGCGCTGCCGCCGTTGCTGGCCCGGCACGCCCGGGCCGTCGTGGACGACCCGACCCGGTCGGTCGCCGCGGCGTCCGCCGCCGAGCTGTCGGCGGTCGCCGACGAGTTCGCCGCGCGGGAGCTGCACGTCTTCGCGGCGGAGGCGGCGGCCCTGGCGCTGCACCGGTTGCGTCGGCGGCGGGCGGCGGGCGCGACGGCCGCCAACGACCGGCTCGCCGAGCTGCTGGGCCGGTGCGACCTGGTACGTACCCCGGCGTTGCGGTGGGGGCAGCCCGCGCTGACCGGGCGGGAGTGGCAGATCGCCCGCCTCGCCGCCGACGGCGTGGCCAGCCGTCGGATCGCCGAACGTCTCTACCTGTCGCCCCGTACGGTGGAGAACCATCTCCAGCGGGTCTACGGCAAGATCGGGGTCACCGGGCGGGCCGAGCTGGGCGTGGCGCTGCGCGGCATCCCGGGCCACGACGACACGCCGGACCGGTGAACTCTAGGCTGGTGGACGTGAGCATCCTTCGCCCCGCGCTGCTGACCGACCACTACGAGCTGACGATGGTCAGCGCCGCGCTGCGGGACGGCGCCGCCGACCGCCGGTGCGTCTTCGAGGTGTTCAGCCGTCGGCTGCCGACCGGCCGGCGGTACGGGGTGGTGGCCGGCACCGGCCGGCTGGTGGACCTGGTCCGCGACTTCCGCTTCGACCCGGCCGAGATCGACTTCCTGCGCCGGACCGGGGTGGTGGACGACGCGGGCGCCGACTGGCTGGCCGGTTACCGCTTCACCGGCGACATCGACGGGTACGCCGAGGGTGAGCTGTTCTTCCCGGGCTCGCCGATCCTCACCGTCTCGGGCAGCTTCGCCGAGTGCGTGGTGCTGGAGACGCTGGTGCTGTCGGTGCTCAACCACGACTGCGCGATCGCCGCGGCGGCGGCCCGGATGGTCACCGCCGCCCGGGGTCGCACGTTGATCGAGATGGGCTCCCGGCGTACCCACGAGGAGGCGGCGGTGGCCGCGGCGCGGGCCGCGTACCTGGCCGGGTTCGGGTTCACCTCGAACCTGGCGGCCGGGCAGCGGTACGGCATCCCGACGGCGGGCACCGCGGCGCACGCGTTCACCCTGCTGCACGACGACGAGCGGACGGCGTTCGCCTCGCAGGTGGAGACGCTGGGCAAGGACACCACGCTGCTGGTCGACACGTACGACATCAGCCAGGGCATCCGCAACGCGATCGCGGTGGCCGGCCCGGAGCTGCGCGCGGTGCGGATCGACTCGGGTGACCTGGCGGTGATCGCCCAGCAGTCCCGTGAGCTGCTGGACTCGCTCGGCGCCACCGAGACCAAGATCATCGTCTCGGGTGACCTGGACGAGTACGCCATCGCCGCGCTCGCCGCCGAGCCGGTCGACATGTACGGCGCGGGCACCGCCGTGGTGACCGGCTCCGGCGCCCCCACCGCCGGGCTGGTCTACAAGCTGGTAGAGGTGGAGGGGCGGCCGGTGGTCAAGCGTTCCGAGCAGAAGGCCACCATCGGCGGGCGCAAGGTGGCCGTCCGCCGGCACAAGCCGACCGGCACCGCCACCGAGGAGGTCGTCGTCCCGCAGGGCGTGCCCGACCACCTGCCGCACGACCGGCTGCTGCAACGGGAGTACGTCATCGGCGGCGAGCCGGTCACGGCGCCCGCCCTGGCCGAGTCGCGGGAGCACCTGCGGCAGTGCCTGATCTCCATTCCCTGGGAGGGGCTCAAGCTCTCCGCCGGCGACCCGGCCGTCCCGCTGACCGTCGTCCCGGCGGGCTGACCGGCCGTCCCGTCCCTCCCCGACACCGAAGGAGCAACCGTGGCCAGGAACGCGCTGATCATCGTCGACGTGCAGAACGACTTCTGTGAGGGCGGCTCGCTCGCCGTGGCGGGCGGGGCCGGGGTGGCCGCCGGGATCTCCCGGCTGCTCGCCACCGAGCCGGACCGCTGGGACCACGTGGTCGCCACGAAGGACTACCACGTCGACCCGGGGGCGCACTTCGGTGACCCGCCGGACTTCGTCGACTCCTGGCCCCGGCACTGCGTGGTGGGCACCGCCGGCTCGGAGTTCCACCCCGAGCTGGACACCTCCCGGATCGAGGCGGTCTTCCACAAGGGCGAGCACGCCGCCGCGTACTCGGGTTTCGAGGGGCACGCCGCCGACGGTGAGCGCCTGGCCGACTGGCTGCGCCGGCACGGGGTGGACCGGGTCGACCTGGTCGGCATCGCCACCGACCACTGCGTACGGGCCACCGCGCTGGACGCCGCCCGGGAGGGTTTCGCCACCCGCGTGCTGTTGGAGCTGACCGCCGCGGTCGCCCCGGCCACCACCGACGTGGCGCTGCGGGCGATGGACGGCGCCGGGGTGACCCTGCACGGCGACCCTGTGATCAACGCCGCATAGCTGGTATTCCGTTGGCGGTTACCGCCCCGGGGAACGACGATGTGCGCCGGAGGTACGGACCGTCATGAACCTGAAGCCTTACCGGGCCGCGCTCGCGTTACCCGGCATCCGGCCGCTGCTGCTGGTGTCGGTGCTCGCCCGCGTCCCGCACACCGCCGCGGGCGTGGCGCTCACCTTCTACGTCCTGCTGGAGCTCGACCGCGGGTACGGCGCGGCCGGTCTGGTCGGCGCCGCCGCGACGGTCGGCGCGGCGTTCGGCGCGCCGCTGCTGGGGCGGCTGGTCGACCGGCGGGGCCTGACCCCCGTCCTGGTGCTGACCACGTCCGCCGAGGCGGCGTTCTGGGCGACCGCGCCCCAGTTGCCGTACCCGCTGCTGCTTCCGGCGGCGTTCGTCGCCGGGCTGCTCGCCCTGCCGATCTTCTCGGTGATCCGGCAGTCCATCGCGGCGCTCGTACCCGAGGACCGCCGACGTCCCGCGTACGCGCTGGACTCCATGTCGGTGGAGTTGTCGTTCATGGTCGGGCCGGCCCTGGCGGTGGCGCTGTCCACCGCCGTCTCGCCCCGGCTGACCCTCTACGCGGTGGGCGGCGGCATCGTCGTCGCCGGGCTCGCGCTGCTCGCGTTGAACCCGCCGATCCGCACCGCCGACGAGGAGCGCGCCGGGCCGCCCGCCCGGGTGCCCCGCCGGCAGTGGCTGACCCCCCGGCTGGTCGCCGTGCTGGCCGTCAGCTCCGCCAGCACGGTGGTGCTCGGTGGCACCGACGTCGCCGTGGTGGCGGTGCTGCGCGACGGCGGCGAGGTGGGCTGGACGGGGGTCGTGCTGACCGTCTGGGCGGTCGCCTCGCTGCTCGGCGGGTTCGCGTACGGCGCGTTGAGCCGCCCGGCGTCACCGGCGCTGCTGCTCGCCGCGCTGGGCGCGTGCACCGTGCCGATCGGGTTGGCCGGGTCGCACTGGTGGCTGGTCTGTCTGGCCCTGTTCCCCGCCGGGATGCTCTGCGCGCCGACCATGGCGGCGACCGCCGACGCGGTGAGCCGGCTCACCCCGGCCGCGGTACGCGGCGAGGCGATGGGCCTGCACGGTTCGGCGATCACCGTGGGCGTCGCCGTCGGCGCGCCGCTGGCCGGCGCGGTCATCGACCGGTCCGCGCCCGCCTGGGGGTTCGCGGTGACCGGGCTGATCGGGTTGCTGGTCGCCCTGGCCGTCCTCCCGACCGTCCTGCGCCACCGCGAGCCCACCACCGCACCGGCCGCCACCGGGTCGACCGCCACGGGGCCCGCCGCCGAGCCGACCACCACCGGGTCCGCCGCCGTCGGGGCGTCCGGTGACGAGCCCGCCGGGATCGGGACCGCCGCCACCCGCTGAGCCGGCCGCCGGCACCACGGGGACATCCAGGTGGCCTCGACGCCCGCAGGCGCGGTCTTCCGCGTCCTGCTCCCCCTGACCGGCGGCGGCGACGCGCCGACGGCCGGCCGCCCGGGCTGAAGCCCCACGCGGCCCGCAGCCCGGCCGGGCGGTCCGAGCCCCCTGGGACCGCCCGCGGTCCGGCGCGGACCGGGCCGACGGTCTCGGGGCCCAGAATCGGGCCGACGGGCTCGGGGCTCAGCCCGGCGAGACGGGCGGGGCGTCCCGGCGCGGGCCCGTCGCCCCGGGAGCCAGGACCTTGTCGACGTAGCAGTAGCGCCAGGACTCGCCCGGCTCGATCGAGACGATGGCCGGGTGCCCCGTCGTCTCGTGGTGCCGGGTGGCGTGCGTGTTCGGCGAGTCGTCGCAGCAGCCGACGTACCCGCAGGTCAGGCAGGACCGCAGGTGCACCCACGAGTCGCCGGTGGCCCGGCAGTCCGCGCAGCCGTCGGAGACCGGCTCGGCCGCTGCCACCTCGGTGTGGACGCAGGAACGCACCATCGTCTCCTGCCCCACGTAGCGGAAGCTGCCGCCGAGCAGCCAGTTGGGCAGCACCACGGACAGCCGGTGGGAGCGGGCCGCGAGGATCGGCCCGACCAGGGCGAGCACCAGCACGTAGAGCGCCACGAACGGCCCGATCCGCTCGTCCAGCCCGGCGGTGATCGCCAGGGTGGCCAGGATCAGCGAGAACTCGCCCCGGCCGAGCAGCACCAGCGCCGCGTTGGCGGCGGACCGCTGGTTGAGCCCGTGCGAGCGGGCCAGCACCACGCCGCCGAGCACGTTCATCACCAGGGACAACGCCACCGCCGCGGCGACCGGCAGCAGGACCGGCCCGAGGGCGTCGAGCTGGATGGTCGCCCCGAAGACCACGAAGAAGATCGCGGCGAACGCGTCCCGGACCGGCAGGATCAGCCGCTCGATCTGGTGCTTGGCCGCGGTGCGGGACACCACCAGGCCGATCATCAGCGCGCCGATCGCGTCGGAGACCCCGAGTTGCTCGGCGAACCCGGCGACCAGGATGGCCAGGCCGATGGCGATGACGGTGACCAGCTCGTCCTCGTCCGAGCGGACGATCGCGTGCACGGCGCGGGCGCCGAAGCGGGCCAGCAGCAGCAGACCGAGGATGAAGCCGAAGGTCAGGCCGAGCTCGCCGAGCATCGCCGCCGGGGAGGTGGCGCCGCCGAGCACCGGCCCGAGCAGCCCCAGGTAGAGCGCGAGGAAGATGTCCTCGACGACGATGACCCCGAGGATGACCGGGGTCTCCGCGTTGGTCAGCCGTCTCAGCTCGACGAGCAGTTTCGTCACGATCGCCGAGGACGAGATGCCCACCGCGCCGGCGATGACCAGCGCCTCGGGGGCGCCCCAGCCGATGCCGAAGCCCAGCGCCAGGCCGCCGCCGACGTTGAGACCGATGTAGGCGAAGGCGGCCAGCAGCATCCGTCGGCCGCTGGCGAGCACCTGCTCGGCCGGGAAATCGATGCCGAGGTGGAACAGGAGCACCACCAGGCCGATCTTGGCGACCAGCTCGATGTCCTCCGGGTGGCCGACGATCCCGGTCACCGAGGGCCCGAGGATGATGCCGGCGGCCATGAAGGCCGGGATGGTCGGCAACGCGAGCCGCCGTCCGCCCCGGGCGAGCAGACCGGCGGCGACCCCGGCCGCCCCCAGGGCGACGAGTTCGGCGCTCATCGGCGGCTCAGTCCTGGAAGTAGGTGCCGAGGAGCACGGCGGCCACCCGACGCGCCTCGTCCTCGTCGAGATGGATCACGGCGCTCGGCTCGTCCGCGTTGCCGCCGTCCTCGAAGGCGTACAGCTCGCGGCGGCCGTCCTTGAGATGCACGATCGTCAGCCGTTGCCGCCGGCTGCACGCGATCTCGTACTTCGTGCCGATGCCGAACAGCTCGGTCACCTCGATGCCGTGGCCCACGCGGCGACTATTCCACAACCGCGTCGCCATGGTCCACCTCACGTCCGATCCGTCACCCCCGGACACCGCACGGGCTCGACGGCGACGGGCGCCGTACCCGGGTGGGTACGACGCCCGTGCGCGAGCTGGTCGGGTCAGTGCCGGTCGATGTCGCTCTCGACGTCCTCGCGGTACCGCGCGCCACCGTCGGACTCGCTGGTCAGCGGCTTGGCGCCGCCCTCGGGCGGGCCGGCGAGGGACTGCCCGGCGGCCAGCTCGGGGAACTTCGCGTCGAACGCCGGCCGCTCGGAGCGGATCCGGGGCATCCGGTCGAAGTTGCGCAGCGGCGGCGGGCAGCTCGTCGCCCACTCCAGCGAGTTGCCGTGACCCCACGGGTCGTCCACCTCGACCACCGGGCCGGTCTTGTACGACTTCCAACAGTTGTAGATGAACGGCAGGGTCGACACGCCGGTGATGAACGCGCCGATGGTGGAGATCATGTTCAGCGTGGTGAAGCCGTCGGTGGCCAGGTAGTCGGCGTACCGCCGGGGCATGCCCTCGTTGCCCAGCCAGTGCTGCACCAGGAACGTGGTGTGGAAGCCGATCGTGGTCAGCCAGAAGTGCACCTTGCCGAGCCGGTCGTCGAGCATCCGGCCGAACATCTTCGGGAACCAGAAGTAGATGCCGCCGAACACCGCGAACACGATCGTGCCGAACAGCACGTAGTGGAAGTGCGCCACCACGAAGTACGAGTCGTGCAGGTGGAAGTCCAGCGGCGGGCTGGCCAGGATGACGCCGGTCAGGCCACCGAAGAGGAAGGTGACCAGGAAGCCCAGCGCGAACAGCATCGGCGTCTCGAAGCTGATCTGGCCCCGCCACATGGTGCCGATCCAGTTGAAGAACTTCATGCCGGTCGGCACGGCGATCAGGAAGCTCAGGAAGCTGAAGAACGGCAGCAGCACCTGGCCGGTGGCGAACATGTGGTGCGCCCAGACGCTCATCGACAGGCCGGCGATGGCGATGGTCGCCGCGACCAGGCCCTTGTAACCGAAGATCGGCTTGCGGGAGAAGACCGGGATGATCTCGGTGATGATGCCGAAGAACGGCAGCGCGATGATGTACACCTCGGGGTGCCCGAAGAACCAGAAGAGGTGCTGCCACAGCATCGGGCCGCCGGTCTCGGGGGCGAACACGTGCGCGCCGAGGATGCGGTCGGCGGCCAGCGCGAAGAGCGCGGCGGCCAGCAGCGGGAAGACCAGGATCACCAGGAGGCTGGTGACCAGCATGTTCCAGGTGAAGATCGGCATCCGGAACATGGTCATGCCCGGGGCGCGCAGGGTCAGGATCGTGGTGATCAGGTTCACCGCGCCGAGGATCGAGCCCAGACCCGAGATGGCCAGACCGACGACCCACATGTTCGCGCCGATGCCGGGCGAGTGGGCCTCGGTGCTCAGCGGCGTGTACGCCGTCCAGCCGAAGTCGGCCGCGCCACCGGGGCTGAGGAAGCCGGCCACGGCCATCGTGCCGCCGAAGAGGAACAGCCAGTAGGCGAAGCTGTTGAGCCGGGGGAACGACACGTCCGGCGCGCCGATCTGCAACGGCACCACGTAGTTCGCGAAGGCGAACACGATGGGCGTCGCGAAGAACAGCAGCATGACCGTGCCGTGCATGGTGAAGAGCTGGTTGTACTGCTCAGGCGAGAGGAACTGCAGCCCGGGGCGGGCCAGCTCGGCACGCAGGATCAGGGCCATCAGGCCACCGATCATGAAGAACGCGAACGCGGTGACCATGTACATGATCCCGATCTGCTTCGCGTCCGTGGTTCGCAGCATCCGCGCGAGGGCCGAGCCCTTCACCGGCTCCCGGACCGGCCAGGGCCGGGTCACGACCGGCTTCGGTGCGACGGTGGTCACGAGTGGCCTCCGGTTCTCGTTCGTCCCGCTCGGCACGCGCTGGTAATAGCGAGCCGTAGTCCGATGGAAGGATAGTCCCCGGCAGGTGGGCGTGCCCCGCCGGGTGGCGGGAGGTCAGAGCGGGTCCACCAGCAGCCGGTAGTGCTCCTGGAAGATCCGGCCACCCCGGCCGCGCAGCAACGGGTCGCGCAGGGCCGGCGGCACGTCCCGGGTGCGGTCCCGGTCCCGGGTACGGTCGCGCACCCACTTGGTCCGGGGCCGCCGCCGACTCTCGTACGCGATCAGGGCCGCCTCGACGCTGGGCGTGGCGGCCAGCGACTCGGCCAGCACCACCGCGTCCTCCAGCGCCATCGCCGCGCCCTGGGCCAGGGTGGGCGTGGTGGCGTGCGCCGCGTCCCCGACCAGCACCACCCGGCCCCGGGACCAGCGTCCCAGCTCGACCTCGCAGGTGACGCCGACGTGCACGTCGGTCAGCGCGTCGAGCACCCGGGGCGCCGGTCCGCCGTACCCGCCGAAGACCTCGCGCAGCCGGGCCGTCGGGTCGGCCGGCGGCCGGACGCCGGCCTCGTCGGCGTACCAGTAGAGCCGGCCGCCGCCGACCGGCATCACCACGAGACCGGCCCGCTGGCCGAGCAGGGCGGTCCACTCGGCGAGCGGCGGGCCGCCCCGGACCATGCCCCGGTAGACGATCTGCCCGGCCGGGCGGGCCGGGCCACCCAGCGCGGCCAGCGCGCGTACCGCCGAGCGTGGCCCGTCCGCCCCGATCACCAGGTCGTACTCGGCGACGGCGTCGTCGTGGAAGGTCACGGTGACCGTGCCGGCAGCCACCTCGAGGGTACGGACCTCGACGCCGTGCCGGACCGCGCCGCCGGCCCCGGTGAGCAGCACCCGGTGCAGGTCGCCGCGGGGCAGGGCCCGGCACTCGCCGACGCCCGCCCAGAGACCGGTCAGGTCGACCTCGCAGAGCGGGCTGCCGGTCGAGTCGAGGAACCGCTGCCGGTGGATCACCTGCCCGAGGGGTCGTACCGGCAGGTCGAGGCCGAGTCCGCGGAGCGCGCGGGCGGCGTTGCCGGGCAGGTAGAGGCCGCTGTCGTGGGGTTCGCCGGTGGGCAGTTTCTCGATCACGTCCGGGCGGAAGCCCGCCAACCGCAGCGCCCGGGCCACCGCCAGGCCGGCGATGCCCGCGCCGACGACGAGAATGCGCAGGGGGGATCCAGCCATGCTGGTGTACGCCTCCGAGGGGAGCGGCACGCGTTGAAGGCAAGAGACTACTCCCCGCAATCGACGCAGGGAAGATCCGATCGGATGGCGCGGATCTTCCCTTCCGGCGGGCGGACGGGCCGGTCCCGCGCCCGCCGCCCGGGTCCGGTTGCGTAGCCGTTTCAGCCATGTAAATCTGTCGACAGACACTGGGAGCGCTCCCGCAGCCTCACCACCACCGGCAGGCTCCGGCGCCCCCACGCCGAGTCAAGGAGCTACGAACAGATGAAACGTACCCTCCGCGCCCTCGCGGCGGCCGGGCTGCTCGCGGCCGGCTCGATCGTCGCCGTCGCCCTCGGCGGCAGCGCGTCCGCCGACACCCAGATCTGCGAGCAGTACGGCTCGACCGTGATCCAGAACCGGTACGTGGTGCAGAACAACCGCTGGGGCACCACCGCCCAGCAGTGCCTCAACGTCACCAGCACCGGCTTCCAGATCACCCGCCAGGACGGCAGCGCCCCCACCAACGGCGCGCCCACCGCGTACCCGTCGGTCTTCTTCGGCTGCCATTACACCAACTGCTCCCCCGGCACCAACCTGCCGATGCAGGTCAGCCAGATCAGCAGCGCGACCAGCAACATCAGCTACAACTACGTCAGCGGGGCCACCTACAACGCCTCGTACGACATCTGGCTCGACCCGTCGCCCAAGCGGGACGGGGTGAACCAGATGGAGATCATGATCTGGCTGAACCGGCAGGGCTCGATCCAGCCGATCGGCTCGCGCGTCGGCAGCACCAACCTGGTCGGTCGGACCTGGGAGGTCTGGCAGGGCAGCAACGGCAGCAACAACGTCATCTCGTACGTCGCGCCGTCGGCCATCAGCAGCCTGAACTTCAGCGTCCTGGACTTCATCAACGACACGCGCAACCGGGGCGCGATCACCAACTCGTGGTACCTGACCAGCATCCAGGCCGGTTTCGAGCCGTGGTCCGGCGGTGTCGGCCTGGCGGTGAACTCCTTCTCGGCCAACGTCAACGGCGGCGGCAACACCAACCCGAACCCGACCACCCCGCCGCCGTCCGGCGGTGGCTCCTGCGCGGTGAAGTGGGTCGCCAACACCTGGAACAACGGCTACACCGCCGAGGTGACCGTCACCAACAACGGCTCCAACGCGATCAACGGCTGGACCCTGACCTACGCCCTGCCGTCCGGGCACCAGGTCACCAGCGCGTGGAACGCCACGGTGACCCAGAGCGGCAGCACGGTGACCGCCCGACCGGTGAGCCACAACAGCAGCATCCCCGCCCGGTCGTCGGTCAACTTCGGCCACCAGGTGTCGATGAGCGGCGGCTACTCCGCGCCGGGCAGCTTCAGCCTCAACGGCGCCGCCTGCTCCCGCGCCTGACGGCTGACGGGGGGACCCGGCCGATCCGGGTCCCCCCGTCACGCCCCCAGCGCGTCGACGGCGCGCAGCTCGTCGGGGGTGAGGGAGAAGGTGAAGATCTCGGCGTTGGCGCGGATCCGGTCGGGCGTGGCCGACTTCGGAATCACCACGATCTCGTGGTCGACGTGCCAGCGCAGCACCACCTGGGCCGGGGTGACCCCGTGCGCCTCGGCGATCCGGGTCAGCGCCGGGTCACCCAGGTCGGTGGACCTGAACGGGCTGTAGCCCTCCAGCACGATGCCGCGTTCCCGGTGCTCGGCCAGCCGCGCGGCGTCGTACAGCGCCGGCGCCCAGCGGATCTGGTTGACCGCGGGCGCCTCGGCGGTCCGCCCGATCAGCTCGTCCAGTTGCGTGGTGGCGTAGTTGCTCACCCCGACCGCCCGGGTCAGCCCCTCGTCCCGCAGCTCCAGCAGCCGCTGCCACATGCCCACCCCGTCGTCGGCCGGGGGCCAGTGGATCAGCCAGAGGTCGAGGTGGTCGACGCCGAGCGCGGCCAGGCTCGCCTCCAGCGTCTCCCGTTCCCGGCCCACCCGTTCGGCCGGGATCTTGGTGGTGACGAAGACGTCCTCCCGCCGCAGGCCGCTGTCCCGCAGCGCCTGGCCGACCTCGGACTCGTTGCCGTACATGGTGGCGGTGTCGAGGTGCCGGTAGCCGGCGTCCAGGGCGGCCAGGACGGCGTCCCGCCCGGCCGACCCGGTCAACTGCCAGGTGCCGAAGCCGAGCAGCGGCATCCGGACCTCGCCGGAGAGCGTGACGGTGGGCTGGTCGGAGTCGTTCATGGCCCCGACGTACCCGGGACGTGCCCGCCCATGCCGGCAGAGTGGCCGCCGGTTCCGCCGGGCCGCCCGGCGAGCCCGGCCGCCGGCAGCGCCGACCGGCCGCCACGGGCAGCGCCGTGCCACCTAGTCGGCGGGCGGTCAGTCAGCCCCGGGCTCGGTGAGCCGCCAGGCCGCGTTGACCAGCCCGATGTGGGACAACGCCTGGGGGAAGTTGCCGAGCTGAGCGCCGGTGACCGGGTCCACCTGCTCGGCGAGCAGCCCGACGTCGTTGGCGTGCCCGACGGCCCCGGCGAAGACCGCCTCGGCCCCGGTCCGCTCACCGGCCAACGCCAGGCACTGCGTCAGCCAGAACGAGCAGAGCAGGAACCCGCCCGGGTCCCCGGCCCAGCGCCGGACCAGCCCGCCCGGCGCGCCGAGCTGCCGTTGCACCGCCGCGACGGTGGCCCGCATCCGGGGGTCGGTGGCCGGCAGGAACCGCACCACGGGCAGGTAGAGGACGGAGGCGTCCAGCTCGTCGGAGCCGAACGCGCCGGTGTACGCGCCGACCCGCTCGTTCCAGCCGCGTTCCAGCACCGTCGCCCGGATCTCGTCGCGGACCGCCGCCCACCGGGCCGGGTCGGCCCCGCGTCCGAGGCGCGGCGCGAGCCGTACCGCGAGGTCCATGGTCACCCAGCACAACGCCTTGGACGACAGGTGGTGCCGCTCGTCGTCCCGCAGCTCCCACATGCCCCGGTCGGGCAGCCGCCAGGTCGCGGCGACCTGCTCGGTCAACCCGACCACCATCTCCCGCACCTCCGGGTCCAGCCGCTCGCCGAGCTGGTCGCGCAGCCGCCACACCGCCGACACCAGCTCACCGGGCACGTCCAGTTGCCGCTGCCGCCAGGCGTCGTTGCCGACCCGCACCGGCCGGCTGCCCGCGAAGCCGCGCAGTTGCGCGTAGTCGTGCTCGGCCAGCTCCCGTTCCCCCTCCAGGCCGAACAGCACCGGCACCGGAGCCGACCCGAGCCGGCCGATCGACCGGGCCGCCCAGGCGAAGAGGCGGGACGTCTCGTCCGGGCAGGCGGCCACCCAGAGCGCGTGCAGGGTCATCGCGAAGTCGCGCAGCCACGAGTAGCGGTAGTCGTAGTTGCGGTCCCCGCCGAGCCGCTCGGGCAGCGACGTGGTGAGAGCGGCGGCCGCCGCGCCGCTGCGGGCGTACGTGAGCCCCTGCAACACGGTGGCGCTGTGCCGGACCAGCCCGGCGTGCCGGCCCCGGTAGTGGTGCGTCGCGCGGAACGCCTGCCAGGCCAGCACGGTGTCGGCGAGCGCGGCGACCGGGTCCAGCCGGGCCGGCTCACCCCGGTAGACCGACGCGTACGCCAGGTCGAAGCCGATCCGCTGACCGGCGGAGACGGCGAAGTCGGCGCGGACCCGGTCGTGGTCGGCCCGCAGCGGGACCCCGCCGCGCAGCACCAGCGCCACCGGGCCGGCCTCGGCGCGCACCCCGCCGTCGGGCAGTTCCCGCAGGTACGGCGTGAGCAGCCCGTACTCGGGGCGGGGGGTGAGGTCCAGCCGCATCGGCACCCGGCCGGTCAGGCCCTCGACCACCCGGACCAGCACGGCCGGCGAGTTCAGGCCGAGCTGGTGCCCGCGGGCCCCCGGCTCGGCGGCCAGCGCGTCGGTGACCGCCACGCTGCCCTCCGGGGTGTGGTGGACGGTCCGCAGCACCAGGGTGTCCGCCAGGTACGCCCGCTCCACCCGGCTCGGGGCGACCGGGGCGAGCCGCCACGACCCGGCGGCGTCGTCGAGGAGCCGGCCGAGCACCGCCGGCGAGTCGAACCGGTCCGGGCACCACCAGTCGACCGAGCCGTCCCGACCGACCAGCGCGCCGGAGCGGCAGTCGGAGAGGAAGCCGTAGTCGGAGATGGCCGGCCGGTCCACCCGGCCGGCGTACCCCGATCCGCCGCGTTCAGGCCCGCCTCAGGCGGTGGGTGGCTCGTCCCTGCCGGCGGCCTCCATCTCGTCGGCCTCCTCCTTGGTCCGGTGCACGGCCTGGTCGGCGTGCTCGGGCGGACCGTAGACGGTGTACAGGACCAGCGGGTTCGGCCCGGTGTTGACGAAGTTGTGCCGGGTGCCGGCCGGCACCACCACCAGGTCGCCCTGGACGACGGCCTTCGTCTCGCCGCCGACCCGCGCCTCGGCCGTGCCGCTGACGAAGGTCAGGATCTGGTCGATGCCCTCGTGCACCTCCTCGCCGATCTCCCCGCCCGGTGGGATGGTCATGATGACGAGTTGGGTCTGCTCACCGGTCCACAGCACCCGCCGGAAGTCCGGGCTCTGCTCGGCGACGGTGGCGATCGTGTAGTGCTCCATGCCCGCCCCATACCCGGCGACGGCCGGGTCCACGCCGGGACCACCGAAGGGTGGAGTTCTCCACACCTACCAGGTTTGGCCGACCCGGAAGCGGGCATCATGCGAAGCAGCACGGACCGACGGCGCAGGCCGGTTCGGTCGAGCCAGGTCCCCGCTGGCGTACCGCCCGAAGGCTGCGACGGTGGGAGACGGTCAGAGCGGCGGCGACGTGCCGGCGGCAGCCGGACGCCGCCGCACGCTCATGTCCGCCGCCGGTCGCTCCGCACGCGCCACCTCCGGTATCGTATCCACGTTGGCAAATACGATCGGGTGCTCGCGCCTGCCGGGCGCAGCGGTCCGGCGTCGAAGGAGAGTCCCCGTGCTCCGCTCCCCCAGCCTGGTGACCGCCGTCGTGGTCGCCGCCGTCCTGACGACCGCGCCCGCGCACGCCGGCCCCCCGGCCGGCATCGACCTCGACCGCGGTGAGCGGCACCAGACCATCGACGGCTTCGGCTACTCGATCGCCTTCCAGCGCGGCTCGCTGGTGCACAACCTGTCCGAGCAGAAGCGGGAGGCCGCCCTCGACCTGCTCCTGGACCGCCGCGTCGGCGCGGCCCCGACCATCCTGCGCCTCGGCATCGGCTCGTCGGCGACCACCGAGTACGACAAGATGCTGTCCATCCAGCCCACCGACCCCGGCGGCCCGGACGCCACCCCGGACTACCGGTGGGACGGCTGGGACGGCGGCCAGGTCTGGTACGTCAAGGAGGCCCGCAGGCGCGGCGTCGACCGGTTCTACGCCGACGCCTGGAGCGCCCCCGGGTACATGAAGGACAACGGCGTCGACATCAACGGCGGCCAGCTCTGCGGCCTCCAGGGCGTCTCCTGCGCCAGCGGCGACTGGCGCGAGGCGTACGCCCGCTACCTGGTGCAGTACACCCGGTTCTACCGCCAGGAAGGCATCCGGATCGACGAGCTCGGGTTCACCAACGAGCCCGACTGGACCGCCCCGTACGCCTCGATGCGGTTCACCCCGGCCCAGGCCACCGAGTTCCTCAAGGTGCTCGGCCCGATCGCCCGGTCCGCCGGGGTACGGGTGGCCTGCTGCGACTCGTTCGGCTGGCAGCAGTCCGACCCGTACGCCCGGGCCGTCGAGGCGGACCCGGAGGCCCGCCGGCACCTGTCCCTGTTCACCGGGCACGGCTACGCCAGCCCGGCGGACCGGCCGCTGCCCACCACCGCCCGGACCTGGATGTCGGAGTGGGCCCCGTCCAGTGTCGCCGACGGCTGGAACGAGGCCTGGGACAGCGGCAAGGAGACCGACGGCATCCGGGTCGCGCTGCGGATCCACGACACCCTGGCGCTGGCCGACAGCAGCGCCTTCGTCTACTGGCTCGGGTCCTCCCGGGGCGCGACGGCCGCCCTGATCCAGGTCGACGACGCCAACGACACCTTCCGCGTGTCGTCCCGCCTCTACGCGTTCGCCGCGTACAGTCGGTTCGTCCGCCCCGGCGCGGTCCGGATCGGAGCGCACGGCCCGCAGGACGGCCTGAAGGTCTCCGCGTACCGCAACGTCGACGGCTCCGAGGTCGTCCAGGTCGTCAACACCACCGACACGACCGTCTCCACCACCGTCGACCTGGCCCGGCCGACCGTCTACCGGACCGACGCCAGCCACGACCTCGCGCCCGTGCCCGACGCGGTCACCCGGCGCGGACCCCACCCGACGGTCGAGCTGGCGCCCCGCTCGCTGACCACGCTGGTCAGCCGGCGGCCCGGCCGGGACTGACCCTCCGGCCCCTCCCCCGACCAGTCGTCGCCGACCACAATGGAAGGTCGACGACCGGGACCGGCAGCGGGGAGGACCAGGGTGAGTCAGGAGAGCGGGCCACCACCGGCGGGCACGGTTCCGGCGGGCACGGCGTGGGCGCGCGCGCCCCGGCTCCGGCTGGTGGCGTTGACGGTCGTGCTGACCCTGCTGGCGGTGGCCCTGGTCCCGGTCGTGCTCGGCTTCGGCCCGCCCACCCGGGACGAGCTGCTGGAGCAGGCCGGTCTCAAGGGCAAACACGAGCTGCTGATCGGCGTCAAGGACGACCAGCCCGGCGTCGCGCAGTCCCTCGCCGGCGGCGGCTGGCGCGGGTTCGACATCGACATCGCCTACCTGATCGCCGGCTACCTCGGCTTCGAGCGCAGCCAGGTGGTGCTGCTGCCGATCGAGAGCGAGGACCGGGCCCGCCGCCAGGCCTTCTACCGGGACCGGTTCGTCGCCGTCGACCTGGTGATCGCCTCCTACAGCATCACCGAGGAACGCGAGAAGGAGGGCGCGCTGTTCTCCGCGCCGTACCTGCACACCGAGCAGTCGGTGATCACGGCCGCCACCGAGAAGGGCCCGGTGAGCAGCCTGGAGGACCTCCAGGGTCGGCGGGTGTGCACGCTGACCACCTCGACCTCGCAGGCCCGGCTCCGGGAGGCCGGCACCCGGCCGGTCGGTCGCAACCGGATCAGCGAGTGCGTCCAGGCCCTCTACGACGGCGCCGTCGACGCGGTCACCACGGACGCGGCGATCCTGGCCGGTTTCGTCACCGGCCGGCAGGGCGACAACCCGTTCCCCGCCACCCTGGTCGGCCCCAAACCACTGCGCCACTGGGACATCGGCTCGTCCCCGCAGGAAAAATGGGGGGTCAACGCCGCCAACCGGCCCCTGCGTGATCTGGTGGATCTCGCGCTGCACGCCTCGGGCACCGACCCCGCCGACCGGAGCTGGGAGGACGCGTACGACGCCAACCTGCGCTGGCAGCAGCCGTACAACCTGCCCCAGCCGGTGGCGGAGGAGCAGCAGCCCGAGCCGAGGAACGTGGAGGTACGGCAGTGGCCGTGGGAGAGGTTCGCGCTACCGCCGCCGGGTCACCCCGGATCACCGCCGGCCCCGGCAAGAGCGCCCGCCCGCGCCGTGCCGCCGGGGCGCGGCAGGCGCAACAGTGGCTGCTGACGCTCCTGCCGGCGTTCCCCGTCCTGCTGCTGGTGCTGCGGCTGTGGCAGCTCAGCCGGCAGGACATGTCCACGATGCTGCTGCTGGTGCAGTACGTCAGTCCGCTCGGGATGCTCAGCGCCCTGCTCATCGCGCTGGTCTGGGCGGGGCCGCTGGCCGTGCTGGTGGTCGGGGTGCTCGGCCGGCTGCTGCGGCTGAGCGCGCCGGAACGGTTCGACCCGGAACGTTCGCTGCTGGCCTCCGGCACCGCCCGCACCCCCGGCTGGGTGCTCACCGGGGCGGTGGTGCTGGCCGCGCTCACCTGGCAACTGCGTTTCCTGCCGACGCTGCTGATGCTCGCCCTCTGGCTGCTCGCCCTGCGCACCCGCTACCTGTACCCGGAGCACCCCACCCGGCTCCTGCTGGTCGGCACGGCGCTGCCGGTGGCGGCGGGCGTGCTGACGTACGCGGTGCTCGGCCCGGCCGTCTGGGCGGCGGCGACGACGGGTGAATGGACCACCGCCGTGCTGCTCGCGGTGCCGCCGGCCGCCGGTCCGGTGCTGACCGGGCCGATCCCGGGCTGGATCGCGCCGGCGCTCACCCACGGCCTGGCCTACACGGTCGCCGCGGCCCTGCCGCTGGTGATGGGCGCGGTGTTCCTGCGCGTCCCGGTGCTGCCGGACGCCGCGGTGGAGGTGGCGGCGACCGACAGCGACCAGATGCCGGACGAGGTCGCGCTCGGTCAGTTGATCACCATGACCGACACCGCGACGGTGCTGCTGGACCAGGGCGGCACGGTGCGGTTCCTGCCCAACGGTCGGGTCCGGACGCAGACCCTCTGCCCGGAGGTCGCCCGCGCGCCGTTCAGCGTGGTGTCGGTGCACGGCTGGCCGGTGGAGGAGACCACCCTGGACTGGATGACGCCCCGCCGGCCGGTCGCCGCCCAGGATCCGCGCTGCGCCGGCCGCCCGGCCGGCGGCTCCTGACCGCCGGCGGTACCGGCTCAGGCCGGGTCGGTGGCGGCGCCGGAGCGCCCGGGGCGGCCGGCGTCGGACGGGAGCGATACGGTCGGCACCGCGGAACCGTCGACATCGGAGAGGGCGGCAATGGTCGAGGTGGGCGCCGTCGCGTTCGGCTTCGTGCTGGGCTGGTGGCTGGGCTCGCGTACCGGCCGGCTCGCCGCCACCTGGCCGGGGTTGGCGCTGCTGGTCGCGGCCGGCCTGGTGGTGCAGGCCAACACCGGCCCGTCCGGGCTGCCGTGGGCGGCGCTCGGCCTGCTCACCGGCGTCGGCGCGGTCGTGTCGTTCCGCTGGGCGGTCCGGTCCGCCGGATCCTGACGAGGGTGAGGGGTGCTCATGGTCCTGGCGCAGTGGGGAGCGCTGGCGTTCGGTGTGGTGATCGGGTGGTTCACGTACTTCGTGAACCGGCACCGGGCCGAGATACGGCTCGCCGACGTCGCCTCGATCCTGGGCGCGCTGGGCGGGGGCGTGGCGCTCACCCTCTTCCCCGAGCAGACCGACCTGTTCGCCGCGTACGGCCTGGGGCTGGCGATCGGCTTCTTCGGGTACTTCCTCCTGCTGGTCGTGCTGGTGCTGACCCAGCGGGGCTGGACGATGGCGTGGTTCCTGGACGGCCGACGGCCACCGCTGGACGGCCAGCTCGGCAGCGACGGCAGCCGCCCGATGGACGCCCCGGAGATCAACCGGCGGGCCCGGGGCTGACCCCGACCGGCCCGTCGAGCCGCAGGTTCGGCGGGGCGTACGCGACGTAGATCAGCCCGAGCGGGTTACCGGCCGCGAGCAGGGCCAGCCGGGCGGAGCGCACCGCCCGACCGATCGACTCCCGCCGGTTGACGAAGGCGTCCAGGACCAGCCGGCCGAACGTCTCGGCCAGCGACTCGTACGTGACGATCTCGGTGCCGATGACGCCGGAGGCGAGCGCCCGGGTGACGAACGCGTCCACGAAGGACATCGCGTAGCGGGGCTCGACGGCGGCCGTCCGGCAGCCGTTGAGGAACACCAGTGGCCGCCCCTCGGGCCAGTACACGTCGCCGTCGGCGATCTGCAGGTAGCTGATCCCGGACGCCTCCGGCGGACCGACCAGCAGCAGCGGCTCCCCGTCGACGATCGCCCCGTGACAGAAGAAGTAGACGAGCTGGGTCACCGGCTCCGCCGCCCGCAACGCGGCGAGCATGCCCTCCCGGTCGGCGTGCAGTTGCGACTCCGGGCTGCCCAGGCCGCGCACCCAGCTCGGGTGGGGGCCGGCGAACTCCTGCGAGATGCCCACCACGCACCGGGGCCGCCCGCCGCACCGGATGAGGTGCCCGCCGCTACCCACGTCGTGCGGCTTTCCCCGGGCCGGGTGCGCCGACAGGGCCGAACGGGGCAGGCCGAGCTCGTGCCGGAAGCCCCAGAACCCGGCCGGGCAGACCACCGACCGGTCCCCGTACGAGGGACACTCGCCCTGGAAGCACGGCTCCCGGGTGAGGTCGACGCCGGCGCGCAGGGCCGCCCCGGCGGTCGGGCACAGGGTCAACCGCAGCCCTTGGTCGAGCGGGTGGTCGTAGAAGAGGGCGGCGGGGACGACCATCCGCGCGCTCGCCCGGCTGGCCAGCTCCACCACGCCGGGCCGGCGCAGCCGGTCCCGCAGCAGCCGCAGCGGGGACACGCCGGGCTGCGCGGTCGGCCCGGCCAGCTCGCCGGCGATCGCCGTCCACAGCGCGTACCCGGTGCAGGCCAGGTCGATCAGGTCCTCGGTCGGGTCCGGTGGGGTCCGGTCGTACCGGAAGGTGAGCCCCCGCCGGTACTCGTCGTCGCTGCCCCAACTGATCCGGCGCAGCGTGCGGCGGGCGGTGGTGACCAGATCCTGCAACGCCTGCGCGTCGAGCGCGGTGTCCTGTTTGATCTCGCCGCCCGCGCCGAGGAAGCGGAAGCCGTGCGTGCCCGGCCCGTTGTCGTTGACGAAGATGGACAGGTCCAGGTCGGCCAGCCGGGACAGCTCCCGCGGGTCGAGCCGGGTGTCCACCGCGTAGTCCACCACCGCCCCGTGCGGACCGGCCGCCCCGACGACCAGGCTGACCATCCGGGACTGCAACAGCGTCCCCCGGCAGTAGATCCCGCAGCGCAGCCGGTGCCGGCCGGGCCGGTTCGGGGTGCGGATCGGGAAGTACAGCCGGGCCCCGCCGGTCGAGCGCCCGTCCGGTTGCCGGCGTACCACCAGGGCGCCGTCGGCGGCCACCACGAGCTCCCCCACGTCCGCGCCGGGCACCGGGGCGATCTCGGCGGGATAGCCGAAGACGGCGACGGTGAGCGCCGTCCCCGGCCCGGCGCCGGCCGGCATCGTCAGCGGGGCGGGCGCCGACTCGAAGGCGCCGGGCGCGGGCTCCCCCACCTCCAGCCAGAACAGGTACGCCGTCCGCGGCGACAGCGGTTCGAGGACGCCGATCGGGCGGTCCGGCTCCGCCGGCCGAGCCACCCCGGTGCTCACGTACCGGGTCCGGGCCGGCGGCCGGGCGGCCCCGGCGGGACGGCTACGGGGCCCCCGGAAGGCGCCATACGACCGGACCAGCTCCTCACCCTCCCCGAGGGTCCGCATCTGCGGATGCAAGTCGTAGGACCGCGGTGACGGTGCGACGTCATCCGGCCGACCGCCGCCCGGAAGGCTCCCCCAGGGATCGTCCCGGTCGGGAAGGTCGTCGTCAGGGGGGAGGGCGCCGGCGGCCGCTCCGGTTTCCTCGTCCGGGCTCGACCGTATGGGGGGCGTCAGCCGGACCGAGATCGATATGACCGCGTCGTCGATGACCCGGACCAGGTCCGCCACGGGCGCCGAGTCGGCGAGCCGGTCCAGGAGGGGGACGGCCGGATGGGCGGCCAGCAGCTCGGCGGCCACCGTCGGCCAGCGGGTCGCCCTCGTCGACACCGCCCGGTAGGTCGGCCGCCAGAAGGGGTGCAGCAGCCGGTCCCGGTCACGGAGCCGGTCGCGGTCGGTGGGGTCGAGGAAGGGCGCGACCCGGGCCGCGACGGCCGTCGCGTACCAGTCGGCCCCCCGGTAGGCGGCCTCCTCGACCAGGTCCAGAACCCGGCCGGCGGCCCGACCGACGACGGCCGGCGGCAGCTCCGGCAGCAGATACGCCACATCCGGGACGTGGAGCCAGCCGAGCGGAGCGGCCCAGAACGGATGCTCCGGCGGGTACGACGGCACGATCGGCCGGAACGGCGGCGGCTCGCCCGGCCGCGCGCCCAGCAACTCGGTCATCGCCTCCGGGATCACCGGCCAGGGATTGTCCGTGGCGCGGGTGTCCCCGGCGAGCATGGCTGCCAGGCGCACCATGCGGACCGAGTCCGCGCCGGCGCTGTCGAGGCGCGCCAGCCGGGACGCCATCCAGACCAGCAGCGACGCCTCGGGGGCCCCCGGTCGTTCGCCGACCGGCCGCCGGAACCGTCCGGGACGGACAGCTCGACCGGCCAACAGGTCCGCCAGGTCCTCGATCGGTGTGGCCATGGACGAACAATGGCGCAGTCGCGCCGGACGGGCCACTCTGGAGCACAGTCGGCTTTCTTACCCGCCCCACTGGTCGGCTTCAGGCCGCGCGAGCGCCGGGCCCGCCGGTCCGCCGCCCGGGCCCCGCGTGCACCGGGCCGACCGGTCCGCACTGCCCGGGCCGGACTGCCCGCGCGGGGCTGCCCGGCCCGGACTGCGGACTGCCCGCGCGGGGCTGCCCGGCCCGGACTGCGGACTGCCCGCGCGGGGCTGCCCGGCCCGGGGCGCGCCCCACCACCCCGTCCCTGCTTGACCAAACCCAGAGACCCCACGACGGTCGGGCGTGCTGCCAAAAGTCAGACGCGATCACGGAAAGTCAGATGGCCGTTCCCAGCAACATCCCTCCCGAGGCTTTGCTCTGCACCCCTAGCCGCGCCAGTAACGATGCGTGAAGAAACAGCGAGCAGGTATTTGCTATCCGGGAATACATATTCCCTGTTAGACACGCTTGTCGCGTCCGTGGGTGCAGAGCAAAGCGGACGTGAGGCTGTCGGTTGGCGGCAGCGACATCACTATCGGCAACTGCCAGCTTGAATCTGACCCTCGGCTACTCGCCGCAACCATCGGTGGGGTGCGGGTGACGACGCGGTGAGCAAGGTGTCCACGCCGACCGCGATGCCGGAACGGCTGACCCAGCCGGACCGGCCGACACGGCGGACCAGGCCGACATCGGACGACCGGCTGAAATGGCCGACTCAGCCGGCGCAGCACGCCCGCCGGGCCGGTGAGCGTGCCGGCCGGACCCGTAGGCCCGCCCGGCCGTGGACACGCGGCGGCTGCGTCAGGCGGCGGGTTTCTCGGTGAAGCCGAACTGCACGACGCCCTCGTCGTCGACGCTGGCGTCGACCGAGGTGTCGCCCAGCAGCTCGGCGGCGTCGGCGTCGAGGAAGATCCGGGCCCCCTCGGCGGCCACCACCTGGTCGCCCTGGGCGGGCTGCTCCACGAGTTCGACGGTGAGCGAGCCGGCGGTGACGTCGGCCGCGATGCGCAGCCCTCCGGCGTCGGAGACGTCCTGCTGGGCGGCGAGGTCACGGATGACGAGTACGGCGTTGTCGGTCATGGTGAGCACGGCGGAGCTCCTCACTAGATGGGCGGATTGTCGCGCTGGCGACCGGACGTCGAGGATTCGCGGTGATCGGACGTCGAGCCTGCGGACCTGGACTGGGCGGGCCGGCGACCGGCCGGAATCTGCGGACCCGGCCCGTGAGGACACTTCGCCGGGCCTGGCTCGCCGACGGGCTGACGGACGTGGCAGGCGGCCACCGCCCGGGGCCGATCGCGTGGGCCCCTCCCACCACCGTGCCCGCTGCCAGGTGATCCGTCAAATAGAGCACGATCAGCGGAAAGGGCTAAGCTACCATAGCACCATAAAAGCCGATTAAACCTTATAGCGAACCAGGCTCGCATAAGCTGCAGCCATGGGTGACTTCCGCCGGTTCGGCGCCGAGTGCCTCGGCACGCTGCTGTTGGTCTTCTTCGGCGTGGGCAGCGCGGTCGCCGCCCGCGTCCAGGGCGGCGTGGTGGTCGTCGCGCTGGCCTTCGGTTTCGTCATGCTGGCGCTCGTCTACACCATCGGCCCGCTCTCCGGCAGCCACTGCAACCCGGCGGTGACGCTCGGCGTCCTGCTCTCCGGCAAGATCTCGCCGAAAGGCGCGGTCGGGTACTGGATCGCCCAGTTCGTTGGGGCCACCCTCGCCGCCTTCATCCTGTGGGGCCTGACCCGGTGGGGGGACGTGGCCGACGAGACCGGGGTGCTCGGCAGCAACGGTTACGGCGCGCACATCAACCGGGGCGGGACGATGGTGCTGGAAACCGTCCTCACGTTCCTGTTCGTGCTGGTCGTGCTGGTGGTGACCAGCCGCACCGAACACGCCCTGATGGCCGGGCTGGCGATCGGTCTCGCGCTGGCCACCGTCCACCTGATGGGCCTCACTCTGGACGGCACCTCGGTCAACCCGGCGCGGTCCTTCGGCCCGGCGGTCTTCACCGGCGGCACGGCCCTGCGGCAACTCTGGGTTTTCATCGTCTTCCCGCTGCTCGGCGGGGCGCTGGCCGCGCTGGTGGCCCCACTGATCCTGCGGCAGAACAGCCGCTACCGGGGAGAGCCGGAGGAGAACCCCACCGGCCGTCGACGCCGCCGCTGACCGCCCGACGGAACCGCTGCCCCGAACCCGGCCACCCGAAATCCCGGCACAAATCTTCGGTCACGGTGCTGCGCCGAAAACTACCTTCATGACAGCATCGACGGATGCAACGTCGTCACTGTGTCCGGGCGCTCGCGCTGACCGTTCTCGCCACGGCGGTCGTCACCGCCACCACCAGCGGGGCCCCCACCGCCAACGCCGAGTCCCCCACCTCCGCCGAAACCCGGCTCAGCGCCACCATCGACGCCATCCTCGCCGACCCCCGACTCGACGGCGCGCAGGCCGGCGTGGTGATCGCCGACGCCGCCACCGGCGAACCGGTCTACCAGCGCAACGGCGACCGCCGGCTGATCCCGGCCTCCAACACCAAGCTGCTCACCTCGGCCGCCGCCCTGGAGCTGCTCGGCCCCGGACACCGGTTCACCACCGACGTCCTGCGCGACGGCAACCAGCGCGGCGGCGTCCTCACCGGCGACCTCCACCTGCGCGGCGGCGGCGACCCGACGATGCTCGCCGCCGACTACGACGCGCTCGCCGCCTCGGTCGCCCGAGCCGGCATCCGGGTGGTCAGCGGCAACCTGGTCGCCGACGACACCCGCTACGACGCCACCCGGCTCGGCCCGGACTGGGCCTGGGACGACGAGCCGTACTACTACGCCGCCCAGGTCTCCGCGCTGACCGTCGCGCCGGACACCGACTACGACGCCGGGACGGCGATCGTCACCGCCACCCCCGGCAGCGGCGCCGGCGCCCGGCCGGAGATCAGCGTCACCCCGTCGACCGGGTACCTGCGGATCGACAATCGGGCCACCACCGTGGCCACCGGCGGCACCGACGTCAGCTTCGAGCGGCAACACGGCACCAACACCATCGTGGTCACCGGGCAGATCGCCGCCGACGACGACGGCGTCAGCGACTGGGTGACGGTCTGGGAGCCCACCGGGTACGCCGCCGACGTGTTCCGCTCGGCGCTACGCCGGCACGGCGTACGGGTGCTCGGGCGGACCGTGCTCGGCCAGGCCACCCCCGCCGACGCCACGCGGGTGACCCACCACGACTCGATGCCGCTCGCCGAGCTGATGGTCCCGTTCCTGAAACTGTCGAACAACGGTCACGCCGAGGTGCTCACCAAGGAGATCGGCCGGGTGCTCACCGGCGCCGGCACCTGGTCGGCCGGGCTCGCCGCGATCAGCGAGTACGTCGCCGACGCCGGCATGGACACCGGCACGCTGCGTCAACGCGACGGATCCGGGCTGTCCCGGCGCAACCACGTCCCGCCCGCCGAGTTCGTCGACCTGCTGGTCGCCGTCCGCGCCGAGCCGTGGTTCGCCACCTGGTACGCGGCCCTGCCGGTGGCCGGCAACGCCGAGCGGTTCGTCGGCGGCACCCTGCGCAGCCGGATGGTCGGCACCCCGGCGGCGAACAACGTACGCGCCAAGACCGGCAGCCTGACCGGGGTGTCCGGTCTCTCCGGGTACGTCACCGACGCCGACGGCCGGGTGCTGGCCTTCTCGATCGTGCTGAACAACTACCTGGCCTCGTCGGTGAAGAGCCTGGAGGACCAGATCGCGATCACGTTGGCCTCGTACACCGGCAAGGCCACCGCCCGGACGGCGACCGGCGCCGCCGGCCGGGCCGCCGCCCCACCCGCCGCCCCGGCGCCCCCACAGGCCACCCCGGACGGGATCGAATGCTCCTGGCACAAGCCCGTCACCTGCTGAGACGACCGGAAGGGGCCCGCCCTGCGCGTCGGCGTCGGCAACGGGCCCTTCCTCACACCACGGCGGCGGGATCGCCGCGCTCGACGAGCGCGTCGATGTCGACCGGACGCAGGCCGCGCAGCGCCAGCACCCGCCGGCCCCACCGGTGCAGCCGGCACGGGTGCGGACTGGCGTCGTTACGGCAGACCGGGCCGCCGGCCCGTGGACGTGGCGCGTGCACCACCACGGCCCGGACCGCGAACTGCGCGTCCTCCCCGGTGACGTACGGCGGGAGGGGGATGTCCCGCAGCACGTCCCCGGGCGGCTCCGGGGCGGACCGCCGGGCGGCCGGACGACCGGCGCGGTCGGAACTGACGGTACGGGCGGAACTGACGGTACGGACGGTACGGGCGGGACTGACGGTACGGGCGGGACCGACGGTGCCGGTGCTCATCTGCGTGCCTCCCAGGATCGTCGAATCTTCGATACCGGAAGTTACGACCGAGTCGACCCAGGGTGACGGACAAACTGTCCCGCCGTCACGTCGGTCAACCGAGCGCCGCCGCCTGCAGGTCGACGTTGCCGCACCGGGTGTCGAACGCGTGCTCGACAGTCCAGGTCACCAGCACCTTCGCCCCACGGGGCGCACGGAACCGGATGGTGAACTCGGCGGTGCGGTTGGTGTGCGGGTCCTCCATGCGCATCGTGGTCGTCGGGCCGCCGGTGGAGAGCCGGGCCTCCAACCGGCCCCGGGCCATCCAGAGCCCCGCGTAGAGCCGTACCGTGCGCACCTCGCCGTCACCGGCGACGGCCAGCGCGAACCCGTTGCCGACCCCGCAGGTGTAGACCCCGTTCGGGGTGCCGGCGATCGAGCCCACCGGCGCGCCGTCCCGCCACCGGAACAGCTCCGGGTTGGTGTCGTGGCCGCCCCGCCCACCCGGGCCGCCCCGGTCGACGATCTCGCCGGTGCCGCCGCGTTTGCGGACGACCGAGTCCCGGCCGCGCAGCCCCCAGTGGACCCAGTCGCGCCGCCCCACCGCGCTCAGGTCGACCACCGCCGGCGCCTCCGCCCGGGAGACGGTGAGCAGCGGCGACACCGCCGGCGCCGGAGTCACGGTCACGGTCGGGGAAGGAGTCGGCGGGGCCGGTGGCGGGCTCGGCGAGCGGCGGCGGGGTTGCAGCCCCGGCGAGGGCAGCGCCGCGCCCAGGTCCACGACGGTCGGCAGGGCGGTCGGCGCGTGCGGGCGCGGCCCGCGCGCGGACAGCGGTGGGGCGGTCGGCCCCCCGTCGTCCGCCGGTGGCGTCCGGTGGGCCACCAGCCAGGGCGTCAGCACGACCACACCGGCCACGACGGCCAGCGCCGTCACCGCGAGGCGGCGACGCTGCCGGGCCCGGGCGATCCGCCGCAGGGCCACCCGGGTCCGACCCACGCGTTGGCGCGCCGGACGCCCGGACTCGTCGGAACCGACTCGCACCACGGAACCTCCGCTCCCGTCCGGGCCACGCCGGCTCGGGCCACGGCACGCGCGGGGGTCCACGTCGCCCGGCCCGGATGGCGGAACATGAGGGTACCCGTCCACATCGGCCGCCCGTCACCAACTGGCGACCCGGTCGCGGACCGCCCACCCGGGCTGGGCGGACGCGGGACCAGCGGTCCAGGCAGGAGACGGCACAGCAGGCCCGACGGCGACCGGAACCGGCGGGGCCAGCGGCGGTCAGCGGATCTGGAAGCCGAGCGCCCGGGCCAGCGCCAGCGCCTGCTCCGGGTCGATGACCGCGTCCCGGCGCTCGACCAGCGTCGGATCCAGCGCGCTCAGGTCGCTGCCGCGCAGGTCGCAGCGGACCAGCCGGGCCCCGGCGAACTGGCCGCCGGAGAGGTCCGCGCCGGTCAGGGTCGCGCCGGTCAGGTCGGCCCCGGTCAGGTCCACCTCCCGCAGCCGTACGCCGTCCAGCCGCGCGCCACGCAGGTCGGCCCGGGCCAGCGTGACGAAGGACCAGTCCCCGCCGTCGACCCGCAGCGGACGCAGCTCGCACTCGGTGAAGGCGCTGCCCACCAGCTTGCACCCGGTGAACTCGGCGTCGAAGAACACGCACCGGGTGAACACGCACCTGTCGAAGGCCGAGTCGACGTGCCGGGAGGCGTTGAACCGCACCCCGCCGAAGACGCACTCGGTGAACACCGCGCCCCGGGTGGTCGCCTCGGTCAGGTCGACGTCGTGGAACGAGCAGCGTACGAAGTGCCGGTCGACGATCTCCTCGGCGTACCAGTCGTCGCGGCGGAAGGTGGCGTCCTCGGTGAGCTCGGGCACGTGCCCACCGTAGACAAGCCGACCGACACTTTCCGTAGGGCGTACCGGCTAGTAGGTTCGGATGCGTGAACGTGTCGCGGAACATCGACCCGGACGAGATCGGCTTCGACCCGGCCCGGCTGGCCCGGCTCGACACACACTTCGGCCGGTACGTCGACGCCGGGCAACTCGCCGGCTGGCAGATCGTGGTCACCCGCCGGGGGCAGATCGCCCACTCCAGCACGTACGGGCTGCGCGACGTGGAGGCCGGGGCGCCGGTCCAGCCGGACACCCTGTGGCGGATCTACTCCATGACGAAGCCGGTCACCTCGGTCGCCGCCATGATCCTCTGGGAGGAGGGCCGCTTCGAGCTGACCGACGAGATCAGCCGCTGGCTGCCCGAGTTCGCCGACGTGCGGGTCTACTCGAAGGGTTCGAGCCTCAAGCCGTACACGGTGCCGGCTATCGAGCCGATCCGGGTCTGGCACCTGCTCACCCACACCGCCGGCCTGACGTACGGCTTCATGCAGACCTCGGTGGTCGACGGCCTCTACCGCGCCGCCGGCTACGACAACCACTGGCCGGAGGGGGTCGACCTGGCCACCGCCTCGGCGGCCCTGGCCGAGCTGCCGCTGCTCTTCCAGCCCGGCGCCGCCTGGGGGTACTCGGTCGCCACCGACCTGCTCGGCCGGCTCATCGAGGTGATCTCCGGCCAGCAGCTCGACGACTTCCTCGCCGACCGGATCTTCCGCCCGCTGGGCATGACCGACACGCAGTGGTGGGTCGAGGGGGACGACGCCGAGCGGCTCGGCGCGCTCTACGTGCCCGACCCGCGCACCGGCCGCGTCCTGCGCCACGACCAGTTCGGCGACCTCGCCCGACAGAAGCCGTCCCTGCTCGCCGGGGGCAGCGGCCTGATCTCCAGCGCGTACGACTACCACCGCTTCACCCAGATGCTGCTGCGCGGCGGCGAGCTGGACGGCGTACGCCTGCTCGGGCCGCGCACGGTGCGCTTCATGACCCGTAACCACCTGCCCGGCGGGCAGGATCTGGGCGCGCTCTCCGTCGGCGGTTTCGCCGAGACGGTCTTCGAGGGGATCGGCTTCGGCCTCGGATTCGCCGTCGTCCAGGATCCGGTGCCGTCCCGGTTGCCGAGCAGCGTCGGCGAGTACTACTGGGGTGGGGTGGCCAGCACCGCCTTCTGGGTGGACCCGGTCGAGGAGGTCACCACGATGCTGTTCACGCAGCTCATGCCGTCCAGCGTCTACCCGCTGCGGCCACAGCTCCGGCAGCTCGTCTACTCCGCCCTGGTCGACTGAGCTCAGCCGTCCGGCCGCCCCGGGCGGACTGGGCCGTTCCGCCGCCGGCCGACGGGCCAGCTCCCTAGCCTGGGAGACGAAGCACGTCGGGCGGGCGGGAGGCGGCCATGAGCAACATCGTCGTGTTCGGCGCCGGGGGCACCGCGGGCTCCCGGATCACCGCCGAGGCGGTCCGCCGGGGGCACCGGGTCACCGCCGCGGTACGGCGACCGGAGGCGACGTCGTACCTGCCGGCGGGCGTACGCGTGGTCACCGGCGACGTCACCTCGGCACGCAGCGTACGCGAGCTCGCGCCGGAGGCGGACGCCCTGGTGGTCGCGGTCGGCGGTGGTGGGCGGACGCTCTGGCCGGACGCGGCCCGCACCCTGCTGTCGACGCTGCGTGAGCTGCCCCACCCGCCCCGGGTGATCCACCTCGGTGGCGGCGCGACCCTGCTCGCCCCGGACGGTTCCCGACTCCTCGACGCGCCGGACTTCCCCGAGCGCTACCGTGACCCGGCGCTGGGTCAGGCCGAGGCTCTGGAGCTGTACCGCTCCTCGGCCGACGGGGTGCCCTGGACGTACGTGTCGCCGCCTCCGCTGGAGTTCCACCCCGGCGAGCGCACCGGGCGGTACCGCACCGGCGGCGACCACCCGGTCGCCGACGCGCAGGGCCGTTCCGCGCTGTCGTACGAGGATCTGGCCGTGGCGGTGCTCGACGAGATCGAGCAGCCCCGCCACCTGAACACGCGCTTCACCGCTGCCTACTGAACTCTGACGCGGGTCGGCGGGTCGGCGGGTCGGCGGGTCGGCGGGTCGGCGGGTCGGCGGGTCGGCGGGTCGGCGGGTCGGCGGGTCGGCGGGTCGGCGGGTCGGCGGGTCGGCGGGTCGGCGGGTCGGCGGGTCGGCAAGAGTATCGGGCAGACCTCCTGTCGAGCTGCCCCGTCTGTGCTACCGATGATCCCGCCCACCGCTCCGACCCCCGGAAAACCGCCCGTCCGCCCCGTACGACGCGCCGCCCCGTCCGCCCAGTGCAACGCCGCCCGTCCGCCCAGTGCAACGCCGCCCGTCCGCCCAGTGCAACGCCGCCCGTCCGCCCGGTGCAACGCTGCGGCTGACCGCCCAGTGCAATGCCCCGGTCGATCAGCGCTCCGGCCTTCCGCCGCCCTCCTCCGGCCACCAGGTCCGCCCAGCCGGTGTGCCCCAGATCTGGGGCAGCTCGACAGTCTCTCCGGGGCACTACCGGTCCCCCGAGCGGCGTCGCTACCGGGTCCCGTCCACCCCGGCGACACGACCCAGCGCCCGGGCCGACCCAGCGTCCCGGCCGACACGGCGCCCCGGCCGACACGAGACCGGATGACACCGGACCCGGCCGACACGAGACCCGGCCGACCCGAGAACACGGTCCGGCACGGCGCGGAGTCGACATCACAGGCCGACCCAGAGAAGCGACGTCACTGACGAAAAGGGCCGATTCGCCCCGGCGCCACGTCGGACACCGCGCGCCGCCGAGGCGTATGCGCGGACGGCCGGTCAGTCAGTCGGCCAGACGCGGCGGGAAGCCGCCGGTGGCGATCGGCCCCCAGGCGTCGATGGTGACCCGGATCAACGACTTACCCTGCCGGAGCATCGCCTGCCGGTACTCGTCCCAGTCCGGGTGCTCGCCCGAGATGCAGCGGAAGTACTCCACCAGCGGCTCCAGCGCCGCCGGCAGGTCGAGCACCTCCGCGGTGCCGTCGACCTGCACCCACGGGCCATTCCAGTCGTCGGAGAGCACGCAGGCCGAGACTCGCGCGTCCCGCCGGATGTTGCGCGCCTTGGCGCGTTCCGGGTAGGTGGAGATCACCAGTCGGCCGGCGGTGTCGACGCCGCACGACACCGGCGAGGTCTGCGGCCGGCCGTCGGCCCGCGTGGTGATCAGCACCGCCCGGTGTCGTGGGGTGAGGAAGTCGACCAGGCCCGGCCGGTCGACGCGGGTGTTGGTCGCGATGCTGCGTGCCATCGCTCCTTCCTACCAGCGCCGGGCCCCGCCCGCCGGGCAGGACGCCGCATCAGCGGGCGTCGGAGCGCTCCCCCGCCGCCTGGGCGGGCACCCGTGGCCGGACCGTCGGCCGCCACGCCCGGCCGTTGGCGTAGATCACCCGGAACCCGAGGTACGACGCGAGCGGCGCCCAGTGCGCGGAGCCCATCCGACGTTCGGCGGCGTTGTGCTGCTGACCGTTGGCCAGGACGTCGAGCAGCACCGTCTCGAAGGCGGCCGACTCCACCCAGTCGACGTCCCGGGTGAACCCGCAGACCAGGGCCGCCCCGGTGGCCGCCAGGAACTCGCGCAGCACCGCGTCGGGGGCCCGCAGCACCGAACAACTACCGAAGTAGATCCGCTTGCCGTCGCACCGGCCGGCCATCTTCGCCGCCACGTCGGTCAGCTCGACGGAGTGCCAGTCGGTCAGGTGCAGCCGGCTCGGCGTGCCGTGCATGGCGAAGAACCCCACCCGGTAGTCCGCGTACTGCTTCAGCAGCCAACGGTCGAGGAAGAAGTTCAGCTCGTCCGGGGTGGCCGCGTCCTTGTGGATGAACCGGATCCGGCCGAGTCGCTCCAGCAGCTCCAGCGTCGGCAGCACCGAACCCCGCTCGTGCAGGTCACGATGCCACTGGCCTTCCAGGCAGAAGATCCCGCCGCGTGCCATGCCACCTCCCCGTCGGCCCCGGTCCGTGAGGTTACCGCCGATCGCGCCCCGCCGTCCCGGCGCGCCCCGCCCACAGGCGAGGGCGCGGTCGGTGGACCCGGGGCGGCGACCCGGTCGGCGGAGCAGGGCGGCGGGCGGCGGATCAGCTCGCGCGGGGCCAGCGTGGGGCGACGGCGGGTGCGGTCACCGTCCGGCCGGGCGCGCCGGGTCGCGTGAACGGGAACGGGAACGGCACGTGCACGAACGGGTTGCCGTGCCGCTCCAACGCCTCCACCTGACGCGGGGAGAGACCGTGCGTCTCCAGCACCCGCCGGCCCCAGCGGTGCAGCCGGCACGGGTACGCCGCGCCGTCGTTGCGGCACCGGGGCCCGGACGGCCACTCCTCGGCGGCGTGCACCACCACCGCCCGGACGGCGATCCGGACGTCCTCGGGGGTCACCGAGGTGGGCAGCGGCAGATCGCCCAACACCCGGTCGATCGGATCCGTCGACTCCTCGCCAACTCCCACGGTAGGCCTCCCGTCGCTCGGCGGCGGTACGGCCGACGCGCCGCACCGCTCGCCCACTGGTACGGCCCGGAAGCGGCCACAGTTCAATTTCGGTACGCCGACAACAACTCGTCCGGCGACAGCACCCGTGCCCCGTCGACCGTCCCGCCGCTGCGGGACACGGCGACCGGCACGGTCTGCTCGTCCGCGCCCGGGAGCTGGTGGCGGTGCGCCAGCAGCCGCCCGAGGTCGTGCCCGTCGAACGGCCGGTTCTCCTGCCACTTGACCGACCCGACGAACGTGATCCGCCGGGCGACCGGCTCCCGGTCCGCCCCGACCAGGTCGATCTCCGGGTCGTTGGTCCGGGTCCAGTACCCGCCCACCACCGTTGTCTCCGGTGGGAGGAAGCCGTCGGGCAGGCGGCGCAGCGCCTCCCGGATCACCGGCTCGACCGCCCGCCCCCGCCAGGACGTCCAGTTCGCCCTGATCCGGGCCAGCGTCAGATCGCCCCGCCCACGTTCGATCTCCGCCAGGTACGGCCCCAGGAAGGACAGCCAGAACCGCAGGTACGGATCGACGACGCTGTACCGGGTCTCCCGGGACGGTCGGGTCGACAGCGGCGTCGCCGCCTCGACGACCCGCTTGGCGGTCAACGTGCGCAGCGCCCGGGTCAGCGACGCCTGCGGCAGGTCACCGGCGGCCCGCATGATCAGGGAGAACGTGCGTTCGCCCGAGCCGATCGCCCGGAGCACCGCCCCGGGCTGGGCGGCGGACGGGAACTCGGCGGCCAGCGCACGTTCCCCACTGACCAGCAGCGCGGAGGTCGGATCGGTCACCGCTTCGGCGAGGTAGTCGAACAGGCTCGCGCCGGCCGGCCACTCGTCCAGGATCAGCGGCAGCCCACCGGTCACCAGGTGGGCGTCGAACGCCTCGGCGGCCGGCAGGTCCAGCAGGTCCCGGGCGTCGGTCGGGCTCAACGGCGGCACGACCAGCTCGGTGGCGCGTTGGTGGAACGGCCGCCCGTAGTCGTTGAGCGCCTCCATCATCGCCAGGTCCGAGCCCACGCAGATCAGCAGCACCGGTCGCCGGGACAGCTCCCGGTCGAAGACCTTCTGCAGGGTGCCCTCGAAGCCGGGATCGGTGGCGATCAGGTACGGCATCTCGTCCAGCACGACCACGCTCGGGCGATCGATGGGGAGCGCGGTGGCGAGCAGGGTCAACGCGGCGTCCCAGGTGCGCGGCTGCTGCGCGGTGAGCAGCGCCGCGCCGGGCAGCGTCGAGGCCGCCGCCGCCTCGACGAAAAGGGCGAGGTCGGCGGCCACGGCGGGTTGGGCGGAGGCGGTGAAGAAGAGGTACGGCACGCCGGCCCGTTCGACGAACTCCTCGACCAGCCGGGACTTGCCCACCCGACGCCGACCCCGCATCAACAGGGCCCGCCCCGGCCGCCCCGCCCGGCCACCGCGGGCCACCCGCCCCAACAGCCCGTCCAGCAGCCCCAGTTCCCGGCTACGCCCCACGAAGCCGTCCATGACACACTCACCGCCGATACCCTCATAAATGAAACACTCACCGATGAGTGTACCGAACTTGAGCCTCTACCGTCCGCCAACACGGGGTCGCGGGGTGTGACCGCGCTTCGCTACCCTGACCCGGCTGTTGCGGATCGAGGAGGCGACTCGTGTTCGGGCGGGATCTGGACGACGCCGAGGCGTGGGTGGCCGACTGGTCGGCGGCGGTCTCGGCGCGGGCCGAGCAGGCCCGGCAGCTCGCCGCCCGGGTCGCTGACCTGACCGGCGCGGCCACCGGCGGACACGGCCTCATCGAGGTACGCGTCGACAGCACCGGCGCGCTGATCGCCCTGCGCCTGGACGACCGGGTCACCGGCTGGCCCGCCGCCCGGATCGAGCACGAGATCATGGCGACCCTGCGCCGGGCCCAGGCCACGCTCACCGGCCGGGTCACCGAGATCGTCGCGTCGACCGTCGGCGTCGACACCGAGACCGGCCGCGCCGTGCTCACCGGCTACGAGCGGCGCTTTCCTGCCGTACCCGGTGACGGCGACGGGGAGCGGCGACGGTGAGCGACGCTGCCGGCCTGACCGTGCCGCCCGAGGCGTTGACCCGGCACGCCCGCGACCTGGACGCCATCGCGGCCGGCGTGGGGCGGGCCGTCGCGGCCGCCGGCCAGGTCCGGCTGGGCGGCGAGGCGTACGGGCGACTGTGCGCCGGCTTCCCGACGCTCCTCGCGCCGCTGCACACCCGCGCAGAGGAGGCGCTACGCCAGGCGCGCGACGCGCTGGACGACTCCGCCCGATCGGTACGCGCGGCAGACGACCGGTACACGCAGACCGACTCCCACGCGGCCGACCGCTTCGGGTCACCCCGGTGACCGCCTGCCTCAGCCTGACCGGGCTCCACCGTTGACCGTCCCGGAGTCGCTTGTCGCCGCGCGGGTCGACAGCACCACCGCGTGGTCCGGCATCGGCCTCGCCGAGGACGTGGACGCGCTGGTCGCGGCGTTCCGCTCCGGCTCCTGGATCGACGGAACGATCGGCGGGTTCGCCGCCGGCATGGACGCCCTCGCCACCGTGGTCGACCCGCTCGGGCAGCTCGTCTCGTGGGGTGTCGCCTGGCTGGTCGAGCACGTCAAGCCGCTCTCCGACGCGCTGGACCAGCTCGCCGGGGACCCGGACCAGATCACCGCGTACGCCGCCACCTGGACCAACGTCGCCAGCGCGCTGCGCGTCTCGGCCGAGGACCTGACCACGGCGGTCCGCGCCGACCTCGCCGGCTGGCGCTCGGCGGCGGCCGACGCGTACCGGGAACAGGCCGGACGGCAACAGCGGACCCTGACCACCCTCGGCAACGGCGCGGAGGCGCTGGCCACCGTCACCACCGGCACCGGCCTGGTGGTGGCCCTGGTCCGCGAACTCGTAAGAGACCTGATCGCCGATTTCGTCTCGGTGCTGGCCGTACGCCTCTGGGAGTGGCTGGCCATCGCCGGCGGCACCCTGGGCGCGGGCATCCCCTGGGTGGTCGCCCAGGTGTCGTCCCTGGCCGCCCGCTGGGCCGCGAAGATCGCCCGCCTGCTCACCGCCCTGATCACCAGCCTCCGCCGCCTCGCCCCCCTGCTCACCCGCCTCGACGACCTCCTCCACACCCTGCACACCCGCCCACCCCACCCCACCCCCGCCGATCGACCGGGTCCGGTCCCTGAGCCAGCAAGCCAGGAACCTCGGGACGGACCGACCGGGTCGGACATCACCCCGACCCCGGACTTCTCCGCCCCAACCATCGACAGTCGGAAGATCACCCAGTATGCAATGAACCCCGACCACCCGGTGGGAAGGAACAAGTACCGCGTGATCAACGCAGCGACCGGGCTCGGTCCGCAGGACGCCGCGCTCATCGAAGAGCAGATCGCCAGCGGCGTACGGCACGGTGATCCGATCCCGGGAAGGGCCGACGAGTACGGTCGTCGGTGGAGTGTCGACGTCGAGTTGGCCGGACCCACCGGAAACATCACGGTACGGACGGCGTGGATCACCGACGCCGATGGCGTCAACCCTCGTCTGACGACGATTTCGTTCCCGCCGAGGAAGGACTGAGCGTTGAAACTCTTCGATGTCGTCGTCCTGCTGGAGTCCCTGTCGGAGGCGGACGTTCCAGCAGGCAGCACGGGAACCGTGGTCGAGATCTTCGAGGAGCCACGGCCGGCGTACGAGGTCGAGTTCGTAGACGGGGACGGGGAGACGCTGGCCGTGGCGACGGTGCGACCGGAGCAGGTCCAGCGAAGGCCGTGACCACCACGGACGCGGTCTGATCACCCTCGGGCTTCGAGAGGGATTCTGTGCGCCCGCTGGTGGGGTGGAAGGGGTTGGTTCAGCCGGACGAGGCTGGCTGGCTGGACGAAGATGACGCGTCGGGTGACGGCGTCGAACCTCTCGTCCAAGCGGTCGGCGTCACTCACCGTCGGGTCGGCCCGAAATGGCCATGGTGAGACTCTCCCGTGACCGGGTACGTGCCGACCTATCGCGTAATCCTCAACAACATCCGCAAGAGCATCGCGAGCGGCAGCCTGAAGCCTGGCGACAGGCTACCCACTCTCCCCGAGCTGGCAGAGAAGTACGAATGCTCCATCGGGACGGCACGACGAGCCGTCGAAATCCTGCTCGAAACGGAAGAGATCCACGGCCGACAGGGAGTAGGAACTTTCGTCGGTCCACGCCCGGAACGCCATTCGTAAGGGCCAAGCCGACGTAGCTCAGCTCGGCCGGCACAGCTGATGTCGTTGATCGGACTCGACCGGGCAACGCGGGGGATCTCCGGGAGCGTGTCCCATATCTGGGGCAGCTCGACAGGCAACGAACACCCATCCCTCGCCCTCGTCCGACGCGCCGGACGAGCTGGTCCGAGCGCTCAGCACCGGCAGACCTCACGCCGGTGCCCCGGAACGCCACCGACAGTCCACCCCGAGCACCGCCGGCAAGGACTTACAACTCCAGGTCGGCGCGGAGGTCGGCCAGGGAGATCGGTTCGTCACCCGCCTCGATCCGGGCCAGGGCGTCCCGGGCAGCGGCCACGTCCTCGGCGTCCTCCGCGCGCTCGATCGCCTCTGCCACCATCGCCGGCCCGACGTCCGCCATCCGCTGTCCCTTCCGTGCCACAGATGATCGTGCGACCGTAGCCGGCGGTGGCCGGACGGAAACTCAGACGAGTTCGGCGTCGTGGACGAGCAGGGCGACCTGGACGCGGTTGTTCAGCTCCAGCTTGGTCAGCAGTCGCGACACGTACGCCTTGACGGTGGCCACGCTCATGAACAGCTCGGCGGAGATCTCCGCGTTGGTCCGTCCCTGGCCCAGCGCGACGGCTACATCGCGTTCCCGTTGGCTGAGCCCGGCGAGCAGGCGCAGCGCCCGCTCCCGGCGCGGGTCGGGGCGGGCCTCGGCCGGGGTGGACGTGGTGACGTGCGCGATCAGCCGGCGGGTGACCGTCGGTGAGAGGGTGGCCTCACCGGCGGCGACCCGGCGGACCGCCTGCACGATCTCGGCGGGCGGGGTGTCCTTGAGCAGGAAGCCGCCCGCCCCGGCACGCAGCGCCCGGAGCACCTGGTCGTCGGCGTCGAAGGTGGTGAGCACCAGCACCTCCGGCGGGTCGGGGCGGGCCCGCAGGGTCTCGGTGGCGGCCAGCCCGTCCACCCGGGGCATCCGGATGTCCATCAGCACCACGTTCGGCGCGTACGCCTCGACGGCGGCGGGCACCTCGCTGCCGTCGCCGGCCTCGCCGACCACGCGCAGGTCCGGCGCGCCGCCGAGGATCATCGACAGGCCGGCCCGGACCAGCGGGTCGTCGTCCACCACGAGCACCCGCACCGGCGGCGGCGCGGCAGGACCAGGCTCGGACGCGGCGGCCCCGGCAGCCGGCCCAGGCACGCCGTCCCCGGCAGGCAGCCCGGTCACGCCGGCCACGGCAGCCAGGCGGCGAGCCGGAAGTCGCCGGCGGCGTCCCGGCCGTGGGTGAGGCGCCCGCCGGCCAGGTGGACCCGCTCGGCGATGCCGACCAGGCCGGTGCCGGCGCCCGGGATGTCCGGCGCGACGCTCTCCCCCACCGGGCGGCGGTTGCGGATCTCGACGGTCAGGCCGTCGCCGGAGCCGCCGGCCAGGTCGACGGTGACCCCCGCCCCGGGGGCGTGCTTGCGGGCGTTGGTCAGGCCTTCCTGCACGATCCGGTACGCGCTGCGGCCGACCGCCGCCGGCACCGCCTCAGCCGCGCCGACCCGGTTCCGCAGGTCGACCCGGACGCCGGCGGCCCGGGACTCCTCGACCAGCGCCGGCACGTCGGCCAGGGTGGGCTGCGGGCGTTCCGGCGCGGCCGGCGCCCCGTCCTCGGCGGTGTCGGCGCGCAACACCCCGATCACCTCGCGGAGGTCCTGGAGCGCGGCGTGCGCGCTGCCACGGATCACCCCGGCGGCGCGGGCGACCTCGTGCGGGGACGCGTCGGGGCGGAACTCCAGCGCTCCGGCGTGCAGGCTGAGCAGGGAGATCCGGTGGGCGAGCACGTCGTGCATCTCCCGGGCGATCCTGGTGCGCTCGGTCTGCCGGGCCTGGGCGACGCGGAGCTGCTGCTCGGCCTCGGCCCGGTCGGCCCGCTCGCGCAGCGAGACGATCAACTGCCGGCGGGCCCGGACGAACATCCCCCAGGCCAGCACGGCCACGGTGATCACCACACCCCAGGCGGCGGTCTGCCAGTACGACAGGTTCGGGTCGGGCCGCAGGTAGCTGAAGACCTGGTTGGCGGCGAGGCCGCCAGCGGTGATCGCCAGCGCCACGGCGGTCCGCCGGTGCACCACCACCGTGAAGTAGATGATCACCACCGGCACCGCGGTGGCCATCGAGAAGGCGCTCAGCGGCAGGGTGGCCGCCGCCAGCGCCACCGGCCAGCGCCGGCGTAGCCAGAGCAGGGCGGCGACGAGCAGGCCGAGCGCCGCGTCCACCGGGATCATCCACCGGTACGGCAGCGCGGTGGCGAACTCCGGCTCGGGGGAGGCGGCATCCAGCGTGGCCAGCAGCACCCAGCCGAGGGCGATCACGAAGCACAGGACGTCGACCAGCCAGTCCCGGGTGGTGCGGCGGGGATGCCGCCGGGCCGGGTCCGTGGGCCGGGCCAGCCCGCCGGGCAGCAGCCAGGGGTGTTCGGGTACGGCGACGGCGCTGCTCATCCCGCCATGTTACGGAGCGTCATGGGGGTGCCGGTACCGACCAAAGTCGAGATCACCACGTCGACCAAGGTCGGTGCGGGTCGACACTCTCAGCCGCAGCGGATGGCCGGGTGGCCCGGGCAGCCTCGACGGCATGATCACGGTCGAGAACCTCACCAAACGGTACGGCGGGCACACCGCCGTCGAGGACGTGTCGTTCACCTGCCAACCGGGCACGGTGACCGGCTTCCTCGGGCCGAACGGCGCCGGCAAGTCCACCACCATGCGGATGATCTGCGGTCTCACGCCCCCGACGTCCGGCAGCGCCACGGTCGACGGGGTGCCCTACCGGCGGCTGCCCAACCCGGGACGGCGGATCGGGGTGCTGTTGGACGCGTCGGCGCAGCATGCCGGCCGTACCGGACGGGAGACCCTGACCCTCGCGGCCCGGACGATGGGCGTCGACCCGGCCCGGGTGCCGGCCACGCTCGACATGGTCGGGCTGAACGCGGTGGCGGCGAAACGCCGCGTCGGGGCGTACTCGTTGGGGATGCGGCAGCGGCTCGGCCTGGCGCACGCGCTGCTGGGTGACCCACGCATCCTGATCCTCGACGAGCCGGCCAACGGCCTGGACCCGGAGGGGATCTTCTGGATGCGCGGCCTGCTGCGCGACTTCGCCGACCGGGGCGGCACGGTGCTGCTCTCGTCCCACCTGCTGCGGGAGGTGGAGGCGGTGGCCGACCGGCTGGTGGTGATCGGCGGCGGCCGGGTGGTCGCCCAGGGTGACCGGGACGAGCTGCTCGCCGGGGCCGGCACGCTGGTCCGGGCCCGTGATCCGCAGGCGCTGCGCGCCGCCCTGACCACGGCCGGTCTCGACGCCACCAGCAGCACCGACGGGGGGTTGCTGGTGGCGGCCGAGGCCGGCGCGGTCGGGCAGGCCGCCGCCGACGCTCGCGTCGCGCTCGTCGAGTTGCGGCCGGCCGGCAGCGGCGGCCTGGAGCAACTCTTCCTCACCCTCACCGCCGACCAGTCGACCCGAGAGGCCGTCCGATGAGCACGATGACCGCCGAGAAGCCCGGTACGCGTCCCGCCGCCCCGGCCGGGTCCCGCCCGTCGCTGTTCCGGTTGACCGGGGTGGAGCTGCGCAAACTCGTCGACACCCGGGCCGGCCGGTGGTTGCTGGCGGTGATCGTGGCGGCCGCCGCCGCGATCGTGGTCGTGCAGCTCTTCGTGCTGCCCGACGAGGAGCAGACCTTCCGGGTCTTCTTCGAGCCGACCCTGCTGCCGGTGGGTCTGCTGCTGCCGGTGCTGGGCATCCTCTCCGCCACCGGGGAGTGGTCGCAGCGGACCGCGTTGACGACGTTCGCGCTGGTGCCGGCGCGACACCGGGTGGTGCTGGCGAAGCTGGCGGCGGTGGTGCTGGCGGCGCTCGCCTCGGTGGTCGCCAGCGTCGTGGTGGCGGCGGCGGGCACCGTGGTCGCCGGGCTGACCGGCGGGGCCGGCACCTGGTCGGTGCCCGGCATGCTGCTGGCGCACGCCGTGGTGTTGCAGGTGGCGAACGTGCTGATCGGCATCGGCTTCGGGTTGCTGCTGCTTAACACGCCGCTGGCGATCGTGCTGTACTTCGCGCTGCCCACCGTCTGGTCGGTGCTCGGCGAGATGATCCGGGCGCTGCGGGAGCCGGCGCAGTGGCTGGACACGGCGGTGACGATGCTGCCGTTCACCACGCCGGACGCGACCGCCGGCCAGTGGGCCCGGCTCGGGGTGTCGCTGCTGGTGTGGCTGGTCGTGCCGTTGGCCGCCGGGCTGGTCCGGACGCTGCGGCGCGAGGTGTCGTGACCGGCCGTGACCCGGCCCGGCCCCACCGGGCCGGCGGACCCAGTGGGCCCGGCGGAGCCGGTGACTCCGGCGGCTCCGGCCGGAGCGGTGGGTCGGGTGGGACGCGGGTGGTCGGTGGCGACCTGGCCGAGCTGGCCCTGCTCTGGGGTGGGTTTCCGCTGCTCGGCGCGGGGGCCGGCTGGTTGCTGGCCGCCTTCGCGTCGTGGGCCGCCGAGGTGCCGTGGCGTCCGCTGCGGCGGCTGGCCCGCTGGCTGACCGAGCTGCCCGAGGCGTACGCCACGGTCGGCGCGGTCGCCGTGGGCGTGCTCGCCGGGCTGGCGCTGGCCGGCGTCGCCACCTGGGAACGTCTCGTCGTCCGGGTCGACGTCGACCGGGTGAGCCTGCGGCGCGGCGGTCGGACCCGGGAGCTGTCCCGGGAGACGGTCCGGGCCGTCCACCTGGACGGTCGGCAGCTCGTCCTGCTCGGTCCGGACGGCGGGGAGCTGGTCCGGGAGAAGTCCGACCTGAGCGGTCGACGGCTGCGGGCGGCGTTCCAGGCGCACGGGTACCCGTGGACGACCCAGGATCCGCACCGGGCGGACTGGCGGCGCTGGGTGCCGGACCTGCCCGGCCTGCCGACCGGGGCGGACGCGTTACTGCGCGCCCGGCAGGACGCGCTGGAACACCGTCGCCGCCACGACGCGTCCGACCTGCGTCGGGAGCTCGCCCTCCTCGGCCTGGTGGTCCGGGACGAGGCCGACCGCCAGTACGTCCGGGGCCGTACCGCGTACCGGGGCGTCGACCCGACTGATGGTGCCCCCCGCGACTGACCGCGTCGACCGCCTGGTGGCGGCAGGGCGGGAAACGTCTTTTTTCGCGGGGCATTGCCCACCCGGTCGGCAATTCCGTTGGATGGACGGGTATCACCACTCGATCGAGCGGGATGGATTGACGAGGGGGACGACGATGACCTCCGAACGGCGCGCCACGATCGGCCGGGGACTGCTCCGCCGCAAACCGGTGGAGGAGATCACCGAGGAGACCGACGAGGGCCTGGCCCGGTCGCTCGGGCTCTGGCAGCTCACCGCGATCGGGGTGGGCGGCATCATCGGCGCGGGCATCTTCGCGCTGGCCGGGGCGGTCGCCAACGAGACGGCCGGGCCGGCCGTGCTGCTGTCGTTCCTGATCGCGGGGGTGGCCAGCGCGGCGGCGGCGCTGTCGTACGCGGAGTTCGCCGGCATGATCCCGAAGGCCGGCTCGGCCTACACCTACGGGTACGTGGTGCTCGGCGAGGCGGTGGCCTGGTTCATCGGCTGGGACCTGCTGCTGGAGTACACCGCGATCGTGGCGGTGGTGGCGATCGGCATCTCCGGCTACTTCGGTTTCCTCGTCGGCGAGCTGGGGGTGGCGCTGCCGGAGTGGATGCTCGGCGCGCCCGGCAGCGGCGAGGGCCGGGTGGTGGACCTGTTCGCGGTGCTGCTCTGCCTGCTCATCGCGTTCCTGCTGAATCTGGGCATCAAGAGCGCGGCCCGGTTCGAGACGTTCGTGGTCGGGTTGAAGGTCGCCGTGGTGCTGCTGGTGATCGTGGTCGGCTTCTTCCACGTCCGGACGGAGAACTACTCGCCGTTCTTCCCGTTCGGGGTGGGCGGGGCGTTGACCGGCGCGGCCACCGTCTTCTTCGCCGTGTTCGGGTACGACGCGATGAGCACCGCCGCCGAGGAGTCGAAGGACGCCCGCCGGCACATGCCGAAGGCCATCATCTACTCGCTGGCCATCTCGATGGTGCTGTACGTGCTGGCCACGCTGGTGCTGACCGGCATGCAGAACTACACCGAGATCGACGCGGAGAGCGGCTTCTCCTCGGCGTTCGCCTCGGTGGGGCTCTCCGGGCTGGCCAGCGTGATCGCGGTCGGCGCGATCATCGGCATCCTGACGGTGATGTTCACCTTCATGCTCGGGGTGACCCGGGTGTGGTACTCGATGAGCCGCGACGGCCTGCTGCCCGCCTGGTTCGCCAAGCTGCACCCGGTGCGCCGGGTGCCGAGCCGGGTCACCTGGATCGTCGGGGTCGGCTCCGCGCTGATCGCCGGTTTCCTGCCGATCCGGGAGGCCGCCGAGCTGACCAACATCGGCATCCTGCTGGCGTTCGTGGTGGTCTGCGTCGCGGTGATCGTGCTGCGTTACCGCCGCCCGGACGCCCCGCGCACGTTCCGGCTGCCCGGGATGCCCGTCGTCCCCGCCCTCGGGGCGATCTTCTCGCTGTGGCTGATCACCTTCCTGGCGGCCCAGACCTGGCTGCGCTTCGCGGTCTGGTTCCTGATCGGCGCCCTCGTCTACGCCCTCTACGGCTACCGCCGCTCCCGCCTGCGGTGAGCAGGACGGACGCCGTCCGGCACGGTAGACGTCCGGACGGCGTCCGTCCGTCCGATCAGAACGCGACCAGCAGGCCCAGCACGACGAACACGACCTCGACCGTCAGCCCGGCCCAGCGCCGCCAGGGCGGCACGCCGGCCACCAGCGGCAGGCCCGGCCACCGGCGCGCCGCCGCCACCAGCGCCGCCGCGCTCGCCGCGCAGCCGAGCGCCCACACCCAGCCGGGCGCCAGCGTCCACTCCCCCAGCCGGTACGCCAACAGCAGCAGCACCGGCGCGGAGAGGGCCGTGCCGACCAGCGTCAGCCGGTCCGGGCCACGCCGGGCCACGGTGGCCAGCGACCAGCCGCCCATCAGGCTGAGCGCCAGGGCCAGGCCCACCCCGACCCAGCCGGGCAGGCCGACGCCGTCGGTCCCGGCCAGGTCCTCCTCGGGTACGTCGAGCAGCCGCAGCCCGATCGCGTCCACCCGGCGGTCGGTGTTGCCGAGCACCACCACGCCGCGCCCGGCGGCCCGGTCGACGCCGACGTACGCCCGGAAGCCGCCGGTGCCGCCGTTGTGCCAGACGACCTCGCGGTCGCCGTGCCGGGTGGTGAACCAGCCGTACCCGACGCGGTTGCGGTCGTCCTCGGTGAAGCGTGGGGTGGTGGCGTCCGCTCCCGGGGCGGCGCCGGCGAGCAGCGCGGTGACCAGCCGGCCGAGGTCACCGGCGGTGGACCAGAGACCGATACCGGCCGGCGCCCAGCCGGAACCGGTCCACGCGTCGGCCGGTCGACCGGCGGCCCGGCTGCCCTCGGCGTGCCCGGCGGGCAGGGCCGCCCCGTCCAGGTGGAAGCCGGTACGGCTGAGTCCCAGCGGGCCGAGCAGTTCCCGGTCCAGCAGCTCGGGGTAGCTGACGCCGGCCTTGGCGGCGAGCGCCTGCCCGAGCAGGGCCGCCCCGAAGTTGGAGTAGCGCACCTCGCCCCGCCCGTCGCCGGGCTCCGTGTCGGAGGCGGTCCGGACCAGCCAGTCGACGTCCTGCCCGGCGTACGGGTCGGCGGCGGCGAGGTTCGCCCACCACACCTTCGCCAGGCCGGTCGGGAACGGCATCGGCACCCGGGGCAGCCCGGAGCGGTGGCTGGCCAGCTCGGCCAGGGTCACCTCGCCGGCCGGGCCGGTGACCGCCGGCAACGCGTCGCGCAGCCGGTCGTCCGGGCGTACGACACCGTCGGCGACCTGGTCGGCGAGGAGCATGCCGGTGAGCGCCTTGCCGACCGAGCCGATCTCGAAGGCGGTGTCCGCCTCGACGGGCGCGCCGCCCGTGTCCCGCGCGCCGAGCCCGGCGACCCGGACGCGGCCGGGCTCGACCAGGGCCACCGAGAGCCCGCGCAGCCCCTCGGTGTCCCCGGCGGCGTCCCGGACGGCGGCGGCGAGTTCGGCGTCGCCGGTGGTGGCTGCGGGCAGGCGCGGCGGTCGGGGCATCCCGACCAGGCCGATCACGCCGACGACGAGTCCGACGACGGTGGCGGTGGCGGTGGCGGTGGCGGTGGCGGCGCTCAGCTTGCGCACGGCGAACTCCTTCCGGCCGCGCCCGTCCTGCCCGACCCGACGGGCGGGCGGGCGGTGGACCGGGGGGCCGCGGATCGGTGGCGGACGGGGTCAGCGGCGGGCGGCGGTGAGGATGGCGAGCAGGGGGACCACCCGGTCCGGGGGGACGGCCCAGCGACCGCGGGCGGCGCTGCGCAGCCAACCGGCGGCGGTGAGCTGCCGCAGGTGGTGGTGGAGCTGGCCGGTGGTGCCGAGCTCCTCGATCTCGGCCAGCTCGGCGGTGCCGCGCCGGCCGCCGAGGATCTCGCGCAGCAGGCGCAGCCGGACGGGGTGGGCCAGGGCGGTCAGCACGGCGGCGGAGTCGGCCCAGTCACCGGCGAGCACGTCGTCGACGGGCAGGCCGTACTGCCAGTCGTACCGCTCACCGTCGAGGTCGACGGCGCCGGTGTAGAGGACGGCGCCGGGGTGCCCGGCCGGGAGCCGCTGCTTGAGGCCGTTCAGCGCCCAGAACACGTCGTCGGCGTCCGGCGCGGTGGTGGGCGCGGTGGCGGCGGGCACGGTCGCGGCCGGGTCGGCTGTGACCTGCTCACGCAGCTCGGCGACCTGCGCCTCCAGCGCGGCCACCCGGTCCTCCAGTGATGCCATGACCCTGATACTACGAAGATACGTAACTTCGTACAAGTCGGCGATCAGTGGGTGACGCTGACCCGTACGTGCTCCGGGATGTCGAGCCACCAGGTCGCCGCCCGCCGGGCCGGGTCGGGCAGCCCCGGGGCGTCCCGCAGCCGCCGCAGGTACCCCTGCTGGCCGGAGACGCCGAGGCTGTAGACGAGGCCGGTGACGGCGGTGAACGCGGCGGCGTCCCGAGTGCGCCTCCAGGCGTCCACGTGCCGACGCAGCGCCGCGCCCCAGAACCGGCGATCACTGACGCCCCCCAGATGTCCGATAGCGAAGCACGCCGCGGCGCTCAACTCCGACGGCAGACGCGGCGCAGTGACGATGCCCTCGACGACGGGGCGCTGCTCCGCCCCACCGAGCACCCGCAGAGCCGTGACGAGCCGGACGTTCCGCGTCAGCCGCTCGGTCCGCGCCGGGTCGAGCTCGTCCGCGAGCACCCGCGCCAGCGGAACCCCGAACGGGGTCGCGGCGACGAGCATCGTCGCGTACATCCGGGTGTCGCTGAGCGGATCGAAGAGGAGCTCCGCCACCAACCCGACAAACACTGCGAACAGCGCCGGGGCAGGCTCGTCGCCCAGTAGCGCCACGGTGGCCCGAGCAACCCGGGTGGCGGTGGCCGCGTCGGCCGGTGACAGCGGCCGCCCGCCGTGACCGGTCACCGGTGGGCCCGATAGACCCGACAGGCCCGCCCCCGGCCGGGGCGGCAGATGCCCCCGACCCACCCCGGGGAAACGGTAGCCCCGGCGGCTCAGGAGCGAGGCCAGGACTCGGGCGTCGTCAGCGTGCGCCGGATCCGTCAGGAGATCCCGCACCACATCGGCGATCACGTCGAGCTGCTCCGGGGCGAAGTGGACGAAGCGAATCTTCCGCTCACAGGCCAGGAGCGCGCCGCACAGCGCCCGATCGTTGGTGGGGTCGGTCAGTTGCGCCAGGACCACGCGCCCGGCGTCCGGGTGACGACTGGCGTCCAACACGCTGATCGTCTCGATGAAGATCTGGTTCTCCCGGTCCGCGCCCAGACTGGCGAGCGCCGCCACCGCCGCCGGGCCGCAGGAGGGATGGCCGAGCAGGCGGTTCAGCGCCTCGAACCGCTGCCGCCACGACAGGTCGTGCGAGATGATCGTCTCGCGGACGAGACGCTCCATCACTCGGGAACGGTAGGACCGGGGGAACACCATCAGGCCCGGCCGCGCCACCACGAGCCGGGACAGCTCGGTCCACTGTGGTCCGGACATCGACGCGGTGGAGGCGGCCCGTTCCAGCAGGTCCTCCAACCGCTCCTCGCCAGCCGTCGGGTCCGCTCCCACCGGCGGTGGGACGCGCGGGGCGGCGGCCCAGCGCACCGCCTCTCCCCGGCCTGCCGAGTATCTCCACAGGAGATCGACGGTGCTGGTCAGGGTGCCCGGCCGCAGAGCGAGCAGTTCCTCGTAGCGGGCGATCGCCGCCGTGGGCGGCCTGACGACGCCGGTCTCCCACCGGGAGATCCGACTCTCGCTCGCCGCCGTGGGCCAGGACCCGCCCCGGAACGCGGCCGCGAATCGTCCGGCTCGGCTCCAGCTCCGGTCGCCGCCGAGCAACCGGTTGGTACGCAGCAGCCACGCGATCCGGTCGACCGTGTCTCCCACCACACCCCACCCCAGCGTCCGGAGTTCGCGCCGCCCGACCGGAAGCACGAAAGGTAGATCGACACAACCCCCGTTGCGGCACGTTTGTCCCGCTGCGATGGATCTCGCACGACGAGGGTCGATGCGTACCGTCAGTCTGGCGCGCGCGACGAACCGGCCGGTGTCAGATCTCCGCCAGCGTCCGAGGAGTTCCTGTGACCAGACGTTCATTTTCGACCGTGGTGGCGACGGCCCTGTTCGCCATCACCGCCTTCCTCCTGCCGGTCAACCCGGCCGTCGCCGCCACGATCGGCGACGCGCCGGTCGGCGCGCCCGCCGTGCAGGCCGGCTGTTACGGCGACTGGTGCTCCGGCCAGGACCCCGAGGCCATGGGATGCAGCGCCGGCGCCTACACGGTCGCCTCGGCCTGGGCCGGGAGCTACCTGGTGGAGTTGCGCTGGTCCCCGTCCTGCCAGACCAACTGGGCTCGGATCGGCGGCAGCTGGACCGGGCCGCTCTGGGTGGTCCAGAGCACCGGGTACAAGCACAGCTACAGCGGCTCCAACGGTTCCTACCGGTGGACGGCGATGATCTACAGCCCGTCGCTCGCCTGTCGGGCCGAAGCCGGTTCCACGTACACCGCCTGGGTCTGACCACCACAGGCTCTGGCCAGTCAGATCGAACCGGCCGTCCGAGGGGCGCCTCGGACGGCCGGGCGTCGTGGATTCACCGGTGGATCTCCCGCCGTTAACACCGCCACCTATAACATCGCTGAGTATGAATATCCGGAGTATCGTCCGCTCGCGATCCGGGCGGCTGGTCACCGCGTTCACCCTGGTCGTCGTCGTGGCAGCGCCCGTCGTGGCGACCTCGGCGTCGGCCGCGACCACGCTCACCGTCGCCCAGGCGCTCGCCGCCCAGGACGGCCGCGCCGCCACCGTCACCGGCTACGTGATCGGCCAGCCGACGGCGAGCAGCACGGTGCTCACCTCCGGCTTCACCGCCGACACGGCGCTCGCCATCGCCGACTCGGCCACCGAGACCAGCACCGGCCGGATGCTCTACGTCCAGGTCACCGCCGCGTACCGGAGCCAGTTCGGGCTGCTCACCAACCCGGGCCTGCGCGGTAGGGCGGTCACCACGACGGGGGCGCTCACCGCGTACTTCAGCCACGGCGGGCTGAAGAACCCGACCGCGATGAGCCTCGGCGGCGCCACCACGCCGCCCCCCACGTCGAGCCCGACGCCCACGCCGGGCCCGACCGGCACACCCGTCCCCGGTGGCGACTACGACTCGACGTACTACGCCGCCGCGATCGGCAAGACCGGCGCCGCGCTGCGCGGCTCGCTGCACACGATCATCAAGGCGCACACCCGGCTCTCGTACGACCAGGCGTGGGAGGCGCTCAAGGACACCGACCAGGACCCGGCGAACCCGAACAACGTCGTCCTGCTCTACACCGGACGCTCGCAGAGCAAGAGCAGCAACGGCGGCGGCGCGAACGACTGGAACCGTGAGCACGTCTGGGCCAAGTCGCACGGCGACTTCGGCACCGCCACCGGCCCCGGCACCGACGTGCACCACCTGCGCCCGACCGACGTGTCGGTCAACTCCACCCGCGGCAACAAGGACTTCGACCTGGGCGGCAGCCCGATCGCGGAGGCCCCCGGCAACTACACCGACGCCGACTCGTTCGAGCCGCGCGACGCGGTCAAGGGCGACGTCGCGCGCATGCTCATGTACATGACGATCCGGTACGAGGGCAACGACGGCTGGCCGAACCTGGAGCTGAACAACTCGGTCAACAACGGGACCGCCCCGTACCACGGCAAGATGTCGGTGCTGCTCCAATGGCACCGGGCCGACCCGCCGGACAGCTTCGAGCAGCGGCGCAACCAGCGGATCTTCGAACGCTGGCAGGGCAACCGCAACCCGTTCGTCGACCACCCGGAGTGGGCCGCCTCGATCTGGGGCTGACCGCCACCGGACCGCTGCGGCCACGGCCGGTCACCGGCGCTGCCCCGGGCACGCCGGTGACCGCCGTTCGCTGCCCCTGCCCGTGCCCCCGGCCGGGCCGGTGGCGACCCACCTCCGCCGGGCGCGCCCGCGAGCGGCGTCGCCCTGGGCGCGCCGACGGTCAGGCATGCGTTGCCGAGACGCTGTCGAGCTGCCCCATATCCGGGGCAGCTCGACAGGCAACCGGAACCTACCTGCCACCGGGCCGCGGCCACCGCCGGCCGGGCCACGCCGGGCCACGCCGGGACGACCAGCGGCGCGAGGTGGCCGGGAGGGTATGTGGCCGTGGCAGGTGAGCCACTCCGCCGTCGGGGTACGACAGGCCAGGACACCGACGAGGCGCAGAAGGAGTGGCATGGCCACCAACCCGATTCCGGACATCACGCTCAACGACGGCAACACCATCCCGCAGCTCGGCTTCGGGGTGTTCCAGATCGCGCCGCGCGACACCGTCGCCGCCGTACGGGAGGCGCTGGGGGTCGGCTACCGACACATCGACACCGCCCAGATGTACGGCAACGAGGCCGAGGTGGGGCAGGCGATCCGCACCTCCGGGCTGGAACGGGAGGAGGTCTTCGTCACCAGCAAGCTCAGCAACGCCTTCCACCGCCCGGAGGACGCCCGCGGGGCGTTCCAGTCGACGCTCGACGAACTCAAAGTCAACTACATCGACCTGTTCCTGATCCACTGGCCGTTGCCCACCCGCTACGACGGTGACTTCGTCTCCACCTGGAAGGTGTTGGAGGAGTTCAAGGCCGACGGGCGGGCCCGGTCGATCGGGGTGTCGAACTTCCAGGTGCCGCACCTGGAGCGGCTGGCTGCCGAGACGTCGACCGTGCCGGCGGTGAACCAGGTCGAGGCGCACCCGTACCTCGGCAACGAGCAGGTCCGCGCGTACGGGCGGGCGCACGGCATCGTCACCGAGGCGTGGTCGCCGATCGCCCAGGGCAAGGTCCTGCCCGACCCGGTGATCACCGAGATCGCCGAGCGGTCCGGGCGCACCCCGGCCCAGGTGGTGCTCCGCTGGCACATCCAACGCGGCGACATCGTCTTTCCCAAGTCGGTGACGCCGGCCCGGATCGCGGAGAACTTCCAACTCTTCGACTTCAGCCTGGACGAGACCGACATGGACCGCATCACCGCTCTCGACCAGGGCGAATCCGGCCGTCAGGGCGCCCACCCGGACACCTTCGACTACCTTCCCGCCTGAGTCGCGCGTAAGGAAGGGACCCTTCCCGCACGCCTGGCGTGCGGGAAGGGTCCCTTCCTCGCATCTCAGCGGTTGGCGCAGATGGCGTAGGCGGTGTTCGTCCAGCTTCCGGCGAACGCGTCCTCCTCGTACGCGCCGACCGTGATCGCCGTCGGGGCGACCAGCGTGCTGCCGTTGGGGCGGAAGTCGTCGACCACCCCCTCACCGGTCACGCCGTTGAGCTGGTAGCCGGCCCCGACCATCACCTTGTTGACGGGGCAGACCGCGGTGGTGGAGTGGAAGTCGTTCGAGTTGGCAGGACCGACCACGGTGGCCCGGGCCAGCCCCGCCAGCGGGTTCGCGCAGATCCCGTACGCGATGACCAACCAGTTGCCGAAGAAGGTGTCCGCCTCGTACGCGCCCACGGTGACCGCGGTCGGGGCGACGACCGTGCTGCCGTTGGGCACGAAGTCGTCCACCAGCGCCTCACCGGTCGCGCCGACGATCTCGAACCCGGTGCCGGTCAGCACCTTCCCCCGGGGGCAGGCGGCCGTGACGCTGTGGAAGTCGTTCGAGTCGATGGCGCTTGTCGCGCTGACCCGCACCAGCCCGGCGACCGGGTTGGCGCAGACCGCGTAGGCGGTCAGCGTCCAGACGCCGGTGAAGGCGTCCGCTTCGTACGCCCCGACCGTCACGGCGGTGGGGGCGGTGGCCGGGCCGCCGTTGGGCCGGAGGTCGTCCACCACCACCTCGCCGAGCGCCCCGTTGATCTCGTACCCGGTGCCGGTCAGCACCTTGCCCACCGGGCAGGTGGCGGTGACGCTCCGGAAGTCGGTGGAGTTGGCGGGGCTGGTGACGGCGACCCGCACCAGGCCGGGCACGGCCGCCGAGGCCGGGGTGGCCGGCGCGACGACCACCACGCCCGTGACGGCGAGGCCGAGCACGAGGACGAGCCCGCGGGCCCCGAGTCGTCGGGGCCCTGTCTGACGTGACATGTGTTGCTCCTGTTCCGCTGTCCCCGACCGCGACACCGGCGTGCCGCCTTGATCGAGGACTGTCGCTCTGACGCGTTGACGCTAGGTAATCGAGCGAACAGGCATTATCCAAGATCTGACTACCTTCAGTTACCGAGCAGGGGGCGCAAATTCTGGCATATCGGACTCATCTTGCCTTCGGCGGAAACGGCCGGCCGCCGCGTCGGGCTCGACCGACACGACAGGCGGCGGCGCGGACCCGCCCGTACGGTGGGCGGCATGACCAGTCAGCCAGTGCTCCACCTGGTGGTGTCCGCCGCCGGCCCGGCGCAGCACGTCGACGACCTCGTCCGGCTGCTGATGGCGGACGGCTGGACGGTCTGCCTGATCCTCACCCCGACGGCGGCCACCTGGCTCGACCGGGACGCCCTCGCCGCCCGCACCGGCCATCCGGTGCGGGTCGAGCCGCGCCGGCCCGGCGACCCCGAGCCGCACCCGGAGCCCGACGCCGTGGCGGTCGCGCCGGCCACCTTCAACGTCGTCAACAAGTGGGCGACCGGCGTCAACGACAGCGTCGCGCTGGGCCAGCTCAACGAGGCGATCGGTACGGGCGTCCCGGCGCACGCCTTCCCCCGCGTCGGCGACCTCGGCAAGCACCCCGCGTACGCCGGTCACCTGCGACTGCTACGCGACGCCGGCGTCCTCGTCACCGACCTGCCCGACGTGGCCCGCGCCGGCTGGCAGCCGGTCGTCGACGCCCTCCACCCGACCCTGAAACGAATCACCACCCCACCCAAGTGAGCCACACCCCCCACCCCCCACCCTCACCCACCCCGCCTCGTCGATCTAGGGAAGATTGCTGTTGGTGGAGATCAACTAACGACAATCTGCCCTAGATCGACGAGGCGAATCCGGATGGCGGAGCAGGCGGGCGGCGGTGAGGGGCAGAACGTGCAGCACGACGACTAGGGTGCCGGCCAGCGGGGCGACCTGGCCGACGGAGAGGCCCTGGGTCGCCAGCGCCAACGCCGCGCACCCGCCGGTGACCAGCGCGTGGAACGCGAGCCGCAGCGCGACTCTCCAGCCCGACGGGTCCGCGCCGGACGAGTCGGGCCCGTCCGCGCGGGACCGGAGCGCCGGGACCGCCGCCGTGATCGCGACGAGGGCGGCGAACAGGGCCGCCCAGAGGGCGGTCCGGCCGATCCCGGCGCCGCTGGTCACCGAGGGCGCCACCACGGTGCTGACCGCGAAGACGACGAACGCCGGCAGGCCGGTGAAGACGAACGCGGTGAGCGCCGCCCGCACGCTCCGGCCCACCGGGCTGACCTGCGGCTGCACCTGCTGTTCGAGGCCGGCGATCACGTCGGCCGGGGCCCACACCAGGTTCCCGGCCGGACGGGTCTCGGACGTCGGTTGCGACATGCCCGAAGGGTAGCCACCCCGTGCCCATGCCGTGCCCGGCCCGTACCCGTGCCCGTGCCCGTGCCCGGCCCGAGGCCGCGCCGCCGGCGCTACCGGCGCGCGTCCCGCCGGTACGGTTGGAGCGCGGCGAGGATCCCCTGGTTCGCCTCCCAGCCGTCCGGGAACCTGACCGGGACGTCCAGGTGGACCGGCTCGCTCGACGGGTACGCGTCCAGCAGCTCCGCGATGCCGGCCCGGGCCACCACTACGCAGGCGTGCCGGTGCCGGGACGTCAGCACGCACAGCCGCCCCGACTCCAGGTGGAACGCGGTCGCGTCGCGTCGCCCGGAGAGCGGGTGCAGGACGATCGTCACGTCGTACTCGCGGCCCTGGAGGCGGTTGGCGGTGTCGACGGTGACGCCCTCGCCGGCCGCGCCCAACTGCGCGCGGATGGCCGCGACCTGGTCGCGGTGCGCGGCCCCGACGGCGATCCGGGACGCGTCGACAGGCGAGCTCTCACCCGAGGAGTACGCGACCGCGCCGCGTTCCAGCACCCGCCGGGCCAGGGCGGCGCAGGCGGCTGCCGCCTCGGCGTCGGTGCGCAGGGTGTGCCGGGCCGGCAGCTCGTACAGCGCCCAGCCGGTCGACGCGGCCAGCTCCACCGCCGCGTCGACGGCGTCCCCCGGCCCGGGCCCGGTGAACGTCAACGCCCGGTCGTCCGGCCCGGTGCCGGCCCGGAACCCGGTGAACGGGTAGAACGCCCGCGCCACCACCGGAGCCGCCGACGCGGGCAACCGCCACGACACCGGCAGCCGGCGCACCGGCAACTCCGGGTTGTGGCGCAGCAGCACCGCCACCGCCGACTGCATCGGATCCCAGGTCAGGCCGGTCCAGCGGGCCACGTCGACGGTCGAGAACGGGTCGAGCTGCCCGGGGTCCCCCACGAACAGCGCCCGCTCGAACCTACCGGCCACGCGCAGCAGGGCATCGGACCGCATCTGGTACGCCTCGTCCACGATCGCCCACGGCCAGCAGCCCTCGGTCACCGTGGCCCACTTGGCCGCCGTACCGATGATGACGGCCGGACCACCGAGGTCGCCGACCTTCGCCGCGACCCGGACCGTCTCGTGCGCGGTGATCCGCTCCGACGGCCGGTAGTCCCCGGCGGAGAGCCGGCCGATGCGCAGCCCGGGGGCCTTCCGGGCGAGCCTGTCGACCAGGTCGTCCACCTGCTCGTTGGTCTGCGCGACGATGATCAGCGGTTCACCGGCCCCGGCCAGCTCGACGGCGGCCCGGACGACGAGGGTGGACTTGCCGGCCCCGGGCGGCGAGTCGACCACCACGCCCCGGTGCGCGCCGGAGCGCAGGTCGGCCAGCACGGCGGTGACGACCCGCTCCGCCGCCACGGACGGCGGCAGGTCCAACGCGACCCCCATCGACTCCACCTCCAAGGCGATTCCGGCGACCCTATCCGGCCGCCCGCCGATTGGACCCGGCAGACAGCCCGAGTCTCCGTCATCGAATGTCAACCATCCGACACCCACCAGGTGCCTGTAGCGGGCTGTGTCCCTTGTGGCGACTCAACACCCCGACAGGCACCGGATACTGTGACGGGTCCTTCACTTTCGGGAGTCGGGCTGGACGGAGAGATCGGGGCCGCGTAGTGATCATGCACCCAAACCAGCCCGGGCAAGTTTCGATCATGCACTTCACCCATATCGACAACCTGCCGTCGATCCTGGCCACCGGAGCGCTCGTCGCTGACAACCTGGTGGATGGGCACCTGCTGACTGATGTTGGTTCGATCAGCATCAAGGCGAGCCGCCGGAAGCGGGAGGTGCCCTGCGCGCCCGGCGGGGTGGTCGCCGATTACGTGCCGTTCTACTACGCACCGCAGTCGCCCATGATGTACCGCATCGCGTGTGACCATCGGGACGGGAAGGCAGGCTGCTACCCGGGGGGCGACGATCCGCTCGTCTACCTGGTCAGCACCGTTGCCCGGGTACACGCCGCCGGCCTGGGCTGGGTCGCCAGCGACGGCAACTGCGCGGCGGAGCTCACCTGCTTCTCCAATTCGCTCCACGACATGGGCGAGCTGGTCGACTGGGCGTTGATGCGGGAGAAGGTCTGGCGGAACACGGAGGAGGACGGCGACCGGATGCGCCGCCGGATGGCAGAGTTCCTGGTGCATCGGGAGTTCCCGCTCCGCCTGATGGCCGGGTACGTCGTCCGGACGCCGGCTCGGGAGCGGCAGGTGAGGCGGCTCCTGCGGGAAGCTGACATCATCAACCCGGACGTCCGTGTCATACGAGACTGGTACTACGGCTTCCAACGGAGGGAGGTGCGCGCATGATCGTCGTGAGCCGTGGCAACCTGCTCACCGCAGAGGCCGAAGCACTGGTCAACACGGTCAACACGGTGGGCGTGATGGGCAAAGGTATCGCTCTCCAGTTCAAGCGCGCATACCCAGCCAACTACACCGCCTACCGGTCAGCCTGCACGGCGAAAGATGTCGAACTGGGGAAGATGTTCGTTTTTGACTCCGGTCGGATCGGCTCTCGCCGCTACGTGATCAACTTCCCGACCAAGGGCCACTGGCGCGCCAACTCCAGGCTGTCCGACATCCGCGCCGGGCTCGCGGATCTGGTACAGGTGGTACGCGAACGGCAGATCAGGTCGGTCGCGGTACCGGCGCTCGGCTGCGGCAACGGCGGCCTGGCGTGGGAAGAAGTCCGCCCGTTGATCGAGCGCGCCTTCGCCGAGATCCCCGAGGTCACGGTTCTGCTCTTCCCGCCCGAGGGCGCGCCCGACCCGGTGGACATGCCCGTCGCGACCGAAAAGCCGCCGATGACGCCGGGACGTGCTGTCCTGATTCGTGCGATCGAACGCTACCTTGACCGGGCGGAGGCCGTGGAGCCGCGCGGGGGCGTGACCACGCTGGAGATCCAGAAGATCGCGTATTTTCTCCAGATCCTCGGGGAGCCACTACGACTCTCGTTCACGCGGGGCCGTTACGGTCCGTACGCGGACAGCCTCAACCACGTGCTCGATCTGCTGGAAGGCCATTATCTGGTGGGATTCGGCGACCGCTCGGCGAAAACGGACGAGCTTCGGCCCATCCATCTGATCGAGGGGGCGACGGACGCCGTGTCCGCCTGGCTGGACGCGCACGGCACGTCCTCGCACACGACGGACCGTCTGGTCGAACTGGTGGACGGTTTCGCTGCTCCGTACAGCATGGAACTTCTTGCCACCGTCCATTTCGCCGCAGAGGTCCCACCGACCACCAATGAACTCGACGAACTGATCACGCGGGTCCAGGGGTGGAGCGGTCGTAAGTCCAGGCTCTTCACGCCCGACCACATCAAGGCAGCTCACCGGCGGCTGAGCTCCGCCGGACTGCTGCCGAGCCTGGTGCCGTCTTCCTGATGCTCCGAGCGGCCTGGCACCGCCAGGTTGGCGGTACGGTGCGGTGATGGAACAGCGGATCAGTCTGGTCACCCTCGGGGTGGCCGACCTGGCGCGGGCCCGCTCCTTCTACGAGCGGCTCGGCTGGCGCGGCCAGGAGGTCGAGCAGACCGTCTTCTTCCAGGCCGGCGGGCTCGTCGTCGTGCTGTGGGGCCGGGACAGGCTCGCCGAGGACGCCGGCGTCACCGGGTTGGGCGGCGACGGGTTCGGCGGGATCACGTTGGCGCACAACGTCCGTACCCGGGAGGAGGTCGACGCGGTGCTGGCCGTCGCCGCCGACGCCGGGGCCACCATCACCCGGCCGGCCCGGGAGACCTTCTACGGCGGGTACGCCGGCTGCTTCGCCGACCCGGACGGGCACGTCTGGGAGATCGCCCACAACCCCGGCTTCACCCTGGCGCCCGACGGCACGATCACCGTCCCCGACTTCGGTTCGAGCTGACCCGGCGACGCCACGATCCGTCCACACTCGATAGCGTGCGGCGGTGAGCGTACCGGGGCGGGGTGTCTACGAGCATCTGATCACGCGGGAGTTGGCCGAGCGGCTGCGGCACGTCGACCCGGCGCTGGTCGCGCACGGCGCGCTGGAGCCGGCCGACGCGCCGGACGTGCTGGCCCGGCACCTCGCCACGCTCGCCCGACGGGCGCTGCGGGCCGTGCCCGGTGGGGCGGACCAGCTCGTCCGGCAGGTGGAGGTGGCGAACCGGATCGCCGCGGGCATCGCCGCGCTCGCGCCGGCCGCGACCGGCGTCGAGGACGAGATCACCGACGCGCGGCGGCTGCTGCACGCCATCGCGGCCCCGCCGACGTCGCCGGCCGTCGCCGCCGGTTTTCCGGTACGCCCCAGCGCCCCGCTGACCACCGGCACGCTTCTGGTGAACGGGCGCGGCCAGCCGCGGATCGGGCACGAGGTGGTCCGGGAGATGGCCTCCGCCGAGCAGGTGGACCTGCTCTGCGCGTTCGTGAAGTGGCACGGGCTGCGGATCGTCGAGCCGGCGATCCGGGAGTTGATCGCCCGGGGCGGCGCCCTGCGGGTGATCACCACGACCTATCTGGGGGCGACCGAGCAGCGGGCGCTGGACCGGCTTGTCGAGTTGGGGGCGCAGGTGCGGGTCTCGTACGAGACGCGCACCACCCGGTTGCACGCCAAGGCCTGGCTGTTCCGTCGGGGCAACGGCCTGAGCAGCGCGTACGTCGGCTCGTCGAATCTGTCGAAGGCGGCGCTGGTCGACGGGGTGGAGTGGAACGTCCGGGTCGCCGAGCCGGAGCAGCCGCACGTCATCGGGACGTTCGCGGCCACCTTCACCGACTACTGGACGGATCAGGCGTTCGAGTCGTACGACCCGGAGCGGGACGGTGACCGGCTGGGGCGGGCGTTGCGTGGTGAGCGGGCGAGCGGCCCCGGCGGCCCGGACGCCGGCCCGGGCAGCGAGATCGTCGGGCTGGACGTGCGGCCGTACCCGTACCAGGCGCAGGTGTTGGCCGACCTGGACGCCGAGCGGGTGGTGCACGGTCGCTGGCGGAACCTGGTGGTGATGGCGACCGGCACCGGCAAGACGGTGGTGGCCGCGCTGGACTACCGCCGGCTGGCCCGCGACCGGCGGGTGGACTCGCTGCTGTTCGTCGCGCACCAGGAGCAGATCCTGCGGCAGAGCCGGTCGACGTTCCGGCAGGTGCTGGGGGACGGCAGCTTCGGTGAGCTGCTGGTCGGCGGCGAGCGGCCGGGCAGGGGGCAGGGGCGGCACGTCTTCGCGTCGATCCAGTCGCTGCACCGGCGCGACGACCTCCACCCCGAGGCGTACGACATGGTGATCGTGGACGAGTTCCACCACGCGGAGGCGCCGACGTACACGCGGCTGTTGGAGCTGCTGAGGCCGCGGGTGCTGCTGGGGTTGACGGCGACGCCGGACCGGGCCGACGGCGGTGACGTACGGCGGTGGTTCGACGGCCGGGCGGCGGTGGAGCTGCACCTGTGGGAGGCGCTGGAGCGGCAGTTGCTCGCGCCGTTCCAGTATTTCGGCCTGCACGACGACACGGACCTGTCGGCGGTGCGTTGGCGGCGTGGCCAGGGCTACGACCGGGACGAGCTGGCCGGGGTCTACACCGGCAACCACGCCCGTGCCCGGATCATCCTGCACAACGTACGGGAGAAGATCGACGTCGGGCGGATGCGGGCGCTCGGTTTCTGCGTGAGCATCGGGCACGCCGAGTTCATGGCGGAGTGGTTCACCAGCCACAACGTGCCGTCGGCGGCGGTCACCTCGGCGCTGGACGGGCCGGCGCGGCACGCTCTGCTGCGCGACTTCCGGGCCGGGAAGCTGCGGGCGTTGTTCACGGTGGACCTGTTCAACGAGGGCGTCGACCTGCCGATGGTGGACACGATCCTGCTGTTGCGCCCCACCGAGAGCGCGACGGTCTTCCTCCAGCAGCTCGGTCGGGGCCTGCGCCTGGACGACGACAAGGCGTGCCTGACGGTGCTGGACTTCATCGGCGCGCAGCACGCCGACTTCCGGTTCGACAGGCGGTGGCGGGCGTTGACCGGGCTGGGCCGCCGGGCCGTCACCGACGCGGTCCGCGACGATTTCCCGTCGTTGCCGAGCGGCTGCCACATCGAGTTGGACCGGGTGGCGAAGGACGTGGTGCTGCGCAACCTGGAACGGGCGCTGCCCACCTCCCGTACCGGCCTGGTGACGGAGTTGCGGCGGCTGGGGGACGTGTCGCTGGCGGAGTTCCTCCGCGACACCGGCCTGGAGATAGAGGACGTGTACCGGTCGGCGGGCCTGGGCGGCTGGGCGGGGTTGCGGCGGCTGGCCGGGCTGGACGCTCCGGCTCCCGGCCCGGACGACCGGGAGTTGGGGCGGGCGATCGGCCGGCTGCTGCATCTGGACGACCCGGACCGGTTGGACCTGCTGACCCGGATGGCCGACGGGGAGCCGGCGGGCGACGGCACCCCAGAGGACGACGGGACGGCGCGCGAGCGGCTGCGGGCGATGCTGCACGTCTCGTTGTGGCATCGGCTGCCGATGGACCGGACGGCCGAGGGACTGACCCGGCTCCGTGCCGAGCCGGCCCGCCGGGCCGAGCTGCGGCAGGTGGCCGAGGTGCTGCGGGACCGGATCCACCGGGTCACGGCGCCGTCGCCGTCGCCCCGGCTGCCGCTACGGGTGCACGCCCGGTACAGCCGCAACGAGGCGTGCGCGGCGTTCGGCATGCCGAACCCGACGTCGCTGCGGGAGGGGGTGAAGTGGCTGGAGGCCGAGCGGGCCGACCTGTTCTTCGTGACGCTGGTGAAGTCCGAGCGGCACTACTCCCCCACCACGATGTACGCGGACCGGGCGGTCACCGGGACGCTGTTCCAGTGGGAGTCGCAGAGCACCACGTCGACCCGTTCACCCACCGGCCAACGGTACGTGCGCCACGTCGCCCGGGGCTCGACGGTGCACCTGTTCGTCCGGCGGAGCCGGGTGCCCGACGGTGACCTGGGCGCGCCGCCGTACCTGTACGCGGGGCCGATGACGTACCGGGAGCACCACGGGGACCGGCCGATGCGGATCCTGTGGGAGCTGGCGCATCCCCTGCCCGCCGACGTGTACGCCGCCGCCCGCACCATCGCCGCGTGAGCCCTGCGAGCGCCACGATCGGCCGGAGGGGGAGGCGGTCGGCCGTGCGGGTGGCGCCGGGAACCGCTGGCGCCACCCGCACGGTCACGTCCTACCGGCGACGCCGCAGAGCGGTGACCAGCCGGAGAGCCAGCACCACCAGCACCGCCGCGCCGAGACCGAAGCCCAGGAGCTGGGCCGGGCCCAGCTCGCCGGCGTCCCGGCTGCTCTGGACGACCGCGACGATCGCGACGACCGCGACGGTCAGGCCGATCGCGGCGGCGGTCTCACCGCCGGTGGGGTTGCCCACCCATCCGCGCATCCGTTGTCTCATGGTCCTCTCCTACCCGGGGAGCGTCACGGGCACGCCGATCTGAGCGGAATCACGTCGGAGCTCAGCAGAGCAACGACTCGCCGACCCAGAGCGCCGCGTCGATCACCAGTCCCACGGCCAGGGACGTGCCACCGGAGAGCGGGGCGAAGTAGAGCCCCACGGCGGTCGCGGCTCCGGCGGCGAAGAACCCGGCGCTGCACCAACTGAAGTCGTTCCCGGTGGGGTCGACGTAGTTCACCGGGTTGCAGCCGGCGTAGGCGTACCGGTTGCCGTGTTGCGGGTTGCCGAGGAAGCTGAGGTTGTCCTGCTGGGTGAAGCGCCCCTGGACGGGGTTGTACCAGCGCTGTCCGAACTTGGTGAGCGTGCTGGTCTGGTCGTACGTGCCGCCGGCGTAGCGGATCAGGTTGGTGTGCGGCAGGTTGTACTCGTCGCTGGTGAGCAGCTTGCCGTACGGCTCGTAGGTGTACCGGGCCGACACCGTGCCGTCGGCCTTGACGATCGCCACCACCGAGCCGAGCCCGTCGAGCACGTACGCGTGGTCGGTGTTGGCGATCCGCAGCCCCAGCGGGGTGCCGAGACCGTCGCGCTCGGCGTAGACCGGGGTGCCGTTCGGGTTCCACGACTGCAACCAGGGCATGCCGTGCTGGTCCTCGATGCCGTACCGGAGGGTGGTGGTCCCGGCGGCGGTCAGCTCGACCTGGTCGGTGCCGGCGTAGCTGTAGTTCGCCGAGCCGCCGCCACCGGACGTGGAGGTGAGCTGCTTGGCGGCGTTGTAGTTAAGCGTGCCGATGGACGGGGCGCTGGCCTTGGTCTGGTTGCCCCGGCCGTCGTAGGTGTTGTTGCTGGTGGTGACCTGGTTGGCGGTGTTGAAGGTCAGCGTCTGGGTGGTGACGCCGTCGACCTTGACGCTGGTCCGGTTGCCGTTGGTGTCGTACCCGTACTCGTAGGTCTTGCCGTGGTGGTTGGTGGCCTTGGTGAGCCGGTTGCCGTCGTCGTAGCTGAACTGGGTGACGGCGCCGGTGGTCTCGTCCTTCTGCCACTGCCGCAGCCCGGTGTCGTCCTCCTCGTCGGTGGAGCAGCCCTGTCCGGCGACGTACTTCGCGTGGCAGTAGGAGACGTCGAAGACCGTGGCCGGGCTGGCCGAGTTGCGGGTGGCGGTGATCCGGGTGGGCCGGTCCGACCGGTCGTAGACGGTCTTGACCCGCAGCGCGTACGCGCTGTTGCCCTCGTTGGTGGCGAACCAGGTGTTCTCCCGGTTGCCGTCCTTGTCGTACGAGAAGTTGTAGCGGGTGCCGCCGGCGGTGTCCATCCGGACCAACCAGTTACGGGTGTTGTAGTAGTACTTCGTGCTGCCCCGGCCGTCGGTCAGCTCGGTCAGGTTGCCGACCGCGTCGTACCGGTAGTCCAGCGTGCCGCCGGCGTCGGTGCGCTGCCGGGTCCGGTTGAGGTTGTCGTGGACCCAGGTGGTGGTGCCGGTGGCGTCGGTCCGGCTGATCACGTTGCCGGCCCGGCCGTAGGAGAAGGTGACGCCGGCTGTGGGCGCGCAGCCGGAGTAGCTGATGCTGGTGATCCGGTCGTCGTTGCTGTAGTCGTACGTGGTGACGCAGCCGTCGGTGACGGTCTTCAGTCGACCCAGGTTGTCGTAGGTGAAGGTCTTCTCGGCCAGGCCGTTGCCGGTCGGCGGGGTCACCTTGGTCACCTGCTTGTTGCTGTCGTACGTGTAGGTGGTGGGGTTGCCGGTGTTGCCCGGGTCGGTGGAGTTCTTCACCGTGCCGTTGGTGTTGTACTCGACCTCGGCCTCGGCGGCGAGCGCGTCGGCGGTGGCGGTGCGGTTACCGGCCCCGTTGTAGGTGTACGTCGAGCTGTTGCCCTGCGTGTCGATCGACGACGAGGGCTGGAAGTTCGCCGTGGGGTTGGTCGAGGTCGCCGCGTTCGCGTACGCGGCCTCGGCGCTGGCCCCGGTCGGTGACACCGACTTGGTGATCGACTCGCCGGCGTTCGCTCCGAAGGTGTTGGTGATCTCCGCGCCTTCCGGCGACACCGACGACAGGACGTCCTGGTACGGCGTGTACTGCTTGCTGCGGCTGTTGCCGGCCGGGTCGGTGACGCCGGTGACCCGCTTGTCGGCGTTGTGGTCGTAGACGGTGTGCGGCACCGCCGAGACCGGCTGGGAGAGGTCCTGCCGGGCGTCGGCGACCAGGGTCCGCGACGACGTCGGGTAGGCGAAACGGGTGGTGACGCCGTCCCCGGTGAGGTGGTTGAGGACCTGCTTCACCGAGGTCACCCGGTGCTGTCCGTCGTAGGTGATGGTGACGTACGCGTCGTCCTTGGGCCAGATCTTCACCAGGTCACCGTTGGTGTCGTACTCGAAGGTGACCCGGCGGGACGAGGCCGCGCTCTGGATCGCGCTGAGCCGGTTGCCGCTGTCGTACTCGTAGCTGACCTCACGGAGGGTGCCGTACCCGTCGGACTGCCGGTAGCGGACCAGCCGGTCACCGGTGTAGCTGACGGTGGCGGTGCGGGCGCTGGTCACGCCCCGGTCCGAGGTGACCGTGGTCATCTTCCCCGCGCTGTACGCGAAGTCGGTGACGTTGCCGTTGCGGTCCTCGGTCCTGTCGAGCAGGCCGGCGGAGGTGAAGAAGAGCTTCCGGCCGTCGCCGTGTTCGGTGAGCTTCCACCCGGCGCCGTCGTCGGCGAGGGTGGCCTTGAACTCGCCGGGGGACGTGTAGCCGGAGCCGGACGCGGTGAACTTCCCGATCACGCCGTCGGCGGCGGCGTAGGTGACCGAGCCGTCGTCGGCCGGGTACAGCTTCACGTCCACACCGGAGCGGGTACGCCAGCCGGGGCCGTGCGCCCCGACCTCGAGGTCGCTGCCGAGCAGCAGGCTGTTGAAGGACGCCCCGACCGTCAGGTTCTGCGCGACGCCGGGCAGGGTCAGTTCGGTGCTGGTGAGCAGCAGGTTGCCGGAGGCCACGTTGACCTTGGTCGTCAGCCGGTCGGTCAGCGAGAACGAGATCTCGGTGCCGTTGCGTACCGGTCCGGTTCCCTTCGGCACGGACGGCGCGGCCCCGGCTGTCGACGGGCTGGTGACGCGTTTCGGTGAGTCGAAGAGCCACGTCTTCGACCCGGATCGTGGTGAGAACTCGGATTCGACGGCCGGTGACGGCTTGTTCGACGCGACGCCAACCCGGTTGCCGCCCGGCGCGGCCTCCGCCCGGCTGCCGGTCGGCGCGACCAGCGCCGACGCGACGGCCACCGCGACCGCCACCCCCACCACTGCACTACGTTGCCTCATTACTCTCCCTATGCGCACTCCGGTGGACGGTTCCACCGGGTCGATGCCATGCATGAGTCACCGGCCACCACGTCACGGCACGACGGGTGGTCGGTTCGTTCGGAAAGATGGCAGGTGTCCGCCGCGGCACGGCGTTTCACGACCGCTGCCAGTGGTACGGCGCCACGGAGCGGCGCCTCTCCCGGCTCGGGCGGCGTGCTGCCGGCCGGCGGGGCGCAGCGGTCAGGATTCGATGGACGTCACAGCGCGCGATTTCATGAAGAGCCCCCGTGTGATGATTGCCGGACGACAATCTTCACTGAAAACTATCGATCAGCATGATCGATGTCAACGCCTCGACCCGGTGGAACGGATCCCGTAGCACGCCGACGCCCCCGGTTCCCCGCCGTGGCGGGGAACCGGGGGCGTGCCGGGAGAAGCTCCGTCGGTGTCAGACGGCGCTGCGGTCCCGGGCGGGCGCGGCGGCGGCGAACGTCTCGGTCACCGGGGTACGGGCGGCGTGCGCGAAACCCGCCAGGGAGAGCAGGAACAGCAGGCCGGCGCCGAGGTACATGGCCAGCGCGCCCTGCTGGGCCTTCACCCCGAACTCGCTGAAGCCGTACGAGGTGAGCAGCAGGCCGCGCAGCGTCTCACCCTTGAAGACGGTGTCCCGCTGGCCCTTGACCTGGGCGAGCTGCTTCTCCAGCTCCGGCAGGGCCGGGTCGTTCGTCTGCCGCGCCGCCGCCACCTTCCCCTGGAGCTCCCGCTCCGGGCCACCAAGGGAGGCGTACGTGTCGCCGCCGGCGATCGACTTGAGGTGCAGCCCGATGTACTCGTTGGCGTAGCACTCGGCCTGCTTGCCGGTGGTCATCAGTTGGCCGGCGTTCTCGACCAGGCAGTCGGCCTGCTTCTCCTCGTCGCTGAGGTTCTCCGCCGGGGTGAACCGGATGTTCTGCTCGCTCAACTGGTCGCGTACGTAGTCGTTGGCGAAGTTGGCGTTGGCGGTGAGCACGAGGCCGACGGCCAACAGCAGGACGGCCAGCCCGAGGCCACCGATGCTGAAGAGGATGTCGAGGGTCCGGCGCTTCATGTCGTTCTCCCGGGGGTGTGGGGGTTCGTCGACCATTTATCGGTGCGAATCCATGGTCGGTCGACGCCCCCGGCGGCGGGCAGGGCCGGAACTCCCGTACCGGCCCGGGACCTTCGGCCCCCGGCCCGGGACCTCGGTCAGGAGCCGGTGAGGGACGAGCCCAGGTCGGCGAGGCTGCCCGGCCTGCCGTAGAGGTAGCCCTGGCCATGCGCGCAGCCGATCGCGGCCACCGCGTCGTGCTGCCGGTCGGTCTCCACGCCTTCGGCCACCACCCGCAGGTCGAAGGCGTCGGCGAGGGTGCTGACCATGTTCACCGTGGCGTACGCGCGGGCGTCCTCGCCGAGCCGGGCCACGAACGACCTGTCGATCTTCAGCTCGGTGGCCGGGATGCGGTGCAGGTAGCTCAGCGACGAGTAGCCGGTGCCGAAGTCGTCGATGGCGATGCGGATGCCCAGCTCCCGGAGCTGGCGGAGCCGGTCCAGCACCGCCTCGCTCCCCTCGATCAGGGCGGACTCGGTCAGCTCCAGGGTCAACGCGCGCGGAGCCAGACCGGCCGCCGCGGTCGCGCCGGTGACCGTGGCGATCAGGTCGGGCCGGCGCAGGTGCGCGGCGGCGATGTTCACCGCGATGGTCGCCTCCGGCGCGCCGCGTCGCCAGATGGCGGCGGCCCGGCACGCCTCGTGGATCACCCAGCGGTCGATCGGCAGGATCAGGCCGGTCTCCTCGGCCAGTGGCAGGAACCGGCCCGGCGACAGCGTGCCCAGCCGGGGGTGCCGCCAGCGCACCAGCGCCTCCGCGCTGCTCACCTGACCGGTCTCCAGGTCGATGATCGGCTGGAACTGCAACTCCAACTGCCGCTCGTCGACCGCCCGGCGCAGGTCGGCGATCAGCTCGGCCCGGCTCACCGCCGACTCGCGCAGCTCCGGCGTGCAGGTCCGGTACGCGGACTTGCCGGCCGCCTTGGCCGCGTACATCGCGATGTCGGCGTCGCGCAGCAGGTCGCTGTGGGTGGCGTGCTGGGGGCCGTACTCGGCGATGCCGATGCTGGCGGACGGGTGGGTGCCGACGTCCTCCTCGTCGTCGGCGGGTCTGAGCGCGGTCAGCAACCGCTCGGCGAGCCGTTCCGGCGGCACCGGACGGTCGCCGTCGACCAGGACGGCGAACTCGTCGCCGCCGAGCCGGGCCACCGTGCCGTCCCCGTCGACCGCCTCGCACATCTTGTCGGCGATGCTGACCAGCAGGGCGTCCCCGGTGGCGTGCCCGAACCGGTCGTTGACCTGCTTGAACCCGTCCAGGTCGAGCAGCAGCACCGCGACCGGCTCCTCCTGGCGGATGGCCCGGCGCAGCCGGCGGGTGAACATCAGCCGGTTCGGCAGCCCGGTGAGCTGGTCGGCGTAGGCGAGCTGACGCAGCCGGGCGACCAGGCGGAGGTTCTCGTTGGCGGCCAGCCCCTGCCGCAGCGCCAGTACCGCCAGCAGCGCCAACACGCAGAGCATGATCAGCGTCGGGGTCTGCCCGGTGGGTTGGCGGGCCAGCAGCACCGCCACGATCGCGCCACCGACCGGCAGGTACGGCAGCGCCACCCGCCACCATGGCGGCACCGGCGGGACGACCGTCTCGTCCAGGTCGGCGACCTCGGGCGGCGGGTAGCGGGTGGCGAGCCCGACCAGCAGGCAGGTCAGCGGCCAGCCCAGGTCGACCGGGTGCCCGGCGACGTAGCTGTCGTGGGCGAGCAGCCAGACGTAACCGACGTCGGCGGCGGCCCGGACGGTGAGGCTGGCCCCGAGCACGGTCATCGGCCGCCAGCGCGGGCGGGCCGGCCCGGCCACCGCGACCAGGATGGTGAGCTGCACCAGGTCCAGCATCGGATAGACCAGGGCGAGGGTGTGCTCCGGCTCGGTGAGCTGGTCGGCGGCGACGTCCTGGAAGACCGCCACCCAGCCGATCGGCACCAGCGACAGCCCGACGATCACCCCGTCGAGCACCGTGCGGCCCCGGCCGACGGTGCTGTGCGGCGCGGTGGGGCTGAGCAGGAACGCGGTGGTGCCGAGGACGATGCCGGTGATGAAGACCAGACCGACCAGGCGGGTGTGCGGCACGTCGCCGCTGCTGGCCCGGTGCATCGCCCAGAGCGCCCGGGAGACCGCGGACAGCGCCATGGTGGCGGAGAGCAGGCTCCAGAACGGACGCAACGCGGACGGGTGCCGGCGGGCCACGACCGCGCAGGCCACGGCCGCCCAGGCGGCCACGACGATCGCGCCCAGGTCGGCGACGAGGGCCGAGGCGGGCAGCCGGGCGGCGAGCCAGACCGCCTCGACGCCGATCACGGCAAGGACGACGAGCACGCCGACGCGCCCGGGGTGGGATCGGCCGGTCGAAACGACGGCGTCCCGGTTCACCTCCTGCGGCGGCACGGCGATCGCTCCGACTCTCTCTCCTGAGTCCACGCTGGACGGCACGTACCGGTCACGGGTGGCGAACGTGCAAAGCCTAACCAGGCTCCGCGTCCACCGCTACCACTGAGCTGATTCCCTGCTCAGTGGTAGCGGCACGGAGCTGCCTGGTCACCCTTTCCCGAAACAAACCTGTCATGTCGGCCGAACCCGGATCCCCCGGTCGGGGTGTCACGTCCACGCCTCGGCGGCGTCCCCCGTGGACCCGTCGGCGTCGCCGGTGACCCCGTCGGCGGTGGGCGGCGGGCCACCGTGCGTCCACGGGGTCTCCTCCACCGGCGGGAACGCCCCGGCCGGCAGGTACGCCTCCGACAGGGTGGTCCAGCACAGCCGCTCCCCCACCTCCGGCACGCTGCCCGGCGGCGGGGTCAACCCCCGGCCCATCCCGCCGGAGAGCTCCAGCACCACCTCGGTCCGCGCGCCGGCCACCGGGGTCACGAAGACCACCTTCGCCTTCTGGGTGGGCCGGGCCGGCGAGTACACGGTCGCGCCGACCGGCGGCGTCGGCTCGTCGGTGACCACCTGGATCCGGGGACGCAACACCGGCCGTTTCCCGGTGTCGTCCACCCGGGTCGGATCGGCCAGGGTCACGTCCGCCACGAACGCCTCGCCGGTCAGCCGGTGCTCCGCCATCACCAGCGGATCGTCGTAGGCGCGCTGGACGGCGTACGAGGTGAGCGCCCGTTCCAGCCGGTGCAGCTTCTGGGCGGCGGCCACCGCCCCGTCCCGGCGGGGCTGCGGCGCGCCACCGGCGTCGACGTGCTCGGCGAAAGCGGTGAAAGCGTCCCGGTCACCGGCCCAGCGCCCGGCCACCCGCGCCCCCGCCGGCAGACCACGCAGCAACGCCACCCCGCGCCACATCAGCTCCCAGGTCGGCGCGAGCTGGTCGCGCAGCAGACCGGTCAGCTCCGCGTACGCCGCGCGCCGGGCGACCGGGTCGTCACCGGCCGCGGCGTGCGCCTCGATCGCCGGGAACAGGCGGGCGTTGTCGAACTCCGGGTCGGTGGCCGGACCGGCCGGCGGACAACGCGCCGGGTCCTCGGCCAGCAGGGCGGCCTGCGCGCCGGTCAGCCCGACGGCGGGTCGATCCAGCCGAGCAGGGCCGGCAGGTGCAGGTCCTCCACGACGCTCTGGCCGGTCGCCCAGTGCAGGCTGAGCGCCTCGGTCAGGGCCAGCAGCGCCGACGACCCGGGGTGCTCGGCCCGGTCGGCGAAGAAGGTCAGCCAACGACCGAGCACCGGCACCGACGGGTGCACCGGATACTCGCCGTCGGCGCGGCGGAACCGGGTCGACCGGCCGAACAACCGCAGGAACGTCACCCCCGCCGGGTTCGGCACCAGCACCTGCGGCGCGTCCACGTACCGTTGCCGTACGTCCCGGCCCCGGTCCACCGGCACCGACTCGGTCACCTGGCGGTGCGCGTCGATCCAGGGCAGCACGATCCCGGCCAGCTCGGCGGCGAAGGCGAACCGCTGGTCCCGGTTGCGCGGCTGCGGCACCACCAGCAGCGTCGGCGTCTCCTCGGCGACCCCGACCAGCGCCGCGAGCGGGGCGTTGGCCTCGCCGGCCAGCGCCAACGGCACCAGCACCAGCGGCCGATCGGTCAGGTGCACGTGCCGCACCGTGGCGACCGGCGCGGCACGTCCGTCGGCGAACGCGCGGGCCCGGGCGAGGGCGCGCAGCGTACTCATGCCGGCAGGCCGACCCGGCCGCTCCCGGCGGCCCCCGACGCCGCCGCCCCGCCGGCAGCCGTCACCCTGCCGGCCGACCCTGCCCCGCCGGCCGATGCCAGCTCGCCGGCAGACGCGGCCCTGCCGGCCGGGACGGCGGTGGGCGCTCCGGCGCCGGTCGGGGCCGAGGGGGACGCTCCGGCGCCGGTCGGGGCCGGGGTGAGCGTCTCGGCGCGCAGGCGGGCGGCGGCGCGCAGCAGCGCGGCGGCCTCCGCCTGCTCCGGGGCCGGCTCGCGCGCGCCGTCGGCCAGCGCCAGCACGTCGGCCACCGTCGCCACCCCGCCGAGCGCCTCCCGGACCGGGCGGCCCAGCGCGCCGGTCTGGCCACGTGCCTCGTTGCGGCAGAAGAAGGCCAGCTCGCAGGCGGCCAGACAGTCCGGGGCGTAGCGCGCCTCGACGGCGCTCAGCGCCGCGACCAGGGTCGCCGGATCGGCGGTCGGATCGGCGGTGAAGCCCTCGGGCAGACCGGCCACCAGATCGTCGACGCGGGCCATCCGGGCCAGTTGCCGGCGCAGCACCAGCAACTGCCGGCGGACGTCGACCAGACTCGCCACCGGCTGGTTGGCGAAGTCGCGCGGGCAGACCAGCACCACGTCCGCCGAGACCAGCTCCGGGTCGTGCCCGGCGGCGGCGAGCAGCTCACGCAACGCCAGCACGTAGACGGCCGACTGGATCGCGGCGGCGGCCACCTTGGCCGGGTCGGCCCGCCCGTCGATCACCGGGAACGACTTGATCTCGACGACGTGCCAGCGACCGGCGAGCCGGGCGGCCACCAGGTCCGGCTCCAGGCTCACCCGTTGCCCGGCCACCTCCAGACTGAGCAGCGGGTGGTCGAACAGGGCCGGCGGGTCGTCGCGGTCGGCGGCGGCGGCCAGCAGGTCCCGGGAGCGGTCGTGCCGGCCGGTCAGGTCGGCGGCGTTCAGGTCGGTCCAGGTGGCCGGCCGCTCCTGCGGGTCGACGCCGAGCCGCTCGGCGACCAGCCGCCACAGCGCGGCCCCGCCGTCCGCCTTGACCTGGGCCTCGAACGCGTTCCCCCGGCCGATCGCGAACCGGGACTGCCCGAAGCGGGCCGGAAAGCCGATCCGCTCGGCGAGTTTCGGCTTGTCCACCCCGGCGCTGTCCAGCACGGCCCGCCGGGCGCAGCCCGGGTTGCCGGTCAGCGCGGCGATCGTCCGGGCGTTGTGCCGGCGGGCCGGCCCGTCGCCCCGGATGGCGGCCAGTCGCTGCTCGGTGCTCGTCACGACAGGCCACGATAGGCGGTCCGGCCCTGACCTGCCCGCAGCGGCACCCCGACGCCGCTCCCGCCGGCGTCGCCCGGCCGGGCCGGCGGGGGTCCGCCCCGACCGGTCGGGGCGGGACGGGGCCGCCGGCGTCAGCGGCCGGTGGAGCGGTTCCAGGGCGCGCGTGGCAGGCGGGCTCCGGCACGGGGACGCGGACGGCGGCGCAGCCGACGGCCGGGGGCGCAGGGCTGCCGGGGCGTCGGGTGGGTGGGGGTCGGCTCGGTCGGGGCCCGGCCGATCAGCCAGCAGAGGAAGCGGGTCACCTCAACCCACCGGTAGGCGACGTGCCTGCTCCTTGGAGACGCCGTACTCGACGCCGCAGAACGAGCACTGCTGCACGTACCGGGTGCGGATCGGGATCAACGGCACGAAGAACAGACTGAGCCGGGTCGCCCGTCTGGTGATCACCTGGGCGGCGTGGTTGCCGCAGTTACGGCAGACCGCGCTGACCACGCCCGACCGGCTGACCGACGTACGGAGCCCGAAGATGAGGAACATCGCCCCGTACTACCCACCTGCGCCCGTTGTCGAACAGCCGCCCGGGCGTCCCTGTCCCCGCGTTCCGGCGGACGGGATCTCAGCGCCAGATGGGACGCCAGTCGGGGAGCTCGTGGAAGCGGCGCAGCTCGCCGAGGCCGGAGACGATGCCGCCCCAGGCCGCGTACGGCGGGCGCCGCTCGTCGAAGCCGCTCTGCACGAGGGTGAGCCGGGTCCGGCCGGCCGACTCGGCCAGCTCCCAGGTGCTGACCCCGGCGGGCCCCCAGTCGACGGAGAGTTTCCGGTCCTGCTCCAGGTCGAGGATCTTCGCCGGGTCCGGGGCGTCCAGACCGCCCATGGCGTACCGGCCGCCGACCCGGGGCTCGATCCCGATCGGGAACCCGAACCAGGCGCTGGCCTGCTCCGAGTCGATGAGCGAGGTGAACACGGTGGCGGCCGGCGCGTCGATGGTCAGCTCGGCGCTCAGGTCGACGGAGGTGAAGTCGACCCTGGGCAGCGTGGGGCGTCCCTCCAGGTGCGCGGCGAGGTTGGTCACCGCCAGCGCCCACCAGGTCTGGAGCACGCCCCGGACGGCCCCGCTGATCACGTCGGCGAAGTCGAAGTGGGTCTGGGTGAGGGTGAGCAGGGTGGCGTCCGGCCCCTCCTCGTCGAGGGTGATCGTGGTGGTGGTCTCCGCGCCGTCGAGCAGCCAGGTGAACCGCAGGCCGTGGTCGTCGACGTGCAGCAGCCGCTGGTGCGGGGCGTCCCCCTCGGGGGTGCTCGGGCCCCAGAAACCGTACCGGTGGGGCAGCTCGACCTCGGCGTGCTCGGTCAGCCAGGCGCGCAGCTCGGCCGGGTCGGTCAGGGCGTGGTGGACGGCCTTGAGCGGGGCCGGCAGGCAGACCCGCAGCGTCATCGGCTCAGTCATCGTCGTTGTCTCCCTTGGGATAGCAGGCCACGGCGAGCTTGAAGGCGTCTCCCTCGGCGCCCCCGTAGCGGGTGAACAGGTCCTGGAGGGCCCCCTGCAGGTCGCGCAGGAACTCGGCCCGACGGTCGGGTGGCACCCGGATCTCGCCGGAGATGCCGATCGAGGGCAGCTCGGGCGCGCCGCGGTCGAGCGCGGCGACGTCGGCCTGGACCTCCTCCATCAGGTCCAGCAGGCGCCCCAGGCTCAGCTCGTCGCGGGCCCGGCGCAGGCCGAGCCGGCCGACCAGGCGGGGCGAGAGCCAGTACGACCGGGCGACGGCCTGGTAGATGCCCTCGTTGACCCCCCGCACCCGGCGTTCGGCGACCTGCTCGACCAGGCCGGCGCCGACGAGTTGCCTGACGTGGTAGTAGACCCGCTGCGGGGTCTGCTCCAGCCGGGCCGCGACCTCGGTGCAGGTGCGCGGCTCGGCGAGGTGCCGCAGGACCTCGACCCGCTGGGGTTTCAGCAGCGTCTCGGCCTGGGTGAGCTCTTCGAGGTACAGGACGTCTCTCATGGCAAAATCAGTTTTTACGTTCAAAGAGTTTTTGTCAACAGGCCGCGCGACGACCACCCGGGATGACGGGAGCGGGACGGCCACCCGGCCGTCCCGCTCCCGTCGACGCCTCCGGGTCAGGGGGTCCAGTCAGGCCGGTACGGGAAGTCGCCCACCCCGTCCGGGGTGAGCCGGGTGGCGAGCACCTGGTGCAACTGGATGCCGTTGCGCTCGAAGGCCAACCGGGAACCGGCCATGTACAGGCCCCACACCCGGGCGGTGCCCCCGCCGACCTCACCGACGCAGAAATCCCAGTTGGCGACCAGGTTGCGGCACCACGCGGCCAGGGTCAGCGCGTAGTGCCGGCGCAGGTTCTCCTCGTGCTGCACCTCGAACCCGGCGTCGTGGATCTCACCGATCAGCCGGCCCGGCCCGGCCAGCTCGCCGTCCGGGAAGACGTACCTGTCGATGAACGCCCCGGACCGGTGCGGGGCGCGGTTGTCCGCCCGGGTGATGCAGTGGTTGAGCAGCCGCCCGCCGGGGGCGAGCCGGTCCCGCAGCGCGCCGAAGTACGCCGGGTAGTGGCGCACCCCCACGTGCTCGGTCAGCCCGATCGAGGAGACCGCGTCGAACGGCCCGGACGGGGCGTCCCGGTAGTCCAGGTGCCGCACCTCGGCCAGCTCACCCAGGCCCTCCCGCTCAATGGCCGCCTGCGCCCACCGCGCCTGGGCCCTCGACAGGGTCACCCCCACCGCCCGGACGCCGTACTCGCGGGCGGCGTGCCGCACCATGCCGCCCCAACCGCAGCCGACGTCCAGCAGCCGCATCCCCGGCTTCAGCGCCAGCTTGCCGGCGACCAGGTCGTACTTGGTGGCCTGGGCCTGTTCCAGGGAGTCGTCCGGGCCCCGGTAGACCGCGCAGGTGTACGTCATGGACGGGCCCAGCACCCTCTCGTAGAAGGCGTTGGAGACGTCGTAGTGGTGTGAGATGGCGGTGCTGTCGCGCACCCGGGAGTGCCGCAGCCCGGCCATCAGCCGACGCCACCTCGGGACGGCCTCCTGCGGCGGGGGCGGCGGCGGACGCAACCGCTCCCAGCCCAACCCGCGGACCAGCTCCAGCGCCTCCGCCAACGGCGGCACCCGCAGCCGCAGCTCGTCCTTGAGCAGCGCCAACGCCTCGTACGGGTCACCCGGATGCACCCCGGCCAACGCCAGGTCACCGCTGACGTAGGCGCGCGCCATGCCCAGGTCACCAGGCGCGGTGAGCAGGTAGGACAGCCCTCGCGCGGTCCGGACCTCCAGGGTGATGCCGGAGTCGGCCGGGCCGGTGGCGCTGCCGTCGTACCCGGTGATCCGCACCGGTGGGCCCCCGTCGGTGACGGCACGGACCACCTCCGCCACCGACGGCGGTCGACGCCGGCCCCCGGCCGGCGGGCCGGCGGGAGCGACGCCGCCCCCGCGCTCACGGTCGATCAGGCTCATTGTCGCGCCACCGCCTTTTCGTACAGTCCGGTCAGCCGGTGCTCCGGGTCGTAGCGGGCCTTCACGGCGCGGTAGGCGTCCGCGCCGTACAGTCGATCGAACTCCGCGCGGTCGTAGTAGGCGTCGGAGTAGAGGGACTTGTGCCCGCCCGCGGCGGCCACCGCCCGCTCCACCGCCCGGTTCACGTCACCGTCGGACGCGCCGTCGACGATCGGCGCCGTGCCCCAGAACCCGACGTTGACGTAGGTCTCGCCGGGACGCATCGGGTAGAGCGGCCAGACCCGGGCCGAGCCGGGGCCGGACGGCTCCCGCAGCCGCAGCGGGCAGAGCCAGACCGGCGACATCCGCACCTCGCGGGCGAACCAGCGCAGGAACCCGGCCGTGTCGCCCAGCGGGATCTCGACGTCCTGCACGACCCGCTCCCGGGGCGGTCGGCCGCGCCAACGGTCCACCCGGGCGGCCACGCCGTACCGGTGCTCCAGCCGGACCAGGCGGTGATAGACGTCGCTGCGCCGCCAGCGCGCCGGCCAGAGCCGGCGGACCAGCGGATGCTGCGCGCCGAACGCCCGGGAGCACCAGAACCAGTCGGTGTCCCAACGCCACAGGTAGTCGTGGCCGGTCAGCAGGTCACGCTCCCGGCGGGGCAGGGAACGGTAGTAGATGCCCTGGCCGGTGTAGTCGCTGGGCCCGCCCCGGCCGCCGGCCGGTCGGCCGTCGTCGGGGGCGTCGGCCGGGTCGTCGGTGAAGGCGGCGAGGACCAGGTACGACTCGTCCGGGCTGAACATCACGCCGTCCATCGCGTCCACCGGCCGCCCCGCCCAGGCGCCGGTGGCGACCACCTGCCCGATCGCGGCGACCAGCGCGTCCAGGTCGGCGAAGCGGACGTTGCGCAGGGCGACGTGACGACCCACCGGTTGCAGCTCGATGCGCAGCCGGGTGGCGTAACCGAGGCTGCCCAGCGAGTTCGGGAACGCCGCGAACAGGTCGGCGTGCTCGCCCTCCGGGCGGACCGTCAACAGCTCGCCCGCGCCGGTGAGGACGTCCATCTCGACCACCGACTCGTGCGGCAGGCCGTTGCGGAACGACGTGGACTCGATGCCCAGGCCGGTCACCGCGCCGCCCAGCGTGATGGTGCGCAACTGCGGCACCACCAGCGGCATCAGCCCGTACGGCAGGGTCGCCGCGACCAGGTCCTCGTAGGAGCACATGCCCTGCGCCTCGGCGGTGCGGGTGACCGGGTCGACGCCGAGCACCCCGGTCAGGCCGCTGACGTCCAGCCCCGGCGAGGTGACCGGGGCCCGGGGACGGAACAGGTTGGAGGTGCGCTTGGCCAGCCGGACCGGCTCCCCCCGGGGCACCGCCGCGTACGACCGGCGGAGCAGCCCGACCGCCCGGTCGTGGCGGTCGCCCGCCGGTTCGTGCGGTTCCCCCACCCGTTCCACACGCAGCGCACACACGCGATCACTTTACGCCGTCCACGCTGGCACGGAAGCCCCGACGCGGCCCGGTCTCCCGTCGACGGAACGCCCGACGGTCCGGCCGGCGGCAGGCGGCTGCCCCGGCCGACCCGGGCTAGCCTGGACGTCATGCCGAGAGCACTCTGGAACGACCTGGTCATCGCCGAGAGCGACGACACGGTGGTGGTCGAGGGCAACCACTACTTCCCGCGCTCCGCGCTCCGCCAGGACGTGCTGCGCGAGTCGTCCACGCACACCTTCTGCCCGTGGAAGGGCACCGCCTCGTACCACACCCTGGAACACGACGGCCGGACCAGCGCGGACGCGGTCTGGTACTACCCGGACCCGTCGCCGGAGGCCGAGCTGGTCCGCGACCGGGTCGCCTTCTGGAAGGACGTCCGGGTCGAGGAGTGACCGCCGGCCCGCCGGGCACGGCCGGACCGGCGACGGTCAGGCGGCCCGGCGGCCGACTCCGGTCAGGCGGCCCGGCGGCCCTGCCGGGCGCGCAGGTAGTCGGAGACGACGTACTCGCCGAGGTCGTCGGCGTCCGGGGTGAACACCCGCCCCCGGGACCGGCGGGCCACGCCGCCCATGAAGCTGCGCAACCCCTCGTCCTCGCCCAGCATGAAGATGTTCAGCGTCGCCCCGTACCGGGTGAGCCGGTCCACCTCCCGCACGGTCACCTCGACCGTCTCCGGCAGCGGCGGCCAGTGGAACACCGGCCGGCCGCTGTCCGGGTCCAGGTGCGCGGTCGGCTCGCCGTCGGTCACCACCAGCACGATCGGCTCCGCCCCCGGATGGCGGCGCAGATGCCGCCCGGCCAGCTTCAGCGCGTGCTGGAGGTTGGTGCCCTGGACCAGGTCCGGCTCGACCGCGGCCAGCTCCTGCTGGGTCAGCGGCGACGCCGCCGCGGCGAAGCCGACGATCTGCAACGCGTCCTGCGGGAACCGGGTCGCCATCAGGTGGGACAGGGCGAGCGCGGTCTGCTTCATCGCGCCCCACCTGCCGTCGGCGAACATCGAGAAGGACAGGTCGACGCAGAGCGCCACCGCGGCCGACGCCCGCCCCTCGGTCTCGGTCACCTCGAAGTCGTCGGCGGTGAGCCGCACCGGCACGGTCGGCCCGGCCCGACGGACCGCCCGGGTCAGCGTCCGGACCACGTCCAGGGGCTGCTCGTCGCCGTACCGCCAGGGGCGCGACGCCCCGCTCACCTCGCCGGCCGCGCCGGCCGCGCGCAGCTCGTGCTGGCCGCGCGGACCGGCGGTCAGGTCGGCGAACACCTGCCGCAACGCGGTGCCGGCGAGCCGGCGCAACGCCTTCGGGCTCAACGTCAGGCCGTCCGCGTCCCGGGTCACCCAGCCCTGCCGGCGCAGCTCCCGCTCCAGCTCCCGCAGCCGGCGCACGTCGTCGGCGGCGTCCCGGCCCAGGGCGCGGGCCACCGTCTCCACGTCGACGTCGTCCAACGTCGCGCCCGGGTGCTCCTGGCCGAGCTGGTCGAGCAGGTCGTCCAGCTCCGCGATCTCACCCAGGGCGGCGGTCGCCTCGCCGTACCCCAACGGCTGGTCACCGCGTACCCGGTCACCGCGCCCCCAGTTCAGGTCGGGACGCAACGCGCGCAGGTTGGCGTCCAGCGCGGCCAGCTCGCCGGTCAGCCGGTCGCCGAGCGACTGCCGCATCAGCCCGGCCAGCTCCTCCCGCTGCCGGTCGGACAGCGACCGCATCAGCCGTTCCCCCGCCGCCGACCGGCGGGCCAGCACGTCGACCAGCTCGTCGACGTCGCGCGGCTGCTCCGGGAAGAACTCGCCGTGCCGGCGCATGAAGTCGGCGAACGCGTCGGTGGTGTCCTCCGCGCGGGCGTGCCGGGCCAGCAGGTCGTTGAGGTCCCGCATCATCTCGCCGAGCTGCCGCTGCGCCTGCGGATCGCCGACCGCCCGCGCCGCGTCCCGCAGCCCGGCGAACCGCTGCTCCAGCACGTCGCCGCGGAGCCCGTCGAGGATCCGCCGGTACGTCTGCCGCGCCTCGTCGCTGACCCAGTCGTACCCGGTCAGCTCCTGCACCGCCCGCGCCGTCGACCGGGGCAGGTCGTCCAGCACCGCCTCGGCGAACCGGGCGTCGTCGCCGTCGCGGCCACGCAACTCGTCCCGCTCGGCGGCGAGCGCCTGGTCGAGCAGCGCCCGGGCCCGGGTCACCGCGCCGTCCAGGTCACCCCGGCGCAGCGCGTCCCGCCGCAACCGGCGGGCCCGGGCCGCCAGGTCGTCCAGGCCGCGCCGCCCCTGCGGGCCCTGCCGCAGCAGCCGGCGCAACGCGTCGCGCAGGCTTCCGCCCGCCAGCACCTCCGCGCCGACCTGGTCGACGGCGGAGCGCACGTCGTAGGGGGGCGTCAGCGGATCGGGGCCGCCCCGCCACTGCCCGTACCGGAACCGGTTGCCGGTCATGCTCCCACCCGCCTTCCTCGCGGTGGCCCGGCCGCCCGGCCGGGCCGTTCCTCGCTGCCCGCCGCGTCGGCCGCCGGCGGGTCGACCGGCCGCGCCGGCCACCGGCCGCGCCGACCGGGCCGGCTCAGCCCCTGCCGCCGTAGCGGGCGCGGCCGTCCTCGGTGACGTCCTTGCCGAGCCGGCGGCCCAGGTGCAGGCCCTCCAGCACGAACTCGACGCCGGCGGCGGCCTCGTCCGCGGTGGGCGCGTCGCCCATGCCCAGCCGGTCCAGCGCCTTCGCCAGGCCGGGCACCGTGCCCACCTGGCCCAGCAGGTCGGCGGAGCTGACCAACTCGCCGGTCTCGACCGTGCCGCCCTCGGCGACCAGCGTGGTGAAACCGGACAGGTCGAGCCCGCCCAGCCGGGCCCGGAACGCCTCGGCGGTGGCCAGCCGCAGCAGGTGACCGAGGATCTCGCTCTCCTGACCCTCCTGACCGCTCTCGAACTCCACCTTGCCGCGCAGGGTGCTCACCACCGACGCCGCGTCCCCCACCCGCGCCACCGCCGCCCCGGCGGCCCGAGCCCCCGCCTCCGTCCCGACGTCGGTCCGCACGTCGGTCCCGGCCTCGGTCCCGGCGTCGGTCCCGGCCTCGGTCCCGGCGTCGGTTCGCGCGGCGGCGAGCAGACTCGTGCGGCGCAGCGCCGCCGCGGCCACCGTCTCGGCGGCGGCCACCGCGAACCGCGCGGAGACCCCGGAACGCTGGTCGACCTCCGGCGACGCGCGCACCAGCCGGGCGAACCGCGCCAACACCTCCAGCACGTGCTCCGGCACCTCGGCGACCAGGTCCGCCTCCTGCCGGATCAGCGCCAGCTCCAGGTCGAGATCACGCGGATAGTGGGTACGGATCTCCGCGCCGAACCGGTCCTTCAACGGGGTGATGATCCGACCCCGGTTGGTGTAGTCCTCCGGGTTGGCGCTGGCCACCAGGAGCAGGTCCAGCGGCAGCCGCAACTGGTAGCCACGGACCTGGATGTCCCGCTCCTCCAGCACGTTGAGCAGCGCCACCTGGATCCGCTCGGCCAGGTCGGGCAGCTCGTTGACGGCGAAGATGCCCCGGTTGGTGCGCGGCACCAGCCCGAAGTGGATGGTCTCCGGGTCGCCGAGCGTCCGCCCCTCGGCGATCCGGATCGGGTCCACGTCCCCGATCAGGTCGCCGACGCTGGTGTCCGGGGTGGCCAGCTTCTCGCCGTACCGCATGGACCGGTGCAGCCAGCCCACCCGCAGGTCGTCGCCGGCCTCGGCCACCGCCGCCCGGGACGCCGGGGTGAGCGGGCGCATCGGGTGCTCGTTGAGCACCGAGCCCGGCAGCACCGGCGTCCACTCGTCGAGCAGGCCCGCCAGGGCCCGGATCAGCCGGGTCTTGCCCTGGCCGCGCTCGCCGAGCAGCACCATGTCGTGCCCGGCCAGCAGGGCCCGCTCCACCTCGGGCAGCACCGTCTGGTCGTACCCGACGATGCCGGGGAACCGGGGCCGACCGGTCCGCAGCCCGGCCAGGAGGTTGTCGCGGAGCTCCTGCTTGACCGTGCGGTAGTGGTGTCCGGCCGCGCGCAGCTCACCGAGCGTGCCGGGCAGTTCGGCCGGGGGGACTGGGAAAACCTGGGAAGGCGCAGTCACCCGACCAAAGCTATCGCACCCCGGGGCGGGATCCGCAGGACAATTCGTGCGGTCCCGGCCCCGGCGGCGGCCCGGCCGGCAGGAGGCTAGGGTCGCCACATGGCGTATGTGGCGGCAGAGGAACGGTACGAGTCGATCACGTATCGGCGCTGTGGGCGCAGTGGGCTGCTGCTGCCGCCGATCTCGCTCGGCCTGTGGCACAACTTCGGCCACGACCGGCCGTGGGAGCGGCAGCGGGACATCGTCCGGCGGGCCTTCGACCTCGGGGTCACCCACTTCGACCTGGCGAACAACTACGGACCCCCGCCCGGGTCGGCGGAGGAGAACTTCGGCCGGCTGCTCGCCGCCGACCTGGCGCCGTACCGGGACGAGCTGGTCGTCTCCACCAAGGCCGGCTACCGGATGTGGCCCGGCCCGTACGGCGAGTGGGGCTCCCGGAAGTACCTGATCTCCTCGCTGGACCGGTCGCTGCGCCGCCTCGGCCTGGACCACGTCGACGTCTTCTACGCGCACCGGTTCGACCCGGACACGCCGCTGGAGGAGACGATGGGCGCCCTCGACGCCGTCGTCCGCTCGGGCCGGGCCCGGTACGTCGGCGTCTCCAACTACGACTCGGCGCAGACCGCGCGCGCCGCCGAGCTCCTCCGTGACCTGGGTACGCCGTTGCTGGTCAACCAGCCGTCGTACTCGATGTTCAACAGGTGGACCGAGTCCGACGGCCTGCTGGACACGCTGGAGCGGGTCGGGGCCGGCTGTGTCGCGTTCAGCCCGCTGGCCCAGGGCCTGCTCACCGACCGTTACCTGGGCGGGGTGCCGGCGGACTCCCGGGTCCGCACCAGCGACTTCCTCTCCGAGAGCGCCCTGGACGACTCGACCATGTCGACCGTACGGGCGCTGCACCAGGTCGCCGAACGGCGCGGGGCGTCCCTGGCCCAGCTCGCGCTGACCTGGGCGCTGCGGGACCCCAGGATGACCAGCCTGATCATCGGGGCGAGCAGCGTGGGGCAACTGGAGGCGAACCTCGCGGCGGTGGCCCAGCCGGCGCTGTCCGCCGACGAGTTGGCCGAGATCGACCAGATCCTCGTGGACGGCCGGTAGGCCACCGCCCCGGGTCAACCCGGTCCGCCACCGCCGACGACGCCCCGGGCGCGGCGCGTCGCCGCGCTCCGCAGGTGGGCGGCGCGGTCGAGGTCCGCCCGCTGCCCGGCGGGCAGCGCCGTGGCGTGCCGGCGGCCCTCCCGGTCCACCGCGTCGGGCAGACCGGCGGCCAGCGCGCACTCCCCGTCGGCGACGGCTATCCGGATCTCGGCCTGCCTGGCGACGTGCACGTCGACTACCGACGCCCGTTTGCGGTGCGCGTCGGCACGGGCCTCCAACATCGATTCGTACGCGTACCCCCGGCCATTCATGCAATTCTTCCAGGACGTTTCCGTTACCCGCACGGCAGCGCTTTCGGCTATTTGTCGACGCAGGGTGTTGTGGATTTCCTGCGGCACGTAGAAAACGCGGGCCGCGTCGAGGATGTCGCCGTACAGTTCCGTCCTGCTCTCGGCGACGCAGCCGGTGACGCCGATCGTGAACTCGAGCCCACCGGCCAACCGCAGCACGGCCCGTCGTCCGGGGTCGCCGGTGAGCGCCCGGACGTAGTCGTCCCGCCGCGCGGGCGGCAGACCGGGCGGGTAGTCGCCGTCCGGCGCGGGTGGGGAGACGCCGAGACCGTAGCCCCACTGGCGACGGACCGCCAGGTTCGGCTGCCAGGGATCGTCGTCGCCCGCCGTGCCGCCGCCCTCGCCCGGAGTCGGCTGACCGAACCCCCGGGCGGCCATGCAGCGCCTGGTCAGCTCGCGCTCGGCCCGCTGGAGCAGCCGTTCGTCGTCCCAGTAGGGCCCGGCGCGCACGGCCAGGTCCAGCGCCGCGCCGCTGAGCGGCGTCGCCGCGCCCGGGGCCGAGGTGTCGCCGCGCGACCCCGGCGGCGGGCCGGCCGGGCCTGCCGGCCGCGCGTGAACGCAGCCGGCAAGCGCCGTGACCAGCAGGGCGGCCGCGACCCCGACGGCGACGTGTCGCCCGCTCGGTCGCATCCCCGGGTCGCCTACCCGCAGAACCACTTGTTGGAGCTGATGACGTTGTTCCAGTTGCCCCCGCTCGGCCGCTTCCAGTCGGCGAGGTTCGCCGCCCCGGTGTCCCGCTTGATGACCCAGGGGTCGCCCCCGTAGTTGGCGGCCGAGTGGACCACCGCGTCGCAGCTCAGCCCCTCGTTCCAGATGGACGAGGCGCAGTCGTTCCAGGTGCCGGACGGGCAGCCGGACCGCGGGAAGGCGGTCCAGTTCGTGTTCGCCCCGGAGAGCTTCCCCGGCGTGCCCGCGTAGTTGGTGCCGTCCCAGAAGCACAGGTAGCCGCTCTCCTGCGGACAGTCGGCGTGGGCGGCCTGGGCGGCCGGCGCGAGAGCGACGGCTCCGGCCCCGGCGGCCAGGACGACCCCGACCGCGGCCGCAGCCGTCCGACGCCACGATTTCGATGCCATGGACAACCTCCCCGTGAATGGTGAAGCGCGATTTCGCGCATTTCCAGGATTGCCGGCGGGGAGATCGAAGACAATTGGCGGGCCATGTCCGATCGAGGACAGGCTGCGTGCGCCGCCGACGCTTTCCGGGCCGGCGCAGGGGTCCGTCCGGCCGGGCCCCTGCGCCGGTTCGGTCACTGGTAGAGGGTGCCGGTGCCGACGTCCCGGATCGCGCCGGAGAGGTTGCCGGCGAAGTCGTTGCCCGGCCCGACCACCGTCGCCCGGCAGCCGCTGGCGACGATGTGCAGCCCGTACCGTTGGGTCCTGGCGCTCTGGTCGTCGGTGGCGATGTTGCCGGCGACGATGTTGTCCTGGCAGGGGATCCCGCTGGGCGTGGTGATCCGGATGCCGTCCCGGCCGGACGTGTCGTCGGAGCTGTTGGTGATGTGGTTGTTCATGATCTGGTTGGCCTCTCCCCCGTCGACGCTGACGCCGTCCTGACCGGCCTGGTCGATGCGGTTGCCGGTGAGCACGTTGCGGTCGGAGGTCTTGTTCGGCTGGTCGGCGCCGCTGGAGGAGCGGTTGACCTGGATGCCGTGCCCGCCGACGTGGCTGATCCGGCAGCCGGTGACCGTGGTCCGGCTCGCCGCCAGCAACTCGATCCCGTCGCTGGCCACACCGGTGACCACGCAGTCCCGCACGGTGTTGCCGGTGGAGCTCCACCCCTGGTTCTTGCCGTCGAAGACGATGCCGCGGCCCCGGGCGGCGTTCACCCGGACCCGTTCCACCAGCACGTCGACGCCGTCGTCGAAGTCCAGGGCGTCGCTGGTGGAGCGGGTCGGGCCGCCGGCCGAGACGGTCAGGTCCCGGATCGTCATCCGTACCGCCCCCTTGGTGTTGAACGGCTCGGTGTCGGCGCTGGCGCTGCTGGAGTTGCGGATGACCGTCAGGTCCATGCCGGCCCCGACGAACTCGACGTCCGCCACCTCCACGATCTTGAAGTAGTCGGTGCCGAGGTCGAACGTGCCCGCGCCGAACCGGATGGTGCCGCCGCCGCGGCCGTCCAGCTCGGTGACCGCGCTCTCCACCACCGTCTTCAACCGGCCGGTGTAGGTGTGGCCGGTGGTCTCGGAGACCGCCTGGTAGGTGCTCGACCCGATCTTGGTCACCAGGTACGGCGACGGGCTCGGCGGCGCCGGCACGATCAGCTCCGGCTTCTCCGTCCCCTCCCGGCTGGTGATCCGGACGCCGGTGTCGTTGCCGGTGGTCAGGGCGAAGGTGACCGGGCCGTTCCCGGTGACCAGCTCCGAGACGTCCACCGACACCCAGGTGCCCGCCTCGACCGGGCCGCTGCTGCCGACCACGGGCCCGACCGGCGGGGCGTTGTGGTACGTCAGCGTGGTCTCGCCCCACGGCTCGTCACCGACGTCGCGGACCTCCACGCCGGTGCTGCTGCCCGTCTCCACGTGGAAGCGGAGCACCCCGGTGGAGTCGGCGTCCGCCCCCCGGACGTCGAACCGCAGGTAGGCGACCACGACGGGCACCCCGTCCACTTTCAGGTAGGAGCCGGCGCCCTGGTTCCTCGTCGGATTCATGCTGTCCGCCCAGGCGTCGGCGACCGGGTTCAGCGCCGCCCGGGTGGCCGGGCCGCCCGCCCCGGCGGCCCGCGCCGTCAGGTGGTCGGACGTGGCCGCGTGGGCGGTCGTGGCGGTCGTCGGGGCGACGGCGAGCACGGCGTACGCCGCCACCGCCCCCAACCCCAGCGCCGCCGCCGGTCGGACGAGCCGACCGCGTGTCGTTCGGGTCATTTCTTCTCTCCCTCCCCGGCCCCCGGGCGGCCCCGTCCCCGGGCGTCGACGGCGACGCCCGGGGACGGGGCCTCAGAGGTCCACTGGGTCCACCTGCGGGGCGGCGCCCCGCTGGGTCGGTGGGGTGACCGCGGACCGGGCCCGGCGGCGGCGGTACACCAGCCACAGCGGCAGCAGCGCCCCGACGGCGGCGGTGGCGACCAGCGCCGCCCAGGCGGGCAGCCCCCAGGGCCGCTCGTCGGAGGTGGCGTGACTGTCCATCAGCACGTCGTGGTCGACGCTGCGGCCGAGCAGATCGGCGAGGACGTCCAGGTACGTCTCGCCGTACTGCCTGCTCGGCTCGATGTGGGTGTTCTCGCTGAACTCGTTCCAACTGATCACGCCGAGCGCGTCCGGTGACGAGCCCCGGGCGGCGGCGAACGAGGCCCGCAACGTCTCGCCGTCGCGGCGGTCGACGTCCCGCCGGCCGCCGAGCATCCGGGCGTCGAAGCCGGGCGCGACCGGGGCGATCCACAGTCCGCCGGTACGTTTCACGGCCTCGGACATCGCGGCGAGTTTCCGGTCCGCCTTCTCCTTGAGCGGGTCGGCGGAGGACCAGTAGTACGCCTGACCGTCCAGCGCGACGCGGGTCGCCGCCACCGCGTCGACGTTCTTGGCGTTGCCGAGGACGAGCAGCCGGCGGCGGGCCTGCCCGACGGTGGCGTCGATCTGCTCGGCGGTGAACTTCTCGCTGCCCGTCCAGACCACCACCGGTTTGTCGAAGATGCCGAAGACCGGCTCGTCGGCGTACCGGTCGGCGAAGTGGTCGAGGTCGGCGCGGACCGTCTCGAACGGCAACGGCTCGCGGGCGAAGTCCAGCCCCTGGTAGACGATGCCGAGCTTGAAGTCCTCCTGCCGGCTGACCTCGACCAGCGTGGCGAGGCGGGCGTCGAGCTGCGGGGTGCGCTTCCAGGAGACCAGGAAGCCGTGGATGCCGGCGGCCTTGGCCATCCGCACGTGCCGCCGCATGATCTCCGTGTCGTCGCTGGAGTACCGCCCGACCAGCGGATAGTCGGTCTTGGCCCGGTTCCAGGAGGACGGGTTGAACCAGATGTAGTAGTAGGCCAGCACCGGCACCGCCGCCGCGCCGCCGACCGGCGCGCCCGCCCCCGACCCGGCGGCCGACGCCACGGCAGGGCCGTCGGCCGGCGCTGTGGCCGGGGTCGCTGCCGGCGGGGCGGCCGTTGCGGCCCGCGCGCCGGGGTCGGCGACCGGGATCGGGGACAGCAGACCCAGCAGGGCCGCGACCGCCACGACCGCGCCGTGCCGGCCCACCGGACTGCCCTGCCGCGACGTCTCGACCGCCGGCCCGCCGGGCAGCGGCCCGGTCGCGTCCCGGGCCGCCGGTACCGCCGGGACCGGAGCCTCGGACGGCTGCCCTGCCCGGACGGGAGCGTCGGCCGGAACGGGAGCCTCGGGCGCCTCGCCTGCCGGAACGGGAACGTCGGGTGTCCGGGCGGCCGGGGTGGGCGTCGGGCGCCGACGGGACCGGCCCGGGCGGCCGAGCCGGAGCGGGACGGCCCGGATCCGGACGGCGGGACGGAGCAGGGCACGGGCCAGGTGCGGACGGCCGACCAGGATCAGGCCGACCGCCACGGTCAGCAGCCCGAGCACCACCAGGGCCAGGTCGAGCGGGCTGATCACGCTGAGCATCACCTGCTGGTCCCGGCTGATGCTGACCGGCCGGGCGAAGGAGACCCCGCCCCCGAGCGGCTTCACCTCGTACGTGCCCCGGGGCAGGTCGGGAACGAGGACGCTGCCGTCGACGCCGAACCGCAGCCGCTCGACCCGACCGTCGGCCCGGGTCAGCGCCACGCCCTCGGCGGCCTGCCGACTGAAGAGCATGTCGGTGGCGGCGAAGGAGACCTTGAAGAACAGCAGTTGGATCACCCACGCCTGCGTCTCCCAGGGCACGAAGCGCTGCGCGCCCCGGTTCACCACCGACGTGCCGTCCACCACCACGCTGTCCACCACGTAGTAGAGCTGCTTCGAGGCGAGCCCACGTGGTCCCTGCTGGGTACGGCTCTCGGCCACCCAGCGGGGTCGGGTCAGCTCCGCCCCGCTCATCTGGTGGATCTCACCGGTGCTGCTGCGCAGCCGCAGCTCGGTGATCCGGTCGGCCGGCACCGGGACGCCGAACCGCTCGACGAAGCTCCACGACACCTGCCGTACGGTGCGCAGCCCGACCTCGACGACCCGTTTCACGCCGGCGTCCGGGCTGCCCCGGAAGCGGTCGAAGATCACCCGCCGGTCCGGGGCGACGGTCGTCTCCGGGATGTCGAGCCGGCTCTCCAGGCCGAGGAAGTTGCGCACCGGCACGGCGATGCGCCCGTGCCGGTCGGATCGGGCGGTGCTGCCGTCGACGGTGACCCGCACGCCGGCCAGGGGCGGCACGGTCTGCAGGCGCAGCACGCCGGGTCGGGTGGCCCGGGAACCGTCGGCGGCGGCGTTGCCCGGGGTCAGCGCCAGCAGGGTCACCGTCACCAGCAACGGCAGCAGGCGGCGGGTGGGTCCGGTCATCGTGACCTCCGTCCGTCCGGTCCACGACCACGACGCAGGGCCGCCGCCGTGACGAGCGCGCCGACCAGGGCCACCGCCATCGCGTACGAGGCGTAGACCGGCGCCGGCTCCGGTCGGGCGACCGGCGCCGGGTTGCGTTCGCCGTTGAGCAGGTGACCGGGTCGGGGTGGGGACTCGAAGTCGAACGCGCCGAGGAAGGTCTCCGCTTTCCGGTCCCGGTCGGCCAGCGGCGCGACTCCCCAGTTGACCTGGATGAACTTGAGCACGGAGGTGAAGTCGAGGGTGGTCGAGTCCACGTGCCCGCGCCGGGCGTACGGGCTGACCAGCACCGCCGGCACCCGGAAGCCGTACCCGTACCGGTCGACCTGCGGCGGGGTGACGTGGTCGTACCAGCCGCCCCAGTCGTCGTAGGACCAGAAGAACGCCGAGGAGTCCCACAGTGGGGAGCGCATGAGCTGGGTCAGCAGCGACCGGACCAGGGTCTGCCCGGCCCGGATGTTGCCCGGCGGGTGCTCGCTGTTGCCGGCCGGGGCGACGAAGGCCACCGCCGGCAGGTCGCCCTCGGCGGCGTCCTCGTAGTACTCGTCCAGGTCGACGATCTTGCCGAACAGCTTCGGGTCGTCGATGTAGCGGGCGTACGCCAGCAGCGGCACCCAGATCACCTGCGCGCCCCGGTCGATCTCCTCCTCGGCGGTCCGGGTCCGGTAGGTGATCGTCGGGTCGTAGTTCTGCACGTAGAACTTCCAACTGATCCCGGCGGCCTCCAGCCGGTCGAAGATCGTCGGGATGTCGCCCCAGCCGGTCGGCGGGATGAGCTCGGCGGGTCCGGCCGCGCCCGGCCCCCCGGTGACCCGGAACATGTGGTTGCGGATGCTGCCCGAGTTCGACGAGCTGAAGAACCGGTCGAAGATGGCGTACTCGTCGGCGACGTTCCAGTAGTAGGGCAGGTCCCGGTCGTCGTAGTAGGCCATCGCCATGGTGCCGTCCTTGCCCTGTTTGCTCACCCCCTCGACGAAGCCGTCCATCTTGCCGCCGTGGTACTGGGTGCGGAACGCCTCGGCCGAGTGGTCCAGGTCGATCGCGCCCCGGTCGCCGATGTGGAACGGCTCGACGCAGGGTTTCGACTCGCCCCGTTTCAGCGGCATGCAGACCCCGGCCGGGATGCCGTCGACGCCGGGGCGGGTGCCGAAGTAGTTGTCGAAGGTGTGGTTCTCCTGCATCAGGTAGACGAAATGCTTGATCGGGGTACTGGTGTCCGGCTTCCCGGCAGCGACCGCGCCCGGCCGGGCGGCAGCGGCCTCCGGCAGGGCGGCGGCCTCGGGCAGGGCGGCGGCCGGTCGGGCCGCGGCGGGAGCCGGGGCGGCGGTCAGCGGCACGGCGACGGCGAACAGCAGGGCCAGGCCCCCACCGAACGACCGCCGTACGCCGCTTCGGAGGCGCCGGACGCCGGGGACACGGAAGGAGTGGGTCATGGACGTACCTCGTAAATGATGATCACGGGGACCGGGGCCGCCCCGTCGGAGCCGTCGACGTACTCGGTGTGCACGACCCGGCCGTGGTAGCGGCGGACCAGGGTCAGCAGCCGCTCGGAGAAGTACTCCGAGCGACCGGCGGAGAACGAGTCCCAGACCACGTAGTGCACGTCGTTGGCGCGCAGCGACGCGTCCGGGTTGACCAGCGGCGTGTAGGACGGGTTGCGGTGCAGCGGGTTCGGACTCACCGACAGGCCGTAGCTCTGCCGGCTGCCGTAGTAGCGCACGATGTTCGCCATGGACGGGCCGACGGTCAGCACGACCGAGCCCTCCGGGGTGTGCGCGGCCAGCCAGCGGCCGGCCTCCCGCCCGCCGGGCACCCCGCCGGAGCCGGCCAGGAACGTCGTCCGGCCGGCGTGGTTCACCGCGTTCCAGGCGGGGACCAGGAGGCTGACCGCGACCACCGCGACCAGGGCCAGCCGCAGCGCCGACGCCCGCCGGGCCAGCGCGGGCAGCCGGCCGGGCGCCGGCAGCGTCACCAGGCCACGGGCGGCCAGCACCACCAGCGGCACGGCGACCGGCAGCAGGTACTGGAAGCCCTTGACCGGCCAGAGCTGGAAGAACACCACCGGCACGGCGATCCAGGACAGCAGCAGGGTCTCCCGCCAGGACCGCCGCCGATGGGCCCACCACAGGCCGCCGAGCGCCACCGCCACCACCAGCAGGCCGGCCGCGGTGGGGACGTTCTCCAGGTAGAAGCCCATCGGGTGGTTCGGTCGGCGGAACAACTGCCACACCAGGTAGTTGCGGCCGGTGCTGCTGCGCCCGGCGAGCGCCTGCGAGACGGGGTGGACCGCGAAGACCGCCACCACCACCGGCAGCGTGGCCAGGGTGAGCCGCACCGGCCGGCGCACCATCGGGGTGAGCGCGAGGAACGCGTAGACGCTGCCCGCGAGGACGACGCTGGTCTCCTTGGTCAGCATGGTCAGGCCGAGCATGCCGCCGGTCGCCAGGTACCAGCCGAGCCGCTGACCCTGCACGAACCGCGCCAGGCAGTACAGGGTCAGCGTCGCGAAGAACACCATCGGCCCGTCCAGCAGGACCTGCCGGGTCACCAGCACGTGGTACGGCATGACGGCCAGCAGCAGCGCGGCGACCAGCCCGACCCGCCGGTCGTACAGGCGGGCGCCCAGCGGGTAGACCGCGAGCACCGTGGCGACGCCGAACGCCACCACCACGACCCGACCGGCCAGGTCCACCTCACCGGTCCGGAAGAACGGCGACAGCAGGGCCTGGAAGAGCATCGGGTGCGCCCGGAACACCGGGAACAGCTCCGCGTAGCGGGGGTTGCCGGCCAGCGAGGCGGCCTGACCGGCGTACACCGCCTCGTCGCTGTTGAAGCCGAGGGCGTCGAGCTGCCAGGCCCGGACCACGGTCGCCAGCGCGGCGATCGCGGCCAGCACGCCCAGCGCCGTCCACCGGCGGCGGGCCGCGTCCGGTCGGGTCGCCGCGTCGGCCGGTACGGCGTCGACGTCGGACGGCGGCAGCGGCCGGGTCGCGCCCCGCTGCTCCGGGGGCGTGGCCGAGGGGGCTCCGGTGACGCTCACCCGGCGCCCCCGGCGGCCCGGACGGGCAGCGGCGCGCCGTCCACACCGGTCAGCGGGCTGCCGTCGGCGTGGGTCAGCGGGGTGTCCCAGCGCGGCCACACCGGGGACGGCAGGGTGACCCGGTCGGCCGCCTCGCCCCGTTCGGCGCGCAGCAGCCGGGGGATGTCGTCGGCCCAGCCGAAGCGGTCCGACGAGATCACCCGGGAGCGCACGGTGGACAGGAACGACGACAGGATCTCCCGTTCCCGGGCGCGCAACTGGTGGTAGCCCTGCCCGTCGATGGTGATCGAGGGGGCGAGGTACCGGAACGGCGGGAACCCGTACGCGTCGTCGGTGTTGTCGATCATCCGCTGGACGGTCTCGGCGTGGTCGAGGTCGCCGATGCCCGGCGCGCCGCGCTCGATGACGAACAGCTCCTCGACCCGGGTGCTGGTGCCCATCCGGCACGGCACCAGCCGGTCCACGCTGTACTTCGGCGGCGGCACGAGCAACTGGGTGACCGCGTTGATCCCCATGATCGGCAGGTTGAACCGGGCCAGCGTCAACGCCAGCGACCGGCCGCCCTTGGAGTGCAGCCGGCTCTGGAGCTGGAGCCGACGCCACTCCTGCGGGGTGAGGTCCTGGGCCTGCACCGCCCGCAGGGTGTGCGCGCTGATGGTCAGCGGCTTGGGGAAGCAGAACGCCATGCCGTCCGGCCGGACGATGGTCATGTCGTCGGAGAGGAACAGCCCGCCGTGGTCGCGCAGCAGCCGCAGCACGGTGGCGGTCTTGCCGGTGTCGGTGAGCGCCGACAGCATCACCCCGACGCCGTCGAGGGTGACGCAGGCCGAGTGCAGCAGCATGTGGCCCCGGGACACCATCACGAACCGCAGCAGCGCCTCGACGATGTTGGTGTAGACCACGTGCGGGGATCGGGCCAGCAGCGGGCCGACCTGGATGTCGACGGTCTGCCCGAGCTGGATCCGGAAGTTCGCCCCGAGCCGGCCCAACTGCTCCTCGTACCGCAGCACCGACTGGCTGGCGTACTGGGTCAACGCGGCACGGCGCTGCGGGCCGCGTCCACCGACGTCGGCGACCCGGACGGCGATGTCGACGTCCGCCCCGGCCACCCACTGCGCCCGGAAGAACTCCAGCTCGGGCAGGCGGATCTGGGAGCCGATGGTGACCACCCCGGCGATGTCGTACCGGTACTTGAGGTACTGGTAGCGGCGGCGTGACGGGGCGGCCACCGCCTCGGTGCCGGCGACGCTGACCAGTAGCCGCACCGGGTCCCGCCGGACCCGGTCGGCCTGGGTGTAGATGACCCGGTCGTTGATCAGGAAACGGAGCAGGAAGAGCGCGACCAGGGTGACCGCGTTGGCGGCCAGCACGCCGACGCCCGCCCAGACCAGCGCCTGGAGCACCGGCAGGCGCAACAGCAGCAGCGCGTTGTTGAGCAGGAAGAACCGGCTGGCCCGGGCGGCCAGGCCGGTCTGCCGCTGGCGGCGGTAGATGAGGTTGTCCACCAGCAGGAAGTTCCAGGTGGTGGAGAGCTGGGTGGCCAGCGCCGCGCCGAGCAGGTGGTGCAGTTGGGCGGGCTCGTAGAAGAACCAGAGCGCCGCGGTGTTCACCGCCATGCCGGAGAGGCCCACCAGGCCGAAGGCGACCAGTCGGGCCAGCTCGTGCAGCCGTTCCCGGGCGGTACGGGGCCGGGCGCGGATCTGGCCGACCAGCCGCTGGCCGCGCAGCCGGCACAGGTGCCGGAGGAAGGTCACCCCCTCCCGCAGCGACGCCTTGGAACGACCGGCGTGCCGGGCCGCCATCTCGTACGCGACCTCGGCGACCCGGGCCCCCGGGTGGCGGACCAGCAGCTCCAGCAGCACCTTGAAGCCGACCGGGTTCATCCGGTCCAGCCGGACGGCGCAGCGACGGAAGGCGAACAGCCCGCTCATCGGGTCGCTGACCGTGGCCAGCCGGCCCGGGAACATGCCCTTGACCAGCCTGGTGGCCCAGGAGGAGGTGGCTTCGCGGAGCGCGCCGTCCAGCCCGTCGGAGGAGCCGTTGCCGGCGTACCGGGTGCCGACGACCACGTCCACGTCGTGCCGCATGGCGACCGCGGCGAGCATCGCGGCGGTCTCCGGCGGATGCTGGAGGTCGGCGTCCATCACCAGGATCCAGTCGCCGCGGGCGTGTTCGGCGCCGAGCAGCACCGCGCCGCTGAGGCCGCCGGCGCGGGCGTGCGCCGGCCGGTGCAGCAGACGCACCGGCAGCGGGGCGTCGACGGCGGCCCGGGACAGCGCGGCGGGAGTGTCGTCGTCACTGTCGTCGACCACCAGGATCTCCGCGCCGAGCGGGACGACGAGCGGGGCGAGCCGGGCGATCAGCAGCGGAATGTTCTCCGCCTCGTTGCGGGTGGGCAGGACGACGCTCAGCCGTGGTGGCTGGGCGTCGTCGGGCTTCCCCAGGTTCTGCGGGCCGGCCGTCGTCGGTGACGGGTGTCTCGTGGACGGTCCGAGTACGGCTCTGGTCATGCACACCCCTCAGGTCGGGACCGAACGCTTCCCGAGCCTCCTTCGCGTTGCCACCAGCGGGCAGGAAGCGAGGAACTCTCCATTGCGGGGAATCCCGTCACCCTCGACGAACACACGTCGACGCCGCCAGTTAAATGGCTCGGGTAGCGGAAGCGTATGGAGGGTTAACCGCACCCGTCCATTACGAAAACGGTCGAGAACGCGACAGCCCTGAGGGCGCTTTCCGTCGCGGCACGTTCACGTTCCTGTGGTGAGTTTTACCAGCTCAAGCGCTACGAAGATCAGCAACACGCGGGGCATGAAACAATTCCGCCACCAATGTCGCACAGCACGGTCGGTGGAATTTCCATATCCGAATGGTATTCTGTTTCCCTCATCCGCCGTTCAGTGCGACGCGTCGCCACCGGAGGCCACGCAGAACGGTCCGGGCACAGCCGGGAAACGGCCGGACGTGGCCGCCTGGTCGAGAATCGGCTCACGGATTCCGTACGACGGATCCTTGCGTTCCCCCTGCTCCGGACGTACATTGCCGCGCCGGCCGCCGCCGGCCGGGGACCCGGCGGCCGGCGCGGGCAGCACGCCCGGCGGTGGAAGCGCCCGCAGGTCGGCGACGAAGTCGGAGTGCCCGGCGCCGCCCCAGTCGCAGAGCGTCCCGGCCGGGGCGGCGGCGCGGCACCCGAAGGAGGACTCGATCGCGGTGCCCTCACCCCACTCGTTCCAGGTGGTCACCAGTTGCCAGGACGCGCCCGAGGCGTTCATGCGGGCCAGCCCGGAGCGCCACCGGTCCCGGTTCCGGGAGAGGAAGGGCGCCCGCCCGTACGGCAGGCCGGCCTTCCAGAAGCCGGGTGAGACGGTGTACGACCCGGAGCCCGGCGCGGTGGCGAAGTCGGCCTCGGCGTGGGCCGGGCCGTACTGGTGCCAGCCGTCGACGCGGGCGGTCCCCGCGCAGCTCCAGTAGCGGGGAAAGACCTTGAGGACCACGTGGACGGTCTCCCCGTGCTCGGCGGCGAGGCGGTCCCGGGCGGCGTTCCACCGGTCCACCGTGGCGCAACCCGCGGCGGTGGTCAGGTCGGTCGCGTTGTAGACGAAGACCAGCATCGCGCCGCCGGGCAGCACGGCGAGCGGCGAACGCGGCCCGCCGAAGCTGGCGCGCAGGTAGTGCAGGTCGTCGACGATGCGGGCGACGCTCGGGTTACCGGTGCCCTCCGGCTCGTAGTAGGGGGCCCAGGCGAAGCCGGTGGCCCGCGCGCCGGCCATCAGCGCCGGCCACCGCCGGTCGGTGGTGGTGCCCCGGCCGAACCAGGCGGCGATACCGAGGGTGATCCAGCCCTCGCGCATCTCGGCCACCTGTCGACGTACGGTCGCCTCGTCCACCGTGTAGCGGCCCCGGGTCGGCCGGTAGTTGGTGAACGGGTCGAGCCCCTGCTGCCGCCACGCCTCCGGGAACCACGGATAGTAGAAGGCGGCCCGGATCGCCGACGGCGTCCGCACGACCAGGGTCACCGTCACCCGACGGGTCACCGCCGCGCCGACGCCCTCGACGACCAGCCGGAAGGTGCCCGCCCGGGTCGAGACGGAGGTGTGCACGGTCAGTCGCGTCCGCTCGCCCGAGGAGACGGCGTCCGGGGTGAAGACGGCGTCCGTCCCGTAGGGCAGGTTGACGAGCCGGAACGCGACCGACTGCGAGGATCCCGAGGTCACCGTGCTGACGACGGCGAACCGGGCCGGTTGCCCGGCGGTCACCGTCGCCGAGCCGGGGTGGGCGACGAGCGAGAAGTCGTCCCCCCGGCGCTGAACGGTCGACGCGGACGGCCCGGGGGTGACCGCCCGCGACGGCGACGGCAGGACCACGGGCAGCGCCATGGTCAACAGGACGGTGAGCAGGACGACCAGACGACGGAGCATTGCCCAAATTTATAGGCTTATGTCCGTTTAGTCGAGCTTGCTCCTTTTCGAGTTGCTCACGGGCGCGACCAGTCGAAGCCCATCCCCAGCCGCTGCGCCAACGCCTCGTTGTACGGCGCGAAGTAGCTGGTCAACTCGGCCCGGACCGCCTCGTCCATGGCGCTGCTGCGCCGGTCGTTGAACACCTCGTACCGCGCCAACTGGTGCGGCGGCAGACCGACGAACTCCAGCACCCGGGCATACGTGGCGGCGGGCTCCCGGTAGAGCGTCTCGCTCGGCAGGACGAGCAGTTGCTCCCGGTCGAAACGCGCCAACCACGGCTCCAGATGCTCCAGGTAACGCCCCCGGGCCCGGTACGTGTACCAGTCGTACGCCTCGCTGACGTACGTCGGGTCGGCGACCAGCCGCTCCCGCTCCCCGGCCGTACGTTCCTCCTCGCGGGCCAGCGCCTCGGCGAACTCCAGCGGCTCCTTCCCCTCGGTCCGCCGCTCCTTCCAGTGCGAGTACGCCCGTTCCACCGGGTCGCGGAGCAGGAAGATCAGCCGCACGTCGGGGAGCAGGTCGGCGACCCGCTGCGGGGCGAGCGGGTGGAACATGTAGAGCGGCGCGGCCTCCCCCACCCGGGTCGGGCCGCCGTGACGCCGCTCCAACGCCCGCCGCTGCCGCTGGGTCGGGAAGTGCGAGCGGTACCACGTCTCGCCCCGGCTGAAGGTGTCCTCGAAGTAGTGCGAGGTCTTGGTGTTCCACGCCGGAAAGAGCCGGGGCACCAACGGGTGCTCCAGCAGGTACCGCCAGAGCGAGGTGGTGCCGCCCCGCTTGGTGCCGGCGATCAGGAAGTCCGGCAGCGGACGCTGCTCGCTGGTCCACTCGCCGTACCGCACCAGCGAGCCACGGACCCGCGTCCGTACGCCGGTCGGCAGCACGCTCTTGGCCCGGTCCCGGATCGTCATGTGCCTGTCTCCCTCGTCGTCACGCCGGTCTCCCGGCCGCAGCCCCGCAGCCGGTCCCGGCTCTGGTGTTCGTCACGCCGGTTTCGGCACTGTCGTCGTCACGCCGGTTTCGGGCGCAGGGTGGCCAGGGCGGACCGGACCAGCCGCCGGACCCGGCGGTCCAGCAGCAGGAGCAGGCCGCCGGCCAGCAGCAGGCCCAGGGTCAGCGCCAGCCCGGCCACGCCACGCCCGGCCACCGCCGCGCCGAGGGTGGCGAGCACCGCCGTGCTCCCGCCGGCCAGCGCCCCCGCCCCGAGCAGCCCCCGGGTGAGCAACGGCTCGCCCACCACGGCCCGGGCGGCCCGGGCCGCCAGCAGGTTCTCGGCGACGATGCCGATCGTCCAGGCGACCGCCGCGCCCAGCACACCGTGCCGGGGCACCAGGACGACGGCCAGCCCCACGTTCAGCGCCAACCCGGTGACGGCGGCCAGCAGGTGCCGTCCGCTGTTGCCGCTCATCAACAGCAGCGTCTGCACGATGCCGACCCCGGAGTTCACCAGCATCGCGCCGCACAGCACCGCCATCGCCGTCGCGCCCGCGCCGAACTCGGGCCCGAACAGGCTCAGGAAACCCGGGGCGAAGAAGCCGAGCAGCAGGTAACCGGGCCAGGACAAAATGATGATCATGATGGTGGTCCGGCGGTAGACCAGCACGGCGTCCCCGATGCGTCGCTCCCCGAGCAGCCGGGAGAGCTGCGGCGCGACCGCCACCCGCAGGCCCTGCATCACCAGCAGGCCGGCCAGCACGTACCGGCCGACCGCGCCGACCACACCGGCCGCCGCCTGCCCGGCCAGCGCCGAGGTGAGCAGCACGCTCAGCCACATGCTGCTCGCGTCGATGGTGGCCGACGCCGCGCGGGGCAACGCGAAACCCCAGAAGGTACGCCAGTCCTCCGGCCCCGGCCGCAGGCGCGCGCCCGCCGTCAACCCGAGCGGGCGGACCAGCATCGCCAGACAGACCAGCACGGCCAGAGCGACCGGCAGCAGCCAGCCACCGAACGCCGCCACCACCCCGGCGCCCGTGGCCACCGCCGCCAGCACGAACAGCGGACGGGCCAGCGGCACCAGCCCGTACTGGACGGCGACCACGCCGGTCACCGGGCGGACCGCCCGGACCGCGGCGAGCAGCACGGTCATCGCCACGGTCAGCGGCAGGGTGGCGAAGGCCAACCGCAGCAACGCCGGACCGTCCCCGCCCGGCCGGTCGAACAGCACCGGCGCGAGCGGCCCGGCGAGCGCCACCCCCACCACGCCGACCAGCCCGGCGCAGAGCACAGCGGGGCCCAGCGCCACCGGCAGCAGGCGCGCCGCGTCACCCTGCGCGCCGGCCCGCCGCCGGGGCAGCGCCCAGACCAACGCGGTGTCCGAGCCCAGGCAGCAGAGCACCGCCACGATCGTGACCACGCCGATCGCGGTGAAGATCGCGCCCGAGCCGGTCGGGCCGAAGCCCCGGACGATCACCACGGTGAGGACGAAACCGAGCACCCCGTTGACCGCCGCGCCGGCGAGACCGACCATGCCGCTGCGGGTGCTCCGACGTACCTCCCCGGGCCCGCGACCGGCGTCCGTCCGGTGGCTCGTGGTGGCGATCGGCCCCTCCGGGGGCCCTTCGCCACCACGATCGACGGCGGACGCGGTCGACACCGCCGGCCCGGCCCCCGGGGCGTCGTCCCGGGCGGTCACGACCGACGCTCCGGCTCGGCCCGGACCGGTCGGCCCGGCTCGACGCCCGGGGCGCCCTCCGGCGCAGGTACGTCCGGCGGCACTGCCACACCCTGCACCGGCACCGCCGCCGACGCCGCCGCTCCCTGCGCCGACGCGCCCCTCGTGGGCACGACCGGCGCGGACCCCGACGCGCCGACCGACGAAGCCACGCCCTTCACGGGCACGGTCGCTGACGCCACACCCTTCACCGGCACGGTCGCTGACGCCACGCCTTTCACCGGCACGGTCGGCGCGGGATCGGACCGGATGTCCGGCAGGGCCACGCCCATCGGCCGGCCGGAGTCGATCGCGGCCGGGGTGACCAGGGTGGGCGCCGCGCCGAGCGTCGGCGGATCCCACCGGGGGCGGTCGACCAACGGGACCGGTCGGCCCGTGCCGGCGGGCAGCGTCGGGGCCCGGTTGACCGGGCCGGCGATCGCGGCCAGCGCCGCCCCGATGGCGAAGAAGAGCACCGACATGTTCGGGTCGATGTAGGCGTAGACCGGGATGACGACCAGGGCGATCACCGGGAGCACCCCCAGCCACTGCCCGGCCGGGGAGACCGCCGCCGCCAACCGCCGCGCGATCATGACCAGCCAGAACAGGAAGAGGAGCAGCGCCGGGATGCCGTGGCTGTAGAGCACCTGCCAGAACATGCCCTGGGTGCCCAGCGGCTCCACGACCTTGATGGTGTCGACGCTGCTCGGTTGCCCGTACCCGAGCAGCGGCGACCGGGTGACCGCCTCCCAGGTGCGGATGTAGAGATCCATCCGGTCGGTGTTGGTGTCGGTGCTGCTCACCCGCGCGTCGATCATGTCCTGGACCGGGACCACCAGACTGACCACCCAGACCAGCAGGAGCAACACCCCGATCGACGCGATCAGCTTGGCGTTGCCCCGGATCAGCGCCCGCACGCCGAGGTAGGTGAGACCGATGCCGAGGCCGAGGAACATCCCCCGGTTCAACGTCATGAACGCCGGCACCAACGACAGCGGCAACGACACGATCAGCACCACCCGGAACGCCCCGCCACGCACCGAGGCGAGGTACGCGATCACGCACGGCACCAGCAGCGCGTACGCCGTACCCCAGTTGTTGGTGTAGGGGTACGGGGCGGCGGTGCGGTAGATCGGCGCCGGGGAGAGCGGGTTGAACTCGTTGGCCCGGACGTGGGTCAACGCCTGGATGTAGCGCTCACCGGCGATGTTGCCGGGCAGCAGCACCTCCACCGGCGTGGTGAGGGCCAGGGTGGGCATCAGCACGCCCAGCCACCCCAGCGCGACCACCCCGAGCCAGAAGAGCCCGAGCGGGCGCAGCAGCCGGTGCCAGGCGACACCCTCCCGGGCCAGGTTGTAGACGTAGACGCAGACCACCAGCGCGGTGGCCATGAAGCCCAGGCGCAGGCCGAAGGTGAGGTAGGCGGTCACCCGGTCCAACCGGGTCGCGCTGAGCAGCACCAGCAGCAGGAAGACCAGCCAGGTGACGGTGCCGAACGGCAACTCGACCCGTCCCCGGGTCACCAGCAGGGCCAGCAGCACCAGCCCGAAGACCGACCACCCGAGGTAGAACCCGCCGAGCGCCCACTGGAGCGGCATCAGGCCGAACATCACCGTCAGCGGCCACAGCGGCAGCGGGGCCGCCGGCGCGTCGGCCGGGGCCGGAGCGGACTGCTCAGACACCGCGCCCCCGCCGCTGCGCCAGACTCAGCACGCGTTCCCCGGAGAGCAGGCCGAGGGCCACCGGCAGGGTCACCAGCACCCGCTTCTCGGTCGGGTTCAGCCGGACCACCCGGGCCAGCTCGCGCAGCGCCTCCCGGCGACGGTGCCCGGAGGCCAGCGCGAAGGCGATCTGGCCGTGGATGCGGGCCAGACCCGTGCGGCTGTCGGCCAGCTCCGGGTGCTTGGCGAGGAGGTAGCGGGAGGCGTCGACGATGGTCGCCCAGCGCCCGAAGAAGAACGAGCCGCCGTGCCAGTCCACCACCACCAGCACCTCGGGCGCGATGACCACCGGGCCGTGCGCGGCGACCCGCAGCAGCCACTCGTAGTCCTCGCCGTACCCGCCGGGGATCTCCTCGTCGACCGGGCCGATCGCGTCCCAGGTGGTCCGCCGGACCAGCATGGTGCTGGAGTGCACCTCCATCACCCGGTCGGCGAGGAAGTCGGCGAGGGTGACCTCGGCCCGGTCGAGCTGGCGTTCCTTGGCGATGCCCGGGCCCTGCAACCGGATGCCGCAGCTCGCCGCCGCCGCGTCCGGCCGGGCCCGGAGCAGCTCGACCTGCCGGCGCAGCCGGGCCGGCAGCCACAGGTCGTCGTCGTCGCAGAAGGCGATCAGCTCACCGGTCGCCACGTCCGCGCCGGTGTTCCGGCCGCCCGGCAGCCCCTGCCGGTGGGTGTTGTTGACGTAGGTCAGGGAGCGGCCCCGCTCGGGCACCCGGACCTCCAGCGGACGGATGTCGCAGTGGTCGTAGACCACCACGCACTCGACCTCACCCGGGTAGTCCTGGTCCAGGACCGCCTGGACGGCCCGCTCCAGCAGGCCGGGACGGTCCCGGGTGGCGACCACCGCGGTCACCTTCGGGTACGTCTCGTCGGTCGGCGGCATCTGGTCAGTCACGTCCGTCCCCTGTCAACACGAAGCCGACCGGGTTCACCCCGGCGACGCGCAGCCGCTCGACGAGCCGACTGAGCCGAGCCGTCCGGGTGTGGTCCCGGGCGGCGACCAGGACGGCGTAACCGTCCCGGGCGATACGTACGCCCCGGTCGTCCCGGGTGGCCGCCGGCGCGTCCAGCAGCACGAGCCCGCGGTCGTCACCGGAGTCCAGCTCGCGGATCAACCGGACCACGCCGCTGCCGATCCGGATCGTCCGGTCGTCGGCCTCGACCACCGGGTCGAGCGGGGCCGCCGGGGTGGCCGGGGCGCCCGCCGGGGCAGCCGGCACGCTCGCCTTGCCGGCCGACGTCGGCGCGCTGGCCGGCTTGGGCTGGTCGACGGCGGTGCCCGACCGGTAGACCGCGCCGTTCTTGGCGTCCGGCCCGGGGCTGGGCCGGGGCTTGCGGACCGGCGTGATCTGGACGGTGTCGTCCGGTGAGCCGCCACCGACGGGGCCCGGACGACGTACCGGCGTGATCTGGATGGTGTCGTCGGGTGAGCCGCCGCCCGCCGGGCCGGGACGACGCACCGGCGTGATCTGGACGGTGTCCTCGATGGACCGGGCGGGCACGACGACGCCACCGACCGGGCGGGCCCCCGACGTGGGCTCGGCCGGCGGTTTGGCCACCGGCGTCGGGGTGTCGACCCGGGGTCGGACCGCCGGCACGGCGGTCGGTGGGACACGCCGCTGGGCGGCCAGCAGCACCGGCCGGATCTGCTCCAGGCTCTCCGGCGAGCTGCCCAGCCGCACCTCGTGACCGGCTTCGGCGAGGACGGCGGCGAGCCCGGCGCTGACCTGCGCGCGTCCCTCGTTCTCGTCGCTGGAGAGCAGCACCAGCGGCACCGACCGGGGGCGTTCCACCCACTGGCTCAGGGCCAGGGCGAGATATCGCAGGTCGGACAGGGCGGAGTCGCCCTTGCCGCTGCGGTGCACCGTGCCGAGCAACGGCGCGCCGACCAGCTCGCCCACCTCGTGACCGGAGCGGATCCGGCGGTCCATCGCCTCGCGGACGAACGCCACGAGCGCGCCGAGCAGCAGGCCGCCGAGGAGCGCGGCGACGACGAGGAGCAGGGCGGTGTCCCGGTTCGAGGGGACCGGCGCCCGGGCGGCGCTGGTGATCGAACCGGGGCTCAGGTCCGCCGACGCGATCTTGGAGCGCTGCTCGGCGAGCTGGGCCAACTGGTCGTTGAGCGCCCGGATCTGGTCGAGCAACGCGCTGGTACGGGGCGAGGAGCCGCCGGTGGACTGGTTCGGCAGGGCCTTCTGGGTGGTGGTCCGCTGCGTGGTGACCAGCGCGATCGTGTCGTCGTACGACTTGAGCACGGCGGCGCGCTGGTCCTCGTACATCCCCTTGCGCAGGTCGAGGTAGGTCTCGGCGGCGCCGTTCGCGCCGGCGACCGCCCCCTCGTCGGTCACGCCCTTGTAGTTGAACCGCATGAGCTGGCCGCCGACCGGGGTCTCGACCTCCAGCGCGTCCTCCACGTCCTCCGGGTCGCGGCCGGTGATCACCGCCACCCGGTCGATGACGTCGTTGCTGGTGGCGATGCCGCTCTCGGCGGTCATGTTGACGGCCCGGTCGGCGCCCCCGGCGGGCAGCGAGAACGGGTCGGTCACCACCGGCCGGACCACGACCACGGTGGTCGCGGTGTAGACGGGGGGCACGAACACCAGGTAGGCCACGACCAGGAGCAGCAGGACCCCCGTCGAGACGAGCACGGTGCGCCAGCGGCGCAACGGGATGCGGGCGAGATCGGCCAGGCCGACCGGGCGCTGCCGGGCGACGTCGGTCGCGTCCATCAATCAGGTCCTCTGGGGGTGCGGAGGGGCGTACGGAATGCCGGGGGTCAACGGGCACTCACGGACGGTCGTTCCTCCTATTGTCATCGACGGTTGGTGCCGAGTCCTCCCCCCGGTCGCCGGAGGTGTATCGGACAAACTACGGATACCCGGCCGGCCATCCGCGTGGTGGCCGGCCGGGTCCCCGGACGTCGTCCCGCCGGCACGCCGGCGGGAAACGGTCAGGAGGTGGCGTAGAACAGCGTCGCGTTGGACCAGTCCGTGCCGCTCGCGCCCTGGGCGATCCTGACCGCGGCCGAGCCGTCCACCGCCGTCTCGTCGAACGGTACCGCCCACAGGTCGCCGTTGGTGAGGCCGAGCAGCGGCCGGTTGCCGTAGACGATCCGGCCGTCGACGAACGTCAGCCCGCGCGCCCGGCTCCAGTCGACGCCCTGGCTGGGGACGGTGAACTCGGTGCAGCCGATGGTCGAGCCGTCCGGCTCCAGGTAGCGGAAGAAGAGCTTGTTCTGCCCGGACCGGGTGTAGTACATCCGGCCGTTGAGGTAGAACGCGCCGGTCATCGTGGCCGGGGCGAACCAACTGTTGAAACCGCTGCTGAGCCACGGCGCGCCCACCGTGCCACCGGTGAACATCGACACCTGGAGGGTGCTGCCGCTCGGCGCGGCGGCGTCGGTCTTCGACCAGAACAGCTTGTTGCTCAGGGCGAACGCCGCGCCCGCCGAGGTGAGGTTCGGCTGGCTGACCACGCTCGGCGTGCCCAGCGTCGACGCGCCGTCGAAGGACACCCGGGTGAGCTGACCGCTCGTGCCACCGAGGTAGAGGTAGCCGGGGGTGGTCAGCGGCGCGTTCACCGCCGGCACGACCCGTCCGCCGGCCAGCGGGAAGACCGCCTGCCGACCGTGGTACTCGCCGCCGGTGCCGTCGTTGTCGAAGCCGGCGTGGATGCCGGTGCTGCCCCGCCACAGCTCCCAGACGATCGGACCCCAGTTCGTGGTGCCCGACGGGGCGCCGGAGCGGCCCGGGTTCCAGGACAGCGGCATCCCGTTGATCGGGTCGAGCGCGCCGTAGCCGTACCTGTCGATCGCGCCCGGACCGGCCTTGTCGTTGCCGTTGGCGTTGTTCAGCCAGCGGAAGTGCCCGGCGACGTAGACCACGTCGTCGGCCACCTCGACCGAGGTCACCGAGTCGTGGCCGGTGTAGTTGACCCAGGTGCCGTCGATCGCGCTGCCCCGGCTGTCGGTCTCGAAGCGGGCGATCGAGTCGCAGTACGCCCCGCTCGCCAGGCCGCCGTCGGCCACGATCACGAAGTGGCTGCCGTCGTCGGAGAAGTCGACGTCCCGGGCGTAGAACGGGAAGGAGGCGCTGCTGCACGGGTGCACGTAGCGCTGGGTGCTCCAGTTCGCGACCGTCGGGGTGCCGGCCAGCTCGACCAGCACGACCTGGTTGCGCGCCAGACCGTTGACCTCGGTGAAGTTGCCCACCGCGACGAGCGTCCCGTTGTCCGGCGTGACGTCCAGGCCCCACACCAGCTCGCTGCTGGTCCGGGCCACCGCCGCGTCGATCTGGAAGGTCGGGTCGATCGCGCCGGTGGTGGCGTTCAGCCGGGCCAGGAGCGAGTGGTACGTGCCGTTGACCCAGTGGAACGCGCCGGCGATGTAGAGCTGGTTGCCGCGCACGATGGCGCGCCGCACCAGGCCGCCGTCAGCGCGGCCGACGAAGGCGCCCACCGTCGCGCCGGTCGCCGGGTCGAGGGCGACCAGGCCCAGCCGGGCGACCCCGTTGACGTTCTTGAAGGCGCCGCCGACGACCAGCTTGCCGTCCGGGTTGACCGCCAGCGAGTGCACCGCGCCGTCCAGATCCGGGGTGAACCCGGTCTTCAGCGCGCCGGTCGCCCGGTCGTACGCGAACAGGTAGCTCTGCGCCGTCCAGCTCGCCCCGCCGGCCGGCTTGACCCCGGTGAAGCTGCCGCCGACGTAGACCGTGTTGCCGATCTCGGCGAACGCCTTGACGTCGCCGTTCTGCGCGTGCGGCGTGGTGTCGACCGGGTTGGGCGAGGTGAGGGTGCTGGCCACCGGGGTCAGCGGGGCGGCGGCGGCCGGGGTCGCCACCAGCAGCGTGGCGAGGAGCGTCGGCACGGACAGCACGGCGAGCCAACGGACCGCCGTGCTCCGCGCCGGTCGAGCGGACGTTCTTTCTGACACTGGGCCCCCAAGGGTTAAGTGGGACAGGCGTAGCTTCCTGCGCCGGTGACCGGCGCGCATCAACCGACCGGTCCGGGCGGGCCGCAGCTCGGCTCGCCCGGACCGCCAGGGATCAGTTCGGGCTCGTCCATCGGAACGGTGTCACCTCCGAACGGATGCCGACCGTCCACCGCGACGCGGTGACCAGGTCCGCCTCGGTGACCTGGTCGGCCTCCCGGGCCAGGACGAGCTGTCTGCGGTCGAGCTCCCGGGCCATCTCGACCTGGTGGTCGTCGACGTGTTCGCCGTGGCGGCGGCGACGCGGGACGTAGACCGCCCGCTGGCCGGCGCGCAACGCGGTGAGCGCCGAGCCGACCCCGGCGTGGGTCACCACCACGTCCGCCTCCCGCATCGCCTGCCGCAGCTCGGCGAACGGCACCTGCCGGCGGGCGTCGGCCGGCATCCGGGGAATCCGGGTGGCGCCCACCTGCCACAGCACCTCCGCCGAGCGGGGAACGACGCGTACCAGCCGTTCCAGCAGGCGGGGGAAGCCGTACCGTTGGGTGCCGAGCGTGACCACGACCCGGGACACCGGTCGTTGCGCCGGCAGTTCCCGCGCGTCGTACACGTCGAAGATCGAGCCACCGTACCGCCACCGCCCGTCGGCCCAGGAAGGGTACTGGGTGTAGAGGTCGGTGCGGGGCAGCCGGGCGACCATCCGGCCGGTCAGCGACGGCCCGGCGGTGCGGGTGGCGCTCTCGATGTAGTGGCAGGGCAGGCCGGCGCGGACGGCCGGCAGGAAGAACGACGCGGCGACGCTCGCGCCGGTGCTGACCACCCGGGTGAACCGTCCACCGCGCAGCACCCGACGGGCGGCGACCAGGTCCCGTACCGCGCCGACCAGGTCCCGGCTGCTCGCCGGCGGCACGTGGATGACCTCGGCGCCGTCGAGCAGGGACCGGCTCTGCGGGGAGTCGAAGGTCACCCAGACGCAGTCGTCGCGCACCCCGAGCCGGGGCGCCAGGTCGTGCAGCTCGGCGAGGTGTCCGCCGTCCGAGGCGACCAGCAGGGTGGTCACGGCCGCCGGGCCCCGCCGGCCGCCGGCTCCCATCCCGGGTACGGCTGCTCCCCCGCGGCCGACCGCGCGCCGGGGTACGGGGTGGACCGCCCCGGGTACGGCTGCGACCGGTCCCCCGGGTACGGCTGCCCGCCCGCGGTCGGGGTCGGGGCCGGTGGCGTGGGTCGGGCCGTGCGGCCGGTCAGCGTCCAGAGGGCGAACGCCCAGGCGGCGATCAGCAGGGCGCCGAAGACGTACCCGCCGATGACGTCGGTGAGCCAGTGCTTCTCCGAGTACATCCGGGTGTAGCCCTCCAGCGAGACGCCCAGCGCCAGCACGGTCGCCATGGCGACCCGGCCGGTCCGGGGGATCCGCCAGGTCAGGTCGGCCAGCAGGAAGATCGTGCCGAAGGTCAGCATCACCCGGGCGCAGCCGCCGGACGGGTAGGTGCCGAGGTCGGTGGGCGGGTGCCCCCGGTCCACCACGGTGGCGAGGATCTGCTGGGTGTACTGCTCCAGCAGGTACTGACCGAGCATCGCGACGACCGGGATCCACCAGCGGCGCTTCCAGAACGGCGCGAAGACGACCGCGAAGGCCACGCTGACCACCTTGAGCGGGTCCCGGTCGCCGATGGCGGTGTAGAACGAGTTGATCGCGGCCCAGGTGTCGTGCCGCCGCGCGTGGATGTACTCGAAGACCGGCACGTCCACGCTCGGCTCCAGGCGGGACAGCGCCTCGCCCAGCGGCCAGCAGATCGTGATGACGGCGGCCGAGCCGGCGAGCAGCACGATCACCGCCGCGGTCTTCGCGCCGAAGATGGCGACCAGCGCGTTCGCCGCGTCCCGCAGTTTGCCGCCGATCCGGCCGTGGGCCGCCGCCGGCGCCCAACGGGTCGCGGCCAGCGGCACGAGCACCACTGGCACGAGCACGGCGAGCACGGCAAAGAAATAGATCAGCGCCACTGGCGTCCTTTCTGGCCGGTACGACGTTCATCCGCTCCTGGCCCGGCAGGACCCCAGGTGGCGACGTGACGGCCCACCGTCACGCGACCCGTGCCCACCTGCCCGGACGTCACCGCCTCGGGCAGCACACGTGCCGGCTCCGGCCGCCGGCCGGAGCGCCCCTGGCCATCCCGTGCCCCCACCGGATGCCCGTCGATCTGGTCACCACGTGGCGCCACCGGAACCACGACTCATGGAAACCACGACCGAGCGGTGAAACAGTAAAGGAATACGCCCGGGACCGGTAGGGACGATCAGACGTTTACTCGCGATACGCGTGGTCCGGTCGGGTCGGCTTCCGGACAGTCGCTTCCCGTCGCAGCTCAGCCGACATCCGCCCCTACCGCAGCCGCTCGGCCAGCACCTTCGGCAGGGCCGGATACAGCTTCGGGCTCCAACCCCCACCACCGGCGGCGAGCTCGGCGGTGCGCAGCCACAACTCGACCAGGTACGCGTCACCGACCAGCCGACGCCGGTCGGCGTCCAGCCCGAGGGCCGCGCCGTGCCGGTCGAGCAGCGCCACCATCTGCTCCGCGGCCTCGGCCGCCGGCCGCCCGCCCAGCGACAACGCGCTCTGGAACCCCTGATGGGCCAGATCGAACCCGACCGGCCGGTCGGACCCGCTGTTCTCCCAGTCCCAGGCGATCAGGCGACCCCGGTGGTCGCCCAGGTTCCACGGCACCCAGTCGCCGTGCCAGTCGCCGAACTCCAGCGACACCTCGCCGTACCGTTCGGCCAGCGCCACCACCACGTCCCGGAACGTGCCGCCGGGCCACTGGGCGCCGTCGGCCGGACCCGACCGCGCCCCACCGGCGGACAGGTCGCCCTGTTCCGCGCGGGCGGACAGGTCGGCCTGTTCGGCGCGGGCGGACAGGTCGGCCCGTTCCGTGCGGGCGGACAGGTCGGCCCGTTCCGCGCGGGCGGACAGGTCGGCCCGTTCCGCGCGGGCGGACAGGTCGGCCAGGAAGGGCGAGCCGCGCAGCGGGCGCGCCGGCGTCGGCGGGCCACCCCGGCGGGCCACCGCCAGCATCGCGGCGAGCTGCGGCTCCGCCGGGCGGCGCAGGCCACGCACCCCCGACGGCATCGGCTCGACCACGGTCACCGCCAGCTCACCCCACTCGGTCTCGCCGAGCAGCCGGGGCGCGTCCGGCAGGTCCGCGCCGCCCCGGGCCAGGTTCCGCAGCGCGTCCGCCTCGGCCCGCACCATCGCCCGGGTCGCGTCGTTCCAACCGATCTTGGCGTACCCGCGGGGGCGGCCCCGGTCGTCGAAGAGCTGGAGGGTCGGCTTGTGGTGCGGGTCCGGCGGACGGATCCCGATGGCGGCGTGCAGCCGGTCGCCGAGGACCGCCGCGAGGTGGTCGACCAGCAGCACCTCCGCCCGGTCCACTTCGGCCGGCACCGCCACGGTCAGCACCGGCATGCCGGCCGCCCTGGTCGCCCCCACCCCGGCGAGCAGGCCGACCGCGAGCCGGTTGAGCCGGACCCGGGACGGGCGGAGGGCGTTGTACGCCCAGGTCGAAGCCGCGCCGACCCGGCGGGACGCGAGCGGCAGCAGGAACCGGGCCCGGTCCACCGACGGCACCACCGCGTACCGTACGCGCGCCCCGTCGGCGCCCGCCGGGCCGCTGTCGCCCCGGCCCACCGACAGTCGCAGCCGCGGATCCGGGAACACCGCCCGGGTCACCCAGCCGATGCCGTCCGCCCTCTCCCGAGGATCACCCTCCCACACGCCGGCCCACTCTAGGGGAAAGGAAGGGTCCCTTCCTAACGCCCACGGAGCGCGCCTGCCGCCCGGGAGGGCGGCCCCGGGAACGCGCGCCGCCTACCGCTGCCAGACCCGGACGTAGTCGACCTGGAAGTCGGCCGGGAACGCCGTGCTGCCGTCCGGGTCACCGAGCCAGCCGCCGACCTGGAAGTTCAACCGCAGGTTGTACGGCTTGTGGAACACCTCGTCGAACCAGGGCGTGGTGGACCGGTTGCGTTCCCACACCTTCCGACCGTCGATGTACCAGCGGATCGAGTCCCGTTCCCACTCGGTGGTGTACGTGTGGAAGCCGTCCCCCGGGTAACCGGACGGGAGGTTGTGCCGCGCGTCCTGCTTCGTCGGCTTGTAGTCGTAGAAGATCGCCGAGGTGGCGGCCCGGTGCCAGTCCTTGCCGCCGGGCAGCTCGACCACGTCGATCTCGCCGTTGCCGCCGTCCTCCGGGCGCAGCCAGAACGCCGGCCAGAGTCCCTTGGAGTTGTTCGGCCCGTTCGGCGACTTGGCCCGCACCTCGAACCGCCCGTACGTCCACGAGTGGCGGCCGATGGTGTCGAGGTAGCTCTGGGTGTACTGGCGGGTCTCGGAGCCGCACACCGTGGTCTCCCGCAGCGCCCGCAGGGTCAACATGCCGCCGGAGACGAAGGTGTTCTTCGGGCTGTTGGTGTTGCAGCCCTTGTCCATGTCGCGGGCCTCGTTGGTGCGGAGGTTCCACTTGGCCCGGTCGACGGCGGCGCCGTTGAAGTCGTCGGACCAGACCAGCCGCCAGCCGGGCACGGTGACGCCGGGCGGCGGGGTGGTCGCCGCGGGCGGCGTCGGGCGTGGCGCGGGAGGGCTGGGCGTCGCGCTCGGGGTGGGCTTGACGGTGGTGGGCGCGACCGTCGGCCGGGCCGTCGTCGGCGCCGGCGAGGGCTTCGGCGGGACGGTCGTCCGGCTCGGGGACGGGGCCGGTCGCCCACCGCTCTTGTAGGTCACCACCAGTTGCGGGCGCAGCTCCGGCCGGGAGTTGTCGCGCGACGCCCAGTAGATCCGGGTGGCCCGGTCCTGCTGGGTGAGGGCGAAGGTGTACGAGCCGTTGCCGGTGACCGCCCCGGAGACGTCCCACTCGTTGTGGCCCTTGTCGACCTGGTTCACCCCGTCCAGGGCCGGCCCGAGCGGCGGCCGTTCGGCCCAGGTGCCGACGAAGTTCGCCGGGCCGGCGGCGAAGTGGGCGAAGACCCGGGCGGCGAACGGCTCCCAGGCGTGCACCCGCAGGGTGGCCCGGACGTCCCGGGCGCCGGCGGGCAGCGACTTCACGGTGAACTCCAGCAGCGCGTCCCGCCGCCCGTTGGGGTTGCGGTCGCAGAGCCGGGGACAGCTCGCCAGGGTCGTCTTGACGCTGTTGTCTCCGTCCTGGACGACCTGGGTGGCCGTGGTGTCCGCGATCGGGTCGAGCGTGACCGACGTGTCGTCGTCGGCGAAGAGGGGCAGCACGGACACGGCCAACATCACCGTGGTGCCGGCCGCCACGAGCGCGATCGCTGAGCCTCGTCGTAACATCAAGATCCCCTGCTTGAGGTCGCCTCGGTCCTGGGGAAGAAAGTATCGACCACCGGGTGCCCGAGGGCCGGACTTCATCCGCACCGAACCGCAACTTAAGCGTCCGCTAAGGTCGGCGCCATCCCGGAACGGTACGCGGGCGGTGACGCAGCCGACACCGACGCCGTTCACCTGATCAGGCTCCGCAGGTCACCGGCTTCCGCCCGGCCGGCGCGCCGTCGCGCGCCAGCTTCCCCCAGCGGTACGCCACGCGCCGTACGCCCACAGCCGGGCCACCTCGTCGCCCGCTGGCCGGCGATGTGGCCACTAGCCGCTGCCCTGACGACAGCCCCGCATGGAGGAACGCACCGGTGGTCCGAGCCGGATGACCCTGGCCACCCACGCCCTCGGACGGTCCGCCGGTCCGACCCGGCCCCCCGGGCCGCCCACCGCCGAATCGCCGGCGCCCGGCCAACTCGTCACCGTGCGCAACCGGCGTTGGGTCGTCGCCGACGTGGTGCGCAGTGAGGTCACCAGCGGCGACCCGCACGTCCTGACCGGCCGCACCCCCACCTGGTCACCCTGGTCACCCTGGTCAGCGTCGAGGACGACGCCCGCGACGAGGAGCTGCGGGTGGTCTGGGAGCTGGAGCCGGGCCGACTGGTGCACGACAGCGCCACCCTGCCCGATCCGCGTGACGGCTTCGACGATCCGGGCGAGCTGGCCGCGTTCCTCGACGCGGTGCGGTGGGGCGCGATCCCCTCCCTCCTCCCGACGCCTTGTTCTAGCCACGCCACGCCGGCAAGCCTGCTAGACTTACTCCGTCTAGCGAACTAGACATGGCAAGGTGAAGCGGGTCGACCTCATCAACAAGATCAGTAAGGCTGCCGCCGAGGAGGGCGTGATGTTCACCCTCGCCCGAGAAGGCGGCAGCCACAGCATCTACCAGTACGGATCGCAGAAAGTGACAATCCCTCGACATCGAGAGATAAACGAGATGACGGCACGCGGTATTCTGCGATCGCTGGGACTTAGGTAGGGGGCTCTCAGTGAAGTACACGGTCGAATGCGCACGCTCCGGCTCCTGGTGGGCGATAACTGTTCCCGAACTCAAGGGTGTGTTCTCCCAGGCTCGCCGGCTCGATCAAGTGGAAAGCATGGCGCGCGAAGCCATCGGCCTCATGCTGGAGGTCGCACCCGATAGCTTCGATGTCGAGATCAAGCCGGTGCTGCCCGATCAGGTAGTGCGAGCACGTGAGGCGCGGGTCGCTCTCCGTCAGGCCGAGCGTTCGGCTGAGGAGACAACTCGATACGCGGCCGTAGAGCTTATCCGTGCCGGGTACACCGTCCGTGATATCGGCGAACTGCTGGGCATCTCACCACAGCGGGTCTCCCAAATCACACAAGCAGCCAAAACCGAAGGCAAACAGCAAGCGGCCTGAGTTACGGTCAGACCCTTCTCCTCGTTGCTCCGCGAGAAGCACGGAAAAGGGCACAGGACTGAAGATGATGGTCGACAGCAACTCGAACCGCTGGTCAGAGACAGCATCCACGCCGCGGCGATCCGTGACTTCCCCATGCTGGAGGAGCAATTCCAGAGCTTCCCGGACGAGGAGTCGATCCGCAAGCGGTCGAGCTGACTCTCGCCTTGGTCTACTTCCTCATGGTCGACATCCACGAGGGTAAGCCCAGCGACGCTGAGGTCCGGGGTGTGGCGGCCGAGATCGCCAAGGCGGAAACATGGGCCGAGCCGACCGAGGCGGAGGTCACCACGTTCCTGGTCAGGCTGATGAACGGCGAGCAGTTCACCGGAACCGTCCCGCCCGGGAACCTCGACCGGGCAGAGGCCGGTCTGGAAGCCGCATAGACGAGGGGACTCCGAAGCCGGGCAGGGCCCCCTCCTACCGCAGCCTGGTCGCCGCCCGGCGACGTGACCGTCCGGAGACCCCGCTGGACGAGGCGGTCGTCGACGCCGACCAGCCGGTCAACCACCGCTGGCGGCCGTTCCAGTTGGCATTCGTCCTGCTCAACCTGCCCGGCCTCGCCGACCCCCAGCACCCGGAAGCGGGTCATCGCCGCCTGGAAGGCTTTTGGTCCACTCCGTTTCGGCGATGTGGCGGCCTCGGGGCGAGTTGTCACCGCGATATCGGTGAGCTGGTGTGGATCATGCCGGCGTGGGCCATGCGCGGAGTCGGCGGGGTGGGGTGGGGTCAGGCGGGGCGTTGCTCCAGGCGCTGGCCGGTCACCGCGGCCACCGCCTCGCCCAGGGTCAGCGCCGTCTCGTCGGCGTCGTTGCCGTCGAACCGGATCGGCGCGGCCGACGGGAAGGCGACCGTCCACCGGTCGTCCACCTCCACCTCCTCCCCGGGCACCAGCAGGTGGATGCCGTGCACGTCGGTGTCGGCGAGAATCCGCCGTCCCGCGTCGGCGTCGCCGGGCAGGTCGTTGATCTGCGCGTCGGAGATGAACATCAGCTCGGTGTCGCAGGTGGTCGGTCCGAGCCGCCGGACCTGGTCCAGGGCCGGGCGCACCAGGGTGTCGCGCCCGTCCTTCGCCCCGGTGGGGCCGGTCAGCCGCGCCGTCCGGTAGTCGGTCGCCGGGACCCGGGTGGCCGCCTCCGCGGCGAAGTCGACGACCGCCACCTCGTCGCCGTCCCGCAGGTTGTCGCCCAGCCAGGAGAACAGCCGGTCGAGGGCCCGGTCCCGGGGGGCGGCGAAGTCCGCCATGGACCCGGAGATGTCCACCACCATGACCATCCGGAGGCAGGCCGGACCACGCGGCCCCACCAGCACGGTCCGTTCGAGCTGCCGTTCCCCGAGCTGGGCCGGGACGACCCGGGTCACCAGCCAGGCGAGCAGCGCCACGAGCACCAGCACGAGCAGCAGCAGCGGAACCAACGTACGGGCGGGTCGCCGTCTCGGGGCCAGCCCGGCCCCCCGCGACAGCGACGGGCCGGACCGCAGGGCTGCCGACGCCATGTCACCGACCCCCGGTCGCCGGGGAGCCCGGCTTGTCCGGGCCGACCCGACCGGACGGCTCGCCCGTCACGCCGTAAAGCTGGCGGCGCAGCTCGGTGACGATCCGGTCCACCTCGCCGCCGGTCATCGGCCGCCAGTAGTCGAGCGAGTTGATCGCGTCCTCGACCGCGCGCAGCGGCACCGACGCCAGCGGGTCACCGAAGATCCCCAGCGGCGTCGGATCGGGAAGGGCGAGCGGGGCGTCGGGCCCGACGTCCAGGCGTCCGCTGGCCGGGGCCCGGTGGGCGGGCCGGTCCCGGCCGACCCCGGCGGGCGCGGCGCCGCGTCCGCCCAGCGCCCGCTCGTCCAGCAGCAGCAGTCCGCCGACCGCCGTGATCCGCTCCATCCGGCTCAGGTGCGCCTGCGTCGCGCTGCGCAGCGCGAGCCAGGCCCGCTCGTGCGCGGTGTTCGTCTTGACCAGGCGTGTGGTGAGCGTGTCGAGTCGCCTGGCCCGACGGTCGGTCTGCGTCCGGATCTCGGAGGTCAGGAATGCCCGCGCGACCGCGTCGACGACCAGGACGGCGCCGAAGACGAGGGCCATCGGCGCGGCCGGGACCTCCGTCGTCTGGAAACCCTGGTCCGAGAAGCGGACCAGGACCAGCCAGCAGACCGCGACCAGCACCACCAGGCTGACCAGGCCACTGGCGACGAGGCCGGTCAGCGAGATGCGACGTACCCCCGGGTACCGGTAGAGCCAGCGGTGCCCGAGCTTGCCGACCGCGCGGGCCGCCCAGACGCCGACCGCCGGGATGAGCAGGGCGAGCAGGATCGCGCCGACCCGGGTCGGGTCGAACAGGCCGGCCTCCTCGGTCACCTCGTCGTCGAAGACCCCGTACCAGAAGTAGACCTCGACCACGATGAAGAGGAACTCGATGACCCCGAGCACCCGTTCGTGCGACAGGGGTTGATGCGGGTCGAAGTCCTCCCGGAACCGTGCCATCTGGTCCCGCCGTCCCCACCGGCGTTCCGGCACGTCGTCCGGCCCGGCCGACCGACCGTCCGGCGCGTCGTCGCCAGGCGGTGGCGGCGGGGCGTGACTGTCCGGACCCGACGCCGGGGCGTGACCGTCCGGACCAGACGCCGGGGCGGTCGGGGTCGACGGGGCACGGACGTGCCCGACCCACCGGGGATCCGTCCGGGTCGCCTCCAGCCGCTGCCGGGCGAGTCGACTCGCCGCCGCCGCCGAGACGAGCGCCTGCTGCGCGCGGAGCAGACCGGACGCGCTCCGCACGTCGTGGTACGCCAGCGTGGAGCCCGTCTCGACGACGACGGCCTGCTCGCCGGCGCTCCACTCGTCCGGTGGCAGCGCGGCGGCCGAGGCCCGCTCGGCGCGCAGGACGAAGGCCCGCTCCCGCTCGACCGCGCCGAACGGGACGACCAGGTCGGCGAGCCGGCGGATCCACCGTGGCATGGTCACGACGCGCATCCCTTCCGGTCGAGGTCGATCTCGACCCGCCGGTTCCGGGCCGCCCGGCGCTCGTCGTGCACGCCCCCGGGAAACTCGTCGACGCGGGGCCGCGTCGAGCCGTAGCCGACGGCGCTCACCCGGGCCGGATCGACGCCCAGGGAGACCAGGGCCTGCCGGACGGCCTTGGCCCGCCGCTCCGACAGCCGCTGCCGGTAGGTGGTGGACTGGTAGGCGGCCGTGTGCCCGGCGACCGTCACCAGCAGGGACGGGTCCTGGGCCAGCCGGTCGGCGACCGGCCGGAGCACGTCGGCGCTCCCGGCGCGCAGGGTGGCGCTGCCCGGCCGGAACAGGACCGCGTCCGGGGCGACGAACCGCTCCCCGCAGGTGGACGCGGCCGGAAGCACCCGCAGGGCGACCTCGTCGGGCGGCAGCCCTTCGCGGGCCTCCCCCGCCGCCCGCGGCCGGTCCTCGAAGCGGACCTTCGCGCCGGCCTGCGCGAAGATCGCCGCCCACAGCTCACGCAGCGCGTTCCGGCTGCTCTCCGGCAGCGGCTCGGCGGTGTCACCGAGCCCGGCCCAGACGACGGACACGCCCTTGAGCGGGGTGGTCTCCCTGGCGAGCCGGCGGGCCACCTGGGCCGGGTCGTCGTGCAGGGCGGCGTTCACGTCCAACGCGCCGGCGTTGGCGACCCCGTCGGAGACGACGAGCACCTCCTCGGCCCCGAGCCGGCTCGCGTACGTGACGGCGGCGAGCACCTCGCTCCCCTCACCCTGCGACGCCACCTCGGACGCCCACCGGAGCACGCAGGCCACCGTGGCGGCCCGGGCGTTGCGCGCCTTCTCGCTGGTGCCGCCGACCGGGTCGAGCGCGACGCGGCGCGCCTCCCGGGGCCGCCGACCGTCGCCGTCGACGCCGACGATCACCACCTGACCGGGGGCCTTCTGCTGCTGCGCGCGTTGCTGCGCGGCGGTGAGCTGCTCGTGCACGGCCGGGGGCAGGGCCCCACGGGCGGCCGAGGCGGTGTTGTCGACCACCAGCGCCAGGTTGACCAGGTCGGGGGACGGGGCGACCCCGGCCACTTTCGCGCAGTCCTCGGGGTCGACCGACGGCGGCGGGCCAGCGGTTTCGGTCCCGCCGCCGCAGCCGGCGAGCAGGACGACGGCGACGACGGCGAGCAGACCGGCGCGCCCGTGGCGGCGCGTCCGGACGGTCTGCTGATCGGGCTCGAATCTCATCGGGACTCCCACTCGATCGAAGGAGACAGAAATATCCCGGCAGGGCCGGCACAGGAGGAGAAGACGATGGACGGGAATGTCCCAACCGTAGGTTCGCCGTCGCCGACGCCTGAACTGAATTCGTATTACTACGTAGCGGCGGACGCCGGGCGGGACGCGCTTGCGGCGCGGCCGGATCCGTGCCAGGTATCCCATGACCGGGAGTCATGCCATTGCCGGTGACTGCTTGGGGGAGGCCCGGTGCCACAGGCTGACAGGACTCGACGCCTGCTGCGAGGGTCGCCTGGTCCGCACGATCGAGTTCGTGCTCACCACGCACCACCCGGATCCGGACGGTGACCTCGACGGGGAGGACGGCATCGCGCCCGACGCGGCGGCGCGGCTCGGCCTGGACGCCGACACGGTCCGTCGGCGGTGGGCCGCCGCCGGGCTGGTCCCGATGGTTCGCCGCGCCCCGGCCGGCGTCCGAGTTCGAAACGCCGCTGCGCGGGTCGTTGCAGGTCCACGAGGCGCACCAGCGTCCGGTCCCGGTACGAGCCGGGTCGTGCGCGCTGCCCGCCACCCCGTTTCCCTGATGTGGCGGTTTCATCGCGGGGCGACGCCGCCGGATCAGGGAAACGGGGTGGGGCATCAGGTCAGGCCCGACGGGACGGGTGGGTCAGCGGCGGGTCCAGCGTTGGTTGGCGGCGCCGGTGCAGTCGCGCACGCTGTTAGCGCGAACATCGTCGCGGGCGCGGCACCGGCCGGGCGGGCGGCAGGCGCGTCAGCCCGAGCCCCTCGCGGTGGCCCGGCCGCCGACGGCCGCCAGGGTCAACGACGCCAGACGGCGCCGCGCCGCTCGTACTCCAGCACCTGCTCGACCTGGAGGGCGAGATCGACGCCGAGGAACCGCTCGACGAGCCAGAGCGCCAGGTCGAGCCCGGAGGTGACGCCACCGGCGGTGACCAGGTCCCCGTCGTCGACCACCCGTGCCTGGGTGACGAGGCCGCCCTGGGCACGCAGGTCCTCCACCGCCCGGTGGTGGGTGATGCACGGCCGACCGGCGGTCAGCCCGGCCGCCGACAGGAGCATGGTGCCGGTGCAGACGCCCGCGATGGTCAGGCCACGCCGTCGGGCGGCGGCGATCGCGGCCGGCACGACCCCCCGCTGGATCTCGTACAGCACTCCCGGCGCGTCGGCCCGCCGGTAACCACCACCGGGTACGAGCAGTACGTCGGCCTCGCGCGGCGCCCACCGCCCGACCGGCCCGATCCTGCTGCCGTGGAAGGCGGCGACCGGGTCGTCGCCGTCCACCGTCACCATGCTGGTGCTGACCGTGCCGCCCCCGATCCCCTTCGCCAGGCCGAACACGTCGATCGGGGCGACGAAGTCCAGCTCCTCGACACCGTCGAACGTGACGATCTGCACCCGCAGCGGCCGGGCGGGAGTGAACCGTGGCGCGGCGGACGCGCTTCCCGACATCAGTACCGCGCCACTCGCGACCGCTCCGGCGGCGACCGTGGCCCGAAGGGCATCCCGGCGATCCATCGGCTACTCCTCATCGTGGGACGACTACGTGGACTCGCAGAGATAGTCGTCAGCCGATGGCAGGAGGTTCCCGACAGGGTGCGACGGAGCGCGGTGGGGCGGCGGCGCGCCGACGACAGCGACCGGCCGCCCATCGGCCGCTGGACGGTTCGGGCGCGGGTCAGCCGGCGGCGTCGGCCTCCGCCGCCACCGATGAGCGGGACAACAGCACCCCACCGTCGTCGTCGAAGGTCCAGCGCGACGAGGCCAGGGCCGCACCGGCCCGCCAACTACGCACGACCGTCGGCCGTACGGCGCAGACGGCCATTCCCATCCGGTGGGCGGCGACGAGATCGTAGGCGCCCCCGGTCGACGCGCCGTACTTCGCCGTGAAGCTCTCCCCGATCTCGACCAGCGCATCCCGTTCGGTGATCTCCACAGCGTGACCGTCCAGGATCACCACGTCGCTCGCGCTCTCCAGGTGCGCCGTCACCCGGTCGTCGCGTCGGAGGTTGCGCACCTTGACGCTGACGCCCACCGAGGAGAACGCCAGGGTCCCCCGCCACCACACGCCCCAGACAGGTGCCGCGTGCGGTCGCAGGTCCGCGCGTACGGTGCACACCCAGTAGTTGACGGCGTCGGCCAACTGCCGCTCGACCTCCCGCCACTCGCCAGCGTTCGTCATGATGTCCCTCCTGCTCGTCCGGTCCGTGGTGGGAGCGCTCCGGCGCCCGTCACGCCCGTGATCCCGACGGCTCCCGCGCCCCGGTGACCGGCCGCCGCCGGTAGGTCCGCGCCGCGGCGACGAAGGCGTCGTTCTCGGTCGCGGTGCCGATGGTCACCCGCACGCCGTCGTCACCGAACACCCGCACGGCGATTCCGTTGTCGCGGCAGTGGGCGGCGAAGTCGGCGGAGCGGTCACCGAACGGCAGCCACAGGAAGTTCCCCTGGCTCGGCGGCACCCGGTGGCCGGCGTCGTGGAGCAGTCGACGTACCCGGGTCCGCTCGCGGACGATCGTCCGGCACCGCTCGACGACGTCGTCCTCGGCGTCGAGCGAGGCGAGCGCGGCGGCCTGGGCCACGCTGCTCACCCCGAACGGGACCTGGACCTTACCGAGGGCTTCGGTGACCGTTCCGGGACCGATCAGGTAGCCGAGCCGGAGGCCGGCCAGGCCGTGTGCCTTGGAGAAGGTTCGCAGGACCGCCACGTTGTCCCGTCCCTGACGCCACTGTTCCCGGGCCAGGGACACCCCGTCGAAGGCGTCCGGCCCGACGACGAACTCCCGGTACGCCTCGTCGAGGATCACCAGGACCGTGGGCGGGACGGCCGCCAGGAACTCCCGCAGGGCGGCGGCCCGCGGCTGCGCGCCGGTCGGGTTGTTGGGGGTGCACAGGAAGACGACCCGGGTCGCCGGCCCGACGGCGGCCAGCATCCCCGGCAGGTCGGGCGACCAGTCGTCGGCCAACGGCACCGACCGGGGGGTGGCCCCGACGACGCGGGCGATGACCGGGTACGCCTCGAACGACACCCGGGGGAACAGCACCTCCTCGCCGGCGGCGCAGGTGGCCTGCACCGCCTGGTGGCAGAGCGTCACCGACCCGCAGCCGACGACGACGTTCCGGGTGTCGACGTCCAGTCGTCGCGCCAGCCGGGCCACCAGGGCGGACGCCGTCGGGTCGGGGTACCGGCCGCTGCGCGCCGCCGCGTCGTTGATCGCGTCGCGGACGCTCCCGGGCAGCTCGGTGGGCACCTCGTTGCCGGCTAGGTTGATCTCGACGGGTGGCATCGTGCCGGGCGCGTAGGACGGCAGGGCCGCCAGGTCGGGTCGAAGGCGAACAGGCAAGGAGAACCTCCGGGTGAGCGTCAGGCCAGCGGATCGCCGGCGCCGTAGGGAAGCAGGCGCAGCGTCCGGGCGCCGTCCGGGAGACCGGCGCGGGCGCGCGCGACCAGTTCGGTGAGGTCGTCGGCCCCGACGTGCAGGTATCTGCCACTCACCGGATCGAGTTCGCCGCGGGCCGTCCGGACGACGGCGTCGACGACGAGGTCGACGCTCACCCACTGGTCACGTTCCAGGCACGCGGTCATCCGTTCGGACATGTCGGTACGGACCATGCCCGGACTGATGTCGAAGATCGACACGCCGTGCGCGCGGAGCGGCCCGGCGAGGGCGTCAGAGAGCGCCAGCAGAGCTGCCTTGGACGTGCCGTAGGCCGTGTACCGGATGTCCCGCTTCGTGGCCACGTTCGAGTTGATGTTGACGATCCGACCCGCGCCGGCGGCGACCATCGACGGCAGCACCGCCCGGCAGAGGTTGAACGAGCCCCGCAGGTTCGTCTCCAGCACCTCCCACCACCGGTCGGCGTCGACCTGCCACGGCGGGCTCTCGTCGTGGTCGGCGATACCGGCGTTGTTGACCAGCAGGTCGACCGCGCCCAGCCTGCCCAAGACGTCGTCGACCACGGCCCGGACCGCAGCGGGTCGCCGGACGTCGACCGGGTGGGTGAGGGCCTCCACCCCGAACCGGACGCACTCCGAGGCGGTGTCGTCCAGTCCCGCCGGCCGCCGGCCGAGCAGAGCCACGTTCATGCCCGCCCGGGCCAGACCGAGCGCCAGGTGCCGCCCGATTCCACGGCCGGCGCCGCTGATCAGCGCGGACCGTCCACTCAGGGCCCCGCCCACCACGCCACCTCCCTCATGTCAGCGCCTCCACGCGGCCGGTCACCCGGCGTCAGCCGGTCACCGTCTCGAGCACGCCCCGGTCGTGGGCCTCCCGGAGGATCGAGTGGCGCTGACGCCAGTGCGACCAGAACGCTCCGGAGTAGCCCAGGCGGCACAGGCTGAGCAGAAAGGGGTTGTCGGCGTAGTTGTTGTCGTGCTCGCTCATGCCCGCCACGGTGGGCAGCATGACCCGGTAGTGCTCCCGGGCAGGGATGTGGTCCCAGAGGAACTGCACCGACTGCCGCCACCGTCCCGCCGGGTCGGAGACCCGGGCGGGGTCCTCCGGCAGGTCCGGCGAGAAGTAGCAGACCAGACGGAAGCCACCGTCGTCGTCGAACATGAACTGCCGCTCGTACTCGACCGGGCTGGCGCACATGGCGAGCGGTTTGAGCACGATCGGCTCCCGGGCGGTGTTCGACTGCAGCCCGGGCACCGTCCGCACCCCCGCGCACCGCTCGGCCATCCGGATGCCGAGATCGGTGTACGGGAAGAGCCGCAGCCCGAGGCTGAACCCGGTGACGGTCGCGTCGAGCGCCATGAACTCGTCCACGCACCGCCGCATCGTCTCGCGGGTCTCGCCCGGCATGCCGAAGAGCGCCTCGACCATAGTCTGCATGCCGTGGCGGTGGCTGAGCTCCACCAGGCGGGCGGTGTCCTCGAAGGTGTAGAACTGCGAGCCACCGGTGGTGACCTTCCAGCCGTCGAGGAGGTCGCGGCGGACGTGGTCGGCGCCGACGTTCACCCCGGCGCAGCCGGCGCCGGCCAGCAGCTCGGCGAACTCCTCGTCGAACGGGGCCGGCTGGCAGTAGATCCACAGCCGCAGGTCGTGCAGCGGCCCGGAGTGATCGGTGTTCCTGCGGCGGATGATCTCCCTGAGCAGCGTCTTGCTGTTGCCGATGGCGAGATTGAACTCGCTGTCGGTGGAGTGCAGGTCGTGCACCCCCTGGGCGACCAGGGACTCCATCTCGTCCACCACCGCCGGGATGCTCCGCCGGGCGAACCGGGTGCCCTTCGCGTCCGGCTCCACGCAGTGTGAGCAGCGGTAGACGCACCCGTTCTTGGTCAGGATGCTGCCGATCCCGCTCCACCGGTAGTAGGCGAGGTTGTCCACCTTGGACGGGTCACCCGAGCGGCGGTGGTAGCTGTCGAGGCGGTTGACCTGCCAGAGGCGACTCTGGTTGTAGCCGGCCAACGCCAGCGGCCCGGTGCCGGCGGCCGGCGTCCGGGCCGGGACGGACACGACCCGCCCGTCGCCCTCGTTGACGAGCAGGCCGGCGACCGACCGCGGGTCGCGCCCCTCGACCAGCGCGTCGGCGAGATCGCAGATGATCACCTCGCCCGGCCCCTTGACGCCGAAGTCGACCCCGAAGTAGTCGACCAGGGCGAACGGCATGGTCGAGAAGCCGATCCCGCCGGCCACGAGCGGAGCGGTCGTCCGCTGCCGGATCGCGAGGATGATCTCCTTGTGCTCGTCGACGAAGGGACGCTGCTCCAACGCGTACGTGGTGTCGGTGTTCCGTACCGTCACCCCCACGAGCAGGGGTTGCCGCAGGGAGAAGTACTCGGTGACGACCACCTGCCAGTCGTCGCGACGGAAGGTCAGATCTACCACCTCCACCGTGTAGCCGGCCTGCTCCAACGCGGTGGTGAGCACGTCCAGGGCGTACGGCGCGATCGGTGGATGCACCTTGTTCGGGTTAACCAGAGTCACCAGGCCCCTGCTCACGGGCGCACCATCCATCCTTCGGTCCGCTGATCGGGTGTTGCGCCGGTCATGTCTCCGCCGGCGGGTCCGGCGTGACCGTGACGCCGACCAGGTGCGGCGCCGCCAGCGGCGGCAGCGTCACCTCCTGCCAGCACAGGCCGAGCCGCTCCGCGCGGTCCCGCACGGACCGGTCCTCGACGAACCGGTCACCTGCCGCCGGAACGATCGCGTCCGGGTCGACGGACGGCAACTGACGGCGCGCCCGCGCCGCCAACCGCGCCCGCTCGACGACGTCGTCGCGATCCGTCCCGACCACCCACCGGCCGTCGTCGTCGACCAGGGCACGCCACAGTCCACTGGGATGCCGCTGACACCGGACGCCGCCGAGCGGGTCGTCGTCGGACGCCGGCCCGTCGGCCCCGACGCCCGGGGCCGCCGACGACCACCCGTCGGGCAGCCGGTCGGCAGCCCAGCGGCACAGCGCCCGACCCAGCGCCACCATGGCGGTCGGGCCGACCCCGAGCACCGCCCGGGCGGGCACCGGCACCGTCGTCTCCACCGCCAGCAGAGCGGCCTCCTCACGCGCCGACTGCCCGGTCGAGGCGACCACCACGCCACGCTCCTCGCCGACAGCGGCCGGCGCCGGCCGACCGGGTGGGTTGACCCGCAGCCGCAGCGCCACCAGCGGCCCCTGTTCCAGCCCGCGCGGGGAACTGCTGACCAGCGGCCCGAAGCAACGGGCGGCGGAGACCACCGCCGGGAACCGCCCCCGGCGGGCCGACGTCACCGGCGTCACCGGGTCGGTCGCGTGCGACCCGCCCGGGCAGGACGGGTCGGGATCCACGGCGGTGCGCCAGATGCTGAGCCGGGTCAGGTCGACCACCACCCCCTCGGTCAGCCGGGCGGGGTGGTCGGCGCCGACGTGCTGGAAGAGCTCCTGGGCGAGCACCGCCGCGCCGACCGCGGTGGGCACGTGCCCGAGGCTCGCGTCCTCGGGCAACCCGACGGCCGGATGCACCAGCCGACGCCAGGCGCACCGGACACAGGCCACCCCGGCGCCGGGCACCTGACCCTTCAGCAGCATCGCCTGCCCGCGTACGACGCCGGCCCAGACCGGGGTTCCCGCCCGGTCGAGCAGGCGCCACGCGTCGTCGAGTTCCGAGGCGGCGAACAGGCCCACCAGGCGGGCGCCGTCGACCGGCGGGTCGGCCGGCCCCCGCAACCGGACCGACAACCCGGCCCCCCGGTGGTCGTCGACCAGTTCCCGCAGCTCCTCGGTGGGCTCGGCGTCCCGCAGGACGACGTCACCGAAGCCCGTCTCGACCAGGGTGGCGGCGATCAGCGAGGCGCGTTCCGACGGCCCGACGACGGACACCGGGCAGGTACGGACCCGGGCCAGCGCGGCCGCCGGATCCGCGGCGAAGTGCCGCAGGTACTCGATCTGCTGACCGAACGCCCGGGTCACGGGTGAGTCTTCGGTCAACTCGTCGACGCGGTGCCGCCGCACCACCTGCCGCTGCTCCAGGATGCCGATCAGGCCACGGACATACTTGGCCTGCTCGGGCCGGAGCGCGGCGAGCAGGCGCTTGTCGGATATCCCACGGTCCAGCAGCGGAGCGATCCGTTCCACCCACCGGGCCACCGCCGAGCCGCGCAGCGTGAAGGAGCCGTCGGTGGTGCGGATCCACACCCCGTCGGGCACCGGGACGTAGTAGGCGTCCGCCCGCAGGCGGAGCAGGGTCTCCGTCACGAGCCACCTCCGCCGCCGGTTGCCACCGGGTGCGCGCTGCTCTCCAGGTAGAGCGCCCGCCGGTACCGGCTGATCCCGACCAGCAGCAGGGCGGTCAGCCCTCGCCCCGCCAGACCCAGCTCGTCGTCCAGCGGAGCGGAGACGAAGCCGAGCACCGGGTGCGCCGACAGCCCGTCGCGGGCCGCGGCCACCGACAGCCGTTGGGCGAGCAACCCGCCGAGCAGGTGCTGGGCGCGGTAGGCGAGGGCGCCGCCCGGACCGTCGTGGACGTCGGCCGCGCCGACCATGACGGCGATCAGGGGCGCCTGCGCGAAGTTCATGTAGGAACCGAACAGGCACCGCTGCACGAGGGGGCCGAAGTCGCCCCCGGCGGTACGGGTGAGCCCGCGACCGTCATCGTGCAGCAGGTAGGCGCCGGCCGGCAGGCCGGTCACCGAACGGGCTATCAGCAGGCACCGGGGGTGGCAGGCAACGTCGGCAGGGCCGGTGGGAACCGACCCGTCCAGCGGGGCGAGGAGCTCCGCGCTCCAGGTCGCCACGTCGTCCATGCCCACCGGGGTCCCCCGGTACTGCTCACCGAGAGCGGTACGGGCCCACGCGTCGCCGACCGTGGGAGGTTCGCCCGCCACAGCGGGCAGCCGAGCGTCGACCGGCAGCCCGTCCAGCGGGATCGGGGGTAGGTCGACCGGGTTTCCGGCCGTGGCCAGACAGGCGGCGTGCATCCGCCGGGCCCCCGAGGAGCGGTCCGGCATCTCCATCGCGCCACGCCACGGCACGTCCGGGACGGCCGCTGTCCGAATACCGTCGCCCGACGCGGAGCCGTCGCCCGACGCGCCGCCGGTCGGCGCGGGTCGGACGTCGAGCACGACCGGCGCCGCCTCGACGGACGGATCCAGGCCCAGCCCACGCAGCAGGGGCAGCTCGCCGCCGACGAGCGAGACGCGGCAGGTCCAACCCCAGCGCCGGGCGGTCAGCGCGAACTGGCCCACCACGGTGCCGCTGTCCAACGCGGCCAGCCGGTAGGAGAAGTCCCCGTACTTGAAGTAGTTCTTCCACAGCGGGATCGTGAGCACGATCCGGACACCGCCGTCAGGTGACGCCAGTTCGTCCGGTGGACGACCGGACGCCAGACGGGCCAGCGAATGCCGGACGGCGTTGTAGTGGTAGACGCCGGCGGCCAGCCCCGCGTCCCCGTCGGTGCAGACGTAACACTCGGCCGGGTACGTGACCCCGCCGGACGGCACCGCCCGACGTAGCTGGTAGTGGGCGTCACGGTGCACCGGGGCAGGTTGCTCGGGACTGCTCTTGGCGGTTCCCTCCGGGTACCAACGGATCCCGGTCACCCCGTAGCTGGCCTGGAGCAACGCGCCGAGCCAGGACAGCTGTCCCCGCTGTGCCACGGTCACCGCCTGCTGCGCCCTACCTCGGACGAGCCGGCGCGGCATGGGCGGCAGATCGACCTGTCGCGCCGTCTCGTACCAGCGGAACGGGCTGGGGATGTTCTGCCAGTCGATCTGCCACGAGCCCGGGTAGATGTCGTCGAAGCTGCCGCGCAGCCGGTGGACGAAGGCCGACACCTCGGCCCGGTCGAAGGGCCGCACATCCGTCTCCCGCGCCGCGCCGCCGGGCTGGTGGGGCTGCTCCGGGCCCTGCCGGTGTCGCGTGGCCGCGTCGGTCAGCATCAGCCGACCTCGGCCTCTGGCTTGACCGATCGGATCAGCTCCGCCGCGTCCAGCCCGAACTCCTCCTCGAAGGCACGCGCCAGGAGGTAGCACAACGTGTAGCGGTCGGACAGCAGGAAGCCGAGCCGGTACAGGTGCCAGTGGCCGTACGCCTGGGCGACCCGGGACGCCTGGAACCGACGGTCGTGCCTGATCATCCCCTGGTAGTAGGGGTTGTCGGCGATGGCCCGGTGGATTCCGGCCACCGGCGGCTCGGGGGCGTCGGCGAGCCACGGCAGGTCGGGCCGGCGGTACAACCCGTCCGGCGCCGGGGTCAGCTTGGCGAAGTCGTCCCTGCGCGGGGTCGCGTAGAGGTAGAACCTGCCCTCGTCGAAGCCCCGCTGGATGGCGGGCAGGTGCGACCGCAGGCTGTTCAGGTACCGCAACGTGGGTTCGGGCAGACCGTCCAGGTCACCGTCCGGATCCTGCATGATCTCCACGAGCCGGCGCATCCGCGGGCGCAACGCGTCCCGGTTCAGTTCGTACCGCCTGGCGTGCCGCGCGCGGGCCGCCTCGGGTTCGCGGATCAGCAGCATGTACCCCTCGAACGTGGCCAGGTACGACAGGTAACCGGCCCGGTAGCCGAACCGGCTCAGGCTCTCCGGCAGCCGGGAGGCCAGGAAGACGCCGGTGCACGCCAACATGTCCAGAGCCAGGGCCAGACGCAGCGCCCGGTTGCCCCGGGTCGCCCGCAGCGACTCCAACGCCAGCGGGGTGGTCTCGGTCCAGAACGACTCGGCGATGCCCAGCGCCGCGCCGCCGCCGAGCCAGTCGTGTTCCTTGTTGTACGGGCGGTACTCGAACAGGTTGTTCCGGCCCGCCTCCCCCACGGCCTCGCTGACCCGGGACCTCAGCCGCGCCTCCACCGACGGGCTCGCGGTCCGGAACTTCAACCGGAGGTAGGAGCTGCCGTCCCTGGTCTCGCGCAGGTAGAACCAGGATTCCGTCTCGCCCCGTTCGACGGACTCGTCGAGGGTGGGGGCGGCGACGTCGAGCAGGATCTCCTCCTGGCTGGACCAGGGGACGTTGACGGTGACGTCGCCGGACTTGTCTGTGGTCATGGTTGCTCAGCTCCTGTTCCCGCCGCCAGCCCGGACAGCTCGGGGAGATCGGCGCCGCGGTCCACAGCTGCGCAGTGCGCCAGATATGCCACGAAGCACTCCCCCTGGGGGCGTACGTTCATGCGGTTGTTCGTCGTGTGCAGGTACTGGCTGACCAGGGCGGCCAGGGCCACGAACGGCGGCGCGGCGGGCTCGACCTCGGCCGGCCACACCTCCCGCCGTTCGACGAGCGGACGGAGCCGACCGACGGCTTCCGTGATCAGGTCCTCCCACCGCCGGCCCAGGCCCCGGCCGAGAGGCCGACCGTCTGCCAGGTCGTCGAGCATGCGTCGGTACGTGTCGCGCTGGGCGGCGTACTGATGCGCCCAGGCGTCGATCAGGGCCGCGTCCGGCACGTACGGCCGCCACCGTTCGTGGTAGTGCCGGAAGAAGACCGTCCGTTGCGCCTCGGTCAGTCCCAGGGCTCGGGCGGCCAGCAGCAGGAACTGCAACGCCACGCCGAGCCGTACCCGACCCTGGCCCACCCGCTGGACCACCTCACCGGCCAACCGGGTGCTGGTGTCGAAGACGTCCTCGGCGACCGCGACCCCCTGCGGGCCGCCGTACTTGGCCAGCTCGGGTCGGTAGTCGATCCACCGCAGGGAGTTGGGCGGCTCGGCGTCCGACACGGCGGCGTCCGTGCCGTTCTCCAACTCGTTCAGCCGTCGCAGGGCGGTCGTCAGCCGGCCCGGGTCGGTGTCCGTGCTCCCCGGGTGCTTCGCCAGGTAGCCGGTGACGCGTCGTCCGATCTCCTCGCGGGCCTCGGCCCGGTGCGCCGGGAGGGTCTGGACCCGCACCCGCACGTGCGGGCCCCGTTCCCAGTGGCGCAGGTAGAACTGGCGTCGCGTCAGCCCCCGCTGCCGCAGCTCGGTGAGCATCGGCAGCAGCAGCTCCGTCAACAGTCGGTCCGCGTCGTCGTGGTAGAAGACGTGACACGACAACCACACCGGTGCGGTACTCACCCTGCCTCCGCGGTCGTCTCGATGGTGAACTCGGTGACGTGCCCGCCCGGGTCGCCCGGCCGGTCGGGCCCCACCTCGGGCAGGCACTCCTGGAAGGTCAGGTCGGCGGCGCCGCGGCGGAGCGTCCGGAACCAGGAACTCACGCTGGTGACGCTGGTGAAGTCGACGAGCGCGGGCTTGCGCTCGGCGGAGGAGGGGAACTGTTGCAGCCGCCGGCTCCAGCTCTCCTGCTCGTCGATGGTCCGCGGCACGAGCGGGTCGGGCACCGTCAGGCTGCGGCAGAACACCTGCTCCGGCAGGCCGACGTCAGCTCGCCAGCGGCGTACGGCCCGGTGCGCGTCGAGCCGGCTGAGGCCGTCCACGACGGGCAGCTCGGACGACGAGACCTTCCAGGCACGCCGCGCCAGCACCACGTCGTCCAGCCGTACCCGCGGATAGCGTCGGATGCCGGGCCGGTCCGGCCGCCGCTGGTCCACCCGGTCCCACCACCCGATGTTCGCCAGTGTCCCGGCGCCGAAGAAGTTCAGGAAGCGGTAGAACTGCGGGGCGAGGTCGTTGAGCAGGAAGTTCAACGGGACCAGCCGCAGCACCGGACCGGTGCGGCCGTGCCGCAGGCGCAACCGGCAGGCGGTCGTGTCGACCTCGGCCCAGCAGTCCTCCAGCGAGATGCCGCTGTCTGCGCCCCACTCTCCCGGGGTGCCGCAGGGGTAGCGCAGATGACGGCCGAGCAGCGGCGGATGGACGTTGGAGTTGATGCCCAGCACCGCGCACAGGTCGGTCAACGGAGCGTCCGGGTCGTCGTGTCGCGCGATGTCGGCACGCACCCGGGCGGTGAAGTCGGCCGACCCCTCGTCCGCCATCTCGTACGCCGCGCAGAACCGGGAGATGGGCCGCGCGTAGCCCAGCGAGACGTCGTTGACCACCAGGAGCGGGTCGGCTGCCCGCGTCCGTTGCACCTGCCAGCCCACCCGTTCCCAGCGGGCCACCCAAGCCGGCAGCTCCGCCACCACCTCCGTGAGCCGCCGCCGGTCGAGCGTGGTCTCGACCCCGTCGTGCGGCGCCGCCTGAGCCAGGACCGCGTCCTGCAGCCGGCGCAGCTCGGTCGGCACCGGCGCGGACAACTCACGCAGCCGCCGCGTCAGCAGGGCACGCGCCCTGGGTGTGGAGAGCGCCGAGTAGAGGGGCAGCAGGCGATGCGGTCCCGGCCCGAACGTCTGGCCGACGACGTCGGCGACGATGGCCCGTACGTGCGCGTCGTCGTCGAACAGCGGCGCCAGGTCGTGCAGGGTGGACAGGGCGGGCAGGTGACGCTGCCAGTCCGCCCGGCTCTCCGTACGCGGGCGGGTCGTCACCAGGTCCTCGTAGATCAGGCTCCGGGCCGCCTCCAGCGGCGGGAGCGGCGCGTCGCACAGCTCCGCCAGCTCGGTGACGCAACGGCGTACGTCGGCGAGGGCCGCCTCCCGCTGCTCGGGGCCCATCGGACCGAAACCGGCCTCGATGTCGGACAGCCGGGCGACCACCCCGCGCAGCCGGGGATCACCGTCCGGCGGCAGCAGGCGGGCGAGTCGGAGCATCGGCGTCGGCTCCTGCTCGTCGACGCCGAGATCCCATCCGAGCACGCCCGACGTGACCAGTTCCTCGACGCCGGCCCGCAGGGCGGCGGGGTCGACGTCGAACCGCTCGGCGCAACGCCTGCGCAGTTCGGGCAGGCTGACCGGCTGGTCGGCGGGCAGGTCGAGGAGGACGGCGAGCAGGTCGTCCTCCTCGGCCCGCACGACCCGTTCGGCGCTGGCTGGTTGGTCGGTGCCGTCGCGCCCCCGAACGAGCAGCGCGACGCCGCCCTTGGCGCGGGCCACGATCGGGGCGCGGCGCAGCACCAGCGCCGGTCGCAGATCGGAATGCCGGCACAGGGTGCGCTCGACCCATTCGACGAGCTGGCGGGGCAGCCGGCACACCGACCGCGGTGAGCCGGGCTCCGTCGTCGCCGGCTGGCCGGCCACGTCGGTTTCCGCGTCGTCGGTGAACAGCACGGGCCGGGTGTGCACCAACCGGCTGAACGGGGAGGGCTTCAGCGCGCTCCGCGCGACCAGGTTGACGAGGGTGGCCTCGGTGGTCCGGGACCGCTTGTCACCGGCCTGGCCGGCCGCGACGTCCCGGGCGAAGCGACGGAGGTTCTGCGCCACGTTCGCCCCGGTGAGCTGGGCGCTCATCAGGATCTCCGGCCGCAGACCGAGCTCGGCGAGGACCGCCTGCTCGGCGCGCCGCGCCTGCTCGTACGCCTCGGCCAGGCCGCCGGTCACCTCGGTCCGGCGCCGACGCAGGGCCCGTAGTCGGGGCAGCCGGTCGGCTTCCCCCACCTCGGGGATCTCGGCCAGGTCGGCGAAGTGGTCGTCGGTCAGCTCGCCGCCCCGGTGCAGCAGGCGGCGGATGTCGAGGATGCGTCTGCGCTGCCCCCGGTCGGTCAGGCGGGGCACCACCGGGGTGAGGGTCTCGGCGACCCGCCGGGACTCGGCGTGCCACCGGGCGTCCAGCGCGTCGGCCTCGTCCACCAGGTCCGCCAGCCGGCGCGACGACAGGCCGGCGATCTCGTCCAGCGACAGCGAGCACACCCGGGCGATCCCGTAGCCGGCGAGTCCGTGCCCGGCGGTGACCCGGGGCGGCGCGGGCTCCTTCCGGGGCGAAGTGGCGGCCGTTCTCCCGGCGACGACGGGCGGGGCCGCCGGCGTCGGCTCCGTGGCCGGGTTCGTCGATGACGGGTGGGCGTCGGTGGGCACGGCGTCCGGCGCCGGGTCGGGGACTGTCGGGGCGCCGGCCGGAGCGGTCGCGGCGGTGGACGACTCCGGCACGCCCGAGCGACGGCGTTCGTGGAAGACCGTACGTCGCTGGTCGATCCGGGCGCTGAACTCCTCGACGGCGGCGACGAACGAACGGGGGCAGTCCCGGGGGACGAGATGTCCCGCGCCGGCGACGACCGCGACGTCGGCCCCGGACTGCGCCGCCGGCTGGACGGCGAGCCGCTCGGCCTCCAGCAACGCCCCGTTGACCAGCAGCGCGGGCAGGTCGAGGCGCTCGAGGTCGGTCCGGTCCGGGATACGCAGCAGGCCCCGCCGCAGTTCCTCGGCCGTGGCGCTGATCAGCCGGGGCCACCTGTCGCCGTGCAACCGGGCGAAGTACTCCCGGCTCGGTTGCTGCTCGCGCGCCATCCGGGTGAAGGCGGTCAACCAGCGGTCGAGCCCGTCGGGCCGCATGGTGAAGGAGAAACCCGACATCACCAGCCCGTGTACGGAGCCGACCGCCTTCTCGGCGGCCCGGAACGCGACGGCGGCGCCCAGGTAGGAGATCCCCACCAGCAGCGGTCGCTCCGGCTGGGCGTGGACGAGTTCGCAGAGCTCGTCGACCGCGACGGCGGTCTGGTCGCCCGGCGTCTCCTGGCGCGGTCCGTGCCCAGGGAGGTTGAACGGCGTCACGGGGTGCCCCCACCATGGGGCACAGGCGCCGAAGTGCGCCTCGGGCGTGCCGAGCAGCCCATGTACCAGCACGACAGGTCGCATCGGGATGTCCTCCCAGAACACCGGATTGACAGCTCAGGTACGGGGGACCGGTTCGTCCGTTCGGACGGACGCCGACGCCCGGACCACCTCGCGAGGGCGCCGAGCCCGCCCACGCCCGGACAGCGGCACGGCCGTTGCCGGACCGGAGCGGCGGGCGGGCTCGGCCTCAGTGACTAGGTCACGAGGAGCAGCTGCAGGTGCAGATGCAGGTGGTGCAGGACGACGAGGCGACGAGGGTCTCGGTCAGGTCGTGCGTGTCGAGCATCGACTCGTCCAGGTAGTCGCTGATCTCCAGGGTGTCGATGTCCAGACCGGTCAGCTCCTCGACGCCGAGCTCGACCTGGGTTTGCGCGGAAATGCTCACGGCATTAACCCCTTCGGTAATGTGGACTTCGCCGGAAGTCCTCGACTGATACTGTCCCCGACTCTGCAGAGATGCCAGTCGGCCTGACGGGTGAGATGACGCCTCATCAGGCGTCCTACGTCGACTGGGGTACCGGCCAACCTACGGCCACCCGAGGACGCGATCGACGTTACATGCCGTTCACGGTGCGTGTCTACACCGTCTCTCGTGGCTTCTTCGGCGAACCCTGAAGATCACCTGATAAATCATCGAGACCTTTGACTCGAATCAATGCTGTGCTAGGCTTCGCATAACGATCAAGTTGCTTCCGGCAGCCGTATCAGAACGATCATCGGGGCTCCCGGCCCCAAGAATCGGCCCACTTGTCGAAGTTGGCGGCCGGTTCCGCGCAAGCCGGCGCAGCGACACCCCCACCCCTCGACGCCGGGGTCGGGAGACCCTTTTCGCACTTATGGGGGAACGGTGCAGATGCGTGCTCACGAAATCTCGATTCCGGCCGGATCGGCGTTGGCCGCCTTCCGGGACGAAGCTCCCCACGCCAATGCCCAAGCGGTGGCGGTGGACCTTCCGGTGGGCCTGACGGTCGACCCCCGAGAGGTGGCCAGGGTCGCGATGACCCGCCCGAGTGACACCACGGACGCACTGTTGCCGCTGGTAGACGCCTGGATCAAGGTGCAGCGGGTCATCCTGCGCCCCCTCGGGGTCAGCCCGAACACCATGAACCGCAAGAAGCCCCAGGCACGCCCGGTGGTGGGCAACCGCCTCGGACCCTACCGGGTGATCGCGATCGACGAGCGCGAGGTGATGATCGGGGATCGCGACCGCTTCCTGCACCACCGGATGTCTTTCATGGTGATGGAATCAACGGCGATCCTCGGAGTTGTGCTGCGCACCTTGAACAGGGGCGGGGATCTTTACTGGTCGCTGGTCCGCAAACACCAGATCCGGATTCTGGAGCAAACACTTCTCCGCAGTTTGAATCGAATTCTCGACGGCCAGACCGAGCAGCGTCCGAATACCCGCTGACGCCAGCGAACAATCCGCATCGAGTAGACCTCTTTCGGGGAACGATGAAGCAGACAAGTATGACCGCGCACTGGATAGCGGTCGCCCGTGCCGCCGAGACACTCCGCGCCGATCCGCTGTTTCTTGATTCTTTGGCGGTCGAGTTCGTCGCCCGTACCGATCCCGTGCTCCTGGCCGACCTCCGCGACAATCCGACACCGCGTTTCGACGTGCTCGCGGTGCGGACGAAGTTCTTCGACGATTTCCTGTCCACCGCCGTTCGTGACGGACTGCGACAGGTGGTGATCGTCGCCGCGGGAATGGACAGCCGGGCCTACCGGCTCGACCTTCCCGCCGAGTTGCGGCTGTTCGAGATCGACCTGCCCGACCTCCAGGCCGGCAAGGAGGCGCTCCTGGCGGAACTCGGCCTGACCAACGCCCGCTGCCGGCGACGCGCCGTCGCCGCGAACATGGTCGGGGACTGGTCCGCCCGTCTGCGTGCCGCCGGCTTCGACCCCGGCGAGCGGACGGCGTGGCTGATCGAAGGCTTTCTCTACTACCTCACCGACGAGCAGGTCGAGGCGGTGCTCGACACGGTTTCGCGGCTGTCCGCAGAGGGCAGCGTCCTGGGCCTCGAGCACGTCAACACGGACCTCTACCGGGCCCCGTGGATGCAGCAGTGGCTGGCGGACATGCGCCGGGAGGGCCGGCCGTGGCAGTCCGGGGTGGACGAACCCGAGGCCTGGTTGGCTCGGCACGGCTTCCGGTCCCAGGTCCGCGAACCGGCCGATCTGCCGGAGGCGACCGGACGACGCGTCCCGAAAACCCCGCCGAGACCGACGCCGGGCGCGGCCCGAACGTGGTTGATAACGGCGGAACGTGCCGGAGAAGGGCCGCCGGGAAACCGAGTCGCCGACCCCCGGCCGAAGGGAACCTTACGATGAGTGCCAATCCTGCTTCTCTCCGTGAAGAAAAAGTGAGAATCGCCCAGGAGCTCTCCCGGTCGTGTGAGCGACGCGCCGCCAAGTACGACGAGTCCGCCGAGTTCCCCTACGAGAACTTCGACGCCCTGAGGAAATCCGGCTATCTCGGTCTGACGGTGCCCGAGGAGTTGGGCGGACTGGGCGGGGACCTACGGGACATGGTGGTCACCCAGGAACGGCTGGCGGCCGGCTGCGCCTCCACCGCCCTCACCGTGAACATGCACCTGTCCATGGCGGGGCAGATGGCGCGCAACTGGCGTACCGCGCCGAACGAGGCCACCGAACGGACGCTGCGCGACATCGTCGACGGCACCGTCATCCTGGGCGGAGCCACGGCTGAGCCGGGTCATCCGCTGGTCCGCAGCACGGGCAGCCGGGCGCGGCGGGTCGACGGCGGCTTCGTGGTCTCCGGCCTCAAGACCTTCGGCACCGGCTCGGCGGTGATGACCCACCTGACCTCGATGGCCGTGTACGAGGAACATCCCGAGGGGCCGCGGCTGCTGGTCTTCCGGATCCCCGTCGACGCGCCCGGCGTGGAGATCCTCGCCGGCACCTGGCACACCTCAGGCATGCGGGCCACCCGCAGCGAGAACATCGCCCTACGGGACGTCCACGTCCCCGACGAGGCGATCTTCCTGACCTTCCCCGTCGGCGCCCTGGACGGAAGCCTGTTGCAGACCCTGTGGGGTTGGGCGATGCCGACGTTCGGCGCGGTCTACCTCGGGGTCGCCGTGGGCGCCTTCGAGCACTGCCTCGCCGACGTCCACAAGCGCGGCTGGGAGTCCCGACCGTTCGTCCAGACCACGATCACCGAGTGCGCGCTGCTCATCGAGTCGGCCCGGGCGGTCCTGCGGCAGACCGCCGAAGAGGTGATGGGCAACGACCTGTGGACCAGGATGACAATCCAACAGGGAATGTCGCGGGTGGTCCTGGCCAAGGTGCTCGCCACCAACAACGCCGTGACCGTCGTCGACCGGGTGGTCCAGCTCGTCGGCTCCGCCGCGCTACGCGCCGGCTCCGTCTACGACCGCGCCCTGCGTGACGTCCGGGCCGGAACGATGCACCCCTACAGCAACGCGGACGCCCACGAGCTGATCAGCGCGACCTGCCTCGGCATCCAGGTCGCCGAGGAGCACCCGCCGCGCCGGCCGGAGCTGGCCGGCATCCCGACCCCCTGACGCCCACCTGAGAAAGTAGGACGCGCAACATGGACAGGGCCACCATCACCGAGCTCGTCGGCCACGTACTGGCGGCGTTCAACGAGCGGGACCTCAGCCACCTGGACCGCTGCATCGCACCGGACTACCAGCACCCGAACCCGGCGCGCGCCCGAGGTCGGCAGGGCATGCGCGACGCGGTTGCCGACTGGCTGGCCGCCGTCGAGGACACCCGCCTGGAGCTCGACGACCTGCTCGTCGACGGGAACCGGGTCACGGCCCGGATGACGTTCAGCGGCCGGCAGGTCGGCGAGGTGCTCGGCATCCCGGCCAGCGGCCGGACGTTCTCGATAAGCGTGCTGGACATCTTCGTGGTCCGCGACGACATGCTCGTCGCGCACTGGGACCTGATGGACCGCTACGCCCTGCAGCAGCAGCTCAGCGCGGCCACCGTGTAGCCGATGCGGAACACCGCACGCCATCGGCGTACCTGTGACCGACCGTCCCGGCCAAGGGGAGGCACGAGTTGACCGGAACCCCGCTGCTCCTCAGCGACGACGTCTACTACCTGCCGGTGCGCGACGGGGTGTGGCTCCGGACCGCCGAGGGCTCGTTCGTGCTGCGGGGGCGCGACGTCGCCGCCTGGCTGGCCCGGCTGGGGCCGCTGTTCGACCGGGGGGTGACACCGGAGCAACTGTTCGACTCGCTGGCCCCGGCGCAGGCCCGGTACCTCCGTGGTCTGGTCGACCTGCTGCGGCAGCGGCAGGTGCTACGCCGGGATCCGTCCGACGCGCGGACCGGGGAAGCCGACCCCACAGGTGGGAACGGCCGGAACGACGGACGCCCCGCGCAGCGGGCGGGGATGGTGGTGGCCGGCCCGGCCGGCTACGCGGCCCTGGCGGCGGACGCGTTGGCGCAGGCCGGGTTCCGCGACATCGTGGTACCTGCCGACCCGGACGGCCCCACCGCCACCGAACTCGCCGGCCGCCACCTGGTCGGGTTCTTCCCCGCCGGTCAGGCGGACGCGGCGTTGGCCCTGGCGGACCGCGTGGCCGCCGACGGCGCCGGCACCTGGCTGGGGCTGGTCCGGGGTCGCGCTTTGCTGCTCAAGGGCCACCTGGCGGGCCACCCGTCGGCGTGCCCCCGGTGTGCCTGGCGACGACTGAACCACCGGTCGGTCGCGCTACCGACCGGCGACGGGATCGGCGCGGCCGCGCAACTGGCCGCAGGAGTGCTGAGCCAGGAGGTGGCCCGGGTGCTGGTCGACGGCGACCGCCGCCCGCTGGGCGAGGCGGCGGTGATCGACCTGGACACGCTCCAGATCTGGCGGTCGGCCGTCGACGTCGACCCCACCTGCCCGACGGTCGGCCGGCACGACCGTGCCGGTGTCCCCACGCCGCGTACCGCCTCCTTCCCGAACCTGGTCCTGGGCGCCCGCTGTTTCGGGCCGCTCGCCTCCTGCTCCCCCGAGGGGCTGCCGCAACTGCCGCTGACCATGCTCCGGTTGGTGCTCAACCCGGTGGGACGGGCAGAGCCGGCCACGCTTCGGGACGGACCGCTCGTGGTGGCGGAGACGATGACGCACGCCCGGACCGAGTCCCTGTCGCTGTCCGTGGAGCGGTACCTGCCCACCGGTTCGGGCGCCGCGGTCGGCGTCGCGGTGGACACCACCGTGGCGACCGCCCGTGCCCTCACCCACTGGGCCGACACCTGGCTGACCGACGGCTGGTCCGACCGGGTGGTGGACCAGCCGACAGCCGCGCGGCACCGGCTCGGCGGCCTCGCCGGTCACCTGCCGCCGGTACGCCACCAGGCGCACCCCAGCGGAATGTGGCGCGCCTGGACCGCCGGTGGGGCGCCCCTGACCGGCCTCGGTCCCGAGCAGGCCGAGCAGCGGGCGCTGCTGGCGGCGCTCGCCGGCCGGCAGCATCCCGGGTGGTCCGGTGAGGTGACGCCCGCCACCCCGCCGTACGCCGGTGAGCTTCCCCAGAGGCACACGGCGGCGCTCGGCCTGCGGGCCCGGCCGGCGCCGCTGCCGGCGCTGGTGTCCGCGCACCTGGTAGGCGTCGAGATCGGACAGGACGGCGGGCGGTGATGAGCACGGTGGCGGAACATCCCAGCCGGGGCAGGGCCACGGACCTGAGGTCCTCGATCGCCCTTCTCGCCGGTGATCTCGTACGGCTGGTCGGTCCGGACGCGGCGCCGCAGCCCGGGGCGGACATCCGGCTCGCGGTGCTGGTCGACCTCTCCTGGGACGCCGACCTGCGGGCGCTGCCCAGGCAGCAGGCGCCGCTACTGCCGGTGTACGGCTGCCGGGGACGGCTGGTGGTGGGCCCGCTGGTGGAACCCGACCGGCCGAACTGCCCGCACTGCCTCGCGTTGCGGGTCCGGGTCACCAACCAGCCGGAGGGGGCGGTGACCGACGCGGAGACCGCCTGGCGTCCACTGTCCGGCCGGCCGGACGAACCGGCCTGGCCGGTCGCTGCCGGCTACGTCGTCGCCGCCCTGCTGCGGGCGGAGGCGCAACGGCTGGCCGCTGGCGAGCCGCCGCGCAGCCGCGACGCGGCCTTCGTGCTCGACGACGGCGGCCTGGCCGGTGACTGGCACCCGGCCATCGCCCACACCCTGTGCCGGGCGCCGCACTGCACGGCGACGGCGACTCCGGTGCCACCGCCGCTGCCGGACCTCGACGCGGCGCTGCCCGCCACCGGTCCGGCCTCGACCCGGCGGTTCCCGGTCACCGAGTTCGCCGACCGGCTGGAGTCCGAGTACGTCGACTCGTGGTCGGGCGTCACCCGCACCCCGATCCTCGCCGGTGATGCCGCCCTACCGTCCGTGCAGGTCAAGGTGCCCACCCGATGGGGGTTCGAGGAGATCGCCATCGGGCGGGCGGACGACTACGTCACGGCGCGGGCCGGCGCGGTGCTGGAGGGATTGGAACGCTACGCGGGATGGCACTGCGGCGGACGGGATCCCGTCCGGTTCGCCGCCTTCGCCGACCTCGCCGACGGCGTCGACCCCCGCTCCCTGCTGCTGCACGAGGACGACGCCTACGACCAGCCCGGCTTCGAGTACACCCGGTTCGACCCGCACACCCCGACCGGCTGGGCGCTGGCCCACTCCGTGCTGACGGGCCGGGCCGTCCACCTGCCCTTCCACGTCGCCTACTACGGGGCGACCCAGCGGCCCGGGACGGGGCCGGCGTTCGTGTACGAGAACTCCAACGGCTGCGCGCTGGGCGCCGGCGTGGAGGAGGCGCTGCTCGCGGCGCTCCTGGAGGTCGCCGAGCGGGACGCCTTCCTGACCGCCTGGTACTCGCGTACCCCCCTGCCGGAGATCGACCTCGACCGGGTGACCGGCGCCGACGCCGCCGCGCTGCGCGGCCTACGCCACCGCACCGGTCGGGAGCTGCGCGCCTTTCAGGTCGTCGGTCCGTTCGGGGTGCCGGTGGTGCTGCTCGTCTCGCTGGCCGACGATCCCGCCGTGCCGGCCACCCTGGTCACGGCGGGCTGCGCCCTGACCGTGTCCCGCGCGCTGCGCGGCGCCGTGCAGGAGATGGCGGCGGCGGCGCCGGCGATCACCATGATGTACCGGCAGCAGCGCCCCTCCGGGCAGGCCCTGGCCCGTCCGGCGCTGGTCCGGCACATGACCGACCACGCGCTGGTGGCCGGCCTTCCGGAGGCACGCGGCAGGTTCGACTTCCTGCTGGCCCCCGCCGGCCGCCCCGCTCCGGTGCCGGCGACGCACGTGCCCCGCGGGGACGTCGCCGCGGACCTCGCGGCGATGCTCGACGTGGCCCGCGCCGACGGCCAGGAGGTGTTCGTCGTCGACCACACGACCAGCGAGCTCCACCGGCTGGGCCTGCGGTGCGTGAAGGCGGTCGTCCCGGGGACCACGCCGATGACGTTCGGGCATTCACACCGCCGGATGCCGACGAGCGCGGCCATCGCACGCTTCCGGCTCCGCAACGGGGTCGGTCCCACCGTCACGGCGGGCGAGGAGGTCCGGCATGAGCCACATCCGTTCCCCTGAACCGGCGACCCGGTCGGCGGTCACCCCCCTGCCCGGCGGCCTCGGCTGGGTGGTCGCGGACCGGGAGGCCGCGGTCCGCCTGCTCAGCGACGACCGGTTGGGGGTGGTGGAGTCCACCGCGGTGATGGCGTCGCTGATCCACGGGCTGGCCGACGGGGCACGGCCGTCGGCGGAGGAGCTGGCGGCGTTCGCCGAGCGGATCATGCTTCAGGCGTCACCGGAGCGGCACGCCAGTCTCCGTCGCGCCTTCGGGCGTTTCTTCACCGCGGACGCCGTCGACGCCATGACGCCGGCCCTACGCGCCCTGGCCGACCAGGTGGTCGGGAGGTTCGCCGCCGCGGGCGGTGGCGAGTTCATGACCGGGGTCGCCTTCCGGTACGCCGTGGAGTGCGGCGCCCACCTGCTGGGCCTGCCGCCCGGGGAGTTCCACCGCCTCCACAAGTTGAGCCAGCGGCTCGCGCTGGTCGCCTACGCGGCCCGGCTGCCGGATCCGGCGACGGCGGTCGTCGAGGGCCACGCCGCGCTGACGGAGATCCGCCGATCGATCCGCCAGGCCCGGGCCCGGGCGTCCACCGGCAGCGTGTTGGGCGCATGGCACGCGGGGTGGACCGGCGGGATCTCCGAGGAGGACTTCGAGGCCAACATCGTCATGCTGGTCCAGGCCTCGCTGGAGACCGTGGCCGGCATGCTCGGCAACGCGGCGGCGCTCATCCTCGGCTCCGCCGGAGCGGCCGACCCGGCGCGGCGGGAAACCCTGCTCGACGAGGCGCTGCGCAGCGAACCGCCGCTGAAGACCCTGGAGCGGGTCGCCCACGCGCCGATCACGCTCGGCGACCTGCAGGTCCGGGCGGGCCAGATCATCAGCGTCCAGGTGGCGGAGGCGAACCAGCCCGCCGAGGGGATAGCGGGTCGGGCGGTGTTGTCCTTCGGCTGGGGCGCCTACCGGTGCCTGGGCGCCCGACTGGCCCGACGCCAGGCCGTCGAGCTGTTCGACGCGATGTGCCGGGCGGCCCCCGGCGCCGTGCTCGTCGACGCCGAGATCGAACGCATCAGGCACATCAGGTTCAACATGCCACGGCGGTTGACGGTGCGCTGCCCGGCTGCCGAGCCCCGGCAGGATCTGGCCCGGATGCTCACGGAGAGCCTGGAGGAGCACGATCTCGACCGCCCGCTCAGCTCCGTCGAACGGGTCATGGCGGCGGCGACCCTGGAGCAGAACGGACACACCGTTCCGGACCACGCCACCGCCCCGACCACGATCAGGGGGTGGTTGGCATGGGCGTCGACGCCCCGTGGCTGACCCCCACCGTCGAGCTGCTCGCCCGGTCCGACCGTGGGGTGGTGGACGGGAACGGACGCGTTCCGTGGCGGGAGATCCTCGGGGAGGCGACGGACCTCGCCGCCGCGCTGCCCCGGACGTCACACGGCTGGGTGGTGCCCGCCGAATGCTCGGTCCGCTCCCTGGTCGGGCTGCTGGCGGTCGGGCTGGCCGCGTCCACTCCACGATGGGTGCTCGGTGACCCGGCCCGGTGGGGCGCCGGGCGGGTGTTCCGCGGCCTCGTCCGGGAGGCGGGGGCTCGGTCGGCGCCGCCCACCGAGGTCGAGGGGCCGACGTACGCCACGGCCACCTCGGGCAGCACCGGTGCGCCCCGGTTGCTCTTCGGCCGACCACACGCCCTGCCCGAGGCGGTCCGCCTGTACACCGGGGGGATGCCCGAGTACGAGGAGGCGGAGGTGTTCGCCGCCTGTTCCGATCTGGACTTCGCGGCGGCCTTCTACGTCGTCGTGCTGCCGGCGCTGTTGCTGGGCCGGGACCTGCTGCTGTTCCGACCGCACCAGTGGACGGTGGCCGCGCGGCACCTCGCCGACCGGCCCGGCGTCTGCCTGGCCGCGCCGGCGCTCGGCACCTTGGCGGCCGGCGCCGCCCCGGCCCAGGCGCGCTACGACCGGACCTCGTTCGTCCCGGCGGGGGGTGGCCTGACCCCCGACCGGGCCCGGCGGATCGCGGCTGGGCTGCCCGGCTGCCGGTTCCTGACGATGCTGGGCTCGACGGAGACCGGCCTGCTCACCGTCCGTCGGGAGGTGGACGACACCGGCAACGTCGGGCTGCCGCTGCCAGGCAAACAGGTCTGGCTGGAGGACGTCGGGCACGACGGGGTCGGCATGCTCTGGACCCGGGGGCCCGACACCCGGTTCGCCGCCCTCGGGGGCGCGCTGCGGGCCCGCCCCGACGGCTCGGTGAGCGCCGGGGATCTGGCGCGTCCCGCTCCGGACGGCACCGGCTACCTGCTGGCGGGACGGGTCGACGACCTGATCAAGGTCGACGGGGTGACCGTGTACCCGGCGACCGTCGCCGCCGCGGTGCGGGCCCTGCCGGGCGTCACCGACGCCCGGGTCTCGGTGGACCGTTCCGGCCCGGTCGACCGCGTCACGGTGCTCGTCGTCGGCGAGGTGACCGAAGGCGAGATCCGCCTGGCCTGCGCCGGACTGCCGAGTCCGGTGGTGCCGGCGCGGGTGCTGATCCGGGCCTCGACCGAGGCCGCCTTCGACGAGCGAGGAAAGGCACTGCGGTGACCCCAGCGACCGAACACACGGCGCAGGCCCGGAAACGGGCGGCGGTGGCGGGCCATCTGCTACGCCGGCCGGCGGTGCTCTACGAACAACTGCGTCGACAGGGCAGCCTGGTGTGGAGCGGGTCCGGCGGGTGCTGGCTCGTCGTCGGGCACGAGGCCGCCCGGATGGTGCTGCGGGACGAGCGGTTCCGGATGCCCGGGGCCGACCAGAACTCCGAATGGGGCGACGGCGCGGGGCACGGCGAGTTCGTCCGGAGCCTGCTGCTGTCCGCGGAAGGCGCCGATCACGACCGGATGCGCCGCACCCTCGGCCCGGCCTTCTCACCCCGGGCCGTACGCGCCCGGAGGGCGGCGGTCGAGACGACGATCGGCAGGCTGCTCGCCGACATCGGTCCGGACGGCCGCTTCGACGGCGTGACGGCGATCAGCGGCCGGCTGCCCGTCTCCGTCGTCGGCGAGCTGGTCGGCGTGCCGGAGCCGGAGCGGGCCGACGTCAGCGAGCTGTGCCGGACGATCAGTCAGGGCGGCGGCCTGGCCAGCGGCCGGGCCGGCGACGACGCCGTCCGGGACGCGATCGCGGCGCTGGACGACCTGACGGTCCTGGTGCGGCGATGGCTCGCCGATCCCGTCCCGGACTCGGTGCTCGCGGCCATCCGGGCCGCTGCGGGCACCCCGCAGGCGCTCTCCGAGGTCGAGGCGGTGGCCAACGTCTTCAGCCTCTACCTCGCCGGGCACGACACCTCGCGCAACATGATCAGCGGTCTGTTGCTGCGCCTGGCCACCGTGCCGGAGCTGCTGGACGATCTGCACGAGGGACGCCGCGCCGCCGAGGCGGAGGTGGAGCGGGTCCTGCTCACCGAGTCCCCCCTGACCTTCACCGCCCGGCTGGCGATGACCGACGTCGAGGTGGCCGGCCAGCTGATCAGGCGGGGTGACCGGCTACGGGTCATGCTGGGCGCGGCCAACCACGAACTGGTCACCACCGGTCAGTCGGCTGGGCCGCTCGCCGGCGTCGCGTTCGGGGAGGGACGGCACGTCTGCCTGGGCGCGCACGTCGCCCGGCTGGAGGGGATCGCGCTGCTCACCGTCGTGGCCCGCCGATGCGCCGCGGTGCGCCTCGTCGGCGATCCACGCTGGACGGCGCACTTCCTGCACCGTGGTCTGGAGACGCTGCCGCTGGAGGCGACATGGCGTTAGGGCGGGCGCCCGCGGCGACGCGCAGGGTGCGGGTCGGGCCGGTGGTGGTCCGCCGCCGCTGCGGATCGGGCCCACAGGTCCTGCGGGACCTCTCCGGCGACCGGGTGTGGGCGGCAGCCGGGCGGGTCGCCGAGGCCGAGAAGACCTGCCGTACGCGGGGCGCGGCGGCGGCGGACGTCATCAGCGCCCTCGTGCCGCTGGCGACGCCGGCCGAGCGGCGTCGGCTGCTCCGCGCCCGGCGGGACGCCTACAACGGCCGCGTGCTGACCACCGTCGCCGGGGAACTGCTCGACGTCGGGCCGGTCGCCGCGTACGAGCGGGCGCGCTCGGAACTCGACCGACGGTGGACCGAGCTGCGGACGGCCCTGACGGAACTCGACCGTGCCACCCGGGCGACCGTCCACGACCGCCTCACCGATCCGGACTTCGCCGCTTCGGTGGAGCTCTCGGTGCCGGGTCTGCTGGCGGAGATCCGTCGGAGCGGACGGCACCGCCCGGGGTCGGCCCGTGACCGGCGGCGTCTGCTCACCGTGTTCCGGCTGCTCCAGCGCAGCGCCACCAAGCCGTCACCGTTCGCCCGGCTCGCCGAGGCCACGCTGCTCGTCCCGGGGGCCGGTCGACGGCCGCCGCACCGGCGCGTCCGGGTGGATCGACAGGCGCTCGACTGGGTGCAGCACTGGGTACGTGGCCGGGGCCTGCGGTCGGTGACGCCGGAGCAGGTGTGGGTGACGACGAATCCCACCGCCACCGTCGGCGAGCCCGCCGAGGGCCGGGTGAGCTGGCTGGTCACCGGCGGACCGGTGGACGACCTGCGCACCGCCGCCTGCCCCGACCGGCTGGCCGGCCTGCTGCGCCGGCTGCGCTCCCCGCGCCGGCTCCGCGACCTCTCTCCCGACGGCACGGTCCCGGACCAGCTCGCCGCGCTCCTGCGCTGTGGTCTGCTCGAGGTGGGGCTGCGCCCGCCGGGACACGGCCGGCAGGTCCTCGACGGCGTCCTGGCGGCGCTGCCCGCCACGACCGGCGAGGACGACGCCGACGACCTGCGCGCCGCCCTGCGCCTGCTACGCGACATCGAGGCGGATCCCTCGCCCGTGCCGGGCGCCCTGACCGCGCCCGCCCGGGCCGGGCTCGAACGACTCGCCACCGCCTGCGGGGTCAGCACGGCGGGAACCGATCGTCTGCTGGTCACCGACGATCTCGTAGGGGTCGTCGACGAACCAGCTCCGGCGCTCGACGGGGAGGTCCTGGCAGACCTCGGACGGGTCAAGCTGATCGCGCCGCTGCTCGCTCCCGAGCTGCCCTTCCAACTCGCCGGGACGTTGGCTTTCCGGGACCGCTTCGGCACCGACGCGGTCCCGCTGCTGACCGCGTACCGATGGTTCGTCGGTTCCGGACGCGCCGCGGCGGACGCGATGGTCGCCGAGTCGAGCCGTCCGTTGCTGCGGCGGACCCTGGAGTTGCGTGCCGGCCTGACCGACCTGCTCCGGGCGCTCGCGGCCGGCTCGCCGGGCGCCCACGAGGTCCGGCTGGACGGCGCGGAGCTGGACCGACTCGCCGACGCCCTGCCCGACGAGGTGCCGGAGTGGGCCTGCGCGGCCTGGCCCGTGCAGTTCGCTGGCGACCGCGTCGTGCTCAACGGCCTCGGTTGCGGGTACGGCCGGTTCGCCGCCCGGGTCGCCGCCGGTCTGGGCGGGGCGCCGGTCGGGCTGCTGCGGGAGTGGGCCGGCGCGGCGGATGTCGGCGAGCCGGACGCGCTGGCGGTGGACGTCACGGCGCGGTTCGGCGCGACCGCCAACGAGCGGCCCCGACTGCTGCCGTACAGCCTGGCTTTTCCCGGCCATGCCCTGGAGTGCGACCCGGAGGCCCGGATCGACCCGGGCGACTGCACGGTTCGGGTCGACCCGGCGCGTGGCCGGCTGTTGCTGCACAGCAGCGCGCTGCCGGGAAGACCGCTGGTCCCGGTCCCCCAGAACGCCACGCTGACGCAGTTGGCGCCACCGTTCTTCCGGTGGCTGCGCAGACTTGGCCCGGCGACGGGCAGCACGCTGGCGTTCTGGGACCAGGTCGACGGCGACGTCGCGGCGGGCTCCCGCGGTGTCCGCCACTATCCACGGCTGGTCCTCGGTCGGCTGGTGCTCGCCCGCCGGACGTGGAAGGTGCCGCCGACTGCGCTGCCCGCGGGCGCCGACGACGCCGCCAGGACGGTGGGGTGGCACCGGTGGTGCGCCGGGACCGGGGTGCCCCGACAGTTCTTCGTCCGGGCGGTCACCCTCCCCGAGCCGTGGGACGTCGTCCGGGGGCGGGCCTCCGACGAGTGGGTGGGGCAGGCTCGCTCGCGGTCCGGCAGCGCCGTCCGCAAGCCCGTGTACGTGGATCTCTCCCAGCCGAGGTGCTGGCCGGAGGGGACCGCCGGCGCGTTGACCCTCACCGAGCCGTTGCCCGACCCGGCGGCGCTGGCCCTCCGGACGCACGCGGCGGAGTACGTGATCGAAACGTCCCAACCCCCTCGGCGGAGGAGCAGGGTATGAGTGAATCGTCCATCCTCGACGCGACACCGGCCACCGCGGGCCGGAACGTGAAGCGGTACTTCGCCGGCACGCACCGCACCCGGCATCCGGCGGAGACGTGGCAGCTCGCCGAGCGGCTCTTCGCGCGCTGCGGTCTGACCCGCGTCGCGGACGTCACCGGCCTCGACGTGCTCGGCATCCCGGTGTGGGTCGCCGTCCGGCCGATGGCCCGCACGCTGAGCGTCAGCCAGGGCAAGGGCGCCACGGACGTGGCCGCGAAGGTCTCGGCGTCGATGGAGGCCATCGAGCTGTGGTACGCCGAGGAGCTTCCGGCGACGCCGCCGGGGCCGGTGGGCGTGCCCGCCTCGGCCCTGCGCCTGCCGTACGACGTCATGTCCCTGCAGCGCGCCGCCCGGAGCCTGCTGACGGCGGACACGCCGCTGGACTGGGTGCCGGCCCGGGTGGCCGGCACGGAGCGGGACACGCTGGTGCCGCGCGCCAGCGTGGCCATCTCCTCGCTCGCCGCGCCGGTCTGGTCGGTGCCGCTGCTGCGGGTCTCCAGCAACGGCCTGGCCAGCGGGAACTGCCCGGCGGAGGCGGCCCTGCACGGGTTGTTCGAGCTCATCGAGCGGGACTGTACGTTCGACCTCGGGGACCGGCCGGTGTCCACCCGGACCCACATCGCCCCCGAGACGGTGACGGACCCCGGCTGCCGCCGCCTGATCGAGCAGATCACGTCCGCCGGGGCCTGGCTGGAACTCGTCGACAACACCCGCGACCCCGCGTTCCCCTGCTTCGTCGCCTACCTCTGGTCGCCCGAGGATCCGTCGATCTACTCGGGGTCCGGCTGCCACACCGACCCCGCGACGGCCCTCTCACGTGCCGTGACCGAGGCCGCGCAGAGCAGGTTGACGGTCATCAACGGCACCCGGGACGACGTCCGGGGCGCCCTCTACCGCTCCCACCGCTGGGACGCCCGACGGCCGGTCACCCCACCCGGCGGGATCCGCTCGTGGCGCCAGACCCTGGCCGCTTTGCGGACCCGGCGTTTCGACTCCGTCGACGAGGAGTACCGGTGGTGCCTGCGGCAGGTCGGCCGGCGGACCGGCCGACCCGTGCTGGAGGTGCGGTTGTCCACGGACGACGAGCCGCTGTCGGTGATCCGGGTGATCGCTCCCGGGCTGCGCTTCGGCACCGGCGACGAATGCCCGCGGCCCGTTCGACCGGAGGAGTCCTGATCACGATGGCGACCCATGTCTTCGCCGGCCCCACCATCGGCGCCGACGACATCCGCCGGGTCGTCCCCGACGCCGTGACGCATCCGCCGGTGCGCCACGGCGACCTGCTGCGACTCCGGCCCGCAGCGGCGGACACCGTCCTCATCCTCGACGGGCTCTTCTTCCAGGCGCCCGCTGTCCGTCACAAGGAGATCCTGCACCTGGTCCGCAGGGGGGTCCGGGTCGTCGGGGCCAGCAGTATGGGCGCGCTGCGCGCCGCCGAACTGCACCCCTACGGCGTCGTCGGCGTCGGCCAGGTCTTCCAGTGGTACGCGGACGGCACGGTCACCGCCGACGACGAGGTCGCCGTCGTCCACCTCGACGACGACGGGCACGCGCAGCTTTCCGACGCCCTGGTCTCGATCCGGTACGGCCTGCGGGCGGCCACCGGCGAGGCGCTCGCCCCGGACGAGGCCAACGGCCTCCTCGCGCTGGTCCGCGACCTGCCGTTTCCCCGTCGAAGCTGGTCGGCCCTGTGGCGGATGGCGGAACAGCACGGCCTGGCGGATGCCGCCCGCCGGGCGCGCGGGTGGCTCGATGTCCACCCCGACCAGCGGGACGTCAAGCGGCTCGACGCGCTGCGGGCGCTGCGCCTGGTACGCGACGGGCGCCCGGTGGAGGTGACGCCGGTCGACGTCTCGAAGCACGCCAACCTGGACACCGTGTACCTCGCGGACTGGCGCTGGGAGAACGAGGGCGTCGAACTCGGCGGCCGGCTGGTGACCGACCAGCACACGCTCGCGTTCCTCCAGCTCTTCCTGCCGGCGTACCCGTCGCTGCACCGCCGGGTGACGCTCGACGCGATCGCGCGGGACGGGACGCCGGAAGGCGACGACGACGCCGGGGCGACGCTCGTCGAGCGGGCGCTCGGGGCGGCCCGGGCCCGCCGGCTGCTCGGTCCCGACGGCGGGCCGACGGCCGGCATGCGTGAATGGTTGTCGTCGGCGGAACAGGCCGCCCTCCCCGATCGGGAAATCGTCGTCCGGGCCCTGGTGCGGTCCTTCCGGACCGAACCCGGCATCCGCGCCGGGCACCGCGTCCCGTCCCTGCTGACGGGGCAACGGGCCCTGCTGCGGCTGGCCCGGACCTGTGCCGCGGCCGCGGGCGCCGTCAACGAGACGGCGACGCGGCGCAACGGCGAGTTCCGGGTCGAGCACATCCGACACGACCTGGTGGAGACCTTCTTCCGGAACCGTTGGGGCTGCGCCGACCTGGAGGTCGCCTGCTGGGACCGGGGGCTGACCGGGCTTGCGCAGCTGCACGAGCTCGGCCGGTACTTCCTGCTCCTGGCGCGCTCCGGCAAGTTGCCGGAGGAGACGCTGAACGCGGTGCCGACCTGGCCGGACGGGCAGCCGGGTCGGCCGGACGAGCACCGCACGGCGGACGGCCCGGCCGGTCCTCCCGCTGCGGGCTCCGGCCCGACCGACCTTTCCCGACCCGCCACGAACGGACGCTGAGATCACCATGTGTGGAATCACCGGATGGATCGACTTCGGGCGCGACCTGCGCGCGGAACGCGCCGTCATCTCGTCGATGACTGCCACGATGTCCTGCCGAGGGCCGGACGCCGAGGGCGCCTGGATCGGCCGGCACGCCGCCCTCGGGCACCGACGGCTCGCCGTCATCGACCTGGCGGGCGGCGCGCAGCCCATGGCCGACGACCCGGACCGCGAGCCGGCGGCGGTCGTCAGCTACAGCGGCGAGGTCTACAACTTCCGGGAGCTGCGCGACGAGCTCACCGCCCGTGGGCACCGGTTCCGTACCCGCAGCGACACCGAGGTCGTCCTCCGGGGCTACCTGGAGTGGGGCGAGGGGCTGGCGGCCCGGCTGGTCGGCATGTTCGCGTTCGCCGTCTGGGACGACCGCGACCAGCGGCTGGTCCTCGTCCGGGACCGGCTGGGGGTCAAGCCGCTCTACTATCATCCCACCGCCCAGGGTCTGCTCTTCGGCTCCGAGCCGAAGGCCATCCTCGCCCACCCCGCGGTCCGCGCCCGGCTCGGCGCCCTCGGGCTGCGGGAACTCATGACCTGGGCGAACACGCCCGGCCAGGCGATCTTCGAGGGGATGCGGTCGGTCCTGCCCGGGCACGTGCTGCGGTTCGACCGGACGGGCACGGTGGAGACCGCCTACTGGCGTCTGCCCGCGACGGCGCACCGCGACGACCGGGCGACCACCGTCGAGACGGTGCGGGAGTTGCTGAGGCGGGCCGTCGCGGGGCAGACGGTGGCGGACGTGCCGCTCTGTTCGCTGCTGTCCGGCGGACTCGACTCCAGCGCCGTCACCGCGTACGCGGCGGAGGCGCTGGCCGAGCGCGCCGAGGGCCCGCTGCGCTCCTTCGCCGTCGGTTTCGCCCAGCCCGGTCGGCCGGGCCAGGACCCCGCCGAGGATGCGTCGTTCGCCGCCAAGCTGGCCGCCTCCGTCGGAACCGCCCACGAGACGATCACCCTCAACGCCGCCGACCTGACCGACCCGGCGACCCGGCTCGCCGTGCTCCGCGCCCGCGACCTGCCGCTCGGGCTGGCCGACATGGACACCTCGCTCTACCTGCTGTTCCGGGCGGTACGCGGGCATTCGACCGTCGCCCTGTCCGGTGAGGGCTCGGACGAGCTCTTCGGCGGCTACCCGTGGTTCCACGACCCCGGCGCCACGACCGCGGAGACGTTCCCCTGGATGTACCACAGCACGCCCACCACCGTGAGCGGCCCGTCGTTCCTCGACCCCGACCTGCCCCGCCGGCTGGCGCTCGACACCTACCGGGCCGACCGGTACGCCGAGGCGGTACGCGAGGCGCCGGTGCTCGACGACGAGGACGAGGTCGACGCGCGCATGCGCCGGGTGTCCTACCTGTTCCTCACCCGGTTCCTGCCCATGCTGCTGGAGCGCAAGGACCGGATGAGCATGGCGGTCGGCCTGGAGGTCCGGGTGCCGTTCTGCGACCATCGGCTCGTCGAGTACGTGTTCAACGTGCCCTGGTCGACGAAGTCCTTCGACGGGCGGGAGAAGAGCCTGCTCCGGGCCGCGGTGGCCGCAACGGTGCCGAGCTTCGTGCTGGAACGCCGGAAGACCCCGTACCCGGCGATCGTGGATCCGGCCTACGACCGGGCGATGCGGCAGAAGCTCGGTGACCTGATGGCGGATCCGAACGCGCCGGTCCGGTCCCTGATGGAGGAGACCAGCGCCCGAGCGGCCTACGCCCTGGTCGAGCAGGCGGATCCGAGCGAGCTCCAGTTCCTCCGCCTGGGCTTCGAGTCCCTGCTGCGGATCAACGACTGGATGCGCGAATACCGCGTCGAGCTGCTCTGAGGCATCTGCCGGCAACAAGCCCTCAGCGGACCTGACCGAAGGAGGACGACATGACCCGGGCCCGGTTCTGGAAGTTCGACGGCACGCAGGCGACGATCTCGGTGCGGACGTGGGACCACGAGGATCCGCGTTACGTGGCCATCGTGGCGCACGGCTATCCGGAGCACGCCGGCCGCTACGGCGAGGTCGCCGACCGGCTCGTCGCGCACGGTGCCGCGGTGTACGCCCCCGACCATCTGGGTTTCGGGCTCTCCGAGGGTGAGCGGGCGTGTGTCAAGGACCTTGAGGACATCGTCACGGACGTCCGGACCGTGGCCGGGCGGGCGCTCGCCGAGCACCCCGGAAAGCCGCAGATCGTCATCGGCCACTCGGTGGGTGGCCTGATCGCCACCCGGTACGCCCAGCGTTTCCCGGACGCCCTGGCGGCTCTCGTGCTCGTGGCGCCGGTGCTCGGCACCTGGCAGACCGCGACGATGCTGCTCTCGTTCGACGAGCTCCCGACGCAGGCGTACGACATCGGGCCGATGCTGTCCCGGGACAACCAGGTGGGTGAGGACTTCAACGACGACCTGCTGGTGTGGCACGGGCCGTTCCTTCGGGCGACGCTGGAGGCCATCGCCCGGGCGTTGACGACGGCCAACGACGCGGGCGACCTCGGCGCGCTGCCGACGCTGTGGTTGCACGGTGACGCGGACAGCCTGACCCGCCTGGAGGACACCCGGACGGGCATCGAGCTGATCGGCGGCGAGGAACTGCACCAGCGGCGCTACCGCGGGGCCTACCACGACCTGTTCCACGAGACGAACCGGGAGCAGGTCTTTCGCGACGTGACCGGCTTCATCGACCAGGCCGTTCCCCGGGGCTGACGGATCGGGCGCTACCGCACGCCACTTCGACCGTCGGGAAGATTCCAGTGGATCCGCTCGTAGAGCGCGATCCCGGCGGAAACCGAGACGTTCAGCGATTCGGCCGAAGGGTTGAGGGGAATCCGCACCGACCCGGCGGCGACGTCCTCCAGACCGCGTGACGCGCCGACCTTCTCACTGCCGAACATCAGCGCGAGCCGCTCGTCGACGGTATTGAGGTAGTCGACACCGGTCGCGCCGTCGGCGCCGAACGACACCAGGGGCATGTCGTTGTCCCGGAAATACCGGACGGCCTGCTCGCGCGACGCGAGGACCACCGGCAGCGAGAAGACGTAGCCACGGCTCGCCCTGACCAGGCGACGATCCGCGATGCCGGCGAGATCGCTCTCCACCAGGACGATACCGGCGGCGCCGAGGCCGAAGGACGTCCGCACGATGGCGCCGATGTTGCCGACGATCTTCACCCCGTCGAGGACCACCAGGTCACCGGTCAGCCGGTCCAGGTCACGGAAATCGCACGGCCGCGGAACCCGGGCGATACCGAACACCTTCGGTCGTTTCTCCGCCGCCGCCTTGAAGATCTGGTTGACGATCGACGGCTCGATCAGACGGATCGTGATTCCGCGCTTCCCGCATTCTTCCAGAAGATCAGTCGGCAACGGACTGCCCTCGATGCCGTACACCTCGATGAATTCCAGCCCCGAACGAATGCACTGCACCAGCGGCTCCGGGTCTTCGATCAACGCCGTACGCACGACCGACCTTGAATTCTTGGCCACGTCGACAATTCGCTGAACGGCGGGATCGGACCGCTCGGAAATGACATCAAGGTCAGTCATATCAAAATCCTAACACGGGCATATCGGCGTCGAATTCGACGCCTGACCTTTCCGGCGGGCCGCGACGCTCCGGCGGTCGGTGTCACGCCGGCCCGGTCGCGACCCCGGCCGCCCGCCTGAGACAGCCGTCGACGTCCGTCGCGTGGTACACCCGCTCGCTGGCGGCGATCCCGTCGAGGAACATCGCGTACCCGGCGGCCATCCGCAGGGCCGTCACCGGCCGCAGCAGCTCGACGGCGCGCTCCGGAGCGCACCCCGGCACGGCGGCCCGCCACCGCGCGCACCACTGCTCGAGGACCGGCCGCGCCGACGCCGCGTCGAGCCCCTCGGTCAGTCGCAGCACGTCGAACGCCGGGTGCCCCACGAAAGAGTCACCCCAGTCGATGAACACGTTGCGTCCCGCGTGGGCGCGCACGTTGCCGGGGTGCAGATCCCCGTGCGCCAGGGTGTCCGGCAGCCCGCACGCGCGTACCCCGTCGAGCCGCCGCGTCAGCCCCGCCAACAGCTCCCCCGCCACCGAGGTGTCGTACCCGGCCAGCCGGGAACGGATCCACCCGGTGAGCGTTTGCCCCCGCAGGTCCGGCACACCCGCCGCGACCAGCTCCGCCACGTCCGGGACCGCTCGCTCCTGTACCGGATGGAAGTCGGCCGCCATCGTCAGCCGCTCCTCGACGGGAGCCCCGTAGCGGTCCTCGCCCGGCACGTGGTCGAGCAGCATCCGACCGTCGCCGTCCTCGGCGAGCAGCGTCGGGGTCCTCCCCGGCGTCACCCGGTCGAGCCAGCGCAGCACGGCGGCCTCGTGCCGGAAGAACACCGGCACCTGCTTCAACCAGGCCGTCCCGCCCGGTCCGTCGAGCCGCCACACCGCCGACAGGTTCCAGGTGCGCTGCTGGGTGACGGTCTCGATCGGCCGGCCGATCCGTCGCAGCTCCTCCGCCGCCCAGGCGAGGCTGCGCGCCGGGCCGCCGGGCTCGGCGTAGGGGGCGCGCAGCGGATCCGCCGACAGGTCCACCCGCGCCGGGACGAGCCGCGTCGCGGGCAGCTCGTCGACCTGTCCCAGGTACGTCACCGTACCGCCGACAGCGCCGGGCCCGTCCCCGCCGACCAGCCGCAGGACCGTGACATCGACGCCGTACCGTCGACGGGCCCCGGCCACGACGGGGGCGACCTCCTGCCACCAGGGTGACGGCACGTCGAACGGCGGCAACGCGCCCAGCGGCGCGCCGACGGCGTCGACCAGGGCGAGGATCACGGTGCGGGACACCTGGGGCACGTTACGGGCGCCCACCGGGTCGGGGCGACCGGGTAAAAGCCGCGTCGCGCCGCCGCCGGCGGCGTCCCTCCGGGCACGGGAGGCTCCGCCGGTCAGGGGACCGCGCCGAGACCGGGTAGCCGTGGCCAACCGGCCCGGCGGGGAGGCTCCCCGGCCTCCGCGGCCCGACCTCAGAAAACAGACAAGGGCTGGCTTCAAAGCCAGCCCTTGATCGACCACCAGGCGACGGTACGGTTCGCGTACCGCCGCATCTGGTGGAGCCGAGGGGACTCGAACCCCTGACCCCCACACTGCCAGTGTGGTGCGCTACCAGCTGCGCCACGGCCCCTTGCCTGTGTTCCCGGTTCCCCCGGGCACGCAGGAAACTATACACACCCCGCCCCCCATGGTCATATCGCGGGGGCCCGGCCCCGCGGCGTCGGCGCGGACGCCTGCCCGGGGCCCACCCGAGCGGCAGGTCAGACCCGCGCCGGGTCTCAGTCCAGAGCCCGCGCCGGGGTCAGTTCAGGGCTACGTCCGGCGGGAAGTGGGCGACCGCGGCCATCATCCCGCCCTGCCGACGCAGCACCATCGGCCACAGATCGTCGGGACGGTCGACGAACGCGTCCCCCGGCAGGGCGTCCAGGACGAACCAGGAGCCCTCCTCGATCTCCCGCTCCAACTGACCCGCGCCCCAGCCCGAGTAGCCGGCGAAGACCCGGATACCGGAGATGCTCTCCCGCAGCCGTTCCGGGTCCACCGAGAGGTCGATCGTGCCGACCGCGCCGAGGACCTGGTGGAAGCCCCGCAGGCGGCGCACCGGTTGCCGCATCCGGGCCAGGCAGATCGCCGAGTCGGGCTGCACCGGGCCACCCTCGAAGAGCACGGCCGGATCCCGGGCCAGGGCGCTCCAGTCTCCGAGCACGTCGGCGACGGGCACCTCGGTGGCCCGGTTCAGCACCACGCCGAGCGCGCCACCCGGCTCGTGGGCCACCAGCAGCACGACCGTACGGTCGAAGTTGGGATCCTTCAGCGCCGGGGTCGCGACCAACAGTTGCCCGGTCATCGAGGCCATCGCACGACCGCCGATCGCCTGTCCCTCTCCCTGCATGTCGCCCATCCCCTAACCACGCGCCGCCTGGCGGCAGCACCCCTGCGGAGCCCGCGCCGGACGGGACCGGCGACCCGGGCGCGTCCGCGTTCTCAACGCCATGCCTGGCACCATAGCTTGCACTTTGCACCCTGGCTAAGGTCTGACCGACGGGTAGTCGACAGAGTTCGGGGAAAATCAATGGATTCGACGGCGGAGATCGCGGTCATCGGCGGATCGGGCCTGTACGCCTTGCTGGACAACGCCGTCGAGCACCAGGTGGACACTCCGTACGGACCACCATCGGACCCGATCACGGTCGCCGAGGTGGGAGACCGCCGGGTGGCGTTCCTGCCCCGGCACGGCAAGACCCACCAGCACCCGCCACACCGGATCCCCTACCGGGCCAACCTGTGGGCGCTGCGGTCGCTCGGCGTACGACGGATCCTGGCGCCCTGCGCGGTCGGTGGGCTCCGCCCCGACCTGGGCCCGGGCACCTTCGTGGTGCCCGACCAGTTGATCGACCGGACCAGCGGCCGGGAGCAGACCTACTACGACCGGGGCGCGGTGCACGTCTCCTTCGCCGACCCGTACTGCCCCGCCGGTCGACGTACCCTGTTGGACGCGGCGGCCGGCCGGGGCGTCCCGGCGGTGGACGGCGGCACGGTCGTGGTGGTCGAGGGCCCGCGCTTCTCCACCCGGGCCGAGTCCCGCTGGTTCACCACGATCGGCGGGACGGTGGTCAACATGACCGGCCACCCGGAGGCCGTCCTCGCCCGCGAGCTGGCCCTGTGCTACAGCCCGATCGCGCTCGTCACCGACCTGGACGCCGGCGTCGACGGCGGGCACGCCGTCACCCAGGACGAGGTCTTCCGGGTCTTCGCGGAGAACACCAACCTGCTGCGGGCCATCCTGCTGGACGCGCTGGCGGCGCTGCCGGCCGAGCGGGACTGCCCCTGCGGCAGCGCCCTGGACGGCATCTCGCTCCCCGTCCCCCTCCCCTGAGCGGTTGTCGCCGGTTGTCCGGATGACGACGGCCCCGACCCGCTAGATTCGGCCTGGTCGGGGCACCCGCCACGGGCGACGGGCCGACCGGACGAGGGCACGGAGGCCGACCGATGGCGACGGTCCGCGACACCACCTACGACCTGCTCCGTGCCCTGGGCATGACCACCGTCTTCGGCAACCCCGGCTCCACCGAGCAGCCCTTCCTCCAGGACTTCCCGGCGGACTTCCACTACGTGCACGCCCTCCAGGAGGCGTCCGCGGTGGCGATGGCCGACGGGTACGCCCAGGCCACCGGCCGCCCGGCGCACGTCAACCTGCACACCGCGCCCGGGACCGGCAACGGCATGGGCAACCTGGTCACCGCCTGGCACAACCGCACCCCGCTGGTCGTCACCGCCGGTCAGCAGACCCGCCGGATGCTGCTGCTGGAAGCCCGCCTGGCCAGCCCCCGGGCGGTGGAGCTGGTGCGGCCGTACGTCAAGTGGGGCCACGAGCCGGTCCGCGCGCAGGACGTCCCGGCGGCGCTGATGCGGGCGTACGCCACGGCGGTGCAGCCGCCGGCCGGGCCGGTCTTCCTCTCCCTGCCGCTGGACGACTGGCACCAGCCGGCCGACCCGCCGCCGCCGGTGCGGACGGTGGCCACCCGCGTCGCCCCCGATCCGGCCCGGCTACGGGAGTTCGCCACGATCCTCGCCGCCGGCACGTCACCGGCGCTGGTGTTCGGCCCGGCGGTGGACCGGTCGGACGGCTGGCCGGCGGCGGTCGCCCTGGCCGAACGGCTGGGCTGCCCGGTGTGGTCCGCCCCCGCTCCGGAGCGGATCGGCTTCCCCGAGGACCACCCGCAGTTCCAGGGGGTGCTGCCGTACGCCATCGGCCCGCTCGCCGAGAAGTTGCGCGGTCACGACGTGGTGCTGGTGGTGGGCGCGCCGGTGTTCCGCTACTACCCGTACGTGCCGGGCGAGTACCTGCCGCCGGGCACCCGGCTGCTGCACGTCACCGAGGACCCGGACGAGGCGGCCCGCGCGCCGGTCGGCGACAGTCTGCTCGGCGACGTCCGGCTCGCCGCCGAGGCGCTGGAGACCCAGCTCCGGCGCCTGCCGCCCGCCCAGCCCACGCGGCCGGATCAGGCCGCACCGTCGGATCAGGCCGCACCGCCGGGGCAGGGACTACCGCCGGAGCAGGCCGCGCCGCCGGAGCAGGGGTTTCGGTCGGGGCGACCGGAGCCGCCGCCGGAGGTCGGCAGGCCGTTGAGCCCGGACGCGTTCTTCGCCGCGATCGCCGCCCACTGGCCGCCCGACGGGGTGCTCGTGCAGGAGTCCCCGTCCAATCTGCCCGCCCTGCGCCGCCGGTTCCGGATCCGCCGCCCGGCCTCGTACTTCACCATGGCCAGCGGCGGGTTGGGTTTCGGGCTGCCCGCCGCGGTCGGCATCGCCCTCGCCGAGCGGCACACCGGGCGGGGCCGGCCGGTGGTCGCGGTGATCGGCGACGGGTCGTTCCACTACTCCGTCCAGGCCCTGTGGACGGCCGCGCAGTGGCGGCTGCCGCTGGTGGTGCTGGTGCCGGTGAACCAGCAGTACGCCATCCTCAAGGCGTTCGCCGAGCACAAGCGGACCCCGGGAGTGCCGGGGCTGGACCTGCCCGGGGTGGATCTCACCGCCATCGCCGTCGGCTACGGCTGTGCGGCGGTGGTGGCCGACACCCCGGACGAGATCGGCGCGGCGCTCGCCGCCGGTCTGGCCGCCGACCGTCCCACAGTCGTCCCGGTGCCGATCAGCACCGACGTCCCGCCCCTGCTCTGAGCCCAGCCCCGGGTCCGTCCCGCCCGACTTCATTTTCCTGAAACGGGGGTGTCCGGCTGACCGGACACCCCCGTTTCGTGGATCTGGAGTGGATCACGACGCGACGCGGCGTGGGCGTGGGGTGGCGTGGGCGTGGGCGTGGGGTGGGGGCGTGTCACTCGCCGAGCAACGACACCGGCGAGCCGGTCACCACGTCCAGGATGGCCCGGGCGCCCAGCGGCGCCTTGAGGGTCGCCTCCACCGGCTTGAGGACCAACTGATCGGTGCAGACGCCGGTGCTCCGGACCACCCCGCCGCCGATCACCACCACGTCGTCGAACTCGGCCACCAGCGGCTCGAAACCGCTGTCGCAGGCCCCGACACCGATCCGCCACTTCAGGTCGGCGCCGTCGATGGAGATCACGTTCTGCGCGGCGGCCAGCTCGGGAACGGGCGGGGCGCTCGGCCCGTCCCCGGCCGGCACGGCGTCGACGGCGCTCTCCGCCACCGCCAACCGGGCCACCGGGGCGGCCAGCTCGTCCACGGTGAACAGCCAGGCCGGCACGGTGGCCAGCCCGCGGCTGGTGCGGATCTCCGCGGCGCCGAGCTGCACGCCGGTGACGGTCAGCGGCACGCAGGCCACCGCGCCCGGCGTGCTGCTCACCGACCCGTCCGGGCCCGCGGTCGACCCGCCCGCCCCGGGGCTCGGTCCGTCCGCGCCCGGCTCGATGGTCGGGCCGGGCAGCTTCGGTCGGCCCGGGCACGGCGGCGGATCACCCAGGTCGATCTGACGGTACGCCTCGGCGGCGCTGACCAGCGGCACGGCGAGCGGACCGTCGGGGAACCGGATGGTCCCGTCCTTCGGCACGGCGGTCGGCAGGTCGGCCTGGTCCCGGTACCAGCCGGCCTGGAACGCCTGCTCGGTCTCCGGGGTGAACTTCGGATCACCGATGAGCATGGTGGCCGCCTGCAACGGGACGTACCCGGTCTTCCACACCTCGCCGGGCTGCCACGCCTCGACGACCCGGGCGGCCCGGTCGTGGAAGCTGTCCCAACGGTTCTCCGGGTCCACCGCCTGGGTGGTCCCGTCCTGGGCGCAGCCGGTCATGGCCAGCACGATCGGCAGGCCTAGCAGCAGGATCACTCGTCGACGCATGCCTCTTCGACGCAGGTCACCACCGTTCCGGTTCCGTCGGACCTCGCGCTGCTCGTTCGGCCTCCCACCACCACGCGCCAACGGCGGAGACGGACCCGGGGGACGGAGACGGCGAGACGCCCCGGTCCGTGGGGACCGGGGCGTCTCGTCTGTCGGTGGAGGTGCCGGGAATCGAACCCGGGTCCTTCGCCGCCTTGTCAGGGCTTCTCCGAGCGCAGCTCGCTGTGCCTCTACTCGGCCCCTCCGATCACGCGAGCGAGTCGGTGTGACGGGCCCAGTCGCTGATTGATCTCGCCGTACGGACCCCGCGACCGGGTCCGCTTGGCCAGCCTCCTAGCTGATGCCGGCTAACTGGGTCGAAGGCACTCCCAGGCCGACAGACTTGCTACCCGCCTCAGGCGGCGAGAGCGAAGTCAGCGCGATTCTGCTTGGCGCTTATTGTTTTCCGACGAACGATTCACGAGACGACGTCGGCTTCCTCGGCTCGCTTCCCCTGCCGCAACGTACGAAGTCGAAACCAGTCACCCCCTCGGTCGCTGCCCCTGTCGGCAGCACCACCAAGCCTAACGCCTTCCGCAACAGCTTTCATCCCGGACCCCCGGGGCCGGACAGACGGGACGAATCAGTCGTCCCGCCCCTTGCCTCGCCGACCCACCGCCCGGGCGATCTCCCGGTCCGCGTCCCGCTTGGCCAGATCCTGGCGCTTGTCGTACGCCTTCTTGCCCTTGGCCAGGCCGATCTCCACCTTGGCCCAGCCGTCGGAGAAGTACACCTGCAACGGCACCATGGTGAGCCCGCTCTCCCGGGTCTTGCCGATCAGCCGGTCGATCTCCAGCCGCTTGAGCAGCAGCTTCCTGGTGCGCCGGGGCTCGTGGTTGGTCCAGGTGCCCTGGACGTACTCCGGGATGTGCATCCCGTGCAGGTAGAGCTCGCCGTCGCGTTCCTGGGCGAACGCGTCGACCAGCGACGCCCGGCCGGCGCGCAACGACTTGACCTCGGTGCCGGTCAACGCCATGCCCGCCTCGTACGTGTCGAGGATGGCGTAGTCGTGCCGCGCCCGGCGGTTGGAGGCGACGACCTTGCGCCCCTTCTCCCGTGGCATCGACGCCACTCCCCTCTGCTCCCGACCGTCGACCGATCCGGCGGACAGCCCGCCATGCTACCCGAACGGAAAGGGCCCTCCGACACCATTTGTTCCCGGTGCCGGAGGGCCCTCACGTGCCGGAGGGGTGACCCGTACCCGTGACTAGACCCGCAGGTAGAAGCGGAGGGTGACCCAGGCGGTGATCGCGCTGACGAGCGCGCCGACGCCGGCCATCAGCGGGAACAGCACCAGGATGTCGCCCCAGGTGACCGGGGAGAGCAGGCCCTGGAGATCCTGCAACGACCCGTCGAAGAGGAACTGTTTCGCGCCGACCAGGGCCAGCAGGCCGAGGATCGAGCCGATCAGACCGGCGACCACCGCCTCCAGCACGAACGGCGCCTGGATGAACCAGTTGGACGCGCCGACCAGCTTCATGACCGCGACCTCACGCCGCTTGCTGTACGCGGCGACCTGGATCGTGTTCGCGACCAGCAGCAGGGCGGCGATCGCCATCACCGCGGCGGCGGCCAGCGCGATGTTCTGGATCGCGGTCAGGATGTTGAAGATCTTGTCGAGCAGGGCGCTCTGGTCGACGATCTCGTCGACACCCTCGGTGTCCTTGTACTGGTCGTAGATCGTCCGGTACTGCTCGGGGTCGTTCAGCGTGAGCCGGAACGACTCGGGCAGCACGTCGGCCTGGACCGCCTTCACCAGGTCCGGCGCGTCGGCGTACATCCGCTGGAAGCGCTCGTACGCCTCCTGCTTGTCGACGTAGACGACCTCCTTGACCAGCGGGTCGCCGTCCAGCTTGGCCTGGAGCGACTCCCGCTGCTCGGCGGGCACGTCGGTCTTGAGGAAGATCGAGACCTCGATGTTCTCGTAGTAGAGGTCCTTCATGTCGGCGACCTGGCGGTACATCAGACCGCTGGCGCCGAGCATGGTCAGTGAGACCGCCATCGTGATGATCATCGCGATGGTCATGGTCACGTTGCGCCACAGTCCGACCAGTACTTCGGACAGCACGTACTTCACGCGCATCGGGAATTCCTCCGGGTCTCCGGCAAGTGTTCGTCGTCAGATCGGGCGGTGGGCCCGGGCCGTCGGGGTGGGCGGCGCCTCCCCGGGTACGGCAGGCTCAGCCGTAGACGCCGCGGGCCTGGTCTCGCACGATGCGGCCACTCTCGATCTCGACGACGCGGCGGCGCATCTGGTTGACGATGTTGGAGTCGTGCGTGACCATCACGACGGTGGTGCCGGTGCGGTTGATCCGGTCCAGCAGGCGCATGATCTCGATGGAGGTGTCCGGGTCCAGGTTTCCGGTCGGCTCGTCCGCCAGCAGGATCAGCGGCCGGTTCACGAACGCCCGGGCCACGGCGACCCGCTGCTGCTCACCGCCGGAGAGCTCGTGCGGGTACCGGTGCTCCTTGCCGCCGAGACCGACCAGCTCCAGCACCTCGGGCACGACCCGGCGGGCCACCGCCTTGGTCTTGCCGATCACTTCCAGCGCGAACGCCACGTTCTCGTACGCGGTGCGGTTGGGCAGCAGCCGGAAGTCCTGGAACACGCAGCCGATGGAACGCCGGAAGTGCGGTCGCTTCCAGGACCGCATCGACGTGACGTCCTTGCTGTTCACGATGACCCGCCCCTTGCTCGGCGTGACCTCGTGCAGCAGAAGCTTGATGATGGTGGACTTGCCGGAGCCGGAAGGCCCGATGAAGAAGACGAACTCGCCCTTCTCGATCGAGACGGACACGTTGTCGAGCGACGGGCGGGACGCCTTCGGGTACGTCTTCGTCACTTGCTCAAGCTGAATCACGGGAGGGGAGTCTACGCCGTGTGACGGGCGGAGCATCCGCCCCGCCCCGCCTCACGCGCGGGTGTCGTCGATTTAACACCTTACGCGAAGATCGACAGACGCGCTCCGCCCAGATCCGGTCACGCAGCGTCAGCGGAGAGTTGCTGCTGCTTGCGCCAACGGATACCGGCTTCGATGAACGAGTCCAGTTCGCCGTCGAAAACGGCGCTCGGATTGCCCGTCTCCTGCTCGGTACGCAGATCCTTCACCATCTGATACGGGTGCAGGACGTACGAGCGCATCTGGTCGCCCCACGAGCCGGCCGCGTCGGTCTTCAGACCGGCCATCTTGGCCTGCTCCTCCTGCCGCTTGCGCTCCAGCAACCGGGCCTGGAGCACCCGCAGCGCGGAGGCCTTGTTCTGCAACTGGGACTTCTCGTTCTGACAGGTGACCACGATGCCGGTCGGGATGTGGGTGATCCGGACCGCCGAGTCGGTGGTGTTGACGCTCTGCCCACCCGGCCCGGAGGACCGGTAGACGTCGATGCGCATCTCGTTCTCGGGGATGTCGATGTGGTCGGTCTGCTCCACCACCGGCAGCACCTCGACCCCGGCGAAGCTGGTCTGCCGACGCCCCTGGTTGTCGAACGGGCTGATCCGCACCAGCCGGTGGGTGCCGGACTCCACGCTGAGCGTGCCGTAGGCGTACGGGACCTTCACCGTGAAGGTCGCCGACTTCAGGCCGGCCTCCTCCGCGTAGGAGGTCTCGTAGACCTCGGTCGGGTAGCCGCGCCGCTCCGCCCAGCGCAGGTACATCCGCAGCAGCATCTCGGCGAAGTCCGCCGCGTCCACCCCGCCGGCCCCGGCCCGGATCGCCACCAACGCCTCCCGGGAGTCGTACTCGCCGGAGAGCAGGGTGCGGACCTCCATCTCCTCGATGGCCTTGGCCAGCCCGGTGATCTCGGTCTCGACCTCGGCCAGCACCCCGGAGTCCGACTCGGCCTCGGCCAGCTCCAGCAGCACGTGGGCGTCGTCGAGCCGGGAGCGCAGGCTGCCCAGCTTGGTGATCTCGCCGTTGACGTACGACAGCTGGGAGGTCACCTGCTGGGCCTTGGCCTGGTCGTCCCAGAGGTCCGGCGCGGAAGCCTCCTGCTCGAGCCGGGCCTTGTCCTCCCGCAACCGGTCGAGGTCGAGAACGGCCTCGATGTTGCGCAGGGTCGCGTCGAGTTCCTTGAGCTGTTCGGCGTAATCAGCAGCGGTCACGACAGCCAAGCGTACCGGCGCACACCGGGAACGACCGTCCGAGGCCCGCGGTCGACGGTGAAAAGCCGCACCGTACGGCCCGGATCGGCGACAACGGCGGGTCCGCCGGCCGGGCCACCGGCGGTCGCGCCCCACCAGGCGGACGGTCGCGCACGCGGGCGGGCGGAGTGGCGTCACGCGGGCGGGCAGCGGGTCGCGCCACGCGGGCGGGCGGGGACTGCGCCGGGCGGGCGGGTCGGGGCGAGGTGGCGTCCCGTGGACGGGACCCGGCGGCCGGCGCGGGGGCGCGGGCCGGCGAAGGCGGCGAAAAAGCCGCGCGTACGGCCGGGAGAGCGGCCGTACGGTCCTCGTCGGTGAGCGCGGGCGCCGGGAAGGTCCGCCCGGAGTCGGGCGGGAGGGGTGGCGGATCGGCGCTCAGCCGGGGACCGGTGCGTTCTTCAGCCAGGTGAGGGCGGCCTTGTGGTACGCGACCGCGAACTCCAGGGCGCTCGCGTCGTACGCCGCGCCCTCCTTCTTCGCGTTCCTGACCTGCTCGCGCACGTTCGCCAGCGCCTCGGTGTGGTACTCGTTCGCGGAGGTGTAGAGGTTGCGCAGTTGGCTCGCCGAGTGCAGCTCACCGAAGGCGATCCGCAGCGCGACCGGGTTACGGATGGTGTCCCGGCCAGGCCCCTCGGCGAGCCAGCGGGAGAATGTCCGTTTTCCGGACGGGGTGATCGCGTACGGCTGACTGGAGCGAGGGCCGGGTTTGCCCATCCGCACCAGTCCGCGTTCGGCCAGCACCGGCAACTCTCGGTAGACCTGACTGCGGGTCATTGACCAGTACGGCGCCAGCCGGCGCTCGGCGGCGGCCATCAGTTGGCCGCCTGTCATGGGACCCTCGTGGAGCAACCCGAGGAGGGCTGCCGCTGTGGGGTTGATTCCGGAATCCGCCATGCCTATTACGCTGCCACTTTGCGGACCAGACGTCCAGGATTTGCCACAATCGCCACTCCCGGTGACGTCCTGAGTGCACTGTCGGCGCTCGACAGTCGGTTGAGGATGATCGATGAATTGTGGGCCCGTCCCCGACCGCCGCCAATGATCATCTCGTCACCGAAAGTATGGGAAGCGCTGAGAGCGGTGTCCGTTTCCAACGGGAATCCGACGCGGCGCGCCGTACCGCGCACATGCCGAAGGGCCTCCGCGCGCCGGAAGACCGGCGGGCGGAGGCCCGGGGACGGAGCGGATACGGCGCCGGTGGCGCCCCACCACTCAACCCATGTGCGGGTAGGTGTGGTCGGTAGGTGCGACGAAGGTCTCCTTGATCGTCCGCGGTGACATCCAGCGCACCAGGTTGTGCCAGGAGCCGGCCTTGTCGTTGGTGCCGCTGGCCCGCGCGCCACCGAACGGCTGCTGCCCGACCACCGCCCCGGTCGGCTTGTCGTTGACGTAGAAGTTGCCGGCCGCGTACCGCATCTTCTCCGCCACCGACTCCACCACCCGGCGGTCGGTGGCGAAGATCGACCCGGTCAGCGCGTACGGCGCGACCGACTCGGCCTGGGCCACCACGTCGTCGAAGCGGGCGTCGTCGAAGACGTGCACCCCGAGGATCGGCCCGAAGTACTCGGTGGTGAAGGTCTCGTGGGCGCCGTCGGCACACTCGAACAGCGTCGGCCTGACGAACCAGCCGACCGAGTCGTCGGCGGTGCCGCCGGCCAGCACCCGGCAGGCGTCGTCCGAGTTGACCAGCTCCAGCGCGGCGGCGTGCCGGTCGAACGCCTTCGCGTCGATCACCGCGCCGCCGAAGTTGGCGAAGTCCGTCACGTCGCCGTACGTCAGCGACTCGACGGTGGCGGCCAGCCGGTCCCGCAGCCCACCCGCCCAGAGCGACCGCGGCACGTACGCCCGGGACGCCGCCGAGCACTTCTGCCCCTGGTACTCGTACGCGCCCCGGACCAGCGCGGTGTGCAGCGCGTCCACGTCGGCGCTGGGATGCGCCACCACGAAGTCCTTGCCGCCGGTCTCGCCGACCAGCCGCGGGTAGCCCCGGTAGCGGGCGATGTTCTCCCCCACCGTCCGCCACAGGTGCTGGAACACCTTCGTCGAGCCGGTGAAGTGGATGCCGGCCAGGTCGGGGTCGGCCAGGACCACCTCGGAGACCTCCTCACCCCGCCCGGTCACCATGTTGATCACGCCCGGGGGCAGCCCGGCCGCCTCGAACAGCCGCATGGTGAAGTGCGCCGCGAGCTGCTGCGTCGGCGCGGGCTTCCAGACCACGGTGTTGCCCAGCAGGGCCGGCGCCGAGGGCAGGTTGCCGGCGATCGCGGTGAAGTTGAACGGGGTGATCGCGTAGACGAAGCCCTCCAGCGGCCGGTGGTCGAACCGGTTCCACACCCCCGGCGACGACATCGGCTGCTCCGCCAGCAGCTTCCGGGCGAAGTGCACGTTGAACCTGAGGAAGTCGATCAGCTCACAGGCCGAGTCGATCTCCGCCTGGACCGCCGTCTTGGACTGGCCGAGCATGGTGGCCGCGTTGAGCGTGTCCCGCCAGGGGCCGGCCAGCAGCTCCGCCGCGCGCAGGAAGACCGCCGCCCGCTCCTCGAACGGCAGCGCCCGCCACATCGGGGCGGCGTCCAGCGCGGCCTTCACCGCGGCCTGCGCGTCGGCCCGGTCGGCGTGCCCGGTCACCCCGAGCACGTGGGCGTGCCGGTGCGGCTGCACCACGTCGATCCGGTCGCCGCCGGCCATCCGCTGTTCGCCGGCGATCGTCATGGTCAGGTCGAGCCGCTCGGCAGCCAGCTCGGCGAGCCGCCGCTGGAGCCGCTCCCGGTCGGCGCTGCCCGGCTCGTAGGCACGGACCGGCTCGTTACGGGGGTCGGGTACGGAGAACACGGCGTCCATCACAGCTCCTGGCGATCTCGACGGCGGTGGCGAAACCGGCCCCGCGGCCACCGACTGCGACAGCCGGTCGCCGGGTCGTACGCCTCACCGGATCGCGGCGACGGGACCTGCGGCGATTCTTCCACGCCCGCCCCGCCCCCGCCCCACCCCAGGCGGGGCGGGGACAGCGGCGGCCGGCGTCGACCGTACGGGCGCGTACCCTGGTTGGCCGGTGACCTGCGCGCCCGGCCCGGTGTCCCCGGTACGGCCCGGTGTGCCGACGGCGTGGCCCGGCGCACGCCCGCCTCGAAGGGGAGACGATGACCCAGCAGCCCGGCAGTTCCACGGCCGCGCACCCGCCCCACCCGGTGGAACACGCCCTGGCCGACGGCGCACCGGCCGCCGCAGCTCCGGACGACCACGCTCCGGCCGACACCGTCGCGGGCGCCGGCACCGGGCGGGACGACGGCGCCGGGCGGGACGACGACGCCGGGCGGGACGACGACGCCGGGCGGGACGACGACGGCGCGTCGGCAGCGGAAGGCGCGCCGGGCGCGCCGGTGCTGGCGGTGCTCGCCCTCGGCTGGCTCGCCGCGATGCTCTGGTCCACCCGGGCCGCGATCACCTCCACCCAGGCCGGGGTGACGGCGGTCAGCCTCTCGGCGTACGCCCTCCCCGGGGTCATCTCGGCGGCGCTGGTCGCCGGGGCCGGCGCCGCGCTCGCGGTGACCAACCTGCTCGCCCGGCGGGGCGTCGACCGGGCCACCCTGCGGTTCGTCGTGGCCACCGGCGGCGGTCTGCTGGTCGGCCTGGTCAGCGCGGTCGCCATCAACCTGGTCTACAGCGACAACGCCACCACCAACGTGATCGCCGGCACCACTGCTGCCGCGGCGGTGGTCGGCGGGGCGGTGGCCGGGGCCCGCAACGCCCCGGCGGTCGGGGCCGTGGTCACCGCCACCCTCGCCATCGGGATCTTCGTGGTGGCGTTCAGCCAGCTCCGCGACCCGCTCTTCGTGCTGTACGGCGGGGAGGGCGGCCAGGAGGCGATGGTCGGCGCGGCGAAATGGGTGTCCCGCACCGAGTCGGTCGTCGCCGGGCTGCTCGCCGGGCTGCTCGCCTTCGGCTACCTGCGCCTGGCCCGCCGTCGGGCACTGCGCCGTGACCCGGACGCGCCGCCCGTACGCTGGCCGGCGTACCTGCTCGCCGGCGCCGGCCCCGGCCTGCTCCTGCTGCTCACCGAGGTGATCATCCGGATCGGCGGACGGTCGTTGCTCGACCTGGCCGGCGCGCTCAGCGAGGCGGACGCGGTGGCGCAGACCGCCCTCGGCACGTCCCGGATCGACAACGCCGTCTGGGTGCTCTTCGTGGGGGCGCTGACCACGCTGATCGCCTTCGGCCGCACCCTCGGGCCGGCGACCGACGACGAGGAGGAGACGCCGGCGGTCTGACCCGACGACCGAAGGCCGACTCCCGGTCCGGAGGCCCGCCGTCCGGACGCTCAGCTCGACGACAGGACGCCCGGCGTCCGCGCCCGGGTGGAACGCCCGCCGCCCGGCCCGCCGGGGTGGGCGGCCCGCCCGGGGCCCGGCGCAAGCTCAGGAGACCGTGCGGAGCAACAACTCCAGCTCGGTCACGTCGTACCACTCCAGCTCGTGGTCCTCCACGCCGTCGACGGTGAACCGGGCGTCCTCGTCTCCGGCCGACGCGGCGATTGCCACCGCGGCGGCGGCGGCCACGTCGTCGGTCGCCTCGTCCCCGTCGACGTGCACGGCGGCCACGGCCCGCAGCGGGACGGGTTGCGTCAGACGTACCGTGCTGGAGCCGAGCTCCCCGTCGCCGCGCCCCACCTCGTGGGCCGGCAGATCCACCGACACCACCACCCGGCGGCGCGGCGCGGACGGGTCGTCGTGCAGCAGACCCAGCGCGTCCTGGGCGGCCCGGGTGAACGCGACGTACTCCAGCTCCTCCTCGTCGCCCTCGGCGTACCACTCCCGCAGGCCGGGGGTCACCGCGTGGGCCGCCCCGGCGGGCAGGCCCTGCTCGGGCAGGCGGGCCAGCATCGGCACGGTGGCCGGCACGTACACCCGCACAAGATCGTCGCTCACCGTTGGTCTCCTGCGCTCGGAACTGCCCCGGGCGGGACGGACCGCCGTCGGGGGACGCCGGCCGTGCCGGACGCCGTGACCGTAGTACACCCGGCGGCGACGCCGGAGCAGCCACCCCGCCGGCCGCCTGCTGGTTGCCCGCCGCGACCGGTGGCAAACTGAGCCGAACGCCGTCAACCCGGGGGAACTGACATGGAGCCGAGGTTCCTACTGCTGTCCGACGTGGCGGCCGAGCTGAACGTCTCCGACTCGCAGGTCTACCACATGGTGCGCAGCGGTGAGCTGCCCGCCATCAAGATCGGTGGACGCGGCCAGTGGCGTGTCGAGCGCTCCCGGCTGGAGGAGTACATCGAGCGCAAGTACGCCGAGACCGCCGAATGGGTCCAGGCCAACCCGTTGGCCGAACGTGACGCCACGGAGTGACCGCCACGCAACAAATCGACGTTGACCTCATCCTTGTCGTGCCGGATTATGGAGGCTGTCGGACGCAAACGAAGGCAAACGAAGGGAACGGGCATCCATGCGCGACTCCCGGCGGCCCCCGCCACCACGCCCCCCGGTGCGGGTACGCCCCGCCCCGCAGGTCGACCCGCCCGTGGCCGACGACCCGCTCACCGGCCTGTGGCCCCGGGTGTCCGCCGTCCAACTCGCGCTCGACCTGACCACCGCGGCGGACCGTCCCCGGCCGGGTCGGCCGTCGCCGGCGCCGACCCGCCGAGCGGTCGCTCCCCGGTCGGCGCGCCCTCCCGCCCCGACCGTCGACGTGCCCGTCACCGCCACCTCCGAGGCGGCCCGGGCGGCGCACCGCTTCGTCGCCACCTGTCTGGAGATCCTCAACGGTCACCGGCCGCCGGCGCAGTTGCGCCCGCTGACCGACCCGACCCGCACCACCGCCGTGCTGGAACAGCTCGCCGCCGCCACCTCCCGGCTCGGGCCGCTGCGGCGACGCAGCACCCGTCCCGTGGTACGGCTGCTCCGGCTCCGGGTCTGCCAGCCGCAGCCCGCCGTGGTCGAGGCCGCCGCGGTGCTCGCCGCCCCGAACGGGCGGAGTTGGGCGATGGCGGTACGCCTGGAACGGCGCGCGCCAGGCTGGATCTGCCTCGTCCTCCAGATCCTCTGACCCGCCCGGGCGAGACTGGCTCAGACCCCGTTCGGCGAAATGGCGGTGACCGGGCGCGCGGAAGGCACCACTTCCACGAGACGGAGAGTCCCCACGCGGGACACACACACGCGGGACACACACACGCGGGGAACACGAACGCGCGGGGCGTCCACCGGTGGGTGGACGCCCCGCGCACGGGTCGTTCGGGTTACCCCGGCGGATCAGTTCCCGCCGTTGGGCGCGCCGTGGCAGCGCTTGTACTTACGGCCGGAGCCGCACGGGCACGGCGCGTTCCGGGACGGGCCGTTGTTGGCCTCGGCCTGACCGGCCGCCCGTCGGGCCGCGCTCGGCATCGGGGCCGGCCCCCGCAGGCCGGGCGCCGGACGGTTCGGGGCCGGACGCTGCGGACCCGGGTGCTGCGGCGCGCCGGCGGCCGGACCGCCGAGGCCAAGCGCCGGAGCGGACTGCCGGGGCGGCTCCTGCTGCGGCCGTTCCACCGCCACCGCGCCCTGACCGGCCTCACCGTCGATGGTCGGGGCGGAGTACTGGAGCCCCTGCGGCTGCGGGGCGCGGTTGAGGCCCTTGGCGCGGATCTCGACCGGCTTCTCCAGGAGCGCGACCTGCTCCGGCTCCGGCTCGGGCTCCTCGACCTGGACCTCCAGGTTGTAGAGGAAGCCGACCGTCTCCTCCTTGATGCCGTCCATCATGGTGGCGAACATGTCGAAGCCCTCACGCTGGTACTCCACCACCGGGTCACGCTGGGCGTACGCCCGCAGGCTGATGCCCTCCTGGAGGTAGTCCATCTCGTAGAGGTGCTCGCGCCACTTCCGGTCGATGACCTGGAGCAGGACCATGCGTTCGAGCTGACGTACCGCCTCGGTGCCGAGGGTCTCCTCCCGGCGGTCGTACGCGGCGTTCGCGTCCTCCTTGAGCCGGCTGACGAGGAAGTCCTGGTCGAGGCTGGCCCGGGAGCCGCCGGCCTCGTCCTCCAGATCCTCGATGGTGACCCCGACCGGGTAGAGCTGCTTGAGGTTCGTCCAGAGCTGTTCGAGATCCCAGTCCTCGGCGTAACCGTCGCTGGTGGCGCCCACCACGTACGCGCCCACCACGTCGTCGATCATGTTGCGGACCTGGTCGGAGAGGTCCTCGCCGTTGAGCACCCGCAGCCGCTCGGCGTAGACCACCTGACGCTGCTTGTCCATCACCTCGTCGTACTTGAGGACGTTCTTGCGGATCTCGGCGTTCTGGCCCTCGATCTGGGCCTGCGCGCTCTTGATCTGGCGGGTGACCATCTTCGACTCGATGGGCACGTCCTCGGGGATGTTGAAGCGCTCCATGACCGCCTCGACCGCGCCCGCCCGGAACCGCCGCATGAGCTCGTCCTGGAGGGAGAGGTAGAAGCGGGACTCGCCCGGGTCACCCTGCCGGCCCGACCGACCGCGGAGCTGGTTGTCGATCCGCCGCGACTCGTGCCGCTCGGTGCCCAGCACGTAGAGCCCACCGGCGGCGGCGACCTCCTCGGCCTCGGCGTCACAGGCCTGCTTCCACTGCGGCAGGACCTCCTCCAGCGCCTTGGCCCACTCCTCCGGCTGCTCGGCCGGGTCGAGACCGCGCTGGCGCAGCTCGTTGGCGGCGAGGAACTCGGGGTTGCCGCCGAGCAGGATGTCGGTGCCCCGACCGGCCATGTTGGTCGCGACGGTGACCGCGCCCTTACGGCCGGCCTGGGCCACGATCTCCGCTTCGCGGGCGTGGAACTTGGCGTTCAGCACCGCGTGCGGGATGCCGCGCCGACGCAGCAACTGGGAGAGGATCTCGGAATTCTCCACCGAGACCGTGCCGACCAGCACCGGCTGACCGGCCTGGTGCCGCTCGGCGATGTCCTCGATCACCGCGTTGAACTTGGCCTTCTCGGTCTTGTAGATCACGTCGGCCCGGTCCGCGCGGACCATCGGCCGGTGCGTCGGGATGCTGACCACGCCGACCTTGTAGACCTTGTTGAACTCGCCCGCCTCGGTCTGCGCCGTACCGGTCATGCCGGACAGCTTGGTGTAGAGGCGGAAGTAGTTCTGGAGGGTGATGGTGGCCAGGGTCTGGTTCTCCTGCTTGATCTCCACCCCCTCCTTGGCCTCGATCGCCTGGTGCATGCCCTCGTTGTAGCGGCGGCCGTGCAGGATGCGGCCGGTGAACTCGTCGACGATCAGGACCTCGCCGTCGCTGACGATGTAGTCCTTGTCGCGCTTGTAGAGCTCCTTGGCCTTGATCGCGTTGTTGAGGTAGCCGACCAGCGGAGTGTTCACCGACTCGTAGAGGTTGTCGATGCCCAGCCGGTCCTCGACCTTGGCCACGCCCCGCTCGGTGACCGCGATGGTGCGCTTGGAGTGGTCGACCTCGTAGTCGCCCTCGCCGTCCTTGCCGGCCTGGAGGCGGGCCACCACGGCGGCGAACTCGCCGTACCAGCGGGCGGAGTGCTCGGCCGGGCCGGAGATGATCAGCGGGGTCCGGGCCTCGTCGATGAGGATCGAGTCGACCTCGTCGACCACCGCGAAGTTGTGGCCCCGCTGCACCAGCTCGTCCTTCGACCAGGCCATGTTGTCGCGCAGGTAGTCGAAGCCGAACTCGTTGTTGGTGCCGTAGGTGATGTCGCACTCGTACGCGGCGCGGTGCTCGGTGGCGGGACGGTTCGGCAGGACCACGCCGACGGTCAGGCCGAGGAACTCGTGCACCCGGCCCATCCACTCGGCGTCCCGCTGGGCGAGGTAGTCGTTGACCGTGACCACGTGCACGCCGAGGCCGGAGAGGGCGTTGAGGTAGACCGGCATGACCGAGGTCAGCGTCTTGCCCTCACCGGTCTTCATCTCGGCGATGTTGCCGAAGTGCAGCGCCGCGCCGCCCATCACCTGGACGTCGTACGGCCGCTGGCCGAGCACCCGGGCGGCGGCCTCCCGGCACACCGCGAACGCCTCCGGCAGCAGGTCGTCGAGGGACTCACCGTCGGCGATCCGCTCCTTGAACTGGTCGGTCATGTCGCGCAGCTCGTCGTCGGTGAGGTTGACGTAGTCGTCCTCGATCGAGTTGACGGCGGCGGCGATGGCCTTCAGCCGGCGCAGCATGCGGCCCTCGCCAGCACGGAGGACCTTTTCCAGAATCGACACGGATCAACGCTCCCCTAGACAGTCTCGAACCATCGTAGGCGCTCCATCGGCCGGATGGTCACTGGTGGCGTACGTCAGCTTCACGGAACCCGACATAAGACGCGTGCCGCACGCAGGGGCCCGGATATGCGGTTACGCCTACGGCGAACGGTCGGGCACGATGACTCCGTGGAGCCTGTGGAGATCATCGAGGACGGCCTTCTGCTGCGTCCGTGGCGTGCCACGGACGCGGACGACGTGCATCGGGCCTGCCAGGACCCGGACATCCAGCGCTGGACCACCGTACCGCGCCCGTACCTGCCGGAGCACGCCCTCGGTTTCGTGACCGGGCTGGCCCCGACGGGCTGGGCCGGGGGTACCTCGGCGCCGTTCGCGGTCTGCGCCGCCGACACCGGCGCGCTGCTCGGCTCCTGCGGGCTGGTCGCCATCGACCACGGGCTGCGCTCCGCCGAGATCGGCTACTGGACCGCCTCGTGGGCCCGGGGCGGGAGCGTCGCCAGCCGGGCCACCCGGGCGGTGGCCCGCTGGGGGTTCGGGACGCTGGGCCTGCGCCGGATCATCTGGCAGGCCGAGCTGGGCAACCACGCCTCCCGGCTGGCCGCGCTGCGGGCCGGGTTCCGGGTCGAGGGGCAGCTCCGACTGGCCGACCCGCCCGCCGGGGGCCAGCGGGACGGCTGGATCGGCACCCTCCAGCCCGGCGAGGTGCCCGAGCCCGGCGCGGTCGGCCCCGCCGGTCCGGGCAGCCTGGCGGCCCGCCGCGCGGCCGTCTTCGGCCGCCCGCACCCCGAGCTGTTCGCCACCGTCGGCGGGGTCGAGCTGCGGCTGCGGGCGATGGACGAACGCGACCTGGCCGCACTCGTCGACACCTGCCGGGACCCGGAGACCGTACGCTGGACCAGCGTCCCGGACCCGTACCAGCACACCGACGCCGAGACCTACCTGGCGTACCACCGGGCCACCTGGGCCGGGGGGCGGGCCGCCTGCTTCGCCGTCGCCGACCCCGACGACGCGTACGTCGCCAGCATCGACCTGCGCATCTCCCCGGTGGATCCGGGGGTGGCCGACGTCGGTTTCCTGACCGCGCCGCACGCCCGCGGGCGGGGCTACCTGCCGGCGGCGCTGGCCGCGCTCACCACCTGGGGCTTCACCACCCTCGGGTTGGCGCGGATCGAGTGGCGGGCCAACGTCGGCAACACCGCCTCGCGGCGGGCCGCGGAGAAGGCCGGCTTCCGGATGGAGGGCACCGCCCGCGCCGCCATCACCTACCGCGACACCCGGGTGGACGGCTGGGTGGGCGCGGTGCTCGCCGAGGACCTGACCACCGGCCGACCGGCCTGAACACGACGGGGAGGAACGAGATGGAGCCGCAGGTGATCGAGGGGGACGGGGTGCGGCTGCGGCCGTACCGGGACGGTGACGCCGCCGACGTGGCCGCCGCCTGCGCCGACCCGCTCATCCAGCGTTTCCTCGACGGGCTGCCGTCGCCGTACACCGAGGCGCACGCCCGCTGGTGGCTCACCGAGGGCGACCCGGCGACCTGGGCGCGGGGCGGCGCCGCGTACGCCGTGGTCGACCCCGGGACGGACCGGCTCCTCGGCGCGGTGGGCCTGGACCGGGTGGTCGCCCCGCGCGACCAGGCCGAGATCGGCTACTGGGTGGCGCCGTGGGCCCGCCGTCGGGGCGTGGCCGCCGCCGCCACCCGGGCGCTGACCGCGTACGCCTTCGCCGCCGGCTTCGCCCGGCTGGAGTTGCTCACCCGCCCGGAGAACACGGCCAGCCAGCGGGTGGCGCTCGCCGCCGGCTACCGCCACGAAGGCGTACGCCGATCCGCCGGTCGGACCGCCACCGACCGGACCGCCACCGTCGGTCCCGCCACCGACGGTCCCGCCACCGACGGCTCGTCGTCCGACGGAGGTGGACGGCACGACCTGATCGCCTGGGTACGGCTGGCCGACGACCCGGCCGACCCGACGCCCCGGCTCCTGCCGGACCTGCCCGCCGGCGGCCTCACCGACGGAGTGGTGACCCTGCGTCCGACCGGCCCCGACGACGTGGACGTCATGTACCGACTGCACACACTGCCCGAGGTGGTCGCCAACCGGGTGCCGCCGGCGCCGCCGAGCCGGGCCGACATCGCCCGTCGCTGCCGCCTGGCGGAGAGCAACTGGCTGATCGGCGCCGGAGCCGACCTGCTGGTCGTCGACACGGCCACCGGCGAGGTGGGCGGCGGGCTGGCCCTGCGCTACGACGAGCCGGCCACCGGGCAGGCCATGCTCGGCGCGAGCATGCTGCCCGAGTGGCGGGGCCGTGGTCTGCTCACCCGGGGCGTGCGCCTGCTGGCCGACTGGGCGTTCGACGTGGCCGGCATCGCCCGCCTGTGGGCCGGCACCCGACCCGAGAACGTCTCCGCGCAGTGGGTGCTGGAGAAGGCCGGCTTCCGCCCCGAGGGGGTGCAGGTGGGTCGGCTGCCCGGCCCGGACGGCGTCCGGGTCGACTCCGCGGTCTACGGCCTCCTCCCCGAGATGATCTCCCGGCCTCCCGCTACCTGAGCTGTCGCCTCAGCCAGCCGGCCGCGCCGGGCGACCTGACTGGCACGGGTCGGTCGATTACCGGAAGTGGCCTGAGGCTCGGAGACCGGTGTGGGATCTCGACGCTTTGCTCTGCCGCCACAGACGCACCAGCGGCTTGACCTGCCGTTCGAGGCTGACAACGGTCGGCGTCGACCCCGGGAGAGCGGGCACGGGGTGCGACCGGCGCGTCGCCGGGCGCAGAGCAAAGCGACCGAAGGAGCGTCGGGTGCCGAACACCAAGGTCACGTTCGGTGAGACGGTGCCGCGAGGCGACCGGGTCACGGCGCCGAGGGTGGGAGCAAGAGCGAGAGTGAGCTGGGCGGGACGCCCCCGGGCGCGACGCGCTCGGAAGGCCCCGCCCAGCTCAGGGGCTCAGAGATCGAGGGAGATGACCCCGTAGTCGTAGGCGTGGCGTCGGTAGACGACGCACGGCCGGCCGGACTCCTTGTTCTGGAAGAGGTAGAAGTCGTGGCCGACCAGCTCCATCTCGAACAGGGCGTCGTCGATGGTCATCGGCTGCGCGGGGTGGACCTTCTCCCGCGCGATGTGCCAGGGCTGGTCGTCGTGCTCGTCGGCGCGCTCGGCCACCGCGGTCGCCGCGCCGGACGTCCCCTCGGTGGCGAAGGCCGGCTGGCCGAGATCGGCGACCGGCAGCCCGGCGGTGGCGGCGGCGACGGAGATGGGGGCGTGCCGTCCGCGGTGGACACGCCGGCGGTCGGCGGCCCGACGGAACCGGGTGTCCAGCTTGGCGATGGCGGCGTCGAGCGCGCTGTAGAAGTCGCTTGTGCAGGCCTCGGCCCTGATCACCGGCCCGCGCGAGACACAGGTGATCTCGACGCGCTGGCAGTGGTCCGCCTGGCGGGGGTTGCGCTCGTGAAACAGCTCGACGTCCACCCGGATGAGCTTGTGATCGTAGCGCTCGATCTTGGCGAGCTTCTCTGCTACGTGCACCCGGTAATGGTCCGGCACTTCGACGTTACGGCCCTTGACCACGATGTCCACGTGACCTCCCTCGATCGGATGGTCCTGAAAATCCTGACCCGGTCGACCCTGGGAGCACCCGTTCGGCGTCGACCGGCTTCCGTACGGCTACGCCTCCTTCCGTCGGGAGCGGATGGTGGCACTCCTCCTACCCCCGACACCGAAACGCTAACTCTTCACCGCCCACCAGTCACCCCCCGTTGTCGGGGGCGACAAGAAAATTTCACAGCTCCCCCACCATCGGGTGAAACGGAATCACGCTGCGTCACGACAGGTGGCGTCGGCGGGTGGCGGCCAGCACCGCCGCGACCGTGGGAGGTGATCCACCCGCGGTGAGCGCCCGGCTCACCGCCGCCAACGTGGCCCCGGTGGTGAGGATGTCGTCCAGCACCACGAGCGCGGCGCCCGGGTCGCCCACCGTGCCACGTCGCGTCGCGCGCAGCCGGAAGGCCGACGACGCGACGGCGGCCCGGCCCGCCCGGTCCAGGGCCACCGAGTCGGGACGGGGCGACGCCCGCAGCGGCCGGCGGACCACGACCGGCCAGCCGGCGGCACGCAGCCGGACCGCCGTGTGCCGGGCCAGCCGTCCGAGGTGGTCGCCGTAGCGGGCGCGGGCCGCCGCGGCGGTGTCCGGCACCGGCACCAGCACCACCGGCCGGACCTCGCCCACCGCCACCGCCACCACCTCGGCCAGCAGGGCGCCGAGCGGCCGGGCCAGCCCGTGCCGACCCCGTTCCTTGTACGCCAGGAGCACCTCGCGGAGCACCCCGCCGTACCCGCCGAGGGCCACGCAGGGCGGCAGGCCCGCCGGCGCCGGCACCGGCCGGCTCGGCGCCGGAGACAGCGCCGCCAGGGTCGCCGCGCAGTCGACGCAGACGCCCTGCCGCAGTGGGACCTGTGCCCGGCAGCCGGCGCACTCCACCGGCAGCACCAGGTCGGCGAGGTCCGCCCAGAGGCCACCCGGCATCGGATCAGAAGAGGAAGAACGGGGCGAGCGGGCCACCCGACGCGGCGTCCGTCGGGGCGGCCACGTCCTGGACGTCCTCCCGCAGGAGCTGGTTGAACGACGGGCCGACCGAGGCGACCTTGTTCGCCTCGTACATCGTCCGGCTGCGGTCGAACCGGTCGACCGGGTTCTTCGGGTAGACGGCCAGGTGGGTGACCGGCGCGCCGATCCCGGTCTCCAGCGGGGACTCCGCCGCGCCGTCGACACCGACCTCGTAGATCGCCGCCTGCCCCTTCGCGCCCGCCACGGCCAGGCGGTTCTCGTTGGCCCAGTCCACGGCGGACAGTTTGGTCAACGAGGTGGGCACCTCCCGGGTCGGGCCGACGGCGACGCCGCCCGTCCGGCTCACCGCGGCCACGTAGAGACGGTCGTCGACGATCAGGGCGATCCGGTGCCCGTCCAGCGCGGCGGCCACCGCGGTGACCTTCCCGGACAGGTTCAACGGCACCGGGGCGAGTTGACCCCTGCGGTCGAACCGGTGGAGCTTGTCGTCGATGACCACCAGCCCGTACGCGTCCTGGAGCCGTTCGGTCTTCAGCCAGACCGGTCGGCCGATCGACGTGTGCGTCGTGCTGTGGGCGGAGATCGGCACCGGGGCCGCGCCGACGCCCACCGCCAGTTGCTGGCGTCTGCCGTTCGTCACGACCAGCGCGGCGAGGACGTCGCCGCGGATCCGGCTGAGGCCGGCGGAGACGACGTTGCGGTTGGCCGCCGGGTCGACCGGGTCGGGGCCGGTGGGGTCACCGGCGAGGGTCACCCGCCGGATCGCGCCCTCGTACACGCAGAACCGCTGCGGGCCACCGTCGACCAGGTAGGCGGCGTTGCGCAGCCGGTGCTCGGCCGCGCTGCCGATGCTCCGGCGGGTCTGGTTGCGGACCTTCAGCTCCAGCGGGCCGTCGACCTCCGACAGCGACCAGGCGAGCTGGGTGACCAGCCGGTCGAGCTGTTCATCGTCCTCACCCGACATGGTCATGTTGATCTCCCACCGGCCGTCCGTCTCGGTGGCGTTGTTGATCAGGCGCGCGTCGTCGGGCAGCCGGGTGACCGTCGGGGTGAGCCACTCCGCCGGGCCGTCGGTCAGCCAGCCGACCGCCTCGGTCACCCACCGCTGGCTCGGCACCGCGCTGGGCAGGTACCGCTGGTCCGGGACGAGCTGGGTCTGGTCGGAGTTCCAGAAGTAGATCGCGTTCGGGCGGTAGTACTGCTGCAGGGCCTCGTCGCTGAGCAGCAGCACGCTGGGCGGGTCGATCACGTAGTAGCCGGCGTCCTTGTCCCCCGAGCCGGCCGGGGCGGCGCCCCGCAGCTTGATCTCGTACGACGCCTCGGTCGCCACCGGCGGCGCGAGGGTGCCGTTGGCCCGCAGCAGCCCGATCTGCTGGACGTCGATCGAGACCGAGTAGGTGGCCTCCTCACCCGGGATGCCCTGCGGGTTGACCCGGGTGACCGGGTCCCCGGTCACCCGCACCACGTTCACCGCGAAGTCGGCGCCCTGTTTCTCCTGGAGCTGGTCCCGGTCCTCCGGCGCGATGAACTGGCGGACCCGCGCGTACGCCCGGTTCGCCTCCCCGGCCGCGGCGGAGAGGAAGTTGTTGACGAAGGCGATCTCGTCGCTGCCGCTGGCGCCCCGCGTCGGCGGCTGGCTCGTCCCGCCGTTCACCGACCCGGCCTCGCCGACCGGACCCGGCCCGTCCACCCGCACTTCGGAGGACTTGGGGATGCCGCACCCGGCCGCCCCGACGACCAGCACGCCGACCAGCACCGGGCCGAGCAGCCGACGGATCACCGGGTCACCTCCGCCCGTTCGCCGTCACCGCCGGTCGCCGGCCCGGCCGTCGACGCGCCACCCGCGGCCGGGTCGACCTCACGGACGCCCCCGCCCGTCCCGACCGACCGGCCACTCGCGCCCGACCCGGCCGCCGGACCGCCGGGGCCGATCGCCAGGCCGCCGTCACCGCCGGGGCCGATCGCCAGGCCGGTACCGCCGCCCGGGCCGATCGCCAGCAGCTCACCGGGGCGGGGACCGCCGAAGGGCAGCGTGGCGTCGACGGGGACCAGCCGCAGCGGTGAGGCGGTCAGCCGGTCACCGGCCCGGGCCGGCAGGGTGAGCCGGAACTGGGCGCCCTGGCCGGGCGCGCCCCACGCCTCCAGCCAACCGCCGTGCAGCCGGGCGTCCTCCAGGCTGATGGAGAGGCCGAGCCCGGTGCCGCCGGTCTGCCGGGCGCGGGACGGGTCGGCCCGCCAGAACCGGTTGAACACCAGCTTCTCCTCCCCCGGTTTGAGCCCGACCCCATGGTCCCGGACCGTGACCGCCACCGCCGTCTCGTCCACGGCGAGGGTGATCCGGACCGGTCGGCCCTCACCGTGCTCGACCGCGTTGCCGACCAGGTTGCGCAGCACCCGCTCCACCCGGCGGGGATCCACCTCGGCGATCACCGGGGTGGCCGGCACGTCGAGCTCCAGGGGGACCCCGACCCGCTCGGCCAGGCAGCCCAGCCGGTCGGCGACCCGGTGCACCACCGGCACCAGGTCGGTCGGCTCGGCGTCGAGCATCGCGAACCCGGCGTCGAAGCGGCTGATCTCCAACAGGTCGGTGAGGAGCTCCTCGAAGCGGTCCAGCTCGGCCTGGAGCAGCTCGGCGCTGCGCGCCACGGCCGGATCGAACTCGTCCCGCTCGGCGAAGATCAGGTCGGCCGCCATCCGGACCGTGGTCAACGGGGTACGCAGCTCGTGCGAGACGTCGGAGGTGAACCGGCGTTGGATCCGGGACATCTCCTCCAACCGCAGGATCTGCCGTTGGAGGTTGGTGGCCATCTGGTTGAACGAGGCGGCGAGCAGCGCGAGATCGTCCTCGCCGTCGACGGTCATCCGCTGGTCCAGCAGCCCCGCGGAGAGCCGCTGGGCGGTCCGGGCCGCCGCCCGGACCGGGCTGACCACCAACCGGGTGACCAGGCCGGCCAGCAGACCGAGCAGCAGCACCAGCGCGCCACCGGTGGCGAGCACGGTGGCCTGCGCGTCACCGGCCGTCTCGGCCTGCCGGGTCAGCGGTACGAAGTAGTAGAGCTCGACCTGGCCGAACCGGGTCGGCACCGGTGACCCGTACACCAGGTAGGTGGCCTGCTCGCCGGTGAGCCGTCCGGTGCGGATCTGGTTGGCGACCTGGCCGTCGGCGACGGCGGCCCGCAACTCGTCGCTGAGCAGGGGGCGCACGTCCGCCTCCGGCGAGGTGCGCGGCCGGAGCACGCCGGAGTGCTGTTCGGCGGTGATGGCGACCACCACACCACCGGTCTGCGCCGGGTCGCCCCCGCCGGCGAGGTAGTTCACCGTGCCGTCGAGGGTCTCCTGGAGCTTCGCCTCCTGCGGCTGGCCGAACACCCGGAACTGCTTCTCGGAGTACTCCCGGCCGCTGGTCAGCCGGACCAGCACGTCGGCCTGCGCGTTCTCCAGCAGGATACCGGTGATCTTGTCGGCGATGAGGTACGCGAACCCGCCGACCAGCAGACTGGAGGTGACCAGTGTGATGGTCACCACACGGAGCTGGAGCGAGCGCCGCCAGGTCTGCCGGGTGCCGGCCGTCACCTGCCCGAACCAGGTCAGCAGGGCGAGCCGGAGCTCCCGCCCGACCCGGGGCCGGTGGGTGGAGGTCGCCTGGTCGGCGGGTTCAGGGGAGTCACGCACAGTGGCCCCCAGGCTATCCCGTACCCGCCTTGTAGCCCACGCCCCGCACGGTGAGAATGATTTCCGGGCGCTCGGGGTCCGGTTCGATCTTGGCCCGCAGCCGCTGGACGTGCACGTTCACCAGCCGGGTGTCGGCCGCGTGCCGGTAACCCCAGACCTGCTCCAGCAGCACCTCGCGGGTGAACACCTGGCGGGGCTTGCGGGCCAGCGCGACCAGCAGGTCGAACTCCAGCGGGGTGAGCTTGACCTCCTCGCCGTTGCGACTCACCGTGTGCGCGGGCACGTCGATGGCGATCTGGTTGTCGGGCGGCCCGATGCTGAGCATCTCCGGCGCGGCGTCCTCACCCCGACGCAGCCGGGCCCGCATCCGGGCGACCAGCTCCTTGGGCTTGAACGGCTTGACCACGTAGTCGTCGGCGCCCGACTCCAGCCCGAGCACGACGTCGACGGTGTCGCTCTTGGCGGTCAGCATGACGATCGGCACGCCCGACTCGCCCCGGATCGCACGGGCCACGTCGATGCCGCTCATCCCGGGCAGCATCAGGTCGAGCAGGACGATGTCCGGTCGGTTCTCCCGGAAGGCGGCGAGGGCGCGCTCCCCGTCGGCGACGAAGGAGGGTTGGAACCCCTCGCTGCGCAGCACGATGCCGAGCATCTCGGCCAGGGCAGGATCGTCGTCGACCACCAGTACCCGTGCTCTCATGGGACTAATATTTCCATCCCCGTTCGTCATCGTGGGATCGGTGCCACCGGCGCGGCGCCCGCGCCGGCTAGCTTGCCACAGAAATGCCCTGTTCAGCACCGCCTGACCGACTACTCCGGCGGGCGCGAACCGGCCGTCCGGCCGAGCTACCGAGAGGACCGGCATGAGGACCTTCGGCCCGTGGTTGGCCGTGCTCGCCGTCGTGCTGTTGCTCAGCGCGCTGCGCCTGCGGGCGCTGGCCGCGGCGGTGTCGGTCGGCTGGCTGCTCTGGTGCGTCTGGACCTGGGTCCGGGCGGCCCTGCGCCGCGACTCCCGCTGACCGGGCGGGCCGTGCTCCGCTCCGAGCCGTCCGGCGGGGCTGGCCCACTCCGAGATCGCGGAAATGGCGGTGGCCCCGCGCCACGACACCCCGTGCTCCGGGATCTGGCGGCGGAATGAGGACGGGCCGGGTCGGCTGGAAGACCAGCCGACCCGGCCCGGGACCGCCCGTCAGCGAGGTGCCCGCCGACGGAGGTGGGCGCTCAGTAGCGGTAGTGCTCCGGCTTGAACGGGCCCTCCGGCGAGACGCCCAGGTAGGCCGCCTGCTCGTCGGTGAGGGTGCTCAGCTTCGCGCCGAGCGCCCCCAGGTGCAGCCGGGCGACCTTCTCGTCCAGGTGCTTCGGAAGCACGTACACGCCGATCGGGTACTCGTCGGTCTTGGTGAACAGCTCGATCTGGGCGATCGTCTGGTTGGCGAACGAGTTCGACATGACGAAGCTCGGGTGCCCGGTGGCGTTGCCCAGGTTCAGCAGGCGACCCTCGGAGAGCACGATGATCGCGTGCCCGTCGTCGAAGCGCCAGACGTCGACCTGCGGCTTGATGTTCTCCCGCGTGACGTCCGACCGCTTGGCCAGGCCGGCCATGTCGATCTCGTTGTCGAAGTGACCGATGTTGCCCACGATGGCCTGGTGCTTCATCCGGGCCATGTGCTCGTTGGTGATCACGTCGAAGCAGCCGGTGGCGGTGATGAAGATGTCCGCCTGCTCCACCACGTCGTCGAGGGTCGCGACCTGGTAGCCGTCCATCGCCGCCTGGAGGGCGCAGATCGGGTCGACCTCGGTCACCACGACCCGGGCGCCCTGGCCGCGCAGCGACTCGGCGCAGCCCTTGCCCACGTCGCCGTAGCCGAGCACGACCGCCATCTTGCCGCCGATCAGCACGTCGGTGGCCCGGTTGATGCCGTCGATGAGCGAGTGCCGGCAGCCGTACTTGTTGTCGAACTTGCTCTTGGTCACCGAGTCGTTGACGTTGATGGCCGGGAAGAGCAGGGTGCCGGCGCGGTGCATCTCGTAGAGCCGGTGCACGCCGGTGGTGGTCTCCTCGGTCACGCCCTTGATGCCGGCCGCGATCCGGGTCCAGCGCTGGCCGTCCTCCGCCAGCGAGCGGTGCAGCACCTCCAGGATGACCGCGAACTCCTCGGAGTCGGCGGACTCGACCGGCGGCACGGCGCCGGCGGACTCGAACTCGGCGCCCTTGTGGACCAGCAGGGTGGCGTCCCCGCCGTCGTCGAGGATCATGTTCGGCCCGTGGTCGCCCGGCCAGTTGAGCACCTGCTCGGTGCACCACCAGTACTCCTGGAGGGTCTCACCCTTCCAGGCGTAGACCGGGACGCCGGCCGGGGCCTCCGGGGTGCCCTCCGGGCCGACCACGACGGCCGCGGCGGCGTGGTCCTGGGTGGAGAAGATGTTGCAGGAGGCCCAGCGGACCTCCGCGCCCAGCGCGACCAGCGTCTCGATCAGCACGGCCGTCTGGATGGTCATGTGCAGCGAACCGGTGATCCGGGCCCCCCGCAGGGGCTGCGCGTCGGCGAACTCCCGGCGGATGGCCATCAGGCCGGGCATCTCGTGCTCGGCGAGCCGGATCTCCTTGCGTCCGAACTCGGCGAGCGACAGATCCGCCACCTTGAAGTCGCCCTCCGCGAGGGTGCGCGGCCGGGTCTCGGACGACGCGCTGCTCGCGGACGCCGGGAGGGTGCTGGTCATGAAAGCTCCTGTCGGAACGAGAAATCCTAAGCGACTCTCCACCTTACGCGAGACAGCGCGCGGGGCGGTCGAGCCCGGACGGAGTACCCGTCCAGCATCGGCCGCCCCGCGCATCCCCCCGGTTTGGTTCCCCGCCCGCCCCCGGACCTGCGTCGCGACAACGGTGCGTACTCACAGGTTCACACTGCGGGATGGGCAAGTCAAGCATTTCAGGAATATCGGTAATGCGTGTTGCGCCCGATTATCTGTGGTTTTTCTGAGGTAGAAGGTGGTCGGGAACACCCCGGTCGATGGTCGTCGACGACCGTCGGAACGGACGTCAGCGCAGACCAGCGGCGGCCACGTACGCCTGACCCGCGCCGTCGACGAGCAACGGGCCGACGCCCGCCGCGCCGACGGCGGCCTGCCCCCGGCCCAGCGTGACCGAACCGGTGTCGTCGCTCACCGTGATCGCGCCCGCCCCGCACAGCACCACCCGGGGGCCGGGCAGCGGCAGCGCCACCGGCGAGCCGCCCTCCGACACGGTCACCTGATAGAGCACGAAATCATCAACCGGCACCGGCCAGGTCAGCACGCCGGGCGCGACCCGCTCCGGGACGAGCACCGGATCGTCGAGCACCTCGAAACGCAGGACCCGGAGCACCTCGGCGGCGTCCACGTGCTTCGGGGTCAACCCGCACCGCAGCACGTTGTCGCTGGCCGCCATCAGTTCCACCCCGGTGCCCCGCAGGTAGGCGTGCAGGTTGCCGGCGGGCATCCAGATCGCCTCGCCGGGCGCGAGCCGGACGTGGTGCAGCAGCACCGCGACCAGCACCCCCGGATCGTCCGGATAGCGGGCGGCCAGCGCGCCGACCAGGTCCGCGTCCGGGCCGGCGACCTCCGCCGCCAGCACCGCGCCGACCAGCCCGGCCCGCTCCGCCGTCGGCCAGCCGAGCAGCAGACGTACGGCCTCACGCAGCCCGCAACGGCCGGAGCGCAACGCGGCCACCACCGGCGTCAGCGCGGGTACGCCGAACCCGGCCAACGCCTCCGCCGAGGCCCCCGGGTCCCGGAACCCGCACAACGCCTCGAACGGGGTGAGCGCGACCAGCAACTCCGGCTTGTGGTGCGGATCGACGTAGTTGCGGGGCCGCCCCCCGGCGGCGTCACCGGACTGCCCCGGCCCGCCGACACCGGCCCGCCCCCCGGCGGCGCGGGCCTGCTCGGCGGCGGCGCGGGCCTGCTCGGCGGCGTGACCGGCGCGGGCCTGCTCGGCGTCCGGGTGGACCTGAAGGCTCAGCGGCGCGTCGGCGGCCAGCACCTTGAGCAGGAAGGGCAGTCGCGGGCCGAACCGGTCGAGCACCTGCTTGCCGAGCCAGCCGTCCGGGTCGGCGGTCAACAGGTCGAGCAGGCTCACCCGTGCCCCGTCGCGGTCGACACTGGCCGGCGCGCCCGGGTGGGCGCCCAGCCACAGCTCCGCCTCCGGGCCGACGCTGGGCACGGGCCGGCCCTGGAACTCGGCCAGGGCCGACCGGGACCCCCACGCGTAGTCCCGGACCGGCCCGTGCAGCAGCTCCATGATCAGTGCCCGGGCGACCCGTCGCCGGTCGTGGACCCCGAGGCGACGCCGTTGCCCGCCGGAACGGCCCCGGCGCGCTCCGGCTGCCCGGCCACGTCCCCGGCCCGAGCCGTGTCCTCCCCGGCCTGACCTGCGGCGTCCCCGGCGGGGTCGGCGGCGTCCCCGGCGGGGTCGGCGGTCTTCCCGGCCTGTCGGGCGGCGGCGGCCGAGTAGATGTCCGGCTCCAGGTAGATGACCCGGGCGACCGGCAGCGCCGCCCGGATCCGCGCCTCCACCGCGTTGATGCCCCTGGCCAGATCGTCGGCCGTCTCCCACGGCGGTACGGCGATCTTGGCGGCGACGAGCAGCTCCTCCGGGCCCAGGTAGAGCGTCTTCATGTGGATGATCCGCTCGACCTCGGGACCGTCGCAGACGGCCCTCTCGATCGCCGTCACGTCCTGCTGCTCCGCGCCCTCACCCAGCAGCAGGCTCTTCGTCTCGATCGCCAGCACGATCGCGATGATCACCAGCAGGACACCGATCGCCGCGGTGCCGGCCGCGTCCCACATGCCGTCCCCGGTGATCAGCGTCATTCCGACACCGATCAACGCGAGCACCAGCCCGACCAGCGCGCCGAGGTCCTCCAGCAGCACCACCGGCAGCTCCGGGGCCTTGGCCCGCCGGACGAACTGCACCCAGGTCGCCTTGCCCCGGACGTGGTTGGACTCCACGATGGCCGTCCGGAACGAGAACGACTCCATCACGATCGCGGCCACCAGCACCGTCACCGGCACCCAGTGCCAGCTCGTGATCGGCTCCGGGTGCTGCGCCTTGTGGTACGCCTCGTAGAGCGCGAAGAGCCCACCGACGCTGAACAGCACGATCGACACGATGAACGCGTAGACGTAGCGCTCCCGGCCGTACCCGAAGGGGTGCTGCGGGGTGGCCGCCCGTCGGGCCCGGCGGCCACCCAGCAGCAGCAGGCCCTGGTTGCCGGAGTCCGCGACCGAGTGGATCGACTCGGCGAGCATCGACGACGACCCGGTCAACAGGAACGCGACGAACTTGGTCACCGCGATGCCGGCGTTGGCCAGCAGCGCGGCCACGATCGCCCTGGTGCCGCCGCCGGCGCTCACGCCGCCGCTCCGGCCGGCGTCGAGGGGATGACGTACGGCGGCGGCACGCCGACCGACGTCGGGACGGCGTACGGCGCTGTCGCGCCGCGCCGGTAGGTAGTGGCGGCGGGCGGCGGTGTGCCGCCGCGCCGGGGGGTCCACTCGGTCACTGGTTCGCCAGCTCCTTCATCTCGGTGACGGCGGGCACCGCCATCGGGTCCAGACCGTGTGCCAGGGCCAGGTAGACCGAGGCGAAGTCCGGGACGGCCACCAGGGACGCCAACCGCTCCAACGCGGAACCGCCCTCGGCGGTCACCACGTCACAGCGCACCCCGCGTCGCTCGGCGAGGGTCTGCACCGCGTCGGCCCGACGCTCCTCGACCGCGAGCGGCTCGTCGGAGTCGTCGTCGGCGTTGAGGCCGCCGTCGCGCAGCAGCACCACCCGCAGCCGGGTCGCGCCGTCGGTCTCGTCGTCCGGGTCGGCGAAGATGTCCCGACTCGACTCGACCAGACCGCCGAAGACCCCGTCGAGCAGACCGACCCGGCCCCGGCCGGCCTCGCCGAGCGCGCCGGCCACCACCGGGTAGCGGGCGTTCGCCGACAGGGTGTCGCCGAAGCGCCGGGCCGCCACGGTGGCCAGCGGGGACGAACCCCAGACGATCGGGATCGAGCCTGCCAGCCCGAGCGCGAGGGACTTCGCCGGATTGACGAACGACTCGGCGGTCGGCCGGCAACGGTCGGCGTCGGCGTCGAGCCGGGCGGCCGTCTCGGCCAGGTCGGCCTCGTTCACCTTCACCAGCCCGAGCGTACGGGCGGCGAGCAGGACCGGCACGGTGAGCGCCCAGAGGCTGGCGCGGGCCGGCGCCCGGCGCGGCACCGGGATGAACGGGGCCCGGGCGCGCTCGGCCACCGACTGGAGCCGGGAGTCCGGCGCCCCGACCGCGACCAGGCGGGCCCCCCGGCGGTGCGCGGCCTCGGCCGCGCCCAACGCCTCGGGGCTACGCCCGGACGCGCTGACCGCGATCACCACGTCCGCCGCGCCCACCCAACCGGGCACCCCGGCGCTGCGGTGCGGGATGACCGGCACCGGGCAGCGCGGCCCGGCGACAGTGGCCAGGACGTCCCCGGTACGCCCGGCGGTGCCGATGCCGGCGATCACCACGGCACGGGGCCGGCCCTCGTCGGCGAGCACCTGGAGGTTCGCCTCGGCGGCCAGGGCGGCCGTCTCACGGACCTGGGACCCGGCGGAGGCGGTGTGCCGGAGCATGCCGCCCGGATCCTGCTCGGCGAGCGCGTCCGCGTTGTCGAGTGACGCCTCGTCGGCGTCGCGGTGGCCGCTGACCCCGGCCGTGCCCTCCATCACGACGAACGCCCCGGGCGGGCCTCGTCCAGCAGCAGCACCGGCACGTCGTCACGTACCTCGAAGATCCGGTGGCACTCGGTGCAGGTCAGGGTCTGCTCCTGCGGGTCGTAGTCGAGGGGGGCGTGGTGCGTGTCCGGGCAGGCGAGGATCTCCAGCAACTGCGGGTCCAGGGCCATGGCGCGGCTCCTTCCACGTATGTGGTCTCACCGATCGGTCCGACCGACCGGCGCACGCGATCTTAACGGCGAACCCGGTCCAGCACCTCGTCACGGAGCGAGGCCATCCGTTCCGGGGTGGGCCCCTCGACGTTCAGCCGCAGCAGCGGCTCGGTGTTCGAGGCACGCAGGTTGAACCAGGCGCCGTCGGCGAAGCGCAGGGTCAGGCCGTCCATCGTGTCGACCTCCGCCTCCGGGTACGCGGCACGCACCTCGGCGACCTTCGCGGCCTGGTCGGCGACCGTAGAGTTGATCTCGCCGGAGGCGACGTACCGCTCGTACCCGGCGGCCAGCTCGGACAGCGGGCGCTCCTGCCCACCGAGGGCGGCCAGCAGGTGCATGGCGGCCAGCATGCCGGTGTCGGCGAACCAGAAGTCCCGGAAGTAGTAGTGCGCGGAGTGCTCCCCGCCGAACACCGCGTTGGTGCGGGCCATCTCGGCCTTGATGAAGGAGTGCCCGACCCGGGCCACCACCGGCACGCCGCCCTGCTCGCGGATGATCTCCGGCACCGCGCGGGAGGTGATCAGGCCGTGGATCACCGTCGAGCCCGGGTGCCGCGCCAGCTCCCGGGCGGCCACCAGGGCGGTGATCGCGGACGGCGAGACCGGCTCGCCCCGCTCGTCCACGGCGAAACAGCGGTCGGCGTCCCCGTCGAAGGCCAGCCCGACGTCCGCGCCGTGCGCGCGGACCGCCCGCTGGAGGTCGACCAGGTTCGCCGGGTCGAGCGGGTTCGCCTCGTGGTTCGGGAAGCTGCCGTCCAACTCGAAGTAGAGCGGCACGATCTCCAACGGCAGGGCCGGCAGCACGGCGTCGCCGAGCACGCTGGGCACGGTGTGCCCGCCCATTCCGTTGCCGGCGTCGACCACCACCCTCAGCGGCCGGATGCCGGACAGATCGACAAGTCCACGCAGGTGGGCGGCGTACTCGGGACGCAGGTCACGCGGCACGACCGGCCCGGTCGGCTCCCCGACGGGCGCGGCCTCGCCCTTGTCCAGCAGCGCCTGGGCACGGTCGCGGATCTCGGCCAGGCCGGTGTCCTGCCCGATCGGCCGCGCCCCGGCCCGGCACATCTTGATGCCGTTGTAACGAGCCGGATTGTGACTCGCGGTGAACATCGCGCCGGGCAGGCCGAGCGCCCCCGAGGCGTAGTAGAGCATGTCGGTGGACGCCAGCCCGATCTCGATCACCGTACGGCCCTCGGCGCGCACCCCGGCGGCGAAGGCGGCGGCCAGGCCGGGCGAGGTGGCCCGCATGTCGTACCCCACGACCACCTGATCGCCGGGCTCACCGGTGGTGTTCAGCAGATGGGTGAAGGATGCGCCAAGGGCTTCGGCGACCCGTTCGTCCCACTGGTCCGGCACCGTCCCTCGGACGTCGTACGCCTTCACGATCTGGGACAGATCAGACACCGGTTTCGCTCCCTTGTCGCTGGTCGTCAACGACACAGAGCGTATCGGAGGGTTCGCCTTTTACTCGGGTAGGCGAGGCATCACGCTCGTCGAGTCCCCGCCGCCGGAGGGCTCCGGGGGCGGCGACGTACCCGGACGACCGGCGTTCGAGGCCGGATAGACCGTACCCGGCGACGATTTCGGAGCCGGGGGCCCCTGGCCCGCCCCACCCGACGGGTAGACCGTGCCCCGGGCCGGCCCAACCTGATGACCGCCCGACGGCGACGGGCTGCCCGGGTAGCCCGCGGGTTGCGGGGCAGCGCCCGGGTAGCCCGCGGGTTGCGGGGCAGCGCCCGGGTAGCCGCCGCCCGAACGGTAGGTGGTGCCGCCCGGGTTGCGGGGCAGCGGAATGTCCGGCGCGCCGGGTACCGGTACCGTCCCGTCGCCCCGTAGGTCCGCGCCGTCCGGACGGCCCCCGCTGTCGCCGCGGTCCGCGCTGTTCCGACGGTCGGCGCGGGAGCGGCGGATCAGCAGGACGATCAGCCCGACCCCGACCACCACCATGCCCACACCGAAAACCATCACCAGGGACAGGCCACCCGAACCGCCTCCTTCGGCGGCCTGCCCACCGCGGGAGCCCACCGCCGCCGCGAGCGTCGACTGGGCCGCCGGCTGCCCGCTCGCGGGATCCTCGGTGGGGTCCGGACTCGGCGTCGGCGTGGGCGTCGGCTTCTCCGTGGGGGTCGGGCTGGGGCTCGCGTTCCGACCGCCCTTGACATTGGCGGTGTCGGCGTCACGCCCGATCAGTTGCCCGCTGGAGGCCACCGCGTCCCCCGCGACGGTCAGCCGGCCCCCCGGGGCGCCGGGCAGGAAGGTCACCCGGTACTTGACGGTGACCTTCTTACCCTTGCAGAGCCTCGGGTCGCCCGGTGCGGTCCGGCCGGTGGTCAACAAGCCGGCGCCGGAGACGGGCACCGGCGACCACTGGCCGCCCGTGGCCACCTGCACCTCGACCTGGTCGGAGCGCACCCCGTCCAGCCGCATCCGCAGCCCGGTGCGCACCAGGACACAGCCCTCACTGCGCTTACGGACCTCCACCGACACGGAACCGGCCGAGCCGCCGGCGGTGAAGCTGCCGGACGACCGCACCCGGACCGAGTCGTCATCGGCCAGCGCCGGCGTCGCGCCGACCACCAACACGCCGCCCAGCAGCGCGCAGGCCACCGCCAGTCGCGCCACTCCCCGACGTACCGCCATGATCACCTCGCCGTTTCTCCCCGGGTGGGGTCCGGCCGTCAGGCTACTACCGGACGCTGATCCGCTCTCGTCATCGAGCGCTCCACATGTGTCGAGGGTTACCCGCTTCATTAGTCCGGGCAGCTCAGCGGCTCAGCCGCGCGCCACCCCGCCGCCGCGCCGCGCATGATCGACTCGCCTTCCGCGAAGTCTGGCCGGCGACGCGACACCGCGCCCCGGCCCCGCCCCGCATGATCAACTCGTCTTCCATGAAATCGGGGTGTCCCGTCGCCGCCCACACCGCGATATCAGGGATCTCGAGTCGGTCGTGGCTCATCCGTCGGCCGTATTCCGGCGGCTACTCCCGAAACTCCGGGGAACGGGCGGTCGGGGCGTTGTCCTGCGGCAGCTCGCCGCCGAGGTGGCAACGCTGATGCTGGCGTACCTGCTCCTCCCAGACCACCTGGTCGTAGTCCGGGTCCGGCGGAATCCACCGGTGCGAGCCGTCGCTGTAGTGGTACTTCTCGTCACCTGGGCGCAGAACGCTCATCACCACCCGCCCTTCCGACCGCCTCGCCGCCTGTCCACTCCGGCGACGCGCACGGCTGCCCGGGAAACGCCGGACCCCTGCCGTGCGGCGTCCACCGCTCCCCGACCAGAGCGGCTGATACCGGACGAAGGTCAACGCTACGGCCGACCGGGTGCCGTGGGCGGATGCCCGTCCGGGCGTGTCGACGGGGGTTCTGGCTGGCCACCGGCGTCTCGGACGGCCGCGAGGCCGGATCTGCACGGCTTCACCGACCCGGCAGCAACGCTTGGTCCTCACGCTGGAGCCACCGCCCGCTCGGGCGAGACGACGATGCCGCCCGGGGCGCGAGCGCAGAGGCGACGGCTCACTCCTGCGGCTGCGCCACGGACGGGTCGGCGCCCGGGTCGCCCTGGCGCTGAAGCTGCTCCTCGAACATGACGAACGTCTTACGGCGGATCCCGTGCACCAAGGCCAACTCGTCGTCGTTCAGGTACCGCTTCTCCCGGTCCTCGGCCTGCGTGATCACCGCGTCGACCGTCTCGTAGAGCGCGAAGACAGGCCCCTCACCGGAAAGGTAATATGCCCGATAACGCTCGACTTCCTGCACGAACTCCTCACGGGGAAGCACGAAGATCTCCCCACCGACCGCGAAGAGGATCTCGTCGATGATGTCGTTCGCGGCCTCCCAGCCCCCGTGACGCGAGGAGAGCTTCCACGCGCGCATCCCGCCCGTCTCCGTCTCCACAATTTTCACCGGGGCCCCATAGTATTCATAATAGTTTGGCAGGAACAGGCCACGGGCACCGGTCACGCCTTTACTCCCCTCGACGCATCTGACAGGGCTTGCCAGAAAAGTCCTTGCTCACGCCGAAGGATACTGTCACGGACAGCCCTCTCGGCAACTGACAACTCTCTCGTCGCCTCCCGGGCGACTGCGTCAAGGTCCCTCCGCACCTCATAGAGAGCATGTTCCCATTTCGCCACCTCGTCGAGGGCTGCCAGATGAAGTCGAAATTCCGCGATATGCCCGTTGGACATTTGCAACTGAAGTTGGATGTCCCGGTAGCCGCTGTCCTGCGGATTTCGAAAGCGATCACGAAGATGGATGATTTCAACTTCCGGCTCCTCCCGCAGGGCAGCCAGCGCCCGATAGACGTCACCGAGTGAACTGAACTCAATCTTGGCTGCCGCGAGGTCGAGTAGACGGGACACCTCGCCGCCGTACTTGGCGATCTTGTCCTCGGCCCGCTGGCGGTCCTTGGGTTCCCTGCGCCAATCGGCCTCGCCCACTTTCCGCTCTCCCTCGCCAGCGAGCCGAAGAGCTAGCCCGGTCAGTTCTTGCTGGGCATGGGCCGCAGCCAGGTACAAATCGTCCAGATAACGTCGCCGGTAGTCCGGGTCCTCACGTCGCCGCACGTCGAAACCGGGCTGCCGAACATTCTTCTTGGAGATCCTTGCGGAGTCGCTGATGGCCACCTGGTCGGGGGTCAGTGGGGTCGGCTCCGGAGGGAGCACCGGCTCGGCGGCGACGACTTCCGCGCCGCGTACCGCGATGTCGTCGAGCACCGAACCGAGGACGTCGATGGCTTCCGGATAGCTGGCCAGATGGTGCAACGTGAGCGGACGGGCGGTGAGCGAGACCAGCAGCTCCGGCGTGGCGAGGATCATCCGCACCAGGTCCGGCCGCTGCGTCAACTGCCGGACCAGCGTCTCGGCCAGCAACGGCTTGTCGTCCGGCGGCGTCCGCCAGGTGTCCTGGAGCATCTGCCGTACGCGCGGCTCGGCGAACAGCCGGGTCAGATCGTGTGCCGCCCGCTCGTCCAGCTGCGGGACGAGTCGCCGCAGCGCCGTCGGGTCCAGCTCGGCCGCAAGGTCAGCGGGCTGGACGCCGGTGGTGAACAGCGTGTCAAGATCGGTCGCTGATCCGATGACCGTGGCGACCGGCAGCCCGGCGGCGATCCGATCCTGGTGTGCCTGGTCACGCGCTGCGCGTACCTCCTCGGGGGTGGGTTCGGCCGGCTCGGAGGTCGGACCGGGAGGACCGGCCGGGGCGTGCCGGTCGGGGTTGCCACCGGGAGTGCGTAGCGGGTCGGTCCCCGGAGGCGCCGCGTTCGGGCCCGGAGCTACCTGCCGCTCGCTGTACTCGCCCGGCCCACGACCCGGCAGTGGCATCGGCCGGCCGTCCGGACCGACGACCAGCGCCTCCAACCCGACCACGTTGGCCGGGTTCGGCACCCCCCGGTGCCCGTACGGCGGACGGTCCGACACCACGCCCACCTGCGGATCGAGGTACAGGACGGTGCCGTTCTGGTTCAACGCCACCCAGGCGTGCGCGCCACCGGCCTCCCAGGTGTTGACGATGAACGCGAAACTCCCGTGGCCGCCGGAGAGCAGTTGCCGGCGCAGATCGGCGTACCCCTGCAACACCTGCTGGCGGGCGGCGGCCGGCGTCCCGCTCGACGCCACCACCTGCTGGTACGTGCCGCCCGTGGCGCGCTCGACCCGCCCCGGCCCGCCCGTCTCACCGTTGACCGGCCGGTTGACGTCGCCGTTCAGGTAGCCGTCGAAGGTACGCGGCGCGGAAACCCGGGGGCGCCCGTGCACCCAGGTCTCGTAGAGGGACAGGGTGCAGTCGAGGCAGTTGATCGAACGAGTCGAGTCGGCGCTCGGCCCACCGTCGTTGACCAGGTAGAACCACTTGCCCTGCCGAGGGTCGGCGGTCCGGGTCACGGTCCCGTCAGGTTCCCGGGGCACCGCCCGTTCCAGGTCCGTCTGGTGCAGGGCCAGCGGCGGACGCAGCCCGCCCCGCTGCCCGTACGGGCGGAACTGGTCGCTCGACGGCGGGTCGTCGTCCCCGGTCAGCGCAGACCGGTCACCGGTCTCCACCCCACCGGCCGCCAACTCCGCCACATCGTCGTTGATCCGCTCAAAATGAGCCTCGTTCTCGACGTAGGTGACCTCGGGCTTAATGCGGCCCTCGAGTATTGCCTCTACAAGGTCCTGTTCACGGAACGAGTCACGAAGTTCTCGGTTGGACACCCGCAGGCACCATCTGGCCATCTCTTGATTGCCCGCGCGGTCAAACTCGTTCGCCTTTATAGCCCATCGCCGCGCTCTTGTTTCGTGTGCTTGGGCCGCCTGCCTCAGTCGCGCAATTTCATCGATTCGCCTGTTCTCCTCGAACCAGGCGCGTTGGTCGTTGAAGTAGCCCTGGTAGCGACGGCGTTCGAGCGCTTCGCGGTCGGCCGCCCACCGGGCCTCGTACCACTCGCGGCTCCTGATAACGGGCTCGGTCGTCGGACCCGGGGTGGGCGGCGGAGTCGGCTCCGGGTCGGCCTGCGCTCGGGAGGTCTTCGGGGCCAGCACCTCCAGCAGGGACAGGTCGTTGAGCGGTGGGGTGTCCGGCCGGCCCGGGGCCGTGCCTGCGGTGCCGCCCTGCTGAGGGTGCGGTGAGATGGGCGCCCCGGTCGTCGGCGGATGGGTGCGCGGCCCGGGCGGGTTCGAGGTGACCGTAGGTGTCGACAGACCGGTCGTCACCGGCGCGGATGCGCTGGTCAGGCTGGATGTCGTGGCCACCACCGGGGCGGGGGCGGGCACGCTTGGGCCCGGACCGGGGGTGGTCGTCGGAGCAGGGCCGGGCGGCATGTTCGGCGCGGGGCCCGGGGCAGTCGGCGGCGCAGTGGTAACGGTCGGTGCGCTCGCGGTGGTGACGCTCGGGGCGCTTGTGGTAGCGGCGGTCGGGGCGCTCGTGGTGGTCACGGCCGAGGTGGTGGACGGCGTGGTCCCGCTGTTCGTCCCGGGCGGCTCGACCGGCGCAGCGGTGATCGTCGGGGACGCGGACAGCGTCGGCTCGACGGTGACAGCCGACAGTGTCGGTGCCGAGGTCACCGGAGCCGGCGCGGGACCGTTGGTCACCGGGTCGACGGTGCGGGGCGTGACGGTCGTCGGCTCGGGCGCTACCGATCGGGAGACGGGCTCGGAAAGATGCTGGGTCGGGTCGGGCAGATCGATCGGAACGTAACTCGTGCCCCTGGTCTCCACCGGTGCCGGGGCGGGTGCCGGGTCCGTCATGACGGTCCGCGTCATCACCGGGTCCGCGCTGCCCTGCGCGCCACCCAGGTCGGACGGGCCACGCTGGCTCGGGAGAGCCGACGAGAACGATTCCGACATCGGGACGGTCGGGACCGTAGGCGGTCCTGTGTGGCTCGGCAGGTTCGGAGCGGTCGACGGACCAGCCGACGGACCGGCGAGCGCGCTCAGCCGGCCGTCCAACCGGGCCTGGAGGGCGGCGTCGGCCTGGCCGACGGAGGAGCCGGTGGCGCCCGACGCGGCGGCGCGGGCCGCGTCCTCCAGGCCGATGAACCCGCCCCCGGTCGCCAGGCTCGCGGCCTGCTCGGCGATCACCTCGCCGCCCATCTCGCGCCCGAAGTGCTCGGCGATCCGCCCGCCCCGGCTGGTGGCGTGCCGACCGAGGCCGGCGAGCGGCGCGGCGGCCCCGCCCGCGAAGCCACCCACCGTGGACGTGCCCAGATCGGCGAGATCCAGGCCGTCCCGTCGGCCGGTCGAGTTCTGGTAGCCCTGGACGGCGAGGTTCACGCCGCCCTCTTCGGCTGCTTCGAACAACCCGCCCCGGAGCGCGTTGCGGCCCAGCCCACGCAGCCCGTCCCTGGTGACCTGCTTGGCGGCCCGCTCGGTGGCTTCCTTCATCCCCTTCTTGAGGGTCTTGCGGGCGAGTTGGGCGATGAGCTTCTTGAAGATCTGCTGGACGACGAAGCGGGTCGCGGTGATCGCCGCGGCGGCGGCCGGGGACGCGGCGCCGGCGGTGAGCACCACCGCCACCGCCATCCCGAGCAGCTCGACCACCAGGATGCCCAGCTCGATCCAGACTTCGAGCTTGGCTCCCTCGATGTCGCAGCCGCACTCCTCGACCAGGCGACCGAGGTCGGTGCTGACCGCGAGCAGCAGCGGCAGTGGGGCTTCGTCCCCGTCGGCCACCTTCTTCCAGGCGGTGTCGAAAGCCTCCGCGACCGCGCCGACCGCACCGTACCCGCTGCGCACCTCGTTGGCGGCGGTGATCGCGTCGGCACGTGGGCCGGCCAGGGTCGCGGCCACGCCGTACCACTTGTCGGCGAGGTCCCAGACGGCCTTCTCGTTACCCTCCGGCCACTCGACGCCGACCACCCAGTCGAGGGCTTCGTAGACCCAGCCCGGCAACTGCCAGGGGCAGAAGTCGAGGGGGTGCGGGATGGGGCTCGGCAGTACGGTCACACCGGCTCCCCTGACCGGTCAGGGCACATCGTGCCGACGCTGGTTGCTCACCCGGTTGAGGCGGCCCGCGTTGGCCGCGTCGGTCTCCACGTTGGCCCGTACCGACTCGACCACGGCCGCGCCGAGGCCGTCGATGTGCCGACCGAGGCCGTCCCAGGCACGCAGCAGCGTCGCCTCGAATCCCCGGTACGTCTTCTCGAACGCCGCGCCGATGTCGTCCCCACCCCAGGGCTGCCGGGCGCTGGCGGTCGCGATCTCCGCGCCCGGGCCGTCCCGTTTGGCCTTGACCGCGCGACCGGCGAGGGAGAGATCCGTGCCGCCCCGTCGAGCCCGCTCCGGGTCGAGCCAGAGCTGCCCGTCAGTCACGCCGCTCACCACCGTGCCCCATGACCGCGTCCGCCCGGCTGAGCAGAGCGCCGAAGTCGCCGGTCCGCACGAAGTCCATCGAGCCCGAATCAGCGGGCAGGTAGCCGGCGACGAGCTTCTGGGTGGCGGCCATCGCCGCCTCGGTGGCCTTCTGGATCGTCCTGGTGGTCTTCCGACTCAACGCCTGGGCGTCCCGACTCTGGAACACCGACGGAGCCATCTCGACGGAGATCAGTTGCCCGCGGGCACCCACAGTGGCCGTAACCTGGCCGTCGTCGGAACGCTCCGTCACCCGCAGCTCGGCCAGCCGGGCCTGAAGCTCGTCCAGACCGGACCGCAACTGCTGGTACTGGCCGTACACCTCGTCGAACCGCGCCCGTAGCCCGCGGTTGGCGTCCCGGTCCGCGCTCTCCGTCAACGCCGCCTCCCGTCACCTTGGGTAGGGCAGACCATACCGGGACACCGCGACTCCGTGGGGGTCCGGTAACTTCAGCGCGTGATCGACCGTCAGCAGGCCGAGCAGCTCGCCTCCGTCTGGGCGCGACGCGACTCGCAGCGCCTCGGCCACGAGTGCGTCCCCGTGGTCGAGGAGTTCGACGTCGGCTACGTCATCTCGTCCACGGTGGCGGGTGGCGTCCCGACCGTTCCGGGCGACCTGCCGACCACGGTGGTCGACCGGGAGACCGGCGAGGTCAGCCACTGGCCACGACTGCCGGCGGAGATCGTCGCACAGACGTACCGGCAGCGTCGGCCCAGCCAGCGCGCGCCGCGTACCGTCGACCCGGCCGCCCAACTGCTGCGGGAGATCCACCGCCTGCCGACGCCCGGTACGGCCGCGCACCTCACCGTCGACGGCCGGACTTACGTCGCCCAGGGCGCGAAGGGCGACGTCGAGGTGAACCACCACCCGATGATCCAGGGCTACCTGAGCAGCGTGCCCACCGGACACCTGGTCCGGGGCGGCGATCGGCACGCCGAGCTGGTCGTCGTCTCCGACGTGCTGCACGAGTACGACCACCAACGCGCGCTCGCCGGTCAGCCGCCGCTGGACTTCGAGGAGTACCTCGCGCTGCTGGAGACCGCCCGGTTGGAGATCTTCCGGGTACGTGAGCCGGGTGATCCGGCCGGCGGCCCGGCGGACCGTCCCTGCGACTCGTGTCTGACCGCGCTGGTCCACCTGCGCCTACGGCCGTGGGCCGACCTGGCCTACGTCGAGCCGTGGCGGCCCGACCCCCAGCCCCTCCCCGACCCGAACCGCTTCCCAGCCGAGGTCGCCCACTCCCTCGCCGCCGCCGGCTGGCGACCGGAATTCGGTGACGAGTTGCTGGCAGAAGCGGCCATCGACGAGACCTGCGAGGCAGTGGTCGGCTCCGCTCAGCTCCCTCGGTTCCCTGCCGCTCTCCAGGCTCTGACCGCTTTCCCGAGCCTTTCCAGCGGACGTCGCGGTCCGGGTGAAGCGGTTTGGATCTCCCGCTTCCAGGTGGATCCGTTGCCGGTCGCGCACAGTGTGGCCAGTCTGGTGGATTTTGGGCGGGTGTTGGGCGTACGGCTGTTTCCGATCGGTACGGAGCGGCAGGACAGCATCCTCGCGGTCGACGAGCGGGGTCGGATCTTCGCCCTCGACCAGGCCGGTGAGTGGTTCCTCGGTCCGGACGTCGACGCCGCCCTCACCACGCTCCTGCTCGGGCGAGCCCCCGCCCGGGTGCACGACGACGGCACCTGGTAGCCCTCGGACGAGGGCGCTACACCTGCACGCCGGTGAGCACCAGCACCCGGGGTTCGGTGTAGTCGTCCATGGCGCTGCGGACGCCCTCGCGGCCCACCCCGCTGCCCTTGGTCCCGCCGTACGGCATCTGGTCGGCCCGGTACGACGGCACGTCGCCGACGATCACGCCGCCGACATCCAGGGCGCGGGCGGCGGCGAAGGCGACGTCGACGCGGTGGGTGAAGACGCCGGCCTGGAGCCCGTACGCGGAGTCGTTGACGGCGGCGAAGGCGGCCCGGTCGTGGGCGACCCGGGTGACCACCAGCACCGGCCCGAACACCTCCTCGGTGTTGACCTTGGCGTCGGCCGGCGCCCCGGTGAGCACGGTCGGCGGGTAGCTGCTGCCGTCCCGGCGTCCGCCGACCTCGATGGTGGCGCCGGCGACGGCCGCCTCGTCCACCCAGGACTCGACCCGCTCGGCGGCCTGGACGGAGATCAGCGGGCCGACGTCGGTCGTCTCGTCGGCCGGGTCTCCGAGGCGTAGCTGCTCGACGGCGGCGACCAGTCTGGGCAGGAACGCGTCGTAGAGCCATTCGTGCACGTAGACCCGTTGCACGGCGATGCACGACTGCCCGGCCTGGTAGTTGGCGAAGGTGGCGATCCGGTGCGCGGCGTAGGTGAGGTCCTCGTCGGTGTTCCAGTCCTCGCAGATCACCGCCGCCGCGTTGCCGCCGAGTTCGAGGGTGACGTGTTTCTCGGGCGCGGCCCGGCGGACGGCCGCGCCGACCGGCCCGGAGCCGGTGAACGACACCACCGGCAGTCTCGGGTCGGCGACCAGCCCGGCGGCGCGTTCGTTGGGCAGTGGCAGCACCGAGAAGACGCCTTCCGGCAGCCCGGTCTCGGCGAGGAGCTCGCCGAGCAGCAGCGCGGTCAGCGGGGTGGCCGGGGCGGGTTTGACCACGATCGGCGCGCCGACGGCCAGCGCCGGCGCGACCTTGTGGGCGACGAGGTTGAGCGGGAAGTTGAACGGGGTGATGCCGAGCACCGGGCCCCGGGGCACCCGCCGGACCAGGGCGATCCGCCCGGTGGCGGTGGGGTCGGTGTCGAGGCGTTGCAGGTCGCCGGTGAACCGGCGGGCTTCTTCGGCGGCCCAGCGGAAGGTGGAGACGGCCCGCCCCACCTCGGCCCGCGCCCACTTGAGTGGCTTGCCGTTCTCGGCGGTGATCAGCCGGGCGGTCTCGTCGGCCCGTTCGGCGAGCCGGCGGGAGACGTGGTCCAGGGCCGCCGCGCGGACGTGCGCGGGCAGGGCCGCGGCCTCCGTGGCCACGGCGGCGGCTGCCGCGACTGCCGCTTCGACCTGCTCGGGCGTGGCGTGCGTGGTACGCCCGACCGCCCGCCCGTCGTACGGGTGGTGGACGGTCAGCTCGCCGTCGCCGTGGACGGGTCGCCCGGCGACGAAGAAGGGACGCGACTGCACCCGCCAAGCGTAGAGGACCACGAAATTCCCGGTGGACCCACCGACTTCACGGAAACGGTCGTGCCTGCCCTTGTCTGCCTCGGATTCGGTGGCCAAGATGGCAGGACGGCCGCGATTACCGCCGCAGAAGCCCGACCACCCCGGAGACTTCCATGAGTGATCTGCAGAGGCTGCGCAACTTCGTCGACGGCGGCTACGTCGACCCGGTCGACGGCGGGTACGCCGACCTGGTCGACCCGTGCACGGGTGAGGTGTTCGCGCAGGCCCCGGTCTCGGGCGCGGCGGACGTGGACCGGGCGGCCTCCGCCGCCGCGACCGCTTTCGAGAGCTGGCGGGACACCACGCCCGCGGAACGTCAGCGGGCCCTGCTGAAGCTTGCCGACGCGGTGGAGTCGCGGGCGGCGGAGCTGGTCGACGCCGAGGTCCGCAACACCGGCAAGCCCCGCCAGTTGACCGCCGACGAGGAGCTGCCCCCGGCGGTCGACCAGCTCCGGTTCTTCGCCGGGGCGGCCCGGCTGCTGGAGGGCCGGTCGGCCGGCGAGTACCTTGCCGGTCACACCTCCTACGTGCGGCGCGAGCCGGTCGGGGTGTGCGCCCAGGTGACCCCGTGGAACTACCCGCTGATGATGGCGGTGTGGAAGGTCGCCCCGGCGTTGGCGGCCGGGAACACGGTGGTGCTGAAACCGTCGGACACCACCCCGGTCTCCACGTTGCTGCTGGCCGAGATCGCCGCCGAGTTCCTGCCGCCGGGCGTGCTCAACGTGGTCTGTGGGGATCGGGACACCGGTCGGGCCCTGGTCGCCCACCCGACGCCCCGGCTGGTGTCGATCACCGGCTCGACCCGGGCCGGCCGGGAGGTGGCGGCGGCAGCCGCGACGGACCTGAAACGTACCCATCTGGAGTTGGGTGGGAAGGCGCCGGTGGTGGTGTTCGACGACGCGGACGTGGCGGCGGCGGCCGAGGCGATCGCGGCGGCCGGTTACTTCAACGCCGGGCAGGACTGCACGGCGGCGACCCGGGTGCTGGCCGGGCCGGGTGTGCACGACGATTTCGTGGCCGCGTTGACCGAGCAGGCGAGGGGCATCCGGACGGGCGGCCCGGACGACGCGGACGTGCTCTACGGGCCGCTGAACAACGCCGCCCAGTTGGCCCGGGTGCGGGGTTTCGTGGACCGGCTGCCCGATCACGCGAGCGTGCGGGCCGGTGGCACGCCGGTCGGCGAGCGGGGCTTCTTCTACGCGCCGACGGTGGTCTCCGGGGTGCGTCAGCCGGACGAGATCATCCAGGAGGAGGTGTTCGGGCCGGTGATCACCGTGCAGCGTTTCGACGACGAGGACACGGCGGTGCGCTGGGCGAACGGCGTGCCGTACGGGCTGGCCGCCTCGGTCTGGACCCGGGACCACGGGCGGGCGATGCGGATGACCCGGCGGCTGGATTTCGGCTGCGTCTGGGTGAACACGCACATCCCGCTGGTCGCGGAGATGCCGCACGGCGGGTTCAAGCACTCCGGGCACGGCAAGGACCTCTCCGCGTACGGGCTGGAGGACTACACCCGGGTCAAGCACGTCATGCACCACATCGAGGGCTGAGCCGTGACCTTCTCCGAGGAGCTGCGTCGGCGGCGTACGGCGGCGGTGGCCCGGGGCGTGGGCAGCGTGCTCGGCTCGTACGTGGACCACGCGGTCGGGGCCACGATCACCGACGTGGACGGCAGGCGGTGGCTGGACTTCGCCTCGGGCATCGCCGTGACCAACGTCGGGCACGCCGCTCCGGCCGTGGTCGAGGCGGTCCGCGCGCAGGTGGAGCGGTTCACCCACACCTGCTTCATGGTCGCCCCGTACGAGTCGTACGTGGCGGTCTGCGAGGAGCTGAACGCGCTCACCCCCGGCGGTTTCGAGAAACGTTCGCTGCTGGTCAACTCGGGCGCGGAGGCGGTGGAGAACGCGATCAAGATCGCCCGGCACGCCACCGGACGCCCGGCGGTGGTGGCGTTCGAGCACGCCTACCACGGCCGGACGAATCTGACCATGGCGTTGACCGCGAAGAACATGCCGTACAAGCACCGGTTCGGGCCGTTCGCCGGTGAGGTGCACCGGGCGCCGATGTCGTATCCGCTGCGCGACGGCGGGTTGTCCGGCCCGGACGCGGCGGCCCGGGTGGTCGACCTGGTCGAGAAGCAGGTCGGCGCGGAGAACGTGGCCGCGCTGCTGGTCGAGCCGATCCAGGGCGAGGGCGGTTTCGTCGTACCGGCCGGGGGTTTCCTGCCGGCGCTGCGGGAGTGGGCGACGGCGGCCGGGGTGGTGTTCGTCGCCGACGAGATCCAGACCGGGTTCTGCCGGACGGGGGACTGGTTCGCCTGCGCGCACGAGGACGTCGTGCCGGATCTGGTCGCCACGGCGAAGGGCATCGCCGGTGGCCTGCCGTTGGCCGGGGTGACCGGTCGGGCCGAGCTGATGGACGCGGCGCACGTCGGCGGCCTCGGCGGCACGTACGGCGGCAACCCGGTGGCCTGCGCGGCGGCGCTGGCCAGCATCGGGATCATGCGGGAGCGCGAGCTGGACGCGGCGGCCCGGCGGATCTGGGCGACGGCCTGGCCCCGACTGCACGCCGTCGCGGCCCGGGATCCGCGGGTGGCTGAGGTGCGCGGTCGGGGCGCGATGCTCGCCGTCGAGCTGGTCCGGCCGGGCACCCTCACGCCCGATCCGGCCGGCGCGGCGGCGGTGTCGGCGGCCTGTCACGCCGCCGGTCTGCTCACCCTGACCTGCGGCACGTACGGCAACGTGCTGCGCCTGCTGCCCCCGCTGGTGATCACCGACGCCGAGCTGGCCCGTGGGCTGGACGTCCTCGACGCCGCGTTCGCCCGGACCTCTTGATCACGAATAGGTCAAGACATCGTCGAATTTGACTTCGGGTGCCATACGATCCCCGTCACTCGATCAGCCTTGATCGATTGGCGCGCCACAAGCGCGCTGCTCAAGGGAAGGAACACCCCGAGGGATGACAGACTCCCCCGCCACAGGACGCCGCTGGCGTCTCGCCGTGGCCACCACCGCCGCCGCAGCCACCGTGGCGATCGGCGCCCCCGCGACCGCCGCGCCGGCCGAGGGCCGGATCCTGCTCGCCGGTGGCGCGACCGCCGTCGACAACTCGTACATCGTCGTCTTCGAGGACAGCGCGGTCGGCCGCCCCGAGGTCGGCGCGAAGGCGCGTGGCCTCGCCGGCCGGCACGGCGGCGCGATCGGCCGGACGTACTCGAACGCGTTGCGCGGCTTCGAGGCCCGGATGTCGGAGACGGCCGCCAAGCGGCTCGCCGCCGACCCGGCCGTCCGGTACGTGCAGCAGAACCACACCGTCCGGATCTCCGCCACGCAGTCCCCCACCCCCTCCTGGGGCCTGGACCGGATCGACCAGCGCTCCCTTCCCCTGAACAGCTCCTACACGTACGCGAACAACGGCGCGGGCGTGAAGGCGTACATCATCGACACCGGCATCCGTACCACGCACAGCGACTTCGGCGGCCGGGCGGTCTCCGGGTACGACGCGGTCGACGGCGGCGCGGCCGACGACTGCAACGGCCACGGCACGCACGTCGCCGGCACGGTCGGCGGCACCGCGTACGGGGTGGCCAAGGGCGTCACCCTGGTCGCCGTCCGGGTGCTCGACTGCGCCGGCAGCGGCACCAACGCCGGGGTCATCGCCGGTGTCGACTGGGTGACCGGAAACCACGCCGCCGGCGAGAAGGCGGTCGCCAACATGAGTCTCGGCGGCGGCTTCAACCAGGCCATCAACGACGCGGTGGCCCGGTCCATCGCCGACGGCGTCACCTACGGCCTGGCCGCCGGCAACGACTACGGCGCGAACGCCTGCAACAGCTCGCCGGCCAGCACCCCGGCCGGCATCACGGTGGGCGCCACCCAGTCCAACGACGCCCGGGCCAACTACTCCAACATCGGCTCCTGCCTGGACATCTTCGCCCCGGGCTCGTCGATCACCTCGGCCTGGCACACCAGCAACACCGCCACGAACAGCATCTCCGGCACGTCCATGGCGACCCCGCACGTGGTCGGCGCCGCCGCCCTGGTGCTCGCCGCCAACCCGTCGTACACCCCGCAGCAGGTACGCGACAAACTGGTCGCCGACGCCACCAGCAACGTGGTGACCAGCCCGGGCAGCGGCTCGCCCAACCGGCTGCTGTACCTCGGCGGCGGCGCCAGCGAGCCCCCGCCGCCGTCGGGCTGCACCGGCGCCAACAGCGCCAACGTGACCATCCGCGACTACACCACCGTGGAGAGCGGCGTCACCGTCGCCGGCTGCTCCGGCCTCGCCTCGTCGAGCAGCAAGGTGGCGGTGTCCATCGTGCACACGTACATCGGTGACCTGGTGGTCAGCCTGGTCGCCCCGGACGGCAGCACCTACACGCTGCACAACCGCTCCGGCGGCAGCGCCGACAACATCAACACCACCTACACCGTCAACCTCTCCTCGGAGACCCGCAACGGCACCTGGAAGCTGCGCGTCCGGGACGCCGCCGCCGGTGACACCGGCTACATCGACAACGTCACCCTCACCCTCTAGTCGCGCCGAAGGGCGCCGTCCCACCTGCGGAACGGCGCCCTTCCGGGCAGCCTCAGTCCTCGCAGGCCCAGCCGTCCTTGTCCCGGTCGAGGCGGTAGACGTCGCTGCCGATCACCCGGACCGGGCCGCTCACGTACGCCGGGCCGTCGCCACCGCCGCCCGCGCAGTCGACGTCGCTGGCGATCGGCACGCAGCCGCTGTAGTTCGGGTCGCACTCCCGGGCGACCTTGGTGCCCACCGCCACCACCTCGGTCACCGGCTGGCGGGTCACCACCGACTTCACCAGTTTCCGGCCGGTCTGCACGCCGTCGGTCACCGTCACCTGGTAGGTCAGCGTCCGCACCCCGTCCACGCCCCGGGTACGCACCTTCCGGGTGCCCTTGGCGAGCGAGGAGTCCTTGACGGTCCGGCTGCCGTGCCGGATCGTCTCCGTGCTGGTGACGGTCCGCGTCCGCACCACCGGCGACGGCGACAGTGACGGCGTGGGCGTCGGGGACGCCGACGGGGATGGGGACGGGGCCGGGGCGCCCGTCGCCGGGGCGGACTCCGTTGCCGGTGGCGCGGAGGTGACCGCCGGGACCGGGAGGCCCTGGTCCCGGACCCCGCCGGCGGCGGCCGGCTTCGGCTCCTTCGGCGGATCGGCCGTCGCGCCGATGACGGTGAGCCCGCCGCAGCAGAGCAGCACCAGGGTCAGCGCCCCGCCGCCGACCAGCAGCCCGACGCGCTGCCCGCCGGTGAGCCGACCGAACCAGCCCGTACCAGTTCCGGCGCCCGCGCCGGCCCCATTGCCCGTGCCCGCACCGGCCTCGATGCCCGTGCTGAAACCCGCGCCGGCCCCGATGCCGATGCCGGTGCCGGTGCCGGCGTGCCAGGGCGGGCCGTCGGCGGGTGGCGGGACCATCCCGGGCGGGAACGTGAACCTGGGCGGCGGCTGGTGCGGGTGTCGATCGCTCACGGCGACGAGTGTCGCCAGCGGTGACGCCCACCGGTAACCACCGTGCCGCCGATCATCCCCGTCGACAGGACGGCCCGGTCAGCGCCTCGGCCCGCCCCACCCACCGTTCCGCCCCGGCCCCGCCACCATTTCGCGTCAGCCCCGCCGCCGTTCCGCGTCAGCCCCGCCACCATTTCGCGGATACCGGGGCATCCTCCACTCAGGACACAGCCAGATCGGTGATACGAACGGTCGTACGGCCGCGGGAGAGTCCGGAGCGGGGTGGGTGGGAACGGGTCAGGGTTTTTCGTCGCAGGCTATGTCGTTGCCGTTGCGGTCGAGGCGGTAGACGTCCTCGCCGGTGACCTTGACGGTGCCGGTGAGCCAGACCGGGCCGTCGCCCCGGCCGGCGCAGTCGACGTCCTCGGCGACCGGGACGCAGCCGCTGTAGTTCGGGTCGCACTCGGCGGTACGGGAGGTGCCGACCGCGACGATCTGGGTGACCGGGACCTTGGTGACCTCCGAGCGGAGCAGCCGTTTCCCGGTCGGCTCGCCGTCGACGTAGGTGACCTCGTAGAACAGCGTCTTCAGCCCGGTCACGCCCTTCGTCCGGACCGCCTGCTGGCCGTCGGGCAGCCCGGCGTCCTCCACGGTCTGCACCGGGAACGGTATCCGGGCCGTCTCCCGGACCTGCCGGATCTCCACCTCGCCGGACGGGCTCGGGGTGGGGGTCGGGCGCGCCGACGGCGACGGCGACGGCTCGGTCGGGGTCGCCCACTCCGCCAGCCCGCTCATCGTCGCCCCGCCGCCGGGACGGAACCCGAACAGCGCACCGACCACGGTCAGCTCCGCGCCGCACGCCAGCGCGAAGGTGAGCGCCCCGGCGAGCAGGGCCACCATGGTCCGCCCACCCCCGCCGGGCTTGGGCGCGCTTGCAGCACGGGACGACCGACGAGACGCCATGCAGGAAGTTTCGATCTCATTCCGCCTGCTGGCAAGGTGCAGGGAGGGGCGCCTGGCAGATATTCCTGACGCCCAGCTCAGCCGAGCAGGGGGCGGCGGGGGTCCCAGGGCGGGGAGTCGCCGGTGGCGTCGCGGCGGCGGCGGGCGATCGCGGACAGCGCCTCCAGCACCACCCGGTTACCCAGGTACGCGGTGATGTCCGCGTGGTCGTACGGCGGGGCGACCTCGACCACGTCCACCCCGACCACCGGCAGCTCGTAGCAGCAGCGGCGGACCGCGTCGAGCAGTTGCCGGCTGGTCAGCCCGCCCGGCTCCGGGGTGCCGGTGCCCGGGGCCATGCCCGGGTCGACCACGTCCACGTCCACCGACAGGAACACCCCGTCGCAGTCGTCGACGGCGAGGGCGTACGCCTCGGTGAGGCACTCGTCCAGGCCGCGCGCCACCAGCTCGGTCATCTCGTACGAGCGCATCCGCTGCTCGGCCATCCAGGCCAGGGTGGCCGGGCCGGGCCAGTAGCCGCGCAGCCCGATCTGGAGGAACCGGTCGCCGCGTACCGCCCCGGACTCGATGAGCCTGCGCATCGGCTGACCGTGGCCGTACAGGGAGCCGAACTCGATCTCCCCGGTGTCGGCGTGCGCGTCGAAGTGCACGAGCGACACCCGGCCCAGGCCGTGCCGCCGGGCCACCGCGGTGGCGTCGGGCAGGGCGATGGAGTGGTCACCGCCCAGCACGATCGGGATCGCCCCGGCGGCGGTGACCGCGTGCACCGCGTCCTCCAGGGCGGCCAGGGAGCGTTCGATGTCCCCGGCGAACATCTCCACGTCACCGGCGTCGTAGACGCGCAGGTCGCGCAGCGCGTCGACGCCCAGGGCCAGGGACGGTCGGGAGCCGTCGTGCGGAAGGTAGCAGGCCTGCCGGATGGCGGACGGGCCGAACCGGGTGCCCGGCCGGTGCGAGGTGCCACCGTCGAACGGCGCGCCGATGATCACCACGTCGGCGTCGAAGTACGACGCGGGCTCACCGACCGTGCAGGGCGGCACCCCGAGGAACGTCAGGTCCGGCCCGTACATGGCGCCGTAGCGGTTGGCGGTCATCTCTCCTCGATCCCCCAGGGTGAGCCGTACGCGGTGAGCAGGTCGAGGAACGGTTTCGGCGGCATCGCCTCCGGGCCGAGCACCCCGACGCCCTGCCACGCCCCGGTGGCGAGCAGCTCCAGGGCGACGACCGGGTTGATCGCGGTCTGCCAGACCACCGCCTGGTGGCCGTACTCGTTCATCGACCATTCGTTGTCGACCACGTGGTGCAGGTACACCCGGCGGGGCCGGCCGTCGACGCCGGTGCCGGTGACGTACGTGCCGGCGCAGGTCCGGCCGCTCATCCGGCGGCCGAGGGTGGCCGGGTCGGGCAGGCAGGCGGCGACCACGTCCCGGGGCGAGACGTGCTGGCCGCGCACCGGCACCGGGGACGTCGAGTCGAGGCCGAGCTTGTGCAGGGTCTTGAGCACCTCGATGAACTCGGCGCCGAGGCCGTACTTGAAGGTGACCCGCCGCGCCGGCACCCAGCGTGGCACGAGCAGCACCTCCTCGTGTTCGACGTTGACGCACTCGACCGGGCCGATGCCGCCGGGGAAATCGAAGACCTCCGGCTCGCTGAACGGCTCGGTGGTGAACCAGCCTCGCCCGCGTTCCCAGATCACCGGCGGGTTCAGGCACTCCTCGATGGTGGTCCAGATGGAGAACGACGGCGCGAAGTGGTACCCCTCGACGATCAGGTTCGAGCCGTCCCGTACCCCGATCTCGTCGATCTCGGCGAACAGCTCGTCGGCGGCGTACCTGGCGAAGACGTCGGCCAGGCCGGGTTCGACGCCGATGCCGACCAGCGCGAGCCGGCCGGCGTCGGCCCACTGGCCGGCGGCGGCGAACTGGCCGTCGCCGAGCTTGACCCCGGGCAGCTCGTACGGGCGCTCCGGGTGCGGGCGGGACAGCGACATGGCCATGTCGAGGTAGTTCGCGCCGGCCGCGAACGCCCCGTCGAAGATCGGCATGACGAAACGCGGGTCGACCGCGTTGAGCACGTGGGTGATCCGGTGCTCGCGGCAGAGCGCGGCCACCGCCGCCGCCGACGAGGCGTCGACGGTGGTGGCGCTGAACCGGTCGCCGTGGTCGGCGACGGCCTGCCGGGCGCGCTCGGGCTCCCGGTCGGCGACGACCATGGCGTCGAAGAACGAACGCCGGGCGGCGACGGCCACCGCGGCCGAGCCGACCCCACCGGCTCCGACGACGAGAATCCTCATCAGGCATCACTCCCGTAAGGGCGCTTTGCTGGCAGACGACGTTGCTGTGGCGGGCCTGGCTCCCTTCCGTCACCCGAGGTGTTGACAGGGTGCCCCCACCTGCGCCTCAACGGGAACGGGGCGTGCGGATGGTGTGGAACAGGACGAGCAGCAGCGCGATCGCGAACATGGCGGTGCCGACGACGTTGACCTGCGGCGGGATGCCCCGCTGGGCGGCGCCCCAGACGTACATCGGGAACGTGACGGTCGCCCCGGCGTTGAAGTTGGTCACGATGAAGTCGTCGAACGACAGCGAGAACGACAGCAGCGCGGCGGCGACGATGCCGGGCCACGCCAACGGCAGGGTGATCCGGCGGAACGTCTGCCACGGCGAGGCGTACAGGTCCATCGCCGCCTCCTCCAGCCGCCGGTCCATGCCGGTCAACCGGGCTTTCACCGTCACCACCACGAACGACAGGCAGAACATGACGTGCGCGACGACGACGGTCCAGAAGCCCTGCGGCACCCCGGCGGAGACGAACAGGGCGAGCAGGGATGTGCCCATCACCAGCTCCGGGGTGGCCAGCGGCAGGAAGACCAGCACGTCGACGGCGGCCCGGCCACGGAACCGGTGCCGGGTCAGCGCGAACGCCGTCAGCGTGCCCAGCGTGGTGGCGACGACCGTGGCGAGGAACCCGATCTGCACGCTGCGGACCACCGCGTCGCACAGGTCCGCGCTGGCGCACGGGTTCCGCCAGTTGTCCAGGGTGAACTCGTGGAAGTCGTACGACAGCCGGCTGGCCGGACGGTTCAGCGACAGCGCGGCCACCACGGCAACCGGCAGCAGCAGGTAACCGAGGACGAGCAGGGCCACCCCGACCACCCACCGGTCGGCCAGCCAGCGCGCCGCCCGCGACACTCAGATCACCTCCGCGCGGTCGCCCCGGCGCAGGTAGGCGAAGACCATCGCGAGGACCGCCGCCATCAGCAGGAACGACAGCGCCGCGCCCTGCGGGTAGTCCAACCGCACCAGGAACGCCGAGTCGATGACGTTGCCGACCATGTACTCGTTCGGCGTGCCCAGCAGCTCGGCGTTGATGTAGTCGCCGCTGGCCGGGATGAAGAACAGCAGCGTCCCGGCGACCAGACCCGGCATCGACAGCGGCAGCACCACCCTGCGGAACGCCTGCGCCGGGCCCGCGTACAGGTCGCCGGCCGCCTCCAGCAGCCGGACGTCGAGCCGTTCCAGGCTCGCGTACAGCGGCAGCACCAGGAACGGCAGGAAGTTGTACGTCAACCCGAGCACCACCGCGAACGGGGTGGCCAGCAGCCGCCCGTCGGCGTCCAGCAGGTGCGTCGCGCGGAGCAGCCCGACCAGAGCGCCGTGGTCCGACAGGATGGTCTTCCAGGCCAGGGTACGGACCAGGAAACTGGTGAACATCGGGGCGACCACGCACACCAGCAGCAGGTTCTTCCAGCGGCCGGCCTTCAGGGCGATCGCGTACGCCAGCGGGTAGCCGAGCAGCAGCGCCACCACCAGCGCCGCCCCGGCGTAGCCGAACGAGCGCGCCAACTGCGGCCAGTACGCCTGCACCGCGTCCGGGTAGTTGCCGAACGCCCAGGTCATCGCGTAGCCGGTGGCCAGCGAGCCGGCCGGGTCGTAGAGGCTGGTGGCGGCGAGCTGGAGCAGCGGCCCGACGAAGAAGACCGCCAGCCAGGCCACCCCCGGCAGGAGCAGCAGGTACGGCAGCAGCCGCCGCCTGCTCACCGGCGCGCCCCGGCCGGGTCGCGGGGCAGCAGGAAGGCGTGTTCGGGCGCCCAGTGCGCCAGCACCCGCGCGCCGACCGGGTGCCGCCCCTCGGCGTCGGTGTTGGCCGCGAAGACCGTCAGCTCGTCGCCCCAGCCGGTACGGACCAGGTACTGCGTGCTCACCCCCACGTAGGCGGCGTCGCTGACCACCCCGGGGACGTGCTGGTGTCCTTGCGGCAGCTCGGCGGCGGAGCCGACGAGTCGCAGCTTCTCCGGGCGTACCCCCAGGTGGACCGGACCCCGGTCGACGCGGGCACGGCCGACGGGCACCGGGAAGCGCGAGCCGTGCGCGGTGACCACGACCTCCTCGCCGCCCGGACCGCCGACGGACCTGCCGGCGGCGTCGGCGGCGATCAGGTTGCACTGGCCGAGGAAGGTCGCCACGAAGGCGGTGGCCGGGAACTCGTACAGCTCGACCGGTGGGCCGAGCTGTTCGATCCGGCCGGCGTCGAGCACCGCGACCGTGTCGGCCATCGTCATGGCCTCCTCCTGGTCGTGGGTGACGTGCACGAAGGTGGTGCCGACCTCGGTCTGGATCCGCTTCAGCTCGGTCTGCATCTGCCGGCGCAGTTTCAGGTCGAGCGCGCCGAGCGGCTCGTCGAGCAGCAGCACCTGCGGGTGGTTGACCAGGGCGCGGGCCAGCGCGACCCGCTGCTGCTGCCCGCCGGAGAGCTGGGCGGGGCGACGCTTGCCGTACCCGGCGAGCTGCACCAGGGCCAGCATCTCCTCGACCTGCCCGCGGGGCGACCGGATGCCCCGGCGGCGCAGCCCGAACGCGACGTTCTCGGCGACGTCCAGGTGCGGGAAGAGCGCGTAGCTCTGGAAGACGGTGTTGACCGGCCGCCGGTACGGCCGCAGCCCGGTGATGTCCCGGTCGCCGAGGAGCACCCGCCCGGCGGTGGGCTCCTCCAGACCGGCGACCATGCGCAGCGTGCTGGTCTTGCCCGAGCCGGAGGCGCCGAGCAGGGCGAAGAACGACCCCTGCGGCACGGTCAGGGTGAGGTCGTCGACGGCGGTGACCGGGCCGAACCGTTTGGTCAGGCCGACCAGCCGCAGGTCACCGCCGGACGCGTCGCTCGCCATCGCGCCTCACGCTCCGATGATCTGCTGGAACTTCGACTCGTACGTGCGCTCGGCCGTTTCGTCGAGGGCCATGAACACCGTCGACTTCGCCAGCAACGCCTCGTCGGGGAAGATCAGCGGGTTCGCGGCCAGCTCGGGGTCGATCTTCTCCAGCTCGGCCTGCGCGCCCTGCACCGGGCAGATGTAGTTGACGTACGCGGCGAGTTTCGCGGCGACCGCCGGGTCGTAGTAGTGGTCGATCAGCGCTTCGGCGTTGGCCCGGTGGGTGGCCCGGTTGGGCACCAGCAGGTTGTCGGAGAAGAGCAGCACGCCGGAGTCCGGCGCGACGAACCTGATCTTCTCGTTGTCGAAACCGAGCTGCACGATGTCGCCGGACCAGCCTACGCACGCGGCGATGTCGCCCTTCGCCAGCTCGGGGGCGTAGTCGTTGCCGGTGAACCGGCGGATCTGGCCGCTGTCCACGGCCCGTTTCAGCTTGGCCAGCGCGTCGTCGAACTGGGCTTCGGTGAAGTTCGCCGGGTCGTGCCCGTTGGACTGGAGCAGCAGACCCATGGTGTCGCGCATCTCGGCCAGCGCGGTGACCCTGCCCTTGAGGTCGGGCCGGGTCAGCAGCTCGTCGACGGTACGGATCTCCCGGGTGACGCTGCCGTTGTAGGCGAGACCGGCCAGCCCGGACTGCCAGGGCACGGCGATCCGGTTCTCCGGGTCGAACGAGCGCCCCTTCAGCGAGGGCAGCAGGTTGGCCTGGACGTTCGGCAGTTTCGCCGGATCCAGTTTCTGGATCCAGCCGAGCCGGATCATCCGGGCGGCCATCCAGTCGGTCAGGACGATCAGGTCCCGCTCGGTCGACTGGCAGGCGGCGAGCTGGTTGCGCACCTTCCCGAAGAACTCGTTGTTGTCGTTGATGTCCTCGGTGTAGGTGACCTGGATGCCGGTCGCCGTCTGGAAAGCGTCCAGGGTGGGACGTTTCGCCCCGTCCGCCTCGTCGACGTCCATGTACTGCGGCCAGTTCGAGAAAGTCAGCTTCCGCTCGTCGGCGGAGCGGTCCTCGCTGACGCAGTCCTCCTCGCTCCGAGTGGCCGCTTCGGTGCCACAGCCGGCCACCGCGCCACCCGTGGCGAGCAGCGCCGCCGAGCCGAGCGCGCCGGACAACAGGCCACGCCGGGAGACCGTCCGGAGGGGACGACGCATGTGACGGCTCCTTGGGGGTGTGCGTCGACGAGGGGCACGGGGCCGCCGCCGGCGGGAGGGCCAGTGCGATCGGTCGAACGATACTGACATGAGGGAATCTTGCGAACAAGGGATTCCGTCGCGACGTTGGTTCTGAGCGACTAAATGCGCCAGACTCCCTGATGATCGCCGCGCAACGGTAACCGCCGCTTGATGTGAAGGAAATCCGCGATGTCCCAGCCCCAGCCGGAGAGCCCCGGACTCGCCCGCCGGGTCACCGTACGCCAGGGGGCCCACCACGCCCTGCTCGACGACGTGGCGAAGCGGATCATCGAACAGCTCCAGGAGGACGGCCGGCGGCCGTACGCCACCATCGGCAGGGCGGTCGGGCTCTCCGAGGCGGCGGTGCGGCAACGGGTGCAGCGGCTACTCGACGCCGGGGTGATGCAGATCGTCGCGGTCACCGACCCGCTGCAGCTCGGCTTCCCCCGCCAGGCCATGATCGGCCTACGCACCGACGGCGACCTGGAGTCGGTCGCCGACCGGCTCGCCGAGCTGCCCGAGGTCGACTACGTGGTGATCACCGCCGGATCGTTCGACCTGCTCACCGAGGTGGTCTGCCGCAACGACGACCACCTGCTGGAGATCCTGCAACGGCTGCGCGCCGTGCCGGGCGTCGTCTCCACCGAGGCGTTCGTCTACCTCAAGCTGCGCAAACAGACCTACACCTGGGGTACGCCCTGAGCGCCTTCCCGCCCCACCGCCGTTCCCGCCGGACCTTGACGCCATTTTCGGGGAAACAGGGGTGTCGACGCCCGATGAGGCCACTATTTTTCCGATGTTGCGTGAACCTGGATGCGGCTCCGCCGACACCAGTGCATGGTGCCGGCGGAGCCGGACCGACGACAACGATGTTCCGACCCTACGGGTGGGGTGAATCCGCTGAATCGGTCGCAGTCGCAGCACTTTTCGGAAAATTGCCGTGACGGGCGATCCCGCGGAATCAGGCCCCTGGAACTTCCACACGACCGCAGTCCTGCGGATTCCCGGTTGAGCCGTTCTGACGACAGGCAACGATCTTCACCCTGGCGCCTTCCCTGTTGACGTCGACGTTGTTCCCCTCACAAGCGCCGGCACCTCCACCGACGTAGACCTCGCGGAACTTGTTCCAGGAACCGTCTTCCTGCTTGATCTCGATCCAGCCGACCGCGCCCATGGAGTCGGCGTCCCGGTCGCAGACCGTGTAGATGTCGCCGTCGTCCTTGTACTGCGTTCTCGCTCCGGCGACTCCGGCATCGGTGCTTTCCGCCGTGCCATCGGCAGCCAGGGCCGGCGAGGAGATTCCGACCCCGGCAAGCATGATTCCGCAGGTAAGAACGACACCGGCAAGCAACCTACGAGCTCCCATTGATTAACCTCCGCAAAGCCCGAGGAACTTGGATGCAACAACCAAGCTCCATGCGAATGGATCAATTAGTTTCGGAGTCTATGCCACCTTCCGAAACCGTGCAACACGACCATTTTTGATCTTCGTGCTTAAGGTCGCCAGCAGGGTCGAAACGCGAACCGCAGCCCCTTAACGGCAATGAGCTGCGACAACAGGTATTTGTCGGCGTACGCGTGAGGGCGGCTACGCCCCTGGCCGCCGAACCATCCACGGCACGCGATCCGGTGAATCCCCAGGCTAGGGGCCGCCAATGGAAAGAATGCCTCGAAAAGTTCGGCACCAGATTGCCTATGTGGTGATCGCCCCTGGAGGGAGGCACGCCAGGGGCACGCTTCTGACCCGTCCGCGACCGGGGTCGGGGTCGGGCGGCCCGGGAGACGTCAGCGTGTGCCGGCGTAGGCGACGAACGAGCGCCAGGCGGCCGGGGTGAAGGTCAGCGTGCCGCCGTCGCGGTCCTTGCTGTCGCGCACCAGGACCCGGCCGGGCAGGTTGTCCGCCACCTCGACGCAGTCGCCGCCGTTGTTGCTGCTGCGGGTCGCGGTCCGCCACCGGGCGGGGGTCATGTCCATGTCTGCGCCACTTCCCTGATCAGCTCGACCGACCGGCGACGCGGGAACGCCTCGCCGGTGATGCTCTCCCACCTTCGGCTCAGCGTAGCGACGTCGTCCGGATCCGTCACCACCTCACCCCGGAGCTGATTGTCCAGATAGGCCACTTCCCGCGCGTCCGGCATCCGGGCCAGCACGAACGGCCCGGCCAGGCCGGTGTGCCAGGGGCCATCGGCCGGGATCAACCGGACCTGGACGTGCGGCTCCTCGGCGGCGTCCGCCAGGCGCAGGAGCTGCTCGCGCATCACCGCGCGGTCGCCGACCCGCCGACGCAGCACCGCCTCGTCGAGCACCGCCACGAGCTGCGGGGGCGGCTCCCGCCGCAGCACGCACTGCCGGGCCAGCCGGCTCGCCACGATCTGCTCCACCTCGTCGGGCGGCAGCAGGTTGCCGGTCCGCAGCATCGCCCGGGCGTACGCCTCGGTCTGGAGCAGGCCGGGCACCAGCAACGGTTGGTAGGACCGGAGGTCGGTGGCCTCCTGCTCCAGGTCGGCCCAGGGGCGGAACCAGGGCAGGTCCCGACGACGGTACGGCTCGGGCCACAACTCGGCCGCCGCGTGGCCGAGCACGGCCGCCACCGCGACCCGGGTACGGGGGTGCGGGATGCGCCCGAGGGCCACCCAGCGCCCCACCGTCTTCGGGTCGACGTCGACCTTGGCGGCGAGGGAGTCGGCGGTCTCGCCGGCCGTCGCCATCGCCACCCGTAACGCCTCGTTCATGACCAGCTTCTTCGTCCACATGCTCACGCACCGCACATTATCGACTACGCAACGCGGAGGGGTACCGCACGTCCCGGACATCTTCGGGACCTTTCGACCGTCCCGGGGGCGTGGCGCGTTCCACGGAATCCGTCGCGTCCAGCCAGTTAGACTTCTGATTCCTTGCGCTATCGTGGGGAACTGTGCGATAACCGGGGCAGTGAGGCCGGCTCACCCCTCTCGCCGGCCCGTGACCCGATGGGGCCCGCCATGGCTGACGTCACCGACCACCTCTGGCTGCACTTCACCCGGATGGCGAGCTACCCCGGCGGGGAGGTGCCGACCATCGTGCGGGGCGACGGGGCGTACGTCTGGGACGACCGGGGGCGGCGCTACCTGGACGGGCTGGCCGGGCTGTTCGTGGTCAACGCCGGTCACGGGCGGGTCGAGCTGGCCGAGGCAGCCGCCCGGCAGGGCGCGGAGCTGGGTTACTTTCCGCTCTGGTCGTACGCCCATCCGAGAGCGATCGAGCTGGCCGAGAAGATCGCCTCCCTGACGCCGGGCGACCTGAACCGGGTCTTCTTCACCAGCGGCGGCTCCGAGGCGGTGGAGTCGGCATGGAAGTTGGCCCGCGCGTACTTCAAGCGGGTCGGCAAACCGACCAAGCACAAGGTGGTCAGCCGGCATCTGGCGTACCACGGCACCTCCATGGGGGCGCTGTCGATCACCGGGCTGCCCGGGTTGAAGGTGGACTTCGAGCCGCTGGTGCCCGGCGGGATCAAGGTGCCGAACACCAACTTCTTCCGGGCCCCGGAGCACGGCGACTCGCCCGAGGCGTTCGGCCGGTGGGCCGCCGACGAGATCCGGCGGGCGATCGAACGGGAGGGCCCGGACACCGTCGCCGCGGTCTTCCTGGAGCCGGTGCAGAACGCCGGCGGGTGCATCCCGCCCCCGCCCGGCTACTTCGACCGGGTACGGGAGATCTGCGACGCGTACGACGTGCTGCTCGTCTCGGACGAGGTGATCTGCGCCTGGGGCCGGCTCGGCGAGTACTTCGGCGCGACCCGGTACGGCTACCAGCCGGACATCGTCACCACCGCCAAGGGGCTCACCTCCGGCTACTCCCCGCTCGGCGCGATGATCGCCAGTGACCGGCTGATCGAGCCGTTCCTCACCGCGACCGGCATGTTCGCCCACGGGGTGACCTTCGGCGGGCACCCGGTGTCCTGCGCGGTGGCCCTGGCGAACCTGGAGATCTTCGCCCGGGAGGACCTCAACGGTCAGGTCCGCGCCCGCGAGGCGGCGTTCCGCGCCACCCTGGAGAAGCTGCGTGACCTGCCGATCGTGGGGGACGTCCGGGGCGACGGCTTCTTCTACGGCATCGAGCTGGTCAAGGACCAGGCGACCCGGGCGGCGTTCGACGAGGCGGACTCGGAGCGGTTGCTGCGCGGTTTCCTCTCGCACGCCCTGTTCGAGGCGGGTCTCTACTGCCGGGCCGACGACCGGGGCGACCCGGTGGTGCAGCTCTCCCCGCCACTGGTCTGCGACCAGCGGCAGTTCGACGAGATGGAGCAGACCCTGCGCGCCGTGCTCACCGAGGCGTGGTCCCTGCTCTGACCGCGCCGCCCGGCCAGGCGGGCCCGTCAGTGGGTGGGCGGGGCGTCAGTGGGTGGGCGGGGCGTCAGTGGGTGGGCGGGATGACGCGGAGGTGGCCGCGGCGACCGGTCTGCGGAGACTGGTTGGGGTGCTCGGAGCGCTGCTCCGGGTCCTGCGGGGGGCGGGGGGCCGGGCGGGCGGCCTCGCGGACCGCCTCGGCGAGCGCCACCAGGTCGTCGGTGGTGGGCGGCGGCGGCTCGAACTCACCCTCGTGCCGGACGACGTCCCAGCCCCGGGGGGCGGTCAGGTTACGGGCGTGCGGCTCACACAGGTCGTACGTGTGCGGCTCCGCGAAGGCCGCAAGTGGACCGACGACGGCGGTCGACTCGTTGTAGACATAGGTCAATGTGGCGACCGCTTGCCGGGGGCAGCCGTTTCTGGAGCAGCGCCGTGATGACCTCACGTGCGGCAGGGTATCTCCATTACCGGGTCCGCCGCACCGGTTCACGGTGCGACACGCGCGTCAGCGAGATCACAATTCGGCGGCTGGTGGGCGATTCGTCGGTTGCGGGAGCTGCGGCCGGCCGGGCGGCACGCCGGGCAGCGGGGCGGCCGGGTCCAGCCGGCACGCCGGGCAGCGGGTCGTCGCGGCAGGCCAGCGGGGACGGGGGCTACCCTGTGCCCATGACCAGTCCGGAACACCGACGCCCCGGCCGACGGGTTCGCCGCGACCGGCACGGCCGCGGTCTGCGTGGGCGGCTGGTGCCGGCGACGGTCCCCCTGGCACGGACGAAGGCGGAGGTCTTCGACGATCTCGTGCTGGACACGGTCGAGACCCTGGAGCGCCGGTTCGCCACCGAGCTGGCCGGGGTCGAGTTCGCGGTCGAGGACGTGCCACCGGATCTGAACGTCTACGACTCCGACGTGCTGGAGGACGGCGAGGTCCCGTTGGCCCGGCTGTTGCCGGGGCGGCCCGGCCGGCAGGAGGTCCCGCCCCGGATCGTGCTCTACCGGCGGCCGTTGGAGTTCCGCGCGATGGACCGGGAGGATCTCGCCGATCTGGTCCACGATGTCATCATCGAGCAGGTCGCGAACCTGCTCGGGATCGATCCCGACGAGTTGACCTGACCGGCCCGGACCGGGCGGCCCCCTCCGCCCGGCACGGTGCGCGTCAGGCCACCCGCCGCTTGAGCTTGCGACGCTCCCGCTCGGAGAGGCCGCCCCAGATCCCGAAACGCTCGTCATGGCCGAGCGCGTACTCCAGGCACTCCGTCTTCACCTCGCAGCGGGAGCAGATCCGCTTCGCCTCGCGGGTCGAGCCGCCCTTCTCGGGAAAGAACGCCTCCGGGTCGGTCTGCGAGCAGAGCGCCCGCTCCTGCCACTCCGGCGCGTTTCCGAGCAGGTCGGCCACTTCAAGCTGGCCGTCCATCAGATGCCTCCTTGTCGTGCACCGGCGTCATCGCCGCTGCAACCCCCACGCGGAAAGGCGCGTTTGTCCCTCCGGTGCCGATTTGATGCGTTCCGTGTAGACAACCCCATTCAAATTACACGTGTGTAATACGTGCGCCGTCAAGCCGGACTTGATAATGGAGTCGCCCTCCCGACACGCCCCGGGCCGCCATCCGGGCCACCCGGCCCTCGCAACCTGCCCTATCGATTCAGACCCCTGAGGAGTAACGCCCCCTCCGGCGAGTCGCCGAGATTTCTCCCGTGGCGCTCCACCGTCCGACCCGCGGCGCGCCGTCCGGGAGGACGGTCGGAGAGCCGGTACGCCAAGATCAAAGATCTTGGTGGGGCACAGGTTAACGCGGCGGACGCGCGACCGCCCACCGAGCCCCGGCCGGCGGCCACCCACCGCCCACCATGTGGACAAAACAGCACAGCGCTCGCGCCGGCCACTGCGAATTGGACCGAGACCGCGCTGCTCGGCAGGGCACAGTCGACCTTCCGACAGTCCACGACGCAGACTTGTCCATCGACACACGCTGTCCCACCAAACGGTACGGAGACACCACGCCGGACAGCTACCCGACAGAACGCCGAGCCCCCGTTTCCGCCACCCGGCACCGACCGTGGGAATTCCACGGCTGACATTCGCGTACGGCGGGAACTGCGCGGCCGGTCAGTCCCGCCGACCGTAAGCCGTGGTGCGTCGACGGGCCGGTCGACCGGCCGCCACCGCGATCGCCCGCAACTGCTCCTCGGTACGCGCCGAACCGTTTCCGGAGCCGGCCATTCGGGAGATCGTCTCCTCCATCAGGGTGCCGCCCAGGTCGTTACAGCCGCCCCGCAACATCGCCACCGTGCCCTCGTCACCCAGTTTCACCCAGGAACACTGGATATTGTCGATCCGGCCGTGCAGCAGCAGCCGCGCCATCGCGTGCACCACCCGGTTCTCCCGCCAGGTCGGCCCGGAACGGGCGATCCCCGCCAGGTAGATCGGCGCGTTGGTGTGCACGAACGGCAACGCCACGAACTCGGTGAACCCGCCGGTGCGGTCCTGCACGCCGGCCAGCACCCGGAAGTGCGCCAGCCAGTGCGCCGGATGGTCGACATGCCCGTACATCATCGTGGAGCTGGACCGGATGCCCAGCTCGTGGGCGGTGGTGACCACCTCGACCCAGGCGGACGTCGGCAGTTTGCCCTTGGTCAGCACCCAGCGCACCTCGTCGTCGAGGATCTCGGCGGCGGTGCCCGGGATGGTGTCCAGCCCGGCCTCGCGCAGCCGCGTCAGCCAGTCCCGGACGCTCACCCCGGCCTTCGCCGCCGCCGTCACCACCTCCATCGGCGAGAACGCGTGCACGTGCATCCCCGGCACCCGCGCCTTGATCGCGCGGACCAGGTCGGCGTACACGGTGACCGGCAGTTTCGGGTCGATGCCGCCCTGCATGCACACCTCGGTCGCGCCGGCCGCCCACGCCTCCTCGGCCCGGTCCGCGACCTGCTCGACGGAGAGCCGGAACGCGTCGGCGTCCCGCTCCCGCTGGGCGAACGCGCAGAACCGGCAACCCACGTAGCAGACGTTCGAGAAGTTGATGTTGCGGTTCACCACGTAGGTGACGTCGTCGCCGACGGTGTCGCGGCGCACGTCGTCGGCGAGCCGGCACAGCGCGTCCAGCGCCGCGCCGTCCGCGCCGAACAACGCCAGCGCCGCGTCGGCGTGCCGGGGGTCGAGCAGCGCCGCCGGATCGTCGGCGGCCAACCGCAACCCGGTACGGAGCTCCGCGTCGCCCCCGCCTGCGGCGGCTGCCGCCCCGACCGACCGGGTCGCTTCCGTCGGCGTCCCCTCCGGCCCCGGCGCCCACGGGCTCTCCGTCGGACCGCCTGCGACGGCTGCCGCCCCGGCCACCTCGGACCAGTCACCGTAGACGCTGTCGAAGTCGCCCCGCCGGTCCCCGGTCCGGCCGGTGGTGTCGATGCTGGCGTGCAGATCCGTCCGGCCGCCGTGCGTCTCCTCCGGCTCCTGCCAGGGGCGCCCCACCGGCCGGGCCGACTCGACGGCCAGCCCGGTCTCCGGGTCGGCCAGCGCGGTCACGTGCGGCAGCAGCCGAGGATCCAGCCACGGATCACCGGCCCGGACGTACTCGGGATAGATGGTCAGCCGCTCGCGCAGGGTGAACCCGGCGGCGGCGGTGTGCTTCGCCAGCTCGTCGAGCTGCGGCCAGGGCCGCTCCGGGTTGACGTGGTCCGGGGTCAGCGGCGACACCCCGCCCCAGTCGTCGATGCCGGCGCGCAGCAGCAGGTCGTACTCGCCGGCGATGAGGTTCGGCGGGGCCTGGATGCGGGCCTTCGGGCCGAGCAGGACCCGGGCCACCGCCACCGTCGCCGCCAGATCGCGCAGCTCGGCGTCGGGCATGCCGCGCATCGCCGTGTCCGGCTTGGCGCGGAAGTTCTGGACGATGACCTCCTGGAGGTGGCCGTACTCCCGCTGCGCCCGACGGATCGCGAAGATCCCGTCCACCCGCTCGGCGGGAGTCTCGCCGATGCCGATCAGCAGGCCGGTGGTGAACGGCACGCCCACCCGGCCGGCGTCGGCCAGCACCCGCAGCCGGACGGTCGGCTCCTTGTCCGGCGAGCCGAAGTGCGGGCCGCCCGGCTCCGACCAGAGCCGGGTGGCGGTGGTCTCCAGCATCATGCCCATGCTCGGCGCGACCGGCTTGAGCCGCTGCAACTCCGACCAGGACAGCACCCCCGGGTTGAGGTGCGGCAGCAGGCCGGTCTCCTCCAGCACCGCCACCGCGCAGGCGCGCAGGTAGTCGACAGTGGAGTCGTACCCCCGTTCGTCCAGCCACCGCCTGGCGGCCGGCCACCGCTCCTCCGGACGGTCACCGAGGGTGAACAGCGCTTCCTTGCAGCCCTGCGCGGCGCCCTCCCGGGCGATCGCCAGCACCTCGTCCCGGTCGAGGAAGGCGGCCGGGAGACGGTGCGGCACGGTGGCGAAGGTGCAGTAGTGGCAGCGGTCCCGGCAGAGCCGGGTCAACGGGATGAAGACCTTCTTGGAGAACGTGACCACGCCGGGGCGACCCGCCGCGCGCAGCCCCGCGTCCCGGACCGCGCCGGCGATCCGGAACAGCTCGTCCAGTTCGTCACCCCGGGCGGCGAGCAGCGTGGCCGCCTCGTCGACGTCGAGGGAACGCCCGGTGGCCGCCCGGCGCAACGCCCGCCGCACCCCCGCCCCACCCGAACTCCCCGCCCCACCCGCCCCGCCCGGGTTCCCCGCCCGGCCCGAGCCCTCGACCCCGCTCGTCCCGGCCGTACCCGTTACCGCCTCGGCACTCTCCCGCATCCCGCCACCCTATGCCGCCCCACCCCACCCCAACCCGTTCCCCCACACCCCGCTCCCCACCCCACCCCCGCCCGCCGAGCCAGGGAAGACCGTCGTTCGCAGAGATCAACTAACGACGGTCTTCCCTGGATCGAGACAGTGGTGGGGGTGGGACGGGTGGAGGGTCAGGGGTTGAGGGGGTGGGTGCGGTCGGAGTCGGGGTGGGGGTCGCGGGGGACGGGCTGGGTGCGGTCGCCTTCGTCGTTCGAGGTCGGGGCGTCGGGCGCGGCGGGGACGGCCTGGGTGGCGTCGTCGGACTGCTGACCCGGGACGGCCTGGGTGGCGTCGTCGGACTGCTGGCGCGGAATGGCCTGGGTCGGATCAGCCGACGGCGGCTGACCGAACGGCGGCGCGGACGGCGGCGCGCCGAACGACGGGCCGGACGGCGGCGCGCCGAACGACGGGCCGGACGGCGGCGCGCCGAACGGCGGGGCCGACTGCGGCGCGCCGAACGACGGACCGGACGACGGCGCGCCGAACGGCGGGGCCGACTGCGGAGCCGACTCGCCGAACGACGGAGCCGCCTGCGGGGGCGACTGCGGGGCGGGCTGCCCGAAGGGCGGGGCCGAGGACGGGGCCCCGAACGACGGCCCGGACCGGGCGGCCGGCTGACCGTACGGCGGGGCGGACTGGGGAGCGCCGTACGGCGGGGCCGACTGCGGCGCGCCGAACGGGGTCGACTGCTGGCCCGGCTGGCCGTACGGCGGGGCCGGGTAACCGGGCTGCTGGCCGTACGGGCCGGACTGCGGCTGGCCGGGCTGACCCGGGTAGCCGGGGTAGCCCTGCTGCTGCGGCCAGCCCGGCTGGGGCTGCCCGTAGACGCCGGGCTGCGGCTTCGGCTTCGGCACGTGGTAGAGCTTGCGCCAGACCTGGTACACCACGAGCGTGGCGACCCCGAGCACGGCCAGCGCGGCGGCGGAGCCGAGCAGGAAGAGGAAGGAGTTGCCGACCTCCCCCTCGGCGACGTTGCCGATCAGGGCGATCAGGAAGGTCAGCCCGCCGAACAGCACACCGGCCGCCAACTCGAGCAGGGCCACCTGGGTGATCAGCTTGGCCTTCGGCAGCGCCGGCTGGATGTGCGTGGCGAGCAGGAACGCCAGCACCGGCAGGGCGACCGCCTCGATGCCGGCGAAGTAGCCGAAGGCGGTGCCGGCCCGGCCGGTGAAGGTGCTGAACGACGACATCGGCACCAGCAGTCGGATCAGGCCCACGAAGAGCAGTACCGCGTTCGCGCCGAGGAGCACGAGGGCGACGAGTTCCCGGAGTGGCTTGGTGTGCTGGGCGGCCGTCGGCGCGTCGGGCGTCGACGCCGGCTCGGCGGGGCTGGTCAAGGGGCTCCCCCTCTTCGGGCGATGTCGGACAGGTGCGACGTGAGCCTAGTCTCCCCGGTCGATGGCGGAACGCCGACGCCGCGTACGCGAGGATGGTCGGCATGCGCATCGTGGTTCTGGCCGGCGGCATCGGGGGCGCCCGCTTCCTGCTCGGCGTCCGGGCGTACGCCCGTCGGGTGGGCGCCGAGGTGACCGCCGTGGTGAACGTCGGCGACGACCTCTACCTGCACGGTCTGAAGATCTGCCCGGATCTGGACAGCGTCATGTACACCCTGGGCGGCGGCGCCGACCCGGAACGCGGCTGGGGTCGGGCCGACGAGACCTGGACGGTCAAGGCGGAGCTCGCCGCGTACGGGGCGGAGCCGACCTGGTTCGGGCTGGGCGACCGGGACGTCGCCACCCACCTGGTCCGCACGAGCATGATCGAGGGCGGGTACCCGCTGTCGGCGGTCACCGGGGCGCTGGCCACCCGCTGGCAGCCGGGCGTACGGCTGCTGCCGGCGACCGACGACCGCCTGGAGACCCACGCGATCGTCAGCGGCGGCGGGCCGGCGGGCGCGGACGGCCAGCGTGCGATCCACTTCCAGGAGTGGTGGGTACGGCACCGGGCCGACATCCCCACCCACCGGTTCGTCTTCGTCGGCGCGGACGCGGCCAAGCCGGCCCCCGGCGTCGTCGAGGCGCTCGGCACGGCCGACCTGGTGCTGGTCGCGCCGAGCAACCCGGTGGTGAGCATCGCGCCGATCCTGGCCGTGCCGGGGCTGCGGGAGGCGGTGGCCGCCGGCCCGGGGCGGGTGGTGGGGGTGTCGCCGATCATCGGTGGCGCGCCGGTACGCGGGATGGCCGACCGGTGCCTGGCCGTGCTCGGGGTGGAGTGCAGCGCCGAGGGGGTGGGCCGGATGTACGGCGGGCGGCGCTCGGGCGGCCTGTTGGACGGCTGGCTGGTCGCCCCGGAGGACGGGACGGTCACCGTGCCGGCCGTGACGGTCCGGGCGACGCCGTTGTGGATGACCGACGAGACGGCGACGGCCGACATGGTCCGGGCCGCGGTGGAGCTGGTGTGAGGGTGGAGCTGGGATGAGGTTGGAGATCCTGCCGGTGCTCGGCATCGGCGACGTGACCGCCGGTGACGACCTGGCCGCGCTGATCGCGACCGCCGCGCCCTGGCTGCGCGACGGGGACGTGCTGGTGGTGACCAGCAAGATCGTGTCGAAGGCGGAGGGTCGGCTGGTCGACGTGCCGGCCGACGGGCCGGAACGGGTCGCCGCGCGGGACGCGGCGCTGACCGCCGAGACCGCCCGGGTGGTGGCGACCCGGGGGACGACCCGGATCGTGCAGACCCGGCACGGGTTCGTGCTGGCCTCGGCCGGCATCGACGCCTCGAACGTGGAGAAGACCCGGCTGGTGCTGCTGCCGGAGGACCCGGACGCCTCGGCCCGCCGGTTGCGCGCCGCGCTGCGGGACCGGTACGCCGTGGACGTCGCGGTGATCGTCAGCGACACCATGGGCCGGCCGTGGCGTAACGGCCTGACCGACGTCGCGCTCGGGGTGGCCGGGTTGCCGGCGATCCGGGACCACCGGGGGGAGATCGACCCGTACGGCAACGAGCTGCACGTCACCCAGATGGCCGTGGTGGACGAGCTGGCCGGCGCGGGCGAGCTGATCAAGGGCAAGTGCGACCAGGTGCCGGTGGCGGTGGTCCGGGGCTACCTGAGCGGGCCGGGCGCGGACGACGGCCCGGGGGCACGGGCGCTGGTCCGGGACGCGGCGCAGGATCTCTTCTCGCTGGGCACCGCCGAGGCGAGGGTCGCCGGGATGCTCGCCGCCGCCACCCTGCCCGACGATCCCGACGCCCTGCCGGAGAAAGTCACGGACGGGACGACCGCCCAACCGACGGACGGGCCGGTGTCCCCACCGACCGACGGGACGACGGGCGGGACGGCGGGCGGGTCGTTGACAGCCGACCCGGCGGCGGTCCGGCGGGCGCTGGACGTGGTGGCCGGCGTGGTCGCGGCCGGCACGGTGTTCACGCTGGTCACCGACGAGGAGAGCCGGGCGGTCATGGTGGCGGCCCTGCCGGGGTGGCCGGCGCGGGCGACCGGGCTGATCCTGGGTCAGCCGCCGGCGCCGGTGGGCCCGGCCGACCTGGTGCGGTTCGGGGCCGACCTGCACCGGTTGCGGACCGCGCTCGCCGCGCACGGGGTCGCGTCGACGCTGCTGCCGCCCCCGCCCGGGAGCACCGCCAGCGCCGCCCTCGCCATCTGATCCGGCGCCCGACGTTCCGCGACCCCGTCGACCGGCGAGGTCCGGGTGGCGGGCCGGCGGTCGACCGTCGAGGACAGCAGGGCCCGGACGGCGGACCGGCGGTCAGCCGTTGAGGACGGCGCGGCCCAGCGGGGTCAGCGTGTGCAGCACGTTGTTGCGGTCCCGGTGGCTGACCAGCAGGCCGGCGTTACGCAGCACGCTGGTGTGCTGGCTCACCGCCGCCGGCGAGATGGCCAGCCGGCGGGCCACCTCGCCGGTGGTCAGCCCGTCGTCGCTCGCCTCCAGCACCGCCGCCCTGGTCCGGCCGAGCAGCGCCGCCACGGCCCCCCGGTCACCGTCGGCGGGCGGCCGGCCGGTGGTCGGGACCAGCGCGCCGAGCCGGTCCACCGGGTAGACCAGCACCGGCGGCAGGGTCGGGTCGAACAGCGCCACCGGCGTCCGGGCGCAGAAGAAGGACGGCACCAGCAGCAGGCCGCGCCCGTCGAGGTGCAGCTCCCGGCTGGTGGGGTAACCGGGGATCGTCAGCACCCCGGACTCCCAGCGCATCACCGGACGCAGGCTCTCCAACAGGCCCTCCGCCCCGCCGTCGAGCATGGCCCGGGCCCGGCGGGCCCGGTCGGCCTCCACCGCGGTCTGGATCCGGTGCCAGTACGGGCCCAACGCCAGCGTCCGGTACCGCTGCAACGATTCGGTGAGGTGGGACAGCGCGGCCGGCTCCCCCCGGGCCAGCGCGGCGGCCGGCGCGGGCAGCTCCCGCCCGCCGGCCAAGGTGGTCAGGTCCCGCCGCAGCAGCGCCGGCGAGGTGCTGCGGATCGCGTCCAGGCCGGCTTCGACCCCGTCCACGCTCTGGTAGGGGGTGAGGAAGTCGGGGAAGTAGCCCCGGGGCGGGATCAGGGTGAGCAGCAGTCGCAGCGGGTCCCCCTCCGGTTCCCGCCGCAGCCGGCCGGCGGTGGCCCGCCGCCAGCCGCCGATCAGCGGGTCCGGCCCGCGTTCCTGCAACAGGTGCAGGCTGAGCACCAGCTCCCACAGTGGATCCGCCGACGGCGCCATCCTGGTCCGCAGGACGTCCTCGCGTGAGAAGTGGACAGTCAGCATGAGCGCTCCCGTGGCGGCGGCGGTGGGGATGCCCGGCAACCGTTTGCACTGTACCTGGCAGTTATCTCCACTTTTAAGGCTGAGCTGAAAAGCATCGACTGCCCCGGCCGACCTTCGGCATGCTGATCCGTGCGGCCGGGCGGCAGCACGAGGGTCTGCGGCCATGACACACATCCGCAGGGATGTCGCCCGGTCGCTCAACCAACCGGCCACCCCGGACCGACCGGCCCGGCCACCGCCGCTGTTGCCGCCACCCCTGTCGGCTCCGTCGCCGTCGGCTCCACAGGTGTCGCTTCCGCCGCTGTGGGCTCCGCCGCCTCTGCCTGCCAGAGCGCCACCCGGTGGTCCTCGTCGGTGACGTACCAGCACCCGTCGTCCGTCTCGACGACCCCCTCCACGTGGTGGAACGGAGCCAGGTCGCCGACCAGCACGGCCGGGAGCCGCCCGTACGCCCCGGCGGGCCGGCCGCCCGCCGCGGCCGGCATCCGGAACCGGACGTGCCGGGAGGTCACCCCGCCACCGTGCGGGTGGTCGTCGAGCAGCACCGAGCCCTTGCCGAGGGCGTCGATCGAGCCGACCACCGCCGCGTACCCGCCGTCGGGGGTCGGCGTGATCGCCCGGAAGCCGGTCAACGTGCCGGGCGGGGTCACCCCGGTGAGCGCGTACGCGCCGACGGCCCGCGGCCAGCCGCGCGGGTCGGCGAACATCCCGTCCAGACCGGCCACCTCGACCAGGATCGGCTCGCCGTCGGCGGTGACCGGGAAACGCAGCCCGAGCAGCGCCGACCCGGACGGGGTGAAGGCCACGCCCTCGACGTTGAGCGGCAGGTCACCCTCGGCCAGCCGGGTCACCCAGCGTTTGGCCCGCGCGTTGCCCCGGGCCAGGGTATCCACGATGAACCGGGCCCGGACCGTCTCCCCCGCCGCCAGGATGGCGAAGTCGGCGGCGGCGAGCGCGTCGTTGAGCACCCGGTGCAGCCGGAACGAGTTACGGACCACGTGCACCGGCAGCGGCCGGGCGGCTGCCGCGTCGTCCTCCCGGAACCGGGCCACGAACGCCCGGCGAGGCCGCAGCGGGCCGCCCTTGGAGCCGAAGTGCGAGCCGAGGACGTACACCCAGCCGTCGTGGTGGGCGAGCGCCTCACCGTCCTCGGTACGGCCGTTCTCCGCTCCCGCGTCCGCGGCGACGTGCACGGCGGTCCATCCGCCGTCGTCCCGTTCCAGCAGCAGGGCCAGGCACTGCTCGACCGGCCCCTCGTCGAGGACGGTCCAGAAGCCCCGGCGGGCGTGGTGGCGGCGCAGCAGCGCAGCCGAGCGGACGGGCAGCAGGTCGCTCGCCTCGTTGCCGGCGACGACGAATTCCAGCAGGCGCAGGGTCACCGGGCCAGGGTATGCAGCCGGTGCTCGTAGAGTGTCCGGATGCCCGAGACCCCCACCAGCCTGACGGCGCTGCACGCCGACGCGATCGACGTCCTGACCCGCTGGCAGCCGACGAGCCCGGCCGCCGCGCACGCCCGCGACCGTACGTTGACGCTGCTCGCCGACGGGCCGGTGGCGATGACCCGGGCCCACCGGCCGGGCCACGTCACCGCGAGCGTGCTGGTCGTCGACGCCACCGGCGAGCGGCTGCTGCTCTGCCTGCACGGGAAGTTCCACAAGTGGGCGCAGCTCGGCGGGCACTGCGAGCCGACCGACCGGACGCTCGCCGACGCCGCCCTGCGGGAGGCGACCGAGGAGTCCGGCATCACCGGGCTGCGGATCGACCCCGTCCCGATCGACCTGGACGTCCACGCCGTGCCCTGTCAGGGCGGCTCGTTCCACCACGACGTACGGTTCGCGGTCCTCGCCCCGGCCGGCGCGGTGGAGCGGGTCAGCGACGAGTCCGAGGCGCTGGGCTGGTTCCCGCCGGACGGCCTGCCCACCCCGCGGCTGGGCGGGGTGGACCAGCTCGTCGCGCCGGGGCTGGCGGCGGTCAGACGTAGCCTTCCTCGCCTCGCTCCTTGAGCTCGTCGACGAGTTTCTTGACGTCCTGGGCGCGGTCACGTGGGCAGACCAGCACCGCGTCGTGGGTGTCCACCACGATCAGGTCCCGCACGCCCAGCGTGGCGACCAGCCGGCCGGACTGGGCGACCACCACCAGGTCGGCGCTGTCGCGCAGCAGCACCCCGGGCTTGCCGTCGCCGCCGAGCACCACGTTGCCGTGCTCGTCGGCGGGGAGCACGTCGCCGAGGGTGTGGAAGTCACCGACGTCGTTCCAGCCGAAGTCACCGGGTACGGTGGCGACCCGGCCGGCGGTGGCCGCGCCCTCCATCACCGCGTAGTCCACAGAGATCTTCGGCAGGGTCGGCCAGACCGCGCCGAGCACGTCGTCCTGTTCCGGGGTGCCCCAGGCGGCGGCGATGGCGGTGATGCCGGCGTGCAGCGCCGGCTGCTGCCGGGCCAGCTCGGCGAGGAACACGTCGACCCGCCAGACGAACATGCTGGCGTTCCAGAGGTGCCGGCCGGAGCGCAGGTACGCCTCGGCCACCGTGGCCTCGGGCTTCTCCTTGAACTCGGCGACCGGGCGCAGCGGCCCGCCGTCGACCGGGTCGCCGGTCTCCAGGTAGCCGTAGCCGGTCTCCGGGTGGGTGGGGGTGATGCCGACGGTCATCAGCAGGCCGCGCTCCGCGCCCCGGACGGCCTCCCGGACCGTCTCCGCCCAGCGGTCCGGCGCGCCGATCAGGTGGTCGGCCGCGAACGAGCCCATCACCGCGTCCGGTTCGCGTTCCGCGATGACCGCGGCGGCCAGCGCGATCGCCGCGCACGAGTCCCGGGGGGACGGCTCCACCAGGATGTTCTCCTCCGGCAGCCCGGCGAGTTGCCGGGCCACCGCCGCGACGTGCGCCGCCCCGGTGACCACGAGGGTCCGCTCGGGGGTGGTCAGCGGCGCGAGCCGGTCCACCGTGGCCTGGAGCAGCGACCGGGTGGAGCCGGTGAGCGGGTGGAGGAACTTGGGATGCCCGGCCCGGGACAACGGCCACAACCTCGTGCCGCTGCCACCTGCCGGGATGACGGCGTAGAGCATGGGGCACATCATGCCCGAAGCGCGCGGTACGCACGCTTTGCCGCACCGGGACGGCCTGGCCGGGCAGCTTCCCGCCGGCCCCTGCCGACGGGCGGCGGCTTGACCGGACAGCTTCCCGCCGGCTTCATTACGGCCGGCGGCGGCCCGATCGGACGGCAGCCTGCCGGCGGGCGGCGGGCTGGCCGGTCAGGCGCGGGCCCGGCTCCACGCCGCGATGTGCACCTCGGCGCTGGACTCCCAGGTGAACTCCTTGGCCCGGTCGAAACCGGCCTTCGCCAGCGTCAGCCGGCGGGTCTCGTCGTCGAGCAGAGCCGTCAGATCGGTGGCGATCTGGTCCGGGTCCTCGCTGGTGTAGGCGACCGCGTCGCCGCCCACCTCGGGCAGCGACAGGCGGGGCGTGGTCAGCACCGGGGCGGCGCAGGCCATCGCCTCCAGGATCGGCAGACCGAACCCCTCGCCGTACGACGGGTAGGCGGCGACCAGCGCGCCACCGAGGAAGCCGGGCAGGTCGGCGTAGCGCAGGTAACCCGGGCGCAGCAGGCGCAGGTGCGACGGCACCTCGGCCACCGCTCGGTCGATGTCGTCGTCGTGCCCCTGACCACCGGCCACCACCAGGGCCGGCGGGTCGGGCCGCTCGGCGACCGCCCGCGCCCAGCCCCGGATCAGGTTCGGCACGTTCTTGCGCGGCTCCTTCGCCCCGAGGAAGGCCACGTAGCTGGTGTCGCCCAGCCCGAGCCGGGCGCGGACCCGGGCTTTCTCCTCGTCGCCCGGGGCGTGGAAGGCGGCCTGGTCGACCCCGTGGTAGGCGACGTCTATCCGGGTCGGGTCGGCGTCGAGCAGGCGGATCAGCTCGTCCCGGGTGGCCTTGCTCGGCACGATCACCCGGCCGGCCCGGCGCAGCGAGGTCTTGATCGCGCTACGGAAGAAGGTGCGGCGGGACTTGTCGTAGTGCTCGGGCTCGGTGAAGAACGTCGCGTCGTGCACGGTGACCGTCACCGGACAACCCGCGCGCAGCGGGCAGGTGTAGAAAGGCGAGTGCAGCACCTGCGCGCCGACCTGCTGGGCGAGCAGCGGCAGGCCGGTCTGCTCCCAGGCCAGCCGGGCCGGCCGGTGCGCCACCGCCGCCGGAGCCGGGACGACCTCGGCGCCGGGCAGCATCCGGGCGTACCGCTCCTGGTCGGTGCGCAGGCTCACCACGGCCAGGTCGACGCCGGTGCCGGTGACCTTGCCGAGCGCGCCGAGCAGGCCATCGACGTATCTACCGACGCCGCCACGGTCGGCGGGGACGCTGGTGGCGTCGATGAGCACGCGGGGCGGGCGACCGGCGGTCACGGGGCAACTCCTCAGTACTGGCGAATGTGGGGTACGACACTCGGTGCAAGCCTACGCCGAGTGCCACCCGCTGCGGTGACTGCGACCCGACGGTACGCCGTCTTCGAGTCGTCATCGAGCACGATGGGCGAAGGCGTATCGTCCACCCGGTGGCCGACGACATTGCCCGGGTCTTCGCCGACGCCATCGCGTCCGACCCGACCCGCCCCCTGCTGACCTGGTACGACGACGCCACCGGCGAGCGCACCGAGCTGTCCGGGGCGACCCTGGCGAACTGGGTGGCCAAGACCGGCAACCTGCTCGTCGACGACGTCGCGGCCGGCCCGGGAAGCGTCGCCGGCGTGTTGCTCCCGCCGCACTGGCAGACCGCCGCCGTGCTGCTCGGCTGCTGGTCGGCCGGGCTGACCGTGGCCGGCACGCCCGGGCCGGCGGGCGCGATGGCCGGCACGCCCGGGCCGGCGGGCGCGATGGCCGGCACGCCCGGGCCGGCGGGCGCGATGGCCGGCACGCCCCGGCCGGCGGGCGCGGTGGCCGGCGCCCCGGGCCCGGTGGACGTGCTCTTCGCCGCCGCCGACCGGGTCGGCGAGGCGGACGCCTGGTCGGCCGGGGAACGCTACGCGCTGGCGCTCGCCCCGTTCGCCGCCCCGCTGCGTGAGCTGCCCGCCGGCTGGGCGGACTACGTGATCGAGGTGCGCGGGCACGGTGACCACTTCACCCCGTACCCGGGTGGCAGGGAGCTGGTGGGGGTCGCGGCGGAACGCGCGGCGACGCTCGGCCTGACCGGCGGCGACCGCGTGCTTGTCGACGCGGCCCGCCATCCGGACCCGGTGGACTGGCTGCTCGCCCCGCTGACCGTGGGCGCGAGCGTCGTCCTCTGCGGCAACCTGGACCCGACCCGCGTCGAGTCCCGCCGCTCCGCCGAAAAGATCACCCGCCCCCTGACCTGACCCACCACCCAGGCCGGGCGCGGCCGGGCTGGGCTGGGCGCGCGGGCTGGGCGCGCCATTTCCTGGAAATAGGGCCATCGCAGGCAGCGGACACCCCCATTTCCGTGATACGTAGGGCGGGCGGCGGTCGGAAAGCGCGGTCACCGTCACCAGCCGCGAGAAGGTACCGCCGGCCGCCCACTGGGACCGGGTCGCCCGCCGAGGCTGGGCGCGTCCGATGGTCAGCGAAGCAGTGCTACGGAGAGTGGTAGGCAGCCCGGCGATCATGGCCGAGCAGGTTCGCGAGATGATCAAGGCCGCACAGTTGCCGAACGTGACCCTCAGAGTCGTTCCCTTCTCCGCCGGCCTGCATGCCGGCGCCGTGTCCGGAGCGTTCTCGATCTTGGACTTGCCCGGTGCGCGTTGACCGGGGCCGCATCGAGGTTGCTTGCTGGGCGACCTTCGTGCAGGGGATCAAGAGCGGCGAGCTCCGCCCCTGACCCGTTTCGTCGCGTTACCGCGGGGGCTCAGCCGACGGAGGTGTCCTCGTCCCGGGCGCGGCGTTGGGCGAAGGCGGTGAAGGCGGTCAGCGACTCCGGGTTGGCCAGCGCGCCGGTTGCCGCCGCCCGGTCCACCGGGACGCCGGTGAGGATCTTCTTCACCGGCACCTCCAGCTTCTTGGCCGAGAGGGTACGCGGGACCGCCCGCACCTGGTGGATCTCGTCGGGCACGTGCCGGGGCGACAGGGCGGTCCGCAGCTCCCGGGCGACCTTCTTCCGCAGCTCGTCGTCGAGCGTCAGGCCCTCGGCGAGCACCACGAACAGCAGCAGCTCCCCCGCGCCGCCCTCGTCGTCCTCCAGGTGCACCACCACCGAGTCGACGACCTCGTCCAGCGACTCGACCACCGAGTAGAACTCGGCGGTGCCCAGTCGTACGCCGCCCCGGTTCAGGGTGGCGTCGGAACGGCCGGTGATCACGCAGCCGCCGCGCTCGTTGATGGTGATCCAGTCGCCGTGCCGCCACACGCCCGGGTAGACGTCGAAGTACGCCTCCCGGTAGCGCGCGCCGTCCGGGTCGTTCCAGAAGCCCACCGGCATGCTCGGCATCGGCGCGGTGATCACCAGCTCGCCCAGCTCGCCGACGACCGGCGTGCCGTCCGCCGAGCGGGCCTCGACCTTCGCGCCCAACGCGCGGCAGGCGATCTCCCCGGCGTGCACCGGCAGGGTCGGCACCCCGCCGACGAAGCCGGTGCAGACGTCCGTGCCGCCGGAGAGCGACTGGAGCTGGAGGCGGTCGCCGACGTTCGCGTACACCCAGGCGAAGCCCTCGGCCGGCAGCGGCGCGCCGGTCGAGCCGACCCCGCGCAGCGCGGACAGGTCGGCGACGTCCTTCGGGACCAACCCGGCCTTACGGCAGGCCAGCAGGTACGGCGCGGAGGCGCCGAAGTACGTGGTGCCGCTGGCCTCGGCCAGTCGCCACAGCTCGCCCAGGTCGGGGTGGCCCGGGTTGCCGTCGAACAGCACGATCGCCGCGCCGACCGCCGGCCCGGAGACCAGGAAGTTCCACATCATCCAGCCGGTGGTGGTGAACCAGAAGAACCGGTCCCCCGGCCCGAGGTCGTGGTGCAGGGCCAGCATCTTGAGGTGCTCCAGCAGGATGCCGCCGTGGCCGTGCACGATCGGTTTGGGCAGCCCGGTGGTGCCGGAGGAGTAGAGCACGTAGAGCGGATGGTCGAACGGCACCGGGGTGAAGGTCAGCGGCTCGTCGGTGGCGGCGGCCAGCTCGGCCCAGCCGATCGCGCCGTCGGCGGCCGGGCCCGGAGCGACGCCGGACGGCGCGGCCACCGGACCGGGGGCGTCAGGGCTGGCCGGGTCGAGGTACGGGATGGTCACGGTGTGCCGCAGCGACGGCAGGGCGGCCCGGATCGCGGCCACCTCGGCACGCCGGTCCACCGGCTTGTCGCCGTACCGGTAGCCGTCCACCGCGACCAGCACGGTCGGCTCGATCTGCTGCCAGCGGTCGGTGACGCTGCGGGTGCCGAACTCGGGCGCGCAGGAGGAGAAGACCGCGCCGAGGCTGGTGGTCGCGAGCATCAGCACGTACGTCTCGGGGATGTTCGGGGCGTACCCGGCGACCCGGTCACCGGCGGTGACGCCGAGCCGGCGCAGTCCGGCGGCCACCCGACGGACCTGCTCGCGCAGTTGCGCGGCGGTCAGCGTCTGCGGCGCGCGGGTCTGCCCGTACGCGAGCACCACCGGGTCGTCGTCGGCGAGGCCGGGCATCCGCAGCACGTGCTCGGCGTAGTTGAGGGTGGCCCCGGGGAACCAGCGGGCCCCCGGCATGGTGGCGTCGGCCAGCACCCCGGTGGGCGGGGTGTGGGCGATCACGTCGAAGTGTTCCCAGACGGAGCCCCAGAAGGCGGGCAGGTCGGTCACCGACCACTGCCACAGCCCGGCGTAGTTGCGGAACTCCAGCCCCCGACGCGGGCGCAGCCAGCGCAGGTAGTCGCCGATGCGGGACCGCTGGAGCACGTCGGCCGGCGGCGTCCAGAGCACGTCACCCACGGTTCCACTCCTCCCCTGCGGCCCGGCACGACGTTGTGCGTGGGCCGTGTCGACATCTTGCCCTACCTCGACCCGTCATTCTGCGCACCCGTCACCCCGGACCGACGTGTGCCCGACCCACACAAACCGCCGCCCCGAGTGTGGTGGGTCCGCCGTCTACGCTTCGCGGTGGGCCTGGATGGCCCGGCGGCGGGCCAGGCGGTGGGCCCGGCGGATCTCGGCCTCCCGGTATCGGCGCTTGTCCTCCGGGGTCTCCGGCAGCACCGGGCGGACCGGGCGCGGGCCGCCGTCCGCGTCGACCCCGACGAAGACCAGGTACGCGGTGGCCACCGGCACCGGCTCGGTCTCGGCCGAGTCCCACCGCTCGGCGACCACCCGGACGCCGACCTCCATGGAGCTGTGCCCGGTCCAGTTGACCTGGGCGTGCGCGTGCACCAGGTCACCCACCCGGACCGGCTCGGCGAAGACGATCTCGTCGATCGCGGCGGTGACCGCGGTGCCGCCGCTGTGCCGGGCCGCCGCCGCGCCCGCCACGTCGTCGACGAACTTCATCAGCACCCCGCCGTGCACGGTCCCGTACAGGTTGACGTCGACGGCGGTCATGATCCGGCTGAGGGTGACCCGGGAGTAGGAGGTCGGCTTGCCGGCCGGTGTGGCGCAGGGGTGCTCGGTCATGCCGGAAACGGTACGGTGCGCGGATGCGACATCTCTGGAGCTTCCTCGCCGGGCTGGTGGTGGCACCGGTCACCTGGGTGCTGGTCGCCCTCGGTCAGGACGGATCGGGCCGCACGATCGACCGTTGGGTGGAGTTGGGCACGTTCAACACGGCGAACCTGATCGAGCCGGCGGTCTACCTCGGGGTCGCCGGCCTGCTGCTCGGCCTGGTCGGCATGCTGCGCGTCTCGCCGCTCGGTCCGCTGGTCGCCGGGCTGCTGCTGGTCGCCCCGTACGTGGGGATGTTCGTCGCCCCGTTCGAGGTGCGGGATCTGGTGCCGGACGGCTGGCAGGTCTTCGGCGACCCGCTGCCGCTGCTGCTGCCGGTGCGCAACGGCACGTTGTTCCTGATCGGTGTGGCCCTGCTGGTGGCCGTGTTCAGCGGGCAGCGCTGGCGACGCTGGCCCCGTCCGCTCGCCCCGAGCCCGGAGCCGCCGCCGTCGGCGGCGAACGAGGAGCCCACGTACGCGTTGACTGATTTCTCCTCGCGGGGCCCGGACGACCGGGACAGTCCCCCGCTGAGCCTCGGTTACCCGGACGAGACGCCCACCGAGCCGCTGCCCCGGCGCACCGCCGGTGAGTCGCCCTGGTCGCAGCCGCCCCGGGCGAGCGCCCCGCGGGACGGCACGCCCGGCTGACCTCCGTCCCGGCCCGACCACCGGAGCTGACCGCCGCGCCGCCGGAGCCGACCGCCGCGCCGCCGGAGCCGACCTTCGTGCCGGTGGGTCACCGGATCGGCACGGCCGACACCGCCGTCCGGTCGTATCCACTACCGGACGGAAGGGTTTCGGTACGTGGGTTTTCTTCACTACAGTCAGCGTCTATGCGGGTGCCATCCGTCACGGTGCGACGCGGCGTCGTCACGGCGGCCGTCCTCGTGCTGGTCGGGCTGGTCGTCGTGGTCGTGGTCGCGCTGCGGCGCGGCGGGGACGTCAACGACGCCGCCACCGTCTGGTGCCTCGCCGACACGCGGCGCCCCGAGCTGGTGGCCGCCGCCCGCGACCTCACCGTGGTGACTCCGGCGTCCACCGTCGACAAGGTCGGCTGGCCCGGCGGCAGCGGCGACCTCGCGGGGTGGCGGGCCGCCCGGGGGGCCGACTTCGCCCGGACCTGCCGGGCGCTGATCGGGGCGCAGCAGCAGGGCAAGGCGGGCGGCGACCAGTCGCCCTGGTCCACGTTCGCGCCGTCGCTCGCGCTCGCGGTGGCCAGCGCCGTGCTCGCCGCCTGGTTCAGTCGCCGGTTGGCCACGGCGGGGGTCCGCCGCACCGAGGCGGACGGGCTGCGCACGGCGGTCCGGGCGTACCGGGTCGCCGCCGAACGGCTGCTGCGTGATCTGGAGCAGCCCCGGCCGGGGATCGCCCCGACCGACGGCGAGGCGCAGGACCGCCGGTTGGAGCTGGCCACCCGGCTGAACGGGGTGGCGGCGGGGCGTCGCCGCTGGGCGCTGCCCCGCCGGCTCAGCGAGCGTCTCGACGAGGATCCGTTCGGCACGCCGCTGGCCACGGTGTGGGGCGCGCTGTCACCGGCCGGGCGTCCGGCGTGGATCGCGCGGACCCGGGTGGCGCTGGGTCGACTGGAGGCGGAGGTGGAAGAGGTGGCGCGGATGGTCCAGGAGCCGGGGCTGTTCCGGGGGTGGGCGACCGACGGCCCCGGGGGCGGCGTCGGCGGTGGACGCCGGCAGCCGGTCGAGCCCGGCGGGTCCGGGCCGACAGAGGGCGGCCCGGTGGGAGGCGGCCCGGTGGGAGCCCGATGACGACCGTGACCAGACCTGTCCAGGAACCGGCGGAGGCGGTGCCGGCGAACCCGTTCAAGGTGCCGGGGCTGATGCGGGACGACGACCCGCTCAACCCGGTCAAGCACGGCCGGCACGAGTCCTTCTACGTGCCGGTGGACAACAGCGAGGCCGCCTTCGAGCAGTGCGTGCGGGCGTTCCAGGATCCGTCCCACCTGGACGACATGGGTCGGCTGGTGCTGGTCGCCGGGCACCGGGGTTGCGGAAAGTCGGCGCTGGTCAACAGGTGTGCTCACTGGCTACGGGGGCAGTTGGCGAAGGCCGGCCTGCACGGCGAGGTGATCGACGCCACGAAGGAGCGGCGCGAGCCCGAGCCGATGGCCGATCGGCGGGCCCGGGTCTGCGCGGCGCTGATGGAGCACCTCTACGCCAACCAGTTGCTCGTCTCCGACGGGGCCTACCAGGCCCGGACGGATCCGGACGCCGCGTACCGGACGCTGGCGAGCTGCCTGACGCCGAACCTGGTGCCGATCGTGCTTCTTCCACCGGCGACGGACGTCCCCGACGAGCTGGTCACCTACGCCGCCGACGCCCGCAAGAAGATCATCTTTCTGGCCGAGACCTCGTACGAGGTGCCGCAGCGCCAGATCGACCGGGCCGGGCCGGCTCCGGCGGTGCACCTGGCGGTGGGCCCCCTCGGCGAGCGGGACGCGGGCCGGTTCGCCGAAGCCCGCCTCCAGGACGTGCCCGCGGGGCTGCTGCCCCGGGTGGCCGCCACGACGCTCGACGAGTACACCCGCAGTCGTGGACGTATATCGATCGGCGAGGTGCAACGGTTACTCTACGGATTGTACGAAAAGCTCCGCGTACAGCCTGAGCGGCCGGACGAGGTGACCCTGCACCACATCAGTCTCTACATCCTGAGTATCCTCCCGCCCTCGACCCTGCTGGAGAGTTGACCGTGATGGACGCATTCGGCCGCTCCGATCTCCGCGGCGAGGTGAACCCGTACCCGTCGAGCGCGGTCGCCCAGATCGCGGACGCCGGGTCGACCTCGTTCACCATCCCCACGGTCGCCGTCCGGCGGGCCAACAACACCATGGACGCCTACCTCGCCGCCGTCCGGGCCGACCCGCGGCGGGCCTCCGGCCAGGTGCTCGCCATCGTCGGCGAGTACGGCACCGGCAAGACCCACCTCGCCGCCCACCTGATCCGGCACGCCGGCACGACGCTCGACGGCGCGCTCCAGTCGGTGCACCTCAACGCCCCGCCGGACACCTTCGTCTCGCTCTACCTGGCCTTCGCGGAGAAGCTCGACCAGCGCCGGGAGATCGTCCACGAGCAGGTCCGCAGCCTCTACGCGGAGATCGTCGCCGAGGATCTGCGCAGCTCGGCGGCGACCGCGCCGCTCGCCGACTCGCTGCGGGCCGGGGCGCTCGACCCGGTCGCGCTGGTGGAGGGCTTCGGGCTGATGGAGACGGAGTTCCTCCGCCGCCTCCAGGAGCACCTGCGGGAGATCACCGACAACGTCGGGTTCAGTCGGGCGCTCACCCTGCTGCTGCGGGGCGGTTTCGAGGCCGCGGTGTGGGAGTGGTTCAGCGGCCGTCCCCCGTCCGAGGTGCTCCGGGAACGCGGCATCACCTGGTCGATCACCGGCAGCGAGACCACCGCCCTACAGGCCATGGGCGTCTTCGCCCTGTTGATCGGGCACGGCGCGCACCCGTTCGTGATGGTGATCGACGAGTTGGACCAGTTGCTCACCGCCGCCGGCCGGCCCGACGAGGCGATCGACGCCTTCAAGGAGATGCTCCGGGTCTTCGCCGCCTCGAACACCTTCCTGATCCTCGCCGGCCTGCCCGACCTGCTGACCTCGATGCGCAAGGACGTCCGCGACCGGATCTCCGAGCAGATCACGATGACCGGACTGACCAGCGCCGAGGTGCAGGACTACATCGTCGCCCGGCAACGCGGCCACCTGGAGCCGTTCACCGAGCAGACCGTGGCGCACCTGGTCGACCTGACCAACGGGGTGCCCCGGGCGGTGATCTCGTTGTGCCACCGGCTCTGGCGGCACGCCCGCGACCACCACACGGTGGTGACCACCGACCTGGTCCGGCGGATGGCGCGGGAGTACTACAACGACAACACCGGCATCCAGAACGTACGCGCCGAGATCCGCCAGGTGCTGGTCGACGCCGGGTACGACACGTACATCCCGGAGCACTTCCTCGACGCCGGGTCCGACAGCCGGGTGGACTACTGGGTGCCGGTCGGCCCGGAGGACGCCGGCTGCGCCGTCATCCTGGCCGAGCCGCTGCTGGACGAGACCGACATCGCCGCGGTGGAGCGGCGCGCCCAGTCGATCCGCGCCCACCGTGACTGCGAGCTGCTGCTCGTCGTGTTGGAGCCGCCACCGGCCCGGTTCCGGCAACGGCTCCGGGAGGCCGTGGGCCGCGAGCCGATCACCTACCACCGGCGGGCCTTCCTGGACCAGTTCGCGCTGGAGTTCAAGGCGGTGGCGACCCGGCTGGCGGACCGTTACCCCCTGGAGGGGTCGGTCGCCCTGGTCACCCCGCACCTGATGCGGCTGGCCCGGCGGCAGACGACCACCCAGCAAATGCTGACCATGCTCGTCGAATCGGTGGACGAGCTGCGTGGCCGCAGCGACCAGCGGCTCGCCGCGATACACCGGGAGCTGCACGAGATCCAGCGCGAGGTCTCCACCTCCGTCGGGGAGCAGCAGGGCGGGCACCTGGCGGTGGTGGCCGCGCTGCCCCAGGCGGTGATCGACCTCTTCGACGCCGCCTTCACCCAGGTCGACCTCCTGACACCGACAGGTGAGCTGCTGCGTCAGGCGTTCCAGGAGGACGACGCCGGGCGGCACGCCCAACAGTCGGTGCGCGCCCGGATTCCCAGCGCCGAGATCCATCAGGCCATCGGGGTCACCACGTTGCTGGTCTCGCTCATCGAGGCGTACGGCTACACCCTCGCCGAGTGGTACCGGAGCGTCACCCAGGTGCCGACCGCCCGCCTCACGGTCCGTCACCGGGAGCGCCTGGAGACGGTCTGCAACGTCTTCGACGCGGTCTTCGACTACCTTCCCCTCTACCAGCTCCGCCGGCTGCGGGAGCTGGTCGGCGCCACCGGTCCGGGCCGGCAGCAGCGGGAGGCGGAGGACCTGCTCCGGGACTTCACCAACCGGGTACGTCACGAGTTGCTGACCGCGCTCGCCCCGCTGCAGACCTGAGCGGGGCGAGCACCGTCAGCCGCCGAGCTGACGGGCGAGCAGGGCGGCCTTGTCGTCCGCCGCCCACATCCGCTGCTGGTCGACGGTGACCCCGAGCAGGTAGCGGTCCCGCCCGACGGGATAGCAGTACAGCGCGCCCTGTTCGACGTCGAGCACCAGCCGGCGCACCCGGGAGCCGAGCGCCAGGTGCGCGGCCCGGACCAGGATCCGCACGTACGAGTCGATCCGCTGCCCCAGCCACGCGTAGAAGTGCCGCCGCCGCTCCGGGGTGATGCCGTCGAAGAGCCGGGCCAGTCGGGGGTCGTCGAGGATGTCGGCGGTCGCCTCGACGCGGCCGGCGTGGCAGACCGCCGCGTAGTGCAGGTCGTCGACGTCGAGGTACCGCCGGCAGACGGCCGCGGTGGTGGCGGCCCGGGTGCCCGGGACGGCGGCCTGGAACCCCACCTCGGCGGCGGCCACGGCGTCGGGCGGGGGCGGGGTGGGGCGGCTGTCCCGCAGACCGGCCCGCAGGTCCGGGCCGCTCGGGCCGAGCCAGCCGCCGTAGTCGGCGGGCCCCTGGTTGACCGTCTCACGCAGCCGGTTCGCGAGCCGGGACAGCTCCGCGTCGATGGTGTGCACGGCCGGGTCGCGGCTGGCGCGGGTCCCGGCGTCACCTCCCGTGCCACCGAATGCCACCAGGAACTGCTCCCGCAGGACGGAGAGGGCGAAGAGGCCACCCCGCTCGGTGTGCAGCAGCATCCGAATGAGGTCTCCGGTGCGGGCCGCGCGCAGGTACCGGTCGAGGTCGGTCATCACGTGCACGGCGTCCCGGCCGATGATCTGCCGTTCCTCGGCGGTGAGCCCGGGTGGGTCGTCACCGTTAGTCACGTCCAGCGCGAAGTCGCAGGCGCCGGTGCTGTACCAGGACAGATGGGTGATGCTGGACACCCGGTCGACGAGCGCCTCGCCCAGGGCGAGCGCCTCCAGTCGATGGTCCTCGAACCGCCCGCCCAGCATCCGGTCGACCCGTCGGCTCCCCTCGTCGGCCGGCGTTTGCGCAAACATGTCTACTGCACCTCCAGGTCGACGAAGTCGAAGGGAACCGCGCCTGGTCGAGGCGCCCCGCTCACCTCGCCCTGGCTCACCACCGCCGCCAGCAGCCGCCGGGCGGTACGCAGGCAGGGGTGCTCCGGACCGAGGAAGTCCCGCCCCTGGTCGACCACGGCGCGCAGCATCTGTTCGGCGCTGCCGGCCTCGCCGACCTCCGCAAGGTTCCCGGCCTGGTTGACCAGCGCGCCGAGCGCCCATGGATGGGGTTGACCGAGCGTCTCCGCCAGGGCGGTGGCCGCCTGCTCGCCGTGCGCGACCGCTTCCTCCCGTTGCCCCAGCTCGCGCAGCAGCACCGACCGCACGCTCCAGCCGAGCCGGGTGTACGGGTGGTCCAGGCCGAGGTCGCGCTCGTAGCCGGCGATGCTCTCCTCGGCCAGCGGCAACGCGGCTCCGGTCTCCCCGCCCAGGTGGTAGTCGATGGCGACGCTGAGCCGGCAGGACCGGGTGGCGGGGCTGTCCGCGCCCAGCAACCGGCTCAACGTCGGGTACGCCCAGCCGTTGAGGTCCCGGGCCCGGTGCGGGCGGCCGGTGCGGCGCTCGGTCACCGCCAGGTTGCGGACGATCCGCACCAGCAGCAGGTCCTCGTCGCCGCGGGCCCGGCCGCCGCGTCGCTGGCGGGCCTCGTTCAGCAGGCGGCCCGCCTCTGTCAGCTCACCCAGCTCGCACAGGAAGCTGCCGATGTTGGCGACCAGCCAGAGGGTGTCGGGGTGGTCCGCGGGGAAGAGCCGCAGTCGGCGTCGACGGGTCCGCTGCGCCATCTCCAGCGCCTCGTCCGACCGCCCGGCCAGGTGGAACGAGTAGGCCAGGTTGTGCGCGGCGATCAGGGTCTCCGGGTGGTCGTTGCCGAACTGGTCCCGGAAGCCCCGCCAGGTGGCCTGGTCCTCCACCAGGGCGGCCCGGAACTGCCCCAGCCCACGTAGGTCACCCGCCAGACCCCGACGGGTCACCAGCACCGAGGGATGGTCCGGGCCGAGCAGCGCCGCCCCCTCCCGCAGCGCGACCCGGCTCAGCTCCAACGCCTCGGCGCTGCGACCGAGCAGTCGGGTGACGTCGGCGAGCCGGGTGGCCAGCCGCAGGGTGAGCCGGTCCCAGCCGTACCGGGCCAGCCAGCGGTCCAGCGTCACCCGCCACGGGGGCAGCGCCTCGGCCGCCTCGGTCTCCCCGCGTTTGATGAGGTTCTCAAGCTGTTCGACCAGCCAGCGGCGGACCTCGTCCGGCTCGTCGACGGTCAACGCCTGGGAGCTGACCAGGTGCCGGTACAGCTCCCGGTTGATCGGCGAGTCGGCGGCGGCGCTGCTGGGGGCGGTGTCGGCCAGACCGCGCAGGAACTGCGCCCGCCGGCTGGCGCGTTCTGACTCGGTCATCGCCGCGAGCACGGTCGCCTGGACGGCCGGATGCATCCGGACCGTCCCGTCCCGTCCCCACACCACGTGCAGCAGCCGGAACCGCACCGCCGTGGCGAGCGCGCGGTCCAGCTCCCAGCCGTCAGCGTGCAGAACAGCGCCGTCGGCGTGCGTGGCCGTACCGTCGACCTCGGACAGTCCACGGGCGATCTGGGCTCGCATCGACCGGGACTGCAGGATCGACAGGGACAACCCCAGTGGAGAGGCGAAGGCGCACATCTGGGCCACCGCCACGGCGGCCCTGCCGCTGCGCCGCTCCCGCATCAGCGCCAGCGCGACCCGCAGCACCCGGACCGACGGCGGCTCGTCGCCCGGTTCGGCGACCGCCGCGCAGAAGGTCGGCACGGCGGTGTCCGCGGCCCGGGACTCGGCCACCGCCCGCCGGGTGGTCAGCAGGACACCGGCCTGGGCGAGCAGGCCGGAGGCGAGCCGCAGATCGAGCGGGAGCGCGCCGACCGCCGCGACGACGTCCGCCGCCGGGCCGGCCGAGAGCCCGGCGACCCCTTCGGTGAGCAGGCGCACCGCGTCCGATCTGTTCAGCTCGGCCACGGACACCGCCGGGCCGCCGTCGGGAGCTTCCCGCCGGGTCACGATCAGGTGCCCGGCGCCGGCGGTCGGCAGCAGGCCGGCCAGGTCCCCGCCGTCCGCGCCGTCGTAGACCACCAGCCACTGACCGGAACGGTGGCCCAGGTCGCCCAGCATCTCCTGGGCCGGGTTGCCCCGTGGCTCGACGCCGAGCTCGTGCGCCACGTCGGCCAGGATCCAGCGGACGTCCCGCGGGTCGGCTGCGGGGATCCAGACGATCAGATCGTAGTCCCACCAGAACCGGGCGACGTACTCCCGGACGGTGCTGGTCTTACCAGCGGCGGCGGGCCCGTGCACCACGACCGGCTGCCCGGGTCCGGCCAGCAGCAGGTCCCGCAGCTCGTCGATCTCCCGGTCCCGACCGACGAACGAACGAGCCCGCTCCGGCAGGTTGAACACCTGGGGCGGTTTGTCCCGGCCGCCGGGGAAACCGACCTGCCAGGCGCCTTCGAGCGGCAACGGTTGGCAGTCGGCGAGCCCGAGCGCGCCACGCAACCGTTGCCGGGCCTGGTCGTCGGAGCAGGCGGTCAGGTCGATCGGCCGCCCGTCCAACGGATGGTCGATGGCGGTCGAACCCGTGCGGACGACGAACGGCTCGGTCTCGCCCGCGGCCCGGGCCGTGTCGAGCACGTCGGTCAGCCAGTCCTCCTCGGAGCCGTCCGCCGGGACCACCGCCAGCAGGGTGGCCGCGCCCACCCGGACCCGGTGTGCCCTGCCGGGGCACCATGGCCGGACGCGCACCCCGACCGTCGCGAGCTCCGCGGCGAGCCAGTCCGCCCAGGCCCGCTGCCCGGCGGGGTGGGCTAGGAGCAGCTCGTGGTCGTCGGCGGGCTGCCGGCCGAGGCCGTACAGGTAGCGCAGCCGCACGGCCTCCGGCTCCGGCCGGGCGATCGACGTGTCGTCGTCGGTGAGCAGCAGGGCCAGCTCGTCGTACGCGGCGAGCAGGCGGTCACGGTACGGCGACTCCTCCGCCAGGGGGGCGAGGGGCTGCCCGTTCGGCCCGCCCGGCACCTCCACCAGAGCCAGGTCGCTCTCGGCGGCGTGCGTGTCGAGCGCGGCCCGGAATGCCCGCCGGACGTGTTCCCGGTGCTGGGCGACGCGGCCGGCGTCAGGCTCGTCCATGCCGGTCCCCACCGCGACGAGCCGGACCCAGACGGGCGCGGCCCGACGCACCTTCCGGCCCAGCTCCACCGCCTCGGGCAACCGTGGACGGCGGTACGGGTAGCAGATCGCCACGACCTCGCAGAGCACCGCCGCCCAGTACGCCACCGTCTCGTCCGAGTCGATCGGGTCGAGCAGGACGACGTCGTACTCGGTCGCGCGGAGTTGCCGACGCAGCTCGTTGCGGGCGGCGTCCCCCGGCTCGTCGGTGGGGATCCAGCCGACGGGTTCGGGGATCCAGACCACGTCGAGACGTCCGGGTGCGGCGGCGTACCGGCGTAGCAGCGGCTGACGGGCGGGGCGGGACGGGACGGGAAGGAGAGCGGCCAGCGGGGCGGGCAGCTTCTCCGCGACCGGCCACTCGTCGGTGCGGAACATCCGCAGGTGCTCGTCGACCCGCGCGGCGCCCCGCCCGGCGTCGACCACCAGCACCCGGCGTCCGGCCCGGGCCAGCATCCAGGCCAGGTTGCTGACGAGCTGGGTCCGTCCGGTCAGGCCGGTCGGGGCCAGGAAGGCGACCAACCTCGTCCCGGTCGGGTCGTCCGACCAGGGAGGTTTCGGCCCGATCATCACCACGCCATCCTTTCCGGACGGTGACCGGCCATCTCCGTCCCTTGTCGTCTCGGCGGCCCGTCACCGGGCGGGACCGAGGTCTCCGGGGTCGCCGAACTTTCTAGGGTCGTTGAGAAACCAGAGGAAACCCCCTTGGGGCTCGCCGGCCTCGTCGACGAGTCGCCGCAACGACTGCCGCAGCAATTGTCGGGGCAGCGCGTCCCGGTCCGTCGGATCGGATTCGGTCAGGTCGAGAAGGTCAGCGATCAGGGGGCGATCGGAACCGTCCGTTCCCTCCGGCATGGTTGCCCACCTTCACGCTGTCCAGACCGGCACCGATTTCGGCACAGCCAGCACCCTGCCAGGAACATATCGTAGCCTTCATCGATATTCACCGGTCACTTCGTGCATCGACGTACGGCCACCGTTCCGGCCTACCGGTCCGACCACCGAAGCCGGCGAGCCTGATCTTCCGGTCCGGGGCCGGCCGGTGCCGCCGGACCGGCGTCGCGCGTCCACTTCCGACTTGGACGGCAGCGGCAGCGGACAGTGACGGTGGGTGAGGCGTCGGGGCGACACGCCCGCGCCGACCGACCAGAGCGCCGACCGAGCAGCGCCCCGCCGAGCAGGGCACGTCCGGCGACGGCGGGCCGTGGCCGGGCCTACCGTCCGCGGATCGGGCCGGCCGGCGGGAGGTTTCCGAGGGTGATCGGCCCCATCCAGCGGGCGTGGTCCGCGCGCCGGGCGACGCGCCCCACGACGGCTGGCCGGTCGACGGTAGGGCGGTCGGGGCAGTGACCCCGACCGCCCTACGGCCGTCGGCGGTCGACTTTCCGACACCGCCCGGCGGGTACGTCCCGGCGCACAACCCCGAGCCCCCGGGCCCTCAACCGGCCGGCCCACCGACCACCGGGCCCGGGGGGCGGACCGGAGGCGGGCCTCAGTCGCGCAGGAGCTGGCGGGCCATGACGATCCGCTGTACCTGGTTGGTGCCCTCGTAGATCTGGGTGATCTTGGCGTCCCGCATCATCCGCTCGACCGGGTAGTCCCGGGTGTAGCCGTAGCCGCCGAGGAGCTGCACCGCGTCCGTGGTGATCTCCATGGCGGCGTCCGAGGCGAAACACTTCGCCGCCGCGCCGAAGTACGTCAGGTCGGCGTCACCCCGCTCGGACTTCCCGGCCGCGGCGTACGTCAACTGCCGGGCCGCCTCCAGCTTCATGCCCATGTCGGCGAGCATGAACTGGATGCCCTGGAACTCGGCCACCGGTTTGCCGAACTGCCGACGCTCCTTGACGTACCCCTTGGCGTAGTCGAGCGCGCCCTGGGCGATGCCGATGGCCTGCGCGGCGATGGTGACCCGGGTGTGGTCCAGGGTCTTCATCGCGGTGCCGAAGCCGGTGCCCTCGGCCCCGATGATCCGGTCGGCCGGGATGCGGACGTCGTCGAAGTAGACCTCGCGGGTCGGCGAGCCCTTGATGCCGAGTTTCTTCTCCGGCGCGCCGAAGCTCACCCCCCGGTCGGACTTCTCGACCACGAAGGCGGAGATGCCCCGGGACCGCGCTGTGGGGTCGGTCACGGCGAACACCGTGTAGAACTCCGAGACGCCCGCGTTGGTGATCCACCGCTTGACCCCGTTGAGCACCCAGTGGTCGCCGTCGCGCACCGCGCGGGTGGCCATCGAGGCCGCGTCGCTGCCGGCCTCCGGCTCGGAGAGGCAGTACGAGAACATCGCCTCGCCGGCGGCGACCGGGGTCAGGTAGCGCCGCTTGAGCTCCGCCGAGCCGGCCAGCAGCAGCGGCATCGTGCCCAGCTTGTTCACCGCCGGGATCAGCGAGGACGCCGCGCAGGCCCGGGCGACCTCCTCGATCACGATGGCGGTGGCCAGGGCGTCCGCGCCCGCGCCGCCGTACTCGGCGGGGATGTGCGGGGCGTGGAAGTCGGCGGACCGCAACGCGTCGTAGGACGCCTTCGGGAACTCCCCCGTCTCGTCCGCCTCCGCGGCGTGCGGGGCGACCTTCGCCGTGCAGACCTCCCGGACCGCCTCCCGGACGGCCTCGTGCTCCTCGGGCAACCGGTAGACGTCGAACGACTGCTCTGCAGCCATGCTGGCCCCTCCCCTTCACCGCTATCATGCCCGGACTGTGGCTTCTGGCGGCCCCGGACCGCGCAGACTGAAGGATAGCGACCAGGGTTCAGGTGATCCTTACCGCCGCGTAGGCTTTCGCCGCGACGGCACCTCCTACCGGCAACCCACCACAAGACGACAAAATGTCCTTCGGTGCCCGGCCAGGCGCCGCAGCCGATTGCGACGCGACGAAGCGCCGCCAGCGCGAGCGGAGAAGACAGGCGTGACCATCCCGTACCCGAACACCCAGCCGATGCCGGCCATCCCGGCGGTGACCCCGCCGTCCGGCGCGCCCCGGCCCCGGGTGACCTTCCTGGGCACCGGTTACCTCGGTGCGACGTACGCCATCTGCTACGCGGAGCTCGGCTACGAGGTGCTCGGCTACGACGTCGACGCGGACAAGATCGCGAAGCTGAACGCCGGTGAGGTGCCGATCCACGAGCCCGGCCTGGACGAGCTGCTCAAACGCAACCTCGCCGCCGGCCGGCTGCGGTTCAGCACCGACATCGGCGAGACCGCCGACTTCGGCGACGTGCACTTCATCTGCGTCGGCACCCCGCAACGCGCCGACGGGCTCGGCGCCGACCTGTCCTTCGTCGAGGCGTCCGTCACCAGCCTGGCCCAGCACCTGACCCGCAAGGCGCTGATCGTCGGCAAGTCCACCGTCCCGGTCGGCACCGCCGAATGGGTCGAGCAGCTCGTCGACAAACACAGCGCCCCCGACCTGGACGCCGAGGTCGCCTGGAGCCCCGAGTTCCTCCAGGAGGGCTTCGCCGTCGACGACGTGCTGCGCCCCAACCGCATCGTCGTCGGCGTCAAGAGCGAGTGGGCCAACGGCATGCTCTACGCCGCCCACAAGGGCGTCTTCGACCTGGCCGCCACCGAGGACCGCGAGGTCCCCCTCGTGGTCACCGACTTCGCCACCGCCGAGCTGGTCAAGGTCGCCGCGAACGCCTTCCTCGCCACCAAGATCAGCTTCATCAACGCGATGGCCGAGGTCTGTGAGGTCGCCGGCGGCGACGTCACCCAACTCGCCCGCGCCATCGGCTACGACCCCCGCATCGGCAACCGCTTCCTCCAGGCCGGCCTCGGCTTCGGCGGCGCCTGCCTGCCCAAGGACATCCGCGCCTTCCAGGCCCGCGCCCAGGAGCTCGGCGCCGGCGAGGCCCTCCGCTTCCTGCACGAGGTCGACCTGATCAACCTGCGCCGCCGTACCCGCGTCGTCCAGGTCGCCGCCGACCTGCTCGGCCGCCGCTCCGGCCCCGCCGGCCCCGACCTCACCGGCACCCGCGTCGCCGTCCTCGGGGCGACCTTCAAACCCAACACCGACGACGTCCGCGACGCCCCCGCCCTCGCCGTCGCCGCCCTGCTCACCAAAGCCGGCGCCGACGTGCACGTCTACGACCCGCAGGGCATGGACAACGCCCGCCGAGCCATGCCCGAGCTCAGCTACGAGCAGAGCATCACCGACGCCGTCACCGGCGCCGACCTGGTCTGCGTCCTCACCGAATGGGCCGACTTCCGCAACGCCGACCCCGTCGCCCTCGGTGAGCTCGTCGCCGGACGACGCGTCGTCGACGGCCGCAACTGCCTCGACTCCGCTCTCTGGACCCAGGCCGGCTGGGAATACCGCGGCATGGGCCGCCCCTGAGTTTCTTCGCCGCGACGCGGCGACGGCTATCGAAATCCGTGCCGGGTCAGGGCATGCTGCCACAGTGGGATTCCACAGTGCGGCCCGACCCGGGCGGAGGGGTGTGCGGTGAGTGGCTTCCAGTGTGTCTCGTGCGGCAACCAGATCAAACCGGCCCGTCGCTGCCCACACTGCGGGGCCGGGCAGCCGCAGTGGGCGGCCCACGTGGCCCAGGTCGAGCGGTCCATCGCCGAACTGAAGGCCCGGGAGGCTGAGATCTCCCGCGAGCAGCGCCAACTCGCCCAGAAGATGCAGGCGGCCATGTTCCAACGGGACGTGCTGGCGCACGCCGGTGAGGAACGCCTCAGACAGGCGACCAGACCCCGCAAGGTACGGCTGCGCCGCCCCGGCCGCCGGACGCCCGTCGCGCCGCCCGGCGGCGTCCCCACCGCCCCGACCGGCGGCGTCGGGCCCCGGGTGCCCCGGCAGAGCGCCCCGCCGCCGGCCGGGCCGACCGCCACCGCCACCTGGCTCGACGCGGACGACCCGGAGCACCCGCCGGAGGCGTCCTCGCGGGAGGTGCAGAACATCCCGCTCGGGCTGGGCGCCCTGCTGATCGGCGTCGCCGCCGTGGTCTTCGCGGCGGTCGCCACCAGCTCGATGGACGCGCTGGCCCGCCTGCTGATCCTGCTCGCCGCCACCGCGCTGACGCTGCTCGCCCCGCCGCTGGTGGCCCGCCGGGGGCTGCTGTCGACGGCCGAGACCATCGCCGCGGTGGGGCTGCTCCTGGTGCCCCTGGACGGCTACGCCCTGCACGCGGTCGGGCTGCCCGGCTCGTCGGCGGTGCCCGGCCCGGTCTACGCCGGGCTGGTCTTCGCGGTCACCGCCGGGATCGGCTACGGCTACGCCCGGGCCACCGGGCTGCGGGTGCCCCGGTTCGCCGCCGTCCTGGCCGCTCAGCCGGTGCTGCCGCTGCTCGCGTCCGGCCTGGTCGGCGGCCCGGCCGGCTGGGCGTTGGCGTTCACCGTGGTCGCCGCGATCGACCTGGCGCTGGTCCGTTCACCGCTGACCACGGAGCCGGTGGCCGACGCCACGGACGGGCGGCCCACCCCGGACCGGTCGACGCCGCGCCGCCCCGAGGGAGCGCCCGAGGAGGACGGCGAGGTCTTCACCGACCCGTCCACGACGACCACCCGACCGGCCCGGGCCACCGCCGGCCCCCGGGCCGCCGTCCCGGCCCGGCGGGTGCCGGGGCTGACCGAGCTCGGCTGGACGCTGTTCGGGGCGGCGGTCGCGCTCGCCCTGGCGTACGCGGTCGTCGCGCTGCTGCGCGCCACCACCGTGCCGGCCGCCCTGGGCGCCGGCGCGGCGCTGCTGCTGGCCGCCGCGGTGACCCTGGCCGGCACGGTGTCGCTGCGCCGGCCGCCGCTGCCCGACCTCGGCGCGGGCATCGCCACCCTCGCCGTGATCGGCGCGCTCGGCCGGGTCGCCGCCGTGGCCCTGCCCGGCCGGGCCCTGCTGCTGATCTCCGTCGTCATCGCCCTGACCAGCGTCGCCGTCCGGGCCGTGCCGGAACGCGCCAGGCGTGGGCCGCAGCTCGCCTCGGCGGTGGCGCTGACCGTCACCGGCCTGCTCGTCGCGGCCGGCGCGGTACGGGCCGGGGTGGCCACGGTCCGCGCGGCCCTGCCCGCCTGGGCGGCCGACCTGGACCGCTACCCGGCCGTGCTCGCCGAGGCCGCCGGCCCGGCCGGCTGGCAGCTCGTGCTGAGCGCCCTGCTGCTGACCGTCGCGGCGGTCCTCGCCCTGCCGGCGGAGATCCGCCGCGAGTTCGCGGTGGCCGGCGCGGCCGTGACGGCCCTCGCGGCGCCCGCCTCGGTCGGGCTGGGCTGGGCCACCGCGCCGTGGCCGATGGCGCTCACCGCGATCGGCGTCGGCCTGGCCGGGCTCACCGCCCGGACCCGTCGGGCCGCGCTGGCGCACGCCCTCGCCGCCGGCGCGGTCGGGCTGGTCGGCGCGGGCGCGGCGCTGGCCCGCCCGGCGTCGACGGCCGCCGTGCTGCTCGCGCTCTTCGTCGGCGGTGTCCTGGTGGTCCTCGCCCCCCGGGTCCGCCTCACCCCGGCGGCAGCCGCCGACACGCTCACCGCCTGGGCCGCCGGTGGCGCGGCGTTCGCCCTGCCGGGCGCGGTGGCCGGGTTCGTCGCCGCGCTCGTCCCGGCCGGGCCGGTGCTCACCCCGGCCACGCAACGGGAGGTCACCGTCCCGATCCTGGCGGCCAGCTTCCTGGCGGTCTGCGTCACCGTCGGCTACGCCGCGATCGTCCAGGTGTCCCAGCGGAAGATCAGCATGCCGCTGGCGGTCGGGGCCGGGCTGGGCGCGCTGGCGGTCGCCGCCGCCGCGTTCGCCGCGCCCGGGGCCACCAGCGCCGACGCCTGGGTGGCCGCGCTGCTGGCGGTCGCCGCGCTGCTGCTGTTCGCCGCGCCCTCGATCGACGCGCGCAACCGCACCGACCTGCCCCTCGACGGCTCCGATTTCGCCGCCGCCGCGGCCACCGTCGCGCTGGTCGCCACCCTGCTGCGGATCGCCGCGGTGCTGGTGCCCGGCGCGCAGCTCCTGGTCGCGGCGGCGCTGGTGCTGGTGGTCGCGGTCGCGGCCCGGGCGATGCCGGACGAGTGGCGGCGCGGCCCGATCCTGGGGATGGCCCTGGCCGGGGCGGTGATCGGGGCGCTGGCCGGCTGGACGGCGTTGCGCGGCGGCTTCGGGGTGATCGCCGTCCCCGGGCCGATCTGGGCGGGTGACCTGACCGGCTGGCCGGCCGCGCCGGTCGGCGGCGTCACCGCCCAGGCCCCGGTCGCGCTGGTCCTGCTGGGGGTGGCCGCCGCGATCCTGCTCCCCGAGCCGTGGAAGCACGACGTCTCCGGCGCGGCGGCGGTGCTCGCCACCATCGGCGCGCCGGCCGCCCTCGACCTGCCGTGGTGGTCGCCGGTGCTGGTCAGCGGGACCGTCGCCACCATCTTCGGGATGGCCGCGGTGGCCGCCACCGACCCCCGGGCCGGGCTGTCCCGGATCACCGTCGCCGCGCTCGTCGCGCTGCACGCGGCCGGGGCCGGGCTGGTACGCCCCTGGACGACCGCCCTGGCGTTGAGCATCGTCGTGCTGGTCGGCGTCACCGTCGCCACGCTGGGCCGGTCCTTCGCCGGGCCGGAGGACCTGGTCGAGGCCGAGGGGATGCCGCCGCACCTGGTGACCATCGGCGGTCTCGCCACCGCAGCCGCCCTGTTCGCCCTGCCCGGCGTGGTGGCCGCGCTGGCCGCCCAAGCCGGGCACCCGCCCGAGGTGCTGATCACCGGCGCGTTGGCCGCCTCCAGCATCGGGCTCGCGGTGGTCGCGGCAGTCCGGCGACGGGCGCCGCAGTACCTGCCGTACGCGAGTCTCGGCATCGCCGCCGGCGCGACGGTCAGCGCGTTCGCGGCGATCCCCGCCGGCCTGGCCGTCGGGGTGTTCGCGGCGGCGGTCGCCCTGCTCGGCGTCCTCGCCGAGCTGGTCCGGGCGGCGACCGTGCCGCCGGCCGCCGCTGCCGCCGCGCCCGTCGGACGGTGGACGATGCTGCTGGACGGCGCGCTGCGCCGGATGCCGGCCCGGCTGACCGACCGGCGCTGGCGGATCAGCCCGGCGGCCGGCGCGCTCGCCGCCGCCGCCCTGCCCATCGCGCTGGCGGTGGTCACTCTCACCCCGGCCCTGGTGGTCACGCTGGTCGAGCCGTACGCGGCGCTGTCCCGGATCTGGGCGGGGCCGCCGCCGGAGCTGCTCACCGTGCCGGCCGACGCGGGGAACCCGACCCACGTGCTCACCGCGCTGCTGCTCACCGTCACCGCCGCGCTGGCCGCCGTCGCGTTCACCGGCGGGGTGTACTTCCGGGCGGTGCCGGTGGTGCTGCCCGGTCTCGCGGTCACCGTGCTGATCACCCCGACCGCCCTGGGACAGGGCTGGCCGCACACCACCCTCGCCGCGCTGGCCGTGTTCACCCTGGCCATGCTCGGGTTGGCGCTGACCCCGCCACCGCCGCTGGTCGAGCCGGCCCGGTCGCTGCGCTGGACCAGGGTGCTGGTGTTCGGCATCGGCCTGGCCGCCGGGAGCGCCGGCCTGGCCGGCGCGCTGGCCACCCGGGACCTCACCGTCTTCACCCTGGCCGGGGCGGTCGCGGTCGGCGCGGTCGCGGCGCTGTTCGGCAGCACCGAGCGGGCCCGCATCCTGGGCTGGCTGTTCGCCTCGCTGACGGCCCAGCTTCTGGTGCTCACCATCGGGCTGGTCGCCGGGTTCGCGCCGGTCTGGTCGGCGTTCGGGGTGCTGGCGGTCGGGGCGGCGCTCCAGGTGTTCGCCGCCCGGCTGCCGCGCCTGCGCCGCCCCGAGGCGCAGCGCGAGGCGGCCACGGTGCAGTGGAGCGGGTACGCCGCCGCGCTGATCGCCCTGGCCCTGGCGTTCGACTCGCCCCGGCACGTCGCCGCCCTGCTGGCCGGCTGGGGCGCGGTGCTCGGGGTGGCCGCCACCCGGCCGGGTCGTGGCCCGACCGAACGGCGCATCCTGTTCTGGTCGGTGGTGGGCTGCGAGATCGTCGCCTGGTGGATCCTGATGCGGGTCGCCGACGTGGCGCTGCCCGAGGCGTACACGCTGCCGTTCGCGGCGCTCGCGCTGCTGGTCGGCATGCTGGAGCTGCGGGAACGCCCCGACCTGAGCAGTTGGGTCGCGTACGGGCCGGCGCTGGTCACCGCGTTCGTGCCGACCCTGGCGATCGTGCTGGCCACCGACTCCAGCCTGCTCCGGCAGGTGCTCCTGCTGCTCGGGGCGGTGGGCGTGCTGATCTGGGGGTCGATGACCCAGCAGCAGGCCCCGGTGATCGTCGGGGCGGTGGTCACCGGGATCGCCGCGCTACACGCGTTGTTCAGTCTGGGACCGTGGCTGGTGCTGCTGCTGGTCGGTCTGGTGCTGCTGGTGCTGGGCGCGAGCAACGAGCGCCGTCGCCGCGCCCAGGACCGCCTGCAGACCGCCCTGCGCGGTATGCGCTGAGCAGGGCGGCAGCGGCCCGGACCTGCCGGGCCCGGCCCGACGGAGGGTCAGGCCGGGAGGGAGGCGTGCAGGGCGGCTTCCTTCTCGGCGACCAGCTTCTCCAGGTCCGCCTGGAACGCGGTCATCCGGGCCCGCAGCGCCTCGTCGGCGGCGGCCAGGATCCGTACGGCGAGCAGGCCGGCGTTGCGCGCCCCGCCGATCGACACGGTGGCCACCGGCACGCCGGCCGGCATCTGCACGATGGACAGCAGCGAGTCCATCCCGTCGAGGTGCTTCAACGGGACCGGCACCCCGATCACCGGCAGCGGCGTGGCCGAGGCGACCATGCCGGGCAGGTGGGCGGCCCCACCGGCGCCCGCGATGATCACCCGCAGGCCCCGGTCGGCGGCCGAACGGGCGTAGTCGATCATCTTGGTCGGGGTGCGGTGCGCGGAGACCACGCCCACCTCGTACGTCACCCCGAACTCGTCGAGCGCCTCGGCGGCGGCCCGCATGGTCGGCCAGTCCGAGTCGCTGCCCATGATCAGCCCGACGGTGCTCATCCCTGCGGCTCCTGCCCTTCACGCAGCCAGTGGGCGGCCCGCGCGGCGCGCGCCCGTACCTCGTCGAGATCGTCGCCGAGCACCGTGACGTGCCCGATCTTGCGGCCCGGTCGGACCTGCTTGCCGTACAGGTGCACCTTCGCCCCGGGCTCGGCGGCGAACAGGTGGTGCAGCCGCTCGTCGATCGACATGCCGCCGGGCTCGCCGCCGAGCACGTTCGCCATCACCACGACCGGCGCGGCCAGCGCGGTGTCCCCCATCGGGTAGTCCAGGACCGCCCGCAGGTGCTGCTCGAACTGCGAGGTGCGGGCCCCCTCGATGGTCCAGTGCCCGGAGTTGTGCGGACGCATGGCCAGCTCGTTGACCACCACGCCGGCGTCGGTCTCGAACAGCTCCACGGCGAGCAGGCCGACCACGCCGAGCGCGGTGGCCAGGTCGATGGCGAGCTGCTGGGTGGCGACCGCCCGCTCCTCGGGCAGGTCGGGGGCCGGGGCCAGCACCTCGACACAGATGCCGTCGCGCTGCACCGTCTCCACCACCGGGTACGCGGCGACCTGGCCGAACGGCGAACGGGCCACCTGCACGGCCAGCTCGCGGCGCAGCCGGACCCGCTCCTCGACGATCAGCTTCGTGCCGCCGGCGAGCAGGGCGCCGGCCAGCTCGGTGGCCTGGTCCGCGTCGTCGACCAGCCAGACGCCCCGACCGTCGTAGCCGCCCCGGGCCGCCTTCAGGACCACCGGCCAGCCGGTACGCGTACCGAAGTCGACCAGGTCGGCAGGGGCGGCGACCGGCGCCCAGGCGGGCACCGGCGCGCCCAGCGCGGCCAGCTTCTCCCGCATGGCCTGCTTGTCCTGGGCGTACACCAGCGCGTCGGCCGGCGGGTGCAGCGTCGTCCCCTCGGCGGCGAGGGCGCGGATGTGTCCGGTCGGCACGTGCTCGTGGTCGAACGTGACGACGTCGCAGCCTTTCGCGAAGGTGCGCAGCGCCGACAGGTCGGTGTGGTCGCCGTACTGGACGTCGGCGGCGACCAGGGCCGCGCCGTCGTCGGGGGTGAGCGCGAGGACGCGCAGCGACTGACCGAGGGCGATCGCGGCCTGGTGGGTCATCCGGGCCAACTGGCCGCCGCCCACCATGCCGACAACAGGGAGACCGGTACGGGGATCCATAGCGCCGCCAGCCTATCCGGACGACCCGCGCCACCCACCCGCAGGTGTGCCGCCACTACCCCCGGAGCTGGGCGAGCAGGTCGTCGACGGTGGTGACCGGTCGCTGGCAGACGAACCCCCGGCAGACGTACGCGGTGGGGCGGCCGTCGACCAGCGGACGGTCGGCGAGCAGCGGCACACCGGGCTGGTCGGGACGGCCGGCGACCACCACCGCCCCGGGCGGGGCGTGCCGCAGGGCCGCCGCGACCAGCGGGTCACCGGTCGGGTCGTCGGTGACCACCGCGATCTCGTACGGGCCGGAGAGCAGCGCCTCGCCGACCGTGGCCGCGTACCCGGCGAACCGGGCGTGCCGGGCGACGATCGGCGCGACGGTCGCCAGGGCCGCCTCGGCGGCCTCCCGGTACCGGGTCTCCCCGGTCAGCGCCGCGTACCCGACGAGCGCGGCGACCAGCGCGGACCGGCCGGAGGGGGTGGCGTTGTCGGTCGGGTCGGCCGGGCGGGTGACAAGTTGCTCGGCGTCGTCGGCGGTGTCGTAGAACCCGCCGCCGGGCGCGGTGAACCGGGCCAGCGCGGTGTCCAGCAACCCGCCGGCCAGTTCCAGCCAGCGCCCGGCGCCGGTGAGCTGGTGCATGGCGCAGAACGCCTCGGCCACACAGCCGTAGTCCTCCAGCACGCCGGCCGGCTCGCCGACCACGCCGTCCCGGGAGACCCGGCGCAGCCGGCCGTCGACCAGGTGCGCGGTGGCGAGGTGCTCGGCGGCCTGACGCAACGCCCCGTCGGCGACGATGGTGACGCCGTCGAGCAGGTTGGCGTCCTCCTCCCGGACGGTGACCGCGCCGGACTCGACCAGCCGGACGAACTCGGCGAGCGCGGTGACCGCCAGGCCGTTCCAGGCGGCCACCACCTTGTCGTCGCGGGCCGGCTGGGGGCGGGTGTCCCGGGCGGCGAGCAGCCGCCGGACGACGTCCTGCCACCGGGCGCGCACCTCGGGGTCGGCGTCGTCGACGTCCCGGGCCAGCCGCAGCACGCTCGTGCCGTGCTCGAACGAACCGGACTCGGTGACGTCGAACAGGTCGGCGGCGAAACGGCCGTCCTGCTCGCCCAGCGCCTCGACGAGCTGGTCGGGCGTCCAGGCGTAGGTGAGGCCCTCGACGCCGTCGGTGTCGGCGTCCAGGGCGGAGGCGAAGCCCTCGCCGGGCCGGTGCAGCTCGTCGGCGAGGAACCGGGCGGTGTCCCGGGCCACCCGGGCGGCCAGCGGGTCGCCGGTGAGCCGCCACAGGTGGGTGTAGCAGCGCAGCAGCAGCGCGTTGTCGTAGAGCATCTTCTCGAAGTGCGGCACGGTCCAGTGGCCGTCGACCGAGTACCTGGCGAAGCCGCCGGCCAACTGGTCGTGGATGCCGCCCCGGGCCATCGCCTCGGCGGTGTGCCGGGCGATCTCCAGCGCCTGGGTGGAGCCGGTGCGCTGGTGGTGCCGGAGCAGGAAGAGCAGGTTCATGTGCGGCGGGAACTTCGGCGCGCCACCGAAGCCGCCGTTCGTCCCGTCGTACTCCCGGGCGAGCTGGGCGGCGGCGGAGTCGAGCAGGTCGGCGGTGAGCGGCGCGGTGGGCCCGCCGACGGCCTGCGCGCCGCCGATCGCCTCGACCACCTGGGCCCCCTGCCGCAGGACGGCGTCGCGCTGGTCACGCCAGGCGGCGCCGACGGACTCCAGCAGCCGGACGAAGTTGGGCTTCGGGAAGTAGGTGCCGCAGAAGAACGGGGTGCCGTCCGGCGTGGCGAACACCGTCATCGGCCAGCCGCCCTGGCCGGTCATCGCCTGGGTGGCGGTCATGTAGACGGCGTCGACGTCCGGGCGCTCCTCCCGGTCCACCTTGATCGACACGAACGTCTCGTTCATCAGGCGACCGACAGTCTCGTCCTCGAAGGACTCGTGGGCCATCACGTGGCACCAGTGGCAGGCCGCGTAGCCGACGGAGATCAGCACCGGCACGTCGCGCCGTTTCGCCTCGGCGAACGCCTCGTCGCACCACGGCCACCAGTCGACCGGGTTGTCGGCGTGCTGGAGGAGGTACGGGCTGGTGGCGTTGCCGAGTCGGTTCACCGCACGACCATAACCAGCGCTCCGGGCGGCGACATCCCGGACCGTCGGCACGGTCGTTTCCCGGGGGTCTTCCGGCATTCACATTCATCGACTTTCATCAGTGCATGCCCGGCGATCGTCGCCGGCCTCTCCCCCGGAGGCGACACATGCGCGCACCCCGTCCCCTGTCCACGCTCGCCGTGGCCGCGGCCCTGCTCGCCGCCGCCCCGGCCCTGCTCGCCGCCACCCCGGCTGCCGCCGCCCCGGCCGTCGCGGGCGGCCCGGCCGTCGCGGTCGGCCCGCAGAGCCGGGTCTCGGCCACCACCACCGTCGGCACCCACAACGCGTACGAGAAGGAGACGTACGCCTATCTGGCGCAGGCGCTCGACGCCCGGCCCGGCATGATCGAGCTGGACGTCTGGCCGGACATCATCACCAACCAGTGGCGGGTCAGCCACGCCAACCCGCTCGGGAACAACAACAACTGCGTCGCCGCCACCAGCGCCGGCCAGCTCTACACCGGCACCCGGAACCGGAACCTCGAACACTGCCTCGACGACATCCGGCTCTGGCTGGCCGCCCACCCGGACGCCGGGCCGCTGCACCTCAAACTGGAGTTGAAGACCGGCTTCAGCGCCCGTACCGGGCAGGGGCCCACCCAGCTCGACGCGCTGCTCGCCGCCCGGCTCGGCAACCGGGTCTTCCGCCCGGCCGACCTGCGCGGCGGATACGCCTCACTGGACGCCGCCGCCCGCGCCGACGCCTGGCCCACCCGGGCCCAGCTCGCCGGGAAGGTGATCGTGCACCTGATCCCCGGCACCGTCGAGCAGGGCAACCCGACCGACACCCTGTGGACCGACGTCGAGTACGCCCGCCACCTGGCCGGCCTGGCCGCCGCCGGCGCCCTGGCCAGCGCCCAGGCGTTCCCCGCCGTGCACAAGGCCCAGGCCGGCGATCCGCGCGCCCGGTACGCCGACGCCACGCTGCGCCCCTGGTTCGTGATCTTCGACGGGGACGCCACCGCGTACGTGACCGGCGGCATCGACACCGCCTGGTACCACAGCAACCACTACCTGCTGGTGATGACCGACGCGCAGCACGTCCCGCCGGCGGTGGGGAACACCGACCCGGCCGCCGCCCGGGCCCGGGTCGCCCAGTTGGCCGCGAAACACGCCAGCGTGGCCTCCGCCGACTGGGCCGCCCTGCCCGACGTGGTCGACGACCTGCACGACCGGGGCTGATCCTCTCCCCCGTCCCACCGCCCCGTTCCCACCACCGCGCCCCGTTCCCCCACCACCCCGCCGCCCGTTGCTCCTGCTGCCCCGTTGCTCCTGCCGGCGTTGCTGCCTCCTGGGCCGCCTCACCATCCTGTCGCCGACCTCACCGTCCGGCCGGTTCTTCCCGCCGAGGTTGACGGGCGGGTGGTGAGGCGGGGCTGGTGGTGAGGCGGACGGAGCCTTTGGAGCTGCCCCGCCTCTCCCCGCCGAGGTTGGCGGACGGGTGACGAGGCGGAGCGGATGGTAAGCCGAGCGGAGCCTTTGGAGCTGCCCCAGATATGGGGCAGCTCGACAGCGCCCGAACCGGCTGTCCGTCATCCCCGGGAACGGCAGAGTGCTGCCCACCGGTCGGGAGGGTGGGCCGACGCAAGCCGGACCCGGGGGATCTTCCTGCCCGCCGGTCGGGACGCGGCCCGGGGATGCCGGGCCGAACGAGGCGGCGAATCCGGGAACAGGACCACGAGGGCCAGGACGGCGAGAGGCGGGAGCGGTCTCGTCAGGAGGCGCCGTCGGCGCGGAGCGGGAAGACGTTCGCGGTGGCCGTGTCGAGCAGGGAGCCGAGCACCGTACCGATCTTGTCGGCCGGCATCGGCTTGAAGAAGTGGTACCCCTGGGCGGAGGTGCAGCCCAGCTCGGCCAGGGCGAGCCGCTGCTCGGCGGTCTCCACGCCCTCGGCGACCACCCGTAGCCCCAGCTCCTGGGCCAGCCCGACGGTGGTGCGGACGATCGCCGCCGCCTGCGGCGAGTCGGCCATCCGGCCCACGAACGAGCGGTCGACCTTCACCTCGTCGACCGGCACCCGGGTCAGGAACGTCAACGACGAGAAGCCGGTGCCGAAGTCGTCCACCGCGATCTGCACGCCGGTCGCGCGCAGCGCGGCGAGCACCTCGTCGACGACCTCCAGCTCGCTCATCACCACCGTCTCGGTGATCTCCAACACCAGCCGGTGCGGGGGGACCTGGTGCCGGCGCAGCGCATCGGCGATCTCGGTCGGCAACCGGGGGTCGAGAAGGCTCCGCGCGGACACGTTCACCGAGATCGGCACGTCGAGGCCGTCCCGGGCCCAACCCGCGGCCACGGTCAGCGCCTTGTCCAGGATGTAGCGGGTGAACGCGCCGAGCTGTTCGCTGTGCTCCACCGGCCCGACGAACTCGGCGGGGGTGAGCAGCCCCCGACGCGGGTGCCGCCACCGGACCAGCGCCTCCACGCCGGTCGGCGCGCCGGTGGTCAGGTCCACCGCGGGTTGCAGGGCCAGGAACAACTGGTCCTCGACGGTGAGCGCCTCGCGCAGCTCGGCCAGCAGGGTCAACTGGTCGGTGCTGGCGTCGTCCCGGGAGCTGTCGTACGCGGCGACGCTGCCGCCACCGGCCTTCGCCTGGTACATCGCGATGTCGGCGCGGCGCAGCAGCTCGGTCAGGTCGGCGGTGCCCGCGCCGGCCACCACCACCCCGACCGACACCTCCGTGGACATCCGTACCCCGGCCACCTCGATCGGCGCGGCCAGCCGCTCCACGACCTCCCGGGCCCGGCGCAGCGCGTACGCCGTCGGAGCGCTGCCCCGGTCGACCACCGGCAACGTGGTCATCAGCACCGCGAACTCGTCGCCGCCGAGCCGGCCGAGCAGGTCGCCGGGGCGGATCAGGGCGCCCAGCCGGTTCGCGGTCTGCTGTAGGAGGCGGTCACCGGCGGTGTGCCCGAGGGTGTCGTTGACCTCCTTGAAGTGGTTGACGTCCAACAGCAGCAGCGCCACCGGCCGCCCGTGCGCGAGCTGCCGCAGCGCCTCGTCGCCCCGGGCCAGCAGGGCGGTCCGGTTGACCAGGCCGGTGAGCGGGTCGTGCACCGCCTCGTACGACGACCGTTCGGTGACCAGGCGCAGCTCCCGGTGGGTGGCCGCGTCGTGCAACGCGGCGGCCAGGGCGTCACCGAAGGCGGCGAAGGCGTCCCGCTCGGACTCGGTCGGGGCGACCGAACCGGCGAGCCGGATCCGCAGCTCGCCGACCAGGGTCGCGCCGACGGTGAGCGGTCGGAGCAGCTCGTGCCCACCCGGGTCGGGCTCGCCGGTTTCCGGGACGGAGGCGTCCGGTGGCGGCCCGTCCCCGGCGACCACCTGGCCGCCGGCGGCGCCGTGGTAGCGCCGCCACCGGCCGTCGACACGGAGCACGTGAACGTGCACCACGCTGGCCTGGAAGAGCACCAGCGCGCCGGTCACCGCGGCGGTGGCGACGCCCCGCTCGTCGAGCTGGTTGAGCGTGCCGGTGGCCTCGGCGAACGCCCGCCAGGTACGGCGTTCCCCCTCGGCGCGCAACCGGAACCGGTAGGTCTGCTGGAGCAGCCAGCACGGCGGCGGCAGGAGCAGCAGCCAGCGCGGGTCGATCCTGATCAGGGCGATCACCAGCAGGCCGATCGCGACGTTGCCGACGAACATCAGCAGTTTTCCGCGCAACGCGGCGAGCAGCGGCGGGGTGACCGCGCCGCCGTGCCGGGCCGTCAGGCTCAGGCCGCCCAACCCGGCGCTGACCAGCAGGTACGTCGCCGCCCCGGCCAGCATGGCGAGCGTCAGCGACGGGGTGGGCCGGGCCAGGAAGGGTTGACCGAGGGACGTGGTGACCGCGACGGCCGCGGCGGTCGCCACCGTCGCCGAGGCGGCGATCCGCACCAGCTCCACGGCCGTGCGACGGTCCCCGGCAAGCGACATCAACCCCCAGGTGAGGCCGGTGCCGAGCAGCGCGGCGGCGGGCAGCCAACCACCAGGGGCGAGGTACAGCGAGACGATCAGCGCGGCTTCGCCCCAGGTGATGCTCACCATGCCGGCGACCGCGCGGAACCGGAGGCGGGCGAGTTGGGCGACGCCGAACACCGCGACCGCGATGCCGAACCGGGCCCACGGGGGAAGCGGGTCCGCCGTGGGCAGGCCGGCCGGCAGCGTCAGGCCGACGACGGCGGCGGTCAGCGCGGCCACCAGCACCACGGCGACGAGCAGGCGTACCCGGGCGGCCGGGGTGTCACGGGCAGCCGGTGCTGTGACGGTCACTGGCCCCCCTCCCGCGCACGGTTCGGGGATGCGTTGGTCCCCCGGCGGAAGGCTAAGCCAAACAAGAGGACGACAACAGGGGGTGACGCCCCGGTTCGCCCCGGATCATGCCTCGGAGGTCCCGTTACGGTGCTGCTGGGGTCCGTCCTGAGCGTTCGTCGGTTTCTACTGTGACGAGCCCCGGTCTGTCGGATCAACGACTGACCGGCCGGCACCGCCCGGGGCCGCCGACGTGGGGGCGGGCGGCACTGTGGGGTCGGACACCGGCGACGGCTGCTGGTCGGACACCGACAATGACCGCTGGTCGGGGAACCGGTCCGGCAGCCGACGGAGCCGGGAGTTCATGTTGCGGATGAGCAGGACGGTGGCGGTGCCGAGCAGCACGATGAGGAACAGACCCATCGGCCCGGCCAGGCCACCGGTACGGGTGTCCCCGAAGTTGTTCTCCGCGAGCACCTGGGCGGCGGTGGTCAGCATGGGTCTCCTCCGATGTGCGGACTACGACCAGGGTAGCCCCGCCCCCTGACCGGCGGGCGGGGCCGCCCTGCTCACCGTGCCCGGTCAGCCGGCGTGGGCCCGCTCCCGGATGCCGGCGAAGAGGTCGGACTCGGGCAGCGGGCTGTCGACCATCGACCGGACCAGTTCGAAGTCCTCGGTCGGCCACGCCTTCTGCTGCACCTCGAGCGGCACGTGGAACCAGAAGCCGTCCGGGTCGACCTGGGTGGCGTGGGCGCGCAGCGCGTCGTCGCGTACCGGGAAGTACGTGGAGCACTCCACCCGGGTGGTGACCCGGGGCCCCTTGTCGGGCCGGTCCTCCCACCGGTCCAGCCACTGCGCGTACGGCGACTCCAGACCGGCGTCGAGCACCGCCTCGTGCAGCGCGGTGACCTTGGCACGGGAGAAGCCCATGTCGTAGTAGAGCTTGAGCGGCTGCCACGGCTCACCCAGGTCGGGGTAGCGCCCGGGGTCGCCGGCCGCCTCGAAGGCCGCGACGCTGATCTTGTGGCACATGATGTGGTCGGGGTGCGGGTAGCCGCCCTCCTCGTCGTACGTGGTGACCACGTGCGGACGGAACTCCCGCATCAGGCGCACCAGTGGCCCGGCGGCGACGTCGACCTCCTGGAGGGCGAAGCACCCCTCGGGCAACGGCGGCAGCGGGTCGCCCTCGGGCAGGCCCGAGTCGACGAAGCCCAGCCAGGCCTGCTCGACGCCGAGGATGGCCCGGGCGGCGTCCATCTCGGCCCGCCGGATCTCCCCGATGTTGGCCCAGACGTCCGGCCGGTCCAGCTTGGGGTTCAGCACGCTGCCGCGTTCCCCGCCGGTGCACGTCACGACCAGCACGTCCACCCCCTCGGCGACGTACTTCGCCATGGTCGCGGCGCCCTTGCTCGACTCGTCGTCGGGATGGGCGTGGACGGCCATGAGACGCAGTTGCTCTGCCAAAGCCGCACTCCTCGTGTCTGCCCCCACCCGCCCCTGGCGACCGGGTGGCTGGGCTGCCGGTATCTCCCTCAGCCTCGGCCTGCCGCGGTCGGACGTGTCAACATGGGCGTCGACCTGCCGACAGCGCGACGTGGGCGGGCTGAGAAGATGGACCCGCTCATTCTTCCCGACGCCTGTGACGAGAACGCCAGGAGACGCCCACCGGTGACCGAGACGCACGCCACAACCGCCCCGGGGGCCCCGGTATTCCCCCCCGGCCGGTACGGCCGTCGCCGCCAGGCGCGCCGACGCCGGCCGTGGTTGACGGCGCTGCTGGTGGCGGTGGTCGTCGTCGCGCTCGGGCTGGCCGCGTTCCGGCTCTACCAGCGGTACGGCGACCCCACCTACGACGCCCAGGTGATCACGTACACCGACGTCACCGACACCGGGATCCTGGTGGACTTCCAGGTGAACGTCCCGCCCGGCGGGTCGGCGGTGTGCCTGCTGCGGGCCCGTTCGGTCGACGGGGCCGAGGTGGCCCGCGAGCAGGTGCCGGTGACGGCCGACGGGCAGGATCGGGTGGTCCGTCTCCAGCACCGCCTGACCACCTCCGCCCGCCCGTTCATCGGCGAGGTCGTGCGCTGCCACGCGCCGTCGTGAGCTGCTGGGACGACACGTCGGGGGTCAGCCGGGCGGCCGGGCGGCGGAAATCGCCACCACCTGCCCGGGTGCGGCACTGGTAACTTGGTAGTTCACCTGTCGGCCAGCCCGCACAATCCGAGGAGACCGCCTGTGTCCAACACTGACAACGAGGCGTCCGCCACCTGGCTGTCCCAGGACGCGTACGACCGTCTGAAGGCCGAGCTCGACAAGCTGATCGCCGAACGACCCGCGATGGCCGCCGAGATCAACGCCCGGCGCGAGGAAGGCGACCTGCGGGAGAACGGCGGCTACCACGCCGCCCGCGAGGAGCAGGGCAAGGCGGAGGGACGCATCCGTTACCTCCAGGAGTTCCTGCGCACCGCCCGGGTCGGCGAGGCGCCCAGCGCCGATTCGGTCACACCGGGCATGGTCGTGACGATCTACTTCGACGACGACGCCGACGACACCGAGACGTTCCTGCTCGGCTCACGGGAGATCGCCTCCACCACCGAGCTGACCGTCTACAGCCCGGAGTCCGCCCTCGGGCAGGCCATCCTGGGCACCCGCGCCGGCCAGACCGTCACCTACACCGCGCCCAGCGGCGCGGACATCAAGGTGACCGTGGTCTCGTTCGAGCCCTTCTCCGGCTGATCCGGCCGATCACGCGCGCTGCTCGTCCCGTCCGGGGCGTGGCTCCCTCACGCCCCGGACGCGAACACCTGGTACCCGCTCGCCCGTAACGCGCTGATCAGGGTGTCCGAGTGTTCGGGCCCCCGGGTCTCCACCGAGAGCGCCACCTCCACCTCGCCCAGGCGCAGGTGCGGGTGCGCCCGCTGGTGCACCACGTCCACCACGTTGGCGCGGTGCCCGGCGATCTCCGACAGCAGCGAGGCGAGCTGCCCCGGCCGGTCCACGCAGCGGACGGTGACCCGCAGGTAGCGGCCGGCGGCGGCGAGCCCGTGCTCGATCACTCGCAACATCAGCAGGGGGTCGATGTTGCCGCCGGAGACCACCGCCACGGTCGGCTCCCGGGTCTCGACGACACCGGCCAGCAGCGCCGCCACCCCCACCGCCCCGGCCGGCTCGACGACCTGCTTGTTCCGTTCCAGCAGCATCAGCAGCGCCCGGGAGATGTCCTCCTCGGTGACCGTCACCACCTCGTCGACGAGTTTGTGCACGTGGGTGAAGGTCAGGTCGCCGGGACGGCCGACCGCGATGCCGTCGGCGATGGTGGCGAAGGCCGGCAGCCGCACCGGCTCACCGGCCGCCAACGAGGGTGGGTAGGCCGCCGCCCCGGCCGCCTGCACCCCGATCACCCGTACGTCGGGACGCAGCGCCCGGGCCACCACGGCGATGCCGGAGACCAGGCCGCCGCCGCCGACGCCGGTGACGATGGTCCGCACGTCCGGGCACTGCTCCAGGATCTCCAACGCCACGGTGCCCTGCCCGGCGATCACGTCCCGGTGGTCGAACGGGTGGATGAACACCGCCCCGGTCCGCTCGGCGAACGTCTGCGCGGCCACCAGCGACTCGTCCACGGTCGCGCCGACGAGCTGCACCTGCGCGCCGTACCCCTTGGTGGCGGCGACCTTGGGCAGTGGCGCGTTCACCGGCATGAAGACGGTGGCGGCGGCGCCGAGCAGGCCGGCGGCCAGGGCCACCCCCTGGGCGTGGTTGCCGGCGCTCGCCGCGACCACGCCGCGGTCCCGCTCCGCCGGGCTCAGCCGGGCGATCCGCACGTACGCGCCACGCACCTTGTACGACCCGGCGCGTTGCAGGTGCTCGCACTTGAGCCAGGCGGCGCCGCCCAGCGCCGCGGTGAGCGGGCGGGAGGGCTCCAGCGGGGTGACCCGGGTGACCCCGGTGAGCAGCTCCCGCGCGGCCCGCACGTCGGCGAGTTCGACCAGCTCAGTCATGCCCCCGATGGTGCCACCCGCGGTTCAGGGCAGCCCGGGGGACGGCACCACCATGCCCGGCGTCACCGGCCCGTACCGCTGCGCCCGGTCGATCCGGGCCTGCTGGGCGGCGGAGATCCGCTCGATCAGCGCCACCAGCGTCACCCCGGCCACCAGACAGGCCAGCCCCGGCAGCAGCTCCCAGTCGAGCGAGCCGCGGTAGTGGTCGACGTAGGCGGCGAAGTCCGCCGGGGTGGCCGGGGACGCCGGCAGGTCGGGCTCGAACCGGTCGAGCCGCTCGATCCTGCTCCCGCCGCAGTAGAAGACCAGCCAGGCGGCCCACCAGATCTTGACCAGCGGGGGCGTGGCGGGCTGCCAGAGGCTGTCCCGGGTGATGTTGGCGACCACCCGGTAGGGGACGACGACGTTGACGAACGGCACCAGCCAGCCGGCGACCGCCCAGCCGGTGGCGAGCGTCGGGCCGGCGCCCGGGAAGGCGTCGAGGTTGCGCCGGGCCCGGTGGCACCAGACGATCACCAGCACCGCGGCGACCAGGAACGCCAGCACGTAGGCGACCGCGATCGCCCCGTCGAGCAGGACGACGACCAGCAGCCCGCCCGGGTCGAGCCGCCGGGCGGCCCGTTCGGCGGCCAGGCTGGCCGGCAGCGGGAACAGCGTCGCGACGAGGTGGCACAGCGCCGTCACGGCGACCGCCACCGAGGCCGCCCGGCCGACCCCGCGTACCGGGAAGGTGCGCTGGTCGGGGCGGACGGCCGGCTCACCGACCGGGGTGTCGCAGGTCTCGCATTCACGTCTCCGCGAGTCTGTCTCGCGTCCGCAGGTGTGGCAGGGCACGACGGCCGTCCTCGGTGCGCAGGGTCAGGGGCCCGCACACAGTAGACGGTCAGGTGGTGGCCGGGGAGCCCGCGCCGACGCGCGGGTAGCCGGGGGCGTGCCGGGCCCAGGGGGCCTGCATCTCGAACTGGCCGGCGACGGCGAGCAGCAGCAGCTCCGAACCGGGCGGCCCGACCAGTTGCACCGCCACCGGAAGCCCGTCCGGGCGGCGGCCGACCGGCACCACCAGCGCGGGCAGCCCGGCGACGTTCCACGGCGCGGCGAACGGGGCGTACCGGATGCTGGTGGTCATGTTCGCCCGCCAGGAGCGGGCCGACCAGCTCTGCGCCGGCGGCGGCGCGCTGGCCAGCGCCGGGGTGAGCAGCAGGTCGACGGAGTGGTCGGCGAAGAAGCCGACGGACCGTTCCCGCCAGGCGTCCCGGTCGGCCTGGCGGACGTAGCCGCGCCGCTGCGCCCACTCGCCCAGCGTGGCGTGCCGACGGCTGCGCTTCTGCAGGCTGCGCCGGTCCAGGTCGCTGGCCCGCACGTCGGCGGCGGCCGCGGCGAACCAGGTGGCGATGCCCTGGAGGCCGAGCTTCGTCGGGTACACCGGGTCCGCCGGCACGGTGTCGTGCCCGGCGGCGGCGAGCAGCCGGCCGGCGGCGGCGACCGCGTCCCGGTTGGGCCGGTCGGCGGCGACGCCCCGCACCGGCGAGCGCAGCGACACGCCGACCCGCAGCCGCTGCGGCGGGACCAGCTTCTCCTGCTGGCGGCCGGCGAGCACCTGGAAACCCACCGCCGCGTCGGCGACGGTGGTGGTCAACATGCCGTGCTCGGCCAGGCCGAACCAGTCCTCCGCGCCGAGCTGCCAGGGCACCACGCCCCGGCCCGGCTTCAGTCCGACCAGGCCGCAGCAGGCCGCCGGGATCCGGATCGAGCCGAGCCCGTCGTTGCCGTGCGCGATCGGCACCAGGCCGGCGGCCACCGCGGCGGCGGCCCCGCCGGACGAGCCGCCGGGGGTACGGCGCGGATCCCACGGGTTGCGGGTGACGGCGGTCTGGTCGTCGGTGACCGCCCACAGGCCCAGCTCCGGCATCCGGGTGACGCCGAGGATGACCGCGCCCGCGCCCCGCAGCCGCCGGACCACCTCGTGGTCGCGCTCGGCGACCGGGGTACGGGCGGCGGCGGAGCCGCGCCAGGTGGGCAGGCCGGCGACCGGGGTGTTCTCCTTGACCGCGACCGGGACCCCGGCCAGCGGCAGGTTCGCCAGGTCCTCCTGCTCGTCGACCTTCTCCGCCTCGGTGATCGCCTCCCCGCCGCGCACCTGACGGAACGCGGCGAGGCCGGCGTCGGCGGCGGCGATGTGGTCGAGGTGGTCGGCGACCACCTGGGTCGCGGAGACGTCGCCCCGGCGTACCCCGCGGGCGATCTGCTTCGCGGTCGCCCCGACCCAGGTCGGCATGATGTCCTGCACGGCCACCCTCCCCAGCCAGCGGTCAGCCCAGCGCCTGCTCCAGATCGGCGAGCAGGTCGTCGACCGTCTCGATGCCGACAGACAGTCGCACGAGATCGCCGGGAACTTCAAGCGGCGAGCCGGCGGCACTTGCGTGTGTCATCCGACCCGGGTGCTCGATCAGCGATTCCACCCCGCCGAGGGACTCGGCGAGCACGAACAGCGTGGCACGGTTGCAGATCTGCACCGCGTGCTCCTCGCCGCCGGCGGCCCGGAACGAGATCATCCCACCGAACCGGCGCATCTGCTTGGCGGCCGTCTCGTGGCCGGGGTGCGACGGCAGGCCCGGGTAGATCACCTGGGCCACCTGGGCGTGCCCCTCCAGGTACGCGGCGATCCGCTCGGCGTTGTCGCAGTGCCGGTCCATCCGTACGCCGAGGGTCTTGATGCCGCGCAGGGTCAGCCAGGCGTCGAACGGGCCGTTGACCGCGCCCATCGCGTTCTGGTGGTACCGCAGCCGCTCGCCCAGCTCCCGGTCGGCGGTGACCAGCGCCCCGCCGACCACGTCGGAGTGCCCGCCGATGTACTTGGTGGTGGAGTGCGCCACCACGTCCGCGCCGAAGGCGATCGGCTGCTGGAGGTACGGCGACGCGAAGGTGTTGTCGACCACCAGCAGCGCCCCGGCGTCGTGCGCGACGGCCGCCAGGGCGCCGATGTCGGCGATGCCGAGCAGCGGGTTCGTCGGCGTCTCCACCCAGACGATCTTCGTACGGCCGGGGCGGACCGCGGCCCGCACGGCGGCCGGGTCGGAGATCCTCGCCGGGGTGAAGTCCAGCCCCCAGCGCTCGTTCACCCGGGCGAAGAGCCGGTACGTGCCGCCGTACGCGTCGTCCGGGATGACCACGTGGTCACCCGGCTGGCAGACGGCGCGCAGCAGCGCGTCCTCGGCGGCCAGACCGCTCGCGAAGGCCAGCCCGACCGGCCCGCCCTCCAGCGCGGCCAGGCACTCCTGGAGGGCGTCCCGGGTGGGGTTGCCGGACCGGCTGTACTCGTAACCCAGCCGGGGCGCCCCGACGGCGTCCTGCGCGTACGTGCTGGTCTGGTAGATAGGTGGGATCACCGCGCCGGTGCGGGCCTCCGGGTCCTGGCCGGCGTGGATCGCGAGCGTCTCGAAGCCGTGGTTCATGCCCCGACGCTAGTCCCTGCGGCGCAGCCGCCGAACGGAACCCGGCACGCGCCTACTCTGTCAGCTTCGGATGACCAGGCCCGGCATGCACGATCCAGACGATGCGCCTGTCCGGGTCGGGGCAGTACCAGATCCGGCCGCTGGCCGTCACCTCGTACTGCCATTGGAGCAGTACCTTCCCGCCCACTTCGCGGTCAGCGAGGGCGCCACGGAGCCGATGTCGTCGCGCCGGGTTCTCCAGCGATGTTGGCCGCTCGGTCAGGCCCACCCAGGCTTCCCAGGTGTTCGATCGGGCCGTCTGGCACAACTGCTCCCAGCCTTTGGCAGCTTCGGAGGGTTCGGTCAATGCCCGGACAAGCGCCGGGTCGGTGTACACGGCGGCGGTCGCCTTCCACTCCCGGAGGGCCTGCGTGAGAACCGACCACTCACCCAGATCGGCCGAGATCCGCGCCGCCGTCACGAAGTCCGTGACGAAGGCGGGCAGGTCCGCCTCAGGAAGCAGCCCGAGCCAGGGGAACTCCTCCGCCAGAATCTCGGCCGCCACCTCCACCGGCAGATGGGCCAGGGCGTTTGGGCCAGGGCGTTCCGCAGGGTACGAGCAGCCGCCATCGCGCCCTCACCGGCCGCGAGGACCCGGTCCTCCCGGGTGAGCAGCAGGGCGGCGCCGGACCCGTACGTCATGGCTGTCCGCCAGGGCCGCGACCCCCTTGGGATCGCGCTGGAGTTCGCTCCACTGGACTTCCCTCATGGCCGCCACACCGCAATTCTGAACTTTCTCGGAACTCGCGGCACGTCGACGCCACGTGATCCTGCTCCAGCAGCGGTCTACCGTGACCGGATGGCCGGATGTGTGTTCTGTGGGATCGTGAGCGGCGCGGCGGCGGCGGTCCGGGTGGTCGACGAGCCGGACGGGGTGGCGTTCCTGGACACCCGGCCGGTGTTCAAGGGGCACGTGCTGGTGGTGCCGCGTACCCATCTGGTGGCCCTGGCCGACCTGCCGCCGGAGAACCTGGCCGGGTACTTCGGGCTGGTCCGGCGGTTGGCGGTGGCGGTCGAGGGCGGGCTGGACGCGGGCGGCACGTTCGTGGCGATGAACAACAAGGTCTCCCAGTCGGTGCCGCACCTGCACACCCACGTGGTGCCCCGGACGAAGGGGGACGGGCTGCGCGGCTTCTTCTGGCCGCGGACCCGGTACGCCGACGACGCCGAGGCCCGCTCCTACGCCGAACGGGTCTCCGCCGCGCTCGCCGCCGGGCGTTCGTAGCGGGTGATCCAGAGGCCGGGCGCGGGTTCGGCGTCGGCGACGGGCCGGAAGCCGAGGGATTCGTACAGGCCCCGGGCGGGGTGGTTGGCCCGGCCGGTGGCGACCAGCACCCGCCGGTCACCGGCCCGGGTCAGCACCGCCCGGACCAGCGCCCGACCGGTTCCGCGCCGGTGGGCGGCCGGGTCGACCACGAGCCGGTCGATGTCGACCGTTGCGGCGTCCTCGGTCCAGGCGACCGCCCCGACCAGCAGGTCGCCCTGGTACGCCCCGAGCCAGCGCAGCGGCGCGGCGCGCAGCTCGCCGAGCGTCTCGCGCAACGGTGGGATGCGGTCGTCACCGATCAGCGCCGCCTCGACGGCGTACGCGGCGTGCTGGACGGCCAGCAGGCGGCGCGCGAGCGCCTCGTCGGCTGCCGGTTCGATCCCGGTGGGGTCGTTCATCGCCGGACATCCTGACATCCGACGGGGCCCGGGGACACCGGTTTGCCGGTGCCGGCCGCCGGCACGCCTGACCGGCGGTGGGGCGGGTAAGGAAGTCGGGTCGGTGGGTGTTGCAGGGTGGGAAAGCTACGAGAGGAGTCGCATCGTGTTCCTGCGGCGGATGAAGGCCGAACTTGTCACCCCCGACCAGGCCCTGCCCGGCCGGCCGCTCGCCATGCCGGTCAGCGACCGGCACGAGGTGCTGGGCAGCCCGCTGACGGGCCCGTTCCCGCCCGGCGCGCAGGTCGCCGTCTTCGGGATGGGCTGTTTCTGGGGCGCCGAGCGGCTGTTCTGGGGACTGCCCGGGGTGATCACCACCTCGGTCGGCTACGCCGGCGGCTACACCGAGAACCCGACGTACGAGGAGGTCTGCTCGGGCGGCACCGGTCACGCCGAGGTGGTCCAGGTGGTCTACGACCCGTCGACGATCAGCTACGAGGACCTGCTCAAGGTCTTCTGGGAGAACCACGACCCGACCCAGGGCATGCGCCAGGGCAACGACGTGGGCACCCAGTACCGGTCGACGATCTACGCCAGCACCGACGAGCAGCTCGCCGCCGCGCAGGCGTCCCGGGACGCGTTCGCGCCGATCGTGGCGCGGGCCGGTCGGGGCGAGATCACCACGGAGATCACCCGGCTCGGCGACTACTACTTCGCCGAGGACTACCACCAGCAGTACCTCGCCCCGACGAAAAATCCGGGTGGTTATTGTAACCATGGCCCCAATGGCATGACTTGTCCCGTTGGTGTGGCCAAGACGGCCTAGAACCGCAGGCCACCAGGCTTACGGCTTGGTGGCCTGCGCCGCCGAACCTCAAGATCTGTACAGAATTCGCGCCAGTGACTGCCTATACTTCGAGCATGACCGTCGTACCGTTCACCGACGCCCGCAACCGCCTCTCGGAACTCATCGACGAGGTGACCTCGACCCACGAGCGGATAGAGATCACCAAGCACGGCCGCGCCGCCGCGGTGCTCATCTCCGCCGACGATCTCGCGGCATTGGAGGAGACTCTGGAGGTCCTGTCCAGCGCCGAGGCCATGCGGCAACTTGCCGAGTCCAAGGCGGCGGTCGAGGCCGGTGACGTCCTCGACGCCGACGAACTCGCGGCGTTGATGGCAAAGCGGTCGAAGCAGCCACGGTGACTGGCACTGCCCCCGACCGCTACCGACTTCAGGTCGCCGGCCCGGCCGCACGCGCCTTGGCCGGACGGCTGCCAGAGAAAATCGCCGCCGCGGTCTACGAGTTCATCACCACCGCTCTCTTTGACGACCCGCATCGCGTCGGCAAACGACTGCTTCTGCCGCCGTTCGAGGGGACTTGGTCAGCCAGGCGCGGCACGTACAGGGTCCTCTACGAGATCGACGAGGACGACCGCGTCGCGACCGTGACGGCCATCGAACACCGCGCCGACGCCTACCGGTCGCGTTGATTCAGAGGCGGGAACCAGCAGTGCGCCGTTCGCCAGAATCGAAAAATCCCGGAGGGTACTGCAACCACGGTCCGAACGGACTGAGCTGCCCGGTCGGCGTGGCCCGCACCGCCGGCCGACCAGGCCTACCTTCGCGGGCCCGCCCCGGTTCTCCGGGGCGGGCCCGCGACGTTCTCGGCGGGCGGGCGGCGAAGGGCCCGCCAGCCGCCGGAGCCAGCGCAGGCGGCCCGAGCCAGCGCGGCCATGTGCCGGAAGAGGATCGAGCCACCCGCCACCGCCGTCCGCCATCACCGGGAGCCGGGGACCGGGGACCGCAGCGGCGGAGGCGCGCGGGGACCTGGGGACGCGGAGCCGAAGCGGGTCGTGCGGGGCTGGCCACGCCAGGTTCGGCGACCCTACGTGACAGTCTCGTGAAGATCCCGTTCCGGGCCGGTTTCGTGGCTCCGACCGTGACTACGCTAACTGGTCAGCGAGGTTGCCGGATCGCGGAATGCCAGGCGGGGCAAGCTGCGAAATTCATCACAACCTGGACTTAGCGCAAATGGGTCATCCACCCCCGGAAGGTCACCAGGCCCCGCCCGATCGACACCGGCGCAGGCGAAGTTGCGCACTATAGCAACCAGCCCTCGACTGGGCCATCCTCCCAAGAGGCAGAATCCATCAACCTCTGGCAGCATCTTGTGTCATGTGCGGACTGGCAGGGGAGTTGCGACGGGACGGCTCACGCGCCGACGTGTCGACGGTCGAGCGGATGGCGGCGACCATGCACGACCGGGGCCCGGACGACAGCGGGGTCTGGTCGCAGGGACGGGTCGCCCTCGGCCACCGACGGTTGAAGATCATCGACCTGTCGGCCGCCAGCGGGCAGCCGCTGGTGGACCCGGGGGCCGGCTTGACCGGCGTCTTCAACGGCTGCGTCTACAACTACCGTGAGCTGCGCGAGGAGTTGCAGGGCAAGGGGCACCGCTTCTTCTCCTCCGGCGACACCGAGGTGGTGCTCAAGGCGTACGCCGAATGGGGTGACGACTTCGTCGACCACCTGATCGGCATGTTCGCCGTGGCGATCACCGAACGGGACACCGGCCGCCTGGTGCTGGCCCGCGACCGGCTCGGCATCAAGCCGCTCTACCTGGCCGAGACCCCGGACCGGGTGCGCTTCGCCAGCACCCTGCCGGCGCTGCTGGCCGGCGGCGGCGTCGACACCACGATCGACCCGGTCGCGCTCGCCCACTACCTGAGCTTCCACAGCATCGTGCCGCCGCCCCGGACCATCCTGCGCGGCGTCGCCAAGCTTCCCCCGGCCACCATCCGGGCGTACGAGCCCGACGGGCGGGTCACCGAGCGGGTCTACTGGGACCCGTCGTTCACCCGCCGGGCCGAGCGGGCCGACTGGTCCGAGCGGGACTGGCAGGACGCCCTGCACGAGTCGCTGACCACCGCGGTACGCCGCCGGATGGTCGCCGACGTGCCGGTGGGCGTGCTGCTCTCCGGTGGCCTGGACTCCAGCCTCGTGGTGGCGCTCCTGGCCGAGCAGGGGCAGCGCGGCCTGGCCACCTTCTCCATCGGTTTCGAGTCCGTCGGCGGCCGGGAGGGCGACGAGTTCCGCTACTCCGACCTGGTGGCGAAGACGTTCGACACCGACCACCACCAGATCCGGATCGCCGCAAACGACCTCGTCCCACCGCTGGAGGCCGCCGTCGCGGCGATGAGCGAGCCGATGGTCAGCCACGACTGTGTCGCGTTCTACCTGCTCAGCGAGACGGTGGCCCGGCACGTCAAGGTGGTCCAGTCCGGGCAGGGCGCGGACGAGATCCTCGGCGGCTACCACTGGTACCCGCCGCTGCTCGGGGTCGACCGGGAACAGGCCCTCGACACGTACGCGAAGGCGTTCTTCGACCGGGACGCGGCCGGGCTGGCCCGCGTCCTCGACCCGGCCCGGCTGGCCGACGGCGACCCGGCGCGGGAGTTCGTGGCCGCGCACCTGGCCCGGGCCGGCGCGGAGACCTCGGTCGACGCCGGCCTGCGGATCGACACCCGGATCATGCTGACCGACGACCCGGTCAAGCGGGTCGACAACATGACGATGGCCCACGGCCTGGAGGCCCGGGTCCCGTTCCTCGACCACGAGTTCGTCGAGCTCGCCGCCACCTGCCCGCCGGAGCTGAAGCTGGCCCAGGGGGGCAAGGGCGTGCTCAAGGAGATCGGCCGCCGGGTGCTGCCCTGGGACGTCATCGACCGGCCCAAGGGCTACTTCCCGGTGCCCGGCCTCACCCACCTCGAAGGCAAGGTCCTCGACCGGGTACGCGACGCGCTGCACGCCCCCGAGGCCCGCCGCCGCCAACTGTTCCGCACCGAGTACGTCGACGCTCTGCTCACCGACCCGAACGCCGAACTCACCCCGCTGAACGGAAACAAGCTGTGGCAGCTCGGACTCCTGGAAATGTGGCTCCAGAGCCACGGAATCGACTGACCGTGAACGACACACTGGCCACCGGCACCGCGCTGACCGACGGACAGCGGGCCCGGATCGCCCGGCGTCGGGAACGGGTCGGCCCGGGCGGCGACCCGGTCGCCCCGGGCGAGCTCACCGGCCCGTCGACCGACCCGGAGGCGCCGGCCCGCCCGGCCGGACGCACCGACGTGCTGCTCGACTGCGGGTGGGGGCGGCTGGTCTTCGGCCAGACGTTCCGTGACCCGGCCGCCGTCGCCGACGTGCTGCGCTCCGAAGCGGCCGGCTCCCGGGACATCTGCATCTACCTGCGTGACCCGCACGTGCTGGTGTCCCGGCTGCACGACGAGCTGTTCATCGACCCGTCGCTGACGTACCGGTTGCCGCTGGGCCCGGACGTGCCGGCCGGGCGTGGCCCGATCGGCGGCGAGGCGCCCGACTTCGGTGGTGACCTGCCCGGACTGCGGATCCGGCAGCTCCGCGACGACGCCGACGCGGACGCGGTGAACCGCATCTACGCGGCGAACGGGATGGTCACCGCGCCGGTGGACGTCCTGGTCGCCAACGCGGCCACCCCGAAGTTCCTGCACCTGGTCGCCGAGTCGGTGACCGGGGAGATCGTCGGGACGATCACCGGCGTGGACCACGTCGAGGTCTTCGACGACCCGGACGACGGGGCGAGCCTGTGGTGCCTGACCGTGGACTTCAACATCGCCCCGCCCGGCACCGGGCAGGCGCTGCTGCTGGAGCTGGCCGCCCGGCTCACCGCCCGGGGCCGGGCCTTCGTGGACCTGTCGGTGCTGGCCGAGAACGTCGGCGCGATCCGGCTCTACGAGCGGCTCGGCTTCTACCGCACCGCCACGCTCTGCGTGAAGCGGAAGAACCCGATCAACGAGCGGCTGTTCCTGCCGTCCATGCCCGACGGGTACGACCAGCTCAACCCGTACGCGCGGATCGTCGCCGACGAGGCGATGCGCCGGGGCATCCGGGTGGAGGTGACCGACCCGCGCTGGGGTGAGCTGCGGCTGACCAGCGGCGGACGGACCATCCTGACCCGGGAGTCGCTGTCCGAGCTGACCTCGGCGGTGGCGATGAGCCGCTGCGACGACAAGCGGGTCACCCGGCGGATCCTCACCGAGGCGGGGCTGAGCGTGCCGCGTGGCCGCGACGCCACCGGCGACGAGGCCGACGAGGCGTTCCTGGCCGAGCTGGGCGCGGTGGTGGTCAAGCCGGCCCGGGGCGAGCAGGGCAACGGCATCACCGTCGGGGTGCGTACCCCGGAGGCGTTGCGCGCCGCCGTCGAGCTGGCCCGGCGGTACTGTCCGGACGTGCTGATCGAGGAGCTGCGCGACGGCGAGGACCTGCGGGTCGTCGTGATCGACCACGAGGTGGTCGCGGCGGCCGTGCGGCGGCCGGCGTCGGTCACCGGCGACGGGGTGCACGACATCGCCGAGCTGATCGAGCGGCAGAGCCGCCGCCGGGCCGCCGCCACCGGTGGCGAGTCCCGCATCCCGGTCGACGAGATGACCCGCGAGGTCGTCGCCGAGGCCGGGTACGAGCTGCACGACGTGCTGCCGGAGGGGACCGTGCTCGCCGTCCGGCGGACCGCCAACCTGCACACCGGCGGCACCATCCACGACGTGACCGGGGAGCTGCACCCGGAGATCGCCGAGGCGTGCGTGGCGGCCAGCCGGGCGCTGGACATCCCGGTCACCGGGCTGGACCTGCTGGTCGGCGCGCCCGACCAGCCGGAGCACGTGTTCATCGAGGCGAACGAGCGGCCCGGGCTGGCCAACCACGAGCCGCAGCCGACCGCCGAGCGTTTCGTCGACCTGCTCTTCCCGGGTACCCGGGCACCGCACCGTCTCTGGTCCCCGGCGGGTGCGGCATCCTGACCGCATGACCGAAGCCCGTCCCGTCCCACTCCCGCTCGACCTCGACTACCTGCGGCAGGTGCTGCTGGAGCTGTTGGAGATCCCCAGCCCGTCCGGGCGTACCGACCACGTGCAGCAGTACGTCGGCGAGCGGCTCTCCGCGCTCGGCATCACCTCCACCCTGACCAGGCGGGGGGCGCTGAGCGCGTGCCTGCCCGGCCCCCGCGAGACCGGCGCGGACCGGGCGATCGTGGTGCACACCGACACCATCGGCGGGATGGTCAAGCGGCTGAAGGAGAACGGTCGGCTGGAGTTGAAGTCGATCGGCACGCACAGCGCCCGGTTCGCCGAGGGCGCGCACGTGCGGATCTTCACCGACGACCTGGACCGGGTGGTCACCGGTCAGGTGCTCCCGCTGAAGGCCAGCGGGCACCGCTACAACGACGACGTCGACCTCCAGGGCGTCGGCTGGGAGCTGGTCGAGGTCCGGGTGGACGAGCCGGTGGAGGACATCGCCGGGCTGCGGGCGCTGGGCATCGACGCGGGCGACTTCGTGGCGTTCCTGCCGAACCCGACGATCACCACCAGCGGGTACGTGAAGTCCCGGCACCTGGACGACAAGGCCGGGGTGGCGGCGGTGCTGACCGCGTTCAAGGCGATGGTCGACGCCGGGATCAAGCCCCGGGTGACCGCGCACCTGCTGGTCACCGTCACCGAGGAGATCGGGCACGGGGCCAGTCACGGCCTGGATCCGGACGTCGCGGAGATCGTCTCGGTGGACGCGGCGGTGGTCGCGCCGGGCCAGCAGTCCCGGGAGGACGTGGCGACGCTGGCGATGGGCGACGGGGTGGGCCCGTTCGACTACCACCTGACCCGCAACCTGGCCGCCATCGCCGCCGAACACGACGTCGCCCTGGTCCGGGACGTCTTCGACTACTACCGCTCGGACGTGGCGGCGGCGGTCGAGGCGGGCGCGCACGCCCGGGTGGCGCTGCTCGGCTTCGGCGTGGACGCCACCCACGGCCACGAGCGCACCCACCTGGACGGGCTGCGTCACCTGACCCAGCTCCTCTGCCTCTACCTGCAGAGCGACCTGGTCTTCCCGGAGTGGGATGCCGAGCCGGAGGGGACGCTCGCCGACTTCCCGTCGCTGTCGGTGCAGCCGGCCTCCCCGGAGGGCCCCCGGGAGGGGCCGATCGGCATCGTGGACGGCGCCTCGCCCACGGAGTGAGGACCCCCTGGTCAAAAACCGTTGCCGAGGCTGTCGGAAAGTGGATAGCGTGGCGGTACACGGGAAGGGAGGTGATCCGAAGCTTTGTGTAGTTATCGGACTCGTGAGGTGGCTGTCCGCTAGCCGCTGTCCTTGACAGTCGACCGCCCACCCCTCCGGGGGCGGGCACGCAAGATCGTCGAGACCGTGTGGCAGCGGTGCGGCGAATCCACGACAGCCACCCGACCCCCGGGGTGCCGGCCCAGTCCAGCCGGTCCGCGTCAGCGCGGAAGCCCCGGGGGTCGACCCATGTACGGAGGGGCACGCCGTGTCGATGCGGGAGCTGACCGTCCTCGGCACCGCCAGCCAGACGCCCACCCGCCGCCGCAACCACAACGGGTACGTGCTGCGCTGGGACGACGAGGTGATCCTCTTCGACCCGGGCGAGGGCAGTCAGCGGCAGCTCCTGCACAGCACGGTCAGCGCCACCGACCTGACCCGGATCTGCGTCACCCACTTCCACGGCGACCACGCCCTCGGCCTGCCCGGCGTCATCCAACGCCTCTCCCTGGACCGGGTGCCGCACCCGGTGGCCGTGCACTTCCCGGCCGGCGGCGCCGAGTTCTTCGCCCGGCTCCGGCACGCCACCAGCTTCCACGAGACCGCCGAGCTGCGCCCCGGGCCGATCACCGCCGACGGGCAGCGGGTCACCCTGCGCGGCGGGCACACCCTCACCGCCCGCCGACTGCGCCACCCCGTCGAGACGTACGGCTACCAGGTGGTCGAGCCGGACGGCTGGCGGATGGACCCGGCGCGGCTGGCCGCGTACGGCATCGGTGGGCGGGCCGTCGGCGAGCTGCGCCGCGTCGGCCACCTCGACCTCGACGGTCGCCGCGTGCGCCGCGACGAGGTGGCCGAGCCCCGGCCCGGCCAGCGGTTCGCGTTCGTGATGGACACCGGCCTGTGCGACGCGGTGTACGCCCTCGCCGAGCACGCCGACCTGCTGGTGATCGAGTCGACGTTCCTGGAGTCGGAGGCCGCGCTGGCCGCCGAGGTCGGGCACCTCACCGCCGCCCAGGCCGGGCGGGTCGCCGCCGAGTCCGGGGTACGCCGGCTGGTGCTCACCCACTTCTCCCAGCGGTACGCCGACCCGGCCCGGTTCGCCGCCGAGGCCGGCGCGCACTTCACCGGTGAGCTGGTGGTCGCCGAGGACCTGAGCACGGTTGCCGTACCCGCCCGGCGGGTACCCTCGGCCGGGTGACGCTCACCCTCCGCCACGCCGTCGCCGACGACCTGACGGCGGTCGGCGCCCTGCACCAGCGTTCCCGGGTGGCCGCGTACTCGCCGTTCCTGCCGCCGGAGGCGCTGGCCGTGCCCACCCCGGAGGCGATGGGCGAGTACTGGACGCAGCGGTGGCCGTACGAGCGCGACGACCACCTGATGACCGTCGCCGAACGGGCCGGTCGGCTGGTCGGCTTCAGCTACGTCGGCCCGGACGAGCTGGACGGCGTGGTCGACCCGACCGCGGCGATGCTGCGCGCCATCCACCTGGAGCCCACCGAGCAGGGCCGGGGCACCGGCCGGGCGCTGATGCTCGACGCCCTGCACACCATGCGCTCCTGGGGGCACACCCGGGCCACCCTGTGGGTGCTGCGGGACAACGCGCACGCCCGCCGCTTCTACGAGCGCGGCGGCTGGACGCCCGACGGGCTCGAACGCGACGACCACATCGGGCTGGCCCTCGTCCCGCAGCTCCGCTACGCCCGCGCCCTCTGAGCGGGCGGGGCCCGGTCGGCCCCGCCCGACGCGCGGTCAGCGCGCCTTCTGGGCGGGGCCCGTCCGACGTGCGGTCAGCGCGCCCCGAGGTGGGCGAGCAGGTCCTGCCGGGTGATCACGCCCTTGGGCTTGCCGTCGACCAGCACCAGGGCCGCGTCGGACTTCTCCAGCAGGGCCACCGCCTCGCTCACCGGCTGCCCGCCGCCGACCATGGGCAGCGGGTCGGTCATGTGCCGCTCGATGGTGTCGTGCAGGTGCGCCTGCCCGGTGAAGAGGGCGTCCAGCAGATCCCGCTCGGCGATCGAGCCGGCCACCTCGCCGGTCACCACCGGCGGCTCGGCCTTGAGCACCGGAAGCTGCGAGACGCCGTACTCGCGCATGTAGTCGATGGCGTCCCGGACCGTCTCGGTCGGGTGCACGTGCACCAGCTCGGGCAGGCCGCCCGGCTTGTTGGCGAGCGCGTCGGCGACGGTCGGCTCCGCGCCGGAGTTGTCCAGGAAGCCGTACCGGGCCATCCAGGCGTCGTTGAAGATCTTGGAGAGGTAGCCCTTGCCGCTGTCCGGCAGGAGCACCACGACCACGTCGTCCGGGCCGGCGGCGCGGGCCACCTCCAGGGCGGCCACCACCGCCATCCCGCAGGAGCCGCCGACCAGCAGCCCCTCCTCGCGGGCCAGCCGCCGGGTCATCTCGAACGACGCCTTGTCCGAGACCTCCACGATCTGGTCGGCGACCGACCGGTCGTACGTCTGCGGCCAGAAGTCCTCGCCGACCCCCTCGACCAGGTACGGCCGACCGGTGCCGCCGGAGTAGACGGAGCCCTCCGGGTCCGCGCCGACGATCTTCACCCGGCCGGCGGAGGCCTCCTTGAGGTAGCGGCCGATGCCGGAGATCGTGCCGCCGGTGCCCACCCCGGTCACGAAGTGGGTCAGCTCGCCCCCGGTCTGCTTCCACAGCTCCGGGCCGGTCGTCTCGTAGTGCGAACGCGGGTTGGCCGGGTTGCTGTACTGGTCGGGCTTCCACGCGCCGGGGATCTCCCGGGCCAGCCGGTCGGAGACGTTGTAGTAGGAGCGCGGGTCCTCCGGGGCGACCGCCGTCGGACAGACCACCACCTCGGCCCCGTACGCGCGCAGCACGTCCTGCTTGTCCTGGCTGACCTTGTCGGGGCAGACGAACACGCAGCGGTACCCCTTGAGCTGGGCCACCAGGGCCAGCCCGACACCGGTGTTGCCGCTGGTCGGCTCGACGATGGTGCCACCGGGCCGCAGGATCCCGGCCCGCTCGGCGTCCTCCACCATGCGCAGCGCGATCCGGTCCTTCACCGAGCCACCGGGGTTGAGGTACTCCACCTTCGCCAGGACGGTGGCCTGGATGCCGGCGGTGACGTTACGCAGCCGCACCAGCGGGGTGTTGCCGATCATCTCGACGACGTTGTCGTAGTACTGCACCTCGGTGCCCTCTCCTCCGGTGCCGGCAGCGCCGCCGGTCAGACGGTTGGTCGACGCTCAGGGTACGTGCCGTCAGGGCGTCACGTGCCCGGGGATCACGGACGCGCGGCCCGCCTCCCACTCCAGGAAACGCTCCGTCTCGGCGAGCACGCTCCCGGCCAGCCAGGTGACCATCACCGCGTCGTCGACCAGCCCGAACACGGTCAGGAACAGCTCGGGCACCAGATCCACCGGGGAGGCGACATACGCCACCGCCGCGGTCATCAGGGCCAGCCGGAGGCCGCCGTCGTACTCGCCGCGCGCGGTGGCCCGGATCATCCGGGGCAGGGCCGCCAGCCGGGCGCCCAGGGACGGGCCGCCCCGCGCGCCGGCCAGCAGTGCCCGGCCCAGCGCGGTGAACGCCGCCGCACGTTTCAACGTCCTCGCCATGTCGGTCCCCTTCTTCTCTCGACCAGCGTGCCGGACCGCCGCAACCGCGCCCGGCCACCGTCGCCGCCGCGCGGGCCGGAGCGGTCCGGCCCCCCGGGACGTACCCAGAACGGTCGTCGATCAGGCACGGTCCGGACGCTGCGCGGACAGCGGCGTGTCGGTGTCGCGCGGTACTGTCGGCTCATGGGTGTGGTGGCTGATTCCGGCGCACCGATCGATGCGCGTTGGCGGCGTGCCCGGCAGGTCGCCCGCTACACCGCGCTCGGCGCGGGCGCCACCGCGGCGGCCTTCGCCACCACCACCGGCGTCCTGCTCGGGCAGGCCAAACACGCCCGCCGGACGATCCCGGTCGCCGAGGCGCCCCCGCCCCGCTGCGACGGCGTCTACGGCGCGAAGCTTCCCGGCCCGCCGATCACCATGGTCGTCCTCGGTGACTCCTCCGCCGCCGGTTACGGCGTACGCCGCCGCCGCGAGACCCCGGGCGCGCTGCTCGCCACCGGCCTGTCCCGCCGGTTACGGCGGCCGGTGCGGCTGTGCCGGTTCGCCGTGGTCGGCAGCCTGTCGGCCGGGCTGCGGCCACAGGTCGAGGCCGCCCTGGAGGAGCAGCCCGACGTCGCGGTCATCCTGGTCGGCGGCAACGACGTCACCAACCGCACCCCGCAGGCGGTGGCCGTCCGATACCTGGTCGACGCGGTCCGGGCGCTGCGCGCCGCCGGCGTCGAGGTGGTCGTCGGCACCTGCCCCGACCTGGGCACCATCCAGCCGATCCGGCCGCCGCTGCGCTGGCTGGCCCGGCGGTGGGGCCGACAGCTCGCCGCCGCCCAGACGGTGGCGGTGGTCGAGGCCGGCGGCTGGACGGTCTCCCTCGGCGACCTGCTCGGCCCCCGGTTCGCGGCCGAGCCGACCCGGATGTTCGCCTGGGACAGGTTCCACCCGTCCGCCGAGGGGTACGCGGTCGCCGCGTCCGCGCTGCTGCCGACGGTCCTGTCCGCGCTCGGCGCCGGTCCCGAGCGCCGCGCCCTGACCCGGGGTGAGGGCGTCCGGTCGTTGCCGCAGGCCGCCCAGGAAGCCGCCCGGCACCCGGGCACCGAGGTCAGCGCCACCCAGGTCAGCGGCCGGTCACGTGGCCCGGACGGGCGCTGGGCGCAACTGCGCCGACGCGCGTTCGTGGCGGTCGGCGCGCTCCCGCCGCACGCCACCGGCACGTCGGCGGCGGGCAGCGCCGTCGGCCGGCGACCGACGTCCGGCCCGGCAGCGCCGCCGGCCCGGGGCAGCACGGTGACAGCACCGGACGACGGCGCGACAATGCCGTCGGCGGGTGAGCCGACCGGGTCGACCGGCGGCGTGGAAACCCCCGTGGAGGGACGAGCATGAGCGAGCGGAACTCCCGCGTCGAGCTGGCCCGCGTGGGCCGGGCCGCGGCCCTGTCCCTGCTGGCCGGCACGGTCGGCGGCGCCGCCGTCCTGGCCGGTGAGGCGTTCGTCGCCCGTAACCGCCGGTACGCCCAGCCCGAGCTGGGCCTGGCGCTGCGCGCCACGGTCGGGCGGCTCGGCGCGCCCCCGCTCCGGCTCGTCCTGCTCGGTGACGCCGCCGCGCTCGGCGTCGGGGTGGCGCACTTCGACGACACGGTCGGCGGGCAGCTCGCCAACCTGCTCACCGAGGGGCCCACCGGCCGCCGGGTGCACCTGTCCAGCGTCGGGGTCTCCGGGTCCCGCTCCACCGACCTGGCCACCCAGGTGGCCCGCGCCCTGCTCGGGGAACGCCCCGACGTGGCGGTCATCCTGATCGGGGCACACGACGCCACCACCCTGCGACGGCCGTCCGACACCGCCGCCTACCTGGGCGGCGCGGTCCGCCGGCTCTGCGACGCCGGCGTGGAGGTCGTCGTCGGCACCTGCCCCGACCTGGGCGCGGTCCGGGCGATCGCTCCGCCGCTGCGGCAGGTGGTCGGCTGGGCCGGGCGACGCACCGCCCGCGCCCAGACCGTCGCCGTGCTGGAGGCCGGCGGCACGGTGGTGGATCTCGCCGCCGAGACCGGTCCGGTCTTCCGGGCCGACTCGGCGACGCTCTGCCACGACGGCTTCCACCCCTCCGCCGACGGCTACCGGGTGTGGGCGCACGCCCTGCTCCCGGCGGTCGTCGCGGCGGCCTCCGTCTCCTCCTCCCCGCACTGACCGACCGGGTCGACCGGCTTCCCGGGCAAGTTACCCACGGGTTAACGTGGGGGCATGCCGACCGAGTCGTCCCGCGACGCCGTCATCGTCGCCACCGCCCGCTCCCCCATCGGCCGGGCGCACAAGGGTTCCCTCCGCGACGTCCGCCCGGACGACCTCGCGGCGACCATCGTCCGGGCCGCGCTGGACAAGGTCCCGCAGCTCGACCCGACCCAGATCGACGACCTCTACCTGGGCTGCGGGCTGCCCGGCGGCGAGCAGGGCTTCAACATGGCCCGGGTGGTCGCCACCCTGCTCGGGCTGGACACCCTGCCCGGCGCGACGCTGACCCGCTACTGCGCCTCCTCGTTGCAGACCACCCGGATGGCGATGCACGCGATCCGGGCCGGCGAGGGCGACGTGTTCGTCTCCGCCGGGGTGGAGTGCGTCTCCCGGTACGCCCGGGGCAACTCCGACGGCCTGCCGCCCGAGGCGCAGGCGCTGGTCGGCGGCGGCTGGGAGAACCCCCGCTTCGCCCCGGCCCGGGAGCGGTCCGCGCGGCGTGCCGCCGGCGGCGCGGAGACCTGGACCGACCCACGCGACTCCGGCGAGCTGCCCGACATCTACCTGACCATGGGCCAGACCGCGGAGAACCTGGCCCAGGCGTACGACGTGAGCCGCGCCGACATGGACGAGTTCGGCGTACGCAGTCAGAACCTCGCCGAGAAGGCGATCGCCGACGGCTTCTGGGCCCGGGAGATCACCCCGGTCACCACCGGAGACGGCACGGTGGTCAGCACCGACGACGGTCCCCGGCCGGGGGTGACCCTGGCGGGCGTGGCCGGCCTCAAGCCGGTGTTCCGCCCGGACGGCCGGATCACCGCCGGCAACTGCTGCCCGCTCAACGACGGGGCCGCCGCCGTGGTGGTGATGAGCGCCCAGCGGGCCCGTGACCTGGGGATCACCCCGCTGGCCCGGATCGTCTCCACCGGCGTGACCGCCCTCTCCCCCGAGATCATGGGCCTCGGTCCGGTCGAGGCGTCCCGGCAGGCGTTGCGTCGGGCCGGCATGACCATCGACGACGTGGACCTGGTGGAGATCAACGAGGCGTTCGCCGCGCAGGTGATCCCCTCCTACCGGCAGTTGGACATCCCGGCGGAGAAGCTGAACGTGATGGGCGGGGCGATCGCCGTCGGCCACCCGTTCGGCATGACCGGGGCCAGGATCACCGGCACCCTGCTCAACGCCCTCGACTGGCACGACAAGAGCATCGGCCTGGAGACCATGTGCGTCGGCGGCGGCCAGGGCATGGCCATGGTCCTCGAACGCCTCTCCTGACCGTCCGCCGGCGGCGGCTCCACCCGCACCGCCCACCCGGCGACGGCCCGCCGGATCGGGCCGCCGCCGTGACCCACGCCGCCCTCACCCACGCCGTCGGGCCCCGGCTCACCGCCGGGGCCCGACGCTCCCCTCGACGCCGGGTCAGCCCCAGCTACCGACGTAGCGGCGCTCCCAGTGCTGGTTGTACCCGCCGACGCAGGTGCCCTGGACCACGTGCGCGCCGTGCGCCTGGCTGGCGTGCGCCACGTCCAGACACTTGTCGCTGTGCCTGGCCCGGATCTCGAAGAAGCCGTTCAGGAGGTCCCGCACCCACCACTGCTGGTTGACGCCGTTCCAGCAGGTGGCCTGCACCACGGGCGCGCCGTGGGCGAGACTGGCGTGCGCCACGTCCAGGCACATGCCGCTGTGCTGCGGCCGGAGCAGGAAGTAGCCGTTGCCCAGGCTGACCTGCTGCCAGCGCTGGTTGGCCCCACCCCAGCAGTTGCCCTGCACGACCTGGGTGAGGTGCGCGACGCTCGCGTTCGCCACGTCCAGGCACTTGTTGGCGCTGTGCCGGGGCCGGAACTCGTAGTAGGCCACAGCCTGGACGCCCACCCCCGCCGCCCCGCCGCCCGCCGCCACCTCGCCCGACGCCCCACCGGTACGCGCCGCCACGCCAGCCTGCGCGACGCCAGCCCCGCCCGCCAACAGACCGCTGGCCAGGAACACGGCGAGCAACGTCCGCAGCGTGAGCCGCCGGACCCCCCGCCGACCCCGACGCGATCCACCGGTCACCCGCTCCGACAGCCGAAATCCACTGGTGTCCACCGAGAACACTCCTCACCTCGTCGGTTCCCGGCCCTCCGGGACCTGCGGACACCACCCTGACCCACGCGTCCCCCGTCCGGCGTTTTCCCGGACACCCCCTCCCCGCTCCCCCGCCCCGTCACCAACGTCCATGGACAGAACACCTGGATCGACAGGGCGGGGCAGGGGCGGGGGCGGGGGGCGGGGGGCGGGGGGCGGGTCAGAGGGCGCGTTGGGTGGTGGTTACGGCGGCGGTGGCCCGGGCCGGTGCGGATGGAGTGGCGGGACCGGGTGGGGGTGGGGTGGGGGCGGCTAGGAGGAGGTCGGTGGTGACTACGCGGAGCTGGTCGGGGAGAGCGAGGTCGTTGTCGAGGCGGGGCACGGGCCGGCGCGGCTGCCCTTCGACGTCGGCGGCCAGATCGGCTACGTCCTGCACCAGCTTGTGCACCAGGTCGGCGCGGGACAGGTCGTCACCCGAGGCCCGTGCCGCCCAGCGGGGCGCCTGCCAGTGACCGACCTGGTTGACCAGGGACGCCACCGCCCGCTCCAGTTCCTGTGCCGGGTCGCCCCCGGCGACTGCTGCGCTCACCCGGGCGAGTGTACGGACGACCCGAAGGCGCATCCGCGGGAAGGCGGGACCGCAGCCAGAGCGGAACCGGGACCGGGACCGGAGCCGGGGCTGAGGCCGAAGCCGGGGTCGGAGACGCCGGACGCCCGCCTCCGCTACGGCGGAGACGGGCGGCCGGCGGGCGGCGCGACTACGGTCAGTCGTCGCCCTGGAAGTAGCTCAACAGGCGCAGGATCTCGATGTAGAGCCAGATCAGGCTGACCAGGATGCCGAAGGCGGCCACCCACGAGTAGCGCTGGGGCAGCCCCATCCGGACGCCCTCCTCGACCTCGTGGAAGCTCAGGATGAAGCTGAGCGAGGCGACCACGATGCAGACCAGGCTGAAGCCGATCGCCAGCGGGCTGCCGTCACGCAACCCGGTGTTGATGCCGAACAGCGCCAGCACCAGGTTGATCAGCATGACCGCGAAGAGGCCGACCATCACGGCGATCATGCCGCGGACGAACTTCGGGGTGGCCCGGACGACGCGCGCCTTGTACAGGATCGCCATCAGGAAGAACACGCCGAACGTCGCGGTGACGGCCTGGAGCACGATGCCGTCGTACAGCGACTCGAAGGCCTTGCTGACCATGCCGACGAAGACGCCCTCCACGAGGGCGTACGCGACGACGAGCGCCGGGTTGGCCATCCGGGAGAACGAGATGATCAGGCCGAGCGCCAGCCCGACGATGGCCGCGCCGATCCAGGCCACGCCGACGAACACGTCGGGCACCAGCACCCATGCCGCGGCGGCCGAGGCGCCGGTGATGGCGAGCAGCAGGACGGTCTTGACCACCACGTCGTCGAGCGACATGGGGGTAACGGTGGGCGGCGCGGCCGGGTAGCCGGCAGCCGTCGGGTAGCCCGCTCCCGGGTACTGCTGGGGATGACCGGGCTGTCCGTACGGCCCGGTCGGGGCATACCCGGTCGCCCGTTCCCGTTCGGCCGCCTGGCCGAGCCGGGCGAGCACCGGGTTCGAGGTCTTCACTGTCAGCCTCCCTCAGGGGGTCCATGCACGGTGAACGTGCCTGTCCAGGGTAAACCGCCGGCCCACCCCCATGGCGATCACCAGGCTGTACGGAAGCTGAGAGTCCGGTGCCCGGGGCGGGGCTCGAACCCGCACGCCTTGCGGCAGCCGCTTTTAAGGCGGCCGTGTCTGCCGTTCCACCACCCGGGCGGGTGCCGCGCCTCACACGCCGACACGTGGCGGCGCAGTGTCACGGTAACCGGTCCCGCCGGACCGGGCGTACCCCGTGGCCGGTACGGCACTAGGGTCGAGGCCGTGAGCAGCGTAGCCCGTACGGACTCCGGAACCGACCTGGACCGGGACGCCGGCCCGGCGGTGTCGGCGACGCCCGGCGCCCGGTGGGCCCGGATCGTCGGCGCGGCCCGCCGGCACCGGACGGACCTGCTGGTCGGTCTGGGCTTCCTGGTCCTCGCGGGGGCGCTCACCCACGGGCTGTGGCCGGACCCGTCCGGTCGGGTGCTGGCGCTCAACCCGGAGGACCAGACGCTCATCGAGTGGTTCCTGGCCGTCGACTCACGGGTCCTGCTGGGCGACTTCGGGCTACTCAGCGACCGGTTGAACGCCCCCGACGGGATCAACATGATGGCCAACGCCACGACCATCGTGCCCGGCGTGCTCCTCGCCCCGGTCACCCTGGTCTTCGGCGCGCCGACCACCTTCGCGCTGCTCGCCGCGCTCAACCTCGCCGGCACGGCGTTCGCCTGGCACCTGCTGTACGTCCGGCTGCTCGGCGCGGGCCGGCTGGCCGCCGTCCTCGGGGCGGCGCTGTGCGGGTTCGGGCCCGGCATGGTCTCGCAGACCAACAGCCACCTGCACATCACCGCGCAGTGGCTGATCCCGGTGATCGTCTGGTTGGTCGTCCGGCTGCTGCGGGCCGCCGACCCGGCCACCGAGGTCGGGCCGCGGCGGGACCGTCGCCTGGTCACCGCCGCCGTCGGTCTGGCCGTGGCGGTGACCACGCAGGTCTTCGTCGGCGAGGAGACGCTGTTCCTGACCGCCCTGACGCTGGCCGTGACGACCGTCGTGTACGCCGCCGTAAACCGGGGGCTGGCCCGGCGGGCGTTCCCGGGCTTCGCCGCCGGCCTGCTGTTCGCCGCCGGGATCGCCCTGGTCGCGCTGGCCTACCCGCTGTGGTTCCAGTTCGCCGGGCCGCAGGGCGTGGCCGACGGCATGTTCAGCCCGTACTACTTCTCGGCGGACCTGGCCGGCTGGTGGACGTTCTCGCCGCTGTCGCTGGCCGGCGACGACACGGCGGCCCGGCTCACCACCGGGCCGGCCGAGTACAACACCTTCCTCGGTTGGCCGCTGCTGCTGGTCGGCGCGGCGTGCGCGGTCTGGCTGAGCCGGCCGGTCACCGGCCCGCCCGGGACGCCGGACCGCCGTCCGCTGGCGCTGGCCTGCGGGGTCGGCGCGCTGGCGCTGGGCGCGCTGTCGCTGGGGCCGGACGTGCTGGTCGACGGTGAGCCGACCGGGGTGCCTGGGCCGTACCGGCTGCTGCTCGGGGCGCCGGTGGTGGACGGGGCGCTGCCGACGCGGTTCGCGCTGGCGGTGCTCCCGCTGCTGGCCACCGTGCTGGTGCTCGCCGTGGACCGGGCCCGGCGCGGCGACGGCCGGCTGCGGCTGCTCGTGCCGGCGGTGGTCGGGGCGGCGTTGCTGCCGGCCGCGCCGGCCCCGCTGCCCACCGAGTCCCGCCCGCCGGTGCCGGAGTTCGTCACCGCCGGGCACTGGCGGTCCTGCGTGCCGCCCGGCGGGACGCTGGTGCCGGTGCCGCCGCCCACCCCGAAGGAGCCCTGGCCGATGCGCTGGGCGGTGGCGGCCGACGCCGGGTTCGCCCTGCCGGAGGGCTTCTTCATCGGCTCGTACGGGCGGGACGGGACGGCGGCGATGGGCACGTACAAACAGCCCACGTCGGCGCTGCTGGCCGAGGTGTCCCGCCGTGGGCTGACACCGACCGTCACCGCCGGCCAACGCCAGCAGGCCGCCCGGGACGCCGCTTTCTGGCGGGCCTCCTGCGTGGTGCTGGCCGACGACGAACGGCACGCGGCGAGCCTGCTCGCCACCCTGGAGCAGCTCTACGGCCCGGCGACCCGGGTCGCGGACGCCTGGATCTGGCGCGTCTGACCCGGGTCACCCCGCCGGCAGCTCGACAAGCCAGCCTGACGGCTCGACAAGCCCGGCCGACGGCTCAGCGGCCCGGCTGGGACGCCTCGGCGAACTCCTCGCGCGGGTCGTGGAGCTGGCCGAGCGCGACCACCTCGCGGCGCAGGAAGAACGCCAACGTCCAGTCGACCACCACCCGGACCTTGCGGTTGACCGACGGGATCCGGCTCATGTGGTACGTCCGGTGCATGAACCACGCCGGCCAGCCGGTCATCTTGATGCCGTAGACCTGGGCGACGCCCTTGTGCAGGCCGAGGCTGGCCACGCTGCCGGCGTGCTTGTGCCGGTACTCGACGGGCTGCTCCCCCCGGATCACGGCGCGGATGTTGTCGGCCATCCGGGCCGCCTGGCGCACCGCGTGCTGGGCGCTCGGCGAGCAGTACGACCCGGGCGGGCCGGTCAGGTCCGGCACGGCCGCGCAGTCGCCGGCGCTCCACGCGCCGTCGACGACCCGGTCGCCGTCGACCACCTGGAGGGTGGGCAGGCAGGTGACCCGCCGCCGCGCGTCCCGGGGGAGGTCGGTGGCGTCCAGCAGCGGCGACGGCTTCACCCCGGCCGTCCAGACGATCGTGTCGGAGCGGAACGCGTCCCCGTCGGAGAGCTTCACCACCCCGTCGACGCAGGACTCCAGGCGGGTGTCCAGCCGGATGTCCATGTTCCGTTTGAGGAGCTGCTGCACCGTGTACGCGCCCATGTCCCGGTCGACCTCGGGCAGCACCCGCTGGGTCGCCTCGACCAGCACCCAGCGCATGTCGTCCGGGCTCAGCTCCGGGTAGTACTTGAGGGCGTCCCGGGCCATGTCCTCCATCTCGGCGAGCGCCTCGATGCCGGCGTAACCGCCGCCGACGAACACGAACGTCAACGCCGACCGCCGGATGTCCGGGTCGGTGGTGGCCGCCGCCACGTCGAGCCGGTCCAGCACGTGGTTACGCAGGTAGATCGCCTCGCCGATGGTCTTGAACCCGATGCCGTGCTCGTGCAGGCCGGGGATCGGCAGGGTCCGGGAGACCGAGCCGGGGGCGACGACCACGTGGTCGTACCGGATCTCGCGCTCCGGGCCGGTGATCGGCTGGACCGTCGCGGTCCTGCGGGAGTGGTCGATCCGCGTCACCGCGCCCGCGACGATGGTGCACCTACGCAACTCCCGCCGCAGCGGCACGACACTGTGCCGGGGCGAGATGTTGCCGGCCGCCGCTTCCGGCAGGAAGGGCTGGTACGTCATGTGCGGCTGCGGGTCGACGACGATGACCTCAGCCTCACGGGAGCTCAGCTTCTTCGAGAGGCGCAGGGCCGCGTAGAGCCCGACGTGGCCGGCGCCCACCACAAGGATCCGCTTCGGATTCACGTCTCCTATCTTTCCCCGGGGGGTCCGGCTAATCCCGCGCGCGGCCCTTCTCTGTGACGGAGCACCCCCTGTGACCTGCATGACCATCGCCGCCGGCGGTGTCACCGGCGGCGCAGCAGCCACCCCAGCAACGCGGTCACCACGACCGCCACGACCAGCCCGCCGACGGTCGCCAGCAGCGTTCCCCCGCCGTCGCCGACGCCGGCCACCGTCAGCAGCAGCACCCCGAGCGCCGACGTGGCGACCACCACGGCCGCCGCCCGGGCCAGCCAGCCGACGACCAGCGTGGGGTCGACCACCGCGTCGTACGGCAGCAGCGCGGCCAGCGCGCACAGCGTGTGCCCCAGGTAGAGCAGCGCGGCCAGCAGCAGCAGCCGCCAGAGGGCGATCGACTGGCCCTGCCCGAACGTGGAGTACAGCCAGCCGCCGACGGTCACCAGGGCGGCAAAGGTCGGCCAGTACCGCCCGGGCGCGAGCGCCGGCAGCAGCGCCGTGACCAGCAGTCCCAGTAGCGGCTGGCCGGTCCACACCGCCGCCGGGTAGGCCACCGCGAGACCGGTCAGCACGGTCAGCAGGACCGCCACCCGCACCAGCAGCGGAAGCAGGGTGGCCCGACGCGCCGCCTGCCGGGCCGCGCGGATCCGTTGCCCGACGGCCCGCGCCGGCCCCCGTCGGGCGGCGGGAACCCCGGTCACCGGGCGCCCGCCCGGGGCGCGGTGGCGAGCCGGGCGACGTCCCGGAGCACCTGGTCGAGGCTGCCCGCGCCGGCCCAGCGCACCACCGGCACGCCGTGCTCACGTAGCTGCTCGACCATCACGTCCCGGTCCAGCCGCCAGAGCCGGAACGCCACCTCGGCCCAGCCCCGCCCGGTCGGCGGCGGCAGGTCCGCCGGCAGGGTGTCCACCGCCACCACGAACCGGCCGGACCGGGCCAACTGGGCGAGCATCTGCGCCGAGCGTTCCTCCAGCAGCGGGGTCAGCACCACGACCAGCGCGTCCGAGGAGAGCAGTTGCGGCCCGAAGACCTGGTCGTCGTCGCCGTCCGGCCAGGATGCGGCCCGGACGTCGAGCAGCCACTCCAGCACGGTGAGGTACTGCCGGCGGCCGGTGGCCGGGCGGAGCCGGCGGGCGGTGGGGCCGAACTCCAGCATCGCCACCCGGTCGCCCCGGTGCAGGTAGTGCTCGCCGATCGCGGCGGCGGCCCGGACGGTGGTGTCCAGCACCGAGGCGGCGCCGTGCACCCCGCCGGAGCGGCCCGCCTCGGCGAGCACGTCGAGCAGCAGCACCACCTCGGCGTCCCGGTCGGAGAGGGTCGCGGCGACGTGGAGTTGCCGGGCCCGCAGCGAGACCCGCCAGTCGATCCGGCGCAGCCGGTCACCGGGGGTGAAGACCCGTACCCCGGCCAGCTCGCCGCCCTCGCCCGGCCGCCGGGAGTGGTGCGCGCCGACCAGGCCGGCCGCCCGGGGCATCGCCTCCACCGCCTCGAACGGCTCGGTCCTCGGGTACACGGTGACCCGGGCCGGCTCGGCGATCACCACCCGGGAGACCAGCAGCCCGTCGGCGGTGGCGGCCCGCGCGCCGGCCGGGCCGATCGGGTGCCGTCCCCAGCGCAGCGCCGTCCCGGCCAGGGTCAGGTCGACGGCGGAGTCGGGTGGCACGGTGGTGGCGAACGGTCGGTCGGCCGGGCCGTCGCGCAGCTCCTGGCCGGCGAACCCGGACCGCTCCACGCGCAGCCACGGCGACACCCGGCTCCGCAGCACCACCAGGTCGTAGCCGACCTGGTCCGGGTTGCCGACGGTGACCGTGGCGGCCAACTCGCCGCCCTCGACCAGGTGCCCCTCGGCGACGCCCGGCCACACGTCGGGGGCGGCTGACGGCCGGCGGCGCAGCGCGAACGCGGCGCCCAGCGCGAACGGGGCGGCCAGCACCACCAGGTCGACCCGGCCGAGCACCACCCCGGCCACCAGGAGCAGGCCGGTGAGCAGCGCCGCCCGGCCGAGCGCCCGGGTGGGCACCCAGGCCGACGGGGCGTCCGGGTTCTCCGACGTCACGGTGGGCGTACCGGTCACCGTCCGGCCTGACCGCCGGCGTAGCTGGGCAGCGCGCCGCTGGCCGGGGCCGGGGTCGCGTCGAGGACCTCACCGACCACGAAGGACGGGTCGACCCGGCGCAGCCACATCTCCGGCCGCAGCGTGATCCGGTGCGCCAGGGCGGGCACCGCCACCTCCTTGACGTCCTCCGGCACCACGTAGTCCCGACCGGCGAGGACGGCCCGCGCGCGGGCCAGCAGCAGCAGCGCCAGCGAGCCGCGTGGCGAGGCGCCGACCAGCACCGACGGGTGTTCCCGGGTGGCCGCGGCCAGCTCGACGATGTAGCGGCCGACGGAGTCCTCGACCACCACGTCCTCCAGGGCGGCCTGCATGCCGCGCAGGGTGGCCGCGTCGACGACCGGCTTGAGCTCGGTCTCCTCGCGGCGGCGCGACATCCGCCGGCGTAGCACCTCCCACTCCTCCTCGCGGTCCGGGTAGCCGAACGAGACCCGCAGCAGGAACCGGTCGAGCTGCGCCTCGGGCAGCGGGTAGGTGCCCTCGTACTCGATGGGGTTGGCGGTCGCCAGCACGTGGAACGGCTCGTCCAGCCGGTAGGTGACGCCCTCGACGGAGACCTGCTTCTCCTGCATCGCCTCCAGCAGCGCGGACTGCGTCTTCGGCGGGGTCCGGTTGATCTCGTCGGCGAGGAGCAGGTTGGTGAAGACCGGGCCGGCGCGGAAGCTGAACTCGCCGCCGCGCTGGTCGTAGAGGAACGAGCCGGTGACGTCGGCGGGCAGCAGGTCGGGAGTGAACTGCAACCGGCGGAAGTCCAGCCCGAGAGCCTGGGCGAACGACCGGGCGGTGAGCGTCTTGCCCAGGCCGGGCAGGTCCTCCAGCAGCACGTGGCCGCCGGCCAGGATGCCGGCGAGGACCAGCTCCAGCGCGTCGCGTTTGCCGACCACGACCGAGCCGACGGTGTCCAGCACCGCGCGGGCCAGGTGACCGACCTCGGCCGGCTTGACGATCCGGTCCACGTCGTTCATCAGATCTTCTCCAGTTCGGCGACGATCGCCGCGAGGTCGCGCGACGACGGGGGGCGACGGCCGGGGGCTTCGAGGAACGTCCAGAGTCGTTCGCCCAGCAGGGCGCGGGCCCGGACCGGATCCGCCTCGCGGGTCACGCCGTGGCGTTGGCGTAGTCGTTCGTCGGCCAGCTCGGTGATCCGGGGCAGCACGACCCGGGTGAACCGCTCCGGCTCACTGGTGGCCCAGCCCAGCGGCAGCTCCCACCGCTTGACCGCGGCCCCCAGCGCGTCCCGGGTCAGGGTCGGCTCGACCTTCCGGAAGACCCGGGCGTGCCGGCGAGACGACGGGGGCGGGGCGAGGCGGGCGGTCACCTCCCGCACGCCGAGCAGCGCCAGCACCCCGGCCACCAGCACCGGCAGCGAGACGGTGAAACCGACCGCCCGCAGGCCGGCGACCAGCACCGCGGTGGCCGCGCCGGTGACCAGCAGGGTACGCAGCAGCCAACGCGCCCGCCCGCCCCGGCGTTTCCCGGGCGGGGCCGGGGCCTCCTCCTCGAACCGGAGCAGGTCGTCGATGCTGGCGCTGCCCCGGGGGGCCGGGGCGGTCACGCCGGCGCCTCGACGCCGAAGACGGTCAGCTCGGCGCGGATCCGCCGTAGCGCCGACCGGGCCTGGTCGCGGGTCCGCTCGTCGACGACCGTGTGGGTGGCGTACCGGGCCTGCCGGTAGACGTGGGCGAACTCGGCCAGCACGTCGGCGCTGACGATCGCCGGCACCCCGCTGTCGTCGTCGCCGCGCAGCAACCGGGTGACCAGGTCGGTGGGGGTGTCCCCGGCCCGCCGGGGCACGCCGGCCGTGGCGGCGGCCTCCTCCAACCGGACCCAGCACGCGATCACCACGGTGCGCGGGTCGGTGGACCGGTCGTCCAGCTCGATCAGGCCGGCGTCGAGCGCGGCGACCACGTCCCGGGCGGCGCCCTCGGCGGACGGGCGACGCGCCCGCGCCGGCAGTTTGCGGCTGCTGCGGCGGAACGCCCCGCGCAGCACGGTCCACAGCGCGTACCCGAAGGCGAGCAGCGCGGCCAGCCCGAGCAGGCCGGCGGCGGCGGTCGCGACCCAGCCGGGGACGCGGGCCTCGGTGTCACGGGCCGCCTCCCGCGGCTCGACCGGGTACGACGGGGAGGGCTGCGTCGACGGGTACTCGGGAATGAACGGGACGTTCTCGGCGGCCGGCGGGATGCGGGTCGCGCCGAGCGCGGAGTGCGCGGCGGCGACCGACGCCCCGGCGAGCAGGACGGCGACCGCCAGCACGGGCCACCACCTGCGCAGCACGCTGAAGTCCATCGTCACCGCCCCGCGCAGTCAGTCCACCCCGGCCACCTGTTTCGCCCGGGCGAACACCTCGTCCAACATCCCGGGGGTCAGCCGCCCGGTGAAGGTGTTCTGCTGGCTCACGTGGTAGCACCCCAGCAGATCCGGTACGCCCGTGCCGGACCAGTGTGCCCCATGGCCGAACGACGGTCGCGGGCTGGGCGGGCGGACACCGTACGCGGACCGCATGGCCGGCCACCACGCGGCCCAGGCGAACGCCCCGAGCGCGACCACGACGCGCAGGGTGGGCCGGATCGCCGCCAGTTCCCGGCGCAGCCAGGGCGCGCAGGTGTCCCGTTCCGCGGGGGTGGGTTTGTTGTCCGGCGGCGCGCAGCGCACGGCGGCGAAGATCCGGGTGTCCCGCAGTCGCAGCCCGTCGTCGCGGGCGACGCTCGTCGGCTGGTTGGCCAACCCGGCCCGGTGCAGCGCGGCGAAGAGGACGTCGCCGGAGCGGTCCCCGGTGAAGATGCGTCCGGTGCGGTTGCCGCCGTGCGCGGCGGGGGCGAGCCCGAGGATGGCGATGCGCGCGTCGGCGGCCCCGAGGCCGGGCACCGGTCGACCCCAGTACTCCTGGTCACGGAACGCCGCCCGCCTGACCCGGGCGACCTCCTCCCGCCAGGCGACCAGGCGCGGGCAGGCGAAACAGTCGCTTATCGCGCCGTCGAGGTCGGCCAGGTCGGTCGCCCGCGCCGCGCGGGCGACCACCTCGTCAGCGGTACGGGCAGAGTGCAAGGAAGGACACCTTCCTGACGCCTGGTGTAGAGGAAGGGGCCCTTCCTGGTACGGAGGGCTCAGCTCAGCCGAGCCCGGAAGAGCTCCAGGGTACGGGCCCAGGCGCTGGCGGCGGCCCGCTGGTCGTACACGTCCGGGCGGTCGTCGTCGAAGAACGAGTGCGCGGTGCCCGGGTAGTCGTGGACCACGCAGGCCCCGCCGGCCGCCTCGATCGCCCGCCGCGCGGTCTGCACGCCGTCGGCGGTGGAGGCGCCGTCCGCCTCGGCGCAGTGGATGACCGCGGCCTTGCCGGCGTAGTCGCCCCACTCGGGGCGCATCTTCTCCCACGGCAGCATCGGGTAGAAGCCGGCGGTGACGACGATCCGGTCGGAGATGGTGGCCGACCAGAGCGCCAGGCTGCCGCCGGCACAGAACCCGACACAGCCGATCCGGCCGGTGACCTCGGTCCGCTCGGCGAGATGGTCGGCGGCGGCGGCGATCTCGGCCGCCGCGTCGTCCATCCGCAGCGCCAGCATCAGCCGCTTCGCCTCCTCGGCGTCCGCGGTGGCCGCCCCGTGGTAGAGGTCCGGGGCGAGCGCGACGAAGCCGGCCTCGGCGAACCGGTCCGCGACGGTGGTGATGTGCGGGACGAGCCCCCAGCGTTCCTGGATGACGATGACCGCCGGGCTCGCCGCGCCGTCCGGAGGTATCGCGAGGTATCCCTTGCTCGTGGCACCGTCACGCCGGTAGCTCACCATCTCGCCCATCGGCTCCTCCTGGCGGTCAGTCGTCGTTGGCTGGTCGCGCTGTTACGTGCCGGTAGCGTGCCACGCCCACCCGGCGCGCGGAAGATGCGCGAAGAGTGGCATTCACCTCCTGTTCACGGCGGTTCGCCGGGTGGCCGGGACGGCCCGGCCACCCGCCCGGACGGGCCGGGTCAGCTCCGCGGGACCAGGCAGAGCAGGTAGCCGGACCCGTCGTCGGGCAGGCTGCTGTAGGTGTAGTAGGTGCCGCCGGCGGCGACGAAGGGCTCGCACCGACGGTCGTCGCCCACCTGCTCGCGGGTCAGCCCGTCCACCCGCCCCACCACGTCGTACGCGGCCTCGGCGGAGGAACAGGCGACGACCTGCGCCCGGGCGGCCCGCCGCCCGCCGCTCTCGGCCACCTCGGGGAGGGCGCCCAGGCAGTCCCCGGCCCGGGCGTCGGCGGTGGGGTCGACCGCGAGCAGCCGGCCCGCCACGTCGTACCGGAGGCCGACCAGCACGAGCGCCCCGACCAGCGCGGCGACCACCCCGAGCACGGTCAGCACCCGCAACCACGGCGACCACCCCCCGGGCGTCGCCTCGTCCGCCGCGCCCTCGCCGCCACCCGCCGGATCGGCGGGAGCCGCATCGCCCGGGGCCGGGTCGGCCGGGGCCGGGTCGGCCGGGGCCGGGTCGGCCGGGTCGGTCGGGGCCGGGTCGGCCGGGTCGGGGCGGGAAGGACGAGCGTCGGACGGATCCGCCGTGGTGGGCTCGTCGTCGGTCGACGCGGGGGGTGTTACCTGCTCGTTCACGAATGTCCTTCCGGGGTCTCGACACCGGAAACCGTAGTGACGGGCTACCGTTCCCGCTGTCCCCCGGGGCGTGACCTCCGTCCCGTGTGGAACCGCCGATCAGCGCGTCGGCGGCGGCTCCCCGGGTCCGGGCGCCGACGACGGGGCGACCGGCGCGCCGGGGGCCGGCACGGTGGCGGTCGGGGTCGGCGCGGGCCCGGCGTTCTCCGCCGGGGGCGACGGGCGGACCTGGAAGGGCGCCCGCTGCGGGCAGTACGGGTAGGTCCGCCGCATCGGGTCGTCGCTCGTCGGGGCGGGCTCGAACTCGCCGCAGGACTCCGACCAGCCGAGCCGGATCGGCGTGCCGTTCTGGTCGAAGAGCCGGACGCCCTCCAGCAGCCGCCCCTCGCTGTCGTAGACGAAGACGTCCTGGATGTGCGAGTACTGGTCGTCGACCGAGACGGCGTCGTAGCCGTACCCGCCCCAGCGGGCCCGGCTGTCCACGGCGGCCAGCCCGACCAGCCCGAAGAGGACGAGCACCAGGGAGCCGGTGAGCACCGCCCGGCGCGGCCATTTTCCGAACCGGTCGCCGTTGCGTCCGAGCCACAGCGAGGCGAGCACACAACCGGCCAGCAGCACCAGCCCGGCCAGCCGGCTGAAGCCGAGGCTGGGCAGCACGCCGACGTCGCCGCCGGCGCTGATCGCGGTGATCAGCATCGCGGCCAGGTAGCCCCGGAGCAGCCACCAGGCCGGACGGAGCAGACGCAGGTACGCCGAGGCGGTCGGGTAGCCCAGGGCCGGCCCGACCCGGCCGTCGAGCGTACGCAGCCGGGTGCGCAGCCCGAGCATGGCTCCGGCGACCCGCTGGTCGAGGTTGGGGCCGGTGACGACCGGGGCCCCGGCCGCGGCGCGCAGCTCCGCCGCGTACGCCTCGGGCTCGCCGAGCCGCTCCACCAGGGTCCCGTCACCTTCGGCGGCCACCTCGGCGATGTGCTCCGGCAGGTCCTCGGTCAGCTCCTCGCGTACCGTCGGGGGCAGGTCGGCCAACGCGGCCCGGACCCGCTCGACGTACGCGGTGATCTCCTGCTCCATGACGGTCATGCCGCCGTCCCCCGATCGTCGAGCAGTGTGTCCATTGTGGTGGCGAACGAACGCCAGAGCTTGCCCGAGCGGGTCAGCTGGTCCCGGCCGGCGGCGTTGAGCGAGTAGTACTTCCGGTGCGGCCCGGACTCGCTGGGCACGACGTACGCGGTCAACAGGCCGGCGGCGAAGAGTCGCCGGAGCGTGCCGTAGACCGAGGCGTCCCCGACCTCCTCCAGGCCCGCCGCGCGCAGTCGGCGCAGGATGTCGTAGCCGTAGCCGTCCTCGTCGCGGAGCACGGCGAGGACGGCGAGATCCAGCACGCCCTTGAGGAGCTGGGTCGTATCCACGCGGAGCACACTACTGCGCGATGCACATTAGCGTCAACGCGCACGTGGGGAGTTCGCCTGAAAGCGGGATTCATGCCATTGTGAGGACGGTGTGAGGATCATCAATATTCACTCTCCGCCTACCGAGCGACTACTCTCAGAAGTCGACGGCGATGAGTTGATGAGGGCGGTCACGCGGTGCGGGCGTGGCGCGCAGTGGGGAGATGCGATGGCGAAAACCCGACTGTCAGCACTGGACCTCCTCGCCGGTGAGCTACGCCGCGTCCGCGCGGAACGCGGCCTCAGCCAGGAGGAGCTGGCGAAGCGTATCAACTACTCCAGCTCGCTGGTCGGCATGGTGGAGATCGGTCGACGAACACCCTCGCTGGACTTCGTCCGGCGGGTCGACGAGGTGCTGGAGACCGGTGGCCTGCTCAGCCGGATCCTGCCCCTGGTCAGCCTGGAGACCGCGCCGGCCTGGTTCCGTCCCTGGCTGGAGGTCGAACAGGAGGCCAGCACCCTCTGGTGGTTCGAGATGTCCGTGCTCCCGGGGCTGCTCCAGACCGAGGCGTACGCCCGGGCGGTGCTCAGCAGCGGCGGCCTGGCCACCCGGGACGAGGTGGACCGCCGGGTGGCCGCCCGGCTGCAACGCCAACAGGTCCTCGACCGCCCGCAGCCCCCGCAGCTCGTCGCCGTGGTGGACGAGAGCGTGCTGCACCGGCCGGTCCTCGACCAGTACGACGTGATGCGCGAGCAGCTCGACCACCTGATGGCGATGGCCGCCCGGCCCAACGTGCACCTGCACGTGGTGCCGACCGAGGTGGGCGTGTATCCGGGCATGGCCGGGCCGTTCATCCTCGCCGGCTACCCCGACGGGGGCTGGGTGGCGTACCTGGACAACCCGGTCAGGCCGCAGGTGCTGGACAGCTCCGAGGAGATCTCCGCCCTGCACCGCCGTTGGGAGAGCGTCCGGGCCGAGGCCCTCTCCCGCCGGCAGTCACTCACGCTCATCGAGGAGGTAACCAAGTCATGGAAGTAACCGTGGCTGCCCGCTGGCGCAAGTCGAGCCGCAGTGACAACGGCGGGGCCTCCTGTGTGGAGGTGGCCGACAACCTGCCGGACGTGATACTGGTCCGCGACAGCAAGGACCGCACCGGGCCGATGCTCACCTTCGCCCCCGACGCCTGGGTCGACTTCGTCACCGGCACCCGCACCGGAGTGTTCCAGCCGCACTGAGCGCCCGGCCCACCGCCGGGCCCTCGACGGGCCACGCCCGGCGGCGTGGCCCGGACGGACCGCGCCGACGACGCGGGCCGTCACGACCTGACCGACGACGCTCAGGTCGTGGCGGTCTGCATGCTCCAGGCGATGCCGTCCAGGATGTCGTGCTCGCTGGCGACCACCGACGCCATGCCGGCGCGCTCCATGATCACGCGGAGCACCAACGCGCCCGCCCCGATCACGTCGGCCCTACCGGGGTGCATCACCGGATCGTCGAGCCGCTGCGCCGGGGTCTTCGCCAACAGGTCGGCGGTCACCTCGGCCACCCGCTCGTAGGAGACCCGGGCGTGGTGGATGCGCTTCGGGTCGTACCCGGTCAGGCCCTCGGCGAGGGCGACCACGGTGGTGACCGACCCGGCGAGCCCGACCAGCGAGGCGGCCTCCCGCCCGGACACGACGGACAGCGCCCGGTCCACCGCCTCGACCACGTCCGCCTCGGCGGCGGCGATCTCGGCCGCGGTCGGCGGCTCGCCGCGCAGGTGCCGCTCGGTCATCCGGACGCAACCGACGTCCACCGAGACCGCCGCCCGGACCCCGGCCTCCCGGGCGCCCACCACGAACTCGGTGGAGCCACCGCCGATGTCGACGACCAGGTACGGCGGCTCGGCGTCGGCCGGCAGGCCGCGCACCGCGCCGGTGAACGACAGCCGGGCCTCCTCGTCGCCGGTCACCACCTCCGGCGGCACCCCCAGGGTGCGCTCCACCATCGCCCGGAACTCGGCCGCGTTCGAGGCGTCCCGGCTGGCCGAGGTGGCGCACATCCGCACCCGGGTCGCGCCCAGCCGTTCGATCTCGGCCGCGTACCCCGCCAGCGCCACCCGGGTGCGCTCGATCGCCTCCGGAGCGAGCCGACCGGTCCGGTCCACGTCCTGCCCCAGCCGGACGATCTCCATCCGGCGGGTCACGTCGGTCAGCGGGGCGGTCGGGCCGGCCGAGCCGGCCGGCAGGTCGGCCACCAGCAGCCGGATCGAGTTGGTGCCGCAGTCGATGGCGGCCACGCGCGTCGTCACGGCAGCCACCCTACGGCAGCGCCCGGCCGCCCACCGGCGACGCCCGACGCGCCTACAACCGCAGCAGCATCCGGGTGTTGCCGAGGGTGTTCGGCTTGACCCGCTCCAGGTCGAGGAACTCCGCCACCCCCTCGTCGTACGAGCGCAGCAACTGCTCGTACACCGGCTGCGGCACCGGCGCGCCGTCGATCGCCCGGAAGCCGAACGAGCCGAAGAACCCGGTCTCGAAGGTCAACACGAAGATCCGGGCCACGCCCAGCTCCCGCGCGCCGTCGATCAGCTCCCCGACGATCCGGTGCCCGAGCCGCCGGCCCCGGCACGCCGGGTCCACCGCCACCGTCCGGATCTCGGCCAGGTCCTCCCACATCACGTGCAGCGCGCCGCAGCCCACCACCGCCCCGTCGGCGACCCGTTCGACGACCCGGAACTCCGGCACGTCCTCGTAGAGGGTGACGGTGGCCTTGCTGAGCAGCCGCCGGTCGTCGGTGTACGTGTCGACCAGCCGGCGGATCCCCCGTACGTCGGAGGTGCGCGCCCGCCGGACGACGAAACCGTCCCCGCTCACCCGACGGCGCCCGGGCTGCCGTCCGGGCCCGGCGCCGGCCGCTGGTACGCGCTGCCGTCGGTCGGGCCGTCGGCGGTCGGGCCGTCGGCGGTCGGGCCGTCGGTGGGCGGCACGGTGACGCACGGCCCGGCCGCCCACCAGCGTTCCACCAGGGCGAGGGTCTCGTCACCGAACGGGTTCACGCCCGGCCCCGCGCCGAGCGCGTGCCCGAGGTGCACGTGCAGGCACTTGACCCGGCCCGGCATGCCACCGGCGGAGATGCCGGCGATCTCCGGCACCTCGCCGATCGCCTCCCGGCGGGCCAGGTAGTCCTCGTGGGCGGCCCGGTACCGGGCCGCCAACCCGGGGTCGGCGGCGAGCCGGTCGGCCATCTCCCGCATCAGCCCGGCCGACTCCAGCCGGCTGCACGCCGCCGTGGCCCGGGGGCAGGTCAGATAGAACAGGGTCGGGAACGGGGTGCCGTCGGCCAGCCGGGGCGTGGTCTCCACCACGTCGGGCAGGCCGCACGGGCAGCGGTGGGCCACCGCCCGGGTGCCCCGGGGCGTCCGGCCGAGCTGGGCGGCCACCGCCGCCAGGTCGGCCTCGGTCGCCGGCTCCCGCTTCGGCGGGGGTACGGAGTCCGCCGCCGGGTCCGGCGGGGGTACGACAGTCACAGCGCTGCTCAGCTTTCGTCCGGGAAGGTCGCTCACTTGTCGGGGCGTTCGGCGTTGGCCGCCTCGATGCTCGACCAGAGGGTGTCGTACCACGGGTCGACGCTGCGCGGCCCGGCCGGACGGGTCGGCAGCGCCCCGCCGTCCCCGGCGGACGGCTGCTGGTTGCGCAGCACCACCACCGGGACCTCCCCCGGGTAGACCATGAAGAACCGCTGCCGGGCCTGGGTCTCGATGTACGCCGGATCCTGCCACTTGGCCGCCCGTACGGAGAGCTCCTCGATCAGCTCCCGCTGGGCCGCCTGGGCCGCCTCCATCCGCTCGATGTCGGCCTGCTGGTCGAGGTAGACCCGGACCGGGTAGGTGTAGCCCAGGGCGAGCGCGATCAGCACCGCGAACAGCACGGTGGCCCGCCCGGTGAAGCGTCGGGGACGAGGTGCGGAGAGCCGCTTGACCGCGCCACCGGCGGCGGCGCGCCGGGCCGCGGCGGGCCGGCTCGCGGAGCGTACCCCCTCGGTGGGTCGGCCCCCGCCGGCCGCGCGACCGGCCGCCGTCCGCGACTCGGCGCGGACGCCGCCGTCCCGCCCGGTGGCCCGGACCCGGGCCCCGCCCGGCCGGCCGGGCACCCCCGGCCGGCGGGCGGGCCGCTGCCCGCTCGGTGTGCGGCGCGGCTGCGGCATCGTCACACCCCTCCCCGACGCTGCTGCGCCCGTCAGGCGGAACGGTAACGCGGGAACGCGCCCGCGCCGGCGTACCGCGCCGCGTCGGCCAGCTCCTCCTCGATGCGCAGGAGCTGGTTGTACTTGGCCACCCGGTCGGACCGGGCCGGCGCGCCGGTCTTGATCTGGCCGCAGCCGGTGGCCACCGCCAGGTCGGCGATCGTGGTGTCCTCGGTCTCACCGGAACGGTGGCTCATCATGCACCGGAAGCCGGCCCGGTGCGCCAGGTCGACCGCGTCCAGCGTCTCGGTCAGCGAGCCGATCTGGTTGACCTTCACCAGGACGGCGTTCGCGGCCCGCTCGGCGATGCCCCGGGCGATGCGCTGCGGGTTCGTGACGAACAGGTCGTCGCCGACGATCTGCACCCGGTCGCCGATCGCGGCGGTCAGCGTGCTCCAGCCGGCCCAGTCGTCCTCGGCCAGCGGGTCCTCGATCGACACGATCGGGTACTCGTCGGCGAGCTTGGTGTAGTAGGCGCTCATCTCCTCCGCGCTCTTCGGCGCGCCCTCGAACGTGTAGGCGCCGTTGTCGAAGAACTCGGTGGCGGCCACGTCCAGGGCGAAGACGATGTCGGTGCCCAGCCGGTAGCCGGCCTTGCCGACCGCCTCGGCGATCAGGTCCAGCGCGGCGGCGTTGGTCGGCAGGTTCGGCGCGAACCCGCCCTCGTCGCCGAGGCCGGTGGAGAGGCCCTGCTTCTTCAGCACCGACTTGAGCGCGTGGTAGACCTCCGCGCCGGAACGCACCGCCTCGCGGAAGCTCGGCGCGCCGATCGGGGCGATCATGAACTCCTGGATGTCGACGTTGGAGTCGGCGTGCGCCCCACCGTTGAGGATGTTCATCATCGGCACCGGCAGCAGGTGCGCGTTCGGGCCGCCCAGGTAGCGGAAGAGGCTCAGCTCGGCGCTGCCGGCCGCCGCCTTCGCCACCGCCAGCGACACCCCCAGGATGGCGTTCGCGCCCAGCTCGGACTTGCTGTCCGTGCCGTCGATGTCGAGCATCTTCTGGTCGATCAGCCGCTGCTCGCTGGCCTCGTACCCGACGAGCTGGTCGACGATCCGGTCCTCGATGTTGGCGACCGCCTTCTCGACGCCCTTGCCCAGGTAACGGTCGGAGTCACCGTCGCGCAGCTCGATCGCCTCGAAGGCGCCGGTGGAGGCGCCGGAGGGTACCGCGGCGCGGGCCACCGTGCCGTCGTCCAGCCCGACCTCGACCTCGACCGTGGGGTTGCCCCGCGAGTCGAGAATCTCCCGGGCGACGATTCCCTCGATGGTTGCCACTGAGTCGCTCCTCGTGTTCGTGTTCCAGTGTCCGGTCGACAGGGCCGCGACGGTGCGGCTGAGGCAGATGATGAAACGCAGCGTATCGGGCCACGCTCGAACGCACGGCGTCGCCCGGGCCACCACCGGGGGTGATCGGGGCGGACATTCCCGGATTCTGGTCCCTCAACCGGCAACCGGTTTGCGATGGGTGGACCCGATCGGCAAGGCTGAGCGTCATGTCCGCCGCCTCGACTGTCCTTCGCGTGCTCGCCGCCTCGCTCGTCGCGTCGCTCACCGTCACCGGTTGTCAGGCCCTGGAGGAGACCGGGCGAGTGATCGGCCGGGGTGACCTCGTCAACGACCTCGCCGCCCGGCTGGACGGCGCGCACGAGCTGACCTACTCCGCCGACTACCAGCTCTCCGGTGACCGGTCGGTGTCGATCGCCCAGTCCCGGGACCCGGTCCGCACCGCCTACACGTACCCGGGTGGCAAGATCAGCGTGACCGCCGAGGCGGCCACCACCTGCCGGACCACCGGCCGACCGGTGTGCACCCTGACCCTGCCGCCCACCCCGGCCAACCGGCCCTCGGTGGCGGTGTTCAGCGAGGCCGAGAAGCAGGGCATGATCACCCCACCGGCGGTGATGGGCCTGCTCACCGCCGCCGCGCTCGACCCGGACGCGGTGATCGAGGAGACCGACACCTCGCTCGCCGGTCACCCGGCCACCTGTGTCGACGTCCGGTCCGCCGAGGTGACCCCGTTCACCGCCTGCGTCACCGTCGAGGGAGTGCTCGGCAGCTTCACCGGCCAGGTCGACGGCGAGCCGACCGAGCTGGCGCTGCGCGCCATCCGCCAGTCCGTGGACGAGGCCGCCTTCGACCTGCCGCCCGGCGCCGGCGTCGACGACCGCCGCCCGGCCCGCTAGCCGGCGCCGGCGGGCTCACACCCCGAGCAGGGCGCGCAGGTGCCGGGGCGGCGGGCAGTGGTGGGCGAGCATCGCGTCGTGCCACCGGCGGGGCGGGACGTCGTCCGGTCGGGCGGCGGCGATCTCGGCGATCTCCGCGTACCCGACGAAGTACGTGGAGAGCTGCGTCGAGGTGAGCAGCGCCCGACGCCACTTGCCGGCCGCCTCGCCCTCCTCCTGGAAACCCCGCCCGGTCATCAACGCCATCGCCTCGGCCTCGGGCAGCCCGTCGCAGTGGGTCAACTGGTCCAGCAACGCGTTGATGGTCATCCGGAGCTGCATCTTGAGCTGCTGCAACCGCACCGGCAGGCCACCGAAACCGGCCCCGGCCATCAGCTCCTCCGCGTACACCGCCCAGCCCTCGACGAAGGGGCCGGAGCGGGCGATCGCCCGGACCCGGGTGCCGCCGACGTGCCGACGGGCGTGGGCGAGCTGGAGGAAGTGCCCCGGCATCGCCTCGTGCACCGTCAGGTTACGGATCATGTGGTCGTTGTACTCGCGGTAGAACGACTCCACCCGGCGCGCCGGCCAGTCCGCCGGGGTCGGCGCGATGCAGTAGAACGTCGGCACGTCCGCGGTCTCCAGCGCGCCCGGCGAGTCGCAGTACGCCACCGCCACGCCCCGGGCGAACTCGGGCATCTCCTGGATCACGCACGGGTCGTCGACAAGCGAGACCAGGTCGTGCGCGCGGACGAAGTCGGTCGCCTCGTCGAGGGTGACCGAGGCCAACTCGACGACGGTGTGGTCGTCCGGGTGCTCGGCGGCGAGCAGGCGCAGCGCCCGGCGTACCGTCTCGTCGTCGGCCGGACCGCCGACCAGCTCGACGGCCGCCGCGCGGATCTCGTCGGTCACCCGCTCCAGGTTGGCCCAGGCCCGCCGCCGCACCTCGGCGGCGGGCAGCTCGGTGTCCAGGGTGTGCCAGAGCCGCGCCTCCCAACGGCGTCGCCCGAGCCGGGGGTCGCGCCCCGGCCCGTCGTCGGCGGCGAGCCCGTCCCGCAGCCAGTCGGCGAACCCCTCCAGCGCGACGACCGCCGCGCGGGCCGCCGGCTCCACCCGGCCACGCAGCCCGGGCGCCTCGGCCAGCAGCGCCGGGACCTGCCCACGGACCAGCGCGGCCGTCCCGAGGAACTGCCCCACCGCTGTCTCGGCGTGGATCCGCGGCATGTCCCGCAACGTCGCGCGCGCGGTCGCCAACGCGTCCGGTACGGCGGACAGCCGCCCGGCCAGGTGGGTCAGCCGCACCTCGACCGGGGCGTACGGACGGGCGATCAGGGCGTGCAGCAGCGCGCCCGGGTTGTGGCGCAACGGATCCCACTCGTACGCCCGGATCTCGGTCGACTCGAAGAGCTCCCGGTCGACGAGCGCGCTGAGCATGGCGTGGTCCACCGACTCGTCGACCGACAGGGACTCCGGGTCCACCTCGGCGAGGGCGTGCGCGGCGTCCCGCAGCATCTCCCGGTCGGCGGCCACCGCCCCGGCGGACCAGTCCGGCAGCCGGTCGTCGTACCGGTGGTCGCCGGCCATGGTGGCCAGCCCCGGCCGGCTCTCCAGCAACGCCGCCACGATCCGCTCAGCCCGCTCCACGAACATGCCACCGACCCTAACCCGCCCCACCCACCCACGCGCCCCACCACCGACCACGGTGATCAAGAGATTCCGGTCCGGAATCCCGGCCCGGCAGCGCGAAAAGCTCTTGATCAGCTCTTGGTGGGGGGTGGGGGTTCGGCGGCGCGGATGGTCTGGGCGTGGGCCAGGGTGGCGCGGCGGAGGGCGGCCTCCGGGTCCAGGCCGGCGGCGCGGGCCTCGGCGACCGTCCGCAGCAGCTCCGCGCCGAGACGGGTCTCCGGGTCGGCGTCGTCGCCGGGGACCGCCGGAGGCACGGACAGGCCGATCCGGCCGGCACGTTCCAGGATCTTCGCGGCCAACGACAGGGCCGGCTGGCTCATCGCGATGCCGTCCAGCACCGAGTCGCGGGCCTTCTCGGCCCGTTTGATCCGCTCCCAACTCGCGGTGATCTCCTCCAGGGTGCCCGCCTCGGCCCCGGCGAAGACGTGCGGGTTACGCCGCACCATCTTGTCGACCAGCCCACCGGCCACGTCGTCGACGTTCCACCGCTGACCCTCGGGCAGCTCCTCGGCGAGCCGGGCGTGCAGCACCACCTGGAGCAGCACGTCGCCCAACTCCTCGCGGAGCGCGTCGGTGTCCCCCGCGCTTATCGCGTCGTACGCCTCGTAGCACTCCTCCAGGAGGAAACCGGATAGGCTGCGGTGGGTCTGCGCCCGCTTCCACGGATCACCGCCCGGCGAGGCCAGCCGGTCCATCACCTCGACCGCGTCGAGCAGCCGCGCCCCGGGCGGATCCCATGAGCCGTACATCAGCTCCAGCTCGGCCAGGCCGGGCTCCCGGGCCAGCCGCAACCCCAGCTCGCGGGCGAGCGCCTCGTCACCGGCCGGGCCGGCCAGCCAGACCGCCGTCCCGGCGGCGACCGCGTCCAGCAGCGCCGGAGTCGCCGGGCCGTCGACCACGGTCACCTGGGCGCCCGCCGAGCGCACCGCCGTGACCAGCGCGCCCTCCGCGCCGGCCAGCACCGGGCACCCGCGGACGACGTCCCAGGCGGCGGCGGTCAGCAGCCCGGCCGGCAGCCGCGGCGAGGTGACCAGCAGCACGATCCGCCCGCTCACCGACCGCCCTCCCCGGGGGCGTCCTGCCGTTGGCCGGGCATGCTCAGAGGTCGTCGGTGGTCACCGCGTCGGACCCGGCCTCGCCCAGCGGCACGCTGACCGCCGCCACGTCGCCGGTGAAGCTGAGCACCGGGAAGGCCAGCGGACGGTAACGCGGGTTGACCGTCACGTCGTACCCGTCGATCGCCTCGGCCAGCGCGTTACGGGTGGCCAGGGCGCTGCGCAACTGCTGGCCGTCGAGCTGGGTGGCCGCCTGCTCGACGGTCACCTCCGGCGGGATCGCCCCGGCCCGCTTGCCGGCCGCGACCAGGTCGGCCATCTCCTGCTCGGTCGGCGCGACCGGCTCGCCGGACGGCACCCCGGACAGGCAGGTGTAGAGCTCCGCGACCCGCTGCGGGTACGTGGCGTCCGTCGGGAAGCCGAGCTGCTGGCTGACCTGCTCGACGGGCACCTCGGCCTGCGGGCGGTAGCCCTTCTCGGCGGAGAGCCGCTCGCACACCTCGCCCAGGACCAGGGTGCTGACCACCTGGCCGCGCGGCGGAAGCGTCGGCCCGGCGGGCGCGCCGCCCGGCTGCCCGGGCTGCTCGGCCGGCTGCTCGGGGCTCGGCGCGCCGGTCGCCTCCGTCCGCAGCTCGTCGAGGATGCGCGTGACGGCATCCTCGGTGATCCGCTGGTCACCCACGTAGGCGGCGACCCCGGGCTCGGAACGGCAACCGGCGAGGGCGACGAGGCCGACCGCCACACTGGCGACGGCGACAAGACGGCGAGCACGCATGCCCATCACTCTCTCACGCCCCTCTCCCCTGCTCTCCCCCGCTCCCCCCGACACCGACCGGGGTCGGCGGCGGGCCCAGCACGTCGTGCAGGAGCTGGGCGCACCAGTCGAGGAGGGCCTGGTCGCGTAGCGGCTCGCCGCCGACCCGGCGGGTGCTCGGGCGGGGCACGCTCACCTGGTCGAGCGCCGCCTTGTAGACCGAGTCCGGGTGGTACCGCTTGAGCCGGAGCTGCTTGGAGTCGGGCAGCGGCAGCGGGCCGAACCGCAGGTGCTTGCCCTGCATGCTGACGTCGGTCAGGCCGTACCGCCGGGCGAGCAGGCGGAAGTTGGCCACCGCGACGAGGTTCTGCACCGGGGCGGGCGGCTCGCCGTACCGGTCGGTCATCTCGGCGGCGACCTCGCGCAGCCGCTCGGCGTCCCGGGCCTCGGCGAGCTTGCGGTACATCTCCAGCCGCAGCCGTTCCACGCCGACGTAGTCGTGCGGCAGGTGCGCGTCCACCGGGAGATCGATCTTGACGTCGGTCTCCTCCTCGGGGCGCTCACCCTTGAACGCCTGCACCGCCTCGCCGACCATCCGGACGTACAGGTCGAAACCGACGCCCTCGATGTGCCCGGACTGCTCCCCGCCCAGCAGGTTGCCCGCGCCCCGGATCTCCAGGTCCTTCATCGCCACGTACATGCCCGCGCCCAGCTCGGTGTGCTGGGCGATGGTGGCCAGCCGCTCGTGGGCGTGCTCGGTGAGCGGCTTCTCCCCCGGGTAGAGGAAGTACGCGTACGCCCGCTCCCGACCCCGACCCACCCGGCCCCGGATCTGGTGCAACTGGGCCAGGCCGAGCAGGTCCGCCCGCTCCACGATCAACGTGTTCGCGTTCGGGATGTCGATGCCCGACTCGACGATCGTGGTGGAGACCAGGACGTCGAACTCCTTCTCCCAGAAGCCGACCATGACCTTCTCCAGGGCGTCCTCGCCCATCTGGCCGTGCGCCACCGCGACCCGCGCCCCGGGCACCAGCTCCCGCAGCCGCCGGGCCGCCCGGTCGATCGACTCGACCCGGTTGTGCAGGTAGAACACCTGTCCGTCGCGCAACAGCTCGCGGTGGATGGACGCGGCCACCTGCCGCTCGTCGTACGCCCCGACGAAGGTCAGCACCGGGTGCCGCTCCTCCGGCGGGGTGGCGATCGTCGACATCTCGCGGATGCCGGTGATCGCCATCTCCAGGGTCCGGGGGATCGGGGTGGCCGACATGCTCAACACGTCCACCGAGGCGCGCAGCGACTTCAGGTGCTCCTTGTGCTCGACGCCGAACCGCTGCTCCTCGTCCACGATCACCAGGCCGAGGGACTTGAACCGGGTGGCCGCCGAGAGCAGCCGGTGGGTGCCGATGACGATGTCGGCGGTGCCGTCGGCGACCATCTCCATGGTCCGCTCGGCTTCCTTCGGCGTCTGGAAGCGGGAGAGCTGCCGGATCTCCACCGGGAACTGCGTCATCCGCTCGGCGAACGTGTTGAAGTGCTGCTGCGCCAGGAGCGTCGTCGGCACCAGCACGGCCACCTGCTTGCCGTCCTGCACCGCCTTGAACGCCGCCCGTACCGCGATCTCGGTCTTGCCGTAGCCGACGTCGCCGCAGATCAGCCGGTCCATCGGGACGGTCTGCTCCATGTCCCGCTTGACCTCCTCGATCGCGGCGAGCTGATCGGGGGTCTCCTGCCAGGGGAACGCGTCCTCCAGCTCCCGCTGCCACGGCGTGTCGGGGCCGAAGGCGTGCCCCTTGGACGCCTTACGCGCGGCGTAGAGCTGGATCAACTGGGCGGCGATCTCCCGTACCGCCTTGCGGGCCCGCGCCTTGGACTTCTGCCAGTCCGCGCCGCCCATCTTGTGCAGCGTCGGCTGCTCCCCGCCGACGTACCGGGAGAGCTGGTCGAGCTGGTCGGTGGGGACGAACAGCCGGTCGCCGGGCTGCCCGCGCTTGCTCGCGGCGTACTCGATGACCAGGTACTCCCGGGACGCGCCGTTGACCGTGCGCTGCACCAGCTCGACGTACCGGCCGATGCCGTGCTGCTCGTGCACCACGTGGTCGCCGGCCCGCAGCTCCAGCGGGTCGATGGTGTTGCGGCGGCGGCTGGGCAGCTTGCGCATGTCCCGCGTCGAGGCGCCCCGACCGCCGGTCACGTCGTTACCGGTGAGCAGCACGAAACGGGACGCCTCGTCGACGAAGCCGGAGGTCAGGTTGCCGCAGGTGACCAGCAGCTCGCCCGGGGCCGGCGCGGTGGGCACCTCGTCGACCAGCCGGGCCCCGAGGCCGGCGTCGCGGAGCACCTCGACGGCCCGCTGGGCGGGACCGTGGCCCTCGAAGACCAGCGCCACCGACCAGCCGTCGCCGGACCAACGTTTCAGGTCGTCGACCACCCGGGCCGTCTCGCCGTGGTAGAGCGGGGCCGGCTGCGCGGCCAGGGTCACCGCGATCGCGTCGTCAGGCGTCACGTCGACCTCGGCCGGATCGTCCTCCCACGGCTGCCGGGCCGGCTTCCCGCCCTCGGTCCCGGGGCGCTGCGGCCCGTCGGCCTCCCGGCGCTGCGCCGTCCCGCCGTCGGCCTCGACCAGGCCGAACGGGGACAGCGTCCACCAGGGTTGGCGCAGCGCCCCGGCGGCGGCGCGCACCTCGCCCAGGGTGCGGAAGGCGGCGGCCCCCAGGTCGACCGGGGCCCGGCCGCCGACCGCCGCCGCGGCCCAGCTCGCCTGGAGGAACTCCGCCGAGGTACGGACCAGGTCGTGCGCCCGGGTACGGATCCGCTCCGGGTCGCAGAGCAGCACGTGGGCGCCGGCCGGCATGGTGTGCAGCAGCAGCTCCAACGACTCCGGCCCGACCAGGGCCGGGGCGAGCGACTCCATCCCCTCCACCGGGATGCCCTCGGCCAGCCTGTCGAGGATCTCGGCCAGCTCGGGGTGCTCGGCGGCCAGGGCCGCGGCGCGCTTGCGTACCGCCGGGGTGAGCAGCAGCTCCCGGCACGGCGGGGCCCACAGCCTCGGCACCGCCTCGATGGTCCGCTGGTCGGCGACGGCGAAGGTGCGGATCTCCTCCACCTCGTCGCCCCAGAACTCGACCCGGGACGGGTGCTCGTCGGTGGGCGGGAAGATGTCGAGGATGCCGCCGCGGACGGCGAACTCGCCCCGCTTGGTGACCAGGTCGACCCGCGCGTACGCCAGGTCGGTCAGTCGCCGCGCGACGCCTTCCAGGTCGGCCTCGCCGCCCGGGGCCAACTGCACCGGCTCCAGGTCGCCGAGCCCCTTGAGCTGCGGTTGCAGCAGCGACCGGACCGGGGCGACGACCACCCGCAGCGGCCCGCTGCGCCCGCGCGCGTCGACCGCGTCCGGGTGGGCCAGCCGCCGCAGCACGGCCAGCCGCCGACCGACGGTGTCGGAGCGGGGCGAGAGCCGCTCGTGCGGCAGCGTCTCCCAGGACGGGAACACCGCCACCTGCCCGGGCGGGAGCAGGCTGCCCAGCGCGGCGGCCAGGTCGTCGGCCTCCCGGCTGGTGGCGGTGACGGCCAGCACGGTCCGTCCCGCGCCCCCGGCCGGTCGGTCGGCCGCGACCGCCGCCACCGCGAACGGGCGCAGCGCCGCCGGGGCGGTCAGGTCCAGCCCGTCGACCTGGGCGGCACCGGAGCGCGCCAGGTCACGCGCCCGGGCCAGCCCGGGGTCGGCCAGGGCGGCGGAGAAGATTCCGGTGAGCATATGAAGATCACTTTCGGGACGGGCGGCAGGATCGCCGGTTTCGCCGTACCGGTGGGATCACCGGTATCGCGGGCCGGGCCGGTGGCACGCCGGAGGGTCGGCCCGGCCCGGTGGCGCGGCCGTGCCGGAGGGTCGGCCCGGCCCGGTGGCGCTGCCGTGCCGGCGGGCCGGTCGACGGGTCGGCACGCGGGGGCGGCCCTGGTCACAGGCACACGCGTGCTGCCCCACGTCCGCACCGGACGGGGGGTTGCACGCCTGCCAGCCTATCGCGACCGGGATGATCCGGACGACGCCGCCGGCCCGATCACCCGTCCCCTCTCACCGTTTCGCTGATCTGGGGGCGTCGCGCCCGAACGACAGCGCCCTATCAGGAAAACGGAGTGGATCATCCCGGCTGTTGTCGGCCCGCCGAGGATCAGGTGGAGCGCCGGGCGGGGCGAGTCGCCGTACGCTGAGTCGCCCTGACCTGTCGATGCCTGGAGTGCCCGGTGACCACCCCACCACCGTCCGACCAGCCGCCACCGCCCGACCAGCCGCCACCGTCGTCCCCGTACGGCGCCCCACCCCCCGGCCAGCCCGGCCCGGAACACGCCCCGCCCGGCTACCCGCCCCCCGGCCAGCCCGGCCCGGGGCACCCGACGCCCGACCGGCCCGGGGGCGGGTATCCACCGCCCGGGACGGGTCGTCCGCCGTACGGCGCACCTGCGCCGGGTTATCCGGCGCCTGGCCAGCCCGGGGCGGGATACCCGCCGCCACCTGCGCCGACGGCGCGTCGCATCCCCGAGGACCAGCCCTTCGTGGTACGCCCCAGCGTCGCCAAGCGGGGCATGGTGTTCGGCCTGGTGGCGTTGATCCTGATCGTCCCCGTGGTCTGTTTCGCCGGTCTCGCCGCGACCGGTTCCGTCGACCCGGAGACGCGGCCCACGGCGGCGCTCGGTCTGCTCGCCCTGGCCGGCTGTCTGCTGCTCGCCGTGGCCCTGCCGCTCGGGTTCCAGTTGTGGCTGATCGCCTCGGGCGGCCCGGTGCTGGCGCTGGGCCCGGCCGGGCTGTGGATCCGCACCCGGCCCACCCGGGGCCAGGCCATCTGGCTGCCCTGGGAGGCGGTCGCGCAGATCCGCCGTCGCCGGTGGAGCCTGGAGAAGATGCTCGTCGTCCAGCCCCGGGACCAACGCGCGTTGCAGCACCTCGGCGTGTTCACCGCGCTGGACAGTGGCCTGCTCAGCGCCTTCTACGGCTCCGGCCTGGTGGCCACCCTGAACTTCGCCGACAAACCGGAGGCGGAGATCCTCGCCGCGGTCGCCCACTACAGCGCCGGCCGCTGCCCCCTGGCCTGAATCGTCCCCGGGCCACCCCGCCGACCGCGCCGCCGGTCGCCGTTTCGGTGATATCGGGGCGTCCCACTGGGACGACAACCCGATATCACCGAAACGGAGTGGATCAAGCCGGTCTGATCCGGTCAGGCGGCGGCGCGGGACGGGGCGGGGCGGGGCGGGGCGGGACGGGGGCGTCTTCGTCCGGGAGCGCCGAGCCGTACCGGTGATCGTGGTGGCTTCTGGCCGGGGGGAGGGTTCGCCACCACGATCGACAACGGGCCCCGACGCTAGCCACCGCGTCGAAGAGCGTCCCGGGCGTCACCGCCGGATCGGCGAACACGGGGCGTCCATCTCATGCAATGAGCCACATCTCAGGGTGCCTCCTTACTTCCGTCGGCCACGCCGATACCATCGGGGACGTCGGACAGCGCTGTCCTTCGTCCTCACGTAAGGAGCGCACTCGTGACCGACCAGCACGATCACGACGGCCCGGACGCCGCACTGCGGGCCGACATCCGCCGCCTCGGCACCCTGCTCGGGCAGACCCTCGCCCGCCAGGAGGGGCGTCCCCTGCTCGACCTCGTGGAGGAGATCCGGGCCCTGGTCCGGTCGGACGCCCCGGCCGCCGCGCAGCGCCTCACCGGGCTGGACGTGACCACCGGCACCAAGCTGGCCCGCGCCTTCTCCACCTACTTCCACCTGGCGAACATCACCGAGCAGGTGCACCGGGCCCGCGACCTGCGCCGCCGCCGGGCGACCCACGGCGGCTGGCTCGACCAGGCCGCCACGATGATCGCGGAGCGGGGGGTGGCTGCCGAGGAGATCGCCGCCGCGGCCCGCCGGCTCGCCGTCCGGCCGGTGTTCACCGCGCACCCGACCGAGGCGGCCCGCCGGTCGATCCTGTCCAAGCTGCGCGCCATCGCCGACGAGCTGGACACCGAGACGGCCAACGCGATCCTGTACGGCGCCAGCGACGAGGGGCCGGCGAACCGCCGCCTGGCCGAGCTGCTCGACCTGATGTGGCAGACCGACGAGCTGCGGCTGGACCGGCCCGACCCGACCGACGAGGCCCGCAACGCCATCTACTACCTGCGCGACCTGTACGCGGAGGCCGCTCCGCAGGTGCTCGACGACCTGGCCGAGACGCTGCGCGCCCTCGGGGTGGAGACCTCGCCGACGGCCCGCCCGCTGACGTTCGGCACCTGGATCGGCGGCGACCGCGACGGTAACCCGTTCGTCACCCCGACGGTCACCCGCGAGGTGCTGACCATCCAGCACGAGCACGGCATCGCCGCCACCGAGAAGGCGATGGACGCCCTGATCGACGAGGTGTCGGTGTCCCGCCGGCTGCGCGGGGTCTCGCTGGACCTCTCCGCCAGCCTCGCCACCGACCTGGACGCGCTGCCCGAGGTGGCGGCCCGCTTCCGGCGGGTCAACGCCGAGGAGCCGTACCGGCTCAAGGCGCGCTGCGTGAAGGCGAAGCTGGCGAACACCCGGGCCCGGCTGCGTCAGGCCACCCCGCACGTGCCGGGACGGGACTACCGGGGCTCGGCCGAGCTGGTCGCCGACCTGGAGCTGCTGCGCGCCTCGCTGGCCCGCAACTCCGGGCAGCTCACCGCCGTTGGGCAGCTCGCCTCGACGATCCGTACCGTCTCGGCGTTCGGTCTGCACCTGGCGACCATGGACATCCGGGAGCACGCCGAGGCGCACCACGCGGTGCTCGCCCAGTTCTACCAGGCCGTCGGCGAGGTGGACGACTACCCGTCGCTGAGCCGGCTGGAGCGCACCAAACTGCTCGCCGACGAGCTGGCCGGGCGGCGTCCGCTGGCCACCGTGGACACTCCGCTGACCGAGACGGCCCGCAAGACGTTCGACGTGTTCGGGGCGGTCCGGGAGGCGCAGGACCGGTTCGGGGCCGAGGTCATCGAGTCGTACATCATCTCGATGACCCTGGGTGTGGACGACGTGCTGGCCGCCGTGGTGCTGGCCCGCGAGGCTGGCCTGGTGGACGTGCACAGCGGGCGCGCGCGGATCGGCTTCGTGCCGCTGCTGGAGACGCCGGCCGAGCTGAACGCCGGTGGTGAGCTGCTCGACGAGCTGTTGTCACTGCCCGCGTACCGGCAGTTGGTGGCGGCCCGGGGCGACGTGCAGGAGGTGATGCTGGGCTACTCCGACTCCAACAAGGAGGCCGGCATCACCACCAGTCAGTGGTCTATCCACCGGGCGCAACGGGCGCTGCGGGACGTGGCCGCCCGGCACGGCGTGCACCTGCGGCTGTTCCACGGCCGGGGCGGCACGGTCGGGCGCGGTGGCGGCCCCACCCACGAGGCGATCCTGGCCCAGCCGTACGGCACGCTGGACGGCGCGATCAAGGTCACCGAGCAGGGCGAGGTCATCTCCGACAAGTACACCCTGCCGTCGCTGGCCCGGGAGAACCTGGAGCTGACCCTGGCCGCCGTGCTCCAGGCGACGCTGCTGCACACCGCGCCCCGACAGCCGGCCGAGATGCTGGAACGCTGGGATGCGACGATGGACGTGGTCTCCGAGGCGGCGTTCCGGCGGTACCGGTCGCTGGTGGAGGACCCGGACCTGCCCGCCTACTTCTGGGCGTCCACCCCGACGGAGCTGCTCGGCGCGCTGAACATCGGCTCCCGGCCGGCGAAGCGCCCGAACACCGGCGCGGGGCTGTCCGGGCTGCGGGCGATCCCGTGGGTGTTCGGGTGGACGCAGACCCGGCAGATCGTGCCCGGCTGGTTCGGGGTGGGCACCGGGCTGGCCGCCGCCCGCGAGGCGGGGCTGTCGGACGTGCTCGCCGAGATGCACCGTAACTGGCACTTCTTCCGGACGTTCCTGTCGAACGTCGAGATGATGCTGACCAAGACCGACCTGACCATCGCCCGCCGGTACGTCGAGACCCTGGTCCCGGAGCCGCTGCGACCGATCTTCGACAAGATCGAGGAGGAGTACGAGCTGACCCGGCAGGAGGTGCTGGCGATCACCGGCTCGCCCGACCTGCTGGACAACTCCCCGGTGTTGCAGCGCACCCTGGCCGTCCGGGACACCTACCTCGAGCCGTTGCACCACCTTCAGGTGGCGTTGCTGCGCCAGTACCGGGACTCCGGGGCCGCCGGTCGGGCCGTCGCCACCGCGCCGGGCGGCCGGCGCGCGCCGAGTGACGGCACGGCCCTGGAGCGGGCGCTGCTCACCACGGTCAACGGCATCGCCGCCGGCATGCGCAACACCGGCTGAGCCCCGCCCTTCCGGTCAGGAGGGGTCCCCCGTCACCCGCCGGGTGTCGGCCGGGGCCCCTTCCGCGTTCCCGGCACGGACCGCGGCACGCATCGGGGCACGGACCGGGGCAGGACAGCGGCGGGCCGCCCGTCCGGCGGGCTCACCAGTCGCCGCCCCCGAAGTCGCCGCCGCCGAAGTCACCACCGCCGAAAGCGCCGCCCCCGAAGTCACCACCACCGAAGTCACCACCACCACCGACATCGCCGCCGCCGAAGTCACCACCACCGACATCACCACCACCGACATCGCCGCCGCCGAAGTCACCACCACCGCCATCGCCGCCGCCGGAATCGCCGGCGCCGAGGTCACCGCCGTCGCCCGGGTCGCTGTCGTAGCCGGCGGCGTCGCCGTAGCCGGGGTCGGCGAAGGCCGGGGAGAACAGCGCGTCGGCGATCAGCATGCCGCCGAGCACGCCGGCGCCCGCGCCCAGCGCGGTCTTCCACCACGGCGTCGAGTACCAACCCGCCGGCACCGGTCGCCCCTGGTAACGGCCGCCCGGGTGGTAGTACGGGGTGTCCCGGCCCGGCTGCGGCCCGGCCTTGAACACCTGCCCCTGCACGTCGACCGCGCGTTCCCGGGTGAGCTGCCCGACGCCCTGCGCGGCGGCGGGGGTCGGGACGTCCGGCCCGGGGCCGAGGCCGAGCGCCGTCCGGGCCGCCCGGACGTAGGCCAGGCCCTCCAGGGCGGTCTCCCGGGCGAGCTGGTACTGCCGGACGGTGTGCGCCTGCGCCAACTGGCTGCCCGCCGCGGTGTACCGCTCACCGGCGTCGACGAGCGCCTGCCGTACCGCCGGGGCGTCGCCGTGCAGGTTCATCACCTGCCCGCCGAGGCGTTCGTACCACCGTCGCGCCTCGGCGCGGGCGTCGGCCAGCTCGGTGGCCCGCCGGCGGGCGCTGGCCGTCCGCCACCAGACCGCTGCGGCGACGAGCAACCCCACGAGCACGATGACCAGCACGATCTCCATAACTGACGGGTACCCACGCTCGTCGTCCGTACCCGTTTGGCAAGCTCTGGGGATGGACTTCTCGACGCTGGCCGTGGTGGTGGTCTGTCTGGCGGCCGGTGGCGCGGTCGGTTGGCTGGCCGCGCGGGCCCGGTCGGCGGCGGAGATCGCCCGGTTGGATGCCACCCTGCGGGCCGCCCGGGACGGCGAGGGCCGGCTGGAGCAGTCGATGCGGGCGTTGAGCTACGAGGCGACCGCGCAGTCCCAGGAGGCGGTCGCGCGGGCGGTCGCGCCGCTGCACGACACGCTGCGCCGGTACGAGCAGCGGGTGGCCGAGCTGGAACGGGACCGGGTCGACGCGTACGCCGAGCTGCGTGAGCAGGTCCGTGCCATGGGGACGGTCTCGGGTGAGTTGCGTACCGAGACCAAGCAGCTCGTGGCGGCGTTGCGCGCGCCTCAGGTGCGCGGCCGGTGGGGTGAGCACCAGCTCCGCCGGATCGTCGAGGCGGCCGGTCTGCTGGAGCACTGCGACTTCGCCGAGCAGGTCACCGCCGCCACCGACGCGCAGACCGTCCGCCCCGACCTGGTGGTCACCCTGCACGGGGGGCGGTCGGTGGTGGTGGACGCCAAGGCGCCGTTCGACGCGTACCTGACCGCGATGGAGGCCCGGGACGAGAAGACCCGGGACGAGCGCCTGCGGGCGCACGCGAAGCACCTGCGGGCCCACGTGGACACCCTGGCGGCCAAGTCGTACTGGGCGGCGTTCGACGTCAGCCCCGAGTTCGTGGTGTTGTTCGTGCCGGCCGACCCGTTCCTGGACGTGGCGTTGCAGCAGGATCCGACGCTGCTGGAGCACGCCTTCCGGCGCAACGTGGTGCTGGCCACCCCGGCGACGCTCGTGGCGTTGCTGCGCACGGTGGCGTACTCGTGGCGGCAGGAGGCGTTGGCGCGTAACGCGGCGGCGGTGCACGCGCTGGCCCGGGAGTTGTACGGTCGGTTGGCCACGCTGGGCGAGCACGTGGGGAAGCTCGGGGGCGCGTTGGGCACGGCGGTCACCGCGTACAACCGGGCGGTCGGCTCGCTGGAGGCGCGGGTGCTGGTCAGCGCCCGCAAGCTCGCCGAGCTGGGGGTTTCCGACCAGGAGCTGCCGACGCCGCCGCAGGTGGAGCTGGCGCCCCGGCAGCCGCAGGCCCCGGAGCTGCTGGATTCGGCGTCCACTTCGTCCGTTCGGTCGAACCCCGTCGACGACTAGCACTTGAGTCGTGACAGGGTGGCCCCTTTCACGTCACGAGGTGGTCACAACCTACTTCGGAGTAGTGACATCGACTCCCAACACCACGAAAGATCACGCTCACGTGCTCCGCATCGCGGAGCCCTGTTCTCTGGAGGAAGAGAACGTGAGTAAACCCCGCAACCTGGGCCGGCGTACCTCCGCCGCGCTCTTCGCGTCCGTCATGGCGGCCGGCGCCATGACCGGGGCGGGTGCTGCCGCCACCGCGAGCGCCGCTCCGTCCGCGCCCGACTCCGCGCCGGCCACCGCCGCCGAAGCGCTGGGCTCGCACGACGCCAAGCTGCTCGCCGAGGCCGAAGCCAGCAAGGCCCCCACCGTCACGATGATCGTCGCCGCCGAGAAGGGCGCGACCAAGTCCGTCGCCGACGGCGTGAAGAAGCTGGGCGGCTCGGTCAGCGAGCGCTACGACACCATCGGCTACGTGCTGGCCAAGGTGCCCACCGACAAGGCGCTCAAGGCCGCCGCCCTGCCCGGTGTCTCCGCCGTGGACCTGGACGAGAAGATCCAGCTTCCGGACCCGAAGCCCGAGGCGGGCTCCGCCGGCAAGGCCGCCCCGCAGGCGGCGGCGGTCGTCGCGCCGGGCGCGGACACCCCGGCGGCGAACCCGTTCATGCCGACCAACGAGATCGGCGCGGTCAAGTTCGTCGAGGACAACCCCGCCTGGGACGGCCGCGGCGTCACCATCGGCATCATGGACTCCGGGATCGACCTGGACCACCCGGCGTTGCAGCAGACCACCACCGGCGAACGCAAGATCGTCGACTGGGTCACCGCCACCGACCCGCTGGAGGACGCGAGCTGGCGGGCGATGATCACCGAGGTCACCGGCCCGACGTTCACCTCCGCCGGGGCCACCTGGACCGCCCCCGCCGGCACCTACCGGTTCAACCGGTTCAGCGAGTCGATCACCCGGACCAGCGAGCCCGCCGGTGACGTCAACCGCGACGGCGACACCACCGACACCTGGGGCATCCTGTTCGACCCGGTGACGAACAACATCCGGGTCGACACCGACCAGGACTTCGACTTCACCGACGAGGCCGTGATGCGGCCGTACAAGGAGAAGTTCGACGTCGGGCACTTCGGCGCCGACAACCCGGCCACCGCGATCAGCGAGCGGATGCCGTTCGTGGTCGAGTACCGCAAGAACGTCGACACCACCCCGGCCGGCGGTCCCGGCCTGGTCGACTACGTCAACATCGGCATCGTGGAGAGCGCCCACGGCACCCACGTCGCCGGCATCACCGCCGCCAACGACATGCTCGGCAACACGGCGTTCGACGGCGCCGCCCCCGGCGCCAAGCTGGTCTCCGCCCGCGCCTGCTCCTGGGGCGGCGGCTGCACCTACGCCGCGCTCACCACGGGCATGGCCGACCTGGTGATCAACCGCAAGGTCGACGTGATCAACATGTCGATCGGTGGTCTCCCGGCGCTCAACGACGGCAACAACGCCCGCGCCGAGCTCTACAACAACCTGATCACCACGTACGGCGTGCAGATGTTCATCTCGGCCGGCAACTCCGGTCCGGGTCTGAACACCATCGGCGACCCGTCCGCCTCGGCGAACGTGGTGAGCGTCGCGGCCAGCATCAGCAAGGACACCTGGCTGGCCAACTACGGCTCGGTGGTCAAGAAGAAGAACGCCCTGTTCAACTTCTCCTCGCGCGGCCCGCGTGAGGACGGCGGCGCGAAGCCGAACATCGCGGCCCCGGGCTCGGCGATCTCCACCATCCCGACCTGGCAGCCGGGCGGCCCGGTCGCCGAGGCCGGCTACCCGCTGGCCCCCGGCTACGGCATGTTCAACGGCACCTCGATGGCCGCCCCGCAGGCCACCGGCGGCGCCGCGCTGCTGCTCTCCGCCGCCAAGGCCACCGACAAGGGGGTCACCCCGGCCGCGCTGCGCCGGGCGATCTACTCCTCGGCCAAGCCGATCGCCGACGTCGCGACGTACGCGCAGGGCTACGGCATGTTCCACGTGCCGAGCGCCTGGAAGCTGCTCCGCAAGGGCGTCGAGACCCGCTCGTACGTCTCGGACGCGCCGGTCTGCACGGTGCTCTCCGGCCAGCTCGTCACCCCGAACCGGGGCACCGGCGTCTACAACCGGTGCGCGTCGACCGACGGCGGGCACAAGATCGGCCAGAGCAAGAGGTACCCGGTCAAGCTCACCCGGACCAGCGGCCCGGCCGGCAACATCCGGCACGACGTCACGCTGGTCGGCAACGACGGCACCTTCAAGGCTCCGGCCAGCGTGGTGCTGCCGCTGAACAAGACCGTCACCGTCCAGGTCACCGCCAAGCCGGCCACCGCCGGGGCGCACGGGGCCATCCTGACCGTGGACGACCCGGCCACCTCGGTGATCGACTTCGAGGTGTCCACCGTGGTGGTCGCCGGCAACGACACCAGGAAGCCGGACTTCCGGTTCTCCGCCGAGGGCTCGGTCGACCGGAACAGCTTCACGTCGTACTTCGTCACCGTGCCGCCGGGCACGGGCGCGCTCCAGGTGAACCTCGGCGGCATCGCCACCGGTTCGCAGACCCGGTTCGTCGCCTTCAACCCGTACGGCGTTCCGGTGGACAGCACCTCCAGCCTGAACTGCTACACCAACTTCGCCTCGGCCTGCTCCGCGTTCGAGCGGGACTACCAGAACCCGATCGCGGGCGTCTGGGAGATCGAGGTGGAGTCGCGTCGTACGTCGCCGGCGCTGAACAACCCGTTCCAGCTCACCGCGCGGATCCAGGGTGTCGCGGTGTCGCCGGCCGTGCTGGAGCTGCCGGCGGTCGAGGCCGGCAAGGCCACCCCGGTGACCTGGTCGCTGACCAACACCTTCGGTCCGGTCACCGTGACCGGCCAGGGCGGTCCGCTGTCCAGCGTGCACGCCGAGCGGCCGACCATCGCCGAGGGCGCGTCGACCGAGTACGTCGTCGAGGTGCCGGCCGGCGCGGCCACCTTCAGTGCCCGGATCGGCAACCCGGCCAACGCCAGCGCCGACCTGGACCTGTACGTCTACCGGGGCGCCACCGAGGTCGGCCGCGCGGCCGACGGTGACTCGGAGGAGGCGGTGACCCTGGTCAACCCGGTCGCCGGCACCTACCGGGTGGTGGTCGAGGGGTACGCGGTCGACGGGGCCGGTGGCAGCACCGCCTACGACTACCGGGACTCCTTCTCGGCCGCCGCCCTGGGCACGCTGTCCGCCCCGAGCAGCCCGATCACGCTGGCGAACGGCGCGACCGGCGCGCTGACCGGCACGGTCACCGCCCAGTCCGTTCCGGCGGCCGGCCGTTCGCTCTTCGGTGAGCTGGCCGTGGTCACCAACGAGGGCGCGGTCGTCGGCCGCGGCGCGGTCTCGATCGGCGCGGTCAACTGACCCACCCGTAACACCCACCACCGACCGGAGCCCGGTCCCGCCGCCAGCGGGGCCGGGCTCCGGTCGTCTCCCGTCTCCGGCCGCCGACGCGGACCCGGCCCGGGTCAGCGCCCCCGCCCGCCGACGCCGACGCCGACCCGGCGCGGTCCGGCCCGGCCTGGTGCGGCCCGGCCTGGTGCGGCCCGGCCTGGTGCGGCCCGGCCTGGTGCGGTCCGGTGCGGCCCGTCCCGGCCTGGTGCGGTCCGGTGCGGTCCGGTCCCGGTGCACGGTCCGGCCCGCCGACGCGGGTCCGGCCGACGCTCCGCCGGGCCGTCAGGCCGGCTTGGCCGTCTCCACCAGGAACGGCGTGCCCTGCTGGCAGGTGGTCATCAGGTCCGGCTGGGCCTTGCCGGTGACGGTCAGCTTCGCCCCCGCCTTGATCACGTCGCGCGGCCCGCCGACCAGCAGGTACTCGCCGAGCAGCAGGCAGCCGGGCTCCACGCCGGAGGTGACGGTGCCGGTGACGACCGCCCCGCCGGGGGCGCTCGACGACTTGCCGGGGCCGCCCGGTGGCCACTGCGTCGGCTGCCCGGTGCCGGACGGGCCGGCCGACGGCCGGATGCCCGGCTCGCTGGGGGCGGCCGGATCGGTCGGCTCGCTGCTGGGGGTCACCGGGGCTCCTGTCTGACCGGGGCTGGCCGTGGCGCCGCCGGGGCTGTCGTCGCCGCCGTCCTGGCCGGCGCAGGCGCTCAACGCCAGGCAGGCGACCAGGACCGGCAGCGCGATCCGATACGTTCTCATGTCCGTTCAGACGCTCCCGACGCCGGATCCGTTCCCCACCGGCCGGGTCAACGGCCGGTGGCGGCGGCCCGCATGTCCCGCCTGAGCTCCTGCGGCAGCGAGAAGGTCAGCCGCTCGTTGGCGGTGACGACCTCCTCCACGTCGGTGAAGCCGCGTGCCGCGAGATGCGCGACGACCTCCTGGACCAGCTCCTCCGGCACGCTCGCGCCGGAGGTGAGCCCGACCGTGCCGGCCCCGGCCAGCCAGGCGTCGTCGATCTCGGAGGCGAAGTCGACGAGGTGGCCGGCGCGGGCCCCGGCGTCCAGGGCCACCTCGACCAGCCGTACCGAGTTGGACGAGTTGCGCGAGCCGACGACGATCACGACGTCGCACTGCGGCGCGATCTCCTTGACCACGTGCTGGCGGTTGGAGGTGGCGTAGCAGATGTCGTCGCTCGGCGGGGACTGGAGCATCGGCAGCCGCTTCTTCAGCCGGGCCACGGTCTCCATCGTCTCGTCCACCGACAGCGTGGTCTGGGACAGCCAGACGACCTTGTCCGGGTCCCGGACGGTCACCCGGTCGGCGTCCTCCGGGCCGTCCACGAGCTGGATGTGCGCGGGCGCCTCACCGGCGGTGCCGATGACCTCCTCGTGCCCCTCGTGGCCGATCAGCAGGATGTCGTAGTCCTCGGCGGCGAACCGCTTCGCCTCGTGGTGCACCTTGGTCACCAGCGGGCAGGTGGCGTCGATGGCCTTGAGCGAGCGGGCCCGGGCCTGCTCGTGGACTTCGGGGGCCACGCCGTGCGCGGAGAAGATCACGGTGGCCCCCTCGGGGACCTCCTCGTTCTCCTCCACGAAGATCGCGCCCTGGGCCTCCAGCGTCCGCACCACGTGCTTGTTGTGCACGATCTGCTTGCGTACGTAGATCGGGGCGCCGTAGAGCTTGAGCGCCTCCTCCACGGTCTGCACCGCGCGGTCGACGCCCGCGCAGTAACCGCGGGGCCGGGCCAGGAGCACGCGCTTGCCGGTCTGCTGGGGGGTGGTCGCCTGATCCTCGTTCACCCGCCCATCGTACGTGCCGCCCCGACGCCGGCCAGTCGATCATGCCGGGCCCGGCGGCCCGCGGCCGGCGCGGGCCTGCGGGCCGGGGGCCGTAGGGTGGGCGTGGTGGGTGAGGATGTCGCGCGCAGCACGGCCGACGAGCCGTGGCCGGTACGGGTGGTCAGCCAGAAGGTCGGAGCGTGGATCGCCCGGCTCGGCTGGGTCTGGGTCGACGGCCAGGTGGCGCAGATCAGCCGACGCCCCGGCGCGACCACCGTGTTCCTCACCCTGCGGGACCCGTCGGCCGACCTCAGCCTGACCGTCACCACCAGCCGGGACGTGCTCGACGCCGGCGCGCCCGAGCTGCGCGAGGGGGCCCGGGTGGTGCTGCACGCCAAGCCGGAGTTCTACGCGGCCCGGGGCACGCTCAGTCTGCGCGCCGACGAGATCCGCCAGGTCGGTCTCGGTGAGCTGCTGGCCCGGCTGGAGAAACTCAAGAAGCTGCTCGCCGCCGAGGGGCTGTTCGACCGGGCGCGCAAACGCCGGCCACCGTTCCTGCCCGGCCGGGTGGGCCTGGTCACCGGGCGCGCCTCGGCCGCCGAGCGGGACGTGCTGACCAACGCCCGACGCCGCTGGCCGGCGGTGGAGTTCCGTACCGTGAACGTCGCGGTGCAGGGGCCGGGCGCGGTCGGGCAGATCGTCGACGCGCTCCGGGCGCTCGACGCGGACCCGTCGGTCGACGTGATCGTCGTCGCCCGGGGCGGCGGCAGCATCGAGGACCTGCTCCCCTTCTCCGACGAGGCGCTCTGCCGGGCGGTGTTCGGCTGCCGTACGCCGGTGGTCAGCGCGATCGGCCACGAGACGGACACGCCGCTGCTCGACTACGTCGCGGACGTACGCGCCTCCACTCCCACCGACGCGGCCAAGCGGATCGTGCCCGACCTGGCCGAGGAGACCCGACTTATCCGGCAGGCCCGGCACCGGCTGGAACGGTCGGTCCGCAACCTGGTCGACCGGGAGTCGCACCGGCTCGACCTGCTCCGGTCCCGCCCGGTGCTGGCCCGCCCGCAGGTGATGGTGGAGCAGCGGGCGGCGGACGTGGCGGCGCTGCGTGCCCGGACCGACCGCTGCCTGGAGCACCGGCTCGGCACCGCCGAGGCCGACCTGCGGCACATCCTGGCCCGGCTGCGCGCGCTCTCCCCGGCCGCCACCCTGGAGCGCGGCTACGCGATCGTGCGCCGCGCCGACGGGCACGTGGTCCGGGCCGTCGCCGAGGTGGGGCCGGGCGATCCGGTACGGGTACGCCTGGCCGCCGGCGAGTTCGCCGCCACCGTCGACGCCGCCCCCGCCGCAGCCACCGCCGACGCCGCGTCGGCCCGGACGCCGCCCGCTGCCACGTCGGCCCGGACGCCCGCCGACGCCGCGTCGGCCCGGACCGCGCCGGTGGGCGGCCCGGCGGCGGTGGACGGCTGAGCCGGATGTGGTGGGATGGCAGGGATGACTGACGACACGTTGGACGAGCAGCTCAGCTACGAGCAGGCGCGCGCCGAGCTGGCCTCGGTGGTCGAGCGGCTGGAAGCGGGCGGCACCTCGCTGGAGGAGTCACTGGCGCTGTGGGAGCGGGGCGAGCGGCTGGCCGACATCTGCCAGCGCCGGCTGGACGGCGCCCGCGCCCGGCTGAGCCCCACTGCCCCACCTGCCGCCGGTTGACCACGAGGTCGTCGTGACCCGCGCCGCCGGCCGGCAGCGACGACCCCGGGCCGGCGGCGCCGCTGTCAGCCGAGCAGCTTGTAGACGTCGTCGGAGGCTTCCACCACCTGGCCGGCGGGGGGCTGCTGGACCGGGGTGGTCGCGCCGTAGTCGGCGTAGGTGATCAGCAGGTTCCGGGCCTTGGCGTCACCGGCGGCCGGGATCTCGACGCCGAACTCGGTGAGCCGGCCCTGGGCGTCCAGCTTCGCGGTGAACGGCAGCGCCGACGCCTTGCCGGCGAGCGCCCGTACGGTGGCGGCGTCCAGCACCTTGGAGTCGCCGACCCTGGTCGCGTCCAGGGTGCCGGCGTACATGCCCGCGCCGGTCTTCCGCACGTCGGTGACCGCCCTGGTCAGCGCCTCGCTGCCCGCCGGGTCGACGTCGGTGAAGTCGAACGCCAGCCGGTCGAGGCCCTTGATCCGGCTACGGTCGAGGTGCTGGTACTTGCCGGACGTCACGTCGGCCGGCGCGGCGGTGGCCATCGCGCCCCCGAGCTGCACCTTCACCCAGGTGTCGGTGTCCACGAAGACCAGGTGCAGCTCCATGGAGAGGTCGTCCGAGGCGTCGCCGCCGGTCAGGCTCATCTCGGCGCTCCGGGTCGGCAGGTGCACCCTGCCGGCCCCGTCGAGCCCGCCGCCGGCGATGGTGAAGCTGAAGTCGCCCTTGCTGAGCTCCCTGGTCGAGGCGAGCAGGGCCGCCCGGGCCTCCGGGTCGCCCGCCGGCGCGGCCGGGGAGCCGTCCGCCGGGGTGGCCGGGGGGCCGCCCGCCGACGGCCCGGCGGCCGGCGTCCCACCGGCGGTGTCCGCCGACCCGCAGGCGGTGAGAGCGGGTACGAGCAGGGAGGCGGCCAGCACGCCGGCGCTCCACCGTCGAATCCTCATGTGCTGTCTCCAGACGTCGTCCCGGCGCGGCGCGGCGCCGGAGGGTGCGGGGTACCGGTGGACGGGAACCACCCGTCCGGGCGGTATCTACCCGATTCGCCGCGCGCTCTACCGGACGGCGTCGGCGAGTTCCCGTAGCTCGGTCTCGCCCGCGTCGCCCACCACGATCACCGTGCGGTCCGGTTCGAGCAGCACCAGGGCCCGCTCGCTGCCCCGGGCGGTGTACCGCTGCCAGCTCCGCCCGTCCAGGTCGAGCGCGCCCTGAGGCCGGCTCTGGTCGGTCAGCTCCGCCGGCAGCAGCTTCTCGGCCGGCACGTTCCCCTGCACGAGCTGGACGCCCCGGCCCTCCGGGGTCAGGTAGCCCAGCCGCAGCGTCGACCCGTCGCCGGACTGCCGGAACCGGGCGTTGACGGTGCGCCAGCCGTCGCCCAGCCCGGACGGCTCGGCGACCGGGAAGGCGTCGGCCGCCCGGGCCTGCTCCACGGCCGGCGCCGGGTCGACGACGGTCGGCTGCTCCCCGCCGAGGAAGCCCCGGTAGAAGGCGACCAGCAGGGCGATCGGGATCAGCAGCACCAGCAACGACAGGGCCATGTCCTTCGGCGAGCGCGCGGACCGCCCACCGCCGGCGGGCGCGGCCGACGGGGGCGACGGCGGCTGGCCGTCCGGCGGGGTCGGGTCGGCGGGTACACGGTCTGCGGGCTCCACCCCTCCATCTTGGCAGCACCCGGGTTGCCCCGATCCCGGCCACCTCGCCCCTCGACGGCGTTAGGTTGACCACCGTGTGAGGGTGTTTCCCCGGCCCACGTGTGAGGATCGGCGACACAGCCGGCGGCGGGACGTACCGCCGGTCCACCCCGCACCGTCGCGAGGAGGAAGGCCGTCATGACCAACACCAGGACGCGGACCCCGCAGGATCTCGACCGTAACCTCGCCCTCGACCTGGTCCGGGTCACCGAGGCGGCGGCGATGGCCGCCGGTCGGTGGGTCGGCCGCGGCGACAAGGAGGGTGGCGACGGGGCGGCCGTCGACGCCATGCGCAAGCTGATCAACTCGATCCCGATGCGGGGTGTCGTGGTGATCGGCGAGGGCGAGAAGGACAACGCCCCGATGCTGTTCAACGGCGAGCAGGTCGGCGACGGCAGCGGCCCCGAGGTGGACGTGGCGGTCGACCCGATCGACGGCACCACCCTGATGAGCAAGGGCATGCCGAACGCGCTCGCGGTGCTCGCGGTCGCCGAGCGGGGCGCGATGTTCGACCCGAGCGCGGTCTTCTACATGGAGAAGCTGGCCGTCGGCCCGGCCTACGCCGACGTGGTCGACATCGACGCCGGGGTCACCGAGAACCTGCGCCGGATCGCCCGGGTCAAGGGCTGCGACGTCGCCGAGGTGACGGTCTGCGTCCTGGACCGGCCGCGCCACGACGACCTGGTCAGGCAGATCCGGCGGACCGGGGCGGGCATCCGGTTCATCTCCGACGGCGACATCGCCGGGGCCATCGCCGCCGCCCGGGGCGAGTCGGGCGTCGACGTGCTGTTGGGCATCGGCGGCACCCCGGAGGGGATCACCGCGGCCTGCGCGCTCAAGTGCATGGGCGGCATGTTGCAGGCCAAGCTCTGGCCCCGCGACGACGCCGAACGCGCCAGGGCCCTCGACGCCGGCCACGACCTGGACCGGGTGCTGACCACCGACGACCTGGTCACCGGGGACAACTGCTTCTTCGTGGCGACCGGCATCACCTCCGGTGACCTGCTGCGCGGCGTCAGCTACCAGGACGGTGGGGCGTACACGCAGTCGATCGTCATGCGGTCCAAGAGCGGCACCATCCGGGTGATCGACTCGTACCACCGGCTGGAGAAGCTGGCCCTCTACTCGGCTGTCGACTTCGACGGCCGTCCGCTGGCCGAGCAGGAGTGACGGGCCCCGACGGGTCCGCCGCGCCGTCGGCGGCGCTGCGCGTCGCCGGGGTCGGGCTGGCCGTGCTCTCCGGCGTCGCCGTGGCGCTCCAGTCGCGGATCAACGGCGAGCTGGGCGTACGCCTCGGCGACGGGATCGCCGCGGCGGTGGTCTCCTTCGGGCTGGGTCTGCTGGTCCTGCTGGTGCTGGTGCCCGCCGTCCCGGCCGGACGGCGTGGGCTGCGCCGGTTGCGGGCGGCCCTGGGCGACGGCTCGTTGCGCCCGTGGCAGTGCCTGGGCGGGGTGTGCGGCGCGTTCCTGGTGGCCGCCCAGGGGCTCACCATCGGCACGCTCGGGGTGGCGGTGTTCACCGTGGCGGTGGTCGCCGGGCAGAGCGGCAGCAGCCTGGCGGTGGACCGGGCCGGTCTCGGCCCGGCCGGACGCCAGCCGGTCACCGTCCCCCGGCTGGCCGGCGCGGTGCTGACCGTGGTGGCCGTCCTGATCGCCGTGGGCGACCGGCTGGGCGACCCGGGCGCGCTGGTGCTGGCCCTGCTGCCGCTGCTCGCCGGGTTCGGTATCGCCTGGCAGCAGGCGGTCAACGGCCGGGTCCGGGGGGCGGCCGGCAGCGCGCTGACCGCCACGCTCGTCAACTTCGCCGTCGGCACGGTGGCGCTGCTCGCCACGCTCGCCGTGGACCTGCTGGTCCGGGGGGTGCCGACCGGCGCGTTCCCGAGCGAGCCGTGGCTCTACCTGGGTGGGCCGATCGGCATCGTGTTCATCGCGTTGGCCGCGGCGATCGTCCGGTTCACCGGGGTGCTGCTGCTCGGTCTGGCCACCATCGCCGGTCAGGTGGTGGGGGCGTTGGCGTTGGACGTCCTGCTGCCCACGGCGGCGTCGCGTCCCGGCTTCGGCACCCTGTTCGGGGCGGCCCTGACCCTGGTCGCGGTGCTGGTCGCGGCGGTCGGCCCGCCGGCGCGTCGGCGGCGCGCGGCGGTCCGACCGGCGCCGGTCACGCCGCCGGAGCGGGAAGCGCGGCGACCGTCGCGTCGATAGCCTCGTCGAGCGGGGTGCAGGTGAGGCCGAGGGTTTCGGTGACGGCGGTCGAGTCCAGCACGAACGGCCGGTAGAACTGGTAGGCGATCCGCCGGATCTCCCGGAGCTCACGGCTGACCGCGCCGCCGAGGGTGAGCGCCGCCCGGGGCAGGGCGGTGACCCGGGGCGGCCGGGCGCCGGCGCGGGCCGCCGCGAGGGCGGCGAGACCGCGTACGGAGACCGGCGGCGGGGTCGGCGCGTGCCAGACCCGCCCCCAGGCCCGTTCGTCGTCGGCCACGGTGACCAGGGTCCGGGCCAGGTCGCCGACGTACGTCCAACTGTGCGGGGCGTCGGCGTCGGCCGGCACGACGACGCGGCGACCGGTGGCGGCCCGGGGCAGGATGAGGTTGTTGGCGACGGAGTACGCGCCCGGCCCGACGAAGTCGGAGGCGCGTACCTCGGTGGCCCGGACCCGCCCGGCCCGGTGCGCGGCGGACATCTCGGCCCACATCCGCGCCCGCACCGCGCCCTTGACGGTGTTCGGCCGTTCCGGCGTGTGCTCGGTCATCGGGCCGTCGACCGGGCCGTACCCGTAGAGGTTGCCGGCGGTGACCAGCACCGCGTCGGCCCGGCCGGCGGCGGCCAGCAGCGCCGCCGCCATCGGGGGCCAGTCGGTCGCCCACCGGTGGTAGGCCGGGTTGAGGCAGTTGTAGAGGGCGACGGCGCCGGTGGCGAGCGCGGTCAGCCGGTCGGCGTCGGTGGCGTCGGCCGAGATCCGCTCGACGGCCGGGTGCTCGGGTCCGCGTCCCCGGCGGCTGACCAGCTTCACCCGGTCTCCCCGGTCGGCGAGGAGCCGGGCGGTGGTGACGCCGACCGGTCCGGCGCCGACGATCACGTGAGTGGACATCAGGGGCCACCTTTCAGAGCAGTGATGCGTTTAGAGAGCGGCGCTCTCGACACCACAAGCATGACCACGGGCGACACTTCCCGTCAAGAGCAGTGCTCTCCATTTTGATGGCTGCTCTCGGTGTGGCAGAGTGGGAGACGTGTCCGCACCCTCGATCCGCGCCCGGGTCCGCGCCGAGATGCTCGACGAGATCAAAGCCGTCGCCCGCCGGCACCTCGCCACCGACGGCGCGAACCTCTCCCTCCGGGCGGTGGCCCGGGAGATGGGCCTGGTCTCCTCGGCCCTCTACCGCTACTTCCCCAGCCGGGACGACCTGCTCACCACGCTGATCATCGAGGCGTACGACGCCCTCGGCGCGGCGGTGGAGGCGGCCGACGCCGAACAGGACCGCGCAGAGTTGCGCCAACGCTGGATCGCCTGCTGCCGGGCCGCCCGCGCCTGGGCCCTGGCGCACCCCGCCGAGTACGCGCTGCTCTACGGCAGCCCGGTGCCCGGTTACGCCGCCCCGGCCGACACCGTGGGGCCGGCCCAGCGGCCACCGGTCGCCCTGATCGGCATCGTCCTCGACGGGGTCGCCGACGGCCTGATCACCGTGCCGACCGACGACGTGGCCGTGCCGGTGGCGACGGATCTCGCCGAGATCACCGCCATCCTGGGCGTGGACCTGCCGCCCGCCCTGACGGCCCGGGCCATGGCCGGGTGGACCCAGCTCTTCGGGCTGATCAGTTTCGAGCTGTTCGGCCGGATCGACAACGCCCTACCGCACCGGGACGCCTACTTCGCCCACCAGATCGGCCTGATGGCGGACCTGGTGGGCCTGCCCTGACCCGCCGCCGGTCAGGTGCCGGTCAGGGGCGCCGCCGGTCAGGTGCCGTCGGAGGAGTGGCCGGGGAACAGGTGCGCGGCCGGGTCGATCGCCACGGCGGCGTTGTTCACCGCGGTGGCCGCCTCACCGAAGCCGGTGGCGATCAACCGGACCTTCCCCGGGTACTCGGTGATGTCCCCGGCGGCGAAGACCCGGGGCAGGTTGGTGGCCATCGCGCTGTCCACCACGATGTGCCGTTTGTCGAGGGTCAGCCCCCACTCGGCCAGCGGGCCCAGGTCGGCGGTGAAGCCGAGCGCCGCGATCACCGCGTCCACCGGCACGGTCTCCGCCGCTCCGCCGCGTACCGCGATGTCGGCGCCTGTCACCACGGCGTCGCCGTGCAGCTTCGTCACCTCGGCGTTGACCACGATCCGGACCGGCAGCTCACGGACCTTGGCCACGGTCGCGGCGTGCGCCCGGAACCGGTCCCGGCGGTGCACCAGCGTCACCGAGCTGGCCAGCGGGGCGAGCGCCGCCGCCCAGTCGAAGGCGGAGTCACCGCCCCCGACGATCAGCACGTCCCGGCCGATCAGCTCGGTCGGCTGCGGGACGAAGTAGGCGAGCCCCGCGCCGGCGAAGGCCGCCGCGGCGGGCAACGGACGCGGGGTGAAGCTGCCCAGCCCACCGGTGACCAGCACCGCGCCGCAGTGCAGCCGCTCGCCGTCGGCGAGGTGCAGCAGCGGCTTGCCGTCGACGTACTCCAGGCGTTCCGCGCGGACCCCGAGCAGGAAGTCGGGAGTGGCGGAGGCGGCCTGCTCGACGAGGTTCGCCACCAGGTCCCGCCCCTTGATCGCGGGGAACCCGGCGACGTCGTGGATCAACTTCTCCGGGTACATCGCGGCGATCTGGCCGCCCGGCTCGGGCAGCGCGTCGACCACCGCCACCGAGAGCCCGCGGAAGCCGGCGTAGTAGGCGGCGAAGAGGCCGGTCGGACCGGCTCCGATAATGGCGACATCGACCTCGCGCATCCGGGTACCGTCACTTTCCGCTCAAGGATCAACACACGCTGATTCCTGACGGTAGGGGTCCCGGCCGCGATCGGCAAGCACGTCCCACGACGATCCAGGTCAGGGCGTGGTGAGCGGGGAGTCCCAGTCCGGGTCGGGCTCGGTCCGGCGACGCCGGAAGAAGACCGCGGCCAGCACGCCCCCGAGCAGCCCGAACAGGTGCCCCTGCCAGGAGATCCGCTCGTCGGTGGGGAGGATGCCGACGAGCTGCCAGCCGTACAGGAGGCCGACCAGGAGCACCACCGCGAAGTTCCACCAGGTGCGTTCCACGATGCCCCGGGTGAGCAGCAGGCCGAGATAGCCGAAGATCACGCCACTGGCGCCGACCACCACCGAGTTGGCCGAGCCGGTGAACCAGACCCCCAGCCCGCTCACCAGGATGATCACCAGCGTGGACCAGAGGAACCGGCGGACCCCGGCCGCGAGCACGAACGTGCCGAGCAGGATCAGCGGGATGCTGTTGCTGTAGAGGTGGTCGAACCCGTGGTGCAGGAAGGGCGAGAAGAAGACGCCGTCCAGCCCCTCGATGCGCTTCGGGATGATGCCGGCGGCCGGGTCGAACCCGGCGCCCAGCCAGACGTCCAGCGCCTCGATCAGGAAGAGCACCGGCACCACGGCGCACATGGCGACGAAGGCCCGGCCCAGTGAGGCGTAGAACGCCTCGGTGCCGAACCGGTTCGGGTCACCGCCCACCCGGCCGCGGTCGTATGTCACCCACAAACAGCTATCAGCTCCGGGCGCGTACCGCCACCTGGCCGGGCCCGTCGCAGCGCCGCTGACCGCCCGGGAAACGACGACGGGGGCGCCGTGGTGATCCACGACACCCCCGTCGGTCGACTCCGTCGGTCAGTACCAGCCGACGTCCTGCGAGTGCGCCCAGGCCTGGCACGGCGTGCCGTACCGGCCCTTGATGTAGCCGAGGCCCCACTCGATCTGGGTGGCCGGGTTGGTCTCCCAGTCGGACCCCGCCGAGCCCATCTTGCTGCCCGGCAGCGCCTGCGGGATGCCGTACGCCCCGGAGGAGGAGTTGCGGGCCTTGTGGTTCCAGCCGCTCTCCTTCTTCCAGAGCTTGTCCAGGCACGGCATCTGGTCGATGCCGAACCCGGTGTCGAGCAGCATCGCGCAGCCGATCTTCCGGTTGCCGCTGTACTCGTTGCAGGAGGCCGGGATGGGGCCGTCGTACGGCTTGCTGGCCCCGGCCTTCCGGGCCTCCTCGGCCGCCTTCTTCTCGGCCTCGGCCTTGGCCTCGGCTTCCGCCTTGGCCTTCGCCTCCTCCGCGCGCTTCTTGCGGGCCGCGCGCTCGGCGGCGGCCCGGCGGGCGGCCAGCTCGGCCTCGGCGCGCTGGGCGGCCCGTAGTTCGGTCTGGTAACGCGCCGACTCCATGACGTGCTCGGTCTGCGCGTACTGCGACTGCTCGATCTCGACCTGGCCGACCTGCTCGGTCGCGCCCTGTCGGGTTTCCCGGTCTTCGCCCAGGTAGAAACCGCCGGCCACGCCTACGGCGAGCAACGCGACGGCGGCCGTACGGGCGCCCAACCGGCTCCACAGCCGACTCACGAAGTGGTCCCTTCGTCGGGGTCAAGGACACGACACGGCCGGACCGGTCAGCACCGGACGGACCCGCGCCGTGAGCGACCCGACCCGGAACCGGCCGTGGCCGGCCCGACGGGCCGGTGACCCGACCCGGGTGACCAGTGATCACCAACGATCCTTCTGATGCGCGGGCGCTCGAGGGACACCATCGCGCACGGTGGGACGGATGGGAAACCACACACACCGAATGTGACCTGCGCCACTATGAGAAGTGTGACGCAGGCCCCCAAAAGCGACGGTCAGCCCGGAATGTCCTCCAACAGGTCGGTCACCATCGCGGCGATCGGCGACCGCTCCGAACGGCTCAGCGTCACGTGCGCGAACAGCGGATGCCCCTTGAGGGTCTCGATCACCGCGGTCACCCCGTCGTGCCGCCCCACCCGGAGGTTGTCCCGCTGGGCCACGTCGTGGGTGAGCACCACCCGGGAGCCCTGCCCGATCCGGGACAGGACGGTCAGCAGCACGCCCCGCTCCAGGGACTGCGCCTCGTCGACGATCACGAACGCGTCGTGCAGACTGCGCCCCCGGATGTGGGTCAACGGCAGCACCTCCAGCAGGCCCCGCGAGGTGATCTCGTCCAGCACGTTCTCGTGCACCACCGCGCCGAGGGTGTCGAAGACGGCCTGCGCCCAGGGCGACATCTTCTCCGACTCCGAGCCGGGCAGGTAGCCCAACTCCTGGCCGCCCACCGCGTACAGCGGCCGGAACACCACCACCTTCCGGTGCCGGCGGCGCTCCATCACCGCCTCCAGCCCCGCGCACAGCGCCAGCGCCGACTTGCCGGTGCCGGCCCGACCGCCCAGCGAGACGATCCCCACCGACTCGTCGAGGAGCAGGTCCAGGGCGACCCGCTGCTCCGCGGAACGGCCCCGCAGCCCGAACGCCTCCCGGTCCCCACGGACCAGCCGGACGGTCTTGTCCGGCAGCACCCGGCCCAGCGCCGACCCGTTGCCGGAGTGCAGCACCAGCCCGGTGTGGCAGGGCAGCCCGGCCGCGGCGTCCAGGTCGAGCGTCTCCCCGGCGTAGAGCTGCCCGATCTGCTCCTCGGCCAGGTCCAGCTCGGCCATGCCGGTCCAGGTCGGGTCGCTGGCCTGACCGTGCCGGTAGTCGTCGGCGCGCAACCCCACCGAGCCGGCCTTGACCCGCAGCGGCATGTCCTTGCTGACCAGGGTGACCTGCCGTCCCTCGGCGGCCAGGTTGAGCGCCACGGAGAGGATCCGGGCGTCGTTCGACTCGGTGCGGAAACCGGGCGGGAGCACCGTGTCGTCGGTGTGGTTCAGCTCGACCCGCATGGCCCCGCCCTGGTCGTTGGCGGGCACCGGAGTGTCCAGCCGACCGTGGGCGATCCGCAGCTCGTCGAGCATGCGCAACGACTGCCGGGCGAACCAGCCCAGCTCCGGATGGTGCCGCTTGCCCTCCAACTCGGAGATCACCACGAGGGGGATCACCACCTCGTGCTCGGCGAACCGGTGGAACGCCGCCGGGTCGGAGAGCAGGACCGAGGTGTCCAGGACGAAGACCTCTGGTCGGGGCTCCCCGGGCTCGACGCCACCGGCCGCCGTACGGCGGCTGCGGGTCGTCCGGCGGGTGGTGCTGGTCGCGGCCGGGGTCTGATCGCCACCGGCGGGGGTACGACGAGTCGTCACAGGCCTGCTCCGACGGATGGGCACCCGCCACCCGCGTTCCGCCTCCTCCGGTGCCCGGGGACACGGGGTCGGATGCGGGCCCCGTGCGCGAGGTCGCAGATCCGGGCTGGCCGGCTGGCCCGGGACGACCCCGTGCCATGCCTAGACGCTAGCGCCGCCCCGCCGGTTCCGGCTAGAGGCGAAGATGGATCTCAATCGAGCAGCCGGCGAACACGCAGGTGGACGGGGAAGGCCGGCCGGGATGCGGCCCCCTGCGCGCACCCCGGCCGGCGAGACCCGCGTCGAGCTGTCCGACGCGGGCCGGTGGCGCGCCACGACAGGCGCGCCAGGTCCGCCGAGCGACCTCGCGGTCCGGCTCAGCCGTGCCGTCCGGCCAGCGTCCCGGTCGGGTACCGTCCGGCGACGGTCACGGTCGGCTGGCTCTGGTCGACGGCCACTGCGGGCTGGCCGGCGTCGCGCGCCGGCGTCGGCGGACGTCCACCGGTCGGCAGGCGGGCCTGCCGACCGGTGACAGCTCCGGCCGGCGCGAACGCCGAGCCGGTGTAGGTGGTGCCGGTACGGGCGATCACGGCTCCGCCGCCCCCCGGCGCGACCCCGGACCAGCCGGCGCCCGACGACCCGCCCGACCGCCCGGCACCCGACCAACCGGCCCCGGACGAGCCGTCGACGCCGGACGAGCCGCCGGACCAGGTGGAGGCCGACGGGCCGGCGGACCAGCCGGGTGGCACGGCCAGCGCCGAGGCGAGGGCGACCTGGGCCTCCCGTCGCCGCCGGTTCCAGGCGCCCCGGTCACCGTCGAAGTAGCCCTGGCGGTAGCCGAACCGGTACCCGATCCGGTAGCTGAGCTGCCCGTGCAGCCGCCCGGCCGCGTAGCTGGTCGAGCCGAGCAGCAGCACCAGGAACACCGCGAAGAAGGGGCTCATCCGGCGGCTCCCCGGGCGCGCCGCTGCGGGTGGCCGGGATGGGCACGCCGGGCGTCCCGCTCGACCCGGTTTCGGGTCGTCGACCACCCACGACACACCGCAAGTTGTCCCATGAGCGTGACAGTAGCAGTTTTCTCCCGCCGGAAGGCGATCCTCGACTCCATGGATTCATCTGTCTTGAACAGGTAAATCTTCACCTTCCCCAGAATGGCGACGCGAAGGTTTTGTCACATACACGTGACAGGAGCGTGGCTCACGACACGGTACGACGCGACCGGTCGTACCGTCTTGAGGTGACCGACCACGCCCACGCCCGCAAGATCGCCTTCGCCGCCTTCGTGCGTCGGGCGCTCGACGACGCGCGGGCGGCCCGGGCCTGGAGCGGCAGCGAGGTCTCCCGCCGTACCGGCGTCTCCCGACAGACCATCAACCGCTGGGTACGGGGCGACTGGGCCAGCGACCCGGCGGCCGAGCGGGTGGTGGCCTTCTGCGCGGGGCTGGGCCTCGACCCGGCGCCCGCCTTCGCCGCCCTCGGCTGGGAGCGCGCCGCGCCCGCCCGCCCCGGCCCGGACACCCCGCCGATGGACCCGGACGTCGCGGCGCTGCTCCGCCGCCTGGTCGACCCCGACGTCTCCGACGTGGAGAAGTTCCACATCCGAGAAACCATCCGATATCTGGCATATCGCCCGCCGATCCCGACATTTTTTCCCAACCACGACAGACGGGCCGGCTAGTTCCTCAGATGGCGAAAGATCGCCGATCCGCTACCGAGCGTCCCGCGTCGGGCCCGGAATCCACCCGCTAGCGTCCCCCCTGTACTGCCTGGGCTCGTCGTCGGCAGGGGACGGGACAAGGCCGAACCCGGCCCCGCGGGACAGAAGGAGGGTCTGTTCGTGACCCTGAAGTGGTTGGCAGTCCTGGTGGCGACGGTGTCGGTGACACTGTCGGTGACCGGCAACGTGGTGGTCGGCGTGATCGACGGCGGGCAGCTTCCCCTGGTCGTCAACCTCTTCGCGCTGACCGCGGCCGGCACCGCGGTCGTGCTGGCCGTGCTCGCCGACCTGTACGACCGGCTCAGCGACCGGCTCACCGCGCTCACCGAGTTCCTGGTGAGCCGCCTCGACGAGATCGAGTCGCACACCGGTGACCGCAACGCCGGATTCGTGGAGGGTTACCTGCTCAACGGCGGTCGGGAGGCGGCCGTGGTGCCGTTCGGACGGCGCGGACGGGGAGCCGCCGAACGCTGACCGGCCACCCTCGACGATCGCGACCCCCCTGTCAACCCGCTCAAGACCGCGTCACTCGACCAGGAATGAGCGGCCGTCCGGGGGGTACGCTGACGCGCGTGCCGTCGTTGAATCTGGGCAACCAGCCGCCGAAGACCCCCCTCGACGCCGCCGAAGCCTGGGCGGCCACCGCCGCGCGGGCGGGCGAGTACGTCCTCTTCTTCGACTTCGACGGCACGCTCGCGCCCGTCGACGACGATCCGACCGCCGTCCAGCCCGCTCCCCGGGTGCTGGCCGCGCTGGCGGCGATCGCCCCCGTCGTCCAACGGGTCGCGATCGTCTCCGCCCGTCCGGTCGAGTTCCTCCGGGAGCACTTCGACGGTCTCGCCGGCATCGATCTCTACGGCCTCTACGGGCTGGAGCACAGCCACTCCGGCGGCGAGACCGTCACCGAGCCGGCCGCCCTGCCCTGGGTGCCCACCATGGTCGAGCTGGCCGACCTGGCCCGCGCCGAGCTGCCCCCCGGCACCCTGGTGGAGTACAAACGGCTCTCCGTCGCCCTGCACTACCGCACCGCGCCCCACCTCGCCGAGGCGGTCGAGAGCTGGGGCCGGGCCCAGGCCGACCGGCTCGGGCTGCGGGTGCAGGTCGGCCGGATGGTGCTGGAGATCAAGCCCCCGGTCGACCGGGACAAGGGCATGGTGATCGACGAGGCGATCCGCTCGGCCGGCGGCGCCTGGTACTTCGGCGACGACGTCTCCGACATCAAGGCGTTCGCGGCGCTGCGCGCCCGGGCCGCCGCCGACCCGGACTTCGTCGGCGTCTGCGTCGCGGTGGCCAACCCGGAGACCGGCCAGGAGGTCGCCTCCGCCGCCGACCTCACCATCGACTCCCCCGCCGCCCTGGGCGACTTCCTCACCGACGCCGCCGCCCGGCTGCGCTGAGCCCACCAGGGCCGCCGCCCGGCGGCTGCGCTGAGCCCGCCTGCCCCGCCGCCCGACGGCTGCCGAGCCCACCAGGGCCGCCGCCGGGCAGGCCGGAACCCCGACAGGTCCGCCGGGGCCGCGGGTGGCTCAGACGCCGTAGCGGCGCTGCCGGTTGGCGTACGAGCGCAGGGCGCGCAGGAAGTCGACGCGGCGGAACTCGGGCCAGTTCAGCTCGCAGAAGTAGAACTCCGAGTGCGCCGACTGCCAGAGCATGAACCCGGAGAGCCGCTGCTCCCCGCTGGTACGGATGACCAGATCCGGGTCCGGTTGGCCCCGGGTGTAGAGGTGCTCGGCGATGTGTTCGACGTCGAGCACCTCGGCCAACTCCTCCAGGGTGCCGCCGGAGGACGCGTACTCCAGCAGCAACGAGCGGACCGCGTCGGTGATCTCGCGGCGGCCGCCGTACCCGACCGCGATGTTGACCTGGGCCCCGCCGGCGCGGTCCCGGGTGCGTTCCTCGGCGGCCTTGAGCGCGGTCGCGGTCTGCGCCGGCAGCAGGTCGAGCGCGCCGACCATGCGCAGCCGCCACGGGTTGCCCGCCTCGGCCAGCTCGGTCACCAGGTCCTCGATGATCTGCAGCAGCGGGTCGAGCTCCCGGGCCGGACGACGGAGGTTGTCGGTGGCGAGCAGGTAGAGGGTGACGTGCCCGATGCCGGCCTGGTCGCACCAGCCCAGCACGTCCTTGATCTTGGCGGCGCCGACCCGGTGGCCGTCGTTCGGATCGACGTAGCCCATTTCCCGAGCCCAGCGACGGTTGCCGTCGCACATCACGCCCACGTGCCGGGGCACCGGCTTTCCCGCGAGGCTCGCCGTGAGGCGGCGCTCGTACACCGAGTAGAGCAGGTTCCGCAGAGTCATCACCCTGCAGCGTAGCGACCCACGCCGGAAACAGGCATCCGCCACCTCAGAACCGCCGGACCAGTCCCTGCCCGATCATCGCCAGCGTGCGGGCGTCCAGCCGGCCGTCACCCAGCCCCAGCTCCACCACCGAGTGGTAGACCCGGTCGTCGCGGCGGGCCGCCCGGACGGCCGCGTCCACCACCCGACGTCGCCGGGCCAGCCAGGCCGCCGCCGAGCTGTGCCGCAGGTGGCCGCCGAGCCGGCGACGCAGACCCGCCGCGTACCGGTGGGCGGCCCGCTCCGGTGAGCCCGCCGCCGCCGCGCCGGCCAGCGCCCCGGAGAGCAACGCGTAGAAGATCCCCTCCCCGGTGAACGGGTTGATCAGCGACAGCGCGTCGCCGGCCAGCGTGATCCGGCCCCGCCCCGGGCTCGGGCGGTGCGTGGACAGCGGCAGGTGGTGGGCCCGCAGGTCGGCCGGGTCGGTGCCGGGCAGCAGCGCGGCCAACCGGTCGAGCAGGTGCGCCCGACTCAACGGCTCGCCGCGCAGCACCTCCCCGTACCCGACGTTCGCCCGGCCGTCACCGATCGGAAACGACCACGCGTACGCGGGCCAGCGCGGCCCGGAGGTGACGATGAGCTGCTCCGGCGGACCGGGCCGGGCCGGCGCGTACCCCCGGATGGCCAACGCGAGATGCCGCTGCGGGTTGACCGGGTGCCCGAGGACGCGCCGGAGCACCGACCCGGCCCCGTCCGCGCCGACCAGCGCCCGCGCGGCGTACGTGTCGTCGACCAGCACCCCGTCGGCGTGCTCCACCACCCGCCGTACGGTGTGCCGGCGCAGCTCCGCGCCGGCCGCCACCGCCGCCGCCACCAGTCGCGCGTCGAAGACCCGCCGGGGCACCGTGTACGCGGGCCGGGGCAGCGCCCTGGCCACCGTCTCGCCACCCGGGCTGACCATGCGCAACGCGGGCAGTGGAGGGTACCCGTCGACGGCGTCGGGGACGCCCAGCCCGGCCAGCACGTCCAGCGCGTGCGCGGCGATGCCGTCCCCGCACGCCTTGTCCCGGGGGAAGTCGGCCCGGTCCAGCAGCAGCACCCGGGCGCCGGCCCGGCAGGCGGCCAACGCGGCGGCGGCCCCGGCCGGCCCGGCCCCGACGACGGCCACGTCGTACGTCCCGGTCATCCGCCCCCACCTCCCGGGCCGGCGGTCGCGCCGGCCGGCCCGTGGCCGTCGGCGCCCGCCCTCGCGTGGCCGCCCCGCCACAGACCGTAGAGGGCCAGGCCGGCGGCGGCCACCAGCGGCGCGCCGTCGCGGACCAGTCCGTCCACGCCGAGCAGCCACCAGCACAGCGGCAGGTCGACGGCGAGCACGACCACGGTGACCGCCACCAGCAGGCGGCCCGCCCAGCGTCGGCCGCGCAGCAGGAAGAAGGTGCAGAACAGCACCGCGTAGCTGGTGGCCAGGGCGAACCCGAACCAGAACAGCACCGCCGGCACCGCGCCGAGCCGGCCGTCCAGCACGGCGCCGCCGGCCACCAGCGCCGGCACCAGCATCAACGGGCTGTACGTGAACGCGGCGACCCGGGTGGTGAGCAGCCAGCCGGCGACCGCCGGGCGGCGCGGCGGGGTCTCCCGCCAGGAGATGCCCTGCCGGTCGATGACCAGCCGGCCCCGGTGCCGGGTCAGGTGACCGGCGACCGCCGGGGAACGGTAGAGCAGCCAGAGCACGGCCACGCAGAGCGCGGTGAGGACGGCGAAGCCGGCGATCCCCGGCCACGGCGGCACGCCCTGCCGGGGCACGATCAGCCGGCCCACCGCGAACACCGTCGTCACCACCAGGATCAGCCCGAACGGGCGGGCCACCGTCCGCCCCTTCCGGACGTGGCCCACCAGCAGCACCAGGCCGAACGCGCGCAGCAGCGCCCAGCCGGTGCGCACGGCCAGGCCGAAGCCCTGCTCCGGGGCGTACCACCAGTTGAGCACGTCGACGGCGACGGTGGCCACGGCGGTCACGTACAGCAGGGTGGTCAGCGCCCGGACGGAGGACGGCCGCCGGACCTCGGTCGCGGCGGCCGTCCTCGTCATGACTGCTGATGATGCCCCCACCGGCCTCCCGGCACACCTGCCCGAGGCGCAGGGGGTTGCCCTTCCTGACGCCTAGCGGGCGTCGAGGCGGGCCCGCAGGGCGTCCAGCTCGGCCCAGAGCACGCCGGGCAGCTTGTCGCCGAACTTCTCGAACCACTCGTTGATCAGCGGCAGCTCCGCGCGCCACTCCTCCGGGTCCACCTTGAGCGCGATCCGGACGTCCTCCGGGGTCATGTCGAGACCGTCGACGTCCAGGGCGTCCTGGGCGGGGACCATGCCGATCGGGGTCTCGACGGCCTCGGCGCGGCCCTCGATCCGCTCGACGATCCACTTGAGGACGCGGGCGTTCTCGCCGAAGCCCGGCCACAGGAAGTTGCCCTCGGCGTCCTTGCGGAACCAGTTGACGTAGTAGACGCTCGGCAGCTTCGCGGCGTCGCCGTCGGCGCCCTTGCCCATCTCGATCCAGTGCCGGAAGTAGTCGCCGGCGTGGTAGCCGATGAACGGCAGCATCGCCATCGGGTCACGGCGCACCACGCCGACCGCGCCGGAGGCCGCGGCGGTGGTCTCCGAGGAGAGCGTCGCCCCCAGGTAGACGCCGTGCGTCCAGTCACGCGCCTCGGTCACCAGCGGGACGGTGTCCTTGCGCCGGCCGCCGAAGAGGATCGCGTCGATCGGCACGCCGTCGGGGTCGTAGTAGTCCTCGGCCAGGATCGGGCACTGGGTGATCGGGGTGCAGAACCGGCTGTTCGCGTGGGAGGAGAGCTGCTCGCTCTCCGGCGTCCAGTCGGCGCCCTTCCAGTCGGTCAGGTGGGCCGGCGGGTCGCCCATGCCCTCCCACCAGATGTCGCCGTCGTCGGTGAGCGCGACGTTGGTGAAGATCGAGTTTCCCCGGTCCAGGGTGCGCATCGCGTTGGCGTTGGTCTTCCAGTCGGTGCCCGGCGCGACGCCGAACAGGCCGTACTCGGGGTTGACCGCGTAGAGGCGGCCGTCCGGGCCGAACCGCATCCAGGCGATGTCGTCGCCGATGGTCTCGACCTTCCAGCCCGGGATCGTCGGCTCCAGCATGGCCAGGTTGGTCTTGCCGCAGGCGGACGGGAACGCCCCGACGACGTGGTAGACCTTCCCCTCCGGCGAGGTGATCTTGAGGATCAGCATGTGCTCGGCGAGCCAGCCCTCGTCCCGGCCCATCACGCTGGCGATCCGCAGCGAGTAGCACTTCTTGCCGAGCAGCGAGTTGCCGCCGTAGCCGGACCCGTACGACCAGATCTCCCGGGTCTCCGGGAAGTGCGAGATGTACTTCGTCTCGTTGCACGGCCACGGCACGTCCTGCTCGCCCGGGGCCAGCGGCGCGCCGATCGAGTGCAGCGCGTGCACGAAGTCCGCGTCGTCCCCCATCGCTTCGAGGACCTTCGCGCCCATCCGGGTCATGATCCGCATCGAAGCGACCACGTACGGGCTGTCGGTGATCTCCACCCCGAACATCGGGCGATCCGACTCGACCGGACCCATGCAGAACGGGATGACGTACATGGTCCGGCCGCGCATGCAACCGCGGTAGAGGTCGGTCATCGTACGTTTCATCTCCGCCGGGGCCATCCAGTTGTTGGTGGGGCCGGCGTCGGCCTCGTCGACCGAGCAGATGTAGGTGCGCTCCTCGACCCGGGCGACGTCACCGGGATCGGTGCGGGCGTAGAACGAGTTCGGTTTCTTCTCCGGGTTGAGCCTGATCAGCGTGCCGGCCGCGACGAGCTCGTCGGTGAGGCGACGCCACTCGTCGTCCGAGCCGTCCACCCAGACCACCCGGTCGGGCGTGGTGAGCTCGGCGACCTCCCGGACCCAGGTGAGCAGTTTGGCGTGGGATGTCGGGGCCTGATCGATACCCCGCACGACAGCCGGAGCAACCATGACACATCTCCTTGTGGTCGACGCTGACCGAACTATGGGATGCACGAGTCGGGGCGAACACGTAGCGCGTCGCCTTCGTGGGAACCTGGGATTCCGCTCAGCGTAAACCGGGCGGCCCCGGGCGTCAGTGGGACTGGTTGTGAAGAACTGCACAAAGTACGGTCGACCTGCGGTTTCGCGAGCTGATACCCGCTTTCACGCGCAGTTTCACGCAAATTCTTCGGTCGGGTCGGACCGCGTTCCGGTCCCGCGCCCCCGGCCCCGTCCAGGTGGACGACCGTCGTCAACGCCACCTCCACCGGTCAGAAATCCACTACGGTCAGTCAACATCACCGTGGGTGACCATCGGTGAGGCTGTCTACCCGCTGCCGTCGTTGCTACCCGTCCGGTGCGCTCCGAACCGGTACGCTTCCCCAGTGGCCGCGACCGTGACCGGGGACCAACCGGGTGCCCCGCATACCCGCCCGCGTGTGCTCCGGGCGCTGCTCGACCGCTTCGGTCACCTGATCCACGAGATGAGCAAGTTCGCCACGGTCGGCGGCGCCGCGTTCCTCCTCGACTTCGCGATCTTCAACATGCTCACCGCCGGGCGCGGGATGGAGCCGGTCACCGCGAAGACGATCTCCACGGTCATCGCGGCGACGGTGGCCTTCCTCGGCAACCGGTTCTGGACCTGGCGGCACCGGGAGCGCTCCAACCCGGTCCGCGAGTACGCGCTGTTCTTCTTCTTCAACGGCGTGGGGCTGGGCATCGCGGTGGCCTGCCTCGCCATCAGCCGGTACGGGCTGGGCAGCATCTGGCCGGGCGTCTTCCAGACGGCGCTGGCCGACAACATCGCCAGCTTCGTCGTGGGCACCGGCCTCGGCACGCTGTTCCGGTTCTGGTCCTACCGACGGTTCGTCTTCGTCGAAGCGGGAACCCGTGACGCTCCGGAACCGAACGACGACCGAGACCCGAGGGCGTGACGTCGCGCCCATCCCCGTCCGGCCGGCCGGCCGGGAAGTCCCGACTGACCTAAGGTGTCCGCATGCGTCTTGTCCGTCTCCTGCCCGAGCGCTGGCAGAAGTTCGTCCGCGAGGCGCTCAAGTTCGGCATCGTCGGCGGCATCAACACTGTCATCAATTACGCCGTCTTCAATGCGCTGGCGCTCACCGTGTTCTCCGACGGCCAACTCAAGGCCGCGGTGGTGGCGACAGTGGTGGCCACCATCACGTCGTACCTGATGAACCGGTACTGGACGTACCGGGATCGGCCGAAGTCGGCTCTGCGCCGAGAATACGCCCTTTTCTTCCTGTTCAACGCCACCGGTCTGCTCATCGAGCTGGGCGTGCTCGCCGCCGCCAAGTACGGCCTCGGCGTCACCAGCCTGCTCGCCCTGAACGTGGCGAAGACCGGCGGCGTGCTGCTGGCCACCCTCTTCCGCTTCTGGTCGTACCGGACGTTCGTGTTCCAGCCCGCGCCCACACCGTCGGCCGTGCCGGAGCCGGACACCGTCGCCGGGATGGATCCGGTGGCCGAGCTGGCCGAGTCGGTCACCGAGCTGGAGGCCGCCCAGCCGCAGCCCACATCCCCGCCCACGGTCCGGCCACGGCCGACCGTCAAGCCCCGCGCGAAGATCAAGCCGAGCGTGGCGGGACGGCCGGCCCGACCGGTCAAGCCCCGCCCGGCAGCCGGGCGGGCGCTGTCGCCACGGCCGGCCGTGGCGCCCCGGCCGGCCACGACCGGTCCGGACCTGCACCCGGCGCCGACCCCGCTCGACCCCGGCCTGGACTCCGTCGACCGCGAGTCGGATGCCGACCTCGCCGCCGAGCTGCACGCCGCCACCCGGCGTGCCCCGCGCCGGTGAGCGTCGAAGCCGTCCGGTCCGGGACGGGCGCCTCCGCCGAGTTGTTCTTCGAGGACCTCACCCCGGGCCGCAGCTTCGACCTGGGGGCGCTCACCGTCGACGGGGCCGAGATGGTCGCCTTCGCCCGCCGGTTCGACCCGCAGTGGTACCACGTCGACGAGGAGCTGGCCCGGCAGAGCCACCACGGGGGGCTGATCGCCAGCGGGTTCTACACGGTCAGCCTGTTCATGCGGGCGTACGTGGACCACGTCCTGTCCCGCGCGGCGGCGGACGCCTCGCCGGGCCTGGAGGAGCTGCGCTGGCTGGCCCCGGTACGCGCCGGTGACCGGCTCGCCGTACGGCTCGACGTGATGGGCAGCAAGCCGTCCACCGCCCGCCCCGGGCTCGGCACTGTCACCCTGACCGGCACGATGCTCCGCCTCGACGCCGAGGGCCGCCCCGAGTGCGAGGTGCTGCGCACCCGCTTCCGCGGCTGGTTCACCCTGCGGACCGGTCACACCGACCCGGTCGACCCGACCGACGACGCACCCGCGTCCGCGTCCGCCGACCAGTCCGCACCGCCCGGGACCATGCCCCCGGCACCAGCCCCGGCCACGGCTCCGCCGGTCTCGGCGCCGCCCGCCACCGACTCCCCGGCACACACCGCGCCCGCCGCGCCGGCCGCGCCGCCGATGGCCGTGCCCGCCGGAATCGTGCCGGCTCCGGCAGAAACCCGAAGGGGCCCCGTGGACCCGCCCACCGCCTACCTACCGGCCCCCGTCGCAGCCGCGTCCGCCCCGCCACAGCCGCCATCCCCACCCCCGCCGGCACCAGCACCAGCGCCGGCACCAGCACCAGCGCCAGCGCCGGCGCCGGCAGCCTCGGTGGACGCACCCACTGCGGTCATCCCTGCCGCGCGCGACACCGCCGCGCCACCTGCCCCGGTCGACTGATCAGACCGCCCGGCCAGTCACGGCTGGCCTGGCCGGGCAACCACTCCTGTCACCGAGGGTGATGCTCTCCGAGAGATCACCTTTCGCACCGTTCCCTTTGCTCTGCACCCACCGATGCGCCAATCACACTCCGCCACGGCCCTGATCTCGCGGAAATCCGACGAAGACGACCTTTCCACAGCTCATCCCCGATGGCGCGATGGCGGGTGCAGAGCAAAGGCCGAAGTTGGCCCACCTGAACCGCTTCAAGGCGTGACGCTCCGCAGTCAGCACCCGAAGGTCTACGCTCCGCAGTCAGCACCCGAAGATCACTGAATGTACTGGCTGTCTGTTCGGCGGCATGGGATTCTCCCGCTGGGGGCGAGCAACGCCACAGCGCGGGGAGATCTGGTCCGGACGATCCTGCGGGTTGCGGGCGGCTCAGGAGGCGGCGTCGCGCACCGGCCCACCATCGCGGACCGGCCCACCATCGCGGGCGGGTCGGCCGGACCGGAGCGGGCGGCCGTCGCGCATGTCGGTGAGGATCTCGCGCATCTCCCCGTCGCCCAGCGAGTGCCGGTCGTGGTGCGCCTCGGCCAGCTCGTAGAGCGTGGTCTGCACCTGACCGACCCTGGGCACGTCGACCAGCACCGACTGCCCCCGATCGCCGACGGAGTCGATGGTCAACGTGCCGCAGCCGAAGATCCGCTCGACGACCCGCTGACGCATCGCGTGGTCGTTGATCCGGGCCAGCGGGATGTCCCGCCGCTCCCGGTTGAGGATGCCCCACTGGAGCAGCACCCGCTCGTCGGTGAACAGGTAGTGGGTGCTGCGCCAGCGCAGGTACGGCACCAGGCTGAACACCAGAACCAGCGCCAGGAGAAGCCCGGTGACCAGGTATCCGGCGATCCGGCCGGCGTCACCTGCGGGCAGCAGGATCCAGGCCGCCACCAACGCCGCGACGGCCAGCGCCAGCACCAGCGCCGGCCGGACGAGGGTCCGCCAGTGCGGGCGCAGGTGCAGCACGACCTGCTCGTCCTCGGTGAGCACGTCATCGGGAAACGCCACGCGAACCTCCTCGCAGACCCCGCGAACCTCCCCGCGGGACGGTCGCGCTGACGGTAGCGGCTGGCCCGCCCCGAACGCGGCAGACAGGCCGCGCGATCCACGCGGGCAGCACCGGACGGGACACGCGGGCAGCACCGGACGGGACATGCGGGCAGCACCGGACGGGACACACGGGTAGCACCGGGCGACCGGATGACGCCGACGGCCGGGGCGGGGACGAACGGTCGACAGTGGAGGAGCGGTCAGCGCAGGTGCAGCACGTCACCGGCGGCGAGACGGCGTTCACCCTGCGCGGTGGCGACGAGAAGCTGACCGTCGGCGTCCACGCCGGTGGCGGTGCCGGTCAGCTCGTCGCCGGCGGGCAGGAGCACACGTACCGGGCGGCCGATCGTGCCGCACGCGGCCAGGTAGGCGTCCCGCAGGCCGCTGCCGACCGCGTCACCGCCGGCGACGCGCCACCGGTCGTACCAGGTGGCGACCGCGCGCAGCAGGGCGCGCAGCAGCGGGTCCCGGTCGGTGGCGGTGGCCCCGGCGAGTTGCAGAGAGGTCGCCGGCAGGCCGGTCGGATTCTCCGGCAGCTCGTCGGCGCGCAACGTCACGTTGAGGCCGACACCGAGGACGACCGCGGACGGTCGGGACGGCCCGCCGCCCGGCACCACCTCGACGAGCACCCCGGCGCACTTGGCGTCGTCGACGAGCAGGTCGTTCGGCCACTTGAGCCGGGCGTCCAGCTCGGCGAGCCGGGACACCGCCTCGACCAGCGCGACGCCGGCCAGCAGCGGCAGCCAGCCGTACCCGGTGGGGGACGCCGGCGACCAGTCGCGTTCCGGGACGGCCTCACCCGGCCGGAGCAGCACGCTCGTCGCGATGCCCGCGCGCGGCGGCGACTGCCAGTTCCGGCCCCGCCGGCCCCGCCCGGCGGACTGCCGCTCGGCCACCACCACCAGGCCCTCCGGCTCGCCGGCCTGCGCCGCCTCGGCCACGTCCGCGTTGGTGGAGGCGGTCTCCGGGGTCAGCTCCAGCCGCCGCCAGGGCCCGTTCGGGGCGACCAGGGCCCGCCGCAGCCGGGCCGCGTTCAGCGGCGGTCGATCCAGGTCCGTGTACGGGGAGCCGGGCATTCCGCCAGCCTAGCGGCGCGGCCCCGACCGGTGGTGGGGTGGAGCGCACCGCGACGCGCACCTGAACCATCGTTATATTCCGAGGGTGACCATCGAGACCGGGACCACCCCGCACACCACCGCCGGCAAGCTGGCGGACCTGGAACGACGGGTCGACGAAGCGGTGCACGCCGGCTCGGCGCGGGCGGTGGAGAAGCAGCACGCGCGGGGCAAGAAGACCGCCCGGGAACGGATCGGGCTGCTCCTCGACGAGGGCTCCTTCGTCGAGCTGGACGGGTTGGCCCGGCATCGTTCCACCAACTTCGGGCTGGAGCGGACCCGCCCGTACGGGGACGGGGTGGTCACCGGCTACGGCACCGTCGACGGCCGGCAGGTCTGCGTGTTCGCGCAGGACTTCACGGTGTTCGGCGGCTCGCTCGGCGAGGTTTTCGGCGAGAAGATCGTCAAGGTGATGGACCTGGCCATGAAGATCGGCTGCCCGGTGGTCGGCATCAACGACTCCGGGGGCGCGCGGATCCAGGAGGGCGTGGTCAGCCTCGGCCGGTACGGCGAGATCTTTTTCCGCAACGTCCGCGCCTCCGGGGTGATCCCGCAGATCTCCCTGGTGATGGGGCCGTGCGCGGGCGGCGCGGTCTACTCCCCGGCGGTCACCGACTTCACCGTGATGGTCGACGGCACGTCGCACATGTTCATCACCGGCCCCGACGTGATCAAGACGGTCACCGGGGAGGACGTGGCCATGGAGGAGCTGGGCGGGGCGCGTACCCACAACACGCGCAGCGGCAACGCCCACTACCTCGCCACCGACGAGGACGACGCGGTCGAGTACGTGAAGGCGCTGTTGTCGTACCTGCCGTCGAACAACCTGGACGAGCCGCCGGTCCTCGACACCCCCGTCGAGCTATCCGTCACCGACGACGACCGGGAGCTGGACACCCTGATCCCGGACTCGGCGAACCAGCCGTACGACATCCGTCAGGTGGTCGAGCACGTCCTGGACGACGGGGACTTCCTGGAGGTCCAGCCGCTGTACGCGCAGAACATCGTGGTCGGCTTCGGTCGGGTCGAGGGGCGCCCGGTCGGCGTGGTCGCCAACCAGCCCACCCATCTCGCCGGCACCCTGGACATCGCGGCCAGCGAGAAGGCGGCCCGGTTCGTCCGCACCTGCGACGCGTTCAACATCCCGGTGCTCACCTTCGTGGACGTGCCCGGGTTCCTCCCCGGCACCGGCCAGGAGTGGGACGGCATCATCCGCCGGGGCGCGAAGCTGCTGTTCGCGTACGCCGAGGCGACCGTCCCGAAGGTCACCGTGATCACCCGCAAGGCGTACGGCGGGGCGTACGACGTGATGGGCTCCAAGCACCTCGGCGCGGACCTGAACTTCGCCTGGCCGACGGCGCAGATCGCGGTGATGGGCGCGCAGGGCGCGGTGAACGTCCTCTACCGGGCCGAGCTGGCCGCCGCCGACGATCCGGCCGCCGTCCGGGCCGAGAAGATCGCCGAGTACGAGGACACGCTCGCCAACCCGTACGTGGCCGCCGAACGGGGCTACGTCGACGCGGTGATCCCGCCGCACGAGACGCGTACCCAGATCGTCCGGGCGTTGCGGGTGCTGCGCACCAAGCGGGAGACCCTGCCCCCCAAGAAACACGGCAACATCCCGCTCTAGGGGTGAAAGGAAGGGGCCCTTCCTGACGCCCCGGCACACCCCGGCACACTCCGGCACACCCGGCTCAGCACGCCGGGTTCGCGGCCCGGCACATCCGGACGGCGGCGAGCTGGCCGAGCCGACGCAGCTCCTCGTCGGCGATGGACCGTCCCGGCTCGATCACGGTCACCAGGTCGCCGACCCGGACGATCGCCGTGCTCGTCGAGCCGGGCCCCCCGCCCAGCGGGTCACCGGTGGCCTGGTTCCAGGGTTGCGAGACCGTGTGCCGCAGCAACGCCGACTCGTCACCGGCGAAGTCGCGGTCGGTGAGCGTCCACCGGTGCGCCGCCGCCCCGTCGACCGTCCGGCCCTGCCACTCGACCGGCCCGACGGAGACCCACTCGGCGCACGGGTCGACCTGCCGGCCCAGGTGGACGAAGAAGCGTTCCGCCTCGACCGGGTCGAACCGGTAGATGTCCTGACTGAGCAGGAGGTCGGCGGGCGCCGGGTCCTCGTCCACCGCCTCCGAGCCCTCGTCTGTCGCCTCCGGGCCGTCCAGGGCCCTCTGGTCCCGGACGGCGGGGGCGCGCAGCAACGTCTGCGAACGGGACCAGTTCGGGAGCGACCACCCCCAGTCGGCCTGGAACCCCTTCTCCTTCAGACACACCGCGAGCATCGGATCCGTCCAGACGGGCTCACCGAGGCCCGACCCGGTCAGCGGCGGGGCGGCCGGCTCCGGCAGGTCGTCCGCCTGGAGCAGGGCCTCCGGCGGGATCTCGACGCGGGCCGGCGGGCTCACCAGGGAGACGTCCGACCCGGGCGGAGCGCCCGTGGTGGACGGGCCGAGCACGACGGTCACCCCGCCGGCCAGGGCCAGCACGGTGGCCGCCGCCCCGGCCGCCTGCCGCCAGGCGCGGCGGCGGGCCCGGCGGCGGATCTCGGCCGACTCCGGCCACCGTACGGCGGCCAGCTCGGCGGCGATCCGGTCGTGGAGAGTGGGCTTCCGGTCACGCATCGGCGGCCTCCTCCAGGTCGGTGACGGTGAGCAGCCCGGCGAGCGCGGTACGGGCCCGGGAGAGTCGGGCCTTGACCGTGCCGACCGGGGCGTTGGTCTCCCGGGCCACTTCGGCCACGGGCAGCCCGAGCAGGTAGTACAGGGCGATCGCGGTACGTTGCTCCTCGGGGAGCTGGCGCAGCGCGGCCACCACCTCGACGGTGTCGGTGTTCGGGCCGGGCACGCTCTCGGTGGCCCCGTGCCGCAGGTACGCCCGGGCGCGGCTGCGCAGGCTGCGCCACCGGCTCACCGCGATCCGGGTGGCGACCACCCGTACCCAGGCTTCGGGTTCGTCGTATCCGCCGACGGTGGACCAGCGCTGCCACGCCCGCACGTACGCCTCCTGCACCGCGTCCTGTGCCTCGGCGAGGTCACCGGTGAGCACGTAGACGAAGCCGAGCAGCCGTTGCCGGCTGCCCCGGTAGAACTCGTCGAACCCGTCGACGTCGGGCACCTGGTTACCTCCCCCGTGGCGGTCGCAGGGGAACACGCGTCACGCGGGGCCGTCGGTTGCCGGGTCAGTCGATCGACTTCGCCAGTTCCGCGAGCGGGTAGCCGCCGGCGGGGACGCCTTCCCGGGTTGCCCGCCGTACGGCGAGCTGGACGGCGGCGTTGACCGGGGTCGGTACGCCGTGCAGCCGGCCGAGCAGGACGATCTCGCCGTTGAGGTGGTCGACCTCGGTGGAGCCGACGCCCCGGGCCAGGCTCTGCCAGGTGGAGCCGCCGGCCCGTTGCTGTCCGCGTACCGGCACGGCCCGGACCAGCTCACCGCGTACGGCCTGTTCCTCGGCGATGCCGGTGTGCGCGATGCCGGCGGCGGCGAGCACGGCCTCGCCCTCCCCGGTGGTCCGGGCGGCGAGGTCGCCGGGGGTGTCCCGGCCGAACAGGGCGTTCAGCCCGTTGCCGAGGTTGCGCAGCAGCTTGCCGTACTTCCAGCGCAGCACGTCGTCGCGGACCGGGGCGACGAAGCCGGCCCCGGTCAGGTCCGCCGCGACCCGACGGGTGGTGTCGTCAGGGCCGCCGGGGTGGCGCCCCAGGTGCAGCATTCCGGGGTGCGGGTGCCCGTTGGCCACCACCGCGCCGGGTTCCAGGTGGGTGGCCGGCAGCCAGACGCAGACCGGGTGGACCCGGTCGAACCAGCGCAGCGCGGCCCGCTCGTTGCTCACCCCGTTCTGCGCGGTGAGCAACGGCAGCCGTTCCCCGGCGGTGCCGCCCCCGGCGACCGGGGCGTCCGCCCAGCTCCGGAGGGCTGCCTCGGTGTCCTGGGACTTGACGGCCAGCACCAGCGCGGTGTCCGCCGGCAGCGGACGGTCGGGCGGGCCGTCGAGCGCCGGCAGCCGGGAGGTGACGTCCCCGGTCGGCGTGTGCAGGGTCAGCCCCCGCTCGCGGATCGCGGCCAGGTGGGCGCCGCGCGCCACCAGGGTCACGTCGTGGCCGGCCTGCGCCAGCCGTACGCCGATGGTGCCGCCGACCGCGCCGGCCCCGATGATCACGTATCGCACCGCTCCCATTCTGCCCCCGCCCCCGCGCCCGCGCCCCCGGCCCCGCCGCTGCCGCTGCCCCCCGGCGCCGAGCACCCCGATGCCGGTCCCGTCCCCGTCGCTGTCCCGGCGGGGCTCGCATCACTGTCCCGGCGGGGCTCGCATCACTGTCCCGGCGGGGCTCGCATCACTGTCCCGGCGGGGCCCGCATCACGCGCACCTTGCGTAACCGCCAGGCCCGACCTCGGCATAGTCTTCCGAGCCCTTTGCTCTGCACCCATGCACGCACCAGGCACTCAGGGCGACGTTCTTGGAATCCGCACCAACCGGGACTGTGGCGTTTCCGCTGGTCAAGTCGATGGCGCGAATCTGGGTGCAGAGCAAAGGCTGCGGATCGGTGCAGTACGTTCAGCACAGCGATTACTCGGGGTAAGACGGATGTCGCCGACAGAACCGATCACCCAAGGTGACGTCACGAAGAGTCAGGCCGAAATACTCAGGGAGTCAGGCCGGCGTCGGTGAGGGCCGGGCCGGCGAGCAGGGCCCCGCCCACCACCAGGACCACCAGGTTGACCAGGGCGAACACCGTCACCCAGAGGAACGCCGGCAGGTGGGTCAGTCCGGCGAGTTGGTCGGCGTCGGACTCGGGCAGCCGGCCCCGGCCGCGCAGCCGTTGCAGCTCCACCACCGGCCGCACCCCGCCGAGCAGCAGGAACCACACCCCGGCGTACGCGAACGCGGCCTGCACCTGCGGCGACGCGTACCAGGAGACGGCCAGCACCAACCCGCCGGTGACCACGAGCGACACCACGCCGAACGCGTTGCGGATCATCACCAGCATGGCGAGCAGCAGCGCCACCGCGACCCAGAGCAGCAGGGTGATCCGGTTCCCGCCGAGGATCAGGGCCCCGGCGAGGCCGATCAGCGGCGGGGCGACGTACCCGGCGAGGAGAGTGAGGATCATGCCGGGGCCGCTGGGGCGACCGGCGGAGAGGGTCAGGCCCGAGGTGTCCGAGTGCAGCCGGATGCCGTGCAGCCGGCGGCCGGTGAGCAGGGCGGCCAACGCGTGCCCGCCCTCGTGGGCGATGGTGATCGCGTTGCGGGCGATCCGCCACGGCATCCGGGTCGACACCACCACCAGCGCGACCACGGCGGTGGCGAGGACGAGCAGCGGCGGCGGGTCGGGCTGCGCCCCGAGGAGCCGGTCCCACAGGTCACCGAGGCTGTCGATCGGGGTCATGGGCCGGCAGCCTACCGCCCCGCCGCACCCCCGCCACTTCCCCGGCCACCCCGGCTGACCATGGCAAACTGGCCGCTGGTCGAGCCGGACGGCGACGGACACACGCTGCGGCTGTTCCGCCTGGACAGGCAGCACTACGTCGAGGACGGCGTGGCGAAGGCCGGTGAGCGGCTGACCGTGGGCGTCCCCTTCCCGCTCTCGCTCGACCCGGCGTCGCTGCGCTGACCAGCCTCTTCACCCAACGTCCAGCCCACATCGTGCGGCAATTCTTTTAGCAGGGCTTGCGCTGACGGGTAGATTCCTTCAATGATGTTTGTCAATAACGGACATCCCGGAGGAGCCCTCATGACGCGTACCCGCCCGTCGCTACGCCGCCTGTTCGCCGCCGGCCTGGCCACGCTCGCCACCGCCGCCGTCGGCCTGGTCGCCACCGCCGGTCCGGCCGCCGCCGCCACCACGCCCGGAATCGACGTCTCGCACTGGCAGGGCTCGATCAACTGGACCAGCGTCCGCAACTCGGGCGTCCAGTTCGCCTACATCAAGGCCACCGAGGGCACCAGCTACAAGGACCCGCAGTTCAACACCAACTACGTGAACTCCTACAACGCGGGCATCATCCGGGGGGCGTACCACTTCGCCCGGCCGAACGTCTCCTCCGGCGCGACCCAGGCGAACTACCTGGCCAGCAACGGCGGCGCGTGGTCGGCGGACAGCCGCACCCTGCCGGCCGCCCTGGACGTCGAGGCCAACCCGTACAGCGGGGGCACCTGCTACGGCCTGAGCACCACCGGGATGCGCAACTGGATCCAGGACTTCCTGAACACGTACCGCTCGCGCACCGGCCGGTACGCGGTCATCTACACCACCACGAGCTGGTGGAACCAGTGCACCGGCAGCTGGACCGGCCCGTGGACCAACCACCCGCTGTGGCTGGCCCGCTGGTCGAGCAGCCCGGGCACCCTGCCGGCCGGCGCCCCGGTGTGGAGCTTCTGGCAGTACACCGACTCGGGCAGCGTCTCCGGCATCAGCGGCGGCGTCGACCGCAACCACTGGAACGGCACCCGGGACCGGCTGGTCGCCCTGGCGAACAACACCCGCTGACCCCGTAGCTCCGACCCGGCCGGGCGACGCCGCGACCCGCGGCCCGCCCGGCCGAACCACGTCCCCATCCGGTACGCCGCTCAGCTCCCCGGTTTCTCCGCCACGAACACCCCGACCCCGGCCATCCCTTCGACCAGGCCCTTGGCCTTCAGCCGTACGCTGCGGCCCGAGCAGGCCCCCGGCGGCCCGCGAGCCTACGCGTGCGGGCCGGGCTGTGGGCGTACCCGGGTCGACGCCCTCGCTCTGGAGGGCATGGCGGCGCGGACGGCGCTCGCGGCGATCCCGGCCCTGCCCGCTCCCGCCGACCGGCGGGAGGGGGCGGCGCTGGTGGCGGAGATGTTCCGCCTGGTCGTGGCGCACGATGACCTGACCGACGTGGGATTCGTCGGCCACGCGAACTGACCGGTCCGGTTCGGCGTGCGGCGAACGACTCAGGCGCGTCGGCGGGTGACCGGCACGGCGACCGGGGTGGGGACGCCCTCCCGGGCGGTCACGCCACGGCGGGCCAGCATGATCCGGCCGCCGACCAGAGCGGCCGTGACGGTCACGACGCTGAGCAGTGCGAACAGCACCGAAACGCCGATGCTGGCGAGCAGGAGTACGGCGTCACCGAGGGCGACCAGCATCCACAGCGCCACCGAGGGCTTCGCAGTCTTCCGTCGGTACCTCATCGGTCGTACCTCCCTTCCGTCGTCAGGGATGGAAGTACCCCGATTCACGGAAGGTCATGCCAGCGACGTGCGAATCCCATGCCCGACGAGGGCGGCTCAGTCGGCCCGGTCGGGCTTGAACCCCTTCGTGATCAGGTCGAACTCGGCCAGTCGCCGCTCCCAGTCGGCGGCTGCGACCTCCCAGCGCAGGGCGTACCCCCGGTTGCTGGCCGTCACGAAGCCCCGGTTACGGACGTGGATCCGGGTGTTGTCGCGGGTCTCCAGCCACTCCCAGTCCGCGCAGGTCTTCCAGAAGTCGCACCGCTCGATGCCGATGAGCTCGTAGTCGTTCACCCGGCTCGCCCGGCCCGACTCGATGCTCTGCCAGTCCGCGTACGCGTCCGACTTCGGCGACGAGGTCCACTGGACCAGCAGCTCGCCGACGCCGTTCGGCTCGTCGAAGACGACCGTGTCCCGGCCGGCGTCGCGACGCACCCAGTTCGACGGGATCGGCAGCTCGAACCCGCCCTGGTCCTTGTGCATCTTCCAGCCGGCCGGCAGCGTGAGGCCCGCCGAGGCGCTCGGGGTCGGGCCGGGCGTCGGGCTCGCCGGGGCCGAGGTGGGCGACGCGGCCGGCGCGCTGGACGAGGGCGCGGCGGACGGGGTGGCGGCGGCGTCGGTGGTCGCGCCGGTCTGCGGGCCCGGATCCGGGTCGTCGGAGTCACCGAGCAACTTGGGCACCACCAGCACCAGACCGAGCAGCAGCACCGCGACCAGCACGCCGATCAGCAGGTTACGGCGGGAGTTGCCCGACCGCTCCGGCCCGCCCGCCGGGGTCGGCACGGCGGCCCGGCCCGGAGGTGGCGGGGGCGGGCTCACCGGGGTCGCCGGCAACACCGACGTGGACCGTTGCGGCCGGCTGCCCGTACCGTCGCCGGAGGCCGGGACCACGGCGGTCGGCGCGGCGTCCGACGTGGTCGGACCGGAGGTGGCCGACGGGGTATCCGGCGCGGGCAGCTTCGCCGTCGCGTCCGCTGCGGCGCCGGTCGACCCGGGGCCGGTCGCCTCCGGGTTGGCGGTCTCCGGGGTGGTCGGGTCCGAAGCGGGAACGGCGGCGGAGGCGGCAGCCGCTGCGGCGGCGGCCGGCGGGACGGCGCTGGCACCGGAGGACTCCGGCGGGCGCGGCGCGGGCACCACCGGCGGGCGCGGCTCGCGCGGCCCGTTCGGCCCCGGCCGACGTACGCCGTCGAGCAGCGGAATCGTCCGGCTGCGCTTGCCGCCCGCGCGGCGCAGCAGGCGCTCGGCGACCTCGGCGTCGATCCGCTCGGCCGGGTCCTTGCGGAGCAGCCCGTTGAGGACCGCCTTGAGCGGCCCGGCGTTCTTCGCCGGTGGCGGCGGCTCGGTCGCCAGCGCGGCGAGGGTGGCGATCGCCGACGGCCGGGCGTACGGCGACTTGCCCTCGACCGCCGCGTAGAGCGTCGCGCCCAACGACCACAGGTCACCCTCCGGGCCCGCCGTGCCGTCCCGGGCCCGCTCCGGCGCGATGTACGCCGGGGAGCCCAGCACCATGCCGGTACGGGTGACGTTCGGGTCGCCGGGGATGGTGGCCAGGCCGAAGTCGGTGAGCACCACCCGACCGTCGGTGCCGAGCAGCACGTTGCCGGGCTTCACGTCGCGGTGCATCACGCCCGCCTTGTGCGCGGCCTTCAGCGCGCCGAGCACGCCGAGGCCGATCTCCACGGCGCGGGCCGGCGACACCGGGCCGTCCTCGGCGATCGTGTCCTGGAGGGACTTCGACGCCACATACTCCATGACGATCCACGGGTCGCCGTCGGTGCGCAGCACGTCGAAGATGCGCACCACGTTGACGTGGTTCAGCCGGGCGATGGCCCGCGCCTCCCGCAGCGAGCGCTCGCGCATCTCGCGGCGCTCCTCGTCGGTGAGGCTGGGCGGCGGCACCAGCTCCTTGATCGCCACGTCCCGGTGCAGCACCTCGTCGCGCGCCTTCCAGACCCGACCCATGCCGCCCTGACCGAGCGGCGAGATCAGCCGGTATCGGTTGGCGACGAGTTGGGGAAGCGCGTTCGACATTGCCGAGACGGTACCCGGAGCGACGCGCGGTCACACCGCCGGCACGCCACTATGCGGGATAGGTCAACTTCACGACGCGTACGCTTGACAGCATGTCCGTCGAAGAGCCCCAGTTCCGGGTGGTCCGGGGTGTTCCCACCGCCGAGGAGTTGGCCGCCCTGGTGGGCGTACTGGCCGCCCGCTCCCGGCCGACCGCCGCCCCGGCGCCTGCCGTCGCGCCCTCCGCCTGGGCGCGCAGTGGCCGACCGGGCAACGCGACGCCCACCGCCGGCATCGGCGCGTGGCGTGCCTCCGGTCTGCCCCGCTGATTCCGGCCCGGACGCGGGGCTGTCGACCGTCACACCTACCCATTAACCTCACTCAGGGGTAGCAGGCTGTGACGGGTGGGGAGGGCCGATGATCCCTGAGGAAGACCTTGGGCCGAGCTGGCTACGCGGGTACGGCGACATCGAGGCCGACATCCGGCAGATGCGGGAGTTCGCCAACAAACTCGAAGCCGAGGTACGGAAGAACTACGCGCCGCACCTGTCGTACATCGCCGACGACATGTCCGTGCCGATCCCCCCGCCCTGCGCCGCCTTCGGCGAGCTGGTCGACTTCCTCCGGGCACACCAGGACATCCAGCAGCGCTCGACGAACGAGGTCTACCACCTCGCCAACCACACCGGCGGGCTCGCCACCGCCGCCGGCGCCATCAGCGAGCAGTACGCCGACGCCGACGCGTTCGCCCGGGCCCGGGTGTCGGACGTCGAGCGCGCGTTGCGTACCGCCCAGGCCGACCAGCCACCAGCCGCCCCGGTGCCGCCCGACGCCACCGGGCCGGGGCCGGAGGTCCTCAAGTGATCGACCCGGGCACGCCGACGTCCAGCCTCACCAACTGGAACAACATGAACGTGGTCACCATGTGGGCCACCCTCCAGGACCAACGCACCGACAACCACTGGCGGCAGGTCGCCGGCTGGCGCAAGACCAGCGAGCTGGCGCTCACCCACCTCAGCCGGCTACAGGAGTACCGGCGCGGGCTCGCCGAGGCGTGGCCGCCGGAGAAGAGCGCCGCCTCCCGCGCGTACCTCGCCGAACTGGACGACCTGATCACCCGGGTCCGCAGCACGTACGACGCCGCCGTCGCCAACTGCGACGCCCTCGCCGCCGCCACCTCCGCCATCAGCACCACCCGCACCGAGTTGAAGAAGCTCTTCGACCAGTTCGAGGAGAAGAACAGGATCAAACTCGCGTACGAGGAATCCCTACCGACCCGGCCGTTGCCACGCGCCGGCCGTTCCGCGCCCGCGCAGCCACCGGTCACGGACGCGGACCTGGAACGGCTGAACAGCCAGGCCCGCACCCTGATGTACGGCCTCAGCGGCGAACTCCAACAAGCCCAAGCCCTCCTGAAACCACCCCCTCCGCCATTACCGCCATCGCCGCGCGGCCGGCAAGATGGCAACCCTGACATCTACGGTGGCGGTTCAGCCCCTGTCATCCCACCGATCGTTCCGGTGCCGCTTTCACCGTCGGCGTCCTCACGGTCCGGGGGCGGTTCTGCGTCGCCGGTTCGGCCAGTTCCTACGCCGACCGCGTCCGGTGTCGGTCCCGTTCTCGGCGGGGCCGGGCCTGGTCTTCTTCCGCCTCAGGTCAATCCCACCATGCCCACGGTGACGCCTCCGACCACGTCTCCGGGACCCGCCCTCGGTCCCGGCCCCACTCCCCCGCTGCCAGGCTCTGGGCCGCTGCCGCGTGGGCCGATCGACGCCACCCCCGGCAGGGGCGGTGGGCCGGTCGGTCCGGCCAGCAGGCCCGCCATCGGCGGCACGCCGCCCATCGGCCCTCGGGCGATGCCACCTGGCGGCCTGATCGGGGGTACCCCCGGCATGGGCCTTGGTCAGCCTGCGCCCGGGGCGACTCCCCCTCGCCGGGTCAACCCGGTCGGTGGTGTCATCGGCGGGGGTGCCGCCGGCACCGCTCCGGCCGGTGCCGCTGGTTCCCGGCCCGGCGTCGGTCGGGGCCCGTCCTTCGGTGGAATGGCTGGCGGCCCGTTCGGTGGCGCGCCCGGTTACGGCAGCCCGACCGGGCGGCCATCCCGGCGAGACCGCGACGAGACCGAGGGGCGACGCTGGGATCCCGACAACCCGTGGGAGACCGAACTCGGCGTGGATCCGATCGTCCTTCCGCCCGACGAGGACGGTCCGATCGACCCGGGGCCGGCGATCGGCTTCAACCGGTGAGATCCCGCGCTGCCCTGGCGACCCTGACCCTGGTGGCGACGGTCGTGCTGCCCGCCGCTCCGGCGCAGGCGGACCGCATCCGCAACGACCAGTGGCACCTGCGCTACCTCAAAGTCGCCGAGGCCCACAAAATCACACGCGGCGAAGGCGTAACCGTCGCAATACTCGACACCGGCGTCGACCGACATCCCGATCTACGCAGCAATTTGTTGAGGGGCATTGACATCGTTGCTGGTGGCTCCGGAGACGGAAGCAACGATCTCCACAGCCATGGGACAGCGATGGCAGGGCTAGTAGCCGCCCACGGACGAGCAACAGGGATCGGAGCCCTCGGAATCGCTCCCGCAGCAAAAATCCTGCCAATTACCACGTCATCAAAAGATAACCGAGGCACGATCGACGACCTTGCCGCCGGCATCGAGTTTGCACTAACAAAAGATGCCGATGTAATCAACATTTCTTCTACCGGCGGTCCAAATGCGCGCCTACAACAGGCAGTTGAAGCAGCCATAGAGGCAGACGTGGTAGTCGTCGCCTCCGCTGGAAATTATCCTCTCGACTATACGGTAGGTTATCCGGCACGCCATCCGGGTGTAATCGCAATTGGAGGAATTGACCAAAAAGGAAACCAGGCCCAAGTTTCCATCACTGGGCGAGAGATCGATGTGGTGGCCCCGGCGACTGATATCTACAGCACTAGTTACGACGGCAAGTACGCAAAAGGCAGCGGCACCTCAAGTGCCACGGCGATCGTGGCGGGGGCGGTGGCGTTGATCCGGGCGAGGTTTCCGGAGCTGTCGGCGCGGGAGGTGGCGCACCGGCTCACCGCCACGGCAGTCGACAAGGGCGCCCCGGGTCGCGACGACGAGTACGGGTACGGCGTCATCGATCTGGTCGCGGCGCTGACGGCAGACGTACCGCCGTTGGTGTCGGAATCGCCGACGGCGAGCGCGCCGGCCGACGTGACGCCGACCTCGGCGGTGGCCGCGCCGGACGGAGACGGCGGTGGCGGATGGTCGCTCGCCGCCGGCGGCCTGGCGGCGTTGGGCGGTGGCGTGGTGGCGTTGGGCGGCTTCGCCTGGGCGCTGGCGGCCCGTCGACGTCGCCGAGCGGGCGCGGACCGGCCGGGAGGCTGACCCGGCGCGACCGGAACAGAAGACCGACCGGAACAGAAGAAGTGTCAGGTCGGCGTGCCGGGGTCGGGGCGGTCAGGTTCGGTGGGTACCCTCCCGGGCGTGCCGAGCAAGACGATTCTCCGCCTCGTGCTCGCTTCCGCGAGCCCTGCCCGCCGTAAGCTCCTCCAGGCCGCCGGGATCGACCCGGAGGTCCTGGTCAGTGGGGTCGACGAGTCCCAGGTGAAGACCGACCAGCCGGAGGAGTTGTGTGTGACGTTGGCACGGCTCAAGGCGTCGGCGGTGGCCGGGCGACTGCGTCCGACGCCGGGTGACCGGCCGCTGGTGCTGGGCTGCGACTCGGTGCTCGCCTTCGACGGCGAGATCTACGGTAAGCCGGCCGACGCGGCGGACGCGACCCGGCGGTGGGAGCGGATGCGGGGGCGCAGCGGGGTGCTCTACACCGGCCACTGCCTGATCGACCTGGCGATGGAGAGTCGGGTCGAGGCGGCGGCGGCCACCACGGTGCACTTCGCCGAGGTCACCGACGAGGAGATCGCCGCGTACGTGGCGACCGGTGAGCCGCTGGCCGTGGCGGGCGCGTTCACCCTCGACGGTCTGGGTGGGCCGTTCGTGGAGCGGATCGAGGGTGACCCGGCGACGGTGGTGGGGCTTTCCCTGCCGCTGCTGCGGAACCTCCTCGGTGAGCTGGACGTGAGCATCACCGACCTGTGGACGAAGCCGGCGCCCGGCGGTCAGGCGCTCCAGCCGCTGCCGTGACCGGTCCGGCCGTTGCGCCGACCGGGGTCGGTCGGCGTGGTGGGCGGGTCCACGTCGGGTACGGGCACGATCGTCGGTTAGCGTCCGCTCATGAGTGTGAAGTCGCTGCCGCTGACCGACGAACTGCACGCCTACCTGGTGGCCCACGGCAGCCCGCCGGACGAGGTCGTCCGTGATCTGGTGGCGGAGACCCGGGCCGCGTTGCCGGCGGAGGCGCGCATGCAGGTCGCGCCGGAGCAGGCCGCTTTCCTGACCTTCCTGACCCGCCTGCTCGGGGTACGGCAGGCGGTGGAGGTGGGCACCTTCACCGGGCTCTCCGCGTTGGCGGTGGCCCGTGGGCTCGCCGAGGGTGGCCGGCTGACCTGCTTCGACATTTCCGAGGAGTACACGTCGGTGGCCCGGCGGTACTGGGCGCGGGCCGGGGTGGCCGACCGGATCGAGTTGCGGATCGGCCCGGCCGCCGAGGGGCTGCACGACCTGCCGCACGAGCGGTACCTGGATTTCGCGTTCGTCGACGCCGACAAGACCGGCTACCCGGTGTACTGGGCGGAGCTGGTGCCCCGGATGCGGCCCGGCGGGGTGATCGCGGTGGACAACGTGCTGCGGGGCGGCCGGGTGCTCGCCCCGCAGAGCGCCGAGGACCGGGCGATCGTCGCGTTCAACGACGAGGTGCTGGCGGACGTCCGGGTGGAGGCGGTGATGCTGCCGGTCGCCGACGGTCTCACCCTGGCCCGGGTGCGCTGACGCCCGCGCGCTGCTCGCCCGTGGGTGTCAGGAGGGGCACCCTCCTGTGCAGAAGGTGCCCTTCCTTCCATGCAGCGTGTGTGCGCACGCTGGGGGTGTCAGCGGACGCTGCGGGCGAAGGCGCGGGCGGACCAGAAGACGGCGAGCAGGGTGAGCACGGCGATGATGCCGAGGCCCTGCCAGATCCGGTCGTTGGCGAGATCACCGGCGAAGAGGGCTCGGGTGCCGTCGACCGCCCAGGCGAACGGGTTCCACCGGGCCACCCCCTGCAACCAGCCGGGGGCGAAGGTGAGCGGCAGCAGGATCCCGGAGAGCAGCAGCACCGGCTGGGCCACCGTGTTCATCAGCGGCGCGAGGGCCTCCTCGCTGCGGACCTTCAGCGCCACCCCGTACGACAGGGCCGAGGTCATCAGCGCGATCAGGGCGAGCATCAGGTACGCCAGCAGCAGGTCGCCGAGGATCACCCGCAGCCCGAAGGCGAGCGCCAGCAGGGTGATGATGACCGCCTGGGTCAGCAGCGACACCACGTCGCGCAGGGAACGGCCGAGCAGCAGGGCGAGCCGGCTGACCGGGGTGACCCGGGAGCGTTCGATCACTCCGGCGCGGAGTTCGGCGAGCAGGCCGAAGCCCTGGAAGAGACCGCCGAAGATGGCGAGCAGCACCAGCAGGCCGGGTACGAAGATCTTGTACGCCTCCGCCTGGGTGGGGGCGTTGAGGGCCGGTTTGAGCAGGGGGGCGAACAGGAGCAGGTACATCACCGGCTGGAAGACGCCGACGAAGACCCAGACCGGGTTGCGCAGCAGCAGTTTGAGTTGGCGTTGGAAGATCAGCCAGGTGTCGCGGGCAAGTTTCACGGTCGGCCCTTTCGGCTCGGACAGGCGGGCGGGACCCGCGGCTCGGAGAGGCGGGTCGGTGGCGCCCGCGGCTCGGGAACGGGTCAGGACTCGCGCAGCGAGCGGCCGGTCTTGGTGAGGAAGACGTCGTCGAGGCTGGGCCGGTGCAGCTCGATCGACCGCAGGTTCAGGTCGGCGCGGTCGAGCCGGCGCATGATCTGCGGGACGGTGGTGGCGCCGTCGTCGACCCAGAGGCGCAGGCCGCCCTCGTCGAGGGGCTCCAGCCGGTTGACGTAGACCTCGCCGTCGAAGAGGCGGTGCGCGGCGTCGGTGTTCGCCGGGTCGAGGCCGACCATCACGACGTCCCCGGAGATCTCCCGTTTCAGCTCGGCGGGCGTGCCCTCGGTGACGATCTCGCCGTGGTCCATGATCGCGATGCGGTCGCAGAGGGCGTCGGCCTCGTCGAGGTAGTGGGTGGTGATGAAGACGGTCATGCCCTCGCCGCGCAGCCGGCGGATCTCGTCCCACATGTGCGCGCGGCTCTGCGGGTCGAGGCCGGTGGTGGGCTCGTCCAGGAAGACCAGTCTCGGCTCGTGGATGATGCCGAGGGCGATCTCGACGCGCCGCCGCTGACCGCCGGAGTAGGTCTTGCACCGGCGGTCGGCGTACTCGGTGAGTTGGAAGGCGTCCAGGGCGTGGACGGCGCGGCGCTGCGCCTCGGCCTTGCCGAGCCCGTACATCCGGGCCTGGAGCACGAGTTCCTCGCGGGCGGTGGACTCGTCCCAACTGCTGCCGCCCTGCGGGACGTACCCGATGCGGCGGCGCACCCCGGCGGGGTCGGCGCGCAGGTCCGCGCCGGCGACGGTGGCCTCGCCGCCGTCCGGCTCGATGAGGGTGGCGAGCATCCGCAGCGTGGTGGTCTTGCCGGCGCCGTTCGGGCCGAGGAAGCCAAAGATCTCCCCTTCGGCGACGTCGAGGTCGACGCCCCGGACCGCGTCGACGGTGCCGGCCTTCCGGCCGGCGCGGGAGCGGAACGACTTCCGCAGCCCCCTGGTTTTGATCATGCTCTTTCCACCCCGTTCTGTCTGGGCCGCAGCAGCCGGCGGTCGTCCGGCCGGCGGTTTGGCGAGTCAAGTTCAGCAGAACGGGGCCGGCGGCGTGCGGGGGACCCGACGCGATCGTGCCGGGCGCTGCGCCACGTGCCAGACTGAGCGATCGTTAGGGTCGCTCACCTGACCGTCTAAACTCCCGGTCAGCAGTCTCCGGGGAGGAGCCACCAAGGTGCGTAAGGTCCTCATCGCCAACCGGGGCGAGATCGCCGTCCGGGTGATCCGCGCCTGCCGGGACGCCGGCCTGGGCAGTGTCGCCGTCTACGCCGACTCCGACCGGGACGCGCTGCACGCCACGCTCGCCGACGAGGCGTACGCGCTGGGCGGCGACACCGCCGCCGAGACGTACCTGCGGGTCGACAGGTTGCTGGACGTGGCCGCGCGGGCCGGCGCGGACGCGGTCCACCCCGGGTACGGCTTCCTGTCGGAGAACGCCGACTTCGCGCAGGCGGTGATCGACGCCGGGCTGACCTGGATCGGCCCGACCCCGCAGGCGATCCGCGACCTGGGTGACAAGGTGACCGCCCGGCACATCGCCCAGCGGGCCGGCGCGCCCCTGGTGCCCGGCACCCCGGATCCGGTGGCCGGTCCGGAGGACGTGCTGGCCTTCGCCGCCGAACACGGCCTGCCGGTGGCCATCAAGGCCGCCTTCGGCGGTGGCGGGCGGGGCCTGAAGGTGGCCCGGACGATGGCGGAGATCCCGCAGCTCTTCGAATCGGCCACCCGCGAGGCGGTGGCCGCGTTCGGCCGGGGCGAGTGTTTCGTGGAGCGGTACCTGGACCAGCCCCGGCACGTGGAGGCGCAGGTCCTGGCCGACCGGCACGGCGCCGTGGTCGTGGTGGGCACCCGGGACTGCTCCCTGCAACGCCGGCACCAGAAGCTGGTCGAGGAGGCTCCCGCCCCGTTCCTGACCGAGGCGCAGCGGGCGCAGATCCACGCGTCGGCGAAGGCGATCTGCCGGGAGGCCGGCTACCACGGCGCGGGCACGGTGGAGTACCTGGTCGGCCGGGACGGCACCATCTCGTTCCTGGAGGTCAACACCCGGTTGCAGGTGGAGCATCCGGTGACCGAGGAGACCGCCGGCATCGACCTGGTCCGGGAGCAGTTCCGGATCGCCGACGGCGAGAAGCTGCGCTTCACGGAGGATCCGACGCCACGCGGGCACGCGATCGAGTTCCGGATCAACGGCGAGGACCCGGGCCGGGACTTCCTGCCCGCCCCGGGCACGGTGACCGCGCTGCGGCTGCCCACCGGCCCCGGCGTGCGGGTGGACACCGGCATCTCGGCCGGCGACGTGATCGGCGGGAACTTCGACTCGCTGCTGGCCAAGGTGATCGTCACCGGCGAGACCCGGGTCGAGGCGCTGGAGCGGGCCCGCCGGGCGCTCGACGAGATGGTGGTCGACGGGATGGCCACCGCGTTGCCGTTCCACCGGCTGGTGGTCCGGGATCCGGCGTTCACCGCGGCGCCGTTCACGGTGCACACCCGGTGGATCGAGACGGAGTTCGACAACACCGTGCCGCCGTTCACCGCCGCCGCCGGGCCCGCCGGCCCGCCGGCGGAACGCGAGACCGTCGTGGTCGAGGTGGCCGGCAAGCGGCTGGAGGTCACCCTCCCCACCGGCCTCGGCGCGGGTACGGCCACCGCGTCGCCGGCCGGGCGGCGGGCGCCCCGTCGGGGTGGCCGGTCCGGGGCGGCCCCGACGGTCAGCGGTGACACGCTCACCTCCCCCATGCAGGGCACCATCGTGAAGATCGCGGTGGCCGACGGTGACACCGTCGCCGAGGGTGACCTGGTGGTGGTCCTGGAGGCGATGAAGATGGAGCAGCCGTTGTACGCGCACCGGGCCGGCACGGTCGCCGGGCTGGCCGCCGAGGTGGGCGCGGTCGTCTCCGCCGGCGCCGCCATCTGCGCCATCTCCTGACGTCAGGAAGGGCACCCTGCCAACGTCTGGGGTGGGAAAAGAGGCCCTTCCTGACGCAGTGTCTCGGCGGCGACGGCGCGGACGGCGGCGGTGAGCGCGCCGGGCAGGGTGGACTCCAGCCGCCAGTGCTGCCAGTGGAGCGGCACGTCCAGGTGGCGGCCGGGGGCGAGGTCGACGCAGTGCCCGGCCGCCAGGTCCGACTGGGCGAGAGGCGCGGGGACCATGCCCCACCCGAGGCCGAGCCGGATCGCCGCCGGTGTCCGGACAACTGTTCACCTCGACCGTCGCCGGATTCTCGGTCGGCCTCGCCCTGATCGTGGCGGTCGGCGCGCAGAACGCGTTCGTGCTTCGGCAGGGCCTACGCCGGGAGCACGTGCTCCCGGTGGTGCTCACCTGCGCCCTCTCCGACACGCTGCTGATCGGCGCGGGCGTCGGCGGGTTGGGCGCGGTGGTCGCCGACCGGCCGGTCCTGCTGGCCGTGGTCCGCTGGGGCGGGGCGGCGTTCCTGCTCGGGTACGCCGGGCTCGCCGCCCGCCGGGCGGTACGACCCGGTCGACTCACCCCGGCCGAGCAGCCGCCCGCCACCCTCCGGGCCACCCTCCTGGCCTGCCTGGCGGGTGCTGGACGGCCTGATCGCGCTGGTGATGGCCGTGGTCGCGGTGGCGCTGGTGGTGGGGTGACCGCGCGGCCCGACGGCCGGCGGGCAGCTCCGCGCGGACGTGTCCTTCGCGACCAGCGGCGGCGCGGACGGCGCTGAGCAGGAATGATGTTCGGGTGAGGTTCCTTCATGACGCGGTCCCCGGGCACGACCTGACCTACAACGACGTCTTCATGGCGCCGGCCCGCTCCGACCTGGCCTCCCGCCTCGACGTCGACCTGTCCACCGCGGACGGCACCGGCACCACGATCCCCCTGGTGGTGGCGAACATGACGGCGGTGGCGGGCCGACGGATGGCCGAGACGGTCGCCCGACGCGGCGGGATCACCGTGCTCCCGCAGGACATCCCGATCGAGGTGGTGGCCAACGTCGTGGCCTGGGTGAAACAACGCCACCTGGTGCACGACACGGCGCTCACCCTCGGCCCGACCGACACCGTCGGCGACGCGATCCACCTGCTGCACAAGCGGTCGCACGGCGCGGTGATCGTGGTCGACGGCGACTGCCGGCCGATCGGCGTGGTGACCGAGGCCGACACGATGAGCGTGGACCGGTTCGCCCAGCTCCGGCACGTCATGTCCACCGAGCTGCACACCGTGCCGGCGGACGCGGACCCGCGTACCGGCTTCGACCGGCTCTCCGCGGCCCGCCGCCGGCTCGCCCCGGTGGTGGACGACACCGGCCGCCTGGTGGGTGTGCTGACCCGGCAGGGCGCGCTGCGCGCGACCCTCTACCGGCCGGCGGTCGACGACGACGGCCGGCTGCGCGTCGCCGCCGCCATCGGCATCAACGGCGACGTCCGCGGCAAGGCCGCCGCCCTGCTCGCGGCGGGGGTGGACACCCTGGTCGTCGACACCGCGCACGGGCACCAGGAACGCATGATCACCGCGTTGCGCGCGGTGCGCGGCCTGGACCCGGCGGTGCCGGTGGCCGCCGGCAACGTGGTCACCGCCGAGGGGGTACACGACCTGGTCGAAGCCGGCGCGGACATCGTCAAGGTCGGCGTCGGGCCGGGCGCGATGTGCACCACCCGGATGATGACCGGCGTGGGACGGCCACAGTTCTCCGCCGTGCTCGACTGCGCGCGGGCGGCCCGTGAGCTGGGCCGGCACGTCTGGGCCGACGGCGGGGTGCGGCACCCCCGGGACGTGGCGCTGGCGCTGGCCGCCGGGGCGTCGAACGTGATGGTCGGCTCCTGGTTCGCCGGCACCTACGAGTCACCCGGCGACCTCTACACCGACCTCGACGGTCGCCGCTACAAGGAGAGCTTCGGGATGGCCTCGGCGCGGGCGGTCAGCGCGCGCACCGCCGACGACAGTCCCTTCGACCGGGCCCGGAAGGCGATCTTCGAGGAGGGCATCTCGTCGGCGCGGATGTACCTGGACCAAGAACACCCCGGCGTGGAGGACCTGATCGACGAGATCATCTCCGGGGTGCGCAGCGCGTGCACGTACGCGGGCGCGCGCACGCTCGCCGAGTTCCACGCGCGGGCGGTGGTCGGCGTGCAGAGCACCGCCGGCTACACCGAAGGAATGCCCCTACCCACAAGCTGGTGACGCCCCCCGCCCCCGCCCCGCCCCGCCGTCGCCGTCGCCGTCGCCGTCGCCCCCGCCCCCGCCGTCGCCGTCGCCGTCGCCGTCGCCGTCAAGATCGTGCTACTTGCGGGGAGTAGTGGTGTGTCGGCGAGCTGAGGCCACTACTGGCCACACGTTGCGTGATCTTGCCGAATGCGTCGGGCGTGAGGGGCGGGGTGGGCGGGGCGGGCCGCCGGCACGGGACCTGCCGGCGGCCCGCGGGCGGCCCGGTACCGGGAGACCCGACGTGATCGGGCCGCGCCGACAACGGTACGCGCGGCCGGACCGATCCGCCGACCGCGTCGCCGACCACGCCGAGCCCCCACCGGGCCGCCCGGTCCAGGTGGCCTGCACGGCGTTTCCCTCGTTGGCGTCCTGGTGACCCCTGCCGTGGTGAGGGTCACCTCCGACCAGGGGTGCCCGTCATGATCCACAGGAGCCCGTCAGGCTCGGTGCACCTGATCGGCGACCGGCGAGGTGGCAGTGACGCCCGACCTTCTCCACCACGTGGCGTCACCCCAGTGGGCGTACGTGCTCCTGCTCGCGCTGCTGGCCGTGGACGCCTTCGTGCCGGTGGTCCCCTCCCAGGCCGTGATGATCACCGGTGGGGCGTTGACCGTGTACGGCGAGCTGAGCCTGCCGCTGACCATCGGCGTCGGCGCGGCCGGCGTGTTCCTGGGTGACCTGGCCTGCTACCTGCTCGGCCGGCGGGCCCCCGGGTGGGGGCCGCCCCGCCAGCGGAGGCCGGGCCGGGCCCGGCGCGCCGCCGGGCGGGTCACCCGGGGGCTGCGCCGACCCGGGCCGCTGGTGATCCTGCTCTGCCGGTTCGTGCCGGGCGGCCGGATGGCGGCCTGCTTCTCCGCCGGTCGCAGCCGCTACCCGTACCGGTTGTTCCTCGGGTACGAGACGCTCGCCGCGCTCGGCTGGGCCGGCTACGGCGGGCTGGTCGGCCGGTTGGGCGGCGAGGCGCTGACCCGGTCGGCGTGGTCGCTGGCGCTGGTCGTGGTCGGGGCGGCGGCCGGGTTCGCGGCCGGCGGCTGGGCGCTGAACCGGGTCGCCGCCCGCCACGCCGGCAAGAGCCAGGCCACCACCACCGAGTGACCACCACCGGCCGGCGCGGCGTGCCTGGTCACTCCAGCTCGTGCAGCATCAACTGGCGGGCCGCCTCGCCGATCGAGCCGGACAGCGACGGGTAGATGGTGAACGTCTGGGCCAGCTCGTTGACGGTGAGGTTGTTCTCCACGGCCATGGTGATCGGCAGGATCAGCTCGCTGGCCTTCGGCGCGACCACCACCCCGCCCACCACCTGGCCGCTGGCCGGGCGGCAGAACAGCTTCACGAAGCCGTCGTCGAGCCCGGCCATCTTGGCCCGCGGGTTGCCGGACAGCGGCAGCATCACCGAGCGGGCCGGCATCCGCCCGGAATCCACCTCGTCCTGCGCCACGCCCACGGTGGCCAGCTCCGGGTCGGTGAAGACGTTCGCCGAGACGGTCCGCAGCCGCAGCGGCCGGACCGCCTCGCCGAGCGCGTGCCACATGGCGATCCGGCCCTGCATGGCGGCCACGCTGGCCAGTGGGAGCAGACCGGTGCAGTCGCCGGCCGCGTAGATGCCGGGGACGCTGGTCCGGGAGACCCGGTCGACGGTGACGTAGCCGCCCTGGGCGAGCTGGACGCCGTACTCGGCCAGGTTGAGGCCGGCGGTGTTCGGCACCGAGCCGACCGCGATCAGCGCGTGTGAGCCGTACACGATGCGCCCGTCGGAGAGCTCGACCTCGACGCCGCTGCCGGCGCGGCGGACCGCGTTGGCGCGCGAGTTGTTGAGGATGCTCATGCCCCGGGAGCGGAAGACGCGTTCGATGGCCATGGCGGCGTCGGCGTCCTCGTGCGGCATCACCCGGTCCCGACTGGAGACCAGGGTGACCTGCACCCCCATCGCCAGGTACGCGCTGGCGAACTCGGCGCCGGTCACGCCGGAGCCGACCACGACCAGGTGCTCGGGCAGCTCGGGCAGGTCGTAGACCTGCCGCCAGGTGAGGATGCGCTCGCCGTCGGGCAGGGCGGTGGGGAGCTGGCGGGGGGTCGCCCCGGTGGCGACCAGCACGGTGTCCGCGTCGATGGAGTATTCCGGGCCGCCGTCGGTCGGGGCGACCACCACCCGGTGGGTGTGGCCGAGCATGTCCTCGCCGAGCCGGGCCCGGCCGGCGACCACCGTCACCCCGGCCTTGAGCAGCTTGGCGTGGATGTCGCCGGACTGGGCCACGGCCAGCCGCTTGACCCGCTCGTGCACGGCCCGCGCGTCGACGGTGACCGCCTCCAGGCCGTCGGAGTGCACCCCGAACTCCTCGGTGTCCCGGTAGCCGGTCACCACCTCGGAGCTGGCGATGAAGGTCTTGGACGGGACGCAGTCCCAGAGCACGCACGCGCCCCCGGCGCCCTCGGCCTCCACCACGGTGACATCGGCGTCGAGCTGGGCGGCGACCAGCGCCGCCTCGTACCCGGCCGGTCCCCCACCGATGATCACTATCTGGCTCACAGCCGCCGCCCTCCGTCGCTTCCCGTACCGATTTTCTCTTCCCCAACCTGCCCGACACGCACCGTTCGTATTCTCCCCCGCCCGTCCGCCGGGCTATCGTCATCGCCGTGCGTCATTACGCCGCCTACGGCTCAAACCTGGACCCCGCCCGGATGCGCGCCTACTGCCCGCACTCGCCGATGGTCGGTGTCGGCTGGCTGGAAGGCTGGCGGCTGACCTTCGCCGGCGAGGGCGAGATCGGCTGGGAGGGCGCGGTCAGCACCATCGTCGAGTCCCCCGGCGACCGGGTGTTCGTGGCGCTCTACGACATCCACCCCTTCGACGCCGCCCACCTCGACGAGATGGAGGGGGTGGTCGCCGGCACGTACCGCAAGCTGCACGTGCGGGTCTCGACCCTGGACGGCGACGTGACCGCCTGGGTCTACGTCTTCGCCGGGTACGAGGGCGGGCTGCCGACCGCGTGGTACCTCTCCGAGATCGCCACCGCGGCCGAGAAGGCGGGCGCGCCCGACGACTACGTCATGGAGCTGCGGTCCCGGCCCACCGGCACCGCGTCCGCGTAGCACGTCCGACACCCCCTCAGTCTGCGCGGTCACGGTACGCGAGCAGGTCGTACCCCTGACCGGCGACCCGACCGGGCCGCCCACGGTACGCCGGTCCGGCGCTCAGCGGGCCGGGTCGTCGTCCGCACCCGTGGGGGTGTCCTCGCGCAGCAGCGCCTCCAGGGCCGCCTCGACCTCGCCGGTGTGCCGCCGGGCCACCGCGACGGCCCGCTCGGCGGCCCGACGGGCCAGTTTGCGCCGGCTGACCTCCTGCTCGGCGACGGCCCGACGGCGTTCCACCTCGGCCAGCTCGGCCTCGACGGCGGCCAGGTCGTCGGCGGCGTCCCGCTCGGCCCGCGTCGCGCCGGCCAGGTCCGCCGCCGCCCGTTCCTGACCGGTACGCGCCTTCGTCAGCTCCCGCTCCAGGACGCGTCGCCGCCGGTCCCGTTCCGCCCGTTCCTCCCGTTCGGCCCGACGTGCGGCCCGGTCGGCTGCCGCCCCGGCCACCTGGTCGGCCCGGTCGGCCGCGCCGGTCACCCGGTCGGCCCGGCCCCGCCCGGTGGTTCCCGACCGGGTGTCCGGGGCTGACGGCGGCCCGTCGGGCGCCGTACCGGCGGTGTCGTCGGGCGCCGTACCGGCGGTGTCGTCGGTGACCAGCCGGAGCTGCGGCCGGGGCACCTCGCCGAAGCCGGAGTGGCTGACCGCCCGCAGCAGCCGCCCGGAGCGGACCTGCTCGGCCACCCCGGTGTCGGAGAGCGCCGCGTTGAGGGTCGCCTCGACCTCGGCCAGCGGCAGCCGGGTGGCCGGCGGCGCGCCCTCCGTGCCGGCGGCCAGGGCGCGGGCCTCGGCCACCAGCGCGGCGACCACCGCGCGCCGCTGGGCGGAGAGTTCCCGCAGTTTCGGGCCGCGCAGGTCGCGCTGGGCGGCGCGGAGCGCGTCGGCCAGCGCAGTCAGGTCGGCGACCAGCTCGGGTCGCCGGATGGCCAGCAGGTTGACCAGCCAGGCCGCCACCGTCGGTCGGCGCAGCCGGGCGATCTCCCGGGCGGTCGCCGGGTCGCCCGCCCGGCGGGTCTCGGCCACGGCGGCGTCCCGGACGGCCACGAACCCGTCCGGTGGCGTGCCGTAGAGCCGGCGCAGCAGGTCACGGGAGGGGGCGGCCATCGCCTCAGACGTCGATCCGGGCGCCCGGCTCCAGCCGGCGGTAGTCGACGGTGGACAACCGCCGGAAGTTGGCGTCCAGCACACCGAGCCCGTTGGCGTTGAGCAACCCGTCGTGCAGGGCGTACGCGCGACGCGGGGCGACCGCCCGGAGGAAGTCCAGGGACTCGGAGAACTTCGCCCACGGCGCGTGGATCGGCAGGAACAGCGTGTCGATCTCCACGTCGTCCGGGGCGACCAGCGCGTCCCCCGGGTGGTAGACCACGTCGTCGATCAGGTACCCGAGGTTGTCGACGACCGGGATGTCGGGGTGGATCACGGCGTGCCGACCGCCGTACGCGCGCACCGGGATGCCGGCGGCGGTGAACGACTGCCCGACCTCGACGGGGCTCAGCACGTCGGGCAGCCCGTCCACGGCGCCGGCCAGCGCGGCCGGCCCGTACAGGGTGAACGGGCGGCGGTCGAGCTGCCGGGCCAGCGCGGCGGCGTCGACGTGGTCCGGGTGCTGGTGCGTGACGAGCACCGCGTCCGCGCCGTCGAGCGCCTCGGCCGTCTCGCTGAACGTGCCCGGGTCGACGACGAGCACCCCGCCGTCGTGCTCGACGCGGACACAGGAGTGTCCGTACTTGGTCAACCGCATTCGTGACTCCTCGACAACCGAATCGTGACGTTTCTGAAGCGCAGTCTGCCGGAACGCGACCGGGATCGCGTCTCGTCTGATCGATCGCCCGTGTCCGCGGGTCGGGCAGCCGACCGGGACGGGCCTCGGAGAACGGAGCGAACATGGTCGACATCGGACGCCGCCGCTGGGGTGCGGCGGCTCTCACGTTGGGGCTGGCCGCGGCGCTCGCCGTCAGCGGATGCAGCAGCAGCGACTCGGGCGGCGACGAGAACGCGGCCGACGCCCCGGCGAACGTGCCCCCGGCCGCCGCGCCGGAGCAGGGCGACGCCGACCAGGGTGGGGACGCCGCCGCCACGCAGCGTGGCGGGGCCGGCGCGGACCTGCGGGTGGACCAGCGGGCCATCGTCTACCGCGGGTCGATCATGGTCGAGGTGAAGGACGTCGACCAGGCGGCCCGGGAGGTGACCGCGTTGGCCACCGCTGTCGGCGGGTTCGTCGGCGGCGACCAGCGGCGCACCGTCGACTCCGACGCCCGCGCCGAGCTGGAGCTGCGGGTGCCGGCGGCGAAGTTCACCGGCGCGGTCGACGAGGTCGCGAAGCTGGGCCGCCAGCAACGACGGGAGATCCATACCGAGGACGTCACCGAGGAGACCGTCGACCTGGACGCCCGGATCGTCACCCAGCGGGCCCGGGTGGACAACGCCCGCCGGCTGCTGTCCCGGGCCACCTCCATCGGCGACCTGGTGTCGCTGGAGAACGAGCTGGGCCGCCGCGAGGCCGACCTGGCCTCGCTGGAGGCGAAGAAGCGCCGGCTGGCCGACCTGACCGCGCTCTCCACGCTCACCGTGACGCTGGTCGGGCCGAACGCCCGGCCGGTGGAGACCGGGGAGAGCGGCTTCTGGGCCGGGCTGACCGAAAGCTGGCGGGTCTTCCTGGAGTCGGTCACCGTGCTGGTCACCCTGATCGGGGCGCTGCTGCCGTGGCTGGTCGCGTTCGGCCTGCCGGCCTGGCTGGCCTGGCGGCTGCTGCGCCGCCGCCGGCGTCCCACGTCACCGGCCCCCACCGCCGGGCCGCTGCCGCGCCCGCGCGTCGGGCCGATGCCGCCGGCCCCCGCCGGTGGGCCCGGACCCTACCCGTCCGCTGACGGGCCCGGTGACCCGTCGGGCCCGGTCCGGCCCGCCGGTGGACCCACGGGCACGCCCACGGGTCAGCCGACGTCGGCCACCCCCACCGGGACCGCGCCCGGGGTCAGCGGACCGCCGCCAGCGCCCGGAGCGCGGTCTGCACCATGAGTCGGACGCCGACGGTGATGCACCGCTCGTCCACGTCGAAGGACGGGCGGTGCAGGTCCAGGTTGGGTCCGGACCGGCCGACGCCGAGCCGGGCCAGGGCGCCGGGGACGTACTCCAGGTACCAGGAGAAGTCCTCACCGCCCATGCTCTGCGGGGTCTCCGCGATCCCCTCCGGGCCGAGCGTGTCGGCGGTGGCGGCGGTGAGCACCTGGATCGCCCGCGCGTCGTTGCTGACCGGCGGGCGGCCCCGCAGGTACTCCAGGTCGACGGTGGCGCCGGTGGGCGCGAGGACGTCCCGCACCACCTGGGCCACGATCTTGGGAGCTTCCTCCCAGGCGTCCCGGTCCATCACCCGCAGGGTGCCGGCGGCGACCGCCTCGGACGGGATGACGTTGTAGCGGGTGCCGGCGGACGCCTGACCGAACACCAGCAGCAGCCCGCTGCTGGCCGCCACCCGGCGACTGACCAGCGCCGGCACCTCGGTGACCAGGCGACCCAGCGCGTCGACGAGGTCGACGGTGAGGTGCGGCCGGGCGGTGTGGCCGCCCGGCCCGGTCAGTCGGACGGTGACGTTGTCGGCGGCGGCGGTGATCGGGCCGACCCGCAGGCCGATCTGCCCGACCGGCAGGTTCGGGTCGCAGTGCAGGGCGAAGATCTGGGCGACGTCCTCCAGCCCGCCGGCCTCGATGACCTCCAGCGAGCCGCAGGGCAGGATCTCCTCGGCCGGCTGGAAGATCAGCCGGACCCGGCCGGGCAGCTCACCGAGGTCGGCGAGCTGGGCCAGCAGCATGCCGACGCCGAGCAGCACGGTGGTGTGCACGTCGTGCCCGCAGGCGTGGCAGACCCCGTCGACCGTGGAGCGGTACGGCACGTCCTTGGCGTCGGTCAGCGGCAACGCGTCGATGTCGGCCCGCAGCGCGACCACCGGGCCGTCCGGGCGACCGTCGATGTCGCAGATCACCCCGTTGCCCTTGGGCAGCATCCGGGGGCGCAGCCCGGCCAGGGACAGCTCCCGGGCGATCAGGGCGGCCGTCTCGAACTCCTCGCCGGAGAGCTCCGGATGGGAGTGGATGTGCCGACGGGTGGCGACGAGACCGGGCGCCCGGAGCGTGAGCAGATGGTCCAGCTCGAACGGCAGGGGCTGGGATCCGGCAGGCGCCTCGGGTCGGGACGACACCGGATGGCTGCCGTTGGGCAGCGTCAACGCACTCGTCACGTCGGTTTCTCGATCACTGTCGGTGGAATGGGACTCGGACAGCCTAGACCGTCGACGGTGACGCTGCGCAACTTCGTTACGGTGATCGTCGGACCGCGAAGCGTCACTCCACCCCTGGTCGGAGCGCTCCGCGGCGTACGAGACAGCAGGTGGATCGCGGTCGGACGGCCTCATCTGTCCCACCCCTCCTACGCCGCGTAACCAGCGGGACGACAGTGACCGGTCACCTGGAATCGGCGATTTTCGTTCCGAATTGTCGCATTGCCCGGCTGGTTCGGGATCCACTCCGACACCCATCCGACAGCCGGATCAGCGAAACGGTGGCGCCCCCCGGCGGGCGACACCACCGTTACCGGAAACGAACGAGGTCAGAACCGGTCGGTGGGGCGGTAGACGCCCCAGACCTGGCGCAGCGTGCCGCACACCTCGCCCACGGTGGCCCGCGCCCGCAGCGCCTCCCGCATCGGGAACAGCACGTTCTCCGTGCCCTCGGCGGCGGCCCGCAGCCCGGCGAGGGCCCGCTCGACGGCGCCGGCGTCCCGGTCGGCGCGCAGCCGGGCCAACCGGTCGGCCTGGGCCGACTCGATCGCCGGGTCCACCCGCAGCGGCTCGTACGGCTCCTCCTCGTCGACCGTGAACCGGTTGAGGCCGACCACCACCCGCTCGCCGGAGTCGATCTCCTGCGCCATCCGGTACGCGGACTGCTCGATCTCGCGCTTCTGGAAGCCGGCCTCGATCGCGTCCACCACCGAGCCGTGGTCGGCGACCCGGGTCATCAGCTCGTCCACCGCCGCCTCGATCTCGGCGGTCATCGCCTCCACCACGTACGAGCCGGCGAACGGGTCGACGGTGGCGGTCAGGTCCGTCTCGTACGCCAGCACCTGCTGGGTGCGCAGGGCCAGCCGGGCGGCCTTCTCGGTGGGCAGCGCGATGGCCTCGTCGAAGCTGTTGGTGTGCAGCGACTGGGTGCCGCCGAGCACCGCGCCGAGCCCCTGGACCGCCACCCGGACCAGGTTCACCTCGGGCTGCTGGGCGGTGAGCTGCACCCCGGCCGTCTGGGTGTGGAAGCGCAGCATCATCGACTTCGGATTCTTCGCCCCGAACTCGTCGCGCATCAGCCGGGCCCAGATCCGCCGGGCCGCCCGGAACTTGGCGACCTCCTCCAGCAGGGTCGTCCGGGCCACGAAGAAGAACGACAGCCGGGGCGCGAAGTCGTCCACGGCCAGCCCGGCGGCGATCGCCGCGCGGACGTACTCGACCCCGTTGGCCAGGGTGAACGCGATCTCCTGCACGGGCGTCGCGCCGGCCTCGGCCATGTGGTAGCCGGAGATGGAGATGGTGTTCCACTTCGGCACCTCCTTGCGACAGTACGCGAAGGTGTCGGCGACCAGCCGCAGCGACGGCTTCGGCGGGAAGATGTACGTCCCCCGGGCGATGTACTCCTTGAGGATGTCGTTCTGGATGGTGCCGTTGAGGGCCGAGCCGGCGACGCCGTTCTCCTCGGCGACGAGCTGGTAGAGCAGGAGCAGCACCGAGCCGGGCGCGTTGATCGTCATCGAGGTGGAGACCCTGTCCAGCGGGATGCCGTCGAACAGCGTCCGCATGTCCTCGATCGAGTCGATCGCCACCCCGACCTTGCCGACCTCGCCGTGCGCGATCGGGTCGTCCGAGTCGTACCCCATCTGGGTGGGCAGGTCGAACGCGACGGACAGCCCCATCGTGCCGGCCCGCAGGAGCTGGTGGTAGCGGGCGTTGGACTCGGCGGCGGTGCCGAAGCCCGCGTACTGCCGCATGGTCCACGGCCGCGAGGTGTACATCGTCGGGTAGACCCCACGGGTGTACGGGTACTCGCCGGGGCCGCCGGTCCGGGCGGCGACGTCCTCGGGGAGGTCGGCCGCCGTGTAGACGCCCCTGATCGGAAAACCGGACTCGCTGGACCGCGGTTCGCTCATCACCGGATGGTAGGACGCCCTGCTCGAAGCGGGGATGAGGGATTGCGCACAGCCGCGAGGACGAGGCCGTACGGGCGGGCCGGAGAGCAGCACGTATGGTCGTACGTGGAAGAACGCCCGCCGCGTCGGCTTTCGCATCGGGTGTCGGAACCCGCAAGATAGAGGGGTTGTGTCCCAGCCCCCTCGATTTACTCCGGTGGCTTTTCTGTGACTCAGATCCCGACGTGGAGCGGCGGACCGGCCAGTCCACCCAACGGGCGTGCAGCCCCCGGCACCACCATCGGTGGTCGCTACGAGCTGCGCTCCCCGGTGGGCAACGGCGGCATGGGCACGGTCTGGCGGGCCACAGACACGCTTCTCCGACGAGACGTGGCGGTCAAGGAGGTCGTCCTCCCGCCGGGCCTGGCGCCCAGCGACCGCGACGCGATGTACGAACGCACCCTCCGCGAGGCCCGGGCCGCCGCGGCCATCCAGCATCCGGCCGTGGTGCAGGTCTACGACGTGGTCACCGAGAACGGCCGCCCGTGGATCGTGATGGAGCTGCTGGACGCCCGCAGCCTCGCCGACATGGTCATCGAGGACGGCCCGCTGCCACCCCGCGCGGTCGCCAAGATCGGCATAGCGCTGCTCGGCGCGCTGGAGGTGGCGCACGCGATGAGCGTGCTGCACCGGGACGTCAAACCGGCGAACGTGCTGATCTGCACCGACGGTCGCTGCGTGCTCACCGACTTCGGTGTCGCCCGGATGCCCACCGACGTGCAGCTCACCACCCCGGGCATGGTGCTCGGCTCGCCGCACTTCATCTCGCCCGAGCGGGCCATGGGGCAGGATTTCGGCCCGCCGAGCGACCTGTTCTCGCTGGGCGTGACGCTCTACACCGCGGTCGAGGGGCGCCCCCCGTTCGACAAGGGCGACCCGATCGAGACGATGCACTCGGTGGTCGAGGACGAGCCGGCCCCGCCGAGCCGTAGCGGCCCGCTGACCCGGGTGCTGATGGGTCTGCTGGAGAAGGACCCGGCCCGCCGCTTCGACGTGCACACCTCCCGGGCCATGCTGCGCGAGCTGCTGGCCGGTCCGCTGGCCAGCAACGCGGCGGCGGTCAACTCGGTCACCGACCCGTACGCGGTGGTGCCGGTGCCCCGGTCCACCCCGCCGACGCCGGCGCGGGTGGAGGAGCCCAAGCCGGCCGGGCAGATCGGCGGGCGGGCGATGATCGCGCCCGAGGAGTCGCTCACCGACCGGCTCGCCGCGCTGCGCCGGGGCGGGCAGCCGAAGACCGCCCCGGCGACGTCCGCCCTGGCGGACACCAGCGCGGACGCGCTCGCCGGCCCGCTGCACACCCCGACCGGAGCGATGCCCCCGTCGACCGCCCGGAGCAAGGGTCCGGGCACCACGTACGGCGGTCGCGGCGAGCCGGGCGCGGCCGACGCCACCACGCCGGTCCGGCAGGACACCGCCCCCACGGTCCACCTCGGCCGCGCCGGTGACGCCAAGGGCGGGCCCGACGGCGACGCCAGGAGCGGTTTCGGCCCCGCGCCGATGGCCGCCGGCTTCGACCCGGTCGCCCGGGGCGGCGCCGACACCACCGCCTTCGACACCACGGCCAGGGGCGGGTTCGACGCCACGGTCAAGGGCGGGTTGCCGACCGTCGGCGGCGCCCGGCAGTCGGAGGCCACCCAACGCATCGGCGGCGCCTACGGACGACCGCCCGAGGTCACCCAGGCGGTCCCGCAGGCCGGCGGCCCGGCCGACGCCACCCAGCGCCTCGGCGGCGGGTACGCCGGGTCGACGGGCAGCCCGTGGTCGACGTCCCCGGGCGTCGCCGGCACGCCACCGTGGGCGACCGCCGGCGGCCCGCCGGCCCCCGGGCCGGGCAGCGACGGCGGTGGCCTGCTCGGGCGGGTACGGCGGTGGCCGCGCAAGGTCCAGCTCGCCGCCGCCGGTGGGCTGGTCGCGGTGCTGCTGGTCGGCCTGATCCTCGCGGTCAGCGGCGGGGACGACGAGACGCCACCGGTCCCGCAGGCCCAGCCCAGCGCTACCGCGTCACCGGCGCCCGCCCTGGAGCTGGCGGAGCACTCGGCGCGGGGCGTCACCGTGCTGGTGCCGAAGGGCTGGAAGCAGGCCAGCGGCGGCAGCTACACCGACTACACCGACCCGGAGGACAGCGGCCGGCGGGTCCGGATCATCATCGAGCCGTTCCGGACGACCTCGATGCGGTGGGCCGAGGTCGCCGCGGACGGCCTGCGCACCCGGGACTCCTGCGCCAAGCCGTACGAGCAGCTCGCCCTGGAGGAGCAGGAGCTGGCCGGGAAGACGGCGGCGCAGTTGGAGTACACCTGCGGCGAGGGGGACGCCAAGCGGCACGGGGTGTGGCGGGGCGTCGTGCACGACGGCAAGGCGTACTCGTTCTACCTGACCGCCACCGACTCCCGGTTCGCCGAGAGCAAGCCGATCTTCGACGAGATGGTCAAGTCGTTCCAGTTGACCGACGCCGGCTGAACCGCCGACGCCGGGCGCGCCGGCTGACGCGGGCCGGCGGGGCGTGGTGATCCGCCGCCGTGCTATCAAGGGGCATGGCGGCGGAACCCACTGACCTCGACGACCTGCGTGCCCGGGCCGGGCGCTGGCTCGACGACGACCCCGACCCGGCCAGCCGGGAGGAGCTCCAGGACGTCCTCGACCGGCTGCCGGCCAGCGCCCCGGAGCTGGCCGACCGGTTCGCCGGGCCGCTGACCTTCGGCACCGCCGGCCTGCGCGGCCCGCTGCGCGCCGGACCGAACGGCATGAACCTCGCGGTGGTCACCCAGGCCGCGGCCGGTCTGGTCGCCTGGCTCGCCGCCGAGGACGCCACCGGCCCGCTGGTCATCGGGTACGACGCCCGGCGCGGCTCGAAGGAGTTCGCCGAACGCACCGCCGAGGTCGCCACCGGGGCGGGACGCCCCGCGCTGCTGCTGCCCCGCCCGCTGCCCACCCCGGTGCTGGCGTACGCGGTGCGGCACCTGTCGGCGGCGGCCGGGGTGATGGTGACCGCCAGCCACAACCCGCCCGAGGACAACGGCTACAAGGTCTACCTGGGCGAGCGGCTCGGCGGGGCGACCGGGGCCGGCGCGCAGATCGTGCCGCCCGCCGACCGGGGCATCGAGGCCGCCATCCGGGCGGTCGGCCCGCTGGCCGAGGTGCCGCTCGGCCCGCCCGGCCACGTGCTCGGCGACGACCTGGCCGTCGGGTACGTCAGGTCGGCCGTCGAGGTGATCGACCCGGACGGCCCGCGCCGGCTCAAGGTGGCGTACACGCCGCTGCACGGGGTGGGCGCGGCGGTGCTCACCGCGGCGTTCAGCCGGGCCGGTTTCGGGGTGCCCGGGGTGGTGCCCGAGCAGACCGAGCCGGACGGCACGTTCCCCACCGTGGCGTTCCCCAACCCGGAGGAGCCGGGCGCGGTGGACCGGCTCGTGGCGCTCGCCGGGTCGATCGGGGCGGACCTGGCCATCGCCAACGACCCGGACGCCGACCGGTGCGCCGTGGTCGTCCCCGACAGGGCGGCCGGAGGCTGGCGGATGCTGCGCGGCGACGAGGTGGGCGTGCTGCTCGCCGACCATCTGATGCGCCGGGGCGTCCGGGGCCTGTACGCCACCACGATCGTCTCGTCGTCGCTGCTGCGGGCCATGTGCGCGGCCCGGGAGCTGCCGTACGACGAGACGCTCACCGGGTTCAAGTGGATCGTCCGGGCCGGGGACGGCGTCGAGCCGCTGGTCTACGGGTACGAGGAGGCGCTCGGTTACTGCGTCGCCCCGGAGCACGTCCGGGACAAGGACGGCATCACCGCCGCGCTGACCGTCGCCGAGCTGGCCGCCGGGCTGCGGGCCCAGGGCCGTACGCTCACCGACCGGCTCGACGAGTTGGCCGCCGAGTTCGGGGTGCACCACACCGACCAGTACGCCGTCCGGGTGACCGACCTGCGACTGATCGCCGACGCGATGGCCCGGGTCCGGGCGGCCACCCCGACCACGCTGCTCGGTCGGCCGGTCACCTCGGCGCAGGATTTGCTGCCCGGGGCGGACGTGGTGATCCTGCGCACCGACACGGCCCGGGTGGTGATCCGGCCCTCCGGCACCGAGCCGAAGCTCAAGGCGTACCTGGAGGTGGTGGAGCCGGTGCCCGACGGCGACGTGGCCGCCGCCCGGGGGCGGGCGGTCAGTGCCGTCGCCGCTCTGCGCGCCGAGGTCGCTGCTGTGCTTGCTCTCTGACTCGGTGTGGGGGTGGGTTTCCGGGGGGAGCCCACCCACTCCGGGCGGTCAAGCTTGATCCCTGCGTGGGCGGGCTCCCCCCGGAAACCCTCGGTGGCGGGTCCACTGCCGTCCGCTACGGTCACCGGAGTACTGGTCAGTTGGGCGGCACGTAGACGGGCGCGCGGTACGAGACGTACTCGCCCTCGTGCCAGCTGTGGAAGTTGTTGAGGAGCTCCCACTCGCCCTGGCAGTCGGCTTCCCGGTAGCCCTCGACGATGGTGAAGCCGTTCGTCCAGGCATGCACGAAGGTCGCCTCCGCCGGCACCGGGCGGCACACGTCGTCCGGTACGGCCTGCTGGCCGACGATCCTGTGCGGGTAGTTGGCGGTGAACGTGAGGCCGTCGGGGGGCCACGGCGACGGGAGGTCGTCGGCCGCGGCCGGTGATCCCGGCGCCGTCATCGTCAGCGTGGCGATCAGCGCGGCAGCGGCGCCGGCGGCGATCCGGGTGGTGGATCTGCGCATGGCCGTCCTTCCTGAGCGGTGGTCAGGGAGAATCACGACGAGGCCCCCGATTCGGGATCGAATCGCCTCTATCGATGCCTACGATCCGCTCCGATATTTTCGCTGTCAACTAAATGGCGGGAACATTCGGCGCGTCACCCCCCGGACGCCCGACCGTCAGGGCCGCCTGGGCGGGTCAGGCCGAGGATGGTGGCCAGTCGGGCGACGTCGGCCGCCGCCGGGCCGTGCCGCATGATCTCGGCGAGCAGGGTACGGGCGGCAGGGCGGTCACGGACCTCGGCGGGGGCGGTCCGGTCGGCGTCGAGCAGCGCCTGCCCGGCCCGGGTGCTGTCGCCGGCGTCGAGGTGGGCGCGGGTGATGTCGACCAGGTGGGCGGCGCGGTGTTCGGCGGGGAGCCGTCGCCAGCCGTCACCGCGTACGGCGTGGTCGTGTCGTCGGATGGCGTCGGTGGTGTCGCCGAGTCGGTGTGCGGCGAGGGAGCGGGCAAGCGCGACGACGGTGGGCCCGAAGTGGGTGTGGTGTGGGTCGGTGTGGTCGCCGGTGTGTCGGTCGGCGAGTTCGGCGGCGTGGTCGAGCAGGTCGTGGGCGTTGCGGCGGTCGCCGTCGCCGGCGGCGGCGAGCCCGGCCTGGAGGAACAGTGTTCCTTGCAGGTGGGGGTCGTCGGTGGTGTCCGCGGTGGTGAGGGCGGCGACGAGCGCGAGGTGGTGGTGACCGAGCGCGCGGAGGGCCTGGGTGACCGCGACGATGGCGGTGGCGGTGAGGGTGGGTGCCTCGGCGGCGGTGGTGACGGCCCGGTCGGCGGCCAGCCAGGCGGGGCCGGGGTGGTCGAGTTTGATCAGGACGGCGGCGGTGATCCGGTAGCTGGACACGAGCAGGCTCCGGGTGCCGTGGGTGGCGTCGAGCAGGTCGGGCAGCGCGTGGAGCAGTTGTGGGTAGCGGGCGTGCTGGTAGGCCAGCCAGGCGTAGCCGACCTGCCGGGCGGCCTGTTGGGCCGTGACCGTCCGGGCGGGTCGGCGGTGGTAGTGGGCGAGGGCGGCGCGGACGGCGTCGACCCCGTCCAGGCCTTGGGCGGTGAGTGACGGTTGGCGGGGGCCGAGCAGGACTGCCGGGTCGAGGCGCAGGGCGTCGGCGATCTCCCGGATCACCGAGTAGCGGTCGAGCCGGCGTACGCCGCGCTCGACCTTGTCGACCCAGCTCTTGGACTTGCCGAGCCGGTCGGCGAAGGTCTGCTGGCTCATGCCCCGGCGGGCCCGCAGCTCGGCCACCCGCCGCCCCAGCGGTACGGAGTTGTGGTCGCGGCGGTGCGGGACGCTCACCGGTCCCCTCCCGCCGGTGGAATGGCCTGGGTGGACTCCCCGCAGCGCGGACACCACCGTGCCTTCACCCGGAACGCGAACAGGCCGAGCAGGAAACCCGGCACCAGCCCGCCGAACAACACGACCGGTACGTCTTCGAAGACCATGAGCCCTCTCGCTTTCTCCCGAGACGGTGGGCTTTCATCGGAAGGACCGGGCGGCCGGTAGGAACAGGGTCGGTGGGCTGGGAGTCCTCCACCGGTCGCGCCATCTGAAAGCCACCCTGCCTTGTGCAATGGGACCGATACACAGCGTTAGCTAAGGTCAATGGGACGCTCAGGACGTCCATTGAGGAGGCGTTGTGAACCATGGACTCATCGCGGCCATGGCAGAGGCGGGCGAGACGGCGGAAAGCCTCGCAGGTCAGATAGGCGTTGATCCGAAGACGGCCCAGCGCTGGGTGAACCCTGGACGCGTGCCACGTCCCCGTCACCGGTCGCAGATCGCCTCTCTTCTCGGCCGGGACGTAGGGGACCTTTGGCCGGACGTACTAAAGCGTAGGGAGCCTGCCTGGTTCCGTCCTTGGGCCGAGATTGAACATGAGGCGGTGGCCCTGCGCTGGTTTGAACTCGCATGGGTGCCGGGCCTGCTCCAGACCGAGGCATACGCGCGGGCCACCCTCGTGATGGCGAATTACAGCGCCGATGAGATCGACGAACTCACGTCGGCGCGGCTCCAGCGGCAGGCCATCCTTCACCGCCCACGGCCCCCGATGATCGTCACCGTGCTCGACGAGGCCGTCCTCCGGCGGCAGGTCGGACCCGACGGCACATTGATGCGCCAGCAGTGCGAGCACATCGCAGAGCGCGCCGAGCTGCCTGGCCTTCAGGTGCACGTCGTACCGGCCGACACGCCGATGTACCTCGGGATGGGCGGGTCGTTCATCTTGGCCGAGTTGCCGGACGGCGCGCGGGTGGCGCACCAGGACGGCCAGGTCAGAGCGCTGATCACCGATGAAGCAACAGAAATTGCTACCCTGGAGCGCAGGTGGGCACGCATAGTAGGCGATTCCCTACCCCGGGCGCAGTCCCTCGACCTAATCAGGAGAGCGGCAGCATCATGGACATGACCGGCGTGCAGTGGCGCAAGAGCACCAAAAGCGGCAGCAACGGCGGCGCATGCGTCGAGGTCGCCGACGACCTTCCCGGTGTCGTGCTCGTTCGAGACACGAAGGACCGGGACAACGGCATGCTCACCTTCACCCCTTCGGCTTGGCGGGCCTTCGTCGCCGAGGTCTCCGGCCGGTCCTGACCGCAAACACGCACAAAGCGCCCGTCCCCACAACAGGGGCGGGCGCTTCGCTGTGCTGGCACCGTCGATGATTCCAGCAGGCGCAGCCTGGTAGGGCCGGCAGACGTTGACGCGTCGAACACGCTGGGGTTGACCCGAGGAGCACACAGTCCCTCTGATCTGGGATATCCGTCCGAGATGCGCTCGCTGCGGCCCACCCGTGCCGAAGGGACGCATGTGAACGAAGAGCCGGTTCCGGGCCGTCAGTGCCCGGAGAACGGATGCAAGCAGACCATCACCGATGTAAACGGGCCGGAACTCCAATCGCTGAAGCCTCAGTCTGGTGGCCCGGTCCACCTGTACCGCGACGTGGACGAGCTGGTTTACAAGGCCGAGCCGTGCAAGCACCAGTACCGTCAGCGGATCGCCTAATCCCGGACGCACTTCGAGCCGGGCACCAGGCGTAACAACGGCCTGCCAGGATCGATCCTGGCAGGCCGTTCAGTGTCTCAATGCCTGGTTGCCGGTAGAACAAGCCGAGGCTGTTGGCGGTGCTGCTGGTGCAGGGGCTCCGGATGGACTTCCTGCGGAAGAAGACTCAGGAATGTAGTACGCGAGCCTGGGTCATTGCGCGGCCTGCGCTCTGAAGTCAGGGCACCTATTCGTCGGGCACGAAGACTCCGAGTCCTTGTCGGCCTTCGACCACCCCGGCCTCCAGCAGGATCTCCACGGCCTTTCGGGCGGTGCCTACCGAGGTCTGGTACTCGTCCGCGAGTTCCTTGGTGGTCGGCAGCTTGTCCCCTGGCTTGAGTAGCCCACGCTCGATCTTGACCCGTAGATCGTTCAAGATCCTGCGGTACATGGGCACGTAGGGGCGCATGTCGAAAGTTCATCACAGACGACCTGAACTTTGCCGGACGGTGAGTGAGCGGCTGGAGGAGATGCCGGATGGACCGGCTTCTCCGGGAACGTCAGCCTGGAGGACTCGGTGGCCCGCTGGGCCTGACCCGGTTTGACGTATGACGGGGCGAAGCACCGCAGGCGGGTCAGGGGCGTTTGCCGAGGGCCTGGTCGACGGCGCGGCCGAGGGCGGAGACGACGAGCGCCACCGAGGGGCGGACCACCGAGTCCTCCAGGGCGACGTCCCCGGAGAAGCCGGCGCCGCCGGCGATCTCCTCCAGCCGGCGGTGGGCGGCGTCGACCGCGTCGCCGGTCAGCCCGAGGGCGGGCTCCATCCGGACCGACAGCACCAGGGTGGCCAGCGCGGCGGTCCGCTCGTCGGGAACCGGTCCGTTGGTGAGGGCTTCGGCGAGCCGCCGCCGGGTGTCCTGCTCCACCGAGGCGTCGACCGTCGGGTACCGGTGGACGTGGATGAAGCCCAGCTCGGTCTCGTCGACGTCGCGCACCACGCCCCGCCGGCACAGGTCCCCGAGGATCTTGTCGCGTAGGCCGTGCCGCAGCCGCTGCACCCACGACGAGGGGCTGCGCGGGGTGTCGTCGGCGACGACCCGGCCGAGCACGTCGTCGAGGATCGGCTCACCGGTCGGCGTCGGGTCGACCACCACCAGGGCGCCGTTGGAGTAGGCGATCCGGCCGGCGAGCGCGAGCTCCACCAGGACCGCGGCGGCCATGCCGAGGTCAAGGCTGATCCGCGGCATCGTCGCCTTGCCGGTTTCGTCGTCGTACGCGAGGAGCAGCAACTCTTCGGCAAGCGCAACACCAGTCATGGCCGGAGACGGTAGCGGGTGCGCGCCGCCCCGCGCACGCGTCTCCGCCCGACCCGGCACGGCAGCGGGAAAAACGTCAGAACCGGGGCATGCCGCCGAACTGCCGGTCGCCGGCGTCCCCGAGACCGGGAACGATGAACTTCCGGTCGTTGAGCTCCTGGTCGATCGAGGCGGTCACCAGGCGCAACGGCAGGCCGGAACGGGCCAGCCGCTCGATGCCGACCGGCGCGGCCAGCACGCAGAGCACGGTGATGTCGGTGCAGCCCCGGTCGGCGAGCAGCCGGCAGCAGTGCTCGAGCGAGCCGCCGGTGGCCAGCATCGGGTCGAGCACCAGCACCGGCAGGCCGCTCAGCTCCCGGGGCAGCGACTCCATGTAGGCGCGCGGCTCGTAGGTCTCCTCGTCGCGGGCCAGCCCGACGAACCCCATCGAGGACTCCGGCAGCAGACCGAGCGCGGCGTCGGCCATCCCGAGGCCGGCGCGCAGCACCGGCACCAGCAGCGGCGGGTTGGCCAGCCGGGTGCCCTCGGTGTCGGTGACCGGCGTGCTCACCGGGTACTTCTCCACCGGGAACGAGCGGGCCGCCTCGTACACCAGCATGGTGGTCAGCTCGTGCAGCGCCGCCCGGAAGGTGGAGGAGTCGGTGCGGGCGTCCCGCATGGCGGTGAGCCGCGACTGGGCGAGCGGATGGTCGATCACGTGTACGTCCACGCTCGTCAACCTACCCAACGTCGGGCGGGCCGGGTTCGGGCGGCGACCGACCTCAGGTGGTCGGGCGGGCCGGAGGTGACGAGGCCGACCCCGGTCGTGTGACCAGAATCACCCCCGCGTCCGGTGCGTAGACTTCCCGGCATGACGGCGACAACGACGTCGGCCCGGTCGGATCTCTCCGAGCTGGGACGATCCCAGACCGCTCTGCGTGCCTTCCTGCACGGCCTGCCCGGGGTGGACCAGGTCGGCGCGGAGCAGCGGGCGGCCCACTTCGGCACCCGGTCCATCAAGACCACCGCCAAGGCGCAGGCGGTCGACCTGGCGATCCGGATGGTCGACCTGACCACCCTGGAGGGGGCCGACACTCCGGGGAAGGTGCGGGCTCTCGCGGCGAAGGCGTTGCGACCCGACCCGGCCGACCCGACCTGCCCGCACGTCGGCGCGGTCTGCGTCTACCCGGCGATGGTGCCGTACGTGGCCGAGGTGCTGCGCGGCAGCGCGGTGCGCCTGGCGAGCGTGGCGACCGCGTTCCCGTCCGGGCAGGCCCCCCTCGACGTCAAGCTCGCCGACACCCGGGCCGCCGTGGCGGCCGGCGCGGACGAGATCGACATGGTGATCAACCGGGGCGCCTTCCTGACCGGGCGGTACCAGGAGGTGTACGACGAGATCGTGGCGGTCAAGGAGGCCTGCGGGGACGCGCACCTGAAGGTGATCCTGGAGACCGGTGAGCTGGCCACGTACGACAACGTGCGTCGTGCCTCGTGGTTGGCGATGCTGGCCGGCGGTGATTTCATCAAGACGTCCACCGGCAAGGTGCCGGTGGCGGCGACGCTGCCGGTGACGTTGGTGATGTTGGAGGCGGTGCGTGACTTCCGGGCGGCCACCGGCCGGCAGGTGGGTGTGAAGCCGGCCGGCGGCATCAAGAACACCAAGGACGCGATCAGGTACCTGGTGCTGGTCAACGAGACGGTCGGCGCGGACTGGCTCGACCCGGACTGGTTCCGGTTCGGGGCGTCCAGTCTCCTCAACGATCTGTTGATGCAGCGCACCAAGCTGACCACCGGTGTGTATGCCGGTCCCGACTACTTCACCCTGGACTGACCCATGTTTGAGTACGCGCCCGCCCCGGAGTCCCGTGCGGTGGTGGACCTGAAGCCCTCGTACGGGCTGTTCGTCGACGGCGGGTTCGTCGACCCGACCGACGGTGGCAGCTTCAAGTCGATCAACCCGGCCTCCGAGGAGGTCCTCGCGGAGGTCGCCGAGGCCGGCCCGCAGGATGTGGACCGGGCGGTCCGGGCGGCCCGGACGGCCTTCGAGCGGGTGTGGGGGCCGATGCCGGGCCGGGACCGGGCGAAGTACCTGTACCGGATCGCCCGGATCGTGCAGGAACGCTCCCGTGAGCTGGCGGTGCTGGAATCGTTGGACAACGGCAAACCGATCCGGGAGTCCCGGGATGTCGACCTGCCGTTGGTCGCCGCGCATTTCTTCTACTACGCCGGCTGGGCCGACAAGCTCGGCCATGCTGGCTTCGGGGCGGATCCGCGGCCGTTGGGGGTGGCGGCGCAGGTCATCCCGTGGAACTTCCCGCTGCTGATGCTGGCCTGGAAGATCGCCCCAGCCCTCGCGGCCGGGAACACGGTGGTGCTCAAACCGGCCGAGACGACCCCGTTGACCGCGTTGGTGTTCGCCGAGATCTGTCAGCAGGCTGACCTGCCGGCGGGCGTGGTCAACATCGTCACCGGCGCCGGGGACACCGGTCGGGCGTTGGTCGAGCATCCGGGTGTGGACAAGGTCGCGTTCACCGGTTCCACCGAGGTCGGTCGGGCCATCGCCCGCGCGGTCGCCGGCACCGGCAAGAAACTCACCCTGGAGCTGGGCGGCAAAGCGGCGAACATCGTCTTCGACGACGCCCCGATCGACCAGGCGGTCGAGGGGATCGTCACCGGCATCTTCTTCAACCAGGGCCACGTCTGCTGCGCCGGGTCCCGGCTGCTCGTTCAGGAGTCGGTCGCCGAGCAGGTCCTCGAATCGTTGAAACGGCGGATGGCCCAGCTGCGCGTCGGTGACCCGCTGGACAAGAACACCGACGTCGGCGCGATCAACTCCGCCGCCCAGCTCGCCCGGATCACCGAGCTGTCCGACGCCGGCGCCGCCGAAGGCGCGCAACGCTGGTCACCCGCCTGTGAGCTGCCCGAACGCGGGTTCTGGTTCGCCCCGACCATCTTCACCGGGGTCACCCAGGCGCACCGGATCGCCCGGGAGGAGATCTTCGGCCCGGTGCTGTCCGTGCTGACCTTCCGCACCCCTGCGGAGGCCGTGGAGAAGGCCAACAACACGCCGTACGGGCTGTCCGCCGGGATCTGGACGGAGAAGGGCTCCCGGATCCTGTGGACCGCCGACCGGCTACGCGCCGGCGTGGTCTGGGCCAACACGTTCAACAAGTTCGACCCGACCTCGCCGTTCGGCGGCTACAAGGAGTCCGGCTACGGCCGCGAAGGCGGCCGGCACGGGCTGGAAGGGTACCTCGATGTCTGAACGGGTGACCGTGCGGAAGACGTACAAGCTGTTCATCGGCGGGAAGTTCCCCCGCAGCGAGTCAGGACGGTCATACCCGGTGCAGAACGCGAATGTCGCCCTCTCCTCACGCAAGGACGTCCGGGACGCGGTGGTCGCCGCCCGGACCGCCGTGAAGGGCTGGGCCGGCGCGACCGCCTACAACCGGGGACAGATCCTCTACCGCATCGCCGAAATGCTCGAAGGCCGCCGCGAGCAGTTCGTCGCCCTCGGCGTGCCCGCCGACGAAGTCGACACCGCCACCGACCGCTGGGTCTGGTACGCCGGCTGGGCGGACAAGCTCCCCCAGGTGTACGGGGGCGCGAATCCGGTCGCCGGCCCGTACTTCAACCTGTCCGCGCCGGAGCCGACCGGGGTGGTCGGCGTGATCGCCCCGGAACAGCCGGCGCTACTCGGCCTGGTCAGCGTCATCGCCCCCGCCATCGTCACCGGCAACACGGTCGTCACGCTCACCTCACCCACCGCGCCGCTGGCGGCGATCACCCTGGCCGAGGCGCTCGCCACCAGCGACCTCCCCGCCGGCGTGGTGAACCTGCTCACCGGCCGGGTCGCCGAAACCGCTCCGACGCTGGCCGCGCACCTGGACGTCAACGCCCTCGACCTGACCGGCGTCACCGACCCGGAGCTGGCCACCGATCTGGAGGTCAAGGCGGCGGAGAACCTCAAGCGGGTGCTGCGACCCGTCCCGTCCGACCACGACTGGACCGGTGACCCCGGCGTCACCCGGATGACGGCGCTGCTGGAAACCAAGACCGTCTGGCACCCCAAGGGGGCGTGAGACCGCGTGGGGGGTTCCGGGGGGAGCCCACCCACTCCGGGCGGTCAAGCTTGATCCCTCCGTGGGCGGGCTCCCCCCGGAAACCTACGGTCGGCACTGTCCGCGCGGTCGGCGCGGGGTATGCCTTCGGTGCGCCTGTCGAGCTGCCCCGTCCGTGCGCCCACGCGCCCGCCGTATCGCGGGCGCTCCGCCCTGCCGGATGGCGCCCCATATTCGGGGCAGCTCGACAGGCACGCCAACGGCAGGTACCGGCGCTGCGGAACAGGGCCAGCCGCCGATGCTCCCGGGCCCCGTACCGCCGGACCGCGACCCCGGTCCACGCCTGCGGGGCCCTACCTCCGGGTCGAGCTCCGGGTCGGCTCTGCGGCCGGGCCCGAGGTGGTCTGCGGTGGGGGTTCTACTACGGGGGGTAGGATTTGGGGGTGACGCGGTTGGGGGAGCTTGAGCGGGCGGTGATGGACGTGCTCTGGGACGGGCCGGTCGATCGCCGGGGTGTCACCGTTCGTGAGGTGGCCGACGCGCTGGACGGGCGCGAGTTGGCGTACACGACGGTGATGACCGTGCTGGACCGGCTCGCCGGCAAGGGCATGGTGGAACGTGAGCGGGAGGGGCGGGCCTGGCGTTACCGGCCCGCGGCCAGCCGGGAGGCGCACATCGCCCAGCTCATGCTGGACGCGTTGGACCTGGGCGGCAGCCGGGACGCGGCGCTGGTCCGGTTCGCCCGTTCGGTCACCGGGACAGAGGCTGACGTGCTGCGGGCCGCCCTGAGCGCGGAGGCGGGGCGTCGGCCGGGAGCCGACGAGGGCCCGGCGCGGTAGGGGGCGGGTCGTGGCGTACGCCGTGCATTTCGCCGTCGCGGTGGTGGCCTGCTGGCTGACCGCGCAGGTCCTCAGCGTGGCCGCCTGGCCGCAGCGCAGCCCACGGGTGGCGATCCTCTGCTGGCAGGGCGTGGGCCTGGCGCTCGGTCTCTCCGCGATGGGCGTGCCGATCGCGTTGGGACTGGCCCCGTACGACCGGCCGACCGGCAGCGCGCTGCTCGCCCTCGCCGGTGACCTGGTCGGGGGCGCGCTGCCGGCGGGGCTCGGCGTCGTGCGCCTCGGCGCGGTAGGTGTCGGGTTCGGGGTCGGGGCGGTGCTGTCGACCACCACGGTCCGCAGCGTCCTCGGGACGGTGCGGGCCCAGCGCCGGCACCGGGAGCTGTTGACCCTGGTGGCCCGGGACGATCCGGCCGTGCCCGGCGCGCTGGTGCTGGACCATCCGTGCGCGGCGGCGTACTGCCTGCCCGGGATGCGCCCCCGGGTGGTGGTCAGCGCCGGCACGCTCGACCTGCTCGACCGCGCGGAGCTGGCGGCGGTGCTGGCGCACGAGCGGGCGCACGCCACCGAGCGGCACGACCTGGTGCTGCTGCCGTTCACCGCGCTGCGCCGGGCGCTGCCGTGGCTCGGTTGGGTGCGGGCCGCGCACGACCGGGTGGCGCTGCTGGTGGAGATGCGCGCCGACGACAAGGCCCGCGCCGGGCACGCCGACGCGCCGCTGGCCGGCGCGTTGCGGCGGTTCGCCGCCGCCGGCAACCGGGTCACCCCGGCCGGCGCGCTGGGGCTGGGCGACCGTGATCTCGACGTACGGGTGCAGCGGCTGCTGGTGGCCCAGCGTCCGCCCCGGCTGCTCGGGGCCGCCGCCCTCGCCGTGTCGGTCACGTTGGTCGCGCTGCCGATCTCGCTGTTCCTGAGCTGACCCGGGCTTCGACGTGTCCGGCCGGCAGCGCGCGCCCCGAACTACTACGCAATGTAGTGCGGGACTCCATGCGTAGACGTGCTACCTGTAGGCTCCCGGCTGACAGCGTCTCCCACCCCTGGAGAGTCGGCCATGGACCCTCTGCTCCTCGCCCGCCTGCAGTTCGCCACCACGACCTCGATCCACTTCCTCTTCGTCCTGGTGACGCTGGGGCTGATCACGTTGCTCGTCTACCTCCAGACCAGATGGGTGGCCACCCGGAAACCGGTGTACGAACGGCTGACCCGCTTCTGGGGCACCATCTACGTGATCAACTACGTCCTCGGCATCGCCGCCGGGGTGGTGCTGGAGTTCCAGTTCGGGCTGAACTGGAGCGGCCTGTCCAAGTACGTCGGCAACGTCTTCGGCGCGCCGCTGGCGATCGAGACGCTCACCGCGTTCTTCCTGGAGTCCACCTTCCTCGGCATGTGGATCTTCGGCTGGCACCGGCTGCGTCGGGGCGTGCACCTCGCGCTGCTCTGGGGCGTCGCGCTCACCGCGTACGTGTCGGCGTTCTGGATCATGGTGGGCAACGCCTGGCTGCAGAACCCGGTCGGGTACGAGACGCGCGACGGCATCGCCCACCTCACCGACTTCCCCGCCCTGGTGACCAACCCGGCCTTCGGCACGGCGTTCCTGCACACCGTGCTCGCCGCCCTGCTCACCGGCGGGATCCTGATGGCCTCGGTCAGCGCCTGGCACCTGATCCGGCGCGCCGCCGACGTCGAGGCGTACCGCATCTCGCTGCGGACCGGCCTGGTCACCGCCGCGCTGGCCGTCGGCCCGCTGCTGGTCGTCGGCTTCGTGCAGGTCGTCGAGATGGCCCGGCTCCAACCGACCAAGTACGGCGTGCCGGCGGAGAAGGCCGCCAAGGTCGCCGAGCTGACCGCGATCTTCGGCCCCGGCGACTACGAGGCGCCGACGGCCGCCCTGCACAGCCTGAGCTTCATGTTCATCATCGGCTTCCTGCTGGTGCTGATCCTGCTCCAGGTCGTGCTGCTCCCGAAGGACCTGCTGATCCGGCTGCGCTTCCCGCTCTGGATCATCCTGTTCGCCCTGCCGCTGCCGTTCGTGGCGTCGATCCTCGGCTGGCTCGCCCGCGAGATCGGCCGCCAACCCTTCGCCGTGTACGGGCTGCTCACCGTCGACGACGCCGTCTCGCCGGTCGGCGGCGGGGTGATGCTCGCCAGCTTCCTCGGCTTCACCCTGCTGCTCGGCGCCCTCGCCGTCACCAACTGGGTCCTGATCGCCCGGCACGCCACCCGGGGCGCGCACGACGACCTGGCCCTCGGTCGCCCGCCCGAGCAGCCGGAACCCGCCACCGACGACCGCCCCGAACCCGTCTTCGTCTGAAGGAGCCGACCGTGGAACTCGCCTGGTACGTCCTGCTCGGCGCCTTCTTCGCCGCCTACCTGGTCCTCGGCGGCTACGACTACGGCGTCGGCCTGCTGCTCGCCCGCCCCGCCGACCCGGCCGCCCGACGCGGGCTGCTCACCGCCGTCGGCCCGTTCTTCCTCGGCAACGAGGTGTGGCTGATCGCCGCCGTCGGCCTCCTCTTCGGCGCGTTCCCGCTGCTGGAGGGGGAACTGCTCGCCGGGCTCTACCCGGCCTTCGCCGGGGCGCTCGCCGGCGTGGTCCTGGTCACCGCCGGCGTGCAGCTGCGCAGCCGGCCCACCGGCGCACGCGCCCGGGCCACCTGGGACGGGGTGATCGTGGCCGGCTCCGCGCTGGCCGCGTCGGGCTGGGGCGCGGTGCTCGCCGGGATGCTCCAGGGCGTGCCGCTGAACGCCGACGGCCGGGTGATCGGCACCGGTCACCTGTTCACCCCGTTCGCCGCCCTCGCCGCGCTCACCACGGTGGCCCTGGTCGCCGTGCACGGCGCGATGTTCCTGGCGCTACGGCTGCCCGTGGCGGCGGCCGGGCCGGTCGCCGCGCTGGGTCGCCGGCTGGTGCCGGTCGCCCTGGTCGCGACGCTGGCCACCACCGTCGTCGGGCTGCTCTCCGACCGGGTACGCGACGCCGCGCAGCAGCCGTACGTCGCGCTCGCGCTGCCCGTACTGCTGGGGGTGGCCCTGGGGGTGGCCCTGGTCGCGTCGGCCCGGCGGCGGCCCGGCCTGGCCTTCGCGGCGACCAGCGCCGCCCTGGCCCTGCCGGTCTTCCTGGTCGGCGCGACCCTCTGGCCGTACGCGCTGCACTCCACCCTGGACCCGGCGGCCAGCCTGACCGTCGCCGACGCGGCGGCCAGCGGGCCGACGCTGCGCCTGCTGGGTTGGCTGACAGCGCCCCTGCTGCCGGCCCTACTAGGCTTCCAGGTGATGCTGTGGTGGGTCTTCCGGGGCCGGACCGGCGGACGGGCACCGGTGTACTGGTGAACCGTCGCCCGTTCGACCCGCGTCTGCTGCGCCGGGTCCCCGCGGTCCGGCGGCACTTCGCCGTGCTCGGCGGGCTCGGCGTGCTCACCGCGCTCCTGGTCGTCACCCAGGCCACCGCGCTGGCCGTGCTCCTGGCGACCGCCTTCGACGGGCGGCTGCACCGGGCGGCGCTCGCCGGCCTCGTCGCGGCGGTCGCCGCGCGGGCGGCGGTGGGCTGGGCCCAGGGCACGGTGGCGGCGCGGGCGGCGGCGACCGTCAAGGCCACCCTCCGCGCCGACCTGCTCGGCGCGGTCGGCCGGCACGGGCCGGGCTGGGTGGCCGGGCAGCGGGCCGGTCAGCTCGCCACCCTGACCGGGCGCGGGCTGGACGCCCTGGACGCCTACTTCACCGGCTACCTGCCGCAGCTCGTGCTGAGCGTCACCGTGCCGGTGGCCGTGCTGGCCCGGCTGCTCCTCGCCGACTGGAGCTCGGCGCTGATCGTCGCGCTGACGCTGCCGCTGATCCCCGTCTTCGGGGCGCTGCTCGGCTGGCAGGCCCGGGCCGCCACCGAACGCCAGTGGCGTCGGCTCGCCCACCTCGGCGGGCACTTCCTCGACATGGTCGCCGGGCTGGCCACGCTGCGCGCCTTCGGCCGGTCCCGGGCCCAGGTGGAGGTGGTCCGGCGGATGGCCGACGGGCACCGGGTCGCCACCATGCGTACGCTGCGCGTCGCCTTTCTCTCCGGGCTGGTGCTGGAGCTGGTCGCCACGCTCTCGGTCGCGCTGGTCGCCGTGCCGGTGGGCGTCCGGCTGCTCGGCGGCGGGCTCACCCTGACCACCGCCCTGCTGGTGCTGCTGCTCACCCCGGAGGCGTACCTGCCGCTGCGGGCCGCCGGGGCCCGGTTCCACGCCAGCATGGAAGGGCTCACCGCCCTCGACGACGCCTTCACCGTCCTCGACACGCCGGCCGCTCCCCCGGCGTCCGTCCCCGCGCCCCGCGCCACGCCGGCGGTCTTCCGGAACGAGATCAGGTTCGAGTCGGTGACGGTGGCGTACGACCGGACCACCGCGCTCCGGGACGTCACGTTGACCGTCCGACCCGGCGAGCGGATCGCCGTGATCGGGCCGAGCGGCGCCGGCAAGAGCACCCTGCTCGGTCTGCTGCTGGGCTTCGTCACCCCGACCAGCGGCCGGGTCACCGTGGACGGCGTCGACCTGAACACCGTCGACCTGGACGACTGGCGGCGGCAGCTCGCCTGGGTGCCGCAACGGGCCCACCTGTTCGCCGCCACCCTCGCCGACAACATCCGCCTCGGCGCGCCCCGGGCCACCCCGGAGGCGCTCGCCGACGCGGTCCGGGACGCCGCGCTGACCGACGTGGTGACCGCCCTGCCCGACGGGCTGGAGACCACGCTGGGCGAGCGCGGGCACGGGCTCTCCAGCGGCCAGCGGCAGCGGGTGGCGCTGGCCCGGGCGTTCCTCCGGGACGCCCCGGTCGTCCTGCTCGACGAGCCCACCGCCCGGCTGGACACCGCCGCCGAGACCACCGTGCTGGACGCGACCCGACGGCTCGTCGCCGGCCGTACCGCCCTGCTGGTGGCGCACCGGCCGGCGCTGCTGGCCGACGCCGACCGGATCCTGCGGGTGGTCGACGGTCGGGTCACCGAGCTGACCCGCGCCGGGGAGGCCGTCGGATGAGCGGCCGGCCGGGCGGACGGACCGGGGTCGTCGCCGACGACCGGGGACGGTCCGGGGCAGCCGACGACCGGGGACGGTCCGGGGGTGGGTCCCGCCGGTTGGCCGCCGAGCGGATCGTGCTGCGGCTGGCCCGGCCGTACCTGGGCTGGCTTCTCGGGGCGGGCCTGCTCGCCACCGCCACGGAGCTCGCCGCGCTGGCGCTGATGGCCACCGCGACCTGGCTGCTGATGAGCGCCGCCGACCGGCCACCCCTGGACCGGTTGACCGTGGCGATCGTCGCGGTCCGGGCGCTGGCGATCGGCCGGGGCGTGCTGCGCTACACCGAACGGCTCGCCGGGCACGACGCGGTGCTGCGGATCGTCACCGACGTCCGGACCCGGGCCTACGCCGCCCTGGCCGCCCGCCGACCCGACGATGCCGGCGCTGGCCCCGACCCGGAGACCATCCGTCGGCCGGACGACGCCGTTTCCCGGGCGCGGGCCGCCCACCCGCCAGGCGACGCTGGCCCCCGGCGGGACGGTGGCGTTCCGGGGGACGGTGGCGGGCGGTCCGGGGACGCGCTCAGCCGACTCGTGTCGGATGTCGAGACGGTGCAGGACCTGCTGCTGCGGGTCCTCGTGCCGGGGGCGGCGGCGGTAGCGGTGAGCGTGCTGGCGGTGGGCGGCGCGGCCCTGGTCGCGCCGGCCACCGCCGCCGTGCTCGCGGTGGGGCTGCTGGTCGCCGGGGTCGGGCTGCCGCTGCTCGCCGCCACCCTCACCGGCCGGAGCGCCGCCCAGGTGGCGCCGCTGCGCGGCGCGCTCGCCGCGGACGCCATCGACCTCACCCACGGGGCCGCCGACCTGGCCGCCTTCGGGGCCACCGGGACAGCGCTGCGGGCCGCGACCGACCGGGCGGACCAACTCGCCCGGCTGGAACGCCGACTCGCCGCGACCGGTTTCGCGGTGGACGCGCTCGGCGTGCTGGTCGCCGGGCTCACCAGCGCGGCGGTGGTGACGGTCGCGCTCCGGACGGACGTGCCCGGGGTCATGGTCGGGGTGCTCGCGGTCGGCACGCTCGCCGCCGTCGAGGCGACACTGGCCCTGGTCGGGGCGGCCCGGCAGTGGAGCACGCTACGGGTCGGGCTGGCCCGGATCGCCGAGCTGCTCGCCGCCCCCGTCGAGCCGCCCTCCGGCGAGGGCCTGCCGGTCGGCGTCGCCGCCGGACGCCACGTACGCCTGGACGGGGTGGTCGTGCGTTACCGGGCGGGCGGGCCCGCCGCCCTGGACGGGGTGGACCTGGACCTGCCCGCCGGCCGACGGGTGGCCGTGGTGGGTCCGAGCGGCGCGGGCAAGAGCACCCTGGCCGGCGTGCTCGCCGGCGCGGTCACCCCGCGCCACGGACGGGTGACGGTGGACGGGACGGAGCTGTCCGCGTACCGGGCGGAGGAGCTGCCCCGGGCGGTCGGCGGGCTGTTCGCCGAGGCGTACGTCTTCCACGCCACGGTCCGGGAGAACCTCCGCCTCGGCCGGAGCCGGGCCGACACCGCAAGCCGGACCGGCGCCGGCCGGATCGACGCTCCGGGCAGGGCCGATGCTCCGGGCAGGGCCGACGACCTGGCAGGGGAGGCGGACGCCGACCTGGTGGCGGCCGCCTCGGCGGCCGGGCTGCTCGACTGGGTGCTCGCCCAGCCGCAGCGGTGGGACACCGTGGTCGGCGAGGACGGCGGGCAGCTCTCCGGCGGGCAGCGGCAGCGGCTGGCGCTGGCCCGGGCGTTGCTGGCCACGCCGGGGCTGCTGGTGCTGGACGAGCCGACCGAGGGGCTCGACCCGACCGCCGCCGACACGGTGCTCGCCTCGGTCCTCGCCGCGGTGCCCGCCGACCGGTCGGTGCTGCTGATCAGCCACCGGCTCAGCGGCCTCGCCGAGCTGGACGAGATCGTCGTGCTGGACGCCGGCCGGGTGGTTCAACGGGGTCGGCACGACGAGCTGGTGGCGACCCCCGGCTGGTACCGCGACCAGTGGCTGCGTCAGGCGGTGGCCGAGCGGGGCTACCTGGCGCTGACCCCACGGACCTGAGCCGGGCCCACGACCACCGGCGGTACGGCCCGGGCCCGGCGCCGGCTCAGGCGGGGCGGGGCTCAGGCGGTCGCCGGGGGCGGGGCGTCGGGGCCGAGGAACCGGCCGACCGTGGAGCTGAACTCCCGCCAGCCGACCCGTTCGCCGGCCAGCGCCCGCCGGCCCGCGTCGGTCAGCTCGTACGTCCGTCGTTCCCGCCCGTTGACGGTGTGCCAGGAACTCGCGACGTGACCGGCGCGTTCCAGCCGGCGCAGCGCCGGGTAGGTCGTCCCGGTGGGCAGGTCCAGGGTGCCGCCGCTGCGGACCCGGAGCGCCTCGATGATCGCGTACCCGTGCAGCGCCCCGTCCTCCAGCACCGCCAGGAGCAGCGCGTCGAGGTGTCCGTGCAGCGTCTGGCCCTTCACACCGGACCACGCTAACGACTGGCGACGGTCTCGCCAACGGGGTGCGGGCACCGGTGTTGGCCGATGGCCCACTAGGGTATGTGCGCAGAGTCACCCGACGGCACGGACTTCCGCCGGGTGGGCAGCCCGAAGCACACGGAGGTCAGCGTGGCCCGCCAGTCGTCCCAACGGCCCGACGCCGACGAGCCCCGGCTCGACGAGCCGACCACACCGCCCGAGGCGGACGAGGTCGCCGACACCACCGCCCAGAGCGCCGACCGGTCGCTCTGGGAGAAGCTACGCATCGACCCGGTGGAGATCGCGCTGCCGTCCGGGACCGGTTACACGCTGCGGGCGTACCGTCCGGCGCGCGAGCTCACCCCGACCGACGTCACCGAGCGGGACGCCGACGACCCGTTCCTGGCCCGGGGCCGGGAGGTGCCCGACGAGGAGGACGACGACGAGACCGTGGTCATCCTCGACGAGGAGCTCGCCGAGGAGTTCGCCGAGGCGGACAAGGACGAGAAGGCCGACGGCAAGGCCGCGTCCGACGCCGACTCCGCCGACGAGGGCGCGGAGGAGGACGAGGAGGACGAGGACAACGAGGAGGTGCCGGCCTTCCTCACCCACAAGGGTCGCCTGCTGCTGTTCCGGACCCCGGAGGCGTTGGTCAGCTTCGTCCGTTCCGGGGCCCCCCACGACCTGTCCCAACTGGACGGGTGGAATGAATTGTCCGAACGGGTGGAACCGGCCGACATCGCCCCCCTCGACGAGGACACCTACGAGCTCGACCTGGTCGTGGAGAACCTGCGTGGCGGGCACGACACCTGGGATCCGACGCTGCTGATCGAGGCCGGCGAGGTCGCCCGGGACCTCGCGTACGCGCTGCGCCTGCCCTCGGTGCTGGACATGCTCTCCGCGGGCTCCAGCCTTGACGACCTGGACGAGGCGCTGCGGGCCAGCGTCGGCGGCGGGGTCGGCGGCTTCATGGGTCGACGCCGGCTCAAGAAGATCGGCGCGCAGACCGCGAGTTTGGGTTGGCGGACCATTGTCGGCAAGATCTCTGCTGCCGTGGACTGGCGCGACTGAGCGACAGCGGGGAGCATCAGTCTCTGGCACAGAAACCCGGGAGGAGGACGACGCCGTGGCGCTCGTGCGCGTGTACTGCGGTCTTGCCTCGGCAGACTCAGCGGACCGACCGGCTTCGGCCGGTTCGACGCTGACGTCCGCTGTGGTCGACGACGCAGGCCGGCTGCTCCACGTCTGCGAGATCGGCGACGATCCGGCCGGCTACGCCCGACTGGTCGCGCTGCTCGTGGAGCGCTCCGGCGGGCCGAGCGGAGTGGCGATCGCCGCCGACAGCGACGACCACACGGTCACGTCGCTGCTGAGCGCCGCGGGCCGGCCGTTGGCCATCGCCGACGACGACGCGGTCGACGACTTCGCCGAGCGGTTCGCCGACGACGACTCCCTGGAGGAGATGCAGTCCCCACCGGCGGAGCGCCGGGCCGTCGGCCTGGCCCGGGCGTTGCAGGCCGGGGCGCTCTCCGCGGTCAGCCTGCCGGCGCCGCGGGACCTGGCCGGCTACAAGCAGGTCCTGTCCGCGCACGCCGCGCTCGCCAGCGGCCGGCACTCGGCCGCGGTGGCGCTGCGTGAGGTGCTGCGTGAGCTCTACCCGGCCGCGTTGCGCGCCTACCCCGACCCGGCCGAGCCGGTCGCGTTGGCCGTGCTCGACGCGCTGCCGGAGCCCGGCATGCTGGGCGGCACCATCGCCCGGGGCCGGGACGTCTCGGTCGCGGCGGACGCCATCGCCGCGCATCTCGCCGCCGACGGCGTCGCCGACGCCGAGTCGATCAACGAGGCGGTCACCGCGTTGCGGGTGGCCATCGCCGAGACGCCCCGCCGCGCCGCGGTCAGCCGGGCGCTCACCTCCGCCGTGGCGGAGACGGTGCGCCAGGCGGTCGCCTCGGTCCGTGCCTGCGACGCCGGCTGTGACGCCCTGGTCGGCGCGCTCAGCGCCCGGGTCAGCGCCCCGTCGCCGGCCCCCGGCCGTCGGGCCGCCGCCCGCCGGGGCGAGCCGGTGGCCGACCTCGCCGGCGCCGGCGTTCCCGCCCTGCGCGCGGTCACCCCGGGTGACCCGCAGCCGACGCCCTCGGGCGGCCGGCGCAGCCGACCGGAGCCGGTCTCCGGCGGTGGACTGCCCACCCCGCCCCGGCCGCTCGGCCCGCCCCCGGTGGCGCCGGCTCCGGTGGCCCCGCCGCCGACCGCGCCGATCCCGGTCGCTCCGGCCGCCTCGATCAACCCGGCCGCCTCGGTCAACCCTCTGGAGCGCCGCGAGCCCGCCGGCCCGCCCCGCCGGGGGGACACCACCAACCTGCCGCGCCGCGACGACACCGCCGGCCTGCCCGGCCGGGGGGACACCGCCGGCCTGCCGCGCCGGGACGAGGTGACGCCGGCCAACCGGCCGGTGTCCGCTCCTCCTCCGCCGCCACCGGGGATCACCCCGATCCCGCCGGCGCAGCGGGGCCCCCACTCACCGGCCGAGGCGGGCGAGCCGTTCCGGCCGACGCTGACCACCGCCGCGATCAACAACGCCCGGGCCGAGCGGCAGCGGACGGTCATCCCGCCGCGCCCGAAGACCACCCCGGACTCGCCGACCGGTGGCTTCGCCGTCACCGACCTGAGCGTCCCGGTGCCGGCCCCCCGGCCCGAGCAGCAGGACGCTCCGCCGCCCGGCTCCCGGGCGAACTGGCCGCTGGTCAACAACCCGGAGGACCCGGCCGACAGCTCGCCCCGCAACCCGGTCGCGCGCTCCGCGCAGGAGCGGCCCGACCGGCAGGTCGACGCGCCGACCGACCCGGGTCGCGCCGACCGGGTCACGCCGCCCTGGCTGGCCGACGACCTGCCGCCGGAGCCTCCGGTGCTGCGCCTGGTGGAGCCGCCGCCGGCCGGCAGGTCCACCCGGATCGCCCCCCAGTCGACGGGTCGGGACGCCACCGAGCCGGCCGCCCTTGCCGGGTCCGGTCCGGCCCCCCGGGGCGGCGAGTCGCCCGCCGAGCGCACCACCTTCATCCCGCCGATCGACCGCGCGTCGCGCGCCGGCCGCGACGCCGGCTCGCGGGACGTCCTCAACCCCTCCACCGACCCCCGGTTGGAGACCCCGCCGCTGCGGCTGGTCGACCGCCCGGAGCCGGCCCGTCCGGAGCGGCCGGCCGAGCAGCACCGTCGGCCCGAACGGCCCGCCGAGCAGTACCACCGTCCCGAGCGACCCGCCGCCGAGCAGCACCGTCGGCCCGAGCGACCCGCCGCCGAGCAGCACCGCCCGGAACGGCCCGCCGCCGAGCAGCGGCGACCGCCGGTGTCCGACGAGGGCGACGGTGACCTGCTGATCTTCGCTCAGGCGAAGTCCGCCTGGTTCGTCGGGCACACCGAGGAAGCCGAGGTCGACTGGTCCAGCCTGGCGGACACCGGTTGGCAGGCGGCCGAGCAGGCGGCCCGCCCGGTGATGGGCGACGCCACGCCCGCCGGGCTGCCGCGCCGGGTGCCGCAGGCCAACCTGGTCCCCGGCTCCCCCCTGCGCGAGGAACGCCCGCTGCGGATCGTCCGGGACGCTGCCAGCCTCGCCGAGAACACCACCGGCTACTTCCGGGGCTGGCGTCGGGGACAGGAGATCGGCGGTTTCGCGGTGGGCGGACGACCGGGCCGGGAGGCCGCCGGCGGCTGGGACTTCAGCCGCGACACCGGTGACCGCGACGACGACCGGGAGTACGAGTACCGCTCCGCCGGCTACCGCTCCTGACCGCCCGCGTGCTCCGTCCTGAGTGGATCAAAGGGCCGCTGACCTGCGTGTTCCTGACCACATGAGTTGACGCTGGTCAGGGACGGCCGGCAGCATTCCCGCGGAACACCCGGCGGCGGGCGCCGCCGGGAGGCGTGGGAGGGCGACTCATGGCGACACCGGCATCCGACCCGTCCCGGCTGACCCGCCGGGGGGTGCTCACCGCCGCGGCGAGCACCCTGCTGCTGGCAGCCTGCGGCCGGGACGGGCAGCCGGACGACGAGGCCCCCCGCGCCGGTGACGGCCCGCACGAGATCGTGATCGGGGCGAGCCTCGAACTGACCGGTCGCGGGGCCGCCCTCGGGGTGCTCCAGGAGCGGGCGCTGCGCATCGCCCAGGACTCCCTCAGCGCCGACGGCGTGCCGGTGGGGAACCTGCGCCGCAGCGTCCGGCTGGAGATCCAGGACAACGGCAGCGACCCGGGGCAGGCCGCCCGGCAGGCCGCCGCGCTGGCCGGGTCGGACGCGGTGCACGTGCTGGTGGGCGGGGCGCTCACCGAGGTCTCCATGGCCATGGTGGCGGTCGCCCAGGAGCGCCGGATCCCGTTCATCTCCCTCGCGCCGGGTGACGGCATCGTCTCCCCCGCCACCGACCGCACCTACGTCTACAAGCTGACGCCGGACGCCACCGACGTGGCGTGGCGGCTGAGCCGGCTCATCGAGGCGCAGGAGGCCCGACGGGTCGTCCTGCTGGCCGAGTCCGGGCTGCACGGTGACTCGGGCGTACGGGCCGTTCCGGAGGCCCTCCGCGCCGGCGACGTCGAACTGCTCCGCACGGTACGGCTGCCGGACACCGGGCAGAGCCTCGGCCGGGCCGCCCGACGGGCGGTGGCCGGCGACCCGGACGGGGTGGTCGTCTGGGGCACCGCGCCGAACTCGGGCGCCGCCGCGCGGGCCCTGCGGCAGGCCGGCCACCGGGGGCTGATCTTCTTCGACTCCGGCGCGGTGGTGGAGGACACCCTGGCCGGACGGAACGCCGAGGCGGTCGAGGGCGCGTTCGCGGTGCACCCGATCAGCCTGGCCGGGTCCACCCTGACCAACACCACCACGGCCGCGCTGGCCCGCCGGGACTTCGTGTTCCGCTACATCCAGCGGCACGGCGGGTTCAGCGGTTTCGCCCCGTACGCGGCCGACGCGTTGCGGCTGGTGGTCGACGCCGCCCGGTTCGCCGGCAGCGTCGACCGTGGCCGGCTGCGAGCGTACCTGCAGAGCCAGGTGACCGAGGGCATCGCCGGCTCGTACGCGTTCACGCCGATCCGGCACGGCGGCATGGAGCGGGACTCGCTCGGTGAGTACACGGTCAACCGGGGAAGCTGGGTCCGGATCTCCTGACCGGTCGGCGGACGTCGCCCCACCCGGCGACCACGGCCGACGCGCCGCCGACCGCGCGGTCAGCGGCGGGCCGGGTGACGGTGGACGGCCACCGACGACACACCGCCCGGGTCGCCGGCAGAGCGCGCCGGGCCGGGCGGTGGGACGGTGGCCGTCAGGCCGGTGCGACCGCCCGGGAGCGGCGCATGGTCAGCACGTACTCGACCAACGAGATCAGCACGTGCTTGGTCGACTCCCGGTGTCGGGCGTCGCAGGCCACCACCGGCACCTCCGGGGAGATCGCCAGCGCGTCCCGGACGTCCTGCGGGTCGTGGTACTGCATCCCGTCGAAGCAGTTGATCGCGATCAGGTACGGCAGCCGGCGGTGCTCGAAGAAGTCGATGGCCGCGAAGCAGTCGGCCAGTCGGCGGGTGTCGACCAGCACCACCGCGCCGATCGCGCCCCGGACCAGCTCGTCCCACATGAACCAGAACCGCGTCTGACCCGGCGTACCGAAGAGGTACAGGATCAGGTCCCGGTCGATCGAGATACGACCGAAGTCCATCGCCACGGTGGTCGTCGTCTTGCCCGGCACCTGCCGGGTGTCGTCGACGCCCACACCCGCCGAGGTCATGATGGCCTCGGTGGTCAGTGGCGTGATCTCCGAAACCGAGCCGACCAGCGTCGTCTTGCCAACGCCGAAACCACCGGCGATAACGATCTTCGCCGATGTCACGCGCCCGCTCGACGGAGTCGGCGACCGGTGCGACATGTCAGAGCCTGCGAAGTCCACTCAGCACCCTCTCCAGCAGTTCAGTGCCCACCGCGTCATCGGAGTCGTCCAGGATGGTCGGCTCGTGCACCGCGACCAGGCCGTCCGTAGCCATGTCGGCAATGAGCACCCGGGCCACCCCGAGTGGCAGTTGCATCCGCGCCGCGATCTCGGCCAGCGACTGCAACCGTCCGTCACACAGCGAGGCGATGTACTGGTGCTCCCGGCCCTGGCCGCCGTTTCCGTTGGCGGCCGTCCGACCACGCACCGTCGTCTCGACGAGCGCCTCCAGGGCGATGTCGAGCCGGGGACGGGTACGCCCGCGGGTGACGGCGTATGGACGGACCAGCGCGCCGGTCGGCTCGTCACGATCAGCCATGTCGCCGCTCACCTCCTTCTGCGTACCCGCCACCGGCTCGCCCCGGTGGAACCTGTCGACTCTCGTGTTGTTGCCCCGCCGACCCTACGGCCAGCGTCCGTCTCAACCCAGCATTCCCGCGGCGGCTCGCGGCTGCGGGGTCAGGGCGTCGCCGACCCGGTCGACCAGCAGCGCCATCTCGTACCCGACCTGCCCCACGTCGCTGCTGCGCGCGGCGAGCACCGCGAACGACGAGCCGTCCGAGATGGACATCAGGAACAGGAAGCCGTTGTCCATCTCGACGACGGTCTGCAGCACGGCGCCACCCTCGAAGCACCGGGCCGCCCCCTGGGTGAGGCTGACCAGCCCGGACGCGATCGCCGCCAACTGGTCGGCGCGGTCGCGCGGCAGGTCCCGGGACGCCGCGAGCAGCAGGCCGTCCGCGGAGACGGCGACCGCGTGCGCGACACCGGGCACCCGGTCGGCGAAGTTGGCCAGCAGCCAACCGAGATCCTGCGTAGTTGTCATCCTTCTTGCTCCTTCTGCCCGCTCGCGGCCCTGGGGCCTGAGCCAGACTGCGAGGACTGCCGTCCCGGAGTCCCCTCCGAGCCGGACGAGTGACCGTCCGCGGGGTTGCTACGGCCACGTTGCACGCCCCGATGGTATGCCGAGAGCAGTCCGCGTACCGCCTCCGGCGTCCGCCGGTGCACCGCCGTGGTCGGCTTCTCCACCCCACCGGGCACGAGCTGTGCCATCGGCACCCGCTTGGGCAGGCCGGTCTGGGTGGTCTCCACCACGGGCACCTCGCTGGCGGCGCTGGCCGCGCGCCAGCCGTCGTCCGCCGCGGTCTGCCAGGGCGAGCCGGTCGGGTGCGGGTCCCGTCGACCGGCGACGCTCTCCGCGTACGCGGGGCGGGCGCTCCCGTTGGTCGTCGCGCCGTTGTCACGCGGCATGCCGCCGGTGTTCGTTGCCATCGGTGCGTTACCTGTCGTCCCTGCTGTGCTCGGTACGGCCGCACGGGCGGGGTCGACCGCGGCGAACTGCTGCGTCTGGGCGGTGTCCAGGCTCCCCGAGGGGGCGCCGGCGCCGCCGGCCGTCTCGTCGTTGACCGGTCGCCGGGTACGGAACCAGGCGGATTCGAGCTCCCGGAAGATCGGCAGCTCCATCGTCTCGTCCGCGTACCGCTGCGGCCCCTGGGCCGTCGGCGCGGCCGGGGCGGCCGACGTCGGCGGGGCGACGGGCGGTGGGTCGCTCGCCGACCGGGGAATCCGGGGCAGTTCGGTGGTCATGTCCAGGGCGGCGGCGAGCCGCTCGGGCACCGGCGGGGTGGAGGTCTCCCGTTCCGCGCCGGCCACCGGGGGCCAGGCCGGCGGGACCGGCGTGGCCGGCGGCGGTCCGGTCGGCCGGGCCGGCGGCGGGCCGAACGAGGCCGGCGGAGCCGAGACCGGCGGGCCGGAGACGGGCCGACCCTGCGCCGGCGGACCGGACACCGGCGGGGCCGGCGGGCCGAACTGGGCCGGCGGAGCCGAGACCGGCGGGGCCGGCGGGCCGGACACCGGCAGCGGGGTCTGGCGGGTCCACGCCTCCGGGCTGGTCGGGGTCTGTCGGGGGATCACCGGCTGCTGGCCGGTGTCGACCGACTCGTCCTCCGTCGCCCGACGTTGGGGCAGCGGGTCGACCTGCTGCCCGTTCGACGGACGCGGCGTGAAGGCGTCGGCCGACCCACCGGGCGGGCCCGCCGTGAAGGCGTCGCCCGCTCCGCTGGCCGACCGCGCCGGGAAGGCGTCACCCAGGCCACCGGACGGACGCGGCGTGAAGGCGTCGCCCGGCCCGCTGGCCGACCGCGCCGGGAAGGCGTCACCCAGCCCACCGGACGGACGTGACGTGCCGGCGTCAGCGCCGTTCGCGCCGGCGCCGGTCAGGTCGGACCAGGCGGGCAGCGGACGGGCGGAGCCCGGCGAGCCGTTGCGGGACGCCGGCTCGAACGGCCGGCCGCCCAGGGTGACCTGGTTACCGCCGCTGCGGTCCGCCGGCGACGCCGGGCCGCTGGGCAGCGCGGGCAGGGCGCCGACGGCGGGGGCCGGCGACGCGGAGGTGGGCAGCGCCGACGGCCCGGACAGCCGACCGGAGAGGGCGCGGGGCACCAGGACCGAGGTTGGCAGGGTGACGTCAGCGACGGTGCCGCGCTCCGTGCCGGGTCGCAGCTCGACCTTGACGCCGTGCCGGGAGGCCAGCCGGGCGACCACGACCAGGCCCATCATCCGGGAGACGGCGACGTCGACCTGGGGTGGCGTGGCGAGCCGGTCGTTGAGGTCGGCGAGCTGGTCGACGCTGATGCCGATGCCCCGGTCCTCCACGTACAGCGAGGCACGGTCACCGACCCGCCGGGCCTCCACCATCACCTGGGAGTCCGGCGGAGAGAAGGCGGTGGCGTTGTCGAACAGCTCGGCGACCAGGTGCACCAGGTCGTTGACCGCGTGCGCGGCGACCTCGAGGTCCCGGTCGATCACGCCGAACTCGATCCGGGTGTAGTGCTCGACCTCGGACTGCGCGGCGCGCAGCACGTCGATCAGGGCGGCCGGCTCCCGCTGGACGCGGGTGGAGTCCGCGCCGGCCAGGACCAGCAGGTTCTCGTCGTTACGGCGCATCCGGGTGGCCAGGTGGTCGAGCTGGAACAGCTCGGCCAGCCGGTCCGGGTCCTCCTCGCCGCGTTCGAGCCGGTCGAGGTGGCCGATCAGCCGGTCGACCAGGATCTGCGACCGGCGGGCCAGGTTGACGAACATGGTCGCCACGGACGCGCGGAGCGCGGCCTGCTCGGCCGCCGTTCGGACGGCCTCCAGGTGGACCGCGTTGAACGCCTCGGTCACCTGACCGAACTCGTCCCGGCTGCGCACCGGCAGCGGCTCGGCGATCTGGTTGGCCAACTGGATCGGGGTGAGCTGGCCGGTGACCTTGGGGTCACGCAACCGGGACACCGCCTGGGGCAGGCCGTGCTCGGCGATGGAGAGCGCGCCGTGCCGCAGGTCACGCAGGGAGCGGGCCATCGACCGGGCGACCAGGTAGGCGAAGAAGATCGCCAGCAGCAGCATGCTGAGCAGCAGACCGGTCTCCAGGAACACCCGGCGTTGCACGTCGGAGCGGAGCTGGCCGGCCAGGCCGACCACGTCGCCGTCGAGGCGCTCCTCGACGGTACGGATCAGCTTGGCGTTGGCGACCGTGGCCGCGTCCCACTCGTTCGCGCCGAACGGCGCGCCGGCCATGCTCTCGCTGCTGTTGCCGTTGATCCAGCCGAGGTAGTTCTCCAGTTGGCGCTGGTCGGAGCCGGCGACGGTCTGCTGGTAGAGCTCGGACTCGGTCTGGTTGGCGACCGACTGGAAGCTCTGCAACGCCTGCTGCTGGCCGGTGCCGGTGGCGATGTAGTCGGTGCGCAGCACCGGGGTCATCGAGCCCTGGATCAGCGCCCGGTGCACCACGACCCGGCGTACGGAGAGGAACTCCTTGGCCCGGGCGGTGGCCGCGGCGGCCCGCATCCGCTCGCTCAGGTCGGTGTTGCCGGCGAGCTGGCTGGCCGAGTCGCGGACGTCCAGCAGGTCGTTGATCAGACCCTCGTAGGAACGGGCCGCGTCGGTCAGCGGGAGCCGGCTGTTGAACACCTGGCTGCGGGTGCCGGGCAGGTCGGCCAGGCTCTGGTCGATCCGGTCGAGCACCTTGTCGAAGTTCGCCGGGAGGTCGTCCAGGCTGCCCCGCTGGGAGAGGTACGGCCCGCGTGCCGCGTCGACCCGCTTGTGCACCTCGGTGTACGCCTTGTTGTACTGCTCCCGGGTCTGGTTGTTGGCCCCGAGCAGCAGCACCGCGGCGGCCCGCTCGTCCTGGAGGCTGTCGACCAGCGCGCCGGAGTGGTCGGTGAGGTTCGCCAGGTCACCGGCCCGGTTGGCGTTACCCAGGGTGTCCATGCCGTCGACGAGACCGGTGGTGCCCACGACCACCGTGGCGATCGTCGGCATGATCATGATGAGGCCGAGCTTCGACCAGATCGGCATGTCACGGAGTCGACCGGCTGGCCGACGCAACCGCGACACGAAGGAGCCCGCCGTCTTCGGTCGCCTACTCACGTCACCGCCCTCGCCGTCTCCGGATCCGCTACGTTGCGCTGGGCAACGCGCAGCGGCCGACCCCTCGGGTCGGACCTCCGAGATTCCATCACGCCGCCCCTCAAAGAGAAAGCCCAGGTTGTCCCTCACCCAGCGTATGGTGAGATGTTCTGGCTATTTGCTCGCACCCCGTCCAGCCGGAGTCACTCACAGTAATGAGGCATCCTCACCGCGTTGTGCTGCTCGCCGGCCCGTCGGGTTCCGGAAAGTCCTACGTCGCGCGCCGGACCGGACTTCCCGTCCTCTGTCTCGACGACTTCTACAAGGACGGCGACGACCCTACGTTGCCACGCCGGCACGGACGGGTCGACTGGGACTCCCCGGAAGCCTGGGATGCCGGGTTCGCCGTGGAAACCATTGCTCGCCTGGCTCGTGACGGCAAGGCCGAAGTGCCGGTTTATGCGATCGGCGAAGACCGAAGAGTGTCCTTCCGGACGTTCGACCTGGCCGGATCGGCACTCTTCGTCGCCGAAGGGATTTTCGCTGCCGAGATCGTCGCCGAGTGCCGTGAGCTGGGCCTCCTTGCCGGCGCGTACGCGCTGCGCCGGCCGCGCGGGGCGACCTTCGTCCGTCGGCTGGCCCGTGACCTGGCCGAGCAGCGCAAGGCCCCGAAGGTGCTGGTGCGGCGCGGCCTGACCCTGCTGCGCGACGAGCCGACGGTGCTGCGGCGGCAGGTCGGCCTGGGCGCGGAGGCCGTGCGGGCCCGCACGGCGCTGCGCCGGGTGGCCGACCTGCTCACCGGCCACCCGCCCCGTTGATCCCGGCCCGGTCAGGACAGCAGCTTCGCGTACGCCGGCTTGATCACGTCGTCGATGATCCGCAGCCGCTCGTCGAACGGGATGAAGGCGCTCTTCATCGCGTTGACGGTGAACCACTGGAGCTCCGCCCAGCCGTAACCGAACGCCTCCACCAGCAGGGCCATCTCCCGGGACATCGAGGTGCCGCTCATCAACCGGTTGTCGGTGTTCACCGTCACCCGGAAACGCAGCTCACGCAGCAGCCCGATCGGATGCTCGGCGATCGACGGGGCGGCCCCGGTCTGCACGTTGGACGACGGGCACAGCTCCAGCGGGATCCGCTTGTCCCGCACGTACGCGGCCAGCCGGCCGAGCAGCGGCCGGTCGTCGCCGAGGACGATGTCGTCGACGATCCGCACCCCGTGGCCGAGCCGGTCCGCCCCGCACCACTGGATCGCCTGCCAGATCGACGGCAGCCCGAACGCCTCGCCCGCGTGGATGGTGAAGTGGAAGTTCTCCCGCTGGAGGTACTCGAACGCGTCCAGGTGCCGGGTGGGCGGGAAGCCCGCCTCCGCGCCGGCGATGTCGAAGCCGACCACGCCCGCGTCCCGGTGCCGGACGGCCAGCTCGGCGATCTCCTGCGAGCGCGCGGCGTGCCGCATCGCGGTCAGCAGGGTGCCGATCCGGATCGGCCGGCCGGCCTGCGCGGCCTGCTCGGCGCCCTCGGCGAACCCGGCGAGCACCGCCTCCACCACCTCGTCCAGGGTGAGGTCCTGCTCCAGGTGCTGCTCGGGGGCGAACCGCACCTCGGCGTAGACCACCCCGTCGGCGGCCAGGTCGAGGGCGCACTCCCGGGCCACCCGGGCCAGCGCCGGGGCGGTCTGCATGACCGCCACGGTGTGCGCGAACGTCTCCAGGTAGCGTTCCAGCGACCCGGAGTTCGCCGCCTCCACGAACCAGCGGCCGAGCGCCTCCGGATCGGTGGTGGGCAGCTCGTGCCCCACCTCGGCGGCCAGCTCGACCACCGTCGCCGGCCGCAGTCCCCCGTCGAGGTGGTCGTGCAGCAGCGCCTTCGGGACCTTGACGATGTCCTCGTACGAGATTGCGACCATGCTCAGACATTAGTCAGCCGGACCACGGTCCGTACGATGGCCTCCGTGGAGTCGGAGATCGTCGACCGGTTGCGCTGTCCGGTCTGCGCCGGGTCGCTCGCGCCGGCCGTCGCCGGCGCCGCCCGTACGCTGCGTTGTCCGCGCGGGCACAGCTTCGACGTCGCCCGACACGGGTACGTCAACCTGCTCGCCGGCCGCAGCCCGCACACCGGGGACAGCGCGGCCATGGTCGCCGCCCGGGCGGACTTCCTCGCCGCCGGGCACTACGACGTGATCTCGACAGCCCTCGCCGAGGCGGCCGTCGACGCGCTCTCCCGCGCCCGCAGGCCCGCGACCGCCGACGCGGGGACGGGCGAGGCGGGGGCGGGCGAGGCGGGGGCGTACCCGCTGGTGGTGGAGGCCGGGGCGGGCACCGGTAGGCACCTGGCGGCGGTGCTGGCGGCGCTGCCCGACGCCGTCGGTCTGGCCCTGGACGTGTCGAAGCCGGCGCTGCGCCGCGCGGCCCGCGCCCACCCCAGGGCCGGCGCCGCGCTGGCCGACACCTGGCAGCGGCTGCCCCTGGCGGACGCCTCGACGGCGCTGCTGCTCAACGTGTTCGCGCCGCGCAACGGGGCGGAGTTCCGTCGGGTCCTGCGCCCGGACGGGGCGCTGCTGGTGGTCACCCCGGCCGAGGAGCACCTGACCGAGCTGGTCGGGGCGCTCGACCTGCTCCGGGTGGACCCGGCGAAGGCCGAGCGGGTCGCCGGCAGCCTCGGCGGGCACTTCACGCCGGAACGTGACACGGTGCGCCGGGCCCGGTTGACGTTGACCCGACCGGAGGTGGAGACGCTGGTCGGGATGGGGCCGAGCGCCTGGCACCGCGACCCGGCCCGGCTCGCCGCGCGGATCGCCGGCCTCGCCGAACCGGTCACCGCGACCGTGGCCGTCCACCTCGCCGTCTGGCGACCGGCCTGACCGCGCCGCGCGCCGGTCAGGTGGGAACGCCGCGCGCCGGTCAGGTGGAGAGGTCGACCTCTTCCCAACCCGACGCCGGGTCGTGGTACGGCCCGAGCAGCACCACCGCCCACTCCAACGCCCACCGGCGCTGCCCGATGGCGTGCGAGTCGATGACGCCCGGCAGGGGCCGCCCGTCCCGTTCCGACTCCAGGAACGCCCAGTCCAGGCAGTAGTGCAGGTCGAGCAGGGCCGCCGCGTCGGCGGGATGCTGCGGGGCGACGAGCAGCCGGGACCGCCACTGGTCGAAGGTCTCCCCGGCGGCGATGTTCGGCAGCTTCGTCACCAGGTCCTCGTCGACCGGCAGGGACGGGTCGAGCTGCTTGGTGAGGCCGAGCACCCAGGTCAACGCGAAGAGGGCGTCGTGGTGCAGCACGAACGACCGGTGGTCGCCCTTGCCGACGGTGATGAAGTCCCACTCCGGCGGGGTGACCGAGTCGACCAGCCGGGAGCCGAGCAGCCAGCTCATCGCCGCGTCGGCCGGCATGCCGAAGCACCGGGCCTGGATCAGGTGCAGCACCGCGATCCGCGCCTCGACCTCGCCTGTCGGCCGCAGGGTCACCTCGTCCTCCGGCTCCCAGACCAGCGGGAACCGCGCCGGGGGGACGGGCAGCCCGAGCCGGCCCACCTCGTCGAGGCTGGCCTCGCGGACGGCCGCCGGGTCGGGCGCGGGCACCACGGTCACCGGTCCGCCCGTACCCCGTCGATCCGGTCGATGACCAGCGGCGTCGGCGTCGGCGCGGTGGGCGTGACCTGGACGGCGCGGGCCGCCTCGGCCCGCGCGGCGGGAATCCGGCCGGGGTCGTCGGCGCGCAGCTCGTAGAGGGGATCACCGGCCCGCACCGGGTCGCCGGGACGTCGGCACAGCACCACCCCGGCCCCGGCGGCGACCGGGTCCTCCTTGCGGGCCCGGCCCGCGCCGAGCCGCCAGGCGGCCACCCCGATCGCGTACGCGTCGACGGCGGCCACGAACCCGTCGGTCTCGGCGCGCACCACCTCGACCTCGGCGGCCCCGGGCAGCGGCGCGTCCGGGTCGCCGCCCTGCGCCCGGACCATCGCCCGCCAGGCGTCCATCGCCCGACCGTCGCGCAGGGCGGCGGCCGGGTCGGCGTCCGGCAGGCCGGCGGCGTCGAGCATCTCCCGGGCCAGCGCCAGGGTCAGCTCGACCACGTCGGCCGGGCCGCCGCCGGCCAGCACCTGCACGGACTCGGCGACCTCGACCGCGTTGCCGACGGCCAGGCCGAGCGGGGTGGACATGTCGGTGAGCAGGGCGACCGTCCGCACGCCGTGCGCTCCGCCCAGCTCGACCATCGTCCGGGCCAGCTCACGGGCGTCGTCGACGTGCTTCATGAACGCGCCGGAGCCGACCTTGACGTCGAGCACCAGCGCGCCGGTGCCCTCGGCGATCTTCTTGCTCATGATCGAGCTGGCGATCAGCGGGATCGCCTCGACGGTGCCGGTGACGTCACGCAGCGCGTACAGCTTGCGGTCGGCCGGGGCGAGGCCCGCGCCGGCCGCGCAGATGACGGCGCCCACCTCGCGGAGCTGGGCGATGAACTCGTCGTTGCGCAGCGCGGCCCGCCAGCCCGGGATGGACTCCAGCTTGTCGAGCGTGCCGCCGGTGTGGCCGAGCCCCCGCCCGGAGAGCTGCGGCACGGCCGCGCCGCACGCCGCGACCAGCGGGGTCAACGGCAGGGTGATCTTGTCACCGACGCCACCGGTGGAGTGCTTGTCGACAGTCGGCCGGTCCACCGCGGACAGGTCGAGCCGTTCTCCGCTGGCGATCATCGCGGCCGTCCAGCGGGCGATCTCCGGGGCGGTCATGCCGCGCAACAGGATCGCCATGGCCAGCGCCGACATCTGCTCGTCGGCCACCTCACCCCGGGTGTACGCGTCGACCACCCAGTCGATCTGCGCGTCGGACAGCGCCCCGCCGTCCCGCTTGGCGCGGATCACGTCGACCGCGGCGAACCCGTTCGTCACTGTTCCTCCTCGCCCGGGCCGGACCAGCGGACCGGGATCTCCGCCGGCGGCTCGCCCTCGCCCGCCCAGTACATGCTGCCGGTGGCGTCGACCACCACCACCCGGGGCGTGCGGGCGTGTCCCCAGGTGACGGCCCCGTCCGGGGCACCCCAGCTCGGCCCCTCCTCCAGCACGCCGGTCTCGGCGGCGGCGTCGTCGCCGGCCGACCGTTCCCAGTACGCCGTCCAGACCTGTCGACCGGCGGAGAGGTCGGGGTGCACGAAGACGGTGCCCCGACCACGCCAGGCGGCCAGCCGCTCCGGCACCACCGGCACCGGGGCCTGCGCCACCACCGCGTCGAGGTCCGCCACGTCGAACGCGTGCGGCAGCAGCTCGGCCATCCGCAGCGGCCCGCCCTTCGCCTCGACCAGGCACTCCGGGCCGCCGTTCTCCCAGAGCAACTGGCGGCACCGGCCGCACGGCATCAGCGGCTCACCGGTGGCGTCGACGCAGGACAGCGCCAGCAGCCGGCCACCACCGGAGGCGTGCAGCGCGGAGACCACGCCGCACTCGGCGCAGAGCACCACCCCGTACGCGGCGTTCTCGACGTTGCAGCCGACCACCATCCGGCCGTCGTCGACCAGGGCGGCGGCCCCGACCGGGAACTTCGAGTACGGCACGTAGGCGTGCCGCATGACCTCGGTGGCGGCGGCGCGCAGCCGCTCCCAGTCGATGTCCATGCCGGCGATTCTGCCGCACCGCCACGCCGACCTGCGGCAGGGCCCCGACCACCCACCGGCCCGCACACGAGGGAGGGACCCCTGCTACGCCTGGCGCACAGCAGGGGTCCCTTCCTGACAGATGCTCAGCCCTTGACGTACGGCTTGCCGTCGGCGGCCGGGGCGCGCACCTTGCCGACCAGCCCGGCCACCGCCAGGATGGTCGCCAGGTACGGCAGCATCGCCAGGAACTGGCTGGGGATGATGCTGTTGATCGCCCCGAGGTAGGTGCCGAGCTGGTCGGCGAAGCCGAAGAACAGCGCGGCGAGCAGCGCCCCGGTCGGGCTCCACCGTCCGAAGATCAGCGCGGCCAGGGCGATGAAGCCCTTACCGCCGATCATGTTCTTGGTGAAGGTGTAGAGCGCCAGCGTGTACGACGCGCCGCCGATGCCGGCGATCAGCCCGGCCAGGATGACGTTGCGGTACCGCACCGCCAGCACCTTCACGCCGAGGGTGTCGGCGGCGGTGGGGTGTTCGCCCACCGCGCGGGTCCGCAGCCCCCACCGGGTCCGGAACAGCGCCAGGTGGATCACCAGCACCAGGATCAGCCCGAGGTACAGGAAGATGTTGCCCCGGAACAGCGCCGGCCCGAGCACCGGGATGTCCTCCAGCACCGGGATGGCCCAGGTCTCGAAGCGCGGCGGCTGGTTGTAGCTCTGCGTGTCGGTCTGCATCAGCCGCTCGTAGAGGAAGCCGGTCAGGCCGAGCGCGAGCAGGTTCAGCACGATCCCGATGACCACCTGGTCGACCAGGTAGCGGATGGCGAAGACCGCCAGCAGCAGCGAGATGAACGCGCCGCCCAGCGCGGCGGCCACCAGGCCGACCCAGACGTTGCCGGTCATCGTGCCGAACAGCGCGCCGGCGAAGGCGCCCATCAGCAGTTGGCCCTCGATCGCCACGTTCACCACGCCGGAGCGTTCGCAGAGCACCCCGGCCAACGCGCCGAAGATCAACGGCAGGGCCAGGACGAAGGTGCCCCGGACGATGTTGACCATCGGCATGAAGTTCTGCCCGGGCGGCGCGTCGGAGACCTGCCAGCAGAGGAACGACGCGACGAAGCCGACCACGCCCGCCGCGAGGACGGCGGTGAACCAGCGCTTCGGCACCACCCCGGCGAGCAGAGCCGCGCCGGCGGCCACCGCCAGCACGCCGAACAGGATCGCGCCGAGCGTGCCGTGCACCGACAGCGCCGCGCCCTCGGCGTCGTCGCTGAGGGTGAACCGCGCCCGCTGGTCGGTGGCGAGCGTCCCGAACAGGGCCGCCGCCAGCAGGCCGAGCGCGAGCAGGACCACCCCGGCCTTACGGTCCCGGGTCCAGAAACCCACCCGGACGGGGGCTACGGCGACGTCGTCGACTGCCATCGTGGACATGCGGTCACCACCCCTTCGCGAGGCTCGTCTGCAACCGGGCGGCCCGCGCCGCCCGGAGCCGGAAGATCGCCTTCACCAGGGCGGGAGCGGCGATGAAGATGACGATCAGCGCCTGGAGCACGGTCACCAGCTCCAGCGAGATCCCCGCGTACGACTGCATCCGGTTGCCGCCGGCCTGGAGCGCGCCGAACAGCAGCGCGGCCAGCAGCACCCCCCACGGCTTCACCCGACCGAGCAGCGCCACCAGGATGCCGTCGAACCCGATCTGGGCCACCACCAGCGGGGTCAGCGCGGCGGCGGTGGTGCCGAGCACCATCTGCGCGCCGCCGAGCCCGGCCAGCGCGCCGGCCAGCACCATCAACAGCGTGTACGCCTTGGCCACGCTGATGCCGGCGGTGCGGGCGGCGTCCGGGTTGGCCCCGACCGCGCGCAGCTCGAAGCCGAACGTGGACCGGTTGAGCAGCCAGGCGACGAACCAGGTGGCCAGGACGGCGAGCAGGATGCCGACGTGCACCCGGAGGCTGTCGCCGAGCAGGCGGGGCAGTTGGGCGGAGCCGTCCACCGTCCGGCTGATCGCGTCGGTCCGTCCCGGGTCCTGGATGCCGTTCTGCACGATGATCCAGGAGAGGAAGTAGAGGCCGACGTAGTTGAGCATGATCGTGTTGATCACCTCGTGCGCGCCGACCCGGGCCTTCAGGATGCCCGGGACGAAGCCCCAGAGCGCCCCGCCCACCGCGCCGGCGAGCACCGCGACGACCAGGTGCAGCACCGGCGGCAACGGCAGCAGGAAACCGGCCAGCGCGGCGAGGATGACGCCGATGGTGGCCTGCCCCTGGGCGCCGATGTTGAACAGACCGCCCCGGAAGGCGAGCGCCACCGACAGGCCGGTGAAGACCAGCGGCGCGGCGTAGGTCAGCGTCTCGGAGATCGGCGCGAACACCGCCTCCCAACCGCTGCTGCCGTCGAGCCAGCCCCGGAACGCCTGCGGGTCGAAGATCGACCCCTTGAACAGCTCCGCGTAGCCCTCGCTGACCGCCGCCCAGCTCGCGTTGACCGCGTCCGACGGGCGGGCGGTGATGTAGCTGTAGGTGGCCAGCACGTCCGGGTCGGAGACGATGATCAGGACCGCGCCGACGAGCATCGCCAGCACCAGCGCGAGCACCGTCACGGTGAACGTGTTGGCCGCCCACAGGTTGGCCAGGAAGAGCTGGCCGAGGGAGGGGCGGCCGTCGCCGCCGTCCGTGGTCTGCCGGGTCGGTTCCCGGGTCGTCGGCGTCTGGCCCGACGACCCGGCGCCGGTGGTGGGGTCGCTCATGGCTGGTCCTCGTTCGCGTCGGTGCCCGGGGCGTCGGGCGCGGCGGCGCCCGTACCCGGGGCGCTGTGCGCGGCGGCGCCCGTGCCCGCGGCGTCGGGCGCGGCGGTGTCGTCGGCGTGGTCCGGGTTGATGCCGGCCATCAGCAGACCGATCTCCTCGCGTGGGGTGTCCGGGGCGACGACGCCGATGATCCGCCCCCGGTACATCACCGCGATCCGGTCGGCCAGGCCGATGACCTCGTCCAACTCGCTGGAGACCACCAGGACGGCGGTGCCGTTGTCCCGCTCCTGGATGATCTGGCGGTGGATGAACTCGATCGAGCCGACGTCCACGCCCCGGGTCGGCTGGGAGGCGATGAAGAGCTTCAGCGGCCGGGAGAGCTCCCGGGCCACGATCACCTTCTGCTGGTTGCCGCCGGAGAGGGTGCCCACCGGCGCGTCCGGCGACGAGGTCCGGACGTCGAACTGGGCGATCCGCTCCTCTGCCGACCGGGTGATGGCGTCCGGCTTCAGGGCCAGGCCGGCGGCGAACGGTGGCCGGTCGTAGAGGTCCAGGACCAGGTTCTCCGCCACGGAGAACTCCTTGACCACGCCGTCGACGCTGCGGTCCTCGGGAACGTAGCCGACCCCGGCGCGGAGCACCTTCTTGGTCGACCAGCCGTCGATCTGTTCGCCGTTGAGCGAGACGCTGCCGGCGAGCACCGGCCGCAGCCCCATGATCGCCTCGACCAGCTCGGTCTGCCCGTTGCCCTGCACGCCCGCGACGCCGAGCACCTCGCCCGCCCGTACGGTCAGGTCGACGCCGTCGACCGCGCGGACGTCCCGGTCGTCGTCGACGACCACGCCGGCCACCTCCAGCACGGCCGGGCCCGGCTTCGCCGGCTCCTTCCGTACGGTCAGGTGCACGCTGCGGCCGACCATCAGCGCGGCCAGCTCGTCCCGGCTGGCCGTCGGGGAGGCGGTGCCGACGGTCCTCCCGCGCCGGATCACGGTGATCCGGTCGGCGATGGCCTTCACCTCGCCCAGCTTGTGGGTGATGAACACGATCGACTTGCCGGCCGCCTTCAGCGACCGCATGACGGTGAGCAGCTCCTCGGTCTCCTGCGGGGTGAGCACCGCGGTCGGCTCGTCCAGGATGAGCAGGTCCACCTCGCGGGTGAGCGCCTTGACGATCTCCACCCGCTGCTGGATGCCGACCGGCAGGTCCTCCACCACGGCGTCCGGGTCGACCCGCAGGTTGTAGCGGGCGGAGACCTCGGCGACCTCCCGGGCGGCCCGCCGCCGGTCGAGGAACCCGGCGAGGCCGCCGCGGACCTTCTCCGCGCCGAGCATGACGTTCTCGGCCACCGTGAAGACCGGCACGAGCATGAAGTGCTGGTGCACCATGCCGATGCCGGCGGCGATGGCGTCCGACGGCCCTCGCAGCCGCAGCGGCTTCCCGTCGACCAGGATCTCGCCGGAGTCCGGGTGGTAGAGCCCGTACAGGACGTTCATCAGGGTCGACTTGCCCGCGCCGTTCTCGCCGAGCAGGGCGTGAATCTCTCCAGGCTCCACCGTCAGGTCGATGTGGTCGTTGGCGACCAGGTCACCGAACCGCTTGGTGATGCCGCGCAGTTCGAGTCTCAGCGCAACCTCCGGGTGCGAGCGATGGGGCAGCCTGGCCGGCCGGGGTGTCCGTGGGTGGCCAGTCGCGCGGGGGACAACTCTGGTGCGGACCGCGCGGGGATGACACGTCCGCGCAGGTCGGCCGCTCCGGCGGCACGGGCCCGGTGCCCGCGCCGACCGGAGCGGCCGGAGGTGGTACGCGACCCACCGGTCACCGGCGAGCCGGCGACCGGTGGCGGGTCACTTCGGCTGGGCGGCCGAGGTGACCGTGATGGCGCCGCCGGAGATGTCGGTCTTGAGCTTGTCCAGCTCCGCCTTCAGCTCGGCCGGGACCTTGCTGTCGAACTCGTGGAACGGGGCGAGCGAGACGCCGTTGTTCGAGAGGTTGCCCAGGTAGCCCGGGTTCGGCTCCAGCTTCTCCCCGTTGGCGGCCTTGAGCACGGCCTCCTTGACGGCGTCCGGGATGTTCTTCACCACGGTGCTGATGATGGCCGGGCAGTTCGGGGTGCTCTCGCAGCCGTCGACGTCCACCCAGATGGTGTTGAACTTGCCGCCGCTGGCCTGGGCGGCGGCGGTGGTGCCGAGGCCCGCGCCGCCGGCGACCGGCATCACGATGTCGGCGCCCTGGGCGACGAGCGCGTCGCCGACCTTCTTGCCCTCGTCCTGCTTGACGAAGTCGTTGGTGAACGAGCCGTTCTGGGTGGCCTTGTCCCAGCCGAGCGCCGTGACCGAGGCGTTCTTGGTCTTGTTGTAGTGGGCCACGCCGTCGACGAAGCCGTCCATGAAGATCGTCACCGGCGGGATCTTCATGCCGCCGTAGGTGCCGACCTTCTTGCTCTTGCTCATCCCGGCCGCCAGGTAACCGGCGAGGAAGCCGGCCTGGGCGGTGTCGAACTGCATCGGGTAGACGTTGGCCTCCGGGACCTTCGCGTCCACGATGCCGAACTGCTGCTCCGGGTTCGCCGCGGCGATCTTCGAGGTGGCGGTGCCCATCAGGCCACCGACCGCCAGGATGAAGTCGCACTTCTGGTTGACGTACTGGGTCAGGTTCGGCTCGTAGTCGGCCTCGGCCTTGGACGCCACGTACTTGGTCTCGATGTTGCTGTTCTCCGCCTTGGCGGCCTCCAGGCCCTTCCAGGCGGAGGTGTTGAACGACTTGTCGTCGATGCCGCCGACGTCGGTCACCATGCAGGCGCTGAACTTCTCGCCACCGCTGCCAGCGCCGGTGTCCTCCTCCGGCGCCTCACCGCACGCGGCGGCGCCGAGCACCAGCCCACCGACCGCGAGGGCCGAGACGACCCGCATCCCACGCACAGAGCGCAAGACGACTCCCTCCCCATCGCCACCGCTGTGACCAGCGGTGGCAGTCATCAAACCGGCCTGCGCCTTGCCGCCGGCGTCCCACGTTACGGACGCGAAGCGTAGCCGCACGCCGTCCCGTCGGCCGACAATCGTGCACGACTGTTGGGCTGCTGTTACCGCTACGTAACCGTTGGGGTGCGGCAGATCACGCCACGCGCGCCCCGCCGGCGCCCCGGTGGCCGCCGGCCCCACCCCCGGTGGCCGCCGATCTCACCGCCAGAAGACCGCCACCGCCGCGTTGACCAGGGTCAACCCGATGATCGCCAGGAAGTGCCCCCGGTTGACGGATTCCCGCTTCCGGGAGAAGAAGACCATGACGAAGATGAGCAGCGCGAGCACCAACTTGGTAACAAGCTTCGCCGGGGCCGGCTCGTCGCCGTCCCGCAGCGGCGCGGAGAGCCCGATCCCGGAGATCAACTGGATCACCGCGCCCCAAAGGACGGCCGCGTTGATCCGGAACCGGCCGCTGAGGTACTGGGCGATCGCGCCACCGAGCAACAGCGCGAACCCGATCAGATGGACATAGAGAAGGATCAGCCTGAGTGCTTCCACGTCGTACATCCTCCCTCATCAACGACGTTTCGTAGTAGCCACCCCGTGTGGGGCGACGGAAGGGCCTTTCTCACATCCGCCAGGCCTGGAAGGTGGGGCCGTCGGCGGGGAGGGTGACCGTGCCGTCGGCGTCCGGCCGCAGGTCGGGCGCGCCGCCGTACCGGTTGTCGGCCGGCGGCAGGCCGGTCAGCCGGACCAGGCTGCCGGGCGCCCGCCGGGCCAGCACCAGCACCGCCCCGTCCACCGCCTCCCGGACGAAGACCAGGGTGTCCGCGTCCACGTGCAGCCAGCGCAGGCCGCCGTGGCGCAGGGCCGGCTCGGCCCGGCGCAGCGCCAGCAACGCCCGGTACGTCTCGAACGTCCGCTCGTCCCGCGCCGCCGGCCGGTCCCACGGCATCGGCGTACGGGAACCCTCGCCGTTGTCGCCGGTCAACCCCCACTCGTCCCCGGCGAAGACCATCGGGGTGCCCGGCATGGTGGCGAGCAGCCCGGCGGCGACCTCCTGCCGGGCGGCGTCGCCGACCACGGTGCGGATCCGGGCCGAGTCGTGCGAGCCGAGGAGCTGCCACGAGTGGGTGTACGACCGCCACGACACCAACGACCGGTAGGCGTTCATGGTGGCCAGCACCGCCCGCCCGTCCCGTCGGGTCACCCCGCCGGGCACGCCGAGGAAGTTCGGCACCGGTTGGTCGCCGGCCCGCAGCCAGCTCCACACCGGGTCGGTGAAGCCGACGTAGTTCATGGTGCCGTGCCAGCCGTCCCGGTCCAGGTCGCCGGTGTGGTCGTGGCCGTGTTCGGCCATCACCAGGGCGTCCGCGCGGGTGTCGACGGCCACCGCCCGCAGCAGCGCCGCGACCTCGTGGGTGTACGCGTCCGCGCCCCGCCGGCCGGTCATGTTCGCCACGTCCACCCGCCAGCCGTCCAGCCCGTACGGCGGACGCAGCCAGCGGCGCAGCAGGGAGTCCGGGTCGGTGGCGAAGCGGCGGCGCAGCTCGGGGTCGGCCCAGTTGAGCTTGGGCAGCGACCGGACCCCGTTCCACGACTCGTAGTCGCCGCCGGGCCTGTCGAAGTAGTACAGCCCGCGTTCGGGGGCGTGCGGGTCGGCGACCGCCCGGGTGAACCACTCGTGGGCGTCGCCGGTGTGGTTGCTGGTGATGTCGCCGATCAGCCGCCAGCCCCGGGCGTGCGCCGCGTCGGCGAGCCGGACGAGGGCGGCGTCCCCGCCGAGCAGCGGGTCCACCCGGTCGAAGCTGGCCGCGTCGTACCGGTGGTTGGACCGGGCCGGGAAGACCGGCGTCAGGTAGACGGTGTTCACGCCGAGCCGGTCCAGGTGGTCGAGCCGTCCGGTGATCCCGTCGAGGTCGCCGCCGTAGAGCTGGCGGGGGGTGTCCGGGCCGTACCCGCGCACCGGGGTGTCCCAGTCGCACGGGACGGCCCAGTCCGGGGTGGGCCGGGCGTCCGCCGCGGCGGACCGGGCGAAGCGGTCCGGGAAGATCTGGTAGATCACCGCGTCCCGGGCCCAGGCCGGCGGCGGGGCGTACGTGACGAGCTTGAAGTCGCCGACGTCCGGCACGTCGTGGTCGACCGGCCCGGCGGCGTTGAGCCAGCGCGTGCCGTGCCGGCCGGTGAGCAGGAACCGGTAGTTGCTGACCGGGTTGCGGACCTCGACGTCGGCCCGCCACCAGACGTCGTCACCGTCCCGCCGGTCGACCACCGCCTCGGCGAAGCGCGGCTCGCCGTCCGGCGTGGTGCGTACGTGCACCCGGCGCACGTCGCTGCCGGCCGGTACCCGGACCAGGACCGGGACCGTGTCGCCGAGCTCCGGGGCCTGTTCGGGGACGTACCGGGCGGATCCGTCGTGGTGCGGTTGCATGCTGGAGCCCTCTTCCGTCAGGAACAACAGGGGAAAGAAGGCGGGCTGCCCGCCGGGTCGGTCGACCCTGACGGGCAGCCCGCGACTGCTCCGGTGTACGCCGACGAACGCCGACGCCCTTGCCGAGAACCAACCGTTCTAGCCTTTCACCGCTCCGGCGGTGAGGCCGGAGACGATGTACCGCTGCAACGCCTGGAACACCAGCACGGTCGGGATCGCGGTGAGCAGGGTGGCCGCCGCGAAGATGCCGAAGTTGTTGTTCCGCTCGTTGCCCTGCAACATGCCGTACATGCCGACCGCGAGGGTCTTCGACTCGCTGTCGGTGAGGAACACGTTGGCCATCAGGAACTCGTTGATCGTGCTGATGAAGGCGAGCAGGCCGGTCACCGCCAGGATCGGCGCCACCAGCGGCAGCATGATCCGGAAGAAGACCTGGGCGTGCGTCGCGCCGTCCATGGTGGCCGACTCGTCCAGCTCCCGGGGGAGCGTGTCGAAGAAGCCCTTCATCAGCCAGGTGTTCACGCCGAGCGCCCCGCCGAGGTAGAGCAGCATCAGCCCCCACGGGGTGTTGAAGCCGATCTCCGGCCACAGGTCGGTGATCGTGCCGAAGATCAGGAAGATCGCCACGATCGCCAGGAACTGCGGGAACATCTGGATCAGCAGCAGCGACAGCAGGCCGACCCGCCGGCCCCGGAACCGCATCCGGGAGAAGGCGTACGCGGCCAGCGACGACAGGAACACCGAGATGAAGGAGGCCAGCCCGGCGATCAGCAGCGAGTTCAGGAACCACCGTTCGAACGCGGTCCGCTCGAACAGCTCGCCGAAGTTGCCGAACGACACCCCGTCGGTCGGCACCAGCTCCGTGGAGGACAGGGTGCCCAGCGGGTTGAGCGCCGCGGAGAACACGAACACGATCGGGAAGAGGCTGAACACCACCCCGAGCACGCCGACCAGGTGCCGCCAGCCGACCCGGGCGAACCAGCGACCGCGTCCGCCGTTGCGGTCGGCCGGGGTCCGGGCCGTGGTCGCGCGAGAGGCGGTCGGCTCTGCCGCTGTGGTCACGAGTACACCTCCTCCTGCTTACGGGTACGCCGGAAGCTGACCGCCGACACCACCGCGACGATGGTGAAGATGAACAGCGAGATCGCCGCGGCGAAGCCGAACTCGGCGCCCTGCCCGCCGAACGCCAACCGGTACGTGTACGTGATGAGCAGGTCGGTCGCCCCGTTGGTCGGGTTGTCCGCCGGGAAGGGCGAGCCCTCGGTGGTCAGGTAGATCGCGTTGAAGTTGTTGAAGTTGTACGCGAACGACGCGATCAGCAGCGGGGAGAGCGCCACCAGCAGCAGCGGCAGGGTGACCGCCCTGAACGACTGCCAGGGCGAGGCCCCGTCGACCGAGGTGGCCTCGGTGAGCTCGCTGGGGATGGCCTGCAACGCCCCGGTGGTGACCAGGAACATGTACGGGTACCCGAGCCAGAGCTGCACCAGGATCACCGCGAACCGGGCGGTCCACTCGCCACCCAGCCAGTTCACCCCGAGCCCGAACAGGTTGTTGATCAGCCCGAAGTCGGTGTTGAACATGTCCCGCCAGACCAGCAGCATCGCGAACGACGGCATGGCGTACGGCAGGATCAGCAGCACCCGGTAGACGTTCGTGTAGCGCATCCGGGGCGAGTGCAGGGCCAACGCGATGGCCATGCCGAGGACGAACGTGCCGCCGGTGGAGCCGATCGCGAAGGCGAAGTTCCAGATCAGCGTGCCGAAGAACGGCCCGGAGACGTTCCCGTCGGTGATCACCCGGGTGAAGTTCGACAGGCCGACGTTGACCTTCCAGCCCTGGGCCAGCCGTTCGCCGTCGGCGGCGACGAACGCGCCGGCGTCCGCGTCCGCCGTCCAGGTCCTGCCGGTCTCGTTGTCGCGGATGCAGTCGCACCCCTGGTCGTACGCCCGGACGGCCCGACCCTCGTAGGCGCGGGACAGGCCGGAGGAGCGCAGCGCGCCGGCGTCGGTGGGCACCACCAGGTCGGTGATCTCCTGGCTGCGGGCGCTGGCCTGGCCGAAGCTGAGGACGGTGTAGCCCTCGGCGGCGGTGACCTTGCCGCCGGCGCCGAGGGTGACGTCGGCGGCGTCGAGCGCGGTCAGCCCGTCGGTGTCTCCGACGGACACCTGACCGGTGGCCGGATCGGTGACCAGGAAGACCAGCGGCGCGGTGGCCGGGTCGCCCTCGGTGGCGACGGAGAGCGCGTACTCGGCCGAGCCGGGCACCTGCTGCACCGAGGCGGTCTGGATCGCGACGATCGCGTCGTCCTTGCTGCCCCGGTGACCGTCACCGAAGTTGGTGAACGCCGTGCTGGCCGTGTACAGCACCGGGAACACCTGGAACGCGATGAGGAAGAGCGTGCCGGGGACGAGGTACTTCGCCGGGACGTGCCGGGGGGTCAGGTAGAGGTAGAACAGGCCGGCGGTGGTGGCCGCCAGCAGCGCCAGCCCGGCCCACTTCTCGCCGTCGACGAGCGGGAAGGCCGCCCAGACCGCGATGCCGGCGGTCAGGCCGAGCAGGATCACCTTGACGGCCAGGCCGGTCAGGGTGACCGGCGTGTCGTTGCGCGCGGTACGGCGCTTCCGCGCGGGCCGGGAGCCGGTGGGCTCCCGGCCCGGGGCCTGGTTGGCAGGCCCCGAGCCGGACAGCGACGTGGTCATTACTTGATCGAGCCGGCGATCGTCTTGCCGGCGGCGGTGACGGTGGTCGTCGGGTCCGCGCCGCCGATGACGGCCGCCTCGGCCTTGCCGAACGGGTCCCAGATCGCGGCCATCGCCGGGATCGCCGGGAGGACCTGGCCGTTCTTACCCGCCTCCTGGAACTTCACCAGGTCGGGGTCGTTGCCCTTGACCTGGTCGAGGGCGGCGGTCAGCGCCGGGGGACGCGGCTCGGCGTTGTAGAGCGCCACGGCCAGCTCGGGGGTGCTGGTGTAGTTGGCCACGAACTCCTGCGCCACGGCCTTGTTCTTGCCCTTCGCGGCGACGTAGAACGCCTGCACGCCGACGAACGGCTGAGCCTCCTTGCCGCCGGCGAAGCCGGGGAACGCGGAGATGTCGTACTTGAGGTTGGCCTTCTTCACGTCGGTGACCGCCCACGGGCCGGACGCCAGGAAGGCGCACTTCTTGCTGGTGAAGGTGGCGATGGAGTTGGTGTCGGCGATGGAGCGCTTGAGCACGCCCGCGCCCTTCTCGCCGAGCGCGCCGATCTTCTTGAACGCCTCGATCGACTCCGGCTTGCCGACGCCGAGGTCGGTCGGGTCGTAGTCGCCGTTGGCGGTGGTGCCGAAGAGGTAGCCGCCGGCCGAGGTGTAGAGCGGGTAGATGTGGTACGCGTCGCCGTTCTGGCCGACCTGGAGGCAGAGGGTCTCGGTGACCTTCTTCTCCGCCTTGAGCTTCTGCCCGGCGGCGACCAGCTCCTCGATCGTCTTCGGCGCCTCGGGGGCCAGCTCGGTGTTGCGGATCAGCGCGAGGTTCTCCTGCGCGTACGGCACGCCGTAGACCTGGCCGTTGAAGGTGACCGCCTTGATGGAGATCTCGCTGAAGGCGCTCTTCTGGTCGGCGGCGAGCTGCACCGGCTCGATCGCGCCGTTCTGCACCAGGTTGCCGATCCAGTCGTGCGCGCCGACCACGACGTCCGGCCCGTTGCCCTGCTGGGCGGCGGTGACGAAGTTGGTCTGCAGGTCCTTGGAGATGGCTTCGACCTTGACGGTGACGCCGTTGGCCTGGCCGAACTTCTCGGCGAACGGCGCGAGGGCGGCGGTCCGCTTGTCGTCGGCCCAGATCACCAGCTCGCCGCCGGCGGCCTTGGCGGACTCCTGGGTGGCCGGCTCGTCGTTGCTGTCGCCGCCACCGCAGCCGGACGCGGCGAGCGCCAGGGCGACGGCGGCGACCACACCCGCGGTACGGATGCGCATCGGTACTCCTGTCGTCAACGCGGGCCTGCCGTGCGACGGCGGCCCGCCAGTGGAAACCTCGGTAAAGTTCGGGATGTGTACCGGCGCCGCGTGCTGCGCCGCTGCTCTCGCGTGTTGCCGGGACGTTAGCAAGAGGTTGCAGATAATGGAAGGGCTTGCAGACGTGTACGCAAGAAGTTGCGGTTGAGCTAAAGTTCGGCCCATGCGCGCTCGACTGTCCGACATCGCCCAGCAGGCCGACGTCAGCGAGGCCACGGTGTCGCGGGTGCTCAACGACCGCCCCGGCGTGGCCCCCGAGACCCGGCAGGCCGTGCTGACCGCTCTCGACGTGCTCGGCTACGAGCGCCCCGCCCGCCTGCGCAAACGCAGCGCCGGGCTGGTCGGCCTGGTCGTGCCCGAGCTGGACAATCCCATCTTCCCCGCGTTCGCCCAGGTCATCGAGTCGACCCTGGCGCAGAGCGGGTTCACCCCGGTGCTGTGCACCCAGACCCCCGGCGGGGTCACCGAGGACGAGTACGTCGAGATGCTGCTCGACCGCCAGGTCTCCGGTGTCGTCTTCGTCTCCGGCCTGCACGCCGACACCGCCGCCAACCACGACCGCTACCGGGCGCTGATCGCCCGGCCGCTGCCCATCGTGATGATCAACGGCTTCGCCCCCGGCATCGCCGCGCCCTTCGTCTCCTGCGACGACGGCGAGGCCACCGAGCTGGCCGTGGCGCACCTGGTGGCCCTCGGGCACCGCCGGATCGGCCTGATCACCGGCCCGGACCGGTTCGTCCCCGTGCAGCGCCGGGTGGCCGGCTACCGGGCCGCCATGACCCGCCTGCTCGACGTCGACGAGACCGAGCTGGAAGCGCTCGCCGAGCTGTCGCTGTTCGGCGTGGAGGGCGGCGAGGCCGCCGCCGGCCGGCTCATCGAACGCGGCGTGACCGGCATCGTCTGCGGCTCCGACCTGATGGCGCTCGGCGCGGTCCGGGCCGCCCGGCAGCGCGGCCTGGCCGTCCCGGCCGACCTCTCCGTGGTCGGCTACGACGACTCGCCGCTGATGGCCTTCACCGACCCGCCGCTGACCACCATGCGTCAGCCGGTGACCGCGATGTCGGTGGCCGCCGTCCGCGCCCTGGTCGACGAGATCAACGGGCACGGCGCCCCGCACTCGGAGTACCTCTTCCGGCCCGAGCTGGTGGTGCGCGGCTCCACCGCGGTCGCCCGCCCCGCCGACGCCGGATCCGGGCCCGCCGGGTCGCCGGGCGGGGCCGCCCCCACCCGGCAACGTCCGGCGCCGCCGGCGCTCGTCGTACCCGCCTGAGCGCGGTACGGCGGCACGGCCGGGCCGTTTCTTGCGCAAGAGCTGCTTGACTCTTGCAGCGCCGGAACGGCATTCTGCACGCACACACCCGCGCCGTCCACCGTCCGTACGGCTGCCGGATGTCGCCGTCCCGCGCCACAGAACGGGGTACGCCACCGTGACCGACCACCACTCCCCCACCGGCCAGCCCCGCACCGAGGAGCGCCCGGCCACCGCCGTCGACCTCGACTGGTGGCGCTCCGCGGTGGTCTACCAGGTCTACGTCCGCAGCTTCGCCGACTCCGACGGCGACGGGATCGGCGACCTCCCGGGCATCCGGGAGCGGCTGCCGTACCTGCGGGACCTGGGAGTGGACGCGCTCTGGCTGACCCCCTTCTACACCTCGCCGATGGTCGACGGCGGCTACGACGTGGCCGACTACCGCGACGTCGACCCGATGTTCGGCACGCTGGCCGACTTCGACCACATGATCGCCGACGCGCACGCCCTCGGCCTGCGGATCATCGTGGACCTGGTGCCGAACCACACCTCCAGCGCCCACCCGTGGTTCCAGGCCGCGCTCGCCGCCGCCCCCGGCTCACCCGTTCGGGCCCGGTACCTCTTCGCCGACGGGCAGGGCGCGCACGGCGAGCTGCCGCCGAACGACTGGGAGAGCATCTTCGGCGGCCCGGCCTGGACCCGGGTCCCCGACGGCCAGTGGTACCTGCACCTGTTCGACCCCGCCCAGCCCGACCTGAACTGGCGGCATCCCGAGGTGCGGGCCGAGTTCGAGGACATCCTCCGGTTCTGGCTGGACCGGGGCGTGGACGGGTTCCGGATCGACGTGGCCCACGGCATGATCAAGGCCGAGGGGCTGCCGGACGTCGGGTTCAGCACCATGACCACCGGCCGGCGGCAGGTGGAGCTGCTCGGCAAGGGCCGGCTGCCGTACTTCGACCAGGACGAGGTGCACGACATCTACCGCGCCTGGCGGCCCATCCTGGACAGCTACCCCGGCGGCCGGATGGCGGTGGCCGAGGCGTGGGCCGAGACCCCGCAGCGGCTGGCCCGCTACATCGGCCCGGACGAGCTGCACCAGGCGTTCAGCTTCGACTTCCTCGACGCCACCTGGTCGGCCGACTCGTTCCGGAAGGTGATCGACACCGCGCTGGGCGAGTCGACGATCGTCGGCGCGCCGACCACCTGGGTGCTCTCCAACCACGACAAGCAACGGCACGTCACCCGGTACGGCGACGGCGAGGTCGGGTTGCGCCGGGCCCGGGCGGCCAGCCTGCTCATGCTCGCCCTGCCCGGCTGCGCGTACCTCTACCAGGGCGAGGAGCTGGGCCTGCCGGAGGTGCTCGACCTCCCCGACGAGCTGCGCCAGGACCCGTCGTTCCTGCGCACCGGCGAGAGCCGGGACGGCTGCCGGGTGCCGATCCCGTGGAGCGGCCAGCTCGCCCCGTACGGCTTCGGACCGGCCGGCAGCGAGCTGAGCTGGCTGCCGGCCCCGGCCACCTGGGCGGCCCTCTCGGTCGCCGCGCAGACCGGCGCGCCCGGCTCGACGCTGGAGCTGTACCGGGCCGCGCTGCGGATCCGGCACGAGCACCCGGCGCTGGCCGCCGGCGCCGGCGACGTCACCTGGCGGGAAACCGCCCCCGGCCTGCTGGCCTTCGACCGGTCCGCCGGCGACGCCGGGCTGACCTGCGTGGTCAACCTCGGCGGCGCGCCGGTGACCGTCACCGGGTACGGCCAGCCGATCGTCGCCAGCGCGCCGCTGACCGCCGAGGGTGACGGGTATCTCCTGCCCGAGGACGCCGCGGTGTGGTTCGACCGGCCCCGGGTCGGGTAGACCTGATCTCACCTGGTCGTCCGTCGTGCTCCGCGCCGACGGGCGACTGGGGCAGACGACCCCTTGTGGTGGGGGGTGGGTGAACCGGCGCCCCGGAGAGTCGACTCTCCGGGGCGCCGGTGTCCGTTCCGCCCCCGGTCAACGCGGGCGGCCCGCCGGTCACCGCCGCCCGGGTGGGCGGGCGGCCGGTCACCGCGGTTCGGCGGTGAGGCGGGCGGCGATCCGGCGGAACCCGTCCCGCAGCTCCGCCTCGGTCGGCGGGGTACGCGGCTCGGCGGGCAGCTCCCGGGTGGCCGCCTCCTCCAGCTCCTCGTCGATGGTGTCCTCGAAGTCGCCGTACAGGTCGGCCGCCTCGGTCTGCCCCGCCTCGTCCTCGGCGGCCAGCCGGGCGGTGGCGATCTCGCCCCGGACGTCCTCCACCGAGGCGGCCGGCAACAGCGGCTCGACCACGGCCATCAGGGACTCGTCGGCGACCACGGACTCGGCCAGGGCCAGCGCGTGGGCCCGCTCGTACGGACCGCAGACCACCGGCTCCCACTCGTCGGCGTCGTCGAGCGGCCCGAACGTGATGATCCACGGCAGGTCGAACAGCGGCGAGTCGTCCGGCAGGTCCAGAGTCACGAGTGCGCCCACCCGCCCATCATGGGCCGCCACCCCGAAACACCGAGGGCTATTTGCCCCAATTGCCGCTTCTGGTTATTCTTCTTTCCCGTCCGGGACGCCGCTCCGCCAGCGTTCGAGCCACTCCCCCGCCAGCCGCTCCCGTTCCGCCCCGGCCAACCCGTACGCGTTGACCACCAGGCTGACCGGCGTGGTCTCCCCGGAGTCCAGCGGCGCCTCGGCCGCGGCGACCAGCAGCCGTCCGTCGGCGTCCACCACCATCCGCTGGTACGTGCTGTCGTGCCACCGCTCCTTCGCCCCGGCCCCGTCCAGCACCGCCAGGAGCTGCTGCCCGCTCGCCGTGCCGGTCAGCCGTACCGTGCGCCGGGGCAACGCCGGCCGGCGGTCCAGCAGGTAGCGGAGCTGCTCCAGGAAGGACCGCCAGCCCTCCTCCACCACGTCGTACGTGCCGGCCTGCTCCCCGTCGAGCGCACCCGGGGACACCGCCCGCACGATCGTCCGTTCGCCGTCGGCGATCACCTGGAGCTCCTGCCCCAACTCCAGGGCGATCCGGTCCGGCGGGAACCGTTCCGCGTGGGCGACGAAGATGTGCTCGATCTCGTCGGCCAGCCCGTCGTACTCCCACCCGAACCACTCACCGATCCGGTCCGGCTCGGTCAACACCGCCCAGACCGTCTCGTACGGCGCGTCGACGACGACCTCCACCCGGTACGGCTTCGGCTCCGCCGTCGGCTGCGGTTCGTGCTGCTCGTCCATCCAGGGCTCCTCAGGGGCTCGGCGGCTTCCGGTTCGGTGCGGGCCGGTTGTCATCATCGGCCCCCGCCGCCCGCGGGCCGACGTCGACCTCCGGATCCTGCGGGCCGTCGGCCGACAGGTCGACCACCCGGCCGTGCTCGCTGGTCGCGGCGAGCGCCGCGCCGAAGAGCACCACCTGGTTGAGCAGGTAGAGATAGAGCAGCAGGCCGACCGCGCCGGCCACCACCGTGTACGCCGGATTCCGCTCGGTGCGGACCACGTAGTACCGGCCGATGGTGTTGAGCAGGGTGATGCCGACGGCGACCGTCAGCACCACCGGCCGCAGCCGTCGCCGGCTCATCCGCAACCGGGGCACCAGCACCAGGAACGCGCTGGCCAGCACCATGTTCACCACGACGCTGAGCACCGCGCTGACCGTGGTCAGGCCGACCGATCCGGTGCTGCGCAGCAGCCAGCGCAGCAGTGACTCCAACGCGTCGACGGCGGCCACCGACACCCCGAGCAGCACGAAGATGGCGACCAGCACGGCGAGGTCCACCAGCCGGCGGACCACCAGGTTCCCCGGCTGCTGGTTGAGCCCGTGGATGAAACGCTGCGAGGACCGGATCGCCTCCACCCAGCCGACCCCGGTGAAGACCAGGATGACCAGGCCGATCACCCCCACCGTGCCGCTGCTCTCGGCGATCTGCGCCGGATCGAGGAACGGCAGGTTCTCTCCGAGGAAGTCGGCCGCCGCCCGGCTCACCTCGTCGTTGTCCTCCAGGATCGCCCCGAAGACCGCGTACGCGACAAGCCCCAGCGCGAAGACCGCGAAGAACCCGTAGTACGCGATAGCGGCGGCGAGCCGCCCGGCGAGCAGGTCGGTGTACAGCACCCCGGCCCGCCAGACGTGGTCGAATCCACGGGAGCGGCGCCGAAGCACGGAGATCCGCCGGTTCGCCCCCGCCTCGATCCGCCCGAACACGTTCACGCGAGCATCTTCGCCGATCCGCCGCCCCGCCGCCCGCCGGTCCCACCCCAACCACGCGCTGACGATCGCGGGGTGTTTTCGCGGTCGGTGTCCGGCTCCCCGACGGGTGTCGGTTTTCGGAGACTGTCGAGCTGCCCCATATCTGGGGCACGCCTCCGACGACCGGCTCAAGCCAACCGGATCGCCGCGCCACCTCCACGGCCGGCACCAGGGGGACATCGCCCGCCGCGCCACCTCCACGGCCGGCACCAGGGTGACACCGCCCGCCGCATACCTCCTCGACCGGCAGATGGTGGCGTCGCTCGCGATGACCCGGACCGACCCGGGCGACCGGGACCGACCCGGGCGAGACACCGTCTCCCCGAGGGCGACCAGGCCGTACGACGACGGGTCCTCTGCGACGCCCGGATGCCTGAGGGTCGACGCGGCCTGCTGTGCGTCGGCCACTACGGGCCCAGTGCCTGCCGGCTCAGCATGTCCGAACTCTAGATCTTGGACACTTTCCGTCGTAATACGGCGGAAAGTGTCCAAGATCGCGAGGAGGAAAAGATCGGGGGCGGTAGCCGGGCGGGAAGCGTCGGCACGGGGGCGGTCAAGCGCTGGCGTCGCGTCACGCGATCGGGTCGACCGGACATCCCCGCTCCGCGAAGAGCTGGCGGGAGGGCGCCCACGCCGACCGCCCGGGAGCTGGGGCGCGTGCGCCCCGTATCCGGGGCAGCTCGACAGTCTCCGAAGGGCACCACCCCGCCGGAACGCGGCAGGGCCCACCGGAACGCCAGGAAAACCGAACCAGGGCCCACCGGAACGCAGGGAACACCAGAGGCACGGACACCAAACGCAGGCCACCGGACGCGCTGGGAACCGTCGGAACGCGCCAGAGCTTCCCAGACGCAGCAGCGCCCGCCGGAACCGTGACAGGCCCCGCCCGGCACAGGCCCCGCCCGGCACAGGCCCCGCCCGGCACAGGCCCCGCCCGGCACCGCCCGGCACCGCGACACGGCCCCGTCGGGAAGAAGCAGCGCCCAGAGAGGGAACCGCGGCAGGGTCGGCCGAAGACTGGGAACGGCCACCGGGCCGTGGGCCCCCGCGGCGCGGCCGGCAGGTGGGAGGGGTCGGGTCAGCTGCCGAGGTGGTAGTCGCGGCGAGGCTGCCAACGGGTCTCGCCAGAGTGCGAGAACAGGGTGAACACGTCCACCTCGAAGACCGCGGAGAAGTCGGCCAGGTCCTCGTACACCTGGTCGAGGGCTTCCGGGTCGACGTCCTGAGCGACGGTCACGTGCGGGTGGTACGGGAAGCGGGCCTCCCGGCGCAGGTGCGGCGCGGCGCTGATCGCCTCGGCGAGCAGCTCGCACTCACTGATGCCGGCGGCCACCGCGACGAACACCACCTGCGTCACCGGGCGGAACGTGCCGGTGCCCCGCAGGTGCAGACTGAACGGCGGTTGGGCGGCGGCGACCGTGGCCAGGTGCGCCTCCACCAGCGGCAGCGCGGCCAGCGGGATCTCGGTCGGCCCGAGCAGCGTCACGTGCGCCGGGATGTAGGCCGCCTGCGGGTCGCCGGCCTCCGCGCGTCGCCTGGTGAGCAGGGAGCCCCACGGCTCGGGGATGTCCACCGCCACCCCGATCTGGGTCGTCGCCACCGCCGTCGTGTCCCTGCCCGCCACGCCTTGCGTCACCCCTCCGGTCACCGTCCCGTTCGCCGTCGCCATCGCGGGGTCAGCCGACGCGGACCGACGGGAAGAACCCCACCCGTTCGTACGTCGCTGTCAGGGTCCGGGCCGCGACCGCGCGGGCCTTCTCGGCCCCGGCGACGAGCAGTTTGTCCAACTGGGCGGGGTCGTCGAGGTAGCCGCGGGTGCGCTCCTGCACCGGCCGGACGAACTCGGCCACCACCTCGGCCAGGTCCTTCTTGAGGTCGCCGTAGCCCTTGCCGGAGTACGCGTTGACCAGGTCGTCGATGCTGCGGTCGGCGAGCGCCGAGTAGATGGTGAGCAGGTTCGACACGCCCGGCTTGGCTTCGGCGTCGAAGACGATCTCGCGGCCGGTGTCGGTGACCGCCGAGCGGATCTTCTTCGCCGAGCGGGCCGGGTCCTCCAGGAGGTTGATGATGCCGGCCGGGCCGGACGCCGACTTCGACATCTTCGCCGTCGGGTCCTGCAGATCGGTGATCTTGGCAGTGTCCCGCACGATGTGCGCCGCCGGCACGGTGAAGGTCCGGCCGAAGCTGGTGTTGAACCGCTGGGCCAGATCCCGGGTGAGCTCCAGGTGTTGCCGCTGGTCCTCGCCGACCGGCACCGCGTCCGCCTGGTAGAGCAGGATGTCGGCGGCCTGGAGGACCGGGTACGTGAACAGGCCCACACTGGACCGGTCACTGCCCTGCTTCTGCGACTTGTCCTTGAACTGGGTCATCCGGCTGGCCTCGCCGAAACCGGTGATGCAGGACAGGATCCAGGCGAGCTGGGCGTGCTCCGGCACCTGCGACTGCACGAAAAGCGCGCAGCGGTCCGGGTCGAGCCCGACGGCGAGCAACTGGGCGGCGGCCGTACGGCTGCGCTGCCGCAACGACTTCGCGTCGTGCCCGGCGGTGATCGCGTGCAGGTCGACCACGCAGTAGAAGGCGTCGTGCGTGTCCTGCAGGGCCACCCAGTGCCGTACCGCGCCCAGGTAGTTGCCGAGGTGGAACGAGTCGGCCGTCGGCTGGATACCGGAGAGGACGCGGGGACGGGCAGGCACGTCGGACATGCCGGCATTCTGTCAGCAAACCCCGGCGTCCGTCATGACGGGCCGGCGCTCCGGGTCCACGGCGACCCGGGCCACCCGTCGGCCGTCCAACGCGAGCACCCGCAGCGACCAGCCGCCGGACGGCGCCACCTCACCAGGACCGGTCGGGCCGGCCGGGTCGACGGCGATCGGCACCTCGTCACCGGCGACCGGCAGCCGACCCAGGGCCGCCATCACGAACCCGCCGACCGTCTCGTACGGGCCGGCGGGCAGCGCCACGCCGGTGCGTTCGGCGAAGTCGGCGAGGTTCAGCCGGCCGTCCACCACCGCCGGCAGGCCGACGCGCACCGGGTCGGGCGCGGTGTCGTACTCGTCGTGGATCTCGCCGATCAGCTCCTCGATCAGGTCCTCCAGGGTGACGATGCCGGCGGTGCCGCCGTACTCGTCGACCACCACGGCGAGGTGGTGGCGTTCCCGGCGCATCTCGGTCAGCGCGGCCAGCACCCGCTTGCTGCCGGGCAGCCGTTTCACCTCGCGGGCCAGCTCGCCCACCGTGGCGCGGAGGTCCGGGTCCGGGCGGAGCAGCAGGTCACGCAGGTGCACGAAGCCGACCACGTCGTCGTGGGTGCCGTCGACGACCGGATAGCGGGTGTGGGTGGCGCTCCGGGCCAGCTCGGCGGCCTCGGCGACGGTGAGCCGCGCGGAGAGGAACACCACCTCCGTCCGGGGCATCATCACCTCGCGGACCAGGCTCGCCCCGGCGACCAGCACCTCGTCGATGATCCGCCGCTCGTCCGGGTCGATGACGATGTTGGCGGCCACCAGGTCGCGCAGCTCGGCCTCGCTGATCCGTTCCCGGCCGGCGGTGGGGCTCGCGCCCAGCAGGTGGGTCACCAGTCGGGTCGCCCCGTCGGCGGCCCGCACCACCACCCCGGCCACGGCCCGTGCCACCGGGCCCGGTTCGCGTCGCGGTCGCCCCGATCGTCGTGGCCGCCCCGGGCGTCGCCGCCGGGGCCGGGGACCGCTCGTCTCCCGCATACCAAGGATGGTAGACAGTGCGGCCCGGCCGGAACGGTTGTGTTTGACTCTGTTCGATTCTGAATGTTTGTGATGGAATAGCGGGACGGCGTACCCGGCTGCCCCGCAGCCGGCCGCCGTAGGGTGAGCTACGCGGACGGCCGCGCCACGCGGCCGGTCAGGAGGGACCGACGTGAAACTGCTCGTCACCGGCGGCGCCGGCTACATCGGCAGCGTGGTGACCCGGATGCTGCTCGACGCCGGCCACCAGGTGGTCGTCCTCGACGACCTGCGCACCGGGCACGCCGAGGCGCTCGCCCCCGACGCGACCCACGTCGACGTCCCCCTGCACGACGCGGCGACGGTCCTCACCCCGGACGCCGGCTTCGACGGCGTGCTGCACTTCGCCGCGCTCATCGCCGCCGGCGAGTCGATGGCGCGGCCGGAGCTCTACTGGCACAACAACACCGTCGGGTCGCTCGCGCTGCTCGACGCGGTCCGCGCCGCACGCGTGCCCCGGCTGGTCTTCTCCTCCACCGCCGCCGTCTACGGCAACCCGGACGAGCTGCCCATCCCGGAGACCGCCGTCAAGGCCCCCACCAACACGTACGGGGCGACCAAGCTCGCCGTCGACATGGCGCTCACCTCCGAGGCGATCGGGCACGACCTGGCCGCCGTGTCGCTGCGCTACTTCAACGTCGCCGGGGCGTACCTGCGCGACGGGGTCGCCATCGGCGAACGGCACGACCCGGAGACCCACCTCATCCCGATCGCGTTGGAGGTCGCCGCCGGCCGGCGCGACAAGCTGCAACTCTTCGGGGACGACTACCCCACCGTCGACGGCACCTGCGTACGCGACTACATCCACGTCGAGGATCTGGCCCGTGCCCACCTGCTCGCCCTGACCGCCGCCACGCCCGGCCGGCACCGGATCTACAACCTGGGCAACGGCAACGGCTTCACCAACCGGCAGGTCGTCGAGGTGGTCCGTGAGATCACCGGGGAGCCCGTACCGGTGGAGACGGCCCCGCGCCGCGAGGGTGACCCGGCGGAGCTGGTCGCCTCGTCCCGGCTGGCCCGCGAGGAGCTGGGCTGGACGCCACAGAAGCCGACCCTGCACGACATGGTCGGTGACGCCTGGGCCTTCTACCGCACGCACCTGCCCGGGCGGTCCTCGTGACCCGCCCCGACGCCGGCCCGACCAGCGCCGGCCCGACCAGCGCCGGCCCGACCAGCGCCGGCGGGCCGGTCGCCGACCGTGCCACCGCCGGCTTCCGGCAGCGGTACGGCGAACAGCCGGTCGGCCACTGGGCAGCGCCCGGGCGGGCCAACCTGATCGGCGAGCACACCGACTACAACGACGGGTTCGTGCTGCCGTTCGCGCTCTCCCTGCGTACGGTGGTCGCCGCCGCCGGGCAGCCGGGCGAGGTCTGGACGGCCTGCTCGGAGCTGGCGCGGGAGCCGGTCGAGTTCACCGCCGACGACCTCGCCGAGCCGGGCCGGGTCACCGGCTGGGGCGCGTACGTCGCCGGGGTGGTCTGGGCGTTGCGGGAGGCCGGGCACACCGTGCCGGGGGCCCGACTGGCCATCGCCAGCGACGTGCCGCTCGGCTCCGGGCTCTCCTCGTCGGCCGCCCTGGAGGCGGCGGTGCTGGCCGCCCTGGTCGACCTCGGCGGGCTGGACCTGCCCGCCGCGCAGCAGCCCCGGCTCGCCCAGCGGGCCGAGAACGAGTACGTCGGCGCGCCCACCGGGATCATGGACCAGTCCGCGGTGATCCGCTGCCGGGAGGGGCACGCGCTCTTCCTCGACTGCCGCACCGAAGCCGTCGAGCACATCCCGTTCGACCTGGACGCCGCCGGCCTGGCCATGCTCGTGATCGACAGCCGGGCCCCGCACCGGCACGCCGACGGGGAGTACGCCGCCCGGCGGGCGTCCTGCGAGCAGGCGGCCCGGGCGCTGGGCGTGCCGGCGCTCCGGGACGTGCCCGCCGATGGGCTGGCCGACGCTCTCACCCGGCTGCCCGACGACGAGACCCGGCGGCGGGTCCGGCACGTGGTCACCGAGGACCAGCGCGTCCTGGACACCGTGGCGCTGCTGCGCGCCGGCCGGATCCGGGACGTCGGCCCGCTGCTGACCGCCTCACACGACTCCATGCGCGACGATTTCGAGATCACCGTCCCGGAGGTCGACACGGCGGTCCGGGCGGCGCTGTCCGCCGGGGCGCTGGGCGCGCGGATGACCGGCGGCGGCTTCGGCGGTTGTGTCCTGGCGCTGGTGGAGGCGGCCTCGGCCGACCCGGTCGTCGCCGCCGTCACCAGCGCGTACGCCGAGCGTGGCTTCACCGCCCCGGGCCACGTGACAGTCCTGCCCGCCCCCGGCGCCACCCGCCTCTGAGGCCGCGTACGGGCGCGCTCCCCGCTGCGACGCGCCCGGGTCGGGACGTCAGGTGGTTTCGACGATCATGGCGGCGGCGACGGTGCGGTTGGTGGTCTCGTCGATGATGATGAACCCACCCGTGGTCCGGTTCCGCCGGTACTCGTCGGCCAACAACGGCACCGTCGTGCGCAACCGCACCCGACCGATCTCGTTGAGCCCCAACCCGGTGACCGTGTCGTCGCGGTGCAGGGTGTTGATGTCCAACCGGTAGTGCAGGTCCCGCACGATCGCCCGCGCCGTCCGGGTGGTGTGCTTGATGGCGTACTTCCCACCCACCCGCAACGGCTGCGTCTCGTCCATCCAACACACCATCGCCTCGATGTCCTGCGTGACAGCGGGCGCGTTGTTCGGCCGACAGATCATGTCCCCCCGCGAGATGTCGATCTCGTCGGTCAGACGGACCGTCACCGACATCGGTGGGAACGCCTCGTCGACCGGCCCGTCAGCGGTCTCCACCGCGGCGACCCGGGACATGAACCCCGACGGGAGAACCATGACGTCATCGCCGGGCTTGACCACCCCCGAGGCGACCTGCCCGGCGTAACCCCGGTAGTCGGTGACGGTGGTCGACTGCGGACGGATCACATACTGCACCGGGAACCGCACATCCACCAGATTCCGGTCCGACGCGATGTGCACATGCTCCAGATGATGCAACAACGACGGACCCTCGTACCACGGCATGTTCTCCGACCGCGACACGATGTTGTCACCCTTGAGCGCCGACACCGGCACCACCGCCAGATCCGGCACCTCCAACTTCGCCGCGAACGCCGTGAACTCGTCGGCGATCCGGTCGTACACCTCCTGCGACCAGTCCACCAGATCCATCTTGTTCACACACAACACCAGATGCGGCACCCGAAGAAGCGAACACAGGAACGCGTGCCGCCGCGACTGCTCCACCAAACCCTTACGCGCATCCACCAGAATCAACGCCAGATCAGCCGTCGACGCGCCCGTCACCATGTTCCGCGTGTACTGGATGTGCCCCGGCGTGTCCGCGATGATGAACTTCCGCCGCGGCGTCGCGAAATACCGGTACGCCACATCGATCGTGATGCCCTGCTCCCGCTCCGCCCGCAACCCGTCGGTCAGCAACGCCAGGTTCGTGTACTCGTCACCCCGCGCCGCCGACACCGCCTCCACCGCCGCCAACTGATCCGAGAACAACGACTTCGTGTCGTACAGAAGACGACCGATCAACGTCGACTTTCCGTCGTCGACGCTACCGGCGGTGGCGAACCGCAACAGGTCCATCGGGCGGGCGGACGCCTCGGGCGTCACCGTCTCGACGCTCATCAGAAGTAGCCCTCCCGCTTGCGGTCCTCCATGGCGGCCTCACTCACCCGGTCGTCACCCCGGGTCGCGCCCCGCTCCGTGATCCGGGTCGCCCCGACCTCCTCGATCACCTTCTCCACCGTGTCCGCGTCCGACCGGACGGCGGCCGTGCAGGACGCGTCGCCGACGGTGCGGTACCGCACCCGGGCCTTGAACCGCTGCTCGCCGGCGCGGGGACGGAAGAACTCGTTCACCGCGTAGAGCATGCCGTCACGGTCGACGACCTCACGGTCGTGCGCGAAATAGATCGACGGCAACGGAATACGCTCCCGAGCGATGTAGTGCCACACATCCAACTCGGTCCAGTTCGACAACGGAAACACCCGGATCGACTCACCCGCATGATGCCGACCGTTGTACAACGACCACAACTCCGGACGCTGGTTCTTCGGATCCCACTGCCCGAACTCGTCCCGGAACGAGAACACCCGCTCCTTCGCCCGCGCCTTCTCCTCGTCCCGACGCGCCCCACCGAACAACGCGTCGAAACGATGCTTCTCCACCGCGTCCAACAACACCGGCGTCTGGATCCGGTTCCGCGTGCCGTCCCCCGGCTCCCGCACCAGGCCGCGTTCGAGGGCCTCGGGGACGCTGGCCACCAGCAGGTGCAGGCCCAGCTCCGCGACCCGCTGGTCGCGGTACGCCAGCACCTCCTCGAAGTTGTGGCCGGTGTCGACGTGCATCACCGGGAACGGCACGTTCGCCGGGGCGAACGCCTTCTCCGCCAGCCGCAGCATGACGATGGAGTCCTTGCCGCCGGAGAAGAGCAGCACCGGCCGCTCCATCTCCGCCACCACCTCACGCATCACGAAGATGCTCTCCGCCTCCAACGCGTCCAGGTGGGAGACGCGGTACGCCGCCGGGGCGGTCACGACGCGGGCTCGATTCGTGATCGGCTCATGGATTCCAGACCTTTCCGGTCGGACACCTCTGGAAGTGGAGTCAGGCTACCCCGAGTGTCGCCGCAGCGCTGCAAGCAACCGACTGGCGAGATCCTTGCGACAGACCAGCAGGTCCGGCAGGCGCGGATCCGCCTCGTTGTATTTCAGCGCAGATCCGTCAATTCGGGAAGCGTGCAGGCCGGTGGCCGTCGCCACAGCCACCGGGGCGGCCGAGTCCCACTCGTACTGCCCGCCGGCGTGGATGTAGGCGTCCACCTCACCCGTCACCACCGCCGCGATCTTCGCCCCCGCCGAGCCCATCGGCACCAGCTCCGCGCCGACCTCACCGGCCAGATCGGTCAGGAAGGCGGGCGGCCGGCTACGACTGGCCGCCAGGCGGATCACCCGGTCACCCCCGGCGGTCGCCGCCGCCAGGTTCATCGGCGGGTACGTCGGCGGGTGGTCGGTGCCCAGCACCCGGTGCTGCGCCGGCAACGCCACCGCCCCACCGACCAGCCCGTGCGACGTCGACGCGTGCCGTGCCCACAGCGCCACGTGCACCGCCCAGTCCGACCGGCCCTCCTCGGAGAACTCCCGGGTGCCGTCCAACGGGTCGACGATCCACACCCGGTCGGCGGTCAACCGGGAGACCGTACCGGCGCTCACCTCGGCCGCCCAGGCCAGCCGCGACCCCTCGTCCTCCTCGGAGAGGACGGCGTCGGCGGGCCGCCAACGGGCCAGCTCGGTACGGATCAGATCATGGGAGACCTTGTCCCCGGCCGACTTCAACGCCCCCGGGTCCGCGAAGCCCAACTCCGTCCGCAGCTCCACCAGGGCCTGCCCGGCCCGTTCCGCCAGCCAGCGGGCGAACTCGCCGTCGATCATCGGTGGACTGCCCATGCCTACTCCCGCCGCTCGGGCCACGCCAAAACCGCAGACTACCGGTCGCCGGGCCACACCGTCCGCGTCAACCGCCGTGGTACGCGTTCTGGGTCCACTCGACCCCCCGGGTGATGGCCGATTCGACCACGTCGGCCGCCCGGTCGACCAGGAACTCCAACTCCTTGCGCTCGGCGGAGGAGAAATCCGACAGGACGTAGTCCGCCGGGTCCTGCCGCCCCGGCGGGCGGCCGATGCCGAACCGCACCCGCACGTACTCCTTGACGCCCAGCGACCTGGTCATCGAGCGCAACCCGTTGTGGCCGCCCTCGCCCCCGCCGAGCTTCACCCGCACCTGCCCGTACCCGATGTCCAGCTCGTCGTGGACGGCGACCACCTGGGCCAGCGGGATCTTGTAGAACTGCGCCAGCGCGGTCACCGGCCCGCCGGAGAGGTTCATGTACGTCAGCGGCTTCGCCAGCACCAGCCTCGGCCCACCGATGCCGAGCCGCCCCTCGGCGACCTCGGCCACCGCCCGCTTGTGCCGCCCGAACTTCGCGCCCACCCGGGCGGCCAGCAGGTCGGCCACCATGAACCCGACGTTGTGCCGGTTACCGGCGTACTCCCGACCCGGGTTGCCCAGGCCGACCACCAGCCACGGCCGGTCCTCGTCCGTCACGCCCCGCCCTCCTGTCCGACCGCCCTGGAACCACCGCCGGAGCCGCGCCAGCGCCCCCGACGACCCGACCGCCCCCGATACGACGGCAGGCGCCCCCGAACCGTTCGGGGACGCCTGGCGCATCGTTGTCGATCAGGCTTCGGTCTTCGCCTCGGCCTCGGCCGGGGCCTCCTCGCCCTCCGGCGCCTCGGCGGCCTCGACGGCCTCCTCCTCGGCGGCGGCGGTCTCGACCTCGGGGAGGGTCGCCTCCAGTTGCGCGGCGGTCGGGGCGGCGGTGACCGCGGCGACCGGCAGCTCCGGGTCGGCGGCCAGCTCGACGCCCGCCGGCAGCTCGACGTCGGCGGCGGTGACCTGGTTGCCGGCCTCCATACCCTCGACGGAAACCTCGAGGTGGTCCGGCACCTTGGTGGCGTCGGCGGTCACCGAGAGGGTGTCGTGCTCGTGCACGATCAGGGTGTCCCGCGCGGCGTCACCGGTGAGCTGCACCGGCACCTCGACGGTGACCTTCTCGCCCCGACGGACCAGGAGCAGGTCGACGTGCTCGAAGGTGTCCTTGATCGGGTCGCGCTGGATCGCCTTCGGCAGCGCCAGCACCTGGGTGCCGTCGCTGACCTCGATCGCGAAGAGCTGGTTGGCGCCGCCCTTACGGATCGCCGCGGCGAACTCGCGGGCCGGGAGCGCGATGTGCTTGGGCTTCTCGCCGTGGCCGTACAGCACGGCGGGCACCTTGCCGGCCCGGCGGGTACGGCGGGCACCACCCTTGCCGAACTCGGTGCGGGGCTCGGCGCTGATCTTTACCTCGGACACGGGGAAACTCCTGATGCTTTCGCTGCGGCGGCTTAGTCGTCTGGCGGTGCTGGGCGAGGGGCTCGCTGGGGCGCATCTGTCCGAAGGGACCGCCCGGAGCACCGCGTCGATGACGGTGCCTCCGTGCGGCGCTTTTTCAGCGGCCCGCAGGGCACCCTCGCCGTGGCAACCGCACCAGTCTACCCGAGCGCTTCGCACGCCCTTCGGCAGTACCCACATCCACGACTTCCCACCCCTGGTGTCCCCCGCCGGGCCCGGCCACAGCGGCGGGGCGCACGTCGCCCCGCCGCCGCCACGTCAGCTCAGTCCACCGAAGAGGGTGGTCACCGAACCGTCGTCGAAGACCTCCCGGATCGCCCGCGCCAGCAGCGGCGCGATCGACAGTACGGTGATCTTGTCGAGCTGCTTCTCCGGCGGCAACGGCAGGGTGTTCGTCACCACCACCTCGCTGATCGGGCTGTTCTTCAGCCGCTCGGTGGCCGGGTCGGAGAGCAGCGCGTGGGTGGACGCCACGATCACGTCGGCCGCGCCCGACTCCTGGAGGATGTCCGCCGCGCGGGCGATCGTCCCACCGGTGTCGATCATGTCGTCGACGATCAGGCAGACCCGGCCCTCCACGTCGCCCACCACCCGGTTCGCCACCACCTGGTTGGGCTTGAGCGGGTCCCGGGTCTTGTGGATGAACGCCAGCGGGCAGCCACCCAGCCGGTCGGTCCACCGCTCGGCGACCCGCACCCGACCCGAGTCCGGGGCGACCACCGTCATCGGGCGGCCCGCGTACTTGCGCTCGACGTACTCGGCCAGGATGTCCATCGCGAAGAGGTGGTCCACCGGACCGTCGAAGAAGCCCTGGATCTGCGCGGTGTGCAGGTCCACGGTGAGGATCCGGTTCGCCCCGGCCGTCCTCAGCAGGTCGGCGACCAGCCGGGCCGAGATCGGCTCCCGCCCCCGGTGCTTCTTGTCCTGCCGGGAGTACGGGTAGAACGGCAACACCACGGTGATCCGCTTCGCCGACCCGCGCTTGAGCGCGTCGACCATGATCAGGGTCTCCATGACCCAGGTGTTCACGCCGTGGGTCACGGACTGCACCACGAAGGCGTCCGACCCCCGCACCGAGTCCTTGAAACGTACGAAGATCTCGCCGTTGGCGAACTCGTACGCGTCCGCGGGAGTGGGCGCGATGCCGAGCACCTCACCGATCTCCCTGGCCAACTCCGGAAAGCCGCGTCCGGAGAAGAGCATCATGCTCTTACGGTTTTCGGCGACGATGCTGCTCATGGCGCGCCTGCTCCCAGTGGTAGGTGGTGATCCGCCGACGGCCAGTATCTACCTCGTCGATCGCCGGTCGAACCGCCCAGCCCGTGGCGTGGATTCCCTCACCCTCACTTGCCCCCGGTCACGGGCTCGGAACCACCCTCCTCGGCCCGACGCGCGGCCTCGGCGGGCGGCGTGCCCGGCCGACGCATCTCCACCCAACCCTCGATGTTGCGCTGCCGGGCCCGGGCCACCCCGAGCGCGCCCGGCGGCACGTACTTGTCGATCACCGAGCCGGCCGCCGTGTACGCGCCGTCGCCGACCTCCACCGGGGCCACGAACATGTTGTCGGCCCCGGTGCGCGCGTGGTCCCCGATCACCGTGCGGTGCTTGTTCACGCCGTCGTAGTTCACGAACACCGTCGCCGCGCCGATGTTGGTGCCCTCACCGATCGTGGCGTCGCCGACGTACGACAGGTGCGGCACCTTGGAGCCCGCGCCGATCTCGGAATTCTTCACCTCGACGAACGTGCCGACCTTGGCCTTCTCGGCCAGCTTCGCCGCCGGCCGCAGGAACGCGTACGGGCCGACGCTGGCCCGGGGGCCGACCTCGGCGCCCACCGCGTGGCTGCGCACGACGCTCGCGCCCGCCCCGACCACGGTGTCCTCCAGCGTCACGTCCGGCCCCACCAGCGCCCCCGCCCCCACCACGGTGGCCCCCCGGAGCTGGGTGTTCTGGTCGATCACCGCGTCCCGCTCGACGGTCGCCGTCACGTCGATCCAGGTGGTGTCCGGGTCCAGCAGGCTGACCCCGGCGCGCATCCAGCCCTCGTTGACCCGGTCGCGCAGCAGCCGTCGCAGCGCCGCCAGCTCGACCCGGTCGTTGCAGCCCAGCGTCTCGGTGTGGTCGGCGGCGCAGTGCACCGCCACCGGCTCACCGGCCGAGGCGAACAGCCCGAAGACGTCGGTGAGGTACTCCTCGCCCTGTTCGTTGTCGGTGGAGAGCTTGCCCAGCGCCTCCCGGAGCCGGACCACGTCGAAGGCGTAGATGCCGGCGTTGATCTCCCGGATGGCCCGCTGCTCGACGGTGGCGTCCCGCTGCTCGACGATCCGCTCCAGCCGGCCGGCGGCGTCCCGGACGATCCGCCCCAGGCCGGTCGGGTCGGGCACCTCGGCGGCCAGCACGGTGGCCGCCGCGCCGGCGTCCTCGTGCGCGCCCACCAGCTCGTCGACCGTCTCCGGGCGGAGCAGCGGAACGTCCCCGTTGATGACCACGACCGTGCCGGCGGCCTCCGGCACCGCGTCGAGGGCGATCCGGACCGCGTGCCCGGTGCCGAGCTGCCGCTCCTGGAGCACCGGGGTGGTCGCCGGGGCGACCTCGGCCAGGTGCGCCCGGACCTGGTCCGCGCCGTGCCCGACCACGACCACGGTGCGCTCGGCGCGCAGCGGCGCGGCGGCGGTCAGCACGTGGCCGACGAGGGTACGACCCAGCAGCGGGTGCAGCACCTTGGGCAGCGCCGACTTCATCCGCTTGCCCTCGCCTGCGGCGAGCACGATGACGATACGGGGGTGCGGCTGGGACACGACGAATGCTCCCGTCGGCGGTCGGACAGTCTGCGGCCATGCTAACCACGCATCATCCACACAGGTGCGCAAGCTCCCGGGAGAGGACTCGAACCCCTACAATCAGGACCAAAACCTGACGTCCTGCCATTAGACGACCCGGGATGGACTGGAGCGGACAAAACTTGCCCACCTCGCCGCTTCCTACACCTTAGCGTCCCCGCTCTGGAACCTCACCGCTCATTCCCCTCATGATCCCTTCGATCTTCCAGTAGAGCTGGCTCGACCTGAGCACGTCGATGGTCAGGCAGCCGCGATAGTCGTCCCCGATGTTCTTCCGTACCGTCTCAGGCCTGTGCCGCTTCAGGGTCGTGGGCTGGAACTCGTCGGGCGACGCGCCCACCACGTCGGCCCACCAGCGGACCGCAGCAGCGGCGTCCGCAGTCTCATGGATGCTGACCCGAAACCGCAGGCGCGCTCTGGGCACCCCGAGCGCCTCCAGGAAGCGAATGAAGATGCCGACCAACGCCGGATCACTGTTGATGAACTTGACCCGGCAGTCATGAGGCCGCCACGGCTTCGCCTTGCCACCCTCACACCAGTACACGGCAGCGCCCACGAGGATCAGCTCACGGTGCCGCAACTCGCGCACCCAGGACGCCGCCGCCTCGACGGTCTCCCGTCGCGCCACGTCCCGAGCCAGCCGATGGCCCTCCCACCGCGCGTCGGTCATCAGTTTCGAGTGGGCGCGACGCCGTTGCCGGGCCGCTTCGGCGTCACCATCGAGCGGCAGGTGCCCTACCCAGCGGTAGGCGGTGGACTTCGCCACCCCCACCCGCTGGGCGATCTCGTTCACCGAGCAACCGGCTGCGCGGAGAGCAAAAGCCTCGGCACGACGCTGGGCGCCGCCGCGGGCTGGCCGGTCAAGGACATCATCGTGCCGCGGCTCGGCGGCGAGCGGATCGACCATGACCGGAACCTAGAACACCCGTACGACAGATCGGCGAGCTACGACCTCCCGACGGTCGGTGACGACGAAGCGGATGGGCGGCGGGTGAACCGGCCGGAGCGGGCCGGTAACCGAGCGGTGGCCGTCGCCCGCACCTGACAGTATGGCCGGATGACTGGGCACGACGGAGAGCACACCGGACGACGGCGACGCGACCGGGCAGACGGGCCCGCCGGGGGCGTGGTCGGAGCGGGCCGGAACACCGCCCGGCCGTCCGCCGGCGCGGCGGCGTGAGCGAGCCGGCCCGGCGGCGGGTGACACCGACCGGCAAACCGCCGCCCCGGGTACGCATGTCAGCCGCGCAGCGGCGCGAGCAGCTCATCTCCATCGCCCGGCAGATCTTCGCCGAGCGCGGCTTCGACGCCACCTCCATCGAGGAGGTGGCCGCCCGGGCGAAGGTGTCCAAACCGGTGGTCTACGAGCACTTCGGCGGCAAGGAGGCCCTCTACGCGGTGGTGGTGGACCAGGAGGTCCGGGCCCTGCTGGACCGGGTCACCACGGCGCTGACCGCCGGTCATCCCCGCGAGTTGCTGGAGCAGGCGGCGATGGCGCTGCTCAGCTACATCGAGGAGGAGACCGCCGGCTTCCGGGTGCTGGTCCGCGAGTCGCCGCTGCTCTCCGCGGCCGGCAGCTTCAGCAGCGTGCTCAACGACGTCGCGCACCAGGTCGAGCACGTGCTCGGCGCCGAGTTCAACAACCGCGGGTACGACCCGAAGCTGGCCGAGCTCTACTCGCAGGCCCTGGTGGGGATGGTGGCGTTGACCGGGCGCTGGTGGCTGGAGGTGCGCAAGCCGCGCAAGGAGACGGTGGCGGCGCACCTGGTCAACCTGGCCTGGAACGGTCTGTCGCACCTGGAGGCCGAGCCCGGCATGATCACCGTACGGGACCGCTGAGGCCGGGCGGCCGTCCCGACGGGCCGGCTCAGCGCCGGCTGGTCACGGTGTGGTCGCGGTCCCGCCGTCCGGCGTCGGCGTGGTCCGGCGGGCCGACCTTGTCGTAGAGGCCGGTGGCGAGCAGCAGCAGCCCGAACAGCAGCGACACGACGACCGTGGACATCGAGAAGTTCAGGAAGTTCGCGTCGGTCTGCAGCACGCTCATCATCAGCACCCCGGTCACCATGAAGACGACCCCGGCGGTGAGGTTCATGTAGTGGCCGAGGTTGGTCCGGCGGGACGCGCCGATGATGAGCACGATCCCGAAGGCCACCGAGGCCAGCGAGAAGGCCGGATTGGTGCGGAGCCCGAGGGCCCAGTGGCTGCCCCGGTCGAAGAGCGGCTCACCCCAGGTGAGCACGACGCCCCAGACGCCGAAGACCAGGATGTAGAAGCCGACGAGGCCGGCGATGGCCCGGTAGAGCGGACGCGCCGGATGGTTGACCGGGAAATGCGCCATGACACCCTCCTCCGTCTTCGGTGTGCGATCACCCGGATTGTCACCCGGACCGGAGGAGGGTGTCCGGCGAACCGCCGGGTCGACCGTCGGCCGACTCAGCTCAGCGCACGCGGGCCGGCGGGCTCAGCGCACGCGCCGAGCGGGCGTGCCGGCCGGGCTCAGAGCAGCAGCCGGGCGTCGTGCGCGAGCTTCTGCTCCTCCTCGGAGCCGACCTTGCCGTACATGCCGACCATGAGCAGGACCAGACCGAGGAGCATGGTCACGATCACGGTGGTGATGGTGACGTTGAAGATGTTCGCGTCGGTCTGGATGAAGGCCAACTCGAAGAGGCTGAGCGCCATCAGGCCGTACGCGGTCCACTGGTTGATCGCGACGTCGCGGTTGCGACCGAGCAGGGTGCCGGCCAGGACGAGCGCGCCGAGCAGAATGCTGAGCAGCGAAAGGGCGAAGTTCCCGCCCTGACCGAGGACCTTCGTGTCATCCTGGGCGAAGAGGTCGTCACCCAGGGTGGTGATCACGCCGAGCACACCGAAGACCACCAGGTACAGACCGGTCAGCCCGCCGATCGCCCGGTAGATCGGCCGCGCGGGATGGTTGACGGGGGTGTGGGTCATGTCTGAGTCTCCAACGCCGAACGGTTGAGGGGGTTCGCGAACGATTCTCCCGCATACCCGATGGTGACGCCGCAGCCGACCCCCGGCTTTCGCCGACGTGCGCCGCTCAGTTCCCCGGAATCTCCTCGGCCAGGGTGAGCCAGGTCTCCTCGGTCTGCTCCCGTTCGGCGCGTACCTCCTTGAGTTGCGCGTCGAGGTCGGCGACCCGGGCGTAGTCGGTCGCGTTGGCGGCGAGCTGGTCGAGCAGTGTCGTCTCCCGCTGTTCCAGCTTGCCGAGCTGCCGTTCCAGCCGGGTCAGCTCCTTGCGGGCCTGCCGGGCCTCGGCGGCGGACATCCCCGCGGCGGCGGGCGCGCCGGCGGTGGACGCCTCGGCCGTCAGGGTGGCCGTGGTCGGCGCGGCGGGGGCGGTACGCCCGGCCGCCCGGGTCAGGTACTCGTCGACTCCGCCGGGCAGGTGCACGAGCCGGCCGTCGCCGAACATCCCGTACACCGCGTCGGTGACCCGTTCGACCAGGTAGCGGTCGTGGCTGGCCACCACGATCGTGCCCGGCCAGGAGTCGAGCAGGTCCTCCAGCGCGGCGAGGGTGTCGGTGTCCAGGTCGTTGGTCGGCTCGTCGAAGAGCAGCACGTTCGGCTCGGCGGCGAGCAGACGCAGCATCTGCAACCGGCGGCGTTCCCCGCCGGACAGGTCCCCGACCGGGGTCCACAGCCGCCGGTCGTCGAAGCCGAACGTCTCGGCGAGCTGGGCGGCGGAGAGCTCCCGGTCGCCGAGCTGCACCCGCCGGGCGACCTCCTCGACGGCCTCCAGCACCCGCAGGTGCCCGGGCAGCTCGGCCAGCTCCTGGGAGAGGAACGCCGGCCGGACGGTGGAGCCGGTGCCGAGCCGCCCACCGTCGGGACGGGTCACCCCGGCGAGCATCCGCAGCAGGGTGGTCTTGCCGGCCCCGTTCGCCCCAAGGATCGCGATCCGGTCGCCGGGGCCGACCTGCCAGGTGACGTCGCGCAGGATCTCCTTCGGGCCGGCGTGCAGGGTGACCTGCTCCAGGTCGTACACCTGCTTGCCGAGCCGGGCGGTGGCCAGCCGTTGCAGCGACATGGTGTCGCGCGGCGGCGGCACGTCGTCGATCAGCGCGTTGGCCGCGTCGATCCGGAACTTCGGCTTGGAGGTACGGGCCGGCGGGCCGCGCCGCAGCCAGGCGATCTCCTTGCGGAGCAGGTTCTGCCGGCGGGCCTCGGTGGCGGCGGCGACCCGTTCCCGTTCGGCCCGGGCCAGCGTCCAGGCGGCGAAGCCGCCCTCGTAGGCGCGGACGGTCTGGTCGGCGACCTCCCAGGTGGCGGTGCAGACCGCGTCGAGGAACCACCGGTCGTGGGTGACCACCACCAGCGCGCCCCGCCGGCCCAGCAGGTGCCTCGCCAGCCAGTCCACGCCGCCGACGTCCAGGTGGTTGGTGGGCTCGTCCAGGATGAGCAGGTCGGACTCGCGGATCAGCAGGGCGGCCAGGGCCACCCGCCGTCGTTCGCCGCCGGACATCGGGCCGACCGGCTGGTCCAGACCGAGGTACGGCATGCCGAGCCCGTCGAGGACGGCCCGGATTCCGGCGTCGCCGGCCCACTCGTGCTCGGCGCCCATGCTCTCGCCCAGCCAGGCGGTGCCGAGGACGACGTCCCGCACGGTGGCGTCGGAGGCCAGCGTCAGGTTCTGCGGCAACCAGGCCACCCGCAGGTCACGGCGGTGGGTGACCCGGCCGTCGTCCGGCTCCTCCTGCTTGGTGAGCATCCGCAGCAGGGTGGACTTGCCGGCCCCGTTGAGCCCGACCACGCCGACCCGGTCGGCGTCGTCCAGGCCGAGCGACACCTCGGTGAGCAGCGGCCCGGCCGCGCCGTACCCCTTGGACACCCGGTCCAGGTTGACGATGTTGGCCACTGCCCCACCTCTCATGATCAAGGCGTCCCCGGCGCGGTCGGGCACCACGGGACGCCACCCGAAGCCTAGCCCGCCCCCGGGACCCGCCCACCACGCCGCCGGCCACCGCCCAGACCCACCCCACCACGCCGCCGCCCAGAGCCACCCCACCACCGAGTACGCCCCACCATTTACGCCAAATAGGCGTGACGCGCCCTGCGGTAAGCCCAATATCCAGGAAACGTCGAGCGGGGCAGAGGCCACCGGGCAGTCAGCTCTGACCTTTTGCCCCGTTTCGCCCCGATTGCGCCAGGGCGTGCGTCGGTGGAGCAGCAGCCCGGCCGGCGGCCACGACGATCGCCCGACGTCGAGGCCCGCCGCCATTTCGCCGAAGTGGGTGTCATCCAGGCCGAGGTACGCCCCATATCCCGGAAACGGCCAACAAGGGCGGGGGCGGGGGGCGGGGTCAGGTGACGCGGGCGCCGGGGACGGGGCCGTGGGCGGGACGGGCCTGCCGGCACACCCCGGCATCGGTCAGCTCGGCGGCGATCCGTTCGGCGTCGGCGGCGTCCCGGACCAGGAAGACGCAGGTGGGGCCGGAGCCGGAGACCAGGCCGGCGAGGGCGCCGGCCGCCTCGCCGGCCTTCAGGGTGTCGGCCAGCGCCGGGCGCAGGGAGAGCGCGGCGGCCTGGAGGTCGTTGCCGAGCGCGGCGGCGAGCACCGCCGGGTCGGACTGGCGCAGCGCGGCCAGCAGCGCGTCGGTGCTGCCGAGCGGCTCGGGCGCGGCGTCCCGGTCGCGCAGCCGGTCGAGTTCCCGGTACGCCTCGGGGGTGGAGAGCCCGCCGTCGGCCAGCGCCACCACCCAGTGCCAGGAGGTGGCCTTGGCCAGCACGGGGCTGACCGCCTCGCCCCGGCCGGTGCCGAGGGCGGTGCCGCCGTGGATCAGGAACGGCACGTCGGAGCCGAGGGTGGCGGCGATCGCGGCCAGCTCGTCCCGGGCCAGGCCGGTGCCCCAGAGGGTGTCGCAGGCGACCAGGGTGGCGGCGGCGTCCGCGCTGCCGCCGGCCAGCCCGCCGGCGAGGGGGATCTGTTTGCGCAGGTGCAGCCGGGCGTGGGCGGGGCGGCCGGCGTACGCGGCCAGGGCGCGGGCGGCCCGGATCACCAGGTTGGTGTCGTCCAGGGCCAGCTCGCCGGTGCCCTCGCCGGCCATGGTGAGGCTGAGGGTGTCGCCCCGTCGGGCGGTCAGCTCGTCGTGGATCGAGATGGCGTGGTAGACGGTGTTCAGCTCGTGGTAGCCGTCGGCGCGCAGCGGCCCCACCCCGAGATGCAGGTTGATCTTGGCGGGCACCCGGACCCGGACCGGGCCACTGGCGGCGAAGGGCTCGTCCCCGTCCGGTCGCCACGCCTCGGTCACGGGGTGACGTCCCGGACGCGCAGCCGGATCTCGAACGACATCTCCACGATCAGCTCCTCGGCGGGCACGGCGTCAGCCTACTGGGCGGTGAGCGTACCGGCCGGAGCCGACGCGGCGATGGCGGCGAACTGCTCGACGGTCAGCGACTCACCCCGGGCCCCGGGGTCCACGCCGGCCGCGACGAGCGCCGCCGCCGCCCGGTCCGGGCCGCCGGCCCAGCCGGCCAGCGCGGCGCGCAGGGTCTTGCGGCGCTGCGCGAACGCCGCGTCCACCACCGCGAAAACCTGTTTGCGGGGTACGTCGGGTCGGGGCGGCTCGCGGCGGGTGAAGGCGACCAGGCCGGAGTCGACGTTCGGCACCGGCCAGAACACGTTCGGCGGGACCTTGCCGGCGGGGCGGGCGTGGGTGTGCCAGGCGAGCTTGACCGACGGGATGCCGTACACCTTGGAGCCGGGGCCGGCGACGAGCCGGTCGGCGACCTCCTTCTGCACCATCACCAGCCCGTGCCGGAGGCTGGGCAGCTCGGCGAGCAGGTGCAGCACCACCGGCACGGCCACATTGTACGGCAGGTTCGCCACCAGCGCGGTCGGGGCCGGGTCGGCCAGGTCGGCGGCGGTGACCCGCAGCGCGTCGGCCCGGTGCACGGTGAGCCGGGCGGCGTCCGGGCCGGCGAACCGGGCGGCGGTGGCCGGCAGCGCCCCGGCCAGCGCCGGGTCGATCTCCACGGCGTGCACGTGCGCGGCGGCCGGGAGCAGCCCGAGGGTGAGCGAGCCGAGCCCGGGGCCGACCTCCAGCGCCACGTCGTCGGGGGCGAGGCCGGCGGCGGTGACGATCCGGCGCACCGTGTTCGGGTCGTGGACGAAGTTCTGGCCGAGCTTCTTGGTCGGCGCCACCCCGAGCCGGGCGGCCAGCTCCCGGATCTCCGCCGGGCCGAGCAGGTCTACGGCCATGGCCCCACAGCCTACTGAGCCGCCGACCGGCCGCCCCTGCTCACCCCGGGCGTCGGGAACGCGCCTCACCCCCACGGACCGAAGACGCGGTCGCCGTTGGCGGAGAGGTGGGCGCACAGCTCGGCCAGGTCGACGCCGGTGGTCGCGGCCAGCGACCGGACGGTGAGCGGGATCAGGTACGACGCGTTCGGCCGACCCCGGTGCGGCATCGGGGTCAGGTACGGCGCGTCGGTCTCCACCAGGAGCTGCCCGGGCGGGGTCGACGCGGCGGCCTCGCGTAGCGCCCCGGCGCTGCCGAAGGTGACCGTGCCGGCGAAGCTGAGCAGGTAGCCTCGCCGGACGCACTCGGCCGCGAAGTCGGCGTCCCCGGAGAAGCAGTGCAGCACGACGGTTTCCGGCGCGCCCTCGTCGTCGAGGACGCGCAGCACGTCGGCGTGCGCGTCCCGGTCGTGGATGACCAGCGGCTTGCCGTACCGCTTGGCGATCGCGATGTGCGCCCGGAAGCTCTCCTCCTGCGCGGCCCGGCCCTCGTCGCCGGTGCGGAAGAAGTCCATGCCGGTCTCGCCGACGCCCCGGACCCGGTCGTGGGCGGCGAGCGCCTCGATCCGGCGCAGCGCCTCGTCCAGGTCGGCGAGCCGGGGGGCCTCGTTGGGGTGCAGGGCGACGGTGGCGACGACCGCCGGGTGCCGCTCGGCGATCTCGACGCCCCAGGCGGAGGAGGCGACGTCCACCCCGACCTGGACGAGCCGGTCCACGCCCACCCCGGCGGCCACCGCGACGACCGCCGCGACCGGGTCGTCGGCGCTGCCGCCGGCCGGGTCGTCGGCGGAGCCGCCGGGAGACTGAGCGGCGGGACCGCCGGTCAGGTCGGCGGCGGGGACACCGGCCTCGGTGACGGTGATGTCGAGGTGGGTGTGGCTGTCCGGAACGGGGTGGGGCAGCGGCTCGGGCGCGGGCGGGAACTCCCCGGCCCGGCGGGCGGCACGCTGTCGGCGGGATTCGGTCTGCTCGCTCATCGCCGTCAGCATCACACACCGGCCGGTCGCCGACGGCCACGGCTGGTTCCCCCGAGTGGCAATCCGCTGTTCATCCCGTCGGTGTCCAGGGCCTTTACCGTCTGGCCGATGAGTGTCTCCGCCCAGACCGGCGACGACGGCCGGGAACGCGCCGGGTTGTGGGTGACATGTCAGGGCGTCGGTCATCCGGCGGAGGAGATCGCCCGGGGCGCCGCGTACGAGATCTTCAGCGCCGTCGAGGCGCCCGGGTTCGAGTGGGCGCCCCGACCGGGCGCGCCGCTGCCGTGGCGACGCTTCGTGCACGCGACCGAGGTGACGGCGGCGCACGGGGCGTCGTCGCCGACCGAGGAGCAGGAGACGCCGCTGCTGGTGCCGCTGCACCGGGAGCGGGACTGGTCCGACGTCCAGCAGCTCACCCAGCAGCCGTCGGCGGCCGGGCATCCGGTGCTCGGCGCGCTGCGCGGCTCGGCGACGATCCGCCGGGGCACCCGGATGGTGAAGGTGCTCTCCGCCCGGCAGCTCGCCGGACACGTCCGCGGCTGGCTGCCGTACGGCTTCTGCCACCGGGAGCACGACGTGGCCCACCTGCGTACCCCGGCGGCGCTGGCGGTGCTGCGCACCGACGGCGAGGGCGGGCGGGACGGCACGGACGTGGCGTACGCGCTGCGTTGGCGGGCCGCCGACCCGGTCGACTACGACATGCCGACCGGTGACGCGTACCGGGGGCTGGTGGAACTGCCGCCCCGGGACCGGGTTGGCCCACCGGTGCTGGGCACCGGGTTCGCCCCGAGCGGCACGCAGGTGATCCCGGAGTTCGTCACCCGGGACTTCGCGGACCTGCCGATGCCGGCCAACGCCGCCCTGCTCGCGTACCCGGCCGAGGGCGGGGAGGTGGTCCTCTACACCTACCAGGCGGAGCAGCGCGGTTGGCTGCGGATGGTGGGTCCGCGTTGGCGGCACCTGCTCGCGGCGGTGCCGGGTCTCTCCCCCGACCAGGAGTACGTGCCGACCACCGACCCGGCCCGGTCCACCCAGCTCGTCGGCGGCTACGGCGGCGGCGAGTACGAGGCGGTGGCGGACCTGCCGGGCGGTTTCCGGGTGTTGGCGATGACCCGGACCGCCCGGTATCCGGTGGAGTCGGTCAGCCGGCGGCTGCGGCACGCGCGCTGGCGGGACGTGGACTGCCTGGTGCTCCGGGAGGAGGCGGGCTGGCTGCGGCTGCGGCTGCGCCGACCGGACCCGGAGGCCGTGGCGGTGACCGGCGCGCACTGTCAGGAACGGGGCGTGTACGAGACCTGGGCGCCAGCGGTCGAGGTGACCGACGACCGGATCGTGGACCTGCCGTACCTCCTCTGACCGGGCATAACGCGTGGCAGCGTGGGAAAGCGGCGAACTTCCGAGCACAGCCTGGAGGAGGTTCGATGCCTTTCGTCACCGTCGGCGCCGAGAACGGCGCGCCGATCGACCTGTACTACGAGGACCACGGTCAGGGGCGACCGGTGGTGCTCATCCACGGCTTCCCGTTCAACGGCGCGACCTGGGAGAAACAGACCATCGCCCTGCTGGAGGCGGGCTTCCGGGTGATCACGTACGACCGGCGCGGTTTCGGCAACTCCAGCCAGCCGACGTCCGGGTACGACTACGACACCTTCTCCGCCGACCTGGACGTGCTGATGAACCACCTGGACCTGCGGGACGCGGTGCTGGTGGGGCATTCGATGGGCACCGGTGAGGTGATCCGCTACCTGGGCGCGTACGGGTCGAGCCGGGTGGAGCGGGCGGTGGTGCTGGCCCCGCTCGCGCCGTACCTGCTGAAGACGCCGGACAACCCGGAGGGCGTGGAGCAGCAGCTCTTCGACGGGTTCAAGCAGGCCATCCGCGCCGACCGGTTCGCCTACCTGACCAGCTTCTGCGACAGCTTCTTCAACTACCAGCAGAACAAGGGCAAGCTGGTCAGCGAGGAGGCGTACCGGGCGCACTGGAACATCGGCGCGCGGGCCTCCGGCAAGGGCACCCTGGACTGCGTGGACGCCTGGCTCACCGACTTCCGGGGCGACCTGCCCCGGATCGACGTGCCGGTGCTGATCGTGCAGGGTGACGCGGACGCCGTCCTGCCGTTCCCGGCCACCGGGCAGCGGCTGGTGAACATGCTGCCGGACGCGAAGCTGATCACCCTGCCGGGCGCCCCGCACGGCACCCCGTGGACCCACGCCGACGAGGTGAACCGGGCGATCATCGAGTTCGTCGGCGTCCGGGCGATGGCCCACGCCTGAGCGGTCGCGTCGCCCCCGGCGAGCCCGGGGGCGACGCGGTCGGCGCTGGCCGGGGTCCGGCGGCCGGGCCGTCATTCCGGGTCAGCCGCCGAGGCGGGCCAGCTCCTCGTCGACGATGGACGGGTCGAGCTTGCGGAAGACCGGCTTCGGCGCGGCCAGCGGCCGGCCCACCACCAGCGGTACGGACTCCCAGCGCGCGCCCTGCGTGTAGTCGCCGGTCAGCACCGGGTACGCCGGCCCGCCGTCGAGGTCGTCGACCTCGACGACGGACGGCATCGGCGCGTGCACGCCGGTGCCGCCGAGCAGCTCGTGCACCTGCTGCGCGGAGTGCGGCAGGAACGGGGTGAGCAGCGTGTTCGCGTCGCTGATCACCTGGAGGGCGACATGCAGGACGGTGCCCATCCGGGGTTTGTCGGCCTCGGCCTTGAGTTTCCACGGGGCCTGCTCGGAGAGGTACCGGTTGGCCTCGGCGACCACCTTCATCGCCTCGCCGATGGCCTGCTTCTGCCGGTGCCGGGCGATCAGGTCGCCGACCGTGTCGAAGCCGGCGCGGGCCACCGCCAGCAGCGCCTCGTCGGCGGCGGTCAGCCCGGCCGGGTCGACCGGCGGGATCGCCCCGAAGTTCTTCGCGGCCATCGAGACGGACCGGTTGACCAGGTTGCCCCAGCCGGCGACCAGCTCGTCGTTGTTGCGGCGCAGGAACTCGGCCCAGGTGAAGTCGGTGTCGGTGTTCTCCGGGCCGGCGACGGCGATGAAGTAGCGCAGCGCGTCGGCGTCGTACCGCTGGAGGAAGTCGCGCACGTAGATGACGACCCGGCGGGACGAGGAGAACTTGCGCCCCTCCATGGTCAGGAACTCGCTGGAGACGACCTCGGTGGGCAGGTGGAGCCGGCCGTACCGGCCCGGCTCGCCGTCGTTGGCGCCCGCCCCGGAGTACCCGGACAGCAGCGCCGGCCAGATCACCGAGTGGAAGACGATGTTGTCCTTACCCATGAAGTAGTACGCCCCGGCGTCCTTGCCTTCGGCGTCGACGCTGCCTTCGGCGTCGACGCTCCACCACTTCCGCCACGCCTCGGGGTCGCCGGACCGACGGGCCCACTCGATGGAGGCGGAGAGGTAGCCGATCACCGCGTCGAACCAGACGTAGATCCGCTTGTCGGCGCGGTCCCGCCAGCCGTCGAGGGGGATCGGCACCCCCCACTCCAGGTCGCGGGTGATGGCCCGGGGCTGGAGGTCGTCGAGCAGGTTCTTCGAGAACCGCAGCACGTTGGGCCGCCAGCCCTCGCGGGTGTCCAGCCACTGCCGCAGCACGTCGGCCAGGGCGGGCAGGTCGAGGAAGAAGTGCTCGGTCTCCACGAACTGCGGGGTCTCGCCGTTGATCTTCGACCTGGGGTCGATCAGGTCGATCGGGTCGAGCTGGTTGCCGCAGTTGTCGCACTGGTCGCCGCGTGCGCTGTCGTACCCGCAGATCGGGCAGGTGCCCTCGATGTAGCGGTCGGGCAGGGTCCGCCCGGTGGACGGGGAGATCGCCCCCATGGTGGTCTTCGGGACGATGTACCCGTTGCGGTGCATCCCCTCGAAGATCTCCTGCACCACCGCGTAGTGGTTGCGGGTGGTGGTGCGGGTGAACAGGTCGTACGACAGGCCGAGGCCGTGCAGGTCCTCCACGATCACCCGGTTGTACCGGTCGGCCAGCTCGCGGGCGGTCACCCCCTCCGCGTCCGCCTGCACCTGGATCGGGGTGCCGTGTTCGTCGGTGCCGGAGACCATGAGCACGTCGTGGCCGGCCATCCGCATGTACCGGGCGAAGACGTCGGAGGGGACGCCGAAACCGGAGACGTGGCCGATGTGGCGCGGGCCGTTGGCGTACGGCCAGGCTACCGCCGCGAGAACGTGACTCATGACCAGCAAGCCTAGTGACCGGGCCGAAGTGATCGCGAACCAATAGGCCGTACGGGTCGTCAGGACGCCGGCCAGCCCCCGCCCGCGCCAACCGATTTGTCCTCGACACGCGGGCTGAGCTGCACGTCCACCCGCTCAGGCCGGTGTCCAATGGGACCGTGGACCGGCAGAGGAGCCGCCTGTGAGCACGAGCAGCCCACCACCACCGGCGGAGCACCGCGCCCCGAGCGGACCGGGCGGCCCCGACGCCCCGGAACGGCCGTCCGTCACGGTCCAGCGGACCGGCTCCGGCCTGCCGACGGCCGGAGCGGCCGGGACCCCGCCGACCTCGCCCACCACGACGGGCGGGACGCCGTCGACCTCGCCCACCACGACGGGCGGGACCCCGTCGACCTCGCCCACCACGACGGGCGGGACCCCGTCGACCGACGCGACCGTGCTCACCGCGGCGGGCGGGATCGAGCCGACCACCGGGGCACCGGTGGCCGACCTGCCGCGCCGGGCGCCGATCCGGCAGCACCGCGCTCCGCTCCAGCCGGAGCCCGGCGTCGAGTCGGACGCCGGTGACGACGACTTCTGGCTGCCGATCGAGGAGGTGCACTGGGACGGCACCCCGATCCGGCCGGAGCCGTCCAGGCGCGCCGGCCGGCTGGCCGGGTGGCTGCGGCGGCGACTGCGGCGTGACCGCCGCGCCCGGGTGACCCGGCAACGGGCGCCCCTGCCGGGGCTGGCCGCCCTGCTCGGCCTGAGCCTGCTGACGGCGTTCTTCGCCTGGGTGAGCGCCGAGCCGTTCTGGCTGGCCGTGGGGCACGGCGTCACCGGCACGGTGGTGCTCGACGAGTGCGCGGGCGACGGCCTGACCCAGCGCTGCCGGGGCGTTTTCGTCGCCGACCACGGCCGGTTCGTCGCCCACGGCGTACGGGTCAGCGGGGTCGACTCCGAGCGGCGGGCCCCGGGCACGCCGTCACCGGCCCGGATGACCGGCCCGCACGGCGCGACCGCGTACGTCGGCAGCGGTGGTGGCGGGCACCTGCGCTGGCTGCTCGGCTTCGGGCTGGTGCTGGCCTGCGCGGCCGGGGTGCGCCGGGCGACCGGCACGGCCGGGCTGACCGACCGCCGCGCCCGCCGGTGGGCCACCGCCGTCGCGTTCGCCGCTCCGCTGGCGCTGCTCCTGGGCTTCCTGGTCGCCGCCTTCTGACCACATCCCGGAAAACGGGCTCTCCAGCCCCCGGGACAGCCCCGTTTCCGGGATACGGAGTCGGTCATCCCGTGTGCACGATCGTGTAGACGTCGCGGCGGCGGAGCTGGTGCTCGGCGGCGACGGCGGTGACGGCGTCGCGGCGGGACTCGCCGGCCGCCTCCCGCGCGGCCACCGCCGCGCGCAGCTCGTCCGGGCCGGGCGGCTCGGGGGCCACCTGCGGGGCGCCGGCCACCACCAGGGTGATCTCGCCGCGCGGCTCGCCGTCGGCGGCCCACCGGGCCAGCTCGCCGAGCGGCCGGCGCAGCACCTCCTCGTACGTCTTGGTCAGCTCCCGGCACAGCGCGGCCGGGCGGTCCGCGCCGAACGCCTCGGCCAGGTCGGTGAGGGCGGCGGCGATCCGGTGCGGGGCCTCGAAGAGGACCAGGGTGCGCTCCTCGGCGGCGAGCGCCCGCAGGCGGGCCCGGCGGGCCCCGGGTGAGCGGGGCAGGAAGCCCTCGAAGCAGAACCGGTCACAGGGCAGGCCGGACAGGGCCAGGGCGGTGGTGACCGCGCTCGGGCCGGGGGCGGCGGTGACCGGCACGCCCGCGCCGACGGCGGCGGTGACCAGCCGGTACCCGGGATCGGAGACGCTGGGCATGCCGCCGTCGGTGACCAGCGCGACGGTGTGCCCGGCGAGCAGCACCTCGACCAGCTCCGGGGTACGGCGTTCCTCGTTGCCCTCGAAGTAGGAGACGATCCGGCCCTCGACGGTCACGCCGAGGTCCCGGGCCAGGCGGGTGAGCCGGCGGGTGTCCTCGGCGGCGACCACGTCGGCGACGCCGAGGACGTCGCGGAGCCGGACGGAGCCGTCGGCCGGGTTGCCGAGCGGCGCGCCGAGCAGAATCAGTCGTCCGATTTCCGACATGTCACTCACCAGTCGCCCGCTCTTTCATCGACAAACTTCCCGGTAATGGAGACGAGGGCTCCGCCGGGCACCTCAGGAGCCTACGATCGCCTGGTGACCCAGGCGTCGACAGCAGCCCAGAACGCCAGCGCCGGCCAGCCGGACCGGGAGCTCACGGTGCAGGCCGAGGCTCCCGCCCCGCCCTTCCCCGCGCCCCCGGGCGACGGCGGGGGCGGCCGGCTGCCGGACGTCGTCCGCCGTCGCCTGGCCACGGTCGACGCCCGGCTGGACGGCAACTCCTGGCTGGCCACGGCGGTGGTGGTGGCGATCGCCGCCATCCTGCGGCTGGTCGGGCTCAGCGACATCAAGGGCAAGATCTTCGACGAGGTCTACTACGCCCGTGAGGGCTGGGCGCTGGTCGAGCACGGCGTCGAGTGGAACTTCAAGGACAACGTCCCGTCGTACGTGGTGCACCCGCCGCTGGGCAAGTGGCTGATCGGCCTCGGCGAGTGGGCCTTCGGCTACCAGGACACCGAGCACAACATCAACGTGCCCGGGGCGCTGATGACCACCGCCCCCGAGTTCGGCTGGCGGATCTCGGCGGTGATCGCCGGCACGATCTCGGTGCTGCTGCTCGTCCGGATCGCCCGGCGGATGTTCCGGTCCACCGTGCTGGGCTGCGCCGCCGGCCTGCTGCTCGCCCTGGACGGCTTCCACCTGGTGCTCTCCCGCACCGCCCTGCTCGACATCTTCCTGCTGCTGTTCGTGCTCGCCGCGTTCGGCGCGCTGGTGATCGACCGGGACGCCCGACGCCGGCGGTGGGCGCTGGCGGTCGACGCCGGGCTGGACCCGACCCTGCCGGGCCGGGCCGGTCGGCCGTCGTTCGCCGTGCCGTGGTGGCGGCTGGCGGCCGGGGCGCTGCTCGGCTGCGCCTTCGCGGTCAAGTGGAGCGCGTTGTACTTCATCCCGGTCTTCGCGCTCATGGTGATCATCTGGGAGGTCGGGCTGCGCCGTTCGGTGGGGGCCCGCCGGCCGTGGCGCGGCGCTCTCGCCCAGGAGCTGCCCTGGCTGGTCGTCGCCGGGGTGGTGCTCGCGGTGGCCTATCTGGCGGCCTGGTCGGGCTGGTTCCTCTCCGACGACGGGTACTACCGCCTCGCCGAGCGCTACCCGAACACCCCCGGCCTGAGCGACACCCCGGTGATCGGCGCGTTGCAGAACCTCTACACGTACCACCGGGCGGCGTTGGACTTCCACACCGGCCTGAGCACCCCGCACAAGTACCAGTCCTGGCCGTGGCAGTGGCTGCTGCTCGGCCGCCCGGTCGCCTTCCACTGGAGTCCCGGCGACGGCAGTTGCGGCGCGCCGTCCTGCGCCAGCGAGATCCTGCTGCTCGGCACCCCGCTGCTGTGGTGGTCGTTCCTGCCGGCGCTGGCCGCCCTGGCCTGGCTGGGCATCGCCCGGCGGGACTGGCGGGCCGGGGCGATCCTGCTGGCCGTGGCCGGCGGGCTGCTGCCGTGGTTCTGGTTCGCCCTGGACGGCCGGACGATGTTCTCGTTCTACGCCGCGCCGGCCCTGCCGTTCCTGGTCCTGGCCGTGGTGTACGTGCTGGGGGCGATCGCCACGCCGGCCACCACGACGCCGCCGCCGACGCCGGGGTCGGCCGCCGCGCAGGACGCGTCCGACCGGCGGCTGGTGGGCAGCGTCATCGCGGGGTTGTACGTCCTGTTGGTGGCGATCTGCTTCGCCTACTTCTACCCGATCTTCGTCGGCACGCTGCTGCCCTACGCCGACTGGTCGGCGCGGATGTGGCTGGACGGCCGCTGGATCTGACCCGCCCCTCGCGGGCCGCCGCTGACGCCCGGGGCCGGTCGGCGTCCGCCGCTGACGCCCGGGGCCGGGTCGGGCCGGGACCCGCAGGAAAGCTCCGGGGGTCGGGAAACAGAGACGCGCCCCGATCGCCTGCCACGGGGGAAGCGGGCGATTGGGGCGCGCAAGAGGAAGCTTAACCACCTCGGTTCACCCGCACAACGGGTCACGTTCGGTCAGATTTCCGACCGACGCCCCGGGCGACGAACAGCCCACCTCCGACGGCGCAGCCAGGCCGGCACGGCCGGGCCGAGGGCAACCGACCGTCGGTGGTCGAGCGGGTACGCCCTGACGCCCTCCGGGCAGCCCAGCACCGTCGCCGAACGTCCACAATATCGACAGTTTTCCCTGAGTTAACGTCGTCGGGGATCCATGGGCATCTCCGTCACGTCGAATGTCGGCAGTCCCCGCTACCCGGATGGAGCTGCCATGACCCGTACCCTTCGTTGGCTCGGCGGCCTGCTGGCCGCCGTCACCGCCGGCACCGTCGGCCTCGCCGCCCCGGCCCGGGCCGCCACCGTCTCGCAACCGCTGCGCACCCTCGTGGCGAACCTGCCCGTGGCCACCGAGATCCGCACCGGCTACTCGCGTGACCTCTTCCCGCACTGGACCGACGCCGACGGCGACGGCTGCAACACCCGGTACGAGGTGCTGATCGCCGAGGCGACGACCCGGCCGTCCGTCGGCTCCGGATGCGTCCTCAGCGGCGGCCGGTGGTACTCCTACTACGACGCCGCCTACTGGACCAACCCGGCCGACCTGGACATCGACCACATGGTCGCGCTGGCCGAGGCGTGGGACTCCGGCGCGCGTTCCTGGACCACCTCGCGCCGCCAGTCCTTCGCCAACGACCTGGGCGACGCCCGCTCGCTGGTCGCCGTGACCGACAACGTCAACCAGGCCAAGGGCGACCAGGACCCGACCACCTGGATGCCCACCAACGACCGGTGCCGCTACGTCGCCGAGTGGGCCGCGGTCAAGACCCGCTGGCGGCTGACCGTGGACACCGCCGAGAAGAACGCCCTCACCAGCTACGCGGGCTCCTGCTCGAACATCACCGTCACGGTGACCCACGCGTTCTGACCGACGGGCCGGGCCCGGCCCGGGTGGAGTCCCACCCGGCCGGGCGCCGCCGCGCCCCGACACCCCCCTGCCACTGTGGACGGTAGGGTGCCCGCCGTGATGATCGACAACCGCCGCGGCGGCCTGCTCCTCGGGCTGCTGGCGGCCATCCTGCTGACCGGGCCCGCGCCCGCCATCGCCGACGACGATGACGACGAGCCGGTCCCCGAACCACCACGGGTCGAGCTGGTGCTCGACGTCAGCGGCTCGATGCGGGCCGCCGACATCGACGGACGCACCCGGATCGCGGTCGCCCAGCAGGCGTTCAACGAGGTGGTCGACGCGCTGCCCGACGAGACGCAGCTCGGCATCCGGGTCCTCGGCGCGACCTACCCCGGCAAGGACAAGAAACTCGGCTGCCAGGACACCCAGCAGATCGTCCCGGTCGGGCCGGTCGACCGCAGCCGGGCCAAGGCCGCCGTCGCCACCCTGCGCCCCACCGGCTTCACCCCGGTCGGCCTGGCGCTGCGCGAGGCCGCCAGGGACCTCGGGGCCGGCGCCACCACCCGCCGGATCGTCCTGATCACCGACGGCGAGGACACCTGCGCGCCACCGGACCCCTGTGAGGTGGCCCGGGAACTCGCCGCCCAGGGCACCCGACTGGTGGTGGACACTCTCGGCCTCGCCCCGGACGAGAAGGTCCGCCGGCAGTTGCTCTGCATCGCCACCGCCACCGGCGGCACGTACACCGCCGCGCAGAGCGCCGAACAACTGGCCGGCCGGATCAACCAACTGGTGGACCGGGCCCGCAAGACCTACACCCGTACCCCCACCACGGTCGGCGGCACGTCGGCGTGCTCCGGGGCGCCGCTGCTCGCCCCCGGCGTCTACACCGACCGGGAGACGTTCTCCGAGCACCGCTGGTACCGGGTGCCGGTCCGGGCCGACCAGGAGCTGCGCGCCTCGGTCAGCATCGCCCTCGACCGGCCGGTCCGGCGGGACTACGCGGTGCTGCTGCGCGCCACCGCCACGGACGGGCGGGAGTTGGTCCGGGGCAGCGACGCCGGCAGCGGCCGTACCGACGTGCTCTCCGCCGGGCTGCGCTGGTCCGCCACCGGCGACGACGGGGACGCCGCCGACCACGGGGACGACCCACCCGCCTCCGGCGCTCCCGACGGCGACCGACCGGAGACGGTCTGCCTGGTGGTCAGCAACGCCTTCGCGCCCGCTGGCGGGGCCCGGACCACGCCCGGCATGCCGGTGGAGCTGACCGTCGACGTGGTCGACGCGTCCCCGACCCCGGACGGCCCCGACCTGGGCCGGGGCTGGGTGCTGCTGCTCCTGCTCACCGCGGCCGGACTGGTCGCCGGACTGCTCGCCGGCGTGCTGAGCCGCTGGTGGATCGCCACCTGGGGGGAGAAGTGACGACCATGCGCACCCGATCGGTCCGGGCCGCCGCGGCGGTCTTCGCCGCCGCCGGCGTCAGCCTGCTCCCCGCCGGCCCGGCGCTGGCCGCCGGCTCCCCCCTGGGCACCCCCGGCGCGGTGGCGCTGGCCGCGCCGACGCCGTCCCCCGGCGCGGCCACGGTCGCCACCGCCGGCACGTCCTTCCTGACCGCCACCGGGATCACCGCCGGCCAGCCGGTACGGGTCGACGCCGCGCTCGGCGACCATCTGTACTGGTCGTTCCCGGCCACCGCCGGCCAGACCCACGAGATCGCCGTCACGGTGACCTTCCCGAAGGCCCGCGGCGGGGCGTCCACCTGGACGGTGGACGTCTTCGACGGGCTGCGCCGCCGGCAGGCGTGCACGGCCGGGGCGCAGACCCCGACCGTGGCCGCGTCCGCCGGCAGCGTCACGCTCGGCTGCACGTTGCGCCGGGTCCGCTCGTGGGCCGAGCCGTGGTCGGCCGACCCGCTGCCCGGCACGTACTACGTCCGGCTGTCCGTGGTGGACCTGCCCGAGCCGGACCTGGGCGCGCCGGTCGACGTGGACCTGCTGGTCGGCGTCGACGACGGGGACGCGGGCGCCGACGAGGGCGAGCTGTCCGTGCCGTTGCGCCCGAACACGAAGGCCGGCGAGGTGCTCACCGGTGATGCCGTAGGGCTGCCCGACCCGGAGGACGACGACCGGGACTGGACGGGCTGGCTGCCCGACCTGTCGTCCCGCTGGGCCTGGACGACGGCCGGTGGCGTCCTCGCCGCCCTCGCCGGCGTCGTCGGCTTCTCCCTCACCCGCCGCCGCCCCTGAGCTGGACCCCGTACCGGGAAAGGGGCCCGTCCGACGCGGGAGGGCTCCCCTTCCCGGCCGCCGGGCGGCGGACGGCAGCGCCACAATGAGCCGGTCGTCGATGTCCGGGCCACCCTGCCGACCGGTACGGTGGGAGCGGCCCGACGTCGGCGGCCGGTTCACGTCCGGGTCCGGTCGGGCGACGACACGGCTACGGGCGGGCTGGGCCGCGGCACGCCACGGGCGTACCGGAAAGGGGAGCGTGATGCGTGACCTGCTGCCACCGGCGGTCGCCGTGGCGGTGGCCGGCCCGGCGGACTTCACCGGTGAGCTGCTGCCGGCGGAGCGGGCCTGCCTCGGCGAGCGCGCGGTGGAGAGCCGTCGGCGCGACTTCACCGCCGGCCGCGTCTGCGCCCGCCGGGCCATGACCGACCTCGGCCTCCCGGCGGTCGCGGTGCCGTCGGCCGACGACCGTTCGCCGGTCTGGCCGGCGGGCGTGGTCGGCACGATCACCCACACCAAGGGTTACGCCGCCGCGGCGGCGGCCCGGGCCGACGAGATCCGTTCGGTCGGCATGGACGCCGAACAGCACAAGATCCTCGACGCCGGGGTACTCCGGTTGATCTGCCTGTCCGAGGAGCTGGACCGCTGCGCGCGGCTGCCCGCCGGCATCTCCTGGCCGGCGCTGGTCTTCAGCGCCAAGGAGACCGTCTACAAGGTGTGGCATCCGGTGGTGGGCACCTGGCTGGATTTCCACCACGCGCACATCGAGATCGACCCGGACGCCGGAAGCTGGACCGCCCGGATCGTGCCGAAGAAGATCGAGGAGGCCCGGCAGAAGGTCGACGACCCGCCCGACGTGGTGACCGGGCGGTTCGCGCTGGCCGACGGGCTGGTCCGCACCGCCGCCGTGCTGCCGCGCCGCTGACCGCCGCGCCGCTGACCGCGGTGGCCGCTGCCGCCGTGGCTGCCGCGCCGCTGACCGCCATGGCCGCTGCCGTGGCTGCCGCTCACCCCTCGGGACGGGTCGGTCAGACCGTACGATCGGTACGTTCAGGTGACGACCGTCGCGGCGGCGCAGGGAAGGATGTGGCGGTGCCTCGGCACCCCGACGGGGAGAGTGTCGAGCCCTCGACCCTCTGCATCCGGGAGCACCGTGAGTCACCCCCCAGGCCCGCCGCAGGATCCCTTCCAACCGGACCCCGATCCGTACGGCTACGCGGATCCGCCGTACTACCCGGACCCGACGGCGCCGCCCCCGCCCGGCCCGGGCTACCCGCCGACCACGCCGTACCCGGCGCACCAGCCGGAGCCGTCGACCCCGCCGCCGCCGTACCCGACCAGCGGCGCGCCAGGCCCGGTCTCCGGCGGGCCCGGCTACCCACCGCCGGTCTCCGGCGCGCCGGGCTATCCGCCGCCGGTCTCCGGCGCGCCCGGTTATCCGCCGCCCGTCTCCGGCGCGCCCGGTTATCCGCCGCCCGTCTCCGGCGCGCCCGGCTACCCGCCGCCCGTCTCCGGCGCGCCCGGCTACCCGCCGCCCGTCTCCGGCGCGCCCGGCTACCCGCCGCCCGTCTCCGGCGCGCCCGGCTACCCGCCGCCCGTCTCCGGCGCGCCCGGCTACCCGCCGCCCGTCTCCGGCGCGCCCGGTTATCCGCCGCCGGGGGGCGGGCCGGTCTACCAGCCGGGGGTGCCGCCGTACGCGCCGCAGAAGTCGTCCGGTGGCGGCAGGACCGTCCTGCTGGTGGTGGGGATCGTCGTGGCGGCGATGATGCTGCTCTGCTGCGCCGGGGTGGTCGTTGCGGCGCTCTCCAGCGACGACGACGCCGACCTGGGCACCGGCCGCGGCGTCGGCGGGCCACCCACCCCGGCCACCTCCAACGCGCCGCTGATCGCGCCGCCCGAGGCCGCCCCGGGCAGCGGGATCACCCCGACGCCCAGGCCGAGCGACCGGGACGGCGAGACGTTCGGCATGAAGGCCGGTGACACGTTGGTGATCACCGACAACGAGGGCACCCTGGAAGTCACGATCAACAAGTTCACCACCTCGAACAAGGGCTGCCGGTCGTTCGCGCCCGACCCGGACGAGGGCATGTACCTGATCGCCGACGTGACCGCCCGGGTCACCAAGGGCACCGCCTCGGTCAACCCGTTCTACTTCGAGTGGGTCGCCGACGACGGCACCACCACCAACGGTCTGATCGGCGCGCTCTCCGGCTGCGGCAGTCCGCTGGACTCGGGCGTCAGCCTGCGTACCGGCAGCAAGCGCAGCGGCACCGTGGTGTTCGACGTGGCCGACAAGAAGGGCGTGGTCGAGTACCAGCACAACTTCGAGGCCGCCGGCTCCTGGAAGCCGTAGGGCCCCACCGGTGGGTCGGGGGCCGCGCGGCCCCCCGCTCCCACCCCGGTCGGGTCGCCCGCCGCCCGCCGCCCGCCGCCCGGTCGGCCGGTCGGGTCGGCCCCCGCCTCAGTCGGGTCGGTCGTCGCCCAGCAGTCGCCGCGCCTCGGCCGTCACGTCCGGCGAGGCCACCGCCGACCAGGCCGCGAAGAGGGTACGGAAGTAGTCGCCGTACCGCTGCGCGACCGTCGGGTCGTACGCCATCACGTCCAACTCGTTGACGATGCTGAGGTCCACGAACGGGCGACGCCATCGTGGGGGCAGCGTCCCGGCGCGGCCGGTGTGCCGGTCGACGACCTGCCCGCTGGTGGCCAGGTTCCGCCAGGTGCGCCGCCGGTCGCAGGCCCCGTACCAGTGGACAAGTCGTTCGGCGTCCACGCCGACCAGCGCCCGCAGCGGCGCACGGTCCGCCGGGTCGAGCAGGGTCAGGTCGAACCCGTCCGTGCCGTACGCGGCGTGGGTGAGCCCGGCCAGCCGGACGGTCTCGTCGTGGCCGACCGCCCCGAGCCGGTCGTGGATCCGCAGCAGGTGGGCGTAGAGGGTGCCGCCCGGGTGCTCGACCGTCTCGGTGCCGCGGTCCCGCAGCCAGGCGCACGCGTCGTCGTAGCGGCTCACACCCGAGACTGTAGGGCCCGACCCCGCCGACTGCCCCGCCACCCTACGTATCACGGAAGTGGGGGCGTCCGCTGCCTGCGATCGCCCTATATCCAGGAAGTGGCGCGCCCAGCCTGCCCGGCGGCGGGGCGGGGCGGGGCGGGCGCCTTCCCCACGTACGGTACGTCGGAAGGCGCCCGCCCCGGACCTGTCAGCCGGTCGGCGCCACGCCGACGTTCAGTTCGGCGACCGTGGTCCACGGGCCACCGTCGACCTCACCGAGGGCACGCAGCCGGACGTAACGGGCGTTGGTCGGCGGGATGGCGACGGTCTGTTCGGCTGTGGTGTCCGGGAAGGTCCCGGTCGCCACCGGGCTGCCCCAGGTGCTGCCGTCGGTCGAGAGGTAGACCTCGTAGCCGGCGATCCGGCCGTCGGAGCGGTCCTGGCGGGGCAGGTAGTGGAGCCGGTTGACCTGGCGGTTGGCCCCGAGGTCCAGGTCGATCCAGTGCGGCGGGACCGACAGCAGGTAGCGGGTGTGCCAGTAGGTGGACGGGGAGCCGTCGATGGCGTTGCTCGACCAGCCGTTGCGGAGCAGGATCTCCTGGCTGTCGACGCCCTCGACGCTCAGTTGGGACTGCGGCAGCCGGACGCTGGCGGACTGGGCGGTGAAGCCGGCGGTGTAGGTGGTCGGCGTGGTGGGCGCGGTGACGATGTGGGTCTGCGCGCCCCCGTCCGACCAGGACGAGAAGGCGTACGTCTGCCCGCCGGAGGTCTGCGGCGTGACCGCGCTCACCGTGTTCGTCGACCCCTGGATGACGGTACGGGTGAACGGGGTCGCCTGGGCCCCCGAGTTGACGGCCACCTGCAACCCGGACGGGTTGGTGTCGAAGGTGAGGTTCACCGTCCTCGGGTCCAGCCGGACGCTGGTGGAGTGGCTGAGCCCGCCGGCGTCGGTGGCGGTCAGCACCAGCTCCAGGTACGACGGGTACTCGTGGTCGGGGCCGGCGATCGAGCCGCCGGCCACGCCGGTCCACTCCTGGAGGACGTGGATGTGGCAGTTGTCCGGCGCGGAGCAGTGGTGCAGGTTCATCCGCCAGCTCAGCGCGGTGGCCGGCAGGGTGCCCTGGTCCGGGTCGGTGGCGTGCCCGGTGAACGTGATCGGGGTGTTCACCGCCCAGGTGAAGCTCGCCCCCGGGGTGTCGATCACGGCGGTGGGCATGCTGTTGCCGGTCTGGATCGGCACGGTCGCGGTGGCGCTCGCCCCGAGGCTGTCGACCACCCGCAGCCGCGCCGTGTACGGCCCGCCCGCCGGGTAGGTGTGCTGGACGGTGGCGGCCGTCGAGTCGACCGTACCGTCGTTGGTGAAGTCCCACTGGTAGGTCAGTTTGCCCTGGTCGGCCGGGTCCGGGTCGGTGGAGCCGGTGGCGTCGAAGCTGACCGTCAGCGGGGCGGGGCCGGAGGTCGGCGAGGCGGCGATCTGCGCCACCGGCGGCTGGTTGCCGGGGAAGTAGCGGATCCGGCGCAGCGCGCCGCCGCCGATGTCCACGTAGTAGAGGTCGCCGCCGGGGCCGACAGCCAGGTCGACCGGGTTGGCCGCGGCGGCGGCGAAGGTCTGCCGGTTGGTGGCCACCGGCAGCCCGCCGGGCGCGGCGGGCAGCATCGCCCAGATGCAGTCACGGGAGTAGTCGGAGAAGAACAACGCCCCCCGGTACGCGGCCGGGTAGCTGCCGCCGGCAGCCGGGTAGAAGGCCACCCCGCCGACGGACGAGCTGCCGGTCGGGCAGGTCTCCCCGGCCACGACGGTGGCCGCGTGGTCGTACGTGTAGAACGGCGCGGTCTGCCCGGCCCCGGTGTAGAGGTTCTCGCAGACGTCCAGGTTCGCGCCGTCGTAGCCGCTCTGCCGGCCGGCGCCCTCGTAGCAGGGCCAGCCGAAGTTCGACACCCCGGCGGTCGGGTTGGCGACCCGGTTGATCTCCTCCCACTTCGTCCAGCCGACGTCGCCGAGCCAGACGTCGTTGGTGCCGGGCCGCACGGTGATCCGGTACGGGTTGCGCATGCCGTCCGCGACGATCCGCCGGGCGTTGGCGTCGGAGCTGCCGGCCAGCGGGTTGCCCGGGGCGGCCTGCCCGGTGGCCGGGTCGAGGCGCAGCAGCGTGCCGTCCAGGCTGGTCGGGTCGGCGGGGGTGCGCAGGTCCTGGGCGCGCAGCGCGCCGCCCTCGGCGGTGGGCGGGGTCATCGCGCCGCCGGGCGGGTCGCCGCACGGGTTGACCGGGTTGCCGCGCTGGCCGTAGTCGACCACGTCGTAGCTGGCCCCGTCACCGGCGGAGACGTAGAGCATGCCGTCCGCGCCGAAGGCCAGGTCGCCGACGGAGTGGCTGGCGTACTGCTGGCACCAGTCCTGGACGAGCACCTGCTCGCTGCCGGTCATCTGGTTGCCGGCGGCGGTGAGCCGGGAGAGCCGGCCGGTGACGATGCACTGCCCGCCGTTGGTGCCGCCGACGGCCGCGCAGTTGTCGTTCCAGTACGGCGCGGTCTGGCCGGGCGGGGCGTCGTAGGAGTACAGCACGTACACGTACGGCTGGGTCGGGAACTGGGGGTGGACCGCGAGCCCGAGCAGCCCCCGGTCGTGCTGGTTGTGCACGTTGGCGGAGAGGTCCGCGAACGTGGTGGGGGTGGTGTCGGCCAGGTCGTCGTAGACCCTGATCCGGCCACCCTTCTCGGCGACGAAGATCCGCCCGTCGGGGGCGAACTCGACGTTGGTCGGCAGGTTGAGCCCGCTGAACACGACCTGCTCCTGGAAGCCGGCCGGGAGCGTCACCGCGTTCGCCGGAGTGGCCGTGGTGACCGGCGCGGCCACCGCCACCCCCGCCAGCAGGGCCCCGACCAGGCCGATCCTGGTCAACTTCCACCTGCGCACCCTGTCTGACATGCTCCTCCATCCCCTCGATCGGTCCACAGTGTCCGAAACCTAAGAGGATGATCGATGGGGCGACACCCGGGGCTGCCGGAAGTGAGCATGTCGTGACTACCGGCCTACCACCCGGCAGCGCCGAAACCAGTAACAACTCCCCGCTGCCGGAGCATTACCGTCGAGCCATGACGGAACCCACCGTCGACAGCGTCACCACCACCGGCACGTCCGGCTGATGCTGATCCCGCGCTGCGCCCGGTTTCGGCTCGCTGCCGGAAACGGGGCAGCCGGAATCGCCGTACGCTGCTAGAACTTCCTCATGTATCTCACCTTCGCGCGCCGACTGGCCGGCGCGGCGGTGGCGCTCGTCGTCACCGCCGCCGCGACCGTGCTCGGTGGAGCCGTCGCGCACGCCGCGACGCCGCGACTCGCTCTTACCGCCCTCTCCTTCGAAAACTCCACGGTCGACGTCACCGAGCAGTACGCGGCCAACAAACTCACCTGGACGGTGACCAACACCGACCCGGACGCCTATTCGGTCTCCGGCACCGTGACGATGCGGATGCGCAGCTCGATCACCGGTGAGCTGATCGGTCACGACTGGGTCGTGCGCTACGAATACCAGCAGACCTGTTGCAGCGACGGGGTCTGGGAGTCCGGCACGCCGCAGGAGTCCACTTTCTCCTACCACCTGCCGGTCCGGCGGTACGCGGACGCGACCACCGCGACCTGGGAGGTCACCAAGGTCACGATCACCGCCAGCGGCGTCACCGCCAACGTCTCCGGCACCCGGTTGCAGACGTTCGGATACAGCTTCGTCGCCCACACCCTGATCGACACGTCCGGGCCGACGGTGGAACACATCAGCCTGCACCCGTCGCGCCGGCCGTACCTCTACGTCGGCGACGGCCCGGCCACCGTCACCTTCGACTTCACCGTCCAGGACGCCCAGTCCGGCTTCTGGAAGGGCAGCATCCGGCTGGCCGGCCCGGCCGGGCAGAGCGTCACCACCGCGTTCACCTGGGAACGGGACGAGTACAGCACCGGTCTCCGCTGCGGCTCGGTGTACGGCGGCGACCAGGACGGCACGTACATGCCGTGCGTCATCGGGGTCACCCTGCCGGCCGGCGCGGCATCCGGCAACTGGCGGATCGCCAAGCTGGTGCTCCGCAACAACGCCGGCGGCACGAGCACCTACCAGAACCCGACCGCGCCGTCGGTCACCGTGACCGCCAACACCACGGTCCAGGCCGGTGGTTTCGCGATCACCCCGAACCCGGTGGACAACTGGCGTGACTCGGCGATGACCGAACTCACCATGGCGGTCTCCGGCGCGACCAAGGGCGTCTCGGCCGTACACGTCGATTTCGACAGTGGCTGCCAGCAGTGGGGCGTCCCGACCGTCAAGGCGGACGGCCGGATCGCCGTACCCGTGATGGTCTACCAGCAGACGGCGGAGTGCCAGGTCAACGGCATCGTGGTCGTCGACGGCGCCGGCCGGGCGGCGTTGTACGGCGACGCGTACGCCGCGCCCGATCCCGGGCTGCGCATCACCCGGGTGCCGAGCACCAACCCGCCGGCGGCCCTGGGCGCGACCCTGGCACCGTCGTCGCTGCCGGCGAGCGAGGTGAACCAGACGTCGATCAGGCTCACCATCCAGACGCAGGTGCAGGTGGCGCCGGTCACCGGCCTGAGCGTCTACCTGTACGACGCCGACGGCACGGTCGTGTACCAGTCCGGCGGAGGCGCCAGCCAGGCCACCGACGGCGCCGTTACCCACTGGCTGTACCTCTGGCAGCCCCTCGAACCGGGCGAGTACACGGTGGGCTTCTCGCTCAGCGACGCGGCCCGGAAGAGCACCCCGTACAACATGCCGGACAACCCGGACAGCAGGACGCTGCCGGGCGGGCCGGTGGTCCTCACCGTCACCGCAGGCTGAGGAAGCACGCCGCCGCGGCGTGGGGGTGGGCCGTCTCCGGCCCGCCCCCACGCGTCCGATCGGGCGGCGAGAGGTTCTGGGCCGACGGGCCCTGGTCAGGTGGCGTCCCGCTCGGCGGCGTCGATCGCGGCGTCGGTGACCCAGGGCATGCCGGCCAGCAGCGCCAGCGCCAACACCCCCATGATCATGAAGACCGCGCGGAGGCCGAACAGCTCCGCCAACAGCCCGCCGGCCAGCGCGCCGAGCGGCAGGCTGCCCCGGGCGAGCAGCCGGTAGGCGCTGTTGACCCGGCCGAGCAGCCGGTCCGGTGTCACCCGCTGGCGCAGCGACACCGTGATGACGCCCCAGGCGGCGACCAGGACCCCACCGCCGAGGAAGATCGCGCCGAGCACGAACGGGTCGGTGGTCAGCGCCGGCGCGGCGACGAGCGCGGCGCAGGCGAGCATGGACACCCCGAGCGCCGTCGCCCGGCCGAGCAGGCGTTCCAGTCGGGGCGCGAGCAGCAGCCCCACGACCATGCCGGCGGCGAGGGAGGTCAACAGCAGGCCGTACGCGGCTTCGGTGAACCCCATCGCGGAGCCTGGGCCGACCGCGTGGAGCACCAGCACGGCGACCACCCCGTTGGTGGTGAAGTTGCTGACCCCCACCATGACCGCCAAGGTGCGCAGCAGCCGGTGCCGCCACAGGAACCGCAGCCCCTCGCCGATGTCGGCCCGGACGCTCGTGGCCGGACCCGCCCGTGCCACGCGGAACCGGCCGCCGACGAACAGCAGCGCCGCCACCGCGACCGCCCACAGCCCGGCCGGCCCGGCCAGCGCGACGGCGACGCCCCCGCCCACCAGCACGCCGGCGAGCGGCGGGCCGACGAACTGGTTCGCCGCCAGCTCGACGGCGTGCAGCCGCCCGTTGGCCCGGGGCAGCAGGTCACGCGGCACGAGCTGCGGCAGGATCGACTGGGCGGCCGTGTCGTACAGGGTCTCGGCGACGCCGACGGCGAACGCCACCACGTGGAGCAGCCAGATCGAGCCGACGTCGAACGCCACCGCCACCGCCAGCGCGCCGACCAGCGCCGCCCGCAGCGTGTTGGCGACGAGCATCACCCGACGCCGGTCGAGCCGGTCGACGAGCGCGCCCGCCGGCAGGGCGAACAGCAGCCACGGCAGGCTGAACGTCACCGCGACCCCGGCGACCAGGGTCGGCGACCGGGTGTGGGTGACCGCGACCAGCGGCAGCCCGACCTTGAGGACCCCGTCGGCGAGGTTCGACGCCGCCGACGCCGACCAGAGCCGCCGGTACCGGCCGCCCAGTCGCGCCGACGCCCCTTCCGGCGTACGTGTCGGACGTGTCCGTGCCGGCCCCCCGACCACCATGCACGGATGTTGGCACAGGCCGGGTCACCACGCGGCCCCTCTGATCCCTCCCGGTCCGGCCACGCCACCCCTTGATCGACTCCGCTTTCCTGATATCGGGGTGACCAGCCGAGGAGTCACCCCGATATCAGGAGAATGAACCGCCCAGCCACCGGTCACGGCTCGGCGTCCATCTGGCGCTGAGGGTCGTAGAGCGGTGAGCGGACGATACCCGAGCGCCTCCGCTCTGCGGGCCGCTCTGGACGCTCGGCTCCTCGATCGCGCGCGGACCCTGGGCCGGGACCCGAACTGGCTCCGTCGTCGGCTGGCTTACGGTACGACGCGTACGGGCGACCGGCGTGGCGGTTCCCCGTCGAGTGCCGGCTCGCTGGGCACCTGTTCGCAAAACTCAGGCTCGATGTGGTGGCACGCGCGGAGGAGATCGGCGGCGTGGAGCTGCGCGCCCTGACCCGGTTGTACGAGACCGGGGAGTCGACCAGGGTCAGGGACCTGGTCGACCTGGCGCTCCTGGTGGAGGACGGCGTGCCGGCGGACGCCGCTCTCGTCCGTCGGGTCCATCATGTCTTCGCCATCCGGCGAACCCACTCCGTACCGGACGACCTTTCGCCGCCACCAGTGGCGTGGGCTGGGCGGTACGCGCTCCTGGCCGCAGAGATCGGACTCGCGATCGCCTCTGCGGACGAGGCCCACAAAATCGTGTGCCGGCACTGGCAGCAGGCCCGTGTCGCACAGGAACGTTGAGCCGCCACTTCGCCGGCGCCCTGCCTGCCGGGGCAGGAATTCGGGCTGGAGCCGAAGTTCGGCCCGGCAGGCAGGTGCGGCGGACGGATAGGGACGCCGCGTGGTGGAGCGGTAGGTAGGTACGCCGCGCCTTTGGAGCTGCCCCACATCTGGGGCAGCGCCGTATCCCGACGTCACCGACCAGAAGCCTCGGTAGCCCGCCGCAGCCGCCGGGCGCGCTCCGCGACGCCTCGACCCGATCTGACACTAGCGCCGACAGGTTTGCTGTGGAAACCTATTGGCATGACTACTGAGTCGCTGTCCGCCGGCGGCGATCCCCGCCGCCTGCTGTCCGACGTTCGCTCCCTGGCGCGCCGGGTGCGCCTCGACCAACGGATGACCTGGATCGCCCTGCTGGTGCTGGGCGCGGTGACCCTCCTCGGGATCCCGTTCGACTGGCTCGGCATGCAGGTGCGGTGCAACCCGGACACGAGCTGCGAGTTCGCCCGGCGGGGCATGCTGTTCTACTGGCCCCCGGCGCTCCTGCTCGGCTACGCGGCGATCGCCGTCGGCTACGTGCGGGCCGCCCGGGCGCGCGGCCTCGGCGCCCGCGTGATGCCGTACGTGATCGCCGGCGCGGTGACGACCGTCGTGTTCACCGCCTTGGGGGTGGCCGCGGCCCTGTATTTTCCGAGCCACCCGTTCCCGGACGGCCCGCTGCCGTACTGGTGGTTGGTGCTGGACCGGCTGGTCCTGCCCTGGGGCATGATCGGGGTCGCGTTGTTGGTGCTGGCCCGGCTGGAGCGCAACGTCGGGCTGTTGCTGTTCACCCTCGCCTACCTGGCCCTGGTGCTGTTGGCGCTGCCGACGAACGAGGGCTGGGGACCGGCGGGCTGGGGACTTCAGGCCCGGTTCGCGGCACCGCAGGTCGTCAGCGGCGCGGCGCTGCTGCTCGGCGCGGCCGGGTTCTTCGCGGCGGCCCGCAGGCGGCGGCGGTGACGGCCGTGACCGGCACGCCGGACCCGGACGCCGGGCACCCGGTCACCGGGCTGGACGAGGTGGTGCACCAGCGGGCCCGGCTCGGCATCCTGACGATCGCGCACGAGGCACGCCGGGTCGAGTTCGGTTACCTGCGCGCCCACCTCGAACTGACGGCCGGCAACCTCTCCAAGCACCTCAGCGTGCTGGAGACGGCTGGCCTGATCGAGATCGAGAAGGGCTACGAGGGCCGGCGTGGCCGCACCTGGATCACCCTCACCGCGGCCGGCGACACCGCGCTCGCCGACGAGATCGCGCGACTCAAGCAGCTCATCGCCCGCGTCGAGACGAGCGACAGCCGGTAGCGACAAGCGCCGAACAGCCAACTCCGCCACCCCGGCGCACGCCCGACCATGTGCCGGGGTGGTGCCTGCCGGAGCCTCAACCAGTAAGTCGTACGGAAACTCGCCGCAGCCTGACTGCTCGGCCCGCGTCTGACGTTCGTGCCTTGCCGGTTACGGGACGGGCGGGGTGACGGCGCTGGCCGCGTACTCGGAGAAGATCCCGTCGAGGACGCGCCGGGCGCGCACGGCCACGTCGTCGGCATCGCCCAGGGCGGAGGCGCAGGTGACGAGCGTCTTCCAGAGTGCCCAGCCCCGCCCGCGCGCCCAGGTCGCGTCGTCGACGGAGAGCCGCTCCCGGAACGCCTGCCGGCCGTCGGTGGTCAGCAGGGTCCACGCGACCGCCAGGTCACAGGCCGGGTCGCCGACGCCGCAGGTCCCGAAGTCGATGACCGCCGCCAGCCTCCCGTCGTCGAGCAGGAGATTCCCCGGCGCGACGTCACCGTGGAACCAGCTCTCCACGCCGTCCCAGGGCGCGGCGAGCGCGCTCGACCAGATCTTGCGGGCCAGCCTGGTGTCGACGTGGCCGTCGAGGGCCGAGAGCGCACGCCGGGCTTGCCCGTCGTAGGTGCGCAGCGTGCCGCCCCGGTACCAGTTGTGCTGCCCGGGTCGGGGACCGTCGGTGGTGTCGACGCTCCACAGGGCCGCCAGGAACCCGGCCAGGTCGAGCGCGAACCGGCGGGGGTCGGCGATCCGGTCCGCGCTCGCCGGCTCGCCGTCGAGCCACCGGTAGATCGACCACGGGTACGGGTAGCCCGCGCCGGGCTCGCCCTTCGCCAGGGGGACGGGGATGGGCAGCGGGAGTCGGGGGGCGAGCGCCGGAAGCCAGCGGTGTTCCTTCCCGACCGCCTCGGCGTACTCGGCGGCGCTGGGCAGCCGCGCCAACATCCGGTCGCCGAGGTGGAAGGTCCAGTTGTCCCAGCCACCGTCGGCGACGGGCCGCACCGGCAGGTCGGCCCAGCGGGGGAACTGGTCGGCGACGAGCCGGCGCACCTGTTCCGGGTCGACGGCGATGCGTCGGGGCACGGGGCCGAGCTGCGGTGTGTCACTCATGGAAGACATCCTCGACGCACTCTCCCCGCCGCGCCCACCACGGCCGATCGTCATGAACAGGCTTCAGCCAAGGACGGGAAGCAACCCCGCAGGCGCGGCCTGCCGAGCGACCGTGGCGATCCGGACCGGACGGGGCACCCCTGGCAGCAGCGGTAGCCCGACGACCACGGCCAGGTAGAGCTGACCGGTCGTGTCCTCGGCCGACCGGTCAGACTCGGTCAGCGTCCGCCACATCCCGCCGATCAGGGCGCCGAATACCGCACCGAACAGCGCCGGGATCCCGATTCGCCGAGCTGGCGCGTCGCGCCGCTGGACCGCGCTGGGCAGTGGATCGGCTGGTCCCGACGAGGAACCGGTCACGTGGTTCTCCTCCCCGGGTCAGATCGGCCTTTTCAGGGTATAGACGATGTTGCCGTAGCCCCAGAAGGCGGATCCGTGGGCAGGGGTCTCGGCGCTGATCGCCTCCCAACCGTCCTTTCCGGCCTGGTTCAGCGCCTCGATCGGCCGGCTCGCCGCCATTTTCCGTTCGCCGCCGGTGTGCAGCCACACGATGGTGGAGTCGTTCTTCACCACGATCGCCGCGTACTCCCAAGTGGTCACGGCAGGGACGGTAGCCTGCCCCACCTGCGCCCTCAACCGCCGGTCGGCAATATGCCATCTCCTGAACCCGGGTCGAGCCGCACCGAACGAGTCCGGCCCTGCCCGGTCGTCCGATCACGGATCCTCCGACCGGCGTCTGTCCAGATCGGACGGTGTGGTCGGACGACCGGGCAGACAATGGCGCTGGCCCTGTCCGGGTATGGCGGAACTGTCGGCGAGCGGGGTTAAGATCTTGGCCGAATTCGACGCCACTAAGGCGTCCGGCCGGCGCGGGCACCACCCCGGCCGACATATTCTTCTTCGCCAGGAGGACCACTTGAAGAACCGGTTGATCGGGTTCGTCTCGGCGCTCACCGTCCTGGTCGGCGGTTCGCTGGCCGCCGCCAGCCCGGCGCAGGCCGCCCCGGCGGTCATGTTCACCAAGGTCTACTACGACTCGCCGGGCAGCGACTCCGGGTCCAACAGCAGCCTGAACGCCGAGTACGTCCGGCTGACCAACACGCGCAGCTCGGTCGTCAACCTCAAGGGCTGGTACGTGCGCGACAAGACCGGCTACACGTACAAGTTCACCGGTGACTTCAAGGTCGCCGGGAAGAACAGCATTCTCATCCGTACCGGCAAGGGCACCAACAAGGGCACCAACCGGTACTGGGGCCGTTCCTGGTACGTCTGGAACAACACCGGCGACACCGCGTACCTGCGCAACGCCTCCGGTTCGCTGGTCGACAGCTGCTCGTGGAGCAAGACGGGCAGCGGCTACACCAACTGCTGATCTCCGTGGACGTGTAACGCCGGCCCGCTCCCCCGGGCCGGCGTTACACGTTCGCCGGCGGCCCGTCCCGCCGCTAGGGTCGGCCGAATGCGGCTGGAGACGATCACCCCGACGAACTACGAGGCGGCGCTGGCGCTGTCCGTACGCCCCGACCAGGAGGATCTGGTCGCGCCGGTGGTGAAGTCACTGGCCGAGGCGTACGTCTTCCCCGAGCACGCCTGGCCCCGGCTCATCTACGACGGGGACCGGTTGGTCGGCTTCCTGATGGCCTTCCTCGAGATTCCGTGGTATCCCGAGCGCGACCCGACCGACCGGCGCTCCGGCCTGTGGCGGCTGAACATCGCCGCCGACGCCCAGGGCAGGGGCTACGGCCGGTACGCCGTCGACGCCGTGTGCGCGGAGATCCGGGCCCGGGGCGGCACCCGCGCGTACGTCACCTGGGAGCCCCGCCCCGGCGGCCCCGAGGAGTTCTACCTGAGGCTCGGTTTCCGACCGACCGGCGAACGCAGCGGCGGCCAGACCGTCGGTGTCCTCGACCTGCGCCCGCCCACCGCGACCTGAGCCTGTCGCGGCACCGCCCACGACCAGGTGACCCTGAGCCCCGGCGCCTGCCCGCCGGTGCCGGACTTCGGGCTGGGCCGGACTTCGGGCTGGGGCCGAAGTCCGGGCCGGCGGCAGGCGCGGCGGACGGACAGGGACGCCGCGTGGTGGAGCGGCAGGTAGATAGGGACGCCGGGCCCTTTGGAGCTGCCCCACATCTGGGGCAGCGCCGCATCTGGGGCAGCGCCGCATCTGGGGCAGCGCTGGGACCACCGCAGGCAGCATGGGGCGGGGCCGCCACCGCCGTCGCAGTGAGTGTGCCCCATATCCGGGGCAGCTCCAAAGGCTGCGAACCGGCCACTACCTCCTGGCCCGCTTCTTCCGGCAGCTCGTCGAACGGACAAGGACCGGGAGCGCACGCCACACCGATCGAATCGGACGAGGACCGGCGGCGCACAGCCGACCGGCGGACCGGGGCGACAGACCCACAGCAGACGAACCACACGGCGGACCAGCGCGACGGTCAGGGTGGTGGGCCGGGTGGCGGGCCGGGCCGGGGTCGGTCCGGGGGCATCCGGAGCAGGGTCCCCGCCGAGAGGGCGAGCAGCGCGCCGACCGCCCAGAACACGCCGGCCGCGCCGGTGGAGAAGGCCCCCACGGCGACCGGTAGCGCGGTCTGGGCGAGGCGGTTCGCGGTCAGCCGCAGGCCCATGGCGGCCCCCCGGGTGCCGGGGCGGGCGGCGTCGGCCACCCAGGACATGGCCAGCGGTTGCGCCACGCCCAACCCGATCCCGAGGAACAGCATGATCACGGCGGCGCCGGGGAGTTGGACCAGCGGCAGCGCCAGCAGGCCGAGCCCGGCGACGGCGATCGAGGCCGTCATGGTCAGTCGGCGGCCGGCGCGGGCCACCACCCGGTCGACGACCAGCCGGGCGAGCAGGGTTACCGCGGCCCGCAGCGCGAGCAGCCCGCCCACCGCCGCGACCGGGACGCCACGCTCGTCGGCCCAGGCCGGCAGGAAGACGAAGAGCAGGTCCAGCGCCGCCAGCACCACGCCGCCGGCGACCAGGGTCGCGGTCATCCCGGGTACGCCGACCATGCCGGCCGCCACCCGCCACGACGATCGGGGGGCCGGGGCCCGGGAGCGGGGCGCGGCCCGCAGCAGCGGTTTCAGGCAGAACGCCGAGGCGGCGCAGATAGCCGTACCGATGGCCAGCCCGACGGCCGCCGGTGACGGGCCGACGCCGGGCACGCTCGCCGCCCCGGCGGCCAGCAGCGGGCCGGCCGCCTGCCCGACGGCGCCGGCCGCGGTGAGCAGGCCGAAGCCGCGGTCCAGGTTCGCCGTGCCGCTCACCGCGACGGTGGACTGCTGGCCGACGACGCTGACGAGTTGGCCGAGGCCGAGCAGCGCGCTGGCCACCAGCAGCACCGGCAGGGTGCCGGCCAGCACGGCCAGCACGCCCGCCCCGGTGAACAGCCCGGCGCCGACCACCATCAGCCGGGCCGGACCGAACCGGTCGGCCTGCCGACCCACCGGGTACGCGAGCAGCAGCGGCAGCACGGAGAAGCTGGCCGCGAGCAGCCCGATGCCGGTGTTGCCGGCCTGCAACTCGATGGCCCGGTACCCGGTCATCGGGCGGACGGCCGCGTACCCGCCCAGCACCAGGCCGGACTGGACGAGCAGCGGCCACCCGACGGCCCGGCGGGTCACCCCTTGTAGCTGACGACCCGGCCCCAGAGGCCCTTGGTGCCCCAGATCCCGGAGCGGAGACATTCGAGCTGGTAGACCTGACTGTGGTCGATGAAGACGTTGACCTCGGGGCCGTAGTTCTTCACGTACCACTCGAAGACCGGCGGGTCGGCGGCCTCGAACATCACCGATTCCAGGCCGAACTCGGCGATGAACAGCGCCGGCACGTCGGTGCGCCAGGTACGGACCTGTTCGGTGATCCCCTCGGACTCCAGCATGACCAGGTTCGCGCCGGCGTCGAAGGCGCGGCGGGCGCGTTGCACCGCGTAGCCGGGGTCGCCGGTGCCCTCGGCGGCGAGCTCCTCCACCGACGAGGTGCCGCCGGCCCCGAACTGGATGCCGACCTCGGCTTTCACCTTGAGTCCGGCCTTGCGTCCGCGTTCGATCAGCCGCAGGTAGTCGGAGGCGGCGATGGACAGCATCCCGACGGAGATCTCCACGATGTCGAACTCGTACCGGGCGATGGCCTGGAAGTACTGTTCGACGGCGTCGGGACCCCGGGTCAGCACGAACTCGATGAGCCCGCCGGTGGAGACCTCGACGTTGTGGTCGTGGCAGACGTCGATGAACTTCTTCAGGGTCGCCTCGGACATCAGGGGCATCGACGCGCCGGGGAACTTGAACGAGTCCACGTGCGGGCCGACGGACTCCAGCAGGTCGCGCAGGTGGTCCGGGCCGAACGAGGTGTAGTAGGGGCCGCGGATCTCGGTGAGCCCGACGGTGCGCGGCTTGTCGGGCCGCTCGTTGAGGCGCAGGAACGGGAAGGCCCGCTCGGGGGTGGTGGTCATCAGGATGGATCTCCTCGTCAGCTCGACTCGAACTCGATGTCTTCGACCTGGTGACGGTGTCCGGCGGTGAGCCGGTCCACCTCGGTCCACACGTCGTCGGGCAGGGTCAGCTCCAGCGCGTCGGTGACCGCGTCGAGCTGGTCGACCCGGCTCACCCCGACGATGGGCGCGGTCACGTCCGGGTGGCGCAGCCCCCAGGCGGTGGCCAGCACCGCGAGGGTGGTCCCGGCCCGCGCGGCCACCGCCGACAGCGCGTCGACGGTCGCGAACGTGTCGTCGGTCCAGTACCGCTCGGTGTAGCGGCGACCGGCGGCGCCCACCGCGAACCGGCTGCCCGCCGGTGGCGGCTTGTCGCGGTCGTACCGGCCGGTCAGGATGCCGCCGGCGAGCAGGTTGAACGCGAGTACGGCGACCCGCTGCTCCCGGCACAGCCGGAACGCCTCGATCTCCGCGCCGCGCCGCACCAGGCTGTACCGCAGTTGCGCGGTGTGCAGCCGGGGCAGCCCGGCCAGCTCGCTGAGGGTGAGCGCCCGGGCGAGCTGGTACGCCAGGAAGTTGCAGCAGCCCACGTACCTGACCTTTCCGGCGCGGACCAGCGTGTCCAGGGCGGCCAGGGTCTCCTCGATCGGCGTCGACGGGTCGTACCTGTGCAGTTGCAGCAGGTCGACGTGGTCGGTGCCGAGCCGGGCCAGCGACCCGTCGACGGCGGCCAGCAGGTGCTTGCGGGACAGGCCGAGCTGCCAGGGCTGCGGCCCGGTCCGGTTGTAGACCTTGGTGGCCAGGAACACCTGGTCGCGCCGGCCGGGCAGCCACCGGCCGAGCAGCTCCTCGGTGCCGCCGACGGCGTCAGCGCCGCTGCCCAGCGGGTAGCTGGTCGCGGTGTCCAGCCAGGACATGCCCCGGTCCAGCGCCCGGTCCAGGATGTCCCGGGAGGTGTCCTCGTCGCACTGCGCGCCGAAGGTGGCGGTGCCGAGGACCACCCGGGGCACCCGTACCCCGGTGTCGCCGAGCAGGACGGTGGCCGGTCCGGTCATCCCCGGTCCCGGCTGTGCCGGGCGGCGGTCCGGCCGGCCCGCCGGCCGAAGACCGCGCCGGACATCAGCCCGCTGCCGCCGGGGTAGTTGTCGTAGAAGAGGCCGCCGACGACCTCGCCGGCCGCGTGCAGGCCGGGGATCGGCTGGTCGGCCTGGTTGAGCACCCGGGCGTCCTCGTCGATGCGGACTCCGCCGTACGTGAAGGTGATCGCGCAGCCGACCGGGAACGCGACGTACGGTGGCCGGTCGATGGGCTGGGCCCAGTTGCTCTTGGGCGGTTCGAGGCCGCTGGTGGCGAGCCCGTCCAGCACGGTCGGGTCGAACGGCCGGTCGCCGACGGAGGCGTTGTACCCGGTGATGGTCCGCTCCAGCCGGTCCGGGTCGAGGTCGAGCTTCTCGGCCAGCTCACGGATCGAGTCGGCGACGACCTGGCTGGCCCCGTCGTGGCCGTAGTCGGTGCGGAGCAGACCGACGCCGCGCTGGTCGAAGATCTGGTACGCGAGGCCGCCGGTCTGCCGCAGGATCGCCGACCCGATCTTGGCGTACGTGTAGTTGCGGAAGTCCGCCCCCTCGTCGACGAACCGGTCGCCCTCGACGTTGACGGTGATCCCGAACGGGTACGAGTGCCGTTGCAGCTTGTTGGTGAGCACCCGGTTGCCGTACGGGCCGGCGTTGATGTCCCAGGCCACCGCGTGCGCGCCGGACCAGTTGCCGTACGCCTGCGCGCCGACGCCGAGAGCGCTCATCAGGCCCTCGCCGGTGTTGTGCCGGCTGCCGCGTACCTTGGCGGTGTCCCAGCCGGGGCCGAGGTGCACGGCCCGCAGCCGGGCGTCGGCCTCGAAGCCGCCGGAGGCGAGCACCACCGCCCGGGCCCGGATCTGCCGTTCGCCCTGCGGGGTACGGCACATCACTCCCTCCACGGCCCCGGTCGGGCCGATCAGGAAGCCGGTCATCTGGTGTTCGGTGTGCACGTCGATGCCGGTGGCCTTGGCGGCGGCGAGGTGCTGCTCGATGAGCCCGATGCCGCCGCCGACGGTGGCGATGGTGCCGCCGCCCCAGAACTTCTTCCGGCCGTTGACCTCGAAGACCTGGTTGTCGGACTGGAGCTTGAACTTGACCCCGTGCTGGTGCAGCCACCGGAGGGTGGGGAAGGAGTCCTCGACGAGGATCCGCATCAGGGTCGGGTCGGTGCGGCCCCGGGTGAGCCGGAGCATGTCGGCGGCGAACTTGTCCACCGGGTACGGGTCCAGGTCGTACCGGTCGGCTTCGCGTTCGTCGAGCTCGCTGAGGATCGGCCGCAGGTCGTCGAGGCCGTGGTAGGTGGCCCGGAAGGAGCCGAGCGTGAAGTAGGAGTTCCCGCCGAGCTCCGCGGCCGGGGCCTTCTCCAGCATGCCGACCCGGGCCACCTCCTCCCGGGCGGCGTGCGCGGCCGAGAAGGCGGCGTTGCCGGCCCCGACGACGAGGACGTCGTAGTCGTAGTCGCTCATGGTTCTCCTTGGTTCGTGGGCGGGGTTCACGGTTGGAGGATGCGGACGTCGGCCGCGTCAACGGTGACCTCGACGGTGGAGCCCTCCGGCAGCTCGCTGCGGGTGTTGCTCCAGACCCGCAGCACGTGCTCGCCGCAGGCGACGGTGTACTCGGTGTGCGGGCCGAAGAACAGCGCCGCCTTGAGCGTCCCGGTGAAGGTGGCCCCGTCGCTGTCGCCGGCGGAAGCGCCGGCGGCCGGGCCGGGGCGGGTCCCGTCGGTGGCGGGGGCGATGTGGGCGCGTTCGGGGCGGAACAGGGCGATCGCCTGGTCGCCGTCGCGGAGCTGGTCGGAGCCGAGCCGGCCGCGTACCGGGCCGAGCGCGGTACGGACGGTGGCCAGCCCGGCGGCGTCCGGCCCGGTCACGTCGCCGGGCAGCTCGTTGCTGGTGCCGACGAAGTTGGCCACGTACCGGGACGTCGCGTCGTGGTAGATGTCGCGGGGGCCGCCGAGCTGGGCGAACCGTCCCTCCCCCATGACCGCGATGCGGTGCGCCAACCCCATCGCCTCGTGCTGGTCGTGGGTGACGTAGACGGCCGCGAAGCCCAGCTCCCGTTGCATGGAGACGAGTTCGGCGCGTAGCTGCTCCCGGACCTTGGCGTCGACGTTGGACAGCGGCTCGTCGAAGAGGATGAGGTCGTTGCCGGCCACCAGGGCCCGGGCCAGCGCGACCCGCTGCTGCTGGCCGCCGCTCATCTGGCCGGGGTACTGCCGGCCCAGCTCGCCGATGTGCACCTGGTCGAGGCTGGCCTGGACCCGGGCGGCGATCTCCGGGCGGGACAGTTTCTGCGCCCGGTTCTCCAGCGGGTACGCGACGTTCTGCGCCACCGTCATGTGCGGCCACAGCGCGTACGACTGGAAGATCATGCTGATCCGTCGTTTCTCCGGCGGCACCAGCAGGCGGCGGCTGTGGTCGTACACCGGTTGGCCGTCGATCTCGACGGTGCCGGCGTCCGGCGTCTCCAGCCCGGCGATCATGCGCAGCAGGGTGGTCTTGCCGCAGCCGCTCGGGCCGAGCAGGACCAGGAACTCGCCGCGCGCCACGTCGAACGAGACGTCGTCGACGGCTTTCGTCTCGGCGCCGTCGGCGCGGCGGAACCGCTTGGACAGGTTCCGGACCCGCACGATGGGGCCCGCCGCCGGTGGTGGCGTGACCGTGCTGGCGGTGCTGCTCTCGACCTGGGCGGGTGCGACCATGCCCCTGTCACCTCCGGTGTCGTGGGTTGTCATCGGTTGCCCTTGCGTCGCCCGCCGGTGCCCTGCCAGCGGCCCTGCCAGCGGGAGTAGGCGAGGCAGAGGCCGACGACCAGCGCGGTGACGGCGGTCAGGACGACGGACAGCGAGGCGAGTTCCGCGTAGGACCCGTTCTCGAAGATCTGCAGGATGCGGAAGCCGACGACCATGTTGGTGGTGCCGGCGAGCACCGCCGTGGCGGTGAGGTCGCCGACCATCCGGGCGAACAGGAAGGCCCAGCCGGCGACCAGGCCGGGCACCATCAGCGGCAGGTAGACCCGGCGGAAGGTCTTGCCGCCGCCGGCGCCGCTGATCTGGGACGCCTCGGCCAGGTCACCGCCGACCTGGCTGGCCGCCGAGTCGGCGGCGACCGAGCCCTGCGGCAGGTAGATGCTGATGTACGCGAGCAGCAGGATCATCGTGGTGCCGCCGAGGTAGAACGGCGGCCCGCCGAAGGCGAGGATCATCCCGACCGCGATCACCAGGTGCGAGAAGACCGAGGGCAGTTTGATCGCGCCGTCGAGGGCGCGGACCGCCCGCCGCTTGGAGCGGACCACGAGCAGGGCGACCAGCGCGGCGGCCACCATGCCGATGGTCGCGCCGACGATGCCGAGCCAGAGGCTGTTCTGCACGGCGGTCAGCGTCTGGCCGTCCTCGAAGACCGACTCGCGGACCGAGTCCAGGCTCAGCCCCGTCCAGTTGATCTTCGGGGTCCAGAAGCCGTTCAGCGACACCAGCAGCAGCCCGATCGCCGGCAGCACCACGGCGAGCGCGCCGTAGCCGAGGATGAGCAGCCGGGCCGGCCACTTCCAGCCGCCCAGCTCCTGCCGGGTGAACCGCTGCCCCTTGCCGCCGACGGTGGCGTGCCGGCCGCTGCGCAGCATCCGCGACTGGAGGTACCACATCACGCCGACGAACAGCAGCACGATGAAGCTCAGCCCGACGGCGGTGGCGGTCTCCGGCGGGTACGTGAACGACAGCAGGTCCACGATCCGTACGGAGATCACGTCGATGCCCGCGCCCGAGCCGATGATCACCGGCACCGAGTAGAGCGAGAAGCCCTGCCAGCACATCAGCAGGATCGCCCCGCCGATGCTGGGCCGGATCGCGGGCAGGGTGACCCGCCACAGCGTCTTCAGCCGACCGGCCCCGCTGATCCGGGACTGCTCGTCGAGGCTCGCGTCCGCGTTGCGCAGCCCGGTGGTGACCAGCATGAACACGTACGGGACCTGGTAGAGCGTGTAGACGAAGATCAGGCCGGGCCAGGAGAAGATGTCGAACGGGCCCTCGGTCAACTGGATGCCGACACCGCCGAGCACCCACCTGATGAACGCGTTGAGCAGGCCCGCGTTGGTGGAGAGCAGCAGCACCCAGCCGACCGCGCCGGCGATCGGCGGCAGCAGGAACGGGATCATCGGCATCGAGTCGGTCAGCCCGGCCACCCGGGCGTCGGTCCGCTCGTTCAGCCAGGCCAGGATCGACCCGAGGACCAGCGCGACCACGCCGCTCACCACGACCGCGACCAGCGTGTTGACGATCAGCGTGCCCAGGTCGGGAATGGCCAGGACGTCCCGGATCGGCTGCACGGTGAGCCGACCGTCCACGTAGACCAGGCCGACCGCGACCCGCAGGATCGGGTACGTGGCGAGCACGGCGAGCACCGTCGCCACCGTGACCGCGATGGCGGCGAACGGGGTGATCCGGCGGCGGGCCGCCCGGGTCGGCGCGGCGGTCTCCGGCTCGGTGTCCGGCCCGGGCGGGGCGAGCGTCACCATCGGCGTGCCCCCATCAGCTCAGCCCGAGGTTGGCGATGACCTGCGCCTGCTTGGTCTCGGCCCCGGCCAGGTCGGGCGAGACGTACTCGGCCGGCAGTTTCGTGGTGTCGTACGGGGAGACCGCCCCGGCCGCGTCGGCGAGGACCTTGCTGCCCTCGGCGGAGAGCGCGTACTGGATGAGCAGCCGGGCCGCGTTCGGGTGCTGGCCGTTGGCCGCCACCCCGGGAACCACCTCCGCGCCGCTGGTCAACGCCGGGGCCACGAACTCGATCGGCGCGCCGTTGGCCTTCGGGTCCACGATGTGCGAGGCGAGACCCATCACGCAGAACGCCGCCTCGCCGGCGGCCACCGCCGCCGCGGCCGGCACCCCGCTGGCGTACTTCTTGAGGTCCTGGGCGGCGAAGCGCTGGAGGAAGTCCGGTCCGCTGGCCTCCGCCACCACCAGCCACTCCCCGATGTACGACGCGGACGACGCCGGGTCGGGAATGGCGATCCTGCCCTTCCACTTCGGGTCGAGCAGGTCCTCCCAGGTCTTCGGGGCCTCGGCGGCCGACACCAGGTCGGTGTTGTAGGCGATCCCGGCCGGTTGGATGATCGAGATGGCGGTGCCCTCGTCGGGCAGCACGAACCGCTCGTCCAGGTCGCCCGGGAAGTCGGGCAGCCCCGCGTCGGCCAGCGGCACCAGCCAGCCGCTGTCGATCGCCTGCGCGGTGAAGCCGGTACGCGAGATCAGCAGCGCGTCGGCGGCGGGCGCGCCGGCCTGCGCCTCGGCGGCGAACCGCTGGGCGAGCTGGGCGCTGGTCAGCCGGACGACCTGCACCTCGACGTCGTACTTGTCGGTGAAGGACTTGGTGAAGGCGGCGGTGGCGTCCTCCTCCACGGAGCTGTAGAGGGTCACGGTGCCCTCCTCCCGGGCGGCGGCCTCCAGTCCGTCGGGGGCGGCGACCTCGGCGGGCTCGCCACCGCGGTTGCCGCAGCCGGTGATCGCGAGCAGGACGACGGCGGCAGCCGCCAGGTATCTACGACGAGGGTGTGGCATCAGCGTGGACCTCTCTATCGGTGGTGGCGGTGGGTGACGGGGAACGGGCGGCGGCGAGCGCCACGGCGACGTCGATCAGGAGGTCCTCCTGACCGCCCACGTAGCGGCGTCGACCGGCCTCGCGGAGGATCTCGTGGCTGGGCACGCCGTACCGCTGGGCGGCCCGCTCGGCGTGCAGCAGGAAACTGGAGTAGACGCCGGCGTAGCCCATGACGATCGACGCCCGGTCCATCACCGGCTCCCGGTCGACGTACGGCAGCACCACGTCCTCGGCGGCGTCCAGGATCGCGCCCAGGTCGACGCCGGTGACGATGCCGAGCCGGTCGAAGACGGCGGTGAGCACCTCGGTCGGGGAGTTGCCGGCGCCCGCGCCGAGGGCCCGGGTAGCGCCGTCGATCTGCCGGGCGCCGGCCCGGACGGCGGCCACCGAGTTGGCCACCCCCATGGCCAGGTTGTTGTGCCCGTGGAAGCCGACCTGGGCGTGGTCGCCGAGCTCGGCGTGCAGGGCGGCGACCCGGGCGGCGGCGTCGTCGGGGAGCAGCGCCCCGGCGGAGTCGACGATGTAGACGCACTGCGCGCCGTCGTCCGCCATGATCCGGGCCTGCCGGGCGAGTTGCTCCGGCCCGGTCATGTGCGACATCATCAGGAAGCCGACCGTCTCGGCCCCCAACGAGCGGGCCAGCCCGAGATGCTGGGCGGCGATGTCCGCCTCGGTGCAGTGGGTGGCCACCCGGATCAGGTCGACCCCGTGGTCGACGGCGGCGCGCAGCTCGTCGGTGGTGCCCACGCCGGGCAGCAGCAGCGCGGCGACGGTGGCGGCGCCGGCCTCGGCGACCGCGACGTCGATCAGGTCGAGCTCCGGGGTGGCGGAGAAGCCGTAGTTGAACGAGGACCCGGCGAGGCCGTCGCCGTGGGTGACCTCGATGACGGGCACGTTGGCGGCGCGCAGCGCCCGTACCGTCGCCCGGACGTGCTCGGGCCGGAACTGGTGCCGCATGGCGTGGCTGCCGTCGCGCAGCGTGGTGTCGGTGATCCGGATCCGGGGGCCGCTCACGCCGCCACCTCCGCCCGCGCCGCGGCGATCCGCTCGCCGACCCGGGTGGCGGCGGCGGTCATGATGTCGAGGTTCCCCGCGTACGGCGGCAGGTGGTCGCCGCGTCCCTCGACCTCCAGCAGGACGGTCACCCGGGCCTGCCCGTGCCAGTCGGGTCGCGGGTCGTCGAACTGCGGCTCGGCGACCAGCCGGTAGCCGGGCACGTAGCCGGCGACCCGGTCCACCATCGACCGGATCGACTCGGTCACCCGGCCCCGGTCGGCGTCCGGGTCGATCGCGCAGAACACCGTGTCCCGCATGATCATCGGCGGGTCCACCGGGTTGAGCACGATGATCGCCTTACCGCGGGCCGCGCCGCCGATGGTCTCGACGCCCCGGGCGGTGGTGACCGTGAACTCGTCGATGTTGGCCCGGGTGCCCGGCCCGGCCGAGCGGGACGCGATGGACGCCACGATCTCCGCGTAACTGACCGGGGTGACCGCCGAGACGGCCGCGACGATCGGGATGGTGGCCTGCCCGCCACAGGTGATCATGTTGACGTTCGGGGCGGCCAGGTGCTGGTCCAGGTTGACCGAGGGGACGACGAACGGGCCCACCGCCGCCGGGGTCAGGTCCACCGCCGGGATGCCCGCCTCGGCGTACCGGGTGTGGTTGGCCAGGTGCGCCGACGCCGACGTCGCCTCGAAGACCAGGTCCGGCAGCGGGTCCTGGCGCAGCAGCCAGTCGACGCCCTCGGCGGAGGTCGGCACGCCCGCCCGGCGGGCCCGCGCCAGCCCCTCCGAGGCCGGGTCGACGCCGACCATGGCGACCAGCTCCAGCCCGGCCGACCGCTGGATCTTGACCATCAGGTCGGTGCCGATGTTCCCCGACCCGACGATGGCGACGGCGATGCTCATGAGGCCCGACCCCCGTCGTCGGTCGACGCGCCGGCGACCGCCGACGGGGTGGCGGCGCCGCCGGCCGTCGGCGGCGCCGCCTCCGGGAGTGACGCCAGCGTGCCGGGGATCTGGAAGGGCTCCGCCAGGGCCGGGCGCATCCGCTCGTCGACCCAGGTCCGGCCGTAGAGGATCTCCAGCGGCAGGTCCTCGTCCTGGACGTCCTGCTTCTGCTGCTCCTCCATCCGCAGGCGGGCCTCGGCGGCCTCGGCCACCTGCTCGGCGATGCCGCGCGGGACCACCACCACGCCGTCCTCGTCGCCGACGATCACGTCGCCCGGGCTGACCACGACGCCGCCGCAGGTCACCGGCACGTTGACCGAACCGACCGAGTGCTTGACCGCCGACCGGGGCACGATGCCGACGCAGAACACCGGGAACGGGATCGCCATGATGCCGGACCGGTCCCGGACGCTGCCGTCGATCACCGCGCCGACGAACCCGACCCGGTGCGCGAACAGCGACATGTTCCGACCCAGCACGGTCGCGTCGTAGGTGCCGCCGGTGTCCACCACCAGCACGTCGCCGGGCTCGCCGAGCTGCAACGCCTTGTGCACCATCAGGTTGTCGCCCTCCGGGCAGTGCGCCGTGACGGCCGTGCCGACGAGCTTGCTGCCGAGGTCGAGCGGTCGCATCCGGTGCGACATCGCTCCGTGACGACCCATGGCGTCGGAGAGCGTGGCCGTGTCGATCCGCCCCAGGCGGTCGCGCACGCTGGGTGACACTCGTTCCGATACGCGGTTGATGCTCTTGAACATTCACTCCCCCTCAGGGCCGGCTTCTGCCAGCGGCACCTGACCGGGACTATGGCCCTGACCTCGGGTCGAGGTACACGACGGTGTATCGGAATACGAGATCCCTGTAGTAAATTTCGTGTTGCCCGCGTCACCTCCCCTCCTCACGGCTCTCACTCTCCGCAGTTGAATCCCCTCCACCGGAAGAGGCACGAGATGAGCACCGACCCGTCACTGACCGTGCTGAAGGCGTTCCGTGTCCTCGACCTGTTCCGGACCCACCGCCAGGTCGGCGTCAGCCAGTGCGCGGAGCTGCTCGGCCTGACCAGGGCGAACGCGCACCGGCTCCTGGTCAGCCTCACCGCCGCCGGAGCGGTCGAACGCACCGACAGCGGGCAGTACCGGCTGTCGATCTGGATGTTCGAGGTGGGCGCCCAGGTGCCGCTACTGCGCGCGCTCACCGACCAGGCACAGGTGCCGATGGAACGGCTCGTCGCGGAGACCGGCTTCCAGGCCCATCTCGCAGTACGTGACGGCACCGAGCTGATCTACCTATTGAAGATCAGCCACGTCGACGGGCGGGTCCGCACCCGCCCCGGCACCCGCAACCCCCTCTACGCCACCAGCCTCGGCAAGATCCTCCTGGCCGGCGCGCCCGAATCGGTGATCGAGGAGGTCATCGCGCAGGGGCTGAGGCCGCTGACCAGGTACACCCGTACCTCGGCGGCGCTGCTGCGCGCCGAGCTCGCCGACGTGCGCCGCACCGGCTTCGCCTACGACCGGGAGGAACGGCAGATCGGCGTCTCCTGCGTCGCCACCGGCCTGCACGACCGCACCGGACGGGTGATCGCGGCGATCTCCGTACCGTCCAACTCGGAGCACCGCGACCTGGACCAGGGCCGGTTGCAGGCGCCGCTGCGCAAGGCGGCCCAGACCATCGAGGCCCGCCTCGACCGCCGCGCCTTCAACCTCCCCTGACGTCTGTCGCACTCCGGCGCTAGGGTCGCCCCACCGGCGCGACCCCGGGGAGCGCGGACCGACACCGAGGAGCCGCCATGCCCGCCGTACCCCCGATCGTCGACCGCGCCGCCTGGGCCGAGCAGGTCGCCGAGCTGCGCGTACGCGAAAAGGCCCACACCCGCGAGGGGGACGCGATCGCCGCCGCCCGACGCCGGCTGCCGATGGTCGAGGTGGACGCCGCGACCCCGCTCGTCGGCGCGGCCGGCGCGACGACCCTGCTCGACGCGTTCGAGGGCCGGTCGCAGTTGTTCGCGTCGTTCCACATGTGGCACCCCGGGAAGTCGGCCGCCGACCAGTGCGAGGGCTGCACGATGAACACCGGCAGCGTGCTGGAGCTGGGCTACCTGCACTCCCGTGACGTCACCTTCGCCGTCCTGTGTCAGGGGCCGTTCGCCGAGAGCGACAGGTACCGGGAGTTCATGGGCTGGGAGCTGCCGTGGTACTCGGTGCCCCCGGAATCCGTCGACCGGCTGGTCGCCGGGCGGCACTTCGGGATGAAGTGCTGCTACCTGCGCGACGGCGACCGGGTCTTCGAGACGTACTGGACGACCGCGCGCGGCTGCGAGCCGATGGGCAGCCCGTACGGCATGCTCGACCTGACCGTGCACGGCCGGCAGGAGAGCTGGGAGGACTCCCCCGCCGGCTGGCCCCAGCCGTACACCGACACGGTGGGCGGGCAGATGCGCCGGGACGGGCGGCCGATCCCGCAGTGGTCCCGGATCGCCGCCGGCCGCTCCGACGATCTGGGCAGCGACACCGTCGCCGAGCACGGCCCCCGCTGCCACTGACCGGGGGGATCTGAACCTCGCCCCCCAGGCTCTCGCCGTCCGCGCCACCGCCACCCTCGACAGCGACCGGATCTCCGCTCAGTCCAGGCAGGAACTGACCGCTATCGTCTACAGCCTGCGGACCGAGGGAATCAACGGCACAGGGACGGCAGATGAGCAACGACCAGGACGCCGCCGCGATCAGGTTCATCTTCGAGGCCGGCGTCCTCAAACGCGCAGCCCGCACCGGCTGGTGGTTCGCCGGCGTCAAGCACCCCGAGTCGATCGCCGAGCACTCCCACCGCACCGCCCTGATCGGGATGATCCTCGCGGCCATGGAAGGGGCCGACCCTGCCCGGGTCACGATGCTCTGCGTCCTGCACGACACACAGGAAACCCGGATCACCGACATCCCCCACATCGCCAAGCGCTACCTCACCGCCGCGCCCAACACCACCGTCACCGCAGACCAGGTCACCGACTGCCCACCCGCCGTCGCGGACACCATCACCACCGCCGTCGCCGAGTACGAAGCCGGCGACACCCTCGAAGCCATCGTCGCCCGCGACGCCGACAAACTCGAATGCCTCGTCCAAGCCGTCGAGTACCGCCACCAGGGCATCGACAACGTCCAACGCTGGATCGACAGCAGCCGCGCCGCGCTCAGGACCGCGTCCGCGCAACGCCTCGCCGAGGTCGCCCTGACCGCACAACCCCTCGCCTGGCTCACCCCACCCTCACAACCGGAATAGCCGTTCCCTCGGTTTCAGGCTCTGCACGCTCCGTCCTGCTACGTCCCATGCGTTATCGCCTCCTGTATTCCTGCCGGCCGTCTTCTCGACGAGCCTCGGTCACAGCGACTCGCGGGCCGCGAAAGACAGGAACGTTGGACCCGCCTTGTTGACTGCTACCTCTATTGTGGACAGGCAACGAGATCGAAGTCGCGACCGGAGACATGAATCTTGCCATGGCCGAGAGATGAAGAGAGCAGCCCCTTGGCACTAGAATCGGGCAGAAAGCGCAGCGATCGCCCACTGCCGCCGCTGCCACAGCGATTCCGGACAGCCTTCGCGAAGGAGGAAATGAGCGAAGAAGCCCTCCTCCATTTTCTGGTGGTGATGCAAGCCAACAAGAACAGCCATGAGAGGCAGGTCGGAAGAAACAGCCTCGCGATGCTGCTTGCGGCGTGCGCCTTTGAATTACTCGCGCGAGGCATGGTCGCGGAGGTGTCCCTACTGGGCATCAAGATCAAATCCCTGTCCGTAGCGACAATGCTAATTCCCTTGATTGCGGCATTTATTTTCGACCGCATTTCCATGAGCTTCATTGAAGCTCTAGCTTTACAGGATGCGTTGATCTGGATAGTCAGCCACCGCTTCCCTTCGCTGCACGAAAAAGAGTTGCTCATGGCGGCAACGTCAAGCGATACATGGGCCTCATCAAGATCACTCGACTCTGCACTGAACTCGAAATGGCTCGACAGAATAAACACCTCAGTAGCCGTCAGCTACGGCATCGTAGTGACGGTCGGGGCGACCGCCTTTCTTGTCTATGCCAACACCAGGCTGTTCTTTCTGCCAGAAAACACGCCGTATCTGTTGGCGACATCAATCGTCGCGACAACTTTCTTCATGGTCACGGCAATTGCGCGGTTGGTCTTGTTCGTATTCAAGTGGCCGCGCCCTGCCAACCACCAGCCTTCCGCTGAGACGATCCGACCAGATAACTGATCCCAGTTCTCCGCGTCGAGCAAGTTCCGCCACACCGGATCAACCGGCTACCGGCCCGTGGCCCCAGCCGCTGAACTGCCGCAAAAATCAAAAGGCCGTCTCCGACGGGCGGAAACGGCCTTTGAACTGGGTGGAGCTGAGGGGATTTGAACCCCTGACCCCCTCGATGCGAACTGGCGGCAGGCCGGTCGGGTCGGGTGTCATGCGAGGTCGTCCGGCGTGCTGGGGTCGTTCGGGGTCGGGTTCGGTGGGTGGGGTTGCTGTACTTCGCTGCTGTACTGCTCGTCGACGAGGAACTGTCTGAAGTGGGTGCGCATCTCGAGCCAGTGGCGGTGTTCGTCGCAGGGGTGGAGTCGGCCGCAGCGGCACAGGCTCAGGGCCGTCTCGGCGTGCTTGGTCAGCAGGATGTCCGCGTGGGCGACCTGTGCTCTGGCGTACTCGCGGAAGGCTGCTGAGGTGTAGATGGCTCCCATCGGTCACCGCCCCGCCCTGGGGGTGTGGCGGTGGTGCCAGAGGACTTCGGCGACGGCGTCCACGGGGTCGATGTCGCCGGCCGCCAGGCGCTCGCGGGTGACGGCGATCCAGGGCGGTGAGGCGGGGGTGGCTTCGCCGCAGGCGGTTCGCATCCCCTCTTGTGCGAGCTGGGCCAGCCGGCAGGGGTCGCGTTGGTTCGTGTGCCAGCAGCTGGTGGCCACGCAGAAGCCGGCGCTGTCGGGCCGGTGAGCCTCCCAGAGTGCGCGGGCCAACCGCCACAGTAGGCGGTGCTGGCAGTCGGCGGGCGGTTCCACGGGTGGGTTCTCGGCATTGAAGGACATGCGCCGACCATCCCGGCCGGCGGCGGACCGCTCCATGGCCAGCGGTCATGTCACGGTGACATGGGACGGCTCGACCAGCAGGAACGGGTCGCCCTAGGCTGTCAACCTGAACACCTTGAGTAGTCGGAACGCGACGCTGGGAGCTGCCGTGCTGCTCGATCCGCTGCGGATACCGGAGGATGCGTGGTCGCACGGCGAGGTGCTGACCGTCCTGGCCGCCCGCGACATCGGCGGACTGTTCCGCTGGATCACCCGTCTCACCGGGGCGAGTCAGAGCCGGATCGGGGCCGCCGTCGGGCTGGAACAGGGCTACGTCAGCCGGATCATGGCCGGACGCAAGGTCACCTCGATCGACGTGCTGGAGCGGATCGCCGACGGCTGCCGGATGCCCGACCAGGCGCGGACCACGATGGGCCTGGCACCCCGCCAGGCTGCGCAGCCAACCGACCCCGGCCGGCTCACCCCCGACCGGCTCACCCCCAGTCGGCCCAGCGAACCGCCGGCCACCCGGACCTGGCAGGACGACGTACGCAGTGCCGCAGAGCTTTGGCGAGGTGACGTGAACCGTCGAGACGTACTCCGGCAGGTGGCCTTCAGCTCCGCCGGCTACACCCTGCCGGCGCTGCGCTGGTTCACCGCCCCCTACCCGGCCCCGGTCACCCAACTCGGACGCAGCGCGGTCGGTCAACCCGAGATTGACACCATCCGGGCGATGACCGCGACCTACCGTCGGTTGGACAACCAGTACGGCGGCGGGCACGCCCGCGACACCGTCGCCCGCTACCTCCACCAGGAGGTGACCCCGCTGCTCACCGACGGCCGGTACGACCATGGCACCGGCCAACGGCTGCTCAGCGCCGCCGCCGAACTCGCCCAACTCGCCGGCTGGCAGGCGTACGACACCGCCGAGCACGGCATCGCCCAGCGGTACCTCACCCTCGCCCTGGACTTCGCCCACGCCGCCGGAGACGACGGCCTCGGCGCAGAAATCCTCGCCGCGATGAGCCACCAGGCCACCTACCTCGGCCACACCGCCACCGGCCTTGACCTAGCCCGAGCCGCCGGCCAGACCGCCCGCCGCGCCGGGATCCCCGTCCTGACCGCCGAAGCGCATGTCATGGAAGCCCACGCTCTGGCCAAGGCCAACGACGAACGGGCCTGCGCCGCCGCCCTGCACCAGGCAGAACAGGCCCTCGACCGGGCCGACCGCAGCACCGACCCGCAATGGCTCAGCTACTTCGACGAGGCGTACCTGTCGGCCAAGTTCGGCCACTGTTTCCTCGCCCTCGGCCGCAACACCCACGCCGAACGCTTCGCCGTCCGATCCCTACGCATGGACAACCGCTACGTACGCGGCAAAGCCTTCAACCTGGCCCTGCTCGCCAGCGTCCACGCCCAGCAGGGTGAACCCGACCGGGCCTGCGCCATCGGCGCGGAAGCCCTGACCCTGACGGCCCAGCTCCGCTCCGCCAGAGCCGTGCGCTACCTCCGCGACCTGCAAACCCAACTCGCCCCGCAACGGCGACTACCCGCCGTCCGGCACTTCACCGGCCGCATCGACGCCACCCTCGGCCGGCGACGCTGACCGTCACAGCTCTAACCGGGCCTTGCGCGCGACCAGCTCCAGCACCGCGATCACCGTGCCGGCACCAACGATCTCACCCCGGGACACCATCTCGTACGCCTCGTCTAGCGGAATCCAGGCGACCTGCTCAGCCTCGTTCACGTCCACGGGCGCGCCGATACGCTCAGCCTGCCGGGCCAGGAACAGCGAATTCTCGGCGTCGGCAGTACCGACCCACGGTTGGAAGGACAGCAACGACTCCACCGACTGGGGCCGCCAACCGGTCTCCTCTTCGACCTCACGCACCGCACACTGCGCCGGCTGCTCCTCGCCATCGACGTAGCCGCCAGGCAGCTCCCACACCCACCGGTCGAACACGAACCGGTGCCGCCGAATCAGCAACAGCCGCTCCTGATCGTCGAATACGGCGACCATGGCCGACCGGGGAGCACGAATCACGTACTGCTCGAACCGAACCCCATCCGGCAACTCCACCTCAGCGATACTCAACCGCGCCCGCCGCGAGTCGTCCACGACCCGCTCGCCGTGGATGGTCCACCGGGTCAACTCCGTCGCCTGCTCCTCCACCACCCCGCCAGTATCCGCCCCGAACCCTCACCACGCGCCGCAGGCAACGCCTCCTGGGCGCACTGCTCGGGCCGCCGCCCAGCCGACGAGCACCCCACATCGACCCCCGTCGGGGGGGGATTGCGGTCTCAAGCTGTCGGCCGCTGCCGACTGGTGGCAGCAAGCATCGACGAGCAGGCGCCGGGCGTCGTCGGTTCGTGCTCCGCGTCGGACCGCATCGAGGCTCGCGCTGCCTTCTTGCTGCCTCGCTGCCTGACGCCTCGCTTACAAGCTCTGTGCACACGTCCGGGCACGGCCGCACGCTCGGAGCTTCGTCCGTGCCAGCGATCGTCAGCGTGCCGACGTCCGGCGCGGTTACTGTCAGCGTTGCTGTCAGCCACTTCGCCGGCAGTCCAGCCGATCTCGGTCTCAGGGCTGGGCAACCGCTGCAAATTCTCGACCCACTCAGCCCCGGGCCTTTGGCCGTCGTAGGGGAACTGGACCACTCCGTCGATCCATGTCGGCCGCTTGCCGCTGTGAACGTGCTGCCTCCTGTCAGTTGAGGAGTCCAAATGGCCGCACTGACCTGGCGCAGCCTCCTTGCTGCCCTCCAGGACGGCCGGCCGCCCCGCGAGCCTCGGGCATCTAGGGGAGTCAGGCGAAGCCAACCGTCCACCGCAGACCGACGATGTGGTCTTGGTGAGACCCAGGGTGACTGACGGGCTACGCATGGAGGGGTGTCGGTACTAGACTGGCGGCTCGACCTCGGCAGAGGAGGAGTCCGTGGGGGACGACCGCATCTACCAGATGACTATCAGCCTAAATGTCCTCAATCATCTTGGGCTGAATCTCTACAGCAATGTCCCAGCGGTTTTGTCTGAGGTCGTCGCCAACGCATACGACGCTGATGCCCAAGAGGTTTATATCACCATAGACCCAGTGGGAAGGCAGATCGTAATCAAGGATGATGGAGAGGGCATGACCCTAGACCACATCAACGAGCGGTATCTGAATGTTGGTTATGAGCGACGGCGAGACGAACGCGCGGTAACGCTCAAGTTTGACCGCCCGGTTATGGGACGGAAGGGCATCGGAAAGCTTTCTCTCTTCTCCATTGCGGAAACTGTTGAGGTCCACACCGCAAGGGAGGGGGAAAAGCATGCCCTTCGCATGACAATCGACGGAATCAGAGCGGCGATCAGTGACAACCCTGAGCAGTCGCGGCCGTATCGTCCAGAAGTGCTCGATCCCAGCCTGGTCGATTTCGACCAAGGGACACGTATTGTCCTCACCAACTTGAAGAAGAGTTTGGCCAACGTTAATGCCGGCCTGCGCAAAAGACTCGCACGTCGCTTTTCGGTGATCGGCGCAGAGTACTCTTTCCGACTCTTTATTGGAGATCGCGAAGTAAGCTTCGCAGATCGTGATTACTTCCATAAGCTACAGTACGTCTGGGCTTATGGTTCTGCAGAAGAGGCTGAGGAAACCCTCGACCGGTGCAGCAACGCGACCGAGAAGGTAAACATCCCGGCGCCGGAGATCGCAGGCGGCGTGGTTACCGGATGGATCGGGACGGTAGAACACTCAGGAGCACTTAAAGAAGCGGAGGACAACCTTAACAGCATCTCTCTCATGGTGCGAGGAAAGCTCGCCCATGAAGACCTTCTCGAAGAATTCAACGAGGGTAAGGTTTTCCGAGCATATCTAATCGGCGAACTGCACGCGGACTTCCTCGACGATGACGCACTTGATGATATTGCCACCAGCAGTAGACAACGCATCATCGAGGATGACCCTCGCTTCCAGGATCTTTTATCCTGGCTACAAAAGGAGATCACCCGGATCGGGTCGGGTTGGACGGATTTCCGAAATGCGGCCGGAACCAAAGCTGCTTTGGAGAACGACCTAATCAAAGACTGGTTCCTCACCCTGGGTGGTGACAGCCGCAAGAAGGCGCAGAGACTCTTCGGTAAGATCAACCAGCTGACGATGGACGACGAACGACAGAGGGAAGAGTTGTTCGCCCACGCGGTTTTGGCCTTCGAGACCCTGCGTTACAGAGACAACCTGGATGCCCTCGAAGATTTGGAACCCAGAGATATCGCAATGGTCTCAACGCTGTTCCGCACCATCGAAGATCTAGAGGCAGCTCTCTATCATCAGATAGTTGTTCAGCGCCTAAGAGTAATTGACAAGCTCAGGTCGCACGTGGACGAAAACGCTCTAGAGAGGATCCTTCAAGAACACCTCTTCGAACACCTTTGGTTGCTGGACCCGTCGTGGGAACGAGCCACCGATCGAACGATGGAGGAGAGGATTAGCAGCGGCTTTGCCTCGATCACGTCCCAACTGACGGCCGAAGAAGCGGCGTCGCGTCTCGACATTCGCTACAAGCGCGTTACGGGCACGAACGTGATCGTCGAGCTCAAGAGACATTCAGTGATCACCGACACTATGACGTTGGCGGCGCAGGTCGATAAGTACCGCAACGCGATCCTCCGATACCTGCAGGACATTGGCAAAGACGAGCCCGTAGAGGTCGTATGCGTAGTCGGACGGGATCTGCGAGACTGGGCGAACATCCGGGGGAAGGAGGAGTCGCGGAACCTCCTCAGCGCGAAGAACATCCGAGTCGTCAAGTACGAGCAACTGCTGGCTGATGCATACGCTGGCTACCGCGAGTATCTTGATGGCCAGGACGAGCTGGGGCGCATCCGCAAGATCCTTGACTCGATCGCTTCGGACTCGGACGACGCCTGACATCCTGTCGGTGTCAGGCGACCCAGGGGAGGACTGTGGTGCCGAAGGCAAGCTCTCCTGATGCTCAAGCGAGAATGAAGCGCCAGCGACGCCGCGATACTAGCCCTGAGCTGGCAGTCCGCCAAGAACTCCACCGTGCCGGCCTTCGGTACCGCATTCATGTTCCCGTGCCCGGGATGGTTCGCCGCACGATGGATATCTGCTTTCCGAAAGCGAGATTATCTATCTTCATTGACGGCTGCTACTGGCATGGGTGTCCTGACCACGGCACGATGCCGAAGTCGAACTCGCAGTGGTGGGCACACAAGCTCGCTCGCAACCAGGAGCGTGATGCTGAAACCTCAGCTCACCTCAAGAGTCTTGGATGGACGGTGATGCGCTTCTGGTCCCACGAGTCACCGGATCGGGTTGCCGAAGTGGTCGGCGCTCACGTTCGAGGCGAGCACGCCCTTACTCAGAGTGAGCGCAGCAGCCTAAAGGCTGGTTCTCCGGTGGGCCCTGAGGTTACAAGCGCGCTGCGAGGCCAAGCCTGGTAGGTCTATAGGTCTACGCCAGGGTCGGCGAGCCCCGAGAAGAGCATCACTTCGAGCACAGCCCATCCCGCCCACTAAGCCGTTCGGCTAGACTCGCGCCGATGGCCCACCTCGCCCGTCGACCCGCAGCCAGTTTTCGTCTAGATTTGCTAGCATGGCGATGAGGATCAAGCGACTGTCTGCGATCGACCTATTCTGTGGGGTCGGCGGACTCTCTCATGGGCTTCGCGAGGCGGGGATCCGCGTCGCCGCTGGCTTCGACATCGATCCGAAGTGCAGGTATCCCTACGAAACGAACATCGGGGCTCAGTTCGTCGAGCAGGATGTACGCACGGTAACCAAGACGCAGCTCATGCGTCTGTGGGAGCCGCGCTCGATCAGACTCCTGGCTGGCTGTGCCCCTTGCCAGCCGTTCTCTTCCTATCGCCGAGGTCTCGACACCTCGACCGAAGAGCAGTGGCCCCTGCTAGGCGAGTTCGGCCGTTTGGTCCAAGAGGCTCGACCCCATGTCGTCACCATGGAGAATGTCCCTCGACTAGTCAGCGCAGGGATTTTCAAGGATTTCGTGCGTACCCTTGAGGACTGTGGCTACGAGGTATCCTATAAATCCTGTTACGGCCCAGAGTACGGATTACCTCAGCATCGGCGTCGTCTCGTACTTCTCGGCTCACGGATCGGTCGGATCGAAGTTCCGTCAGGAACTTATCGCGCCGGCGGCTTCACCACCGTGCGGGACGCAATATCCGGTCTAGAGCCGATTGAGTCCGGCGAAGTTGATGCGGATGATCCTCTGCACCGAAGCCGTAGGTTGACAGACATCAACCTAAAGAGAATAAGGGCTTCCCGGCCGGGAGGGACGTGGCACGACTGGCCTAGCGACCTCCGGTCTGAGTGTCACCGACGTGCATCGGGAGCGACTTTCAAGAACGTATATGCCAGGATGAGCTGGGACGAGCCGTCTCCCACAATCACGACAATGGCATACAACTTCGGCACCGGTCGCTTCGGGCATCCATCACAGGATCGGGCGATTAGTCTTCGAGAAGCAGCAATCCTGCAAGGTTTTCCTGCTTCGTACCGGTTTGTAGAGCCGGGTGGCAAGGTCGAATTCAATCCCCTTGGCAGGCTAATCGGTAACGCTGTTCCGCCAGTGATTGCAAAGGGCGTAGGTGAAGCGGTCATGACGCATCTTGGGGCTAGCGCCGACCGCTGACCGTGCAACGCCCAGTGAGCGGCTTTCCATCCCGTCTGCCGTCGGCCCGCCTTTTGGGGAGCGGGCGGCCGCCCGGCCCGCCACGTCAAGACGGCCTTGACGCACGGTCGGACGCTGGCGGGTCGGGCGGTGGTCTGCTCGGCTTGCCCGGGTCGATGGCAGGCGGGATGGCCTACCGCAAACACCCACGGACCGCGACCCGCCGGCGCAGCCCCGGCCATCCTGGAGCCGGAGCGCCCCCGCCGGAGGCGCAGTAACCGCCACCCCGCCACCGGCCCGGCAGCCGCCGACGCGGCCGGCGTGCGCTCCCCTACGCCGCGCGGTGCTCGCCGCGCGGCCCGGCCGGCTGCCGGCCCCACCACCCCACCGGGAAACGGCCTGTCGTCATGCGGCGGCCCACCGGGCTACCCGCCCTCCGCGCCAGCCGCCGGGCGTGTTGCGTGACCGGAGTCGGAGCGCCAGCGGAGCGACGGGCGCGCGCCCTGGCGGCGGCGCGTGCGGCCCGTTCAGGGCCGCCTTGATAGATGTACAGAAAGTCCTCCCACACCGCCCAGCAGCTCGGCCGGATCGCCTCCGGTCCGGGGTCACGGCGGGTTGACGTGTCGGTGCTCGGTGCTACCGTGGTCCTCGTCGAGCACACCAGCGCGGCCTTCCCGCCGGATCGCTGACCTCGACTTCAGAGTTGCCGAGCGGCCTTTCTGTCGCTGATGCAGGCCACGTCCCGCCGGCTCTCGATCGCACCGGCCGCCGTGCCGAATCCGGAATCCGCTGAGCGGCCCAGCACGGCCTTCCTGCCGTCCACGGTGGTCCGGATTTCGCGTACCTCGACGGGTGGGGATTGCCTGCGGCAACCTGCCGGAGCCGATGATCAGGCACCCACCCGTCCCGGCATCACACCACGATCAGCGGACCGGAAGGACCTATCCCACCGGCGGTCAGTGGCTCGGCCACGCTTCCGCCCTCCGGCGTGAGCCGCCCTCACCGGCGGTGCCAGGAGACACCACGAACACCACCAACGGACATCGCTCCGACGACCGGTGGCAGTTCGTATCCGTCCCTGCACCACCTGAGGAGAACCCGTGTCCACCCTGCTCACCCTGCAGCGTCCCGGCCCCGCCGCTTGCCGCGACGCCCAAGCCCTGCACCGGGCCGCTACGCCGGACTTCTTCGGCTGGCTGGAGCACACCCGCGCCGCCGCTGGCTGTACCCGACCGATCCGCCTGACCGGCACCCTCACGGCCGTCGAATCGACCACCGGCCGGGTAGTCGGGGAGCGGCACACCGATGAGCTGCCCGACCGGACGCTGTATAAGGCGTGCGGCAACCGCCGTGCCGCCCAGTGCCCCGACTGCGCCTGGGTCTACGCGGGCGACGCCTTCCAGGTCGTCCGCTGCGGTCTGACCGGCGGCAAGACCGTCCCCACCACGGTCGCCCGGCATCCGGTCGTCTTCGCCACCTTCACCGCGCCCTCGTTCGGCACGGTCCACCACCGGCACATCCCCCGGCACACCTGCACCGGCCGGCGGCGCTGCGACTGCCGCCCAGCGCCCTGCCACGCCCGCCGCACCGCCGGCACCTGCCCGCACGGGCAGCGCGCGGCCTGCTTCGCCCGGCACGACGCCGACGATCCGCAGCTCGGTCAGCCGCTGTGCCTGGACTGCTACGACCACGACCACCAGGTCACTTGGAACGCCTTCTCCGGCGAGCTGTGGCGGCGCACCAAGCAGGCCATCGAACGCCACCTCACCGCCCTGTGCCGCCGACGCGGCATCGGTGACGTCCAGGTCGTCACCGACTCCGGAAAGGTCCGCCAAGTGCCTCCAGTCCGGGTGTCACACGGGAAGGTCGCCGAGATGCAGCGCCGGGGCGCGGTGCATTTCCACGTCCTGCTCCGCCTCGACGGCGTCGACCCCCACGACCGGCACGCCCTCGTCCCACCGCCGGCAGGCATTACCGCCGACGACCTCGACGCCGCCGTGCACGCCGCCGCCCAGCAGATCACCGTCACCACCCCCGCCCACTCCGACCGGCCGCAAGGCTGGCAGGTCGCCTGGGGTGAGCAGGTCGATGTGCGCCACATCGGCACCGGCGACGGGAACGTGACCGACGGGAAGGTGGCCGCCTACCTGGCGAAGTACGCCACCAAGTCCACCGAGGTCACCGGCCACCGCTCCACCCGCCTCACCCTCGACACCGTCGACGGCTACGCCGACCCGGAAGGCGACCACCTGGCCCGGCTCATTGACGCCTGCTGGCGACTCGGCCGTCCCACCCCCACCCCGACCAGCAACACCGCCATCCCCACCGGCGGGCGTCAAGGCGACCTTGACAGCAAACCGAACCCCTATGCCGGGCTGCGGCGCTGGGCGCACATGCTCGGCTACGGCGGCCACTTCCTCACCAAGGCCCGCCGCTACTCGGTCACCTTCGCCCTGCTCCGCGACACCCGCGCCACCTACCGCCGCACCGAGCACGACGACACCGCCGACACCATCACCGTCGGCACCCTCGCCTTCACCGGCTCCGGCTGGCTGACCGACGGGGACGCCCTGCTCGCAAACACCGCCGCCGCCCACCACCGCGAACGCCGACGCATCGGCCGGGAAGAACTCGCCCACGAGACGTGGTCGGGGGTGGCGGCATGACCCGACCCCTCACCCCGCGCTGGTACTCCCCCGCCGAGGTCGCCGTGCTGCTCGGCTTCGGCCTGTCCAAGGTCAAGATGAAGATCGCCACCGGCGAGCTGCGCTCGATCAAGGACGGCAAGTACCGCCGGATCCTGCCCGAGTGGGTCGACGACTACGTCCGCGAGCAGGTCGAACGGCAGGAGGCCGCCTGATGCCCGGACGCACCCGCGCCAACGGCGAAGGCTCGATCTTCCCGTACCGCAACGGCTTCGCCGCGTACGTCTGGGTCACCAAGCCCGACGGCAAACGCACCCGCAAGTACGTCTACGGCCAGACCCGTGAAGCCGTCCACGACAAGTGGATCAAACTGCACCAGCAGGCCAAGGCCGGCCCGGTCGCCACCCGGGTTCCCACACTCGGCGGCTACCTCGACTCCTGGCTCCGTGACGTCGTCGAACCGAACCTGGCCCCCGCCACGGCGGCCAACTACGACATGTTCGTCCGACTCTACATCGCCCCTGAGCTGGGCTCTCGACGCCTCGACAAGCTCACCGTGCGCGAGGTGCAGACCTGGCTGAACAGGCTTCGGGCCGCCTGCCAGTGCTGCCTACAGGGCAAGGACGCCGCCCGCCCCGAGGGCAAGCGGAAGTGCTGCGCCGTCGGCCGCTGCTGCCAACGCGCCGTCTCCGAACGCACCGCCCGCGACGCCTGGACAACGCTGCGGGCAGCGCTCAACAACGCCGTCCGCGACGAGCTGCTGACCCGCAACCCGGCCGCGCTGCTCCGGGTCGCCAAGCCCCGCCCGCGCAAGACCCGACCGTGGTCCGTCGACGAGGTACGCCAGTTCCTGGAGTCGGCCCGCGCCGAGGGTGACCCGCTCTACGCCGCGTACGTGCTGATCCTGGTCCTCGGGCTGCGCCGGGGTGAAGTGCTGGGCCTGCGCTGGGAGGACGTCGACCTAGCCGCCGGAGAGCTGGCGGTGGCCTACCAGCTCCAGCGGATCCGCCGACAACTACTGCACCGGGAGACCAAGACCGAATCGTCGGACGCGACCCTGCCCTTACCCGCCATCTGCGCCACCGCCCTCCGCTCCCGCCGCGAAGGTCAGCAGCGGCACCGCGAGCACGCCGGGCGAGCCTGGCAGGAGACCGGCCTGGTCTTCACCACCCGGCTTGGTACCCCGGTCGAGCCGAGGAACTTCCACCGGGAGTTCAAGACCCGCTGCCGCAAGGCCGGCGTCCGGGAGATCTCGGTGCACACCACCCGACGTACCTGCGCGTCCCTGCTCGTGGCCCTCGACGTACACCCCCGGGTCACCATGCAGATCCTCCGGCACAGCCAGATCGCCGTGACCATGAACATCTACAGCGAGGCCACCTCGGCAGCGACCCAAGCCGCGCTCAAGCGCCTCGGCGAGCAGTTCGGCACCTGAGCGCCGTTGCTGTACTCCGCTGCTGTACAAGATCGAAAAAGGCCGTCTCCGACGGGCGGAAACGGCCTTTGAACTGGGGTGGAGCTGAGGGGATTTGAACCCCTGACCCCCTCGATGCGAACGAGGTGCGCTACCGGTCTGCGCCACAGCCCCTCCGCCGGCGAACCGGCTTCGGTCCCACCCGGCTTTCACCGGGCGGGCCGGCGACAAGGCTAACAGCTCCCCCGCCTCCGACGCGAATCGCCCCGCCCGTCCCGTTGATCGTGGTGGCGAACGCCCCCGGGAGGGCCGAAAGCCACCACGATCAACGGGCTCACCGAGCAGCGGCGGGACGGTCAGCGGCCGGACTGGTAGGGGCGGCCGCGCAGGCCACCCGTACGGCGGTAGGAGACCGAGCCGCCGCCGGCGGCCGGGCGCAGCTCGTCCGGGCGGTCGAGGCCCATGGCGGTACGGCGGACCGCCTCGCGTTGGGCCGCCAGGCGGCGCTGCTGTTCCCGACGGGCCTCCGCCCGACGGGCCTGTTCCCGGCGTACCTCGGCCTGCCGGGCGGCCAGCCAGGCGGCCTCCCGGGCCCGGGCCCGCCGCCGCCGGCGCTCGGCCACCGCCCGGGAGCGCAGGTGCGCCATGTACACCACCAGCAGGGCGCCGGTGACCGAGACGCTGATCCAGAATCCGGGGCCCACCACGATCACGCCGACCAGCTCGACGAAGTTGAGCAGCACCAGGGCGGCCAGCACCCGGCGGCGGCGGTAGACGGCCGGGGTGTGCTGCCGGCGCTTCGGCGGCCGGCGTCGGGCGGTCCGGCCGGCGCCGGACGAGACGGCCCGCAGCCGGCCCCGGCGGCGACCGGGACCACCCGGGGAGGCCGCCCCGGCGGACCCGGACCCGGCGGGCCCGGAAGGCCCGGCAGCAGAGGACCCGACAGCGGACGGCCCGGCGCCCGACGAGGCAGAGGCAGCCCCGGGCCCGGCGCCGGTCGCGGCGGAAGCGGAGGAGGGAGCGGCGTCGGCGGTGAGGGTGACGACGAGGGTGCGGGGCGGGCGGACCGGGCGGCGGCCGGGGACAGTACGCCGGCGCCGACGGCGCTGGAGCACCCGCGCCGTCGACTGCGCCCGCTCCGCCACCAGCCGTTCCGTGGCGTCGTACCGGCGGACGAGGGCCGGGGCGAGGGCCAGCAGGCCGGCGGCGGCGAGGACGGCGAGGAGCACCGAGGTCGGCACCCTCACCCCTCCCGTCGCCGAAGTTCGGACAGTCGCGCGCCGGCCGCAGGATTGTCGACCGGGCGCCCCCCGTTCCGCCGATCATGCGGCCACCGCAGCGCTTGCCACAGCTTGCAGTCACCTGAGGTTACGGGTGACCAGCCAGGATGGCGCCGCGCCGCGCCGGATCACCACCGGCGGGACGGCTATCCGGTGGTGGCGCGCAGCCGGTGCCAGCGGGCCAGCAGACCGCCCTCGGCGGCCACCTCCTCGCTGGTCAAGGCGTACCCGATGTGGTCCCGCCACGCTCCGTCGATGTGCATGTACCGGGGGTGGTAGGCCTCCTCACGGAAGCCGAGCTTCTCGACCACCCGGCGGGACGGCCTGTTCTCCGGGCGGATGTTGACCTCGATCCGGTGCAGGCCACCCGGCCCGAAGGCGTGGTCCACGGCGAGCGCCAGCGCGGTCGGGATGACCCCGCGACCGGCCGTCCGGCCGTCCACCCAGTAGCCGGCGTACCCGGAGCAGAACGCCCGGCGCACGATGTTGCCGATGTTCAGGTGCCCGACCAGGCGTTCCGGCCCGTCGTCGGCGCGCAGGCACACCGCGAACGGCATGCCCTCGCCGCGTCGGGCGGTGCGTCGCTGGTCGCGGTGGACGTAGCGGAACGCGATCGGCGAGTTCGTCTCGTCCCAGCGGCCCGGGAGCACCGACTCCCAGGGGGCCAGCCAGGCCCGGTTGGCGCGGCGGATCTCCGACCAGGCCGCCGCGTCGGAACGCCGGTACGGCCGCAGCAGCACCGGCCCGTCGGCGAGCACGACCGGCCAGCCGGGAACACTACCGAAGAACACCGTCACCGCCTCCGGTCCAGCAGCAGCACGTCCACCGTGGAGCCGGCCGCCGCGGTGGTCACCCGCTCGCCGAGCACCAGCAGGCCGTTCGCCTCGGCCAGCCCCGAGAGGGTACGCGGTCCGCCCGCGAGGGGTTGCACGGTGTACCCGCCGCCGCGCCGTTCGGCCACGTGGGCGGGACGGAACTCGCGCAGCCCCCCGGGGGACGTGACGGTCTCCAGCAGGTGCGCCCGGACGCTCGGCCGGAACACCGGCTCCGCCCCGGCCAGCAGGTTGATCGCCGGACGGGCCAGCACCTCGAAGCCGATCATGGCCGCGCCGGGCTCGCCGGGCAGGCAGACCACCGGCACCTCCTCCGCCCCGACCGTGCCGAAGCCGAGCGCCGTACCCGGGTAGAGGGCGACCTCGGTGAAGGTGACCGGCCCGGCGCGGCCCCCGTCGCGGCGGGTGAGGACCCGGCGGACCATGTCGCCCGGCCCGGTGCCGGTGCCGCCGGTGGTGATGATCAGGTCGGCCCGGAGGGTCTGGTCCTCCAGCAGGCCGCGCAGCGCCTCCGGGTCGTCGTCGCAGATCCCCACCCGGTACGCGAGCGCGCCCACCTCGGCGGCGGCGGCGGTCAACGCGTGCGAGTTGGCGTCCACCACCTGGCCGGGCTGGCTGCCCCGGCCCACGTCGACCAGCTCGTCACCGGTGGCCACGATGACCACCCGGGGGCTGGGCCGGACCACCACGTGCCCGAGGCCGGTGGCGGCGAACACCGCCACCAGCGCCGGTGAGACGTACGTGCCGGCGCGGGCGAGCAGGGTGCCGGCGGGCAGCTCGTCCCCGGCGCGGCGGAGCCCGTACCCGCGTTTGGGGACGCGGTAGATCTCCACGGCGGCCATGCCCTGGTCGGTCCACTCCACCGGCACCACCACGTCGGCGGTGACCGGCAGCGGGGCCCCGGCCGCCACCGAGAAGCAGGCGTTCGGGGTGAGCCGGACCGGCCGCCAACTGGCCGCGCCGAGGTCACCGACCACGTTCAGCCGGACGGTGCGACCGCCCGGTGAGCCGCCGTGGCCCGAGGCGTACCCGGCGTTGCGGGCCGCGGCGGCGATGTCGTCCCAGCGGGCCGCGTACCCGTCCACGGCCGCCTGGTCGAACGCCGGGTACGCGTGCGGCGCGACGACGTCCTCGGCGAGGACGTTGCCGTACGCCTGGGTGAGGTCGAGGTCGAGCGGAGGCAGCGCGCGTAACCTGCGCAGCACGCTGCCCAGGTAGTCGGCGAGCGGCGTCAACTCGTTCGCGGCCGCCTCGGCGTCGGCCGTCGCGGTCATGTATTAGGACCGCCCGACGCGTCGGAGGCGACGAACTCGCCCAGCCAGGCGCGGAACTCCTTGCCGAGGTCCTCCCGCTCGCAGGCGAGCTGGACGACGGTCTGGAGGTAGCCGAGCGGCATGCCGGTGTCGTAGCGGGTGCCCCGGTAGACGATGGCGTGCACCGGTGTGCCCTCGCCGCGCAGCAGCTCCATCGCGTCGGTCAACTGGATCTCGCCGCCGCTGCCCGGCCCGGTACGGCGGATCGCGTCGAAGATCGTGCCGGGCAGCACGTACCGGCCGAGGACGGCGAGGTTGCTCGGGGCGTCCTCCGGCTTGGGCTTCTCCACCATGCCGGTCACCTTGACGACCTCGCCGATGTCGGTGAGCTCCGCCTCGGCCGGCTCCACCGAGGCGATGCCGTACCGCTTGGTCTCGGCGGGGTCGACCTCGAAGAAGGCCAGCACGATGCCGCCGGTGCGGGCCTGGAGCTCCAGCATGGCCGGCAGCAGCGGCTCGGTCGGCTTGACGAACTCGTCGCCGAGCAGCACCGCGAACGGCTGGTCGCCGACGTGCGCCTCGGCGTACCCGACGGCGTGGCCCAGACCGAGCTGCTCCGGCTGCCGTACGGTGTAGATGTCGGCCAGCTCGCCGGGGCGTCTGACGGCGGCCAGCCGTTCCTCGTCGCCCTTGGCCTCCAGCCGGGCCTCCAGGTCCGGCCGGCGGTCGAAGTGGTCGACCATCGAGGTCTTGCCCCGGCCGGTGATCAGCAGGACGTCGTCGATGCCGGCCTGGGCGGCCTCCTCGACGATGTACTGCAACACCGGCCGGTCGACCACCGGCAGCAGCTCCTTGGGCACCGCCTTGGTCGCGGGCAGAAACCGGGTGGCCAGACCGGCGGCCGGGATGACAGCCTTGACCGCCCGGGACCGGCCGGTCGAGGTGGGCGCCGTTGAAGGGTTCGCGCGATGCTCCGACATGTCGCGAGACTATCGGCCACAGCCCTGTCGCGGCGGGTGTGGCCCGGAAGACGCGCCGCCGCCGGCCGCGTGAGAAACGCCTCCACCGGCCCCGGCTGCGGCCCCGTTCGGCGTGTGTTCGACTGGACCGGTGTGGGCGCCCGCCCGGGGCAGCCCGTCGTCCGGTGGGGCCGCCCCCGGCTGCACGGGGATCTCCTCGGTCGCCGGCCGGGCCGGCGCCGCCGCCATCCGGTACGTGTCCCGCCCGCCCGCCTTGGCCGCGTACAACGCGTCGTCGGCCGCGTCCAGCACCTGCTGCCCGGCGCCGGCGTGGTCGGGATAGACGGCGATGCCCACCGAGACGGTCACCGGGATGCGCAGCGGGCCGCCCCCGGGCGGCCCGGAGTGCGACTCGGCGAGGATCGGATGGTCCCGGACGGCCGCGCCGAGCCGTTCGGCCACGATCGTCGCGCCCCGGGCGTCGGTCTCCGGCAGCAGCAGCACGAACTCCTCCCCACCGGACCGGAACGCCAGGTCCACCTCGCGGATCTCGGCGCGTACCCGGTGCGCGAACTCGACGAGCACCGCGTCGCCGACCGCGTGCCCGTACGTGTCGTTGACCGTCTTGAACCTGTCCAGGTCGAGGGCGAGGACGCTGAGCATCCGGCCGAACCGGCTGGCCCGTTCCACCTCCCGCCGGATCGACTCGCGCAGGTAGCGGTAGTTCCACAGGCCGGTGAGCGGGTCGGTCAGCGACAGCCGTTGCGCCTCCTCGTGCACCCGGACGTTCTCCACCGCGACCGCCGCGTCGCCGGCGAACGTCCGCAGGGTCACCAGGTCGCCGTCGTCGAACTCGTCGACGCCCAGCCGGTCGTAGAGGACCAGCACGCCCAGCGTCCCGCCCGGCTCGGTCCCGCCGCCGTCGGTCTGGCCCGCCCCGGCGGGCGCGGCGAACGGCACCGCGACGTACGTGTGGCCGTGCGGCTCGCCCGGTGGCGTCGTCCCCGGCTCGATCCGGCCGCGCCGGGGCTCGCCGGTGGCGGCCACCCCGCCGATGACGCCGACGCCGACCGGCACCCGCAGCGCCGCCGGCTCCGGCCGGACGGCCTCCGCCGGCCACCGGCCGTCGAAGCCGGCCACACATTGTCCGACCAGGGCGCCGCCCTCCTCCACCAGCAGCACCGCGCCGGCCTGCGCCCCGGTGGCGGCGAGCGCGCTGTGCAGGATGACCCGCAGGATGCGGTCCAGGTCGTGGGTGCTGGCCAGGGTGTCGCCGAGCACCGACAGGTGACCGCGCAACTGGTCCCGGCTGCTGGTCAGCGCGGTCACGTACGACCGGGTCTCCCGGGTCATCCGGTTGAACGCGGCGGCCAGCCGCCCGATCTCGTCGGCCGCCCGCACCGGCACCCGGGTCGTCAGGTCGCCCCCGGCGACCCGGTCGGCCGCGTGGGCCAGCTCCACCAGCGGCCGGGTGGTGACCCGGGCCAGCCGCCAGGCGGTGAGCACGGCGAGCAGCCCGGCGAGGAGCACCGCGGCGACCAGTCCGGCGTACCGGCCGGGGGGTGGGCCGTCGCCGGCGGAGAGCACCAACGGCAGCGGCTGGCCGGGGGCCGGGCCGACCCGGCGGACCTGCCGTCCGCCGCCGGCGCTGGTGATCCGGTCGTCTCCGGCGGGGGCGACGGCGGCCAGCACCTCGTCGCGTACCCCCGGGTCCTCGGTGGTCTGGGCGATGCCGGCGGGACCGGCCAGCAGGGTGACCTCGACGCCGGTGACGGCGGCCAGCCGCGCGACGAACCCGGGGTCGACGGCCTGGACCGCGGCGACCCGGCCCAGGGCGACGCCGGTCGGGTCGCGCAGCTCCACCTCGACGGTGAGCGCCCGGACCGTCCCGTCGTTGGTGGGCCCGGGGCCGACGCAGTCCGCCCAGGGGCGGGGCGGGGCGTCCGGGGTGGCCTGCACCGACCGGCCGGTGGCGTCGGTGACCAGCACGGCGGCGGCGAGCCCCCGACGGACCACCTGGGCGGCGGCCTCGGCGCGGGCGGCCGGGTCGGCGCCGCTGAGCGCGACCGCGTCGGCGGCGGCCCGGAGCTGCTGGCAGAGGGCGTCGACGGAGGTGCGGACCGCCCCGGCGGCCAGGCCGAGGCGTTCGGCGGACCGCTGGTGGTCGACGGTGGCCAGGGTGGTGGCGACGAAGAACGCCCCGAGCAGGACCGGACCCAGCACCACCGCGAGGAAGGCTGCGGTCAGTCGCCCGCGTAGCGTCACGCTTCCCCCCGGAAGTTCCACGCCCGATGCTGCGATGCTTACACAGCGACACCAGTAGACAGCCGTTGCGTCAGGAGTGTTGCGTGACAGATTTTTCTGATGGAGCGGAAGAGCCGCGTGATTCCTCCGGCGCGCCCGGGGATTCCGCCGGGTCGAAGCGCGGACGCCGGGTCGCGTCGCTCGCCCGCCGCCGGGCGCTCACCGCCGCCGAGCGGACCGCCGCCGCGACCGCCGTCGCGGGCACGCTCGTCGATCTAGTACGCCGGCTGCGGCCCCGCCGGATGACCGGGTACGTGCCGGTGGGCGCCGAGCCGGGCGGGGCCGACCTGCCGGAGCTGCTCCGGGCGGCGCTGCCGCCGGACGCGGAGCTGCTGCTGCCGGTGCTCCGGGCCGACCTGGACCTCGACTGGGCCGGGTACACCGGCCCGGAGGCGCTGGTCGTGGCCGGTCGGGGGATGCGGGAGCCGGCCGGGCCCCGGCTCGGCCGGGCGGCGGTGGCCGGGGCGGAGCTGGTGGTGGTGCCGGCGCTCGCGGTGGACCGGCGCGGGCTGCGGCTGGGGCGCGGCGGCGGCTCGTACGACCGGGCGCTGGCCCGGCTGCCCGCCGACGCCTGGACGGTCGCCCTGCTGCACGACGGGGAGCTGGTCGACGGGCTGCTGCCCGCCGAGCCGCACGACCGTCCGGTCCGCGCGGCGATCACGCCGACCGGCGGGTTGCGGGAATTGACGGGGGCTTGACCACTACGGCTGGACGAACCCGGGTCGAATGGCGCACCATTGGCACTCGAACAGGTCGAGTGCCAAGAGGCCGTGCCAGATCCGGAGGAGAACGTGCCTACGTACCAGTACGCCTGCACCGCGTGCGGCAATCAGCTTGAGGCGGTGCAGTCCTTCTCCGACGAGCCGCTGACCGAGTGCCCGGCGTGTACGGGGCGGCTGCGCAAGGTGTTCAACTCGGTCGGCATCGTCTTCAAGGGCTCCGGCTTCTACCGCACCGACTCGCGGACGTCCGGGGCCGAGCCGCTGACCGGCGGCAAGTCGGGCAAGTCCGAGTCGTCCTCCGGTGCCACGTCGTCGTCGGGATCGGGCTCGTCGGACTCGTCCGGGTCGGGCTCGTCGGCGGGGTCGACCGGCTCCGGCGCCTCGTCCTCCGGTGGGTCCTCGTCCGGTGGGTCCTCGTCGGCTGGTGGCTCGTCGTCGGCCAAGGCTCCGGCCGGCAGCGCCTCCTCCTGACCGACCGGTCAGTCCCAGTGCGGGGGGCGCTCGGCCAGCAGACGGTCGTCGTTGTCACCGACCCGCTCACCCCAACCCCGGTCGGTGTCGTCGACGGTCTGCTCGGGCAGCACCACGAAGTCGTCGCTCAGGTCGACGGTGCGATCGTCGTCGCCGGGGGCGCGTACGGTCAGGTCCTCCGTGCTCACGGCGCAGAGCCTAGCCGAGCCGTGGTCCGTGCGCCCAGCGCCAGGGTGGCGCCCCGCCACCACCCTCGGGCCGCCACGGCCGTCGCCGCCAGGGCGGCGTCCGGCGGCCGGAAGGCGCGCGTCGCCCACGGACGGCGGGCGCCTCGCGCCCGGGCCACGGTCCACGGGTCGGGCCGGTAGCGTCGGACGACGTGACGACGTCCCACGGCTCCGACGACGACCACTGGCGACGGCCGCCGGCCGGCGGGCCCCCGCCGCCACCGGCCGAGCCGCAGCCACCGTCGGCCATGCCGCCGCCGCAGCCGGCCATGCCGCCGCAGCCCAGCGGCGGCGGCTACGCCGGTCCCCCGCCGACCACGCCGCCACCACCCGACTGGCGGCCCCCCGTGCACCTGCAACCCCCGCCGCCGCGCCGGCTCCCGGCCCAGGACGCGGACGCGCTGGACGCAGCCGAGACCCGCGCCCAACACGTCACCTACGGTCTCGCGGGGGTCGCCGGGCTGGTGCTGCTGGTGGTGATCTGCGCGGTCTGCGCCCGCACCCTGCTCTGACGGGTCGGTCCGCTCAGAGCACGCCGGTCCAGACGGCCCGCGCGCCCGACTCACCGGTCAGGTAGACGTAGACGACCGCGAATCCGGCCAGCACGATCACCACCCCGGTCGCCACCGTCGCCACCCACCCGGGCAGCCCCGACACCCCGGGCCGCCCACTGGTCAACGCGAGCAGCACGAGCGCCGCCACGGCGAGCGCCAGGGTGACCCACTGCAGCAGCTCACCGTACTCGGCGTGGGCCTCGACCTGGGAAAGGATCTGCGGCGGGTAGCCGCGCTCGCGGAGCGCCGCCTCGAACGCCTCACCGGACTCGGTCGCCACCCAGGCCAGCACCGGCGTCACCACGGCGAGCACGCCCACCGCCCAGCCGAGGCGGCCACGCCAGCGGGGCAGCAGCCCGTAGGCGACGGCCAGCAACGCCAGCAGCGGCACGAACACCACGACCGCGTGCACGACCAGGACGTGCCCGGGCAACCCATCGATCTTTTCGAACACCGCCACCTCCGCTGGGGCTCCGGCCGAGCGGTCAGCGTACGACGCCGCCGCCTCTCGTCCGGATACACGCGCCCGAACGCCCACCGGTTCGGTCCACGACGTCGGACACCGGCCGTGGTCGATGCCACGAGGGTCCGAAGGGCGGTTGTCGGGCCTGCTCCGCCGTGCTGTGATTGATTCATGTCCAGCCCCGAGGAGCTGCTCCGGTCGAGAGGCCTACGGGTGACCCGGCCACGTCTGGCCGTGCTGGAGGTGCTCGCCGGCGGTGGGCACCTCGACGTCGAGGAGATCACCCGACAGGTCCGTGAACGGCTCGACTCCGTCTCCGTCCAGGCCGTCTACGACGTCCTCGGCGCGCTCTCCCGGGCCGGGCTGTCCCGCCGGATCGAGCCGGCCGGCAGCCCCGCCCGGTTCGAGGCCCGCGCCGGCGACAACCACCACCACGTGGTGTGCCGGGGCTGCGGCGAGATCTCCGACATCGACTGCGCGGTGGGCCGCGCCCCCTGCCTCGACCCGGGCGTGGCCCACGGCTTCGAGGTGGACGAGGCGGAGGTGACCTTCTGGGGTCTGTGCCCCGGCTGTCAATCCCGGCGCTCCGGCGACGCCTGACCGGAGGCCGCCCGCCCCGGGGCCGCCGGCTCGTACCCTCCCGCCCGGGACCGTCGGCCGGCGGAGCTGCCGCGGCCGGCGTGGCACTCTTGGGCGATGGACTCCGACGACCTCGGCCTGTTCGGTCCCGGCTCGGTCACCTGGCGGGTGCACGAGGAGCCGGTGCTGCTCGTCGCCGGCCTGCGGGCGCTCTACCTCCAGGCCCTGCACCCCCGGGCCATGGCCGGGGTCGCGCAGAACAGCAACTACCGCCACGACGCCTGGGGTCGCCTGCTCCGGACGGCCACCTACGTGGCCACCACGGTCTACGGCACCAGCGCCGAGGCGGAACAGGCCGGCAGCCGGCTGCGGGCCCTGCACGCGCGGCTGTCGGCGGTCGACCCCGCCAGCGGCGAACGGTTCCGCGTCGACGAGCCGGACCTGCTGCGCTGGGTGCACGTCACCGAGGTCGAGTCGTTCGTCAGCACCGCCCGGCGGGCCGGACTCGGATTGACCGCCGACGAGGTGGACGGCTACTACACCGAGCAGCGCCGGGCGGCGGCCCTGGTGGGGCTGGACCCGGCCACCGTGCCGGGCACCGCGGCCGAGATCGACGCGTACTACCGGCGGATCCGGCCCGAGCTGCGGATGACCCGCGAGGCGGCGGAGACCGCGGTCTTCCTCACCGCCCCGCCGCTGCCGTGGAAACTCAGCCTGCCGGCGCGGCTCGGCGTCACCCTGGGCCCGCCCCGGTGGGCGTATCTCGGCATCGCCGGCACCGCGCTGGGTCTGCTGCCGCCCTGGGCCCAGCGGCTCTACGGCGGGTTGGGCCTGCCCACCACCGCGCTCTCCGCCCAGGTGGGCGTGCGGGCCCTCCGGCTGGCGCTCGCCACCGTGCCGCGACGCTACCTGGAGGGGCCGATCATCCATGCCGCGAAGGCCCGCGCCGCCCGGCACGCCGCAGCCCAGCCCACACCGCCCGCCCGGCAGGGCCAGGAGACGCCCGCCCGGTCCGGGCCCGCCTAGGCACGCTGCCGGCCCCGGGTCGTCAGCCGACGAGGCGTTCCACGGCGGCCCAGGGCTCGTGACCGGGCGTCTCGGCCCCGGCCGGGCAGACCCGCCGGAAGTCACACCAGCCGCAGCGCACGCCGGGGGTGGTCGGGAAGGCGTCGTCCGGGTCGACCCCCTCGCCGACCGCCCGCTCGGCGGCCATGACGTCCCGCGCGGTGTCCTCGGCCCGGCCGACCTGACGGGCCAGCGACTCGACGGTGTGCTCGTGCGCGGCGACCGTGCCGGTCGGCAGGTGGTGCAGCTCGACCCGGCGGCACGGCCGGCGGAACACCCGCTCGGCGGCGTACGCGTACAGCGCCAGCGCCTGGGAGCCCCGGGCGTCGTCGGCGTCCTGCCCGGCACGGCCGGTCTTGTAGTCGACGATGACCAGCTCCGGGCCCTGCGGGCCGGGGCGGGAGTCGATCCGGTCGGTGCGGCCGTTGAACGCCAGCACGGCCGTCTTCACCGCCACCACCCGCTCGACCCCGACCGGCTCGACCGCCGGGTCGAGGGTGTCGACGTACGCCTCCAGCCAGGACAACGCCTGGCGGTAGGCGGCGCGCTCCTGCGCGTCGTCCCGGTAGCCGTCCCGGACCCAGGTGCCCTTGAGCAGCCCGGCCAGGGCCTCCGGTCGCCGCCGGTCGGCGGGCAGCGCGTACCAGCTCTTGAGGGCGGTGTGCACGCTCGCGCCGAGCGAGTTGTGCGCCCACGGCGGCCCCTTCGGCGGCGCCGGCCGGTCGACGTAGGAGTAGCGGTAGCGGCGCGGACAGTCGGCGTACGCGCCGAGCTTGCTGGGGGTGCAGACGAACAGCCGCTCCGGCATGCCCTCGAAGCCGAGCTGCTCGGGCTGTGCCCCGGGCTGTCGCCCGCCACGGGGCCGGGGCGGGCGGCCGGAGCCGGCGGAGCGGTCGGAGGGTCGTCCGGCAGGGGAGGGTCGTCGCACACCGCGATCCTGCCATCCCGGTACGACTATCCGGGAACGCGGCTTTCTACAGCAGGTCGGCGTAATGGGTGACGAACGCGGCGATCGCGTCGGCGATGAGCTGGACGGCGATCGCGGCCAGCAGCAGGCCGGCGATCCGGGTGAGCACCTCGATCCCGCCGGGGCGCAGGACCTTGACGATCCCGCCGGAGAACCGCAGCACCACCCACACCGTGACCATCACCGCGACGATGGCGGCGGCGATCGCGGTCACGTCGGCGATCCCGTCGGACTGCTGCACGAAGAGCATCGTCGCCACGATCGCGCCGGGGCCGGCCAGCAGCGGCGTGCCCAGCGGCACCAGGGCGATGTTCGAGGTGGCCTGCTGGCTCGGATCGTCCGTCTTGCCGGTGAGCAGCTCCAGGGCGACCAGGATCAGCAGCAGCCCACCGGCGGCCTGGAGCGCGGGCAGGTCCACGTGCAGGTAGTCGAGCAGGGTCTGCCCGGCCACCGCGAAGATCACGATGACGAGGAGGGCCAGCGCCACCGCCTGCCAGGCCGCCCGGTTGCGTTCCCGGGCCGGCAACGGGCCGGTGAGCGCGAGGAAGATCGGCATCATGCCCGGCGGGTCGGTGATGACCAGCAGGGTCACGAAGACCTCTCCGAACAGCTTGACATCCACCCGCCCACCGTAACGACGCCGCCAGCAGGCAGAACGCGGGTCACCCCGAAGCGACCGGGCTCACCCCCCGGGCCTGCGCGACGATCCGCCCGTACGCCCCGGGATCGGTCGTGAAAGCCCCCAGCCCGACGGTCTTGTGGCTGCCGTGGAAGTCGGACGAGCCGGTGACGAGCAGGCCGAGGTGCTCGGCCAGAGCCCGGACGTGGGCCCGCTCGGCCGGTGAGTGGTCCTCGTGGTCGGCCTCCAACCCGGCCAGCCCGACCGCGGCCAACTCCACGATCAGCCCGTCCGGCACGATCCGGCCGCGTCGGCTGGCCCTAGGATGCGCGAACACCGGCACCCCTCCGGCCGCCCGGACCAGCTCCACCGCCCGGAACACGTCGATGTCGTCCTTGGGCAGCCGGTACCGCTCCCCCAGCCACCGCGCGCCGAACGCCTCGGCGGTGGTCGCCACCAGCCCGGCCCGGATCAGCGCCGCCGCGATGTGCGGCCGACCGACCGTGCCCCCGTCGGCGGCGGCGTGGATCTCCGCCCAGCTCACGTCGACCCCGTCGGCCCGCAGCAGCTCGACGATCCGCTCGCCCCGGACCTCCCGGGCGGCCCGGACCCGGGCCAGCTCGGCGGCCAGCTCCGGCTCGGCCGGGTCGAACAGGTACGCCAGCAGGTGCAGGGGCACCGCAGGCTGCTCCCCGTGCCACCGGCAGGAGAGCTCCGCGCCCCGGATCAGGGTGAGCCCCGGCGGGAGCGCGCGGCGGGCCGGCTCCCAACCGGCGGTGGTGTCGTGGTCGGTGATGGCCACCACGTCGAGCCCCGCGTCGGCGGCGGCCCGGACCAGCTCCGCCGGGGTCAGCGTGCCGTCGCTGGCGGTGGAGTGGGCGTGCAGGTCGATCCGCGGGGGCGCGGACGCGGGACGCGGGTGCATCGCCCGACGTTACCCGCCGCCGCCACGCCACGTCCCCCGCGTGGCACGCGAGCAGGCGGGCCGGGCCGGCTGCCGACGGACCGGACGGGCGAGCGACGGGCGGACGGGCGGGCGGGCGGGCCGACACCGACCAGTCCGCGCGACCGGCAGCGGGCCGGGGTCGGAGAGGCGCGACGGTCAGAGGCTCGGTCGGGTGAGGAGCACCGGGCGGACGCCTGCGGGCAGGTCGGTCAGCGTCGTGGTGGTGGGCTGCTCGGCGGGGCGGTCGGGCCGGAGCCGCACCAGGGACCCGGTGGTGGGATACACCGCCTCGTCGTCGAGCCACGCCGGCTCACCGGTCGCCGCCGGGCCCAGCGCCCGGACCGACGGCTTCGCGCCGAAGGCGGTCCGCAGGTCGACCAGGAGAGCCACCCCCTCGGGCGGCGAGGACGGGTCGGGTGCGCCGTTCACCAGCAACCACCGCCCGTCCGGGGACACCGAGGCGGGGCCGTCGGCGGTCAGGGGGACCCCGCAGCCGGTGGTGACGGGCGCGAGGCCCCGGGCCGGGTCGAGCAGGGCCAGACACGGCCGGGACGACGACCCGGTGGTGACCCGGGCGACCAGCCGCCCGTCGGGCAGCCGGCCGGGCACGTCGAGGATCGACCGGTCCGTCCCGGCGAGGAACGGGCCCCCGTCCGGCTGCCAGAGGACGAAACCGGGCCGGTCGGGGCGGACCCGGATCAGCACGGCGTCGTCCACGAAACCGACCGGGGTGACCGACTCCGGCGTCGTCGTCCGCAACGGCGGCAGGAGTTGGCCGCTGGAGATCGCGGCGACGAAGAGCCGGCCGCCCTCCCGCCAGGCCAGTCGCCCGCCGTCCGGGGCCACCGCCACGGCGTCCGCCCCGGCGAGCAGGACCCGGAAGGCGCCGTCGGCGGCGACGTACCAGACGGTGCGCCCGGCCGCGGAGGGGGTGCCGACCAGCAGCCAGCCGCCGCCGGCCAGCGGCACGCCCCGGTCGACGGGGCCGACCCCGCCCAGGTCGGTGCGCCGGCCCTCGACGACGAGCTGCGCGCCGGCGATCAGCGACACCCCGGCGAACGCCGGCCCGGGCAGCGGCCCGGCCGGCGGTGACGGCGCGGTGGTGGTCGGCCCGACCGGGTCACCGATCATCACGACCGGGTTGGCGTAGCGGGCCGGGCTTGTCTGGAACTGGGCCATTCCGGCGCTGACCGTCACCACCGCGACCGCCGCCAACGCCACCCCGGTCAGGGTGCGGCGGCGTTGCGTCCGCTGGGCCCGACGTATCGCCAGCCCGGCCCGGTCGGCGGCCGGCGACCGGGACGCGGCGACCTGGTGGGTCAGGGTCTCCCGCAGCGCCTGTTCCAAGTCCTGTTCGGCCACAGCGTGTGGACGCGTCGAACCGCCCCGCAGGTTGTCGGAGGAGGTCACCGGGACTCCCCGGAACCGGTGGTGGCCGACAGCGGAGCGGGCCGCGGCCCGGCCAGCGCGGTCGGGGCCGGACGCGACTCCACCTGCTCGGGACGGCCGCCGACCGGGTCACCGGTGAGCGGGCCACCGGCGTACGGGTCGCGGTTGGCCGGCGGGGCAGCCGGGGTACGTCGGGTCGTCCGCCCGCCGCTGGGCCGAACCGGTCGCCCCGCCTCGCCGCCCGCGGTGGCGGCAGCAGACCCGGACGCGGGCAGCGGGGCGGGCCTGGCGGAGGCGGGCGCGGCGGAGGTGGGCGCGGCGTCGGGCAGCTCCAGGGCGGCCTCGGCCCCGAGGCGGCGGCGCAGCGTGTTCAACGCCCGGGAGGTCTGGCTCTTCACCGTCCCCGGGGAGATGTCGAGCAACGCCGCCGTCTGGGCCTCGGAGAGATCCTCGTAGTACCGCAGCACCAGCACCGCCCGCTGCCGGGCCGGCAGGGCGCGCAGGTGCCGCCAGAGAACGTCCCGGTCGAGCTGCTGCTCGATCTCGTCGTCCGCGGCCCGCTCGGGCAGCACCTCGGTGGGACGTTCACCGTGCCAGCGCCGCCGCCACCAACTGGTCGAGGTGTTGACCAGCACCCGCCGGGCGTACGGCTCGACGGCGTCGATCCCGCCGTGCCGTTTCCAGGCCAGGTAGGTCTTGGTCAACGCGGTCTGGAGCAGATCCTCGGCGGTGGCCCAGTCCCCGGCGAGCAGGTAGGCGGTACGCAGCAGGGCGCCGGACCGGGCCGCGACGAACTCGCGGAACTCGTCTTCCAGGCTGTCCCTGCCGGCCACCGCATCCCTCCCGCCCTCCTGTGTGGCAGGTTGCCACGGTCGACAGACCCGAGTCGACGGCGAACAGGTGCGTGTTCCTCCGATGAACGGACGAAAACTTTCAGGCGCCGTCGTCGGCTTTCGCCTCGTCGGCTTCCTTGCCCAGCCGGGCCTCCACCGCCTGCGGCTCGTACATCTCCTCGACGACCCGCAGGTAGAGCTCGTTCGGGTTGGGGAGATTCTTGATCTCGCGGAGGGCCTGGTCCTGGCCGGCGGACTCCAGCACGAAGGTGCCGTAGTTGAGGGCCCGGCCGGTGGGCGTCTGCTCGTACTTCATGTCGGTGACCCGGGCCAGCGGCATCATCGCGACCTTGCGGGTGATGATGCCGTTGACCACCATCACCCGTTTGTTGGTCAGGATGAAGCGGTCGAACCACCAGTCCGCGACCTTCCACGCGACCCAGCCCATCACCGCGAACCAGAGCAGCACGGCGATGGTGGTCAGCGCGCCGACGTCCTGCCCGGCGAGGAAACCGGAGAGGTAGCCGAGGACGAAGGTGGCGGCCACCCCGACCAGGATCGGTGTGGTGAGGTGGATCCAGTGCCGTTTCCACTCGCCCCGGTAGCGTTCGGTGGGGAAGAGGTAACGGGCCACCAGCGAGCTGGGCTCGTCCTCCAGGGGGAGCACCCGGCGGGGCACATTACCGGCGGCGTCCGCCCGGAGACCGGCCAGCTCGTCGTCGCTGAAGACGGGCGCCTGGTACTCGGGCTCCGGATTCCGCGCCCAGCCACGGCCGGAGCGTCCGTCGTCCGGGTAGCCCGGATCGTCCGGATAGGACGACCGGTCGCCAGGCCCCGGGCCGTAGCCCGTCGGGTCGTCGTCCCGGTAGCGAGGGATCGGCTCCGTGTCGCGTTCCCGGCGCTCCCGGTCGGGGTCGTCGGGGTCGGGGGGCGGGCCGGAGGGGCTTCCCATCGGCGGCTAGGCGACGAGGTTGGTGAAGAAGTCGCCGAAGCCCTGCGCGATGTCCATGATGCCGCCACCCAACGACTTGACGACGTCGGCGGCGGAGTTGGGTCGGAAAGCCACAAAGAAGATCAAAAATGCGACTCCGGCCCAGGTGAGGACCTTCTTGACCATGACGGGCCCATCCTCTCGCGCGGTGCCGGGTCCGATGCCGCAGCGGCACCCAGAGTATCAGTCGGGTGTCGTACGGTGAATACTGCGTCTGTTCTCCGACATTCCGGCGACTTTGTCAAGCCCTGCCGTGCAGATATGGAGAGGGCGCACCGTACACGAGCTCGGGGGGCGTCCACTCGGTCAGGTCGTAGAGCACGACATGTTCCGCGAGGAGGTGACCCGCGCTCGCCGGCCAGGCTATCGCATGAAGCCACATTCCCCGAGCCTCGCCGGCGTACGCGCTGCGGTCCGTCGAGGAGTTCACCAGCCACAGTGGAGTCGGGTGCCCGCCGACCCGGATCTTGGCGGTGGCGACGTGCTCGGGGTGCCCCGGCCCCGGGTCGGTCAGCGCCTCGGTGAGCTGCGGGCCCGGATCCGGGCCGGTGAGGCCGGCCAGCCGGGTGCCGAGCCCCACCCCGGGCTCCTCCGCCACGAAGACCACGTCGGCCGGGCCGCCGCCGAGCGGGGCGGGACCGGCGCAGGCCACCACGGTGGCGCGCACCCCGGTCCGGTCGTCCCCGGCCCAGCCGACCCCGGTCAGCGTCCAGCCCGGCGGCAGCGGCCAGGGGCACCAGATGGGGGTCGCCGGGACGCCGTCGCCCCCGCCGGTGGCGATCCGCTCCACCACGCTCGCCACGATGTCCGGGCCGATGTGCTCGGGCACGTGCAACGGCGGAACGGGACCACAGGCCAGACAACGCGACTCGCTGTGCATCAGGTCCGGCCCCCGTACCGACCCGCCACACCGCGGACAGCTCACCGAAACACTCATATCCACACCGTCACCCCCGAAGGCGGTGCAGTCAAGCGGACCGGCCTTTTCGGTCAGTTCTGGCGTACGACCAGCGGACGAGCGGACGAACCGCAGGTCAGGCGGGGGGTGGCCCGGCGTGGGCGCGGATCCACGCGTGCATCGCGATACCGCTGGCCACCCCGGCGTTGATCGACCGGGTCGAGCCGTACTGGGCGATCGAGAAGAGCTGCCCGCACGCGGCGCGGGCCGGCCCGGAGAGCCCCGGCCCCTCCTGCCCGAACAGCAGCACGCACCGGCGCGGCAGCGTGGTGGTCTCCAGTGGCCGGCAGCCTGGGAGGTTGTCGATGCCGACCAGGGGCAGGCGCTGGCCGGCCGCCCAGGCGACGAACTCCTCGATCGTCTCGTGGTGCCGGACGTGCTGGTACCGGTCGGTCACCATCGCGCCCCGCCGGTTCCACCGACGCCGCCCGACGATGTGCACCTCGGCGGCGAGGAACGCGTTGGCGTTACGGACCACGGTGCCGATGTTCAGGTCGTGCTGCCAGTTCTCGATCGCCACATGGAAGTCGTGCCGCCGGTGGTCCAGGTCCGCGACGACGGCCTCCCGCCGCCAGTAGCGGTACCGGTCGACCACGTTGCGCCGGTCACCCGCGGCGAGCAGCTCCGGGTCGTACCGCGGGTCGTCGGGCGGGTCTCCGGGCCACGGCCCCACGCCCACGTCCGGACCCACGCCCACGTCGAGCTGCTCACCGGTCACGCTGCCCGAGCCTACGGCGACCGTCCCGGCCCCCGCGCCCGGGTCACGCCCGCTGTAGCTGGTGTCCTCGCCGGCCGCCGTCGCGTCCCGGCCCCCGCGCCCGGATCACGCCTGCCCCTGGCGGATCGAGGCTGCTGGCGACCGGCGCCCCGGACCGTCCGTGGCGCCCGCCGGACCAGCGTGGGCCGGATCAGCGTAGGCCGAGGGCGCCGACCAGCCCGTCGAGGAAGCGCTGGTCCACCGGGGTCGCCGCCGCGCTGCCGGCCTCGGCCCGGCAGGTCCGGACGGCGATCGACTGCGCCCACTGCCGGTACGCGGCCGAGTCCGCCGGGTCGGCCCGGCGACGGAGCACCCGGGTCGCGGTCCGGCAGTCGGTCAGCACGTCGACCGGATCGACCTGGCCCGGGCCGGACCGGGACGGTCGCACCCGGACCCGCCGGATCCGGCGCGCGGCGGTGGACGGGGTGGACGACTCGTCGTGCCGGGCGTAGATCGCGGCGACCACGGCACGCACCAGGTCGCTGTCGAAGGCCCGGCCGGCGGCCACCGCCTCCAGGCCGGCGAGTCCGGCGACGACGCCCCGGGGGAGCCGCCCCGGCACCGGCGTGGTGGCCGCGACGACGATCCGGCCGGGCAGGCGGGTGAGCAGGTCCCACTCGGTGGTGGAGTAGGCGGCGGTAAGCGGCGCGACCCGACGGCCGGCGGCGGCGGGTGGTTCTCCGGCGAGGGAGTGGCTCATCGGAACCTCCGCCGTCAGCATATGCCCGGCCCGGCGCGGCCGGCTCGCGGACCACCCGGTACGCGGACGACGGCCCGGCGCCCAGCGGACGACGGCGCAGCGTTCAGCGGACGACGGTCCAGCGTCCGCCGTGCCGTGGCCGGGCGGACCCGCGAGAATCTGGTCGACCCGGCGGTGGAGTTCCGCTCACCACCCGGGCGTCGAACGTCGAGGCAGGTGGAGAAGGGTCTGGACGCAATGAGCGGCGGGGCCCTCCCCGGCACCCGCCGCCCACGCTCTGATGGGAGAGATTCTGCCCCATCGGATGTAACACGGGACAGAGACGCAAGTCACAGTTATCTTTTCGTTACATAACAGAAAGTGATGGAGATCCACTTGTGGAGCGATCTCCGCAGGTAGCGTCCCTGCATGTCAGGGTGGATGCAGCAGGCCGCCGGGCCACACTGACGTCGATCTCCTTGGAATCGCTCCCATCACCGCAGGTCACGCAAGTGCAGGATGCAAGTTCGGCACCCACAGCGATAGTTAACAGACGTGTTTCGATGTGAACCGCACCGGTCCGGTGTTTCGCTCCGACCCCTTCGGGAATTCGGAGCGACCCCACCCGGTTCCACCTGGCGTACGTGATCCCGCTGATCGGAGACTCGAATGGCAACCGTTGAGCTGACCACCACGAACTTCGACGAGGTGACCAGCCGGGACGGCACCGTCCTGGTCGACTTCTGGGCCGACTGGTGCGGCCCCTGCAAGCGGTTCGCTCCGGTCTACGAGCGTTCGTCCGAAAAGCACCCGGAGATCGTCTTCGGCAAGGTCGACACCGAGGCCCAGCAGGCGCTGGCCGCCAAGTTCGACATCCGCTCGATCCCGACGATCATGGCGATCCGCGACGGCGTGATCGTGTTCGCCCAGCCCGGCGCCCTCCCGGAGTCGGCCCTGGAGAACCTGATCGAGCAGGTCGAAGGCCTGGACATGGACGACGTCCGCAAGAAGCTCGCCGAACACCAGCACTGAGCGCCGCGCCCGACCCGCGCGGCGGCGCCGCGCGGCGGGCGACCCGACGCTCGACAACCCAGACGTGACGGCTCCGGCCGGGCGCCCCACCGGCGCCCACCGGAGCCGTCACGCTGCCCGTCGTCGGCGGGCCGGCCCCTTCCCGCTGTCCGACGGAGGGATCCTCCGGGGCCGGAAAATCCCGTATCGTCGCGGTCCGATGGAGACCCTGACCAACCGAGGCCGCGCGGTCCGGCTGGGCGCGACCGCGCTCGGCCTCGCGCTGCTGCTCGCCGGCACCCTCGTGGGCTCCGACGACCACTTCCCGTTCGGCCCGTTCCGGATGTACGCGACGAACAACCCGCCGGACGCGCCCGCCCCGGACACCCGGGTCGAAGGGGTCGACGCGACAGGCGCCCTCGTCGACCTGGGTCAGCGCGCCACCGGCATCCGGCGGGCCGAGATCGAGGGGCAGCAGGGGCGGTACCAGGCCGATCCGGCGCTGCTCCGCGAGGTCGCCGACGCGTACGCCCAGCGGCATCCCGACGCGCCCGAGCTGGTCGAGGTCCGCATCGTGGTGCGCTGGCACGGCATCACCGACGGGCGGCCGACCGGCCGGCACGTGGACGAGACGGTGGCCCGGTGGGCGGCCGGGTGAACGCCGTCGCGGGGTGGCTGACCGAGGCCGTGCCCCGTGGCCGGATCGCCGCCTTCCGTACCCTCGTCTACCTCTTCGTCGTCGGTGACCTGCTCGTCTTCACCCCCTGGGTACGTACCCACGCCTCGGTGCCCGGCGAGCTGTACCGACCGCTGTTCGTCAGCCGGGCGCTGCACCTGCCCACCCCGACCGACCTGCTGGTCACCGGGGTCTTCTGGGCGCTGCTGCTGCTCGCCCTGCTCGCCGCGACCGGGCGCGCGCCCCGCCTGCTCGGTTGGTCGGTCTTCGTGCTGTACCTGCACTGGATGATCGTCGCGATGAGCTACGGCAAGGTCGACCACGACCGGTTCGGGCTGCTGGTGGCGCTGGCCGTGCTGCCCACCGCCGGGCGGGCCCGGCACGGCGACCCGACCCGCGCCGAGGCGGGCGGCTGGGCGCTGCGGGCCACCCAGATCGCCGTGGTCTGCACGTACTTCCTGGCGGCCTGGGCGAAGCTGCGCTTCGGCGGCCCGGAGTGGACGACCGGCTCGGTGCTGGCCCGGGCGATCATCCGGCGCGGCACGGACCTGGCCGACCTGATCGCGCAGGTGCCCTACCTGCTGATCGCCGCCCAGTTCGGCATCATCGCCTTCGAGCTGCTCAGTCCGGTGGTCTTCGTGCTGCCCGAACGCTGGCGGCTGGCGATGGTCGGGTTCTTCTACTCGTTCCACGCGGTCACCATGGCGACCATCACCATCTCGTTCGCGCCGCACCTGGTGGCGATGGCCGCTTTCCTGCCGCTGGAGCGGATCCGCCCGCTGCGCTGGCTGCGCCGGGCCGCCCGCCGCTCCGGCCGGACCCGGGCCGACAGAGCCGACAGAGCCGACAGAGCCGACGGGCCAGGGACGGCCCGGCCGACCCGGACCGCGGGCCGGACCGGGCCGGACGATCAGGCCGCCGTCGGGGGCCGACCGGCAGGGCCGTAGAGCCGCTCCCGGGCCTCCTGCGGCAGCGCACACGCCGCCGTGCCGCCCGGCAGGCGGTGCCGGTTGCGGGCCACCCAGCGGTACGCCGGCCAGGCCGCCAGGCGTACCGGAGGCACCCGGAGCAGCGCCCCGCCGACCCGCCAGAGCGGGTTGCTCGTGCCGAGGAGCCGGGCGACGGCGTCCGGGCCGGCGGCCCGTGAGCCGTCCGCGCCGACCCACTGCACGGCCTGCTCGCACTCGGCGGCGGTCAGCCCGAGCGCGGCCAGGTCGGCGAACTGCCAGGGCAGCACCGTGACGTCGGTGGTGGGCACGCGGCGCTCCACGAACTCGGCGCACCTCGTGCAGAACGCGCAGTCCCCGTCGTAGACGAAGGTCGACCTCTCCATGACCCCATCCTCCCCCGGACCGGCGGGGCGGACGACAGGCGGTCGGCGGGGTTACAGTCGGCGGGTGCGCAGCCCTTCGCAGATCCTCGCCGACGCCGCCGTGATCGCCGTCGTGGGCGCGTCCCGCGACCCCGGCAAGGCCGCGCACGGCGTGCCGGTCGAGATGCAGCGGCACGGCTGGCGGATCATCCCGGTCAACCCGACCGCCGACGAGTTGTTCGGTGAGCCGGTCTACCGGTCGCTGGCCGACATCCCGCACCCGGTCGACCTGGTGGACGTCTTCCGGCCGGCCCGGGACGCCGTCCAGGTGGTCCGTGAGGCGATCGCGATCGGCGCCCCGGCGGTCTGGTTGCAACTCGGGATCGTCTCCCCGGAGGCCCGCCGGCTCGCCGAGGAGGCGGGCATCGACTACGTCGAGGACCGCTGCCTGATCATCGAACGCGCCGCCGCCGGCCTCACCCGCCGCTGACCGACCGGCGACCCGCCGACACGACCACCCCCCACCGGGCGGCCACCTCGCCGGCCCGGAACGACAGCGCGGCCAGGCCGCCGGCCCGGGTGGCCGGTCCACCAGTCCGGTCGTCCGGCGGATAAAGCGCCGTCGCTGCTGTTAGCGTCCGGCTGTGACCGACGAACGCCCGGTCGGCGGCGAGGAGGGAGCGTTGTGAGCCATCCACCACCGTCCGGTCCGGCCGGGCCGGGCTGGGAAGACCAGCCGCGCCACGGCGGCCAGCCGGGCTGGGAAGACCAGCCGCGCCACGGCGACCAGCCGCACTGGGGCGAGCAGCCGTCCTACGCCCCGCAGCCGCCGTACGGGCAGTACGGCCCGCCGTTCTCGGAGAGCCCGTACGGCAAGGGGCGGTACGGCCCCCCGGGCCCGTCCGGCGGGAACACCAACATCCTGGCGATCCTCGCGCTCGTGTTCGCGTTCGTGTTCGCGCCGGCCGCCATCGTCCTCGGGCACCTGGCCCGCCGGCAGATCCGGCAGACCCACGAGCAGGGCGACCAGCTCGCCTTCTGGGGCCTGCTCCTCGGCTACGTGTTCACCGGGCTCTACCTGCTGTTCTGCTGCGGCTGGCTGGGTGTGGTCATCTGGGCCGGCGCGAACGACGGCAGCGCCACCTGAGCCGGACGCTCAGCGGAACTCCGCCTCCCGGACGCTGTTGCCGCCGTCCACCACCAGCAACTGCCCGGTGATGTACGAGGCGGCCGGCGAGCACAGGAAGACGATCGCGGCGGCCACCTCGTCGGGCGTGCCCGGACGACCGACCGGGGTGCCGAGACCGTTGCGGAGCTCGGCCACGGTGGAGGCGGCGGTGTGGATGGTGCCCGGGGCGACCGCGTTGACGGTCACCCCGTCGGCGATGGCCTCCATGGCGAGCGCCCTGGTCAGACCGACCACGCCCGCCTTGGCCGCCGAGTACGCCGCCTCCGTCGGCAGGGCGTTGACCGCCCCGGCGGTCGCCGCGAGGTTCACGATCCGCCCCCAGCCCCGTTCGGCCATGCCGCCGATGAACGCCCGACTGCACAGGAACGCCGTGTTCAGGTTCCGGTCGATCTCGGCCCGCCACTCGTCGTAGCTGAGCTGGGCCACCGGACGGAGCACCTCCGGGCTGGCCCGGCTCGCCAGGCCGGCGTTGTTGACCAGGACCTCCACCTCACCCAACTGCTCGGCCACCGCGTCGGCCAGCGCGCCCACCTCGGACTCGTCGGTCAGGTCGGCGACGAACCCGGTCACGCCCAGCTCGCTGGCCCGCTCGTGGATGCGCCGGGTGGTGGAGACGATGGCGACCCGGGCGCCCAGATCGGCCAGCCGGCGGGCGGTGGCGTACCCGATGCCGTCCGGGCTGCCGGCCCCGGTCACCAGGGCCACCCGCCCGTCGAGCCGCATGGTCACCGGCTCGGGCAGGGCGGCCGGCTCGTCCTGGTCGGTCAGCGCCGCCGGAGGGGCGACGCGGTTCCGTCGCCCCGCCCCCGGCCGGCTCACGTCCCGCCGTGGTCGGCCCGAACGGTCCGTCGCGCGCGCGTCAATCGCCATGCCGCGATCCTGCCCGCTCCGACCGGCCCGGGGCAACGCGGCACCCGGTAAGGCACTCGGCGGCTTGACCGACCAGGGCTACCGGTGAGGCCCTCGGCGGCTTGGCCGACCACGACTACCCTGACGGCGCAGCCCGGACGACACGGAGAAACCACATGAGCCATCCCGCACCCGACGACGCCTGGCAGGATCCGGCCCGGTCCGGCCCGGCGTCCGCCCCGCCGGTCGACCCGACCCGGCCGATGAGCGACCCGGCCGCCCCGGCCGGCTACCCCCAGTACCCGCAGGCCGGGGACCCGTACGCCGGGCCGGCCCAGCCGGTCGGGGACCCGTACGCCGGGCCCGGCGGGGACCCGTACGCCATGCCGGCCCAGCCGGGCGGGAACCCGTACGCGGCGGCCGGGGATCCGTACGCGGCGCCGGGGGCACAGCCCGGCCCGGGGGCGTACGCCGCGCCGGTGGGGCAGCCGGGCGGTGACCCGTACGCGATGGGGGGTCATCCGCCGGCCGGCTACCCCCCGCCGGGTTACGCCGCCTACCCGTATCCGCCGGTGCGCAGGACCAACAGCATGGCGCTGGCGGCGCTGATCCTGTCGCTGGTCGGCATCGCCTCGTGCGTCACCGCGCCGGTCGGCGCGATCCTCGGTCACGTCGCCCGCAAGCAGATCCGGGAGACCGGGGAGGACGGCGAGAGCATGGCGAAGGCGGCGATCATCGTCGGCTGGGTGCTCACCGGCCTGCTCGTGCTGGCCATCGTCTTCTACGTCGTGGTGATCGTCTTCGCGATCTCGCAGGGCGCCGACAGCACCTACTGAGCACCGGGGCGCCAGGGCGTCAGGAAGGCGCCCCGGCCGGCCCGCCGGTGCGGGTCAGGCCGGCGGCGCGGCCCTTGGCGGCGATCACCAGCGCCATCTTGCGGGACGCCTCGTCGATCATCTCGTCGCCGAGCATGACCGCGCCGACCCGGCCGCCGGCCGCCGAGGTGTGGTGACCGTACGCGTCCAGGATCGCCTCGGCCCGGTCGTAGTCGGCCTGGTCCGGCGCGTAGACCTCGTTCGCGGCCTCGATCTGCCCCGGGTGCAGCACCCACTTGCCGTCGAAGCCGAGCGCGGCCGAGCGCCGGGCCGCCACGCGGAAGCCGTCCACGTCGCGGATCTGGAGGAACGGCCCGTCGATGGCCTGCCGGTCGTGGGTACGGGCGGCCAGCAGGATCCGCATCAGGACGTAGTGGAACGGGTCGCCCGGGTAGTCGGGGATCAGCGCGCCCACGGCCAGCGACCGCATGTTGATCGAGGCCATGAAGTCGGCCGGGCCGAAGACCAGCGTCTCGACCCGGGGCGCGGCGGCGATCGCGTCGACGTTCACCAACCCGGCGGCGTTCTCGATCTGCGCCTCGATGCCGATCCGGCCCACCGGCAGGCCGAGGGCCCGCTCCAGTTGGGTGAGCGTGAGGTCGAGCCACCGTACGTGGCTGGCGTCCCGCACCTTCGGCAGCACCACGCAGTCGAGGTTCGGGCCGGCGCCCTCGACCACGTCGATCACGTCCCGGTACGTCCAGCCGGTGGTGAGGTCGTTGACGCGTACCGCCCGGGTCTTGCCGGCCCAGTCGCCCTCGTTGAGCGCGGCGACGACGTTGCGCCGGGCGTCCGCCTTGGCCAGCGGCGCGACCGCGTCCTCCAGGTCGAGGAAGACCTGGTCGGCCGGGAGGCCCTGGGCCTTGCCGAGCATCTTGACGCTGGACCCCGGCACGGCGAGGCAGGACCGGCGGGGACGCCCGACCGTGGCCATCGACTGCGCTCCTTCCCCCATCCGGCTGTCGTCCGGCCGGGAGGTGGCCGGGGATGGGCCACGCCACGGTAGCCTCACCCGGTGACCGGGGAGAACGAGCCTGTGGATGATGTCACGCGGGGACGGCTGGTGGTGGTGACCGGGGCCAGCTCGGGCATCGGCCTGGCCGCCGCGGTGGAGCTGGCCCGACGTGGCGACCAGGTGGTGCTGGTCGGCCGTGACCCGGCCCGCCTGACCGCCGCCGGTGACCGGGTACGGGAGGCCGGTGGCCGCCGCCCGGAGCTGTTCCGGGCCGACTTCGCGGTGCTGGACGACGTACGTGGGCTGGCCGAGCGGCTGCGCGCCGCATACGACCGGATCGACGTGCTCGCCAACAACGCGGGGGCGATCGTGTTGCAGCCGGCGACCACTGTCGACGGGTTCGAGCTGTCGGTGCAGGCCAACCATCTGGCCCCGTTCCTGCTGAGCAACCTGCTGCGGGACCGGATCGGCCGGATGGTGGTCACCGCCTCCGGCGCGCACCGCAGCGGCGTGCTGGACCCGGACGACCTGAACGCCCCGCTGCGCCGGTACCGCCCGATGCGCGCGTACGGCACCAGCAAGCAGGCGAACATCCTGTTCACCGCCGAGGCGGCCCGGCGGTGGCCGGACGTGCCGGCGTACTGCTTCCACCCGGGCGTGGTCCGGACGCGGTTCGGCGGCGACAGCCGGATCGTGGCGTTCGGCATGCGGGTGCTGCCGTTCCGCAGCCCGGAGCGGGGCGCGGACACCCTGGTCTGGCTGGCCCGGGAGGATCCGGCGCGGCTGGTCGACGGCGGCTACTACGTGGACCGGCGGCCCCGCCGGCCGTTGCCGAAAGCCGTCGACCGGGCGCTGGCCGCCCGTCTCTGGGAGGCCAGCGCCCGCGCCGTCGGCTTGTAGTCGGTTCGGGTCAGGTGGTTTCGACGATCATGGCGGCGGCGACGGTGCGGTTGGTGGTCTCGTCGATGATGATGAACCCACCCGTGGTCCGGTTCCGCCGGTACTCGTCGGCCAACAACGGCACCGTCGTGCGCAACCGCACCCGACCGATCTCGTTGAGCCCCAACCCGGTGACCGTGTCGTCGCGGTGCAGGGTGTTGATGTCCAACCGGTAGTGCAGGTCCCGCACGATCGCCCGCGCCGTCCGGGTGGTGTGCTTGATGGCGTACTTCCCACCCACCCGCAACGGCTGCGTCTCGTCCATCCAACACACCATCGCCTCGATGTCCTGCGTGACAGCGGGCGCGTTGTTCGGCCGACAGATCATGTCCCCCCGCGAGATGTCGATCTCGTCGGTCAGACGGACCGTCACCGACATCGGTGGGAACGCCTCGTCGACCGGCCCGTCAGCGGTCTCCACCGCGGCGACCCGGGACATGAACCCCGACGGGAGAACCATGACGTCATCGCCGGGCTTGACCACCCCCGAGGCGACCTGCCCGGCGTAACCCCGGTAGTCGGTGACGGTGGTCGACTGCGGACGGATCACGTACTGCACCGGGAACCGCACATCCACCAGATTCCGGTCCGACGCGATGTGCACATGCTCCAGATGATGCAACAACGACGGACCCTCGTACCACGGCATGTTCTCCGACCGCGACACGATGTTGTCACCCTTGAGCGCCGACACCGGCACCACCGCCAGATCCGGCACCTCCAACTTCGCCGCGAACGCCGTGAACTCGTCGGCGATCCGGTCGTACACCTCCTGCGACCAGTCCACCAGATCCATCTTGTTCACACACAACACCAGATGCGGCACCCGAAGAAGCGAACACAGGAACGCGTGCCGCCGCGACTGCTCCACCAAACCCTTACGCGCATCCACCAGAATCAACGCCAGATCAGCCGTCGACGCGCCCGTCACCATGTTCCGCGTGTACTGGATGTGCCCCGGCGTGTCCGCGATGATGAACTTCCGCCGCGGCGTCGCGAAATACCGGTACGCCACATCGATCGTGATGCCCTGCTCCCGCTCCGCCCGCAACCCGTCGGTCAGCAACGCCAGGTTCGTGTACTCGTCACCCCGCGCCGCCGACACCGCCTCCACCGCCGCCAACTGATCCGAGAACAACGACTTCGTGTCGTACAACAACCGGCCGATGAGGGTGGACTTTCCGTCGTCCACACTGCCCGCGGTGGCGAACCGCAACAGGTCCATCGACCGCAGGGCGGCGTCACCGTCGAGCAATGGCATGGTGTCGGTGCTCATCAGAAGTAGCCCTCCCGCTTGCGGTCCTCCATGGCGGCCTCACTCACCCGGTCGTCACCCCGGGTCGCGCCCCGCTCCGTGATCCGGGTCGCCCCGACCTCCTCGATCACCTTCTCCACCGTGTCCGCGTCCGAAGCGACGGCGGCCGTGCAGGACGCGTCGCCGACGGTGCGGTAGCGGACCCGGGCGGTGAAGGACCTCTCCCCCGCCCGCAGCGGCAGGTGCTCGTGGACGGCGTAGAGCATGCCGTCACGGTCGACGACCTCACGGTCGTGCGCGAAATAGATCGACGGCAACGGAATACGCTCCCGAGCGATGTAGTGCCACACATCCAACTCGGTCCAGTTCGACAACGGAAACACCCGGATCGACTCACCCGCATGATGCCGACCGTTGTACAACGACCACAACTCCGGACGCTGGTTCTTCGGATCCCACTGCCCGAACTCGTCCCGGAACGAGAACACCCGCTCCTTCGCCCGCGCCTTCTCCTCGTCCCGACGCGCCCCACCGAACAACGCGTCGAAACGATGCTTCTCCACCGCGTCCAACAACACCGGCGTCTGGATCCGGTTCCGCGTGCCGTCCCCCGGCTCCCGCACCAGGCCCCGGACCAGGGCTTCCGGCACGCTGGCCACGATGAGTTGCAGGCTCAGCTCGGTGACCCGCTGGTCGCGGTACGCCAGCACCTCCTCGAAGTTGTGGCCGGTGTCGACGTGCATCACCGGGAACGGCACGTTCGCCGGGGCGAACGCCTTCTCCGCCAGCCGCAGCATGACGATGGAGTCCTTGCCGCCGGAGAAGAGCAGCACCGGCCGCTCCATCTCCGCCACCACCTCACGCATCACGAAGATGCTCTCCGCCTCCAACGCGTCCAGGTGGGTGGCCTGGTAGACCGGGCTCGATCCGCTGTCCATCACTGTTCCTTTCCTTCAGGAGAGGGCCGGGACGACCGCGTGCCGGCGGCCGCGAGTTGCCGGCTCAACGCGTCCAGCAGGGGCGTGGCGAGATCCGGACGGCACACCAGCAGGTCGGGCAGGCGCGGGTCGACCTGGTTGTAGGCCAGCGCGGTGCCGTCGATCCGGCAGGCGTGGAACCCGGCGGCGGTGGCGACCGCGACCGGAGCCGCCGAGTCCCACTCGTACTGCCCGCCGGCGTGGATGTAGGCGTCCACCTCACCCGTCACCACCGCCGCGATCTTCGCCCCCGCCGAGCCCATCGGCACCAGCTCCGCGCCGACCTCACCGGCCAGATCGGTCAGGAAGGCGGGCGGCCGGCTACGACTGGCCGCCAGGCGGATCGGGGCGCCGTCGGCCCGGGAGTCGGGCTGTTTGGGCGGGAACTCGGTGGTCAGCACCCGGCCTTGGGCGGGCAGTCCGACCGCGCCGGCGGCCAGCCGGTGCACGGGTGAGGCGTGCCGGCTCCAGAGGGCGACGTGCACCGCCCAGTCCGACCGGCCCTCCTCGGAGAACTCCCGGGTGCCGTCCAGCGGGTCGACGATCCACACCCGGTCGGCGTCCAGGCGGGTGCGGGCGGCGCCGGTCGCCACCGAGCGACGGGAACCGTCGTCCTCCTCGGAGAGCACCATGTCGCTGGGTCGCCAGCGGGCCAGCTCGGCCAGGAGGAACTCGTGGGAGGCCCGGTCACCGGCGGCCTTCAGCGCGGCCGGGTCGGCGTGGCCGTGCTCGGCGCGTACCGCCAGCAGCAGCTCACCCGCGCGGGTGGCGAGCCACTGGGCGAGTCCGCCGTCGGATTCCGGGGGGTTCAACGTCGACATGGGCGCTCCTCGGGCGAGATCGGGGCGGAGCGGGCCGTCTCGCGACGGCCCGCCGGAGGCAGGGGCCGGACGCGGGGCCCGTCGGTCGTCACTGGACGGACCGCCGGGCGCCGGGTCGGACCGTCGTCACTGGACGGCCCGCCGGGTGAAGGATCGCACGCTGAGCCAGGTCAGCGCGGCGGCTGCGCCGGTCAGCACCAGGACGCACACCCAGGCCGGCAGGTGGGGCACGGCGGGCAGCAGCGCCCCGCGCACCCCCTCCGAGACGTACGTCATGGGGTTGAGCGCGGTGACCACCTGGAACCAGGGCATCGACTCCAGCCGGGGCCACGGGTAGTGGATGCAGCCGGTCCAGATGATGGGGGTGACGATCACCGAGAAGGTGACGTTGATCCGCTGGATCGGCAGGATGGTGGAGAGGGTCATCCCGATGCCGCCGCCGACCCAGGCGCCCAGCAGCGCCACCAGCAGCGCGATCGGGAGCCCTTCCAGCCGCCACGGCGCGGAGCCCACGACGAGCGCGCCCAGCGGGTACATCAGCACCGCCGCGAACACCCCCCGGATCGTGGCGACGACCAGTTTGCCGACCGCGACCAGGCTGGTGGACAGCGGGGCGAGCAGCCGGTCCTCGATCTCCATGGTGAAGCCGAACTCCTTCACCAGCGGCAGGGCGGTGCTCTGCAACGCGGTGGTGAGGGCGGCCAGCGCGATCACGCCGGGCAGGAACAGGTTGGCGAAGGAGCGTTCCACGATGCCCTGCCCGCCGAGGATGGTGCTGAACACGAAGAGCATGAACAGCGGCGTCATCCCGACCTGGATCAGGATCACCCACAGCTCCTTGCCGGTGACCATCAGGTCGCGGCGGAGCAGGGCGAGGAAGACCCGGGCGGTGGCCGGCCGGGGCCGGGGGGCGACCTCCGGCCGTACCGGGGTGGGGGTGTCGAGGGTGGTCACCGCGGGTCCCTTCCGGTGAGTTCGATGAAGACGTCCTCCAGGCTGGGTTCGCCGATGTGGATGTCGTTGAGCGCCGCCGAGCGGGTGGTGAGCAGGGCCAGCGCCGGGCCGAGCAGGGCGGCCGGGTCGGTGGCGAGGTGCAGGCGTACCCGGATCCGGCCGCCGCGTCCGCCCGGCGCGGGCAGCGTGGCGGTGGAGGCGTCGCCGTTGGCCCGGGCCCGTGCGGCGAGCGCGGCCAGCGCGGCGGCCCGGGCCCCGCCGCCGAGCGCGCCACCGCCGCCGCCGAGGGCGCCGCCCGCGCCGCCGAGCGCGCCGGCCAGCCCGGCGCCGGGTCGCCAGCCGGCCCGTCCGGGCGCGCCGGCCGGCAGCGGGCGACGCTCCGCCTTGCGTACGCCGTCCAGCTCGCGCAGCGCGTCGAGCACCGCGTCGGCGTCGTCCCGCGGGGCCGGGGTGACGGTCAGGTCGAGGATGGCCTGGCCGGCGAGCCCCCGGACCAGGTTCTGCGGGGTGTCCAGGGTGAGCAGCCGGCCCTGGTCGACGATGCCGACCCGGTCGACCAGGTTGGCCGCGTCGTTCATCGCGTGGGTGGTGAGCACGATCGACACGCCCCGGTCGCGCATCTCCCGGACCCGGCTCCAGATCAGCAGCCGGGTCTGCGGGTCCAGCGCGTTGGTGGGCTCGTCGAGGAAGAGCACCGCCGGCTCGTGCATCCAGGCCCGGGCGATCATGAGCCGTTGCGCCATCCCGCCCGAGTACGCCTCGATGCGCCGGTCGGCGCGGTCGCTGAGGCCGAAGCGGTCCAGCAGCTCGGTGGCCCGTTTCTCCGCCTCGGCCCGGGGCACGCCGTGGTAGGCGGCGTGGTAGACGAGGTTCTGCCGGGGGGTGAGCGCACGGTCCAGGTTGTTGTGCTGGGGCACCACCGCCAGTTGGGCGCGGGCGGTGACCGGGTCCCGGCCGACGTCGACGCCGCCGACCAGGGCCCGGCCGCCGGTGGCCCGCAGCCGGGTGGTGAGGATGCCGATGGTGGTGGACTTGCCGGCCCCGTTCGGCCCGAACAGGCCGAAGGTCTCGCCCGGCGCGACGGTGAACGAGATCCCGTCGACGGCGTTGGTCTCGCTGCGCGGGTAGCGCTTGACGAGGTCGACGACCTCCACCGCCGCCGGACCGTCTCTGCTGGGCATGCCGTACTCCTGTTCCTGGTGCGGGGCCGGTCGGCGTCAGGCGCCGGCCGGTCGGGGGTGCGCGTGGAAGAACGTCCAGATCTCGGTGGTGGCGTCCAGCGCGGTCGACGGGGGTTCGAGGCCGAGGAGCTGCTCGACCCGGGAGTTGGGCTTGCCGCCCGGCCACTGGTGGCCGGCGTCGGCGATGGTGACCAGGTCGACCGAGCGGCCCTGCGCGCAGTCCGTGGTGGAGCGGGTGACCGGGCCGTCGACGTTCTGCTCGGGGGTGGCGCAGTCGTCGACGTCGCGCCACATTCCGATCAGCTCGGTCAGCGGCGGTCCGTCGATCTTCACCGGGTTCCGGCCGGTGCCGCCGTTGTCCCGTTTGCCCGGGCCGCCCCGCACCGGCATGGTCTGGTCGCGCATCCCCTGGATGTGCAGCACGCTCACCGGCTTCGGGGACGGGCACTCGCCGGCCAGCGTGGTGGCCACCACGCCGACCGCGGCGAACAGGTCGGTGTCGCAGGCCAGCCGGTACGCGAGCAGCCCGCCGTTGGAGATCCCGCTGACGTAGGTGCGGGCCGGGTCCACCGGCATCCGGTCGCGCAGCTCACCCACCAGCGCCTCGACGAAGGCGACGTCGTCGACGTCCTGCCGGACCGGTTGGCCGCAGCAGAGGTCACTGGCCCGCCAGGCGCGTTTCACGCCGTCCGGGAAGGCCACCACGAAGCCGCCCCGGTCGGCCTGCTCGGGCCAGCCGTACGCCTCTTCGGCCTGCTCGCCGGTGCCGGCCGCGCCGTGCAGCATGACGACGAGCGGCACCGGCCCGGTCAGGTCCACCGAGGCCGGCCGGTACAGCCGGTAGGTGCGTTCCTGGCCGTCCACGGTCAGGGTGTGCGCGCTGGAGCCGGCCGGCACGTCCGCGCCGGGGCGTGGCGCGCCCGGGTCGGCCTGCGACGCGCCCGTGCTGGCCGACGGTCGGGCGTCGTCCGGCGGGGGCTGGTCGCCGGGGGTGGTGCAGCCGGCGACGGTCAGGGCGACCAGGGCGACGGAGAGCGTCAGGAGCCGGGACGGGACGCGCCGCCGGGCGGTGCCCGGCTGGCCGACGGCAGTTTCCCCGGAAAGGGGGATCAAAGGCATCATAAGTACACTTTCCCCCGCCAATGTTCGAGGAGTGTCAGGACTTCGCCACGTTCCGGACAAGGAAAACCGACCGGATCCGGGCCCCGACGGTGGTGTCTGCCCCCGCACCACCACCGGGACCCGGACGACCTGGTGAGACGTCAGCAGCGCCGGGCGTTCATCCTGATCAGCTCCCAGCCGCCCTCCGGGACGTCGTCCGTCGGGTCGGTCCGCAGGTTCATCGGGTTGGCCATCCCCAGGTACAGGTCGGTCCCGTCGACGACCATGTTGCGGACGCCGTAGTTGAGGTAGTTGCCCACGCCGGTGTCGCTGACCACCTTCGCCGGCTTCCTGGTGGACTCGAAGACCAGCAGGTCCCCGCCGAACTTCGGGTCCGGCAGGCCCGGCTCGTCGTCGGCCACCGCCACCCGGTCGGCCGGCACGGGCCGCTCGGCCGCCGCCGCGGCGGCCAGCGGCGCCTCGGCGAGGCCCTGCGCCGCCCCGGCCGGCAGACCCAGCGACGCGGCGGTCTCCTGGGCGAACTCCTTGGCCAGGTAGCTCCAGTCCATCGTGCCGACGAAGAGCTTGCCCCCGGCCACCGCCATCTTCCAGGTGTAGTTCAGGTACGGGTCACCGAAGCCGGACTTGCCGTACAGCGGGGTCTGCCCGGTGGACGTCATCGCCCAGGCGCCCGCGCCGTCGTTCGCCGCCGGGTCCCAGGCGGGCAGCTCGGTCGCCCCGTACAACAGGTCGACCTTCTGCCGTTTGCCACCGAAGCCCTTGCCCCGGTAGATGCTGATCGCCCGCTGGGTGTTCTGCACGGTGGCCTTGATCCCCTCCTCGTCGGCCGGCGGGTACTTGGTCAGGTGCAGGGTGCTGGCCTTCATCGGCACGTGCATGGTGCCCCAGTAGAGGTACCCGCCGAACGAGGCCAGGCCGCCCAGGCCGTAGCTGTTCGCCACCACGATGTCCGGCTCGTACGCGGAGACCTCCCAGACCTGCTGCCAGGCGTCCACGTCGTCCGGGGTGAGCCCCGGCTCGCCCGAGCGCAGGACCGGACTCATCCAGACCGAGGCGAGCTTGCTCGGCGGGGTCGGCTCGTCGTCCGCCGCCGTGGCCAGCTCGCCGTCCGAGCCGGGCCAGGTGCTGACGAAGATCCGCCCGTCGTGGACGGTCAGGTCGGCCGCCTGCGCGGGCAGGGTGCCCACCATGGCGAAGCTGAACGGGTCGGTCTTGCTGCCCGTCCAGCGCAGCACGTGACCCCGCACCCCGCCGTTCGCGCCGACGCCGACGCCCGCGTACAGGGCGCCCTCGGCGACGGTGAAGTGCCGGATGTTGCCGAACTCGGGGAAGTTCCGCGAGCCGAGGAACGCGCCGGTGTCGGTGTCGAAGGCGAACAGGTTGATGGTCTGGCCGAGGGCCGGGCCACCGAGCAGGGCCACCCCGCCGAAGTTGCCGGCCGCCCGGATGCCGACGGTGCCGCGCAGCCGGTCGAGGTCGGGCTGGGAGGCCCGGACCAGGTCGGTCTTCTCGGTGAGCTGCTCCGCCCCGGTGTCGTACATGTAGAGCCGGGGCATCCGGTGGTCACCGAGCGAGCCCGGCAACTGCGGGTTGGCCTTGGCGAGCTGGCTCTCCTGGTACTCGCAGACCCAGTCGTCGTTGATCGCCGGCTGGTTGTTGCCGAGGGTCCGTCCGCTGGTCAGGCAGTTGACGTTCGCGCCGGTGCCGAAGAACAGCCTGTCGCCGGCCCGGGTCATCCCCCACAGGTACGCCTGGTTGACCTTGGCCTGGCCGCTGGCGCAGGGCGGGCCCTCCGGATAGGGCTGGCCGATGCCCGCGAAGCACTCGTCCGGCGCGGCCTTCGCCAGCACCTGCGGGTTCGGCCCGCCGCCCGGTCGGTCGGCCTGTTCACCGGCCGTGGGGGCGGCCAGCGCGCCGGCCGGGGTCGCCAGCACGACCCCGAGTCCCAGTACCGCGACGGCCGCCCACAGCCGTCTCCGGTGGTTCCGGATGGGTTTCAACTTTCTCTCACTTTCACGATGGTGATGGAACGGTGGTCCGACCAGGACGGCCGGCCGTTGGCTCGGGACAGGACGGGCCGGCTCAGCCGACCGGCTGGCGCGGGCGGGACGGGTCGACGACCTGGTCCGCCACGCTCTCGGCCCACGCCCGCGGGTCGTCGAAGTCGAGGAAGTCGCCGAGCCGGACCAGCTCGCCGACCGGGTCCGCCACCAGCTCCTCGTACGTCATGGTCAGCAGGTGCGCGGGCGGGTGGTCGGCCAGCGCCTGCTCGGTCTGGGCCGCCATGAACGCGCAGAGACCCAGGTAGCGGCGCAGGTCCTGGCCGCGCTCGCGCAACGCCTCGGCGGTCAGGTTCTCCGGCAGGTACGGCACCATCTCGGCGGGGACCTCGTCGCCCGGCTGCACCCGGAACGGGTCGATCCCGCAGCGGCCCAGGAACTCGATCCGGAGCTGGATCAACTGGAACGAGGAGTGCCGGCTCATCGACTTCGCGGTCGGCTCCCAGGCCCGGGTCAGGTAGACGATCTTCGCCTCCGGGAACCCCTTGATCAGGTACGGGGCGACGTGGCTGGACCCGCCGGAGCGCTCCACCCAGCGCTTGCGCCCGGTGAGTCGGGCCAGCAGGTCCAGGAAGCTCTGGTGGTGCCGGGCCACGCTCTGCTCCGGGAAGCCGGGCACCCGCTCGGCGAGCTGGTCGAACAGCGCGTCCGGGTCGTCGGCGACCTTGGACAGGGTGATCGCCAGGATCCGGGGCAGGTCGACCATCCGGTCACCCCACCGGCCGGTGGTCGGGTAGTGCAGCTCCTTCGGCGGCAGCCCGATCCGGAACAGGGTGGACAGCTCGGCCTTGGGGCTGGACAGCACCGCCCAGTACTCCGCCCCGCTGATCACCTCGGCGCTGCGCGCCCACGGCGCGACCGACATGAAGAACTCCTGGGCGGAGAGGGTGTCCCGCTCCTCCGCGATCAGGTCGGACAGGAGGGTCGACCCGCACCGTCCGCTGCTGATGATGATCGACCGGCCGGTGATCGGGGTGTCCATGCCTGCTCCTCCTGCTATGTCTCGCGTGGTCATCGGGTGGTGGAGTGGTCGACGCCGAGCCCCTGCCCGACGGGGTCCGCGCCTTCGTCGTGGCGGCCGTCCGGCACCGGCAGACCACACTCGGCGGCCAACCAGTGGAAGACGTGCCGACGTACCCGGTCGGGCTGGTCGATCAGGACGGTGTGCTTCTCCTCCGGGAAAACGACCGTCCGCGCCCGGGGTAGCAGCGACCGGGTGGTCGGGGCCAGCTCGACCACGGCGGACCGGCCCCCGTAGAGGCAGAGCACCGGGCAGGTGAGGGCGGACAACCGGTCCACCGACGGCAGCCGGCTCGCCGGCAGCTCCTCGGCGAGGCTGGTGGTGGTCAGCATCTGGCTGGTCTCGGCGGCCCGGCGGCCCGCGATCCGGCCCCGCCGCGCGCCGATCTCGGCCACCGCGCCCTCCTGCGGAAGCCGGGCCGCCACCCGGGCGAGCCGCTCCCGCACCCGCACCATCCACTCCTGGACCGGCGGGGCGGACTCGACGGCCACGATGCCGACGACCCGCTCCGGGTGCCGGGCCGCGTAACCGAAGGCGATCGTGCCGCCGAACGAGTTGCCCAGCAGCAGCACCGGCCCGGTGACGGCCAGCTCGTCGAGCAGCGCCGCCAGGTCGTCGACGAAGTCGTCGAGGGCGTACCCGCGGGCCGGCCGCTCGCTGCGGCCGTGCCCACGCAGGTCGTACAGGACCACCGGGAACCCCGCCCCGGCCAGCGGCTCGGCCAGGGTGAAGTACCAGCTCGCCATGGTGTCCGAGGCCATGCCGTGGATCAGCACGGCGGTCGGCAGCCCGCCGGCGGCGCCGGCCGGCGGCGGGGCCGGGTCGGCCGCCGCCACCGCCGGGTCGAGCCGCTGCACGTGCAGCGTGATCCCGTTCGCCTGGAGCATGGTCACCGGGCGGCCACCTCGACCGGGCCCGACGCCTTCGCGTCCACCGCGTCCGCGATGTGCGTGACCAGTTGCCCGACGGTCAGGTCACCGACGGTCTCCAGGTCCAGCTTGGCGACGAAGTGGGCGAAGTTGACGCTGTCGCCGTACCGGGTCTGGAGCCGGCCGGCGAGGGAGACCACGTCGATGCTCTCCATCCCGAGCTCGTCCCGGAAGGTGGTGTCCATGGTGATCTCCTGGTCGGCCACGAAGTCACCGAGCACGGCCTGGATCATCTTCGTGATGTCGGCGAGGACCTTGGCCTGGGTCTCGGACATGGTTGCTCCTTTTCGTCGGGCAGATCGGCTGAGCGGGGCTGGCGGGTCCGGGACCCGCCAGCGGGTCACGAACGGGCGTCACCGGGCGCGGTGGCGGGCTCCGGGCCCCAGGTCCAGGCAACGACGTACCGGCGCTTCGGCAGGTCGTCCGGGTTGTCGACGGCGCGGTGCCCGACCTGGTAGGTGCGCCCGGCCACCTCGACGGTCAACGCGTCGTCGGTGGCCGCGCGGACCCGGATCGGGCGGTCGCCGCCGGCCGGTCCGACCCCCTCGGCCTTGCCGACCGCCTCCCGGGCGGCCCGGAACCGGGTCGACCAGAGCTGCCGGGCCGCCGGGTCCGTGCCGGCCAGCGACGCCAGCAGCGCGGTCTCGGTCGGGTCGAGCACGAGGCCCGCCGGCAGGTCGCCCAGCTCGGCGACGTCGATGCCGACGCCCGGCCCGCCGATCGGCACGCCCGGAATACGCGGCTTCGCGATGGCCACGCCGACCTCCTGGCAGCGCGCCAGCGACACGTCGCAGTCACGCATGCCCCGGCCCTCCCGGGCCCGCACGTACGGACGGCCGTCCGGGTCGTTGCCCACGGTCAGCTCGATCGGGTAGATGTCGGTGTGCCCGTCCTCCCAGAGGCGGGCCCGGACGGCGTCCTTGGCCGCGATCCGGCCGAGCATCCACTGCTTACGGGTCTTCGCCGGCTGCTTCTCGTACTCGGCGTTGGCGGCGCCGCCGAGGATCCCGCGCGCGGCCATGCCCCGGGTGACCAGGTCGGTCCAGCAGTCGAAGGCCATCGTCCAGCCCTCCGGCTGGAACAGCGACATCGGGTACTTCTCCGGGAACCGCTCCGCGATCCGGGCCTGCGGGTGGCTGTCGAACCGCCGGTCCACCGCGCCGTTGATCTGCGCCCACACCCGGCCCTGGTAGCTGAGCTGGGTGTCCGCGATGAGCTGCCCGTCGTCGATGGACCGGACCCGGGCGACGCACTCGAACGCCCGACCGGGCGGCGGGGGCGGGCCGAAGAACTCGACGTGCCGCAGGCCGACCGGCAGCGCCACCGTCCGTACCGGCTGGGTGGTGATCAGCCAGTTGCCGATCACCTGGAGCGCGTTGTCCAGCAGCGCGCCGGGCGGCACCGGCGCGGTGACCTCGCCCCGCACGTGCATGTCGCCGATCGCGTGGATCCTGGTGACCCCCTGGAACTGGGGCCCGTGGAACATCAGTCGTTCCGCGTACATCTGGTCGGCGGGCAGGGTGGTGGGACGCTCGGTCGCCGGGTCGTGCGTCCAGGGTCGCTCGGTGGGCGTCGGGTACGCCGCGGCCATCTCCACGGTGGCCCGGGCGTACGTGCCGATCGCGCAGGTGTACCGGTTGGCGCCGGCCTCCCGGACGGTGATCACGACGTCCTGGGCCGGCTCGGCGATCAGCCACCTGTTGAACTTGGCGTCGTGCACCGCGATCACCCGCTGGCCGGGCAGGACCTGCTCGGCGGCGTCCATCATGTGCTGGACCAGGGCGGTCGCCGGCACCACCGGCCACCGGTCCTCCACGTTCGGCCAGTCGTCCGGCTGCACGAAGAAGCAGTGGTCGATCAGGTACGGCATGGTCTCCATGGAGACCCGCAGGGTGACCCGTCCGACCTCCCGGGCCGGCGCGACGGCCGGCCGGGCGGGCGACCCGGCGACCCGCGCGGCCGGAGCCGGCTGGGCCGGCGGGGTCTGCCGGGCCGGCGGGGTCGCGGGACGCGCGGCGGCCGGAGTCGGCGGGACGGTCCGGGTCGGCGGGGTCACCGGCCGGGCGGCGGGGGACGCCGGGCGGGTCGGGGTGGCCGCCGGCCGGGCGGCCGGCGGGGTCACCGGGCGGGCGCCCGGCGCCGGCGGGACGGGCGGACGCTGCCGGGCCGGCGCGGCGGGGCCACCGGCGGCGGCCAGCACGTTGGCCGTGCCCTGGGCGGTGTCCCGGAGCAGGGCGGCGAGCTCGGCCGCCGCCCGGGAGTGCCCGGCGAGCTGCTGCAACGCGGCCGCCGCCGCGCCGGTCTCCCCGGTCGCCGGGGAAGCCGCCGGGCGGACACCGGCCGACGCGGTCGGCGCGGTCGCCGGGAGTCCGTCGCCCGCCGCCGAGACACCCAGCAGGCCGGCCACGTCGTCGCCGAGCCGGACCAGCGGCCCGCCCAGGTCGAGCTTGAGGGTCGGGCCCCGCTTGCCGGTGCCCACCGTGCTCGTCGGCTTCGCCGGCCGACCGGTCGGGGCGTCCAGCACCCGCAGGTCCGGCGCGCCGCCCTCGACCCAGAGCGCGGTCGCCACCCGGCGGAGCTGGTTGAGCCCGCCCCGGTGCGCCACGTTGACCGGAACGGCCAGGTGGTCCCGGCCGCGCAGGTTGTCGTCGATCAGCGAGGCGAGCTGCCCCGCGCCGACCTGGAGGAAGACCCGGAAACCGGCGTCGTACATGTTGGCGACGGTCTGCCGGAACCACACCGGCTCCATCATGTGCCGGATGAACAGGGTCCGGATCTCGTCGGCGTCGTCGGGGAACGGCCCGGCCAGGGTGCCCGACCAGGCCGGAAGCTGACCCGGCCGGACCTTCAGCCGGCCCAGCGCCGCGCCGATCGAGCGGAGACCGTCACCGAAGATCGGCGTGTGGAACGCCGACTCGAAGGGCAGCTTCTGGCAGAACACGTTCCGCCCGCGCAGCACGTCCACCAGCCTGTCGATTTCCGACTCCGGCCCGTTGACCACGCACTGCTGCGGCGCGTTGTCGTGCGAGAGCACCACGCCGGGGAAGTCCGCCAGCAGCGGCGTGACCTGGTCGGCGGCGGTGGCGACGGCGGCGAACACGTACCCGGTGATCTTCACCGACTCGGCGCTGAACATGGTGAGGAACTCGTCCATGCTGGCCCCGTCGGCCTGGCCGCTCACCGCGGCGGCCGTCCACTCGCCGATGCTGTGCCCGGCGACCGCGTCCGGCGTGACGCCCATCCGGCCCAACGCCTCGTGCAGGAGCTTGCCGACCTCGATCAGGCCGGCGCCGTGCTGCCCGAGGTCCGCCATCGACCAGGGCCGGTCCGGCAGGCCGAAGTGGGCGGACAGGTCGCTGGTCCGCGGCGAGAACTCCGCCTCCAGGCCGGGGAAGACCGAGATGAGCTTGCCGCCGCCGGTCAGCAGCGGATCCGGGGTGAACCAGATGTCCCGGCCGCCGCGCCACGCCTGCCCCCGGGCCACCGTCTTGCGGGCCACGGTGAGCAGCTTGGCGCTGGGGTTGACGATGCCCAGCCGGACCCGTTCGGCGGCGGTCACCGGGCCGGGCCCGGCCTGGGCCCGTTCCGTGCCGAGCCGGCGGACCGTCGCGTCGTCGGCCGCCAACGCCTCGGCCAGCGCGGCCGGGGTCGGCGCGGCCAACCAGAGCACCTGGTCCGGCTCGTCCACCACGACCTTCCCGCCGGCCGCCGTGACCAGGCCGGTGGTGGGCAGCGCCACAGCCGGCTGGTCGGGCGTCTGCTCGACGATCACGTGCGCGTTGATCCCGCCGAAGCCGAACGCGTTCACCGCGCCCCGACGTGGACCGTCGCTCTCCCACGGTCGGGCCTCGGTGATCGGCGCGAACCGGGTGCCGGCCATCTCCGCGCGCGGGTTGTCGCAGTGCAGGGTGGGCAGCAGCGTGCCCCGGTGGATAGCCAGCACCGTCTTGATCAGGCCGGCCGAGCCGGCCGCCGGCATGGTGTGCCCGATCATCGACTTCACCGAGCCGATCACCGGCTTCGGCCCGCCCCGGTACGCCCCGAAGGTCTGCCCGACGGTGGTCAGCTCGGCGGCGTCACCGGTGGGGGTGCCGGTGCCGTGCGCCTCCAGCATGCCCACCGCGTCCGGCGCGGTCGGGTCCAGCCCGGCCGCCTCCCAGGCGCGCTGGATGGCGAGCACCTGACCGGAGACGGCCGGGTTGAACATGCTCGCCGACTTGCCGTCGCTGGAGACCCCGCTGCCCCGGATCACCGCGTACACCCGGTCGCCGTCGCGCAGCGCGTCGGCGTACCGCTTCAGCACCACGATGCCGGTGCCCTCGCCGATCAGCAGCCCGTCGGCGCCCGCGTCGAACGGCCGGGACTCGCCCCGCCGGGACAGCGCCCGGAGCTGGCTGAACACCGACCAGAAGCTGATGTCGTGCACGTGGTGCACGCCACCGGCCAGCACCGCGTCCAACCGGCCGTTCTGCAACTCGGTGATGCCCTGGTCGACGGCGATCAGCGAGGAGGCGCACGCCGCGTCCAGCGTGTACGCCGGGCCACGCAGGTTGAGCCGGTTCGCCACCCGGGAGGCGGCCAGGTTCGGCACCAGGCCGATCGTCCCCTCCGGCTGGTACGGGCCGAGCCGCTCGTCGAACTTCTTACGGAGCATCTCCAGCCGGGCCGGGTCGACGTCCGGGACCAGCTCCCGCAGGATCGAGATGACCTGGCTGGACATCCGGACCCGCTGCGCGTACCGGGCCTGGGCGGGGCTGAGGATGCCGCCCCGGCCCAGGATCACCCCGACCCGCTCGCCCGGGGGCAGCCTGTCCGGCCCGCCCGCGTCGTCGATCGCCTTCGCGGCCACTTCGAGAGTGATGAGCTGGTCCGGCTCGATCTCGTGGACCGAGGTGGGCATCACGCCGAACTTCAACGGCTCGAAGGTGGCGTACTCGTCCACGAAGCCGCCCCGCCGGCAGTACATCCGGTCCGGCCGGTGGGCCTGCTCGGGGTCGTAGAACTCGTCGTCCCAGCGGTGCTCCGGGACGTCGGTGATCGCGTCCACGCCGTTGACCAGGTTGCGCCAGTAGCTCTCCAGGTCGGCGGCCCCCGGCATGAGCGCGGCCATGCCGACGATCGCGATCCGCCGGTCCGGCGTCGTCACGGCGGTCACCAGCCCGACGCGGTGTAGACGACCGAGGTGTCGCTCGGGTCGGCCCAGGCCAGCTCGCGGAGCAGGCTCAGCGCGCCCTCCTCCGGGTCGATCAGGCCGATGCCGCGGCGGGCGTACTCCCGGCTCAGCTCGGCGGTGACCATGCCGCCGTGGCCGGCGCCCGGCGCCCACGGGCCCCAGTGCACGGTCAGGCAGCGGATCCCGGTGCTGGTGGACCAGCGGGTGCCGATGGTGTCCAGCGCGTCGTTGGCGGCGGCGTAGTCGGCCTGGCCACGGTTGCCGTAGGCGGCGGCGATGCTGCCGAAGAAGACCACGAACTTCGGCTGGTCGGGCAGCTCGTCCAGGCCGGCGAGGACCGCGCGGGCCCCGTTGACCTTGACGTCGAAGACCCGGGTGAAGGACGCCGGGTCCTTCTCCGCGATCAGCTTGTCCTCGATGATGCCGGCCGCGTAGACCACCCCGTCGAGGCGGCCGTGCTGCCGGTGGATGTCGGCCAGCAGCGCCTTCGTCGCGTCGGCGTCCCGCACGTCGAGGGTGTGGTAGCGCACCTCGCCGCCGAGTTCGGTCAGCTCGGCGATGGTCGCCTCGACCTCCCGTCCGGCCATGATCGCCGACGCCCGGCGCTCGATCTCCGCCGGGGCGCGCAGGCCCTGCTTCACCAGGGCGGCCCGCAGCGCGGTCTTGTCCCCGGCGGCGGCCAGCGCCGCGTCCTCCGGGCCCTCCGGCCGGGGGGTACGGCCGACCAGCTCGATCTTGCAGCGGCCGGCGGAGGCGAGGGTACGGGCGAACCAGGGGGTGATGCCCCGGGCCCCGCCGATCAGCACCACCACCGAGTCGTGGCTGAGGCCCAGCGCGGCCACCTCGGACGCGCCCTCACCGGCCGGGCCGGCGCCCCGCGAGGCGAGCGCGCCCAGGTCCACCGGGACCAGGTCGGCGACGTACCGCTCGTCGCCGCGCCGGGCGACGACCGGGGGCTTCTCCTCCCCGGTGGTCAGCAGCTCCTCGAAGATCTGCCGGGCCAGCGCCTCGGCCTCGGCCGTCGGGTCCACCTCGACGAAGCGGGCGGTCAGCTCGGGGTACTCGCGGGCGATGGTGCGGAACAGGCCGGGCATGCCGTCGGCGGTGCCGCCAGCGGTCGGCGCGCCCGCCCCGAGCAGCCAGCGCGGGTTGGTCGCCAACACCCGCTGGACCAGCGGGAACACCGACGGCAGCAGCGGCCCGTCGGTCCGGGTGAGGCCGTCGAGCAGGAGGAACCCGTCGAAGCCCTGGTCGGCCTGCTCGCTGTCGAGGACGCCGAGCTGGCCGCCGGCGCCGTGCTCACCGAGCAGCTCGGCCAGGTACGCCCCGACCGCGCCGCCGCCGGTGATCAGGAACTGCCGGCCGGCGAGGACCTCGGCCGGGTCGGCGAGCGGCACGGTCCGCGCCGACTCGCGGGGCACCAGCCGCTTCGGCGGAATGCCGACGTTGGTGGTCTCCTCGGCGGGCGCGGCGGTCTCCACCGGGGCGGCGGTCTCCACCGGGGCCGGGGCGGCCGGGGCGTTCATCTTCTCGTCCAGCCAGGTCACCATCGCCCGGACGGTGCGCGCCTTGACCAGATCCTCCAGCTCCGACTCGTCACCCTCCACCGCGAGCTGCAACCGCGACGCCACCTCACCGGCCACCTCGGCCCGCTTGATCGAGTCGATCGACAGATCCGCCTCCAGATCCAGATCCAACTCGATCAGATCCACCGGATAACCCGTCCGCTCACTGATCACCGCCAGGATCGCCTCCTGGAACTCGGCGACGGTCGCGCCACCGACCGGGGCGGCTGCCGGAGCGGCGTACACCGGGGGCGCGAAGGCCGGCGCGGCGGCGACTGCCGCCGGAGCGCCCATCTTCAGCTCCAGCCAGGTCACCATGGCCCGGACGGTGCGCGCCTTGACCAGATCCTCCAGCTCCGACTCGTCACCCTCCACCGCGAGCTGCAACCGCGACGCCACCTCACCCGCGACCTCGGCCCGCTTGATCGAGTCGATCGACAGATCCGCCTCCAGATCCAGATCCAACTCGATCAGATCCACCGGATAACCCGTCCGCTCACTGATCACCGCCAGGATCGCCTCCTGGAACTCGGCGACGGTCGCGCCACCGACCGGGGCGGCTGCCGGAGCGGCGTACACCGGGGGCGCGAAGGCCGGCGCGGCGGCGACTGCCGCCGGAGCGCCCATCTTCAGCTCCAGCCAGGTCACCATGGCCCGGACGGTGCGCGCCTTGACCAGATCCTCCAGCTCCGACTCGTCACCCTCCACCGCGAGCTGCAACCGCGACGCCACCTCACCCGCGACCTCGGCCCGCTTGATCGAGTCGATCGACAGATCCGCCTCCAGATCCAGATCCAACTCGATCAGATCCACCGGATAACCCGTCCGCTCACTGATCACCGCCAGGATCGCCTCCTGGAACTCCGCCATCGACGGACCCGCCGGAGCCGCGACCGGCGCGGGCGGGGCCACCGGCGCGGCGAACGCCGGCGCCGGGGCGAGCGTGGTCGTCGCGGCGAGCGCGCCGCCGCCGTTCGCCGACCCGCCGTTGGGGACGCCGACCATCGCCGGGACCGGCTCGGCCACCGGCAGGACGTCCGTCGGGTAGGTGTCCACCGGCGGCACGGCCAGCGGCGCGGTCGCCGAGCCGTTGGGGTACCCGTCGGTCCGCTGCGGCTCGGCCGGCTGCCAGACCAGGCGTCCGCCGCCGCTGCCGCCGTCACCGAGGAAGGCGAGCATGATGTCCCGCTGCGAGGCGATCATGTCCCGGGTGGTGCGCAGGAACTCGCTGAGCAGCTCGCTGCGACCGTCGTGGATCACGTGCTGGACGGGGGCGGGGGCGACGGGGGCGGGGGCGGGTGTGCCGTTCGAGGGACTCATCGGCAACTCCTTGATCTGTCGGGGAGGGGTCATGCCACCGGGGAGACAGTCGCCGTTCTGGTCGCGGACGAGCTGGCCGTCGACCGTCCACACGGGACGGCGCTTCGGCGCGGTGGCCGGGGTGTCCGTGGTGACCCGTCCGTGGTACAGCCAGTCGGTACGGACTCCGACGCCGGCGCAGGCGATCTCGCCGACGGAGATGAGGAAGCCACGCAGCCCGTCGTTGGTGCCGCGTTCGGTGGCGATCGCCTGGTACGGGCGGTCACCGAGCACCGCCTTCACCAGCCGGCTGAGCACCTGACCGGGGCCGACCTCGACGAAGGTGCGGGCGCCGGCGGCGTACATCGCCTCGACCTGCTCGACGAACCGGACCGGCTCGCCGATCTGCTCGGCGAGCTGCTGGCGGAGCTGCTCCGGCGCGTCCACGTACGGGGCGGCGGTCAGGTTGGACCAGACCGGGATGCGCGGAACGCTGATCCGTCGGGTGGCGAGCACCTCGGCGAACCGTTCGACCGCGCCGGCCACCAGCGGGCTGTGGAAGGCGCAGGCGACCGGGATGGCCTTGGCGGAGATCCGGGCCTCCTTGAGCGCCACCACCGCCGCCTCGATCTTGTCGGTCGGGCCGGAGATGACGATCTGCTTCGGCGCGTTCCGGTTCGCCAGCACCACCTCGCTGGTCAGCCCGGCCGCCGCGAGCACCTGGGCGACCTCGTCCGGGGTGGCGCTGACCGCGGCCATCGTGCCCGGGTCCTCACCTGTCGCGCCGAGGATCGCGGTGGCCCGTTCACGGCTGAGCTCGAGCAGCGTACGGGCGTCGAACGCGCCGGCGACGCAGAGCCCGACCAGCTCGCCGTAGCTGTGCCCGCCGGTCATGTCCGGGCGGACGCCGAGCCGGCGCAGCAGGTGGTCGACGGCGAGCCCGCCGATGCCCAGCACCGGCTGCGCCACCCGGGTGTCGCGGACCCGGTCCTCCTGCCGTTTGCGGGCCGCCTGGTCGAAGGCGGTCGGCGGGAAGAGCAGCTCGGCGGCGTCCCGGTCGAGGTCCAGGTAGTGCCGCAGCTCGGGGAAGGTCACGAACAGCTCGGCCAGCGCGCCGGGGCGCTGACTGCCCTGCCCGGGGAACAGGAAGGCCACCTGGCCCGGGTCGGGGTCACCGGCCGGCTGCACCAGGCCCTTGCCCGGGTCGTGCTCGCCGGCGAGCGCCCGCCGCAGCAGGGTCTCCAGCTCGGCGACGTCGCGGGCGACGACAGCGACCCGGGTCGGGCCACGCCGGGCGGCGGACTGCCCGGCGACCTGGGCGGCCAGCTCGGCCAGTCGGCCCGGCCGGTCCCGCCCGGGGTCGGTGGCCAGGCTGTCGGCGAGCTGCCGGATCACCTGGTGGGCGGCGGCCCGGTCCACGCCGGGGAAGCAGAACAGCTCCGCCGGCCAGGTCCGCCGGGCGTGCCGGGGCTCCGGCGCGCCGTCGTACGCGGCGAGCACGGTGTGGAAGTTGGTGCCGCCGAAGCCGAACGCGCTGACCCCGGCGATCCGCTCCCGGGCCGGGGCCGGCCAGGGGCGGGCCTCGGTGTGGAAGACGAACGGGCTCTGCTCGGGGTGCCAGGCCGGGTTCGGCCGTTGCAGGTGGATCGTCGGCGGGCGGATGCCGGTGTAGAGGGAGAGCGCCACCTTGATCACGCCGGCCAGACCGGCGGCGCACTTGGTGTGCCCGATCTGGGACTTCACCGAGCCGAGCACGCAGCCGCCGGGCTCCGCGCCGGACTCGGTGAACATCCGGGTGAGCGTCTCCAGCTCGGTGCGGTCGCCGACCACGGTGCCGGTGCCGTGCGCCTCGACCAGACCGACCTCGCGGGGTGAGACGCCGCTGCGCCGGTACGCCCGGTCCAGGGCGCGGCGCTGGCCGTCCGGGCGGGGCGCGGTGAGCCCGAGGGCCCGGCCGTCGCTGGAGCCGCCGAGGCCCTTGACCACCGCGTAGATCCGGTCGCCGTCGCGCTCGGCGTCGGCCAACCGCTTGACGACGATGCAGGCCACCCCCTCGCCGAGGGCGATGCCGTCACCGGTGCTGTCGAACGGCCGGGACCGCCCGGTCGGGGAGAGCGCGTGCGCGGAGGTGAACATCAGGTAGTCGTTGATGCCGTTGTGCAGGTCCGCGCCGCCGCAGATCATCATGTCGCTGTCGCCGCTGGCGAGTTCCTTGCAGGCGGCGTCCAGGGCGGCCAGCGACGAGGCGCAGGCCGCGTCGATGGTGTAGTTCGGGCCACCCAGGTCGAGCCGGTTCGCCACCCGCCCGGCGATCACGTTGGCCAGCACGCCGGGGAAGCTGTCCTCGGTGACCGTGGGCAGCAGCTCCTGCATCTCGTCGGGCACCTCCCCGAAGTACGCGGGGAGCATGGTGCGCAGGGTCTGCGCGTGGCCCATGTCGCTGCCGGCCTCCGCGCCGAACACCACACCGGTACGGGAGTGGTCGACGCCCGGGGTGTCGTACGCGTACCCGGCGTCGACCAGGGCCCGGCGGGAGATCTCCAACGCCAGCAACTGGGTCGGGTCGATGCTGGCCAGGGCGGCCGGCGGGATGCCCAGTCCGATCGCGTCCAGGGGCACCGGGTCGATGAAGCCGCCCCACTTGGAGACGCTGATCCGGCCGGCCTGGCCGGGGCCCACCTCGGGGGCGTAGTAGAGGTCGGTGTCCCAGCGCTGCGGGGGCACCTCGCCGACGGCGTCCGCGCCGCTGAGCACCGTACGCCAGAAGCTCTCCAGGTCCGGCGAGCCGGGCAGCACGCAGGCCATGCCGACGATGGCGATGTCCAGCGGCGCGGGCGGCTCCTCGACCTCGACGGCCGGCGGGGCGAGCCGGGCCCGGAGCGTGTCGAGAGCGTCCGCGTGGTACGCCCGGGCGCCGTCGCTGACCGCCTCGTGCAGGGCGGCGACGGTGGTCGCGGCGTCGCGCAGCACGGTGATCTGCCCGGCCATGAACATGCCCTCGGCGGCCTGGACGTCCTCGCCGACGGAGCGGAGCGTGTCGCCTTCCCGGATGATGCCCTTGCTGGCGATCCGGGCCCGACCGATGTTCAGCTTCTCCAGCTCCTGCCACGCCTCGCGGCTGTCCACGCCGCGTTCGCGCAGCTCGTCGCGGACCCGGTGGAAGTCGTCCACGAACGGGGTGGGCAGGCAGCGGGTGACGTGCCCGGGGGCGGTCTCCACCACGGCGGTCCGCTCGGCGGCGATCGCCTCCCGCTGGAACAGCGGCTGGACCGCGCCGTGCTCCACCGCCTCGGCGGTGAACAGGTACGCGGTGCCCATCAGCACCCCGACCTGGAGCCCTCGGCGGGCCACCGGCGACGCCATGGCCGCGACCATCGCGGCGGACCGTTCGTCGTGGATGCCGCCGGCGAAGAGGACCTGCACCTGGCCGGCGGCGGAGGGCTCGGCGTCGAGGTACTCGTCGAGCACCATGAGCTGGGCCTCCCACAGCGGGAAGCTGGCCCGGGGGCCGGTGTGGCCGCCACACTCGGCGCCTTCGAAGATGAACCGGCGGGCCCCGGAGCGCAAGAATTGCCGCAGCAGTCCGGGGGAGGGCACGTGCAGGAAGGTGGTGATCCCCTGCTCCTCCAGGGCACGCGCCTGGGGCGGGCGGCCACCGGCGATGATCGCGCTGGTCGGCCGGACCTCGCGGATCACGTCGAGCTGGGCCTCGCGGATCTCCTCGGGGGCGAAGCCGAGCACGCCGACGCCCCACGGCTGGTCGCCGAGGCGGGCCGCGGTCTCGGTGAGGATCCGGCGGGTCTGCTCCGCGCCGGCGAGGGCCAGCGCGACGAACGGCAGGCCACCGTCGGCGGCCACCGCGGCGGCGAAGCCGGGCTCGTCGCTGACCCGGGTCATCGGGCCCTGCGCGACGGGCACCCGGACGCCGAGCGCCCGGGCCAGCGGCGCGTCCGGCGCGAGCAGGTCACCGGCGGTGTCGTCGGTGACGGCGTCGAGCAGCTCCGCCCGGAGGCCACGGACAGCGGCGGCGGTGTCCGGCCAGCGCTGCGCGAACACGGAGGCCAGCCAGCCGTCCTGGCCGACCGGCAGCAGCTCGGAGCTCTCGTCGTGCGGGCCGCCGCGCCGGATGCCCCGGACCCCGTCGACCAGCACGGTCTCGGAGCCGTCCATCCGGCGGATCGCGGCCTGCACGTCGGCGGGCAGCTCGGACTCGGGCATCAGGGCGAGCTGGCTGTCGAGGACGACGCCGGTCGCGCCGCCGACCAGGCAGGCGGCGGCGGTACGCGGACCGATCCCGCCGGCCACCCAGATCGGCAGCTCGATCGCGGGGTCGGCGACGAGGCGCTGGAGCAGGACGAAGGAGCTGAGGTCCGCGCCCCGTCCACCGGCCTCCATGCCCCGGGCGACGAGCCCGTTGGCGCCGGCCGTGACGGCGGCGAGGGCCTCCTCCCGGCTGGTCACCTCGACCAGCACCCGGTACCGCGCCACGAGTTCGGCCACCGGCCACGGCGAGTCGGCGCCGAGGACGACCAGGTCGATGCCGTCGGCGGCGACCCGCTCCACGTCTTCGAGGGTGGCCGCGCAGTCCGCAGACACCCGGATCCCGATCGGCCCGGACGACCAGGCGACGGCCTGGGCGAGCGCCCGCAGCGCCCAGTCGTCGCCACCGGCCAGGTCCAGAACCCCCAGCCCGCCGCCGGCACGAGCGGCGGCGACCAGGCGCGGGGCGGGTTCGAGCGCACCGCCGGGGTTGACGACCATGACGAGGTCGCGCTTGTACGTTGCAGTACTCATCGGGCTCCCACTTCGTTCGCGAAGGTCTCGCGTTGCGACGGGTCTGGATCGGTCAAACCGTGAGTGACCGGAACCGAATTCGCATGAGTCGATGTTGCGATGCGTAACAAGCTAGTGGCAGCTTGTTACTGAGTGATTAACGCCAAACCGGCCCGGAAGGCGACCGACAACTCCTATCGGAACAGCGGGATATACATTCGTCGCTGCCTGGGGTGACCGTCGAGCGGCGCTCGAGGATCGCTGGAGGATCACCGGAAAACCCGGTCCGGAGATTGTTAATAGATTCGGCAACAATTTGCCTGACCAGCGGCGCAATCGTCAGAAACATGCGACGTATCAACCTGTCTCAATATTTGGACAGGCTCTTGTCAGGCGGACCGGCGGCCGTGGACGATCCGTTTTCGACTCCCAGCCGCCATTCCCTATCGAATTGCTCTGACTTGGCGCGAGAGCGAGGTGAGAGTCGAGGAGCAACCCAACCCCCTGGCCAGTCGGCGCGTGAGCGGCCACCACCTGCCGTTTCGGCTCTGCGACGAGCCGCGAGGGCACCCGCTCCCACGTCCGACGGCCCCCCCCCCCGGGTGGCCTCTCACGCGTTGATACGCCGACCGCGGTTTAGCCCGCGTGACGGCCAGGTCGCCCTTAACGATCGTTTTTCGCCACGTACGGCCGCCGTCCGTCCCGCCCATCCGGCAGCCGCCCGTAGGCCCAGCGACACCTGTCGCCACCAGCGAAAACACTCGACGATCCGCAGACCGCGGGCCGATGTCCGCCCTCCTGTGTCCGGTCGGCAACTTCTCATTACCTCCTCATGATCGGCGGTTAAAAGTGCGTAAACTGATCCTGCTCGCCCTGGTGGGTTTCGGGGCACAACTGGTCGACGGCAGTCTCGGCATGGCGTACGGCGTGACATCCACCACATTGCTGTTGGCCATCAACACGAGCGCGGCCAGCGCGTCCGCGACCGTTCATCTCGCAGAAATCGGCACGACACTGGTCTCTGGTGCCGCGCACTGGCGATTCGGCAACGTCGACTGGCGGGTGGTGTGGCGGGTGGGCGTGCCCGGCGCCCTCGGGGCCTTCCTCGGCGCGACCTTCCTGTCCGGGCTCTCCACCGCGACCGCGGCCCCGATCATGTCGCTGATCCTGCTCACCCTCGGCTGCTACCTGCTGGTCCGGTTCACCGTGGCCGGCCTGCCGACCGGACGCGTCGGACTGCCGTTGCGCAAGCGCTTCCTCGGCCCGCTCGGCCTGGTCGCCGGCTTCGTCGACGCCACCGGCGGAGGCGGCTGGGGGCCGGTCGGCACGCCGGCGATCCTGGCCAGCGGACGGATGGAGCCCCGCCGGGTGATCGGCTCGATCGACACCAGCGAGTTCCTGGTGGCGGTGGCCGCCAGTCTCGGCTTCCTGGTCGGGCTCGGCTCGCAGAACATCGACTACGGCTGGGTGCTCGCGCTCCTGATCGGCGGAATGGCCGCCGCGCCCATCGCGGCCTGGCTGGTCCGCAAGGTCCCGCCCCGGGTGCTCGGCTCCGCCGTCGGCGGTGTGATCATCCTCACCAACGGCCGGACCCTGCTGCGCAGCGAGTGGATCGACGCCTCCGACCCCGTCCGGTACGCCTATTACGTGGTCGTCGCCGTGCTCTGGGTGGCGGCGGTGGTGTGGTCGGTCCGGCAACACCTGGCCACCCGGGACGCCACGCCGGCCACCGCCGTGGCACACGCCGCGCCGGCCCCGGTCGGCGAGCACGGCGCGCCCACGACCGTCCTCGACCCGGCCGACCGGCCCGACGAGGTCAACTCCAACTGACCGGGCCCTACCTGTCCGGTGTCCCTGGTCCCGCGCCGGCCCCCGGCGCGGGACCAGGGACACAGCCAGCCCCGGACGACACAGCCAGCCCCGGACGCAGCCGGCCTCGGACGGCGGTGAGCGGCCCGGCTGGCCGGCGGTCGGCTCAGGTCAGACAGAACTCGTTGCCCTCGGGGTCGGTGAGGGTCACCCAGGAGAACGGCCCCTGCCGCCCGTCGTGCAGCACCGACGCGCCCCGGTTGACGAGCCGCTCCACCTCGGCCGCCCTGGCCTCGTCACCGACCCGGACGTCGAGGTGGAGCCGGTTCTTCACCGTCTTGGCCTTCGGAACGGTCTGGAAGAGCACCCGCCGCCCGGAGTCGGGGTGCACGATCGCGGCCCCCGCCCGCCATACCAGGACGCCCCGGTGGGTCGTGGTGTCCGCCTCGGTGGCCTGCCCCTGGTCGACCATCCGCCGGATGAACGCCTCGTCGGACGGCTCCACCCGCCAACCCAGCGTCTCGGCCCACCAGTCGGCGAGCTCGTGCGGGGCGGCCGCGTCGATGACGACCTGGAAGTCGTACGTCATGGGGACAGCCTAGGGGCGGAGAGCGACAGAATCCGGCGACCGGCCCGTCAGACCGGCGGCGGGCCGGCCTCGGCCGGCACCGGCGGCGGCGCGACCCGGCGGCCCGCGCGGGCCCCGCCGAGCACCACCACCGCCGTGCCGAGCAGCAGCACGCCGAGACCGGGCAGGGCCAGCGGCTGCGGGAGCTGCCCGAGCCAGGCCCACCCGATCAACGCCGCGCCGGGCGCCTCCAACAGGATCAGCACGCTGATCGTGGTGGCCGAGACCCGGCGCAGCGCGTAGTTGAACATCGAGTGCCCGAGCAGTTGCGCCCCGACCACCAGGGCCGCGATCACCAGCCAGGTCTCGGTGTCGAAGCCACCCAGCGGAACCCGACCGACCAGGCAGCCGAGCAGCAGGACCAGCCCGCAGACCGCGTAGCAGATGGTCGTGTAGGTGGCGGTGCTGACGGTGACCCGGGCCCGCTCGCCGAGGGCGGTGTAGACGGCCGCGAAGATCGCGCCGGCGATCGCCAGCAGGTCACCGGCGAAGGCACGGCCGGAGACGGCGAAGTCGGACCCGCTGGCCAGCACCGCGCCGAGCACGGCGATGCCGATGCCCACCCAGACCGTCCCCGGCAGCCGGCGGCCCTGCCACCGGGCGATCAACCCCTGCCAGACCGGCTGGGTGGCCACCAGCGCGGTCGCGGTGGCGACCGTGGTGAGCTGCGCGCTCGGCATCCAGGTGGCGAAGTGCGCGGCCAGGGCCACCCCGGCCAGGACGCACAACCAGCCCTCCCGCCGGTCGACGGTGAGCAGCCGACGGAACTCGGCGCGTCGCCGCAGCAACGCCCAGGGGCCGACGAGCCCGGTCGCGATGACGTTCCGCCAGAAGGCGATGGCCAGGGCGGGGGCAGCCGCGAACGCGATGAGCGGCGCCGCCGACGACACCGCAGCGACCGCCAGCGCCACCGCCCCGGTGGTCAGCGGATCGAGCGGACGACGGCGGGGGGACGACTGCACGGGAAACCATCCTCACACAGCCGGCCCGACACCGCCCAGCCCGGCCCGACACCGCGCGACCGGGCCGACACCGCGCGACCCGGACCAGCGGCGCGGGGGTCGGGACGCCGGCGCACGGGTCAGCGGCGGCGCACCCGGTGCAGGCGGAACGGCTTGCGGGCCGGCCGCGCCGCCGGGGTGTCCCGGGGCGGCTCGGCGAGCGAGTCGTCCGGCAGGGACGCCCCGGCCAGCGGAGCGCCGGGGGCCGGGGTCAGCCGGGTCAGCGCGCAACCGTCCGCCGCCCACCGCGACACCAGGTCGGCGGCGGAGCCGGAGGCGTTGAGCCGCTTGCCGGCCACCAGCGGGGCCGCCGTCGCCCAGTCGTCGCCGCCCGGCGTGATCCGGGACACCCGCGCCGACCAGGTGACGATCCGTCCGCCGTGGTCACCCCGGAGGGTCACCTCGGCCTCGGCCGTCTCGGCCAGCCCGGGCGCCGTCTGCTCCCCCGGCCCGCTCACCACCAGCAGCGTGCCGTCCAGGGGTACGCACCACAGCGCGAGCGCCGGGCCGCCCGGCACGCGTACCCAGGCCACGGCGGCCTTCTTCAGCGCCTCGTCGACCAGGGGCGTGGTCGCCCGCTCCTCCGCCTCGTCGCTCACCCCCGGAATCCTGCCGCACCGCGCCCGTTCCCGCCGAGCCGACGGGGCCGGCTCCGCCGACCGGCCACCCGTTTCTCGCCCGAACTCACCCGACGAACGGGGGCACCGCGATCTCGCCCCGGGCCACCGGCACCACCTCGCCGGTGACGGTCGCGCCGAGCGCGCTGCCGCCGGCCGCGGTCACCGTGCAGCTCAGCAGGGACGGACGGTGGATCTCGACCCCCTGCCGGACGGTGTACGCCGACCTGCCGTCGCCGGGCAGCAGACCGGAGGCGACCAGCCACACGCCCAGCCCGAGGGCGGCCGAGCCGGTGGCCGGGTCCTCGGGCACCCCGAGTCCGGGCACGAAGACCCGGGCGTGCGCGGTTTGCGCTGCCGGATCCCAGGAGAAGACGCTGACGTGCTCCACGCCGTACCGCTGCGCCGCCGCCGGGTCGACCCTGGCGCGGGCCACCGCGTCCGGACGTACCGGCAGGAAGGGGAACTCCAGCCCGCAGCCGGCCACCCGGGGGGCCGGGCCGGCGTGGTCGACCGGGGTGAGTCCGGTCACCTCCAGCAGCGGCTCGACGTCCAGCTCCGGCCCGAGCGTGGGCATGCCGCCGGTCAGCGTGGCGCCGGTGGCGGTCACCTCGACCGGCAGCACCCCGGCCCCGCACTCCTGGCTGACCCGGCCCGGCTCGAACAGGCCCCGGCGGGCGGCGGTCACCGCCGCCCCGACGCTGGGGTGCCCGGCGAAGGGCAGCTCCGACACCGGGGTGAAGATCCGCGCCCGGTATGTCGCGTCGGCCCGGGTGGCGGGCAGCACGAACACCGTCTCGGAAAGGTTGAACTCCAGCGCGAGCGACTGCATCTGCTCGGTGGCGAGCCCTTCCGCGCCGAACACCACGGCCAGCGGGTTGCCGGCGAACGGGCGGTCGGTGAAGACGTCCACGATCTCGTAGGCCAAGGTCGACATGTTGATAGACATTAGGCGCATAGGCTGGTCCGCGTGAGCACACCGACCCGGGTCTACATCGCCCGACTCGCCGGAGTGGCCGTCTTCGATCCGAACGGCGACCAGGTGGGCCGGGTACGTGACGCGGTGGCCCGGATCCGACCCACCAGCCGTCCCCCGGAGGTGGTCGGGCTGGTCGCCGAGATGCCGATGCGACGCCGGATCTTCCTCTCCATCAACCGGGTCACCTCGCTCGACGTCGACGCGGTCGTGCTGGGCACCGGGACGCTCAACCTGCGCCGTTTCGAGAAACGCCCCAACGAGCTGCTGGTCCTCGCCGAGCTGCTCGACCGCCGGGTGCGCGTCGAGCCCGACGGCCGGGCCGCCACGGTGGTCGACGTGGCCATGGAGCGCAGCCGGGGCGGCGAGTGGTCCCTCGGCCGGGTGGCGGTCCGGGAGCACACCGGCCGGCTCACCCGTCGGGGGCACCTGCACCAGGTCGACTGGGAGAACGTCCGGGGCCTCACCGGCTTCGGCGACACCCGGGGCACCGCCAACCTGCTCGCCGTCCTGGAGGACATGCGCCCGGCCGACCTGGCCAACGCCCTCCAGGATCTGCCCGACCTGCGCCGCAACGAGGTCGCGGCGGCCCTGGACGACGAACGTCTGGCCGACGTGCTCAGCGAGCTGCCCGAGCACGACCAGGTCGAGATCCTCTCCGCGTTGGGGCGGGAACGCGCCGCCGACGTCCTGGAGGAGATGGATCCGGACGACGCCGCCGACCTGCTCAACGAGCTGCCCCCGCCGGAGCAGGACGTGCTGCTCGACCTGATGGAGCCGGAGGAGGCCGACCCGGTCCGGCAGCTCCTCAAGTACACCCCGGGCACGGCGGGCAGCGTGATGACCTCGGAGCCGGTGATCATGCCGCCGGACGCCACCGTCGCCGAGGCGCTGGCCCGGATCCGGGAGCCACAGCTCTCCCCCGCGGTGGCCGCGCAGGTCTTCGTGACCCGGGCCCCGATGACCACCCCCACCGGGCGGTACCTCGGCATGGTCCACTTCCAGCGGCTGCTCCGCGAGCCACCGGCCGACCTGCTCGGCGGGGTGGTGCTCAACGACATCGACCCGCTGCGCGAGACCACCCCGCTGCCGGAGATCACCCGCCGGATGGCCACCTACGACCTGGTCGCCATGCCGGTGGTCGACCGCAACAACCGGCTGGTCGGCGCGGTCACCGTGGACGACGTGCTCGACCACTCCCTGCCCCGGGACTGGCGGGACCGGGACGTGCCGACGGAGGTGCCCGCAGAACCGCTGCCCGGCCTGTCGGCCCAGCCGTCGACGGGCGGCCTGAATGGCTGATCAGCGTCGCGGCGGCCGGCTGGACCAGCCGGCCGAGCCGCACAAGGTCAAACTGCCCCGGTTCGACCCGGAGGCGTTCGGCCGGTGGTCCGAGGGGATCGCCCGGGGCATGGGCACGGCCAACTTCATCGTCTACATGACGGTGGTCATCGCGGCCTGGTTCGGCTGGAACACCCTCGCCCCGGCGCACCTGCGCTTCGACCCGTACACCTTCACGTTCCTGACCCTGGTGCTGTCGTTGCAGGCGTCGTACGCCGCGCCGCTGATCCTGCTGGCGCAGAACCGGCAGGCGGACCGGGACCGGGTCTCGCTGGAGGAGGACCGCCGCCGGGCCACCATGCAGAAGGCGGACACCGAGTACCTGGCGCGGGAGATCGCCGCGCTGCGGATCGCCCTGGGCGAGGTCGCCACCCGGGACTTCCTCCGCAGCGAGCTGGCCCGGCTGGCCGAGGAGCTGGACGAGGCCCAGCAGCGCCGGTACCGGCTGGAGCGCCGCCACCAGGAGGGCGGTCCGACCTCCGCGCCCTCCCTGGGCACCCCGGTCGACCCACCGGACCGACCGGGCGACCCCGGGCCCGACCGGCGGTGACCGCCGAACCGGCGACCCCGGGCCCGACCGGCGGTGACCGCCGAACGGGCGACGGGCGGTGGTGGTGGGCCCGACGGGCGGCGGGCGACCGGCGGCGGGCGACGTAGCATTGCGGGCATGTCAGCACCCGTCAGCACCGTCTCCGACGCCGTCCAGGCCGCCCTGGCCACCGTCGACGACCCCGAGATCCGCCGGCCGATCACCGAGCTCGGCATGGTCCGTTCCGCGATCGTCGGCGACGACGGCGTGGTCCGGATCGAGCTGCTGCTCACCATCGCCGGCTGCCCGCTGAAGGACAAGCTGCGCGCCGACATCACCGCCGCCGTGGGCGCGGTGCCCGGGATCACCGGCGTGGAGATCGAGTTCGGGGTGATGAGCCCCGAGCAGCGACAGTCGTTGCAGGCGAAGCTGCGCGGCGGCGGGGCCGCCGCCGAGCCGGTCATCCCGTTCGCCCAGCCCGGCTCGCGGACCCGGGTGTACGCGGTGGCCAGCGGCAAGGGCGGCGTCGGCAAGTCCAGCGTGACGGTGAACCTGGCCGCCGCGCTCGCCGCCCGGGGGCTGTCGGTCGGCGTGGTCGACGCGGACATCTACGGTCACTCGGTGCCCCGGATGCTCGGCGCGGACGGCCGCCCGACCCGGGTGGAAGACATGATCATGCCGCCGCAGGCGCACGGCGTGAAGGTCATCTCGATCGGCATGTTCACCGCCGGCAACGCCGCCGTGGTGTGGCGGGGCCCGATGCTGCACCGGGCGTTGCAGCAGTTCCTCGCCGACGTCTACTGGGGCGACCTGGACGTCCTCCTGCTGGACCTGCCGCCGGGCACCGGCGACGTGGCCATCTCGCTGGCCCAGCTCCTGCCGAACGCGGAGATCCTCGTGGTCACCACCCCGCAGACGGCCGCCGCCGAGGTGGCGGAACGGGCCGGCGCGATCGCCCTCCAGACCCACCAGCGGGTGGTCGGTGTGATCGAGAACATGTCCTGGCTGGAGCTGCCGGACGGCTCCCGGATGGAGGTCTTCGGGGCCGGCGGCGGGGCCACCGTGGCCGAGTCGCTGACCCGGACGATCGGCGCGCAGGTGCCGCTGCTGGGGCAGATCCCGCTGGACACCCGGGTCCGCGAGGCCGGCGACGCCGGCAACCCGATCGTGCTGGTCGAGCCGGACGCCCTGGCCGCGAAGGCGCTCGGCGCGGTGGCCGACCGGCTCGCCGTACGTCGGGAGTCGCTGCTCGGCAAGCCGCTCGGCCTCAAGCCCGCCGGCCGCTGACCACCCGCCGGCCGGTCGCGCCGCGACCCCGGGCCGCCGCCGGGCTCACATGGCGGCGGGCTCGTGCGTGGCTGCGTCCACGTGGCGGCGGGCTCAGGTGGCGTCGAGGTCGAAGGCGCGCGGCCTCGGCACCGGCGGCGACGCGGCGACCGGCGCGGCCGGCGCCGGCTGGGCGGTACGGACGTCCGCCGCGCTGGCCACGTCCTTCAGCTCCTGGTGCACCCCGGTGACGTCGGCCCGCAGGTTGTCGTAGACGCCCTGCAACGGCTTCCGGATCGCCTGCTCGTCCTCCTCGCTGAGCAGGTGCTTGCGGATGAACGCCTTCGGGTGCAGGTCCTCGAGCTGGATGTCGGTGCCGAGCTCCTTGCTCAGGTCGGTGGTGGCGTTGCGGGCCATGGCCCGCAGGTTGCGCACCATCCGCAGGCCGTCGCTGATCACGTTGGGCAGCCGGTCCCCGAAGATCAGCAAGGCGAGCAGCAGCAGCGCACCGATCTCCCACCAGTTCAGGTTGTCGAACACGCGCGGTCTCCTCCTCGGCTCCTGCCGGCAAGCGTACGCACGTCGAAGGGGGTTCCGGGAGGGGGTGACGGATGGCTACTTGGCGTCCGCGGCCAGCGTCACCGAGGCGCTCTGCCGGGCCGAACCACGCCGGTACTCCACCGTCACCACCGAGCCGGGGGCGAACTTGCGGACCAGGGCGATCAGGTCGGTCGGCTCGGTCAGCGGGCGGCCGGCCAGCCGGACGACCACGTCGCCGGCCTTCAGCCCGGCCCCGGCCGCCGGCCCGGACGGCTCGACCGCGACCAGCCGCACCCCGCCCGTGGAGGGCGGCGCGCCCGGCCCGGGCACCTCCGCGCCGATCACCGTACGGCGGGCCCGGCCGGTGCCGATGATGTCCTGGGTGATCCGTTTTGCCTGGTTGATCGGGATGGCGAAGGCGAGACCGATGTTGCCGGCCTCCTGCCCGTCGGCGACCAGGGACTTGATCGTCGAGTTCACGCCGATGACCCGGCCGGAGCCGTCCACCAGCGGCCCGCCCGAGTTGCCGTGGTTCACCGCGGCGTCGGTCTGGATCGCGGCGTAGTAGCGCACCGGGCCGCCGGGCTCACCGGCCCGCATCGTCCGGTCCAGCGCGCTGACGATGCCCGCGGTGACCGTGTTCGCCAGGGACAGCGGCGAGCCGATGGCGAGCACCGGGTCACCCACGGCGAGGGCGTCCGAGTCACCGAACTCCACCGGACGCAACCCGGACCGCTCGACCTTGATCACGGCGATGTCGGACTCCGGATCCTGCCCCACCACGCTGGCCGGCGCGGACGACCCGTCGTTGAAGATCACCGTGGCCCGGCCGGCGCCCCCGGCCACCACGTGGTCGTTGGTGATCACATGGCCGTCGGCGCTGGCGACGAAGCCGGAGCCCTCGCTGGTGCCGGCGACCCCGCCGACCCGGACGGTCACCACGCTGGGCAGCACCCGGGCGGCGACCCCGGCCAACGAGTCGGGCCGGCGCTGGGCGACCGCCGGCACGTCGCCCGGCTGCGCGCCCAGGACCGTGCCGCCCGCCGCGCCGCCGCGCACCGCGAACGCGTACCCGAGGGCCCCGCCGAGGGTGCCGGCGAGCAGCGCCGCCACCAGCGCGATCAGCAACGCCTGCCGGAGCGCCGGACGCTGCCCGGGAGCGTCCGGGTCGACCACCGGCTCCGGTTCCGCCTCGTCGGCCGGGGCGCCCGGCAGCACCACGGCGGTCGGCGTCGCCGGATCCCGCCACGGATCGGCGAGCGCGTCCGACCACCAGGGCGACGCGGCCCCGACGCCGGGCGACGTCCGGCCGCCGGCCGGTAGGCCCCGCAGGCCCCCGGTCGTTCCGCCGGGTACGCCGCCGCTGGGCGGCGCGCCGCCCACCGGGGGATGGGCCGGAGGGGTTGCGGCCGGCTGACGCCAGTCCCAGCCGTCGGTCACGTCGGTGCCTCCCAGTCCGTCCCGGAGCCCCGCCCGCGCCCTGCCGGGCCGGCGCCGCCGACCGGTGGGCGGGGAGACGGGATCACCCATCCAGGATTGCACGGATGCCGGCACCCGGGTCAGCGGTTGCCAGGGCGGACGAAGGGGACCCGCCCCGACGAACCGTGCGCCGCAGGACGCCCCGGTCGGCCGGACGCCCCACCCGCGTGACTGCGTCCACCGGCCCTCGCCTCTAGGCTCATACCGCCAACCGCCCGCCCCACGGACCGGGGCCCCCGCTGGGCAGCACCCGGCCGGTCCGACGCCCGAGGAGGTGTCCCATCGCCACGGCCGCCAGTTCCGGCAGTTCGACGGCGCAGGCCCTGCAGTTCGCCGAGTCGTACGTCGCCGAGGATCTCGTCCTGCGCACCGCGCGCAGCCTCGCCGAGGAGGTCGGGGTCGACGCCGTGACCACCGGCGCCGGCGCCGCCCTGCGGCTGCTCGCCGCCGCCGGCAGCGCCCGCGCGGTGGTGGAGATCGGCACCGGCACCGGGGTCAGCGGCGTCTGGCTGCTGCGCGGCATGCGGGCCGACGGGGTGCTCACCACGATCGACGTGGAGGTCGAGCACCAGCGGATCGCCCGGCGGATCTTCGCCGAGGCGGGCTTCCCGGCGGGCCGTACCCGGATCATCACCGGACGCGCCCTGGACGTCCTGCCGCGCCTCGCCGACGGCGCGTACGACCTGCTCTTCGTGGATGCGGACGTGACCGGGGTGAGCGCCTGCGTGGAGGCGGCGCTGCGACTGCTCCGCCCGGGCGGGGTGCTCGCGGTCAACGGCGCGCTGGCCGGCGGCCGGATCGGCGACCCGGCCGCCCGCGACCTGGAGACGGTCACCCTGCGCGAGACGATCAAGGCGCTCCGCGAGTCGGAGGAGTGGGTGCCCGCGCTGCTGCCGGTCGGTCACGGTCTGCTGGCCGCGATCCGCTGCTGAGCGCGCCGCCACCGCCGGTCCCCGGCGTCAGGAGCGCGCCGTCGGCGCCCCGCCGTCAGGAGCACGTCGCCGGCGCCCGGCCCGGGCGTCGGGAGCGCGTCGCCGACCGCCGTGCCGGGCGTCAGGAGGGCGTCGCGGCCTGCGCCAGGGTCGGCAGCCAGCGCAGCAGGGTACGGACGCCCCAGCCGGTGGCCCCGGCGGTCAGCTCCCGGTCGGCGGCCGACGCCCAGGACGGGGCGGACATGTCCAGGTGCGCCCAGCGGTCCCGCAGGTCACCGGTGAACTCGCGGAGGAACAGCGCGGCGACGACCGAGCCGGCGCCCCGGGCCGGGGCGCTGAAGTAGTCGGCGAGGTCGCTGCCGAGGTACTCGACGTAGTCGCCGACCAGCGGCATCCGCCAGGCCGACTCGCCCGCCTCGGCGGCGGCGTCGACGAGCGCCGCAGCCAACTCGTCGTTGTCGCTGTAGAGGGCGGCGGTACGCGACCCGAGCGCGACCGCGTTCGCCCCGGTGAGGGTGGCCAGGTCGACCAGCAGGTCCGGGGCGAGCCGGTCCACCGCGTACGCGAGCGCGTCGGCGAGCACCAGCCGCCCCTCCGCGTCGGAGTTGGTGGTCTCGCTGGTCGAGCCGCCGTAGTGCCGGACGACGTCACCGGGGCGGAACGCGGACCCGCTGACCATGTTCTCGGCGAGCGGCGCGAGGGCGGTCACCCGGACCGGCAGCCGCAGCGCGGCGGCCCCGACGGTGGCGGCGACCACGGCTGCCGCGCCGGCCATGTCCTTGCGCATGAGCTTCATCGCCGGCACCGGCTTGATCGAGATGCCGCCGGTGTCGAAGGTGATGCCCTTGCCGACCAGCACCACGTGCCGGGTGGCGTCGGCCGGCCGCCAGCTCAGCTCGACCAGGCGGGGCCCCCGGGCCGAGCCGCCGCCGACGGCGAGCAGGCCGCCGAAGCCCGCGCCGGTCAACTCGTCCGGCTGCCAGACGCGCAGGTCCAGGTCGGCCAGGCCGGCGCGGGCCGTGTCGACCTGCCCGGCGAACCACTCGGGGCTCTTCACCGACGAGGGCATGTTGGTCAGGTCCCGGGCGAACCGGGTCATCCGGGCGGTGGCGCGGGCGGTGTCGAACGCGGCGGCGTACCGCTGCGGGTCGGTGACCGCCACCGTCACCTCGGCCAGCGCCGGGTCCGTCCCGGTCCCGGTCATCCGGAACCGGTACGACCCGAGCAGCGCGCCCTCGGCCACGCCCCGCACGGCGGCGGGTGGCACGTCGGCGGGCAGGGCCAACGTGACACGTGTCTCCTCCGCCACGGCCCGGACCAGCGCCGCCCCGGCGGCCCGCCAGTCCGCCTCGGTCCCCGCGCCGACCCCGACCAGCACCAGCCGCGACGGTGAGCCCGCCGGCCGCAGGTGCGCCCGGATCTCACCGGCGCGGCCGGTCAGCCGGGCCAGCGGGACCAGGGCCGACGCCTCGGCGGCCAGGTCACCGGGGTACGGCAGCGCGGCCGGCGGGAGCAGCTCGGCCCGGGTGTCCGGGTCCGGGTCCGCCGCCACGCCGCGGACCGGCAGGACGAGGGTGTCGCACTGCCCGGGGTCGCCGACCAGACGGATGTCCAGCACGCTGCCGTACCTCCAGAATTCTTTCGGGACATGAAGACCCTGAGCCACCGGCGGACCGGTGGCTCAGGGTCGTTCGGACCGCCCGGGCGACGGCTACCGCCCGGACCACTCCTCCATCAGCCGGCGGCTGCCTTCAACGCGTCACCGAGCGCGTTGGCCTCGTCGGGAGTCATCTCGACGACGAGCCGGCCACCACCCTCCAGCGGAACCCGCATGACGATGCCCCGGCCCTCCTTGGTGACCTCCAGCGGACCGTCGCCCGTCCGCGGCTTCATCGCCGCCATGTTGTCTCCCCTCAGACCTACACCAGGGTCGGTGGGTTGCCCCACAGCCACTTCGCGTTAAACCCACCACGCCAACGCGCGGTGCCGACCCACGATTTTCCCTGATGAACACCGCCGGACCCAAACCGAGGCAGCATTGATGTAACAGCATCTAGCTTATCCTGAGAAGGCCTGTCACAATGTGCGGTCATGCAGGCACGGTCGGCACTCTTCGACCTGTACGGCGACCACCTCCGTCCCCGGGGTGGCCGGGCGCCCGTCGCTGCGCTGGTCAGGTTGCTCGCGCCGCTCGGGATCGCCCCGCCGGCCGTACGGACCGCGGTCTCCCGGATGGTGCGGCAGGGCTGGCTGGACCCGATCCGGCTGGCCACCGGGCCAGGCTATTCGATCACACCCAAGGCGGCCCGGCGACTCGACGAAGCCGCCGCCCGGGTCTACCGCACCGGCAAGGTCAACTGGGACGGGCGTTTCGACCTGCTCGTCCTCGACGGTCCGGCCGGCCGGCGGGACCGGCACCGGCTCGCCGCCAACCTCCAGTTCCTGGGCTACGGCGCCCTCGACGAGCAGACCTGGGTGGCCACCCGGGCGGCCGATGACGTCGACGGCCTCCTGGCCGAGGCCGACGTCCGGCACGAACGCTTCACCGCCGCGCACGCCGCCGGCACGCCCGGCGCGGTGGCGATGGTCCGCCGCGCCTGGGACCTCGCCGAGATCGGCCGGGCGTACGAGGAGTTCGTCGCCGAGCAGCGCCCCCTGCTGGCCACGGTCACCGCGCGCAGCGGCGACGAGGAGGCGTACGCCGCCCGATTCCGGCTCGTGCACGCGTGGCGTACGTTTCTGTTCAAGGATCCGCAGTTGCCCCCGGCGCTGCTTCCCGAGCGCTGGCCCGGCACCAGCGCGGCCAGCTTCTTCGACCGGCACGCGGCCCGGCTCCGGCCCGCCGCCGACCGGTACGTGGAGCGCTGCCTCGACCTCAGCAACCGCGCCGTACGACAGAAAGGTCGTTAGAAACGTGACCGAGCCGCTGCTCGTGGACCGCACCGACGCCGTCGTCACCCTGACGCTGAACCGCCCGGACGCGATGAACGCGCTCGACGTGGCGCTCAAGGAGGCGCTCCGGGACGCGCTGGGCGAGCTGGAGGCGGACCGGTCCTGCCGGGCGGTGGTGCTCGCCGGGGCGGGCGGGCAGTTCTGCGCCGGGCAGGACCTGCGCGAGCACGTGAGCACCCTGGAGTCGAGCCGGGTCGACCCGCTGGCCACGGTCCGGGCCCACTACAACCCGATCGCCGCCCGCCTGGCCAACCTTCCCAAGCCGGTGGTGGCGGCGGTACGCGGCATGGCCGCCGGGGCCGGCGCGTCGCTGGCCTTCCTGGCCGACATTCGCGTCGGCGGCCCGAAGACCAGCTTCCTGATGGCCTTCGCGAAGGTCGGGCTGGCCGCCGACACCGGAGCGTCCTGGACCCTGCCCCGGCTGGTCGGCCATGCCAAGGCGGTCGAGCTGCTGATGCTCGCCGAGCCGGTACGCGCCGAGGAGGCCTGCCAGATCGGGCTGCTCAACCGGCTGGTCGACGACGACGAGCAGGTGCTGCCGACCGCGCAGGAGCTGGCCGCCCGGCTCGCCGCCGGCCCCACCGTCGCGTACGGGGCGATCAAGCGTCAGCTCTCCATCGCCGACGCCGGCACCCTGGCCGACGCGTTGGCCGCCGAGGCGCAGGCCCAGACGATCTGCGGGGGCACCGCCGACCATCGGGCCGCCACGCTCGCCTTCGTCAACAAGGAGCGGCCGGTCTTCCAGGGGAGCTGAGCCGGCCGCCGCCGGTCAGTCGTCCTCCTCCGGGTCCTGGTTCGCCTCGACGCCCAGCACGAACGCCTGCATGGCCAGTTCGTCGCCGCTCGGCGAGACGTACGCGGGCAGCTCCCGGGGGCCCAGCTCCCGGACGTACGACCAGAAGAGCCGGACCGCCTCCGCCGGGGTGGCCGCCTCGATCGGCAGGTCCAGGCTGACCAGCCAGGACCGCCGGGGCGGGGGCGGGCCGAGCCGGTCGGCCAGGCTGCGCCAGCGGTCCGCGGGCAGCTCACTGACCGGTCCGTCGAGGGGGAGCCCGTCGGCGGGCACCGGCTCGTCGAAGGCCCACCGGGTGTACGCCACCACCAGCGGCGCGGCTGCCTCCCGCGCGGGTGCCTCCCCCGCGGGTGGCGAGCTGATCCGGCCGAGCGCCACCAGCAGCGGCGACTCCCCGGCCACCACCACCGCCACCGGGTCACCGGGCGCGGGCCGGGGCCGGGCCGCCAGCCCGGTCAACTCCAGGGTGTCGTGGTGCACGAGCCGCTCGGCCTCGTACCTGTCGGCGGGGAGCAGCACCGTCCAGGCGCGGTCGGCGGCGGCGGTGCGGCCCGGGTGGTCGGTGTCCGTCATGACCGTCATCCCATCACGCCGCCTCGGCGGCCACGACGTGACAGCCGGACAGGTGGTCGTCGACCATGCCGGTGGCCTGCATCAGCGCGTACGCCGTGGTGGGGCCGACGAAGCGGAACCCGCGCTTCTTGAGCGCGCGGGCCAGCGCGGTCGACTCGGGGGTGGTCGCCGGCACCTCGGCCAGCGTCCGGGGGCGCGCCCCACGGCTGGCCGGGGCGAACGACCAGAGCAGCGCGGACAGCCCCTCGGGCAGGTCCAGCGCGGCCCGCGCGTTCCCGACGGCGGCCTCGATCTTGGCCCGGTTGCGGACGATGCCGGCGTCGGCGAGGAGCCGGGCCACGTCGGCCTCGCCGTAGCGGGCGACGGTGGCGATCCGGAACCCGTCGAAGGCCCGCCGGAACGCCTGCCGTTTGCGCAGGATGGTCAGCCAGGACAGGCCGGACTGGAACGCCTCCAGGCAGATCCGCTCGTAGAGGGCGTCGTCGCCGCGCACCGGTCGCCCCCACTCGTCGTCGTGGTAGACGACGTAGTCCGGGGTGCTCCCGCCCCACGCGCAGCGGGGCAGCCCGTCGGCGCCGGTCACCAGGTCGTTCACGGCGTACACGGTAGGTCACCCGCCGGGCGGGTGACCGCCCCGGTCAGGGCAGCCGGCCCTGCTCGACCAGCCGGCCGAACTTCCGGAGCGCCTGGGTGAGGCTCACCTTGGAGCCGGGCCAGAGCACCGGCCAGGCGAGCCGCCCGGCCGGGCCGCCCGGCAGGTGGAACCACTCGTGCCAGACCACCTGGGTCCGGTCCGGGCCCATCGGGGTGCAGCGCAGCACACCGGGGCCGCGCAGCAGCCGACCGCAGTGGACCACCCCCACCTCGTACGGCGCGTCGACCCGGACCACCCGCATCTCGTCGCGCAGCATGGCCGGCCCGACGGCGGTGACCGCCTCGATCAGGCTGCCCTCCCCGCCGTCGCCCTCGACCACCCGGACGGTGGTGAACGGAATCCACTCCGACTGTCGTTCCCAGGCGGTGAGGGCGGCGAAGACCCGCTCGGCGGGGGCCTCGACGATCACCGTGGCGGTGACCTCACCGGCCCCCGGCCGGGCCGCCTCGCGCAGCTCCTCCGACCCACCTGGTCCGATCACGCCGGCTCCGACCCGGCGACCACTCCGGCGCCGGGCGACGACGCCTTCCCGGCCCGCTCGGTGGCGTCCCCGGCCGGCTCGGCGGGGTCCCCGGCCGGCTCGGTGGCGTCCCCGGCCGGCTCGACGGGGTCCCCGGCCGGCTCGGCGACGGGGCGACGGACGGTGAGCCCGTCGGCGGCGACCTTCGGAGCGGCCGGCTCCGACGCGACGGAGGCCGGAGCGGCCGGCTCCGAAGCGGCGTCCGCCGGGGCCGCGGTTTCCGACGCGGCGGGAGCGTCACCATCGACGGTAGCGGTCTTCCCGGGGACGTCGGTGGCGGTCTCCCCGGTGGCGGTCTCCCCGGTGGCGTCGGGCGTCACGGGGGTCGCCGTGGCGGCGGCGCTGAGCCGCGTCTCGCGCAGCTTCTCGGCCTCGGCGGCTCGTCCGTCCCGCAAGGCGTCGACCTCCGCTTCCAGCACCTCGATCAACTCGGACTTGTACCCGATGTCGTACGCCGCCCGGCGCATCGCCTGGTCGACCTGGTCCATCCGGTACCCGCGCAGCGCGGTATCGAAACGGACCCCACCGATGTCCGGCTCGGCGAGCGGACGGCCACCGGGCAGCGGCACCGCCCGACCGTCCGGCTCGACCGGCGCCAGGCCCGGATCGCGGCCGGTCACCAGAACCGTCACACCGAAAACCACCGCCGCGACGGTCAACGCCACGACCAGCAGGAGCAGAAGCTGACCCATGCACAGATCGTGGCATGCCGATCGCCTCCCGAGCGACCCCCGACGACATACCGCGCGCCGTCGTCGCCCGCCCCGGCGTCGGAAAGGGGCCCTTCCTATGCTGGGACGGTCCGGTTTCACCAGGGGCGGGTTTCGGGGAGGCGGCATGGCCGGGGCGCTACGACTCGGTGGACGCACGTTCGCTCCGGGCGACCTGGTGGTGATGGCGATCGTCAACCGCACGCCGGACTCGTTCTTCGACCGGGGCGCCACCTACGCCGCCGACAGCGCGCTGCGCGCCGTCGAGCAGGCGGTGGACGAGGGCGCGGAGATCATCGACATCGGCGGGGTCAAGGCCGGCCCCGGCGAGGACGTCGACGTCGCCGAGGAGATCCGCCGTACGGTCGACACGATCGCGGCCGTACGGGCCGGCTTTCCCGACGTGGTCATCTCGATCGACACCTGGCGGGCCGAGGTGGCGGTGGAGGCGGTGGCCGCCGGGGCGGACCTGCTCAACGACACCTGGTCCGGCGCGGATCCGGCGCTCGCCCGGGTGGCCGCCGACACCGGCGCGGGGCTGGTCTGCTCGCACGCCGGCGGGCTGACGCCGCGGACCCGACCGCACCGGGCGGCCTTCGACGACGTGGTGACGGACGTGCTCACCACGGTGACCGGGCTGGCCGATCGCGCGGTCTCGCTCGGGGTGCGTCCGGACGGCATCCTGATCGACCCGGCGCACGACTTCGGCAAGAACACCCGGCACTCCCTGGAGATCACCCGGCGGCTGGGCGAGCTGGCCGGCACCGGCTGGCCGCTGCTGGTGGCCCTGTCGAACAAGGACTTCATCGGCGAGACGCTGGACCTGCCGGTGGCCGAGCGGCTGGAGGGCACGCTGGCCGCCACCGCCGTGTCGGCCTGGCTGGGCGCGCGGGTGTTCCGGGCGCACCAGGTACGGCAGACCCGGCGGGTGTTGGACATGGTGGCCTCGATCCGGGGCGACCGGCCGCCCGTCCTGACCCGTCGCGGCCTCGCCTGAGCCGGGTGACCGTCGGCCTCGCCTGACGGTCAGGTCCAGCGGAGGATGTTCTTCCGCCAGGCGTAGAGGACGCCCAACGCGAGCACGGCCACGAAGATGCCCATCTCGGCGACCGTGACCAGCCCGAAGCCGGGCCGGTCGAAGACCACCGCCCAGGGGAAGAGGAACACCGCCTCGACGGCGAAGAGCACGTACAGGTAGGCGTAGACGTAGTAGCGGATCTGCGCCTGCGCCCAGTCGCCGCCCACCGGGTCGAGGCCGCACTCGTAGCTGGCGCGTTTGCCGGGCGGGTCGGCCGGGCGGGCCGGACGTAACACCCGGTTGGCCGAGAACGCCACCAGGAAGAAGAGGACGCTCGCGCCCAGCAGCAGCCCGAGCGTCGCGTACGAGCCCAGGTATCCACCCATGGTCGGTCAGCCTACCGGCCGACCGGCCGAGCCGAACACGTTACGGAACTGTTTCACGCCGGGACTGGTGTCATCCGGCAACTGTTACCGAATAATGAATCATCACCCGTTGTCACCGGAGGAACGATGACCGACCCGGCCGTACCTCCCGGAGAGCGTCCCCGGGGTCGATGGGTGGACCCCCTGCTGGCGGTCTCGGTCGGGGTCGCGGTCGCGGTGGCGGCGGCGCCCGGGCTGGCGACCGCCGGCCCCACCTTCGGGCAGGCGTCACTCCTCGTCACCCAGCCGGTGGGCGAGGGTGACCAGACGCCGACGGACCCGCCGCCGGGCACCGAGCCGCCGGCGCCGACGGACGCTCCGCCCACGGTGCGCCCGCCGGTCGAGACCTCCGCTCCGCCTGCCAGCACCGCGCCCGATCCGCTACCCACCGTGATCGTCACCTCGGCCGCCCCACCGACCGTCGCCCCGACGACGGCTGACCCCCGGCCGACCCTGCCGCCGCCGCCGACCCCACCGAGCGGACCCGCCGACGGCGGGCGGCCGGACGCCCCGCTCGGGGTCCGGGTCACCACCGGCGACGTACGACTGGCCGAGGCGTACTGGAACGCGGCGAGCAGCACGGCGACCCTCCAGGTCACGGTGACCAACACCGGCGCGGTGGCGGAGCGGCTCAGCCTCACCTACGTCCTGCCCCCGGGCGTGACCGACGCCGGGACGCCGGGGTGCGCGGCGGCCGGGGACGGCGGCTACCGCTGCGGCGCGTGGACGACCGCCCCGGGCGCTCGGTTCAGCAGCCTGATCCGGGTACGGGTGAGTGGTGACGCGTGGCGACGGATGCCGCTCGGCGGCACGGTGTCGGTGACGGCGACCGCCCCGGGCGGGACCGGTTCGGCGCGGGACGACGAGGGCTTCGCGGTGTTGTTCCCGCCCGGCCCGCCGGTGCCCGGCATCGCGTTGGGGACCGACGAGGTGGCCTTCGACATCAGCGGCGGGCCGAGCTCGCTGGAGGTCCGGCTGGGCAACACCGGCACGGTGGACGCGCGTGGGCTGGTCGAGGTGACCCTGCCGGACGGGGTGACCGTGTCGACGCCGCCGGCCGGCTGCGTGTCGGCGGCCGACGGGCGGGCCCGGTGCCAGGTGGGCACGGTGCCGGCGGGGCGGACGGCGGTGCTGCGGCTGCCGGTGGCCGCGACGCCGGAGGCGCAACGGTCGGCCCCGCTGGCCGGCGCGGTGGCCGGGCAGCTCGACCCGCGTAACGGCGCGAGCCGGCGGGTCCAGATGAGTTTCCGGATCACCGCCGCCGCCTCGTTGACCGCGCCCGCGGTCGGTACGCCCCAGCCGACCGGCTCGCAGGGCGTGCTCGGCGGGTCGGTCGACCGGCCGGATCCGGCCGGCGGGCTGAGCTCGGCGCAGCGGACGGCGATCCTGCTGATCGTCGTCTCGGGGTTGCTGGTGGTGCTGGCGTTGACGTTGGCGACCACGTCGTTGCGCCGCCGGCTGGCCGCCCCGCCGGGCGGGGCGACGGGCAGCCCCGGCGCATCCGAATGATCCTCATCGATCGATATTGAGCAATCTCGCCGGTGATCTGGGTTACGACGCTGGCCTTGAACTACCTCGTAACCGTACATTCCGTATGAGAGGGCGGTCCCACTCGGCGGACCTGACACCCGGGACGGGCCCCGGTCCGACGTAGGCTCTCAGGTGCCGAACGCGAGCGAATCCGGCCGGGGCACATCGCCGGGTCCGCCCCAGTAGTGCGTCCAAGGAGGTCAGGTGGCCGGGCAAGGCGAGGTCAGCAGGAAGATCGGCCGCCCGTGCGACCGGGCCGCGCGAAGCGAGGTGCAGGCGTGAGCAAGCAGATCCGCCAACTCGACCGGGTGGTCATCCGGTTCGCCGGTGACTCCGGCGACGGCATGCAACTCACCGGCGACCGGTTCACCTCCGAGACGGCGCAGCTCGGCAACGACATCTCCACCCTGCCGAACTTCCCGGCCGAGATCCGCGCCCCCGCCGGCACCCTCCCCGGGGTGTCCAGCTTCCAGGTCCACTTCGCCGACTACGACATCCTCACCCCGGGTGACGCGCCGAACGTGCTGGTCGCGATGAACCCGGCGGCGCTCAAGGCGAACCTGCACGACCTGCCCCGGGGCGCGGACATCATCGTCAACACCGACGAGTTCACCAAACGCAACCTCGCCAAGGTGGGTTACCAGAGCAACCCGCTGGAGGACGACACCCTCTCCGGCTGGGCGGTGCACCCGGTCGCGCTGACCTCGATGACGGTCGGCGCGCTCGCCGAGCTGGAGGTGTCCAAGAAGGACGCCGAGCGGGCCAAGAACATGTTCGCCCTCGGCCTGCTCTCCTGGATGTACTCCCGCCCGTACGAGTCGACCCTGCGGTTCCTGGAGCGCAAGTTCGCCACCCGGCCGCACCTGGTCGCCGCGAACATCGCCGCGTTCAAGGCCGGCTGGAACTTCGGCGAGACCACCGACTCCTTCTCCGTGCGGTACGAGGTCAAGCCGGCGAAGATGCAGCCGGGCACCTACCGCAACATCACCGGCAACGCGGCGCTGTCGCTGGGGCTGGTCGCCGCCGGGGTGCGCTCCGGGCTGCCGGTGTTCCTCGGCGCGTACCCGATCACCCCGGCCTCGGACATCCTGCACGAGCTGAGCAAGCACAAGCGGTTCGGCGTGGTCACCATGCAGGCCGAGGACGAGATCGCCGCGGTCGGCGCGGCGCTCGGCGCGTCGTACGGCGGCGCGCTCGGCATCACCACCACCAGCGGCCCGGGCGTGGCGCTCAAGAGCGAGACGATCTCGCTCGCGGTGGCGCTGGAGCTACCCCTGGTGATCGTGGACGTGCAGCGGGCCGGGCCGTCCACCGGCATGCCCACCAAGACCGAGCAGGCCGACCTGAACATGGCCCTGTACGGCCGGCACGGCGAGGCCCCGGTCGCGGTGATCGCCCCGAAGTCCCCCTCCGACTGCTTCCACGCGGCGCTGGAGGCGGCCCGGATCGCGTTGACCTACCGCACGCCGGTGCTGCTGCTGTCGGACAACTACGTCGCCAACGGCTCCGAGCCGTGGCTGCTGCCCGAGGTGGCGTCCCTGCCCGACCTGCGGGTCGACTTCGCCACCGCGCCCAACAGCGAGGACGGCAAGAGCTTCCTGCCGTACCTGCGGGACCCGGAGACCCTGGCCCGGCCGTGGGCCGTGCCGGGCACGCCGGGCCTGGAGCACCGCATCGGCGGTCTGGAGAAGGCCGACAAGACCGGCGACATCTCGTACGACCCGACGAACCACGACTTCATGGTCCGGACCCGGGCGGCCCGGATCGAGACGATCCCGGTGCCCGACATCGAGGTCGAGGACCCGAACGGCGACGCCCGGGTGCTGGTGCTCGGCTGGGGCTCCACGTACGGCCCGATCGGCGCGGCCTGCCGCCGGGTACGTCAGCGCGGTCTCTCCGTCGCCCAGGCGCACCTGCGACACCTGGCCCCGATGCCGAAGAACCTCGGCGAGGTGCTGCGCTCCTACGACCGCGTGGTCATCCCCGAGATGAACCTCGGCCAGCTCGCCCAGGTGATCCGGGGCCGCTACCTGGTCGACGCGATCGCGTACAACCAGGTCCGCGGCCTGCCGTTCACCGCCGCCGAGCTGGAGACGATGCTGGAAGAGGTCCTGAAGAATGTCTGAGCCCGTCGCCCTCAAGCTCACCACCAAGGACTTCAAGTCCGACCAGGAGGTGCGCTGGTGCCCCGGCTGCGGCGACTACGCGATCCTCGCCGCCGTGCAGCAGTTCATGCCGGAGCTGAACATCCCCCGGGAGAACACCGTCTTCGTCTCGGGGATCGGCTGCTCCTCGCGGTTCCCGTACTACATGAACACGTACGGGATGCACTCGATCCACGGCCGCGCGCCGGCGATCGCCACCGGCCTGTCGGTGTCCCGGCCGGACCTGTCGGTCTGGGTGGTCACCGGCGACGGTGACGCCCTCTCCATCGGCGGCAACCACCTGATCCACGCGCTGCGCCGCAACGTCAACCTCAAGATCCTGCTGTTCAACAACCGGATCTACGGGCTGACCAAGGGGCAGTACTCCCCCACCTCCGAGGTCGGCAAGATCACCAAGTCGACCCCGGCCGGCTCGGCGGACGCCCCGTTCAACCCGATCTCGCTGGCGCTGGGGGCGGAGGCGACCTTCGTCGGCCGCACCATCGACTCCGACCGCAAGCACCTCCAGTCGGTGCTGCGCGCCGCCGCCGAACACGAGGGCTCGGCCTTCGTGGAGATCTACCAGAACTGCAACATCTTCAACGACGGCGCGTTCGACCAGCTCAAGGACGCCGACACCCGGGACGACTTCCTGATCCGGCTGGAGCACGGCAAGCCGATCACGTTCGGCCGGGACGGCCAGTTCTGCGTGGTGCACCCGCCCGGCGCCTTCGGGCTGGAGGTCCGGGAGACCGCCGGCACCCCCGCCGAGCAGATCATGGCGCACGACGCCACGGTCGCCGACCCGGCGTACGCGTTCGCGCTGAGCCGGCTGCCCGGCCTGGACCTGCGCAACACCCCGATCGGCGTGTTCCGCTCGGTGCGGCGGCCCACCTACGACAGCACCGTGCAGCAGCAGGTCACCGAGGCGAAGGCCAAGGTCACCGAGACGCCCGAGCAGCAGCTCGCCGCCCTGCTCGGCAGCGGCGACACCTGGACGATCCTCTGACCTGACCTGACCTGACGACCACACCGCCGAGGGCGGGCCGCTCCCCAGGGGAACGGCCCGCCCTCGCGTGTGTGTGACGGTGGCCGGTCAGGCCGCCACCCCCGCCGGCGTCCACAGCTCGTCGACGGCCCGCTCGGCGTCCGCGAGGCTCTGCTCGTACAGCGGGATCAGCCCGGCCATGGCCGGGTTGACCGGCGCCAGGGTCAGTTCGGCGCAGATGAACCGCGGTTCGAGGCCGGTCATGGAGATGCCGTGCGGCAACCACGGCTCGGCGTGGTCCCACCCGTGCCTCGGGGCGCCCGGGCCGTAGCCGCCACCCCGGGTGGCCAGCACGACGAAGTCACGACCGCCGAGCAGGCCGGCGCCGGTCGCCGGGTCGAACGCGATGCCGGGGGCGATCAGGTGGTCCACCCAGGCCTTCACGCTGCTCGGCGCGCCGTAGTTGTACAGCGGCAGCCCGAGCAGGATCGTGTCGGCCCGCGCCACCTCGGCCACCACCTCTTCGGTCAGCCGCCAGGACGCCGCCTCGGCCGGGGTGTGCTGGTCCGGCGGCGTCATCCGGGCCCTCCCTCCGGCGGTGTCCAGGTGCGGCAGCGGGTCCCGGCCGAGGTCCCGGTAGGTGACGGCGCCGTCCGGGTGCGCGGCGCGCCAGGCCGCGGCGGCCCGCGCGGTGAGCCGCCGACTGATCGACTGCTCACCCTGGATGCTCGAGTCGATGTGCAGCAGGTGGGCCATCTGTTGTCCCTCCATCTATCGTTAGTGCAGGACAAACCATTTATACCAGGCCAGGTTTTCGGTGTCCGCGTAAACTGGGTCACATGTCCGCCGTTCCCGTAGACGACTCGGAGCACCGCTCCGGGCCGCTGCTGGAGCACCTGGCCCGGCGGATGCGGCTACGCTCGGAGTCGGTGCTGACGCCGTTGGGCCTGCGCCCCCGGCACCTCGTCGCGCTCACCGTGCTACGCGACTCGGGTGGCACCGGTCAGCAGGCGCTGGCCGGCACGCTCCAGCTCGACAGCACCAACGTGGTCGGGCTGCTCAACGACCTGGAGGCGGACGGCCTGATCGAGCGCCGCCGCTCCCCGCAGGACCGACGTCGGCACGTCGTGCGCCTCACCGAACCCGGCGTGAAACGGCTCCGCGAGGCCGAGTGCGCGCTCGCCGAAGCGGAGGACGACGTGCTCAGCGCGCTCGCGCCACGTGAACGGGACCTGCTCTACGACCTGTTGCGACGGGCCACCCAGGGCCACCCGTCGTCCTGCGTCGAGGCGGTCACGGAAAACCCGGACACCTGCTGACCGGCCGTCTGCCGGGGCCCGGCGCCCTATGCTGGCCGGGTCCGCCTGGGGGCCCGGCGACCGACCGGCGGCCCGGGCGGCTCAGACCTGACTGGCGGCCTGCGGGCGGTCGTCCCGGACGTGCACCAGCATGTCGCCGGTCTCGATCACCGCGCCGGCCTGGTCGGAGAGGGTGACCACCTTGCCCCGCCGGACCAGGGCGATGACCAGGGTGTCCAGCTCGCGGGGTGACCGGCCGACCTCGGCGCGCTCCGCCGAGCGCATCGCCAGCGCCATGCCCTGCCCCGGGGTGAGCAGGTCCTCCACCACGTCGATCAGCGGCGGGGCCGAGGTGGAGAGGCCGAGCAGCCGGCCCGCGGTCGCCGAGGAGACGATCACGTGGTGCGCGCCGCTCTGCTTGAGCAGCGGCGCGTTCTCCGCCTCCCGCACCGCCGCGATGATCCGTACCTGACCGGCGGTGAGCTGTCGGACGGTCAGCGCGACCAGCACCGAAGCGTCGTCGCTGTCGGTCGCGATGATCACCGCCTTGGCCGTGCGGACGTGCGCCTCGTTGAGCACCCCCGACCGGGTCGCCGAGCCCTCGATCGCCACCAGCCCCTCCGAGGTGGCCTGCCGGATCGCCGCGCCACTGCGCTCGACCACGACGATCCTGGACTTGTCCGTGCCGTTCTCCAGCAGCGCGGAGATCGCGCTACGGCCCTTGGTGCCGTAGCCGCAGATGATGACGTGATCCTTCACGGTTCTCCCCCACCGGTTCAGCCGACGGCCGGTCCGGTACTGCTCGGTCAGGACTTCCAGGGTGGTGCCGACCAGGATGATCAGGAAGAGCACCCGGGCCGGGGTGACGAAGAGGACGTTGACCAGCCGCGCCGAGTTCGAGGCGGGCGCGATGTCGCCGTACCCGGTGGTGGAGAGCGAGACGACCGCGTAGTAGAAGCAGTCCAGCAGGGTCAGACCGTCCCCGTTGACGTCCCGGTAGCCGGCGCGGCCCAGGTAGACCGCCGCGACCACGGCACAGACCAGGCCGACCGCGGCGGCCAGGCGCAGACTCAACGCGCTGAGCGGCCCCCGTCGCTGCGCGGGAAAATGGATCACTGTCGCTCCTGTCCCGCCTGCGGGATGGCCGGTGGCCGCCCCGGTCGCCGGGCCGCCTGCACGTGCCCAAGATAGCGGTTCCCCCGCCGCCCGGCCGCCCGGGAGTTCGATTCGAGGCGGACGCCCTTCCGGACGCCCGGAGGTACCGGAAGGGTCCCTCCCCGACATCCGCCCCGGCGCCGGCCGCAGGGGCCGCCCGGAGCGACGGAAAGCGGCAGAATGGGCAGAGTCGCCAACCGAGGAGGCCGCATGTCGTTGCTACGCCGGGTGATCGGTGGGGTCCTGCGCCGACTGCGCATCGGTCAGGGCCGCACCCTGCGTGAGGTCGCCGAGACGGCCGGTGTCTCCGTGCCCTACCTGTCCGAGGTCGAGCGGGGCCGCAAGGAGGCCTCCTCGGAGGTGCTCGCGGCGATCTGCCGGGCGTTGGGCATCCGCCTCTCCGACCTGCTGGAGGAGGCGCGCGACGACCTGCGACGCCTCGAACCCCGTACCCCGGTCCCGCAGCCCCGGACGCTCTCCGGCCGGCGGGCCCTGCCGACCGGCTCCCGCGCGGCAGCGGGCGGAAAGCGGGTCACGCCGGCCGGAACGCGTTTGTCGTCGGCCGCCGCCCGCCCCGGTCCGACCCGACCCGCCACGCCCGCCAACCAGACGCCGACGGCCCGGCTGGCCGCCCGCCGGCCCGCGCCGACCGGTCGGCCGGGCCGCCCCGGGAACGGCCACCGCACGCCGCTCGTCAGCCGCCGTCCCACGCCGGTCGTCGGCCGTCCGGGTGTCAGCGGCCGGCACGGGGTCGGCCCGCGCGTGGCGATCCGTCACGACGCCGTGCCTGTCCTGCCCCGGCTGGTCGAGACGTACCGCTGAGCCGCGCCGGGCGCCCGCCCGGCCAGCTCGTCCGGGCCCGCCCGGCCGCCGGCCAGCTCGTCCGGGCCCGCCCGGCCGCCGGCCAGCTCGTCCGGGTCCGCCCGGCCAGCCGGTGACCGGCCGGGTCGGCCCGTGACCCGCAAGGTCGGGGTCGTTCTGCCGTCGGCAGATTCGCCGGCGGCAGAAACGGTCGGCTCCCGCGCGCCGTCGGGCGCAAGCTGGACGGGCCGGTCCACCGGGCGGTACGCGCCGCCCGCCGGCACTCAACCCGGGGAGGCGAGCCGATGATCGGGTACGGGGCACGCATGCTGGACGCCGGTCAGCCGTCCTTCGGCGACCAGGTCTTCCAGCGGTTGTTGCGGGAGCGGATCGTCTTCCTCGGCACCGAGGTCACCGACGAGTCCGCCAACCAGGTCTGCGCGCAGATCCTGCTGCTCGCCGCCGAGGACAGCGAGCGGGACATCTACCTCTACGTCAACTCTCCGGGCGGCTCGGTCAGCGCGGGCATGGCCGTCTACGACACCATGCGTTACGTCCGTAACGACGTGGCGACGCTGGCGCTCGGCTTCGCCGGGTCGATGGGTCAGTTCCTGCTCTGCGCCGGGGCGGCCGGCAAGCGGTACGCGCTCCCCCACTCGCGGATCATGATGCACCAGCCCTCGGGCGGGATGGGCGGCACCGCCACCGACATCACCATCCAGGCGGAGAACATGCTCCACGTCAAGCGGACCATGCAGGAGTTGATCGCCCGGCACAGCGGGCGCACCGTGGCGGAGATCGAACGCGACTCGGACCGGGACCGCTGGTTCACCGCCGAGCAGGCCCGCGAGTACGGGCTGGTCGACGAGGTGTTGACGCACGCCGCCCAACTGCCCGCCCGCTGACCGCTGCCGCCCGGCCGCCCCGGGGCGGCCGGGCGGGAGCGCGGACAGTCGGGCGGCAGCGCGGACAGTCCGGGAGCGCGGACAGTCGGGCGGGAGCGCGTGACCACCGGGCGCGGGCCGGGCGGGGGCGAGGCGACAGCGCGGGGTCGCGGTCGACCGTGCCCGGTCAACCCTCGGTGGTGACGGCGCTGCCGTAGCCGTGCGTGACGATCCGCCGGGCGACCGCCTCGTACGCCTCGGGGGCCTCCGGCGCGAACGTGCCGAGACCGTCGACGTACCTGTTGAACATGCAGAACGCGGCGGCGATCAGCACCGTGTCGTGGATCTCCAGGTCGGTCGCGCCCTCGGCGCGGGCGGCCCCGACCAGCTCGGTCGTCACCTTCCGGCCGGTCTCCTGGACGGCGCCGGCGATCCGCAGCAGGGCGCGCAGCTTCGTCGAGATCGGCGCGCTGTCGGGGTCGGCGCGCACCTGGTCGACCAGGGTCATCCCCTCGTCGAGTTGGGCGGCGGCGAAGGCAGAGTGGGACGAGCAGCAGAACCGGCACTCGTTCAGCCCGGAGACGTACGCGGCGATCAGCTCCCGCTCGCCCGGGGTGAGTGAGTTCGGGGCGCGCAGCAGCACCTCGGCCAGCTCGTTGAGGGGCTTGGCGGTCTCCGGCCGGTACCGCATCGGCCCGGAGATGCCCGGGAAGATCTTCTCGTCGACGCCGAGCTCGATGTGCGCCATGGCAGCCCTTTCGGTCGGATGGAATCCCGTGCACCGTGTCACGCTCGCCGGCCCGGACTCTTCTTCGGTGTTGCTCTCTTCGGCCGCCCCGGCGGCGGCACAGGTCGGCGGCGGTGGCGGCGACCGGTCGGCGGCGGTGGCGGTGGCGGTGACGCCGGGCCGAGGGCTGCGGCGGCCCGGATCGCGCGCTTTCCCGAAATCGCCGGCATTGACATACATCGTCGTGTACGGCTATCAAGAGATGAGAGAGCGCTCTCACGTTCCATTCCGTCGACGGCCCGTCGCTACGGGCCGGCTCCCCGGCGCGCCGGTCCCCCGGCGGCCCGGGGCAAGGAGGAGACATGCGGCTCACCCCCCGGCGCGACAGCGCCGACCCGACCCACCGCCAGCCGCACCTACGCCGTCTCGGCGCGCTGGCCGTCGCCCTGGTCACCGTGCTCGCGGGCGGCGCGATGACCGACCGGGGCACGGTGGACGCGCAGGCGGCCACCGGCCCCACCGGCGGCGACCACTCCGGTCACGCGTACGTGCTGAGCCCGGAGCAGGAGGCCGCCGCGCTCGCCCTCCAGCTCGCCCCGGTGCGCGGCTCGGAGTTCCGGGCCGACTGCAGCAGCAAGGGCCGCTCGCCCGACGACCCGATCGTCCGGTGGGGGCAGGCGGGGACCTCGCACGTGCACGAGTTCTTCGGCAACCGGACCACCGACGCGTACTCCACCCTGACGTCGCTGGCCTCCGGCACCACCACCTGCAACCCGAGCGTGGACCTCTCCGCGTACTGGGTGCCGACCCTCTACCAGAACGGAGTGCCGAAGGCGCCGGAGCACGTCACGGTCTACTACCAGGGGATCACCGACCGGCTGAACGTCAAGCCGCACCCCCGGGGCCTGAAGATGGTGGTCGGCAACCCGCTCGCCACCAGCGCCGACCAGAACCCGGCCGCCCGCTGGTCGTGCCGGGGCTACCCGGAGGCCAGCCGGGACTTCATGAGCTGCCCGGCCGGCTCCAGACTGGAGACCTACCTGGACTTCCCCACCTGCTGGGACGGGAAGAACCTGGACAGCGCCGACCACAAGAGCCACATGGCGTTCGGCATCGGTGGGGCGGGCGGCTACTGCCCGTCGAGCCACCCGGTGCCGGTGCCGAGGCTGGAGCTGCTCATCACGTACCCGGTCACCGGTGGCGGGCTGAGCCTGGCCGGCACCCGCAACGGAGCCAACGTCACCTCCGCTCCCGGTTACACCTTCCACGGCGACTTCTTCAACGCCTGGAACGCCGCCGAGTTGCAGCGACGGGTCACCAACTGCATCGTCGCCGGCTACATCTGCGGCAACGACGGCAACCCGATCCAGCAGTAAGGACGCTCGCCACCCCGGGGTCACGTCGCCGGGTCACGGAACGCCCGTGGCCCGGCGACGCTCGCGTACCCGATCTGATCTCACCCGGCGCTGTCCGACCGGTCACCGTACGACGTCACGCTTCACGGGAATTCGCTGTTGGCAAGGGATGACGCCGAAATTTTCTTAGTGCGATGCATACGACTGTCAGCTACCCGACAGTCAAAAATCGACCCTTGTGCTAGCCCTTCCGCCGGAGGATGCTCTAACGGTCGATCGGCTCAGCGCCGCCCAAAAGAGGCGGCGCCCGGCTGGCACCGGACGCCGCAATCGACCCGACCGCACGCGACGGAAGGAGTCATGTTGACTGTAGCCCCTCACGGGTCAGACTTCGAGACACCAGAGGACGAGCACGAGACCGCTGCCGACCCGACGGACCGGCACCGGATCGTCCTGGCGTACATCAAGGCGCTCAGCCCGATCATCGCCGCGCTCGTCGCCAGCATCGGCACGCTGGTGGGCGTCCTGGTCCGCTGACCACGCCCGGGCTCCGCGCCCGCACCCGGGCCGGGCGCGGGGCCACCCGCGACGGATGGACCCGCTGCGCCGTTCCGCGACGGTTGGGCGCGCGGGGCCGCGACGGTTGGGCGACGTCCTCCCCGCCGCCGGTCAGAGCCCGGCCGCGGCGTCGTACCGGCGGCGCAGGCTCAACATCTCCGTGTCGCCCAGCGCCTCCTTGGCGGCCAGGTCCGCGTACCTGGCCGGGAACATCTCCCGCAGTCGGTCGATGAACCTGACGTTCTCGGTCGCCTCGACCACCTGGATGCCCACCGGCTCGGTGGACATGTCCATGATCAACGGGCCGGCCAGTTTGACCGCCACGTCCCAGGGGCGCTTCTGCTCGGCGACCCCACAGAGGTGGAAGGCGTAGACCGTGCGTACGTCGGTCAGCTCGGCGGCCTCGGTCGGCTCGTAGCCGTAGACGTGGACCCCGCAGACCACCGCCGGTTTCTCCTCCTCACCGTTGGCCACCTGCTGCACGGCGTGCCCGGCGTGGTTGTGCTGGCCCGGGTCCGCCTGTTCGAGCGTGGTACGCATCCGGGCGACGATCTGGGCCTGCAGATCCGCCGGCTCCGGCTCCGAGCCGGTCGACCTGACCAGCGCCACCGCGCCGGCCGACACCACCAGCAGGATCACCGCCACCCACACGAAGCGGTTCCGGTGCCACCCCGCGAAACTCTCCCGGGAAATCATGATTACCTCTCCACCTCGTCGCCGGTACTGCTGCGTTGGCAGGTCACCTCGGACGCCGCCGGCGGGTCGGGCGTCCGAGCCGCGCCGGACGGTCACGGGACGCTTCCCGCGGTCACGTACGGCGGAGACACCTGCCCGGAACCCGGTGCCCGTCGTCGTGGAGGCGGCCCGACGGCACGGCGCGCGAGCGTCTGCCAAAGCGACGCGCTGCCGACACTGCCGTGGCTCCCGTGCTGGCCGTTCCCAGCGCGGTTGCCCCCGCGCTGCGGCTGATACCAGCCATTCCAGCACGCCCGGACCCGCTCCGGCAACATAGACGACCCTCAGCGCAGCTCCGGCCGACGGTCTACTCGGACGCGAACCTGCGGGCCGGGCCGGCGACCGAGTAGGCGATCAGCCCGCCGACGGCCAGCACCGCCGCCGTCGACGCGGCGACGGTGTCGTCGGCCGGTTGTTCCTGCCAGGTCGCGACCGCTCCCCCCGTGCCGGCCTGGGGATAGACGGCCGCGACGACGGTCCAGCCCAGCGGCAGGAACCACGACCGGGCCGCGCCGACCACCGTCGCGCACAGCGCGGTCAGCCCGAGCAGGCCGGCGGCGTCGCGCACCACCAGGGCGACCGGCCCGAACCGCGCCCCGGTGTGCCGGGTGACCAGCAGGACCCCGAGCACCACCACCAGCCCGGCGAGCAGGTGCGCCGCGCGCCGCCACGGCCAGCGCCGCGAGGCGGTCCGGTCCAGGCTCTCGTCCGGGCCGGCGAGGGTGGGCGCCAACGCCACCACCATCAGCAGGACGGTCAGGACGACCACCATCGAGGCCACGTCCCGCTCCTCGGCGAAGGCCAGCCACAGCCCCCAGACCGCTCCCGCGCCGCCGAGGGCCGCCGCCAGGGCCAGCGGCACGCGCCGCGAACGCAGGTACAGCGCCGTCGGGGTCACCTGGCGCTCCCGGAGAGCAGGCCGGTGGGGTCCGCGCAGGCCCGGGCGGCGTCGCGGACGGCGGTGACCCGGGCCAGCGCCTCCTCCTCGGGCAGCGCGCGCAACCCCTGCCACAGGGTGACCGCCCCGGCGTTGATCTCCGGGTCCTCGAAGATCATGCCGGGCACCACCCCGACGTCGGAGCGCGGCTCACGGCCCAGCAGCCAGTAGGCCGCCGCCCGTTCCACCACCTCGTCGCGGCGCTGGCAACGCCCGTCGTACGGGACGCCCAGGCCCCCGACGACCTCGGGCACCACGGCGGCCGGATGGGCCAGCCCGCCACGCCCGTCGATCCGGACCTGGATCGTGACGGCGTCGCCCCGGGGCGGCACAGCCTCGTCGAGCAGGAACGTGTGGGTGTCCTCGTGCACGGCGGTCGGCGCGTCCGGCAACCTCGTCAGCGCCGCCAGGCCCTCCCGGGCCAGCGGGGTCAGCGTGTCGAGCACGTTGGCGTGGAGGCGGCTGACGCACACCGTCGGGGTGTCGTCGGTGCACACCAGCTCCCGCGCGACCTGGTCGACCGGCCAGTTCAGCGTGTCCTCGTCGCGGGGCAGGACGGTGACCGCGACGGTGACCCCGAGCGCCACCGGCACCAGCGCCGCCGTACGGGCCCGCCAGTCGCCGGCCACGAACAGCAGCAGCCCGGCCACGGCGAGCGCGGTCATCGAGATCGCGAGCGCGCCGCTGACCCGGTTGTCGATCGTCTGGTAGGCGTGGAACGGGCCGGTGCCGTGGACCGGGGAGATCGCGGCGGCCAGCCGGTCGGGCAGCCGTACGACGCTGAGGAAGACCAGCAGGACGGCGGCGACCGCCAGCGCCGGCGCGGTCACCAGGGCGGGCAGCATCCGCCCGATGCCCAGCCCGAGCCAGGCCGCGGCGACCAGGGACAACGCGCCGACCGCGGTGACGACCGTGAAGTTCAGCAGCGGCAGGTGCCGGGCGGTGCCGACGATCCAGGCGATGCCCGCCCCGGTCACCAGCAGGTAGGCGGTCGCCAGGGCGACGGCCAGCGCGCCGAGGACCGGCAGCATCCGCTGGGCACGCGGCCGGGCGGTGGTGGCGAACAGCTCGCCGACCCTGGCCCGGTGTTCCCGCCGGCCCTGCCAGGCGCCGGCGGCCAGGGCCAGCGGCCACAACAGGAGCAGGTACTCCCGGATGGCCATGGCCAGCGCCATCCAGCCGTCCGACCAGCGGCCGGTGGCGACGTACAGCGCGCCGACCCCGACCAGCACGGTGATCAGCGCGGTACCGGCCGCCGCGGAACGGCGCAGCTCAAGACCCAGGACGTTCATCGGGTGGCCGCCGCGCGGTGCTCGCGGAGGATCGCGGAGTAGCCCCGCTCGGCCGGGCTGTCGCCGGCGTGCCCCTGGTCGCCCTGCGCGGCCAGCGCCTCGGTGGCGCCCTGCCACACCAGGCGGCCCTCGTTGACCACGACGACGTCGGCGCAGGCCGCCGCCACGTCCTCGACCAGGTGGGTGGAGACCAGTACGCAACTGTCGGCGCCGAGGTCACGCAGCAGCTCACGGAAGTCGAGTCGCTGTTCCGGGTCGAGGCCGACGGTCGGCTCGTCGAGCAGCAGCAGCCGCGGGTCGTTGACGATGGCCTGCGCGATGCCGGCCCGGCGCAGCATGCCCCCGGAGAGCGTCTTCAGCCGGGCGTCCGCCCTGTCGGCCAGCCCGACCCGGTCGATGGCCCGTTGCGCCGCCGCCGGGATGTCCGCCCTGGGCATCTCCTTGAGCCACGCCAGGTACCCGACGAACTCCCGTACCGTGAACCGCGGGTAGAAGCCGAAGTGCTGCGGCAGGTAACCCAGCTCCCGACGTACCGCCCGCAGGTCGGCGCGGCCGTCGGCCGGGTGACCGAGCAGCGTCAGCCGCCCGCCCGACGGGGCCAGCACGGTCGCCAGGGCCCGCATCAGGGTGGTCTTCCCGGCGCCGTTCGGGCCGAGCAGCCCGTGCACGCCGGTGGGCAGGGCCAGGTCGAGCCCGTCGACGGCCAGGTGCCGTCCGGCCCGGACCCGCAGGCCCTCCGCGTGGATCGCCCAGGGATGGGTGGTGGCGGCCGTCTCGACCGCGCGCACGGCACGCATCGTCGTCGTCTCCTTCGTCATGAGGTGGGATGGCCGGACGGCCGGGGAGCTGCGGGGCCGGTGGCGGTCCGGGCCCGGGCGGTCGGCCCGGCGGTCAGCCGTGGTGGGAGAGTTTCCGGAATCCGCCGGCCCGGACGAGAGCCACCGCGACCAGCAGCGCGGTGGCCAGCGCCCACCCGGGGGCGCTGCCCCCCTCCAGCAGCGCCGGTGTCCGGGCGGCGGCGAGGCTGGGCGCGATCACCACGAGCGTCCAGCCGGCGGTCAGCCCGAGCACCGCCCGCCGTACGCCGACGAGGGTGCCCAGCAGCAGCGCGGCGGCGGTGAACGCCAGGCAGGGCAGCAGCATCAGGGCCAGCGACACCCCGACGCCGGCGCCGGCCAGGGCGAGCGCGGGCACGACGAAGGCCAGCACCGCCGCCGTACGTCGCAGCAGCGTCGTCAGCCCGGCGGCGGGCGTGGCGGCGATCAGCTCCCAGGCCGGGTCGGCGCGGCGGTTCCAGGCGACCGCCACGCCGGGCAGCGGCGCCAGTGGCGCGACCAGCAGCACCAGCGCGGGCATCCCGACCCACAGCACGCTGAGCAGGGCGGCGCAGGCGAGCACCCCGGCGGTCATCGCCAGCCACGGCAGCAGCGTGCCGACGAACCAGCGGCGCCGCAGCACCGACCACGGCCGGCCGGGGCCGGCGGGCGTCGGCCGGGCCGCGATCTCCCGGTCCAGGCCCGCCGCGACGCGTTCGAGCACCGCCCGGGTGTCGGTGGTGGTGCTGCCGGCCAGCCGCGCCCGGCAGTCGGCGCAGTCCTCCAGGTGCGCCTCGATCGCCCAGAGGGCGGGCTCGTCGAGACCGGGATCCCCGGCGGCGTACCGGTCGAGCTGGGCCAGCGTGGGGTGGACGGTCATGACAGCGCCTCCCGCAGGGCGATCCGGGCTCGGCGTACGCGGGACTTGACGGTGTTCTCCGGTACGCCCAGCAGCACCGACGCCTCCCGTGGGGAGAGCCCGTCGAGGACGGTGGCCCGCAGCGCGGCCCGGACCTCGGGCGGCAGGACCAGCAGGGCCTGCTCCAGCTCCTGGCCGATCCGGGTGGCCATCACCTCGTCCTCGGCGGCCGGCGCGGTGCTCGGCATGAGCGGCGCCTGCGGGGTCTGCGCCCGCCGCGCCCGGCGACGGAACGCGTCGACCAACCGGTGGGCGGCGATGGTCCACAGCCAGCCGACCGCGCTCCCCTTCGCCCCGCCGCCGCGCACGCCGGCGAAGCTGCCCGCCGCCCGCCAGACCGTCAGGTAGGTGTCCTGGAGCACCTCGGCGACCACGTCCGGGTCGGCGCACCGGCGGCGCAGCCGGACCTCCAGCCACGGCGCGGTACGCCGGTAGAGCTCGTCGAACGCCCGCCGGTCGCCACGGGCGACCCGGCGGACGAGCTCACCCTCGTCGGACCCTTCCATGCCTGCTCTCACACCTGGTAAGACGACGCGCCCCGCCGGCCGGGGTCCCGACACCATGTGATCGCCGTCACTTCTCCTGGAACCGCCGCGCCGACCCGGCCTGGGAGCTGATCGCCGCCACGCTGATCGGCGTCCACGCCGGGCCGGGCGCCGTGGTGGCGCTCGGCCACCCGCGAGACGTACGGATGGTCACGCCTCCTCGTCCGGAGACCTGAAGCCGGGCTGGAACCGGTCGGACGGCGCGCCGAGCTCGGCCCACCACCGCCCACGGCGCACCTCGATGCCCGGCACGTCCGCCAGCACCCGGTCGGCATCGACCAGGCTGGCGACCGACCGGGCCAGCTCGCCCCGCAACTCCGCGACCGCCTCGTCCAGGGTGTCGGCCTCACTCGACCAGTCGATGTCGGCGCTCCGTAACCGTTGTTCCGCGGCTTCGAACACCCGGTCCGCGTCATCGACCGTGATCTCGAAGCGGCAGTACAACTGCACGACGACCGGCTTTGCCTCTGCCACGGCAGAAGCCTCCCACGGGCCGCGCAGACGTGCGCTGGACGCCGACGCCGATCCAGGCCGGAACCCTCCTGACCTGGTGACGGAGCACAACGTGCGGGCCGTCCGTCAGAAATCCAGCGTCGGCACCTCCGGGGCGTCCGAGGAGACGGAATGGCACCGCACGAGAGCCACCTCGACCAGTCCGGCTGGTCAGCGTACGACGTTCACCGCACGCGGATCACGCCCGACGACAGCGGCAAGGACCGTTGACTGATGATCGTGGGGTCCGCCGACCAGCCGGACGACGGGGCCGGGACACCCGGTCCGTCGTCCCGCGACGTCGCCGTCGTCGTCGGGGTCGACCGCAACGTCAACCTGAGCACGTCCACGCTGTCGTGTGCGGAGGCGGACGCGGTCGCGCTGGCGGCGCTGTTCCGGCACCTCGGCCTCGCCGACGAGCGTGTCCTGGTACTGGTCGGGGAGCAGGCCACCCGGGCCGCGGTCATGGGCGCGGTCACCGCCGTACGGCAGGAGTTTCCCGACCTCGGCGCGGCCGACCGCGTCTGGTTCACGTTCAGCGGGCACGGCCTGATCGGTCCTGACGGCCGAGGTCACCTGCTGGTCCATGACACCTATCGGCAGTCCGGTGTGGGTCTGCGTGACAGCGTGGTGGTCGGCGAGGTCGTCGAACGCCTGCGCGCGTCGACGGCGGCAGCGCCCAGGCCGAACGTCGTCCTGCTGCTCGACGCGTGCCGCAGCCGGCCGGTCGGCGCCTGGCGTTCCGGCGACCTCGACCTCGCCAGCGCCCTGCGCACGCTGCTCGCGGCGAAGCCGTCCGGCACGGTGGTGATCTCGGGCTGCCCCGAGGGACAGTTGTCGTTCGAGGACCGCGACCGCGGCCTGGGGGTCTTCACCGCCGCGTTCATCGACCTCATGACGCCCGACGACAGGCCGCGCACGCTCGCCGAGCTGAACAGCCCACTGGCCCGGCGGGTGCTGGCGCGCTCCCGCCAGATCGACGGCACCTGGCGTCAGTCGTCGACCATCATGGTCGAACCGGCCGAGCTGATGGAGGGCCTCCTCCTCGCCCCGCAGCGGCTCCGGCGCGACGACATCCTTGAGCTGCACGGGCGCAGCCGCGACATCAAGGATCTGTCGGCGGTGGCGATGCTGTACGAGAACCTGTCCCACGCCGCGGTCCACCCGGAAGACGCCGAACTGTTCACCAGACCGCGCCACCGCGTCGGCGGACCGCGCCGTCGCCGCCCGGTGACGGCCGCGTCGGACCTGGACCTCGACCGGCTCGACCACCTGATCCGGCACGGCCGGTACCGTGACGCCGACCGAGAGACGCTGCGGCTGCTCCTGCGGTCCGCAGGACGCGACCCGCAGTCCGTCCGGACGCACCTGCTGAGCCCGGACGACGCCGGGAGAATCGCCACCGACGATCTGCTCGGCATCGACGAGTGCTGGCGTCGGCACACCGGCGGGCAGTTCGGGTTCCTGGCCCAGCTCGAAGCGGCCGAGGTGACGAACTGGGACGCCACCGCCTTTGCCGACAGGGTCGGCTGGCATCCGCAGGACCGCTGGTTGTACTACTCCGAGGCGCGGTGGACGTCCGCGGCGCCGCCGGGGCACCTGCCCATCCTCGGGCCGGCTGGTGGCGTCGAACCGCCGTGGCGGGTCACCGCCGGGGCGTACCGGCACACGCTGGCCAGTTGGGTGACGATGCCGGCGGCGGTGGTCCGGCAGGCACGCGACGGCACGGCGGTACGCCAGGCCCACCGCACGCCGATCCCGGAGCCGTTCACCTGGCGTGAGTACGTCCGGCTGGAGCAGGCCCACGTCGCCGAGACCATGGTCGGCGTCGGGCACGGGCGGCTGCGGCCGTTGGGCGGGCGTCTCGCCGAGGCGCCCGTGCGCGGTCTGCTCTCCACTTCGGCGTACTTCCTGTCGGCCGTCTGGGCCTTCAACCGCCCGACGCTGCTGCGGCGCCTGCGAAGCTGACCCCACCGTGACGGTCACCGACCGGGAGCCGCCCTCCGACAGCGCGCCTACCTTCCGTGGCCGCACGACCCGCGGCACGCGGCGGTGTCGCTCTGGCTGAACTCCGACGTCCCGGCGACCGACGTCGCGGCGCGTGCCGGGCACTCCGTCGACGTGCTGCTCAAGGTGTACGCGAAGCGCGTCGACGGCCAGGAGGGACCGTCAACCAGCGGATCGAGGCCGCACTGGCCGGCCCGGTCCCGTAGGACCCCGCCGCATCGGAAGCGTCGCCGCTACCCTCACCCGGTGGCCGGCGATGTTTCGATCAAGCTCACCCAGGATCAGGCCCTGGTGCTCTCCGCCTGGCTCGACAAGGTGATCGGCACAGCACGGTTCGATGCCCTCGCTGACGAGGATGTCGCCGTCTGGGCGGCCCTGCACCGCATCAGCGGCGCCCTTGAGACGTCGCTCGCGGAGATCTTCACGCCGGAGTACGCGGCACACCTGGACGCCGCCCGCGAGCGGCTCCGCGCCGACCTCGGGGCCGACTTCGTACAGGACCGCCAGCCGCAGCGGCACGCCCGGCACCGCGAGGACGGCGACCAGGCCAACCGGCACGGATCCGAACCTTGACCTGAGCAGCGGGCACGACCTGGGGAAACGCCCCGCAGGTCGAGCCATCGATGCGGGAACATGCCCACAGGTCAACCGGCGTCTCTGCTGATCTTCGAGGTGCACCTAATCCAGGGTCTTACGAACCCGGACTGGGAGGCACGAAGGCTGCTGGACAGAATGTCATCATCGGCACTGCATAAATGACCCTCCATCAGGCGGTAGCCCACAATCGTCGCATTGCCGCCTACCACTAAATCCAGTAGCTGTCGTCCATGAGAGGGTGCGGCGCGAGCAGCTTTTCTCCAATGCTCATACCGTGGGTCTTCATCCTCCATTCTTCGAACTCCTTGCGAGCACCATTCAGTGCATCACACTGCTGCCGAGAAAGATAGAACTGGTATGCCTTCACCTTGTCCCACGCGCCGTACACCTCCTTAAAGCTCGGAGGCATTACGACGGCGAGTGCAAGGTAGCGCTCAACCGCAGCGGTGACAGCTTCCTTGGCAACCCGAGGCTCTAGCTTTGGCAAGACATCTACGCCACCGTCAGTGCTGTAAACAACCACTACTGCCGGGAGGGGACTCGAGTCCAGATAGCGCAACGCGTTGTTGAATCGACTACCCCGGGCGGGATCGCCCCGCCCCGCAGCGCGCCCATCAAGAATAACGCCAATCGCATGGCAATTGCCTTCGGGATCAACTAAGATAGCGCCGTCCATCGCCGTCAGCTGACTAAGCAGACTATCCGAAAGAGGGAATGGCTCCACGGACCACGCTTGCGGCTCGAGGCGCGAGGCCTCAGCCGCAGCGTTGTCCGAAATAACAAGCATCGCACCATGATCGTTCCGGCTGGCTGCCCTTGCCAAGACCGTCAACTTGGGAACATCAGGTCGACTGAGCTTGCGAGTTACACTATCCGCCAGTATCTCAAAGTCGAGGATATTTGCAGGTAGATGTGCTATTCCATCTCGGACACTAAGTAGTGCAACTCCTCTATGATGGACATCCCAGGCACCACGTCCGAGGAGCGCGACTTCAAACAGCGCCTCATCTGTCTCATTGTAGCCGTCCGAAACGCTTCCCAAACCGTAGATGTCACCATCATGCATCAAAATCCCAGTGGCTTCCGTACTTGCTTCAACCAACTTTCGTACGGCGCGCGTGTCCCGAACCGGCACAGGATTTCGGAGCTTAAGTGCCACCTCTATGGCGTCACTTACCGGATCGCCGATAATTAGGCGACCAACTCCGGAGCGACCCTCGTAGGGCAACGCCGATATGGCGCTGAAGAGCAGGTCATGATCTTCAGCGAAGATAGAGCCAGCACGATAGAGGATACCGCGAACGAACTTCGATGTAGCACTTCTCACAAGTTCCGGGCTTCCGGCGCCCAGTGCTTCGAGGTCTGCGCCAGCGTCTGGCACAAATAAATTCATGCTCGCGCGATAGAGAATCTCCTCTACAAGGGCATGCACCAATGAGGGGGCTAGGCTGAATCGATCGCGCCGAGTTGACTGCAGTCGCGGAACCTTGGCGAGCTCGTCGTTTGCGACGTGTATTACTGCATACACGAGGTAGTCACCGACAGCAGTAGGCCCACCGAAGAAAAACTCTCGACCATAGCTGGCGTGGTGTTCTTGTAACACCTCCACAACAGCCTCACCCAGAAGTCGACGCTTCAGTCGTCGATGGAACGTCTCATGCATGCCGGGGTGGCTGTGTATCGTGTTTCGTTCCTCATGATTATCGTACAGCTCCACGGCTCGCGTTCTCGCTCCAGCAAAATCGCTGGGCTTGTACGGACCATCCTCGGGCTCGACGCATACGTCATATGCATGCTGTCCCGATATCTGAAAGCCTACAAGCATGGCCTTGGGATCACCAGCGAACCCGATCGCCTTCAGCGCACTATCGGCACTATGTTTCAGCGAGGAACGGAACAAATGCTGGTAGCCCCACATGAACTGGTCGATGACCTTCCGCCTAGACATAGTTCAACTCTTTTGCGGCCTGAAAGCTCCCAGCCAACTTCTTCGAGCGGCCAGAGGTTTCTATGCGACCCTTCGTCTCGCGTTCCGTCCAGTAGTCGCCAGCCAATCCCGGCCGCCCTTGCAGAGATATATACAGCATCATTGCTCCACGATGCGGAGGATTTCCCTCTTGCTCAAGTGCATGACCCTCGCTCCGGTATGTAAACCATAGCGTTGATCGACCTTCCCCTTGTATGATATTCGCACTCGTGGAAACAGAGTCTGAGATGGCGAAGTAGACCTCGATGCAGAGCTTCGAATAGGATTGGTGAACGACCACGTAGCAGTCCTTCTCGACTGGCTTGCCGTCGGTGTCGGTCCAGTTCGATCGAAGAGTGGCCTTCCATGTTCCGCGAATGTTCGGGCGCTTAACTAGCCATACCGGAAACCAGCGCCAAGCAAAGAGGTCAAATGCTAGAAGCAAGAGAACAACGATCGAAGCGACGCCACCGACGAGCCTCAGCCATGTCTCGTTAAGAGGAATGCCCAAGATGAAAGCCAGACCAAACCAAATGCCTGCTGCAAGAAAGATTAAGCCACGTGTCCAGGCGCTGTTTGGCATAGTCAGCTTAGCTCCAGGTACGCAAGAGCAGTGCGAGCGAAAAAGTCCGCCTGCGCTTCAGTCCATGGTTGAGAGTCGTGGAACAGATACTTGATGTTGTTGGCCTCAACCCACCCATCCTGTTCCTTGTAGGTCCGGGCGATAGCGTTCAACGTGCTGCGCACTCGCTCCGCCCAAGTCCCATGGTTATTGAAAACGGCGTTTGACACATTAAACACAAGAGACTCGATCAAAAATGAGGGAACGGCATCGATTGCGCCAACATCCACCATTTCATTTTCGAGTCGCTTCAATATGCGCACGGTGCGCTTGTATCGTCGATATGTTTTCTCGTTTTTCGTAACCCCCTCGGACAGATGCTGCTTAGGGAAGTTGTGGATCTCACCCCCGCTGTCGGGCCGAATCAGAATGCCCTGCCGCTCAGAATGTCGGCTACTGTGTGAGATGAGGGTCTGACAGACGACAACGTCAGCCTTAAGGCTTCGTGCGGTTTCCCGGACATGGATCGCCTTGTTACCGCGCTCGACTGCGGCCCGCCCAAACCGATCTACTAGCGCCGCCTCAACCTCGTTCTTGAAATTCAGCACGTTGTATGATCCCGTGTAGACAGGGATCCCGAAATCTCTCATCGAGAGCTCTGAAGCCCCATGAATAAACTCGTGTCGGGTCAACCCCGTTAACTCAACGGCAATGTCTACATCGCTGTCCCGCACGACGTTTGTGTGGTTTGGATATGAACCCTTCGGATACACGTCGTACGACTTCCCGTCGAAAGAGCAGACCTTGATCGCATCAAAAATTTGATCTTTGGTCCACTGGTATCGCGCGTCTTCGCTGTCGCTCGCTTTTCCGGTCCAGCCGGCGAGAGTCGCTTCACTCTTTCTTGGCATTGATTTGCCCCCAACTAATATGAAGTTATTTTGATCTGTCGACCGCATAACGTCAACAGCCAGCATGGCAGGCGGGACACTGCGGATAGTCGCGCAGGTCTCTACAGGGGACGGTAGCGCATGGGTCTGACGGTTTGGCTCGCCAAGCGGCCAGACGGGGGTGGGGAGTGACCATCGATTGCCCTGTGCGGGAACTGTCAACGTCCACCACCATCCGCAATCATGCGGCTACTCCTTGACGTCTCCCCTGCTCGTCCTCAGGATGGTCCCGTCGCAACATCCCGCAACCAGGAGGACAGGGAGCCATTTTCATCCTGCGTAGCGGTTGGCTTCGACGTGGTGCAGGACGATGATGGCCTGCACGATCGCGGTCGCTCGGTGTGGGCAGCAGTGCAGCTTGGCCAGGATTTTCCAGGTCTTGAGTGTGGCGATCGCGCGTTCGCCTCGGGCGCGGATCTTCGCGTGGGCCCGGTTGACGGCCTTCTGCCGGCGTGACAGCTTCGGCCGGAAGCGGCGCCGCTTGAACGGGGTGCGCACGCTGCCGTGGGCGCCTTGATAGCCCTTGTCCGCGAAGGTCATCACGTCAGCGCTGGTCAGGGCGTCGATGACGCCGTGGGTGCGGGCGGCGGTCAGGTCATGCGTCGAGCCGGGCAGCGCGGCCGAGGCCCAGACGAGACGCCCGGCCGCGTCGGCGATGACCTGCACGTTCACTCCGTGACGCTTGTGCTTCCCGGAGTAGTACGGCTTCTGGTTGGCGACTCGGTCGATCGGGATCAGGGTGCCGTCGAGGATCGCGTAGGCGAGCAGCCGGATCCTGGTCATGGCCGTGGCCAGGTCGCCAGCGGTCGCGGCGAGCAGGTCGATGGCCTCGCGGACAGAACGCCAGACCGTCGTGACGCCGATGTCGAATCCGGCGGCCAGGCGGGCCAGGGGGTCGCCGTTGCGCAGGTGGGCCAGGGCGAGCAGGGCTTGCCGGCCGGGGTCCAGGCGTCGCCACCGGGACCGTCGCTGCTGGCGGCGGGCTCGGATGAGGGCGGCGAGGTGGTTCAGGCCGCGGGTGGACAACGGAATCGCGGCAGGGTAAGACAGCACAGCGAGGCTCCCGGTTGGGGCATCTGATCTTGGTCGATTGCTGTCTTACCGGGAGCCTCGTCCTACCTGGACACCGGCCTCCCGCATCGCCCGTGACCTGCATCGTCACGATGAAAATGGCTCGCTGCGCAACCCGTACTACATACGCGTGGTGCCCTACCGCGGCGTGTACCACGAGGGCAAGCACGAGCCGCTGGTCGGCCCGGAGCTGTGGTTGCGCGTCCAGGACGTACTCACGGCACACCACTTGGTTGGAGAGAAGGAACGAAAGCACCCGCACTACCTGAAGGGCTCAATCTTCTGTGGTGAGTGCGGTGCCCGCCTGATCTACAGCCGCAACCGGGGCAACGGCGGTGGGTACGAGTACTACACCTGCCTTTCCCGGCGCACAGGCCGACGGCCCTGCACACGTAGGCCGATGCGGCTGGAGAGGATCGAGGATGGCATCGCCAAGTTCTACGGCGTGTTCCGGCTGTCAGCTGGGCGGGCCGAGTTGATCCGTGCCGGAGTGCTGGACGAGTTGAACGCCAGCCGCGAGGAAGCCGACCGCAGCAGTCGGCGAGCTATGCGGCGGACCGCTCGACTGAACGACGAACGGCAGAAGCTGCTCACCGCCCACTACGCCGGGGCCGTGCCGTTGGACATGCTCAAGAGTGAGATGGACCGGCTGACCGCCGAGATGGCCGACGCCGAAGCGCAGGCAGCGGCGGCTACTCGCGAGGTTGCTGATGTGGAAGGCACTCTGGCGGCGGCCCTTGAGATCGCGGAGGGGTGCGAGCGGGAGTATCTGGTGGCCGTGCCCAGACTGAGTAGGTTGATCAACCAGGGCTTGTTCAAGGCGCTGTACATCGGAGAGGACTGCTCGGTGGAGCGGTTTGAGATGACGGAACCGTTCGCAACGCTGCTGGATAGCGACTTGCTCGATGATCTGGCCGCAGAGCAGGCGGAGCGCGGGGCAAGTCACGATGTACCGGAGCAGACGGAGAGTGAACGCCAAGAAGCCGAGGACCGCTGTCGGCCCTCGGCTGTAATGGCAAGAAGTTTCACCTGTCCGCCGAGAACGGACAAGCCGGACGGCGGTGCCGTCCGGCTTGGTTTGCACAAGATCATTTTGGTGCCCCCGGCGGGGCATGTCACAGAACTGCAAATGGTCGCCGCCCCCGCCGTCGTCGGCTGGGGCGGTGTCGTCTGTGCTGGTGTGGCCGGTGGTGGCACGGGGACCGCCGGCCGTGGCGCGGGTTAGGCGGGCCAGGTGTGGGGCGGTGTGTTGGCTGACGGTGGCTTTGAACGTGACCTGCTTGGTGCGGACGTCGTGGTGGATCTGCACGGCGAAGGCGTCCAGGAGGCGGCGGAGGCGGTCGGTCGGTAGTAGGCCGAGTTTGATTTCCATCTCGGGTAGGGCGGTGAGGATGTCGGCGCTGCCGGGGTCGGTGGGCATGGTTTCTTCGAGGTGGGCGAGTTCGGCGGTCTTGGTCTCGCGGTCGCGGTCGAGTTGGGCTCGGCGTTCGGAGATCTCCGCGAAGACGGTGCCGTCGGGGTCGTCGTTCTCCTCGATGACGCGGAGGAGGCGTCGGCGGCGGGTGGTGATGTCGTCCAGGGTCCGCCGCAGGACGGCGATCTGTCGCCGTTGTTCGTCGGCTGCCTGTTGGGCGGTGATGTCGAGGCTGCGGGTGGCGAGTTGCACCCGGTCGGGGCCGAGGACGTAGGTGTTGAAGAATCGGTCGGCCAAGTCGAGCAGCACCTCTTCGGTCACCGAGATCATTCTCGGATGCCCCTCGGGGATCGCGCGTTCCCGAGGTTGGCAGGAGTAGTAGGTGTATCCGGTGACGGTGCGGCCGAACATGCGTCGTTGGCATGGGGTGCACCAGACGTAGGAGCGCAGCGCGTAGACCCGTTTGGTCTGCCGGTGCCGGTTGGGAGAACCCTGGCGGGCGTCGGCGCGTGACCGTTCCCGAGATCGGCCGACGTTTTGAGCGGCGAGGAACGTCTCGATCGGCACGATGCCCGGGTGGGTGGGCTGTGCGGAGACGACCCACTGCTCGCGGGGGTTGATTTTGCCGGGGTGCAGTTTGTCTTTGGTTGAGCGCCGGTTCCAGACCATGTGGCCGGTGTACTTGGGGTTGACGAGGATCTCGCGGACCGCGGAGCCGGTCCATCGTCCGACCGCGCGGGCGGGGTCGACGGGTTGTGGGGGCGGGTAGCGGTCGAGGTCGGTGTTGAGCCGTTCGGCGATGGCCCGGTAGGACAGCTTCTCGTCGATGCGCCAGGCGTATATCTGCTCGACCACCGGCCCTCGGTCGGGGTCGATCTTCAGCTTGGTTTTGTGTTTGCCTTCCGCGCGTTTGGCGGGGACCGGGTGTTTGTGCTTCTCGGCGAGGTAGCCGTATGGAGGCTTGCCGACGTTCCAGCCCTGGGTGGTGTGTTCCTCGAAGCCGTCCCACGACTTCTCCAGCATCTCGATCATGTACCACTCGGCGACGCCCTGCTTGGTGCGGCGCAGGAGGATCTGGGCGGCGCGTTTGCGGCTGTTCGACTGCATGACCGGCTCGTCGGCGGCCAGCAGCGGCACCCCGGCGAGTTCAAGGTCGTGCTCGATCTTGGTGCCCTGGTGGGTCCAGCGGGCGATGCGGTCGATCGACTCGCAGATGACGACATCGAAGCGGCGATCAGGTGAGGTGGCCTCGTCGAGCATGTCGGCGAGGCCGCCGTCTCGTTGCACGGCGATGTCGAACTTCTGCCACGCGGTGCCCCGGCCGCGTTGGCTGAGTTCCTTGCGGGAGGATTCCACGTCCCAGAACCACGCCACGATGACCATGTTGGGCAGCAGAGCCCGTTCGGAGTTGGTCAACTGCCGGGGAATCGACAGGGTGGGGTCCTGCTGCTCCTCGGTGGAGGTACGTCCGAGGAAGGCGACCCGTATTGTCCGCTTCGGGGCTGTGGTGGCGGGTGGGCGGAGCCAGTCGGGCAGGGTGCTCGTCACGGGTGGCCTCCGTCGCGGATGAGTTGGGTCAGCACCTTGATGTAGTCGACGCTGCGCAGTCGCCATGGCATGACGGGCAGCCGGTCACCGTCGCGGATCTCGGGGGCGTGGAGGAACTCGATGCCGGCGACCGCGAGCGTGCGCAGAAGCGCGGTGCTCGTCACCGTGTCGCCTGACAGGCGGTGCACGTCGGTGCTGATCACGAAGTCGAACCGGCGATCTGGCCGGTTCGCCTCGGTGAACAGGTCATCCAGACCACCGTCACAGCTGACCGCCCGCTCGTTGTCGAGGAAGAGGCTGGCGGGTGCCCGCCGATAGTCGGGCCGAGTGCCGAGGTCGGAGAACACCGCCGTGACCGCGCCGTGGGGCAGCACCGAGACGCACCGCTGGTACTGACCGCCGACCACGCGGGCCGCCGTGGCGAGGTCACCGGCCTCGGCGGTCCGGCCGTAGAACGCCACACGCGGGCGCACTGTCGTGCGGTGGGTGTTCACGCGTCGACTCCACTGGTCGGCGTGGTCGTCCCGGTGGTGGGAGCGGCCAGGGCGAGGACGTGGCAGGTCGCGCCGGAATCGGCGAACCGGTTGGTGTGGGCGGTCCACCACCGCTCGGCGCGGTCGGGGCCGGTGAAGGGTCCGACGACGAACAGGCGGTGACTGCGGGGATGGATGCACACCGCGACGGTGAGGGCGTTGAGGTCCCCCACCGAGGCACAGGCGGGGGCGCGCACCGCGACGGCGGCGAGTGCTGGCCCGGCGGCGTACTGGTAGGAGTGGGCCAGGGTGCCGGTGGTGCGGTCAGCGGCCCCCGGTGGGCAGATGGCGACGGTGACTGCCCCATCGTTCGGTGCGACGGCCGGTGTGTCGTGGGGGCCGTAGACGACGATGCGCCCGGTGTCGTCGGGGGTGACGGTGGCGTACATGACGCGCGTACCTCCTCCGGTTGGTTGGTGTCTGGTCAGGCCACGGGCCGACCGCCGGTGCTGCCGGTCGACCCGTGGGCGTCGATCACCGCTCAACTCGGTGAAGGGATCAAGACCGCCGCGACGGCACCGCACTCCGCGGCACGCCGAGTGGCCCGGAGTGCGACCGGTCAGGCGGGCTCGGCATGGTGCCGCTGGTCGTGACGCCAGGTCAGCACGTCGAGGATCACCTCGGCTTGCAGCATGGCCAGCCGCCGACCGGCCTCACCATCGAGCACAGTGACGTCGAACTGCACCTCCGGCACATCGCCGCGGATGACCGTGACCTCTGCGGACTGCCCGCCCACACCAGCGTCACCGCGAGCCGGCGACTCGCCACCGGGCGAGGCCGACGCCCGACGATGTCTGCCGTCCGCCTCAGGGGCGGACGGTCCGTGCCCGTCCCGTACTCCCGGATCGGGGGTGCGGGGGACGTGGGTAGGGGGATGGAGCAACTCGGCCGTTGCCGGCTGGGGCCGGTCGCCGGGGGTGGTGGAGCTGTGCTTCGGCATGGGCGTGTGGGCCACGTCCGCCGACGAGCGCTGACACTAAGGGATTACAAATCCGGGCCTCGGATTGGAAACCGCGCCCCGCGCCGAACAACTCGGGTCACCCGAGCCGCCCGGTTGAACAAGATCCTCAACGGGTTGAACACACAGGTCAGACCCCTGAGGTGCCGACTTCCGGCGGCACGGGCGCGGCGTGGAACGCCGATGCGGTCGGTGACAGGTTGCACGGAATCTACACGTACTTGAACAAGATCATTTTTGCTGGAACGCGCGGCCTGGCTGACCACCTCGGGCCGTGGACGAGAGCGCTCGGAGGTGCGGCGCGCCCGGCGCGACCCGTACGCGCCCCGTCCGCCGTCCCGGACGGTCGGCAACCCCGTCTGCGCCTCGTCCTGCGAGGCCGTCCGCACCAACCAGCACGACCCCCACCGTCCCCGTCCGCCGTCCGCGCCGGACGGCCTCCGTCCCCGCCGCCGGCTCGCCCTGTCCGACCCGTCCCCACCGCAGCGGCGCTCGTCACCACGGAGAGATGATCAGCAGTAGCCCTCACAGCGAGGAGGCCCCGCTCAGGGCTCAGATGCCCGCAAACATCGAGCGCCTTCATCGGATGACGTTTGGCACGTCGGGCCGGCAGACCCTCGCCGTGGTGGGTCTGCTGCGCTACGCGGTGGGCTGCACCGCGCTGTCTGCGATCAGACCGGCCTCGCCACAAAGGAACGTCGCGGGTTGCTTGGCGAGATCGCACCGCTGCTACAAAGCCCGGATCCTCGGCGCCCGCCGAGGTTGCATCGGTCGAGCTGGTTGGCCCCAACACGTTCGCTGTTCAGGGTGAGGGTTCTAACGAGAGGTCTAACGAGCGATCCAACGAGGAACACAACGACCACGAACCACCGGGTGAACACACCCCCTTGAACACGTCATACGCGCACGTCAACGGGGGCGAGGAGGACCGGTGGACCGGAACCGACTGATAAGAGATATCCCTCCCACCCGCACATCTGCCACCGGCAGTCCCCGCCTTACGGCGTCCGTCGTGGCCGCCGAACTCGGCCGACTCACCCCCCGAGACCGGCACCTGCTGGACCTGCTCGACCAGCACCGAACCGGCAGGGCTCTCGTCGCAGTGGCTGCGTCCAGGGTTAGGCTGCGGTGCGTGACTGTGCGAGTGGATGCGCGAATCGCCGGTGTGATCTTGGTCGATCGGGAAGGCCGTTTGTTGTTGCAACTGCGTGACGGCAACACCCGGGTGGATCCGCACCGCTGGTGTCTGCCTGGTGGCAACGTCGAGCCGGGTGAGGATCCGCTGACGGCCGCTAACCGGGAGTTGCTGGAGGAGACCGGCCTAAAGGTCGAGGAGCTGCGCCTGTTCTGGCAGGGCATCGCCCCCTCGGCCAAGTTCCCCGGCGCGGTCGGCGAGTTCTCGATCTTCTACGCGCCGACCGACGCCGGTGACGAGGATGTGGTGTGCGGGGAAGGTGCGGCGATGCGGTTCGTCGACGGCGCTGACGTGCGCGCCCTGGAGTTCGGGCGAGCCTACGGTGAGATCGTCCCGCGTTTCCTGGACTCGCCGCAGTACCGGGAGCTGGTCAGCGCCGGTTGACCCACGTCTCCCGGTTGACCTCGTACATCTCGGTCAGGATCGCCGGGATGTCGTAGTCGTACTGCCAGTTCGGGTAGTGGTTGGCGAACTTCGATGTGCTGCCGACCCACCAGATGTGGTCGCCGATCCGGTTGTCCTCGTGGTACTCGGTGATCATCTGCTGGCCGGTGATCTTCTCGGCGAGTGTGGTCGCCTCCATCAGGCTGACGTGGGAGTGCCTGCCGCCGCCCATGTTGTACACCTCCCCTTGACGCGGGGCGCGCAGGAACGCCTCGAACGCGGTCACGAGGTCGTGCGAGTGGATCGCGTCGCGGACCTGCTTGCCCTTGTACCCGAAGATCCGGTACGTGCGTTGCTCCATGGCGCAGCGCATCAGGTAGGCCAGGAACCCGTGTAGCTCGGCGGCTGCGTGCGCGGGGCCCGTCAGGGTGCCGCACCGGAACGTGGCGGTGTTGAGGCCGAAATAGCGGCCATACTCCTGTACGGCGATGTCCGCCGCGACCTTGCCGACGCCGAAGATCGAGTGGAGGCACGAGTCGATGGGCATGGCCTCGGTGATCCCGTCGGCGTATTCGTGGCCGGGTTCGACCTCCCACCGGGTATCCAGCTCGATGAGGGGGAGCTGGTTGGGGCGGTCGCCGTAGACCTTGTTGGTGGAGGTGAAGATGAACGCCGCGTCGGGGCAGTGGTTGCGGGTGTGTTCGAGCATGTTGACGGTGCCGACGGCGTTGACGTCGAAGTCGGTCAGCGGTTCGCGTACCGACCAGTCGTGGCTTGGCTGCCCGGCCGCGTGCACCACCACGGCGATGTCCCTGCCGTAGCGGGCGAACACCTTGCCGAGGGTGTCGCGGTCGCGGATGTCGTGTTCCAGATGGGTGTACCGGTCTCCGAGTTCGTTGATCAGCTTGCTGGCGTTGGGCAGGGTGGTGCCGTCCTTGCCGAAGAAGTACCGGCGCATGTCGTTGTCGATGCCCACGATGTCCAGGCCGAGGGTGGCGAAGTGACGGGCGGTCTCCGACCCGATGAGTCCGGCAGAGCCGGTCACGATGGCGACGCTCACGCGGTGATGCTCCGTTCGTGAAGAGTGGTCCATGCCCTGATCTGCTGCCGGGCGTGGTCGAGGTCGGCCGGGGTATTGATGTTGTGCCCGGCAGGGAGTCCGATCGGCGCGACGAGCGCGCCGCGCGGGATGCTCCAGGTGATGTAGTCGGCGATGCTGGTCGAGCGGGCTGCGAATCCTGGGGCGTCGGCGAGCATGCGTCGCGTCCAGTGCCACGCGCCGAGCGGCACGAGGCCGGACGGCTGGGCTTTCCAGCTCACGGCGGTCACCAGCCCGCTGTCATCGACCACGACCGCCGGTCCGTTCGGGTTGGCGCTGGACGGTGCGACGCCCATGCACAGCTCAGCGTGCGGGCCGAGTTGGTCAGCGAGGATCAGGAAGTTCCGCAGCCCGCCTGGATGGGTGATGGTGTCTGCCTCGATCACGCTGAACCGTTCGCCGTAGCGGGCGCAGTCCACGACGTCGGGCAGGTAGCCGGTCGGCGGACCGATGCTGATCTCCACGGGCTGGACGTGGCCGGCCGCGAGCGCGGCGGCCTCCGCGTCGGGTTCGCGCAGGTGCAGGTACAACCGTGAGGGTCGGACCGCTCGAAGCTCCTGCAGGATCCAGCCGAGGATCGGGCGGTCCCCGACCATTTCGATGGTCTTGTGTTTGCCTCGTGCCACCTCCTGGAGGCGGGTGCCGAGGCCGCGGGCGAGGATGACCACCGGATGGTCGACCGTCAGGACAGGAAGCGCCATCACGGCCTCCCGGTCTCGGTCAGGAACACCGAGCCGCCTGGAGTCAGGTTGGCCTGGACGATGACGTCCATGACGTACTCGTAGTCGGAGACCTTCCGGTCCTTGCCGTAGATCAGGTACTTGTCGCGGACGTCGGCGGGGGTGGCGTTGAAGACGATGACGTTCGCCCCGGCGTCGAATCCGCGACGCTGGCCGCCTTCGACACTGGCGCGCATGGCGCTGACCGAGGGGATCGTCCACTCGGGCTGCGCGAGCCTCATCGCCGCGAGCACGTTCAGCGTCAGTTCGACATCACCGGCAGGAGCGCCTGCCAAGGGGGTGTCCGGTGCGGGCACGAACGGTGCCGCCGACATCATGTGCACGCCCATGTCGCGGCACAGGACGATGTCCCGCGCGATGCTGTCCAGGCTTTGACCGGGTAGGCCGACGATCATCCCCGAGCCGAAGCGGTAACCGAGGTCCAGTAGGTCCGCCGTGCACGCGAGCCGCCGGTCAAGCGCCTCGTGCCGCATCCGCAGGTGCAGGTCCACATCCGATGTCTCGTGCTTGATGATGTAGCTCGTCGCGCCCTGTTCCCGCAGCCTGGCGTACTCGGCACGGGTCTTGTTGCCCAGGTTGAGCAGCAGCTCGACCCGGCCGCCGTACAGCTCGGCGATGGTGGGTAGCGCGGCCCCGACTGACGTGGTGGTCTGCGGCACCTCGCCGCCCTGAAAACAGATCACATCGACACCGAGAGCGTGCACGCCGATCGCCGTCTCGATCATCTCGGCCGGTGTCTGGTGGAACACGTCATTGGTTCGGGTGTTGGATCGCCGCATTGGGCAGAAGTCGCAGTCGACCCGGCACAGGTTCGTCACCTCGATGACCGCGCGTACGACAACCCGGTCGCCGAAGACGCCGGTGCGCGCGGCACGAGCTTGCGTGAACAGTTCTTCTCGCTCGGATCCTTGCAGCATCAGCATGGTGCGGATGTCGCGTTCGTCGAGCACGGGAATCTCCTCTTCATCGAGCGCGGTGGCACGAAAGGGAGGTGCAATGGCCCCGTCAACTCATAAGCGGACGGGACGGAGGCGACGCCGCCATCGAGGCGTCACCCCGAGATCCGGCCCAGGTGGTCGCTGGCCGGGCTGGCATGTGGTCGTTACTGCCGCTACGGATCGTGTGATCTGGTCATGGCCGCCTCCTTCCTCTTGTCGCCTCGGCCGTTGGTGGGTGCCAGGAGGCCGGACATGTCCGGCCCGCCGGAAGGACGGGGATGGCGAGAGTCGAACCGGCGTGCGCGTCTTGGCCGCCAAGAGCCCAGGACGCGCTGTCGTCAGGCGTGTCGAGAAGCAGCCGAAAGCGAGCCTTGACGTCGCTGTGAGCCAGGGTGAGAACCCGGTCCAACACCGACTGCGCCGCGAGCGTCGGTGGTACCGCGCGCTGGTGCTCCCATCCGTGGACCGTCGCTGGGTCCACGCCGAGGTGTTCGGCGAATCCATCCACGCTCATCCGCAGCGCCGCGCGTAACGCACGAACCTCCCGCCCGGTCCATCGGCCGACGACGACCGGCCCGCAGCCCGCGCATGCCGCCGGACCGGCCGCGTTCTCGGGGATGAGCGGGGCCGGAGGCAGCCCGAACTGCTGACGCTTCTGGTCGCGCGCGCGAGCCTTCTGGGCGTGGAGGCTCCGCATGAGCGCGTCCAGCTGATCGAACAGGGCCAGCAGGGCTCCGTGTGCGCCGAGGGCGACGTCGGCGTTGTGCCAGAAGATGCGGGTGGTGTTGTCCCGCCCGGCCTCGACGCCGGCAATCGCGCTTCGCGAGTAGCGGATGAGCTTGGCAAGATCGACCTGCCTCAACCCGACAGCATTACGCCGCCGGGCCAGCTGCCAGCCGAGGTTCCTACGCACGTCGTCCACGTGCTCCCGGGTGATCGCACCGGCCGCGCCGAGACGGCGCTCGCCACCGATGCACGAAGGCTGTGCAGGTCGGTCGCCGGTCCGCGTTCGCGAAGGGCGAACGCCGTAAAGCGGCCCGCTCGGCTCCGCCGCCACGGTTGACACCTCAGCCCGCCGCTCGCGCCGACAGCCAACCGAAGCCGCCTCGCCCGGCGCCCATCAACTCCGGACGCGTGGCACCAGGCCGCCGCCGAGGCAGGCGGGCCGACAGCAGGAACACCTTGGCGGCTTCCTCGTTGACGCGGCAGGGGCCGAGCACCCTGCACTCCACGCACAACCCGTCGCCACTGGACACCGCGTGCCGGTCCAACATCGCCTGCGCTCGATCGAGCTGCTGACCGCCGTGGTAAGTCGTCGCCATGTCACACGTCCTTGCGTTTCCGATGGGACGGACGCGCCGCGCGGCTCCGTGTGGGGAGCTTCACGAGCGGCACCGCGCGGCACGCCCGGCCCGATTCACCCGCCACCACGGAGCCATCCGTCACGTGGAAGCGGGGAGCCATTGACTTTCCCGGTGCTGGCCATGCTGCCAAGACGCATGCGCAGCGCCCGTCATCACACCGACGGGTTCTCGGTCGTGCTGATGTTGGCCACTGCGACACGTTCGAGCCGCAGGTAGAGCTGAGCTGGGGCGGGGGCGCGGATCCGGACGAGTCGCGGGTGGCCGCTGCGACGAAGATCAAATCCGGCACCTCCCACCTCGTCGGTGCGGCACGACCTGCTTCGCCCGGGTAGCTGCGCCACCCAACGAGTCGCCGCCGCGTCGTTCTTTCGTCTATCCTGCGCTCGCCTGTAGTGAAAACGCAAGACTTGCGTTCGCAAGCTTAGGTTTCGCTTGCCCTGTCACGATGGCGCGTTCACACGACCGGCAGACTTGAGAGAGGCCGGAGCAAGGGGGATGGAACTTGGCAACACGTCGTCAGCCACCAACCGTTCGGCTTCGCCGCTTGGCCGGCGAGCTGCGCAGCCTCCGCCAAGCTTCCGGTCTCACCCGCGAAGACGCGGCCGAGCAGACGAACATCAACAGCGCCACCCTGTACCGCATCGAGACGGCCAAGGCTCGCCCGCAGCGGCGCACGCTCCTGACACTGCTGGACAAGTACGGGGTCACTGACCCCGCCCGCCGCACGGCGTTGGTCGAGCTGTCCAAGCAGGCAACGCAACTGGGGTGGCTCCAGGCGTACGAGAACGAGCTGCCCGAGGAGTACACGACCTACATCAGCTTCGAGAGCGAGGCGCGCAGCGTCCGCAACTACGAGTCACTGTTCGTGCCCGGCCTGCTCCAAACGCAGGGCTACACCCGCGCCGTGGTCACGGCCAGCCTGCCCTACGCCAGCGACGACGAGATCCAACAGCGCCTCGAAACCCGCACCCAGCGGCAGGCATCCATCACCAAGGACGATCCGCTCAAGCTCTGGGCCATCGTTGACGAGGCCGTGCTGCACCGTGAGGTTGGCGGCGTTGACGTCATGGCCGACCAGCTACGACACCTGCTCGACCTGACCGAACGGCCGCACATCACGCTCCAGGTGCTGCCCTACAAGGTCGGCGCACATCCGGGTATGCACGGCGCGTTCGCCGTGATGGACTTTCCGGACGCCGCCGACCCCGAACTCGTCTACATCGAGAACATGGCTGGCGCGCTGTACCTGGAGAAAGAGGCTGACATCCGGCGGTACGCCGAGATGTTCGACCAGCTCCGAGCGGCCGCCCTGAACGTGGCCGATTCTCGGAGGCTCCTCGGCCGCTTGATCGACATACACTGAGTGTGAGGGGAGGCGGAAAGGTGAACACTCCAGATCTGGGCGCCGTGACGTGGCGAACGAGCACCCGTAGCGGCGCAAATGGCAACTGCGTGGAATTCGCCCAGCTCACCAACGCAGTTGCACTGCGTGACAGCAAGGACCCGTCGGGACCCGCGTTGGTGTTCATGTCCCGAGAGTGGGTGGCCTTCATCGAGGGAGCCAAGGATGGGGAGTTCGATCAAGGCTGACCAACCTGCCCGGGAGGTGTCGATCTGGGGATGAGTGCCCCCTCGTGTGGGCACCCACAGGGGTCCGCTTCGGGGCACCCCTTCGGGTCTACTGAATGCCGCACTCGTCCTTGAGGGGATCGAGCGCGGCAGCCGGGTCCAGCGCCGAGGGCGGCGTATCATCCATAAGCTTCAACCCCATCAATTGCCACAAAAGCCGCATTCCTGTTGTAGTGACGGTCGGTTCCTTGCTTGTGTTCGCACCATGCCCTCACCGTGTTGGCCATGATGCGCTCATTTGCCGAAAGTACGCAGCAGCCGACGAGGGGCCGACTCCGGTCTGGCAGAATGCTGCCAGCAGCCAACAGGTGATCACGGACCGTGCAAAGGATCGCGCGTGGGGATTTCGGTCAGGACACGAAAGCTCTTGTGGGGACGTGCCCACAATCGATGCGCCTTTCCGCAGTGTCGGCAGGAACTCACGACCGACCAGATCGACGCCCACACCGGGGAGACCTTTACGACCGTCGTTGGAGAGGAGGCACACATCCGGTCGTCACGTTCCGACGGCCCGCGACATGAGCCTGACTTCGCAAACGTCGACGAGTATGAGAATTTGATCTTGCTGTGCCCTGTCCACCACACGATGGTCGACGCGGACGGTGGCCGTGGGTACGATGTCGAAACTCTCGTAAAGATGCGCCGGGCGCATGAGCGCCACGAGCAGCGTAGCGAGCACATCGAGCGAACTGTTCGAGCATACGTCGGCGACCAGTACGCGGCCGACGATAGGGTTCTCTTCGAACAAGCTGAGCTGCGTGGCCCAAGCGTCGACGCGATGTTCGTCGACGTTCCGTTCGGATGCCGCCTCGACGCCGCACCGGCTGAACTGATGGCACGCATCGCAGCCAGCCATCCGGGGGACGCTACGCCCATCGAGGGCTACATCGTCACAGGTGCAGCCCAAGCACTTCTCCATCCAGAGTGGACGGGCAATGCTCTTCTGGTAGGCGGTCCCGGAGCGGGCAAGTCCACCCTCCTGCAGTACATCCAGGGCCCCGGCAAAGTCGTGACGCTGTCCGACTTGAGGCTTCTGAAGTAGAAGCGCCAGCGTTTGTGGCAGCAAGACGGGCATGACCAGCTCAGAAGATCATCAAGGTTCCTACGCCACGGTGATCGATCCGAAGTGAGTCATGCCCGCCCTGCCATCATCGCTGATCTCGTCTTTGTCCGATGCACCGGCTCTGACCGTGCCCGAAACCGCTGGCGGGCTACCCGCAGCACTGGCCGGGGTGCCTGATCCACGAGCTCGCCGCGGTGTGCGGCATCGGCTGTGCGTGGTGGTGACCGCGGTGGTGTGTGCCGTGGTGGCCGGCTACCGCTCGTACTCCGCGATCGCGGAGTGGGTGGCCGATGTCCCGGACGAGACGGCCGAGGCACTGGGTATCGCCGCTGACCGGCGCCCGTCGGAGGCGATGATCCGCCGGTTGCTGCAGGCCCTGGACCCGGATCTGCTGACCACGGCGATCAGCGGCTGGCTCGTCGGCCGGGCCACGACCAGCGCCTCGGGCAGCCGGCAGGCGATCGCGGTCGACGGCAAGACCCTGCGCGGATCCCGCACCGCCGTCACCGCCGCCGATCACGTGATGGCCGCCTGTGATCAGGCCACCGGTGTGGTCCTGGCAAGCACCAACGTAGACGGCAAGACCAACGAGATCACCCGGTTCGGACCTCTACTCGACCAGATCAGCGACCTGCGCAACACGGTGATCACCGCGGACGCGCTGCACTGCCAGCGCGAACACGTCGCCTACCTCGCCGAACGCAGCGCGCACTGGATCCTGACCGTCAAAGCCAACCAGCCCCACCTGCACGCCCAACTCGCCGGTCTGCCCTGGCGGGCCGTCCCCGACGCCACCCGCCACGACGACCGCGGGCACGGCCGCCGCGAGATACGCACCCTGAAGATCCTCACCATCTCCACCGGCATCGACTTCCCGCACGCCGCCCAGGCCATCCAGATCCGCCGCCGCCGACGACGCCTCGATGAGCCGAAACGCTTCACCACCGAGACCGTCTACGCCATCACCGACCTGCAAGTCCACCAGGCGAAACCGGATCAACTGGCCGCGTGGATCCGCGGCCACTGGTCCATCGAGAACAAGATCCACTGGGTCCGCGACGTCACCTACGACGAAGACCGCAGCCAAATCCGTACCGGCACCGGACCGCAAGTCATGGCCGCCCTGCGCAACGCCGCCATCGGCGCCCTACGCCTCGCCGGGCTCACCAACATCGCCGCTGCCAACCGGCATCACGCCCGCGACAGCAGCCGGGCACTGGCCCTCCTCGGCATCATCTAACGACTTTGCCGGGACCCTGGCAGTACATCTGCCAGTTCCACCGTGCACGGATACTTGGACGTGACACCTACACGGGCGGCGACCAGCAGCTCAAGCCAGTCACTGACCATATCAGAACGCCGATTCGCATCGATTTGAGGCGCTATGTGGATTGGGCCTCATCGCGGCAGAATCCACGCAAGGCCGAGAAAGCGAGAGCGCGGCGGAAAAGTGCCTCGCAGCGCGAACTCCCCAGTCTCGAAGAATATATCGCTCATCATGTTAAGCAACATAGCGGTGGTCAAGGTTTCAGCCTCGAGGACCTCGGCGTGCTGGTGGCCACACAGCCTCTGCTTCTGGCTTTTGACGGCCTCGATGAAGTCGCCAACCTGAAAGACCGAGCCCTGGTAAGTGAGGCGATTGTCGGCACTCATGACCGGCTGAGTACCTTCGCTTATGATCTCGTCATCGTATCGGCAACTCGTCCAGGAGCGACGACAGCCAGCCTGTGGTCGTCGCAGAGCTTTCCAATTCTCTACCTACAGCGCCTCACCTACGGCCTCCGGTTGCAGTATCTGCAGAAATGGAGCTCGGTTGCGCGCTTAACGCATGAATCGGCCGAAAAGCTTCAACGAGTTTTCCTCGACAACCAGCATGTGCCACACATCCGGGAACTCGCCTCTTATCCCATGCAGATGGCCATCCTGCTCCATCTGCTGCATCGACGCCAGCTCTTGCCACAGCAGCGTACCGAGTTGTACCGCGAATACCTCAAGACTTTCCTCGACCGCGAGCAGACCGAAGAGAAAGAACCGCTACTCTCGGAAGAGCGTAAAGTTATCGAAGATATCCATGCTTTTCTCGGCTGGCATCTTCAATCGCGCGCCGAGGAAGGAATTGGGGCGGGCTCGATCAGCCGGCGGCAAATACAGGAGCTCGTTCACGACCACCTGGAGGGTCGTGAAGGCGGACAAGAGCTCGCAAAGGCCCTTTTCTCGGCTATCTCGTCGCGGGTGCTATGTCTCGTCGAGCGAGAGACCAATCAGTTTGAATTTGAGGTTCAGTCTCTGCGCGAATACTTCGCGGCTCTGCACATCTTTGACAACGCCCCACCCAGAGGCCGAGGAAATTCACGTGACGACTGCCTCAATGCGCTTCTTGAGCGGCCATACTGGTCGAACGTGTGCCGGTTCTTCGTCGGCATGTTCTCAGCCGTGGAAGTCCGTGGCATCCGGCACAATCTGCGCGGATTGAGCACGAAGCAATTATTGCGAGTACATCCGCTGCTCCGCTCCACGGCGACGCTTCTTCTTGATGACCGAACCTTTCAGGGGCAGCCAGATGAGCCAATCCAGGAGATCGTAGAATTCGTCTTCGAGGGCCCAGGCGTGGTCCTGGCCGAGGATGGCCTTCTCGAGGCCTCCGGCACCCCGCTCGCCCTCACTGGTGGGGCCGGACGTAAGCAAGCGGTCCGACACCTTCAACAAAGACTGTGTGAGGACAATCCGGCACCTCTGCGTATGGTTCTCGCGGACAGCCTTAATCGCCACGCGCAACCGGATGACGGCATTGCCACGTGGTGGTGGAACTTGTTCACGCCATCACAGCCATGGCTTGAGACTGCGGCGACGCTAACCGTGCTCGGCGGATTGAACGCGCAACAGACGTCCAAACTCGCCGAAGTCCTGCCACGCTTGGATCTTCCGACAGACTGGATCAGCGAACTGCTGGTCAAGGGCGGTTATGACGGGGTGACCGAGAGCGTCCTCAGAGCCTGCATGGCTGACATCAACGACGGCGCGGCGGAGCTAGTAAGGCCCCCCGAGCCAACGACTCCCCTAGGCCGGCTACTCGAATGTGCGATTGCCTGCAGCGATCAGGGACCTCAAGAATCGACGCAGAAGATATCTGGCTCAAAAGGTATGAGGACCAAGGCCCGCCGACGCAGCAGGAGCTCCACCAGCACGAATTCCATCGCGCTCATCGAGGAGCTACGCCAGAGCCCAGGATCCATTGAAAACTATCGGGGCTGGTACCACCGTCTCGCCAAAGTTGCCAATTTCTGGGGCGATGGTTGGGTTCTTCGACAAGCAGTAGGGGCAGTTCCGCCCGGTGTTGACCTATCCGCCATCGCAACGGACGAACGCACCGAACACCTTTTGGCCAGTGTCGTCGAGACTGAGGACCAAGCCCGAGCGCGAAAGGGCGACGTCGCTTGGTGGAGAAACCGTCTGCACACAGCTGAGACGAACATCGACCTGAATTACAGCATATTTTCGTTATTGACGGTCGCGCGCTCTAATGTGCTAATCGAACTAGCTGCCGAGCTCAACACGGTGGTCAATCAACTTGAGCCAAAGTATCTGAGGCTGCTCGAGAAGGCGCTGAAGACGTCCGGACGACGGCTCGGTGGATCAGCGCTGGTCATTCAGGATCAACTTAGACGCAATCTCGTCAACTACTCTCCGCGTTCACTCTGGCTACTTCGGCCGATGGTGACTCACAACAGTGTCGAGCAGATAGACAAGAAGCTCGTCGAAAAGTACGGCGAGTTACTGGAAACCAGTGCAGGCGACATGCGGTCATTGCTCCGGATAGTAGGCGCCGAAAAGACGGTGAAGATCGATACTCTTCGCGGCACGAGGACCATAGTCCCCACAGGGGGATGGGCCAGTGATGTCAAGCTCGGCGCTATCGCAGCGTCCAAGGCAGCGGAAATTTTGCGCTCTCCCTATGAATGGCCGGCGGACGTAGTGCAGCGCGCAGTTGAGCATTTCGCGGAAAGAATGGCGACCGTCGAGCCGATCTCCTCGCTGGCCGCACGCAATAGCTGGTTCCAGGACACTCCGTAGGATCAGCCGGTCGACCCAAATCGCCCCCTGAAGATGCGGCTCAGTCAAAGACCCCCGTGGTTGTGGCCGTTCGTCGACTTTCTGCTACCGGAACCTGTCTCGATGGACTTTACGGCCAAGTCACGCGCACAACTTGCCGCCATCTACCTCCGATCGGTGAGGGTTGGCCAAGAGATAAGCCTGCACAGGTTGCACGCGATGACGGCTGGGTTGAGCTGGGTAAATGCGTGCCCTGACCTGGGGCTCGGGTCGGGTCTGCCGGAGCGGTTGCAGGTTGGCGGTTGACGCGGGCTCGGCGTCTGCTCAGAGTTGTTGCTCTGGCATCAGATAGAATCGCGGCCCTGTTCCCGTTCGCGGCGTACCTTTTCGAGTGCGGCAACGTCAGTTGTGAGATCTGGGCGCCCGACCTGACGGTCCAGATCAACGACGAGTTCGAGTTCGCTGACCGCCCGGTCGAGGTCTCCTGCCTCCCGATAGATCATCGCCAGGTTGTAACGGGTAATCGCCTCGTCGGCACGCCCGCCGACCTCTCGCGCGATGGGGAGGGCCTGTTGGTAGTAGGTCAGGGCCTGTTGCGGGTCCCCGAGGTGTTGGTACACGCTGCCGATGTTGTTCAGCGTGGTTGCTTCACCGGAGCGGTCACCGACCTCTCGCGCGATGGGGAGGGCCTGTTGGTAGTAGGTCAGGGCCTGCTGCGGGTCCCCGAGGCCGTCGTACAAGCCACCCATGTTGTTAAGGGTGGTTGCTTCACCTAACCGGTCGCCAACCTTACGCCGGATGGGGAGGGCCTGCTGGTAGTAGGACAGGGCCTGCTGCCGGTTGCCAAGGCTTTGGTGCACGAGGCCGATGTTGTTAAGGGTGGTTGCTTCGCTCGGTCGGTCGCTAGCCCTCCGCGCGATGGTGAGGGCTTGCTCGTAGTAGGTGAGGGCCTGCAGTCGGTCCCCAAGCATGTAATACACAACGGCGAGGTTGTTGGTGGCGGTCAAGGTGTCGGGGTGGTCGTCGCCGAGGACGCGCCGCCGGTCGGTGAGCGTCTGCTCGAACAGCGGGATGGCTCTGCCGAGGTCGCCTGCTGCTTGGTAGGCGCTGGCGAGGTTGTTGGTGGCGGTCAGTGTTTGGGGGTGGTCGTCGCCGAGGACACGCTGGGCGTTGGTGAGGCTCTGCTCGAACAGCGGAACAGCTCGGCCCAGATCGCCTGCGGAGAGGTACGCGCCAGCGAGGTTGTTGGCCGTGGTCAAGGTGTCGGGGTGGTCGTCGCCGAGGACGCGCCGCCGGTCGGTGAGCGTCTGCTCGAACAGCGGGATGGCTCTGCCGAGGTCGCCTGCTGCTTGGTAGGCGCTGGCGAGGTTGTTGGTGGCGGTCAGTGTTTGGGGGTGGTCGTCGCCGAGGACACGCTGGGCGTTGGTGAGGCTCTGCTCGAACAGCGGGATGGCTCTGCCGAGGTCGCCTGCTGCTTGGTAGGCGCTGGCGAGGTTGTTGGTGGCGGTCAAGGTGTCGGGGTGGTCGTCGCCGAGGACGCGCCGCCGGTCGGTGAGCGTCTGCTCGAACAGCGGAACAGCTCGGCCCAGATCGCCTGCGGAGAGGTACGCGCCAGCGAGGTTGTTGGCCGTGGTCAAGGTGTCGGGGTGGTCGTCGCCGAGGACGCGCCGCCGGTCGGTGAGCGTCCGCTCGAACAGCGGAACAGCTCGGCCCAGATCGCCTGCGGAGAGGTACGCGCCAGCGAGGTTGTTGGCCGTGGTCAAGGTGTCGGGGTGGTCGTCGCCGAGGACGCGCCGCCGGTCGGTGAGCGTCCGCTCGAACAGCGGAACAGCTCGGCCCAGATCGCCTGCGGAGAGGTACGCGCCAGCGAGGTTGTTGGCCGTGGTCAAGGTGTCGGGGTGGTCGTCGCCGAGGACGCGCCGCCGGTCGGTGAGCGTCCGCTCGAACAGCGGAACAGCTCGGCCCAGATCGCCTGCGGATCGGTACGCGCCAGCGAGGTTGTTGGCCGTGGTCAAGGTGTCGGGGTGGTCGTCGCCGAGGACGCGCCGCCGGTCGGTGACCGTCTGCTCGAATACCAGAATCGCTCTTGCAACGGCACCAATGTGCGGGTACGCGCCGGCAACACCTTCCGCCACGCCGTAGCTATCCCTCGTCATCTGAAGGCCCCTCTTCCTGAAGATCTCGAATCAACCGCAACGCAACTGAGGGCGGCGCAAGGAATCGAGGAGTTTGCGTCGCCTGATCCCAGATGATCTCTACCCGTTCGTCGACCTGATAGGTCGATGACGAGGGTGGATGTCGGTCGCGAGCGGACGGGGGGACAGCGCCAGTTGGCTTGACAAGGCGCGGAGGACCTTGTTCATCGGCTAGTGGCGGAAGTGGGTCTTCGGTGCTGCGGACGCATAGCCAGAGGCGCTTGAAGGAGTCAAGATCACCTTCGAGATGCAGAACGATCTTCTCGAGAACCTTCCACGAGCACCGGCGGGATCCGGACAGCGCCTGGGCCACGGTGGTGTGGCTATACGCAATCGCTCGAGCGATGTCTCGGGTACTGGGTTCTCCGGCACGACGATGAAGTTGTCGCAGCGCCGCCGATAACTCCGCCCGGGGGTCGTTCGACACCGTTCGCCTCCTGGCGCGAGGTGGAACATTTTGTAAACTCCGTAGCCTACATCGTGGTCTCTCGTGGCTCATCGCTGGACCTCGTAACACCCTCTGGCGCCGGAAGTCACCTCGTCCAAAGCTTGATGCATCGGTCGGAGTGATGAAGGAGTTAAGCGTTGAACCACCTGGTGTCTGGGCCCTGGACCTTGATCCAGATTGCAATGATCATGGGCGGTGTCGTCGCTCTCGGCGCACTACTCGTCTGGCTGGCCGGTCTCATGTTGGCGCTCAGGGGCAGCGAGCCAACGGATCGCCCCCAGATTCTGCGGGCGTACGCGGTCTGTCGCCTGCCGTGCGTCAGGTTCGGCTAGATATGCAAGTTGAGCGCTTACGCGACCGGCCCGCGCCCGAGTTGCCTCCGGCTGGTCAATAACCCGGTCCGGCTGCTGCTGGCCCAGCAGTCGCGGCGGCTGGAGGTGGCACGACCCATGAATACGAAGATGCCCCAGGCGCTCTGTCCTGGGGCATCGACTTCAACGATCGAGCACGAAACACGATTTCACAATTAGTGATCGACCCGCTACGTAACGCTCTTGCAGTTCTGTGACGTGCCCCCGGCAGGATTCGAACCTGCGACACACGGTTTAGGAAACCGATGCTCTATCCCCTGAGCTACGAGGGCGCGAGTGCCCAGTCTAGCGACCTGGGCGTTCACCCGGGGTGGCAGGGCGTGGCCCCCGTCGACCCGTGCTCCCCCACGCCGTCTGGACCCTTGTCCGCCCAGCCCAGAGCACATCACAACCCCCGACGAGGGTTCCGGGGCGTCGGTGCCCGGTGTCGTGGGTCCGGGTACGTCGGCGCGCCGCCGACCCGGCGCGGGGGCCACGGGAGCAGCCCCGGGCGGCGGGTCGACGGCGCGTCTGTGACGGGGGTGGGGTCACTTGCCCTTCGCGGGGTAGGCGGCGTCCACCTCCACCTCGACCAGCCAGCCGGCGACCGGCAGGTTCTCGATCTCCAGCGCGAACCGCGACGGCCGGGCGGGGTTGACCACCATCGGCGGGGCCGGGGCGGCCGACCCGAGCGGCACGGGCACCGGCTTGCCGGTCGACAGGCTGGTGTTGGCGAAGAACTGGCGGTACGCCCGGTTCCAGCCGTTGAAGTCCATCCGCTCCTGGCCGTCGGGGTTCTGGAGGAACACCCGCATGCTGATGACGTCCTGGTAGGTCAGGCCCGCGCGGGCGAGGTTCTCCCCGATCCGGCGCAGCACGTTGATGCCCTGCGCCTCGGTGACGGTCACGCCGGGCGGCAGCACGCCGCCGGGGAACACGTCGGTGTCGATGTAACGCGCCTCCGACCCGGCCGGCGCTGCCGGGTTGAGGGCGGCCGGGCCGAGCCCGCTGCTCTTGTAGAGGGCGGTGCCCTTGCCGATGGCCACGCCGTCGGCGATCGAGGGGTTGTCCTGTCCGGCGGGGAGCACGGTGACGGTGGTGCCGGGCCGGGGCGGGAACAGCCCTCCGGCGACGGCGCCGGTGGGGACGGCGAGGAGGACGGCGGCGGCGGGGACGAGGATGGCGCTTCGGCGCACGGTGGGGACCTTTCTGCGGGGCCGGCCGGGGGTGGCGGGCGTGCTCATGCGGCCGTGACGCGGGCGTGCAGGGACTCGACGGCGGCGCGGGCGGAGACCATCGCGCCGTGCTGCCAGGCGATGGCGTGGCTGAGGTGATCGCCGGCGAAGTAGACGTTGCCGGTCGGCTCCAGGAGGCTGCGGTACGCGGCGCCGGTCTGCCCACCGGTGGCGCTGGGCCAGCCGACCCACGCCCCCTCGGAGAACCTCGTGGAGGCCCAGTCCCGGGAGTAGGAGGCGGTGATCCCCTCGCCGTACACGTCGCCGAAGATCTTCTTGCCCTGCCGTACCGCCTCGGCCAGTCGCTCCGCCGGGGTCAGGTTGCCGTAGAAGTTCGCGTTCCCGCCGGTGTTGTAGTAGCCGATCATGGTGCCGCGCCTGCCGTTGTAGCCGTACGACGGGTGCCACATGTTCCCGAGGTTGGTGTTGGCGTTCGTGATGCCGCCGTAGATGCGGAAGTCCTCCTCCCACCACCGGCGGTCGTACTCGATGCCGATCTTGCCGGCGTTGGTGACGCTCACCGACCCGAGGGCGGTGACGATCTCCGTGGGCAGGTTGGAACTGATCTTCGCGGCGATGTGCGGCGGAATGGTGTTGATGGCGAAGTCGGCGACCACCTTCTTGGGACCGCCCGGGGTGGTGTGGACGACCTCGACGCCCGAGGGCGTGTTGCGGTACTCGACGATCTCGGCGTTGTAGCGGATCCGGCGGGCGCCGATCGCCGCGGCGAAGGCGTAGGCGATCTTGTCCATCCCGCCGACCGGCTGGTACATCATCATCGCCTGGTCGAAGCCCATCTCGAACGAGAAGTAGTTGCCCACGGTCGAGGCGAGCAGGTCGGACATCGCGTACGGCGGGATGGTGGTGCCCGACTCCAGGCCGGCGCCCGGCTGCGTGGCGTAGCCGCGCCGCCCGCCGCCGGCGTACCGGAAGCTGGCCGCCGGGTCGCCGTCGACGCGGGACCCGATGGCGCCGAAGCTGCGCAGGTAGGCCAGGAGGCGCTCCTTGTCCTCGGCGGTGAGGTACTGGTCGAGCGAGCCCTGGTCGGTCGCCTTCGCGAGCAGCTCGGCCGTGTACCCGTAGGCGTCCGCCTTGGCGGCCCGGTGCCGGACCGGGACGCCGTTGAGGGCGCCCGGCACGTTCTCGCGGTAGAGGAAGGCGTCGGCGTTCTGGTTGGTGAAGACCTCGATCGGGACGCCGAGTTCCCGGCAGTAGTCGATCGTCACGTGCATCTGCGGGATGCGGCCGGGGCCGGCGTTCATGTACTGGCCCTTGGAGAAGGTCGCCCGCTGGGTCTGCCCCTTGAGGTCGGTGCTGGTGTCTCCGCCCCGGACGGTCCGGTTACGGCCGCCGGGCCGGTCGCGTCCCTCCAGGACGGTGACGTCGTACCCGCCCTTGAGTAGTTCGTAGGCGGCGGTGAGACCGGCGATGCCACCGCCCAGCACGACGACCGTCTTGCGGCCGTGCCGGCGGAGGTCGTTCCTGCTCGGTGGTGTGAACGGTGGTGTCTCCGCGGCGTGGGCGCTGGTCAGGCCGAGCGCGCCCATGCTGTGCAGCATGACGCCGGCGCCACCGGCGATACCGACGCGACGGAGAAAGTCCCTGCGGGTCTGGCTCATCGGGCCTCCGGGTGTGGGGTGGTCACCCGGACGCTAGGAAGACTTCGTTAAGGCGGCGGATCGTCCCGGGGTCGGCGGCGTCACGTACCCGCTGGTAGATCGCCTAGCCGGTTACGACGCTCACGCGACGCCCACCGGAGTGAGCCGTGGTGGCGTTAGACTCGCCGGCCATGGGATCGCTCGTCTTCAGCCTCAACCTCACCCTGGACGGTTGTGTCGACCACCAGGAGGGGATCGTCGATGACGAGACGCATGCCCTCTTCACCCGTCTCATGGACGAGAGCGGGGCGATGCTGTGGGGTCGCGTCACCTACGAGATGATGGAGAGCTACTGGCCGGCCGTCGCCCGCGGCGACGTGGAGGCGCCGCCGGCCGTGCGCGACTGGGCGGTCAAGCTGGACGCCAAACCCAAGTACGTGGTGTCGTCGACGCGCCGGGACTTCCCGTGGACCAACAGCCACCACGTCGCCGGTGAGCTGCGGGAGGGCGTGCAGAAACTCAAGGACGCGACCCCGGCCGGGGTCCTCCTCGGCAGCGGCCGGCTCGCCACCGAGCTCGACCGGCTGGACCTGATCGACGAGTACCGGCTGCTCGTCCATCCGCGGATCGCCGGCCACGGTCCGACGCTGCACCAGGACGGGCTGCCCGGTACGCGCCGGCTCGACCTGCTCTCGGCGCAGCCGCTCCGCAACGGCGTGGTGGCCCTGCACTACCGCCGCGCGCGCTGAGTCACCTGCTCCGGGCCGATCCGCGTGGCGGTCGCCTCCGGCACCGGCTCATTGTCCGCGTTACCCGGGCGGCGGGAAAGTCAACCCGGCGCGCCCTTCCGGATACGTTTGGCGTGGACGCTGCCGATCGGTACGGTCGCATATCTTCTCAGTGTTTGGGTTGTCCGCTCGGACCGGAGGGTTTCGCCATGCTGGACGGCATTGTGTCGGTGAGGGGAATGGGCTCGTGCAGCGGGTGACGGTGGTCGGCGCGGCCGGTTACATCGGTGGTGAGTTGCTGCGCCTGCTACTGGGTCATCCCGAGGTCGAGCTGGTGGGCGCTGTCTCGTCGCGGTTCGCCGGCAAGCGGATCGACGGCGTGCATCCGAATCTGCGGTCCGTCACCGATCTTTCGTTCTGCGCCGCGGAGGCGGTCGCGGAATGCGACGCCGTTTTCCTGGCGCTGCCGCACCGGGTGGCGATGACCCAGATCGATCACTGGATCGAGCGGTCCAAGCTCGTCGTCGATCTGACCGGGGACTTCCGGCTCGACGACCCCGAGGTGTTCCGGCGCTACTACGGTGAGGAGCACCTGGCCCCCCGGTTGCTGCCCAGCTTCGTGCCGGGGCTTCCCGAGTTGTACCGCGAGAGCCTGCGGGCCGCCGACCTGATCAGCGTCCCCGGGTGCATGGCCACCGCCGGCGTGCTCTCCCTGTATCCGCTGGTGCGGCACGAGCTGATCGATCTGGAACAAGGCGCCCAGTTCGACGCGCGTACCGGTTCCAGCGGCTCGGGCGCGACCGCCGGTCCGGCGAACCTGCACGCCGAACGCAGCGGGGCCATGCGCGTGTTCGCGCCCACCCGGCACCGGCACGAAGCCGAGATCTCCCGGCACCTTGGGCTGGCCGCCGCGATGACCGCCACGGGCGTCGAAGCGGTACGCGGGGTCCAGACCGTCTGCCATGCCACCCTGCGCCCCGGGGTGGACGAGCGGGCCGTACGCCGGGCCTTCCGCGAGCAGTACGCCCCGGAGCCCTTCGTCCGGGTCGTCGCACACCAGCGCGGCGTCTTCCGCTACCCCGACCCGAAGATCCTCCACGGATCGAACTTCTGCGACGTCGGTTACGCCGTCGACGGCGCGGGGCGCCTGACCACGATCGGCGCCCTGGACAACCTCGTCAAGGGCGGCGCCGGTAACGCCGTGCAGTGCTTCAACATCCGCATGGGCCTGCCCGAGACCCTCGGCCTGACCTTCCCCGGCCTGCATCCGCTGTGACCCCGCCGACCGGAGGAACCGTGACCACCAGGCCGCTCATCGTCGTCAAGTGCGGCGGGAACCCCGCCGTGAACGCCGCCCACGTCTGCGCCGACCTCGCCCACCTGGCGCACGAGGGTCATGCCGTCGTGCTGGTGCATGGTGGCTCCGGCGAGATCGGCCGGCTCGCCGGCCGGCTCGGCGTGCCACGACGTACCCTCGTCGCGCCGGACGGCGTCGTCACCCGGCACACCGACCCGGCCACCCTCGAGGTGGTCGTGCTCGCTCTGGCCGGCGCGGTCAAACCGAGGCTCGTGGCGGAGTTGTCCCGCCACCGGGTGACCGCGGTCGGCCTGACCGGCATGGACGGCGGCATGCTCCGCGCCCGCCGGAAGTCCGCTGTCCGCGCGGTCGTCGACGGTCGTACCGTGCTGGTGCGCGACAACCACAGCGGCCGGATCACCCAGGTCGACACCGTGCTTCCCGAGACTCTGCTGCGCGCCGGTCACGTGCCGGTGATCTCGCCGCCGGCCATCGACGAGCACGGCCACCCCGTGAACGTCGACGCCGACCGTGCCGCGGCGGCGCTGGCCGTGGCGCTGGGCGCCGACCAGTTGCTGCTGCTCACCGGGGCGCCCGGCGTGCTCGCCGACCCCGGGGACCCCACCAGCCTGCGCGCCGCCGTGCGGGTGTCGCCCACCGGCGCGCCCGACCGGTCGGCCACCGGCGGCATGGCGCTCAAACTCGTCGCCGCACGCGAAGCGCTCGACGGTGGGGTCCCCACCGTGCGCATCGCCGACGGCCGTACCTCCGAGCCCGTCAGACGGGCCCTCGCGGGCGACGGCACCACCGTCCACCTGGCCGGCCCGGCTTCGCCGCGCCCCCGCCCGGAGAAGATCCACGTGTGAGCCGACCGGGCCGGCGCGCCCGGTGTGCGCCGACCGGGCCGGTGGTGGCCGGCGCGGCCCGGTCGAGAGTGTCGCCGAGCAGGGCGGACCAGGCGGGAAGTAGCCGGTCCGCCCTGCTCGGTGTTTCTCCTCCGCCGGGCGGTGACGCGCCCCGACCGCGCCGGGCGTCGACGTCGCCCGCCTGCCGCGTGATCAGGAGCCGCCGGCGACGGTCGGGCGGGAGGTGGCACCAAGAGGACATGCATTTTGCTGCCAATTGCTTCCTGTTCACTTCTCCCGCGCGCTGCTCCAGAGTTGTTTTGGCGGGTCGGAGGGGCCCTGAACGTACGGCAATCGGGGAGTGGACATGAAGTGGAAAGCGCGCGCCCTCGTCATTGTGACGATCGCCACGATCTTCGGAGCGAATCTTGTGCAGGCGGCCGACCAGCACACAGTCGCCGCCCACGGGACGATCGTGACAGGCGGCAACGAATGGGGTTGACATGCATCTTGTCCGGGTGACGTTGGGAAGCGTCGACCCCGCCCGAAATCAACTCAGTAAGGCCACGGTAATAGATCTTCTCTGGGCACACGCCCAAGCGGGTGACGCCGTCGAACACGTATGGGCGCGGACCGGCGCGGATCTGACGACCGTGGTTCTGTTCATTCGTGCCACCGACGAGAAACTCGCCCGGGGTCAGGCGATCGAGGTCGTGACCCGGGCGCTCAGGGCGCCCGCCCTGGACGGCTGGCACATCCGGTGACGAGGCGGGAAGAAGTGCGCCCACCAGGAACCTGACCGCCCCCGGCATGCCGGGGGCGGCCCCCTGCGGTCGGTCACCGCCGTCACCGCAGGGACCCCCACCACGTCCTACCGAAAGGGAAAACAGTGGCCATCCGGGTGCTCATTTGTGATGAACTGCCGGTCATCGGGGACGGTCTCAGAACTCTGCTCGACGCGGTCCCGGACATCGACGTCGTCGGCACCACCGACAACGGCATGGAAGCCATCGTTCTCGTCCGGGCCGCGCGGCCCGACGTCGTGGTCACCGACCTGAACCTCCGCACGATCTCCGGCCTCGAGATGATCCGCAAACTCGCCAAGGAGGACGCGGTGCCCAGCATCGTGGTGTTCACCGAGTCCGACGCCGACCAGACGGTCAGCGACGTGCTGCATGCCGGCGTGAGCTGCCTGCTCGGCAAGGACGCGAGGCCCCAGGAGCTGATCGCCGCGATCCAGGCGGCGGCGGTCGGGCAGACCGTGCTCGCGCCGGGTGTCGCCCGACGGCTGGTCACCTGGTTCCGCGCGCAGCCGCAACGCCGGGACAGCTCGGCGTACCCGGGGGCGAACGAGCTGACCAAGCGGGAGCGGGAGGTGGTCAGGATGGTGGCGCGCGGCATGTCCACCGAGGAGGTGGCCCGCGAGCTGTTCATCGGCGAGGCCACGGTCCGTACCCATGTCTACCGGGTGCGTACCAAGCTCGGCGTCCGCGACCGCGCCGAGCTGGTGTCCCTGGCCTACCGGGCCGGGCTCATCTCGTCGGACGAGCAGTCCTTCGGCGAGGAGCGGACGCCGTCACCGGTGATGGCGCGCTCCAGGTGAGCCCCTACGCTCCCGACGTCGCCGGCGTCGGGAGCGCCGTGGCGGCGACCGCGCGCCGGGTCGCTCGGACGCAGTCGACGCCGACCATCCGCCACAGGTCGGCGGGGGCGCCGTAGCGGGCGGACTCGGCCGCGACCAGTCGGAAGTACCGGTGCAGGCCGAGTTCCGCCGTCATCGCGCGCACCCCACAGCTCTGCATGCTCCGGCGTACCACCTCCCGCGCCGTTTCGGCGGCCAGCGCCAGCGCCGCCACCGGCTCGACGCCGACCGCGTCGGCCTCGTAGTCGATCAGCCAGGCGGCCCGGTACACCGCCGCCCGGGTCGCGCGCAACGCCACCTCGGCCCGCGCCAGCGGGAACGAGACCGCGGGCAGGTCACGTAACCTGGTGTCGAACTGCCGCCGGACGGCGGTGTGCTCCAACGCGATCCGGTGCGCGCCTTCGGCGATGCCGAGCAGGTAGCCGGCCTGCCGCACCCGGGCCCGGGCCAGCGGGTCGGCGGGCGTCCGGTCGAGTTCTCCGACCAGGTCCGCCAGGGTGACCGGGGTGGCCGCGAAGCGGACGGCCGGTGGCCAGCACCCGGTCTGCACGCTGACGCCCGCGGCGTCGCGCGGCACGGCGACGAGGACCGGCCCGCCGAAGCCCGCCGCGACCGCGACCAGCAGCAGCGCGGCTTCGGGGTCGTCGATGGTGGCCGTGCCGGTCAGCGCCCAGCCGGCCGGGCCCGGCGTCGCGGTGACGCCGCCGCCGGCCGGAAGGGCCTCCAGCCCGGCCAGCGCCACACCGGCCGGACACCCCACGTCGGCCGCCACGGCGTCGCCCCGGTAGGAGTTACCGCAGGCCGCGCGGCCGAGTTCCGCGCTGACCAGCACGCCCGCCGTCAGGCCGAGGTCGAGTCCACCGGCGAGGGCGGACCGTTCGAAGTCGGCGACGCCCAGCGCGTCCAGCACGGTCCGGGTAGGCCCGTCGCGGCCGTCGACCACCGGCGCGCCGTGCACGCCCGGCCGCACGGGGACCGCGGCGAGCGCCGTCCGCAGCGCCGCGCGTACCTGGACGAACAGCGGATCGGGGGTGAGGTCCATGTCAGTGCTCCTCGGGTCCCATGGAGTCGAACGCGGCGGCCATGATCTGCAACATCACCTCGGAGGTGCCCGCCGACAGCGTGAGCCCGGGCGCCTCCCGGTAGGCGGAGTCCAGGACCTCGACGGCCCGGGTACGGCGGGACCGCTGCTCGGCGCTGGGAATGTCGGCCGCCCACGCCGCGATGCCCTGGGCGAGCTCGCTGCTGTGGTATTTGGCGACGGCCGCCGCGACCGGGTCGACCCGGTCGGCCTGGAGGCCGGTGAGCACCTCCCAGGCGAGGGCGTGGTCGGCCACGAGCGCGCCCTTCCAGCGGCCGATCGCCTCGGCGTGGGCGTGCGCGGGGTCCGCCGCCTGGTCGACCAGTGACTCCAGCGCGGCCTCCAGCCAGCGCTCCGCCTTGAGAAAGTAGTCCAGGCCGGTACGTTCGATGGTCAGCGCCTCGTTGAGCAGCGGCCACCCCTCGTCCCGTGGTCCGAGCAGGTCCTCGCCCGACACCCGGACGGAGTCCAGCTCGACCTGGTGAAAGTGCTCGTCGCCGATGCCGGGTATCACCGACACGGTCACCCCGGGAGCGTGCAGGTCGACCAGGAAGAGACTGATGCCCTGGTACTTCCCGGCGCCCGAGGAGGTACGGGCCGCGCACAGCCCGAGATCGACGAACCGGGTCTTGAGGCTGAACACCTTGGTGCCGGTGATCAGGTACCCGTCGCCGTCGGGCGCCGCGACGGTCCGCAGCGCGCCGAGGTCCGACCCGGCGTCCGGTTCGGTGTAGAGCACCGAGGCGAAACGCTCGCCGCGCGCCAACCCGGGCAGGTGCCGGCGCTGCTGCTCCGCGTCGCCCGCCATCAGCAGGAACTGGCCGACGATCTGGATGGTGTTGACGTGCAGCGTGTCCGGCACGCCCGCCCGGACCAGTTCCTCGGCGACGATCGCGGCGTCGGTGAGCGGACGCCCCTGACCGCCGAACTCGACCGGCCAGTGCACGGCCAGCAGTCCCCGCTCGCCGAGCAGCCGGTAGAGCGGGCGGGCGTCCGGCTCGACACCGTCCGCGCCGGTGGCCGCCGCCGCCGCGGCACGCACCCGCCCGGAACGCAACGTCTGTCGTACGTCCGCCCGGAAACGCTGTTGGTCCCGGGTGAATCCGAACCGCATGGGGGTCTCCTCAGAGGGCGAGCGCGTCGTCGACGGCCGCGACGACCCGGTCCAGGGCCGGCTGCGTGAACAGGGTGTAGTGGTCGCCGGGCACGCTTTCGACGCGGAGCCGGCCGGCGCAGACCCGCCGCCACGTCTGCTCCATCGAGGCGTGCGACGAGGCGGCGAGGACCGTGACGGGTCCGCCGTACGGGCTCTCCGGGCGGTACGCCTGCATCGACAACGCGCACGCCCGGAAGGTCTCGTAGCGGGCGGTCAGCTCCGGCCCGGTGAGTTCCGGGTCCACGCCGAGCCCCGCCAGCGTCCGTCGGACGTCGGCCCGGCCGGCGGCCGGATCGGCCAGCACCGCGCGCGCGGTCGCGCCGTCGAGCCCCGCCAACCTGGCGACGTCGTGGACGAACCGCTGCCGTACCGTCGGCTCGTCGAGCAGGTCGACGTCCTCGTCGTAGTCGGCGTCGAGCAGCACCACCGGCGGGCGTCGTCCGGTCAGCCCTTCGATCTGTCTGGCGATCTCGAAGGCCAGCACCCCGCCGTACGACCACCCGGTCAGGCACCACGTGTCGGGCAGGCCGCCGGCGACCAGCGCCCGCGCGATCCGGGCGGCGGTGCTCACCAGGCCGTCCCGGGGGTCCACCGCGGCGTCGGCCGGGTCGGCGGCGAAACCCACCACCGTGACGTCGTCGCGCAGGGCCCGGACCAGCGGCAGGTAGCAGAACAGCTCGCCGCCCGACGGGTGCAGCAGCACCACCCGCGCCGGGCCGGCCGCGCGCAGCACCACCGGCGCCCGGTCCTCGTCGATCGCGGCGGCCCGGCCCGGGAGGCTCGGCGACGCGTCGACCGGGCCGTCGTCGGCGGGCCGGGCGGCGCGGATGGCGTCGACGGTGGCGGCCAGGTGCGCGACGGTGGGCGAGACGAAGAAGTCGCCGAGCGAGATCTTCACCCGGAACCTGCGGTTGATCGCCGACATCAGTTGTACGGCCTGCAAACTGTTCCCGCCGGCCAGGAAGAAGTCGTCGTGCACGCCGAGCCGGCTGTTGCGCAGCAGCGGGGCGAGCACGTCGTGCAGGAGCACCCGCTCGGTCGCGGTGCGCGCCCCGTCGGTCGGCCCCGGTCCGCCCGCGGCCAGGTCGGGCGCGGGCAGTCGGCGGGCGTCGACCTTGCCGCTGCTGGTGAGCGGCAGCTCGGCCAGGACCACGAAGTACGACGGGACCATGTACGACGGCAGGAGCGTCCCGAGATGCTCACGTACCGACGGCACCTGCTCCTGGGCGACACCGGTCAGGTAGCCGACCAGGTGCTTGTCACCGGCGTCGTCGCTCCAGGCCCGTACGCTGACCGGCCCGATGCCGTCGAAACGGGTCAACGCCGACTCGATCTCGCCCAGTTCGATCCGCAGTCCGCGGATCTTGACCTGCTGGTCGAGTCGGCCGAGGAAGACGAGCCGCCCGTCCGGCAGCCGCTTCACGAGGTCCCCGGTGCGGTAGAGGCGGCCACCGGGAGCGGTGCCGAACGGGTCGGCGACGAACTTCTCCGCGGTCAGCTCGTCCCGGTTGAAGTAGCCGCGGGCCAGGCCGACCCCGCCGATCACCAGTTCCCCCGGCACGCCGATCGGCACCTGACGCAGGTCGCGGTCCAGCACGTGCGCCACGTGGTTGGTCATCGGGCGACCGATCGGCGGTGACGTGTCCCAGCTCCCCGCGCACTCTTCGACGATCATCGTCACGGTGCATTCGGTCGGCCCGTAGCCGTTGAAGAGTCGCCGGCCCGGGTTCCACCTGTTGACCAGCTCACCGCTGAACGCCTCGCCGCCGACGAACGCGATCCGCAGCTCGGTGAACCGCTCCGGCGTCAGCAGCGGCATCACGGTCGGGGGCAGGTCGATGACCGTGATGCCGGCCCGCTCCATCAGGGCCTGGAGCCGGTCGACGGAGAGCCGCTCGTCCTCGGTCGCGAGGTACAGGCGCGCGCCGGTGAGCAGCGCGGAGAACGTCTCGAAGACGGACACGTCGAAGGTGGCCGAGGCGAAGCCGAGCACCCGGTCGGCCGGCGTCAGGTCGAACAGCTCCCGGGTGGAGTCGGTGAAGGCGACCACCCCCCGGTGTTCGAGCAGCACGCCCTTCGGCTTGCCGGTGCTGCCGGAGGTGTAGATGACGTAGGCGACGTCGCCGGGGGTCGCCGCGGGCGGGGGGTCGTCGTCGGGCAGGGCGACCAGTTCCGCGCGGATGTCGTCCAGGCTCACGACGGGCACGTCGACCTCGGCCACGACGTCGACGGCCTCGCGGTGCGCGATCACCGTGGACAGTTCCGCGTCGGCGGTGATCTCCGCGACGCGGGCGGCCGGGTGTGTCATGTCGAGCGGCACGTAGGCGGCGCCGGTCTTGAGCACCCCGAGGATCGCGGTCGGCAGGTCGACGGTGCGGCGCAGACACAGACCGACCCGCTTTCCCGGCCCGGCGCCGCGCCCGCGCAGCAGGGCGGCGAGCCGGTTGGCGCGGGCGTTGAGCTCGCCGTAGCTGGTCTCGACGCCGGCGACGACGACCGCCACGGCGTCGGGCGACTCCCGCACGCGCGCCTCGAACTCCGCCACGATGGTGGTCTCGCGGATCTCCCGCGTCGGCCCCACGGCGACCTCGTCGAGGAACCTCCGGTCGGCGGCGTCGAGCATCTGCGCCGTCGACAGCGGGACGTCCGGGTCGGCGGTCAGGTTCCGCAGCAGACCGTCGTAGTGACCGGCGAACCTGGCGACGCTCTCCACGTCGAACAGATCGGCGTCGAACTCGATGTCCAGCGGCGCGTCGTCGCCGGGAGCGGCCTGCTCCGTCAGACGCCAGCTCATGTCGAGCCCGGAAACGCCACGGGAGACCGCCTCGCGGGTCGTGACGAGGCCGGGCAGGCTGGTCGTGGCCGCCGCGTCCCGCACGTCGAAGACGATCGGGAAGATCGGCGACCGGGACGGGTCGCGGGTCGGCTGCGCCGCGTCGACCAGCCTGTCGAAGGAGACGTCGCGGTGCGCGGACGCCTCGTCCGACACCCGCCCGACCCGGCGCAGCAGCCCACGGAAGGTCGGGTCGCGGGACACGTCGACGCGTAGCGCCCGCAGGTCGGTGAACTGCCCGACGGCCGCGGCCAGGGACTCGTGCCGTCGGCCCGCCGCCGGCACGCCGACGACCAGGTCGTCGAGCCCGGTGTAGCGGCGCAGCAGCACGAGGAACGCGGCGAGGAGGACGTCGGACGGGCGCGCCCCCTCCTCCCGGGCGAGTTTCCGCACCTGGTCCAACCCGTCGTGGCCGACCGTGAAACCGGCCCGGGCGCTGCCGCCGGTCGGGGCGCCGCCGCGCGGACGGTCGGTCGGGAACTCCAGCGCCTCGACGCCCGCCAGCGTGCTCCGCCAGTACGCGACCTGCCGGTCCAACTCCCGGCTGTCGAGCCGGTCGCGTTGCCACAGCGTGTACTCCGGGTACTGCACGACGGGACCGGGCAGCCGGGGCGCGTCGCCGGTCCGCGCGGCCCGGTAGCACTCGGCGAGGTCCCGGGTCAGTACGTCCAGCGACCGGGAGTCGCACACCGTACGGGGCAGGTCGAGCAGGAACAGGTGGTCGTCGGCGGCCACCGGAACCAACGCCGCCCGCCAGGTCGGCACCCGGCTCAGGTCGTACGGGGTCCGGACCAGCCGGTCGACCAGTTCCCGCGCGGCGGTGAGCCGTCGTCCCCGGTCCTCGCCCGCCACCTCGATCACCGGCAGCTCGACCGGGACCTCGGCGGCGACCGTCTGCACGGGGCCGTCCGCGCGTCGCACGATCGCCGTCCGCAGTGACTCGTGTCCGGCCACCACCGCGGCCAGCGCCGAGCGCAGCGCGTCGACGTCGAGGTCCCCCCGCAGACGCAGACACAGCGGCTCGCCGAGGACGGAGTCGTCCCGCGCCCGGCCGTCGAGGAGCCGCAGGGTCCGCTGCTCCTGGGACAGCGGCGCCGGACCGGTGTCCCGGCGCGGGGTGGGACCCCGTCCGGCCGCGGATTCCGCGTGTTCCCTCAGGCGGGCGAGGAACGCCGAGCGGCGCGACGCGGGCAGCGCGTCGAGGCGGTGGCTCAGGCCGGTCACGTGCTCACTCCCTTCCGGTGGCGCGGGTGGACGGGCAGGCGCGCCAGCTCCGAGATCGCGATCGTCAGCACGTCGATGCCGCGTCGGTAGTCCGACAGCATGATGTGCTCGTCGTCGGCGTGGTCGAGGGTGCTGTCCCCCGGGCCGTACGTGGCCATCGGGATGTCCCAGGACTCGGCGAGCGTGTTCATGTCCGAGGTGGCCGTCTTCAGCACGAGGCGGGGCTGCGCGCGCAGCCGCCGGATGCCGGACGTCACGGCGCGGACCACCGGGTCGGCCCGCCCCACCCGGCAGGCCGCCACCGAGTTCAGTACGTCGAGGTCGCCGGCCGGCAGCCGGTGGCGCAGCTCGCGTACCAGGGCGTCGACGTCGAACGCCGGCGGGACGCGGACGCTGAGCTCCACGGTCGCGGTGGTCAGGTCGGCGTCGAGCCGGGTGAGGGTGGCGCCCGGCTGGTCGAACCGGCCGTGGCCGGCGTCCGGGCCGAGCAGGTCGACGAGCGCGTTCCAGCAGGCGACGGCCAGCTCGGACGCCTTCGGCGCCGGGTTGCTGGGGTGGGTGGCCGGGCATCGGACGGTGTAGCGCAGGTCGAGCTTGCCCTTGTAGCCGAGCACCACGCTCGACCACCCGCTCGGCTCGCCGACGATCAGCGCGTCGGGCCGCTCGTGCGTCGCCCGGATCGCCATCGCGCCCCGGGAGCGCGGGGTCTCCTCCTCGACGACACCGACCACCACGAGCCGGCCGCGGAAGTCGACCGCCCCGGCGGCGGCGCAGATCATCGCCGCGAGCGGGCCTTTCGCGTCCACCGCGCCCCGGCCGTAGAGCCGTCCGTCCATCGGGCGGACCGGGAGCACGCCGGGAACGGTGTCCAGGTGGCCCAACAACATCACCGTCGGGCCGTCACCCCGTTCGATCACGCCGACGACGTTGCCCACCTTGTCGATGTGCGCCCGGAACCCGAGGTCGGTCAGCGCGCCGACCAGATAGTCGGCCAGGTCGCCCTCGTGGTAGGAGGCGGAGGGGATCTCCAGCATGTTGCGCAGGAGCCCGACGGCGTACGTCTCGGTGACGCTGCCGGTGGTGGTGAACCGCCGGCTCATCGGCGCGCCCGTTCCACCAGGTGTTCGACGATGCGGTCCGCCACGTCCACCCGCGCGGCGAGCGCGGCCTGGAAACCGGTGAACTCGACCCGGTGGTTGACCTCCAGCACCAGCAGCCGACCGGCCCGGTCCTCGATCAGGTCGACACCCGCGATGTCCGCGCCGACGGCGGCGGCCGCGTCGACGGAGAACTTGGTGATCTCCGGTGTCACCGCGCAGGGCCGGGTCCGTCCGCCGAGCGCCACGTTGGTGCGCATCGACTCACCGGTCCGGTAGACGGCCCCCAGCACCTGTCCGCCGACCACGACGACCCTGATGTCCCGGTCGGGTTTGTCGATCAGCTCCTGCACGTACCCGAGGTGCGACTGCGGACCGGGCAACGCCGCCACGTACTCCAGGACGCCCTCGGCGCTGGCGCGGTCGGGCAGCTTCGCCACCAGGCGACCCCAGGAGCCGACCAGCGGCTTGATCACCGCCGGATAGCCGATGGAGTCCAGCGCGGCCAGCGTGGCCTGCGGCGTGAGGCCGAGAGCGGTGCGCGGGGTCGGCACGCCGGCCGCTTCCAGGGCCAGGGTGGTGCGCCACTTGTCGGCGCACACCTCGGTGGCCGCCACGCTGTTGAGCACCTCGACCCTCGCCGCGGCCAGGCAGCGGGCCGCGTAGACCGCGCGGACCTGGCCGATCTCCCGGTTGAGCGCGAGGTCCCAGGGCAGGTCACGCCGGCCCGCCGGGAACCACTGCCGGCGGGTGTCGACGTGTTCGAAGGGGACACCGCGTCGGTCGAAGGCGTCGAACAATCGCTTCTCGTCTGCACCGACCCTGCTGGCGAGCACCGCGATCCTGCCCTCGCCTGGCCGCTGTGGTGTCGCTGACACGCGATCTCCTTCTGTAGCCACGGAAGTGACACCTGTCCTGGGTAGGAGCCGAAACTACGACGACAACGGCATCCCGCGCGTCCTCGGTAAGACAATTAACGGGGACGCGCCGCGTTTACCCGACAGTCGCGCGATGCCTGATCCTGATTACCCCGCATCGATGGACGCCGTGTCACTCTGGACGGGATTCGAATGCCTTCCGCAAAGGTGCTTCCGGCCCCGCCGAGAACAAGGAGGAGAAGTGGTGGAGCAGCCACCGGCGCTCGCGCTCTGGAGCGCGCCTCGTTCGCGTTCCACCGCCTTCGCGCGGATGATGGCGGAACGCGGCGACCGTACCGTCGTACACGAGCCGTTCTCCCTGGTCACCGATTTCGGGGAGGTGAAGATCGGCGACCGGGTCGCGCGCACCGAGCAGGAGGCGCTCGCGGCGTTACGCGACATCGCGGCGGACGAGCCGGTGTTCTTCAAGGACACCACGGACTTCCGCTACCCGGGCCTGCTCGCCGACGAGGAGTTCCTCGCGGCAGTGACCCACACCTTCATCATCCGTCGACCGGCCGAGGCCATCGCGTCGCACCACCGGCTGAACCCGCGCCTGGGTCGTGACGAGATCGGTTTCGCCCGGCTGTACGAGATATTCGCGGCCGTGCGGTCCGTCACCGGGGCCACGCCTGTCGTGATCGACTCCGACGATCTGCTCGACCGGCCGGAGGCGACCGTGCGGGCGTACTGCTCGGCGGTGGGCATCCCGTTTCTTCCGGACGCGCTGGCCTGGCAGCCGGGCATGCGTCCGGAATGGCAGACGACCAGCAGGTGGCACGCGTCCACCAGTCGCACCGCCGGCTTCCGGCGCGACGCCGGCACCGGGGTGGAGGCGGTGGAGAGCGATCCGACGCTGCGGGCCTACCGCGAATACCACCAGCCCTACTACGAGAAACTGCGCGCCGTCGCGCTCCGGCCGGACGGGTCTCAGATGAGGTGTTTCACGTGACAGGAACTTCGGTGGTCTCCGTCGCACCGGGGCTGTGCGATCCGGTCGACATATCCGCCCATCGCAACAACACGGCCATCTCCGCGGCGACGGAGACGAAGACGGGTGCGTTCAACGTGTGGGGAAACTCCTTCGCGGCCGAGTATCTGCCCGCGGGCGGGAGTCTCGTACACGTGGAAGGTGTTCCCTTCGTGTTCCCCCCGGTCTGCGACGGGCCGGACAACATCCGCGCGGCCGGGCAGTTCATCGACGTCACGCCGGGCCGCTACGACTGGATCCACGTCCTGGCAGCGTCCGAGCGCCGCTGCGAGGACACCGTCGAGTTGAGCTTCGCCGACGGCTCGGTCGACGCCGAGCCGTTGCGGGTATCCGACTTCTGGGCCGCGCCGGCCTGGTTCGGCGAGGTCAAGGCGTTCGAGAGCCTGGTCATGCACTACCCGCACCACGTGCAGCGGGGCGTCCCCGCGCTGATGTGGGCGCAGCGGGTGCCGGTCACCCGGCGGGCCGACCTGACCGGCGTCCTGCTGCCCCGCAACGTCGCGTTGCACGTCTTCGCGGTCACCCTCCAGCGCCACGGACGACTGACGTGACCGCCGGCGCGCCGACGCGGACCTACATGATCGTCGGGCCCGAGCCCGAGTGGTGGTACCGCGACCTGGTGAGCTGTCTGCAGGCCACGTTCGGCACCGTGCTGGCACGCGCGGGCGTCGATCCGCTGGCCGTGCTCGGGGCCGGCTGGCGGTTCCTGCACCTGCCGGGCGACGTCAGGTCCGAGGAGTTCTACTACCCGTGCCCCACCGGGGAGTCCGGCGAGGTCGACCTCGGCGCGGCCCTGGCGCCGCACCACGAGCTGCGCTCGCGCTGGTGGCGGCCCGCCGACGAGGACGACGTCTGGCGCGAGGTACGCGAGACCCTGGCCGACGACCGGTTGGTCGTCGCCGCCGTGGACAACTTCCACCTGCCGTTCCGGCCCGCGTACGGCGACGTGCACGCCGCGCATCTCGTGGTGCTGTACGGCCTGGACGAGACCCGCGGCGTGGTCCACGTCTCGGACGCGATGCCGCCGGCGTTCCGTGGGGCCGTCCCGATCGAGGAGTTCCTGCGCAGTTGGGGCTCGGCGAACCCGGCCGACGTCCAGGACGCGTTCTTCAGCGACTCGCGGATCGGCAGACGCTGCCTCGACGTCCGGCTCAACGCCCCGCCCGCGCCGCTCACCTCCGAACTGCTCGGCGGCTACCTCCGCGCCGACGTCGAGACGTTCACCACGGTCACCTCCGCCCGCACCGGCCTGGCCGGATACGACGCGTTCGCCGCGGAACTCGTCGAGCGGTGCCGGGCCGGGGACGCCGACGCGCTGCGCGAGCTGTATCCGTTCGGCTGGGGCATGCAGGCGCAGGCCTCGTTGCACGGTGAGCTGCTGCGCAGGTGTGGCCGGGAGTGGGGTGATCCGGCGCTGGCCGGCGCCGGGCGGGCGGTGGAGGCGGTCGCGCACGCGTGGACCGGGCTGCGGTTCACCGGCGCGCACGGGCTCGACGACCCCCGCGCCGCCGCCGTCGACGTCGCCCACCACGCCACGGTGGTGCGCGGCAGGTACGCGTACGCGGTCGACGCCGTCGGCGCGGTCGCGGCGCGGCTGTGATCCGCCCGGACCGACCACCGTGACCTTGGGGAAGGGAGACTGATGAGCAAGCTCGCAGCGTTCGGCGGCACGGCGGTCGTGCCGAGGCAGATGCGACGTGTGGACTGGCCGCGGGTCGAGGACGAGGACCGCAAGGCCGTCATGGACGCCCTGGACGGGGCGCTGGTGTCCGACACGGACGGAACGAATCCGGTGTCCGTGCTGGAGGACGTTTGGGCGGACCGGTTCGGCTTCGCGCACTGCGTCGCGGTGTCCAACGGCACGGCGGCCCTGTCCCTGGCGCTGGCGGCGGTCGGCGTCGGACCGGGCGACGAGGTGATCGTGCCCGCGCTCAGCTTCATCGCCACCGGGCTCGCCCCGCTGCACCAGATGGCCGTGCCCGTGTTCGCCGACATCGACCCGGTCACCTTCAACATCGACCCCGACGACCTCGGACGCCGGATCACGGACCGGACCGCGGCGATCATCCCCGTGCACCTGCACGGCGCGCCCGCCGACATGGACCGGATCATCGGGATCGCGGCCCGGCACGGCATCCCGGTGATCGAGGACGCCGCGCAGGCGCCCGGCGCGACCCACCGCGGCCGCCCGGTCGGTGGCATCGGAGTCGCGGGCGCGTTCAGCCTCCAGGTCAGCAAGAACATTCCCACCTGCGGTGAGGGCGGCCTGCTGGTGACCGGTGACGCCGAGCTGGCCGAGGCGATGCGCCGGGGCAGGCAGTTCGGCGAGGTGATCGAGGGCGGTCGCGAACGCGACTACATCTCGTACGGGCTCGGTTGGAACCACAAGATGAACGGTCTCCAGGCCGCGTTCACCACCGCGCAGCTCGCCCGGTTCGACGAGTACGAGCGGGCGCGGCAGCACAACGTCACCACGTTCCTGGCGCGGCTCGCGAAGCTGCCCGGCCTGCGGGTGCCGACCGCGCTCCCGGAAACCACCCACGTCTGGCACATCCTGCGGTTCCGCTTCGACCCCGCCGCGTTCGGCCTGGACGGGGTGCGACCGGAGGCCCTACGGGTCACGCTGCGTCGGCTGTTGCGGGCCGAGGGCGTACCGATGTCGCAGTACCAGCTCGTTCCGCTGCCGGACCAGCGGGTGTTCGTCGACCGGGTCGGCTTCGGCTCGGGCTATCCGTGGTCGGTGACCGGCGCGCCCGCGACGGTCGCCGGCGCGGGCTACCCGGTGACCCGCGCGGTCATCGCCGACTCCCTGACCCTGCAGAAGCGTCACCTCAACCCGACGTCGGGCGACCTGCTCGGCCGGTACGCGGACGCCTTCGAGAAGGTGTGGGCGAACCGGGACATGGTGGCGACGCTGGCGAAGGCGGCGTCGTGACCGCCGCCGGGCTGCTGCGGCCCGACACGCTCGACGCGGTCGCCGCCCGCATCCGCTCGCACGTCGTCGACATGTGCGCGGGGCCGGAAGGCGGGCATCTCGGCGGCGCGCTCTCCTGCGCCGACGTGCTCACCGCGCTGTACTTCTCGGTGCTCAACGTGGACCCGGGGTGGCCGGACGACCCGGAGCGCGACCGCTTCCTGCTCAGCAAGGGTCATGCGGCCATCGCCCTCTACGCGACGCTGGCCGAGCGGGGCTTCCTCCCGGTCGGGGAGCTCGCCGGGTTCGGGCGGCCCGGCAGCCGGCTGATGGGGCATCCGGTGCGCGCGGTGCCCGGAGTCGAGCTGCCGACCGGGTCGCTCGGTCACGGGCTCGCGCTCGGCTGCGGGTTCGCGTTGGCCGCCCGCTACGCCGGCCGGCGCTCCCGCGCCTTCGTGCTGCTGGGCGACGGCGAGCTCCAGGAAGGCTCGGTGTGGGAGGCGGCCATCGCGGCCGCGTCGCTGCGCCTGGACCGGCTGGTCGCCGTGGTGGACCGCAACGGCCTGCAGTTGACCGGCGCCACCGACGGCATCGCGCCGATGGAACCGCTGGCCGACCGCTGGCGCAGCTTCGGGTGGGCGGTGCGTGACGTCGACGGGCACGACCCGGAGCTGCTGGCCGAGCAGCTCGGCGCGACGCCGTGGGAGCCGGGCCGACCGAGCGTGCTGATCGCCCGCACGGTCAAGGGCCACGGGCTGCCCTTCCTGGCCGGCCGCGCCGCCGGTCACTACGTGACGCTGTCCCCGCGCAACCATGCCCGGGCGGTGCGCGCGCTCCAGGCCCCGGAGGTCGCCGGATGAGCCGCGCGACCCGGGAGGCGTACCGCGACAGCCTGCTCACCCTGCTGGGACGGCGCCCCGAGCTGATGTGCCTCGACTCCGACACCGGCCTGTTCAGCGCCGAGCACGCGGCGACGGCCGGTGACCAGTACCTCAACCTCGGCATCGCCGAGCAGAACCTGATGGGTGTGGCCGCCGGGATGGCGGCGTGCGGGCGGGTCCCCTTCGTCAACACGATGGCCGCTTTCGCCACGTCCCGGGCACTGGAGGCGATCAAGATCGACATCGCCTACAACCGGCTGCCGGTCCGCGTCATGGCCACCCACGGCGGGCTGGCCGCCGGTCATCTCGGCCCGACCCACCAGGCCCTGGAGGACCTCGCCGTCATGCGGGTGCTGCCCGGGATGACCGTCGTGGTGCCCGCCGACGCCGCCGCCACCGAGGCGGTAGTCGAGCAGAGCCTCACCCTGGCCGGGCCGCTCTACGTCCGGCTCGGCCGCAAACCGACACCGGCGATCCCCGCCGCCCCGCCACCGGTCATCGGGCAGGCCCAGACGCTGCGTACCGGCGACGACGTGCTGCTCGTCGGCTGCGGCCCCTACCCGGTGCTCGCCTGCGTCGCCGCGGCGGAAGCCCTCGCCGACCGGGGCGTCGAGGCGACCGTGCTGAACATGCACACGCTGCGGCCGTTCGACGCCGGGACGCTGATCGCGGCGGCCCGGCCGGCCACCCTCGTGGTCACCGTCGAGGAGCACTGGCGGGCCGGTGGTCTCGGCGGCGCGGTGACCGAGGCGCTGGCGGAGGCGGCGCCCACCCGGGTGCTGAGACTGGGCGTACCGGACAAGTTCGTCGACGAGGTGGGCGGTCAGGAACACCTCGTCGCGCATTACGAGCTCACCGCAGAACGGGTCGTGAGGGTGGTCCGCACCGCTCTCGACACGGCGGCCCGACCCGGCAACACCGACCAGAAGGAGCCCGTACCGTGACCACGACCACCACCGCGCACGCCTGCCCCGAGTGCGAGGGTCCGATCCACGTCCCCGACTCCGCCCGGCTCAGCGAGATCCTGGAGTGCGGGGACTGCCGCAGCGAGCTGGAGATCGTGGCGCTGGGCCCCGCCGTCCTCGCCCTCGCCCCGGAGATCGAGGAGGACTGGGGCGAGTAGCCGTCCGCCGGTGGCCACCTGACGTCCCCCACCCGTGCCGGTGACCGCCGGCCCGACTGTCGGAAGAGGACGCCCGGCGCGGATCCGTCGAGGTTCCGCCGGGCGCCCACGGCGATGCCGGGGCCGGTCCGCACGCCGTTGCGCGCCGGGCCGCCGGCCACCTACGGTCGTACGAGCACCACGTTCTGTCGCCAGCAGTCACCGGATCCCTGCTGGTTCCGCCCGAGGGAACACGCCCGCACGAACGGCGAGGGACGATGTCGCAGCCCACCACCCGCAACGCCGGCCCCTCCGTCGAGGCGCCCGCGAAGAGATCCCTCGTCACCGCGCTGCACGACCGGACGATGCGCGTTCCGCTGCTCTGGAGCGTCGTCGGCCGGCTGCCGCTCTACCTGGTCGGTATCGCCCTGGTGGTCTCCACCGCCTCGCGCGACGCGAACTACCTCTCGGCCGGCCTGCTGCTCGCCGGCTACACCCTGGGCATCGCGGTCGTGGCGCCGTTCGTCGCCCGCCGCGTCGACAGGTACGGGCAGCCGCCGGTGCTCCTCGTCACCGGTGTCACCTATCCCCTGGCCCTGACCGGCTTCGTGTACGCCGACCACGCGCCGCTGGCCACCCAGTTGGCGTGCATCGTCGTCGCGGGCGCCGCGAACCCGCCCATCAGCGGCTGCATCCGGTCCCTCTGGAGGGCCTCGGGAAGCAGCCTGGAGCAGGTGGGTCTGTCCATCGAGGCGGTGCTGGGCGAGGTCTTCCGGATCAGCGGTCCGCTCCTGCTCAGCGTGCTGCTGTTCTGGGCCGACGCGGCCACGGCTCTCGTCGTCGGTGGTCTGCTCGCCGGCGCGGGCGCGATCGGCTTCGCGACGACCGGGGCCGCCCGGTCGACCCGGACGCCGCAGGCCCGGCACGCCGACAGCGACAGACGCGACCGACTCGGCGCGTTCCGTTCCGCGGGCCTGGTCCGGCTGCTGGCCGTGCTGGTCAGCTTCGGCGTCGCGTTGGGGATCTACAACGTCGCGGTGCCGGCCTTCGTCCAGGATCACGGCGCCGACCAGGACGTCGGTCTCATCTTCGGCGTGTGGGGGGTCGGCGGGATCATCGGCGGGCTCTGGTACGGCCGGCACACGCTCCGCCGGTCCACGGAGGCCGCCTTCGCCACCGGCACGCTCGCCATGTGCGCGTGCACCGCGCTGGTCACGCTCGCCTGGGACAACTGGTCGCTCGGCGTGGTCCTCCTCCTGCTCGGCGCGGTGACGGCCCCCGTGACGGTGATCTCCTACCAGCTCGTCTCCCGTACCGCCCGCACGGGATACGTCACCGAGGCTTTCACCTGGGCCATCACCGTCAGCCTCGGCGGCTCGGCGCTCGGCTCCCAGATCGGGGGTCTGGTGCTGGACGCCTTCGGCACCGGGGCGGCCTTCGTCGGGGTGGCCGTCGTCATGCTGCTGGTCGCGACGGGTGTGTACGTCGTGCGGCACCGGCTCGCGGAGCCCGCGGCCACCGCTTCGACCGGGTGACCGGCGGTCAGGCTCTGTGTCGAAGTCCCTGGCCGGCCTACGGCGGGCCCAGACGACGGCCGACGGCGTCGCGAATTTCGACACAGGGTCTAATCGTGCGGTTTACTCCGGGGCGTCCCGCCTGTGCCACAATCAAGCAGTCCGATTTGCTGTCGCAATCGTTTCCGGCGCACGGGGGAACCCGGTTTCGCGTCCCCGGGAAACCCATTCCCGCAATCGGGCCGGCCACCGGGCTCCTCGGTGACCAGGTATCGAGCGCACCCGGCGCGCCGGCGCCGCCCGCGAACTCCGAGCGTCTTCGAGGTGACTGACGATGTCAACGATTTCTCCCGCGCGGACCATGCGGGTGGCGCTGGTCGACGCCCACGCGACCGGGCACCAGCTACTGCCCGCGCTGCACCGGCACGGCGTGGAGTGCGTGCACGTCCGGTCGCCGCAGCCGGACATCCATCAGATCAAGTCCCCGTTTCCGGAGGGCTTCGTCGACGACATCCGCCACGAGGGTGACGTCGCGGCCACCGCCGCCCTGCTGCGGGAGCAGGGGGTCAGCCGGGTGCTCCCCGGCACGGAGTCGGGCGTCCTGCTCGCCGACCAGCTCTCCGCCGAGCTCGGCACGCCCGGCAACGGCATGACCCGACCGGCCTCCCGCCGCGACAAGCACGAGATGGTCGTCGCCCTGCGGGACGCCGGACTTGCGCACGCGGCCTCCCTCCTCTCGTCCGACGCCGAGGAGATCGTCGAATGGGCCGGGGCGAACACCGGCTACCCGGTCGTCCTGAAGCCGGTGGCCAGCTCGGCCCGCGACCACGTGGTGGTGTGCACGTCCCCCGAGCAGGTGCGCGCCGTCCACAGGAAGATCATGAGCAGCACCGATCGTGAGGGGAAGACCAACTCCGCGGTGCTCGCCCAGCAGTTCCTGGCCGGGGACGAGTACTTCGTCAACGCGGTCAGCCGGGACGGCAGGCACCACACCGTCGAGATCTGGCGCTACCACAAGCGCCGCGTCGCGGGTGAGCACACCATCCACGACTACACCGAGCCGCTGCCGCCCGACGACCCCAGGGCCGCGACGCTGGAGGCGTACGCCCACCGGGTGCTCGACGTGCTGGAGATCCGCAACAGCGCCAGCCATGCCGAGATCATCCTGACCGCCCGGGGGCCGGTGCTGGTCGAGTGCGCCGCGCGCACGGGTGGCGGCGTGATACCGAAGATCCTGGCTCAGGCGCTGGCCGCCAACCAGGTCGACCTGCTCGCCCTGTCGGTCGCCGAGCCGGACGAGTTCGACCGTCTGCCCACCAGCGTGTACCGGCTGCTGAGGCACATCCGTTTCGTGAACCTGATCAACCTGGACGAGCACGGCGTGGCCCCGTCCGACGAGGCGATGGCCGGCATCCGCGCGCTGCCGTCGTACGCGCACGCCGTTTTGTTCCACCCGGCGGGGCGCCCGCTGGCGCGGACGGTCGATTTCGCGACCCAGCCGGGGTACGTGTTCCTGATCTCGGACGATGCGGAACAGCTTCACGCCGATTACGAAAAGCTACGGGAGATCGAACGCGATCTTTACGTTGATGCCTCGGGCAACTGATCGGACGGCCGGTCGGGCGGGCCGTCGACTTTGCGCGGAGCGCGGGCCGACGCCGGGGTTCCCGATACCGCGCGCCCGGCCCACGCCCCCCGGTCGCCCCGGCCGCCCTCGGGACGCCGGACGAGCGGACGTCGGCCGGGCCGGCCGACTGTCGCGCTGGTAGCGCGTCGAACTCGGCCCGCCTTCGACGATCTGTGATCACCGTCGGGCCCGGTCGCGCCGGACGGCCACCGCAGACTGACGCCTACGGATGGCCTTATCGCCATTCCGGGCACAAATCGTGCAGTCAGCGCTAATCAAAGGGTTGCTGAAACATGGGCGTCGGCTGATAAACTGGCTATTCCACGGGGAGGTCTGCGATGCTCGCATGGCTAGGGATAGATGGTCTCTCGGAGGCCGTATACCGGGCCATGCTGATCGACCGCACCACCGACGTGCAGCAGCTCGCGCTCCGACTCGGCGTCACCGAGAAACAGATTCGCCAGGCGTTGGACCAACTCGCCGACCTGTCGCTGCTCACGAGCGACGAATCCGGATCACCGAAAGCCGTCGGCCCCTCGATCGGGTTGACCGCGTTGCTCGCGCAGGCCGAGCAGGAGGTGCGGGAACGCCAGCAGCAGATCGCGGCGACCCACGAGGCGATCGCCGTGATCGCCCTGGAGCGGGAGCGGCAGGCGCAGCGCGAGACGTCCACGCGGCTCGAGGGCCTCGACGCCGTACGGGCCCGCATCGAGCAGCTCAGCCGCAGCGTCCACACCGAATGCGTCTCCCTGAACCCACGCAACGCGCAGACCCCCGACGCGAAGTCGGCCAGCACCCCGTTGAACCAGGCGATGCTGAGTCGCGGCGTCGAGCTGCGCTCGGTCTACCAGGAGAGCTACCGCAACGATCCGGCGCTGGTGACCCACGCCCGCTGGTTGACCAGCCTCGGCGCCATGTTGCGGACGGCCTCCACCATTCCCCTGCTGGCCATCGTGTACGACCGCGAGGTCGCGCTGCTGCCGCTCGACCCGCACGACACCAGTCTCGGCGCCGTCGAGGTGCGCAGTCCGGGGATAGTGGCCGCGGTCCGGGCCCTCTTCGAGCAGATCTGGGCCAGCGCCATGCCCTTCGGCGAGCCGCTGCCCGTCGACGGCGACGGCCTGAACCCGCAGGGCAAGCAACTGCTGCTGATGCTGGCCGAGGGGTACACCGACGAGATGGCCGCCCGCAAACTGGGCGTCTCGCTACGGACGGTACGCCGGATGGTCGCCGACCTGATGGAGCGGCTCGACGCGCGCAGTCGTTTCCAGGCGGGGCTGGCAGCGGGTCGTCGCGGTTGGGTCTGAGGGGTCGGGGTCAACGGCCGACGTAGGTCGTGCGGTGCTCCGGCCCGTCCGAGAGGAACGCCGCGACGGCGGCCCGGTGGTCCTCGGTGCGCACGAGTCGCGCCGCGACCTCCGGCAGCACCGCGTCGGCGGCCGGAACCCCACCGTCGAGGTACGCGCGCACGATCCGCTTGGTCGCCGTGTGCGCCACGCTCGGTCCGCTGGCCAGCCGCTCCGCGTAGGCACGCGCGGCCCCGTGGAACCCGGCCGGATCGAACAACGCGTTGACGACCCCCCACTCGGCGAGGGTCGACGCGCGGTACAACGCGCCGGTCATCACGAGCTCCCGGGCCCGCGCCGGCCCGGCACGCTCGGCCAGCCGCTGGGTGCCGCCCATCGACGGGGTGAAGGCGACCCTGCGCTCGACGAGGCCGAACCTCGCCGACGGCGTCGCGACGATCAGGTCGCAGGCGAGGGCCAGTTCGAACGCGGCGGTCAGGGTCAGCGAGTGCGCGGCGAACACGGTGGGACAGGGCAGCGCCTCCACCGCCTGGCTGATCCGCAGTTGTCGCGCCCAGAACGACTCCGCTTCGGCCGGGTCGGTGTCGGCGAAGACCCGCACGTCGACGCCCGCGCTGACCACCCGCCCGTCCGCCCTGATCAGCAGCGCCCGCGGCGGATCGTCGGACAACCGCGCGACCTCCGCCTCCCAGGCGTCCCACATCGCGAGGTCGAACAGATTCAGCGGCGGGCTGTCCATGGTGAGGATCGCGAGCGGACCGTCGTGGGCCAGTCGCAGCGGCGGGCTCATGCCACGTTCCGGAAGACGCTTATCGCGTTGTTGCCCCCGAAGCCGAACGCGTTGTTCTGCACGTGCCGCAGCCGGGGCATCGCCAGCGGGGCGCCGGTGACCAGGTTGAGGCCGCCCTCGACCTCGGCGGCGTCCACGGCGGTCGGTGGCACCAGCCGGTGCCGCATCGTCAGGCAGGCCGCCACCGCGCCGGCCGCGCCGGCCGCGCCCATCAGGTGCCCGACCGTGCCCTTGATCGCGGTGACGGCCGCCCGCGGATAGTTCTCGGCGATGATGCCGCCCTCGACGGAGTCGTTGGCCCGGCTGCCGGTGCCGTGCGCGAAGATCACGTCGACGTCGTCCGCGGTGATCCCGGCTTCGGCGAGCGCGCCGAGGTGGCACGCCTCGACGCCGTCGCGGTCAGGGGCCGTGGGGTGGTTCGCGTCGTTGGTGATCGCCGTCGCGAGGATCTCGGCGTACGGCCGCTGCCCGGGTCGCAGGGCCTCCTCGGTCTGCAACACCAGGATGCCGGCGCCCTCCGACGGCGTCACGTACCGTCGGTCGACCGAGAACGGCCTGCACCGCGTCGCGCCGATGGCCTGCAACGAGCTGAACCCGATGATGTTCTTCTGGGAGTACGGATCGCAGCCGCCGACCACGGCGGTCCCGGCGACGCCGCTGCGCAGCATCTCCATCGCGCAGGACACCGCGACGTTCGCCGAGGCGCAGGTGCTCTGCGTCGTGAACGCCGGCCCCCGCGCCCCGACGGCCATCGCGACCCCCTCCGTGATGGAGTAGCTGGAGAATCCGCCCGTCTCGGTGACGCCCCGACGACCGCCGACGAGGTCTTCGAGCGCGTCGGCCTGGCCATCACTGCTGCCGACGCACACGATGGCGTCGCGCAGGGCGTCGTCGCCACGGTCCAGGCCCGCGTCGCGGAGCGCTTCGAGCGCCGCGTACTCGGCGAACAACGACGCGGCCCGCGGCCGGGCCCGCGTCTGCTCGCCCACCTGCGCGAGCGCGGTCTCCCGTGCCTCCGGGGGGACCCGGCCCCCGAGCGCGCCCGGCTTCATGCCCGCGTACAGCGGGTCCAGCTCGGTGAACCGGATCCGGGCCGCGCACAGGTCGTCCCAGAACGGGGCGGCGCCGGCGCCGGCTGGTGAGATCATCCCCAGGCCGGTGACGAAGATTCGGGTCGACCTACCCACCGTGACCTCCGTTGCGTGCTGCGTCGACGTGCTGCCGGGTGACGGTCAACGCGCCCCGGCGGGCGAGCGGGCCCCGGCAGGTGAGCACGGCCCGCTCACCCACCTCCAGCGTCTGGGCCAGGTGCAGGAACTCGGCGGTGACGAACGCGCCGTTGCGGTCGCGGGACCGGTGCGGCCCCACCTGACCGCCGGGCGCCGCGGCCGGATCCCGGTCGGCGGTGAAGTCGAACTCCGCCCGGAACTCACCACCCCTGACGAACGTCGCGTGCGTCAACCCCGACCGGCACCGCAGGTCGTGGGATTCGCGCCGGGCGTCGAGCAGGGCTTCGGCGGAGTAGACGTCGCCGACGAGCACCTTGCTCGTCGACGACCGGCCGCTGGCGAGCGCGAACAGCGCCTGCCAGATCGCGATCACCGGGGTGAGCAGTCCGGCGTTGAGCGTCAGGTTCCGGCCGGTGGCGCCGATGCCGATGTTCACGAAAGCGGAGGCGGAGCTCGAAGTCGCGTTCGGGAAACGCTTGGCGGACAGCATCCGGCCCTCGGATTCCGCGTCGAGCTGTAGGCGGGCCAGTGCCTCGGTGTTGCCGTACTCGGTGCCGATCACCACGGTGTCGTCGGTGCGCGCCTGCGGCGCGTCGTCGTGGCTGTGGGCGAGGTAGAGGCACAGACGGGTGAAGGAGTCGCGGAACTGGTCACCTGTGGCGCCGATGACCGCGGCCAGATCCGATGGAGGGTCGGCCAGCTCTCCCGGCTCTTCCTCTGGTTGCTGTCCGCACAGCGCGACCCGGCGGAGACTGAACTCGAACACGCGGCGCTCCGTTGAGTCAGGATACGGGTGGGGGCCTCAGGAGACCGGGCTCGCGGTCAGCTCGCGAACGTGACGTTGCAGGTCGGCGACGGTGGCGAAACTGCCGACCGATTCCTCGCGGATGGCGATGTCGAGCTTCGCCTCCAGGTGCACCACCAGGTCCATCATTCCCAGGGAGTCGATGCCGAGATCGGTTCTGAGGTTCTGCTCGCCGGAGATCTCGAAGGACTCCGGCAATTCGGCGACCTCCTTGAGGATTCCGTCGATCTGCTGGTCGAGAACGTCGGACATCGTCTCTCCTCTCGTTGGGTGGCGTGACTGGACCTGCGTCGAGTCTGGCATGGTGGGGAATTTCGCGCAGTAACCGAGAGGGTTACTCACGGAGCGGACGGTCACCGCGACGCGTCGGAACCGGCAAGCGGGACGCTGACGCCCGTGCCGTCGGGGCGACCTTATCGTCCTTTTGTGGCGCGACCGGGTCCGGCGCTTTTCCGATGCCGCGATTCCCCATTCTCGAAGGCGCTCGTCCGTTGCTGAAGAAAACGTGAGGAGAGCACATGCCCCTCGATCCCACCTACGCGATGATCCGGAGATACCGGGCGGCGACCGGTTTCACGCCGCTCTACACGATGACCGTGGAGGAGGCTCGCCGCGCGGATGCCGAGACCGAGGCCGGGGCCTGGGACTGGCACCCGCACCCCGAGGAGGTCTTCGATCTGGCGGTGCCCGGTCCCGCCGGGGAGGTGCCGGTCCGGGTGTACCGCCCGCGCAGCGACCGACCGCTGCCCATGCTGATGTACTTCAACGGCGGCGGTTTCGTCGTCGGCTCGCTGAACACGTCGGACTCGATCTGCCGCGCGCTGGCCAGCCTGACGCGCTGCGTGGTGGTTTCGGTGGGCTACCGGCTCGCCCCCGAGAACCCCTTTCCGGCCGCTGTCGACGACTCCTACGCGGTGCTGAGGTGGGCGACGGAGCACGCCGCCGAGATCGGCGCGGACGGTCGCCGTACCGCCGTCGCCGGTGACAGCTCCGGCGGCAACGTGGCCGCGGTGATGGCGCTGATGGCGCGGGACGACGACGGGCCGTCGCTCACCGCGCAGGTGCTCGTCTACCCGCCGTTGCACAACGACCTGGACTCGGAGTCCATGCGCGAGCACCGGGACCCGATGTTCTTCAACGCCCATTCGAGCGCGTGGTTCTGGAGTCTCTATCTCGCCGACCCCGCCGACGGGGACTCCCCCTACGCCTCGCCGCTCAAGGCCGTCGACCACCGTGGACTTCCGGCAGCGTTGATCATGGCGGGCGAGCTGTGTCCGGTGCGGGACGAGGACAGGGCGTACGCGGACGCGCTCTCACGGGCGGGCGTGCCGGTGGAGTACCACGAGTACCCCGGCCTGCCACACGGGTTCCTGGCGGTGTCCGCGAAGCTGCCGACCGGCCGGGACGCGCTCCGGCTGATCGCCCGGTTCCTGCGGCGACGGTTCGGGACGGAGCACGAGGTCGAACCGGCCGCCGAGGCCCCCGCCACCGTGGTCGTCGGCGCCGCCCAGAGGTGACGACGAGGGCCGCGGGGAGGGATCCCCGCGGCCCTCGTTCCGGGTACGCGTTCCGGGTACGCGTGCCGGCCTGCGTCCTTGCCGGCGGCCTACGCGTGCCCGGTACGCGTGCCGCCTACGCCTACGCCTACGCCTACGCCGGCGCCGGAGGCCGCAGCCGCAGGCCGTGCATGCCGTTGTCCACGGCCAGCACCGTGCCCACCGAGGCGCTCGACAACGGGCTGGCCAGGTAGGCGATCGCGCCGGCCACCTCGTCGGCGGTCACCAGCCGGCCGGTCGGCTGGAACGCGTCGAGCGCGGCGCGGGCGGCCACCGGGTCCGCCGCCTGCGCGAGCGACCTGCCGATCCAGGGGGTGTCCGCGGAACCGGGCGCGACGCAGTTGACCCGGATGCCCTCCCGCACGTGGTCCGCCGCCATCGCCAGCGTCAACGCGTACACCGCGCCCTTGCTGGCCGAGTACAGCGCCCGCTGCTGCACCCCGGCCCACGCCACGACGGAGCAGGTGTTGACGATCGACGCGGCGGTGGACCGCCGCAGGTGCGGCAGCGCGTGCCGGGCGACCCGGACCATTCCCACCACGTTGACGTCCAGCACGCGCAGCCACTCGTCGTCACCGTTCGCGGCGACGTCGCCGACGGCGCCGATCCCGGCGTTGTTCACCACGACGTCCAGCCGACCGAACCGCTCGACCACGGCGTCGACGGCAGCCCTGACCTGGGCGTCGTCGGTCACGTCGGCCTGCACGCCCAGGATGCCGTCCGGCAGCCCCTCCGGTTTCCGGTCGAGGGCGGCGACCCTGGCGCCCCTGCTGCTCAGCAGTTTCGCCGTGGCCAGGCCGATTCCGGACGCCCCGCCGGTGACGAGGGCGACCAGTCCTTCGAAGTCACTCAACGTGCCCCTCCCTCCACTTGGTGATCACGACAGCACGTCGGCGATGATGTCGACGCCGAGGTCGATCTCCTCGCGGGTGACGACCAGCGGGGGCGCCACCCGTAGGTGCCCCCTGGCCTCCTTGCAGACCAGGCCGCGCTCGGCCAGCGCCTCGGTCACCCGACGCCCGGCCACCCGCTCCTCGTCGAGCTGCACGCCGGCCCACAGGCCACGTCCCCGGACCTCCGACACGCCGTCCAGCTCGTTGAGGCGGGCGTGCAGGTACGCGCCCAGGTCGCGGGAGCGCTCCTGGAACTCCCCGGTGGCCAGCAGCCGTACCGCGGCCCGACCGACCGCGCAGGCGAGCGGGTTGCCGCCGAAGGTCGAGCCGTGGTCGCCGGGCGTGATCACGCCGATGACGTCGGCGCGGCCGACCACCGCGGACACCGGCAGGAGTCCGCCCCCCAGGCTCTTGCCCAGGGTGTACAGGTCCGCGTGGACACCTTCGTGGTCGAGCGCCAGGGTCGTGCCGGCGCGGGCCAGCCCGCACTGGATCTCGTCCGCGACGAACAACGTGCCGGTGTCGTCGCACAGGTCACGGACCTCCGCCAGGTAGCCCTTCGGCGGAGGGATCACACCCGCCTCACCCTGGATCGACTCCAGCAGGACCGCCGCGGTGTTCCCGTTCACCGCCGCGCGAAGCGCGTCGATGTCGCCGTACGGGACCACCCGGAAGCCGGGCGTGAACGGGCCGAACCCGGCCCGGTGGCTGCTGTTGGTGGAGAACGAGACGATCGTCGTCGTACGCCCGTGGAAGTTCGCCCCGGCGACGACGACCTCGGCGGCGCCGTCCGGCACGCCCTTGACCTGGTACGCCCACTTCCTGGCGATCTTCACGGCGGTGTCGACGGCCTCGCCGCCGGAGTTGGACAGCAGCACCGTCTCGGTGCCCGTCAGCTCCGCCAGCTCGCGGCAGAACGGCGCGTACTGGTCGTGGTGGAACGCCCGGGTGCTCAGCGTCAGACGGTCGAGCTGTGCCTTCGCCGCGGCGACGAGCGCGGGATGCCGGTGGCCGAAGTTGGTCGCCGAGTAGCCGCCGTGGAAGTCGAGGTACCGCCGGCCCTCCAGGTCGTACACCCAGGCGCCCTCGCCGTGGCTGAGCACCACGGGAAACGGTACGGAGTCGTGCGCGCCCCAGCGCTCCGCCAGGGCCATGTGATCCCGGGCGGACATGGTGTCCACGGTCATGGTGATGCTCCTCTCGCAGGTCCCGCTCGAACTGCCGCGGTGTCACCCATCGCCGCTCAAGGGGAGACTACGAACCGGCCCCCGCCCGACGCGTCCGCGCACCACGAATGTCGCGGTAGCCGCGGCGTTGACCCGTCGGCCGGGGCCGGTAAGCGACACGTCGTGCCCGCCGGGTCGGGTACGCGTCGCGGAGACGACCGGGAGGCGGGGCCCTCAGCCCCGCCGCCAGGACCGGGCCGGTCCGGGCCACGGCCACCGGGCCCGGACTGCCGGGCGGCGTCAGCCGATGCCGTCGACGGCGGCCCTGAGCGCGTTGATCGACGGGTCCCAACTGAAGTTCAGGACGGGGATGCCGGAGGCGGCGGCGTTGCTGTCGCCGCCGAGCACCACCGCCCGCGGCTTACCGGTGCCCTGCGGGACCACGAGGTACCAGTTGCCCTTCACGTTCGCGATGAACACTTCGTCAGCCTCCTGGTCGGGCGGGTTCGGGTTGGTGGCGTCGCCGACGTGGCCCTCGAAGTCCACCGTCGCGCGGAAGTCCGTCGGACTGCCGGTGTTCAGCCAGAGACTCGTGTGCACGTGCGGTCCGACACCGCTGTCACTGCCGTTCGCCGAGGCCCCGGAGTAGGCGATCGTCTGGCCGCGTGCCACCCGTTGACCGGTGGACACGGCGATCCTCGACAGGTGCAGGTGACGGGTGTAGTTGCCGTCGTCGTGGGCCATCCCGACGACCCGTCCGGTCGCGGTGGAGGTGTCGGTCTTCACGTAGCGGATCGTGCCGTTCGCCGCGGCCACGACGGGGGTGCCGGTCCCGACCGCGTAGTCGGTGCCCGGCTCGCCCGAGGGCGGCGTCCGGTTCCGGTGGTCCTGCCAGGAGCTGGAGATCCGGACGTTTCCACACGGCCGCTGGTAGCCGCCGGCGGCCCGGGCGGCGTCGGGCAGCAGCGCGAAGGCGGCCGACACCCCGGACGCCGCCAACGCGGCGCCGGTGAGCAGCCCTCGCCTCGACAGCCCCCGCAGGTAGGCGATGCCACCGAGGTCCTCCGGGCGCGGCGCGCCGTGGTGGACCTCCGGAGGAGGGCCGGGGCGAGGCTCCCCACTGAGGATCATCAATGCAACCTAAGCCCCGCTCCCGTCCCGGAGCAAGTGCCTCCCCGCGATCCTGCTGCCCGGGGCGGGAGTCAGGGGCGGCGGGCAGCGAGCGCCCGGTGCCGACCGGGCGGCACGTCGTACTCGCGGGTGAAGGCCGCGCTGAGCGCGTACGCGCCGGAGTAGCCGACCTGCCGGGCGATGGACCCGATCGTGTCGTCGGTGCGTTGCAGCAGGTCGGACGCCAGACACAGCCGCCACCCGGTGAGGTACGAGATGGGTGGCTCGCCCATCAGCTCGGCGAACCTGCGGGCGAACGTGGCGCGGGACACCCGGGCCTCACGGGCCAGCGTCCCCACCGTCCAGGGTCGGGCCGGCTCGTCGTGGATGGCCCGCAGCGCCGGGCCCACCACCGGGTCGGCCGCGGCGTGGTACCAGCGCGGCGCGGACGCCTCGGGCAGGGCGAACCAGTCCCGCAGGGCGCCGATCAGCACCAGCTCCAGGAGCCGGTCCAGCACCGCCTGCTGGCCGGGCTCGTCGCGGGCCACCTCCGCCTCGAAGACCTCCAGCAGGGGTGACCGCTGCCGCTCGCGCGGCACCACGAGCACCCGGGGCAGCGCGCCGAGCAGCCGCTCGGCGATCCGGCCGGTGGTGGTGAACGACCCGGTGAGCAGGGCGTGCTCGGCGTCCAGGTGGGTGCCGCAGGTGCGGACGCCGAGCTGGACGCTCTCCTCGGCGAGCACGGTGCCGGCCGCGTCCGTGCAGGCGCCCGACGCGGTGAGCACGTAGAAGGGCGCGGCCGACCGGTCGGGGTCGCTGGCGACGTCGAACGGCTCCGGGCCGGTCAGGACGGCGAGGTCACGGGTGCCCAGGTGGACGGCCTCGGCCCCGGCGGTGACCAGCCACGCCTCGCCGCGCAGCATCGTCACCAGGGTCAGCGACGCGCCCTCGTCGAGCCGGACCGTCCACGGCGGCGACATCAGGCTCTGCCCGACGAGCGCGCCCGCGGAGCGGAGGTGGTCGAGCACCTCGGTCAGCGTGTCCACCACCCCAGGCTAGACGATCGCGTATGCGGTTGGGCTTCTGAACCATGTGCCCATCTCACCGGCTGCCTGTTGAATGGGGGCGTGACCACACCGGACAACTCCCCCACGACCATCGCCCACCCGCCGACGCCCGGCAACGCCCTGTGGGTGTACGCGCACCCGCGCCGGGGCTCGTTCAACGACCACCTGTTCCGGGCCGGGACGGAAGCGCTGTCGCCCCGCTACCGGGTGACCACCTCCGACCTGTACGCGCAGGGCTTCGACCCGGCGCTGTCCGAACGTGACCTGGGCGGGCTGGCCGCCCGGCCGGGCAACATCGCCCAGCTCGCCGGGGAGGCGTACGCCGAGGGCCGGTTGCCCGCCGACGTGCGCGCCGAGCAGGACAAGCTGGCCGCCGCCGAGCTGCTCGTCCTGCAGTTCCCGCTGTGGTGGTACGGCCCGCCCGCGATCCTCAAGGGCTGGTTCGACCGGGTGCTGACCGAAGGGTTCGCGTACGGCGACCTCGACCCCGACCTGAACGTGCCCCGCCGGTACGGCGACGGCGCGCTGACCGGCCGCCGGGCGCTCGTGCTCGTCACCGCCGGTGAGGACGCGGGCTCCATCGGCCCGCGCGGGATCAGCGGCGACATCGACTCGCTGCTCTTCCCGATCACCCACGGCACCCTCTGGTACGTCGGGATCGAGGTGCTGGGCCTGCACGTGGTCCACGACGCCGACGGGCTGGACGCCGCCGGCGTCGACCGGGAGGTGAAGCGGCTGCGGGAACGGCTCGACGGCCTCGCCACCGAGCCCGCCCAGCCGTTCCGGCGGCTGCGCGACGGCGACTACCGGGTCGGGCGGGCGCTGCGGGACGATCTGCTGCCCGGCCGCGCCGACCTGGGCATCCACCTGGCCGGCGACGACTGACCCGCGGTTGCTAGAAGTCGTCGTCGAAGGTGACGCTGCCGGTCACCCCGACCTGGTACGCCGACACCCGCCGCTCGAAGAAGTTGGACAGCTCCTGCACGTCCTGCAACTCCATGAAGGCGAACGGGTTCGACGCGCCGTACAGCGGGGCGATGCCGAGCTGGGCGAGCCGACGGTCCGCCACGTGCTCCAGGTACTGCCGCATGTCGGTCAGCGACAGCCCGGGGACGCCCTGCCCGAGCAGGTCGTCGGCGAACTGCGCCTCGCACTCGACCGCCTCGGCCAGCATCTCGCGCACCTGGCGGACCAGCTCGTCGTCGAACAGGTCCGGCTCCTCCCGGCGGACCGTCTCCACCACGTCGAACGCGAACGCCATGTGCATGGACTCGTCGCGGAACACCCAGTTCGTGCCGGAGGCGAGACCGTTGAGCAGCCCCCGGGACCGCAGGAAGTAGACGTAGGCGAACGCCCCGTAGAAGAACAGCCCCTCGATGCACGCGGCGAAGCAGATCAGGTTGAGCAGGAACGCCCGCCGGTCCGCCCGGGTCCGCAGCTCGCGCAGCTCGAAGACCGAGTCGATCCAACGGAAGCAGAACTCGGCCTTGCGCCGGATCGAGGGGATGTTCTCGATCGCGGCGAACGCGGCGAACCGCTCCTTCTCGTCGGGCACGTAGGTGTCCAGCAGGTTCAGGTAGAACTGGACGTGCACGGCCTCCTCGAACAACTGCCGGGAAAGGTAGAGCCGCCCCTCCGGCGAGTTCACGTGCTGGTAGAGGTTCAGCACCAGGTTGTTGGCGACGATGGTGTCGCCGGTGGCGAAGAACGCCACCAGCCGGGACACCAGGTGCCGCTCGGCGGGCGAGAGCCGCTCCAGGTCGGCGAGGTCGGAGTGCAGGTCGACCTCCTCCACCGTCCAGGTGTTCTTGATGGCGTCCTTGAACCTGTCGAAGAAGTGCGGGTAGCGCATCGGCCGCAGGGTCAGGTCCATGCCCGGGTCGAGCAGCATCGGCCGGACGGCGGGTTCGGTGGTGGTGACGGTCACTGGCATGCCTCGCAGGTCTCGGGGTTCTCCAGGGAGCAGGCCAACGCCTCGTCGTCGGTCACGGTGAGCAGCGGCCCGACGGCCGGCACGCCGACGGTGGCGGTGACCGGCCGGTCCGCTGCCGCCGGGACGGCGACGGTGGCCTGCTGGATCCGGGTCGCGGGACGCGACCGCAGGTAGTACGTGGTCTTCAGCCCGGACTTCCAGGCGTAGAGGTACATCGAGGACAGCTTGCCGATGGTCGGCGCGGCCAGGAACAGGTTCAGCGACTGCGACTGGTCCACGTACGGCGCGCGGGCGGCGGCCAGGTCGATCAGCGCCCGCTGCGGCAGCTCCCACGCCGTACGGAACAGCTCCCGCACCTCGGCGGGCAGCTCGGTGAGCCCCTGCACCGACCCCTCGGCGCCCCGGATCCGCTCCCGGACCTCGGCCGTCCACAGTCCACGGGCCTTCAGCTCCTCCACCAGGTACGTGTTGACCTGGAGGAACTCGCCGGACATCGTCTCCCGCTTGAACAGGTTGGACACCTGCGGCTCGATGCACTCGTAGCAGCCGGCGATCGAGGCGATGGTGGCCGTCGGGGCGATCGCCACCAGCAGCGAGTTGCGCAGCCCGTGCGCGCCGACCCGCTCGCGCAGCGCCGCCCACCGGCCGGTCTGCGCGGGCTCCACGCCCCACAGGTCCGGGTGCAGGTCACCCTGCGCGGCCCGGGTCTGCGGGTACGCGGGATGCGGGCCGAACCGCTCGGCCAGCCCGGCGGACGTCTCCAGGGCGGTCAGCAGGATCTCCTCCTGCACCCGGGTGGACAGCTCCCGGGCCGCCGCCGAGTCGAACGGCAGCCGCAGCCGGAAGAACGCGTCCTGCAACCCCATCAGCCCGAGCCCGACCGGCCGCCACCGCGGGTTCGACGCCGCCGCCTGCTCGGCCGGGTAGTAGTTGATGTCGATGACCCGGTCCAGGAACACCACCGCGGTACGGACCGTGGCGCGCAGCTTCTCCCAGTCGACGCCCTCGGCGGTGACGTGCGCGCCGAGGTTGACCGAGCCGAGGTTGCACACGGCGGTCTCGGTGTCGCTGTTCACCTCCAGGATCTCGGTGCACAGGTTCGACAGGTGGATGGTGTTGCCGGGCGCGCCGGTCTGGTTGGAGAGCCGGTTCGAGGCGTCCTTGAACGTCATCCACCCGTTGCCGGTCTGCGCCAGGGTGCGCATCATCCGCCCGTACAGGTCGCGGGCCTGCACCGTGCGGACGGCCTTCTTCTCGGCCGCCCGGTACGCCTCGTCGAACGCCTCCCCGTACAGGTCGGGCAGCTCGGGGGCGTCGGACGGGTCGATCAGCGACCACTCGCCGTCCGCCTCGACCCGACGCATGAACTCGTCCGGGATCCAGTTCGCCAGGTTCAGGTTGTGGGTGCGCCGGGCGTCCTCGCCGGTGTTGTCCCGCAGCTCCAGGAACTCCTCGACGTCCGGGTGCCACGGCTCCAGGTAGACGCAGGCCGCGCCCTTGCGCCGGCCGCCCTGGTTGACCGCCGCCACCCCGGCGTCGAGGGTCTTGAGGAACGGCACGATGCCGTTGGACCTGCCGTTGGTGCCCCGGATCAGCGCGCCCCGGCCGCGTACCCGGGACCAGGCGATGCCGATGCCGCCGGAGAACTTCGACAGCTTCGCCACCTGGTGGTACCGCTCGTAGATCGAGTCCAGCTCGTCGCGCGGCGAGTCGACCAGGAAACACGACGACATCTGGGTGTGCCGGGTGCCCGAGTTGAACAGCGTCGGCGAGCTGGGCAGGTACGCCAGGCTGGACATCAGCCGGTAGAAGCCGACCGCCTCGTCCGGCGTCCGGGACAGCCCGCACGCCACCCGCAGCAGCCAGAACTGCGGCGTCTCCACCACCAGCCGCGACTCCGGGTGCCGCAGCAGGTACCGGTCGGCGACGGTACGCAGTCCGAAGTACTCGAAGCGCAGGTCACCGGCGGGGTCCACGGCGTCGTCGAGCTGCCCGGCGTGCGCGGCCACGAACGCGGCCGTCGCGTCGCCGATCAGCCCGAGGCCGTGCGCGTACCGGATGGACTGACTGAAGCTCGCCACCTGCTGCCCACGGACCTCGGCGTCAACGTACGCGGCCAGCAGCCGGGCGGCCAGCTTCGAGTACTGCGGCTCCTCGCCGATCAGCTCCGCCGCCGTCTGGATGGAGAGCCGGTCCAGCTCGGCGGTGGTCGCCCCGTCGTACAGGCCGCTGATCGTCTTCGTGGCCACCCGCAGCGGGTCCACCTGGTCCAGGTCGCCGACCCACCGTTCGACCGCCCGGACGATCCGGTTGACGTCCACCGGCTCGGTGTCCCCGTTGCGTTTGCGGACCCGCATCACCGTCATGTCCCCTCCATCACGCCTGTCGACGAGGCCGACGAACGCGCGGGGACAGACGCCACTGGCCGCCGCAGGGGCGCGCCGGCCGTCCGGCCGGCTGATGGCGTCGGCCGTCCCGCGCGGCCTCCGACCGCCGCGCGCGGCAGCGCACGGCGCGCTGGCAGGTCTTCGGGCTCGCGGGCCGGACCGGTCCCCCGGTCGCCTACTGGCCGTCGCTTCCCAGGCCGTACGGCCCAGTGCTGTGTGACGGCGGTCGTTCCCACTCACCGCTGCGGGGCAGCCCCGGACTCGCACCGGGTTCCCTCTTACCCCGGACGCTCCCGTGCGGGAACGCCCGAACCAGCTACGCGAGCACTATATATGGTGCCGACACAGCGAAGGCAACACCAGATGTCGACGCGCCCGGTAGGCGATCGGTCACGCCCCGATCCCGCCGTGGGCGCGGACCAGCCATGCCCCGACCCGGCCGTGGGCACGGGCCAGCCACGCCCCGACCCGGCCGTGGGCGGGGACCGGTCAGGCCTCGACCCAGCCGTGGGCGCGGGCCCGCTCGGTGAGCGTCTCCCGGATCGCCGCGATCTGCGCGCCGGTCAGCGTCGGCACCCGGGTGATCAACGACTCGGTCACCTCGGTCATGAACTCCAGCGGCGACAGCACGTCGCACAGGCCGTCGTCGTCCTCCCGGGTCGCCCGCACGGCGCCCGGCTGACGCTCCACCCGGGGCGTCGGCGTGTCGAGGATCCGCACGCTCGCCGCCTTCAGGCCGCGCTCGCCCTCCTCGACCTCGTACTCCACCCGCAGACCGGAATGGACCTCGTGCCGGCGTTCCCCGAAGTCGTTCGCGTGGACGAAGACGTCCTCGCCCCCGGCGGACGGGGCGATGAACCCGTAGCCACGCACGTCGTCGAACCGGATCAGCTTTCCTACCAGCGCCACAGCAACCCCTGCCCCCACACGCTCACCACCACCGACCGGACCCGACGGCCAACCCGAGCGGGCCCCGGACCATTGGACCATGCCGCGCGCCCGCCCAGGTGTCCGCCCGGCCGGAACACCTCAGATCGCCCCGCCGTCCCGGGGCGTCGGGTCCCCGTCCCCGTCTTCGGGCTGGTAGTCGAACCAGTCGAAGTGGACGCTGCCGGTGGCCGCGTACATGCCGATCACCCGGCCGGTGAACCCGCCCGCGACCTCCGTCGACAGGTACCTTCCGTCCAGCTCCGCCAGCACGTCGAACGTGCCGTCCGCCGACTCCACGCCGAACCGCAGCACGTCCGGCTCCTTGCCGGGATGCCAGTCGCCGGGCGCGGGGGCCAGCACGTCGACCCGCAACCGGACCGGACCGGCCGGGACCGCCCGGGTCGCCACCGTCGCCAGCACCGACCCGATCCGGACCAGCACCCGCGCCTCGCCGTCGCCGACCTCGACGCCGTGGTGGTGCCGCTCGTCCAGCCGTACGACCAGCCCGCCGCGCCCGCCCGCCGGGTCGACCAGCGTCCGTACCCGGCAGGACGGATGCTGCTGACGGCGGCCCAGGAACGTGACGTCCCGCTCGTCCATCGACGCGCCCCGGGCCCGCAGCGTGAGCCAGCCCGGCCGCTCGGTCGTCGACCAGCTCTCCGCCGGCCGGGACCGCACCGACACCCAGCGCGGGTGCAGCCCGACGGCGTCGAAGTCGTCCCGGGCCGGCGGCTGCGGCGTCGGGCGCGCGGGCCACGGCGGGGCCGCCATCACCGGCTCGACCCCACCCACCACCGGCCAGCCGTCGACCCAGGTCACCGGGGCCAGGAACGTCTCCCGGCCGAGCACGTGCCAGCCGGGGGTGCCGCCACCGGGCCGTACGCCGAGCAGCACCAGCCACCACGAGCCGTCGGCGGCCTCCACCAGGTCGGCGTGGCCGGTGTTCTGGATCGGCCGGTTCGTGCCCCGGTGGGTGAGGACCGGGTTCGCCGGGCACGGCTCGTACGGCCCGCCGGGGGCGGTGGCGCGGGCCACCGAGACGGCGTGCCCGCGTTCCGTGCCGCCCTCGGCGATCAGCAGGTACCAGTAGCCGCCGACCCGGTACAGGTGCGGGGCCTCCGGGGCCTGCGCGCCCGGCGCGCCGGACCACAACCGGCGCGGCTCGCCGATCGTCCGGCCGGTGCGCGGGTCGATCCGCACCTGCTCGATCCCCGCGTACGTGCACCAGCAGTCACCCTCGTCGTCCCAGGTCAGGTCGGGGTCAATGCCGGGGACGCCGGGCAGCCGGACCGGGTCCGACCACGGGCCGGCCGGATCCTCGGCGGTGACCAGCAGGTTGCCGCCACCGTCGGCGCAGTTCGTGACGATCAGCCAGAACCGCCCGTCGTGGTGACGCAGCGTCGGCGCGTACACGCCCCCGGAGGACGCCGTGCTCGGCGGCAACGTCAACTGGCCCGGCCGGTCCAGCACGTTGCCGATCTGCTCCCAGTGCACCAGGTCCCGGCTGTGGAAGATCGGCACCCCGGGGAAGTACTCGAAGCTGGAACAGACCAGGTAGTAGTCGTCGCCGACCCGGCAGACGCTCGGGTCCGGGTGGAAGCCGGGCAGCACCGGGTTGCGGAACGTGCCGTCGGGCCAGCCGTCCGTGGTGCCGCGCGCCTGGGCCATGGTCATCGGAGCCTCCCCGGGATCGAGACGGTTTGAGCAGCTTGGAGCCGTGGGTACGCTCCCACACGATCAGCCGACCGACCCAGGAGGCTCCTCGTGATCATGGCTTTGCTGCTCGACCTGGCCAACATCGTCGGCGGATTCCTGCTCGCCGTCGCCCTGCTACGGATGCTGCCGCGCGTCGGCGACGACCTGCGCCGAGGCGCCGACCGGATCGCCCGGTTCGCCTGGGTGGTCGGCCTGGTCGCGCTGGTGACCGGCGGCTACTGGCTGATCGTCCACCTGGTCTCCGGGCCCCGGGTGTTCCACTTCGAGATCGTCGGCATCGGCGTCGGCGTCGCCCTGCTGTGGGACCGACTGACCAACCGGCCCGCGCCCCGCGACGACCGGTCCGGCTCGGGCGGGGCCACCGGCGTCCGGCTGCTGCTCGCGATCTTCGGCATCATCGCCATCATCGTCGGCATCCAGGGCCTGTTCACCCCCGACGGCTGACCGCGCCGCTCTGGTCACCCGGGACGGCTGCCCGCCCCACCCTGGTCCCCCGGGTCGCCGTCGCCGGCGGCCCGCAGCACGGCACGCGCCGCCGAGGCCACCCGGCAGTCCCGGGTACGGCACAACCGGCAGTCTCCGTGCTGGTCCGGCCGGTGCTGACGCAGCACCGTACGGGCGGTGAGGATCATCCGGTTCCGGATCTGGGCGAGGGACAGGCGCGGCCCGGTCACCGGCTCACCCCACCCCGAGGGTGACCGCGAGCCGGGTCACCGTGCCCGGCGCGTGCGGCTCCCGGGCGAGCCGGGCGAGCACGTCCAGGCCGGCAGGCCGGTGCCGGACCTCGGCCGGCGCGGTCCGCTCCGCGTCGACGAGGGCACGCGCGGCGTTCGTCACGTCGTCGACGTGCAGGTACGCGCGGACGGTGTCGAGCAGGTGCGCGGCCCGGTGCTCGGCCGGCAGCCACCGCCAGCCGTCCCGGCGGACCGTCCGCTCGTGCCAGCCGATCGCGCCCCGGACGTCCCCCGACTCGACGGCGGCGGCGGTACGGGCCAGATCCACGCTGGTCGGCCCGAAGCCGGTGCGGTAGTGGTCCCGGCCGTCCCCGATCCGCCGTGCCATCCCGGCCGCCTCGTCGATCAGCTCCGTGGCCGCCGGCTCGTCCCCGTGCTGCGCGGCGGCCAGCGCCGCCTGCGTCAGCAGCGCCCCGCACAACGACAACTCGGCCGGCAGCCCGTACTCCAGCACCGGCGGCGCGACCCGGTACGCGGCGGCCCGCAACACCGACACCGCCTCCCCGGCCCGCCCGGCCGCCCGCAGCACCTGACCGAGCTGCACCGCCACCGCCGCCACCAGCTCCCGGTCACCGGCCGCCGCGTGCATCGCCCGGTCCGCGACCAGCCAACCCAGCTCCGGTACGCCCACCTTGACCAGCACCGCGGCGGTGACCCGGTACGTCTCCACCAGCGGCCCCCGCCCCGCCTCCGGCTGCCGGAGACAGGTGCGCTGCGCGTCGCCCAGCAGGTCGGGAAGCTGACCGATGAGCTGCGGGTAACGGGCATACTGGAAACTCGTCCAGGCGTGGGCCACCTCCCGGCCCAGCCGCTCGACCGTCAGCACCGGGCGGCGGCCGGCAGGCCGGTCCAGCGGCGCCTCGTACCGGCACAGCGCCGCCCGGATCCGCTCCACCCCCGGCGCCCGTCCGGCGACCTCGGCGGGCGGAGTGGCGGCGTCCGCGCCGAGCAGCGCCCCGGGGGCGATCCGCAGCACGGCCGCGATGTCCTGGAGCGTGGAGACCCTGTCCAGCGAACGCACCCCGCGCTCCACCTTGTCCACCCAGCTCTTCGACTTGCCGAGCCGGTCGGCGAACTGCTGCTGCGACAACTTCCGCCGACTCCGCCAGTACGCCACCCGCCGCCCCACCGGCAGCCCCTCAACCCCGCTCACGACGCCACCGGTCCACCCGGACCACCCGGGACACGTCCTCGGCCGGGCCACGCTCGGCCGCCGCCAACTCCAGGATCCGCCGCTTCGCGGCCTCCTGCTCCGCCCGCTGGATCCGCTCACCCCGACTGGGTGCCGGCCTGTCCTCGCTCATCCGCGTCCTCCCGTGAAAGAGGGACGCGACGGTGGTGCTCCGGGGAAAAGGACCGACCACCGCCGCGCCCGACTGACGGGCGTGGCTCGCAGCCGTTACCGAAGCCGATGGGTTCGCGCCAGCCACGCCCTACGATCAGCATTCAGTGATCGGACGGCTACCGAACAGATGAAGCTCGTCCGCTGAGGACGACTCTTGTCCGCTACGGCTGGAGGTTCGGCCGGTAGGTTTCGTACGCCTCGCGTAGGACGACGGCTTCGGCGACGCCGGTCGGCTCGACGCGGCGCAGCACCTCCCGGGCCCGCCACCAGTTCGACGGCACCACCCGACCGGAAGTGATCGCCCTGGTGGCCACCGCGCCGGCCTCGTCGGGCCGGTCGGCAGCCAGCAGCGCCAACGCCAGGTCGAGCCGGGCGGACGCGGAACGGCGCGGCCGTTCCCCGCCATCCCCACGCGGGTCCAGCTCGGTCAGCACCGCACGGGCAACCTGCTCCGCAGCAGGATCACCCGCCCAGGCCAACGTGGTGGCCGCGTAGGCACGGGCCTTGGTCGGGTCGTACCGGTAGTGGTGCTCGGCGCGCTCCGGAACGGGCAGGTTCGACACCAGCTGGTCCAGGCGCTCCAGGGTCAGCCGGGTCTGCCGGACCTCCCCCATCCGCGCCCAGGCACGAGCCTCCTGGGCGGTGGCCTGGAGGTGTGCCGAGCTGCCCCGAGGCGCGACCCGCTGCGCCTGCTGCGACAGCTCAAGGGCCCGCCGGTAGTCGCCCTGGGTCAGAACATCCCAGGCCCGGGTTTCCAGGCACCATCCCTGGATCTCCGGGTGTTCCGCGTGGCCGGCCAGATCCCGAGCCGCCTTCAGATGCGCGTCAGCCGGGCCACGCTGGTCGAGGTCGACGTGCACGGTCGCCCGGAGCACGGTCAACCAGGCCCCGGCGACGACCAGACGGCGGCGCTGCGCCAACGTCACCCGACCGTCGAGCAACCGAACGACGTAGGCGAGGTGCCGCCGTACCCTCGGCAGCAGCTCGGCCGGAGGCGTGGTCGGGTACGCGCTGGCCAGATCGTCCACCGCCGCCTCGATCCGGGCGAGCGTCTCCGCGCTGACGTCGCTGGCACGAACCCGGGCCAGCAGGTCATCGGCTTCGGCATGGTGATCGACCGGCGCGGCGACCAACTCGACCAGGGAGCCACCAGCGTCCAGCACCCGGTCGAGATGCCGCGCCGTCTCGACGGTCGGCGCCTTCTCTCCGGTCTCCAACTCGTGCAGGTGACTCTTGCCCCGGTGCGTGAGCTGCGCCAGCGCCCGCAACGACAGACCACGATCGGCACGAAGGGCTCGCAGACGCACGCCGAAACGGGGATCGACAGGTGTCATGGCGGCGCTCCCTCAGGTAACGGGCTCGGCAGCGCTCACCGGTCCCCGAAGCCGGTGACCACCAATTCGGACGGTACACCTTTCGACTCCAACACGTGACAAAGCGCGATCGGTGACGGAAACCAGCCATGCCAACGCAGCGACCGACGGACAAGGCGTCCGTCAACGACGGGCAATCGAGCGACTACTTTCAGTCGAACAAATGATCGAAAGATCACAGGGCGGGTGTCATGTCTAGGGAGGCCCAGAGGCCCCCTATAGGGTGAGGCGATGATGGGCGAGGGGGGAAGCATGGACAACGCGCCCATCAGGGCAGCGGAGTTCTTCGCTGGCATCGGGTTGGTCCGGACGGCCCTTGAGCGCGTGAAGGGCGCTCAGGTGCAGGTGGTGTGGGCAAACGACATCAAGCAGGCCAAGCACGACGCCTACGCGGCCAACTTCCCGGACGCCGAGGACCACTTCAAGGTTCGGGACATCCGCCTCGTCGAGGCTGCGGACCTGCCCGACGGCATCGAGCTGGCGACGAGCAGCTTCCCCTGTATCGACCTCTCACTCGCCGGCAACAGGCGCGGCCTGGTCGGCGATCAGTCGGGGATGTTCTGGGAGTTCGCCAGGGTCCTGGAGGGCATGTCACCCCGGCCTGCGGTCGTCCTGCTTGAGAACGTTCATGGTTTCGCCACCAGCCACGGCGGCCAGGACCTCGCTGCCGCGCTGACCCGCCTGTCGGAGCTCGGTTACTCCCTGGACGTGCTCGCGATCGACGCTCGGCACTTCGTGCCGCAGTCTCGACCCAGGATGTTCATCGTCGGCATCGAGAAGGACAAGCTGCCCCCGCAGGCCCACAACGGGGTTCCGCCGCTCTCCGACGCTCGCCCAGCGTGGGTGCAAGCTGTCCACGCGAAGCATCGCCAGACGCTGGGCATGCACTTCATCGATCTACCGCAGCTACCCGAAGGCCCTCAGGACCTGGAGGGCTTCGTAGAGACCGACGCGAGCCCTGAGCTGTGGTGGGGCGACGACCGTGTAGAAGCCTTCGTCAGGTCGCTGAGCGACATCCAGAAGGCACGGTTCGAGCGCCTTCTGTCGGACGATGTCGTCAGCTACCGGACCGCCTACCGCCGTACCCGTCAGGGCGTCTCTGTCTGGGAGCTACGCAAAGACGCTATCGCCGGTTGCCTCCGGACCACAGGAGGAGGGTCGAGCAAGCAGGCTCTCGTCCGGGTGGGCAAGGGCAGCAGGGCCGTCCGGTGGATGACCCCACGCGAGTACGCCAACCTCATGGGGGCCCACGACTACAAGCTCCTCGCCGGCACGCCGAACCAACAGCTCTTCGGCTTCGGTGACGCGGTGGTGGTCGACGTCATCGAGTGGATCGGCAACAACTACCTCCTGCCGGTCCTACGCCCGGACAGCGCGCTCCGCAAAGAGTAAGAGCAACGAGTTTCGCGCAGCATCGACATGAGCCTGCCACCGACACCGCCGCCATCATCAGCCTCCCGCGCGATGAAGGCGAACAAGAGCGCGGACACGAAGCCTGAGAAGGCCCTCCGGCGGCAACTTTTCCGTCGTGGGCTGCGCTACCGGGTCGGCTACCGGATCTCAACCCCGCAACGCGCCGTCCGGCCCGACATCGTCTTCACCCGCCGCCGGGTCGCGGTCTTCGTGGACGGTTGTTTCTGGCACGGTTGCCCTATTCACTGCCGAATGCCCTCCGACCCCAGCGGCTACTGGCATGAGAAGATCGATCGTAATCGGACGCGGGATGTGACAGTCAACGACGCGCTGCATGCTGCGGGCTGGACTGTCTTCCGCGTCTGGGAGCATGAGCCGGTAGAAGAAGCAGCAGAAGCCATCCACGCCGCGCTGACTCAAGGAGCGGAGCAACCCCCGCCCGCGACGGTACCCGACGCCAGCCCGTAGACTTCCGCCCCGATCGTAATTTGGTGAGAAAGTCGAGGGGTGCCAAATGGGTAGTCGCGGCGTCGCGTCGTACAACGAGTCCGATCACCAGCCGCCGCCACGCGCTACGCTGCCGACAAAGTTCGTCCAAGGCTTTCGACTGCTGTTGAAGGACGCCACGGAGTCCTTGGATCCCGCGAGCGGCAAGCGGCTACGCAGTTGCATCGGGGTATACAGCTTTTACGACTACGATGGCGAACCCATCTACGTCGGCCAGACGTCGGAAAACTTCGGCACCCGCGTCGGAAGGCACCTGACCGGCCAACGGAGTGACACGCTGGCGTACCGGATTCTCGACCCCTTCGAGGTCGCAGAAATCGAGTTCTGGCCGACCGAGCACCTGCGGAGCGACCCCCACAAAAGAGCCAAGCTCGACGCGATTGAATATTCAGCCTACCGCCAGGCGATTAGCGAGTCGAAGTACCGGGCGATCCTGAATGAGAAGATTCCGCCGTTCTCCGAGCTGGTGGAGCTGCCACCCTCGTACCGCTTCAACCTGATCCCCGACGACCTGCGAGAAGAGCGGGAGCACCCAGACGTCCGCATCGCCCGTCGTGCCGAGACGTTGGCCAGGGTGTCGGCAGTCGCGCACGAGCGAGGCGTGGTCTCACCCGGGCTACGGCGCGTCATCGTGATCCAAGCCGTCCGCCTCGCCGACCTGGCCGCGGCGCGCCTGGCGTACGCGGAAGGCCGCGCTCGGCCGCCTGCTAATGCAATTGACGTGCACGCGCTGGTCGGCAACGTCCTACAGGAGTCGACCGCCGACGACGGCTCCGACGATTAGCGAGCCAGGACAGGGTCAACGGAAATGACATATCGTGAATTTGGCTATCCTTCCCATCTTGGGCAACCTGGCATGGATGCCGACCACCACCATCGAGACAGTCGAGATCTTCGATCGCCACAGCGGCGCACCCTCATTAGGCGCATTTCGGGCAGACGGGCATTCTCATCTTTTCTGGAGCGGCCTCGGCTACTCCGCCGACATCTCTTTATGGCTGTACGTATCACTCTCAGCTGATGATGAGGAGGCCCTAAGAGGCAATGACGGGCCCGACTTCCTGGACGGGATAGTGCACCACTTGCCCCAGCGACGCGGAGTGACTGTCGGCGTCGCCGACTGCTACAGACTAGTGCTGCAGCACGAGTGGAGCATCCCGGCTGAGGCAAGACACGACCAAGCATGTCGTTCCTTGATCATGGACACCATGACGGCCATTCAGCTTTCACTCGATGACTGCCCCCAACCAGAAAGGAAGGGCTCAAAAAGGCGCGAGAAGCGGTAGGCAGACTCGCCGTCTACTAAACCTGCGGTATCAGCGCCGCATCCTCAGTACCACCCACCCCCAAGTCGCGCTACGAGAACGCAAGACCCGGCAGCTCGAAGTCTTCGGCGACGGATTCCGCCGAACGGTGCCACGCCTCCCGACTCGGCGTAACCACCGCCGAGTCGGTCCAGACGAATTCCGGCGTGTCGGGCGGAACTGCCGACGCTACGTCTGCGGCACAGATCTCAAATATGCCGACGACGTGCCCTGAATCAATCTTCGGGGCCACGAAGGCGTTGCTCGCAAAAACTACCTGCACCAGTACCCACTCGGCGCCGTACAGTCGGCTCTTTTCGTATTCGTTACGAGTCAGGTGAAAGCTGCCGCGGCTCCTGGTACCGCATCCCTTGACCTCGATACGCTGCTTTCGAGGGCTGGATACCTCGATGTCGTACCCGAAAGCATCCGAGATCAGCGCGACGTGACTGGGGTCCTGTCCGCTTCTCCGAAGCGCTGCCATCACCACGGCTTCCGCAGCATCCCCGATGCGCTTGCGCAGCTCGGCGTCGTGGGACTCGCTCACTTCGCGACGCACATCGGTGAGCAAGGTATCGAGCTCCGGATCGAGCCATTGCAGAGCGTGCAGGTCGGCTGTGGGGATGTACTCGCGCGCCACGCCGTTCGGAGATACCGCTATGCGTAACCACGCAGGCGGATCGGTGATGATCAGCACCCGGGCGATGTTGCACAACGTCGCCCTGTCGGCGATACCAGCGATACCGGCCAACGCCGGCGCGAGGACGATGGATTCCGCCTGGGCTGCCAGTCCTTCATCGAGCAGACGCTGAGCAGGCGCGAGCAGGTCGGTAGCAGCCGCCAGGTACGAGCCTTGCGCGCGTGCTGCGCGCACCCACTCGTCGACGTCACGGCGTGCTGACAGCCGGGCTGAGTGGCACAGGAGGAACACGGCGTACGTCGTTCCATGGCTAGGCACCATTGAGTCGTGCCTTGACATGCGATCGGACGGCCTGCACGTCATCCGCCACCGCTGGCTGATCAAGCGTGCCTTCGTCCGGCTCGGGGAGAGCGACCCTCACCAGTCCGCGATCGTTCATCAGCGCGGAAAGCGCGACGATCTTCTCCCGCAGCCGAGAGTTGACGGTCTCGTCGATACTCTCCTGGCTCAGCAGCAGCGTGAAGCGCGTCAGCACGTTCTGGTCAAGTCCGAGTCGGTGGATGCGATCCTGGCTCTGCAGGTAGTGGCCGGCGTTGAAGGTGCGGTCGAGGTAGATAGCGTGGTGGCACCAGTGGTGCAGACTTATTCCTTCGCCGCAGGCTGCTGGATTGGCCAGCAGGACGTGACAGTCGGGATCGTGCCGGAACCTGTCAAGCTCTGCCTCCCGGGTCAGCGCTCCGACCGGCGCGTTGTCCTGGGTCGGCACACCGCCGTGGACGATCGCCGGACAATAGCGACTGAGGTGGGTGGCGAGCGAGCGGATGTTGCGGACGAACGTGGACCAAACGACGACCTTCTCTCCGCGTTCCCGGGCTTGCTCGGCCAGCGCTTCAACATGCTGGTACTTCCAGGGCACCTCGTAGTCGCGGTAGCGCGCCAGCAACTCGGCCAGCGGCTCGCCACCCTTGAGAGCGAGCGGTGGGTGCATGAAGCCGCGTTCGTCGGCTTCATCGGAGCCGGCGACAAGAAGCATGGGATTGGTCGCTGCTTCGAGTAGGTACATGACGACTCGGCCGAGCCGGTCGAACTGCCTGCGGGCTGGGCGATCCAGCTCGAACTCGCCACGGTAGCGGCCTAAGAGGGCGTCATAGATGGCCTGCTGAATCGGGCTCATCGGGCGCGTGACGACGTCGAACGTGGTCCCCGGTAGACCGAGGCGTGACTTGGGTGTCCGTACGAAGTAGCGTTGGATGGCCGCGCTGGTCTCGCGCAACACGTCGTCGTCGCGTCCAGCCCGCTCGTTATAGGCGCTTGCGGGCAGGATTTTGTGGTCTTGGCCAGGATAGAGGAAGCGCATGAGCGCGATCAGGTCGAACGCTCCCTGCGGTGCCGGAGTCCCGGTCAGGATATCGCGACGGCGCGCGGCGTATGCCAGGTCAAGCACCGCACGGCCATGCACGCCGAGCTCCCCACGCTTGACTCGATGGGCCTCGTCGAGAACGACGTGTGTCGGCCGCCGTCCGACATACTCACGGATGCGGTCATAGTCAGAGGCGACCCGGTTGTAGTTGGTAATCAGCACTTCCACGCTGCTGGCGATCGGCGACGCTCCCCGATGGATGGTGATGCCCGGGGGGCGTTCAAAACAGGCCGCCGTGTCCTCACGCCACGCCTCGAACGCAGCAAGAGGCGCGATCACCAATAACTGTTCGACCTCGCCCTGAGCTCGCGCCAACGTGTGATTGGCCAGGGCGACTGTGGTCTTACCCGCCCCTGGCACCGAGAAGTCGGCGCCATGGGGCAACTGCCGAATCAGCGCCAGGTTCTCCAACTGGAAGCTGCGTAGCTCGCGTCGGAAACCCGCAGCCGCCAGATCCTGTGTCAACGCCTCGGCGGTCGGCGGCGGGGAGCCGGAGGCGGCGCGCTCGCGGCGCTTCTGGTCCTCGATGAGTGACCGGATCTGCTCCTGCAGCGTCGCGCCGAGCTTGACCTGCTCCTTGAAGATCGTGCGAACTTCGCGTAAGGCTGCCAACTCGGCGAGGAAGACATCCACCCGGACGTCGATTCGGTCGGCGGCGCCACCGACGATGCCACGCGCCATCACGGTCTGGAGGCGCGCCCAGGCTCCTGCTGCGGCTGGCTCCTGCCGGGAGGCGACAACGAGCGGGCGGCCCCGCTTGTACAGTTCGGCGACGATCACGCCGATGCGCCCTCGACTGCTTCGAGCAGCCGCTTGATCTCGATGACCCTGTCGGCGAAGCCGGACGCGTCCCAGTCAGCTCGGGTCCGCGCGCTCGGCAGATTCTTGAGGACGCGCCTCAGCTCGCCGATCGCCTTGTCGGCGTGCACGAGCGGCGCCTTCGCCGTCGACTGATCGCGTGCCTCCTCCTCAGCGTCGTCGGCCGCAGCGGTGATCGCGCTGCGGAGGGAGCTGAGCACCTGACGCGCGGGTACCATGGCACCGTCACCGAGTGGCAGGCTCTGGTCCGGGGTTCGGGAAGCCACGAGCCCGAGAAGGTCGTTCAACGGCTGTGCTGGCGGGACCTCGCCAAGCAGGTCGTCCAGCAGGTCGCCGTCCTCACCGCCCAGGGCTACGGAGCTCGCCGCCTCGATCACGGGCTTGAGTGCGGGGTCCCGTTCGATCTCCCGCCGGACCAGAGCCGCCGCGTCGGGGCGGCGCAGGTGTCGCAGCTTGCGGTACTCGACATTGGCGAGGGTGCCGAGGAAGTACGTCGACCGGACGCTGTCCGCCTCGGCCGGCGCCTTGTTCTTGATGTGCTTGGCCAGCTCGTCGAAGGCAGACTCGTTGGCGACGAAGTCGACATGCAATCGCGCCCCGTGGGCTAGGTCCACCAGTTGGTGCACCTGCTGAAGCTTGGCGTGGAGGGCCTGTACGTCGACGGGGGTGCGGTGCATGCGGCGAGCAACCCGCGTCCAGTCCTTGCCTTCCCGGTCGTACAGCTCCTCGATCAGGAAAGCCTCGTTGATCCAGGAGTACTCCTGCTTGAAGTCACGGGCTACCTGGAGCTCCGCCTCCAGGTCAACGAGCTCCTCCTGCTGCGCGTCCTGCGGCAGAACCAGACACTGGACATAGCGTGCCCCAGCCCAGTCGTCGTCTTGGTAGAGCGATCGGAGCGCGGCCGTGCGACGGTTGCCGTTGATCAGAACGCCTTCCGCTGTGATAATGGCCGGCTCCTGCTGACCCCGCTCACGAAGATCGTCCTTTAGCTCCTTGAACCCTTCCTGGCTTCTGAGGATGCGATACTGCGCTTCCTGGGCAGCAGGGCCCAAAGGATCGGCTTTAAAGAGGTCCGGCTGGTTGGTCAGGTGCATCTCACGATGCTGCTCGGCACGTGTCCGGTGGTTGAGCGTGGAGAAGCGCACCCAGGAGACCTCGACCTCGACTTGAGGGAGTTCCTTCTGTGCGCGGGGCCAGGCTGGAACGAGCACGTGGCGGATCGGCTCCCGCGCCTGCAGTAGCGCCACACGGTCCTGGTCCAGCATCGGATTGGGCAACCAGATCAACTCCTGTAGGTGGCAGAGCGGCCGAGACCGAATCTAGCTGAGATGGTCGTCCGGACGGTGCCGCCCTTACGCTGAAACCCGACGTGCCCGACGTACGTCGGCAACGTCTGCTCGCTGATACCGAAGAGGCTCAGCAGAATCCCGGGGAAGAGCCTCTGCGTCCTGCCGTCCCAGTTCCACTCGGCCGCCCCGCTTGCCTGGCTGGTGGTGGGTTGCCGGTCCGGCATCACGTAGATGCACGGAGGTGGCACCAGATGGGCTCCGATCTGGATGGCGTGCGCCTCCTTCGGGCAGCGACGCCGGGACGTGCCGCAGAGATCGTTGTGGAAGATGACGCCGTCGAGCGTTCCAGGCGCCGCCGCATCGAAGAACCGCCCGCGCAGTCGATTGGATCCCTTGGCGATGTGCTCACCAGGTTCCGCGTTCAGGCTCGGGCAGAGCCACCAGAGGTAGGTCTCCTGGGCCCAATCCGGGACCGACCAGCGCACGCTGCTGTGCGCCCCGTCCGGACACCCCTTCTGGATGATCGCGACATTGCCGATGCCCGCGACCGAGAGCCGGTACACGGTGTCATCGCCGTACTGCGGTTTGGTGACGGATTGCGCCAGGCCCGCCTCTTGCAGTGCCTCCAACACGCTCAGCAGGAACTGGCGGCGGTCGGAATTGCTCGCGCTCATGCTGCCCCGAGCTGCTTCGACTGCCGCAGGCAAGGCGTCGCGGTACTCCTCCACGGTCAGCCCATGACGAGCCAGGAGATCACTCTCCGTGGCCAGTTGCTGAATCAGCGCGCTCACCCTCTGCACGATCTGTTGCGGTGGCGCTCCCGCGTGGCGGCATGGCGCCGCGTCTTCCGGCCTCACCGTTGCAAGCCTCCCCTGCTGCCGTTCGATCAATCAGTAGTGAGCGCGCTGGGCGAAGCGCGACAAGCATGGTTCTGCCCGGATGCGCGCGCCCGATCGGATCCGTTCCATGGCGTCACGGTCTGCGCCTGTCCTCGCCCCACATTGTTCCACCACAGTGGACTCTGCTGACCATCGAGTCGCGATCCTACTCAGGGGGTGTGGGCACGGTGTTGTGGAAGGTACGGCGGTAGGCGGAGGGGGAGGTGTGGACCGCGCGGGTGAAGTGGTGGCGGTAGGTGACCGGGCTGGCGAAACCGACCGCGCGGGCGATCTGCTCGACGGGGGTGTCGGTGGTCTCCAGCAGGGCGAGGCTGGCCTGGACACGCCGGTCGATCAGCCAGCGGATCGGGGTGTCGCCGGTGGCCCGGTGGAAGTGTCGCAGGTAACTGCGGGCCGACATCCGCGCCTGCCGGGCCAGCACGTCCACCGTGATCGGCTCGGCGAGGTGGGCCAGCGCCCAGGCCATGCTGCGGGCGATCCGGTCGTCGTCGGGGTCGTCGGTCACCGGGGCCTCGACGAACTGCGCCTGGCCGCCGTCCCGGTGCGGTGGGATCACCAGGCGGCGGGCGACCGCGTTGGCGATGGCCGCGCCGAAGTCCCGCCGGACGACGTGCAGGCACAGGTCCAGGCCGGCGGCGCTGCCCGCGCTGGTGAGCACGTTGCCGTCGTCGATGTAGAGCACGTCGGGGTCGACGGTGACGGTCGGGTGGCGGCGGCGCAACTGGTCGGCGTACCGCCAGTGGGTGGTGGCCCGACGGCCGTCGAGCAGGCCGGCGGCGGCCAGGGCGAACGCGCCCGAGCAGATCGACATGATCCGCGCGCCGCGCGCGTGCGCCCGGCGCAGGGCGGCGACCAGGCCGGGGGACGGGTCGGCGGTGACGTCCGGCACGCCGGGCACGACCACCGTGCCGGCCGCCGCGAAGACCTCCAGGCCGTACGGGGTGTGCAGGGTGGCGCCGCCGAGGACACGTACCGGGCCGGGGGTCTCGGCGCAGATGGTCAGCTCGTACCAGGGTGGGTCGAACTCGGGGCGGGGCAGGCCGAACACCTCGGTGACGATGCCGGTCTCGAACGCGGACATGCCGTCGAACGCGAGGACGGACACGGTGTGTGTCGACATGGCGGGATGTTAGCCAAGGGTGGCGTGGCCGCCACTGGCCCGACCGGGCGCGCCGGCCGCAGGATCGTCGGCATGTCGCACGTACTCATGGTGCCGCCGGCCCCGCCGGAGCAGGCCGCCGCCCATTTCGCCGCCCGGTTGTCCGTCGAGACGGACGTCAGTGACGTGTACGCGGACCTGACGGCCGGCGTGCCCGGCCTGGTGGTGGTGGACACCCGCGGTGACGAGGCGTGGGCGTGGGGCCGGCTGCCCGGCGCGGTGCACCTGCCCACCGCCCGGATCCCGACACGCCTCCAGCCAGGCGCCGGGCATGGCGAGCTGGGCCCGCAGCGCCGCGTGCGCGAGCTGGTGCCGGCCGGCGCGACGGTGGTGACGTACTGCTGGGGGCCCGGCTGCAACGGGGCGACCCGGGCGGCGTTGGCGTTCGCCCGGCTCGGCTACCCGGTGAAGGAGATGATCGGCGGCTTCGAGTACTGGGTGCGCGAGGGCCTGCCGGTGCGCACCGATTCCGGCACGCGCCGCCGCCCGGTCGACGCCCTCACCGCGCCCCCGACCACCCCCACCTGCGCCTGCTGACCGCCCCACCAAACCACCCCGCCCACCCCACCCCACCCCGACCCGCCCGACCCGACCCGCCCGACCTGGCCCGCCCCCCAGAACCAGGATGTAGCGGCTTCCGCCCTGCTGGACACCGCCAGATCCTGGATGTGGCGCCGGGAGCGGAAGCCGCCGGGAGCCGGCGCGGGCGGGAGCCGGCGCGGGCGGGAGCCGGCGCGGGCGGGAGCCGGCGCGGGCGGGAGCCGGCGCGGGCGGGAGCCGGCGCGGGCGGGAGCCGGCGCGGGCGGGAGCCGGCGCGGGCGGGAGTTGCTGGTCGCAGGGCACTGGGTGGGATCAGGCGCGTGGGCCGAGGAACAGGCCGCCGCTGGCGTCGACGACCTGGCCGGTGACCCAGCGCGCGGCGTCGCTGGCGAGGAACGCGACCACGTCGGCGACGTCACCGAGCCCACCCAGCCGGTCCAGCGCCGTCATTCCGGTGATCAGCGCGGCCAGGCCCGGGGTCTCGAAGACCGGCCCGTTGGTCGCGGTCCGGGTGGCGCCGGGCGCGACCGCGTTGACCGTGATGCCCCGGGCGCCGAGCTGGTTGGCCAGGGTGAGGGTCATCGTCTCGACCGCGCCCTTGGTCATGGCGAACGAGGTCTGGGTGGCGTTGGCCATCCGGGTCGCCACGGACGAGATCGTGATGATCCGACCGCCGTCGCGGAACAGGGGCAGGGCCCGCTCGATGATGAAGTACGGCGCTCGTACGTTGACCGCGAAGAGGTGGTCGAAGGCGGCCCGGGTGGTGACGCCGAGCGGGCCGGCGGGTGGGGCTGCCGCGTTGTTGACGAGGATGTCGAGTGGCCGCCCGGCCAGGCTGGCCTCGACTCCGGCGAACAGTGTCTCGACGTCGCCGTCCACGCCGAGTCGGGCGCCGACGGCGTACGCCGTGCCACCGTCCCGTTCGATCTGGTCGACCGTCGCCGTCACGCCGTCCCGGTCGGTGTCGAAGTGCGCGACGACGACCGCTCCGCGCGCGGCCAGCCGGATCGCGACGGCCTGCCCGATGCCGCGTGACGCGCCGGTCACCAGGGCGGTCCTGCCGCTGAGGTCGCTCGTCATGTTAGTCACTCCCTGAATGTTAGTCACTATCACTACGTTAGTGTCTAACACATGAGCGAGCGGCAATCGACACTGCGGGAGCGACGACGGGCCGAGACGCAGCGCGCGATCCAGCGGCACGCGGTGCGGTTGTTCGTCGAGCGCGGGTACGACCGGACGACCGTGAACGACGTCGCCGAGGCCGCGGGCGTGTCGCCGATGACGGTGTACCGGCACTTCCCGACCAAGGAGGACCTCGTCCTTGTGGACCAGAACGGCCCGCTGCTCGCCGAGCGGATCGCCGCGACGCCGGCCGGGCAGCCCCTCGCGCGCCGCGTCGGCAGCGCGCTCGTCGAATCGGCGCGGACGTTGACCGCCGGCGACGACGGGTTCCTGCTGGCCCGCCTCCGGTTGATGATCTCGACGCCCGCCCTGCGCGCCCGGCACCTGGACAACCAGTACGTGCTGCAACAGGCCATCGTGGACGGGCTCGGAGCGGAGGCCGCCGGCCCGGATCAGGCGTTCCGCGCCGCGGCGGCGGCCAGCGCCTGCCTGGCCGCCATGCACACCGCGCTGGTGCGGTGGGCGGCCGACGACGGCCGCAGCGAGCTGCCCGACCTGATCGCGGAGGCGCTGGCAGCCGTCCTCGACGACGTCGCGCCAGGGCGGGGCTGAGCCCTTCCCCGCCCTCCGGGTCGGGCGGCCCCTGCGGCGATCCGGTCCTCCGATATCCAGGAAGATGCGGGTTCAGCACGGCTGAACGCCGCCACATCCTTGATGTGGCGGCGCCCAGCCCGACCGGCCCAGCCCGACCGGCCCAGCCCGACCGGCCCAGCGGGCCGGAGCCCCGGGGCGGTCTACATGCCGGTGGCGGCGTTGAGGAGGGTGGTGCCGGGGTCGTCACTCTCCAGGGAGAAGATCATCACTCCGGCCAGGCCGTGGGTCTTGATGTAGCGGCGCTTCGCCAGCAGCGACTGCGGGGTCTCGATGGACCAGAAGTTGGTGCCGTCGTGCACCCAGGCGCCCTTCGTCTCCCGGTCGAAGTGGACGTTGCCGAGCTTGCCGGCCGCCGCCAGCTCCTTGTACATGGCGACCCCCGGGGCCAGCGAGTACGGGAACGCCGCCGTCGGGCCGGTCACCGACTGGTACAGGCCGTTGCTGTTGCCGGCCGGCACGCCCGTCCAGCCGCGCCCGTAGAACGGCACGCCCATGGTGAGCTTGTTCGCCGGGAAGCCGTTGGCCAGGTACTTCTGGATGGCGTCGTCGACGGTCAGGCCGCCGCCGTACGCGGGGCTGCTCGGCGAGTCGTACAGCGGGCCCTGGAAGTTGGTCGGGCCGGCGGTCTCCCAGGTGCCGTGCATGTCGTACGACATGACGTTGGCGAAGTCCAGGTACTGCGCGACCTGCGGCGCCTGGAGCTTGTCGATCGCGCCCGGCCCGGCCGGGACGGCGGCGGTGAGCATCTTGCGGGTCCCGCCGAGGGCGTCGAGCTGGCTGCGGAACTCAGCCAGCAGCGCCGTGTAGTTGGCGGTGTCCTGCGGGCCGTAGTGGTTGCCGGGCCGGGCCTGCTCGGCGGGGAACTCCCAGTCGATGTCGATGCCGTCGAAGACGCCGGCCGCCGCGCCCGTCCCGCCGGCCGGATCGTCGCCGAGCTGCGGCAGGTTGCCCCGGATGAACATGTCGATACAGGAGCTGACGAACTTCTGCCGGGAGGCGGGCGTCGCGGCGGCGTCGGAGAACCACTTCGAGTACGTCCAGCCGCCGATCGACACCAGCACCTTCAGGTGCGGGTGCTTCGCCTTCAGCTTCTTGAGCTGGTTGAAGTTGCCCTTCAACGGCTGCGCCCAGGTGTCGGCCACCCCGTCGACGCTCTTGTCGGCGGTGAACCCCATCTGGTAGTCGGCCCAGGCGTCCCCGGCCCCGTCGTTGCCGTCCGGGTCGTTGTCGTCGGTGGTGCCCGACTTGTTCGCCGCCATGCAGGTCAGGTTGACCGGGTCGATGTTCTGGAAGGCGTACATCAGGGTGGTCAGCTTGGCGGCGCTGCCGTTGGTGTCCAGGTGCTTCGGGTAGAACGCGTTGCCGTACACCGACCAGCTCGTGTAGTAGGCGATCCGCTGGCCGGGCGCGCCCGGGTCGGGCAGCGCGTCCTCGTGTTTGTCGACGCCCAGGGCGAGGTACGCGCGGTCCCCGGCGGTCGCCTTGTACGACACGCCGTAGGTGGAGGTGGTCCAGTTCTGGAAGCCGCCGTCGCCCTGCCGCAGCACCACCGACCAGGACTGGTTCGGGAACTGGGCGCGCAGCGCCGCGGCGACCGCGCCGGCCCGGTCCCCGTTGCCGCCGGAGAGCCCGCCGACCAGCGGGTCCACCACCGCCTGGACGGCGGCCTCGCTGGTTCCGCTGGTGCTCAGCTCGCTGGTCCAGGCCAGGATGCGGTAGTCGCCGACCTCACCGGCGTCGACCACGATGCCGTCCGAGGCGATGTCGAAGCCGTACGCCGACTTGACCACGGCGGTGTGCCAGAGCACCCCCGGCGCGACGTGGGTCAGGAACGTGCGTACCTGGTCGTTGCGTTCCTCGGCGTTGCCGCCGGAGGCCCGGACGATGTTCTTCAGGGTGTGCGACGCGCTCGCCGCCACGCCGCCGCCCCAGGTGGCGAGGCGGTAGTTGTGCGAGATGATCACGTCGATCAGCGCCGCGCCGGGGAAGTCCATCATGACCACCCCGGTACGTTGCGCGTTCCCGTCGAACAGGTGGCGCATGGCGAACCAGTTGACCCCGCGTACGGAGTCCAGGCCGGTGCCGCCGGCCACCGTGTACGGGTACGCGCCGGTGCTCGCCCCGCTGGTGTAGTTGATGTACATGGCGTCGGCCGGGCCGGCGTTCGTGGTGTCCAGGTGGGCGCGGACCTTGTTCCACTTGTCGTCGATGTCGAAGATCGTGGGAACGTGGTACTCGTCCTGGATGTACTGCTCCGCTCCGCTGTCGACGAGCTGCGACAGCCCGTACCCGCCGTAGATGCCGCCGAACGCGCCGACGAACCGGGTGAGCACCACCTTGCCCCGTACCGCGCCGAGGGTCGGCATCGCCGCCGGGCCGGCGCCGGTGACCGTCGGGGCGTAGAACACGTTCCGGTTCGGGTCGTTGGCCAGGTACGAGTCGAGGACCTGCCGCCGGCCGTCGGCGCCGTTGTCCGGGTCGTCGGTGCAGGAGCCCAGCTCGCCGGTGCACTCGGCCTTCAGGTTCATCAGCACGGTCTCGGTGGGGTGACTGGCCAGGAACGACGCCAGCACCGACAGCACGTCGGAGAAGTTGGCGTGCTGGTAGTACGCCCCGTGGTGGACGGTGAAGTGCTCACCGACGACCCGTACCCGGATGTCGATCGCGCGGACGCCCGCGTCGAGCTGGGCGGCCATGGTGGCCCCGCTGTTGCCGTAGTCCTCCTGGGTCTGCACCATGTCGCCGCCGTGGATCGACAGGGTGTCGTGGGTGCCCGGGACGGACAGTCTGCCCAGGCTCGTGTTGTCGGGGACCCAGCTCATCCAGTCCGGATTGTTGGTCTGCCCCAGGGTCCGGTAGTTCTCACTGGCGCTCGTGGCCTGCGCCGGACCGGGCGGCACGACGAGCGTGCCGGCCACCGCGGCGACCAGCACCGCGAACGCCGACACGACCCGCTTGGGCCACGCTCTTCCCACACCAGACATCGGTGTCGTCCTCCTCCTGGAACGGTATGCGACAGGACGAGCCTCGCCCGTGACGTACGGCGGAGACATCGGCTGCGGTACGTAGGTATTGAGATTGATCTCCCTACGGCTACCGGCTGCCGACCGCCCGCATGATCTCCAGCCGGGAGTGCAGGCCCAGCTTGCCGAGGATGTTGGACACGTGCGTCTGCACGGTGCGCCGGGACAGGAACAGCTCACCGGCGATGTCCGGGTTGGACATTCCCCGCGCCACCAGCTCCACGATCCGCGTCTCCGCCGGGGTCAACGCCTCCCAGCCGCTGCTGCTGCGCCGGTGCGCGCTGCGCGGTCCCCGCCGCACCCCGTACGGGCGCAGCCGCGCCTCCGCCCGCCGCGCGTCCCACTCCGCTCCCAGGTCGGCGTAGCCGCGCACGGCGTCGGTCAGCGCGGCCCGGGCCGGCACGGTCCGCCCCTGCCCGGCGAAGCGCGCCGCCGCCTCCGTCAGGGCCAGCGCCGCCTGCGCCGGCCAGCCGTCCCGCCGGTAGTCGGCCGCCGCGACCAGCAGCGCGTCCGGGTCGTCGTCGAGCTGCGCCCGGCAGCACACGACCGCCGGGTCGGCCGCCACGCCGCCCCGGGCGGCGGCCCCGGCCACGCCGTCCGCGCCGCCACCGGCGGCCACGCCGTCCGCGCCGCCACCGGCGGCCACGCCGTCCGCGCCGCCACCGGCGGCCACACCGTCCGCGCCGCCACCGGCGGCCCCGCCGCCACGGGCGGCGGCGTCCGCGCGGCAGGCGTCGGCGGCGGCCTCGGCGGTGGCCCGGTCACCGACGGACAGCGCCAACCGGACCAGGTCCGGCATCATCTCCCACCGGGTCCGCTGCCCCTGCACCGGCGAGCGCCCCAGCCAGCCGGACATCAGCTCCACGGCACGCGGGACGTCCCCGGCGGCCTCCGCGCGCAACGCCCACGCGGCGGTGACCCGCCAGTTCGCCGGGCCACCCTGACCGGGCGGACCGGCCGCCCGCAGGTACGTCTCGGCCGCGCCCCGGTCGCCCCGGCGCAACGCGATCAACGCGCCGAGCGCGGCGGCGTTCAGGTTGGACACGTTGCCGAGGAACTCCGGGTCGACCCCGCCCAGGTGCACCAACGCCTCGTCCCACGCGCCACGCATGTAGCAGACCTCCGCGGCGGTCGCCTGCAACCCGGCCCCCCGGAAACTGCCCGCCCGCTCCGCCAGCACCAACGCCGGCGGCAGGCAGGCCACCGCCTCGTCCCAGCGGCCGAGCACCGCCAGGTAGGTGAGCCGGTTGTTGGCCAGCAGCAGCCGCAGGTCCGTCGCCTCCGGGTCGTCACCGAGCCCGGCCAGCGCCACGTCGATGTGCGCCACCGCCGTGGCCGGGTCACCGACCAGCGTCGCCGCGTGCCGCGCGTACCCCACGGCGAGCGGGTCGCCGGACCGCTCGGCCACCGTCAGCGCCTCCGCGACCAGCGTCTCCGCCTCGGCGGCGCGACCGGCGGTGGCCAGCGTCACCGCCCGCCAGGCGGTCAGCGTGGCCCGGCTCGCCGTCGGGGCCGACCCGTCGACCGGCTCCCGGGCCACCTCCACCGCCTCCGGCAGCCGCCCCGCCCGGCCGGCCGCGCGCAACGTCAGGATCGTCATCCGGGTCGCCCGGTCGGCGTCCCCGCCGTGCCGGGCGACGCTCCACGCCAGCCGGGCGGCCTCCTCGTCACGTCCCAGCCAGAACTGCGCCCGCGCGGCGCGGGCCGCCAACGCCGCCCACGACGGGTCACCGGGCCGCACCGACTCCAACACCCGGGCCAGCAGCTCCGCCGCCGCCTGCGGCACCGCGTACAGCATCCCCTCCGGCGCCTCGGCCAGCCAGCGTGCCGCCCAGCCGTCCACCCCGTGCGGGACGGCGAGCAGGTGCCGGGCCACCACGTCCACGCCCCGACCGGCGGCGGCCAGCTCACGGGCCAGGTGCCGGTGCAGCGCGTACCGGGTCGCGGGCGCCGCCTGACCCACCAGGACCTGCCGGATCAGCTCGTGCCGGAACGCCAGGCGGGCCCCGGCGGCGCGCACCACGCCCGCCGTGATGGCCTCCTCCGCCACGGCGGACAGCTCCGCCACCGAACGACCCGACCCGATGGCCAGCTCGTCCAGGTCGAAGTCGTTGCCGAGCAGCGCCGCGATCCGCAGCGTGTCGACGGTGTCGGCGCTGGGGAACCGCAACCGTCGGCCGATCGCCACCGCCAGGGACTCCGGCACCGCCCCGGGTCGGCCGTGGAACTCGGCGACCCCGTCGGTGACCCGGAGCAGCCCGTCCCGGGCCAACGCGTCGACCAGCTCCCGCGCGTAGAGCGGATTGCCGCCGGCCCGGGCCAGCTCGGCGCGGAGCAGCGGCCCCGGGGCCGGGCCCGACGACCCGGCCGGCCGCCCCCGCCCGGCGGCCAGGGCCCGGCGGGCCAGCTCGGCCACGTCGTCGTCGGCGAGCCGGTCCAGGACGACCACCTCCCCGCCGCGCCGGTGGACCAGCTCACGCAGTCGCGCCACCGTCGCCCGGTACGGCACCGGCCGGGCCGCGCCCACCAGCAGCAGCGGGATCTGGTCCACCGCCCGCGCCAGCCGGCCCCACAGCAGCAGGCTCGGCTCGTCCGCCCAGTGCAGGTCCTCCGCGACCAGGGCCAGCGGGCCGCCCCCGCACCGCCGGTCCACCAGCTCCAGCATCCGCTCGCCGGCCGCCAGCACCGGATCGGCCGCCCCGGACCCGCCCGTCTCGCCGCGCAGCAGCCGGGCGATCTCGACGACCGCCGGGTCCGCCGCCCGCCCGGACACGTCGAGACAGTCGGCCATCAGCCGCAACGGGAACGGCTGCACCAGCTCGTCCCCCGCGCCCCGGGCCACCCCGCCACCGGACGCCACCACCCGGGCGGTCACCGCGTCCAGCAGCGCCGACTTGCCGATGCCGGGCCCGCCCTCGACCCAGGCCAGCCCGCCCCGCCCGGCGGCGAGCCCGTCGACGAGCGTGTGCAGCCGGCGCAGTTCGTCGGCACGCCCGACGATCCCCCCATCGAACCCCCCCGACATGCGCGCAAGGCTACCGTCCGGCGACCGTGCGTGCGCGGCTGGCGTCGGCCCGTCCCGGCGGGCGGAACCGCCGTCCGTCAGGTCCGGGTGTGCGCGCAGACAGGTGGCTGAGCCGGTGACCGCGTCCTCCTCGGCCGTCGACCGGCTGAGCGAGGTGATCGGGTCGCTGCCGCCGCCGCAACGACCCCCGCTGGTGTACGCGCGCTGCTGGCTGCGGGTGGTCGGGTACGAGACCGGGGGCCGTGACGTCGACCAGCTCACCGCCGCGCTCGCCGACTTCGCCGCCCTGCCGGAGGACCTGCCCGGCCGGCCCCGCCTGGCGGCCGTCCTGGTCACCCTGCAACTCCAGGCCGGCCGGCTGCGGACCGCCGACGCCATCGTGCGGGCTGACGCCTGGGCCGCCGTCGCCGACCAGGACCCGTACCCGCTGCCCCAGTGGCCGTACGTGCGGGCCGCCGTGACCTCGCTGGACCTGCTGCGCGCCGGCCAGCACGGCGCGCCGGGCTTCTCCCCGCACGCCGCGCTGGCCGAGCTGGACCGGCTCACCGCGATCGTCGGCGGCCGGCAGCCGTACGCGACGATGCTGGACTCGGCCCGGGTCGGTCTGACCCACCTGCGGGCCCAGCAGGACCACGACCTGTCCGGCTTCGACGAGGCGCTCGCCGCGGTGATCCGGCTCCTCGGTCAGCCGCGCCTGCGGCGGTCCGCCGGCGCGCGGCTGATGCCCGCGTTGCTGGCCGCCCAGCGGGCCGCGGCGACCGGCGACCCCGACGAGACCGACGCCGCCCTGCGCCGGCTGCTCGCCGAGATCGACGCGGTGCCGCCGGCCGAGCTGGACCGGGCCGGCGGCGCCGGGCTCCGCGCGATGGTGGCGGCGGCCCTGGTGCCGATGCCGGACGCGGACCCGTCCGCGTCTGACGCGACGACCTCCCGGCTGCGGATCGACGCCCTGCGCGACGAGCTCCGCAAACCCGGCCTGCCGGACCCGCACCGGGCGACGCTGCTGTCCTCGCTGGGCACGGCCGAGCTGATGGTCGGCGCCGACGACGCCGGCCTGCTCGGCGAGGCGGTGCGGCACCTGCGGGAGGCCGCCCGGCTGACCCCGCCGCACGACGCCCGGCACACCCACCGGCTGATGGGCGCCGGCACCGCGTACCTGCGCCGGTGGGAGGTCACCGGCGCGGTCGAGGACCGCGCCGAGGCGATCCGGCTGCTGGAGGGCGCCCGCCGGAGCACCGGCGGCACGGCGAACTGGGTGTGGACGATGGCCGCCAACCCGCTCGCCCACGCCTACCGCAGCGCCGGACAGCGCGACCGGGGCCGCGAGGTGGCGCTGGGCGGGCTGCGCGGCCACGCCTGGAACGCGCTCGTGCAGGCCGGCACCACCCGGACGTACCAGGTCGCCCGGCAGGCCGCGGACGACGCCCTGGACGTGGCCCGCTGGTGCCTGGCCGACAACGAGCCGGCCGCCGCCGCGACCGCCCTGGAAGCGGGACGCGGCCTGATGATCCACGCGGCGACGGTCACCCGTGACCTCGCCACCCAGCTCACCGAGCGCGGCGAGGAGGAGCTGGCCGGGCGGTGGCGCGCGGCGGTGGCCCGGCACGGGCCCGACGAGGTGCCGACCGAGCTGCGGCTACGGGCGCTCAGCGCGGTCACCGGCATCCCGGTCGACGAGGTCGGCACGGTCACCGGCAGCCCGGACAGCGGCACCGGTCGGCTCCTCGACCCGCCGACGCCGCACGAGATCCGGGCGGCGCTGCTCGCCCTCGGCGTGGACGCCCTCGTCTACCTGGCCCCCGGCGACCAGGGGATCGGGGCGGCGGTGCTGATCCCGGCCACCGACGTGCCGGACTGGATCCCGCTGCCCGGCCTGACCGCCGCCGCCTGCGCGGAAGCCGAGCGCCGGGTCACCACGCTGACCGGGGACGCGGCCCGGGACCTCCCCTCGGCCGGCGGTGGGGCCCGGTGGGACGGCGTCTGCGACTGGGCGTGGCAGGTCGCCGTCGGCCCGCTGCTCGACCGGCTCGGCGCGACCGGGCAGCGGCCGGCCCGGCTGGTGCTGGTCCCGGTGCGGGAGCTGGCCCGGGTGCCGTGGCACGCGGCCCGCCGGCAGGTCGCCGGCCGCGTCGAGTACGCGCTGAGCCGGGCCGTCTTCTCGTACGCCGCCTCGGCCCGACTGTTCTGCGCGGCGGCCTGGGGCGGACCCGCGCCGCTCGGTGACGGCGGCCTCGTCGTCGGCGACCCGGACACCGCCGGGACGGCCGGCGACCTGCCGGCGGCCCGTGCCGAGGCGCTGGCCGTACGGGACGTCTTCCACCCGACGGCCCGGTACGTGGGCCGGGCCGCCGACGGGACGACCGCCGCCGACGGGCCGGGCAGCCGGGCGCAGGTCGTCGACTGGCTGGCCGACCCGACCGGCGGGGGCCTGCTGCACCTGGCCTGCCACGGTGTCGTCCGGGCCGCCGACGTCACCACCGGCGAGTCGTCGTACCTGCTGCTCGCCGGTGGGGAACGGCTCGCGGCGGAGGAGCTGGCCCGGCTGCTGACCGCCCGCGCGGCCCGCCCGGTGGCCCTGGCGGTGCTGGCCGCCTGCCGCAGCGGCGTCTCCGGGTACGGCTACGACGAGGCGTTCAGCCTCGCCACCCTCTTCCTCGCGCACCACACCCGGTCGGTGCTGAGCACCCAGTGGAGCGTGCCGGACGCGGCGACGTCGGTGCTGATGTTCCTGTTCCACCACCACCTCACCGAGGAGGGCCTGCGGCCGGCGGACGCGCTGCGGGCCGCCCAGCTCTGGTTGGCGGGGCCGCGCCGCGAGCCGCCGGCCTCGATGCCGGAGGCGCTGCGCCGGCACCTGCCCGCCGGCCCGGTGGACCCGGTGGCCTGGGCCGGCTTCGTCCACCAGGGCCGCTGACCGGCACGGTCCACCCACCGACGCGGTCCACCCGCCGGCGTGGCTGCCGACCGGCTCGCCCGCCGGCGTGGCTCACCCCGCCGGCCCGCCTCACTCGCCGATGTGGACGAACGGCACCCAGTGGTCACCGGTCGGGGCGGCGTCGCGCAGCGCGTGGACGGTGACGTGCAGGGCGTCGGCGACCGCCCGCCCCGGCGCGGCCCGCAACGGCGTCAGCCCCTCGAACACGCCCGCCGCGACCGCCGCGGCCGGCAGGTCACCGACCGACCAGAGGGTGCCCACCACGTGCCGGAACCCCCCGTACCGCAGCGCGTTGGCCAGGCTGACCACCTCGTCGATGTTGGCCAGACCGATGGTGGCCGTACGGCACGCCGCCAGCACCGCCAGCTCACCGGTCCCCCGCCGGCCCACCATGTCGGCGACGGTCAGCGTGCCGTCGTGCAACAGCAACCCGCCGGTGGCCGGGTGTTCCAGGTCCTGCCGGCCGTGGCAGCCGAAGTGCACGTAGTCGTGGTCGGCGAGCGCCCGGCGCACCGCGTCGACGGTGGCCCGCGGCCCCTCCAGCGGGGTCACCCGACCGGGCAGCAGCGCGGTCAGCACGTCCCTCTCGGCGACCGCCAGCGGCTGGTCGTGCCCGGGGGTCTCCGGCATCGCCACCAGCAACAACCGGTCCCGCCCACCCGACCCGCCGGTCGGTCGCGGTCCGCCGGCGACCAGCGCGCCCAGGGTCGGCGTGTACGACGACACCACCCGGTCGAGGACGCTGCGCCCCTCGGCCCGGCCGGTCGGGTCGTGGTGACCGGCCGCGTGCAGCGGCACCATGGTGAGCACGCTCGTCGGGCACCACCAGATCCGGGGCGCCCCGGTCGGGTCCGCCGGCCGTTCGCGCGGCCCGAGGCCGAGCGCGTCCAGGACCGGCTCGGCGATGCTGTCCCACAGCAACCGCAGCAGCGGGTCCAGCCCGGCGGCGTCCGGGCGGGTCCGGCCGGAGGCGCCGGGAAGGTCCCGGGTCTCCGTGCCGAGCACCGGCGTCAGGTCGGCGAAGACAGTGTCCAGCGTCTCCTCGAAGCCCAGCTTCGGCAGCGGCACCACCCGCACCCCGTCGGCGGAGACGACCAGGGCGTCGCGCCGCCAGCGGCTGAAGTTGACCACGACCACGTGACCGTCGGCGGGCAGCGCCGCCCGTACCCGGTCGAGTGTCGGCGGCGCGAGGAACGACTCGAAACCGTCGAGCGCGTGCACCCTGGCCAGGAGCTCCGTCAGCCGTCGGGACCGGCGGACCCGCTCGGCGGCGGGATCGTCCGCCGGCTGCGGCCGGCCCGGTCCGTCGCCGTCGAGCTCGGTCAGCAGCGTGGTCAACTCGCCGGCCAGCTCGGCGTCCTGCCCGGCGAGCCGGTCCAGCTCCGCCCGGTCGGTCACCTGCCGGGACCACAGCACCGCCCGGCCGTGCTCCAGCAGCCGCACCGCCTGCTCCGGCCGACCCACGTGCACCGCGCAGGCGGCGGCGTCACAGGCCAGCCCGACCCAGGCCCGGCGGGCCAGGGCGGTCTCCTGGTCGCCGCGCGCCAGGCCGGGCCAGGCCACGGCGGACAGTTCCGCGACGGCACGCTCGTACCCCTGGAGGGCGGACTCCCACTGTTTCCGCTCGGCGGCCAGCATGCCCCACTTCTGGGCGGCGTCGAGCCGCATCTGGGCGGGCACGCCGGGCATCCCGGTCACCTCCCGCCAGGCCGCCACCGCCTCGTCCGCGTCGGCCGCCACGGCGGTCCGCTCGTAGCGGACGGAGAGCGTGGTGCCGAGGTTGGTGAGGAAGGCGCCGCGGACCGGAGAGTGGGCGGAAATCGAGCCGAGCACCTCCCGGCACAGGTCGATCGCCTCGTCGAGGGTCTCCAGCCGGCCGTCGTCGAGGGCCGCCGTCATCAGCGCGGCGTTGACGTGCGACACGAGGATGGGGTACTGCGGGTGGGTGGGCGTGACGACGGCCAGCGAGCGCCGGGCCGCCGTGACGGCGGCGGCGTGGTCGTCCGGGCTGCCGTCGCGGCGGCCCCGCAGGGTGAGCACGATCGCCAGGTTCGACAGGATCGCCGCGGCCTCCAGGTAGCCGTCGCCGATCAGGTCCGCGGCCTGCTGGCAGAGGGCCACGGCCCGGTCCAGGTCCGCCGGGTCCTCGAACCTCTCGTACCGCATCCGCAGGCTGTTGCCGAGCTGGGACAGCAGCACCGGCCGGTCCCCGTGGCCGGCGGGCGCCGCCGCCAGGGAGCGTTCCTGGTGGGTGATCGCCTCGGTGAGGTCGGCCGGGTCGCCGGCCAGGAGGTAGCGGGCGGCGAGCGCCATTCCCAGGAGCGGCCCGTCCATCACCCGCAGCTCGGGCAGGTACGGCAGGTCCGGCCACGGCCCGGTGACGTACCCGCGCCCGGCCGCGACGGCGGCGTCCAGATCGGCCAGCTCCCCGGAACGCTCGTGGCGGGCCAGCAGCACCATGGCCCGGTGCATCAGGGCCAGCGGCCGGAGCTGACCGTCGGCGTCCGAGATCCGCAGCAGCTCGGCGGTGACCTCGTCCCAGCGGGTCAGGTCGGCCGGGTCGCCCAGCCGTTTGTAGCACATCATCAGCGCCGTGCACGCCTGGAGCCGCCACCAGGTCCCCTCGCGGGAATCGGGGGCGGTCGCGTCGACGTGGGCGAGGATGTAGGTGGTCACCCGGTCGAGGCGGCGGAGGTCGCCGCCCCGCAGCGCCGCCCGGGTCAGCTCCCGGGTGACCCCCTGCTCGATGGCCCCGACCTTGACGGCGGCCCAGAACCGCCGGAGTCCGCCGAACACGCCGTCAACTCCCGGCGGGCGGGAACGCCGCGTCGTCGACGTCCGCCCCGACCCGGCTCACCGGGGGCGCGGCCGGGCCGCCCGCCGGCAGGTGGGTGAAGGACACCCCGCTCACCATGACCGAGCCGCCCGGCGGGCACACGCTGCGGGTCCGGTGCGCGGCACGGCGGTACGTCACCACGTACTCGACGCCGTCGGGGTTGGCGAAGCTGGCCTGCGCCGACCGCGCCACCACCGACGCGCGGCCCGGCAGCCGCTGGCCCGCCAGCCGGGCCGACCGGCCGCGCAGCGGGAACCGACCCAGCTCCGCGCCGTCGGTGGGCGACGTCGCCAGCAGGGTGCCCGACAGCGGGGCCCGTCGCCGCCGGTAGGCCGCCAGCAGGACCGCCGCGACCACCAGGGCCACCGCCAGCACGGTGACCACCTGGGCGGCCCAGGTGCCCACCACCGTGGTCAGGCGCACCCGGGGCGGCTCGACGACGATCGTCGTCGGCGTCTCCAGGGCGACGTCGGGGGCCAGCGGCCCGGCCCACGGCGAGTCGACCTGCCCGTCGACGGTCAGCCGGGGCGCGATGGCGCGCTCGTCCCGGAACGGCACCGGCCCGGCGTCCGGCCGCCACCGCAACCGCAGGTCGAACGACACCGACTGGCCGGGCGGCAAGGTGACCTCGTCGGGCAGGGTCCCGGTCAGGGTCGCGCCGTCGTCCGCCCGGGCCCGCAGCCCACGTACCGTCAGCGGGGCCCGGGTCGTCTCGGACCGCAGCGTGAGCGTCACCGGCGTCGGGCCGGGATCGGTGGACAGGTCGACGGCGGCGGGCACGGTCCAGGAGGCGCGCACGCCCTTGCCGACGTCACCGGCGAGCGCCTGCCGGGCCTTCGCCAACCGGGTGCCCGCCTTCGCCCGGTCCAGGTAGCGGCCCAGCTCACCGACCGACGTCGGGTCCAGCTCGGTGGTCTGCGGCAGCACCGTGCCGAGCAGGCCGGCGCCGGTCGCGCCGCGCAGCGGCAGCGCGTACCCGGTCACCACCCGGTCGTCCAGCCGGGCCGTCCGGGCCGCCAGGGCCCGCCACGGCGGCCCGCTGTCGTCCGGGTACGCCGAGCCGCGCGGCGGTTCGTGGGCGCCGTCGGTGAGCAGCACCACCGAGGCGACCGAGGCGGCCCCGGGGCGTTCCAGCTCCTCGACCGCCCGTTGCAGGGCCGCGCCGAGGTCGGTCGCGCCGGACGGGTTCGGCCCGGCGGGCAGGCCGGCGACCATCCGGTCCGGGTTCCCGGCCGGGCCCACGTACCGCAGGGTGGGTTTGCTGTCGAAGGTGTAGACGGCCACGTGGTCGTTGCCGCTCAGCCCGGCCAGGAACGTCCGCAGGGTCCGGCGGACGTTGCCGTAGAGGTTGTCCGCCGCCATCGACCCGGACGTGTCGACCAGGATCACGTAGTCCGCCGCGACCTGGTCGACCCGCAGGTCGGCGAAGACCTCCTCCCGGCTGGGCGGCGCGGCCGGCGCGGCGACGACGGGGACAGCGGTGGCGGCTGACCCGGCGGTGAAGGCGGTGCTGGGGGCGGTCCAGGCCGGGGCGAGCAGCAGCCCGGCCAGCGCGGCTGCCCCGGCACGGGCGCGGCGGGTGGATGGTGTGTCGGTCATGAGTCCTGTCCGTTCGGTTGCCCTCGGAACATGCTGTTGATGCGGGAGACGAGCCCGGAGCGGCCGTCGCCCGGCTCGGGCGGGTGCGGGCCCGCCGGGGGATGCAGCTCGGTGGCCCGGGTGGCCAGCCACGACACCAGGCGGTTCCGCTCCCGGAGCGTGGTGACCAGCGCGGTCGGGTCGACGCCGCCCCGGGCGGTCAGGTGCCACAGCAGGCGCTCCGCGAACTGCCAGTTGGCCGGCTCCCGCATCCGGAACAGCAGCAGGAGCTGGAGGTCGGCGAGCTGATCCGGGTGGCGGCGGTGCAGCCACGGGCCCAGCGCCTCCAGCACGTCCTCCTGGGTGGCCCCGGCGGCGAGCGCGTCGAGGCAGGCGATGGCGACCGTCTCCGTGTCCGCGCCCCGGCCGCGCAGCTCGGTGAGGGTGCCGGCGTCCGCGCCCCGGCGGCTCAGCTCGGCGAGCGCGCGGATCGCCGGCACCCACCCGCCGACCAGCAGCGCCCACTCGTCGGTGAGGTCCAGCCGTCGCCAGTCCACCGAGTGCTGCCGCAGGTGGGCCCGCAGGTGCGGGGCGGTCTCCCGCCGCAGGTCCGGCTCCGCCAGGTCGACCAGGTGGGTCAGCAGGCGCAGGTGCGCCACCCCGGCGGCCTCGCCGGTCAACGCGCGGATCAGCGAGATCCCCAGCAGCCGCCGCGCCGGGGCGAGCTCCGGGCCGGTCCACCCGGCCCGGAACGACGCCTGGTACGCCGCCGGCAACGGAACAGCCTGCCCGGTGGCGTACGGCAGGGTGCCGGTGGCCAGCAGGTTGACCAGGTCGTAGCGGGCGAGCGCGGTCTCGTCCAGTCGTGTCCCGGCCGCCTCGGCCAGCAGCGCCCGTGGTTCCCCGCTGCCGGACGTCCGGCGGGCCGCCCAGTCGGCCAGCACCGGCCACAGCGGGCCGAACAGGGCCGGCCAGGCGCGGCTGCCTCGGGCCAACGCGACCAGCTCGTCCGGGCCGGCCGGCCAGGACCGCAGCTCCGCCAGGTCGGCGGCCGACACCGGGACGGCCCGGCCCGCCGCCAGGAGCAGTGGCCGCAGCCAGTGCGCCGCCGGCAGCAGGGGCTGCCACTGGTCGGCGAGGAGGTTGATCCGGGGCGGGCCGGTCTCGGTGGCCGCGGCGGCCAGCACCAGCGGGCCGCCCCGGGTCGGGTCGTCGAGCAGCAGCCGGTGCGCCGGGTCCGCCGCGTCGGCCACCACGAGCAGGTCGATCAGGGCCTGCCGGGCGCGGACCGACTCCCGCCCGGTGACCCGGTGCGTCACCTCGGTCAGCAGGGTGCGCTGCGGGGCCGGCCGGGTGGCTTCGACGGCCAGCCACGCCTGGATCCGGGTCAACGAGCCGGCGGCCAGGTCGGGGGCCGCCCGGTCGGCCAGGTGCCCGACCAGCTCCGGGCTCCAGAACAGCGCCAGCGTCGTGGCGGCGTCGTCACGGCGCGGGCCGCCGGCCGCCTGCTCCCCCAGGAACAGGCCGTACGTGCGACGCATCGCCGGATCGGGCAGCGCCGACCAGCCGCCCAGGTGGTCGAGCACCCAGCGCACCCGGTCGAGGACGCCCGTGCCGGCCCGGATCTCCTCGTGCACCGCCGCCGGCAGGTCCACGTTGAGCAGGGCGAGCCGCGCCGCCACGGCGTCCGGGCAGAGCGCCGGGTCCCGCTGCTGCGCCAGGTGCCCGACCATCTGGGCGACGGTGAATCCCTTGTCGCGCAGTCGGTGCAGCGTCTCCAGGTAGGCGCGGCCCTCGGCGGTGCCCGGAACGGCCGGTGTCCTCGGCTCCAGGGACGCCTCGGTCTGGTTCGCGGCGGCCCGGGCGGCGAAGCTCAACCGGATGGTGTGCGGGACCCGGTGGTTGGCCCAGGTGGCGATGCTGAGCCGGGCCCGTTGCGCGTACGGCAGCAGCGCGCAGATCGCGTCGGCGACGGCGAGCCGCTGGTACGGCGACGGCAGCCGCCCGGCGCTGGTGACGACTACCTGAGCACCGTCGAGGAGGGCGGCGGCCGTGCCGGCGACCCAGTCGAAGCCGAGCTCCTCGACGAGGCCGGCCATCGCCTCGGGCCGGCCCGCGGGCAGATCGGGCAGCGGCGTCGGCTGGCCGTCGTGGGTGCCCGGCGGGCCGGCCGTCAACTGGTGCCAGCCCAGCCCGTCCAGCAGGGCCACCGCGCCACGACAGCCCAGCGTCGCCGGCGCGACCACCGGCCACGGCAGGCGCAGCAGCCGGCTCGGCGCGATGACCTGCCCCGTGCCGTCCCGGGCGTCGCTCCAGCTCATCGCGCTGACCGTGAAGCTCGCCGGCTGCTCGGGCGGGCCGCCCACGAAGGTGAACCAGGGCAGCTCCTCCGGCTGGCCCTCGGCCGGGCCGTCCGGTTGCCCGGTGAGGCCGGCGCGGACCAACCACACCGCCTCCTCCGCCGGCAGGCTGCCGGCCAGGATGTCGTAGTCCATGGTGCGTCCCGGCACCTTGCTGAACAGCGCCCAGTCGGCGGCCGGGGGTGGGGCGGGACGGTTCGGCGTCGGCTGCACCGGGGTTCCCCTACCGCTGCCGCTCGGCGCGGATCCGCCGCTCCAGGAAGATCAGCGGTTCGAGGACGTTGATCGGGCGGGGCCGGTCCCGGAGCCGTACCTCCCCGTCGTCGCTGTCGATGTTGCGGAAGTCGCGGAAATCGAAGACCTGGTTGCGGTTGAGTCGGAACCCGACGGCCGAGGTGGCGAAGTACGCCACCCGGCGGGGGTCGAAGTAGGCGCGCAGGCCGTCCCGGACCATCGCCGCGCCGCTGCCCAGCACCCGGTCGCAGACCCAGTCGAAGTACTCGGCGGACCGTTCCTGCGGCACCCGGGGCAGCCGGGGCTCGTACGGGTCCTGGGTGACCAGGTCCGTCTCGGCGACCAGACGGCGGAACAGCCGCTCGTCGTCGAACTTGGTCACACAGACCGCCAGGTGGTGGGGCAGCCGGCCGCGGCGTAGCTGACCGGCCTCCGCCATCCGGGTGGTCAGGAACTGCAACGCCTGGAAGAAGAACTGGAAACTGGGGTCGCTGTCCGGGTCGTGCAGTGGGTCGACCAGGTAGAGCAGACCGGCGGCGTTGGCCAGGTTGTCGATCACCACCGGGTTGATCCGCCCGGCCTGGTACCACGCCCCGGGCGGATCCTCCAGCTCGAAGTCGACCTCCTCGGCGGCCGGGCGGCGCAGCCGCGACCACAGCCCCGACCCCGGCCCGGACGGCTCGGGGCTGCTGTGGAACGACCAGCTGATCGGCTCGCTCGCCTGGTTCGGCGGCGGGAACCGCCGCTCCACGGCGAGGCGGTGCACCGTGTGGCCGAGGTACTCGGCGGCGGCCTCGTTCGTGCCGGCCACCACCCAGCGGTCGTGGCTGCGCTGCATCGCCGCCAGCGGCAGCGAGGCGAGGAAGGTGCTCTTGCCGGCCCGGCCCGCCCCCCACAACCCGATCCGGATGGTCCGGTCCCGCCGACCCATGGTGGTGGCCGAGGCGACCGGGATGGGCAGCGGCTCGGGCTCCGGCAGCGCGCGTCCGCCCGGCGACGGCTGGTGCGCGTCCGGGTAGGGCCGCCCCGTCCCGCCGCCGGGGCCGGTCCCGCCCGGTGGCGGGGGCGGTGGCGGCGGGGGCGGCGTCCCGTACGACGGCGTGGGCACGGGCCGGGGCGGCGGAGGCGGTGTGCCGTACGACGGCGTGGACGCGGGCGGCGCTGTCCCGTACGGCGAGGTGGGCGGGGGCGCGGTCCCGTACGGGGGCGTGACGGGGTCGCCGTACCCGCCGAGGGTCGAGTCGGCGGGCGGGGGCCCGGCCGACCGCCACGGCGCGGACGGCGGGCCGCCGTTGGGGCGGGGGTCCGTCGGCGGCTGGTCGTCGTCGGGGAAACTCGTCGTCGGGTCGATCGACATGGTGACTCCTCAGGATGGGGTGGAGGCGGGTCGGCCGGTCACGGAGGCGGTGGCGGGGCGGTCGCCGGTGGCGGGGCGGCGTCGACCAGGAACGGCGGGGACGACGTCGGTGACGGGGTGACCCGGATCCGGGTGCCGGGTGGCGCCTGCCGGGAGAAGATCCACCGGTTGACCGGGATCCGGACCCACTGGTCCAGCAGCGGGTCGCGGATCGGCCGGGCCCCCAGCTCCATCCCGGACTCGATCAGGTGCCGCACCATCGCCTCGACGACCGCCTCCCGGTCGATGTCCAGCTCGTAGCCGCGACTGCGGGCCGAGTCGGTGAGCTGACCGAGGAACTTCAGGGTGATGCCACGGATCACGGCGGGACGGAGGATGTCGAACACCACGACTCCGCCGCCCAGTCGGCCGAGCAGCTCGGGCCGGCCGAGCCGGTGCGTGAAGTAGTCGCCCACCGACACCTGGAAGTGCCGCCGGACCTCGCCGTACGGCGGGGGCACGCCGTCCTGCGCCCGGGGCATGTTCTGCACGCCCTCGTTCGACGTGAAGATCACGATGCTGTGCGAGAAGTAGGCGGTCCGCCCCAGCCCGTCGGTGAGCCGCCCCTCGTCGATGATCTGGAGGAACTTGTCGAACACCTTCGGGTGGGCCTTCTCCACCTCGTCGAAGAGGATCACGCTGAACGGCCGCTCCAGCACCCAGTTGGTCAGCACCCCGCCCTGCTCGTGGCCGGTGTAGCCGGGCGGCGCCCCGGTCAGCCGTTCGCCCGCGTGCTCCTGGCCGAACTCGCTCATGTCGAAGCGCCGCAACGCGGACTCGTCCTCGAAGACCAGCTCGGCGATCGCCTTGGCCAGCTCCGTCTTGCCGACGCCGGTCGGACCGACGAAGAAGAAGACGCCGCGCGGGCGGCTGGACATGTCGGCGTCGCCGGGCACGAAGTCGATCCCGACCCGGGCGTTGACCAGGACGTCGCAGACCGCCCGGACCGCCGCCGGCTGGCCCATCACCCGGGCGTTGAGGGTGGCCTCGGCGTCGTGGACCTTGCCCAGGTCCAGTTGCTCCCACGGGTCCTGCCGGGCCCCGAACCGGTGTCGGGCGACCAGCTTGCGGGGCGCGCCGGGGCCGATCCCGGTGATCCGGGAGGTGACCTCCAACGCCTGGATGTCGCGGACCGTCATGCCGTCGGAGAGGCTGGTCAGCGCGTCCACCGCCCGGCCGGTCGCGGTGGCGCCCAGCCCGTCCGCGTCGTGGAAGCGCGCCACCTGCCGGCCGACCAGGTCGGCGCGCTCCGGCGGCCCGGGGCGTTCGGCGAGCACCGTGGCCACGTTGGGGTTGTCCCGCAGCCAGGCGGGCAGGACGCCCAGCTCCCGGACCACGAAGACCAGCACGTTGCGCAGCGGCGGCCCGCCGTCCGACGCGGGCACGGTGGTCGCCTCGTCGAGCAGGTGCCGCAGCCGGGCCACGGTGGCGGGATGGTGCTCGTCGTGCGCCGCCTCGGGCCCGACCACCAGGTCGACCGATTCGACCAGGACCGCGCACGGCGTCTCCCGCTGGCGGGCCAGGCCCCGCAGCGCCGACACCACGTCGGCGGCGCTGCGGGGCGCGCCGGGGCCGGCGGCGCCGGGCCGGCGGGCGAAGAGTCGTTCCCGTAGCGCGTCCGACGACCGGTCGAGCCGCTGGCGGGACGGCGCGGCGGCCGGGGCGGAGGCCGCCGCCGGACCGCCCGGGGTCCCGGTCGTCGCGCCACCCGGGGCGGCCGAACCGGCAGCCGGATGCGGGCCCGGCGGGGCGGTCGGCGGCGGGGCGGTCGGCTCCCGGCCCGGTGGGGTGCCCGGCGGCTGCGGCGACGCGCCGCCCAACAGGCTCTCGGCGCGGCGACGGGCGTCGTCGTCCGGGTAGGTGAGCCCGTCCGCCGGGCTGTACCGGGCGACCAGGCGGTAGCCGCTGACCCGCAGGAACCGCAGCAGCACCTGCGGCAGGTGGTCGTAGTCGTGTTCCCAGCGGACCAGGTCGTCGACGTTGCCGTGCACGATCAGGTGGCGGCCCCGCCGCAGCTCCAGGTAGGCGGGCACCAGCCACGGCGCGGCCAGGGGCGGCTCGCCGCTCACGCCCCCGCCCCCCCGGGCGCCGGGCCGCCGGGCGGTCGACGGCGGCGGGACGTGACCCGACAGCGGGGGACGTTCGTCGCCCTCCCACCAGATCTCGCCCGGGACGAACCCGTCCCGCCGGGCCGCCGCGCCGATGGTCTCGATCATCGAGACCAGTGAGCCGCAGGCCGCCCCAGCCTCCACCTGCCCTTCGGCCAGCTCGTCCTGCACCGCGTCCGTCGTGTACATCACCTGGGCCCGACCGTCCGGGCCGGGCTGCACCACCACCGCGAACCCGGCGCCGTCGGTGCGGTACGCGCGCAGCCCCAGCCCGCCGTCCGCCGACTCACCGAAGCTGTCCCGGTCGACGGCGAAGCCGAGATCGGCCAGCCCACCCACGATCGAGGTCAGCAGCTCCCGGCGTTCCACGAGCGCGTCCACCGCCTGGTCCAGCTCGGTCTCGAGCGCGTCGATCACCCCCGCCAACCGCGCCGCCCCGGCGGGCACCTGGTCGTACCGGCCGGCGTGCGACGCGGCGGTGAGCGCCGCCAGCTCGCCGCGCGCCCGGTCCTGGGCCAGGGGCACGCCCGCGTCCCGGGCCTCGCCGGCCACCTGCTCCAGTCGGGCGGCGAGCTCGTCGACCGCCCGTACGGCGGCGGCCCGCCGCTCCTCCTCGCGGGCCCGCTGCTCCTCCTCGCGGGCGCGCTGCTCCTCGTCGCGGGCCCGCTGCTCGTACGTGACGGTGAGGTGCCGGTCCAGCCGGGCCGCCAGCGTGTCGGCGCGGGCGGCCGAGCCGGTCGGGTCGGTGGTGACCCGCCGCCGGGCGGCGTCGAACAGCGCCTCGACCTCCTGCGCGCCGGCCGGGTCGGCCCGGCGCCGCTCGGCCGCGGGCACCTCGGCGAGCAGCGCCGCCAACGCGTCCAGCCGGTCGGCGACCGCGGTACGCACCCGGGTGGCCACCGTCAGCCGGACCCCGGCCATCCGCTGCTCGATCCGGTCCAGCTCACGCAGGGCGGCGGCGAATCCGGCCTGGTCGGTCGCCGTGTCGACGGCCCGCCCGACGGCCTCCACCTCGGACCGGAGCCGGTCGGCCGGCTCAGCCAGCCCGACGGTCGACGCGTCACGCCGCAGCGCCGCCACCCGCCCGGCGCTCGCCCGCACGCGTTCCCGGGCGGCCTGCCGGGCGGCGGCCAGCGCCGCCTCCCGGCGGCGACGCTCCTGCTCCCGGCGGTGGCGCTCCTGCTCGCGGCGACGGTCCTCCTGCTCGCGGCGACGCCGCTCCCGCTCGGCCCGCTCGCGGGCGGCCTGCGCCCGGCGGGCCGCGCCGCTGTCCACGATCGTGTACTTGGGTGAGCCGCTCATCTGCCTGACTCCTCTGCTGACGGGGGAACGAGACCCAGCCGCTGCTCCAGGCGGGTCCGGAAGTCGGCCACGGCGGGCACGCCCAGCCAGCGCAGGGAGCCGTCCCGACCGAGTTCGAACTGGAGCCCGGCGCTGACGTCGGGCTCGCCGGCCAACTGTCGGTGCCGGTCGCTGAGCAGGTGGATCCGCTGGTTGCTCGACCCGCGCCAGCGCAGCGACGCCTGCCGGCGCGGCAGGTACGGGCCGTCGATCAGGATGTCCAGTGTGGACAGTAGCCGCCGCTGCGGGTCGGTGCCGTGCCGCGCCAGGTGCGCAAGCGTGTGACCGCTGTAACTGAGCACCGACAGGTCCCGCCGGGCCCGGACGGCGTCGACCAGGTCGGCCAGCGCCCCGGCCTGGGCGAACGGCTCGCCGCCGGAGAAGGTGAGCCCGTCGACCGCCTCGTCGACGATCCGGGCGGCCAGGTCGGCGACCGGGACCGTCCGGCCGCCACCAGCCGGGATCCACTGCGGGCTGACGCAACCCCGGCAGTTCAGTGGGCAGCCCTGCACCCAGACCACGAACCGGTTGCCCGGGCCGAGCACCTCGCACGCCGGATGCGTCTCGGCGATGGTCAGCACGCTCATCGCGTCCCTCCGGTCTCCGCGCCGACCGGCGGGAAGTGCTCGCCCAGCCCCGCCTCCCGCCGCCGGCACCAGACACAGTCGGCCGACCCGGACCGCACCACGTGGTACGGCTCGCGCCGGCAACCCACCAGGGCGGACGCGGCGGCCCGGAGCGCGCCGAGCCACTCGACGGCGGTCGGTCGGGCCGCCGGCCGGGCGTGCCCGTCGACCAGCGCGCGCCGGGCGAGCGCGCGTACCTCCGGTGGCAGCACCTCGACGGGCAGCCCCCCGCGCACCGGGCGGAGCCGCCCGTCGGCCAGCCGGCAGGCCCCGGCGACGATGTTCCCCTCGACGCCGACGTCCGGCCCGTCGACGGGCACCCCCGCGAACGGGTGGTCGCCCTCCATCAGCAGTTGGTAGACCAGGACGGCCAGGCCGAACAGGTCGTGGGCGCGGGTGAGCCAGCCGGCCGGGTCGGCCAGCGCCTCCGGCGAGGCGTACTCGGGGGTCACGTGGGCGGCGGGGAAACGTTCGCCGGTGGCCCGGTCGACGAACTGCACGCCGTCACAGTCGATCATCGTGACCCGGCCGGCCCGGTCCACCAGCAGGTTGCCGGAGCTGACGTCGCCGACCACCACCCGCGCGCCGTGCAGGTGCTCGAACAGTCGCGCCACCCGCTCGGCCACCAGCACGTTCGTCGCCCAGGTGGGGTGGTCCACGGCGGCCACCCGGGCGCGCACGTGGAACAGGTCGTGCAGCGGCACGCCGTCGACCCGGGGCAGGACGACCGCCCGCAACCAGCGGTGGTCGTCGCGCAGCTCGGCCCCGGGCCAGGCCACGCCGACGTCGGTCACCGGGGGCCGGGACCAGCCGGCGGGCGGCAGCCGGCGCAGCCCGGCGTGCCGCCGGTCCAGCGCCGCGGACGGCGTGAAGTACACCTTCACGCACCGGTCGGGGTGGACCGGGCCGCCGTACACCACGCCCTCGGCGCCCGCGCCGATCGGGGTCAGTCCGTCGAGGGACACCGCGCTGCCGTCCGGCCGGTAGAGGGTCACCGTCGCACCGCCAGGAGCATCGTCTTGTCGTCGCCGGAGGTCACCGCGAGCTCCGGCCCCGACAGGCGGCGGCCCAGCTCGGCGGCGTCGCTGCCCGGGTCGGCGAAGACCGCGAAGTAGCCGGCGAAGTCCGCCGGGGCGCGGTGCCGCCGCCTGCCGTCGGGCTCCCGCCGGGTGGTCAGCGCCGCCTCGGCGAGCCCGTCGGTGCACAACGCCACACCGGTCACCGCCGGGTCGACGACCAGCCCCTGCCGCACCACGTCGTCGCGTGCCGCGCTGGTCAGGAAGACCGTGGCCCCGGCGTCGGCGTCCGGGTCGGGCGGCAGCACCAGGTGCGCCCCGCCGCCCCGGCGTCCGAACACCAGGAAGGCGTCGCCGACGCCGACGTAGTAGTAGAGCGGCGGCTGCGCCACGACCGTCAGGAGGGTGGTCGCCCAGTCGGCGACGCCGTCGCCCGCCCCGGCGGCCACCAGCGCGGCCACCCGCCGGTCGAACAGCCCCAGGCAGGCGTCCGCGAACCGCCGACCGACCCGTGCGAAGGCCGCCGGCTCCGCGAGGTCGGACCCGAACAGGTCGGCCGCGTCCCGGGCCGCGTCGACGGCGAGCCGGGCCGCCGTCGCCGCGTGCCGGCTCGACCCCGCCCCGTCGGCGACCGCCAGCAGGAAACCCCGGCCCAGTCGCCGGTACCCGACCGCGTCCTGGTTCTCCACGCCCAGCTCGACGTGGTCCGGCCCGGTCACGCTCGCCGGGACGATCCGCCAGCCCGGCGGGAAGACGCCCGCGTCCACTAGCGCCTCCCCTGCTCCTCGAACCACCGGCGGGTCCGCTCGTCCTCGGCGGCGGCGCGGCTCACGTCGGCGTACACGTCCGACGCCGGCTGGTCGCGCCGGCTCATCACCCGCTCGATGCTGTGCAGCACCCGCTTGAGCAGCAACGGAAAGTCACTGCCCTCGATCGGCTGGTACGCGCCGGGGGCCAGCGCGTTCAGCACCCGCTCGTCGGCGCCACGCACGCCGAAGGCGAAGAACAGCAGCGCGTTCGCCGCCTCCTGCCGGCGCAGCTCCTCGGCCAGGGCCGGCCAGGAACCGTCGTCACCGCCCCGGTCGTCGCTGGGCGCGCCGTCGGTGAGCAGGTACACCAGTGGCCGGTACGCCATGGTCACCCCCGCCGCCGCCAGCCTGTCCCGGCGGGCGGCCGTGACCGCCAGGGCCCGCCGTACGCCGGCGACGAGCGGACTGAAACCGCCGGCCGGCAGGGTGGGCGGGTCGAAGTCGTCCACCGGCACGAACGGCTCGGCCACCGGCCCCTGGGAGCGCCCGGACGGGTCGACGACGGTGACGCCCCCGACCCCGAACGACACCAGGGCGATCTCGCCGATCCGGCACAGCCGCGACTCCCGGCGCAGGTCGTCCCGCCAGCGACGCAACGCCCGGTTGAGCTGGCCGATCGCGTCGCCGTCGGTCATCGACTCACTGGTGTCGACGACGAGGGTGATGAGCAGTCGACTGCTCGGCCCCTGCACGCTGGGGAAGACCGGCCCGGTCATCGGAGGCCCGCCAGGCTCACCCGGCAGGTCCCGCCCGGCCCGTCGGCGACGACGGCGGACACCGCGCAGGCGACGCCCGGGGTGAACCCGGCCGGGTCGCCGTCGGCGCTGGCCCAGACCGTCGCCCCGGCGCAGTCGACGTATCCGCCGTCGACGTCGAAGTGCGTACGGACCACCGCGGGCGCGCCGACCACGGGCACGCCCACCGCCGTACCGTCGCCGCCGCCCTCCGCTGCCGGGCCGTCGCCGGGGGCTGGGCCGTCGTCGGCGGTGGGGTCGTCGCCGGAGGTCAGGCCGTCGCGGGCGGTCGGGCCGTCGCCGGGCGTCGGGCCGGCGTCGGTCGTCGGGGGGCGGGTCGGGCGGCGGCCGGTCAACAGCCGTCCGACCGTGACCGCGACGGCCGTGCCGGCCGTCAGCGCCACCACCGTCGCCCAGCCGGACGGCGTCACGGCTCCGGCCGCCAGCGCCACCAGCACCGGTACGGTCGTGACCGCGCCCGCCGCCGGCCAGGTCCGCAGCAGCGCGGACCGGTCGGGGCGCCCGGGGGCGGGGCCGCCCGGCACGACCCGGGCGGGTGTCTCGTTCGGTTCCACCAGTCGCTCCTCCCGGTGCCGGGCCCTCGGCGTGTTCCTGACGGACGGCGCGCGGCGGTCGGCGACGGTCGGGCCGGACGTCCGCTCGCGCGGCGGGTGTCGGGGGTGGACCGGCGCGGGTGGTGGCGGGCGCGAGGACGGGGACACGGGTCGATGGTTGAGCACATGGGAGCGCTCCCGTAACATCCCTGACGTCGATGTTAACGTTCACCTAACAGTGATCTTCGCCAATGCGGCGATCGCCGCGCACGCCCAGGAGGATGCGAATGAACAGATCCAGAGCGACAAATGTCGGTTTGCTGACGGCCGGCGTCGCGTTGCTGGCCGCAGTACCGGTCGTCGTGGCGCTGCCGGCAGGCGCCGCAGCGGCCGGCTGCTCGGTGAACTACGCCGTGTCGTCGGAGTGGCAGGGCGGGTTCGGGGCCAACGTGTCGATCACGAACCTGGGCGACCCGGTGAACGGCTGGACGCTGACCTGGTCGTTCGGCGCGGGGCAGACGGTGACGCAGTCGTGGAACACGTCGTTGACCCAGAGCGGCGCGACGGTGACCGCCCGGAACGTGGACTACAACGGCGCGGTACCCACCAACGGCACGGTGTCGTTCGGCTTCAACGGGTCGTGGACGGGCAGCAACCCGAAGCCGACGAGTTTCGCCCTGAACGGCGTGACCTGCACCGGCGGCACCACCCCGACGACCCCGCCGCCCACCACCACCCCACCGCCGACCACCACGCCACCCCCCACCACGCCGCCACCGACCACGCCGCCGCCGTCGAACACGTGTGACCTGCCGTCGTCGTACCGGTGGTCCTCCTCGGGCGCGCTGGCGCAGCCGAAGTCCGGCTGGGTGTCGCTGAAGGACTTCACCTACGCGCCGTACAACGGCCGGCACCTGGTCTACGCCACCACCCACGACTTCGGCACCCGCTGGGGTTCGATGAACTTCGGGACGTTCGGTAACTGGAACGAGATGGGTTCGGCCAGTCAGAACACCATGCCGTTCTCGGCGGTCGCGCCGTCGTTGTTCTACTTCGCGCCGAAGAACATCTGGGTGCTGGCCTACCAGTGGGGTGGCCCGGCGTTCTCCTACCGGACCTCGACCGACCCGACGAACGTGAACAGCTGGTCGGCGCACCAGACGCTGTTCACCGGCAGCATCTCCAACTCCGGCACCGGCCCGATCGACCAGGCGCTCATCGGTGACAGCCAGAACATGTACCTGTTCTTCGCCGGGGACAACGGTCGGATCTACCGGGCGAGCATGCCGATCGGGAACTTCCCGGGCAGCTTCGGCTCGAACTACACGACGATCATGACCGACACCACGAACAACCTGTTCGAGGCGGTGCAGGTCTACAAGCTCCAGGGGCTGAACAAGTACCTGATGATCGTCGAGGCGATCGGCTCGCAGGGCCGCTACTTCCGGTCGTTCACCGCGACCAGCCTGGGCGGCACCTGGACCCCGCAGGCCACCAGCGAGAGCAACCCGTTCGCCGGCAAGGCCAACAGCGGCGCCACCTGGACCAACGACATCAGCCACGGCGAGCTGATCCGCACCAACGCCGACCAGACCATGACCGTCAACGCCTGCAACCTGCAGATGCTGTACCAGGGCCGTTCGCCCAACTCGGGCGGCGACTACGGGCTCCTGCCGTACCGGCCGGGCCTGCTCACCCTGCAACGCTGACGGTCCCATCGGACCGGCACGGCGGGCCCGGCCACCCGGCCGGGCCCGCCGCGTCGGCTGGTCAACGTGAACGTTCCCCGGCTCAGGCGGTGGCCCGGGCCGGGTGGTCCGCCTCGAAGCGGGCCCGGGGCAGGAACGCCAACTGGGCGCGCTTGTCCGGCAGGTCGATCTCGGCGTCGAAAATGAAACCCTCGGCCCGGAGCCGGCGCAGCGCCAGCTCGTTACGCACGTCCGGCTCGACCACCACCCGCCGGGCGGCCGGGTCCCGCAGCAGGAAACGGATCAGGGCGGGGCCGACGGCCGAGGTCAGTCCGTGCGCGAGCCGCCGGGGCGGGTTGAGCAGCACGTGCATCCCGACGTCACCGGGCTGCACGGGGTAACGCTCGCCGACCGGGTCGGCCCCGGGCTGGTACGTCTGGAACAGCCCGACCGGCTCGCCGTCGACCGTGAGCAGGTACGCGTGGTGGGTGGTCAGTCCGGCGACGAAGGCGTAGATCTCGCGTACCTGGTCGACGCTGTGGTCGCTCATGCCCCAGAACGCGTTGCGGGGGCGGGTCACCCAGCCGTGCAGCAGTTCGGCGTCCCGGTCGGGATCGACCGGGACGAAAGCCAACGTACCGAAATCGGGGATCTTCTCCTGATAAATCATGATCGGTGGTCCTTGCGGTCGGGGTGACGGACGCCGGGGTCGGGTGAGGGACGCCGGGCCGACTCACCGGCGGTGGTTGCTCGGCCACGGGGTGGGCCCGGGAGCAGGGCGGGTGTTCTGGGAACGCGGAACTTAGGTTAACCTGCCCTAACGTAGGTTGACCTTACCTGGGGGGACGTGTGAAACGGAACTGGGAGGCCATGGTGCTCAGGGCCATGGGCGGTCGGGAGTTCCGGCTGACCGTGCTGGGCACCGAGTCCGTCGACGGGCACTACCAACGGCTGCTCCTCGACGACGGCGGCCTGCTGGAGACCTGCGGGATCCACCCCACCATGTGGATCCGGCTGTGGTTCGACAACGACGGCCGCGCGCACCAGCGGGCGTACACGCTGGTCGACCCGGACCCGGGAGCCGGCCGGTTCACCCTGGAGTTCGCCCTGCACGACGGCTGCGCGGCCCGCTGGGCCGGCGCCGCCCAGGTCGGCGACACCATCACGGCGACCGTGCAGGGCAGCGCGTTCGAGCTGCCCGACCCCGCCCCCGGGCACCTCTACCTGGTCGGGGACGCGGCCTCGCTGCCGGCGGTCAACAGCCTGCTCGACGCCCGCGCCGACACCCCGGCGACGGTCTGGCTGGAGTACGCGCACGAGGGTGAGAAGGCCCTGTCGCCGCGCGCCAGCGCCCACCACGAGGTGACCTGGGTGCCCCGGCGGGACGCCGGACAGCACCTGGTCGACACGGTCTGCGCCGGGCTGACCGCCAGCGACACCGCCCACTACTGGGTGGCCTGCGAGGCGGCCACCACCCGCAGCATCACCCGGCACATCCGACGGACCCTGGGCGTGGACAAGCGTCAGCTCACCGCGTCCGGCTACTGGCGGGCCGGGTGATGGGTCGCCTCGGCACCCTGACCGCGCTCTACGTCACCCAGTACCTCGGCATCGGCTTCATCACGGTCGGGCTGACCGCCATCCTCCGCGACGGCGGCACCTCGCTGGACACCCTCGCGCTGCTCCAGGTCGTCGGTTTGATCTGGCCGGTCAAGTTCCTCTGGGCCCCGCTGCTCGACAGGTACGGCTCCCGTCGTCGCGGCCACTACCGCTCCTGGCTGCTGGTGTTCCAGACCGCCCTGGTGCTGGCCCTGCTGGCGCTGCTGCCGTTCGCGGACCCGGCCGCCCGGATCGGCCCGGTGGTGGCGATCTGCGCCATGTTCGTGTTCTTCTCCGCCACCCAGGACATCGCCGCCGACGCGGTGGCCGTCCGGTTGCTCACCGACTCGGCCCGGGGCGTCGGCAACGGCATCCAGGTGGCCGCGAGCTACCTCGGCAACCTGCTCGGCGGCGGCGCGTGCGTGCTGGTCTACGACCGGTTCGGCTGGGCGCCGGCGATCGGCCTGCTGGCCGCGCTGACCTCGGTCGGTCTGCTGGTGGTGTGGCGGTTCCGGGAGCCGGTCCGGGTGGATCCGGCGCCCGGGCTCGGCGTCGCCTACCGGGCGCTGCTGTCGGTGCTCGGTCAGCCGGGCTGCCGGCGGTGGACCTTCGGCGTGGTGCCGCTGGTCTACGTCGGCGCGGGCATGGCGTACGCGCTGCTCACGCCGGCCCTGGTGGACGCCGGGTGGTCGCTGGGCCGGATCGGCGTGGTGACCGGCGTGGTGACCAGCGTGCCGGCCATCGTGGTCGGTCTGGTCGCCGGGCTCGGTGTCGGCCGGCTCGGTCGGGCCGGCATGCTGGTGGTCGGCGGCGGGGCCCTGGTGCTGTCCACGGCGCTGCTGCTGCCGCTGATGGGCGGGTACGCGCCGCTGGGCGGGACGGTCGTCGCGCTCTGCGCCTTCCTGGCCGCGTACACGGCCGTGAACGTGGTGCTCTACACGGTCAACATGGACTACTCGCGGCCGGCGAGCGGGGGCACCGACTTCACCGTGCTGTCGTCGTTCGGGCTGGTTTGCTCGTTCGTGGCGGGGTCGGTGGGGCTCGCGGCGGCCGGTCGGCTCGGCTATCCCGCCGTGACGGTGGCGTCCATCGTGCTGGTCGGCGCGGGCGTGGTGGTGGGTCTGCGGCACCAGCGGCGGTTCGCCCGCCCGGCGGAGCGGGGCCGGCGCCCCGCCGTCCGCGAGCCGGCGCGAATCGCCGGCTGACCGACGCTTGAAAGTTAGGTAAGGCTACCCTAACCTAACTCTGCTCCCGTTCTTCTACCGCTGAGGATCCGCATGAGCCCGCTCGGCAGCCCGTTCGACACCGCGCCCACCGCCCCCGGGGCGGACCTCGCCGCGGCCCGCGCCCACCTGTTCAACGCCGGATCCGTCGGGCGGTACCGGGACGTGCTGGCCCGGGGCGTGGACCGGGTCGCCAACCGGGTCGCCGAGACCGACCGCCCCTGCACCGGGGTCACCCCGGAGGCGCTCGCCCCGGTCGTCGCGGCAGTCGACCTCGACCGGCCGCTCGGCGACACCGACGCCGCCCTGGACGAGCTGCACGACGTCTGGCTGCGCGACACGGTGTACTTCCACCACCCCCGCTACCTCGCCCACCTCAACTGCCCGGTGGTCATCCCGGCGCTGCTCGGCGAGGCGGTGCTCAGCGCGGTCAACTCCTCGCTGGACACCTGGGACCAGAGCGCCGGGGCCACCCTGATGGAACGCCGGCTCATCGAGTGGACGGCCGGGCGGATCGGCCTCGGCGCGACCGCCGACGGCGTCTTCACCAGCGGCGGCACCCAGTCCAACCTCCAGGCGATGCTGCTCGCCCGCGAGGAGGCGTACCGGCGGGTGGTCGGCGGGGCGGCCACCCGGCCGGCCCGCGCCGAGGTGCTGTCCCGGCTGCGGATCATCACCTCCGCCGCCGGGCACTTCAGCGTCCAGAAGGCCGCCAAGCTGCTCGGCCTGGGCGCGGACGCGGTGCTGACCGTGCCCACCGACGCCGGCCGGCGGATGCGCACCGACGAGCTGGCCCGCGTCATCGACCGCTGCCGGCGGGCCGACCAGGTGGTGATGGCGGTGGTGGCCACCGCCGGCACCACCGACTTCGGCACCATCGACCCGCTGCCGGAGATCGCCGACATCTGCACGGCGGCCGGCGTCTGGCTGCACGTCGACGCCGCGTACGGCTGCGGGCTGCTGGTCTCCCCCACCCGCCGGCACCTGCTTGCCGGCATCGAACGGGCCACCTCGGTCACCGTCGACTACCACAAGTCGTTCTTCCAGCCGGTCAGCTCCAGCGCGCTGCTGGTCCGCGACGGCCGGACGCTGCGCCACGCCACCTGGCACGCCGACTACCTCAACCCCGTCCGGGCCGTCGAGCAGGGCATCCCCAACCAGGTCGACAAGAGCATCCAGACCACCCGCCGGTTCGACGCCTGCAAGCTCTGGCTCACCCTGCGGATCATGGGTCCGGACGCCATCGGCGCGCTCTTCGACCAGGTCGTCGACCTCGCCGCCGAGGCGTGGCGGCTGCTGGACGCCGACCCCCGCTTCGAGGTGGCGGCCCGCTCACAGCTCAGCACCGTCGTCTTCCGCTACCACCCGGCCGGGGCCGGGCCGAGCCTGGTCGACGACGCCAACCTGCACGCCCGCGAGGCGCTGGCCGCCTCCGGCGCGGCCCTGGTCGCCGGCACCAAGGTCGACGGCGCGCACTACCTGAAGCTCACCCTGCTCAACCCGGAGACCACCGTGGCCGACGTCGCCGCCGTGGTCGACCTGATCGCCGACCACGCCGCCTGGTACGTCCGGACCAGCGCCGCCGACCTGCCCTGCCCGGTCGGCTGACCCCCACCCTGGAGAGAACGCACACATGTCGACGCACGACTTCATCGCGGTCGGGCTCGGCCCGTACAACCTGGGCCTGGCCTGCCTCACCGCGCCCCTCGACGACCTCGACGGGGTGTTCCTGGAGGCCCGCGACAGCTTCGACTGGCATCCGGGGATGCTCATCGAGTCCACCCGGTTGCAGACGCCGTTCATCGCCGACCTGGTCAGCCTCGCCGACCCGACGTCGCCGTACTCCTTCCTGAACTACCTGAAGGAGAAGGGCCGGCTCTACCCCTTCTACATCCGGGAGAGCTTCTTCCCGCTGCGCGCCGAGTACAACGACTACTGCCGGTGGGCCGCCGGGAAACTGCCGAACCTGCGCTTCCGACACACCGTCACCCGGATCGAGCACGACGACGCCGACGGCTGCTACGTGGTTCGCGCCGACACGCCCGACGGGCCGGTCACCCTGCGCGCCCCACGCCTGGTCCTCGGCACCGGCACCCCGCCGTACCTGCCGGACGGCTGCGCCGGCCTGGGCGGCGACCTGATCCACAACAGCCGCTACCTGGAATGCCGGGACGCGCTGCGGGCCAAGGGCAGCATCACCGTCGTCGGCAGCGGGCAGAGCGCCGCCGAGATCTACCACGACCTGCTCGGCGACCTCGACCGGTACGGCTACCAGCTCACCTGGGTCACCCGCTCGCCCCGGTTCTTCCCGCTGGAGTACACCAAGCTCACCCTGGAGATGACCTCACCGGACTACGTGGACTACTTCCACGCGCTGCCCGAGCCGACCCGCTACCGGCTGGAGTCGGAGCAGAAGTCGCTGTACAAGGGGATCAACACCGACCTGATCAACGACATCTACGACCTGCTGTACGCGCGCAGCGTGCACGGCCCGGTGCCGACCCGGCTGCTCACCAACACCGAGCTGACCACCGCCGGGTACGACGAGTCGACCGGCCGTTACACGCTCGGTCTGCGCCACGTCGAGCAGGAACGGGACTTCACCCTGGACACCGAGGGGCTGGTGCTGGCCACCGGCTACCGGTACCGGCTGCCGGAATTCCTCACCCCGGTGCGGGACCGGATCCGCTGGGACTCCCACGGGCGCTTCGACCTGGCCCGCAACTACACGGTGGACCACGCCGGGCGGGAGATCTTCGTCCAGAACGCCGGCACCCACGCGCACAGCCTCACCTCACCCGACCTGGGCATGGGTCCGTACCGCAACTCGTGGATCATCCGGGAGCTGACCGGGCGGGAGCACTACCCGATCGAGAGCTCCATCGCGTTCCAGGAGTTCGGCGCGCCCGCCGGGTCGCCGTCGTGACCGTGTTCACCCGGGTCGACGACCGGTTGGGCGAGCTCTCGCTGCGTCCGCTCGACGTGGCCGCCGACGCGCCGCTGCTGCACCGCTGGGTCACCCACCCCAAGGCGGCGTTCTGGCTGATGCAGGACGCCGACCTGGCCCGGGTCACCGAGGAGTACCAGCGCATCGCCGCCCACCCGCACCACGACGCGTACCTCGGCCTGTGGCGCGGCGAGCCGGCCTTCCTGGCCGAACGGTACGACCCGGCGCGGGTCGAGCTGGTCGGGCTGCACGACGCCGAGCCCGGCGACGTCGGCATGCACTTCCTGTGCGCGCCCGCCGACACCCCCACGCACGGCTTCACCCTGGCGGTGATCACCACGGTGCTGGCGTGGCTGTTCGCCGACCCGGCGACCCGACGCGTCGTGGTCGAGCCGGACGTGCGCAACACCGCCGTGCACGCGCTCAACGCCGCCGTCGGCTTCACCGTCGTCGGCCCGATCCGCAAACCCGAGAAGGACGCGTTGCTCAGCGTCTGCACCCGAGGCCAGTTCCTGGCCGCGACCCGGAAAGAGACGCCCGCGTGAACGCCACCACCTCCGTCGACCACCTGACCCCCGGCGCCTGGGCGACGGCCAACCGGCTGCTGGTGCGCAAGGCGCTCGCCGAGTTCGCCCACGAACGACTCGTCACCCCCGAGCCGGCCGGCGACGGACGGTGGACCGTACGCGGCGACGACGACGCGGTCGAGTACCGGTTCGCCGCCGAACGGCTCGCCCTCGACCACTGGCAGATCGACGCCGACAGCATCACCCGGCGCCGGGACGGCGACGAGCTGCCGCTGGACGCCGTCGACCTGTGCCTGGAGCTGCGCGGCGCGCTCGGCCTGACGGACGCGATCCTGCCGGTCTACCTGGAGGAGATCACCTCCACCCTGGCCGGCACGGCGTACAAGCTCGGCAAGCCGGCGGTCAGCGCCGCCGAGCTGGCCCGCGCCGACTTCCAGGCCGTCGAGACCGGGATGACCGAGGGCCACCCGTGCTTCGTCGCCAACAACGGCCGGATCGGCTTCGGCGTGCACGAGTACCACAGGTACGCGCCGGAGGCCGCCGCCCCGGTCCGGTTGCTCTGGCTGGCCGCGCACCGCGACCACGCCACCTTCACCTGCGCCGCCGACCTGGACTACGACACCCTGCTCCGGGCCGAGCTGGGCGAGGAGACCCTCGCCCGGTTCACCGGCGTGCTCACCGGGCTCGACCTCGACCCGGCCGACTACCTGCTGATCCCCGTGCACCCGTGGCAGTGGTGGAACCGGCTGGCGGTCACCTTCGCCGGGGACGTGGCCCGCCGCCGGCTGGTCTGCCTCGGCGAGGGCCCCGACGAGTACCTCGCCCAGCAGTCCATCCGCACCTTCTTCAACGTCACCGACCCCACCAAGCACTACGTGAAGACCGCCCTGTCGGTGCTGAACATGGGCTTCATGCGGGGCCTGTCGGCCGCGTACATGGAGGCCACCCCGGCGATCAACGACTGGCTGGCCGACCTGGTCGACGCCGACCCGGTGCTGCGGCGCGCCCGCCTGACGATCATCCGGGAGCGGGCCGCGATCGGGTACCGGCACCGGCAGTACGAGGCGGCCACCGACCGCTACTCCCCGTACCGGAAGATGCTCGCCGCGCTGTGGCGGGAGAGCCCGACGCCCGGGATCGCGGACGGCCAGCGGCTCGCCACCATGGCCTCGCTGCTGCACCTCGACCGGGACGGCCGGTCGGTGGTCGGCGCGCTGGTCGCCGAGTCGGGGCTGCCCCCGGCCGGGTGGCTGCGCCGCTACCTGGACGCCTACCTGGTGCCGCTGCTGCACAGCCTGTACGCCTACGACCTGGCGTTCATGCCGCACGGCGAGAACGTGATCCTGGTGCTGCGCGACGGCGCGGTGGACCGGGTGGTGTTCAAGGACATCGCCGAGGAGATCGTGGTGATGGACCCGGACGCCGACCTGCCCGAGCGGGTCCGGCGGATCCGGGTCACCGTCCCCGAGGACGAGAAGATCCTCTCCATCTTCACCGACGTCTTCGACTGCTTCTTCCGGCACCTCGCCGCGATCCTGCACACCGAGGGCACGCTGGCCGAGGACGACTTCTGGCGGACGGTCGCCGAGTGCGCCGCCGACTACGCCGCCGGCGTCCCCCACCTGGCCGGGCGGCTGCGCCGGTACGACCTGTTCGCCGCCGAGTTCCCGCTGTCCTGCCTGAACCGGCTGCAACTGCGCGACAACCAGCAGATGGTCGACCTGGCCGACCCGTCGGCGGCGCTCCAGTTCGCCGGCGCCCTGGCCAACCCGCTCGCCCGGTTCGCGCCGTCCCGCCCCGACGACCGCTCTCCCGCGCCGGCAGCGACCTGATTTGCGCCGTCGTGGGCGGGTATGAATTGTCCGAGCCGACGACGAGCAGGGAGGAGCAGCCGATGCAGAGGCGTCCGAGTCCGGTCCGGCCGCCGGGCGAATCGACGAGCCTGTGGCACCAGGGGTTGTCGCTCGGGGCGAAGGTGCTGCAGGACGCGCCGCCGCTGAAGGGCTTCGACGCGTACGTGGTCGGGTTCCATCCCGTCAAGGACGACCCGTCGACGCAGATGGAGGCGCACCACTACTGCAAGCAGGTCAACGACGACTTCCTCCAGTGCGTGCTGTTCGACGGCAACACCGCCGACGCCAACCTGATCGGGGTCGAGTACATCGTCTCGGAACGGCTGCACGCGGTCCTGCCCGAGGCCGAGCGGGGCTACTGGCACCCGCACAACTTCGAGGTGCTCGGCGGCTCGCTGATCGCCCCCGGCCTGCCCGAGCCGGCCGAGCGGGCCCTGATGGCGCTGCTGATGAACAGCTACGGCAAGACCTGGCACACCTGGCACACCGGCCGCCCCGACACCGGCCCGGGTGACCTGCTGCCGCTCGGCGAGCCGGCGCTGATGTGGTCGTTCAACCGGGACGGACAGTGCGACCCGGCCCTGGAGGAGCACCGCGACAAGGCGCTGGGCGTCGACCGGGAGGAGAAACGCCGGTCCCGGTCCGGCCTGGTGGACCGGGCACGCCCGCAGGAGGGCGTGGCCCTGCTCGACGACGCCTTCCCGCTGAGCGTCCCGCTCCCCGGCGTGGTGGACCGGGACACCGGACGGTAGTCGCCAGTCGGGTATCCGGACCCGGCGGCGCCCATGCGTCCGGAGGCCCCCCTGCGGGTGGTAGTTGTTGACCCGCGGGGGGCCTCCGGGTCGCCGGTACGCCGCCGGCTCAGGTGGTCGCGGAGCACCTGCTCGTGGTCCGGGTCATGTCCGTCTCCCTCCGCCCTCGGGGTCGGGCACGTCGGCCAGGCTGCCGCCGTCACCCAGCTTGCTGCGCGGTATCACGCTCAGGCTTCCGTCGGTCTCCAGGACCACCGCCGCCAGCGCACCGAGATCCCCGATGCCCTGGCTGCGGGCGGCCTGCCGGATCTCGCTCTCCGCCACCCGGGCGTCACGCAGGGCGGCGTGCCTGAGCCGACCGTCCCGCAACAGCAGCGTCGGCCGCGCCTTGAGCAGCCGCTGCGACGGCGGCCAGCGGACCGCGACCAGGGCGGCGACGTACTGCAGTGCCACCAGCAGCGCCAACGCGAGGGTGCCCTCCGCCAGCGACACGTCCCGGGACAGCAGGATCGTCGCCAGCGTCGACCCCAGCGCCACCGTGACCACCAGGTCGAACGCGTTGAGTTTCGACAGCGTCCGCTTGCCGGAGAGCCGCAGGATCACCACCAGCAGCGGGTACACCACCACCGCGACGAGCAGCAGCCGAAGCAGGTCGGCGGGATTGTCCAGCAGCATCGCAGGACGGTACCCGCGCTGCGGCGTTCTACCCGTCCGGCTCGACGCCCGTCCGGGGCGGCATGGCGGACCGGACGGCGGGTACTGGCCCAGCCATGACGCAGGACGCCGCCCGGGGAGACTCGCGGCGGGAACGGCAGGACGACGCCCGGCTCAACGGGCTCGCCCGCCGGCTGGACAAGCCGATGGGCGTGCTGGGCGTCCTTTTCCTGCTGCTCGTGCTCGGTCAGGCGATCACCGACGACGAGCCGCTCTCCTCCGTGCTGACGGTCACCAGTTGGGTGCTGTGGGCGGTTTTCGTGGCCGAGTTCGCGCTGCGCGCCTGGCTGGCCCGTCGCTGCTCCCGGGAGTTCTGGAAACGCAACTGGTGGCAGGTGATCTTCCTCGCCGTGCCGTTCCTGCGGTTCGCCCGGGCGGCCACCGCCCTCCGGGCCGCCCGGGGCACCGGCGTCATCGCCGCCGCCGTCCGGGGCTCACGGTCCGCCGGGCGGCTGCTCACCGACCGGCTGGCCTGGCTCGCCGTGGTCACCGTGACGATCATCCTCGCCAGCGGGCAGCTCCTGGTGCTGACCGGCTCCTACCCGGCGTACGGGCCGGCGCTGCACGACGTCGCCCTCACCACGATCACCGGGGAGCCGCTCGCCGCCACCGACACGTTCTCCCAGGTGCTCGAACTGGTGCTGGCCGCGTACTCGGTGTTGGTCTTCGGCACCCTGGCGGGCGCGCTCGGCGCGTACTTCCTCAGCCGCCAGCACGACGACGACCGGGCGACCCCGGAAGAACGGTGACCGGCCTCGCCGCCGCTCAGGTCGGCCGGTAGTCGAACCAGTCGAACGCGGCGCTACTCCGGGTGACGTACAGCCCGATCACCCGGCCGGTGAACCCGGCTGCGACCTCGGTGGACAGGTAGCGGCCGTCGAGCTCGGCCAGGACCACCGGGCCGTCGTCGGTGGCCAGCTCGAAGACCACCATGTCCGACCCGGCGGGACGCACGCCGTACGGTTCGCCGGGGGCGGCCAGTTCGGCGGCGGACGTCACCACCGGTGGGTACAGGTCGCGGGTGCGGGTGGCGACGGTGAGCACGACCGGCCCGGCGGGCGCCGGGCGCTCGGCGAAGACCTGACGGAACGGCCCGACCCGGCCGACGACCCGTACCGTGCCGCCGGAGACCTCGACGTCGTAGTGGTGCGCCTCGTCGACCCGCAGCGTCAGCCCGGCGACGCCGTCGCCGGGGTCGAGGCGGACGCCGGCCCGGCAGTCGTGGTGCTGCTGCCGCGCCGCCACCATGGTGACGCCGGCCCGGTCCAGGGTGGACCCGGTGGCGTGCAGGGTGAGCCAGCCGGGCCGCTCGGTCAGCGACCAGGCCGCGTCCGGCCGGCTGCGCGGGGAGATCCAGCGGTACGCCAACCGGACGTCGTCGAAATCGTCGCGGTACGCCCCGGAGCCGGGCGGGGCGGCCCCGGCCGGCGCGCTGCCCGCCGGGGCGGCGGTGGCCTCCTCGACCGGGTCGACCACCGGCCAGCCGTCGACCCACCGCACCGGCACGAGGAACGTCTCCCGGCCGAGCACGTGGTACGGGGGCCACTGGCCGCGGGCCCGGATGCCGAGCAGAACCATCCACCAACTGCCGTCCACGGCCTGGACCAGGTCGGCATGGCCGGTGGCCTGGACCGGCCGACCGGTGCCGCGGTGGGTCAGGATCGGGTTGGCCGGGCCCGGCTCGAAGGGCCCGAGCGGGCTGCGGGACCGGGCGACCGAGACGGCGTGCCCGGTGTGGGTGCCGCCCTCGGAGACGACCAGGTACCACCATCCGTCGATCCGGTACAGGTGCGGGGACTCGGGGTACTGGCCGCCGGTGCCCGACCACGTCGAGATCGGTCCTTCGAGGACCAACCCGACCTCCGGGTCGATCCGGTACGTCTTCACGCCCGAGGTGGTCAGCCAGCAGTTCCCGTCGTCGTCCCAGGCCAGCGAGGGGTCGACGTGCGGCAGGTCGAGGTACACCGGGTCGGACCACGGGCCGGCCGGGTCAACGGCGGTGACGACCAGGTGCCGGCCCAGGCTGACATTCGTGGTGATCATCCAGAACCGCCCGTCGTGGTGCCGGATGGTCGGCGCGTAGATCCCCTGGGAGGCGGGGGTGTCCGGCGGCAACTCCAACTGGTCCGGCCGATCGAGGGCGTTGCCGATCTGTCGCCAGTTCACCAGGTCCCGGCTGTGGAAGACGGGCACGCCGGGGACGTACTCGAAGCTGGAGCAGACCAGGTAGTAGTCCTCCCCGACCCGGCAGACGCTGGGATCGGGGTGGAAACCGGGCAACACCGGGTTGCGGTAGACCCCTCCGGTGGGGCGTGCTGCGGGCATGCCGGCTCACTCGCTTTCCGTACGGGCGGGTCCGGTGCCGGCCGGTCGACCGGCACCGGGCCCGTCGGGTTACCGGTAGGTCAGGTCGGACGAGGAGTAGAGGCAGTTGGCGCCGTCCGCTCCGGTGCCGATCTGGGTGGGTTCGTTGCCGCTGCTGTTGCCGTTGTACTTGCGGCAGATCACCATCGACCGGCTGGGGTCGTTGACGATGGTGACCCCGGAGAACCGGGCGGTGTCGCCGTAGTTGACGTTGATGCCGGCCACTGTGTTGCCGGGTCGGGTCAGCGTGACGTTCCGGATCACCACGTTGCGCCTGTGCTGGGTGGAGCAGTTGCCGCAGGAGCGGTAGAACGTCCCGAAGTTGGTGGCCTGGAAGTTCTGGATGGTGAGCGTGCCCGGGCCGTTGTGCTGGAAGACCTTGTCGCTGGCGCTGCGCGCGCCGCCGCCGTCAACCAGGAAGGTGGGCGAGCCGCTGCCCCGGAAGGTGGCGGCGTCCTCGCCCACGTCCTCCCACCAGACGTTGCGCAGCGTGCACGGGCCGGAGCAGTGCACGCCGTCGCCGGCGGGCGCGCCGATGATGACGTTCTGCAGGGTGGCCCCGGCGGCGAGCCGGAACATCGGGTCCTGGCTCTCCTCCTGGCTGCCGTCACCGATGCAGCAGTACCGGCGCATGCCACCGTCGAGGACGCCGGAGACCGCGATGGTGCCGTCGACGTTGACCTGTCCGGTCGGCGTCGGCCACGCCCCGGTGGGCGGCGGCGTGGTGGGGGGCGGCGTGGTCGGCGGGGGCGTGGTCGGGGGCGGCGGGGTGGTCGGGCCCGTTCCGCCAGCGCAGGCCACGCCGTTGACCGCGAAGGAGGTCGGCGTCGGGTTGCTGTTGTTGTTCCAGCCCCCGTTGAAGCCGAACGACACCGACCCGCCGGTGGCGAGGTTGCCGTTGTAGCTGACGTTGGCGGCCCGTACGGCACCGCCGCTCTGCGTGACGGTGGCGTTCCACGCCTGGGCGACGGTCTGCCCGGCGGTGAACGACCAGGTGACCGTCCACGCGTCGAGCGGGTCGCCGACGTTGGTGACGTCGACGTTGGCGGTGAACCCGCCCGACCACTGCGAGGCGACGGTGTAGGCGACGCGACAACCGACGGCCGCCTGCGCGGTGCCGGCCGTGGCCACCACACCGGCCGCGCCCAGGGTGGCTGTCGTCGTCGTCAAGATGAGTAGCGCCCTTCGGCGCCGGCTTTGCGGCATGTTGCTCTCCTGGCTGATACGGGGAGCCCGCGTGGCTCGGCGACCGCTGCCCGTCGGCTGCCGACACGGGTCCTGGTCCGGGCCCGGACGCCCGTCCGCTGGGGACGGGCCAGCGCCACCGGCTCTGACAGCGCTTTCCCAGCGAACCGCAGGAAGCCGATCATCGCAAGCCCTCGATACGTCGACACCGGTCACCCGAACGGCGCGGGGACGCGCCCGTCGCCCGAGGGACGCGGGGCGCCCCCGCCGGGCTGCCTGCCGCTGCCTCCCTACCGGGCCGAGCTGCCGAACGCGCTGGACAGGTACGCCCGCGAGTCGGCGATCGCGCCCTCGATGATCCGGGCGGCCTCGCGGGCCTCCTCGGGCCGGTGCCCGGCCTGCACCTGGAGCCGGAACCGGGACGACCCGGTCGGCGTCACCGGGAACTCCACCATGAACGCGAGCACGCCCCGGTCGAACAGCAGCCGGTTGGCCGTGCGGGCGAGCTTCTCGTTGCCGATCAGCAGCGGCACGATCGGCGACGGCTCACCCATGCAGGTCAGCCCCCGGCCGGTCAGCTCGTCGCGCAGGGCGTCAATGGCGGTGAACAGCCGGGCCCGCAGCACGTCCCCCTCGGCCGACCGGATGATCCTGGTGGCCTCGCGGACCACCGCGGTCTGCACCGGCGACAGGGCGTTCGAAAAGAAGTGGCTGCCGCCGAACATCTTGACGTACTGCTTCAGCGCCGGGGAGTTGGACGCCACGAAACCGCCGTTGGAGCAGAACGTCTTCGAGAAGGCGCCCATCACGATGTCCACCTCGCCGAGCAGATTCTGCATGCCCAGCACGCCCGTGCCGCCCGGCCCCATCGACCCGAGGTCGTGCGCCACGTCGACCAGCAGGGTGGCGTCGTACTCGCGGCAGACCCGCTGGAGGGTGACCAGGTCCGGCCAGTCCGCGTCCACCGAGAAGAGACCGTCGGTGACGACCAGGATGCCGTTGCGGGTGTCGTGCGCACGGATCTCCACCAGGCGCCGTCGGACCGCCTCGACGTTGAGGTGCTCGTAGCGGACCACGTTGCGGGTGGCCGCCCGCGCGCCCTGCTGGAGGCAGGAGTGCGCCAGCCGGTCGATCAGGACGTGGTCGGACTGACGGACCAGCCCGACGACCGCGCCGAAGCCGGCCGCCCAACCCGTCGGGAACAGCGTCACGTGGTCCAGCCCGACCAGGTCGCCGAGGGCCGCCTCCAGCTCGTCGGAGATCCGGGTGTTGCCCAGCACCATCGGCGAGCCGGCGCTGTGCGGGCCGTAGTCGTGCATGGCCCGCGCCGCCGCCTCCCGGATCGCCGGGTGGGTGTTGAACGACAGGTAGTCCTGCGAGTTGAAGTTGATGCCCCGGGTCCGCCTGCCCAGGTCGTTGGTGATCTGGGCGACGCTGTCCGGGGCGGCCTCCAGCACCCGGGAGTACTGCCAGGTCTCCGTCCGACGGCGGGCCTGCACCCAGCCGTAGAAGTCCTCGGTACGGGCGAGCAGGTTGCGCCCGGCGGGTCGGTAGAAGTCGTAGGCGTTCTTGTCCAGCGCGTACTCCTCGTCCGGGTCGACGGGGTTGCGCAGGTGGGCCGGCTCCCACATCTCGGTGAGGTCGGCGATGACCTGGGCGAGCTCGCCGTCCGCCCCGGTCGGGTCGAGGGTGGCGAAGTCGTCCCACGGGACGTGGGTGGCCCAGTTGCGGGTCATCTCGGAGACCTCGTCCGCCGTCCGGGCCATGGTGGCCACGTCACCGTGGTGGGCGGCGTGCAGGATGACCTCGATCAGCTCGCCGTCCTCGCGCTGGTGCAGGTCGGTGGTGGTGGTCATGGTGTCAGCTCCCGGGTACGGCATCAGGCGAACAGGTTCTGCTGGTACGCGCGCGACGTGGCGGCGAAGTCGTCGAACACCGCGTGGTCGGCGGAGGACTCCTTCGCGGCGTCGTTGAGCAGGAACAGGTTGGACGCCTGGAAGAACTCCGACACCGGGGCGACGTCGGCGTGGGTGGCGATGAACCGGTCGGTCTCCTGCTGGTCGCCGCGCAGCGCCACGAACAGTTGCAGCTCGTCGTGCCGGTACGGGCGCATCTCGGCCAGCGTGCACACGTAGTCGTAGTAGGCGGCGGCGTTCTGGCTGCGCCGCCGGCCCTCGTACCCGGTCATCGCCTCCTCGACCGACGCCCCGCCGGACAGCCAGCGGCCCAGGGCGGCGGCGGCCAGCTCGGCGTCCCGGAAGGCGTGCGTCATGCCGATCGCGGTGCACTGGTCCTTCGCCGACTCGGCGTCCCCGACGAGCACCCAGCCCGGCCCGTGCAGCGGCCGGAGGAAAGCCGACTGGTCGAGCGTGCCGTAGATCCGTTCCTCCCGGACGCCCTGCTCGCGGACCACCGCGCCCAGCTCCGGGCTGACGAAGTCGAGCGCCCTGGCGAAGTTGCCCGGCACGTCGGCCCGGAACTCCCGGGACCACTCGCTCGGCCCCCAGACCAGCACCATGTTCTGCTCGAAGTTGGTGGGCACCACCGCGGCGGCCAGCCGGCCCCGCCGGTGGATCTGGCCGGGGCCGAGGTCGAAACCGGACCAGTAGCTCCAGTACGCGAACGTGCACCGGGGCCGCTCGTCGTACTTCGGCAGCTTGAGGGCACGGGCGACGAACGAGTTGCGGCCGTCCGCGCCGACCACGATCCGGGCCCGGTCCTCGACGGTCCGCCCGTCGGCGTCCCGGCCCCGGACGCCCACCACCCGGCCGTCCTCGGTGAGCAGTTCCCGTACGGTGAAGTTGGTCCGCACCTCGGCGCCGGCCTTCGCGGCGGCCTCGACGAGGATCTGGTCCAGCACCCGACGCCGGACCGAGGCGTAGCTGGTGACCACCCCCGAGTCGTCGCCGTGCAGGTCCCGGAAGTGTTCCCGCAGCAGCTCGGCCGGCACCGAGCCGCCCAGTTCGATGCCGTCGTTGACGAGCCGGACGGTGGTGTGCGTCGGGGTCACGGCGGTGACCTGGTCCAGCAGTCCCCACCGGTTCAGGTAGGACATCCCGTGCGGCCACAGGAAGTGCGTGGAGATGACGTCGCTGGGAAACGACGACCGGTCCACCAGGAGCACCCGGTGCCCCTGTCGGGCGAGCAGCAGCGCGGTCGCGGCGCCCGCGCAACGGGCCCCGACCACTATCGCGTCGTACATGTTGTTCCTTTTTCGGCTGAGCGTCAGATGTCCGACCGGCCCGGCGGCCGACGGCCACCGCTGGCGGCGACCGGCTGTGGCCCCCGGGCGGTCATGGACATGCACCGTACACAGTGGAAGACGCACGGCCGTGGTACCACTGGACGGCTCGTTCTAAATCCACTTCGGTCGATTGACCGAGGGTGGCAACCCGAATACCCTTCGTGAGGCAAGCGCGCGGTCGGGCGACTGGAGTCCCATGCACGGGACCAGCGCACGCCGGCGGGACAAGGGGCTGCCGGCGATGGATCTCCGTTACCGCAACTACTGCCTGACCGACCCGACCTTCTACGACCGGCCGGCCAGCCGGGCCGCGACCCCCGGCTTCGCCGCCGGACCGCCGCTGCCCGACGGCTGGTCCACGCAGGCCAGAGGGCCCTGGACGATGGTCTCCCCGGCGCGACCCGACCTGCCCCCGCAGGGCTGGAAGATCCACGTCTCGACCATCCAGAGCGACGCTGTCGGCACGCTCGAAATCGTCTGGCGGCACTGCGTCGAACGGAACGTCCCGTTCAAACACCTCGCCGACCCGACCACGCTGCTCCTGAGCAACTCGAAGTACGCCGACCGGTCGAGCAGCGGAAAATTCATCACCATCTACCCGCGGGACACCGCCGAGCTGCACGAGCTCCTGCTCGACCTGGATCTCCTGCTGGCCGGCCGACCGGGTCCGTACATCCTCAGCGACGTGCGGTGGAACGACGGACCGCTCTACCTGCGCTACGGCGGCTTCGCCGAACGGCGCTGCCGGACCGAGGACGGCGCCCTGGTCCTGGCCATCGCCGACCCCACCGGCCGGCTCGTCCCCGACCACCGCCAGCCCAGCTTCCAGGTGCCCGAATGGGTCGAGGCGCCGGACTTCGTCGCGCGGGCGATCGCGGCGCGGACGAGCCCGGACACCCCACACGAGATGCCCTACCGGATCGAACGTCCACTGCACTTCTCCAACGGCGGCGGGGTCTACTCCGCCACCGACCTCGCCAGCGGGGCGTCCGTGGTGCTGAAGGAAGCCCGGCCGTACGCCGGCACCGACAGCTTCGGGCAGGATGCCGTACGACGGCTGCGACACGAACGGGACTTCCTGCTGAAGCTGGCCGACACCGGGGTGGTGCCCCGGCTGCTCGGTGACTTCGTCTGCTGGGAACACCACTTCCTGGCCGAGGAACACCTCTTCGGCGAGACCCTCGGCCGGGCCATGGTGCTGCGGAACCCGCTGGTCCGGGCCGACGCCACCCAGGCGGACATCGCCGCGTACACCGAGTGGGCGCTGACCACCCTCGACCTGGTCGAGCAGCAGTTGCGCCGGCTGCACGACCACGGTTACGTCTTCGGGGACCTGCACCCGCACAACATCGTCCTGACCGACGACGGGACGGTCCGCTTCATCGACCTGGAGATGGCCTCGCACGCCAGCGAGGAGAGACCACTGAACCTCGGCGCGCCCGGCTACCTGCCGCCCGACGGCCGGGTCGGGGTGGAGGCGGACCTGTACGCGATGGCCTGCCTGCGGGTGTTCATGTTCCTCCCGTTGACCATCCTGCTGCCGCTGGCCCCGGCCAAACTGCCGATGCTGCTGGCCTCGATCGCCCAGACCTTCCCGGTGCCGCCGGACTTCGTCGACCGGGTGGCCGGCACGCTCCGGGACCGCCGGCCGGGCGGCGCGGCCAACGACCGGGTCGCCGCCCTCACCGCCGCCGTCGACTCCGGCGCCGGCGACTGGCCGGCGGTACGCCGTTCGGCGCGCGACGCGATCCTGGCCAGCGCCACCCCGCTCCGCGCGGACCGGCTGTTCCCCGGCGACATCGACCAGTTCACCCACGGCGGCCTCGGCATCGCGTACGGTGCGGCCGGGGTGCTCGCCGCGCTGGCGCACACCGGATGCGGGCGCTTCCCCGACTACGAGTCGTGGCTGGTCGACGCCGTCCGGCAGGACCGCGACACGGTGGACGGCCGCCGACCGGTCGGACTCTTCGACGGGCTGCACGGCGTCGCCTGCGTCCTGGCCGAACTGGGCCGGCCGGACGACGCCGCGTACGTCCTGGACCGGGTCCTCGACACGTCGGCCGACTCGATCGGTCTCGACCTCCTCGACGGGCTGGCCGGCATCGGGGTCAGCCTGCTCCGGCTGGCCACCACCCTCGGCGAGAACGGGCTGCGGGAGCGGGCGCTGTCGATCGGCGACCGGCTCGCCGACCATCTCCAGGCGCGACCGGCGTCGACGTCCGGCCCGAGCCGTCGCCACCAGGGGCTGTTACGCGGCCCGTCCGGGCACGCGCTGTTCTTCGTCCGCCTCTTCGAGTCGACAGGTGACCCCGGCCACCTGGACCACGCGGCCACCCTGCTGCGGCGGGACCTGGCCGCCTGCGTGCCGACGGCCGACGGCGGGTTGCAGATGAGCGAGGGCTGGCGGACGCTGCCGTACCTGGCCAGCGGCAGCGCGGGCGTGGGAATGGTGATCCACCGCTACCTCCGGCACCGCGCCGACGAGGAGCTCGCCGACGCGCTCAGGCAGATCAGCCGGGCGGCCGGGTCGGAGTTCGTCATCGGCAGCGGCCTGTTCAACGGACGGGCCGGTCTGGTCACGCTCCTGGCGGCGGTCACCGACGGGCCGGTCGGCGAGGCCGCCGAGCCGGGCAGCCGGATCCACCAGCACCTGCGCCGACTCGCCTGGCACATGATGCCGTACCGGAACGAGGTGGCCTTCCCCGGCGACCAGCTCCTGCGGCTGTCGATGGATCTGGCGACCGGCTCGGCGGGCGTGCTGCTCGCGCTGGACGCCCGGGGCGCCGACGACGACCTCTTCTCGTTCGTCGGGCTCCGCTGACCCGTCCGGCCCGCACCGGCGGGCCGACAGCGCGTCGACCGGAACCGGAAGGAGGTGATCGACCGTGCCACACGTCCTGGACCTTCAGACGCTGGCCCCCGAGGAACAGTCGGAGGGGCTGAACAGCAACCTGAGCCTGGTGACCTGCCCGGACTGCCCCAGCACCCCGAGCCTGCTGGTCTGCTGCTGACCGACCGGGCCCCGAAGGAGCCACGACATGCACGTACTGGACTTCCAGCACCTCGACCCGGGCGACGTCGGCAGCCCGGACGCCTTGCTCAGCCTCATGAGCACCCACTGCCCGAGCAACCTGAGCATCCTGCTGTGCCCGGTGAGCGACTGGTGCGCGGTGGGTGGCCAGGGCGCCGGGGACCAGGGCTGAGGTCGGCGGAACCCACGCCCGGAAATGCTCGCCACCCGGAAGGAGGTGATGAGAATGGCGCACATCCTGGACCTCCAGGCGGTCAACTCGACCGGCGCGGCCGAGAGCCCGCTGGTCAGCGACTACAGCTGGATGGCCTGTGAGGACAGCACGGTGAGTCTGCTGCTGTGCCAGCACCCGCAACAGCCGGAGTAGCCACCCGGGGCGCCGGACGGTGGCGGAGGACGGACTCCACCACCGCCGGCGCTGCGCTTCCGGTTCGGCTGTTACTTCTCGCCGGTCAACGCGACCAGCGCGCTGGCGGTCCGGAAGTACGGGTTCCGGCCGAGGTCGCCGACGGTGACGATGCCGAAGGCGTCCTTGAGCAGCTTGGCGTCGCCGTCGCTGACCCCGGCCAGCGCGGCCACCGGGGCGTCGACCAGCTCGGCGAGCGTCTTGTCCTGGTGGGCCTTGTCGACGAGCTTGCTGAGGTCGGCGGTGACGGGCATGCGTTCTCCTTCGGCTTCCGGCCGGGCGGCCGGAGTCGGACACGGACGTCGGGCCCCGGTCGTGGCCGGCACGCCACAACCGTTGCCCAGCAACGGATCCGGACTCTCCTGAGTGGAGCCCAGGTCGCACGGGCAAGCTAACAGCGGAACCTGAGAGGTGCCTGACAACCTTGTTGCCAATCATATGCAATTGCTTAAAGCTTGCGACAAGGGCTGGACAGTGACCGGAGCCGTAACTAGCTTCTAGGTCATGAGTCCTTACGAGCTGGACGCGCGGGCCTGGCAGGAGAGCTGGGACCGGCAGCAGGAGGCGTACCTGCCGGACCGCGAGCACCGCATCGGCGTCATGCTCGACGCGGTCGCCGCCGTCGTCGACCACGACACCCCCCGCCTGCTCGACCTGGCCGGCGGCACCGGGTCGATCAGCCTGCGCGCGCTGGCCCGTTTCCCGCGCGCCGAGATCACCCTGGTCGACCTGGACCCGGTCCTGCTGGCCATCGCGGAGACCTCGCTGGGTGACCGGGCCACCGTCGTCACCGCCGACCTGAACACCCCCGACTGGACGGCCGCCCTCCCCCACCGGGAGTACGACGCGGTGCTCACCGCCACCGCCCTGCACTGGATCGCCGAGCCACGACTCGCGGCCCTCTACACCGAGCTGCGCGGCCTGCTCCGCCCCGGCGGCCTGTTCGCCAACGCCGACCACATGCCCGACGCCGGCCTGCCCACCCTGACCGACCGGCTCGTCGCGCGGGCGGACGCCCACCGGTCGGCCCGGTACGCCGCCGGGGCGGTGCTGTCCTGGTCGGCCTGGTGGCAGCACGTCGCCGCCGACCCGGTCCTCGCGCCGCTGGCCGAGAAGCGCGGGCAGATCTACCCGACCGGGCACAGCGACGACTGGCTACCCCCGGCCACCTGGCACCTGGACGCGCTGCGGGCGGCCGGTTTCACCGAGACCGGCCTGCTCTGGCGGGGCGGCGCCGACGCCGTCGTGGCCGGGGTGCGCTGACCGCGCCGGCCCGTCCCGCCGCCGCCGGACCCTGCTGCCGCCGCCGGAGCGTCCCCCGCCACGGGACGGCGGCGCAGGACCGGCGGGACGGCGGCGCGAGCCGGTGGGACGGCGGCGCGGACTGGGCGGCTCTCAGCCGCTCCGGGCGCCGCTGACCCGGTCGATGTGCGCGGCGAGTTCGTCGGTGAGCAGCAGGTCGGCGCGGATCTCGTCGTGCGGGTACGCCGCCCGCCCGACCATGTGCGCGGCGACCGGGGCGCTGGCGAGCTGGAACGCCCCGACCAGCACCAGGGTGGTGATGTCCACCCCGGTCCGCAGCCGCAGCGCGCAGCCGACCAGCACCAGCAGCAGCCCGAGGACCTGGGGTTTGGCGGCGGCGTGCATCCGGGAGAGCAGGTCCGGAAAACGCACCAGCGCCACCCCGGCGGCCAGGCTGAGCAGCGCGCCGGCGATCAGGCACACCGCGGCGACGGCGTCGAGGACGGCGTACGTGCTCATTTCGGATCTTTCCGGGTGGCGAACCGGGCGACGCTCACCGAGCCGACGAAGCCGAGGATGGCCAGCACCACCAGCACGGGCAGCGCGGTGGCGTCCCGGCTGTACGCGGTCTCGGTGGCGATGGCCGCGACGACGATGGCCAGCAGCACGTCGACGGCGACGGCACGGTCCAGGATGGACGGCCCGCGGATGACCCGGGCCAGGGTGAGCCCGCCGGCCACGGCGAGCAGGACGGTGACGACCACCGCGACCACGGTCATCTCGATGCTCCTTCCAGGTCTGCCGGCCGGGCGCCGGTACGGACTGCGGCGGCGAGCCGACGCTGCTCGTCGGGCGAGCCGATGGCGGCGATGATCCGTTCCTCCAACGCCAGGACGCCGCGCCGGAACCGCTCGACCTCGTCGAGGGTGCGGACGCCGAGCACGTGGACGTAGAGGGTGCCGGTGCTCCGGTCGGCCTCCAGGATCAGGCTGCCCGGCACCAGGGTCAGCGCCTCGGCGGTGAGAGTGAGGTTCAGGTCGCTGCCGATCCGCAGCGGCACCGCGATGATCGCGCCCTTCGGGGGGTCCCCGGGCCGCACCGCCAGCCAGGCGATCTGCGCGCTGGCGACCACCAGATCGACGAGGAAGCGCGCCGCGAACCGGAGCAGCCCCCACGGGTGGAGCCGCCCGGCGAACGTCACCGGCGGCAGCGGGAAGACCGTCAGCAGCACGCCCACCACCACCAGGCCGCTGATCACGTTCGCCCAGGACAGGGTGCCCCACAGCAGCACCCAGACGGTGACCAGACCGACCACGGCGCTCACCAGGTTGCGTCGCCGGGCCCGTCGGGTCAACGGCGGCTCGGCCGGGTTCGTCGGCTCGGCCGGGTCGGCCGACTCGACCAGGTTCGGCTGCGCGTTCGCCGGCTCGGTCGGGTCCGTCGGCACGTCCGCCCGCGGGTCGCTCGACGGCCCGGCCGGGTTCGGCGGCGTCACGGGCCCGGCGCTCACGGCGTGCCCTCCGGGTAGACGGCTTCCACGTACGGGGTGCGGCGCAACAGGTTGTCTGCGGCGTCGGAGCTGATCTCGAACAGCGGCCCGGCGACCACGGTCAGCGCCAGGCCGAACACCACCAGGGCGACTGTCGACCCGATCATCAGCTTGGGCAGCATGGCCCCCCGGTGCTCGGCGGGCGGCGCGTCGTGCGGCTGCTCCGCGCCGTCGGTCCGAGCGGCCTTGACGGTGTCCCCGGCGGCCGGCATGTCCGGGTGCGGGGCCCGCCAGAACGCCAGGTTCCACACCCGGGCGATGGCGTAGAGGGTGAGCAGGCTGGTGAGCAGCCCACCGGCGACCAGCGCCCAGGCCAGCGGGCCGCCGTCGGCGACGCCGGCCTGCACCAGGCCGAGCTTGCCGAGGAAACCGGAGAACGGTGGGATGCCGGCGAGGTTCAACGCCGGCACGAAGAACAGCACCGCCAGTAGTGGCGACATTCTGGCCAGGCCGCCGAGCCGGTCCAGGGCGGTGCTGCCGCCCCGGCGTTCCACCAGACCGGCGGCGAGGAACAGGGTGGTCTGGATGGTGATGTGGTGCACCACGTAGAAGATCGCGGCGGCCAGCCCGAGCGAGGTGGTCAACCCGACCCCGAAGAGCATGTACCCGATGTGGCTGATCAGGGTGAACGACAGCAGCCGTTTGATGTCGGACTGGGCGACCGCGCCGAGGATGCCCACCACCATGGTCAGCCCGGCCACCCAGAGCAGCAGGGTCGCGGTGCGCCCGCCGGGGAACAGCAACGTCTCGGTACGGATGATCGCGTACACGCCGACCTTGGTGAGCAGGCCGGCGAAGACCGCGGTGACCGGGGCGGGCGCGGTGGGGTAGCTGTCCGGCAGCCAGGCCGACAGCGGGAAGACGGCGGCCTTGATGCCGAACGCGAGCAGCAGCATGCCCTGCAGGACCAGCCGCAGGTCGTCCGGCAACTCGTCCAGCCGGCCAACCAGTTGGGCCAGGTTGAGGGTGCCGGCCGCCGAGTAGACCAGCCCGATCGCGACCAGGAAGATCAGCGACGACAGCAGGCTGACCACGACGTACGTGGTGCCGGCCCGGATCCGGGTCTCGGTGCTGCCCAGGGTCAGCAGCACGTAGCTGGCGACCAGCAGGATCTCGAAGCCCACGTAGAGGTTGAACAGGTCACCGGAGAGGAACGCGTTGCACACCCCGGCGGTGAGCACCAGGTACGTCGGGTGGTAGACCGACAGCGGCGTCTCCTCGTGGCCGTCGGCCATGCCCTGCCCGATGGAGTACACCAGCACGCAGAGGGTGACCGAGGCGGAGACCACCAGCATCAGCGCGGCCAACTGGTCGGCGACCAGCACGATGCCCAGCGGCGCGACCCAGCCGCCGACCTCCACCACGATCGGCCCGTCCGTACCGGCCCGGACCAGCAGGGTGGCGGCGACCGCGACGGTGGCGGTGAGCACGGTGAGGCTGACCCACCGCTGCGCGCGGGGGCGACCGGCCAGCATCAGGGTCAACGCCGCGCCGAGCAGTGGCATCACCACCGGCAGCGGGACCAGGTGGTTCAGGCTCATCCGGTCCTCCCCGCGTCCGTGCCGGCGGCGACCGCCACCGGGTTCGGTCGGCCGTCCGGGTCGACCGGGTCGTCGGGGTCGTCCCCGTTGGTGGGGTCGTCCGAGGTGCCCGGCCCCTCGTCCCGGTCCGCCAGGTCCATGATCCGGCGGTCCTCGACGTCGTCCTGCACCTCGTCGTGGCCGTTGAGGTGCCAGCTCCGGTACGACAACGCCAGCAGGAACGCGGTCATGCCCAGCGTGATGACGATGGCGGTGAGCACCATGGCCTGGGGCAGCGGGTCGCTCATCTCGCCCTCGGGCGTGGTGCCGACGATCGGCGGGCCACCGGCGCGCCCGCCGGTGAGCAGCAGCAGGTTGACCCCGTTGCCGAGCAGGATCACGCCCATCAGCACCCGGGTGAGGCTGCGTTCCAGCAGCAGCGTCACCCCGGCGGCGAACAGCACGCCGACCACCACGACGTAGGTGAGGTTGGGGGTCACACCAGCTCCTTGTCCGGTTCGTCGGCGGGTGACGCGGTCTCGCCGTCGGCGGCCGACCCGGCCTCCCCGTCGGCGGGCGCGGCGGCCCGTTCGGCCTCGTGCTGGCGGTCCATCTCCGCGCCCAGGCTGCGCAGGATGTCCAGGACCAGGCCGACCACGATCAGGTACACGCCGACGTCGAAGAAGACCGACGTGACGAAGTGCAGGTGGCCCAGCAGCGGCAGGTGGAAGTCGAGCACGGCGCTCTGCAGGAACTCCCCGCCCAGCGGCATCGCGGCCACCCCGGTGCCGACCGCGACGAAGAGCCCCGCGCCGAGCACCACGCCCGCGTCGACAGGCGCGGCGCTGTTCAGCTCGGTACGGCCGCCGGCCAGGTAGCGAACGGTCAGCGCCAGGCCGGCGACCAGCCCGGCGGCGAACCCGCCGCCGGGGGCGTTGTGCCCGGAGAAGAGCAGGTAGATGGAGAAGATCAGGATGGCGTGGAAGAGCAGCCGGGTGACCACCTGGAGGATCACCGACTGGCGGCGGGTGGTGGCCCCGGTGGTCAGCCAGGTCGGCCGGGACGGCACGTTCGCCGCCCCCGGGATGCCGCTGCGCCGGTCGAGGTCCCGGGCCCGCCGGAAGATCAGGCTGGCCACCCCGGTCGCGGCCACCACCAGCACCGCGACCTCGCCCATGGTGTCCCAGGCCCGGATGTCCACCAGGGTCACGTTGACAATGTTCTTGCCGCCGCCGTAGGACACCGCCTCGTCGGGGAACCCGACGGAGACCGGCTCGGCCAGCCGGCCGCCCGCGGCCACGTACGCCAGTCCGGCGGTGACCGCGCCGACGGCGACGCCGAGAGCGATCCGGCCGCGCCGGCTGGCCCGGATCGGCCGTTCCGAGAACTTCTCCGGCAGCCGGCGCAACACCAGCACGAACATCACGATCGTGACGGTCTCCACCAGGAACTGGGTCAACGCCAGGTCGGGCGCGCCGTGCAGGACGAACAGCAGGGCGGTGCCGTACCCGGAGACCCCGACCAGGATCATCGCGGTCATCCGGCGCGGCGCGCGGGCCGCCGCGACGGCGGCGATGACCACCACGGCGGCGGCCACCGCCTGCAACGGGGTGTCCCAGGCCCGGAAGTCCGACGACCACGGGCTGCCGGCCACCAGCACGCCGCCGGGCAGCAGGACCATGATGACCAGGATGACGCCCAGGTAGAACGGCAGGGAGCCCCGCTGGGTGGCGCCGGTCAGCTCGACCGCCAGCCGGTCGGTGCCGTCGATGACCCGCTGGTAGACGGCGGACCCGTCGAACGGCAGGATCTCGCCGGCGCGGAAGCGGCCCCGTCGGGTCAGCAGGAACAGCCCGACGCCGACCCCGACGACCAGGGCCGACAGGCCCAGCGCCGGTGTCACCCCGTGCCAGAGCGCCAGATGGTACGGCTCCTCGACGGTGGGATACCCGTCCGCGTACGGGGCGATCAGCTTGTCGACCGCCGGGGCGCCCACCCCGGCGGCCAGGCCGGCGACCGCGAGCACCGCCGGGGCGGCCAGGAACGACCAGCGCACCGGGTGCGCGTCGGTCTCCGGCGCGTCGGGTTTGCCGGCGAACGCCCCCCACAGGAAACGCAGCGTGTACGCGGCGGTCAACGCCGAGCCGGCCACCACGCCCACCAGCACCGCCAGGTCGGCCGGGCCGCCGCCGTGCAGGAAGCCCTCGAACGCCGCCTCCTTGGCGACGAACCCGGCCGTCGGCGGCAGGCCCGCCATCGACGCGGCGGCCAGCGCCGCCACCACCGCCAGCGCCGGGAGGCGCCGGCCCAGGCCGCTGAGCTCGCGCAGGTCCCGGGTGCCGGTGACGTGGTCGACGATGCCGACCACCAGGAACAGGGTGGCCTTGAACAGCGCGTGCGCCAGCACCATGGCCACGCCGGCCAGCGCGGCGTCCCGGGTGCCGGCCCCGAGGATCACCATCAACAGGCCCAACTGGCTGACCGTGCCGTACGCCAGGAGCAGTTTCAGGTCGTCCTGGCGCAGCGCGGACCACGCGCCGACGAAGAGGGTGACCAGGCCGGCGGTGAGCAGCGTCACCCGCCAGACGGTGACGTCGGCGACCGCCGGCCCGAACAGCGCGACCAGGAACACCCCGGCCTTCACCATCGCCGCGGCGTGCAGGTACGCGCTGACCGGGGTGGGCGCGGCCATCGCCCGGGGCAGCCAGAACGTGAACGGGAAGATCGCCGACTTGCTCAGCGCGCCGAGCAGGACCAGCACCAGCGCCACCGTCAGGTAGCCGCCGCCGGGCAGGTTCCCGGCGATCTCCGACCAGCGGTAGCTGCCGGCGTGGTGGCCGAGCATCACGAACCCGGCCAGCATGGCGAGCCCGCCCAGCGTGGTGACCAGCAGCGCCTGCATGGCCGCCCTTCGGCTGGCCCGTTTCGCCGGGTCAGATCCGATGAGCAGGTAGGAGAAGACGGTGGTCAGTTCCCAGAAGACGTAGAGCAGCAGCAGGTCGTCGGAGACGACCAGGCCGAGCATCGCCCCGGAGAACGCGACGAACACCGCCGCGAACCGGCCCAGCCCCGGGTCGTCCGAGCGGAAGTAGCGGGCGCTGTAGACCAGCACCAGCGCGCCGACCCCGCCCACCAGCACGACCATCAACCAGGACAGGGTGCCCATCCGCAGGGCGAAGTCCAGCTCCAGCCGGGGCACCCAGGGGTACGTCTCGATGACCGGCTCGCCGGCACGCGCCCGGCCGGTGTGGCTCAGCGCCCACACCAGGGTCGCCGCCGGCACGGCCGCGAGGGGGTAGAGTGCCTGTCGACCCCAGCGGCGTACCAGCCCGGGGGCGGCCACGGCTGCCAGCGCATGGGCCGCCACCAGTGCCAGCACGCAGCCTCCCCAAGATCAGCAAAACGGTTTTCCCAACCCTAGCCGGGGAATCCGGCTACCTGCACTGCCGGTGAGTCACGCCATCCCCCGCCACCTGGTGAGAAGCCGCCCGGTGGGCGGCAGAGCGCCCGGGCCGGGTCACCGGGAACCCGCGCGTGGCGGACGCTGGTGGCCGTCGTCACGGTCGATGCGCAACTCCCGTTCGGCGACCTCGAAGGGCCGGGACCCGGCGATCCGACCGCAGCGGGTCGCCAGGTCCGGCCGACCGGCGACCGGCGTGGTGGCGCGACTCACCGGTGGGAGGCGACCGGCGTGGTGGCGCGACTCACCGGTGGGAGGTGGCCGGGGCGGAAGGCCCGGTTACCGGCCGGTCTCCCCCTCGGCCTCGCGGCGCAGCTCTCCGGCGGGCTCTTCGGCCGTCGGGCGCAGCCCCTCGGCCTCCCGGCGCAGCCCCTCGGCCTCCTGGTCGAGGTAGCGGCGGATCAGCCGGGCGGCGAACAGCGCGGAGAGCCGGGCCAACGGGCCGTCCAGGGTCAGCGTGAGGACGGCCTCGGTACGGCCGGCGTCGACGGCCCGCGCCCGGTGGTCGCCGGTGGTCCGGACGCCGCCGCTGGTCGCCGTCCAGGTGAAGCCGGACTCGTCGACGTCGGTGACCGTCCAGGTGTTCGCGGGCAGCCGGCGCTGTTTGAGCCGGACGGTCTCGCCGACGGTCAGCGGGCCGACGCCCGGCCGGTCGAGCCGTTCCACCGAGGCGTTCCAGCGCGGCCAGCCCGCCACGTCCCGCATGACCCGCGCGACCGTGCCGGCCGACGCCGCCACCTGAACCGTCCGGCGATACCTGACACCCATCGACGTCCCCCGTTCCTGTGCGATCCGGTCCATCGTGAACCGTACTCAGGTCGGGTCGGGAGCGGAGGCCCGGCGGTCCGGACCGCCTTGACAAGGCGAACTAAGGTTAGGTTAACCTAACCGCCATGAGCAGTGCGGATGACAGCTCCGTCGGACTACGCGGGGTGGATCTACGGCTCGGCTACCACGGCACGACCGTGGTGCACGACGCCGCGATCGCCCTCCGCCCCGGCGCGGTGACGGCGCTCGTCGGGCCGAACGGCAGCGGCAAGTCCACACTGCTGCGCGGGCTCGCCCGGCTGCACCCGCTGACCGGCGGCGAGCTCCTGCTCGGCGACGACACGCCGGCCCGGGCCCTGTCCGCCCGCGAGTTCGCCCAACGGGTCACCCTGCTGGCCCAGAGCCGCCCCACCCCGAGCGGCGTCACCGTACGGGACGTGGTCGGCTACGGCCGGCACCCGTACCGGGGACGGTGGCGGGCCGACGACCCCGACGGCCCGGGCATGATCGCCCGCGCCATGACGGTGACCGGCGTGACCACGATGGCCGACCGGCCGGTCGACGAGCTCTCCGGCGGCGAGCTGCAACGGGTGTGGCTGGCCACCTGCCTGGCCCAGGACACCGGCGTGGTGCTGCTCGACGAGCCCACCACCTTCCTCGACCTGCGCTACCAGGTCGAGATCCTCGACCTGATGCGGGACCTCGCCGACGACGACGGGGTCGCCGTCGGGGTCGTCCTGCACGACCTCAACCAGGCCGCCGCCGTCGCCGACGAGGTGGTGCTCCTGCACGGCGGGCGGGTCCGGGCCACCGGCGTCCCCCGCGACGTCCTCACCGAGGACGCCCTCACCGACACGTACGGCATCCGCATCGAGGTGACCGTCGACCCGGTGACCGGGCTGCTCTCCACCCGGCCCGTCGGCCGGCACAGCAGCCGGGCCGTCGTCGCCTGACCCGTTCCTCCCGACACCTCTCCACCCGAGCCACGAACAGAGAAGAAAGCCATGATGCGTACCCGTGCGGCCCTGCTGGCCGCCGCCGCCACCGCGCTGCTGGTCAGCGCCTGCGGCACCACCGAGAACCCGGCCGAGACCCCGGCCCCCTCCGACGCCGCGCCCAGCGGCCCGGTCACCGTCACCGACAGCCGCGGCAAGGCCGTCGAGCTCAAGGCCCCGGCCCGCAAGGTCGTCGCGCTGGAGTGGGGCGAGGCCGAGATGCTGGCCAGCCTCGGCGTCATGCCGGCCGGCGTCGCCGACACCAAGGGGTACGCCACCTGGGTCACCGCCGTGAAGCTCGACCCGGGCGTGCAGGACGTCGGCACCCGAGGCGAGCCGAGCGTCGACTCGGTCGTCGCGTTGCAGCCCGACCTGGTGGTGATGAACGAGGGACGGGCCGGCACGCTGGTCACCCAACTGGAGCAGTACGTGCCGGTGCTGGTCACCAAGGGCACCGACGCCAAGGACAACCTCGGCCGGATGCGCTCCGACCTGAACATGATCGCCCAGGCGGTCGGCAAGACCGCCGAAGCGGAGAAACTCCTCGCCGACTTCGACGCCGCCCTCGCCGACGGCAAGAAGAAGATCGCCGACGCCGGCGCGGCCGGCCAGCAGTTCGCCATCGCCGACGGCTGGAAGGAGGGCAGCACGGTCTCCATCCGGATGTTCGGTCAGGGCGCGCTGGTCTCCCAGCTCGGCATCCAGCTCGGGCTCAAGAACGCCTGGACCGGCGCGGTCGACGAGCAGTGGGGGCTGGGCCAGACCGACGTCGAAGGGCTCACCGTCCTCAAGGGCCAGGACGTCCACTTCTTCTACAACGCCTCGGACGGCGACGACGTCTTCGTCGACGGGCTGGCCGGCAACGCGATCTGGAAGTCCCTGCCGTTCGTCCAGCAGAACAAACTGCACAAGATGCCCGACGGCATCTGGACCTTCGGTGGCCCGCTCTCCGGCCAGCAGTACGTCGACCAGCTCGTGAAGGTCTACGCGGCTTGAGCCAGACCAGCACGCCCCTCCGCCGGGGGTCGGCCAGCCGGCCGGCCCCCGGCGGCCCGCTCGGCGTCACCCGGGTCACCGGCGCGTTCGTCGTCGCCGCCGTCCTGCTCCTGGTGGTCACGGCGACGCACCTCACCCAGGGCACCTCCTCGGTCGGCGCGCTCGACCTGCTGCGCCTGCTCGTCGGCACGGACGACGAGACCGCCCGGGTGCTCGTCGCGTCCCGCCTGCCCCGGCTGCTCGCCGGACTGGCCGTCGGCGTCGCGCTCGGCTTCGCCGGGGCCGCCCTCCAGTCCCTGGCCCGCAACCCGCTGGCCTCCCCGGACACCCTCGCCGTCAACGCCGGCGCGCACCTGGCGATCGTCGCCGCCGCGGCGTTCGGGCTCTCCCTGCCGGCGCTGCCCGCCGGCGGGCTCGCCTTCTGCGGCGGGCTCGCCGCCGCCGGGCTGGTCATGACGCTCTCCTCCGGCGGGCACGCCGGCACGACCCGGCTGATCCTCGCCGGCTCGGCGACCGCGCTCGCCCTCAGCTCGCTCACCATGCTGCTGATGCTCCTCTTCGAGCAGGCCACCATCGGCCTGTTCGCCTGGGGCAACGGCTCGCTGGTGCAGAGCGACATGGTGGCGTTCACCCAGCTCGCCCCGGTGATCGGCGGCGGCGCGCTGGTGCTCCTGGCGCTCGGGCACCGGTTGGACATCCTCGCCCTCGGCGACGACACCGCCACCGTGCTCGGGCTCGACGTACGGCGGACCCGGCTCCTGGTCACCGTGCTCGCCGTCCTGCTCTCCGCCGCCGCGGTGACCCTGGCCGGGCCGATCGGCTTCGTCGGGCTCTGCGCGCCGGTGATCGTCCGACTGCTCCGCGGCCTGGTGCCCGGCGTGCACCGGCACCGGGTCCTGCTGCCGCTGTCCGGCATGGTCGGCGTGATCATCGTGCTCGGCTCCGACGTGCTGCTGCGGGCCGTCCTCGGCGCGCAGGCCGGGGTGGAGGTGCCCACCGGTGTCGTCACCACCCTGTTCGGCGCGGCGCTGCTGGTCTGGCTGGCCCGCCGGCACCGCGACGCCGGCCCCACCCGCCGCCCGCCGGGCGGGCACGCCGCCGTACGCTCCCGGGCCGTCCACCTGACCGTGGTCGCGGTGTGCGCCACCGTCACCCTCGGCGCGGTGCTCCTCGGCATGCTCGCCGGGGACACCTGGGTCCTGCTCGGCGACGTGACGAACTGGGTGCAGGGGCGCACCGGTCCGGCGTACACCTTCGTGCTGGACCAGCGGTGGCCGCGGGTCGCGGCGGCGTTGCTGGCCGGCGCGGCCCTGGCGGTCGCCGGCGCCACCGTGCAGGCGGTCTGCCGCAACCCGCTGGCAGAGCCGGGCATCCTCGGCATCACCGGCGGGGCCGGCATCGGCGCGGTGACCCTGCTGACCCTCGTCCCGCTGGCCGGCGTCGCCGCCATCTCCGGGGCCGCCGGGCTCGGCGCGGTCGTGGCGTTCGCCCTGGTCTACGGCCTGGCCCGGTACGGCGGGCTGAGCTCCGACCGGCTGGTGCTGATCGGGTTCGGGGTCTGGCAGGGCGGCACCGCGATCATCACGTTCATCATCGTCAGCTCCGACCCATGGAACACCGGCAAGGCGCTGACCTGGCTCTCCGGCTCCACCTACGGCCGGACGGCCCCCCAGGTGCTCCCGGTGGTGATCGCCCTGCTGCTCGCCGTCCCGGCCGTGGTCGCCGCCCGCCGCGAGCTCGACCTGCTCGCGTTGGACGACGACACCCCCCGGGTGCTCGGGGTACGGCTGGAACGCACCCGGCTGCTCGCGCTGGGCGCGGCGGCGCTGCTCACCTCGACCGCCGTCTCCGCCGTCGGCGTGATCGGCTTCGTCGGGCTGGTCGCCCCGCACGCCGCCCGGGCGCTGGTCGGCGGACGGCACGCCCGGGTGCTGCCGGTCGCCGTGCTGCTCGGCGCGGCGCTGGTCAGCCTCGCCGACACCCTCGGCCGCACCGTCATCGCCCCCGCCCAGGTCCCCGCCGGCCTGGTCACCGCCATGATCGGCACCCCGTACTTCGTCTGGCTGCTGTGGCGCTCCCGCGGCACGGCGGCCGGCGCCCGCTGAGTTCCCACCTCTCCACCTGACCCGAGCAGGAAGGCCGTCATGCCCAGCACCCTCTCCGTCGCGCCGTGGCGCGTCTTCACCGTCGAGGTCCGGGCGCTGCGCCGGCTCAGCCCGTCGTTCCTGCGGGTCACCTTCACCGGCCCCGACCTGGACCGGTTCGCCGACAACGGCTACGACCAGCGGATCAAGCTGGCTCTGCCGTTGGGCGGGAGCGCGGTGGCGGAGCTGCCGGACGGCCCCGACTGGTACCAGCGGTGGCGGGCGCTGCCCGAGGACAGCCGCAACCCGATCCGGACGTACACCGTCCGCGCGGTCCGGCCGTACGCGCAGGAGGTGGACGTCGACCTGGTGCTGCACGGCGACGGCGGCCCGGCGACCCGGTGGGCGCGGCGGGCCCGGCCCGGCGACCGGCTCGCCATCGTCGGCCCGGACGCCGGCTACCACGGCGTGCACGGCGGCGTCGAGTTCCAGCCACCGCCGGCCGGGACGCTGCTGCTCGCCGGTGACGAGACCGCCGCCCCGGCGATCTGCGCCATCCTGGAACGGCTGCCCGCCGACGCCCACGGCCAGGCGATGATCGAGGTGCCCGACCCGGCCGACGCGCTGCCGGTGGCCGCCCCGCCCGGGGTGACCGTGACCTGGCTGCCCCGCGCCGACGGCGCGCACGGCAGTCGGCTCGGACCGGCGGTCGCCGCGGTCGCCGCCGAGCTGCTGCCCACCCCCGAGCCCGTCCCCGCCCTGGCCGGCGCTGTCGTGACCGGCCCGGCCACCCTGACCGGCGCTGCCGCCGGGGTCGGGGTCGGTGGGGCGTTGGTCGAGGTCGACGTGGACCGGGACATCCTCTGGGAGGTGCCCACCCCGGCCGACCCCGCGCCGCTCTACGCCTGGCTGGCCGGCGAGGCGAGCATGATCCGCAACCTGCGTCGGCACCTGGTCGCCGAACGCGGACTCGACCGGGGCGCGGTGGCGTTCATGGGTTACTGGCGGCTCGGCCGCACCGCCGACTGAGCCGCCGCGCCCGCCCCGGGCGTTGGGAAGGCGCCCTTCCTGACGCCAGGCGGTAGGCCCTTCCTCACACGTCGAGGAAAAGGAGCTGGGCGCGTTTGTGGGGCAGGTCGATCTGAGGGCCGGGAACGAAACCCGCGCGCACCAACCGGGCGATGGCCCGGTCGTTGCGGGCGTCCGGCTCGGCCACGATCCGCCGGTGGGCCGGGTCGGCCAGGACGAAGTCCAGGAACGCGCCCAGCACCGCGCCGGTGAAGCCCGGCTCGACGCCGCCGTCCGGCGGGGCCACCATCAGATGGATGCCGAAGTCGCCCGGCCGCACCTGGTAGCACTCGCCCACCGGGTCGGCCGCCGGCTCGTACGTCTGGAACAGCCCCACCGGACGGCCGTCCCGGTGGATCAGGTACGCGTGGTGCGTGGCCAGCGAGTCCACGTACGCGTAGACCTCCCGGACCCGTTCCCGGGTCGCGTCGCCCATGCCCCAGAAGCGGGACCGTTCCCGGGTCACCCAGTCGTGGATGAGGTCGGCGTCGGCGGCCGGGTCGACCGGCCGGATCAGCACCTCGCCGAAACCGTCGACCCGCCGCCGCCAGACCGGGTCACTGATCCTGGTCGTCACCGGGCTCCTCCCGGAGTCGTCGCCAGTCGGTGACCACCGGCACCAGGTCACCCCGCAGCCAGTACGGCAACTGGTCGCGTTGGTGCGGGTCGCCGGGCACGCCGGACGCGCCGAACGGGACGACCCACCGGCTGTGCTCGCGGTCGGCCAGGTCCCAGGCGTAGCGGGCGGCGGAGGCCCGGAAACAGTGGTGGGTGACCCCGGGAACGCTGGAGGTGGCGAACACGCAGTCGTTGTCGCCCGCCAGCCCCGGCCACTGCGCCGAGGGCTCGGGCAGCGCCTGCCAGGGCGCGAGCCGGTGCAGCTCACCCCAGGTGGCGGTGCTCCCGGCGGCGGCGGTCTCCTCGACGGCGGCCCGTACCGCGTCGGTCACGTCGGCGGCGGGCAGGAGTTCCGTACGCAGCAGGGTCGGCAGCGCGAAACCCACTCTGGACACCAGGCCCAGCCACGGGTGGAACAGCGCTGGGTAGCGCTCCGGCACGCCGGCCAGCGGGGCCAGCGCCGGGTGGGCGGCCAGCCGGCGGGCCACTGCCGCGCGTACGGCGGCGAAGGCCGCGGCGTCGACGCTGTCGGCGCGCATCTCGCGGTCCCAGCGCGACAGCCGGTCGCGCAGCGCGGCGGCGGCCGGGCCGAGCCCGTCGAGGTCGGCGAGGCGGGCCAGCAACGGCTCGGCGGACGCCGCCCGGACGTCGGTGTGCACCCGGGTGGAGTCCGCGGCGGTCCAGTCGGTCCGCCCGGTCAGCAGCTCCCGGATCCGGTCGGCCCGGTACGGCGGGGCGAAGTCGACGCCGAGCGGCGCGGAGACGCCCCGCTCGTTGGCCATCACCGCGAGATCGGCCACGTCGACCCGGGGCATCGGATGCCAGCCGCGCCACCCGTGACCGGCCGTCCAGGCCGGCACGACCCGACGCCCGTTGGCCCCGTCCCGCAGCGGCACCGCCCCGGCGACCCGGTGCAGCAGCCCACCGGAGGTGTCGGCGGCCAGCACCACGTTCACCGGCTCCACCCACCTGTCGAAGGCGGCGTCGACGTCGGCGACCGAGGTGGCGGCGAGCAGGGCGGGCAGGGCGGCGAAGCCGAGCTCACCCCGGACCCGGGGCGGGTAGCGGAGGCTGATCGCCGCTCCGGCCTCCGCCTCGGGGGCGACGCCCGACCCGGCGACGGTCTCCGGGGCGGTGGCGGTCTCCGGGGCGGCGGTCTCCGGCCCCGTGGTCTCGTCCGGGGCGGGTCCGCCGACGATCACGGGGCCGCGCTCGGTCTCGATCACCTCGACGTCGACCGGGTCGCCCCCGGCCACCTCGATCGTCTCGACGTGACTGACGGCAGGTCGCCAGCCGTCCGGACCGAGCGCCTCGACCGTCCCGTCGGCGCGGCGGCGCAGCCGCTCGGCGTAGAGATCCTGGTAGTCGGCCGACGCGTTGGTGATCGCCCAGGCGACCGGCCCACCGTGTCCGAAGTGGGCGATGCCGGGTACGCCCGGCACGGCCAGACCGACCACGTCGTACGCCGGGCAGGCCAACCGGATCTGCTGGTAGATGCCCGGGTCCTCGATGAAGCGGTGCGGGTCACCGGCGACGACGGGGCTGCCGCTGGCGGTCCGCGCGCCGGTGAGCAGCCAGCCGTTGCTGCCGACGGTGTCCGGGCGGTCGGCGGCGAAGCAGTCGACCGCGTCGTCGCCGAGGAGCCGGGCCACCTCGGTACGCCAGAGCTTCGCCGGGAACCCGGCGAACAAGATGTGGTGGCAGAGCCAGACGGCCAGTGGCGTCCACGGCTGCCAGCGGCCGGGACGCAGGCCGGTGGCGGCGAACTGCGGGGCGCGACGGGCCCCGACGGCGAGACCGGCGTTCACCCCGTCGACGTACGCGCCGACCCAGTCGGCGGTCTCCCGGTCGAGGTTGGCGTGACAGCGCGCGGCGGTGTCGGCGAGCCGGGTCTGCCGGGCGAACCGGTCCCAGCCGACCGCGTCCGCGCCGAGGAAGGAGGCGCTGGTCCCTTGGGCGCGGTGCCGTTCCACCTCGATCTGCCAGGCCCGGTCGACGGCGGTGACCCGTCCCTGCGCGTACGCGAGCGACAGGGGATCCGCGGCCCGCAGGTGCGGAACCCCCCACTGATCCCGGAAGACCTGATGTTCCACGCGTCCCCTTCCCTCGCCCCGACGCTCGACCGCTCCTCGCCGAGAGTTAGGTTAGGGTAACCGAACCTGGAACGCCGGTGCCGGCAGCGCGGGCGAACGTCGTGATCGCGGTGATCGCTCGCCGGCGTGCGCGGAGCGGTCCTCATAGGTTCCGGAAGCGATCCTTTGGAGCTGCCCCGGATATGGGGCAGTGGACACCTGGATCATCGCGCGGTGACCCCGTGGCTCATCGCCCACCTCACGCGGAACCGCGCCCGCACGTCCGCGACAGCGACAGCGACAGCGACACTTCGACCGTCATCCGATCCAGGCAACCCTGCGCCAGGCCGGAGCAGCGGACACTTCGACGGACGGTCATCCGTTCCTCCGTGCCACGCGGAACCTACGCACATGGGGGTAGCTGACACTGCGACGGAAGGCCCGCCCCCACGTGCGCCTGCCCCATATTCGGGGCAGCTCCAAAGGCTCCGAACAAGAGGGTGTCCACCCGAGCGACGGCCCGTCGGGTCCGGCCGACCGAAGCAGCCAGCGGGTCTGCCGGGCCCCTGGGCCCGCCCGCCGCCGGCCGCCGTCCCGCCTGCCCGCCTGCCTGCCCGCCTGGCCCACTCGCGCGGGGGCCGCCGCCGCATGCGACGTGACGGCGGGACAGCGGGAGGGCGGGACGGCGGGACAGCGGGACGGCGGCGGCTGACCGGATCAATCCTCGGCGGCCAGCAGCGACAGCACACCGGTGATGTGCAGCACCCGGCGCACCGAGGAGGGCGGGTTGCTGATCATCAGTCGGCAGCCCTGCTCCTCGGCCGCGGCATGGTTGCGGAGCAGGACCAGGATGCCGGCCGAGTCCAGGAAGCGCAGCCCTTCGAGGTCGATGTCGATCAGGGTCGGCCGTTCCAGCAGCAGCCCGGTGAGCACGTCGTCGAGCTGGCTGGCGGTGGCCATGTCGACCTCGCCCGCCACCGCGAGCCGGACGTGGTCGTCGGTCGTCCTGAGCGGAACGAGCGACAGGCCGGCTGTGGAGAAGACGTTGTACGTTGCTCGGGCGGTCGTCATGAGAGAACTCCATCCGTCCACCGATCGGGGGATGCCTCAGGAAATCGAGAAGGCGCGACCGACTCCGGAAGCGTAACCGGTCCGTGTTCAGATCGGCACACATCGACGTCTGATCGGCGCGGCTCCCGACCGGACGAGGAGATTCAGCTCACCGGTCGGAAACCGCGTAGGCGCAGACTGTTGGCCACCACGAAAACCGACGAGAACGCCATGGCCGCTCCGGCGATCATGGGGTTGAGCAGTCCGGCGGCGGCCAGCGGCAGGGCGGCCACGTTGTAGGCGAACGCCCAGAACAGGTTGCTCCTGATGGTCCGCAGGGTCCGCCGGGAAAGCCGGACCGCGTCCACCGCCGCCATCAGGTCGCCCCGGACGAGGGTCAGGTCGGACGCCTCGATCGCGACGTCCGTACCGGTGCCCATGGCCAGCCCCAGATCGGCCTGGGCCAGCGCGGCGGCGTCGTTGACCCCGTCCCCGACCATCGCCACCACCCGCCCTTCGGCCTGCAACCGGGTGACGACGGCCACCTTCTCCGCCGGCAGCACCTCGGCGACCACCTCGGCCACGCCCACCTCGTCGGCGACGGCGCGGGCGGCGGCGGTGTTGTCGCCGGTGAGCAGCACCGGGGTCAGCCCGAGCGCCCGGAACCGGTCGATCGCGGCCCGGCTTGTCGGTTTCACCACGTCGGCGACCACCAGGACGCCGCGCGCCCGCCCGGACCAGCCGGCCAGCACCGCCGTCCGTCCCTTGGCCTGCGCGGCGGTCACCGCCCGCTCGACCTCCTCCGGTACGGCGAGACCACGCTCCCGCAGCAGGCGGAGCCGCCCGACCACCAGGTCGGCGTGACCGTCCACACTGCCGGTGACGCCCAGCCCCGCGACGTTGGTGAACCCGGTCACGGCGGGCAGCGCGCCGGCACGCTGCCCGGCGCCATCACCGCCAGCGCCGGCACGCTGCCCGGCGCCGGCGGTGACGGCACGGGCGATCGGATGCTCGCTGGCGGCCTCCAGCGCGCCGGCCAGCCGCAGCAGCTCGTCGGCGTCCTGCCCGGCGGCGGGGAGCACGTCGACCAGGGTCATCCGGCCGGTGGTGACGGTACCGGTCTTGTCCAGCACGACGGTGTCGATCCGTCGGGTGGACTCCAGCGCCTCCGGACCCTTGATGAGGATGCCGAGCTGCGCGCCCCGACCGGTGCCGACCAGCAGCGCGGTCGGCGTGGCCAGGCCGAGCGCGCACGGGCAGGCGATGATCAGCACCGCGACGGCGGCGGTGAACGCGGCGGTCGGGCCGGCGCCGTTGCCGATCCAGAAGCCGAGCGTGCCGACCGCGAGCGCGATCACGATCGGCACGAACACCCCGGAGATCCGGTCGGCCAGCCGCTGCACGGCGGCCTTACCGGTCTGCGCCTGCTCGACCAGCTTCGCCATCTGGGCGAGCTGGGTGTCCGCGCCGACCCGGGTGGCGGTGACGACAAGCCGGCCGCCCGCGTTCACGGTGGCTCCCACCACGGCGTCCCCCGGAGCCACCTCGACCGGCACGGACTCGCCGGTGAGCATGCTGGCGTCGACCGCCGAGGTGCCTTCGGCCACCATCCCGTCGGTGGCGACCTTCTCGCCCGGCCGGACCACGAACCGGTCCCCCACCGCGAGCCGGTCGACGGGGATCCGCACCTCCGCCCCGTCGCGGAGCACGGCGACGTCCTTCGCGCCCAACTCCAGCAGGGCACGCAGCGCCGACCCGGCGGTCCGCTTGGCGCGGGCCTCGAAGTAGCGGCCGGCGAGGATGAAGACGGTCACCCCGGCCGCCGCCTCCAGGTAGATGTTGCCGGCCCCGTCGGTGCGACCGATGTCCAACGTGAACGGATGCGTCATGCCGGGCGTGCCGGCGTCGCCGAGGAAGAGCGCCCACAGCGACCAGCCGAACGCGGCGAGCGTGCCGAGCGAGACGAGCGTGTCCATGGTGGCCGCGCCGTGCCGCAGGTTGACCAGGGCGGCCCGGTGGAAGGGCAGCCCGCCCCAGACCACCACCGGCGCGGCCAGCGTCAGCGACAGCCACTGCCAGTAGGTGAACTGCCAGGCCGGGACCATGGCCAGCACGATCACCGGTACGGTCAGCGCCGTCGCCACCCACAGCCGGGTACGCGCGACCCGCAGCTCGTCTACCGGCTCCGTCGCCCCGGCCGGCCCCGATCCGCCGGGCGGGGGCGGCAGGGCGGCGGTGTAGCCGGTCTGCTCGACGGTGGCGATCAGCTTTTCCGGGGTGACGTCTCCGGCGTACCGGACGGTGGCCTTCTCGGTGGCGTAGTTGACGGTGGCGGTCACCCCGTCGAGGCGGTTGAGTTTCTTCTCGATCCGGGCGGCGCAGGAGGCGCAGGTCATGCCGCCGATCGCCAGCTCGATCTGGCGCGCTGCGACCGGCAGGGGCCGGGCGGTGGACATGACGACCTCCGATCAGTCGGTGGTGGGCGCTCAGTCGTGGGTGTGGTCGGCTGAGCCGGCCGGGTGGGTGTGGTCGGCGGGGCGGGCCCGCAGCGTGAACTCGGCGGTACGGACCACGTCGCCGTGCCGGAAGTCCAGGTAGAGGCGGTACGTACCGGTCGACGGCACCTCGGCGCGGAACCGCGTCTGCGGGCCGGGGCTGGTCCGCCCGTCCCCGGGCGCGCCCTCCGGGTGCACGTGCAGGTAGGCCAGGTCACCCTGCCGCAGCGCGACCAGGTGCCCGTACGCGCCGAGGTACGGCTGAAGGTCGGTGACCGGCACGCCGTCCCGGCTGACCCGTGCCGTCAACTCGCTGGTGGCTCCGGCGCGCAGCTCACCGGTCAGGTCGACGGTGTAGCCGTCCACGGTGACGCGGTACCCGTCGACGGTGGCGATGTCGGCCGGTCGGGGCAGCGTGCGCGGGGTGAACAGGCCCGGGACGGCGAGATCGACGCCCAGGGTGAGCGACGTCCCGCCCGACGGGGTGAAATCGGCGAAGGCCCGCCACGTGCCCGGCGCCCCGAGCGGCGAGGCGACCCGCCAGACGCCGTCCGCGCCCAGCTCCGGGTGCACGTGCCGGAAACCGGAGAGATCCCGGCGTACGACGATCAGGTGCATCCTCTTCTCGTGCGCCTCGTCGTACGCGGTGACCGGGCGGCCGTCCGGCCCGGTGATCTGGAAGGCGAAGTCGCCGGCCGGGGCGTCGACCGGGCGGAACGTGTACCCCCGGTCGGAGACCTGCAACCCGCCGGGCAGGTGCCCGGCAGCCGCGCCCGACGCGGCCCCGTCGCCATGGCTGTCGTCCCCACGGCTGTCGTCCCCGTGGCCGTCGCCTCCGCGGCTGTCGTCCCCGTGGCCGTCGTCCCCGTGGGCGGGGGCGACGGGGTCGGCCACCTGGCCGGCCCCGTACGCCGCGCCGAACATCGCCACGAGGCCGAGGGCGAAACCGCCCAGCTTCGTCGCCGTGTTCATGCCGGTCAGGACGCCACGAGGTGGTAACCGGCCTCGTCGACGGCGGCCCGGACGACGTCGGTCGCCAGCGGCGTCTCGCTGGTGACGGTGACCTGCCCGGCGGGCAGGTCGACCCGGACGTCGCTGACCCCGTCGAGCGCGCCGACCTCCTTGGTGATGCTGCTGACGCAGTGTCCGCAGGTCATGCCCCGGACCTGGTACGTGCTGGTGACCATGGGGACTCCTCTCGTGTCAGGATACCCGCCGGGGGTATCCCGGCCACGACGCTAACATACCCCCCAGGGGTAAGCTATCCTCGGTGCCATGACCTCAGCCACGCCGATCCGGGGCTATACCGCCAGCAAGGACCAGCTACTCGCGCGCCTGCGCCGGGTGGAGGGGCAGGTCCGGGGCATCGAGAAGATGGTCGACGAGGACCGGTACTGCATCGACGTGCTCACCCAGATCTCCGCCATCCAGGCGGCCCTCGACAAGGTCGCCCTCGGCCTGCTCGACGGCCACGCCCGGCACTGCCTGCACGAGGGGGCCGCCGAGGGTCGCGCCGACGAGATGGCCAGCGAGATGATGGCCGCCGTGGGTCGCCTCATGAAGCGCGGCTGACCGCGCGCCACCCGGCCCGACCGGGAGGGTCGCACTAAACTCGCGGCTGCCCGAACTGCCCGGCACGGTGGGAACCGGAGAGTCCATGCAGGTGATCGCCGCCCTCGACGTGATCGAGGCGCTACTGCGCGCCAGCGCGCACCCCGATTTCCAGAACATCGGGCGGTACGGCGCCGACACCGCTGCCGGCGGCAGCTCGCCGCCCGGAGTGAAGGTCACCCACCAGTCCGGTTCGGCCACGATGATCTGGGCCACGGCGGCGAAGCCCGAGGCCGCCACCGTCGCCCTGCCGCCCGAGATGCCACCGCCGCCGCAGCGCGTACAGCGCATGGTGTCGTTCGCCGTCCAACTCTTCGACGCCGCCCGGCCCGCCGCGTTCACCACCTGGGAGCCCTGCAAGTACCCCGGTGTGCACATCTCGCCCGCCGGCCTACGGATCACCGCCTCGGACGGCTCCAAGATCCACCTTCGGGTGACCAACGCCGCCGGCGCCGCCCGGGAACCCGACAAGGACCCCCACCCGGACTACCAGTTCCCGGCAGAAGTGCGGTCGTGACCACGCCCACCCGGGCCCACGTCCCCACCGACCCGCCTCCCCCCTCCGGACACCCGCCTCCCCCCTCCGGACACCCGCCCCGGCCCTGCCCGGACACCCACCTCGGCCCTGCCCGGACGCCCACCCAGGGATCCGGCTCCGCCCGTCGCCATCCGACGACCGCCGCCCAGCCCCACGGTGCCACTTCTCTCACCCGCTCACCCGCTCACCCGCTCACCGGAGATCTTGGACACTTACCTCTCTATTTCGACGGTAATTGTCCAAGATCTCCAACACTCACAAGCAGCGCGAAGATCAACCACAAAGTTGATCTTCGGGTCCGATAAGAACACGGGTGGCCCGGCCCGGCGCGGGCGGCCCGGCGCGGGCGGCCCGGCGCGGCGCGGAACTGGCGCTCGACCTCGTCGACGAGGCGGAACGGCTGCTCGGGCTGGGCGTCCAACGGCTGCGCGACGGGCCAGGCCGGCGGGCGGGCGGCGGTGACCTGAGCGCCACCCTGGCCATGGTCGCCGTACGGCTGGGCGCGGCAGCCGACCGGGTCGACCGGTTCCCGCACCGGATCAGGGTCGCCGAGGAGCAGCTTCGCGCCGCGCGCCGGGACGGCCCCACCGTCGAGGCGGTCAGCCGGCAGTGGAGCGAGGCCGCCGACCAGCTCACCCGGGCCGGCGCCGTCCTCCGCGAGACCGTCGCCGCCCTGGCCGCCCCTGGTACGGCAGGACCGCCCGCCGCCCCGGGAGGGCAGTCGTGATCCATCTGACCTGGGAGCGGCTGGAGCCGTACGCGATCAGGGCCGTGCGGTTCGAGCGGCGCTGGCGGGGCCTCGCGCCGGAGCAGGTGTACGCATACCTCGACCGGGTCGCCGACGAGGTCGAACGGCTGCGCCAGCACATCCGGGCGGCGGCGAGCCGGGGTCGCTGGGTGCTGCGCCTGCCGGTTACGGTGCCCGACGAGGCGACGGCGGTCGCGTTGGCCGTCGCGCCGCGTGACTCCCTCGCCCACGTGCCTGTGTTCGACTTCGGCGCGGCCACGGTGAGCGCCGAGGACGACCAGTCGCGGCGTGCCCGGATCTGGCGTGACGTCCGCCTCCCGGACGGCGGCGGTCGGCGCATGCTGCTCCCCGGGCACGATGGGGGGGTGCCGGGGGTGAGGTGTCAGGAAGGCGCCCTTCCTTACGCTGAACCGGGCGGCGGGGCTGGCCGTACCAGTGTGCGGATCGTTTGGAGTAGTGATGGGTCACGACCACAGCAGTCCGGCCGCGCCGGCGTCGCCACGGGTGCGTCGCATCCTGATCGCGACGGTGGTGCCGCTGTTCGTGCTCAGCGTGATCGCGGCGGTGGTGCTGTGGCCCCGGGACGCCCCGGAGGTGCCCGGCGGCGCGGACGCGCCGCGCTACCACGGCACGGTCACCCGGTTGGTGACCGAGTCGTGCCCGCCGACGCCCGAGGCGCCGGAGGGCGGCGCGGGGCCGTGCGGCACGGCGACGGTGTCCGTGGACAGCGGGCCGGACGCCGGGCAGCAGGTCGAGACGCCGATCCCGGCCGGGCCGGGCGCGCCGAGGGTGGACGTCGGCGACCGGGTGGTGCTGGTCGTGTTGACCGATCCGACCGACCCGTCGGTGAGTGACTACAACATCGCCGCGCACCAGCGGGGCAAGCCGCTGATCTGGCTGGCGTTGGTCTTCGCGGTGGCGATCGTGGCGTTCGGCAGGTGGCGCGGGCTGGCCGCGCTCGGCGGGCTGGTGGTCAGCTTCGGCATCCTGCTGACCTTCGTGCTGCCCGGCATCAGCGCCGGTCAGTCGCCGCTGCCGGTGGCGGTCACCGGGGCGGCGCTGATCATGTTCGTGGTGTTGTACCTCACCCACGGGGTCAGCGCGCAGACGTCCGTCGCGGTGCTCGGCACGCTGGCCAGTCTGGTTCTCACCGGCATTCTGGGCACGCTGGCCACCGGTCTCACCCATTTGACCGGGTACGGCTCGGAGGACGCCACCACGCTGTCCATGTTCCAGGCCGACATCGACCTGCACGGCCTGTTGCTGGCCGGCATCATCATCGGGTCGCTGGGCGTGCTGGACGACGTGACGGTCACCCAGGCCGCCACGGTCACCGAGCTGGCCCACGCGAACCCGAACCTCACCCGACTCCAGCTCTACCGCGCGGCGACCCGGGTCGGCCGGGCGCACATCGCCTCGACGGTCAACACCATCGTGCTCGCGTACGCGGGCGCGTCGCTGCCGCTGCTGCTGTTGCTGACCGCCGACACCCGGGGCATGACCGAGATCCTGACCAGCGAGTTCCTCGCCCAGGAGATCGTCCGCAGCATCGTGGCGACGCTCGGCCTGATCGCCGCCGTACCGATCACCACCGGCCTGGCCGCGTTGGTGACCACCGCCGGCCGGGGTCGCGCCCCGGCCGGCCCCCGCCCGCCCCGGCCCGCCGGGGACCGGGACGAGGCGCTCGCCGCGCTGAGCGCCCCGCGCGCCACCACCGTCGAATCCGCCGACCGTCCCACGTCCTGGCCGGGCTGACCGAGGAGCACGAATACGACATGGCAGAACTCCGCAGCGTGACGATCACCCCTCGTGATCTTGATAAATGTGTCACGAGTGACGGAATCGGATTGTCAAATAGCGCTTTTGGTCGGGATCCGGACGTAGAACCAGACCGGCACTGTCGGGTAACCTCGCTGCCGGTCACCGCCACGGACGGCGCGCAGCGGCGCCAGCGGGGCCACCGCCTAATCGCCTACGGGCGAGCCGGGGAACCAGGTTCGTGGGGTGTATCCGCTTCGGCGGTAGGGGCCACTTCCGCCCCGAACCCGTCAGCTAACCCGGTCGGCGGTCGACGGAAGGGAAGACTGTGACGGCACCCCTACGCCGCTGGGCGAGACCCGCCGTGGCTGTGCTCGCCGCGCTCGCCGTGGCCCTCGGCTCCGCCGCCGCGCCAGCCGGCGCCGCCCCCGCCAACCCGTCCGGGCACGACGGCGCGCAGCCGAAGATGCTCAACGACGTGATCGAGGCGGCCAACCGCAGCTACGCGCAGGCGCAGGCGAAGCTGAACAAGTCAAAGGAACGGCAGCTCACCCTCGACCTGGAGCGGCGACGCGCCGAGAACGAGCTGAACGCGCTCACCCCCCAGGTGGCCACGATCGCCGCCCAGTCCTACCGGACGGGCCGGATCGGCGCGGCGGCCCTGCTGCTCGACACCAACAGCCCCGACTCGTTCGTCAGGCGGGTCGGCGCGCTCGACGAGATGAACCGGATCAACGCCAAGCGGATCGCCGCCGTCGCCGCCGCCAAGGACCAGGCGGACCGGGCCAAGAAGGCGCTCGACGCCGAGGTGGTCGAGCAGCAGAAACAGAACGACATCCTGCGCAAGCGCAAGACCGAGGCCGAGAAGGCGCTCGCCCTGGTCGGTGGCGTCGGCCTGACCGGCGGGTACGTCGACGCCACCTCACCGGTGGCGAAGATGGGCCCCGGGCGCGACTCCAACGGCAACTGGGCGCCGATGAGCTGCACCGAGGACGACCCGACCACCAGCGGCTGCATCACGCCCCGCACCCTCCACATGTACAAGGAGGTCAAGCGGGCCGGTTTCGACCGGTTCGTCGGCTGCTACCGGTCGGGCGGGCCGTACGAGCACCCGAAGGGGCGGGCCTGCGACTGGTCGTTGCAGAACAGCGGCTTCAGCTCCTGGGACACCCTCGACGAACGCAAGTACGGCAACAACCTCGCCGCGTTCCTGGTCCGCAACGCCGACCGGCTCGGCATCTACTACGTCATCTGGAACCGGCAGATCTGGTTCCCGTCGACCAAGTGGAGCTCGTACAGCGGCCCCTCGAACCACACCGACCACGTGCACGTGTCCCTGCTCTGACGCGCTGACCTGCGGAAAAGCCCTCCTCCGGCGTACCGGGGAGGGCTTTTCCGCGCGGGCGGACGGTCAGTGGGGGGTGGGGTCGGCCGGGGTGAGCGGGCCGGCGGCGAGGGCGTACCGGTCGTCGGCCGGCAGCGCGCGCACCACCCGGACCTCCCCGGCCGCCAACCGGTACGACATGCCGACCACCGCGCACTGCCCCAGCTCGACGGCGCGGGCCAGCGTCACCGACCGTTCCAGCAGCACCTCGACGGTGTGCGCGATGTGGATGTCGACGATGCCGTCGATGTCGTCCACGCCCTCCCGGGCGGCCCGGCGCAGGCTGGGCACCACCGCGCCGACGATCGACCCGAGGTGGCCGGGGGGCGCCGTGCCGGTGCCGTCGGCCTCGCGGGCGGCCTGCACCGCGCCGCAGGAGTCGTGCCCGAGCACCACCACCAGCGGAGTGCCCAGGACGGTCACCGCGTACTCGACGCTGCCCAGCACCTCGGCGCCGACGGTGTGCCCCGCGGTGCGTACCACGAAGAGGTCACCGAGGCCGCGGTCGAAGATGATCTCGGCGGCCAGCCGGGAGTCGGAGCAACCGACGATCACCGCGAACGGGTGCTGCCCCTGCGCCACGGCGGCCCGGTGGTCGGCGTCCTGGTTGGGGTGCCGGTTCTCGCCGGCGACGAAACGGCGGTTGCCGGCCTGCAGCTCGGCCAGCGCCTCGGCCGGGTTCGTCGGAGGCGGCTCCTTGCGAACGGTCATCTTCCCACCCCTTCGCCGGGTCGGCCCGTACGCCCCGACCCCCGGGGACGGGCACGGCTCGCCACCACGTTCACACGGAGCGCAAACTACGTCAAGATATACGTGATCTGCGTTTCAGGTGTTGACAGCTCACCGGTCCGACCGGAACTCCTCCCTGTCGAGGGGGCGGCCGGAACATGAGGGCCGGGTCATAACATGACCGTCATGGCGACGACACGCGGCGCGAGCGGGAGCCCCCGGAACTGGACGTTCCTCACCAACCACGCACACGTTCTGCTCGCCATCGCCCGCAACCCGACCGCTCGGCTCCGCGACGTCGCCGACGAGGTCGGGGTGACCGAACGCGCCGCCCAGGCGATCGTCGCCGACCTGGAGGCCGGCGGCTACCTCCAGCGGACGCGGGTCGGCCGGCGCAACGAGTACACGGTGAACCCGGCCGGGCGGTTCCGGCATCCCGCCGAGGCGTACCAGCACGTGGGAGCCCTGCTGGCCCTGTTCGCCGAGCAGCCCGACACGGATCCGGCCCTGGACCCGACCTGAGCACCGCCCCGCCCCTGGACCGACCTGAGTAACGCCCCGCCCCTGGCCTGAGCACCGCCCCGGCCCTGGCCTGGTCACCCCTCGGGCCCGGGTCCACAGTGGTCGGGTCCGCGCCGGTGGCGCGGCGACCGCCGCCCGACGTCGATGCCGATCCCGCCGATCGTCGACGCCGCCGGTCCGAAGGACACGGTGGCACCGGTCACACCAGTGCTGCGGGGAGGCGGCCACACCGCTCACGGGTTAGGTTGGAACGGTGCAGCCGTCAGCCTTCGTCCGTCCGTTGGGGCCGACGGTGCTGCGCGCGCTACGCGTCCTTTCCCGGCTGGCGATCGCCACACTGGTCTTCGCGCTGACCCTCGGCGGCGCGACGGCCGCCACAGCCGCTCCGGCCACTACAGCCGCCATTCCGGCTACTACCGGCGTGCCGTCCACTTCGGTCGCGCCCGGGGCACAGCCGACGCCGACCAGCGTGCCACGTCTGCCGCAGACCGCCGTCCGGCCGGTCGGCGCGCACCCCGGGTCCGCCGAGCAGCCGCCAGGTGTGCCCGCCGCCGGGTCGGCCGCTGTCGCCCGGTCGGTCGTCGTGCCCGCGCTGGCCCGGGTCGTGCCGCCGGCCGTCGCTCCCGGCCACGGTCCGCTGGGCCGGCGCGGTCCACCCCTCGGCTGATCCGCAGGCGTCCGCCCCACGACTGACCGTCGGCTGACCGACCTTCTGGCCGCTGACCGGCTCTCTGGCCGACTACCTGGCCGCTGGTCGGCTTTCTGTCCGCTGACCGACTGCCTGGCCGCTGGTCGGCCGATCGACGGTCGCGCCACCCGGGCCGTCGGCCGTCGCGCTGACCCTGGTCGTTCGGCCACTGCGCCGCCCGGCTGCCGGATCACCGCGCTGACCCTGGTCGTTCGGCCACTACGTCGCCCGGCCGCCGGATCACCGCGTGGGTCGGTCGTTCGACCGTCGCCTCGACTGTCCGACCGGCTGCCGCGCCCCGGCGCTCCGGTCCCCGGCGCTCCAGGCCTCGGTCGACAGGCGGTCCCCGGTCGACAGCCGGTCGACCGGTTGTCGGTCCGCGGACGAGTTTCGTCGCTCGCCCGTGCCGGCGGTTCGTGGCGCGGCCGACCGACACCGGTCGCCGAGCAGGTCAGGCTCCGACCCCGCGCGGCAACCAGTTAAGCCCCGTCCCGTCCATCCTCGTCACGAGGTGCTGGTGATGATGCAGACCGTTCTCTCCTCCGTCCTGATCGACGTTCCCCGAGCCGCTGTCATCTGGCTGATCCTCCTCGGCCTGATCGTGGCCGCCGTCAGCATGCTGATCGTCCGACCGGACCGCTTCCGGGTCGGTGACCGGATCCGGCAGGCGGTCCTGCCCGCCGAACCGGAGGTGGAGGCGACACAGGAGCAGCGGGATCTCGACCGCTACCTGACGGAGATCGGCGTCGCCGCCGACCGGGCCGCGACCACCGCGGAGCGCCGCCGGGCCGAGTGGCTCGCCGCCCAGGACGAGGTCGAGGCCGCCTGGCAGGCGTACCAGGCCGGCGAGGAGGATCTGCGCCGGCTGACCGCCGCTGCCGCCCTGCCACTGCCCCGTACGCCGCAGACCCCCGCCGAGTACGCCGACCGGGAACGTTGGCTGCACCGGGCCGCCTCAGCCGCGTACGAGCGTGACGAGCTGTCCCGCACGCAGCTCGACGACGTGCTCGCGCAGCGCGCCGGCTGGGATCCGCGTCGCCACCCGGTCGAGCAGGAGATGGTGCTGCGTCGGGCCGTCCGGGACCATCTGCTCGCCCGGCACCGCGCCGCCGCCGACCGGGAGCAGGCCGCGTGGCTGGCCGCCGAGTTGGCCGCCGCCTCGGCCAGGAGCCTGCGGGACGAGATGCGCGCCGCTGCCGAGCGGGTGCCCGAGCCGACCAGTCTGCTCCCGTTGACCGCCCCCACCCAGCCCGTCCCGGTTATCGAGCCGCGTCCGGTTCGTACCGAATTCGCGCGGGGGCGAGCCGCCGTCGCCTGATAGCGCGCTCCGCCCCCGAAGAGAGATCCCTGAAAAGGCGGTGTCCCGCACAGCGGATACCGCCTTATCCGGGATGACGAGTTGACCTTGAGGCGGGAGGGACCAGGGGGGCGGGAGGGACCAGGGGGCGGGAGGGACCAGGGGGGTGAGAGGGCGCGGCGGCGGGAGGCGCAGGGGCGGAATGGGCGCGGGGGGCGGCTCGTTGAACGGGCGGTAGGGCCTGAGCAGGGCCGACGGATTCCATGAACAGCCGAGCGCCCACGTGGTGCCGGCGTCACCTCCGGCCGGACACGGAGGGACGTCACCCCCGAAGGAGCTTCGACATGAACTGGATCCTGCGTGAGCGTGAGCGTGAGCGTGCGCTCGCCGTCGCCGGGCTGGTCGCCGCCGGGCTGGTGGCCCTGGTCGGCGCCGCGGCCGGGTCGGCCCTGGCCGGGCCGACCGGGAACGGGCCGGTGGCCGGGCAGCGCCCCACCCTTTCGACCGACCGTGACGACAGCCGGGACCGCGGTGACCGGCGGGACGACCGGGACCAGCGCCGGGAGCGTACGGTGCCCGTCGCGTACCAGGCACAGCCCAACTTCTACTACTGCGGTCCGGCGGCCACCCGGATCGCCCTGTCCGCCGACGGCAAGCTGATCAGCCAGGACGAGCTGGCCGCGAAGCTCGGCACCACGCAGGCCGGCACCGCCTCCGCCGAGGACATCACCCGGGTGCTCAACGAGCTGACCGGCGGCGGTTACCGGACCACGGAGATCCGGGGCCCGGCGGCCCGGCCCGAGCAGATCGAGCGGCTACGCGCCGACGTGGTCGACGCGCTGGACGCCGGAGACCCGGTGGTGGCCAACATCATGGGCAGCGCGGTGGACAGCGTCGGGCGGCAGCACTCGTACCCGGGTGGGCACTACCTGACCGTGGTCGCCTACCGCGACGGTGGCGACACCGTGCGGATCGCGGACCCGGCCGACCCGGTCGGCGAGTACTGGATGAGCACCGACCGGCTGGCGCACTGGATCGCCGAACGTGGCTACAGCTCCTGACCGGACGCCCCGGGCCGGTCGCCCCACCGGGCGGCCGGCCCGACCACCCTCACCCGCCCCGGGCCGAGCCCGGCGGCGAGTCGCTCTCCTCGGCCGGGTCACGGTACGAGTCGTCCTCCCGGGTCGAGCCCGGGGACGAGTCGTCGTCCTGGTACGAGCCTTCGTCCGGGGATGAGACGTCGTCGTCCTGGGACGGGTCGACGTCCGGGGACCGGTCGGCGTGCACCGCGCGTAGCACCTCCCGCCGTACCAGGCGGTTCGCCTCCGCCGGGCGCACCCCGGTGGCCCGGACCAGGTCGCTCGCGGCGGCCCGGATCTGGGTGAGTACCGCCTCGCCGAACGGTCGGAGCGGGTGCTGCCGCGCCCGACCGGCCGTCGACGCCGCCGCCAACGCGCCTTTCCGGGTCTCACCGTGCGGACGTTGGCGCCGGCTCTCCCGGCGGAGCTGTTCGACCGCGTCGGCCAGCTCCCCGACGGCCGCCGACAACTCGCGTGGTACGGGTTCGCCGTACTCCAGCAGGGTGGCGCTGCGTCGCGCCAGGTCGGTGCAGGTGTCGATCATCCGGTTCATGTGCTTGACGCCGACGGCGTACCGTTCGTACTCCTGCCGGCGGTGCCAGCGCGCCGGCGAGATCCGCACCACCTCCTCGGCGCCGCTGAGCGCCTCCCGCAACCGCTCCCGGTCCGGCCCCATGGCGCGCAGTCGGTCCTGCACCGCGCGGGCCCGGTCCGGGTCACCTTTTGCCAGGGCGGACGCCAGGTTGCGGAGCTGGCCGACGAAGAGCTCGAAGACCGGCTCCGCCGCGCGGTTCAGGATCCAGTGCGGGTTGAGGGGCAGCAGCAGCGCCACCACGACCATCCCGACGAGGGAACCGACCGAGGCGTCCACGATCCGGGGCAGTTCGAGATCACGTTGGCTGGAGGAGAGGGTGGCGATCAGCACCGCCGTACCGCCGACGTGGCTGACCACCGTGCCCCCGCGGCCGGCGAAGACCAGCGCGATGAAGATGGCCGCGCCCACGATGAAGCCGGTCTGCCAGGTTCCCGCGCCCACCAGGTAGATCAGGATGTCACCGATGACGATGCCGAGCGCGACCCCGATCAGCAGTTCGAGCGTGCGGCGGGTGCGCTGGCCGATCGCCGCCGCGATGGTGCCCACCGCCGCCGTGGGGGCGAAGACCGGGTTCGGGTTGCCGAGCACGTTCGCCGACAGCCACCACGCCAGCGCCGCCGCCGCCCCGGCCTGGGTGGCGATCAGCGCGATGATCTGCAGTTGTCGGCGGCGCAACCGCGCCGCCCGGCTGCCCTGGTAGCGACTCCGCGCCAACTGGTGCCGGGCCCACCGGATGAAGGGCCGCCGGGAGCGCCCCTGGCCGGTGCGGGCATTCCGACCTCGGCCGGTGCGGTCGGTCCCCGAGCGGGGGTACGGGCGGGACGCGGTCACGGCGGCGCTTACCCGGCCAGGACCCGCCCAACCGTCACCGGCGGCCCCGGGCTTCCTTCTCAGCTCCACTTCCCGGAAGATCGGGCGGCCGTGGGGGGTCGGCGCGGCGGCCGGAGGTACCGGTTCGACATCCGTAACTTCCCGCACCTCGCCCCGGGCACCGGTCTGGTGGACCGGCTGCGGGACGCGTTCAGCGGTCGCCCGACCACCGTGGCGGAGCTGCGGGAGAAGCAGCGCTGACGCTGTGCCGCCGTGTCGCCCCGGGGGACGGCACGGCGTCAGTTCGGCGGGGGCCAGAGTTCGGGCGGGGGTCAGAGTTCGGGGGCGATCCGCCGTTCGCTCACCGCGTCGGCGACCCGGATGGCCTCCACCGGGCAGGACTCCGCCGCGTCGATCACGGCGTCGGCCGGTTCGATCAGCTCCTCCCGGGGACAGGACAGGCCGTCAACGAGGACGAAGTGCTCCGGTGCCGCGCCCGTGCAGATGCCGGATCCGATGCACCGGGTGGGGTCGACGGTCACCCGCCACGCCGAGTTCACAGGGGTCTCCTTTCGCTCACCAGCTCACCGGCAGGCTGGTCAGGCCGCGCACCAGCAGACCGGTCTTCCAGGTCAGTTCCGACTCGGGCACGGCGAGCCGCAGCTCCGGCGTCCGGTCGAGCAGGGCGCTCAGGACGACCTGGAGCTCCATCCGGGCGAGCTGCGCCCCGACACAGTGGTGGACGCCGTGCCCGAAGGCGAGATGCGGGTTGACCTGCCGGGCCAGATCGACCCGGTCCGGTTCGACGAAGACCCGCTCGTCGCGGTTGGCCGAGGGGATCGAGACGAGCACCGGCTCACCGGCCCGGACGAGCACCCCACCCAGCTCCACGTCCTCGGTGGCGTACCGGGGAAAACCCGCGGTCGTGCCGAGCGGGACGAAACGCAGCAGCTCCTCGACGGCGTTCGGCACGAGTTCCGGCTCGGCCCGTAGCCGCGCCCACTGCTCCGGCTCGGTGAGCAGCACGTACACCAGGTTCGGAATCTGGTTCACCGTGGTCTCGTGGCCGGCTGCCAGCAGCCCGGCGGCGAGCCCGACCAGCTCGTCCTCGCTGAGCCGTTCGGCGTCGGTGTCCCGGACCCGGACCATCGCGCCGATCAGGTCGTCGGTGGGGGCGCTACGCCGCTGGGCGACCAGTCCGGCCATGTACGCGCGCAGATTGTCCAGATACTCCCGGACCTGGTCGGGGCGCAGCGAGGTGGTCGAGACGATCGCCTCGGACCAGGCGTGGAAGTCGTCCTGGTCGGCTACCGGCACGCCCAGCAGGTCGCAGATGACCCGGATCGGCAGCGGGGTGGCCAGGTGGGCGACCAGGTCGGCGGGGGCGCCGGCGGCGAGCATGCCGTCGACCAGCTCGTCGGCGATCCGACGGGTGCCCGGTCGCAGCTCCTCGACCCGGCGCGCGGTGAACGCCCTGGCCACCACCCGGCGCAACCGGGTGTGCTCGGGCGGATCCATCCCGAGGATGCCGGTCTCCCGCTGGTCGGGCACGTTGCGGGGCTCGTCACGACCGGCCGCGGCGGCCCGGCTGAACCGCGGGTCCCCGAGCACCGTCCGCACGTCGGCGTGCCGGGTGGCCAGCCAGGCCGGCTCACCGTACGGCAGCCGGACGCGGACCAGCGGCTCGTCGCGCCGCAGCTCGGCCAGCCGCGGATCGAGTTCGAGCCGGTCGGGGATGCTGAACGGATAGCGCTGCGCGCTCGTCTCGGTCACCGGACCGTCCTCTCGTCGGCTCCCACAGCCGGTGCGGTCGCCACGTCCGCCGCCCACGACTCGACGTCGAGTCATGCCCTGATTGCGGATAGTAGCGAGAGAGGTCGATCCTGACCAGAGCCCCCGGTGACCGAACCTGAAGTCAGCGCACCTGGTCGCCTTCGCCGGTACGCCGCTGCGCCTGGTCGACGCCCTGGTCGATCTGCTTGCCGTGCTTGCCGCCGGTGCGCTCGTCGATCTGGTCGCCGGCCTTCTCCAGCCCCTGGTCGACCTGCTTGTCGTGCTGGTCGGCGAAATTCTTGGCCTTGTCCATGAAGTCGCTCACGAGGTTCTCCCCTGTTCGTCGGTCCGCCTCTGCCTTCCCCCGGCACGATGGGGCAAACACGACACCCGGCCGGGAGGCCGGGTGTCGGGTCGCCCGGGCCGGGCAGGGTGTCGGGTCGCCCGGTTACGGGTACCCGGGCGGCGAGATCGAGGAGGGTCCACGTGATCGAGGACGACGACGGGCGTGCCGCCGACCGGGGGGCAGCATCGGGCGGCCTGCGGGGCACCTGGGACCGGCTGCCCTGGCTGGCGCGTTCGGTGGTGGTGTGGAGCGCCTGCCTGGTGGTGGTCGTCCTGGCGCTGTACCTGCTCGGCCGGATCGCGGTGATGCTGGCTCCGCTGGCGATCGCGCTGGCCGCCACCCTCTTCCTCGCCGCGCTGCTCGACCCGGTGACCCGGCTGCTGCGCCGGCTGCGGCTGCCCGGCTCGCTCGCCGCGCTGCTCACCGTGCTGCTGCTGCTCGGGTTCCTCTTCGGCTCGGTCGCGCTGGTCTGGAGCCTGACCGCCGACCAGTTCGGCGAGCTGGCGCAGGAGGTCGACCAGGGCGTCTCGCGCGCCCGGGACTTCGTCACCTCCACCCTGCCGGTCAGCGACACCCAACTCGACCGGTTGATCCGGCAGGCACAGCGCGGGCTCAGCTCCAACTCCCCCGACCCGGTGTCCGGCGCCCGTACCGCCGTCGAGGCGACCGGGTCGGTGCTGCTCGCCCTCGTACTGCTGTTCTTCCTGCTCAAGGACGGCCGACCGATGTGGTGGTGGGTGGTCGGCCGGGTCTCCGAGCGGAACCGCGCGATCGCCCACGACGCGGGCCGGGCCGGCTGGCGGACCCTCGGCGCGTACAGCCGGGGGACCGTGATGATCGCGGCGATCGACGCGGTCGGGATCGGTCTGGCGCTGGTCCTGCTCGGGGTGCCACTGGCGTTCCCGCTGGCGCTGATCACGTTCATCGGCGCGTTCATCCCGATCATCGGGGCGACCGTGGCCGGCGCGATCGCGGTCCTGGTGGCGCTCGCCGCGAACGGTCCCGGCACCGCGCTGCTCGTCCTCGCGGCGGTGATCGCGGTGCAACAGACCGAGGGCAACCTCCTGGAGCCGCTGATCATGAAGCGTCAGGTACGCCTGCACCCGGCGGTGATCCTGGTGGCGGTGACCGCCGGCGCGCTGGTCGCCGGGATCGCTGGCGCGTTCGTGGCGGTGCCGATCACCGCTGTCGCGTACCGGGTGGTGGACACCATCCTGCGCCACCGCCGCGCCGACCTCCCGCCCCCCACCACCCCTTGACCGCCCCGAGCCGTCCAGTCGCCGTCCCCGGCCCACCCCGGCCCACCCCGGGCCGCCCCGGGCCGCCGCCGCCACCCGCGCCCAGTTCCGCGATGTGGGGGTGTCCTGGTGTCGGGACCCCACAACATCACCGAGATGGCGGGCGGCACGGCGGGACGGAGTGGCGTGTCGGGGCAGGGCGGGACGGGGTGGGGTGGGGGGGCGTGCAGGGCAGGGCAGGGCGGGGTGGCGTGCGGGGCGGGGTGGGGGGCGGGGCGCGTCAGGGTCGCAGGTGGGTGGTGAACCAGGCGGCGGCCTCGTCGGCGACCTGCGCCAGGGTGCCCGGCTCCTCGAACAGGTGCGTCGCGCCGGGCACCACCCGCAGCTCCCCAACCCCGTCAAGGGGGGACATGGCGGTCTCGTTCAGCGCGATCACCTGCTCGTCCAGGCCACCGACCAGCAGCAGGCTGGGCGCGCGTACCCGGGACAGGGCCGCGCCGGCCAGGTCCGGACGGCCGCCCCGGGACACCACCGCCCGTACCCGTTCCGGTCGGGCCGCCGCCGCGACGAGCGCTCCCGCCGCTCCCGTGCTCGCCCCGAACAGTCCGATCGGCAGCCGCCCGAGCGTCGGCTCGACGGCCAGCCAGTCGACGATCGCGGCCAACCGGTCACCGAGCAGGCCGATGTCGAACCGGAGTTCCGCCGTCCGCTCGTCCACCTGCTCCTCGTCGCTGGTCAGCAGGTCGATCAGGACGGTGGCGAGTCCCCGGTCGTTGAGCGCGCGGGCCACCGCCAGGTTGCGCGGGCTGTGCCGGGAGGAACCGCTGCCGTGGGCGAACAGCACGGTCCCGGCCGTTTCGGCGGGTACCCGCAGGTCGGCGGCGAGTTCGACACCGGCGGCGGGAATGGTCACCTCGGTCGTCCGCACGTCCACGGTCATCTCGCTGTTCCTCCCGCCCTACCGTCCGCCGACAGGTCGCCGGTACGCCCACCGACGGGTCGCCGGTGGATCAACTCGTCGGTCGTCGGTCGTCGGTGGGAGTACCCGGCGCGCCGGCCGACAGTCGTACCTCGGCCCTCGGACAACCGCCACCGAACACCTCGGACAGCCGCCGCCGAACCCTGCGGACAGCCGCCGCCGGAGCCCGCGCCGCTGGGAGCCGGTCGCCTTTCCGGAGCGACCCGGGTGGGTTTGCCCTGGATGATGCCGGGTAGCCGTCCCGCTGACCGGCGCGCCAGGTGATCCCCCCGACAGGCGGGAAACCGACGGCGGGAGACCGACGGCGGCGGGAGACCGACGGCGGAAGACCGACGGCGCTCATCCGCCACGGACGACGACGGGAGAATCGTCATGGACCAGCAGCCCCGGAAGCGTGACGAAGAACAGCGACCGCGCGAGGACGTCCGACGCGGCCAGGACTGGGCGGACGAGGCGGCTCAGGCGCGGACGGCCGACGACCCACGCGCGATGGCCCCGCACGACGCCGCCGGCCGTCCGTCGACCACCGGCCGCCCGGAGCGGCACCGCTGACCCGCGGCGGGCGCCGGCCCCGGCCTCCGGGCGTCGGCGCTCACTCGCGGATCTGGTCGGCCTGGCGGAGCGGGGCGCGGCCGGGAGGCTGCGTCGGCGGCGGACCGGACGGCCGGGGCGGCGGCACCGGCATGGTGACCGGCTGGACGCAGGTCACCCGGACCGGCTCGCCGTGGTGCAGCAGCTCCAGGACGGTGTCCGGGCCGCCGTGCCGCAGCGAGTACGTCGTCTGGTGCGGCCGGATGTCCACCCGCAGCCGGAGCTGCCGCCACTGCACCGTGAACTCCAGCCGACCGAGCCGGCTGGACAGCCGGGGGCAGAAGGTGAGCAGGCCCTCGTGGTCGCGTAGGCCGCCGAACCCGGCGACCAGCGCGATCCACGCCCCGGCCAGCGAGGCCATGTGCACGCCGTCGCGGGTGTTCTCGTTGAGGTCGTGCAGGTCCATCAGCGCGGCCTCGCGCAGGTAGCTGTGCGCCAGCTCGGGGTGGCCCACCTCGGCGGCCAGCACCGCCTGGGTGCAGGCCGACAGGGACGAGTCCCGGACGGTCCGCCGCTCGTAGTAGAGAAAGTTGCGGATCTTCTCGGCCGGGGTGAACGCGTCGCCGCGCCAGTGCATCGCCAGCACCAGGTCGGCCTGCTTCACCACCTGCTTGCGGTACAGGTCGAAGTACGGGTAGTGCAGCAGCAGCGGGTACTTGTCCGGCGGGGTCTGCTCGAAGTCCCACTCCTCCAGCCGGGTGAACCCCTCGACCTGCTCGTGCACGTCGACCTCGTCGTCGTACGGGACGTGCATGGCGTGCGCGGCGTCCCGCCAGGCCGCCGCCTCCTCCTCGGTCACCCCGAGCCGGAACGCCTGGTCGCGGTAGCGCATCGCTACGTCGGCGGCGGCCAGCAGGTTCCGCTGGGCCATCAGGTTGGTGTAGATGTTGTCGTTCTTGACGGCGGTGTACTCGTCCGGCCCGGTGACCCCGTCGATGTGGAACTCGCCGTGCCGGTCGTGGTGCCCGAGCGAACGCCACAGCCGGGCCGTCTCGACCAGCAGCTCCAGCCCGATCGCCTGCTCCAGCTCGGTGTCCCCGGTGACCAGCACGTACCTGCGCAGCGCGTCGGCGACGTCGGCGGCGATGTGGAAGGCCGCCGTGCCGGCCGGCCAGTACGCCGACGACTCCGGGCCCTCGATGGTGCGCCAGGGGAAGGCCGCGCCGGCCAGGTTCAACGTCCGGGCCCGCTCGCGGGCCTGCTCAAGCGTGGAGTGCCGCCAGTGCAGGGCGTCCCGCACCGCGCTCGGCTGGGTGTACGTGAGCACCGGCAGCACGAACATCTCGGTGTCCCAGAACGCGTGCCCGTCGTAGCCGGGGCCGGTCAGCCCCTTGGCGGCGATCGGTCGACGCTCGGCGCGGGCGCCGGCCTGCAACACGTGGAACAGCCCGAACCGTACCGCCTGCTGCACCTCCGGGTCGCCCTCGACGCGTACGTCGGCGGCTTCCCAGAATTCGTCCAGGTACTCCCGCTGCTCGCGGCGCAGGCCCTCCCAGCCGTCCAGTTTGGCCGCCGCCAGGGCCGCGCCGACCTGGTCGCGCAGGGCCGGCAGGGACCGCCGGCTCGACCAGCCGTACGTGAGCAGCTTGACCACGTGCAGCTTCTGCCCCGGCTCCAGCACACAGCCGACGGTGGTGCGGACCCAGTCGTCGTACCCCTCGGTGCCGACGGTGGTGCGCGCCGGGCCGCGCACCTGGTGGTCCATGGCGGCGGCGACCCGCAGGCCGCTGACCTTCGTACGGTGGATCAGCAGGCCGCCGTTGTCCCGGGTGAGCTGTTCCTCGGCGAGCAGCGGGGATTCCAGCACCGCGGCGACCCGGGGGTCCCGGCTCTGCGCCGGCAGGCTCTCGTTGGCCACCAGCTCGGACTGGAGGATCACCCGGATCGGGCCGTCCACCGCCTCGACCTCGTAGTCGATGGCGGCGACCGACCGCTGCCGGAACGACACCAGCCGGGTGCTGCGCACCTTGACCTCTCGGCCGGCGGGGGACCGCCAGTGCAGGGTGCGGTGCAGGGTGCCGGCGCGCAGGTCGAGGACCCGTTCGTGGTCGAGGACCTCGCCGTACCGGACGTCGAGCGGCTCGTCGTCGATCATGAGCCGGATCAGCTTGCCGTTGGTGACGTTGACGACGGTCTGCCCGGACTCGGGGAAACCGAAGCCGGCCTCGGCGTACGGCAGGGGACGCAGCTCGTAGAACGAGTTGAGGTAGGTGCCGGGCAGGCCGTGCGGCTCGCCCTCGTCCAGGTTGCCGCGCAGCCCGATGTGGCCGTTGGAGAGCGCGAACAGCGACTCCGACTGGGCGAGGATGTCCAGGTCGAGCCGCACCTCCCGGACGTGCCACGGCTCGACCGGGAAGGTCCGTTCCCGGATCATCCGCCCAGCCCGCCGCTGAGCAGGTCGCCGAGGTCGCGCACCACGATGTCGGCGCCCTGGGCGAGCAGCTCGTCGGCCTGCCCGACCCGGTCCACGCCGACCACGTAGCCGAACCCGCCGGCCCGGCCGGCAGCCACCCCGGCCAGCGCGTCCTCGAACACCACCGCCTGCGCGGGCACCACGCCGAGCAGTCGCGCCCCGGCGAGGAAGGTGTCCGGGTGTGGTTTGCCACGGAGCCCTTCGGCGCGGGCGACCAGGCCGTCGACCCGGGCTTCCAGCAGCGGCTCCAGGCCACCGGCGGCGACCACCTCGCGGCCGTTGGCGCTGGCGGTGACCACGGCCCGACGCAGCCCGGCGGCGGACGCCGCCTCCAGGTAGGCGACCGAGCCGGGGTAGACCTCCACCCCGCCGGTGCGCAGCCGTTCCAGCAGGACGACGTTCTTGCGGTTGCCGATGCCGTGCACGGTCTCCGCGCCGGGCGGGTCGTCCGGCTCCCCGTCGGGCAGCGCGATGCCGCGGGAGGCGAGGAAGGTGCGTACCCCGTCCGCCCGGGGGCGGCCGTCGACGTACCTGTTGTAGTCGTCGCCCGGGTCGAAGGGCCGGTACGGCTCACCGGTCGCGGTGGCCCGGGCCCGCAGGAACGCGTCGAAGGTCTCGGTCCAGGCGGCGTTGTGCACCTGGGCGGTCTGCGTCAGCACGCCGTCCAGATCGAAGAGACAGGCGGTCACGTGATCAGGTAGGCCCAGCACGGCATCAATCTAACCAGCGGGCCACCCGGGCAAACGCGATTCGTGCGCCGGTCAGCCGTGCGGGCGCAACGTCCAGCGCACGGTCATGGTGGCGGTGACGACGCCGTCGGCGGTGGCGATCTCGACGGCCACCGGGAACTCCGGACGCCGCCCGGACTCCAGCTCGGCGGCCACCTCGGCGGGTGGGCGGCCGAGGCGGGCGGTGGCGGTCACCGGGCCCATCGCCAGCTTGCGGTAGCCGATCTCGGCGTGCACGGCCAGCGGCGTCGCCCGGTCGAGCAGGTGCCCGAAGACGGCCAGCACCACCGCGCCGGAGGCGCTCTCCCCCAGGGTGAACATCGCGCCGGCGTGCGGGCCGCCGACATGGTTGTGGGTCGCCGGGGTGTCGGGCAGCCGGAGCGCCGCGCGGACCCCGCCGTCGTCTTCCGGCGCGACCTCGACGACCTCGAGATCGAGCGTACGGGCGAACGGAACCGCCGCGAGCAGACCGGCGGCCACCTGGCGCGTGTCGATGGACATGCCCACACGTTACTAGCCGGTAACCAACGGAACAACCGACGCGACGTTGAACAATCGGCCCCGCCGGTCAACCGGCAACTGGCCGACCAAGGGGCCACCGAAGGAATCCGTCGCTATCAGTAATCGCCTGCATCCCGACAGCCCTGTTCACCACGAGTGATCCTGACGGGACCTCCCGGTGAGTCTTTTTCTTCCTTTGCTCTGCACCCGCATCCGCGACACCCCCTATCCACCAGGCTCTTCGCGGTTGCCTGCCCTTCGACTCGGTCGGTCGCCCCTTACGCCGGGTCTCCGTCGCGCCGATGGGTGCAGAGCAAAGCCTCCGGAGGGCAGTGCTTCACCTAGCCCTGGAACTACTCACCGCGACAATCCGGCGGAGCAGGCCGCGCCGCGCCGGGGACACGTCGTCGGGCATGACGGCGGGTCACCACGACGGCGGGTCACCACGACGGCGGGTCACCACGACGGCGGGTCACCACGACGGCGGAGGACAGCCGGTCCGGGCCCGCTCAGCGCACGGCCCGCTCAGCGCCAGCCCACGTCGATCCGGTCACCGCGCTCGTCGAAGAAGTGCACGGCGTCCATCCGTACCGAGACGGCCAGCGGCTGGCCTGCGGTGACCGCCGGATACGGGGCCAGCCGGACCGCCAGCTCCGCCGGCCGGCGGTGGTGCCGGCCCGGATCGCCGAGCACGCTCGTCCGACCGTCGTCGCGGGCCTCCGGCTCCGTCGGCTCAGTCGACCGGCCGGTGAGTCGCTGCACCACCTGCCCGAGGCCGCGGCGCAGGCCACGCCCGACCGAACCGGACTCGCCGGCCTTGCCGCCCAGCTCGTCCACCACCACGGCGGTCGCGCCGACGTCCAGGAAGGCCAGCGACTCGTGGCCGTGGTGCTCCAGGTACCGGATCCGGCCCTGGAGGATGTCGCCCGGCGCGTCCGGGGCGACCGGGGTGAGCGCCTCGGCCCGCATCCCGACCACGATCCGCTCGCCGTGGTAGTGGGCGACCGTCCGGCTGCGGATGTCGTCCCACGGCAGGTAGAGCGACTGCTCACCGAGGTTCAGCGCGACATAGCGGTCGAGGTGGACGTAGACCGACGCCTCCAGCAGGTTCATCCGGGGGCTGCCCAGGAACGCGGCGACGTAGAGGGTGGCCGGACGTCCGTACACCTGGGTGGGGGTGCCGACGTCCTGGAGCACGCCCTTGCGCATGATCGCGACCCGGTCGGCCATGGTCAGCGCCTCGGCCTGGTCGTGCGTCACGTAGATGGTGGTGACGCCCAGCTCCCGGGTCAGCGCGGAGATCTCCGCGCGCAGCTCGGCGCGGAGCCCGCTGTCCAGGTTCGACAACGGCTCGTCCATCAGGAAGAGGCCGGGTCGCCGGACGATGGCCCGGCCCATCGCGACCCGCTGCCGCTGGCCACCGGAGAGCTGGCTCGGCCGGCGGCCCAGCACGTCCCCGATGCCCAGCGCGCTGGCCACCCCGGCCACCCGCTCGTCGCGCGGCGGCTGCTCCACCCCGGCCAGCTTCAGCGGGAACGCGATGTTGTCGCCGACGGTCATGTGCGGGTAGAGCGCGAAGTCCTGGAAGACCATGGCGATCCGGCGGTCCCGTGGCGGCAGGTCGTTGGCGAACTCGCCGTCGAGCATCACCGCGCCGCTGGTCGGGTCCTCCAGACCGGCGACCATCCGCAGCACGGTCGACTTCCCGCAGCCGGACGGCCCGAGCAGGACCATGAACTCGCCGTCGTTGACGTCGAGGTTGATGTTGTCAACCGCGAGCGTTCCGTCCGGGAACACCTTGGAGACATCCTTCAACGCGACGGTGGACACCGCACCTCCCCGTACCTCGCCGGGCGACAACGCAAATGACTGTGGCCAGCATCATCGGCCGGGGACATCGGGTAAACGTGCCATGTTCTGCTCGTAACAGGCCTATTAAATGCCCCCGATTCCGCAGCGTTCGAGCGCGCTCACCTACGGTCACTTCGACTGGTCGAGGAAGACCCGGCGGACCACCCGCTCGGCGGCGTGGCCGTCCTCCCAGAGGCAGAACCGGGCCCGGAACCGCTGCCGGTCCCGCTCGGCGTCGGCCGAGGTCACCGCCCCCGAGACGAACACGTCCAGCAGGTCGGCGAAGGTGACCGCCACCGGCCCCGGCGGCTGCGCGGTGACGTCGAAGTACACCCCCCGGGTCAACCGGTACGCCGCCCAGTCCGGCACGTACAGCACGATCGGCCGGTCCAGCACGGCGTAGTCGAACATCGCCGACGAGTAGTCGGTCACCAGGACGTCGGCGGCCAGGTAGAGGTCCTCGACCGGGGCGTGGTCGCTGACGTCGACGACCCGTGGGTCCCCGACCGGCCAACCGGTTCCGTCCGGCTCCCGGTCGTGCAGGTAGTGGCTGCGCACCAGCAGCCGCCCGGTCGGGCCGAGCACGTCGAGCAGCCGCCCCGGGTCGAACGGGGGCCGGTAGCCGGGCAGGTGCTCGCGGTGGGTGGGGGCGTAGAGCACCACCCGCGCGCCGGGGGCGACGCCCAGCGCGGCCCGCACCTCGGCGACCTCCCCGGCGGTGGCGGTCACCAGCCGGTCGTTGCGCGGATAACCGACCTCCAGGGTGGTGTACGAGGCCGGATACGCCCGCTCCCACATCTGGGTGGAGAAGCTGTTCGCCGAGACGCTGTAGTCCCACCTGTCGATCCGGCGCAGCAGCCTGGCGAAGTCCATGCCCGGCGCGCCGGCCGGGTACCGCTGCTGGTCCAGCCCCATCACCTTGACCGGCGTGCCGTGGTGCGTCTGCAGGTGCACGCTGCCGGGGCGTTTGCGCACGTAGTCCGGGAAGTTGACGTTGTTGACCAGCCAGCGGGCCCGGGCCAGCGCCCGGAAGTACGCCCGGGTGCCGGCCACCACGTACTCCACGCCGGGCGGCAGGGCGTCCACCCGGTCCCGACGGACCACCCAGATCCCGCGTACGTGCGGGGCCAGTCGGCGGGCCGCGGCGTGGATCGCAGCCGGGTTGCAGGCGTACCCCCGGTACCAGTACGCGGCGTACACGGCCAACGTCGGGTCGACCGGCCGACGCAGCTCCGCCTGGTAGAAGGCGCGTAGCGCGGCGGCGCGGCCCAGCCCGGCCGTACCCCGCAGTGCCAGGCCGCCCCGCCGGCCCGCCTGCCGCAGCGCCGTACGGGCGGTCGTGCCGGCCTGGCGGGCGGCGCGCAACGCGCTGAACGCCCGCCACCGGCCGGCCGCCACCAGCCGGTGTTTGAGCCCCTCGGCCCCGCCCGGCGTACGGTGGCCCTCCGCTGGCCGCCACCGGGCGTGGTCGGCGGTGATCCGGTCGAAGAACGCCGCCCGCAGCTCCGGGGCGATCCGCTGCCCGTTGCCGAGCACCGCCAGGTAGTGCCAGATCATCCGCTCGAACAGCACCGGGCGCAGCTCCCGCCCCCCGACGGTGTCGCCGTGCGCGGTGAGGAACCGGAACACCCGGTCCCACTGGTCGAACACGTCGAAGTGCCGGTCGGCGGTGGTGCGGGTGATCGCCCCGGCCCGCCGCTGCCGGTAGTTGACGCAGACCAGGTCCAGCAGGCCGATCCGCTCGGCGGCCAGCAGCGCCGGGTAGGTGAACGACACGTCCTCGTACCAGCCGGGGGCGAAGCGTAGCCCCAGGTCGAGCAGGAACTCCCGGCGGATGAGCTTGTTCCAGGCGGTGTGCAGCAGCCCGACCACCTCCGGCCGGTCCCGCAGCCGGAAGGTCTCCGCCCCGACCGGTTCCGGGAAGATGTCCCGCCACGCGCTACGGGTGGCGGTATGGTCCCAGCGCACCCGTACGTGGTCGACCAGCAGCACGTCGGGGCGGGTGGCGCGCAGCCGCCGGGCGATCACCGGCAGGCGGTCCGGGACGAGCCAGTCGTCGCCGTCGACGAACCAGACGTACTCGCCGGTGGCCCGGTCCAGCCCGACGTTGCGGGCCGGACCGAGGCCGACGTTGCCGGTCAGCCGGACCACCCGGACCCGGGGGTCCCGGCCGGCGTACCCGGTGAGGATCTCCGAGCTGGCGTCCGGGGAGCAGTCGTCGACGGCGATCACCTCGACGTCGTCGAACGCCTGCCCGAGCAACGAGTCCAGGCATTCACGCAGGTAGCCCTGCACCCGGTGGACCGGTACGACGAAGCTGATCAGCGTCATCCGCCGGCCCCCACGGTCACCCGGGCGAGCGTCGCCGCCCTACCGCGCCGCGCCGGCCGGCCGGACCACCCAGGTGGCGATCACTCTCCACACAAAAACCACAAAAAGGTACGCGGTCAGTGTAGCCATTCCGAGCCACGCGAACCCGGCGATCAGCGCCACGGTCAACAGGGCCGACCGCCCCTCCCAGCCGAGCGTCAGGTCCCGCCACGGCGGGGCGGCCTGCCGCTTCTCCAGCCGCGCCACCAGGTCGTAGTGCAGCAGGGTGAGCCCGAACAGGTACCCGAAGACCAGCGGCGGCGGCACGTCCCCGGCCACCCCGACGGCGACCGCGAAGACGTACTCGGCGGCCCGCAGCGCGGCCGGCACCAGCCAGTCCAGCGCCCCCTCGGCCCGGCCCCGGGCGGCCAGCCCGGCGGCGAGCAGCCCCAGCAGGGCCGGCGCGGCCGCCCAGCGTGCCCCGTCCCAGCCGGCCAGCGCCGCCCCGAGCAGCGCGAACGCGGCCAGGGCGGCCAACGCCGCGAGCGGCAACTGCGCCGGCAGCCGCCCGCCGAGCCGACGCAGCAGCGGGCCGTCGTCGCGGTGCAGGCCGGCGTCGACCGTGCCGAGCGCCGGCACCCGCAGGAACCGGGCCCGCAGGGTACGCAGCGCGCCGGTGTACGCGAACGCCAACCCGCCCCAGACCAGCACCGCCACCAGGCTGACCAGCGGGTCGAACAGCGCGGCGGTGAGCGCGATCAGCGCCCAGCGTTCCCCGATCGGGAACACCACGGTCCGCTTCAGCCAGTACGACACCGAGCCGGTGTCCGCCTGCACCCGGTTCGACGCGGCGTTCAGCCTGTCGCCGAGGCCGCCGCCGGGGGTGGCGGCCTTCGGGCGGCGGGCCGCCTCGTCGTGCAGCACCCCGTACCAGGCGTCGGTGTGGTGCCGGACGGTCTGCAGGACCATCGCGGCGATCGCCAGCGCCCAGCCGTCGCCCAGCCCGGCGTGCGCCACCCCGAACCCGAGGCCGGCGTATACCAGGTACTCCTTGGCCCGGTCGGCCATGGTGTCCAGCCAGCCGCCCCACGGGCTGAACTCGCGGGTGTAGCGGGCCAGTTGCCCGTCCACGCAGTCCAGCACGAAGCCCAGGTAGAGCAGCACGCCGCCGGTCACCAGCGACCACCGCTCGGCGACGCCGAACAGCACCGCCGCGACCGCCGCGAACAACACCGAGATCATGGTGACGCCGGTCGGCGTCAACCCGAGCCGGGCACACGCCTTCGTCACGTACGGCGACCAGGTGGAGACGAAGTACGTGGTGAAGAAGTCGTCCCGTTCCTTCACCGCCAACCGCAGCGCGGCGGCGTCCTCGTCCACCCCGGCCAGTTCTGCGCGGGCGGCGGCCAGCCCGGTCGGGTCGACGACCCGACGCGCGACGAGCAGGCGTACCCGGTGGGCGAAGGTGAGCGTCCCCCCGGCGGTGAGCTCGGCGACCACCCGGTCCACCCCCGCCCCGCCCGACGGGGTGACACCGCCCGGCCCGTCCGCCGTGACGGCGGGGCCGGGGCGGGCCGGCGTGACGGAGGGGGTCCGGGCGGCGGCCCGGGCGGCGGCGGCGAGCGCGGGCACGTCGGCGGCGGCGACCCGCAGCGCGCCGCCGAAGCCGCCGGTGGCCCCGGGCAGCGTGTCGGCGGGGCCGGCGGCGACCACCTGGCCACGGTCCTCCCGCACGGCGGCGTGCCCGGGGGCCGGCGGGTCGGCCAGCACCAGCGCGACCGTGCCGGCGGCCGGGTGGGTGGCCAGGTGCCGCAGCACGGTGGCGTGCGCCACCAGGTCCGGCCCGGACAGCAGCACCGGCCCGGTCGCCTGCCCGGCCAGCGTGGCCAGTTCGGACAGGTCGGCGGCGACCCGCACGTCGGCCGCGCCGGCGGCCCGCCACTGGTCGGTCAGGTGGGTGACGGCGTCGTCGGGCAGCGGCGTGGCCGGGTCACCGGCGGCGAGCACGACCGCCAGCGCCCCGGATGCGGGCGAGCTCACCGGGCGACCGACCGGTGGTATGCGGCGAGCGCCTCGTCGAGGGTCCCGTCGACGGTCAACCGGCCGCCGTCGAGGTAGAGACCCCGACGGCAGAACCGGGTCAGGTCCTTCTCGTTGTGTGACACCAGCACCAAGGTGCGCCCCTCCGCGAGCAGTCGGTCGATCGTGGCGTAGCACTTCGCGCGGAACTCCGCGTCCCCGACCGCCGTCACCTCGTCCATCAGCAGGACCGGGTGCGGCAGCCGGGAGATGATCGCGAAGCCGAGCCGGATCTTCATCCCGGAGGAGTAGTGCCGTACCGGGGTGTCGACGGCCCGCTCGACCTGCTCGCCAGCGAAGGAGATGATGTCATCGAAGTGTCGTCTGAGGTAAACCCGGGACAACCCGTGCAGGCCACCGACGAGGTGCAGGTTCTCCCGGCCGGTCAGGTCGCCCGCGAATCCGGCGCTGAGCTCCAGCAGCGGGGCCACGTCGCCGCGCACCCGGACCCGTCCCTCGTCGGGGATCAGCACCCCGGCGATCAGCCGCAGCAGGGTGCTCTTGCCGCTGCCGTTGCGGCCGATCACGCCCACCCGTTCCCCGGCGGCGACGGTGAACGACACGTCCCGCAGCGGCCAGAACCGGCCGCTCGCCGCCCGCCGGTCCCGCCGGTGGATGACCAGCTCCCGCAGGCGGAGCTGCCGCCGCCGGTTACGGACGAAGCGGATGCCCAGCCCGTCGGCCTCGATCATCGGCGGCACGGCTCACAGCTCCTTGAGCACCGCGGGTTCGAGCCGGCGGAACGCCGTCCAGCCGACGACGAGCACCAGCAGGCTGCCGGCGACCGCGGTGAGCAGCAGCCGGGGGCCCGGGAACTCGTCCGGGTACCAGGCGGCGTGGTGCAACTGCACGATCCCGACCAGCGGGTTCAGCTCGTAGCCGACCTTCACCCAGCCGGGCAGCCCGGAGTCCCGCACCAGGCTCAACGGGTAGATGATCGGCGTGGCGTAGAACAGCACCCGGACGACCAGCCGCAGCACCCGTTCGATGTCCCGCATGAGCACGTTCAGCGCGGAGAGCAGCAGCGCCACCCCGACCAGCAGGACGCCCTGGGTCAGCACGGCCAACGGCAGGGCCAGCAACGACAGGCCGGGGTGGATCCGGCCGCGCGCCGCGTACAGCGCCGCGACGCCGAGCAGGATCGGCAGGCCGGCGAGGTACTCGGCGAAGCGGCCGGTCACCCGGCCGACGGGGAAGATCTGCCGGGGCACGTTCAGCACGGTGATCAGCCGGGCCTGGCCGGTCAGCGCGTTGGTCGCCTCGGTGATCGCCGAGGCGGCCCACTGCCAGGCGAAGATCCCCGCCACCAGGAACAGCGGGTACGACCCGGCCGCCTCGCCCAGGTGCCGGCCGGTGTCGCGGGCGTAGAGCACGCCGAACACGAAGTAGTAGATCGCGCCCATGCCCAGCGGCTCGATCAGCGACCACAGGTAGCCGAGCGCCGACTGCTGGTACTTCACCGCCAGGTCGCGGCGGACCAGGATGCGCAGGGAGTTGCGGTGTGACCACAGGGCCGCGACACCTGTAGCCACCGTCGCCTCCCGCCCCGGCGCGGCCCCGCCGACCGGCCGTTACGCGGGCGCCCGGTCGGCCGGGCTCAGCACTCGATCACGTTGACCGCGAGCCCCCCGCGTGCCGTCTCCTTGTACTTGACCTTCATGTCGGCGCCGGTCTCCCGCATCGTCTTGATCACCTTGTCCAGGGAGACCGCGTGCACGCCGTCGCCGCGCAGCGCGAGCCGGGCAGCAGTGATCGCCTTGATGCTAGCCACCGCGTTCCGTTCGATGCAGGGGATCTGCACCAGACCCCCGACCGGGTCACAGGTCAGGCCCAGGTTGTGCTCCATGCCGATCTCGGCGGCGTTCTCCACCTGCGCGGGCGTCCCGCCCAGCGCCTCGGCCAGCCCGGCCGCCGCCATCGAGCAGGCCGACCCGACCTCGCCCTGGCAGCCGACCTCCGCCCCGGAGATCGACGCGTTCTCCTTGAACAGCACGCCGATCGCGCCGGCCGCCAGCAGGAACCGCACCACGCCCGCCTCGTCGGCGTCCGGCACGAACCGGGTGTAGTAGTGCAGCACCGCCGGGACGATGCCGGCGGCCCCGTTGGTGGGGGCGGTGACCACCCGACCGCCGGCCGCGTTCTCCTCGTTCACCGCGAGCGCGAACAGCGTCACCCAGTCCATCACCCGCAGCGGGTCGGCGCTGCCGGCGTCCGCTTCCAGGCCGCGCCGCAGCTCGGCCGCGCGCCGCCGGACCTTCAGCCCGCCCGGCAGCACGCCGTCGCGCTCGCAGCCGCGCGCCACGCACTCCCGCATCGCCCGCCAGATCTCCAGCAGCCCGGCCCGGACCTCCGCCCCGGTACGCCAGGAGCGCTCGTTGGCGAGCATGACCTCGCTGATCGACAGGCCGGTGGACGTGGTGACCGCGAGCAGCTCCGCTCCGGTGGAGAACGGATGGCGTACCTCGGTGGTGTCCGGCCGGATCCGGTCCGCCCCGGCCGCCGCCTCGTCCACCACGAACCCGCCGCCCACCGAGTAGTAGGTGCGGGCGCGCAGCTCCCCGCCGTCCGCGCCGTACGCGGTGAAGGTCATCCCGTTCGGGTGGTACGGCAGCGACCGTCGCCGGTGCAGCACGAGGTCGTCGTCCGGGTCGAAGTCGATGCCGTGCACGTCGAGCAGGGCCAGCCGGCGGTCGGCGCGGATCCGGGCCACCCGGTCGGCGGCGGTGTCCGTGTCGACGGTCTCGGGGGCCTCGCCGAGCAGGCCGAGCAGCACCGCCCGGTCGCTGCCGTGCCCGTGCCCGGTCGCGCCGAGCGACCCGAACAGCTCGGCCCGGACCCGGGTGACGTCGGCGAGCAGCCCGTCGGCCTTGAGCCCGCCGACGAAGGTCCGCGCGGCCCGCATCGGTCCGACGGTGTGCGAGCTGGACGGCCCGACGCCCACGCTGAAGAGGTCGAAAACGCTGATCATGTCCGCACTTCCTCGCCCGCCGCCCGGGGTGTCGGGCGGAGTCGTCCCTGACCCCGCCCCGGGTGGGGGCGCGGCAACCGAGGCGAGCCTACCCGGGGCTGACCAGGGGGTTCCCCGGCCGGCGGACGGGCACACCAGCGACGCCGGCCGCTGTCGTCACGCGTCGCCGGGCGCCGCCCGGGGTAAGCACCTACGGGTACGCCGGTCGTCGATCCGCCTCAGGGCCGAGGGCGAGGTGGCAGGCGGTTCCTACCGTGGATTACCGAGGCGGCAAAGCGCCGCAGAAGTGGGAGTACACGACGATGAGTCGCAAACTGGTCCGGCCCCGTCAGGGGCGCATGCTCGCCGGTGTCTGCGCCGGTCTCGCGCAGCGGTTCGGCAGGTCTGCCGGTTTCGTCCGACTGCTGTTCCTGCTGTCCCTGCTGCTGCCCGGCACCCAGGTGATCGTCTACCTGGTGCTCTGGGTCCTGATGCCCAACGAGGACCGCTACGCCGCCCCCCGCTACTGACCGTCCGCCCGTGCGCCGACGCCCGCCGGCGGACACGTCCGCCGGCGGGCGTCGGGCAGGTCAGGGGCTCGTGTAGGTGACGGTCACCGTCTCGTAGCCCAGCGAGCGGAGCAGCCCCTCCAGCATCTTGCGGGTGTTCGCCTGGGCCCGGTCACCGAGGCCGCTGTCCCGCGCGGCGGCGGTGATCTTCTCCTCGGCCAGCCGGTAGACCTCGCGCTGCCGGTTCGGGTCGTCGGCGAAGACGTCACCGAGCCGGTTTAGCAGGCCGCGCCGCTCGGCGAAGACGTAGCTGGACTCCAGGTCCAGGTTGGTCTCGCCGAGCTGCGGCGCGGGCAGCTTCACCTCGACGGACTTCTTGTCGGCCGAGGTGACCACCGCCCCCTCGGAGATCTTCGAGAAGTCCACGTACGCCTCGACGCTGCCCGCCCCGACGAACAGCGTGCGCTCGTTGAGCAGGAAGTCCGGCACGTACCGGCGGTCGGTCTGGAGGTCGACGACCACCTGGAAGTTGCCCTCGGCGGCCACGTACCGGCTGAGATCCTGGATGGACTTCAGCAGCGGCGGCCCGCTGCGGTCGGTCTGCTCCTCGGCGAACGGGTTGCGCCAGCTCGGCCAGAGCCCGGCCACCTGGGTGCCGAGCAGCACCACCACGGCCAGCGCGGCGGCCCCGAGCACCAGCAGCAACCCGCGCGCCGCCCCGCCGCCACGCGCGCCGCCGACGGGCCGGTCGACGGGCCGGTCGACGGGCCGGTCGACGGGCCGGTCGTCAGGCCCGGCGCCGGTCGGCGGGGGTGGCGGACCGGGCGGGGTGGCCCCGGCCGGAAGCTCCGGGTACTCCCGCGTGGGTTGGTCGACGTTGCCGTTTCCAGACATCGCCCTCACCGTCCTCGATCCTGACGTCTGCCTGTGAATGACGGTACGTCCCCGGTCCGACACCCGCCCGTCGAGCAACGCCCCCGGCCCGTGATCGACGTGCGAAATCCCCGAAAACGGGGCGTCCCGCCCGGCTGACCACCCCGTTTCACGAAAACGGCGGCGCGGGCCGGCGGCGCGGGCCGGCGGCGCGGCGCGGGGGCGCGGCGGTGGGGTCAGGAGAAGGCGGAGAGGCCGGTGAGCTTCTGGCCGATCACGAGCTGGTGGATCTCCGAGGTGCCCTCGTAGGTCAGCACGCTCTCCAGGTTGTCGCCGTGCCGCATGACCGGGTACTCGCCGGAGACGCCGTTCGCGCCGAGGATCGTCCGGCACTGGCGGGCGATCGCCAGGGCCTCCCGCACGTTGTTCAGCTTGCCCACGCTGACCTGCTCCGGACGCAGCCGCCCCGCGTCCGCCAGCCGGCCCAGGTGCAGGGCCAGCAGGTAGCCCTTCTGCCACTCCACCGCCATGTCGGCGAGCTTGGCCTGGGTGAGCTGGAAACCGGCGAGCGGCCGACCGAACTGGGTGCGGGTGGCCGCGTACGTGAGGGTGGTCTCCAGGCAGTCGCGGGCCGCGCCCAGCGCGCCCCAGACGATGCCGTGCCGGGCCTCGGTCAGGCAGCTCAGCGGGGCCTTCAACCCGGCCGCACCGGGCAGCAGCGCGTCCGCCGGGAGCCGGACCTCGTCCAGCGTGATCTCCCCGGTGACGGACGCGCGCAGCGACATCTTGCGCCGGATCTCCCGCACCGACACCCCCGGCGTGTCCAGCGGTACGGCGAACCCGCGCACCCCGTCGTCGGCGCGCGCCCAGATCACTCCGACGTCGGCGACCGGCGCGTTGGTGATCCACGTCTTGCCGCCGTGCAGGATCCAGTCGCCGCCGTCGCGGCGGGCCCGGGTGGCCATCGACGCGGGGTCGGAGCCGTGGTCCGGCTCGGTCAGCCCGAAGCAGCCGATCAGCTCGCCGGTGGCCATGCCGGGCAGCCAGCGCTGCTTCTGCTCCTCGCTGCCGTACCGCCGGATCGCGTACATGGCCAGCGAGCCCTGCACCGAGACCAGCGAGCGCGCCCCCGAGTCACCGGCCTCCAGCTCCAGGCAGGCCAGCCCGTACGCGACGGCGGACGAGCCGGCGCAGCCGTACCCGGTCAGGTGCATGCCGAGCAGGCCGAGTCGGCCGAACTCCCGGGCCAGCTCGCGGACGGGCGCCGCGCCGCGCTCGTACCAGTCGGCGACGTACGGGCGGACCCGCTCGTCGACCACCCGGCGCACGACGGCGCGGATCTGCCGTTCCTCCTCGTCGAGCGTGGAGTCCAGGTCGAGCAGGTCGATGGTGGGCACGGTCATTCGCCGAACACGAAGACCCGGGCGTGGATCTGGTTACGCTGCTGGAGCGCGGCGCGCAGCGCCCGGTGCAGCCCGTCCTCCAGGTAGAGGCCGCCGCTCCACTGCACCACGTGCGGGAAGAGGTCACCGTAGAAGGTGGAGTCCTCGGCGAGGAGCTTGTCCAGCGCCAACTCCCGTTTGGTGGTGATGAGCTGGTCGAGACGGAGCGGGCGCGGCGGGATCTCGGCCCACTGCTTGAGCGTCAGGTTGTGCTCCGGGTAGGGACGCCCGTCCCGGACCGCTCTGAAGATCACGACGGCACCACGCTCCCCTCCCCAGCGCCGAGCCGGCAGGTGCCCGCCAGCCGAAGGGCCGTGGCGTGACACCGCGACCCGGCGGCATTCGATGACCTTGCCAGCCTAGCTGCCCCCGTCACTTCGCATTTTGCTCCCTCTTGTCAGTTTCGCTACTCGGGGCGCAGCGGCCTGCCCCACCGCCCCCGGTGCGCGACCTCGGCCACCGGACGACGACCCCGCCGCAGTGACGGTGACCGGTGGTCGGGCGCCCGGTAGCCGACGGTGAGCGCGCCGACCGGGACGAATCCGGCCGGCACGTCGAACGCCGTCCGGTACGCCGCCGTCCGCTCCGGCGGAATGCCGAAGAAGCACGCCCCCAGCTCCTCGTCGACGGCGGTGAGCAGCATCAGCAGCGCCGCGAACCCGGCGTCGACGTGCCAGTACGGCACCGGCCAGCGCTCCTCGTCCCGGTCCGTCCAGCCCTTGTCCGGCTCGGCGTACCGGTCCAGGTAGGCGCTGCGGTCGGCGTGCGGCACCACGATCAGCGGCGCCCGGCGCATGCCCTCCAGCCAGCGGCTCCGGCCGCCGCGTTCCGGGGTGGCCGCCGCCCAGAACCGGTCCCGGTCGGCCGGCTCGTCCAGCACCAGGAACCCCCAGCCCTGGGCGAAGCCGGCCGACGGCGCGCGGACCGCGTGGTCGAGCAGCCGGTCCACCACGTCGGGCGGGACGGGACGGTCCGGGTCGTAGTTGCGCACCATCCGGCGTCGCCGGACCACGTCCCTGAACTCCATGCCGCCTCCGCTCAGGCCCCCGGCCGGATACCCCAGACGCCCCGCCAGGTCTCCCCCGGGGCCAGCGTGATCAGGTCCCGGCCGGACCGGAAGGCGTCCGGCGGGCAGGTCATCGGCTCGACCGCCACCGACCGGCGGTGCCGCTCGCCGGTGAGCGCGTCCCCGGTGAAGACCTGCCACCAGCCGAACTGCGGGTCCGCCCAGAGCCGGACCGACGCCGAGTCGTCCGGCGCGGCCAGGGTGACCGCCGAGCCGCCGCCGGCGTCGTCCCGGATCACGTCGCCCCAGGTGTTGTCGAGCACCGCGTCGCCGATCGGGCGCGGCTCCGTCCAGTCGTACTTGGTGCCGGCGACCCGGGTCGCGCCCATCGGCAGCAGCCGGGCGTCCACCACCAGCCGGGTCCGCCCCGGCACCCGCATCACCAGGTCGTCCACGGCCACCCCGGGCAGTTGCAGGTACGGGTGCACGGAGAAGCCGAACGGGGCCGGCTCGGCGGAGCGGTTGACGACCTCGTGGTCGGCGCGCAGGCCGTCCGGTCCGACGCTCCACCGGGTCCGCAACCCCAACGCCCACGGGTACGCCGGGTGCGGCGGCAGGTCGTACCCGACGACCACCGCGTCGTCGGTCTGCTCGACGAGCCGCCACGGCACCCAGTTGACCAGGCCGTGCAGGGCGACGTGCCGGGCCGGCTCGGTCAGCGGCAGGGCGAACGACCGGCCGCCGAAGGAGTACTCGCCGTCGCGGATGCGGTTGGGCCAGGGGGCGAGCACCTGGCCGGTGCCGCCGGGGCAGATCTCGTCGGCGGCGTAGCCGTCGAGGTAGTCGACGCCGTCGTGCCGGTACGCCCGCAGCCCGCCTCCCACCTCGACGACGACGGCCTCGTGACCGGCGGCGGAAATACTCCACTGTGCACCCGAGGGTGGGCGCGGCTCGGTGCTCTGCATGTCGGCGACCCTAGTGCCTCCACCCCGGGTCGCGCCGGGCCGCCTCACGAACCGTCCTCCGGGCGGGACGCCGGCCGGCGGTAGCGGGCCAGGGCGGGGAAGGCCGCCGTGAGCAGCAACGCCAGCGCCGCCGCGGCGAGGCCGCCGCCCACCCAGGCGACCCCGCTGCCCAGCCCGGCGGCCATCGCGCCGGCCCGCAGGTCGCCCAGGCGCGGCCCACCGGCCACCACCACGGTGTTCACCCCCTGGAGTCGGCCGCGCATCCGGTCCGGGGCGTACACCAGCAGAATCGACTGCCGCAGCACCGAACTGACCAGGTCGGCCGCGCCGGCCACGGCGAGCAGCCCGACGGCCAGCCAGAGGTGCCCGGCGAGCCCGGCCAGGGCGACCGCCACCCCCCAGCCCACCACCGCGGCGACCAGCGCCAGCCCCTGCCGCTGGAGCCGGCCGATCCAGCCGGAGGTCAGCCCGCCGAGCAGCGAGCCGACCGCGATCGCGCTGAACAGCAGGCCGACCGCCGCGCCGCCGCCGAAGCGTTCCTCGGCGACCTCCGGGAAGAGCGCCCGGGGCATGGCGAGGATCATCGCGATCAGGTCGATGGCGAAGGAGAGCAGCAGCACCGGGGTGGTGGCCAGGTAGCGGAACCCGTCGACCACGCTGGCCAGACCCCGCCGGCGGGGGGCGCCGTCCGGGTCCGGCTCGGGCGGCAGCGCCGGCAGGCCCCGCGCCGCCCAGATCAGCGCGGTGACCAGGACGGCGTCCGCCGCGTACGCGATCGGCAGGCCGGTGTCGGTGCCCCAGATCCCGAAGATCACCCCGGCGACGGTCGGCCCGGCCACGGTGGCGGCGGTGCTGGTGGTGAAGTTGAGCGTGCTGGCCGCGGGCACCAGGTCCAGCGGGACCAGCCGGGGCAGCATGGCGCCCCGGGCCGGCGCGGTGATCGCGAACGCGACCGACTGCACCGCGACCAGGGCCAGCAGCAGCGCCGGGCTGCGCGCGCCGAGCAGCGCCTGCGCCAGCAGACCCAGGGTGGCCGCCCAGAGCAGCAGCGACCCGGCCAGCAGCACCGAGCGGCGGTCCCGGGCGTCCGCGATCACCCCGCCCCACAGCCCGAAGACCAGCAGCGGAAGGAACGCGGCCACCCCGATCAGGCCGACCCAGAACGAGTCGCGGGTCAGCGCGTACATCTCGACCGGCACGGCCACGGCGGTGAACTGGAAGCCGAACATCGCCACGCTGTTGCCGGTCCAGAGCCGCCGGTACGCCGGCACCCGCAGCGGTCGCAGGTCGATCGCCCAGCGACGGTCGGCGGCCGGGCCGCGCGGGGCGCGCGACCCGGCCGGGGCCGGTCTGGTCACGGGGCGAGCCGCTCGACGACCCAGCCGTCGGCGTCGGTACGGCGGAACCGGAACCGGTCGTGCAGCCGGCTCGCCCGGCCCTGCCAGAACTCGACGGTGTCGGGGAGCACCCGCAGCCCGCCCCAGTGCGGCGGGGCGGGAATCGGGTCGATGTCGGCGAAGCGGTCCACCATCGCCTGCCGGCTCGCCTCCAGCGTCGCCCGGTCGGGGATGACCTGGGACTGCGGGCTGGCCCACGCGCCGAGTTGGGAGCCGCGCGGCCGGCTGGCGAAGTACGCCTCGGTCTCGGCCCGGTCCACCCGGGTCACCCGTCCGGTGACGGTGACCTGACGGTGCATGGCGAACCATGGGAAGACCAGGCTGGCGTACGGGTTGGCGGCCAGTTCGACGCCCTTGCGCGAGGTGTGGTTGGTGAAGAAGACGAAACCCTCCGGGTCGTACGCCTTGAGCAGCACGGTCCGGCCGCTCGGTCGGCCGGCGGCGTCGGCGGTGCCGACCACCATCGCGTTCGGCTCGGGCAGGCCGTGTGTCACGGCGGCGGTGAACCAGCGGTCGAACTGGGTGTGCCAGTCGGCTGCCAGATCGGCGGGGGAAAGCCCTTTCTCCTCGGCGTACTCGGTACGCAGGCGAGCCGGGACCACTGTGTCTCCCGTCACGTTCTCCTCCTCGTTGCCGGCCGATACCGTGTCGTACCGCGCTGACCAGCGACTTCTGCACAGTGTCACGACGATGTTGCCGACGATCGCCTGCCGGGATGTCGTCTGTAGCACAGTGGTTGCGGGTCGCAAACCTCGTTACCCACCAGGCAAGATGTTCCGAACACATCCCTGAGGGTCGCCTAAGGCGCTCGGCCGGCCGGCCGGATAGAGCCCCGGGCGGGCGCACCGAGCAGATCCAGGAGACGACATGGCCGATTTCAAACCCGGGCTCGAAGGTGTCGTGGCGTTCGAGACCAAGATCGCCGAACCCGACCGTGAGGGCGGGGCGCTGCGCTACCGCGGGGTCGACATCGAGGACCTCATCGGTCAGGTCTCCTTCGGCAACGTCTGGGCGCTGCTGGTCGACGGGCGGTTCGGCCCGGGCCTGCCGCCGGCCGAGCCGTTCCCGGTGCCGGTGCACTCCGGTGACATCCGGGTGGACGTGCAGTCCGCGGTGGCGATGCTCGCCCCGTACTGGGGGCTCAGCCAGTTGCTCGACATCTCCGACGAGCAGGCCCGCGAGGACCTCGCCCGGGTCTCGGTCACCGCGCTCTCCTTCGTCGCCCAGTCGGCCCGGGGGCTCGGCCTGCCGGCCGTACCGCAGAAGGAGATCGACAAGGCGTCCACGGTCGTCGAGCGGTTCATGAAGCGCTGGCGCGGTGAGCCCGACCCGCGGCACGTCAAGGCCGTCGACGCGTACTTCATCTCGGCCGCCGAGCACGGCATGAACGCCTCCACCTTCACCGCCCGGATCGTCGCCTCCACCGGCGCCGACGCCGCGGCCTGCATCTCCTCCGGCATCGGCGCGCTCTCCGGGCCGCTGCACGGTGGCGCCCCGTCACGGGTGCTCAGCATGCTGGAGGCCGTCGAGCGCAGCGGCGACGCCGAGGGGTACGTCAAGGGCGTGCTGGACCGGGGCGAGCGGCTGATGGGCTTCGGCCACCGGGTCTACCGCGCCGAGGACCCGCGCGCCCGGGTGCTCCGCCGGACGGCCCGTGAGCTGGGCGCGCCCCGCTTCGAGGTGGCCGAGGCGCTGGAGAAGGCCGCGCTGGCCGAGCTCCAGGCCCGTCGCCCGGACCGCGTCCTCGCCACCAACGTCGAGTTCTGGTCGGCCGTGGTGCTGGACTTCGCCGAGGTGCCGGCGCACATGTTCACCTCGATGTTCACCTGCGCCCGGATGGGCGGCTGGAGCGCGCACATCCTGGAGCAGAAGCGGCTCAACCGGTTGGTCCGCCCGTCCGCCCGCTACGTCGGGGAGGGCCCGCGCAAGCCGCAGGACGTCGAGGGCTGGAACGCCGTACCGCACGAGGTCTGAGCCCGGGGCCGGTCGTCGCATGGTGGGGCGCGGATGTGGTCAGCGCCTCACCATGCGGTGAGTGGCCGACGGGGTGCCACGCGGGCGTGGATGGGAGGATGGGGGCCTCGGCAGCGCCGCCGGCGTACCGCACCACCACCCGGTCAAGTGGCCCACAGTAAGGAAGCCTGATCACCGTGGCTGATGTTTCGACCATCCGGATTCCCGACGAGATCAAGCCCGCCGACGGCCGGTTCGGCTGTGGGCCGTCCAAGGTCCGTCCCGCGGCCGTCTCCGCGCTCGCCGACGTCGCGACCAGCTACCTCGGCACCTCGCACCGGCAGAAGACGGTCCGGGACCAGGTCGCCCGGCTGCGCCGGGGCCTCGCGGAGTTCTTCTCCCTCCCCGAGGGCTACGAGGTCGTGATCGGCAACGGGGGCACCACCGCGTTCTGGGAGGTCGCCGCCTTCGGTCTGGTCCGTGACCGGGCCCAGTTCGCCAGCTTCGGCGAGTTCGGGGCGAAGTTCGCCAAGTCGGTCAGGGACGCGCCGTTCCTCGGCGAGCCCACCGTGCGCAAGGCCGACCCGGGCAGCGCCCCGTCGCTGGTCGCCGAGGCCGGGGTGGACGTCTACGCCACCCCGCACAACGAGACCTCCACCGGCGTGGCGGTGCCGATCCGCCGGGTCGCCGACGCCGACCCGGGCTCGCTGCTGCTCGTCGACGCCACCTCCGGCGCGGGCGGCCTGGAGGTCAACGTCGGCGACACCGACGTCTACTACTTCGCCCCGCAGAAGTGCTTCGGCTCCGACGGCGGGCTGTGGATCGCGCTGATGTCGCCGGCCGCCCTGGAGCGGGCCACCGAGATCAAGGCGTCGGGCCGGTACGTCCCGGCCTTCCTCGACCTGGTCACCGCGATCGACAACTCGCGGCTGGAGCAGACCTACAACACCCCGGCGCTGGCCACCATCTTCCTGGCCGCCGAGCAGACCGACTGGATGAACAGCCAGGGCGGGCTGGCCTGGGCGACCAAGCGCACGGCCGAGAGCGCCGGCGCCGTGTACGGCTGGGCCGAGCGTTCCGCCGTGGCCACCCCGTTCGTCACCGACCCGGCGCTGCGCTCCAACGTGGTCGCCACGATCGACTTCGCCGACGGGGTGGACGCCTCGGCGATCGCCAAGGTGTTGCGGGCCAACGGCGTGGTCGACACCGAGCCGTACCGCAAGCTCGGCCGCAACCAGCTCCGGGTGGCGCTGTTCCCGGCCGTGGAGCCGGCCGACGTGGAGGCGCTGACCGCCTCGATCGACTACGTCGTCGAGCGGCTCTGACCGTTATGGTGGGAGGGGCGTCGCCGTCCGGCGGCGTCCCCTCGACTGTGATCCTTGACCTGCTCAACCGCAACTTGCGGGCGTGGCTCCTCCCACCGGGAGCCCGATGGGCGTACCGTGTTGACCAGACGCCCGGGCGGCCGACCCGTGGCGTGCGGCCAGCGAAGCGGGACGGAGGCAACGCAATGCGCCCAGTACGCTTCGTCGCCCTCTCCGAGGACGGCCAGGCCCTGGTGCTCGCCGACGAGGTCGGGCGGCTGCTCGCCCTGCCGATCGACGAGCGCATCGCCACCGTGCTCCACACGGAGCCCGGCGCGCCTCCGCCGTTGGCCGTGGCCACCGAGCGTCCGCCGGACCCGATCCCCTCGCTCTCCCCGCGGGACATCCAGGCCAAGATCCGTTCCGGTGAGTCCGCCGAGGACGTCGCCCGGATCGCCGGTGTCCCGGTCGACCGGGTGCTGCGCTACGCCGGCCCGGTGCTCCAGGAGCGGGCCATGCTCGCCCAGCACGCCCGGCGCACCCGGCTGAAGGGCGCCGAGAAGCCGACCCCGCTGGCCGAGGTGGTCAACGGCCGGCTGGCCCAGCACGGCATCGACACCGAGAAGATCTCCTGGGACGCGTACCGGCGCGACGACGGCACCTGGCGGATCATCGCCACCTGGCCGTCCGGCAAGGCCACCGCCCAGGCGGTCTGGGATCTCGACAAGACCCGGCAGAACGTCGCCCCGCACGACGACATGGCGCAGTACCTCTGCGCCGAGCGGCCCACCCCGATCCTCGGCCAGGAGCCCGCGCCGGAGCGGGGCGGCCACGCGCTGCCCGGCCCGTCCCGCGGCGAGCCCGGTCGGGGCGGCCACGGCCTGCCCACTCCCGCCGAGCGGGCCCGGCCCGGTCGGGACCCGATCCGCGCCGGGCGGGACGCCCTGCTCGCCTCCCTGGACCGGCCGCTCGGCTCGACGTCCGGCCGGGGTCTGGAGCCACGCAACCCGGCCGCCGCCCTCGGCGACGGGGAGACCCCCCGGCAGCGGGCGGTCAGCGGTGGCGCGGCGGCCCTGCTCGGTGGCGGCCAGGGGTCGGCGTTCGACGACGACTCCGACGCGCCGAAGGAAGTGCCGGCCGTTCCCTCGTTGGCGGTGCTGCGGCCCCGCCGCACCAGCACGGCGCCCGCCGCCGAGGCCGCCACCGACCCCGCGGGCAAGCCCCGCAAGCGGCTGCCGAGCTGGGACGACGTCCTCTTCGGCTCCGGCCCCGCGGCCCGCGAGTCCTCCTGACCCCTGCCCCCGCCCGGCCGGCGGGCAGATCCGGGTCGTGGCAGGGTGAGTGGCATGGAGTACACCAACCTCGGCCGGACCGGCCTCTCGGTCAGCCGGCTCTGCCTCGGCACCATGAACTTCGGCCCGCAGACCAACGAGCCGGACAGCTACGCGATCATGGACCGGGCGCTGGAGCACGGCCTGAACTTCTTCGACACCGCCAACGTGTACGGCTGGCAGACCGGCGAGGGCGTCACCGAGCAGATCATCGGCCGGTGGCTCGCCCAGGGCGGCGGGCGGCGGGAGAAGGTCGTACTGGCCACGAAGGTCTACGGCAAGATGAGCGACTGGCCGAACGACCAGGGGCTTTCCGCCCGACACATCGTCCGGGCCTGTGAGGACTCGCTGCGTCGGCTCCAGACGGACACCATCGACCTGTACCAGATGCACCACATCTCCCGGAGCACCCCGTGGGAGGAGATCTGGCAGGCGATGGAGACGCTGGTCGCCCAGGGCAAGGTGCTCTACGTCGGCTCGTCCAACTTCGCCGGCTGGCACCTGGCCGTCGCGCAGGAGGCCGCCGGTCGGCGCAACTTCCTCGGCTTGGTCTCCGAGCAGTGCATCTACAACCTGATGACCCGGTACGCCGAGCTTGAGGTGCTCCCGGCCGCCCAGCACCTCGGCCTGGGCGTCATCCCCTGGTCGCCGCTGCACGGCGGGCTGCTCGCCGGGGTGCTGCGCAAGATGGCCTCCGGCGGCGCGGTACGCGGCACGGCCGGCCGGGCGGGCGACGCGCTCGACGAGCACCGGGCCACCATCGAGGCGTACGAGAAGCTCTGCGCCGAGCTCGGTCACGACCCGGCCGACGTGGCCCTGGGCTGGCTGCTCGCCCAGCCGGGGGTGACCGCGCCGATCATCGGCCCACGCACCGTGGAGCAGCTCGACAGTTCCCTCGGGGCGCTGGCCGTACGCCTCGACGAGGCCACCACCGAGCGCCTCGACGAGCTGTTCCCGCCGGTGGGCAGCGGTGGACCGGCCCCGGAGGCGTGGGCCTGGTGACCGCCGGGCCCGGTCAGGAGGCGGACCCGGCCAGCCGGTCACCCCGGCGGACCACTGCTGCCGGGCCCGCCTCCCCGGCCCTCCTGTAGGTGGTTCCCCTCGACGCCTGTCGAGCTGCCCCGTCTGCGCGGGCAGAGCCCACCGGACCCTCGCCTGTCGCTGCCCCACACCCGGGGCAGCTCGACAGGTTCTCTCGCCCTGCCCCCCTCCGCCGCGCCGACCGACCCGCTCGCCCCCACCGGATCCGGGGCCCGCCTGCGGGCGGCACGGTCAGAGACGCGCGTAGCGGCCGGCGCGGTCAGAGCGGCCAGGTGGCGAGGCGCTCGTACCGCCGTGCCGGCCCGAGGTGGCTGCGGACCAGCGCCAACTCGGTCGCCGGCCAGACCGGGCCCAGGTAGCCGTCCAGGGTGAGCCGGTCCGGTTCGACGTCGATCCGGTCCCCGGGGCGGGCGATGGTCAGATGTGGACGGAAGGGACGCTCGTCGTACGGGAGCCCGGCGTCCCGCAGCAGCTCACGGAGTTGACCGGCGAGCGTGTGCAGCGGCTCGACCTCGCCGAGCACGTCCACCCAGAGCACCGTGGCGCGGCCCCGCCCGAACCGCCCGCCCCGACCGAGCCGCAGTCGCGGTGGCGCCGGGCCCCGGCAGCGGCACGCCGCCAGCCCGACGGCGTTCCGTACGGCCGGCAGCCGGTCGGCCGGCACCTCACCGAGGAAGGCGAGCGTGACGTGCGCGTTCGCCGGGTCGGCCAGCCGGACGTTGACGCCCGCCGCGGCGGCGGCTCCGATCCGTAGTCGGGCGATCTGGGCGGCGAGGTCGGCCACCGCCTCCGGGGGCGGGTCGACGGCCACGAAGAGCCGCACGGCGGGCCCGCTGCTCAGTGGTGCCGTTGCCGGTGCTCGGCGACGGCGGCGGGCAGGGGCAGCCCGGCGGCGTGCAGCTCACCTTCGACCCGGACCCGCTCGATCTCACGGTCGACGCCGTCGAGGTCGGCCAGGTGCTCCGGGACACCCAGGTAGCGGCAGGCCAGCCGGAGACGGTCGTCGTACGCCTCGATCAGCAGCAGTGGCCAGACGATCGGGCGACCGCCGCGCCCTACCCGGTACGCGCGGAGCCGCCGCAGGTCCGCGGCGATCTCCTCCAGCGGTCGCCGACCGTCCCGGTCGAACTCGGTGAGGTCGATACCGCGGACGATCGAGTCGGCTCCGACGGCCCGGTCGAGCCGGGCGATGGTCCGGCGTCGACGGCGGCGCTCCCGCCAACCGGCGACCGCCGGCCCGACGCGCCCGCCGTCACCCTCGCGCCTGACGTCGTCCTCGCGCCTACCGTAGTCCTCGCGCCTGACGTCCTCTTTGCGCCGCCGGCGAGACCGGACGATGGCCGCCACGAAGCACAGCATGACGACAGCCGCCAATGCCACCAGCAGCCCGCCCCCGTTTTCCACGTATCGACGCTAATCCCCGCCGGCCCGCCGTGCCAGCCGAATGTCGGTATCCGGGCGTCACCTGCCGGTAGGGGCGTCCTGTTCGGCAATCTGCGACAAGAATGCTCACACCTCGGTGGACGGAACGACGTAGAAGCGGGGCAGCGGGAGCACCCGCAGCCGGATCCGCGCCCCGGAGCGGCGGAGCTGCCAGGCCAACGCCACGACGGCGACGGTGAGGGAGAGCAGACCGCCGAGCCAGATGCTCGCCCCGGCGCCGAAGGTCTCGGCGATCCAGCCGATCACCGGCGCGCCGATCGGGTTGGTGCCGAGGAACACCAGCACCCACAGCGACATCACCCGGCCCCGGAACGCGGCGTCGGTGCCGAGCTGGACCCGCTGGTTGGACGCCTGGGCGAAGAACACCACGAAGAAGCCGGTCGGCAGCAACAGCGCCACGACCAGCCAGTACGCGGGGGCGAGCCCGACCAGCGTGCCGAACACCGAGCAGGCGATGGCCGCGCCGAGCACCACCCAGACCGTCGGGCGGCTGCGTCGCCCGCTGCCGGCCAACGCCCCGGCGAGCGAGCCGACCGCCAGCGCGGTGCTGAACAGGCCGAAGGACGCGGCGCCGGTGTCGAAGACGGTCTTGGCCAGGGCGGCCAGGGTGAGCTGGAAGTTGAACAGGCTCATCCCGATCACCGACATCAGCGCCATCGGCAGCAGCAGGTCGGGGCGGCGGGCCACGTAGCGGAGGCCGTCCGCCACCTTGGCCGCGGCCCGGTCCCCCTTGGCCGGCAGCGGCTCGCGGTGCAGCTCGGCCGGGTTCATCCGGACCACGTTGGCCAGCGGGGCGAGTGAGCTGAGCGCGCTGACCAGGAACACCGGGCCGACGTCGAAGGCGGCGATGGCGAGGCCGGCGATGGCGGGGCCGATGATCCGGGCGCTGTTGAAGGTGGCCGCGGAGAGGGCGAGCGCGTTGGGCAGCAGGGGCGTGCCGACCAGCTCGGAGACGAACGACTGCCGGACCGGGGTCTCCACCGCGTTGGCGATCCCGAGCAGGCCGGCGAAGAGGAAGACGTGCCAGAGCTGGACCAGGCCGGTGATCACCAGCACGCTCATGCCGACGGCCAGCACGCTCCAGAAGGCGTTGGCGACGAACAGCAGCAGCCGCTTGTCGTACCGGTCGGCGAGCCGGCCGGCGAACAGGGTGAGCAGCAGGACCGGGGTGAACTGGCAAGCGGTGACGATGCCCAGCGCGGTGGCGGAGTCGGCGGAGAGTTCGAGGACGAGCCAGTCCTGGGCGATGAACATCATCCAGACGCCGATCAGCTTGATGAGCTGACCGGACGCGAAGAGCCGGTAGTTACGGATCTGCAGGGACTGGAACGTCGTGCTCAGCTTCGTCCGCACGCTCGGTGCGCCTCCTCGGGTACGCGTCATCCACGGTCGGACGGCGCGGACCCGGCGGCGTCAGGCGCGGGCGATCCGCTGGAGGATCTCGGCGGCCCGCCGCAGTGTGTCGCGGTCGGACTCGTCCAGGTCGGCCAGCCGGGCGGCCAGCCACTCGTCCCGGGCCCGCTCGAACTGGTCGAGCACGGCCCGGCCCCCGTCGGTGGGCTCCAGGATGACCTGCCGGCCGTCGGTCGGATGGGGGGTGCGGCCCACCAGGCCGCGCTCCTCCAACTTCGCGACGATCTTGGTCATCGTCGGTGGCTGCACCCGCTCGACCTCGGCCAGCTCCCGGGGGGTCAGCGCGCCCGCCAGCCGGAGGCTGGTCAGGGCGGAGAGCTGGGTCACCGTCAGGTCGCCGACCGGGCGGGCCTGGCGGACCCGCCGGTTGAGCCGGGTGAGCGCATCACGCAACTGTTGCGCCAGTTGCGTCGGCGGCACGCGCTTCGTCGTCACCGTCCGCTCCGTCACGTTGGTCAGCCTAACTAATGAGCCAGGCTAACGACATCCGATATGAGCATCCTCACCAGGGGTTCACCTGATCCGGTACGGGGCATCGCGGCGCCCCGTACCGGATCCACGGCTCAGCGCACGCGCCTCAGAGCACGACCGACTCGATCGGCCCGCGCAGGAAGTACAGCACGAAGACGGCGGCCACCCCGTACAGCAGCGGGTGCACCTCCCGCGCCTTGCCCCGGACGACCTTCATCAGCACGTACGTGATCAGACCCGCGCCGATGCCGTTGGAGATCGAGTACGTGAACGGCATCAGCACGATGGTGAGGAACGCCGGAATGGCGATCTCGTAGTCGGTCCAGTCGATGGCCCGCACCGCGGTCATCATCAGGAACCCGACCACCACCAGCGCCGTCGACGCCGCCTCGAACGGCACGATCACCACCAGCGGCGCGAGGAACATCGCCAGCAGGAACAACCCGCCGGTGACCAGGTTCGCCACGCCGGTACGGGCACCCTCGGCGACACCTGCGGCGCTCTCGATGAACGAGGTGTTGCTCGACGTGCTCGCCGCGCCACCGGCCGCCGCCGCGATCGAGTCGACCAGCAGGATCTCCTTGGCCCGGGGTGGGGTGCCCTGCTCGTCGAGCATGTCGCCCTCCCGGCCGACCGCGACCATCGTCCCCATCGTGTCGAAGAAGTCCGTGATCAGCAGGGTGAAGACGAACATCAGCACGACCAGCCAGCCGGCCCGGCCCCACGAGCCCAGCACGTTGAAGTTGCCGAGCAGGGACAGGTCGGGCACGTCCACCACGCTCCGCGGCAGCTCCGGAACGTTCAGCGACCAGCCCTTCGGGTTGGGTTGACCGTTCACGAACGACGGGCCGACGTTGGCCACCGCCTCCACCACGATCGCCAGCACCGTCGAGGCCAGGATGCCGATGAGGATCGCGCCCCGGACCTTGCGGACCACCAGCACCAGGGTCAGCAGCAGGCCCAGCACGAAGACCAGCATCGGCCAGCTCGCCAGCTTCCCGCCGATGCCCAACCCGACCGGGACGGTCGTGTTCGCCGCGTCCGGCAGCCGCCGCACGAACCCGGCGTCGACCAGACCGATGATGGTCAGGAAGAGGCCGATACCGACCCCGATCGCCGTCTTCAACTGCGTCGGGACCGAGCGGAACACCGCCGTGCGCAGGCCGGTGAGCACGAGCACCCCGATGATCACACCTTCGATCACCACCAGGCCCATCGCGTCCGCCCAGGTCATCTGCGGGGCGATCTCGTACGCGACGAGCGCGTTGACGCCGAGGCCGGCGGCCAGCGCCAGCGGGAAGCGGGCCACCACGCCCATCAGGATGGTCATCAGGCCGGCGACCAGGGCGGTGACCGCCGCCAGGGCGGGCAGCGCCAGCCGCTGGCCGTCCCCGTCGACCGCGCCGCCCAGGATCAGCGGGTTGAGCACCACGATGTAGGCCATCGTGAAGAACGTCGCCAGTCCTCCGCGCACCTCGCGGCCCAGCGTCGAACCCCGGGCGGTGATCTCGAAGAACCGGTCGAAACCGGAGCGGGGGCGGGGTGGCTCGGCCGGCGTGCCGGTGCCGGGAGGCGCTGTGTCCATCGGATCCTCGCATGTGATCTTCCGTTGTCCGGCGCATCGTCGCAGATCACCGGCCACCAGCGAAAGTTCGCCCGCGGTACGCTTCCGGCGTGCCCCGACAGCAGTCACCGCGGCCCGAGCCGCTCGACCCGCCGATGGTGCCCTTCGCCGTCGCCGGAATGGTGATCTGGGCGGTCGTCGGGCTGGCGCTGCTGCTCTTCCGCGACTGGCTGACCGCGCACGGCCACCAGAGCTGGCTGTGGACGTGCCTGGCCGGGTTCCTGTGGGGCTTCCCCGGTCTGGCCGTGATGCTGCGGCACGACGCCAACCGCCGCCGTCGCCGTAGCGGCGACGGACGACTCAGGACGGCTCGGCCGTCTCCGCCTCCGCGGCCACCGGCCGGCTGACCGGCAGCTCCTCCACCGCGCTGTCATCGTAGACCGTGGGCAGCTCGTCCACCGTCGTCTCGGGCGTCCCGGTCAGGGTCTCCGAGTGCGCGCCACAGCCGTGGTCGGCGCTCACCACCCGGCCGTCGTCCGGCGCGTAGAAGTTGCCGCAGGCGCCGAAGGACTGCCGCAGCGCCCCGGCCAACGGCAGGTAGAAGCCGCACGTGCCGCAGCGGGCCTTCGGCGGCGCGGCGACCGAGATCGGCGCGGCCGGGCCATGGTCACCGTCGTACCAACGCTGCGCGGTGTCCGCCCGCCCCTCGCGGGAGAGCACCCGGGGCCGCCCCAGCCCCAGCTCCCACGCCGTCTCCTCCACCCCCGGGTCGTCGGAGAGGAGATAGCCGGGCGCCAGCCGCTCGTCGTCGGCCGGGGTCGGCAGCAGGTCACCGGGGCCGAGATCGCCCGGCTGGAGCCGCTCCTGCCAGGGCAGCCAGCCCGGGGCGAGCAGCGCGTCCGGGCCGGGCAGCAGCACCGTCTCGCAGATCGTCACGTTACGGCTGCGCGGAACCCGGGTGACCGTCACCGCCCACCGCCAGCCCCGGTAGCCCGGCAGGAGGCACGCGAAGTAGTGGGTGACCAGCCGGTCACCCTCGGCGGACACCTGGAGGTGGTCACCGACATCGGAGGGTTCCACCTCGGTGATGCCGGCACGGGCCACCTCGACGGCGGCGGCGCAGACCTGGTCGAGACGGGCGGCACGGGCGGAGGCGGGCCTGGTCACCGGTCCATTGTTCCCCATCCACGCGACGCGCCGACAGGGACTCCCCGGGGGACCGCATTCCCGGCACAGATGGGGCGTCGGGCCGACCGATGGGCGAGGATGGTGCACATGTCGCCGCTCTCCCGCTCCGACCGGTCCCACCAGGGGGCGACCGGGGACCCGGGCATGGGCGCGGGCCGGCGCGCCGTACGCGGCACCGCCACCGGCGCCCGCTGGGTGGGCCGACGGTTCGGTCGGGTCCGGGCCCGCAGCGCCGGCGGCGAGGTCGGCATGGTCCGCCTGTTCGACCTGCACGCCGTCTCCTGCGCCGGGGACACGCTGATCGCGATCGGGCTGGCCGGGACGATCTTCTTCAACGTCCCGCTCGGCGAGGCGCGCAGCAAGGTGGCGCTCTACCTGCTGGTGACGATGGTGCCGTTCGCGATGCTCGCCCCGGTGATCGGGCCGCTGCTCGACCACTTCCGGCACGGACGGCGGTACGCCCTGGCCGCCACCATGCTCGGGCGGGCCTTCCTGGCCTGGTTGATCTCCGACTACATCCACGGTTTCGGTCTCTACCCGGCCGCGTTCGGGGTGCTCGCCCTCTCCCGCGCGTACGGGGTGGCCCGCTCGGCGGCGGTGCCCCGGCTGCTGCCCGAGGGGCTGGGCCTGTCCCAGGTGGGCGCGCGGGCCAGCGTCTACGGCACGGTGGCGGGCGCGCTGCTCGCCCCGGTCGGGCTGGCTGCCTTCTGGTTCGGCCCGCAGTGGCCGCTGCGCGTCGCGTCGGTGATCTTCCTGGTCGGCATGGTGATCGCCCTGCGGCTGCCGCCGCGCGCCGACTCCGAGCCGCCGGAACGGGTGCCCCGCCCGCTGCGCCGGGCGTTCGGGCGGGACGGCGAACGGCCGCTGGGCCGGGGGCGACCGGCCGGACGGCTGGTGCTGGCCACCCTGCTCGGCGCGGCCACCCTCCGCGCGCTGTACGGGTTCCTGCTGCTCTTCCTCGCCTTCGCGATCAAGGCCGGTGACCTGACCACCACGTTCCTCGGCCGGGAACTCAGCGACGAGGCGGCCCTCGGTCTGGTCGGCGGCGCGCTGGCGGTGGGCACCTTCCTCGCCACCGCCGTCGGCACCCGGCTCCGGATCCACCATCCGGCGCTGATCCAGTCCAGCGGCATGGTGATCGTGGCCGGCGTGGCGGTGCTCGCCACCGTCCGCTTCTCGCTGCCGATGGTGGCCGTGCTGTGTCTGGTGACCACGCTGATCAGCGGCATCGCCAAGCTGGCCGTGGACGCCTCGATCCAGGAACGCATCCCGGAACGCTTCCGGGCCAGCTCCTTCGCGCGCTCCGAGACGGTGCTGATGCTCGCCTTCGTGACCGGCGGCGGCCTGGGCCTCGTACCGTTCGACGGTCGGGTCGGCATCGGGGTGGCCGCCGGCGTCGGCGCGCTCGCCGCCGTACGGGGCATCCTGGTCACCAGCCGGCTACGCGGGGAACGACTGGCCGGGCGTCCGCTCGCCGACGAGGAGCTCGCCACCGACCGGCCGGCCGCCGACCCGACGCCGACCGGCGATTCGACGCCGACCGCCGACCTGGCGACGACCTCCGATCTGACGCCGACCGGCGACCCGACGCCGACGGCCGGGCCCGCGCCGCAGCCGCAGGGGCCGGCGACGTGACCGGCCTGCTGGTGGTGACGGCCGTGCCCGCGGAGGCGGAGGCGGTGCGCGCCGGGCTGCTCCGGGAGGACGCCACGATCGTCCCGGTCGGCGTAGGGCCTGCCGTCGCCGGCGCCGCCACCGCCCGGCTGCTGACGCTCGCCGAAGCCGCCGGACGCCCGTACCAGGGGGTGGTCAGCGCCGGCGTGGCCGGTGGTTTCGCCCACCGCGTGCCGGTGGGCGGGACGGTGCTCGCCACCCGCAGCCTCGCGGCCGACCTGGGCGCCGAGTCGCCGGACGGGTTCATCCCCGTCGACGAGCTGGGCATGACCTCCGAGCAGCTCGGCGGCGCGCTCGCCGTCGAGGCGGATCCGGCGCTGCTCGCCACGTTCCGTGCCGCGCTGCCCGGGGCGGTCCTCGGCACGGTGCTGACGGTCAGCACCGTGACCGGCACCGCCACCAGCGCCCGGGCGCTCGCCGCCCGGCACCCGGACGCGGTGGCCGAGGCGATGGAGGGGTACGGCGTGGCGGTGGCCGCCGCCCAGGCGGGTGTGCCGTTCGTCGAGCTGCGGACGATCTCGAACCCGATCGGCCCCCGGGACCGCGGCGCGTGGCGACTGCGGGAGGCCCTCACCGCCCTCGCCACGGCAGCGACAGCCCTGGCCCGGGAGCCGGCCGCTGGAGGGTGAGCGTCGTCACCCGGCTGGCCTGGACGCGGAACCCGCAGGCGCGCAGGAAGTCGACCGCGCCGAACTCGGCGACCGCGTACGCGTCGGTGACACCGGCCCGGTCCATCTCGTCGGCGAGCAGCGTCACCAGCCGACGCCCCACCCCGGCGTGCCGCAGGTCGGGGCGGACCAGCACCCCGTCCAACACGATCTCGTGCTCGCCGCCGGCACCCCAGCCGAGCAGCAGGTCCACACTGCGCTCGTGCGCCCGCAGCTCACCGACCAGCCCACCGTCGGGCAGCTCCGCGACGAACCGCCACGAGGTCGGCGGCAGGCCCGCGGTGTCGCGGCGGTAACGCAGCGTCGCACAGACCCCGTCCACCCACCGACGCCGGTCGCGCCGACTCCGGTCCAGCTCGTACGTGGCCGGCGGCACCGACAACGGCCACCGCTGCGGGGGCAGGTCGTACCAGTACGCCCACCACGCCCCCGGCCAGTCCTTCGGGGTACGGACCGTACGGACGTCGAGGTGCGCCGGGTAGCGGCGGCCTCCCCGGTCGAACAGTCCCTCCTGCGGAACCGCCACCACGGACGCCACCCGCCGGCGCCCGGTGCCGGTGCCGCCGTCGCCGTCGCCGTCGGGCAGGCCGACCGCCACCTCACCGCCCGCGGCCCGGACCAACCGCTCCACGGTACGAAAAGCCGGATCGGTGACGCCGGACTCGATCCGCGCCACGGTGCTCTTCGGCACCCCGCACCGGGCGGCCAGCTCGCGCTGGCTCAGATCGGCCTGCCGCCGCAGCGCCCGCAGCACCGGCCCCAGGTCGACGGGGTCACCCGAACCAGCGCCCGTCGCCGTGGCGCTGCTCCCCACGGCACTGGTCGCCGGCCTGCTCGCCGCCGCCGTGCCAGCCACCGCCGCCGTGCCGGCCGCCGCGCTGACGGTTGGCGTGCGGGTGGCTGTCGTGCTGGCCGATCCTGTGCCTGCCGCCTGACTCATGCCCCCGATGGTCGGCGGCCTCTGGTCGTTTCTCAACAGCCCACCGCCAGCCTGTGGAAAAGCCTGTGGAAAACCAGCTCCGAGCGAGCTCACCCAGACCACCGGCGAGCCTTTGGAGCTGCCCCGTCTGCGCGCCCACCGACCGACCCACCGACGGACCGACTCCCCACCTGCCCACCACCGACCCCACCGACCCACCGACACCCCGCCTGCCCACCACCGACCGGCCCCCACGCTGTCGAGTCACCGACGGGCTCTCCTGTCCGTCATCGACCGACTGCCTGCCACCGCCCCCAAGGCGGTGCCCCAGATCTGGGGCAGCTCCAAAGGGAACAGACAGCCTTACCTTCCTCCGCCGCAGAACCACCAACTGTGCTGGCGGGCGCGCGATCCTGCCGCAGACCGTCCATGTGTCGGCAGACCCCCACCTGGCCGATCATGAGCCCCGGCCGTGAGACCGACGGCGATGGCCGGGGGACACCGACGGGGTCGGTCCGGGACACCGACGGGGTCGGTCCGGGAGGCCGGCGGGGCCAGGTCGGGGGTTACCGTGGGGGCGTGGCGCTCTCCCTGGCGATCTCCCCCTGCCCGAACGACACCTTCGTCTTCCACGCGCTGGCGCACGGACTGGTGCCCGACGCGCCGCCGGTCGAGATCACGTACGCCGACGTGGACGTCACCAACAGCGCCGCCGAGCGGGGGGCGTTCGACCTGGTCAAGGTGAGTTACGGGGCGCTGCCCTGGCTGCTGGACGGCTACCACCTGCTGCCCTGCGGCGGCGCGTTGGGCCGGGGTTGCGGCCCGCTCCTGCTCACCCGCCCCGAGCACGCCGAACGCCGGAGCGCCGAGCCTGCCGAACGCCGGAACGTCGAACGCCGGGGCGCCGACCTGACCGGCGCGACGGTCGCCGTCCCCGGTGACCGCACCACCGCGTACCTGCTGTTCCGGCTCTGGTCGGCCGACCGGCCGCCGGCCCGGATCGAGGTGGTCCCGTTCCACGAGATCATGCCCGGGGTGGCCGCCGGCCGGTACGACGCGGGCCTGGTGATCCACGAGGCCCGGTTCACGTACCCCCGGCACGGGCTGACCGCCCTGGTCGACCTGGGTGAGTGGTGGGAGGCCGACACCGGCCTGCCGATCCCGCTCGGGGCGATCCTCGCCCGTAGAGGCGTGGTCGACCCGGAGGCCGCCGCCGGGTGGATCCGCGCCTCCGTGCGGCAGGCGTGGGCCGACCCGACGGCGAGCCGGGAGTACGTGCTGGCCCACGCCCAGGAGATGGAGCCCGACGTGGTGGACCGGCACATCGGCCTCTACGTCAACGAGTTCACCGCCGACCTGGGTCGGGACGGTCTCGCCGCCGTCGAGGCGCTGCTGCGCCGGGCCGCCGACGCCGGGCTGGCGCCCCCGACCGCCGGGCTGACGCCCCCGACCGCCGGGCTGGCGCCCTGAACCGCGCTGCCGCCTCAGACCTCCAGCTCGCGGGCCACCGCGTGGACGAGTTGAGCGATCTTCTGCGCGGCCTTGCGGTCCGGGAAGCGACCCCGCCGCAGGTCCGGCTGGACCTTCGCCTCCAGCACCTTGATCATGTCCTCGACCAGGCCGTGCAGCTCCTCGGCCGGGCGGCGGCGCAGCTCGGCGACGGACGGCGGGGCGTCCAGCAGCTTCACGCCCATCGCCTGCGCGCCCCGGCGGCTGTCCACCACGCTGAAGTCGACGCGCTGACCGCCCTTCAGATCGGTGACCCCTGTCGGCAGCGCGCCCTTGGGCAGGAACACGTCGCCACCCTCGTCACTGGTGACGAACCCGTATCCCTTGGCCGCGTCATACCACTTCACTCGACCCGTCGGCACCTGAGAACCCCTGCTTCGTTGAGACGTCTACTCCCATCAGGCTAGCCGGATCCACCGTCCGATCGCCGCCGGGAATCCAGTGAGATCATCGAGCACGAGCTCCGCCCCGGCGGCACGCAGATCGTCGGCCGGGCAGGGGCCGGTCGCCACCGCTATCCCCGGGACCCCGGCGGTGCGGGCGGCCGTCATGTCCGCGGTGTGGTCGCCCACGTAGTGGGTCGCGCCGTGCTCCTTCAACGCGACCGCCTTCTCCTCGGCGAACAGGTCGCCGGCCACCTCGTCGGCGGTCAGCCCCAGGTGGTCCAGGTGCAGCCTGGCCAGCCGGCCGTGCTTCGCGGTGACCACCAGCACCCGCCCGCCGTGGGCGCGGACCGCGTCGAGGGCCTCCCGCGCGCCGGGCATCGGCAGGGTTGGCGTGATCGCGTACGTCGGGTAGAGCCGCCGGTACGCCGTCACCGCCGCGTCCATCCGCTCCGGCGGGAACCAGTGGGCCAGCTCGGTACGCAGCGGCGGGCCGAGCCGGGACACGGCCAGCTCCGCGTCGACGTGCACGCCGGTCTCGGCGGTGAGGGCACGGAAGGTGGCGGCGATCCCGGGGCGGGAGTCGACGAGTGTCATGTCGAGGTCGAAGCCGACGGTCAGCGGCGCGGGGGTCGGTGAGGGCATGGGAAAAACGTAGCGCCGCCGGGTGGACGCACCCGAACGTCCGAGGGGCGCGACGGGCCACCGGCCGGCTAGCGTGGAACGACGATGACCATCTCACTCGCGGACCACCTGCGCGCCCTCGACGACGACACGCTCGCCGCGCTGCTCGCCCGGCGGCCGGACCTCGTCGTGCCGGTGCCGGCCGACCTCTCCGCGCTCGCCGTCCGGGCCCAGTCGCGGGTCTCGGTGGCGCGCGCGCTGGACGGGCTGGACCAGTTCACCCTCCTGATCCTCGACGCCGCCCGGTTGACCCGCTCCCCCGACGACGGCGGGACGTCGACGGAGGCGGTGCTGGCCATGGCCACCGCCGGGCCGCGTCCACCGGCCCCGACCGCCGTCCGCTCCGCCCTGTCCCGGCTGCGCGAGCTGTTCCTGCTGTACGGGCCGGAGCACGACCTGCGGGTGGTGTCGAGCGTGGACGAGGTGTCCGCGTACCCGGCGGGGCTGGGCCGACCGGCCGCGGAGCTGGACCCGGCCACGGCCTCGCTCTGCGCGGACCCGGCGAAGCTGCGGCGGACCCTGCTGGCCGCGCCGCCCTCGGCCCGGGCGATCCTGGACCGGCTCGCCGCCGGCCCGCCGATCGGCACGGTGCCGCCGGGGGCGCTGCGGGCGCCCGCCGCCGGGGTGGACGACGTGGTGCCCGCCGACCCGACCAACGGTGGTCCGCCGACCGGTTCGCCGGTGCGCTGGCTGGTCGACCACCGGCTGCTCGTCCCGGTTTCCGGGGCGGAGTCCGGCGGGGCCGGAACGGTGGAGCTGCCCCGCGAGGTGGGGCTGCTGCTGCGCCGGGAGACCGGCCCGCTCGGCCCGCTGCGCGCCGAGCCGCCCGCGGTGGCCGCCGCGCCGCGCGAGCCGAAACTCGCCGACAGCGCCGGCGCCGGCCAGACCATGGAGACGGTACGGCAGGTCGAGGCGCTGCTGGAGGCGTTGACCGCCGAGCCGGCCCCGGTGCTGCGCAACGGCGGGATCGGGGTACGCGAGCTGCGTCGGCTGGCCCGGGGCGTCGGGCTGGACGAGCCGGCCACCGCCCTGCTGCTGGAGATCGCGTACGCGGCGGGGCTGCTCGGCGAGCTGGACCTGCCCGGCTCGGCCACCACCCGGTACGGGGCCGACCAGCAGATCCTGCCCACCGGCGGGTACGAGGTGTGGCGGGCGCTGTCGCTGGCCCGCCGCTGGGAGCAGGTGGCCCGGGCCTGGCTGACCATGACGCGGCAGGCCGGCCTGGTCGGGCAGCGCGACGACCGGGACCGCCCGATCAGCGTCTTCTCCGCCGAGGCGGAACGGGCCGGCGCGCCGGCCGCCCGACGGGCGGTGCTGACCGTGCTGGCCGACCTGCCGCCGGGCGCCGCGCCCACCCCGGAGGAGGTGCTGGGCCTGCTGGACTGGCGTACGCCGCGACGCAGCCGGGGGCGGGAGGCGGCGCACCGGGAGGTGCTGGCCGAGGCGGCCACGCTGGGCGTGACGGGGCTGGGGGCGATCACCTCGTACGGGCGGCTGCTGCTCGCCGACACCGAGGCGGGCCCCGTCGACGACCCGCTGGGCGTGCGGACCGACCCGGACGAGCAGTCCACGGCGGGACGGGCGTTGGACGCGCTGCTGCCCGAGCCGGTGGACCATTTCCTGGTGCAGGCGGACCTGACCGTGGTGGTGCCGGGTCCACCGGAGCCGACGCTCGCCGCCGAGCTGGAGGTGGTGGCCGAGCCCGAGTCGGCCGGTGGGGCCAGTGTGCACCGGGTCACCCCGGACAGCGTCCGGCGGGCGCTGGACTCCGGGTGGTCCGCCGACGACCTGCACGACCTGTTCCGCCGCCGGTCCCGGACCCCGGTGCCGCAGGGTCTGTCGTATCTGGTGGACGACATGGTCCGCCGGCACGGCGGGTTGCGGGCCGGCGCGGCCGGGGCGTACCTGCGCAGCGACGACGAGGCGTTGTTGACGCAGGTGCTCGCCGACCGCCGGTTGGAGTCGCTGTCGTTGCGCCGGCTCGCGCCGACCGTTGGCGTCTCGCCGTACCAGATGGGCCGGCTGTTGGGGGTGTTGCGTGAGGCCGGGTACGCCCCGGTGCCGGAGGACGCGGCCGGCGCGATGGTGCTGGCCCGGCCCAAGGCCCGGCGCGCCCCGGCGCGGGCGGCGGTGGGTGGCCGTCCGGTCGACCCGCTGGCCGGGCCCCGGCTGACCCCGCCCCGGTTGCTGGGCATCGTAGAGCAGATCCGGCGGGGTGAGGCGGCGGCGCGGGCGGCCCGCCGGGCGCCGACGGTGCTGCGCGGCGGCGTGCCGGAGGGGTCCGGCCCGGTGGCGGTGCCGGGTCACCGGGACGCGTTGGCCGTGCTGCAGCAGGCGGTACGGGACAAGGCGCTGGTCTGGGTGGGCTACGTCGACGCGCACGGGGCGACCGCGTCCCGGCTGGTGCGTCCGGTGTCGATCGGGGCGGGCTATCTGCGTGCCGAGGACGAGCGGACGGAGATGCTGCACACCTTCGCCCTGCACCGGATCACCGCCGCCGTCCGCGACGGCTGAACCGGCGCCGCCGTCCGGGACGGCTGGGTCAGCGGCGGCGGGCGCGGCGGACGGTGCCGACAATCGAGACGATCAGCAGCAGGGCGAACGCCGCGCCGGCCGACTCGCCGACCGAGTCGATGAAGCCCTGTCGCAGCACCAGCCAGCCGAACAGGAACCACCCGAGGACGGCCGCGCCGGCCACCGCGTACGCGACGACGGTCGCGGTGGACACCTCGGGCGCCCCGGGCGGTGTCTGCACGGCGTCGATCAGCTCGTCCTCGGTGATCGGCACGTCCCGGTCGACCGTCATCGTCCCTCCCCCGTCGCCGCCCTGACATCCCAGCCTGTCACCTGTGGGGCCGGAGTGACAGGGGCGGCGCGGGGCAATCCCGGGCCGGGTGCGGGCGGCGACGCCGGTCAGTCGCCGGGGCGGCGCCGGCGCGGCGCCGGGGCGGTCAGGTGCCGGGGCGCTGGCCGAAGACCTTCACCCGGTAGCCGACCTTGCCCCAGTCCCAGAAGCGCTTGGCGTCGACGGGGAGCAGGTTGACGCAGCCGTGCGAGCCGATCGACTTGTCGTGCAGGTAGGTGGTGGTCTGGTGGTAGCCGATCCCGCCGACGAACCGCTGCCAGTACGGCAGCCACACCTCGTACGGGTCGGACCACTCCTTGGTGTTCCGATAGTTGATCTTGTAGGTGCCGGTCGGGGTGGCGTAGCCCTTCATCCCGGTGCGGGTCACCGTCGGCGCGACGACCACCTTGCCGTCCCGCGTCACCCAGGTGGTCTGCCGGGTCAGGTCGATGCAGAAGGTCACCCCGGAGCCGGCGGTGGACCCGCAGTCCTTCACGTTCGTGGTGGCCAGCCGCTTCGCCACGTCGTGCGTGGTCGGCCCGGCCCGGCCCTCGGGCGGGCGGATGTCGTACCGCTGCTGGAACTTCTTGATCGCCGCGCAGTCGGTGGCGGACTGCCGGCCGTCCACCACCACCGTGCCGAACCCGCCCAGCCGGGCCAGGTACGTCTCGACGGCCTTCTGGTACTCCCCGGTCGGGCAGCCGGCGTACGTCTTCGGCTTGCTAGGGGTCTTTGTCGCTTTCGGCGTGGTCCGCTTCGCCGCGGCCCGGACCGTCGGTGTCGGTTTCGGTCTGGCGGTGGCGGTCGGCTTCGGCTTGGCGGTGCCTTTCGGCTTGGCGGTGGCTTTCGGCTTCGCCGGGCTCGTCGTCGCCGTCGGCTGGTCCCGCTGGTCGGCCCCGGCCGAGCCGCCCGCCCCCGATGCCCGCCCCGCCACGCCGGCCGGGGCCCGGTCGGCGCCGGCCCGGTCGGCCTGCGGGTCCTCGGGCGTGCACGCGCCGACGCCGACCAGCGTGACCACTGCCAGGGCGGCGACCCAGACGGTGGACCGAACAGCGTTCATGTGTCCTCCCGAGGGATGGCCGTCCCTTCGCTAGACGTATGCACGTGGCGCGAAGGTTGCACTACTCGGTGAATTTTTCTGCCAAAGCCGCCCGCGTGCAAGACTGTAGGGTCGCCCGGAGCGACAGACCCGCTGGTGAGAGGGAGGAAATCCGCGTGAGCGGTGGACCGCTGATCGTGCAGTCGGACAAGACCCTGCTGCTGGAGATCGACCACCCGGACGCGCAGGCCTGCCGGATGGCCATCGCGCCCTTCGCCGAGCTGGAGCGCTCCCCGGAGCACGTGCACACGTACCGGCTGACCCCGCTCGGGTTGTGGAACGCCCGCGCCGCCGGCCACGACGCCGAGGGCGTGGTGGACGCGCTGATCATGTACTCCCGCTACCCGGTGCCGCACGCGCTGCTCGTCGACGTGGCCGACACCATGGACCGGTACGGCCGGCTCCAGCTCGCCAACGACCCGGCGCACGGCCTGGTGCTGCGCGCCCTGGACCGGATGGTCCTGATCGAGGTGGCGAAGAGCAAGAAGCTCGCCGGCATGCTCGGCGCGAAACTCGACGACGACACCATCGCGGTGCACCCGTCCGAGCGGGGCCGGCTCAAGCAGGCGCTGCTCAAGCTCGGCTGGCCGGCGGAGGACCTGGCCGGGTACGTCGACGGCGAGGCGCACCCGATCGAGCTGGCCGAATCCGGCAAGGACGGCGGGAAGCCGTTCACGCTGCGGTCTTACCAGCGGGAGGCGGTGGAGGCGTTCTGGGCCGGCGGGTCCGGCGTGGTGGTGCTGCCCTGCGGCGCGGGCAAGACCCTGGTCGGCGCGGCGGCGATGGCCGAGGCGAAGGCGACCACGCTGATCCTGGTCACCAACACCGTCGCCGGCCGGCAGTGGAAACGCGAGCTGATCGCCCGCACCTCGCTGACCGAGGAGGAGATCGGCGAGTACTCGGGCGAGCGCAAGGAGATCCGCCCGGTCACCATCGCCACGTACCAGGTGCTCACCGCGCGGCGCGGCGGCGCGTTCACCCACCTGGACCTGTTCGGCGCGCGGGACTGGGGCCTGGTCGTCTACGACGAGGTGCACCTGCTGCCCGCGCCGATCTTCCGGTTCACCGCGGACCTCCAGGCCCGTCGCCGGCTCGGCCTGACCGCGACCCTGGTCCGCGAGGACGGCCGGGAGGGTGACGTGTTCAGCCTGATCGGTCCCAAGCGGTACGACGCGCCGTGGAAGGACATCGAGCAGCAGGGCTGGATCGCCCCGGCCGAGTGCACCGAGGTACGGGTGACGCTGACCGAGGCCGAGCGGCTGTCGTACGCGACGGCGGAGGCCGAGGAACGCTACCGGATGGCGGCGACCGCCCGCACCAAGCTGCCCGTGGTGAAGGCACTGGTCGGGCGGCACGCCGACGACCAGGTGCTGGTGATCGGCGCGTACATCGACCAGTTGCACCAGCTCGGGGAATACCTCGACGCCCCGATCGTGCAGGGGTCCACCACCAACAGGGAACGCGAACGCCTCTTCGACGCGTTCCGCACCGGGGAGGTCCGCACCCTGGTCATCTCGAAGGTCGGCAACTTCTCCATCGACCTGCCCGAGGCGGCGGTGGCGATCCAGGTGTCCGGCACGTTCGGCTCCCGCCAGGAGGAGGCGCAGCGCCTCGGCCGGGTGCTCCGCCCGAAGGCCGACGGCCGGCAGGCGCACTTCTACACCGTGGTCTCCCGGGACACCATCGACACCGAGTACGCCGCCCACCGCCAGCGTTTCCTCGCCGAGCAGGGGTACGCGTACACGATCGTCGACGCCGACGACGTCCTCGGCCCGCCCCTGCCCACCGTCGACTGACCAGGCTCGCCGAACGTGACTGACCCGGCACACCGGGCTCAGGGTGCAAGAATAGGAGTGGTGCCGTCCGAGGAGGTGAATCCGATGTACAGCAATGCGGAGCAGATCCCCGAGTGGCCGACCGCTGAGCACGTACCGGCGGAGGAGTTGGCCCGCCGACAGGGTGTCCAGCCGATCACTTCGATTGATGACCTCGCCTGCCCCGACCTGTTCGACTCCGACGAGGAGTTGGATGATTTCCTCGCCGACCTCTACGCCTCCCGACGGGCGAACGCGGCGTGAGTCTGGTCGTCCTGGACACCGATGTCGCCTCGGCCCGCCGACTTCGCCGAGTACGACGGCCTTCGCCTTTTCGACGTCTCATAGCCCTCGCCGAGCCAGTGCCGGACGGCCGGGCCCAGCCGCGCCCGTCAGGACTGCTCCACCAGCCGCAGGACGTCGTTCACGATCTCCTCGTCCACCCGGCGTACGGAGAACATCCGGTCGTACGTGTCGAACGTGGCGAGGTACAGCAGCGACGGATCCTCGGGCAGCAGCAGCGCTTTTGCGGGGGGCGGGAGGTCGGGAGCGTGGAACTGCCCGTAGTAGACGCGTAGGAACTCCTCCTGACGCCAGGGAAACACCCGACGATCGCCGACGAACACGGCGGCGTCGACCCCCTCCCGCGCCTCGGACACCTGCACGTCCCGCTTGCGGTGGTAACGGCCGAGGTAGCGGGCGTGGGAGGGAGCTCTCTGCCGGAGATTGTCGTTGCCGAACCGCACGGACGCCTGGCTGAACGAGACGAAACGCCCGCCGGTGGTAAGGAAGCATCGGCTCAGCGTCCACCCCTGCGCCACGTCGATCAGCCGGCTGCCGAAGGCGCCGTCGACACCTGCCACGGCCCGCTGCGGGGCGACCCCGTTGCGTACCAGCGCGTCGCGTGCCCCGGTGCCGAGCACGGCCAGCCTGTTTGCCGCTTCGGCCGGCGCTGTCGCGTTGGCCTGCCGGAATTCGTCGAGGAGCCGTTCCTTCGTCGTCCTGGCCTCCTGTCGGGCGTTCTGCGCCTGCTACAACCGCTTTTCGAAGTCCGACATGCAGATGATTCCTTCCGGGCCGGGACACCAGCGCGAAGGCTACGGCCGGAGCCGGGGCCGGGTCCAGAATGGACCGGGCCAACCTCCGGGCAGAGTGGTAACTGTTCGCAGCCTGTCGAGCTGCCCCGGATCTGGGGCACAGTCGGGCGGCCCGCCGCCGCTGCCGCCACGGCCGATGGGCCACGGGTGCGTGAATACGGTTCAATAGGCGGTCGACTGCTGGTCATCTGGGCGTGGCGGAGGGTGATCCACTGTGCGGCTCCGGGACCGCCGACCATGGTCGCCACTGGCGGCCACGTTCCTGCTGGCTGCCGTCGCGGTGCTCACGGCCACGGTGGGCACCCTGCTCGCGTTGGCGGTCAACGCGGCCAGCGAGCAGCAACGCTGGCCGTGGGGGCTGGACCTCGTCCAGCGGTACCCGTTCCCCTCTGTGCTGGTGGCGACGCTGCTCGCCGTCGTCCTCGGCGCGGTGGGCCTGTCGGCGCAGCGCAGCCGGGACGCGCTGACCACCGCACCGCCCGACGACCGGGCCGTCCCCACGCCCGGTCCGGAGCCGGAGCGACCCGCGCGCACCCGGATGGCGGACGCGCCGCTGGGCGAGCTGCCCCCGGTGGTACGGGGACGGGACGCGCTGATCGGTGACATCCTGACCCCGGCCGCCTCCGGGGCGCCCCGGGTGCGGGTGGTCACCGGCATGGGCGGTCGCGGCAAGACGACGGTGGCGCTGGCGGCGGCGCGGGAGGCGCGTACCGCCGGTTGGCGGGTGTGGTGGGTGTCGGCGGTGGACCGCGCTCGCCGCCGTGCGCGACGAGAACGCGCGGATCAAGGCCGCGCTCCGGGCCTGGCAGAGCGAGTACGCGACGCACGGGCCGGACCGGCGATGACCGTACGGCAGCAGCGGTGGGTGATCCACGTGCCGGTGGTCGTACCCGATCTGCACCGGGCCCGGCTCTTCGCGCGCACCGCGACGCGCGCCCTGGCGCTGCTCACCGCCCGGGTGGACGCCGGGGAGGTGACCGTCTCGACCGAGGACGACCAGGGCGTACGGCACCGGGTGTTCTGTGACCGGCGGCTGCCCGGCGGCGGCCGGTGTGGCCTGCCCACCGACCACGGCGTGCCCTGCGTCCGCCGGGCGCGCGGCGGCGGCCCGGCCCGGGTCCGACGTTAGGCGTCGACGCAGCACGGGTGCGGGTCGGACCGGTCGTGCCGGCCGGGACCGGGCGGGTTGCCGTGCCCCGTATCTGGGGCAGCTCCAAAGGCTCTCGCGGAGTACCCCACTCCCCGGCCGCCGGGGGCACGTCGCGGCCGTCGAGGGCGTGGCCCAGACTCCGGGCCGGACCGCCTTTTCTGGACAGAAGCGGAAAAAGTCGGGTTCGTGACAGTCGACCGGGTGGCCCGTCCCGCAGGGTGCCAGATAGGACGAGCGGGAAACCCCAGCTCAGAGGGGACGTGGCCCATGACGACGCGTCGCAGGCTCCTGCTCGGCGGGGCCGCCGCCTTCGCGGCCGGTTCGGTCACCGGAGCCGCCACCGGCTCCGCGGCCCACCCCGCCACCACCGACCCCGACCCGGCCGCCGGGGGCAGCCGGCGACGGCGGGAAGGGTCGGGGCTCGACCCGACGGGCATCCCCCGGTACGTCACGCCGCTGGCGGTGCCGCCGGTGATGCCGCCGACGGCCAGCGGGCCGGCACTCGACCGTTACCTGATCGGGGTACGCCAGTTCCGGCAGCGGATCCTGCCGCCCGGCTTCCCGGCCACCACGGTCTGGGGGTACGGCGCGCTGAACCAGCCTGCCACGTTCGGCTTCCCCGCCGCGACCATCGAGGCGCGGGTCGGTCGGCCGGTGCGGGTGACCTGGGTCAACGACCTGGTCGACGGGTACGGGCGTTACCGTCCGCACCTGCTGGCCGTCGACCCGACGCTGCACTGGGCGAACCCGCCCGGCGGCGTGACCGGGCGGGACTCCCGGCCCACGTTCAGCTCGACGCCCGGACCGTACCGGGGGCCGGTGCCGATCGTCACGCACCTGCACGGCGGCCACACCCGGCAGGAGAGCGACGGCTACCCGGAAGCCTGGTACCTGCCGGTCGCGCGGAACATTCCCGCCGGGTACGCCCGGGTCGGCACCTTCCACGACCGGTTCCGGGCCGGGTTCGCCGCCCGGTACGGGGTGCGCTGGCCGGCCGGCACGGCGGTCTTCCAGTACGACAACGACCAGCGCCCGACCACCGAGTGGTACCACGACCACGTGCTCGGCCTCACCCGGCTGAACGTGTACGCCGGGCTGGCCGGCTTCTACCTGCTGCGCGGCGGCGTCGACCTGCCGCCGGGGGTGCTGCCCGGCCCCGCGCCGACGTTGGGCGAGCCGCCGGGCACCCGGCACCACGAGATCCCGCTCGCCATTCAGGACCGCTCCTTCGACCGGGACGGCTCACTGTTCTACCCGACCAACCGGTCCTTCTTCGACGACGCCGGCCCGTACCTGCCGGACGGGCCGTTCCCGCCGATCTGGAATCCGGAGTTCTTCGGCGACACCATGCTGGTCAACGGCCGCACCTGGCCGAGCCTGACGGTCGAGCCACGGCGTTACCGGTTCCGGCTGCTCAACGGGTGCAACTCACGGTTCCTGCTGCTCGCCGTCGCGGCCGACCCGCTCGCGGCCCGCCCGGTGCGCGCGGCCCTGCCGTTCTGGCAGATCGGCAACGACGGTGGCTTCCTGACCCGGCCGGTACGCCTGGACCGGGTGCTGCTCGGCCCCGCCGAACGGGCCGACGTGATCGTGGACTTCACCGGCCTGCCCGAAGGCACCCGGTTGTACCTGGTCAACGAGGGACCGGACGGGCCGTTCACCGGCGGCGACCAGGCGCCCGCCGAGCCGACCACCACCGGTCAGGTGCTGCGGTTCGTGGTGGGCGCCCGACGTGGACCGGACCGCAGCGTCCCGCCGGAGCGCCTGACCCTGCCGGCGGTCGCGCCGCTCGGCCCGGCCAGCGTGGTCCGCCGGCTCGCCCTCGGCGAGGAGACGAGCGGGGACCAGCCGGTCGAGCTGCTGCTCGGCACGGTCGACGCGGCCGGGAACCCGACCCTGCTGCCGTGGCACGCGCCGGTCACCGAACGGCCGACCCTCGGCGCGACGGAGATCTGGGAATTCCACAACCCGACCGAGGACGCGCATCCGGTGCACCTGCACCAGTCGACGTTCGAGGTGTTGGGGCGGGGCGTGGACGGCGCCCGCCCGCCAGGGCCCGGGGAGCTCGGCCGTAAGGACACGGTGCTCGCGTACCCGGGGGACGTGACCCGGTTGCGGGTCCGTTTCGACCTGCCCGGCCGGTACGTGTGGCACTGCCACATTCTGGAACACGAGGACAACGAGATGATGCGTCCGTTCCAGGTGGGCTGAGAACACGGGGCTGCCCCGCGCCGTCGGCCGTGGACCGGGGGCGCGGGGCAGTGACCGGTGGATCAGTGCTTCTTGATGATGGCGTTCGGGATGAGCAGGCAGTCGGCCTTGTTGTCGCCGTCGTTCAGGTCCGCCACCAGGGCGTTGACGTCCACGAAGCCGCAGAGCAGGGCGGCCACGTCGACGCTCACCGCGTCGTGGATGACGATGTCGCCGACGGAGATGTCCACCAACTGCCCGCTCCCGGTCGCCTGCGCCGGCGCGGCGGCGGCGAACATGCCACCCACGGCGATGGTGGTGGCGACGAGGGTCTTGGCGAGACGGCCCATTGTTTCCTCTTCTCCTGTCCGACGCCATTTTGGCGTCCACCGGTTTGCTTGAGAAAAAGTTAAGGCAGCAATTCCGCCCCGTCAACGGCCGCGCCGGGCGAGCAGCTTTCGCTCTCGATTTGCGGACCGCCCGGGCCGATTCTAGGATCCCTGCCCCACTCGCCGCAGCCACTCCGCCGGGCCCGGAGAATCAGCAGCTCACCCATAATGCGGAAAGTTAAACCAGGTGTGCCCAAGTCGACAGGTGGCCGCGACCGGAGCCGACGGCCATCGCGCCTTGTTTCACCATTCGCACGGCGCACTGATCTCTCGTGATTATCACACAACACCACCATGACAATTGTCCCAGGTCTACTGTGCACGGTCACCGGAAGACAGTTGTCCGGCCGGCCGGACGGGCCATCGGCGACCGCCGGTGAAGTGACCTGCGCCGGATCCACTTGTGCCGGGGCGGAATCCCGGCCACCATGCGGTCAGTCACCACCACCGAGCCGGGAGGCCGCGTGAACCCGGTCAGTCTCGTGGACGTCGGCAGCTATCTGCCGCAGCAACGGGTGACCACGGACTTCTACGGCGGAGACGACGACGCGCTGCGCCAGAACATCATGTTCCGCTCGCCCCGGTACCGGCGGCACGTCGCCCCCGACGAGGACGCCGTCGACATGATCGAGCGGGCCGCCCGGCCGGTGCTGGAACGGGCGGCGGCGCGGGGTGACGGACCGCTGGACGTCCTGCTCACCAACGTCCAGTTGCCGGACGTACCGTGGACCGGGGCGGGCACGGCGGTGGCGCACCGACTGGGCTGCGACCCGGGCTGGGTGCTCGACCTGCACAACGGCGGCTGCGTCTCGTTCGTCCACCTGCTGCGGATCGCCCGGCAGATCCTGCGCACCGGCGAGGCCCGCACCGCGCTGATCTGTTGCGTGCAGAACACGGCCGGGCAGATGTTCGCGCAGTCCGAGGTGCGGCGACGCTCGCACGCCTCGGTGCCCGGCGACGGCTGTGGGGTGGGCTACCTGCGGGTCGGCGACGAGTCCCCGATCCTCGACGTCGAGGTGCGCCACCTCGGCGAGCACGCCGGCGACATGGCGGTACGGCTGGAGGACGGGCGACGCTACTGGGAGCCGGGGCAGAGTCAACTCGACGTCGAGTTCACCCCGACCAAGGTCCGGCAGATCATCGCGCGGGGAAACGCGCTGGTGCCCGAGGTGGTGTCCGCCGTCTGCGCGCGACTGGGCGTCGCCACCGCCGACATCGACCTGCTGGTCACCAACCAGCCGAACCGGCTGTTCCTGCGGCACTGGCGGGACGCGCTGGAGATCACCCCGGAGCGGCATCCGGACACCTTCGACGAGTACGGCAACCTGTTCGGCGCGGCGGTGCCGGTCACCCTGCACGAGGCGGTCCGCGCCGGCCGGCTCCGCCCGGGCGACCTGCTGATGCTGGCCGGGTTCGCGCACGCCGGCGACTACGCCGCCGCCGCGGCCCTGCGCTGGCAGCCCCTCGACCAGCCCGGCTGAGCCGCCGGCCGCCCGACCGGCCCGGCTGGTCGGCGGTCCCGGCAGCGCGGGTGGGCGGCCACCCCGCCGGCCCGGGGCGGCCGGTCAGGTCACGCCGGCAGCTCCGGGCCGCCGTGGCGCAGCGGGGCGAGCAGGTCGCCGTACCTGTCGATGCGGGCCAGCGCCTCGGCGGCGGTGAACGGGCGGACGGCGGTGTCGTCGCCGTCGGCCGCCGCCTCGACCTCGGCCCAGGTCAGCGGGGTGGAGACGGTCGGGTTCGGCTCCGCCCGCAGCGAGTACGGCGCGACCGTCGTCTTGGCGGCGTTGTTCTGGCTCCAGTCGACCAGGACCTTCCGGGGGCGCAGGTTCTTCGCCATTCTCGACACCACGAGTTTCGGGTGGGCGCCCTCCAGCTCCCGGGCGACCCGGTGGGCGTAGTCGGAGACCAGGTCGGCGGGTTGGGCGCCGGCGACCGGGCAGCAGAGCTGCATGCCCTTCCTGCCGGACGTCTTGGGGTAGCTGTCCAGGCCGTCGGCGGCGAGCCGGTCCCGGGTCAGCACCGCCACCTGGCAGCATTCGCGCAGCCCGGCGGGCGGCCCCGGGTCCAGGTCGACGACGAGCATGTCCGGGTTCGCGCCGATCCGCCACTGTGGGGTGTGCAGCTCCAGCGCGGCCAGGTTGGCCAGCCAGACCAGGGTGGGCAGGTCGTCGGCGACCACGTAGTCGATGGTCTCCCGGCCCTTGGTGGAGCCGGGGGCGGGCAGCGTCTCGACCCGTACCCAGTCGGGGGTGGCGGCGGGCCGGTTCTTCTCGAAGAACGATCCGCCGGTGACGCCGTTCGGGTAGCGGATCCGGGTGAGCGCCCGGTCCCGCAGGTGCGGCAGGAGCGCCGGAGCGACCCGGGTGTAGTAGTCGATCACCTCGCCCTTGGTGAAACCGGCCTGCGGATAGAGCACCTTGTCCAGGTTGGACAGCTCCAGGGAGCGGCCCTCGACCTCCACACGCAGTCGGTCACCCGGCATCGTCGACCTCCTCGGGGGGTTTGTCCGGTCGCAGTCTGAGCACCCGTGGAAAGCGCAGCCGGCCGTCCGGGGTGCGCTGGCTGTACTTGATCTCGACCACCACCCGGGGCGTCACCCAGACCGCGCCCCGGGCGTCCTCCCGGGGCACCTCGCCAGCGGCGAACGGGGAGCCGGGGGCGCGCAACGGCTCCAGCTCGGCCAGCAGGGCGCGTTCCAGGGCCGCGCCGATGCCGCCGCCGACCCGGCCCCGGTAGGCGAGCCGGCCGTCCGGGCGGGGCGCGCCGACCAGCAGCCCGCCGATCCTGCGTACCCCGGGTCGCCAGCCGCCGATCAGGAAGTCCCCGGTCACCTCCAGTTTGACCTTCACCCAGTCCGGGGAGCGCACGCCCGGCCGGTAGGGCGAGTCGACGCGTTTGGCGAGCACCCCCTCCAGGCCGTGCTCGCCGGCCGCCGCGTAGGTGGCCGGGCCGTCCGGGAAGGCCGGTGGCACCGCCCACCGGGGTCCGCCGAGGCCCAGCTCCTCCAGCGCGGCCCGCCGCCGGGCGTACGGCCAGCCGGTCAGGTCCGCGCCGCGCAGCCGCAACAGATCGAAAATCATGTACGTCACGGGGGCGACCGCCGCCAGCCGGGCGGCCTTGTCGCGGTCCCGTACGTGCATCCGCTCGGCCAGCGCGGTGAACGAGGGTTGCCCGGACGCGCCGAGCAGCACCACCTCGCCGTCGAGCAGCACGTCGTCGTCGGGCGCCTGGTCGCGTAGCGTGGCCAGCTCCGGGTAGGCGGCGGTGATCTCCACTCCGGAACGCGCGTAGAGCCGCTGGTGACCGCCGGAGATGTCGGCCAGCCCGCGCACGCCGTCCCATTTGAACTCGTACGTCCAGTCCGGGCCGGCGGGTAGCGGCCCGGTCGTGGCGAGCATCGGCTTCAGCGGGGCGCCGGGCACATCTGCGACTGTAGTTGGCACTCGAACACCTCGCGTGACCTTCGATCATTTGCGATCCTGGTCAGAACCGGGGAGAGGAGCATCGGCCATGCGGGCGATCTGGAAGGGCGCCGTGTCGTTCGGCCTGGTCTCGATCGCGGTGAAGCTCTACTCCGCCACCGAGGAGAAGGACATCCGGTTCCACCAGGTGCACCGGGAGGACGGCGGCCGGATCCGTTACAGGCGCACCTGCTCGGTCTGCGGCGAGGAGGTCAGCTACGACGACATCGCCAAGGGGTACGACATCGGCGGCGGCGAGATGGTGATGCTCACCGACGACGACTTCGCCGACCTGCCGTTGAGCACGTCCCACGCGATCGACGTGCTGGAGTTCGTACCGGCCGAGCAGGTCGACCCGATCCTCTACAACAAGGCGTACTTCCTGGAGCCGGAGGGCGCCGCGACCAAGCCGTACGTGCTGCTGCGCGACGCCCTGGTCGACGCGGAGCGGGTGGCGATCGTCAAGGTGGCGCTGCGGCAGCGGGAGCAGCTCGCCACGCTGCGGGTCCGGGAGGGCGTGCTGCTGCTCAACACGATGCTCTGGCCCGACGAGATCCGGAAACCGGGGTTCAACTTCCTGGACGACGACATCAGCGTCCGCCCGCCGGAGCTGGCGATGGCCAGCTCGTTGATCGACTCGATGGCCGGGGAGTTCCAGCCGGACGCCTTCACCGACGACTACCGGGCGGCGTTGCAGGAGGTCATCGACGCCAAGGTGGAGGGGCGCGAGGTGGTCCAGCCGGAGGAGGTCGAGGAGGCGCCGGCCGCCGCGGTGGACCTGATGGCCGCGCTGAAGGCGTCCGTGGAGCGGGCCCGGGCGGCCCGGGGCGAGCCGGCCGGCGGCGAGCCGACCCCGATCTCGGCCGCCCGGTCGGCCCGCAAGGCCACCGGACCGGCCGGGAAGGCTTCCGCGTCGGCCCGGAAGGAGGCCGGGGGCGGCGCGGAGAAGACGCCCGAGAAGAAGACCTCCGCGAAGAAGACCCCGGCGAAGAGGACCGCCGGTGGGGCGGCCGGGAAGAAGGCCGCCGCCAAGGCCGAGCCGGCGAGGAAAACCGAGCCGGCGAGGAAGGCCGCCGAGAAGAAGACCGGGGCCAGGAAGACCGTCCCGAAGAAGGCGGCCCCCCGCAAGACCGCCTGACCCCGGCCCGGCGTACGTCAGCCCTGCTTGAGCCGGGCGGTCGGGGTGACCTTGACGATCAGTCGGACCTCGCCCTCCTTGCGGAACGGGTAGCTGTCCGCGTCGAGGTACTTCTTCGCCATCCTGTCGATGTGCTCGTCGGCCCCCTCGGTGGTGATCTCGACGGTGCCCTTGACCCAGAGCGTCCGGTAGTCGTTGGCCCGGTCCGAGACCGAGATGGCGACGACCGGGTTGCGCTCCATGTTCCGGTGCTTCACCCGGCCCTTGGCGGTGTTGAAGACGATGTGCTCCCCGTCGGTGTCCACCCAGACCGGGGTGACGTGCGGGGTGCCGTCGGCTTCGATGGTGGCCACGTGGGCCAACTGCGGCTCGTTCAGGAGAGCGATGTCATCTGCGGTGAGGAACGCCATGGGCCGGAATCTACCGGCCGGAGGCCGACTCCACCGGCCGACCCACGGCGGTGGCGGCCGGTCGTCCCGACGGTCCCCGCGCCGTGCGCCCCCTGCCTGTGGAGCATCGATCCAGGTACCGTTTGCGTCGACCTCGGCCCGCACCGGCGCCGACCCATCATCGCTACAGGGAGTTCACGACGTGAGTGAGCGCGCGGAGGGCCGGTCCACCGGCCAGAGCACGGCGAGCAAGTCGGAGCGGCGGCTCGCCGCCAAGCTGGCCGCCCAGAAGGCCGCCGAGGCGAAGCGTCGCCGGCAGTCGATCCTCGGCGCGCTCGCCGGCCTGGCCGTGGTCGCCGTGATCGTGGCGGCGTTCGTGGTCTTCGGCGGCGGCGGTGACGACGAGCCGGCCGAGCAGGCCGGCGGCACCCCGTCGGCCGGGGCGTCGTCCGGCGCGCCGGACGCCCCCGGCGCGCCGGCCGCCCCGCAGCTCCCCGAGGGCGCGGACCCGGCGCTGGGCAGCAAGCCGACCGTGACCAAGGGCAGCGGAAAGCTGACCAAGCTGGCGGTCACCCCGGTGATCAAGGGCACCGGCCCGGCCACCAAGGCCGGGCAGGAGCTCACCGTGAACTACGTGGGCGTCTTCTACGACAGCGGCGAGGAGTTCGACGCCTCCTGGAAGAGCGGCCAGCCGTTCACCTTCCAGGTCGGCGCGGGCCAGGTCATCCCGGGCTGGGACCAGGGCCTGGTCGGGGTGAACGTGGGCAGCCGGGTGCAGCTCGACCTTCCCGCCGAGCTCGCGTACGGGGCCAGCCCGCCGCCCGGCGCGCCGGCCGGCCCGCTGCGCTTCGTGGTGGACGTGCTGGCCGCCAAGTGACAAGTTTCTCCTGACGCCGGACCGGACCCGGAGGTGGACGTGACAGCGCCGGACGAGTCGGGGCGGACCGCCCGGACGATGTGGCACCACTACGAGCCGCTGCACGCGGTCACCTACTTCCACCCCCGGGCCCGGGCCGCGTACGAGGCGGTCGGGCTGCGCGGGTACTGGCGGGGCTACTTCGCCGGCCGGGCCGCCCCGCTGGGCGCGACCGACGCCGCCCCGGTGGTCGCGGCGTTCTTCACCTTCCCGCCGCACACGGTGGGTCGGGCCCTGCCGGCCGTCTGGCGGCTGGCCGCCCCGGAGGAGGCGTTACGGGCCCGGCTCACCGGCGCGGTGCAGGCGCTCGCCGAGCTGACCTACGAGCTGCCGGAGCGGCACCTGGTCGAGACGGCCGACCTGCTGGAGGCCGCCGCCGACGCGGTGGAGCCGGCCGGGCGGGTGCTCGGCGCGGCCAACGCCGCCCTGCCCCGGGCCGAGTACCCGCTGGCCCGGATCTGGCAGGCGGCCACCACGTTGCGCGAGCACCGGGGGGACGGGCACGTGGCGGCGCTGGTCGCCGCCGGTCTCGACCCGGTGGAGACGCTGGCGTACCGGGTCGCCGACGGGCTGACCCCGATCGCGCTGACCGGGCGGGGCTGGTCCGAGGAGCAGTGGCACGCCGCCCGGGAGCGGCTGGTCGGGCGGGGCTGGCTGACCCCGGCCGGCGCGCCGACCGAGGTGGGCGGGGCCGCCTTCCGGGCGATCGAGGCGGCCACCGACAGCGCCGCCGCCGGCCCCTGGCGGGCGCTGACCCCGCAGCGCGCCGACCGGCTGCGGGAGCTGCTGGACCCGCTGGCCCGCCGCTGCCACGCGGCCATCCCGCCGGACAATCCGATCGGCCTGCCCGCCCTGCCGGAGGACTCCGCCCCCTCCTGACCGGCGGGACCGGTGTCGGGCAGGGCAGGATGGGGCGATGACGGACGCGGTGATCTTCGACCTGGACGGCGTGATCGTGGACTCCGAGCCGGTGTGGGAGGAGGTGCGCCGGGCGTACGTGGCGGCGCACGGCGGCGCCTGGCAGCCGGACACCCAGCACCGGCTGATGGGGATGAGCACCGGCGAGTGGTCCGCGTACCTCAGCGGCGAGCTGGGCGTCGACCGTACCGCCGGGCAGGTCGCCGACGAGGTGGTCGAGGAGATGGCCCGGCGGTACGCCGACCGGGTGCCGCTGATCGGTGGGGCCGACGAGGTGGTGCGGCGGTTGGCCGAGCGGTGGCCGCTCGGGCTGGCCAGCTCGTCGCCGACCCGGCTGATCGTGGCGACGCTGGCCGCCACCGGGCTGACCGACCTGTTCGGCGCGACCCTGTCCAGTGAGGAGACCGCGCGCGGCAAGCCCGCGCCCGACGTCTACCTGGCGGTGGCGGCACGGCTCGGCGTCGACCCGGCCCGCTGCGTGGCGGTGGAGGACTCCTCCAACGGGGTGCGTTCGGCCGCCGCGGCGGGGATGCGGGTGGTGGCGGTGCCGCACGGCGCGTACCCGCTGACACCGCAGGCGCGGGAGCTGGCCGCCGTGGTGTTGCCGGCGGTCGGCGAGCTGACCCCGGACCTGCTGGACGGCCTCGGCTGACCGCGCCGCCGGCGGGCCGGACCGGCGGCTCGCGGAGCCGGCCACGCGGACCGGCGGCTCGCGGAGCCGGCCACGCGGACCGGCGGAGGGCGAGCCCGGGGAGGCCGCCGGGGCATGATCCGGGCGCCGTCGGGTACGGCGGCAGCGGACGGTGAGGAGAGATCATGAAGGCGATCGTGTACGAGCGCAACGGTGACCCGTCGGTGCTCCAGGTGGTGGACCGGCCGACGCCCGAGCCCGGGCCGGGTGAGGTGCTGGTGCGGTTGGCGGTCGCCGGGGTGAACCCGACCGACTGGAAGTCCCGCGAGCAGCGGCCGGTGCCGGACGGGTGGCAGATCCCGGGCCAGGACGGCGCGGGCGTGGTCGAGGCGGTCGGGGACGGGGTGGACGCCCGGCTGCTCGGCGAGCGGGTCTGGGTGTGGGAGGCGGCCTGGCAGCGACCCTGGGGGACGGCGGCCGAGTACACGGTGGTGCCGGCCCGGCAGGCGGTGCCGCTCGGGGACGCCTCCTTCGAGTTGGGGGCCTGCCTGGGGATACCGTTCCTGACCGCGCACCGCTGCCTGACCGTCGGGGAGACCGTGCCGGACAAGCTGCACGCCGGGGCGCTCGCCGACCGGGTGGTGCTGGTGCAGGGCGGGGCGGGCGCGGTGGGCAACGCGGCGGTGCAGCTCGCCCGCTGGGCCGACGCCACGGTGGTCGCCACGGTCAGCAGCCCGGAGAAGGCGCAGCTCGCGGCGGCGGCCGGCGCCGACCATGTGATCGACTACCGGCAGCAGGACGTGGTCGAGGAGGTCCGCCGGATCTCGCCCGACGGAGTGGACACCATCGTCGAGGTGTCGGCCGCCCGCAACGCCGCCGTCGACGCACAGCTCCTGCGGCCGGGCGCGACGGTGAGCGTCTACGCCGACGACGGCGGGGCCGAGCTGACCCTGCCGATCCGGGCGCTGATGGCGCCGAACGCCCGCTGGCAGTTCGTGCTCGTCTACACGGTGCCCCGGTCGGCGAAGAGCCACGCGGTCGAGGACGTGGCCGCAGCGGTGGCCCAGGGGTACGTCCGGGTCGGCCCGGCGGCCGGTCTGCCGCTGCACCGGCATTCGCTGGACGCCGCCGCGGCGGCGCACGCCGCCGTGCAGAACTCGGTGGTCGGCAAGGTGCTGCTGACCACCAGCGCCGACTGACCGGCCCGGCGTACGGCATTTTCCGTCGACCGGGGGATCGTCGCGTCATCCCGGGGACGAACCCGAGAAAGTTTCGCAAGAATGCAGGGGCGGGCACAGCCCGCACAAGCGGGCGGCCCCGGCGCGGTGCGAACGCCGGGGCCGCTCCTGGGGAGGGGTGTTAGGAGTTCGCCCCCACCCCGTCAGGCGCTCACGCGCCTGAGACTGTTACATCGTCACCTCACGTACCGGAAACCCGCCTTCGACGTACCGTGAGCGGACCGGTTTCCGGTCGGGCCCGGGTCGTCGGCGCGGCGGGCGCCCCCGCACGTGCACGCTGAGAGCGTACCGACGTCACCGGCGCTCAGCCATCCCTCGCGCAACTTCTCGTCCACAGGGACGGAATCACCGCCGTAACGGGGGGCGCGCGCGGACCCCGTCGGCGCTACGCGCGGGTAACCCGTCGGCGCGCCGGGAACCCCCGTAGATTGGGCCGGGTGAGCGTCTCCTGGGCCGAGTCGTACGTCGGACAGCTCCGCGCGCTGGCCGGTGACCGTACGCTGATGTTCGTCGGCGCGCGGGCCGTCCTGCACGACAGCGCCGGCCGGGTGCTGCTGATCCGGCGCAGCGACAACGGGCACTGGTCGATGCCGGCCGGCGCGATGGAGCTGGGCGAGTCGATCGCCGACTGCGCCGTCCGTGAGGTCCGCGAGGAGACCGGCCTGCGGGCGTTGCGGGTGACCGCGTTCGCCCTCTACACCGGCCCGGACCGCACCCACACCAACATGTACGGCCACACGTACCAGATCTTCACGACCGCGTTCCGGGTCGACGAGTGGGACGGCGACCTGCTGCGGGTCACCGACGAGACCACCGACGCGGGCTGGTTCCACCCGGACGGGTTCCCCGCCCCGCTGTCCGCGTCGGTGCCCGAGACGCTCGCCGACCTGGCGGTGTTCCAGCAGACCAACCGGCTGCTGCTCAAGTAGTCGGGGTAGCCGACAGTCGGTTAGGTCGCACCGGCGTCAACTGACTGGACAGCCGCCCCGGCGACGACGAGCATCCCGGTACGTGCTGCTCAGCCTGTTGCGCCGGACGGCGCTGGATCTGACCCCGCTGCGGACCTCCCGGGACTACCGGCTGGTCTTCACCGCGGCGGGCGTGTCCGGCTTCGGGTCGTTCATCACGTACGTCACGTTGCCGTACCAGGTGTACCAGATGACCGGCGATCCGCTGCTGGTCGGGCTGATCGGCGTCTGTGAGCTCGTACCCCTGCTGGTGATGGCGTTCGTCGGCGGCGCGCTCGCCGACTACCTGGACCGGCGGGCCCTGGTGCTCGGCGGCGAGATCGGCTTCACGCTGCTCTGCGGGGCGCTGCTGGTCAACTCCCTCGGCGACCGGCCGCAACTGTGGCTGCTGTACCTGGTGGCGGCGTTCACCGCCGCGCTGGACGGGCTGCAACGACCGGCCATGGAGGGCCTGACCCCGCGCATCGTCCCACCGGACCAGATCCCGGCGGCCAGCGCGCTGAACTCGCTGCGCATGCAGATCGCCCAGCTCGGCGGGCCCGGCCTGGCCGGCGTGCTGATCGCCAGCGTCGACCTGGCCTGGGTGTACGCGGTCGACCTGGCCACCTTCGCGTTCTCGCTGGTCTGCCTGGCCATGGTGCGGGCGGTGCCACCGCCCCCGGCCGCCGACCGGCCGTCACTGCGCTCCGTGGTGACCGGCCTGCGGTACGCCCGCAGCCGCCCCGAACTGCTCGGCACCTACCTGGTGGACATCAACGCGATGTTCTTCGGGATGCCGCAGGCGCTGTACCCGTTCATGGCCGAACGGCTCGGCGGGCCGGCGGTGCTGGGGCTGCTCTACGCCGCCCCGGCGGTCGGCTCGCTGGTCGCCACGGTCGGCTCCGGCTGGACCGCCCGGGTGCACCGGCACGGGCTGATGGTGGTGCTGGCCGCCGGCGGGTGGGGGCTGGCCATCGTCGCCGTCGGTCTCACCCGGTCGCTCTGGCTGGCGTTGTTCTTCCTCGCCCTGGCCGGCGCGGCGGACATGATCTCCGGCCTGTTCCGCATGATCATCTGGAACCAGACCATCCCCGACCACCTGCGCGGCCGGCTGGCCGGCATCGAGCTGCTCTCCTACTCGACCGGCCCGCTGCTCGGGCAGCTCCGCTCCGGCCTGGCCGCCCGTTGGATGGGCGTGCACGGCGCGATCGTCTCCGGCGGCGTCCTCTGCGTCGTCGGCACCGTCGCGCTCGCCGCGCTGCTGCCCGCCTTCGTCAGGTACGACGGGCGCGACGGCCTGGCCCGCAAACAGGCCGAGGACGCCGCGCGCGCCGCCACCGCCGTCTAGCGGATCACCGCGCGAACTGCTTGACGATCGCCGCGCAGAACGCCGGCAGGTCGTCGGGCTTACGGCTGCTCACCAGGTTGCCGTCGACCACGCACTCCTCGTCGACCCAGTCCGCCCCGGCGTTCACCAGGTCGGTGCGCAGGCTCGGCCAGCTCGTGATCCGGCGGCCCCGTACCACGCCGGCCTCGACCAGGGTCCACGGCCCGTGACAGATCACCCCGACCGGCTTGCCCGCGTCGAAGAACGCCTTCACGAACCGCACCGCGTCCGGGTCACTACGCAGGAAGTCCGGGTTCGCCACCCCGCCGGGCAGCACCAGCGCGTCGTACGCGCCGACGTCGGCCTGCGCGACCGGCACGTCCACGTCGTACGTGTCCGACTGGTCGAGGTGGTTGAACGCCTGGACCGGGTCGCCTTTCAGCGACACCAGCTCGGCCCGCGCGCCGGCCTGCTCCACCGCCTCGCGCGGCTGCGTGTACTCCACCTCCTCGACGCCGTCGGTGGCGAGGAACGCGATCCGCTTGCCCTCCAGTACTCGTTCCGCCATGAGCCGCTCTCCTCTCCGTCCGCTCGTGCTGCTTCCCGTACCGTCTGTTTGCCGTACCGTCTGCTGTTCTCTGGTGTTCCCGTGCTGGATGGGGCGAAACGCGACGTGCTCCCGCTCACCGGCGGGCCGGCGCGGGCCCGGGTTTGACCCGCGGGGGCGCGGGGATCCCGCAGGGTATGGCAGGAGCAGCAGCGGAACAGCGCCGGCTGGCCACCGTCGTGGACGGCTGGCGGGGACGACCCGTCCTGGTCATCGGCGACGCCATGCTCGACGAGTGGCGGTTCGCCGAATCCGACCGGCTCTGCCGGGAAGCGCCCGCGCCGGTGCTCACCCTCCGTCGACGGATCTCGGCGGCCGGCGGCGCGGCGAACACGGCGGTGAACCTGGCCGCCCTCGGCGGACTGGCCGCGCTGGTCGCCCCGGTCGGCGCGGACGTCGCCGGCGACGAGCTGCACGACTGCCTGGACCGCGCGGGCGTCTGGGACCGGACGGTCAACCAGTACGGTCGCCCCACCCCGATCAAGCGACGGATGCTCGCCGGCAACCAGATCCTGCTCCGCGAGGACTCCGGCAACCCCGAGGAGCCGCTCACCGACGACGGGGCGGCCCGACTGATCACGGCGGTGGAGTGCGCGATCGAGGAGCTGCGGGCCGCCGCCGACGGCGTCGCGCCGACGCTGGTGATCTGCGACTACGGTCTCGGCGCGCTCGCCGCCCCGATCCGCGCCTGGCTGGTCACCAACCGGCAACGCTTCGCCACGGTTGCCCTGGACGCGCACGACCTCGCCGACTGGCGGGGCCTCGCCCCGACCGTGGTCACCCCGAGCTTCGCCGAGGCGACCAGGCTGCTCGCCCGCGCCGCCACCGCCGTCGTCGGCGCCGGTGACCTGCACTTCGACCATCCTGATCCGCCGGACGGCCCGTCCGAGCTGGTGGTCGGCGCGGCCCCCGGCACCCGGCACGCCGACGTACGGGTGCACGGGCTGCCCCTGGTCGGGCCGGTCGGCGAGCCGACCCCCGGCGAGGAGGCCGCGGCGGTGACCACCGGGCCCGTCGCGGTGACCACCGGGTACGGCCCGGACCGGGTGGCGCTCGCCGAGTCCCGCCTGGCCGAGCTGCGCGCGCACACCGGGGCGGACGTCGTGGCGGTGACCCTGGACACCGAGGGCGCGGTGGTCGGCGGGGCGGAGGGCGAGCCCCGGCGCAGCCACACCACACCCGTGCCGGCCAGTCACGCGGTGGGCGCCGGTGACGCGTACCTGGCCGCGATGACCCTGGCGCTGGCCGCCGACGCGCCACTGTCGACGGCCGCCCAACTCGCCCAGCTCGCGGCGACCATCACCGTCTCGGAGACCGGCACCTGCGTCTGCCGCCGGCAGGACCTGCTCGCCGCGCTGGGCGGGCCGGCCGGGTCCACCGCCGGCCCGGTGCTGGTGGGCGGGGCGGACCTCACCGCCATCGTCGCCGAGCACCGGCGCGCCGACCGGACGGTGGTGTTCACCAACGGCTGCTTCGACGTGCTCCACCCCGGACACGTCCGGTACCTGGCGCAGGCCGCCGAGCTGGGCGACCTGCTGGTGGTCGCGGTCAACTCGGACGAGAGCGTACGGCGGCTCAAGGGCCCGGACCGGCCGGTGAACCCGGTGGAGGACCGGGTCGCGCTGCTCGCCGCGCTGTCCTGCGTGGACCACGTGGTGGTCTTCGAGGAGGACTCGCCGGCCGCGCTGATCGAGCTGGTCCGCCCCGACGTGTACGTCAAGGGCGGCGACTACCCGCCCGAGATGGTGCCGGAGGCCCCGCTGGTCCGTCGGCTCGGCGGCCGGGTACGCACCCTCGGCTACGTCCCCGACCGGTCCACCTCGGCGATCATCGAGCGGATCCGGGCCCAGCAGACGCCCGACGGCCACCCCGCGCCGGTCCCCGCTCGGCCAGCGGCGGACCCGTCCGCCAACGGGAACGGCGTCAAGGGGCCCTTCCTGACCGGGCAGACGCCGTGAGCCGCCCGCTCGACGCCGGCACGTCTGAGGAGTTCCGTCGGGAACGGGCGCTGGACGTGCTGATCCCCACCCGGAACCGGCCGGCCGAGCTGGCGGTGACCCTCTCCGGGCTGGCCGCCCAGGAGGGTGTGCCCGGCTTCGGGGTGGTGGTGAGCGACCAGTCCGACGGCGAGCCCGCGTACCGGCATCCGGCCGTCGCCACCATGGTCCGGGTGCTGCGCCACCGGGGTCATCCGGTGCTGCTGACCCGGCGGCTGCCCCGGCGCGGGCTGGCCGAGCACCGGGCGTACCTGCTGGGCTGCTCGGCCGCCCGCCGGGTGCTCTGCCTCGACGACGACGTCTGGCTGGAGCCGGGCGCCGTGGCCCGACTGGTCACCGCCCTCGACGAGCTGGGCTGCGGGTTCGTCGGCAACGCCGTGCACGGTCTGTCGTACGTCGACGACGTCCGCCCGGAGACCCACCGGCACTACGAGGAGTGGACCGGGCCGCCGGTGCCCGAGACGGTACGCCCGGACACCCCGCAGTGGCAGCGCGCGTCGATCCACCCGGCGGCGAACCTGCTGCACGTCACCGAGAAGCTCGACCTGCCGCCGGGCACGTGGCGGGCGTACAAGATCTCCTGGATCGGTGGTTGTGTGCTCTACGACCGGGCCCGGCTGGTCGAGGCGGGCGGCTTCGACTTCTGGCGACGGCTGCCGCGGCGGCACCAGGGCGAGGACGTGGCCGCCCAGCTCGCCGTGCTGGCGCGCCACGGCGGCGCCGGCGTCCTGCCCAGCGGCGCCTACCACCTGGAGTCACCGACCACCGTCACCGAACGCGACGTCGAGGCGTGGGAGGTGGTGCTCGCCGCCCCCGACGCCCCGCGCCCCGCCTGACAGCTCGCGGGCGGCGGCCACGACCTCCACCACGGGCACGTCGGCGACGAAGGAGTCCCGGTGCGGGCACTCGCCGTCGCCCGGGCGGTCCGGGTAGAGCCCCCGGGTGCAGTCGACGCCGCAGACCGGGCAGCGCACCGTCCAGGACACGATCGGGCGGTGCCGGCCGCGCAGCGGATGCCCCGAGTTGATCAGGTTGCCGACCCAGTACACGCCGACCGTGGCCGTGCCGACCGCCGCCGCCAGGTGCAGCGGCCCGGTGTCGTTGGCGACCAGCAGGACGCAGTCGGCGTAGCAGGCGGCCAACCCGCCGATGCTCAACGTGCCGACCAGCGGGCGGACCGGCACGCCGGCCGCCGCGACCACCCGGTCGACCAGGTCCCGTTCGGCGGGGGTGCCGGTGACCAGCACCTCGTACCCGTCGCCGGCCAGCTCCCGGGCCACCTCGGCGAACCGTTCGGCGGGCCACCGTCGCCGGGTGTCGGTCGCGCCGGGGTGCACGGCCACCCGGGGGCGGGTGGGTGGGCCGAGCGCCCGCAGCGACTCGGCCCGGTCGGCGTCGGTGACCGGGAAACTCGGCAGGATGCTGGTGGCCGGCGCGCCCACCAGGGCGGCCACCTCCAGGTACCGCAGCACCTCGTGCTGGTAGTAGACGTACCGGATCCAGCGGTCCAGCGGCGGCGCGTCCTCGGCACGCAGCCCGGCGGTGACCCGCGCGCCGAGCCCGCTGACGATCGGGTTCGAGTTGGCCCCGCCGCCGTGCAGTTGCAGCGCCAGGTCGAAGCGCTCCCGCCGGGCCGTGTCCAGGAACTCCGCCAGGGCGGGCGCGGGCTCGGCCGGGTCGGCCGCCCGGATGCCGGGGGCCGGGGGCACCACCAGCACCCGGTCCACCGGGCCGGGCCGGTCGCGCAGCAGCTCCGCGTGCCACGGCGCGCCGAGCAGCACCAGCTCCGCCTCCGGGTACGCGGACCGCAGCGCCTCCAGCGCCGGCAGGACGAAGATGAAGTCACCGAGCGCGTTGGCGCGCAGCACGGCGATCCGCCCGACGTCCGGCACCCGCCCGCCCACCGGCCACAGCCCGCCCACCGGCGGGTGTGGGGACGGCGCGGGCGGGGACGATCCGGGCGGGGACGGCGCGACCATGTGCCGCTACGGCCGGTCGATCTGGTCGAGGTCGGGACCGGAGGCGGTCCCGGCGTCCGGGTGGTGCAGCTCCCGGTCCGCCGCCGGGTCGGCGACCGGATGCGACGTACCCCGGCGGACGCTGCCGTTCGCGGACCGCAACTGCCCGACGGTGATCGTGCGGGGCGCCGGCCGGGCCGCCCTCGGCAGCCGGACCCGGAGCAGGCCGTGGTCCATCACCGCGTCGATCGCGTCCGGGTCCACCCGGGACGGCAGGTCCACCCGGTACTCGAAACCCCTGGTCTCCAGCCCACCGGGGATGCCGTGGTCGGCGTTGACCTCGGCCTCCGAGCGGGCCCGGACGCAGAGTTCCCGGTCGTCGACTTCGACGGCCACCTCCTCCGGGGCCACGCCGGGCAGCCGGACCAGCACCTCCCACCCGTCGGCGGTCTCGGTCAGCTCGACCTCGGGCGGCCCGGAACGGCCACCGACCAGCCGGCTCAGCTCGGCCCGCAGCGACTGCAACTCGCCCATCGGATCCCACCCGGGGTGCCGGTCCCGCCAGCCGCTCCGACCGAAGCCGCCCGCCTGCTCGCTCACCGGACCTCACCGCCCACCCGGTCGGCCGTCGCCGACGGGCGCAGCGAGCTCGACGCGTTCAGGTCGGCGTCCCGGTCGACCCCGACGCCCAGCCGGTCCACCAGCTCGCCGCCGAGCCACCCGCTGATGCCGAGCAGCGCCACCGCGACCACCTCGATCGCGATCAGCGCGCCGCCGGCCGCCCGCGAGTCCGCGTTGAACCGGACCACCCAGACGGCGGCGAAGAGCAGGATGACCGCCAGGTTGGCGGCGGCGTGCAGCAGCGCCACCCGCTTGGCCCGGGTGCCGGCCGGGATGGCGAGCAGGTCGAACGCCCCGGCGGCGGCGGCGAGCACCCCCATCACCAGACCGACGCCGATGTTCCAGAAGGCCACGTCGCCGAGGACGCCGGGGCCGCCGAGGGTGTCCACCACGTCGAAGAAGACCGCGGTCACCAGCAGGCCGAACGGGAACATCACCAGCATCGGGTGTACGGGGTGCCCCAGCACCTTCAGTCGGCTCTCCATCTGGCCTCCCGGGTCATCGGATCGAACGTGCTCGGCAACCGCCCTGCGTGGACGCGCGTTTTCTCGTCAGAGCTTCCCCCGCCCCTGTTCGGCAAACCTCGCCGTGCCCGAAGTCCCGTACCCTGGCGAAGGCGTCCCGTCATGGGGGTCAACGCACGGGGGAGGACAACGTGACGACGGAGATCACCTCGACCGAGGAGCTACGCGATCTGATCGGCGTGCCCGCGGCCAGGTCGGCGAACAAGGACCGGCGGGTCCTGCACGAGATGGACAAGCGCTGGCTGGCCGCCTCGCCGTTCTGCCTGATCGCCACCTCCGGCGCGGACGGCGCCTGCGACGTCTCGCCCAAGGGTGACCCGCCCGGGTTCGTGCTGGTCCTGGACGACTCGACGATCGCCATCCCGGACCGCCCCGGCAACCGCCGCGTCGACGGCTTCCAGAACATCCTGGCGAACCCGCACGTCGGGCTGATCTTCCTGATCCCCGGCCGCACGGACACCCTGCGGATCAACGGCCGGGCGAAGCTGGTGCGGGACGCGCCCTGGTTCGACCGCATGGTGGTCAAGGGCCACCGGCCGAGACTCGCCGTCGTGGTCGAGATCGAGCAGATGTTCTACCACTGCGCCAAGGCGTTCATGCGTTCCGAGCTGTGGCAGCCGGAGACCTGGCACCCGGACGCCCTGCCGTCCCGGGCCGGGATCGTCAAGGCCACCGAAGCCCCCGAGGTGGCGCTGGCCGACCTGGAACGCCACTACGGCCCCGACTACGTCAAGACGATGTACTGACCCTCCGTCCCGCCCGGTCACCGGTACCGGCTGGCCGCCTTCCCGCTGGTCACCGGTGCCGGGCCTGGTTCGGCCGTCGCCGCCGGGCCAGGCAGGGCACGCGGTGGTCGGTGGGCAGGGCGCACCGGCCGCCGTCGGCCAGTCGCCGGTCACAGAAGACCCGGTGCCGTACGCCCTGCGCGTCCTCCTCGGACACCGTCACCTCACCGGCGTCCACACTCGGCGTGACCAGGGCGAGCGCCCGTACGGCGGTGCGGGCGAACACCCGCGCCCGGCTCAGGTCGGGCGCCACGATCGGCAGGTGGATCACCCAGCGCCCGTTCCGCGCCGCGCTGCCCGACTCGCCCCGGGCACCGGTCGTCATCGGACCAGCTCCCACCGCCGGGCGGAATGGTGGGACTGCCAGTCGCGCAGCGCGTTCTTGATCCGGGCGTTCTCCTCGCGTACGGCGTCCAGCGCGGTCTGGGCGACGGCCAGCTCGTCGGCGACCCGCCCGAGGAACGCGGCGATCTCGTCCGGGTCGACCCCTCGGCGGCGCGGGGTGAATCGACGGGTCCGGATGCGCTCCGGTGAGAGTGGTGGATACCAGGTGTCGTCCGTGGCCGGGGGGCGTGGGCGGTGCCGGCCCTGGAGCCGGCGCAGGAGCGCGCGCATGGGTGACCGCCTTCCAGAAGTCAGGTGATGTTCGCAAAAGTGGTGTTTCCTAGACGTGGGGGTGCCCCTGCTGGTTCGGGTCCGGCAGGGACACCCCCGCCCTGCCGTCGCAGCCACGACCGGCGGTACGACGACAGAGCCCGCCCCGGGACCGGGAGCCGACCGGGGGAAGAGGCCGAACACCCAGCTCAGGGGCACGCACGTGGTCAGTGACACGAGCCGACCCGAGAGGCGCCAACCAATCCGCAGGAACGCCGCATCACCAGGAGTGACGGTAACAATACCGAGTCACCTATGTCAACGAGTCTTGATTGTCACCGACTCAGCACTGCCACCTATGTCGACAGCTTTAGATATGTTGGCTATGGCTGGAGCGCGCGCTGATACTGGCGGGGCCAACCAGACCGCAAGGGGCCCTGCCGTGCCGATTCCCCCCACCATGGACGAGCTGCTCGACAGCCTGTTGAGCCGGATCAAGGACGGAACCTACCCGCCGGGCTCCCAGTTACCGTCCGGCCGCAAACTCGCCCACGAGTACGACGTCTCCCAGTCCACGATCAGCCGAGCGGTGGCCACCCTGCGCGAGCAGGGCATTCTGGTGGGCCGTCCAGGTCGAGGGGTGTTCGTCGCGGAGAAGTGAGCAGGGCTCGAAGCTGATCGTGGCTGCTTCTGGCCCTTCCGGGGACCACTTGCCACCACGATCAAACCCGCAGGGGCTCCCGCCCTGCCGATCCTTCCCACCATGGACGAATTGCCCGACAGCCCCGCCGAGCCGCCCGCGCCCCGCTCCACATTCCTGAAACTGGGGTGTCGCCGAGCGACGACACCCCCGTCTCAGGGAAATGGGAGTGGATGGACGCCCCACCCCGGCGTCCCGCAGTTGCCGGGCACGGTTGCCGCGTGGCCGAGGAGGTTGCTGCGGTGGCAGCTCAGGCGCGGACACTACGTTTCGTGTTGACCCGCGCCGACCACTGGGCCACCACAGATCATCACCGAGAGCGAGTCTCGGCCGAACGACGAGATGCCCGGCCGAGACTTTGCTTTGCACCCAAATTTGCACCACCGGTGTTGAGCTGGGAAATCGCCCACGACGGACCGCCAGGTGCGGAAACGGGCAACTACCTACCGTGCCTGGCGCGTGCATGAGTGCAGAGCAAAGGAAGCACTGCGGAATCCTTACTTCAGCCAGGCATCACTCACGGTGACGTCAAGCGGGCGGAGTGGCGGCCGTGGCCATGTCGAGGTGCCCACGGCGCCGGCCGCCATGGCCAGGAGTGCCCGGCGGCTCAGCCGAGGCCGAACATGGCCAGGCAGGGCTCCAGACCGTCCACGGTGGCGGACACGCGGTCCGCTCGTTCTCAGTCGGCCCTGGTCAGGCGTAACCGTTGGGAGACGACCGGCTGACCGTGCAGGGTGTCGCGGCTGATCCCGTCCGGCTGGTACCCGAGTTTCCGAGAGACCGCGAGCGGCGCGGGATTGTCGACGAACGACGCTGTGGTGGCGTGCTCCGCGCCGAGCCCGGCGAAGGCCAGGTGCAGCGCGGCGGCCCGCATCTCGGTGCCGATCCCCTGCCCCTGGTGTGCCAGCCCCAGCCAGGAGCCGGTGCTGACCTCCCGGCGCACCCGGAACTCCCGGCCCTGCACCTCCTGCAACCCCACCGGGCGGCCCTGCGCGAAGACGACCAGTTCGAGCGTCCAGTACTCCGGGGTCCAGTTGCCGCGCCGCCGCCAGTGCCGCTGGACCACGTCCCGGGCCCGGTCGGCCGGCGGGGCGTCGGTCCAGGGCACCAGCAGCGGTCGACGGTCGGGCTCGTGGACGCCTCCCGCCGCCACGTCCGCCAGCTCGGCCAGCTCACCCTCGGTGGGCAGTCGCAGCTCCAGTCGGGAGGTCCTCACCCGCAGACCGAGCAGCGGCCAGCGATCGATCAACATTTCCGGAATTGTGCCGTGCGGTCGACGGCGGCGCACCAGAATTGTGGGTGGTGAGCCACCGCCGGCCGGATCGGAGTCGAAAGAGGAACGCTCAGCCCACCAGGCGGTACTGGTACGGGCCGGTCGTGCCGCAGGCGCTGGTGGAACGGAGCGAGTCGTACGACCAGCCGAACGGGATGTGGCACGCCCACAGGCCGGTGACCGGGGTCCGCAGCCGGTACCGGTAGTTGAGCGAGCCGCAGGCGCCCGTGGGCTCCACGATGTCCCAGGTGTAGCCGCTCGGCACGGAGCAGGCCCAGGTCCCGTCCAGGCTGAGCGTCGCCGGAGCGCCGTTCCCGTTCACGACGACTTCCTGCGGGGCCGCGTTCGCGTACGCGGGAATTGCGTTCGGGGTGAACAGCAACGGGACGGCGGCCAGGGCGACGACGGCGAGGATTCGACGTAGCACGGCATTCCTTTCGGTCATTGGAAACTCCGCACCCCCCCTGACTCGGGATCCTTTCAGATCGCCGGCCGACGCGTCCATTCTTTGATATTGCCGTTTCCTCGGTACGGGCGGTTTCTGGAAGACTCGACGGTATGACGACCACAGCGATCAACGCGGCGGCCGCCGGGACGTGGACCCTCGGTGACCTCACCGTCAACCGCGTCGGGTTCGGCGCGATCCGCCACCTCGGCCTGTCCAACGTCCGGCCGGAACAGGACGAGTTCGTGCGCGCCTGCGGCGAACAGGGCGTCGCTTTCGTGCCGTTCTTCGCCCTGGCCGGCGCGGGTGGCGCGGCGGGTTTCGGCGGTGGCGAGCACGAGGACGTGGTCGCCGCCGGCGGGCTGCGGCTCAGCCCCGACGACCTCGCCCGCCTCGACGCCGCGCACCGGGGCGATCGGCGGTGACCGACGAGGAGCCGTTGCCCGGCAACGTCACGAGCGGAGTGGTGCGGGTCGGCGACACCGTGCGCCGCCCCGCCGGCCCGTGGACCGACAGCGTCGACGCCCTGCTCCGGCACCTGCACGCGGCCGGTTTCGAGGCGGCCCCCCGCCCGTTGGGCCGGGACGGGCAGGGCCGGCAGGTGCTGGAGTACGTCCCCGGTGAGCTCGGGCCGGAGTCCGGCACGTACCCGCCGGCGGAGCTGCGTGCGATCGGCCGGATGCTGGCGGAGCTGCACGAGGCGACGGCGGGCTTCGTGCCGCCGCCCGGCGCGGTGTGGAACCAGGTCATCAGGCCGGACCGGGAGGAGCTGGTCTGCCACCACGACGTGGCCCCGTGGAACCTGGTCCGGTCCCCCGGTCGCGGCTGGGTGCTGATCGACTGGGACTCCGCCGCGCCCGGCTCCCGGCTCTGGGATCTCGCCTACGCCGCGCAGAGCATGGCCGGTCTGCGGGCGGACCGGCCGGTCGCCGAGTCGGCGGCGCGGCTGCGCGCTTTCGTCGACGGGTACGGTCTCGACGAGGCCGACCGGCCGGCCCTGGCGACCATGCTGGGCCGCCGCGCCCGGGCCATGTACGACCTGCTGCGCGACGGCCACGAACGACAGCGCCAGCCGTGGGCCCGGATCTGGCGGGAGGACGGCCCCTACTGGCTGGCGACGGCCGAGTACCTCGACGCGCACGTCGACGCCTGGCGCGGTTGACAAGCCGCGCCTCCTGACGCCGGGCCGCCCGCCGGAGGAGTGGACGGCAGCACCGGGGGGCGCGCCCGGGTCAGTCCGGCAGGTCGCCGTCGCCGCCCAGGTTCGCGACGATCCGCCGCAGTACGTTGATCGTGGTCACGAAGTCGTCCGTGTCGACGCCCTCGTGTGCCCGGTCGAGGACGGGACGGAGGCGTGCCCAGGCCCGGAGCCGCCCGGCCTCCCCCGACTCGGTCAACGTCATCCCGCCGGCGTCGCCGGTCAGGTCCTCGGTCAGCCAGCCCCGGGCGACCAGGTCGTCGAAGACGCCGTCGAAGTCGATCCCCAGATCCTCGTACGGCGCCAGTCGCTCCACCAGCTCCGGCCGGGTCCACCTGCCGGGGCGTCCGGCCGCGTGGTTGAGCGTCCACCAGTGCGGTTGGGTCAGGTCCTCCACCGCCAGCTCGGCCCGGATCGCGCCCACCACCCGGCGGTACGCCTCACCGGTCCACGCCCCGATGGGCGCGGCGGCCAACTCCTCCCGCGAGTACTCCCTGATCGTCACGCCCGCTCCTTCGTCTCGGTCGGCAGCACGTACCGACCGTAGAACCTCAAGCGTGCTTGACCTCAAGGACGAGATCGGACGGATCGCCGGGAGCCACCGCCGTCGCCCGTCGTCACCCGCTGCCTCAGCAGGCAGAACTCGTTGCCTTCCGGGTCGGCGAGCACGTGCCACGGCTCGTCGCCGGTCTGCCCGATGTCGACCCGGCGGGCGCCGGCCGCGAGCAGCCGCGCCAACTCGTCGTCCTGGTCCCGGTCGGTGGCGTTCACGTCGAAGTGCAGGCGCAGCCTGCCGGTCTTGGGGCGGTCGGTCCGGTTGAGGACGATCGTCGGTTGTGGTCCGCCGAAGCCGACGTCCGGCGGTCCGATCTCGATGTCCCCGTCGTCACGCTCCAGCTCCACATAGCCCAGGACCTCACACCAGAACCTCGCCAACAGTTCGGGGTCACGTGCGTCCAGGACCAGTTCGGTTATCCGGCATGCCATTTTGCCATGATAAGCCCGAAGGAACGGTTCACCCGATATCGGGCTGGCCGTCGTAGAGGTAGTCGCGTTCGATCTGCCGCAGCGTCCGGTAGTCGGCGCGGATCACCTCCGGATCCTCGGCGACGAGGAACACCCAGCCCGGTTGCGTCGCGACGTCGACGGTCCGGGGAATCGGATGCCCCTCCGGATGCGCCATCAGGGTGTGGGCGTACGACGGCAACGCCCGGATGGCGGCCATCGTCCCGTGCGAGGGGACGATGCCCTGCTCCCGCGAGTTGATGAGCGACACGTCGCGCACGTGCGCCAAGAGCTCGTAGACGATGCCGGGCAGGCGGTTGAACGCCTCCGGGTCCACCACCGCCTGGGTGAAGAGCTCGACCTGGTTGGTGCCGAAACAGCGCGTGTTCAGCTCCGGAACCTGGCCGCCGCCGAACCGCGCGGCGCACTCGACGAGCACCGGCCCCCGCTCGGTCATCATGACCTCGGTGTGCGCGGCCCAGTTCCGGACCTCCAGGGCGTCGAGCACCTGGTGGGTGTAGGAGCTCAGCGTCCGGGCGACCGGATCCTCCGGGGCCAGCGGCTCGTCGTAGTCGTAGATGATGTTCCCCGCCGCGGACCGGATCTTGTGGTACCGCCAGATCTCGCCGGTGTGGTGCCGGCCGTCCCGGCTGACCGTGTTGACGAAGTACTCGTCGCCGGCCAGGAACTCCTGCGCCAGCACCACCGTGTTGGGCTTCCCGTGCCGGTCGGTGCTGGCGAGGATCTTCTCGTGCGTGGCCCGCACCTGCTCCGGCGACGAACAGGCCACCACGTTGTCCGTGCCCGCGCTGGCGACCGGCTTCAGGACGACCGGATAGCCCACGGTCCGCTCGGCCCACGCGACGACCTCGTCGGCGTCGGCGGACACGATCGTGGCGGCGTGGTCGAGCCCGGCGGCCCGCAACGCCAGCACCATGTCGTACTTGTTGCGGCGGGCGGTCGGTCGGCTCATGCCGTTGCCCGGGGCGCCGAGCTCCGCGGCGAGCCGGTCGGCCAGTTCCACGCCCGACTCCCCGGCGGCGACCACGTGGTCGACCCCGTGCCCGCGCAACACGGCCGCCGTGGCCGCGACGTCGCCGTCATGGCGCACGTCACCGGCGAAACCGTCGGGGACCGGCAGCTTGGCCAGGTGGACGTCGGGCGCCGGGGACCGGACGTGGAAGCACTCCACGTCGTGCCGGCCCAGCGCGGGCAGCAGGTGACGACCCATCGAGTACGCGTCGACGAGCGCCACCCGCGTCCTGTGTCCACCGAAGCTCGACGACATTCTCAGCCACGCCCTTCGTGAGTCGGATCCATGGTCACCGCCCTGGTCCGCGCCGCGACCGCCGGATCGGTCTACGCCGCTTCGCCGGATCGGTCCGCGCCGCGACCGCCGGTCGGCGGGGCGGGCTACCGGTACGTCGCCAGCTCTCCCCTGCGGCGCACGTCGAGCGTCACGCAGTGGAAGCCACCGCCGAGCGTCCGGGAGTGGGTGAGCTGCGCCGGGATCACCTCGACCCGGTGGCGCTCCAGCTCCCGGATGAGCCCCGGCTGCCGCTTGTCCACGATGGCCCTGCCGGGCGCGACCACCAGGAAGTTCATCCCGATCCAGATCGACGACTTCGGGTGGTCGCCGACGTACCCCATGTCCACCAGCTCCGGGCAGACGATCCGGTCCCAGCCCCGCAGGAAGTCCGGCAGGTTGTCGTCGTTCACCCGGGCCGGGTTCACCAGGACGAGCCCGGGCCGCAGCGGCACGATCGTCGAGTCGATGTGGGTGGAGGCGTACAGGCCCTCGCACGCGTGCACGGTGTACCGGTCGCCGAGCGCCGCCTGCAACCAGCGGGCGCCGAGCAGGTTGCCGCTGTCGGAGACCTGGTAGAGCAGATCCGTACCGAACCTGAGCACGTTCGCCGCGTCGAAGGCCGGCTCCAGGTTCTGCAACCGCTTCCCCTCCGGCGCGGTCGGCTCGTACATGCTGTCGGCGAGTTGCGGCTTGGGCGCCGACAGCCAGCGCGAGCCGCTTTCGAGGTACTCCAGGAACAGGTCCTTGTAGGCGAACCCTTCGAGGAACCGGGACCGCAGCACCATCGGCGTTTCGATGATCGTGTCGCCGACCGCGAGGAACCCGTCCCTGGGGCAGTAGTCGTAGCAGCCGTCGGTGCTCCAGTCCGGCGTGGACACCATGGCCTTGTGGTCGCGCCCGCCGGGCCGCCGCACGGTCACGCCGAGGCCGGTGAGCAGGTCGACCAGCTCTTCGAGCTCCGCCTCGGTCTGCTCGACCAGGTGGCTCGGGTACGGGCCGGTCGGAATCTGTCGCGGGTCCTCGATGTCCGGGTACTCGGTGGCGAGCAGGCTCCGGTCCGCGAGTGGCATCTGCGCGCCCGCCATGGTCCCCACGATGATCTCTTCCAGCGGATCCCACTCCGTGTGCACGTCGACCAGGCTCATCGAGTTGGGTCCCTTCCTACCGGGGTCGGGTCGGGCGCGCGACGCTCCGAGGCGTCGTGACGACGCTACGGTCGCTCTCCGGTCGGGCGCGTCCGCGCCAGGATTACCCGGCGCGTACACCGACGCGCCGTTCTGCCGCGCCGACGGTAATCACCACGCGGACGACCGTGCCGGGCCGCCGGACTACGTTCGCACCTGGACGGGTCCGCGGGGGTCGACCATCCGTCCGCCACCGGCGGCACGACCACCGAGAGGGTGAGCCCGCGATGAACGACCACCTGACGCCGGACGACCACATCGCCGTCGTCGATCGCTGGAGCGCGCGCAACTACCATCCCCTGCCCGTGGTGCTCAGCCACGGCGAGGGCGCCTGGATGACCGATCTGCGCGGCCGGCGCTACCTGGACCTCCTCGCCGGGTACTCCGCGCTCAACTTCGGCCACCGGCACCCGGCCCTCGTGGCGGCGGCCACAGCGCAGCTCGACCGGCTGACGCTGACCGGCCGCGCGTTCCACCACGACCAGTTCGGGCCGTTCTGCCAGGAGCTGGCCGAGCTGACCGGCACCGAGATGGTGCTGCCCGCCAACTCCGGCGCCGAGGCCGTCGAATCGGCCCTGAAGATCGCCAGGAAGTGGGCGTACCAGGTCAAGGGCGTGCCGGACGGCGCCGCCGAGATCGTGGTCGCCGGCGACAACTTCCACGGCCGTACGACGACGATCGTGTCGTTCTCCACCGACCCGGAGGCCCGCGACGGCTTCGGGCCGTTCACCCCGGGCTTCCGGGTCGCGCCGTACGGCGACATCGACGCGCTGCGCGCGGCGGTCAACGGGAACACCGCGGCGGTCCTGCTGGAGCCGATCCAGGGCGAGGCCGGCGTGGTCGTCCCGCCGAAGGGCTACCTGGCCGAGGTGCGCCAGCTCTGCGACGACAGCGGCGTCCTGTTCGTCGCCGACGAGGTCCAGTCCGGTCTGGCCCGCACCGGCGCGACCCTGGCGCTGGACCACGAGGGCGTCCGCGCGGACCTGTACGCCCTGGGCAAGGCGCTGGGCGGCGGGATCCTGCCGGTGTCCGCCGTGGTCGGTCGGGCCGACGTCATCGGCGTGCTCAGACCCGGCGAGCACGGCTCGACCTTCGGCGGAAACCCGATGGCCTGCGCCGTCGGCCGCGCGGTGGTGCGGCTGCTGGCGACCGGGGAGTTCCAGGAACGGTCCCGGGAACTCGGCGCGTACCTGCAGGCCCGGCTCTCCGAGCTGGCGGGTGTCGCCGAGGTCCAGGGGCGCGGCCTGTGGGCCAGCGTACGGATCGCCGGGGGCGGCCGGTCCGGACGTGAGATCTCCGGGGCGCTGCTCGAACGCGGCGTGCTGTGCAAGGACTACCACTCCAGCCTGCGGGTGGCGCCGCCGCTGGTGATCACCCGGGACGAGATCGACTTCGGCGTCGAGGCGCTCGCCGCCGTCCTCGCCTGACCCGGCGCCGTCCCGCGCCCGGAAGCGGCGTAGCCTGCGTCGCCGACGGGCGCCGACAGTCCACAGCGGAAGGTGCGGCCGGCCCCTCAGGGAGGACTCTTGGCGGCGTCGAAGGCACGGCTCGACCAGTACCGGCAGGTGTTCGCCGTCCGGGGTTTCCCCCTGGTCATGGCGCTCGGCCTGCTGGCCAAGCTGCCGGTCGTGGCGATCCCGATCATCCTCACCCTGCACGTGGCGACCGGGCTGGGCCGCGGCTACGGGCAGGCGGGCCTGGTCATCGCGGCGTGGACGGCGGGCGTCACCGTCGGCGCGCCCGTTCAGGGCCGGCTCATCCAGCGGTACGGGCTGCGGCCGGTCCTGGCGGTCGTCACCCTGGCGCAGGGCGTGTTCTGGGGGCTGGCCCCGCACCTGTCGTTCCGGGTCTTCGCGGTGGGCGCGGCCATGTCCGGACTGTTGCTGGTCTCCGGTTCCACCGTGGTCCGGCTGGCCATCGGCGGACTCGTCCCGCAGGCGCGCCGGCACACCGCCTTCGCGGTGGACTCGATGATCACCGAGCTCTCGATCATGATCGGCCCGCCCCTGGCCATCCTGGCCGTCTCGCTGACCACGACCGACGGCGCGCTGACCAGTCTCGCCGTCGCCCTGGCGCTGAGCTGCGGCGCCCTGACCGTGGCCAACCCCAGGATCGAGGGAACCCCGACGGCCGGCGGGACGACGCCCCGGGCGGCCGGGGCACGGCGGAGCTGGCTGACCGCGCGGATGGTCGCCGTACTCGCCTGCTCCCTGGCGGCCGGAGCGATCGTCACCGGGTACGAGGTCGTCGTCGTCGGCGCGCTGCGGTCCACCGACCAGCTCGACTGGACCGGGCTGGTGCTCTTCTGGTGCGCGGTGTGCTCGCTGGCCGGCGGGCTGCTGTACGGCACCCTGCCCCGGGGTCTCCCGGTGCCCCTGGTGATCGGTCTGCTGGCGCTGGCCACCATGCCGCTGGGGTTGGTGGGGTCACGCTGGTGGCTGCTCGCCCTGGCGATCGCCCCGGCCGCGGCGCTGGTGGCGCCGGCGTTCGCGGCCACGGCGAACGCCGTCACTCAGGAGGCGCCCGGCCACCAGGCGGTGGCCATGAGCAGCTACGGCGCCGTGCTCAGCGCCGGCAGCTCGGTAGGCGCGCCGGTCGCCGGGGCGGCCTTCGAAGCCGGTGGCGCCGGAGCCGGTTTCGCCTCCGTCGGAGGGCTGGGCCTGCTCGTCGCGATCGGGGGTTGGCTCGTGCTGAGACGCCGCGCCCGACCACCCGCGAGGACCGTCGAGTGCGAGGTGGGCATCCCGGTGACCGTCGATGCGAGTGTGCCGACCCGGGTGCCCGGGAACGATCCGACGACAGGTCACACGCCATGACGATGCCGGAGCCCGACGACGCCCCCGCGTGGACCATCTGCTGCCGTTCCGGGACAAGTTCCTGATGGCGACGGAGGAGGAGAGCGACCCGGAGATCAGCCGGGTCGTCGCCGACTTCGCGCTTCGGGTCATGCGCGCTCTCGGATCTGCCGCTGGTCTTCCACCTCGACATGTTCCTGGACGCCGACACCGGCTCGTGCGCCTCCCCGGAGGTCGGCGCCAGGGTGGGCGGCGCGGAGATTCCGCTGCTCTGGCGGGAGGTCCACGGGCACGACCCGGTGGAGACCGCGTTCGCGATCCGGATGGGTCTGGAGATCGGGACGGCGGTCCCCCGGCTCGCGGACGAGGTCGGCGGCTGGCTGCTCGTCCCGGCGCCGGTGGAACGCCCGTGTCGGGTCACCGAGATCACCCGATCGACGCACGGCCCTGATCGGCATGTCTGCCGTTCAGGGCCGCGATTCTGCGGCGACGCTTCCCTGATGGGTCCGGCCCACCGGCGGTAATTTGTTCTGGTTTATGCGCCTTAGTCCGTTTGGCGCAGCTATCTTGTCAACGAGTGTTCGGGCGCTCGTCACCCGGCAGGGCGCGAGCTGACGACGTGTGTGCTCGGCCTCCTGCCGGGGACAAGATCTTGATTGGCGGGGGAAGTTCAGTGTCGATGATTCGCTTGGCTCGCGCGTGTGGCGTACGCCGTCGGCCTACCGCGTTGGTGATGGTGGGGGCCGTCGCAGCCACGACGATGATGGTCGGGCTCGTCGGTTCACCGGCCTCGGCCCAGACCGCGGTCCCGCTGGGTACCGCAGAGACCTACGGGGTGTTGGCCGGTCAGGCGGTCACCGACGTCCCGCCCCCGGTCGGTCCTTCGACCATCAACGGGGACCTGGGGGTCTGGCCGGGCACGTCGGTCACCGGCGCTCCCGTGGTCAACGGCGCGATCCACGTCGGTGACGTCCAGGCGATGCAGGCCCAGTCCGACCTGACCACCGCGTACAACTTTGCGGCGGCGGAGCCCACGACCAGTATCGTGAGCGCCGACCTCGGCGGCCAGACCCTGGTCCCTGGGGTGTACACGTCACCGGCCACCATGTCGCTGACCGGCACCGTCACCCTCGACGGGCAGAACGATCCCGACTCGGTGTTCATCTTCCAGGCGGGATCGGACCTGATCACCGCCGTCGACAGTCGGGTCAGCCTGATCAACGGCGCCCAGCCGTGCAACGTGTTCTGGCAGGTCAGCAGTTCGGCGACGCTGAACACCCGAACCGTCTTCGTCGGGACGATACTGGCGTTGCAGTCGGCGACGCTGGGCGAGGGGGCAACCGTCGCCGGGCGGGTCCTGGCCCGCAACGGGGCCGTCACCCTGATCAACAACACGATCACCCGACCGTTCTGCGCCGCTCCCGTCGCGCCGCCGACCATCGCGAAGGCGTTCGGGGACGCGACCATCCCGGCGGGCGGGACGACGTCGCTGAGCTTCACCCTGACCAACCCCAACTCCGGCACGGCGTTGACCGGCGTGACCTTCACCGATGCCCTCCCCGCCGGCCTGGTGGTGGCCACCCCCAACGGCCTGACCGGATCCTGCGGCGGAGGCACGATCTCGGCGACCGCCGCTGGCAGCAGCATCAGCCTGACCGGCGCGACCCTGCCGGCCGGTGGAAGTTGCACCTTCTCGGTGAACGTCACCGGCACCACCAGCGGGACGAAGGTCAACACCAGCAGCCCGGTCGACTCGACGGAGAGCGGCCCGGGCGCCCCCGCCTCGGCAAGCGTCGTGGTCGGTGCGGCGGTCGTCGCCCCACCCACGATCGCGAAGGCGTTCGGGGACGCGATCATTCCGGCGGGCGGGACGACGTCGCTGAGCTTCACCCTGACCAACCCCAACTCCGGCACGGCGTTGACCGGCGTCACCTTCACCGATGCCCTCCCCGCCGGCCTGGTGGTGGCCACCCCCAACGGCCTGACCGGATCCTGCGGCGGAGGCACGATCTCGGCGACCGCCGCTGGCAGCAGCATCAGCCTGACCGGCGCGACCCTGCCGGCCGGTGGAAGTTGCACCTTCTCGGTGAACGTCACCGGCACCACCAGCGGGACGAAGGTCAACACCAGCAGCCCGGTCGACTCGAACGAGAGCGGCCCGGGCGCCACCGCCTCGGCGAGCATCATCGTCGGGGCTGTCGCCGCACCGACGATCACCAAGGCCTTCCGGGACGCCATCATCGCCCTCCGCGGGACGACGAGGCTGAGCTTCACTCTCAGCAACCCCAACGGAAGTGTGCCGCTGACCGGTGTCGGCTTCGTCGACAACCTCCCTGCCGGGCTGGTGGTCGCCACTCCCGCCGCGGCGCAGTCCACCTGCGCCTCCGGCACGGTCACCGCAACTGCCGGTGGCAGCAGCATCAGCCTGACCGGGGCGACCCTGTCGCCCGACGGGACCTGCACGGTGTCGGTGAACGTCACCGGCAGGACCACCGGAAAGAAGGTCAACACCACAGCCGCCACCTCGGTCGAGACCGGCCCCGGTGCTCCTGCCTCGGCAAAGCTCACGGTCGGTAAGGGCATCCTGCCCGTCACCGGAACCGACAGCGCGAGCTACGCCACCGTCGCCCTGGCCATGATCGGCCTCGGCGCGGTGCTGATGGCGATGACCTACCGGTCGGGCCGGCGTCGGCGCGACGCAGCCTAGGACCTTTGTCGAAGCCGCTGCCGAGGGCCGATTCGAACCGGCATCAATGAGCGAGCGGCCCTGACCAGGACTTACCCCTGGTCAGGGCCGCTCGCTGAGCCGCCTGACGGAATCGAACCGGCGGGTTCGCTCCTCCTCGAATCCCGTGGTCCTGGCGTGGTCATCGACTGTCGGTGTTCGGCGCCGGGTTGCGCGGGACGAGGTAGACCCACCTCACGTTCGAGTTCGGTGGTTCGACGATCCGCGCCCCGGCTTGCCCGCGAACCGCATCACCGTGGGGGGGGGCAACCGGTCGATCAACCCGCGCCGACGGTTCAGGGGCAGGGCTCCTCGTCGATCAGGTAGAACGGGGTGTAGGAGCCCCAGTGGTAGCTGGGGTCGCCGGGGCAGTCGCTGAAGGTCGAGCCGCCGACGTGGTTGGTGTACGTGGCGTCGCTGTAGTAGGAGACGTAGACGATCATCCCTTTGGCCTGGGCGGGTACGACGGTGCCGATCAGGCCCAGGCCGGCCACCACGGCGACGACGGCGAGTTGGACGATACGGCGACGTGACCTGCGCATGCTGCCTCCTCGAATGAAGTCAAGACCCACATCATAAATCGAAGAAACTAAATGCAAAAGCCTTGCTCGCCGATGATCGGCTTTGGGTGGGCAACACCGGCTCTGCGAAATGCGAAGCTTTCCGGAAACGGCGTGTCAACCTATGACCACCGATACGAAAGGCCTTTTTCGGGATCAGTGCTGCCTCTTTGCGAGATCGACCGACTCGTCTCCCTCGGGGCCACCCGAAAGCCGGTCGTCACCCGCCTGAGGGCCGCGGTGCGATGGCCCCCGGGCGCGCTGAAAGAACGGCAGTCGTCGTCGGGCGCCTAGATGGTCTTGTTGGGGGCATGACCGCCTATACGCACAATTACCCGTATACACATCGCTGGAGCTATCGGGTGAGGGACTCCTGGTAGACGTCGGCATGGGTGCGCGAGTCCCTGATCAGGTCATCGCAGAACGCGGCGACGTCGGCGCCCGTGACCGCCAGGACGCCCTTGCCGGCCGCGACGCCCTCCTCGAAGAAGTCGACGATTCCAGGGAGCAGGCCCCCGTCGAGCAGGTCGATCGGCCCGACCTTGAACAGGTAACGCCGCATCTCCTGGTAGACGATCCGATAGTCGGACGGGAGCGCCCTGACCCGGGCGACGTGCGCCCGCCACTGCCTCCTGCCCTCGATGATGTCCTGGATTCCCATGTCAGTCTCCCAGCCGGGCCAGTTCACGGGCGACGTTCCGGTTCAACTGCTCCCGCCACCGGTCGCGGCGGTCGCGGGCCCCCGCGCCGCCGACCACCGCCGTCGAGAAGCCGGCAATGTCGTCGCCGAGCACCTCGTCGATGCGCTGCCCGGCGGCGGCGGCCTCCTCGAGCAACCCGAGAGCGGCGTCGGCGATCGGGGTCAGGTTGCGGCCCGTGAAGCTCCCGTACGGGAAGAGGTGAGCCACGATCTGCCGCCACGCGGCCCGATAGTCGGCCGGCAACGCCTGCGCCCGGCCTTAGAACGCCTTCCATTCCCGGGTCAGGTCACTTCCCGTGATCGTTTCCCAGAAGCTCATGCCGCGCCCTCCTTGAGTTTGTCGATCCGCGAGGAGACGTACTGCCATTTGGCCCAGAACGTGGCGAGCTCCCTGCGCCCGGCGTCGTTGAGGGTGTAGAACTTGCGCGGCGGGCCCACCTCGGACGGTCGCTTCGACACCTGGACGAGCCCGTTGCGCTCCAGGCGCAACAGGATGGTGTAGACCGTGCCGTCGATGACGTCGGCGAAACCGAGGTCGTTGAGGCGGCGGGTGATGGCGTACCCGTAGGTTTCCTCACGAGCGACGATTTCGAGCACACAGCCTTCGAGCGTGCCCTTCAGCATCTCGGCCAGATCTTCCATCGCGGCTCCTCCATCCGGTATCTGGCACCACCGGGTACCGCTATGCCGTAGCACCGCATACCGCTAGGCAGTAGTACCGGGTACCGGAGATTTCGCTCGTCAGCGCGGAAGCGGCAACCCGGACCAGGCCAAGCGAGAAGGCGGGTCCTGCGACCGCGCAGGCCCCGGACCGGACGACGCCGACAGCCGGTGGTCGGACGAGCGGCCCGGCACATGTCGATCCGATGACAAGCGCACGGGAACCGTGGGTTCTCCCTCGGTCGGGGTAATGCCGTCACCACGTCGCGGCGCAGACCTTCCAGTCCACCCCGAACACCCGAGACGCGTCGCGGGCCAACCCGGGAAGGGGCATCATGCCTGTCACGCACCCCGTGCTCCACGGTCTGTCCCGCTTCACTTGCGCCCTGCTGGTGGCCGCCGTACCGCTTGCCGCGTGCGCCTCGAACGACGAGGGCGGTTCCTCGACGGACTCGCCGACCCGACCCGTCAACGCGTCCGGCTCCGGCGGTCCGCCCAGCCCAGGCTTGTCGTCCTCGGCGGCCACGTCTGCCCCGTCGGGCATACCAGCCAGCGCGCTTCTGCAGCCATCCGACGTGCGCGGCGCCGAGCCGCAACCGATGGAGGACGGGGACCGCGGGCACCTGCGGCCACTGCGGCCGTGCGGCACCGAGGACACGTACCCCAGCGACGAATCCCGCACAGCGGCGGTGGCGGTGTCCTTCTTCGTGGAGCCGGCCACGACCGGGGCGACTCCCACCGTGATCGTCGAGTTCGTGGGCCGGCACGCGCGAGGCGGCGCAGCCGACCAGTTCGACGATGTCGAGGAGGCGCTCCAGCGTTGTCCAGGCAGTCTTGCCGAAGGCGATCGACGGTGGACCGTGATCGGCAGCGACATCGCCGGAGATGAGTCACTGCTCGTCCGGATCGACGAGAAGCTCAGCTACGGCGACGGGGAGCCCTCGACTGTCAGCGACTACGCGGCCGTGGCGCGGGCCGGCGACATGATCGTCGTGGTCACCGACACGGGATGGGAGAACGCCGACAGCTCTGAGCAACTGGTGCGAGAACTGGCCGCCAAGGCCGTGCGTCGCGCCGGCACGGCGTGGCGGGACGTCCCGACGATCAGCCCACAGGCGGATGGGCATGGTTCGTAAAGCCGACAGATCAACGGAGGGATTCGACATGCGCTCCTTCTCATGCCTCGCGCTACGCCTGCTCCCGATAGTCGGCGTCGCTGCTGCCGCAACAGGTTGCGGCTCGACCGCGCCGTCCGCCCCTCCTTCGTCCCCGGTCCCCACAGTCAGCTCGCCCCCCACCGCCTCCACGTCGGCCCCCTCTTCCGGCTCTCCGTCTCCCAGGGCGGACCCGGTCGCCGCGTGCCGGACCGAGGACATGTCGGCCGTCATCACCGCGCAGCCGCATGCCGAGAACGTGGCGCTCGTACGACTGACGAATGTCGGCCCTGACGCCTGCAGGGTCGACGGCTGGGTCCACATCTCCCTGGTCAACGCCGCCAACAAGGTCGTCGACGTGGACACCGAGACGGTCGACCAGCCCGGCCCGCCGACCCCGACCACGGTCCAGCCGGAGGGGTCCGCGTGGGCCGGCATCAAGTGGACGACCTGCGACAAAGGCAGCAGTGACTGCGCTGCGGGCAACACCCTGAAGTTCAGCCTCGAGGCGTCCGTCGACGGCAGGCCCGCCGAACTCGCGGGCTTCCCGAACCCGGAAGCCAGCGACATCACTATGGGATCGCTGCAGGTCGGCTCCCTACAGCCCAGCCGCCAGGGCGTCGTCGCCTGGTGACACAATCGTCAGCTCGCCAACGTTCGTTACTGATAGTCGACCCTCACCAAGGATTTTCGGGGGGGTGAACGGGGACACCGCTGGCCGTCACCGGGACCTCGCGGGCCCCACCAGGCGCTCTCGGGCATCCCCGCGCCTTCGCCAACGCCTGGCGTGCCTGGCACGTCGCTGATCCCGCTTGAGGATCTCGTTCCCACCTCAAGCGTCGGAGCCGGGCTTCTCGACCAGGACCGGGCGCACCTGGGCGTGGCTGGGGCGGCAGCTCGAGCGCCCCCGTTACCCGGGCGAATCCTGGAGAAATGCGCGTCCAGCAGCACCTGACGGGGGCAGATTCAAGCAGTGGAAGAGGTGATCGGGACGCCGTTGAGGAAGTACTCGCGCAGGATACGGTTCGCGTTCTCGTTGCAGCTGCCCCGCTGCCACGGCGAGAGCGGGCATCCTGCCCTACCGAGTCGCCAGGATCAAATGCTACGACTGTCTGAACTCGCCGGGTTCTAACTCTCCTCCGGGGAGGGTGGAGACAACTCCCAACCCGACTGGGGGCCAGCACGATGGCACAAGTTCCAGAAACCGTGGAAGCTCATTCCATGACCACACAGAAAATCTCCCGGTTCCATCGGGCCGCCCTGGCCCTCGTCCTTCCCGTCGCGGTGATAGGGACACTCGCCGCGTGTGATGACTCGGCGGCGCCGCAGGCCGCGCCGGCAGATTCCAGGGCTTCCCATTCTGGTGCTCTCGCAGCATGTCGAGCAGATTTACGCCCGGGAGCTGATGTCGGATCGCGCGGGCGCGGTGGGTTATCTGTTGAAGGATCGGGTCACGGACGTCGGCCAGTTCATCGACAATGTCCGACAGGTCGCTTCCGGGAGCACCATTATGGACCCCGACGTGGTGAGTGCACTGCTCACCCACCGCTCCGCCGACCCCAAGCTCCTGGAGCTGAGCCCGCGCGAGCATGAGGTCCTCGCTCTGATGGCCCAGGGCCGGTCGAACGCTGCGATCGCTACCCGGAGTTCGTCACCGAGAAGACTGTCAGCAAACACATCTACAACGTCTTCACCAAGCTCGGTCTCAAGCCCTCCGAGGACGACAACCGCCGCATCCTGGCGGTCCTGGCCTACCTGCAGAGCTGACGGGTCCGTGCTGCGGCATGTCGGGGACAGTCCCCCTGTCTGTCTATCGGGCCCGCGGATGTCAGGATGCGATGGAAAGGCGCAGTTCTTCGACCGTTTCCCAGAGCTGTCGTTCACGGTCAGGGTCGTAGGATTCCTTGGACGAGGAGACTTCTCGCGTGCGGTCGATGTAGGAACCGGAAGGTGCCGGGATACGTCCGAGTACGACGTCGGCGAGGTGTTGGCCGGCGGTCTTCTGGCTCGACGCCAGCGGGGTCAGCGTCATCAGCGGCATGATCCGTCGCCCCACGAACCGGACGGCTGCGCTCGCTTCGCGGCTCAGGCCGGTGCCGGGCACGAACCCGGGGTTGAAGGCGAGAATCTCGACGCCCGGTGGCAGACGTCGTGCGTACTCGTGGATGAGGTATATCGCGGCGAGCTTGCTGGTGGAGTATGCGGTCCCGCCCGCTGTGACGGTGTGCGGGTTCGGGAACGCGCGGATGCGGGCCAGGTTGGCCGGGTCTTGCCAGGACGGCGCCGGCATCATTCCGGCGTTGTGGCGGAAGTCGCCGAAGTGAGCGTCGCTGACGGTGAGAACGATCCGTGACGGCGCCTTGAATCGATCTTGTAGCAGGCGGAGCAGGAGGTGATTGGCCAGGACGTTGACGGCGAATGTCGCCTCGACCCCGTCCGGGCTCTTCGTTACGTTGTTCGTGTAGAGCAGGCCGGCGTTGCCGACGAATCCACTCAGTGGTGGCAGATCACCTGTATCGAGCCGTCGGATCAGTTCGTCAGCCGCCCTCCGGACGCTGCCCAGTGACAACAGGTCCGTCGGGATTGATGTCACGGCGCGTCCGCCCTGGCCGAGATGAGCGGCGAACTCGGCTCCCGCAGCGCCACGGGCCAGGAGCACGAGGTGCGCCTCAGGGTCGCCTTCGCGGATGCGCTCGACGGCGACACGGCCAAGCCCCCGAGTCGCGCCGGTCATGACAATGGTGTGGGTCACAGAATTCTCCCTGGTCGAAGACTCGTGGACGTGTCCGAGGCGCGGGGCAGGCCAGGGGCCCGATTGACGAACCCGGGCAGTCCCCGCACGCCGCGCGTAGAGGGTCTGGGCCCGGACGTGAGGAGGGCAGTCCCGTGTCCTGCCCACCTTCATTAACTATGCCGTGTAAATATACCCTGTATAGCTACAGTAGTGCTCTTCCGCCCGATCGTCAACGGTGACTTTTACGAGATAAAGTAAGCCGCATGCCACCCCGACCCCCCGCCTCCGAACGACTCGACCGCGGCGAGGTCCTGGCCACCGCACTCGCCATCGCCGACGCCGACGGACTCGACGCAGTCACGCTGCGCCGGGTCGCCGCCGCCTGGAACGTCACACCCATGGCGCTGTACTGGCACTTCAAGGACAAGGACGCCCTGCTCGATGCGCTGGTCGAACGGATCCTCGGCGAGGTCGACCTGACCGTCGGCGACGAGGCCGACCTGCGTACCGTACTGACGGCCCTGCTGCGCGTCCTGCGCGCGCACCCCGCCCTCGCCGAGATCACGCCGATCCGCCTCATGCGCACGGACGCCGGCATCGATCTGGCCGAGCGGGTCGTCGCGCTGCTGCGCGCCGAGGGGCACTCGCCGGTGGCCGCCGCCCAGCTCAGTATCTTCCTGCTCAACGCGCTGATCGGGTTGGTGATCCGCCAGCCGGGTGACCCCGCCGCCGCCGACCCGGCCCTGCGGGAGTCCCTGCTCACCGCCAAGCGCGCGCGGCTGAAGTCACTCTCCCCGCAGGACTACCCCCACCTGACCGAAACCGCCGACTTCTTCCTCGGCCTGCCCGACGAGCAGGAGTACTACGAGCGAGGTCTGACCATGCTCCTCAACGGGGTAAGTCTCCCCTGACCGCATCCAGCAGCGCGAAGTTCGCAGGCGGCAACACCCCCTCTTCGGCACCTCCGGACGTCGGTCTCCCCGACCTCGAACGGCCGCCGGATCTGCCGCCGCACGCTCGCCTCGTTCTCGGGGACGTCGACGTCGCCCCGGTTCGAGAATCGCACGACGAAGCCGCGACGTCGCCAGGCCCAGCGCTGCTCCGAGTACGGACGGAGCTGCGGCTCTCGGGGGGTGACTCAAATCATCATCGATATAGACGATGCCCTGACCTGCGTCTCCGCTGGTCAGGGCATCGCTCTGAGCCGCCTGACGGAATCGAACCGTCGACCTACGCATTACGAGTGCGTCGCTCTAGCCGACTGAGCTAAGGCGGCAACGATCCCCGAGTGTACGGCACGCCGCCCCGACCGGTCTCCCGGGATCCCCCGCCCGTCCCTGATCAGACAGCGGGCGTCGGCGGGGGCGGTTAGGCTCCGGCCGTGAGTGACGAGCATCCCCCGGCCGCCACCCCGGAAGACCGTCCCCCGACCGCCGAGCCGCCCGAGGCGACCAGCTCCGACCAGCCCCACCCCCGTCGCCCCCGCAGCACCGACCCGCACGAGCTGGGCTTCACGCCCCGTCGGGCGGTGCCGTGGCTCGCGCCGTTCCTGCTGATCAGCACCGGCATCCGTACGCTGCTGGCGATGCTGTTCGGGGCGTACCTGGACAAGCGGGAGTTGCAGAACGCCTTCGGGGACGGGGTGTTCCGCCAGGTCGGGCCGGACGGCGGGCTGTGGCTGGACTACGTCGCCGACCTGGGGGACGGCTTCGACGCCACGTACTCGGTCGCGTACCTGCTCGCCCAGCCGGAGATCGAGGTGGACGGGCACCGGCTGCCCCGGGGCCGGACGCTGGTGATGGGCGGCGACCAGGTCTACCCGTCGGCCGGCTACGGCGCGTACGAGGACCGCTGCAAGGGGCCGTACCAGGCGGCGCTGCCGCTGGCCGGGCCGGGCGGGCCGACGCTGTTCGCGGTGCCCGGCAACCACGACTGGTACGACGGGCTGACCGCGTTCCTGCGGCTGTTCGTCCGCTCCCGGGACCAGTATTTCGGCGGTTGGCGCACCGCGCAGTCCCGCTCGTACTTCGCCGTCGAGCTGCCCGCCGGGTGGTGGCTGTTCGGGCTGGACGACCAGTCCGGGTCGTACCTGGACGATCCGCAGCTCAGCTACTTCGAGAAGGCCGCGGCGCGGCTCGGCCCGGGGGCCCGGGTGATCCTGGCGGTGCCGGCGCCGACCTGGGTACGCGCCGTCGACAGCCCCACCGCGTACGACTCGGTGGACTACTTCGTCCGGACGATCGTCGCGCCGACCGGGGCGACGGTGCGGCTGATCGTGACGGGGGATCTGCACCACTACGCCCGGTACGCCAACCCGGGCCGGCAGTTGGTCACCTGCGGTGGCGGGGGCGCGTACCTCTACCCCACGCACAAGCTGCCGGCGCGGATCGAGGTGCCGCCGCGCGACACCCTGGCCCGGCGGGCCAGCCACTCCGAGCCGTACGAGCTGGCCGGTCGTTATCCCACGGCGGCCCGTTCCCGCCGGTACGCGTGGGGGATCTTCCCCCGGCTGCCGCTGCGCAACCCGGGCTTCTGCACCCTGCTGGGCACCCTGCACACGCTGCTGATGCTGGCCATGGCCGGGGTGGCGACGAGCCAGGTGGACGTGGCCGCGCAGCGGCTGTTCAGCGTGCCGCTGATCGCCATGCTGCTGGTGACGCTGCTCGGGGCGGGTTTCTTCGCCAAGCCGCCCAGCGCGGACGGCAGACGCCACGCCCGGCACTGGATCCTGGGCCTGTCGCACGGCCTGGCGCACGTCGGGCTGGCCGCCGCCGGCACCTGGGCGTGGCTGCGGCTGCCGTTGCACGACTGGCCGTGGCCGATGCCGGTGGTCGCCGCCGCCGTCCTGTACGGGCCGCTGATCGGCCTGCTGGCGAGCCAGCTCACCGCCGGGTACCTGGTGGTCGCCGGCAGCCTCGGGGTGAACGTGAACGAGCTCTTCGCCGGGCAGGGCATCGAGGACGCGAAGTCGTTCCTGCGGCTGCGGATCGACCCGGACGGCACTTTGACGATCTACCCGGTCGCCGTGCCGAAGGTGTCCCGCCGCTGGCGGGTCAACCCGGACCGGTCCCCCACCGCCTCCTGGCTGGTCCCCGAGCGCCCGCTGACGCCTCGGCTGGCCGAGCCGCCCGTCGTGCTCCGCCCGTGATCCGCGCCCCGGGTCAGGAGGGGGTGGGGTAGCGCTGGTCGTGCGCCTGCCGGGGGCCGCAGACGCTGGCCCGCGAGCAGGCGCAGCGGGAGCCGTCGGCGTCCAGCCGGACGGTCACGGTGTCCTTCGGGACGCTGTGACCGACCACCTTGCCGTCGCCCTCCGGGGTGCTGACCCGGCTGCCGATGGCCGGCGCGGACTCCTGGAACTTCGCGTACAGCGGATGCTCGTACTTGAGGCAGCACATCAGCCGGCCGCACGCCCCGGAGATGCGCAGCGGGTTGAGCGGCAGGTCCTGGTCCTTTGCCATCCGGATGGTCACCGGCTCGAAGTCGTTGAGGAAGGTCGCGCAGCAGAGGTCACGCCCGCAGGAGCCGATGCCGCCCTGCACCCGCGCGGAGTCGCGGGCGGAGAGCTGCCGCAGCTCGACCCGGCAGTGCAGGGTAGCGCCGAGATCCCGGACCAGGGCCCGGAAGTCGACCCGGTGCGGCGCGGTGAAGTAGATCGTGGTGCGGCCGTTGCCGCCGGACTCCGCGCCGAGGACGTGGTCGACGGCGACCACCTTCATCGGCAGCCCGTGCTCGCGGATCAGCCGCTTCGAGGCGACCTTCGCCTCCGCCTTGCGCTTACGCAGCAGCTCGTCACGGCGCAGGTCCTCGTCGTCGGCGAGCCCGGCGAGCTTCGGGAAGCCGTCGGTGTCCTCGCCGACCCACTGCGCCGCCCAGACGCACTCGGCCACCTCGGGCCCGTCGTCGGTGGGCACCAGCACCCGGTCCCCCACCTGCGGCCGGAACTCCCCCGGGTCGAGGTAGTACAGCCGCCCGTACCGGTTGAAGCTGACCGCGCAGAGCATGCCCATACCCTCACCCTACGACGAACCCGGCGGGTCGTCCCACCGTCGGGTCGCCGGCCGGTCACCGCCCGCAGCGATCGACGGTCGTCGTCGCGGTCTCACCAGCGGACCCGGGTGACCCCGGAGGGCGTGCCGGACGACCCCGGGCGGGGCCGCCAGGGGGACTCGGCGAGGCTGGGCGCCCACTGGCGCAGCAGGGTCTCCGCGCCGTCGTACGCGGCGGAGAGGACGGCGAGGACCCGGGCCGCGATCTCGGCGGCGGCGAGCGGGCCGGCGGACGCGCCGGCCGGCGGGCCGCCGAGGCGGGGCATGGTCGCCGCGACCACCGTCACCGCCTCGGTCGAGCCGAGCACGTCGGCGAGGGTACGGGCCAACGCCAGCCGGGTGCGGTCCACCCAGTCGGCGAGCGCGTCGGCGTACCCGGCGGTCGAGTCGAGCCGCCCGACCAGGCTCTCCGGCCCCTCGTCCAGGTAGCGCAGCAGGGTCGTCCGCGCCTCCCCGTACGCGGCGGCGGCCGGACCGGACCAGACGCGCTGGTCGATGAGGGCGGCGCAGACCTCGTCGTACGTCGGCACGAGCTGACGTGTCGCGTGGCCGGCGTCGGCCAGCGGCGTGGGGTGCAGGTCGAGGAAGCCACGGACGGCCTCACCGGGCAGGGCCTGGGTGCGGCGCAGCAACGGCCACACCCGGTGCGCCTCCGGCACTCCGGCGGCGAGCAGCGTGTCGACCCGGCGGAGCAGGTCGAGGCCGGGCTCGGCGAGCCGGTCGAGGCGGTCCATCAGTCGACCTCGCCGTGCCGGGGCCGGGGTATCCCGAACGCCGTCGAGCCGGCGCCGGGCGGGGCGGGGTGGCCCGGGCCGTCGACGCCGAACCACGGGTCCGGCTCCAGGGCGGACCCGAGGCCGGCGGGGCGGCGGGGAGCGTCGAGGTCGGCCGACCGGCGCGGGGTGGCGTCGGTGTCGAGGTCCGCTGCCAGGCGGCGGCGGGCGGTGGCGTCGGTGTCGGCGTACCGGTCGGCGGCGGCGCGGATCGCGGACGCGGTGGCGGCGAGCCGGGTGGCGGCGGTGGTCGCCTCCCGGGCCCGGTTGTCGGTGGCGGTGGCCCACTGCCGGTGCAGGGCGCGGCCGAGCTCTCCGGGGCGGCCCGGCGCGTCGGCCCCGAACGCCGCGCGGGCCGGGTCGGTGGCGGTCACCGCGCGGGCGAGGGCGGTGAGCGTGGCGCTCGCCTCCTCCAGCCGGGCGGCGAGGGCGTAGAGGCTCTCCATCTCAGGCCCCCGTCAGCGGCCGGTACGCCGCGAACGTCTCGTTGTGCAGTTTCTCCCGGGCCCACTGGGCGGCGTCCGCGGCGGCGGTGACCGCCGCCTGGACCGAGTTGGCGACGTCGCGCGGGTTGCGGTGGTGCAGCGGGCCGAGGAAACGTACGTCGGTGATCGTGCCGGCGGCGGTGACCACCACCTCGACCAGCCCGTCCGGTGAGCGCACGGTGACCTGGACGGTGGCGACCGCCGCGTCGAACTCGGCCTGGAGGGACTCGATCCGGCGGTAGCGTCGTACCGCCTCCTCGATCCAGGCTTCGTCGATCTCCCCCCGCGGCATGGGCGGACTCCTCCCGGCAAGCGGTGTCACTGAGGGTGCCGTCGCCGTCACCACGGCACACGGACCGTACCGCAATCAATCGGCACTGTCGATGGCCCGGCAGAGCTGGGAATCCGTCACTTCAGCGGTACGTGGTGGCGTTTCAGCCCTTCCACAGGGCGAGCATCATCGCCTCCACGGCGATCCGGGGTTTGACGTTCGCCTCGATCGCGGTACGACACTCCAGCACCGCCTCCAGTCGCCGCAGCGTCCCCTCGGCGGCCCACTTCTCCGCGCCGGCGCGGGCCATCGCCACGGTGTCGGTGTGCACCGGCGCGACCGGCGCGCGCAGCGCGGTGACCAGCGCGTCCCGGTAGAAGCCGGCCAGGTCGACCAGGGCGCGGTCGAGGGCGTCGCGCTGCGCCCGGGTGGCCCGGGACTTCTGCCGTCGCTCCAGCTCCTTGAGCTGCCCGGCGCTGCCGCGCGCCGCGCCGGCGGCGCCCCGGCCGGTGCCGCCCGCGCCGAGCGCGGTCTGCAGGGCGGCCTTCTCGGCGGCGTCCAGCTCGGCGACCGCCGCCGCGGCCTCCGCCTCGGCCGCCTCGATCAGCGCGGACGCGGCGTCGAACGCCGCGCCCACCCCGGTCAGCCGGCGCGGCACCGCGAGCACCGCGTCCCGGCGGGTACGCGCCTGCGGATCGGCGGCCAGCCGGCGGGCCCGCCCGACGTGCCCCTGCGCGGCGGCTGCCGCCCACTCGGCCACGTCGGGGGCGATGCCGTCCCGGCGGACCAGCAGCTCGGCCACCGCGCCCGCCGGTGGCTGCCGCAGCGGTACGAGGCGGCAGCGCGACCGGATGGTCACCGAGATGTCGTCCGGGTGGGTGGAGGGGGCGCAGAGCAGGAAGACGGTCCGCGGCGGCGGCTCCTCGATCGCCTTGAGCAGCGCGTTGCCGGCCGCCTCGGTGAGCCGGTCGGCGTCCGAGATGATCACCACCTGCCACCGGCCGCCCGACGGGGTGCTGGCCGCCCGCAGGACCAGGGCGCGCATCTCGTTCACCCCGATGGAGAGCCCTTCGGGCACCACCAGCCGCACGTCGGCGTGGGTGCCGGCGAGGGTGGTGTGGCAGCCGGGGCAGCCGCCGCAGCCGGTGCCGTGGACGCACTGGAGGGCGGCGGCGAAGGCGCGGGCGGCCTCGGAGCGGCCGGAGCCGGGCGGCCCGGTGAAGATCCAGGCGTGGGTCATCCCGGCCCCGGGGTCGACCCCCGGCGCGCCCCCATCGGGCTGGCCGGCGCCGCCGGGCCGGCCGACGGCGGATTCCGGGCCGGCGCGCAGCACGGCGGCGGCCGCGGCGGCGGCCCGGCGCAGCGTGTCGACCGCCTCGTCCTGGCCGACCAGGTCGGCGAAGACCTCCTCCGACATCAGCGCGGCTGCTCCATCGTCACCAGCTCCGCGTCGGATAACTCGGGCTGCGACGAGGTGTCCGGTGGCCTCGCCGGAGCCGGATGGACGATCGCGGACGGGTCGACGAGCAGCTCGTCGAGCCGGTGGGCGACCTGGGCGGCGATCTCGTCGGCCGGGCGGGAGGCGTCGATCACCAGGTACCGCTTCGGGTCGGCGGCGGCCAGGTCGAGGAAGGCGTACCGGACCCGCTCGTGGAAGGCCAACGACTCGGCCTCCACGTGGTCGGCCGCCTCGCCCCGGGCGGCGACCCGGCCCAGCCCGGTGTGCGGCTCCACGTCCAGCAGCACCACCAGGTCGGGCTTGAGCCCGCCGGTGGCCCAGGAGGACAGCCAGGAGACCTCGTCGACCGGCAGGGTCCGGCCCGCCCCCTGGTACGCCAGGGACGAGTCGACGTACCGGTCGCTGATCACCACCGCGCCCCGGACGAGCGCCGGCCGGACGACGGTGGCCACGTGGTGGGCGCGGTCGGCGGCGTAGAGCAGCGCCTCGGCGCGCGGGGACGGAGTGTCCGAGCCGGGGGCCCCGAGCACCAGCGAGCGGATCCGGGCGCCGACGGCGGTGGCGCCCGGCTCCCGGGTCACCACCACCTCGCGGCCCTGCCCGCCGAGGCTCTCGGCGAGCCGGGTGACCTGGGTGGACTTGCCGGCCCCCTCGCCGCCCTCGAAGACCACGAAGAGCCCGCTGGAGACGAACGGCTCGGCCGGGGTCAGCGGACGGCCCCGCATCGACCCCCACAGGTCGGCCAGCACCGGGACGCCCTTCTTGTCGTCCATCTGGCCGAAGGCGCTGATCCCGGCGAAGATGCCGGCCAGGCCGGCGGCGAGCAGCAGCAGCCGGGTGGACGAGATCGAGATGCCCAGGTCGGCGATGCGCAGCTCGCGGGAGCCGCCGACGCCGACCAGGAGACTGCTCAGCGCGATCGCGAAGATCAGCACCAGCCGGGTGCCGATCTGGACCACGGCGAAGACCCGACCCCGGACCTCGTCGGCGATCTCGCCGCCGAGCAGGGTGGTGCCGGCCAGGAACGCCATGCCCGCGCCCGCCCCGACCAGCACCGCGCCGAGCATCGCCATGGACAGGTGGATGGCGAACGCGAGCGCCAGCACGGACGCGCTGGCCAGCACGATGCTCATGCCGAACCAGCGGCGGCGGGACAGGTCCCGCACGATCATCGGGCCGCCGCCGATGCCGATCGCCAGGCCGACGAAGATCGCGCCGAAGAGGAGGTAGAAGGCGGCGTCGCCGGCGCCGAGCGAGGCGGCGAAGAACCGGGCGGTGCCGATCACGATGCCGCCGCCGGCGAACGCGCCGAAGATGCCCAGCACCAGCCCACGCACCAGCGGGGTGTGGCCGATGAACCGCCAGCCCTCCTTGAACTGGCGCAGCATGCTCTGCTCGGTGCGGGCCTGCTGGTCGGCCTGCCCCTGGCTGATCTCCTTGATGCCGAACGCCACCACCAGCGCGGTGGCCAGCCGGGACAGCGCGTTGAACCAGAGCGCGAGCTGGGCCGGCTCGGACCAGGAGGGCACCGCGCCGCCGGTGGCCGCCCGGACGCTGGCGTCGAGCACCGCGATGCTCAACGCGGCCAGGATCGGGGTGATGCCGTACGTGGTGATCAGGGTGAGCTGGTTGGCCATCTCCAGCCGGGCGCGCGGGATGAGGTTCGGGACCGCCGCCTCCTTGGCCGGGATCCACAGCAGGGTGATCGTCTCGATCAGGAACGTCGCCACCGTCGCCCAGCCGACCACCACGCCGCCGCTGGCCCCGAGCAGCGCGACCAGCGGAATCGAGGCGAACAGCAGGAAGCGCAGGACGTCGCAGATGACCATCGTCCAGCGTCTGTCGAACCGGTCGGCGAACACCCCGGCGAGCGGGCCGAGCACCAGCGCCGGCAGCAGCCGGACGGCGATCACCGTGCCGAACGCGGCGCCCTTGGCGGTGCTGCCCTGCACCTGACCGGCGGCGAAGATGGAGGTGGCGAGCAGGCCCAGCCAGTCACCGTACGAGGCCGCGCCGAGCACGATCCACAGCCGGCGGAACGGCCGGATGCGGAGCACGGAGCGGAGGGCGGCGTAACCCGTCCGGTCGACCTGGCCCGTCGACGACACGCCGGACGACTCGCCCTGCTGCTGGTTTTCGATGGCCGTACCTCCGCTGCCGGCCCATCACTGGGCGTCCCCGGTGTCACACTCTAATCGCGGTGGGGAGTCGTCCCACCTTCGACATTCTCCTGTTCGCGAGCCTAGGCCCCGGAGCGGGGACATCACAGCCCGTCGTACGCGAGGGTGTTTCGCATTACGGGTCCTCACAGTTAGCGTGCACACGTGCCCATCGAACGCGATCTTCTCCGCGAGCGCCTGGACCAGGCGACCGCCCACCTCGACCCGCCGGTGGCGGTCGTCGACCTGGCCGCGTTCGACGCCAACGCCGCCGCCCTGGCCGCCCGGGCCGCCGGCAAGCCCGTCCGGGTCGCCAGCAAGTCGGTACGCTGCCGCGACCTGCTCGCCCGGGCGCTCGCCCGGCCGGGCTGGCGGGGCGTGTTGGCGTTCACCCTGCCCGAGGCGGTCGCGCTGGTCCGGGCCGGCGTCAGCGACGACGTGGTGGTGGCGTACCCGAGCGCCGACCGGGCCGCCCTGGCCGAGCTGGCCGCCGACCCGGCGCTCGCCGCGGCGGTGACCCTGATGGTGGACGACCCGGCCCAACTCGACCTGGTCGACGCGGTACGCGCCCCCGGGCAGCGCCCCGAGCTGCGGCTCTGCCTCGACCTGGACGCCTCGTGGCGGCCCCTGCGCGGACGGCTGCACGTCGGGGTGCGCCGCTCGCCGGTGCACAGCGCGGCGGCGGCCGGCCGGTTCGCCGCCACCGTCGCCGGTCGGCGCGGCTTCCGCCTGGTCGGCGTGATGGCGTACGAGGCGCAGATCGCCGGGCTCGGCGACGCCCCGCCCGGGCAGCCCCTGCGGGGCGCGGTGATCCGGGCCGCGCAGCGCCGGTCGTACCGGGAGCTGCTGGCCCGCCGGCAGGCGGCGGTGGCCGCCGTGCGGGCGCACGCCGAGCTGGAGTTCGTCAACGGCGGCGGCACCGGCAGCGTCGCCGCCACCAGCGCCGACCCGGCGGTCACCGAGATCACCGCCGGATCCGGGCTGTACGGGCCGACGCTGTTCGACGCGTACTCGGCCTGGCGGCCCACCCCGGCGGCGTTCTTCGCCTGCGCGGTGGTCCGCCGCCCGGGGCCCCGGGTGGCCACGGTGCTCGGCGGCGGCTGGGTCGCCTCCGGCCCGGCCGTCCCGAGCCGGCTCCCCACCCCCTGGCTGCCGGCCGGGTTGCGGCTGGTCGGCACGGAGGGCGCGGGCGAGGTGCAGACGCCGCTGACCGGACCGGCCGCCGACCGGCTGCGGGTGGGCGACCGGGTCTGGTTCCGCCACGCCAAGGCCGGCGAGGTCTGCGAGCGGGTGAACGAGCTGCGCCTGGTCGAGGGGGACGCCGTGGTGGCGACCGTCCCCACCTACCGGGGCGACGGACAGGCGTTCCTGTGACCGCCCGCCGGCCGGGCCGCGTCGGCGACGGACCAGCCCGCCGGTCGACCCGGGTCGGTGGCGACGGACCCGCCCGCCGGTCAGCCCGCGTCGGCGACGGCGGACACGCCCGCCGGATCGCCGGCGGCGGACGATTCACCGGCACCGCCCTGGACCTGGCGGTGCAGGTACTCCCGGATCAACGCCTTGGCCTCGACCAACACCCGGTCGTCGCCCTCCGGCTGCCGACGGAAGGCGAGCTTGATCAACGCGTCGGCCGCCTCCACCGCGATCTCCAGGATGAACCGCAGGTGCGGCTCGTCGGCCAGCCCGAACCGCTCGGTCAGCACCCGGGCCAACTGGTCGGCGATCACGCCGTTGTTGTCCCGCTGCTCGTCGAGCAGGTGCAGGTCGACCACGTCGCCGAAGTGCAGGGTACGGAACCCGGGGACGGTACGGTGCATCGTGATGTACTCGTCGATCGCCGCGTCGACGCCGTCCCACCAGCCGGTCAGGTCGTCGGACGCGAACCGCTCGTCGAGCCGTTGGAGGTACGCCTCCATGGTGCGCAGGGTCAACGCCTGCACGATCGCCCGCTTGTCCGGGAAGAACTGGTAGACCGACCCGATCGCCACCTCGGCCCGCTCGGCGAGGAGGGTCGTGGTCAACCCTTCGTACCCGACCTCGTCGACGAGCTCCGCGCAGGCGTCCAGCATCCGCTGGACCCGTGCGACACTTCGACCCTGCACCGGTACCCGGCGCAGCGGCCCGGTCGTGGCGGCTGATGTGGACACTCGACGCCACCCCCCTTCGACGGATGAACATATCGGCACGCCATCGCGGTGTGCCGCTACCGGTACCAACGATCGAACCGGCAATGTGGTGTTTACCAGGCAGAACGTTCATCGACCGAGGCGGCGACGATGGGAGCGACGATGACCTCGACGACAGCGGCCGACGTCGGCTGGACGAACTGGGCGGGCAACCAGCGCGGCGTCGCCGAGGCGGTGCTGCGGCCCCGCGACACCGACGAGGTGGCCGCCGCCGTCCGGGCCGCCGCCGGGGCGGGCGCCCGGATCAGGCCGGTCGGCAGCGGCCACTCCTTCACCGCCCTGGCCGTCACCGAGGGACGCCGGATGGAGCTGGGCGAGCTGACCGGCCCGGCCCGGGTCGACCGGGAACGCCGGCTGGTCACCGTACCCGCCGGGATGACCCTGCGGACGCTCAACGAGCTGCTCGCCGGGCACGGCCTGGCGCTGCCCAACCTCGGTGACATCGACGCGCAGACCATCGCCGGGGCGCTCGCCACCGGCACCCACGGCACCGGCGCGCGACTCGGCTGCCTGGCCACCGCCGTCGAGGCGTTGACGCTGGTCACCGGCGTCGGCGAGGTGCTGCGCTGCACGACCGACGAGCATCCGGACGTCTTCGCCGCCGCCCGGGTCGGGCTGGGCGCGCTCGGCGTGGTCACCGAGGTGACGCTACGCTGCGTGGACGCCTTCACGCTGCTCGCCCACGAACGCCCCGCGAAACTGGCCGACGTGCTGACCGACCTGGACGCGCTGGTCGAGGGGCACGACCACGTCGAGTTCTACTGGTTCCCGTACACCGACCGGGTGCAGGTCAAGACGAACGACCGGGCGCCGGCCGACGACCGGCCGCTGCCCCGGTGGCGTGGCTGGCTGGACGACGAGTTCCTGGCGAACACCGTCTTCGAGCGGGCCTGCCGGCTGGGCCGCGCGTCGCCCCGGCTCGTCCCGACGATCAGCGCGGTCAGCGCCCGCGCGCTGACCGAGCGCCGCTACACCGGCCGCTCCGACCGGATCTTCTGCACGCCGCGGCGGGTCCGCTTCGTGGAGATGGAGTACGCCGTGCCCCGCGCCGCCCTCGGCACGGCGCTGACCGCGCTGCGCCGCATCGTCGACGGGCTGCCGTTCAAGGTGCTGTTCCCGGTGGAGGTGCGGTTCACCGCGCCGGACGACATCTGGCTGTCGCACGGGTACGGACGCGAGTCCGCGTACCTGGCCGTCCACCAGTACGTCGGCATGCCGTACGAGCCGTACTTCCGGGCGTTCGAGGCGGTCGCGCAGGAACTGGCCGGCCGCCCGCACTGGGGCAAGCTGCACTACCGCGACGCCGCCTCACTGGCCCCCGCCTACCCCCGCTTCCACGACTTCCAGACCCTCCGCGCCCGCCTCGACCCCGGGGGCGTCTTCGGAAACCCCCACCTGACCCGCGTCCTCGGCCGCTGACCGCCCGTCAGCCGGTGATCGTGGTGGCGAGTGGCGCGCGGGAGGGCCGTTCGCCACCACGATCGTCACTCGGCCTTTTTCCGGGGAAGCGACTTCTTCGGGGCGGCGGCCTTCTTCGCCGGGGCCTTCTTCGCCGGGGTCGCCTTCTTGGCGGGGGCCTTCTTCGCCGCGGTCTTCTTCGGGGCTGGCCCCTTGGCGCGCTTCTCGGCGAGCATCTCGGAAGCTTCCTCGATGGTCAGCGCCTCCGGCGTCTGGCCCCGGCGCAGCGACGCGTTGAACTCGCCGTCGGTGACGTACGGGCCGAACCGGCCGTCCTTGATCACCAGTGGCTTCTCGGTCAACGGGTCGACGCCCATCTCCCGCAGCGGCGGCGCGGCGGCCCGACGCTGACGGGTCTTCGGGGCGGCGAGCAGGGTCAACGCCTCGTCGAGGGTGACCGTGAACAGCTTCTCCTCGGAGTCCAGCGAACGGAACTCCTCACCCCGCTTGACGTACGGGCCGTAACGGCCGTTGTTGGCGAAGACCTCGACGCCGGCCGGGTCGACACCGACCAGCCGGGGCAGGCTGAGCAGCTTCAACGCCTCGTCGAAGGTCAACGTGTCAGGTGACTGGGTGCGCAGCAGGGAGGACTTGCGCTCGCCGCTGGCCACGTACGGGCCGAAGCGACCCGCCTTGAGCAGGATCGGCTCACCGGTCGCCGGGTCGTCACCGAGCTTGCGCTCACCCCCGCCGCCGAGGAACAGCTCGTGGACCTTCTCCGGGGTCAGCTCGTCGGGGGCCAGCCCCTCCGGCAGGGGCGCCCGGTCACCGGACGCGCCGCCCTCCTCGCCCTCGGCGGCCGACCCGGCCGGGGCCTCGCCGGGCACCGCCCGTTGCAGGTACGGGCCGTACCGGCCGACCCGGACGACCACCTCACGGCCCTCGTCGTCGGTGAACAGCGGGATCGAGTTGACGCTGCGCGCGTCGATCTCGCTGAGGTTCTCGGTGACCAGTTTCTTCAGCCCGCCGGCGTGCGCGATGGCCTGGTCGCCGACGCCGTTGGCGCTGCCGAAGTAGAACGCGGTGAGGAAGTCGACCGCCGCGTGGTCACCGCCGGCGATCTCGTCCAGCTCGTTCTCCATGCTGGCGGTGAAGTCGTAGTCGACCAGGCGCGGGTAGTGCCGCTCCATCAGACCGATCACCGCGAACGCCAGGAACGACGGGATCATCGCCTGGCCGCGCTTCACGACGTACCCGCGGTCCTGGATCGTCTGCATGATCGACGCGTAGGTGGAGGGACGGCCGATGCCCAGCTCTTCGAGCGCCTTCACCAGCGACGCCTCCGTGTAGCGCGACGGCGGCTGGGTGTGGTGCTCCTGGGCGGCCAGCTCGTCGGCGGTCAACGGCTGGTCCTTGACCAGGTTGGGCAGCCGGCGCTCGGCGTCCTCGGCCTCGGCGTTCTCGTCGTCGGACGACTCGACGTAGGCGCGCAGGAAACCCGGATCGGTGATGGTCTTGCCGGTCGCGCCGAAGTCGGCCTCCTCGCCGGCGGTGGAGACCGCGCGGATCCGCACCGACACGCTGGAGCCGACCGCGTCGGTCATCTGCGAGGCGATCGTGCGCCGCCAGATCAGCTCGTAGAGCTTGTACTCCTCGGCGGACAGCTCGTTGCGGACGTCACCGGGGGTGCGGAAGTCGTCGCCGGCCGGGCGGATCGCCTCGTGCGCCTCCTGGGCGTTCTTGACCTTGCCGGTGTAGCGGCGCGGCTCCGGCGGCACGTTGCGCTCGCCGTACAGCTCGACGATCTGCCGGCGGGCCGCCGCGATGGCGGTCTCCGACAGGTTCACCGAGTCGGTACGCATGTAGGTGATGTAGCCGTTCTCGTAGAGCCGCTGCGCGGTGCGCATCGTCTGCTGCGACGAGAACCGCAGCTTGCGGGCCGCCTCCTGCTGGAGCGTGGAGGTGATGAACGGCGCGTACGGGCGACGCCGGTAGGGCTTCTCCTCGACCCGGGTGACGGCGAACGGCCGCCCCGCCAGGCGGGCGGCCAGGCCACGGGCCCCGCCCTCGTCGAGGTGCACGACGCCGGCCCCGGCCCGCACCCGGCCGGTGGTCGGCTCGAAGTCCTTGCCGGTGGCGATCCGGTCACCGTTCAGCGCCACCAGGGTGGCGGAGAAGGTACGCGGCCCCTCGCCCGGGTCCGCCACCGCCAGGGTGGCGAGGATGTCCCAGTACTCGGCGGCGCGGAAGGCCATCCGCTGCCGCTCGCGTTCCACCACGATCCGGGTGGCCACCGACTGGACCCGGCCCGCCGAGAGCTTCGGCATGACCTTCTTCCACAACACCGGGGAGACCTCGTAGCCGTACAGCCGGTCGAGGATCCGCCGCGCCTCCTGGGCGTCGACCAGGGCCCGGTCGATCTCGCGCGGGTTCGCCACCGCCGCCTGGATGGCCGGCTTGGTGATCTCGTGGAAGACCATCCGCTTGACCGGCACCTTGGGCTTGAGCGTCTCGACCAGGTGCCAGGCGATGGCCTCGCCCTCGCGGTCCTCGTCGGTGGCCAGGAAGATCTCGTCGACCTCCTTGGCCAGCTTGGTCAGCTTGCTGATCTGCTGTCTCCGGTCGGCGGAGACCACGTAGAGGGCGTGGAAGCCGTTGTCGACGTCGACGCCGAGCCGCGCCCACGGCTCACCCTTGTACCTCGCCGGGACGTCGGCGGCGTTGCGGGGCAGGTCGCGGACGTGCCCGAAGCTGGCCTCCACGACGTATCCCGGGCCCAGATAGCCCGAGATCGTCTTGGCCTTCGCCGGTGACTCGACGATGACCAGACGGGTGGTCCTGGCGTTGCTCGGCACGTCTGCGGTTACCTCACTCCTGCTCGTGGCCCGGCCGCCTGCCGGGCGCCGCCGCCGTACTGTCCGGGCCCGCCGGCGGTCCGGACGTCCAACGTAACGCGCCGCCGTCGGTGGGGGGTTCGTGACCCGGACAGCCACGACGGCCACCCCGACCGCGTACGGAACGCATGTGCCGGACGGCGTCACCGTACACCGACTGTCCGCACTCGGGCGGGCCACTGTGTCGAACGTCGACCCCCGAGTGGCGGCCCGGCGGGTCGCCGCGGACTCCCGCACCCAGCCCGGCTGTCCCCTACCCGACAGCAGGCCAGACCGGCTGGCGGGGCTCACGGACGAGGCCGCCGGCAGCGGGCGGGCCGGGTGCCGCCTGGTCCGGTTCGCACTTTCTGCGGGCGCGGCATCACCGACAGTGACGGCACGGACGAAGTGATCAGGTCAGGTCGGCGGCCACCCGGCGGGCGGGGTCGGCGCGGGGCGCTCGCCGACCAGCTCGGCGAGGCGGGCGAGTCGCCGCCGGCCGGTGATCCGGTACGCCGGGCCGCCCGCCCCCGCCTCCAGGAACGACGCGGTCAACCCGATGGCGGCCAGCGCCGCCCGCACCGGCCCGTGCCCCGACGCGACCACCGGTGCACGCCGGTCACCGTCCCCTGCCGACGGGTCGGCGTCGTCGACCTGCCCGGCGGGTGGGGCGAGGTGGAGCAGGACGCCGGCCGGCTCGACCACGCCCGCCGCGGCGAGCCAGAGCCGCAGCCGGCGGCCGTTGAGATGGAAGTTGGCCGGCGGGCGCTTCCGGGGGGCCGGGCCGGGTCCGTCGGGCTGGCGGCCCAGCCAGGCCACCGCGAGCGGGGCGAGCAGGCTGGTGTACGAGGTGCGCACCAGGTGCCGCCCGTCGGGGGTCGCCTCCCAGGTGGCGGCCAGCCCCCGCGCGGCCAGCTCGGCGACGAGCACGTGCACCCGCCAGGGGGCGTCGACCACGATCGAGAGGCGGCCGGTGCCCCCCATCCGGACGATCTCCCCCGGGCCCGCCAGCAACCCGGCCAGGTCGGCCGGGGACGGGTCGGCCGCCTCCGTACCGAAGAGGGAGAGCTGGCGGACCGGCGGCTCGGGTGGTGGCGTCAGCGACACTCCGGGACCTCGTCGAAGGCCTTCTTGAGCTCTTCCGAGTTGAGTTTGCTGGTGTCCAGCGCGCTCGCGTCGTACTCCTGGTTGAGGGTCTCGACGGCGGCCCGCACCCCGTCGTAGAACTCGGTGGGCGTGCCGGCGCCGAGCCCGGCGATGGTGGCGCGGGCCCGGCCGTAGGCGTCCCGGACCTTCTCCAGCGAGCCGAGGAAACCGGCCGAGACCTGGTCGCCGTGCTCGGTCTCCGGCACCCCGGCCTGCTCGACCCGGAGCCGGGCGGTCTCGCTGGCCCGTTCGGCCCCGGCGAAGAGCCGGACCAGATTCTCCCTGGCCTGGGCGGGGGTGGTCTGCGCCGTCATCTGCTGCTGGGTGCTGCTGGTCAGCTTGCTGATCTCGGCCCGCCAGGGGGTGAGCGCCTCGCAGACGGCCGCCGCCCAGACCCGGGGGCTGGGCCCGCCGCCGCACGCGCCGGCCAGCAGGACGATCGTGGCCAGGACCACCGTGAGCTTTCCGGCGGCTGCCGCCCGGCACGTACGCATGCGTTGCAGCGTACGGCCTCGGGGGTGACGCGCCACCCCCGTGGACGCCCGGTTTCCCGGCCTCCGGCTCGCCGTTTCCCTGATATCGGGGTGACCCTGGGCCGGGTCACCCCGATATCGGCGATCTGGAGTGGGTGTCGCCGACCTGCTCCGTCGACGGAGGCTCGGCTCAGGCGCCGACCCGCTCCGCCCGCTGATCGGCGTCGCCGGCGGCGGAACCGCCGTCGGCGTCGGACATCGCGACGCCCTTGCGCTTGCTGAACACCACCGCCGCGACGATGACCAGCGTCGCCACGACCGCGATGGTGATCCGCAGCCCGGTGTTCCGGTCGTCGCCGATGCTCCAGGCCACCACGGCCGGGGCGATCAGCAGCGAGACCAGGTTCATCACCTTGATCAGCGGGTTGATCGCCGGGCCGGCGGTGTCCTTGAACGGGTCACCGACGGTGTCGCCGATCACGGTGGCGGCGTGCGCCTCGGAGCCCTTGCCCCCGTGCGCGCCGTCCTCGACGAGCTTCTTGGCGTTGTCCCAGGCCCCGCCGGAGTTGGCCAGGAAGACCGCCATCAACGTGCCGGCCCCGATCGCCCCGGCCAGGTACGACGCGAGCGCGCCCGGGCCGAGGCCGAAGCCCACCGCGATCGGGGCGAGGATGGCGAGCAGACCGGGGGTCAGCAGCTCGCGCTGCGCGTCCCGGGTGCAGATGTCGACGACCTTGCCGTACTCGGGACGCTGGGTGCCGTCCATGATGCCGGGCAGCTCACGGAACTGCCGGCGGACCTCCATCACCACCGCGCCGGCCGAACGGGACACCGCGTTGATGGCCAGCCCGGAGAAGAGGAAGACCACCGCCGCGCCGATGATCAGGCCGACCAGGTTGCTCGGGTTGGCCACGTTGAGCGCTTCGAGGATCTCGTCGTCGACGTCGCCGATGCCCGCGTCGAGGTACGCGGTGCGCAGCGTGTCGGTGTACGAGCCGAACAGCGCGGTGGCCGCGAGCACCGCCGTGGCGATCGCGATGCCCTTGGTGATCGCCTTGGTGGTGTTGCCCACCGCGTCCAGCTCGGTGAGGGTACGCGCGCCGTGCTCGTCGATGTCGCCGGACATCTCGGCCACGCCCTGGGCGTTGTCGGAGATCGGGCCGAAGGTGTCCATCGCCACGATCACGCCGACCGTGGTGAGCAGGCCGGTGCCGGCCAGCGCCACGGCGAACAGGGAGAGCGTGATCGAGCTGCCGCCGAGCAGGAACGCCCCGAACACGCCGGCCCCGATGAGCAGCGCCGAGTAGACGGCCGACTCCAGGCCGACGCTGATGCCGGCGAGGATGACGGTGGCCGGGCCGGTCTGTGAGCTCTTGCCGATGTCCTGCACCGGGCGCTTATCGGTCTCGGTGAAGTAGCCGGTCAGCGCCTGGATGGCGGCGGCCAGCACGATGCCGATGACCACCGCGCCGATGGCGACCAGACGCGGGTTGCGGTCCACGTCGGCGAGGCCGCCGTCGAGGTCGGCGAAGCTCGCCGGCAGGTACGCGAACGCGGCGACCGCCACCAGCACAGCGGAGATCACGGCGGAGAGGTAGAACGCCCGGTTGATCGCGGTCAGGCCGTTGCGGTCCGAGGCGCGCAGCCGGGTGATGAACACGCCGATGATCGCGACGAGCACGCCGATCGTGGAGATGATCAGCGGGAAGACCAGCCCCTCCTCGCCGAACGCGGCCCGGCCGAGGATCAGGGCGGCGACCAGCGTCACCGCGTACGACTCGAAGAGGTCGGCGGCCATGCCGGCACAGTCGCCGACGTTGTCGCCCACGTTGTCGGCGATGGTCGCCGCGTTACGCGGGTCGTCCTCGGGGATGCCCTGCTCGACCTTGCCGACCAGGTCCGCGCCGACGTCGGCGGCCTTGGTGAAGATGCCGCCGCCGACCCGCATGAACATGGCCAGCAGCGCGGCGCCGAAACCGAAGCCCTCCAGCACGGTCGGCGCGTCGCCCCGGTAGAGCAGGACGACCAGCGCGGCCCCGAAGAGGCCCAGGCCGACGGTGAGGAAGCCGACCACGCCACCGGTGCGGAAGGCGATCCGCATGGCCGCCTCCCGGCCGCCCTCACGTTCCCGGGCCGCCGCCGCGACCCGCAGGTTGGCCCGGGTGGCGAGCCACATCCCGGCCCCCCCGATGAACGCGCTGAACACCGCGCCCACCACGAAGAACGCCGACCGACCCAGCTTGACCAGCGTCTCGCTGCCGTCGGTGTCGTGCACCGGCAGCAGGTAGAGCAGGACGACGGCGACGACCACGAACACCGCGAGTGTTCTGAACTGCCGGAGCAGATAGGCCGAGGCGCCCTCCTGGACGGCCCCGGAGATCTCCTGCATGTTGGTGGTGCCCTTACCGGCTGCCAGTACCGCCTTGGTCAAGGCGGCGGCGAAGACGAGCGCCACCAACGCGATGACCGCGGCGATGACGACGTACGACACGTTGGCGCCGGTAAGGGAGAGCTCGCCGCCTTCGGCGGCCAAGATCCCGGACATCTGTGTCCTCCTGTACCGAACACTCGCGCGCCGGTCGGTGGGACGTACCGACCGGACGCCTGGATGCGGACTCGCAAGCGGAACCGGCCCCCGCCGAGAAGCGAAGATCACCTATAGTCGCTGGTGACAGGCCGGACACTTGCTGACAACTCGCGTACTGTAGCCCTAGCCCGTGTCGGAGGTCACACCGAGGGTACGTCACGTGTGGATGATCTTCGTCGCTGTGATATACGAGAAAATCTGATATAGGAGCGGGCGCACGGGAAAAAGCCGCGCCTCCGGGCGGAGACACGGCATCTTTTCCGGTCGATGTGTTCCGGGGTGGGTCGACGGCCCCGCCGCCGCACCGGGCGGATCACCGCCGCCGGCAGGTCGGCGGGCCGGCGCCCGCGGCAGGTCGGCGGGCCGGCGCCCGCGGGCCACCCGGCCCGGGTCAGCGACGGACGGGCCAGACCATCCGCACCTCGGTGCCGACCCCCTCGTCGACCGGGCGCACCTGAAGATCCTCGACGAACCCGGCGAGCAGGGCGAACCCGACACCCGTGGTCAGCGCCTCGTCGGTGAGCGACTCGTTGTTCAACTGGTCGGCGTCCAACGCGGTCAGGCCCAGCCCGGCCTCGATCGGCGCCCGGTCCACCACCCGCACCGCGTACGACCCGCTGTCGGACATCTCCACCAGCACCGGGTCGGGCAGCCCGTACTGGCGGTGCAGGGCGACCGCCCGGGTGCACGCCTCACCTATCGCGAGGCGCACCTCGTCCAGCAGGTCCTCGCGGACGCCGGCCCGCCGGGCCACCGCCACCCCGACCAGACGGGCGGTACGGACGTGCACCGGCGCGGGCGAGAAGGAGAGCCGGACCGTCGCCATCACGCGCCCGGGGCGGACGTGTCGGCGACCGCCGCGTCGACCGTCGGATGCAACGGGAAGACCTGGTCCAGGGCGGTGATCCGGAAGATCTTGAGCAACGGCTCCTTGTCGCAGACCAGGGCGAACGTGCCCCCCACGGAACGCAGCCGCTTCAACGCGCCGACCAGCACGCCCAGGCCCGTCGAGTCGAGGAAGTCCACCCGACCCAGGTCGACCACGACCCGGCGGGCCCCACCGTCGATCAGCTCGATGAGCCGCTCACGCAGCCGCGGGGCGGTGTAGACGTCCACCTCACCGCCGACCTCGAGCACCGTGTGGTCCCCCTCGGCACGGGTCGCCAACGACAGCTCCATCGGTCCCTCCTCGCAAGAGCCGTAAACTCTCCTGGGCATCTAACCATCCCCGCCACCGGGCCGGGCAGGTCACCGGCGCGGGCCGTGCCACGCCGGTCACTCCTTACCCCGTCCCGGGCGCGCGGACTCCGTACCCCAGTGCGAAAGTGCAGGCGTGACCTCCGCAGCCACCGTGTCGACCGGCTCCGGCCCGGGCCGTACCCCGGCGGAGCTGCTGCGCCGGCTACGCGCCCGGACCGCCGCCGACCCGGTCACCCACGTGGAACGGGTGCCGGCCCGGCCCGGCCTGCCCGTGCCGTGGCCGGCGTGGACCCCCGACGAGCTGCGCGCGGCGTTCGCGCGACGCGGCGTGGACGCGCCGTGGCGGCACCAGGCCGAAGCGGCCAGCCTCGCGTACGACGGGCAGCACGTGGTGGTCGCCACCGGCACCGCCTCCGGCAAGTCCCTGGCCTACCAGCTTCCCGCGCTGGCCACGCTGCTCGCCGACCCCCGGGCCACCGTGCTGTACCTCGCGCCCACCAAGGCCCTCGCCGCCGACCAGTTCCGCGCCGTCGCCGGGCTGGAGCTGGACGGGGTACGCCCGGCCTGCTACGACGGGGACACCCCGCGCGCCGAACGGGAGTGGATCCGGCGACACTCGCGGTTCATGCTGACCAACCCGGACATGCTGCACCACGGCATCCTGCCCGGGCACACGCACTGGTCCGGCTTCCTGCGCCGACTGACGTACGTGATCGTCGACGAGTGCCACACCTACCGGGGCGTCTTCGGCTCGCACGTCGCCCACGTGCTGCGCCGCCTGCGCCGACGGTGCGCGACGTTCCGGCGTACCCCCGGGTCCGGGAGCGCCCCGGTGTTCGTGCTGGCCTCGGCCACGTCGGGTGACCCGGCGACGGCGGCCGGGCGGCTCACCGGCCTACCGGTCGCCGCGGTCACCGAGGACACCTCGCCGCGCGGCGGGGTGACCTTCGCGCTCTGGGAGCCGCCGACGCAGCCCGCCGCCGCCGACGGGCCGCAGGATCTCACCCCGGTCCGCCGGTCCGCGCTGCGCGAGACGGCGGACCTGCTCGCCGACACGGTCGTCGAGGGGGTACGCACGCTCGCGTTCGTCAGGTCCCGGCGGGGCGCCGAGGTGGTGGCGGCGAACGCACGGCGCGCGCTGGACGAGGCGGTGCCCGGGCTCGGCGCGCGGGTGGCCGCCTACCGGGCCGGCTACCTGCGGGAGGAGCGGCGGGAGCTGGAACGGGCGCTGCTCGACGGCGAGTTGCTCGGGCTGGCCTCGACGAACGCGTTGGAGCTGGGCGTCGACCTGGTCGGGCTGGACGCGGTGCTGATCTGCGGGTACCCGGGCACCCGGGCGTCACTGTGGCAGCAGGCCGGGCGGGCCGGACGCTCCGGCGGGGAGGCCCTGGCCGTGCTGGTGGCCCGGGACGACCCGCTCGACACCTACCTGGTACACCATCCGGAGGCGCTGTTCGGCGCGCCGGTGGAGGCCACCGTGCTCGACCCGGCCAACCCGTACGTGCTGGCCCCGCAGTTGGCCTGCGCGGCGGCCGAGTCCCCGCTGACCCCCGCCGACCTGGAGCTCTTCGGCGACGGCGCGAAGGAGGCGGTGGACGCGCTGGTCGCCGCGCAGGCGCTGCGGGAACGGCCGACCGGCTGGTACTGGCGGCACCGGGACCGGCCGGAGGTGGACCTGCGCGGTGCGGGCGGCGCGCCGGTCTGCGTGGTCGAGTCGGCCACCGGGCGGCTGCTCGGCACCGTCGACGGCGGCTCGTCGCACGTGCTGGTCCACCCCGGCGCGGTCTACCTGCACCAGGGCGTCTCGTACGTGGTGGACGAGCTGGACCTGGCCGACGGGTGCGCGCTGGTGCACGCCGAGGAGCCGGACTGGTCCACCCACGCCCGGGACGTCACGGCGCTGTCGGTGGTGTCGGTGCGGTCCCGGGTCGACGCCGGGCCGGTCGCGTTGTTCCTCGGCGAGGTGGACGTGACCAACCAGGTGGTCTCGTACCAGCGGCGACGGCTCTCCTCCGGTGAGGTCGTCGACACCCGGCCACTGGACCTGCCGGCCCGGGAGCTGCGCACCGTCGCGGTGTGGTTCACCGTCACGCCGGACGCCCTCGCGGCGGCCGGGATCGAGCCGGCCGACGTGCCGGGCGCGCTGCACGCCGCCGAGCACGCCGCGATCGGGCTGCTGCCGCTGGTCGCCACCTGTGACCGGTGGGACATCGGCGGGCTGTCCACCGCGCTGCACCCGGACACCGGGGCCCCGACGGTCTTCGTCTACGACGGGCACCCGGGCGGGGCCGGTTTCGCCGAGCGGGCGCACGGCACGGCCGCCGCCTGGCTGCGGGCCACCCGGGACGCGATCGTCGAGTGCGGCTGCGAAACCGGCTGCCCGTCCTGCGTCCAGTCCCCGAAGTGCGGAAACGGCAACAACCCGCTGGACAAGTCAGCCGCCGTGCAGACCCTCGACGTGGTCCTGGCGAGTTTGCCAGACGGGACGCACGCATAGATCAGGTCCATTCTGGGCATGCTGCCATGGGAGCGCTTCCATGCACACCTGTCCCGAGGAGGAGTCGTGGCCGACACCATCGCCGAGACCGTCGACCTGCTCTATACGATCGACCAGGAGAACCTCACCCGCGACCAGCAGATCGCTCTCGGCGCGGCGCTGGCCCAACTGGCCCAGGCCGAGCGGTTGGAGCAGATCAACGAACGCCTGCGCGGCATCCACCAGATCCTCAACACCTGGCTGCTCCGGCAGAACGTCGACGGCCGCTGAGTCGCCCCCGTGCCGCGACCGGCCCTGGTGACGGCGGCCCCCCGACGCACGCTGCCACCAGGCGCCCAGGCCGCAGCCCCCGCCCCGCCCTGCCCGACCCGGCCCGACGGGCGACGCCGGCGGACCTGTGCGAGAGTCGGGCACACCGAAGGGGAGGATGTCTCATGCAGCTCGACCAGCTCCAGGCCCAGCGACGGTTCCACGTCCGGCAGCGGATCAGGTTGATGGTGAACCAGTACGAGGTGCTCGCCGTCGCGCCGGACGGCTCCGAGGGGGAGCTGCTCGCCTTCGCCCAGCAGAAGCGGCTCGCCTTCAAGGAGCAGGTGACCATCTACACCGACGACAGCAAGCAGTACCCGCTGCTCGGCTTCAAGGCCCGCCAGCGCCTCGACATCGGCGCCACGTACGACGTGACGGACCAGGCCGGGAACCCGGTCGGGCTGTTCCGCAAGGACTTCGCCCAGTCGCTGCTGCGCTCGACCTGGCACGTCGAGCAGCCCGGCCTGCCGCCGGTGACCGGCCAGGAGCGCAGCATGCCGGTGGCGGTGCTCCGCCGGTTCGTCGACTCGCTGTCCTGGCTGCCGTACCACTTCGACTTCGTCGCCGGCGGACAGCCGGTCTTCTCGGTGGTCAAGCAGTGGGGCCTGCGGGACCGCTACACCGTCGACGTGACCCACCCACAGATCGACCGCCGCCTGGTGATCGCGATGGCGATCGGACTGGACGCGCTCCAGGGCCGCTGAGCCGCTTGACCCGCGTGGGTCCGGTCACCGGGCCACGCGGGTTCGGTGACGGCTGAGGGGGTACGGCACCAGGGGTGAGCCGGCAGGACACCGACCGACCCCCTGGAGGAGTCATGACGTCACCGACCGCCGTCCGACGACCGCCGCCCATCGCCGAGCCGGGCGCGCACCTGTTCCGGACCGGCGGCCCGACGGTCTCGGTCTACCTGAACACCGAGGGCACGGCGCCCAACGCCGCCCAACAGGTGGAGCAGCGCTGGCGGACGATGCGCCGCCAACTCACCGACGACGGCGCCCCCGAAGCGGCGCTGGCCGCCGTTGACCCGCTGACCGTCGGCGCGCACACCAACGGCCGCACGCTGGCCGCGATCGCCGACGCCGACGGGCTGCTCTACCAGGCGCACCTCCCCGAGCCACCGGAGCGCGACCAGGGCACGGTGGCGGCGCTGCCGTGCCTCGCGCCGCTCGTCGCCGCCACCGGGAAACTCGTCCCGTACGTGGTGGTGGCCACCGACCGGCTCGGAGCGGACCTGCTGGTGGTGTTGCCGCACGAGCCGGACCGGCACGCTCAGGTCGAGGGGGACGACCTGCACGTGACCCGGTCCGCGCCGGGCGGCTGGTCACAGCGACGTTTCCAGCAGCGCGCCGAGAACCGGTGGGAATCCAACGCGGGCGAGGTCGCCGACAAGCTGACCCGCCTCGTCGACCGGTACGATCCGCGGCTCGTCGTGGTCAGCGGCGACGTCCGGGCCGTACAGTTCCTGCGCGACCAGGTGCCGGACCGGGTGCGCGGGCTGCTGTCCGAGGTGTCGGGCGAGCACAGCAGCCCGGAGGCGGTGCTGCGCCACGCCGACCAGGTGGTGGAGGCGCACGTCGACGCCGAGCGGGCCACCGTGCTCGCCGACTACGAACGGGAACTCGGCCAGAACGACCGGGCCACCGAAGGCGCCGCCGACACCCTGGCCGCGCTCAACCGGGGCCAGGTGGACACCCTGCTGCTCGACCCGAGCCGGGTCGGCGACACCCACGCCTGGTACGGCCCCGGCCCCGCCGAGGTCGCCGACTCCGGAACGGCCCTGCGGACCGCCGGAGTGGCCGGACCACGACGGGGCCCTCTGGTCGACGTGGCGATCCGCGCCGCGTTGGCCACCGACGCCGCCGTACGGGTGGTGCCGGCCGGCACCGGCCAGGTCGCGCGCACCGGCATCGGCGCCCTGCTCCGCTACGCCTGACCGACAGCCGACCCCCGCCCGCAGTCCGCCGACCGCAGTCCGCCGACCGCAGTCCGCCGACCGCAGTCCGCAGTCCGCCGACAGCCGACGCCCGACCGCCGACCGGAGTCCGGACAGCGTTGCCGCAGATGGTCGGGCGCTGGTCGACACGCAGCGGCTGCCGCCGGCCGGATGCCGGCCTGAGCGCGCAGCGGATGCCGCCGGCCAGACGCGCAGCGGAACCCGCCGGCCAGACGCCGGCCCGGGCGCGCAGCGGATGCCGCCGGCGGTCGGGCGCGCAGCGGATGCCGCCGACGGTCGGGCGCAGGTCAGGGCTGGTTGCGGTCCGGGTAGTTCCCGGGGACAGAGTCAGATGAGCGGAGCCTGTCGAGCTGCCCCAGATCCGGGGCAGCTCGACAGCTTCCACTGGCTCAGTGCCCCACCTGGCCAACCCACCACCGCGTCAGCACTCACCTGGCCGGCCGCCACCCAGCCCGCACCAGAGGTCAGCCGCGTACCGGGCCGGCACGGGATGTGGCGGTGGCCTGACGCGGCAGGCCGGGCACGAGGTCGACTGTCACCTCCGCGGTGGCCAGCAGGTCCAACCCGTCCAGACGGCACCCGATCAACCTGGCGTCGTTGGCCGTGGCGAGGTCGGACGCTCGGCGGCACGCGAACTCCTCGCCGCGAAGGCTGACCGACGCGCCGGCCAGGGCGGCGAAGTCCGCCGCCACCCGGGCCTGCTGCCGGGCGACACGGGCCGCGCCGACCGCCGCCCCGAACAGGCCACCCAGCACGAACACCAGCCCGAGCGCGAGCAGCAGCACACTCGCTCCACCCTGGTCCGGGCCGTGCTCCGCCCTGCTGAACGCCGCGCCTCCTCCTTCCTCCACGCCATCACCTTCCGTTTCTCGCTTCCTCCACGCCGCCACCTGTCACCTCCTCCACGTCATCACTTCTCCGGCACACTCACCTGCCGGTCACACCTGAGCCTCGGATCTTGGACAGTTTCCGTCGTATACCGACGGAAACTGTCCAAGATCCGTGTTGACTCAGCGCCGGGGCAGGGGGTCACGGGTGCGGTGGGAGGGGGAACGGGTAGCCGGGCTCCACTGCGGCGACCGCCGTGGCGGTCACCGTGATCCGGGGCAGGTTCGCGCCCAGCGTCCGTACGGGTGCCCGTACGGTCACGGTGACCTGGTCGTCGTCGAGGCGCACCGCCACGTCGGCCTCCTCCGGTGCAACCCGGGCTCCCGCCGGCGCCCCATTGCCGCCCCGGGAGGCGGCCAGCGCCGCCTCCCGGGCTGCGTCCAGACAGGCGGCCTTCGTGCTCACGGCGTCCACCGCGGTCAACCCGGCCAGGAGCAGCAGCATCAGCGCCGGCAGACCGGTCGCCAACTCGGCCGTGAACGATCCCCGGTCACCGGCGAGCGCCCTGGCCGCTCGACATCCGCCCCGCGGGTGGCGGGCCGAACGGCTATCGATCACTCGATGATCAGCAGGCCGGTGGTCAACCCGCCGTCGGTCGGCGGCCGGGTCGTCAGCCGGCCGGTAATCAGCCGGTGAGCGCCCGGGGACCGAGTCCAAGACCGGCCGGTGATCAGCCGGTGAACGCCCGGCAGCCGGGCCGAAGGCCGGCCGGTGATCAGCCGGTTGGCGATCGGGCGGCCGGCGCAGGCTCACTTGAGCGCCCGGTCGATCACCGCGGTCAAGGCGTTCTGCACGGTCTCGCTGGTCAGCACCTTCAGCAGCAGGCCCGCGAAGGCGACGGCGGCGAGCGTGCCGACGGCGTACTCAGCGGTGTTCATCCCGGCGTCCCCACGCAGGCGGGCCATCAGTTTGCGCACGTTACGGTCCTTTCTCGAACGGTTGTCAGAGCACGTCGCCGAGGACGGCGACGATCACCGGCACCAGGCCGGCGAGAATGAAGGCCGGCAGGAAGCAGAGCCCCAGCGGCAGCACGATCAGGACGCCTGCCCGGCGGGCCGACGCTTCGGCGGCGGTGACCCGATCGGCACGCAGGTCGTCGGCGAGACGGGTGAGGGCCCCGGCGAGCGCCGCGCCGCTCTCGGCCGACCGGACGGCAGCGGTGACCAGCCGTTCCGCTCCCGGCACGGAAGCGAGGTGTGCCCACGCCTCGTCCGGTCCCCCGCCGAGCCGGAGGGTCCGGCCGACCCGTCCGAGCCGATCGGTGAGCGGCCCGCCGATCGTCTCGGCCACCGCGGCCACCGCCCGGTCGACGGGCGCGCCGGCCCGTAGCGCCGCGGCGAGAAGATCCGCCGCGAGCGGCAGATCAGCGGCCTCGGCACGACGTCGCTCGCGGACGGCCGGTGACTCGATCCGTCGGAGCAGCCGGTCCGCACCGCCGGCCGCCAGCAGGCCGCCGGCGAGCCCGGACCAACCGCCGACGGCCACAGCGACCGCGATGCCGACCAGCGCGGCGGTCAGCCGGACGAGGTCGGGTCGTCGCCAGCCACTCGCCGCCCCGGCCGCAACGACGCCGACGAGCCGGCCAAACGACGGGCGATGGGCGACAAACTGGCGGATCGACGGGCGATGGGCGACAAGCCGGCGGATCGACGGGCGATGGGCGACGAGCCGGCCGATTGACGGGTGACGGGTGACGGGCCGGCCGAACGACGGGCGGTCGATCAAAGGCTGGTCGCGCAGTGGGCGGTTGGTCTCGAACTGTTCGGACGGCGGGTGCTGGGTGGAAAGCCGGTCGGACCGAGGGTGGTTGGTGGAAGAAACGCGGTCCGGCAGCGGACGGTTGGTGGGGCGCCTGGACATCAGCGGGCTCCACCGGGCGCGGCCCCGAGCCGCTCGGCCCAGAGCAGCCCGACGGTCTGGAGCACGGTGGCGCCCACCGCGCAGGCAGCGCCGACCGGAGTGTGCAGCAGCACCGCCACCGGGTCGACGCCGACGGCGTACCCGAGGGCGACGCCACCGAGCGGCAGGGCGGCCAGCAGCCAGGCGGTGGCCCGGGCACCGGCCGCCTGGGCGGCCGCGGCAGCCAACCCCCGGTCCATCGCCCGCAGGTCGGCCTCGATCCGGTCGATCAGCTCGGCGAGGGGCGCCCCGGTGCGGTCGGCGAGACGGGCGGCGGCCCGGGTCAGTCGGTCGACCCGGTCCAGACCGGCAGGTCGAGCGTCCCCCCACCGGGTTTCCCGAACACCCGGCCCGTTGCCCCCGTCCGCCGCGCTGAACGGCTGGGGTGAGCCGCTGTCGTGGGCGAGGGCCACCGGTACCGGCAGCCCGGCCCGCAGGTCGGCCGCGAGCGCGCCGAGTTGGTCCAGGCTGCGGCGGCGGAGCCGATCCGCCAGCGCGGTCCTCCGGCGGCGCAGCAGGGCGCGGACCCCGAGCGCGGCGTACGCGGCGGCCACCAGGGCGGCGACCGGCCCGGCGAGCACGCCGGCGACGATCGCCCCGACGCCGGACGCCAGCACGACGCTGCTCATCGGCGACGCCGCCCAGCGCCGGCCGCCGTGTCCACCGTGCCCCGGTCGGTCATCGCCCCGCCTGTCGCCCGAAGCCGCCCGCCGGTTGAGGCGAGCGTCCGACACCGCCCGCCGGTCGGAGCGAGCCTCGGACACCGCCCGCCGGTCGGAGCGAGCCTCGGACACCGCCCGCCGGTCGGAGCGAGCGTCCGACACCGCCCGCTGGCCAGAATGGCCGGCAGGTACCGCCGGGTAGGCAGGGTGACCGTCAGCAGACGTCCGCCGGTCGGGGTGGCCATCGGGAAGCGTCCGGTGGCCGGGGTGACCGGCAGGAACCGTCGGCCGGTCGCCGTTGGCCGGCGCTGTCCGGTGGTCACGACGCCCGGCGGCGGGAGCCGCGCCACGGCTTCCGGCTGCCGGTACCCCGCCCGCAGCGGCACCGGCTGGGCTATCCGGTGCCGTCGCTGACCTGGCCAGAGACGCCGGGGCGGAACCGCCCTCGTCGGTTTGGTCAGCGCCGAAGGCGCTTCCGTCCGGTCGGGACGCGTCATGACGGCTGGGTGGGCCGGAGGGTGCGGGGCGACCGGTAACCCGGATCGGCCTCCCTCCCCGACCGCCGGAAAGGTGCCGAACGCTGGTGGCGCGATCCGCGACGCCAGCGGCACCGCCCCATTCAGCCTCCGGATCCCGGGCGGCAAGCCGCCAGGTCACGCGACGACCGTCGGTGGAAAGGTGGGTCGGGAAACGGGCATCGGTGGGACCGTGGGCAGGGGAATCGTCGGTGGGCGATCGGGTGGCCGGGAACAGGGCTCGGTGACGGGACCGGACCCGGGCCGTCGGCCAACCGATGACGGCCACGGCGGCCAGCACCAGCAGCAGCACCGGCCAGGCGGTGGCGGTCACGACGCCGTCCGGGGTGAGGGGGACACGCCGACGTGACGCTCCGGGACCGGGGCGAACGGCTGCGACAGAATCGGCGGCAGCCGCTCACCGCGCTGTTCGATCAGCGTGCCGAGCGTCCGGGCGGCCAGCCCGAGACCGCGCCCGCGCAGCCAGACCGGCACGACGGTGACCAGACGGTCCGCGTCCGGCAGCAGGAGGGAGACCGACTCCAGGACCCGGCCGCCTCGGCCCCGCCGCATCTGGAGCACCACCTGGAGAGCGGCGGCCACCTGGGCGTGCAGAGCGGCCCGGGGCAGGCCGCCGAGCAGGCCCAACGCCTCCAACCGGGCGGGCACGTCGGACGGGGCGTTGGCGTGCAGGGTGCCGGCGCCACCGTCGTGGCCGGTGTTCAGGGCGGCGAGCAGATCCACGATCTCCCCGCCCCGGCACTCCCCGACCACCAGCCGGTCCGGTCGCATCCGCAGCGCCTGCCGGACCAGGTCACTCAGACCGACCGCGCCCGATCCCTCGACGTTGGAGGTGCGGGCCTGTAATCCGACCACGTGCGGATGCACCGGGCGCAGCTCGGCGGCGTCCTCGACCAGCACGATCCGCTCGGTGGCGGGCACCAGCCCGAGCAGCGTGTTGAGCAGGGTGGTCTTGCCCGACCCCGTGCCACCGGTGACGAGGTAGGCCAGTCGGGCGGCGACCACGGCGGCCAGCAGCGACGCCACCGGCCCGGGCACGGTGCCGTCCTCGACCAGCTCGTCGAGGGTGAACGGACGCTGCCGGAAGGTCCGCAGCGACAGGTAGGGCCCGCTGGTCGCCACCGGCGGCAGTACGGCGTGCAGCCGGGTGCCGTCGGCGAGCCGGGCGTCCACGTACGGGGACGCGTCGTCGAGCCGCCGGCCGGCGCCGGACGCGAGCCGTTGCGCCAGCCGGCGTACGTCGTCGACGGTGCCGACCGGGACGGCGACCTGCCGCAGGCCGTCGCCCCGGTCGACCCAGACCCGGGTGCCGTTCACGAGCACGTCGGTGACCTGCGGATCGGCCAGGAGCGGGCCGAGCGGCCCGGCGCCGACCAGGTCGTCGTGCACCCGACCGGCCATTCGGAGCACCACCGTGTCGCCGAGCACGGCGGCGGTGGGCTCGGCGCGTACCGCCGCCACGACGGCCGCGGGGGTGACCGGGGTGGCCTCGGCCGCGAAGCGCTGCCGGACCCGGGCGGAGAGTTCGGGCACCGCGTCGGGGAGACGGCCAGCCGGCGGCCGGCCGGCGGGTGGCGTGGTCATGCGGCGTCTCCCTCGGCCCAGCGACGACCGGTGGACGAGGTGGTCATGCGGCGTCCCCTTCGGCGTGGCGGCGGCCGGTCAGGTCGGCGACGATGCGTTGGCAGAGCGCGGCGAGCGGGCCGCGGCCCGCCGCTGCCGGGGCTTCGCCGCGTTCCAGGCCGCGGGGGATGGCCGACTCGGGGCGGAGCGTGCCGGCCAGCGGCAGCCCGAGCGAACGGGCCACCTCGGTGGCCTTGAGCCGACCGGGGGCGGGGCCACGGACGACGACCGACAGGGTGGCGCAGTGCGGCGCGGCGGCGGCGACCACCCGGGTCGCGGCGGCGGTGGCCCGCAGCTCGGCCGGAACGATCACGAATGCCTGGTCGGCGGCCTGCAGCGCGATCACGGCCGCGTCGTCGAGTTGTCGGGGCAGGTCCACGACGACCAGGTCGCGGCCCCGGCGGGCGGCGTCGAGGGTGGCGGCCATCGCCGGGGCCGGCAACGGCAGCAGGTCACCCCGGTCCCAGGAGAGGACGACCAGGTCACCCCGGTTGGGCAGCGCCTGCACCAGGGCGGGCGGATCGACGCGCCCGTCGGCGTCGGTGAGCGCCGGCCAGCGCAGCCCGGCCAACTGCTCCCAGCCGAGCACCAGGTCGAGGCCGCCGCCGAGCGGGTCGGCGTCGACCAGCAGGGTACGCAGTCGGGCCCGGGCCGCGGTGACCGCCAGTCCACCGGCGAAGACGCTGGCCCCGGCGCCGCCCCGGCCGCCGAGCACCGCGACCACCCGACCGGCGTTCGTGGTGTGGGGTGGCACGGACTCAGCGAACTGGTCGACGATCCACGGCTCGGCGGCCGGCAACATGGCGACGTGCTCCGCGCCGATCAGCTCCGCGACCTCCCAGCCCGGGTCGCCCGCGCCCGAGCGGCCCACCAGCACCAGCCGCGACCTGCGCGGTAGTCGGGCGCGTAGGCAGCCCTGCGCCTGGTCACCGCCGACCAGCACGAGCGGGGCCGGTGTCCAGCGGGATCGCGCTGCCGCCGGGTCGGCGGCCACCTCGACCTCGGCGCCACCGGCGGCGGCGAGCCGGAGCAGGTCGTCGAGCAGGTCGTCGTCCGAGGTGACGATCAGCGGCAGTCTTCGACGCGGCCGGACGGCGGTACGGGGTGGCATCGCGGCCTCCAACGGTCGGGCTCGGGGGTGCTGGAGGACGACAGTGCTCCGCCGACCGCCCGATCCGCTGCCCGTTGACCCGCGCCTGTGGACAACTCGACCCCCTGTGGACAACGCCCTTTCTCACAGTGGATCTGCTATGTGGAGAGTTGCCGGAAAAGCCGTCGGCGCAGCTTCCGGCCGTGATCACCGCGCGCCGGACTAGTGGACCCCATTGACGCCGGGGAACGTCCGTTACGGATAATCGGGCCTCGTGCCGCCTTTCGGCGGCGAGCGGCAGCATCCGGAACGGAGATCGGGACGTCGATGGCTGGTGCCAGGGAATCCGCGCTTTCCGGGCAGTCCTCGCCCACGGAAGAAGAGGCGCGGCCGGGGAGCCGCCTGGCAGGCCGTTGGCGGGTGCTGCTGGTCGCGCTCGTGGTCGGCGTGCTGACCACCACGCTGGGCTGGGCGTTCGCCTCCGCGGTCGACGAACGCGCGCCCCATGCCGTGACGGAGCCGCCGCTGCCGGCCGTACCGTTGCCGACCCTCGACCGGGGGACGCCCAGCGTGTCGGTCCGGACGGGCCGGCCGAGCCCGTCCGCGACGACCCGGTCCCCCTCGCCGACCGCCTCCCCGTCGCCGACCGGGAAGGCGACCCGGTCGGCATCCCCGGCCGCGCCGTCCCCGTCGGCGACGAGCCGTCCCCCGTCCGGCCCGTCGCCGGACGGGGTCCCGGGCCTGCCGGAGCTGACCGCGCTGCCGGCCAGCCGCGAGCGGGATCTCGAAGCGGAGAACGGTGGACCGGCGACCAGTGTCGAGTTCGTCAACCGGCGCGACGAGCAGGTGACCGTCTACTGGCTGAACCACTGGGGGCACCGGGTCCGTCTCGAACGGCTGGACCCGGGCGAGTCGCACCGGCAGTCCACGTACGTCGGCCACCCCTGGGTGGTCACCGACCGGCACGGCACTGCGCTGGCCGTGTTCCAGCCGATCGCCGAGCCGGCCCGCGCGACCGTCCGCTGACCTGCGCCGACACCGTCATCGACACCACCACGACGCGTCCGACCGGCGGGCCGAGGCCCACCCGGACGCGCGGAAGACCGGCAGGCCGCCGCCGCATCGCGCGGGCCGGCGCGTCGGCCGCGTCGACCGGCGGCGCGAACCACCAGCGGCGCGAACCGCCGGACGATCTCGTCCAGCTCGGCGGGCCCGGCCGGCGACCGGGCGGGCCCGGTCAGTCGGCCGCCAGCACCGCGCGCAGCCGGACGGCGAAGCGCCCCGGACCGTCGACGAAACCGATGTGGCCACCAGGGAAAATCGTCGGCGGGACGCCCAGCTCGGCGGCGAGCGCCCGACTGGCCCGATCGCAGAGCTGACCGCCCGACTCCGCGCCGATGCCGACCACGATCCGCGTGGGCGAGGCGCGCAGCGCAGCCACGTCGGGCTGCCATCGGGTGGTCGGGATCAGCATGTGCGCGTACTGGAAATGCTCGTCGGCGCGCGACTGCGGGTCGCGCGCGCCGCCGAACATGGCCTGGACCACCTCCTCGGGCAACTGGATGTTCGCGATGTCGAGGAACTTCCGGCCCGCGCCCAACGGATCGCCGGCCAGGTAGGTGGCGACCATGTCCTCGGTACGCTCCCGGAGCTGCTCCCGGTCGGGCAGCAGCTCGTCGAGCGGAGGCTCGTGGGCGATCACCGTACGCACCTGCTCCGGGTGCGCCTGGGCGAGCGCCAACGCGCTGACCGCGCCGCCGCTGGAGCCGAGCACCACCGCCGGGCCGGCGTCCAGGTGGGCCAGCAGCCGGGACAGGTCGTCGGCGCGCAGCTCCGGGGTCGAGTCCCGGTCCGGGTCGTCGACCGGGCTGCGGTTGATGCCCCGGGGATCGGTGGTCAGCACGGTGTGGTCGGCGGCGAGCAGGTCCGCCAGCGGCGCGAACGCGTCGGCGTCCATCGGCGCGCCGACCAGCGCCACGAGCGGCCCGGACCCGCGTACCTCGAAGTGCAGACGGGCGTCGGGCACCCGCAGGCTGCCGACGGTGGGGGAAACGGTCGGTACGGCTCTCATCAGGCTCTCCTTATCAGGTCATGGGTGGTCTCGGTCGAAGGAGAGACTCCGCGCGTCGGGCAGAATCGTCGCTCATGGGGGAGAAACTTTCGGCGGGTGCGGGGCAGCCGGGGGCCGAGGCCGCCGTGCTGGCCCGGGCGCGGGCCGGCGACGACGACGCGTTCGACCAGCTCGTCGCGCCGCTGCGTAGGGAGCTGCACGCGCACTGTTACCGGATGCTCGGCTCCACCCATGACGCCGACGACGCCCTCCAGGACGCCCTGCTGCGGGCCTGGCGCGGGCTTGCCGGGTTCGCCGGGCGCAGCTCACTGCGTTCGTGGCTCTACACGGTGGCCACCCGCGTCTGCCTGGACGCGGTCGCCGCCCGGGGGCGCCGGGCGCTGCCGGTGGATCTCGGGCCGGCCAGCGACCGGGCGGTCGTCGGTGACCTGCCGCTGAGCGAGGTCGCCTGGCTGGGGCCGTACCCGGATCAGGGTCTCGCCGGCGGGCCGGCGCGCCCGGACGCCCGCCTGGAGCAGCGCGAGGCCGTCGAGCTCGCGTTCGTCGCCGCCCTCCAGCATCTGCCCGGCAACCAGCGGGCGGCGTTGCTGCTCGTGGAGGTGCTCGGCTTCTCGGTGACCGAGATCGCCGCCATGATGAAGACCTCGACCACTGCGGTGAGCTCCGCGCTGGCCCGGGCCCGCCGGATCGTCGCGGACCGCGCCGACCCCACGAGCCAGCAGCGTACGCTCCGCAAGCTCGGCGACACGCGACTACGGAAGATCGTCTCCGGGTACGCTGCCGCGCTGGAGAACGCCGACGCCGACGCCCTGGTGGCGTTGTTGACCGAGGATGTCACCTGGTCCATGCCGCCGCTGCCACGGTGGTACCACGGCGTGGACGCGGTGGCGGACTTCGTCCGGCAGGTGCCGATGAGCCGGTGCGGGCAGTGGCGGCACCTGCCCGTCCAGGCGAACGGCCAGCCGGCTGTCGCCGGGTACCGGCGCACCGCCGACGACGCGTCGTACCTGCCGTGGTCGATCAACGTGTTCACCCTGCGCGACGACCGGATCGCCGAGATCACCTCGTTCATCGACCACCGGTACGCCCTCTTCGCCCGCTTCGACCTACCTGCCTCCCTCCCCGTCCCCGGACAGGATCGCGCTACTGCCGGGCAGTAGCGCCCTCGACCCGCCCCGAGGCAACTACAGCCCGGAAGTAGCGTGACCTTGGGGCTGGGCGGTCGCGGTGTTCAGGGGTGTGGCCCGGGAAAGGGACGACCCCCGTCGGGGGGAGACGGGGGTCGTCGGGGAGTTCGGCTCCGGGGGGGATTGAGCCGAACTCACTCAGCGGTCACGGGGGGTGCAACCGCCGAGGGCTCCGGTGCAGATATGAAAAGTCGTCGTAGTTACCAGCATGCCGTAGCAGACCTGCTCACGTCGAGTGGCGTAACCTCCACTCCCTGCGAAATTCTGCCCCCAAGGTGTGACCGTAGTCACGTTGACCGTGGGTCGTGGGGGCCCGCCCGCAGGTGAGTGGGGGCTTCCGCCCCCGGGCACCCGCCGACCCTAGACCATCGGGCTAGACTTTCGCGCCGTGGGCCGAGGTGCCGCTTTTTTTGATCTGGACAAGACCGTCATCGCCAAGTCGAGCGCGCTGGCCTTCGGCCGGCCGTTCTACCGGGACGGTCTGATCACCCGACGCGACGTCGTCAAGTCCGCGTACGCGCAACTGATGTTCCGGTTGGGCGGCACGGACGAGCAGACCATGGCCCGCACCCGCGACTACCTGGCCGCGCTCTGCAAGGGCTGGCAGGTGGAGCAGGTCCGCCAGATCGTCGCCGAGACCCTCCACGAGCTGATCAACCCCTACGTGTACGCCGAGGCCGCGGCCCTGATCGAGGAGCACCAGGCGGCCGGCCGGGACGTGGTGCTGGTCTCCGCCTCCGGTGAGGAGATGGTCCGGCCGATCGGCGAGCTGCTGGGCATCACCGACGTGATCGCCACCCGGATGACCGTGGAGAACGGCCGGTACAGCGGCGAGGTGGAGTTCTACGCGGCCGGGCCGAGCAAGGCCGAGGCGGTCGGCGAGCTGGCCGCCGCCCGCGGCTACGACCTGGCCGAGTCGTACGCGTACTCCGATTCGTACAGTGACCGGCCGTTGCTGGAGTGTGTGGGTCATCCCTCGGTGGTGAACCCGGACCGGCAGCTCCGCAAGCTGGCCAGCGAGAACTCCTGGCCGGTGCTGGAGTTCCGGCACCCGGTCCCGCTGGGTCGCCGGTGGCGGGAGCGGCCGGCCGTTCCGGTGGCCGCCGCCGCGCTCGGCGTCGGCGTCGGGGTCGCCATCGGCATCGCCTGGTACGGCCGGCACCGGCGGGGCCGGATCACCCCGGTCGCCTGACCCGCGCCGCCGCCCCAGCGCCACCCTTCCCCCGCCGCTCCCTTCCAGCCACACCCTTCCCGCGGCGCCCCAGCGCCACGCCCTTCCCGCCCCACACCACCTTCCAGCCGCACCCTTTCCGCGGCGCTTCATTTCGCGCCGCTCCCGTTTCGGGTCTCGGAGCCCGGCACGGCACCCGCCGTGCCGGGCTCCGTCGTGTCCGGAGCCATCCGCCACCCCTCTTGAGCGATCGCTCAAATGGCTTTAAGCTCGCCTTGAGCGATCGCTCAAACGGGGAGGTAGATCATGACGGAGCCGACCGAGCCGCCCCGGCGGACCAGCGCGAACTGGATCTTCGCCGGGCTGATCGGCCTCTTCGGGCTGGTGGTCTTCCTGGTCGCCGTACGGGACGGGCGGGCCGACAGCGCGCTGCTCTTCGTGGCGCTGCCGGTGCTGCTGGCCGCGGCCCTGGCGCTGTCACCGGGGCGCACCCCGCACGGGCAGGTCTTCGTCGTCACCACCATCGCCCTGCTGTTGGCGGCGGTGGCCCTGCACGAGGGCGCGGTCTGCGTCGTGCTTGCCGCGCCCCTGGTCTACCTGGTGGCCCACGGCACGCTGGCCCTGCTCAACTGGTCGCGCCGCTCGTCGCGGAGCTATTCCCTGGTCGTCGTGCCGCTGCTGCTCCTGCCGGGCCTGGAGGGCAGCGGGGTCGGGCCGAGGATCGCCCCGGAGCAGTCGGTCCAGGTGGCCCGGGTGGTCGCGCTCCCCGTCGACGTGGTGGCCGACTGTCTGGCCGCCGGTCCCCGCCCCGTCCCGGTCCGCTCCCCGGCGCTGCGGCTGCTGGGCGTACCGCTGCCGACGCACGTCACCGGCGGCGGGCTCACCCCCGGCTCACGGTGGACGTTCGACTACCACGGCAGCGCGCACGGGCCGGGCGGCCACCTCGTCGCCGAGGTCACCGCCAGCGAGCCCGGCCGGTTGACCTTCCGTTTCGTCGAGGACACCGCCATCACCGGCCGCTGGTTCACCTGGCAGCGGGCCGATTTGCGCTGGTGGTCGGTCGACGCCGGCCACACCCGGGTCCTGCTCACCGTCGACTACCGGCGGGGCCTCGACCCGTCCTGGTACTTCGGGCCGCTCCAGGATGCGCTGCTGCGCCAGGGCGGCGGGCACCTGCTGGACATGCTGGCGCTGCGGTGACCGTCCTCCGGTACCTCGCCCTCGGGTTGCCCCTGCTGGCGGTGCTGACGGCGGCCCGCTGGGAGCGGGACCGCGACGCCCGGGCGGCGGCGCTGCTGGCCTTCGTGGCCGCCGCCGTCGGGGTGGCCGCCCTGCACGAGGTGGCCCGGTCCACCGGCTGGCACACGTTCGCCCCGGTCGACGGGGCGTACCGGGGTCTGCCGGTGGACCTGTGGATCGGCTGGGCGGCGCTGTGGGGACCGCTGCCGGTGCTGCTGCGCCGGGTCCTGCCGCTGCCGGTCGCGCTGGGCCTGCTCGGCTGGCTGGACGTGGTCACCATGCCGGCCCTGGCCCCGCTGCTGCGCCTCGGGCCGGACTGGCTGACCGGCGAGCTCGTCGGGCTGCTCACCGTGGCGCTGCCGGCCCAGTTGCTCGGCCGGTGGAGCGCCGACCGGCGACGCCTGCGGGCCCGGGTCCTGCTCCAGATCGGCCTGTTCGGCGTTCTGCTGCTCTGGTTCCTGCCGATGGTGGCCCTCACCCTCGGCGACGGCTCCTGGCCGCCCCTGGGCGATCTGACGGCGTCCGGCACGCTGTTCGTCGCGCAGGTGGCCCTGCTGCTCGCCGCCCCGGCCCTCGCGGCGGTACGCGAGTTCGCCGTCCGGGGCGGCGGGACGCCGTACCCGTGGGATCCGCCGCAGCGTCTGGTCACCACCGGCCCGTACGCCTACCTGGCCAACCCCATGCAGGTCGGCGCGGTGACCCTGCTCCTGCTCGCCGCCCTGGTCACCGGCAGTTTCGCCCTGGCCTGCGGCGCGGCGCTCGCGGTGGCGTTCAGCGCCGCGGTCGCCGGCCCGCACGAGGACCACGACCTGACCCAGCGGTACGGACGAAGCTGGCGGGACCACCGCCTCCGGGTGCGCCCCTGGTGGCCCCGCTGGCGGCCGTACCTCCCCGGTGAGCCGGCGGTGCTGTGGCTGGACGACGACTGCGGGCCGTGCGCGGCGGTCCGTCGGTTCCTGGAACGGCGCGGACCGGTGGGCCTCACGATCGCGCCCGCCGCACGCCACCCCGGCGGGGTGCTGTGGCGGGCCGGGTACGCGGGCGGCGACGGCCACCCGGAACGGGGGGTGGCCGCCGTCGCCCGTGCCCTGGAACACGTGCACCTCGGCTGGGCCTGGGTGGGGTGGCTGCTGCGGCTGCCCGGGATCACCTGGCTGGCGCAGGTGGTGACCGATGCGATGATCGCCCCACCGCACCCGGCCCACCCGGCGGAGGCGGCGCGCCCGGCGGAGGCGGCGCGCCCGGCGGAGGCGGCGGGACCGGTGCGATGATCGCCGCGCCGGCGGCATCCGGCGCGACCGCGAGGAGAGCGATGTCCGACACCAAGCAGCGGCTCCTCGACGGGGCGCTGGCGGCGATCCGCCAGCACGGCATCGCCGGAGTCTCGGCGCGGACCATCGCCGCCGCCGCCGGGGTGAACCAGGCCCTGGTGTTCTATCACTTCGGCAGCGTGGACGACCTCCTCGCAGCGGCCTGCCGGGCCGGCACCGCGGAACGGGTCGCGGCCTGGTCGCCGCGCCTGGCCGAGGTACGCAGTCTGCGCGGGCTGCTGGAGGTCGGGCGGGCCCTGCACGCCGAGGAACGGGTGTCGGGCAACGTCTCCTTCCTGGCGCAGATGCTGGCCGGGGCGCAGGCCGACGAACGGCTCGGGCCGCCGACCGCCGGCGCGCTCCAGCTCTGGGTGGACGAGATCGAGGCCGTCCTGCGTCGGCTGTTGAGCGGCTCACCGTTCGCCGAGATCGCCGACATCCCGGGGCTGGCCCGGGCCGTGTCGGCGGCGTTCATCGGGCTGGAGCTCTACGACGGGGTGGACGCCGCCGGGGCGGACCAGGCGATGGCCGCGCTCGACCAGCTCGGCGTGCTCATCGAGATCGTGGACGAGCTCGGCCCGGTCACCCGCCAGCTCCTCCAGCGCAAGATCACCCGAGCCAGCCGCCGCCCCTGACCCACTCCGCTTCCCGGTTCCGCGAGCGACCCCCACCTCCCGGCAACCTGACCCGCTCCGCCTCCTGGCGACATGTCCCACTCCACCTCCTGGAGGCATGTCCCACTCGACTTCCTGGAGAAGGGGGTGTCGTCGCCGCCGGACGCCCCCACATCCAGGAAATCGGCGGGCGCCAGCGGGTGGACGGGGGTCAGGAGGGTGGGTCAGGTCGGGGTGAGGATGTCGTCGCCGATGGTGGTGAGCTGGGCGGCGGCGAGTTCGGTGGCGGCCATGCAGTGGCGCAGCCAGGAGCGCAGCCCGTCCGGGGTGCCGGTGGCGAAGGCGCCGGCCGCGCCCACGTACTCGGGTTCCCGCTCCCGGTGCCCGACGTCGGTCGCCAGCAGGCCACGCGGGTCGAATCCGGTCGACATCAGCACCAGTCGGGCCGCCGCGCGGGCCACCACCCCGGACGGGCCGGCGAACGGGCGCAGCGCCAGCAGGTCCCCGTGCACCACGGCGGCGAGCACCGGCGGGGGCACGCTGGTGCCGCCGGCGACCAGCGTGGCCAGGCCGTCCAGTCGGGCGCCGACCAGCGGGTCGGTCACCGGCCGCCCCAGCTCGGCTTCGGGCACGACGTCCCGGGCGGCGAGCACGTGCAGCTTCGCCAGCACCTGTCGGGGCGCTCTCGGCCAGAGTTCGGTGAGGCCGGGCAGCGCCCCGGCCACCCGTAGCGCGCCCTGCGTGACGGGGTCGGTGACCGTGCCGGCGCGTACCGTCTCGCGCTCGTGGGGGTAGCCCTCCAGGGCGGCGCTGGCCACCGCGGAGCGCAGGCTGACCTCGGCGGCGACCTGGCCGCCGTGCCGGCGCAGCGCGCGGTGCCGGAGGGCCTGGTCCACCTGGTCGCGGGCCCGCTCGACGGCGGGGGCGATGTCGGCGAGGTCGAGCAGCGGGGCGAGCGGGTCGGTGGTCACCGGACCACGCTAGCGACCCGCCCGTGCCGCCCGACCGGCAACGGGCCAGCACCGACCGGACCCGCCGCCGGACCCGCCGACCGCACCCGCCGACCGCGCCCGCCGACCGGACCCGCCGACCGCGCCCGCCGACCGGACCCGCCGACCGCACCCGCCGACCGCACCCGCCGACCGCACCCGCCGACCGCGCCCGCCGACCGCGCCCGCCGCCGCACGCCGGCCGCAGCCGCCGTCCCACGCCGGCGCGCCCGCGGGCCGGACCTGCCACCGCCCCGCGCCCAGGGGTCGGGCGGCAGGAGGTGCCTCGCGCCGGTGGGCGGGCGGGAGGGGCCAGCCCGTGCCGCTGCCGGAACCCGGCCGGATGCTCGCGCCGGTGGGCGCGCGGGGTGGGCCGCTGGGCGCGCGGTGGGCGACGGCGGTCGCGGGGGCTGGCCGGCGAAGTTAACCTCTCAGCAACGAGACGCAGGTCATCCGAGCGACGAGGAGTCACGCGCATGAGCGAGGCCTTGGCCAACTTGCTGAACGAGACGCGGCAGTTCCCGCCGCCGGCCGCGCTCGCCGGGAACGCCAACGTCAAGGCTGACGCGTACGAGGCGGCGCGGACCGACCGGCTGGCGTTCTGGGAGACGCAGGCCCGGCGGCTGACCTGGGCGAAGGAGTGGGACCAGACGCTCGACTGGAGCAGTCCGCCGTTCGCGAAGTGGTTCGTCGGCGGGCAGCTCAACGTGGCGTACAACTGCCTGGACCGGCACGTGGCGGCCGGGCTGGGCGACCGGGTGGCGATCCACTGGGAGGGCGAGCCGGGCGACACCCGCACGATCACGTACGCCGAGCTGCACCGGCTCACCTGCCAGGCGGCGAACGCGCTGACCGACCTCGGCGTCACCGTCGGTGACCGGGTGGCGATCTACCTGCCGATGATCCCGGAGGCGGCGGTGGCGATGCTGGCCTGTGCCCGGATCGGGGCGGTGCACAGCGTGGTCTTCGGTGGTTTCTCCGCCGACTCGCTGACCAACCGGATCCAGGACGCCAGCGCCAAGGTGGTGATCACCGCGGACGGCGGATTCCGGCGGGGCAAGCCGTCGGCGTTGAAGCCGACCGTGGACGAGTCGGTGGCGAACTGCCCGTCGGTGGAGCACGTGCTGGTGGTCCGGCGTACCGGTGCGGAGGTCGCCTGGTCGGCGAAGGACCACTGGTGGCACGAGACGGTGGAGACGGCGTCGGCCGAGCACGACGCGCAGTCGTTCGACGCGGAGACGCCGCTGTTCATCCTGTACACGTCCGGCACGACGGCCCGCCCGAAGGGCATCCTGCACACCACCGGCGGTTACCTGACGCAGGCGGCGTACACGACGTGGGCGGTGTTCGACCTGAAGCCGGAGACGGACGTCTACTGGTGCACCGCCGACATCGGCTGGGTGACGGGGCACTCCTACATCGTGTACGGGCCGCTGGCCAACGGCGCGACCCAGGTGATGTACGAGGGCACCCCGGACACCCCGCACAAGGGCCGCTTCTGGGAGATCGTGCAGCGGTACGGCGTGACGATCCTGTACACCGCGCCGACCCTGATCCGGACGATGATGAAGTGGGGCGAGGACATTCCCGCCCAGCACGATCTGTCGTCGCTGCGGCTGCTGGGCAGCGTCGGCGAGCCGATCAACCCCGAGGCGTGGATGTGGTACCGCGAGCACGTCGGCGGGGGTGAGCTGCCGATCGTGGACACCTGGTGGCAGACCGAGACCGGGGCGATGATGATCTCGCCGTTGCCGGGGGTGACCGAGACGAAGCCGGGCAGCGCGATGACCCCGTTGCCGGGGATCAGCGCGGACGTGGTGGACGACCAGGGTCAGTCGGTGCCCAACGGCGGTGGCGGCTACCTGGTGCTGCGGGAGCCGTGGCCGTCGATGCTGCGCACCATCTGGGGCGACGACGACCGGTTCGTCGAGACGTACTGGTCGCGGTTCGAGGGGATGTACTTCGCCGGGGACGGCGCGAAGCGGGACGACGACGGGCACATCTGGCTGCTCGGCCGGGTGGACGACGTGATGCTGGTGTCCGGGCACAACATCTCCACCACCGAGGTCGAGTCGGCGCTGGTGTCGCACCCGTCGGTGGCCGAGGCGGCGGTGGTGGGCGCGACCGACCCGACGACCGGGCAGGCGATCGTCGCGTTCGCGATTCCGCGCGGCACCGCCGACGTGGCGGGCGAGGCGGGTGAGCAGCTCATCGCCGATCTGCGCAACCACGTGGCGAAGACGCTCGGGCCGATCGCGAAGCCGCGGCAGATCATGCTGGTGCCGGAGTTGCCGAAGACCCGGTCCGGCAAGATCATGCGCCGGTTGCTGCGGGACGTGGCGGAGAACCGTTCGCTGGGTGACGTCACCACCCTCCAGGACTCGTCGGTGATGGACCTGATCTCGTCCGGCATGAGCGGCGGGAAATCCGACGACGACTGAGCTCGGTGAAGACTGTGGGTGACGGTCCGGGTCGGGCCGTCACCCGCAGTCGTTTCCGGGTGGGCGCGGGGCGTCGGGGTCCGTAGTGGACGGACGGGTGAGCCGGAGAAGCTGATCGGTCGGAGAGCCGCCGGGAATCTGTACCGCGATCGATTTCTGAACTAGTTTCACGCCGTCGGGGCCGTCGACGGCCGTCGTTGCCTCACATGGTCGTGGTCCCGACGGTCTCCTTGCCATGCCCGAGAAATGGAGCGGCATGAAACTCTCCGTCCCGCCACGCGGGTCACGTCGACGACTGATCGTCGTCCTTCCCGCGGTCGCGCTCGCCGCCTCGGCACTCACCGTGCCGGTCAGCGCGGCGGCCGAACCGACCGGATCCGCCGGCCGCGCCGTCATCGGCGCGGACGAGTACTACATCAACTACGCCGAGCCCGCGGTGCAACCGGACACCGAGGGTCGTGAGGTGAAGGGACGCGACGGCATCCACGCGCCGGCCGTCGACGCGGCCCGCGCGTACGACCGCAAGTACGCCCGGGGCAACCCGGTGGCCGCCCGCGAGCTGGCGAAGGCCGAGGCGAAGGCGATCCGGACGGGGCAGAACCCGCGCCGGTTCAAGAAGGCCCCGGCCACCCAGACCGCCAAGCTGCTGACCCTGTTGGTGGAGTTCAACGACAAGGCGAACGACGACTTCACCGGGACGATGGTGCCGAAGACGGTCTTCGGGGACCGGAGCTGCGTCCCCGGCACCGTCCAGAACGGACCGTTGCACAACCGGATCCCGAACCCGGCGTCGTACCCGAACGAGGACAACAACTCGATGTGGGTGCCGAACTTCTCGCCCACCCACTACAACCGGATGCTCTACTCCCGGACGGGCATCACCCAGCGGGTGCGCACCGACCTGACCGGACCGGACGGCAAGCCGGGCATCGACATCTCCGGCCGCAGCATGCGCAACATGTACCTGGAGATGTCGAAGGGCGCGTACACGGTCGACGGGCAGGCCAGCCCGTGGATCAAGGTGCCGCACTCGGAGGGCTGGTACGCGGCGTCGCGCTGCTTCCAGGACGAGACCGGCGCGTGGGTGGCCGGGCGTCAGCAGGCGATGAACGGGCACCCGGACAACCCGCAGGGCGCCGGCCGGCTCGCCACCGACGCGGTCGACGCGCTGGCCGCGATGGACCCGGACTTCCCGTGGGCCGACTACGACATCGAGGACCAGGGCGACCGGGACGGCGACGGCGACTTCCACGAGCCGGACGGCGTGATCGACCACCTGGTGCTGGTGCACGCCGGGCAGGGCAAGTCGCGCGGCGGCGGCGCGGAGGGCACGTACGCCATCTGGGCGCACTCGTCGGCGGTGGCCGGCGGTTACGCGATCCCCGGCACGGACCTGCGGGTGTCCAACTACATCGTGCAGCCGGAGGACGCCGGGGTCGGCGTCTTCGCCCACGAGTACGGCCACGACCTGGGTCTGCCGGACCTCTACGACACCTCCGGCAACGCCGACTCGGACGTGGACTTCTGGGACCTGATGGCGTCCGGCTCGCACTCCGGGGAGATCTTCCAGGCGCTGCCGACCCACATGGGCCTGTGGGACAAGTGGGTGCTCGGCTGGGCCGACCCGCTGGAGGTCCCGGTCGGCGCGAACCCGCGCGCCGTCCTGCTCGGGCAGACCTCGCGGACCCCGCGCGGCACCCAGGACGGCCTCAAGATCGACCTGCCGGACAAGGTGATCAACCTCGCCGACCCGCACAGCGGCCAGAACATGTGGTACAGCGGCGCGGACCAGGACTGGGCGGACGTCAAGCTCAGCCGTACGGTGGCCGTGCCGGCCGCCGCGGACGCGAAGTTCTGGATGTGGAACAACTACGTCATCGAGGCGGACTGGGACTACGGCTTCGTCGAGGTGTCCACCGACGGCGGGTCGTCCTGGACCGAGCTGAAGGTGTACGACGAGTCCGGCGCCCTGGTCAGCACGAACGACGGGTACGCGGACCCGAACGGCCGGCTGGTCGACTTCGGGAACAAGAAGTACGGCCTGACCGGCGACACGCACGGCTGGCGGCACGACTACGTCGACCTGTCCCCGTACGCGGGCACGACCGTGCAGGTCCGGCTGCGGTACGCCACCGACGCGGCGTTCGTGGAGCGGGGCTGGTTCGCCGACGACTTCGCGGTCACCGGCGGCGCGGCCACCACCTGGAGTGACGACGTCGAGGGCGGCGCGGCCGGCTGGACGGCCACCGGGGGCACGTTCACCGACACCACCGGCGGCGGCTGGGCGACCGACTCGGGCACCAAGGTGCAGGCGCACTACTACCTGGCCGAGTGGCGCAACTTCGACGGCTTCGACGAGGGCCTGAAGTACGCCTACGACACGGTGTACTCGAACGAGGCGTGGAAGGTGGACCGGATCGCGTACAACGCGCCGGGAATGCTGGTCTGGTACCGGGACACCACGCTGGGCGACGTCAACCACACCACCGCCCAGCTCACCGCGCTGCCCAGCTACGGGGCCAAGGGCGGGCTGCTGATCGTCGACGCGAACTTCGACCCGCTGCGCCGTACCGGCGAGGCGGCCACGAAGGACCCGTCGACGTTGAAGAACCTGCCGAGCCGGCCGCAGTCGTCGAACGCGGCGTTCTCCCTGCACCCGACGTACCCGTTCAACGAGTGCCTGGAGGCGGCGGGCGAGCCGTACAGCGAGTACTGCACCAGCTTCGGCGCGCAGCCGGCGGTGCCGGGCTTCACCGACGCCCGGGGCTGGGTGCCGGGCATCGAGGTGCGTGACGGCTCGCAGTTGTTCGCCCGGGACAGCGACGCCTCGGTGGTCGTCCCGTCGCGCGGTAACGCCGCGTACACCACCCGGGCGGTGAACCCGGACGGCACCCCGGCGACCGGGGTGTACGGCACCGACCTGGGCTTCACCGTCCTGGGCACCGGGAACCCCGGCGACCAGGGCGTGAGCTACGGCGTCACGATCACCATCAAACGGACGGCGAACGACAACTCGCACGCGCTGGTGCAGGTCACCCCGGCCCGGCGATGAGCTGACCGGGCGGGCGCGGGGTCGGTGGCACTTTGCCGCCGGCCCCGCTTCCCGTCCTGGTCACCGGACGCGGGCGTTGTGACACTGAAAAGCATTCGCAACTATTTTGCGCAACAAATCAACGTCAGCATCTTCCCAGCGGTCCCACCAGTGTCTATGTTCACCAGTGGTCCCACTAGTGGGACGTTCACCGGCCCCGTACCCCGACCGGGTCGGTTTCCCTTACACCGGAGGTACCACGTGCGCAAAGTCGCAGTGGGTCTGCTCGGGTTGACTTTGACGGCGACGGGTCTGGCGGTCGGTAACACCGCTGCCGCCGCGCCCTCGGCCAACACGCCGGGAGCGGTCCCGTCGGCTGCCGAAGCCAACCACGCCGAGCACGACCACGACCTGCCCAACCCGCTCGAAACCAAGCGGCGCGCCCTGCGCCAGGAGGGGCTGAGCGAGGTCCTCTCCGGACGCGCCAAGTCTGAGAAGATCAACGGCAGCACCGTGGTGAAGGTCGGCAAGACCCAGGCCGCGGGCGGCCCGGCGGCCCGTTCGGCCAAGGCCGGCGCCGCCGCTCAGACCAAGGACCAGTACGTCGAGCTGGCCCGCGAGCAGACCGACCGGATCTTCGTCATCCTCGCCGAGTTCGGCAACGAGCGGCACCCGAACTTCCCGGACCAGGACACCGACCCGGACACCCCCGGGCCGGCCCGGTTCGACGGCCCGCTGCGTAACGAGATCCCCGAGCCGAACCGCGCGGTGGACAACTCCACCGTGTGGCAGGCCGACTACGACGCGGACTACTTCCGCAAGCTGTACTTCGGCACCGGCAAGGGCGACGAGTCGCTCAAGCAGTACTACGAGGCCCAGTCCTCGGGCCGGTACAGCGTGGACGGCACCGTCACCGACTGGGTGAAGGTGCAGTACAACGAGGCCCGCTACGGCCGCTCCGGCGGCTACCCCTGCGGCTCCAACGTCTGTTCGAACACCTGGGCGCTGGTCCGGGACGCCGCCAACAAGTGGGTGGCCGACCAGAAGGCCGCCGGCCGTACGGACGCGCAGATCGCCGCGGACATGAAGTCCTTCGACAAGTGGGACCGGTACGACCACGACGCCGACGGCAACTTCAACGAGTCGGACGGCTACATCGACCACTTCCAGATCGTGCACGCCGGTGGCGACGAGGCGGACGGCGACCCGTGGCAGGGCGAGGACGCCATCTGGAGCCACCGCTGGTACGCGTACGCCAGCGACCAGGGCGTGACCGGCCCGCCGAACTTCCCGGCCGGTGGCACCCAGATCGGCAACACCGGGATCTGGATCGGCGACTACACCATCCAGCCGGAGAACGGCGGCCGTAGCGTCTTCTACCACGAGTACGGCCACGACCTCGGTCTGCCGGACGACTACAACGTGGTCAACGGCGGCGACAACAACAACGAGCACTGGACCCTGATGGCCCAGAGCCGGCTCGGCGCCAAGAACGACGGCGGCATCGGCGAGCGCGGCGGTGACCTCGGCGCGTGGAACAAGCTCCAGCTCGGCTGGCTCGACTACGAGGTGATCGTGGCCGGTCAGAAGCGGACCCTGGAGCTCGGCCCGCAGGAGTACAACTCCGACAAGGCGCAGGCGGCCGTGGTGGTGCTGCCGCAGCGGCCGTACTCCTTCGACAACGGCAAGCCGTTCGAGGGCGCCAAGCAGTTCTTCTCGGGCAACGAGGACGACCTCAACAGCACGATGACCCGGACGGTCGACCTGACCGGGAAGTCGTCGGCGGCGCTGTCGATGAAGGGCCGCTACAGCATCGAGGCCGGCTACGACTACCTCTTCTTCGAGGCGTCCACCGACGGCGGCCAGAGCTGGACGGCGCTGCCGGGCACGGTCGACGGCCAGCCGATCCCGGAGATCACCCCGGGTCGTCCGGCGCTGGACGGCTCCAGCGACGGTGAGTGGGTCGACATCAACATCCCGATGGACTTCGCCGCCGGCCAGACGGTGCAGTTCCGGCTGCGCTACCAGACCGACGGCGGGGTCTCCGAGGGCGGCTTCTTCGGTGACGCGATCACCGTGACCGCCGACGGTCAGACCGTCCTCACCGACGGCGCGGAGAACGGCGCGCCCGGCTGGACGCTTGCCGGTTGGTCCATCGTCGAGGAGACCTACACCCGCCTCTTCGACAACTTCTACATCGCCGGTCACCGGTCGTACGTCTCGTACGACAAGTACCTCAAGACCGGCCCGTACTTCTTCGGGTACAGCAACACCCGCCCCGAGTACGTGGACCACTACGCGTACCAGGAGGGTCTGCTGATCTCCTACTGGAACACCCGCTGGGCGGACAACGACACGTTCGCGCACCCGGGTGAGGGTCGCAACATGATCATCGACGCGCACCCGCGGCCGATCTACAACCTGACCGGTCAGCCCTGGCGGGCCCGCGTCCAGGTCTACGACGCGCCGTTCAGCCTGAAGAAGGCCGACTCGTTCACGCTGCACCTCAACAGCCAGCCGCAGTACATCCGCGGCCAGGCGGCGGAGCCGCTGTTCGACGACACCAAGCAGTACTGGTACCCGGAGCTGCCGAACCACGGCGTCAAGGTCCCGGCCACCGGCACCAAGATCAAGGTTCTGGAGCAGGACGGCACCTCCATCAAGGTCCGCTTCTCCTGAGCCGACCAGCACGACAGCACCACCCGACGGCGTCCGGGGCCTCCCCGGGCGCCGTCGGCGCGTCCGGCGTCCGCTCCGGGCCGCCGTCGGCGCGTCCGGCGTCCGCTCCGCACCCGTACCAGCAGGCAGGATGCCGCCGGGTCCTAGGCTGTGGACATGACCGACCAGCATGACGGGCCGATCGACGAGTCCTGCGTCCTCACCGACGGGCCGTGGACCCACCGGTTCGTCGGCGCGAACGGCAGCCGGTTCCACGTCGTCGAGGCCGGCGCCGGCCCGATGGTCCTCCTGCTGCACGGTTTCCCCGAATTCTGGTGGGCGTGGCACGAGCTGCTGCCCGCCATCGCCGACGCCGGCTTCCGGGCCGTCGCGGTCGACCTGCGCGGCTACGGCGCGACCGACAAACCACCCCGCGGGTACGACGGCTACACGCTCGCCGCCGACGTCGCCGGCCTGATCCGGGCGCTGGGCGAACGTTCCGCCACCGTGGTCGGCACCGGGGCGGGCGGGCTGCTCGGCTGGACCGCCGCCTCGTTCCACCCCAACCTGGTACGCCGGCTGGTGGTGCTCGGCGCGCCACACCCGCTGCGGCTGCGGGCCGGGATCTTCGCCGACCCACGCGGGCAGTTCAGCGCCGCCACCCCCACCCTGAAGTTCCAGCTTCCCCGCTACGAGCACGTGCTCACCCGCAACGACGCGGCCGGGGTGGAGGAGGTGCTGCGCCGGTGGGGCGGCCGACGTTGGGTGGACGGCCCCGCGTTCGCCCCGTACGCGGCCCGTTGCCGGGAGGCGATGCGGATCCCGCAGGCCGCGTTCTGCGCCCTGGAGGCGTACCGGTGGGCGTTCCGTTCGGTGCTGCGGCTGCACGGCTACCGGTTCGTCAAGCTGATGCAGAAACCCCTGGTCACCCCGACGCTGCAACTGCACGGCGCGGAGGACATCGCCTCCCTGCCACGCACCGCCCAGGGTTCCGGCCGCTACGTCCAGGGCCCGTACGAGTGGCGGCTGCTGCCCGACGTGGGCCACTTCCCGCACCTGGAGGCCCCGGACGTGGTGCTCGGCGAGGTGCTGCGCTGGGCGAAGTCCTGACCGCCGGCCGCGCTCAGACCCGGTGCTCGCGCAACTCGGCGACCTCGGTGGCGGGCGCCCAGCCCTGGTAGACGCCGAAGTCGAAGACCTCCAGCCCCATCGCCCGGGCCACCGGCCAACGCCCGCCGGTGTACTCCACCCGCAGCCAGCCGTCGTGCTCGGCCAGCACGATGAACGGCTGCCCCTGCCAGGTGCAGGTGGTCCGGATGTACGCCAGGTCGTCCACCTCGTCGATCGGCAGCACCCGGACGTACCGGCCGGGCCGGGCCTCCTCGAAGCCCTCCCCGGGCTCCGGCTGGTAGAGCCGCACCTCGGTGCCGTCCGGGCTGGCCTGGTACTCCCGCCCGCGCCAGCGGGCCACGTAGCCGTCGCGTGTCATGCTTCCCCGACCTGTCGCCAGAGCAGGGCGTCGGTGTCGAGGACCGCGACCACCCGCTCGCTGCCGTCCGCGCCGATCCGCCAGAGCTGCGTGCCGTGCGGCAACCGGGCGCTGTCCACCTTGAACTCGGCCACCACGTCGCTGCTCTCGCCGGGGGCGAACCCGTTGCCCCGGAACGGCGGGCGCTCGATGACCCAGCCCTCCATGGCCCGCATCGCGCCCTCGTTCTGCCCGCCGTACGGGATCCGGTAGAGGCTCGGCCGGTACGCCGGCCAACGCAGCACGTAGATCTCGTCGGCGTCCGGGGAGAACGGGGAGTCCGGGTAGCCGAGCCCGAGCGCCCCGTACAGCCGCGCCGGGGTGTTCAGGTGGGCCACCTCGCCGGCCCGGTGCACGAACCCGGAGACCCGGTCGTAGCCCCGCTCCAGGTAGTAGGCGAGCTGGCTGGGCGCGACCGCCTTCTGCATCATCGGCGGTCGCTTCGGGTCCTCCGGCGTGGTCGCGTACCGGGCGGGGCTGACCGGCGCCGCGACGGCCGGCGTCTCCGGCGTCGGCTCCGGCTCGGCGTCGTCGCCCAGGCCGACCTCGGCGGCCCAGTTGGCCAGGGCCACGATCTGCTCGCCGGGGAGTTTCGCGCCGACCGGGCTGCCCGGGTTCACGGCGAACGACCACCGCTCGTCCGGCCAACGCCGGATGAGCTGCACGAACTTGACCCGTACCGTCTCCACGGTGACGATCGCGTGGTCTTTCAGCCGCTCCGGCGAGGTGTAGACCACCACGTACGTCTCCCCGTCGATCTGCTCCGTACGCCAGACGAAGCCGCTCTCGCCGGGCCGGGCGCCCGGGGCCGAGTCGCGGGCGACGGGCAGCAGCACCCGGGCCAGGAGCAGGGTGGACAGGAACGTGTCGGTGCTGCCGGCGCCGACCGCGGCGAGCAGGTTCTCCTCGACCTCGTTGGCCGGACGGAAGTCGAGCTCCGGCCCGGTCGGCGATCCGATGCCCGCCCCCGCCGGAGCTGCCGCGTCCCCCGGCCCGACCGGGTCCGCCGACCCGACCGGCGCGGCGGGACCGGTGGGATCCGGCGGGCCGGTCGGCTCCGGCGGCCCGACCGCAGCGGCGTCGACCAGCCCGGCCGGGACCACGTCGGCCAGCCCCGCCGCAGCGGCCTCGGCCGACCCGGTCGGCGCGGCGTCGACCAGCCCCACCGGGGCTTTGCCGGCCGGTTCCACCGGGGCAGTGCCGGCCGGCCCCGCCGCGGCGTCGGTCGGCCCGGTCGGGGCGGGGTCGGTCGGCAGGTTCGGGGCGGGGTCGGTCGGCCCGGTCGCCGTCGGGAACACCGGCCCGGCGTTCGGCGCGGCGGTTCCGACGTTCTGCGCCTGGTACGCGGCGACGCCCGGGTCCGACCGGTACGCCTGCCCGGGAGCCAGGTCCGCCGGGTGCGCCTGCTCGGCGACCGGGTCCGCCGGACCGCCCGTCGGGTACGCCTGCCCGGGAGCCGCGTGGTACGCCGGGTCGGCGTCTCCGCCCGCCGGGTACGCCGGCTCGGGGCTGACGTGGTGGGCCTGGTCGACGTCCCCACCCGTGGGGTACGCGGACGCCGGACCGGCCAGGTTCCGGGACTCGACGACGGTGCCCTCGATGACGATCGGCGAGCGCGGTCGGGGCGACCCGGCCGGCTCCGGGGCCGGCGCGGTGCCGTTCGGGCCACCGCCGAAGGGAGCGGTCGGCCCGGCGGGGTGCGGGACAGGCTGGGTCGGCTCCGCTCCGACCGACCCGTCGGCGGCGGGTGGCGTCCGCCCGAACAGCGGCTGGGTCGGCTCCTGACCGGCCGGCTCACCCGCGCCGGGTGACGCCCGGAACAGCGGCTGGGTCGGTTCGGCGGCCCCGGGCGGTGGCGGCGTCCGGCGCGGCAACGCCTGGGTGGGCTCGGCGACCGCCGGATCCGGTGCGGGCTGCCGACGGGGCAACGCCTGGGTCTGGTCGGCAGGCGTCGTCGACCCCGGGGACCGCCCACCGGCGACCGGCGACGCAGCCGCTGCCGCCGGAGGGGCCGCCGCCGGAGGAGGCGCCGCCGGTGGTGGGGGCGGCTCGCCGGGAGCCTGGTCGGTGAACTGGAAGGCCCGGGTGGGCTCGTCCCCCGAGGGGTACGGCCGCCGCCGGGGAAACGCCCGGCCCGGATCACCCAGCCGGGACGGCGCGACGCCCCGGTCCGGCCGCGACGGGGGCGGCGCGGGAGGAGCGCCCCGGTCCTGTGCCCGCAGCGGAGAGATCGGGGCGGGGCCGGCGCTGCGCCCGGGCGGGGCCGGCTCGAAGAAGGAGTTACGGCCGGTGGGCTGGCCGTTGGCGGGTGGGCCCGGCTCCGGGCGGGCCGTCCGGCGCGGATTCGTCAGCCAGCTCGACGCCGGCTCGCCGCCGGCCGGCGACTCGACGCCGGGACGTGCCGGCGACTCGGGCATCGGCTGGGTCGGCGGCTCCGGCCCGGGACGTGTCGACGGCTCGGGCGCCCGGCGCGGGGGGCCGGCCGGCGGGAACCGGATCGCCTCGGTCGGGTCCGCCGACAGCCGTTCGACGGTGCTCCGGCGCGGCGGCACGGGGGCCGGCGGGTGGCCCGACCCGTACGGTGGCGCGGTCGGCGGGGTCCGCGGGGCGGGATCCGGCGGGCCGGGCGTCTCGGCACGGTTACGGGCGATCTGCTCCACCCGTTCCAGGCGGGCCCGCGCGCCGAGGGTGCGCCCCGGCAACCGGACGTCACCCCGGGAGAGCTGCGAGACGAACCAGGCGGGCAGGTAACCCTCGATCGGCAGCCCCGGGTTGACCGCCAGCCACCACTCGTGATTGGGCCAACCGGCAGCCAGGTCGGGGTACGGGCTGCGGCGGTTGGCCCCACCGCTCTCCCCGAGGCAGGCGCGCAGGGCCGGCTCGGAGGTGAAGGCGAGCACGTGGGTACGGCCACCGGTCGTCCAGGTGCCCCAGCCCATCGGGGCCTGCCCGGCCAGCGCCTCCGCGGACACCGGCAGCAGCAGCTCCGTCCGGGCCAGGATCCGGAAGTAGAGTTCCTGGTCGTTGGCGCGCAACGCGTCCCGCATCGCGGCCTCGGCCTCCGTGGCCGGCTCCCATTCGGTCACGGCCACCTCTCCTCCCGCGAACAGGCCATAGGCATCGCGTACAACCTACAAGGTAGTAACAAGATCACAATGTCTGGCCGGCGCGACCCGCGTCGATGACTTCCGGGCGATAACATGCCGTCCCGGAGCCGACACGATACGGAGGCGACGATGCCCCGCCCGAGTCCGCGTCCGGTCGCCGCCGGGCTGGCCACCGTCATTGTGACCGTACTGACGGCCACTCCGGGCGCCGCCGCGCCGAGCTGCCCCTCGCCGCTGACCCCGAGCCGGCCGGTGAGCGAAGCTCCCTGGTCGCAGCAACGATACGCCCCCGACCGGCTGGCCCCGCTCGCCACCGGGGACGGGACCCGCGTCGCCGTCGTCGACTCCGGGGTCGACCGTCGGCACCCGCAGTTGCGGGGGCGGATCCTCGGCGGGGCGGACTTCCTGGACCGGGGCGACGACGGTCGGCGGGACTGCGTCGGGCACGGCACCGGCGTGGCGAGCATCATCGCCGCCGGACCCGGCTCGGGGATCGCCTTCCGGGGGCTGGCCCCCGACGCCCGGATCCTCCCGGTACGGGTCAGCGAGCAGCAGGTGGTCGACGGCCGCGAGTCGGGGCGTACGGTCAGCGCGAAGGTCTTCGCCGAGGCCATCCGGTGGGCGGTGGACCACGACGCCGACGTGCTCAACCTCTCCGTGGTCCTGTACGCGGACGACCCGGCCGTCCGGGCGGCGATCGGGTACGCCGTCGAGCGGGACGTGGTGGTGGTCGCCGCCGCCGGGAACCTGCACGACAACGGTGACCCGCGCCCCTACCCGGCCGCCTACGACGGGGTGCTCGGGGTGGGCGCGATCGCCGCCGACGGCTCCCGGGCGGACTTCTCCCAGGTCGGCGCCTACGTCGACGTGGTGGCCCCGGGCAGCGACGTGCTGATGGCCGCGCCGGGGCAGGGTCACCGCCGGGCCGACGGCACGAGTTACGCCACCCCGTTCGTGGCGGCCACCGCCGCGCTGCTGCGCGAGTACCGGCCGGAGCTGACCGCCGGCGAGGTGGCCCGGCGCATCGTGGCCACCGCCGACCCCGCCCCGGGGCGGCACGCCGGCTACGGCGCGGGGGTGCTCAACCCGTACCGGGCGGTCACCGGGACCGGCCCGGGCGGCGCCGGACGGGGCCGTCCGGTCGAGGGCCTGCCGGCGGACCGGGCCGACCCGGCGCTGGTCGCGCGGGACGAGCGGCGGGCCGACGCGCGGCGGCGGGCGCTGCTGGCCGCCGCCGTCGCCGCCGTCGGCGTGACCGTCGCGCTGGTGGCGGCGTTGGTGCTGCCCCGAGGGTCACGCCGCCGCTGGCGTCCCGCCGACCCGGCGGACCGCTGACCCGGTATGGGGCCGGTCGGGAGCGCTGCGCACCCCGACGGCACGCGGGCCGGGCCGGGCCGACGGTCACGCCCGCCCGGGCCGGGCCGACGGTCACGCCCGCCCGGGCCGGGCCGACGGTCACGCCCGCCCGGCCCGGGCCGACGGTCACTGGAACAGGTTGATGTTGCGCTTCTCGGTGTTGAGGTAGTCGGCGGCGGAGTCGTCCACCGCGACCTTGATGTCGCGCAGCATCGACTGGAGGTCCTGTGAGGCCGACCGCCAGCGGGCCTGACGCTGGGCGTACGCCTCCTTGGCGTCACCGGACCAGCTCGCCACCAGCGGGGCGGCGTCCCGCTCCAACTGGCCGAGCTGCGAATCCAGCGTGTTCAGCGCCCGCTGGATGTCCGCGCCGGCCTGTTGCAGCGCGGCGAAGTTGACGACCAGCACACCGTCGTTCATCGGATTCTTCCCCCTCTTCGCGGATCGGCTACAGCGGCAACTGGATGCCGCGGTTGGTGTTGGTGACCCGACCGGCCGCCTCGGAGTCCGACGTGTCGTACTGCGTGCCGGCGGTGCGGATCGCCTGGGCGGTCTCCCGCAGGGCCCGGTGCAACGCCGACTGGTCCTGTGACCACTGCTGCTTGACCTGCTCGAACGACCGGCCGCCGGCGCCCCGCCAGGCCTGCTGCAACACCTCCAGCTCGGCCATCATCTGACTCAGCATCGTCTGCAACGACTGGTCGACCTGCTCGAACTTCGCGGCGGTCTGCTGCATCACCGCGGCTTCCGCCTGGGTCTGGGACACCCGGATGTCACCTCGTCTCTGTCGAATCGGAACCGCCCGCCGACGCCCCCCCGTGTGGACACGTCGGTCGCCCGCCGACAGTCGGGGAACTGCCTCGTCAGCGGATCGACGGAACTCGTCGCTGACGGTAGCGGGCCGCCCATGGATGTGCTACCCCGCTCCGCTCGCCTGTGGACAACCGCCCCGCCGGGCCGGGCCCGAACCCATAACATGGGCCGCTGGGCCGAGCGGGGCGGCGCACGGGCGGGCGGGAGGAGGCGCACGGTGACGGTGACGAGGACCGGCCGGTCGACGCCCACCCGACCGGAGGCACGGACGGGCCGGGCCGGACTCCCGGCGGGGCAGGGCGGGCAACCGGCGGGCCGGGGCGACCGGTCGCCGACGCCGGGCGGGCGACGTCCGCCGCCGGCCCGGTGGAGCGTCCGGCGGCCCCGCCGGGTGTTCGGCGTACGGGCCGGGCAGGTCGTCGCCGCCCAGGTGGCGGTCGCCCTGGTCGCCGCCGCCCTGGGCCGGGGGGCGCTGGTCACCGCCGGGGCCGTGCTGGTCGCCCTGGTCCTGCTGGCGGTGGCCTGGGTACGGCTGCGCGGTCGGTGGCTGTTCGAGTGGCTGGTGATCGCCGTCGCCCACCTCACCCGGCGGCGGGGGCTGCCACCGGGCGTCGGCCCGGCCGCGGTGCTGGGCCTGGTCGCGCCGGACGCCTCGGTGCGCGGCGCGGAGCTGGCCGGTGACCCGGCCGCCGTGGTCGCCGACGCGGACGGCCTGACCGCCCTGCTGGAGCTTCTCGACCCGGGCGGCCCGCTCGGGGACGGCGCGCGGGAGCTGCCCGGTCCGGCGGCGCTGCTGCCCCCGGTCGGCCCGGACACTCCCCCGCTGCGCGTCCAGCTCGTGCTCTCCGGCTCCCCGGCGCCCGCGCCCGGGGCGGGCGGCAGCAAGGTGGCGACGTCGTACCGGCAGCTCACCGACGGGCGGCTGCCCGCGCGGGAACGCGCGGTGCTGGCCGTCCGGGCGCTGCGGGTGGACGGCTGGTCCGACGAGGACCTGCGGCGGGCGCTCTCCGGCGCGGTCCGCAAGGTGACCCGACGGCTCGCCCCGTTCACCGTCCGCCCGCTCGGCCCGGCCGCCGCGCTGCGCGTACTCGGGGAACTGGCCCACCACGACGGCGACCACCCCGTACGGGAAAGCTGGCCGGGGTTGCGTCTGGGGGGTCTGGCGCAGTCGACCTTCCGGTTGCGTCGCTGGCCCGACCTGGGCGGCGACGGCGGTCGGCAGCTCGTGCCGAGGCTGCTCGGGCTGCCCGCCGCCGCGGTCACCGTCGCGCTCTGCGCCGGCCCCCGGGGCACCGACCCGGCCGTGACGCCTGTCGAGTTGTCGGTGCGGCTGGCCGCCGACACGCCGGCGGAGCTGTCCGCCGCCGAGCAGGCGCTGCGCCGGCTGGTCGGCGGGGTGGGCGGCGAGGTGCGCCGGCTCGACGGGTACCAGTCGCCGGGCTTCGCCGCGACCCTGCCGCTGGCCCGGGCCGGGCGGGGTCCGGCCCTGCCGGTCGGCCGGCTCGACGCGCTGGAGCTGCCGTTCGGCACGGCCGGGCTGATGATCGGCGCGAACCGGCACGGCGGCGCGGTCACCCTGCGGATCTTCCGGCCGGAAGCCACCCGGCTGGTGCTGGTCGGGGGGGTGCCGGCCGCGCAGTTGCTCGGGTTGCGGGCGATGGCGCTGGGCGCCCGGGTGGTGGTGCAGACCACCCGCCCCCGGGCCTGGGAGCCGTTCCTGCGGGGGGTCGGGGTGCCGGGAGGCGCGATCGCGGTCGTCCCGCCCGGTCGGCCGGTGGACGCGTTCGCCGGGTCGCCGCTGCGCCCGCTGCTGCTGGTGGTGGACGCCGGGCCGGTGGCCGCCGACGCCGCGCCCGGGCCGGGCTGGCAGGCGACCCTGGTGGTCCGGGACGAGTTGACCCCGGCCGACGGGGACGCGCTCGCCCGGGCCGACCTGGCGGTGCTGCAACCGCTGGACCCGACCGAGGCCGCCCTCGCCGGCGGCGCGCTCGGGCTGGGCGGCTCGGCCGAGTGGCTGACCCGCATCCGGCCGGAGATGGTGGCGGTGGTGAACCGGCGGGCGTTGCGGTGGGCGCTGCTGTCCCCCACCCCGATCGAGGCGCAACTGGTCGGCCCGCCGGCCCGCCGCTGACCCCGGCCGTCGCGGGTTTCCCCTGGTGGACGGGGCATGGCACCATCGCCGACATGAAATCTCTGCTGATCCGGCTGGGCAGCACGGTGCTGGCGCTCTGGCTGGCCACCCTGGTCGTTCCCGGGATCGCGGTGGAAGCCGGCTCGACCGTCGAGACGGTGGTGACCCTGCTCCTCGTGTCGGTGATCTTCGGCGTGGTCAACGCCGTGCTCCAGCCGATCATCAAGACCGTGGGCTGCGGCTTCTACCTGCTGACCCTGGGCCTGATCGCGCTGCTGGTCAACGGGCTGCTGTTCCTGCTCACCGGGTGGATCGCCGGCCAGGCCGGGCTGCCGTTCGAGGTGGACGGCTTCTGGCCGGCGGCGGTGCTCGGCGCGCTGCTCGTGGGCGTGGTCACCTGGCTGCTCGGCGTCCTCCTGGACCGGGAGTGAGCCGGCCAGCCTCGGCGACGTGCTGACCCTGACCCGCGCCGACGGCTACCAGCTCTGCGCCGACCCGGCGCGCCTCGACCTGGACCGCGTGCACCGCTGGCTCTCCAGCGACGCGTACTGGGCGCTCGGGCGGGACCGGGAGACGGTGGCCCGCGCGTTCGCCAACTCCATCGGGTTCGGCGTCTACCGGCCGTCCGACGGAGCCCAGGTGGCGGTGGCCCGGGTTGTCACCGACCGGGCCACCTTCGCCTGGCTCTGCGACGTCTACGTCGATCCGGTCGAGCGGGGCCGCGGGCTGGGCGGCTGGCTGGCCGGCGCGGTCCGCGACCACCTGACCGACCTCGGGGTACGGCGGATCCTGCTGGCCACCCTGGACGCGCACGGCGTGTACGCGGCGGCCGGGTTCACCCCGCTGCCCCGGCCCGAGTGGTGGATGCAACTGGACCGGCGCGACGAGTCGTGACCGGGTCACGGGTCGGCTACCTGTACGCCCTCGGGGCGTACCTGGCGTGGGGTTTCTACCCGCTGTACCTGCGGCTGCTCCGGCCGACCGGGCCGGTCGAGGTGCTCGCCCACCGGATCGTCTGGTCGATGGTGGTGCTCGCGCTGCTGCTGGCCGCGCTGCGCCGGGCCGCCGTGCTGCGGGATCTGCTGCGCCGGCCCCGGGCGCTGGCCGGCGTCACCGTCGCCGCCGTGCTGATCGCCGTCAACTGGGGCGTCTACACGTACGGCGTGGACAGCGAGCAGGTGGTGGAGACCGCCCTCGGCTACTTCGTCAACCCGCTGGTGTCGGTGCTGCTCGGGGTGGCCGTGCTGCGGGAGCGGATGCGTCCGGCGCAGTGGGTGGCGGTCGGCGTCGGCGGGCTGGCCGTGGCGGTGCTCACCGCCGACTACGGGCGTCCGCCGTGGCTGGCGCTCGTCCTGGCGCTCAGCTTCGGCGGGTACGGCCTGGTCAAGAAGCGGCTGGCGCTGCCCGCCGCCGAGGGGATGTTCGTCGAGACGGCCGTGCTGGTGCTGCCCGCCGTCGGCTGGCTCGGCTGGCTGCTGTTCTCCGGCGGGCTGACGTTCGGTCGGGTGTCGGCCGGGCACACCGCGCTGCTGGTGCTGACCGGCGCGGTCACCGCCGGGCCGCTGCTCTGTTTCGCCGGGGCGGCCAACCGGCTGCCGCTGACCACGCTGGGCATGATGCAGTACCTCACCCCGACCCTCCAGCTCGGCTGCGCGGTGCTGGTCTTCCGGGAGCCGATGCCACCGGCCCGGCTCGCCGGGTTCGCGCTGGTCTGGGCGGCGCTCGTGGTGTTCAGCGTGGACGCGCTCCGACAGGCCCGTCAGCGCCCCCGGGGCCCCGACCCGGCCCGGGAGCAGGCCGTGCCGCTCCCGACCCGCTGACGCCCCGCCCAGCCGGGCCGCCGCGGCGGCTCAGCGGACACCGGTCGCCGTAGGGCGGCTCAGCGGACGTCGTAGCCGAGGACCGGGGTGCCGTCGGCCCGGAGCAGCTCCAGCCGGGCCAGCTCGGCGTCGGTGAACCGGGTCGTCCCGGTCAGCCGGACCTCGTCGCCGGGCGCGGCCACCCACGACCCGATCTGCTCCGACACGCCGTCCGGGCCGTACGCGACGAGCCGGAAGACGTACGCCCTGTGGTGGTCGGGGCGGGCGTCGTACCCGCACCGCAGCCGGACCTCGGTGCCCCATCCGGTGCCGGTGAGCCCGATCTCGGCGTGCACCGGGGCGACGCCGGCCACCGGGCGCATGGCGGCCATGCGGACCCCGTCGCCGCCCTGGTCGCCCGGCCGCAGGGCGGTCAACCCGGCCCCCACCACCAGGGTGAACACCGCGGCGGTCAGCGCCGTCACCGCGTACCGCCAGCGGGCCCGGCGGCGCTCTGCGCGGCGGGACCGGGCCGCGGCGGTGAGCAGCGCGGGCACCCCGGACCGCTCCGGCGGCGGCACCAGCCCGGCCACCTCGGCCGGGTCCAGCCGACCGAGCAGCCCCGGCAGGACGGCGAGCTCGGCGACCGCGTCCCGGCAGGCCGCGCAGCCGGCCAGGTGCCGCTCGTAGGCGGCCCGTTCGGCCGGGGAGAGCGCGCCGAGCACGTACGCGCCGTCGTCGTGCGCGAACTCGCAGCCGGTCATCCCGTCACCCCCATCTCGGCCAGCGCCAACCGTAGTGAGCGCAGCGCGTAGTGGGTGCGGGACTTGACCGTGCCCGGCGGAACGCCCAGCCGGGCCGCCGCCTCCGCCACCGACCGCCCCTGGTAGAAGCACTCCACCAGGACCTCCCGGTGGGCCGGGCTGAGCCGGGCCAACGCCTCGGCCACCAGCCAGGTCTCCACCGCGCGGTCGGTCTCGTCGACGGTCTCCGCCGGCTCCGGCAGCTCGTCGGTGACGATCTCGCCGACCCTTGTGGACCGCCGCCGCCAGGCGTCGATGGCCAGGTTGCGGGCGGTGGTGAACAGCCAGGCGCGCACCGAACCCCGCTCCGGGTCCAGGGCCGCCGGGTGCCGCCAGGCCCGCAGCAGGGTCTCCTGCACCAGGTCCTCGGCGCGCTGCCGGTCCCCGTCGACCAGCCGCAGGGCGTGCGCGTAGAGCGCGTCGGCGTGCTCGTCGTGCAGCGCGCGGAGCAGGTGGGCGTCGTGGTCGCTGATGGCGGTCTCCTCGCTCCTCGCCGCAGCGGTGGGTACGCCGGAACATACGGGCCGGCGAGCGCATCGGTTCACTGAGCTGGAGGTGTTCACCGGCGGTTCACTCCGAGGCCGACCCACGATCAACCGACCCTCCTAGCGTCCGGCAGGTACGCGCGCCCCTCGGGTCCCGACGGGCGCCCACCCCTCCAGGAGGCTCCTCCACATGAGCGAACGACGCCGGCTGCTTCCCCTGCTGGGCGCCAACCGCCACGGCAGCCGCGACTCGATGACCTGCCTGTACCGGTGCGGCAACGCCTGTGACCACCCGGTGCCCAACACCTCCGACAACCCGTACCTCGGTGACCTGGTACGGGGTGAGGTCTCCCGCCGTGGCGTGGTCCGTGCCGGCGCGGTCGGCGCGCTGGTGCTGGGCGTCGGCGGCTCGCTGGCCGGCGCCGGCGCGGCCTCGGCCGCGCCCGCCGCCCCGGAGCTGCCCGAGGTGGAGAACTTCGCCGCCCCCGCCGCCGGTGAGCCGACCGGCGGCGGCGCGCTCACCTTCAAGGCCGTCCCGCCGAACAAGCTGGACACCTTCGTCGTGCCGAACGGGTACGACCACTCGGTGGTGATCCGCTGGGGTGACGAGGTCGTGCCGGGCGCGCCCGAGCTGGACGTGCGCCGCCAGACCGCGGCCCGTCAGTCGAAGCAGTTCGGCTACAACAACGACTTCGTCGGCGTGCTCCCGCTGGACAGGAAGGGCAAGCGGGCGCTGCTCGTGGTCAACCACGAGTACACCAACGAGGAGCTGATGTTCCCCGGCTTCACCAGCCACGACGCGCTCGACGTCGAGCAGGTGAAGGCGGCCATGGCCGCGCACGGGCTCTCCGTGGTGGAGCTGGAGCGGGTCGGCGACACCGGCGAGTACCGGGTGGTCACCAAGGGCGCCCGGAAGTACAACCGGCGGATCACCGCGCTGGCCACGAAGTTCGAGCTGACCGGCCCGGCCGCCGGGTCGGCGTGGCTGCGGACGGCGGCGGACCCGAAGGGCCGCACCGTCGTCGGCACGCTCAACAACTGCGCCGGCGGGGTGACCCCGTGGGGCACCGTGCTCTCCGGCGAGGAGAACTTCAACCAGTACTTCGTCGGCGGCGACGCCGCCCCGGCCGACCTGAAGCCGAAGCTGGCCCGGTACGGCATCGACACCACCAACCGGTACCCGTCGGGCAGCCGGAAGTGGGATCGGGCCGACGAGCGGTTCGACCTGGCCAGGCACCCCAACGAGGCGCACCGGCACGGCTGGATCGTCGAGGTCGACCCGTTCGACCCGGAGGGCCGCCCGCGCAAGCACACCGCGCTGGGCCGGTTCAAGCACGAGGGCGCGAACGTCATCGTGGCGCGCAGCGGCCACGTCGTCGCGTACCTGGGTGACGACGAGCGGTTCGACTACCTCTACAAGTTCGTCTCCGACAAGAAGTACCGGCCGGGCAACTCCTGGCAGGCCCGCGAGCACAACCTGACCCTGCTGGAGTCGGGCACGCTGTACGTGGCGAAGCTGGATTACACCAGCGCCGACGAGATCGACGGCTCCGGGAAGCTGCCGACCGACGGCGCGTTCAACGGCCGGGGCACCTGGATCAGGCTGGTCAGCGGCGACCGCTCGTACGTCGACGGGATGACCGCCGCGGACGTGCTCACCTTCACCCGGCTCGCCGGGGACAAGGTCGGCGCGACCAAGATGGACCGTCCGGAGGACGTCGAGCCGAGCCTGCGCACCGGCAAGGTGTACGTGGCCCTGACCAACAACACCAACCGGGGCACCGGCAGCAACCCGAAGGCGGACGAGGCCAACCCGCGTACCGCCAACCGGCACGGGCACATCCTGGAGCTGGTCGAGGACCGGGGCGACAACACCGCCGGCACGTTCGCCTGGTCGCTGCCGATCGTCTGCGGCGACCCGGCCGACCCGGCGACCTACTTCTCCGGGTACGACAAGTCGAAGGTCTCGCCGATCTCCTGCCCGGACAACGTCGCCTTCGACAGCGCCGGCAACCTGTGGATCTCCACCGACGGCAACGCGTTGGGCAGCAACGACGGCCTTTTCGCCACCCCCGTCGAGGGGCCGGAGAAGGGCCACCTGAAGCAGTTCCTCACCGTGCCGATCGGCGCGGAGACCTGTGGCCCGTTCATCACCGGCGACGACCGGTCGGTGTTCGTGGCGGTGCAGCACCCCGGTGAGATCAGCGGGGCGTCCATCGACAACCCGGCCTCGAACTGGCCGGACGGCGACTTCGCCAAGCCGGGCGTCGTGGTCACCTGGCGTCTCGACGGCCGCCACATCGGCGCCTGATCGCACGCGACGCGAAGGGGTCCCCCGCCGGTCCGGCGGGGGACCCCTTTCGGACGCCGCGCGGTCAGTGTTCGGTGGCGATGCCGTCGGCGACGCTGCGGGCCACCGCGAGCAGCTTGGCCCGGACCACCCGGGCGGAGGTCATCATCTCGCCGGCCGGCAGCGCGCAGGCCAGCACCACCCGCCGCTCGATGTCCTTGTCCGGCGCGACGAGCACCGCCGCGCAGGCCACCCCCTGCCGGAACTGGCCCAGCTCCAACTGCATGCCGCGCCGGTCCCCGGTGGCCAGGTCGCTCTCGAACGCCTCGGGCGTGGTCAGGGTGGCGGCGGTGAACGGCCGCATGCCGTACTCCCGCAGGTAGCGGAAGCGCTGCTCGCTGGTGAGCGTGGCCAGCAGCGCCTTGCCCAACGCCGTCGCGTGCGCGGCCTCGTCGAAGCCGGGCACCAGATCCTCCAGGTACGGCGACCGCGCGCCCTCGGCCACCGCCGTGATCGCCACCTGGCCGCCGACGAACCGGCCGAGGAAGTGGCTGTGACCGCTGTCGACGGCCGCCCGCCGGAGTGTCTCGCCGACGACCGCCGGGCCCCGGAACGCGGTGACGAGCTCCCGGTACCGGTCGGCGATCTCCAGCCCGACGATGTACGTGCCGTCCTCCCGCCGGATCACGTAGCCCTCGTAGGCCAGGGTCCGGACGAGATGGTAGGTGGTGGCCACCGTCAACTCGCAGCGTCGGGCGATCTGCTTGACCGTCAGGCCTTTCGGAGCGCGACCGACCGCCTCCAGGACCCGTAGCGCGCGGGAGACGCTGCGGATGAGATCGGAAGGTTCCGCTAGGGGGTCGCGCACAACCACCTCCGCCGCTGGGGATCTACACCATATGAAAAACAGGCTCCATGCGAAACGCCTGCCCGATCGAGGATGCCAGATATCCATCGACTGTGTGTGCACCGACAGACACAGTGAGTTGATCGTTTTGTGATCCGCGTCCGATCCGCCCGACCTGTAACACCTGCTGGGTACGTTTGCCGCCGATGACCGAGCCCGCGCGCAGCCGCCCCCGCCCTGCCGACGCCGCCCCGTCCACCCGCCCGGCGCGGGTCGGTGTCGGCGCGGTCACCACCACCGTGGCCTGCGTGCTGCCGGTCTTCCTGGTCGGTGGCCTGGCCGTGCAGATGGGCGAGGACCTCCGGTTCACCCCGGCCGGGCTGGGCGTGGCGGTCGCCGTCTACTTCGGCGTCAGCGCGCTCGCCTCGATCCCGTCCGGGCGGCTCGTCGAACGGTACGGCCCCAGCCGGGTCGCCCGCGCCGGCGTCGGCCTGGCCGCCGGCTGCCTGCTCGCCATCGCCGCGTTCGCCCGGTCGTTCCCCGTGCTGGTCGCCCTGCTGGCGGTGGGGGCCGCCGCCAACGCCCTCGGCCAGTTGGCCAGCAACGCCAGCCTGGCCCGGCACGTGCCCGCCCGACGGCAGGGGTTGTCGTTCGGCGTCAAGCAGGCCGCCGTGCCGGTCGCCACGCTGCTGGCCGGCATGGCGGTGCCCGCCGTCGCGTTGACCGTCGGCTGGCGGTGGGCGTTCGTCGTCGCGGCGGGCGCGGCGCTGGCCGCCCTGGGCGCCGTACCCGCACGGGAGCCCGGCCCGACCCGGCGGTCCGGCGGCGAACGGGGGCGACCCACCACGACGCTCGTCCTGATCGGGGTGGCCGCCACCCTGGCCGCCGCCGCCGCGAACGCGCTCGGCACGTTCCTGGTCGACTCGGCGGCCACCCGCGGCCTGGACCCCGGACTGGCCGGACTGACCCTCACCCTGGGCAGCGCGGTGTGCGTGCTGGCCCGGGTGGCCGGCGGCTGGCTGGCCGACCGGCGGGCCGGCGGACATGTCGGGCTGATCGCCGGTCAGCTCGGGGTGGGCGCGCTGGGTCTGGCGCTGCTCGCCGTGCCGGGCACCGGGCCACTGGTGGCCGGCGTGGTGCTCGGCTTCGGGCTGGGCTGGGCGTGGCCCGGCGTGATGAACTTCGCGGTGGTCCGACTGCACCCGGGCGCCCCGGCCACCGCCACCTCGATCACCCAGACCGGCGTGTACGCGGGCGGCTGCCTCGGCCCGCTGACGCTCGGCCCGCTGGCCGGCGGGTTCGGCTACCCGGTGATGTGGCTCGTGGCGGCCGTCGCCATGCTGCTGGCCGCCCTGCTGATGCTGACCGCGACCCGCGCCCTGCCGCGCCCCTGACGGCCCCGCCGACGACCGGCGGCCGAGCGCGCCCGGCTCCTGGCCGGGGCGGCTCAGCTCGTGCGGTCGGCGACGAAGTCGCAGAGGGACTGCAGGGCCCGGCGGGCCGGCACGTCGGGCAGCGGAGCGAGCCGCTCGCGGGCCTCCTCGGCGTAGCTGCGGACGGTCTCCCGGGCCCGCTTCAGGGCCGGGGACTCCCGGAGCAGACCCAGCGCCTCGGCGTGCAGGTCGTCGTCGGTGAGCGGACCGGTGGCCAGGATCTCCCGCAGCCGCGCCGAGGCGGGGTCGGCGTCGTCCGAGGCGAGCGCGTACAGCACCGGCAGGGTGGGTACGCCCTCGCGCAGGTCGGTGCCCGGGGTCTTGCCGGACTGCACCGACTCGGAGGAGATGTCGAGCAGGTCGTCGGAGAGCTGGAAGGCCAGCCCGATCGTCTCGCCGTACCCGGCCAGGGCGTCGACGTGCGCGGCGGGCGCGCCGCCGAACATGCCGCCGAAGCGGGCGGAGGTGGCGATCAGCGAGCCGGTCTTCTCGGCGATCACGTGCAGGTAGTGCCGGACCGGGTCGTCACCGGCCCGGGGGCCCACCGTCTCGGCGATCTGGCCGTGCACCAGCCGGGCGAAGGTGCGCGCCTGCAGGCGTACCGCCTCGGTGCCCAGGTCGGCGGCGATGTCGGCGGCCCGGGCGAAGAGGTAGTCGCCGACCAGGATGGCCACCGAGTTCGTCCAGCGGGAGTTCGCGCTCGGCGCGCCCCGCCGGACGGCCGCCTCGTCCATCACGTCGTCGTGGTAGAGCGTCGCCAGGTGGGTGAGCTCCATCACCACGGCGGCCGGGACGACCTGCGGGCCGGTCGGATCACCGAACTGGGCGCCCAGCGCCACCAGCAGCGGCCGGAACCGCTTCCCGCCGGCCTCCATCAGGTGCCGGGCGGCCTCGCCGACGAGCGGATCGGCGCTCGCCACGCTCGCCCGCAGCTCGACCTCGACCGTTTCGAGCAGCCCGAGCACGGACGCCTCGATCCGGGGGTCGGCAAGATAGAGCCCGAGCGAGTCGAATTGACCCGCGCTCGGCCGACTCCGGCGGCTGCCGGAGCCGGTGGCGCCTGTTCGCTGGCCAGCCGCTGTCTCCACGCCCTCAACCATGCCACACCCGTTCGACCGGTTCCGGTCGGGGCAGCCCCGACCGGAACCGCCGATCGGTCATCGGATGAACTGCGCGGCCCCGTCGGCCAGGTCGAGCAGCGGGCCCGGAAGAACGCCCAGCAGCAGCGTGGCGGCCACCCCGATCATCAGGGCGGCGGCGGTCAGCCCGCCGGGCACGGTCACCGTCGGGGTGGCGTCACCCGGCTCGGAGAGCCACATCATCACCACGACCCGCAGGTACGGGAAGGCCAGCACCATGCTGGTCAGCACGCCGGCGATCACCAGCCACGCCTGCCCGCCCTCCAGCGCCGGGCCGAAGACCGCGAACTTGCTGGTGAAACCGCTGGTCAGCGGGATGCCGGCGAAGGCCAGCAGGACGAACGTGAACAGCGCGGCGTAGAGCGGCGAACGCCGGCCCAGCCCCGCCCAGCGGGACAGGTGGGTGGCCTCGCCGTCGGCGTCCCGGACCAGGGTGACCAGAGCGAACGCGGCCAGCACCGAGAAGCCGTACGCGACCAGGTAGAACATCGTGCCGGAGAGACCACCGCTGCCCGGCGCGAGCACGCCGACCAGCAGGTAGCCGGCGTTGGCGATGGACGAGTACGCCAGCAGCCGCTTGATGTCGGTCTGGGTGACCGCCAGCACCGCCCCGACCAGCATGGTGAGCACCGCCACCGCGCCCAGCACCGGGGTGAAGTCCCAGGCCGCCCCGCCGAACGCCACGTGGAAGATGCGCAGCAGCGCGCCGAACGCGGCCACCTTGGTGCAGGCCGCCATGAACCCGGTGACCGGGGTCGGCGCGCCCTGGTAGACGTCCGGCGTCCAGACGTGGAACGGCGCCGCCGCCGCCTTGAACAGCAGGCCGATGGAGATCAACGCGATGCCGGCGAAGAGCAGCACCCGGCTGGACGTCGACTCGCTCACCGCCACCGCGACGGTGTCCAGGTCCACCCCGGCCGGCCGGTTCGGCAGACCGGCCGTGAAGCCGTACACCAGCGCCACGCCGAACAGGAAGAACGCCGAGGCGTACGCGCCGAGCAGGAAGTACTTCATCGCGGCTTCCTGGCTGAGCAGCCGGCGCCGACGGGCCAGCGCGCAGAGCAGGTACAGCGGCAGCGAGAAGACCTCGAGCGCGATGAACATGGTCAGCAGGTCGTTCGCCGCCACGAAGATCAACATGCCGGCGATGGCGAAGGTGGTCAGCGGGAAGACCTCGGTCGTCCCGTTCTGCCCCTCCGCCTGCCGCCGGTCGTCGGCCGACTCGGCGGTGACCGCGGCCTGCGCGACGAACGCGCCACCCCGCTCCACGGTCCGCTCGCCGATCAGCAGCAGCGCCACCCCGGCGAGGACCAGGATGCCGCCCTGGAGGAAGAGCGTCGGCCCGTCCACCGCGATCGCCCCGCCGATGGTGATGCCCCGGCGGTCGTCGGCGAAGATCACCGCCACGAACGCGACCACCACCGACACCAGCGCGAGCAGAAGCTGGACCGGGTGCCGGCCCCGGCGGGGCACGAACGCCTCCACCAGCACGCCGAGCAGGGCCGCGCCCAGCATCACCAGGATCGGCAGAAGCCCCAGATACTCGATAGACGGCAACTTGAGCTGCTCGGTCACTTTGCTGCCTCCTGGACGCTGCCGACCGTCGGCGCGGGGTCGGTACTGCCGACGTCCTGCATGGTCGCCTGGACGGCCGGGTTGATGACATCGGTGAGCGGCTTCGGGTAGAAGCCGAGCAGCACGATCAGCGCGATCAGCGGGGCGACCACGACCTTCTCGCGCAGGTTCAGGTCCCGCCGCATGCCCTCGACCTCGGTCAACGCCGGGTTCAGGGTGCCCTGCGTGGTGCGCTGCACCATCCACAGCACGTACGCGGCGGCCAGGATGATGCCCAGCGTGGCGATCACCGCGACCGGCTTGTTCACCGTGAACGTGCCGATCAGCACCAGGAACTCGGAGACGAACGGCGCGGTGCCGGGCAGCGCCAGCGAGGCCAGACCGGCGAAGAACAGCACCCCGGCCAACACCGGCACCAGCTTGCCCGCGCCGCCGAAGTCGCTGATCAGCGCCGAGCCCCGGCGGGCCACCAGCATGCCCACCACCAGGAAGAGCAGGCCGGTGGCCAGGCCGTGGTTGACCATGTAGAGCACCGCGCCGGTGCCGGCCTGGGTGGTGAAGGCGAAGATGCCGACGCCGATGAACCCGAAGTGCGCGATCGAGGTGTACGACACCAGCCGCTTCAGGTCGTTCTGGCCGACCGCGAGCAGCGCGGCGTAGATGATGCCGATCACGCCCAGCGCCAGCGCCCACGGCGCGAACCACTTCGACGCCTCCGGGAACATCGGCAGGCAGTACCGCAGGATGCCGAACGTGCCGACCTTGTCCAGCACGCCGACGAGCAGCGCGGCGGCGCCGGCCGGGGCCGCCCCACCGGCGTCCGGCAGCCAGGTGTGGAACGGGAAGAACGGCGCCTTGATGGCGAACGCGACGAAGAAGCCGAGGAACAGCCAACGCTCGGTGCCGGTGGAGATGTCCGCCTGCACCAGGGTCTGCCAGTCGAAGGTCTTCCCGCCGACCACCCAGAGGCCGATCACGGCGGCCAGCATGAACAGCCCGCCGACCAGGGAGTAGAGGAAGAACTTCACCGCCGCGTACTGGCGTCGGTGGCTGCCGTAGCTGCCGATGATGAAGTACATCGGCACCAGCATGACCTCGAAGAACACGTAGAACAGGAACACGTCGGCGGCGGCGAAGACGCCGATCATGGTGCTCTCCAGCACCAGCAGCAGCGCGAAGTAGACCGGGACGGACCGCTTGGACTGCTCCGCGTCGTGCCAGGAGGCCAGGATCACCAGCGGCACCAGCACCGCGATCAGCATCAGCATGACCAGCGCGATGCCGTCGGCGGCGAAGGTGAACTTCGCGTCCCACTGCGGGATCCAGGTGTAGGACTCGCGGAACTGGAACCGCTCGCCCCCGGTCTTGAAGGCCACCCACATGACCACGGTCAGCGCCAGCACCGCCAGCGACCAGACGAAGGCGACCTGCTTGGCGAAGTCGGGCCGGTCACGCGGCAGGAAGACCACGATCAGCGCGCCGACCAGCGGCGCCACGGTCAGCACCGAGAGGAAGGGGAAGTCGGACATTATGCGGCCTTACCTCCGTCGTTACTGCGCGATCCGCCGGCAGCGGCGGCCGGGAAGAGGTCGATCACGCGAACCACCCCGCCTGTACGGCCAGGAACGCGGCCACCACCAGCAGCGCGCCGGTGAGGATCGACGTCGCGTACGACCGGACGAAGCCGGTCTGCAGCCGCCGGAGCCGGGCCGAGCCGCCGCCCACGCCCGCGGCCAGACCGTTCACCAGGCCGTCGATGCCCCGGTTGTCCAGGAAGACGAGCGCCCGGGTCAGGAAGACGCCCGGCTTCTCGAAGACCGCCTCGTTGACCGCGTCGGTGTAGAGGTTGCGCCGGGCGGCGGTGACCAGCACCCCGGCCGGCTGCGGCGTGGTGGCGGTGCCGTTGCGGAACAGCATCCAGGCCAGCCCGGCGCCGAGCACCGTGACCAGCAGGGAGAGGATCGTGATGACGGTGTGCGACAGCACCGCGTGGTGACCCTCCTCCTGGCCGCCGAGCCCGGCGGTGGCCTCCAGCCAGTCCGGCACCGACGTGGCGAGCAGGAAACCGGCGCCGACCGAGCCGACCGCCAGCAGGATCAGCGGAATCGTCATCAGGGCCGGCGACTCGTGCGGGTGCTCGATGTCCTCGGTCCACCGCTTCGGGCCGTGGAAGGTGAGCACGAACAACCGGGTCATGTAGAAGGCGGTGAGCCCCGCGCCGAGCAGCGCCGCCCCGCCGAACAGCCAGGCCGTCCAGTCCTCCCGCTCGAACGCGGCCACGATGATCGGCTCCTTGGAGAAGAAGCCGGAGAACGGGAACATGCCGATGATGGCGAGCCAGCCCATCATGAACGTGATCCAGGTGACCTTCATGTACTTCGAGAGCCCGCCGAAGCGGCGGATGTCCACCTGGTCCTTCATGCCGTGCATGACCGAACCGGCCCCGAGGAACATGTTGGCCTTGAAGAAGCCGTGCGCCAGCAGGTGCACGATGGCCAGCGCGTACGCCGCGCCGCCCAGCCCGACGCCGAGGAACATGTAGCCGATCTGGCTGACCGTGGACCAGGCCAGCACCCGCTTGATGTCGTCCTTGGCGGAGCCGATGACGCAGCCCAGCAGCAGGGTGAGCGCGCCGACGCTGACCACCACGAGCTGGAGCGTCCCGTTGGCGGAGAACACCGGGTTGGACCGGGCGATCAGGTACACGCCGGCGGTGACCATGGTGGCGGCGTGGATGAGCGCCGACACCGGGGTCGGGCCCTCCATCGCGTCCGGCAGCCACGCCTGGAGCGGGAACTGGCCGGACTTGCCGGTCGCGCCGAGCAGCAGCAGCAGGCCCAGCGCCAGGACGGTGCCGCCGGCCAGGCCGGTGACGCCGTTGAAGACCTCGTCGTACTGGGTGGTGCCCAGGGTGGCGAACATGATGAAGATGCCGATGGCCAGGCCGGCGTCGCCGACCCGGTTCATCAGGAACGCCTTCTTGCCGGCCGTCGCCGCGCTCGGCCGGTCCGACCAGAAGCTGATCAGCAGGTACGACGCCAGACCGACGCCCTCCCAGCCGAAGTAGAGCATCACGTAGTTGTTGCCGAGCACCAGCAGCAGCATGGCGGCGACGAACAGGTTGAAGTACGCGAAGAACCGTCGCCGGCCCGGGTCGTGCGCCATGTACTCGACCGCGTACAGGTGGATCAGGAAGCCCACCCCGGTGATCAGCAGGACGAAGACCGCGGCCAGCGGGTCGAACAGCAGGCCGAAGTCCACCCGGAGGTCACCGACGGTGATGAAGTCCCAGAGGCTCAGCTCGACGGACTTGTTCTCCAGGCCGCGCAGCTGGAAGAAGTAGCTGAGACCCAGCACGAACGCGGCCCCGATCGCGGCCACCCCGAGCCAGTGCCCCCAGCGGTCGGCCCGCCGCCCGAGCAGCAGCAGGATCGCCGCGCTGACCAGCGGGACGGCCACCAGCAGCCAGACGCTGCCGAGGAGACCCGTGGCCTCTGCGTAACGCACAGTCTCTTCCACTGCGTCGGCCCCTTAGTACTTGAGCAGGTTGGCGTCGTCGACGCTCGCCGAGCGTCGAGTCCGGAAGATCGACATGATGATCGCGAGCCCGACGACGACCTCGGCGGCGGCCACCACCATCACGAAGAAGGCCATGATCTGGCCGTTCAGGTCGCCGTTGATCCGGCTGAACGTGACCAGGGTCAGGTTGGCCGCGTTGAGCATCAGCTCGACGCACATGAACAGCACGATCGCGTTGCGCCGGACGAGCACCCCGACCGCGCCGATGGTGAACAGCACCGCGGCCAGGATTAGGTAGTAGTCAGGGGTCATCGGTCCGTCCCCTTCAGGATGGTTTCCTCGGCCGTCATCTCCCGCACCGGCATGATCTCGGAGATGCCGCGGTCGGTCAGCCGGCCGTCGGGCAGGAGGGCCGGGGTGGCCACCGAGGAGGAGGTGGCGAAGACACCGGGGCCGGGCTTCGGGCCGGGGTAGTTGCCGGGCCGGAAGCGGGCCTTCATGGTCGCGATCTGGTCGACCTTGTCCTCCCGGCGCCGCTCGACGTGCGCCAGCACCATCGCGCCCACCGCGGCGGTGATCAGCAGCGCCGAGGTCAGCTCGAAGGCGAAGACGTACTTGGTGAACAGCAGCTCGGCGATGCCCTGGACGTTGCCGCCGGCGTTGGCCTCCTCCAGGCCGACCGGGGTGGTGCCGTCCAGCGCGCGGGACAGGCCACCGGCGACCAGGCCGGCGAAGCCCAGCCCGAGCAGGATCGCCGCCACCCGCTGCCCGCGCAGCGTCTCGATCAGCGAGTCCGAGGCGTCCCGGCCGACCAGCATCAGCACGAACAGGAACAGCATCATGATCGCGCCGGTGTAGACGATGATCTGCACCATGCCGATGAACGGCCCGGCCTGCAGGACGTAGAAGACGCCGAGGCAGAGCATGGTCAGCACCAGCCACAGCGCCGAGTGCACCGCGTTACGCGCCCAGAGCATGCCGATCGCGCCGAGCAACGCCAGCGGGGCGAGGATCCAGAAGGTGACCTCCTCGCCGCCGGAGACCTCGCCCGCCGCGGCCAGCACCGTAGACGTGGTCATGCCGTGTCTCCCTTGCCCGCTTCGGCCCGCTGGGCGGCCTGCTCGGCGCCGGGGAAGGTGACCCCCGGGTGGTCGTCGAGCGCGTACCGGCCGGGGCCCATCGGGGAGCGTTCCGCCCCGGCCGAGGTGCCCGGGTTCTCCAGCGCGCCGACGTAGTAGTCCTTCTCGCTGTCACCCAGCCGCATCGGGTGCGGCGGCTGCTCCATGCCGGGCAGCAGCGGCGCGAGGAGCTGCTCCTTGGTGAAGATCAGATCCTGCCGGTTGTCCCGGGCCAGCTCGTACTCGTTGCTCATGGTGAGCGAACGGGTCGGGCAGGCCTCGATGCAGAGCCCGCAGAAGATGCAACGGGCGTAGTTGATCTGGTAGATGCTGGCGTACCGCTCACCCGGGGAGAACCGCTGCTCCTCGGTGTTGTCGCCGCCCTCGACGTAGATCGCGTCCGCCGGGCAGGCCCACGCGCACAGCTCGCAGCCGATGCACTTCTCCAGCCCGTCCGGGTGCCGGTTGAGGATGTGCCGCCCGTGGTAGCGCGGCGCCGGGGTCGGTGGCTTGAACGGGTAGTCGGTCGTGACGACCTTCCTGAACATGTGCGAGAAGGTGACGCCGAAGCCCTTGAACGTTCCGGTGATCCCGCCCACGTCACACCTCCTTCGGGTCGGAGCTGGCGCCGACGTTGGCCGGCTCCCGCTCGGCCACCACCCGCCGGGTACGCGGGCTCGGTGGCACTTGCAGGTCCATGGGGGGTACCGGGAAGCTGCCGTGCGGCCGACGGTCGACGACCTCCTGCGGGGTCAGCTTCCGCTCCGGCTTCCGGTTCGGCCAGAACAGCAGCGCCAGCAGCGTCACGCCGCCGAGGACCGCCACCCCGTAACGCAGGCCGGGGGTCATGATCTCCCACTTGCGCATGGTGGCCAGCACCAGGATCCAGAGCAGACTGACCGGCAGCAGGACCTTCCAGCCCAGCCGCATGAACTGGTCGTACCGCAGCCGGGGCAGGGTGCCGCGCAGCCAGACGAAGACGAAGACCAGCAGGACCACCTTGCCGAAGAACCACAGCATCGGCCACCAACCGGAGTTGGCGCCCGCCCAGAACGTGGTGATCGGCGCGGGGGCCCGCCAGCCGCCGAGGAACAGCGTCACGGTGAACGCCGACATGGTCACCATGGCGACGTACTCGGAGAGCATGAAGAGCGCGAACTTCAGCGAGCTGTACTCGGTCTGGAACCCGGCGACCAGCTCGGACTCCGCCTCGGGCAGGTCGAACGGCGCCCGGTTGGTCTCCCCGACGATCCCGATGAAGAAGATCACGAAGCTGGGGAACAGCAGCAGGGCGTACCAGCCGGGGGCGGAGAACTCCTGCCCGAACACGTTGAGCTGGGTGCCGCTGGCCTGGGCGGCGACGATCCCGCTGGTCGACATCGTGCCGGCGGTCATGAAGACCGCGACGACGCTCAGCCCGAGCGTCACCTCGTACGAGATGAGCTGGGCGGTGGAGCGGAGCCCGCCGAGCAGCGGGTACGTCGAGCCGGAGGCCCAGCCGCCCAGCACGATGCCGTAGACCGCCAGCGAGGACAGGGCCAGCACCACCAGCACCGCCACCGACACGTCGGTGACCTGGAGCGGCGTCCGGTGACCGAAGATGCTCACCATCGGACCGAACGGGATCACCGACATGGCGGTGACCGCGCAGATCACCGAGACGGCCGGGGCGAAGAAGTAGACGACCCGGTCGGCCGCCTTCGGGAGGATGTCCTCCTTGAAGGCCAGCTTGAGGCCGTCGGCGAGGGTCTGGAGCAGACCGAGCGGGCCGATCTGGTTCGGGCCCGGCCGGACCTGCATGTAGCCCACGACCCGCCGCTCGAACCAGACGCCGAGCAGGGTGGCGAGCACACACACGACGAAGGCGAACAGGACCTTGATCAGGACCAGCCACCACGGGTCCTGGCCGAAGTCGGCGAGCGTCGGATCCTGCGCGAGGTAGACCGCGTTCACTGGGCACCCCCTTCGTTCACGACTGCGGGGCTCACTGGGCAGCACCCCCGGTGTTGAGGAGCGGACCCGGACGGTCGGCGGCGTCGGCCGCGACCGGGGCGGCCGTGGCCGCGGAGACGCGCACCACCGCTCCGGACGTCGCGCCGAGGCTGCGCCGCACGGTCGAACCGGGCGAGTTGGTGGGCAGCCAGACGACGCCGTCCGGCATCTCGGTGATCGCCACCGGCAGGGTCAGCGCCCCCCGGTCGGTGCCCACCGTCACCGGGTCGCCGTCGGCGACCCCCAGCGTCTCGGCGGTGCCCTTGCCCAGCCGGACCAGCGGCAGCCGGGCCGTGCCGCCCAGGATCTCGTCGCCGTCGGTGAGGCTGCCCAGGTCGACGAGCTGGTGCCAGGTGGCCAGCACCGCCTCGCCCGCGCCCGGCTGCGGCGCCGGCTGCGGCGCGACCGACGGGGTGGCGGGACGGTCGGTCCGGGTGGCCGGCAGCGCGCCCAGCTCCCGGCGGACGCTCAGCACGTCCCCGGTGCCGAGGGTGACCCCGAGCCGGGCGGCGAGCGCGTCGAGCACCCGGCCGTCGGCCATCGCCGGGGTCTGCAACACCGCGTCGAACGGCCGCAGCCGACCCTCCCAGTCCAGGAAGCTGCCGGCCTTCTCGACCACCGGGGCGACCGGGAAGACCACGTCGGCCCGCCGGGCCACCGCGCTCATCCGCAGCTCCAGGCTGACCAGGAACGGCACCTCGTCGAGGGCCTGCTCGGCCAGCCGCGGGTCGGCCAGGTCGGCCGGGTCGACCCCGGCCACCACCAGCGCGCCCAGCTTGCCGGCCGCGGCGTCGGCGACGATCCGGTCGGTGTCCCGGCCCGCCTGGCTGGGGATGACCCCGGCCGCGATGTCCCACGCCTCGCCCAGCTCGGCGCGGGCCGCCGGCTCGGTGACCAGCCGACCGCCCGGGAGGAGGTTCGGCAGGCAGCCGGTGTCCACCGCGCCCCGGTCACCCGCGCGCCGCGGCACCCAGGCCAGCTTCGCGCCGGTACGCCGGGCCACGTCGGCGGCGGCCGACAGGCCACCGGGGACGCTGGCCAGTCGCTCGCCGACGATCAGGATCGCGCCCGGCGTGCTGAGCGCCTCGCTTACCGTGTCGTGCTCGGCCAGCAGCAGCGCCTCCTCGCCGGGCACCACCCGGGCGAGCTTCGCGCCGAGCTTCTCCAGGCCACGGGTGGCGAACGGCGCGAGCGCGTACACCGTGAGCTTCTTCTTCAGGTACGCCTTGCGCAGCCGCAGGAAGAGGATCGGGCACTCCTCCTCCGGCTCCAGACCGGCCAGCACCACCGCCGGGGCGTTCTCCACGTCCGCGTAGGTGACGTCGGTGATCCCGGCGACGTCGCTGGCCAGGAACTCGGTCTCCTCGCGGGAGACCGGCCGGGCCCGGAAGTCGATGTCGTTGGTGTTCAGCACCACCCGGGCGAACTTCGCGTACGCGTAGGCGTCCTCGACGGTCAGCCGGCCGCCGGTGAGCACCGCCGCGCCCTGACCGCCGTCACGGGCCGCGGCCAGCCCCTCGGCGGCCACGGTGAGCGCCTCGCTCCAGGACGCCTCGCGCAGCTCACCGGTCTTCGTGTCCCGTACCAGCGGGGTGGTGATCCGGTCGAAGGCGCGGGTGTACTGGAAGCCCCACCGCCCCTTGTCGCAGTTCCACTCCTCGTTGACCTGCGGGTCGTCGCCGGCCAGCCGGCGCAGCACCTTGCCCCGCCGCCAGTCGGTGCGCTGCGCGCAACCGGCCGAGCAGTGCTCGCAGACGCTCGGGGTGGAGACCAGGTCGAACGGGCGGGCCCGGAACCGGTACTGGGCGCCGGTGAGCGCGCCGACCGGGCAGATCTGCACGGTGTTGCCGGAGAAGTACGAGTTGAACGGCACGTCGCCGGCGTCCTCGCCGTCGGGCGCCCCGTACGCCTCGTCCCGGTAGATGTTGATCTCCTCGGCGGAGGAGCGGCCCATCAGGTCGATGAACTTGTCCCCGGCGATCTCCTCGGAGAAGCGGGTGCAGCGCTGGCAGAGCACGCAGCGCTCCCGGTCCAGCAGGACCTGGGTGGAGATGTTCAGCGGCTTGGGGTACTCCCGCTTGTGCTCGTGGAAGCGGGAGTCGGTCCGGCCGGTGGACATCGCCTGGTTCTGCAGCGGGCACTCACCGCCCTTGTCACACATCGGGCAGTCGAGCGGGTGGTTGACCAGGAGCAGCTCCATGATCCCCTCCTGCGCCTTCTGGGCGACCGGAGAGGTGAGCTGGGTCCGGACCACCATGCCCTCGGCCACCGGCTGGGTGCAGGAGGCGACCGGCTTGCGCTGCCCCTCCACCTCGACCAGGCACTGCCGGCACGCGCCGGCCGGGGCCAGCAGTGGGTGGTCGCAGAACCGCGGGATCTCGGTGCCCATCTGCTCGGCCACCCGGATCAGCAGCGCGCCCTTCGGCGCGGTGACCTGGACACCGTCGATGGTCAGCGTGACGGTCTCGGTCTGCTTCGCTACGTCGGTCACTGCGCCAGCCTTTCGCTCGCGACTGCGGGGCTCGCTCCGCTCACTCCTCGCGCTCGCATCAGCCGCTCTCCATTCGCGACTGCGGGACTCGCAAGCTCGTTCCTCGCGCTCATCAGTGCGCCCCCACCAGGGTCTTCTCCGACAGCTTCGGAGCGGTGCGGCCCTCGATGTAGTCGAGGTAGTCCTGCTTGAAGTACTTCAGCGAGGAGGTGACCGGGCTGGTCGCGCCGTCACCCAGACCGCAGAACGAGCGGCCGAGGATGTTGTCGCAGGTGTCGAGCAGGGTGTCCAGGTCCTCGTGGGTGCCCTGACCGGCGAGGATCCGCCGGTACACCCGGACCATCCAGAAGTTGCCCTCCCGGCACGGGGTGCACTTGCCGCACGACTCGTGGTGGTAGAACTCCAGCCACCGGTACGTCGCGTAGACCGGGCAGTCCTGGTCGGAGAAGATCTGGGTGGCCGTGGTGCCGAGGATCGACCCGGCCGCCGCGACGCCCTCGAAGTCCAGCGGGACGTCCAGGTGCTCGGCGGTGAGCAGCGGGGTCGACGAGCCGCCCGGGGTCCAGAACTTCAGGTTGTGCCCCGGCAGCATCCCGCCGGCCAGCTCGATCAGCTCACGCAGGGTGATGCCCAGGCCGCACTCGTACTGACCCGGGTCGGCGATCCGGCCGGAGAGCGAGTAGATCATCGGGCCGGCGGACTTCTCCGTGCCCATGCTCTTCCACCAGTCCGCCCCGCCCAGCACGATGTACGGCACGCTGGCGATGGTGCCGACGTTGTTGACCACCGTCGGGCAGGCGTACAGGCCGTGCGTGGCCGGGAACGGCGGACGCAGCCGCGGCTGGCCCCGGAAACCCTCCAGGGAGTCCAGCAGCGCCGTCTCCTCGCCGCAGATGTACGCGCCGGCCCCGCCGTGCACCACCAGGTCCAGGTCGAAGCCGGAGCCGAGGATGTTCCGGCCGAGGAAACCCTTCGCGTACGCCTCCCGCACCGCGTTGCGCAGCCGGCGGGCGGCGTGCACCGCCTCGCCGCGGATGTAGATGTACGCCCGGTTGGCGCGGATCGCGTACGACGCGATGATCACGCCCTCGACCAGCGAGTGCGGGTCGTGCGTCATCAACGGCAGGTCCTTGCAGGTGCCCGGCTCGCCCTCGTCGGCGTTGACCACGAGGTAGTGCGGCTTGCCGTCGCCCTGCGGGATGAAGCCCCACTTCAGGCCGGTCGGGAAGCCCGCGCCGCCCCGGCCGCGCAGGCCGGAGTCCTTGACGAGCTGGATCAGGTCGTCGGGGTGCGCCTTGAGCGCCTTGCGCAGGGCGGCGTAGCCGTCCAGCTTCTGGTAGGTGTCGATCCGCCACGCGTCCGGCGACAGCCACCGCTTGGTGAGCACCGGGGTGAGCTTGGCCAGGGTCTCCGGCCGAGGCGTCGTCACTTGTTGGCCTCCGCTTCCTTGAGGGAGCGCTCCTGCGCGTCGGCGTCGTCGCCGGCGGGCTTGGCGTCCCCGGCCGGCGGGTTGGCCGCCGCGCCGGCGGCCTCCGCCTCCCGGGCGTCCCGGGCGGCCGGCGGAGCGCCGTCGACCGGGACCTTGGTGCCCGGCGCGTCCGGCACGGCGGTCCGCGCGTCCGGCTGCCGGGTCTCGGCGGCACGCACCTCGGGCGACTTGTCGTCCGGGGCCTTCACGTCCGGGGCGGTGCTGCCGCTGGCCCCCGCCGGCGTCGCCGGCTCACCGGCCGGCGCGGGCCGACCCGCCTGCGCCTTCTCGGCCTCCGCCTTGGCCTTCGCCTCGGCGGCGGCCCGGTCGGCCTCGGCCTTGCTGCGGATCGGGGTGCTCGGGTCGAAGCCCGGCACCGAGATGCCGTGCTGCTGGGCCAGGCGCAGCCCACGCAGGGTCGGCTCGCCGGGGCCGCCGTCGGCGACCGCGCCGTCCCGCTCGTCGGCGAAGCCGGCCAACTGCACCGACATCTCCTTCAGGGTGCAGAGCCGGGCGCCCCGGGTCGGCATCGGTCGGCCGCCCGCGCGCAGCTCCTCGACCACGCCCAGCGCGGTCTGCGGGTCGACGCCGTCGAAGAAGTCGTAGTTGACAGTCATCACCGGGCCGTAGTCGCAGGCCGCGAGGCACTCGGCATGCTCCAGGGTGATCGTCCCGTCGGCGGTGGTCTCGTCGTGACCGACGCCCAGGTGCTCGGCGAGGGTGTCGTAGACCTCCTGGCCGCCCAGCACGTTGCACATCGTGTTGGTGCAGACGCTGACCAGGTAGTCGCCGGTCGGCCGGCGCTTGTACATGGTGTAGAAGGTGGCGACCGCGCCGACCTGGGCCTTGTTCAGGCCGAGCGCCTCGGCGCAGAACTCCACGCCGGCCGGGGAGACGTAACCCTCCTCGGACTGCACCAGGTGCAGCAGCGGCAGCAGCGCCGACCGCGACCGGTCGGCCGGGTAGCGGGAGATGATCTCGCGCGCCCGCGCCCGAGTCTCGTCGGTGAAAACACTCATCAACGTCGCCTTCCGTTCGCGGCCGCGCCGTCCTCTGCCCGCGACTGCGGGGCTCGCTCCGCTCGCTCCTCGCGCAGGTGCCTGGTGCTCCGCTTCGCTTCGCTCCTCGCGCTCACCGGTCACAACCGCCCATCACGGGGTCCAGCGAGGCGCCACCGGCGATCACGTCGGCGATCAGGCCGCCCTCGGCCATCGCCGGGAGGGCCTGGAGGTTGACGAAGCTCGGCTCCCGGTAGTGCACCCGGTACGGCCGGGTGCCGCCGTCGGAGACCGCGTGCACGCCCAGCTCGCCGCGCGGCGCCTCGATCGCCACGTAGACCTGGCCCGGCGGGACCCGGAAGCCCTCGGTGACCAGCTTGAAGTGGTGGATCAGGGACTCCATCGACTGCCCCATGATCTTGGCGACGTGCTCCAGGGAGTTGCCCATGCCGTCCACGCCGATGGCGAGTTGCGCGGGCCAGGCGATCTTCTTGTCGGCGACCATCACCGGGCCGGGCCGCAGCCGGTCGAGCGCCTGCTCGACCAGCTTCAACGACTCCCGGATCTCGGCCAGCCGGACCTGGTAGCGGCCCCAGACGTCGCCGTCCGGGTGGGTCGGCACGTCGAACTCGTACGTCTCGTAGCCGCAGTACGGCTCGGTCTTGCGCAGGTCCCAGGGGAGCCCGGCGGAGCGCAGCACCGGCCCGGTCACGCCGAGCGCGAGACAGGCGGTGACGTCGAGGACGGCGACGTCCCGCGTCCGCTCGACCCAGATCGGCTGCCCGGAGAGGAGGTCCTCGTACTCCTTGAGCTTCTCCGGCATCATCTTCAGGAACTTGCGGATCTTGACGATCGCGTCGTCCGGCACGTCCTGGGCGACCCCGCCCGGCCGGACGTACGCGTGGTTCATCCGCAGGCCGGTGATGCTCTCGAAGATGTCGAGGATGTACTCCCGCTCGCGGAAGCCGTACAGCATGATCGAGATCGCGCCCAGCTCCATGCCGGTGGTGGCCAGCCAGACCAGGTGCGAGGAGATCCGGTTCAGCTCCATCATCAGCACCCGGATCACCGTGGCCCGCTCGGTGATGTCGTCGGTGATGCCGAGCAGCTTCTCCACCGCCAGCGCGTACGCCGTCTCGTTGAAGATCGGGGCGAGGTAGTCCATCCGGGTCACGAAGGTGGAGCCCTGCACCCAGTTGCGGTACTCGAGGTTCTTCTCGATGCCGGTGTGCAGGTAGCCGACGACCGACCGCGCCTCGCGGACGGTCTCGCCCTCCAACTCCAGGATCAGCCGCAGCACCCCGTGCGTGGACGGGTGCTGCGGACCCATGTTGACCACGATCCGCTCGTCGTTGATCGGGTCCGTGGCGGAGACGATGGTGTCCCAGTCCCCGCCGGTGACGGTGAAGACCCTGCCCTCGGTCGTCTCGCGCTCGGTGGCGTAGCTCGGGGTGCTCACTGGTACGACCTCCGCTGGTCCGGCGGTGGGATCTCCGCGCCCTTGTACTCGACGGGCACGCCGCCGAGCGGGTAGTCCTTGCGCTGCGGGTGCCCCTCCCAGTCGTCCGGCATGAGGATCCGGGTCAGGTTGGGGTGGCCGTCGAAGACGACGCCGAACATGTCGTACGCCTCCCGCTCCTGCCAGTCGGCGGTCGGGTAGACGGCGGTCACGCTCGGCAGGTGCGGGTCCTCGGCGGAGACGGCGGCCTCCAGCCGCACCCGACGGCGGTACGTCATCGAGGTGAGGTGGTAGACCACGTGCAGCCGACGCCCGTCCGAGCCCAGGTAGTCCACCCCGGAGACCGAGGAGCACAGCTCGAAGCGCAGGGCCAGGTCGTCCCGCATCACCTGGCAGACCTCGGCGATCTTCTCCGGCCGGACGTGCAGGGTGAGCTCGCCCCGGTCCACCACGACCTTCTCGATCGCGTCCTGGAACCCGGGGTACGCCTCCTCCAGCGCGTCGCGCACCTCGTCGAAGTAGCTCCCGTACGGGCGTGGGGCCTCCTCGATGGTCTGCCGCGACCGGACCAGCCCGCCGAAGCCGGAGGTGTCACCGGAGCCCTGGATGCCGAACATGCCGCGACCGGCCGGGCTGGCCGGCGGGTACTCGGCCGGCGCCCCGGTGCTGGCCCCGGCCGGCGCCACCGGAACCGGCACCCCACCGTCGTCGATCCTGTCGTTCGGAGCCGTCATTTGATGCCCCCGTGCGGGTGGAGGTGGTTCTGGGCGTTCATCCAGTTCTCGATCCGGAGCTGTTCCTCGCGCCCCTCCTTGACGGCCTGCGTCCAGGCGGCGCGCCGGGCCTTGTCCTCGCGGTAGGACGACGGCATCGAGCCGTACGGCACCACCGGCACGTCACCGCGGGCCTGGCGGGCCTCCAGCATCTTGCGGCCGTTCGGGCCGAGCGGCTCGTGGCCGATCTTCTCGCGGAGCTTGAGGATCGCGTCGATGAGCATCTCCGGCCGGGGCGGGCAGCCGGGGAGGTACATGTCGACCGGGACGACGTGGTCGACGCCCTGCACGATGGCGTAGTTGTTGAACATGCCGCCGCTGCTGGCGCAGACGCCCATCGAGAGCACCCACCGGGGCTCGGCCATCTGGTCGTAGATCTGCCGCAGCACCGGGGCCATCTTCTGGCTCACCCGGCCGGCGACGATCATCAGGTCCGCCTGGCGGGGCGAGGCCCGGAAGACCTCCATGCCCCAGCGGCCCATGTCGTAGTGCGGGCCGCCGGCGGCCATCATCTCGATGGCGCAGCAGGCCAGGCCGAAGGTGGCTCCCCAGACCGAGGACTTCCGCGACCAGTTGACCAGCTTCTCCACCGAGGTCAGCAGGATGCCGGCGGGAAGCTTCTCCTCGATACCCATCTGAGCTTCCTCCCTCAGTCCCAGTCCAGGCCGCCGCGCCGCCACACGTAGGCGTACGCGACGAAGACCGCGATGATGAACAGGACCATCTCCACGAAGCCGAAGATCGGCAGGGCGTCGAACGAGACCGCCCAGGGGTAGAGGAAGATGATCTCGATGTCGAAGACGATGAAGAGCATCGCCGTCAGGTAGAACTTGATCGGGAACCGACCGCCGCCGACCGGTGGCGGGCTCGGCTCGATGCCACACTCGTACGCTTCGAGCTTGGCCTTGTTGTAGCGGCGCGGGCCGGTCAGGCGGGCGGCGGCGATCGAAAAGAGCGCGAACGCCGCAGCGAGGGCGAACAGCCCGATGATGGGTGCGTAAGGCGAGAGCGTCATCGTGGTCTCCTGCTCGTCCTTCCCTGCCCTCGGTGGTTGGCGTCGGTGGCTGGCGTAGGGGTCGGCGTCGGGTGGTTGGCGAAATCACACTATTAACTTCACCTCCGGCAACTGTTACCGGGGGGTGTCCTAGACCGCTGGCGCCGCCTTCGTCATCGCGTTGATGACCCGGTCCATCGCGTCACCGCCGCGCGGATCGGTCAGGTTGGCCAGCAGCTTGAGCACGAAGCGCATCAGCATCGGGTGCGGCATGCCGTGCCGGGTGGCGATCCGCATGATCTCGGGACGGCCGATCAGCTTCACGAAGATGCCGCCGAGCCGGTAGTAGCCGCCGAACCGCGCCTTCAGCTCCGCCGGGTAGGCCGTCAGCGCCCGCTCGCGCAGCACGCCGGCCGGCCGGGCGAGCGCCTGCGCCGCGATCTCCGCGGCGATCTCGCCGGACTCCATCGCGTACGCGATGCCCTCGCCGTTGAACGGGTTGACCATGCCGCCGGAGTCACCGACCAGCAGCACGCCCCGGGTGTAGTGCGGCACCCGGTTGAAGCCCATCGGCAACGCCGCGCCGAGGATCGGCCCCTCGGCGTTCGCCTCGTCGGTCATCCCCCAGTCGGCAGGCGTGTTCGCCAGCCAGTCGGTGAGCAGCCGGCGGTAGTTGGTCTTGCCGAAGGCGGAGGAGGAGTTCAGCACGCCCAGGCCCACGTTGACCCGGCCGTCACCGAGACCGAAGATCCAGCCGTACCCGGGCAGCAGCGCGTCGCTGCCCTTGCTGCGCAGCTCCAGCCACGACTCCAGGTAGTCGTCGTCGTGTTTGGCCGGGGACCGGTAGTAGCGCCGGACCGCGACGCCGATCGGGCGGTCCTCCCGCTTGGTCAGGCCGAGCGCCAGCGGGAACCGGCCGGAGACGCCGTCGGCGGCGACCACCAGCGGGGCGTGGAAGCTGGCCGGGGCCTTGTCCGGGCCGACCTCGGCGGTCACCCCGGTCACCCGGCCGTCGTCGTCGAGCACCGGCTCGATCACGTTCACGCCGGTACGCAGCTCGGCGCCGGCCGCCACGGCCCGGCGGGCGAGCAGGTCGTCGAAGTCCAGCCGGGTGCGCACCAGACCGTAGTTGGGGAAGCTGGCCAGATCGGGCCAGTCGAGCTCCAGCCGGAGACCGCCGCCGATGACCCGCAGACCCCGATTGGGCAGCCAACCCGCCTCGGGGGAGGTGTCCACCCCCATCCGGATCAACTGACGGACCGCCCGGGGGGTCAGCCCGTCGCCGCAGACCTTCTCCCGGGGGAACTCGGTCTTCTCTAGCAGCAGCACCCGCACCCCGTGGCGCGCCAGGTGGTACGCGGTCGCCGAGCCGCCGGGTCCGGCGCCCACGACGATCACGTCGGCGTCACGCTCGACCGTCGTCATCCGGGCCTCCTCCCCTACGCTCGTGAAATGCTTCACAAGCCAACGGAGAGGAGTCTATGACCGTCGCTACCACCAGCCGTGCTTAGGTGACCCTAACTTGCCTGGAGGGCGGGTTTTCGGGCCCTGACCAGTAACTCAGGGGTGACCGGGAGTCGCCGGATCCAGCCCGACGTCCAGCCGGATCGCCTCGGGGAACTGGTCCCGCAGCGCCCCGCCGGCCGCCCGGTCCAGCGCGCTGAGCACCTCGGCCACGACCTGACGGACGGTCGCCGGATCGGCCCCGGCGAGCTGCCGCAACTGGGCGACGAGTTCCCGGGTGTCGTCCTCGTCGACGGTGGCCACCGCGTCCGCTTCGTCTGCTCCGGTCATGGCGGACAGCCTACGACGACAAACCCCCCCAAAAACGGATAACCGCGAATATGAGCGACGCGCCGCCCCACGTCCCCGCGTCGAGCGAGCGCGCCATATCCAGGAGGTGGGGGCCTCCGACGGCATCGACACCGCTACTTCCGTGAAACAGCGACCGCGCGTGGGTGGGCGGGTCGGTGGAGGGCCGAGGGGGGAGTGACCGGGTCTGATCAGTCGCGGGTCGCGCGGTGCAGGGCCGTGACGCCACCGGTCAGGTTGCGCCACGCCACCCGGCGCCAGCCGGCCGCGCCGATCCGGGCCGCCAGCGCCGGCTGGTCCGGCCAGGCCCGGATCGACTCCGCCAGGTAGACGTAGGCGTCCGGGTTGCTGGACACCGCCCGCGCCACCGCCGGCAACGACCGCATCAGGTACGACAGGTAGGCCGTACGGAAGGCGGCGTTCGTCGGCGAGGAGAACTCGCACACCACCAGCCGTCCGCCCGGCCGGGTGACCCGGGCCAGCTCACGCAGGGCCGCGTCCGGGTCCGTCACGTTACGCAGGGCGAACGAGATGGTCACCGCGTCGAAGGTGGCGTCGGCGAACGGCAGCCGCAGCGCGTCCCCGGCCAGCAGCGGCACCCGGGGACGGACCTGACGGCCGGCGGCCAGCATGCCCAGGCTCAGGTCGGCGCCCACCGCGTACGCCCCGGAGTGGGCCAGCTCCTCGGTGGAGACCCCGGTGCCGGCCCCCACGTCCAGCACCCGCTGCCCCGGGCGCAGCTCCAGCGCGGCCCTGGTCGCCCGCCGCCAGAAGCGGTCCTGACCGAAGGAGAGCACCGTGTTCGTCAGGTCGTAACGGGCGGCCACGCCGTCGAACATCGTGGCGATCTCGTGCGGCTGCTTGTCCAGACCGGCGCGCTGGCCCTGCGGGGTACGGCTCATCCCTCCACTCTGCCAGCCGCGCCGACCCACCGGCCGGCCGGGCCGGCCGGCGCGGACGAACGCCGGACCGGACCAACGCCGGCGCGGACCACCGTGGGGGCGGACGAACGCCGGACCGGACCAACGCCGGACCGGACCACCGTGGGGGCGGACGAACGCGGGGCCGGACGGAGGTGATGGTCACCCCGGCCGGCCCCGCGTTCGCGCGTCAGGCGGTCAGGCGGTCGGCCGCTCGTCGTCCGGAGTCACCAGGAGCACCCGGCGACGGCGGGACACCAGGAACATGACGCCGCCGGCGAGCAGCACCGCCCCACCGATCCCGCCGATCAGCCCGGCCTGGACACCGGTCACCGGCAGGCCACCGTCGTCGCCGTCACCGCCGCCGACGCCACCGTCGCCACCGTCGCCACCGTCGCCACCGGTCCCCGGCGAGGGGCTCGACGAGGGGCCCGGGGAGACCGTCGGCTCACCGGTCGGGGTCGGCGACGGGCCGGGGCCGGCCGACAGGTCGACGAACACGTCGAAGACGGCGCTGTTGTCACCCGGGTCCACCTCGGTGAAGGTACGGCGCTGGGTCGCGTCGGCGGCCCGCGGCTGCTCCAGCGGCTGGCCCGCGGCGGCCTGGCTGAGGCCGTACGCGAAGATGTTGCCGACCCGGAGCACCGGCTCGGTGACGTCCTCGGCGACCTTCACCCGGATCGTGTCGGTGTAGTACTGACCCGGCTTGAGCACCACCGCGCGGTCCTCGCAGAACGCCTGGGCCGCGCCGTCGAGGTCCTGCCGCACGCAGGTGGCCGGCAGCTCGGCGAAGCTGACCCCGACGGGCAGGGTGACGCCGTAGAAGACGCCGGTCGCCCGTCGGCTGCCGCCGTTGTAGACCGCCCAGTCCAGCGGGGCGGTCTGGCCGGGCCGCACCGGCATCAGGCCGGTCTCGTCGGCGGCGCCGTCGACCTCGACGTCGGCGTACACGTCCTGGGCCCAGGTGACCAGGTCGTACCCGGGCCGGGTGACGGTCAGGTCGACGTCGACGCTGTTGTCGTCGCGCTCCGGGTCGGCGGTCTCCGAGCCGACGGTCACGCTCAGCGTGCCGGCGTCGCCCCGGGTCGTCTTGCTGAACAGCGGGATGACGAAGTTCTCGCTGGTGCCGGCAGCCAGGTCACCCAGGACGCAGGACCAGACGGCCACCCGCTGCCGCTGGCAGCCCTCCGGCACGACGAAGCCGACCTTCTTCCGGTCGACCTTGCGGGCGTCCACGCTGACGGTGACGTCGCGGGCGTCGACCGTGCCGCGGGTGTTGTCCACGGTGAACACGAACGGCTTGGCCTTCGCCTCGGTGACGCCCCGGGCGAGCTGGGTGCTGACCGGCACGAGAGCGAGGTCAGCCTGGTCGGCGGCGTACGCCGGGGCGCCGACCGCGACCAGGCCCGCGGTGAGCAGGGTGACGGCGCCGGCTCGGGCCAGCGCCGGAAGATTGCGCAGTGTCATCGTTCCCTCGGGGTTGGGAGCTGCGGGGACCTTCCTGCGGATCTCAGGAAGGCGGTCCCTGTAGACAGTGGACGGAGAGACAACCGGGGCGGGATGGTCGCCCATCCCGCCCCCGTCGCGGTGCGTTATGTGAACGGCCCTCCTGGGCCGATGGATGACGACCGTCAGGCGGTCGGCCGCTCGTCGCCCGGGGTCACCAGGACCACCCGACGACGGCGGGACACCAGGAACATGACGCCACCGGCGAGCAGCACGGTCCCGCCGATGCCGCCGATCAGGCCGGCCTGCGGACCGGTCACCGGCAGGCCACCCTCGTCGCCGTCACCGCCGCCGGCGCCGCCCGTGGCGGCGACGACGACCGCGTACCCGTCGGTGTTGTCGCTGGCGTCGACGTCGGCGCCGGACATGCCGGTCGCGTTCGCCGGCAGGTTCTTGGCCTCCTTGGTGAAGGCCTTGACGCCCCGCTCGGGCAGGATGCCCTCGACGGTGACGCTGCCGCCGGTCAGCGCGCCGGCCTTGACGTCACCGGCGACCGAGAGCAGGTGGTAGAACTCGGCGGCGGAGAACTGCTTGTCGTCCCCGTCCTCGTCCTGGTCCACCGGGATCAGCGGGAAGTCGCCGTAGGTGCAGACCGCCTCGGTGTTGGCCGAGTTGACGGCGCAGTCCCGCTCGGTCTCGGTGAAGGTGACGCCCTTGGGCAGCTTGATGGTCAGCTTCAGTCCGGCGACGGCCTGGTCACCCTGGTTGGCCACCATGTACAGGAGCTGACCGGTCTCGCCGGCGCGCAGGTCGCCGACGACGCTGATCTCGCCGTCCGAGGTGACCTTGACGGCCTGCTTGACGTCCGGGGCGAAGACGGTGAGGTCCGGGCCGCTCTCGTCGGTCAGCTCGACGGTGACGTCCTTGCTGTTGTTGCTGTCGTCCGTGTCGTCCGGCGACACCAGCGTGACGTTCATCGGGGCCTCGTACGTGCCGTCGAGCTTCTCGCCGGTCTTGAAGACCGCCAGCGGCACCTCGATGGTCTCGCCCGGGCCGGGCAGGGCCTCCTTGGGCACCGAGCAGACCCAGGCGGTCGGGGTCTCGCCCTCGCCCTCGATGTCGCACTCGTCGACGATCGGCACGGCCGCCACCTTGTCGAAGTCCACCTTCGACACGTCCGCGCGGATGCCCAACGTGCTCGGGGTGTTCTTACCGTTGTTGGTGACCTTGGCGAACGCGATCTTGCCCGAGGCGCCGGCGGCGACCCGGGCGCCGACCACGTCGAGCGAGAGGTCCGTCTCGGCGCCGGCCGCGTACGCGGGGGCGCCGAGGACGGTGAACGCGCCGGAGGCGAGCAGAGCGGCAGCGCCGAACCGCGCCAACGGACGGTTACGGAAGATCATGAAGGGTTCCCCCATGGAAGACGGAAGGCTTGCGGTCGGATTCGCGATCGCGTCCGTCACCGCCGACCGCACGTTAGCGTTCTGCGATCATCCTCGCTACCCCACTGGGGAACGCGTTGTGAGCTGCCGGGCTAAGACTGACTTAAGGATTGTCCGGATTGATGGAGCTTCCCGGCCCCAGCCCCAGGTCACACTGGCCCCATCAGCCACTCTGATCAACCGTGTCGCCGGGCAACCATTGCCCGTTCGGTCGACGTCCGACAAAAGCCGACGATTACCCAGCGTTTATCGGACGTCCACCAATGGCAATGACTTTCCGGCCCCGCCGCCCGGCATCGCGATCGACGAGAAGTGCGAGACGACCCGCTCGTCGGTCGGATCGTCGGCCGGCGTGTGATGTATCGCCAACCGACGGTAGAGGGTGTCCCGCTGCGCCGGGACGCGGCCCGCGGAACGGATCATCGCGATCAGCTCGTGCAGGTTGGAGCGGTGCCGGGCGCCGGCCGAGGAGATGACGTTCTCCTCCAGCATGATCGAGCCCAGGTCGTCCACCCCCATGTGCAGGGCGAGCTGACCGACGTCCTTGCCGGTGGTCAGCCAGGACGCCTGCAGGTGCGGAACGGTCTCGAAGAACAGCCGGGCCACCGCGACCAGCCGCAGGTACTCCAGCGCGGTCGCCTGGGTGCGCCCCTTGAGGTGGTTGTTCTCCGGCTGGTACGTCCACGGGATGAAGGCGCGGAAACCGTTCGTCCGGTCCTGGACGTCCCGGATCATCCGCAGGTGCTCGATCCGCTCGGCGTTGGTCTCGCCGGTGCCCATCATCATCGTGGCGGTCGACTCGACGCCCTGCCGGTGCGCCAGCTCCATGACCTCCAGCCAGCGCTCGCCGGACTCCTTCAGCGGCGCGATCGCCTTCCGGGGGCGCGCCGGCAGCATCTCGGCCCCGGCCCCGGCGATCGAGTCCAGCCCGGCGGCCTTGATCCGGGCGATCGCCTCGTCCAGGCTGACGCCGGAGACCTTCGCCATGTGCAGGATCTCGCTCGGGCCGATCGAGTGGATGGCGAGCTGCGGGTACGCCTTCTTGACCGAGGAGAACAGCTCCTCGTAGTACTCCACCCCGTAGTCGGGGTGGTGGCCGCCCTGGAGCATCACCTGGGTCGCGCCCAGCTCGACCGCCTCGCCGCAGCGGCGCAGGATCTCCTCCGTCGGGTGGGTCCAGCCCTCGGAGTGCTTCGGCGCGCGGTAGAACGCGCAGAACTTGCACGCGGTGACGCAGACGTTGGTGTAGTTGATGTTGCGGTCGATCAGGTACGTGACCACGTTGTCCGGGTACCGCCGCCGACGTACCGCGTCGGCCGCCTCACCGAGGGCGTGGAACGGCGCCTCGGTGTAGAGCAGCAGCGCCTCCTCGGGCGTGATCCGCCCGCCGTCCGCGCCGTGCCGCAGGATGTCGTCGATCTCCCGGTTCACCGTCGTCACGCCCCGAGCCTACGTCGCCCGGCCAGACGTCTCGTCATGCCAGGCGTGCGTGTGACGTACGACAGCGACCGATGCGCGGGCGGGACTGACCAAGGGCGGGCGCTGGATGCCGTCGGCAGACCGGATGTCCAGGGGCCCAGAGGTGGCCGAAGTGGTCGAGGAAGCGCGAAACCCGGCTCACCCACCGGCTGGGAGGACTGCCGGGTCCGCTTCCACCCCCCGCCGGGGAGGACCGATGGACGCAACAACCACCCCGCACCGGTACGAGCCGCAGCTCACCGAGGCCGAGATCGAGGCGGCCCCGCTACACCGTCGTGCTGGTCTCACCGGAGGCCGCCGAGGCGCTCGGCGACGACCGGGGCGCGGCGAGCCGGTGACCCTGGTCGAGCGCCGCTCCGACCTGACCTACTGGACCGCCCGCCTCCGCACCGAGCCGGAACGACCCGCCTGACCGGGTAGCCGACGGGCGCAAGGTCGGTCCGTCGGGTTCCCTGCGGGCCGGGATGGCATGGACGGCTGCCGGACACGCCACGTGACCCCCGTCGGGCCGCAACACTGCCTCCGGTTTCCTTTGCTCTGCACCCATATCCGCGACACCGACACTGACCAGGGAACTTGCCGTTCGGAGTGGTCCCCGGTGCCGGGAACGCCGGTCACCGAGGGTGGCTGGCGCGTGGATGGCGGCAGAGCAAAGCGTGCGCAGCCGTGTATGCCGTCCGGCCAGCACGGCCGATGCTGTCGAGGTCAGGCGTCGTAGTCGACGGTGAGGGTGTCGGTCGTCGGACTGGACTGGCAGGTCAGCACGTAACCGGCGGCCACCTCGTCCGGCTCCAGCGCGTAGTTGCGGGCCATCGTCACCGCGCCGGCCACGACCTTCGCCCGGCAGGTCGAGCAGACCCCACCCTTGCACGCGTACGGCAGCTCGCCGCGGACCTTCAGCGCGGCGTCCAGCACCCGCTCGTCAGGGCGCATGGTGAAGGTGGACGCCCGACCGTCCAGCACGATGGTCACCTCCGCCCCGGCGCCCGGCGTGTCGGCCGGGCGCAGCGGCGGCGCCGGCGGCGCGTCCACGTGGAAAAGCTCGGCGCGCACCGCCGACTCCGGCACGCCCCGCTGGGCGAGCACCGCCTGCGCGTCGACCACCATCCCGTACGGGCCGCAGAGGAACCACTCGTCGATCCGGTCACCGGGCACGACGCTGTCCAGCAGCCGGCCCAGCCGGTCGGCGTCGATCCGCCCGGAGAGCAGCGGCGACTCGCCCGGCTCCCGGGACAGCACGTGCACCAGGTGCAGCCGGGTCGGGTACCGGTCCTTCAGGTCCGCCAGCTCCTCGGCGAACATCACCGTGTTGGCCGTACGGTTGCCGTACACCAGGGTCACCGTGCTGGCCGGCTCGACGGCCAGGGCGGTCGCGGTCAGCGCGAGCACCGGGGTGACGCCCGACCCGGCCACCACCGCGCCGTAACGCCGGACCCGGTCCGGCGCGAACGCCGAGGTGAAATGCCCCAGCGGCGGCAGCACGTCGACGGTGTCGCCGGAGCGCAGCGCCCCGCAGGCGAAGGTGGAGAACGCGCCGCCGGGGACCTCCCGCACGCCGATCCGCAGCCGCCCGTGCCGGGCCAGGTCGTCGGGCGTCGAGCAGATCGAGTACGACCGCCGCACCTCGCCGCCGTCGTCAGCCACGCGGCGTACGGTGAGATGCTGGCCGGCCTGGAACGCGAAGACGGCGCGCAGCTCCTCCGGTACGGCGAAGCTGACCGCCACGGCGTCGTCGGTGAGCCGGTCGACGGCGACGACCGGCAGCGGATGGAAGACCGGCCGGCGACGGGCCGGCCTGGTGATCGTGACGGTCACAGCGCCTTCAGGTGGTCGAAGGGTTCCCGGCAGGCCCGGCACCGCCACAGCGCCTTGCAGGCGGTCGAGCCGAACCGGCTGATCTGCTCGGTCTCCGGTGACCCGCACCGTGGGCAGCGGACGCCGAGGGTCAGCGCGACGACGCGGCCGGGGCCGGCGGTCGGGGCCGGCGGGGCGACGCCCGCGGCGGCCAGCTTGGCCCGGCCCGCCTCGGAGATCCAGTCGGTGCTCCAGGCCGGGCGCAGGACGGTACGGACCTCGGCGTCGGGGTGACCGGCGGCGGCGAGCGCCCGACGGATGTCGGCGCGGATCACGTCCATCGCCGGGCAGCCGGTGTAGGTGGGGGTGATGGTGACCGTGATCCGCCCGGTGGCCGGATCCTCGTCGACCGACCGCAGGATGCCCAGGTCGTCGATGGTGAGCACCCGGATCTCCGGGTCCACCACCGCCGCCACCGCCGCCACCGCCGTCGCGGTCGCCTCGGACGTCACCATGTCGCCCCCGGGTGGGCGCGGTGCAGCACCTGCATCTCGGCCAGCAGGTACGACAGGTGTTCGGTGTGCACGCCGTCGCGGCCCCCGGACGGCCCCCAGCCGTCGGCCGGGCGGGTCAGCGTGGCGTCGGCGAGCACCTCCTCGACCGTCTCCAGCCACTGCCCCCGGTAGCTGACCGGGGCGGCGACCAGCCCGGCCGCCGCCAGCCGGGCGGTCGTCTCGTCGGCGGCGAACAGCTCGTGCGTGTACGGCCAGATCTCGTCCACCGCCGCCTGCATCCGCCGGTGCGATTCCTCGGTGCCGTCGCCGAGCCGGCGCACCCAGAGCGCGGCGTGGTCGAGATGGTAGGCGACCTCCTTGCGGGTCTTCTCCGCGATCGCGGCCAGCCGCTCGTCGGTGGACGTCACCAGCGACCCGTAGGTCGACCGCTGGTAGGCGGCGAGGAAGAGCAGCTTCGCCATGGTCACCGCGAAGTCGCCGTTGGGCAGCTCCACCAGGAGGCAGTTGCGGAACTCCCGGTCGTCGCGCAGGTAGGCCAGGGCGTCCTCGTCCCGCCCGGCCCCCTCCAGCTCGCCCGCGTACGTCAGCAGCAGGCGGGCCGCGCCGAGCTGGTCGAGGGCGATGTTGGCCAGCGCGACGTCCTCCTCCATCTCCGGAGCGCGGGTCGCCCACCCGGCCAGCCGCTGCGCGGCGATCAGGGCGTCGTCGCCGAGCCGCAGCGCGTACCGGAAGAGGTCGTCGTTCACAGGTGGGCCACCCCGTCCGGCACCTCGTAGAAGGTGGGGTGGCGGTAGACCTTGTCGGCCGCCGGGTCGAAGAAGGCGTCCTTCTCGTCCGGGCTGGACGCGGTGATCGCGGCGGCCGGCACCACCCAGATCGACACGCCCTCCTGCCGCCGGGTGTAGAGGTCCCGCGCGTTGCGCAGGGCCAGCTCGGCGTCGGGGGCGTGCAGGCTGCCGACGTGGGTGTGCGACAGCCCGCGCCGGGCCCGCACGAAGACCTCCCACAGCGGCGACAGCTCCTCGCGGCTCATGCGACCAACTCCCGCTGGCGGGCCGCCTGCTTGGCGGCGTAGGCGGTGGCGGCCTCACGGACCCAGGCGCCCTCGGCGTGGGCGGCGCGGCGGTGGGTGATCCGCTCCCGGTTGCACGGGCCGTCGCCCTTGATCACCCGCAGCAGCTCCGCGTAGTCGGGCTGGGTGTAGTCGTACGCCTGCCGCTCGTCGTTCCACCGCAGGTCGGGGTCGGGCAGGGTGAGGCCGAGGGCCTCGGCCTGGCCGACGCACATGTCGACGAAGCGCTGCCGCAGCTCGTCGTTGGAGAACCGTTTGATCTTCCAGGCCATCGACTGCGCGGAGTGGGTGGAGTCACCGTCCGGCGGGCCGAACATCGCCAGCGACGGGTACCACCAGCGGTCCACCGCGTCCTGGGCCATCGCCCGCTGCGCCCCGGTGCCGTGCGCCAGGGTGTGCAGGATCTCGTAGCCCTGCCGCTGGTGGAACGACTCCTCCTTGCAGACCCGGATCATCGCCCGCGCGTACGGCCCGTACGAGCAGCGGCACAGCGGGACCTGGTTGACGATCGCCGCGCCGTCCACCAGCCAGCCGATCGCGCCGACGTCGGCCCAGGTCAGGGTGGGGTAGTTGAAGATCGAGCTGTACTTCTGCCGACCGTCGAGCAGGAGCTGGACCAGCTCGTCCCGGCTGATGCCGAGGGTCTCCGCGGCGGAGTAGAGGTAGAGCCCGTGCCCGGCCTCGTCCTGCACCTTGGCGAGCAGGATCGCCTTGCGTTTGAGCGAGGGGGCGCGGCTGATCCAGTTCCCCTCCGGCTGCATGCCGATGATCTCGGAGTGGGCGTGCTGGGCGATCTGCCGGATCAGCGTCCTGCGGTACGCCTCCGGCATCCAGTCGCGGGGCTCGATCTTCTGGTCGGCGCCGATCACCTCGGCGAAGTACGCCGCCGGGTCGGCCCCGCCCACCGGCCCGGCGTCGGGTCGGCCACGGGCGGCGGCCTCCCGCAGGGCCGCCTCCGCCGCCTCGACCTGATCGAGCAGGCCGCCGCCGGGCGTCTCGTCCGGGTTCGGAAAGTCGTTGCCGTACACCTTTCAAGTGTTACAGCTCCAACCGGATCGCGCCAGAGGGGTGTAACAGCACAACGCCGGCACGATGAGTGACCGGACGGATCCCCTCCGAGGCGGACGCGAGTCGCCCACCCGTTGACAGTGAGGCAAAACACACCACTGAATCAGGACATATACCCACAAGCTCGGCTGCATTCCGGTTTACTGCGCCGTCCCCGGCGTCGCGAAGGTGGCTCCGCGCGCGTCCGGACGTAGACTTTGCCGGTCACACCGATCGGCTCACGACGATCGCCACCGCAACGGCCGTCTCCCCGGTCCGGCGATCCGCCGACGGACACGTCAGAACAGTCTGGTCCCCCGGCCCCTGATCTCTGGGAGTTCCCCCACTCATGCGTCCCCGCGTGATCCTGGCGCTCGCCATCGTGGCGATCCTGCTCGGCGGTGGCATGCTGGTCCCCGCCGCGTACGCGCGCCTAGCCGACGACGGCGACGGCGGCACGGAGAGCGTCGCGACGCCCCCGCCGGCCACGCCCGCGCCACCCACCCTGGCGAACGCGACCGTCTCCGTCCCGTTCGACGGCAAGTACCTCTCCTGGGCCCTGATGGACCGGTCCAACGGCGAGATCTCCGGGTCGAAGAACCTCACCACCACCAACTCCACCGAGTCGATGATCAAGGCCTGGATCGCCGCCGACCACCTGCGCCAACTCGGGGACGAGCCACTCACCGCCGCCCGTAAGCGGCAGATCAGCACCGCCATCCGGGACAGCAACGACGACGCCGCGCAGTCGCTCTACCGGGCCGGGGGCAGCCGCGCCGTGGTGGAACGGCTGATCAGGCTGTGCAAGCTGACCGACACGAAACTCGACCCGAGGGCCCGGTGGGCGTACACCCAGATGTCGCCGCGGGACGCCGTCCGGATGGGTGACTGCATCGCCGACGGCACCGCCGCCGGCCCGAAGTGGACGTCCTACCTGCTGGACGAGATGAGCAAGGTCCGGGGCACCACGGCCGCCGCGGACCAGCAGCTCAAGCAGGGCGGCGGTCGGTGGGGGATCATCGACGGCCTGCCCGAGCAGATCACCGCCCAGGGGCCGGTCAGCATCAAGAACGGCTGGACGCTGCTCTGGGCGGACCTACAGTGGCACTTGAACTGCCTTGCCGTGACCGACAAGTGGAGCCTCGCGGTGATGATGCGGTACCCCAGGGAACACGGCCTCGACTACGGGGCCAAGGTCTGCCAGAGCGTGACCACCCAGCTCGTCACCCCGCAACCGGGTGGCGCCCTGAAGATCCCGCAGCCGCTGGTGAAGCCCTGATGGCGGGCAACCGGCGGGCCGGGCGACCGGGCGGCGACCCGTCACCGCTGCGGCTGATCGGCGTCGGCGTGGTGCTGGTCGGGCTGGTGCTCGGTGCGCTCCGGCTGCTGCCCGGCTCGCCGTTCGAGTCGCCGGCCGTCGCGCTCTGGGGGACCAACGCCGACCCGGTCGCCCGGACGGGCGACTCACCCGACCGCAGCGCCCGGACGGCGCCGAGCCCCACCCCGTCGCCCTCGCCGACGCTGGAGCCGCTGCCGCTGCGCCCCACCGAGGTCGACCTGGACGCCGAGGGCTGGTGGAGCTGGAGCCTGCTGGACACCCGTACCGGGCAGCTCTCCGGCTCGGACAACATGGCCGAGACCAACACCACCGCCTCGCTGATCAAGGCGTGGATCGTGGCGGACTACCTGCGCCGCGCCGACGCCGCCGGCAAGACGGTGAGCGAGGCCAAGCTCGCCGACGCCACGAAGATCATCCGGGACAGCGACAACACCCGGGCGGAGCAGTTCTACCGCTCCATCGGCGGCAAAGCCTCGATCCAGCGGCTGGTCTCGACGTGCAAGCTCACCGACAGCGGCCCGGCCGCCGACGGGGGCTGGAGCCGGACCAACCTCTCCGCGCGGGACACCGCCCGGATGGGCGCCTGCATCGCCGACGGCCGGGCCGCCGGCCCGGAGTGGACCGACTGGCTGATCAAGGAGATGAAGCTGGTCCGGGGCGCCGGCGACTTCGGCATCCGCAAGGCGTTCCCGGCCGCCGAGCAGAAGCAGATCGCGATCAAGAACGGCTGGGTCGACCGGACCCGCGAGCAGGAGATCCACGTCAACTGCCTGGCCATCGGGGACGGCTGGACGATGGGCGTGATGGTCCGCTACCCGATCGCCCTCGGCTACGACTACGGCATGGACAACTGCCAGAAGGTCGCCGAGCAGCTCCACGCGGCAGCCACCTGACCCGGCCGGGAGCAGCCACCGGCTGACCCGGCCGGCGCCGGCCGGGTCAGCCGGTGAAGAACTCCGGACCGCCGGCCGGCAGCGCGGGCGCCTCACCCGCCTCGGCGGCCCGGCGGGCGAACTCCCGCAACCCCGCCACCTGGCGGGAGCCGAGCGAGAAGTCCAGCGCCCGGAAGTACGACGCCAGGGTCGCCGCGTCGAACGGCTCCCAGCGGGCCGCCGACGCGGCCACCTCGTCCAGCTCGGCCAGGCAGAGGTCCCGCGAGCGCAGGAACGCCTCGTGCACCCCCTTGACCAGGCCGGGATGGGCGGCGGCGAAGTCCCGACGGACCGCCCAGACGGCGAACACCATGGGCAGGCCGGTCCACTCCTGCCAGGCCTGCCCCAGGTCGGTCACGGCCAGGCCGCGACGCGGCGCCTCGTACAGGGCCCGCAGCGCCACGTCGCCGATCAACACCCCGGCGTCCGCCTCCAGCAGCATCTGGGTCAGATCCGGCGGGCAGCGGAAGTACTCCGGGCGGACGCCGTACCGCTGCGCGAGCAGCAGTTGCGCCAGCAGCACACCGGTACGGGACGTGGAGCCCAGCGCCACCCGCCGCCCGTCCAGCTCCGCCAACGGCCGGGTCGACACCACGTTCACCGAGAGCACCGGGCCGTCGCTGCCCACCGCCAGGTCGGACAGGAGCAGCATCTCGTCGGCGTGCCGCAGGTACTCGACGTGCGAGATCGGGCCGATGTCCAGGTCACCGGCGACGAGGGCGGCGCTGAGCCGGTCCGGCGAGTCCTTGTGCAGGTCGACGTCGATCAGCGCGCCGGACCGCATCAGCCCCCAGTAGATCGGCAGGCAGTTGAGGAACTGGATGTGCCCGACCCGGGGGCGCGCGACGCGGTCGTCCATGCCCCGACCGTATCCCCGCCGACGCCGGCGGGCGCAGCGGGCGGCAACGGAAGTGGCCAACCCCGCACCCGAGCCGGACGCACGGGCCGGTGCCGCGGACCGCGATGCGGGACGGGCGGCGGGCCGCCGATGCCGGCGAGGCCCCACCGGCGGCGCCCCCGGCGTAGCCCTGTCGGCGCGACTTCCCGACCGCAGCCTTCGCGGATGCGGCCCTGTCGAGCTGTCGTCGCGCCGAGGCCATCGACCACAGGAAATACGACCACAGGAAAACCGGCGGTGTCCGGGTCGGGGTGGGCGTAGAATCTCCGTTCCCGCTGACGGCCGCGGTGTGCAGCACCGCAGCGGACGTCCCGCGCCGACCGGTCCGGTCGGACACGCGAGCGGCAGAGTCTTCCCCCACGTCGAGGAGCACGTCGGATGATCCTGCACGCCCCCACGTCCCTGGCGGACGAGCTCGCCGCCGAACAGGCGCACCTGGACGCGTCCCGGCAGGCCCTGCGCCGGATGCGCGAACGGGCCGAGACCCTGTTCGCCGGCGGCGACAAGGTCGCCGGTGACGCGTACACCGCCGAGCAGTTGGGCCGGCACATGGCCCGCCGGGTCGCCGAGCTCGCCGACGACCCGAGCACGCCGCTCTTCTTCGGCCGACTGGACTTCGGCCCGGCCGCGCCCGCCCCCGGGTCCGCCGCCGGGTCCGCGCCCGGGTCCGCCGCCGGGTCCGACGCGGTCGAGGTCGAGCACGCCGGTCACGCGTACCACGTGGGGCGGCGGCACGTCACCGACGAGGCGGGCGAGCCGATGGTGCTGGACTGGCGGGCGCCGGTCTCCCGGTCGTTCTACCGGGCCAGCGCCCGGGACCCGCAGGGCGTCGCCGTGCGGCGGCGGTTCGGGTTCAGCGGCGGCGCGCTCACCAGCTTCGAGGACGAACGCCTCGACCGGGGCGAGGAGCTCGGCACGGCCAGCCGGATCCTCACCGCCGAGATCGAACGGCCCCGCGTCGGGCCGATGCGGGACATCGTCGCCACCATCCAACCCGAGCAGGACGAGCTGGTCCGCGCCGACCTGGCCGATTCGATCTGCGTACAGGGCGCCCCCGGCACCGGCAAGACGGCGGTCGGGCTGCACCGGGCCGCGTACCTGCTCTACCTGCACCGGGAACGGTTGCGCCGCTCCGGGGTGCTGGTCGTGGGGCCGAACCGGGCGTTCCTGTCGTACATCGCGGCGGTGCTGCCGGCGCTCGGCGAGGTCGAGGTGGAGCAGGCCACCGTGGAGGACCTGGTCGGCCGGGTCACCGTCCGGGCGGTGGACGACCCGGCGGTGGCGGCGCTCAAACACGACGTCCGGATGGCGGAGGTGCTGCGTCGGGCGGTCGAGTCGCACATCGGCGAGCCCACCGAGCCGATCATGGTGTCCGACGGGTCGTACCGCTGGCGGATCGGGCTGGACCCGCTGCGCCGGCTGGTCACCGAGACCCGCCGGGAACGGCTGCCGTACGCCGTCGGGCGGGACCGGGTCCGGGCCCGGGTGGTGGGGCTGCTGCAACGGCAGGCCGAGGCCCGGCGGGCGGAGTCCCCCGGGGACGCCTGGCTGCGCCGGATGGGGAAGTCCCGGCCGGTCACCGCGTTCCTCGACACGGTCTGGCCGGCGGTCACCCCGGAGGGCCTGGTCCACCGGCTGCTCGCCGACCCGGAGCTGCTGGCCACCGCCGCCGACGGTCTGCTCACCCCCGCCGAGCAGGCCCGGCTGACCTGGGCGAAGCCGGCCCGTACGGCGAAGGCCACGAAGTGGAGCGCGGCGGACGCGGTGCTGGTCGACGAGGCGGCCGGGCTGGTCGACCGGCCCACCGGCTTCGGGCACGTGGTGGTGGACGAGGCGCAGGACCTCTCCCCGATGCAGTGCCGGGCCATCGCCCGGCGCAGCGAGCACGGCTCGGTCACCCTGCTCGGGGACCTGGCGCAGGGCACCGCCCCGTGGGCCGCGACCGACTGGCGGGAAAGCCTGGCCCACCTTGGCAAACCGGATGCCGCGGTGGTGCCGTTGACGGTCGGTTTCCGGGTGCCGGCGGTGGTGGTCGCGTTCGCCAACCGGCTGCTTCCGGCGCTCGCCGTGGACGTGCCGCCGGCCGAGTCGCTCCGCCGGGACGGCGCGCTCGACGTCCGTACCGTGGACGATCTGACGGCGGCGACGGTCGCCGAGGTCCGGGCCGCGCTGGCCCACGACGGCTCGGTCGGGGTGATCGTGGCCGACGACGCGGTGGCCGGCCTGCGCGCCGCGCTGACCGCGGCCGACGTGGTCACCGGCGACCCCGACGCCCCGGACCCGGCGACCCGGGTGACCGTCGTCCCGGCCACCCTGGTCAAGGGCCTGGAGTACGACCACGTGGTGGTTGTCGAGCCGGCGGCCGTGGTGGCCGCCGAGCCCCGTGGCCTGCACCGTCTCTACGTGGCGCTGACCCGGGCCGTCTCCCGGCTCACCGTGCTGCACACCACCCCGCTGCCCGCCCCACTTGCCCGAATGGAGTAGAACGGTAGACCGACTCCCGAGGAGGTCTCATGATCGTCGCCGCTGCCGAGCAGGTCAGCCGCCGGTACGGGGACGTGCTCGCCCTGGACCGGGTCGATCTCGCCGTCCGGCCCGGTGAGCTGGTCGGCCTGCTCGGGCCGAACGGCGCGGGCAAGAGCACCCTGCTCAACCTGCTGGTCGGCCTGCGCCGGCCGACGTCCGGGCGGGTGGAGCTGTTCGGCGGCGACCCCCGGTCGGCCGCCAACCGACGCGCCGTCGGGGTCACCCCGCAGGAGACCGGCCTGCCCGGCACGTTGCGGGTCGGCGAGGTGGTCGACTTCGTCGCGCCCACTACCCGGACCCGCTGCCCCGGGCCGAGCTGCTCGACCGGTTCGGCCTGTCCGACCTGGTCCGGCGGCAGACCGGCGGTCTCTCCGGTGGGCAGCGGCGGCGGCTCGCGGTGGCGTTGGCCTTCGTCGGCCGACCCCGGCTGGTGCTGCTGGACGAGCCCACCACCGGCCTCGACGTGGAGGCCCGGCGCACCCTCTGGGACGGCATCCGCCACTTCCACGACGAGGGCGGCACCGTGCTGCTGACCAGCCACTACCTGGAGGAGATCGAGGCGCTGGCGCGTCGGGTGGTGGTGATCGGGCAGGGCCGGGTGCTCGCCGACGACACCGTCGGGGCGGTCCGGGACGTGGTGGGCATCCGCCGGGTCAGCTTCGCCGCCGACGAGCTGCCCGAGCTGCCCGGCGTGGTGGGCGCCGAACGCGCCGAGGGTCGCGTGCGCCTGCTCACCGCCGACGCCGACCAGCTCGTCCGGGACCTGGTCGGCGCCGGCGTCCCCTTCCGGGAGCTGGAGGTCCGCCCCACCTCACTGGAGGAGGCGTTCCTCACCATCACCGCCACCCACGGCGGAGCCGCCAGCGCCACCCACGGCGGAGCCGCCAGCGCCACCGACGGTGGTGGGACCGCCCACGCCGGCGCCGACGGCCGACCGGCCGCTGTCTGAGGAGGTCGACCGTGCGACTGGCCCTGGTACACGCCCGATACCAGCTTTTGGAGATCATCCGCATTCCGGTGGCGGTGGTCGGCAACGCGTTCTTCCCGGCCGCCGCGATGCTCTTCTTCGTGGTGCCGTTCGCCGGGGACGATCCGACGGCAGCGACCTACGCCACCGCGTCGATGGTGACCTTCGCGGTGATGAGCGCCAACATCTTCCAGTACGGCATCGGCGTCGCCGAGGACCGGGCGCAGCCCTGGGAGCCGTACACCCGGACCCTGCCGGCAGGGCCGCTGCCGCGCTTCGCCGGACGCGTGCTGGCCGGGCTGCTGATGACGCTGCTGTCCCTGGTCCCGGTGGTGGTGATCGCGGCGGTGGCCACCGAGGCGCGGATCAGCCTGCCCGGCTTCGGCGCGGCCATCGCGACGATCCTCCTGGTCGCCGTGCCGTTCGCGCTGCTCGGCCTCGCGATCGGGTACGCGCTGCCGAGCAAGGCGGCGATCGTGGTCGCACAGGTGATCTTCTTCCCGTTGGCGTTCGGCGGTGGGCTGCTCTCCGCGCCCGGGTCGGCGCCGGGCTTCGTCGAGGCGGTCGCGCCGTACCTGCCGACCCGGGGCGCGGTCGAGCTGATGTGGGCGGCCGTCGGCGACTTCCGACCCGCCCCGCTCTCGCTGGTCATGCTGGCGGTCTGGGTGGTGGTGCTGGGGACGCTCGCCGCGTGGGCGTACCGCCGGGACGAGGGCCGCCGCTTCCACTGACCCCTCCGGCCCTTCCGTGCTGACCGGCCCTGCCCGGCTCGATCTGCCTTCTGTGGTGATCTGCGGACACGACCCGAGCTGCGGTGTCAGGATGCCGGCAGGGCGTGCCACCGGGCGTGCCCCGGCCGAGAGGGGGACACGTGGGTACCGTCCCGCCCGGCACACCGTGCTGGACCGACCTGGCCACCCCGGACCTCGCGGACGCGCGACGCTTCTACCCGGAGCTGTTCGGCTGGACGACGCACGAGATGCCGCAGCCCGAGGCGGGCGGCTACACGGTCTTCCGGAAGGACGGGCACGCGGTCGCCGCGGCCGGGCCGCCGGCCGCCCCGGACCAGGTGCCGATCTGGTCGACGTACGTGGCCACGGACGACGCGGACCTGGTCGCGGGCCGGGTCACCGCCGCCGGCGGGCAGGTCTTCGTGCCCCCGTTCGAGATCTTCGACCAGGGGCGGATGGCGGTCTTCTCCGACCCGGCCGGCGCCGCCCTCTCCGTCTGGCAGCCGATGACGATGCCCGGCGCGGAGTTGCTCGGCGTTCCCGGCGCGATGGCGTGGAACGAGCTGGTCACCCCCGACCCGGAGGGCGCGAAGGTCTTCTACGAGCTGGTCTTCGGCTGGCAACCGGAGGACCAGCCCGTCGACGACGTCCCGTACACCGGTTGGCGGCTCGGTGACCGGGTCGTCGCCGGGATGATGCCGCCGCTCGGTGACGGATTCCCGGCCGACCTGCCGGCCTACTGGTCGGTCTACTTCGCGGTGGAGGACGCCGACGACACCGTCGACCGGGCCGTCCGGCTGGGCGGCGACGTGCTGGTCCCGCCGCGCGACAGCGCCTCCGGCCGCTGGGCCGCCCTCCGCGACCCCCAGGGCGCCCTCTTCTCCGTCCTCACCCCCACCCCTGCCTCACCCCCACCCAGCTCCGCGATCCAGGGCAGATCGTCGTTCAGGGAGATCAACTAACGACGATCTTCCCTGGATCGATGAGGTGGGGTGGGGCGGGTGGGGAGGATCAGGGGGCCGTGGGGGGTGTCGATGACGCGGACCTGGGCGCGGTAGTGGGTGGCGAGAAGCTCCTCGGTGAACACCTCACGAGGGGTGCCGGTGGCGACCACCCGGCCCTCGGCGAGCAGCACCAGGCGGTCGGCGTACTCGCCGGCCACGGTCAGGTCGTGCATGGTCGCCAGGACGGTCAGTCCGTGCGTGTGCCGGAGCTGGTCGACCAGTTCCAGCACCTCCTGCTGGTGACCGATGTCCAGGGCGCTGGTCGGCTCGTCGAGCAGCAGCAGCGTCGCCCCCTGCGCCAGCGCCCGGGCCAGGAAGACCCGCTGCCGTTCGCCCCCGGAGAGGGTGGCCAGCTCCCGGTGGGCGAAGCCGGTCAGGTCGAGCTGCGCCAGCACCTCGTGCGTCACGGCCAGGTCGACGGCGGACTCCCGCCCCAGCGGCGCGATGTACGGGGTCCGGCCGAGCAGCACGTAGTCCAGCACCGACATGCCGGCCGGGACGACCGGGGACTGGGCGACGGTGGCGACCACGCGGGCCCGCTCGCGGCGGGGCAGCGCCCTGGTCGGCGTACCGAAGAGGGCGACGTCGCCGGACGCGGGCAGCAGGCCGCCGACGGCGCGCAGCAGGGTCGACTTGCCCGCGCCGTTCGGGCCGATCACGGTGACCCACTCGCCGACGGCGACGGTGAGGTCCACGCCGGTCAGGATCGGCGTGCGGTCCAGGCGGACGTGCAGGTCACGCACCTCGACGGCGGGCCCCGTCACGTGATCATCTTTCGGGCGGTGCGCAGCACCAGGACGAAGAACGGGCCGCCGAGCAGGGCGGTGACCACGCCGATCGGCACTTCGGCGGGCGCGGCGACGACCCGGGCGGCCACGTCCGTCAACGCCAGGAAGGCCGCGCCGAACAGCATCGACAGCGGCAGGACCACCCGGTGACTGGCGCCGGCGAGCAGCCGTACGGTGTGCGGCACGATGATGCCGACGAACCCGATCAGGCCGGACGCGGAGACGGCGGCGGCGGTGCCGAGCGACGCGGCGGCGATCAGCAGGTAGCGGGAGCGTTGCGGGTGCAGGCCGAGGCTGGTGGCCTCCTCGTCGCCGAGCGCGAGCACGTCGAGTTCCCGCCGGTGCAGCAGCACCACCACGGCGGTCAGGGCGAAGTACGGCAGCACCAGCAGCACGTCGTGCCAGCCGGCGGTGGCCAACCGGCCGAGCAGCCACGAGTAGACCTGCTGGATGCTGTCGGCGTTGCGTTGCAGCAGGTAGGTCTGCCCGGCGGAGAGGAACGCGGAGACCGCCACGCCGGCCAGGATCAGGGTGGCCGGCGACCGGCTGCGCCCACCGGCGGCCCCGAGCAGGTACGTCATGGCGACCGCCCCCAGCGAGCCGACGAAGGCGGCCAGCGGAACGGTCAGCGGCAGCCCGCTCAGCGTGTCGCCGGCCCAGCCGAGAGCGATCACCGCGGTCACCGCCAGCCCCGCGCCGGCCGCCACCCCCAGCAGGTACGGGTCGGCCAGCGGGTTACGGAAGACGCCCTGGTAGCAGCCGCCGGCCAGGGCGAGCAGCCCGCCGACGAGCAGCCCGAGCACGGCCCGGGGCAGCCGCAGCTCGGTGACGATGGCGATCTCGCGTTCGGTGAGGCCGCTGTCGAGCCGTACCCCGGGGATCAGGTTGAGCAGTTCGGCGGCGACGCTGCCCGGCGGCAGGCTGACCGGGCCGAACGACACCCCGGCGATCAGCGCGACCAGGACCGCGGCGACGCCGGCCAGCAGCCAGCGCGCCCGCAGCCCGGCGGGCCGGGCTGCGGGCGCCGGCCCGCCCACGCCGGTCCGGCGCGAGGAAGGGCCCCTTACCAACGCCTCACGCACAGGAAGGGAACCTTCCTAACAGTTCGGCGGGGGGAGCGACGTCACGCGGCCGGGGCCTTGGCGACGGCGTCCACGATGGCGCGGAGCAGGTCGACCACGCGCGGCCCCCAGCGGGAGGCGACGTCGTCGTCCAGCGGGACGACCTGGTTGTTCTGCACCGCGCTGAGGCCGGACCAGCCGGCCCGCGCCTTGACCGTCTCCGGGGTCTGCTGGCAGCACTTCGTGTCGGAGAGGAAGACGAAGTCCGGGTCGGCCGAGACGATGACCTCCTGGGAGAGCTGCGGGTAGCCGCCGCTGGCGCCGTCGGCGTCGGACGCGTCGGCGATGTTCTCCAGGCCGACCAGGGCGTACAGCGAGCCGATGAAGGTCCTGCTGGTCGCGGTGTACAGCTCCGGGCCCAGCTCGTGGAAGTAGCTGAGCTTGTCGGCGCGTTGCGGCAGGTCCTTGACCAGCTTGGCGATGTCGTCCCGCATCCGGGTGGTCAGGTCGGTCGCCTCGTCGACCCGGCCGGTGAGCTGGCCCAGCTCGGTGATCTGCCGGTACGTGTCGTCGAGGGTCTGCGCCGCCGGGGTCTGGTGGACCGGGATCTTCAGCGCGGTGAGCTGGTCGACGATCTTGTTCCGGTCGTCGGAGAGGACGACCAGGTCGGGGTTCCTGGCGGCGATCGCCTCGGCGTTCGGCTGGAAGCCGGACAGGTCGGTCTTCGGGGCCTCGGTCGGGAAGTTCGACTGCTCGTCGACCGCGGTGACCTGCGGGCCGGCGCCGATCGCGAAGAGCATCTCGGTGGCGGTGGCCGACAGGGAGACGATCTTCTCGGGACGCTTCTCCAGGGTGAGCGCGCCGACCGTGACGGGAAAACCGCCGGTCGCGTCGCCCGCGTCGCCGGCGGGCTCGTCGGCCGTCGGGTCGGCGCAGGCGCCGAGCGCGAGCGCGGCGACCGCGAGCGCCACGGTGGCGATTCGAGGGGTACGGCGGAACATCTGACCTCCTGTCGGACGAGGATCGTGGTGCTTCGCCGACAGGGGCCAACCGGGCCGACCGCCTGCGAGGCGCCCTTCCTCGAAGGCGCGTGTCGCGACCACACCGCAGGCGACCTGGCTCGTCCTCGCCACCCGACAGGTCGGTCGGCACGCCCGGCGTCAGGCCCGGGGCGTCCGGCACGTGGGGCCGGGGTCGCCCGGCGCTCGAACCGGGGCGTCCGGCGCGGACGGCCGGAGTGGGAGGCGTCACAGTTGCGGGACAGCGCCGGATTCCGACCGGCTTCGCTGTGGGGTGGTCAGGGGAAACGGTAGCGCACCGGACGTGCCGTGGGCGGACCGGTGTGCCGGTCCGCCCACGAAATCACAGGTCAGACGGTCAGACTCCAGGAGTTGACGTAGCCGGTGTCGGTGCGGTAGACGTCCCGCACCTGCAACCGCCAGTTACCGTCGGCGCTCTCGCCCGACAGGTTCACCGTGTACGTCGCGGCGACGTTGTCCGCGCCGTCCGTGCTGCTGCTGTTCTTCAGCCGGTACGCGGTGCCGTCCGGCGCGAGCAGGTCGACGACCAGGTCACCCCGGAAGGTGTGCGGGATGTCCACGGTCACCGTGCTGGTGGCCGAGGCAGCCCGACCGCAGTCGGCGATGGTGATCGAGCTGGTGACCGCCGCGCCGGCGTCCGGGATCGTGACGTCGCTGTCGTTGGCGCCGGCGCACTCGGTCGGGGTCGGGTCGGGGGTGCCGCCACCGCAGTACGTCGACCCCTTGCCGATCGCCCGGTACGGGCAGTCGGCGTACTCGCTGAGCATCAGCACCGCGTCCTTGTTGCGGCTGGTCTCCCGGGAGATCACCTCGTCGGGCGGGTAGAAGCCGCCACCGCTGGCCGAGCCGGGGTACATCTCGAAGGTGTACGCCCAGATCTTGTGCTGCCCCCACATCCAGTCGATGCTGTCACCGTCGGTGATGTAGAGATCGCTGGACTGCTGCGGGGTGTAGCCGTTGGTCGCCGCCATCTGCTGGCCGATGGTGGCGAAGGTGTTGTACTGGTCGGCGGTCATGCCGGTGGCCGTGTTGCTGTACGTGTAGCCGAACGGCCAGAGCACGAGCTGCGAGTACGTGTGGAAGTCGATGTTCGCCTTGATCTGCTGCACTCCGCCGACGACGCGGCCGTTGACGAAGTTGCGCAGCGCGGCGGTCTCGGGGGCGGAGAAGGCCGACGGACCCCGGTAGGTGTCCGACGAGGGCAGACCGGACGAGCCGCCGCAGCAGCCCCACTGGTAGCTCCAGTTCCGGTTCAGGTCGGTGCCGACCGCGCTGGCGCCGCTGTTCGGCTGCCGGTTCTTCCGCCAGGAGCGGTACGAGCCGGTGGCGATGTCGTACTCGCTGCCGTCCGGGTTCACCGTCGGCACGATCCAGATCTCCCGGGTGTTGACCGCGTTGGTCACCCGGGAGTCGCTGCCGTAGCTGTCGGTGAAGAGGTTGAGCAGGTAGATCGCCATCTCGACGGTCAGGTGCTCCCGGGCGTGCTGCTGGGCGTTGATGAGGATCTCCGGCTCGTTCTCGTCGGTGGCGACGTTGTCGGAGATCTTCACCGCCATCAGGTCCCGACCCTCGTAGGACCGGCCGATGCTGATCTTGCGGGCGATGGTCGGGTGGTCGGCGACCACCTTGTTCACCACAGCGGTCAGCTCGGCGTAGTTGTGGTAGTTCGAGTCGGCGGGCGGGAAGTCCATCGTGCCGACGTCGCCGGAGTGCGAGTGGTCGTGCGCGTCGGTCACCGGGTCGAGCCGGAAACCGAGCTTCCGGATGGCGGCGGCCTCGGCCGCGGTCGCCGAGATGGTCAGCCGGCCGTGCTCGACGAAGTCGATGGCGGCGCCGGTGCGGGACACCGCGGTCCGGTCCTGCACCGTGCGCGGTCCGTGCACCTCGTACTGGACGGTGGTCGTCGGCTCGACCGCCGCGCGCGGGTCGGCCTGGACCGGCCCGGACACCACGGCGAAGAGCCCCACCGCGGCACTGACGGCGAGCACCACGCCACGACGGAGTGTGACGGATTTTCGGAAGGCCATGCCAACCTCCTGAGGGTGCGGAAGGACTCCGCTGTGTGGATCACACTCCATCACCCCTCACATGGTCATATCAATATCGACGGCCCTCTCTTTCATGCCAAGCGGATCCTCGCATCGGCAAAATTTTACACATCGGTGTGAGTAAATGAAAATTATCGCCCGTCGGTACGGTCGGCCGGGTCGGACTCGTCGTCACCGGCCAGGGCGGAACGCAGCCGCTCCTTCTCGGCCTGCCGACGGACCGACGCGCCGGCCATCTCCTCGGCCATCTCGTCCCGCCAGCCCCGCAGCAGGAAGAAGGAGACCGCCGCGGAGAACAACAGCGCCAGCATCACCTTGAGAAAGACGTTCAGGTCGACCGGCCAGAGGGCGAGCAGCACGACGACGAACAGCCCGATCCGGCCCAACGTGTACTTGACCGCCGCGCTCACGCGCCCACTCCCTCTCTCCGACCTCTCACCGACGACCCTCTCCCGACGACCACCGGTCAGCCCGTCCGCCGGACCAGCCAGCGGACCCCGGCGAACCAGACCACCGCGTAGACCACGGTGAAGGTCGCCGCCGCCAGGCCACCCGAGAGCAACGGCGCCAGACCGGCTGCCACCCCGGCGACCAGCAGCCCAGCCGCCACACCGGCCCCGACCGCGACCAGCGCGGCCACCACCCGGGCCGGGCCGAACTCCCAGGCCCGGAAGTCCTCCCAGAACAACCACGCCGGCAGGATCACCGCCAGCCAGCCGTTGGCCTGCCCGAAGTCGCCGCTGCCCAGCAGCTCGAAGGTCCAGTCGAAGACCACCAGGGCGAGCACGCCGACCACCACGCCGGCCAGGGCCACCCCGAGGAGGTCACCCAGGGCGACAACCCGCCCCTCGGCGTCCCGCCGGGGAAACCCAGGCCGGTCGTCCTGGCCCGCCGGATCCGCGCCGCCGGGTCTGCCGTCCCGCTTGTTCATGACGCTTGCAGGGTACGCGAGCTGCCCGGCCGCCCCGCGACGACCGGCCGCACCGCGACGACCGGCCGCACGCCCGCCTGCCCGACGCCCGGCCGCACGGCTGCGGCGACCCCGCTCAGGCCCACACCTGCTGCGGTTCGGACCGCCGGGACGCCAGCGACGGGGCCGGGTCGTACTCCTTGACCACGTCGTAGCGGGTGTTCCGCTCGACCGGCCGGAACCCGGCGTCCCAGATCAGGTGGAGCAGGTCGTCGCGGTGCATGGTGTTCGGGGTGCCGTACGAGTCCGCGTCGTGGGTGATCTTGTATTCGACGACCGAGCCGTCCAGATCGTCGACGCCGAAGTTCAACGAGAGCTGGGCCACCGACAGGCCGTGCATCACCCAGAAGCACTTGACGTGCGGGACGTTGTCGAACAGCAGCCGGGAGACCGCGAACGTCTTCAGCGACTCGGCCGGCGAGGCCATCGTCGTCCGGGCCTGGATCCGGTTACGGATCTTGCCGTCCGCCGAGTCCACGAAGTCGTGCTGGTAGCGCAGCGGGATGAAGACCACGAAACCACCGGTCTCGTCCTGGAGCTCGCGCAGCCGCAGCACGTGGTCGACCCGGTGCCGGGGCTCCTCGATGTGGCCGTAGAGCATGGTCGACGGGGTCTTCATGCCCTTGGCGTGCGCCAGCCGGTGGATCCGGGACCAGTCCTCCCAGTGACAGGCGTGATCCACGATGTGCTTGCGGACCTCCCAGTCGAAGATCTCCGCGCCGCCCCCGGTCAGCGACTCCAGGCCGGCCTCCATCAGCTCGTCCAGGATCGCGTCGGCGGAGAGGCCGCTGATCTTCTCGAACCACTGCACCTCGGTCGCGGTGAACGCCTTGAGGTTGACGTTCGGCAGGGCGGCCTTCAGCTCGCGCAGCACCTTGGGGTAGTACCGCCAGGGCAGCGTCGGGTGCAGGCCGTTGACGATGTGCAACTCGGTGAGCTGCTCGTCCTCCATCTCCTTGGCCTTGCGGACGGCCTCGTCGATCCGCATCGTGTACGCGTCCTTCTCGCCCGGCTTGCGCTGGAACGAGCAGTACGCGCAGGAGGCGGAGCAGACGTTCGTCAGGTTGAGATGCCGGTTGACGTTGAACATCACCCGGTCACCGTTGAGCTCGGCGCGCCGGTGATGGGCCAACCGACCGAGCCAGGAGAGATCGTCGCTGTCGTAGAGGGCGATGCCGTCCTCCCGGGTCAGCCGCTCCCCCGCGTACACCTTGGCTTCGAGCTCACGCTTGAGTCCGGCGTCCATCGACCTGACCGTCCCTTCCCGCTGGGTCCGAGGTCGAGCCTACGTCGTACCTCCGACGGTCCGTCGCGTGCGGCGTCCGCAGCGACCTACCTCACCGGCCTTCCGGCCGCCTTCATCCGACTCACAGTTTGTCGTTACCCCCGGCCCATCGACACGGCAGAGACATTCAGGTAAGACAAAATAGGACGCGCACCACAGCGGGCGCGTCGACGGACGTCGCGCCCCACCACGGCGCGGCCTCGACAGTGGGACGGGGAGCGGAATGACCGACAGCAGGCGCGCGCGACGGCTACGGCGACGGAGGCCGGTGGTCTCGCCGGTCCTGCGGCCGAAGCTCTGGGCCGCACTGCTCGGGATGGTCGCCGCGGCCGCCATGGCCGCCCCGGTCTACGCCGACCCGACCCTGCCCCAGACCGTCCCGGACACCGGCGCCCGGCCGGTCGCCGCGGGCGGGCTACGGCTGCCCGGCGGGGCGCCCGGCGGCAGTCTGCCCACCGGCGGGCCGCTCGGCGCCGCGCCGATCACCTCGATGGGCAACGGCCCGCTCGCCGCGCAGATCGCCGCCGTCGAAGCCCAGGTCGGCCTGCTCGGGCAGGAGCTGCTCAAACTCGAACAGCTCCGGAACGAGGCGAAGACCCAGCTCGCCACGGCCGACCGGGATCTCAAGCTCGCCCGGGACACCCTCGCCAGCGCCCAGCAGACCGCCGACGACGCCGCCGCCGACGCGGTCAAGGCCGCCGCCGCGCTGCCGGCCGACGGCTTCGGCTCCAGCCTGCACGGGCTCAGCATGCTGGAGCGGAGGAACCGGGGCGAGCAGGTCGAGGGCACCACCACCGCCGCGGCCGGCGAGCTGAACCGGGCGCGCGTCACGGAGCAGGCCGCGTACCAGGCGTTCCAGGCGGCGGAAACCCGACTGCGTACCGCCACCGAGCAGTTCACCACCGCCCAGAAGAACTACCGCGCCCAGGAAGCGGCCCTACTCAAGCTGCGGCAGGACAACGCCGCCCAGCTCGCCGAGATCGAACGCCAGCAGGAGGCCGCCGAGCAGCAGCTCGGTGAGCAGTACCTCCAGGGTGGCAGCGCCAACGGGCTGACCGCCCACCCCCGGGCGATGGCCGCCGTCAAGTACGCCCTCGCCCAGCTCGGCGACCCCTACCTGTGGGCGGCCGAGGGTCCGGACCGGTTCGACTGCTCCGGCCTGGTCTGGGCCGCATACCGGTCGAAGGGCGCCGACTACTTCAGCCTGCCCCGGGTCTCCCGGGACCAGTACAACGCCACCCGTACCCGGACGGTGAGCCGGGAGGCTCTGCTCCCCGGTGACCTGCTCTTCTACGCCTCGGGCAGCAGCTGGCAGTCGATCCACCACATGGGCATGTACATCGGCAACGGCAAGATGGTGCACGCGCCGACCACCGGCGACGTCGTGAAGATCTCCACCGTCCGCTGGTCGCGCCTGTTCGCCGCCACCCGGGTCGTCGGCGCGGTGCCCGCCCCGGGCGTCACCCCGGCGCCCACCCCGACCAAGACCGCCACTCCGAAGCCCACCGACACGGCCACCCCCAAGCCGACCGACACCGCCACCCCCAAGCCCACCGACACCGCCACCCCGAAGCCGACGAACACGGCCACCCCCAAGCCCACCGACACCGCCACGCCGACGCCGACCGGCACGCCGAGCGTCACCCCGGGGCCGACCACCACGCCGGGGCCGACGCCCACGGCGAGTGCCAGCGCCGGCGCGCCCAGCGCCTCGGCCAGCAGCACCGGAGAGCCGAGCGCGTCGGCCAGCGGCACGGGACGGCCCAGCGCCTCGGCCAGCAGCACCGGCTCGCCGAGCGCGACGGCGGGCATCCAGCGGTAACCTCCGCTCCGGCTGTGCCGCCGGACCAGAATGTGGCACGGTGAGAGCCAGGCACTCCCGGCTCCACGCCACGGGTCCGGGTGCGAGCACGGAGGACGAACATGGGCGAGTACGAGGTTCCGGCTGAAATCGTCACGTCCGGTTCCGGGCCCCGCCCGTCGACCGGATCGACCGGCCCGGGGCCGGACGTCACCCCACCGGCCGCCGAGCCGAAGGGCGCCCCGGTCGTACCAGTCCAACGTGGACCCCGGACGCCGGCCCGGGCCAGCGCCTCCGTGCCCGGCCTGCGGCGGGTCTCGCCGCAGGACCTCGGGGTCGCCGCCGGCGTCCGCACCGGCGGAGCGAAGGTGTACCGCTCGACGGAGACCGCGGAGCCGCGCTCCGCCGCGCCGTCCACGACAGCCGAACCGCCGGCACCCGCCACGCCCACGCCGCCGACCCCGCCCACGCCTCCGGTCCCGCCCACGTCGCCGACCCCGCCTGCCGCGCCGGTTCCGCCGGTCCCCGCCCCGCCGACGCCCGCGCCGCCCGTGCCGACGCCCGCGCCGCCCGTGCCGACGCCCGCTCCGCCGGTCCCGCCGACGCCGACGCCCGCTCCGCCCGCCCCACCGACGCCGACGCCCGCTCCGCCGGTCCCGCCGACGCCGGCCACACCCATGCCGCCCGCCCCACCGACGCCGGCCACGGGCACACCGGCCAGTGGCGCGCCGGCCACGGGCGCCCGGCCCACCGGTACGGCCGGGGTCGGCGTCGGCAGCGTCGGCACGCCGAACCGGTCCGGGACGATCTACGGCGGCTCGGTCACCGAGGGGCCCGGCTTCGCCACGGTCGCCTTCCCGGCGGGCAACCCGGTCGAGAACACCGGCTCGTTGACCGGCCACATCCTCGCCCAGGGCTGGGCCGACGCCCCGGCCGAACGGTCCAGCACGACGAAGGTGGTGCTGGTGCTGGTCGCGCTGCTCGGGCTGCTGGTCGCGATCAGCCTGGTGGTCGTGCTGATGGCGAACGACGCGTTGGGCGGGCTGTTCCAGAACCTCATCGGCGGCTGACCACCGCCACCGGGGCACGTACGTCGGTCAGGGTGAGCCCGCCCACTACTGCGGGCCGTGTCGGTGGCCGACGCGCCGTTTCGCCGTACACTGGTCTTTGATCACTGACCCGGCACGCATCACCGTGCCCTTGGGCGATCTTGCGGGCGAACCGGCGGTACCCATCGCGGCGGGCCATCGCGAAGATGCGCCCCGCTCGGAAGGTATTTCTTGACCATTCTCGCTGATTCCAGCACGTTCCCGACCGCTATCGACCCCACGGTCATCGACAGCACGGACGTCGACCCCACGGTCACCGAGTCCGCGCCCGCGGACGACGTCGACTTCGCCGCGCTGGGTCTCCCCCAGCCACTGGTCCGGGCGTTGGACCGGCAGGGCATCACCACCCCGTTCGAGATCCAGCGGGCCACCATGCCCGACGCGCTCGCCGGCCGGGACGTCCTCGGTCGGGGCCAGACCGGCTCGGGCAAGACCCTCGCCTTCGGCCTGCCGCTGCTCGCCCGGGTCGCCGACGGCGGCCGGGCCCGGCCGCTGCGCCCCCGCGCCCTGGTCCTGGTGCCCACCCGGGAACTCGCCATGCAGGTCAACGACGCGCTCCTGCCGCTGGGCAAGGCCGTCGGCGTGTTCCTCAAGACGGCGGTCGGCGGGGTGCCCTACGACCGTCAGATCGACGCCCTCCGGCGCGGCGTGGAGATCGTCGTGGCCACCCCCGGACGCCTGGGTGATCTGATCGCGCGCGGCGTGTGCCAGCTCGACGACGTCGAGATCACCGTGCTGGACGAGGCCGACCAGATGGCCGACATGGGCTTCCTGCCGGAGGTCACCGAGCTGCTGGCCAGGACGCCGGCCGACGCGCAGCGGCTGCTCTTCTCGGCCACTCTGGACAACGACGTCGATTCGCTGGTCAAGCGGTTCATGACCGATCCGGTCACCCACTCGACCGCTCCGGCCACCGCCGCCGTCTCCACGATGGACCATCACCTGCTGCTGATCCCGCCGCACGACAAGTTCGCGGTGGCCGCCTCGATCGCCGCCCGGGCCGGTCGGACGATGATGTTCGCCCGTACGCAGCTCGGCGTCGACCGGCTGGTGGAGCAGCTCGGCGCGGTGGGCGTACGGGCCGGTGGGCTGCACGGCGGCAAGACCCAGCGGATGCGTACCCGGACGTTGGCCGAGTTCCGCGAGGGCCGGACGAACGTGCTGGTCGCCACGGACGTGGCCGCGCGCGGCATCCACGTCGACGGGGTCTCCCTCGTCGTGCACATCGACCCGCCCAAGGACCCCAAGGACTACCTGCACCGGGCCGGGCGGACGGCCCGGGCCGGCGAGTCGGGCGCGGTGGCGACCCTGGTCCTGCCCAAGCAGCGGCGCACCACGCTGGCCATGCTGGAGAAGGCCGGTGTCGAGCCGGCTCAGCTCAAGGTGCGGGTCGGCGACCCCGAGCTGAGCGCGCTCACCGGGGCCCGGGAGCCCAGCGGCGTACCGGTGCCGAAGGACCTGCCGGAGCCGCGTCGCGGTGGCGACCGGGCCGGTGGCGTACGCCGCTTCGGTGACCGGGACGGCCGCGGCGAACGCCGCTACGGCGACCGCGGGGACCGTGGCGACCGCGGCTTCCGGAGCGAGAGCCGGTACGGGGAGCGGCGTTTCGCCGACCGGGACGCCCCGGGCGAGCGACGTTTCGCCGACCGCCCGCAGAGCGAGCACCGCTACGGCGACCGCCCGCAGGGCGAGCGACGTTACAGCGACCGCCCGCAGAGCGAACAGCGCTACGGCGACCGCCCGCAGGGCGAGCGACGTTTCGGCGACCGCCCGCAGAGCGAGCACCGCCCGCAGGGCGAGCGACGTTACAGCGACCGCCCGCAGAGCGAACAGCGCTACGGCGACCGCCCGCAGGGCGAGCGACGTTACGGCGGTTGGGACGGTCGCTCGGAGCGTGGCAGCCGCGCCGAGCACGGCAGCCGGGTCGAGCACGGGGCGCGGGGTGAGCGGGGCGGTCGCGCCGAGCGCGGTGGTTGGAGTGAGCGCGGCACCTGGGGCGAGCGCAGCGGCCGGGGCGGGCGCGCTCCGGGGCGTACCCACTGACCAGCCGGACACCGGAAGACCACCTGCCGGGCCGCCGCGGAGCTCACGCCCCGCGGCGGCCCGGCTGCATGATCCACTCCAGATCACGGATCAGGGGCTGTCCCCCGTCGACGTGAGCGCGATATCAGCGATACGGCGCGGCCACCGGCCCACCGGCACACCGGCCCAGCCGGCCCACCCGGCCCAAGGGGGTGGAGGCGGCGGAACGGGTGCCGGCGGTGGCGGGCTGCCGTAACGTCCGGTTCATGCCGACCATGCCGACATCCCTGTTCTGGGTCCGCACCGACACCGCCGGAAGTGAGCACGCGCTCCTCGACGACCGGAACGGGCTCACCGCCCGAGGTCAGGCCCAGGCCGTCGACCCGGTCCCCTGGACCTGCCGGTACACCCTCAGCGCCGCCGCCGACTGGTCGACGGTCCGGCTGGAGGTGGAGGCCACCGGGGCAGGCTGGTCGCGTGGGGTACGGCTGGAGCGGCAACCGGACCGGTGGCGGATCGTCGCCAACGAACAGGGTGACCTCGACGCCGCGCTGCGCGCCGTCGGGCGCCCGCCGGCCGGGCTGCCGGGCACCGACGACCCCGCCCGGCTGGCCGACGCGGTGGACGTCGACCTGGGCGGGTCGCCACTGTTCAACACGCTTCCGGTACGTCGGCTGGGGCTGCTCGACGCCGCCGCCGACAGCAGGCGTCGGATCCAGGTGGCCTGGGTGCTGGTGCCGAGCCTGCTGGTGGTGCCGGCCGAGCAGACGTACACCGCGCTCGGGGCGGGCCGGGTCGGTTTCGCCAGCGACACCTTCCGGACCGAGATCGAGGTCGACGCCGACGGTTACGTGACGCGTTATCCGGGGCTGGCCGACCGGGTCTTCCCGCCGCGCGTCGGTGACCCGCCGGGCGGCGTCTCCGGGTGACCGCCGGGGGCCGGACTCAGGGCGGGGGCGGGACGGCCGCGCTGAAGCGGGCGGCGACGGTGGCCACGGCGGCACGCAGCTCGGGGCCCTCCTCCACGGTGAAGCCGAAGGGGACGGTGGCCAGCCACTCCTGGGCGTACATGGTGGGGTTCCGGGTGCTGCCGACCAGGACGCACCGGTCGCCGGCCGCTTCGAGACGGCCCATCGTGGGCCGGATCCACGGCGTCACCTTTTCCTGCGGCGCGTGGAACACCACCCGGGTGGGGTACTTCCAGCCTGCGCCGAGATTCTCCTCGAGCGCGGCGACCGGGTCGAGGTCGGCGGGCGGCGCGAAGCCGTGCGTCAGCAGCCGCACGGCCCGGACCCGGTCGATCCGGTACGTGCGGACGGCGTCCGCCCGGTGCGAGTGGCAGAGCAGGTACCAGCGCCCGTACCGCACCACGACCGCCCACGGGTCGACCTCGGCGTCCCACTCCTCGCCGCTTCCGCCCCGGTAGGTGAGCAGGACGCGGCGTCGGTCGGCGACGGCGGTGACCAGGGCGCTCGTGGTGGCGGGGTCGGGGCGGGCGGCATGCCGGTCCGGGGTGGCGGAGGCGTAGGCCCGCAGCGCCGCCGCCTGCCGGCCGACGCTGTCGGGCAGCGCCCGGATGACCTTGCCGAGCGCCGAGCCGACCAGGTCGTCGGCGTCGATCGCCGCCGGCTGCCCGTCGAGCACGGCCATGACCAGGCCGAGCGCCTGCTCCTGGGTGAAGACGACCGGCGGCAGCCGGGTGCCACGGCCCAGCCGGTAGCCGCCGTAGGGGCCGCGGACGGATTCGACCGGGATGCCGGCCTCGCGGAGGATCCCGACGTAACGTCGCGCGGCCCGTTCCGTCACGCCCAGGCCGGCGGCGAGCTGGTCGGCGGTCGTGCCGGGGCGGGCCTGGAGGATTTCGAGCGCGCGCAGGGCCCGGGCGGTAGGGCTCGGACCGGCTCGCACAGCGGAAACAGTACCGGACGCGGATCGTCCGGAATCGCCGCTAGGTTGAGGCCATGAACGAAGCGCAGATCGTGCTCCTGGGTGGGTTGTGGCTCGACGGATCGGTGTGGGCCGGCGTGGCGGGCGAGCTGGCGGACCGGGGGCGCCGGGCGGTGCCGGTGACCCTGCCGGGGCAGGGCGACGGGAACACGTCGGCGACGCTGGCCGACCAACTGACCGCGGTGCTCGCCGCCGTGGACGCGGACCCGGGCAGGTCGGTGGTGGTGGGTCACTCCGCGGCGTGCGCCCTGGCCTGGATGGCGGCCGACGCGCGGCCCGGACGGGTGGAGAAGGTGGTGCTGATCGGCGGGTTCCCCTCCGGTGACGGGGAGTCGTACGCCGACTTCTTCGAGATCAGGGACGGGGTGCTGCCGTTCCCGGGTTGGCGACCGTTCGACGGGGCGGACGCGGCCGACCTGGACGAACCGGCCCGGCAGGCCTTCGCGGCGGCGGCGGTCCCGGTCCCGGAGGGCGTGGCCAGGGGCGTGGTACGGCTGACGGACGAGCGGCGGTTCGACGTACCGGTCGTGGTGGTGTGTCCGGAGTTCACGCCGGCCGAGGCGCGGGACTGGATCGCCTCGGGGGACGTGCCCGAGCTGGCCAGGGCCAGCCACGTCGACCTGGTCGACATCGACTCCGGGCACTGGCCGATGATCACCCGCCCCACCGAGTTGGCCCGGATCCTCGCCGCGCTCTAGGGCCCGGTCGAAGTCCTCGGTCGAGCCGAGGCGGAGTCCAGGCGGCGGTCCGGCAAGGCGGGGATCGGTCCGGACACCGGTGTCGTGTCCGGACCGGTCCGCAACGCCGCCGGCCGTCGTCTGGGCCCGCCGTAGGCCGGCCAGGGACTTCGACCAGGCCCTGGGTCTGTCTCAGGGGAACTGGCCGGTGGTCAGGAAGCGGTCGATGGTGGCGAGGTGCGGGGTCAGGTCGAGGCCCTGGGCGGTCACCCAGTCGTCGGCGTAGTACGTGTCGGCGTACCGGTCACCGGCGTCACAGATCAACGTCACCACCGAGCCGGTCCGCCCGGCGGCCAGCAGCTCGGCGATCAGCCCGAACGCGCCCCACAGGTTCGTGCCGGTGGAGCCGCCCACCCGCCGGCCGAGCAGGGCGGAGCCGGCCCGCATGGCGGCCAGCGAGGCGGCGTCCGGCACCTGGACCATCCGGTCCACCACGCTGGGCAGGAAGGACGCCTCGACGGTGGGTCGGCCGATGCCCTCGATCCGGGAGCCCCGGCCGGCGCGTACCGTCCAGTCGCCGGACTGCCAGGCGGGGTAGAACGCCGAGTGCTCGGGGTCGACCACGCAGAGCTTCGTGGGCAGTCGGCGGTAGCGGGCGTACCGGCCGATGGTGGCGCTGGTGCCGCCGGTGCCCGCGCCCACCACCACCCAGGCCGGCACGGGGTGGCGTTCCAGGGCGAGCTGGGCGTAGATCGACTCGGCGATGTTGTTGTTGCCCCGCCAGTCGGTGGCCCGCTCGGCGTACGTGAACTGGTCCATGAAGTGCCCGCCGGAGTCCTCGGCCAGCCAGCGCGCCTCGACGACCACCTTGGCCGGGTCGTCGACCAGGTGGCAGCGCCCGCCCTGGAACTCGATCTGGATGATCTTCTCGGGTGACGTGGAGGCCGGCATCACCGCGATGAACGGCAGCCCCAGCATCCGGGCGAAGTACGCCTCGGAGACGGCGGTCGAGCCGGAGGACGCCTCGACGACGGTGGTCTGCGGGCCGATCATCCCGTTGCAGAGCCCGTAGAGGAACAGCGAACGGGCCAGCCGGTGCTTCAACGAGCCGGTCGGGTGCACCGACTCGTCCTTGAGGTAGAGGTCGACGCCCCACTGTCGGGGCAGCGGGAACGGCAGCAGGTGGGTGTCGGCCGACCGGTTCGCGTCGGCCTCCACGGCGGCGATCGCCTCGGTCACCCACGCCCGGACCGCGTCGTCGCACCGGTCGAGATAGCTCACCTGGGAAAACTAGCAACCCTCACGTGCCGCGCAGGAAAGGGCACCGTGCTGACGCCTCGTGCACCGGAAGGCGCCCTTCCCGACCCCTCAGGGGGCGGGCCCGGGCTGGGGGCGGTTCTCCCACTTGGTGGACAGGGCGATGCCGGTACGGGTGGAGGCCACCCCCGGCGTGCGGTTGAGCCGGACGATCAGCCGTTCCAGCTCGGCGATCGTGGGCACCCGGGCCTTGAGCAGGAAGGACTCCACCCCGGCCATGAAGTAGCAGGACTCGATCTCCGGCATCTGCCGCAGCGCCGCCAGCACGTCGTCGGTGTCGGCGGCCGAGTCCTCGACGATGCCGATCAGCGCGGTCACGCCCAGGCCGATCAACTCCGGCTCCACCTCGGCCCGGTACGCCCGGATGACCCCGCTGGATTCGAGCTTGCCGACCCGTTCGTGCACGGCGGGCGCGGAGAGCCCCACCTGACGGGCCAGTTCGGCGTACGACAGGCGGGCGTTGCCGCGCAGCAGCTCCACGAGCCTCAGGTCGATGGCGTCCACGGACTGTAGACCCTAGTCGCCTTGCCGACAGCCGGGCGGGCACACCGACGGCTGAGGCGTCCGGAATAGTGAGGAAGATGCGCAGCGACGACGGTGACGACCCGTACCTCTGGTTGGAGGATCTCGACGGCGACGACGCCGCCGCCTGGGTGCGGGAGCGTAACGCCGAGACGGTCGCGGCGGTGGCCGGCGGCGAGACGTTCGACCGGCTGCGGGCCGGCATCCGGGAGGTGTTCGACTCCGACGAGCGCGTCCCCTACCCGGGCTGGCGCGGGGACGGCTTCTGGTACGGCTTCTGGCGGGACGCGGCGCACCCGCGTGGCCTGTGGCGGCGTACGACGTCGACGCAGTACCGCCGGGCCGAGCCGGAGTGGGACGTGCTGCTCGACGTGGACGCGCTGGCCGACCGGGAGGGGGAGAACTGGGTCTGGGGTGGCGCGCAGTGCCTGCGGCCCGGCAACGAGCGCGTGCTGGTCAGCCTGTCCCGGGGCGGCGCGGACGCGGTGGTGGTGCGGGAGTTCGACCTGCGCCGCCGGTCGTTCGTCGAGGACGGCTTCCAGGTGCCGGAGGCGAAGACCCGGGTCCGCTGGATCGACGCGGACCACGTCTTCGTCGCCACCGACTTCGGGCCCGGGTCGATGACCACCTCCGGCTACCCACGGGTCGTCAGGCGGTGGCGGCGCGGCACCCCGCTGGCGGCGGCCGAGGTCGTCTACGCCGGGCGGCCCGACGACCTGACGGTGTACGCCAGCCACGATCCGACGCCCGGTTTCGCCCGTGACTTCGTCGTCCGGAGCCTGGACTTCTACCGGTCCGAGAAGTACCTGCTGACCGCGGCCGGCGAGCTGGTCCGGATTCCGGTGCCCGACGACGCCGGGTGGGACGTGCACAGGGAGTGGCTGCTGGTGCAGCTCCGGTCGCCCTGGACGGTCGACGGGGTGACCCATCCCGCCGGCGCGCTGCTGGTGACCAGGTTCGACGCGTTCCTCGCCGGCGGCCGGGAGCTGACGACGCTCTTCCGGCCCGACTCCCGCACCGCGCTCAGCTCGTACGCGTGGACCCGTCACCACCTGATCCTGGCCAGCACGGTCGACGTGCGGAGCCGGCTGGAGGTGGCCACGCCCGGTGACGCCGGTTGGCGCAGCGCCCCGCTCGCGGGCGTGCCCGAGCACGCCCACAGCGTCGTCGTGGACACCGACCCCGACCGCGACGACGCCTACCTGCTCGCCTCGACCGGATTCCTCGAGCCGACGACGCTCCGGCTCGGGCAGGTCGACGGTCCGGTCGAGACGCTGAAGCGGGAGCCGGCGTTCTTCGACGCGGACGGCATGGCGGTACGCCAGTTCTTCGCCACCTCCGCCGACGGCACGCGGGTGCCGTACTTCGTGGTGGGGGACCCTGACGCGGCCGGCGGGCCGGCGCTGCTCACCGGCTACGGCGGGTTCGAGGTGTCGCAGATGCCGCACTACAGCGGCGCCGTCGGTCGGGCCTGGCTGGCCCGGGGCGGCACGTACGTGGTGGCGAACATCCGCGGCGGCGCGGAGTACGGCCCCGACTGGCACCGGGCCGCGCTGCGGGAGAACCGGCCCCGGGCGTTCGAGGACTTCGCGGCGGTGGCGACCGACCTGGTGACCCGGGGCGTCACCACGCCGGATCGGCTCGGCATCGAGGGCGGCAGCAACGGTGGCCTGCTGATGGGGGTGATGCTGACCCGTCGACCGGAGCTGTTCGGCGCGGTCGTCGCCCACGTGCCGCTGCTGGACATGCGGCGCTACCACCGGCTGCTCGCCGGCGCCTCCTGGATGGCCGAGTACGGTGACCCGGACCAGCCGGCCGACTGGGCCTTCCTGCGGGGGTACTCGCCGTACCACAACGTGCGCGCCGGGCGGGCGTACCCGCCGCTGCTGCTGGTCACCTCGACCCGCGACGACCGGGTGCATCCGGGGCACGCCCGCAAGATGGCGGCCCGGCTACGCGAGCACGGTCACGACGTGGCGTACTACGAGAACGTCGAAGGCGGGCACGGCGCCGCGGCGAACAACGAGCAGCGGGCCTTCGTCTGGGCGCTGACCCTGGAGTTCCTCTGGCAGCGACTGACCGGGGACGGGCTGACCGGGGAGCGGGCGGTGCCGCGTCAGCCGGCGGATCGGTCGGCGACGCCGGCCGGCACCACCCAGGCGGTGCGCTGACCGGTGATCGCGGACCTGCTGTGATATCACGGTGTACCGACGTCGGGAAAAGGGACGAACGGAGATACTGCGTCGTACCAACCGCTTCGTATCCGTTAGGGGATTGGTCCGGGAGCTCGATCCGGTCACCATTCCCAACTCCCTAAGCAGTGCTTTTTTCGCGTTTGGCGGACACGTCACATAGCTGGTGCTGTAATTGCCGTACGTCCCTCATGACGGCTCTGGGCTCGCACCGGCCGGGGGCAGTGTGTTCAGCCGGGGGCTTCGTCGACGCGAGGAGGGGGCTGTGGACACTGGAGATCGCCTGCTGACACCGGGCGAGGTGGCCGCGTTGTTTCGGGTGGACCCGAAAACCGTGACGAGATGGGCGGCGGCCGGCCGGATCGGCAGCATCCGTACTCCAGGCGGGCATCGCCGGTTCCGGGAATCCGAGGTGCGGGCGCTACTCGAAGGGGAAGGCATGCTCGACGAGGCGGAGGACGTGGCGAACCGGCCACGAAACGCCGGTCCGACGGCTTCCACCGGCCCGGGGCCAGCCAACGCCGGGATGTACTGACCGCCCGCGCCGGCTACGGCGTGGACCAGCATGGGCGTGGACCGGCTTGGGCGCGGACCGGCTTGGGCGCGGACCGGCTTCGGCGTGGGCCGCTTCGGCGTGGACCGGAGGGAACGAGGACCGGTCCACGCTGGGGCACGTGCCGCACGCCGACCGACCCGGGCGACCCGCCCACGCCCATGATCCGCCCACGCCCATGATCCACGCCAGTTCGTGGAAATAGGGCCATTCGGTCGAGGCGTCACCCCCACAACAGCGAAACGTCGAGGGGGAAGCCGGTCCGCCGGGCGACCAGGCGCCGACGCGGCGGAGCGACCCGGGCGCCGGTCAGGTACGGCCCCGGGCACAGGTCAGGTACGGTCCGCGCGCAACTGGCCGGACCAGCGGTGGAACAACGTGTGCGGCACGCTCAACGCGTCCAGCACCTTGCCGGCCACGAAGTCGACGAGCTGCTGCGCGGAGGCGGACGCGCCAGCCCCGTAGAAACCGGGATTCGCCGGCAGCACCACCGCGCCGGCGTCGTGCAACGCGATCAGGTGCTCCAGGTGGCTGCGGGTGACCGGGGTCTCCCGGGGCACCACGACCATCGGCCGGCGCTCCTTGAGGTTGACCTCGGCGGCCCGCTGCAACAGGTCCTTCGACAGCCCGATCGCGATGCCCGCGCAGGCGGCGGTGCTGGCCGGCACCACGGCCATACCGCGTACCCGGTAGGAGCCGCTGCTCGGGCCGGCGGCCAGATCACCGGCGGGCCAGTACCGCAGGTCGTCGTCGCCCAGGTCGCGGCCCAGCCAGGCCGCCAGGTCGGCGGACCAGTGCCCGTCCCGGAACGGTCGGCCGGTCTCGTCGAGGATGGTCAGCCGGGCCGCCCGGGAGACGATCAGGTCGACGGCCGCCCCGGCGTCGAGCAGCCCGCGCAGCACGGCCGCCGCGTACGGCGTGCCGGACGCCCCGGAGACGCCGACCACCCATGGTTCCCGCATGTCGACAAGACTGCCTGGTCAGCATGGCGACCCGCACACCACCCCCGACCCGGCCCGGTCTGGTGCGCCCGACCGACCACACCGCCGGCCGCAGCGCGGGGGCCCGGAGGCGCGGGGCCCGGAGGCGCGGGGCCCGGAGGCGCGGGGCCCGGAGGCGCGGGGCCCGGAGGCGCGGGGCCCGGAGGCGCGGGGCCCGGAGGCGCGGGGCCCGGGGGCGGGAGAGCGCTCACCTGTCTGGCATGCTGCGGGGGCACGACGCGCCGCAGACGGGGAATCGGTGATGGCCGGCGGAACGCCCTGGTTCGACTGTCCGATTCCACCCCGGCTGTCCCCGTACGCGGACGCCGTTCAGGAGTGGCTGACCCACTGGCTGACCCGGGTCGAGCCCACGCTGGGCGGGGCGGTCGCGGAACGGGTGCGCCACGCCGGCTTCGCCAGGTACGCCGGCCGGCTCTACCCGGAGGCGGGCGAGGCCGACCTGCGGACCATCTCCGCCCTGTTCACCTGGTTCTTCCTGGTGGACGACCACTGCGACGACCCACGCCGGACACCCGGGGAGGTCGACGCGCTGCGCGCCGGGGTGGCCCGACTGCTGCGCGACGGCCCGACCGCCGGGCACCCCGGTCTCACCGGCCCGCTGCGTCGACTCCTGGCCGACGCCTGGCAGGCGCCCGCCGCCCGGATGCCGGCCCGGTGGCGGAACCGGTTCGCTGACGCGGTCGCCCACCACCTGGCCGGGGTACGGCGGCAGGTCGCCGACCGGACCGCCGGCCGGTCACCGAGCCGCGCCGAGTACGTGCCGCTGCGCCGGGCCACCTCGGCGGCGTACGTGTCGTACGTGCTGATCGAGTTCGCCACCGGCCACGCGCTGCCGGACGCCGTGGTCCACCATCCGCTGCTGGCCCGGATCGCGGCGACCGCCAACGACCTGCTCTCCTGGTTCAACGACGTGATCTCGCTGGACGCCGACCGGGCCGGCTCGTCCGGGCACAACCTGGTGCTGGTGACGGCCGCCGAGCGCGGCGTGCCGCTGTCGACCGCGACGGAGCTGGTGGCCGACGAGTGGCGGACGACGATGGCCCGGTTCGTGGCGCTGCGCGCGGCGGCGCCGTCGTTCGGTCCCGGGCTGGACGAGGCGGTCGCCGCGTACCTGGACGCGGTCGCCAACTCGGTCCGCGGCACCATCGACTGGTCGCTGGAGAGCGCCCGCTACCCGGCGTCGGGGCGGTACCGCCGCTGACCCGGCCCGACAGCGCCGGCAGGTCGCTGGCGCGTTGGCGCCGGCGACCCGGCCCGGTGGCGCCGGCCAGCAGCCCGATGGCCCGGTAGCGCCGGCCGGCGGTCCGGCTCAGGGACGCAGACCGAGCCGGAGCACCAGATCGAGCAGGGCGAACACGAACAGGGCGATGCCCACGAACCCGTTGGCGGTGAAGAACGCCCGGTTGACCCGGCTCAGGTCGGTGGGGCTGACCACCACGTGCTGGTACGCGAAGGCGAGCGCGGTCAGCGCCAGCCCGATCCAGAACGGCCAGCCGAACCCGATCAGCGCGCCGAACCAGACGTACAACGCGAACGTCACCAGGTGCGCGACGGTGGAGGCGTGCAGCGCGAAGCGCAGCCCGTACCGGGCGGGCACGCTGCGGACCCCGATCTCGCGGTCCACCTCGGCGTCCTGGCAGGCGTAGATCAGGTCGAAGCCGCCGATCCACAGGCCGACGGCGATGCCGAGCAGCCAGGCCGGCCACGAGCCGGCGAACGTGCCGGTGACCGCGAGCCACGCGCCGACCGGGCCGACCGCCTGGGCGACCGCGAGGATCGCGTGCGGCCAGTCGGTGAAGCGTTTGCCGTACGGGTAGACGACAAGCGGCACCACGGCGAGCGGCGCGAGGGCCAGGCAGAGCGGGTTCAGCAGGGCGGCGGCGGCGAGGAACACGACGAGCGCGACGGCCGCGCCGGTCCAGGCCGTCCGCACGCTCACCGCCCCGGTGACCAGCTCCCGCCCGGCGGTACGGGGGTTCCGCGCGTCGATCCGCCGGTCGAGGATCCGGTTGGCGGCCATCGCGAACGTCCGTGCCCCGACCATCGCCACGGTGATCAGCAGCAGGTCGAGCCAGCGCACCCGCCCGCCGTTCACCTGCATCGCGGTCAGCGCGGAGAGGTACGCGAAGGGCAGCGCGAAGACCGAGTGCTCGATGGCGACGAGTTTCAGGAAGGATTTCACCCGACCGGGCCGTTCGGTGACCTCGGTCATCTGATGCCGTACTCCTTCCAGCGCTTGTCGACCAGGGCGACCACCTCGGGCGACATGGTCATCTCCTCCGGCCAGCCCCGGGCGTAGCCCTCGGTGGGCAGTTTGCGGGTGGCGTCGACGCCGGCCTTGCCACCCCAGAACTGCTGGTACGAGGAGTGGTCCAGGTGGTCCACCGGCCCCTCGGTGAGCAGCAGGTCACGGGAGTAGTCGACGTTGCCGAAGGCCCGGAACGCCACCTCGTGGTAGTCGTGCACGTCGCAGTCGTCGTCCACCACCACGATCAGCTTGGACAGCGACAGCAGGTGCGCGCCCCAGATCGCGTTCATGATCTTCTGCGCGTGCTTGGGGTAGCGCTTGCGGATCGAGACGATCACGCAGTTGTGGAAGACCCCGGCGGCCGGCAGGTCGTAGTCGACGATGTCGGGGATGAGCAGCTTGAGCAGCGGCAGGAAGATCCGTTCGGTGGCCTTGCCGAGGCCGTGGTCCTCCTGCGGCGGCTTGGACGTGATGATCGAGTGGTACACCGGGTCGCGCTGCATGGTCATCGCCTCGATGTGCAGCACCGGGAACGGCTCGACCGGGGTGTAGAAGCCGGTGTGGTCGCCGAACGGCCCCTCGGGCAGCCGCTCGCCCGGCTCCAGGTAGCCCTCCAGCACCACCTGGGCGTGCGCCGGCACCTGGAGCGGAACGGTCAGGCAGTCGACCATCTCCACCCGCTCGCCCCGCAGGAACCCGGCGAACAGGTATTCGTCGATGTCTCCGGGGAGCGGCGCGGAGGCGGAGTAGCTGACCACCGGGTCGCAGCCGATCGCCACCGCCACCGGCAGCCGCTGCCCGAGTCGCTCGGCGACCGCGTGGTGGGCGGTGGAGTCCTTGTGGATCTGCCAGTGCATGCCCAGCGTGTTGTGGCTGTGCTGCTGGAGCCGGTACAGCCCGAGGTTGCGCTTGCCGGTCTCCGGGTGCTTGGTGTGGGTCAGTCCGTAGTTGTGGAAGATGCCGCCGTCGCCGGGCCACACCTGGAGGCCGGGCAGCCGGTTCAGGTCGACCGCGTCGCCCCGGTAGACCACCTGCTGGCAGGGCGCGGTCTTCACCTTGCGCGGCGGCACCGACTTGAGCTGCATGACCTTGCCCAGGCCCTCGCGGATGCCGGACCAGCCGACCGGCAGCTCCGGCTTGACCATCGCCCCGATCCGGTCGCCGATCTCGTTGAGCGAGTCGACGCCGAGCGCCATCGCGGTCCGCCGCTCGGTGCCGAACAGGTTGATCGCCACCGGCATCTCGCCCCGGGTGGGCCGCTCGAACAGCAGCGCCGGCCCGCCGGCCCGGACCGTCCGGGTGACCACCTCGCTGATCTCCAGCGTCGGATCCACCGGCACGCCGACGCGCCGCAGCTCACCGGCCCGCTCCAGCGCCGCGAGAAAGTCCTTGAGATCCGTGTACGGGAAGCCACGTGCCATGCCCACAGTCTCCCGCACCAGCCCGACCCCTCTCCCACCCGACCCCACCCCCGGCTCCCCCGCGCCGCGCCGTCCATTTCACGGAAATGGTGGCATCCCGGACAGTGGATCACCCCATCTCGCTGATCTGGAGTCGATCATGAGGCCCGGTTACGAGCGGCGCCTCGTCGCCGCTGGCGAGATCCTGAAGATGCTCGGCGTCAGCCGGTCGCGCTTCCGGGCCATCGCGACGCATCCGAGCTCTCCCCGGCCATTCCAGACGTTGTCGGTCGGCTCGGTGTGGCTGCGGTCGGACGTGGGGCGTACATCGCCACGTACCGTCAGCCCCGCCCCCCCCCGGCCGACGAGAACGTGCCCGGCTGAGGGGGGCGAGCCCGGCTGGCGGGCTGCTCCTGCCTACGTCGGGCCCCGGACGACCGCAGGTCAAGCCGCTGTCGGCGACTGTCGCCGCACAGGGCAGACGTACCCTCGGGAAGCCTGTCGAGCTGCCCCGGATGCGGGGCACGCACTGGTCCTGCCCCCGTCCGCACCCGTGTCCCTGCTCGCAAGATCGTGCTGAAACCCGGAAGTCACCGTCTCCTCGACGCCGCCACCAATCATGACGCCCCGCCCCGACCATCGTCACCAGACGTGACACCCCGACCGGGGCGGCCGTCGCGGGTCGTGACACTCCCGCTGGGCGCCGGCGACAGAGGGCATGCCCGGTCGTCGGGACACGCGGCACCGGGGCAGACGGCACCGGGGCGAGCCGGCGTTGGTGACGCGGCGTTGACGTACGGCGGTGTGCACTGCCGGACGGGCGGCGCCGCGACGGGCGAACCGCCGCGAGGAGGGTCCCCATGGGCGGGCGTGCGATCCGGGCGGCGCTGGTCGCCGTCACCGTCACGGCGGGAACGCTCGCCAGCGTGCCCCCGGCGGCGGCCCACACCACCACGACGTTCCTCGCCAGCGCAGACAGCTACGTCAGCGCGTCCCAGCCGACGACCAACTACAACGGCACGAACACCCTCGCCGTCGCCGCGTCACCGACCCGGATCTCGTACCTGAGGTTCAGCGTCACCACGCTGGCCGAGCCGGTCCGCTCCGCCTACCTGCGGCTGCACGTCCAGGACACCGGCAACGCGGCCAGCCCGAACGGCGGCCCGCGCAGCGGGTCGGCGCCGGCTGGACGGAGAGCACCCTGACGTACGCCAACCGGCCGGCGGCCATCGGCGGGCCGGTCGCCTCGTTCGGCAAGGTGCTGCGGAACACCTGGTACGACCTGGACGTCACCTCGGCGGTCACCGGCAACGGCGTCGTCGCGTTCTCCTTCGCGTCCGGCAACGCCGACGGCGCGTACGACGACAGCCGCGAGTCCGGCGGGTACGCGCCCCGGCTGGTCGTCACGACCGGCACCGGTGACAACGTGCTGCTCAACGCGGGCGACATCTCGGCCTGCTCCACCACCGGGGCGGCCCAGACCGCGCAGCTCATCGCCCGCGAGCCCGGCATGGTGATGGCCGGCGGCGACCTGACCGACAGCGGTACGGCGGCCCAGCTCGCCAACTGCTACGACCCGACCTGGGGCCAGTTCAAGAGCCGCACGAAGCCCATCCTCGGCAACCACGACTACATCACGGCCGGGGCGGTGCCCACGTTCGACTACTTCGGTCCGGTGCTGCCCCGAGGCACCGGCTACTACTCCTTCGACCGGGCCGGCTGGCACATCGTCGTGCTGAACACCAACTGTTCCAAGGTGGGCGGCTGCCAGGCCGGCTCGCCCCAGGAACGGTGGCTGCGGGCGGACCTGGCCGCGCACCCCAACCGCTGCGCCCTGGCGCAGTACCACCATCCGCTGTTCAGCTCCGGCGGCCGGGAGTCGTCGAACGTCCGGCCGCTGTTCCAGGCGCTCTACGACGCTGGGGCCGAGATCGTCGTCAACGGCCACAACCACCAGTACGAGCGGTCGCGCCGCAGAACCCGAGCGGGGCCGCCGAACCGGACCGGGGCGTCCGGGAGTTCGTGGTGGGCACCGGTGGCCGTCCACTCCAGAGCAGCTTCCCCGAGCCGGCGGCCAACAGCGAGGTCCGCAACGGCCGGACCTTCGGGGTGCTGAAGCTGGCCCTCTCGCCGAACAGCTACACCTGGCAGTTCCTCCCGGTGGTCGGCGCGACCTTCACCGACTCCGGCAGCGGTGTCTGCCACTGACCACCCCGACGGGGCGAGTTGCGAAGAATGTCACCGGTGCTGGCTCGGCGGCGGGCGGTACGGCAGGCTCGGAGGCATGTCGGACGCGTACACGGTCGGTGATCCTGACGGGTTGTCTCCGCTGCTGGCCGAGCTGCGGGACGCCGTCTCCCGCGAGTTGCACGCCCAGCTCGCCCTGCGGGCCGAACGGATCGAGTTGGAGGCGGTGCCCGAGGTCGCGTACCAGGTCACTCTGCGGGTGGCGGACGTGCTGACCCGGTGGCGGCCGGCGAACGCCGCCGATATCGTCGCACCGTCCTCTTAGGATCGGTGGAACCGCACGGGTCGGACGGTCCGGGCGGCACACCGATCCTCAGGGAGCTTCATGACAACTGTGCGTGTTAGCCGCAGGTTCCAGGTCGGCGCGACGGCGGTCGCGGCGGCGATCCTGGCCGGCGCGGCGGCCAACCCCGCGACGGCGGGCCCCGCGACGACGGAGACCGACCCCGGCTGGGTCACCGCCTGGCTCGGGGACACCGCGCTGGGCGCTGCCGGCGCCCCCGGCCGCACCGCCGCGCTCCAGTTGAGCAGCACCGGCGCGACCAACCCCCGGGTCGTCTTCGACCTGAGCGGGCTGACCGGGGTGGCCGTCGCGACCTTCCCGGCCTGGTGCGTCACCGCCGCCGAGATCACCTGCCCGATGCCGCCCACCGCGACCCCGGACGAGTTCGGCAGCGTCAACGGCACCGTGCCGGTGGTGCTGCGCGCCTTCTCCGGCACCACCGACGGCGCGTCCGGCACGATCGGCTACACGGTGCTGGCCGACGGCGTCGACGGCGAGACCCAGCGGGCCGCCGTCTCGGTGCACGCCGGGCCGGCGGCGGTGAGCCTGGTCGACGAGTACGTCGACAGCGCCGACACCGGTGACACGCTCCGCATGCCGGTGGCCGTGACCAGCGCCGGCAACGTGCCGGTGCTCGCGCTCCGGCTCACCGTACGGCTCCCGGTCGGGTTGACGCCCGCCGCGTACCGCAACTGCCGCTACGGCGCCGGCGACCAACTCAGCACGGTAGTGGTGTGCACGATCCCGGGCCCGCTGGCCCCCGGGGTCTCCTACCGGGCCCCGGACGGCTTCACCAGCACTGTCGGTCCGGCCGCCGTCGGCGCGAAACGGATCGTCCAGCAGGTCGAGCCGGTCACCACGGCCGACCCGCCGCCCGCCGGGCTGGTGTTGAAGCGGCGTCCCGCCGACCGGATGTTCCGGCTCGGTCAGGTGGGCACCCCGGTCGACGTGCTCGACGCCGACCACCAGTCCCCGTACGGCCAGTACTACCTGCGTGACGTGCCCGGCGCCTTCGACGTGGTGGCGCTCGGGGCGACCGCCGCCGGCTCGGTGGGCGACACCGTGACGGTGCGGGTCGGCATGCGCAACGACGGCCCGGGCGTCCCGGACGGCACCGTCTCCGGCGGGGACCCGGGCAGCTTCGTCTTCACCCCGCCGGCCGGCACGGTCGTCGTCGGCGAGCCGACCGGCTGCTCCCCCGCCGGCGGCGGCGAGGACGGCGGCGAGGAGCCGTTGACCTGGTACTGCGCCAAGTCGGGTGGCGTCTTCCCGGCCGGTGAGAGCTTTTTGGTCGACTTCGACCTACGGGTCGACGGCCCGCTCGGCGCAGCCGGCCAGGTGCGGATCCCGTACGGCTACCCGCGGGTGGACGACGACCCGGCGAACGACAGCGCCCCGGTGACCATCGCCTGACCGGTCATTCGCATTGGTAGAGCCGTTCCGGGTCGACGAGCGCCACCTCGGCCCGGCCGGCTGCCAGCTCCCTCAGCCCCTCGGTGAGCCCGTTGCCGCTGGCCAGGAGCAGACAGCCGGCGGAAGCGTCCACGCCGGGGCGACGGGTGAGCAGCTCCCGGGCCCGGACCAGCCGGTCCAGATCCGGTCGGCCGAGCGTACGACCCCATTTGACCTCACCGATCGCCAGTAGCGGACGGGGGCCGTCGCCCGACGGTGGCTCACCGAGCGCGACGACCGGAGGGCCCACTGCCTGACGGTTTCCACGAAGCGCGGTGTCGCGCAGGTCAGGGTCCTCGGCGAGCAGGTAGCGGGCCTCGCGGAACAGCGGCCTCAGTCGAGGCCGCCGTACGAGTGCAGGCCCTCGAAGAAGATGTTCACGCCGAACAGGTTCATCAGCATGGTCAGGAAGCCCAGCACGGCGATCCAGGTGGCCACGTTGCGCCGCACGCTGGGCGTGGCGCGGGCGTGCAGGTAACCGGCGTAGATCACCCAGGAGATGAACGACCAGGTCTCTTTCGGGTCCCAGCCCCACGGCCGCCCCCAGGACGCCTCGGCCCAGATCGCCCCGGCGATCACCGCGAAGGTGAAGACCGGGAAGGCGAACGCGTGCAGCACGAAGGTCAGCCGCTCCAGGCTCTCCGCCGAGGGCATCCGCTTCGCCAGCGTGTACGGGAAACTGCGCCGACCCCGCTCGTACCCGTCACGCATGAGGAAGGTGACCGCCGGCACCACGCCCAGCAGAAACAGCCCGGAGGCGAACACCACGGTCGACACGTGGATGACGAACCAGTACGAGTTGAGCGCCGGCACCAGCGGCACCACCGGCACGTAGAGCACCAGCTCGGCGGTCGCCACCAGGAGCACCATGACCAGGGTGAGGAACAGCCCGAGCCGGCGCAGCGACGGGCGCTTCCAGAGCACCGCCAGCCAGCCGGCGACCCCGATGAACGAGACCGTCAGCACGAACTCGTACATGTTGCCCCAGGGCATCCGGTCGGCGTCGATGCCCCGGGTGATCAGGCCGCCCAGGTGCAGCAGGGCGGCGACCACGGTGGCGGCCACCGCGATCAGGCCGGCGAGCCGGGCCCGCCCGGGCGGTCGCTTCCCCGGGCCGGGCGACTCCACCACCGACGGCGGGACCGGGGCGTCCGGGAGCACGCCGGCATCCGTACCGCCGCCGCCCGTGCCGCTGCCGCCCGTGCCGCTGACGGTCGTGCCGCTGACGGTCGTGCCGCTGACGGTCGTGCCGCCGACGCCGGCGCCGACCAGCTCGCGGGCCGGCGCGGGGGTGGCGGCCCGGACCCGGGCGTTGCCGAGGGCGTACTCGACGGCGTGGCAGATCATCGCGACCAGGTACGCCAGGATCGCGAAGGTCACCAGTTGATCGGAGATCGCGGACATCAGTCGGTCCCTTCTCGCGGCCCCCCGACGGGGTCGACTCCGGCGGCCCGGCCGGCACCACCCCGCACCTCGTCGACGAGCGCGGTGAACTCGTCGACGAAGCCGGGATACTCGGTGCGCGGCAGCCCACCGGCCTCCACCAAACTACTACCGACCGTCGTTGATCTTCCCACCGGGGCGTCGGCCCGCCCGTCGGCGTCGGCCGGCTGGTCGGCGGCCACGCCACCCGCGCCCGGCGGGACGGACGCGTCGGCCGCAAGGACCCGGAACCAGACCCGGCGGCGGCGGCCGAACAGCGAGCCGAGCAGGCCGACCAGCAGCACCCCGCTGCTCACCAGCAGCACCGTCGAGCCCGGGTCGTACCGCACGGAGAGCGTGACGAACGGTCGGGTGCCGAGGAACTCGACGCTGGTGCCGTCGTCCAGGGTCCACTTCTCGCCCGGCTTGAGCAGCCGCGCCTCGCCGAGTTGCGTCAGCCGGCCGTTGTCGATCTGCCGCTGGTCGAGCCGGTACACCGAGCCGGGGATGCCGGCGTCCAGCCCGAGGTTCCCCCGGTACGCGATCAGGAAGACCGCCGGGTTGCGCTCGGTCGGATGCTGCGACCGCACGTACGGCGGCGATTCCGGCGCGGTGGGCAGGTACAGCCCCTCGAAGGCGACCTGTAGCGCCGGGTCACGCCGCCCGGTCGCCGGGTCGAGGTTGACGTCCGGGAACATCGCCACGCCCTCGCCGGTGAGCGTGTTGTCGGTGGTCAGGAACGGTTCGGCGCTGGTCTGCGTGCGGCCGAAGCGGTCGGTGTACCGCAGCACCGGCGCGTACCCGTGCCCGAGCAGGTAGACGTTCGCCCCGTCGAGCCGCAGCGGCGAGTTGACCGAGAAGTCCGCGCGGCGGGCCGGCTGCCCGTCCTCGGTCACGGTCACCGTGGCGTTGAAGAACTCCGGCTGGCCGGACTCCAGGAACCGGGCCTGGAAATCGTCCAGCGTGAGGCAGAACGGCGGCAGGCCCGGGCTGTCCACCCGGGCGCCGATCTTCGACTCGGCGTACTGGAACTGGGTGTTGCAGAAGCCCTTGTCCCCGCCCGCGACGAGCAGCCGGTTGCCGCTCCAGCCGTACCACGAGCCGAGCGCGACGCCGATCAGCACCGCGATCAGCGAGGTGTGGAAGAGCAGGTTGCCGGTCTCCTTGAGGTAGCCCTTCTCGGCGGAGACCTCGTTGCCGCGCACCACCACCCGCCAGCGGCGGCGGCGCAGCACCGCGGCGATGGCCTCCGGGCCGCCGTGGTGGCCGGTCAGCACCGCGTGCTGCGGCAGCCGTTCCAGCCGCTTCGGCACGGCCGGGGGTACGGCCCGCAGCGCCCGCACGTGCTCCCGCAGCCGGGGCACGATGCAGCCGACCAGGGAGGTGAACAGCAGCAGGTAGATCGCGGAGAACCAGACCGAGCCGAACACCTCGAACGCGCCGAGCCGGTCCAGTCTCGGGGCGAGTTGCGGGTACTCGACGAAGAAGTCGTCGACGTCCTCCGGGTTGACCCCGCGCTGCGGCAGCACCGAGCCGGGCACGGCGGCGACCGCGAGCAGGAAGAGCAGGACCAGCGCGGTACGCATGCTGGTGAGCTGCCGCCACGAGTTGCGCAGCAGGGCCAGCAGCGGGTTCGGTCGGCGGCGCGGCGTCGACGGGGACGGCGCGGCCGACCGGTCCTCGACGGCGGTCATCAGATGCCCACCTCGCCCACCCCGACGGTGGTCTGCAACCAGATCACGAAGCTCTGCCAGCCGCCGGTGACCAGCGCCAGGCCGATCAGCACCAGCAGCGCCCCGCCGACCCGGGTGACCCAGCGGCTGTTGCGGCGGATCACCCGGAACACGCCGAGCAGCCGCTGGAAGCCCAACCCGAAGATCACGAACGGCAGGCCGAGCCCCAGGCAGTACGCGACGGCGAGCACCACGGCCCGGTCGGTCTGCCCGCCCGCGGCGGCCATGCCCAGCACCGCCCCCAGGGTCGGCCCGGTGCACGGCATCCAGCTCAGCGCGAACACCGCCCCGAAGACCGGCGCGCCGAGCAGACCGGCCGACGGCAGCCGGTGGATCCGCACCTCCCGCTGGAGGCCGGGCAGCAGCCCGACGAAGGCCAGCCCCAGCACGATCACCAGGACGCCGACCACGATCTCCAGGGTCCGCTGGTACTGGAAGAGGACCTTGCCGATGCTGGCGAAGAGGATCGCGGTGGCGGTGAAGACGGCGGTGAACCCGCCGACGAAGAGCAGCGTGCCGGCCAGCACCCGCCCCTTCACCCGGGCGGTCCGCGCCGCCGGACGCTGCGGCCGTACCGCCAGGGCCGTCCCGCCGCCGGTCGCCGCCGCCGCGCCGCCGGTCGCCGCCGCGCCGCCCTGGGCGTCCGGGCGGGCGCCTTCCAGGTCGGCGCCGGCGAGACCGGTGACGTACGACAGGTAGCCGGGAACGAGCGGCAGCACGCACGGCGAGAGGAAACTGACCAGTCCGGCGAGAGCCGCCGCGCCGACGGCCAGCCACAGCGGGCCGCTCTCGGCGAGCGTCCGGAACGTCTCACCCATCAGGGCGCGCCTTCGGCGGCGATCCGTTCCACCACGGGTTGCAGCACGTCCTGGATGACCGCGCCCCGCCGCAGCGCGGCGATCCGGCCCTCCCGGTCGAGGACGACGGTGGCCGGGATGGCGTTGGGCGCGATGTCGAAGTCGAGGGCCGTCCGGCCGGGCGGGTCGAAGACGCTCGGGTAGCTGACCCGGCCCTCCTCGAACGCGATGGCCTTGTCCCGGCTGTCCGAGACGTTGATGCCGAGGAAGGTCACCCCGGACGCCTTCGTGGCCTGGTAGGTGTTCTCCAGGTCGTCGGCCTCGGCGCGGCACGGGGCGCACCAGGAACCCCAGAAGTTGATCACCACGACCTTGCCCCGGTCCTGGGTGAGGTCGTAGCGGCCCCCGGTGAGGAGCTCCCCGACGACCTCGGGGGCGGTGGTGCGCTCGTCCGGCGCGCACTCCAGGACGCCGTCCCGGGTGGCGCAGCGCTGCTCGCCGCCCCCGCCGGAACACGCCGCCAACGCCACCGGGGCGACGACGGCGAGCAGCGCGGCGGCACACCTACGGAACACCATCAGGCGCCCTTGGCTGTCCGCGCGGTCGGCGACATGGCGATCAGGTGGGCGGCCGGCTCGGAGTAGCCGATCCCCACCACCTTCGCCCCGTCGAAGTGGAACGAGGTGAGGCTGGCCAGCCCGCACTGCCGTCGACGCGGGTCGTGCCAGAGCCGCTTGCGTTCCACGTAGCGGCGCAGCGTCCAGATGGGGAGCTGGTGCGAGACCAGGACCGCCTCCCGCCCCTCGGCGGCGACCCGGGCGGCGTGCAGCGCGGCGAACATCCGCTCGGCGATGGTGCGGTACGCCTCGCCCCAGGACGGGGTGACCGGGTCGCGCAGCACCCACCAGTTACGCGGGTCACGGAACCCGCCGTCGCCCGGGGAGACCTTCTTGCCCTCGAACCAGTTGGCGCTCTCGATCAGGCGCTCGTCCACCCCGACCGACAGGCCGAACTGGGCGGCGATCGGCTCGGCGGTCTGCTGGGCGCGTTCCAGCGGGCTGGCCACCACGTGCACCACCTGACGGTCGGCCAGACCCTGCGCGGCGGCCTTGGCCATCTGCACGCCCAGCTCGGAGAGGCGGAAACCGGGCAGCCGGCCGTAGAGGACGCGCTCCGGGTTGTGCACCTCGCCGTGCCGCAGCACGTGGACCACCGTCTTGCCGCTCACCGTAGCTACCCCCCGTGACCTGCCGCTGCCGCCGCGTTCGCCGCCGCCGGCAGGGCGGCGGCGAGCTGTTCCAGAGCGGCGTCGTCGAGCGCCGCCGACACGAACCACGCCTCGAACGCGCTCGGCGGCAGGTAGACGCCGCCGGCCAGCATCGCGTGGAAGAACGCCTTGAACGCGGGCACCTGCTGGGTGCGGGCGCTGTCGTAGTCGACCACGTCGGCGTCGGTGAAGAAGATCGAGAACATGCTGCCCGCGTACGACAGCCGGTGCGGGACCCCGGCGGCGGCCAGCGCGTCGGAGGCCAGTTTGCCCACGGTGGCGGCGGTGTCGTCGAGCCGGCGGTAGACGGCGTCGTCGGCCAGCCGCAGGGTGGCCAGGCCGGCGGCGCAGGCCAGCGGGTTACCGGAGAGCGTGCCGGCCTGGTAGACCGGGCCGGCGGGCGCGAGCCGGGCCATGATCTCCGCCCGCCCGCCGAACGCCGCGGCGGGCAGCCCACCCCCCATGACCTTCCCGTACGTCCACAGGTCGGCGTCGGACGGGTCGAGCCCGTGCCAGCCGGCGCGGGAGACCCGGAACCCGGTCATCACCTCGTCGACGACCAGCAGCGCGCCGTGCGCGTGGGCGATCCGGGCGAGCTGCTGGTTGAAGCCGTCCCGGGGGGCGACCACGCCCATGTTGCCGGCGGCGGCCTCGGTGATGACCGCGGCGATGTGCCCGCCCTCGGCGGCGAACGCCTCCTCCACCGCCGTCAGGTCGTTGTACGGCAGCACGATCGTCTCGCTGGCCGCCGCGCCGGTCACGCCGGGCGAGTCGGGCAGGCCCAGGGTGGCCACGCCGGAGCCGGCGGCGGCCAGCAGCGCGTCCACGTGCCCGTGGTAGCAGCCGGCGAACTTGACGATCTTGGAGCGGCCGGTGCAGCCCCGGGCCAGCCGGATCGCCGACATGGTCGCCTCGGTGCCGGAGTTGACCAGCCGCACCTGTTCCATCGGGGTGCGCTCGACCAGCTCGGCGGCCAGCTCGACCTCACCCGGGGTGGGCGTGCCGAAGCTGGTGCCCCGGGCGGCGGCGGCCTGCACGGCGGCGACCACCTCCGGGTGGGCGTGCCCGAGGATCAGCGGCCCCCAGGAACAGACCAGGTCGACGTAGCGCCGGTCGTCCGCGTCGTACAGCCAGGGGCCCTCCCCCCGGACCATGAAGCGGGGCGTGCCGCCGACGGCGCGGAAGGCGCGCACAGGGGAGTTCACCCCGCCTGGCACGAGGGCGCGGGCGCGGGCGAACAGGGCCTCGGAGGCCGGCGCGTCGGCCGGGAAACGGCCGGATCCGGCAGGGTACGTATCCGTCACGATGGGCCCATTGTGTCAGCGTCCGGGGCCTGATCGACAACCACCCCTGACCGGGGTTACCGGGCTCACCCCCGGACGCCGCCGGACGGGACGCGCCGGCAGGCGCATGCGGCCTCGACAGGCCGGGGCACCGGGATCGCGCTAGGCTGACCCGGTGGATCGTGCCGAACTGTCCATCACGGTACACCGGACAGCCGACGAGGTGGTGCTACGGCTGGCCGGTGAGATCGACATGCTCACCGCCGCCCAGCTCACCAGCGTGGTGAACGAGGTTCTCGGTGATCCGCCGCCGCGCATCGTGCTCGACCTCGAAGGCGTCACGTTCTGCGACTCGCAGGGCCTCGGCACGCTGGTGGTGCTCAGCCGGAAGGCGAGCCACGCGCAGAGCCTGCTCGTCCTCACCCAGGTCGGCGACTTCCTGCTCCGCGTCCTGGACATCACCGGCCTTCGCTCCGCCCTGATGATCCGCGCCTGACCCACCCACCCCACCCGCGTCCCACCGCGCCCCCACCCCGTCACCAACGTCCATGGACAGAACATCTAGACCGGCGCGAATAGGGAGTGGGCGCGACGAGGGGGTGGGGAGGGAGGGGTGGGTCAGTGGGGGGCGCCCCAGCGGGCTTGTTCGAGGAGTTCTGCGGCGCGGGTGGGGGCGTCGGGGTCGGGTGAGCGGAGCAGGGTGGTGGCCTCGTCGACGGCGTCGGTGAGCGCCCGCCACTGCGCCTCCCGCTCGCGTACCACCTCGGACTGGGCGGCGAGCTGCCGGTTCTTCGACCACAGGTCGACGAAGACCGACACCTTGGCGCGCAGCACCCACGGGTCGAAGGGCTTGGTGAGGTAGTCGACCGCGCCCACCGCGTACCCCCGGAGCGCGAGCTGCGCGTCCCGGTCGGCGGCGGTGAGGAAGATGATCGGGATGTGCCGGGTCCGTTCCCGGCGCTTGATGTGACTGGCGGTCTCGAACCCGTCCATGTCGGGCATCTGCGCGTCGAGCAGGATCACCGCGAAGTCGTCCACCAGGAGCTGCTTCAGGGCCGCTTCGCCGCTCTCCACGGCCACCGACTGCACCGGCAGGCCCTGGAGGATCGCCTCCAGGGCCATCAGGTTCTCCCGTCGGTCGTCGACCAGCAGCGCCTTGGCCATCTGGGTCACCGGTTCTCCTCCTGTCGGCCGCCGCTGATCCAGGACGCCATCAACTCGATCAGCTTGTCCAGGTCAACCGGTTTGGTGATGTAGTCGCTGCCGCCGGCCGCCAGCGCGGACTCCCGGTCCCCGGGCATCGCCTTGGCGGTGAGGAAGACGATCGGCAGGTCGGTGAAGCGGTGGTTGCGCCGGATCTGGCGGGTCGTCTCGTACCCGTCCTGGTCGGGCATCATCGCGTCCATCAGCACGATGTCGACCTCCGGGTGCTCGGCGAGCTGCCGGGTGCCGTCCACCCCGTTGTCCGAGTACAGGACCGTCATGCCGTGCAGCTCCAGGGCGCTGGTCAGGGCGAAGACGTTACGGACGTCGTCGTCGACGATCAGCACGGTGGCCCCGTCCAGCCGGCGGGTGGTCGGGGTCTGCGGCGGCTGCGGCAGCTCCGGCGGGGGCATCAGCAGCGACGACGGCAGCCCGGCCCGCGCCGGTGAGGGCGGCAGCGGCGCGACCACCGCGTCCGGGGCCAGCACGTCCGGCACGAAGAGGGTGAACGTCGACCCCTGCCCGGGGGCGGACGCGACGGTGATCGTGCCGCCGAGCAGGCGGGCCAGGTCGCGGCTGATGGACAACCCGAGGCCGGTGCCCCCGTACCGGCGGCTGGTGGTGCCGTCGGCCTGCTGGAACGCCTCGAAGATCAGCGACAGCTTGTCGTCAGGTACGCCGATCCCGGTGTCGATCACCGTGAAGGCGATCACCTGCCGGGCGTTGACCAGCGCCGGCACGTCGAAGACGACGCTGTCCGCCGCCGGCGCGATCCGCAGGGTGACCGCGCCGTTGTCGGTGAACTTGACCGCGTTGGAGAGCAGGTTACGCAGGATCTGCTGCAACCGTTGCGCGTCGGTGACCAGCGCGGGCGGCAGGTCGTCGGCGATCTCGACCTGGAAGCCGAGGCCCTTCTCCTCGGCCTGCGGGGCGAACGCCTGCTCGACGTAGCCGCGGATGTCGGAGAAGCGCACCTCGACCGGTTGGACGTCCATCCGGCCGGCCTCGATCTTCGACAGGTCGAGGATGTCGTCGATCAGGGAGAGCAGGTCGGAGCCGGCGCTGTGGATCGTCCGGGCGAACTCGATCTGCTTCGGGGTGAGGTTCTGCTCGGAGTTCTCCGCCAGCAGCCGGGCCAGCAGCAGCAGCGAGTTCAGCGGCGTACGCAGCTCGTGGCTCATGTTCGCCAGGAACTCCGACTTGTACGCCGAGGCGCGGGTGAGCTGCTGCGCCTTCTCCTCCAGGCCGAGCCGGGCCAGCTCGATCTCCCGGTTCTTCGTCTCGATGTTGCCCTTCTGCTCCGACAGGAGCTGGGCCTTGTCCTCCAGCTCGGCGTTGGTGCGCTGCAACTCCGCCGACTGTTCCTGCAGCTCGTGGGCGAGCCGCTGCGACTGGGAGAGCAGCTCCTCGGTACGCCGGTTGGCCTGGATGGTGTTGACCGCGATGCCGATGGTGGACACCAGCCGCTTCAGGAAGGCCAGGTGCAGCTCGGAGAAGGCGGCCACGCTGGCGAACTCGATCACGCCGAGCAGCTCCCCCTCGAACAGCACGGGGAGGATGACCAGGTCGTTGGGGTTGGTCTCGGCCAGGCCGGAGCGCAGCGTGATCGTACCGTCCGGCACCGCGCTGACCCGGATGGTACGGCGGGAGAGGGCGGCCTGCCCGACCAGTCCCTCACCGGGGCCGAAGGTGACGTCGTGGCCCCGGGCCACGTACCCGTAGGAGGCGGTCAGCCGCAGCCGGACCACGCCGTCGGAGTTGTCGGCGAGGAAGAACGCGCCGAGCTGCGCGTCGACCAGCGGGGTGACCTCCAGCATGATCATGCGGCAGACCTCGCCGAGGTCACGCTGCCCCTGGAGCAGGCCGCCGATGCGGGCCAGGTTGGAGTCGAGCCAGCCCTGCTCGGCGTTCTTCTTCGTCGTCTCCCGGAGGGTGACGATCATCTGGTTGATGTTGTCCTTCAGCTCGGCGACCTCGCCCTGCGCCTTGACCGCGATCCGTTGGGTCAGGTCGCCGCGGGTCACCGAGGTGGAGACCTGGGAGATCGCCCGGAGCTGGGTGGTCAGGGTGGAGGCGAGCTGGTTGACGTTCTCGGTGAGGTCCCGCCAGGTGCCGGAGACGCCCTTCACCTGGGCCTGACCGCCCAGCTTGCCCTCGATGCCGACCTCGCGGGCCACCCGGGTCACCTCGTCGGCGAACGACGAGAGCTGGTCGACCATCGTGTTCACCGTCGACTTGAGCTCCAGGATCTCGCCCTGCGCGTCCACGGTGATCTTCTGCGACAGGTCGCCCTTGGCGACGGCGGTGGTGACCGACGCGATGTTGCGGACCTGGGAGGTGAGGTTCGACGCCATCGAGTTCACGTTGTCGGTGAGGTCCCGCCAGGTGCCGGAGACGCCCTTCACCTGGGCCTGACCGCCCAGCTTGCCCTCGGTGCCCACCTCGCGGGCCACCCGGGTCACCTCGTCGGCGAACGACGAGAGCTGGTCCACCATCGTGTTCACCGTCGACTTGAGCTCCAGGATCTCGCCCTGCGCGTCCACGGTGATCTTCTGCGAGAGGTCGCCCTTCGCCACCGCCGTGGAGACCTGGGCGATGTTGCGGACCTGCGAGGTGAGGTTCGACGCCATCGAGTTCACGTTGTCGGTCAGGTCGCGCCAGGTGCCGGCCACCCCGCGTACCTGGGCCTGCCCGCCGAGCTTGCCCTCGGTGCCCACCTCACGCGCCACCCGGGTCACCTCGTCGGCGAACGACGAGAGCTGGTCCACCATCGTGTTCACCGTGTTCTTCAGCTCCAGGATCTCGCCCCGGGCGTCGACGGTGATCTTCTGCGACAGGTCGCCCTTGGCGACGGCGGTGGTGACCGACGCGATGTTGCGGACCTGGGAGGTGAGGTTCGACCCCATCGAGTTCACGTTGTCGGTGAGGTCCCGCCAGGTGCCGGAGACCCCCTTCACCTGGGCCTGACCACCCAGCTTGCCCTCGGTGCCCACCTCACGCGCCACCCGGGTCACCTCGTCGGCGAACGACGAGAGCTGGTCCACCATCGTGTTCACCGTGTCCTTCAGCTCCAGGATCTCGCCCCGGGCATCCACGGTGATCTTCTGCGACAGGTCGCCCTTCGCCACGGCGGTGGAGACCTGGGAGATGTTGCGGACCTGGCTGGTCAGGTTGCCGGCGAGCTGGTTGACGTTCTCGGTGAGGTCCCGCCAGGTGCCGGAGACGCCCCGGACCTGGGCCTGACCGCCGAGCTTGCCCTCGGTGCCCACCTCACGCGCCACCCGGGTCACCTCGTCGGCGAACGACGAGAGCTGGTCCACCATCGTGTTCACGGTGTCCTTCAGCTCCAGGATCTCGCCCTGCGCCGCGACGGTGATCTTCTGGGACAGGTCGCCCCGGGCCACCGCCGTGGAGACCTGGGCGATGTTGCGGACCTGCGCGGTGAGGTTGGACGCCATCGAGTTGACGCTGTCGGTCAGGTCCTTCCAGGTGCCGGCGACGTTCGGCACCTCCGCCTGGCCGCCGAGCTTGCCCTCGGTGCCCACCTCGCGGGCCACCCGGGTCACCTGCTCGGCGAAGAGCCGCAGCGTGTCGGTGAGCGTGTTCACGGTGTCGGCCAGCGCGGCGACCTCGCCCTTCGCCGACACGGTGATCTTCTGCGACAGGTCGCCCCGGGCCACCGCCGTGGCCACCTGCGAGATCGACCGCACCTGGTGGGTCAGGTTCGACGCCATCGTGTTCACCGAGTCGGTGAGGTCCTTCCAGGTGCCGGCCACCCCGCGCACGTCGGCCTGCGCGCCCAGCTTGCCCTCGGTGCCGACCTCACGCGCCACCCGGGTCACCTCGCTGGAGAACGAGGAGAGCTGGTCGACCATGGTGTTCACGGTCTTGCCGATCCGCAGGAACTCGCCGCGCAACGGCCGACCGTCCATCTCCAGCGCCATGTGCTGGGAGAGGTCGCCGTCCGCCACCGCCACGATGACCCGGGCGATCTCGGTGGTGGGCCGCCCCAGGTCGTCGATCAGCGAGTTGACCGCCCGCTGCCCCTCCGCCCAGGAGCCCTCCAGCCCTTCCTCCTCCAGCCGCTCGGTGAGCCGCCCCTCCCGGCCGACGATCCGGCTGATCCGACGCAGGTCCAGGTGCTGCCGTTCCTGCACCGACACGATGTCGTTGAAGGCGTCGACCACCTCGCCGGCCGCGCCCGACCGGCGGGGCAGCCGTACCTTGAAGTCGCCCCGACCCACCCGACGCAGCGCCGCCGCCAACTCACCGAGGATCGCCTCGTGGTCGGCCGCGGACGAGTCCGCGCCGGCCGCCTGTCTCGCCGTCGTCATCGTTCCTCGCTCAGCTCGGGGACCTTCCGACTCGTGCCGGCCATCCCATCATTGTGCCTTCGCCCAGCTCCCACACCCCCACACCGCCCCGCGGGCGTGCGCGGAGAGGCACTTGTGTCGACGTCCGGCGCGGCGGAGGGGAACCCACGCCGGCGTCGACGGCGCGGCCGGCGCGCGGGCGGTCGGAACGGCGCGGCGGGGCGGGCACTTGGATGTGGGTGACGCGGAGGGGAGGATACGGGGGTGGCAGCGGAGGCAACGTCGACGACCGGCGGACCGGAGGAACACGTCCGGCGGGTACGGCTCCCCGCCGACCGCCGCACCCCGGCCACCGCCCGGGCGGTGGTCCGTTCCGTGCTGGCCGAGGCGCACCTGGAGGAGCTGCTCAACGAGGCTCTCCTGCTGACCACCGAGCTCTCCACGAACGCGGTCGAACACGCGCGTACCGACCTGGACGTCGAGGTCGTGGCGGACCGGCTCGGGCTGAGCGTGATGGTGTCCGACTACGCCGCCGGGCCGGTGGACGAGCTGACCGTCGGGGTACGCAACGACTCGGCCGACATCGCCGAGGTCGCCGAGCGGGGCCGGGGTCTGCTGCTGGTCGACCACTTCGCGAGCTGCTGGGGTACGACGTACCTGCCCTCCGGCAAGGGCGTGTGGTTCCGGCTGGACCGACCGGGCGTCGTGCCGGACCGACGGGACGCCCTGGCCGAGGGTCGCCGTCGCGCCCCCTGCGGGGCGGGCGTCGACGAGGACGGGCTCCCGGCGCAGACGACCGCGCCGAGCGCCGCCGCGATGAGCAGCCTGATGCAGACCCGCCCCGACCCGTACGCCGAGGACCCGCTGCCCGACTTCGCCGCCGACCTGCTCACCCGGGTCGCCGAGATGGTGGGGGCCACCGGCGGGCTGGTCCGGGTGGACCGGGGCGACGGTCAGGGCGGGCAGGTGCTGGCCCGGTACGGCCGCCAGCCGCGTACCGACTGTGAGCTGCTCCGGGTGCCGCTGACCGTGCACCGGCCGTACTCGGGTGAGCTGGAGTTGGACGCCGTGCCCTCGGCGTACGCGCGACCGCTCGCCACGCTGGCGGCCGAGCGGCTCTCCCTGCACCTGGAGAACGACCGGTTACGCCGGATGGACCTGCGCCGGCAGGCCTGGTTGACGTTCCTGGCGGAGGCGAGCGAGCTGCTCGCCCAGTCGTTGGACGTCGAGTTGACGATGGCGCTCGTGCCGCAGCTCGTGGTGCCCCGGCTCGGGCAGTGGTGCGCGGTGCACACCACCGACGAGTGGGGGCAGCTCAAGCTCGCGGCGGCCAGCCACGCCGACGAGGCGGTGCTGCCGCACCTGCACAAGGTGCTGCGGGAGACCGGCCCCGACTCGGTCCAGACCCGCCTGCGGGAGGCGTCGCGGCTCGGGTCGCAGGTGCCGTTGGGTGGCCCGATGGAGGGGTTCGCGGTGCCGCTGGTGGCCCGGGGGCAACGGCTCGGCACGCTGGCGGTGGGCCGGCACCAACGGCACCGGCACGACCCGGACGAGGTCGCCGTGCTGGAGGACGTGGCCCGGCGGGCCGCGCTGGCGATCGAGAACGCCCGGATCCACGCCGAGCGGCGGCGGGTGGCGCAGGCCCTGCAACAGTCGTTGCTGCCGCCGGTGCTCCCGGTGGTCGACGGCATCGGTTTCGCCGCCGAGTACGTACCGACCGGTGACGACGCGGAGGTCGGCGGGGACTTCTACGACGTGGTCCCGTTGCCGGACGGCCGTTGGCTGGTGGTGATCGGTGACGTCTCGGGCAAGGGGGTCCAGGCGGCGGCGGTGACCGGGCTGGTCCGGGACGTGATCCGGGTGCTGGTCGGGGACGGCAAACCTCTACCGGAGGCGCTGGCCCGGCTCAACGAGACGCTGGTGGAGCGCGGCGGTGGACGGTACTGCACCCTGGCGCTGGCGGCGGTCGGTCCGGGCGCGGGCCAGCAGCTCGACGTGTCGCTGCACCTCGCCGGGCACGACCGGCCGGTGCTGCTGCGGGGCGCGGGCGGGGCGGCCTTCACCGGTACGGGCGGCACCGCGCTGGGCCTGCTCGACTCGATCGCGTCGCCGACGTCGGAGGTCTCGCTGGACCCGGGCGACGCGCTGATCTTCTACACCGACGGGGTGACCGAGCGGCGGCGGGGACGGGAGCTCTTCGGCCCGGAGCGGCTGCGGGCCGCCGCGGCGCCGCTCGCCGGGTACTCGGCCGACGTGGTGGCCGCCCGCCTCCGGTCCACTACGATCAATTTCTCGCCGGAGGCGCCCCGGGACGACATCGCCGTGCTGGTGATCCGCAACGACATCGGTTGACCAGGCTCTGCGTCGAAGCCTCTGGCCGGCCTGCGGCGGCCTGGCCGCCCGCCGCCGGTGCCGGCCGGCGGGCCGGGTCAGAAGCCGCCCGGCAGCCGGCCGGGGGCGAGGCGCTGGTGCGGGTCGAGGTGCCGCTTGGCCGCGACCAGCCGCGGCAGGGCGGGCAGCTCACCCCAGAGGTCGACGCCCTGCCGGACCGCGGGCGGGGCGGCCAGCACGACACAACGCCCCTGCCGGGCCAGCAGCACGTGCCGGACGGCGGTGAGGATCGCGGCCACCTGGCCCACCGGGGTGCCGCCGGGCAGCACGGCGTGCGCCACCCCGAGACCGACCGAGCCGCGCACCGGCACGGGAGCGCCTGTCGCGTCGCGCAGCGCGTAGATCGCGGCGTGCAGGTCGGTGGCGGGCATGTCGACCCGCAGCGCGATGTCGTCGGGGCGGAACGGGTAGCGCCGCCACCACTGCGGGGGCGAGTCGGCGACGGTCGCCGACTCGCCGAGCACCCGGATCAGGTGGCCCGTCCGCTCGGCCACGTCGGCCGGCCCGCCCTCCAGCAGCACCACCAGGTCACCGGCGCTGGGCGGGGCGGGCCGACGGACCCGCCCGGAGCCGGCGGGGTGCGCCGCGCGGGCCGAGCCCGCCGGATGGGCCGCGCGGGCCGAACCGGCCGGATGGCCGGACCAGGCCGGACCGGACCGGGCGGCGTCGTCGGCGGCCCGGGGCGCCGGGGGCCGGCGGGCGGCGGGCAGGTCCACCTCGATGGCGGCCGGCTCCAGGCCGGCGGCGAGCACCGCCTGGACCAGGTCGTGCACCTCCAGGGGCGTCCAGACCGGACGGGTGACCCACACCCGGCTCGCCGGCAGGGGCTGGACCCGCAGGGTCGCCGAGACCAGCACCCCGAGGCCGCCCTGTGACCCGCAGAGCAGCCGGATCAGCTCCCGCCCGGACGCGCCGCCGGCGGCCTCGACCAGCTCGCCCTCGGCGGTGAGGTAGCGCAGGTCGACGAGCTGGTCGCACGGGCTGCCGTGGCGCAGTCGCAACGGGCCGGCCTCGTCGGCGGCCAGCACGCCGCCGACGGTAGCGCCGGGTGACGGCGCGTCCAGGGCGAGGCGTCGACCGACCCGGCCGAGCACGGCCTGGACGGCGCGCAGCGGGGTGCCCGCGCCGATCTCGACCACCGGCCCGCCGGAGCCCGGACGGGGACCGGCCGGCGTGCCGGGCAGGCCGGGCGGGGCGGGTCGGGGACCGGCGGGGCCGCCGGACGGGGCACGCGGGCCGGCCGGAGCAGCCGCCGGATCGGCCCGGCGGTGCCGCCCGCCGCCGGCCGCCCCGGGCCCGCCCGCCCCGGACGGGTGCCGGATGCCGGCGATCCGCCCGGTGTCGAGCACGATGTCGACCCGGTCGGGCGCGGCCCCCCAGTCGATCTTCGTGCCGGCGCCCCGGGGGACCACCGTCAGGTCGTGCGCGGCGGCCAGCCGCAGCACCTCGGCGGCGGCCGGGGCGTCGCCCGGCACCGCGACCCAGGTGGCCGCGCGGCCGGCGACCTCGTCGGCCGGGCCGGCGGGGCGGACGAACGGCGGACCGCAGATCTCGACGAGCCGACGGGTGACGTCGGCCGGACCGGACCGGTGGGTGATGCACGTGGATCCCGACATGGCGATCATCGTACATGTGTTCGAAAGACGGCGGGGGCGGAACCGCCGGAACCGTCGGCGCGTCACCCGTTCGGGTCACCGGCCGGTAACGTGACCGGGTGACCACCGAGACCCCCGTGCCCGTCGCCAGGCGTGTCCCCGTCGAACGCGTCCACCATGGCGACCCGGTCGTCGACGAGTACGCCTGGCTCGCCACCAAGGACGACCCGGAGACCGTCGCCTACCTGACCGCCGAGAACAGCTACACCGAGGCGCGTACCGCGCACCTGGCCGAGCTGCGCGCCACCCTCTTCGAGGAGACCCGGCGCCGCGTCCAGGAGACCGACCTGTCCGTCCCCGCCCGCAAGGGCGACCACTGGTACTACAGCCGCACCGTCGAGGGGCAGCAGTACGCCGTCCAGTGCCGTCGACGGGTCCGCGACGGCGAGACCGACCCGCCGGTCAGCGTGGACGGCGCGCCGCTGGAGGGCGAGGAGGTGCTGCTCGACGGCAACCTGCTCGCCGAGGGCCACGACTTCCTGTCGCTGGGCGCGTACGACGTGAGCCCGGACGGCCGCTGGCTGGCGTACTCGACCGACTTCGCGGGTGACGAGCGGTACACGCTGCGGGTGAAGGACCTGACCACCGGCGAGGTGCTGGCCGACGAGGTGCCGGACACCTTCTACGGCACCGCCTGGTCGGCGGACGCGTCGGTGCTGTTCTACGTGACCGTGGACGAGACGTGGCGGCCGAACCGGGTGTGGCGGCACACCATCGGCACGCCGGCCGGCGACGACGTGATCGTGTACGAGGAGGCCGACGAGCGGTTCTGGGTGGGCGTCGAGCTGACCCGCTCGGAGCGGTTCATCCTGATCGAGGCGCACAGCAAGATCACCAGCGAGGTGCGGGTCGTCCCGGCCGGCAACCCGACCGGCGAGCCGGCCGTGATCGCCCCCCGCCGGCAGGGCGTCGAGTACTCCGTCGAGCACCACGGGCACCGCTTCCTGATCCTGCACAACGACGGCGCGGAGGACTTCGCCCTGGCGTACACCTCGGCGGACGCGCCGGGCGACTGGGTGCCGATGATCGAGCACTCGCCCGGCACCCGGCTGGAGTCCGTCGACGCCTTCGCCGACCACCTGGTCGTCTCGCTGCGCAGCAACGGCCTGACCGGCCTGCGGGTGCTGCCGGCCGGCAGCACCGACTCGTACGACATCGACTTCCCCGAGCCGCTCTACAGCGTGGGTCTCGACGCGAACCCGGAGTACCGCACGGGTCGGATCCGGTTCCACTACGCGTCGCTGATCAGCCCGGAGTCGGTCTACGACTTCGACCTGGTCACCCGGGAGATGATCCTGCGCCGCCGCAAGCCGGTGCGCCCCGGCCCGGACGGCCGGGAGTTCGACCCGACCGAGTACGAGCAGCGCCGCGAGTGGGCGCTCGCCGACGACGGCACCCGCATCCCGATCTCGCTGGTCTACCGGGCCGGCACCCCCACCGACGGTTCCGCCGGCTGCGTCCTCTACGGGTACGGCTCGTACGAGGCGAGCATCGACCCGTGGTTCTCCATCCCCCGGCTCAGCCTGCTCGACCGGGGCGTGGTGTTCGCCGTCGCGCACATCCGGGGCGGCGGTGAGCTGGGTCGACGCTGGTACGAACACGGCAAGCTGCTGGCCAAGAAGAACACCTTCACCGACTTCGTCGCCTGCGCGCGGCACCTGGTCAAGGCGGGCTGGACGACGTCCGACCGGCTGATCGCCCGGGGCGCCTCGGCCGGCGGTCTGCTGATGGGCGCGGCGGCGAACCTCGCCCCGGACGCGTTCGCCGGCATCGTCGCGCAGGTGCCGTTCGTGGACGCGTTGAACACCATCCTCGACCCGTCGCTGCCGCTGACCGTGACCGAGTGGGAGGAGTGGGGCAACCCGCTGGCCGACCCGGAGGTGTACGCGTACATGAAGTCGTACACCCCGTACGAAAACGTCAGGGCCGTCGACTACCCGGCGATCCTCGCGGTGACCAGCTTCAACGACACCCGGGTCCTGTACCACGAGCCGGCGAAGTGGGTCGCGAGGCTGCGCGCGGTCGCCCCGCAGGGCGACTACCTGCTCAGGACCGAGATGGAGGCGGGACACAGCGGCCCGAGCGGTCGCTACGACTCCTGGAAGGAGGAGGCGTTCCTCAACGCCTGGATCCTGGACCGGCTCGGGCGGGCCTGAGCGCCGTCACCGCTGGCCTCTCCTGGCCACCGCGTCAGGAGGGGCCGGCGTGCCACAGCGCCGGCCGTCAGCAGGGGCCGGCGTGCCGCAGCGCCGGCCGTCAGCAGGGCCCGGCGTCCGGCAGCGCCGCCGCCAACACGTCCGGGTCGACGTTGCCGCCGCTGACCACGGCGACCGTACGGCCGGCGGTCGGCAGCCCGGCCCGGTGGAACAGGTGGGCGGCGAGCGCCACCGCGCCACTCGGCTCGGCCACCAGCCGGGCGTCCCGCAGCAGGACGCCCATCGCGGCCCGGATCTCCTCCTCGGTGACCGTGACGATGCCGTCCAGGTGGGCCCGCAGGTGGGCGAGGGTCAGCGCGGACAGCGGCAGACGCAGCCCGTCCGCGCTGGTCCGGTAGGTGCGTTCGACGCCCCAGACCACCACCTCACCGGTGGCCAGCGACTCCCGGGCCTCGGCGGCCAGCGCCGGCTCCACGCCGAGCACCGTGGCGGCGGGGCGCAGCGCCTTCACCGCCGTGGCGACCCCCGAGGCGAGCCCGCCCCCGCCGACCGGCACCAGCACCAGGTCGACGTCGGGCAGGTCCTCGACGATCTCCAGCCCGACGGTGCCCTGACCGGCGATGATCCACCGGTGGTCGTACGGCGGCACCAGCGCCGCGCCGGTCTCGGCGGCGACGCGTTCCGCCTCGGCGGCCCGACGCGGCCGGGGCACCAGCACCACCTCGGCGCCCAGCGCCCGGATCTGGTCGACCTTGACCCGGGGCGCGCCCTCGGGCACCACCACCGTGCAGGGGACGCCCGCCGCGCGGGCCGCGTACGCGAGGGCCTGGCCGTGGTTGCCGGAGGAGTGGGTGACCACGCCGCGGGCCCGTTGCGCCGCCCCCAGCCGGGCCACCGCGTGCGTCGCGCCGCGCAGCTTGAACGAGCCGACCGGTTGCAGGCTCTCCGGTTTCAGCCACAACCGGTCGTCCCAGCGGGTCGGCAGCAGCGGGGTACGCAGCACGGTGGCCGCGACGTCCCGGGCGGCGGCACGGACGTCGGCGAGCGAGACCAGATCCATCGCTCCATCCTCCTCCCCCGGCCCGCCCACCCCCACCGACCCGGCACGGGCGGGCGTGAGCGGGCGCGAGCGGGCCGGCGCGGGCGACCTGCGTCAGGCGGGAGTGCGGCCGGTCAGGGCCAGCAGCCGCGGCCACGGCTCGGCGTCCGGGTCGACAGGCGTCTCCGCGTCGAACACGCCGGCCTCGCGGGCCTTCGGCGCGAGCGCCGTGGTCAGGTCGAGCAGGGCGGCCACCACGACCGGATCCGGCTCGTACGGCTGCCCGGTCGCCTCGGCCAGGTCCCAGCCGTGCACGGTCACGTCGAGCAGCAGCATGCCACCGACGACCTCCTGCGGCATGCCCATCGCCGGCGAGACGCCCTCCAGCGCGGACGGCGCCGACCAGGCCCGGATCACCCGGTCCACCTCCGTCGCGAAGCGGTCCCGCCAGCCGTCGGCGAGGAAGTCGGGCTTCTCCGCCCATTCGGCGGCCTGCTTCGCGGCCAGCGCCTGGAAGTTGATCACCACCTCGAAGAAGTGGTTCAGCAGATCGCGGACGGTGTACTCGGCGCAGGGGGTGGGCAGGTCGAGCTGGTCGTCGGTGACGCCCCGGACGACGGCCACGGCCCGGGGCGCGGCGGCGGTCAGCAACTCGCTGGTCTTGGTGGTCATGCGGGAAGCCTAGGAGACCGGACGCAGTGGACGGTACCGCCAGGCGGCGGTGATCCGGGCGGGTCTCCCCCGCGACTCAGTGCCGGCGGAGGGCGACGACGGCCACGTCGTCGTGGATCTCCGGGGGCGCCAGCTCGCGCAGCAGCCGCTCGCAGAAGGCGTCCAGGTCGGCATCGACCTCGGTGGCCCGACCGGCCAGCGCGGCCAGCCCCTCGTCGATGGTGGCGTCCCGGCGTTCGATCAGCCCGTCGGTGTAGAGCACCAGCGTCGCGCCGGGCGGCACCACGAACTCCAGGTCCGCCGGCCGGGCCGCCCGGACGCCGAGCAGCGGCGCGGAATGCTGGAGGTACTCGACGCGGCCGTCGACGGCCAGCAACGGCGGCAGGTGGCCGGCGCTGGCCATCCGTACCCGCCCGGTGCCGGGATGCACCAGCAACACGCAGATGGTGGCCAGCTCGTGCGGCAGCAGCGTCCGCATCAGCTCGTTGACCCGGTGCAGGATCACGCCGGGCTGGTGGCCCTCCACCGCGTACGCGCGCACGGCGTGCCGCAGCTCCGCCATCACCGTGGCGGCGTGCAACGAGTGGCCGGCGACGTCGCCGATCGCCATCAGCAGGTGCCCGTCGAGCATCACCAGCTCGTAGAAGTCGCCGCCCACCTCGGTCTGCGCGCTCGCCGGCTCGTACCGGACGGCGAGGTCCAGCCCGGCGATGTCGGGAATCCGGCGGGGCAGCAGGCTGCGCTGGAGGGTCACCGCGATCCGGTGCTCCTCGTCGTAGGAGCGTTGCGCCTCGACGGCCGCCGCGATCGCCTGGGCGAGCTGACGCAGCACCGGCATGCCCGGCATGTTCACCCCGGCCGGCACCACCACGTAGAGCGGCGCCCGGTCCTCCCGCAGCCGGGCGGCGGCCACCGCCAGCCGCTCGCCGGCCGGCCACTCGACCAGCCGCCAGGCGTCCGGGTCGTCGAGGCGTACGGTGGCGCCGGTCGGCACGCCGGTGTCGTCCACCGTCCACGGCACCACCGCGCCCGCCGTGTCCGGCCCGGCGCACACGCCGGCCAGGCAGTCCCCGTCGAAGGTCTCCGCGATCACCGCGGCCGGACTCTGGAAGATCTCCGCCGCGCCGGTGGCCGCCGCCTCCAGCAGTTTGCCGAACGTGGCCGCGGAGTGCACCGCGATGGTGGTGTCGGCCAGCCGGGCCAGCCGTTCGGCGGTCAGCTCGGCCCGCTTGCGGGCCTGGTAGTAGCGCAGCACCGCGTGCGCGGTGGCGACCAGCTCGTCCGGCTCGATCGGCTCGGCCAGGTACGCGTCCGCGCCCCGGGTCAGCCCCTGGGTGCGGTCGACCACGTCGATGGCGTGCGCGGACACGTGGATCACCGGCAGGACCGGATGGGCCGCCTTGATCCGTTCGCAGATCTCGAAGCCGTTGATGTCCGGCAGCCGCACGTCGAGCACCACCAGGTCGATCGGCTCGGCGCCGACCCGGTCGAGCGCCTCGCCACCGGTCTCCGCCTCCAGGGTGCGGAACCCGGCCCGGGTCAGCCAGCTCACCAGCAGGTAACGCTTGGTACGGCTGTCGTCGACCACGAGCACTGTCGCCGGACCGTCCTCCACTGTCACACACCACCCGCGGGCAGGTCGATCGTGAACGTGCTGCCCCGGCCCGGCTCGCTGGTGAGCGTCAGGGCGCCACCGAGCAGGTTGACCAGCCGTCGCGCGTACGGCAGACCGAGGCCGGTGCCGGCGCCGCTGGCCACCCCGGGCACCTGGTAGAACTCCTCGAAGATCCGTTCGTGCAGCTCCGGCGGGATGCCGGCGCCGGTGTCCGCCACGATCAGCCGCCACCGGTCACCGACCTGCTCGGCGCGCATCCGTACCTCACCCTGCTCGGTGAACTTGAGCCCGTTGTGCAGCAGGTTACGCAGCACCCGGGTCAACAGCGCCTCGTCCGAGCGGACGGCCGCCGGGGCGGGCGGCTCCTCCACCACCAGCGCCACCCCCGGCTTGGTGGCCAGCGCGCGCAGGGTGCCCCGCAACTGGCCGAACACCACCCGCAGGTCGACCTCCGCCCAGTCCGGCTCGATCCGGCCCGACTCGGCCTTGGCCAGGTCGAGCAGGTCGTTGACCAGGACGAGCAGGTCGGTCGCCGAGGAACGGATCAGTCCGACCTGGCGGGCCTGCTCCCCGGTGAGCGGATCGGAGGCGGAGTCGGCGAGCAGTCGGGCCAACCCGATGATCGCGGTGACCGGGGCGCGCAGCTCGTGGCTGACGTTGGCCAGGAACCGGCTCTTGGACTCGCTGGCCGCCTTCAACTGGGCGGACTTCTCGTCCAGCTCGGCGTAGAGGGCCACCACGCCCCGGTTGGTCTCCTCCAGCTCCTCGGAGAGCTGACCGTAGAGCGCCACCACGCCCCGGTTGGTCTCCTGGAGCTCCTCGTTGAGCACGGCCAGCTCGTCCCGCTGCCGGCGTACCTCGTCGAGGGCGGCGACGAGCTGCTCGTTCTGCAGGGCGAGCTCGTCCAGCTCGCTACCGGGCGCGCTCTCGCCGAGCCGGGCCCGCAGCTCGGCGAGACGTTGCGCGGTCAACGCCTCGGCGCCGGCCGGGATACGACGGGACATCCGTATGACGGTAACCCCCGCGTCCACGGTGAGTTCCAGACTGTCGACCAACCGGGCCACCGCGGGTGACTGCGGCCGGTACCCGGCGGCGTCGAGCGGAGCCACCGGGGCCAGGTCGACCCGCAGCGCCGGCCGGCCCGCCTCCGTCCCGACGGCGACGAACGTGACGTCCGCGCCGCCGACCGCGTGGAGCAGGTCCCGGCCCACCTCGCTGAGCGCGGTGGCGAGCCGGACCTGGTCCTGGCGCTCCAGCCCCACGGCGGCGGCCACCTCCCGCCCGCGCTGCCGGACGAGGAAGATGTCCCGCTCGACCCGCAGCGGCATCTGGAGCAGCGGAGCGGTAAGCGGAGAGCTCATCACGGGGCCCGGGCGACGAGGACACCGGCGTCGTCCCGGCGCACCCCGCAGTCGCGCAGCACGGTGGCGGCGGTGAGCAACGGGGACCGCTCGGCCAGGCCCGGGTAGTCGGCGAGCTGCCAGCGGTCGGACACCCCGTCGGTGTGCATGACCAGCAGGGCGCGCTCGCCGTACGGGTAGTCGTACTCGCGGACCACGGGGCGCTGGTGCCCGGCGATGCCGGGCAGCGAGACCAGCCCGCGCCGCCGGCCGTCGTCGACCACGGTGGCGGAGATGTTGCCGAGGCCGGCGTAGCGGAGCCGCCCGCCGGGCCGGTCCAGCTCGGCGACCGCGAGCGCGGCGCCCCGGGTGTGCGCCAACGCCCGGTGCAGGTGCTCGACCACCGTCTTCGGCGACCCGGCCGGGGCGTCCCGGAAGGCGGCGAGCGCGGCGTCGGTGGCGACGGCGGCCAGCGGACCGTGGCCGAGCCCGTCACTGACCAGCACCTGCGGCCGGCCGTCGACGACCCGGGCGGCGAAGCCGTCGCCGCAGCGGGTCTCCCCGGTCAGCGGTCGGGTGAGACCGGCCGCCCACTCCTGCCCGGGCGGGTCCGCCGGCCAGACCTGCACGACGAACACGGTGCCCCGGCCGGACCGGGAGTACCCGTCGTACCAGCTCGCCTGCCGGACGATCGCGCCCAACCCGATGCCGAGGGTGCCGGTGGTGGAGTGCCCGTCCTGCGAGGACACCGTCAGGTCGGCCATGCCCGGCCCGGAGTCGACGGCGACCATCTCCACGCCGGCCTCGCCGCCGCTGCGCACCGGCCGGAGCAGCAGGACGCCCTCGTCGGCGTGCTTGACCAGGTTGCTGGTCAGCTCGGCGGCGACGATCGCCAGGTCGGCGGTGCGCCGCGCGCCGAGGTGGAGCTGCGCGCCGAGGCGTTCGGCGGCCCGCCGTACCCCGCTGGCCGCGCCACTGCTCTCCACCCGGAACCAGATGCCCTGGTCCGGTACGGGGTCACCGGTCATCGGGACCACTTCGTCACGGTGATCCGGGTGCCCTTGCCGGGTGCGGTGTCGATGTCGAAGTCGTCCACCAGGCGACGCGCGCCGCTGAGCCCCAGCCCCAGCCCGCCGCCGGTGGTGTAGCCGTCGGTCAGGGCGAGGTCCAGGTCGACGATGCCCGGACCGGAGTCGGCGAAGACGATCCGCACGCCACGGCGACGGCCGTTGTCGGCGGTCATCACCTCGGCCGTGCCGCCGCCGCCGTACACGAGCGTGTTGCGGGCCAGCTCGCTGGCGGCGGTGACCAGCTTGGTCTGGTCGACCAGGGAGAGCCTGACGGCGACCGCGACGGTACGCACCAACTGGCGTACCCGCACCACGTCCTCGTCGCTCCGGATCACCTGCGCCTCGGGACGGCCCAGGTCGACGCCGGTGGTCATGGTGACGTCGCCGTCTCGGGACCGGGGTCGTCGGGGTCGGCGTACTCGTCGGCGCGGGCCGCCGCGATCAGCTCCATGCCGCGTTCGACGTTCAGGGCCGTCCGGATGCCGTTGAGCGACAGGCCCAGCTCGACCAGGGTGATGGCGACCGCCGGACGCATCCCCACCACCACGGTCTCGGCGTCGAGCACCTTGGAGATGGAGGCGATGGTGGACAGCATCCGGCCGATGAACGAGTCGACGATGTCCAGCGCGGTGATGTCGATGATCACCCCGTGGCAGCCGGTGGCGACGATCCGCTCGGCCAGGTCCTCCTGGAGTTGCAGGGCGGTCTGGTCCTCCATGTCCACCTGGATCGAGACCAGCAGGATGTCGCCGATCTTGAGGACCGGCACCCGTTCCATCAGAACTCCCGGCGGGCGCGGCGGTGGGTGGTGGTCTCCACGCCGGTCAGCCGCAGCACGTGCCGCAGGGCGTCGGCGAGGCTGGCCTTGGTGGCGATGTCCCCGAACTCGATGCCGAGCGCCACGATGGTCTGGGCGATCTGCGGCCGGATCCCGGAGATGATGCAGTCGGCGCCCATCAGCCGGGCGGCCACCACGGTCTTGAGGATGTGCTGGGCGACCTGGGTGTCGACGGCCGGCACGCCGGTGATGTCGATGATCGCGTACGGCGAGCCGGTGTCGACCAGGGTCTGGAGCAGGCGCTCCATCACCACCTGGGCGCGGGCGGAGTCGAGGGTGCCGACCAGCGGCACGGCGACGACGCCCTCCCAGAGCTTCACCACCGGGGTGGAGAGTTCGAGTAGCTGTTCGGCCTGGTCGGCGATCAGGCTCTCCCGGGTGCGGACGTAGCTCTCGAAGGTGAACAGCCCCATCTGGTCGACCAGGCCGGAGTAGGCGACGAAGTCACGCAGCCGGTTGGGGTCGTCACCGGCGCCCTCCAGCAACTCCAGCAGCACGTCCTTGAAGGTGTAGATGCTGGCCGCCGTCTCGGTGGCGGTGAACCCCTGCCGGGCCCGGCTGCGGGACAGCTCGGCCAGGACGGCACGCAGCTCGGCGGCCGGCTCCGAGGCGAGGTCCGTCAGCCCCTCGGCGCCTGCGATGATCATGCTACGGTGCAGATCCTGCACCTGGCCACGGAACTCCGCGTGGCTGAGTCGGCCACGGAGCGACGCCGCGATGATCTCGGTCCAGCGTTCCGTGATCCGCTCGGCCTGCTCGGCGAGCAGGTCGGCGAGCCGTCCGCTTGCTTCCGTGCTCAGCGCCATCGGTAACCCCCTCCACCTGGACCGGGCGGACTCTATCACCAGGTCAGGAAAACTAGTTGTTCCAGGGCAAAGAAATGGCCACGCCCACCTGCGGCGCTCCCGTTCTGCGCCGCAGCCCGCCGGTGGGATACCGTTCCACCCGACAACAGCAGGAGGTCTGGCGAATGTCCCTGACGGTGCACACGGAACAGCGCGGCGACGTGGTCGTGGTCTCGGTCGCGGGCGAGCTCGACATGGCGACCGCCCCGCAGTTGCAGGACCAGATCACCGACCTGCTCGACAAGGGCCGCAGCCGGCTGGTCTTCGACCTGGCGAACGTCTCGTTCTGCGACTCGACCGGGCTGTCGGTGTTCGTGCGCGCCAAGAACAACTGCGACGAGGCCGGCGGGGTGGTCCGGCTCGCCGCGCCGCAGCGCGGGGTGCTGCGCATCCTGGAGGTCAGCGGCCTGGTCGAGGTGTTGCAGACCTACCCCACCGTCGACGAGGCGGTGGCCGGGGAGCAGACCCCGGCCTCCTGAGCCGCTCACCGCTCGTCCTCGATGTGCCGGGGGCGGGCGATGGCCAGCCCGGCGACGGTCTGCCCGACCGCCGCGAGCAGCAGCAACCCGATCGGCGCCGACCAGCCCCCGGTCACCTCGTAGAGGATGCCGACGAGCAGCGGTCCCGGCGCGGCGATCAGGTAGCCCGTGCTCTGCGCGAACGCCGACAGCACCACCGTCCCCTCCGCCGTGCGCGCCCGCAGGCCGATGGTGGTCAGGATGAGCGGGAACGCGCCCTGCCCGACGGCCAGCAGGAACACCCAGAGCAGCGCCAGGTCGTGCGGGGCGAGCGCCATCCCCAGGTACGCCAGCATCATCGCCGCCGACAGCACCAGGATCAGCGGACGCAGGGTGCGTAGCCGGCCGGCGACGGTCGGCATGACCAGCGCGATCGGCACCCCGAAGGCGGTCACCCCGGCGAGCAGCAGCCCGGCGTCCTGCGGTTGGTAGCCGGCGTCCCGGAAGAGCTGCGCCAGCCAACCCATGACCACGTACCCGCTCAGCGACTGCGCCCCGAAGTAGACGGCCATCGCCCAGCCGAGCCCGGTCCGTCCCGGCCGGAGCCGGCTGCGAGGCGACGCGGTCGCCGTGCGGCCCGCGCGCCGCGCGGCGGCCCGCGCCCGCAGCGCCAGCGGCGCCCACGGGAGTACGGCCACCGCCGCCACCAGGGCCCACACCCCGAGCCCGGCCCGCCAGGAGCCGAACGCGTGCGCCACCGGCACCGCCGTGGCGGCGGCGACCGTCGTGCCCAGCGTCATCGCCACCGTGTACGCCCCGGTGACCAGCCCGGTGCGGTGCGGGAAGTGCTGCTTGACCAGCATCGGCAGCAGGATGTTCGCCACCGCGATCCCGGCCAGGGCCAGCGCGCTGGTCAGCAGGAAGACCACGGCCGAGTCGGTGAGCACCCGCAGCGCCTGCCCGAGGGCCAGCGCCGACATCGCCACCACCAGCACCCGGGCCGGGGCCACCTTGCGGACCAGCCACGGGGTGAACGCGCCGAAGAACGCGAACGCGACGGTGGGCAGCGTGGTGACGAAGCCGGCCAGCGCGCCGGACAGACCCAGCCCGGCGCGCACCTCGTCGAGCAGCGGCCCGAGGCTGGTGATCGCGGCGCGCAGGTTCAGCGCGACGAGCAGCATTCCGGCGAGCACCAGCAGGCCGCCGGCGCCCGGCCGTACCGTCGGGGTGGGAGCGGGGGTGACCGGCGCGCGGGTGGCGGGGGCGGCGGCCACCGTGGTGGGGCCGGGCGTGGCGGGGGTTGTGACGGGCTCCGCGAGGGCGGCTGCTGGCGGGGTCATGACCTCGAACCTACAATCATGGGATGAATCTCGGCGGGAGATGTAACCAGTGACACCGGCGGTTGATTCCTCGACCGTGCCGCCGCGCGGCCGGCGGGTGAGCGAGACGATCGAGCAGCTCAGAGCGCGGATCCTCAGCGGTGAGTGGCCGCTGGGCGGGCGCATCCCGACCGAGCCGCAGCTCGTCGCCGCGCTCGGTGTGGGGCGGAACACCGTCCGGGAGGCGGTACGCGCCCTGGCGCACGCCGGGGTGCTGGAGTGCCGACAGGGCTCCGGCACGTACGTGGTGTCGACCGACGAGCTGGCCCCGGTGGTGGCCCGCCGGCTCACCGACCCGGGGACGGGCGCCGACCGGGTCGACGAGGTCCGGATGGCCGAGGCGGTCGAGGTACGCCGGGCCTTCGAGGTGGAGGCGGCCCGGCTGGCCGCGGTACGGCGTACCCCGGAGGACCTGACCGCGCTGGACGCGGCGCTGGCCGAGCGGGAGGCGGCCTGGCACGGCGGCCGGGTCGACGAGTTCGTCGAGGCCGACGCCCGACTGCACGTGGCGGTGGTGGCCGCCGCGCACAACGCCATGCTCGCCGAGTTGTACGCGTCGTTCGGCGCGGCGCTGCGGGCCACCGTCGCCCAGGCGATGGGCGGCGCCCTGGCGGCCGAGCGGTACGTCGACCACGCTCGCCTGGTGGCGGCGATCCGGGCCGGCGACCCGGACCGGGCGGCCCACGAGGCGGGCGCGTTCCTGGAGCACCCGGCCAGGGCATAGGTTGTCCCGGATGTCGTAACCGGACTGCGGGAGTAGGGCAGGATGCTCAAGGGTTTCAAGGACTTCATCATGCGCGGCAACGTCGTCGACCTCGCGGTCGGCGTCGTCATCGGGGCCGCCTTCACCGGGGTGGTCACCCAGCTCACCAAGTCGTTCCTGGAGCCGTTCGTCCGGGTCCTCATCGTGCTGATCACCGGCAACGAGAAGGGCATCGAAGGCTCGATGCTGTCGTTCCGGGGCATCGAGTTCGACTACGTGGCCTTCATCAACGCGCTGATCACCTTCGTGCTCACCGCGGCGGCGCTGTACTTCCTGGTGGTCTTCCCGATGAACAAGCTCGCCGAGCGCCGGCAGCGGGGTGAGGAGCCGCCGCCGAAGGCCCCCAGCGAGGAGGTCAAGCTGCTCACCGAGATCCGGGACGCGCTGGTCGCCGCCGGGCACACCACCCCCGGGCAGCAGCGCGGCGCGCTGGACGACGTGCTGGGCCGCCGGCCGGAGCCGCCCGCCCCGCGCTGACCGCCCGCCCCGCACATCGGCCCCCGTGGGATTCTCCCGGGGGCCGACCTGCTTCGTACACATGTTCGATACAGTGCCGCCATGGAGCAGCGAAAGCACTGGTGGAACGGCAAATGGGGGAGGCTGGCCCGGCGGGACGTCTTCCTCCGGGCAGACGCCGACCGCTGGCACGTCGAGCAGCGCGCCGGCGGGGCGGAGGGCGTCTCCCGGTTCTACGAGTACGCCAGCGCGGAGGAGGCCGAGGAGACCGTCCGCGCCCTGCTCGACGGCCCCGACACCTGGCGCGAACTCTCCCCCCGCTGAGAGAGGTAGGGGCCCCGTCCCAACGTCTGACGCGCAGGAAGGGGCCCTTCCTGACACCCACCCCGACGCCGGCCGCCTGACCGGCCCGGCGTTTAGCGGCGCGACCGGGCGGGAACCGCCCCGGCATGACGCGACAGGACACGGACGCGCAAACGGCCATCGGACGGGTCACCACCGGGATGACGGTGCTCGACGCGACCGGCGCCGAGGTCGGCACGGTGGACCTCGTCCAGCGCGGCGACCCGAACGCGGTGACCGTGCAGGCCCCGGGCACGGAAGCCCCGACCGCCGACCCGGGTAGCAGCCTGGACGAGCTGATCGAGTCCGCCGCCGTCGAGGAGCCGGACGTGCCGGCCGACCTGGCGGCCCGGTTGCTGCGCACCGGCTACCTGAAGGTCGCCGGCCCCGACGGCGCGGTGTACGCGCTCGCCGACCAGATCGCCGCCGTCGCCGACGGGCAGGTGCGCCTGACCGTCCCCGCCGCCGACCTCACCCCCGAGGAGTAGCGCTCTCCCGCCGGAAGACCCGACCGGCCGGCGTTGGTGGTGGCCGACGCCGCCCGGGGTCCACAGGCCAGTCGGGCAGCCGAAACCGGTCCGACGGCCGAAGTCAGCTCGTCCGGGACTTCGGAACCGTGCCGGGCCGAGCTGCCCGAACAACATCCTCCTCGACGCTTTGCTCTGCACCCAGCGAAGCGACGGTGACGCAGCGTCGAAAGGCGAAAGCACCAGCCGCACGATCTGGCAGGACACACTCCCTGGCACCCAGTGGTGTTGCTTCCGCGGGGGCAGAGCAAAGCGTCGGGAGAAATGCCGGCGGGTCGCACCATGGCTACTTACAGTGGCAGACGGCGAGAATCCAACCCTGACCACTCACGGCAACCTGATCATCGCAATCGGTTCGCGGTGGGATCAGGCGATCCAGCCGGGTCCGTCCCGGCCGGGTCCGACCCAGCCGGGGCGGGGGTGGGCGGGGCAGGGGTGGCGGGATCGACGGCGGGGCTGGCGCGGCGGCGGAAGAGCAGCAGCATCAGCCCGCCGGCGAGCAGCCCCCAGAATGCCCCGCCGACCCCGAGCAGGGTGACCCCGGCGGCGGTGACCACGAACGTCACCACCGCCGCCTCCCGGGCGTCCGGCTCGGCCAGGGCCGCGCCGAGCGCGGTGGCCAACGCGCCGACCAGCGCCAACCCGGCGACCGCCTCGATCAGGACCGGCGGCGCGAGCAGCACCAGCGTGGTCGCCGCGCCCGCGCCGAGACCGAGCAGGGCCAGGCCGGCCCCGGCGGTCGAGGAGGCGATCCACCGGCGACCCGGGTCCGGGTGGGCGTCCGGGCCGGCGGCCAGGGCGGCGGTGATCGCCGCCAGGTTGACCGCGTGCCCACCGACCGGGGCGGCCACCACGCTGGCCAACCCGGTGGTACGCAACGCCGAGCCGAACGGCGGCCGGTAGCCGTACCCGGTCAGCACGGCCATTCCGGGTACGTTCTGCGCGGCCATGGTGACCAGGAACAGCGGCACCGCCAAGCCGATCAGGGCGGGCCCGTTCAGGCTCGGCACGGTCGGGTCGAGCACCGGCCGGAGCCCGGCCACGTCGAGTCGGCCCGGTGGCGTGGTCAGCGCGATCGCCACCACCGCGCCGGCGAGCGCGCCGGGCACCGCCCAGCGGCGGGCGTACCGGTGCAGCAGCAGCCAGACCACCACCACCGGGCCGGCGAGCGCGGGCACCTCGACCAGCGCCCGCGCCGGGGCGGCGCACAGCGGCAGCAGCACCCCGGCGAGCATCGCCCCGGCGATCGGTTTCGGGATGGCGGCGACCGCCCGGCTCAACGGCGGGAGCAGACCGGCGGCCACGATCAGCAGCCCGGAGACCAGGAACGCGCCGACGGCGGCCGGCCAGCCACCGGGCACCGGCCCGGTGGCCACCAGCAGCGCAGCCCCGGGTGTGGACCAGGCGACGCTCATCGGTAGCCGGTGGCGCAGCCCGAGCCAGACCGCGCTGGCCCCGGAGACGACGCAGACGGCGAGCAGCCCGGAGGCCGCCTGCGTCTCGGTCGCCCCGACGGCCCGCAGCCCGGCCAGCACCACAGTGAACGAGCTGGCGAAGCCGACCAGCGCGGTCACCACCCCGGCCAGTACGGGTTGCAGCGTGCCAGCCATCTCTCCCCTCCCCGACCCCAGCGTTCCGTATACGGAACGCTGGTGTGGTGCACGATAGCGGCATGTCAGCAGCCCCACCACCCGCCCCGGAGTCCGAGACCGCCGCGATCGGGCGGCGGGTACGGGCGCTGCGGGAGGAGCAGGGAGTATCGCTGTCCGCGCTGGCCCGCTCCGCCGGCATCGGTAAGGCCACCCTCTCCGGGCTGGAGAACGGCGTCCGCAACCCCACCCTGGAGACGCTGTACGCGGTGACCGCGCAGCTCGGCGTACCGCTGGGCGCCGTGCTGGCCGGGCCGGCGAGCGCGCCCTCGGTGCGCGGCGCCGCGGTCCGCGCGACCCTGCTGGAGGTGTTCACCGAAGCCGGGGCGACCTACGAGCTGTACCGGATGTCGGTCGTCCCGGGCGCGACGCAGCTCTCCCCCGCGCACCGGCCCGGGGTCACCGAGCACGTCACGGTCTTCACCGGCGTGCTGCGTGCCGGCCCGGTGGACGCGCCGTCGACCGTAGCCGCCGGCGGCTACCTACGGTGGACGTCCGACGTGCCGCACTGTTACGCGGCGGTCGGCGACGAGGAGGTGACCGCCAGCCTGCTGCTGCGGTACCCCGGCGGATAGGCGCCCCTGCGCGCCACGTTCGGGCTCGCCGGCTCACCTCTTCGGCCCCTGGTGCCACCCCGTGGCCTCGGCTAGCGTCCCATGCCTCAGTCCTAAGTGCTCACACACTGGAACCGACAGGCATCCGAAGGATCGCACGTGCCGCGCTTGAAAATGGCCTTCGCCAGCCTGGCTGACCACGATCTTCGTGAGGTCCTCGTCGCCAGCCCGTCCCTCGCCCGGTCCGTGGCGTCGGCGGCGCAGGTCACGGTCACGGAGATGACGCTGGGTCGCCCCCGTGCCCTGCGGTCGCTCCGCTCGGCGGCGACCCGGGCCGACGCCGTCCGGCTGACATCCTGGCTCGCGCCGCTGCTGCGGGAGGTCGGGGGCCGCCTCCCGGCGGAGCTGCGGGAGAGCCCGGTGACCGCCCCGGGGGACGACGCCGACGCCCTGGTCGACCACCTCCGCCGCCACGAGCCGTACGCGGTCGCCGTGCTCTTCCTCGCCGCCCTGGCCGACGACAGCACGCCGGGCGACGGATTCCTCGACGACCACTGGGAGGATGTCGTGTCCCGCCTGACGGGTGAGACCGGTTCGCCGCCGTTCACCGGCACGTCCGACGTCGACGCTCCCGAACCGGGCGAGACCGACGCTCCCGCCCTGGCCGACGACAGCACGCCGGGCGACGTCGACGCTCCCGACCGCGGTGAGCGGGTCGACGCGCTCGCCGTGGCGGTCGCCGCGATCCGGGCCGAGGGGGCCGAGGTGGCGCGGGTCCTGCGGGAGACGGCGGACACCCTCGACTCGGCGCGGCCCCCGGCGGACCCGCTCGCCGGGTACCCGGGCTGGTTCGAGCGCGCCGAGGCGCTCGTCAGCTCCGTCGGCGTCCTGCTCGGGACGGCGCCGGCGTCGCTGGCCGACGCGGCGGCCGCGCTCACCGAACGGCAGGAGGCGTTGCGGGAGGCCGCGGAACGCGCCCGGCAGGCCGAGGAGGAGCAGCGCAGGCAGGAGGAGGCGCGGCGCGCGGAGGGCCGGCGTGTGGTGGCGGAGGCCGCGGCCAGGCTGCGCGAGCTCGGTCTGCACGACGAAGCCGACAAGTTCCTGGCGAAACTGGACGTCGAGGAGCCCGCGACGACCGTGCCGACCGGCGCCGACGAGGTGCCGACGCCGCCCCGGGACGTCGAGCCGTCCGCCCCGACCACTGCGACTGATCCGGCCGTTACGACTGATCCGACCGTTACGACTGATCCGGTCGCTCCGGTTGATCCGGCCTTCACCGGTGGCCCCGAGGAGCTGTCCGGCGCCGACCGGGCCCGGCACGAAGACCCCGCCGAAACCGAGGACGGGGGCTTCGGACGTACCGAGGTGGTGGTCGAGGTCGTCGACCGGCCGGCGGGGGTCGACGCGACCGGGACCGACGTGTCGGTGTCGGTCTGGGACGAGGGCGACCCACCACCGGCGGTGGGGTTGGTGCTGACGGAGCGGTACGGGCTGGCGTGGCTGCTCACCCGGGCGGCGGGTGAGTCGAAGGTGCGCCAGCGGGCGATGCGTTTCTTCGCCGCCTCGATGAGCTGCGACCCGGCGGACCTGGCGGCGAAGCAGGCCGCCTTCGGCCCGGACGAGGAGGACGTCGTCACGGCGAGCGTCGACGAGGCCAGGGTGCTGCTCGCGGCGTCGCTGCGCTTCGGGCTGACCACCGGCTACTCGCCGGTGGGCCTGCAACAGTTGGTGACCAGGGCCAGCATCGAGTCACAGCCGTTCCACGAGCTGGTGTCCACCGCCGTCCAGGCGGTCCAGCGTGGCCAGATCCGGCTCGCCGGCGACGACGCCAGCTACCCGCAGATGCTGGAGCAGTGGTCCGGTCTCGCCACCGCCGCGGAGCAGTTGCGGCAGTCGTTGCTGCTGCGCAACATCAAGCTGCACCGGGCCTCGCGCATCCTGCACGACCTGGTGAAGGACGGCAACGAGCTGGGCACCCCGCTCACCCACGTCGCGCAGCTCGCGGATGCCGGCCCGCCGACGAACGGCCAGCCGGACGAACGCGTCATGCAGCTCCAACGGCTCGCCGCCCAGTTGCACGACCGGTCGAGGGTGCGCAGCCTGATCGACAAGGTCGACGCCCGGGTCAGCACCAGGACCCAGCTCCGGAGCCCGATCGTGGCGAACGCCCGGACCCGGCTGGAGGAGTCGATCGACGAGGTGCGCGGCTTCGTCGAGCAGGCCATGGGGCTGTACGCGGCGATCCGGCAGGCCGACCGTTCGATGGAGTTCGTCCAGATCGACGCGCTCCGGCGGGCCTCCGGCCGGTACCGGCCGCCGGCGGACATCCGTACCGTGGGCTCGGCGGCGCTGCACCAGCTCGCGCTCTGGATCGCCGCGGAGCCCGCGCCGGTCGGCGCGCACACCGTCGAGTCCCTGGAGCAGCACGCCGCCCGGCTCGTCTACGAGGTGGACCGGGACGAGAGCGGCCGCCCGGACGAGCTGATGACGGTGGGTCACCTGCGGGGCGTGCTCGCCGGGCGGACCCTCGCCGAGGCGGTGCACGGCCATCTCGAACGGGGCAACGTCGCGTTGGCGCTGCGGCTGCTCGACGAGGCCGGCGGGACCGAGCAGAACGACCTGCTCCGGCAGGCGTGCCTACAGGCCCGGCGGGAGCTGAACCGGCGGCACGTCAAGGCCGTGGCGGCGGTGGAGTCGGCGATCGCCAAACTGCGGTCGGTGGGGCGGGACGAGACCGCGCACCGGCTGGAGGAGGACATCGAGGGGCTGCGCGCGGTGCCCGAGGGCCGGTTCGACCTGATCATGGGGCGGCTCGACGGGGTGCTCCGGGAGGCCCGGGCGAAGCTCGCGGAGTACCGGGAGGAGCTGCGGGCGCGCATCGGCGACGTGTCCCAGTCCCCGGTCGACACCGCCCGGATCACCGGTCTGCTGGACGTCGGCGACGAGGTCACCGCCGAGGAGTTCCTGACCCTGCTGGCCGCCGGTCAGCCGTTGCCCGAGGACGACGCCGAGCCGACCCAGGACGACTTCACGGCGTTCTTTCCCCGGGTCGTCGAGATGGCCACCGAGGCGGGCACGGAGGTCGGCGATCCGAGGGACGACGTGATCGCCCAGCTCCGCCGCAGACTGGGCACCGGCGCCTCGATGTCGGAGATCATCAAGGACGGCGTCACCTCGTGGCGCGCGCTGCGCCAACTCAAGATCGCCAACACCCCGACGCCGCACCTGCGCCGCCTGATCGGCGACGTCCTCCGGATGCTGGGCCTGGTGCCCGCCGAGGGCAACTACCTCAACACCCTCTCCGACGCGCCGCGTACCCGGTCGGCGCTGTTCCAGGTACGGGCGAAGCCGGCGGGCCGCTCGTACGTGCCGCAGTTCGGCACGCAGGCCAACGGCCGCTACAACGTGGCGATCATGTGGGAACGGGCGACGCCCGGCCGCCTGCTGGGCCTGCTCCCGGACCGGCTCCGCACCGGTCCCAACATCATCCTGTACTTCGGCACCCTGCCCGCGCAGCAGCGGCTCCAACTGCGCAGCCTGAGCAGCCCGGGCCGGGACACCAGCGGCACGGTGCTGCTGGTCGACGAGGCGGTGGTCGGCTGGCTGGCCTCCCGGGAGGAGCCGGACTTCCGCCTCACCCAGCGGATCACCCTGCCGTTCAGCTCGACCAACCCGTACACCCCGTTCGCCGGTGGCGACGTGCCCGACGAGGTCTTTGTCGGCCGGGACCGGGAACGCGCGGAGCTGGAGTCCCCCACCGGCTCGATGTTCGTCTACGGCGGCCGGCAGTTGGGCAAGTCGGCGCTGCTGCGCCGGGTCGAGAAGCTCTACACGGAGTCCACCGGTCAGGCGTCCACCGGCCGCCGGGTGGCCCTCTACCTCGACCTCAAGTCGGAGGGCATCGGCGAGTCGCACGAGCCCAAGGAGCTCTGGGCGCTGCTGAACCGGCACCTCAAGAAGCTGGAGGTGCTGCCGTCCGGGATGGCGGCCAACGCCGGCCCGCAGATCGTCGCCGACGGCGTCAAGCGGTGGCTCGACAAGCACGAGGCCAACCAGTTGCTGCTGCTGCTGGACGAGGCGGACCTGTTCCTGACCGCCGACTTCGCTCCGAAGGACTCCGACTCCGGGGCCCGGTTCCAGACCCTCCAGCGGTTGAAGAACCTGATGGAGTCCTCCGGCCGCAGGTTCAAGCCGGTGTTCGCCGGTCTGCACCAGGTGCAGCGGTTCCACGACTCGGCCAACACCCCGGTGGCGCACGGCGGCACCGACATCCTCATCGGGCCGCTGCGCCCCGCCGAGGTACGGAAGCTGGTCGCGGAGCCGCTGCGGGCCATCGGGTACGAGTTCGAGCGCGGTGAGCTCGTCTGGCGGGTCGCCGCGTTCACCAACTACCAGGCCAGCCTGGTGCAGATCTTCTGTGAGGCGCTGGTCAACCACCTGCGGGAGCGCCCGTTGTCGTCGGCCGGTGGCCGGATCACCATCACCAGCGAGGACGTCGACGAGGTCTACACCAACCGGGACGTCCGCAGCCTGATCGAGCAACGCTTCCGGTGGACCATCAACCTGGACAACCGGTACCGGGTCATCGCCATCGTGGTCGCGTTGCTCAGCAAGGAGTCGTCGGCCGGCGCCCGGTTCAACCCGGAGGACCTGCGCGAGTACTGCGAGACGTACTGGCCGAAGGCGTTCTCCGGGGACGTGCTGACCCGCAAGGAGTTCATCAGGTACCTCGACGAGATGGTCGGGTTGGGGGTGCTCCGCCGCAGCGGCGAGTCGTACGGCATGCGCTCGCCGAACGTGGTCGCCATGCTGGGCAGCCAGAGCGCGCTCGACCAGGAGCTGAACGAGGCGTCCGTGCACTTCGAGCTGCCCTACGAGTACAACCCGACGATGAGCCGCGCGGCGATGACGAGCCCCGCCCGGGGGTCGGCGCCCCGGCGTTCCCCGCTGACCGACGCGGACATCGCCGACCTGATCGGCGAACGGGACGGTGGCGCCCGCTCGCACGTCCTGCGTACCGGCGCCCGGTACTCCGCCGCCCTGGTGACCGGTTCGCCCGCGCTGGGCGTCGACCGGGTGGTGGAGGTGCTCACCACGAGCGCCGCGTCCGCCGGCCACCTCAACTTCGACAGCGTCGCCCTCGGGGACGTGCCTCGGCACCTCGCCGGCGCCGGCCGGGGACGGCACCGGTTCCTCCTGGTGCACTGTCCGCCGGGGCGGCGGCAACAGTTCGAGACGGAGTACGCGCGGGCGCTGCACGCGGTCGCCGGGCTCCGCACCGTCCGCGCCATCGTCGTGGTGGACTCGGCCGAGTACCGGCTTCCGGTGGATGCGCCGGAGGGCTCGGGCGACGTGCTGCGGCTGAACCTGCGTCGCTGGTCCGCCGAGGGGTTGCGGGCCTGGCACGACTTCCCGTTCGACAACCCGCAGGAACGGCGGCGGCTGCACGAGCTGACGTCCGGTTGGCCGACGCTCGTCGAGAACGCCGTGCTGCTGGTGTCGAAGGGGCGGTCGACCGAGGACGTGCTGGACCGGCTCGCCGTGCCGTTCGACACTCCGCAGCAGGCGGAGACGTTCCTCGCCGACGCCGGTCTCGGTGACCATCTCGCCGAGGTACGGCTGTGGGCGGAGTACTGCGCCACCGTCGACCCCGACTCCCGCCGGATCGCCGTGGAGCCGGTCACCCACGACGACCTGGCCGCCATCTGGGACCGGGACGCGGATCCCCTGCTCGGCCGGCTGCTCGAACTGGACTGCGCCGAGCAGGCCGCCGGCGGCAGGGGCTGGCTGCTGGACCGGATCGTGGCCGCCGCGCTGCTCGCCCTCGCCGGGTGACCCGGTGGACGACGACATCTGGCGACTGCCCGGTCCGGCCCGACTGGTCGCCGACACGGTACGGGAGGTCAACCGGGGCCGGCACGCCGCCGTGGTGCTGCCGGTGGCCCTCGCCGGTGACCAGGAGTTCGTGTCCGGGCTGACCAGCGCCCTGACCACCGCGTTGTGGGCGGCCAACGAGGACCCGCGCCCGGTCGCCACCGACGAGGAGGCCGGTCCGCCGGTGAGCTGGCTGGCGCAGGCCCTGGACGTCGACGAGGGTCCGCTCAGCACCGCCCAGTTGCTCGACCACGAGGAGGCGGCGGGCAAGACGGCGGTCCTCGACTGCACCCCGCTGTGCCCGAAGCTCCGCCACGAGGTGGCCGCCACCGTCACCCGCCTGGTGGCGGAGTCCCGGCCCCGCCCGGCCCGGCGCCGGCCACGTCTGCTGCTGGTCTGCACCCGCGACGCGCTCCCCCGGCTCGGCGCCGACCACAGCGACGTGACGTTCGAGGCGCTCTGGTGGTGGGGACGGCTGAGCAGGTGGGACGTGGCGGCGCGGATCCAACCGGCGGTCGAGGCGCGCTCCGAGCCCGGGGTGCTCCGGGACGTACGCCTGGAGACGCTGATCGAGGTCTGCCGGTGGGACATCCGGCTGGCCGCCCACCTCGCCGACCGATGGGACGGCGACCCCGGCCTGCTGCCGGCGCTGGTCGACGAGGCTGCCGCGCCGGCCACGGTGCGACCTCCACCGGCCCGGTCGGCGCGCCACTGCGGCCGCCGTCCCACCGCCGACCTGATCGAGCACTGGGACGACGGGACCGTGGACCGCTGGCACGACGAGTGTGTGCCCGTCGTCCGGTCGGCCGTAGACCGGGCGAAGGCCGTCCGGCACGCCGTCTGGGTAGCCCAGGCCCGGGTGCTGCTGCCCTGGGTCGAGACCCGCCGCCAGGCGGTCGCGGCGGACCTGCTGCGGGCACACGGAAAGCGGGCGGTGCACGCCGCGATCGGGGACACGCCGGCCGTACTCGAGGTGGGTCCGCTCTTCGTGGCGGTCCGGGCGCTGGCCGGGCGGGACCGGCCCGCGTTGTGCGACGCGGTGTACCGGCTGCGGGAGGCCCGCAACAAGCTCGCCCACCTCCAGGCCCTGACGACCGACGAGCAGCGTGACCTGGTCGGCGCGTTCGCGTCCGTCACCCTCGAATCCGGCTGAGGAAGATCGGTTCCGTACGCCGAAGCGCGTACCACCACTCAAGCCGCTCGGCGTCCGACGCCGGCTCCGCGCCGGACGCGGAGGGACGCCACGCCGTCGCCGAGCGGGTGGGTGAAGACGCCGGGCGGGTGTTCTTGGCAGACTTCACGTATGACGCTGATCCTCCGCTCGGCCATCCTCAACGACGTCGGGCTGGTCCGGACCAACAACGAGGACTCCGCCCTCGCCGGTGACCGGCTGGTGGCGGTCGCCGACGGCATGGGTGGGTTGCCGGCCGGGGAGGTGGCCAGCGAGATCGTCATCCGGATCCTGGACGAGTTGATACCTCCGGAGATGCCCGACGACGCGGAGAACGCGCTGCGGGCCGTGGTGCAGACCGCCAACCGGCGGATCCGGGCGGCCATCGACGCGGAGCCGGCCCGGGACGGCATGGGCACCACGTTGACGGCCGCGCTGCTGGCCGGCGAGACGCTCGTCGTGGCCCAGGTCGGCGACTCCCGGTGCTACCTGCTGCGCGACGGCACGCTGCACCAGCTCACCAGGGACGACACGTTCGTCCAGGCGCTGGTGGACCAGGGTTCGCTGACGCCGGCCGCCGCCCGGCAGCACCCGCAGCGGTCCCTGGTCACCCGGGCGGTGCAGGGCGTCGACGCGCCGCCGACGGTGGCCCGGTACACGGTGCTGCCCAACGACCGGCTGCTGTTGTGCAGCGACGGGCTCTCCGACTACGTCGACGATCCCACCATCGCGTCGGCCGTCTACACCTACGGTGACCGGCAGCAGTGCGTCGAGCAGTTGGTGAAGCTGGCGCACCAGTCCGGCGCGCCGGACAACGTCACCGTCGTGGTCTCCGACGTCACCGAGGTCTGACCGGCCGCCGCCACCGGACGCCCAGCATCCGGTAGAGGCCGGCGCGCACCTGGTACGCGTTGACCAGCATCAACAGCACCGGCCCGACGGTCAGGTTCGTCGCGGTCGTGACGGCGGGCAGCACGTCCAGCGGCACGGTCCAGGCCAGCGTCGCCCGTAGCGTCGCGTCGAGGAGCTGGACCGTGCCGACCAGCACGGTGGTCACCCGCCAGAGCCGCCGGAAGGCGGGCTCCCGCGCCCACAGGTCGTCCCAGTCGGCCCAGTGGAAGATCCGCTCCAGGATCGGGCGGGACAGTCGCAGCGCGGCGGGGCGGGGCCCGCGTACCGTGGCCAGGCACCAGAGGCCGAAACCGCCGGTGATCAGGGCGGTGCGGCCGAAGACCAGGCGCGGGTCCGCGTCGGCCAGGGTGAGACCGGCGGCGAGCGCGGTCGCGGCCAGCCCGACGACCGCGACCTTGTCGACGGTACGGCCGGCGAGCAGGCGGTACGCGGTCCAGAGCGCGGCCGGCGTGTTGCTCAGCACCAGCGCCGGGGCCGGCTGAACGCCGTGCCACCGCAGCAGGTAGTAGAGCAGCAGCGGTACGAGCAGCCCGGGCAGTCCCCGCCGTGCCAGGGTGGCCAGGTCGGCGCGACCGATCGGCGGGCCGGTCACCGTCAGGGCGCCCGGCGGGTGCCGAGGTCGAACAGCGTGGTCAGCTCGCGGGCGCAGAGCGCCAGGTCCAGCCCCGGGTCGACGGCCAGCGCGAAGGGGAGCATGTCGAGCGCGCGTTGGATGGTCATCGCCATCACCGGCAGGTCGAAGTCGCGGAAGTCGCCCCGGCGCTGCCCCTCGGCGAGGATGCCCGCCAGGGATCCCATCGCCCGCTGGTCGGCGTCGGCCGACGCGGAATCGGGGTCGGCGGGGCAGGCGCTGTCGGGCCCGGTGGCGCCGCCCTCCCCCGTGCCAGCGGCGCCACCGGGAGTCGAGCCGACCGGTCGGATCGGCGTGTTGAGGAAGATCTCCAGCAGGGCCCGCATCGGGGCGCGGCGCTGATCGAGGTAGTCGACCATGCCGGTGATGTAGGAGCGGAGCTGCCGGGGCGGGTCGGGTTGGGCGCCGACCCGCTCGGCCATGAACCCCCCGATGTCGCGGTGCACCTCGGCGAGCACCTCGCCCATCAGCTCGGCCTTGCCGGCGAAGTGGTACGAGATCAGCCCGGTGCTGCTCAGCCCGGCCCGGCGGGCGATCTCGGCGAAGGAGGCCCCTCGGTAGCCCAGCTCGGCGATGGTCTCGATGGTCGCCGCGACGATCTGCGCCCGCCGGGCCCGCTCGGTCACCGATCGATCCGGGTCGCTCCTTGCTGGCATGAGCAAAATTTAGCACAGCCAAGCAAGAACCGGTTGGGCAGAATCGGTTGCGGACCGGTCCCGCCCCCGTTGGGATGGGCCCCATGGCCATCCGTCACCTCGCCGTCGAAGAGATCCTGACCACCGCCTACCCGCTCCGGGCGTACGCCTTCGGCGGGTCACCGGGGCCGGTGGACCTCGACGAGCTGCGGCGCACCTGGCTGCCGTACCAGGAAGGGAACCGGACCCTGGTCGCCGAGACGGCCGACGGCGTCGCCATGGCCACGGCCACCGGGATCCCGATGCGGCAGAACCTGCGCGGCCGGGTGCTGCCGATGGCCGGCGTGGCCTCGGTGACCACGCATCCGTTGGGCCGCCGGCAGGGTCACGTCCGGGAGCTGCTCCAGCGGCTGCTCGACGAGATGCGCGACGAGGGACACCTGCTCTCCACGCTGTACCCGTTCCGGCCGTCGTTCTACGAGCGGTTCGGCTACGTCGGGCTGGCCGCCGCCCGGACGGCCACCTTCCCGGTCGCCGACCTGGCCGCGCTGCTCCGGGCCGACCTGCCCGGCGAGGTGCGCTGGACCCGCGCCGGCCCCGGGTACCCCGAGTACGTCGCGTTCCTCGACCGTTGCCTGACCGGGCGGCACGGCTTCGCCGTCTTCCCCGGGTACCGCCAGGTCCGGGTACGTGACGACGACGACCGGTGGCTGCTGACCGCCCACGTCGACGGGGTGACCGAGGGGCTGTTGACGTACCGGATCGACGACCACGGGGGCACCCTGGCGGCCGACGACCTGCTCGCCTTCGGCCCGCTCGCCCGGACGCTGCTGCTCCAGTTCCTCGGCCGGCACGTCGACCAGGTGGAACGGGTCAGCATGGTCGTCGCCGCCGACGACCTGCCCGAGCTGTGGCTCACCGACCTGGGGGTGGTCTGCGAGACCCGGGTGACCCGACCCGACCACGCCGCCCCGATGGCCCGACTGCTGTCGATGGACGCCCTCGACGGGCTGCCGGCCGGGGCGGGCCGCTGCCGGGTCGAGCTGACCACCGACCGCTGGCTCGCCGGCACCTGGCTGCTGGACGGCGCCACCGGTCACCTGGAGTCGCGCCCGCACTCGACGGGTGACTCCGCGCTGCCGGTCGCCACCCTCACCGCCGCCGGGCTGTCCGCGCTCGCGTACGGGGTGCTCGACCCGGCCGAGCTGGTGATCCGGGGGCTCGGCGTCGTACCGCCCGACGCCGCCGTGGAGCTGCGCCGCATCTTCCCGCGCGACCTGCCGTACCTGCACGCGAACTTCTGAGTCGGCGTTCGCGGTCGCCCACCACCAAGACCGGCGCCACACCACACACCAGCGCCCCGCCACGGCCGACGGGGCGGGGCACTAACATCGACCGGTGCGCCCGACCTCTGCCGCCGTAGCCCTGCTCACCGGGCTGGCCGTCGCCCTCGCCGGCTGCGGCGCGTCCGCCCCGACGGATCAGCCGGCCACCGAGCTGTCACCGGCCGACGCCCCCACCGCCCCCGGCCCGACGGCGTCCGGCCCGACCGCCACCCCGGCGGCCTCGGTCGGCATGGGCGCCCGGAAGGCGGGCCCGACCCCGTCCCGGGTGGGTAGCGGCACGCTGCGGGCCGGCAACCCGGGCGGCGGCGCGCCGATTCCCGCCGAGGCCCGGGCGGTGGACACCAGCCGCCCGACCCGGGTGGTCGGCGTCGGCACGGCGGCCAGTTGCACGTCGGACGCGGTGGTGAAGGCGGTCGCGGCCGGCGGGATCATCACGTTCGACTGTGGGCCGGCGCCGGTGACCATCCGGATGCGCGCCACCGCGAAGGTCCGCAACGCCAACGGGCCGAAGGTGGTGCTGGACGGCGGCGGCCGGGTGACCCTGAGCGGCGACGGCGCGCGACGCATCCTCTACCTGAACACCTGTGACCAGGCGCAGGGCTGGACCACCTCGCACTGCCAGAACCAGGACCATCCGCAGCTCACCGTCCAGAACATCACCTTCGCCGACGGCAACTCGACGGGCGACACGGCCGAGGGCGGCGGCGGGGGCGCGATCTTCGTCCGGGGTGGACGGTTCAAGGCGGTCAACGCGCGGTTCGTCGACAACCGCTGCGACCGTACCGGCCCCGACCTGGGTGGCGCGGCCATCCGGGTGCTCAGCCAGCACGACGGCCGACCGGTGTACGTGGTGAACAGCACCTTCACCGGTGGCCAGTGCGCCAACGGCGGGGCGTTGAGCAGCATCGGCGTGTCGTGGTCGATCCTGAACAGCGTGTTCCGGGGCAACCGGGCGATCGGCGTCGGGGCGAACCCGGCCCGTCCCGGCACGCCTGGCGGCGGCAGCGGCGGCGCGGTCTACTGCGACGGCAACCGGTTCACCGTCCGGTTGGCCGGCACGATCGTCGAGGACAACCGGGCCAAGGAGGGCGGGGGCGCGGTCTTCTTCGTCAGCAACGACCGGACCGGCACGATGACGGTGGAGCGCTCCACGCTGCGCCGTAACCCGAGCGACGGGTTCGAGACGCGCGGCTACCCCGGGATCTTCTTCCTCGGCGCGCGCAACCCCACGGTCACCTCGTCCACCCTGAGCTGACCCCGCCCGGCCGGCGGACGGGTCTCTTCCCTGCGCGGGGAAGGGACCCGTCCTCGCGACCCGGGTCAGCCCCGGACGTACCGGTCGGTGAGGTCGAGGACCTCGTCGAGGATGTCCAGCCCGTGGTGCGCGTCCTCCTCGGAGATGACGCAGGGCGGCACCACGTGCACCCGGTTGAAGTGCACGAACGGCCACAGCCCCCGGCGGCGGCACTCGGCGGCCAGCTCGTTCATCGGGCCGGCCTGGGCCGGGGTCGCGGCGAACGGCACCAGCATCTCCCGGGTCCCGGGGTCACGGACCAGCTCGATCGCCCAGAACGTGCCGAGCCCCCGCACCTCGCCCACGCTGGGGTGGGACTCGGCCATCTTGCGCAGCCGCGGGCCGAGGACGTGCTCGCCCAGCCAGGCGGCGTGCGCGACGGTCCCCTCGTCCTCCATCGCCCGGATGGTCGCCACCGCGGCGGCGCAGGCCAGCGGGTGACCGGAGTAGGTGAGCCCGCCGGGGTACGGGCGGTCGGCGAACTCGGCGGCCACCCGGTCGGAGATGATCACGCCGCCGAGCGGCACGTAGCCGGAGTTCACGCCCTTGGCGAAGGTGACCAGGTCGGGCACCACGTTCCAGTGGTCCACCCCGAACCACGCCCCGGTCCGGCCGAAGCCGGTCATCACCTCGTCGGTGATCAGCAGGATGCCGTACCTGTCGCAGACGGCCCGGACGCCGGGCAGGTAGCCGTCCGGCGGCACCAGGATGCCGTTGGTGCCCACGATGGGCTCGACCAGCACGGCGGCGATGGTCGACGGCCCCTCGAACTGGATGATCTGCTCCAGGTGCTCCAACGCGCGGGCGCACTCCTCGGCCTCGGTGGTGGCGTGGAACGCCGACCGGTAGAGGTAGGGCCCGAAGAAGCGGACCACCCCGGCGGCGCCGGTGTCGGTCGGCCACCGGCGGGGGTCGCCGGTCAGGTGCATCGCCGTGTGCGTGGACCCGTGGTACGAGCGGTAGGCGGTGAGCACCTTGGGTCGTCCGGTCACCAGGCGGGCCATCCGGACCGCGTGCTCGTTGGACTCGGTGCCGCCGTTGGTGAAGAAGACCTGGTTCAGGTCGCCGGGGGCGTGCTCGGCGATCAGGCGGGCCGCCTCGGAACGCTGGTCGTTGGCGAAGTGCGGGGCGATCGTGCAGAGCCGGGCGGCCTGCTGCTGGATCGCCTCGACCACCCGGGGGTGGGCGTGGCCGATGTTGAGGTTGACGAACTGGGACGAGAAGTCGAGGTAGCTGTTGCCGTCGTAGTCCCAGAAGCGCACCCCCTCGCCGCCGGCGACGGGCAGCGGGTCGATGTGCGCCTGGGCGGACCAGGAGTGGAAGACGTGCGCCCGGTCGGCGGCCCGGGCAGCGGCGGCGGCCCCCGGGTCGGGCTGCTCGGTCGGTCGGTACATGATGTCGTCCTTTCGTGGCGGGCGTCAGCTCGGGGCGCCGGCCAGCCGCCGGTCGTAGCTCAGGAAGTAGTCGATGTCGGCGCTGACCGTCTCGATGAACCGGCGCGGGTCGTCCGTGCCCCGGTCCAGCAGGCGGGTGTTGCGTTGCCGTACCTCGGTGGAGAACGGCAGGTTGCCGACGTCCCGGTAGCGGATCGCCCCGACGGCGTCGCGCCCGGGGACGATCTCCGAGCGGGCGTGGACGCTGGCGCTGAACGGCACGTCGAGCCGGCCGGCGTGGAACGCCTCCTGGACCGCCGTCGTCAGGTCGGGCCCGTCGAGCACCGGGTCGACGAGTTCGGCGACCTCGCGCTGGATCCAGTGCATCTCCTCGCGTACCCGGTCCTCGTCCACCTGGACGAAGTCGAACATCGGGGAGCCGCCGACGAGCGCGGTGTGGATGCCGAGGGCGTTGGCGGCGGCGTCGGGAATGCCGTACGCCTCCTGGTTCGTCTTGTTGATCACTTTGTCGGCGCCGCCGAGCCGGGCGACCAGGCCACCGTAGACGATCAGGGCGTCGGCGGTGCGGCGCTCGCGCGGGAACACCCCCATGAACTCGTGCAGGACGGGGTACACCTCGACCCCGGCCGGCAGGTACCGGGCGGCCAGCTCACGGATCGACCGCAGGGCCGCGACGTCCTGGTGGACCTCCCCGCCCTGCGGGTACGCGACGGACAGGCAGCGCACCCCCTCGGCGACGGCGGCGCGGGCCTCCAGCAGGGTCGCCGCCAGGCTGATCGACGGCGGCACCAGCACGGCGGTGAGGGTGCCGAACAGCTCACGGTCGACGATCACGCCCGCCTCGGCGAGCCGGCCGCAGAGCGCGTCGACCTGCCGCCAGCTCTCCATCGACGTGGTCAGCGGCACGTCCTTGCAGTACGGGACGTTGTAGCCGATGCCGCCGCCCTCGAAGGAGGTGAACCCGGCGGCCAGGGACACCGCGAAGAGATCCCGGGGGTCGGGTGAGCCGTGCCGGATCTCCAGCGGCACGTCGACCGCGGCGACCAACTCCCGGCCGCGCTGCCAGCCGTGCGCCACCAGCGGGTACCCGTTGAGGTCGCCGGGGTTCTCCCGGAGCACCCGGGCCGCCCGGTCGAACTGCCGCAGCCGGGTGAACGAGTCGATCGTCACGGTCAGCAGACCCGGGCCGGCGGGGGCGAGCCGCCGCAGCAGGTCGATCATCCCGGGGTGCGAGCCGACCCCGCAGCGGGGTTGCACGACCGGTCGCCCGGCGTGTCGGGCCGCCCGCAGGGCCGCGACGGCGGTCGGCGCGGCGCTGTCGCGCAGGTGCCGTACGGTCTCCGTCCAGGACGGCAGGTTCTCGGCGGTGTCGTCGGCCACCTCCAGGCCGGCCCACTCAGCCATGTGCGCTCACCGCCGGCTGGCGGGTCTCCTGCGGGGTGGCGGCACGCATCAGGTCCAGCACCAGCGGCAGCTCGTACGGGTCCTCCAGGATGTGGTCGACGCCGAGGTCCCGCAGCCGGGCGAGGTCGTCGTCGGACTTGTGGCTGCCGACCGAGAGGTTGCCGCCCAGGATCACCGGGCGGTGGAGCCGCCCGGCGGCCCGCAGCTCCGGCAGGCCCTGGAGGTCGGCGTGGGCGTGTCCGTTCAGGCTGCCGATGATCACCGCCTCGGCGTCGGGGTGCGCGTCGAGGGCGTCGGCGAACTCGGTCAACGGCGTGCACACGCCGAGGTTGACCACGTCGAAGCCGTGTTCCCGCAGGTGCATGGCGATCAGGTGGTTGGCCACCGCGTGGGCGTCGCTCGCCGCCACACCAAGGATGACCACGTGTCGGTTGGGGTCCATGGTTGCTCCTCGTCCCGGGCCGTCAGGGCCGCTGCGTGTCCTGGAGGTGATGCCGCCGGGGGCGGGGCCGCGTCGCTCCGCCCCCACGGCGGCCGGTCGGTGGTCGTCAGTCGTCGAAGGCGGAGAAGAGCTCGCGGTCGCTGATCTCGGCGAGGCGCTGCCGGTCGAACTCGGCCGGGTCGGCCTCGGCGAGCGAGTCGAACACCAGGTTGATGGCGGGGATCAGACCCCAGATCTCCCGGTACGGGGGCCAGCCCCGGTGCCCGGTCTCGATGTCGGTCTGGCGGGCGAAGATGTAGTTGGCCCAGTCCCGGCTCATCGGCCGACGGTGGTGGAAGTCGTGGCAGACGGTGTCCCCGGTGAGCACCAGGTAGCGGGACGGGAAGTGCACCAGCAGCATCCGGGTCCACCAGCGGGCCCAGGCGCGGGCGGCGGGCAGGCCGCGCAGGGACGCCGCCGGGGCGGGCTCGCCGATGAAGATGGCGTTGGTCAGGCTCGCGAAGTACGGCTTGCCGCGCCGCTGGGTCACCCAGGGGGCCGGGAAGGTGTGCTTGACGCACAGCCGCAGGGTGTTGCTGATCTGGAAGAACACGGTCATCGGCAGCACCCAGCCGACCAGCGCCAGGGGCCAGGCGTCCAGCGCCGTGACGAGCACGGCCGCCGTCGCGTACCCGGCCGCGGTGAGCACCCGCTCGGTGGTGTCGGCGGCGTGCGAGTAGGAGCGGACGCGCGCCCAGGCGAACCGGGCGTGGAACACCGGTGAGAGGAGCTTGCCCAGCACCCGCCGCCACATCTGCCGCCGGGTCATCCCGGGCCGCAGCTCCAGGCTGACCAGGAACGCCTGCACGGTGGGGTCGCGCAGCGTCATGTGGTGCAGCGCGTGGTGGTCGGCCACGTGCTCGGCGCTGTACCGCTCGAAGTGCTGCACCATCAGCAACCCGGCGACGATCTTGCCGAGGATCTGGTCGGGTCGCCGTCTGGCCCACATGTTCCGGTGGGCGCACTGGTGGAAGACCATCATGCGCAGGTTGCGGGCGCCGTGCAGGGTGCTCGCCCAGCCGGGCAGGAGCAGCGCCAGCCACCAGCCGGTCCAGGCCAGGGCGAGCCCGGTGAGCGCCAGTCCCACGCCGATGGAGACGGTCGCGGTGACCAGGTGGGTGGTCGGGGTGAGTCGCAGTGGACGCTGGCCGGTGTGCGGGCGGCCGGTGAGGAAGGTCAGCGGCAGTTGGGTGAGGCCGGGCAGCCGCCGCATCGAGTCGCGGACGCTGTTGTCGGCCGAGTCGCGGGTGTCCCGTTCGGCCACCGACAGCCGGCCCTGGGGCGGAGCGGCCGGGGTGGCGTGGGTGTGGCGTCGGGGGGCGGTGGGGTTCGGCCGGTGCGGGGCGGCGGGGTGGGCGCCGTCCGGGGTGGCCAGCGTGCCGGGGCGGGCGACGGCGCTGGTGGTGGACCGGACAGACGCGTCGATCGTGGTCATCTCGTCCCTACTCCTCTACGCGCGACGGGCGCCGCGGTCAACGGTTCGGCTGGGCCGACCGGTCCAGGTCGGCGGCGGTGGTCAGGATGTCGTCGACGACCCGGTCCAGCTCGGCGGTGGTGGTGGCCGGGTTGAGCAGCATCAACTTGAGGAACACCGGGGACGAGCCGTCCGGCCGGCGCACCCGGGTACGGGCCATCAGCACCTTGCCCTCGGTCATCAGCCGCCGCCGCAGCTCGCCGTTGAAGGCGTCGGGGTCGTCGGCGCCGTGGTAGCGCAGCAGCACCGTGCTCAGCGACGGCCGGGCGGCCAGCTCCAGCTTCGGCTCCGCCTCGACCCGGTCGGCGGCGTAGCAGGCGAGGTCGTGGCAGCCGTCCACCATGGCGGCCATCCCGTCGCGGCCCAGGGCGTTCATCGTGACGGCGATCTTGAAGGCTTCCGCCCGGCGGGTGGCCTGCACCGAGCTGCCGTACAGGCCGATGAACCCGGCCTCGGCGTCGTCGTCGGCGTTGAGGGTGGTGGTCTGCTGGGCCAGCGGCTCCATCACGCTCGCGTCGCGGACCAGGAAGATGCCGGAGGTCGCCGCGGTCCAGCCGAACTTGTGCAGGTCCAGGGTGACCGAGTCGGCCTGCTCGATGCCGGCCACCCGGGGACGCAGCCGGGGCGAGAAGAGCGCCCCGCCGCCGTACGCGGCGTCGGCGTGCAGCCACACGCCGTGCCGGCGGGTCACCTCGGCCAGCGCCGCCACGTCGTCCACCCAGCCCTGGTCGGTCGAGCCGACGCAGGCGATGACGGCCACCGGGACGGTGTCCTCGGGCAGCGTCGCCAGGGTCTGCTCCAACTGCTCGGGGAAGAGCCGGCCCAGGTCGTCCGACGGAACCCGGACGATCATGTCGGTGCCGAGGCCGACCAGGCCGACGGCCCGGCCGATCGAGAAGTGGGTGGCGTCGGTGGCCAGCACCACCGGCCGCTTCCCCAGGCCGGTCAGACCCTCGGCGAACGGGTTGCGGCCGAACCGCTCGTACAGCACCCGGTCCCGGGCGGCCAGCACGGCCATCAGGTTGGAGATGCTGCCACCGGCGGAGATCGTGCCTCCGGCGTCCGGGCCGTACCCGACCAGCTCACCCAGCTCGCGGATCACGTAACGCTCCAGTTCGAGGGCGTACGGGCCGCTCTCCCACGCGTGCAGGGACTGGTTCAGGATGCCCATGACCAGCTCGGCGGCGGCGGCGACCGGGGTGGGCGGACACTGCATCCGGGCCACCGCCGACGGGTGGCTGACGTCCACCGACCAGGTCGCGTAGTCGCGGACGAAGCGGCGGAAGGTGTCCATCGGGTAGCCGGGGTCGGCGGGCAGCAGCGGCCCGGCCAGCGCCCGTCCGGCGGCCTCGCGGACCGCCGCCGGCCCGCCGGGCGTCACCGGCCCCGGGCGGTTCAGGCTGACCTCGCGCAGGGTGTCCAGGGCCACCGCGGTCAGGGCCTGCACGTAGTCCAGTCCGGCGATGCTGCCGGCCGGCGGCAGCACGCTCTCCCCGTGGTCGCCCAACGGTCCGCTGGTCACCGTCGACGCCCGAAGGCTCTCTTGCATGGTCGTCACTGCGGTCTCCTCGACTCCGGCTCCGACGCCACGGCTGCCGTGGCGGCTGACGGTCGAGGAGATGCCCGCCGTTCCTTCGAACTCCTATGGCGTGGCTATCCCGCCGGCGCGGGGTGCGACCCGTCGGACGGCTAAGCCCACGGATAGGACTTCGATAGCCGACCGGGCACTGTGGTGGCCGCCGGGCCGGACATCCGACGCCGACCGGACACCAGCAGCCGGCAGTGCCCGGCACCCCCGCAGGAGGCAACGATGATCCGCATGTTCCTGGCCACCGCGGCGCTCGCCGTCACGGTTTCCGCCCCGGTCGTCGGAGAGCTGACGCCGGCCGGTACGGCGGAGACCGGTTGGGGGGCGCCGGTCGCCTCCACCGTGGACATCAAGGAGGAGACCGGTTGGGGGAACCCGCCGGCCCCCGACCCGTCCCCCACCGACCCGGCGTCCGGTGACCCGGCGTCCCGGTGACCCGGCCGCCGCGCCGCCCGGCCGCCGGTCGCGGGTCAGCCCGACACGTCCTCCAGGGCGCGCAGGGCCCGCGCGTGCCACACCCGCGCCTGCATGTCGTGGAAGATGTCCGCCGCCCGGCGCAACTGGTCGGCCGCCTCCACCGGGTCACGGTCGGCCAACTGGGACAGCTCGTACCACGCCTGCGCCTCCACCAGGCGCTCGACGACCTGCGCGGCGAGCTGCCGGGAACGGGTCAGCACCACCCGCGCCTTGGCCAGCCGTCCGCTGCGGCCGTACACCGTGCCGAGCCCGTGCAGCGCGTACGCCTCACCGGTGCGGTCGGAGGTCGCCCGGACGATGTCCAGGGTGCCCTGGAAGGAGCTCTCGGCCCGGTCCAGCTCACCGGCGTGCAGGTACAGCTCGCCCAGCCGGTGCAGCACCTGCGCCTCCACCCGGCGGGCCCCGGCGTCCCGGCAGATGGTCAGCGCCTCACCGAGCAGGGCGCGGGCGGCCGACCGGTCGCCCTGGGCGAGCCGGATGCCGGCGATGCTCACCAGCACGTGCGCCCGGCCGACCCGGTCGCCGGCGGCGGAGAGCCCGGTCAGCGCCGCCTCGTAGCTGCGCAGGGCGGCCACGTCGTCACCCCGTAGCCGGCACAGGTAGGCGAGGTTGCGCTGCACCAGCGCCACCGCGTGCGGCTCGTTGAGCGGGCCGAGGATCCGCAGCGCGGCGGTCAGCATCCGCTCGGCCTGCCCCGGGTCCCGCAGGAACATGTGCATCGCGCCGAGCGAGTGCAGGGTGATGCCCTCGCCGCGCAGGTTGCCGGCCCGTCGGGTGGCGGCCAGGGCGATGTCGGCGGTCTCCGCCCACTCGTCGAAGTAACTGCGCGTCTCGAAGAGCGTGACCAGGGTGAAGGCCAGATCCCAGCAGAGCTCGTCGAAGCCGAGCGCGCCGGCCTGCCGGACGGCGCAGACCAGGTTGCGCCGCTCCAGCTCCAGCCAGTCCATCGGGCGCAGCAGCAGCTCGTCGGTCACCGCCGGCGGCACGGGCCAGCGCGCCGCCGACCCGTGCACGACGGTGAAGTCGCCGCCGTACTCCCGGCGGTGGGCCTCCTCCGCCACGGCCAGCCAGGCGCCGAGCACCTGGCCCACCAGGGTCTGCCGGACCTCGGGAGGATCCTCGGCCAGCAGCCGCTCCCGGGCGAAGACCCGGACCAGGTCGTGCATCCGGTACCGGGTGGCGCCGCTGGTCGGGTCGGTCTGCGCCTCCAGCAACCGCACGTCCACCAGTTGCTCCAGCAGGTCCTCCAGCACCGAGGCCCGTTCGTCGAGCAGCGGCGCGGTGACCCAGAGCGGGAAGTCCGCGCAGTCGAGCAGCACCAGCCGGCGCAGCAGCCACCGGGTCCGTTCCGGCAGGGTGTGGTAGCTGAGCCCGATGGTGGTGCGGATGCAGAGGTCCCGGTGGACCAACTCGTCGAGGAGGTGGGACCGGTCCCGGAGGCGTTCCACCAGGCGGCTCACCCGCCAGTGCGGGCGGCTGGCGAGCCGAGCGCCGGCGATCCGCAACGCCAGCGGCAGCCAGCCGCAGAGCCGGGCCAGCTCCTCCACCTCCACCGGCTCGGCGAGGATCCGCTCACCGACGATCTGCCGCAGCAGGGCGACGCTCTGCTCGGCGGTGAGGGCGTCCACGTCGACCTCGTGCGTGCCGGCGAGCGTGCCGAGCCGGGCCCGGGAGGTCACGATCACCGCGCAGCCGGCCGTGTTGGGCAGCAACGACGCCACCTGGGCCTCGTCGGCGGCGTTGTCCAGCAGGATCAGCACCCGCCGGCCGGCGAGCCGGCTGCGGTACAACGCCATCCGTTCGGTGAGGTTGTCGGGGATGGCCGCGCCGGCGACCCCCAGCGCCCGCAGGAAACGGTCCAGCACCTCCGCCGGACGCTCCGGGGTGGTGGACAACCCACCCAGGTCGGCGTAGAGCTGCCCGTCGGGGAAGCGGTCCACGAGCGAGTGCGCGACGTGAACGGCGAGGCTGGTCTTGCCCACCCCGCCCGGGCCGGTCACCACCGCCAGCGGGGCGACGCCCCGATGGTCGGGCCCCGGGTCGTCGACGGTCACCACGTCCCTGATCTCGGTGACGAGCTTGTGCCGTCCGGTGAAGTCGGCCAGATCGCCCGGGAGCTGACGCGGGACGGTCGAGGCGACCGGACCGGCGGCGGCGGGCCGGGGCCGCGCCGGCGGGTCGAGGTGCGGGGCGTGCGAGAGGATGGCGTGTTCCAGCCGGCTCAGCTCGGCGCTCGGCTCGATGCCGAGTTGGTCCACGAAGAGCGCGCGGGCCCGCCGGTACGCCTGGAGCGCGTCGGCCTGCCGGTCGGCCCGGTAGAGGGCGATCATCAGGTGGGCGTGCAGCCGTTCCCGCAGCGGGTGCGCCGCGATCAGGGCCTCCAGCTCGCCGATCAGCTCGTCGTGGCGGCCGAGCGTCAACTCCAGCCGGATCCGTTCCTCGACGGCGGCGCCGCGTCGCTCGTCGAGCAGCCGACGCCAGGCGTCCACCTGCTCCCCCGGCACGCTGGCCAGGGTGGTGCCGTACCAGAGCGCGTCGGCCTCCCGGAGCCGGGCCACCGCCTCCGTCGTCTGCCCGTCCGCGTTGAGGTGTCTGCTCTCGGTGACGAGCAGCTCGAACCGCCCGGCATCCAGCTCGACAGGGGACAGTCGCAGCAGGTAACCGCCGAACCGCGTGGCCAGCGCCTCCTTGCGGCCCACCGCGGCGAGGATGCGCCGGATCTGCGACACGCAGATCTGGATCTGGGACCGGGCGGTGGACGGCGGATGGCCGTCCCATACCGTCTCGATCAGGTCTTCCACCTGCACCGACCGGTCCCGGTTGGCGGCGAGGATGGCCAGGATGGTGCGGGCGCGGACCCCGGGAATGTCCAGCCGGCGGTCTTCGTGGATGACCTCCATCGGCCCCAAGATCCGTAACTGCACGATCGTCCCCTGACCATCGCCGATTGTTCGCCAAGGCTAACAGCGCGTACTCCCCACTGCATCGAGCCGAATCACGGAACGGGCCTCCGGCGCTGGTCAACCCACCCGAAGTCGTTGCAGATAGACCACCGCGCCGATGACGAGCACCCCGCCGGCGATCTGCACCGCGTTGAGCGTCTGGCCGAGCCAGCTCCACGCGAGCGCGGCGCTGAACACCGGCTCCAGGCTGATGTTCACCGCCCCGGCGTGCGCGCCGACCCGGGCGGTGCCCCAGGAGAAGAGCACGAAGGGGGCCAACGTGCCCAGCACGGCGACGAACAGCACGCCGGGCAGCAGGTCGTGCCGGGTCACGATCTCCGGTACGCCCTGTGGCGCGAAGTACGCCAGCCAGGCCACGCCGGAGACGGCGAAGGCGTACGTGTTGGCCCGCAGCGCCCCGTACCGGCGGGTGGCCCGACTGCCCAGCACGGAGAAGGCGGCGACGCCGGCGGCGGTGGCGATGCCGAAGCCGACGCCGAGCAGGTCCACCTGGCCCAGCGGCGTGGTCGGCAGCTCCACCACCAGGGCGACCCCGGCGAGGGCGAGGAGCAGGCCGACGACGATCCGGACGCCGAGCCGGGCCCGGCCGAGCAGCACCAGCCAGCCGACCACGAAGGCCGGGGCGAGGTTCTGCAGCACCATGGCCACCGCCACCGGCAGGTGGCTGATGGCCAGGAAGAGACACACGTTGGCGACCGCGATCGCCAGGCCGAAGGCGATCACCAACGGCCAGTCGATCGGCTCGCGGCGACGCTGCCCGGCGGACCGCCGGACGACGGCGAGCAGCAGGCCGAGCCCGAGGAGGGTGATCAGGGTGCGGGCCGCGACCAGCTCCGCGGGGCGCAGGCCGCCGTCGAACAGGTCGCTGGCGACGGTGCCACCGAACCCCCAGAGCGCGGTGGCCACGACGACCGCGAGCAGCCCGAGCCGCCCTCCGGCGCGGCCGGGCGGATCGTCCGTCGACCGGGCCGGTCCACCGGGTGGATCGTCCGTCGGCCGGGCCGGGACGCGGCCGGGCGGATCGTCCGTGGACCGGGGCGGGCCGGGGCGGTCGTCGGTGGGTGAGGAGGACGTCTCGGCGGATGCCGTCATGGGATCACCTCGGCTGGGCTGGCGGGTGAGGTCGCGGTCGCGGTGAGTGGTACCCGCTGTCGATCCGACTGTAACCTGTAAAAGCATTTACCGGTTACTGATACGGATGGAGCATCATGAAACGCCAAGAGGCGCCCGGTCAGCTCGAAGTCGTACGGTCCTTCCTCAACACCCTCGACCTGGAGCTGCGGGTCGACCGGCTCGACACCACGCACGGCCTGGCGGACTGGCTCGCCGGGCAGCTTCCCGACCTCGGGGTCGACCCGCCGTCCGAGCAGGACCGCAGGTCGGTGGTGGCGCTGCGCGACGCGCTCCGCGCCGTCCTCGCCGACACCCCCGCCCACGACGGCGGCCCCGGGACCAGCAGCGGACCCGGGACCAGCGGCGGGCCAGGCGGCAGCGCGTCGGGCACGGGGGCCGTCGACGCGCTCGACCGGCTGATCGCCGGGCTGCCCCTGCGGCTGTCCTTCGCCGGCACGATGACGCCCCGGCTCGGATCCACCCGCCGGGGCGTCGACGCCGTGCTGGCCCGGCTGCTGGAGATCGTGATGGTCGCGACGATCGACGGCGCCTGGGCGCGGTTGAAGATGTGCCCGGCCGACGACTGCCGGTGGGTCTTCTACGACAACGCCCGCAACCGGATGGGCGTCTGGTGCCAGATGACCGAGTGCGGCAACCGGCGCAAGGTACGCGAACACCGGTCCCGGCGACGCTCCGCCCCCACGGGCTGACCGGCGTCGACCCCGCCACCGCCCGCCACCGCGACGGCCGTCAGTACGGGTTGCCCTCGCCGGCCGGACGTCCCCGGACCAGCCCGCCGGGGCGACCCGCCAGATCCTCCCGGCCGGACATCGGCGGGCTGTCCGTGTGGTCGCCCCCGGCCATGCCGGCGAAGAGCTCCCGCAACGCGGCGAGCGCGTCGGTGCGGGGACGCCAGCCCAGCTCGGTCCCGGCCCGCTCGCTGGACATCAGCGGGGCGTCCAGGGCGAGCTGGACCCAGCCCGGGTCGACCGGCTGCAACCGGGCCCGCCAGCTCAACGCCGCCGCCGTCCGCAGCACCGGCGCGGCGACCGGCACCGTCCAGCCGTGGAAGTGCCGGGCCACCAGCTCCGGGGTGAGCACCGGGTCGGCCGCCACGTTGAACGCGCCGCGCGCGTCCGGCGAGAGCAGCGCCCGCGCGTACGCGTCGGCGACGTCGTCGGCGTGCACCGCCTGCAGCCGCAGCCGACGGTGGGTGGGCACCAGCGGGATGCGCCCGTAGCGCAGCAGCCGCACCGGGGCGAACGGGCCGAGGAAGTACCGGGTGATCTCGGTGGCCGCGTCCCGCTGGAAGATCAACCCCGGGCGGAGCCGGACGATCCGCAACTCGTCGTGCTGCCGTTCCACCCCGTCCAGCAGCTCCTCCACCTGCGCCTTGTGCTGGCTGTAGGAGGAGCCGGGCACCCCGGTCGTCGGCCAGCGTTCGCTCACCGGACGATCCTTCGGGCCGGGCGCGTAGGCGCCGACCGACGAGGCGTACGCCAGCGCGGGCACCCCGGCCCGGAGCACCGCCTCGACCACCGCGCGGCTGCCGCCGACGTTGGTCCGGCGCAGGACCTCCTGATCGTGACTGGGTTGGATCTGCCAGGCCAGGTGCACGACCGCGTCGGCCCCGGCGAACACCCCGGTCAGCCGGTCGACCGCGCCCGCCTCCCCCACGTCGCAGGAGTGCCAGGCCACCCCGTCGTACGGCGCGCCGGCCGTCGGGGCGGGCAGTCGCCGGGCCACCCCCACCAGTTCCAGCCCCGGCTCCCGGCGCAACCGGCGCAACAGGGCGGTGCCGGCGTTCCCGCTCGCTCCCACGATCACGATCCGCATGACGGGTGCCGTACCCGGTGTGGTCGTCGCCAACCGCGCGACCGGCCCCGGAGCTGTCAGGGGCGGGGTCGTGGCGTTCCCGTACCCCGATCCGCGCCCGGCCCGGCCGGCGTTGGGACCGGGGCGGACGACGTCCCCGGGCGCCGGAGAGCCCGCCGCCTCCGTCGGCGATTTACATCGAGTATTGATATGGTTTCCGGGTGACCGGCGGGCAGACGGACGACGCGTTCGACGTCGACCGGCTGGTGACGGCGATCGAGGATTTCAACACGGTGTTCATCCGGCTCGCGTCGGTGCACCGGATGAGCTTCTCGACGCTGTCGGTGCTGCACAGCCTGTCCCGGGGCGGGCCGATGCGGCTGACCGACCTGCTGGCCACCGAGCAGATCAAGCAGCCCGCCCTGACCAGCCTGGTCGCGAAGCTGGCCGCGGCCGGTCTGGTGTCCCGACGGCCCGACCCGAGCGACGGCCGGGCGGTCCTGCTGTCGTTGACGCCGGCCGGTGAGCAGGTCGTCCGGTCCCGGCACGCCGAACGGGTGACGCGGCTGGCCCGGCTCACCGACCGGCTGGACGAACGCGACCGGGCCGTGCTCGCCGACGCCCGGGCGGTGCTGTCCCGGCTGGTCGCCATCGCCCACGACCCGCTGGCCCCGCCACCGGACGACCCGCCGGCCCCGCCACTGGACGACCCGCCGGCCCGGCCACGCGCACGAAGGAGGACGACGTGACCCGACCCGTCGTGGAGTCGACGCCGATCCACGTGCCCGAGGGGGTGCTGGTCGACCTGCGCCGCCGGCTGCTCGCCACGAAATGGCCGTTGGACGCCGGCAACCAGGACGGCTACTACGGCGTACGCCGCAGCTACCTGGAGGAGCTCGTCGGGTACTGGGCGGACGGGTTCGACTGGCGGGCCGCCGAACGGGCCATCAACGCCTACGACCACTACCGGGTCGACATCGCCGGAGCGCCGGTGCACTTCCTGCGCCGGCCGGGCGTCGGCCCGAACCCGGTGCCGTTGATCCTCAGCCACGGCTGGCCCTGGACGTTCTGGCACTGGTCGAAGGTCATCGACCCGCTGGCCGATCCGGCCGCGTTCGGTGGCGACCCCGCCGACGCGTTCGACGTGATCGTGCCGTCCCTGCCCGGGTTCGGGTTCTCCACGCCGTTGCCCGACCGGCCGGACATGAACTTCTGGAAGATCGCTGACATCTGGCACGAGCTGATGACCGACGTGCTCGGTTTCGAGCGGTACGCCGCCGCGGGCTGCGACGTCGGCGCCCTGGTCACCGGGCAGCTCGGCCACAAGTACGCCGACGAGCTGTACGCCGTCCACATCGGATCGGCCCTGAAGCTGACCCTGTTCAACGGCGACCTCGGCTGGAACATCTCCAGCAGCCAGCCCATCCCGGAGGGTCTGCCGCCGGCCGTCCGCGCCGAGGTCGTCGCGCGGCAGAAGCGGTTCGCCGTCCACCTGGCCGCGCACGTACTGGACCCGAGCACGCTGTCCTACGGGCTCGCCGACTCACCAGTGGGGATGCTGGCCTGGCTGCTCGAACGCTGGGACAACTGGTCCGACGACCACGGCGACGTGGAGGCGGTGTTCAGCCGGGACGACCTGCTCACGCACGCCACGATCTACTGGGCCGGCAACGCCGTCGACACCTCGATCCGCACCTACGCCAACAACAACCGCTACCCCTGGAGCCCGGTCCACGACCGCTGGCCGGTCGTCGAGGCCCCCACCGGCATCACCTTCGTCGGCTACGAGAACCCACCCGGCGTCACCACCAACGAGCAGCGGGTCCGCAGCTTCCTCGACAGCGACCGGGCCGCCTGGTACCACCACGTGAACGTCACCGCCCACGACCACGGCGGGCACTTCATCCCCTGGGAGATCCCCGACGGGTGGGTCGACGACCTCCGCCGTACCCTGCGTGGGCGCCGCCCCACCTGAGCGGCGGGCGGCGGGCGTCGTGCCGGGTGGGAGCGGGTCGACGGCGGGGCCCCGGGCAGCGTCCCGCCGGTCTTCGGCGCATACTTCTGGCCATCGGCTCAGCGGGCCCGGGGCACGGGCCCGCCGGTCGCGCACATCCGTGGAGAGGCAGGCCATCCCATGACGGCGGCAGCAGACCGACGCCCCACCGCTGCGCGGCAGGCGGCGGGCGGACCGGCGGCGGACGAGGATCTGCGCGCGTTGTTCGGGCAGTCCATCGCCGTCTACGCGTCGCTGGCGGGGCCGACACACCTGCTGGAGACGGCGAACCCGGCCTTCTTCGCCGCCATCGGCGGCGGGGACCGGGCCCGTACCGGGGTGCCGATCGCCGAGCTGATGCCCGAGCTGGCCGGTCAGGGCTTCACCGCCCTGCTGGACGAGGTCTACCGCACCGGTGAGGCCTACACCGGCCGCGACGCGCGGGTCGTGCTGGGCGCCGGCACGCAGGCGCGGGAGGCGTTCTTCGACTTCACGTACGAACCGCGCCGCGACGACCACGGCGACGTGACCGGCATCCGGGTGATCGGCGTGGAGACCACCCAGATCAAGCAGGCCCAGCGGTTGCTTGCCGAACACGGCGCCCTGCTCGAACAGATCGCCCGGCAGGCGCCCCTCGGCGAGGTGCTGGACGGGATGGCCCGCTGCATCGAGAACCTGACGCCGGACGTGCTGGTGTCCGTCCTGCTCGCCGACGCCGACGGCCGGCGGCTGCGCCACGGCGCCGCGCCCAGCCTGCCCGACTTCTACAACGAGGCCATCGACGGGATCGCCACCGGCGAAGGCGTCGGCTCCTGCGGCACCGCCGCCCACCGGCGGGAACCGGTCGTCGTCACCGACATCGCCACCGACCCGTTCTGGGACGACTTCCGGGAGCTGGCCGAGCGGGCCGGGCTGGCCGCCTGCTGGTCCACGCCGATCCTGGCCCGCGACGGCAGCCTGCTGGGCACCTTCGCCATGTACCACCGGGGCCCACGCGTCCCCGCGGACACCGACCTCGCCCTGGCCCGGGTCTTCGCCGGCACCGCGGCCCTGGCCATCGAATGCCACCACATCGAGCAGGCGCGGCTGGCCGCCGAGGCCCGCGCCGAGGCGGCCCGCGCCGAACTGGCCATGGCGGTACGCGCGGAACGCGAGCTGCGCGCCGAGGCCGAGCAGCGGGCCACCGCCGCCGCAGAGCTCGCCGACCGGCTACGCGCCGCCGCCGCCGCGCAGGCCGCCAGGCCGCACCCGGAGCGCTGCCAGCTCGGCGGCTCGGCCGGGTGCGCCGCCCCGGCCGAGATCAAGATCGCCGATTCCTGGGGCGACTCCGCGTGGGGCTGCAACGCTCACGTCGAGGAGGCCATCCTCAACGTCCGGTCGGTCTTCATCGCCAGCGAGGACCTCGGCGGCCTGGCCGCCTACCTCAACCGCTGAAGCTCGGTCAGCGATGTGACATCGGGCCGGCGGCCCGCCCGTCGCGGCCCCTCGACGCCCCGCTCAGGTCAGGACGAGGAGATCCAAGGCGTCGACCACCGGCCCGGTCTCATGTCGCGCTGCCTCGCGCAGCCGGGCCAGACCTGCCGCGTACTCGTCGTCGCCGATCAGTTGCAGCGGGGTGTGCGCCTCTCGGCGTAGCGTCCTCGCGGCCTCTGCCAGGGAGGTCGCGGTCACCTGCGGCACCTGCTCGAAGCCGACGGTGCCGAACCGCGCGACACCGAGGGCCGCTTCGACGTCGGCCACGCCGGGGTAGGAGTCGAGCACCCGGACGGCTTCGGGAAACCAGCGGAACAGGGTGATCGCCTGGTGTCGTCCGGCGAACGCGGAACGGATCAGCACCCGACCGCCGGGGCGCAGCACCCGACGCAGCTCCCGGGCCGCGCGGGTCAGATCCGGCACGTGGTGGACGACCGTGGAGAGCCATACGGCGTCGACGCTGCCATCCCTGAGCGGAACGTGCTCGGCGTCGCCGGCAACCACCGGCCGGTACACCGAACGGGCGCGCATCGCCTCCGCGGGCTCGACCGCGACGACCTCGACGCGGTCGTACCAGGCGGTGAAGGCCTGCGCCCACCTGCCGGTGCCCGAGCCCAGGTCGAGCACCCGCACGCCCGGGCGGGGATCGAGATGCCGGGCCACCGCCTCCCGCCAGGCCGACAGCCCGTCGTCGGCGAGGTGACGGGTCGCCTCGAACGCCGCGGCGTCTGTGTCGTCGTACGCGATTCGGGCCATGGGTCGACCCAACCGCCGGCGCCCCCGGTCGCGCAAGGACACCGTGCTGTGACGCACCGCTCACGGTGAAGGACCGCCGGCGGGCTGACGCAGGTAAGGCGGCATGGGCACCGCCGGCTCGATCTGCGACTCCGCCAGACCCGGAGGGCCGGGACCCGCCCGCGGTGAGCTGCATGCCGACCGGCGCGCTGCTGACCTGACGGGCGGGCCCGGCCTGCGGTCAGCGCAGGTGCCGGGCGAAGAACCCGGCCGCGTCCTCCCCTGCGAAGTGCGGGACGCCGGTGTGTCCGCCCATGTTGGCGTGCAGCGTCTTCTCCTTGGCGCCGAAGGCGTCGAACAGGTCCAGGGCCGCCTGCCGGTCGTTGCCTTCGTCATCCCACTGCAACAGGACATGCAACGGAATGGTGACCTGTCGGGCCTCCTCGAACATGGCGCGGGGCACGAAGCTCCCGGCGAAGAGGCCGGCGGCCACGATGCGTGGCTCGACCACCGCAAGCCGGATGCCGATGGAGATCACTCCCCCCGAGTACCCGACCGGGCCGCCGATCTCGGGCAGCGACAGCAGGGCGTCCAGGGCGGCCTGCCATTCCGGGACCGCCCTGTCGACGAGCGGGAGGACGAGAGCGTCGATGATGTCGTCGCTGACCGGCCCGCCGGCCTCCATGGCCTGGCGCAGGTCGGCGCGGGCCTGCTCGGCGGCGGCCCAGCGGGGCCGGTCACCGCTGCCCGGAAGCTCGATGGTGGCCGCGGCGAAGCCGTCCGCGGCGGCGTGAGCGGCCCGAGCCGCCAGACGGGGGTACATCTTGTGCAGTCCCAGCGGGGGGTGGCCGAGCAGGATCAGCGGAACCGGCGCGGAGGCGGAGGCGGACGCGGGCGTCCACAGGATGCCGGGGATCTCGCCGAGAGTGAACGTGCGCTCGAGGACGCCGTCGTCGAGACGCTGTTCGGAAGTGAATCGCATGGTCGTGCCTTTCGGGGAGTGCTCGTGAAACGGCGCTCCCGGACGACCTATCGCCCGACCGTGACCCCGCAGGGGAGCACCCATGTCGAAACGTTCACGGGTACCACCTCCTCGGTCTCTCGCACGGTCTCCGGCAAACTAGCAGCAGCCGGCGCGACCCGCCAACCGTTTTTCTGTCCAGCGACGTTCCTGCTGGCCCGTTGGCTGGCGGTTGGCGTGACATCGCCGGTAGGCGAGGATCCTCTACAGAATCCAGCGATCGGGTCGCGAAGCCGTCGAGTCGCGGAACATCCGAGCACCCACCGAGCACCCCACGCCGGTTATCGCGTCAGCGCCGACCGTGGCCGCGAGCCCCATCGATTACCGCTACCGGGGTGCCCCACTGCGACAACCCGGCCAGAGTGACGATCCTGTCGTGCGACGACGGCTACCGCCCGCTTCGCCCGGACGGCACCGGCCATCCCTCTGCCGCACCGCCCCGACGGGGATTCACAGATCCCGACGCCGACGTGACCGTCAACCACTCCTCCATCACCAGCACCGGAGACACCTAACACCACGGTCATCGCCGAACTCGACGTCGAACGCGCCAAAGCCCAGGCCACCGCCAACCTCATCCCCCGCCGCCAGAAACGACCAGCCTGAACCCGGACCCGCCACCGGCCGGGAGCCGCCACGCCCACAGCCCCGCAGACCGGACGGCCCCACACAGGCCCTGGGAGGAGAGCCCGAGCACAGACCCACCGGCCCCGAGCGGCAGACCCGGGTGTTCGGGTAGCCTGATGGACCAGCGGGCCGTTAGCTCAATCGGCAGAGCTGAGGACTTTTAATCCTTAGGTTCTGGGTTCGAGTCCCAGGCGGCCCACCACGTGAGCTGGGAAATAGGCAGACGTCGCTACAGTTTCTCGGCTCGACGTGCGCCATTCGTCCGAGTTGACCTGTTCCTGGGCGAGCACCCACCGAGCACCCGACCGCGGGTAGGCGTCTCCGGCTGCCTGCCGACGCCGGGCAGTCGACTTCGCGGGCCCAGCCGCGTTCGGTGGCGTCGGCGAAGAATTGTTCCTCGGTGCGCAGGCCGACCGCATCCCCGCATCCGCGGCCTCCTCGACGAACTCGGCTCCGCCGCACCAGCCAACTCACGCAACGGCAACGAGGCAGCCGCACACCAGGAGTGATGATCCGCGTAGAGGACTCCGCGCGTTCTCAGTGGCGATCCACGCACTACGGGTTCGCGGATCCGATCTTGCGGACCAGCATGTACCCGTACGAGGGCTCTGCTTCTTCGGGCGGGGTGCTGCCCTGAAAAACCACGGCGAAACCGGCGGCCTTGAAGCGGTCCTCCATCTCCCGCGCCGAGAGCCAGTACCGATCGAAGTCGATGCCAAGACTGCCGACGCGGCTACCGGGACCGTTACGATGCCCGGTCCCGTCACCGTGCTTGAACGCCGCCACCAGGTAGCCGCCCGGCCGCACGACCCGGGCCAGCTCGGCGAACGCCCGTACCCGGGCGTCCGGCGCCAGAAAGATCAACGAAAACCAGCACACCACCCCGGCCAGCGACTCGTCCCCGAACGGCAGCTCCCGCAGATCGGCGACCTCGTACCCGAAGCCCGGATGCTCCCGCCGCGCCACCTCCACCATCCCTGGCGACAGATCCACCCCGCGCGGCGACAGGCCCCGGCCCGCGAGGTACGGAAGAAGTCGCCCGGTGCCGCAGCCCACGTCCGCGACCTCCGAACCCACGGCCAAGGTCAGCTCGGCGAACAGGTCGAGCATCGCCCGCTCGACCGGCATGCTTTCCAGCACCCCGACCAGGTTCTTCGCATACCACTCCGACAGCACGTTGTGCACGTCCCGCAGTTCCTCGGTACTGGCGTCCATCCCAGCGCTGCCCCTCCCCGTCGTCGCCATCGCGGCGGCGAATCTACCCCGGGACGCCGAGCTGGACCCAGAAGACGACGTCCGACTCCACCCGCCGCCGAGGTCGCACTGTGGAACGAGCCGATCGCGGCAGAGCCGGATGTCGGCGCGTGACCTGTGGCTGGAGGAGCTTGTCCTATCCCTGTGCTCCAATCCCGTCATGCATGTCGTCGTCTGCGGCGCACTCGTGAAGAACGGCGCGGTCCTGCTGGTACACCGCAGCCCGACCCGCCGGGCATACCCGAATCTCTGGGATCTGCCCGGGGGGCACGTCGAAGCGGGCGAGTCGGAACCACAGGCCCTCGCCCGTGAGATGCACGAGGAGCTAGGAATTCACATTGTGGCGGAGTCCTCGTCACGGTTGGGCGACCTGCGCGCCGGCAGTGGCGAGAACGCCGTCAACGTGGGTGTCTGGCACATCGGAGACTGGGCCGGTTCTCCCACCAATCGTGCATCTGACGAGCATGACGACATCGCATGGGTCGGGATCAGCGAACTGGGTGACCTTCCCCTTGTGTTTGGCGCCCTGCCGGCACTGCTTCGTCCCCTGTCTGTGCCTGACCGGCTGCCTCGTAGCGGCGAAGCACGGAGAACCGCATCGCCGGGCGGCCCGTAGATCCATCGCTGCTCCGACGGTTGGCGCCCGCGCACGTCCGGGCCGGGTGACCCTTCCCTTCCCGGCGACCGCGTCACTACGGCTGTGCGGGTACCGGGTGCCCGCCGGAGAGCAGGGCACGGGCAAACCCACCGGGGTCTTCGCGTACGGCCGGATCCTCCCGCCCGAGCAGGGCGTGCCGGTGGCGCGGGCGCTGACCACGCTTCCCCCGGCCTGCGCCTGCGCGGATGTCCGCTGACGGGTTCGCGGTGTCACGAGCCGCCGACGATGCCGGTGGCGGCGAGATCTAGGGTTCAGGCGGCGCCGTCGTCGTACGTCGCCCGGTGGGCGAGCACGTCGTCCATGTGCGTCTCGGCCCAGCCCTTGAGGCCACGTGTCACCTGGTGCAGGGAGAGGCCGAGGTCGGTCAGCTCGTAGGTGACCGTCACGGGCACGGTCGGCGTCACCGTACGGGTGATCAGACCGTCGCGTTCCAGGGAGCGCAGCGTCTGGGTCAGCATCTTCGGGCTGGCCCCGGCCAGCAGGCGGGCGAGCTCCGAGTAGCGCGACGGCCGGGGCTCACCGGCGCAGACCGCCGGCCGACCGCGCGGGCGCGCTCGCCGTCCTCCGCGAGGCCGTCGAGCTCGGCGTCACCCACATCGACACCGCCGACGCGTACGGGCCACACGTCACCAACCAACTGATCCGCGAGGCGCTGTACCCGTACCCGGACACGCTGCACATCGCGACCAAGGTCGGCGCGACCCGCGACCAGCAGGGCGGCTGGCCTCCGGCCCGGGATCCGGAGAGCCTGCGTCGGGCCGTGCACGAGAACCTCGACAACCTCGGTCTCGACGTGCTCGACCTGGTCAACCTCCGGCTCGGCGACGCCGAGGGCCCCCGTCCCGGGTCGGTCGTCGAGGCGTTCGAGACGCTCGTCGGGCTCCAGCGGCAGGGCCTGATCCGGCATCTCGGGGTGAGCAACGCGACGCCGGAGCAGGTCGCCGAGGCGCAGACGATCGCGCCCGTCGTGTGCGTGCAGAACATGTACAACCTCGCGTGCCGTCAGGACGACGAGCTGATCGACGCGCTCGCCGGGCAGGGCATCGCGTACGTGCCGTTCTTCCCGCTCGGCGGTTTCAGCCCGTTGCAGTCCTCGGCGCTCTCGGCCGTGGCCGCCCGCCGGGAGACCACCCCGATGTCCGTCGCCCTGGCCTGGCTGCTGCGGCGCTCGCCGAACATCCTGCTGATCCCCGGCACCTCGTCCACGGCGCACCTGCGGGAGAACGTCGCGGGCGCGGGGCTCCAGCTTTCCGACGACGACCTGGCCGAGCTGGACAGGATCGGCCGTTAGGTCGAGCGTCCGGGCGCGCCGGCCGGGTGGACTCAGGCGCTGGGCTGCCGCTTTCTGGTGAGGCGGACACTGCCGTCCGGCACGCCGGCGGCGGGGGCGAGGGCGTAGCCGGCGCGTTCGTACAGTCTGATGTTGCGCTCGCTGCGGTGGCCGGTGAACAGCTCGCAGCGGGTGGTCCCCTCGGGGGCCTGGGCCTCGGCGTACGCGAGCAGCCAGCCGCCGATACCCTGGCCCGCCTGGTCGGGAGCGACCATGAGGCGGCCGATCGTCCAGGTCGGCCCGTCCGCCCGGGCCCGGACGGCCGCGACGAGGCGACCGTGTCGGCGGACCCGCCACGTCTGCCAGGTCGACGTCGAGGCGCGCAGGTCGTCGAGGGTCTCCCGGAGCGGTGGCAGGTCGAGGGTGTCGTTGGCGAGGGCTTCCTGCACCCAGCAGCATCGTTGCAGCACCAGCAGCTCGGCGAGGTCGTCGGGCCGGACCGGGGCCAGGGTGAGCCCGTCCACCGGCCCGGGGACGCTGGTGTCGTCGGGGCCGGCGTCGGCGCGCAGGGACCGGGTGGCCTCGGCCACCCGGGTCAGCTCACGCAGCAACCCCTGAGCGCCTTCGTCGAGTTTCGCGGACCGGACGACCTGCCCCTCGGGGATGCTGTCGGGGATGCGGAGGGCGACGGCGGCGCCGATGGGCAGCATTCTCAGGGTGGTGACGACCTGCTTGGCCATCTGCGCCGACCGGGTGCCGGCCGAGGTGTTGCCGTAGCTGACGAACCCCACGGGCTTCCACGCCCACTCGTGGTAGAGGAAGTCGAAGGCGTTCTTCAGCACCGCCGGCATGCCGAAGTTGTACTCGGGCGTGACCACCACGAACGCGTCGGCTGCGGCCACCCGGCGGCTCCACGCGCGGGTGTGCTCGTGGACGTAGCCGCCGCTGGCGGGGTGCTCGGGCTCGTCGAGCAGCGGCAGCCCGACGTCGGCGAGGTCGGCGACGTCGATGGTGAGGCCGGCGGCGGTGGCCACCGGGACGGTCGCCCGGACGAACCAGGCGGCGACCGCCGGCGCCAGCCGTCCGGGGCGGGTGCTTCCCACGACGACGAGGACGCGGAGGGGCGCGGGCGACGGTGTCGGTGACATGTCAACGACCGTACCCGGCATTTCTGTGACATGTCAACGAGCTGTTAGGGTGACGACGTGGACGTTGCCTGGCTGAGTGACGACGAGGAACGGGCATGGCGCGCGTTCCGGCGTCTGCTGACCGCGTTACCGGCCCGGCTCGGCCGGGACCTGGCCCACGACTCGGGGCTGTCACCGGCGGACTACGAGGTGCTGAGCACGCTGTCGGAGAAGCCGGACCGCCGGTGGGCGCTTCGGGACCTGGCGGCCAAGATGGAGTGGTCACGCAGCCGGCTCTCCCACCACGCGACCCGCATGCAGGGGCGCGGGCTGGTCGACAAGGAGCCGGATCCGCAGGACGCCCGGGGCTGCGTCCTGCGCCTGACCGACGACGGCTTCCGGGTGTTGGAGGACGCCGCGCCGCGCCACGTCGTCTCGGTACGCGCGCGTTTTCTCGATCATCTGAGCCCCGCCGAGCTCGCGGCGCTGCGGGAGCTGTCGACCCGGATCGCCGACCTGCCCGACTGACGGTCGGCGGCGGGTCGACCGCCTGGGCGGGCCTCCCCGGCGCGCCCGGGCCCCGCTCGCCTGGCCGCTGACCTGCGCGGCGAATACCATGCTGACGGCCCGGCCGGTGGCCGTGCGCCGAGCGACCGCCACGCCGGCCGACGGTGACGGCGACAGACCGCGGAAGCGGCAGGAAGGGGCTCTCCGTGATCGGGGTGGCACGGTCGAGGGACGTCGGCCGCACGACCGGGCACCGGCGGCGCGGGTGAACCGGGTGGTCGTGGTGGGCAGCGGCTCGTTGGCCCGGGCCGTCTGCAACTCCACCGCGGTCGTCGCCGACCGCCCGGTCACGGTCACGGTGGTCGGCCGCGACGCCAGCCGGGCCGCCGAGGTGGCCTACGTGGCCGGGGCACGGGCGGCGCTCAGCGGGACGCCGGCCCGGTTCCGGTCCGCCGCCGTCGCGTTCGGCGACGACACGGCACAGGGCGACCGGCCCGACCGGTCCGACCGGCGGGCTCCCGGCGGCGACCTGGCCGCGCTGCTCGCCGACGAGACGCCGGACGCCGTGCTGCACTGCGCCTCCGTGCAGTCGCCCTGGGAGTCGGTGACCGCCCCGTCGGGCTGGACCAGGCTGCTGGCCGGGGCCGGCTTCGGGGTGACGGCGCCGCTGCACGCGCTGCTGGCCAGCCGGGTGGCCGGGGCGGTCCGGCGCAGCGGGGTGCCGGCCCGGGTCCTGAACGCCTGTTTCCCGGACGCGGTCAACCCGATCCTGGCCGCGCTCGGCCTGCCGGTCGACGCCGGCGTCGGCAACGTCGCGCTGCTCACCGCCTCGCTGCGGGCGGCGTTGCGGCTCGGGCCGGACGACCGGCTGCGGGTCCTCGCGCACCACGTGCACCTGTACCCGCCGGACGGGCCGGAGCGGGAGGCGCTGGCCTGGACGGACGACGGCCCGGTGGCGGACGTGACGGGCGGGCTGTCCGGCCAGCGGAGCTGCCGCCGCGCCGAGCTCAACGCGGTCACCGGTCACACCGCCGCGCTGCTGCTGCGGGACTGGCGACCGGGCGCGGTCGTGCGCACCAACCTGCCGGGGCCGAACGGGCTGCCGGGCGGGTACCCGGTGCGGGTCACCGACGACGGGATCGCCCTGGACCTGCCGCCCGGCTGGGACCGGGCGCGGGCGGTCGACTGGAACGTCCGGGCCGGGGCCCGGGAGGGCGTCCGGGTGGACGGCGACCGGGTCCGCTTCACCGGGTCCGCCGTCGAGGCGTTGCGCGGGTACGTTCCGGACCTGGCGGAGGGCTTCGCGGTCACCGAGCTGGAGTCGGTGGCCGCCCGGTTGCTCGACCTGCGGGACGGCCTGCGCCCCGAGCCCGCCACGACGAGCTGACCGGGTCGACAGGTGACCGCCCGGCAGCGCCCCTGGTTGGCCGCTGACGCCGGCAGCGCCCCTGGCCGGTCGTGACCGCCGGCAGCGCCCCTGGCCGGTCGTGACCGCCGGCAGCGCCCCTGGCCGGCGCCGACGGGCCGGACCGGTGGGTAGGGTCGGGCTGTGGAGACGATCTACGAGCTCGGGCAGGCGGTCTGGGCCTGGCGGACGGTGACGCAGCCCGACTCCGGTGACGATCTGCCGCGGGTGGACCGTCCGGCGGGCTGGGTGGCGGACTGGTCCGCCGCGGCGGTGGCGGCGCGCCGTGCCGCGCTTGCCGACTTCGAGGAACGGCTGGCGGCGATCCCGGACGACGGCCCGGTCCCGGCGCGGGTCGACCGGCGGCTGGTCGGGTCGGCCCTGGCCCGGGCACGTTGGGAGCTGGACCGGCTACGGTCCTGGCAGCGCAACCCGGTGTTCTACCTGGACCAGAGCCTCGGTCCGGTGCACCGGGCGCTGCTGACGCGGACGCCGGACGAGGCGGAGGTACGCCGGCACCTGGCCCGGGTGCCGGAGACGTTGCGGCACGCGCGGGAGAACCTGACCGGCCACGCGGCTGCGCCGTTCGCCGATTCGGCGGTCCGGCTGCTGGGCCGGGCGGTGCCGGCGCTCGGCCAGTCGATGGCGGCGCTGGGCCTCGACGCGGCGGCGGTCGAGGCGCAGCGGGCGTTGGCCGGGTTCGCGGAGTGGCTGCGCGCGGAGCGGGCGACGTTCGCCGCGTCCACCGCCGTGCCCGACATCGGGTTCCTGCTGCACCGGGTGGCTCTCCTGCCCTGGTCGGCGGAGCGTATCCGGCAGATGGCGGCGCAGGAGTGGAACCGCGCGGTCGCGTTGGAGGCGGTGCTGCGTCAGGGTGTTCCGCAGTCGCCGCCGCTGCCTGCCGACGTCGCCGAGCAGATCGCCCGGCAGCGCCGGGACGAGGAGGCGGTCCGCCGGTTCTGCGACGAGCGGGACCTGTTGACCGTGCCGGCGGACGCCCGGTGGTACCGGTACGCGCCGATGCCCCCGCATCTGGCGCCCCTGAGCTGGCTCGGCGTCGCCGACGACCTGGCGGAGGGAAACGACGCGTTCCGCTTCGTGCCGGATCCGGCCGGGGACCTCGGCTACTTCGACCGGGCGGCGGCCGTGGACCCGCGCCTGACCATCTGCCACGAGGGGGTGCACGCGTTGCAACTGGCCCTGACCTGGCAGCATCCGGATCCGTTGCGCCGCCGGTTCTACGACTCCACGCCGAACGAGGGCATCGCCTTCTACTACGAGGAGCTGATGTTGACGGCCGGCCTGTTCGCCGACGCGCCGGCCAGCGCCGCGGTGATCGCCAACTTCCTGCGGTTGCGGGCGTTGCGCGCCGACCTGGACATCGGGCTGGCGTCGGGGGCGGTGTCCATCGAGGAGGCGGCCGAGCGGCTCGCGCGGGACGTGCCGATGGACCGGGCGTCCGCGTGGGACGAGGCGGTGATGTTCGCCGGCTGCCCCGGGCAGGGTTTGAGCTACCTGGTCGGCAAGATGCAGATCCTCGACCTGCTGGCGGCCGGTGGCGGGCGGGACGGGCTGCGGGCCTTCCACGACGGGCTGTGGCGGGACGGCAACGTGCCGCTGGCGCTGTTCGGCTGGGAACACCACGGCCAGCTCGCCCAGCTCGCGGCGGCGGACCGGCTGGCAGCGGCGACGCCCCGGAGGGCGGACCAACCCGGAGCGACGACGGCGACAGACCGGCCGGCGGCGACGGCGGGGCTCAGGACGGCAGCGGCAGGCTGAGCACCGTGTCGCCGGCCAGGCCGCGATGGGGGCGGCGGACCGGGGCCGGCTCACGGTCGCCGTCCCGGAAGGCGGTGGCGTGCAGCCGGCCGGCCGCGTCCACGGTGACGACCGGGTTGGCGCGCAGGAGTTCCCGGACGCCGGGGCCGTCCCGCCGGACGGACATCCGGACCCGTACGTCGCGCAGGGGTGGCGGCGCGGGCTCCGCGCCCGCCCCCAGGTCGATCTTGGCTTGCAGGGTGCCCTTCCGCAGGAACGGCTCGCACCCCTGGAAGTCGACCCGTCGGTGGCCGTGGTCGAGCGCCCAGGCCAGCAGGAAGTGTCCGGCCGACTTGGTCGCCCCGCTGGCCAGCAGCTCCGGCGCGCCGCCGAGCACGCCGGCGAGCCGCGCGTCGACCTGGGACTCGGCGACGTGGTTGACGGAGCCGGCCACCGGCTCGTCGTGGCCGTCGGCGTACACCAGCATCAGGTGGCCGTGCCGGAACAGGTCCCGGCGGGCGGCCTCGCGCACGGTGGTCCGGGCCGCCGTGCCGTGCCGGGCGGTCATCGTGGGCAGGTACATCCGGTCGTAGAACCGGTCGAAGTCCTCGTCGCGGGTGCTGATCTCGTAGCGGTGCCCGAGCTGCCGGACCCGCCGGCGGTGCTGGCGGCGCTGCTCGCCGGAGAGCACGCCGCTCAGGTCGCCCGGGTCGGCGGCCAGGTCGGTCACCATGTGTACGCGCAGCGGCAGCAGCAGCCCCCCGGCCCCGCCGCCGTCGTCCTCCTCGAACAGCAGGTCGACGTCGTCGAGCCGGTCGACGGACCCGACCCGGCCAGCGGCGGCGATGTCGGCCAGGTAGGCCCGTAGGTAGTAGTCGACGGTCCGGCTGCCGGACAGTCCGATGCGTACCGGATGCCCGGCGCGGACGCCGTCGATCCGGGTCCGTACCCGGGGGTCGTCGGCCACGTCAGCGCACCCGCACGCCGTACGTCCGCAGCCAGGTGTCGATCTCCACGATCGGGGTGAACAGGTGCGCGGCGTTCATCCAGGTCATGGTGTCGCCGTGGCCGCCGACCAGGGCGCGGACGCGGTCCGCGTCGAGCAGCGGCGCGAGCGGGGAGCCGGGATCGTCGAGCAGCCGGTCGATGGCCCGCAGCACCTCCCGTTCGTGGTCCGGGTCGTGGGTGCCGGGGTAGCCGCTCTTGCGGCGTTCGACGGTGGCGGTCGGCACGACGTCGGCCACCGCGCGGGAGAGCAGCGCCTTGGGGCGGCCACCGGCGGCCTTGAGCCGCCAGGGCACGTTCCAGACGTACTCCACCAGCCTGTGGTCGCATAACGGGACGCGTACCTCCAGGCCGACGGCCATGCTCATCCGGTCGGCGCGGTCCAGCAGGCAGGCGAGCGGGCCGAGCATGTTGAGGTACAGCACCTCACGCATCCGGGCGTCGTGGCCGGTCTCGCCGGGCAGTCGGGGCACCTGGGCCAGCAGCGTCCGGTAGCGGTCCCGCTCCTGACCGGCCGGGTCGATCCGGGTACGGATCTCGGGGCTCAGCGAGTCGGCGAGGCGCGGCGCGTCGCCCAGCCACGGGAAGCTGTCCCGCCCGACCATGGCCGGGTCGTGGTACCACGGGTAACCCCCGAACAGCTCGTCGGCGGCCTCGGCGGACAGCGCCACGGTGGACTGTTCCCGGATGCGCGCGAACAGCAGGTGCATGGACGTGTCGAACTGGCCGAAGCTGGGCAGGTCACGGGCCGCCCGCGCGACGGGGAAGGCGGCCAGGATGTCGGCGGTGTCCAGCAGCACCTCGTCGTGTTCGGTGCCGATGTGCCGGGCCGCCGCCGCCGCGTAGGGGGCGTCCCGTTCGGGCCGCATCGCGGTGGGCCGGAAGTTGCGGTCGTCGCCGACGAAGTCGACGCAGTGGGTGCGCAGGGTCTCGCCGCCGGCGAGGTGGCGGGCCGCCAGCGCCGACACGGCGGTGGAGTCGAGTCCGCCGGAGAGCATCGCGCTGACCGGCACGTCCGCCACCAACTGCCGGGCGACCGCGCTCTCCAGCAGCTCACGTACGGTGGCCACGGTGTCGTCGAGGCTGTCCTCGTGCTCGTACGACGTCAGCCGCCAGTACGCCGACTCGCGCAGCCCGCCGGGGCTCAGCCGCAGCAGGTGGCCGGGGCGCACCTCGTGCATGCCGCGCAGCGGTGTCTCGCCGGGCATGGTGAGGCGGGGGTTGAGCAGCATCGGCAGCGACTCGACGTCCAGCTCCGGCTGGAACGCCGGGTGGGCGAGCAGCCCCTTGGGCTCGGAGGCGAAGATCAACCCACCCGGATACGGGTGGTAGTACAGCGGTTTGACCCCCATCCGGTCCCGGGCGAGCAGCAGCTCCCGGGTGCGGCCGTCCCAGACGGCGAAGGCGAAGATGCCGTCCAGCCGGGTCAGGCAGTCGACCCCCCACTGAAGGTACGCGCGGAGCAGGACCTCGGTGTCGGACGCGGAGCGGAACCGTTGCCCGTGCGCGGTCAGCTCGGCGCGCAGCTCCCGGTAGTTGTAGAGCTCGCCGTTGTAGGTGAGGGCGACCGTCTCGTCGCCGACGCGTTCCGTCATCGGCTGCTGGCCGCCGTCGAGGTCGATGACGGCCAGCCGACGGTGCCCCAGGGCGGCGTGCCGGTCCACCCACACGCCGCGCCCGTCCGGTCCGCGTCGCCGCAACGTGTCCGTCATGCGGGCGATCAGCTCGACCTCGTCGTCAAGGTGACGACTCAGGTCGACCCATCCGGCGATTCCGCACATCCGTGACTCCCCGTCGCCGACACCCGCACGGTCTCCACCCGGCGTCGCAGGTCAGCGGCCTGCGACGGGGGGAAGGATACCCCGGGCCATTCTCACCGTGATCAACCGCGCGCGCACCCCGGGCCGGGCCCCGGGTGGACGCGGGCGGCGTGAGGGCCGACAATCACCGCAGACCGAGAGGAGACACGACATGTCCGTCGAGTCGGAGGACCTGCTGGAGTCGCTGGCCATGGTCGTCGACCGGGCGTTGTACCGGCATCCCGCCGAGATGTACCCGCCGAGCGACGAGCGGCAGACCCGGCCGTTCGACTACTCGCGGATGGCCAGGATCCTGGCGGCGGTGGACGCGGCACGCTTCCTGGAGGAGCACTTCGCCTCGGCGAAGAACCTGGTGGGCCGGCAGAACCTGCTGCGGCACGCCTGCCGTTGCGTGGACATGGACGGCGACGTGCTGGAGTTCGGGGTGGCCGGCGGGCAGACCCTGGCCATCCTCTGCGACCAGTTCGAGGACCGCGTGGTGCACGGCTTCGACTCGTTCGAGGGGCTGCCGGAGGACTGGACCCACGACCGTCCGACCGGGATGTTCGGCACCGGCGGCGAGCTGCCGGCCGACCTGCCGGCCAACGCCACGCTGCACGTCGGCATGTTCGAGGACACGCTGCCGAAGTACCTGGCCGGCACGGACGCGCCGGTGGCGCTGCTGCACGTCGACGCGGACCTCTACTCCAGCGCGCGTACCGTGCTGACCGGCCTGGCCCCCCGGCTGCGCGCCGGGTCGATCATCGTCTTCGACGAGTTCCTCAACTACCCCGGCTGGCGGCAGCACGAGTACCGCGCGTTCACCGAGTTCGTCGAGGCGTTCCAGGTCCGGTTCCGGTACCTCTCCTTCGCCTCCAGCTACCTGTCCGTCGCGGTGCGGTTGGAGTCCACGCCCCTGGTGAGCTGATCCGCCAGTCCGGCGACGGTCGGGGCGCCCAGGAAGTCCCGCACCGAGATGTCCACCGCCAGGTCGGACCGGACCTGGGCGACCAGCCCCGCGGCGAGCAGGCTGTGCCCGCCCAGCGCGAAGAAGTCGTCCTCCCGGCCCACCTCGGCGACCCCCAGCGTCCGGGCCATCATGGCCGCCAGCCGGGTCTCGACCGGACCGACCGGCGGCGCGGACCCGCCGGTCGGCAGCGCCGCCAGCGCCGCCCGGTCCACTTTGCCGTTGGCGGTCAGCGGCAACCGTGGCATCGTGACGATCGCCGACGGGATCATGTAGTCGGGCAGGTGCCGGCGCAGCTCGTCACGGAGCGTCGCCGGGTCGCACGAGCCGGCGACGTAGGCGAGGATCCGGTCGGCGGAGGCGTCGACAAGCGCCTCCCGTACCCCGGCGCACCCGTTGAGCACCGCCTCGATCTCGCCCGGCTCCACCCGGAACCCGCGGACCTGGATCTGGTGGTCGAGCCGGGAGAGGAACTCCAGCCGCCCGTCCGGCAGCTCGCGCACCAGGTCACCGGTGCGGTACATGACCGCACCGGCGGGCCCGTACAGGTCGGGCAGGAACCGCTCGGCGGTGAGCCGCGGATTGCCCACGTACCCCCGGCCGACGCCGACACCGCCGACGAACAGCTCACCGGCCACGCCGGGCGGGCAGGGCCGCAGGTCGTCGTCGAGAACGGACGTCCACATCCCGTCGATGGCCCGGCCGATGGGCGGGAACGGCTCGGGGCCCCCGTCGGGCGCGACGGTCTCGGCGGTCATCATGACGCACGTCTCGGTGGGGCCGTAGACGTTGACGAGCTGCCACGGCACCGGCGCGGACGGCCAGCGCAGCCGGTCGCCGCCGGCCGACACCGTACGCAGCCGGCCCGGGTCCGGCCACTCCTGCTCGACCATCGGGGCCACCAGCCCGGTCGGCAGGAAACAGCGGGTGATCCGGTGCTCGACCAGGAACCGGGTCAGCGCGGCCGGGTCCGCCAGCGTGCCGTCGTCCACCACGAACACCGACGATCCGCCGACCAGGCTCGGCCACAGCTCGTACGGGGAGCCGTCGAAGCCGACGTGGGCGAGTTGGGTGACCCGGTCGTCGGCGTGGTGCCCGAACGTCCCGGCGTGCCAGGCGCAGAAGTTGGCCAGGCCCCGGTGCTCGTTGAGCGCCCCCTTCGGGCGTCCGGTCGAGCCCGAGGTGTAGCTGACGTAGGCGAGCGCGGCGGGCGGGATCCGCACGTCGGGCGGGCGGTCGCTCTCCCCGTCGTCCGGCGACAGCACCGGCCGCCCGCCGACGTTTCCGGCCGGCGTACCGGCGGTGGCAGCCTCGGCCGGCGTACCGGCGGTGGCAGCCTCGGCCGGCGTACCGGCGGTGGCAGCCTCGGCCGGCGTACCGGCGGTGGCAGCGACCACCACCGGGACGGCCGCCTCGTCGAGGATGTGGGCCAGCCGGGCCGGCGGCCCGTCCGGGTCCACGCAGAGGTACGCGCCGCCGGCCTTGAGCACCGCCAGCAGGGCGACGACCCGGTCGGCGGACCGGCCCATCAGCACCGCCACCGGCGTCTCGACGCGCACCCCGGCGGCGCGCAGCCGGTGGGCGAGCCGGTTCGCCCGGCGGTCGAGCTGCCGGTAGGTGAGCGTCCGCGTGGCGTCGACCACGGCCACCGCGTCCGGTTGCCGGGCGGCCCGTTCCGCGACCGCCTCGTGCACGAGCCGCATCCGTGTCACCCCTCCACCCCGGCGCCCGTCGTCGCGGCCGGCGCGTACCGGCGGACGCGTCCCTCGGCGGCCCGCGCCGCCGGGATCAGCAGCAGACCGGCCACCCCCATGACCAGGCCCATCAGCAGCCAGCCGAAGTAGCCCAGGTTCAGCACCGACACGGCGACCAGGCTCGGCGCGACCGTACGCATCAGGATGCCGCCCAGGCTGAACAGCCCGATCTGGTCGGCGCGTCCGGTCGGGCTGAGCCCGTAGGCCAGGCCCCAGGTCGCCGTGGACGCCCACAGCTCGCCGAGGGTGAGCGTCACGACGCCGGCGAACACGATCACCAGCACCGGCCACGACGAGCCCCACACGGCCACCCCGACCAGGGCCGAACCGAGCAGGAACAGGCCGCCGGCCCGCGCGCCGATCCGGCTGGCCGACCGGACGTCGTCGCCGCCCCGGCTCAGTCGCACCTGCAGGGCGACGGTCATCGCGGTGTTCAGCAGGAACGCCGCCGGGATCACCCAGGTCGGCATGGCGTCGTCGCCGACGGCGAGCAGCGGCAGACCGACCGCGATGATGTCCCCGTAGAGGAACAGCACGCCGATCAGCCCGGCGACGTAGGTCAACGACCGGTCCTCGGTCAGGATCCGCCAGCGGATCCGGCTCACCGCCGGTTTGCGGGCCACCACCGGCAGCGTCATGGTGACGGCCGCGGCGAGCAGGAACGACAGCGCGTCGCCGAGGATCAGCGCGCGGTACGCGACGTCGGTGCCGACGGTCACCACGAGTCCCGCGGCGACCGCGCCGACCGCGAAGCTCGCGTTGAACGCCGCCCGGTTCATCGCGCTGACCCGCACCCGCTGCTCGGGCCCGACGTACGCGCTGATCAGCGCCTGCCGGACCGGCATGGTGGCGGCGGCGGCGCTGTTCGACACGGCGAGCAGCAGCATGAACGTCCACCAGTTGGTGACCAGGACGAACGCGCCGACGGCGACGGCCTGGACCAGGTAGCCCAGCGCCATCGCGGTGCGCAGGCCGATCCGTTCGGCGAGCCGGGCCAGGGGCGTCAGCAGGAGCGCGGCGGCCACCCCGGCCAGGCTCAGCCCGAACGCGACCGAGCCGCCGCCCAACCCGACCCGCCCCACGAAGAACAGCACCAGGGTGGGCACCAGCAGTCCGTCGCCGGCGCCGTTGACCACGTTCAGCACGATCAGCGTGCGCCGGGCGTCCGGGGCGGCCGTCACGACCCGGCTCCGTCCAGCAGGACCTGCTCGAACGTGGCGAGCAGGGCGGTGGCGGTCGCGGCGGTCACGCCCGCCGCGGGATTCGTCATGATCCTGATCCGGGGCACGTCCGGGGTCCGGTACACGACCAGGCTCAGGTCGAAGGGGGGCACGCCCAGACGCGGGCGCGGGTAGCCGGCGACCTCGACGCCGGCCAGGTCAAGCTCGTGCTCCCCGCCGTCGAGGTACTGGAAGGCCACCGCCGGTCGGGCGCGGCCCGCCGTCCGGTCACCGGCGAGCGACTGGTGCAGCCGGCTCAACGGCACCTGGAGGTGGTCCAGCAGGTCGATGGTCCGGAGCCGGACCTCGCGGACCCGCCGGAGCACGTCCGGGCCGTCCCCGGCCGGCAACCGGACCGGCAGGGTGTGGATGAACGGGCCCACCACGTCCTGCCAGCGGCTGTCCCAGCGCATCGAGGTGGGCACGCCCACCTCGAACTCGTCGCCCGGGGCGAGGCCGCACAGCGTGACGCACGCGTCGACGAACGCCGCGAGCAGCACGGTGTGCATGGTGCTGCCGGCGCGTTCGGCGAGCCGGCGGGCCGCCTCCCACGCCGGGCCGCCCAGCTCGGACCAGTGCACCGTCTCCGGCGCGTCGTCGGCCGCCGGGGCGGCCCCGCCCGGCCAGCGCAACGTGGGCAGCGGCGGTCGGCTCAGCAGCGCCGACCAGAACCGCTCCGCCTCGGCGGTGAGCCGCAGGGCGGCCTGCTCCGACGCGTAGTCGTGGTAGCCCGCCACCGGCGCGGGCACGTCCGCGCCGGTCCGCGCCGCCCGGTAGTGCGCGGAGAGGCGACGTTCGATCACCGGCACCGACTCGGCGTCCAGTGCGATGTGGTGCACCGTGACCAGCAGGACGAACTCGGTGTCGGCGAGCTGGAGCAGCCGGAACCGGGCGAACGGCCCGCTGGTCAGCGGGAACTCCCGGGTCGACTCGAACATGCTGATCGCCTGGGCCCGGCGCTCCGCCTCGTCCGGCGGGAACGACCGCAGGTCCCGGACGTCCAGCCGGCACGGGTCGCCGGGCGCGCAGACCGGCCCGGTCGCCCCGTGCTCGACCCGGCTGCGCAGCAGGTCCTGCTCGGCCGCCAGCCGGTCGACCGCGTCCCGCAGCGCCGCCACGTCGAGCCGGCCGTGCAGCCGGTACCCCACCGACAGGGTGAGGAACGAGTCCGCCGCGCCCTCCAGCGACGCCAACCAGAAGACGATCTGCTCGGCGGACAGCGGCGGGCGGGTGGACGCGGTCGCGGAGGTCACCGGCTGCTTTCCTCCATCCAGCGGCGCACGCTGGCCGGGCGCATGTCGGTCCAGACCCGTTCGATCTCGTCCAGGCACGCCTCCTTCGGGGCCGGCTCGCCGACCGTCCGCCAGCCCGCCGGCACGTCACGGTCGGCCCGCCAGACGGAGTACTGCTCCTCGTCGTTGACGACCACGTGGTAGAGCTCCTCGCTCATGTTCTTCCTCCCCGGGTTGCCCCTGCTGTTCGTTTCCCCATACATTTCGATCACGTCGAGCCCGAGGTTGGAGCGCCCTGATGCCCGCATCCCCGTCCGTTCTGGTGCCGATCGGCAGGGCCCCCGAGTCTCCGTCGGTCACCCTCGTGCTGTTCGCGGGCGCGGGCGCCGGGCCGGGCTACTTCCGGGAGTGGGTCGCCGCCGCCCCGCCCGGCTGGGCGTTCCTCGCGGTGAACCTGCCCGGGCGCGGCGGCCGGTTCCGGGAGCCGTTCGCGACCAGCCTGGACGCCCTGGCCACCGAGCTGGCCGAGGCCGTCGCCGCGCTGCCCACCGAACGGGTCGTGCTGTTCGGGCACAGCTTCGGCGCGCTGCTCGCCATGGAGGTCGCCCGCCGGATGCCGCAGCCGCCCGCGCTGCTCGCCACCGCCGGCAACGCGCCGCCGGACGTCGAGCCCTTCGCGTACTCCACCAAGCCGACCCACGAGGACGACCTGCGGCTGGCCCGTGGCCTGCTCGGGCAGCTCGCCGCCGAGCTGAGCGGCCCGGTGCTGGAGGAGATGGTGGAGATCACCGCGCCGATCTGCCGTGCCGACATGGACCTCCTGGTCGGCTGCCGTCGCCCCGCCGAGCCGCTGCCGTGCGACATCGTGGCGTTCTACGCCGAGCACGACTTCTCCCCGCCGGAGTCGTGGGCCGACGTCACGGCGGGACGGGCCGACACGGTGGTCCTGCCGGGCGAGCACATCACGTTCTGCCAGGTGGCCCGGGACGACATCCTGGCCCACCTGCGGTCGCGGCTGGCGCTGGTCTGACCGGGTCGGCCCCGCCACCGGCCGGCGCTGGTCCGACCGGGTCGGCCCCGCCACCGGCCGGCGCGCCCGGGGGGTCACCGCCGTGCCCCGCGCACCGCGGCGCCGAACTCGGCGGCGTGCCGGCGCAGCGGCCCGGCGACCCGGGGGCCCGGATACGGGACCACCGCCGGCAGCCGCCACCGCGCCAGCATCGGCCCGCGCTCCCCCGCCGCCCGGCGGCGCAGCGTACGGGTGAAGTCGTCGACGTCGCCGACCTGGAACGCCGACGGGTATCCGGCGCACCCGGCCATCGCCACGAAGTCGCACCCGCCCGAGCCGGTGTGCTGCCCGCCGGTGGAGGCGTACAGGCCGTCGTCGAGCACGATGTGCGTCAGCGGCAGGTCGGGCTGCTCGCCGATGGTGCACAGCACCGACAGGTTCATCAGCAGGCTGCCGTCGCCGTCCACCACGAACACCGGGCGGTCCAGGGCGGCGGCCAGCCCCGCGCCGACCGCCGCGACCAGCCCCATCGACCCGGTGACATAGAAGTCCTGCGGGCGCGGCCCGAGGCTCTGCGCGATCCGGCAGGTGTAGCCGGTGGTGAAGACGGTGGGCGTGTCGCCGGCGGCGTCCAGGATGTGCGCCACCGCCTCGTTCTTCGTCGTCATGTGCCGGCCTCCCAGCCGAACAGGTCCGGGGGCAGCAGCACCGCCGCCGTACGGCCGGCCGCGACCTCCGCGGCGGCGGCGACGACCGCCGCGCGGGGGTCGTCCTCGGCGCAGCGGTACGCGGGAATGCCGGCCGCCTCCAGCACGACCGGCGTCATCCGGCCCATCAGCAGGTTCTCCTCGGTGCGGTCCGGCCCGGTGCCCCGCAGCCCGACGACCAGCAGCATGGCCAGGCCGTACGGCTGCACCAGCGAGGCCAGCACGTTGACGCTCTGCCCGAGGCCGGAGTTCTGCATCAGCACCACCGGTGAGCGCCCGCCCAGGCAGGCGCCCGCGCCGCTGGCGATCGCGATGTCCTCCCGTACCACGTTGACCAGCGACACCAGCGTGCCGAGCCGTTCCAGCATCGGGGTCTGGAGGCCGTCCGGGGTGACGTAGAACGGGCCGGAGCTGCTCTTGGCCAGCTCCTCGGCGACGGCGGCGGCCCGTTCCGCCGGGGCGTTGGCGGTCACCGGGGCGCTCCTGCCGCCGGCGTCAGCACCGTCAACGTGACGCCCTGCGCGGAGCGCAGCGGCCCGGCGGCCAGCGCGTCGGCGGCGGCCGTGACGATCCGCTCCCGCAGCCGGTCCACCCGGTCCCGCCCGATCCGGGCCAGCGCGGTGCGGTGGGTGGAGGTGAACCAGTCCCAGCAGTGGTCCGGCGAGGTGATCCCGGTGGGGAAGGTCTCCTCCCGGGTGGCGGTCACCAGCAGACCCGCCGGGCCGGCGATCCGCCGCAGCGGCGGCAGCGGCGTCCGCAGCGGCCCGGACACCCCGGCCCCGGCCAGTTCCTCGGCCAGCAGCCGCTGGGTGAAGGCCAGGCTGGCGTCCCGCTGCCGGGACAGCTCCGCCACCACCGCGCGTCCGTCGTCGGCGAGGACCCGGGCGAACTCGGTGAGCGCCGCCACCGGGTCGGAGCTGAACCCGAGGGTCAGCGAGCAGACGATCCGGTCCACCGATCCGGTCGCGAACGGCAGCGCCACGCCGTCGAGCTGCGCCAGTGGCCGCCCGGCGGCCCGCGCGTGCCGCAGCGCCCCGTACGACAGGTCGCCGAGGACCACCGTGACGTCCGGGCCCAGCCCGACCGGGCCCCGGTACGCCCCGGCCTCGCCGCAGCCGACGTCGAGCACCAGCCGCGTCGCCTCGTCGGGCCCGGCGGCGGCCAGCGCGGCCAGGGTGATCGGGGCGGACCAGTCGAGCGGCGCCGGCCCGTCCTGCGCCGCCGCGTCGAAGACGGCCCGTACCGCCGGCCCGGTCACGACGCCATCCCGGCGGCGGCCAGCTCGTCGAGCGCGGCGAAGGCCCGGGTCACGTCGTCCGCGCCGGTGTAGACGTACCCGGACAGCCGCAGCACCGGGCCTTCGGCGTGCCTGGTCACCAGCGGCTGGGAGCACAGGTAGCCGCTGCGGCACATCACGCCGTACGAGTCGCTGAGGGCGCGGGCGAGCACGTCCATCCGGGCCCCGCTCATGCCCGGCCAGAACAGGCTCAGCGTGGCGGCGCGTTCGGCCGAGGAGTTCCGGTCGCCCAGGAACGACAGGTCACGCTTGCGCGCCTCGTCGACCATCAGCCCGGCGACCTCGTGGTCGTGTTCCCGGATCCGCCGCATGCCGGTCCGCCGCAGGTACTGGAGGGCGGCGGTGAAGCCGTACGCGGCGGCGACGTCGGGGGTGCCGGCCTCCAGCCGGTGCGGCACCGCCCGCCACCGGAAGCCGTCGTCGTCCACCCAGTCCACGGTGCCGCCGCCGATCTCGGTGGGCGTCAGCGACTCCAGCAGCTCGGTGCCGGCCCACAGCACGCCGATGCCGGTGGGGCCGAGCATCTTGTGCGCGGAGAACACCACGGCGTCCACGCCCAGGCCGACCGGGTCGAGCTCGCGGTGCGGGGCGGTCTGGGCCGCGTCGAGGATCACCAGCGCGCCCACCTCCCGCGCGGCGGCCACCCAGGGCGCCACGTCCAGGTAGATGCCGGTGACGTTGGAGCAGTGGCTCAGCACGACGGCGCGCGGCGGCGGCCCGGCGGTCAGCGCGGCCCGGTACGCCGCGTAGGAGGCCTGCGGGTCGTCGCCCGTCCCGATCCGCTCGGTCACGCACCGGCGCTGCCAGGGCAGCAGCGCGCTGTGGTGGTTGTCGGCGGCGACCAGCACCCGGTCCTCGGGGGTCAGCGGCAGCCCGTTGGCCAGGATGTTCAGCCCGTGCGTGGTGTTGCGGGTGAGGACCACCTCGCTGTGCCGGACCCGCAGGAAGTCGGCCACCGCGAACCGGCACTCCTCGTACGCCTCGGACGCCAGGTCGGAGAGCATGTGCTTACCACGGTGGATGTTCGCCGACGACGTCTCGTAGTAGGACCGGACCGCGTCGATCACCGGTCGCGGGGTCAGCGAGGTGGCCGCGCTGTCCAGGTAGACCAGGTCCGGCACGTGCGGCACGCCGCCGTCCAGCGGCGGGAAGTCGGTACGCGGGCACAGCGGCTTCATCGTGGGTCTCCCACCAGGTAGGCGCTGGTGCAACTGATGTACTTGCCGGACCGCTGGGACGCCAGGTAGCCGCTCTCCCGGACCCGCACCTGCCGGCCCTTCAGCCGGTTCGCCAGCTCCGCGCCGATACGTTCCGGCTCGTCGGACGGCATGCCGTCGGCCATCGGGAGGTAACTGAACTCCACGTCGCCGGCTTCGTCCTGGTGCACCCGGTAGGCGAGCATGCCGTCCGGGGCGCCGACGATCTCGTCCACCGCCCGGGGCCACAGCACGACGCCGTCCACGCCGTGCAGGGCCTCCGAGGCACGACCCTCCAGCCGCACGGACGGGCTGGTCGCCCCGCACGGGCAGGCGTCACCGTACCGGCTGTACATGTCGCCGGTGGCGTACCGCAGGTGCGGGGAGAGCCGGTCGCCGACGGTGGTGAGCATCAGCTCGCCGGCCGGTCCGTCGCCGTCGGCGCGCAGCTCCGCCAGGAACGACTCGGCGTTGAGGTGCATCCGGCCCCGGGGACACTCCATCGCCACCCAGCCCAGCTCCGACATGGAGATCACCTCGACCACCGGCACCGACGGACCGAAGAAGTCCCGGATGATCCGCTTCGCGGTCGCGGTGGCCCGGGTGTACGTGAGCAGCACCGCCCGCACGCCGGGGAACCGGTCGATGCCGGCCGCCCGGGCCCTGGTGATCAGGAAACTGAGGTGCGTCGCGTCGGTGTAGAGCCAGTGCGGGCGGTACTCCTGGAGCTCGGACAACGCCTGCCGCACCATCCGCTCCGGGGTGGTGAACAGGTCGTGCGCCACCGGCAGCACCAGGGTGCCGTCGCGCAGGGTGCGGTCGGCGATGGTGGTCAGCGGGTTCGCGCACTCCACGTCGGAGCAGTTCGGCGCGGCGTACCGGCCGACCCGCTGGCCGGAGATCGACGACAGCAGCGCGGCGAAGGTCGGGTGGGTGCGCATCGTGGTCTCCTGCCGCGCGGACAGGTCGTACAGCCGGGACACGCTGGTCAGCCGGTCACCGCCGGTGCCGGAGCTGTGGCTCATCAGCACGTCCGGGGCGGCCAGGTCGGCCCCCCGGGCCACCACCCGGGTCGGGAACCCGGTGCGGTAGTCGGGTTTGCGGGTCACCGGCACCAGGTCGCGGAAGTGCTCGTACGTCGTGCCGGTCGGCGCGGCCAGGTCGCCGAACACGGGCACCTGCTCGCGGGCGAAGGCGTGCTCCCGCCACGCGGCGGCGAGCACCGCCGGCGCCGACAGCAGCGTGGTCTCAGACGCCGTCACGTGCCCACCCCGCCTCCGTCAACTCGATGATCTCCGCGAAGGACGACGCGTTGAAGAACGCCCGCAACGGGATGGAGCGGCCCGTCTCGGCCTCCACCACCGACACCACCCGGCCGGCCAGCAGCGAGTGCCCGCCCAGCGCGAAGAAGTCGTCCGACGGCTCGACCCGCTCCAGGCCCAGCTCCTCGCCGGCCACCCGCAGCAGCGTGCCGAGCAGGTCCACCTCCGCCGTCCGGGCTCTCGGCGCGGCCGGCTGCTCCGGCACGTCCGCGAAGGCCGCCGCCCAGCCGCGTTCGACGGCCTGCCGGTCCACCTTGCCGTTCGGCAGCCGGGGCAGGGACTCGGTCACGTCGAGCCGGTCCGGCTGGAACGCGCGCGGCAGGTAGACGCCGGTGAACCGGCGCAGCTCGGCGGCGGGAACGGTGTCGTCGGCCACCTCGACGGCGACCGCGAGGCGGGTCCCGTCCGGGGTGGTCACCCCGCCCGCCACCACGTCCAGCACCAGCGGGTGCCGCCGGTACGCCGCCCGCACCTCGGCCAGCTCGATGCGTACGCCACGCACCTTGATCTGGTCGTCGCCCCGGCCGAGGAAGTGGAACAGCCCGTCCCCGTCCCGGCGGACGAGGTCCCCGGTGCGGTAACGCCGGCCGCCCGGCGTGCTCTCGTCCGGCACGAACGCCGCCGCGGTGGCCCGCGGGTCGCCGTAGTAGCCGCGCGCCACGCCCGCCCCGCCGATCAGCAGCTCACCCCGGCCCTCGGCGTCCGGGTCGGCGACGTACGCGCCGGTCCGGTCGATCGGGACGCCCAGCGGGACGAGATCCCCGTCGCCGCCGTCGGCCGGGCACCGGTATGCCAGCGAGTCGACGGTGGTCTCGGTGGGCCCGTACTCGTTGACCACCTCCGCGCCGGTGGCCCGGGCCAGGGTGGCGGCCAGCCCGGTGGTCAGCGCCTCGCCGCCGCTGAACACGATCCGCAGGTTCGTGTCGGCCAGGCCGGGCAGGCGGCTCAGTTGCCGCAGCAGGGACGGCGTGCCGTGCAGGACGGTGACCGCGTGCTCGCGGACGGCGGCCAGCAGCGCCTCCGGGTCGCGGTGCGCGTCCGGGTCGGGCAGCACCAGGGTCGCGCCCAGCACGAGCGGGCACAGCACCTCGAACAGCCCGAAGTCGAAGCCCGGGGCCGAGCAGTGCACGAACACGTCCCGGCGGGTCAGGTCGAACTCCCGGACGGCCCACATGATCCGGTTGTCGAGCCCGGCGTGCTCCAGGGCCACCAGTTTCGGCCGGCCGGACGAGCCGGAGGTGGCGATCACCACGATCGGGTCGTGCCGGTCCCCGTCGACCGGGCCGGTCCCGCCGTCGAGCCGGCCGCTCCCGCCGTCGACGGTGGGCAGGTCGGCAGGCGTCCAGCCCGGCCCCAGGCGGGGGCCCGGCGCGTCGTCGGCCGCGACGACAACGCCCTCGGGGATCGGCGCGACGATCTGCCGGAGCCGTTCGACCGGCACGCCCGGGTCCAGCACCAGCACCGGCAGCCCGTCGCGGACGCAGGCCACCAGCACCAGCGCCTGGGTGAGGTCACGCGGCCGGAGCAGGGCGACCATGCCGTCCTTGCCGAGCCGGGCGCGCAGGGCGGCGCCGATGGTCGCCGTCCGCTCCCAGAGCTGCCGGTAGGTGAGCGTGGTCCGGCCGTCGCGCAGCGCCACCGCGTCGGGCGTCCCCGCCACCGTACGGGCCAGCCGGTCGGCCAACGTCGAGCTGCTCATCGCGCCTCCTCCGCCAACGACACGATCACCTTGCGCTCGCCGACGTACGGCGCGCGGCCGTGCATCGACGTCATGTTGTCCACCACCACCAGGTCGCCGCGCCGCCACGGGACCCCCTCGGTGTGGGCCTGGTAGACGGCGCGGATCTCGGCCAGCTCGTCGGCCGACACCGGGCTGCCGTCGCCCCACTCGACCCGGTGCGGCCAGCGCTCCGGCGGCAGCAGCTCACGGATCGCCGAGGCGACGTCGGCCGGCTGGCTCGACGGGTCCCACTGCTCGGCCTGGTTGAACCACACCCGCTCCCCAGTGCGGGGGTGGACGGCCAGCCCGGGACGCCGCCGGCTGATCTCGACGCCGTCGTCGCACCAGACGACCTCGGCGTCCGGCTCGGCGGCCAGCACCCGGTCCACCTGCGCCGGGTCGTCGCCGCCGAACGTGGTCTGCCAGCTCAGGCCGAACCCGTGCCCGCCGTGCAGGAACTGGCGGTACCGGAAACCGAGGTCCGCGCACTTGGTGAGCAGCCCCGGCGAGACCCCGGCGGCGACGTCCGCCCCGCCCGCCACGGTGGTCGCGCCGCCGGAGGCCGCCGGCGTCACGCAGGCGAAGACCAGGTACCGCGGCCAGCGGGTGGTGTACGACAGCTCGTTGTGCAGCGAGATCGGGAACTCCGGCGGGAAGTCCGTCGCGGTGAAGATCTCGGTGGCCAGCTCGGTGCGCGGCGAGTTCCCCTGCACGTACGACAGGGTGCGCAGGCCCAGCGCGGTCAGCGCGTCGCGCAGGTCGTCCGGTCCGCCGATGCCCAGGCCACGGACCAGGACGGGCCCGTCGGTGGCGGCGGCGGCCAGCAGCTCGTCGGCGCGGGCGGCCAGCTCGGAGCCGGCGTCGAGGCCGGGTCGCACCTGGCGCTCGGTGATCCGGTGTCCGGGTGTCGTGGTCATCGGTTACCTCCGGTGAGGACGACGACGGTGGGCCGTCCGTCGTCGAACGGCGTCGCGGCCAGCGCGAGCGCGGCGGTGTACTCCACCCACAGGCCCCGCCGGTCCAGCTCGTCCCGGGTCGCCCGGACCCGGTCGTCGGGTACGGACCGCAGCCGTGGGCGCAGCGCGACGGCGATCTCGAACGGCAGCCGGGACGGCCGGACCGCCCGCGCGCCGTCACAGACGGTGTCGACCGTGGGCAGCGCGGTCACCGCGGCCCGCTCCAGGCTGAGCCGCATCCGGGCCGCGCCGGCCGGCTCCACGCCGACGACCTCGACGTCGTGGTCGCCGCCGCGCGCGCCCAGCAGCAGCCCCGCCAGGAGTCCGCCGCCACCGACCGGGGCGACCAGCCGGGCGGCGGACGGCAGCTCGGCGAGGATCTCGTTGGCCAGCGCGGCCCCGCCGGCCACCATCCGGCCGTCGTCGGACGAGTGCACGAACGCCGCCCCGGCCCGGGCCGCGAACTCGCGGGCGGCCCGGTCGCGGGCGTCGTTGTCCCCCGGGACCAGGCGCAGCTCCACCCCGAGACCGCCGAGGCGGGCCGACTTGTCCGGGGTCATCGAGGTGGCGAAGCAGGTGACCCGGGCGGCGGGCCGGAGGGCGGCGACCGCGTGCGCGAGCGCGAGCGCGTGGTTGCCGGACGAGCCGGTCACGTAGTGGCCGCTGGGCGACGTGGCCACGGCCGCGTACGCGCCGCGGTACTTGAACGAGCCGGACACCTGCTCGTGTTCGCACTTCAGCCAGATCTGGTCCGCCCAGTGCCGCAGCGGGGTCGACGCGGGGGCCGAGGGGCCGCCGGCGTTCGACGTGGTGACGCTGAGCGTCACGACCCGCTCCGTAGCCGCAGGACGCCGTTGATGGTGGGCTCGGCGAAGAACGCCTTGACGGTCAGCTCCGGCACCACCGCGCGGGACTCGGCGATCGCCTTGAGCGCGAGCAGGCTGTTGCCGCCCATCATGAAGAAGTCGTCGTCGCCGCCGACGTCCCGGCGACGAAGCAGCCGGGACCACACCGCGCGCAGCGCCTCCGCGGGCGACGCGGCCGGCTCGGCGGCGGACCCGGCGGGGGGCGGGGTCAGCCCGGCCAGCAGCCCCTTGCGGTCCAGTTTGCCGTTGGCCAGCAGCGGCAGCTCGGCCAGCACCTCGATCGCGTTCGGCAGCATCCAGTACGGCACCTGGTCGGCGAGCTGCCGCTGGTAGTCGGCGGACCCGACGCCGGGTTCCCGGCCGACGACGAACGCCACCAGGCGCGGCTGCTGACCGGGCTCGGTCACCCACAGCGCGGCGGCCCGCCGCACGGACGGCAGCGCCTCCAGCGCCGCCGCGACCGCCGACACCGGGAACTTGTGGCCGAGCACCTTCACCTGGTCGTCGGAGCGCCCGGCCAGCCGCAGCGCGCCGTCGGCGGTCAGCTCGCCGACGTCGCCGGTGTGGTACTCGCGGGCCCCCCGGCCGTCCGGGGCGGGAAGGAACGCGGCGGCCGTGGCCCGGGGGTCGCCGACGTAGCCGCGCGCCACCCCGGGCCCGCCGATCCGGATCGACTCCCGGTCACCGATCCGCACCCGGTAGCCCGGGTACGGGTGGCCGACGTGCGCGCCGTCCGAGTCGTCGGCCTGCCCCGGCGCGATGACCCGACGGGTGGCGGTCATCGTGGTCTCGCTCGGGCCGTACTGGTTCACCACGGTCGCGGCCGGGAAGGCCCGCCGCGCGGCGGACAGCGCCCGGGGCGTCAGCGCCTCGCCGCTGACCGCGATCTGCCGTACCAGCGGCGCCTGGTCGCCCTGCTCGGACAACTGCGTCGCGATCTCGAACAGCACCGACGGCAGCACGCTGAGGATGTGGGTGACCCGCCGCGCGGTGAGCTGCCGGGTCACCGAGACGATGTCGACCCGGCCGTCGCGGCGGCTGCCGGCCACGATCCGGGCCCCGGTCAGGCTCGGGTGGAGCAGGTCGCGCAGGCTCGCGTCGAGGTGCGGCGGGGCGAGCTGGAGCACCACGTCGGACGGGCCGACGGGGAACGCGGTCCGCAGCACGTCGAGGTGGTGGGCCAGGGCCCGCCGTTCGGTGCCGATGGCGCGCGGCGCGCCGGTCGACCCGGACGTGAACAGCAGGTGGCTGAGCAGCACGTCGGGCACCTCGCGGGGCGGGCGAGCCGGTTCGTCGCCGCCCGCCGGCCCGGCCAGCGCCTCGGCCCCGGTGACCTCCATGGTCGGCGGCACCCGCTCGCCGGCCGCCCGCAGGTAGGGCTGCGGCCAGGACGGGCTGCGCACCGAGTAGGCCCACCCCTCGGCGAGGGCCGCGTACGCGACGACCAGGGCGACCGGCGCGGCCCCGGTGGTCACGGCGAGCACCGGCTCCCCGGTCGTCGGGCCGACCGACCGCAGCCGGGCCCGCAACGCGTCGACGGCCCGCCGGAACCCGCTGCCGTCCAGGACGCCTTCCGGGGCGCTGACCACCTCGTGGTCGTCGGGCGCGGCCTGGTAGCCGCCGGCCAGCAGGGCGCCCAGCGACGGCGCGGTGGTGCGGGGGTCCGGCTCGACCTCGACGGACATGGGGTGTCTCCTTGCCTGTGCTGGGTTGGCGGATGTCATCCCGCGGCGCGGTCCGGCCAGATGCGGGCGGCCAGGCCCTGCGGGGTGGGGTCGAGCAGGAACGCGCGCATCGGCACGGTCACGTCGAAGCGTCGCTTCACCTGGGAGACCAGCGCGGCGGCGAGCAGCGAGTGGCCTCCGACGGCGAAGAAGTTGGTGGTCATGTCCAGCTCCGGGGTCTCCAGCAGCTCCCGCCAGATCGCCAGCAGCTCCGCCTCCGGCGCGCCTGGTTCCGGCCCGGTCGCGTCCTGCGCGACCGGCTCCGGGACGACCGGCCCCAGCGCGGCCGGCGGCGGCGCGGCCGAGTCCGGCGCGGCCGGTGGCGGGGCGGTGGTGGTGGACCAGGTCGCCCGCAGGGCCCGCCGGTCCACCTTGCCGCCGATCGTCACCGGCAGCGCGGCGACCAGGGACACGCTGGACGGCACCATGTGCTCGGGCAGCACGGCCCGCAGCGAGGCCCGCAGGGCGTGCGGGTCGAGGTCCACCGTCCCGTCGGCCGTCACGAAGGCGACCAGCACGGTCTCCCCGGCGGACGTGGTGACGTCCACCGCCGCGGCCTGCGCCACCCCCGGCGACGCGACGACGGCGGCCTCCACGTCGCCCAGCTCGACACGCTTGCTGCGGATCTTCACCTGCCCGTCGAGCCGGCCCAGGAAGATCAGCTCGCCGTCGACCAGCCGGACCCGGTCGCCGGTGCGGTACCGGCGCGCGCCCGGCTGGTCCGGGTCGGGCAGGAAACGCTCGGCGGTACGCCGGGGATCGTTCTCGTACCCCCGGCCGACCTGCCGCCCGCCCAGGTACAGCTCACCGGTCGCCCCCGCCGGGACCGGGTGGTCGTGGGCGTCGAGGACGACCGCGCGGGTGCCGTCGGCGGGCCGGCCGATCGGGATGCGGGTTGGCCAGTCCCGGGCGGAGCGGGGCAGCACGTACCCGGTCACGCCGTGCGTCTCGGCCGGACCGTAGTGGTTCCAGATGGTCAGGTTCGGCAGCTCGGCCGTCCACCGGTCCAGCACCCCCGGGTGCAACTGCTCCCCGGCCACCACGGCGAGGCGCAGGTCCGCCGGGCGCAGCCCGTGGTCCAGGCACGCCTGGGCGAGCGGGTGGACGGCCGCGGTCGGCAGCACCAGCTCGTCGATGCGCTCGTCCGCCACGTAGCGCGCCAACGCCACGAAGTCGTCGCGGACCTCGTCGGCCGGCACGCACACCGCCCCGCCCGCCGACAGGGTGTAGAAGATCTCCTGTAGGGACGGGTCGAAGCTCAGGCTGGTGTACTGCAACACCCGGCGGCCGACCGGCAGGTGCTGGTCGTACCAGGCGAACAGGGCGCGCACGGTGGCGTGGTCCAGCAGGATGCCCTTCGGCACGCCGCTGCTGCCGGACGTGAACGTGGCGTAGCACGCGGCCCGGGGCGGGACGTCCACGGAGAGCTCCGGCACGTCGGCGGCGATCATCCGGTCGATCCCGTCGCCGGTCACGACCGGCCAGCCCGTCGGCGCGCCGTCCGCGGTCTCGGTGACCACCAGGGCGGGTCGGACCACGTCCAGCGTGCGCGCCATCCGCGCGGGCGGCAGGTCGGCGTCGACGGGGGCCATCGCGCCGCCCGCCTTGAGCACGGCCAGCATGGTCACCACGGCCCGCGCCGAGCGGTCCAGGGCGATCACCACGCGGCTCTCCGGGCCGACCCCGTGCGCGCGCAGACCGGTGGCGAGCCGGCCGGCGGCCCGGTCCAACTCCGCGTAGTCGAGCCGGCCGTCGTGCGCCTCCACGGCGGGCGCGTGCGGCGCCCGGGCGGCCTGCGCCTCGACCATCCGGTGCACGGCCAGGTACGGCAGCGGCCGGACCGGGCGACGGGCCGGGTCCCGCGGGTCCCCGAGTGGAATGCCGGACAGCGGCCGGTCCGGTTCGGCGAGCGCCCGGACTGCCCGGCGCACCGCCCCGGCCAGCGCGCCCAGCAGCGCCTCGTCGAAACGGCTCGCGTCGCCGACGACCTGGAGGGTGAGGCCGTCGTCGTCCCGGACGTCGAACTCCAGGCCGGCCCGGGTCACCGTCGGACGTACCGTCCGCCGCCGCACCGACGCGCCGGCCAGCCGCAACGGGCGGTCCGGGGCGTTCTGGTACGTGAACATCAGCGCGAAGGGCTGCCCGACGCCGGCCGACCGGGTCTCCACCACGTCCTGGATCGGCACGTCCTGGTGGTCGAGCGCCTCGGTCAGCCGGGACGTGAGCGTCGTGAGGCAGTCCGCGACGGTGGCGTTCCCGTCGACGTCCAGCGGCAGCAGCAGGGTGTTCGAGTAGTAGCCGACGCTGTGGTCGTCGCGGGTCTCGGTACGCCCGGCCACCGGCACCGCGACCACGTCGTACCCGGGGTCGGCCAGCCGGCGGACGACCAGGCCGACGGCCGCCAGGAGCACCGCGAACGGGGTGGTCCCGGCACGGGCGGCGATCGCGGCGACCTCGTCGCGCAGTCCCGGCTCGCCGGGCAGGTCGACCACCACCGCCGGTCGGCCCGCCTCGCCGAGATCACCGCGCGGCGTGCGCTCGCCGAGCAGGTCGCGCAGCGCCACGGCCGACAGCTTCGCCTCGGTGGTGTGCCGCCGCGCGACGGACTCCGCCGCGAACCAGCGGTACGGCCGCGCCGTCGGCAGCGCCCCGCCGAAGTGGCCGCCGCCGGCCGTCCCGCCGAAGTGGCCGCCGCCGGCCGTCCCGCCGAAGTGGCCGCCGCCGGCCGTCCCGCCGAAGTGGCCGTCGGCGGTCGCCTCGGCGTAGTGCCGGCCCAGCTCGTGCCGGAGCAGGCCGGCGGACCAGCCGTCGACGGCCGCGTGGTGCGCGGTGAGCAGCAGCAGGTGCCGGTCGTCGCCGACGCTGAGCACGCTGAGCCGCAGCATCGGGTCGCCGGCCGGGTCGAAGCACTCGGCCAGCCGGGCGGTGACGAACTCCTCCTCCTGCCGGGGCAGCGCGTCGTCGGCTGCGTAGACCCGCAGGTCGACCTCTGCCGGGGACATCGGCCGCACCCGTTGGCGGAGTCCGTCCTCGGTGAGCAGCAGGCAGGTGTGCAGCGCCTCGTGCCGGGCCATGACCCGGGTCAGCGCGGCGCGCAGCGCGGCCAGGCTCAGCGGTCCGCGTACCTCGTGCAGGTCGGCCACGGTGAAGGCCGCCTTGTCGGGCAGGGCGTGGTGCAGGTACCAGAGCCGTTCCTGCCCCGGGGACATGGCGTCGCCGGGCGCCCCGGTCGGGGTGGGCGTCGCCCCGGTCGGGGTGGGCGTCGCCTCGCCGCTCTGGGGCGTGCCGGCCGCCAGCGCGGCGGCCATCCCCTCGACGGTGGGGTCGGCGAGCAGGTGCTCACCGCGTACCAGGAGGCCCGACTCGGCGGCGAGCCGGGCGCGGAGCCGCTGGAGCCCGAGCGACGTCCCGCCGACGTCGAACCACGAGCCGTCGAGGCTGTCGACGGGCCGACCGAGCAGCTCCGCCCAGCAGCGGGCGACCAGCGGGGCGAGCTGCGCGCCGACCGGGCCGCCCCGCCCGGCGCGCGGGTCGCCGGCGGGCACGGGAGCGGGCCGGGCCGGAGGCTCGGCCCGGGCGAGCCGGCGCAGCTCGGCGGTGTCCCGCTTGCCCGACGAGGTCAGCGGCAGGGCGGGCAGCGGGTGGACCCGCTGCGGCACGGCCGCCGCGGGCAGCTCGGCGGCGAGTCGGCCGAGGCAGTCCCCGACGTCCGCCCGCGCGGGCGTGACGAACGCGACCAGTCGACCGTCGACCGCCAGCGCCGCGGCCTCGACCACCCCGGGCACGTCCCGCAGCACGCTCTCGACCTCGACCAGGTCGACCCGGCTGCCGCCGATCTTGACCTGGTGGTCGACGCGGCCGAGGACCCGGAACCGGTCGGGCCCGGATCGCCGGTGGTCGGGGTCGTCGTCCGGGGCCGGGCGTCGTTCGACGAGGTCACCGCTGGCGAACCGGCGACCGCCGGGCGTCGCCGGGTCGGGCCGGAACGCGGCGGCGGTCTCCCGGGGCCGACCCAGGTAGCCGCGGGTGACCATGGCCCCGCCGATGAGCAGCTCGGCCCGGTCCGCGTCGGGTCCGGTGGCCAGGGTCACGCCGGGCGCGCCCGGGGCCAGCGCCGGCTCGTCGCCGACGCCGAGAAGCTGGTTGCTGACGCACACCGTGGTCTCGGTGGGCCCGTACGCGTTGTAGAACCGCCGGCCGGGGCTCCACCGCCGCACGACCTCCCGCGACGGCGTCTCGCCGCCGGTGACCGCGACCCGCAGCCGGGGCAGCGGCAGCTCCGGCAGCCGCTCCCAGAGCGACGCGGTCAGCTGCGCGAACGTGCACCCGGTCCGGTCCAGGGCGACGCCGAGCGCGGCGGGGTCGTCGGCCAGGTGCGGTTCCAGGTAGCACACCTGCGCGCCGGCCGCGAGGGCCGCCCACGTCTCGGTGAGGCCGACGTCGAAGTGCGGCGGCAGCACCCGGGCGACCCGGTCGTCGGGGCCGAGGCCGTAGGTGGCGAAGACCCGGAGGAACGCGGCGACGTTGCGGTGGGTGACGCCGACCAGCTTGGGCAGCCCGGTGGAGCCCGAGGTGGCGATCACGTGGCTGAGCGCGTCCGGGTGCGGCTCCGGGGCGGTCACCGCCGCGGCGCTGGCCGCGTAGAGGTCGGCGGGGCGGACCTGCCGCCACGGGCCCGCGCCGGCCCGTGGCTCGTCGGTGACGAACACCCGCGCGCCGGCCCGGTCCATCAGCAGCGCCGACCGGCGGTACGGCAGCGCGGGGTCCAGCGGCAGCAGCGTCGCCCCGGCACGCAGCACCGCCAACGACAGCGGCACGTCGGCGGGAGTGCCGGACAGTTCCGCCGCGACCACGGTCTCCGGCCCCGGCACGTACCGCGCGAGGGCGCCGGCCAGCTCCCCGATCCGGTGTTCGAGCGCGGCGAAGGTGAGCGCGGACGACGCGCGCGACTCCCACCGGCAGCCGGTCAGCGTGACCGCGACCGCGTCGGGCCGCCGTCGGGCCGTCTCCCGGATCAGGAGGTCCACTCTGGTCATCGGGGCGACGCCGCCAGCTCACGTCGGATCTCCCCGACGACCGACCGGGCCGGCAGCAGCCGGAAGTCGACGCCACCGGCCAGGTGCACGGTGGCGTGCCGGCGATGGATCTCCAGGTAGAGGCTCAGCGCGGTCTTCGACGCGCCCTGGTCGACCAGCGCCGGCTCGGCCGGACCGGCCGCCGTGTCGAGCGGGCCGGCGGCGGCGAAGCCGGTCGCGGTCACGCTGACCGGCTGCCGGTGGAAGTCACGCGCGTCACCGGCGGCGAGGCTCAGGATCTCCTCCAACGGCACCGTCGCGTGCGCCAGGGCCTCGAACAGCCGGTCCCCCACCTCGCCCACCCCGGCGTCCGCGCCGGGGAAGACGATCGGCACGATGTTCAGGAAGTTGCCCACCACGCGGGCCTGCGCCGGGCCCGGCGTACGGGTGGAGACGGCGACGCCGATCGCGACCCGGTCCAGGCCGAGCAGCCGGCCCACCGCGCGGGCCAACGCCGCGACGACCACGGTGAACGGCGTGACGCCCTCGGCCCGGGCCAGCTCGACGACCCCGTGCCAGTCGGCCGTCGGCACGTCGAACGAGGCCCCGTCCGGCGCGCCGTCGTCCGTGCCGCTCGCGGCCATGCTCCGCAGCGTCGCGCCGAGCTCGCCGGCCCCCGCGCGCCAGAAGGCCAGATGCTCGGCGTACGCGTCGGAGGCGCGCTCCCGCAGCAGCTCCTCGACGTGCGTCCGGTAACCCGGGGCCGGCGGTCCGGGCCGGTCCAGCAGGTCCGCCCAGATGGGCGCGAACGAGTCACCGTCCGCCGCGATGTGGTGCACGACCACCGCCACCCAGTGCCGGTCCGCGCCGACCCGGATCGCGAGCACCCGGACCAGGGGCGGCGTGGCCAGGTCGAACTCCTCGCCGGCGTGCTCGGCGACCAGGGCGGCGGCCTGCTCCTCGCCGTCGGCGGCCAGGACCCGGACCGGTGGCGCTGCCGTCGGCGCCAGCGCGGTGGCGACCAGGTCGCCGTCCGGGCCGAGGGTGTAGGCGGTCCGCAGGGTCGGATGGTTCACCAGCAGCGCGGCCGTGTTCCGGCGCAGCGTGTCGACGTCGACCGGCCGGGGCAGACGGTAGGCCTGCACCATGTTCTGCTCCGCTGGTCGCGGGCTGGCGGCGCTGGAGATCCAGGCGCGGATCTCCGGCCGCGACAGGGGGCGGGACGACATCCGGACTACTCGCCCCTCACGCCTCGGCTGCCGCGCGGACGTGGGCCGCCAGCTCCGTGGGCGCGGCGGCCGTCCGCAGCGTCCCGGCCGGCGCGGGGGCGAGCGAGGCGTCGGTGTACGAGCCGGAGCCGTGCACCACGACCTCGCCGCTGTCGTCGAGCAGCCCCCGGTCGACGGCCAGCATCAGCCCGGTGAACGCCTTGACCAGCGACCACTCGCGCAGCTCCCGTGGGTCGGTGGGCAGCTCGACGTCGACGGTGGCGAGCATCTGGCGCACCCTCGGGTACGCGGTCAGGCACTCGTGCAGCGACACCACGATGCCGCCGCCCCCGTGCCGCGCGACCAGCTCGCCGAAGCCGGCGGCGGTGGCCGGGCGACGGGTGTAGAAGGTCGGGTCGACGGACTCGTCCGGGTGGTGGGTGACGGCCGGGAACGCCGGGTCGCCGTCCTGCCGGTACAGCCCGTCGGGGTCCAGCCGGTACGCCGGCAGCGCGTCCCGGTCGAAGGTCCCCTTCCGCAGGGACAGCACCATGTCCGGCGTGGCGAGCTGCTGCACCAGGAAGTACGCCGGGTGCGACCAGGGCCGGTGGGCGTTCGGGGCGCACCCGCCGTCGGTCAGCACCCGGTGGCCCAGCTCGTACCCCAGCAGACCGAAGGCGCTGGAGACGGAGTGCAGGTGGGTACGCCGGCCGCCGGCCGCCGGTGGCGGCGAGCAGACCTGCTCGACGTACGCGCGGGTGGCGTCGGCGATCCGGTAGTTGTCGAGGTCGAGCGAGTTCCACAGGCGGAACCCGGTGCGGCGGTACACCTCGTCGCCGGTCGTCTCGACCAGTTCCGCCACGAGCCGCTTGACCACGTCGCCCCGGTCGGTGTCCTGCACGACGATCGGGTTGCGTCGGCAGCGCGCCGGGGTGGCGGCGAGCCGGGAGTGGCGCAGCTTGCCCAGGGACGGCCGGGGCACCACGGTCACGATGCGCAGGTGCTCGTCGGTGACCAGGCCGAGGTCCAGCGCGCGGCCTACCGCGTCCCGCAGGGCGGTGCCCTTGTTTCCCGAGGTGGGAGTCACGATCATGATCCGTTCGCCGGTGCGCCGGAGGTGCGCGACGAGCCGGGCGACCATGAGCAGCGACGGGCCGGTCTTGGTGGTGCGGGTCCACGGGTTGCCCATCAGGTCGAGCAGGTGCCACTGGAGGTCCCGGTACCGTCCGCCGGCCCGGAAGGCGACCGCGCCGGCGGCGTAGAACTCGGCCAGGGCCGCGTCGGGGGCGGGTGGGTCGAGCGGCACGTCCGGGCCGTCGTCGCCCCGTTCGGCGCGGACCAGCGCCGCGGCGGCCCGGACGCCCTCGTCGAACTCGACCAGGGGCGCTTCGACGACGCCGACGGTGGCGGGTTCGAGGGGCGACAACGGAACCATGTGCTCACTTCCTTGTCCGCACCCGGCGAGACCGGTCGGCGCGCGGGTGCGACGAGACAGGACGCGGGAAGCACCGCCGGGCAAAAAAGGATCTGCCCGACAATCCCGTGGCCTACCTAAACACCGCCGCATGCGGTTGGCAAGCGGTGGCCGAGCAATTTACAAGTGACACCGTGACGGCCGGACGGACCGATGAGGGCGGGTGGCAGAAGCCTGGTACGGCAAGTATCCTGCCGGCTCCGGCCCAGCCCACGAGGGTCGTCGTCAGTGGTATGCGACGCTTGACATTGAGCGGAGAGAAACGGCTGAACAACTGAAAGTTAACTGTCGCGGCAACTTTTACCGGCAGTTCTCGGCCGTTGACAAAGCGCGACAACGGGCGCGCGCAGGCCCGTTCTTGCGCCAAAGTTCACACGAAGTCGGGCACCACGAAGTCGGGCACGTCGATCGTCGGATGTTCGGCGAGCACGGCGCGGGCCTGGGCGTACTCCTCGTCGCGCAGCCCCGGCGTGCCGGCGAGCCGACGGCTGGCCCGGGACAGCAGGGTGCCCTCCTGGGAGTCGACCGCCAACGTCCGGTACGCCGCCTCGATCCCGTCCGCCGGCAACCCGCAGTACGCCAGCAGCCCGGCCAGCGTCGCCGCCGGGTCGGCGGCCAGGTCCTCGTACCGCACCGGCCGCAGGGGCACGCCGGCCCGCCCCAGGCGCAGGCCGGCGTCCATGACCGAGAGCCAGGTGAGCAGGTACGCCTCGACCGGGGTGGGTGGCCGCTGACGCCGCAGGGCGAAGGGCATCAGCAGCGGGGCCTGGGCGGCGGCGTACCGCAGGAACGTGCGTTGCTCCGCCGGGTCGGGCAGGTGCGGGGTGAAGCCGGCGTGCATCGACTCCAGCCACCGCTCGGCATGCCGGTAGAGGAAGATCGCCCGGGCGTCCGGGAAGACCCGGTGGAACAGGTCGGCGAGCTGGACGCCGCCGGCACGGAACTTGACGGCCAGCGTCCCGGCGCCCCGGCCGAGCAGCCGGACGCAACTGCGGATCAGCTCCGCGACGTCGTCGTCCCGGCCCGGCTGCTCGTACCGCAGCAGGGTGAGCTGGGTGAACACGTCGGGCTCGGAGTAGCCGCGCACGCCGGCCACCGCGCCGAGGGCGTGGCTGACCGCGGTGGAGCCGCAGCGCCCGACCGAGTAGGTGAGGATCAGCCGCGCCGGGTCCGGCGCCTCCCCGGCGAGCCGGTGCAGCGTGTCGAACGGCACGGCGAAGAGCCGCCGCGCGTGCCGGTACTGCGCCAGGTAGAGGAACGGCGCCCGGGTCAGGTCGACCCCCGGCGTGGTCTCGACGAAGTACGCCCGCCGCTCGTCGAGGTCCAGGCAGTGCAGGCTGACGTCCGGGCGGTCCAGCAGGTCCCGCGCCGGCAACTGCCCGTCCGCACGGACCACGAAGTTCTGCGGTACGGCGGGGAAGAACTCGCCCGGGGACACCTTGTCGAGGATCCGCAGCGCCTGCGCGGTCATGCCGTGCCCTCCGTTCGGTCACCGATGCGGCCGGTGAGTTCCCGGGTCCGATCGGCGCGGCCGGGCAGTTCCCGCGTTCGGCCGGAGAGGTCGCGCAGCAGGTCAGCGGCGCGGGCCGCCCCGCCGGCCTGGCGGCTCCGCTCGCCCCAGTACCGGCTGCGCCGCCGGAACCCCTCCTCGGTCAGCAGCCGACGCAGTTTGCCGGCCACCTCGTCCGCGTCCACCCGGGGCGGGTGGTCCAGGGCCAGCCCGACCCCCGCGTCGACCCCCCGGGCGGCGATGTCGTAGCAGTCCAACCAGAACGGGGTGAGCAGCATCGGCTGCCCGAAGTGGACGCCCTCGTGGAAGCCGTTCGCGCCGCCGTGGCAGACGAAGGCCCGTACCCGTGGATGGGCGAGCACGGCCAGTTGGGACGGGATCCACTCCTCGACCCGGACGTTCGCCGGCAGCGGCCCGGTCAGCGCCGCGCGTTGCCGGGCGGGCAGTTTCCACAGCACCCGGTGCTCCGGCCCGAGCCGGCCGAACGCCTCGGCGAACGCGTCGAGCTGGGCGGCGGAGAGGGTGGCCAGGGTGCCCAGGCAGACGTAGACCACGCTGGGCTGCCCGTCCAGCCAGGCGGTCAGCCCGTCGGCCGGCGGCGCCGGCCGGGTCGGCTCGCCGGCCGGCGGGTCGGGCACGATCGCGCCGAGCAGGTGCAGGTGGTCCGGGGCGGGGAACGGGTACTCCAGCCCGAACAGGGTGTAGCCGAACACGGCGACCGCGGCTGCCGCGTACCGGGCGGGGTCGCCGGTCGGGTTGGCCAACCCCTGGGCCCGGCGTCGCCAGGCCGGCCCGGCCACCGCGCGCAGCAGCGCCAGGTGCAGCCGGGCCCGGTACAGGGCGTTCGTCACCTGCTGCCGCCCGGTCAGCCGGCGGGGCAGCCCGGAGGTCGGCGTCGGGTAGCCCCACGGCAGGCGGCTCAGGTAGACGGCGCTGACCGGGTACGGCACGCTCAGCACGTACGGCACGCCCGCGGTGGTCGCCGCGTCGAGCGCGCCGATGTTCATCACGTCGACCACCATCAGCCGGGGAGCGACCCGGTCGATGTGGGCCAGGGTCCGCCGGTAGACCTGCGCGGTGCCGGCGGCCGTCTGCATGGTCCGGGTGAGCGCGGCCAGACCGGCGGTGGTACGCGGTCCCCGGGCCATCGCCGCGTACAGCTCGCCTTCGATCCGCACGGGCTCGTCGGCACCGGGCAGGTAGCGCAGCGGGCTGCCGACGGAGGCCGCTTCGACCCGGGGCCGGGCCTCGGCGTCCACGCTGAACCAGAGGTCGGGCTCTCCCCGGCGGGACATCTCGGCGGCGATGGTCAGCAGCGGGTTGAGCTGCCCGGGGTGGGCCGGGCTGGCGAACATGACCGGTCCAGCTCCGGACGACTCCGCCGCTCCGGGGATGTCGTGCGCCGCGGGCATCCCTGCTGCTCCAGACACGTCGGCTGCTCCAGACACGTCGGCTGCTCCTGACCCGTCGGGTTCCGTCGCCTCGGGCCGGGTCACGGCTTCAGCCGTACCGGCAGGTGGTCGTAGCCCCGGAGCACCCGGGTCGGTCGGCGGCCCGGCGGCCCGGCGAGCGTCAGGTCGGGGTACCGCTCGAACAGGCTGCGCAGGCCGATCTCGCCTTCCAGCCGGGCCAGGCTGGCCCCCAGGCAGTAGTGCGCCCCGCTGGAGAAGGAGAGGTGGTCGCGGGCGTTGCTCCGGGTGACGTCGAAGCGGTCCGGGTCGACGAAGACCGCCGGGTCCCGGTTCGCGCCGCCCAGCATCGGCACCACGACCTCGCCCCGGCGCAGCGGCACCCCGGCCAGCTCGGTGTCGGCCCGGCAGTACCGGGCGGTCGTCTGCACCGGGGAGTCGTGCCGCAGGATCTCCTCCACCGCGTTGGGCCACCGGCCCGGCTCGGCGCGGAGCAGGGCGAGCTGCTCCGGATGGGCCAGCAGCAGCGCCGTGCCGGTGCCGAGGAGGTTCACGGTCGTCTCGAAGCCGGCGGCCATCAGCAGGCCGGCGAGGGCGACCAGCTCGTCCCCGGTCAGCCGCTCGCCGTCGCCGCCCGGACGCACCAGTTGGCTCAGCAGGTCGTCGCCGGGGTCGGCGCGCAGCCGGGCGAAGTGTCCCCGCAGCCAGCCGTCGAGCTGCCGGATGCCGGCCTCGACCCGACGGAACTGGCCGAGCGACAGGCCCAGGTCCAGGGCCGGCGACAGGGCGGCGCCCCACTCCAGGAACTGTCGCCGCATCCCGACCGGCACACCGAGGATCTCCGCGATCATGGTGACCGGCAGCAGGCCGGCGTAGTGGGCGACCAGGTCCACCGGCCCGTCGTCCGGGGCGGCCCGGCCCAGGTCGTCGAGGAGGTCGGCGCAGTGCCGCTCGACCCGGGGCCGCAGCCCCTCGATCGCCCGCGCGGTGAAGACCCGGACCACGAGCCGTCGGTAGCGGGTGTGCCCGGGTGGGTCGGCGACGAGCATCGACGGCGGGTCGATCGGCCCGATCGGCATCCGCAGCCGGCCGAGCCGGCGCAGCACGGTGACCGGGAAGGGGACCGGCACGGTGTCCGGGTGCACGCTGAACGCGTCCCCCCGGAGCACCTCGGTCACCACGTCGTGCCGGGTGGTGCTCCAGTTCAGGCGGCCCCGGACCAGCGCGCCGTCCTGCCGGACCTGACGGTAGAAGGGGTACGGGTCCGCGCGGATCGCCGGGTCGAGGAAGAGGCGGGCCTGCGCGTCGCCCCGGCGGGCGGCGGTGGCGATGCCGAGCCGCAGCAGCCCGTGCCGGGCGGTCCACCGCAGCAGGGTGCCCGGCCCCACCGCCGGCCGCGCCGCCGAGCGGTGCGGGACGTCGTCCCCGGAGCGTCGACCCGTTGCGTCCACCGACACCATTCCCTCTCAGAACCGCTGGTTGGACGGCTTTGCCAGCGCATTGATCAACGTAATCTGGTTGCACCGCGCCACCCGAATTACCACTTATACAGTAGTCGATGAATGTGGCGCAACCACCCAGCTTGCACGGCCACTGGACCCCGGTTTGTCCATATCGATTTCCGCCGATGACAGTGGGTCGCTCTTCGGGTACGCTGACCCCGTGTTATCAGCAGGGGGGACGGCGGCGTAACAAGAAAACGATCCAAAGGGTTGCGCCACCCGCACGTCAGTAACAGGTAGCCGACTTCGCATGACCTCTGCCGTCGCGTGCTCCGTCCGTGGCGGCTGATTTCTACCGCAGCGCCGTCACCTGCGCACTCGGCCGCCAAGGCGATCCTGGATGGTCGCCGGGCGGCCGGACCGGCGCGGGCGGCGAGCAGAAAGGTGACCAACTGATGGAAGCGGGCCGGACGCCGCTAACCACCTATCAATCAGACATCTGGGCAGCAAGTCGTTTATCTCCGGACCTTCCACAGTTTAACGTCTGCGGATACGAACAGTTCGACGGCCCGCTCGACCACGCCCTTCTGCTGGCCTGCGTGGAGCAGGCGATAGATTTGAACGACGCGTTGCGGTTACGTTTCGACGAGAAGAACGGGCAGCCCTACCAATGGGTGGATCCCGAGCCTGCGGCGGTCGAGGTTCACGATTTCAGCAGCGCCCCGGATCCGCGCCGGGCTTGCCATTCCTGGATGGCGCGGGCGTTCTCCCGACCGTTCGACCTGCGTCGCGGCCGGCTGTACCGGCTGGCCCTGCTGCGGGAGAGCGGTTCCGTCACCTACGCGTACCTCAATGCGCACCACCTGGTCACCGACGGCTGGGGCGCCCGGCTGCTGCTGCGCCAGGTCTGCGCCCGCTACGCGGCGGCCGTCACCGGGCAGCCTTCCGCCACCGCCGGCCCGGAGCAGGCCGGCGCCCCCTCGGTGGCGGACGCGGACGCGACGGCGGACCGTGCCCGCTCCTACCTGGAGCTGGCGCGGAAGATGGCCGACTACGCCGGATCCGACCAGCGACGACGCGACGTCGGGCACTTCCGCGCCGCTCTCGCCGGGGTCACCCCGGCGCTGTTCCCCCGCCGGGCCACCGGCGGCTACCGGACCGGCCGGCACAGTTTCCCGCTGCGCCGGGAGCTCGTCGACCGGATCCGGGCCACCGGTCAGTCGCCGTTCACCTTCCTCGCGGCGGCCCTGGCGGTCTACCTGGGCCGGGTGCACCGCGCCGACCGGGTGGTACTCGGCGTGCCGGTGCTCAACCGGAGCACGTACGCGCAGCGGCAGACCGTCGGCCACTTCGCCAACGAGCTGCCGGTGCCGGTCGCGGTCCCCGGCGCCCGCACCATGAGCGAGGTCGCCGCCGAGCTGCGCCGGACCCTGCGCGCGTCACACCCCCACCAGCGGCTGTCCCGGGGTGAGCTGATGCGGGAGGTCGTCCCGCCCGACGGGCCCCGTCAGCTCTACGACGTCACCCTCTCCTGGCTGCGCTGGCCGCAGCCGCTGCCGATCCCCGGCGTCACCCACCGGACGGTGGGCGCGAGCCGGGTGCACGAGCAGGACGCCCTGGCCGTGCTGGTCAACGAGTACGACGACGGCACGCTGACGGTCGACCTCGACTACTCGCTCGACGTGTTCGACGAGGACTTCCCGGTCGAGGCGCTGGGCCGGCACCTGCGCACCCTCGTCGGCAACGCGCTCGACCGGCCCGACGAGCCGCTGGCCCGGATCCCGATGCTCACCGACGCCGAACACGACCAGGTCACCGGGGCGCACGACGGCGACGCCGTGGCCCAACCGGCCGGGGTGACGCTGCACGGTCTGTTCGAGGAGCAGGCGGCCCGCACGCCCGACCGGGTCGCCGTGGTGGTGGACGGCGGCGGGACGCTCAGCTACGCCGACCTCGACGCGCGCGCCAACCAGGTGGCGCAGGCGCTGCGCGCCGACGGCGTCGGCCGGGACGACCGGGTGGCCATCCTGGCCGAACGCGGGCCGGAGCTGCTCGCCGGGATCCTCGGCACGTTGAAGGCGGGCGGGGCGTACGTGCCGGTCGACCCCGACAACCCGCCGGCCCGGATCCGGTACCTGCTCGCCGACAGCGGCGCGAAGGTGCTGCTGACCTCCGGCACGCGCCTCGCGCCGGAGGTCCTGACCGGGGCTTCGCGCGGCCGGACCGGGACCGGCGACCGGGACGCCGTGCCGGGCCCGACCGTGCGCTGCCTCGACACGCTCGGGGCGTGGCCGACCGACCCGGTCGCGCCACTCGCCCGGGCCACCGACCTGGCGTACGTCATCTACACCTCGGGATCGACCGGGCGACCCAAGGGGGTGATGGTCGAGCACCGTTCGGTGGTGAACCGGCTGGCCTGGATGCAGCGCCGGTATCCCCTGGACAGCGCCGACGTGCTGGTGCAGAAGACGCCCGTCACGTTCGACGTGTCGGTGTGGGAGCTGTTCTGGTGGTCGTTCGCGGGCGCCCGGCTCGTCCTGCCCCGCCCCGGCGCGCACCGGGACCCCCGCGCGCTGGCGACCACCATGGCCCGGCACGGCGTCACCGTCGTCCACTTCGTACCGTCGATGTTGGGGCCGTTCCTCGATCTGCTGGCCGGCGCGCCGGACCGGCGGCGGCAGGCCGGCTCGTTGCGGCTGGTCTTCGCCAGCGGTGAGGAGCTGCCCGCCCGCCAGGTCGACCGGTTCCACCGGACCTTCCAGCAGCCACCGTCGACGCCGCCGGCCGGGACCGGGAACGCCGGCCCGGCCGCCGGGCCCCGGCTGGTCAACCTGTACGGGCCGACCGAGGCGACGGTGGACGTCTCGTACCACGAGTGCCACCCCGATCCGGACCGGCCGACCCGGCGGGTGCCGATCGGACGGCCGATCGACAACGTCCGGCTCTACGTGCTGGGCCGCGACGACCAGCCGCAACCGGTGGGCGTGCCCGGTGAGCTCTGCGTCGCCGGGATCGCCGTCGCCCGTGGCTACCTGGGCCACGCCGGCGCCACCAGCGGGGCCGGTGGGGCGGATCCGTCCGCCAGGTTCGGTGTCGACCCGGTGCGGGGCGTCGGCCGGATGTACCGCACCGGAGACCTCGCCCGCCGGCTCGCCGACGGCAGCCTCGAATACCTCGGCCGCCTCGACGGGCAGGTGAAGATCCGGGGCAACCGGGTCGAGCCCGGCGAGGTCCGGCAGGCGCTCGCCGGCCACCCCGGGATCCGGGAGGCGGCGGTCGTCGCCCGCGCCTCCGCCGACCGGGGCGCTTACCTGGTCGGCTACTACGTGGCGGACGAGGAGATCGATCCGGTACGGCTGCGCGGCCACCTGCTGCGGCGCCTGCCGGATTACATGGTGCCCGCCCTGTTCGGTCGGCTGGACCGGCTGCCCCTCACCCCGAACGGCAAACTCGACGTCGCGGCGCTGCCCGCCCCCGGGGCGGAGCAGCGGCCGGCGCAGGAGCAGGAGCCCCGCGACGACGTGGAGCGGACGCTCGCCGAGATCTGGTCACGGGTGCTCGACCTGCCGTCGGTCGGAATCCACCAGGACTACCACGCCATCGGCGGTGACTCGATCCTGGCGTTGCGGGTGCGCGCCGAGGCGGAGCGGCACGGTCTGCGCTTCACCCTCGCCGACCTGGCCGAACGGCCGACCGTCGCGGAGCTGGCGACCCTGGTGCGGCACGCCGCGCCGACCGACCAGCCCACCGTGGACGGCCCGTTCGCGCTGGTCACCCCGCTGGACCGGGCCCGGCTCGGCGACGCCGAGGACGCCAGCCCCGCCACCGCACTCCAGCTCGGGCTCCTCTTCCACAGCAGCGAGCACGAGGCGGCCACCGCCTACCACGACGTGTTCCGCTACTCGGTCCGGATGCCGTGGCACGAGGAGGCGTTCCGCGTCGCGTACGAGCGGCTGGTCGCCCGGCACCCGGGCCTGCGCTCCGCCTTCGACCTGGGGGGTTTCTCCGAGCCGTTGCAGATCGTGCACGCCCGGGTCGCCGGCGGTCTCGACGTCGCCGACCTGCGGGCCCTCGACCCGGCGGCGGCCCGCGCCGAGGTGCTGGCGCACATGCGTCAGCGCCGCCACCACCGGTACGCCTTCGACCGGCCGCCGCTGTTCCTGTTCCGGGCGCACCTGCTCCCGTCCGGCGTGGTCGACCTGGTGTTCAGCTTCCACCACGTGCTCCTGGACGGCTGGAGCGTGGCGACCGTCGTCGGTGACCTGTTCCGCGACTACCTGCACCTGGTCGGCGCGGGCATCGAGGCGGTCGTCGAGACGGCGCTGCCCGGCCCGGCCGCGTACGCCGGGGCGGAACGCCAGGCGCTCGCCTCGGAGCCGGACCGGCGGTTCTGGGCCGACCGGCTCGCCGGCGCCGAACTCACCCAGCTCGACGGCTTCCGGCAGTACGAGCCGCCGGGCGGCGACGAGTCGCCGTCGCACCAGGTCCCCGTGCCGGCGGGGTTGGAGCAGCGGGTACGCGCCTTCGCCCAGGCGCACCGGCTGCCGGTGAAGTCGGTGTACCTCGCCGCCTACCTGCTGACGCTGCGGCTGTACTCGGGCGTCACGGACGTGACCGCCGGGCTGGTCACGCACGGTCGCCCGGAGCGGGCCGGGGCGGAGCGGACGGCCGGGCTCTTCCTCAACACGGTGCCGGTGCGGCTCGGGCCCGGGGCCGGGTCCTGGCTGGCGGCGGTCCGTCAGGCGCACCGGCAGGAGCAGGAGTGCCAGCCGTACCGGCGTTACCCGCTGCACGCCATGCAACAGGACCGGGGCGGCGGGCCGGTGTTCGAGCTGGCCTTCAACTACGTGCACATGCACGTCCTCGCGCCGCTGCTCGACCTGCCCACGATCGAGCCGCTCGGCTTCGACGCCTGGGAGGAGACCAACTTCACGCTGCTGCTGAACGTGTTCGTCCATCCGGCGGAGCAGCGCGTCTCGTTGCGTGTCGACGCGGACCGCCGACGGATCACCCGGGCGCAGTCGGAGCTGATCGCCGACACGTACCTGCGGATCCTCGCCCGGATCACCGACCAGCCGGACGCCCCGCCGGACTTCGACTTCCTCGCCGGCCCGGTCCTGGTCGGCCCGGCTCTGGTCGGCCCGCCGACGACCGGGCAGACGACCGCCGGCCCGCCGACGACCGGCCCGGTGACGACCGCCGGGCAGGGGACGGTCGGGGCGCGCAGTGACGTCGTCCGTCGGCTCGCCGGGCACGTGCGACGGACCCCGGACGCCGTCGCGGTCGCCGCCGGTGACCGGCGGTGGACGTACGCGCGGTTCCAGCACGAGGTCAACCGGATCGCCTACGCGCTGGTCCGGGCCTGGGTCCGACCGGGCGACCTGGTCGGGGTCGCGGTGGGCCGCTCCCCCGAGATGATCGCCTCGATCTACGGCATCGCCCGCGCCGGCGCGGCCTGCGTGCCGCTGGACGTGACCTACCCGCCGGAGCGGATCGCGGCGATGCTCGACCAGGCGCGACCGGTCCGGGTCGTCACCGACCGGCGGCACGCCGGGCTGGTCGGCGAGCCGGCGCTCACCCTCGTCGTGGAGGACCTGGGCGACGTCGCGCCGGCGCCGCTGCCCACGATCCGCCCGGACGACCTGCTCTACGTGCTCTTCACCTCCGGCTCCACCGGCGTGCCGAAGGGGGTGGCGATGACCCACGCCGCCCTCGACAACTACCAGGAATGGCAGGTCGCGGCGGTCAGCGGGGCGGCCGGGGGCGTCACCCTCCAGTTCGCGCCGCTCAGCTTCGACGTGTCGTTCCAGGAGATCTACACCACGATCAGCGCCGGCGGCGCTCTCCAGATCGTCGAGGAGCGGCAGCGGCGGGACCCCTCGGCGCTGCTGCGGCTGCTCGACCGGGAACGCGTCGAGCGGGTCTTCCTGCCGTACGTGGCGCTCCAGCAGCTCGCCGAGACCGCGGTGACGCTCGGCATCCACCCCCGCGCGCTGCGGGTGGTGATCTCCTCGGGCGAGCAGCTCCGGGTGACCGCCGAGATCCGCCGGTTCGTCGCCGCCCTGCCGGCCGGCGCGGTACTGGAGAACCAGTACGGGCCGACCGAGACCCACCTGGTCACCGCGTACCCGATGGCCGGCGACCCGGAACGTTTCCCGAACCTGCCGCCGATCGGGCCGGGCATCCCCGGGGTCGACACGTACCTGCTGGACGACCGGTTGCGTCCGGTGCCGACCGGGGTCGTCGGGGAGCTGTACTTCGGCGGCGTCCAGGTGGCGCGGGGCTACCACCGGCAGCCCGTACTGACCAGCCAACGCTTCGTGCCCAACCCGTTCGGCCCGCCCGGCGACCGGATCTACCGCACCGGGGACCTGGCCCGGGTGCTGCCCAACGGCGACCTGGTCTGGCTCGCGCGCACCGACACCCAGGCCAAGATCCGGGGCTTCCGGGTGGAGCCGCTCGAAGCCGAGATAGCGATCATGAAACTGGTCGCGGCGCATCCGGGCCTGCGTGAGGCCGCGGTCGTGGTACGACGGCGGGACGACGTGGACGCCTTCCTGGCCGCGTTCCTCGTCGGCGACCCGGACCGGGTCGACCTGACCGCCCTGCGCCGCCGGCTCCGGGAGACGCTGCCCGAGCACCTGGTCCCCACCCGGTTCCACTGGCTGCCGCAGATGCCGCTGACCCCGAGCGGCAAACGCGACGACCGCCGCCTGCGTGAGCTGCCGTTGGGCGTGGAGGCCACCCGGCCGGTGACGCCCCGCAACCGGTACGAACACGTCCTCGCGGAGATCATCGCCGAGCTGCTGCACCTGCCGCAGGTCGGCGTCGACCACGACCTGTTCGAGCTGGGGGCCACCTCGCTCACCGCGATGCGCCTGGTCACGCTCATCGAGAAACGGTACGGCGTCGCCGTGCCGGTCACCGCGTTCGTCACCGCCCCGACCGTGTCCAGCCTCGCCGAGCTGCTGCGCGCGGGCGGCGCGGACCCGGCCTCGTTCGACCCGCTGGTGCCGATCCGCGCCAGCGGGGACCGACCGCCGCTGTTCCTGGTGCACCCGATCGGCGGCAACGTGCTGTGTTACCTCCCGCTCGCCCGGCACCTGCCCCGGGACCAGCCGGTCTACGCGCTCCAGGCGGCCGGTGTCGACGCCGGGACCGAGCCGAAGCGGTCCGTGCCGGAGCTGGCGGCCAGCTACCTCCAGGCGATCCGCCGGGTCCAGCCGCACGGCCCGTACGCGATCGGCGGTTGGTCGTTCGGCGGCATGGTGGCCTTCGAGATGGCCCGGCAGCTCGACCACGCGGCCCGGCAGCTCGACCCCCTGGCCCGGGGAGCCGACCGGTTGATCCTCATCGACCCGATCGCCAGGCGTCCCGGCGATCCGGCCCCGGTCGCCGACGACCTCCTGCTCGACTGGTTCTTCTGGGAGCTGATCCCGCTCGACCAGGACCGGCCGACGCTGGAGCCGATCCCGGCGAGCCTGACGTCCCATCAGGAACGGCTGGACTTCGTCGCCCGCCGGGCCGGCGCGGCCGGGGTGCTGCGCCCGGACGAGTCGCGGACGGCGGTCCGCCGGCTGTTCGAGGTGTTCAGGGCCAACTGGGAGGCGATCGTCACCTACCGGCCCGACGTCGTCGACCTGGACCTCACCCTGCTGCGGGCCGCCGACCCGCTGCCGTCCCTGCTCAGGCCGATGCACGACCTCGCCGGGACCCAGCACCTCGACCCGTGCAACGGGTGGGCCGGGCTCACCACCGGCCGGATCGACGTGTTCGACGTGCCCGGCGACCATCTCGCCCTGATGGACCCGCCGCACGTGGTGGAGGTGGCCCGCCGGATCACCGGGCTGCTGGCCGGCTCGTCCGCCCCGACGGCCGGTCGGGCCGGCGCCGACCCGGTGGGCGGTGGCCGGTGACGCCGGTGGGAGACGGAGCGCCCCGACGCCCCCGGACGCCGGTGGACGCGCCCACGACCGAGGTACGGCGGGCGCTGAGCCCGCTCGAACGCTGGTACTGGATCGCCGACCAGATCTCACCGCTCAACGTCGTCGCCCGCGTCCAGGTGCGCGGGCCGCTGCCGGACGGGCTGCTGCGCGACGCCCTGGACCGGCTGCGCCGACGGCACCCGCTGCTGCGGGTGGCGATCGCCGCCACGCCGGACGGACGGTCCCCCCGGTTCGTGCCGACCGACCGGCCGATCCCGCTGCTCCGGCTGGCCGGAGCCGGACCGGCCCGGCCGACCCCGGCACCGGGCCCGGCGGACACCTCGGAGCCGGGCCCGGCGGACACCTCGGAGCCGGGCGGGGCGGACCCGGCGGCGGCGGACTGGGCGCGGCGGGTCGACGAGCACGAGCTGGTCGACCGGGTCGACTGGCGCGCCGGTCCACTGTGCCGGGCCGTGGTGCTGACCCGGGCCGCCGACCCGCCCGACGACGAGACGCACGACCTGCTGCTGACCATGCCGCACTGCGTGGCCGACGGCACCACCGTGCTCTCCCTGCTGCGCCAGTGGATCGACCTGGCCGCCCGGGCGCACGACGCCACCACCACCGCCGGAGCGGGCGGATCGGCCGAACCGGACCGGGCAGCCCGGACCGGCGAGCCGGCGCTGCCCGGCTGCGAGGCGATGTTCCCCCGTCGGTACCGGGGGCTGCTCGGGACGCTGCGGTTGCGCCGGCTGCTGCTCCGGGACCTCTACCTGGTACGCCGGCTGCGGCCGGCCCGGGTCGTGCCGGACCGCTTCGTGCCGTTCACCGAACGGCGTACCCGGCTGCTCGCCCGGACCCTGACCGGGGAGCAGGTCGAGGCGCTGGTGGCGGCCTGCCGCCGGGAGGGGACCACGGTGCACGGCGCGCTCGCGGCGGCGATGGTGCTGGCCGTCGCCACCGAGGCCGGTCGACCGGCGTCGGGGCACGTGACGATCGGCTCCCCGGTCACCTTCCGCGCCGCGCTGGAGCCCGCCGTGTCCGCAGCGGCCGTCGGCGCGTACGTCGCCACCGTGCCCACCTTCGTCGGCTACCGACCGGGCGCGTCGCTCTGGCAGCTCGCCCGCGCGATCAGCGACGACCTCACGCGACGCCGCCGCACGGGCAGCCACTTCGCCATGGTCGACCTGGTCGGGCTCTCCGGTCCGAGGTCGGTCCGGGCCAGCGGGCGGTTCGTCGGGACGATGGAACGGTCCGGTCCGGTCAACCTGTGCCTGTCCAACATCGGCCGGTACGAGTTCCCCGACCGGGTCGGCCCGTGGCGGCTCTCCGGCGCCCAGTTCGTCGCCGGGCTCTCCGTGTGCGGCTACTTCGTCGCCACGGTGAACACCAGCCACGGGCAGCTCTTCTGGAACTTCACCTACGTGGCCGACGCGCTGTCCCCGCGCCGGGCGACCAGCCTGGTGGCGGCGAGCGTCGACGCGGTGCTCACCGCGACCGGCTGCCGGCCGACGGTCGGGACGCCACCGACGGAGAGGAGCCGAACATGACACGCGGAGCCGGGCGGTTCACGCCGGCGGGCCGTACGGTGGTGATCACCGGCGCGTCGTCCGGCCTGGGCCGGGCGGCGGCGCTGCACCTGGCGGCGGTCGGTTTCCAGGTCTTCGCCGGGGTGCGTGCCGCCGCCGACGGCGAACGGCTGCGCGCCGAGTCGCCCGACGGTCGGCTGCGTCCGCTGCGGGTCGACGTGACCGAGCCCGAGCAGATCCGGCAGGCGGTCGACGAGGTGACCCGGCGGCTCGACGGCGCGGGGCTCTGGGGGCTGGTGAACAACGCCGGCGTGGTCCAACCCGGCCCGCTGGAGTGCCTCCCCGCCGACCAGCTCCGCCGGCAGTTGGACACGAACGTGATCGGCCAGGTCGAGACGATCCAGGCGTTCCTGCCGCTGCTGCGGGTCGGCCGGGGCCGGATCGTCAACGTCACCTCGGGGCTCGGCCGGGTCGCGCTGCCGTACCTGGGCGCGTACGCGGCGGCTCAGTTCGCCAAGGAGGCGATCAGCGACAGCCTGCGGCGCGAGCTGCGGCCGTACGGCGTCACGGTCTCGGTGGTGCAACCGGGCGCGATCCGTACCCCGATCTGGGAGAAGGTCGACCGGGCCGGCGAGGAGGTCATCGCCGACGTGCCGGAAGCGACGGCGGCGCTGTACCGGGTGCCGTTCCGGGCCTTCCTGCGCCGCAACGCCGACCAGGTCCGCCGCAGCCGGACCACCCCCGAGCAGTACGCCCGGACGGTGGCCCGCGCCCTGACCGCCGCCCGGCCGAGGACCCGCTACCCGGTCGGGCCCGACGTGCGGCTCGCCAGCCTGGCGGCCCGGCTGCTGCCGGACAGCCTGATCGACCGGAACCTCACCGCGCTGACCCGGGCCGACCCGTCGCCCGCCGCCCGGCCCAGCGACCCCGTGCCCACCGACTTCGAAAGGTGACCGACGTGGACACCGACCAGCAGCGCCGGACGCAGGCGCAGGAGCTGTTCGCCCGCAACCTCGACCTCATCACCGCCGGCCGGATCCGGGAGTGGGTGGAGCTGTTCGCGCCGGACGGCGTGCTGGAGTTCCCGTACCCGCTGCCGGGGGTGCCGTCCCGGTTCGTCGGGCACGACGAGCTGTACGCGCACATGAAGGACTTCCCGAAGCAGCTCGACGTCCGCTTCTCCGGCCTCACCTTCCACGAGACGACCGATCCGGACCTGGTGGTCGCCGAGTTCGTGGGCGAGGGCCGGGGCGTGGCCACCGGGCGGCCGTTCCACCAGGTCTACATCTCGGTGGTGCGTTTCTCCGACGGCCGCATCGTGCACTTCCGGGATTTCTGGAACCCGCTGGCGACCATCCGCGCCGCCGCCTCGGTCACCCACGCCTGGCGCGCCCTGGTCGCGTCCGTCCGCCGGGGATCCCGGCAAGATGGTGCTACTGCCCGGCAGTAGTGGCCTCCGCGGCCGTCGAGGCCACTACTGCCCCGATGTAGCGGGATCTTGCCCGATGGGTGGGGTTGCTCCACCGGACCAGCAGGCTCAGGGGCCCATGTGGACGTACGCCAGCCAGTCGTACGTCTGGTCAGGAAAACGGTGCCGCAGTGTCCGTATGGCATCGTCGAGTGCCTGCGCAGCCTGCCGACTGTCCTGGCCGTACCGGGTGAAAGCGGCGTAGAACTCCTCGGTGAGCTGGGCGGCGGCCTGATCGAGGACGTTCCACAGGGTGCCGACGACATGCCGGTAACCGGCGAGTTGCAGTGCCGAGGCGAGGTGGACCGGCTCGTCGGAGAACGACATGTCGGTCGCCGCGGTCTGGCAGGCGGCCAGGACGGCCAACTCACCACGCCCGGCGCCTTGGCGCAGCAGGTCCGCCACGGTGAGTCGACCGTCGGCGAGCAGCAGACTGCTGGCCAGGGGGTCCGTGGGATCGGTCGCGGCGTGGCAGGCGAAGTGCAGGAATTCGCTGTCCCGCATCGCGGCCAACACCGCCGCCCGGGTAGCGCTGGCGTCAGTCAACGAGGTCAAGTTACCCGGAAACCGCTCGACGAGCGTCCGGAGGTCTCGTTCGACCGCGGGCAGCACGTGAAGGCCAGGGGTTTTCTCCAGCGCGACCGCAACCATCCGTGGGTCGACTCGGGTGCCCGGTCGGGACTGTCGAGCCTGTAGGAGTGCCCGCAGGGTCGGGGTGTACGAGGAGATCACGAGATCCGGCACGGAGCCGCGTGGTTCGTCCTCCCGACCCGCGGCGTGCAGTGGCAGCAGCGCCACTTCCCCGGCAGGGCACCACCACAACCGTGGACGCTTCCCGGTGTCAGGGTGCCCCTGCAGGCCGAGCCGGGCGAGCACCGGCCCACTGATGGCGTCCCAGAGCCAGGTGAGTACCCCGCGGAGCTCGGATCGGTCGGCCCGCATCCGCTGGGAAGCGGCGATGAAGTCGGCCGTCACGGCGCGTACCGCTTCCGGGGTCGCCCTCGGCAGTGGCACGACCTCCAGCACGCCGTCCGTGATCAGCAGCGCGTCGGATCGGTGACGGCTCACGTTGATCATCACCACCGGACCTTCGTCCCCGACCCCGAGCAGGTCGAAGGCCCGGGGCGGGCGTAGAAAGTCCGCGAAGCCGGGGAGCTCACGGATCCGTGACAGGAGATGATTCCATTCCCGGGCGAGTTGGAACCGGCGGTCGGCTTGCCGGATCGCCGCGAACCGCTCGTCGGGTGATGCCTCCGCCGGCGGCGCGATCAGGTCGTCCCGGAGTCGCACGAACCGGTCCGCCAACTCGGGATGTCGGGCGGCGAGTGGTGTCACGTCGGAGCGCAGTTGGAGTTCCCGTTCGAGTGAGATGTTGCGGCCCTGTTCCCACAGTTCCAACGCACGATGCGTTTCCCCACTGTGCAAAGCGCTCGCGACCGCGTCGGCGGTCAGTCCCTGGAACGCATGGGAGAAGCGGAGAGCCTGCGGGCTGAGGCCGCCCGACACCAGAAGCTGGACCAGCGTCGTCGCCGTGGTGAACCCCGTGACCGCCTCGGCGAAATCGCCCCTTTCGGCTGCCAGCCGCGCCCATCCCCGGGCAGCAGCAAGGCGAACTGCCGGCCAACCGATGTCTTGCCGGGCAGCCTCACGCAGGAGCGGTAGGGCCTCGTCCGACCGCCCATGAGCCTGGAGCGTGCCGGCCAACGTCGCCAACCGGTCGGCTCGGTCCGGGTGATCATGAGGAGTGGTCCGCGCCGCCTCCGCCGCCGCCGCGACCGCCCGATCAAGATCATCGACGTTTCCGGTCACCTCGTGCCGGCCAGCCAGGGCGACGGCGAGATTGGAGAGATAACGAGCCCGATCCGGATGCCCCTCGGCGACACCCACCGCCTCCGCCGCCGCCGCGACCGCCCGATCAAGATCATCGACGTTTCCGGTCACCTCGTGCCGGCCAGCCAGGGCAAGGGCGAGATTGGAGAGATAACGAGCCCGATCCGGATGCCCCTCGGCGACACCCACCGCCTCCGCCGCCGCCGCGACCGCCCGATCAAGATCATCACGTCGACGGGTGGCGCCGTACCGCTGTCGTAGCGCGACACTGAGGTTCGACCACTGGTCGGCTCGACCGTCGTCGGCAGCCGCAAGCTCCAGCCAGCGCACAGCTTCATCCAGACTCGGCAGATGACGATCGTGGCGGAAACGGCTCAGCCTGACCAGGCCGAGGTTCGTCGCCAGGTCGGCAGGCGGCTTTTCACCGAAGCCGATGGCCGACACAGCCGCCTGGGCAAGCCGGACCGCTTCGTCCAGGTCCGCGAAGCGTGCGAGCCGCTCGTAGCGGTCACGGATCATGAGACTGAGGTGCGAGAAGCGGTACCCCGCCGCCAGGTCGTCGAGGGCCCCGGCCCGCAGCGACGCGCGTGCCGCGTCGACGGCGGCATGGAGATCGGACAGATCGTCGCCACGACGATACGACTCGTACCTCGCCAACGCGAGAAGATGCAGGCCGCGGGCGTGACCAACGGACCGGGACTCGACGCCCGGGTCGTCCTCGAAGGCACCCCAGGCGTGCTGAAGAAAAGTGATCGCCGTGTGGAGCACCTCGGGGTCCGGGCTGTCCCAGTAGTCGGCGAGCAGACGTTCGCCGAGGACGCCCCATTCCGTTCGGTGGGGGTCGGGACGTGACGGGTGTCCGTCGTCGTCCTCCCCGGCGTCACCCGACGGACGGAGCAGTTGGCGGACAGCCACCGGCATCAGGTCTGCCCGGTTGTTATCCACCTTGGCGAACAGATCCAGCGACCGGTCCAGCTCCCGCTCGTCGTCCGGCTCCGGCAGCAGCAGATACCGATACCAGTGGAGCAGGCCAGCCGTGGCCAACACGTCGTCCCGCTCAGGGCTGCCCGGCTCGGCCAGCTCGACGAGCCGGGCAGCGTCGGCCACCGGTCCCCGCCCCAGAATCAGGGCGGGGTCCCGACCCGTCGCGTACTCGTCGAGCACACGACGCAGCGAGGCCAGTGACGGAGTCGGTTCTGTCACCAGCGCTCCCGGTCGCCTGAAGCGACGCCATGGATGGCGATGCCGACCCCGGGCGACCGCATTTTCATGCCCGACTCGGCGTAGGGCGGTCCCCGGTCCACCGGGTCTCGTCCACCGGGTCGCCGCCGGCGGCACGGTCACGGCGACGGTGTGCCACATCCTCCGCCACCTCACGGACGATGGCATCGAGGTCGTCCACCGCGGGAGCGGCAGCCGTTTCGAGCCCATAACCGCGACGCAGTGCCTCGAGCTTGAGCTCGGTGAGGTTCCGCTTGAGCTGGATCAGCCTCTCCCGGGCCGACGTCTCAACGTTGTCGTTCATCGTTCAGTCCTCCCCGCCGAGGCCGATGTTCCGCCGCAGCCGACCGACGCCGCGCTTGATGTGGTGGTCGACGGAACGGAGCGACATGCCCAACTCGTCCGCGATCACCTGCCGCTCGTACCCGAGGACGAACCGGGACCACAGCACTCTGTTCTCGGGTTCTGGAAGTTCACGAATGGCGAGCAGCCACGCCCGGGCTTCCCACTCGTCGATCCGAGCCACGAGCAGTTCACGCTCCTGCTCCCGGGTCTTCCGTCGTCGTTCCCCACGGAACACGTCCTGCGCGGCTCGGATCGCCACGGTCCGGAGCCACGCGTACGGGCTGAGCTTCGTGGCGAGTTCGTCACGGTGCTCGAACGCCTTGAGGAACGTCGCCTGCGCCACGTCCTCCGCCAGCACGCGGTCACCCGCGCAGTACGAGTACAGGGCGCCCACCAGCCGGTCGTAGTAGGTCACATAGAACTCGTCGAAATCGAAGGCCGTGCGGTGCTCAGGGGCGGCCTCCGGCAGCCGGATCTCACCTCTGACGGCATCGCCCGACTCGTTGGTGATCACCCACCGAGGTTGCTGGTCGACGACCCCGGGCGAGGGGAGAACCGCCATTCCGAGATCCCTGGAGACGCCGGTACCGTCCCCGGGAGGGCTCGGTTGTCCGGCCGCTGACTCATCCGGTTCCGGTTGCTCCCCTGGAACGTTGGATTCGACGTTCACGACTTCTCCTGTTCCGTGTCGGGCATCGTCACGGACGGGCTACGCCGGATGACCAGGCTGGGCCCACCGGTCACGGAGTGCCGCAGCTCCGTGTCCGGGTGTAGAGCAAGGTTAGCCATCCGGCGCTGCTCCCGAACGATCTCGACCGTCGCACGCGCCCGCGCGCAACGCTCGATGAGCCTCACGACCGGAGCCCGGGCCAGCGCTCCCGCTACGACCATGATCAAGATCAGGAGGGCGATGGCCCACCCGGGGAGCGATGCGAGATCTATCGCCACGACAGAACCACCCTCCGACTCGACTGCCGTTCGCCCAGAAGACGCTCGGCGCGAGCAAAACGCGCAAAGTCGGCCCGGATGACTGGCGACGGACCACATGCGACAGGTTGAGCCTCCACAGTGTTCTGCCGACGACCGACCGACGGAGAGTCCTCCCAACGCACAGCCACCGCCCCACCGGCCTGCTTCCGGTGGGGCGGTGGGCTGCTCCGGGGTGCTTCAGCCGGCGGCGCAGGACCGGATCTGCGGGCGGGCGCCGCTGTTGCCGTTCATCATCGTGGTGAAGCCGAAGGTGTTGCCGCTGCCGTTGGACCGCATCGTCATCACCTGACCGCTGCTGTCCCAGCTCGGGGCGCCGTTCCAGGTGGTGGTGATCCGCTGCGGCGCGGTGACCGCCACGACGACGGTCCAGTTGGCGGCGCCCTGGACGGTCACCGAGGTGTTGTACCTGTCGCCCCAGACGTTGGGGGTCGTCGCGGTCGCGGTGCAGCCGCCGCCGGGCGGCGGGGTGGTCGGGTTGCCGGTCGGCGGCGGGGTGGTGGGGTTGCCGGTGGGCGGCGCGGCGCCGTCCGGGGCCACCGCCCGGCCGGTGCTCGGCGAGATCATCCCGGGGCAGAGGTTGCGGCTGGTCAGGTTGGCCATGATCTGCGGAATCGCGCTCCGGGTGTTCGCGATGCCGTCGTGCATCAGGATGACCTGGCCGGCCTGGAGGCGGCTGGCGTTGGCGACGATCTGGCTGACGCTCGCGTTGTTCCAGTCCTGGGAGTCGACGTCCCAGAGCACCTGACGCATGCCGAGCGACGAGGCCACCGACTGGAGGGTCGAGTTGGTCTCCCCGTACGGCGGGCGGAACAACTGCGGCCGTACGCCGGTCGCGGACTGGATCGCCGCGCTGGTCTGGGAGAGGTCCGACTGCATCTGGCTCTGGCTCATCGACGTCATGTGCGCGTGGTTCCAACTGTGGTTGGCGACCCACATGCCGGCGTCGACCTGGGCCCGCGCGGCGGACGGGTTGCCCTGCACGTTCTGCCCGACGTTGAACATGGTGGCCCGTGCGCCGTTGGCGCGCAGCACGGACAGCAGTTGACCGGTGGCGCCGTTGGGCCCGTCGTCGAAGGTGAGGCCGACGTACCCGTTGCAGGCGGCGGCGCTGGACGGGGTGGCGGCGACGGCGAGCCCGGCCGCGCCCAGCGCCACCGTGGTGGCGAGGACGGCGAGCCGGGCGAGGCGGCGGGGTTGCCGTGCGATGGTGGTCGGCCCGTACGGGCTGCCGGTTCTGCCGAGCATGCCGGGATCCTCTCCGATCGACGGATGTGAATCGAAGTATTGCCATGGCGTTTCCGACAGGTCAACGAGTTCCGGAAACTTCCGAACAAGTTTCCGAAATTCTGCCCCGGCCAGGTCGGATCAACGACTTGACCCGCGCGGCAACTCGGCGCGGCGGAACAATTGGTCATGGCCCAACCGTCCGAGTTCCCGCGCCGTCCGTGGTGCGGCACCATGCCGGCCCACCGCCGGCTGCTCGACACCGTCTCCGGGTACGCCGAGGCGCGCACCCGGGTCGAGACGTTCACCCACCGGGAGGCCCGCCGTGGGCGGGGGCGGCTCGGTCAGGTCGTCGCCCTGCCCGTGGTGGTGCACGTGGTGTGGCACGAGGAGGCGCAGAACATCCCCGACGAGCAGGTGACCAGCCAGCTCGCCGTACTCGACGCCGACTTCCGGGCGGTCAACCCGGACGTCGCCGCGGTGCCCGCCCCCTGGCAGCCGCTCGTCGCCGACACCCGGATCACGTTCACCCTCGCCGACACCGACCCGGACGGCCGGCCCTGCGCCGGCATCACCCGTACCCGCACCGACGTCGCCGCCTTCGGCACCGACGACGAGGTCAAGTCGGCCGCCACCGGCGGGGTGGACGCCTGGCCGGCGGACCGCTACCTCAACATCTGGGTCTGCCCGCTCGGTGGCGGCCTGCTCGGCTACGCGCAGTTCCCGGGCGGCCCGGCCCGTACCGACGGGGTGGTGGTGCTGCACTCCGCGTTCGGCACCACCGGCACGGCGGCGGCCCCGTTCGACGGCGGTCGCACCCTCACCCACGAGGTCGGGCACTGGCTCAACCTGCGTCACATCTGGGGCGACGACGGTGACGGGTGCAGCGGCAGCGACTTCGTGGCGGACACCCCCAACCAGGCCGGACCGAACTACGGCAAGCCGGCCTGGCCCAAGCTGAGCTGCGACAACGGCCCGCACGGCGACATGTTCATGAACTACATGGACTACACCGACGACGCGGCGATGGTGATGTTCACCGCCGGGCAGGCCGCCCGCATGGCGGCCTGTCTGGCCGGGCCGCGCGCCAGCCTCGGCACGGCAGCCGCCACCGCCGGCACGGTAGCCGCCGTCCCGTCCGCCACGGCAGCCGCCGGCCCGGCAACCAGCGGCGAAACGGCCGGCCCGGCGATACTTGACGCATGACCGAGCCGCCGGTTCCGCTGTTCCGCCGTTGGGTGCACATCCGGGAGGAGGACCGGTCGGGGGTACGCGCCTACCGGGCCGCCGACCGTCCGGTCCCACCCGGTCGGGGCCGGACGAGCATCGAGTTCCACCCCGACGGCACGTTCGTCGACGCCCGGCCCGGTCCGACGGACGCGCCGGCCCCCGAGCACGGCCGGTGGCAGCCGGTCGGGGCAGGTCAGCTGCGGGTGAGCTACCCGGACGGACGCGGCGCCGTCACCTTCGAGATCGTCTCGGTGGACGACGCGGTGCTCCAGCTCCGACCGCTGCCCCCCGACGTCGCCCCCGCCCCGGACGGGCCCGCCCCTCCCGGCCGCGAAACGTAGGTGGTCGCCTGATCAGAACCGCGACGGTTGGGTAGGGGTGAGAACATGCGCTCTACTCACGGACGATCCCCGGGCCGACCATCGTGACCGCCGGGACCTGGCCGCTCCTGCCCAGCGTGGTCGCGCTGCTCGTCGCGCTGGTGGTGATCCTGTTCGCCGGGCAGTCGTTGGTGCGCACGGCCGACGAGCTGGCGGACCGCACCGGCATGGGCGAGGCGGTCGCCGGGGCCCTCCTGCTCGGCGCGGTGACCTCGCTGCCCGGCATCGCCACCACGGTCCTCGGCTCGGTACGGCAGGACGCCGAGTTCGCGCTGGCCAACCCGATCGGCGGCATCGCGGTGCAGACGGTGTGGCTGGCCATCGCCGACCTGCTCTACCGCCGGTCGAACATCGAGCACGCGGCGGCGTCCCTGGAGAACGTCATGCAGGCGATCGTCCTGGTGGCGTTGCTCTGCCTGCCCGTGGTGGCGTACGCGACCCCCGAGCTGACGGTCCTCTGGGTGCACCCCGCGAGCCTGCTGATCCCGGTCGTCTACCTGTACGGCCTGGTGCTGCTCCGCCGGTTGCGCCGGGAACCGATGTGGTTCGCCCGCCGCACCGCCGACACCCGCGAGGACGTGCCGGCGACCGGGACGTCCGGGCTGAGCGTCCGTCGGCTCTGGTTCCGACTGGCCGCGCTGGCGGCTGTGGTCGCCGCCACCGGCTACCTGATCGGTCAGGGCGGCCTCGGTGTGGTGGCCGCTACGGGGCTGCCCAGCGGCTTCGTGGGCTTCACGCTGACCACGGCGGTCACCAGCCTGCCGGAGCTGGTCACCCTCGTCGCGGCCATCCGGATCGGGGCGTTGACCCTGGGCATCGGCAACATCCTCGGCGGCAACGCGTTCGACTCGCTGATGATCTTCCTCGCCGACGCCACCTACCGCCCCGGCTCGATCTACTCCGAGGCCAACCTGTCCGGACTGCTGTTCACCGGGATGACCACCCTGATGACCGCCACGCTGGCCGCCGGTCTGATCCTGCGCGAGCGCCGGGGCATCGGGTTCGAGGGGGCGGCCATCCCGCTCATCTACCTGTCCACCGTCGTCCTGCTGCTCCTCCGGCCCGGCTGAGCGCGGCGATGCCGCGATAACGCCGACGAAACCACCCAGACCCGCCTACCGTTACCGGGCAGGAGGACATGCCGTGAAACCGGTCCGTCGGATGTCCGCCCGCCTCGCCGAGGTCCGGGCCAGCTTCTGGCTGGTGCCGGCGCTCTTCGCGGTGGGCGCGGTGGGCGCCGCCATCGGCTTGTCGCTGCTGGAGTTGCAGCTGGACATCGCCGTCGACTGGCTCCTGCCCAGCGGCCCCGCCGGGGCGCGGTCGCTGCTGTCGTCGATCATCACCGCGATGATCTCCTTCACGGCGCTGGTCTTCTCGATCACCGTCGTGGCCCTGCAACTCGCCAGCAGCCAGTACTCCCCCCGGGTGTTGCGCACCTTCCTCCAGGACCGGATCATCCAGGCCACGCTCGGCACGTTCGTGGCCACCTTCCTGTTCGCGATGGTGGTGCTCGCCGCGCTGCCGGCCCGCGAGGAGGCCCGGCTGCCCGAGCTGTCACTCGCGGTGTCGATGGCCCTGGTGCTCGGCAGCACCGGCATGTTCCTCTACTACCTGCACCACATCACGCAGGTCATGCGGGTGTCGCACATCATCACCTCGATCGGCGCGCAGACCCGGGACACCATCGCGGCGCACCTGCCCGAGACCGGGCAGCCGGAGCCGTCGCCCCTCGGTGACGTCGTACAGGTCGTGCGGACCGAGCGCCCGGGCATGGTGGTGACCGTGGACACCGGTCGACTCGCCCGGCTGGCCGCCGGGCACGGCTGCGCGCTCAGCGTCGTACCCGTACCGGGCGACTTCGTCACCGCGGGGGCGCCGCTGCTGCGCGTCCACCGGGTCGGGGACGCGCCCGTCCGGTCGTTGCCGGTCGACCAGCTCGTCGCGGGCGTGACGATCGGCCCGGAACGCTCACCCGGGCAGGACGTCGGTTTCGGCTTCCGGCAACTGACCGACATCGCCGAGCGGGCGCTCTCCCCGTCCACCAACGACGTGACCACGGCGACCCGCGCCGTGCAGGAGGCCCACGACCTGCTGCGCCGGCTCGCCACCCGACCCGACGGGGCCCACCTCGTACGGGACGACTCCGGGACGGTCCGGGTACGCGTCGACCGGCTCCCCTTCGACACGTACCTGGCGATGGTCGTCGACGACGTGCGGGCCGCCGCCGGGGACCAGCCACGGGTCAACCGGCTGCTGGACGCGGTGCTGACCGACCTGGCGTCCGTCGCCCTGCCGGCCCATCTGGGGGCGGTGCTACGTCGGACGGGCGGCGGTCAGTCGCCGAGCAGGCCGGCGTGACCGGCCAGGGCGGCGGCCTCGGCCCGGCTGCCCACCCGCAGTTTGCGCAGCAGCGCGGCGGTCATCCGCTTCACGGTGCGCTCCGAGACGTGCAGGTGCTCACCGATGTCGACGGTGCCGTACCCGGAGGCGATCAGGCGGAGCAGGTTCCGCTCGTCCGGGTCGAGGTCGACGGCGGGCACGTGGGTCGGCCGCAGCAGGCTGCGTAACAGCTCACCCGGCAGGACGGCCCACCCTTCCAGGATGGCCAGCAGCGGCGGCAGCAGCTCCTCCGGCTCGGCGGTCTTCGGCAGGAATCCCTCGGCCCCGGCGCGCAGGGCCGCCAGGGCCGGCGCCGGATCGTCCGCGCCGGACATGGCGACCACCCGTACCCGGGGACTGGTCCGCCGGATCGCGGCGACCGCCCGGACGCCGCCGGGCGGAGGCATGTGCAGGTCGATCAGCGCCACCTCGGGCTGGCACCGGCTGACCAGGGACGCGGCCGACGAGGCGTCGCCGGTGCTGCCCACCACCTCGGTCCGGCCCTGCGTCGCGGCCGGCAGGAGCAGCGCCAGCCCGCGCGCGAACAGCGGATGGTCGTCGACGACCACCAGCCGGAGGACGGCCGGAGCGGGCATGCCTGCTCTCTTCCCGAGCGGGTAGCAAACATGCCGACGTACCCGGACGAGGGGAGTGGTGGCGGATGGGCGGTCGGCGCGGATCGTGGCGTCCCGGGCGGAGACGACAACGGGCCGGCGGAAGTCGGGCCGGCGGCGGGAGCCGGAACGCCGTGGCCGGGCCGCCCGCCGTCGACTCCGCCCTGATGCTGCGTCTGCTCTGCCACGAGCTGCGCACCCCGGTCACCACGCTCACCGCGCTGACCCGCGCGCTCGCCGACGACGACCACCCGCTGCCCGACGCCACCCGGCGGGCAGCCGCCCGCCTCGCGTACGACCAGGCCGTACACCTGGAGGGGTTGGTGCGGAAGGCGGCGGCCGGCAGCGGCGCGCCGACGGCCGGCGGACGACCGGCGGACCACGTCGTCCCGCTGGCGGAGATCCTCGCCGGGGTGAGCCTGCTGGTGCCCGCCCACCGCCGGTCGACCCACGTCACGCGGCGGGCCGCCGCCTGCCCGGTGCCGGCCCGGCGGGCCCGGCAGGTGTTCGGCAACCTGGTGGAGAACGCGCTCCGGCACGGCCCGCCGGACGGCGCCGTCGGCATCCACGCCGAGCTGTGGCGCGGCGAGCTCAGCGTCCTGGTCACCGACGAGGGGCGGGTCGACCGGTCCCTGACGGCGGCGCTGCGCCGCCGGACCCCGGGCGAGGGACCGTCCGGTCTGGGGTTGTGGCTGGTCAGACGGCTCGTCGCCGTGGACGGCGGACGAATCCGGCTGCACCGGCTGCGCCCGTACGGGGTGGCGCTGGAGGTGCTGCTGCCCCGGACGGGTCCGCGGGCCTGACCCCGGGGGGACAGCGGTTGGCCCACCCGGGTCACGACGGTGGGAACAGCTCGGTGCCAGCAACCGCACCGAGGAGGACCGACCGATGTTCAGCCACCTGAAGGAACTGCAGTTCGAAGCCAAGCCGGACGGCCCGGACGCCGCGTTCGCCCGTCGGCTCCAGGAGATCCTGGGCGGCAAGTGGGGCGAGATGACAGTCGCCAACCAGTACCTCTTCCAGGGCTGGAACTGCCGGCTGCCGGGCAAGTACAAGGACCTGCTGCTCGACGTGGGCACCGAGGAGATGGGCCACGTCGAGATGATCGCCACGATGATCACCCGCCTGCTGGAGAACGCCCCGCTGTCGTTGCAGGAGGCGGCCGACCACAACCCGATGGTCGGGGCGATCTACGGCGGCTCGAACCCGGCCCACTTCATCCACGGCGGCGGCGGGGCCTTGGCGGTGGACAGCGCCGGGGTGCCCTGGAGCGGCAACTTCATCACCGCCAGCGGCAACCTGATGGCCGACTTCCAGCTCAACGTGACCGCCGAGGCGCAGGGCCGACTCCAGGTGTCCCGGCTGTTCAACATGACCGACGACCCGGGTGTCAAGCAGATGCTGCGGTTCCTGCTGGCCCGGGACACCATGCACCAGAACATGTGGATGGCGGCGATCGAGCAGCTCAAGGAGGACGGCCTGGAGGAGATGCCGGTGCCGGAGGCGTTCCCCGACTCGCAGGAGTTCACCGCCGAGTTCAGCTACACCTACCTCGACTTCTCCGCCGGGCAGGACGCCGCGGAGGGCCGGTGGGCGTCCGGGCCGGCCCCGGACGGCAAGGGCGAGTTCCGCTACGAGCCCAACCCCCGCGCGAACGCTCCCGAGCCCGTGCTCGCGCCCGGCGACCCCCGCCTGTACGGCACCAACCCGGGCATGGTCCAGGGCGTCGTGAACACGGTCAAGGACAAGCTGGCCTGACCACCGGGTGTCGGGCCGCCCGGGCGGCCCGACACCTCCCGTACCGGAGGAGGTGGGTCGTGACCGAGCTCGTGGTCCGTCCGCTCGCGGACGCGTTCATGCAGGTGGGCGTGTACGTGGCGGTCATGGTGGCGCTGTTCGGCTGGTTGCGGTGGCGGCACGGCGACACGGTCACCGACGCGCTGGCCCGACGTCGCCGGATGGGGCCGGTGGCGGGGGCGCTGCTCGGCGTCAGCCCCGGCTGCGGCGGGGCGATCATCCTGATGCCGCTGTACGCCCGGCGGAAGGTCTCCTTCGGTACGGTGGTCGCCGCGCTGGTCTCCACCATGGGAGATTCCTCCTGGGTGGTGCTCGCCTGGAACCCGGTCTTCGCGTTGCAACTGCACGCCCTGCTCTTCGCGGTGGGCCTGGCCACCGGGTACGTCGTCGACGCCCTCGGTATCGACCCGGCGAGATCGGCCCGGCCCCGCCGGGCTCGCCGTCCCCTCGCCACCTCCGCTGCCCGCCCCTCCCCGCCCGTCGGCGTACGGGCGTTCGGTGGACTGTTGCCCCGCGCGCCCACCTCGACCGCGTTCTGGGGGCTCACCACCCCGGCGTTCGCCCTGTCGGTGCCGGTGGTGTTCCAGCTCGTCGACCCGGCGATGCTCACCCTCGGTGGCGTGGACCCGTACCTGGCGCTCGGGCTGCTCGGCACCGTGACCGCGGTCCTGATCTTCGCCGCCGGCCGGGGGCGGCTCGCGGACGACAGCCTGGAGACCGCCCGGCCGCAGTCCCTCGCCGCCACCCTGCGGCACAGCGCCCACGAGGCGTCGTTCGTCACCGTCTGGGTCGCCGTCGCGTACCTGGGGTGGCAGGTGTTGACCACCACGACCGGCTTCGACGGCTCACAGCTCGCCCTGACCGGCCTGCTCGGCGTGCTGGTCGGCGCGGTCGTCGGGTTGGTTCCCGGGTGCGCCGTGCAGATCGTCTTCACCGGTCTCTACGTCAGCGGCGGGCTGCCCCTGCCCACCCTGGTCGCCAACGCCATCAGTCAGGACGGCGACGCGTTGATCCCGCTCGCCGCGCTGCGCCGGCGCTCGGCGCTGGTGGCCACCGTGATCACCACCGTGCCGGCGGTGACGGTGGGCGCCGCCCTGCTCGTTCTGCTCTGACAGTTCCCGTCCCGGCCCGACCCGAGGGAGACCTGATGATCGTCCCGATGGCCCGTACCCGCCGGAAGATGGCCGCCTTCGCGGCGCTGGCGGTGCTCGCCGCGCTCGCCGGCCTGCCCGGGGCGACGGTCGCGGCGCTGGCCGCGACCGTGCTCGCGATCCCGCTGGCGGTGGCGCTGGCCGGCGGTCGGCCACTGCTGAAGGAGCTGCTGCCGGGGCGGCTGTCGGAGCCTGTCGAGCTGCCCCACCTGCGCGTCCATCCCTCGGCGCGACACCCGCCGTCCGACCGACCAACCCGGCCACCTCCAGGAGCCAGTGCCCCGGCCAGCCCCTGTCGAGCTGCCCCGGCTGTGCGCCCACCCCTCGGTTCCTCGCCGTACCCGGCGGATGCCGGAAAGTAGGGGGAAAGCAGCCGGTCGACCGCCTCCAAGCGGCGTCCGGGACCAGTGGGCGCACAGCCGGGGCAGCTCGACAGCCTCCCTCCAGGTGATACCGGGCCAGCGTCGGCCGTGGCCTGACCCGGCCCGACCCGACCTGACCCGGCCCGGCCGACCCGGCCTGACCCGGCCTGACCCGGCCCGGCCCGGCCTGACCCGGCCTGCGTGCCCTTGCCGGTCCGCCAGACCGACACACCCCACATCCCGACCGCCGGGCCCGCGAGCCCCGCCGGACACGCCCCGCCCGCCGGAGACGCACGCCACCGCCGGAGGGGCACGTCGCCGGCCCCCTGGGCGGCGCGTGCCCGGCGAGGGGCGTTAGCGTTCCGGGCATGAGCGCGAAGTCCGCGCCGGTGCTGCCGGCGGCGACCGGGGTGGCCGAGGCCGCCGCCGTGCTGCGGGCCGGCGGGCTGGTCGCCTTTCCCACCGAGACCGTGTACGGCCTGGGCGCGAACGCGCTCGACGGGCACGCCGCCGCGCGGATCTTCGCGGCGAAGGCCCGACCGAGCTTCGACCCGTTGATCACCCACCTGGCCGACCCCGCCGAGTTGGCCGGGCTGGTCGGCGCGGTGCCGTCCCTGGTCGCGGCGCTGGCCGAGCGGTTCTGGCCGGGGCCGTTGACGTTGATCGTGGCGCGGCCGGCGGCCGTACCGCCGATCGTCACCTCCGGGCTGGCCACGATGGCCGTCCGGGTGCCGGACCATCCGGTCGCCCGGGCGTTGATCCGGGCCGCCGGGGTGCCGGTGGCCGCGCCCAGCGCGAACCGGTTCGGCATGCTCAGCCCCACCCGGGCGGAGCACGTGGCGGCGGGGCTGGGCGACGCGGTGGACCTGATCGTCGACGGCGGCCCGACCCGGTGCGGCATCGAGTCCACGATCCTGGACGCCCGCGGCGACCGGCCGGTGGTGCTGCGGCTCGGCGCGCTGCCGGTGGAGGCGCTGGTCGAGGCGGTCGGCCCGGTCGACGTACGGCCGGGCAGCTCCGGCCAGCCGGTCGCGCCGGGCGGCCTGGCCGCGCACTACGCGCCCCGGACCCCGCTGCGGCTGGTCGACCCGCCGCCCTCGGCCACGGCCCCCCGGCCGGACGACCACACGCGCGGCTACCTGGCGTTGCGGGAGCGGCCGGCGCAGCCGTACGGGGCGGTGGAGGTGCTCTCGCCCGACGGTGACCTGACCGGGGCGGCGGCCCGCCTCTTCGACGCCCTGCACCGGCTGGACGCGACCGGGGTGACCGAGATCCTCGCCGAGCGGGTGCCGGAGGCCGGTCTCGGCCGGGCGATCAACGACCGGCTGCGCCGGGCCGCCGCCACCTGGCAGCCGCCCGCCTAGACGTCGTCCCGGGGCCGGCGGGGCCGGGGACGGCGGCCGGGTGGGGCGGTGGGCTCCGGGCCCGGGTCGGGCGGCGTCGGCAGTGGGCGTACGCACGGCGTGCCCCCGGTGACCCGGACCCGTTCGCCGTCGTGCCACAGGTCGACGCCCGCCTCCGGGCCGGCCCCGGGCAGCTCGTAACGGACCTCGTCGGCGGTGATCGTCACCCGTAGCCGTTGCCCGTGCCGGAGCAGACTGAACGCCAGTCGGCTGATCCGCCGGGGCAGCCGGGGCACGAACGACAGCTCGCCCCGGTCGTCGCGCAGGCCGCCGAACCCGTGCACCAGCGCGATCCACGCGCCGGCCAGGGCGGCCAGGTGCAGCCCGTCGCCGGTCTTGTCGCCGAGGTCCTCCAGATCCTGGAGCACCGACTCGGCGAAGTGGTCGTACGCGAGGTCGAGGTGGCCGACCTCGGCGGCCAGCACCGCCTGGGCGGGTGAGGAGAGCGACGAGTCACGGACGGTGCGGGCCTCGTAGTAGGCGAAGTTGCGGGCCTTCTCCTCGGCGGTGAAGTCCCCGGGGCTGCGCAGCATGGCCAGCACCAGGTCGGCCTGCTTGACCACCTGCCGGCGGTACAGCTCCAGGTACGGAAAATGCAGCAGCAGCGGGTAGTCCTCGTCGGGGTCGGTGTCGGCGAAGTTCCACTCGGGCAGGTCGGTGAACCCGGCCGACTGCTGGTGCACGGCGCGCTTCGGGTCGTACGGCAGGTGCACCGCGTCGGCGGCGGACCGCCAGCCGGCCACCTCGGCCGCGTCCACGCCGAACCGGGCGGCCACGTCGGGGTGGGCCTCGGCGGCGTCGGCGGCACCGCGCATGTTCCGCCGGGCCATCAGGTTGGTGAAGACGTTGTCGTCGATCAGCGCGGTGTACTCGTCCGGCCCGGTCACGCCGGGCAGGTGGAACGTCCCGCTGTCGGACCAGTGGCCGAAGCCGTGCCAGAGCCGGGCCGTCTCGACCAGCAGCTCCAGCCCGGTCTCGGTGAGGAAGTCGGTGTCCCCGGTGGCCGCCACGTAGCGCAGCACCGCGTCGGCGACGTCGGCGTTGACGTGCATTCCGGCCGTCCCCGCCGGCCAGTAGCCGGAGCATTCCCGGCCGCCGATGGTGCGCCACGGGAACGTCGCCCCGGTCAGCCGCAGCTCGGCCGCGCGGGCGCGGGCCTCGGGCAGGTGGGCGTGCCGCCAGCGCAGCGCCGAGCGGGCCATCGCCGGGGCGACGTAGGTGAGCACCGACAGCACGAACCCCTCGGTGTCCCAGAGGACGTGCCCGTCGTAGCCGTTGCCGGTCAGCCCCTTCGCGGGGATCGTCCGGTCGCCGTCCGCCCGCCCCGCCTGGAGCAGGTGGAACAGGGCGAACCGGGTGGCGAGCTGGAGCTCCGGGTCACCGTCGAGGACGACGTCCGCGGTGGTCCAGGCGGCGTCGAAGGCGGCCCGCTGCTCGGCGACCAGGGCGTCCCAGCCGACCGTACGCGCCTCGGCGGCGGCGGCCGTCGCCCGCTCGGCCAGCTCCCGCGCCGCCGGCTCGACCACGTCGGCCCCGCCGCCGGTGTCGGCGCTGTCGGCGCTGTCGGCCCCGCCGTCGGTGTCGGTGTCGGTGTCGACCGGGGCGTACTCGTGCCCGGTGAACCGGGTCAGGGTGATCCGTTGGCCGGGTCGCAGCGGCCCGGCCAGGGTGAGGCGGAGCCGGTCGGGCTCGCTGTCGGTGGCGGTGGCGGTGGTGTCCGGGGCGTCCACCAGGTCCGCCACGGCCACCGCGACCCGCTGCCCGCTGCGCCCGGTGCGGTGCGCCAGCACCCCGTCCAGCCCTTCGCGGCGGTGCAGCTCGGCGATCAGCGGGTCGTCGAGGATGGTGGCCGCCCGTGGGTCGTCGGCGCGGTCCGGCACCCCCTGGTTGGCGACCAGGTCGGCGCAGATCCGCACCTCGACGGGGCCGTCCAGCGGCTCGACCTGCCAGGTGACGGCGGCCACCGGCCGGCGGGCCAGGGAGACCAGGCGGGTGCTGCGTACCCGTACCCCGTGGCCGGCCGGGGAGATCCACTCGGTGTGTCGTTCCAGCAGCCCGGCCCGCAGGTCGAGGACGCGTTCGTGGTGGCGCAGCGTGCCGGTGCGGATGTCCAGCGGCTCGTCGCCGACCCAGAGCCGGATCAGCGCCGCGTTCGGCACGTTGACCACGGTGTCGCTGGTCTCCGGGAAGGCGTACCCGCTCTCGGGATAGTCGATCCCGTGCCGTTCGTGGAAGCCGTTGAGGTAGCTGCCCGGCATGCCGTACGGCTCGCCCTCGTCGAGGTTGCCGCGCCAGCCCAGCCACCCGTTGCCGAGCGCGAAGATCGACTCGGTCTCGGCGAGGCGGTTCAGGTCGGCCTCGGTCCGGCGGATCCGCCAACGGTCGTCCGGCTGGTCGGTGTCGATGGTGACGGGCACCCACAGCCTCCTGGTCGTTCACCTGTTCGAAGGGCCATTGCAGCACGCCTGCCTGGGAGCCGGCTGAGACGAAGGTCGGGGACGGCTTCTCACTTTCGCACAGCGCGCCGAAGTCCGCCGGTTTCCACCATGCGTGGGGCGGCGAACGGGTAGAGCGGTTGACGGGGGTGGTGGTGACGTGGCCGAGGTGGTTCCGGGGTTCAGCGTCGAGTGGTACCAGGACGTCGTCGAGGTGGCCGACCGCAGCCCGGAGCCGGTGCGCTGGTTCGCCGCGCACTTCACCGAGGGCTCCGTCGTGCTGCTCGGCCTGCTGCTGCTCGCGGCGGCGTGGCGGCGGTTCGGCGGCCCGGCCCGGGACCGGGCGGCGACGCTGGTCGCGCCGGTCGCGGTGCTGCTCGCGTACGGGTCGAGCGAGTGGCTCAAGACGGTGGTGGACCAGGAGCGGCCCTGCCGGGGGCTGACCGGCCTGACCATCGTCGCCGGGCACTGCCCGCCGAGCGGTGACTGGTCCTTCCCGAGCAACCATGCCACGACCGCCGGCGCGTTGGCTGCCGCGACCGTCCTGCTGTGTCCTCGGCTGGGATGGCTCGCGGTGCCGTTGGCGCTGCTGGCCGCCGCCTCCCGCACCTTCGTGGGCGTGCACTATCCGCACGACGTGCTGGCCGGCGTGCTGCTGGGCGCGCTGGTCGTCACCGCGCTCCTGCTGACCCTGCCGGGGCCGGTCGGCCGGCGCCTGCCGCCTGGTCGGGCCCCGGACGGCGGGGCGCGCGGGTTCACCGGGGCGGGTCGCCGGTGAGCGAGGCCGGGGGCGACCCGCGAAGCGGGCGGGCCGCCGGTGAGCCACGCCAGGGCGAACACACACAGTAGTTTCACGATCGCGCATCGCCGCTGGCCGGGGCCAGCCGACCCGGTCGGCCCGCCCGGCCCTGACCTGCGCCGTCACGGCCGGCCACGGCCTCCCCGTCGGGCCCTCCCGAGCGGCGGATCCGTTGTCCCGTACGGCCTGAGGGGCGCGGGCGGGAGCACGGCGGGTCGTCGCCGGCCGGGACGGCGGAGCGGGCGTGTCCGGTCGCCCGAGCCGGGTCGGGACGGTCGGGTCGACCAGCCCCCACCAGTGACGCACAGTATTCGTACCAATTGCCTCTGTTGCATCGGCTGCGGTCAGCCTATGCTCGCCCATTGGGTGGGACCGACAGGCGGCCGACGGGTCGCCCGACAATCGGACAAAAGATCCGCAAAGAATGACGCAGTATCCGTAACCGCAAATTCTGATAGATGATCAAGAAATCCGGACGGGGGCATCCGGACGCGCTGCCGCATGCCCGGAAGCCGACCGGACGGGGCTTTCCCACAAGGAGGGGCGGCGTTGCGCGCACGGCGGTTCAGGCGCTCGATGGCCGGGTTCCTCGCGCTCGTGGTGATCGTTCTCGGCGCCGCCTGCGCCGCGGATCCCGAGCGGTCCGGCCGGGCCACCACGGAACGACCGACGGCCGATCCGCAGAGTCGGAAAGCCGACGAGGCGGCAGCCGAAAAGGCGGCCCTCGCGGCCTACGCCGGATATCTGGCCGTCTCCCGGGTGGCCAGCGAACGCAGTGATCCACACCATCCCGACCTGGCCAAATACCTGGCTGATCCACTTCTGACCAGGGTGCGGCTGACAATTCGCGAAGCGAAGGAGCACGGTGCCATGCGTACCGGAACGCTCGTTTCCGACCCGACCGTGACCTCGGTCAGCCTGGACACCGTCCCGGTGACCGTGGACATCCAGGACTGTCTCGACGCGACGAAGTACCGGCTGGTCTACGCGAAGACCCGCAAGGTGGTCCCCGGCTCCGGCGCGGGACGCCACCTGGCGACGGCCACCGCGACCCGCTACCCCGACGGCCGCTGGCTGATCAACGCCAGCGTGGCCCACCAGGACCAGCCATGCTGACCTGGGCAGACGGCGGCGCTCCGACCCGGTCCGGGCGGGTCGGGGCGCCGCACCGGCCGATCATCGCCCACGACCGGTCCCAGGCCGACGCCGGTCGTCGGGTCGGGGCGCGGCGCCGGCTGGTCACCGCCCTGTTCGCGGCGGCCACGGCGACGCTGCTGGCGCTGGCCGCCACGCCCGCGCCCGCCCTGGCCGGGCCGGGCGTCGACTGCCCGGTCGGCCAGACCGACTGCAGCATCTGGGACGACGTCCCCGGCCGTCCGGGCAACGACGGCGGCGGCAGCGACGGGGGCGGCGACAGCGGCGGCGGCAAGGCCGGCAAGTGCCAGTGGAACGGCCGGGAGATCCCCTGCTACGACGACGTCCTCGGCTGGTTCAACAACAGTGACGGCTGCTACTACAAGCTCGCCAGCCCGCAACCCCCGGAGACGCCGGACGGACAGCAGGCGTACGTCGCCACCTGCAACGGCGGCGACCTGAGCGACCAGCGGCAGGTGTTCCGGGACGCCCCGCCGCCCGGTTTCGGCGCGCCGCCGGACCCGGAGGAGATCGCGCTGCGCCTGCTCGCCTCGATCGACCTGCGCCATCCGCGCATCTCGGTGGCCCCCCGCAAGAGCCAGGGCCCCGGGCTGGTCGGGCTGCCGGTGTGGATGTGGGCGAACTCCGGCGTCAACTACTTCGGCCCGCTGTCCGCCAGCGACACCGAGGGCGGGGTCACCGTGCGTATCGATGCGGCGGTCACCCACGTCGTCTGGAACATGGGCAACGGCGTGAAGGTCACCTGCGCCGAGCCGGGCACCCCGTACTCACCGACCGGGCCGCACGCCGGCGGGCCCTCCCCCGACTGCGGCTACCCCACCGGTTACCCGAAGGCCGGCACGTACGTGGTCAGCGCCGTCACCCACTGGAACGTGCACTGGGTGGGCGGTGGCCAGAGCGGCGACATCCCGGTCACCCGGGGCAGCGGAAACGCCGAAATCCAGATCAACGAGCTTCAGGTGGTGACCGAGTGAGTCTGGCGACGCGGAACGGGCCCGGCCCGGGGCCGGTGGACGCCCCGGTGGCCCCGCCCAAGGTGGTCCGCCAGCGACGGATGCGCCCCGGCCTGCTCGGGCTGGCGGTGCTGCTGATCGCGCTGGGCGGCCTGGGCGCGGCCTTCGCGGTCACCTCGGTCCGGGCCACCGGGACGTACCTGGCGATCGCCCGGCCGGTCGCGGTCGGCGCCGAACTCAGCCGGGACGACCTGATGTCGGTCCAGGTGGCCGGCGGCCAGGGGTTGAAGCCGATCGACGTCGACCGGATCGACGAGATGCTCGGCAAGCGGGCGGCGGTCACCCTCACCCCAGGCACGCTGCTCACCGAGGCCCAGCTCACCGACGAGCCGATGCTCGGCTCGGGGCAGCAGCAGTTGGCGCTCGGCGTCAAGCCGTACGGGGTGCCGTCCCGCAAGCTGCGCCCCGGCGACAAGGTGCAGCTCATGAGCATGCCGGCGAAGACCACCGACGGCCGTACGACGAGCTCGTCGACCCGGTTCAACGCCACCGTCGTCGACAGCGACACCTCGGACACCAGCATCGTCACCGTCTACCTGGTGCTGGCCACCCGGGACGTGCCGGCGGTCGTCGCGCTCGCCGCCGAGCAGCGGGTCGCCATCGTGCTGACCGGGTCGGTCTGAGCATGGCGATCATCGCGCTGGCCTCCGCCAAGGGCTCGCCGGGGGTGACCACCACGGCGTTGGCCTGCACGCTGAGCTGGCACCGCCGGCTGGTGCTGGCCGAGTGCGACCCGGCCGGCGGCTCGGTGCTCGCCGGCTACCTCGGCGGGACGCTGGACGGCCCCCGGGGCATCGGGGAGCTGGCCGTCGGGGAGCTGCGCGACGGCAGCCTGGAGGCGATGTTCTGGTCGCAACTGGTCGACCTGGACGCCCCGAAGCGGGAGCGGCTGCTGCTGCCCGGCGTGGTCGACCCGGCCCAGGCGGGCAGCGTCACCCCGCTCTGGCAGCGGTTCGCGGACTTCTTCACCAGCCTGGAGCAGGGCACGCCGCCGTACGACGTGCTCGTCGACTGTGGCCGGCTGGCCGTGACCGGCGCGCCGTGGCCGGTGCTGCGGGCGGCGGCGGTGGTGCTGGTGGTCACCCGGGCCACCCTGCCCGACATCTCCGCCACCCGGTCGTTGCTGCGCTCGATGGAACGGGACTTCACCGAGCACCGGGTGCCGGCCGGCTCGGTACGGCTGCTGGTGGTCGGGGACGGCCACGGCACCGGCGAGATCAGCAAGGCCCTCGGGGCGCCGGTGATCGCCCGGCTGCCGCACGACCCGCGTACCGCCGGGGTGTTGAGCCTGGGCGGGACGATCCGCGCCGGCCGGCAGCTCATGCGGGCGGCCGGCGCGCTGGAGGTGCCGGTCGGCGCGCTGCTGGACCGTCGGCGGGCCCGGCTGAGCTGGCCCGCCGGTCAGGGGGTGCCGCATGCGGTTTGAGCCGGTGTCACAGGATCCGCGCACCCAGCCGCCGGCGGTCACCTCGACGACGCCGCCGCTGGCCGCGCCGAACGGCCACCGGCACGCGCCCGCCCCGAACGGCCACCGCCCGCCGGCCGCCCCGGACGGCCAGCCGCGCCCGGCCGGCGCCGACGGGCGTCCGAACGCGCCCGCCCCGAACGGGCAGCCGCGCCCGACGGGACCCCACGGCCACCCGCACGGCCACAGCCACCCGCACGGCCACAGCCACCCGCACGGCCAGGGGCGCCCGCAGGGCCACCCCGCCGCGCCGCACAACGGCCAGGGTTACCCGGCCGCGCCGAACGGTCACGGGCAGCCGGGCCCGAACGGCGGGCATCCCGGCGCGAACGGGACGGCGCTGGCCCCGGCCGCCGCGCCGCCGCGCCCCCGGGTCGACTTCACCCTCGTCCGTGAGCTGCGCCGGGAGCTGAGTGAACGGCTCACGCTGTGGCAGCGCGGCCGGGAGTTCACCGTCGCCGAGGAGGACGTGGAGCGGGCCCGGATCGCGGTCGCGGTGGTCGCCGAGTACGCCGACGCGGTGCGCCGGGCCGGCACCCCGCTCACCGCCGACGAGGAACGGCAACTGCTCAACCAGGTGACCGCTGAGCTGGTCGGGCTGGGGCGGCTCCAGACGCTGCTTGTCGACCAGAGCATCGAGGAGGTGCACATCCTCGGCTGCGACCAGGTGCGGGTGACCCGGCACGGCGGCGGCGTCGACTGGGTCGACCCGATCGCCGACAGCGACGAGGAGCTGGTGGAGATCCTCCAGGCCGCCGCCCGCCGGGCCGGGGCGACCGAGCGTTCGCTGTCCACCTCGAAGCCCACCCTGGACCTGCAACTGCCCGACGGCAGCCGGTTGGCCGCCGTCTACCTGGTCAGCCGCCGCCCGTACGCGGTGATCCGTAAGCACAACACGCTGGACGTCAGCCTCGACGACATCGCCGGTTTCCGGGGCGACCTGGACGAGATGATCGACGTGCTGCTGCGGGACTTCCTCCGCGCCGCCATGCGCGCCGGGCTGAACATCATGGTCGCCGGGCTGGCCGGGGCGGGCAAGACGACGGTGGTCCGGGCGCTGATGGACGAGATCCCGCCGGACGAGCCGTTCGTGCTGCTGGAGGAGAGCCGCGAGCTGCTGCCGGCCCGCCGGGACATCAAGCACCGGGCGGTGATGAGCTTCGAGGCCCGGGAGGGGCACGGTGAGCGCGGGCTCGACGGTCGACCGGCCGGCGAGGTCAGCATCGCCGACCTGATCCCGGTGTCGCTGCGGATGGGCGTGCTGCGCATCGTCGTCGGCGAGGTCCGCTCCCGGGAGATCGTGCCGATGCTCCAGGCGATGACCACCAGCCGGGGCTCGATGTGCACGATCCACGCCCGTACCCCGGCCGGGGTCACCGAACGGATCATCGAGCTGGCCCTGTCGCACGGCCGGGAGATGACCGTCGACCAGGCCCGCCGGATGGCCGGCAACGCGCTCGACCTGATCGTCTACGTGACCGTCGAGGACGAGACCGCGATCGGGGGCCGCAAGCACCGGTTCGTCTCCCACGTGGAGGAGGTCATCGGGGCCGGCGAGGGCGCCCGGATCACCACCACCGAGGTCTTCGGTCCCGGACCGGACGGCCGGGCCGTACCGAAGCACCTCCCCGAGCGGGTACGCGAACAGCTCCTCCGGGTCGGCTACGACGCCCGGTTGCTCAGCCGGTACATCGAGGCCGGCACGGGCGCGTGGCGGCGGGCCCGGCACACCCGGCTGGTGCGGCGGTGAGCCCGGCGTCGCCGTCGACGGCGGACACGTACCGACCGGGGGTGGTCCGGTGATCGCGAACATCGAGCTGATCGCCATGGTCTCCGGGGCGGCCTGCGTGGCCGGGCTGGTGCTGGCGGTGGTCGCGCTGGTCGGCACCACCCGGCCGGCGCCCGCGCCCGGTCGCGCCGGCGGGAACGGGCTGCGCCGGCTCTGGCTCGGCTCCGGCCCGAGCCGCCGGGAGCAGCGACGCCACCAGGCCCTGCTGGTGGGCGCGGCGCTGGCCGGCGCGCTGGCCTTCCTGCTCACCGGGCTGCCGGTGGTCGGGCTGCTGGTCGCCGTGGCGGTGCCCGGCACGCCGTGGCTGTTCTCGGTGGGCCGGGCCGAGCAGCGGGCGATCGCCCGGATCGAGGCGGTCGGCGAGTGGACCCGTCGACTCAAGGACATCTCCGCCACCGGCCAGGGCCTCCAGCAGGCCATCATCGGCACGGTCGCCACCGTGCCGCCGGAGATCGACGAGGAGGTACGCCTGCTCGCCGCCCGGCTCCAGGCCGGTTGGCTGGCCCGGCCCGCCCTGCTGGCGTTCGCCGACGACATCGGTGACCCGGTCGCCGACCAGGTGGTGGCGGCGCTGATCCTGCACCTGACCGACCGGGGCGAACGCCTCGGCGACGTGCTCGGCTCGATCGCGAGCGCGGCGACGGCCGAGGTGGCCACCCGCCGGGAGATCGAGGCCAAACGCACCCAGCCCCGGTTCGCGGTCCGCTTCCTCACCGGGATGACCCTGGCCACCATCGCGTACGGGCTGGTCAACCGGGAGTACATCCGCCCGTACGGCACGCCGACCGGGCAGTTGGTGATGGTCGTGCTCGGGGCCGCGTTCGTCGCGCTGCTGGTATGGGTGCGGTCGATGAGCCAGCCGCCGACGCCGACCCGGTTCCTGCCCGCCCCGGACCCGGAGGACGTACTGGCATGATCCTCAACTGGCAGCTCACCCTCGCCGTCAGCGGCGGCGCGGTGGTCGGGCTCGGGGTCTTCCTGATGGTCCGGGAGCTGCTGCCGGCTTCCCCGGCGCTGGGTCCGGCGCTGCGCCGGCTGCACCAGCCGCCGACCGTCGTCCGGCCGTCCGCGTCCGCCGCCCGCAGCCCGGAGTGGCTGACCGGCGCGGCCCGCTGGCTGCGTCCGCCACACCGGCAGCTCGCGCTGATCGGCCAGACCCCCGAGCAGTACGCCCTCTCGGTGCTGCTGTCCGCCCTGATCGGTGTCGCCACGCCCACCCTGGCCGGCGCCTTCCTGGCGATGATGGGCGTCGGTCTGCCGTTCGTGGTGCCGGTGCTGGGCAGTCTCGGGGCGGGGTTCCTGTTCGCCCTGGTCGCGCACCAAGCGGTGGTGCAGAAGGCCGACCGGGCCCGGGAGGAGTTCCGGCTGGCCGTCTGCGCCTACCTGGACCTGGTCGCGCTGCAACTGTCCGCCGCGCACGGGCCGGTGCAGTCGCTGGAACGCGCCGCCGAGGTCTGCGACGGCTGGGTCTTCGAGCGGATCCGCGAGGCGCTGCGGATCGCCCAGATGCAGATGCACTCCCCCTGGGAGGAGCTGCGTGACCTCGCCGACAAGATCGGCATCCCGGAGCTGGGCGACGTCGGCGCGATCATGCGCTCCTCCGGCAGCGAGGGCGCGCAGGTGCACGACACCCTGCGCAGCCGCGCCGACGCCCTGCGCGACCAGATCCGTACCGACGACCTGGCCAAGGCCGAGGCGGTCACCAGCAAGTTGGACATTCCGGGCTCGCTGCTGGTGTTCGTTCTGCTCGGCTTCGTCGTCTATCCCTTCCTGGCCCGCCTCTAGACCCCCGAAACCCCTCCCCGAACGAAGGAGCACCCCGATGACAATCGTCAACCGCCTGCACATCGCCGTGACAAACCGGCTGGCCGAGCTGCGCCAGGCCGGTGACCGGGGCGACAGTCCCGTACCGACCGCCGTGATCATCGCCGGCCTGGTGGTCGCGGCGACGGCCGTCACCGGCCTCGTCCTCTCCAGGGCCAACCTGTGGATGGACTCCATCGCCACCCCGTAGGGACAAGGTGGTGATTCGAATGCGCGTAGCCGGTCGCCGGGCGGTCGAGGCCGTCCGGCGACGGCTCGTGCCCGGCGCGGCCGACCGGGGGGCCAACCCGGTCGAGCTGGCCGTGGTGATGCCGGCGATCCTGCTGCTGCTGTTCGGCTCGATCCAGGTCGCCGCCTGGTTCCTGGCCCGGTCCACCGCCCTGCACGCCGCGCAGAGCGGGGTGAACGCGCAACGCGTCCACGACGCCCCGGGCGGAGCGGGCGTGGCACGGGCGCAGGCGTTCCTGACCGCCGCCGGGGACTGGCTGGCCGACCCGCAGACGAGCTGCGTCGACGGGGACGACCAGGTCACCTGCACGGTGACCGGCAAACCGCTCTCCGTGGTACCCGGATTGAGCCTGACCGTGTCGCAGACCGCGCACGGCACGGTGGAACGCTGGACGGAGGCCGGCGGATGAGCCGGCGGTGGATCACCACGGCCGCCCGCCGACGCGTCGCCCGGCCCGGGGCGACGGCGGCCCGCCGTGGTGGCGGCGACCACCGGGGTTCGGTGGCGGCCCGCCGTGGTGGCGGCGACCGGGGCTCGGTGGCGGTGGAGACGGCCGTGCTCGCGCCCGCGTTCATCGCGTTGATGGTGCTGGCCGGGGTGGCCGGCCGCACGGCGGTCGGCGCGGAGGCGGTCGAGGCCGCCGCGCACGACGCCGCCCGCGCCGCGTCGATCTCCCGGGACGCGGACAGCGCCCGCGCCGCCGCCGCCTCCGCCGCCGCCCAGCAGCTCGACTGGCAAAAGCTGAGCTGCACCGGCACCCCCACGCTGGCCTTCTCCGGCTCGGTGGGCGGGTCGCCGACCAGCTTCGAGCTGGCGTACCAGGCGGCGCCGGGGCAGCCAGCCGCCGTCACGGTGCAGATCACCTGCCTGGTCTCGTTCGCCGACATCCACCTGTCGACCCTGCCCGGCATGCCGGGCGGGCGGCAGGTGACGGCGAGCTTCACGTCCCCGCTGGACAGCTACCGGAGCCGGGGATGAACGGCCGTCGACGCGCCGGCCGGGACGCGGGACGGGTGAGTCTCTTCCTCGCGGTGTCCATGGTCGGCGTACTCATGATCATCGCGTTGGCCTTCGACGGGGCCGGTCAGCTCCGCACCGCGCACCGGGCCGACAACCTGGCCGCCGAGGCGGCCCGCACCGGCGGTCAGGCCATCGACCGGGCGCAGGCCATCAACGGCGGCCCCAAGGAGATCGACGAGGCCGCCGCCAGCGTCGCCGTCGCCAGCTACCTCTCCGCCGCCGGCGTCACCACCCACTCGGTGAGCTTCCCCGTCGTCGACGGCGAGAAGCGCATCACCGTCCAGCTCACCCTCACCTACGACAGGTACCTGCTCGGCTTGTTCGACATAACCGACTCCGTGACCGTCTCCGGCGAGGCGACCGCACGCGCCGTCACCGGACCGTAGGAAGGAAGGCCGCGATGGCCGCAGCTCGTTCCGCCGTACGGCGGACCGGCCAGGTGCTCACCGGCTTCAGCGCGCTCGTCGTGCTCTGCGCGGTGCTGGTGGGCGCCCCGATCGCCCTCCTCGCGCTGGCCGGGAACCCGCTGCCCGCCGAGGTGCCCACCCTGGAGTCCGTCAGTTCGGCGCTGACCAGCCGGGACGACGGGCAGCTCTTCCTCCGGGCGTTGGCGGTGCTGGGCTGGTTCGGCTGGGCGACCTTCGCCTTCTCGGTGCTGGTGGAGCTGGTCGCGCTGGTGCTGCGCCGGCCCACCCCGAAGCTGCCCGGGATGCGCAGTCAGCAGCGGGCGGCGGCGGCGCTGGTCGGCTCGGTCGCCCTGATCATCGCGGCCAGCCCGGCGGCGACCGCGGCCACCGCCACGTACGGGCCCGCGTACGCGTCCGCGCCGGCCGCCTCGACGACGCTGGCCATGGGCGCGCCCGGCACCGCCCAGCCGCCGCCGACCACCGCCGTCGCGCGGGGCGTGGCCCCGCCGGTCGCCGGCACCGCCGACCGTCCGTTGACCGCCGAACCCCAGGTGTACCGGGTGGCGAAGGGCGACTACCTCGGCGAGGTCGCCGAACGGTACCTGGAGGACTTCCAGAGCTACCGGGTGCTGGTGAAGCTGAACAGGCTCGGCGACCCGGACCGGATCCACCCCGGCCAGTTGCTGAAGCTGCCCGAGCAGGCCAGCGACAGCGGCGTCCGGGCGCACGCGACGGGTCGGGTGGTGGACCGGCCCAGCCCACGGCCCGCCCAGCCCGTCCCGGACGAGGTGGCCCCCGACGAGGAACGGGTCGTCCCGGAACGCGGCACGCCCGGTCGGGCGACGGTGCCGCCGACCACCCAGTGGCCGCAGGAGGAGGAACCCCCGATGACGGTGGGGGCGGCCCGCTCGGGCCCGGAGGACCGGGTCAACCGTCCGCTGGCGGTCTCGGCGGTGCTGGCGGTGGCGAGCATCGTCGGCGCGCAGATCGGCGCGGTGTTGGGCCTGCGTCGCCGCCCGGCGACGCCCGGCGGCGGTCGCGGCCTCAACAGCGGCCGGCACCGCCGCGGCTGACCCCCGCCCGACCCGGCTGACCCCGCCCGGGCCCGGCGACAGACACCGGCCCGCCGTCGCCGGGCCCGGTGGATCGTCGCCCGGCCCGGCCGGCGCCGGCGGTCGCGCCGCCGGCTGGGCAGGTACCGGGCGGCTCAGGGCAGGCGGGTCTGCAACACGCCGTCGACGACCCGGGTGGTGAGCATCTGCTGGTCGTTGGCGGCCGGCCCGTGCACCACCTTTCCCCCGTCGTTGAGCCGGAAGGCGCTGCCGTGCCACGGGCACACCACGCACGGGTGCCCGTCGATCTGGCGGACCTCGCCCTGGCCGAGCGGCCCGCTCTGGTGCGGGCAGCGTTCCAGCATGACGGTGACGTCGTCGCCGTGCCGGTAGAGGATCACCGACACGTCGTCGACGTCCCGGGTGACCAGTTGCCGGTCCGGCAGGTCGGCCAGGTCGGCGACCGGATGCCAGCCGTCGCCGATCAGGTGCGCCTCGGAGACGCTCTGGTTGACCTGCGCCCCCTGCTTGTACGCGAGGTGCCCGCCCAGGTACGCGCCGCCTCCCGCCGCGCCGAGCCCCAGGTACGCCAGCGTCCGCCCGAGGCCGTGCCGGCCGGTCAGCCGGGCCGCCAGCGAACCGGCGTAGCAGGCCAGCCCGACGGTGTTCGCCGCGGCGTGCGCCAGCCCCACCCGACGCTGGTCCCGGTTCAACGCCGCCCAGTCGTTCAGCCCGGCGACGGCCGCCGGGACGGCGCTGACCGTGCCGACCGCCACCAAAGCGGTGGCGGCCCGACGCTGACCGGGCAGCAGGTCGACGACGGCGGCGCTGATCCACGCTCCGACCGGCACCTGCACCATCGCCGGGTGCAGCGGATGCCCGAGCCATACTCCGTGCAGCAGGTCACGGACCCGCTGCGGGCGGAGGGTGGCCAGGACCGCCCGTTGCAGGCGGTCGCCCACCCGGTCCAGCGCGGACGCCTGCTCGATCCTCGTGGTGATTGCTCGCACCTGTTCCGACTTCCCGCTCCGCCGGCCGGCAAACCGGGCGACGGTGCCGAGCTGGCCGCCGGGCCCCACCCGGGACGCCCGTCACGTCACCGACCAGGGGGGCCGGATGGTGGAAATCCGCTCGCCGCGCCTCGTCCGGGCGGGAAATCGTGACCGGCAGGTACGCGCACGTCCTCCGGCCGGAGCCGGCCGCCCCCACCGCCGCCGCCCGGCTCGTCGCGGCGGTGGGCCGGCCGGACGCGGTGCCACCGCCGTTGCTGATGCTGCTCGGGATGCTCTCCACCCAGCTCGGCGCGGCCGTGGCGAAACATCTCTTCGGCAGCACCAGCCCGGGTGGCACGACCACGCTGCGGCTCGGTCTGGCCGCGTTGATCCTGCTCGCGGTGACCCGTCCCGGGCTGCGGTCGGGCTGGCGCGCCGGCGGCCTGGTGGTCGGGTTCGGGCTGATGCTGGCGCTGATGAACCTCAGCTTCTACGCGGCCCTGCACCGGGTGCCGCTGGGCGTGGCGGTGACGGGCGGTCAGCCGGCGGGCGCCGGGCGCCCGGGGGTTGGCGCTGGGTATGGCGGTGGGCGGGCTGGCCGTACTGCCGTTCGGCGTGGCCGGCAGCGGCGCCGAGCTGCTCGACCCGTGGATCCTGCTGCTGGGGGTGGGCGTGGCGCTGCTGTCGTCGGTGTTGCCGTACTAGGCGGAGATGGTCGCGCTGCGCCGCATGCCGGCCCGGGTCTTCGCGGTGCTGCTGAGCCTGGAGCCGGCGATCGGCGCGCTCGTCGGTCTGGCGCTGCTCGGCGAGGTGCTGGGCTGGTCGCAGTTCCTCGGGGTGGCCGCCGTGGTGGCCGCCGCGCTGGGGGCCACCCTGGTCCGTCCCGCCCGTCCCGCCCGCGCCGACCGACCCGACCCGACCCGGGCTGACGGACCCGACCGCCCCGACCGGCGGGGCCTGCCCGACCGGCCCGGCGGGGCCGTGGGCCGGGCCGCTGGCGGGGTCGCGGGCCGGGGCGGCATCCTGGTCCGATGGGCGTACGTGTCGAACGCGACGGACCGGTGACCACGGTGATCCTGGACCGCCCGGAGGTACGCAACGCGGTCGACGGACCGACCGCGCGGGCGCTGGCCGACGCGTTCCGCGCCTTCGACGCCGACCCGACCGCCGCCGTGGCGGTGCTCTGGGGGGCCGGTGGCAGCTTCTGCTCGGGGGCCGACCTCACGGCGATCGGCACGCCGCGCGGCAACCGGGTCGAGCCGGACGGGGACGGACCGATGGGGCCCACCCGGATGACGCTCGGCAAGCCGGTGGTCGCCGCCGTCTCCGGGTACGCCGTGGCCGGCGGCCTGGAGTTGGCGCTCTGGTGCGACCTGCGGGTCGCCGAGTCCGACGCGGTGTTCGGGGTCTTCTGTCGACGGTGGGGCGTGCCGCTGGTCGACGGCGGGACGGTCCGGCTGCCCCGGCTGGTCGGGGAGAGCCGGGCGATGGACCTGATCCTCACCGGCCGTCCGGTGCCGGCCGACGAGGCGTACGCGATGGGGTTGGTGAACCGGCTGGTCGAGCCGGGCACGGCCCGCGCGGAGGCCGAGCGGCTGGCCGCCGCGATCGCCGGCAGCCCGCAGCGGTGCCTGCGCAACGATCGGGCGGCCGTGCTGGCCGGCGCGGGCCGTCCGGAGCCGGACGCGCTGGCCGTCGAGCTGGCCTACGGTCTGGACTCGCTGACCGAGGCCGGCGCGGGCGTCGCCCGGTTCACCGCCGGCGCCGGCCGGCACGGCACGCCGGCCGGCGACGGTTGATCAGCCGACGTCGGCGAGGGCGGTCTGGATGGCCCGGTGGAAGGTCGGGTACGCGTAGATCATGTGCCTGAGCTGGCTGACCGGGACGGCCGCGTGCACCGCCACCGCCAGCCCGGACAGCACCTCGCCGCCGGCCGGGCCGGCGGTGGTCGCCCCGACCAGCACGCCCCGGTCGGCGTCCACGACGAGCTTGACGAAGCCGCCGTCGCCGACCTGGTGGATCCAGCCCCGGGTGGACGACGACAGCGGCGCGTACCCGATCCGGACGTCGACGCCCCGGTCCCGGGCCTGCCGTTCGGTGAGGCCGACCGCGCCCACCTCGGGGTCGGTGAAGGTGACCCGGGGCAGCGCCCGGTAGTCGGCGCGCGGCACGTCCACGCCGGCCGCGCCGGCCGCCCCGCCGGCGGCCCGGGCGGTGCCGCTGGCGTCCGGGGCGGTGTCGGCCCGGCCGACCCGGTCGAGCAGGTCCCGCACGACGATGTCCGCCTGGTACATCGCGACGTGCGTGAACGCGCCCTCGCCGGTGACGTCGCCGACCGCCCAGAGCCGGTCGACGACCCGCAGCCGGTCGTCCACCGGCAGGTACCGCTGACCGGGGTCGACGCCCACCGTGTCCAGGCCCAGCTCGTCCAGGTGCGCCCGCCGTCCGGTGGCGACCAGCAGCCGCTCGCCGGTGAGCGTCGTCCCGTCGGCGGCCCGGACGGTGAAGCCGGTGGCGTCGTGGTCCACCCGTTCGACCGCCACCCCGGTCCGGATGTCGACGCCGTCGGCGCGCAGCGCGGCGGCGGCCACCTCGGACGCCTCCGGCTCCTCGACCGCCAGCACCCGGTCGGACCGCTCGATCACCGTGACCCGGACGCCGAACCGGGCGAAGACCTGCGTCAACTCCAGCCCGATCGCGCCGCCGCCGAGCACCAGCAGCGACGCGGGCAGCTCGGCCACCTCGATCGCCTCCCGGTTCGTCCAGTACGGCGTGTCGGCGAGCCCGTCGAGCGGCGGGACGGACGGGCGGGTGCCCACGCCGACGACGATCCCGTGCCGGGCCTGGAACACCTGGTCGCCGACGCGTACCCGGTCGGGCCCGTCGAGCCGCCCGGCGCCCCGGACGAACCGGCCGCCCCGGTCGGTGAAGCGTTTCACGGCGACGCTGTCGTCCCAGTTGTCGGTGGCCTCCTCGCGGATCCGTCGGGCCACCGGCGTCCAGTCCGGTCGCACCTGGGCGGAGCCGGCCAGCCCGTCGACCCGGCGGGCCTCGGCGAGCGCGTTGGCCGCCCGGATCATCATCTTGCTGGGGATGCACCCCCAGTACGGGCACTCGCCACCGACCAGGCCGCTGTCGATGCCGACGACGTCGAGGCCGGCCCCGGCGAGTCGCCCGGCCACCTCCTCGCCGCCCACTCCGAGCCCGACCACGATCACGTCCACCTGCTGCGGCTGCGTCACCCCGCCAGCATTCCGCACCGCGCCGGGCCGGACCAACCCGACCACTAGCAGGCTTCCCTTATATAAGTCAGCTCTGATAGGTTCCCGGTCGTGAAGGACATCTTCGACGAACTGGCCGCCACCCACCGCGAGCTGGGCCGGGGCGACCTGCCGGCCGGCGAGGCGTACACGGTCGTGCTCCGCCGCAGCTACCCCGCCGAGATCGAGGACGTCTGGGACGCCCTCACCCGCCCGGAGCGGCTGTCCCGCTGGTTCCTGCCGGTCACCGGCGACCTACGACCCGGCGGCCGGTACCAGTTGACCGGAAACGCCGGCGGCGAGATCCTCGACTGCGAGCCGCCCCGACGGCTGCGGGTGTCCTGGTTGTTCGGCCCGGACGCGAAGGACGGCGCCAGCGAGGTCGAGGTGCGCCTCACCCAGGACCCGGCCGGCGACACCGGCTTCGAGCTGGTGCACTCGGCGGTCGTCGACGAGACCTTCTTTCCCACGTACGGCCCGGGGGCCACCGGCGTCGGCTGGGACCTGGCCCTGCTCGGCCTGGCCATGCACCTGGCCGGTCAGGAGATCGGCGACCCGGCCGCCTTCGAGTCGTCCCCCGAGGCCCGCGAGCTCAGCCGACGCAGCGCCACCGCCTGGGGTGAGGCCCACCTCGCCGCCGGCGGCGACCCCGACCAGGTCGCGGCGGCGGTCAAGGCCACCACCGCGTTCTACGTGCCCGACCCGTCCTGACGCGCCGGCCGCCCGACTCCCCGGCCCGAAGCGGGCCCTGACGCCGAGCCGCGCGCCCGGCCTGACACCGACCCGCGTGCCCAGCCCCAGGTGCCCGACCCGGATCGCCGGCCCCGTCCGGGCAGCGGGAAATGCCGGCGCGCGGAGCGCCCCCGACCGCCTACCGTGACAGCGTGCGCCCCCAGTTCACGGCGGTCCGCGACTGTTTCCACGAGCTGCTCGACTCCGGGCAGGAGACCGGCGCGGCCCTCGCGGTCTGGCACGACGGGGCGCCCGTGGTCGATCTGGTCGGCGGCACGACGGGGGCGACCAGATCGGCCTGGCGGCCGGACACCCTGGTCGACGTGTACTCGGTCGGCAAGCCGGTGGCCGCGCTCTGCCTGCTGCTGCTCGTCGACCGGGGCCGCCTCGACCTGGACGACCCCGTCGACCGGCACTGGCCGGGCTTCCGCACGCCGGCCACCGTCCGGCAGGTGCTCACCCACACCGCCGGGCTGCCGGCCTTCCCGGTGACCCGGCCGGCCGCCGCGCTCGCCGACTGGGCGCTGCTCTGCGCCGACCTCGCCGCCGCCGAGCCGGAATGGCCGCCCGGGTCCGTCGCCGGCGAACACGCGCTGACGTACGGGCACCTGGTCGGCGAGCTGGTCCGGCGGGTGGACGGCCGCCCGATCGGCCGGTTCCTCGCCGACGAGATCGCCGGCCCGTGGCGGCTCGACCTCGGTTTCGCGCTCGCCCCGGCCGACCAGCGCCGGTGCGCCGACCTGTCGTACCGGACGCCGGACTGGCCGGTGACCACGCTCGGCGTACCCGGGTCGTTGCGGGCCCGGGCGCTCGGCAACCCGGACGGCTGCCTGGACCTGGCGGTGGTGAACAGCCCGCTGTGGCGCGGCGCGGCGGCGCCGGCGGTGAACCTGCACGCCACCGCCACCGGGCTGGCCCGCCTCTACGCCGGCCTGCTCGCCGGCGGCGTCCTGGACGGCGTCCGCCTGTTCACCTCCGGCCTGGTCGCCGAGGCGATCCGCACCCAGTACGACGGCCCGGACCTGCTCCTCGACCAGCCGACCCGGTGGAGCCTGGGCATGCAGGTGGAGGACGACGGGAGCTGGGGCATGGGCGGGGTCGGCGGCAGTTGCGCCTGGGCCGACCCGGTACGCGGCTACACGTTCGCCTACACCACCGCCCGGCTGGCCGACTTCGACCGCGTCGAAGCCCTGACCGACGCCCTGCACTCCTGCCTCTGAGCCGACTGGTGATCCCCGCTGCGGGGCAGGAGTATCTTCGCGCCGCCCGAGGGTGATCGACTCCCTTCCCGGAAACAGGGGCGTCACCGGCGAACGATGCCCCTACTTCCGGGAAATGGCAGCTCAGCCCGGCCCAGCCGCCCGGCCGGTCGCCGGTCAGGGGGTCGGCGTCGGGCCGTAGAGCAGGTCGAGGTGGGCGTCCAGCGCGTCCAACGCCTGCTCGGCGGAGTACTGCCCGCCGAGCAGGTAGACGCCCAACCCTTCCATCAGCGCCAGCAGGCCGGCCGCCCCGGCTGCCGCGTTCCGGGGCGGGAGCAGGCCGGCGACGAACTCGGTGAGTTGCCTGGTGTCCTCGCGCAGGCCGGGCGCGACCCCCGGCCGTACGGCGGTGTAGGCGAGGAACGCCAGCGCCACCCGTCCGTCGTCGCGGGTCCGCGCGTCGAGCGGCAACAGCGCGGCGATCATCGTACGCAGCAGCAGCCGGGGGGACGGGTTCCCGCCCAGTCCCGCCACCGCCTCGGTCACCCGGATCTGGCTGCGCTCCCGGACCACGGCCAGGGCGAACGCCATCATCTCGTCCTTGGTACGGAAGTAGTGCTGGACCATCCCGGCGGACACCCCGGCCTCGGCGGCCACGTGCCGGAGGCTGACCGCCTCCAGGCCCTGCTGAGCGGCGACCCGTGTCAACGCGTCCGCGATGAGGGAGCGTCGCTGGAGATGATCGACCTTCTTGGGCATGGCCTCGATCGTCGCACGGTCAGTGGGCGGTGACCGTGCCGGCGGCGCCGTCCACGGTGACGAGCTGACCGGTGACGATGGTCCGTGTCGCGTCGGGCACGCAGATGACGGCGGGGATGCCGTACTCCCGGGCGACGGTGGGGCCGTGTGCCATGATCGCGCCGGTTTCGGTGACCAGCGCCGCGGCGGTGAGGAACAGCGGCGTCCAGCCGGGGTCGGTGGTCGCGGCGACCAGGATCTCCCCGGGCTCGACGTGGGCGGCGGCCGGGTCGTGCACCACCCGGGCCGGGCCGGTCACCCGGCCCGCCGACGCGCCGACGCCGGTCAGCGCGCCGTCGGGGGCGCGCTCCGCCGGCAGTACGGTCTCGACGTCGGTGCCGTCGGAGAGCAACGCCACCGGCACGGACCGACGGCGCGACTCCCTGCGGTGGGTCGCCCGGCGGGAGGCGACGGTGGCCCGGTGGTCGACGCGTTCGTGCACCGCGTCGCGCGCCTCGTCGAGGGTCAGGAACATGACGTCGTCCGGTTGCTCCAGCAGCCCGGCGTCGTGCAGGTCGGCGCCGACGAGCAGCAGTTGCCGACGGGTCTCCCGCAGCGGGTACAGCCCGGCGAACTTGCCGGCCTCGCGCAGGCCGGCCAACGACCGGGCCCGGCGCAGCAGGAACCCGGCCGCCGTGCCGCGCACCGGCCGCCGGCGGCGGGCCCGCCTGACCAGCTCCGCCAGGGTGGCCTCGGCCGTCGTGGCGGCCTGTTGGAAACGCTGGTCGGGCCCCTGCTCGGGATCGGTGATCCGCAGGTAGTTGGCGAGCGCCGCGAAGACCGGGGCGGGGTCCTCCGCCCAGCGCGGCACCCCGAGGTCCACCTCGGCGACGCCGCGGTGACCGTAGGCGTCCAGGAACCCGGCCATCCCCACGTCGGGCAGCGTCCCGCCCAGGTACCGCGCGGCCAGCTCGTCCGGCGGGGTGTCGAGCAGCAGCCGACGGTGTTCGCCCGCGCCCTGGGCGATCCGCCACAGCGCGAGGTTCATCTCGATGGTGACGTTGTGCGGCATCCCGCCCAGCACGGTGTGGATCTCGTCCTGGCTGGCGATGCCCTTGAGCAGCGACGCCGGCAGCACGGAGGCGAGCATCCCGGCGACGATCGGCCACATGATCGCGTCGGCCCGGTCCTCGGACTGCCGCTGGAGGAACCGGAGCCGGTCGGCGGCGGTCCGTAGGTCGGCGGGGGCCGCCGACCGTACCCTGATCTCCTCGACCGCCTGGCGCAGACGGATCCGCGCCGCGTCGGGACGCGCCAACGCGCGGAGGATCCCCACCACCGCGCGGCCGGCGGTCCGCAGGGACGCCTCCGGCCGGCCGCTCCCGCCGTTGCCGCTGGTCGGCGCGAATCGTGGGTCCGCCAGGACGTGCTCCATCACCCGTTGAGCCCGTGGGCCGAAATCGACGGCCATGAGCTTGACGAGTCGTTTGCGTGACGATCTGCTACGGGCCAGGTCGGTCAGGTCACCGTAGAGGCGACCGCCGATGTCCACGATCTCGACCCGGACGCCGAGCGCGGCGAGCATCGCCGCGATCTGGGACCGCAGGGTCGACATGCCCATCGGGGTGACCGGTTGCCGCATCCCCTGGACGTGGCCGAACTCCAGGTAGATCCGGGGGCCGGGCTTCCCGGTCGCCGGCGGGAGCGGGTACAGGCTGGTGATCGGCCGTGACTGCAACAACCACAGCACGCCGTCACCGTCGAACGCCCACTCCACGTCCTGCGGGCGCCCGAAGTGGTCCTGCAACCGCTCACCCGTCGTCCGCAGCTCCGCGAGCTGGGCGGATGTCAGGCAGCCCGGGTCGGCCCGAACCTCGCGGCCGGTAGCGGCCCGGTGGGGCTGTCGGGGCGTCCCGTCGAGGACGTAGTGGTCCACGGTGGCCGCCCCGTCGACCACCGTGGTGCCGAGGCCCGGCGTGGCGTCGACGGTCATCTCGTCGCGCCGGCCGGTCAGCGGGTTCGCGGTGAAGAGCACCCCGGCCACCGAGGGAGCGACCATGCGCTGCACGACGACAGCCATCCGCGCCGCCCGGTGGTCGATCCGGTGGGCGTCGCGGTAGGCGGTGGCCCGGACGCTGTGCAGCGATTCCCAGCACTTCCGGATCGCGGCGATCAGCTCGTCGACGCCTGTGACGTTCAGGAAGGTGTCCTGCTGGCCGGCGAAGCTCGCCTCCGGCAGGTCCTCGGTGGTCGCGCTGGAGCGCACCGCCACCGGCCCCGCGCCGAGCTCCTGGTACGCGGTGACGATCTCCGCCTGCGGGACGACCCCGAGCCGGTGGGCCTCGGCGGTGACGCAGAACCCGTCGGGCACCCGCTCGCCGTGGCGGATCAGCTCGCCGAGCCCGGCCGCCTTGCCGCCGACCAGCTCGACCGACTGGGCGGCGGCCCCGGACAACGGGATCACGTGCACGAGAGCCTTCCCCTCTATGCAATACGCCTGCATTGAATAGCACGGTACCCGTTTCACGATACGACTGCAACGTTAAAAGCGCTCAGCGGACTGATCACCGATATGGCGGTGTCCCGTCGATCGGATACCCCCGTATCGGTGATCTGGGGTGGATCATGGGGCGCGATCAGGCCAGCCAGCGGCGGACGTAGGCGCCGTCCGGGTCGTAGCGGGCGGCCTGGCGGTCCGGGTTGAAGCGACGGTACGGCTTGGTGTCGCTGCCGGTGCCGGCCACCCACTGCCAGTTGCCGGCGTTGTTCGCCACGTCCCCGTCGAGCAGCCAGCGTCCGAACACCGCCAGCCCGGCCCGCCAGTCCAGCCCGAGCTGTTTGGTCAGGTAGGAGGCGGTGATCAGCCGGGCCCGGTTGTGCATCCAACCCTCGGCGCGCAACTGCCGCATGCCGGCGTCGACGATCGGCACGCCGGTGCGGCCCTCGGTCCAGGCGGCCAGCGCGTCCGGGTCGTCCCGCCACGCCTCGGTGGCCCCGCGCCGGTAGGCGAGTCGGCCCATCCCGGGGAACGCGGCGGTGGCCTGGTAGAAGAAGTCCCGCCAGCAGAGCTGCCGCACGAACGGGCCGGCGGTCGGGCCGGTCGGGTCACCGGCCCGGTTCGCCACGGCCAGCGGCGAGAGACAACCGAAGCGCAGGTACGGGCTGAGCCGGCTGGTGCCGTCGCCGGCCAGGTCGTCGTGCCGGTCGTCGTACCGGTCGAGGGTGGGCAGCCAACCGTCCATCCGGCGGCGGGCGACGCTCTCCCCGCCCGGGGCGGCGTCCGGTGACTCGCCTTTCGGCACGGCCGGCAGCCGGCCGACGCGTACCCCGTCGGGGAGGGTGATCCGGTCGGGGGCGGCGAGTTCGGCGCGGCGGGCGACGCCGAGCCAGGCCCGGTGGTACGGGGTGAACACCCGGTAGTGGTCGCCGCCGCCGGTGGGGCGTACCGCGCCCGGGTCGATCACGGTGAGGCCGGGGAAGAGCCGCAGGCGCAGCCGGCGCCTGTCGCACTCGTCGCGGAGGCGGCGCTCCCGGCGGCGGGCGTAGCGGCTGACGTCGGCGGAGAGGCCGACGCCTTCGGCGTGCGTCTCATCGGCCAGCCGGATCGTCTCGGCGACCGGGTCGCCGTGCCGGACCACCAGGTCACCGCCGCGTTCGCGGAGCGCCGCGCGCAGGTCGGCGAGGCTCTGGTGGAGGAACCGGTCGCGGTTCGGGGAGCGTCCGGCCAGCGCCGGGTCGAGCACGTAGAGCGGGACCACCCGGTCGAACGCCGCGCAGGCGGTGGCGAGCGCCGGCTGGTCGTGCACCCGCAGGTCGCGGGTGAACAGCACGATCGCGGTACGGCCGGTCACGTCGCCGGGGCGGGCGTCGGGCCGGGAACGTCCACCGGGGTGCCGGCCCGGGTGAGCAGCGCCCGGGTGGCGACCGCCAGCCGGCGGCGTTGCGGGACGACCGCCCGCCGGGCGAAGACGTCGTAGCCCTGGGCGGCCACCTCGTCGAGGATCCCGCCGTAGAGCGCGTACGCGGTCCGCATGCACGCCTGCGAGGCCGGCTGGAGCAGGACGATGCCGGGCGCGGCGGCCTCGTAGTGGGCCTGGGCGCGGCTGGTCTCGTACTCGATCAGCTCGCGGATCTTCGGGGTGGCCCGGCCCCGCGCCCGCGCCTCGACCAGGTCCTCCCGGGTGACGTCGAACTTGGCCAGGTCGTCGTCGGGCAGGTAGGTGCGGCCCCGGTCGAGGTCCTCGGCGACGTCCCGGATGAAGTTGGTGAGCTGGAAGGCGAAACCCAACTGGCGGGCCGGTTCCCGGGCGGCGGCCGGGTCGGGGCTGCCCAGGATGGGCAGCATCATGGTGCCGATGACGGCGGCCGAGCCCTCCATGTAGTCGAGCAGGTCGTCATAGGTGGGGTAGGCGGTGACGGTGAGGTCCATCGCCATGCTGCGCAGGAACGCGGCGAAGTCGGCGCGGTCCAGGTCGAACACGGCGATGGTGTGCAGCACGGCCGGCAGCAGCGGGTCGTCGACGGGCGCGCCGTGCAGGCCGGCGAGGAACCGGCCGGACCACTCGTCGAGCCGGGCGGCGCGCTCGGTGGGCGGCAGGTCCTCGGTGCGGTCGACGATCTCGTCGGCGTACCGGGTGAATCCATACAAAGCGTGAACATGCCGTCGTTTCCACGCGGGCAGCAGCCGGGTGGCGAGATAGTAGGTGCGGCCGTGCCGCTCGTGCAGCGCACGGCACCGGTCGTAGGCAGCGGCAAGGTCCGTGTCCACCGGCTCTCCCTCGAAATCGACGCACCAATCGACGCAACTCGTAACCCTAGGGTACGCTCGGCCGCATGGCCAACGACGCAGTTGCCGGCAATACGCTCCGCACCGCGCCGATCCGGCCGACCGGGGCGGACGATCCGGTGAACGCGGTGCTCACCGCCTACACGAGGGATTTCGTCCGGGCCGTCGAGGAGACGCTCGCCGGATTCCTCGACCGGGAGATCGACGCCCTGACGGAAATCGACGCGGGCATGGGGGAGTTCGCCGCCACCGCCCGGGGCCTCGTGCTCACCGGCGGCAAACGCGTCCGTCCGACCTTCGCGTACTGGGGGTGGCGCGGCGTCGCCGGAACGGCGGCCGACCCGGCGCCGGTGCTGCCCGCGTTCTCCGCCCTGGAGCTGCTGCACACCTTCGCCCTGGTGCACGACGACGTGATGGACGCCTCCGCCACCCGGCGCGGCCGACCGACCGCGCACCGGGCCGTGGCCGACCAGCACCGGGCCGCCGGGCGACGCGGTGACGCCGACCGGTTCGGCGAGGCGGTGGCCGTTCTCCTCGGCGACCTCTGCCTGGTCTGGGCCGACCGGCTGCTCTCGCACGCCGGTCTGCCGCCGGCCCGGCTGGTGGAGACCCGGCGCTGCTACGACCAGATGCGGGTGGAGACCATCGCCGGGCAGTACCTCGACATGCTCGGCGAGAGCGACGCGGCGAACTGGTCACTGGACCGGGCGCTGCGGGTGACCCGGTACAAGACCGCCAGCTACACGGTGCAGCACCCGCTGCTCTACGGGGCCTGCCTGGCCGGCGCCTCCTCCGACGCGCCGCTGGTCGCCGCGTACACCCGGTACGGGCTGGCGGTCGGTGAGGCGTTCCAGCTCTGCGACGACCTGCTCGGCGTCTACGGCGACCCCGCCGTCACCGGCAAACCGGCCGGGGACGACCTGCGCAGCGGCAAGCCGACGGTGCTGCTGATGCTGGCCCGGCAGCTCGCCACGCCGGCCCAGCGCGGGCGGCTCGACCGCACCGGCGACGACGTCGGCGCGGACGACGTGGCCGGGCTGGCCGAGCTGGTGGCCGCGACCGGCGCGGTCGAGCAGGTGCAGCGGATGATCGACGAGCGGGTGTCCGAGGCGCTGGCCGCGCTCGACGCCGCCCCGATCGACGAGCCGGCCCGCTCGGCGTTGGCCGGCCTCGCCGCCGTCACCACCCACCGGTGGGCATGATGAACGCTCTCTTCACGAGGAACACGGGAAAGGGGAACGGCGTGCGCACCGTGGACGGACGTACCGACCGTGTCGTCGTCGTCGGCGCGGGTCTCGGCGGCCTGGCCTGCGCGTTGCACCTGGCCGGCAGCGGCCGGCAGGTGACCGTGCTGGAGCGCGAGGCGGTGCCCGGGGGCCGGGCCGGCCGGCTCGCCGTCGACGGGTACGAGTTCGACACCGGCCCGACCGTGCTCACCATGCCGGAGCTGATCGCCGAGGCGCTCGGCGCGGTCGGCGAGGAGCTACGCGACTGGATGGAGCTGACCCCGCTCGACCCGGCGTACCGGGCGTACTACCCGGACGGCTCGACGCTCGACGTGATCACCGACACCACCCGGATGGCCGCCGAGATCAGCCGGGTCTGCGGCCCCCGCGAGGCCGACGGGTACCTGCGCTTCGTCGACTACGCCCGCGGGCTGTGGCGGCTGGAACGGGCCGACTTCATCGAGCGCAACCTCGACGCCCCCACCGACCTGCTCACCGGCAACCTGCTGAAACTGTTGGCCGGCGGGGCGTTCCGCCGCCTGCAAACCAAGATCAACCAATTCTTCCGGGATCCCCGTACCCAGCGGATCTTCTCCTTCCAGGCCATGTACGCCGGGCTCGCGCCGCACGACGCGCTGGCCATCTACGCGGTCATCGCGTACCTCGACTCGGTGGCCGGGGTCAGCTTCCCGCGCGGCGGCATCCACGCCGTCTCCCGGGGGATGGCCGGCGCCGCCGAGAAGCACGGCGTCCAGATCCGGTACGGCACCACGGTGACCCGGGTCGAGACCGCCAACGGCCGGGCCACCGGCGTGCTGACCGCCGACGGCGAGCGGATCCCGGCCGACGTGGTGGTGCTCAACCCGGACCTGCCGGTCGCCTACCGCGACCTGCTCCCCCCCACCCGGCAGCGCCGGCTCACCTACTCGCCGTCCTGCGTGGTGCTGCACGTCGGCTCCAAGCAGGGGTACTCGCAGATCGCCCACCACAACATCCACTTCGGTCGCAAGTGGAAGGGCACCTTCGACGAGGTGATCCGGCGCGGCGACCTGATGACCGACCCGTCGCTGCTGGTCACCAACCCGAGCCGGACCGACCCGTCGGTCGCGCCCGCCGGACGGCACACCTACTACGTGCTCGCCCCGGTGCCGAACCTCGACCGGGCCCCGTTCGACTGGCGCGGCGGCCTGGCCCGGCGTTACGCCGACGAGCTGGTCGCCACCCTGGAGGAGCGCGGTTACGTCGGCTTCGCCGACGGCGTCGAGGTCCGCGAGATCGTCACCCCGGCCGAGTGGGCCGACCAGGGCATGGCCGCCGGCACCCCGTTCGCCTCGGCGCACAGCCTCTTCCAGACCGGGCCGTTCCGCCCGTCGAACCTGCACCGCACACTGTCCAACGTGGTTTTTGTAGGATCAGGCACCCAACCGGGGGTGGGGGTTCCCATGGTCCTCATCTCCGGCAAGCTCGCCGCCCACCGCGTCACCGGAGGTGCCCGCCCGTGACCTCCCGTGAGAGCCACCTGGTCGAGCCGGCCTCCCGTGAGGCGCACCTGGTCGAGCTGGTCGACGACGTCGGCCGGCCGCTCGGCGCGATCAGCGTCGCCGAGGCGCACCAGCCGCCGGGCCGGCTGCACCGGGCGTTCTCGGTGCTGCTGGTCGACCCGGCCGGTCGGGTGCTGCTGCAACGCCGGGCCGCCGCCAAGACCCGCTTCCCACTGCGCTGGGGCAACTCCTGCTGCGGCCACCCCGGGCCGGGCGAGTCGCTCACCGACGCCGCCAACAAGCGGCTGGCCGAGGAGCTCGGCGCCGGGCCGTACGACCTCACCGAGGTCGGCGTGTACGTCTACTACGCCGAGGACCCGGCCACCGGTCGGGTCGAGTTCGAGTACGACCACGTGCTGCGCGCCGAGGTGCCGGCCGACCTGCCGCTGCGCCCCGACGAGACGGAGGTCGCCGAGGTGCGTTGGGTGGACCCCGTCCTGCTGGAGGCGGATCTCGACGCCGACCCCCGCGCGTACGCCCCGTGGCTCGGTGGCGTGGTGAACCGCCTGCTGCGACCCGCCGGACCCGCCCCCGGCCGGGTCGGGCCCGCCACCGAACCCGCCGCCCGGCCCGCCACCGAACCCGCTGTCGGGGCCACCGGAGCCGAACCCGTCCCCGACCGCGCCGGCGTTCCGGCGGACGACGCGCCGGAGCGGCCGGGTGGCCGATGAGGCGCTGAGCGCCGGAGCCGTCGCGCGCCGGCTCGGCGTCGCGGTCACCACGCTGCGTACCTGGCACCAACGTTACGGGCTCGGCCCCAGCGAGCACCTGCCCGGCCACCACCGCCGCTACACCCCGGCCGACCTGGCCCGGCTGGAGATCATGCGGCGGCTGACCGCCGAGGGGGTCACCCCGGCCGAGGCGGCCCGGTGGGCCCGCCAGTCACCGACCGAGGTGCTGCCCCCGCCCCGCCGGGGCGCCCCCGGCGTCCGGGACGGGGGCGGCGCGACCATCCCGGTCGGTCGGGCCGGACCGGCCGCCCGGGGCCTGGCCCGTGCCGCCATGCGGCTGGACCAGGCCGCCGTATGCCGGGTGATCGAGGACTCGATCGCCGCCTCCGGCGTCGTCGCCACCTGGGACGGTCTGCTGCGGCCGGTGCTCGTCGGCATCGGTGAGCGGCACGCCGCGACGTCCGGCCTGATCGACGTCGAGCATCTGGTCTCCCGGTGTGTGTCCGAGACGTTCGCGGCGGTCACCCGGCGCAACGCCGCCACCGGCCCGGCGCGCGTCCTGCTCTCCTGCGCCGACGAGGAACAGCACACCCTGCCGTTGGAGGCGCTCGCCGCCGCGCTGGCCGAGGCCGAGGTGGGCTACCGCATGCTGGGCGCGCGGGTGCCGGTGGCGGCGCTGGTGGAGGCCGTCGTCCGGACCGCCCCGGCGGTCGTGGTGGTCTGGGCCCAGATCCGGTCGACCGCCGAGCCGGCCCAACTCGCCGCGCTGCTCGCAGTGCCCCGCCGGCCGCTGCTGGTGCTCGCCGCCGGCCCCGGCTGGCGGGACGACGCGCTGCCGGCCGGCGTGGTCCGCCCGACGAGCCTGGCCGAGGCCGTCTCCCTCGCCCTGGCCCTCCAGATGCAGGTCAGAGACCCGTCCTGACCTGCGGGCCGGGCGACATCCGGAGGATGGACCGGGTCGCCGGAACGCGGGCGACCGGAGGTGACTGTCCAATAGAGAGCGCGTAACGTCGGGTGGCCCGCGAATCCCCGGACCCCTCGGGAGCGACCACGATGACGCGCCGCGCGCTGGCGATGGCCGGTGCCGCCCTGTTACTCCTGCTCACCGGCTGCGGTGGCCTCGACCAGCACAGCTCGGCGGGGCAGCCCGCGCCGATCTTCTCCCGCCCCGCCGGGTCGACGGAGCCCGCCGCGCCGACGCCGCAGCCGACCGGTGACCCCCCGCCCGGCGCGCCACCGGGCACCAGTCCCCGCCCCAGACCGAAGACCAGCCCCGGGCCGCTGCCGCCGGGGCTGCGCCGCAGCACCGGGGTGCGGGGCGTCGCGTTGACCTTCGACGACGGCCCCGATCCGGCGTGGACACCGAAGGTCCTGGACGCGTTGCGTACGGCGAAGGCGCCGGCCGTGTTCTGCGTGGTCGGCGCCCGGGTCGAGCGGCACCCCGCCCTGGTGGCCAGGATCGTGCGGGAGGGGCACCAGCTCTGCAACCACAGTTGGCGGCACGACGTGGCGTTGGGCAGCCGGCCCAAGTCGCAGATCCGCGCCGACCTGGACCGGACGAACCGGGCGATCGAGCAGGCCGTCCCGGGGGCCGAGGTCCGCTTCTACCGGCAGCCGGGCGGCCGGTGGACGCCGGCGGTGGTCGCGGTCGCCGAGGAGCGGGGCATGGAGTCGCTGCACTGGAACGTCGACCCGCAGGACTGGGCGAAGCCACCGGCGAAGCAGATCGTGGCCCGGGTGAGCGCCGGCCTCCGTCCCGGCGCGGTCGTCCTGCTGCACGACGGGGGCGGGGACCGGGCCGCGACGCTGGCCGCCTGCCCCGCGGTGATCGGCGAGATCAAGCGCCGGTACGGCTTCGCCAAGCTGAAGTGACCCCGCTGACCTGTGGTTTCGTGGCAGCCTGCCCGGCTGGCCATACCGGTTTGGTCCACCGCCGGATCATCACGTATGCTTTCGAAGCCTCCGGCGGGGCCGGATGGGAGCAAGTCCGCTAAGAGTTGCGAGTGTGCAATGATGGCGGGGCCGCCCTCATCGTCTAGCGGCCCAGGACGCCGCCCTTTCAAGGCGGTAGCACGGGTTCGAATCCCGTTGGGGGCACGATCCGGCGCAAGCCGGAGGCAGTAACGAGCTAGGTCCTGTGGAGCAGTTGGAGTGCTCGCCGCCCTGTCAAGGCGGAGGTCGCGGGTTCAAGTCCCGTCAGGACCGCCAACGCTGACGCCGCGTGCTTCTCGCGCGGCGTTCTGCGTAGGCGGGTAGTCGACCCGTCCGGCGGCACACGCGTCGCCGGGGGGTAACATGACCCGGGTACGGCCAGGTAGCTCAGTTGGTACGAGCGTCCGACTGAAAATCGGAAGGTCGGCGGTTCGACCCCGCCCCTGGCCACATAGCCTTTCGCCGGGCTACAGGAAGCCCCTCGTCCGTGGCAACACGGTGAGGGGCTTCGCTGCGTTCCGGTCGTTCCCGGGCCGGCGGTGAGACACCCACCAGGTTCCACCCGTCCAGGCCGTCCGATGGCTCGCCGGCCACGCGGTTTACCGACTTGTAATCAACGCCCTGGCCGCCGGGCCGACAGCGTGAGCGGACGGATTCTGTCGGTGATTGTCCGCTTTTCGGCAGGTCACCGGCCCATTCCACCGGTCAGAAGGTCGCTGCGTGGCGCGGCGGCAGCCGGTAGGGTCCGGCCTATGGGAGAGATCGCTGAGCCGGATGCCGTCCGTCAGGATGTCGACCGGTTCTCGCTCCGCAGCACTCTTCTCGTTCCCGCCTCCCCCGAGGAGGCATTCACCGGCTTCACCGACCTGACCAACTGGTGGGTCGCCGAGTACACCTGGTCCGGGCCGGACTTCCTCACCGAGCTGGGCATCGAGCCCCGGGCCGGCGGCATGCTCTACGAGATCGGGCCGCACGGCTTCCGTTCGGACTGGGGCCGCGTGCTCACCTGGGAGCCGCCCGGCCGCCTGGTCTTCATCTGGCAGATCGGCCCCGACCGGGTGCCCGTGCCGGACCCGTCCAAGGCCAGCGAGGTGGAGGTGCTGTTCCGGGCCGACGGCCCGGAACGGACCCGGGTGGAGGTCGAGCACCGGCACTTCGACCGGCACGGCAGCGCGGCGGAGGGCTACCGGCAGGCGTTGACCGCCGGCTGGCACGAGATGCTCACCCGCTACCTGCACTCGCTCCGCAGCCGCCCGCAGCCGGCCTGATCCGGCCTGATCTCCGTCCACGACCGGGCCGCGCCGGCTCACGGCCGGCCTGACCCCGCCCACGGCCGGCTGTGCCGGCCCGGTCAGCTCCGGCCCAGGGCACGGCGGGTCGGTCCGGCCACCGTACGGTCGCCCAGGTCGGCGCGGCGGCCGGCGCTCGCCCCCGAGTGGTACCCGTCGCCGGCCAGCCGGCGCGGCGCGGCGGCGCGCAGCCGGGGGTAGACCTCGGTCAGCCGGCGCTGGACCCGCTCCGAGCGGTCCACCAGGACCAGCGCCACCGACGGCGCCCCGGCCCCGGTCGCCCCGGCGACCGCCTCCTCCTCGGCGGCGAGCAGCCGCTCCCCGACCACCCGGGCGAACCCGGCCAGCCACGAACGGCGGAACGCCGCGGCGTGCGCGCCCGGTGGCACCACCGCCCCGGCCAGGCCGTGCGCCGCCTGCACCAGCAGCGAGGTGAACAGCAACTCGACGCGCGCCAGGTCACTGGCGAAACCGAACAGGTGCATCGCGTACCCGTCGTCCTGCCGCCGTCGTACGCAACGGCAGCGCAGCGGGTCCGCGACCGCCGCGAGCAGGTCGGCCTTGTCCCGGGCGTACGGGGCGACGACGTCCACCATGCGGTCACCCACCGGGTCGGTGGCCGGGTCCCGGGCGGCCAGCAACGCCCGGTCGACCCCGTAGCGGGCGATCAGCTCGGTCGCCTTGGCGGTGCAGGCCGCCGACTCGGCGGGGGTGCAGGCCGGGTCCTCCGCCTTGGCGAGCAGCTTGCGCACCTTGCTGAGCATCGCGTCGGACATGCCCCAACAGCTATCACACCCGGCCCGCCGGCCCGCTGCGGCACGACGCGTCCGGACCACGGCCCGGACGGCGGGGCAGCGGGGTGCGGTATCGATCAGTACGATCGTCACGTTCCGCGAAACGGGCGGGCGGGACGAGGCGGCAGACCGGCTGCGACGACCGTTCGACCCACCACCGTCACCCCACGGTTGGAGAAACCATGTCGTCCCCGGTCGCTCGTCTGCTGGCCGCCGTCACGGCGATCGCGCTGATCACGATCCCCACCACCACCCAGGCCGCGCCGCCGCCGACCGTCGTCGGGCCGGAGCAGGCCACCGCCCCCGGGCAGAACCTCGGCGCGACCTCGACCTGCTACGGCACCACCAGCCGCTCCTACTTCCAGACCGGCGGCTGGGGCGGGCAGGCCGGCCCGTACCGGACGACCAGCCGGTGCGTCGACATCAACGTCCGCAACGCGAGCGCCTTCAGCACCCAGGCCTGCGTGATCTTCATCGACCGAACCAGCAACTGCAACTACTGGACGTACCTGCCGGCGTACTCCGGCTGGACGGTCGTCGCGACCAACGTCAAGGACGGGGTCAACTTCAAGGTCCGCTTCTCGAACAACTACTACCAGTACGAGTCGCTGACCGCGTACCACGCCTACTGAGCGGTGGGCGGGCGGTCCGGCCCGTAGAGGGTGGCGACGGCCGAGCCGGCCAGGGTGAGCAGGCAGTCGGGCAGCAGCCCGTCGGCGATCGCCGCCCCGAACAGCGCCTCCCCGGTGTCCGGGTCGCGGTTGGCGTACGCGCTGAGGAAGCGGGCCACCCAGCGGGTGTCGTAGTTGGCCTGGTCGATGCCGGGGAAGTCCAGCGCGGCCGTGCCGGACGGCAGCGCGTCGCCGACCATCGTCGCGGCCAGGCACCAGGCGACCCCGTACGCCCCGGCCACGCCGGACCGGTCCACCACCGAGTCGAAGGTGTCCACCACCGCGTCGCCGTCCCCGGCCAGGGCCGAACGGAGGACGGCTGCCGCGTCGTCGAACGTCTGCTGCGGTACGTCGGTCACGCGGCGAACAGTACGGGACTGCGTCAAGTGACGAAAGCACAACGGGGTCACGCCGCCACGCTCCGTGTCGAACGGCCCGGACCAGCGCAACAGCCCGCATCCACGGTCCCACGCGCGCCGACGACAGGCTAGTGTGCGCAGCGGACCTTCGCCTGAGGGGGACGACGACCATGCTCGGATCACGCGGCTCGCGGATGGCCACGCTGGCCGCCTGCGCGGCGCTCCTGCTCACCACCGGGGCGTGCGGGACGGACCAACAGCAGCCGGAAGAGGGCGACACCCACCAGGTGCGCCTCTACGGCACCGACGGCAACATGCTCAACACCTACCCGGGTGAGCTGAAGGACCGGGCCCACCTGGTCGACGGCATGAAGGGCACCACGCCGCTGACGCCGCTGCCGGAGGACTTCAAACGCCGGCTGCGGGCCGTCGACCCCGAGTTGAAGGACTTCCTCTACGCGGCCGAGTCGTACGACGCGGTGCTGATCAGCGCGCTCGCCGCCCAGCTCGCCGGCCGTACCGCCCCGGCGGCCGTCGCGAAGCAGATCAACGGCGTCACCAACGAGGGCCAACGCTGCGAGGACGCCGCCGGCTGCCTGGAGCTGGCCCGGGCCGGTCAGGACATCGAGTACCGCAGCGTCTCGATGACCCGGGCCGGTTTCACCGACGCCGGTGAGCCGGCCACCGCCAGTTACGGCACCCTGCACTTCGACGACCAGCGGCTCAACGACGGCAAGACCGAGTTCGTGGGCGCCGGTGACGAGTCGGCGGCGAGCACCAAGGCCCCGCCGAAGGGCTTCCGGCAGCGCGGCAAGGTGCCGGCCAGCAGTGGCGCGCCGCTCGTCCTCGGTGGGCTGCTGCCCCGCACCGGCGCGCTCGCGCTGGCGTACCCGCCGCTGGCGGCCGGGGCCGCGCTGGCCGTACGGGAGATCAACGCCGCCGGCGGGGTGCTCGGCGAGCCGGTGGTCTGGCTCGACGGCGACGACGGCACCGCCCCGAACGTCGCGAAGGCCACCGTGGCGTCGCACCTCCGCGAGGGGGCGCACGTCATCATCGGCGCCGGCGCGTCCGGCATCTCGATGGCCGTGCTGCCGGAGGTGGTGGCGGCCGGCCGGATCCTGTTCTCCCCGTCGAACACCGACTCCGCCCTGACCGAGGTGGACGACAAGGGCCTCTACTTCCGTACCGCGCCGCCGGACAGCCTCCAGGGGCGGGCGCTGGCCGACGTGATCCTGCGGGACGGCCCCCGCAAGGTGGCGCTGGTGGCCCGCAAGGACTCGTACGGCGAGGGCCTTCAGGGTTTCGTCCGCACCGAGCTGGAACGGGCCGGTCTCGGAGCCGACGCGGTCCGGCTGCTCACCTACGAGCCGCCGGCGGACGCCGACGCCCCGCCTGTCGACTTCAGCGCCGGCGCCCGCGAGATCAAGGAGTTCGGCGCGGACGCGGTGCTGCTCATCGGCTTCGCCGAGTCGGCGGCGGTGATCCTCGCCCTCGACGACGCGGACGTGCCGGTCCAGCCGTGACCGTCCGGGGCGGTCGACACCGGCCGCCCCGGACCCACCCGCTCAACGGACCCACCGCCTACCGGGAACGCCGCCGCTCCAGGAAGTCCGTCATCCGCCGGCGTTTCTCCTCGTCCTCGAAGAGCACCGCCTGGCTGACCAGGTCGAGCTGCGGATGGGCCGCCGCCGGGGCGTCGACGGCCAGCTTGGTCAGCCGCAACGCCAGCGTCGACCCCTTGGCCATCTCGTCGAGCAGGCCGTGCGCGCAGTCGAGCAGGTCGGCCGGCTCGGGCACCACCCGGTTGACCAGGCCGATCCGCAGCGCCTCGTCGGCGTCCACCCGCCGACCGGTGAACAGCAGCTCCTTGGCCCGGGCCTCGCCGACCAGCGCCGGCAGCCGGTACGTCGCGCCCGCGCCGGCCAGGATGCCCAGCCGCACCTCCGGCTGACCGAACACCGCGCGCGCCGTGCACACCCGCAGATCGCAGGCGTACGCCAGCTCCGCGCCGCCGCCCAGCGCCGGCCCGTCGACGGCCGCCACGGTCGGCAGCGGCAGCGCCCGGATCCGGGCGAACGCCGCCGAGTTGATCGCGGCGAGCGCGTCCAACCGGCCCCGCTCGCGGAGCTGGCCGATGTCCGCCCCGCCCGCGAAGATGCCGTCGACGCCCCCGGTGAGCAGCAGCAGCCGGGGGCGGGCCTCCAGCTCGGCGCACACCTCGTGCAGCTCGCGGATCAGGTCCGCGTCGATGGCGTTGCGTTTCTCCGGCCGGGCCAGCGTCACCACCAGCCGGTCCGGCCGCTCCTCCACCCGCAACCCGCTCACCGTGCTCGCCTTACGGGGCTCGCAAGCTCGCTCCTCGCGCTCACCGTGCCCGCCTTCCGTTCGCGACTGCGGGGCTCGCTCCGCTCACTCCTCGCGCTCACCGTGCCCGCCTTCCGTTCGCGACTGCGGGGCTCGCTCCGCTCACTCCTCGCGCTCACCGTGCCCGCCTTCCGTTCGCGACTGCGGGGCTCGCTCCGCTCACTCCTCGCGCTCACTGTTTCACGCCGCCTTCCCAGTGGTAGAAGCCCTGGCCGGACTTCTTGCCCAGCCGGCCCTGGGCGACCATCTCCACCAGCAGCTCCGGCGGCGCGAACCGGTCGCCGTAGGCGGCCTGGAGGGTGCGGGCGATGTCGAGGCGGACGTCCAGTCCGACCAGGTCGGTCAGCTCCAGCGGCCCGACCGGATGCCGGTAGCCGAGCACCATCGCCTTGTCGATGTCGGCCGGGGCGGCCACCCCGTCGGCGACCATCCGGATCGCCTCCAGCCCGAGCGTGACGCCGAGCCGGGAGGTGGCGAAGCCGGGCAGGTCGCGTACCACGACGGGATCCTTGCCCAGCCGGCGCGCGAGGGCGACGGCCGCGGTGGTGGTCTCCGTCGTGGTGGCCGGGCCGACCACCACCTCCAGCAGCGTCATCGCCCAGACCGGGTTGAAGAAGTGCAGCCCGAGGAAGCGTTCCGGGCTCGGCAGCCCCACCGCCAGCTCCCCGATGGAGATGCTGGAGGTGTTGCTGCCCAGCAGGGCGGGGCGCAGCGCGGCAGCCTCGGCGAGCACGCGCCGTTTCAGCTCCAGTCGCTCCGGCACCGCCTCGACCACCACCCCCGGCCCGGCGGGCACCTCGGCCAGCGAGGCGCGCAGCGTCAGCCGGTCACGGCCGGCCGCCGCCGCGTCGGCGTCGAGCCGGCCACGTCGGACCGCCCGGTCCCAGAGCGCCGCCAGCGCGGCCGGGGCCTCGGCGGCCCGACCCCGGTCCACCTCCACCAACTCGACGGCGTGGCCCGCGCCGGCCGCCACGTACGCGATGCCGAGCCCCATGGTGCCGGCCCCGACGACGACGAAACGATCGTTCATGTGCCGACCCTATGGCAGCTCCACGCGGACGGGCAGGCGTGGGGGCCGGCGGATCCGGGTACAGCGCCCCCAACCGAGGGAAGGACGATCGATGAGCGAGACGACGGAGACGCCGGCGACGGTGGAGACCCGGGGCGACGAGCGGGTGGACCTGCTCCGCGCGGACACCAACAACGACGGGAAGACCGACGTCTGGGTGGTCGACACCGACGGTGACGGTCGGGCCGACCTGTTCCAGTTCGACACCGACGGCGACGGCAAGGTCGACATCACCATGGTCGACATCGACGAGGACGGCACCCCGGACGAGGTGGTCGACGGCGACGGCGGCCTCCCACCCCAGCAGCTCCCCCCGACGGTCCAGGTCTGACCGACGTGAGGAAGGGCCCCCTCCTGTACGCGAGGCGTCAGGACGAGGGCCCTTCCCGACGTCGCAGGCGGAGGGTGGCGAGGTAGTACGGGGCGTCCCGGTCGTCGACGTCGTCGAGCGTCCAGGCGGTGCCGTCGACCAGGGTGGCCAGCTCCTCGACCGAGCAGACCAGATAGTCGAACCACGGGGTGCCCAGCTCCCGGTACCGCAGCCGCAGCCGCAACTGCCCGCCCAGCCGACCCTGCCGCCGGTTCCGCTCGTGGTAGCCGGTGTGCACCGGGTCGCGGGTGCCGTACGGGTCGGTGCCCTGCGCGATCACCTGCGCGCCGGGGCGGGCCAGCGCCGCCAGCGCGGCCAGGAAGGCGGGCGCCCGGTCCGGTCCCTCGATCAGCCCGAGGTTGTTGCCGAGCAGCAGGAACGTGTCGTACCGCCGCCCGTCGGCGACGTGCGCGTCGACCGTGCCGTGCACCAGGTCCCGTACGCCCCGGCGGCGGCACACCGCCAGCGCCCCGGCCGAGGTGTCCAGCCCGGTCACCGGTACGCCCTGCTCCTGGAGCAGCAGCGCGATCCGGCCGGCCCCGACCCCGACGTCCAGGGTGGCGCCCCGGACCCGCGCCACGGCCCGGTGGTCGTACGGCGGCCAGTCCTGCGGGGCGGCGAGGTAGTGCGCGGCCGGGGCGCCGTTGATCAGCCCGTCGTCCCGTTCGATGATCTCGATGACCGGTCGGGGCGACCGCCCGCCGACCAGCGGCCGGGGGCCGACCCCGGTGTGCACCGCGAACGCGTCCCGGACCACCTCGCCGAACACGTCACCGAGCTGCGGTTCGTGCGTCATGCCGGCACGTTATCCGCCACCGCCGCCGACGACCGTCGGGGCGTCGCGGCCGTCCCACCGCCCGGGTCGCCCGGCGGTACGGGCGTCCCACCGCCCGGGTCGCCCGGGGTCGCGTCCGGGCCACCGGTCCCGGCCGGCGGACGTATCGTGGCGGGGTGACAGCTCTCGACCGCCTCGGGGCGGAGAAGTACGTCCTGCTCACCACGTTCCGTCGGGACGGCCGGGCGGTGGCCACCCCGGTGTGGGTGGTCCAGGACGGTGACGCCCTGGCGGTCTGGACGGTGGCCGACTCGGGCAAGGTGAAGCGGATCCGGCGGGACGGCACGGTGACGGTGGCCCCGTGCGACGTGCGGGGTCGCCCGCACGGCCCGGCGGTGCCCGGTCACGCGACGGTGTGCGATCCGGCGGACACCCGGCGGATCAGGGGCCTGCTGCGGCGGAAGTACCGGCTGTTGGGCCGGTTGACCCTGCTCGGCAGCCGGCTGCGCCGGGGCGAGCAGGGCACGGTCGGCATCCGGGTGACTGTGGGTTGAGCCCCCGGCCGGGTGCCCGCGGCTGGTTCCGCTTGACCCCGCATCGGGGCGGCCGGGGCGGAACACGGATCAGGGGCGGCGGATGATCTCCGCCGCCCCTGATCGTGGAACGTCTGTGTCGTCGCCGGTCAGTCTCCCTGACGCTGCTGGGGGATCTGCCCCTGGAGCAGGGCGCGTACCTCCGACTCGCGGTAACGACGGTGCCCGCCCAGCGTACGGATCGCGCTGAGCTTGCCCGCCTTGGCCCACCGGGTCACGGTCTTCGGGTCGACACGGAACATCGACGCCACCTCGGCCGGTGTGAGCAGCGGCTCTGGTTCGTGCGTTCGCGATGCCATCGGTCACTCCTCCACATGTATAGACATCGGCCGGGGTCCCGCCGGCCGACGCGTCTCCCATGGTCCGGCTAGTCCCCGATGTCCGACATGGGCCGAACGGCCGAAGGTCCCTAGACGGACGGATGAACCATGCCCGATTTATACCGCCTTTACACCCCAGAACCTACCTTATTCGGACTCATGATCACGGTTCGTGATGCGTCAACTACGAACCAACCTCCGAATGGGAGCACTCCCAGGGTGCCTTTGGGGTCAGTTGCACCTTTCGAGGAGCTGCACCGCCCGCCATCGGGCGACCAGCTTGTCGTACGCCTCCGAGGCCTCCTCGGCCTCGCCCCGGGAGAGCCCGACCAGACCCGACGCGACCAGCTCGGGTGAGTCGTCGGCCCGGAGCGTCTCCACGGAGAGCAGGTCCACCAGCCCCCCGTAGTCGAGCTCGACCACCGAGCGGGGATGGAACTCCTCCAGCCAGCGGGCGGCCTCCTCCACCGCCTCGGTGATCGGCGCCTCCCCCACCGACTTGCGCAGCACCGTCAACGCCCGGGACGAGCGTCGCCGGGCCTTGGAGATGTCGGTGCGGTACCGCAGCAGTCGACGTCCGGGCTCGGTGACCAGCTCGCGTTCCTCCGGATCCACCAGGACGAACCAGCGCAGCGGCACCCCCCAGGTGGCGATCTGCTCGTGCAGCCGGGGCACCCCGTGCTCCAGCACCCGGGCCCCGCTGCGCCAGTCCTCCACCACGGCCTTCGCCTGACCGGCCAGGACCGGCGGGACGAACGCGTCGGCGAGCACCGCCGGCACGCCCTCCCGGGCGCTCAGCGCCGCCTCGGCCACCCGCACCCGCAGGTTCCACGGGCAGACCAGCATGGTCTCGCCGGTCTGCAGGACGTACGCCTCGTCCGGCAGGTCCGGCAGCCGGGTCCAGCCCGCGCCCAGCGCCTCGATCACCGCCGTCCGCTGCCGGCTCGGCCCCTCCTTGGGGGCCACCGCCCGGCCCTGTTCGACGTATCGACGCCAGTAGGACTGGCGCTCACGGTCGAAGGCGACCAGCGGCTCGTACACGCGCAGGTATGAGGCGAAGAGCGACGGCACGGCGCGATCATCCCATGAAAGGGGATCCGACCGGCGCGGACGTCTGGAGGTCCGGCCCGCCGCCCGGCCCGCCACCGGCCCCCGCCGACGCCGGACGACGTGGGCGGGCGGCGCGACGGCGACCGATACTAGGCTCCACGGCACCGGCACCATCCCGCCGGCCGTTGCCAGGTTCCGCGTCCCACGAGGACGCACACCGACCACCAGGAGCAGTCATGGGCGTATTCGCCAGCAGCGACGATCCCGGGTCCGCCGGCCACGAGCAGGTCGTCTTCTGCCATGACAAGCAGACCGGCCTGCGGGCCATCATCGCGATCTACTCCACCGCGCTGGGGCCCGCGCTGGGCGGCACCCGCTTCTACCCGTACGCCAGTGAGGCCGACGCCCTCGCCGACGTGCTCGACCTCGCCCGCGGGATGGCCTACAAGAACGCGTTGGCCGGCCTCGACCTGGGCGGCGGCAAGGCGGTCATCTGGGGAGACCCGGGGCAGCTCAAGAGCGAGGCGCTGCTGCGCGCGTACGGTCGTTTCGTCGAGTCGCTGGGCGGGCGCTACTACACCGCCTGCGACGTGGGCACGTACGTGCCGGACATGGACGTGATCGCCCGGGAGACCCGGTTCGTGACCGGCCGCAGCGTCGAGCACGGTGGCGCGGGCGACTCGTCGGTCCTCACCGCCTGGGGCGTCTTCCAGGGCATGCGGGCCGCCGCCGAGCACGTCTGGGGCACGCCCTCGCTGGCCGGCCGGACGGTGGGCGTGGCCGGGCTGGGTAAGGTCGGCCGGCACCTCACCGGTCATCTGGTCGAGGACGGCGCCCGGGTGGTGGCGACCGACGTCGCCCCGGCCGCCTGCGACCGGATCCGGCAGACCCACCCCGAGGTCGAGCTGGTCGACGACACCGCCGCGCTGGTCGCGGCCGACCTCGACGTGTACGCCCCGTGCGCGCTGGGCGGCGCGCTCGACGACGACACGGTGCCGGCGCTGCGCGCGAAGGTGGTCGCCGGCGCGGCGAACAACCAGCTCGCCCACCCGGGCATCGAGAAGCTCCTCGCCGACCGGGGCATCCTCTACGCGCCGGACTACGTGGTGAACGCCGGCGGGGTGATCCAGGTCGCCGACGAGATCGAGGGCTTCAACTTCGACCGGGCCAAGCTGCGGGCCACCCGGATCTACGACACCACCCGGGAGATCCTCCGGCTCGCCGACGACGAGGGGGTGCCGCCGGCGGTGGCGGCGGACCGGCTCGCCGAGCGACGGATGGCGGACGTGGGGCGGCTCCGGACGATCCTCCTGCCCTGACGGACGGTTCGGGGGCGGGCACCGGCCGTCCCCCACCGCCCCCTTACGGCGTATGCCCGGAACGCCCCGAATGCAGGTCGTCTGCCCATATTGGGCAACGTCACGGGCGGCTCCGACAGCGCTCCTTACCCGGTACAATTCGTAATGGCCGGTCGACTGCGACGCGCAGGGCCCGCCGACGGTAACCCGAGGTGCCGAACGTGGGCATCCCCATGTACCGTAAGAGCCACGAGAGATGCCTGACGTCATCGGGGCCCGCCTTCGGGCTGCCCCGAATTCTGTGCGAGGGGGTCGAGCCATGGGGCGCGGCCGTGCTAAGGCCAAGCAGACAAAGGTGGCCCGGGAGCTGAAGTACCACTCCCCGAACACCGACCTCGCCGCCTTGCAGCGAGAACTCGGCGGCAGCCGTAAGTCGGACCACGACTTCGACGACGACTACAAAGAGTATGTCGACGACGACGACGAGGACCATGCGGACGACGACCCGGATCCCTGGGTCCGTCCCGCCCGCTGATCCCACCCACGGTCACATCTGAGCACGCGGCACGTCCCGCGTGCTCACGCATGTGCTCCCGGCAGGTGTCGGCGTGAGCAACCCGAGGGTCAAGGACCTGCCGTGCCGGTGACGGCCTGCCGGCAGGTCCTCGGCCCTCCACCCGCCCCTTCCGGCCCGCCGCGGCACGCCGGCGGCGACCCGCTCACCGGGGTCGGTTGTTCCAGTTGTAGAACGTCGGGATGTTCTCGAAGTGGTTCCAGGCGCAGACCGCGCTGGCCCCGTCGCTCCCGGCGACCTCGCTGGCCCCGTCGCTCCCGGCGACTCCGCTGGCCCCGGCGACCTCCGCCCGCAGCCGGCGGGCCGCCTCGGCCTCGTCGAGCAGCGCGGTGAGCCCGGCGGCGAGGTCCCGGACGCGTTCCGCCACCGGATCCACGAACGTCCCTCCGGCACGCTCAGGCTGCCGGTGACTGGTGATCTCGGGCATGTTCCAACACTCCCTCCAGTAGGCGGATCTTGCTGTTGCGACAGTGCTCGGTCTCCGTGCCGTCGAACCGCCCCTGTTCGAAGTACCGGTTGGCGGCGTGTCCACCGCCACAGAAGCCGAAGTACGGGCACGAGGCGCGGCACGCCTCGACACCGTCCAGGAACTCGCCCACCCATGACGTCCGCTCCGCGTCGGCCACGATCTCGGCCAGCGGGGTGGCCAACACGTTGCCGCTGGTGAAGTCCCCGTAGCGCGGGTCGGAGAAACCGGCCAGCTCGGGTGAGAGCACCGTCACCGACCCGTCGTGCCCGACGGTCGGGATCGGGTCCAGCCGCCGGGGCAGCACGTCGTCCGCCGTACCGTCCAGGACCGCCGCGGCGAACCGCAGGGACCACTCCACCTCGCGCAGGTGGATACGCGGGTCCCGCCGCCAGGCGGCCACCAGCTCGGCCCAGAAGGCCGTCACCGTGGCCGCGTCGTGCGCGTTGCCCCGGACGTTCACCCCTTCGGTCTCCTCGATGTTGATCCCGAGCACCTCGCAGCCCAGGTCGAGGAAGTAGTCGTACAGCTCGGCGGCGAGGCCGGGCGCGGGCCGGCTCACCACGGCGAGCGCCGAGAAGGGCAGCCCGTGCCGGCGCAGCGTCGCCACCCCACGCAGGATCCGGTCGTACGCGGGCCGGCCGGCCCGGGTGACCCGCTCGGCGTTGCGCGCCCGCCCGCCGTCCACGCTCACGCTGACCCGCACGCCGTGCCCGGCGAAGAACGCGCACCACTCGTCGTCGATCAGCGTGGCGTTGGTCTGCACGTGGTGCTCCACCTGCGGGCCGAACGGCGCGATCAGCGCGGCGAGGTGCTCCCGACCGGCGGCCAGCGGCTCCCCGCCGTGCCAGACCACCGAGAACCGCCCCCGCTCGGCCCACCGGTTGACCGACTCGGCGACCGCCGCCGCCACCGCCACCGGCATACGCCGGTCGCGGTGGCGGAACGGGAGATAGCAGTAGGCACAGTCCAGGTTGCAGAGGGTGGTCGGCTGCATCACGACGTACGTCGGGACGGCGGCCACCCCGCGCATCCCGCTGAACGTACGTCTCCGGGCAACCATCGCCCTCCTTCGCCGTTCACCTGAGGAACCTTCAGGCTAGGCGGCGTCGGCCAGTCGGGTGAACCCCTCATCGGGTGTACGACTGATCATGAGCTGGTGAGCGGCTCAGCCTCGGGTGTGCTGACCCACCATCTGCACGTTGCCGGAGCCCTCGATGATCTCGCCGGCCTGCCAGGCGTCCACGCCCCGACCGGCGAGAGTGGCCAGCGCCCGGTCGGCGTCCTCGGCCGAGACGATCGCGAACATGCCCACCCCCATGTTGAAGGTGGTCTCCATCTCGTTGTCCTCGATCCGACCCTTGGCCTGCACCAGGTCGAAGATCGGCTGCGGCTTCCAGGTGGACCGGTTGACCACGGCGTCCACGTGCTCCGGCAGGATCCGCACCAGGTTGCCCGGAATGCCGCCGCCGGTCACGTGGGCGATGGCCCGCACCTCGGCCTCGGCGATCAGCTTGAGGCAGTCCTGCGCGTAGATCTTGGTGGGGGTGAGCAGCTCCTCGCCCAGGGTGCGCTGCCGGCCGAAGTCGTCGATCACCACGTCCAGCCGCATCCGGCCGGCGCCCAGCAGCACGTGCCGGACCAGCGAGTAGCCGTTCGAGTGCAGCCCGGACGACCGCATGGCGATCACCACGTCACCGACCTCGACCCGGTCCGGGCCGAGGATGTCCGCCTCCTCCACCACGCCGACACCGGTGGCCGAGACGTCGTACTCGTCGGGACGCAGCACCCCCGGGTGCTCGGCGGTCTCCCCGCCGAGCAGCGCGCAGCCGGCGTACCGGCAGCCGTCGGCGATGCCCGCGCCGATCTGGGCCACCCGGTCCGGGACGACCTCGCCGCAGGCGATGTAGTCCAGCAGGAACAGCGGCTCCGCGCCGCACGCCACCAGGTCGTCGACCACCATCGCGACCAGGTCGATGCCGATGGTGTCGTGGATGCCGAGCTGCTGGGCGATGACCAGCTTGGTGCCCACCCCGTCGGTCGAGGAGGCCAGGATCGGGTTCGTGTACTTCTTCGTGTCCAGGCGGAACAGGCCGGCGAAGCCGCCCAGGTCACCCAGCACCTCCGGCCGCCGGGTCTGGCGCACCTTGGACTTGAGCAGCTCCACCGCGCGGTCGCCCGCCTCGATCGAGACCCCCGCGTCCGCGTACGACATGCCGCGTTTGCGGGCGGGACGGCCGCTGCCGGCCGTCCAGGGCTGACGGTCGCCACCGGCGCCGGTCTGGCTGCTACCTGCGCCGTTGCGCTCGGACACGTGCGTCACGGTTCTCCCCTTTGTGGTCCTCGACCGGACCCCCGTCGACCGTCGGTCACGGTCGCCGACGGCCCGGCGCCGGCTGGTGGTGCTACGGGTGTGCGGTCGGGCCGCCCGGAGTGGCGACGAGTGGTGGAGTGGCGGCCTGCTCCCCGCCCGCGGACGCGGAACGGGCGCCGGCCTCCGGCGCGGCGCCGGTGACCCGACGCCCCACCCCTTCGAGCACGTGCTTGCCGATCAGGTTCCCGGCGGGCAGCTCGATCGGGTACTCCCCGTCGAAACAGGCCCGGCAGAGCCGGGTCTTCGGCTGCTCGGTCGCGGCGATGAGACCGGGCAACGATACGTAACCCAGGGTGTCGGCGCCGATCGACCGCCGGACGCCCTCGTTGTCCAGCCCGTTGGCCAGCAGCTCCGCCCGGGTGGCGAAGTCGATGCCGTAGAAGCAGGGCCAGGTCACCGGCGGCGAGGAGATCCGGACGTGCACCTCCAGCGCGCCCGCCTCGCGCAGCATCCGGACGATCGCGCGCTGGGTGTTGCCCCGGACGATCGAGTCGTCCACCACCACGACGCGCTTGCCCCGGACGTTCTCCCGCAACGGGTTGAGCTTCAGCCGGATGCCGAGCTGACGCAGGGTCTGCGACGGCTGGATGAAGGTCCGCCCGACGTACGGGTTCTTCATCAGGCCCGCGCCGTACGTGATGCCGGACGCCTCGGCGTACCCGATCGCGGCCGGCGTGCCGGACTCCGGCACCGGGATGACCAGGTCCGCCTCGACCGGGTGCTCCTTGGCGAGCTGCCGACCGATCTGCACCCGGGTGGAGTGCACGTTCCGCCCGGCCAGCGTGGCGTCCGGCCGGGCGATGTAGACGTACTCGAAGAGACAGCCCTTGGGCTCCGGCGCGGCGAACCGGGTGGACCGCAGCCCCTCGACGTCGATGGCGATCAGCTCGCCCGGCTCGACCTCGCGGACCACGCTCGCGCCGACGATGTCCAGCGCGGCCGTCTCGCTGGCCACCACCCAGCCCCGTTCCAGCCGGCCGAGCACCAGCGGCCGTACGCCGTGCGGGTCGCGGGCCGCGTAGAGCGTCGTCTCGTCCATGAAGACGAAGCTGAACGCCCCCCGCAGCTTCGGCAGCACCTCCAGCGCGGCGGCCTCGACGGACAGGTCGGGGTGGCTGGTCAACAGCATGGTGACCAGGGAGGTGTCGCTGGTCGCGCCGTCCGAGCCGAGGCCCCGGTCGGCGACCTCCCGCTGGAGATCCGCGCTGTTGACCAGGTTGCCGTTGTGGGCCAGCGCGACGGTGGTGCCGGCGCTGGTCGCCCGGATGGTCGGCTGGGCGTTCTCCCAGGTCGAGCCGCCGGTGGTGGAGTACCGGGTGTGCCCGATCGCCAGGTGCCCACGTAGGCTGGCCAGGGTCGGCTCGTCGAAGACCTGTGCCACCAGGCCGAGATCCTTGTAGACCACGACGCTGGCGCCGTCGCTCACCGCGATGCCCGCGGCCTCCTGGCCCCGGTGCTGCAACGCGTACAGCCCGAAGTAGGTGAGATTGGCGACCTCCTCGCCGGGCGCCCACACACCGAACACGCCACAGGCGTCCTGGGGACCGGGTCGCTGGGGATCAAGGTCATGGCTCAGCCGGCCGTCGCCTCGGGGCACCTGCCGCTCCCTCTTGCTGGTCTGATTGCTCCGGTGGTTCACACACACAGACTGGGTCACGCACACAGATCTCGCGCGGTTGGCCGGGACGTCGCCTGACAGTGTACGCGAGGGCCCCGTATACCGACAGTCACGGAGCCACTCCCATCGGTCATCGACAAGAAGTGATCATCCCAGCTACAGGGGGAGATGGGCGGAGAGATCAGCCCGGCTCCCACTCACCTGAACGCGACCCTCCGTGATCGCCACGGACCACTCCAAGCGTCCGGTGGCGAGCGCCAGCCACACCGGCGGCGACATCTCCACCACGTTCGGCGGCGTACCGCGGGTGTGTCGCGGCCCCGGAAGACACTGAATCGCGCCGTATGGTGGAACACGCACCTCCACCGATCGGCCGGGGGCCTGGTCCGCAAGGGCAGCCAGCAGTGCCCGGACCGCCGCACGGAGGACCGGACGTTCGGGCGTACGCCCCTCGTCGAGCGCCGCGAGCGCCGCCGCGACCGCGGCGGACTTTATGTGCGGAGAGGACACGACGGGACGATACGACTCGTCGGTAACCTGGCCGACATCGGCCCTGGGTCGCGCCGATCCAGGCAGACAAGGCATAGTTGCCGACGGCGTTATTCGAACCGTGATGATCCCCGGCCCGGTACCCCCGTCGGAGCCGGGGAGGTCAGACCGGAAGGCGGTGGACGTGTCAACACACCGACGTGCCTGGCAGCAGCGGGCCGGTGTGGTCGTAGCGCTGGTTGCCGGCGCCCTGCTCGCCGTCCCCGCCACACCCGCCCTGGCCGCCCCGGACGTCAACGACGTGTCGGCGTCCCCGAGCTCGGTCGAGGCCGGCAGGTCCACGAAGGTCCGCTTCTCGCTCGACTTCGCCGACGGCGCCCCACCGGCGAACGTCCAGGTCAGCTCCAACAACGGCAAACTGCGGTGCGTCGACGGCTGCTCCTACAGTCGGGTCACCGAGGGCCGCTCCTTCGAGGCGACCTTCCAGCTCGCCGAGGACGCGGCCAACGGCACCGCGGTCGTCACGGTCCGGGCCACCGACGCGAGCGGGCCGGGCGAGACCAAGGAGGCCAGCACCAGCGTCACGCTGGTCGGCCGGGCCGCGCCCACCACGCAGCCGCAGGTCCAGACGGTCAAGCGGATCTCCGGCCGGGTGACCAACTCCGGCGACGGCAAGGCCGTGCCCAACGCGACCGTCGCGCTCATCGACTCGCAGCGGCACACGTACACCACCACCACCGACGAGGACGGCGACTGGCGGTTCGACGGGAGCACCCAGAACCCGATCTCCCCGGGCCGGATCGAGCTGGGCGCCACCTTCAACGACGTCCGCAAGACGATGTCCATCACCGCCAACGCCGGGCAGAGCGTCACCGGTCAGCGGATCTCGCTCGCGCTGGCCGTCGAGCCGAGCGCGAGCCCCACCCCGGGGACGACCGAGGAGGCCACGCCGACGGAGGACCCCACCGAGGAGCCGACCGCCGAGACCACCGAGGCCGCTCCCGGGACGCCCGACAACGCCGCCAACGAAGAGGACTCCGGCGGGTTCGGCTCGTGGCTGCTGATCGTCCTCGGTGGTCTCTTCGTGGCCATCGGCGTCGGCACGATCGTGCTGCTCTGGATGAAGCGCAAGGAAAGCGTCGACGAGGACGACCCGGAGGCCGACACCGGCGCGCCGGCGGGCGGCACGGTTCCCGCCGCGCGCGGGGCGTACCGGGGCGGCGCGGACGACCAGACCCGGGTGGTCAACCGGGTCGGCGCCGACCCGACCATGGTCGGCGGCGCGGCCCTCGCCGACGCGCCGACCATGATGCACAACCGGCCGCTGGTCGACGACGTCCCGCCGGACCCGTACGGCGCGCCCCCGATCCCCCCGCAGCAGGGGCCGGGTTACGGCGGTCAGTCCGGGCAGACCGGTTGGGGCGGCGGCTACGGCGACTCCGCCGGTACTCAGGTCGGCGGCTACGGCGCGGGCGGCTACGGCAACGCCCCGTCCTCCGGCGGCCCGTACGGCAACGCGCCCGCGTCCGGTGGCGGCGGCTACGGCAACGCCCCCGCATCGGGCGGCGGCGGCTACGGCAACGCGCCCGCGTCCGGTGGCGGCGGCTACGGCAACGCCCCCGCATCGGGCGGCGGCGGCTACGGCGGCCAGCAGGACTACGGCACGCCGGGCGGCGGATACGCCACCCCCAACCAGGGCGGAAGCGGTTACGGGGAACGGTTCGACGAGCCCACCGGTCGCTACGGCGGCGACAGCGCCCCCGGGTACGCTCCGCCCGCCGACCCCTACCCCACCTCGACCTACCAGCCGGCCGACGGCGGTCACGGCTACGGCCCGGACCAGACCCAGGGCGGCTACGGCCGGGGCCAGGAACCGACCGGCGGGTACGGCTACGGCGGCACGCCGGCCGGTGGCGGCTACGACCAGCAGGGCGGCTACGACCAGGGCGGCCGGGGCGGCTACGGCGGCGACCGGGGCGGGCAGCAGCAGGGCGGCTACGGGTACGACCAGCCCGGCGGCGGTTACGGCTCGGGCGGCTACGGCTCCGGCGGCTACGACCAGCAGGGCGGCTACGACCCGCGCGGCGGCTACGACCAGCAGGGCGGCTACGGCGGCCAGGGCGGCCAGCAGGGCGGCTACGGGTACGACCAGCAGGGCGGCTACGACCAGGGTGGCCGGGGCCGGGACGGTCAGCCTCCGCAGGACCGCAGCGGTCGCCGGGCCGACTGGCACGAAGACTGAACGGTCTCCGCGCCGCCGACCGGCGCGAAGACTGAGCCCAGGCGTCAGAAAGGGCGGCCTCCCTCGGGACGGCCGCCCAGCGTCGGGACTGACCCACGCCAGATCCCGGATATCGCGGTGACGATTCGTCCCGATGCCGCGTTATCCCCGAAACGGATTGGGCCCTGAGGCTGCCGGCGCGGCTCAGTAGCCTGAGGCTGCCGGCGCGGCTCAGTAGGCGGTGAAGACGCCCTGACGCAGCACCGGCACCACGTCGGACACGTCGACCTGAGCCGCCATCTCGACGTCCCCGGCGAAGCCACCCTCCACCAGCTCCCGGCCGGAGACGCACCCCCGGACGGCCGCCGGCACGTCCGGGGTGCTGGCGAGCGCGGCAAGCGCCATCGCCGCCTCGACGGACAGACCGACCGGCACGTCGGAGATCGCGTCCAACACGTTCGCCGCGCCGAGCTGGTCCGCCACGCAGGGGCGCAGCGATCCGTCCGGCCAGCGCTCACCGGCGGCGACCACCCCGATCGGGGCGTCGTCGGCGCCGTACCCGTGGTGGCACAGCCAACGTCCGACGGACGCCGCGTTACGCAGGCAGGCCGCGACGACCGGCCGGCCGGTCGAGCTGGCCGCCGCGCAGATCGCCGAGCCGTTCGGCGACGGCAGCACCAGGTCGGGCACGACGGGCGCGGCCCGCAACGCGGCCGGGGAGAGTGACCACGGGTGCTCGGGGGTCGTCTGCCGGCGGCCCACCGCGACCGTGCCGGCCACCCGGCGGGCGTACTCGGCGGCCTGTTCGCCCCACGGGAACGGGTGTACCCGCATGCCACGGGACACCGCTACCTCCACGGAGGTGGTGAACGACAACACGTCCACCACCACCAGGACGGCGCAGACCCGGCCGAGCTCGGCCGCCCCGGCCAACCCCCAGTCGAACCGGGCGCCCGATCCGGGCTGGGTGAAGACCGTGGCGGCCATCGCGTCAGTGTCGGGCGGAACCGGCCGGCGGATCTGCTTCCCCGCCGTCGACCGGACCGGCCCCGGCGTCCGGCCGGCCCGCCGCGTCCGACCTTGCGGCCTCCGACCCGGCACCGGCGTCCGCCGCGCTGTCCGCGCCCGACCCGACGGCGTCCGCCGCCGGATCGGCGTCCGGCCCGACGGTCTCCGACGCGCTGTCCGCGTCCGTCGGGTCGACCGGGGCCGGCTCGTCGGGGGCGGTCGTGGCGGGCACCGACCCGGCGATCGGCGGGTCGGTCTGCGCGGCGGCGTCGACCGGCGGGATGTCGGCCAGCGGCACCGCCTCGACCGCGCCGGCCACACCGGCTGCCGGGGCCGGCACGTCGACCACGTCCGGGCCACCGAACAGCCTGGGCAGCGTCCCGGTGTACGCGGCCCGCAACTCGTCCAGGCCGACCTGGAACTGACCGCGCACCTCCAGCGCGGCACCGGTCGGGGCGGTGACCCCGATCGGCTCCACCGGCACGCCCCGCTCGGCGGCCAGGGCGGTGAACGCCTTCTCGTGGCCGCGCGGCACCGAGACCAGGGCCCGCCCGGCGGACTCGCTGAACAGGTACACGAACGGCATCGACCCACCGGTGAACCGCTCCGGCACGGCGACCTGCGCGCCGACGCCCCGCCGCAGGCAGGCTTCCACCAGGCCCTGCGCCAGGCCGCCGTCGGAGAGGTCGTGCGCGGACCTCAGGTGCCCGACCCGGGCCGCCTCGGCCAGCAGCTCGGCCAGCGCCCGCTCGGCGTCGAGGTCCACCTTCGGCGGCACGCCGCCCAGGTGACCGTGGGTCACCCAGGCCCACTCCGAGCCGGACAGCTCGGTACGGGTCTCGCCGAGCAGGAAGATCAGGTCGTGCTCGCCGGCCGGACGCGGGTCGAAGCCCATCGGCACCCGCTCGGCGACGTCGTCGAGGATGCCGAGCACGCCGACCACCGGGGTCGGGTGGATGGCCGCCGCGCCGGTCTGGTTGTAGAAGCTGACGTTGCCGCCGGTGACCGGGATGCCCAGCTCCTGGCAGCCGTCGGCGAGACCCCGCACGGCCTCGGCGAACTGCCACATCACGCCCGGGTCCTCCGGCGAGCCGAAGTTCAGGCAGTTGGTGACGGCGATCGGCTTCGCGCCGGTCACCGCGACGTTCCGGTACGCCTCGGCGAGCGCCAGCCGGGTGCCGTGGTACGGGTCGAGGCGCGCGTAGCGACCGTTGCCGTCGACCGACAGGGCGACGCCGAGGCCGGTGCGCTCGTCGATCCGGATCACGCCGGCGTCCTCCGGCTGGGCGAGCACGGTGTTGCCCAGCACGTACCTGTCGTACTGCTCGGTGACCCAGGTGCGGTCGCAGAGGTTCGGTGAGGCGACCATGCGCAGCAGGGTCTCCCGCAGCGCTTCCGGCGTACGTGGCCGGGGCAGCGTCTCGGCCCGGTCGGCCTGGAGCAGGATCAGGTCGGCCGGCTCCCGCATCGGGCGGGCGTAGACCGGGCCGTCGTCGACGAGCGAGCCCGGCGGCACGTCCACCACGGTCTGGTCCCGCCAGGTGATCAGCAGCCGGCCCGGCCGGCCGTCCTCGGCCGGCGGGGTGACCTCACCGATCGCGGTGGCCAGCACGCCCCACTTCTCGCAGGTCTTCAGCACCGCGTCGAGCTGCTCCGGCTCGACGACCAGCAGCATCCGCTCCTGGGACTCGCTGGCGAGGATCTCGTGCGGCTCCATCGACGGCTCGCGCAGCGGCACCCGCTCCAGCCAGACCCGCATGCCGGTGCCGGCCGCCGCGGCGGTCTCGGTGAGCGCGCAGGTCAGCCCCGCCCCGCCGAGATCCTGGATGCCGACGACCAGCTCGGCGTCGTACAGCTCCAGGCACGCCTCGATCAGCAGCTTCTCGATGAACGGGTCGCCGACCTGAACGGACGGGCGGCGCTTCTCGCTGCCCTCGTCGAAGGTGGCGCTGGCCAGCACGGAGACCCCGCCGATGCCGTCCCGGCCGGTCTTGGCGCCCATCAGCACCACCACGTTGCCGGGGCCGGCGGCCTCCTTCTTCTGCAGGCGGTCCACCGGCAGCACACCGAGGCAGAGCGCGTTGACCAGGGGGTTTCCCTGGTAGCAGGGGTCGAAGACGACCTCGCCGCCGATGTTCGGCAGGCCGAGGCAGTTGCCGTACCCGCCGACGCCGGCCACCACGCCGGGCAGCACCCTGGCGGTGTCCGGGTGGTCGGCCGCGCCGAAGCGCAGCGGGTCCATCACCGCGACCGGGCGGGCGCCCATGGCGAGGATGTCCCGGACGATGCCGCCGACGCCGGTCGCCGCGCCCTGGTACGGCTCGACGAAGCTCGGGTGGTTGTGCGACTCGACCTTGAAGGTGACCGCCAGCTCGTCGGAGATCTGCACGACGCCGGCGTTCTCGCCGATGCCGGCCAGCAGCCGGTCGCTCGGCGGGGCCTTCTCGCCGAACTGCCGCAGGTGCACCTTGCTCGACTTGTAGGAGCAGTGCTCGCTCCACATGATCGAGTACATGGCCAGCTCGGACTGGGTGGGCCGACGGTCGAGGATCTGCCGGATCCGGTCGTACTCGTCGTCGCGCAACCCCAGCTCCGCGTACGGCTGAAGCTCTTCGGGGGTGTCGGCGGCGCGGGGCACGGTGTCGAGCCGGACAGCCCGGGGGTCGACAGCCGACGGGCGGGCCGGGACGGCCGGGGCGCTCGCGGCGGCGGCCGGGCTGACCGGGGCGGCCGGGTCCGGTTGGGTGGTCATGACCTCTCCTCGCTGCGCTCGCGGCCACCGGGACGGGGGTGGCTGAGCTGACCGATGATCCTGTGGTGCCGGCTCACGCCGGCGCTCCCACCAGGTGCTTGAGGACCGAGGTGAAGAAGCCGAGACCGTCCAGGGACGGGCCGGTGAGCGCCTCCACCGCGTGCTCCGGGTGCGGCATGATGCCGACCACGTTGCCGGCGGCGTTGGTGATCGCGGCGATGTCCCGCTGCGACCCGTTCGGGTTGCCGCCGAGGTAGCGGGCGACGACCCGCCCCTCGGCTTCGAGCTGGTCCAGCGTGGCGGTGTCGGCCACGAAGCAGCCCTCGCCGTTCTTGACCGGGACGAGGATCTCCTGGCCGGGCTGGTACTCGTTGCTCCAGGCGGTGCCGGTCGCCTCGATCCGCAGGACCTGGTCCCGGTTGCGGAAGTGCAGGTGCTGGTTGCGGGTCAGCGCGCCGGGGAGCAGGTGCGCCTCGCAGAGGATCTGGAAGCCGTTGCAGATGCCGAGGACGGGCAGCCCGCCACGGGCGGCGTCGACGACGGTCTCCATCACCGGGGCGAACCGGGCGATCGCCCCGCAGCGCAGGTAGTCGCCGTACGAGAAGCCGCCGGGCAGCACCACGGCGTCGACGTCGCGCAGGTCGGCGTCACCGTGCCAGAGCCGGACCGGCTCACCGCCGGCGATGCGGACGGCCCGGGCGGCGTCCCCGTCGTCCAGCGAGCCGGGGAAGGTCACCACACCCACGCGCGCGGTCACGGGCGCGCGTCCAGCAGGTCGTCGGCCTCGACCAGACGGACGGTGAAGTCCTCGATGACCGGGTTGGCGAGCAGCTTGTCGGCGATCTCCCGGGCGCGGTCCAGATCCGGCTCACCGGTGAACTCGATCTCGATGCGCCTGCCGATCCGGACGGAGGCGACGTCACCGACGCCGAGCCGCGGCAGCGCGTTTGCGACGGCCTGGCCCTGCGGATCGAGGATCTCGGGCTTGAGCATGACGTCGACGACGACGCGAGGCACTGGGCACTCCTGACTGTGTACGCAGTTGGGTGCCGACCCAGAACGGGCGAGCCCAGCCAGCCTACCTGGCAGATGACGCCCCGGACGCACCGGCCGGTCGCCGCCCACGTGTTGATCCACATTATGGGCCGGGGGTCGACCGTGACGGGCGTCGACACGCCCGCGTACCGGGATCGGGCCCCGGCGGCGGCTCCCCGGCGGACGGCCACCCGGGCGACGGAACGCGAGGGACGCTCACGAAAACCGGTATGTACCGACCGGTATCGATCCGGCTCTTGTCGACGCGACCGACCGCCTCTTACTGTACGTCGACAGATGTCGATGGATTTCGACGACCCGGCGGGTCAGGTGACCCGTCGACGGCCCGCCTGACCCCGGTGATCCCGGGCCCCCGCCGAAGGAGTCCTCCACCATGCGAATCCGCCACCTGGTCGCCGCCCTCAGCGCCGCGTTCGTCGGCACGCTCGGCCTCGGCGCGCCGGCCACCGCCGCCCCGTCCGCCGACGTCACCCCCTACATCATCGGCGGCAGCTACGTCAGCTCCGCCCCGTGGGCCGCCGCCGTGTTCAGCAACGGCTCGTTCACCTGCTCCGGCAGCGTCATCGGCGCCGAATGGGTGCTCACCGCCCGGCACTGCGTCAGCGGCTCGATGTCGGTGCGGATCGGCAGCGTCTACTACGCCTCCGGCGGCACCACCCGCACCGTCAGCGCCAGCTACACCCGCTACGACCTGGCCCTGATGCGGCTCTCCAGCGCGGTCAGCACCTCGTACGTGACGCTGGGCACCAGCAACCCGCCGAGCGGCTCCAGCAACAGCATCTACGGCTGGGGCATGACCTGCTACAGCGGATGCGGCGCGTCCAGCCAGCTCAAGACCGCCACCGTCCAGGTCACCGGCACCACCACCGACGCGTACGGCGGCCCGGCCATCCGCAGCACCCGGGTCAACGGCAACGCGTGGCGGGGCGACTCGGGCGGCCCGCAGTTCTACAACGGCCGGCAGGTCGGGGTGGCCTCCACCGCCAACGGCACCACCATCCAGAACTACTCCAGCGTCGCCTCCAGCCGCTCCTGGATCACCTCGGTCACCGGCATCTGACAGCCACCCCGGCGCACGCCGGGGTGCCGACCCGGCGCGCCCGAACGGCGCGGACGAGGCCGCTCGACCGGCCCGTCCGCGCCGTACCGTTTCCGAGCAGCCGCGCCGTTCCCGGCGGGCGTGCCTGTCCGCTCCTACCGTGCCCGTTCCCGGCGTGACGCGGCGTTCGCCGCCCACCGTGCCGTTTCGCAGCATCAGGCGAGGTGAACACGGCTCGCGAACCGCCCGCCCGGGCGGATGTCAACATCGGTGGGTGCTGGTCGTGACGACGGATTCGCTCCCCGGCTACGAGATCCGCCAGGTCCTCGGCGAAGTGGTGTCCTCCATGGCCCGGACCCGCAACCCGTACCGCGAGGGCGTGAAGAACCTGCGCGGTGGCGCGTACGACCCGATGGCGCCGGACAACCTCACCCGCTGGCGTACCGACTCGGTGGCCCGGCTCGGCGAGGAGGCCCGCCGGCTCGGCGCGAACGCCGTGGTGGGGATGCGGTTCGACAGCCGCGACTGCGGTGAGATGTGGATGGAGATGTGCGCCTACGGCACGGCTGTCGTCGTCGTACCCCGGGCGCCCGCGACCATGCCCCCCGACCAGCCGCTGGTGGCGGCGGGCACCGCGCACGACGCGGAGATCGCCGAGGCCCCCGGCGGCATCGCCGAGCCGCCGAGCGCCCCCACCCTCTCCACCGCCGCCGAAACCCCCACCCGCGGCTCCTGACCCAGCGGGCGGGGCGGGGCTCAGAGGATGGGGGGCGGGGAGTAGGCGGCGGCTTCGGGGCGCTGGGTGACGATCTTGGTGATCTGGGCGGTGACCGCCTCGACCTGGGCGGCGGCGGTGCCGGTGAAGGCGCGGGGGTCGGCGACCAGGTCGGCGATCTCGGCCCGGGTCAGGCCCAGCCTCGGGTCGCCGGCGAGCCTGTCGAACAGGTCGTTCTCCGCCGCGCCCCGCTCCCGCATGCCGAGCGCCACCGCGACCGCGTGCTCCTTGATCGCCTCGTGCGCGACCTCCCGGCCCACGCCGCGCCGGACCGCCGCGACCAGGATCTTCGTGGTGGCCAGGAACGGCAGGAACCGCTCCAGCTCCCGGTTGACCACCGCCGGGTACGCCCCGAACTCGTCGAGCACGGTGAGGAACGTCTGGAACAGCCCGTCGGCGGCGAAGAAGGCGTCCGGCAGGGCCACCCGGCGCACCACCGAGCAGGACACGTCCCCCTCGTTCCACTGGTCGCCGGCCAGCTCGCCGACCATCGACAGGTAGCCCCGAAGGATCACCGCGAACCCGTTGACCCGCTCGCTGGAGCGGGTGTTCATCTTGTGCGGCATCGCGCTGGAGCCGACCTGGCCGGGCTTGAAGCCCTCGGTGACCAGCTCCTGACCGACCATCAGCCGGATCGTGGTGGCCAGCGACGACGGCGCGGCGGCCACCTGCACCAGCGCGGCCACCACGTCGAAGTCGAGCGAGCGCGGGTAGACCTGCCCGACGCTGTCCAGCACCCGGGCGAAGCCCAGGTGCCCGGCGACCCGCCGCTCCAGCTCGGCCACCCGGCCGGTGTCGCCGTCGAACAGGTCGAGCTGGTCGGCGGCGGTGCCCACCGGGCCCTTGATGCCCCGCAGCGGGTACCGGCCGATCAGGTCCTCCACCCGCTCGTACGCGACCAGCAGCTCCTCGGCGGCCGACGCGAAGCGCTTGCCCAGCGTGGTCGCCTGCGCCGCCACGTTGTGCGACCGGCCGGTCATCACCAGGTCGGTGTGCTCGTGGGCGAGCCAGGCCAGCCGGGCCAGCGCGGCCACCATCCGGTCCCGGATCAGCTCCAGCGAGGCCCGGATCTGGAGCTGCTCGACGTTCTCGGTGAGATCCCGGGAGGTCATCCCCTTGTGCACGTGCTCGTGCCCGGCGAGGGCGCTGAACTCCTCGATCCGCGCCTTCACGTCGTGCCGGGTGACCCGCTCCCGCTCGGCGATGGAGGCCAGGTCGACCTGGTCGAGGACCCGCTCGTACGCCTCGACGCCCCCGTCGGGCAGCGGCACGCCGAGATCCCGCTGGGCTTTCAGGACGGCGAGCCAGAGCCGCCGTTCCATCCGTACCTTCTCCTCCGGCGACCAGAGGGCGACCAGCTCGGGGGAGGCGTACCGGTGGGCGAGCACGTTCGGAATCGTCGTCACCCGGCCATTGTCCGGCACGGTCGGACCCGGGCCGCGCGGCGGGCGGCGGCCGGGTGACCGGGGCCCGTCCGGCCGCACCCCGGACGGGACCGGAACGCCCCCGTGCGGGCGACCCGACCCAGCGGGCTGGATCGATCATCGTCTGCCCGTTGCACCGGGCGGGACGCGTCGCTAGGGTGCGTGGCAGAGGCCGGCATCTCCCCCCGTGGATGCCGGCCTCTGCATTACCGGGTCGGCGCCAAATCCCCCCAGACGACGCGAACACCGGAATGAGAGATGCTGATCAGGGTCAGGCCACACGCCAACATCGATGAGCTTACGATGGATGCGCGCCGGCCGTCAACTGAAGTTAATGACGGGCGAACGCCGGTTAATCTGAGCTTTCCCAGCTACCGCGGAGGTGCAGCGGCCTTGAACAGCCCAGCCGAGGACGGGACGTCCTTCGCGGACCGGCTCAACCTGCTCTTCGACACGATACGTCCCGCCGGTCGGGAAAATCCGCACAGCAACAAAGACGTCGCGGCGGCCATTCGCGCGGCGGGCGGATCCATTTCCGATGTGTACATCTGGCAGTTACGCACCGGTCGCCGGACGAATCCCACCAAAGAGCACATCGAATCGCTCGCCCAGTTCTTCGGCGTCAGCGCGGCGTACTTCTTCGACGACGAGCAGGCCCGGCACACCATCGCCGACCTGAAGACGCTGGGCGCCCTGCGCAAGCTCCAAGTGCAGCACGTGTCGCTGCGCACCGTGCTCCAGCACAAGGGCCTCTCCCCGGCCAGCCAGCAGGTCATCCAGCAGATGGTCGACCGCTGCCTCGAACTGGAGGGCCTCACCGACCGCGAACCGGTCGAGCCGGGCCCGGCGGGGGACGGACCGTCATGACCGGGTGGCGTGCCAAACGCCGGTTGACGCGCCTCACCAGCGGAATCCGGGTCCCCGCCACCCCGGACAGCGCGGCCCTCTGCCAGGCCGTGGCCGAACGCCTCGACCGGCCGGTCCAGCTCCTCCCGCTGCCGTTGCCCACCGCCGCCCCCTGCGGCATCGTCCTCAGCACCCCACAGAGCCACTACGTCGCGTACGACAACCGGACCAGCCCCCTGCACCAGCGGCACATCGTCGCGCACGAGCTGGGCCACCTGCTGGCCGGGCACGCCGCCCGCCCGGTCGGCGCGACCCAACTCGCCCGGCTGCTGATGCCCACCCTCGACCCGGACATGGTCACCTCCGTGCTCGGCCGGGTGCCCGGCTTCGACGAGCGGGCCGAATGGGAGGCCGAGGTGATCGCCGACCTGCTCCGCAAGCACACCGGACGCCGACCGACGCCCACCACCGGACGACCCGCCGACCCGGCCGCCACCACCGCCGACCCGTCGGCCGCCGCGGTCGTCGACCGGATCCGACAGTCCCTGAGCGGACCGGTCACCGATGCATGAGCTCCTCTACCCCGTCCTCGCCGTCCTCGCCTGGGTGGCCGCGGGCGCCCGCCTCTGCTCCGGCATGCGCAACGGCCCGGTCGCCCCGGCCCGCCACGCGGTCACCAGCGCGTTCGCGCTGCTCGCGGTGACCTTCACCGTCTCCACACCGGCCGTCTGGGCGCTCGCCGACCGGGTCACCGGGCTCGACAACGCCACCGCGCTCGTCGCGCACCTCTGCGTGGTCGGCTTCTCCACCAGCCTCCAGGTGCTGCTGCTCTGGTGGACCAACCCCGCCGAGACCGCCCGCCGCCGCAGCCGCAACCGACTGGTCTCGCTGGCCGCGGTGGCGGTGCTGCTCACCGTGCTCTTCGTCGCCATCGGCCCCACCCGGACCCACCACACCGACTTCGTGGTCGCCTACGCCCACCGGCCGCCACTCGCCGCGTACCTGCTGACGTACCTGGTGGCGTTCACCGCCGGGCTGCTCGACATCATCCGGATCTGCTGGCCGTACGCCCGCCTGGCCGGGCCCGGCTGGGTGCGACGCGGCCTGCGGATGACCGCCGTCGGGGCCGTGCTCGGGCTGGTCTACGCGGCGGCCCGGTTCCTCGACGTGCTGACCGCGCTGGGCTGGCACCCGCCCCGCTGGGAGGCGATCGTCCCGATCACGGCCAGCGCCGGCGCGCTCCTGGTCATCACCGGCCTGACCCTGCCGGCCCTCGCCCCCCGACTCGACAACGTCGCCGGCACCACCCACCGGATCCGGCTGCTCCGCCAGCTCCGCCCGCTCTGGGCCGCGCTCTGCGCCGCCGTACCCGCCGTGCGGCTGGCCCACGAGCAGCGCTGGTGGCGGCCGGCGGACCGGCTGCACCGCCGGGTCATCGAGATCTACGACGCCCGGCTGGTGCTGCGCCCGTACCTCAGCGAAGCCGTCGGGGACCGGGCCCGCCGCCGTGCGGAGGCCGACGGCCTCGGCGGCGACGACCTGGCCGCCGTCGTCGAGGCCGCCAAGCTGCGCGCCGCGCTGGCCGCGATGCGCGCCGACGTCCGCCCACGCCGACCGGAACGCCCCGACCCGCCCGATCCGGCCCTCGACGAGGTACGCGAGGTCGAGCAGTTGGCCCGGGTCGCGCACGCCTTCACCAACTCGCCCCTGGTCGGCATCACCGCCCGGGACCCCGCCGACGCCTGAACCACCGACGCCGCCTCTTGACCAACCCGCCTCTTGACCAACCCGCCTCTTGATCGACCCGCCTCTTGATCAACCCGGTTTCGCCGATATCGGGGCATCCCGCCCCGTCGACCCCGCCACATCAAGGAAACGGCCACCGCCCGCCCTCGGCGGGGCGTTCCCCGGCGACCCTCGGCGGGGGGTTCCCGGCAGCCGTGGGCCGGGGGTTCCCGGCAGCCGTGGGCCGGGGGGTTCCCGGCGGCCGTGGGCGGGGGCCCTGGCCTGGACGGGCCGTCACGGGTGAGGCCACATCGGGCGACGACCACGTGCGGGCCGGGGGCGACGGGCCGGGGTGGCGGGCCGGACGCGACCGTGGCGGGCCGGGGTGGCCGGGTTGCTGGTGAGAGCCTGTCGAGCTGCCCCGGTTGTGCTACCGGCCAACCGACCAGCAGCGCGCGGCGGAGGTGCAGGGCCACCCGATGCCGCCTCCAGCGGGGCCACCCTGCTCGTCAGGCACCGACCGGAAGCCGCCGGGGGTACCAGCGCAGTGCCGGAAGCGTCGTCCAGGCGCACCACCGCCGACCAACCGCCGCCTCCGTACCAGCGTCGTGACTCTCACCCGCTCCGCAGACCGGCGCAGCCTCCACTTGCCGGCCGACACGAACGATTAGACGGTGTTCCGATCCTCGCCCGGTCCGAAGACCGGGCGCAGCGTGGCTCCGGACGCGACGGCCTCGACCGTCGACCCGTAGTTGCGATCCTCGCCCGGTCCGGAGACCGGGCGCAGCGACCGATCAGCGGGATGTCGCTGGCCCCGCCCCGGGTGTTGCGATCCTCGCCCGGTCCGGAGACCGGGCGCAGCATCGCGGTGACTGCCCTCCACCGGCACGCCGGAGGCCGTTGCGATCCTCGCCCGGTCCGGAGACCGGGCGCAGCGGATGCGTGCCCACGGCCGGCATGTCGACGAAGTCGTTGCGATCCTCGCCCGGTCCGGAGACCGGGCGCAGCACTCGATCGACGCCGAGGCCGCCGAACTGGCGGAGTTGCGATCCTCGCCCGGTCCGGAGACCGGGCGCAGCTGGACCCGAAGCCCGCCGCGCCCACCGAGCACGAGGTTGCGATCCTCGCCCGGTCCGGAGACCGGGCGCAGGCGGAGCGTGCCGAGCGGACCAAGACCACCGAGGAGTTGCGATCCTCGCCCGGTCCGGAGACCGGGCGCAGTGCTGCTCACCCTCGCTGCCGAGGTGCTGTCTCGGTTGCGATCCTCGCCCGGTCCGGAGACCGGGCGCAGGCCGTGTATGTGACCCGCAGCAGACCCCGGTCGGCGTTGCGATCCTCGCCCGGTCCGGAGACCGGGCGCAGCGCTCGGCCCGGCCGGCACGCGCGCCCTGGAGGCGGAGTTGCGATCCTCGCCCGGTCCGGAGACCGGGCGCAGGGGCCGCCTGCTCGGCACGCCCGGGGCTGATCACGGAGTTGCGATCCTCGCCCGGTCCGGAGACCGGGCGCAGGGCTCCCGAGCTGCACATATAGCCTCTCTTCGAGGCGTTAGAGGTGCAACGAGAGTCCGATTCGGGCATCTTAGCCACATTTCTTGGCTCGGAACCTCCCGGGGATTCCGTGTTCACCGGAGGTTCCTAGATCACGAAGGGGCCGCGTGGGTCGATGTGCCGAGGCTTACCAAGGTGTTCGACCTCGTCGAGGGCGTTGGCAGGTAGGCGGTAGATGCGGACGCTGTCGCGTACGGGGTCGATGACGGATTGCAGCGCGGCGACCAGCTTGACCTTGTCGGCCTCCCGGCAGACGACCTCGAACACCGACTTCTGGACCCGGTGGCCGTACGCCTCGCAGATTTTGGCGACCCGCCGGAGCCGCCGCTCACCCGCCGGAGTGATCGTTTCGACGTCGTACGTAATGAGCAGATCCATCAGTTCACGGTCCAGGGGCGGTACGCGTCCAGGTCACCCCGAAGGTGACGGGCGAGCAAGCGGGCCTGCACCAGGGGTAGCAGAGCCCCCGCCACCTCGTGTTTCAGTTGGGCGTGGGGCCAGGTCCGCCGCCGGCTGGTCTGCCAGGCATTCAGCACGGTCCTCCGGCCGGCGTCGGTGAGGCGGTACGCGCCGTTGGGCAGCGCCTCGAAATCACCTGCGGTCAGCTCGCGCCGGTTGAGCAGGGTGAACGCGAGCCGGTCGGCCAACAGTGGCCGGAACTCCTCCATCAGGTCGAGCGCGAGCGCGGGCTTGCCCGGCCGTACGCCGTGCAGGAAGCCGATGTACGGGTCGAGCCCGACCTGTTCCAACGCGCCGTGCACGGCGACCCTCAGCATGCCGTACAGGAAGGAGAGCAGGCAGTTCACCGGATCGGTCGGCGGCCGACGGTTGCGTCCTGCCGGATGCCACTTCTTGTCCGTCAGCAGGTACGGCAGGGCGGCAAAGTAGTCCCGCGCGGCGATGCCTTCGACGCCGAGCGTCTCGTCCACGCTGCACGCCTCCCGCAGCAGGTCGAGGCGCTGGGCGAGCAGTTCGGCGCTGGCCCGGAGGGCGACCTGCCGGTGCCCGGTGGTGTCCCGTGCGGTGCGTAGTAGCCCCTGGCGCGAGTTGTGCACCTTGCCGGCCACCATGGCGACCGCGATGGCGAGCCGGTGGCCGGGATCATCGGCGGCCCGGTGCTGGGCCTGCCGCAGCAGCGGGTTGCCGCTGGTGGGGCCGGCGACCCGGGCCCGGAAGCGTCCCATGCCGGTCAGCCAGCTGACGGACCGGCCGTCGTCGGCACACCGGAGGAGCAGTTCGTCGCTGATGTTGACCCCGGCGAAGAGGACCAGGTGGTCGACGCGCACGAGGGGCAGCAACTGCCGTCCGGTCTGTTCGGGGTGGTAGACCCGGACGGTGTCCCCGTCTAGGCGGAGGTTGGTGCCCGGGGTCTGGACGTAGAGGGTGTTCAACAGTTCAGTCACGCCATGGTCCGAGAGGTCGTGGGGTGAACAGGTCGACCGGCGCGGCCTTCGTCCGGCCGTCGGTGATGTCGGGTAGGCAGTCCTCGCGCAGCGAGCACCGGCGGCACCGGGTGTCGTTGCGGGCGACGGGCAGCCGTACGGACGCCAGCAGTCGACGGATGGCGTCGGCGGCTTCGGTGACCCTGGTGAGGATCGCGGCATCAATGGTGACCGGGTGGCGGCGCCGCTCAGCGACCGAGTAGATGTGCCCGGTGGGCACGTCGAAGCCGGCTTCGATCAGGCAGAGCGCCTGCCCGGCGAGTTGCAGCTCGGCCGGGCCGCCGGGCTGGTAGCGGCCCACCTTGTACTCGACCGGCACGGCAACTCGTCCGTCGAACTCGACCACGTCGCAGACGCCTCTGAGCCCGTGCGCCCTGCTGGCCACCGGCAGCGACCGCACCACTTTCACTCCGGCACGCTTCGTGACGCCGGGCAGGTCGACGACCCGGTGGCTGAGGTCCCCGCGTACGGTGTCCGCGCTCTCGCTCCACACCCCTTCGACGTGGATGAGGGCGGTCTGCCGGTGGCAGTAGGCGTAGTGTTCGAGCGCGGACAGCGGCACCTCGACCAGCGGCGGGTCACCGTCGGCGGGGTCGGTCACGGCCAGAGGTCGACCACCTTCGTGCAGGTGACTCCCTCGGGCAGGTCGGTGAGGTCCAGGTCGAGCGCGTAGTCCTCGAACCGCCGGGGGGCCTTCTCCGGGTTCTTGAGGGTCGGCCGGACCCGGGTGGTCAGGCTGGCGGCGGAGGTGACGCCGAGCGCGTCGGGGTGGCTGAAGACGTAGAGGCCGCACAGTTTCATCTCGCCACGGGTGGCCGACCGGTCGTGGTCGAACATGAGGGTGAGCGCCCGCCACAGCACCGCGAGGTCGTCGGAGGTGACTCCGGTCTTGGCGGCGCGCGGCGCGGAGAAGTACGCGCGGGCCTGGTAGAGGCCGTAGGGGACGGTCCACTTGGAACCCATCTCCGTGCTCTCGCCCTTGTCGATGTCCTCCTGGCGGGTCTGGGTGACCCGGGTGATCGCGTGGTCGGTGGGGAGGATCGGGTCGACGCTGCGCCCGAAGGTGAACTGGAGCGGGCCACGGACCTGCCCCGCCCCGCCCTTGCCACCGGTGCTCAGCACGGCCCCGAACATCCGGATGTCGTAGTAGTGCTCGCAGAGCCACCGCTGCGCGTCGGCGGACCGGTCGCCGCTCGCCTTCAACGCCTCCTCGATCCGGGTGTTCAGCGCGTGGCCCGCCTCCACGAAGATGCCGTACCTCGGGTCGTCGCCGCGCAGCAGCGACACCGTGTCCCGGATCTTCCGCTTGATGGCGACGTCCGTCACCAGGCCCTGACCGGTCTCGTCGTCGGTGCGCGGCTGGTTGCCGCCGTCCGGGTCGCCGTTGGGGTTGCCGTCGGTGACGTCGAAGAGGAGCACGGCGTCATGGCGGCGGGACGGGTCGAGGTGGGCGTCGCTCATTCGGCGTCTCCTTGGTCGGTGCTGTCGTCCGCCGGCTGCTCGTCGGGGGCCGGTGGCAGGTCGGTCTGCTTCTTGTTGGCGGCGGCCTCGATCCGCTCGGCCCGCAGGGCGGCACGCTGCTGGTGGTAGCCGAGGACGAACTGCGCCTTCTGCGCGAGGATCGCGCTGTTCGGGATCGACTCGATCCGCCCGTAGATGTCCTCGAGTCGCCTGGCGTAGGCGTCCGCCCAGGTGGGCCGGCGCAGTGGGCCGCGCAGTCGCCGGAGCCAGGCGGTGGCGTTGGTCTGCCCGTTGACCAGCACCGCCCGGGGGTTGGTGATGGCCCGGCCCATGTACCGCTCGGCGAAGGTGGTGTTCAGCTTCTGGCCGGCCTGGTGGAAGACGGTCCGTTGCAGGTCGTCGAGCACGGCGAAGACCCGGCCGGACAGGTACGCCGGGTCCTTGTTGTCCGGGTTCAAGGTTGGTGTCAGCCTTTCTGACTGGGCAGGGGTGACCCCTGGCCTGCGGCGCAGGGCGAGCCGGATCAGCGCGACCCGGGCCGGGTCGACCCGACCGTCGATCCGGATGCGGTCGACCACGTGGGTGAGCAGCTTCGGCGGCAGGGGACGCCGCAGCCAGGCGGCCCGCAGCAGCGCGCTCTCCAGGCCCGCCGGCCGGTCCTCGCCACGCGCGCCCAGCTTGATCCAGGTGCCGGGCGCCCCGCCCCGGCCGGCCTGCCACCGGCCGGCGACCCGGACGAGCTGGATCAGCCGGACCAGGGTGGGCTGGCCGGACCAGTCGGCGATGCTGTGGTCCTCGTGCCAGGCTTCGATGTTCGCCTTGACCGTGGTGAGGGGCATTTCGACCCAGTCCCGGACAACGGCGCGGGCGACGTTGCCACCGACGGTCACCGAGCAGAACGTGGAGACGTCGTCGACGCCGTTCTTCCGGCCCTCGGCCGGGGTGACGAGCATGGCCCGTGCCTGGGAGAGTTCCGGGGTGTCCAGCGGGGCCATCGGGTCGAAGCCGGAGCCGCCGACCAACCACCAGGCCAGCCGGGCGTGTTGACCGGGCAGGGCGGTGCTGTGCCGGCTGTCGCCGAGCAGCTCGGTCAGCGTGGACATGAAGGTCAGGCCGCAGCTGACGCAGATGGGCGTGTGCGCCAGGTACTTCGTCAGCTCGTACCCGTGCACGCGCTCGTTGACGCTGACCAGGGAGGAGTTCTGCGTCGCGCCGGGAAGCAGCCGCCTGGGGATCTGCTGCGGGATGGTCTTCAGCAGCTCCCGGCTCTGGCCGCAGACAAGGCACAGTCCGGCCCGGCCGAGGCCCTTACGCCCGGCGGCGACCGTCCCCCAGTGGCGGATCGCGGTCCGGTCTTCACAGACGGGCCGGTCGGCCACGAGGAAGGTGACCAGGTCGGCCCGGCCGAACTTGTCGGGTCTGGCGAGCCGGGCGGCGTGGCCGTCGGCGTAGAAGGCGGCGACCGTGGGGGCAGGTCCGTCGGGTTCGGCCTTCGCCCAGTCCTGGACGAGTTCCCGGAACGCGGCGTGCTGTTTCGGCACCCGGTCGACGTTCGAGCCGTCGGCGGTCCAGCCGAGGACGTACTCGACGGTGTCGGCGGCCAACGCGGGCGCGACACCGAAGGCACGGGTCACCGCGGGCACCAGCCGTTGCACGCCGAACCGCAGCTCCCGTACGTCGGCGCGGGCGGTGTCGACGAGCCCGCCGTCGGGGGTGCCGTCCGGGCGCAGGTGGAGCAGGAACCGGACCGGCTTGCGGGCGTAGAACGGCGGCAGGATCTCGTCGGACGTCTCGGCGTACTCGACGAGTCGACGCAGCAGCATCAGGCGACCCCGGCGGGCAGGGCCAGCTCCATGCCGCGCGGCGGCACCTGGAGCACACCCGCCTCGATCCGGGCGGCGAACCACTCCATCCGGGGTTGACCCTTACCCTCCCGGTGGATCGAGTGGAGCATGATGCCGACGTCCTCGTGGAGGTCACGCAGCCGGGGGGTGTCGTCGGGCCAGCCGAACTCGGCGGCGAACTCCCGCGTACCCAGGTAGGGCCGTTGGAAGCAGGCGCCCCGGCGGACCCGGCGGCGGAGCTGGTCCCGGTACGCGGAGACCGGCTTGTCGGCGTGCGGCGCGGTGGCGACGTGCGCGTGGATCCGGTAGGCGACGTCGCGCAGACAGACGGCGTTGCGCTGGTCGCGGTGCGCGACGGTGTCCACCCGGCGGCTGCCCTTGACGGCCTCGCTGAGCGGCACCACGTCGGTGGTCTCGTTGCGCCGCAGGGTGAACTGCCGGATCTTCCGGAGCACCTCGATCGCCACGATCTCGTAGCGCATCTCCGGCTTCCAGAAGATCGACTCCAGGACGCCGACCGCCGCCGACGGGGTCATCACCGGGTAGGTGACCCGCTCCACCTTGAGCTCCGGCCGGGAGAACAGGGCCGCCTCGCCGCTGACCTGGACGACCACCGGCAGGTCGCCCTCGGGGCTGCGGCGCAACCTGATCCCGTCGATCACGTCGGTCGTCACAGTACGAACCTCTCGGTCATCGGGTCGGAGGTGATCCCGGTCGCCGGGTCGTAGTCGCCGATCCACTCGACCAGCCCGCCGACCCGCACCTGATCGCCCAGAATCGGCCGCATCCACGCCTTCACGACCGGGTCACGGAGCAGACCGGAGTGCACGGTGGTGGTGTACGGCTGGAGCCGCCGCAGGTCACGCAGGTCGGGCACCGGGGCGTTCCGGATCCGCTCGGCCAGCTCCTCGATCTCCGTACGCTGTTCCTCGGTCTCGGCGCCCTGTGGGGTGACCACCGAGATCCCCTCGTCGCGGATCAGCCGGAAGGCCAGGTCCCGGTTCCGGGCGGACGCGCCGCCGTCCCGGGGCGGCCCGTCGGTGACCGTCTCGAACTCCCACTTCCGCCGCGCCTGCTGGACGAGCTGCCCGACGTGCGCCCGGTCCTCCAGGTTGAGCGCCTGGTAGACCCGCCGGTAGTAGGAGGTCAGCGCCGCGTCGTCGTCGGGGTCGGCCTTCCCCGGGCCGAACAGGTCCGCCGCCACCCCGACCAACGCCTGGTACGCGGGCGGTCGACCGCCGTCCGACGGGTCGAAGACGATGACCCGTCCCCGCTCGATCCGGCCTTCCCGGTTGGCCCGACCGGCAGCCTGGAGCAGCGAGTCAGCGGGGGCCATGGCCCGGTAGACCACCGGGAAGTCGAGGTCCACCCCGGCCTCGACGAGCTGGGTGGTGGCGAGCAGGACCGGTCTCCCGGTACGCAGCCGCTCGGTCACCTCGGCCAGCACCCGGCGGCGGTGCGCCGGGCACATCCGGGTCGACAGGTGCCGGGCGACGTCACCGAGCCCTTCCTCCTGCCACCGCTGGTAGACGGTGCGGGCGTCGGCGGTGATGTTGACCACCACCATCGCCGTGCCGGTCCGGGGGTCGCCGGAGGTGGTCGCCACCACGGCCTCGTCGGCGATGTCGGCGAGCGTGGGCGCGGGGTCGAGCCGCCACTCGTACGTGACCCGGCGCAGTCGCTCGGTCAGCGCCGGCACGTCCGCGACCAGCTCGAACCGGTCGAAGCCCTGGAACGCCCGCAGCGCCCAGAAGTCCGGTTGGGTGGCCGAGGAGAGCAGCACCGTCGTGCCGAAGTGCTCCACCAGCAGGCGCAGCCCGTCGAGGATCGGCACCAGCATCTCGTGCGGCAGCGCCTGGATCTCGTCCAGCACGATCACCGAACCGGCGAGCCGGTGCACCCGGCGCATCGCGGACGGCTTGCGCGCGTACAGCGACTCGAAGAGCCGGACGAACGTGGTGACGACGAACGGGGCGTCCCAGTTCTCGGCGGCCTGCCGTCCCCACCGGCCGGCCGCGCCGTCGAAGTCGACCTGGCTGTGGTGCTCCAGCACCACCGATTCGACGCCGTCCTCGTCCAGCATGTCCCGGTATACGGCGGCGTTCTGCTCGGTGATCGTCAGGAACGGCACCGCGACGACGACCCGCCGAAGCCCGTGCCGGGCCGCGTGCCGCAGGGCGAAGCCGCCGGCGGCGAGAGTCTTGCCGACGCCGGTGGGCGCGTGCAGCCGGAAAATGCCCCGCTCCCGGTCGGCGGCGGCGAGGCACCCCGCGTACACCTGCTCGCGCAGGCCGTCGATGGGTGACCGGGGCCGCTCGGCCAGCAGTTCCGCCCGCCGCTGCTCGTAACGCTTGGCCAGGTGGTCGAAGTCGGCGTCGGGTCGCACCCGGGGAGCCGGAAGCTGGTGGTGATGGGCGTGGGTGTCCAGGCCGTCCGCGTCGACCAGGGCGCTGTAGCAGAGCCGCAGCGCCATCTCGCCGACCAGCGGATCGGTGCGCCACAGCTCCGGCAGTGCGGCGCTCAGGTCGGCGGGCAGCTCCGGCAGCAGCCGGGTCAGGGCCCGCTCCGCCGAGGCGATGTTTTCCGGGGCCTTGGCCAGCGCCTCCTTGAGCCTGGCGCGGAAGACGCCCGCGTCGAGCAGGCCGCCGTGGTGGCCGAAGATGCCGATGGAGAACATGCCCAGCCCTCGCTCGTACGCGAGGCGAGCGCCGAACGCCTTGTGGTCGATGCCGACCCGGCCGTCGGTGCCGGCGACCTCCGCCAGCCGCTGCTGCCAGGCGTCACTGGCCTTGCCGCAGTCGTGCAGCAACCCGAACCAGTACGCCAGGTCACCCCCACCGAACGGCGTCGCGAACCGCCGAGCCAACTCGGCCGTACCACGGAGATGGTCTTCGAGGGAGTGCCAGACGTCGGTGCCCGGTGCCGGGCTGTGCGCCCACAGCGGAACGTCAACCGACACGAGCAGTCCCCCAACCATCACGAGGGCCTCTCATCACCGGGCCATCCAGCCAGAGCGAACACGGAGAGTCAAGCCACGACACTCCCGTGTCAGCTTCCCGACTCAACGCCGCAGGCCGGGCTTCACCCCGGCCTGCGGCATGCGCATCCCTGCTCCCGCCTCACGAATAGGCGCGCTGTTGCGATCCTCGACATCCCTCCGGACACCGCAGCCAAGGCTGGACGGCTTTGGGCTTTGAGCTTCCGCCGCCAGCGCTGGTTTACCGGAACACTTTAGCGCTCCTATAGCGAGAAGCGGGAAGCAGGGATGGTTTAAAAATAAGGCCTCCCGCGCGCTTAGACCTGTACTGGGGTGGTAGCATCCCGCCTGCCGTCGTCCAACATGGACGACGGTTCGGCGCATGCCGCCCAAAGAAGAGGGCGGCCCGCTGCTGCGAACAGCGGACCGCCGTGTCCCCGATGCCTCTACGCATGAAGGAGACTCAGTGAGGTTAGACCCTCCACCAGCCACTCCCCTACCAGACCCTGGCCGGGGGCAGCACGACTCGCGTCTACCCCTTCGTTGGGGAGTGATCCTGAGTGTCGGATCGGCCTGTGCCCTCGTTGTCGGACACGCCGAAGGACTCGCGGCCGGAATTCTTGGGTTCTTCACAGCGGTCGGCCTCCTCCACGCGGTACTGCGGGCGAGGTGAAGTTCGAATAGGCGGGACCTGCTGGGCAGACAGCAAGGCGCAGGTCCAAGCGCCCCTGGTATGACGCTCGCTCGATTTCGGTAGGCGCCCTCCGCGATCGGCTTCTTCGAGCCGGTCGCGGAGAAGCGGCCGATAAGCCACAGAAGGTCACCCAGCTACGCGAGGTCGAGGATGCTCCACTCGGCGGGCAGGACGGTTGCCGCCGCTTTCGGGCTGGTGGTGGCGTAGTGCGCTCCGTGGGTGAGGGCGACCACTGCGGCATGCCCCACCGCGATGTCGCCGTCGACGGAACGGGCGAGAACCCCCGCCTGACGTGCGGCGGCAGGCCCCAGCGGAACCACTCGCACGGCGGCGGAAGCCATGAGCAGGGCCAGCATCGCGGTGTCGAGTTCGCCCCGACCGGCTGCGTAGGCGGCAGACAGACAGGCAGCCGGTACGGCGATCTGGCTGCCTTCGTCAGCCACCTCGGCCATCAGCTCCCCGACCGCGACCTGCCCACGGGTGTACGCGGTCAGCGCGGTGGCGTCCAGCACCACCGCGATGTCGTCGTCACTCATGCGGCCTCGTCGAGGATCCGACGGCCCTCGGCGAGAGCTTCGGCGGATATGGGTCGAGACAGCCGGGACCGCCAGCGGCTTTTGCCTTCGTCGGTGACCTCGATGCCGACACGGCGCAGCACATCCTCCAGGTGCCCCGCCGCCATCTGAAAGCGAACAGCATCGGCGATGGCAGCCGAGAAGTTGCCTTGCTGATCGAGATACTCGGCGATGTCGTCAGGCAGGCTCACGCTACGTTTCGCAGTCACCCGCCGATAGTAACCCAAGCGGTAGCACTCAAGGTGCCACCAGCGCGAGTTGATGTGAAGATTCTCGCCCGATCCGAAGACCGAGCGCAGCAGACGAAGAGCGCCGCGCAGAGCGCTATGACGATCATGTTGCGATCCTCGCCCGGTCCGAAGACCGGGCGCAGCGCGGGTGGTTGGCACTGCACGACGCGTACGTCAGGCGGTTGCGATCCTCGCCCGGTCCGAAGACCGGGCGCAGCCACGGACCTGCTCGACATCCGGGGCATCCTCTCCCCGTTGCGATCCTCGCCCGGTCCGAAGACCGGGCGCAGCACGCTCTCGATGTAGCTCATGAGCGCGGGCGTCTTCAGGTTGCGATCCTCGCCCGGTCCGAAGACCGGGCGCAGCTACTGACCGGATCGCCCGGACCGTCCGGAGCGGGTCGTGTTGCGATCCTCGCCCGGTCCGAAGACCGGGCGCAGCGCATTCAGTTCGGCGCGTTCCGCGCTCAGGATGGCGTTGCGATCCTCGCCCGGTCCGAAGACCGGGCGCAGCTCCCGCTGAGGGGACTTCCATGCCACTGACCGATGCGACGTTGCGATCCTCGCCCGGTCCGAAGACCGGGCGCAGCGCCTCCGTGCCGCCCCCGTTGTAGAGGCTCAGGCCGTTGCGATCCTCGCCCGGTCCGAAGACCGGGCGCAGCACGGACGGGCCGGAGCCGCGGTTGCGGACGTTGTAGTTGCGATCCTCGCCCGGTCCGAAGACCGGGCGCAGCGGTGATGAGCCGCCCGGTGAGGATCAGCAGCACCACGTTGCGATCCTCGCCCGGTCCGAAGACCGGGCGCAGCACGGCGTGCGCCAGCACCAGGCGGCCCTGCTCGCCGAGGTTGCGATCCTCGCCCGGTCCGAAGACCGGGCGCAGCGGCGTGGTGGATCCGTAACGGGGCCGCCCTGATCCCGTTGCGATCCTCGCCCGGTCCGAAGACCGGGCGCAGCATGCCGGCAGGCCAGACGATCCCCGGCAGGGGCATGTTGCGATCCTCGCCCGGTCCGAAGACCGGGCGCAGCTCCACAGGGCCATTTCTTCGTCGTAGCGGGCGTTGAGGTTGCGATCCTCGCCCGGTCCGAAGACCGGGCGCAGCGCGGGTCACTGCTGGTCGCTCCCGTCCGGGAGCATGTTGCGATCCTCGCCCGGTCCGAAGACCGGGCGCAGCACGGGGCAGCGTGCCATCCACGGTCGCGGTCACTCGTTGCGATCCTCGCCCGGTCCGAAGACCGGGCGCAGCACTGTACCGGCTGTCGTACACGGCGGCAGGGCCCGGTTGCGATCCTCGCCCGGTCCGAAGACCGGGCGCAGCTAGCGGATCCTCGGCGGTTCGGGGTTCAGGTACGCCCGTTGCGATCCTCGCCCGGTCCGAAGACCGGGCGCAGCGGGCGATGCCGCTTCGGCGTCCGCCGACCGGCCGCAGTTGCGATCCTCGCCCGGTCCGAAGACCGGGCGCAGCGAACACGTCCACCGCCGCGAAGTAGGTGGTCTCCCCGTTGCGATCCTCGCCCGGTCCGAAGACCGGGCGCAGCAGCTAGGTTGCACCAAGATCGGACCAGTGGCCCGAGAGTTGCGATCCTCGCCCGGTCCGAAGACCGGGCGCAGCTGCGCTAACAGGCCCGGGGCACGGCCGCATCCTCTCCAGTTGCGATCCTCGCCCGGTCCGAAGACCGGGCGCAGCGACGTACGGGATCTCGCCGGCCCCCCAGTCGGACCCGTTGCGATCCTCGCCCGGTCCGAAGACCGGGCGCAGCGGCTCTCGAACAGCGGGTATAGATGTTTGACTTTCCCGCCGACCAAGAACCGTAGCCCATTTCGTTCTTTCTGCCCGAATTATCGCCTCGGAACCTCCCGGCATTTCCTTGCGCACCGGAGGTTCCTAGATCAACTTCCATCAAGCCTGACGGGTTGATCTACCCCAGACCTTGACACGGCGATCGTCACAGCGTCTACCAACACGATCACTCCCTGCCGCCTTGGTCGACCGGCTGACGGTAGCGCAGCTCGTGCAGGTGACCTCCCTTGACCAGGACCGACACCTCGACCGGACGATGCTCCCGGGACACCACCACCCGGAACTGCCGGAGGACCGGAACGTTGGGCGGCAGCGCCAGCAACGCCACCTCCTCCGGCGTGGGCATCCGCGCGGAGAGACGGTCGCTGTACTCGATCATCGGGAAACCGGCGTCAGCCAACACCTTCGGCGCTCCCCCGACGATCCGCCGTCGCCCGGTCAACTCGGTGCCGGCGGCGATCGACATCGGGTAGTACGACCAGGACAGCTCTACCGGCTCCTCGTCGTGCAGCGTCAGTCGATGCCGCAAGGCCACCCGCTCGCCCTCGGCCAACCGAAGCGCCCTCCCCACCTCGGGTGGGGGCACCGTCTCGACCACGTCGAGCAAGCGGTAGGAGTACCGGTTCCGCGCCGGGTCCTGGTACGCCGCCACCTCCACCACCAGCGGCTTCGATCGCGTACGTAGACGCCCTTGCCGACCGCGCTGACCAGGTAGCCCTCGTCCTTGAGCGCGGCGAGCGCACGCTGGACGGTGGCCGTGGCCGCCGAGTAACGGGTGACCAGGGTGGGGATGGACGGCAGCTGCGTCCCTGGGGACAGCTCACCGGCCATGATCGCCGCCCTGATCTCGGCCGCGATCTGCTCGTGCCGGGGACGACCGTCACCTCTGGTAGCCACTGCGCCTCCCGTTCAGTCGCCGATCTTCGTCTCGTACCGCAGTCGCCGACCGTCGGCCACCATGATCATCACACTGACCTCGACCGGCGTGCCGTCCTCCGTCGTGATCAGGCGGGTCAGACCCAGCACCCAACGGTGCCCGCCGAGGGCCAGCGCCTCCCGCTCCTCAGCCGTGGGCGCACGGGCGTAGACATCCTCGACGGTACGTCCGGGTCGATAGCCCAGCTCCGCCAGCAGTGTCACCGCTCCGCCACGGATCTTCTGCGGCGTGGCCAACGCCGTACCTCGAGCGATGGCGAGCGGGTAGTACGAGTCCGTCAGCTCGACGGGCCGATCGTCGAGCAGCATCAGCCGACGGCGCACCACGACCACCGTGCCCCGTTCCACGCCGAAGGCGGCGGCCACCTCGGCGGGGGCCGCCACTTCCGCGACCTCCAACAGCCGCTGGCTTCCGACTCCCCCACCGGCTGCCGCCTCGGCCTGCCAGGCGTCGGACGCAGCAGACGTCACGTACGGCAGGGAGACGCTCAGCCAACCCCGGTCAGCCACGGTCAACCTCCAACTGGCGCTGATGCACCTGGAACCTGAACCCTCTCGGTCAGGATGGCGTGAGACACCCCGTGTGAGTGGGGTGCTGACCTGCTGAGGGCGGGGATCGGAGATCCTTGTGTACGTGTCCACTTCATCTGGCAAGCAGCCGGCGTCCGGCGGCGGGGACCCGGCGCCGAAGCCGTCGCGGCGGGTCTTCAGCCCGGAGTACAAGCTCGCGATGGTCGCCGAGTACGAGAACGCCGCGAACGGAGAGAAGGGTGCGATCCTGCGCCGGGAAGGCTTGTACTCGTCGCACATCATCGAGTGGACACGGGCTCGGGATGCCGGGCACCTCGGCCAGGCAGGGACTCCGGATTCCGGCGCTGCGTCGGCCGGGTCGCGGGTGAAGAAGTCCGCAGAACAGATCGAGCTGGAGAAGCTGCGCCGGCAGAACGAGAAGCTGCAGGCGGATCTGAAGAAGACCCGCATTGCGTTGGACATCATGGGAAAAGCGCACGCGCTCTTGGAGGAACTCTCCGAGAGCGCGGACAACGACAACCCGCCGAGGAGATCCTGACCGCCGTGTTCGGGCAGTTACGCGACGCGGACATCTCCGTGCAGCGGGCGTGCGCGTTGACCGGGACATCGCGGGCGACCTACTACCGGCGGGCGAAGCCGGTGGTCGGGCCGCGGCACGGGCCGTGGCTGCCGCGGACCCCGCCGCCGCAGGCGCTCAGCACCGCCGAGCGGGAGCGGGTCCTGGCGGTGTTGAACTCGCCTGCTTATGCCGACCTGGCGATCCCGCAGGTCTGGGCCAGGGAACTCGACGCGGGCCGCTACCACTGCTCGATGTCCACGATGTACCGCATCGCCCGCGCGGCCGGGCAGAGCCGGGAACGACGCCGGCTGGCGACCCATCCGCCCCGGGTGCGGCCGGAGCTGGTCGCGACCGGGCCGGGTCAGGTGTGGTCCTGGGACATCACCGCGTTGAAAGGACCCGTCAAAGGCGTCTGGTACCGGTGTTACGTCATGATCGACATCTACTCCCGGTACGTCACCGGGTGGCTCGTCGCGGCCGCCGAGGACGCGGTCGTCGCCCGTGACTTCCTGGCCGACGCGATCGACCGTAACGGGATCGAGCCGCACACCATCCACGCCGACCGCGGCGGCGCCATGGTGTCGAAACCGGTGTCGGAGATGCTCGTCGACCTCGGTGTCCTCCGCTCGCACTCCCGACCCCGGACCTCGAACGACAACCCGTACTCCGAGGCCCAGTTCAAGACTATGAAGTACGTGCCGGATTTCCCGGCCCGGTTCGGATCCCTCGCTGACGCGAGAGCCTTCTGCGACGGCTTTTTTACCGCCTATAACCACGAGCACCGGCATTCCGGGATCGGCTGGCACACCCCGGCGTCGGTGCACTACGGCACCGCCGAGCAGATCCGCGAGCACCGCCAGAACACCCTCGACGCGGCCCACGCCACCCACCCAGACCGGTTCAACCACCGGCCACGCCCACCGCAACTACCCGACCGTGCCTGGATCAACCAGCCCACCCAACAGGACCAAACCGTCTCAATTTGACTTGACAACTACCGGAATGGGCCAAACCAGGGACAACACGGAACCAGTCCCTGCTGGCTACGGGCTGCTCGTGACCGCCACTGCACCCACCACTCGTGGGGCCAGCCATTAAGTACGCCGCGCAAGAACTCTCGTCAGCCGAACCGGCCGCTACGAATGCCCGCCAGGAAAGCTCTCCAGTTGGCCGCCTCGTAGACCAGCGCCGGCCCGTCAGGGTGGTGGCTGTGCCGTACGGCAACCCGGCCGGTGGCGTCACACAGCGGACCCGCCTCGACGCAGTTGCCGCTGCCGGCATCACTCTTGGTGCTGATGTGCCAGGCAACCTCGGGCAACATCCCAGGAGTCGTCGCCCTCGGCATCGTCATGATCACTCCAGCTGGGCCGCCAGATCCTTCAGGAACGCAGCGGTACTGGCGGAAGACATCGCCGCGTCACACAGCCGATCGTACGCCGCTGCGAGTGGCGCAGCCCGATCCGCTTCGACGTAGATCGCCCCTGACGGGGTCTGCATGCACGCTGCCTGCGGGTAGGGATCGGGCATCGAGAACAGGTCGAACTGCCCGTCCGGACTGGCGTGCGCGCCCGCCTCAAAGGACAGGACACGGATGTCCACGCCCCGGCGGTCCACAAGCGAGACGAGGTGGAGGAGCTGACCTCGCATCACCGTTCGCCCGCCGACGACTCTTCGTACCACCGCCTCGTCGATGATCGCGGAGAGCTGTACAGGTGGCTCCCGGTCGAGTAGCTGTTGCCGTGCCATACGTAGCTCAACCCAGCGCTCGACCTGCTCCTCACTGGCGTTACCGTGAGCCGCTCGGATAACGGAAACGGCATACTCGCGCGTTTGCAGCAGACCTGGCACAGCCACCGGCTGGAAGTAGGAGACGCCGGTGGCGCGGCTCTCCATCCAGATGCGGTCGATCAGCGAGCCGGTGACGTCGCCCGCGTAGCCGTCCCACCAGCCCTTACGAAAGAGCTCGCTGCTCATCGTCTTGAGGTCGTCGCGTCGCTTGGGATCGTCGACTCCGCAGATGTCCAGGTAGGCGAGCACCTCGGGTACCCGCGCCGGCAATAGTCCGCTCTCGAAACGGCTGACCGTCGAGGCGTTGCGACGTACGTACTCGGCCACCTCCTTGAGGGTCAGCCCTGCCCGCTCGCGCATTTCGCGCAGCTCGTTGCCCAGCCACTGTGCGCGCAGCGTCGGTCCACGCTGGTCGGTCAAAGTCCACCTCGACACGGTTGGAAAAAATCCTGCTACGCATTATTGCCAAACAACCCTCAATCCTGCAATGCTCTCGGTGCCCCAAAAGTCACCGAAAGTGATCAAGGGTGGCACGAAGAAGGCCGGGGCGGGTGCTGTGCTTGGCGGCCTCGTACCCGTCCCGGCCTGAGAAGCCGAACGGGAGCAGCCACGCTGGACCGCGCCCGGGGATCGACTCCCCTCCTGTCTACCACCCGAAGGTGACAGTGGCGTGCCCGGCGTGCCCGCTCCCCGTCCCCGGCCGCGCAGCGGCGCGCACCTCCGGCAGCGCCGCGCCGGCCACCGGGGGCGGGCGTACGGCATCGCGCCGCGCGCCGACCGCGCTCCCCCGTGGTCGCCGCGCCGGCCGTACGCCCGCCCCCGCCGCAGCGGCAGGGAGGAAAGCCGATGGGTGTCTACCAGTCCATGCGCCGATCGTCCGACCGGGACGAGGCGGACGCGCGGTCCGAGTCGGACGCGCGGTCCGAGTCGGACGCGCGGTCGGCGCGCGCCGTGCTCGCCGGGCACGTACCCGATGGGGAGAGCGGCCTCTGCGCGGCCTGTCTCGAACCGTCGCCGTGCCGGCCGGCGAACGCGGCGGCGAACCGGCTGGTCGAGCTGGGTCGGCCGGTGCTGCCGGACGATCCGCCGCGCCGGCCCGCCGGGTGGCGCAGCCGGTGGTTTCCGCACCGCCGGGGCCGGTACCGGACGGCGCCGCTGCTCACCCACGTCTGGCGGCTGCGGCTCGGGGCGTCCGTCGTCGGGGTCGCCGCGTGAGCCGGCGGCGACCGGCCGCCGGGCCGCGCCGGGGCGACGGCAACGGCAAGGGCGACGGCGGTACGCCGGAGCGGCACGTTCCGGTCCGGCCGGGGTGGACGTGTGCCGGGTGCGCCGCCGACTGGCCCTGCCCGGACCGGCGTGGCCGCCTGCTGGTCGAGTACGCGGGCGACCGGATCGCCCTGTCGATGTTGCTGGCCTCCTACCTGTCCGACGCCGTCGCCGACCTGCCCGGGACGCCTCCGCCGGAGTTGTACCGCCGTTTCCTCGGCTGGCCGCGCCGTCGGTGAACCGGCCCACTGCCGCACCCGCCCGACCTTGTTGCCATGATGTCGCTGTTGCAGTGTGTTTGCAGGAGTGGCTAGCGTCGGGGTGGCCTGGCGGGACGGGTGGGGTGGACGATGCGGCGATCAGGCCGGGTGGTGGGCGCGCTGCTGGCGGCGGCCCTGGTGGTCACCGGGTGCGGGTCCGGGCCGGGTGACGACGACCCCGCCGCCCCGGGCGGGGCGGAGGCCGCCGCCGGGTTCCCGGTGACGGTGACGAACTGCGGCCGTACGTTGACCTTCGACGCCCCGCCGAGCCGGGTGGTCACCGGCTACCAGCCGGTGCTGGAGACGCTGCTCGCCCTCGGCCTTCAGGACCGGATCGTGGGCCGGGTCAACTTCTCCGAGAACGGTCCGGACGGCTTCCTGCCCGGCCAGAAGGAGCTGTACGAGCGGATCCCGCAGCTCTCCGACTCGATCGCGTTCCCCGCCCGGGAGGTGCTGCTGGCCCAGGACGCCGACCTGGTGATCAGTGAGGGCTGGTACAACTTCGAGGCCAGCCGGGGCGAGGCCACCATCGACGAGTTGACCGCCGCCGGCACGCCCGTGTTCCTCACCGGTGGCTGGTGCGACGACGCCGGGCAGCGGAAGTTCCAGCTCGCCGACACGCTGCGGGACGTCCGGGAGCTGGGCCGGATCTTCGGCGTACCGGAGCGGGCCGAGCAGGTGGTGGCCGAGATGCAGAAGATCCTCGACGAGGTACGGGCGGCGGTGGCGGGCCGGCCGGCGGTGCCGGTGCTGGCCACCGACGGCGGGGCCGGCCCGGTACGGGCGTACGGCGGGGCGGGCCTGACCCAGCAGTTGATCGAGGCGGCCGGCGGGGTCAACGTGCTGGCCGGCGTCCGCGACGACCTGATCGAGGTCGGGGTGGAGCAGGTCGCGGCGACCGAGCCGACGGCGATCATCGTCACCGACTATCTTCCCGGGCCGACGGCCGCCGAGAAGTTCGCCACCGTGGCGGCGATCGTGCCGGAGTCCCCCGCCGCGAAGGACAAGCGCTACCTGCCGCTGCCGGCCGCCGGGCAGCACCCGGGCTACCGCAACATCCTGACCCTGCGGCAGGTCGCGGCGTTCCTGCATCCCGACGCCTTCCCGGGATGACCGGACGGCGACGCTACCCGCTGGTGCTCACCGCCGGCGTCACGCTGCTGGTGGTGGCGACGGTCGGGTCGGTGCTGGTCGGGTCGGTGTGGATTCCGCCGGCCCGGGTGGCGGGCGTGGTCGCCGACCATCTGCTGCCCGGCGTCACCGGCAGCCCGGCCGACGCGGTGCAGGACCGGATCGTCTGGCAGTACCGGCTGCCCCGGGCCGGGTTGGCGATCCTGGCCGGGGCGGGGCTGGCCGTGGTCGGGGCGGTCCTACAGGCCGTGGTCCGCAACCCGTTGGCCGATCCGTTCCTGCTCGGCGCCTCCTCCGGGGCGTCGTTCGGGGCCGTCCTGGTGATCGTCTCCGGGGCCGCCCTGGGTGGGCTCGGTCTGTCCGCCGCCGCGTTCCTGGGCGCGTTGGCGGCGATGGTGCTGGTGTACGTGCTGGCCCGGGCCGGGGGTCGGCTCACCCCCGGCCGGCTGATCCTGGCCGGGGTGGCGTTGGCGTACCTGTTCCAGGCCGGCTACTCGTTCCTGTTGCAGAAGGCGGACGCGGCGCGGGCCGCCCAGTCGGCGCTGTTCTGGCTGCTGGGCAGCCTGGCCGGGGCCCGCTGGCACAACCTGGGCCTGCCGGCGCTGGCGCTCGTGGTGGGGCTGACGGCGTTGCTGCTGCGCTGGCGGGCGTTGAACGCGGTCAGCGCCGGCGAGGAGGTGGCCGTCTCGCTCGGGGTGGCGGCGCACCGGCTCCGGGCGGAGGTGTTCGTGCTGACCTCGCTGCTGACCGGGGTGCTGGTGGCGGTGACCGGGGCGATCGCGTTCGTCGGGCTGATCGTGCCGCACGTGGCGCGGATGCTGGTCGGGGCCGACCATCGGCGGGTGCTGCCGGTGGCGGCGCTGCTCGGGGCCGGGTTCCTCCAGGCGGTGGACATCACCGCCCGGCTGTTGGACGCCCCGCAGGAGTTGCCGCTGTCGGTGGTGACGGCGGTGTTCGGGGTGCCGTTCTTCCTGTGGCTGCTGCGCCGCCGCGACACGGCCCGGGTGGTGTCGTGAACCTGCGGTTGGCCGGGGTGACGGTGGCGTTGGACGGCCGCCCGGTGTTGCGCGGTCTGGACGTCGAGGTGCCGACCGGCGGGTTCGTCGGGGTGGTCGGGCCGAACGGCAGCGGCAAGTCGACGTTGATCAGGGCCGTCTACCGGGCGGTGCGGCCGTCGGCGGGCGGCGTGCACGTCGGCGGGGACGACGTGTGGGCGGTGTCGGCGCGGGAGTCCGCCCGGCGGACCGCCGTGGTGGCCCAGCACGGCGGCGAGGCGGGCGAGTTCACCGTGGCGGAGACGGTGGCGATGGGCCGTACGCCGCACAAGCGGCTGTTCGACGCGGACACGGCGGCGGACCGGGAGGTGTGCGCGCGGGCGTTGGCCCGGGTCGGGTTGGCCGGGCTGGCCGACCGCCCGCTCTCCACGTTGTCCGGTGGGGAGCGGCAGCGGGTGACGATCGCGCGGGCGTTGGCGCAGCAGGCGCCGCTGCTGCTGCTCGACGAACCGACCAACCACCTGGACGTACGGCACCAGTACGAGATCCTGGCGTTGGTGCGTTCGTTGGGGGTGACCGTGCTCGCCGCGTTGCACGACCTCGATCTGGCCGTGCAGTTCTGTGACGCGCTGTACGTGCTGCGGGCCGGGCGGGTCGTCGCGGCCGGGCCGCCGGGTGAGGTGTTGACGCCGGATCTGGTGCGGGACGTGTTCGGGGTGGACGCCCACCTGCTGGCGCACCCGGTCACCGGCCGGTTGCGTCTGCTGCTGTCCCATCGGCCGGCAGGTGACGATCCGGCCGGCGCGCCGCCCGGCGTCCGCTCGTGAGTGGACCGTCTCCGATCACGACCGCCCGGTTCCCGGTGGTGACCTGCCTCACAGTCGCCCACTCTCCACCATCTGCAACTTCCACGCTCCTGCCACTCCTTGGCAACAAGATTCGCCGTCGGTAGTCTCCTGATCACCGCAGGCTTCGATGTCCCCTCCGCCTCCACGCCGGCAGAGGCGGGTCGGGGACGGCCAGAGAGCCGTGCCCGTCGAAGGAAGGAGGTGGCCCCATGGCGTTCGAGGTCGTGATCGTCGAGAGCGACGAGGAGCTGCTGCACCACCCGTCCGTCTGACACCCGACCGGGCCGGGCGCGGCCGTGTCGCCGCGCCCGGCCCTCCGCGCCGGAAGGGCTTTCGAGAATGCGGGTACGTCGCCGCGCGCACCTGGTCTGCCGGTGGGAGGCCGACGGGTTGTTCGTCGCGCTGCCCGATCAGCGACGGTGGCTGTGCGCCAACTCCGACCTGATGTCGCTGCTGCACGCCGCGACGGAGTGGACCGACGCCGACGACCTCGCCGCGCGGTTCGGCGCCGAGCACGCCGGCCGGGCGCACGCCGCCATCAAGGCCCTGCACGACGCCGGGCTGCTGGTCAGCGACGACACCGACGACGCCCTGCCGCCGGTGTGGGCGCACTGGGGTGTCGTCGCCCAACGCGCCCACGTCGACGCCCGCGACGCCAACTATCTCGTCGACTCGCCGCGTCGGGCCGAGGTGGCCGGGCAGATCACCGCCGACGGGCAGCCGCCCGCGCCGTTCAAGACGTACCCGGACGCGCCCGCGCTGTTCCTGCCCCGTCGGGCGGTGCCGCTGCGGACCCCGGTCGAGGAGGTCTTCGCCGCCCGCCGTACGCACCGGCGTTTCGCCGACGCCCCGGTGGACGTCGACGCCCTCGCCACCGTGCTGTCGTACACGTTCGCGCCGCAACGTTTCCTCGACGGCGGCCCGTTCGGCGTGCAGCAGGCCCGGGTGGCCGCCTCGGCGGGCGGTCGGCACGAGGTCGAGTGCTACGTGGTGGTGTTCGCCGTCGACGGGGTGCCGCCCGGCCTGTACCACTACGCGCCCGACCGGCACTGCCTGGAGCTGCTCGACCCGGGAGTGGACCGGGCCACCGTCGCCGCTCTCGGGTACGGACAGGAGCCCTCCTACCGGGGGGCGTTCACCTGTCTCACCACCGCCGTCGCCGGTCGACTGTCGTGGAAGTACCGGCATCCGCGCGCGTACCGGCTGTGGATGTACGACGCCGGTCACTACGGGCAGACCTTCGCGCTGACCTGCGTCGCGCTCGGTCTCGCTCCGTTCCAGACGGTCGCCTTCCACGACAGCCGGGTCGAGGCGCTGCTCGGCCTGGACCCGGACGAGGAGTTCGCCGTCTACCTGCTCGCCGCCGGGCTGCCCGAGCCCGCCGGGGTCCCCGGGTCGGCCGCCGGAGCTCCCGGGCCGGGCCCCACCGGGTTGCCGGTCGACCATCCGCATCCGCCGCTCACGCGCCTCGCGACCGCGCGCCACACCCACCGGCCCGCCGAGCCGGCCGAGAGGAGGTCCTGATGGCTCTCGACCGCTGCGTCGCCATGCCCGCCGACGCCTTCCGCGCCGACGTCTACGGCGTGCGTCACCTGCACACCCCGGCCGGTGACCTGCCCGCCGGCTTCGCCGACCTGCTCACTTCGCAGAGCCTCGACGAGCTGTTCACCGGCGGCGCGTTGCGCACCACCTCGGTACGACTGGTCCGGGACGGCCGGGAGGTGCCGACCCGGGGCGTGGTGGAGCCGGGGGACGTGCCGGCCGAGCCGAGTTTCGTCGACGCCGATCATCTGCGCCGCGCGCTGGCCGCCGGGAACACCCTGATCCTGCGTTCCCTGCACCGCTACCACCCGCCGGTCCGCCGACTCGCCCATCAACTCGCCGGTGAGCTCGGCTGCGCGGTCCGGGTCAACGCGTTCGTCACGCCGCCCCGGTCCACCGGCGTCGACCTGCACTACGACGTCCAGGACGTGTTCGTCCTGCAGATCGCCGGCAGCAAACTGTGGCGGTTGGGCACTCCGCCGCTGCCCGCGCCGCTGCCCAGCCAGGCCTGGTTCGATCTGCCCGCCGCCCGGCGTGAGCAGCTCCGTGCCGCCAGCGAGCCGCTGGGCAGCGTGCTGCTCCGGGCCGGGGACACCCTCTACCTGCCCCGGGGCACCATGCACGCCCCCCGGACCGATGACGAGCTGTCCATCCACCTGACCATCGCCGTCTCCCGGCTCACCGGTCACGACCTGCTGCGTCGTCTCGTCGACGCCGCCGCCGACGACGCCGCGCTGCGGGCCGGCGTCGACCTGGCCGAGCTGGAGGCCGATCCCGACACGGCGCGTACGACACTGACCTGGATCGCGCGGCGCCTCGCGGCCACCGCGGACGAGGTCGACGTGGCCGGTCTGCTCTGGTCGGCACGCCGCGAGGCGTTCCGGGATCTGCCCGCCGAGCCCGCGCCGGTGCTGCCCGCCCCGGTCGACGCCCCGGCGTACCGGCTGCGACCCGGCGCCCAGTACGCGGCCACCCCGGACGGCGACACCCTCCGCCTGCGGGTGCCCGGCAAGCAGGCCACGCTGCCGGTGACCACCGCCCCGGTCTTCGACGCCCTGCGCCGCCACGGTCACCTCGACCCGCGCGAGCTGACCGCGACGTTCGGCGACGACGACGCCAGTAGGCTGATCACCCTGCTGGTCGACCTCGATCTGGTCGCCCCGGTGGTCGGGGCCCGAGCGGAGCGGAGCGCCACCGCGTGAGCGCCCCGGGGCCGACCAGCTACGGCGACGCCTGGGCGGACGTCTACGACGAATGGTTCGGGGAGCTGTCCGACACCACCCCCGCGGTCGGCGTCCTCGCCGGGCTCGCCGCCGGCGGCGTCGCCCTGGAGGTCGGAGCCGGCACCGGGCGGCTCGCCGTACCACTGGCCCGGGCCGGCGGTACGGTCATCGCCGTGGAGTCGTCGCCCCGGATGGCCGGTCGGCTGCGCGCCAAGGCGCAGGGCCTGCCGGTGCGGCTGGTGGTCGGGGACGTCCTCGACGCGGACTGGTCGGCCCACCTGCCCCCGGGCGGCCTGGCCCTGGCCTATCTGAGCTGCAACACCCTGTACCAGCTCCCGGACCAGCAGGCCCAGCGGCGCTGCCTGGCCCGGCTGGCCGCCGACCTCGCGGTGGGCGGGCGGCTGGTCGTCGAGGCGTCGATGCCGAACCTGGCCCTGCTCGCGGCCGGCCGGAGCACCAGCATGCGGGTCCTGCCCGACGGCCGGGTCGCGGTCACCACCGTCCGGGCCGACCCCGCCCACCAGCGGACCACCACCGACACGGTCGTGTTCGACGGCCCCCGACAGCATGTCCTGCCGGTGCGGGAGCGCTACGTCTGGCCCGCCGAGCTCGACCTGCTGGCCCAACTCGTCGGCCTGGGACCGGAGCAGCGGTGGTCCGGCTGGGAGCGCGGGCCGTTCACCTCGACCAGCACCGGCCATGTCACCGTCTACCGGAAATCCAGCCTCTGATGACTCTCGCCGCACCGGCCAGCCGCCCCACCATCCGCACCCAGCCGCGTTTCCTGCGGGTCTGGGGCAGTCAGTCCGCCGGCGCGCTCGCCGACCAGATCCTCCCGGTGGCGCTCAGCCTGTACGTAATCCGGCAGGGCGGTGGGGCCGGGGCGGTCGCCACCATCCTCGCCGGCCGGGCTGTCGCCCTGGTGGTGTGTCTGCTCGCCGGTGGGGTGCTGGCCGACCGGGTCTCCCGGACCCGGATCCTGCTCGCCGCCGATGTCCTGCGCGCCGTCGCCGTGCTGACCACGGTGCTCGTGCTCGACCGGCTGCCGCTGGCCGCGCTCGCGCTCGTCACCGCCGGGTGCGGGGCGGCCGAGGCGTTGTCCCGCCCGGCTCTGCGGTCCCTGGTGCCCGCCCTGCTGCCGGATCGACTGCTGGAACGGGGCAACGCCTTCGTCTCCGCCGTGCACCGCGGCTCCGCCATGCTGGGCGCCCTGGTCGGGGCGGCGCTCGTCGCCGCCATCGGCACCCCGGCGGCCCTGGTGGCGGCCGGGGTGCTGTTCGCCCTGGGCGCGCTCGCCGTCGCGGGCGTCCCCGACACGGCCACCGCCAAGCCGACCGGCGGGGTGCTCGCCGATGCCGCGTCCGGGCTGCGTGAGGTGCGCCGCCGACCCTGGGTGGTCGCCGTGATGAGCGCCGTTGCCGTCCAGCTCTTCGCCGGCACGGCGCCGGCCCTCGTCCTGCTGCCGCTGATCGCGGAGCGTGACTTCGGGGGTGAGCTGGCCTACGGGGTCGTGCTGGCCGCGCTGGCCGCCGGGGCGCTGCCCGCCATCGCCGTCGCCGGCCGGTGGCGTCCGCGCCGGCCGGGTCTGGTGGGCATGCTGGCCCTGACCGCGTACGCGGCCCTGCCGTTGAGTCTCGCCGTGCCGTTGCCCCTGCCGGTCACCGCCGCGTGTTTCGCCGTCGGCGGGTTCACCGTCGAGCTGTACTTCGTCTACTGGCTGTCGGCCCTCCAGCGCGCCATCCCGGCCGGCGCCCGGGGCAAGGTCCTCGCTCTCGACCAGCTCAGCGCCTATGCCCTGCTGCCCATCGGGTACGCCCTGACCGGTCCGCTCGTGGCCGTCCTCGGTGACCGGACGACCCTGCTCGCGGCGGCCGTGGTCACCGCCGCCGCGACCGCCCTGACCCTTCTGGTGCCCGGGGTCTCCCGTTTCGCCGACCCGGGGCCGGAGCAGGTCCGGGCTGATTGACGCCCGCCAGCCTACTCAGTACCGTACATCGTCAATAGCCTATGTAAGCGTTGATACTCGTAGGCTGCGGCAACCCCGCTTGCGTGATCTTCGTATCCGCGGAATGGCACGTCAAACAGCCTGCAAAGGAGCCGTAGCGTACGTCGATCGACAGTGTTAGCGCTAACAGTCAGCCTTCCGCCACCATGGGAGTCAGCGTGAAAACCCTCCGTCCCCCGCACCTCCGACAGCGACTCCGGCGCTCCGTAGCCGTGCTCGCCGCCCTGGTCTGCGCCGCCGCCCTCGTCCCGGGCGTGGCGAAGGCCGACAACCCGATCGTCCAGCACATCTACACCGCCGACCCGGCGCCGATGGTGCACAACGGCCGGGTGTACCTCTACACCGGTCACGACGAGGACGGCTCCACCTACTTCACCATGCGGGACTGGCGGGTGTTCTCCTCCGCCGACATGGTCAACTGGACCGACCACGGCACCCCGATGAGCCTGGCCACCTTCTCCTGGGCCAGCGCCGACGCCTGGGCCGGGCACGTGATCGCGCGCAACAACAAGTTCTACTGGTACGTGCCGGTGAAGAACCGGTCCACCGGGCGGATGGCCATCGGGGTCGGCGTCGCCGACAGCCCCACCGGCCCGTTCCGGGACGCCATCGGCCGCCCGCTTGTCGAGAACGGCGAGATCGACCCGCACGCGTTCATCGACGACAACGGCCAGGCGTACCTCTACTGGGGCAACCCCAACCTGTGGTACCTGCGGCTCAACAGCGACATGATCTCGGCCTCCGGCGGCCCGACGCAGATCCCGCTGACCACCGCCGGGTTCGGCGCCCGCACCGGTAACGCCAGCCGGCCCACCCTCTACGAGGAGGGCCCCTGGGTCTACAAGCGCAACGGCACGTACTACATGCACTTCGCCGCCGAGTGCTGCGGCGAGTTCCTCGCCTACTCCACCGCCCCCGGGCCCACCGGCCCGTGGACCTACCGGGGCACCGTCATGCCGAGGCAGGGCGCCAGCTTCACCAACCACCCCGGAGTCATCGACTTCAACGGCGGGTCGTACCTCTTCTACCACAACGGCGCGTTGCCCGGCGGCAGCGGCTACACCCGGTCGGTGGCGGTGGAGAGGTTCACCTACCGCAGCGACGGCACCATCCCGACGATGAACATGACCACGGCCGGCGCGCCCCAGGTCGGCACGCTCAACCCGTACGTCCGGCAGGAGGCCGAGACCATCGCCTGGTCCTCCGGCATCGAGACCGAGCCGTCCAGCGAGGGCGGCATGAACGTCGGCTGGATCGACAACAACGACTACATCAAGGTCAAGGGCGTCAACTTCGGCACCGGCGCGAACTCGTTCTCCGCCCGGGTCGCCTCCGCCGGCAACGGCGGACGCATCGAGCTGCGCCTGGACAGCACCAGCGGCCCGGTCGTCGGCACCTGCACGGTGGGCAACACCGGCGGCTACCAGACCTGGACCACCACCACCTGCGGGGTCAGCGGGGCCACCGGCACCCGGGACCTCTTCCTCCGGTTCACCGGCAGCGGCGGCGGCCTGTTCAACGTCAACTGGTGGCAGTTCGCCGGTGGCAGCAGCACCGGCGGCAACCTGGTCACCAACGGCAACGCCGAGAGCGGCACCGCCGGCTGGGGCGTCTTCGGCAGCGGCACCCTGTCGGCCAGCACCAGCGTCGTCCGCAGCGGCAGCCAGTCGCTGTCGATCACCGGGCGTACGGCGTCCTGGAACGGCCCCAGCCAGGACGTGACCGCGAAGCTCACCAACGGCAAGAGCTACACCACGAGCGTCTGGGTACGGTCGCACAGCGGCACGCCCGCCGCGCGGGTCACCCTGGCGCTCACCGCCGACGGCACGACCAACTACGTCGGGCTCGCCCCGAACACGACGGTCAACGCGAACGGCTGGACGCAGCTCACCGGCACCTCGACCGTCTCGTGGAGCGGCACGCTGACCGGCGCCACGGTCTACGTCGAGACCGACTCGGGCACCGACAGCCTCTACCTCGACGACCTCACCATCCAGTAGCACCGCACCTGGCGGGGTCGGGCCGATAACGGCAACCATCGGTCCGACCCCGCGTCAGTAAGGGCCCCTTGCTACACACGAGGCGGCAACAAGGTGCCCCTCCTTGCGCCTCAGCGCTCCAGTACGGCGGTGACGCCCTGGCCGCCGGCCGCGCAGATGGAGATCAGACCCCGTCCGCTACCCCGTTCGGCGAGCAGCTTCGCCAACGTCGCGACGATCCGGCCCCCGGTTGCGGCGAACGGGTGCCCGGCCGCCAACGACGACCCCACCACGTTCAGCTTCTCCCGGTCGATCGCGCCGGGCGCGGTGTCCCGGCCCAGTCGCTCCCGGGCGAACTCGGGCGACTCCCAGGCGGCCAGGGTGGCCAGCACCTGCGACGCGAACGCCTCGTGCAGCTCGTAGAAGTCGAAATCCTGGAGGGCCAGCCCGGCCCGGTCGAGCATCCGGGGCACCGCGTACGCGGGGGCCATCAGCAGGCCCTCGTCGCCGTGCACGAAGTCCACCGCCGCCGTCTGCGACCAGGTGAACCAGGCCAGCACCGGCAGGTTCCGCTCGCGGGCCCACTCCTCGCTGGCCAGCAGCACGGTGGACGCGCCGTCGGTGAGCGGGGAGGAGTTCCCGGCGGTCATGGTGGCCCGCTCGGCGTCCGGGCCCTTGGTGCCGAACACCGGCCGCAGGCCGCCGAGCTTCTCCAGGGTGGTGTCCGGGCGGAGGTTCTGGTCGCGGGTCAGCCCCAGGTAGGGGGTCATCAGGTCGTCGAAGAACCCCCGCTCGTACGCGGCGGCGAGCCGCTGGTGCGAGCGCAGCGCCAACTCGTCCTGCGCCTGCCGGTCGACGCCCCACCGCAGCGCCGTCCGGGCCGCGTGCTCACCCATCGACAGCCCGGTACGCGGCTCCGCGTTGCGCGGCACCTCCGGCCGGAACGGCTGGAGCGGGCGCAGCTTCGCGGCGACCTTCAGCCGCTCGCCGAGCGTCCGGGCCGAGTTGAGTCTGAGCAGTGTACGGCGCATCTCCTCGTTGACCGCCAGCGGCGCGTCGGAGGTGCTGTCGACGCCGCCGGCGATGCCCACGTCGAGCTGCCCGAGGGCGATCTTGTTGGCGACCAGGATGACCGCCTCCAGACCGGTGCCACAGGCCTGCTGGATGTCGTACGCCGGGGTGTGCGGGTCGAGCCGCGAGCCGAGCACCACCTCGCGGGCCAGGTTGAAGTCCTTCGAGTGCTTGAGCACCGCCCCGGCGACCAGCTCGCCGACCCGCTGCCCGGCCAGCCCGAACCGGGCGACCAGGCCGTCGAGGGCCGCGCCGAGCAGGTCGGCGTTGCCGGCGTCGTCGTACCGGGAGTTGGACCGGGCGAACGGGATCCGGTTTCCACCGATCACCGCGACCCGTCGGACGCTCTGCACGATCCCGCCTCCTCAAAACGCTTGCCCTGACCCTACTCACCAGTAGGCTACGCCTATGACCGACAGGTACGCGAGCTTCGTCCAATCCGGGGCCGGCCGCGCGCTGGTCCGGCGCCTGGGCCTGCCCGACCCGCCCCGCCTGCGCCGACACCACCCGGGTGACCCGCTGCTGCCCGGCCCGGCCCTGCTCGGCGCGGCCACCGGCAGCCGCCTCGCCGACCAGGTCGGCCGGATCCTCACCGCCGCCGGCGTCGAGCTGGCCCCGGCCGCGACCAGCACCGACCCGCCGGACAGCGCCGACTCCGCCGCCCGGTTCGGGGCCCTGGTGTACGACGCCACCGGCGTCACCGACTCCGCCGACCTCCGCCAGCTCTACGACTTCTTCCACCCGTACGCGCGCACGCTGCTGCCCAGCGGCCGGGTGATCGTGCTCGGCACGCCGCCCGCCGAGGCGGCCACCCCACGCGAGGCGACCGCCCAGCGGGCCCTCGAAGGGCTGACCCGCAGCATCGGCAAGGAGTTCGGCCGGGGCGTCACCGCGCAGTTGGTATACGTGACCGCGAACGGCGACCCGAGCACCCTGACCGGTCTGGAGGCCACCCTCCGGTTCCTGCTCTCCGGCCGCTCGGCGTACGTCTCCGGGCAGGTGATCCGGGTCGGCGTCGGCACGGCGACCGCCCCGGCCGACTGGGACCGCCCGCTGGACGGGCAGGTCGTCCTGGTCACCGGGGCGGCCCGGGGCATCGGCGCGGCGCTGGCCCGGGTGCTCGCCCGCGACGGCGCGCAGGTCGTCGCGCTGGACATCCCGGAGGCCGGGGACGAGTTGGCCGCGGTGGCCAACGAGGTCGGCGGCACCGCCGTACAGCTCGACCTGACCGCGCCGAACGCGGCCGGCCGGCTCGCCGACCACCTCGCCGCCCGACACGGCCGGGTCGACGCGGTGGCGCACAACGCCGGCATCACCCGGGACCGGACCATCGCCCGGATGGACGTCGACCGTTGGCAGCAGGTGATCGACGTGAACCTGTCCAGCCAGGAACGGATCGACGACGTGCTGCTGGAGCGGGAGCTGCTCCCGCCCGGCGGCCGGCTCGTCTCGGTCTCCTCGATCGCCGGGATCGCCGGCAACCGCGGCCAGACCAACTACGCCACCAGCAAGGCCGGCGTGATCGGCCTGGTCGACTCGCTCGCCCCGGCGCTGGCCGGGCGGGGGATCAGCGTCAACGCGGTAGCGCCCGGGTTCATCGAGACGCGGCTGACCGCCCGGATCCCCGTGGTGCTGCGGGAGGCGGGCCGCCGGATGAACAGCCTGTCCCAGGGCGGGCTGCCGGTCGACGTCGCGGAGACCATCGGCTGGCTGGCCTGGCCGGCGTCCGGCGCGGTCAGCGGCAACGTGGTCCGGGTCTGCGGCCAGAGCCTCCTGGGGGCGTGATGGCCGCCCAGGAGCCCGCAGACACCCCGACCGGCCCGGCGCCGGTAGCCCGGGAGGTGGTCGAGTTGCCGGCGTTGCCGGCGTCCGGGCCGCTGTACCGACGGGCGGTGCTCGGCTCGGTGCCGGGGCTGCTCACCCGGCGGCCGGCCCGCGGCCCGGTGGACGCGTTGCCACCGGTGGAGTTGCGGGTCCGGGGCGTCACCGTCGACCGGACGCGCCTGGCCGACTACGACCGGGTCTGCGGTTTCCCGCTGACCGACCCGCTGCCGGGGACGTTTCCGCACGTCCTGGGCTTTCCACTGGCGTTACGGCTGATCACCGCCCCGGATTTCCCGATCCCGTTGGCCGGGGTCGTGCACATCGCCAACCGGATCACCGTGCGCCGGCTGATCGACGCGGGCGAGCCGATGGACTTCTCCGCGTACGCGGAGAACCTGCGCCCGCACCGGCGCGGCCGGCAGCTCGACGTGGTGCTGGTCGCCTCGGTGTCCGGCGCGGAGGTGTGGCGCGGAGTCTCCACGTATCTGAGCCGGGAGCGCGTCGCCGCCGCCCCACCCGACCAGCCGGAGCCCCCCTCCGACCAGCCGGATCCGGACAGCCCCGGCGGCCGGGGCCCGGCTGCCACCGGGTCGGCGGTGTGGCGGGTCGGTCCACGGGTGGGCCGGGACTACGCCCGGGTGTCGGGTGACCACAATCCGATCCACACCTCCCGGATCGGGGCACGACTGCTCGGCTTCCCGCGTCCGATCGCGCACGGCATGTGGAGCAAGGCCCGCTGCCTGGCCGCGCTGGCGTCCCGCCTGCCGTCCGCGTACACGGTCGACGTGGCCTTCCGACTGCCCGTCCCGCTGCCGTCCACGGTCGCCTTCGCCACCACCCCCGAGGGCGCGTTCGCCCTGCACGACCCACGTACCGGCCGCCCGCACCTGTTGGGCCAACTGACTCCCCCGGCAGTCGGCTGATCAGCCTCGGCCCTACTTGCTTCCCGGCGTCGACGGCCGCGCGGCTCGGTCCTTCGGGGTCCCGGCCGCCCGGGGCGGGCCGCCCAGGGGCAGGCCCGAGGGTCTGCCTTTGGGTGATTCGTGAGCTCTGCCCTCGGGGGAGCGGCATACGCGGTGACTCGCTTTAGAGCTGCCCCATATCTGGGGCGGACGGACGCCACCACCGGCACCGCAGGGCCAGGGCCGGTCCGCCCGAGGCCGGGCTGCGTCCGCCCGAGGCCGGGCTGCGTCCGCCTGAGGTCACGTCCGCACTCCGGATCTTGTCCACGCCGCCGTGGTCCTCCGCTCCGGACCCACATCCGTGTTCAGTCACGTCCGCCTTGGACGCCGGCGCTTGACGGAGAGCGCTGACGCCATGCCAGCCGTGGGGGCCACATCCGCTGATCCGGGGCGGGACCACAACGCCCGCCCGATCGTCCGGCACGGCGTGACCTACCTGCCGCTCGCCCGGACGGACCGGACCGGGCGGCCCCAACCGCCGGCCGCACGTCGCAGGTCACGACGGGCCACGGGCCACGGCCACACTGGTGGCACAGGCACAGACGCAGGCGCAGGCGGCGGCAGCAGTGGCGGCGGCAGCAGTGGCGGCGGCAGTGGCGGCGGCAGTGGCGGCAGTGGCGGTGGCGGCAGTGGCGGTGGGCGGCGGTGAAGGCGGTGGCGGTGGCGGCGGCGGTGAGGGCGGTGGTCGTGGCGGTGAAGGCGGTGGTCGTGGCGGTGCCCCAGATCTGGGGCAGCTCCAAAGGCAGCGAAAGGGAGCACCTCTCCCCGGGCTGATACCCGACGCCGGACCAACCCCGACCTCGCCCCACAGACCAGCCCGACCGACAGACCACCACCGACCCACAGACCACCCACTCCTGGGCCACGCCCGATCAGCAGACCAGCGCGGCGGGCAGATCGGCCCGACCCCTGACCCGCCGGTCGGCGAGCCAGGCCAGCCGCAGCCGGCGCCGGTAGGACCCGGGGCGGCGGGGGTGGACAGTCACCCGATCGTGAGCTAAGTTATTCTCAGATTGAGTTGTTCTCCAAGTGAGAGGGACGGGTTCCGGTGGACGAGCAGGAGTTTCTTGCGGCGTACGACCCCAGCGCCTACCCGGCGGTGGCCGTGACCGTGGACGTGGTCGCGCTGACCATCCGCGAGGGCGCGCTGCACCTGCTGCTCATCCGGCGCGGCCAACCGCCGTACGCGGGGCACTGGGCGCTGCCCGGCGGCTTCGTCCGCCCGGACGAGGACCTGGCCACCGGCGCGCGCCGGGAGTTGGCCGAGGAGACCGGCCTGGGTGACGAGCGGATGCGCCGGGTCCACCTGGAGCAGCTCGGCAGCTACGGCGAGCCGGACCGGGACCCGCGGATGCGGATCGTGTCCGTGGCCCACCTCGCGTTCGCCCCCGACCTGCCCGACCCGGTCGCCGACAGCGACGCCGCCGAGGCGCTCTGGCAGCCGGTGGCCACGTTGAGCAGCCGGCAGCTCGCCTTCGACCACGGTCGGATCATTGCCGACGGGTTGGAGCGGGCCCGGTCCAAGCTGGAGTACACGCCACTGGCCACCCGCTTCCTCGAAGCCGAGTTCACCATCGGTGAGCTGCGCGGCGTCTACGAGACGGTCTGGGGTCACCCGCTGCACGCCGGCAACTTCCACCGCAAGGTGCTCTCGGTGCCGGGGTTCGTGGAGAGCACCGGGGCCAGCACCGAGCGCGGCGGGACGCGCGGCGGCCCCCGCGCCAAGCTCTACCGGGCCGGCGACGCCCGGCTGCTCCACCCGGCGCTGCTGCGCCCCGCCCGGGAGGAGACCATCCGATGAGGACGGACGAGGCGATCACCCTGGTCGTGGCGGCCCGTACCGGGGCCGAGCTGTTCGGCGTCGACGCGCCGGCCCGCCGCTACCGCGAGCTGGTGGCGGCGCTGCACCCCGACCGGCTGGGCGCGGCAGACGACCGGGTACGCGCCGCCGCCACCGACGCGTTCGTCCAGGTCACAAGCTGGTGGCGGGCCGGCCGGGGGGGGCCGGCCCGCCACCGGACCGCTCGACCTCGGCGGCTACCGGCTCGGCCCGCTCGCGTACGCCGGTGACCTGGCCGACCTGTACGACGTCGGCGCGGACCGGCTGCTGAAACTGCCCCGCGACCCGGCCGACAACGACCTGCTGGCCCGGGAGGCGTACGCCCTGCGCGCCATCGAGGAGCACGGCGACCCGCGCTACCTGCCGTACGTGCCCCGGCTGGTCGACTCGTTCCGGCACCGGGACACCGACACCGGGGCGGAACGGCGGGTCAACGTGCTGGCCGCCGTACCGGGACTGCGCAGCCTGGCCGACGTGCGCCGGGCGTACCCGGACGGGTTGGACGCCCGCGACGTGGCCTGGATGTGGCGGCGGCTGCTGGTCGCGCTCGGCCTGGCCCACCGGGCCGGCGTGACGCACGGCGCGGTGCTGCCGCCGCACGTGCTGATCGAGCCGGACGGGCACGGCGTGGTGCTCGTCGACTGGTGCTTCTCCGCCGCGCCCGGCCGCGCCGTGCCGGCGCTGGTCCCCGACTTCGAGGACTGGTACCCGGAGGAGATCCTCCGGAAGCGGCCCTGCGGGCCGGGCACCGACATCTGGCTGGCGACGGGCTGCATGACCTGGCTGATGGGCCGGCACGCCCCGCGCGAGCTGCTCGCCTTCGCGCGGGGCTGCCGGCAGCGGCCCCTGAACCGCCGCCCGGACGACGCCTGGCGGCTGCTCGGCGAGCTCGACGAGGTGCTGGAACGGCTGTACGGGCCGCGCGCCTTCCGACCCTTCACCCTCAACCCCTAAGGAGGCTGCCATGGGCAGCGGAGTCTGGTCCACCGACGTGTACGACGCGGCCAAGCGGTACCGCCGGGCCACCGGCAAGAGCGCGTTCTCGTACAGCGACAGCGGGGCCCGTACGGTGCACCCGGCGCTCGACCCGCGCGGCGCGACCCGGGAGGCCCGGGACTCGACCGAGCACCCGCAGTCGACACCCATCGCGGTGCTGTTCGACGTGACCGGCTCGATGGGACACGTGCCACGTACCCTCCAGGCCAAGCTGCCGCAACTGCTCGGGCTGCTGCAACGTCAGGGGTACGCCCGGGACCCGCAGCTCATGTTCGGCGCGATCGGCGACGCCACCTGCGACCGGGCGCCGTTGCAGGTCGGCCAGTTCGAGTCGGACAACCGGATGGACGACGACCTCGGCCGGATCGTGCTGGAGGGCGGCGGTGGCGGCCAGATGATGGAGTCCTACGAGCTGGCCATGTACTTCATGGCCCGGCACACCGTCACCGACTCGTGGGAGAAGCGCGGCCGGCGCGGCTACCTGTTCATCATCGGTGACGAGCTGGCCTACCCCCGGGTGGACCGGCGGCAGGTGGAGCGGCTGATCGGTGACCGGCCGGGCGAGGACGTGCCGCTGACCCAGGTGGTCGACGAGCTGACCCGCCGCTGGGACACGTACTACCTGCTCCCGGCCGGCAGCCACTACTCGGGTAACCGCAAGGTGCTGGACTTCTGGCGTGGGCTGTTCGGGCAGCGGGCGGTCACGCTGGACGACCTGGACGCGGTCTGCGAGACCATCGCGCTCGCCGTGGGCCTCGGCGAACAGGCCATCGACCTGGAGCAGGGGCTGGCGGACCTGGCCCGGCACGGCTCGACGGCCACCGGCACGGTCTCCCGGGCGCTGGCCCGGCTGGGCGACGACCGGGGCCCCGTGACGCGGGGCGGCAGCGGGGTGGCCCGTACCGGGCGGGGCAGCGGAGTCACCCGGCTGTGAGCCACGTGATGGTGGTCGACCTCGGCTACGGCGACGCCGGCAAGGGCACCGTGGTGGACTGGCTCTGCGCGACCCGGCCGGTCCACACGGTGGTCCGGTTCAACGGAGGCGCGCAGGCGGCGCACAACGTCGTCCTGCCCGACGGGCGGCAGCACACGTTCGCCCAGTTCGGGGCGGGCACCTTCCGGCCCGGCGTACGGACCCACCTGTCCCGGCACGTGGTGGTGGACCCGCTGGCCCTGGCCGCCGAGGCCGACCATCTCGCCTCGGTCGGGGCGCCGGACGCGTTGGACAGGTTGACTGTCGACGGGGCGGCGCTGCTGGCCACCCCGTACCACCGGGCCGCCAACCGGGCCCGGGAGCTCGCCCGGGGCGCCGACCGGCACGGCTCCTGCGGGCTGGGGGTGGGCGAGACCGTCGCGTACGGTCTCGCCCACCCCGACGAGGCCCCCCGGGTCGCCGACTGCCGCCACCCCGGGCTGCTGCGGCGCCGGCTGACCGTGCTGCGGGACCGGCTGACCGCCGAGCTGGGCCCACTGGACGCCCCGTCCGTCGAGGACTGCCTGCCCGCGTTCACCGGGTTCGCCGAGCGGGTGGCGATCGTCGACGGGACGTACCTGGCCGGGGCGCTACGCGCCGGGACGTGCGTGTTCGAGGGGGCCCAGGGGGTGCTGCTGGACGAGTGGCACGGCTTCCATCCGTACACGACGTGGAGCACCACCACGTTCGCCAACGCGGAGGAGCTGCTCGCCGAGGCGGGGCTGGCCGGGACGGCGCGACGGCTGGGCGTACTGCGGATCACCACCACCCGCCACGGGCCGGGGCCGCTGGTCACCGAGGACCCGGCGTTGCCGTTCACCGACCCGCGTAACCCGACGAACCCGTGGCAGGGCCGGTTCCGGTTCGGGCACTTCGACGCCGTCGCCCACCGGTACGCCCTGGCGGTGGCCGGCGGGGTGGACGCCCTCGCGCTCACCCACCTCGACCTGGCCGAGGCCGCCGGGGGCACTCCACTTCCAGGAGAACGGGGCTTCGGGGCGGGGCGAAGCCGCCAGATCCGTGAAACGGAGTGGATCATCGGCGGGGCACCCGCCGGGGGCGTCGCGCCGCCCGCCGGGCTGTCGGGCGGGTCGGGCGGGGGCCGTCCGGTCGCTGCCGGGACGGCGCTGCGGATCTGTCACCGGTACGACGGCCTGGACCGGTTGGACCCCGGCCCGCCGGGCGACCTGGAACGGCAGGCGGCGCTCACCGCGCGACTCCAGGCGGCCCGCCCGGCGTACGCGGACGACGGCCCGCCGGCCGACTGGGTGACGGCGGTCGAGGAGGCGCTCGACGTGCCGGTGGCGCTCACCTCGCACGGCCCGACCGCCGCGCACAAGCGGCCCCGGCAACCACGGTGGCCCCGACGGCTCACTCCTGCTCGGGCCGCCAGGTGACTCCGCGGAGCAGTTGGTCCGCCCCCAGCCAGGCCACGTTCATCATCCGGGTGGCGGTCTTCTCCGGGTCCGCCTCGGGGTGGTCGGCCAGCCAGTCGGCGAGCGACTCGGACGCGCCGACCAGCGCGTACGCGACGACTTCCAGGTCGGTCTCGCGGACCTCGCGTCCGCGGGCGCGCAGCGCGTGGTCGAGCATGCCGGCGACCACCTCGACCAGCCGGTCGCGCATGGCGGCGAGTTCCCGGGCGAACCGCTGCTCGCCCCGGGCCTGCCGGTAGAGGACGATCCAGCCGTCCCGGTGCCGGCCGACGAACCCGAAGAACGCCCGCAGCCCCCGCCAGAGCCGAACGTCCGCCGGCAGGTCGGGGGCCGCCGCGCCGGCGATGGCCTCCACCATCCGGGCTGCCTCCCGGTGCAGGCAGGCGATGAAGAGTTCTTCCTTCGTGCCGAGATAGGCGTAGACCATCGGTTTGGAGATGCCGGCGTCTTCGGCTATCTCGTCCATGCTGGCAGCATGGAAACCCCTGCTCGAGAAGGCTCGGACGGCCGCGTCGAGCATCTGTTGCTCGCGGGCGGCACGGGGCAGGCGGCGGAACGCGGGCGGGCTGGACACCTTGCGAGCATACCTACCCGTACGTAAGGTTACGCCGGAGTAGGTAAGCCGATCGTCCGGAAGGTACCCCATGACTGACTTCGACCCGGCCACGTTCGCATCGGTCGGCCCCAAGGAGTTCTCCAAGCTCGTCAAGACCACGCCCGACAAGAAGATCGCCGAGATCATGGCCGGCGAGCACCGTGGCAAGATCCTCGACGAGGTCTTCAACCGGATGCCGACGATCTTCCGGCGGGAGAAGGCCGGCGCGACCAACGCCGTGCTGCACTGGAACATCACCGGCGGCCCCGGGGGCGGCACCGACACGTACGAGGTCGTCATCGCCGACGGCACCTGTGTGGTCAACCCGACTCCGCAGCACGACCCGAAGCTGAGCCTGACCCTCGGTCCGGTCGAGTTCCTCAAGATCGTCTCGGGCAACGGCAACCCGGCCATGATGTTCATGACCGGCAAGCTCAAGGCGAAGGGTGACCTCGGCTTGGCGGCCAACATTCCCAACCTGTTCGACATCCCCAAGGCCTGACCCCGGTCGACGGCGCGAGGAAGGGCCCCTTCCTCGCGCCGCGCGCCTGCCGGCACCCACCGTCCACAGTGGTAAGTTCGGGCGTTTTCCTCGAACGGCCCACGGTAGGAGCTGCCATGGCAGGTGTGCGTCGGCGGCGGACGCTCGGCCTCTTCACCCTCGGGGCGTCCGCGGCGACAGCCGGCGCGCTGTGGCTCACCACCGGGCCGGACGATCCGGCGGTCGTCCAGAGCCGGTGGGGGCGACCCACCCCGCCCGCCAGCAACGCCACCGGCGTCGGCCCGCACCCGGTCGAGCGGGAGAACCGGGCCGCCGGCCGGCCCTGGCCGCCCACCGGCGACCGCCGGCCCGGCGTCGACGACCGCCGCCGCCAGATCCAGGGGTACGCCTCGACGACGAGCGTCGCGCCCGGCGGAACCGTCGACTTCCACGTCGCCACGCAGCCCGCCGGGGCGTACCGGATCTCGGTCCTCCGGCTCGGCTGGTACGGCGGCGCCGGCGCGCGGGAGCTGCTGACCAGCCCGGAGCTGCCCGGTCGCCCCGAGCCGGTGCCCGCCCCCGACCCGGTCACCGGGGCGCTGATCTGCCGCTGGCCGGTCTCCTGGACGCTGCGGGTCCCCGACGACTGGGTCTCCGGCCTCTACCAGGCGGTGTTCACCTCCGCCGACGGCTGGCACGCCTACACCCCGTTCGTGGTACGCGACGACCGGCGGGCCGCCGCGCTCTGCGTGGTGCTGCCGTTCACCACGTACCAGGCGTACAACCAGTGGCCGATGGACGGGGTGGCCGGAAAGAGCCTCTACTACGGGTACCGGGCCGGTGGGCTGGACTACCCGCGACGGTCCCTGACCGTGTCCTTCGACCGCCCGTACGCGAACGAGGGCCGACCCAAGCACCTCGACCGGGAACACGACCTGATCCGCTGGGCGGAACGGAACTCGTTCGACGTCACGTACGCGACCAGCGAGGACCTGCACCTCGGCCGGCTCGACCCGACCCGGCACCGGGGGATCGTGTTCGGCGGCCACGACGAGTACTGGTCCGCGCCGATGCGGCAGGCCGCCGAGCGTGCGGTGACCGTCGGCGCCAGTCTGGCGTTCCTCGCCGCGAACAGCGTCTACTGGCACGCCCGGCTGGCCCCGGCGGCGGACGGTCGCCCCGCCCGGCTGCTCACCTGCTGCAAGACCTCACCCGACCCGTGGGCGGACCACGCCGGCCCCACCACGTACTGGCGCAGCGTCGCCCCGGACGGCAGCCGCGCCGAGCAGGGCCTGCTCGGCGTGCAGTACAACGGCATTTTGCCCGACCCGCAGCCGCTGGTGGTCCGCTCGGCCGACCACTGGTTCTGGGCCGGCGCAGGCGTCACCGACGGTGACCGGATCCCCGGCCTGGTCGGCGGGGAGGCGGACGGCCGCTCCGCCGGCTACCCGAAACCGGCGGCGGTCAGCGGGGCGACGCTGAGCGCGTCGCCGTACCAGACCCGCTACCGGCAGCGCCGTACGCAGCACACCCACCTGTACGAGACGCCGCAGGGCGGGGTGGTCTTCGCCGCCGGGACGTTGCACTGGACGATGGCCCTGGACCGCCCCGGCCACCGGGACGAACGCGTCGAACGGGCCACCGCCAACCTGCTGACCCGGATGGCCCGCCCCCGCTGACCGCCCCGGCCACCACCGGCCGCCGTGGCACGCCGGGCGCCGGGCAGTGGTCAGGCCGGCAAGCGGATCTCGCCGCGTACCGCCGCCCCGGCGATGTCCCGCCGGTGCTGTGAGCCGGCCAGCTCCACCCCGCCCACCAGCGCGTACGCGGCGTCGCGGGCGGCGGCCAGGCTCGGGCCGGCGGCCGTGGCGCAGAGCACCCGCCCACCGGCGGAGCGCAGCGTGCCGTCCTCGGCCCGGCGGGTGCCGGCATGGATGATCCCCGGCCGCTCCGCCCCGGTGATCACGTCGCCGGTACGCGGACTGCCCGGGTAGTTGCCGGCGGCCACCACCACGGTCACCGCCGCGCCGTCCTGCCAGCGCAACGCCGGGTGCCCGGCCAGCGTGCCGGTGGCCGCCGCGTGCAGCAGCCCGCCGAGCGGCGACTCCAGCAGGGCCAGCACGACCTGGGTCTCCGGGTCGCCGAACCGGGCGTTGAACTCGATCACCCGGGGGCCGGCGGCGGTGATGGCCAGCCCGACGTAGAGCAGACCGGCGAACGGCGTGCCCCGCCGGCGCATCTCGGCGAGCGTCGGTCGCACCACGTCGGCCATCACCTCGTCGACCAGGCCGGACGGGGCCCAGGGCAGCGGCGCGTACGCCCCCATGCCGCCGGTGTTCGGGCCGGTGTCACCGTCGCCGATCCGCTTGAAGTCCTGGGCCGGCAGCAGCGGCACCGCCGCTTCGCCGTCGGTGACCACGAACAGCGACACCTCGGGGCCGGCGAGGTACTCCTCGACGACCACCCGTCCGCACTCGGCGGCGTGGGCCAGCGCGGCGGCCCGGTCGTCGGTGACCACGACGCCCTTGCCGGCGGCCAGCCCGTCGTTCTTCACCACGTACGGCGGCCCGAACTCGTCGAGCGCCTTCGCCGTCTCCGTCTCGTCCACACAGGTGTACGCGCGGGCGGTGGGCACTCCGGCGGCGGTCATCACGTCCTTGGCGAACGTCTTGGAGCCTTCCAGCCGGGCGGCCTCGGCGGACGGCCCGAAGCAGGCGACGCCCTTGGCGCGTACCGCGTCGGCGACCCCGGCGACCAGCGGCGCCTCCGGCCCGATCACCACCAGGTCGACGGCCTCCTCGACGGCCAGCCGGGTGACCGCGGCGGCGTCCGTCGGGTCGACCGCCCGCAGCTCCGCCACGCCCGCGATGCCCGGGTTACCCGGCGCCGCCAGCACCGCGGTCACGCCCGGATCCCGCGCCAACCCCAGGGCCAGCGCATGCTCGCGCCCCCCGCCACCCACCACAAGTACCCGCACGTCGGAGCATCCTACCCACCCCCTCCCCCACCCCGTTGATCGAGAAGTTTCCGTCCCAGATCCCGGGTCACCAGCGGGCGGGAAGGTCGGGGGTGGGAGGGGTCAGGGGAGGAGGGGGTGGCGGGTGACGTTCTCCTCGCGGCCGGGGCCGACGCCGACCACGCTGACCCGGGTGCCGCAGAGCTCCTCGACACGGGCGATGTAGCGGCGGGCGTTCTCGGGCAGGTCGTCCTCGGTGCGGGCCTTGCTGATGTCCTCCCACCAGCCGTCCAGCTCCTCGTAGACCGGCCGGGCGTGGTGGAAGTCGGTCTGCGTCATCGGCATGTCGTCGAACCGCTCGCCGTTGATCTCGTACCCGACGCAGATCGGCACCTTGGTCAGGCCGGTCAGCACGTCCAGCTTCGTGACGACCAGGTCGGTGACGCCGTTGAGCCGGCACGCGTACCGGGCCACCACCGCGTCGAACCAGCCGCAGCGCCGCTCCCGGCCGGTGGTCGTGCCGTACTCGTGGCCGATCTTGCGCAGGTGCTGGCCGTTGTCGTCGAACAGCTCCGTCGGGAACGGCCCGGAGCCGACCCGGGTCGTGTACGCCTTGCTCACCGCGATCACCTTCGTGATGGCGGTCGGCGGGACGCCCGCCCCCACGCACGCCCCGCCGGCCGTCGGGTTCGACGAGGTGACGAAGGGGTACGTGCCGTGGTCCATGTCGAGCATGGTGGCCTGGGCGCCCTCCAGCAGCACCGTCTCGCCCCGGTCCAGGGCGTCCCAGAGCATCACCCGGGTCTCCGCGATGTACGGCCGCAGCCGCTCCGCGTAGGCCAGATACTCCTCGACGGTGGACTCGACGTCGATCGCCTTGCGGTTGTACACCTTGAACAGCATCTGGTTCTTCTCGCGCAGCGCGAGCTCCAGCTTCTTGTGCAGGATGCCCGGGTCGAGGAGGTCCTGGAGCCGGATGCCCATCCGGGCCACCTTGTCGCCGTACGCGGGGCCGATGCCCCGGCCGGTGGTGCCGATCCGGGACGAGCCGAGGTACCGCTCGACGACCCGGTCCAGCGCCCGGTGGTGCGGCATGATCAGGTGCGCGTCGCCGGAGATCCGCAGCCGGGAGACGTCCACGCCCCGCTCGGCGAGCCCGTCGATCTCGGCCAGCAGCACCTTCGGGTCGACCACCACGCCGTTACCGATGACGATCATCGCGTTCGGGGAGAGCGCGCCCGACGGCATCAGGTGCAGCGCGTACTTCTGCCCGTCCGGGGTGATCACCGTGTGGCCGGCGTTGTTGCCGCCGGAGTAACGCACGACGTAGTCGACCCGCTCGCCCAGCAGGTCGGTAACCTTGCCCTTGCCCTCGTCGCCCCACTGAGCGCCGAGAAGCACGATCGCTGGCATCTTCACCGCCTCCGGGGGGCTCGGGTGCCAGGTGGCGACCGCGTGGCAAGCCCGAGGTGTCAGGCTAACAGTGGTGAAGGCGCAGCCGGCAGGGGCTGCGTGACGAGGCAGGAGGCCCTCTCCGGTGTACGACGTGGTGCTGCTCACCCTCGGCTCGGAGCGCGACGCGGCGGGGGCGTGCGGCGGCGGTGACGGCGCCGGGGGCTGCTGCGGCGCGGCCGACGCGCTCGACGCGAGCCCCGGGAAGGCCGCCGACGAGCGCTGCGAGACGCCCCGGGTGCCGGTGCTGGCCTGCGCGGACGCGCTCACCGACCGGGGCGCCCGGGTGACCACGGTCACCGCCCGGTCGGACGTCGAGATCGACGCGGTGCTGGCCCGGCTGGACGCCCCGGCCCGCCCGGACGGCCTGGACTGGCCGGACCCGGACTCGAAGACCAGGCTGGTCGTCGCCACGGCCAGTGACGGCCAGTTGCGGGCCGTCCTCCGCCGACTCGTCCGGCGGTACGCGCCACCGCCCAGTCGCCGCCCCGACGACCTGCCCGGGAACCGTACGGTGCCGGATCTGCCGCCGATCGGCGTACTCCCGCTCGATCCGGCCCGGAGCACCACGCAGCGTGACCTGGCGGGGCAGCTCGGGCTGCCCCGGGAGCCGGCGGCGGTGGCCGCCGCGGTGCTGGACGGCCGGGTACGCCGGCTCGACCTGCTCCGCAACGACGGCGGCTCGGTCACCCTGGACGGGGCCCTGCTCGGGGCCTCCGACGAGTCCGGCCGACCGCTCTACTGGCGGGGCCGGGTGGAGGTCGACGACGCCGTCCTCAGCGCCGGCGAGGAGCCGCTGCTGGCCTGCGCGGTCGGCAACGCCGGCGGGTACGCGAACCTCGCCGGGCTGCCGTTGCTGACCGGCCCGGACCCGGCCGACGGGATCGTGGAGGTCGCGGTGGCCGTTCCCGTGGTGGCCCGCTCCGCGTTGGGCAGGAAGCGGGTCCGTTTCGAGGTACGCCGGGCCCGTGGCCGGGCCGTCGCCGTGCTGCCCCGCGACGAGCGGATCCCGTACCTCGACGACGGCGTCGAGGGGGAGTTGAGCCGCAAGCGGTCCTGGTGGATCGAGCCGGGAGCGTGGGCGGTCTACCGCGCCTGACCGTGCCGGGTCCGGGCGTCCGGCTGCGGCTACCGCCCGGTTCGGCACCGGATGGGCGACTTTCAGGGCCTATCCTCGGCGGAGGTATGGGGGGAGGAACCGTGGTGCACGACGACGCCGACCGGGTCCGTCTGCCGGATCAGCAGGTGGGACCGCTGACCGAACGGGACATCGAGCCGCTCTGGACACCGGACCAGTTCCCGGCCGACGCCGGCCCGGCGTGGCAGCCGTCGGTCGGGCTCCAGTGGGCGCCTCCACCGCCCCCACCGCCCCCGCCGCCGCCGGAACCGGACGGGAACGTCCAGCGGGCGGGCGGGGCACGCGGGTCGATGGAGTCGCCGTGGGCGTACCCGCCGCAACGACCGTCCGGTCCGACGACCGACCGGCACCCTCGTCGGGTGACGACCGAGGAACAGGCTCGTCACCTGACGACCGAGGACCAGCCGTCCGGCCCGGCGGTGGATCCGCCGTCACCCGCCCCGCCGGTGGCGCCCCGGCAGCAGCCGGCGCACGACACCGGGCAGGGCTGGTACTCCCCGCCGCCACCGGTCGACCCGGACCCCGCCGACGGGCAGCGGCATCCTGCCGGCTGGGCGCCGCTGCCGCCGGACCCGGTCGCGGCACGGGTCACGGCCCCGGTCTCGGACCCGTTCGCGGCACAGGTCACGGCCCCGGTCTCGGCACAGGTCACGGACCCGTTCGCGGTGGAGTCCGCGCCCCGGGTCTTCCCGCTGTCCTCGGCCGGCTACTCGGACCCGCTGTGGTCGGACGGCGCGACACCGACCGCCGAGGACTTCGCCCGGCGACGGCAGGCCCGCCCGGTCGACCCGGTGGCCACCATGGGCGTACGGGCGGTGGTGAACCGGTCGACCCTGGGGCTGGTGAAGCTGCCGCCGGGCCGGCACGAGCAGGAGGTCAAGCAGGACGTCGAGATGGTCCGGCGTAACTTCGGCGGCCTGCGTCAGGTGACCGTGGTCAACCCGAAGGGCGGGGCGGGCAAGACGGTGGCCATCCTGCTGCTCGCGATGACCTTCGGGCAGAAGCGCGGCGGGTACGTGCTGGCCTGGGACAACAACGAGACCCAGGGCACCCTCGGCATGCGGGCCCAACAGGACTTCCACTCCCGTACCGTGCGGGACATGCTGCGGGACCTGGGCCAGTTCCAGGGCCCGCACGGGCGGGTCGGCGACCTGTCGCAGTACGTCCGTTCCCAGGGTGAGGGCATGTTCGACGTGCTGGCCTCGGACGAGTCGGCGACCGGCGGCGAGATGCTCACCGCCTCCGCGTTCGCCGAGATCCGGGACGTGGTCAGCCGGTTCTACAAGCTGATCTTCGTGGACACCGGTAACAACGTCCGGGCGCAGAACTGGCAGGCGGCGATGGACGCCACCGACCAGCTCGTGGTCACCATGTCGGCGCGTAACGACTCGGCCGAGACCGCCGCCCGGATGCTCGACCACCTGGAACAGAGCGGGCGGCAGCGGCTGGTCCGGCAGGCGGTGACGGTGGTGTCGATGCCACCGTCCCGCAAGGAGATCGACCTGCCGGCGATCCAGGAGCACTTCGCCGCCCGGACCCGGGCGGTGCTGCTCGCGCCGTACGAGCGGCTGATCGACACCGGGGAGCCGATCCGGTACGGGCAGCTCTCCTCCGCCACCCGGGACGCCTGGCTGAAGATCGCGGCGGCGGTCGCCGAGGGCCTCTGACCCGGGCCACCTGACCGCCCCGCCGCAGGCCCGGGCCGCCGGCCGGAAGGGACCCCTCCGCCGCCCGGGGCAGCGGAGCGGGCCCCTTCCGCGGCGCGTCAGTTGCTGGCGAGCGCGTCCCCGGCGGCGGGGTCACAGTCGCGGAGGAACTGGGCGCAGCGGGCCGCCTCGTCGGCCTCACCGATCTCTCCGGCGGCCTTCGAGAGCACGTGCAGGCACCGCAGGAAACCCCGGTTGGGTCGGTGCGACCACGGCACCGGGCCGTGCCCCCGCCACCCGCTGCGACGGAGCTGGTCCAGGCCACGGTGGTAACCGGTCCGCGCGTAGGCGTACGCGGCGATCACCTGGCCCTGAGCGAGCGCCCGGGTGGCCAGCGCGGCCCACGCCGCGCTGAAGGTCGGGAAACCGGCGGCCACCTCGGCGTACGCCTCGTCGGTGTCGGTTTCGAGCGCGGCGGCCAGCGCGGCCTCGGCCTCGTCGTGGACGGGCAGCATGGTCGCCGGCGGCTCTGGCAAGAGGTTCTGCATCGCCTCATTCAACCCCGCTTCGCTCGGCGGCCCGCGAGGGGCCCCGGTAACCGGCACGGCTGGGTGGACCAGGCTCCCGCCGACCGCCGGTTTGACCGGTTGACGGCGGTGGGCAGGATGTCCTGATGCCGAGCCCTCCTCCAGCGGACGTCGTCGAGCCGCACACCGCCCCCGACGAGATCGAGACCCGGGCCGCCTTCGACCGGCGGCTGACCACCGGCAGTCTGGCCGGGTGGACCGTGCAGGGCCTCCGGCTCGACCTGCCGCCCGTACCCGATCTGAGCGCCGTGGACGTGGCGGGCGCCCTCTTCGTCGGCTGCCGGTTCGCCTCCCGCGAGGTCGGGGCGGATCTGGTCCGGCGCGGGGCGAACGTGGTGCCGCCGTTCTCCGGGCTGCCCTACCCGACCCAGCCGTCGCACCTCTACCGCCCGGACGACCTGGCAGACGGGTTCGCCGAAGGCGGCTTCGCCGGCATGTACGACACCCGGGTGTACGAGCACTTCCGGGCACACGGCGGCGCGTTGCCGGACGTCCGGGAGGCGCTCGGTCAGCGGCTGCACGACCACGGCGTGGACAACGCCCTGGGTGACGCGACCCGGGCGTGGCTGGCCACACACGGGCCGCAGTCCGTGGTGGGCGTGATGGGCGGGCACGCCGTGCGGCGCGGCAGCGTGCCGTACCGGATGGCGGCCACGCTGGGCTGGGAGTTGGCCCGCGCCGACCGGTTGGTGGTCACCGGGGGCGGGCCGGGGGTGATGGAGGCGGCGAACCTGGGCGCGTACCTCGCCTCCCACCCGTTGGCGGCGCTGGCCACGGCGATCGACATGCTGGCCACCGCGCCCGACTTCACCGACCACGACCGGTACACCGCCGTCGCGCTGGAGGTCCGGCAGCGGTACGCGCCGAAGCCCGGCCTGCCGGGCGCGCCCGGTGAGTTGTCCAGCCTCGACTGGGCCCGGACCGGTGGGTTGTCCATCCCGACCTGGTTGTACGGGCACGAGCCGGCGAACCTGTTCGCCGGGCGGATCGCGAAGTACTTCTCGAACGCCATCCGGGAGGACACCATCCTGCGGCTGTCCCGGGGCGGGATCGTCTTCGCGCCGGGTCGGGCCGGCACCGTGCAGGAGGTGTTCCAGGCGGCGACGAAGACCTACTACGGCACGGACGGGGCCAGCGGCGCGTACGTCTTCCTGGACCGCGAGTACTGGACGCGGGAGCTGCCGGTCGAGGCGCTGCTGCGCCCGTTGCTGGCCGGCTCGCCGTTCGGTGACCTGTCCGGCACCGTGCACCTCACCGACGACGTCGCCGAGGCGGCCCGCGCCCTGATCGGCCGCGCGGGCTGAACCGGCGGAGCGGGCCGGATCGACGGCGGGGGTCGGCTGAACCGGCGGGCCGGGAGACGGGAGGAGCCCCCGGCGTGGGCCGGGGGCTCCTGACTCGTCCGGGTTACTTCGCGAGGGTGGTGCCGGTGGAGCGGAGGTGCTCGCAGGCCTCGACGACCCGGGCGGCCAGGCCGGACTCGGCGGCCTTGCCCCAGGTGCGCGGGTCGTACATCTTCTTGTTGCCGACCTCACCGTCGATCTTGAGGACGCCGTCGTAGTTGCGGAGCATGTGCTCCACCACGGGACGGGTGAAGGCGTACTGGGTGTCGGTGTCGATGTTCATCTTGACCACGCCGTAGTCGAGCGCCTCGCGGATCTCCTCCAGCAGCGAGCCGGAGCCACCGTGGAAGACCAGGCTGAGCGGCTTCTCCTTGCCGTACTTGGCGCCGACCGCCTCCTGGATCTGGTTGAGGATCTCGGGGCGGAGCTTGACGTTGCCCGGCTTGTAGACGCCGTGCACGTTGCCGAAGGTCAGGGCCGCCATGTAACGGCCCTTCTCGCCGAGGCCGAGCGCGTCGACCATGGCCAGGCCGTCCTCGACGGTGGTGTAGAGCTTGTCGTTGATGGCGTTCTCGACGCCGTCCTCCTCGCCACCGACCACGCCGACCTCGATCTCCAGGACGATCTTGCCCTCGGCGGCCCGGTCGAGCAGCTCGGCGGCGATCTCCAGGTTCTCGGCGACCGGCACGGCGGAGCCGTCCCACATGTGCGACTGGAACAGCGGCTCCTCGCCCCGGGCCACCCGCTCCTTGGACATCGCCATCAGCGGCCGGACGAACTTGTCCAGCTTGTCCTTGGGGCAGTGGTCGGTGTGCAGGGCGATGTTGACCGGGTAGTTCTTCGCCACCTCACGGGCGTACGCGGCGAACGCGGCGGCGCCGGTGACCATGTCCTTGACGCTGGGGCCGGAGAGGTACTCGGCGCCACCGGTGGAGACCTGGACGATGCCGTCGCTCTCCGCGTCGGCGAAGCCCTTGAGCGCGGCGTTGAGGGTCTGCGAGGACGTCACGTTGATCGCGGGGTACGCGTACCGGCCGGCCTTGGCGCGGTCCAGCATCTCCGCGTAGACCTCAGGGGAAGCGATGGGCATGGGAAAAGCTCCTTAACTACCGCTCTCGGCCGTGCTGGCCGCTGTCTTCCATGGCTGCGCCGGACCGCGCTGTCCTCCGCGGGCAGTATCCCGTAACCGGGTCGGGCGGGCACACCCGACCCAGGGACGGGCCCACCGCGCGGACGCCCCGGTGACGCCCGGACACCGGCCGGAGGGGCACGCCGGCCCTAGCGGTCCCGGACGGCGATGCTGATCAACCAGGTCACCACCGCCACCACGAGCGCGCCCCAGAACGCCGGCCAGAAACCCTCCACCCGGAACGGCAGGTCGAGGTGCCGGGCGATCCAGTCCGTCAGCAGGAACAGCAGCGCGTTCACGACCAGCGCGAACAGACCCAGGGTCAGCAGGTAGAAGACACAGCCCACCACCTGGATGACCGGTTTGAGGACCGCGTTGACCACGCCGAAGATCAGCGCCACCGCGAGCAGGGTCAACACGGTGCCGGTTCCGGACCGGCCGCCCACGTCGACCCCGGGCACGACCAGGGTGGCGACCCAGAGCGCGACCGCGCTGGTCACCAACCGGATCAGGAAGCCCACCCTCCCATCCTGGCACCGGCCCCCGGTCCGGGGTGGCCGATCGGCGGGACTCGGCCGACCCGTCGCCCCGGTCGGTTTCGGGTCACCTCCCGGTGGGCACGAGTCACAGCCCGTACGGTGTGGAGAAGCGCCAGCATCCTGCCGTGACACGAAGGAGGGACGATGGGCCAGCCCGACGAGGAGTTCACCCCCAGCGACCATCTCGCCCCGGACGAGCGGGATCCGGAGGCGCCCCCGGCCGACGCCGTCGAACAGGCGACGGTGGTCGGTCCGGTCGACGGCGACACCGAACCGCGCCGGGGCCTGGAGGTCGCCGACTGGGACGCGGTGGAGCAGTCCCGGGTGGTCGCGGCGGACGAGGACGACTACCGCTGAACCGGGCCGCACCCCCGGCCGGCGGTGGGAAGCCGGCGGTCGGGAAGCCGGTCGCTACCCGCGCGCCAGCCCTCACCCCGTCACTCTGAGAAAGGGCCGCCCCTACCACCGCACCGTCACGTTTCGTCACCACTTTCGACCGTGTCATGGTCCGATCTCGCCACCTTCCGCCAACCGCGACGAGCTCACCAGGGATTTCTCTACCTGACCCTGCCCGCCCACACCATCCCACCAAAGCCTTTGCTCTGCCCCCACGGGCGCACCAGTCACACCTCGTGCCTGGCGCGTGAACGGGTGCAGAGCAAAGGATCGAAAACGGAGAGCAGAGACCAGTCGTTCGATTACTTTCCGCGTTCGGGGGTGAGTGTCGTGAACGGGCCGGTTCAGGAGGAGCAGCCGGGGCGGCCATCACGGGAGGGGCAGCAGGGGTGGTCATGCTGCGACGAGCACAACCGCGTGCCGCAGCAGCGCGGTCAGCCGTGAGTCGGCGAACGCCTCGTACGTCACTGAGCCTCCCCGGGTGCCGTCCTGTTGACGGGTACGACCCCGGAGAACGTTGCGTCTCCGCGCCGCCGGGTACCGGGTGCGAAACGGGCACCTAGACTACGAGGTGCCATCGCCGGCGGCGGAGGATCGCCGCCCCCTGGCCGACATCGGAGGTCACCTCGTGCCGACACCCACGATCACCCTGGCCCTCGGGCCGGACTGGCTCGACCCGGAGTGGTTGATTTCGACGTTCGGGTTGCTCGGCATCCTGGCCATCGTCTTCGCCGAGTCCGGCCTGCTGATCGGATTCTTCCTGCCGGGGGACTCGCTGCTGTTCACCGCCGGCCTGCTCACCGCCGACGGGAAGTACATCACCTACCCGCTCTGGCTGGTCTGCCTGCTGATCACCATCTCCGCGATCGCGGGTGACCAGGTCGGGTACGCCTTCGGGCGCAAGGTCGGGCCGGCGCTGTTCCGCCGGCCGAACTCCCGGCTGTTCAAACAGGAGAACGTGCTCAAGGCGCACGAGTTCTTCGAGAAGTACGGCGCCCGGTCGATCGTGCTGGCCCGGTTCGTGCCGATCGTGCGGACGTTCATCCCGATCGTGGCCGGGGTGAGCCGGATGGACTACCGCACGTTCGTGATCTACAACGTGGTGGGCGGCATCCTCTGGGGCACCGGCGTCACGGTGCTCGGGTACTTCCTCGGGCAGATCCCGTTCGTCAAGGCCAACATCGAGATGATCCTGATCGCCATCGTGCTGATCTCGGTGGTGCCGATCGCGGTGGAGCTGCTCCGGGCCCGGATGGCCGCCAAGCGCGGCACCACGCCGCAGGAGCGGACGGCCGCCGAGGAGGCGATCCGGGAGGTCCACGAGAACCACGCCGACCAGGCACGGGACGCCGGCCAGCCGTACCCCGGCAGCGCCCAGCCCTACGGCAGCGCCCCACAGCCGTACGGCAGCGCCCAGCCCTACGACGCCGGCCAGCAGCAGTACAGCGGAGGCGGCCAGCAGTACGGCGGCGGCCAGCAGCAGCCCTACGGCCACGGCGGCGGCCAGCAGCCGTACGGGGACGGGCAGCAGCAGCCGTACGGCGGGGGGCAGCAGCAGTACGGCGGGCCGGCCCCGTCCTACCGGGACGAGCGGCAGCAGTCGTACGGGGGCGACGCCGGTCAGGCCCGGCCCCGGACCGGCCAGGTCTACGGCGGCGGGCAGCAGCCGTACGGGGACGGGCAGCAGCAGCCGTACGGCAGTGGCTACGGCGGGCAGCAGCCCTACGGGGGCGGCTACGGCGGCGGGCAGCAGCAGCCGTACGAGGAGGAGACCGAGCGGTTCAGCGCGCAGGCCCACCCGGGGCAGCGGTACGCCGGCCAGCAGCAGCCCCCGCACGGTGCCGAGCAGCCGTACCCGGACCGGCAGCCCTACGGCGACCGGCAGCAGCCCTACGGCGGTCAGCCGTACGGCCGGCACTGACCGGACTGTCGACGCGCGACACCCGCCCCGGTGACGGCTGTGGCCGCCCTCGCCGGGGCGGCCGTCGTCGTACCAGATCGGTGCGTCACCAGAGCGTGCGTCAACCGTGCACCCGTGACTCCGGGTCGGGCGCGCGTGTCACCCACATCGGAGCCCGCGCCTGCCGTACGACGCCGGCCCAGGGCGAACCCGGCCGGTCGCCTGGCAGCCACCCCCGGCGGAGCGGCACCAGGCGACCGGGTAGGTCAGCGAGCCTTCTTGGTGGCGCGCTTACGGGGCGGGGTGAGCAGATCGGCGATCGTGGCGATCGCCGACGGCACCAGCCGGTAGTACGCCCAGACCCCACGCTTCTCCCGCTCCAGCAAGCCGGCCTCGGTGAGGATTCGCAGGTGGTGGCTGACCGTCGGCTGGGAGAGGCCGAGCGGCGCGGTCAGGTCACAGACGCACGCCTCGCCCTCGGGGGCCGACTGGATCAGGCTGAGCAGCCGCAGCCGGGCGGGGTCGGCGAGGGCCTTGAGGACCCCCGCCAGCCGCTCGGCGTCGGCACGTTCGATCGGCTCGCCGGCAAGCGGCGAGATCTGAGGCATAGTCATTTCAGCCAATGCAGTTCCCACGTTTTCCATCCTTCCACCAGCAGCATCGAAACGCCTGCATATTCGCAATCCGAATCGGCAAACTTTTAGGCCACAAGGCCTAGGTCAGCCAACGTATAGGCCGCCCGGTAGGGCAATCCGGCTGCTTGCACGGCGTCGCCGGCACCTCGATCAACAATAACCGCTACCCCGACGACCTCCGCCCCCGCCTCTCGTAACGCTTCGACTGCGGTGAGTACACTCCCACCGGTAGTCGAGGTATCTTCCACCGCCAATACCCGGCGCCCGGGCACATCAGGCCCTTCGATACGGCGTTGCAGCCCGTGCGCCTTCCCCGCCTTGCGCACGACGAAGGCGTCCAGCGGTCGCTCCGTCGCGGCTGCGGCGTGCAGCATCGACAGGGCGATCGGGTCGGCGCCCAACGTCAGTCCGCCGACGGCGTCGTACTCCCAGTCGGCGGTGAGCTCCCGCATGACCCGCCCCACCAGCGGAGCAGCCTGGTGATGGAGCGTGACGCGACGCAGGTCGACGTACCAGTCCGCCTCGCGTCCAGAGGAGAGCACCACCCGGCCATGGACCACGGCCAGGTCAGTGATGAATTTACGCAGGTCGTCGCGGTCCCCCATGGCGCACAAGGGTACTGCGGAAGTCTGGGAGCCGGGGCCCGGGCCCACCTCCGGTCAGCCCTGTGGGCGACCCATCGGCGCCGGTGTCCATTTACTCTCTGCAACATGCAGCGCTGTCGCTGTGATCGCCGCCGGTCGGGCGGGGGACGGTCGGGGTCGGGGGCGGTCAGCGTTCCCGGCGTCCGGCCGGGGACCGGGTGTCCCGGGTGAGCCGGTGCAGCAACCGTTGGGGCGTGTGCCGCAATCCCACCACGGCGAGCTTGTACTTCCAGTCCGGCACGCTCACCAGCCGACCTTTTCGCAGGTCGCGCAGACCTTGGTCGATGACATCGTCGGCGTCGAGCCAGATCCAGGAGGGCATCTTCGTCGTGTCGATGCCGGCCCGCTGGTGGAATTCGGTTCGGGTGAAGCCGGGGCACAGCGCCATCACCCGTACCCCGTGGGGTCGGGCGGCCTGGCCCACCGACTCGCTGAAGTTGGTCACCCACGCCTTGGTGGCCGAGTAGGTCGAGCCCGGTTCGAGCGCCCCGAAACCCGCAACCGAAGAGACATTTATCACTGCCCCGCGTCGTCGGCCGATCATGCCGGGCAGGACGGCATGGGTCAGTCGCATCACCGCGTCGACGTTGAGCCGCAGCAGCCTGGCCTCGTCGTCTACCCCGGACCGCAGGAAGGACCTGGTCAGGGCGATGCCGGCGCTGTTGACCAGTAGGTCGACCGGGCCGGCGTCGGCGAGTCGGCGGGTCACCGCCGCGCATCCGTCCTCGGTGCAGAGGTCGGCCGGCAGGGTCTCCACCCGGCGGCCGTGCCGCTCGGTCAGCTCGGCGGCGAAGGCGGCGAGCCGGACGGCGTCCCGGGCCACCAGGACGAGGTCGTGCCCGTCGGCGGCGAGCCGGCGGGCGAAGGCCGCCCCGATACCGGCGGTCGCGCCGGTGACCACCGCGACCGGGGCGACAGAGGCGACAGGGGCGACAGGGGTGGACCCGACCGGGTCGGGCGTCGCGGACACGGGCGGATCCTCCACCTCGACGGGACGGGGCACGACAGAGCTGGTCCCTCCGGGCAGGCGGCGCGCGGCGACCTGCCCGGAGGGATCAGCGGAAGCCGACCTGTGGACCGGTCAACTGACCGGTGGCGGCGGGTTCTGCCCCGGCTGGTCGTCCGGCCGGTCCGTCGTGGACCCCGGCCGGTCGCCGGGGGTCTGGCCCGGCCCGCCGTACGGGGACTGGCCCGGCGGCGGGTAACCCGGCTCACCCGACTGGCCGCCGGCCGGCGGGTAACCCGGCTGGCCGCCGGAGGACGGGTATCCCGGCTCACCCGACTGCGGGTAGCCCGGCTGGCCGCCGGCCGGCGGGTAACCCGGGTAGCCACCGGGGGTCGGGGGCTCCCACGCCGCCTGCGGCTTGCGGAAGAACGCGTTCGAGGCCGGCAGCGCCAGCAGCACCAGGGCCGCGATCAGGGCGAGCACCGTGACCACCCCGAGCAGCATGGTGACCGGCGTGTACCAGGACGGCAGGACCTCGTCCAACCGGCGCTGGATCTCCTCCTGGCTGGGCATGTCGGCGTCGGAGCCGCCGACCGGGCCGGTCAGCGAGCCGGCCGCGCCGCTGAGCAGGCCACCGCCGGAGCAGCAGAGGAGGATGCCGCCGACCACCCAGGTGGTGATCCGGGAGCCGTTCTTGCCCCGGTTGTTGAGCACCGCCAGGACGACCAGGGCGACCGCGAGCAACAGGGTGAGCAGGCTGCCTCCGACGGCGGCGACGGTGGCGAAGTCGGCCACCGCGTCCATCCCGTCGACGGAGCTGTCCCGGTAGGCGTCCTCCAGCACCCGGCGGGTGTCGCCGAGGGTGGCGAGCGTGATGATCAACGAGATCACCTGTAGGACGGCCACCAGGATCAACAGGTAGCTGGATATGGTCACGCTGCCCGGACGTACCCGGGCCGGCGCGCTGTGGGATTCGGCCACGCCTCTCCTTCCCTCGGTTCGCCACCACACCGTAACGGCATTCGGCCGTTCGCACCGGGCGGCGCGGACGACCCGCCGTACGGATCGTGACTGGTCAGTACCCCCGCCACTCGGCGCGGGCGTATTCGAGCACCTTCGGTCGCAGCAGCGTCGAGGCGGGCACGTCGACCCGGCGCCGGTCGGCCGGGAAGGCGCCGGCCGCGGCGAGCGTGTCGGCGTCCAGGAACCGCAGCGGCGGCCCGTCGGCCGGCAGCTCCAGGACGGGCGGTCGCGCCCCGGGCGCGGCGAGCACGAAACCCCAGTCGCCGAAGGAGGGCACGTCCACGTGGTAGGGCCGGGTGGCGAACCCGGCCGCCCGGATCGACGCCTCGATCGACCAGTACGACCGGGGCGCGAAGTACGGCGAGCCGGACTGCACCACCAGCCGGCCGCCGTCGGCCAGCACCGCCCGCACCAGGGAGTAGAACTCGACGGTGTAGAGCTTCGCGGTGGCCGTCTCGTCGGGGTCGGGCAGGTCCGCCAGCACCACGTCGAAACGTTCCGCGGCGGTGCGCAGCCAACCGAACGCGTCGGCGTGCACCACCCGGACCCGGGGGTCGGCGAACGCGTCGCCGTTGAGCCGGCGCAGTTGCGGCTCCTCGCGGGCCAGCGCCACCACCGCCGGGTCCAGGTCCACCACGGTGACCCGGCGTACGTCCGGGTAGCGCAGCAGCTCCCGTACGGCCAGCCCGTCACCGGCGCCGAGGACCAGCGCCTCGCCGCGCGGGCCGGTCAGCGCCGGATGCACCAGCGCCTCGTGGTAGCGGTACTCGTCGACCGAGCTGAACTGGAGATCGCCGTTGAGGAAGAGGCGCAGGTCGCTGGCCTGCCGGCTCACCTCGGACACCGAGCGGGTCAGCACGATCTCCTGGTAGCGGCTGCGTTCGGCGTGCACGACCGGGTCCCGGTAGAGCTGCTGGCGGGCGGTCACCTCGAAGTCCCGGGCGGTGACCCAGGCGTACGAGAGGCTGAGCGCGACCAGCACGGACCCGGCGGTGAGGGTCACCCACGCCCGGCGGCTCAGCTCCCGCCGGAACACCGTGACCACCAGCGCCAGCCCGGCCACGGCGTTCACCGCGCCGACCACCAGCGCCCCCTTGAGCTGCCCGAAGACCGGGATCAGCAGGAACGGGAAGGCCAGCCCGCCGAGCAGCGCGCCCACGTAGTCGGCGGCGAACAGGTCGGCGACCGCGCTGCCGGCGGACTGCTCGCGGATGCGTTGCAGCAGCACCATCAGCAGCGGGATCTCCGCGCCGATCAGCAGGCCGAGCACGAACGCGGTGCCGACCAGCGCCGGGCCGTACAGGTCCAGCCAGGCGAACGCGGCGTAGAGCCCCAGCACCGACAGGCCGCCGAGCAGCGCCAGGGTCAGCTCGATCAGCGCGAACGCGGCGGCGGCCCGGGGCTGGAACGGCTTGGCGGCGAGCGCGCCGACGCCCATCGCGAAGACCATTACGCCGAGCACGATGGACGCCTGGCCGACCGTGTCGCCGATCAGGTAGCTGCCCAGCGCCACCAGCGCCAGCTCGTACACCAGACCGCAGGCCGCGCAGACGAAGACCGCGAGCAGGACCGCCGCCCGGGCCGCCCGCCACCGTGGCCGGTACGACGGTGGGTCCGCCGGGCTGGTCACCGTCGGGCCCGCCGTTGCCGGTGGCGCTGGACCAGGCCGACGGTGACCAGCAGCGCGGTGACCAGCAGCAGTCCGGCGGCGGTGAGCGTGGGCGCCCAGCGGTCACGCCAGAAGTCGCTGCCCGCGTCCGGCAGCGTGGCCGGGGCGGCGGCGGGGACCGCGGCCGGGGTGGCGGCCGGCGCGACCAGCTCCGCCTCGACGGCGAGCAGCGGCAACGTGACGGCGGCCCGGGTGACCGCCCAGCCGGGGTCTTCGACGAAGACGTCCGGGGTGAGCCCGAAGCGGGGCAGGGCGGCGTCGATCTGCCAGAGGGCCGACTGCGGAATGTCGTCCGAGCCGGTCACCCGGACCAGCGCGGAGTCCTCGCTCTCGCTGCTCTCCGACGTGTAACGGACGTCGGCGACCACCTGGATCCAGCGCGGGCAGCCCGGGTCGCCCTCCACCGGCGCCCCGTCGCCGAGGTTCGAGCCGACGCTGACCTCGTCGTAGCCGAGGTCCTGGAGTTTCCAGCCGTAGCAGAGGCCCTGCGCGGTGGCGTTGCGCTGGAGCACGGCCACGGTGTCGGCACGTTCCGTGGTGGCCGGTGGCGGCACCTCGGTGCCCCCGTCGTCGTTGACGATCCCGGCGGCCACGCAGACGCCGACGACCGCGACCGTGACCACGCCCACCCAGATCCCGGCCCGGTTCGAGGACTTCTGGGCCGCGGCGGACCTGGTGGCGGCCATCAGATGATCGCGGCGGCGATGATCGCGCCGGTGGCGAGGTGGATGACGGCGCTCACCCAGACCGCCGGGTGCGGCTCCGGGTCGACCAGGATCTCCCCCAGCTTGCCGGGCGTCGCCACGTCCAGCACCAGGAACGCCGACGCCATGATGACCAGGCCGAGCACGCCGTACGCGGCGGCGCCGGTGATGCCCAGCGCGAAGTCGTCCTCGCTGGCGACGATCGCGGCGACCACGATGACGCCGACGCCGGCCAGGTTGGAGGCGAGCAGCAGCGCCGCGTTGCGGTTGCGGTGGGTCCAGATCAGCTCGTTGAGCCGGCCGGGGGTGGCCACGTCGACGAGGACGTAGCCGACGGCCATCAACAGCACGCCGACCACCCCGTAGGCGAGGGTGACCAGCAGATCGGTGACGAGGGTCTGCACGGTGGGACTCCGGAGGACGAAGGGGTTCGGTCGGATTACTTGCCGCTGCCGGGGCCGCCGCCTCGGACGGTGCTGCCACGCCCCCAACCCCAGGCGTTACCCACCGTGGAGTGGTAGCGCGGGTAGGCGGTGGAGAGGCGTTCGAGCAGGATCAGCGACCCGGCCGCCACCGGCAGGATGACCACCGAGTCGTCGTCGTACCGCAGGTAGACGCCGCTGCCGTCGACGTACTGGTCGGCCGGTTTCCAGGCGTCGGTGACCTCGTCCGCCACCTGGCTCGGCGACTTCGACGAGGTGTAGGCGATCGCGTCCCGACCGATGTCCCGGCCGTTGGCCCGGGTGTACCGGTCCTCGACGTAGCCGCGCGGGGAGAAGTTGCCGTAGCCGATGGCGAACGCGGCGACCAGCGCGCCGATCACGGCGAACGCCGCGCCCACCACGAACCATCTGCGGTACGTCACCGTGTCACCACCGTCTCGGTCAGGACCAGCTCGTTGGTCTGCGGGTACGCGTGCCAGGTGCGCCACCGCGTCACCCCGCCCGTCGGGTCGGGGGTGACCGCGAGGGCGGTCACCGCGTCCGGGTCACCGGGAAACACCCCCACCAGCGCGTACGGGTCGTCGGCCAGCTCGGCCCGGAGGCGGGCGACCCGCCGGCCCAGGCCCCCCGGCTCGGGCCGGAGCACGCTCGCGCTGAACGTGTAGCCGCTCGCCGGCTCGTGCACGGTCGCCGGCAACTCCGGACGCCGCCCGGGCAGGCAGGCCACCGTCTCGGTCAGCACCACCCCGACCCCGCCGGGGTCACCGCCCCACGGCCGGCCGTCTCCGCCGGACGGGGCGTCTCCGCCGGACGGGGCGTCTCCGCCGGACGGGGCGTCTCCGCCGGACGGGGCGTCTCCGCCGGACGGGGCGTGCAGGAGCACCTGGTGGGACGCGCCGAGCAGCCGCAGCCGCAGCCGGTGGCCGTCGGGCAGCGCCAGGTCGAGCACGTGCAGGGCGGGCAGCTCGGGGCCGCCCAGCGCCAGGCTCAGGTCCCCGGCGCTGGTGTCGACGTACGGGGCTTCCAGGGTGACCAGCACGCTCAGCCCACCTGCTCCGGGCCGGACTGCGGGTAGATCATCACCTCGGGGCGGTGCACCTGCTCGCCCCGGGCCACCTCCCAGCCGGCGTCCCCGTACCGCTCGAAGGAGAGCCGGGCCCCGCCGGAGGCCCGGTAGTCGTGGTAGCGGAGGCCACCGGTGGGGTTCAGGCCGGTGGTGCCGGTGGCGGTCCAGCGGGCCTGCCCCGACTCGTGGCTGCGGTAGCGACGCCCGTCGAAGTCGACGGTGGCCGGTCCCGGGGCCACCGTCGCTCCCGGCTCGTCCGTCCAGAGCACCAGCTCCAGCTCCGGGTCCTCCTCGACAGAGAGCCAGCGGCGAACGCCGTCGGCCGTCTCCAGCAGGTGCTCACGCCAGCTCCACTCCCCCTCGGTGAGGAGGAGCGAGCCGCGTACCGCGTACGACACCTGGCGGATCTCGATGATGTCACCGGGTCGCAGCCGGCGCGGGTCGCCGCGCAGGGCGTCGGCGTCGTGGTCCCGCAGCGGGTCGACGCCGGTGGCGGTGGCCGGACGAGTGGCCCGGCGGGACCGCCGCAACGCGATCACCGCGACGACCACTCCAGCCACCGCGACCAGGCAACCCGTGGTCGCCATCAGGTACGCCAACGTGCCGTTCACGGTCGCCCGCCTCCCCTGCGCCGGTCGATCATCGTCCGTCGGCGCACGACGGTAACAACCGTTCGCACCTGCGGGAACAGGGGCGCTGTCGAGTGACTGGTCAGTTACCCGAGGTCGTCGACCCGGACGGCGGATCGACCGGCGGGCCAACGTCCGTCGACGTCGTGCCGGGCGCGGCGGACTCCGGGCCGGGCGCGGCGGACTCCGGGCCGGGCGCGGCGGACTCCGGGCCGGGCGCGGCGGACTCCGGGCCGGGCGCGGCGGACTCCGGGCCGGGCGCGGCGGACTCAGGATCGGACCCGGTGGGCTCCGGGCCGGGCGCGGCGGACTGCGGGCCGGGCGGTGGTGGCAGGTGCCGGCCGGGGTCGGGGCAGACCAGGTATCCCGGCGGCGGATAGCCGGACGGTGGCGGGTACCCGGGCGGAGGCGTCGGATAGCCGGACGGCGGCGGGTAGCCGGGCAGGAGCGGCTGCCCGGGCGGCGGGGCGTACCAGGGCAGGCCGACCGGCGGGGCCGGGTAGTGCCAGGGCGGCTGCGCCGGGCCGGCGGGCTGCTCGGCGCGCGGCCGGAAGTACCTGTCGGCGGGCGGCAGGGTCAACAGCAGCACCACCGCCACGGTGAGCGCGACGGCCAGCAGGATCCCGCCGAGCGAGCCGAGGCTGAGGAACTGGTAGGTGGGGTCGTCGGCGCCGTACAGGGTCTCCGCGAACTCGGACTCCTGCCAGACCAGGTCGCCGTTGTCGTCCTCGGTCCAGTCGCCGTCCGCGCCGATGCCGAACGGGACGGTCAGCGCGCCGACACATCCCCCGACGACGCAGAACAGCAGGTGCAGGCCCGCGCCCACGTAGACCAGGGTCCGGGCGGCGAGACCGCCCCGGCGGGTCGGGCGGGCGGTGGCGGCGAACCAGACCGCCAGAAACAGCGCGGGCAGCCCGGTGGTCACCGCCAGCAGCACGTTGCCGAACCGCTCACCGGAGACCTCCGCCGGGTCGGCGTCGGAGACGATCTCGGCGGCCCGGGTGATCTGGCCGTCGAACTGCGCCGCCGAGGCCACGGCCAGACCGGCCACGGCGAGCAGCAGGCCGACCGTGGCGAGCTGCAACCAGAACGCGACGGTGACGGTGGTCGGCCGGGCCGGACGCGCCGGCTCATCGGCGGTGGAGGTCATACCTGCCGACGGTACGGCCATCGACGCGCTGGGCGCAGCCCTCTTCAGCCGACGCGCGTCGTACTCATGATCATTCTGCGGTGAGCTGTTCGGCCGCGTGGTCGCGGAGCGCGCGGCGGCCCATGACGCAGCCGGAGAAGGTGGTGAACTCGCCGTCGGCGTCGGCGAGCCGGGCCCAGGCGGCTCGGGCCGCCGTCGGGTCGATCCGGCCCAGCAGCGTCGCCGCGTACGCCCGGCCGGCCGGCGAGCCCTCCGCCAGCAGCCGGTCGACCGCCGCGCGCACCTGGTCGGCCTGCTCCGGCAGGGCCGCTTCGAGCCGCCGGTACGCCTCGGTCGCCGGCAGCGGCTGCGCCGCGAACCCGACCCCGCCGAACGCGAGGGTGTCCGCCCGCGCCAACTCGTCGGCGTCCATCTCGACCGCCGACCGCCGTCCCCGCCCACTTCTCCGCCACCTCATACCCCTCTCCCTTCCCACCCCGCCCCGCCCCGACCCCGGTGATCAAGAGATTTGTGTCGCCGAACCGGCCGGTCCGGCACGAGAACCTCTTGATCACCGTCGAGGGGCGGGGGTGGGGTGGCTGGGGTCAGGCGGCGGTGACGGTCAGGGAGTCCCGGGTGTCGGAGAGGGTCACCTGGACGGTGTCGCCGTCGCGGACGCGACCGGCCAGCAGGGCCCTGGCGAGTTGGTCGCCGATGGCCGACTGGACCAGGCGGCGCAGCGGCCGGGCGCCGTAGATCGGGTCGTACCCGTGCTCGGCGAGCCAGGCGCGGGCGTCGTCGGTGACGTCCAGGGCCAGCCGACGGTCGGCGAGCCGCCGACGCATCCGGTCGAGCTGGATGTCCACGATGGCCCGCAGGTCGTCGCCGTGCAGGGCGGCGAACACCACGATGTCGTCGAGCCGGTTGAGGAACTCCGGCTTGAAGTGCGACCGGACCACCGCGAGCACGCCCTCCCGGCGCTGCTCCTCGGCCAACGTCAGGTCGCTGATCACCGACGAGCCGAGGTTGGCGGTGAGGATCAGGATGGCGTTGCGGAAGTCCACCGTACGGCCCTGGCCGTCGGTGAGCCGACCGTCGTCGAGCACCTGGAGCAGCACGTCGAAGACGTCCGGGTGGGCCTTCTCCACCTCGTCCAGCAGGATCACCGAGTACGGCCGGCGGCGCACCGCCTCGGTGAGCTGGCCGCCCTCCTCGTACCCGACGTAGCCGGGCGGGGCGCCGACCAGGCGGGCCACCGAGTGCTTCTCGCCGTACTCGCTCATGTCGATGCGGACCATGGCCCGCTCGTCGTCGAAGAGGAACTCGGCGAGCGCCTTGGCCAGCTCGGTCTTGCCGACGCCGGTCGGGCCGAGGAAGAGAAAGCTGCCGGTGGGACGGTCCGGGTCGGCGACCCCGGCACGGGCCCGGCGGACCGCGTCGGAGACCGCGCCGACCGCCTCGGCCTGGCCGACCACCCGGGCCCGCAGCGACTCCTCCATCCGGAGCAGCTTGGCCGTCTCGCCCTCCAGAAGGCGGCCGGCGGGAATGCCCGTCCAGGAGGCGACCACGGCGGCGATGTCGTCCGCGCCGACCTCCTCCTTGAGCATCGCGCCGTCGGCCTGGAGCCGGGCCAGCTCCTCCTCGGCCCGCCTCAGCTCGTTGCGGAGCGCGGGGATCCGGCCGTACCGCAGCTCGGCGGCGCGTTCCAGCTCGCCGTCGCGCTCGGCCCGCTCGGCCTCGCCGCCGAGCCGTTCCAGCTCCTCCTTGGCGGTGGAGAGCTTGGTGATGTGGTTCTTCTCCAGCTTCCAGCGGTCGGCCAGGGCGGTGAGCTGCTCACGCTTGTCGGCGAGCTCCTTGCGCAGCCGGGCCAGCCGCTCGGCGGACGCGGCGTCCGGCTCCTTGGCCAGCGCCATCTCCTCGATCTCCAGCCGGCGGACCGCCCGCTCGATCTCGTCCACCTCGACCGGCCGCGAGTCGATCTCCATGCGGAGCCGGGACGCGGACTCGTCGACCAGGTCGATCGCCTTGTCCGGCAGGAACCGGTCGGTGATGTACCGGTCGGACAGCGACGCGGCGGCGACCAGCGCGGCGTCGGTGATCCGTACGCCGTGGTGCACCTCGTAACGCTCCTTGAGGCCACGGAGGATGCCGATGGTGTCCTCGATGGTCGGCTCGCCGACCACCACCGGCTGGAAGCGGCGCTCCAGGGCCGGGTCCTTCTCGATGTGCTCGCGGTACTCGTCGAGGGTGGTCGCGCCGACCATCCGCAGCTCGCCCCGGGCCAGCATCGGCTTGAGCATGTTGCCGGCGTCCATCGAGCCCTCGCCCTTGCCCGCGCCGACCACGGTGTGCAGCTCGTCGAGGAACGTGATGACCTGACCGTTGGAGTTCTTGATCTCCTCCAGGACGGACTTGAGCCGCTCCTCGAACTGGCCCCGGTACTGGGCCCCGGCGACCATCGCGCCGAGGTCGAGCGAGACGAGTTTCTTGTCGCGCAGCGACTCGGGCACGTCGCCGGCGACGATCCGCTGGGCGAGGCCCTCGACGATGGCGGTCTTGCCGACGCCCGGCTCGCCGATCAGCACCGGGTTGTTCTTGGTACGCCGGGACAGCACCTGGATGACCCGGCGGATCTCGGAGTCCCGCCCGATCACCGGGTCGATCTTGCCGTCGCGGGCGCTGGCGGTCAGGTCGACGCCGTACTTCTCCAGCGCCTGGTAGGTCTGCTCGGGGTCGGCGGTGGTCACCCGGCGGTCCCCGCCCCGGATGCTGGGGAACGCGGCGACCAGGGTCTCCTCGGTGGCGCCGGCCGCCTTCAGGGCGTTCGCCACCGCGCCGCCGACCCGGGCCAGGCCGGCGAGCAGGTGCTCGGTGGAGGTGTACTCGTCGCCGAGCGGGCGGGCGATCTGCTCGGCCGCGCCGATGGCGTTGACGAACTCGCGGGCCAGGGTCGGCTCGGCGATGCTGGAGCCGCGCGCGGCGGGCAGCGCGTCGATCGCGCGCGAAGTGGCCCGGCGCAGCTCGACCGGGTCGGCCCCGGCGGCGCGCAGCAGGCCGGCGGCGGTGGAGCCGCCGGTGTCGAGCAGGGCCAGCAGCAGGTGCCAGGGCTCCACGGTGGCGTGACCACGCTGGCTGGCGCTGGCGACGGCACCGGTGATGACCTCGCGGCTCTTGGTGGTGAGGCGTTCCGTGTTCATGGGCTCCCCCGGAATCGGCGTGTCCACTCAGACAGACACAACCAGAGTTGAGCCTATTCCACTCAACTCCCGCCATGTGAGCTGAGTCACCTATCACCATGAGTCGATGCGCTGGGCGGCTCGCACCACCCGTGGCCAGCCCTCGCGTCGGTACCGTACCGTGACCGCGTGCGAGTACGTGTTGAACAGACAGCCCTGCCGGGCATCGGCGTCCGTCACGACATGATGACGGAGTCCGGCCGCCGCCTCGGGGTGGTCTCCCACCGCAACGGCCGACGTGACCTCGTCCTGTACGACCCGGACGACCCCGACTCCTGCCAGCACGACATCCCGCTGACCGACGACGAGGCGGAGGCGCTGGCCGACATCCTCGGCGCGTCGCTGATGCTCGGCCAGCTCGCCGGGCTGCGGGACCAGGCCGCCGGCCTGCTCACCGAGCAGATCGCCATCCCGGCCGGGTCGAGGTACGTCAACCGCCGCCTCGGTGACACCAAGGCCCGCACCCGCACCAGCGCCTCCATCGTGGCGGTACTGCGTGACCGCGAGGTGATCGCCTCGCCGGATCCCGCGTTCCGTTTCGCCGCCGGTGACGTGGTGGTCGTGGTCGGCACCCGACAGGGTCTCGACGGCGTCACCGCCATCCTCGCCGACAGTGACCCGGACGGCTGAGGCGGATGCACGAAACCACCACGCTGCTCGTCGAGGTCGGCGCGCTGCTGTTCCTGCTCGGCCTGCTCGGCCGGCTGAGCCGCCGGATCGGTCTCTCGCCGATCCCGCTCTACCTGCTCGCCGGCCTCGCCGTCGGCCACGGCGGCCTGCTGGAGATGCACGCCAGCGAGGAGTTCTTCGCCGTCGGAGCGGAGATCGGCGTCATCCTCCTGCTGGTCATGCTCGGCCTGGAGTACTCCGCGAACGAGCTGGTCGGCAACCTCCGCTCGGCGGCCCCGGCCGGCCTGATCGACGGCGTGCTCAACGCGCTGCCCGGCGCGGGTTTCGCGCTGCTGCTCGGCTGGGACTGGACGGCCGCCGTGGTGCTCGCCGGCATCACCTGGGTCTCCTCGTCCGGGGTGATCGCCAAGGTGCTCGCCGACCTGGGCCGGGTGGGTAACCGGGAGACCCCGGTGATCCTCTCGGTGCTGGTCATCGAGGACCTGGCCATGGCGCTCTACCTGCCGCTGGTCACCGCCCTGCTGGCCGGGGTCGGGCTGTTGGGCGGGCTGAAGGCGCTGGCCATCGCGGTCGGCACGGTGCTGCTGGTGCTGGTGGTGGCGATCCGCTACGGCCACCTCATCTCCACCGCGATGTCCGCCAAGGACGCCGAGGCGCTGCTGCTCGGCGTGCTCGGGCTGACCCTGCTGGTCGCCGGGGTCGCGGCCAAGCTCCAGGTGTCGGCGGCGGTCGGCGCGTTCCTGGTCGGCATCGCGCTCTCCGGGCCGGTGGCCCACCACGCCACCGAGCTGCTCACCCCGCTGCGGGACCTCTTCGCCGCGGTCTTCTTCGTCTTCTTCGGCCTGGTCACCGACCCCAGGGACATCCCGCCGGTGCTGCTGCCGGCGCTCGCCCTGGCCGTGGTGACCATGGGTACGAAACTGCTCACCGGGTACCTCGCCGCCCGCCGCGTCGGCATCGCCGAGCCGGGTCGCTGGCGGGCCGGGCTGGCGCTGGTGCCCCGGGGGGAGTTCTCCATCGTCATCGCCGGGCTGGCGGTGGCCAGCGGCCGGGTGCCACCGGCGCTCGCCGCCCTCGCCACCGCGTACGTGCTGATCACCGTGGTGACCGGGCCGATGCTGGCCCGTCTGCCGGACTTCGCCTGGTTCAAGCAGTGGCTGCGCGGCCGCGCCGCCGTACAGCGGGTGGCCCGCTGAGCACAGGGAGACACGGGCGCCCTGCCGACGCCGCACGCACGGCAGGGCGCTTCCCGATCCGGCCCCTTCCCGAGCGGGCCCGTTCCTGATCCGGGGCCTTCCTAACTCGGCCGCGCCGCGCTACCGTTTCGCCCCAGCAAGCCAGGTCCCCGCGGGCGCCCGGTACGCCCCGCGGGCCCGAGCGGAAGGTGCCGGTGACCGTGCACGGTCCGACGTTCCACGGCTTCGCCAACCCGGTGGACCCGTCCCCGGCCGAGCTGCGCGCCTGGGCGTACCAGCCGGACTCGGTGCCGTTGAGCACCATGCCCCAGGACTGGGACCTGCTCGTCTCCGGCAACCACCTGGCCACCACCCTGTTCGAGCTGGCGATGGATCCGGCCTGCCCGGCCCGCCGGTTCGCCCTGCACTGTCTCTACATCTACGCCGGCGACGGCATCCGGACCGGCTTCCGCGCCCACCCGAGACGCCGGCTACGCAAACTCGTCGAGCAGGCCGAGCTCAGCGGTGACCACCTGGTCCGCACCTGGGCGTACAACACCAGGACGCTGATGGACCGGCCGGAGCTCTTCGACTACCACGACTGGTGCGAGGGCGGCCTGGTGCGGGAGAACCGCCGGATCGGCTGACGCCGGCCGGGCGGGGTACGGGCCGGGATCCCCCGTGGCTCCCGGCCCGTGGCTCATCGGGGCTGGTCGGGGCGTTCGGCTCCGGCCCGTTCGGCGTCCGGTTTCCCGCTCTCCGCCCCGGCGGCGCCTGATCTGGCGTTCTCCGGCCGCGGGCCCGGTTTGCCGCCCTGCGGGCCGGGGCCCGGCTTCGCGCCCGCCGGCCGCGGGCCTGGTTTGGCGCTCTGCGGTCCGCTGGGGCCGGACGGCGGCGGGCCGGGCTTCGGTGGGCCGGGTTTGGGCGGGCCCGGTTTCCCCGGACCGGACTGCGCGGCACCGGACTGCGCGGGGCCCGACTGCGCGGGGCCGGACTGCGCGGGGCCGGACTGCGCGGGGCTGGACGGCACGGCGCCGGCTTTCGCCGGGTCGGACTGCCGTTCGACCGGGCGTCCGGGTTTGCCGGCGAACCGGCTGTCGGTGATCCGGTCGAACTTCTCCCGTACGGTCTCGGCCGCCTTCTCCAGGCGGTCCTCCGCCTGCCGGGCCACGTTGCGGGCAGACTCCGCCATCGCTCCCCCTCACCATGCCGATATGCCCCATTTGTGGCATCAGGGCGTGCTGGTGAGCTTACCCACGCCACCCCGCCCCGGGTGCGCTTTCCGGCGAACCCGGGACGGAGCACTGGGTCGGGACGCGGTCAGCGGTCGGGCGTCCGGCGGGGCCGCCAGACCACCAGCGCCGTGGAGGTGCGGTTGGTCGGGACGATGTCCCGACCCGGGAAGCGCGCCGCGGCCTCCAGCTCGGCCATCCGGCGGTACGCGGCGTCCAGCTCCGCCTCCAACTGGGCGACCCGGGCCTGCGCCTGCTCCAGGAGCTGCTCCAGCCCGATGATCCGCTTGATGCCGGCCAGGTTCACCCCGTCGTCCTGACTGAGCCGCTGCACCTCGCGCAACAGCACCACGTCCCGGACGCTGTACCGGCGACCGCCACCGGCCGCCCGGCCCGCCTGCACCAGCCCCAACCGGTCGTACTGGCGCAGGGTCTGCGGATGCATGCCCGCCATCCGCGCCGCGACCGAGATCATCAACACCTTGGCTTCGTAGGCAGGGTCACCCGAGCCGACGAAATCACCCGCCATCCCGCTCACCTCCGCGTGTACTCCACCGGTCGGTCGACGCGACGCACCCGCGCGCGCCCAGGTCAGTTGAACCGACGCACCCGCGCGTCGAGATGTTCCCGCGCCGCCGGCGCGGTGTGCTCGGCGAACGTCTCCAACGCCTTGCGGGCCTCCTCGGAGACGGTGGCCGGGACCACCACGTCCAGGGTCACCAGCAGGTCGCCGGCCTGCCCGTCGCGGCGGACCACCCCCTTGCCCCGGGCCCGCAGCACCCGGCCCCCCGGCGTGCCCGGCGGCACCCGCAGGGTCACCGTGCCGTCCAGGGTGGGCACCCGCAGGTCGGTGCCGAGCACCGCCTCCGCGTACGTGATCGGCACGGTCAGCGTCAGGTCGTCGCCGCTGCGCCCGAACAGCTCGTCGGGGCGCACCTTGACGTGCACGAAGAGGTCGCCGGCCGGGCCGCCACGCTCGCCCGGCTCACCCCGGCCGGTCAGCCGGATCCGCTGGCCGTCGGCCACCCCGGCGGGAAAACGGACGGTCAGCGTACGGGTCTTCGTGACCCCGCCGGTGCCCCGGCACTCCGGGCACTTCTCCTCGACGACGGTGCCCACGCCCTGACAGTCACGGCACGGCTCGGCGAAGCTGAACGAGCCCTGGTTCCGGGTGACCGTCCCGGAGCCGTGGCACTGCGGGCAGGTCACCGGCCGGGTGCCCGGCTTCGCGCCGTCCCCGTGGCAGGTGTCGCAGACCCCGGGAGCGCGCAGGGTCAACGGCAGGGTGACCCCCCGTACCGCGTCGGAGAAGTCCAACCCGACCTCGGCCTCGACGTTGCGTCCCTTGGCCGGGCCGCGCGGGCGTCCGGGGCCACCGGGGCCGCCACCGGAGAAGATCGAGCCGAACAGGTCGGTGAAGTTCCCGCCGGCGAAGCCGCCCCCGCCACCGCCGCGCGCGCCGCCCCCGAACAGGTCGGACACGTCGAACGGCATGCCGCCCGGCTGCCCCGCGCCCCGGGCGTTACGGCGGAACGCTCCCGAGCCGAACAGGGAACGCATCTCGTCGTACTCCCGCCGCCGCTGGTCGTCGGAGAGCACGTTGTACGCCTCGGACGCGGCCTTGAACCGCTCCTCGGCCCTGGGATCGTCCGGGTTGTGGTCCGGGTGGGACTCCCGGGCCAACTTCCGGTACGCCTTCTTGATCTCGTCCGAGGAGGCGGACCTCTCCACGCCCAACACGGCGTAGAAGTCCTTCTCCACCCAGTCCTTGGCACTCACCGGTCCACCCTCTTCCACCCGACCTGCACGGGACGTCCCGCCCGCCGGTCGTCGGCGGGCGGGACGGCCCGTGCAGGGTCGCGCACTATTCCGGATCGGCGACCGCGACCATCGCCGGTCGCAGCAGGCGCTCGCCGAGCTGGTAGCCCCGGCGCATCACCTGGACGCAGGTCGGCTCGCTGACCTCGGCCGAGGTCTGGTGCGCGACCGCCTCGTGCCGGGTCGGGTCGAACGGGTCGCCCTGCTCGCCGAAGGCGGTCAGGCCGAACTTGCCCAGCGCCGTGGTGAGCTGCTCGGCAACGCTGCCGAACGGGCCCACCAGGTCGCCGTGCTCGCGGGCCCGGTCGAGGTCGTCGAGGATCGGCAGCAGCGCGGTCAGCACCGCGCCGGTCGCCTGCTCGCCGACCAGGGCCCGGTCCCGCTCGACCCGCTTGCGGTAGTTGGCGTACTCGGCCGAGACCCGTTGCAGGTCCCGGGTCCGTTCCTCCAGCTCCGCGCGGAACGCCTCCGACCCGACGCCGGACGACGCGGCCGGACCGCCGTCGGCCGGCTGGGCCGGGGCGTCCACCACGGGCGCGTCACCCGGGGCGGGCTCGGTGAGCGTCGACTCGACCTCGATCTCGTCGACCACCACCTCGGCCTCCTCGACCAGGCCGCTGGCCTGCTCGGCGTCGCCGCCGGCGGCGTCCACCGAATCGGTGCCGCCGGCTGCGGTCGGCGCCCCGCCGACCGTCGGCTCCGCGCCGCCGGCCGACCCCGCGGAGTCACCCGACGTCGCCCCGGCGGTCTCCTCCGGGTCGGCGGCTCGTGGCTTGTCCGTCATGCGGCTACCTCATCCCTCTGTGCCGTGAGCTCGTGACCGGGGGCGGGAGGTCACTTCTTCCCGTCCTCGTCGACGATCTCCGCGTCGACCACGTCGTCCGCGCCGGCCTGCGGACCGGCCTGGGCGCCGGGCCCACCGGGCGCGCCCGCGCCCGGCTGCTCGCCGCCCTGCTCGGCCTGCTGCTGGGCGTAGAGCAGCGAACCGGCCTGCTGGGAGACCGTGGCCAGCCGCTCGTGAGCTGACTTGATCTTCTCGATGTCCTGTCCGCCGAGCGCGCCGCGCAGCTCACCGAGCGCCTCGTTGATCTGGTCGCGGCTCTCCGCCGGCAGCTTGTCGCCGCTCTCGGCGAGGAACTTCTCGGTCTGCCACTGGAGCGCCTCGGCGACGTTGCGGGTCTCGGCCTCCTCGCGGCGGCGCTTGTCCTCGTCGGCGTGCTCCTCGGCGTCCCGGCGCATCCGCTCGATGTCGTCCTTCGGCAGCGACGAGCCGCCGGTGATCGTCATCTTCTGTTCCTTGCCGGTGCCCAGGTCCTTCGCGTGCACGTTGACGATGCCGTTGGCGTCGATGTCGAAGGTGACCTCGATCTGCGGCACGCCGCGCGGCGCCGGCGGGAGGCCGGTCAGCTCGAAGGTGCCGAGCTTCTTGTTGTACGCCGCGATCTCCCGCTCACCCTGGAACACCTGGATCAGCACGGACGGCTGGTTGTCGTCGGCGGTGGTGAACACCTCGGAGCGCTTGGTCGGGATGGTGGTGTTGCGCTCGATCAGCTTGGTGAAGATGCCGCCCTTGGTCTCGATGCCCAGGCTCAGCGGGGTCACGTCGAGCAGCAGGACGTCCTTGACCTCGCCCTTGAGCACGCCGGCCTGGAGCGCGGCGCCCACGGCGACGACCTCGTCCGGGTTGACGCCCTTGTTCGGGTCGCGGCCGGTGAGCTGCTTGACCAGGTCGGTCACCGCCGGCATCCGGGTCGAGCCGCCGACCAGGATGACGTGGTCGACGTCGGAGACCTTGATCCCGGCGTCCTTGACGGCCTGCTCGAACGGGCCCTTGCAGCGGTCCAGCAGGTCCTGCGTCATGCGCTGGAACTCGGCGCGGCTGAGCGTCACGTCCAGGTGCAGCGGGCCGCCCGAGCCGGCCGTGATGTACGGCAGGTTGATGTTGGTGGTGGTGGCCGCGGACAGCTCGATCTTGGCCTTCTCGGCCGCCTCGCGGAGCCGCTGGAGGGCCATCTTGTCCTGGGCGAGGTCGATGCCGTGCTCGCCCCGGAACGTCTTCACCAGGTGGTCGATGATCCGCTGGTCCCAGTCGTCACCACCGAGCTGGTTGTCACCGCTGGTGGACTTGACCTCGACGACGCCCTCGGCCAGCTCCAGCAGCGAGACGTCGAAGGTGCCGCCACCCAGGTCGAAGACCAGGACGGTCTGCTCCTTGGAGCCCTTGTCCAGCCCGTACGCCAGCGCGGCGGCGGTCGGCTCGTTGACGATCCGCAGCACGTTGAAGCCGGCGATCTCACCGGCCTCCTTGGTGGCCTGCCGCTGGCCGTCGTTGAAGTACGCCGGGACGGTGATCACCGCGTCGGTGATCTGCTCGCCCAGGTACGCCTCGGCGTCCCGCTTGAGCTTCATCAACGTACGGGCGGAGATCTCCTGCGGGGTGTACTTCTTGCCGTCGATGTCGACGGACCAGTTGGTGCCGATCTCCCGCTTGACCGACCGGATGGTCCGGTCCGGGTTGGTCACCGCCTGGCGCTTGGCGACCTCACCGACGAGCACCTCGCCGTTGCGGGCGAACGCGACGATCGACGGGGTCGTCCGCGAGCCCTCAGCGTTGGCGATGACGGTGGGCTCACCGCCCTCGAGAACGCTGACGCAGGAGTTCGTCGTGCCGAGGTCGATACCGACCGCACGTGCCATCTTCGCTTCCTCGCTTCGTAACGTTGAGCAGGTGACGGGCACCGCCCGAAGAACACCCACCGTAGGTTGAGTGGAGTTGACTCAATAGTGCCACGCCCATCGGGATCGTCAAGTCGAGGTTGAGCCGACCCGACGCAAGATGTGGTTCATCGACCCCGCTGTTGTCTTCTCTTGCCTCGGTCGGGCACGCTTTAGCGGTGACGACGCACGGGGACCCGGCCACCGCAGCAGGCGGGCCGGCCGTCGCCGCCCGTACCGGACCAGTCAGCGCCACGGAGGACCCGCCCGGGACACCCGGCGGCGACCTGCCGCCCGCCCGGACGCCCGGAGCCGCCCCGCCGGCCGCCGCGACGCCCCGGGCCGACCCGCCGCCCGCCGGAACGCCCGACGGTGATTCCGCTCACGGAACGCCCGGCAGTGGCCTCTCCGGCGCGCTCGCCGGCCTGCGCGCCGCGACCACGACCGCCCGGTTCCCGCTGGAGCTGCCCTCGGCCGACCCGGCCCGCCGCGACGCCGCCGCCCTCGGCGACCAGCTCGACGACTACCTGCTGCCCCGGTTGGCCCGGCTCGACGCGCCCCTGCTGGTGGTCGTCGGCGGCTCCACCGGGGCCGGCAAGTCGACGCTGGTCAACAGCCTGGTCCAGGCGCGGGTCAGCGCCGCCGGGGTGCTCCGGCCCACCACCCGCTCCCCGGTCCTGGTGTGCAACCCGGCCGACTCGGGCTGGTTCCGGCAGGGCGAGCTGCTGCCCGGCCTGACCCGCACCTCCGAGCCCAGCGAGGACCCGCGCGCCCTGCAACTGGTCACCGCGCCGGCCCTGCCCGCCGGGCTGGCCTTCCTCGACGCCCCCGACATCGACTCGGTGGTGGACGCCAACCGGGCGCTCGCCGGCCAGCTCCTCGCCGCCGCCGACCTGTGGCTCTTCGTCACCACCGCCGCCCGGTACGCCGACGCGGTCCCCTGGGAGCTGCTGCACAACGCGCGGGCCCGGGGCGCGGCCATCGCGCTCGTCCTGGACCGGGTACCCCCCGAGGCCGCCGACGAGGTCGCCGCCCACCTCACCGAGATGCTCGCCACCCACGACCTCGGCGCGGCCCCGCTGTTCGTCCTGCCGGAGACCCAGGTGGACGGGCAGGGGCTGCTGCCGGCGCGGGTCACCGCCCCGCTGGGCGACTGGTTCGCCCGGCTCGCCGCCGACGCTGACGCCCGCGCCGCCGTCGTCCGGCAGACCCTCGACGGTGCGCTGGCCGCGCTCGGCCCGATCACCGAGACGCTGGCCCGGGCCGCCGACGAGCAGGCCGCCGCCGCCGACGCGCTCGACGAACGGGTCCGCGCCGCGTACCGCACCGCCCGGCGCGCCACCGCCCAGGGGCTCACCGACGGGCGGCTGCTCCGGGGCGAGGTGCTGGCCCGCTGGCAGGAGTTCGTCGGCACCGGGGAGTTCTTCCGCACCCTGGAGGCCCGGATCGGCCGGCTCCGCGACCGGCTCGTCGCGGCGGTCACCGGGCGACCCGCGCCCGCCTCCGAGCTGCGCGACGCCATCGAGTCGCAACTGGTCACCCTGCTGCGCGGGGTGGCCGCCGAAGCCGCCGAGAACGCCTACACGGGGTGGCGGGCGCACCCGGCCGGCGCGGCGCTGCTCACCCCGGAGCTGGCCCACCCCTCCGCCGACCTGCCCGAACGCGCCGAACGGCTGGTCCGTGACTGGCAGCGCGGGGTGCTGGAGCTGGTCCGCGTCGAGGGCGGCGACAAACGGTTCGTGGCCCGGACGGCCGCGTACGCGGTGAACGCCACCGGGCTCGCCGTGATGATCGCGGTGTTCGCCTCGACCGCGTTCGTGCCCACCGGCCTGGAGGTCGCCACCGGGGCCGGCACCACCGTCGCCGCCCAGGCCGTGCTCCAGGCGATCTTCGGTGACCAGGCGGTACGCAACCTCGCCCGGCAGGCCCGGGAGGACCTCCTCGACCGGGTCGGCGCCCTCCTCGACGAGGAGGCCGCCCGCTACCTGGACCGGACGGCCGACGCCCGACCCGACCCGGAGACCGCGCCCGCCCTGCGCGCCGCCGCCGCCCGGGTGGCCGAGGCCCGCGAGCACGACGGCCTGGGCGTGCCCCGGTGACCGGGATCGTCGGCCGGCTGCGCGAGGCGCTCCGGCCCGGGCCGCCCCGGGTCGACCCGGACGACCTGATCGCCCGCCTCGACGCGGTACGCGAATTCCTCACCGTGGTCGACGGCCACCTGCCCGACGACCGGCTCGTCCCGGCGCACACCCTGGTCGAGCGGGCCGGCGCCCGGCTGGCCCTCTCCCGGGACCACACCCTCGTCGCCCTGGCCGGGGCCACCGGCAGCGGCAAGTCCAGCCTGTTCAACGCGCTCGCCCGGCTGGACCTCTCCCCGGTCGGCGTGCGCCGGCCGACCACCGGCATGGCGCACGCCTGCGTCTGGGGGCCGCTGGACGCCGCGAACCGGTTGCTCGACTGGGTCGGGGTGCTGCCCCGGCACCGGTTCATCCGGGAGAGCGCGCTGGACGGCGACGACGAGTCCGCCCTGCACGGGCTGGTCCTGCTCGACCTGCCCGACTTCGACTCGGTGCAGCGCGCCCACCGGCTGGAGGTGGACCGGCTGCTCGGCCTGGTCGACCTGGTCATCTGGGTCGTCGACCCGCAGAAGTACGCCGACCGGCTGGTGCACACCGGGTACCTGCGCGAGTTCCACCGGCACCGGGACGTCACCCTGGTCGTGCTGAACCAGGCCGACCGGCTGCCCCCGGCCGAACTGCCCCGGGTCCTCGCCGACCTGCGGCGGCTGCTCGACGCGGACGGCCTGACCGGGGTGCCCCTGCTGGCCACCACCGCCGTCGCTCCCGACGGCAGCGCCGCGCTGCGGGCCGCCCTGGAGGAGACCGTCGCCGAACGGCAGGCCGCCCTGCGCCGGCTGGTCGGCGACGTCGACACCGTCGTCGAGGGCCTCGGCGACCTGGTCGACCCGGCCGGCACGCCCGCCGGGCCGGACGGACGCGCCAGCCGTACGCTCACCGCCGCCCTGGCCGGGGTGGCCGGGGTCCCGGCGGTGACGGTGGCCGTCGGGGACGCCTACCGGCACCGGGCCGCGGGCGCCACCGGCTGGCCGCTGCTGCGGGGCTGGCGGAAGCTGCGCCCCGACCCGCTGCGCCGGCTGCGCCTGCCCGGGCCGGACGGGCTGCGCCTGCCCGGCCCGGAAGCCGACGCCGACGCCGACGAGCCGGCGGTACGCCCGGTCGGGGCGACCTCCGTACCCGATCCGACCGCCGCGCAGCGCTCGGCGCTGGGGCTGGCCGTACGGGCGGTGGCCGAGCAGGCCGGCGGCGACCTGCCGGCCCCCTGGCCCGCCGCCGTGACCAGCGCGGCCCGGTCCCGCCTCGGCGACGTGCCCGACGCCCTGGACCGGGCGGTCGCCGGCGCCGACCTCGGCGTGCCGCGCCGCCCGCTGTGGTGGCGGCTCGTCGGCGGCCTCCAGTGGCTGGTCACCCTCACCGCCGCCGTCGGCCTGGCCTGGCTGCTCCTCGGGTACGCGCTGCGCGCCCTCGGCCTGCCCGAGCTGGACCACCCGATGGTCGGCGAGGTGCCGCTGCCGACCCTGCTGCTGCTCGGTGGCGTGCTCGCCGGCCTGCTGCTGGCGGCGGTGACCCGGCCGGTGGTGCGCTGGGCGGCCGGGCGGGCCCGCGCCCGGGCCCACCGGCAGCTCACCGCGGCCGTGGCCGACGTCGGCGACGAGTACGTGCTCGCCCCCGTCCGGGAGGTGCTGACCGCCTACACCGGGGCCCGGGACGCGCTGCGGGCCGCCGCCGGAAAGATGTGACCGGGTCCGGGAAAGATGTGCTTCCGCGCCTCCTGTTCCGGCGCGCACGGCAGCGTAGGGTCGATCCATGGCCACGACTCACACCCCCTACGACGCGGTTCTGCACGCGGCCCGCGACGTGAGCCGGCTCGACTGTGCCCTCGACGCCGAGATGCTCGGCACGGCGCTGCTCGGCAGCGTCTACGCGGTCGCCGAGTGCGACCGCAGCGCGGCCGTCCGTGAGTTCGTCAGCGGCTTCCTCGCCGCCACGTCGCGCCGTCGGACGGCCTCCGCCACCACCATCCGCCAGGTCTTCGCCCGGCTCGTGCCGGACGCCGAGGGCACCGAACGGGTCCGCCCCGGCGCGCAGGCGCCCGCCTGGCACGCGCAGCTCGGCCGGGTCCACCTCACCGGCTGCTGGGCGTACGGCGACGTGTACGGCGACCAGACCTCCTACCTGGCCACCTTCGCCTACGACGAGGCGGACGGCGGCCCGGAGCACGCGGTGGTCGCCCTGGTCGACCACAACATCGGCATCACCAAGGACATCTTCGTCGGTGGCCCGGCCGCCGGCGTCCTCGACCAGGTCCGGCAGATGTGCGACGGCGACGAGCTGACCTGGTTCCGCCCCGAGGACCCGGCCCGGCTGCACGGCGAGGTGGCCCGCCACCTGGCGGTCACCGACGACCTGGGCACCCTGCCGGGCGAGGGGTCGCTGGCCACCGACCGGACCCTCGCCGGGGCCCGGCTGGCCCTGCTGCCCGGGCCCGCGCCCGCGCCGCCGGAGCGCGCGCCGCTCACCCCCGCGGAGCGTACGGAGCTGGTCCGGCACTTCCTCGCCGCGCCGGAGGCCGCCCGGTACGGTCTCGACACCGTGGACGGCCCCGAGCTGGCGTCCCTGCACTTCTGCCTGAGCCTGCTGCTGGACCACGCGGCGAGCTTCCCGAGCGCCGACCCGATGCGGTGGAGCCCCACCGTGGCCGAGCTGTTCCTGCTGGACTGGGTGCACCGGCGGGCCGTGCTCGACATGGACGACGCGGCGCTGCTGCCCCGGGTGCTGCGGAGCTGGGTCGGGTACGCCCTGCGCCGGCGGGGCCTGCCCGAGACGGCGATCACCCAGACGGACACCGCCGTCGAGGAGATGGTGCCGGAGTTCGCCCGCCTCTACAGCACCGGTGAGCGGCGCAGCCCGGCCACGGCGGCGGTCGCCCAGTTGATGGCCGACGGCGTCGACCCGGACGACCCGGCAGCCCTGCACGCCTGGATCGAAGCCAACCGCCACCACCTCACCGACGACTGACCGCCCCGCGCCCCGCGCTCCCCGCGGGGGCGCGGGGCGCACGCCCTTTTCCAGGATGTGGCGGTGTCGTTGACCCGGGATGCCCCCACATCAGGGAGACCGAGTCGATCATCAAGCGCGCCATGGCGGTGTCGACGCGGAACACGCCCAGGTCAGGGAAGGTGTGTCGATCAGGGGCCCGGCCGAGGCGCTGCCGCCGACCGGGGCGGCCGGGACGCGTTTCGGCCAGGGCGGTCGGGGTGACGGCGGCGGCGGGTTCGTCGGCGGCGGGTTCGTCGGCGCCGGCCCCGGTGGGCGGTTCGGCTGGTCGGCCGTACTGGTCGGCTCGACCGTGGGCGCCGGATGCGGGGCGGGCAGGGTCGGTCGCGGGGTGGGGTGCGGCGCGGGGGTGGTCGGTCGCGGGGTGGGGGTGGTCGGCCGGGGCGCGGGGGACGGCACGGGCCGGGCCGGACGGGCCGGCGCCGGCCGGGACCCCGTCGGGGGCCGGGACCAGCCTGGCGGCAGGCCGTCCGCGTCGAGGCCCGAGGTGGGCCCGGCGGCGGGCCGGGTGGGCGTGGCCGACGGGCCGACCGTGCTGGACGGGCGTGGGCTGCCCGACGCCGTCGACCGGGGCGACGTGATCACCACCGGCCCCCGGGAGGGCGTCGGAATGAACGGGGTGTTGGTGCCCGGCGGGGCGGTACCGCCGACGGTGGCCGAGCCGGTGCTGATCGCCGCGATGATCGGCATCGATGCGGTGCCGGCGAGCAGCGCGACGGTGAACAGGTAGCCCCGGGGCGGACCGGACGCCCCCGTCGCCCGGTGCGCCCCGACGATCCGCCGGTAGCCGCCCACGCCGGAGGCGCGGTGCCGGCCCAGCAACGGCGGACCGGGGCCATCACTTTCGGACACCCTACGAACTCCTCACTCGCGCCCCACCCCAGCCTGGACCAGTCACGCTGGGTCCGCCAACCCTGCACAGCGTGTCGACACGCGTTTTGCCTGCGACGACGCGGCCGGAGCCCACCGAACCGGAGACCGAAGCCCGAATAGCCGGAAATCCGACAGCCGTTCGCTGATCGGGCCGGGCATGGTGTGGGCGCGCTCACCTCCTCTGGGAGGATGGACACACGACGGCGGCGCTGCCGTGTCTCTCGCGTACCCCGCGACAGGCGCGACGCACCGTCGACGCTCCCGAACCGGGTTCGGCCAGAATCCGGCTCACGCCGTACGGCACCCCCCACAAGGGGCCCAGGTGCGGCTGCCAGGAGACCTCCCGGCACCTGCCGGGCGGGCGCACGAGTTGCGCGGCCGGGCAATCCCCGGTGCCGACGCAGACATGACAGGGAGAGACGGATGGCTAAGGGCGACCCCGGGGTCACCACCACCCGCGGCAGACGTGCCGCACCCAGGTCGAAGCGGACCGGGACGAAGGGTGCCGGTGACCCGGAGCTGGTGCAACTGCTCACTCCGGAGGGCGAGCGGATCGAGAGCGTCACCGGAGCGGACGGTGTCGAGTACCGCGTCGACCTCACCGACGACGAGTACCGGAACCTCTACCGGGACCTGGTCCTGGTGCGGAAGCTGGACGCCGAGGCGACCGCCCTGCAACGGCAGGGCGAGCTGGGTCTCTGGGCGAGCCTGCTCGGCCAGGAGGCGGCGCAGGTCGGCTCGGGTCGGGCGCTGCGCCCGCAGGACATGGCCTTCCCCACCTACCGGGAGCACGGGGTCCTCTACTGCCGGGGCATCGACCCGATCATGCCGCTCGGTCTCTTCCGTGGCGTCGACCAGGGCGGCTGGGACCCGAACGAGTTCAAGTTCAACATGTACACGATCGTGATCGGGGCGCAGACCCTGCACGCGACCGGGTACGCCATGGGCGTCGCGATGGACGGCAGGACCGGCGGCGACGACGGCGAGGCGGTGATCGCCTACTTCGGCGACGGCGCGACCAGCCAGGGTGACGTCAACGAGGCCTTCGTCTGGTCGAGCGTGTTCAACACGCCGCTGGTGTTCTTCTGCCAGAACAACCAGTACGCGATCTCCGAGCCGCTGGAGCGGCAGACCCGCGTGCCGCTCTACCGCCGGGCCGCCGGCTTCGGCTTCCCGGGCGTACGGGTGGACGGCAACGACGTGCTCGCCACGTACGCGGTGACCCGGCACGCGCTGGACAACGCCCGCAACGGGCAGGGCCCGAGCCTGATCGAGGCGTACACCTACCGGATGGGGGCGCACACCACCTCGGACGACCCGACCCGGTACCGGATCGCCAGCGAGGTCGAGGCCTGGCAGGCCAAGGACCCGATCGCCCGGATGAAGGCGTTCCTGGAGCGGCAGCAGATCGCCGACGCCGACTTCTTCACGGCCGTGGACGAGCAGGCGAAAACCGAGGCGGTGCACCTGCGGGAGCGGGTGCTGGCGATGCCGGACCCGCAGCCGGTGACCATGTTCGACCACGTCTATCCGACCGGGTCGCCCGAGCTCGACGAGCAGCGGGCGCAGTTCACCACGTACCACGCGTCGTTCGAGGGGAGTGGGCACTGATGGCCACGGAGACGCTCACCCTCGGCAAGGCCCTCAACGCCGGCCTGCGCCGGGCCCTGGAGCAGGACCCGAAGGTCGTCGTCATGGGCGAGGACGTCGGCAAGCTCGGCGGGGTGTTCCGGATCACCGACGGGTTGCAGAAGGACTTCGGCGACCAGCGGGTGATCGACACACCGCTGGCCGAGTCCGGCATCATCGGCACCGCGGTCGGCCTGGCCATCCGCGGCTACCGGCCGGTCTGCGAGATCCAGTTCGACGGTTTCGTCTACCCCGCGTACGACCAGATCGTGTCGCAGGTGGCGAAGATGCACTACCGCTCGGGCGGCAAGCTGAGCATCCCGATGGTCATCCGGATCCCGTACGGCGGCGGGATCGGCGCGGTGGAGCACCACTCGGAGTCGCCGGAGGCGTACTTCGCGCACACCGCCGGGCTGAAGGTGGTCTCCTGCTCCGGCCCGCAGGACGCGTACACGATGATCCAGCAGGCCATCGCCTCGAACGACCCGGTCGTCTTCCTCGAGCCGAAGCGGCGTTACTGGGAGAAGGGGCCGGTGGCGGTGGACGCGCCGCTGGACTCGGCGTACCCGCTGCACGCGGCCCGGGTGGCGCGGCCCGGCACGGACGCCACCGTGCTGGCGTACGGGCCGATGGTGCGGACCTGCCTGGAGGCGGCGACCGCCGCCGCCGAGGACGGCCGGGAGCTGGAGGTCATCGACCTGCGCACGCTCTCCCCGCTCGACCTCGCCCCGGTGTACGAGTCGGTGCGGCGCACCGGCCGGTGCGTGGTGGTGCACGAGGCCCCGGGCAACCTGGGTCTGGGCGCCGAGGTCGCGGCCCGGGTCACCGAGGAGTGCTTCTACTCCCTGGAGGCCCCGGTGCTGCGGGTCACCGGTTACGACATCCCCTACCCGGCGGCCCGGGTGGAGGAGGAGTACCTGCCCGACCTGGACCGGGTGCTCGACGCCGTCGACCGCGCGTTCGGCTGGTGAGCGGCATGTCGCGGATCAAGGAGTTCAACCTGCCCGACCTGGGCGAGGGGCTGACCGAGGGCGAGATCCTCGCCTGGCTGGTCAAGGTGGGCGACACCATCGAGCTGAACCAGCCGATCGTCGAGGTCGAGACGGCCAAGGCGGCGGTGGAGATCCCGGCGAAGTGGGCCGGGCAGGTGCAGGCGATCTTCCACCCGGAGGGGACCACCGTCGAGGTCGGCTCGCCGATCATCGCGATCGACACCGACCCGGGGGCCGGGCCGATCGAGCCGCAGTCCACCACCGGCGCCCCGACGGCCGAGCTGCCCGTCCCGTCGGCGGCGTCGCTGGCGGCGGTGCAGGTGGCCCCGGACGAGGGCATGGTCGAGCCGGGCCTGATCGGGGGTGTCGCCCCGGGTGGGCGGACGGCGGTGCTGGTCGGCTACGGCCCGCGTACCACGGCCGCGAAGCGCCGTCCACGCAAGACCGGCGTGCCCGCCCAGGCCGCGCCCCCGACCCAGGCCGCGCCCGCCGCGCCCCCGACCCGGGACCCCGCTGCGGGCCTGGCGGCTCCCGCCACCCCGGCCACGTCGACGGCCCCGACCACGGCTGTCCCGGGCACAGCGACCGCGACCACGACGGTCCCGGGCACGGCGGCGGCTGCGGCGAACGGGCACGGGCTGGTCGGCGGGCCGGTGCTGGCCAAGCCGCCGGTGCGCAAGCTGGCCCGGGACCTCGGGGTCGACCTGGCCACGCTGACCGGCTCGGGTCCGCTCGGCTCGATCACCCGGGACGACGTCCAGCGGGCGGCGACCCTGGGCACGACGGCGACCCCGGGCACGACCACGGCCCTCGACCCGGCGGCGGCGCTGGACCCGGCGGCGGCCGGGTCGGCGACGGCGTCCGCGGTGGTCCCGGCGACCGGCGCGGCGCGCTTCGGCGCGGACCGCGAGCAGCGCATCCCGGTCAAGGGGGTACGCAAGCTGACCGCCGAGAACATGTCCCGCTCGGCGTTCACCGCCCCGCACGTGACGGAGTTCCTGACCGTCGACGTGACCCGGGCGATGAAGTCCCTGGACCGGCTGCGCGCCAAGCGGGAGTGGCGGGACGTACGCGTCTCGCCGCTGCTGCTGGTCGCGAAGGCGGTGCTGCTGGCGGTCCGGCGGCACCCGATGGTCAACTCGACGTGGGCCGGCGACGAGATCGTCGTCAAGGAGTACGTCAACCTGGGCATCGCGGCGGCCACCGAGCGCGGCCTGATCGTGCCGAACATCAAGGACGCCGGGCGACTGTCGCTGCGTGAGCTGGCCGACGCGATGACCGATCTGGTACGGACGGCGAAGGCGGGGCGGACCTCCCCGACGGACATGTCCGGCGGCACGCTCACCATCACCAACGTGGGCGTCTTCGGCGTCGACACCGGTACGCCGATCCTGCCTCCGGGCGAGTCGGCGATCCTGGCCTTCGGCGCGGTACGCGAGCAGCCCTGGGTGCACAAGGGCAAGGTCAAGCCACGGCAGGTGACCACGCTGGCGCTGTCCTTCGACCACCGGATCATCGACGGTGAGCTGGGCTCGAAGTTCCTGCGGGACGTGGGCGACTTCCTGACCGACCCGGAGGCGGCGCTGCTCGCCTGGACGTGATCCACCGACCGGACGACGACGGCCGGTGTGCCGGGGGTGAACTCCCGGTGCACCGGCCGCCATCATGAGAACAACAGAAAGCTTGGTCACCAGCCCTTCTGGCCTTCGATTGTTCGGCTCGTGTCTCAGCTCACCTTGTAATCGATGGCAAGTCGCAGGTTTCTGCGCTTCAATGGAGACACGACCGGCTGACAACCGAATAGTCCAGGAGGAGAGTCCCGTGAGCATGATCGAGCGAATCCGTAACCGCCGCGACGCCAACCGCCGCGCCCGTGCCATCGAGCACGCGCTGCGTTCCGCCAACTCGCCCGCGGTCCGTGACGAGATCATCGCCATCGCCCAGCGTCACATGATGCGCTGACGCGACCCGAACCTTCCTCACCTCCTCCAGATCGACGGCCCGCCCGGCCCCACCGGGCGGGCCGTCGGCGTTCCCGGCCCCCGGCACCGGGATTCCGCCTAGGACGGAGCGCCCGGTACGGTGGGGCACGGTCGCCAACGCCCCTGTCGGGAGGGTTCGGGCAGATAGAAACTGCTCGACACCACACGGCAACGGGGAGTGACGGCCGGTGCTCCCCCGGCCGCCCTGGGCGGCACCCGATACGGTGCGGGGAGCACGGCACGGCCGGTGAGCCGGCTAGGCCGGCAACCAAGCCGACGGCACCCGATCGGCGTCGGCGGCCGACATGTGATGGAGGAGGCGCAGCCATGACGTCCGAGGGCCCGCACCACCCCGGCCAGGAGCCGGACGAGGTGTCGCCGGGCGCCGGCGGATCAGCGCCGTACGGCGACCGGTCAGCGCAGCAGGAGAACGGGTACGGCACAGCCGCCCCCGACCTGGGCTGGGCGCCCCCGCCACCGGCCGCTCGTCCGAGCTCGCCCGCCCCGGCGTGGGGCGCACCGGGAGAAACGCCCCCGACCGTCGGGTGGAAGTCCCCCGGCGAGCAGCAGCAGCCGGGGCAGTGGGGTCCGCCACCCGGTTCCGGCCAGCCGTACGGCGGTCAGGGCGGCCAGCAGCAGTCCGGCGGCTGGGATCCGCAGGCCGACCAGCAGCAGCCGACCACCGCGTGGGCCGCCGCCCAGCCGCAGCAGCAGCCCTGGGGGCAGCAGGACGCTCCGGGCGGCCAGCAGCCGGCCTGGGGTCGGCCCGGTGACTCCGCCCAGCAGGACTGGCCCGGTCAGGGGCCGGCACAGCCGGCGTGGGCCGCCGGGCCGGGCGCCGTCCCGCCCGGCGGGCAGCCGACCCGCGGTGAGCAGCCGGCTCGTGGCCAGCAGCAGCCGACCGAGCCCTGGAGCCCCTCCGGCGCTCCGCCGCAGGCCGCCCCGTGGGGCGGTGACCAGCCCCAGGGCGGCAGCCAGTGGGGGGGCGGCCAGGAGCAGTCGTCGGGCGCCCCGTGGGGCGCCGCGCCGGAGCAGCACCAGCAGCCCACGGCTTGGGGGCCACCGCAGTCGTCCCCGGACCGCCAGCCGGGCTGGACTCCCGGCAACCCCGGCGAACAGCAGCCGGGCTGGGGCCCTGGCGGCCCTGGCGAGCAGCAGCCGGGCGCCCGGGGCTCGGCCTCCGTCCGCCCGCCGGGCGACCCGCAGCCGTCGGCGTGGGGCCCCGGCCCGCAACACAGTGGTCAGCAGTCCGGCCCGTGGGGTCCGGCCGACGAGCAGACGTCGGCCCCGGCCTGGGGCGCCGCCTCCGTGCCGGCGCAGCAGGAGCAGCAGCGTCCCGACTTCGATCCGCCGGCCGGCCAGTCCCGCCCCACCGAGTCCTGGCCGGGAGCCGACCAGTCCCGCCCCACCGAGTCGTGGCCGCCGGCCGAGCCGACCTCCGCGCCGCCCGCCCGGGCGACCGCGTCGGTCCGGGTCGAGAGTGGACCGGCCTGGGGGGCGACGCCCGACCGCCCCGGAGACGAACCGGTGCCCGCCCGACCGGTCGTGCCGGAGGGCGAGCCGTGGTCGGCGGACGAGGTCTGGGGCAAGGCCGCCCCCGCCCCCACCGACGAGGCGGCCGGCAACCCGAGCTGGGAGCCGACCCGCGCCGAGAACGGCCCGATGTACCAGCCGGCCCCGGGACCGGGCATCTCGCCCGCCAACGCGGTTCCGCTGCCGCCACAGGAGACCCGGGTGCCGGGGGCCAGCCTGGCCGCGTCGCCGCCCGCCGACTACGTTCCCCCGTCCGGCTACGCCGAACAGGGTGGGTACAGCGAACAGGGTGGCCAGGGCGGCTTCGAGGCCGAGCAACGTGGTGACGGCTGGGGCGGCGAGCCGCAGGCCGCCTCCGCGCCGGTGGTTCCGCAGCCGCGTACGTCGCCGGAGTCGGCGGGCGCCGGGGAGGCGGGCGGCAGCGTCACGGCGAGTGCCTCCGTACCGCTCTCCAGCCGGGTGACACCCCCGACGGACCAGGCGCTGCACCCGACCGCCATGCCGGCCCCGCAACCCCGGGTGTACGGCCGGCCGGCCAGCCCGGACCAGTCGGACCACAGTGGTGGGCAGCAGGCCGAGCCGCACCGCTTCCCGCACGACGGCGAGCCGGGGGGCCGGTTCGACGGCGAGCCGGATCCGCGTTTCTCCGGAGCGGCCCCCGGCCCCCGGTTCGACGGACCCGAATCGCGATTCGACGGGCCGGAGTCCCGGTTCGACGCGCCCGAGTCCCGGTTCGACGGTCCCGAGGCGGCCCGGTTCGACGCGCCGGAGCACCGGTTCAACGGTCCCGACGCGGCCCGATTCGACCGGGGGCCCGGGAACCGGTTCGACGAGCGTGACCAGCACGACCGCCCGGGTGGATTCGGTGACGTGCCGGCCGCCGCCGCGTCCGCTCCGCCCGTCCCGCAGCCCGCGCTGCCCAGTTTCCCGCCGGGCATGCCGGCCTTCGCCGACCCGGTGCCGAGCCAGCGTCCGGTCAACGGCACCAGGCCGCACAGCGAGCCCAACCAGCCGGGTGACCGGTTCAGCGGCGCGGCGGCCCCGGTCAGCGGCGGCGCTGTCAACGGCACCGTGCCGGGCCACGGGCCGGGGTCGGCCGACCCCACCCGGGGCTTCCCGGCGGCCTTCCCTCCCGGCGGCGACCAGCCCGACCGTCCGCTCTGGGATCTCGGGGAGCCGGCCGGCGAGGCGAACCAGGGCCGGTTCGACGCTTTCAAGCCGGAGGCCGAGACGCCGAAGCCGGCGGAGCCGCCCACGCCGAAGGTACGCAACGGGCGGGTGCTGGCAGCGGTGCTCACCGCCGCCGTGCTCATCCTGGTCGTCCCGCTCGGGTTGCTCATGCTGCTCGGCAAGATCGGCGGCTCCGACGCGCCCCCGGCCTTCAACCCGGCCGTCGGTTCCTGCGTCAAGCAGTCCGGCGCCGGCGCGGTGGCCGCCGGCTGCGGCGACGAGGGAGCGTTCAAGGTCGTCTCCAGGGTCGACGCGAAGGAGAAGTGCGCCGACCAGGCGCAACCGCACGTCGTGCTGCCCGGCGACGCCGCGAACCGGGTGCTCTGCCTGGCTCCGGCCACGACCGGCTGACCCACGCTGCCCGCAACGGCAACGGCAACGGCAGCAACGGCCGGCAGCGGCCGGCAGCGGCAGCGGGCGACGACAAGCGACGGCGGGCGGCGGACCGAACAGGTCCGCCGCCGGCCGTTTCGTCGGGGTGCTGGGCCCGCCCCCGCTCCCCCGCAGGGACGGACCCCACCGCAGACGCAGCCGCCGGGCCTCGCCTCCACCGACCGCGCCGCTCTCTACCTAGAGGCTGCCAGCCTTTCCGCCCGCGCACACCCGCTCCCGTGCCGTCCTGCACCGCAGCAGGCGGACGGGAGCCCCACCGGGCCGAAGTCAACTACGTCCAGTAACCGAACCTTGGCTCAACAGCTCTCTCACGCTGGGTGTTCCTCGTCGTCGAACCACGCCAGACAATTTCCTCCTTTGCTCTGCACCCATATCAGCGACACCAGCCCTGAGCAGGCGTTCGGTCCTGCGATCACCGCCTGCGCGGCAGTGCGACAAGTAGCCGGTTGTGTCTGGCGCGGATGTGGGTGCAGAGCAAAGGAAAAGCAGCGCAGTCCTTGTCCGACCGAATGACCACCCAGCGTGACCAGATCACCCGGCTCCGACCTTTCCGCAGCAACCGTGTGGCGCGCGGTCGTGCATGCCCGGACCCCGGGATCGACAAGGGACCGTTGACGGTACGTCACCGCACGGTCGGCCGGTATGCGCCGATGGCTACCGCACGGTGAAGTTCAGCGGGTTCGAGATGCCGATGCCGCCGTGGGAGTCGTAGACCCGCACGGTGAAGGTGTACGAGGTGGCGGCGGCCAGGTCCACCTGGAACTGGTAGCGCTGCCCGCTGCCGGTCGCCGAGGTGGCGATCCGGGTGGCGCCGGAGTACAGCTCCGCCCGGTCAACGCCGTCCCCGGGGTCGGCGTCGGTGGCGTCGGCCACCAGGGTGACGATGGTCGGTTCGAGGAAGTAGCTGCTGCCGGACGTGGTGCTCAGCGACACGGCCGGCGGGTGGTTGCCGCCCGAGGTCGGCGGCGTGACCACGGTGATGCGTATCGGCGGCGCGCTGCCGCTCAGCGACTGGCTGGTGCCGGCCGAGACGGACACCACGTAGGTCGTGCTGGTGCCGGGGTCCCCTGTCGGCGGGGTCCACTGCGCCTCGTACCGGTTGCTGCCCGCCGGCACTCCCTGGGCCACCGTGACGCCGTCCACGCGGAACGACACCGAGGTGATGCTGACGCCGCCGCCCACGGTCGCCGTCGCCGCCAGCGGGATGGTGACGGGAGCGGTGTACACCGCTCCGGCGGCCGGGCTGAGGAAGGCGACCTGCGGCGGCCAGTCGGCGACCGGCGGCGGGGTGGTCCGGGTCGGCGTCGGGGTGGGCAGGATCGCGCCGGTGCACGGCCTGCCGTTGAGCGTGAACGTCGTCGGCGCGGGGTTGCTGCCCGACCAGGCGCCGACGAAGCCGATGACCGTGGACCGGTTGGTGCCCAGGGTCGCGTTCCAGGGCAGGTTGGTGGCGCTGACCTGCTGGCCCGACTGGTCCCAGGTGGCGCTCCAGGTGTGCGCGAGCCGCTGCCCGGCGGCGGGGAACGTGAAACCGAGGGTCCATCCGTCTACCGGGTCGCCCAGGTTGGTGATCGTGACCTCGGCGTTGAAGCCGCCGGCCCACTCGCTGCCGACCACGTAGTCCACCCGGCACCCGGCCGCCGCGCTCGCCACGCCGGCGTACGCCATCCCGACGCCCACCGCGGCCGCGGCGACGACGCCGGCCAGCACGGCCGTCAGCGACTTCCTCATGACGCACCTCGCCAAAGCATCGTCGGACATCGATTAACAGGATGACTCTCCGGTGCGCCGGGCCCGCTGTCAAGGCGCAGACCGGCCGACCTGCCGCCCGTAAGCACCGTTACACCGATGACGCACCACCCGTACGGCACGATGGGGGCATGAGCGCACGCGTACGCGCCCCCGAACTGCGGGGGCGGGCCTGGCTGAACACCGGAGGAAAGCAGCTCACGCTGGCCGACCTCCGGGGCCGCATCACGATTCTCGATTTCTGGACCTTCTGCTGCGTCAACTGTCTGCACGTGCTGGACGAGCTGCGCCCGCTGGAGGAGAAGTACGGCGACGTGCTGGTCGTCGTCGGCGTGCACTCGCCGAAGTTCGAGCACGAGAAGGACCCGGACGCCGTGGCGGCGGCGGTCGAGCGGTACGGCGTGCGCCACCCCGTCCTGGACGACCCCGAGCTGGACATGTGGCAGCAGTACGCGGCGAAGGCGTGGCCGACCCTGGTTGTGGTCGACCCCGAGGGGTACGTGGTCGCCACGATGGCCGGCGAGGGGCACGCCGAGGGGCTGGCCCGGCTGGTCGACGAGCTGATCGGCGTACACGAGGCCAAGGGCACCCTGCGCCGGGGCGACGGGCCGTACGTGCCGCCGCCGGAGGCCGCGACGACCCTGCGCTTCCCCGGCAAGGCCGTGGCGCTCGGCCCCGGAACCGCCGGCGGGGACGACGGGAGCGGGCACCTGCTGGTCTCGGACTCGGCCCGGCACTCGCTGGTGGAGCTGGCCCCCGATGGCGAGACGGTCCTGCGGCGGATCGGCGCCGGGGCGCGCGGCAACGCCGACGGCCCGCCTGGCACCGCCACCTTCGCCGAGCCGCAGGGGCTCTGCCTGCTGCCCGCGCACGTCGCCGAGGTCGCCGGGTACGACCTGGTCGTCGCGGACACCGTCAACCACCTGCTGCGCGGGGTACGGCTGGACACCGGTGAGGTCGTCACCGTCGCCGGCACCGGCCGGCAGTGGCGTTCCACGGTCGACGACCACGCGCACGACGCCCGCTCGGTCGACCTCTCCTCCCCCTGGGACCTCGCCTGGTACGACGACAAGGTGATCGTGGCGATGGCCGGCATCCACCAGCTCTGGTGGTTCGACCCGGTCAGGCGGACCGCCGGCAGGTACGCCGGCACCACCGTCGAGGCGCTGCGGGACGGCCCGCTGGCCGAGGCGTGGCTGGCCCAGCCGTCCGGGCTCGCCGTCTCCACCGACGGGGTACGGCTGTGGGTCGCCGACAGCGAGACCAGCGCGATCCGGTACGTGGAGAACGGCGTCCTGGGCACCGCCGTGGGGCAGGGGCTGTTCGACTTCGGGCACGTGGACGGGCCGGCCGACCAGGCGTTGCTCCAGCACCCGTTGGGTGTCTGCGCGCTGCCCGACGGGTCGGTGCTGGTCGCCGACACGTACAACGGCGCGGTGCGCCGCTTCGATCCGGCGACCGGGCTGGTGGCGACGGTCGCCGACGGGCTCGCCGAGCCGAGTGACGTGGTGCTCACCCCGGCCGGGGACGTGCTGGTGGTCGAGTCGGCCGCGCACCGGTTGACCCGGCTCGCCCCGGGCGTGCTCTCCGCCGCCGGGGCGAGGACCGTCGACGGGCCCCGGCACCGCGCCGAGCGTCCGCCCACGCCTGTCGCTCCCGGTGCGCTGACCCTGGACGTGATCTTCACGCCGCCGCCCGGGCAGAAGCTGGACGAGACGTTCGGCCCGTCCACCCGGCTGGTCGTCTCGGCGTCCCCGCCGGAGCTGCTGCTCGACGGGGCCGGCGCCGGCACCGACCTGTCCCGCCGCCTGGTGGTCGACGGTGACGTGCCGGCCGGGGTGCTCCAGGTGACCGCCCAGGCGGCCACCTGCGACGTCGCCGACGAGCACGGCGCGTGCCACCTGACCCGGCAGGACTGGGGGGTGCCGGTCCGGGTGCTCGCCGACGCCCCGGCCCGCCTCGCGCTGGTGCTGCGCGGCCTGGACGCCTGAGCCCCGCCACGCGGTCGTGTGCCGGGAAGGGACCCTTTCGATGCCCGAGGCGTTGGTAGGGTGCCCTTCCTCACACCGCGAACGGGGCGAGCGGCACCCCGGCGTCGATGAGGGCGGCGCGCACCAGCTCCGCCGCGCGTACCGCCCCCGGGGTGTCGCCGTGCAGGCAGATCGACTCGACCGGGCAGGCGACGGCGCTTCCGTCGACGGCCTGGACGGTCCCGTCGGTGGCGAACCGCACGGCGCGGGCGGCGATCTCGTGCGGGTCGGTGACCAGGGCGTTCGGGGCGGAGCGGGGCACCAGGGCCCCGTTCGGCTGGTAGTTGCGGTCGGCGAAGCCTTCGGCGACCACCCGCAGCCCGGCCCCGGTGGCGAGTTGGGCGAGCACCGAGCCGGCCGGGCAGAGCACCGGCAGATCGTGGTCGTAGTCGCTGACCGCCGCCACCACGGCGGCGGCCTGCGTCTCGTCGGTCGCCGCCGCGTGGTAGAGCGCGCCGTGCGGCTTCAGGAAACGCACCTGGGCGCGGTACGGCCGGCAGAACGCGTTCAACGCGCCGAGCTGGTAGGTGATCTCGTCGCGCAGCTCCTCGAACGCGTACGCGATGTGCCGGCGGCCGAAACCGGCGAGGTCCCGGTAGCCGACCTGCGCGCCCACGGCGACACCCCGTTCGGTGGCCGCGGCGCAGACCCGCCGCATGGTGGACGGGTCGCCGCCGTGGAAGCCGCAGGCGACGTTGGCGGAGGTGATCAGGTCCAGCAGCGCCTCGTCGTCGCCGAGCCGCCAGATGCCGAATCCCTCCCCGAGATCAGCGTTGAGGTCCATGGAACCTGACGGTAGTACCCGGACGGGCCTGCGCGAGCGGGGTCACGTCGTCCACCACCCCGACGACCGGGTAGCCGCCGGTGGTCGGGTGGTCGGCGAGGAAGACCAGCGGCTGCCCGTCGGCGGGCACCTGCACCGCCCCGAGCACGATCCCCTCGCTGGGCAGTTCCCCGGCCACCGCACGGGGCAGCGGCGCGCCGACCAGTCGCGCGCCGATCCGGTCACCCACCGGACTGACCACGTACGGGGTACGCAGCAGCCGGTCCAGCGCGGTCGGGGTGAACCAGTCGTGCCGGGGGCCGAGGCGCAGCGTCAACCGCAGCTCGTCGACGGGCGGCGGCGGCACGGTGAAGTCGACGGGCGGCGGTGGGCCGGGCTCCGGGCCCAGCGGCAGCCGGTCGCCGTCGCGTAGCGGGGGCGGGCCGAGCCCGGAGAGGGTGTCGGTGGCCCGGCTGCCGAGCACCGTTTCGACGGCGATCCCCCCGGAGACGGCCAGGTAGCTGCGCAGTCCGTGCCGGGCGGGACCGATCCGCAGCACGGTCGAGGCCGGCAGTGACAGCGGACGCCCGACGTCCACCGCCCGGTCGGCGGGCGGCCTGCCCAGGCGGTGGGCGGGGCCGGGCTGGTCGGCCGGGTCGCGGCCCGATCGGATGGCGGGAAGGCGGCAGCGGCAGCGCGCCGGGCAGGTCACCCGGAGGTCGGCCGGCGCTCCGGTCAGCGCGACCGTGGCGGCCCGGCCCAACCGCAGCTCGCAGCCGGTCAGGGTGATCTCCAGGCCGGCGGCGGGCTCCGGGTTCCCGACCAGCCGGTTCGCCAGGCGCAGCGCCGCCGGGTCGAGCGCCCCCGACCGGGGTACGCCGAGGTGCGCGTACCCGGGTCGGCCCTGGTCCTGGACGGTGGTGAGGGCCCCGGCCCGGAGAATCTCGATCACGCGGGCACCAGCCGGACCCGGGCGCCGGGGGTGAGGGTGGCCGGCGGGTCGGCGTACACGTCGAACAGGGGCAGGTCGGTCCGGCCGACCAGCAGCCAGCCGCCGGGCGAGGCGGTCGGATAGATCCCCGCGTACGGGCCGGCGAGCGCGACGGACCCGGCCGGCACCCGGGGTCGGGGCGTGGCCAGACGGGGCACCGCCCACCCGGCGGGCAGCCCGGTCAGGTAGCCGAACCCGGGGGCGAAGCCGCAGAAAGCCACCCGGAACGGGGTGTCGGCCAGTCGGCGTACCACCTCGGGCACGTCGACCTGCCAGTGCTCGGCGACGGCGGGCAGGTCCTCCCCGTCGTACCGGACGGGCACCTCGACGGCGCGGGCGGACCGCTGCCCGGCGGTGGGCCGCGGGGCCCAGGTGGCGATCCGGGCGGCGGTGGCGGCCGGGTCGGCGACCCCGTCGAGCAGTACGGTCGTGGCGGCCGGGACGATCTCGACGGCGTCCAGTTCGCCGGCCTCCCGACGTCGCCACAGCTCGGCCCGCCAGACCTCGACCCACCACCCGGCCTCCCGCCGGCCCTTCCCCCCGCCCCGTGCCGGCCCGGGCGACGCTTCGGCTTCGGCTTCGGCTTCGGCGCAGTCGAGCAGCAGGGCGTGGGCGCCGACGGGACGGATCCGCATGCCGTCATGGTGGCCCACGCCACGCCGGTGGCGCATCTGATCGGCGTGGCGTGGGCCACCACGATACTTACAAGTAACTTACGGTGCCGTAGCCTGAGGGGCGTGAGCACCTCGAACCCGGTCCGGCTCAGGCCGGCCGACCTCGGAAAGCCGCGGATGCGCGGCTGGCTGCACACCTACGCGTTCTTCGTCGCCGTGGTCTGCGGCGTCGTCCTCTGCTCGATCGCGGCCACCCGGCCGGGCTGGGCGCCCCTGCTGAGCTGCTTGATCTACAGCGTGACCGTCTGCGGGCTGTTCGGCACCAGCGCGCTCTACCACCGCCGGGTGTGGACGGCCCGCGGCTTCCAGGTCATGCGCCGGATGGACCACTCGATGATCTTCGTGTTCATCGCCGGCACGTACACGCCGTTCTGCCTGTTGCTGCTGACCGACCGGGCGGCGACCGTCATGCTCGTGCTGGTGTGGGGTGGCGCGCTCGGCGGGGTCGCCCTGAAGCTGGTCCGCCCGCACGCGCCCCGGTGGGTCTCCGCCCCCCTCTACCTGGCCCTCGGCTGGGCCGCCGTGGCGATCGTGCCGGACGTCCTCCGGGCCGGCGGGGTCACCGCCCTGGTGCTGCTGGTCGTCGGCGGCGCGATCTACAGCGTCGGCGCGGTCTGCTACGCGCTGCGCCGGCCCAACCCGTGGCCGACGGTCTTCGGCCACCACGAGTTCTTCCACGCCTGCACGCTGGTGGCGGCGGTCTGCCACCACGTCGCCATCTACTTCGCCCTGTTCGCCTGACCGCCACCCGCCCGGCCCGTTCCGGTCCGCGGGGCCGCACGACCCGTTCCGGTCGGGTGGACCGCACGACTCGGGGGCCCCGCGACGGGCGGGACCCCCGGCAGTCGGCTACGGGTCAGACCTGGTGACCCGGGCGACGCACCTCGCGGTACTCCTGGACCACCCGGTCGTCCTGGACGGGCACGACCCGCTCCCGCACGACCCGGTCCTGCGGCGCGGTCACCACCGCCGTCCGGCGACGGCTTTTCCAGAAGTACGCCGTCATGATCAGACCCACCAGGCCGGCGAGCATCAGCACCCAACCGACGATGTCGAGGCTGAGCCAACCCAGGTCCGCCTCGACCGCGAACGCGAGGATCGCGCCCAGCGCGATGAGGAAGATACTGCTGCCGATGCCCATCGTGTCGCCCTCCTTGGCGTTCTGCTGGCGTTCCGTACCGCCGCGGCCATTGACGAGGTTGCGGCACACATCGACTTACCCGAGCACGGAGATCCCCAATCAGGCAAGCTGGCACCATGACGGACAGCAACCCCACCGAACGCACGTTGGTGCTGCTGAGGCACGGCAAAGCCGTCCCGCCCGACGGGGTCGTCGACCGGGACCGCCCACTGACCGAACGCGGGCGGGCCGACGCCGTCGCGGCCGGCGCGTGGTTGGCCCGCCACCACCTCCTGCCCGACGTGGTGATCTGCTCACCGGCCCGGCGCACCCGGGAGACGTGGCACGCGGCGGCGTCCGGCCTGACCGGCACGTCGACGGAGGGCGCGCCGGGCGGTCCGGCGCCCCGGATCCGCTACGAGTCGTCCGCGTACGCGGCGGAGACGGCGGACCTGCTGGCGCTGCTGCGGTCCGTGGAGCCGACCGCCGGCACGGTGCTGCTGGTGGGGCACAATCCGGCCGTCTCGCTGCTGTCGATCGCCCTCGACGACGGCGGGGCGGACCGGGACGGCCTGCCCACCGGTGGCGTCGTCGTGCACCGCGTGACGGGCCCGTGGTCCGCCCTCGGCGGCGCCCCCGCCGCCGTCACGGCACAGGGCAGGGCGCCCTACTGAGGCCGCCCCCGGGGGATCCGCGCCGGGCTCAGGAGGGCGGGGCGGTGGGCGGGGGCGGGTCGGGGGGCGGGGGCATCATCGCGGTCGGATGGGAGAGCCGGTTCTCCTCCACGATGAGCGTCCGGGCCCGTTTGCGCCGGTCCTGCCAGAACCACAGCGTGGTGAGCAGCACGGCCAGCCCGGCGAGGATGAACACCCAGCCGACGGCACGCAGGTCGACCCACCAGACGTTCGCCCGGACGGCGAAGGTCAGGATCGCGCCGATCGCGATGAGAAAGATCCCGCTACCAATGCCCATGTGCGCTGCACTCCCCCGTGCGGTGGCTCTGGGCGTCCCCTGCTCACGTCCCCCACCCCCTTACCCCCGATCCCCACCCCTATCCCCACCCTGCGGGGCGCGGAACGGCCGGAGGCGGCGAGCCTGACGCTCGCCGCCTCCGACCGGGGGGGGAATTCGCGGGTCAGAAGGCTTCTTCGGGGAGGTCCATGAGGTCGAGGGTGGTGGACTCGATGATGCGGCGGTCGGCGCCGATGCGGGGCAGCACCTCGCGGGCGAAGAACTGCGCGGCGGCCACCTTTCCGGTGTAGAACGCCCGGTCGGTGCCGGACACCTCGCCGGCGAGGGCGCGCAGGGCCACGTCCGCCTGCCGCTGGAGCAGCCAGCCGACCACCAGGTCACCTACGGCCAGCAGGAAGCGCCGGCTGCTCAGCCCGACCTTGTAGACGGCCCGGTGGTCGCCGGCCTGAGCCTCGCCGAGCCAGCCCGTCATGGTGCCGAGGATCGTCTGGATCTCGGCGAGCGCCCTGCCGAGGGCGAGCCGTTCCTCCTTGAGTCGGCCGTTGCCGCCCTCGGAGGTGATGAACTCCTGGATCTCGGCGGAAACCGTCAGCAGCGCCTTGCCGTTGTCCCGGACGATCTTCCGGAAGAAGAGGTCGAGGCTCTGGATGGCGGTGGTGCCCTCGTACAGGGTGTCGATCTTCGAGTCCCGGACGTACTGCTCGACGGGGTAGTCCTGGAGGAAGCCGGAGCCGCCGTAGGTCTGTAGCGACTCGTGGCCGAGCAGCTCGTACGCCCGCTCCGAGCCGACGCCCTTGACCAGCGGCAGCAGCAGGTCGTTGACCCGCTTGGCCAGGTTGGTGGCCCGCTCGTCGCCGCCGGCCTCGGCGATGGCGACCTGGTCCTGCCAGGAGGCGGTGTAGCAGACCAGGGCGCGCAGGCCCTCGGCGTACGACTTCTGGAGCATCAGCGACCGGCGGACGTCCGGGTGGTGGGTGATGGTGACCCGGGGGGCGCTCTTGTCGGTCATCTGGAGCAGGTCGGCGCCCTGTACGCGGTTCTTCGCGTACTCCAGGGCGTTGAGGTAGCCGGTGGAGAGGGTGGCGATCGCCTTGGTGCCGACCATCATCCGGGCGTACTCGATGATCATGAACATCTGCCGGATGCCGTCGTGCTTCTCGCCCAGCAGCCAGCCCTTGGCCGGCACGCCGTGCTCGCCGAAGGTCACCTCGCAGGTGTTGGAGACCTTCAGGCCCATCTTGTGCTCGACGTTGGTGGCGTAGACGCCGTTGCGCTCGCCCAGCTCGCCGGTGTTCTCGTCGAAGTGGTACTTCGGCACGACGAAGAGGGAGAGCCCCTTGGTGCCGGGGCCGCCGACGCCGTCGACGCCGACCGGACGGGCGAGCACGTAGTGCACGATGTTGTCGCTGAGGTCGTGTTCACCGGAGGTGATGAAGCGCTTCACGCCCTCGATGTGCCACGAGCCGTCCGGCTGGGGGACGGCGCGGGCCCGGCCGGCGCCCACGTCCGAGCCGGCGTCCGGCTCGGTGAGCACCATCGTGGAGCCCCACTGCTGGTCGATGAAGAGCTTGGCCCACTTCTGCTGCTGCTCGGTGCCCTCGACCTGGAGGACGTGCGCGAAGGACGGGCCGGAGGCGTACATCCAGATCGGGGCGTTGGCCCCGAGGACCAGCTCAGCGAGGGACCACCAGAGGGTCCGGGGGGCGCTGCTGCCGCCGAGCGCCGGGGGCAGGTCGAGCCGCCAGAATTCGGAGTCCATGAACGCCTGGTACGACTTCTTGAACGACTCGGGCAGCGGGGCGGTGTGGGTGGCCGGGTCGAAGACCGGCGGGTTGCGGTCACTGTCGGTGTAGCTGGCGGCCAGGTCCTCGCGGGCGAGCCGGTCGACCTCGGCGAGGAAGCTGCGCGCGGTGTCGGTGTCGAGTTCGGAGTACGGCTCCTGGCCGAACGTCCGATCCGCCCCGAAGACCTCGAAGAGGTTGAACTCCAGGTCCCGCAGGTTGCTCTTGTAGTGGGTCATGGCGACTGGCCCCGCTTCCGGACAGGTGTTACCGATCAGTAACCACGACTGTATTACTCACTGGTAGGCACCGACAAGCGGGTGGTGAAAGTGACGGCGGCCACACAGCGGGACAAATCAGCTCTCGGTGGCGCCCACCTCCCAGCTCGGCACCGCCGCGGCCGGCGCGCCGGTGGAGCCGGCGTACTCCATCAGCACCAGGGCGATGTCGTCGTCGAGCCGCCCGTACACCCACTCGACCAGGGCGGCCTCCAGGGAGGCCAGCCCGTCGGCGACCGTGCCGTGCCCGAGCAGCCGCCAGGCCCGGTCGGCGGTGGGGAAGAACTCGCCGTCCCGGCGCGCCTCGCCGAGGCCGTCGGTGAACAGCAGCAGCCGGTCGCCCGGCTCCAGCCGCTCGACCCGGGGCTGCACCACCGGCATGAAGCCCAGCGGCGGGGCCGGGGCCGGCGGCTCCAGCGGGATCACCAGGCCACGGCGCAGCAGCAGCGGCGGCGGGTGACCACAGTTGACGATGGTCAGGGTGCCGCCGCGCTCCTCCACCACCGCCGCGGTGACGAAATCCTCGTCGCCGACGCTGCGGGCCACCGCCCGGTCCAGGTCGGACACCACCGCCCGCAGGTCGGTGCGCTCGTGCGCCACGTGCCGGTACGAGCCGAGGACGATGCTGGCCAACCGGACCGCGTCCAGACCCTTGCCGCGCACGTCCCCGATGATCATGCGCACGCCGTACGGGGTGTCGATCGCCTCGTACAGGTCACCGCCGATCTCGGCGGTCGCGGTGGAGGAGATGTAGCGCGCCGCCACCGCGAGCGTCCCGACCTGCGGGCCGATCGGGCGCAACACCGCCTGCTGGGCCACCGAGGCCAGCCGGGACAACTCGGCGATCTGCTGGGCCTGCCGCTGCCGCACCCCGGCGACCGCCGTCACCAGCGCGGTGACCAGCACGATCGCCGCGATGTTGGCCATGGTGACCAACTGTGTCCTCGGCGCGTAGAACGCGAAGACCGCGGCCAGCACGGTGGCCGCCAGCCCCACCGCGAGCACCACCCGCCAGCTCGCGAAGCCCGCCGCGAGCACCGGCGCGGCGGCCATCAACGCGAGGTAGTGGGCGCCGTCGCCGTCGGCCATCTCCAGCGCGGACAGGAACACGAGCAGGACGAGGGCCGCGCCGAGGCCGGCGCGGGATCCGGGGCTCAGCGGGCTGCGCAACCGCTGGAGGAGATGCATGTTTACGCCCGACAGCATGCCCTATGAAGGTTGCTCAGCGCAGGACCGTTGGCCCGTCGGCCGAGCCGGATCTGACCGGCCGTACCTCGCTGACCAGGCTGGTCTCCGCCGCCGCCGGTCAGCCGAGCACCTCGTACGAGACGGTGAGGTGACCCAGGTCCAGGGAGGCGATCGTCCGGAACGCGGCCCGGGACAGGTCGATGCACCGTCCGTCGATGAACGGGCCACGGTCGTTGATCCGTACGGTCACCGACGCCCCGGTGCCGGGGTTGGTGACCCGGACCCGGGTGCCGAACGGCAGGGTCTTGTGCGCGGCGGTCAGCGCCTCCGGGTCGAAGACCTCGCCGTTCGCGGTCATCTGTCCCTCGGCGTAGAACGACGCCCCGCAGACGCCCCGGTCGACCACCTTCGGCGCGGCTGTGGTCTTCTTCGCCGCGGTCGGCTTGGCGGTGGCCCGCTTGGTCGGGGTGGACGCGGCCCGGGGCTTGCCGCGCGAGGCGGCCGTCGAGCGGGCGCCCGCCGGGCTGGCGGACGCGGTCGGCTTGGCGGACGCGGTCGGCGTGGCGGACGCGCTCGGGGTGGCAGACGGGGTCGGCGTGGCGGAGTCGGCGCTGCCCGCCGACGGGGACGTGACGGCGGTCGGCGCGGGCCGGGCCGCGTCCGGGTCGGTCGAGGTCAGCCGGGCCGCGCCGACCGTGCCGCCGACGCCCACCGCGACGGTGACCGCGACGGTCGCCGCGATGCCGGCGGGCGAGGAGAACATCCGGGTCCGCAGGTGCCTACCGGTCATCGGGCCGTCCTTCCGTCTACCTACAAAACGGCTCGGACCGTAACGAGAGAAGCACTTCCGACGTCAACCTGATCATGAGTATATGTAGGTATTTGTGGGGTTACGTGTAGCCGATCATCCGACCCCGGGTCGCTCGGCCGGCCGGGGCAGGTGGGCAGGGAGGCGCGGCCGGGGCAGGGATGGAGCGGCCGGGGCAGGGAGGCGGCGGCCGGGGCAGGGAGGCGGCGGCCGGGGCAGGGAGGCGGCGGCCGGGGCAGGGAGGCGGCGGCCGGGGCAGGGAGGCGGCGGCCGGGGCAGGATGGAGCGGTGCCCGACGAGCTGCGCCGCCGCCTCACCGCCCGGTTCCGCTGGACCGACCCCGGGCCGGGCAGCAGCCACCTGGTCAGCGACGTCTCCGGGTGGTGGCGGGATCCGCTCCTGCTCGCCGGCCTCGGCCCGGCGCTGGTCGAGCCGTTCCGCGCCGCCGCGCCCACCGTGGTGGTCTCGCCGGCCGTCACCGGCCTGATCCTCGGCCCGCTCGCCGCCACCGCGCTCGGCGTCGGCTTCGTGCCCGCGCACAAACCCGCCGACGGTCGGCAGCCGCCCGGGCCGACCACCTGGGCGCAGAGCCCGCCCGACTTCCGGGGCCGCCGGGTCACCCTCGGCGTCCGGGACCGGCACCTCGGCCCGGACGACCGGGTCCTGGTGGTGGACGACTGGGCGGCCACCGGCGCGCAGGCGCGCGCGATCCACGACCTCTGCGCGGCGCGCGGGGCGACGCCGCTCGGCACGGCCGTCGTGGTCGCCGACTGCCCGCCCGAGGTACGCGCCGAGCTGCGCATCCACGCCCTGCTCGACGCCACCCGGCTCGACCGGTGACGGCCGCCGCCCGGCCCGACCCGGGGCAGCGCGCCACCGCCCGGCCCGATCCGTGACAGGCTCGGAGGCGGAGACGGCGGGGCGTCGCGCCGGACGACGAGCCGGCGCGTAGCCTCGGCGGCATGTGGCCCCGGATCGGTGACCTACGCACGCTCGCCCTCGGCACCCCCGGCGAGATGCGCGCCAACCTGAACACCCTGGTGTTGAACGGCGTGAAGAAGGCGACCGCCGGCCTGCTCAGCGAGTACGCCGCGGAGGGCGAGGAGCTGGAGCACGTCGGTGAGCGGCTGGCGCTGGTCGACGACCACGACGCGCTGCTCGGCCTGGTCGAGGTCACCGACGTCGAGGTGGTCCGTTTCGCGGACGTGAGCTGGGAGTTCGCCCGTTCCGAAGGCGAAGGGGACCACGACCTCGACGAGTGGCGGTCCGGTCACCTGCGGTTCTGGGCGAGCGAGGGTAGCGCCGTCGACGACGACACCGAGATCGTGTGCATCCGCTTCCGGCTGGTCCCGTCGGGCGACAGCACCCCGGGGACCTGACCCGCCGCCGGGTCGGCGGCGACGCGAGATGGCCGCCGGGTCGGCGGCGACGCGAGATGGCCGCCGGGTCGGCGGCGACGGGAGGCAGCCGCCGGGTCAGAGGCGGCGCAGCTCGGCGAGGCGTTCGGCGACCTCGGCCAGGACGTGCTCGTCGCCGGCGTACCAACTGCTGAGCCGGGGCCAGTGCGTCACCACGTCGGTGAAGCCGAGGGCGGCGGCCCGCCCGACCGCCTCGGTGAAGAAGTCCGCGCTGCTCAGCGAGAAGACCGGCGCGGCGTCCAGGGAGAGGTAACGGTCCAGGGTCGCCGGGTCGCGCCCGGCGGCGTCGAGTGTCGCGTCCAGCCGAGCGGACGCCTGCGCCACTGACCCCCACCAGCTTTCCAGGTCGTCGCCGCCGGCGCCGGTGGTCACCCAGCCCTGCCCGAACCGGGCGACCAGCCGCATCGAGCGCGGCCCGTTGGCGGCGACCACGAACGGCACCCGGGGGATCTGGACGCAGCCGGGGTTGTTCCGCGCGTCGACCGCGGAGAACCAGTCCCCGCGCCAGGTCACCCCGTCCTGCCGGAGCAGCAGGTCGAGCAGTTCGGTGAACTCGCCGAACCGGTCCACCCGGCGACGCGGCGGCAGGGTCTCCCGGCCCAGCACGGTGGCGTCGAAACCGATCCCGCCGGCCCCGATGCCCAGCAGCAGCCGACCGTTGGAGATGTCGTCGAGGGTGGTCACCTGCCGGGCGAACGCGGCCGGGTGCCGGAAGTTGGGCGAGGCGACGAGCGTGCCGAGCCGGATCCGGGAGGTCACCAGCGCGGCGGCGGTCAGCGTGGACATCGAGTCGAACCACGGCCCGTCGACCAGGTCCCGCCAGCCCAGGTGGTCGTACGTCCAGGCGTGGTCGAAGCCCCAGTCCTCCGCCTGCCGCCAGCGCCGCTGCGCCTCGGACCAACGCTGGTCGGGGAGGATCACGATGCCGATTCGCACGATCGACAGACTACGACATACCCGGCACGGGGAGATCGTCGCCCCACGATCCCGTCGGACGGCGGCGGGCGCCGGGCGGTCCGCCTGGACGCTGCCGGTGACCAGGTCGGGGGGAGTCGAGCCGCCCCGTCGGGCGGGGCGGCCCGACGACCGTCGTCAGCGCAGGGTCAGGTCGTTGATGCCGACCCAGCGACCGGTGTGGTCACCGCTGGCGAGCCGGACGTGCTGCACGCCGTTGAGCACCGCGCGGACGTCCACGGTCACGCTCTGACCGACCCTGAGGTCGGTGGTCACCGAGGTCATCCGACCGTCCGCGTCGATCGTGTACGCCTTGACCGGCGCGACCGCCACCGTCGCCGGCCGGGGGATCCGGTAGCCGAGCTGGGCGCAGGCGCCGATCTGGTACACCTGGCCGGGGGTCTCGCGTACCAGGTAGCCGTTGAAGGCGCCGGCGGTGATCGCGTACCAGATGCCGGTCTGGCGCATGACCTTGAGCCGCTCGCCGGACGGCGCGTTGCTCGCCTTGGTGAGGTTGAGCTGCTTCGTCGCGGTGACCGTGCCGTTCTCGTCGAACTGGTGGCCGACGTGGTCCCCGGCGGCGAACATGACCGTGCCGCTGACCCCGCGCGGCGGGTGGTCGGAGTAGTACAGGTCGGCGATGCCGGCGAAGGTGGAGTCACCGGTGATCGCGTGCAGCACGGTGTGCTGCACGAGGTGCGTGGTGTGGTAGTTCCCGGAGTCGTTACCGTGGGTGAGGCAGTACTTGCTGCGCCACTGCCGGGTCCGGATGTCCAGGTGCACGTCCCGGGCGGTGGTGATCGCGCCGCGCAGCAGCAGCGCCGCCCGCTCGTCCCTGGTCAGCGTCCAGTAGTCCCACAGGCCGTACGCGGAGAAGATGTGCCCGTTGTAGGTGAGGTCGCCGCGGATCTGCGCGTGGTGCGCGTACTCCTCCAGCCAGAGCAGGCCCTCCTTCACGTAGACGCCCCACGGCTTGCCCGCCACCGCCGGCACCAGGAACGACGCGAAGGTGGCGTCGGCGGCCTGGGCCCAGAACGAGTCCGACCCGACCGCCTGGGCCAGCCGGACGAAGAGGCTGAGCACCTGCCCCTGGGCCATCATCGAGTACCACGGCGGCTCGTAGATGTCGGCCGAGCGGTGCAGGGCGTGCCGGAACGGGTACGGGTAGAACCAGCCGCCCTGGTGCTCCACCCGCCGGTCGACCAGCCGCTGCGCCTGCTTGATGGCCCGCTGGAGGTACGCCGCCGAGCGGGTCAGCCGGAAGCTCTCCAACAGTTGGATGCCGTACTGGGCCTGGTTGACCGGGTGGTCGTAGAGGACGCCGCCGAGCAGGGCCATCCGGACGCCGTGCTCGTCGTGGGTGCCGCTGTCGGTGAGCGAGACCGGCTCGCTCATGTGGTACGGCTTGATGCTGGCCGGCAGCTCACGGATCTCGAACGGGTCGTACCGGAAGGTGAACGGCACCTCGGCGTCGGCGGCGGTGGTCGACGGGCCGGCGTCCTCGGGGCTGGACCTGAGCTGGCGGCCCTGCGACGGGGACAGTCTGGCCACGTCGCCTAGCTCCCGGGCGGTCGACGGCGCGCCCAGCTCGTACGCCGGGTCGACCACGTTCGGCGCGGCGGCGCCGGCGGGGACCTTCGGGGCGGCGGGGCGGGCCGGCAGCGCGGGTGTCGTCCCGGGGCTCCGGGGCGCCGCGGTCGCCGGCTCGGTGAGCAGCGGGGCGGCGCCGGCGGCCGTGGCGGCGGCCAGCACCGACCGGCGGGACCAGCGCGAACGGGAGGACGGGGACGGCGAGGTCATGGTTGTCCTTTCCGGTGTCGGGGCGGACGGTCGAGTCGGGACGGACGGTGGGGGCGCGGGTCGGGGAGGCTCGCTGACGAACAGGGGCCCGGTCGCCTCCGACCGGGCCCCTGTCACGTCGCCGTCGCCGTCACCGGACGGTGGAGGTGTCCTTCAGCGACTTGGCCGCGTCGACCGCGTCCGCCACGCTGCGGGGCTGGCCGGCGGTGGCCGGCGCGCTGCCGCGCAGGGCCTTGGTCGGGGCGGTCACGCCCACGTCCTTGGCGTTCTCGACGGAGTTCGCGCCCAGCGGGCCGCTGATCCAGGTGCCGGCCTGGGTCAACTGGGTGGCGGTGACCACCGGGGCCGAGCCGAAGATCAGCACGGTGTGGATCGGGCCGCTGCCCTCGTCGAGGCTGTACTGGGCGGCCACGCCGAGGTTCGCGCCGGTGCCCGGGGTGAGCAGCAGCGGGCCGTTGAGCCGACCCATCAGGGCCCCGCCGGCGAGCGCGTCCGGCCAGTCGAGCGCGGTGGCCACGCCGGCGTGCCGCTGCCCGGCGAAGAACACCTCGGCGGTGAACGCCGCGGTGTCGTACCGGCTCGGGCCGGCGACCCGGTACGCGCCCGGGTCGTAGCTCTGCGCGGCGTCGGCCGCCGCGTTGCCGATGCCGAAGATCTCCCGGCTGGGCGGCAGGGTGTCCAGGAAGGCGCGGGTCGCGTCCGGCATGACCGCGTCCTTGGTGAGCAGCACCACGGCGGACGGAACGCCCTCGCCGACGTACGAGCCGGCGGCGGCGCCCGCGGCGAGCGCGTCCGGGAAGTCGGTGCCGGTGGCCATCAGCACCAGCTCCGGGTTGGGGCTGATCTCCTTGGCGATCTCCACCGAGGTGTCGTACCGGGTCGGGCCCTGGAGCCGGCGGACGGTGTAGCCGAGCGCGGCGGAGTCGTCGGCGACCTTCTTGGCCAGCGCGCCCTCGCTGCCGAGCAGGTAGACCGTGCCGCCCTGGGGGAGGATCCGCTGCATCTCGGCCCTGGTGTAGGCGTCCAGGCCGTCCGGCGGGGTCATCAGCAACGGGCCGGCCTTGGCGCTGGCCAGGGCCGCGCCGCTGAGCGCGTCGGCGAACATGTCGGAGCGGGACAGCACCACCGAGTTGGCCTGCTCGCGGTGGTCCGCCGAGTCGCCGACCGTCTTCCAGTGCGACTGGGAGACGGCGATGGCCGTGGTGTAGCGGTTCTGGCCGTAGAGCCGGACCACCCGGTCCTTGTTGCGCGGCTGGTAGGCCGGCACGCCGATGGTGGTGGTGACCACCGTCGGGTTCGCCGCGCCGGAGCCGTCGGACGGCGCGGTGGCGACCCGGGTCCCGTCGGTGAAGGCGAGCCGGGAGCCGTCGGGCGACCACGCCGGGAAGTCGTGCGAGGTGGCGTTGCTGGTCACCGGCACCTCGTTGTCGCCGGCCAGGTCGGAGACGATGATCTGACCGCCCCGGACGAACGCGACCTTCTTGCCGTCCGGCGAGAGGGCCGGGTTCGACCCGTTCGTGTCGATCACCACGAGGTCGGCCGGGCCGCGCTGCGGGTCGTACATGACCACGGCCGGCGTGCCGGTCGGGTTGCCGGCGCCGTCGTCGGCGTGCCGCTGGAAGACCACCCGGTTGTCCGGGCCGCCGTCCGGGTTCAGGTAGTGCCTGCCGTCGTCCGGGCTGATCTGGCCGCCGGTGTAGCGGTGCGTGCTGGGCGCGGACCGGATCTTCCACTGCGAGCCGGCGGCCAGCGGCTTCTCCGCCCAGACCAGGCCGCTGCCGTCACCCCGCCAGGAGGGGCTGCGACGGACCGGGTTCGGCGGGTCGCCGTACGCCGCGTCCGGCGGCCACTGGGCGTAGATCACGTCACCGGTGGCGTTCCACCGGATGGTGAGGAGGTTGTTCTGCGGGTCGACGTAGACCGCGCGGCTGCCGTCCGGCGACCAGGCGACGTCCCGCATGGCCTGGCCCGAGTACGGGTTGACCAGCGTGGTGCGGCTGGGGTCGCCGAAGAACCGCAGCGTGGTCGAGTTGGAGTTGCTGACGGTCAGGACGCTGCCCGAGCCGGGCAGGCTGGCGGTCGCGGCCGGGCTGACGGCGACGAACGCCGTAGCACCGACCACGAGCGCCGAGGCGAGCGCCGTCGACCGACGGAAGAAAGATGGAGGCAAGGAAACTCCCCGCTGGAGTACGCGCCAGAGCAGAGCACCCGTCCGCCGGCTGATCCGGCGCGGGGCGGCGCGTTCACCGAGAACCTTAGGAGATCCTCTGGTCCGGCGCTGCCCCTGACACCCGGCCGGACGGTGATCTGACCGAAAGTCGGAGGTCAGCCGGTCGAGCGTCCGGAGTGGAGCAGCGGCAGGTAGACCTGGTCGACGATCTCGACGATCGTGTCGTCCGGGACGCCGCGCACGCCCCGGGTGACGATCTCGTTGCGGAGCAGGGCGAGCGCGACGGTCGCCACCCGGGGCGGGACGGGGGCGTCGGGGATCTCGCCCCGCTCACGGGCCCGGTCGAGCAGCCGCAGCCAGGGCGTCGCGCCGCCGTCGGCGGCCACCGTCTGGAGGCTGGCCAGCAGCTCGGGGTCGTCGCCGACGCCGGCCAGCAGGCTGCGCAGGATCGCGCCGGCCGGGGACGACCAGTCGCAGTTGGTGCGGCGCAGCAGCGCCAGCGCGTCGCCGCGGAGGTCGCCTTCGTCGGGCAGCTCCGCGCCGGCCACCACCAGTTGCCGGTACGCGGCCACGCCCAGCGCCGCCCGGCCGGGCCAGCGCCGGTAGATCGCGTTCTTGTTGGTGCCGGCGCGGCGGGCGACCGCCTCGATGGTGAGGCCCGTGTACCCGTGCTCGGTCAGCTCGTCGGCGGCGGCCCGCAGGATCGCGTCGTCGAGCGCCGCGCCGCGCCGCCGGGTGGTGCCGATGGTGACCTCCTTCATTTAAGGTACGGTCCGTACCGTACCTTACGAGCCTCGGGAAGGGGAGCGACATGCTACGTGGACGCGGCGTCAGCTACGACACCGGTTCCTGAGCGGCGGCGCGACGAGCGGCCCCCCGGTCCTGCACCCGGACGCCGTCCGCCGCGACCTGCGGGTCATCCGCGGCGAGCTGCGCTGCACCGCCGTCCGGGTGACCGGCGGCGACCAGGACCGGCTCGACCTGGTGGCGACGATCGCCGGGGAGGAGGGGCTGGAGGTGTGGTACTCGCCGTTCACCACCGACCTCGACCAGGGCGAGATGCTGGCGTTCCTCGCGGACACCGCCGACCGCGCCGAACGCATCCGCCGACGCGGCGCGCAGGTCGTGGTGGTCGCCGGGGCGGAGGCCGCCCTCTTCGTCCGGGGCCTCATGCCCGGCGAGACCTTCTACGACCGGCTGGAGCTGCTCACCCCCACCAACGCCGAGCTGCCGGCGATCCTCGCCGCGGTGACCGACCCGCTGAACGCGTACCTGCGCGCGGCGACGGCGACGGTCCGGGCCCGGTTCGGCGGCCCGGTCACCTACGCGTCGCTGCCGTTCGAGCAGGTCGACTGGAGCGGCTTCGACTACCTGGGCGTCGACTTCTACCCGAACATGGTGGACGGTGACTTCCCCGGCCTCGACGAGGCGTTGGCGTCGCTGCGCCGGCACGGCAGGCCGATCGTGATCACCGAGTTCGGCGCCGCCGGGCACACCGGCAGCTCCGCCAACGCCGGCCACTCGTACCTGAACGTCGACTACGACGGCCGCAGCGTCCGCCCGCTGCGGTTGAGCCGGGAGCTGGAGCGCAACGAGACCGAGCAGGCCACCTACCTGGGGGCGCTGCTCGACCGCTTCGACGCGGCGGACGGCGTCGACACCGTCTTCGTGCAGACCTTCGCCAATTTCTTCCTGGTCACCCGGGACGACGACCCGGAGCGCGACCTGGACCGGGCCTCGTTCGGCCTGGTCAAGGTCCGCCAGACGGCCGACGGCGTGCCGGTGTGGGAGCCGAAGGAGGCGTTCGCCGCCGTCGCCGCCCGCAACGCCCGCGCCCGCCTTCGAAGCGACGCCTGACTCTGGCGTCGCCCGCCCGGGTCGACCCGGTCACCGGCTACCGCCGCTACCGCCCGGACCAGCTTCCCCAGGCGCTGTTGATCCGGGCGCCACGTCGACTGGAGATGTCCGTCGACCATCCTGGCCCGACGAGCCGGGGAACTGGCCGAACTGGTCCGCGACGCGGACCGCTGTCTCAAGAATGGAGTCAGCATGCCGACCCTGAAGGGTTCCCGCACCGTCCAGACGACGATCGCCGTCACTGAGCCCGTACCCCCGTCGCTGTGCCGGCGGGCGTCGTCTCCTCGCCTGCGGGCGTCGTTTCCCCGGGGGCGGGTGCCCCGGATAGAGACATAGGGTTCTGGCCCCTTTGGAGCTGCCCCAGATTTGGGACGGCCATCTTCGGACCGAACAGACGCCACAGGAGACCCGCTGGCACCATTCCGGCGTGACGCCGCTGCCGCTCCCTCTCGATCTGACGTCGCTCGTGCTGCGGACCGATTTCGCCGACGAGAGCGCCTGGCAGGGTGTCAAGGACGACTTTCGCCGCTGGGGGTGCTACTACAGCGCCACCTATGTCGAGGACCCTGCCTACCGTGACGCCGCTGTCGAGCGGTTGATCGAGGCGAACGCCACCGAAGGCGACCCCGGCTGGCTGCGCCATCTCTTCGTCACCGACACGACCACGATCACCGACCCCGAGCGTCCCCTGCTCGCCGTCGACCTGTCCCGCGAGCCCGGACGCACCTTCCGGGTGCCGCCGCGCTGGTACGCAAGCGTCTCCGACAACCTCACGCTCGGAAACATGGACTTCGCCGACTTCGCCAGCTCGGTCGACCCGTCCGGCGTCTTCCGGGGCTTCGAACAGACCTGACCAGCCGTACGGATACCTTCAGGAAATGCGACGCATAGGGAAACTTGGATTGATCTTCGCGCTGGTGTTGGCCGGGCTGACCGCCCGCAGCCCGCCCACCGAAGGCGCGGTCGGAGTGAAGCTGGACGCCGAAGGTCGACTGGTCGGTGTCTTCGACTGGTGCCGGGGCAAGACCGGAGCCGAATCGATCCGCCTTGTCCTGGACATGGAGAGCAGCGGGGTTGAGGAAAAGGTGATCGAACTCAAGCGGGAACCCGGCCGCAGAGCCCGTACCGCCGAGGAAGTGGTGCTGCTCGACCCGGGGCCCGGCTGGCGAACGGAACTGGCCACGGCCGCGCTGGACGACGATGTGGCTTATGCCCTGCGAGCCTGGAACAGGAAGGAAGGCATCGTGGCAGCCTTCCCGTTCCAGATCAGCGAGCTACGTAGCCACGCCGGCTCCGACCTCATCTTGACCAAAGAATGGGACAACGGAGCGAGTGGCTACGTCGGCACCTTCCGCACCGCTGACGACTTCGCCCGCTACGCCGAAACGGTCTGCGACTGACACAGGGCCGCCCAGGACTTCCACGGGACGCCCGAGTCCACCCATCCACCTCGGGCAGGGGCAGCCTCCCATGCGCCCGGAAGGCCGCCCCCCTCGACTCCTACCGGCTCAGGGTCGCGGCCTTGGTGGCCCTGACGAAGCTCGCCCAGGCCGCTGGCGAAAAGGTCAATGCTGGGCCGCTCGGGTCCTTGCTGTCCCGAAGCCCGACGACACCGGGAGTGTTGTCGGCAACCTCGACGCAATTGCCGCCGTTGTTGCTGCGGGTCGACTTGCGCCAGATGGCACCGGTCAGGTCAGGCACGGGAGTACTCCTCTGCGACTTGCTGGATAAGACTCTTGGAGCGGGACTCATTGAGGGCGCGGCTGGCCATATCGGACCAAATCGTGTTGTAGGCATCGGTCTCGTGCGGCTTGTCGAGGTAGATCGCGCCGGTTGCTGCCTCAAGATAGGCCACCGGTGGTTCCACTTCCTTGCCACGTGCGTCGGTCGGGAACTCCAGGATCGAGAAGGCTCCGGTCATCGCTCCCGCGTGCAGTCCTGCCGAAAATGCGAGCACCTGAACGGTTACGTTCGGCAGCTCCGCTGCCTTCTGGATCTGCTCAAGTTGCTCCGCCATGATCGTGGCGTTGCCGACCGGACGCCGCAAGATGGTCTCGTCGATCATCACGCTGAGCTTCGGAGCGCCGAAGCGGGTGAGAAGCGCTTGTCGCTCCAGTCGGAGCTGGACGGCTCGCTCCTGCTCTTCCTTGTCACTGGAGTTGATCGAACCCCCGGGCATCTGAAAGATCTGCTCGGCGTAGGCGCGAGTCTGAAGCAGGCCGGGGACCAGCTCGGCTTCGTACTGCCGGATGTGGGAGGCCGAGGCTTCGAGTCCGATGTAGAGCTGGAACCAGCGGGGCAGGCCGGAGCCGATGTAGTCGTGCCACCAGTTCTTGTTCTCCCGGGTGGCGGCGGCCATCGCGAGGACCAGCTCGGCGTCCTGCTCCGAAGCTTCGTAGAGGGACAGCATCTCCTTGACGTCGGTGGCGCGGAAGCGCACGTTCTCGGCACCGTTCTCGATCCGGTACAGGGTCGCCCGCGCCCGGTCGAGCTGCTCCGCCGCCTGCTCCATGGTCAGGCCGGCGGCCTTACGAAGCCCTTCGAGCTTCCGGCCGAGTTGCCGGCGAAGCATGGTCGACCCCGCTACTGTCTGTGACACTCACCCCTCCGATGTCAGTGGGCAACACTCGACTGCCCAATTAGACGTCAGAAATGATTCAGAAAAAATAGCCATTTCATAATGTGCGAATGCTGGTCGCCTGATCCCGCAAAACGCTGCTCCTTAGACGTTGCCTGGACCGCGAATCGGGTGTTTGACTGCTTGCGGCCACTGTGGAGTTCGTACTGCTCAGGGGCCTTGCGTGCCCCACTGGCGTACGGCTGGTCAAAGCTGCGTCGGTGGGTGCCGGGGTGGGTCCGCCGGTGCGCGGCGGACCGGCGGGTCCGCCCCTTCCACAGATTGATCTCGACGGCGAGAGGCGGATTAGGTAATGCGCGCGTTCTTCAGGCGGATTCGAAGGCGTCAACGGACAAACGGTGCGACAACCTGTTACCGCTCGGCCGCCTACCGACCGTTGTGGCCGTCGCAGGTGCGGCAGCAGGAGTTCCGGCCGACGCGGATCGGCCGGCGCGGGCTCGACCCGCAGGAGGTGCAGGAGTTTCTCGACCGGGTCGCCGGCGACCTGGCCGCCATGTACGACGCGCTGGCGCAGAGCCGCCACGAGACCGACCGGATCAAGGACGCGCTCCGGCGCTGGCAGTCCGAGCAGGCCATGCGCCGCAACGAGCACAGGTGCTACCGGTGACCGAGCGCTGGGTGATCCACCTGCCGGTGACCGTCGGTGACCTGCCCTCCGCCCAACGCCTCGCCCGGGTGGTGGCGTACTGGGCGCAGATGCTGCCGCAGACCGACCCGGGCGGCACCACCGTGTCCGCAGAGGACGACCAGCACGTACAGCACTGGGTCTTCTGCGACCGGCGGATGACCGGCGGCGCGCGGTGCCTGCTGCGCCCCGACCACGACGGCGCCTGCTCCCGACGGCGACGCCGACGCTGACCCCCGCGGGCGACCCGCCCCCACCGGTTCCCTCTCGTGGAAGGACCACGCGATGCCTGAGCAGCGCATGAAGCATCCGGACTGGTGCGACCCGGCCCGCTGCGGGCACCTGGTGCCGCCGATCATGGCGCACATGCCCCGACGGCATCGGGGAGCGACTCGACGGGTCGGCGAGAAGCGACCGCTGGGCACCGTGATCACGTACCTCGTCAGCGGCCCCGACCAGGCCCCGCTGGTCACCGTTCACGCCGCCTCCCGCGTCGGCGACGTCTGGGCCGAGCTGTCGCTGCCCCAGGCCGCCCAGCTCGTCGAGCACCTGGCGGAGCTGATCAACGACGGCATGCACGCCTGCGAGCCGCCGCGTGGACCGTGAACGGCCGGCCTACCCGTCCTCGAACGGCTCGTCGTGCCACCGGAAGCCGGCCTCGTCGTCCTCGATGCTGAGCAGGAACTCGGCCACCTGGCGGCCGTCCGGGCGGGTCACCGTGACGGCGGCCCGGATCTCGTCGTCGATCCGGATCATGGCCTCGTCGTCCGCGTCGAGGGCCGCGCTCCGGGCGACGAAGAGCGGGCGTAGCGGCTCGAACCCCGGCAGTGGGCGGAACCGGCCGTAGGTCCACGGGAAGTCGTGACTCTGCTCGTCGATCTCACCGACCAGCTCGACCCGGTGGTACAGCCTCCATACCCTGCCCGCGTCCACCGCGACAGCGTAGGCGGCGCTGACTAGCGGAGCTCGTGGACGACCTCGATCAGACCCACGATGTGCGCGTTGAACTCATCCAGCTCCTCGGCGGGCACCCAAAGTTCGAGGATCGTCTTACCGCCGGCCTGTTGGACGGGGTAGCGACCGACGAAATCGGAGTCGACTCGGAAACGGGTCACGTAACCGGCACCGGACGCCGGTACGTTCCAGTCCCGGGCGATCCTGATCGCGTAGTCCTCGTTCAGGACCGGATAGAAGATTGGCTGGTCCGGCAGGCGTGGCGGCCAGCGTCGCCACCCCGACCCACGGACGAGGGCCAACTCCTCCGGCCGGTCGGACGCCACAGCACCGTCGTACCGCCACCACTGCTCATGTCGACCTCGCCACTCGAAATCCTGAGTGAGGCCGAACGATACCGACGGATCGATCGCTACGCCCGACCACCTGCTCCTGCGAGCTTCCAGGGCGTCATGTCCAGGTGCGGGTAACGCTGGGCAACTCCTGCGACGGTTTCGGCGGTCCAGTAGGCGTGGCCCGGTGGCGGGAAGCCGAAGAGCGCAAGCTGCTGTGGGGTTGCTTGGGAAACGAAGCTGTACCAGGCGGGGGCGTGGCTCCGGTCGGCCCAGGCATAGCGAGTGCCCCACTCCACGGAGGCTGGCCGGTAACCGAGGTGCATGGTGTAGCGCGCGCCCCGTGGCGTTGTCATGCCCGTGCCTCGATGGAACGTGCCCGGTTGGAACGCGATCACCGTGCCAGCCGGACCGGCACCGGATACTTCCGCCTGGTAGAGATGTGGGCTGCCGGTGGGCGAAACGAACCCGCTCACTCTTCCGCTCGCGTCTACGGGCGGGTACCAGTTCGGCTTGGCAGGGAAGTCCTTGGTGTGTTCCTTCGAGAGCATGTGTGGTGGACCGAGACCCTCGGGCACGTCGACGAGGTAGACGAACATCTCCAACTGTTGGTAATCGGGAGCGTTCGTGGGCACGAGCAGGGTGTGGTTGAGGTAGTCGCGGTGTAGTGCTTGGTCGTAGTCAGCTGCTCCGGCGAACTTCGCCCAAGCCTCCGCGGAGTAGATCCGGAGATCCTCGTCAACGAGCAGCTCACGGGCCAGCCGGACCAGGCGATCGTTCACCGCCAGCAGGCTGAGCTCGACGCTTGTGAAGGGGAAGGCATCAATGCCGTCGAACTCGTCTCCGATGTAGCGGTCCCGGCGTGGATCGGTGCCGTCGTGGAAGCCTTCAGGCGAAGGGAACATGGTTTCCAACTGCCCGAGCGCCGGCGCCAGGTCCTCCGACGGAATGTAGCCGGGAAGGATGGCAAACCCGTTGCTCTGCCACTCACGCCTGATGGTGTCGAACTCCATCCGGGCAGTATGGGCGCGCATCCACGGGGATGCATCTGGATTTGGGGTTGGCCACCGCCTCACGCTGTAGAATCGGCGGCTCTTCCGTCGGGCGGCCGCAGACCGTCCAGCCTCCCCGGACGGGGCCAAGGTCGTTCGTCCGGTAGGGCGCCCCCGTCCGGTGAGGCTGGCAGCCGTCCCTGGTGGCCTGGGTTGACCTTGGATGTCCTGCCCTGATGGCACGGGCTACCTGTCCTCGGTGCTCAGCAGGGCAGGAAGTCGCGGGTCTGCTCGTCGATCTCACCCACCAGGTCACCCCGGTGGTACAGCCGCCGCACCGGGTCAGTCACGGCGAAGCCGATCGTCGGCTGACGCGCGGGCCTCCATGCGCTCGTCCTGCACCTGGATCTCGTGCCGAGCCCGGTGGGCGCCAGGGTTGTAGATCTCGTCGATCGGGCCCATCAACCGCGCGCCCACGCCACTACGTCGGACCCGACGCGCGAGCCAGGTAAGCCCCACCAGGATCACGGCAAGGCTTCCCACAACGATCAGCAGAGCCGCCACCGCCTCCATGCGACACACCATAGGCCGCGCTGTCGGCCCGGTTCTGTTCCGGCAGGATCCGGGACTGCGGAACCTCAGGGTCGCGTCCGGAAATTCGCCCGTAGGGCTCGGGTGGACGCCGGTCGGGCATGGACTGACCCAAGTCACCAGGAGGTGCCGTGTCGACCGAGTGCGTGCTCCACGGTCGGGAGTACGGTCGGTGCTCACCCGCGCCGACCAGGGCGAGTACGCGCCCCGTACCGCCTTCGACGTGACCGCCGTGGCCATCGGCCTGCTCGCCGGCCCGCGCTGGCCGCAGCCGTCCGGGACATGGACGCCGGCATCCCGCCCGGTGAGGTGAACCTGCCGATCGCCGTCGCGGCGTCCTGCGCCGACTGGCCGGCCCGGGTACACGACCACGACGAGTACGCCACGCTGGTACGGGAGGCTTCGGCCGTCGCGCCCGACGTCCGGTACGGCGCGGGGCTGCTGGCGGCGCAGACCTGCCTCGGCTGGCCGACCCCGGTCCGGAACCCGCCGCACGGGCTGCACGTGCGCACCCGTACGCCGCTGCTGCTGCTCAACGCCCGGCACGACCCCCGCACCGGCTACAACTGGGCCACCAACATCGCCCGGCAACTGGGCCGGCACGGGCGGCTGGTCACGTACGACGGCTGGGGCCACGGTACGTACCAGCGCACCGCCTGCACGACCGCCGTGGTGGACCGCGGGAGGTCGCCGACCGCATGAACGTCTCCCAGCCGCGCGTGGCCGCGATCGAGAAGGGCGAGGTGCCGACGACCGAGGTCGGCACCATCGAGCGGTACGTGTCCGCGCTCGGCGGCAAGCTGGAGATCGTCGTCGACTTCGACGGTGATCGGCTCACCCTGACCTGACCCGGACGCCAGGAATTGCGATGCGGCGGGCCACCGGCCTGGCCGCCTCGTCTCGGCAGTCTCCCGTGGCCCCGGCTGGCCCTGTGCTTCTCACCCAATGGCACGCCGGGCTGCTTCCCTCCACATAATGTGCATGTTCGAGGTGGTGGCCTACAGACCCGGACTCGTGAATACCGACAATGGCGCGGCGCGGCCCGGCGGGTGGTGGGGAAAGGAGCGGGCATGTCGACCGAACCGGAACCGGGCCTCGCGCCCGAGGACGCGAGACGCCGCAAGACCAAGGTCGATCCCATCATGACGGGTTCCATGGAGGTCACCAGAGACGGGCGGAGCTGGCGGATCGGTACGGCCGTCGACGTCGCCTGGATCGCTGGCAGAACGACACAGGGCTTCTCGATCACCACAGCGATACCGCCGGTGTTCGACGCCTACGCCACCTTCTACCCGCCCGATGGCGTGAGCGTCCAGACCCATGAGCACGCTGTGATCGACGTACTCGCCCAGCACACCCCTGACCAGCCCTGGTGGCTGGGTTATCTCGACACGGGCGCCCACGACATCGTCTTCCCGCTCGCGCCGAAGGCGCCCCTCTACTGGGATTGGCCCTACGTGCTGGTCGAAGCCGGGCCCGAACAAGCCCTCATCTGGCGGACCGGCCACATGCGCGCCGGCAACGGCTCGTTACCCGATCTGTTCTTCCCCGCCGATCGCTCCTGGCTCGTCTCCGCCCTCTGGGACGACACCTGGACCGACATTGGCGGGACCGCCGGGTTGATCACCGCCCTGCAGGACAATCCGCTGGTCAACGCTCGCCGGATCGGGCCCGACGAAGACGCCCTTCCACCGGGGCTCACACGCGATTAGTCACCCGCACGACTCAACACGGTCCCGGAGCGGGCGCCCGGCTTCACCGTCACCACCGACAGCATGTCTTTCCAGCGCCGGGAACGTCGAAGGCCCTGCCGCCCGGTCAGAGCCGGTACGTGGGCCAAGGACGGGATCAGCGATGGTGGCAGCGCGGGCATGACTCACTTCGGACGATCACCTGGCGTAGGAACCTTGACCTTCCGAACAGGTCATGCCCGTCTTGCTGCCACCAACAGCGGCGCTGCTGCGCCGAGACCCAAGCCAGACGCCGTCACGACTTTGCCGGGGCCCTGACGGGCTGTCAGTCGGCGCAGAACCAGCTGTACGGGTTGTGGTAACTGGAGTACAGAGCGAAGGCGTTGATATTGTTGTACTGGGTTCTACAGGCCCGATCCACGTCGATGGACGCGAGGTAGCAGCAGGTCGGGTCCACGCACTTCCAGGACATGACGTCGTTGCCGAAGAGCCCTTCGTTCCACTGCACGCCGTACTGAAAAAGGCACGCCATCTCCATGTTGACCCCGCCGAGGTAGCCCGCTTGCGCAGGGGCGGCGTTGAGGCCGAACATCCCGACGGAGGCGAGGAGCAGCGAAGCTGCGAACGAGGCCAGGCGCCGCTTCGTGCCGCGCGATGACCGTTGTTTCGTGGTAGTGGCAGTTGCCGGAGACCGCATGGGGCCTTCTCCTTCACGTGGAAGAACTCGGACGTGGCACCGACCGGGCCGACCGCTGTCGCCGCCGTGCACGGAACGAAACCGCGTGGATACGGTCTTCACGTTAGAAGGGTGTCTATGGCGAGTCTAATGCCTGGACTGGAATTCGTAATACGGTGAGCACATCACGGCCGCCGGACACCGTCCGAGGGTTCCAGGTCACCGCCGGGCGTGCCCTCCGTGCCACCAATTGACCTGTCTCAGTGGACGGCGCGCGGACCTGCCGCGTGTTCCCGGTCGGTCGCCGCCGCGTGCCCGGGATCCGCCACGAGGCAGTCGCGTGCCGCGGCGCAGAACGCGGCGACCAACTGGTTACGTTCCGCGATCCGGGTCAGCAGCGCCACGCGGCACGGTTCGACGCCTCGCAGTGGCACGGCGACGAGATCGTGCCGGCACCCCCGGCTTCGCCCGACGGGCGGGATGATGACGACAGCCCGGCCGGCGGCGACGTGTTCGAGCGTGTCCTCGATGGTCTCGACCAGGGGCCCGTCGGGTGCGGGACGGCCTCCGGGCCGCGGGTCGATGCGCCAGAACGCGTCGTACTCGGGATCGGGAGAACGGGGAATCGGTTCGTTGTCGATGTCGTCCAGCGTCGCGAACTCGTTGCCCGCCAGCCGGTGCCCGACCGGTACGAGCAACAACCTCGGCTCCTCGAAGAGGATCGTCACCCGCAGGCCGTCGGCCCGTACGGGCAGTCGGGTGATCGCCGCGTCCACCCGCTCGTCGAGCAGGGCGTCACGCGGTTCGTGCCGCTGCAGGTGTCGCGTGCGTACGTCGGCGTCGGGGTGTTGCTGCCGCAGCCGCTGCGCCGCCGGCGTGATGATCAGCCCTGGGGTGTAGCCGATGGTGACCCGGGCGGGCTGGTCAGCGGCCTGGGCGGAGTCCTTGGCCTGTCGCGAGAGGCGCAACAGCGCCTGTGCGTGGGGAAGGAAGGCCAACCCGGCTTCGGTGAGGCGGGTGCCCTGCCGGGTGCGGTCGAGAAGCCGTACGCCCAACTGGGCTTCGAGTTGGTTGATCTGTCGGCTCAGTGACGGCTGCGTGATGTGGAGTTCGGCCGCGGCGCGGCCGTAGTGCAGGTGCGACGCGACAGCGGTGAAGTAGCGCACGAGCCGGAGATCGAGTTCCGTCATACCTAGATGATATGGTGCATTCCGGAAAACGTCGGCAGCAGATCGGCAGGCTTAATTCTTGACAGGCGCCGTAGATCCGTACGAGACCGTCACGGCACCGGCGTCCGGGGCTCAGGAGAAGCCCGCGGAACGGCCGGTGCTCAACAGGGCGCAGGTGCTCAGGCTCGCCGAACTGATGGACGAGCAGTAGCCGGCGCTGGCCCTGGTGGCGACGTTCGCCGGCCTGCGCTGGGGTGAGGTGTCCGCGCCGCAACGACAGGACGTCGACACCGACGCCGGTACGGTCCGGGTCCGTCAATCACGACCGCATCCACGCGACACAGCCTAGGACGAGCTACGGCCCGTCCCTGTTTCAGCATGATCTGGAACCACGGAAGCCCTGGCGGGACATCGCGTCCTGACCAGGGCTTCCGTGCGTGGAGCGGGTGACGGGAATCGAACCCGCACTGTCAGCTTGGGAAGCTGATGTTCTGCCATTGAACTACACCCGCAGGCGGGACCACTGTACCTGAGCGCCGCGCGCCCCGCACCAAGGTACCCCATCCGCCCACACGAAGCGCATGCCGACCGTCGACCGGCGGGGCACGGCCCGCCACACACCCCCGCCGATCAGGTGCAGGGAACCCGACAGACCGCCTGGACCAGGCCCCGACCTGCCGGAAGATCCGAAACGTTACTGTGCGGCAACACATGGCCATTCTCAAATGTGTCGATCGGATGTAGCGTCTGCCGCACGTTCCCAGGCACGGCGTGACACAACCCCGATCACGCCGGCAGAAAGAGGTGAGCACATGGGACCTCGTCCCAACCTGCTGACCCGGCGTGTCGCCGGTGTCGCCACCACGACCCTCGCCCTGGTGCTCAGCACGGCGGCGGTCGGCGTCGTTCCGGCCCACGCCGCCCACGCGGACCACGCGGACGAGGCGTGCGCCGAGCCCGTCGACACCCACGCGCACTCCAAGATCAAGCTCGGCGGCATCGCCAAGCACGAGCCGAACGAGCTGACCCCGGCCCAGGTACGCGAGCGTGAGGCCGACCTGGCTGCCGCGCTGGCGGAGCGGGCCAAGCGCCCCGGGCAGCGGCAGGGGCCGGTCGCCAACGCCGCCATCACGATCCCGGTGGTGGTGCACGTGATCCAGAAGGACAGCACCCGGGCCGGCGGCAACATCCCGGACTCGCTGATCACCGCGCAGATCAGCGTGCTGAACGAGTCGTTCAGCGGGGCGACGGGCGGCGCGGCCACCGCGTTCGGCTTCACGCTGAAGAAGATCAACCGGGTCACGAACCCGTCGTGGTACCCGATCGTGCAGGGCTCCTCGGCCGAGCGGTCGATGAAGTCCTCGCTGCGTGAGGGCGGCAAGGAGACGCTGAACCTCTACCTCGGCGAGCTGAGCGACGACCTGCTCGGCTGGGCGACCTTCCCGCAGCGCCGGCTCACCAACATGGACGGCGTGGTGGCGCTGAGCGAGTCGCTGCCGGGTGGCACCGCCACCAACTACAACCAGGGCGACACCGGCACCCACGAGGTCGGCCACTGGCTGAACCTTTACCACACCTTCCAGGGTGGCTGCCGGGGCTCGGGCGACAGCGTCTCGGACACCCCGGCGGAGGCGTCGCCGGCGTACCAGTGCCCGACCGGGCGGGACACCTGCTCGGCCACCGGCCTGGACCCGATCACCAACTTCATGGACTACACCTACGACTCCTGCATGTACCAGTTCACCCCGGAGCAGGCCGGCCGCATGCTGACCGCGTGGAACACGTACCGCGCGGCCTGACGTACCTCTGAACGGCTCGACCGGGACGCCGGCTCCGCGACAACCGGAGCCGGCGTTTCGCGTACCCGGGAAGAAGTGGCCGCGGGCTCAGGCGGCTGCCCGGTGGGCGGGGTGGCGGCGGCGGCCGGGCCGCTGACCGGGCAGGTCGGCGGGCGTCGAGGGGTCGGCCGGCGGCGTGTGGCCGGCGGGCGGCGCCGAACCGGCGGGCGGCGAGCCGGCGGACAGCGCGGCGGCGGACCCGCTGGCGGTCGGGTCGAGCCAGACCTGCACCGCCGGGCGGGCGTGGGCCGGGTCCAGGTAGATCGCGTCGGCGGGCGCGCGCCGGGCCAGCATCGCCACGTCGACGGTGAACTCGAACAGCCGCCAGTCGGCCCCCGGACGCGCCCGCGCCCCCTCGGCCAGCCGGGCCACCCGGGCCCGGTCGGTCACCGGGCGCGCGTGCCCGGCCACGTACGCCTCGTCGTCGCTGTCTTCCGGCGGGAACGAGTGCAGCGCGTAGCGACCGTCGCGTTCGAGGTCACGCCGCTTGGGCGAGTCGACCACGAAGCAGAACAGCCCCTCGTCGGTGATGACCGGGGAGACCGGGTGGACCCGGGGGCCGCCGTCGGCCCGGACGGTGGCCAGGTAGCCGAAGCCGGGGCCGTACTGCTGAAGGAGAACGCGGATCCCGTCGGCGAGGCGGGGCTCGTCGGCGGCGAACTCGGACCAGGAAGCCATGCCGACATCCTATCGAACACGCGTACGAAAAATCAGCCCGACGCGCTGGTCATGCCGGATGTCGAGGGTCGGGACGCGGGCGGGCCGGACGGCGGCGCGGCCGACGCCGGTCGCTATGGTGGTGCGATGCTGCTCTCCGACCGGGACCTCGTCGCCGAGATCAAGACCGGCACGCTGGCGCTGGAGCCGTTCGAGGCCGCGCTGGTGCAGCCGTCGAGCATCGACGTACGTCTGGACCGGCTCTTCCGGGTCTTCAACAACCACCTCTACACCCACATCGACCCGGCCCAGCAGCAGGACGACCTGACCTCGCTGGTGGAGGTGCCCGACGGCGAGCCGTACGTGCTGCACCCCGGCGAGTTCGTCCTCGCCTCCACGCTGGAGGTGATCTCGCTCGGTGACCGGCTCGCCGCCCGGCTGGAGGGCAAGTCGAGCCTGGGCCGGCTGGGGCTGCTCACCCACTCCACCGCCGGGTTCATCGACCCGGGCTTCTCCGGGCACGTCACGCTGGAGCTGTCCAACGTGGCGAACCTGCCGATCACCCTCTGGCCGGGCATGAAGATCGGCCAGCTCTGCATCTTCCGGCTCTCCTCGCCGGCCGAGCACCCGTACGGCTCGGCGGTCTACGGCTCGCGCTACCAGGGGCAGCGTGGGCCGACCCCGAGCCGGGCCTGGCAGAACTGGCGCACCTGGCCGACCGGCCGGCGCTGACCACGTCCGGGGGACGGGAACGCCCCCCGGACGCACGGTGGCTAATCGCAGCCCAGCGCCTCCTGGTACCGGTCGGGCGCGCGGCCGGCGGCCACCCTGTCGGTGGTCTCCCAGAACACCTCGGGCCAGTCGCCCTCGACGTCCATCTGGCGCAGCACCTTCCACTTCCGGCTGCCGTTCAGCGCGTCGACGGCCCGGCGGGCGGCGGCGTCGTCGCCGGCCTCCTTCGCGCGCAGCCACTCGGCGATCCAGCCGCAGCCGACCCGCCCGATCACCTCGACGCCGAACTGGTAGGTGTCGTTGGCCCCCGGCATGGTCAGCTTGCCGGGGTCGAAGCCGGGCGGCAGCGGCACGTCGGCGAGGATCTCCGCGGCCCGCTCGTCGACCGTCTCCGGGGTGACGACGTGCGGCGGCAGCGCGGCCAACCAACTCCGGGCGTCGACCCGGACCACGCTCGCGAGCACCTTGTCGAAATCCGTCCGGCTCCAGGCACCGCTGGTACGCAGCTCCACGAAGGAGCCGTCGCGGGGGCGGAGCATGACCGCGAAGTCGCTGGCGCTGTACCGGAACAGGTCGCCCGGCCAGCCGTTCACGCTCACCTGCTCCGGCTTGCTGACGTGCAGCCGGTCCGCGCGGTAGAGGTCGTACCGGGCGGCCGGGTACCAGTTCATCTCCAGCGTCCGGCCGCCCTTGCCGAACGCGATGGTGCCTTCCTGCTCCGCGAACCCGTAGACGGTGGTGACCTGCCAGCCGGGCTCGTCGATCAGCAGCCGCGGGTTCTCCTCGGCCGCCTTGAGCACCATCGCCGAATACCTGGCCGGGCCCGTCGCCGGATCCGTCGTCTCGGTGGCGATCGGCGGTGCCCCCGGCTCGCCCGGCGGTTCGACCAGCAGCGAGACGCCCAGCAGACCGGCGAGGACGGCCGCCGCGACGCCGGCGACGGCGAGTCGACCCGGCAGGAAGCGGCGGCGCGGGCGGCGACGTTCGGCCGGCGGGCCGGCGACGGGTTCGAGCGTCGGCACGGACATGATCTCCTCCAGGAGGTTCTGCGCGGCCCCGTCGAGGTGGCTGATGGTCCCCGGTCGGTACGGGTCGGCGTCCCGGATCGTCCGGTCCAGGTGGTCGTGGGTCATCGGCCCTCCTCCGCGGCGCGTGCGGCCATGACGTCGAGTACATGTCCGGGCGGTCCCGGATCGTCACCGACGAGATCCCGCAGCCGGGCCCGGGCGCGGGACAACCGGGTCCGGACCGCCGCCGCGCTGACGCCGAGCACCACCGCCGCCTCGCGGGGCTCCAGGCCCTCCCAGAAGGTCAGCATCAGCACCTCCCGGTCCAGCTCACCGAGCCGGGCCAGCGCGGCCCGGACGGTGAGCCGTTCCGGCACCTCGCTGCCCGGGTCGACGCCGGCACCGCCCCGCAGCCGTTGCCGCAGCCGGTCACCCAGCCGCTCCCGGCGCGCCCCGGCGCGGTGGTGGTTGGCCAGCACCCGTCGGGCCACCCCGTACAGCCACAGTCGCGCCTCCGCCTCGGGTGGCACGTCCCGGCTGCGCCGCCAGGCGACCAGGAAGGTGTCGGCGACCACGTCGGCCGCGTCCTCGGGTTGCTGCACGCGCCGCAGGGCGTACGCCAGCAGCGGCTCGAAGTTGGCCGCGTAGACGCGTCGGAAGCGGTCCTCGTGCTCGGTTCCGGAAGCCACGCCTACTCCATGTCCGGTCGGGCGTCCATCGTGACAGCCCGGACGGGACGGGTCCCCGGCGCGAAACGCGCCGGGGACCCGCAACCGTCACCCGGCGGGACGACCGAAGCTGTGCACCGGGCCGTCGTCGACCCGTTTCATCTTGATCGGCGCTCCGGCGCGGGACGCGTGCACGATCCACCCGCCGCCGACGTACATGCCGACGTGGTGCAGGTCGGCGTAGTAGAACACCAGGTCACCGGGGCGCAGGTCGCTCCGGTCCACCCGGGCCGTCACCCGCCGCTGCTGGGCGGCGTTGTGCGGCAGCCGCACCCCGGCCCGGGACCACGCGGCCAGCGTCAGCCCCGAACAGTCGTACGCGTCGGGACCCTCGGCCCCCCAGACGTACGGCTTGCCGAGCTGGGCGCAGGCGAACGTGGCCGCCCGCCCGCCGGCCCCGCCGACGTACGCCGTCGGGCAGGGGACCGGTCGCGCCGCGCCGCCCGCGCTGCCGCCGTACGCCTTGAGGCGCAGTTTCTGCAGGTGGGCGATGGAGCCGTCGATCTGACGGCGTTTGGCGTCCAGGTGTTTCTCGACCCCGCTGAGCTGGACGATCAGCCGGTCCAGCGGCGCCTTGCGGGCGGTGAGCTGATCCCGCAGCTCGACCACGTGCCGGATCTTCGCCTGCCGGCGGCGGGCGAACTGGTCGAGCACTTCGAGATGGTCGGCGACCAGGGCCGGCGACCGGCTGGTGAGCATCACGTTCAGGGCGGAGGCGCTCTCGCCCTTGTACGCCCGTACCGCGAGCACGTCGACCTGACTCATCGCCTGGTCGACCTGGCGTTTCAGCGGCTCGATGCGGGCGGCCAGCGCCGCCGCCTGCCGGCGTTTGCCGGCCAGCGCCTGGCGGGTGGCGTTGTGCTGTTCGATGACCGGTTCCAGAGTGTTCCACTCGCGGTCGATCCGGCGTTCGATCTCGTCGATCGAGAGCGCGGCCGGCGGCGCCGTCGGTGGACTGGCGTGGGCCGGGACGACGCCGACGGTGACGACGGCGACTCCGGCGAGGGCGATGACTACGGTGGTGGTGCAGCGGGACCAGCATGGGCGCGGCGCAGCCGCCGTCCGGTCGGCCGGGGCCGGTCGGACGGACGTCGGCCGCGGGGCATGGTGTGCCACCGGGCTCCGTACTCCTTCTTCCTCGACCGCCTACCGGGTTAGCTGACGGGTTCGGGCGGGAAGGGGGCGCCCTACCGCGATGCGGATTCACCCCGATGGTGCTCGGTGGGTCCCCGGCTCGCTCTGCTGTGGCGACTCTCTCGGGTGGTGATCTCGATGCGACTCGGCGGTGCCGGGCCGTAGTCGCCCCGATTGGCGGCTGTCACCGGCTCGGCAACTGCCGACGATAGGTACGGGCGTCGTGGTTCCGCAACGAACCCGGCCAATCGGTGACCTGCCGATATCCGACAGTAACCGGAAATCACGGCGATCGTTCCGCGATACGGAGAGGTCCCCGGCCGATGGCCGGGGACCTCCGAGTTGCTGCTGGTACGCGCCTGCGGTCAGTACGGGCGGCGGAACCCGGCGACCGGCATGTGGTTGATGCTGGCCACCTGCACCGGCTTACCGGCCCGGGGCGCGTGCACCATGATGCTGTTGCCCAGGTAGAGCCCGACGTGGTGCAGGTCGCTGAAGAAGAACACCAGGTCGCCGGGGCGGGCCTCGGAACGGCTGATCGCCTTGGTCTCCCGCCACTGCGCGCCGGTGAAGTGGGTCAGGCTGATCCCGGCCGCCCGGTAGGCGTACTGGGTGAGCCCGGAGCAGTCGAACGCGTTCGGCCCGGTGGCCCCCCAGACGTACGGGTCGCCGACCTGGGCGCAGGCCGTCCTGATCGCGGTGTTGGCGGCGGCGCTGATCACGCCCTTGATCATCGGGCAGCCGGGGGCGCTCACCACGGACTTCGGCATGGACGCCCGGAGCCGCTTGATCTCGGCGTCGATCTTGACCTTCTTCTCCGCCAGCTCCTTCTCCTGCTTGGTCTGGGCGGTGATCAGCGCGTCGAGCTTCTCCTTCTCGGCGGTGTAGCGGGCCTGGATGGCCAGCACCCCCTCCAGCTCCTTGCGCTGGTGGGCGGCGAGCCGGTCGAGCATGCCGATCTGCTCGGCCAGCGTGCCCGGCTTGGCGTTGACCAGCAGCGCGCCGATCTCGGCCGACGGGCCGGTCATGTAGTGCTGGGAGGCGAGCGCGCCGACCCGGTTCATCGCCATGTCGCTCTGCAGGGCGAGCGGCTCGATCTTCTTCTCCAGCTCGGCCGACTTCTTCCGGTTGACCTTGAGCTGGCTGCGGACGTCGTTGTACTTCTCGATGGTGGGTTCGAGCTGCTCCCACTGCTTGTCGATCTGCGCCTCGATCTCCTCCGGAGTGGGCGCGGCGTGGGCGGGAGCGGCGAGCAGGCCGGCGCCGACCACGGCGGCGGCGGCCAGGGTGACCAGGTGTCGTGCGAACCGGCGCAGCCCACCCGGGTGGGTGGGGAGCCGATCCGGCGCGTGACGCTGAGCGGGCAGGGCTGCCACCGGCACCGAACTCCTTTGGCGAGCAGGACCACCGGGCGCCCCGCGAGGGGAAGAAGCTGGGCGGGGCAGACGATCCACAGCGGCCGGAGCCCCACATTAGAGAGGCGACGAAGCGATATCAAGGCGAGGGGTACTCACATCACCCCCGGCCTACCGGCCGACCACCCACCGTGGCCGAACCACGCCCCACGATGGCGGTCAGCACGTCGTCCAGGGTCACCACCCCGAGTGGACGCCGACCGTCGCTCACCAGGACCATGTGCCGTCGCTCACGCCGCATCGCCAGCAGCAGATCGGCAAGCGTACGGTCCGGCGGCACCACGGCCAGCGGCCGGTACACCTCGGCCGGCACCGGTGCCCGGCGGCTCGCTCCCGCGTACCCGAGCACGTCCTTGACGTGGACGAAGCCGAGCACCCGGCGGGTGGCCCGCTGCACCACCGGGAACCGGGACCGCCCCGTCCGGGTGGCCAGCACCTCCAACGCGGCCGGTGAGACGTCGTCGGCCACCGTCGTCACCGTGGACCACGGTTGCAGCGCGTCTCCGGCCGTCCGGGTGTGCAGGGCCAGCGCGCCGGTGATCCGGGCGTGCTCCTCCGACCCGAGCAGCCCCTCGGTACGCGCCTGCGACACCAGCGCGGCCAGCTCCTCCGCGGTGAACACGGTCTTCACCGCGTCCGTCGCCTCGATCCGCCAGAACCGCAGCACCCGCCGGGACGCCCACTTCATCGCCAGCAGCAGCGGCTTCGTGGCGACGCAGAACGCCAGCATCGCCGGCCCCAACCAGAGCGCCGACGGCTCCGGCCCGGCCAGGGTGATGTTCTTCGGCACCATCTCGCCGACCACCGTGTGCAGGAACACCACCACGCCGAGGGCCAGCACGAACGCCACCGGGTGGATCGCCCTGTCGGGCAACCCGGCCGCGTGGAACACCGGCTCCAGCAGGTGGGCCAGCGCCGGCTCGGCGATCGCGCCGAGACCCAGCGAGCAGACCGTGATGCCGAGCTGCGCGCCGGCGATCATCAACGGGATCTGGTTCATCGCCGACAACGCCCACCGGGCCCGCTTCGAGGTCGCGGCCAACGGCTCGATCACGGTACGGCGAGAGGCGATCAGGGCGAACTCACTGCCCACGAAGAACCCGTTGCCGAGCAGCAGGGCCACGCCGATCAGCAGCTCAGCCACGGTCGCCGGCCTCCTCGGGGCAGACCACCCGCACCTGTTCGACGCGGTGCCGCTCGACCTCCACCACGGTGAACTCGTAGCCGCTCTCGGCCACCGTCTCGCCGGCCGCCGGGATCCGGCCGAGCCGGGCCATCAGAAACCCCCCGAGCGTCTCGTACGGACCCTCGGGCAGCCGGAAGCCGGTCTGCTCGGCCAGCTCGTCGGAGCGGAGCACACCGTCCACCAGGGCGGTCCGCTCCCCGCCCGGCGCCGTCGCCCCCACCACCCCCACGTACGGCCCCGCAGCCGGGTCGAACTCGTCGGCGATCTCCCCGACCAGCTCCTCCACCAGGTCCTCGACGGTCACCACCCCGTCGGTGCCGCCGTACTCGTCGACCACGATCGCCAGGTCGGCCCCGGCGGCCGTCAACGCGGCCAGGACGCTGTCGAGGTCCAGGCTCTCCGGCACGTACACCGGCTCGCGGGCCACCTGCCCGACGGTGGTGACCGCCCGGTGGACCAGCGGCACCCCGAGCGCGTCCGGCACCCCCGCCACGCCGATGACTAGGTCGAGCGTCTCCTCGTACACCGGGAAACGGGTCCGCCCGGTCCGCTGGGCCAGGGCGAGCAGCTCGGCGACCGTGGCGGTGGTCCGCAGGGCGACCACGTCGACCCGGGGGGTCATCGCCGCCGCGGCCCGCTTGTCGGCGAACCGGATGGTGCGCCGCATCAACATCGCCGTCTCCGGCGGCAGCGCGCCGGCCCGCGCCGAGATGACGGCCAGCAGTCCCAGCTCCTCCGGGGAACGGGCGCTGGCCAGCTCCTCCTGTGGCTCCACCCCCACCCGGCGGACCAGCCAGTTGGCCGACCCGTTCAGGGCCCGGATCAACCAGCCCAACGTCCGGGAGAAGGCCCGCATCCCGGCGGCGGTGGTCAACGCGACGGGCATCGGCCGGGCCAACGCCGCGTTCTTCGGGATCAACTCGCCGACCAGCATGGAGACCAGGGTCGCCAGCGCCAGGGCGAGCAACGGGGTGAACCGGTCGGTGGCCGCCCCGGTGACCGGACGCAGCACCGGGGCGACGAGCCGGGCCAGCGCGGGTTCGGCGAGGTAGCCGGTGAGCAGCGCGGTGATGGTGATGCCGAGCTGGGCGCCGGAAAGCTGGAAGGAGAGCTCGCGCAGCGCCCGCCGGACCGTGCCGGCCCGGCCGTCCCCGGCGTCCGCGCGGCGGTCGATCTCCGCCCGGTCAACGGTGACCAGGGCGAACTCGGCCGCGACGAAGAACGCGTTGCCCACGGTCAGCAGCAGGAAGCCGACCAGCGGCAGCAGTGTGGTCACGAGTAAACCGTCGATGATCGATCCACCTCGACGCGGATTCTCCCATGACGGACCGCTGTCGCACGAGTACGCAAAAGCGTCGGCTGCCCGACTGCGCCCCGCCCGCCGCCCGGTGGGTGGTGGGTGGTGGGTGGTGGGTGGTGGCCCGTCCCCGTGCCGGGTCCGGGTGCTGCCGCGCCAGGGTGTCGGGGCGTCTCCTCCTGCCACGGCTGCCCGCACGCCACCGACCAGGACGGTCATCTCGGGCGGCGGCGACCCGACGTGGCCGTCCACAGCACCGGCGTAGCGGCGAACATGCCCACGTGGCGCAGGCGCGTCCCCTGGTCACCGTCGTCGAGGATGCCCAGACCCTACCTGCCCCGAACTTCCTCTAGAGCTGCCCCGTTTGTGCTACCGAGTCGCTCGCCGGTAGCGCAGACGGGGCAGCTCTAGAGCGCTCACGACCCACCACCACCACGGACCCCGCACCAACCTCACGGGGAGCACCTCCGCGGAGCCCGGAACCACCACGAACCACCACGGACGTGACCCCCACCGACCAACAGGGACCACCAGGGGCGGCAGCACCCCCGCGGGGCCCGTCAGCACGGACGGGGCAGCTCGACAGCGGTTGTCCGCCACACCTACCGCCCGGCGCTGATGGCCGACGCGGCACCGCCGGAACCCACCGCCGCCGAACCGAACCGCCGCCGCAGTCGAGCAGTCACCGGCTTGGGACGCGCCGGCCGCGCCGGGTTCAGCGAGGTTCAGCGGGGTTCAGCCGGCGACCGGGGCGGACTCCTGGTCGTCGCGGGGCTGGGCCGGCTTCATCGAGCGGAGCAGCACGCTTGCCACGTCGACCACCTCGACCTGCTCGCCGGCCTCCTTGCCGTTGACCCCGTCGTTGAGCATGGTCGAGCAGAACGGGCAGCCGACCGCGATGGTCTTCGCGCCGGTCGACATGGCCTCCTCGACCCGGTCGACGTTGATCCGCTTGCCGATCCGCTCCTCCATCCACATCCGGGCCCCACCGGCTCCGCAGCAGAAGGAACGCTCGCTGTTGCGGGGCATCTCGATCACCGCGTCCTGGGCGGACGAGCCGAGCACCTCACGCGGCGGGGCGAAGACCCGGTTGTGCCGGCCCAGGTAGCAGGGGTCGTGGTAGGTGACCCCGCCGTCGACCGGCTGGACGGGGGTGAGCTTGCCGGTGCTCACCAGGTGGGCCAGGAGCTGGGTGTGGTGCACCACCTCGAACTCGCCGCCGAGCTGCCCGTACTCGTTGCCGAGGGTGTTGAAGCAGTGCGGGCAGGTGGCGACGATCTTGCGCTTGGTCTTCTCCCGGCCCTCGAACGCCTCGTTGAGGGTCTCCACGTTCTGCTGGGCGAGCATCTGGAAGACGAACTCGTTGCCGATCCGACGGGCCGGGTCACCGGTGCAGGTCTCACCCTCGCCGAGGATGGCGAAGGAGACACCGGCCTCGTTCAGCAGCGTGGCGACGGCCCGGGTGGTCTTCTTGGCCCGGTCCTCGAACGCGCCGGCGCAGCCGACCCAGAAGAGGTACTCGAAGTCGTCGACCTCGCCGACCCGGGGAACCTCGAAGTCGAGACCCTTGGTCCAGTCCTCCCGGGTGTTCTGCGGCGCGCCCCACGGGTTGCCCTTGTTCTCCAGGTTGCGCAGCATCACGCCGGCCTCGGACGGGAAGCTCGACTCGATGAGCACCTGGTAACGGCGCATATCGACGATGTGGTCGACGTGCTCGATGTCGACCGGGCACTGCTCGACACAGGCGCCGCAGGTGGTGCAGGACCACAGCACGTCCGGGTCGATGATCCCGCCGGCCTCGGCGTCACCGATCAGCGGCTTCTCCGCCTCGGCGAGGGCGAGCACGTCCACGTGGGCGAGCTGCGCGGCGGTGGCCTTCTCCTCACCGGTGAGGTCCTTGCCGCCGCCGGCCAGCAGGTAAGGGGCCTTCGCGTACGCGTGGTCACGCAGGCTGAGCACCAGCAGCTTCGGCGACAGCGGCTTGCCGGTGTTCCAGGCCGGGCACTGCGACTGGCAGCGTCCGCACTCGGTGCAGGTGCTGAAGTCCAGCAGGCCCTTCCAGGTGAACTGCTCGACCTGGGCGACGCCGAACTGGTCGGTCTCCGGGTCGGCCTCCTCGAAGTCGAGCGGCTTGCCGTTGCTGGTCATCGGGCGCAGCGCGCCCAGACCGGAGCCGGCCCGACCCGGGTCCCGCTTGAAGTAGATGTTGAAGAAGGCCAGGAAGCGGTGCCAGGCCACGCCCATGGTCACGTTGAGCCCGATCACGATGAGCCAGGTCATCGAGATCAGGATCTTGACGAGGGCGGCGACGCTGACCCCGGACTCCCAGGCGGGCAGCAGCGAGCCGACCGCGTGGCTGACCGGGGTGGCCCAGAGCGGGTACTCGAAGTGGTCGGTGGCGACCTTGAAGCCCCGGATCACGAAACCCATGACGAGCACGGCCAGCACGACCGCCTCGACGAAGTACCCCTGCCACATCGTGGAGCCGGTGAACCGGGAGCGCCCGCCCGGGCGGCCCGGCCGGTTGCGGATCCGGATCGCGATCAGCACCACGATGCCCGCCACCCCGAGCACGCCGATCAGCTCGGTGACCAGCCCGTAGACCGTCCAGCCGCCGATCAGCGGCAGACCGCCGGTGGTCGAGACGACCTCGAAGTACGCCTCCAGCACCAGCAGCGACAGGACGACGAAGCCGACCATGACGAACCAGTGCGCCGCGCCGACGACGCTCCAGCGGAGCATCCGGGTGTGGCCGGCCGTCTCGGCCAGCATCGTCTTCGTCCGGGCGACCGGGTCACCGGAGCGTCCCGGGTCCGGTTGACCGAGCCGGACGACTGCCACGATGCGTAGCACCGCCTGCGCCGCCACCCACACCGCCAGGACGGTGATGGCTGCGGCGAGGATCGTGGTGACGATCTGGACGCTGCCCATAGCGTTGGCCTCCCCGCCTCTGCTGCCCTGCGAGCCGTCCGGCGACCGCGGCCGGGATGACGCCCCGGCCGGCTGCCCGCCGCGACGCCCGGCCCTGGCCGGTCGATGACCTCGCTCCGCTCGGTCATGCAGTGCAGCCTACGCGCAGGGTTACTCAGGAGTAACGTGAGGAACCTCGCACCGGGCCGCGCCGCCCTGAGCACACACCTTAGGGCGAAGCAACGGATCAGCGCTGGTCAGGGGGACGCGTCGCGGCCCGGGCCGGACTCAGCGCCAGCGGGAGAGCACGATCAGGGAGGCGACCATGGCCCCGAAACCGACGGCGAGGTTCCAGTAGCCCCACGCGGCGACCGGGTACGCCTGCTCTGAGAGGTAGTACACGACCAGCCAGGCGATGCCGGCCGCGATCAGCGAGACCGCCAGGATCGGCAGCCAGACCGGGCTGGGCTTACGCGTCGCCGCCGAGGCCGTCGGACGGACATCCGTCGGCGGGGTGTACACCTTCTTCTTGCGGACCTGTGACTTGGGCACGACGCTCTCTCCAGAGGGGTTACGACCTCGTCCGGCCTGACAACCGGGCGCGAGGGCGACGGTCCATGGCCAATAATGTTCGACAGCTAGCGTAGTCCCGATGACCCGTTCAGGCCATGAATGAGGCGGACCGGATGCGCGCAGTGACCGAAAAGAGCGGAACTGGTCCGGTGCCGAACCTGTTCTGACGGGTGGACACCGGGGGAAGGAGCGCTCTGTGGAGTACACATCCGGCGCCGCGTCCTGGCAGAAGGCGCTCCGGCGGGCCGTCGTCGGGCTGCTGCCCCGCCGGCCACGGCAGCGCCGGCCGGGCTGGTCGGTCGGCGTACCGCTGATCGCCGCCGCGGCCGGGCTGCTCTTCACCACCACCGCCACCACCGCCGGGGGCACCGCGCTGCGCGAGGACCGCCGGCCCCAGCTCACCCAGTTGATCGACGGCGCCCGGGACCGGGTGGCGGCCAGCGAGGACCGGGCGGCGGAGCTGCGGGCCGACGTGGAACGGCGGACGGAGGAGCTCGCCGGCACCGACCAGCCGATCGCCGACGAGCAGGGCCGGGCGGCGGCCAACCGGCAGGCGGCCGGGTTCACCGCGCTCACCGGCGCCGGGGTGACCGTGGAGCTGGACGACGCCCGCCGGCTGGAGACCCTGCCCGAAGGGGCGAGCAACGACGACCTGGTCGTCCACCAGGGGGACGTCCAGGCGGTGGTCAACGCGCTCTGGGCGGGCGGCGCGGAGGCGATGTCAATCATGAACGTCCGTGTGCTGACCACCAGCGCGGTACGCTGCGTGGGTAACACCCTGCTGCTGCACGGCCGGGTGTACTCCCCACCGTTCAAGATCGTAGCAATCGGCGATGCGGACGCCCTCCAGCGGGCCCTCGCCAACTCCAAGGGAGTCCGGTTGTTCAAGGACGCGGTCGACCACTACCAGCTCGGCTACCGCGAGACCGTCTCCACGGTCACCGTGCCGGCGTTCGAGGGTTCGACGGCGCTCCGCTCGGCGAAGGTGCCGAGGTGACGGGTATGTCCGACGACTGGCGTGCCGGCGGCTCCGGCCGGCGGCACCGCGCCGACGACACGGACGGCCCCACGGACTTCCTCCCCTCGTCGGACCGGCCGGGCCCGCCGCCGTCGGACCGACCTTGCACGCCGCCGGTGATCCGGCCGGGTACGCCGCCCCAGTCGTCGCCGGCCTCCCGCGGCCCGTGGCCGGCCCCGGTTCCGCCTCGGCGCACCGCTCCGCCCGCCGGGCCGCCCCGCTGGCCCGGCAACCTGTCGGATGCCGGCGCCCCGCCCCGCTGGCCCGGTAGCCCGACCGGCGACGGTCCGGGGCGGAACACCGGTGGCGGCGCCAGGACGACCACCCCCCCACCGCCGACACCGGCTCCCGACCAGCGTCCCACTGTCAGCCCGGGCGGTGAACGACCCACCGCCGGCCCCGCCGGCCAGCGTCCCGGCGGCGGCGTGGAGGGGCCGACCGTGGTCATCGCCACGGTCGGGACCCGCGACGACGACTCGACGGCGCTGATCCCGGCGGTGAGCGGTGACCGACCGCGCCAGCCGGCCGACCGGCCGACGGCCGCCGCGCCCATGACCGGACCGACGGCCGCCGCGCCCATGGCCGGGCCGACGGCCGCCGCGCCCATGGCCGGGCCGCCGCCGGAAGCCCCCGGCCTCGACTCGACCGCCCTGATGGGCGCCGTTCCGCGGCTGCCGGCCCGCGACGACGAGCCGGCGGGCGACCGGGGCCTGACCGACGCCCCGCCCGTGCCCCGGCGCGGTGAGCGGGTGGTGCAGTTGCGCCCGGAGCAGACCGGCGAGGGCTACCGGAGCGTCTACTCGGAGCTGACCCGTCCCACCTTCTGGTCCCGGCTGCGCACCGGCATCCGCGTCGGCGGCGAGCTGCTGATCACCTTCGGCCTGGTGGTGCTGCTGTTCGCCGGGTACGAGGTGTGGGGCAAGTCGGCGATCGTCGACGCCCACCAGGACGACCTCAGCCAGCAGTTGGAGCAGGCCTGGGGCCCCAGCGGCGACCCCACGGTCGCCCCGTCGGCGAGCCCGCCCCCCGGTCCGAAGGCCCCGCCTGGCGGCAAGCCGATCGCCGGCCTCTACATCCCCAAGCTCGACAAGAGCTGGGTGGTGGTCGAGGGCGTCACCCAGAAGGACATCCGGTACGCCCCGGGCCACTACCCGACCAGCGCCATGCCGGGTGAGGTGGGCAACTTCTCGGTCGCCGGGCACCGTAACCGGGCCACCTTCTGGCGGTTGGACGAGCTGGCCGACGGCGACGCCATCGTGGTCGAGGGCAAGAACGAGTGGTACGTGTACCACGTCTCGGAGTCCCGGATCGTCAAGCCGTCCCAGGTCGAGGTGGTCGCCCCGGTCCCCGGGCGGCCCGGGGCCAAGCCGAGCAGGCGGATGCTCACCCTGACCACCTGCAATCCGAAGTTCGACAACTACCAACGCCTGATCATCCACGCCGAGCTGAACCGTACCCAGGCCAAGTCGGCGGGTCGACCGGCCGAGCTGGGAGGCTGACCCGGTGTACGCGTGGATCTGGCGGAAGCTGCCCTTCGGTCTGCCCGGCAAGCTGGCCGGTTCGGTGCTGCTCGCCTCGGCGATGGTCGCTCTGCTCTGGTACGTCGTCTTCCCCTGGGCCGAGCCGTTGCTCCCGTTCGACGACGTGCAGGTCACCCAGAACGTCGACAGCCCGGGCGGCCCGGCCGGTGGCGACTCCGGCCCCGGCGCCGGCGACCAGCCGGCCGGCGACGAGCACGATCTGCCGTACGACACCGACCAGAACAACACCCCGCCCCCCTCCCCGCAGAGGTGAGTCGATGCGCGTACTGGTGATCGACAACTACGACTCGTTCGTCTTCAACCTGGTCCAGTATCTCGGCCAGCTCGGCGTGGACTGCGACGTCCGGCGTAACGACGAGATCAGCGTCGACGAGGTCGGCCGGCTCGGCGCGGCCGGTGTGCTGCTCTCCCCCGGGCCGGGCAGCCCCGACCGGGCCGGCATCTGTCTGGACGTCGTCCACCGGTACGGCGGCGAGCTGCCGATCTTCGGGGTGTGCCTCGGCCACCAGGCGATCGGCGAGGCGTTCGGGGCCACCGTGGCCCGTGCTCCGGAGCTGCTGCACGGCAAGACCTCGCAGGTCCGGCATTCCTCGACGGGTGTGCTGGCCGGTCTGCCCGACCCGTTCACGGCGACCCGCTACCACTCGCTGGCGGTGCTGCCGGAGACCCTGCCGGAGGAGCTGGAGGTGACCGGCTGGACCGGCTCCGGCGTGGTGATGGCGATGCGGCACCGCACCCTGCCGATCGAGGGCGTGCAGTTCCACCCGGAGTCCGTGTTGACCGAGGGTGGTCATCTGATGCTGGCCAACTGGCTGGCCGCCTGCGGGTTCCGGGCGGCGCTCGACCGCGCGCCGGAGTTGGCCGCCGAGGTGGACGCCCGCCGGTTGGCGGCCTTCGTCACCACCTGACGGGCCCTCGACCCGGTCACGCCCAGCCGGGCTGGCCGCCCCGGTTCGGGCCGGCCCGACCGGTCCCTGCCGGCGCACGGACCGCCGAAGGTTCGTCAGCGCAGCCGGTTGACGTCGTCGCGGGGCGGCAGCGTCGGGAACGGCACTCCGCCACCGCCACCGCCGCCGTCGCTCGGCGTGGGGGTGGGCGTGGTCGGCATGGGCGGCTCGGGCGATTCGGTCGGGTCCGGCTCGGGTTCCGGCTGGCTGACCGTGATGGTCACCGTCTCGCCCACCGCCAGTGAGGCGCCACCCCGGGGGTCCTGACCGGTGACCTCGCCCGCCTCGTCGGCCGGCACCTCCTCGCCCTTGCGGACGTTGACCTTGTAGCCGGCCTTCCGCAGCTCCTCGGTGGCGTCCTCCTGGCTCTCGCCGACCACGTCCGGCACCTCGCGGAGGTTGCCCCGGGAGACCTCGACGACGACCTTGCTGCCGGACTCGACAGTCTGGCCGGACGCCGGGGTCACCTTCGTCACCAGGCCCTCGGTCTTGCCGCTGTTGACGTCCTTCTTCTCCACGGTGAGCCCGAGCGCTTCGAGCTGGGCCTTCACGTTCTCGTACTGGGAGTCGACCAGGCCGGCGGGGATCTTCACCGGCGGCTTGCCGTCGCAGATCTGGAGGGTGACCGTCTCGTTGGGGTTGAGCCGGGTCCCGCCCTCTGGGCTCTGCCGGGCGACGGTGCCCTCCCGGCACTCGGTGTCCAGCACCGGGTCGCCGATCTGCACGGTGAGCCTGGCGGCGGTGAGTTTCGCCTCGGCGGCCTGCCGGGTCTCGCCCAGCACCTGCGGCACCGGGACGCTCTCCTCCCCGCTCTGGTTGAGCAGCAGCCCGGCGACCAGGGCGATCACCGCGAGGACGCCGAGGCCGGCGAGGGTGGCGATGACCCAGGACGAGGCGCGTCGCCGGCGGGGGTCACCGACCCGGGCCGGCCCCTGCTGCCGGGTCTGCGGGCCGGCGGCAGCGGCCGGGAAGGCCGCCGCGGCCGGCGCCGGCCCCATCGCCACCGTCTCGTCCTCGCGCAGCACCGGGGTGGCCGCCACCGGACGGCCGGCGGCGGCCCGCAGCAGGTCGGCGCGCATCTCCCCGGCGCTCTGGTAGCGGTTGAGCGGGTTCTTCGACAGCGCCTTGAGCACGATCGCGTCGATCGACGGGGTGACGTCCGGGTTGATGTCGCTGGGCGTCGGCGGCGCCTCCCGGACGTGCTGGTAGGCCACGCTGACCGGGCTGTCGCCGACGAACGGGGGATGCCCGCAGAGCAGCTCGAACAGCACGCAACCGGCGGCGTAGACGTCGGAGCGGGCGTCGACCGCCTCGCCCCGGGCCTGCTCGGGGGAGAGGTACTGGGCGGTGCCGATGACCGCGCTGGTCTGCGTCATCGTGGTCGCGCCGCTGGCCAGCGCGCGGGCGATGCCGAAGTCCATCACCTTGACCTGCCCGGTCAGGGTGAGCATCACGTTGCCGGGCTTGATGTCCCGGTGGATGATGCCGTGCCGGTGGCTGAACTCCAGCGCCGCGCACATGTCGGCGGTGATCTCCAGCGCCCGGCGGGGCTGGAGCCGGCCCTCCGCGCCGAGGACCTCTTTCAGGGTGCGCCCGTTGACGAACTCCATGACGATGAACGGGAGCGTCTCGCCGGTCGGCGCGGTCTCCTCGCCGGTGTCGTAGACGGCGACGATCGCGGGGTGGTTGAGCGAGGCGGCGTTCTGCGCCTCGCGACGGAACCGCATCTGGAAGGTGGCGTCGCGGGCCAGGTCGGCCCGGAGCATCTTGATCGCCACGTCCCGGCCGAGCCTCAGGTCACGACCGCGGTGCACCTCGGCCATACCGCCGTAGCCGAGGAGCTCGCCGACCTGGTACCTGCCACCCAGCAGGCGGGCCTGCGCAGTCATCGCGTCTGTCGTCCTTCGCTCGTCGTCTCGTCGCCGCCCGGCACGGGCAGCCCTATCCGACGGTACGACGACCCGGTACCGCCGTCACCCCCGCCGACCGTCGCCACGTCGGACATCACGCCCATCGAACGCGTTCCGCCGCCGTCCTGCATGCTGTAGGTAATCACGCCGGAACAGACCAGGACCAGCACGGCGAGCGCGATGACGGCCAGCACCGTGCGGGCGCTCACGCCGGACGCGGGCGGCGCGGGCGGCGGGCCGGGCTGGCGAGCGTACCCGATGGGGCGGTCCTGCCGCATCGGGGCCGCCGGCACGCTCGCGGCCCCGCGCGGGTAGCCGGGCGGGGCCATCGGCGGGCGCTGGTGGATCGGCGGCTGGGCGGCCGGGCGGGGCTGCGCCATCGGGCGGGGCTGGACAGCCGGCACGGGACGCGGCGGGGACACCGGGGCCGGGGCGGCCGGTCGGGCCGGGGCCGGCGGCCGGGGCTGCTGCTGCGGTACGACAGGTGGCCGGGGCTGCTGCCGTTGCGGCGGGCGGACCTGGGCCCGGGCCGGCGGCATGGCCGGCGAGGCCGGCGCGGCGCTGACCTGCCGGACGCCGCCGCCCGGTCGGCGCTGGTGGTTCAGGGCGGCCTTGATCTGTCGGGCCGCCCCGGCGAGCGCGGCGGCGGTGGGCCAGCGGGCCGCCGGGTCCTTGGCGAGCGCCCGGTCGACGAGCGCCCGGACGGGGGGCGGGATGTCCCCGGGCAGCGGCGGCGGGGCGTCCCGTACGTGCCGCATGGCGATTTCGAGGGGGTTGTCCCCCTCGAACGGGCGGCGGCCGGCCAGGCACTGGTAGGCGACCACCCCGAGGGCGTAGACGTCCGACGCGGGGGTGGCCACCGCGCCGGCCGCCTGCTCCGGTGAGATGTACGAGGCGGTGCCGAGCACCGAGCCGGCGGCGGTGAGCTGGCCGACCAGGTCGGAGCGGGCGATGCCGAAGTCGGTGAGCACCAGCGTGCCGTTCGGTCGGACCAGGAGGTTACCGGGCTTCACGTCGCGGTGCACGATGCCCTTGGCGTGCGCGGCGTGCAGCGCCTCCGCCGCCTGGGCGACCAGCGCCATCGTCCGGGCCGGGGTGAGCCGGCCGACCCGGCCCAGGGTCGACGAGAGGGCGTCCCCCTCGACGTACTCCATGATCAGGAACGCGATCTGCTGGTCGTTGCCGAAGTCGTAGATGTCGACCACGCCCGGGTGGTTGATGGTCGCCATGGTCCGCGCCTCGCCACGGAACCGTTCGGCGAACCCGGGCTCGTCGAGCAGCGCCGGGAGCAGGCTCTTGACCGCGACGACCCGGCCGAGCACCTGGTCGGTGCCGCGCCAGACGTCACCCATGCCACCGCTGGCGATCCGCTCGTCGAGGCGGTAGCGGTTACCGAGCTGGACGCCGGGGCTGAGCATGGTCACCGCCCTCCGGAGTCCGCGATCGCGGCCCGCATGATCTGCCCGGCGATCCGGGCCGCCTCGGCGCTGCCGCCGGAGCCGGCCGACTCCAGCAGCACGCACACCGCCGACACCGGGTTGCCGTTCTTGTCGAGCGCGAAACCGATGAACCAGCCGTGGTCCTCGGTGCCCTCGCCGGCCTGGGCGGTGCCGGTCTTGCCGCCGACGGTGTAGCCGCTGATCCGGGCGTTGCCGCCGGTGCCGTCGGTGACCACGTGGGTCATCATCTCGCGCAGGTCGGCGGCCACCTGGCTGCTGACCGGCTGCCGGAGTTGTTTCGGGTCGGCGGTGTAGTAGCTGGTCGTCCGGTCCGGGCCGAGCAACTGCCGCACCAGGTACGGCCGCATCTGGGTACCGTTGTTCGCCACCGTGGCGGCGATCAGCGCGCCCTGCAGCGGGGTCATCCGGACGTCGAACTGGCCGATCGACGACTGGGCCAGTCCGGCCTGGTTGTCGCTGCCGTCCGGGTTCTGCATGTCACCGGTCCGGCTGGCGGCCACCGGCAGCCCGCGCTCGTCGAGGTGGCCGACGGTCAGGTCCTCCTGCTCGAAGCCGAACTGCCGGGCCTTCTCCTTGATCGTCGACGCCCCGAACCGCACGCCGAGCTGAGCGAACCCGGTGTTGCAGGACTCGGTGACGGCGTTGTCCAGGGTCACCTCGTCCTCCGGGCAGATCGACGGGGCGGCGTTGCGGATCGGTGTGCCGGAGGTGGGCGCGGTGTAGCTCGACCCGGCCGGGATGGCGGTCTCCGGGGTGACGCCGTTCTCCAGGGCGGCGGCGGCGACCACGATCTTGAAAGTCGAGCCGGGCGGCAGCGTCTCGCCCAGCGCCCGGTTCTTCAGCGGCCCGTTCGGATCGCCCTCCAGCTTGTTGTACGCCGCCGAGGCCGCCCGGGTGTCGTGGCTGGCCAGCGGGTTCGGGTCGTAGCTGGGCATCGAGACCAGCGCCTGCACCGCGCCGGTGCGCGGGTCGATGGCGACGGCCGCGCCCTTGGCCACGCCCTCGCGGTTCTCGGTCAACTGCTCGTACGCGGTGTCCTGGGCGCGCTTGGAGATGGTGAGCAGCACGTTGCCGCCGCCGGAGGGCTCACCGGTGAGCCGGAGCATGTCCCGGAACCGGTCGGCGAAGAGCTGGTCGCTGGTGCCGGCGAGGAAGTCGTTCTCGACCCGCTCGATGCCGGTGTCCCCGAGGTTGACCGGCTTGTAGCCCAGCACGTGCGCGTACTTCGGACCGGCCGGGTAGCTGCGCAGGTACTTCAGCGTGCCGTCGGTCTCCTTGCTGGTAGCCACCGGGGTGCCGCCGGCCTCGATGTTGCCGCGCCTGCGCTCGTACTCGGCGACCTGGACCCGGCCGTTGTAGTCGCTGGTGCGGTACTCGTCGGCCTTGTAGCCCTGGATCCAGTTCAGGTTGAGGAAGAGCAGGCCGAACAGGACCATCACGACCACGCCGACCCGGCGGAGCGGTGCGTTCACGGGCGGATCACCTCCGTAGGGGCGCCGTGCAACTGCTCGGGCGGGCCGCCACCGGGGCGGCTGCCCGGGTTGCCGCCGACGCCGGCCGGTCGCCGTCCGGCGTCGGAGATCCGCAGCAGGGTGGCGACCAGCAGCCAGTTCGCCATCAGCGACGAGCCGCCGGCGGAGAGGAACGGGGTGGTCTGGCCGGTGAGCGGGATCAGGCCGCTGATCCCGCCGACGATCACGAAGACCTGGAGGCCGAGGGTGAAGGCGAGACCACCGGCGAGCAGCTTGCCGAACGAGTCCCGCACGGTGAGGGCGGCCCGCAGACCGCGCTGGACGATCAGCAGGTAGACCACCAGCAGCGCGGAGAGACCGAACAGGCCGATCTCCTCGCCGATGCCGGCGAAGATGAAGTCGTTCTGCACCTCGGGCAGCACGTCCGGCGCGCCGCCGCCCGGCCCGGCCCCGAACAGGCCGCCGGTGCCGAGCGCGAGCAGCCCCTGCACGAGCTGGTAGCCGTCGGCCAGCGGGTCGCCGAACGGGTCCAGCCAGATCTCGGCCCGCAGGTAGAAGTTGGCGAACGGGCCGCCGACGGTGCTGCCCAGCAGGTAGGCCAGGTAGGCGCCGCCGAAGAACAGCACCAGACCGATCAGCAGCCAACTGACCCGCTCGGTGGCGATGTAGAGCGTCACCACGAACATGCCGAAGTACAGCAGCGAGGTGCCCAGGTCCTTCTCGAAGACCAGCACCATGAGGCTGATCAGCCAGACCACGACCACCGGGCCGAGATCCCGGCCCCGGGGGAGGTCGACGCCGAGGAAGCGCCGGCTGGCCAGCGACAGCACCTCCCGCTTGCGGACCAGGTAGTACGCGAAGAAGACCAGCAGGGCGAGCTTGGCGAACTCACCGGGCTGGATGGAGAAGCTGCCGATCCGGATCCACAGCTTGGCGCCGTTGATCTCGGAGAACCGGCCGGGCAGCACGGCCGGGATCATCACCAGCACGATGCCGGCGAGCCCGAGCGTGTACGCGTACCGGGAGACCGCCCGGTGGTCCCGCATGATCACCAGCAGCGCGGCGGCCAGGATCACCGACGCCAGCGTCCAGGCCAGTTGCCGGCCGCCGGTGCCGGCGAAGATGGCCAGGTCGGCCCGCTCGGCGGGGGCCGCGTCGGCCAGGTCGAGGCGGCGCAGGAAGCCGACGCCGATCCCGTTGAGCAGCGCCACCGCCGGCAGCAGGGCCGGGTCGGCGAACGGCGCGAAGTAGCGGATCACCACGTGCAGGCCGACGAAGACGACGGTGAGCGCGACCGCCGGCACCCAGAAGTCGCCGGTCACCGTGTCCAGCACGTTCGCCTCTACCGTCGCGCCGTACGCGGCGACCATGGCCATGGCCAGCGCGAGCAGCGACAGCTCCGCGTTGCGCCGGGACCGGGCCAGGCGTACGCCGGGCTGCTCGCCCGTCGTGCCGGGCGAGACTGCCGGAGTGGCCTGGGCGGTCACGGTCGGATCCTCGGGGTCGGGCCGGCGCTCACTCGGGAGACCGGCAGCCCGCCGGCTCGCCCGGCGGAACCGTGTCGGTGGGCAGGGCTTCGGGGGTCGGGGAGACGCCCGGCGACGGGCTGACCGGCGCGGTGGGCCGGACGGTGGCGCGCGGGCTGCCCGGGGCCACGCCGGACGGCGTCGGCGACCCGACCGCGCCGGGCGGCGTGGCGGGTACGGAGGTCGGCGCGGCGGTGGGAACCGGCGGGCAGATCGGCTTGAGGTTCGGGTTCGTCGGGTCGTCGTCGGTCAGCTCGGCCAGCCGACGGGTGGCGTCCGACTGGCTCTTGGCCTGGATGCCCTGCTTGACCCGCTCCTGCGCGGCGAGGGTCAGATCGTCCAGGCTGGCCGGGCTGGTGGCGTGGACGTTGGAGAGGTCCAGCCCGGCGATCTGACCCGGCACGCCCTGGAACACCGCGAGCTGACCGTCGTCGGTGGCCCCGACGTAGTACTGCCGCTGGGTGTACGTGTAGCCGGCGTAGAGGCCGCCGCCGAGCAGGGCGAGCAGCACGACCAGCAGGGCCGCCGTGCGGACCGGCCGGCGCCGGCGGCGTTCCGGCTCGTCGTCGCGGTTGGCGGCCGGCTCCTCGGGCGCCGGCGGCCGGGGGGCGGAGAGCGCCGAGGCGCGGGCCGCGGGCGTGGAGACGTCGGCCGAGGTGGCCATGCCGCGGTCCCGGGCGGCGGCGCCGCCGACGATCGGGCTCGCCTCGACGATGTCGTGGTCGGTGGCGTCCGCGATGATCACGGTGATGTTGTCCGGCCCGCCGCCGCGCAGCGCGAGCTGGACCAGCCGCTCCACGCACTGCTGGGGGTCGGTGTACTCCCGCATGGAGTCCGCGATGGTCTCCGCGCTGACCACCCCGGAGAGTCCGTCGCTGCAGATGAGGTAGCGGTCGCCGGGGAGCACCTGGCGGACGCTGTACTCCGGGTCGATGTCGCGGCCGTCGAGCGCCCGAGTGAGCAGCGAGCGCTGGGGGTGGCTGCTGGCCTCCTCGGCGCTGATCCGACCCTCGTCGACAAGCATCTGGACGTAGGTGTCGTCCTTGGTGACCTGGGCGAAATCACCGTTGCGGAGGAGGTACGCGCGGGAGTCGCCGATGTGCACCATGCCGAGCTTGGTGCCGGAGAAGAGGATCGCGGTGAGCGTGGTGCCCATCCCCTCCAACTGGGGGTTGGCGTCCACCGTGTCGCGGAGCTGCTGGTTGGCGGTGTCCACGGCCTGGCGCAGCGCGTCGACGAGCGCGTCCCCCGGGACGTCCTCGTCGAGCGGTGCCATGGCACCGATGACGATGTTGCTGGCGACGTCACCGGCGGCCATGCCGCCCATGCCGTCAGCGACGGCGAGAAGCCGCGGTCCGGCGTAGACGGAATCCTGGTTACCGTCTCGGATCAGACCGCGGTCGCTGTGGGCCGCATAGCGCAGGGTCAGAGTCATGGCCGTAATTCGAGAGAGGTGCGGCCGATCCGGATCGGCACGCCGAGGGGGACGGGGGTTGGTCCGGTGACCTTAGCGCGGTCCAGGTAGGTGCCGTTAGTCGAGCCGAGGTCCTCCACGAACCACTGGCCGTCGCGGGGCAGCAGCCGGGCGTGCCGCGCGGACGCGTAGTCGTCGGTGATGACCAGCGTCGAATCCTCCGCCCGGCCGATGGTGATCGGCGCTTCCCCGAGGGTGATCCGGGTGCCGGCGAGCTGCCCGGCGGTGACCACGAGCTGGTGGGCGGCCCGGCCGCGCTTGGCCTTCGCCGGTTTCGCCGCCGGCTGGCCGGTGGACGCGCCCACGGCGCGGGGCGCGGCGACGAGCCGGCCCGAGCGGGCCCCCGCGAAGAGGTCGCGCCGGATCACCCCCACCACCGTGAAGACGAAGATCCACAGCAGGATGAGGAACCCGAACCGGGCGACGGTGATGACCAGTTCCGGCAACTCGGGTCAGCCGTCCACGCGGAAGGTCAGGGTGGTGGTGCCGAGCTGGATCATGTCGCCCGGGTTCAGCGCGACGGCGGACACCCGCTGGCCGTTGACCATGGTGCCGTTGGTCGAGCCGAGGTCGGTCAGCACGACCTGGCCGCCGTCGAAGTCGAGCCGGGCGTGTCGCCGGGAGATGCCGACGTCGGGCAGCCGCAGGTTCGCCTGGTCGCCCCGGCCGATCACCGTCGAGCCCATCTGGAGCGGGTAGGTGCGGCCGTCGCCGGAGACCAGCCGGACGTTGCGCCCGCCGCCGTGGCCGGGGGGTGGGCCGTAGCCGCCGCCCTGGTCGTAGGACGGGTATCCGGGCGGGCCGGCGTCGTAGCCGGGCGCCGACACCGGGGCGACCTCGCCACCGGTGTAGACCTCGGCGGTGACCCGGAACATGCCGGTGTCCAGCCCCTCGCCCCGCTCGATCTCGACGATCACGTCGCCGTACACCGTCCACGCCTGCTCGCCGATGAACTCGGCCTGCGACTGGGCCAGCTCCTGGGCGAGCGCGGCGGCGTACGGCGCCAGCCGGCTGTGGTCGTACGGCGAGAGATCGATCACGTAGCGGTTCGGCACCAGGGTGCGCCCGCCGGCCAGGATGGCCTTGTGCGCCTCAGCCTCCCGCTGCATGGCGTTGAGGATCTCCACGGGGTGGACCACCCCTTTGAAGACCTTGGCGAAGGCTCCCTCGACCAGGCCTTCCAGACGCTTCTCGAAGCGTTGCAGCACGCTCACCGGCTCCTCCTCGGGTCCCGAGGACATGATGGTATCCGGCCGTCGCTCGCGCAGCTCACACGCCGCTCGGCCGCCTGCTGTCGGCCCGTTCCGACGGGCCCTTACGGTCGTGCTACTCTTCTCCCCGCCACGAACGGTAACCGATCGCGGCGAGGGCCGGGAGCACGTACGATGTCCGGGCCACCCCCACTGGCGACAGCGAGGGCGGCACGCATTAGGGTGATCCAGGTCATGCCACGGGGAAGTGGCGGAATGGCAGACGCGCACGGTTCAGGTCCGTGTGCCCGAAAGGGCGTGGGGGTTCAACTCCCCCCTTCCCCACCACAAGCCGAGGGCTCCGCAGCAGCGGGGCCCTCGATGCGTTGGCGGATCGCGCGGATCGTCACGTTATGCTCCGGTGGTTTCCTGCCCCCTACGACTCCTGGAGTGGCATGTGAGTGTCGCGGTGGTGACCGGCTCGGGCGGTCTGATCGGCTCGGAGGCGGCCCGGCACTTCGCCGGCCTGGGCCTCGACGTGGTCGGCATCGACAACGACATGCGGCAGGAGTTCTTCGGCGCGGAGGCGTCCACCGCGTGGAACGTGCGCCGGCTCACCGACGAGCTGGGCGCGGCGTACGCGCACCACGGCATCGACATCCGCGACCGGGAGGCGCTGGCCAAGCTGTTCCGGCGGTACGGCCGCGACGTCGCCGTGGTGGTCCACACCGCCGCGCAGCCGTCCCACGACTGGGCGGTCCGTGACCCGTTCACCGACTTCGACGTCAACGCGGCCGGCACGCTCAACGTGCTCCAGAACGTCCGCGAGCACTGCGTCGACGCGGCGGTGATCCACTGCTCGACCAACAAGGTCTACGGCGACCGGCCGAACAGCCTGCCCCTGGTGGAGCGGGAGACCCGCTGGGAGATCGCGCCGGGCCACCCGTACGAGCAGGGCATCCGGGAGGACATGTCGATCGACGCCTGCCTGCACTCGGTCTTCGGGGCCTCCAAGGTCGCCGCCGACGTGATGGTCCAGGAGTACGGCCGCTACTTCGACATGAAGACCGCCTGTTTCCGGGGCGGCACGCTGACCGGCCCGGCGCACTCGGCGACCGAGCTGCACGGCTTCCTCGCGTACGTGATGCGCTGCAACATGGAGCGCCGGACGTACAAGATCTTCGGTTACCAGGGTAAGCAGGTGCGGGACGCCATCCACAGCTCGGACGTGGTGTCCGCGTTCGAGGCGTTCTTCCGCAACCCGCGCTCGGCGGCGGTCTACAACCTCGGTGGCGGACGGCACTCCAACACCTCGAACCGGGAGGCGTTCGCCCTGGCCGAGCAGATCACCGGCCAGGAGATGATCACCGAGTACGTCGAGGCGAACCGGATCGGCGACCACAAGTGGTGGATCGGCTCCAACGAGGCGTTCCAGCAGGACTACCCCGACTGGAAGCAGATCTACGACGTGCCGATGATCCTGCGGGAGATCCACGAGGCCAACGTCGAGAAGTGGGTGCCGCAGTCATGACCGCGCGCAAGCGGAACGTCCTCGGCGTCCTGGTCGACGCCACCGACTACGCCTCGGCCACCGAGGAGGTGGTCCGGGCCGCCCGGGAACGCCGGCCGCTGGCGCTGACCGCGCTGGCCGTGCACGGCGTGATGACAGGTGTCCTCGACCCGGCGCACAACGCCCGGCTGAACTCGTTCGACGTGGTCACCCCGGACGGCCAGCCGGTGCGCTGGGCGCTCAACCTGCTGCACTCCGCCGGGCTCGCCGACCGGGTGTACGGGCCGGAGCTGACCCTGCGGGTGCTGGCCCGGTTCGCCGACGAGGGGCTGCCGGTCTACCTGTACGGCTCGACCGAGGAGACGCTGGGGCGGCTCATCCCGGCGTTGGAGCGGATGTTCCCGGCCCTCAAGATCGCCGGAGTGGAGCCGTCGAAGTTCCGCGCGGCGCAGCCCGGCGAGGACGCCGAGATCGCCGACCGGATCCGGGCCAGCGGCGCCCGGCTCGTCCTGGTCGGGTTGGGCTGCCCCCGGCAGGAGATCTTCACGTACGCGATGCGCCCGTTGCTGGACATGCCGTTGATGGCGGTCGGCGCGGCCTTCGACTACCACGCGGGGCTGCTGCGCAACCCGCCGCCGTGGATGCAGCGCGCCGGGTTGGAATGGTTCTGGCGGCTCGGCCTGGAGCCGAAGCGCCTCTGGAAGCGGTACGTCATCCTCAACCCGGCGTACCTGGCCCGGCTGGGCGCGCAGAAGACCGGCCTGTGGAAGGCCCGCCCGCCCGCGCCGGCCACCGACCGCCCGTCCGGCTTCGCGGTCTGATTCCGGTACGCGAAAGGGGCCCCGCCGGACGGTCGGCGGGGCCCCTTGCCGTACGGCGTGCCTAGACGGTCAGCGTCCAGGTGTTGATGTAGCCGGTGTCGCCGGCGTAGACGTCCTGGACCCGCAGGCCCCAGGTGCCGTCCGCCGACTCACTGCCGAGGTTGACGGTGTAGGTGGCGACGACGTTGTCCGCGCCGTCGAAGAAGCCCTGGTTCTTCAGGCGGTACGCGGTGCCGTCCGGGGCGACCAGGTCGATGACCAGGTCACCGCGGAAGGTGTGGACGATGTTGACGTCGACCTTCGCGGAGGTCGAGGCGGCCCGACCACAGCCCGAGATGGTGATCGGGCTGGTCGCGGTGCCCCGGTCCGGGATCGCCACGTCGGCGGCGTTGGTGCCGGTGCAGCCGGTGGGCGGCGGGTCGACCGGGCCGCCTCCACCCTCACCGACGTAGAGCAGCTTGGTCGGGGAGCCGCTGCCCGGGTTGCTGGGCAGACCGCCCGTGGCGTCGGCGACCAGCTTGTCGCGGACCTGCGCCGGGGTCCAGCTCGGGTTGGCGCTGGCCAGCAGGGCCGCCGCGCCGACCACGTGCGGGGTGGCCATCGAGGTGCCGCTGATGGTGTTGGTGGCGGTGTCGTTGGTCATCCACGCCGAGGTGATCGCCGAGCCCGGCGCGAAGATGTCCAGGCAGGTGCCGTAGTTGGAGTAGCTGGCCCGCGCGTCGGAGGAATCCGTCGCGCCGACGGTGATGCCCTCGGTGACCCGCGACGGCGAGGTGTTGCAGGCGTTGGCGTTGCTGTTGCCGGCGGCCAGGCCGTACGTCACGCCGGAGGCGATCGAGTTGCGGACCGCGGTGTCCAGCGTCGCGTTGGCGCCGCCGCCGAGGCTCATGTTGGCCACGGCCGGCTTCTGCGCGTTGGCGGTCACCCAGTCGACGCCGCCGATGACGCCGGCGTTGGTGCCGCTGCCGTTGCAGTTGAGCACCTTGACCGCGACCAGCTTGACGCCCTTGGCCACGCCGTACGCGGTGCCGCCGACGGTGCCGGCGACGTGCGTGCCGTGCCCGTTGCAGTCGGTGTTGTTGCTGTCGACGGCGTTGGTGCCCCAGACCGCCCGTCCACCGAAGTCGCTGTGCGTGGTCCGGATGCCGGTGTCGATGATGTACGCCGTCACGTTGCTGGCCGTGGTCGGGTACGTGTACGAGTTGTTCAGCGGCAGCGCCCGCTGGTCGATCCGGTCCAGACCCCAGGACGGGGTCGGGGACTGGGTGGCCGCGATGCTGACCGTGTGGTTCTGCTCGACGTACGCCACAGCGGGGTCGGCCGCGATCCGGGCGGCGGCCCGGGCGTCGACCCTGACCTCGAAGCCGCGCAGCGCGGCGCCGTACGTCCGGGCGACCGCGCCGCCGTGCCGGCCGGTCAGCCGCTTGGCGTTGTCCGTCACCGTGGTCCGGGCGACCGCGCTGTCCTTGAACACCACGATGTAGCTGTCGGCGACGGCGGTGGCCCCACCGGCCTTCAGGATGCTGCCGACCGACTCGGCTGCCGCCATCGCCGGCGTGGCGGTGGCCACCATCGACAGCGCGGCGGCGCCGACCAGAATCGACCTACGTGGGAGACGCATCTCCCTACCTCCCCTCCGACCGGCACGCATCGTCCACCCCTTCGGATGAATCGATGATGGCCGATCGAGCTGAGGCTAGGCTGTCGACCATGACAAACGAAACATACTGATCTGTCAATAACCTGACGGGATGCCCCCTACGGGGATTCCGGCGCGAGGAACCGGGGACAAGCCGGATTCGGCCGACCGCCGAACGGGCAATGCTCTCTGACATGGACGACCATCTCATCGCTCTGGTTCCCGTCGCGGCGGTCTGGGTCGCCGCGGGCGTGGTCGCGGACGGCCTCCCCAGGCTCCACCGGGCCCGGGCGCTCCGTCGACGTGCCGGGTGGTCGATCACCCTGTGCCTGGCCGGCCTGGGCCTGATGGCGTCGGTCACGCTCGCCGCGCTGGGCACCGTCGGCACCACCTCCGCCGACCGGGCCGCCGCCGGCTTCGCCCTGGCCGCCCTGCCGGCCCTGCTCGTCGCGGTCTGCACGGTCCGTCGACTCCGCCGGCTCCGGGCCGGCGCCGCCGCCCTCGCCGCCGCGCCCCGCGCCCCCGTCCCACCCGGGCTGCGCGCCCACGCCGCCCACCCGCTGGTCGGGCTGCCGCTCCAGCTCACCGGTCTGGCGCTGGCGGTGGCCGCGGTCGTGGCCAGCGACCTCGGCGCGGGTCTGGCCGGTGGCCCGGCGCTCACCCTGGGCCTGCTCGCCGTCGCGTCGGTCGGGGTCCGCCACGCGCTGCGGCACGACCGGCTCGCCAGCCGGGCGCCGGCCGAAGGGCCGGTCGGTCAGCGCGCGTGACCGCCCGATCCCTGCACGTACAGCAGCTCGAGGATCGACCGGGTCGCCTCGAACCAGCGGTCCAGCCAGCCCGGCGGCGGCACGCTGCCCCGCGGCGGCAGCTCCAGGAGCAGTCCGCGCAGCAGCGGATGGTCCGCCAGCGTCTCGGCCGTCCCGGCCGTCTCGACCGGCCAGCCGGCCGGCGGGAACGCCGGCTCGGTGAGCGGGTTCGGGTCCAGCGACGGCAACGACAACGGCGGGCCGGCCTGCTCCGGCGGGACCACCGCGGCGCTCTCCCGGCCGCCCAGGTCGACGTCGGTGGAGACCACCTCGGTCAGTACGGTGTCCCGCCGGGCGCCCCGGTACTTGCCGCCGAACCGCTCCGCCTTGCTCGGGCCGTTCGTGAGGTTCTCTGATCCGATCGTCGTCATCCGTCCACCTGCCTCGCTCGGTTGCGGATCCACCCGGCCGACCGTCGACCGGCCGATGACGAGTGGTACAACGAGATGGGACGAAAGTGGCGACGGGTGACCTTCGGGGCATACGACGGGGGCGCGGCCCCCACCCGGCCACGCTGCCGGAACGGGAGCCGCGCCCACGTGTCTCCACGCGTCGGGTCAGCCGAGGCCGATCCCGGAGCGCTTGGTGCCGCCGACGAAGGCGAGCCAGTCACCGGGGGCGAAGACCAGAGCGGGGCCAGTCGGGTCCTTCGAGTCACGGACACCGACCGCTCCGGTAACGAACGCCACCTCCACGCAGTTGTCGCAGTTCGGCCCGCTACGCGAGCTCTTGAACCACGATGCGTGCGTCAGGTCCGTGAGGACCCTCTCGGTCGCCATTTCCACAACGGCTCCTCTGCCAGTTCTGCGATGTGTGCAATGGATTCCTCCGGTCGCATGGCCCGTGCTCGAATCTGGTCGAAGATGTAGTTGAAACGTCGAAGCTCGTCGCTCTTCTCCAGGAAGAGACCACCGGTGGCGTTCTCCGCGTACACCACATCCGGATCACCGCGCTCAGGGAAGTCGAGGATCGTGAACGAGCCGTCCATGGCCGCGTGCGCCCCGACTTCGAAAGGCAGCAACTGGATGGTGACGTTGGGCAGCTCGGCCACCTCGGCCAGCCGCGTCAACTGCGCACGCATCACCTCGTCGCCGCCCACCGGCCGGCTCACCACCGCTTCATCGAGCACCACCCAGAGATCGATCGGATCGTCCTGGGTCAACAACGACTGACGGTTGGATCGGACACGCACCCGTTGGGTGACCTCGTCGGCGGGCATGTCGGGCCGGGCGAGCTGGATCATCGCGCCGGCGTACTCGGCGGTCTGCAACAGACCGGGAACGACCTGCTGCTCGTACGTGCGCACCGAGCGGGCGGCGGCCTCCAGGCCCACGTACGCGCCGTTGAGCACCGAGCTGTAAGGGTGCCACCAGCCGCGTTGACGTGCCTCCCGGGCGATCTGCACCAGCTCCTCGCTCTCCGCCGCGGAGACGCCGTAGATCAGGAGCATGTCCCGGACGTCGCGCGGGGTGACGGAGGTGTGCCCCGTCTCGATGCGGGAGATCTTCGAGGACGAACACTCCAACCGTTCGGCCACCGTGTCGATGGTGATCCCCGCCGCGTCCCGCAGCCGGCGCAGCTCGGCGCCCAACCGCCGACGCCGAATGGTGGGACTCCGCCGTTCGCTCACCGGGTACCTCCGGTCGATCGCGCCCGAACCGGCTCGCCCGCCGGGGGCGCGACCGTCGACCGGCGGGCGATCGTTCGCGGCGGATGGTTGCGGTCATCAGCCGGCCGCGGCGGCAAAAAACCGGCGTCCAGTGTGCCGGTTTACGGCGTACGGCATCAAGGGCGGCGATCGAACACAGGTTACCGGCTGGACACTTCAGGTATCGGCAAAAGTCGACGTGCAACTTGCATGAAGCACCCCGCTCGTGCAGTCTGTCGGCATGTCTCGGGTCACTCACCGTCCGCATTCACTTTCACAGCGCGACCCGCGCCCGGTGAAGGTGACCGGCGGCGGGCGGGCCCGACCGGGACACCCAGCCCTGCCTCCCGGCTAGGGGCCGTACCGCCGAAGCGCCGGACGGCCGCGGCGGCGGGAGCGACGCCACCGGAAGCAGCCGGTGCCGACCAGGTGACGGTCCGCCACCCGTGGACCCCACCCGACCGGCACGTCGTCACATCGGTCCGTACGCGGCACCACCGCGCCGCCCGACCGACACACCACGTTCACGCCCTCCCGCCGGCGTGCCCGCCGGCCGATCCCTCACAGGAGCCGATGTGCTTCCCCGCTCAGGTGACGTACTGCACGTGACTCGTGCGGCAAGTGTGCAGTTCATCCGACCGATCATGTTCCGGGTGATCCGGGTGCTGGACTGGCCGGTCTACGACGGTTGGCTCTGGCTCGACGGTTACGAGCTGAACGCGGCCGGAGACGCGGTCAGCCGACGTTCGATCCTCGTGCAACGCGTCGGACTCGTCCGGGTCCATGCCGGTCCCGAGCCCCGTCCACACACCGTCCGGGGCACCCGCCGGCCGGTGACCCGAACTCCCGTACGGGCTAGCTGAGCTGGGCGTTCTCCAGCTACGGGGTGGGGCACGACGTTAGAGTCGAAGTGCCCACCCCGGCAGCACACCCCGCCCGTCCCGGACCGGAGAACCTGGGATGGCCATGTTCAACCGCACCGCCGAACGTCGACGCCCGCTCACCCGGGCCGGTTACGCCGTAAGTCTGCTCGTCCTGCTCGGCGCCGCCACCGCGTTGGTGGTGGTGGTCCGTACTCCGGCCAACTCCGCGGTCCACCCCGTCGGCCCGGCGTCGTCCTCGACGTCGACGTCGACATCGACGGGCGTACGGTCCGGCGCGGCGGCCCCCGACGTGGTCGCGGCCACGTCGACCGATCCCGGGGAGCACCGCCCGGCACTCGCCGACGTCGACCGTCGGACGTCGGCCCCGGACGCCGCCCTGCACCGGTCGCTGATCTGGTCCGGCCTGACCGGGCTGGCCATCTCGCTGACCGGCTTGGCCATCGTCGGATCCCGACGCCGAATGTGGTGAGCCGCCAGCTCCGGTACGCCGCCGGACGTGCCGGACGGCAGCGGGCCGGGCCGCCGGACGTGCCGGACGGCAGCGGGCCGGGCCGCCGGACGTGCCGGACGGCAGCGGGCGGTGAGCCGTCGCTCGGTCAGCCGGTCGCGGTCGGCGTCACCGCCGGCGGAGTCGCCGGGGTCGGTGTCGCCGTGGGTGGGCTGGTCGCCGCTGCGCCCTCGGCGACCACCAGCGTCACGTCCCGACCCGCCGACACGGACGTGCCCGCCGCCGGATCGGTCCCGATCACGGTTCCGGCCGGCCGGTCCGACCGGCGCAGCTCCACCCGGTAGCCCAGGCCCAGCCGGTCCAGCACCGTCTCGGCCACCGCCTGCGGCAGCCCGACCAGCGGTGGCATCGGGATCCGGGCGGGCGCGTCCGTGGTCGGCGCGCCGGTGGTGGCGGTCGTCGGATCCGGCGACGCGGTCGGTGGGCCGGCGCTGGTAGCCACGGCGGTCGATGGCGGCGGCTCCACCGGTCCGGCATCGAGTTCCGCCCGGGCGATCAGCCACAACCCGAGACCCAGCACCGCCAACAGGACCAGGACGACCGAGGCGACCAGGATCGGCAGCCACCAGCGCCGGTCGCCCTGGTCACCCGGATCCCATTCGCCCCGCGCCGGCTCCGGGTGCCCGGCCGGTCGCGGTGGCGGCACCCCCGCCCGCCCCGACCAGGCCGACGACGTACGCCCCGGCCCCGTCCCGCCCGGGACGACCCGCCCGCCGCCCCCGGGCGCCGACCGACCGCCCCCGGGCACGATCCCACCACCGGCCACGGGCCCACCACCACCCGGCGCCGGGCCACCGCCACTGGCGGCCGGCTCGGCGTCACCCGGCCGTTGGGCCGGTGGCAGCGGTCGGGTGGACTCCCCCGGGTCCTCGTCGGCCACCGGTTCCTGTCGGTCGTCGCTCATGGCACGCGCCCCTTCCGGCGGGCGGGAAGCTGACCCCGTACCGTCCAAACTAACCGTCGGACGGGCCGGCATCCGGGACCGACGCCGCCGACGCGCCCCGGCCGGACCAGCCCGTACGGGAGACGACCGGTCGCCTGATGGTCGGCGGGGCGCTACGCTGCCCGGCATGGCCGTACGGGGCTGGGGAGGATCGATCGCGACCGCGACCGGCGTGGCCGCCGGGGTGGGCGCGGCCCAACTCGGTTTCGGCTACGGGCTCGGCATCGTCACCTGGACGGCGACGGACGTCGGCAGCGGGCCGCTGGACGCCGCCCTGCCCGAGGCGATCTGGACGGCGAGCCTGGCCTGGTCCACCTGGATCGCCGCCACCTCGACCGTCGCCGGCGCCGTGGTGGCCCAACGGCTCAGCCGGCGGCCGACCGGCGCGGCACAGCCCAGCGGGTCCGCCGGGGCTGCCGCACAGCCGCGCAGGCCGGTCGGCGCGCTGCCGGTCGCCCTCGCCTCGGCGCTCGGCGCGCTGGTCGCCGTGCTGCTCGTGACGGTGCCGGCCCGCGCGGCGACGCCACCCGACAGCACCGCCCCCCAACAGGTGGCCGCCGGATACGCCGCGGCCGGCGTCCTGCTCGGTCTCGTCGTCGCGATCTGGGCGCTGCGTTCACCACCGGCGGCCGGTGTCGTCGTCGCCACGGTCGGCTGGACCTGGCTGCTCGCGGTCGTCGCGGTCGTCGACGGGGTGCTCGCCGGACGCGGCCTGACCAGCACGCCGCTGGGCGCCTGGCAGATCAGCGCCGACCGGCCCGGATTCTGGTGGGGCGACCATCTCTACTGGCCGGCCGCCCTGCTGTCACTGCTCCCCGCCCTGGTGATCGGGGCGCTCGCCGCCCGCCGGGCCGCCCGGTCGACGTACCGACGGGTGGGGGCGGCTGCCGCCGGCGCGGCCGGGCCACTCCTCGTCGCCGTCGCCCACCTGCTGGTGACGCCCCGCCTGACGGAGGTCGGGGGCGCGCGGTTCTCCGCCCAGCTCGTCGCCCCGTACGCGGTGCTCGCCGGGCTCGCCGGCTCGGTCCTCGTCGCCGCCTGGGCCCAACGCCGCGACGCCGCCACCGCCGCTGGCCCGACCACCGCGACCGCCAACGACGCCCACCCCGTCGACGCCGCCACCGACGCCCACCCCGCCGACCCGGCCACCGACCCGGCCGACGCCGCCACCGACGCCGTTGCCCCCGCCACCGCCGGCCCGACCGCAGTGGCCGCCGGCCCGACCGGCCCCACCGGCGTCCCGACCGGCCCCACCGGCGATCCGACCGGCCCCACCGGCGACCCGATCGCCACCGCGACCGTCCCGACCAGCGCCACCGACCCGAGCGCCACCACGGAACCGGCCCCGACCGTCGATTCGGCCGGAACCGTCGATTCGACCCCGGCCGGTTCGGCGACGCCACCGACGGAGCCGACCACGGCCGCTCCGGCCCGGGTGCCCCGACCACGTCGTCGTGCCCCGGGCCGGTCCCCGGCGGCCGGGGCTGCCGACACGCCGGACCCGCTGTCCGGTGCCGACCGCTGACAGTCGGTCCCCGGAGACCGGCCGGTCCCGCTCAGTCGATGGGCCAGGTGTGCACCGGCTCGTTGGTGCGCTGGAGCTCGGCGTACCGCTTGACCATGTGGTGCAGGGCGGCGCTGCGGTCCATGCCCCGGTGCCGCTCCGCCGCCCACACCGCCTCGGTCTGCCAGACCGCGCCGTTACGGCCGGTACGGCAACGCTGCTCGATGATCCCCAGCAGCCGGTCCCGTTCGGCCGGGTCGACGCCGAACCGGTCCAGCCCGGCCGCCGCCTTCGGCAGCAGCACGTCGAGGACCAGCCGACTCACCGGGACCTCGCCCAGCCGGGGCCAGTGCAGGACGGCGTCCATGCCCCGTCGGGCGGCGGCGTGGAAGTTCTCCTCGGCCGAGCTGAAGGTGAGCTGGCTCCAGATCGGCCGGTCGGACTCGGCGAGCGACCGGGCCAGCCCGAAGTAGAAGGCGGCGTTGGCGAGCATGTCGACCACGGTCGGCCCGGCCGGCAGCACCCGGTTCTCCACGCGCAGGTGCGGGCGGCCGTCCATGATGTCGTAGACCGGCCGGTTCCACCGGTAGACCGTCCCGTTGTGCAGACGCAACTCGCTGAGCTCGGGCACCCCGCCGGCGTGCAGCACGTCGACCGGGTCCTCGTCGTCGCAGATCGGCAGCAGTGGGGGGAAGTACCTGACGTTCTCCTCGAACAGGTCGAAGATCGAGGTGACCCAGCGTTCCCCGAACCACACCCGTGGGCGTACCCCCTGGGCCTTGAGCTCGTCGGGGCGGGTGTCGGTGGCCTGCTCGAACAGGGCGATCCGGGTCTCCGCCCAGAGCTGGCGGCCGTACAGGTAGGGGGAGTTCGCCCCCACCGCGACCTGGACCCCGGCGATGGCCTGGGAGGCGTTCCAGTAGTCGGCGAAGCTGTCCGGTGGCACCTGGAGGTGGAACTGGAGGCTGGTGCAGGCCGCCTCCGGGGCGATGGAGTCGGTGTGCGTCTGGAGGCGTTCGACGCCCCGGATGTCGAGTTCGATGTCCTCGCCACGGGCGCCCACGATCTGGTCGTTGAGCGCCCGGTACCGCTCGTCGGTGGAGAGGTTGTCGGCCACCAGGTGCCGCTCGGTGAGGGTGGGCAGGATGCCGACCATGACGATGGTGGCGTCGAACCGGGCGGCCCGCTCGCCGGCCCGGTCGAGGCTGCCGATCAGGTCCTTCTGGTACCCGGTGAACCCGGATCCGCCGATCAGGCGGGGGTTGGCGTTCAGCTCCAGGTTGAACCGGCCCAGCTCGGTCTGGAACAGCGGGTCGGCGATAGCGGCGAGGACCTCCTCGTTCCGCATCGCCGGCTCCGCCGCCGAGTCGACCAGGTTGAGCTCGATCTCCAGCCCGGTCATCGGACGGTCCGCGTCGAAGCCGAAGTCGTCGAGCATGAGCGCGAAGACGTCCAGACACCGCCGTACCTTCTGCCGGTAACGGATCCGGTCCTCTCGGGAGAAGGCGCCTGCTACGACGTCCCTACCCATGTGTCCTCCCGACACGAGGCGCGACCCGTCCGACCGGGCCCGGTCGGCGGCAGCGCGGATGGCGAAGTATTCCGTCAAGAGCGACAACCTCCGCAGAACCGGAGGCCGCGACGGTGGTCACCACCGGACGGCCACGACCCGGCGGGGGTGTGCCCACCGCTTCCCTACCCCGTCGGTGGTGACGTGGCACCGGCCAGTGGCGAATGACTCGTGAGGTTTCGCACCGTTACCGCCGCTACTGTCGATCTTCCGGTACGGCAACCCTACCGCCTGGCGACGCCTCCGGATCGGTAGCTGACCGTCCGCGCGGCGGGTCGTCGCGCCCGTGGTGGTCCTGCCCTCGATCCGCTTGTGCATTTGGTCCAGCATGTAGGGGCAACAGGGGGGACAAAGAACGCACCGGTGGTCAACCGACAGGAGGCAAGCCTGGTCAGACCGTCATCGCTCCTGACTGACCAATTAGTTTCTTAGTCAACTATTTCTTTAGGGAAATTCGTTACAACAATTACTGATAGGATGTGGGAGTGACCAAGAACGTCTTCGACGACCCCCGGATCACCGCCGTCGGCCTCCTCGTCGAGGCGCACGCCGGCCTGTCGTCGCGGTTCGCCACCCAGTACGAGGAGCACGGACTCTCCCCGGTCGAGTTCGAGGTGCTCACCCGGCTCGCCCGGTCCCCCGGAAACCAGCTACGCATGACCGACCTGGCCGCCCAGACCTCGCTGTCGACGAGCGGCGTGACCCGGGTGGTGGACCGGATGGAGCGGGACGGGCTGCTCTGCCGCCGGGCCTGCCCCTCCGACCGGCGCAGCTCCTACGCCGTGGTCACCCGGTCCGGCCTGGACCGGCTCAACGAGACCCTGCCCGGGCACCTGACGATCATCGAGCAGTGGTTCACCGGGCAACTCGAGCCGGCCGAGCTGGACGCTCTCCTGGTCGCCCTGCGCAGGGTCCGCGACGCCGTGCACCCCGGCGCCACGGCGGGCAGCCAGCACCAGGCGCCCACGGACGACACGTCGACGGAAGGGGGGCCCGCTGTCCGACCGGTCCGGAAACGCTGATCGGTGACAACGCCGGCAGTCGATCGGTGCCCTGGGGGAGAGCGCACCGGCAGAACGACCGGCAGAACTGACCGACGCATACCATTTTCCCGACTATTCAGGCAATAGCGCCGGCACGCCGTCGCTAATCTTTGTTTCAGCGGGGACACCGGGGGGTGACGGCGCGAGCGATGAGCGAGGGGTAGCACCGTAGGGGGCTTCTTCGCTCGCGCCTTCCCGGGCTGACCGCGGTCGGCCCCGCCCCGCCGGCAGCGCCGTCCGGGCGTGCCGCCGGGTCAGCGCGGCCAGCCGTCACCGCCGTCCGGCCGTCAGCGCGTACAGCAGCGCCTCCTCCTGTGGCAGCAGCCGAATCCCGTCCTCCCGGCAGACCCGGTCGAGCCGGTCCAGCAGGGCGCCGTCCCCGGTGCTCGCCGTCATGCCGACCAGCGCCTCCACGACATCCCGTCGCCCCCGGCAGGTCGCCTCGGCCGCCGCCGCGAACCACTCCGCCGCCACCTCCCGGTCCCCCCGGTGCAGGGCGACGGTCGCCTCCAGCAACGCGCACAGCCCGTCCTCGGCGCGATCCGGTCCGTGCTCCGCGGGGATCGTCGCCCGCAACTCGGCCAGCACCTCGGCCGCCTCCCCGAACCGCCCGGCCTGCGCGAGCGCCAACCCCACCGTGCCGAGCGCCCGACGGCGGGGACCGGAGTCGCCCAGGCCGGCGAGCGCGGTCACCGCCCGGCGGCCATGCTCGACCGCGTCGGCGTACCAGCCCTCCAGCCGGGCCACCTCCGCCAGATCCGCCCGGGCCAGCGCCCTGATCCGCGGCTCCCCGCACTGACTGGCCAGCCGGTCGACCGAGGCCAGCCGACGCCGGGCGGCGGCCAGCTCGCCCGAGCGGACGTCGTGCCAGGTCAGACTGCGCTGGAAGACCGCGGTGTCCCGGACCCGGCCGTGCCGGCGGGCCGCCGCCAACCCGGTCTCCGCCTGCTCGCGGGCCTCCTCGTGCGCGCCCACGCTGATCAGGAGCGCGCAGAGCACGCCCCGCGCGTCGAGCTCGCCGGCCAGGTCACCGAGCCGCCGGAACTCGGCGAGCGCCCGGCGGGCCGTCGCGACCTCCGCCGTCGGGCCGCCGTGCACCGCCGACAACCGGGCCAGGCCGAGCTGCGCGGTGGCCCGTACCGCCGGGGCGGCGTCGACGGTACGCGGATCGTCCAGCAGCCGACGCAGCCACTGCCGTCCCGCCCCGTCCCGGCCACGCAGCCGCAACCAGCGGGACAGTCCGGCGGCCAGCCGCAGCGCGGTGTGCGGGTCGTCGCCGGCGGCATGGGTGATCGCCGCCAGGATGTCGCTGGTCAACTCGTCCAACCGGTGCAGCGCGCCGGGCAGGTTCGGGCCGGTCAGCTCCGGCTCGGTACGGGCGACCAGCCGGGCCACGATCTCCGCGTGCCGGCGGCGGACGCAGGTCTCCTCACCGGCGGCCACCATCCGCTCGCTGGCGAATTCCTGCACCGCGTCGAGCAGCCGGAACCGGAGCGGACCGGTGCCCCGCACGCTCAGCAGGCCGAGTTCGAGCAGCCGGTCCAGCAGCGGCACCGGATCGCCCAGCGGCTCCGCGCCGTCACCGGCGAGCATCTCCTCCGCCAACCCCACCGACCAGCGGTTCCGGAAGGCGGCGAGCCGGCGCAACGCCGCCTGCTCGTCCGGGCCGAGCAGGCGGTAACTGGTGGCGACCGCCTCCCGCAGGGTCACCGCCGCCGCCTCCCGGTGCGCCGGTGGGGCCAGGTCGAGGACCCGGTGGCCGTACCGGTCCAGCAGCTCGTTGAGGTCAAGGATCCGGCCCCGGGCGGCCATCAGCTCGATGGCCAGCGGCAGGCCGCCGAGCCGACGGACCAGCGCGGCGAGGGCGGGCAGCTCCTCCGGGGCGGGCGGCTCCCGCCGCACCTGGGCCAGCCGGGCCATGAACAGTCGGGCCGCAGGATAGCGGACCAGCACGTCCGGGTCGCGGTCACAGACGTCGTCCGGGGGCGCGTCGAGCGGCGGCACCGGCCAGACCCGTTCGCCGGGCAACCCGACCGGGTGCCGTCCGGTGGCGAGCACCCGCAGCTCGGGCAGGCGTCGGGTCAACTGGTCCAGGGCCTCGGCCACCGCGTCCGGCGCCCGTTCCACGGCGTCGACGAGCAGCAACGCCGGGGTGCCGTGCAGCCGGGTGACGAGTTCCGCCGGCCCGGTGGCCCCGAAGACCGCCGCCGCGGCGGAGAGCACGCACCCGGCGTCGGACCCCTCACCGACCAGCACCCCGGCGGTCCCGCCGGGATACCGTTCGGCCGCCTGCCGGGTGACCGCCAGGGCGAGCGCCGACTTGCCGACCCCGGCCAGCCCCACCAGGCTGACCACCGGCGCGACCCGGTCCCCGGCCAACAGCCGGGACAGCTCGGCCCGGTCGTGGTCGCGGCCGATCAGCTCGACCGGAGGCGGCAGGTCCACCGAGAACCCCGAGGCCACCGTAACCGGCTCGGCGCCCTCGCTTCCGGAGCGCGCCACCGGCACCGCCCCGGCACCCTCGTTCCCGGAACGGGCCACCGGCACCGCCCCGGCGGACGGCTCGTCGGACGGCGACGCCGGCAACCGCCCCCGGGCGGCGGCCAGGAAGGTGCGCCGGATCGCTCCGGTCAGGTCGAGCGCGTCGGCGAGCAGGTCCACCGTGGTGCGCTGCGGACGGGACGCCCGGCCGCGTTCGAGGTCACGGACGGTCCGCACGCCGATGCCGGCCCGCGCCGCCAACTCGGCCTGAGTGAGGCCGGCGGCGAGCCGGTGCCCGCGCAGCAGCGCCGACAACCCGGCCCTGCTCCCCGAACTCCGCGAACCGTCATGATCCGGAGTCATGGGCAGGAAGCGTACGGACCGGGTGCGACGTTCGGCAGCCGAGCGTCGGGCTAACGACGATACGCTGCGCGATATCCGACAGTCGACAGTGGTCGGCCGAATCGGCGGCGACAATGCGCCGCGCTACGACGCCCGCTCACATCCCCAGGTCACGCGCGATGATCATGCGCTGCACCTCGCTGGTGCCCTCGCCGATCTCCAGGATCTTGCTGTCCCGCCAGAACCGGGCCACCGGGTACTCGTTCATGAAGCCGTACCCGCCGTGGATCTGGGTGGCCTCCCGGGCGTTGTCCACCGCGACCGTGCTGGCGTGCAACTTGGCGATCGCGGCCTGCCGCTTGAACGGCTCACCGGCGAGCATCCGCGCCGCCGCGTCGTGGTACGCCAGCCGGGCGGTGTGCGCCCGCAACTCCATGTCCGCGATCTTGAACTGGATCGCCTGGTAGTTGCCGATCGGTTGGCCGAAGGCGTGGCGCTCCTTCGCGTACCTGACCGACTCGTCGACGCAGCCCTGGGCGAGACCGACGGCCAGCGCGGCGATGGCGATCCGCCCCTCGTCGAGGATCCGCAGGAACTGCGCGAAGCCGCGGCCCCGCTCGCCGAGCAGGTTCTCCGCCGGCACCCGGCAGTCGTCGAAGGACAGCTCGTGGGTGTCCGACGCGTTCCAGCCGACCTTGGAGTACCCCGGCGCGACGGTGAAGCCGGGCGTGCCGGACGGCACCACGATCGTCGACAGCTCCTTCGTGCCGTCCGGTCGGACGCCGGTGACCGCGGTGACGGTGACCAGGCTGGTGATGTCGGTGCCGGAGTTGGTGATGAACGCCTTCGAGCCGTTGATCACCCACTCGCCTGTCGACTCGTCCAGCACGGCGCGGGTCTGGGTGCCGCCCGCGTCCGAGCCGAAGCCCGGCTCGGTCAACCCGAACGCCGCCAGCGCCTCGCCGCTGACCAGCTTGGGCAGCCAACGCGCCCGCTGATCCGGGGTGCCGAACCGGTAGATCGGCATCGCGCCCAGCGAGACCGCCGCCTCCAGGGTGATCGCCACGCTGGAGTCGACCCGGGCCAGCTCCTCCAGGGCGAGACAGAGCGCGAAGTAGTCGCCGCCCATCCCGCCGTGCTCCTCCGGAAAGGGCAGCCCGAACAGCCCCATCCTGCCCATCTGACGGACGATCCCGTACGGGAAGGTGTGCTGCTCGTAGTGCTCGGCGATGACCGGGGCGATCACCTGCCGGGCGAAGTCCCGGACGCTGGAGCGCAGCGCCTCCTGTTCCTCGGTGAGCCGGAAGTCCATCGGGTTCCTCCTGTGTGGACGGGCCGCCGGACGCTCGTGACGCCGGGACGGCTCGGTAGACGCGACGGCCACGGTGGGCCGCGTGACCTGGGTCGGGGCCGGCGGCTCAGACCGGGGTGACGCCGTGCCGCCGCCGGGAGAAGTGCCGCTCCCTGCCCCGCGCGGCGGCGAACCGGCGGACCAGCTCCGCCCGCAGTTGGCGCGGCTCGACGATCGCGTCGACGACGAGCTCGCTGGCGAGCCGGACCACGTCGATGTCCCGCTCGTACTCCGCCCGCTTCGCGGCGACGAAAGCGGCCCGCTCGGCCTCGTCGGCGATGGCGGCGATCTTGTTGGCGTAGACCGCGTTGACCGCCGCCTCCGCCCCCATCACCGCGATCTTCGCGGTGGGCAGGGCGATCGTCGCGTCCGGCTCGAAGCCGGGCCCGGCCATCGCGTAGAGACCCGCGCCGTACGCCTTGCGCACCACCACGCAGATCTTCGGTACGGTCGCCTCGGAGATCGCCGTGATCATCTTCGCGCCGTGCCGGATGATGCCCTGCTTCTCCACCGCGCTGCCGACCATGAACCCGGGCACGTCCGACAGGAACAGCAGCGGCACGTTGAACGCGTCACAGAGCTGCACGAACCGGGTCGCCTTGTCGGCCGAGTCGACGAAGAGCACCCCGCCCTTGAACATCGAGTTGTTGCCGACCACCCCGACGACCTGGCCGTCCAGCCGACCGAAGCCGATGGTCAGCTCCTTCGCCCAGAGCGCCTGGATCTCGAAGAAGCTGCCCTCGTCGAGCAGCCCCTTGGCGTACCGTCGCATGTCGAACGCCTGCCGCTCGCTGGCCGGGACCAGCGCGGCCAGGTCGACCTTCTCGGGCGCGGGCTTCGCCTCGGCGGCCGGCGGCATCTCGGTCCAGTTGGCCGGCAGGTAGGACAGGTAGGTCCGCACCACGTCGAGCGCGTCGGTCTCGGTCTTGCAGAGGAAGTGGCCCACGCCGGACTCGGCGCAGTGCACCCGGGCCCCGCCCATCGCCTCCAGCGTGGTCTTCTCGCCGGTGACCATCTCGACCATCCGGTCCGAGCCGAGGTACATGCTGGCGTTGCCCTCGACCATCGCCACCACGTCGCAGAACGCCGGAATGTACGCGCCACCGGCGGCGCTCGGCCCGAAGAGCGCGCACACCTGGGGGATCGCCCCGGAGGCGCGGACCTGGTTCCAGAAGATCTTCCCGGCCCCGCGTCGGCCGGGGAACAGGTCCACCTGGTCGGTGATCCGCGCCCCGGCCGAGTCGACCAGGTACACCATCGGCACGCCTGTCGAGTACGCCCGCTCGATGACCCGGATGATCTTCTCGACGGTACGCGCGCCCCAGCTTCCGGCCTTGACCGTGGAGTCGTTCGCCATCAGGCAGACCTGCCGGCCGTCGATGGTCGCGACGCCGGTGACCACGCCGTCGGCGGGCAGCCCGTCGGCCAGCGCGTTGGCGTAGAGCCCGTCCTCGACGAAGGACCCCTCGTCCACCAGCAGCGCGACCCGTTCCCGGGCGAAGAGCTTGCCCTTGGCGGCGTTCGCCGCGTGGTACTTGTCCGCGCCACCGGCCCAGGCGCGCTTGCGGAGCTGCTCCAGTGCCTCACCGTCGAGCGTCACACCGACCCCCTCACCCACCGACCTGAACGATCGTTAGGGTAACCGATCCGTGCTTTCCGGGGTAGCGAAGGGCCCGGCCAGGACCTGTGTCGAAGTCCTCGGTCGAGAGTCCAGGGGCCCTAGGCCCGGGGGGTGAGCCGGCTGCGCGGACCGGCCCGCAGCACGCCGGAGGGGAGCTGACGGCCGACGAGCTGCTCGGCCAGCTCCGCCGCCGCCAGCAGCGCCGGCAGGTCGATGCCGGTGTCGACGCCCATGTCGTGCAGCATGTGCACGGCCTCCTCGGTGGCCAGGTTGCCGCTCGCCCCCGGCGCGTACGGGCAGCCGCCCAGCCCGCCGACGCTGGCGTCGAACTCGGTGACGCCCAACTCCAGCGCGGTCAACACGTTCGCCAACGCGGTGCCCCGGGTGTTGTGGAAGTGCAGCAGCACCGGGACGCTCGCGTTCCGGTCCCGTACCTCGGTCAGCAGCTCGCGCACCCGACGCGGGGTGCCCATGCCGGTCGTGTCGCCGAACGCCACCCGGTCCGCGCCGTCCCGCACCACCCGGTCGACGATCCCGGCCACCCGGCGCGGGTCCACGTCCCCCTCGTACGGGCAGCCGAAGCTGGTCGCCACGATCACCTCGACCCGGGCGCCCGCGCCGTGCAGCAGGTCGATCAGCTCGGCGATGTCGTCGAGCGACTCGTCGGTGGACCGGTTGACGTTGCGCCGGTTGTGCGTGTCGCTCGCCGACACCACCACCTCGATCTCGGTGAAGCCGGCGGCCAGGGCCCGCTGCGCGCCCCGCGTGTTCGGCACCAGAGCCGAGTAGCGAACCCCGTCGACCCGCCGCGTCCGCCGCCACACCTCGTCGGCGTCGGCCATCTGCGGAATCGCCTTCGGGTGCACGAACGAGACCGCCTCGATCCGGCGCACACCGGTATCGGAGAGCGCGTCGAGCAGCCGCACCTTCGCGTCGGTCGGGATCGGCTCCTCGTTCTGGAGGCCGTCCCGCGGCCCGACCTCACGGATCGACACGGTGTCTGGCAGCTGGGTCATCGGTCACCTCACTGTGACGTTGGTCTCGGTCCGCCCGATTCGGGCGACACCGCCGCCGGTGGCTCGCCGGAGTTACCAGCGAAGCAGAGCGACCGGGTCGGGTGCCAGTGGAGTGACGGATCCGCCAGCACCTCGACGACGCACCGGACGACGATCGAGAGCGCTCCGGCCCAGGTGGCCGCCCCGTCCCGCCCCGTCGCCGCGGCCAGTGCCCCCACCCCGTCGACGCAGAACGCCGCCGTCCGCAACATCCGCACCACGCGACGACCGTTCTCGGGCCGACACGTGCCCCTGCCATCCATCCTCGTCCTCCCGACGGTCCGGTTCTCCCACCACGGCGGGATCGGAAGGCACAACGAACGACCCGGCTCGCTCAACCTGGCCCGCTGGCCGGGCACCACCCCGAGCCGCCCGGCCACCCGACCACCGCCGTCCCCGCCGGGCACAGGCCACCCCGCCGGGCAGAGCCACCCCCCGGGCAGGGCCACCCCGCCGGGCAGGGCCACCCCGCCGGGCAGGGCCACCCCCGGCAGAGCCATCGCCGTTTCGCTGATGTAGGGGCATCGAGCAGCAAGGACGGCCCCGCTTCAGGGAAACCGCGCCGGCCACCGCAGGCCACCGCCAGGCCACCGCAGGCCACCGCCAGGCCACCGCCGGCCACCGCCAGGCCACCGCCGGCCACCGCCAGGCCACCGCCGCGCCACCGCAGGCCACCGCCGGGGCAGGGCCGGCCCCGCCCGGGGCAGGGCCGTCGCCGTTTCCTTGATCTGGGGGCATCGAATGGCGAGGACGGCCCCGTATCAGGGAAACGAAGAGGATCATCCGGTCCCGCACATCGTCCTACCCGGACAGTCACCCGGCCAGAACCTGACCGACGACGCAGCGGTCGGCCCGCGATCGACGCCCGGAGCGGGTAGAAATACGGGTCCGAGGCAGAAGCTGGTGAAAGGACCACCGTGACCACCGACAACGACGCGGCACCGGGGTTTCGGGGGCGGACCCGACGGCGGCTCGTGCCCCGCGCGGAACTGGCGGCGGCCCTGCGGTCGCGGTACGGCTCGGCCGCGGTCGCCGACTACGCGCTGGCGGTGCGGGACGTCATCGAGAACTGCCCGGGAATCGGAGCGGTCGACACCTGGAGCCGGCTGGCCGGGCGGGTCTGCCGGAACCGGTCGGCCCACGACCGGGACAGGTACCGCAAGAGGTTCTCCCGGCACTTCACCGTGGAGACCGAGGGACCGCCCTGGCAGACGGTGGTGCTGGTGGTGCGGCACGCCCTGCCGCGGGAGGAACGCGACGCCGCGCTGGCCCGGTTCGCGGAACTCTACGAGGCGGCACGCGGAGAACGTCCGCCGACCGGTGAACGCCCCGCAAACCGCACCGACGCGCCCGACCCCACCACCGCCGTCAGCCCCGCGACGATCAGCCCCGCCACCATCGGCCCCGCGACGATCAGCCCCGCAACCGGTGGCACAGCCAGCGCTGGGACCAGTGCGGGAGTCAGCGCCGCAGCAGGAGCCGGAGTGAGCGCCGGGACCGGGGCCGGCGTCAGCGCCGGAGTTCCGAGTGCCGGGGGCGGGCGGGAGCAGCGGGATCCTGAGCGGCTGCCGGGCCTGGTCACCGCCCTCCGGCGGCAACTCGTGGCCAGTCAGGCGCGCAACGACCAACTCCAGCAGGAGATCAGCCGGTTGCGGGCCGAGATCGCCCGGCTGCGGAGCGGCCGGTACGTCCCGGGACGACGCCAAACCGAGGAGCCGGGCCGGTCGGACGGGCATCCCGGGCAGCCGCGAGGCACCCGTAACGCCCGACAGCTCCCGTACGACCAGCCGGGGATCGACGAGTCACCGAACAGCCGGCGCCAACCGGCCCGGCCCGGCCCGGACGCTCCGGCCCGTTCGGGTGCCGCGAACATCCTGGAAGCTGCGAACATCGTGGATGCCGTGGCGGTGGATGGCGTGGTCGTGGACCGGCCGGGTCCCGGCCGGGTGACCTGGCTGGTCGACGACAGCCACTGGCCGGACGCCCACCGGCAGGACGGCGGGACGCCGGGCCCGGCCGGGCGACGGCGGCAAGCACCGGCCGAACCCTGGCGGCCCGCCACCTGAACCAGCCCGCTCCGACCGAAACCCGGCCGGACCCTGAAGGGCCGTCCGGCTCAGCCGGGCCGGGAGCCCCGGCCGGCCCCTGAAGGCCGTCCGCCTCAGCCAGGCCGGGAGCCCTGGCGGAGCCCTGCGGCCGTCCGCCTCAGACCGCCGGCCGGAAAAAGGACCGCCGGCCCCACCGACCCCCGCCGAAACCCACCGGCCCCGCCAGAACCCACCGATCCCGCTGGAACCCACCGAACCCACCGGCCCCGGCCGAAACCCACCGAACCCACCGTCCCCCGCCGAAACCCACCGGCTCCGCCGAAACCCACCGGCCCCGCCGATCCCGCCGGAACCCACCGAATTCCACGAACCCGCTGGACCGCGTCGGACCTTGGGCGGCCCGGTCAGCGCATCCGGCCGACGATGCCGGTGTCGTAGTCACCGGAGACGAACTCCGGATGCTCCAGCAGTTCGGCGAAGAACGGCAGGTTGCACTTCGGCCCGCTGATCTCGAACCCGGCCACCGCCTCCCGCGCCCGCCCGATCGCCTCGGCCCGGTCCGCGCCGTAGACGATCAGCTTCGCCATCAGCGAGTCGTAGAACGGGGTGACCGGGTTGCCGGCGACGTACCCGGAGTCGACCCGGACGCCCGCGCCGGTCGGCTCGGTCCAGGTGGTCACCGTGCCGGGGCCGGGCAGGAAACGCTTCGGGTCCTCGGCGTTGATCCGCAGCTCGATGGCGTGCCCGCGCGGGGTCAGCGCGTCCGGGTCGAAGGTGGGCGCGAGGCCGGCGGCCACCCGGAGCTGCTCCTCGACCAGGTCGATCCCGTAGACCAGCTCGGTGACCGGGTGCTCCACCTGCAACCGGGTGTTCATCTCCAGGAAGAAGAACTCGCCGTCCGGCGTCAGCAGGCACTCCACGGTGCCCGCGTTGCGGTAGCCGACCGCCTCGCCGGCGCGGACGGCCGCGGCGAGGAAACGTTCGCGCAGTTCGGGGGAGACCGCCGGGGAGGGCGACTCCTCGACCAGCTTCTGGTTGCGCCGCTGCACCGAGCACTCCCGCTCGCCGAGCGCCACCACCCGGCCGTCGGCCAGGCCGAGGATCTGCGCCTCGACGTGCCGTACCCGGGGGAAGTAGCGCTCGATCAGCACCGCGCCGTCGCCGAACATCCGCTCGGCGAAGGACCGGACCTTGTCGTACTCGACGCGCAGCGCCGCCTCGTCGGTCGCGACGGCCATGCCCATGCCGCCGCCGCCGGCCGCGGCCTTGACCATCACCGGGTAGCCGATGTCCGCCGCCGCGGCGACCGCCGCGTCGAGGTCGGCGGCCGGGTCGGTGGTGCCGGCCGCGACCGGCACGCCGGCCGCGGCCATCAGGTTCCGCGCGTTGATCTTGTCGCCCATCGCGGTGATCGCGTCCGCGCCGGGCCCGACCCAGATCAGCCCGTTCGCCTCGACGGTACGGGCGAAGTCGGCGTTCTCCGACAGGAAGCCGTAACCGGGGTGGACGGCCTGCACGCCTGTCGACGCGGCGGCGGCGAGGATCGCCTCGACGTTGCGGTAGCTCTGGGCCGGGTTCGCCGGCCCCACGCACACCGCCTGGTCGGCTTCGGTGACGAACGGCAGGGCGGAGTCGGCCTCCGAGTGCACCGCCACCGTGCGGATCCCGAGCCGCTTCGCGGTGCGGACGATCCGTCGAGCGATCTCGCCACGGTTGGCGACGAGCAACGACTCGATCATGTTTCCTCCAACGTCCTGGGGTGGTGGACGGGTGTCAGGAAACCACGGATCGGCCGGTGGCTACGACCCGGAGCCGGTCGGCGCGAGCAGCGCGGCGAGCGTCGCGCCGCGCAGCAGCTCGGCCCGGCGTTCCCGGTCCACCTCGCCGCCGAGGAACGGGGTGGAGTTCATCAGGCCGAACGCGGCGTGCGCCAGCACCCGCGCCGCGCCGGCGGGCAGCCCCGGGTGCAGCGCGGTCAGCACGGTCACCCACTCCTCGACGTAGAGGCGCTGCAACCGGCGGATCGTGCGGCGCGGCTCTTCGGGGAGCCGGTCCAGCTCGTGCAGGTGCAGGGCGATCACCGCCGGGTGCGCGAGCGCGAATTCGACGTGGAAGTCGATCAGCGATTCCAGCGCGCCACGGGCGTCGTCGGGGTGCCCGGCGGCCCGTTCCCGGCCACCGTCGAGCAGCCCCTCGCTGACCGGGATCAGCGCGGCGGCCAGCATCGCCTCCTTGCCGGCGAAGTGGTGGTAGAGCGCGGGACCGGTCACGCCGGCCGCCGCGCCGATGTCGTCCATCGACACGCCGTGATAGCCCCGGGCGGCGAACAGCCCGACCGCGATGTCCAGGATCTCGTCCCGGCGCGACCGCCGCCGACGCGCGCCGCCCGCCCGGCCCCGTGCCGCCTGTTGCTCCACCGTCACCCGGCAAGCCTAATCCGCTGTCAATTCCCCCGGGTTTCCCCGTCGGGTGGCCGGGGCCGTACGTCAGGGGTCGGGGCCGCCGTACGTCAGGGGTTGAGGCCGCCGGGCTGGTCGCCCCGGACCACGGGCGCCCGGACCAGGTTGCCCCATTCTGTCCACGAGCCGTCGTAGTTGCGCACCTGCGGGTAGCCGAGCAGGTGGCGCAGCACGAACCAGGTGTGGCTGGACCGCTCGCCGATCCGGCAGTACGCGATCACGTCGTCGTCCGGGCTCAGCCCCAACTGGTCGGCGTAGATGGCGCGCAGCTCGTCCGCCGGGCGGAACGTGCCGTCCTCGTTCGCCGCCGACTTCCAGGGCTTGTTCACCGCGCCGGGGACGTGCCCGCCGCGCAGCGCGCCCTCCTGGGGGTAGTCGGGCATGTGCAGCATCTCGCCGGTGTACTCGCCCGGGGAACGCACGTCGACAAGCGGCCGACCGGCCGCCACGTGGGCCATCACCTGCTCGCGGAACGCGCGCAGCGGCGCGTCGTCGCGGGTGGGCACCGGGTAGTCGGCGCGCGGCCGGACGGTCTTCTCCCGGGTGAGCTCCCGTCCCTCGGCGATCCACTTCTGCCGGCCGCCGTCGAGCAGCCGCAGGTCGCGGTGACCGAAGAGGGAGAAGACCCAGAACGCGTACGCGGCCCACCAGTTGAAGTTGTCGCCGTAGAAGACCACCGTGTCGTCCCGCCCGATGCCCTTGGCGGCGCACAGCTCGGCGAACGCCTTCGCGTCGAGGTAGTCCCGGGTGACCTGGTCGTTGAGCTCCAGATGCCAGTCGATCTTGACAGCTCCGGGCAGGTGACCGGTGTCGTAGAGCAGGACGTCCTCATCGGACTCCACCACCACCAGCCCTTCGGTCCCGAGCTGCTCGGCGAGCCACTCGGTGGTGACGAGCCGCTGCGGGTCGGCGTACGACTGGAGACGGGGGTTCGGATCGCTCGGCACAGCCATGCGTTCCAACCTACGCCGGATCCGTCCCGCCCACCGCCCGTCCCGCCGGCCCCGCCGCCGCTGAGCCGCCCGTCCCGACTCGGTCGGACACCGGACCGAGCTGCGGACGTTTCGCGGTGACCAGGTCGCCGGAGGACCGGCCGGTCAGCCGCCGCCTGATCCACGGCGCCAGGTGCCGGCCCGCCCAACGCAGGTCGGCGGCGCGGGCCGCCAGCCACGGCGACGGCTGCGGGTGCGGCGGCACGAGCAGCCACTCCTCGTCGCAGCCCACCCCGAGCGCGGTGAGCACCTGCGCGGCCACCCGCCGGTGACCGGCCGCCGACAGGTGCAGCCGGTCGGTGCTCCACAGCATCGGGTTCAGGTACGTGTCGTCGGCGTACAGGTCGACCAGGATCGCGCCGTGCCGCTCGGCGGTCTCGCCGACCGCCCGGTTGAGCAGTCGCACCCGGGGGGCGACCAGACGCTGGCCGGGCAGCCGGGCCATCACGTCGGCGAACCGGAACAGCAGCACGTCCGCGCCGTCGGACCGCAGCCGCCGGACGGTGTCGTCGAACCGGCCGACCATCGTCGCCGGGTCGAAGTTGCGGCGCAGCACGTCGTTGCCGCCGGCCGCGAAGCTGACCAGGTCGGGGCGCATCGCCAGGGCCGCCGGCACCTGGTCGGCCACCACCTGCGGGAACAGCTTCCCCCGGACGGCGAGGTTGGCGTACCGGAAGTCGGGCCCGGCCTCGGCGGCGAGCCGGGTGGCCACCAGGTCCGCCCAACCCCGGTAGGTGCCGTCCGGGTACGCGTCGTCCATGCCCTCGGTGAAGCTGTCGCCCACCGCCACGTAACTGCGCCAGCGCACTGCACCCTCCGTCGCGAGCGGGCACCCTGTCACCGGAAGGGGCCCTTCCTGACTCCTGCCGACCACACAGTCTGGCACCCTGCGAATCCGATCGTCAGCCGCCGCTTCGCGGTCGTAGGCTGCGCCACATGATGGTGCGGATGTCGACCCTGCTGCTGCGGACCCTGCGGGAGGACCCGGCGGACGCGGAGGTGCCGAGTCACCGGCTGCTGCTGCGCGCCGGCTACATCCGGCGGGCCGCGTCGGGCGGCTACACCTGGCTGCCGCTGGGCAAACTGGTCCTGGACCGGGTCACCGAGGTGGTCCGGGCGGAGCTGACCGCGATCGGCGACCAGGAGGTGTGCTTCCCGGCGCTGCTGCCGGCCGAGCCGTACCAGACCAGCGGCCGGTGGAGCGCGTACGGCGACGACATCTTCACCCTCACCGACCGGCGCGGCGCCCCGCACCTGCTGGGCCCCACCCACGAGGAGCTGGCCGCGCTGCTGGTGAAGGACCTGTTCACCTCGTACCGGGATTTTCCGGTGACGTTGTTCCAGATCCAGACGAAGTTCCGGGACGAGGCCCGGCCCCGGGCCGGTCTGCTGCGCGGCCGGGAGTTCCTGATGAAGGACGCCTACTCGTTCGACCTGGACGAGGCCGGGCTGGTCGAGGCGTACGCCCGGCACCGGGCCGCGTACCGGCGGATCTTCGACCGGTTGGGGTTGGAGTACACGGTGGTCACCGCGACCTCCGGAGCGATGGGCGGCTCGGTGTCGGAGGAGTTCCTCGCCACCACGCCGGTCGGCGAGGACACTTACGTCGCCTGCGAGGCCTGCGACCACGCCGCCAACACCGAGGCGGTCACCACGCCCGTGCCGCCGGCCGGTGACCCGGCCGCGCACCCGCCGGCCACCGTCCACGACACCCCGGACACCCCCACCATCGCCGCCCTGGTCGACCTGGCCAACACCCGCCGGCTGGGCGGCCGGGGCGACTGGACCGCCGCCGACACGTTGAAGAACGTCGTGCTGTCCGTCCACCGTGCCGGCACGGACGAGCCGGAGCTGTTGGTGGCCGGGGTGCCCGGCGACCGGGAGGTCGACCTGCGGCGGGTGGACGCGGCGCTCAGCCCGGCGACCGCCACCGTCTTCGACGGCTTCGCCGACCGGCCGGAGCTGGTACGCGGGTACATCGGCCCGCAACTGCTGGCCAAACTCGGCATCCGCTACCTGGTCGACCCCCGGGTGACGCCGGGCACCGCCTGGCTGACCGGGGCGAACGAGCCCGGCCGGCACGCCGTCGACGTGGTGTGCGGGCGGGACTTCGTCCCGGACGGCGTGATCGAGGCGGCCGACGTCCGCCCCGGCGACGCCTGCCCGGCCTGCCCGGCCGGCACGCTGACCATGCGGCGGGGCATCGAGGTCGGGCACGTCTTCCAGCTCGGACGGCGCTACACCGACGCCTTCGCCGTGGACGTGCTCGGCCCGGCCGGCAAACCGGTCCGCCCGGTGATGGGCTGCTACGGCATCGGCATCTCCCGGCTGGTCGCCACGATCGCCGAGCAGCACCACGACGAGCGGGGGCTGCGCTGGCCGACGGTGGTCGCGCCGCTCGACGTACACGTGATCGCGGCGGGCAAGGGCGGGCAGCTCGACGCGGCGCTCGACCTCGGCGGACGGCTCGCCGCCGCCGGCCTGCGGGTGCTCGTCGACGACCGCACGCACGTCTCGGCCGGGGTCAAGTTCACCGACGCCGAGCTGATCGGCGTCCCGCGCGCCGTCGTGGTCGGTCGCCGGCTGGCCGACGGGTACGTCGAGCTGCGGGACCGGATCACCGGCACGCGGACCGAGGCGCCCCTGGCCGACCTGCCCGACGCGCTGGCCCGTCCCGCCTGACGGTCCGGCCTGGACGGGTCCGTCGGACCGGTCCGTCCCGGTGGCGGCTGACCGGGTGTAGCGACGCCGCCGCTGGGTACCGCTGTTGTCATCCATTCGGTACGGCTCTCGGAGGCTCTCATGTCCGGTTACCGGGTCAGCGACGTGATGACCCGACAGGTGGTCTACCTGTCGGCCGAGACGCCCCTGGACGAGGCGGCCCGGGTGATGAAGGACGCCGACATCGGCGACGTGGTGGTGACCGACGGGGCCACGTTGGCCGGCATGCTCACCGACCGGGACATCGTGGTCCGCGCGGTGGCCGAGCGGAGTGATCCTTCCACCACCACCATCGGCTCGATCATCACCCGCGAGGTGGTCATGATCGACCAGCACTGTTCGGCCGGGGAGGCCGCGGCGCTGATGCGGGAGCGCGGGGTGCGCCGCATCCTGGTCTGCGACGCGGACCGGAAGCTGGTCGGCATCGTCTCCCTCGGCGACCTGGCGCGGCAGCTCGATCCCGACTCGGCCCTCGGCGAGATCAGCGAGCAGGCCCCCGCCACCTGACCGGTCGGCGGTGGGGCGACGGGACGCCGCCTGGGCCGCCGACGGCGGTCGAGCGCCGGGCCGTGGCGGGACGGGCCGGCGGGTAGCCTGGCGGGATGTCCGAGATGCCGCCCAGGCTGGCCGAGATCGTCGACGAGTTCGCCGCCGCGCCGCGCGACGTGGTGCTGGAGATGCTGATCGAGTACGCCGACGTCCTGCCGCCGTTGCCCGCCGACCAGGTCGACCGGGCGGGTCTGGAGCAGGTGCCCGAGTGTCAGACGGCGTTCTTCCTCCGGGCCCGGGTCGCCCCGGACGGCACGGTGACCACCCTCTTCGACTGCCCGCCGGAGGCGCCGACCACCCGCGCCTTCGCCGGCATCCTCGCCGAGGGGCTGGCCGGGGCGGACGCCGGGCAGGTGCTCGCCGTCCCCGACGACCTGTACCAGCGGATGGGGCTCGCCCAGGCGATCAGTCCGTTGCGGGTGCGGGGCGGCACCGCCATCCTGGCCAGGTTGAAGCGTCAGGTACGCGAGCAGACCGACGGCGCGTCCGGAAGCTGAGCCGCGCGACGGCCCGACGGCCGGGGGAACAGATGCGCCGGAGGGCCGGTTGACCCGGAGCATGGAGATCGAGATCTACGCCGACGTGGTCTGCCCCTGGTGCTACATCGGCAAGCGCCGGCTCGAAGAGGCGCTGGCCGTCCACCCGGGCGAGGTCACCCTCCGCTACCGGCCGTTCCAGCTCGACCCGTCCCCGGTGCCCGAGCCCCGGCCGCTGGTCGAGGGGCTGGGCGCGAAGTTCGGTGGCGCGGAGCGGGCCCGGCAGATGTTCGCGCAGGTCACCGAGGTGGCCGCCGGGGCCGGTCTGACCCTGGACTTCGACCGGGCGGTCACCGCCAACACGTTCGACGCGCACCGGCTGATCCGGTACGCGGCCGAGCGGGGCCGGGCCGCCGAGACGATCGAGGCGCTGTTCCGGGCGTACTTCACCGAGGGGGTGGACGTCGGCTCGCGGGCGGCGCTCGCCACGGTCGCCGCCCCGATCGGCTTCGACGGGACGGAGGTACGCGCCTTCCTCGACTCGGACGCCGGGGTGGCCGAGCTGGCGGCGGAGCTGGCCGCCGCCCGGGAGCTCGGCGTGACGAGCGTGCCGACCTTCGTCCTGGCCGGCAAGTACGCGATCAGCGGCGCGCAGGAGCCGGAGACGCTGTTGGCCGCGCTGGCCGAGGCGGAACGCCGCGAGTCCGACCAGGCGTGATCCGGCCCGGCCGATGTTTCACGTGCAACAACATCGGAGCACGTCGATCACTGTGTGAGCTTGGCCAGCCCCTCGACGACCCGGGCGTTGGGCAGCGCGCCCAACGCCGGGCCGGGCAGCGCGATCTTGCTGTGCCGTACGCCGGAGCCGATGACCACATGCGGCGTGGCGACGACCCGGCTGTCCACCAGGATCGGCCACTCCTCGGGCAGGCCGATCGGGGTGATGCCGCCGTACTCCATGCCTGTCGACCCGACCGCGTCGGCCATCGGGGCGAAGCTCGCCTTACGTACGTCCAGCGCCCGCCGGGCCACCCCGTTCACGTCGACCCGGGTGGTGGCGAGGACCACGCACGCGGCGTAGCGGACGACGCCCTCCCGTTTCCCGGCCACCACGACGCAGTTGGCGGAGACGTCCAGCCCCACCCCGTACGCGACGCAGAAGGCGGCGGTGTCGGCGAGCGAGGTGTCGATCGGAGCCACCAGCACGCCCGCCACGTCCACCGGCACGTCGGCGGGCCACCGCCGCACCGCGTCGGCCACGGGTGGCGCGAGCAGGTCGAGCCGGTCGCGTGCGGGCTCGGTCTTCAACGTCCCCATCACGCCCGTGATCCTCGCACCCGCCGGTACGACCACCCCGCCGCCCTCCGCCGGGACAGCCGCCGCGCCGCCCGTGGAACGTCGCGGACGGGCGGTCAGCGCAGGGCGCTCGGCAGGTACGGCCGTTCCCGGAGCCGCCCGTCGGGCGACTGTTCCGCCCGGCGGACCGCCAGGTCCTCCAGGGCGTGCCGGACGGCCACCCGGATCACGCCGTAGAGGAAGACGAAACCGGCGACGTAGAGGATCATGGCGAGCACCAGTGTGAACATGCGCCCACGCTAGGGTGAACGTGAATCACCGACGGCTTCACCGGCCACGGTTCCCCCGTACGGGTGCCGGTCAGGCCGACTCCAACGCCTCGCCCACCCCCTGCGCCAGCCCGGAGAGATGCTGGTCGGCGAGGAGGTGCCCGGCGGTGATCACCAGCGCCAGCGGCCACTCGATGACCTGCAACGCGGCCAGCACGCCGACCCCCGCGTAGTAGGCCACCTTGTCCGGCGGCAGGGACACCTCGCCGAGCAGCGGGATCGTCACCCGGTGCTCGTACGAACGGACCGTCTCACGTGCCTGGTGTCGAGTCGTCTCCCGCATCGGTACCTCCCCGGTCGGCCGTGACGTCGACCTGGCATTCCACCACCGGCCGGGTTCATGCGCCGCCGGCCGGGCTCATGCCGGCGCCGGCCGCGTCCCGGCCGACCGGTGAGAACGGAGAATCACCCGGTCAACGGGCATAACGGACCGGAGTACGGGAAGGCAGCCGCCCGGAAACCGAGCACGGGAGGCACGATGGCGTACGGGACGCACGACGGTAGCCGGGAACCGGATCGACTCCGAACCGCTCGTACCGTCGCATGATCCCGCTCGGCAGGGTCCTGCCTTTCGTCGGTGACACCGTGCCCCGGCTCGTCCCCACCTTCGTGCCCCGGCTGGTCGGAGACTCCGTGCCCCGGCTGGTCGGTGAAGCCTCCCGCAGCGCCGGCTCGACCGCCGCCCGGCTGGCCCGTACCGCCGGCCTGTCCTCCCGGCGGGTGTGGTCGCGGCCCGGACGGCACCACATCGAGGTGCGCGGGGTCTGCCAGGACGGCGGTGACCGGCTGGCCCGGCAGGTCGAGCAGGCCCTGGAGAAGCTGCCCGGGGTGCGCTGGGCGCGGGTCAACGCCCCGTCCGGTCGGGTGGTGGTGGCCGTCGGGGAACCCGAGCCGAGGCTGCGCGACCTGATCCGGACGATCGAACGGGCGGAACGCCGCAGCGACCACGAGCCCGACCCGGAGATCCCCCCGCCGCACCCGCCCGAGGAGGGCCCCCGCACCCCCCGCACCCTCGGCGGGCTCGCCTCCGACGCGCTCGGCCTGACCCTCGCGGCGGCCGCCCGGATCCTGCCGTTCACCCCGGTGCCGGGCGAGGTGGCCGGCTTCCTCACCGCCGTCGACCTGCATCCGAAACTGCACGCCCTGGCCAACCGTGGCCTGCGCGCCGACCCCCGCGCCGAGCTGGTCTTCCCGCTCGCGGAGGCGGTGGTGCAGGGGCTTTCCGGCGGGTGGACCGGGCTGGTGGTCGACAGCGCCCAACGGGTCGTGCAGTGGGGGGAGGCCCGCGCCCAGCAGGACGCCTGGCGACACGCCGAGCCGCAGCTCACCGGCGACCCGGACCGGGCCGTCGCCCGCGCCCCCGCCATCGGCCGTCCCCGGGCCAAACCGGACGGCCCCATCGAGCGGTACGTCAACCGGGCGTTGCTGGCCGGCGTGGCGGCCGGCGCGGCGGCCATCCCGGCGGTCGGCGTGAAACGGGCCGCGGCGGTGGCGCTCGCGTCGCTGCCGAAAGCCCCCGGCTCCGGCCGCGAGGGGTACGCCGCCCAGCTCGGCCGGATCCTGGCCCGCCGGGGCGTCATCGCCATGGACCGCGGCGTGCTGCGGGAACTCGACCGGATCGACACCCTGGTCCTGGACGCGGCCGTGCTCGGCTCCGACCGGGGCGTCCTGACCGACCTGGCCCCGCTGGCCGGCGTGGACCCGGAACGGGCGGCCAGCCGCGCGTTCGCGCTCTTCGACCCGGCGGCCCCCGAACGACCGCAGGCCGCCGAGGGCTGGCGGCTCGGCCCGCTGGACCGGATGACCGCCCGCGACCCGGGCGACACCGACGACAGCCGACGGCTGCGGGCCGCCGGTGGCCTGCTGCTCGGGCTCGCCGGCGGCAACACGCTCACCGCCGTGCTGCGGGTCGAGTCCGAGCCCGCGCCCGGCGTCGACGCGCTGACGGCCGCCGCCCGCCGGGCCGGTCTCCGCCTGGTGGTCGCCGGGGATACCGACCGCCGGTACGACGTCGCCGACGCCGTGCTGCCCGGCGGGCCCCGGATCGCCGAGACGGTACGGGCCCTCCAGTTCGACGGGGCGGTGGTGATGCTGGTCTCCGCCGACCGGGCGGCCCTCGGGGTCGCCGACTGCGGGCTGGGGGTGGCCGGGCCGGACGATCCGCCCCCGTGGGGCGCTCATCTGCTCGTCGGCACCGACCTGCGGACCTGCGCGCTGGTCGTGGAGGCGACCGGGGTGGCCCGCCGGATGAGCCGACAGAACATCCGGATCGCCGAGGCCGGCACCGGGCTGGGCGCGCTGGCCGCGTTCACCACCGAGCCCCGGCTCCTGCCCGGCCGTACGTTGTCCGCCGTGAACGCCGCCGCCGCCCTCGCCTTCGCGCACGGCGTGTGGCGGGCCCGGCACCTGTCCACCCCCACGGACGGCCCGGCCCCGACCCGTACCGCCTGGCACCTGATGCCGGCGCAGACCGTCCTGGACCTGCTCGACACCCGGGCCGACGGGCTCGCCTCGGCCGAGGTCGCCGGCCGGCGGCGGTCGGGCGACCCGGAGGCGACCGGTCCGGGTGGCCTGTTCCGGGCCTTCGTCGACGAGCTCGCCAACCCGCTCACCCCGGTCCTGGCCGCCGGGGCGGCGCTCTCCGCCGCGTTCGGCTCGCTGGTGGACGCCGCGCTGGTGGGCGGGATAGTCGGCGGGTCCGCGCTGGTCGGCGCCGTCCACCAGCGCAACACCGAACGGGCCCTGGCCGAGCTGCTCTCCCGCTCGGCGGTCACCGCCCGGGTCCGGCGGGACGGCGTCGAGCAGTCGGTGACCGCCGACGACCTGGTGGTCGGCGACGTGATCCTCCTCGGGCCGGGGGACGCGGTGCCCGCCGACTGCCGGGTGCTGGAGTCGGTCGGGCTGGAAGCCGACGAGTCCTCGCTCACCGGGGAGTCCCTGCCGGTCGCCAAGACCGACCGGCCGGTGGTGGCCGCCACCCTCGCCGACCGCCGGTCGATGCTCTACGAGGGCAGCTCCGTCGCCGCCGGGCACGGCACGGCGGTGGTGGTCGCCACGGGCGTCGACACCGAGGCGGGACGGAGTCTGGCCCTGGCCCGGCAGGCCACGCCAACCGGCGGGGTGGAGGCCCGGCTCGGCCGGTTGACCCGGGCGGCCGTGCCACTGGCCGTCGGGTCGGCGATCGCCGTGGCCGGGGCGGGGCTGCTGCGGGGCGTACCGCTGGCCCAGACCGCGGCGGCCGCCGCGAACCTGGCCGTCGCCTCGGTGCCGGAGGGGTTGCCGTTCCTGGTCAGCGCCGCGCAACTGGCCGCGGCCCGGCGGCTGGCCGAACACGGCGCCCTGGTCCGCAACCCGCGCACCATCGAGGCGCTGGGCCGGGTCGACGTACTCTGCTTCGACAAGACCGGCACCCTGACCGAGGGGCGGCTGCTCCTCGCCGGGGTCGGTGACGGCGACCGGTACGCCCCGGTCGAGCGGCTCGACGGGGCGGGCCCGCTCCGGGCGACGCTGGCCGCGGCGCTGCGGGCCACCCCCGACGCGGCGGACCCGGCGGAGCTGCCCGAGCAGACCGACCGGGCGATCCGGCTCGGCGCGCGACGGCTCGACGGACCGGCATCCGACGAACCGGCATCCCACGGACCGACATCCGACGGACCGGCATCCGACGGGCCGGCGGAACGGTTCGGCGCGGACGGCTGGCGGGCGGTCGGCGGCCTGCCCTTCGAGCCCTCCCGCGGCTACCACGCCACCCTCGGCGAGGACGACGACGGCCTGCTGCTCAGCGTGAAGGGCGCCCCGGAGACGGTGCTGCCCCGCTGCGTTGCCCACCGCCGGGCCGACGGCACGCGGCATCCGCTCGACGACCGCGACCGGGCCCGCCTCCAGGAGATCCTGGCCGAACGGGCGGGCGCCGGGCACCGGGTGCTCGCCGTCGCCGAGCGGCGCGTGCCCGGCCGGATGGTCACCGACAGCGAGGTACGCGAGCTGACCTTCGTGGGCTACCTGACGCTGGCCGACGGGATCCGGTCCAGCGCCGCGCCGGCGGTCCGCCGGATCCGGCAGGCCGGCGTGCACACCATCATGATCACCGGTGACCATCCGGCCACCGCCGCGACGATCGCCGCGACCATCAGCCCGGACGGCGACGAGCAGCGGGTGGTCACCGCCACCGAGCTCGACCAGCTCGACGACGAGGCGCTCGCCGACCGTCTGGCCCGCACCGACGTGGTCGCCCGCTGCACCCCGACCCACAAGGTACGCATCATCCAGGCGCTCCAGAAGCGCGGACGGGTGGTCGCGATGACCGGGGACGGCGCGAACGACGCCCCCGCGATCCGGCTCGCCGACGTCGGCATCGCCCTCGGCCAACGGGGCACCCCGGCCGCGAAGGCCGCCGCCGACCTGGTGGTCACCGACGACCGGCTGGAGACCATCATCGCCACCCTAGTCGAGGGGCGGGCCATGTGGTCCTCGGTGCGCCACGCGCTGAGCATCCTGGTCGGCGGCAACCTCGGCGAGATCGCGTTCAGCGTGCTCACCGCCGCCGTCACCGGCCGGTCCGCGCTCAACGGACGACAACTGCTGCTGGTCAACCTGCTCACCGACCTGGCGCCGGCGATGGCCATCGCGGTCCGCCCACCCGCCCGGGGCCACGAGAGCCTCCTCCGGGAGGGCCCGGACACCTCCCTCGGCGAAACCCTGACCAGGGAGATCGGGCTGCGGGCGGCGGCCACCACGCTGGGCGCGACGGCGGGTTGGACGATGGCCCGGTGGACCGGCACCCGACGGCGGGCCGGCACGGTGGCGCTCGCCTCGCTGGTCGGCACCCAGCTCGGGCAGACCGTGCTGGCCGGCGGGACCAGTCCGAGCGTGCTCGCCTCCACCGCCGCCTCGGTCGGCGTGCTGGTCGTCGTGGTGCAGACCCCCGGGCTCAGTCAATTCTTCGGCTGCACCCCGCTCGGCCCGGTCGGCTGGACCATCGCCGCCGGCTCCGCCCTCGGCGCGACCCTCGGCAACGGCGCCCTGACCCGCCTGACGCAGGGAAAGCCCCCTTCCTGACACCCGGGCCGGACACGGCCACCGACGAATCCGAGGCGGAGGAGGTCGACCTGGTGAACCTGCTCAGCGTCCTACCGTTGGCCGTGGTCATGGTCGCCGGCCCGCAGCTCGTCGCCGCGATCTTCCTGGCCTCCAGCCGGACCGCGAAACGCAGCTCGGTGGCGTTCCTGGCGGGCGCCACGCTCGCCGTCGTGACCGCGCTGACCCTCTGGTACGTCGTCTTCCGCGCGATCCGGCACGGCGGCGCCGGCGGGGGTGGTGGTGGCGACGACCGGACCCGGCACCTGATCGACTGGATCGTCCTGGCCGTGCTGCTGGTCCTGATGGCGCTGGTCTACGCCCGGCGCAGGCACAGCCAGCCGCCGAAGTGGATGGGCCGGTTGGAGGACGCCGGGCCCCGGTTCGCGTTCGGGCTGGGCTTCCTGCTCTTCGCCGCGATGCCCAGCGACGAGGCCACCATGCTGTCGGTGGCGGGCAGCCTGGCCGGGCACGACAAACCGTGGTGGCACCTGCTGCCGTTCGCGCTCCTGACGCTGCTGCTGCTCGCGCTTCCGCTGCTGTCGCTGCTCGTCCTCGGCCGCCGGGCCCTGGCCGTCCTGCCGAAGATCCGGGACTGGGCGAACACGCACTCCTGGCTGGTCAGCGAGGCGGTCATCCTGATCTTCGTAGCGATCGTGGTGTCCGACCTGCTGAAGTGAGCCGCCCGCCGGCCCGTGCGGGCATTGGCCGGTGGCCGGCCCGTGCGGCCGATGGCCGGTTAGTCCGCCAGGTAGCCGGTGGCCGGGTCGATCTCCGCGAGGAAGGACCGGATGGCCTCCGTCATCTCCGGCCGGCTCAGCCGGGACCGGTCGGAGCTGCTGGACCCGAAACCGTACTCGTGCGGCCCGCTGAGCCAGTCGAAGTCGTACGTCCCGGGCTCGTCGGCCCGGTGGCGCACCAGGAACTCCTCCCCGTCCACGGTCAGCCGGACCTGGTCGTCGTACCTGGGCAGGGTGGACTCGGGCGCGAGGCCCGGCTCCGGCTCGTCCGACACGTCGGCTCCTTCGCAGTGCTCCCAGGCGGCGGATGACCAGCCCCGGTTTGACGTCCGACGCGGCCGACAGGTGCGCGAAGTGGGACGATCTCGCAGCTCTGCAGGAACCGGCCGAGTTGGACCTGGCGGCGGGTCCCGCCAGGCCTGGCCGCCACGACGGCGGGGACGAGCAGCCGACAGCCCTCCTCCACCGCCAGATGGGCTTCCCGGGCCGCCACGCCGAGCGCCTTCACCAGTCCCCTAGGCAGGGTAACGGTGACCTTCTTCATCGCCTATACGAACACCATGCGCCGATATGGCGTCGCTGAGCCGCTCACCCGCGCTGGACGGGTCGACCGCACACTCGCCAGGCGCCAGTGGGTGCTCTGCCGGGCACCGGGGTGGGGCGCTCACCCTCGACCCGGGGCGTCGCCATTCCCGCGAAATGGGGGTGACCCGCCCTGCGAAAAGCGCCTTATCCCAGAAACGTCGAGCGGGTAGCCTCGCGTCGGCCTCTGATGGTTGTCGTCGCGCTAGAAGGACGGGCATGATCAACCCTGCTGACATGAATACCGATGAGGTCCACACGGTTCTGGACACTCTCGCTGCCGCCGGCTGCAACGCATGGATCAGCGGTGGGTGGGGTGTGGACGCGTTGTTCGGACGGCAGACTCGTCCGCACCGTGACCTGGACCTGGCAGTCGCCGCAGAGGACGAAGCAGCGGCCCTGCTGGCTCTCGGCCGCCTGGGCTACGTCATCGAGACTGACTGGCGCCCGGTACGCGTTGAAGTGGTCGCCGAAGCGCGAGGCCGAGTAGACCTTCACCCGCTCAAGTTCGACGAGGTTGGCCACGGCCACCAGGCTGGCCTCGATGGCGGTAGCTTCCGTTGGCCGAAGGAGTGCTTCACCACTGGAGCCATCGCCGGCCGCCCGGTCAACTGCATCTCGGTGGAGCAGCAACTGCTGTTCCACAGCGGGTACGAGCCGCGCGACATCGACCGCGCCGACCTGGCCCTCCTGCACACACTCGCAACAGAGGCGAAGCGAACAAGCGATATCGTCTGACAATGGGCGTCAGGGGACCGACGGAGGCCAGCGATGCCTGCGCCAGTCCTCCCATGTCGTGAATCCCGCCGGCGCGCAATCGACAGGTTCGCTGCCGTCGAGCTCCCCTTGCGTCGGGATGCTGATGAGGGCAGCCCACTGGGCGAGCTCCTCGTCGGACATGTGCCACGTCGTGTGCGGCTCTTCGGCTTGACGCCGGTCAAGTCGTCTCCGCTGCTCAGCCGGTGGGAGTTCGAAATAGCGCATCTCCACCGCCGCGCCGAGGTCGGCGGCTGCCTGCCGTAGCGCGGATCGCTCGTCTCTAGCCCAGAGACCGAAGTCGATAACAACGCTGACACCGAGCTCGAGCGCGCGCAACCCGATCTCGATGAGCCGTCCTTCGATCACGTCCGAGGCCGACGGCGGGTTCGCGAGACCGTACAGAGCCTTCACCCACTCGTCCTTCGTGAGGCGAAGAGCCTTCTCCTCCACTTCGATGCGTCGCGCTTCTGTCGTCTTCCCGGTGCCTGGCAGTCCCACGGTCAGGAACAGAGTCGGTCGTGTCGTCATCGTTTCCCCAGCGGCCGCTTCCTCGATGATGCCGGCCAGTCCGCCAAGCGGTACAGCTCGGGTTGGTCCTCGAAGGTCACCTGGAAGGCGTAGAAGCGCTCGTCTGGCGGCCCCGGCCATCGATCGCGTGCTGGGCGACGAGGGGGCATCGTGAACGGCTTGGCTGTACGGGTGGCTGTACCCGGGACCTAGATCAACCGGTGTTCGTGCTGGTGGAGCCCAGGGGACTCGAACCCCTAACCCCTGCCTTGCAAAGGCAGTGCTCTGCCAGTTGAGCTAGGGCCCCGAGAGCGGAGAAACGACCGCCGCAGATCGCAGGTTACCGCAGGTCGGGGGCGGTGGTCGCCTCGTGCCACAGGGCGCGCTCGTCGTTCGACGCCTTGATCTTCTGGGCCACGACGACCGCGACACCGACCACGCCCAGCAGGAACAGGACTTTCTTGGCCATGGGGCGACCCCTCACGCTCGACTGCCGTCGGGACGGTGTGCGGTGGGGCTAGCTGGAATCGAACCAGCGACCTCAGAGTTATCAGCTCTGCGCTCTAACCGACTGAGCTATAGCCCCGCGTGCGACGAGCAAGGTTAACCCATCCGCTCATCCGGCCCCAAACCGGGGTCGGTGACCGCTGCCGTCGCCGACCAACCTACCCGTACGCGTGATGCCGGGGCGACCGCTTTCCGCGGCGCCCCGGCATCACCGGGCGCTGGGCGCGATCACGCGCGCGTCCGACCCTTCGTGTCCGGGCGGCTCAGTCCCGCTCGGCGAGGGTGAGCTCGACCCCGCCGACCAGGTCGGCGCAGACGTTGTAGACGAACGCCCCGAGCGTGGCGAGCGCCGTGAACAGGACGACGTTGACCAGCCCGAGCAGCGCCGAGCTGAGGATCACGCCCTTGGCGGTGATCTGGAACCCGCCGCTGCCCGCCCCGCCACCGGCGTTGACCAGGTCGGCGAGGCTCTCGTTGACGCTCTGGAACACGCCCATGGCGTCCAACGCGAGGTAGAGCACCGAGGTGGCGACCACCACGACGATGAAGAGCACCACGGAGACGGCGAAGGCGAACTTCATCACCGACCACGGGTCGATCCGCTTGAGGTTCAGCCGGGCCCGACGCGGACCACGGGACGCCGCGGACGTGACCGAGGTGCGCGCCGCGCGTACCGCGTCGTTGACCCGGGCCGCCCCGACCGCCGACGACCCGACGCCGGGCGGCAGGCCGCCGCCGTTCGGGCGGGGCGCGCCGGGACGTCCGGGGTCCGGCTGGCCGCCGCCGACCCGGGACTGGGTGCCGGTCGACGCCGTGCCGGCCCCCGTCGTGGGGATCGGCTGGGTTGTCGTCGGACGGGCGGCGGCGCCGCTGCCCACCGGTGTGATCCCCGATGTCGGCGCGTCGACGCCGATCGCCTCGGTCCGGTCGGACTTCCCGGCGTCGTCCGCTGCCGGTTTGTCCGGCGGCGGCGTCATCCCGGGGGCCCGGGTGAACTTCGGGGCAGGCGCGTCGGCGGGGACCGTGGCCCGGCCCACCGCGGCGCGGCCGGTCGCGGGGGTCCCGCCCTTCGCGGCATCCTCGTCGACCGGTTTGGCCGAGGCCCCCTTGTTCCCCGACTTCGCCTGTGTCTCCGTCATCAACTAGTCCTGTTCTTCAGGCTCGTCGGCATTGCGAGCAATCGCCACGATAGTCACGCCGTCCGGGAGGTCCATCAGCTTGACCCCCATTGTGTTCCGATCACGCGTACGGCGTACAGGCTTCACCGGAGTCCGGATGACGCCACCGTTGCTGGTGATCGCGAACAGCTCGTCGTCCGGGTCGATCACTACCGCGCCGACCAGACCACCCCGACGCTCGGTGATCTTCGCAGTCAACACGCCCTTACCTCCCCGGCCCTGCACCGGGTATTCCTCGATGGGGGTCCGTTTCGCGTATCCCCCGTTCGTCGCCACCAGGACGTCCATGCCCTCCCGTACGACCTCCATGGCCAGCAGGACGTCCTCGTCGCTGAACCGCATGCCGATCACCCCGGAGGTCGCCCGTCCCATCGGGCGCAGCGCCTCGTCGGTCGCGTTGAACCGGATGGCCTGGGCGTTCTTGGAGACCAGCAGCAGGTCGTCCGCCGGCCCGGCCAGGGCCGCGCCGACCAGCTCGTCCTCGTCGCGCAGGTTGATCGCGATGATGCCGCCGGATCGGTTGGAGTCGAACTCCTCAAGCTTCGTCTTCTTCACCAGGCCGTTCTTCGTGGCGAGTACCAGATAGGGCGCCACCTGGTAGTGCGGAATCTCGATGATCTGCGCGATCTGCTCGTCCGGTTGGAAGGCGAGCAGATTGGCCACGTGTTGGCCCTTCGCCACCCTACTGGCCTCCGGAAGCTCGTACGCCTTGGCCCGGTAGACCCGCCCCTTGTTGGTGAAGAACAGCATCCAGTCGTGGGTGGAGCAGACGAAGAAGTGGCTGACGATGTCGTCCTGCCGCAGCGTGGCGCCGCTGACGCCCTTGCCGCCCCGCCGCTGCGAGCGGTACAGATCCACCTTGGTCCGCTTGGCGTACCCGGTGCGGGTGATGGTGACCACCACGTCCTCGCGGGCGATGAGGTCCTCCATGGAGACCTCGCCGTCGAACGGGATGATCTGGGTCCGCCGCTCGTCACCCCACTTGGCGACGATCTCGCCCAGCTCCTCGGAGACGATCCGCCGCTGCCGCTCCGGCTTGGCGAGGATGTCCTTGAGGTCGGCGATCTCGATCTCCAGCTTCGCCAGGTCGTCCAGGATCCGCTGCCGCTCCAGCGCGGCGAGCCGGCGGAGCTGCATGTCCAGGATCGCGGTCGCCTGGATCTCGTCGATCTCCAGCAGCCGGATCAGGCCCTGCCGGGCGTCCTCCACCGTCGGCGACCGCCGGATCAGGGCGATCACCTCGTCCAGGTGGTCGAGCGCCTTCGCCAGACCGCGCAGGATGTGCGCCCGCTCCTCGGCCTTGCGCAGCCGGAACGCCGTCCGCCGCCGGATCACCTCGATCTGGTGCTCGACGTAGTAGCGCAGGAACTGCGCCAGGTTCAGCGTGCGCGGGACGCCGTCGACAAGCGCCAGCATGTTCGCGCCGAAGGTCTCCTGGAGCTGGGTGTGCTTGTAGAGGTTGTTCAGCACCACCTTGGCGACCGCGTCGCGCTTGAGCACCAGCACGATCCGCATGCCGGTACGGCCGGAGGACTCGTCCCGGATGTCGGCGATGCCGGCGAGCTTGCCCTCCTTGATCAGCTCGGCGATCCGTTCGGCCAGGTTGTCCGGGTTCACCTGGTACGGCAGCTCGCTGACCACCAGCGCGGGGCGGCCCCGCTTGTCCTCCTCGACCTCCACCACCGCGCGCATCCGGATCGAGCCGCGACCGGTCCGGTACGCGTCCTGGATGGCCTGCTGGCCGACGATCAGGCCGTGGGTCGGGAAGTCCGGACCCTTGACGATCTCCAGCAGCGCTTCGAGGGTGGTGGCCTCGTCCTCGTCCGGGTGCTCCAGGCACCACTGCACCGCCGCGCCGATCTCCCGCAGGTTGTGTGGCGGGATCTTGGTGGCCATGCCGACCGCGATGCCCTCGGAGCCGTTGATCAGCAGGTTCGGGATCCGGGACGGCAGGATGGTGGGCTCCTTGGCCCGGCCGTCGTAGTTGTCCTGGAGGTCGACGGTGTCCTCGTCGATGTCCCGCAGCATCTCCATCGCCAGCGGGTCCAGCTTGCACTCGGTGTTGTGGCTGACGAAGCCGTCCGAGACGAACGAGTGGTCGTCGGTGTCGACCCGGATGCTGTAGACCGGTTGCACGCCCGCGTCCACCACCGAGTCCACCTCGGCGTAGTAGAAGCGTCCGTCGACCAGCGGCTCGACCACGTCGAGGACGTCGGCCTCGGTGATCCGGGCGGCGATCTCGTCCCGGTCCCGCTCCCAGCGCTCGACCCGGTCGACGTTGTGCCGACGCAGCCAGTCCCGCTCGGTCCAGCGGGTGGCGCCGTGCTCCCGGACGAAGTCCGCCACGAACGGGACGTGGTCGCCGGACAACGCGGTGTTGGTCGCCGGCACCGACGCCAGCTCCGACTCCAGCTTGGCCTGCTTACGGCCGAGGAAACCGACCTGCTGGGCGAAGATCCGGGCGTCGCGGCGGTTGGTGACGACGACCTTGATCTCGCCGCCGTCGTACCGGCACTGCCGGCTGATCACGCCGAACTCCAGCAGGAGCTGCTGTACCTCGCGGGCCAGCCGGTCGCTGCGGGTCGAGTACGAGACCTGGATGGTGTTGCGGGGCAGCAGCGACGAGGAGCCGTCCCCTTCGAAGAGCGCCTGGAGGAAGGCGCGCTTGACCGCCGCCGGCCCCTGCCAGACGAACTCGGGCACGAACTTCGCCGCGCTCCGCGCCCCGACCAGCTCACCGAGGATGCTCGCGCGCAGCGCGGTGAGGTCCTGGACGTCCAGCTCGTGCAGCAGACTGCCGGAGGCGATGGTCCGCTGGCCGACGTAACGGGGGCCAGCGACCGCGAGGTCGTAGGCGGCGAGCACCCGGACGAAGAACTCCCGGTCGACGTTGTCGAACCCGGCCCGGTTCTCGGAGACCCAGCCCTCGCTGACGAAGGCGCCGGCGAGGACGGCGGCCTCGACGTGCTCCAGCGTCGGGTAGCCGATCTCGTCCGGCACGGTCCGCTGGATGACCACTCGGTCCCCGGGGGAGATCTCGGCGAGCAGCTTCCAGAGCAGCGTGGGCACGCCGGCCACGTTCACCAGGCAGAGCACCGGGTGGTTGTGGGTGCCGGTCAGCTCGTACCCCTCGCGGGTGCGCAGCCGCAACGTCGGGTGCTCGCCGGAGTGGAAGAACTTCGAGGCGTGCGCCAGGTCGCCGTTGCGGTCACGGACCTTGAGCGTGATGTCGGTCTCGCTGCTCGGGGCTGTGCCGGGCACGACCTGGTCGATCCGGACCGACCCCTCAGCGGTACGAATCCGGGCATCAGCCGCAAGACAGTACCTCATGGCCGCAGCCGGGTCATTGCCGGGCGAACCGAAGTTGCCGTTGCCGTCGACCAGCGGGTACCGCAGCGACCAGGGCTGGGCCATCCGGACCAGGGCGTCGTAGATCGCCGAGTCGCCGTGCGGGTGGAACTGACCCATCACGTCGCCGACCACCCGGGAGCACTTCACGTAGCCCCGGTCCGGCCGGTAGCCGGAGTCGAACATGGCGTAGAGGATCTTGCGGTGGACCGGCTTGAGCCCGTCCCGGACGTCCGGCAGCGCCCGCCCCACGATCACGCTCATCGCGTAGTCGAGGTAGGAGCGCTGCATCTCCACCTCGAGACCGACCGGTTCGATCCGGTCGTGCGCCACGACGGCGGCGCCGGTCTCCGGGGTCTCCGGTGGGTTAGGGGTTGACTCGGGAGTATCGGTCACTTGTTAACCCTTATCAGACTCAGAGTCGGTTTTGCGCTGTGGATAACGGCTGTGGATACCGCGGAACCTGTGGATAACTCTGTGGATCGACGGGGTGCCGGTGTGCCCCGGCCCCCCGCCACCATCCGTCAGATGTCCAGGAACCGCACGTCCTTGGCGTTGCGCTGGATGAACGAGCGGCGCGCCTCGACGTCCTCACCCATCAACACGCTGAACAACTCGTCGGCGACGGCGGCGTCGTCGAGCGTGACCTGCCGCAGGGTACGGGTCGCCGGGTTCATCGTGGTTTCCCACAGTTCGGGATAGTTCATCTCGCCGAGACCCTTGAACCGCTGGATGTCGTCCGGCTTCGCGTTCGGCTTCTTCTGCTGACGCAGCGCGATCAGCCCGTCCCGCTCCCGGTCCGAGTACGCGTACTGGGCGTCGTCGCCCTTCCGGTTCCACTTGATCTTGTAGAGCGGCGGGGCGGCCAGGTAGACGTGCCCCAGCTCGACCAGCGGGCGCATGAAGCGGAACAGCAGGGTCAGCAGCAGGGTCTGGATGTGCTGGCCGTCCACGTCCGCGTCGGCCATCAGCACCACCTTGTGGTACCGCAGCTTCTCCATGTCGAAGTCGTCGTGGATGCCGGTGCCCAGCGCGGTGATCAGCGCCTGGACCTCGTTGTTCTTCAGCACCCGGTCGATGCGGGCCTTCTCCACGTTCAGGATCTTGCCGCGGATCGGCAGGATCGCCTGGGTACGCGGGTCACGACCCTGCTTGGCCGAGCCACCCGCCGAGTCACCCTCGACGATGAAGACCTCGCACTCCCGCGGGTCGGTGGACTGGCAGTCGGCCAGCTTGCCGGGCATCGAGCCGGACTCCAGCAGCGACTTGCGGCGGGCCAGCTTGCGGGCCTGCTGGGCGGCGATCCGGGCCCGGGCGGCCTGGGACGCCTTCTGGATGATCACCTTCGCCTCGGCCGGGTTGCGGTCGAACCAGTCGACCAGCCACTCGTTGCACACCCGCTGCACGAAGCTCTTGACCGGGGTGTTGCCGAGCTTGGTCTTCGTCTGCCCCTCGAACTGCGGGTTCGCCAGCTTGACCGAGATGATCGCGGCCAGCCCCTCGCGGATGTCCTCCCCGGAGAGCTTCTCGTCGGCCTTGAGCAGCTTCTTCTCGGCGCCGTACTTGTTGACGAGGGTGGTCAGCGCGGCCCGGAAGCCCTCCTCGTGGGTGCCGCCCTCGTGGGTGTTGATGGTGTTCGCGAAGGTGTAGACGGACTCGCCGTACGACTCGTTCCACTGCATGGCGATCTCGACGGACATGCCCTCCTCCTCGCCGCCGAACTCGACCACCGTCTTGTGGATCGGGTTCTTCGAGGCGTTGAGGTGCCGGACGAAGTCCGCGATGCCGCCCTTGTAGCAGAAGGTGACCTCGCGCTGCTTGCCGTCCTCGCCCTCCGGGACGCGCTCGTCCAGCAGGTGGATGGTGAGGCCGCGGTTGAGGAAGGCCATCTCCTGGAGCCGCCGGTAGATGGTCTGGAAATCGAAGTCGACGGTCTCGAAGACGTCCGGGTCGGGCCAGAAGGCGACCGCCGAGCCGGTGCGGTCGGTGGTCTCGCCCTTGGCCAGCTCGCCCGGCTTGGATGCCTCGTACCGCTGCCGCCAGACGGAGCCGTGCTTGTGGATCTCGACGGCCATCCGGGTGGAGAGCGCGTTCACGACGGACACGCCGACGCCGTGCAGACCCCCGGAGACCGCGTAGGCCTTGCCGTCGAACTTTCCGCCGGCGTGCAGCACGGTGAGCGCCACCTCGACGCCCGGCTTCTTGAGCTTCGGGTGCAGGTCGACCGGGAAGCCCCGGCCGTTGTCGGTGACCCGTACGCCACCGTCGGCCAGCAGCACCACGTCGATGGTGTCGCAGTACCCGGCCAGCGCCTCGTCGACCGCGTTGTCCACGACCTCCCAGACGAGGTGGTGCAGACCACGTTCCCCGGTGGACCCGATGTACATGCCGGGCCGCTTGCGGACCGCCTCCAGACCCTCGAGGACGGTGATCGACTCTGCGCCGTACTCCTGCTTGTTCTGGTCTGCCACCCTCGGCCACTTTCTCGCGCCGTCCGCGCCGCAGGGCGCGTCGGACGCGGGTTCGGCGGACAGGACGCGACGTCGGGCGCGCGGACCGGCACCATGGATTCCGGGGTACGGGCCGAGCACGCCGGTCGCCGCGGTTGCCCGCGGATCGCGATCAACTCAGGTGACACGGGAACGTCCGGGGGTCCGTGGCGTCGCTCCGCGTCAGATCTTCGTCTCGCCCCTAATCCTACTGTGCGCAGCCGACAGAACCACCACTCGGCACCCCTTGAAGGCGGCTCAGACCTCCGCTGCCGGCCGAATCGCGCCCCCCACGACTCCCCCTACACGAACAGGCCCGTTCGTCGGGCGCGTTCGCCGACGGGTACTCCCACCCGTCCCACCGGCCACCGGTACGCCCCGGGGTCGCGCGGAGCACGCAGCGTGCCGTACGTTGGCGGCGCTGCCGGGGTGCCGCACTTGATCTTTGAACGGCAGAATCAGACGATCGGACCAACTGGCCCGACACGTGCACTGAAGAGGTGACGCCCGATGGGGCTGGACAACGTCGCGGTGCTCTGGCCGCGTACCGGCCGCTTCTACGACCCGGTGGCCCCGGCCGAGTTCGTCGACTTCGGCGAGATCGTGGAGATCCCGCAGATCTCCGCGCCGACCGCCGCGCTCGCCGAGCTGATCGCCAAGACCGGCACGGTACGGGCGACCGCCTACACCGAGCTGGTGGATCTCCTGCTCGGCCTGGAGAACGTGCTCTACGCCACGGAGAACGCGGCCGAGGACGAGGACCCGGTGATCGACCCGGACGGCTGCGGCTGGATCGCCGACGGCCTGGAACGGTTCGTGGCCCGCCACCGCGAGCACGGTGAGGCGGTCACGTTCGACTCGGTCAGCGCGGTGCTGCGGGCGCTGCTCGGCGACGGCCGCCTGGCCGAGCAGCAGCTCCGCTGGCTGGAGGGCCGGCTGGACGGCCTGCGCGACGACGCCGGCGAGCCGCCGCAGTGGAACTTCACCTGCGCCGAGCTGGCCGTTCTGGCCGCCTTCTACCGCCGCTGCGCCGATCGCGGCTTCGCCGTCTACGCCGCCACCTGACGCGCTCGTCGCCACCAGACGCCGGTCTCAGCCGTAGGTGTCCCGGGGGCCCCGGCCCCGGACCCGGCGGGGCCCCCGGGACCAGGACGGCGCGGCGGGCCCGTGGATGTGCAGCTTGCGCACCACGTTGTGGCCCACCTCACTGGCGATCTGTCGCAGCAGCGAGCCGGCCAGCAGGCGAAGCTGGGTCGCCCAGGCGGTCGACCGGGCCTCCACGGTGAGCTCGCCGTCCTCCAGCTTCACCGGCCGGCTGTTCTGGGCGACGTCCGGCCCGACGACCCGCTCCCACGCGCCGAACACGGTCGCCTCCGCGGCCGGCTGCTGCCAGCCCCGGGCCTTCATCAACCGCTCCAGCACCACGCCCAACGGCTGCGGGTCGCGGGGGTCCGGTCCCGGCCCCGAGTACCCGCGGGGCCGCCGCTGGCCGCCCTCTCCACCGCCGACGGCGCTGCGCCGCCGGCTGGCCGTGGACGCCGCCGCCCGGCGGGCCTTCGCCGCGTCCAGCACCGCCCGGGCCAGCGCCGGGCCGGACGCCCCGTCACCGCCACCATCGCCCGTGCCGCTCTCGCCGCCGCCCGTGCCGGCCGTGCCGCTCTCGCCGCCTGCGCCGCGCCGAGCGCCCGTGCCGTTCTCGCCACTACCCGCGGTGCCCGCTCCGCGTCGAGCGGCGGCGACACCACCCGTGCCGCGCTGAACGCCGCCACCGGTCGCCGAAGAACCGTCCTGGGCGCCGTCACCGGCCGCGCCGCCGGCCGCACGGCCCGCACGGCGCTGAGCGTCGACACCGTCGTCGGCCGCGCCCCGGGCCGGGCCGGTACGCGGGGGCGGGAGCTGGCGGTCATCCGGCACGGCGGACCGCCCCCGCGTCGACGGAGAACCGGGCCCCGCGCAGCGCCACCGGCACGTCCTCGTCGACCGCGCAGGTCACCAGGAGCTGGGCGGCCCCGCCGACCAGCCCGGCCAGCCGTTCCCGGCGGCCGGCGTCCAGCTCGGCGAAGACGTCGTCGAGCACCAGCACCGGCTCGATACCGTCGGCCCGCAGCAGGTCGTACGCGGCCAGCCGCAGGGCGAGCGCGAACGACCAGGACTCGCCGTGGCTGGCGTACCCCTTGGCGGGCAGCGGGCCGAGGGTGAGCGCGAGGTCGTCGCGGTGCGGGCCGACCAGGGTGGTGCCCCGCTCGACCTCGGCGGCGCGGGCCCCGGCCAGCGCCGCGGTCAACGCCTCGGCGAGGGCCGTCCGGTCCGCCGGGGCGTCGGCCAGCTCCAGCGACGGCCGGTACGCGATGCCGGCCGCCCCGCGCCCGGCCGCGACCGCGTCGTACGCCTTGGTGACGTGCGGGGTGAGCGCGGCGACGAGCTCCAGCCGGCCGGCGAGCAGCTCCGCGCCGTGCCGGGCCAGGTGGGCGTCCCAGACCGCCAGCGTGGACAGGTCGCCGCCGCGCGTGCCGCCGGTCTTACGGGCCAGGTACGCCGTACGCAGCAGGGCGTTGCGCTGCTTGACGACGCGCTCGTAGTCGGCGCGCACCCCGGCGAAACGGGGTTGCCGCAGCACCAGCAGGTCGTCCAGGTAGCGGCGGCGTTCGGCCGGGTCGCCCCGGACGAGTTCCAGGTCCTCCGGGGCGAACAGCACCAGCCGCAGCGCGCCGAGCACGTCGCGGGCCCGACGGGCCGGCGACCGGCCGAGCCGGGCCCGGTTGGCCTTCCCCGGGACGATCTCCAGCTCGACCAGCAGCTCCCGGCTCTCGTGCACCACCGCGCAGCGGATCACCGCCGACTCGGCGCCGAGCCGCACCAGCGGCGCGTCGGTGGCGACCCGGTGGCTGTCCAGGGTCGCCACGTAGCCGAGCGCCTCGACCAGGTTGGTCTTGCCGACGCCGTTCGCGCCGGTGAGGACGTTCGCCCCCGGCTCAAGGTCGACTTCGACCCGCTCGTACGAGCGGAAGTCGACAAGTTCGAGCCGGCGGACGTACACGGGCGGCGGCGCCGGTCAGCGCTTGCGGACGGCGTGCCCGCCGAACTGCTGACGCAGCGCGGCCACGGCCTTCATCGCGGGCGAGTCGTCCTGCCGGGAGGCGAACCGGGCGAACAGCGAGGCGGTGATGACGTTCAGCGGCACGGCGAGCCGGACGGCCTCGTCGACCGTCCAACGCCCCTCGCCGGTGTCCTCGGTGTAGGGGCTCAGCTCGGCCAGCTCCGGGTCCTCGTCGAGGGCCCGGTCGAGCAGGTCGAGCAGCCAGGACCGGACCACCGTGCCCTCACGCCAGGACTTGAACACGCCCGGCACGTTGGTCACCAGCTCGGAGGCGGCGAGCAGCTCGTACCCCTCGGCGTAGGCGTGCATCAGGCCGTACTCGATGCCGTTGTGCACCATCTTGGCGTAGTGCCCGGCGCCGACCGGCCCGGCGTGCACGAAGCCGAACTCGCCTTCCGGCTTGAGCGCCTCGAAGATCGGCATCAGCCGGGACACGTGCTCCTCGGACCCGCCGACCATCAGCGCGTACCCGTTCTGCCGACCCCAGACGCCGCCGGAGACGCCGACGTCGAGGTAGCCGATGCCGCGCTCGTTCAGCCGTTCGGCGCGCGGCGCGTCGTCGCTGAACCGGGAGTTGCCGCCGTCGATGACGATGTCGCCGTCGCCGAGCAGCCCGGCCAGCTCGTCGATGGTGGCGTCGGTGACGCCGGCCGGCACCATCACCCACACCGCGCGCGGGGCGTCGAGCTTCTCGACCAGCTCCGCGAGGGTGGCCACGTCGGTCAGCTCCGCGTTGTGGTCGAAGCCGACCACCTCGTGCCCGGCGGCCCGCAGCCGCTCGCGCATGTTGCCGCCCATCCGGCCGAGTCCTACCAGCCCGAGCTGCATCTGTACCTACCTCCGGTGCGTCGGTCGAGGGGCCTGCGCGATCAGCGGGAGACGCGGATCGGCATGATGAGGTACCGGTACCCGGGAATGACCTCGCCATCCTCACCGGCCGGCGAGATCACGGCGGGCTTGAACGCGTCGACGAAGGAGAGCATGGCGGTCTGCGCGCCCAGGTTCGCCAGACCGTCGATCAGGTACTGCGGGTTGAAGCCGATGGTCAGGGCCTCGCCGGTGAAGGTGGCGTCCATGGCCTCGCTGGCCCGGGCCTCCTCGGTGCCGCCGGCCTCGACCACCAGCCCGTCGGCGCTGAAGCTGAGCAGGACCGGGGTGGTGCGTTCGGCGACCAGCGCGACCCGCTTGACCACCTCGATCAGGCCGGCCACCGACACCCGGGCCTCGGCGTTGTGGCTGGCCGGGAAGAGCGACCGGACCGGCGGGTAGTTCGCGCCGTCGAGCAGCCGGCTGGTCGTGCGCCGGGTGCCGCCGGAGAAGCCGATCATGCCCTCACCGGCCGCGCCCTGGGACAGCGCCAGGTTCACCTCGCCGCCGAGCGGGCCGAGGGCCTTGGCGGTGTCGTGCAGCGTCCGGGCCGGCACCAGGGCGTTGATGCTCACCTCGGCGTCGTCGGGTCGCCAGGTCATCTCGCGCAGGGCGAGCCGGTAGCGGTCGGTGGCGAGCATGGCGAGGGTCTCCCCGTTCAGCTCCAGCCGAACCCCGGTCATCATCGGCAGTGTCTCGTCCCGGCCGGCGGCGACGGCCACCTGGGCGACCGCGGCGGCGAACGCGGCGGCGTCGACGGTGCCGGCGCTCTCCGGCATCTCGGGCAGGCTGGGGTAGTCCTCCACCGGCATGGTGGGCAGGGTGAACCGGGCGCTGCCGCAGACCAGCTCGAGGTGCGCGCCGACCGCGGCGATGTCGACCGGCTTGGCCGGCAGGGCCTTGGTGATCTCGGCGAGGAGCCGGCCGGAGACCAGGGCGGCCCCGTCGGCGTCACCCTGCACCTCGACGGTGACCTGGCTGGAGACCTCGTAGTCGAAGCCGGATACCTGGAGGTCGCCGTCGGTGACCCGGAGCATCACCCCGGCGAGCACCGGTACGGACGGCCGGTTGGGGAGGCTCTTCGCGGTCCACGCCACGGCCTCGGCGAGCGCGTCGCGCTCCACTCGGAACTTCATCAATGCCTCCGCGTCGACGTCAGCGACAACTCTCTCATGCCGACCGCTGCCTGCCGTCCCGCCCGACCGTGCGGGTACCCATCGCACCTTAGGGCGCGCGGGCATCGGCTGTGCGCCCGACCCCGTGGATCGGCAGGCGCCGGCCGACTCGGGTCGGCGGCCGACGGCCCGATCCACAGGAAGTCCAACGGTGATGATTGGTTTTTGTTCTCTTCAAAGAGATAACCCGTAGTCGTCATCGCACCTGTGGAAACTGTGGAGAAGTCGCGTTTGCGCAGCTCAGAGCGCTTATCCACCGGTGGTTTACCTGTGGAGAACCCTGGGTACAACCGGCCTTCTTGTCCACAGGCTGCGTGGACCGCGAAGTTATCCACCGTCGTCCACAGGTTATCCACCGCTTATCCACCGACTTTCTCCCCAGGGCTGTGGACAGCGGGTGACGAGCCGACGCCAGTTATCCCCAGAACCTTCAACAGCCCGTCCACAGGTGGCCGGTGGCCGGTGGACAACCGGGTCGACTGTCCACAGTCGTCCACAGGCTGTCCCCAGGGTTTATCCACAATCTGTGGGTAACTGGTCGGCCGCCCAGGGTAGTTGTCCACCGCCTGTGGATAACTTGCTGTGGACAAGTCGGCCGACCTGTGGACAACAGAGCCGCCCGGTGGACGACGCGACGGCCGGTGGACAGCCCGGAGCGGCTTCCACAGCCGTCACGGAGCCCCACGGAGCCGGCACGGGAGGCCGACGGAGCCGGCGCGGGGCTGCCCGACGGTGGCGCGTCGGCAGCGGAAAATGGCGCACGCCCGGCCGTCGGGCCGGGCGTGTCGGTAGGAGTAAGGCGTCGTGCCGGTGCCGGGGCGGGCGCTCCCGGTGCCCGTACGGGCTCAGGAGGTCTGCTTGATCCGGTTGGTGAGCTCGGCGATCTGGTTGTAGAGCGAACGCCGCTCGGCCATCTGCTGCCGGATCTTGCGGTCGGCGTGCATCACCGTGGTGTGGTCCCGGCCGCCGAACGCCTGCCCGATCCGGGGCAACGACAGGTCGGTCAACTCCCGGCACAGGTACATGGCCACCTGGCGCGCGTTGACCAGCACCCGGGACCGGGAGTGGCCGCGCAGGTCCTCCAGGCTCACCCCGAAGTAGTCGGCGGTCGACACCATGATCTGGTCGGCGGTGATCTCGGGGCCGGCACCGTCCGGGATGAAGTCCCGCAGCACCTCCTCCGCCAGCGACAACTCGACCGAGGACCGGGTGAGGCTGGCGAACGCGGTGACCCGGATCAGCGCCCCCTCCAACTCCCGGATCGAGTTCGACACCCGGGAGGCGATGAACTCCAGCACGTCCGGCGGCGCGTACAGGCGCTCCTGGGCGGCCTTCTTCTGCAGGATGGCGATCCGGGTCTCCAGGTCCGGCGGCTGGATGTCGGCGAGCAGACCCCACTCGAACCGGGTACGTAGCCGGTCCTCCAGGGTCTCCAGGTCCTTCGGCCGCCGGTCGGACGTGATCACGATCTGCTTGTTCGCGTTGTGCAGGGTGTTGAAGGTGTGGAAGAACTCCTCCTGCGTCCGTTCCCGGTTCTGCAGGAACTGGATGTCGTCGATCAGGAGGATGTCCACGTCGCGGTACCGGCGTTGGAACGCGCTGGTCTTGTCGTCCCGCAGCGAGTTGATGAAGTCGTTGGTGAACTCCTCGGTCGAGACGTACCGGACCGAGCGGGCGTTGCCCAGCGTCGTGGCGTAGTGCCCGATGGCGTGCAGCAGGTGGGTCTTGCCGAGCCCCGAGCTGCCGTAGATGAACAGCGGGTTGTACGCCTTCGCCGGGGACTCGGCGACCGCCACGCTCGCCGCGTGGGCGAACCGGTTGGAGGAGCCGATCACGAAGGTCTCGAACATGTACTTCGGGTTGAGCCGGTTGCCCCCGGTGTCCCCGCCGGGAAGCCGACGGTCACCCGGCCCGCCCGGTCGGTGGTCCACGCCACTTCGCCCCGGCCCGCTGTCCGTGCCGCCGTCGCGGGGCAGCCGGTCCCGTCCCGTCCCGCCGCCGTCGTACCGCTGCTCGTACGGGCGGCCCGCCTCGGGGCCGCCGGGCGGCGCGGGGTCGCCGTAGCCGCGGCGCTCCGCGCCACGGTCGTCGTACCCGCGCGGGTCGGGGCCGGTGACCGTACCACGCAGGTGCTCGGCGAACGCGGCGGTGAACAGCGGCTCCTGGCCGCCACGGCTGGTGGGGATCAGCCGGGGCGGCTCCTCCACCGGCCCGTCGGGCGACCCCCCGGGCTCCGGGCCGTCGTGGTCGTCACGTGACGCCGCCGGGGGGTCCCCGAACGGGGCGGCCGGCTCGGCGGGGCCGACGCCCGGATCGAAGCCGGCGAAGGGCAGCTCGGGGGCGTCGGCCTCGGGCACGCTCCGGTAGACGGTGCCGACCGGACGTCCCGCGCCGTCCTCGGGCGCCCGGACGGTCACCGCCACCTGGATCGGCCGGCCGAGTCGGCGGGTCAGCGCCTCGGTGATCGCCGGGCGCAGCCGGGACTCGATGACGTCCCGGGTGAAGGCGTCCGGCACCGAGAGCAGCGCGGTGTCCTCGACGATGGCGCGCAGTCGGGTCAGCCGGAGATAGGCGCGCTGCTGAGCCGAGATGATCTCGTCGGCGAGTTCGTCCGTCGCCGCCGCCCACACCGCGGCAAGGTCGGTCGTTCCGGCCACCGTCGTGCCACCCCCTCGCCTCTGCTCCCGACCGCCGCTGTCTCGCCAGTCGGCCGTCCCGGGCCCGCCACCGCCGTCGAGCGGCTGAAACGCCGTCCGCCCGGACGGCTGACCGGCCGTCGTCCACAAGTTATCCACAGCCTGTGTACCGACCGATTGTGGCCGCCCGCCGGATGCGGGTGGGAACTGGCCCCTGCCTGAACGGGTGCTGAAGCGGGTTCACCGTGCCGAACGATTGACTGCCCCGTCCGGTCTTGCCTGTCAACGACCGTCGACGGCACCGGACGCTGCTGGCCGATCACGACGTTGACCGCAAGCGCGCACGCTAACAGCGTTGTCCGCGCCGCTACAACCGGTGGCGTGCGGTGCCCTTGTCGGCATCAGCGAAAACCGCCGCTTCGGTCCCGGCGCGTCGCGGCGGGCACGGCCCCGCGCGAGCGGCCGGCTCCGTCGCGGGCCTGCTCGATGACGGCATCTCCGGTACGGCCCCGCGCGCGCCGTCCGGCCGGCCGGTGGCCGGTGATCACCCCGGGAACGGGTGTTTGACGGTCATTGCCGCCCTGCGTAGGCTGGAGCGGCTGCTCTGTCGCCCTCTGCTAGGGTGATGGGTGCCTGTTGTCCGGGATCGTGGTGCCCGCTGCCTCGGGTCCGTGCATCTCAGGACAGCGCCGATCGAGGTCACCACGCCGTGGCCTGGACCACCACACACCCCGGGCGACTACCCGCGGGCGTACGGAAAACGGAGAGCCTGACGTGAGCAAGCGCACCTTCCAGCCGAACAACCGCCGGCGCGCGAAGACCCACGGCTTCCGGCTGCGCATGCGTACCCGTGCCGGCCGCGCCATCCTGTCGACCCGCCGCGCCAAGGGCCGTACCCGCCTGTCGGCCTGAGGCCGATCGGGTCCGCTCGGGGGACGTGGGCAGTCGTGCTGACAGCCGCGCAACGACTGCGGCGCAGCGACGACTTCGCCGCAGCGGTCCGTGGTGGGCGTCGTGCCGGCCGCGGCGCGGTCGTCGTCCACCTGAGTCTGCCGCCGACACCGGAGCCCACAGCACCGCTTTCGTCGGAGCCGGCGCGGAGCCCCGGGGTGGAGGAGATCTCCACCCCGACCCGCGCCGGCTTCGTCGTGTCCAAGGCGGTCGGCCCGGCCGTGGTCCGCAACAAGGTCCGCCGACGGCTGCGGCACCTGGTCCGGGAACGGCTCGACGCGCTGCCGGCCGGCAGCACGATCGTGGTACGTGCTCTTCCTCCGGCCGCCGACGCCGCGTACCTCCGGCTGGGCGCGGATCTGGACGGGGCCATCGCCGCCGTCCGGGCGCCCCGGAGCCGGCGGTCGCGGTGAGCGGCGCGACCACCACCCCCCGGGCCACGACACTCGGTGCCCGGGTGCTGGTGGGGCCGATCATCGCGTACCGTCGTTGGATAAGCCCGGCACTGCCGGCCCGTTGTCGGTTCTACCCGTCGTGCAGCGCGTACGGCCTGGAGGCCGTCGTCCGGCACGGCGCGTTACGGGGAGCCGGCCTGACGATCCGGCGGCTGCTGCGCTGCCACCCCTTCCACCCCGGTGGGTATGACCCGGTGCCGGAGCCGGGCGGCCGCCGCCGTGCCGACGTGACTGGAGCCTGAGAATTGAGTCTCGACTGGATCTACTATGCGATTTCGTGGATCCTGCTGGCCTGGCATTCGGCCTGGGACGCCATCGGGGTGTCGGACGCTGAGGTCGCGGGGACGAACTGGGCCTGGATCCTGGCCATCGTGTTCCTGGTGGTCACCGTACGGGTGATCCTGTTCCCGGTCTTCGTCAAGCAGATCAAGTCGCAGCGGGCCATGCAGGCGCTGCAGCCGCAGGTCAAGGCGCTGCAGGAGAAGCACAAGGGTGACCGGGAGACGCTCCAGAAGGAGATGATGGAGCTCTACCGGAAGGAAAAGGCCAACCCGTTGATGGGCTGCCTTCCGATGTTCCTCCAGATCCCGGTGTTCCTCGGCCTCTTCCACGTGCTGCGTCGCCTGGACCCGGCCAACCAGGGCAAGACCCTCTACGGCTGGACGGTCGCGCAGTTCGACAGCGCGTCGGCGGCGACGCTGTTCACCGCCCCGATCGCCGGCAAGTTCGGCTCCACCGCCGACGAGCTGGCCCGGCTCGGCGCGAACGGCACCACGGTCAAGATCATGGCCGGCGTGCTGGTCCTGGTGATGATGGGCACCACCTACCTGACCAGCCGCCAGATGATCCTCAAGACCGGTTGGGCGGAGGATCCGCAGCAGCGGATGATCCAGCGGCTGATGCTCTACGGCATCCCGGCGTCGCTGCTGATCTCCGGCGCGATCTTCCCGATCGGTGTGATCATCTACTGGGTCACGAACAACCTCTTCACCCTCGGCCAGCAGCAGTGGGTGCTGCGCAAGTTCCCGCCGCCGCCGAACCTGACCGCCGCCAAGGCGGGCTCCGCGACCCGCAACCCGGCGCAGCCGGCCAAGGCGACCGGTCTGCTCGGGCGGAAGAAGCCCGCCCCGCAGGTGCCGGTCAAGCCCGCCGCCCCCAAGGTCGCCGGGCCGAAGCCGGGCGCGAAGCCGGTCAACCCGAAGAAGAACCGGCCCGCCAAGCGGCAGGGCTGACCGACCCACCGGCCGCCGCCGGGCACCCCTGGCGGCGGCCGGATCCGTACCGTGCGGCGGACGGCCGACACCGGGGCGGATCCCGCGCGGTCGCGCGGTCACGGGCGACACTGCCCGTACAGACGTGCCCGGGGCACCGGCGAGACCTCCCGCCGCCCGGGGAACCAGCGGACCCGACGGTCCGGCCGAACGAAGTACGGAGATGAACCGTGACCGACACCAGCATCCCCCGCGCCGACCGGTCCCCGGAGGAGGACAGCGCTCCGACCGCGGAGATCGAGGCCGACGTCGACGAGGCCGACGAGACCGTCGTCGACAAGGCCGGAGAGAAGAAGGCCCCGGGCGACGGCGACCTGTTCCGGCAGAGCGAGATCGCCGCCGACTACATCGAGGGCCTGCTCGACATCCTCGACTACGACGGTGACATCGACGAGCTGGTCTCGGGTGGCCGGCCGGTCGTCGAGGTCGTCGGCGCTCGTCTGGAGAGCCTGGTCGGGCAGCGCGGGGCCACCCTGGAGGCGCTCCAGGAACTGGCGCGACTGGCGGTCTTCCGGCAGACCGGCACCCCGAGCCGGCTGCTGCTGGACGTGGGCGGCTACCGGGCCAACCGCCGTAAGGAACTGGCGGCCGTCGCCAAGAACGCGGTGGAGAAGGTCAAGGAGCACGGTGAGCCGGTGCGGCTGGAGCCGATGTCCGCGTTCGAGCGCAAGTGCGTCCACGACGTGGTGAACGCGATGTCCGGCGTGGAGAGCGAGTCCGAGGGCGTCGAGCCGAACCGGCGGATCGTCGTCCGGCCGGTGGACTGACCAGGTGACCGCCGACGCCACGGCAGGCGCTTCCGGCCCGGGTGGTACGCCACCCGGGCCGTCGCCTGTCTCCCCCCGCCCCACCACCGAGCCGTCCGGCGTCACCTCGGCCGGCCCGCCGGCCGAGTCCGACCTCCCGGAGGCACCTGCGCCGACCGGGTCCGATCTGCCGGCGAAGGCCGGCGCGTCGGCGGACGCCGACCTGCCGGTGGAGCCCGGCGCGCCGACGGGAGCCGATCTGCCGGCTGAGTTGGCCGAGTCGGCGCGGACGCTGTTCGGTGAGCGCCTGGACCTGGCCACCAGGTACGCTGAGCTCCTTGTCACCGACGGAGTGCTCCGGGGTCTCATCGGGCCCCGGGAGGCCCCAAGGATCTGGGACCGGCACCTGCTCAACTGCGCGGCGATCGCGGAACGGATCCCCGAGGGCGCGACGGTCGTCGACGTCGGCTCCGGCGCCGGCCTGCCCGGTCTGGTACTCGCCATCGCGCGGCCCGATCTCACCGTCACGCTTGTCGAACCGCTGGCCCGCCGTACCTCGTTCCTGGTCGAGGCGGTCGAAGGCCTCCGGCTCACCCGTACCGTCCGGGTGGTCCGGGGCCGCGCCGACGAGGCGGCGGCCGGCGTGAACGGACTCGCTCCGGTCAGCGCGGACGTCGTCACCGCCCGAGCGGTGGCGCCGCTGGACCGGTTGGCCGGCTGGTGCCTGCCGCTCACCGTCCGGGGTGGACGGCTGCTGGCGATGAAGGGTTCCTCGGCGGACGAGGAGGTCGCCGGGCACGCCGCGGCGGTGGCGCGGCTCGGAGGCGGAGACCCCGAGGTACGCCGGTGCGGTGTCGGGGTGATCGACCCGCCGACGATCGTCGTCGAGATCGTCCGGGAGCGGCTGGTCGGTCCGGTACGCAAACCACCCAGGGCGGCCCGGCGGGGCGGCCGACCCCGAGGACGCTGACGTCGCCCGGCTCCCCGGTGGTGGTTGTGTCGTTGAACCGGTACGAGCCGGGCGCTGCTCAGCTTGTCGGCATGGACCTTCTCCGCCCGTGCGCCGTAGGCTGGCCGCGCGTCGATAGTGTGGGACGGACGGCAGCCGGTGTCCGGTGTCACGGGGCCACGGCAGTTCCCGCCCGGCCGTACGCTTCGGGGAGCGGGGCGCGGGTACGACAGCGACGGTGTGCGGACCGACCATCCGAAGCGGGCAGGGATGACAGGTGCATGACGACGGCAGGTACGACGATCCCGGGCTGACCGGACGGGGGGACTCCCCGGCGGCTGCCCCGGTTTCACGTGAAACCGATCAGGAGCGCTGGCCGGTGGAGATTCGCCGCCCGGCTGCCGATAGTGGCGGGCCGTTGCCCGCGGGTCTCGTCCCGGCCGCTGCCGGCGACGTCCCGGCATCCCTGTCGTCCGCCGGTCCCGACCGGACGCCACCGCAGGTGTACCGGTCCGCCAACGTCGCCGGTCGACAACCCGTCACGCCAGCGGTGGAGGTGGTCCAGTCGTACGTTTCCCTGGCCGTCCCGCAGCAACCCGCTCCGGCTGCGGTCTCCGCGCCGCCCTATGCCACCACCGACGCAACCACGTCGCCGGCCGGCTCTCCCGCCGCTCCCGACGACGCGTACGTTTCACGTGAAACTCCGACGCGCGAAGAGGATGACCCACCGTTGGCTATGGAGGCTATGCGCGCCGTACAGATCCTGAATCCCAGTGGCGAGGTCACCATGCCGCGCCCCGACCGGACGAGGGTGATGTGCGTCGCGAACCAGAAAGGCGGCGTGGGTAAGACCACGACCACTGTGAACCTGGCGGTGGCGCTTGCCCTGCACGGGAACCGCGTGCTCGTGGTCGACCTGGATCCGCAGGGCAACGCCTCGACCGGGCTCAACGTCCCCCACCACACGGGCGTGCCGGACGTCTACGACTGCCTGATCGACAGCGTCCCGCTGGAAGAGGTCGCCCAGGGGGTCGAGGGCATTCCGAACCTGTGGTGTGTGCCGGCCACCATAGATCTGGCCGGTGCGGAGATCGAACTGGTGTCGGTGGTGGCCCGCGAGTCACGGCTCCAGCGGGCGATCGCCGCCTACCCCGGCCACTTCGACTATGTTTTCATCGACTGCCCGCCGTCGCTCGGCCTGCTCACCGTGAACGCTCTGGTGGCCGCGCAGGAGGTGCTCATCCCGATCCAGTGCGAGTACTACGCGCTGGAGGGTCTGAACCAGCTCATCAACAACATCAACCTGGTCCGCAAGCACCTGAACCCGACGCTTGACGTCTCCACCATCCTGCTCACCATGTACGACCGGCGGACCCGTCTCGCCGACGCGGTCGAGCAGGACGTTCGGAACCACTTCGGGAACAAGGTCCTCCAGGCGGTGATCCCCCGGAACGTCCGGGTCTCCGAGGCCCCGAGCTACGGGCAGTCGGTGATGACCTACGATCCCGGTTCACGAGGCGCCACCAGTTACTTCGCCGCTGCCCAGGAGATCGCCGAACGGGGGGCCAAGGAGCCGGTGAGCCGGAATGCGTAGTGCGGAAAAGTCGCTGGGAGGCGTCGTATGAAGAACCGTCCGCGTGGCGGACTGGGCCGAGGGCTCGGGGCACTGATCCCGACCGCCCCCGTGGAGACGCCGGAAACCACGACACCCGCTCCGCCGGCCGTCGTCGACCCGACCCCGCCGGTCACCGCAGTACCCGCCGAATCTCCCGGTAACTCCACCGCCCCGGTGGTCACGCCCACCGCCCCGGCTGTTGCGCCGCCCAGCGTCCCGGTGGTGTCGCCGGAGCCGACGGGTCCTGCGCTCGCTCCGGTGCCCGGAGCGCATTTCGCGGAGATCCCGGTCGACGCGATCATTCCGAACCCGAAGCAGCCCCGGCAGGTCTTCGACGAGGATGCGCTGGAAGAGTTGAAGACCTCGATCGAGCAGGTTGGCTTCCTCCAGCCCATCGTGGTACGCCAGCTCGACGACCAGAAGTACGAACTGGTGATGGGCGAGCGCCGCTGGCGGGCCGCGCAGGCCGTCGGTCGGGAGAACATTCCCGCGATCGTGCGGGACACCCGGGACGACGCGATGCTGCGGGACGCGCTCCTGGAGAACATCCACCGGGCCAACCTCAACCCGCTGGAAGAGGCGGCCGCGTACCAGCAACTGCTGGAGGAGTTCGGGGCCACCCACGAGGAGCTCGCCCGGCGCATCGGTCGGAGCCGTCCGCAGATCTCGAACACGATCCGGTTGCTCAACCTGCCGGCTCAGGTGCAGCGGCGGGTCGCAGCCGGGGTGCTCTCGGCCGGGCACGCCCGGGCGCTCCTGAGCCTGGACGAAGCCGAAGCCCAGGAGCAGTTGGCGTTGCGTATCGTGGCCGAAGGTCTCTCGGTACGCGCGACCGAGGAGATCGTCTCCCTCGCGTTGAGCGACGGCGAGACGAAGCCGCCGACGGCCCGACGCCGCCCGAAGGCGCACGCCCCCGCGCTCACTGATCTGGCGGACCGCCTCTCCGACCGGTTCGACACCCGGGTCAAGGTCGACATCGGGCGGAGCAAGGGCAAGATCACCATCGAGTTCGCCACCGTGGACGACCTCGAACGAATCGTCGGGATCATCGGCGTTGGGCAGGACGAGGGCGTCGGGCAGGACGAGCCGGAGGACTGACCCGCCCGCCCCAGCGAATACGACCGCGCCCGGCACCACCCGGGTGGCGGTCGTTTCTCGTGGGGCTAGCGGCCGTTTCACGTGAAACGGGCGGCACCTGACAGATTTCAGAGGCCGCAGGGACTGTCCTCGTGGCGCGCGCCGCCCCGCTCTCTCCGTCGCCCCCAGATCGCCGAAACTGCGCCTTCTTTCACGGTCGATACCGCGACATCACCGAACTGGACGGAGGGGCGCACGCCTCGGCCCAGGGCACCGGGAGGGAAGGCCACCGGGAGGGAAGGGCCACCACCTGAGCGGGACCGGACACCTACGGACCGCGCGGGACACTACCGAGCGGGACGACGGGCACTGCCGAGATACACGGGCACCCACCGGACTCGACGGAAACCTACGGGCTGGCACGTCGTCGCGCACCGCCCACTTACTGACGTCGTTGCGCAGCACCACATCGGGCTCGACGGGTACCTACGGGCTGCACGGCCGTCAGGGGGTGCAAGCAGCAGGCGAGAGGCGGGACAGTGGGAGCTCACGACAGCCGGGCGGTACGTCGAGAAGTGTCGCCGTACGGGCGGAACAACTCAGGGTCCAATCACCTGGTCCTGCCGCACCTCACAGCCGGCGATCTGGACGGGAAGAAAGTTATCCACAGGCTGTTGGCCAGACGATCCGCTATCCACAGGAGTTATCCACAGGCAGCCCCGTTTCACGTGAAACAGCGCGTGAAACGGGGTGCAGCCCTGTGGATGAAGCGGTGTGACGGCGGTCTCGTCGGCGGTCGAACGAACAAAATTCGGCATCTCGGACCGGACCACTGCGGGCCGTTGGCCGTTCCGCACTTCCGGCGGCGACGACCTGTCGAGCGACGGCCCGCCGATCATCCCGACCACCGATCACCCCGATCCGCCGTCGATCGCGACCCGCCGACCCGCCGACCCGCGACGACGCCGTCGATCACGACTCACCGACCCACGACGACGCCGTCGACGATCACGGCCCACCGACCCACGACGGCCCACCGACCCACGACGAACCGTCACGGAGGTGTCAACCCCGACAAGGCGCAGAGCGGACCTCCGAACTTCCGTTCCTCGCTCGCCGGTGGACGTGCTGCCGCCTGGCCAGGATGGACCCAGCGACGACATGGACGACAGGTGTCGGGTGAAACCGCAGGTTCGGGTGGGGACAGCGGTCGCGGACTCGGTTAGGGTCAGCGTCGTGCCCGAAAACCCGCCCCAGCCCCCCGACTTCACCCAGTGGCCCTCCTTCCCCTTCGAGGGGGATCTTCGCGTCAAGCGTCTCGACGACCCGGTGCCGGTCGAGCCTCTCCGGAAGGGTGAGGGGGATCGGGAGTGCACCGCCTGTTCCGCTCCGGACGAGGCGTACATCTGGGTGGGGGAACGATGGCGGGTCCGGGCGATGGACCGGCCGACGGGCCTGCCGATGGTGTTGATCCTGGAGTCCCGGTCGCACTTCGATCTGGGCGACCTGCCGAATCTGCTCGCCGCCGAGCTGGGTGTGATGACGGTGCGGCTGGAGCGGGCGATCCGCTCCCTGGACGGGGTGGCCCGGGTGCACGTCAACCGGTGGGGTGACGGCTCCTCCCACCTGCACCTGTGGTTCCTGGCCCGGCCGTACGGTCGGCTGCAACTGCGCGGGACGTTCCTGTCGCTGTGGGATTCCATCCTGCCGCCGATCTCCGACGAGCAGTGGCGGGAGAATCTCGCTCTGGTGGCCGCCTGGCTCGGCGAGTTCGGCGGCCGGCCGCTGGCTGAGCCGTCCCGGATCCAGTGGCAGGCCCCGGCGAGGTTCGGCGCGCCCTCCTCGTTGGCGGACGCGGTCACGCCGAGAGAGGGCGAGGGCGGCTCGGTGATCGAGGCGGCCGAGGAGACCGACGAGCCGGTGGGCCGGATCCCTGCGCCACGCACCGACCCGGACCCGATCGAGGCGACCGGTGGAGCCCGGACGACCGAGCCGATCTGAGGACGGCGTCTCGACGACCGAGGCACGCCGGCAGCCCCGCTGAAGATGGCGCCTCGACGACCGGGACGAGAGTCAGGCGGAGCGGACGGCGGCTCGGGCCACCAGCGATCCGAGCAGCCGCCCGAAGTCGAGCCCGGCGGCCTGGACCGCCAGCGGCAGCAGCGACGTCTCGGTCATCCCCGGTGAGACGTTCACCTCCAGCACGTGCGGCTGGCCGGCGTCGTCCACGATCATGTCGACCCGGGAGAGATCCCGTAGACCGAGGGCGTCGTGCGCGGCCAGGGCGACCTCGGCGACCCGGTCGGCCGCTTCCGGTTCGAGCCGGGCCGGGGTGTGCCAGGTGGTCCGGCCGGCGGTGTAGCGGGCGGCGTAGTCGTAGAGGCCGTTTCGGGGCACGATCTCGACCGCCGGCAACGCGCGCGGCCCCTCACCGAGATCGACCACGGACACCGCCACGTCCATACCGGGCACGTACCGCTCGACCAGGGCGGTCGAGTCGTACGCGAAGCAGCCGACCATCGCCGCGGGCAGCGCGGCGGCGTCCCGGACGACGGCCGCGCCGAGGCCGGAGCCGCCCTGTGCGGGCTTCACCATGACCGGCAGGCCGAGCCGGTCGACGATCCGCTCCAGCACCGCCACCGCGCCGAGCTCGGAGAACCGGTCGTGCGGCAGGGCCACCCAGTCGGGGGTGGGGATGCCGGCCTCCCGGAGCACCGTCTTGGCGGAGGGTTTGTCCCAGGCCAGTCGGGCGGAGCGGGCGTCGCAGCCGACGTACGGGACACCGCACAGGTCGAGGACGCCGCGCAGCGAGCCGTCCTCGCCGGTCGCCCCGTGCAGGGCGATCACCACCGCGTCCGGCGCGTCGGCGGACAGGGCGGGCAGCAACGCGACATCGGCGTCCCGCAGCTCCGCGTCGACGCCGGCCGCGCGGAGCGCGTCGAGCACCCGGCGCCCCGACTTCAGGGAGACGTCCCGCTCGTACGACAGTCCGCCGGCCAGGACGAGGACCCGCAGGTCCCCGGCGGCCGGGCCGGACGGCGTGTCGCTGGTGGAGCCGGGGTGGTCGACGGGGGTGACAGCCATACCGGAGATCATGCCAAGTCGGGTCCGGGCGCGTCCGCGCCGGCCTGCCCGCGCCGACCCGGCCGGCTGACCTGGCCGAAGACCCGCCGCATCGCGATGTCCTGTTCCATCACGCCGGCCAGCCGGCGGACGCCCTCCCGGATCCGCTCCGGCGACGGGAAGGAGTAGTTGAGCCGCATGTGGCGGGCGCCGGTGCCGTCGGCGTAGAAGCCGGTGCCCGGCACGTACGCCACCCGGGCGGCGATGGCGCGGGGCATCATCGCCTTGGAGTCCAGACCGTCGGGGAGGGTGGCCCAGACGAACAGGCCGCCGGCCGGTCGGGTCCAGGTGGTGCCCGCCGGCATCAGGTCGGCCAGCGCGTCCAGCAGCGCGTCCCGCCGCTCCCGGTAGACCTCCTGGTAGACCTTGAGCTGCTGCCGCCACGGCATGGTGCGCAGGTACGTCGAGACGGCGGCCTGCGCGTACCCGCTCGGGCAGAGGATCTGCGCCTCGCTGGCGATGACCAGCTTGTCGCGGACGGCGTGCGGGGCGAGGATCCACCCCACCCGCAGCCCGGGGGCGAAGGTCTTGGAGAAGGTGCTCAGGTAGAAGACCCCCTCCCGGCGGCGGGCGCGCAGCGGCCGGGGGGCCTCCGACTCGAAACCGAGCTGCCCGTACGGGTCGTCCTCGACCACCAGGAGGCCGGCGCGTTCGCAGATGTCCAGCACCCGTTCCCGCCGCTCCTCGGTGAGCGTCACGCCGGCCGGGTTCTGGTAGGTGGGGATGGTGTAGAGGAACTTGACCCGCCGACCGGTCCGGGCGCAGTCGGCGACGGCCGCCTCCAGCGCCTCCGGGATCAGCCCGTCCTCGTCCATGGGTACGTGCACCACCTGCGCCTGGGCGGCCTGGAACACGCCGAGCGCGCCGACGTAGGTGGGCCCCTCGGCGAGCACCACGTCACCGGGGTCGAGGAAGAGCCGGGCGACCAGGTCGAGGGCCTGCTGGCCGCCGACGGTCACCACCACGTCCTCCGGGGACGCCCCGCACGAGGCGTCGATGCCGGAGAGGGCCATCACCTCGCAGATCCGTTCGCGCAGCTCGGGCAGGCCCTGGCCGATGCCGTACTGGAGGGTGGTGGCGCCGTGTTCGGAGCCGAGCCGGCCGAGCATCTCGCCGACCGCGTCGAGCGGCAGCGCGGCGATGTACGGGGCGCCGCCGGCCAGCGACACCACCTCCGGTCGGCTGGCCACGGCGAAGAGCGCGCGGATCTCCGAGGCGGTCATGCCGCGCACGCGCCGGGCGTACCGGTCGGTGTAGTCGTCGAGCGTCGTGCCGGTCATGACATCACCTCGTCGGCTGTCGGGTGGGCCCCGGTCGACCGCGGACCCCGGTGGCCCGTCCGTCGGTGGGGGCCGGTGGGCGGGCCCGCGAAACACGCCGGTCGGTCGATCGTAGTCCCTGGTGGTCAAGGTCATGTCGCGACGCGAGAAATCGTCCACATCCCGGGCCGTCGCGTCCGTCGGCCACCACCACCGCGCCCGGCGACCGCCGCCGCGACCACCACCGCGCCCCCGTCAACTGCCGCCGCGACCGGCGCCCCGCGCCGCCGACCAACGCCACGGCGTCGACTCCCGGCACGTGGTGTTCGCGCGTCCCCTCCCACGGCGGCGTGTCGCGGCGTACGATCGCTCGTCGGGGGCAAACGCGGCGGCATGATCCGCTGCGTCGTCACCTCCGAGCCTAGTTGTGGGGATGCGCCAATGTCGCGACGTCTGGTCAGCCTGACCCTCGACACCCTGGAAGATCTGCCCCGGGCGTGCCGGCAGTGTGTCTTCTGGGAGCTGGATCCGGTCTCCGCCGACCGGGCCTGCGCCGCGGGTGACCCGGGGCTGGAGAAAGAGGCGTGGGTCTCGCAGACGCTTCTGGAGTGGGGCTCCTGCGGCAAGCTCGTGTACGTCGACGGCATGGCCGCCGGCTTCGTGATGTTCGCCCCGCCGGCCTACGTGCCCCGCTCGATGGCCTTCCCCACCTCACCGGTGTCGGCCGACGCCGCCCTGCTGACGACGGCGCACGTGGTGCCCTCGTTCGCCGGTGGGGGGCTGGGGCGGATGCTGGTGCAGGGTGTCGCCCGGGATCTCACCAAGCGCGGCATCAAGGCGATCGAGGCGTTCGGCGACGCCAAGTTCGGCGACATCGACGAGCTGGCCGTCGGCGGCTGCGTGGCCCCGGCGGACTTCTTCCTCTCCGTCGGCTTCAAGACGGTCCGCCCGCATCCGCGTTACCCGCGGCTGCGGTTGGAGCTGCGTACCGCGCTGTCCTGGAAGTCCGATGTCGAGTACGCCCTGGAGAAGCTGCTCGGCTCGATGAGCCCGGAGAGCCTGCTCCGCCCGGTCCGTCCCGCCACCCGCTCCACCACCGGCTGACCGGCGGGGCCGGTCGACCGCACCGCCCGGCCGGACGGGGCGGTCGAGCCGCGGCCGTCACCGCGCGGCGCGGCCGGCCGCCACCACGGCACGCAGCTCGCTGACGTCGATCGAGCCGGTCGGCACGTCCCGTTCGACCGGGAAGTACATCCGCTGTACGGCGGCCACGATCGCCTCGACCACCCGGTCCCGGAAGCGCGGATCCACCAGCCGGCCCCGGTCGGCCGGCGAGGTGAGGTAGCCGATCTCCACCCGGACCGCCGGCATGCGGGTGAGTCGCAGCAGCTCCCACGTCTTGGCGTGGGTACGGCAGTCCCGCAGCCCGGTGCGGGCCACGATCTCCCGTTGCACCAGCCCGGCGAGGCGTTCCCCGGTGGCCGAGGTGACCCCGTTGTCGGTGCCGTAGTGGTACGTGGCCACCCCCTCCGCCGCCGGGTTGCGGTGCCCGTCGGTGTGCAGGGAGATGAACACGTCCGCGCCGAGCGTGTTGGCCAGCTCGGCCCGGTCGGCGTCGGGCAGGCACGTGCCGGGTGACGGCCCCCGGGTGAGCTGCACCCGGACGCCGGCCGCCGCGAACCGTCCCTCCAGCCGGCTGGCCAGGTCGTGCGTCAGGTCCGCCTCGGTCCAGCGCAACGGCCCGTCGCGTACGACCACGCCGGGGTCGGTGCCGCCGTGCCCCGGGTCGACGACCACCGTCCGGCCGACCAGGGCCGGACCGGACTGCCGGATCGCGTCGGACTCCCGTAGCCACTGCGGTCGGCCGCCGACGACCTTCCGGCCGAGCCGGCGCAGCGCGTCCAGGGTGTGCGGGCCGCAGGAGCCGTCCGGCGTCAGCCCGACCTCCCGCTGGAACTGGGCCAGCGCGCGGGCCGTCCGCGCGCCGTAGACGGCGTCGGCGCGGCCGACGTCGTACCCCATCTCCAGCAGGCGCTCCTGCAACGTGCGGACGTCCTCGCCGCTGATCGGCTCGGGTACGGCGTGGTACAGGGTGCGGGCGCCGAGCCGCCACCGGGCCGCGTCCAGCGCCCGCCAGGTCTCCGCGCCGACCCGGCCGTCCACGCTCAGCCCACGGGACTGCTGGAAGGCCCGGACGGCCCGCTCGGTGACCGCGTCGAACGCGTCGACGGCAGCGCCGTCCTCCGGGGGGAGCAGGTCGAGGTCGGTGAGGACCCGGCGGATCTCCCGTACCGCCGGGCCGTGGTCACCGGGGCGGATCGGACGCACGGACGACCCCCTCTGCGGCTGCTGACATCTCGCCACCCACCGCGGTCGTACGCAGGGGCTCTCCTCATCGAGTACGCCTACGGAGCGTACCGTTCCCGGTACCGCCGCGTTCCCGGTTGCCGCAAGCGGTGCCGACCCCCGCGCCCCCCGCCGACCCCCGCCGACCCGCGCCCCCGCCGGCCGCCCGGCCCTGCCGGAAACCGAACACCCCGCACCCCTGGTCGGGGGTACGGGGTGTTCGGTTTCCGGCGCCGGGCCCGCCCGGGTGGACGCGGTCCGGCGCCGGTCAGCTCAGAGCGCGGCCTGGATCAGCTTCACCAGCTCGCCCTTGGGCTTGGCCCCGGCGATCGACTGCACCGGCTCGCCGTCCTTGAAGACGGTGAGGGTAGGCACCGACATCACCCGGTAGGCCCGGGCCGTCTCCGGGTTCTCGTCGATGTTGAGCTTGACGATCCGGACCTGGTCGCCCATCTCGTTGGCGATCTCCTCCAGCAGCGGCGCGACCTTGCGGCACGGCACGCACCACTCGGCCCAGAAGTCCACGAGCACCGGCTTGTCGGACTTCAGCACGTCGCTGGCGAAGTTGGCGTCGGTGACCGCCGTCGTCGTTCCCACTATTGACCCTCCTCCGGAAATGAATGCGGGTTTTGCTCAGCTCAGGGTGGCGATGAACCGCTCGGCGTCGAGGGCGGCGGCACAGCCGGTGCCGGCTGCGGTGATCGCCTGCCGGTACGTGTGGTCGACCAGGTCACCGGCGGCGAACACGCCCGGGACGCTGGTCCGGGTGCCCGGGGCGTCGACCGTGACGTAACCCTCGTCGTCGGTGGCCACCTGGCCGCGGAAGAGCTCGCTGCGCGGGTCGTGGCCGATGGCGACGAACACGCCGGTCACGTCGAGCACCTTGGTCTCGCCGGTGTGCACGTTGCGCAGGCGGACGCCGGCGACCTTGTTGTCCGCGCCGAGGATCTCCTCGACGACGCTGTTCCACTCGACCTTGATCTTGTCGTTGTTCAGCGCCCGGTCGGCCATGATCCGGCTGGCCCGGAACGAGTCGCGCCGGTGGACGATGGTGACCGAGTCGGCGAACCGGGTCAGGAAGCTGGCCTCCTCCATCGCGGAGTCGCCACCACCGACCACCACGATGTGCTGGTTGCGGAAGAAGAAACCGTCACAGGTGGCGCAGGACGACACGCCACGGCCGAGGTACTCCTGCTCGCCGGGGACGCCCAGCGGCCGCCACGCCGAGCCGGTGGCCAGGATGACCGCGCGGGCCTGGTACTCGGTCTCGCCGACCCAGACGCGGCTGGCCGCGCCGGAGCCCGGGGTGCCGGTGTCGGCCAGCTCGACCCGGGTCACGTCGTCGGTGAGGAACTCCGCGCCGAACCGCTCGGCCTGCTTGCGCATGTTGTCCATCAGCTCGGGGCCGAGGATCCCGTCGGCGAAGCCGGGGAAGTTCTCCACCTCGGTGGTGGTCATCAACGCCCCACCGGACTGAACGCCCTCGATGACCAGCGGCTTGAGGTTGGCGCGCGCCGCGTAGACCGCGGCCGTGTAACCGGCCGGCCCGGAGCCGATGATGATCAGGTTGCGGACCTCGTCCACTGCCGTCTCCCGAGTGTGTGTGTTCGCCACCGGCGCGCGCACCGATGTCGATCCGAGCGCCGACGCCTCACGCCGCCGACAACTGACATGCAGAACGTCATCGTACGAAGCAGGGATTCCCGAGCCGGTCATCCGGTGGGTGACGTCACGTGGACGGTCAGGGCCCGACGACCGCGAACCTCACCCTACCCGGGTGCGGTACCGGGTGTCCGCGCCGGAGCCGGGCGCCCCGCAACCGGCGCCGGCCACCACGATCCACCGCTCCCCGGCGGCGTCCAACAGACCGACGACCAGCGCCGGCTCGCCCTGGAAGGCGGCGTACTCCAGCCGGTCGACGGTGATCGGGCCGGCGCCGTGCGCCGCGCCGACCTCGGTCAGGCAGTCGTCGAGCGCCTCGCGGGCGGAGAGCCGTTCGAGACCGGCGAGGGGCAGCGGACGACGCGGAGCGGCGCCCTCCGAGGCGGCGTTGTCCGGGCCGCTGCTCTCCCGCAGCACGCCCGGCCCGGCAGGCGCGCCGGCGAGGCTCTCCGGCGTGTACGAGACGCCGGTGCGCTCGGGCTGGGTGGTGAGCCGGAACTCGCCGGAGGCGGCGCTGTCCTCCCGGGCGCTGCCGGGCGGCTGCCCGCCGTCCGCCGCGCCGTTCTGCGCGGCGGACAGGAACTGCGTCACGCCGAACCCGGCCACGGCCACCGCGGCGGCGGCCACCAGCACCCGACCCGCCTGCCCGGACCAGCGCCGCGACCGGCGTGGCCGCCCCGCCCCGGGAGTGCCCCGACCGGCGGGCCCGACCGTGGCGTCCACGGGGTCGCTGCCGCCGATCACGGCGAGTCGGCGGGCCGCCGCTCCGGCGGGCTGGGTGGGGACGGTGATCGCCGGAACGGCCGGCCCGGCGCCGGCGAGGGCCGCGGCGAGCCGGTCGGCCACCGGGCCCGGCATCTGCTCGGCGGGCTCACCCCAGGCCGCCAGGTCGAGGCCGACCCGGCCGACCGCCGGGGCCAACTCGGCGTACGCCCGGGCCCAGGCGGTGTCCTCGGCCACCAGTCGGGCCACGGTCGCCTCGTCCGGGGTGCCCGTCAACGCTCCACCGACGTAGTCGGCGAGCAGATCGAGGTCGACCTCCCGGAACCGCCCCGCGGTCACGAGTCCTCCCTCTGGTCGGTGGGTCGGGATCGTCCCGACCCTGATCCGACGCCGTCGGGTGGCTGTGGGTTCCCGCCGGTGACGTCCGGCACGTCCGGGCCGCTGCCGGCGCGTCCGCCACCGGTGGGCGGCCCGCCCGGCGGCTCCGCGCCGGTACGCAGGTGCCCGAGCAGCACGGCCAGCCGGGCCCGTCCCCGGGCGCACCGGCTCTTCACCGTCCCCTCGGCCACGTCGAGGATCCGGGCCACCTCGGCCACCGGGTACCCCTGCACGTCGACCAGGACCAGCGCGGCGCGCTGCTCGACCGGCAACTGGGCGAGGGCCTGACGGACCACGAGCGCGGTGTCGTGGTCGGCGACCGGGGCGGCCAACTCCACGCCGCCGGTGGCGCCGGGCTCGTCCGACCGGTGGCCGTCCGGCAGCGGGACGGTGGGATGGGCCTGCCGGCGGCGGATCCGGTCCAGGCAGGCGTTGACCACGATGCGGTGCAGCCAGGTGGTGACCGCGGAGTCCCCCCGGAACCGGGCGGCCGCCCGGTGCGCGGACAGCAGGGCGTCCTGCAGGGCGTCGGCGGCCTCCTCCCGGTCGCCGATGGTGCGTACCGCCACCGCCCAGAGCCGGTCCCGGTGACGGTGGAACAGCTCGGCGAAGGCGTCCCGGTCCCCGGCGACGTGCGCGCGCAGCAGGTCGGCGTCGGAGGCGTCGGCCAGCGGACCGGTGTCGGGCGGCAGCACCGACGGCCGACCGCCGCCCGCTGCCGCTCCCGGGCCGGGCCTGGTCATCGCCGCGTCCCCGGTCGGGGGCGCTCGCAGGGTCGCCGTCGGTTCACTGCACCTTGACCGTGATCTCCTCGACGATGAGCTTGAACCGGCCCGGCTCGATCTCCGGCAGCTCGGTCACCCAGAGGAGGAGGTACTGGTATTTCTGGCCGGCCTCGAAGGCGTCGAAGACCATCTTCGCGCCGTGCTGCTCCAGCTTCGGGCCCACCGGCGTCTTCTGGTACTCCGCCACGAGCTGCTTGTCACCGGCGGAGCTGGACGCGGGGTTGATCGTGCCGGAGAAGAGCTGGGCGGTGGCGCCCTGGTTGGACAGCGACGCCTCGACCGACTTGACCGTCTGCGGCTGCTTCAGGTCGATCAGGATGCCCATGCCCTTCTTCAGGTTGCTGAAGTTGGCGTTGTAGTAGCTGTCGGTCTGCCAGGCCTCGTCCTGGTCGCCGTCCACGACCTTGCCGATGCCGTCGAACTCGTCCCGGGACTTGCTGTCCGGGTCGATCACGCGGACCTGGTCGGCGGCGAGGGGCATGGTCCGGACCACGGCCGGCGGGGACGGCGGGGCGTCCTCGGTGGTGGCCGGGGCGTCCGGCCCGCCGGCCTGCCCGCTGGGGCTGTCGTCGCCGCCGCGCAGGGTGGTGATCCCGACCAGGAGCCCGACCAGGGCGACCGCGAGCAGGCCGGCGATGCCGAGGATGACCTTGCGGCCGCCGGCCGGCGACAGCGGTGAGCGCTCCTCCTCGGTGTCGGCGGTGAAGCGCAGCGGGCCGGCCGATTCGAGGTACTGCTCGTCGGCGGGCACTTCGAGTCGACCCAGCTCGGCGGCGAGCACGTCCGACGAGGGCGGCGCGATCTGCTGGTCGAGCAGGTCCATGGTCAGGTCGTCGAGGTAGGCGGGGATGCCGGCGCGGACCTGCCGGGGCGCGGCGAGCCCGCCACCGGCGTCCCGCATCGCGTCCGGGATGGCCGCCCGGCCGTGCCCGGCGGTCGCGCCGTGCAGCGGCGCCTCGGCGTGCGGCCAGTACCCGGTCAGCGCGAAGTAGAGGACGCCGCCGACCGCCCGCAGGTCGTTCTCCTGGGTGTCCGCGCCGTCGGTGCGGGCGTCGGCGAGCACCACCCGGCCCTCGTCGCTGATCATGACCGTGCCGGGGTGCACGTTGCCGTGCACCATGCCGGTGGCGTGCACGGCGGCGAGCGCGCTGGCCACCGCGTGGCCGATGCTGGTGGCCCTGGCCGGGTCCAGCGGGCCCTCGGCGGTCAGCTCGCGCAGCGACCGGCCGTCCACCCACTCGCGCACCACGTACGCCCGCTCGGCCTCGTCGATGGCGTCGTAGACCCCGACGAGGTTGGGGTGGATGACCCGGCTGGCGGCGACGGCGGCCTGGAGCATCTCGGTGGCCGAGTCACCGCCGGGGTGCCGCAGCACCACGGCGACCGGGCGGCGCAGGATGACGTCGACGCCACGCCACACCTGCCGGCCGGCACTGTCGTTGTTGATGTGCTCGACCAGCTCGTAGCGTTCGGCAAGGATCTCACCGACCGTGGGAGCACCGAAGGTCATGACGGTCGGAGCGCTCTCCTCCGCCTCCTGACCCTCGCCGACCTGGGTCACCCGTCCTCCCTCGGTGATCGTGTCGATCGATGGACCCGCGCTGCTGGGCATGTGGCTTTCCGCTCTGCCTCGTGTGAAGGAACCGGCCGGGTCGTCGACGCGGAGCGCCGCCGGCGGCCGTACCCGTCGAGAGCGACCTTACCTGGGTTGCGTGACTCCCCGACATGTCATCTTGCCGCCGTACCCGCACAGGGTGCCGGTTACGAGTGGCGTGTCCGGTTACGACCGTTGTCAGCCACGTTGCTGGCACATGTACTTGCCAAATCTAGTGGCTGGTGGCAACCGGTGGCCGGGCGGCTCGCCCGAACCGGTGACCAGGTCGACGGCTGCCGGGTTCCCGCCGATCGGCGGGCCATGCTCATCCGTACGGTTGGTTATCCACAGGCCGAACCGCCAGTTGAGCGGCGGCGCGCTGAGTTATCCACAGGTGTGTCCCCAGGTTGGTGATCCACGGTCACCCTCTGTCCACGGGCTCCGCAGCGGTTCCCGGCCCGGCCGTCCCCGACCCGAGCCGCCTTCGGCCCGGGGACGGCGGCGCGGCTCAGCGGCCCAGGCGGCGGCGGACCATGTCCAGCACCTCGGTGATCTCGCGGATCCGCAGCAGCATGGCCAGCCCGAGGTACGTGCCGGCGATCACCGCGCCGCCCACCACCAGCTGGACGATCGCCTCCAGCCGGCTCGGCGTGTCGTCGCCGGGCAGCAGCCCCACCACCAGCAGCCCGACGAGCGCGGCCCCCAGCGCGGCCACCGCAACCCGGCCCAGGGTGCGCAGGATCGCGCCGAGACCGATCCGGCCGACCCGGGGCCGCAGCAGCCAGGCCGAGACGATCGCGGCGGCCAGGTACGACACCGCGTTGCCGATCATCATGCCGGCGGCGGCGAAGGTCGTCGAGAACGCCGCGAACAGCCCGATCTGCACCCCGATCCGCAACGCCACCACCGGAATGTTGACCAGGGCGGGAGTGCGGGTGTCCGGCAGCGCGTAGAAGGCGAAGGTGAACAACTGGCTCACCGCGAACGGCACCAGGGCCAGCGCGGCGACCAGCAGCACCAGCGAGGTGGCGGTGGCGTTCTCCGCGCTGAACGCGCCGTACCGGAAGAGGGTGTTGGCCAGCGGGGTGGCCAGCACCGCGTAGCAGACCGCGATCGGGGCGAGCACCGCGCTGACCGTCCGGGTGCCCTTGGACAGGTCGGCGGCGAGGTCGGCGTACCGGCCGTCGGCGGCGGCGGCGCTCATCCGGGGCATCAGCGCCGTGATGATCGACACGGCGATGATGCCGTGCGCCATCATCAGCAGCAGGAAGACGTTGTTGTAGATCAGCGGACCGGCGGCGTTCTCCTCGCCGGCCCGGTTGAGCAGGTTGAACAGCACGATCAGGCCGATCTGGCTGACCCCGACGTAGCAGAACATCCAGATCCCGAGCCGGCCCAGCTCGGCCAGGCCCAGCGCCCGGAAGTCGAACCGCAGCTTCCACCGGAAGCCGACCGTCCGCAGCGCCGGCAGCAGCCCGAACGCCTGGATCGCCACGCCGAGCAGGGTGCCGCCGCCGATCAGCAGGATCCGGCCGGTGGTCATCTCGTCCGGATCGACGATCTCCGCGCCGAAGATCCCGATGTACGCCAGCGCGGTGCCGATCACCACGACGTTGTTCAGGATCGGCGCCCACATCGGCGCGGCGAAGTGGCCCCGGGTGTTCAGCACCGCGCTGATCAACGCGCTCAACCCGGAGAAGAAGATCATCGGCAGCATCAGCCGGGCCAGCGCGGTGACCAGGCCCTGGTAGCTGTCGCTGGACTGGTCGCTGGAGTAGAGCCAGGTCAGCAGCGGGGCCAGCACCACCGCCAGGACGGCCGCGACGCCGAGCGTGATCACCGCCAGGGTGAGCAGCCGCTGCGCGTACGCCTGCCCCCGGTCGGCGTCGGCCTTGCGCCGACGGACCAGCACCGGAATCAGGACGCTGGTGAGGATGCCGCCGAGCAGGAACTCGTACACCATCCCGGGGAGGATCTGTGCCGTGGTGTACGCGTCACCGACCAGCGCGCCGCCCAGCGCGGCGGTCAGCGCCAGCGTGCGGAGGAACCCCGTACCCCGGCTGACCAGGCTGCCGATCGCCATGACCGCGCTGTTCGTCGCCGCGCTCGTCTCGGCCACCTGCTCCTGGGGCGGCGCGGTGGACTCCATCGCCGGCTGGTTGAGCGGCTCCGCCGCGATGTACGTCGCGTCGTCCGGCCGACGACGGTCGTCCCAGGCACGGTCGTCCCTGGCACGGTCGTCCCTGGCACGGTCGTGCCAAGCGTCGGGTCCACGGCGGTCGGCCCGCACTTCGTGCCGGTGGCGGTCGTCCCAGGCGTCGTGGGCAGGACGGGCGCCCCAGGCGTCGTGGGCAGGACGGACGCCCCAGGCGTCGTGGGCAGGACGGTCCTCCCGGGCGTCGTGGGCAGGACGGGCGCCCCGGGCGTCGTGCCGGCGGCGGTCGTCCCAGTCCGCCTGACGGTGCCGACCGCGGTCGTCCTCCCGGCCGTCGCCGGGCCGACCGTGGCCGTCCTCCCGGCCGTCGTGTCGCTGGCGGTCGTCCTCCCGGCCGTCGTCCGGACGGCGGTCGCCCCCCCACCCGGCGTTCGCGCTGCGGTAGAGCCCGCCGCTCATCGAGCCTCCCCAAGGGGTTCTGGTCGCCGGGCGCCGGCCCGCACACGAACACGACCTTAGTCAACGGCTGCGGTGATCGCGCCCGGCGGACCGGATCACCCCCGGGGCCGCTAGGCTGGCGCTCCGATGTCCGAAGTCTCCGTACCCCACGCCACCGACCGTCGCCAGCTCACCGCAGCCCAGCGCAACGCCGTCGCCGAACTGCTCCGTGTCTCCCCGGTCGCCGACGAGCTGGGCCGCCGGTTCGCCCGCGCCGGCCACGAGCTGCACCTGGTGGGCGGCTCGGTGCGGGACGCCCTGCTCGGACGGCTCGGTGACGACCTCGACTTCTGCACCGACGCGCATCCGGACCAGACGCTGGCGGTGCTCCGGGGCTGGGCAGAGTCGGTCTGGGAGACCGGGCGGGAGTTCGGCACCATCGGCGCGCAGCGCGCCGGCCTCCGGCTGGAGATCACCACCTACCGCGCCGAGTCGTACGACCAGGTCAGCCGGAACCCGGTGGTGGCGTACGGGACGAACCTGGTCGACGACCTGCGACGGCGCGACTTCACCGTCAACGCGATGGCGGTGAGCCTGCCCGAGCACCGGTTCACCGACCCGTACGGCGGTCTGGACGACCTCGCCGCGAAGGTGATCCGTACCCCGGGCACGCCCCGGGAGTCGTTCGGTGACGATCCGCTGCGGATGCTGCGCGCGGCGCGGTTCGCCGCGCAGCTCCGCTTCGCGGTGCACCCGGACGTGCGCGCGGCGATGACCCGGATGGCCGCCGACCTGGACCGGATCACCGCCGAGCGGATCCGCGACGAGTTCACCAAGCTGCTCTGCGGCGCGGACCCGGTCACCGGGCTGCGGCTGCTCGTCGACACCGGCCTGGCCGAGCGGTTCCTGCCCGAGCTGACCGGGCTCAAGCTGGAGATCGACGAGCACGCCCAGCACAAGGACGTCTACGAGCACACGCTGACCGTGGTGAGCAACGCGGTCGGGCTGGAGGACGACGGCTGCGACTTCGTGCTGCGGATGGCCGCCCTCATGCACGACGTCGGCAAGCCGGCGACCAAGGCGGTCGGCGGGGACGGCCGGGTCAGCTTCCACCACCACGAGGTGGTCGGCGCGCGGCTGACCAAGGCCCGGATGAAGGCCATGCGGTACCCGAAGGACGTCACCGCCCAGGTCACCAAGCTGGTCGGCCTGCACCTGCGGTTCTACGGGTACGGCCGGGGCGAGTGGACCGACTCGGCGGTGCGCCGGTACGTCACCGACGCCGGTGACCTGCTGTCCCGCCTGCACAAGCTGACCCGCTCGGACTGCACCACCCGCAACCGGCGCAAGGCGGCCCAGTTGGCCGCCGACTACGCCGCGCTGGAGGAGCGGATCGACCGCATCGCCGCCGAGGAGGACCTGGCCCGGGTCCGCCCGGACCTGGACGGCAACGCGATCATGGAGCTGCTCGGCGTGCCCCCGGGGCCGATCGTCGGCCGGGCCTGGAAACACCTCAAGGACGTACGCCTGGAACGTGGCCCGCTCGACCGGGACGCCGCCGAGGCGGAGCTGTTGCGCTGGGCCCGCGCCGAGGGCCTGGTCGACTGACCTCGCCGGACCCCGGCGGCCCGACCCGGTCGGGTCAGTCGGTCGGCTCCACCGTCAGCAGCCAGAGGTGCCCGTCCGGGTCGGCGAGGGCGGCACTGAACCCCCAGGGCTGCCGCGCCGGCTCGGTGACGACGGCGGCGCCCGCGGTCCGGGCGCGCTCGACCAGCCGGTCGACCTCCTCCGGCGAGGTCAGGGAGAGGCCGAGCAGGCATTCGCTCTGCCCACGTGGGGCGACCTCGTGCGGGCTGACGACCCAACCGAACCCACCGGTGGGCACCAGCATGAGGCGCAGGCCCTCGTTGACGTCGAACTGCAACGGCTCGGGAATGCCGTCGTCGGCCGGCTCGCCGACGGCGGTGAGGCCGAGAGCCTCCCGGTAGAAGCGGAACGACGTCGGTCGGTCGGCGATCGGCAGGCCGAGGACCACGGGCGAGTGACGCGGTACGACAGAGGTCATGCCGGATACCTACCAGACGCCTGTGACAGCGGGCCCCGCCCGACGGCGCGTGCGGGGCCCGACGTACGTCCGGGTTACCTGCCGGCCTCGACCGCCGTGGTCGGCGTGCCGTTCTCGCCACGCGCCGAGCCGAGCTTCGCCAACAGGCCGGCCAGGTCGATGCCGGTCAGGTCGGAGCCGAGCTGGAGGCCCTGGGCGACGTTGCCGGCCACCGACTTCGTCAGCGACGACGCGCCGTCGGTGGAGATGACCGTCATCTTGTCGATCGCGCCGATCGGGGCGCTGGCCGCCTCGACCACCTGCGGCAGCACCCGGACCAGCAGGTCCAGCACGGCCGCCTCGCCGTACGCGGCGAACGCCTCCGCCTTGCGGGCCATCGCCTCCGCCTCGGCCTGCCCCTTGGCCAGGATCGCCTCGGCCTCGGCGCGGCCCTCCCGCTCGACCGCCTCGGCGATCGCGGACCGCCGCCGCTGTTCCGCCTCGCCCTCCTTGGCGCCCTCGATCGCGTTGGCCTCGGCCAGCGCGGCCCGGCGGGCCCGCTCGCCCTCACCGGTCAGCCGGGCCTGCTCGGCGGACGCCTGCGCGGCGGCGATGACGGACTGGCGCTGCGCGTCGGCGTTGAGCACCGCCGCGTTGCGGGACGCCTCGGCCTCCTGCTCGACCTTGTACCGGGCCGCGTCGGCCGGCTTGCGGACCTCGGTGTCGAGCTGACGCTGCTTGAGCTCGGCGTTGCGCTCGGCCACCTTCTGCTGCTCGGAGAGGATCGCCTGGTCGCGTTCGGCCTGGGCGAGCGGCCCGGCCGCCGCGGACTTGGCCTTCGCCGCGTCGATCTCGGCCTGGATGGCGGCCTGCTTCAGCGACAGGTTCCGGTTGGCCTCGGCGATGGCCTCCTCGGCCAGCAGCCGCTCCTGCTCGGCCTGCTGCCGGGCCCGCGCCTCGGCGATCGCCGCGTCCTTGAGCACCCGGGCCGCCTCCGGCCGACCCAGGTCCGCCAGGTAGGAGCCCTCGGCCAGGATGTCCTGGAGCTGGAAGGTGTCCAGCACCAGCCCCTGGTTGGTCATCGAGTGCTCGGCCTCCTCGGCGACCGCGCTGGCGAAGGCCGCCCGGTCCCGGATGACCTCCTCGACGGTGAGCCGGCCGACGATCGAGCGCAGCGCGCCGGCCAGCACCTCCCGGGTGAAGTCCTCGATCTCGTCCTGCTGGTGCAGGAACCGCTGGGCGGCGGCGCGGATCGCGTCCTCGGTGCCGCCGACCTTGACGATGGCGACGCCGTGCAGGTCGGTGCGGATGCCCTGCTTGCTGACCGCGCCCCGGATGCCGACGTCGATCCGGCGGCTGGACAGATCCAGCGACTGGAGTTTCTGCACCACCGGCAGGACGAAGACGGAAGCGCCGAGGACGACCTTCTGCCCGGACATGTCGGTCTGCCGCCCGCCGTCGGCGGTCTGGGTGGTCCGGCCCCGACGGCCGGTCACGATGAACGCCTGGTTCGGCCCGGCCACCTTGATCCGGGAGAGCACGAACATGACGAGGACGAGGAGCAGGAGCACCGCGCCACCGACGGCGATGAGGAGAGGCATGAGGGGGTTTCCGTCTCTCTGGGGAAAGGAGTTCAGTACGTTTCGACGTGCACGCTGGTCTCGCTGAGCGCTTCCACCACGAAGATCTGTGCGCCCACCGGCAGCGGCCGGTCGGCCCGCGCGTTGAGCTTCACCGGCTGCCCGGCGAGGCGTACCCGCACCTCGCCGTACCCGCTGGTCGGGATCGGGGTGACCACCAGGCCGAGCGCGCCGACCAGGTGGTGACGGGTGGGCGTGGCGTCGGTGGGCATGTCCCGGGCCGCGCGGCTCAGCCGGCCGGCGAACCACGCGGTGGGCACCGCCGCGACCACGCCGGCGGCGACCGCCCCGGCCACCAGGGCGGGGGTACGCGCGCCGAGCAGCTCGTTGGCGATCGCCCCGCCGAAGCCGAACGCCCCGGCGAACCCGGCGATCACCTCCACCGAGACCGGCCCGTCGACGTCGGGCAGCAGGGCGTGCAGCAGCTCGCCGCCGAGCAGGGCGAGCGCCAGCACCGCGACGCCGGCCGCGCCGATGACGAGGAAGATCAACGTTCCGCTGGCCACACCTCGAACGCTAGGGGCCGGGGTCAACCCCGCGAGCGGGGGCCGGACCGGGCCGACGTGGCAATCAGCGGGCACTGGGCGTGCCGATCGACGGTCGGCGGGCGGTTGACGGACGTGCTGCGGGCCCGGAGCCGACCGGCTCCGGGCCCGCAGCTACCGGTTGCTCAGGAGCTGGTGCAGGTGATGTTGCTGGGCGGGGTGGCGCCGTTGCCGGTGGCGGTGAACCCGAACGTGGTCGAGGCGTTCGCGCCCAACGCGCCGTTGTAGGGCGCGTTCCGGACGGTGACCGTGCCGGTGGTGCCCGTGTTGACGCCGCTCCAGAGGCTGCTGATGGTCTGGCCGCCGGCCAGGGTCAGGCTGACCGTCCAGCCGTTGACCGCGCTGGTCGTGTTGTTGGCCACGGTGACCTCGCCCTGGAAGCCGTCCGGCCAACTGTTGACCGCCTTGTAGGTGGCGACACAGGTGCCCGGTCCGCCGGTCGGCGGCGGGGTCGTGGGCGCGGGGGTGGTCGGCGCCGGGGTGGTGGGGGCCGGAGTCGTCGGCGCCGGAGTGGTGGGGGCCGGGGTGGTCGGCGCCGGGGTGGTGGGAACCGGAGTGGTGGACTGGAACTGGTTGAAGAACCGCCAGATCTCCCCCGAGGTCCAGGTCCGGGAGTCGTTCGGGCTGCCCGACCCGTCGACCGGGCTGGGCGTGTGGTCCCCGTCGAACGCCGCCCACTGCACCGGGTAACCGGCGCGGCAGCCGGAGTACGCGGTGGTGATGTGGGTGAGGGTGTTCCGGGCGGGCTCCGGCGGGTTCTGCACGGCGCAGCCGTTGTTCCGGACGAACGTGTCGCGCAACTGCCGGCCCCTGGAGATGCTCAGCACGCTGTCGTAGGTGCCGTGGATGCCGAAGTAGGGGACCGGCTGGGTGCCGCCGCTGCACCCGCTGAGCTGGGCGCCGGACAGCACGGCGACGGCGCGGATGACGGTGGGCCGGGCGCAGGCCACCGCGTAGCTCATCCCCCCGCCGTAGCTCCACCCCAGGGCGAAGCGCTGGGTCGTGTCGACGCAGAGGTCGTTCTCGACCTGCCGGGAGATGTCGTCGAAGAGGGTCAGGTCCCGGCCGTTGGTGTTGGCCCAGCCGGCGTCGATGCCCTGCGGCGCGACAAAGATCGTGCTGTTGTTCGACAGCGGCAGGAGACCGTAGTAGCCGGCCGAGGAGACGTTCTGGGCCGAGCCGTTCAGCCAGTGGAAGCCGAAGACCAGCCGGTAGGGGCGGTTGCGGTCGTACCCGTCCGGGATCCGCAGGATGTAGCTGCGGTTCTGGCCGCCGCTGGAGATGGTGCGGGTCCCGTTGCTCAGCGTCGGGGCCTTTCCGCAGCCGGCGGTCGTGGCGAGAACGCCGGGCGCCGCGGCGGCCTCCGCCACGTTGCCGGCGCTGCCGCTCAGCACGCCACCGGCGGTGGCCGCGAGGAGCACCACCGCGGCGGCGACGGACGGGACGAGGTGTCGGTATCTCACCGGGTAGCGCCGGAGGGTGGCGCGACCGGTGGGTGGGGCGGTGACGTCAGGTTGGACGTCACCGGCGCTTGCTGGTGATGGCATGGGCGTCGATCCTTCCGTTGCGGGCCGGCCTGCTCGTGCTGGCCGGTGCGGTGTGCGCACTGTGCGTGCGGGCCGCCCGCCGGTGCCGGAGGCGCTGGTGACGGGGCATCGGAAGCTGGGCATGCGGGCCCGGGACCGAGGTCGTCCGGCGACCGTCGTCGGTCGCCCGGCATCGGTGGAGCGGCCCGGACTGGTCACCGATCGGCAGCGGCGACGAGACCCGGCATGCTCGGCGTGTGTCGCTGCCCGGAACGGGGGTGACCGGGAACGTGCCCTTCGTTCCCGGACGAAAAATAGCAGAATGTCGATTAGTGAGCAATGGCGCGGGTTGTCCCGGACACCTGACGTACTCCCGCTGCCCGGGGGCGGGACAATGGCCGGATGCGCTGGACCGTGCTCGACACCCCGATCGGGGACCTCTCCGTGGCCGTGGCGGACGGGGCGGTCTGCGGTGTGCGCTTCGGCCGGGTGGAGCCGCCGACCGCCGAGCCGCCCGGTGGGCCGCCGGCCACCGAGTCGCCCGCCGGTCCGCCGGCCGCTGAGCCGCCGGGCGGGCCTGGCGCTGGCGACGACGAGCTGTCCCGGTGGGCGGCGGCGGAGCTGGACGCGTACTTCGCGGGCGAGCTGACCGGGTTCACCGTGCCGGTGGCGGTCCGCCGGGGCTCGGAGTTCGAGCGCGCCGTCTGGCAGGCGATGACCCGCATCCCGTACGGCGGGACGCTCACCTACGGTGAGGTGGCGAAGGCGCTCGGCGATCCGGGGGCGGCGCGGGCGGTCGGGGTGGCCTGCAACCGCAACCCGCTGCCGGTGATCGTCCCCTGCCACCGGATCGTCGGGGCCGGCGGAAAGCTTGTCGGTTTCGGCGGCGGCCTGCCCCGCAAGGTCCACCTGCTGGAGTTGGAGGCCCGGGTGACCCTGCAACGCGCCTGGTCCTGACCGGTTGGGCGCAGGAGCAGTTGGCGGCTGGTGTCGGCTCCGTCAGGAGGGCAGATTTCCGTCCGGCCGCAGCCCGGCGATGAAGGCCGTCCAGGCGACCGAGGGGTAGACCAGGGTTGGCCCGGTGCGGTCCTTGCTGTCGCGTACGGCGACGCGTCGTGCACGCCGCCGCGCTGCGCCGATGGTTGGCCCCGTACCGCAGGGGCAGTCCACGCCCGGCCCCGCTGCTGACCCGCACGTGGCGGCTGCGGCTCGGCACGGCGACGGGTGAACCGGGTCGGCTGCCGGAATGTGCGACGTCCCCACAGCGCTCGGGACGAAGATCGGGGCAGGCCGACACGGCTTGCCCAACTGACCCACCAGAAGGAGAAGTAGTGCCGAGCGTGGTTGACGTACCGCAGGAGCGGTTATACAACTCTGGTATGGCCTTCACCCTGAACCTCAAGCCCGAAGTCGAGCAGCGGCTCAAGGAGATCGCCGAGGCCGAGCACCGCTCGATGCACAAGACTGTCGAGGTCGCCGTGCAGGCGTACCTGGACCGGCACGAGCGCGACGAGTGGACCCGCCAGGCTGCCCGCCGGGTCTTCGAGGAGGACGCCGAGTTCTTCGAGATGCTGGGGGACCGGTGAGACAAACCTGGCCGGACGCAGAAGACCTGCTGACCCTGCTAGCCGAGCACACCGGCCCGCGTAGCCAGGTGCGGGATGCCGGGATCCTGGTCGCTGCGGCGGCCCGGCCGCACGCGCGCCTGATCGGCCGAGCCGCCTACCCCACCGTGCTGGACAAGGCGGCGGCGCTGCTGCACGGGCTGATGATGTGGCGCCCACTCGATCTGTGGAACGCCGGACTCGCCTGGGCCGCCACGCGGATCTTCCTGAGCCGCTCCGGCTTTGTCCTGAGTATGCCGGCGAAGGAGCGGATGGCGTTGACCGACGCGTTGACCAGTGGCGAGGTCGACTCGGTCGAGGAGTTGGCGTTGCGGCTGTCGCCGTACCTGGAGATGTCGGTCTGACCGCGACGGCGAGGGCCGGGCCCCGTGCGGAGCCCGGCCCTTCGACGTACGGCGGTCAGCGGGTCAGCGCTCGACCTCGCCGGCGATGAACGCCTCGACGGCGGCGTGCGCGTCGTGGTCGGCGTACTGCACCGGCGGGGACTTCATGAAGTACGACGAGGCGGAGAGGATCGGGCCGCCGATCTTGCGGTCGAGGGCGATCTTCGCGGCGCGGACCGCGTCGATGATGACACCGGCCGAGTTCGGCGAGTCCCACACCTCAAGCTTCAGCTCCGCGTTCAGCGGGGCGTCACCGAAGGAGCGGCCCTCCAGGCGGATGTACGCCCACTTGCGGTCGTCCAGCCACGGCACGTGGTCGGACGGGCCGATGTGCACGTCGCTCTTGGCCATCTCGTGCGGCACCTGGGAGGTGACCGACTGGGTCTTCGAGATCTTCTTCGAGACCAGCCGGTTGCGCTCCAGCATGTTCATGAAGTCCATGTTGCCGCCGAAGTTGAGCTGGTACGTGCGCAGCAGCTCGACGCCACGGTCCTCGAAGAGCTTCGCCAGCGCGCGGTGCACGATGGTCGCGCCGACCTGGCTCTTGATGTCGTCACCGACGATCGGCAGGCCCGCGTCCTCGAACTTCTTCGCCCACTCCGGGTCGGAGGCGATGAACACCGGCAGGGCGTTCACGAACGCGCAGCCGGCGTCGATCGCGGCCTGGGCGTAGAACTTGTCGGCCTGCTCGGAGCCGACCGGCAGGTACGACACGACCACGTCGACCTGCGCGTCGCGCAGCGCCTGGACCACGTCGACCGGCTCGGCGCCGGACTCCTCGATGATCTCCCGGTAGTACTGGCCCAGACCGTCGAAGGTCGGACCGCGCTGCACGGTGACGCCGGTCGGCGGCACGTCGCACAGCTTTATGGTGTTGTTCTCGCTGGCCACGATCGCCTCGGCGAGGTCCATGCCCACCTTCTTGGCGTCCACGTCGAACGCCGCGACGAACTGCACGTCCGAGACGTGGTAGTCGCCGAAGGTGACGTGCATGAGACCCGGGACGCGGTCGTTCGGGTCGGCGTTGCGGTAGTACTCCACGCCCTGCACGAGGGACGAGGCGCAGTTACCCACACCGACGATGGCGACGCGGACGGAGCCCATAGCGTCTGCCTCCTTCTTCTTCATCACGGCCGCTCTTTCCTGGACTCTCCAGGCGGAGGCGGACTGCTGTCTTCTCGTCGGCCGACGGCCGGCCCGCTGGCGGGGGCCGTCGGGGGCCGGCCGGAGCGCTCGTTGGCGATGAGCTCCTCCAGCCAGCGAACCTCGCGCTCACAGGCGTCGAGGCCGTGGCGTTGAAGTTCGAGGGTGTACGCGTCGAGGCGTTCGGCCGCCCGGGCCAGCACGTCGCGCAGGCCCTCCCGGCGTTCCTCGATCTTGCGTCGGCGACCCTCCAGGATCCGTAGCCGGGTGGCCTGGTCGGTCCGGGCGAAGAACGCGAAGTGCACCCCGAAGCCGGTGTCGTCGTACGTCTCGGGGCCCGCCTGGGCGATCAGTTGGGCGAAGCGCTCCTTGCCCTCCGCCGTGATCTTGTAGACCACCCGGCCGCGGCGGCTGGTGAGCGCGGGAACCTCCTCGGCGGTGGCCGGCGCCTCGTCAGCCTCGGTGATCCACCCCGCTGCCTGGAGCCGGCGCAGCGTGGGGTAGAGCGAGCCGTAGCTGATCGCCGCCCGGATCGCCCCCAGCTTGGCGGTGAGCTCCTTGCGCAGCTCGTAGCCGTGCATGGGGGATTCCTGGAGCAGGCCGAGGATGGCGAACTCGAGCACCGGTCATCCTCTCTGCTCCCCCGTGGACGCGGACCGGTCGGTCGATGCGATGTATCGGACCGATACATCGCACGTTAGCGCCTTCCGTTCATCTGGGCAAACCCCGATAAACAAGAGCGTGTCGTCACGGAACGTGAGCGTTGTCGCCCCGTCGGGTCCGAGCGCGTACCCTTTGCCGCATGCGTACGCAGCGCCAGGTCGTCGACTACTCGCTCCAGAAGCGGGCGGTGCTGCGCGAGGTCCTCTCCGGCCGGGTCGGCACGTACGACGTCTGCGACGCGTCGCCGTACCTCAAGAACGCCGCGCGGTTCCATGGCGAACCGACCGAGCAACGGTGTCCGATCTGCCGACGGGAGAACCTCACCCACGTCCACTACATTTACGGGGACGAACTCAGGCAGTCCGCCGGTCAGGCGCGCACCCGGGCCGAGTTGCCCGTGCTGGCGATGACACTGCGTGAGTTCCAGGTGTTCGTGGTGGAGGTGTGCCTCGGATGTGACTGGAACCATCTCGTCGAGCAGTTCCTGCTCGGCCGGGACGGCCTGGTCACCGGCGCGGGCGACGGGCAGGAGCAGGACGCGGTCGGTGGCCCGACCGCGCGGCGGAGGCGAGAGGCGCAACGGTGACCGCGACGCCCTCGGCCGTCGCCGACCTGGTTCGAGCGGATGAACGGCGTGGCACAGCTCACGGCAAACCGGTGGTGGCGTACCCGCGTCCCACCGCGACCGGCAGGGTGTGAGGAATGAACTCGTACGGCGATCCCAGTTCCCCGCGTGGGCGGGCCCGGATCCCGGGCTCGGACGGTGACCCCGGAGCGGGGGCGGACGACGCGTACCGCCGTCCCGCCGAGGACGACCGGGGAACCGGCTGGTCTTCCGGCTACGACGGGGCGACACCGGCCGGCCGGGCCACCCCGACACCCCGGGCGCCCGGCTCCAGCGGGCGCGCCTCGGTGGCCGGCTCGGCGTCCGTACCCCCCCGTGGTGGCATGGCGCCCCCGATCAGCCCGCCGCCGTCCGGCTCGGCCTCGGTCGGCCGGGCCGGCGCGGGGCGGGCCTCGGTGCCCGTTCCGCCGGCCGGTGGTGGTCGGGCCTCGGTGCCGGTCTCCCCGGCCGGCGGCCGGGCCCAGGTCGGCGGCGTCGGCCCCAGCGGTCGGGCGTCGGTCGGTGGTCAGCCGAGCGGTCGGGCGTCGGTCGGCGCAGGCTCCAGCGGTCGGGCGTCGGTCGGGGCGGCGTCCCCGGTGAGCCCCGCCGGGCGGGCCTCGGTCGGCGCGGCGTCCGTGGGGGCGGCTTCCGTCGGCGGGCCCGCCGGTCGGGCGACCGTGGCCCGGGCCAGCGTCTTCCCGCCCGGCGGCGCGGACCTCGACGGTCGTGGCCCCGGCGGGCCGACCGGCCCCGGCCGGCGGTCGCGGGCCAACCAGGACCCGGAGGGCCGTCGGCGGGCGAAGAAGCGCAAGCGGCTCAACCTGATCATCGCGAGTTTCGCGGTCTTCATCATGCTCGCCGGCATCGGCGTGGTCGGCTTCACCTACTACTCCGCGCAGGTCGTGCTCCCCAACAGCCTGCCGTTGCCGTTCGCGACGACCGTCTACACCAGCGACGGCAAGGGGCTCGTCGCGAAGCTCGGCAGCGAGAACCGCGAGTTCATCACGATCAACGACATCCCGCCGTACGTGCAGCGGGCGGTGGCCGCCGCCGAGGACCGCAACTTCTACGAGCACTCCGGCGTCGACTACAAGGGCATCGCCCGGGCCGCCTGGAACAACTTCACCGGCGGCACCAAGCAGGGCGCCTCGACGATCACCCAGCAGTACGCGCGTAACGCCTACGAGAACCTCAAGGACGACTCGTACGCCCGGAAGGTCAAGGAGGCGATCCTCGCCTCCAAGCTCAACGACCAGTACTCCAAAGACGAGATCATGCAGCACTACCTGAACACGATCTACTTCGGTCGGGGCGCGTACGGGGTCGAGGCGGCGGCGAAGGCGTACTTCGGGAAGTCCGCGAAGAACCTCGACGTGGCGCAGGCCGCCGCGCTGGCCGGGGTGATCAAGCAGCCGCAGGCGAGCGACACCCACCCCGGGTACGACCCGACCAAGGGCCCGGAGGCCGCCCAGGCCGCCCAGGACCGGTGGAACTACGTGATCGGCGGGATGGTCGAGGAGGGCTGGCTCAAGCCCGAGGAGCGACCGGCCGCCTTCCCGAAGATGAACCCGGAGAAGGCCAATGGCTTCGGCGTCGACTCGCCCCGGGGCAACGTGGTCAACTACGTCCGCCAGGAGATGGCCGGCTGGGGCCTGTGCACCGACACCGTGGAGCCGGTCGGCGAGAAGCCGACCTGCGCCAAGCTGCTCCGCACCGGCGGCTTCCGGATCAGGACCACCATCGACAGCAGGATCCAGGCGTCGGCCGAGGTGGTGGCCCGGCAGAAGGCCAAGGACTCCGAGCTCAGCGACCAGCCTAAGAACCTGATGGCGGCGGTGGTCTCGATCGATCCGAAGACCGGCCGGGTGCTCGCCTACTACGGCGGTGAGAGCGGCGAGGACATCGACTACGCCGGCAAGAACACCGACAGCAGCGGCCGGCTCTACGGCGGTCACCCGCCGGGCTCGTCGTTCAAGGTCTACACCCTGGCCGCCGCGCTGGACGCCGGCATCTCGGTCAAGTCGCACTGGGACGCCAAGCCGTTCAAGCCGGAGGGCTTCGCGAACCCGGTGCAGAACGCCGGCCGGGACGTCAGCGCCAACGGCCGCTGCAACCGGTGGTGCACCCTGGACGAGTCGACAGTCGAGTCGTACAACGTGCCGTTCTACCACGTCAGCACGAAGGTCGGCCCCGACAAGATCATCGACATCGCCAAGCGGGCCGGCATCACCACGATGTGGACCACCTCCGACAACCCGCCGAAGCCGGTCGACCTGACCAAGACCGATCCGAAGAAGGTCGCGCCGGAGCCGTTCTTCCACGTCGTCGGCTACGGCCAGTACCCGGTGACCGTGCTCGACCACGCCAACGGGCTCGCCACCCTGGCCAACGAGGGCAAGTACAACAAGGCCCACTTCGTGCTCAAGATGGAGAAACAGGACGAGGACACCGGCGAGTGGAAGACGGTTCCCGGCACCGGCGAGAACCTCGGCAAGGGCGGCCAGCAGTTGATCAAGCGGGAGGTGGCCCGTGAGGTCACGGCCGTGCTGAAGAAGATCCCCGGCAAGAACAGCCGGGCCCTCGACAACGGCCGGGACGCCGCCGGCAAGACCGGCACCTGGGAGTACGACAGCAAGGACAACGCGCACGCCTGGATGGTCGGCTACACCCCGCAGATCGCCACCGCGGTCTGGGTCGGCAGCAAGGATCCGAAGAAACCGCAGATCCTCGACAAGAACGGCAAGGACATCGGTGGTTCGGCGCTGCCCGGCGCGATCTGGGAGCGGTACATGAACGCCGCGACCAAGGGCATGGAGAAGCGCTCCCTGCCGGACATCACCGGCGTCGGTGACGTCGACGCCGGCAACGGTGTCGAGCCGCCCCCGCCGCCGCCGGTCAACCCGCCGCCGGGCCAGAACCCGAACCCCAACCCGAACCCGCCCTGCCTCGACCCGCTGAACATCCTCTGCCGGGACAACCCGCCCGGCGGGCCCGGTGGCGGCAACCCGAACGACCCGAACACCCCGCCGCCCGCCGGGCCGGGCGGTCCGGGTGGGCCGGGCGGTGGTGGCGGGGGCGTGATCTCACCGTCGCCCCGGATCACCGACCGCGACTGACGCGCCAGCACGTCGCACCGCCCACGGCGGCCGGATCACCTCCGGCCGCCGTCGGCGTTTGCGGCCACCACGACGAACGTCGCCGGACGGGCAGGACGGAACGCCCCCGGGTACGGCAGGATGCCTGGTTATGAGCACGCAGGCGACCGCAGGCATCGACGACGCTGAGCGCAGCGATCATCCGTCCCGCTCCGACGGGTTCGTCCGGGGAGCGTCCCAGCTCATCGGCGGTCCACTCGGCGACCACGCGGTCGCGGTGGACCAGCCGGCCGGCGGGGAGCGCCGGTTCTGGACGGCCGTCCGGATCGTGCTCGCCCTGGTCTGCCTCACCCTCGCCCTGCACTGGGTGCAGAAGTCGCCCTGCCAGGACGGCGCGTGGGCGAACAACGTCCAGTACACCCGGTTCTGCTACACCGACGTGCTGGCGCTCTACTACGCCGAGGGGCTGCACGAGGGGAAGGTCCCGTACCGGGACCACCCGGTCGAGTACCCGGTGCTGACCGGCTACTTCATGGGCGTCCTCGGGTTGCCGGTGCACGCCCTCGGCGTCGACGACCCCGGCCTCAACCAGGCCCAGTGGTTCTACAACCTGAACGCCCTGGTGCTCGGCGCGCTGGCGGTGGCCACCGTCGCGGTGATCCTCGCCCTGCGCCGCCGACGACCCTGGGACGCCGCGCTGTTCGCCCTGGCCCCGGCGTTGCTGCTCACCGCCACCGTCAACTGGGACCTGCTCGCCGTCGGGCTCGGCGCGTTCGGGCTGTTCGCCTGGGCCAGGAAACGCCCGGCCACCGCCGGCGTGCTGCTCGGTCTGGCCGGCGCGGCCAAGATGTGGCCACTGTTCATCCTCGGCCCGATCCTGGTGCTCGCCCTCCGGGCCGGCAAGGTACGCGCCGCCCTCACCGCCCTCGGCGCGGCGCTGGTGTCCCTGGTCGCGGTGAACCTGCCGGTCGCCATTCCCTACCGGGAGAGCTGGGACCGGTTCTTCGAGCTGAACAGCACCCGGCCCATCGACTGGGGCACCCTCTGGTACGTCGGGCGGTACCTCGACGGGAAGATCAACCCGGGCAGCGCCACCGAGCAGGGGCCGTTCGAGTGGCTGAACGCCAACATCCCCACCCTCAACTACCTCTCGTACGCGCTGTTCGGGCTGGCCTGCCTGGGGGTGGCCGCGCTGGCGCTGTTCGCCCCGCGCCGGCCGCGCCTGGCCCAGCTCGCCTTCCTGGTGGTGGCCGCCTTCCTGATCTTCAGCAAGGTTTGGTCGCAGCAGTTCGTCCTGTGGCTGCTGCCGCTGCTGGTGCTCGCCCGGCCGCGCTGGGGCGCGTTCCTCGCCTGGCAGTTCGCCGAGGTCGCCTACTTCGCCGCCTTCTACGGTGAGCTGCTCGGCTCGGCGACCGGTCGGCCGGTCTTCCCCGAGGGCGTCTTCGTGCTGGCCGCCACGTTGCGGCTGACCATGGTCGTGGTGCTCTGCGTGCTGATCGTCCGGGAGATCCTGCACCCGGAACGCGACCCGGTCCGGGCCACCTACCCCGACGACCCGGACGGCGGCCTGCTCGACGGCGCGTCGGACGCCCCCTGGCACACCCGCTGGCGACAACGCCGCGCCCCCGTCCCCGAACCAACCACTTGATCCACTCGTTTCACGGAAACGGGGGTGTCCGCTGGGCGGGACACCCCCGTTTCCGTGAAACGGAGTCGGTCAGGCGGCGGTCAGAGGCGGTACACCACCGCGTCGCCGATCTCCTCCCGGCGGATACCGAGACCGTCCACGGGCAGGTCGATGGTGGTCTCCCAGGGCGTACCGGCCACCTGCCCACGCGGAATCACCACCACCCGCACGCCCAGCCGACGCAGATGGTCGATGCTCGTCGGATCAGGGAAGGTCCGGGTCACCTCCCGGGTCTCGGCCAACCTCACCGGCGTGAAGCCACTGCCACCGTTCACCACGTCCTGGAACCTGGTGGTCGTCCACAACATCACCGGCTGGTCGTTGCTCTGGCTGCTCGGCAGCACCAGCATCGGCCCGTCTACGGTCCGCATCGCGGTCGGCTGGGGCGGCACCACCGGATGCGGCGTGGTGTTCAACCCTTCCACGATCACCAGCAGCAACGGCAGCAGGGTGGCCGTACGCAGCCACGGGCCGGGCCACGGGGGGATCCGCTGGGCGGCGAGCTCACGTACCCGCATCGCGAGGGCGGTCAACGCCCCGGCCGCCAGCAACCCGAGCAACAGCGTCGTCCAGATCATCAGCCGGCCCGGCGTCCGGATCCCGTCCCAACCGGGCAACGTCTCGAACAGCGGAACGTAGGTGAACGTGCCCCCGAAGAACCGGGTGCCCATCGCCAACACCATGCTGACCAGCACCCCGGCCAGCAACAGCAGCCGGTGCCGCAGCCGCCACACCGAGAAGAACAACCCACCGGCGGCCAACGCGTAGAGCACGAAACCCGGCAGCAGCGTCATCTCCGGATGCCAGGGCAGCACCGCCCGCGCCCCCTCGTGCAGGTCACCCCAGATCCGCGACTCACCCGGGGCGGTGAAGAAACCGGACGCCGGCGGCGAGTAGACCTCGATGTCGGCGATGCTGCGCCGGGCGTTCGGGTGCAGCTCCGCCACCTTGAAGTACGGGATCGCCAGCAGCCCGCCGGTCGCCGCGAAGACCAGACCGCCGATCACGTCGGTGACCAGCAGGCGGGCGCCGAACGGATGCCGTACCGGCCGGATCCGGTAACGCCGCACGTACCAGGTGACGACCGCGACGAGCACGACGCCACCCAGCACGTACGCGAACGGCAGGCCGATGCCGAAGCCGAGACTGAGCTGCCAGGCGGCGACCAGCCAGCCGGCCAGCGCCCAACCGGCGCGCCGACGCTTCGGCCGGTAGCCGTACCGCAGCGACCAGCCGTGCCCCCGGGCCAGCATGGCCAACGCCAGCGGTATGCCCCCGTTGGAGATGATGTGCAGGTGCCCGGCCTGGGCCAGCAGCCACGGCGCGTACGCGAAACTCACCCCGGCCACCGCCGCGCCGATCCGGCCCGCGCCGAGCTGCCGGGCCAGCGCGTACGCCCCGAACGTGGCAAGCGCGTGCGCGAACACGAACAGGACGTTGTAGCGCAGCACGGCGACTTCCGGACCGCTGCCGAGCATCCCGGTCGGCGCGTAGCCGAGCAGACTGTCGGTGAACGCGTAACTCCACGACTCCGGGTAGAACGCGTTCGCCTGCCACAGGTTCCCCGGGTTGGTCAGCAGGCTGTGCCCGGCCCAGGAGAGCGCCCACGCCTGGAGGGTGGGATCGTAGATGTCCTGCGGGATCGTGTAGAGCGGGTAGCGCAGCGTCGGCCAGGTCAGCAGCACCGCCAGGACGACCGCGCCCAGCACGGCCAGCGTCCACTCGTGGACCAGGACCCGGCCGACCGACCGACCCACCCGACGCGCCCGCGTCGGCACCGTCTCCGGGGCCGGCCCGAACGCCTCCCACGGATCACCGTCCGCCTTCGCGCCGTCGGCCTTCGTCGCGCCGTCGGCCTTCGTCACGCCGTCGGTCTCTTCGGCCTGTGCGTCCTTGCCGGTCTCCTCGGCCGCCTCGCCCGCCGCGGCCTCCCGGGTCTTCCCGCTATTCCCGGCCTCTCGGGCTTCGCGGCTCTTGTCGTCCGCCGGCGTGGCGGGGGTCTTGCCGGGCTCTCCGACGTCCCCGGCTGCGGCGCGCGCCGGCTTCTCGACGTCGTCGTCGGTCGGGCCAGGCGCGTCGACGCTGCCGGTCGGGTCCGGCTTCTCCACGCTGTCGGTCGGGTCCGGGGCCGACCGCTCGACGCCGGTATCCGTCGCGTCGGGCTTTCCGCCGCTCATGCCGCCGCACCAGCCAGGTGCTCACGGAGGAACGCGAGGTCCGCCCGTTGCCCGTCCGTCCCGCCGGGCGTCTCCACCACGACCGGCGCGTCGGCGGCCCGGATGACCGCCACCAGCAACTCGGGATCGATGGCGCCGGCGGCGAGGTTGTCGTGGCGGTCCCGGCCCGAGCCGAAGGCGTCCTTCGAGTTGTTGGCGTGCACCAGGTCGATCCGCCCGGTCACCGCCTTGACCCGGTCCACCAGGTCCAGCAGCTCCTCACCGCCGGCGTGGGCGTGGCAGGTGTCCAGACAGAAGCCGACGTCGTACCCGTCCAGCGCGTCCCACAGCCGCGCCAACGCGTCCAGGCGTCGGGCGCAGGCGTTGTCGCCACCAGCGGTGTTCTCGATCAGGACGGGCACCCCGAAGCCGCCCTGCTCGGCGGCGTACGCGAAGGTCTTGCGCCAGTTGTCGAAGCCCTTGGCCAGGTCGTCGCCCGCGTTGACGTGACCGCCGTGCACGATCAACCCGTGGGCGCCGATCCCGGCGGCTGCTCTGGCGTGCCCGAGCAGCAGCTTCCGGCTGGGGATCCGGATGCGGTTGTTCAGCGTCGCGACGTTGACCACGTACGGCGCGTGGACGTAGACGTCGACCGGCGCGGCGCGGAGGCGGTCCGCGTCCTCCCTCGGCGGGGGCGTCTTCCACCCCTGAGGGTCGGAGAGGAAGAACTGTACGGCGTCGGCGCTGCGGGCCGCCGCCTCCGCGAGCGGGTCGGCCGAGTCGACATGGGCTCCGATACGCATGCAGGCGAGCCTACGTGGCGACCGGCGCGGTCGGGACGACAGCAACGCCCGCCTCCGGCGGGCGCCGCCGGGGCCACCTCGCATCGAGCTGCGTCGCGTCGACGGCGCGCGGAAGGTCTCTTTCCGTCGCCTCGCGTCACCCGCCGCCGGTGGTCTTCGTTCACCTGATGGGAGGCGCAGCGCCAGCGGTACGCGCCGGACGGGTCGCCAGCCGTTCGGCGCGGTCGGTCCGGCGGAAGCACGGACGGCTGGCGTGGCAGCCCGGTTGATTAGGGCATTTGTCGCAAGAGATGACAAGAGCTGTTGTAGCGTCAGGTAACAACACGATATAGCTCCGCGGGGCGCTCTCGATCCAATCTCATCGGTGTGGTCGTTCCTCCCCAGGTCCCACCCAAAGAATGCGGACGGGGCGCCCCGCGGCCCAGTGGAGGGGCCCGCTGCCAGCGTCGACGACGCCGGAAGCGGGCCCCGATCCCGTCTGCCGGCCCGCCGGCCCCGGCGCGCTCCGGCCAACGCCGGCATGATCGTCTCGACCGGGTATCCTGGTCCGGTTGTCCGTCGTCGGCCGGGTTCCCCCGGCGCTGTGACGGGCCACGACGCAGACCTCCTGCCACGGAAGGACCGTGGCCGCATAGCCCACAGGAGGTGAGCACGTCTTGCGTCATTACGAGATCATGGTGATCCTCGACCCCAGCCTCGAGGAGCGCACCGTCGCCCCGTCGCTCGACACGTACCTGAACGTGATCCGGACCGCGGGTGGCTCGGTGGAGAAGACCGACGTGTGGGGCCGCCGGCGCCTCGCGTACGAGATCAACAAGAAGGCCGAAGGCATCTACGCCGTCATCGACCTGCAGGCGACGCCCGCAGCGGTGGCCGAGCTGGACCGTCAGCTGCGGCTCAACGAGTCCGTGCTGCGCACCAAGGTCATCCGGCCGGAGATGCGCTAAGCATTCAACCCGGTTCGTCCGGATCAGCCTCGTCGGCTCCTTGTCATACGGCTCTGCGAGCCTGTGCAGTGAGACCGGCGAGTGTGCGAGGAGATGGTCATGGCAGGAGACACCACCATCACGGTCATCGGCAACCTGACCGATGACCCCGAACTGCGTTTCACCCCCTCGGGTGCGGCGGTCGCCAAGTTCCGGGTCGCTTCCACGCCCCGGTTCCTGGACAAGGCCTCCGGCGAGTGGAAGGACGGCGAGCCGTTGTTCCTCGCGTGCACCGTGTGGCGGCAGGTCGCCGAGCACGTCGCCGAGTCGCTCCAGCGGGGCGCCCGGGTGATCGTGTCCGGCCGGCTGCGGCAGCGGTCGTACGAGACCCGCGAGGGTGAGAAGCGCACCGTCATCGAGCTGGAGGTCGACGAGATCGGCCCGTCGCTGCGCTACGCCACGGCGAAGGTGCAGAAGATGTCCCGCTCCGGTGGCGGTGGCGGCGGCTTCGGTGGTGGTGGTGGCGGTGGTGGCCAGGGCGGCGGCGGAGGCAACTTCGACGACCCCTGGGCCTCGGCTGCCCCGACCCCCTCCCGCGCTGGATCCGGCGGCAACTTCGACGAGGAGCCCCCGTTCTAATGGCGCCGAGCGCCCGCGATCGCAAACCAGGAGCACGAGCAATGGCCAAGGCTGCGGCACTTCGCAAGCCGAAGAAGAAGGTGAACCCGCTCGACAAGGACGGGATCACCTACATCGACTACAAGGACACCGCGCTGCTGCGGAAGTTCATCTCCGACCGTGGCAAGATCCGCGCCCGGCGGGTGACCGGTGTCACCTCGCAGCAGCAGCGCCAGATCGCCCGCGCGGTCAAGAACGCTCGTGAGATGGCTCTGCTGCCGTACACGGCCACCGCCCGCTGAGAGGAGGCACCGAAATGAAGATCATCCTGACTCAGGAGGTGTCCGGTCTCGGTACTCCAGGCGACATCATCGAGGTCAAGGACGGCTACGGCCGTAACTACCTGCTTCCGCAGGGCTTCGCGATCGCCTGGAGCAAGGGTGCGGAGAAGCAGGTCACGGTCATCAAGCGGGCCCGTTCGGCCCGTGAGATCCGCGACCTCGGCCACGCCACCGAGGTGAAGGGCCAGCTTGAGGGCCTCAAGGTCAACCTCAAGGCCCGTGCCGGTGACGGCGGTCGGCTCTTCGGCTCGGTCACCCCGGCCGAGATCGTCGACGCCGTCAAGGCGGCCGGCGGCCCGGCCCTCGACCGGCGTCGGCTGGAGGTGCCCGGGCACATCAAGTCGCTCGGCACCTACCCGGTGCGGATCAAGCTGCACCCCGAGGTCACGGCTACGTTCGACCTGAACGTGACCCAGAGCAAGTGACACCGCCCGAAGGGCCCGCACCAGCCGGTGCGGGCCCTTCGGCGTACCGGCCGACCGCTCCGGGGTTTCTCCGTTACCTGGCCAGCGTGCCGGTGAGCTGACCGGAGGCGTCGTCAGCCGATCGGCTCGCCGGTCACCACACTGATCAGCACGGTCGACAGGCCGCCGCCGACCACGGCGGACGCCAACGCCACCGACGCCGCCCGCCAGGTGGCGCCGACCCGCCGCAGCAGCAGCGCCACCACCAGACTGGTGGCCAGCGCCAGCCCGAACCGTGGCCCCCCGGCGACGAACGACCCGATCGCGTGCGCCCGGGGCGAGTCGCACCCGCCTCCGCTGAGGTCGGTGACACAACCGGCCGGAGCCTGACCGCTCAGGGTCAGCAGCCAGCCGAACAGCGCCAGCGCCGGAAGCACGTAACAGACGGCCGTGTAGACCAGCGACCGGACCGCTCCCCCCTGATCCGGATCGAGCAGATCGTCCTCGATCCGCCGGGCCCGTCGCCCGGCCGGCGCCGTCCGCGCCGCCGAGCCGCGATCCGTCCGGGTCGCAGCGGCCGGCGAACCAGCAACGGTCGGCGAGCCGGTGCCGGACGATCGACCCACCGGGACCGGACCGGGCTCCGCCCGACGACGGCCCGTCGTCGGATCAGGACGCGACCGGCGACCGCCCGACGTCTCGTCTGCCCCCGGATAGGGCTCCGGCCAGCCGGTCACCGCCGGGGACCGGGGCGCGGACGTCGGCGTCGCCATCCACCGGGGATCGTCACCGGCCAGCCGGGTGCCGGACCAGAACCCGTCGGGTCGCGGCCCCGGCCACCCTTCGGCGCCCGCGCCACCGTCCCGTCGGCCCAGCCCGGTGTCGTCCTCCCGACCCGTGCCGACCCACCCGGTGTCGTCCCACCTGCCGGTGTCGGTGAACCGGTCCCACTGACCGGTGTCGGTGAAGCCGTCCCACCGTCCGTTGCCGGTCGACCGGTCGGCCCCGTCCCAGACGTGCAGCCCGGACGCGTCCCACGGATCGACCGCCGTCGGCGGGAGAGCCGGCTCGGCCGAATCCTTCCGGCGTCGACCGCCGTCGCTGCCCCACCCGGACGGTTCGGGGGCGCGCCCCGGGTACCGGGACGGTCCGGCGTCGAGGCTCCGGTACCGGGACGCGTCGGCGTCGGGGTAGCCGTACCGGGACCCGTCGGTGTCTCCGTACCGGGACGGCGCTGGGCTGCGGCTCCGGTACCGGGACGGGCCACCGTCGGGATCGTCGTAACGGGGCGGCTCGGGGTCGTCGTACCAGGCGGAATCGGTGTCGGAGCCGTACCGGGACCCGTCCGGGTCGGGGTTACCGCGCCGAGGGGACGGACGGCGGGACGGCAGCCGGGCCGGGCGCTGGTCGTCGCCGGGCGACTCCGCCTCGCCCGACCAGACCACCCGACGTCGACCGGCTTCGGTGCTGGCCGGATCGGTTCTCTCCACCGCCCGGCGGCTGCCGACGTATCCCTCGTCGGTGACGGAACGCTCCACGGACCACCGCCGCCCGGTGTACGGGGAGCCGCCCATCCCGCTGGTCGGCGCCGACCCGGCTGCCCCGCTCGCCGGCCCGGCCTGGCTGGTGCCGCCGGTCGGGTCCTCGTGCCAGCGAGTCGTCTCGGTCACCCGCCGCCAGGTGTGTGTCGTCTCGGTGGCCCGCCAGCCGACATCGGCCCGAGGCGGTGTCCCGTCCCGGGAGCGTGTCCCGTCTCCGGGGGAGGTCTCGTCCCGGGGGAATGTCTCGTCGCCCGCCAGGCCGTCGTGCCGGTGCCGACCGCCCCCCGCGACGCCCCGGCGGCCGTCTCCCGTGACGCCCCGGCGGCCGTCCCTCTCGGTGGCTTGTCGGCCGGGCGACTCCGTTGCCCAGCGGGGCAGGTAGTCGTCGGTCGGCTGCTGCTGACCCCGTTCGGCGGCCCGCCGCCGGCTGCGCGTCCGGTAACTGTCGGGCGTGCGTGAGTACGGCTCGACCGTGCGGCCACCGGCGTCCTCCCAGGAGGAGGCCGCCAGGCGCTCGCGCGGGTCGGGTTCCCCGCGCTCCCAGTCCCGGAAACTCACGGCCGGAGCGTGACCCTTCTCAGCCGGAAGCGCAATCGGCTGCACAGGTGTAAGTCGATGCTCGGAATACTACGGGACGACACGCCGCCCAACCCGGCAAGAAAATCTTCGTCCACAGCCTGTGTGGAGTGTTTCCCCAGGTCAGAGCCATTGTGAACTGGATTACCCCAGAGTTTTCCACAAGTTGTGCACAGGCTACCCACACCCAGGGGCGCGCTGTCCACAGGTTGTCCCAAGGCTCGTCCACCGGCCTGCTTGAGCCCGTCACCTCGGGTTCCGTATGGTTGGCCCCCAACCGGCCCACGATGGCCCCCGATCGCCGGGCCGGTCGGCAGCCAGCCGCCGCACCGGCGGCGTACCGGGCTGGACCCGACGCGGAGGGGGGAACCGGTGTCGGTCACCGACGACAGGCGGACAGAGCCACGGACGAACGGGCAGCCGCCCGCCCCGCGGGACGGTCAGTTCGACAAGACGCCGCCGCAGGACGTCGCCGCCGAGCAGTGCGTGCTCGGCGGGATGCTGCTCTCCAAGGACGCGATCGCCGACGTCGTGGAGATCCTCAAGACGCCCGACTTCTACCGGCCCATCCACGCCACCATCTTCGACACCATCCTGGAGATCTACGGCCGGGGTGAGCCCGCCGACTCGATCACCGTCGCGGCGGCGCTCGCCGACTCCGGCGACCTGGTCCGGATCGGCGGGGCCCCCTACCTGCACACGTTGATCGCCAGCGTGCCGACCGCCGCGAACGCCGCCTACTACGCCCGGATCGTCGCCGAGCGGGCCGTGCTCCGACGGCTGGTCGAGGCCGGCACCCGGATCGTCCAGCTCGGCTACGGCACCGCGGCCGGCGGCAGCCGGGACGTCGACGACATCGTCGACCTCGCCCAGCAGGCCGTCTACGACGTCACCGAGAAGCGGGTCAGCGAGGACTTCGCGATCCTGGCCGACATGCTCCAGCCGACCCTCGACGAGATCGAGGCGGTGGGCGCGCAGGGCGGCGTGATGACCGGTGTCCCCACCGGCTTCTCCGACCTGGACCGGCTGCTGAACGGCCTGCACCCCGGCCAGTTGATCATTGTTGCCGGACGGCCCGGTCTCGGTAAGGCGCTGGCGCTCGACACCCCACTGCCCACCCCACAGGGGTGGACGACCATGGGCGAGGTAGAGGTCGGGGACCAGCTGCTCGCCGCCGACGGTACGCCGACCACGGTCACCGCCGCGTTCGAGGTCAGGCACGGTCGTCCCTGCTACGAGGTCGAGTTCTCCGACGGATCGACGATCGTGGCCGACGCGGAACACCTCTGGAAGACCACCACGCGGGCAAGCCGCCGACAGCGGGCCGAGGCCGGCCGGACCCACCAGTGGCCGACGCATCAGCGCAGAGTCGTGGCCCACGCCCGGCGCCTGTCCGACAGCGAGCCGGACAGTCTGGTGAGCTTCGGCGAGTTGGTCGGACTGGTCGGCGAGGACTTCCGCCACGTGCTGCATGTCGTGGCGCACCAGGTGGGGCCCGCCGGTGAGGTGATCCGCGAGTACGTGCGGGCCGGGAGGCCCTGGCGGCGGCGTATGCCGGCGTACTCCCGTCGGGACCTGCTCGCCGCGCTGCAACAGCGGGTCGAAAGACTGCGGAACGAGGGGAGGACAGCCGACCACGAGAGCGTCGTGACGACCGCACAGATCGCCGCGACACTCCGGGTCGGAGGGGACGACCGGCTCAACCACGCCGTGGAGAACGCGCGGCCACTGGCGCTTCCGCACCGTGACGATCTGTTGATTCCTCCGTACACGCTGGGAGCGTGGCTGGGGGACGGCACCTCGGCCGCCGCCGCGTTCACCACTGCCGACCTGGAGTTGGTCACCTACATCGAGGCCGATGGTTTCGTGGTTCGACCGCTGGCCGCCCGGACGCGGTACTCGATCGGCTTGTCCCCGCCGGTCCCGCTGACCGCGCGGGACTGTGTGGTGTGCGGCAAGCAGTTCAGTCCACGCGGACCGAGTGTGTACACCTGTGGCCGTTCCTGCGGCGGGAAGTCCGGAGGACTGGTCGACCGCCGGGCAACGGCTGGATGCCGGTTCTGCGGCCGGGTCGTCCAGAGCAGTTGGAACGGCAGCCGTAGCTGTGCCGACTGCCGTCGCCGGTACGGGTCGTTCACCGGCCATCTGCGCGCCATCGGGGTGCTGGGGGACAAGCACATTCCGATGGCATACCTGCGCGCCTCCGAGCAGCAGCGGCGCCAGCTCCTCGCTGGCCTGCTCGACACCGATGGCACAGTGACCCCCACCGGATCCGTCCAGTTCGGCGTCACCTCCCGTCGACTCGCCGAGGACGTGCGTGAGCTGGTGGTCAGCCTCGGCTACCGGTGCAGCATGACCACCAGGCGGGTGAAGGGCCGACGGGCCGACACGTCGGTCGCCCACGTCTTGAACTTCACGACCGATGACGACGTGTTCCGGCTGGAGCGTAAGCGCATCGCGCTCAAGGAACGGCGTGCGTGCGTAACCAGATCGGCACGCACCGGCTCGCGGTACATCGTCGACGTCCGGCCGGTCCCCAGCGTGCCGGTGCGGTGCGTGACCGTGGAGAATGACGAACACCTCTACCTGGCCGGGCGCTCGATGATCCCGACGCACAACAGCACGGCCTCTATGGATTTTGCCCGAAACGCCGCAATTCGGGCAAATCAAGCGGCGGCCATCTTCTCGCTGGAGATGAGCAAGGTCGAGATCGTCATGCGGCTGCTCTCGGCCGAGGCCCGGGTGCCGCTGCACGTGCTGCGCAGCGGGCAGCTCTCCGACGACGACTGGACCAAGCTCGCCCGCTGCATGGGTGAGATCAGCGAGGCGCCGCTTTTCGTCGACGACACGCCGAGCATGAACCTGATGGAGATCCGGGCCAAGGCGCGGCGGCTCAAACAGCGGCACGACCTCAAGATGATCGTGGTCGACTACCTCCAGCTCATGACCTCGCCGAAGCGGACGGAGAGCCGGCAGCAGGAGGTCGCGGACCTGTCCCGGGGCCTCAAGCTGCTCGCCAAGGAGGTCGAGTGCCCGGTCATCGCGGTGAGTCAGCTCAACCGTGGACCCGAGCAACGCACCGACAAGCGCCCCCAGTTGTCCGACTTGCGCGAGTCGGGCTGCCTGACCTCAGAAACAAGGTTGATCCGCGCCGACAACAACTCGGAGGTGACCCTGGGAGAGCTTCTCGCTCACGGCGCGAAGGACATCCCAGTGTGGGCCCTGGACGAGAAGCTGCGGTACACCCCTCGCACGATGACACATGCCTTCCCGAGCGGGAACCGGGAGGTCTTCCGGATGACACTGGCCTCCGGCAAACAGATCGACGCCACCGCCAACCATCCGTTCCTCACCTTCGCCGGGTGGCTACCGCTCGGTGATCTGTCTGTCGGTGCCCGCGTCGCCGTCCCCCGGCACATTCCGCCGCCTCTTGCCGTGCGACCGTGGCCGGAGGCCGAAGTCGTGCTGCTGGCACATCTGCTGGGCGACGGGTCGTTCGTGCGTCGCCAGCCCATTCGTTACGCGACTGTGGACGAGTCGAACCTCGCGGCGGTCACTGAGGCTGCCAAACATTTCGGTATCTCGGCCGTTCGAGACGACTACGCGGCGGCTCGGGTGACCACCCTGCGCCTGCCGGCACCGTACCGACTGGCCAGGGGGCGCCGTAACCCCATCGCCGAATGGCTCGACTCACTGGGGCTTTTCGGTCTGCGATCGCATGAGAAGTTCGTTCCCCAAGCGGTGGCTGGCCTCCCCAAGGACCAGATCACCACGTTTCTGCGTCATCTCTGGGCAACCGACGGTTCGGTGACCGTCAAGAAGTCAGGTCGCGGGGGGAGGATTTATTTCAGCTCGACCAGCCGGCGAATGCTGGAGGATGTGTCGCGGCTGCTGCTGAGGTACGGCATCAGCGCCCGGCTGAAGGCTGTCCCGGTGGCTCGCCACCGGCCTCAGTACACGCTCGACATCTCGGGCCGGGACGACCAACTCCGGTTCCTTCGGGAAATCGGGGTGCACGGCGCGCGGTCGAAAAATTGTGTGGACCTCATCGCCTCGTTGGAGGCATTGGAGAGCAACACCAACGTCGACACGGTGCCGCGTGAGGTGTGGACGCGTGTGCGGGAAATCCTGACCGAGCGGAAGATGAGCCACCGCGAGTTCGCTGCGGCGATCGGCACCCAGTTCTGCGGTAGCGCTCTGTGGAAGCGCTCGCCCAGCCGCTCCAGGCTTGCGAATATCGCTGCCGTCCTGGATGCCGCAGACCTTGACTTGCATGCCACCAATGACATTTTCTGGGATGAAATTGTATCGATCGAGTCGATCGGTCATCGTGATGTCTACGATGCCACGGTCATGGGTACGCACAACTTCATCGCCAACGGAATCGCCACGCACAATTCCATCGAGCAGGATGCGGATGTTGTAATACTTCTGCATCGGGACGACTACTACGACAAGGAGTCACCGCGGGCCGGCGAGGCGGATTTTATTGTCGCCAAGCATCGGAACGGCCCCACCGACACCGTGACCGTCGCCGCCCAACTCCACCTCTCCCGCTTCGTCGACATGGCCATCGTCTGAGGTAGCTGCGCTGACGTTACCCCTCAACGGTCCACCCCGAGCTGGCCCGCAGCCGCCGCGACCGTCTGGGCCAGCAGCACGGCGATGGTCATGGGGCCGACCCCGCCCGGCACCGGGGTGAGCAGACCGGCCTGGTCCCGGGCCGTGGTCGCGTCCACGTCGCCGACCCCGCCCGGGTGGTAGCCGGCGTCGACCACCACCGCGCCGGGCTTGATGTGCGCGCCGGTGATGAGCCCCGGTCGACCGACCGCCGCCACCAGCACGTCCGCCTCCCTGGTGATCGACGCCAGGCCGACGGTCCGGGAGTGGCAGTACGTGACCGTGGCGTCTCGGGCCAGCAGCAGCATGCCGACCGGCCGACCCAGGATCGCGCTGCGCCCCACCACCACGGCGTGCTTTCCGGCCAGGTCCACCTGGTACTCGTCCAGCAGCCGGAGAATGCCGCCGGGCGTGCAGGACACGAAACCGGGCAGCCCGAACGCCGTCGCGGCGAACGAGCGCGTGGTCACCCCGTCCACGTCCTTCTCCGGGGCGATCGCCTCGAACGCGGCCCGTTCGTCGAGGTGCGACCCGACCGGATGTTGGAGCAGGGTGCCGTGCACCGCCGGATCCCGGGACAGGGCGGCGACCGCGCCGACCAGCTCGTCGGTGGTGATCGACGCGGGCAGCGCGACGTGCCGGGAGTCGATGCCGGCCTGCGCGCAGCGGTTGCGCTTCATCCGGACGTACGTCACCGAGGCGGGATCGTCACCGACCAGCACCGTCGCCAGGCAGGGAGCGACGCCGGTACGTCGGCGGAGGTCGGCTGCCCGGGTGGACGCCGCCTCGATCGTGCGGCGGGCGAGGTCACGGCCGTCCATCAGCCGGGCCGGGGAACGTGGGGTCATGGGGGCACTCCGGAAGATCACGGGAGATGCCCAGGCGTACGGCGGCGACGAGTGTCAGACCGCTCCCCGGTGGTGCACCACCCGAACGCCAGTCACGGCCCGTCCACACTGTACCCGCTGGATCAGCCCAGCAGGGGAAACCGGTCGGCGGCCGGGCCCAGCTCGGTGTGGTCGGCGTCGCTGAGCGGGAGCCGTCCGGCGGCCTTGAGCAGGTGCTCGTCCCCGGTCCACCGGGCCGGTCGGACCACGTCGTCGCCGAGCAGGCCGTCCATCGTCGACACGGTCACCGCGCGGGCCAGCGGGCCGGGGCCGGCCGCGTCGGGCAGGTCGACGATCAGGTCGAGGTGGTGCAACACCGCCTCGGTGGTCAAAGTGGCGAGGAAGTCCGCCACCCGCAGCACGTGCCCCTGGGTGGTCACGTACGCCGTCGGGTCGGCGGCGGCAGCCGCGCGTACCGCCGCCGGCGCGGTGTCGGACCAGAGCCGGACGATCCCGCCGGGCCGCTCGAAGGCGGCGGCGGAACGACGGATCCACCAGGCGTGCCGGTCGGCGACGCCGTCGGTGTCTCCGCCCGGGAAGGAGTGCCAGTAGCTGACCTGGTCGACGTCGGCGGGCCCGTCGGCGGGGCTGGCCAGCGTGACCAGGGCGCGCTGAGCGTCGCCGAGCACGTGCAGGAGCAGGTCGGCGACGAGCCAGCCCCGGCAGCGGGTGGGTCGTCGCAGGTCGCCGTCGTCGAGGTCGGCGACGACGGCGGTGATGCCCGCGTACGCCTGGGCGAGGGCCTCGGCCTGCCGGAGCTCGGTCATGCCGTCGAGGGTCGCACGCTGCACGCCCGGCGGGGCGGCGAGCAGCGCCAGGAACACCGGCGGGGCGGCGAGCAGCGCCAGGAACGCCGGGCGTCGGGAGGGGACCGTCCCGCGCGCCCGGGACACGTCCCCTCCCGGCGCGCTGTCAGTCGAAGAGCTCGCCGAGGAAGCCGTGCTGCTTCTTCTTGCGGCGGTAGTGGCCGTGGTAGCCGTAGTGCTGCTGGTGGCCGCCGTACGCCGGAGCGTGGGTGGGCGGGTAGCCGGGCGGCGGCGGGGGCGGCGGCGGGGGAACCGCGCCGTACCCGGGCTGGTGGTGCGGGGCGGCGCCGGGCGGGGGCGGCGGCGGGGGCGCGTAACCGCCGGGCGGGGCGGGAGCGTGCGGCTGGCCGGGGACCTGCGGGGGCCCGGCGTTGTGCTGTTTGTTCCAGTTGGCCTCGGCCTCGAACAGCTTTTCGAGCTCGCCGCGGTCGAGGAAGATGCCACGGCATTCGCCGCACTGGTCGATGACGACGCCGCTGCGCTCGTACTGGCGCATGTCTCCGCGGCACTTGGGACAGATGAGCTGCATCTCTCGACGGTACCCGGTGACTGTTGCACTCAGGAGGCGGCGAGCGCGCCGGTCACCTCGTCGTCGGTGACCTCGTGGAAGTCGTCGTAGTAGCGGCTGACCGCGCCGAAGTCGGGTGGCCGCTGGGCGCAGACCACCTGGTCGGCTTCGGCGGCGAGCATCTCGTACGCCTCCGGGGAGCCGACCGGGACGGCGACCACCACCCGGCGTGCGCCGAGCCGTCGGGTGACCTGGACGGCGGCGCGGGCGGTGGCCCCGGTGGCGAGGCCGTCGTCGACGATGACGGTGGTGCGTCCGGCCAGGTCCAGCGGCGGCCGGCCGGCCCGGTAGAGCCGTTCCCGACGGTCGAGTTCGGCCTGTTCGCGTCGGGTGACCTCGGTGATGTCGGCGGGGTCGAGTCGGTCGGCGACCGGGTCGTTGCGCACCTGGACGCCGCCGGGGCCGAGCGCGCCGAAGGCGACCTCGGGCGCCCAGGGCATGCCGAGTTTGCGGACGACCAGCACGTCGAGGGGGGCGTCGAGGCGTCGGGCGATCACCTCGGCGACCGGCACGCCGCCCCGGACGAGGCCGAGCACCACCACGTCGGTGCGGTCGGTGAGCCCGGTCAGCCGGTCGGCGAGCATCGCGCCGGCCTCGGCGCGGTCACGGTAGGTGGTGGTCATGCCTCAGGTCTACGCCTTCCCGGCCGGTTCCGCCGGGTACTTGCGGTGAAGAGGCGAGCCGGAGGGCGGGCGCCCAGACCAGCAGGGCGAGCGGGTAGAGGAGGTACCCGAAGCGGGTGGCGGGCATCAGGGCGATCGCGGCGAGCAGTCCGTACCCGCAGATCACGGCGCTGGTGGCGGCGGTGCGGGGTGGGCGGCGCAGGAGCCGGACGGTGATGGCGAGCCCGGCGACGACCAGCAGGGCGGCGGCGACGGCGCGGCCGGCGGGCAGGCCGGTGGCGATCAGGTGGCCCGGCAGCGGGGACTGTGCCGGGCTGGTGACGAGGCCCTGGCCGAGCGGGAAACGCAGCACGTTCTCGACCAGGGCGTCCCGGTCGACCAGCAGGGCGGGGAGCAGGGCGGCGGCGGGCAGGCCGAACGCGCCGACCGCGTACCGGCCGGTGGCGTGGCGGGCGCCCGCCCAGAAGAGCAGGACCAGGGCGACCGGCCAGGCGAGGAGCTTGAGCGCCCCGGCCAGGCCGACGGCGAGTCCGGCCCGACCGGGTCGGCCGGTGGCGGCGAGGGCGAGGGCGAGCAGGCAGAGCGCGAGTACGGGGAGGTCGTCGCCGCCGGTGGCGAGGGTGAGCGCGCAGACGGGCAGGACGGTGGCGGCCTGGACGGCGCGGACCAGGGCGGCGTCGAGGGGGCGGCGGTGCTCGCCGGCGGGCGTGGACCCGGCCGCGTCGGCGCGACCGGCAACGGCGTCGGCGTGGGCGGGCGTGGCGTGGGCGGGCGTGGCGTGCGCGGGCGTGGCGTGGGCGGGCGTGGCGCGCAGCACGTGTACGGCGAGGGCCAGGGTGATCGCGGTGGCCAGGGCGAAGGCCAGGCGGGCGTCGGTCCACCAGGTGTCGAGGGCGGCCCGGGGCAGGCCGAACACCGCCATGCCCGGCTGGTACGGGGTGTAGCCGAGCAGTTGTTCGCCCGGCGGGAGGGCGGCGATCGCGTCCGGCCCGAGGTATGGGGTGCCGTCGTGGACGAGCCGGTCGCCGGAGCGCTCGACGACGAGCACCTCTTCCTGGGCCCGGTCGGCGTGCCCGGCGGCACGTTGCACGGCCTGCCAGCCGAGCGGGAGCAGGGCGGTGGTGGCCCAGGTCAGGCCGGTGACCGTCGCGCGGGCGGCGGTGCCGGCGAGCGGGGCGGCCGGGCGGCTGCGGCGGGCGAGGAGCTGCCCGGCGGCGAGCAGGGCGGCGACCAGGTAGCCGACGGCGGCGACCGCGCCCCAGGCCCGGTGGGACGGCAGGGTGGAGGTGACGGCGGTGAGCGCGGCGAACGCGGCGGAGGTGGCGTAGAGGCCGAGGTCCAGGGGCAGGCCGCCGCCTCTGGTGTCGACGGCCCGCCAGACGCGCCGGGCCGGACCGGTGACCCGGGGCCGGGTCGGTGCGGCCGGCTCGGCGGGTGTGGGTGTCGGCGGGTGGTCCGGGTCGTCGGCTGCGGTCACGCCGGAAAGTGTGGCAGACGGTCCGTCCGGTTCCGGTGGTGCTGGCGGCGGCCGGGCGCGAGCCGGATGACCGCGCCGGCGTCGTGCAGGGGTGGGGCGAGGTGGCCGGGGCGACCGCCGGTCCCGCGACGCAGGGTGGCGAGGAACAGGTCGGCGGGCATCGGACGGGCGAAGAGGTGCCCCTGCCCGGCGAGGCAGCCGAGCTCCCAGAGGGCACGGCGTTGCGGCTCGCTCTCCACGCCTTCGGCGACCACGTCGAGGTCGAGGCTGCGGCCGAGGTCGAGGGTGGACCGGATCACGGCGGCGGCCTCGGCCGAGGACTCCATGTCGGTGACGAAGGTCCGGTCGATCTTGATTTCGTGCACCGGGATGCGGGAGAGCAGCGACAGCGAGGAGTAGCCGGTGCCGAAGTCGTCCAGCGCCAGCCGTACGCCCGCGTCGCGCAGGCGGCCGAGCACCCGGTCGACGACGTCGAGTTGGCTGAGGGTGAGGTTTTCGGTGAGCTCCAGCATCAGCCGGTCGGGTGGCAGGTCGTGGGCGCGCAGCCGGGCCAGCACCGAGCCGGGGAAGCGGGCGTCGAGCAGGCTGCGCGGGGAGACGTTCACCGCGACGGGCAGGTCGAAGCCGGCCTCCCGCCAGCTCACCAGGGCGACGAGGGCCTGGTCGAGCACGGTGTCGGCGAACGCCGGGAGCAGGCCGGAGCGTTCCACCGTGCTGAGGAAGCGGCCCGGGTCGACGGTGCCGTTGGTGGGGTGGTGCCAGCGGGTAAGGGCCTCCGCGCTGACCACCTCGCCGGTGCCGAGGTCGACGATGGGTTGGAAGTCGACCGCGAACTCGTGGTCGGCGACGGCCCGGGGCAGGTCGCCGCCGAGGGTGAGCCGGCCGAGGTCGGCGGTGTCCCGGCCGGGGGTGTAGGAGGCGAGCCGCTGGGCGTTGCGTTTGGCCTGGTACATGGCGACGTCGGCGCGGCGCAGCAGTTCGGCCATGCCGCCGTGGGTGGGCGCGGTGGCGATGCCCCCGCTGGCTTCGACGCTGATCCGCATGCCGTCCAGGTCGAACGGCTCGTGCAGGACGGCGAGCAGGGACTCCGCGCGGTGCGCGGCCACGGCGGGGGCGGGCAGCCCGCGGAGCAGGACGGCGAACTCGTCACCGCCGAGCCGGGCGACCAGGTCGTCGGCCTGTACGGCGTCGCGCAGCCGGGCGGCGACCTGCACCAGCACCCGGTCTCCGGCGGCGTGCCCGAGGGTGTCGTTGATCTCCTTGAAGTGGTTGAGGTCGATCAGGGCCAGCGCGGTGACGCCGTCGGCGTGTCGTTGTTCGAGCTGGGCGCTGCCCTGGTCGAGCAGGTGCCGGCGGTTGGCCAGGCCGGTCAGGGCGTCGTGGGTGGCGGCGTACGCGTGGTCGGCGGCGACCCGGGCCAGCTCGGCGTACGCCTGCGCGTTGCGGACCGCGGTGCACAGGGCGGAGGCGAAGGTACGCAGGGTGTACTGCTCGCGTTCGGAGAGGCGGACCGGGCCGCGGAACCGCAGGCGCAGCACGCCGACGTCGGGGCCCCGGTCGTGCCCTTCCAGGGGGATGGGGATGACCGAGCCGTCCACGGTGGGGGGGCCGCCGGCCGGGCCGTCGTAGCTGATCGTGCCGCTGCCGCCGCGTACGCTGCGTCCGCCGTCGCGCAGCTCGATCTCGACCTCGTCGGCGGAGAAGAGCTCGGCGGCCTGGGTGACGGCGGTGGTCAGCACCTTGTCCAGGTCGACCGAGTTGAGCGCGTCGGTGGTGCGGGCCAGCCGCTGCCACGCCTGCTGTTCGGTGCGGGTCTGGATGCGGTGCGAGTACGCCAGGTGCAGGCTCACCACGAGTGGTGGCACGGCGAGCAGCAGGCGGGTGTCGGCCTGGATGATGACGAGGGTGGCCAGGGCCACCACGAACCGGACGGCGAAGCCGGTGAGCCGGAGGTCCAGGTTGCTGCGGAACTGCCGGGAGATGCGGGTGCCGGAGGCGAGCGCGATCACCGGGATGGCGAGGAGATCGTCGAGGAGAGCGGCGGCGAGGTAGGCGAGGGCGACGCCGACGACGAGCCCGGTGACCTCGGCGGGGGGCCACGACCAGCCCATGCTGACCAGGACGAGCCCGGCGGCCCCGGCGACCAGGACGTTCTTGCCGACGTTGAACGCCATCTTGATGGCGGGCAGTTTGACCGAGCCCAGGGCGACGCCGAGGCCGGTGCAGACGACCACCCAGGAAGTGGGGGCGATCGCCACTCCGATGATGATTGCCGTTTCGTTCCAACTGATGGAATGCGTGGTCGAGCGGATGCGTACCCGTGCCTTCGTGGACGTGCTGACGAAAGTCGTGAACGTGAGCATCACCAGCATTGCGACATCGTTGAGGGAGGTCGGCAGGCGGGTCGCGACCGCGATGGCGACCGCGGTCGTCTCGACCATGACGGCCAACACGACGACGAGACCGACAAGCAGTCGAAGCTGCCGATCGGTCTCATTGACGCGTCGCCTGAGAAGGGTCACAGTGCTTCCCCGGGGTTCGCTGGCTCGTGCAGCGTACCGCAGGGATTCTTCGCTTCCGCGGTCTAATTCACTCCCACTCGCTGCCACGCATGGCTCCGGCCCCTTCTTCCACCGGCACCGTCTCCGGCGCCCGCTCCGCTCGGTCTACCAGCAGCCTAGGGGACGGAATGGCAGGTTCGGTACGATAAATGTCGCTATATGCAACATTAGTTAAGAGTATGGCCTATTGTAACTATCCGTCCAACCGTCCGATGCGGAGCGGGGCGATCTGCTTTCGCTCCGCATTCGCCGTGTCGCCCGGCGCTGCCGAATGGTCTCCGCGCATCCGGCCGACGGCCCGTCGGCGTGGCGTGTCCGGCGTGGACCGGAGCGTGCTCATTCCGTTCCCCTCCGATCCCGCTCCGCGCCGATCCTCACCGAATTGGTAGACGTACGGACAGTGGCGCGGGAGTTCCCCCTCGCCCCGCCCGGGCGTCTCGTGGTCACCGGTCCGGAATACCTGTCGGGCATCTTAGGGAATCGCAACCGGGCGGGTGGGGCAATCGGCCGCCCGGACACCGGCCGTCGGCCCAGCGGGCGGCGGAGCCCCGCCCGGCGATAGGCTCGCCGGGTGACCGAACCCGCGCAGTTGACGCACCTCGACCAGGCGGGCGCGGCCCACATGGTCGACGTCTCGGCCAAGCCGGTCTCCGGTCGGCGGGCCGTGGCGGCCGGCCGGCTACGGACCACCCCCGAGGTGATCGGGCTGCTCCGCCGGGACGGGCTCCCCAAGGGCGACGCGCTCGCCGTCGGGCGGCTCGCCGGCATCATGGGCGCGAAGCGCACCCCCGAGCTGGTGCCGCTCTGCCACCCCATCGCGCTGCACAGCGTCACCGTCGACTTCGCGTTCACCGCCGACACGGTGGAGATCACCGCGACCACGAGGACCGCCGACCGGACCGGCGTCGAGATGGAGGCGCTCACCGCGGTCGCCACCGCCGGGCTCGCCCTGGTCGACATGGTCAAGGCCGTCGACCCGGCGGCGTCGATCGACGCGGTACGCGTACTCCGCAAGGAGGGCGGCCGTACCGGCGACTGGCAGCGGCCGGCGGACCGGCCGTGATCCGGGCCCGGGTGATCGTGGCGTCCAACCGGGCCGCGGCCGGGGTCTACGCCGACACCAGCGGTCCCCTGCTCGTCGCCGGCCTGCGGGAACTGGGCTGCACGGTCGACGAACCGGTGGTGGTCGCCGACGGCGAGCCGGTCGGTCGGGCGCTGCGGGAGGCCGTCGCCGACCGCGTCGACGTGGTGCTGACCAGCGGCGGCACCGGCGTGACCCCCACCGACCGGACCCCGGACGTCACCCGGGCCGTGCTCGACTACGAGATCCCCGGCATCGCCGAGGCGATCCGCGCGCACAGCCGGGCCACGGTCCCCACCGCGGCGCTGTCCCGGGGGCTGGCCGGGGTGGCGGGCCGGACGCTCGTGGTGAACCTGCCCGGCTCCACCGGCGGCGCCCGCGACGGGCTCGCGGTGCTCGAGCCGATCCTCGGCCACACCGTCGACCAGCTACGCGGCGGCGACCACTGACCCCGCCCGATAGGGTTGGCCGCGTGACTGTGCGGAGCGAGCCGACCGGGACCAGCGCCGCCGGGCAACCGGCCGCCGCGCCACCGCCGGCAGGCTGGGAGGAAGCCCGGGCCCGGGGGTACGCGGTCGGCTCGGCCGCCGCGCTCCCCGTCGTCGACCGGTCGCTGGCCGAAGCGGACGGACACACCCTCGCCGCGCCCCTGACCACCCGCACCGACCTGCCCGCCTTCCCGACCTCCAGCGTCGACGGCTGGGCGGTACGCGGCGCGGGCCCGTGGCGGGTCGTCGGCCGGGTGCTCGCCGGAGGCGCCCCGGACCCGCTGACCGGGGACGGCGTCACGGTCGAGATCGCCACCGGCGCGATGGTGCCCGAGGGGACCACCGCCATCCTGCGGGTCGAGGAGTCCGGCCGGACCGCCGACGGCCGGGTGACCGGCACGCCCCGACCCGCTCCGGAGTGGCGACTGCCCGGCGAGGAGGCCGCGGCCGGTGAGGAGCTGCTCCCGGCCGGCACCCCGGTCGACCCGGCGCTGATCGGGCTGGCCGCCTCCTGCGGTCACGACTCGCTCCCGGTCCGCCGGCCGCCCCGCGCGGCCCTGCTGGTCTTCGGCGACGAGCTGCTGACCACCGGCCCGCCGGGCGGCGGCCGGGTCCGCGACGCCCTCGGCCCGGCCGTGCCGGCCTGGCTGCGCCGGTACGGCTGCCAGGTGCGGCCGTCCGACGTGGTCGGCCCGGTCGCCGACACGCTCTCCGCGCACGTGAGCGCCCTCGGTCAGGCGTTGACCGGGGCCGACCTGGTCTGCACCACCGGCGGGACGATGCACGGGCCGGTCGACCACCTGCACCCGACGCTCCAGGCGCTCGGCGCGGACTACGTGGTCAACACGGTCGCCGTCCGGCCCGGGTTCCCGATGCTGCTGGCCCGACTCGTCGGCGCCGACGGTCGGGCCCGGTTCGTGGCCGGGCTGCCCGGCAACCCGCAGTCGGCGATCGTCGCCCTGGTCTCGCTTGTCGCCCCGCTGCTGGCCGGGCTCCAGGGCCGGCCGATGCCGACGCTGCCGCAGGTCACGCTGGCCGAGCCGATCCGTGGCCGCGGGGACCACACCCACCTCGCCCTGGTCCGGCTCGACGCGACGGACGGCGCCGCCCGACCGGTCCGGCACGTCGGCTCGGCGATGCTGCGCGGTCTGGCCGGCGCCGACGGGTTCGCGGTGATCCGGCCGGGGACGAGCGGAGAGCCCGGGGCCCGGGTGCCGATGGTGCCGCTGCCCCTGCTGCCCGGGGAACGGACATGGTGAACCCGACCGCCGCCGTCCCAGCGGCGGACGTGCCGCCGGGGGCCGCCGCGACCGCCGTGCCGTCGGGCGTCGCCGTGCCGTCGGGCGTCGCCGCGACCGCCGTGCCGCCGGGGGCCGCCGCGACCGCCGTGCGGGTGGCGCGGGCCGAGGTGACCGTCGAGCCGCTCGACCTCGCCGGGCACGAGGCGGCGGTCGCCGACCGGCGGGCCGGGGCGGTGGTCTCCTTCCAGGGCGTGGTGCGCGACCACGACCACGGCCGGTCGGTCACCGCCCTGGAGTACGAGGGCCACCCCAGCGCCACCGAGGTGCTCCGGCAGGTCGCCGCCGAGGTGGCCGCCGACCCGGACGTGTACGCGGTGGCCGTCTCGCACCGGATCGGCCCCCTGGCGATCGGTGACGTCGCCCTGGTCGCGGCGGTCAGCACGGCCCACCGTGCCGCCGCGTTCGCGGCCTGCGCCCGCCTGGTCGACGAGGTGAAGGCCCGGCTGCCGATCTGGAAACGGCAGGTCTTCGCCGACGGCGCCGAGGAGTGGGTCAACTGCCCGTGACCGGGCGGGCCCACGGTCAGCGTCGGCCGACCGCCTCCGGCCGGGCCGGACGCTCGGTGTAGAAGGCCGGCTCGGCGCCGGGCCGCCAGGGCAGCGCCGCCACCAGCACGATCAGCGCCAGGGCCAGCGAGTTCTCCATCAGCGCGCCGAACAGCCCGTCGGCGTAGTGCGACACCTCGGGAAGCTGGTGCTCGTACGGCCAGATGGGCGAGACCAGGAAGAGCAGGTAGAGCGCCACGGCGGCGGCCCCGTGCCGGAACCCGGTCATCGCCGGGTACCAGATGGGCGGCCGGAGCCCGTTGACGCCGGGCGGCCCCCCGTACGACGATGCCGGCCCGGACCGCTGGACCAGGCCCCGGCTCGCCTCGCGCCGCCGGATCGCCGCGTCGGCCAGCACCACGATCGCCGGGATGACCCAGACCAGGTGGTGCGTCCACGAGATCGGGCTGATCACGTTGGTGGTGAGCCCGACGAGGGTGAACGCGGTCAGCTCGTCACCGTCGGCGCGGGCGTTCGCGGCCCGGGAGAGGCCCAGCGCGAGCATCAGCACCGCGAACGAGAACCAGAGCAGCCCGGGCGTCTCGATCGAGTCGTAGAGCCGGGCCAGCAGACCGGCCAGCGACTGGTTCGGCGTCATGTCGGCCGCGCCGACCCGTTCGGTCTGCCAGAGCACCTGGGTGAAGTAGGCGCGGGACTCCTCCCCGGCGACGGCGAACATGCCCAGGGAGACGCCGGCGGCGGTGCCGGTGGCCGTCGCGGCGGCCCGCCACTGCCGGGTGATCAGCAGGTAGACGATGAACAGCGCCGGGGTGAGCTTGATCGAGGTGGCCAGCCCGATCCCCGCGCCGGCCCAGCCGCCGCCGTACACGAACCGGCGCAGCGGCCCGTCGTCGCGGCGGTACCGGGTGCCCCGACGGGACCGCCACCTCAGGCCGATCAGGTCCGCGGCGACCAGCGCGAAGAGCAGCAGGTTCACCTGGCCGTACCCGAGGGTCTCGCGGACCGGCTCGATGGCGACCGCGAGGGGCGCCGCGACCGCGACGACGAACCACAGGGGTTGACCGAGCCGGTCGACGATCGGTCGGAGCAGCGCGGCCAGCACCACGGTCAGCGCGGCCACGCTGCCGAGCGCGTTGAGCCAGCCGGCGGCCGGCACGGGCAGGTGCGCCATCGGCAGCATGACCAGCCCGGCGAACGGGGGGTAGGTGAACCCGAGGGTGGTCCGGGGGGCGACGAACTCGTACAGCTCGTTACCGGTGACCCACCAGACCATCGCCCCGTGGTAGATCTTCATGTCGAAGAAGTTGTACGGACGGCCGAACGCTCCGACGGCGCTCCAGGCGGCGTAGACGGCGGCGGCCACGATGCCGAGGCGGATCGCCGTCCGGCGGTCGATGCCCCGGACCACCCGGCGCACGGGGGCGAAGCGGTCCGCCCGTCTCTCGACGGTCGCCGGCATGGCGTGGCCACCCCCGTACCAACTTCGTCCTATCCGTCCAGGTCCTGCACGGAGCCTAGAACGGTGCCTCACCTTGATGCCTCCCGCGTTACGTGACCGTGTCCGATCCCACACCAGTTTTTGACATTTCCACCGCGTTAACGCTTCGCGGGTGGTTCAGGGGATTAGCGGCCTTAGCGGGGGGTGAGGCCTTGGTTCGAGGAATGTCCGACCAGGTCAGTCGGGTTGTCGGCCGAGCGACCCGGCCGGGGAGCCGACCGGCCCGGCCAGGGCGCCGACCGGATCAGCCGGGAAGTCGACGGGCCGCGGTCGCCGTCCGTACGGCGAGCCGGGTCTCCCGCCGGGCGGTCCGGACGGCACGTCGCACCGAACGTCGGGAGTGGCCGATCCGGTGCCCGGCCCGCCACCGGAGGCTGGGGCGGCCACCCGTGTCGGCGGCGGCCAGCAGCAGGCCGCCGATCAGCCCGAGATTCTTCAGGAAGTGCACCTGGTGGCCGGCCCGGGCCGCCGGGTCGTCCTGCGCCCAGAACGGGTGACCGGCCAGGGTGGTCGGCACCAGCGACCCGGCGAGCAGCAACGACACCGGCCGGGTGGCGTGCCCGGTGGCCAGGAGCAGGCCGCCCACCACCTGCGCCGCCCCGTTGGCCCGGATCAGCGTCTCGGCGTCGCTGGGCAGGGTGGGCGCGGTCTGCTCCAGCAGCGGCGTGATCCGGTCGGTGACCGGCTTGGACTGCTCGACGTACCGACCGGGATCACGGAACTGGCGGAGCCCGCCGGTCACGAAGACGCCGCTCAGCAGGACTCGGGCGAGGGAGCGCAAGGGACTCATGGGTCAGTCATACCCCGTCCCGGCAGGGATTATGGCTGCAACCGTCGATCTGCCCGCCACCTCCGCCCCGGTCCGGGGCGGTCACGGCGGCCGGCGGCGCGCGACTCGCCGACCCGTCGCGCGCGTCCCGGGTGGACCCGGCGGGGCGGGTAACGTCCCGAGGATGACCACGCTGCGGCTGCGACCCGAGGGGCCCGCCGACACCGAGCCGATCCGGCAGGTGCTCGCCGGGGCGTTCGCCCGCCCCGACCTCGCGGTCCCCCCGGAGGTCGGCCTGGTCGAGGAGTTGCGCGGCAGCGCCGCCTGGCTCCCCGAGCTGGCCATGGTCGCCGAGTACGGCGGTGAGCTGGCCGGCTACGCCCTGCTCACCCGGGTCCGGGTGAGCCCCGCGCAGTTTCCCGCGCTGGTGCTCGGGCCGGTCGCCGTGGCCCCGCACCGGCAACGGATCGGTCTGGGGACCTCCGTCGTGCAGGCCGCCCTGGAAGCCGCCACCGAGCTCGGCGAGCGGCTGGTCGTGGTGCTCGGCGACCCGGCTTTCTACCGCCGGTTCGGGTTCGGCCCGGCGGACCGGGCGGGGCTGTCCAGCCCGTGGTCCGGGCTGGGGGAGCCGTGGCAGGCGTTGGTGCTGCCGCTGGCGGTGAGCGGCGCGGCGGAGCCGCCCCCGGGCGAGGTGGTCTTCCCGCCCCCGTGGTCCCGGGTCTGACCCCCGCGACCCGTCTGACCCCCCGGGCTCAGCCGGGCTGGGTGCGCAGGTACCGGCCGAAGTGCGGGACGGTGAAGGCGACCGTGCCCCGCTCACCGGAGTAGATCAGCCCCTTCTTGATCAGCGCGTCCCGGGCCGGCGAGAGGCTCGCCGGTTTCCGGTCCAGGGACCGGGCGATCTCGGCGGTCGGCACCGCGTCCAGGTCGTCCCGCGCCGCCCCGGGGTCGCCGTCGAGGCGGGACAGCGTCGCCATCGCCCGCATGTACTCCCGCTCGGCCGGGGTGGCCCGCTCGAAGCGGGAGCCGAAGAACCCCACCGCCAGCTCCGCCTCGGCCTCCGGGGCGGCCACCCGGACGTCGTCGGCGGTGACCGGCGAGCGGGGCGCGTTGTCCCAGGTGGCCTTCCCGTACGCCTGGACGAAGTACGGGTAGCCGCCGGAGGACTCGTACAGCAGGTCGAGCGCCTTCGACTCGTACTCGACGCCCTCCCGCGCGGCCGGCGCGCAGAGCGCCTGGTCGGCGGCGATCCGGTCCAGCCGGTCGATGCGCTGGTAACGGTAGAGCCGCTCGGAGTACGACTTGGCCGCGCTGAGCACCGCCGGCAGGTGGGGCAGCCCGGCGCCCACCACGATCAACGGCGCGCCGAGCTGCGACAGCTCGTGGCAGGCGGCACAGAGCGCGGAGACGTCCTCCGGGCCGAGATCCTGCATCTCGTCGATGAACACGGCGATGCCGGTGCCCACGTCGGCGGCCACGCTCGCCGCGTCGGTGAGCAGCTCGACCAGGTCGATCTCGATGTCCCCGGAGTCGGCCCGGCCGCTGCTCGCCGGCACGTCGATGCCCGGCTGCCAGCGGTCCCGCAGGCGCGGGGCGGTCGTGCCCCGCCGCCCGTCGGCGCTCGCCGGGCCGCGCTGGGCGAACGCCCTGAGCACGCCGAGGAACGCGTCGATCCGGTCGGGCGCCCGGTGCCGGGAGGCCAGCTCGCGTACCGCCATGTGCAGGGCCGCCGCCACCGGCCGCCGCAACGACTGGTCCGGCCGGGCCTCGATCTTGCCGGTGCCCCACAGCCGGCCGATCGCCGCGGAACGCAGCGTGTTGAGCAGGACGGTCTTGCCCACCCCGCGCAGCCCGGTGAGCATCAGACTGCGCTCCGGTCGCCCCCGGGCGATCCGCTCCAGCACCACGTCGAACACGTCGAGCTCCCGCCCCCGACCGGCCAGCTCGGGTGGGCGTTGCCCCGCGCCCGGGGCGTACGGGTTGCGGACGGGATCCACGTCTCGCACCGTATCGGGCCGTCTAACGTGCCAGCTAGAAGTGGGTAGAGGAGGCTACCGGCGTGTCGTGTCGAGGCCCGTCTACGGCTTTCTAGCGTCCACCGTAGAGAGCTGTAGAAGCGGCTACCGCGTACGCCGCTCCGGCCCCGGCGGCCCGGCTCGGCGACCCGACGGCCCGGCCGGTCCGGTCGGCCCGGTCAGCGGAGCTTGAGGCAGAGCACGAAGTCGAGGGTGTCCAGCTCGCTGTTGTAGAAGTACCAGTCGGTGTACCCGTCGACCCGGGCGCACTTCGTCTCGGCGTCCTTCTCGCCGCTGGTCGCCCCGTCGAACCGCCGCAGCACCTCGTACGTCTTCGGCGCGCACCCGGTGATCAGCAGCTTCGGCCGCGCCCCGGCCGACGCCTCGTTGCGTACGCACTGCCCCACCTCGGCGAACCGGGGGTCGGCCGACGACTCGGGAGCGAGCGCGCTCGGCGAGACGTCCGCCGGCTCGTCGGGCGGCGCGGACGGCGGCGCGTCGGTCGGCGCGGGCGTCACCGACGGCAGGGCGGCGACCTCGTCCGGGGCCGTCTCGTCCGAGTTGGCCAGCCAGAACAGGCCCGCGCCACCGCCGAGCACCAGCACCACCAGCACGGCGAGCACCGCGACCGTCCGGCCCCGGCCGCGCCGACGCGGCGGGGGCGCGGCGGCCGGCTCGGGCCCGCCGAGGAACGCCGGAAGCTGACCGCCGGAAACCGGCGGACCGTATCCGTCCCGCCGCTCCGCCGGATACGGCCCACCCCGCCGGTACGGCTCCGCCGCCGGGTACGGCTCTCCGCCCCGGTACGGCTCTCCGCCCCGGTACGGGTCACCAGCCTGGTAAGGGTCGCGTTCCTGGTACGGGTGGCCGCTGCCGGCCGGCTCCGTCCAGCCACCCCGGTCGCGGGGCTGGTACGGCTGGTCCGGGCGTCGCCCGGACCACGGGTCCGGTCGGCCGGCCCCCGGCGGTCCGTGGTTCGCCATGCTCGCCTCCTGGCACGGGTCGTGAGGGCCGGGCGACCGGGGCGGACGCCGACGTGGGGTCACCGTAGCGTGAACGACTGATCAGCTCACGGCTCGTGGCCGCGCGGGTCGCGACGGCCCTCACATCAGCCGTAGCTGCCGGTTCCTCGGGCGGGCCGGCTCCGCCGCGCCGAACCGTTCGAACAGTCCCGGATCGATCGCGTCCAGGAACGGCGACGGGCGGACCTCCCGTTCCGGCCCGTGCCGGGCGCGGCGGGCGGCGTGGCTGACGTAGAGCCGGTCCTGGGCGCGGGTCAGCCCGACGAAGAACAGCCGCCGCTCCTCGGCGACGTCGTCGTCGCTGGGCGTCGAGCCCGGCCAGCGCAACGGCAGCAGCCCGTCCTCGCAGCCGACCAGGAAGACCACCGGGAACTCCAACCCCTTCGCGGCGTGCAGGGTGAGCAGGGTGACCGCCTCGGCACGCGGGTCGAGCGCGTCCACCTCCGCGCCGGTGGCGAGCTGCGACAGGAACAGCGGCAGGTCGTCGCCGCAGCGTCGGGCCAGCGGGGTGAGCAGGTCGACCGCGGCCCGGACGTCCTCCGGGCGCACCGAGCCGGTGGCATCCAGGGTGGGCGCGGCGTACCGGTCGGCGAGGAGCTGCCCGACCAGCCGTACCCGGGCCGGCAGCCCGCCGTCGAGGCCGTCGGCGTGCCGCAGCTCGCGGGCGATCGCCGCCACGCCGGGCCGGTCCCGCAGCCGGTCGTGCGACCGCTTCTGCACCGGCACGTTCGCCCGGCTCAGCGCGTCCAGGATCGGGGCGGCCTGGGCGTCGGTGCGGTACAGCACGGCGATGTCCGAGAAGGAGAGGGTGGTGCTGCGCCCGTCGATCCGTCCGGAGTCCAGCGACCGGTGGGAGAGGCCGCCGACCAGCTCGTCGACGGTGCGTACCACGAAGTCGGCCTCGTCGGCGACGGACGCCGCCGGGTACCGGCCGACCAGCGGGGCCTCCGGGTCGAGCCGGGCCGGATCCAACCGGCGGCCCCGGACCAGCGACGACGGCGCGATGGCCTGCGCCGCCGCGGCCAGGATCGGCGCCGACGAGCGGTAGTTGCGGTTCAGCCGGACGGGCCGCGCGTCGGTGAAGTCCTCGGCGAAACGCAGGAAGTACCCGACGTCCGCGCCCCGGAACGAGTAGATCGCCTGGTCCGGGTCGCCGATCGCGCAGAGGTTGCCGTCGGCCGGGCTGAGCAGCCGCAACAGCTCGTACTGGACCGCGTCGACGTCCTGGTACTCGTCCACGAAGATCCACCGCCAGCGGTCCCGGTACCGCTGGGTCAGCTTGCGGTCGGCGCGCAGCAGCCCCACCGGCAGGCTGAGCAGCTCGTCCAGGTCGACGAGCTGCTGCTTGCGCAGCAGCGCGGTGTAGGTGGCGATGTCGTCGCCGGCCTCCGCGCGGGCGGCGGCGCGCTCGACGTCGTCGGCGATCCGGAAGTCCGGCGGCAGGCCGGCCGCCTCGGCGTTCTCCCGCAGGATCGCCAACCCGAGGGAGTGGAACGTGCCGACGGTGACGTCCTCGGCGACCGGCCCGAGCAGCCCGTCGAGGCGGTGCCGCAGCTCCTCGGCGGCCCGCCGGGTGAAGGTGATCGCCAGGCAGGTCTCCGGGAAGACGTTCAGCTCGGCGCAGAGGTACGCGATCCGGTGGGTCAGCGTCCGGGTCTTGCCGGTGCCCGGCCCGGCCACGATCAGCAGCGGACCGCCCGGCGCGGAGGCGGCCACCCGCTGCATCGCGTCCAGCCGGTCCAGCAGGCCGGTGCCGACCTCCTCCATGCCGGCGAGCATCGGCTCGAACGGCTCGTGCGGCGACGGCGCGGCCGCGATCGGCGGGACGGGCGGCGGGGTCTCCCGGGTCGGCCGTCGCCTCGGCTCCGCCGCCGCCGGCTTCGTCCGGGCCGCCGGCTCCTTCCGGGTCACCCGCTGCTTCGGTACGGGCACCTCGAACAACGCGTCGGCCTGCGGTTTCCCGGACGTACGCAGCTCGTCCGGGTCGAAGAGCGTGATCACGCCGTACTCGCCGTCGAAGCCCGGCACCCGGCGCACCTCGCCCCGGCGCAGCCGGCCGATGCCCTCGGCGAGCAGCTCCCCGCCGACCCGCGCGATCTCCGGCAGCGGGGTGCTGGTCAGGATCTCCAGCTCCGGGCCGAGCCCGGCGACCAGGTCGTTCAGTTTCCCCTCGACCCGCTTCGACCGGGGGCCGACCTGGTTCAGCTCACCGAGGATCTCGGCCAGCGGCACCAGGTGGGTGACGTCGCGGGCCTGCGGCGGCCGGTGCCCCTCGGGCCGGTCGGCCAGCTCCTCGACCCGGCTGAGCACGCCCACGGTGAGCGGTTTCCCGCACTCCGGGCAGCGCCCGCCGGCTGCCCGGGTCCGCTCCGGGGACCAGCTCACCCCGCACAGCCGGTGTCCGTCGGCGTGGTACTTCCCCTCCTCCGGGAAGAACTCGATGGTGCCGGCCAGCCCGTCCCCGGTGCGCAGCGCCTCCCGGATGGCGAAGTAGTCCCGCCCGGTCGCGAAGACCGTGGCCTCCCGGGCCAGCGCCGGCGGCGAGTGGGCGTCCGAGTTGGACACGAGCTGGTACCCGTCCAGGCTGCCCACCCGCCAGTTCATCGCCGGGTCCGAGGAGAGCCCGGTCTCCACGGCGAAGATGTGCCCGGCCAGGTCGGCGTAACAGTCGGCGATCGCGTCGAAACCGGACTTCGAGCCCAGCGCCGAGAACCACGGCGTCCAGATGTGCGCCGGGACGAGGTAGCCGTCCGGGCTGGCCTCCAGGGTGATCTCCAACAGGTCCCGGGAGTCCAGGCCGAGGATCGGCCGACCGTCCGAGGCGATGTTGCCGATCCGGGCGAGCGTGGCGTTGAACCGCTCGACCGCGTCCAGATCCGGCAGGTACACCAGATGGTGCACCTTACGGGTGCGGTCGTCCCGCTTGTAGATCGTGGAGATCTCCACGCTGAGCAGGTACCGGACCGGGTCGGCCTCGGCCGCGTCGGCCAGCCGGGACGGCAGCCGCCGGGCGATGTCCCGTTCCGCCTCCGGGCTGAGCCGGTACAGGCCCGGCTCGGCCGGACGCAGCGTCTCCCGCAGGTGGTCGTACCAGGCGGGGTGGGTGAAGTCGCCGGTGCCGAGCACGCCGATGCCCTTACGCCGGGCCCACCAGCCGAGGTTCGGCAGGGTCAGGTCCCGGCTGCACGCCCGCGAGTACTTCGAGTGGATGTGCAGGTCCGCGACGAACGGCGAGGGACCGCCGGAGGAGGGTACGGCGCTGAACAGGGGCACGCCGCATCCTGTCACGCCCGCCCGGACCGCCTCCGCCCGCCACGCGCGAGCGTGACCTGCGCTATGTGGACCGGGCCGGGACGCGTCACGTCGAGCGGAGCTCGACGAGGGTGATCTGAGGCTCCGCGCCGACCCGCACCGGCGGGCCCCAGAAGCCGGCGCCGTTGGTCACGTAGACCTTCGTGCCGTCCACCTCGCCGAGCCCGGAGACCACCGGCTGCTGGAGCCGGACCGCCCAGTTGAACGGCACGATCTGCCCGCCGTGGGTGTGCCCGGACAGTTGCAGGTCCACCCCGAACTTCGCCGCCTCGACCGCGGCCACCGGCTGGTGGGCCAGCAGCACCACCGGCCGGGACGGGTCCCGGTCGGCGAGCGCCGCCGCGTAGTCCGGGCCGGCGGCCAGCCCGACGCCGCCCTCCCCGGACGGGTCGTTCACCCCGGCCAGGTCCAGCGCGCCGCCCCTCGCGGCGATCTCCAGCCGCTCGTTCTGGAGCACCCGCAGGCCGAGCCGGTCCACCTCCTGCACCCACTCCTCCACGCCGGAGTAGTACTCGTGGTTACCGGTGACGAAGAAGCTGCCGTACCGGGAACGCAGGTCCCGCAGCGGCGCGGCGGCCCCGCCCAACTCGGCGACCGTGCCGTCGACCAGGTCGCCCACCACCGCCACCAGGTCGGCGTCGAGCCGGTTGATGGCGGCCACGATCCGCTCGGTGTGCGCCCGGCCGCGCAGCGGACCCAGGTGGATGTCGGAGACGGTGGCGATGCGCAGGCCGTCCATGCCGCGGGGAAGCTTGGCGAGCGGGATCCGTACCCGGTCGAGCTGCGGCGGGCCGAGGGCGGTGCGGACGCCGTACCCGGTGAGGCCGGTGGCGGTGAGCCCGGCGAAGATGGCCGCGCCGCGGGCCAGCAGCAGCCGGCGGGCCGGGTCGTGGTCGGGCTGCCCGACCGCCTCGGCAGCCGGCGGGTCGGCGGCGCCGGCGCCCCCGACCAGGGCCGGCTCCGGCGCGGCGGCGGTCGGCTCGGCCGCGGCGACCCGGCGGCGCAGCGCCAGCCGGGCGGTCAGCATCGGCAGCTCCAGGGCGACCAGCACGACCAGCAGGTAGAACATCACCGCCAGCCAGAGGTAACCGGGCCAGGCCACCCAGTAGAGGCCGTTCTGGGTGGCCACCATGGTCGACGGAACGAGCACGGCGAGCACCCCGGCGCCGACCGCGCCGATCCGCCGCCAGCGGCCCGGCCGGGTGGTGTCCCGGACGAGCCGCTTCCACAGGTAGAAGTGGATCAGTCCGGTGATCAGCGCCAGGGTGCCCACGAAACCCAGGACCGCCAACACGTGATGTGCCTCCTTCAGCCCCCGGCGAACGGAGGCAGGACGTCGACCGTGACCCCGGCCGGCAGCAGCGCCCGACGATCATGGCAGGTCACCCCGTCGACCAGGAAACTCGCCGCCCGCAGCACCCGGGCCAGCGGGTCGCCGTGCCGCGCGGCCAGCTCGTCGAGCAGTTCGTCGAGCGTACGCCCGGCGGCGGCGCTCTCCTCGGCACGTCCGGCCGCGGCGCGGGCCCCCGCGAAGTAGCGGACGGTGAGCTCCATCTCAGCCCCCGATCGCGGACATCGGCCGGGCCGGCCGCAGGAACGTCGGATCGTCGATGCCGTGCCCGGCCCGCTTGCCCCGGGTGGCCTGCTGCCAGCGCCGGGCCAGCTCGGCGTCGTCGGCCCCGCCGCGCAACGCCCCCCGCAGGTCCGACTCCTCGGTGGCGAAGAGGCAGTTGCGGATCTGCCCGTCGGCGGTGAGCCGGGTCCGGTCGCAGTCGCCGCAGAACGGCCGGGTGACGCTGGCGATCACGCCGACCCGGGCCGGACCGCCGTCGACCAGCCAGGTCTCGGCGGGCGCGGCCCCCCGGTGGGCCGGATCGGGTACGAGCGCGAACGCGTCGCCGAGCGCGGTCAGGATCTCGTCGGCGGTGACCATGGCGGCGCGGTCCCAGCCGTGCTGGGCGTCCAGCGGCATCTGCTCGATGAACCGCAGCTCGTAGCCGTGCGCCAGGGCGAAGCGGAGCAGCGCGGGGGCCTCGTCGTCGTTGATCCCGCGCATCAGCACCGAGTTGACCTTGACGGGAGCGAGGCCGGCGGCCAGCGCCCCGGCCAGGCCGGCCAGCACGTCGGGCAGGCGCGGCCGGCGGGTCAACCGGGCGAACCGGTCGGGGTCCAGGGTGTCCAGGGACACGTTCACCCGGTCCAGACCGGCGGCGGCCAGGGCGGGGGCGACCCGGTCCAACCCGATGCCGTTGGTGGTCAGCGAGATGCGTGGCCGGGGCTCCAGCGCCGCCACGGCGGCCACGATCCGGGTCAGGCCGGGACGGATCAGCGGCTCGCCGCCGGTGAAGCGCACCTCGGTCACCCCGAGCCGCCGGACCGCCACCCCGACCAGCCGGACGATCTCGTCGTCGGTGAGCAGGTCGGGGCCGGCCAGCCAGGGCAGCCCCTCGGCCGGCATGCAGTAGGAGCAGCGCAGGTTGCACTTGTCGGTCAACGAGACACGCAGGTCCCGGGCGACGCGCCCGTACCGGTCGTCGAGGACCCCGGGGTGCGGTGGCGCTGCGCTCATCGCTCGACGTTAGCGCGACCGGACGCCGCCTCCAGCGCCTGCCGGGCCGTCCGGCCGACCGCCTCCCGCCAGCCCGCGCCGAACAGGGCGGTGTGCACCAGCATCAGATGGAGCTGGTGCACCGGGACCCGCGCCGCCCAGCCGTCGGCCAGCGGCCACGCCTCCCGGTAGGCGGCCAGCACCCGGTCCAGGTGCGGCACGCCGCCGAACAGCGCCAGTTGCGCCAGGTCGGTCTCCCGGTGGCCGCCGTGCGCCGCCGGGTCCACCAGCCAGGCCCGGCCGTCGATCCCCCACACCACGTTGCCGGGCCAGAGGTCACCGTGGACGCGGGCGGGCGGCTCGTCACCGCCGTACCCGCCGATGCCCGCGATCACCTGCTCGACCAGCGCGGTCTCCGTGGCGGTGAGCGCGCCGCCGTCGACCGAGCGGCGCAGGTACGGCGTCAGCCGACGCCGAACGAACCAGGTCGACCACGGCCCGGAGTCGGGGGTGTTGTCCTGCGGCAGCGCGCCGATGAACCCCGGCCAGTCGGCGCCGAACGCGGGCGCGCCGGCCCGGTGCAGGGCGGCCAGCTCGCGACCGAACCGCTCGGCGGCGGCGGGCGTCGGCTCGCCGGGCTCGATCCAGTCGAGCGCCAGCAGCTCCGGCAGCGCCACCAGCACCTCGGGTACGCCCACCGCGTCCGCCGCCCGCAGCCAGCGCAAGCCGGCCGCCTCGCTGGCGAAGAACCCTTCCGGCGCCGGCCGGTCCGACCCCTCCGGCCAGCTCTTGGCGAAGACCGAGTGACCGTCGTCCAGGGTCAGCCGGGCGGCGGCGCAGATGCTCCCCCCGGTGACCGGCGTCTCCCGGATCCGCTGGTGGGTCAGGAACGTCGGCAGGTGCGCCGGGTGCGCCCGCAGGTAGGCCAGATCCATGAGCGAAACGTAGCCGGTCGGCGGGGCGCGGTGGGCCCCGGCGCAGGTCCGGCGCGGGGTCCGGCGCGGTCCTGGCGCGGGCCTGGCGCGGCGGTGCGGGCCTGGCGCGGCGTTCGGGGCGGCGGTGCGGGCCTGGCGCGACGCCCGGTGTGGGCCCGATGCGGGCTGGTGTCCGCGGGTGTCTGCGGGCGCGGAGGAAAAAGGGCCGTACAGTGCGCACGGCACGCTGTCGAGCTGCCCCACCTGTGCGCCCATCCCCCTCGTGCGGCGCGCTAGATGTTTTTGCACACGGTGCAGGTTCGCGTTGACCTGCGCACGTCGTCCCGCCCCCTGTGGATGACAAGCATGTCCTCCACAGGGGCAGAAACCCGCCCCGGCCGCCGCGCACGCTGCCGACATGAACTCGACCGAACAGCCCCGGATCTCCGTCCGCTCACCGGCCGACCTCATCGCCGCCGTCCCGTACCTGCTCGGCTTCCACCCCGCCGACAGCCTGGTGGTGCTGGCCCTCCGGGGCCGACGGATCGTCTTCGCCGCCCGCGCCGACCTGCCGCCGTCGGGCGCCGACGCCGGGCCCGTCGCCCGCCACCTCACCGCCGTCATCCGCCGGCAGAGCGCCGAGGCGGCCACGATCATCGGGTACGGTCCGGCGGCCCGGGTGACGGCCGCGGTGGACGCCCTCCGGCATGCGGTGGGCGAGACCAGCATCACCGTGGTGGACGCGCTGCGGGTCGGCGACGGCCGTTACTGGTCGTACGTGTGCGCCGATCCCGGGTGCTGCCCGCCCGAGGGCACCCCGTACGACGCAGCGGCCAGCCAGGTCACCGCCACCGCTGTCTTCGCCGGGCAGGTCGCCCTGCCCGATCGCGCGGCGCTCACCGCGCGGGTGGCCCCGGTGACCGGCCCGGCCCGGGAGGCGATGCGGGCGGCGACCGCCCAGGCCCGGGCCCGCCTCGGTGAGCTGCTGCGGTCCGTCCCGCCCGAGGAGCTGAGCTCGGCGCGGGCGGTCACCCGCCCGGCCGGCGCGGCGCACCGGGCGGCGCTGGAGCAGACCCGGCGCGGGGAGCGGCTGAGCGACCAGGCCGTCGCCTGGCTGGGCGTGCTGCTGACCTTCCTGCCCGCCCGGGACGACGTGTGGGAACGCACCGAGGGCGACGACGCGCACGTCGACCTCTGGACGGACGTGTTCCGCCGCAGCGAGCCGGAGCTCGTCGCCGCGCCCGGCAGCCTGCTCGCCTTCGCCGCCTTCCGGGCGGGGCAGGGGGCGCTGGCAGCGGTGGCCCTCGAGCGCGTGCTCGCCCGGCAGCCCGACTACTCGATGGCCCTGCTCCTGGACGACCTGCTCCGTCAGGCGGTGCCGCCGTCCCGCTTCACCGACTGGCCCACCCTGAACGACAAGCGCGCCACCCTGCCCCGCCGGGCCCGCCGCCACCGCCCCCGCTGACCCGGACGGCTCAGCTCCGGGTGGGGACGTCGGCGACGAAGGAGCGCCAGGCGGCCGGAGAGAAGGCCAGCGCCGGCCCACCCGGGTCCTTGGAATCCCGTACGCCGACGACGCCGGCAAGCTTGTCGGCAACCTCGACACAGTTCCCGCCGCTGGTGCCGCTACGAGTGGCTTTCCGCCAGTGCGCGCCGCTCAGGTCCATTGATTCACCACTTCCTTGATCAGCTCCAGCGACTGCCGCCGTGACAGTGCCTCGTTACGAATGCTTTCCCACCGCTCGAAAAGCGTATCCAGGTCGGCCGTCCGGCACACGACATCGCCGCCGAGCTGGTTCTCGAGGTGGCCGACCCAACTTCCGTCCGCCAGGTGCGCCAGCGACAGCGGACCTGACAGTCCAGCGTGTACACCGACGTCGGCTGGGACGACGTGAATGCTGATGTTCGGCCGCTCTGCGCATGTTACGAGGTGAAAGAGTTGATCCACCATCAGTTTCTCGGCACCGTGACCCACTCGGCGGATGGCCCCTTCGTCGAGCACGACGATCAGTTGCGGAGGCGCTTCACGAGCCAGGATGGTCTGCCGTTCTAGTCGTCCCGTGGCCCGACGGCCCACCTCGTCCTCGGTGCGGCGGGGGTCGAGCCGGAGCACGGCACGGGCGTAGTTCTCGGTTTGCAGGATGCCGGGGACGAGGTTGGGTTCGAAATAGCGGAGCTGGGTCGCGGCGCGTTCGGCGTCCAGCCAGGGAAGGAACCACGACGGAGCGCCGAGTTTCGTCACCATGCGTTCGAAGAGGCCGCCGTTGCCGAACGCGCGGTCCGCGCCCTTGATGAAGTCCATGGTCAACGCCCGGGCGCCGCTCTCCACCGCGCTCACGTGCGACGCGCTGAACCCGGCTCCACGGCCGAACGTCTCCTGCGTCATGCCGCCCGCGCCCCTGGCCCGGCGGATCTCGCCAACGATGAAGTCGGCGAGCGGACTCGGTACGTCGCCCATGCGCGCCTCCCCGAAGTGAACATCAACTACTCACCGCGCCACAGGCCGGAGAGCTGGTCAGCCAGGCCTGCCCGGACACGTCCGGACCCTCCTCAACGTAGCCGACTCCACAGCAGAGTGTCACCATGCCTCGACATGCCAAGCCTGTTCCGTTCGCTCCCAGACACCGGCCGGTGTTGCGGCGCTGGCGGTTGGCCTGCTCCTGCGGGCTGATCTCCTGGTGGCGTTGCCCCGACCGCCGTCACCCGACCCCGCTCGGCCCACTCGCCACAACTCCGACCGACCTCCCAAGCCGTGAACCCGGGCGTCCATGGCGTCGATGGCCTCAGAGATCCGCGTCCCGGCGGACGCCCGATCACCGTGCCGACGGGTGGTCCGATCGCCGTTCCGGCGGGTGGCCCGACCACCTTGCTGGCGGGCGGCCAGGTCACCGTTCCGGGTGGCGGCCTGATCACCAGGCGGGGCGGCAGCCAGATCACCGTGTCGGATGGCGGCTCGACCGCCGTTCCGGGTGGCGGCCCGCGCATCGTGTCGGGTGGCGGCCCGAGCGTCGGGAGGCCGGGCCCGAGCAGCAGCCACCCGATCGGGAACCACGCCACCCCGACGAGACCGGACCGGAACCGTCGGGCATGCCGTACCCGACGAGCCCGATCGGGCCGTTCTCCCTGCCGTACCGTGGGGTGGCGCGCGGCCCGACGACCGACGCGACGCGGATCCTGTGGATCAACGCCGCCTGCCTGACCACCCCCGCCCAGCAACGCCGGGGCAACGGAGGCCGTTGGTGACCCGCGCCGCCGATCCAGGGCGGGAACCCGCCGGCCGGGGCCACGTGGGCAGGGAGCACGTGGGCAGGGAGCACGCCGGCCCGGAAGACGTGGGCCCGGAAGTCGTGGTCAGGGAGCCCGCAGGCCGGAGCTACCCGGGTCGGAGCTACCCGGGCCGGGAGCACGCGGCGGCCCGGCCGTCGTGGCGGTGCTCCGGTTGCGGCGCGCCCTGGCCGTGCCAGCCGGCGAAGCTGGCGCTGCTCTCCGAGTACGGCACCGACCGCCTCGGCCTGCTGCTCTACCTCGCCACCCGCATGATCGACGCTGCCGGCGAGCTGCCCACCAGCGTCAACGTGGTCGAACGGTTCCTGGCCTGGGCCCGCCGGAAGTGACAAGCAGTACAAGCAGTACCAGCCCGAACCGGACCCTGGACGCCGACCCCGAACTCCGACGCCGACCCCGGGCTCCGACCGCCGCCCCGACCCCGGCCCCGGCCCCCGACCCCGACCTCGGCCCCGACCTCGGCCCCCGGCCCCGACCGCCGCCCCCCGGCCCCGGCCCCGACCTCGGCCCCCGACCCCCGACCCCCGACCCCGCTGCCCCATATCTGGGGCAGCTCCAAAGGGAACAGGTAGGCGTACCTACACCCCCGGCGGAAGCGCCGCCGGGGCAGCGTCGGATACCCGCGCCCATCAGGTGCACGGCGAGAGATGATCAATGAATGAATGTGGCGTCGCTTCTCTCGCTCGGTGGGCTCGCGTTGATCGACAGCACCAGCATCGGCACGTTGTTCATTCCGGTCTGGCTGTTGATGACGCCGGGACGGGTGGCCGCCGGGCGGATCCTCGCGTACCTCGGGGCGATCGCCGGCTTCTACTTCGTCCTCGGGCTGGTGCTGCTCCTCGGCGGGGCTCGGCTCGTCGAGCTGTTCGGCGGGGTGTGGGACAGCCCGCCGCTGTGGTGGGCGCAACTGGTGCTCGGCGTGGGGCTGTTCCTGCTCAGCTTCCGCTACGACGGCAAGCGCAGCGCCGGCAGCGACCGGCCACTCCGCTGGCGGGACCGGGCCACCAGCGGCCAGACGTCCGTTCGCTGGTTGGTGGGGTTGGCGGTGCTGGCGGCGCTCGCCGAGGTGGCGACGATGCTGCCGTACCTCGCGGCGCTCGGTCTGCTGGGCTCGGCTGACGTGGGCGTCGCGCCCTCGGTGCTCCTGCTCGCCGCGTACTGCCTGGTCATGGTGCTGCCGGCGGTGTCGTTGCTGGTGCTACGGATGGCCGGACCCGACTGGGTCGGTGCGCTGCTCGCCCGCCTGGACAACTGGATCACCCGGAAGGCGGGCAGCATCACCGGTTGGGTGCTCGGCATCGTCGGTTTCCTGCTGGCCTGGGACGCCGCCGCCCGGCTCGGGTTCGTCGAGCAACTGCTCAACCGGTGAGCAGCCCCGACCAGCGACCCGTCAGGCCGTGACCTGGTCAGGCCGTGACCCGGTGCTCGCCGGCGTAGACGTTCATCGTGTCGCCCCGCAGGAAACCGACCAGGGTCATCCCCGCCTCGACGGCCAGGTCGACGGCGAGGCTGCTGGGCGCGGACACCGCCGCCAGCAGGGGAATCCCTGCCATCCAGGCCTTCTGGGTCAGCTCGAAACTGGCCCGACCGGAGACCAACAGGACGTGCCCGGCCAGCGGCAGGCGGCGTTCCCGCACGGCCCAGCCGACCACCTTGTCCACCGCGTTGTGCCGGCCCACGTCCTCCCGCAGCACCGCCAGCTCACCGTCGACGGTGAACAGCCCGGCGGCGTGCAGCCCGCCGGTGCGGTCGAAACCACGCTGGGCGGCACGGAGGGTGTCCGGTAGGGCGGCGAGCACGTCGGCCGACGCCACGACCGGGTCGTCGGCGATCCGGTACGCCGACCGGGTACGCACCGAGTCGATGCTCGCCTTGCCGCACACCCCGCACGAGCTGGTGGTGTAGAAGTTGCGGGCCGGGTCGGTGGCCGGCTCCGGCACCCCGGGGGCGAGCACCACGTCCACCACGTTGTACGTGTTGGGGGTCTCCGCTCCGGCGCAGAGCTGGGCGGTTTGCACGTCGTCGGCCGACCGGACCAGCCCCTCGGTCAGCAGGAAACCGATCGCCAGGTCCAGGTCGTCACCGGGAGTCCGCATGGTCACCGCGAGCGGACGCCGCCGCCCCGGCCCGGCCGGGCCGACCCGGATCTCCAGCGGCTCCTCGACGGAGAGGCTGTCCGGCCGGCGGACCGCCCGCCGGGCAGAGCCCAACTCGATACGGAGCACGCTACGTCGGTCAGTCGCCCGTCCCATACCGCCATCCTGCCCCGGCCGCCCGGTCGCCGACCCGGGTAGGGGTCCCGCCCCGCCGGCCGGGCAGGGCCGGGCCCACGCTGCCCGACCCCGGGCGGGTGAAGACATCCGTCGGGTTACCGTGGCCGGGTGACCGGGTTCGCGGCGGTGGTGCTGACCGGCGGCGCGGCCCGCCGGCTGGGCGGGGTGGACAAGACGGGCCTGACCGTCGGAGGTCGCCCGATGCGGGACCGGGTGCTGGCCGCGGTGGCCGACGCGGCCCCCCGGATCGTGGTCGGCCCGGACGTCGTCGGCGTCCCGCCCGACGTCCGGACGACCCGGGAGACGCCCGCCGGTGGCGGCCCGGCCGCAGCGATCGCCGCCGGCCTGGCCCTGCTCCCCACAACCCGGGCCAGCACCGGCCCGGCCGGACCATCCGCTGCCAGCTCCGCCGCCGCCGGCCCGGCCCAACCGTCCGGGCCGGCTGTCGCCGCCGCCGGCCCGGCCCGGCCGTCCGACCCGGCTGCCGACACCGTCGCGCTGCTGGCCGGCGACCTGCCGTTGCTCACCCGGGACGCGGTGGCCGAGCTGCGTCGGGCGCTCGCCGCCGACCCGTCCGTGGACGGGGTCTGCTTTCTCGACGCCGACGGGCGACGGCAGCAGCTCTGCGGGGTGTGGCGGGTGCCGCCGCTGCGGGCGGCCGTCGACCGGCTCGCCGCCGAGCGGGGCGGGACGCTGGCCGGGGCGTCCGTCCGGGCACTGCTGGCCGGACTTGGGGTGGGCGAACTGCGCTGGTCCGGTAGGGGTGCGCCGCCCTGGTTCGACTGTGACACTGACGAGGACGTACGCCGGGCGGAGGAGTGGACGCGATGAGCCGGATGGACGAGTGGGTGGCCGCGGCCTGCGCCGACCTCGATCTCGAGCCCGCCCAGGTGCCGGTGCCGGCCGTGCTGGACCTGGCCCGGGACGTCGCGCACAACGTGCTGCGTCCGGGCGCGCCGGTCACCGCGTACCTGCTGGGGTTGGCGGTCGGCCGGGGCGCGGACCCGGCGGCGACCGCCGCCCGCCTCGGTGAGCTGGCCCGGGGCTGGTCGGTGGAACCGGGTGGGGAGCAGCCCTCCTGAGGGTGCCGGCGGCGGCCGTCCAGCTCAGCACGGTAGGGCGATTTGCGGTCTCCCCGGCGTGGGTAGGGTGGCCCTGACGGACGGAGGCGATCATGACGGCAGACCACCCCCCGGCGCCGGCCGATGACCCGCCCGGCACCCTGCCGGAACAGCACGAGTCGATCCTGCTCGACGAGCCGAGCACCGCCGACCTGCGGGCCAAGGTGACCGAGGCGTGGCGGGAGTTCGCCCGGGCGCTGGCCGACCAGCTCCGTGACCTGCCGGCCGGCGCGCACGTCGAGCTGACCCTCGATCCGACCGCCTCCGGCACCGGCGACGCGGTCTACTCGATAAGCGTGGACGTCGACGGCGAGGGCCGACTCTCCGCGCGGGCGGTCGGCAACGCCACCCTGCCCGAGGGCTACCGGCTGGACCGGGCGGCGGTGGCCGACATGATCGCGCTCGGCTGGTCACCCCCCGGGGTGGTGGAGGGGTCCGGCGAGCACTTCGGTCTGCTCGGCGTCGCCGGTGAGGCCACCCGCCTGGCGGCGGTCCTCTCCCGTACGCTGCGGGACGTCTACGGGGCGCCGCACCCGGCGTTCCTGGTCTACCTGGTGCACGACGCCGCCGGCGAGCCGTTGCCGGTCGCGCCGCTGGGCACCGCGCGCAGCGAGTTCGGGCCGGACCGGGACGTGGAGGCCGACCTCGACGAGGCGTTGGCCGCCGCCGCGACCGCCTCGGACGGCGCGAGCGACGTCACGGCGTTGGCCGAGCAGGTCCGTACCGTCGTGTCCACCATGCTCCGGGCCGACTCCGACCAGCTCCAGGTCGACTCGGACGGGGACATCAACATCCGGGCCGGGTCGGCGATGGTGTTCGTCCGGGTCCGCGACAACCCGCCCCTGGTCGACGTCTTCTCCCCGGTGCTCACCGAGGTCGAGCCCACCGAGCGGCTCTACGTGAAGCTCTCCGAGCTGACCAACCGGATGCCGATCGGCCGGCTCTACTGCGCGGACGACACGGTCTGGGCGTCCATCCCGGTCTTCGGCCGCAACTTCCAGGCCACCCATCTGATGCTGGCCGTGCAGGTGATGACCGGCCTGGCCGACGAGCTGGACGACCGCCTGCACGGCGAGTTCGGCGGTAAGCGCTTCTTCGGTGAGGGTGACAAGCCGAGCCAGCGTGAGCAGGGCGGCGGCCACCGCACCGGGATGTACCTCTGACCAGCCTGCCGGCTGGGGCGGGTGGGGCCCGGTAACCCCGAGAAACCGGGCCCCACCCGCGTGGGGAGGAGGGATCAGGTCGTCGGGAGCCAGGCCCGGTCGGCGAGCGTGCCCGGATCGGTGGCCTTGAGGCCGGCGCCGGAGACGGTCCAGAGGGTGTCGCCGACCATCAGCGAACGTTCGATGCCCGCCCGACGCTCGTCCCCCGGGTGGGTGATCCGGCCGACCTCGGTGAGGGTCGTGCCGTCGGCGCGCAGCACCACCGCGCCCCGGCCGGCCCACTCGTGGGTGACGACCGGCAGCACCAGCAGCCCGGTCGCCGGCCAGTACAGGAGGGCCTTGGGGTCGTGGTCGGCCGTCGACCGGAGCTCCGGCTGGTCGTAGCGGGCGATCCGGGTCGGCTTCGCCGGGTCGGTGACGTCGAAGAGCGAGACCAGCAGGCCCTGCGCCCGGCCCCGCCGGTCGGCCTCCTGGCCCACGCCGAGCAGCCGTCCCCCGGCCAGCGGTTGCAGGTGCCGGGAGAAGCCGGTGATCTTCAGCTCGCCGGTGGTGCGGGGCGCGGTCGGGTCGCTCAGGTCCAGCGCGTAGAGCGGATCGGTCTGCCGGAACGTGACCAGGTACGCCGCCGCGCCGAGGTAACGCACGGCGAAGATCTCCTCGTCGCGGCCCAGCCCGGTGACCGCCCCGACCCGGCGCATCTCCGGCCCGTCGGTACGCAGCACGTACACCCCGGAGCTCGTCTCCCCGCCCGTCCGACGGCTGCCGATGGTGGTGGCGACCCGCAGGTGCCCCTCCCACTCGGAGATCGCGTACTGGCTGACCAGGTACCCGGGGACGGTGCCGGAGGCGACGTACCGGGGGCGACCCGGCGCGGTCAGGTCGAAGCGGTGGATCTCGGTGCTCAGCGGTCGCCCGGCCAGGGACGCCACCGTGGTCCTGTCGACGGCCACGCCGAGGCGGTCGGCGACGTACAGGCTGCGGTCGGTGCCGTAGACGGTGTCGCCTTCCGCCACCACGCCGACCGGCTCGCCGTCGGTCAGCCCTCCGACGCCCAGGTCGAAGCTGAGCAGGCTCAGCACGGCCGAAGCGGAGTGCCCGTCGGGCCGGGAGAGCCGGTCGCAGGGCAACCGGCCGTCGTGTCGCGCGCCGCCGCCGTCGGTCCACTCGTACCGGGGCAGCCACGTCTCCACCGGGGTCTGGTCGATGGCCGCCCGGTTCGCGGTGATCCGCTCCTCGTCGGTGGCGTCCCGGTCGAGCGCGGGGAAGGCGACGTCCGGGTACGAGCGCACCACCACCCGGGCCGTGTCGCCGACCTTCCGCGCCTCGACCAGCTCACCCTCGATCCGGTACGTGCCGGTGACCCGGGGCGTGCCGGTCAGGTCGACCAGGAACAGTTTGGTCCCGCCGGCCAACGGTCCGGGCCGGGCGACGCGGTCGGCCGAGCGGCCGCCGGGCATGCCGTGCAGCCGGAGGAACACCACGGCCCGGTCGCCGTGCAGCAGCAGTCGCGCGCCCGTCCAGTCGCCCTCGGTGGCGTCCCTGCCCGGGCCGCCGGTGGTGTCGAGGGCCAGCGTCCCGGTGACGGCACGGCGGGCCGGGTCGACCACCCGCAGCGTGTCGTCGGTGAGCGTGACGATCCGCGTCCCGTCGGTCTTCACCTGGTCGGGCTCGTCGGCGGCGGCCTCGTGGTTGTTGGTGGTGGAGTGCTCGGGCGGAGCGGACGCGGTGCGGTAGACCTGGCCGGCGGCGCCCTCGGCGGAGACGACGTCCCGCAGTGATCCGGGCAGCCCGAACGGGTTGACCGACTTCTTGGCGGCGGCGCGCAGGTCGGCCAGGGCGTCGGCGCAGGAGTCGAAGGCGACCAGGCGCATGCCGACGGTCGGTTGGTCGGCGCGGTCCGGCTCGGGAGTTCCGGCGGTGCAGCCGGCCACCAGGGCGACGGCCGCGAGCGTGACGATTCCCCGTCTCATGGCCCATCCGACGCGCCCGGCCCTGGTGGTGGTTCCCGGCCCCGGGTCGCTTTGTGCCCGGCGGCACCCCACGGGTCGAACGGCCCGGTCGTCGGTGGCCCGGCGTCTCGGGCCCGGGCGGGGAGAGCCCGGCCCGGCCCGGGAGGGCGTCGGCGGTCGGTCAGCGGGCGGACGGGCCGACGCCGGGCGACTCGACCAGGCGGGAGAGCACGATGGCGCTGCGGGTGGACGTCACGAAGGGTTCCGCGCGCAGCCGCTCCAGCGCCTGTTCGAGGTGGCCCATGTCGGCGGCCCGCAGGTGCACCAGGGCGTCCGCCTCGCCCGACACGGTGTACGCGCCCACCACCTCGGGGTGTCGCCGGGCGACCACGCCGATCTGCGCCGGGGTGGTCCGGCCGGCGCAGAACAGCTCCACGAACGCCTCGGTGGTCCAGCCGACCGCCGCCGGGTCGACGACGGTCGTGAATCCCCTGATCACCCCGGTGGAGCGGAGCCGGTCGACCCGACGCTTGACGGCCGGGGCGGAGAGCGACACCCGGTTTCCGATCTCCGCATACGAGGCGCGGGCGTCGGCCACGAGCAACGCAATGATTCGCTGGTCAACAGCGTCCATCTGCAACGTTTCGCTCCTCGAAAGCAATGGTCGTGGCTGTTATCGAGGTTCCACCGTACCTAATCTTGGTCATCGTGAACCAGTGCCGAGTGCCGCGAAAGCGGACATATCTCATGTGCTCGCCGGAGCGTTTCGCGGTCGAGTACGCGATCAACCCGTGGATGGACGTGACCACGCCGGTTGACGCCGCGCTCGCGGTCAAGCAGTGGGACAAGCTGCGGGAGGCGCTGACCGGCCTCGGGCACACCGTGCACCTGCTGGCCCCGCAGGCCGGCCTGCCGGACATGGTCTACGCCGCCAACGGCGCCTTCGTGGTGGACGGCGCCGTCTACGGGGCGCGGTTCAAACACGAGCAGCGGGCCGCCGAGGCCGCCGCGCACCGCGCGTTCTACGAGGCGCAGGGCTGGCGCTTCGTCGCCCCGAACGAGACGAACGAGGGCGAGGGCGACTTCGCGTACGTGCCGGAGGCGCACGGCGGGCTGATCCTCGCCGGGTACGGCTTCCGGACCGACCCGGCCGCCCACGCCGAGGCGCAGGAGGCGCTCGGCCGCCCGGTGATCTCGCTGCACCTGGTCGACCCGCGCTTCTACCACCTGGACGTCGCCCTGGCGGCGCTCGACGACAGCAACGTCGTCTACTTCCCGGGCGCGTTCTCCCACGCCAGCCAGCAGGTGCTCGCCCAGCTCTTCCCGGAGGCGGTGCTCGCGGACGACGCCGACGCGCTCGCCTTCGGGCTGAACCTGGTCAGCGACGGCGCGAACGTGGTGCTCAACAGCGAGGCGACCCGGCTGGCCGCGAGACTCAAGGCCGCCGGCTACACCCCGCTGCCGGTGGAGCTGACCGAGCTGAAGAAGGGCGGCGGCAGCGTGAAGTGCTGCGTCGCCGAGCTGCGCCCCTGACCGCGCTCAGCCGGGCGGCAGCCCCGCCCGAGCTGCGCCGGGGATGCCGCCCTGACCGTACTCGACCGGGGGCAGCCCCGACCGTGCTCAGCCGAGCGTGGCCAGCTCGCTGACCATGGCGTTGGCGAGCACCTGACCGTCGAGCTGGACCTTGCGCAGGTACCACTTCTGCTGCGGGGTGCGCGGCTGGTTGAACTGCCAGGGGCCACGGGGGCTGTCGATCTGGCCGACCTTGCCCAGCGCCAGGTTGACCTGCTGGGAGTTCGCCCCCGGCCCGGCCAGCCGGACCGCCTTGTCCAGCACCTGCGCGGCGTCGTACGACGCCATCGCGTACGTGGTGGGCGAGGCGCTGTGCTTCTTGCGGTACGCGGCGGCGAACCGGCGGTTCGCCGCGTTGTTCAGGTCGGCGGAGTAGTTCAGCGAGGTCATGATGTTGGCCGCCTCGGCCGGCTTGATCTCGCTCAGCACCGAGCCCTCGGTCAGGAAACCGGGGCCGTAGATCGGGCCCCGGTAGCCGGCCCCGCGCAACTGCTTGATGAACTGCACGGCGGCCGGGCCGGCGTAGAAGCAGAACACCGCGTCCGGGTTGCGGCCCAGCGCCTGCTGGATGCCGGCGGCGAAGAAGGTGTTGTCCGGGTCGGTGGCGAAGCGGGTCCAGACGGGCTCGCCGGCCAGTCGCGGGTCGGACTCGCCGAACTCCTGGGTGAACCCCTTGATCACGTCCAGGCTGCCGACGTTCTCCGGGGCGACGATCACGATCCGGTCGTTGGCGGGCAGCCGCTGCTTGAGGTAGCGGCCCAACGCCCGGCCCGGCTCGTCCAGCACGTACGAGGTCCGCCAGATGTAGACGACGCTCTGCAGGGTGGCCGGTGAGGCGTTCGAACCGACCAGCGGCACCCGGGCCTGCTCGACGGTGTCCCGGATGCCGACCATCACCGAGGAGTTGACCACGCCGGTCAGCGCGAGCACGCCCTGCTGGAGCAGCCCGTCGACGGCGGCCTTTCCGCTGGTCGCGGTCTCCCCCTCGTCGACGGTGAGCAGCGTCACCGGCCGCTCGCCGAGGCGCTGGTCGTTGAGGTCGAGGAAGAGCTGGAAGCCGTTGACGATCTCGTCACCGATCGGCTTGTAGCCACCGGCCTGCGGCGCGATCAACCCGATCTTGATGGGGCTGCCCTGCTCCGGCGTTCCGTCACCGACGTCGGTGCCGCACGCGGCGGTCAGCCCCGTCGTCCCGACTGCCGCGGCCAACAGTTGGAGCGCCCGCCTGCGGTTCATCTGCTACACCAAGTTCCTTCCAAGAAGTCTTGCCTGGTCGATCGCAGTCCCTTCGGCGTTCTACTCCCTCCCCGACGCTGCGTCAATGGTCATTGATCTTGTTGTAATGATCCCAGCGCACGGGCCACGTGCGGCCAGGCCGACGAGAGCGGATCGATTAGCCCGAAATGCTCGCACTCGGGCAGCTCGACCAGCGTCACCGCAGCTCCGGCCGCCCGCGCGGCGGTGACGAACGACCTACTCAGCTCGACCGGCACCTGCCGGTCCCGGCGCCCGTGCACGATCACCGTCGGTGTCCGGACCGGCACCGTCGTCGTCGGGTCGGCCGCCGCGTACCGGTCGGGCAGCTCCGCCGGGCCGCCGCCGAGCAGCGCGGCCACCGCCCCGTCGTCCAGATCCCGTCGGTACGCCTCGACAAGGTCCGCCACCGGGGCCAGCGCCACCACCCCGCCGACCGTCTCCGGAGCGACGGCGGCCACGTGCAGGGCCAGGTGCCCGCCGGCGGAGTGCCCGATCAGCAGCGGCGGCCCGGGCGCGACCAGGTCGGGCAGGGCCCGCGCCGCCAACGCCGGCAGCGCGGCCACCGCGTCCCGTACGTCGGTCAGCGTGCCCGGCCAGCCGCCGCCCGGCTGCCCGGTCCGGCGGTACTCCACCTGTGCCACCGGGTGACCGAGCCCGGTCAGGCCCACCGCCAGCGGCCCGGTGTGCGTGCGGTCGTACCCGATCCGCCAGAAACCACCGTGCACCACCACGACCAGCGGTCGGGGCGGCCCGGTGCGCTCCGGTCGACGCAGGTCGGCGATCTGGTCCGGGTGGTCGCCGTAGGCGACCGTGACGTCCGGGGCGGGCGCTGGGCGGGTCAGCACGTCCCGCGGATCGGCAGCCATACCCGCGACGCTAGCCCGATCCCCGCCCGCCCGCCGTACCCCTTTCGCCACATCCGTGATCCGGGTCCGTCCGGGCCCGCGGACCCAACCGATCTCCTGGAAACGGAGCCGGAGCCGGAGCCGGAGCCGGGGGCGGGGGCGGGAGTGGGGCCGGGGGCGGGAGCGGGAGCGGGGCCGGGGGCGGGGCCGGTGGGGCGGGGGATGCTGGGATCAGGGTGGTCCTGGTCCCGGTGAGCGGTGGACCGGGCGCCTGGGTCAAGATGGGTGCCATGACCGAAGCACGTGCAGAGAACGACGAGCCGGGCCGCGACGGCGCCGGTCACTCCGGCACCGTGGTGGTGGTCGGCCCGGACGGCCGCCCGGTGGGCACGGTGCAGACCGACGAGGCGCAGCAGGACGACCCGGCCCGCCTGGTCGAGCAGCCGGCCAAGGTGATGCGGATCGGCAGCATGATCAAACAGCTCCTGGAGGAGGTGAAGGCCGCTCCGCTGGACGAGGACAGCCGGCACCGGATGCGCGAGATCCACCAGCGGTCGATCGTCGAGCTGAAGGAGGGCCTGGCTCCCGAGCTGCGCGACGAGCTGGAACGCATCTCGCTGCCGTTCACCGAGGAGAAGGCCCCCAGCGAGGGTGAGCTGCGCATCGCCCACGCCCAGCTCGTCGGCTGGCTGGAGGGGCTGTTCCACGGCATCCAGGCGGCCCTGGTCGCCCAGCAGATGGCCGCCCGGGTGCAGCTCGAGCAGATGCGGTCCGGCCGGGCCGCGCTGCCCAGCGGTCCCGGGATGATCCCCGGCATGCCCGGCATGCCGCCCGCCGGTGAGGGCCACAACACCGGCCAGTACCTCTGACCTTTCGCCCGACCGGCCGCCGACCCGGGACGGCGGCCGAGGGGAGAAACAGGTGGCGCGCCCGGTCCCCAGGCAGGAGCCGGGCGCTGCCCCGGTCAGCCGGGCGCTGCCCCGGGTCACCACGACGGCGGGGCGCCGCCTCAGGTCACGGTCACGGGCGGTCGAGGCCGTAGAGCCGGTCCAGGTACGCCGCCACGCCGTCCTCGGTGTGCGCCGAGGTGACCTCGTCGGCGATCGCCCGTACGGCGGGGTGCGCGTTGCCCACCGCGACCGCGCGGCCGGCCCAGGTCAGCATCGGCACGTCGTTCGGCATGTCGCCGAAGGCCAGCACCTCCGGCGCGGCGATCCCGAGCCGGGCGCAGTACCAGGCCAGCCCGGCCGCCTTGGTCACCCCGGAGGCGGACAGCTCCACCAGCCCCGAGCGCGACGAGTGGGTGGCCTCGGCCAGCCCGGCGACCACCTCCGCGACGACCTCGGTGAACAGGTCCGGATCCTGCTCGCCGGCCCGCACCAGCAGCTTCACCGCGGGCACGCCGAGCAGATCCTCCGGCGTGGTGACCGCCCGGATCAGCGCCGGGTCGGCCTCCCAGCGCAGCGGGAAGTGCGCCTCGTGCCGCATCTCGCGGCTGTCCACGACCTCGACGGCCAGACTCACCCCGGGCACCGCGGCACGCAGCCGGCGGGCCACCTCGGCGAGCAGCTCCGGGGCGAGCGGGTCGGCGCGCAGCACCTCGTCGGCCACCGGGTCGTAGACCACCGCCCCGTTCGCGCAGATCGCCGGCAGGGGAGCGTCGAGCTGGTCGTACACCACCTTCAGCCAGCGGATCGGACGGCCGGTGACCAGCACGACAGGTACGTCCGACGCGGTGAGCCGGGCCAGCGTCCGGGCGGTGTACGGGCTGACCGCCCGGTCCGGGCCGAGCAGCGTCCCGTCGAGATCGGTGGCGACCAGCCGGGGCCGCGCCCCGGCGGCGGCGACCGGCCCGGCGGCGACCGGCCCGGCGGCGACCGGCCCGGCGGCGACCGGCCCGGCGGCGACCGGCCCGGCGGCGACCGGCCCGGCGGCGACCGGCCGGGTGGTGACGGTGGCGGTGGGTACGACGGAAGGCGGGGGTGGGGTCAACTCCATCAGCCGGAGAGTAGCCGGTCCAGGTACACCGCGACGCCGTCGTCGTCGTTGCGCAGGGTCACCTCGTCGGCGGCGGCCCGGACGGTCGGGTGGGCGTTGGCGACCGCCACCCGGGCCCAGCCGGCCCACGCGAACATCGGCAGGTCGTTCGGCATGTCCCCGAAGACCAGCACGTCGGCCGGGTCGACGCCGAGCGCCTCCGTCACGACGGTGAGACCGCTGGACTTGTCCACCCCCGGTGGGGTGATCTCCACGAAGCCGAGCCCGGCCTGGGTGAAGGTGGCGACCTCGGCCGGCACGATCCGCTGAGCCAGGTCGAGCAACTCGTCCACGTGGTGGTCCTGGGTCCGGGCGAACGCCTTGATCACGTCCTGCCCCAGGCACTCGGCGCGGGTCCGCGACTCGAACCGGTCCTGGTACGGCCAACTCGGGTGGTAGTCGCCCCAGAGCGGCGCGTCGTGGTCGTCCAGGGCCTCCACCATCACGGTCAGCGGGCCGGCCGCGGCCTCCAGGTCGGCGAGGATACCGGACAGCACGTCCGCGCCCAGCCGCTCGTCGCGGAGCACCACCGGGCCGGTCGGGTCGCTCTGGTCCACCACCCGGCCGCCGCCGGCCATCACCAGGTAGTCGGCGGCCCGGATGTCGTTGCGGGTCAGCTCGGTCAGGCGGGGGCCCCGGCCGGTCGCGCCGACGACCGGGATGCCGGCCGCCCGGACCCGGTCGAGCACCCCGTGGGTGTACGCGGAAACGGTGTCGTCGCTGCGGACGAGGGTGCCGTCGAGGTCGGTGGCGATGAGCTTGGGCAGACCTGGGCGGGGCATCGTTCCTCCTTCACCCCCGCCGTCCGCGCCAGCAGATCTGGTCGTCGGAGCCTCGCCGTGCGTGACGGCGGGCAGCAACCGTACCTCGCGCGTACCCGGGCGACCATGACTTTGCGGCGAATGGCCCGGCAACCCCGGGTGTCAGTCCGGGGGCCGGGGTCAGCGGCCGGGTGGCTGGTCCGGGCGGGCGAACGGGACGGACGGTTGCACGGTGAGCCCTTCCGGCGCGGGCGGCTCGTCCTCCGGTGTCCGGTCGTCCCGCCTCCGGCGGCGCCACCGCCGCTGCTCCGGGGCGACCGCCGCCGCCCCGCCCGACGCCGCGTCCCGGCCGGACGGCTCGCCGTCCTCCTCCGGCCCGTCGCCGTCCGGCGTGCGGGCTTCCTCCGCCGAGTCGGACGACCCGACCGTCGGGCCGGCCAGTCGCAGGGCCGAGCCGAGCAGCGCGACCGCCACGAACGCCATCACCAGGCCCCGCCCGTACTCGATCTCGAAACCGCTGTCGCTGGGGTAGTAGAGCGCGCTGCGACCGGAGTCGTCGAGCGAGAGCGTGGCGGCGACCAGCAGCGCGAGCAGCGCCACCGCGATGCCGGCGCCGGCCACCCGGGCGTTGGGCCGGGCGGCGCGGGTGCCGGCGAGCGCCACCGTGACCACGCCGGTCAGACCGAGCAGCCCGACCAGGTAGCCGACGCCGAACCCGCCCACCTCGCCCACCCCGCCCGGGACCCGGATGCTGCTCCCTTCCGGCCCGCTGTTCGGCACCGTCATGACCACCCACTCGCCCAGCAGCGAGGCGAACGCGGCGGCGGCGCCCAGCCCGGCCAGCGCCCGGGGCAGCCGGGGATGACGGCGGACCCCGTCCAGCAGGCCGCCAACCCGTCGCGGCGCCGGCGACCCGGTCGGGCCCCACTCCAGGACGGCTGTGCCGTCCGACCGGTCGTCCTGACGGGGAACGGGCAGCTCCTGGGACATCGGTCACCCTTCCGCGTTCGCGGGTCTGGTCGCATCATGACACGATCGGCAGCTCGGGGCCGGGAACGCCGGCTCCTCCGGACGTCGTCCACCGTACGACCCGGGCCGGTCGGTCGGCGCGCGGCGCGATGGTCGGATAGCGTGCGGGGCATGCCGATCCGAACCGCATCCGCACGCTGGCAGGGCAATCTGACCGAGGGCGCCGGGACGCTCCGCACCGGCCAGGGCGGGTATCAGGGCAACTACTCCTTCGCGTCCCGCTTCGAGGAGGGCCAGGGCACCAACCCCGAGGAGCTCGTCGGCGCGGCGCACGCCGCCTGCTTCTCGATGGCGCTCTCCAAGGCTCTCGCCGACGCCGGCACGCCCGGCACGTCCGTGGAGACCACGGCCAAGGTCCACCTCGACAAGACCGACGCCGGGATGACCGTGACCCGGATCGACCTGGAGACCGTCGGCCAGGTGCCGGGCGTCGACGAGGCGACCTTCGTCGAGCTGGCCGAGGCCGCCAAGAAGAACTGCCCGATCTCCCGGCTGCTCTCCCCGGGCGCGGACATCAGCCTCACCGCCCGCCTGGCCTCCTGAGCCTCCCGACCGCTACCGCCCGGCGGGGCCGTGCGCCCCGCCGGGCGGTGTGATCCACCCACCCGGTACGGCCGTTCGCCGATCACGGTCGGCGGCGGGTCTGCGGGTCGGGCAGAATGGTGGGCGTGCCGGTCGAGATGAGCCGCGAACGCTTCGAGGAGCTGGTCGCCGACGCCCTCGACGAGGTGCCGGAGGAGCTGCTCCGCCTGATGAGCAACGTGGTCATCCTGGTGGAGGACGATTCGCCCCCCGGTGAGCCCGAGCTCCTCGGCCTCTACGAGGGGCACGCGCTGACCGAGCGCGGTTGGGGCTACGGCGGTGTCCTGCCCGATCGCATCCTGATCTACCGTCGGCCGATCCTGCGGATCTGCGACAGCGACGAGGACGTCGTCGACGAGGTCGCGGTGACCGTGGTGCACGAGATCGCCCACCACTTCGGCATCGACGACCACCGGCTGCACGAGCTGGGCTGGGGCTGACCGGCGGCTGCCACCGGTTTGCGCGGTTCGCCTACCCTCCGAGCAGACAGCCCCTCAATCAGGAGGAACCCGATGCGCAGCGCGCTGTTCTCCGCGGAGAACCTGGAAAAGGAGTCCGCTCAGCCCGGCATGCGGCTGCAGAACTCCAAGATGTTGAAGATCGAGCTGAACGGCGAGGCGATGGCCCGGGTCGGCTCCATGGTGGCGTACCAGGGGCAGGTGCAGTTCCAGGCGCTCGGCTCCGGTGGTCTCGGCAAGTTCCTCAAGCAGAAGCTGACCGGCGAGGGCGTGCCGCTGATGAAGCTCACCGGCCGGGGTGACGTCTTCCTGGCCGACTTCGCCAAGGACGTGCACATCATCGACCTCGAGCCGGGCGACGCGCTCTCCATCAACGGCTCCAGCGTGCTCGCCTTCGACTCCTCCCTCCAGTACGACATCCGGATGGTCGGCGGCACCGGCATGGCCGCGTCCGGGCTGTTCAACTGCGTGTTCAGCGGCCACGGCCGGATCGCGATCACCACCAAGGGCACCCCGGTGGTGCTCAACGTCGACGCGCCCACGTACGTCGACCCGCAGGCCGCGGTGTGCTGGTCGGCCAGCCTCCAGACCGGCTACCACCGGGCCGAGCAGCTCGGCCTGGGCACCCTGCTCGGCCGCAGCACCGGCGAGGCGTTCACCATGAGCTTCGCCGGCCAGGGCTTCGTGGTCGTCCAGCCCTCCGAGGAGCCCCCGCTCCAGGGCAGCGGCGCCCAGCAGCAACAGCAGGGCGGCCTGCTCGGCAACCTGCTGAGCTGACCGACGCCGGTGGGGTGGCATCCCGGCCGCCCCACCCGACGGCGGTCGGCCGGGCCCGCCGCACGCCGGCCGGCCCTGGCCTCAGGTCAGCTCGCCGGAGCGGAGCCGGGCCAGCCAGGCGGCGGCGTCGGAGTAGTCGACGTCGGAGAGCCCCGCCGGGGCGGGCACCGGAGAGTCGCCGGGCGCGCCGCTCCAGCGGTGCCGGGGGTACGACCCGAGGAAGCGCACCTCGGCGCAGACCCGGTGCAGCCCCTGCAACGCCTCGCCGAGCCGGACGTCCGCCACGTGCCCGGCGCAGTCCAGGAAGAAGACGTACCGGCCGAGCGCCTCACCGGTCGGGCGGGACTCGATCCGGGTCAGGTTGACGCCGCGTACCGCCAGCTCCATCAGCACCGACAGCAGCGCGCCGACCCGGTCGTGGGCGATGTAGACGGCCAGCGAGGTGAGATCGTCGCCGGTCGGCGGGGGCGGGGGGCCGGGGCGGGACACCAGCGCGAACCGGGTCACCGCGTCCGCGTGGTCGGCGATCTTGTCGGCGAGGACGGCCAGCCGGTGCCGGGCCGCCCCGATCGGCGCGCAGATCGCCGCGTCGTGCTCGCCGCTGGCCACCCCACCGGCGGCGGCCCCGTTGGACAGCACGTCCACCACCACCGCGTCCGGCAGGTGGGTGCGCAGCCAGTCACGGCACTGGGTGGACGCCTGCGGGTGGGCGGCCACCATCCGGATCTGGTCGAGCCGGGTGCCGGGCCGGGCGCCGAGGACGAACTCCACCGGCAGCACCACCTCTCGGGTGATCACCAGCGGCTCGCCCTCGGCCATCTCGTCGAGGGTCACCCCGACCGCCCCGCCGATGGAGTTCTCCAGGGGCACCAGGGCCGCGTCGGCGTCCCCCGCCCGTACGCTGTCCAGCGCCTCGCCGACGCTGCGCGCGGGCGTACGGGTGCCGTGCTCGGCGGCGGGCACGGTGCGCAGCGCCTGCTCGGCGAAGGTGCCCTCGGGGCCGAGGTACACGAAGCGGGTCGGTGGTGTTCCCGGCATGCCGGTCAGCCTAGGGCACCCGGCAGGATTCCCGTGCCGTCACAGGCCAGCGTCCGGATCCCGGACGGCGCGCCGGTGCGCACCTCGATCGTGCAGACGTCCGTGCCGGCGGTGACCAGCTTCGGCGACGTCGGCCGGCCCCGGGTGACCACGGTCAGGTCCTCGTAGCCGGAGACCGCGAGGACGGTGTAGTGCCAGTCGTCGGCGCAGAGCGGGCCGGTGCGGACGGTGACCCGGCCACTGCCCGGTAGCACCCCCGCCGCGCCCCGGACCAGCCGGACGACGCGTTCCCCGGACGGGCCGTCGCGGCAGGGGACCGCCGTCGCGCCTGGGCTCGGGGCGCTCGGCGGCAGGGTGGGCGGCAGCGCCGGGGGCGTCGGCGTCGGGGACGCCGTGCCGCCCGGTGTGGGGGTGGCCGCCGGCGGGGTGGACGCCCCGGCGGACCGGTGCCGTAGCTCGGGTGGGGCCCCGCAGCCGCCGACGGGCAGCGCGACCAGCACGGTGAGCGCCAGCAGCCGGAGGCGCCTGGCACGGTACGGGGTCACGGGCCGATCCTCGACATAGGTGGGCATCATTTCGACGGTGTCGACCGTGCCCATGGTAGGGCGCGTCACGCCCAGCGTGAAGTCACCCGGTGATCCGGTGCCCAACCTGGCGCAGGGCGGCCCCCGCCTCGACCAGCCGGACCGCCGGCACCAGTAGGTGGTCGGTGTCGTAGCTGGAGAAGGCGACCACGTTGACCCGGGCGTCGGCGAGCGGGCCGACCAGGGAGGCGAGCACCCCGGTCACGGCCAGCCCCAACGGCCCGACGACGCGCAGACACCGCCAGGCCGTCTCGACCGACACGTCACCGGGCACCCGGTCCGCCGGGCAGATCAGCGAGACGCCGTCGCTGGCCCAGCTCACCGAGACGACCTGCTGGGCGCCGAGGTCGCTCCAGACCGCGGCCGGGAGGGCGGCGTCGGCGGCCAGGCGGCACACCGCGTACTCCCCTGGCAGTAGAGCGATGTCGAGCATGAGGGCACCTTACGGTGTCGGGGACGGCCGGCCCAGGCATCCCCGGCGCCCCCACGCCGGGCGGGACCGGGCGCGCCGGAGGTCAGACTTCGGAGAAGAACGTGAGCGAGCCCGTGACGACGCCGTCGGCGGCGAGCACCGGCGTGGAGATGGCGTCCACGGTGGCGTCCGGGGTGTCCGCGGCGGCCTGCACCCGGAGCAGGCCGCGGGCGAGCCGGCCGGAGGAGAGCGCGAGCAGCGGGGGGATCTTGTCGACCTCCTGCTCGGTCAGCTCGCCCCGGTTCGCGGTGAAGTCGAGCAGGCGCAGCCCACCGTCGAGCAACGGCAACCCGACCAGCTCGTCGGGCGCGCCCAGGCAGAGCAGCTCACAGCCGGCCGCGGACACGGCGACGACCTTCGTCTCCAGGTCGATGAGCAGGCACGGCTCCAGGGCCCGGGAAACAGTGGTGGACCACTGCTCGAAGCCGTCGAACTCGGGCGCTGTCGACGACTCCGCCGCCGGCGCGAAGACGTCCGAAAGCGAGAGTTCGACGTGGGCCACCGAGCCTCCTCTGTGCACCGCCGGGCTGTCCACGCTGGCCGGGCCTCTGCTCGTCGACAACCCGCGAGGCCACCGGACCGCAGGTGGCGCGGGGCGCCTGCCAGCGGATGACCGGCGACAACGCGGACCTGGCGGTGAGCTCCGGGCCGCGTGGCGTCGCCGGTGACGTTACCGGTGGTTGGCCCGCTTGTCAGCGGCCATTCGGCTGTCCTCGTACCACCGGTAGTCGGCGGCTGGACGGTACGTGCCGTCCATCCAGGTCGCGGGGTGCTGGGCGACCTGCGCGAGTTTCTCGGCGGTCGCCGGGCTGATCCGCGCGCCGCCGGCGACCAGCAGACGGTCGAGCTCCCGGTGGGTGGCCATGAGGATGTCCTTCGGCAGGCCGTAGACGCTGATGTCACCGGAGCCGACGAAGGCCAGCACCGGGGCCACCGGGATCGTCTTGCCCACCGCCTTGGTGAGGACCTTGCTGGCCCGCTTGGCGTCCCGGCGGGCGTCCGCGACGTACGGCGGGCGCTTGCCGTTGATCTGGACGACGTCCCCGGCGACGAGCACCCGGTTGCGCCCGTGGTCGACGATGCTGATCGCGAAGAGCCCGCTGGGGCCGATGGCGAGGAACCCGGCGCGGTCGTCGTGCCCCGAGCCGAGCAGCGCGTCCGACGGGTCGGCGCGCGGCCACTCGATCACGTGCCAGGCCGGCCCGAGGCTGTCGAGCTGGCCGAGCGCGCGGGCCCCGGCGGCCTCCATCCGGCGGGCGCCGCGTTCCGCCCGGCGTCGACGGGCCCAGCCGAACGGCGACGGCCGGACCGGAGCGAGCGTTCCGGACGGCTCGTCCTGCGGCGGGTTGCCTCCGGTGGGCGGCAGTGCCCGACCGGCGGATACAGCTCGACGTGCGGGAAAGACAGACATCGCGACCTCCGGCAAAAGGTCCCTCGAAGTTATGTCCTCACTACCCTACGTGGCTAGACCGGTGGGTCGGCAAGTCGAAGCACCGGAGTGAGTGCGGATGAATGCCGCATTCATCGAGGCTTCTTTTCCCGGATGACGCCAACACCTGGCCTAGGCTGCGTGGGTGACGCACTACGTGGACAGTGAGGTCGGTCGGCTCCGCACCGTGCTGCTGCACCGGCCCGGGCCCGAACTCGCGCGACTCACCCCCCGCAACAACGACTCCCTGCTGTTCGACGCAATCCCATGGGTGGGCCGGGCTCAGGAGGAGCACGACGCCTTCGCCGCCGCCCTGCGCGAACGCGGGGTGGAGGTGTTGTACCTCGCCACCCTACTGGCCGAGACGCTCGCCGTCGCCGAGGCCCGCGCCGAGTTGACCGACCAGGTGCTCCGGGACCCCCGGCTCGGCGACACCCTCCGCCGCCGGGTCGCCGACCACCTGGCGTACCTCGATCCGGCCGGGCTGGCCGACGTGCTCGTCGCCGGCCTCGCCCACGACGAGGTGCGGACCAGCGGGGACCGGCCCGGCGGGCTGGTCTACGCCCTGATGGACCGGCACGACTTCGTCATCGACCCGCTGCCGAACCTCCTCTTCACCCGGGACTCTTCCCTCTGGATCCGGGACCGGGTCGGAGTGACCAGCCTGGCCATGCCGGCCCGGCGCAGGGAGACCAGCCTCACCCACGCCATCTACCGGCACCACCCGCGGTTCGCCGGCTCCGAGTCGATCTACCACCCCGGGCTCGAACACCTGGAGGGCGGCGACGTCCTCCTGCTCGCCCCCGGGGTGATCGCGGTCGGGGTGGGCGAGCGCACCACCCCGGCCGGCGCGGAACGGCTCGCCCGGCAGACCCTCGCCGCCGGACTGGCGCACACCATGCTGGTGGTGCCGATCGCCCAGGAACGGGCCACCATGCACCTGGACACCGTCTGCACGATGGTCGACGTCGACGCCGTGCTGATGTACCCGAACATCGCCGACACGCTGACGGCGTACACGGTGGTGGCTGGGCCGGACGGCGAGCCGAGGATCGACGGGCCGGCGCCCTTCCTCCGCGCCGCGGCCGACGCGATGGACCTCGACCGGCTCCGGGTGATCGACACCGGCCTGGACCCGGTCACCGCCGAACGCGAGCAGTGGGACGACGGCAACAACACCCTCGCCCTGGCGCCCCGGCTGTGCGTCGGCTACGAACGCAACGTCGGGACCAACGCCCAGCTCGAACGGGCCGGCATCGAGATCGTCCCGATCGCCGGCTCCGAGCTGGGCTCCGGCCGGGGCGGCCCGCGCTGCATGTCCTGCCCCCTGGTCCGCGACCCCCTGCCGGGCTGAGACCACAGCCCCTCCCGACGTCGGGCCCGGTCCCGCACGGCGATGGCGCCCGCACGGCGGAGGGGCCCCTCGCGGACCGGGACCGGCCGGCGGTGCCCGCGTCCCGGTACGGAAGAGGCCCGTCCTCGCGTCCTGGCTCAGCGCAGCGTGAGCTGGCGGCCGAGCAGACCCTGGCGGACCCGGCGACCGGCCGCGTCCAGCGGGGTCGGGTCGGCGAGCGCGTCGGCGTACCGCTTGGTGAGCCCGGCCAACGGCTCCTCCCACTCGGCGGCGGGGATCTGCCCCGGCAGATCCCAGACCGGCACCAGCCGGCCGTGGGCGCGGAACATGCCGGCGAACCGGGTCTGCTCGCCCAACGTCAGCGTGCCGGCCGTGCCGAGCCGGGCCAACGCGTCCAGGGCGGCGTCCTCGCCGTCGGCGAGCACCCACCGGACGTGGGCCTTCGCCGGCACCTGGCACCAGTACGCGGCACGGGCGGCGGCGAGCCGGACGGTGGGGTAGACGGCGGCGTTGGCGCGTTCCAGCGACGCCTGCACGTTCGGGTCGTCCGCGACGCCCGGGTCCAGCCAGAACTCGAACCCGTCGTGCAGGGTCACCTCCAGCGGCCCGTCGACCAGGACGTCCTGGAGCCGGGGGCCGGGACCGGGCAGCGGCGGCACCGCCACCGGCTGGCCCGGCTCGGTGCGCAACGCGCAGAGCAGCGCCTCCGCCAAATCCCGGGAGACGTCACCGGACTGGATGTGCCGCTGGAGGCCGACGAGGATCCGACCGTCCGGCCGGACCATCGCCGGGCTCGCCATCGGCAGCACGGTGGCCAGGGCGACGTCGCGGTCGCCGTACTCCTCGACCAGCGCGGGCGCCAGCCGCAGCGGCGCGGACGCGGCCGGCACCAGCTCGCGCAGGGCGATCCATTCCGGCTCGTCGGTGAGTCCCTCGAACGGTCGGGGGACGAAGACGTCCCGCACCTTCTCCCTTCTGGGGGTGGCTTCGGTGGTCCGCTGGTTCTTTCGACGCTTGCTCACGGCGAGACAGCCTAGGCGTCCGACGACGCCGGCAGGGGACCCGGCGTCGGAGACCCGGCTCAGCCGGCCGGGGACGCGGGGGGCGGCGGGGCCGCGGGTCGCGGTGTCAGCGGGCGGGCGCGGCTCAGCCGGCCGCCGGCACCAGATCCGGCCGGTACGCCCCGGCGGGCGCGAAGTCGGCCCAGACGCTCTGCCCGAGGCCGTCGCGGTCCACGCCCCACCGGGTCGCCAGACCGGCCACGATGTGCAGGCCACGCCCGTCGGCCGCGTGCGGCCCGGCCGAGCGGGGCATCGGCGCGGAGCCGCCCCCGCCATCGGTGACCTGGACCCGGACGTGCTGGCCACCGTCGGCCGTACGCAACCGCCAGGAGACCCGGACCACCCCGCCGGGCAGCGGATCGGCGTGCCGGACGGCGTTGCCGACCAGCTCGGCGAGGACGGCCACCAGATCGGCCAGCAGGGCCGGCGGCACCTCGTCGGCGAGAACCCCGGCGAGGCGGTGCCGGGCCAGGCGGGCGCCCGTCGGGTGGTGGGGCACCACCACACACCACGACCGCTCCGTCGATCTCGTCGACACGCCGTGCCTCCTCGCCGTGTGCCCGCGCCGGCGCGGTCTCATCCGCGCGGCAGCCGCACCTCTGCGACCGTACCCCCACCGGGCCTCGGACGTAGGGATACCCACCCGTTCTGCTGTTCCACGATCCGACGGACGAGATAGAGGCCGAGACCTGCCCCCGGATACCGGCGACGGTCCCCCGACTCGCCCTGCCAGAACCGTTCGAAGGCCCGCTCCACGTGCTCGGGCCGGATGCCGATGCCCCGATCGCTGACCCGGAACGCCACCGTCTGCTCGTCGGCGTCGGCGCTGATCTCGATGGGGGAGCGGGGGGAGGAGTACTTGTCGGCGTTGGTGGTCAGCTCGGTGAGCACGGTGGCCAGGTCGGACCGGCTGCCGAGCGCCCGGGGCAGCCCGGTCGGCAGCCGGAGGACGAGCCGTCGGCGCAGCTCCGCCGGGAGGTCGGCGACCGCGCAGCCGAGCGCCTCCGCGAGGTCGAACGCGGTACGCGGCGCGGCCCCGCCCGGCCCGGTGTCGGTGGCGGACGAGAGCAGCCGGTCGACCAGCCGGGCCAGCTCGTTGGCCCGCTGCGCGATCACCTGGGCCGCCTCGCGCCGGTCGGCGTCGGCGAGCGAGTCCCAGTGGTCGGCGAGGGTGTTCGCGTAGCCCTTGACCACGGTGACCGGGGTACGCAGCTCGTGGCTGGTCACCGCGACGAAAAGGTCCCGATCCTGGTCGCGGCGCTGCTGGTCGGTGATGTCCCGGAAGGTCACCACCCGCAGCGAGGTGGGCCCGGGCAGCTCACCGGCGACGATCCGCAGCCACCGCCCGTCCGGCAGCCGGTGGTCGAGCACCTGGCCGGGCGGGGGCAGCGGGAACGGCAGCGGCTGGTTGAGGGCCTGCGCCGAGCTGCGTCCGGTCACCTGGGCGGCGGCCGGGTTCCACAGTCGTACCAGCCCCTGGGGGTCGACCACGGCCAGCCCGTCGGCCAGCGCGGCGACCACCGGGCCGTCCCCGTGCACCGGCAGCCCGGCCTGGTCGCCGTACATGTGGGCGATGCAGGAGGCGAGGTAGCCGAGGACCGGGTGCTCGCCGGTGAACTCGTCGCAACCGGCCAGGTAGAACGCGTGCAGGCTGCCGACCGGCACCCCGGCGATCTCGGCGCGGGCGGCGAGCAGCCGGCAGAGCCCGCGCCGGGTCAGCTCCCCGGCGAGCCCTCCGGTGACCCGGTCCACCCGGACCCGCTGCATCCGGGGGCCGTGCATCAGGCAGACCGTGGCCGGATCGGACGGGGGCAGCGGCCGTCCGATCGCCCACTCCGCCGCGCCGGTCGCCGCGATCACCCGGCCGCCGTTCGGGGCGAACTCCACGAAGGCCATGCCGACCGCGCCGAGGGTCGGCTGGGCCACCTGGAGCAACTGGGTGAGCACGGGCAGCCCGGCGCCACCCGAATTGATCATTTCGAGGACGACGGTGTGGCCGGCGATGAGAGCGGCATAGTCAGGTCGCTCCGGCATGCCCCAGAGTGTGCCTTCCCGACCGGGATTTGGGCACCCCCGACCCGAGCCCCGGACCACCCAGCGGACGGCCGGCGACCCGGCGCGGCTCGCCATATCGCTCAAGTGGCGGTATCCGGCCAGCCCGACACCGCCATCGCACGGAAATCGCGCTGAGCCCTCAGCGTCGGGCCCGGCCGGGCCCCGGGGTCGGGCGGGGGCGGGACGGCGGCCGGGGCGCCGGGTCGGGGTCCGGCCGGGCCGGGGGCGGCGGGCGGGGGGCCGAACCCGGGGAGCGGTCAGGCGCGGCGGGCGAGGGCCAGGTCGGGGCGGTCGGTGATGATGCCGTCCACCCCGGCGGCGAGGGCCAGGTCGAGGTCGGCCGGCTCGTTGACCGTCCACACGTACACCTGGTGGCCGGCGGCCCGCAGCGCCGGCACGAGCCGTGGCCGGGCCCGGACCAGCGCGATCCCCGGCCCGGCGATGCGGATGCCGATGGGCAGCCGACCGGACCGCAGCCACGGCGGCAGCGTCTCCAGCAGCAGGACCGTCGGCAGGGCCGGGGCGAGCTCCCGGATCCGGCGCACCGCCAGCAACGCGAACGACATCACCACCACCTGGACGCGGGCGTCCGGCCGCGGCTCGGTGAGCCCGTACCGCTGGAGCAGCGCGACCAGCTTGCGTTCGACGGCGCCGCCGTACCGGCTGGGGTGTTTCGTCTCGATCAGCAGGCGGACCGGTCGGTCGGCGGCGTGCGCCGCGTCGAGGAGCCGGGCCAGGGTGAGCAGCCGGGTACGGGACTCGTCGGCCGGCTCGTCCGGGCCGGCCGGCGGGGCGCCGGGGTGCCACGAGCCGAAGTCCAGCGCCTCCAACTGGGCGAGGGTGTGCGCGCTGACCCGGCCCCGCCCGGTGCTGGTCCGGTCCAGCCGCCGGTCGTGTACGCAGACCAGGTGGCCGTCCCGGGTCAGCCGGACGTCGCACTCCAGCCCGTCGGCGCCCTCCTCGATCGCCCGCAGGTACGCCGCGAGGGTGTGCTCGGGCAGGGCGACGGAGGCGCCACGATGGGCGAAGACCAGCGGACCGGTCATCGTCGGCGGATCAGACGACCCGCCCCGGCGTGCCGTCGTCGGTGGTGACCGGCCGGCCGGCGGCCGCCCACTGCCGCATCCCGCCCTCGACGTTGCGGACCTGCTCCCATCCGTTGTTGAGCAGGTATCCGACGACCTGCGCGGAGCGGCCACCGGAGCGGCAGATCACCGCCACGTCGACGTCGGTGGGCACCTCGGCCATCCGGGCGGGCAGTTCCATCATCGGCAGGTGGCGGGCGCCGGGCGCGTGCCCCGCCGTCCACTCGTCGTCCTCCCGCACGTCCAGCAGGTAGGTGTCGTCGCTGATCTCGGTCACGGTCATCGTGGGTACCTGGGGTCCGAACACGGATACCAAGGCTAGTCGCCCGGTGGGTCAGAGCCGGTTCACCCACCGGCGATTCGCGGCGGCCCACTGCGCCGCGCGGGCGGTCCGCACCGACTCGAACAGGCCGTTGCCCCCGTCGACCAGCACCACGTACGACACCTGGTCGATCGTCTGCGGCGCGGAGGGTACCTGGACGCCGACCAGCCCGTCGGTGGGCAGCGCGCGTAGCGACAACACCAGGTCCTCCAGCGGTACGCCGTTGGTGTCCACGGTCAGCGAGCCGCCCACCGCCCGGATGATCTGGTCGGTGCGCAGCGGGTTGCCCCGCAGGTCGGTCTCGCCCGCCCGCTGGAGCATCGCCCGGAGCAGTTGCTGCTGGTGCCGCTGCCGGTCGTAGTCGCCGCCGGGCAGATCGTAGCGCTGCCGGACGTAGTCCAGCGCCCGTGCGCCGTCCATCTGCTGGCAGCCGGGGACGAAGACGGTGCCGGTGTGCACCGAGCGGACTTCGGTGTCGACGCACATCCGGACCCCGCCGAGCAGGTCGATCACCGTACGGAGGCCGGTGAAGTCGATCGAGGCGGCGCCGTCGAACTCCAGCCCGGTCAGCCGGTGCAGGGTGGCCGAGAGGAGTCGGCTGCCCGCCTCGCCCCCGCCGCCGAGGTCGTACGCGGCGTTGATCTTGTCCTGGCCGCCGCGGTAGCCGTTCGGGGCGGGCGGGATCGCCACCAGCAGGTCCCGGGGTACGGAGATGAGGTAGGCCCGGTGCAGGCCGGCGGGCAGGTGCGCGATCAGGATGGTGTCCGAGCGCTCGTCGACGTGCTCTCCCGAGCTGCGGAAGCGGTCGGAGCCGACCAGCAGGTAGGTCAGCGGCCCGTCGGGGTCGGTCCGCTCCCGGCGGGCCCGGTCGTCGAGCAGGTGGCCCCGGGCCACCGAGTTGTCGTACCGGTCGGTGAGGGCCTGGATGCCGATCGTCCCGGCGGTCGCCAGCAGGGCCAACGCGAGCCCGAGGCCGATCAGCAGGCGCGCCCAGCGCGGCGGGCGGGCGCGTCCCGTGCCCGTGCTGAGCCGTGCCGACCTGGCCGTGACGCCTCCCCGTGAGCCCGATCCGTGAGTCCGGATCGTGAGTCCTGCTCACCTCAGGCTAGGGGCGTGATCTGCGGCACGTACGGCATTTCGCCGAATCTGCCGACCGCCGACCGCCGACCGCCGACCGCCGACCGCCGACCGCCGGGCCGACGAGCCGCCACGCCGACGAGCCGCCACGCCGGCTGGCGGGCGGCTGGCGGCCGGCGGGCGCTACTTACGGGTGGAGAGCACGGTCGGGTTGGCGAACACGAACTCGGCGAGCTTGTCCTGCTTGACCGCAGTGAACATGTCCATGGTCAACGGGCTGAGCGACTCCCGGCCGTGCGCGTTGGCGTGGTAGGTGCCGTTGTTCGTCCGGAGCATGGTCAACTCGTTGGCGGTCACCCCGCGCATGGTGAAGACCAGGTCCGCCATCTCGGCCCGGCCGGTGTCCAGCACGAGCGTGTCGCCGGCCGCCTCCATCAGCCGCTTCAGTTTCATCGGGTTGGTCATCACGCCGTCGTCGATCGCCTTCTTCGCCATCGCCTTGATGAGCTGCTGCTGGTTCTGCTGACGGTCGTAGTCGCTGTTCTTCAGGCCGTACCGCTGCCGGGAGTAGTCGAGCGCCTCCCAGCCCTCCATCTCCCGGCAGCCCTTCTTGTGCACCACCGGCTTCATCTCCTTGCCGGTCTTCTTGGCTGCCGCGTTCCACATCGGCTTTCCGTCGACCAGTTTCATGTGGTACGACGTCACTTCCTGGCTGACGCAGATGCGTACGGTGCCCAGCGCGTCGATCACCTTCTTGAAACCGCCGAAGTTGATGATCGCGGCCCCGTCGAAACTGACCCCGGTCATCTTCCGGATCGTCTGCGCCATGAGCTGCGCGCCACCTGACCAACCGCCGCCGTTGCGCATCCCGAACTGGAACGCCGCGTTGATCTTGTCGGTGCCGCCCGGGAAACCGGTCTTCTCGAACGCCGGGATGTGCGCCTCGGTGTCCCGGGGTATCGAGATCAGGTACGCCTGGTCGTGGCTGGCCGGAATGTGCAGCATGATGATGCTGTCGGCGCGTACGTCGTCACCGGAGTCGGCCCGCGCGTCCACCCCGAGCAGCAGCATGTCGATCGGGCCGTCCAGGGTGTCGCCGCCCTCGGCGTCGCTCTTGCCCGCGTCCCCGAGCAGGTTCTGCTGGGAGATGCTGCCGGTGGCCTGGCCGATGATCGCCTTGGTGCCCACGATGGCGGCGCCACTGGTCACCATCAGCACCGCGCCGACGATCACGGCGAGCCGGGCCCAGAGCGGATCCTTGCGGCGCTTCCGCTTGCCGGGTTTGCCGGGGCCACGGCCCGCGCCGGAGTGGGGCGCCGGAACGGCGCCGGTGGGAGGGGCAGGCGTGGAGCGTCGGCCAGCCGGGGAGGATTCCCGCGACGAGGGGCGACGACGGGCCTGAACCGGCATGCGTACTCCAGCTCGCGGGGATCGGGGGCGGGATCACTTTACGGATCCGATTCCGATCTGGCGAGTTCATCGAGGCGTCATCTTCTGATCCTTGACCGTCGATGCCCGTCAGTGTGACCGAAAGGTCGGCCCGACCCGGCCGATCGGTGATCAGCGCCCCCGCCCGGCCACTCCGACCGCCGCCCGGGCGGAACCGGTGAGCGTGGCCGGGCGGGCGCGGGCAAGCCGGTCAGCGTAAGTGGCCGGGCAGGGCCGGTCAGCGGGCGTGGCCGGGTGGGAGCGGGCGGGGCCGGTCAGCGGCCGGAGCCGGCGCCCGGCGGGTTCGCCTTGACCCAGGCCGTCATCTCGTCCTTCGCCATCGCCCGGTACATCGCCAGCGCCTTCTCCCGGTCCGAGACCACCACCGACTCGCCGTTGATCGTGTCGCTGCCGTTGTGCGGGCTGGTCACGAAGGTCAGGTTCTCACCCCGCAGCTTCCGGAACTGCACCGCCATGTCGACGAGCGAGAACCCCTCGTCCACGGTGACCGCGTCGGTGACCGAGGTGAGGAAGGCGTTCAGCTTCCGGGGGCTGGCGAGCGTGCCGCTGCTGGCCGCCTTGTCCATCAACGCGCGGAGGAACTCCTGCTGGTGCCGCATCCGGGCGAAGTCGCCCTGGGGGAACTGCTTGCGCTGGCGGATCCAGTCCAGCGCCTCCTCGCCGTTCATGTGGTTGACGCCCTTGGTGAACGTCCGGTACGGCTTGTGGATCGAGGTGATGGTCCGCTCCACCGGCAGGTCGACCCCGCCCAGCGCGTCGGTGACCTGCTTGAAACCGGCGAAGTCGATCGCCATCACGTGATCCAGGTGCACGTCGGTGAAGCACTCCACGGTCCGTACCGCCAACGGCAGGCCGCCGAAGGCGAAGGCCGCGTTGATCTTCCCGCGCTCACCCGAGCCGCAGTCGGCGTTCGCGTCGGAGGGAATCGGCACGTACAGGTCCCGGGGGATGGAGACGAGGTACGCCTCGGCGTGGCTCGACGGGATGTGCATGACGATGATCGTGTCGGCCCGCCACTCGCCCTTCTGGTCGACCGGGGCGTCCGGATCCCGCGAGTCGCTGCCGACCAGCAGGATGTTCAGCGCGCCGTCCACCGCCTTGGCCGGCCGGTCCTCGGTGATCTGCGAGAACGGGTCCGTCCGGGCCAGGTCGTCGTCGAGGTTGCGGGCGTAGAGCCACCCGCCCACCCCGCCGAGCAGCGCGAGCACCAGCACGACCACGCCGGCCACCAGCGCGATCCGCCCCCAGCGCGGGCGGGGACCGGGGCGTCCGGGTCCGCCCGGTCGCCCGGGGCCGCCCGGGCCCGCCGGGCCACCGCCGACCCGTGCGGGCCGGTCGTCGTCGAGACGCCGCTCGGTGGACGGACCGGCGGGGCGGGTCGCCCGCCCGGAGCCCGGTACCGGGGCGCGCCCGGCGGAGCTCCGGTGCAGGTGCGGGAGCGGGACGCCGGCAGGCATGGTCGCTGACATGTAACTCAGGGTACGTACCCGAAGCCAGTCCCGCCTTCAGGTGAAGCGGCCCGGTTCGCCTCCTATTACCGGACGGTCACCCCATTCGCCGCCGGAAGTGGGCGATCGTGCGCCGCAGCCCCTCCTCGGGGGCCACCCGCGGCTCGTACCCGAGCCGTTCCCGGGCCAGGGTCAGGTCGGGGCGACGCATCTCCGGATCGTCGGCGGCCCGGGTGACGTAGGCCACCTCGGAGCCGCTGCCGGCGAGCGACACGATCAGCTCGGCCAGTTGGCGCATGGACATCTCGTGCTCGGTGCCGCAGTTGATCGGCCCGGTCTCGGTGGAGTCGAGCAGCAGCAGGATGCCCCGCACCAGGTCGTCGACGTAGCAGATCGAGCGGGTCTGCGCCCCGGTGCCGTGCACCGTGATCGGCTCACCGCGCAACGCCTGGGCGACGAAGGTGGGGATGGCCCGGCCGTCGTCCGGCCGCATCCGGGGACCGTACGTGTTGAAGATCCGTACGATCGCCACGTCCACGCCGTGGAAGCGGTGGTACGCCATGGTGGCCGCCTCGGAGAACCGCTTCGCCTCGTCGTAGACGCTGCGTACGCCGATCGGGTTCACGTTGCCCCAGTACGTCTCGCGCTGGGGGTGCTCCTTCGGGTCGCCGTACGCCTCGGAGGTGGAGGCCAGCAGGAAGCGGGCGTTGTCGGCGCGGGCCCGGTCCAGCAGGTGCAGGGTGGCGACCGAACCGACCCGGAGGATCTCCACCGGCAGGGTGGCGAAGTCGGTGGGGCTGGCCGGCGAGGCCATGTGCAGGATCGCGTCGAACCGTTCGGCGAGCGCCGGGTGGTGGGTCGGCAGCCCGTCGGAGACGTCCGCCTCGACGAGCGTGAAGGTGTCGCGGTCGGCGAGGTGGGCCACGTTCTCCTTGGCGCCGGTGACGAAGTTGTCCACCGCGACCACCGCGCACCCGCGGTCGAGCAGCGCCTCCACCAGGTGTGACGGAACGAAACCGGCGCCGCCGGTGACCAGGACGCGGTGGCCTGCGCCGAAGCGGGGAGCGACGTTCATGCCGGCCAGCCTACTCAGCGGGCCCCGGTCATGCCGGGCGACCAGCCGGGGACGTCGACAGGGCTCCTGCCAGGATAGAGGCAAACACCTGGACAGGAGCCCTGCGACTGGTCCGGGACGTGCCCCGCGTCGGGCATTCGCCGGACCGGTCCGTGACGACGCCTCAGTGGGCGCCGATGCCGGTGAGGGAACGCACCTCCAACTCGGCGTACTTGTCGTCGTCGGTCTCCTTGGAGATCAGCGTGCCGATCCAGCCGCAGAGGAAACCGAACGGGATGGACAGGATGCCCGGGTTGGACAGCGGGAACCACTGCCAGTCGTGGTCGGGGAACATCGCGGTCGGCGCCCCGGAGACCACCGGCGAGAAGAACACCAGGCCGACGGCGGAGAGCAGGCCGCCGTAGATCGCCCAGACCGCGCCGGAGGTGTTGAACCGCCGCCAGAAGAGGCTGTAGAGGATCGCCGGCAGGTTGCCCGACGCGGCCACCGCGAAGGCCAACGCGACCAGGAACGCCACGTTCAGGTTCTGCGCGAAGATCGACAACAGGATCGACACCGCGCCGATGGCCAGGGCGGAGATCCGGGCTACCCGCACCTCCTGCCGTTCCGAGGTCTGGCCCTTCTTGATGACGTTGGCGTAGAAGTCGTGCGCCAGGCTGGACGAGGAGGCCAGGGTCAGGCCGGCCACCACCGCCAGGATGGTGGCGAACGCGACCGCCGCGATGATCGCCAACAGCGCCGCGCCGCCCAGGTCGCCGCCGAGGAAGTCGGCGCCCAGCACCTCGGCCAACTGTGGCGCGGCCGTGTTGCCCGCCTTGTCCTGGGCGGTGATCGCCTCACCGCCGACCAGCGCCGCCGCCCCGAAGCCGAGGGCCAGGGTGAGCAGGTAGAAGGTGCCGATGATGCCGATCGCCCAGAGCACGCTCTTGCGGGCCGCCCTGGCGGTGGGCACCGTGTAGAACCGGATCAGGATGTGCGGCAGACCGGCCGTGCCCAGCACCAGCGCGATGCCGAGCGAGAGCAGGTCGACCTTGTTGTAGAAGGTCTGGGTGGCGTTCCCGGCGACCTCGACGCCGTATCTCAGCCCCGGTTCCAGGAAGGCGCTCCCCTTGCCGGAGGAGGCCGCCGCGTCACCGAGTAGCGAGGACAGGTTGAACTTGTACTTCGCCAGCACCAGCAGCGTCATGATCAGCGCGCCGCCCATCAGCAGGAACGCCTTGGCGATCTGGACGTACGTGGTGCCCTTCATCCCGCCGACCGTGACGTAGATGATCATGAGGGCGCCGACCATGATGATGGTGGCGACCTTCGCGGTGGACGCGTCCATGCCGAGGAAGGTGGTGCCCGGGCGGATGCCCAGCAGCAGCGCCACCAGCGCGCCCGCGCCGACCATCTGGGCCAGCAGGTAGAAGATCGACACGGTGATGGTGGAGGCCGCCGCCGCCGTCCGCACCGGCCGCTGCCGCATCCGGAACGCCAGCACGTCGGCCATCGTGTACCGGCCGGAGTTACGCAGCAGCTCGGCGACCAGCAGCAGGGCCACCAGCCAGGCGACCAGGAAGCCGATCGAGTAGAGGAAGCCGTCGTAGCCGTACAGGGCGATGATGCCGGCGATGCCCAGGAACGACGCCGCCGACATGTAGTCGCCGCCGATCGCCATGCCGTTCTGGAAGCCGGAGAACGACCGGCCCCCGGCGTAGAAGTCGGTGGCCGTCTTGGTCTGCCGGCTCGCCCAGATGGTGATCGCGAGCGTGGCCGCCACGAAGACCAGGAACAGGACGATGGTCAGGTTACGGGCGGTGGTGCTGCCCGCCTCAGCCGCGAGAATCGTCTGCACGGCTCACCTCCCCCATCTCGGCGCGGATCCGGTCGGCCACCGGGTCGATCTTCCGGTCGGCGTACCGGGCGTACAGCCAGGCGATCAGGAACGTCGAGACGAACTGGAGGAGCCCGAAGACCAGCGCGACGTTGATGTTGCTGCCGAAGAGTTTCGTGCCCATGAAACCCCGCGCGTACGCGGAGAGGATCACGTAGAGCGCGTACCACAGGAAGAAGGCCACGGTCATCGGGAAGACGAAGCCGCGTAGCGCGCGGCGCAGACCGGCGAACTCGTCCGAACGCTGTACGGCGACGTAGCGCTCACCGCTCACCGTGTCGGCCGGGGGTGTGTCCGTCGACATCTGTGGATCACCACCTTTCGCGGGCGTGGGGTTGCGCGCACGGTAGGGACGACGCGCGCCGATGGGGAAGGGGAAGATCGGCAACGGTCGCTCGGTGCGCCGAACGGCAGATTGGCTGCGCCGAGTGACCTGGATCACTCCGCTCAACGGTCGGCCGGCCAGCTCGTCGGTCGGCCGGTACTGCTGGTCGGGCCGGCTCGCCGGCGCGCGTTTATCGGGTGACCGGCAAGGGCGACCGGCACTACCGTCCCGGTCGTGAACGCCCTACCGCCCCACGGGAGCCAGCTCCCGCCGCCCGGCCTGACAGTGCGGCCCGAGGCGACCCACGACCACGAGGCGGTGCTCGACCTGCACCGGCAGGCGTTCGGCGCGCACGGCCGCGTGGTGGCGGACCTGGTACGCGGCCTGCGCCGGGACGACCCCACGGCCCTCTCGCTGGTCGCCGACGTACGGGGCGATGCCCTCGGGCACGTCATGTTCAGCCGTGCGCTGCTCGACGCGCCCCGACGGCTGGTCGCCGTGCAGGTGCTCAGCCCGCTCGCGGTCGCCCCACGGTGGCAGCGGCGGGGCGTCGGGGCCGCCCTGGTCCGGTACGGCCTGGACCTGCTCGACCAGCGCGACGTACCCCTGGTCTTCCTGGAGGGCGACCCCCGGTACTACGCCCGGTTCGGGTTCGCGCCCGGCGGCCCGGACGGCTTCCGCCGACCGTCGCTGCGGATCCCGGAAGCCGCCTTCCAGGTGCGGCGGCTCGCCGCGTACGAGCCGTGGATGACCGGCACGCTGGTCTACCCGGCGACCTTCTGGGAGCACGACTGCGTCGGCCTGCGCGACCCCCGCGCCTCCCCGTCCGACCCGGACGATGCCTCCCCGTCCGACCCGGACGACGGGTGCTGAGCGGTACGGCTGCCCGGTCGTGACCGGTCGGGCGGCGTGGTGGTCTCGGCTCCGGCCCGCCCGTCAGCCTGCCAGTTCCCGGTACCGCCCCCGGTGGTGCAGTAACGGATCACTCCCGTCGGCCAGGTCGACCGTCTCGACGACCCCCTCGACCAGCAGCCCCCAGCCGCACTCCCGGCTGTCGTCCAGACGGCAGCCGGCCCAGCCCCCGGCGTCGGACGGCACCGGCCCGTACGGGGTGTCGACCCACTCGTCCAGCGCGAAGAGGCCGCCAGGTGAGGGGAACAGGCCGGCGAACCGGTCGGCGAGCTGCCGATGTGTGGGCCCGAGCACGGCGACCGCGAACCGACCGGACTCCTCGACGGCGGCCCAGAGGTCGGCCTCCGGATCCACCAGCCCGAGCAGCCGGTCCGGCTCACCCTCGGCCACCATGGTCGACGAGACGGTCAGCCCGGCCGGACCGGCCGCCGTCCACAGGGTCACCGGGGCGGCCAGCCGCCCGCGTAACCGACGTGCCGGTGAGCGCTGCCCGGCCGGCGTGGCGAACGGGTCGACGTGGTGGATCTCCGCACCTGGATTCACGTGAAACATTGTGACCCCGCGAGGGCCGCCCGGTGCGCTGGTCGACCAGGTCACGCTGGAACTCCTCCCGACCGGTACCTAGGCCGGTCCTTCTCGGCCGGTCCTTCTCGGTTGGGCCGCACGGCTCGGTGGCCCCGGCTGGCATGCCGGCCCGGTGGCCTCCGGCAGTCCCCGAGGTGGCGCCGCTCGTGGCCCAGGCCACCCAGGCCGATCACTTCGGACCGGTTGGCGACGGGCCGATCACTCCCGGCCGATCACGTCGGGCCGGTTGGCGACGGGCCGATCACTCCCGGCCGATCACGTCGGGCCGGTTGGCGGCGAGCCGGGCGGCACGTCCACCGAGGAATAACCCGACCGTGCGGCGGCCAGCACCGTCGGGTCGACGCAGCCGGCGGCGTACCCGGCGATCCGGCGACGGATGTCCCGGCCCAGCAGCCACCGCCCGAGCCGGTCCGCCACCGGACGCAGCCACGCCGGGCGGCAGCGGAAGTTGTACCGCCAGGTGGCGATCGTGGTGTCCGGCTCGGGGCCGGGCGCGAACCGCCAGCCGCCCGCGAACATCTCGAAGAACCACGGGCCCCGGACCATCTTCATCCCCACGTGGCTCGGCGGGGCGTAGGAGACGTACTCGCTGACCATGATCAACCCGTGCCGGGACCGGGTGAAGGTGCGCACCCCCCGGCCGGGACGGGTCGCGCCGTCGACGAAGTGCTGCTCGCGGACGAACGGATCCCACCGGTACCGCACCGGCGCGACGGTCTGGGAGACGGCGAAGGCCAGCTCGGGCGACACCGGAACGGTGACCACGGCTTCCACGACCGGCATCGCTCCAGTGTGCCCGATCGGCACCGTGCCCACCGTCCGCGGGCGGGTCGTGGCGGCGAGACCTATCGTGCGGGCATGGCCCCCGTGACGGCACAGCAGCTCGCCCAGACCCGGCTCGTCCCCGCCGACGCGGTACTCCGGCAGGAGGTCGACTTCCGGAGCTACCCGTACCGGCATGTCGCGGTCGTCGCCCGCGCGAAGTTCGGCAAGAGCAACGCCACCCAACTCCTGGAGGCCGTCGAGTACCTGGGCCAGTACGGCTGGACGCTCGTCAACGTCACCACCGGACCCGGCGGTCACCTCTTCTACGCGCTCCTCCGCCGCGCCTGACCCCGAAACGGCCGCTGTGCCGACCGCGACGCCCGTTGGCTGGCCGTAACGCCCGTTGGCTGGCCGTAACGCCCGTGGGCCGACTCCAGATCCTGGCAACGGCGCCTTCCGCGTCCCTGGACAGCGCGATATCCGGGAAACGGCCACGCGGGCCGGGCCGGGCCGGGCCGGGCGGGCGGGCCGGGCGGGTGGGAGGGTGGGAGGGGGTCAGCGGCGGGGGGTGATGGAGGTCAGCAGTTCGGGCATGCGGCGGTCGAGCACGTCACCGGCCAGGTACGCGCCGAGCAGCGCCGCGCCCACCCCGTACGCCAGACCGACCGGCAGGGCCAGCCAGAGCCAGACCGTCCCGCCCAGCGCCGCCCCCAGCACCAGCGGCACCGAGGCGGCAGCCGCGCCGACCATGCTGAGCAGGCTCAGGAAACTCTTCGCCACCCCGGCGCCGGTGTTGACGGCGAACGGGTTGCTCGTCTCCGGCAGCGCGTACGCGCCGAGCACCGAGACGAACAGGTTCACCGCCAGCCCCACCCCGTACGTGCCGAGCAGGGTGCCCGCCGCCAGGCCGAGCCAGGCTGGCTGGCCCAGCACCAGCGCCACCACCACGCTGATGCCCAGCAGGATCGGCACCACGTAGATCGAGAAGGCTGCCATCCGGGCCTGCAACTCGACCCGGCCGGGCACTCCGGCGACCACGTTCGCCGCGTACGCGCTGCCGTCGAAGCCGAACTGGTTGGCCAGGGTGAGCGAGGCGAGCACCCCGACGAACAGCAGCGAGAAGGTGACCACCAGCGGTGAGACGTCGAACCCGGGCCCGTCGGCCCCGAAGCCGGAGCCGCCCAGGTTCACCATGAGCGGCACGAAGACCCCGACCACGCCGAGGGTGATCAGGTTGGCCCGGCGGCGGGCGTCCCGCCACCAGTAACGGCATTCCCGGGCGACCAGCGCGCCGAACCGGTCCCGCCGCGCCCAGCCCACCGCCTTCGGGAAGAGCTGCTCCACGGCGGCGCCCCGGGCTGCGGCGCTCCGGGCCGGGGCGGGGCCGGCGCCGCTCGCGCCGACCATCGCCGACTCCAGCGACCGGGACCACCAGGCCAGCAGCGCGACGATGGTCGCCACGGCGATCAGTAGTTTGACCGGGACCGCCCAGGCCCGTCCCTCGGCGACGTCGATGCCGACCGTCCAGGGGGCGCCGAACGGGGTCCAGCCGACCACCCGGGCCACCCCGGCCAGCCGTTCCCAGTCGGCCCGTTCGGCGGCGGCGACCACCGCGAGCTGCACCGGCCCGAGCAGCGCGGCGAGCACGGCGAGCAGCACGGCGGCCAGGTCACGGACCCGGCGGGACCGCAGCATGCTGGCGAACGCGCTGGTGAGCGCACGGCTCGCGGCGACGCAGAGCAGCAGGCCGGCGACCACCCCGACCATTTCCACCAGCCCGGCGGCCCAGCCGCCGGTCAGCCACGCGGTGACCACCAGGCCGCTGGTGGCGAGCAGGGTGGCCAGCGCGGGCAGGCTGACCAGGGCGGCGGCGAAGAGCCCGCCGACCAGGGTGCGCCGGGTCAGTGGCAGCAGCGCGAAGCGGGCCGGGTCGAGCGTCTCGTCCACGCCGAAGAAGACCAGCGGCAGCAGCGCCCAGCCGAGCAGCAGCAGGCCACCGCCGAAGCCGGCGGCGAGCACCGCGAACTCCGGCGCGTCGGCCAACCCGGGGCCGGCGAGCAGGAAGAACCCGACCCCGGTGAACCAGAGCGCGAAGACGAGACCGACCACGAAGAGGATCACCCGCCAGCGTTGGCCGCGGGTGCTGTTCGCCGTGACGCGAAGTTTCAGCCGGACGAAGTGCCGGGCCGACACCGACCGGACCGGATCGGCGGGCGTCAGCGCGTCCGGGGTCACGTCGACAGCCACGACAGCTCCTCGCCGGTCGCGGTCCGTCCGCCGACCACCTCGACGAAGACCTCCTCCAGGGAACGGTCCCCGCGTACCTCGGTCAGCGTGCCGACCCGCTTGATCGTCCCGTCCGCGAGGATCGCCACGTGGGTGCAGAGCCGCTCGACGACCTCCATCACGTGGCTGGAGAAGACCACCGTGCCGCCGCCGGTCACGTACCGGTGCAGGATGTCCCGGATCAGCGCCGCCGACACCGGGTCGACCGCCTCGAACGGCTCGTCCAGCACCAGCAGCCGGGGGCCGTGCAGCAGCGCGCAGGCCAGGCCGATCTTCTTCTTCATGCCGGCGGAGTAGTCGACCACCAGGGTCCGCCCGGCGTCGCCGAGGGCGAGCACGTCGAGCAGCTCGGCCGCCCGCCGGTCGACCACCGCCGGGTCCATGCCGCGCAGCAGGCCGTGGTACGCGAGCAGCTCCGCCCCGGTGAGCCGGTCGAAGAGGCGTACGCCGTCCGGCATCACGCCGAGCAGCCGCTTGGCCTGCACCGGGTCGCCCCACACGTCGTACCCGAGGACCCAGGCCCGGCCGGCGTCGGGGCGCAGCAGGCCGACGGACATCGACAGGGTGGTGGTCTTGCCGGCGCCGTTCGGGCCGAGCAGGCCGTAGAACGACCCGGCCGGTACGTCGAGGTCGACGCCGGCCACCGCCACCTTGCTGTCGAACCGTTTGGCCAGCCCACGCAGGGCCAGCGCCGGGTGGGCACCAGTCATGGACCGAACCTATCCGGCCCCGGCAACCCTTCCGCTCCTGCTCAGGGACGATCTCGACCTCCACCTCGGGGTGGTGTCGCGGCGGCGACCGACCGTCCCGCCCGGGACCACCCCGGTGCCCGGCAGCGGGCGGGGGCGACGTCCGGTGGCGTTCCTGGCGTCCGGTAGCGGGCGGGGGCGGCGTCCGGTGGCCTTCGCCAGGCCGGCCCGCGCACGGGCCTGTTCGTCCGCCTCGTTGATCCGGTCGGCGATCTCCTGGGCCACCCGGTGGCTCCGCCGGGCCGCCGCGCGGTGACCGGCGAGCAGGTACGCCTCACCGAGGGTGTTCCACACGTTCGCCTGGAGGTCGGGGCTGAGGCCACGGGCGAGGTCGAGCGCCGCCCGGCCGGACCGGAGCGCCACCCCGGGGCGGCCCAGCCTGATGTGGCTGAGGGCGAGGTTGGCCAGCGCGTTGGCCTGGCCCGGGCGGCTCAGCCAACGCCGTCTCATCAACAGCAGCGCCCGCCGGCTGTGGCGGATCGCCTCGGCGTGCCGCCCCAGCCGGGCGTAGAGCAGACCGAGGTTGATCTCCATGCTCGCCACGCCGGGGCCGCCGGACCGTCGTTGCAGCGCCAGCGCCTGCTGGATGTACGTCAGAGCCTCCCGGTCCCGGCCGAGCAGGTGCAGGTCGATGCCGAGGTTGCTCAGCACGGTGGCCGTCCACTGCCGGCCCAGGTCCGACCTGAGCAGCGCGATCGCCCGGCGGTACTCGTCGACCGCCGCCCGGTGCCGACCGAGCCGGCGGTACACCAGACCGAGCTGGTTGCGGGTGATCCCCTCGCCGTCGAGCTGACCGAGCCGCTGGTGCAGGGCGAGCGCCTCGGCGAGTCGGGCCAGCGCCGGCTCCGTCCGCCCGGCGCTGTCGTACGCCTGGCCGAGCATCGTCAGGGTGTACGCCTCGGCGCCCCGGTCACCCGTCCGACGGGCGACCGCCTCGGCGCGGAGCAGGACGTCGCGCCAGTCGTCCAGGTGCCCCTTGCGGATCAGGTACGGCGGCAGCAGGTGGGCGAGGCGCAGCACGTGCCGGTCCCCGACCCCGTCCGGGGCGGCCCGGATCGCGGCGAGGATGTTCGGGTACTCCGCGTCGAGCCAGGCGAGCGCCTCCGGCTCGTCGGCGAACCGCTCCGGTGGGGTCCGGGGGGTCGGGGGCAGCCCCACCGGCAGCACGGGGTACCTGCGGATCAGCCGGGTCGCCGCGTCGACGGTCGCCACGTACCAGTCGAGCAGGCGCTCCCGGGCGGGCCCGACACCGGCCGGGTCCTCGGCGGCGCACCGCCGCCCGGCGTACTCCCGCAGCAGGTCGTGCAGTTGGTACCGGTGCGGCTCCACCTGTTGCAGGAGGTGCTCGTCGAGCAGCGATTCGAGCGCGTCCCGGGCGGTCTTCCGGTCCGCGCCGACCAGCGCCGCCACCGAGGCCGCGGTCACGTCGTTGCCCGGGTGCACGCCGAGCAGTCGGAACTGCCGTCGCCGTTCGGGCGTCAACGCCCGGTACGACAGGGCCAGGACGCTCTCGACCGCCCGTCCCCCGGCGTGGAGCTCGTCGAGCCGGTGGTTCTCGTCGGTGAGCCGGGTGACGAGGTGGCCGAGCTGCCACGCCGGTCGGGCGCGTAGCCGCCGCGCGGCGATCGCCACGGCCAGCGGCAGGTGGCCGCAGCAGGTCAGTAACGCGTCGGCGGCGGCGGGTTCGGCGGTCACCCGGTCCGGGCCGAGGATCATGGTGAGCAGGTCCCACGACTCCGTCCGGTCCAGCACGTCCAGTCGGATCGGGTGGGCGCCGTCCACGGCCAGACTGCGCCGGCTCGTCACGATCACCAGGCAGCCGGGGCCGGTCGGCAGCAGCGGGAGGAGCTGCGCCTCGTCTGCCGCGTTGTCCAGCACGAGCAGCACCCGCTGGCCGGACAGCCGGTCCCGGAACACCGCCGCGCGGGCCTCCACGGTCGCCGGGACGCTGGACGCGGGGACACCCAGCAGCCTGAGCAGGGACTCCAGCACTTCGGCGGGGTCGGCCGGGGCGGCGTCCGCGGTGAAGCCGCGCAGGTCGACGTAGAGCTGACCGTCGGGGTACGCGCCGGTGAGGCGGTGCGCGGCGTGCACCGCCAGCCGGGTCTTGCCCACCCCGGCCATCCCCTCGATGGTGACGACGGGGACGGCGGTCTCCGACGTGTCGGTGACGCTGATGTCCCGTACCGCCGCCAGCTCGGCCCGTCGGCCGACGAACTCCGTGATGTCGGGTGGCAGGTGCCGGTACGCGCTGGCCAGCGCGCGACCCGCGTCGGGCGGCTGGCCAGCGCCGTCCGCGTGCCCGGTGTCGGGTCCGGGCCGACCGCTCGGCCCGGGATCTCCCGTGACGATCCGCCGGTGCAGCTCCCGGGTCTGCTCCGACGGCTCGGCGCCCAACTCGGTCACCGTCCGTCGGCGCAGCTCCCGGAAGACGGTCAGCGCGTCGGAGCGCCGCCCGACCCGGCTGTGCGCCGTCATGAGCTGCCGGGCGAAGCGCTCGTCCAGCGGATGCTCGGCGACCAGCCGGACCAGCTCGGGGGTCAGGCCGGCGAGCTGGCCGTCGGCGAGGCGCGCGTCGACGTACGCCGCGATCGCGTCGGTCCGGGCCTCGTTCAGGGCCGCCGCGCTGAGTTCGATCACCAGCCCCGACAGGCCGCTGAAGGCGGGACCCCGCCAGAGTCGGAGGGCGGCGCGCAGCAGCCGGATCGCGGCCGCCGTGTCGCCGTGGCCGCGCGCGGTCTCGGCGGCGGCGACCGCGGCCCGGAACTGGTCGAGGTCGCACTGCTCCGGCGCCACCTGGAGCTGGTAGGCCGAGGAGCTGGTGACGATGGGCGCGGCGGCGCGGCTGCCGCCCGGGGACAGCCGTCGGCGCAGGTCCGAGACGAGTCCCTGGAGCTGCACCCGGTGGGACCGGGGTGGGGAGTCCGGCCAGAGCTCGTCGACGATGAGGTCCACCGGGACGGGCTGGTTGGCGTGGGCGAGGAGCAGCGCGAGCACCAGGGTCCGTTGTGGACCGCCGAGGTCCACCGGCGTGCCGCCCGACTCGACGGCCACCGGGCCGAGCGCCCGGAAGTACAGCTCCACACGAGGCTCCACGGTCACGTCGTCACCCAGGCGTTACCGTCACCGGTCCGTCATGTCGTGTCATGTCACCTGTCCGTCAGACTACCCGAAGTGGCGCTTAGCGATTAGTTAGTGACCGTTGCTAACGTCCGGGCTCCCGGGGCGCGGCGGACCGGCCGCCTGTCGTCCGGGAAGGTGACCGAGGTGTCCGACCGGGTCCACGCCGCTCGCGCAGCGGCCTGCCGCCCGGAGGTACGGGGGTGGGCGCCCGGCACGTCCCGGACCACAGTGGACCCGGACGGACCGCGACGTCGTGCGGCCTCCCGGCAGGGGAGCGACCGCACGACGTCGCGGTCCGGACCGCCCCGGCCGCTCAGGCGGGCGTCCTGCCGTGCAGCCGTAGTGACTCCGGGGTGTGCAGGCGGAGCATGGTGGTGGCGATGTCGGCGGGGGCGCGGCGGCGGGACGCCACCGAGACGGCCACCATGACCGTGAAGGCCAGCGGGACCGTCCAGGCGGCCGGTTGGGCGATCAGGGTGGCCGGCCAGCCGGTCAGCGGCGGGCCGAGCACGGTCAGCAGCACCGCGCCGACGGCCGCGCCGCCGCCGGCCAGGATGCCGGCGGCCGCGCCCACGTCGGTCAGGCCGCGCCACCAGATGCCCAGCACCAGCAGCGGGCAGAAGCTGGACGCGGCCACCGCGAAGGCCAACCCGACGACCTGCGACACGTCCAGCCCGGAGACGTTCAGCGCCAGCGCCGCCGGCACCGCCCCGGCGATCAGGGTGGCCAGCCGGAAGCCGCGTACCGAGCCCTGGCCGAGCACGTCGGTGGAGATCACCCCGGCGACGCTGGTGAGTAGCCCGGACGAGGTGGACAGGAACGCGGCGAACGCCCCGGCGGCGACCAGCGCGGCGAGCAGCCGGCCGGTGGTCCCGTCGCCGAGGGCGGCCCCGGGCAGCAGCACCACCACCGCGTCGGTCTGCCCGGTGACCAGCAGGTGCGGGGTGTAGATCCGGCCGAGCACCCCGTACAGGGTGGGCAGCAGGTAGAACGCGCCGACCAGGGCGAGCACCACCAGGGTGGTCCGGCGGGCCGCCGCGCCGTCCGGGTTGGTGTAGAAACGCACCAGCACGTGCGGCAGCCCCATGGTCCCGAGGAACGTCGCCAGGATCAGCGAGTACGTGCCGAACAGCCCCCGGTCGTCGTCCCCGGCGGTGCTGGGCAGCAGCCAGTCGGCGGCGTCGGTGTCGACTCCGGTGACCTCCGGCACCGGGTCACCGGCGGCGAAGGTCAGCTCGTCGCCGGGACGTACCTCGCGGACCGTCCCGTCGGGGAAGGTGAGCGCCGCCGGGTGCTCGACCACGACGGTGGTCGCGGTCCGAAACGCCGGCCCGTCGGGCGGGGTCACCGCCGGGCGGCCGTCGGCCTGCCACTGCAACACCAGGAAGATCACCGGTACGGCCAGCGCGGTCAGCTTCAGCCAGTACTGGAACGCCTGCACGAAGGTGATCGCCCGCATCCCGCCGAACGCCACGTTCGCGGTGACCACCGCCGCGACCAGCAGCGCCCCGACCGGGTACGGCGAGCCGGTCAGCGTGGTCAGGATCAGCCCCGCCCCCTGGAGCTGCGGCACCAGGTACAACCACCCGATGAAGATCACGAAGACGGTGGCCAGCGCCCGCAGCTTGCGGGAGCCCAGCCGCAGCTCGCAGAAGTCCGGCAGGGTGAACGCGCCGGAGCGGCGCAGCGGGGCGGCCACGAACAGCAGCAACGCCAGGTAGCCGGCGGCGAACCCGACCGGGTACCAGAGCACGTCCACGCCGTGCTTGAGGATCAGGCCGGCGATGCCGAGGAAGGACGCCGCCGACAGGTACTCCCCGCCGATCGCGGCGGCGTTCCAGGTCGGGCTGACCGTGCGGGAGGCGACCAGGAAGTCGGAGGTGGTCCGGGCCACCCGCAGGCCGTAGAAGCCGATCGCCACGGTGGCCAGGGTGACCGCCACGATCGCCGGCACCACGTACCCGTTGCCCACCTCAGCGCTCCGGCCGCTGGACCAGGTCGGTGAAGTCCTGTTCGTTGCGTTCGGCCAGCCACACGTACGTCCAGCCGACGGCGACCAGGAACGGGAAGGCGGCCACCCCGAGCAGCAGCCAGGGCAGGTTCACCCCGGCCACGGTGACCCGGCTGACGGTGGGCGCGATGGCGAACAGCCAGGGCAGCCCGCCCAGCCCGATCAGCACCACCGCGGCGAGCCGCAGCGCCAGCGCGAGCTGGGCCCGGACCAGCCCCCGGACGAGCGCCTCGCCGACCCGGGTCTGCTCGGTCAGCTCGCTGCGGGTCCGTTCGACGCCCCGCCGGGACACCTCGGCCAGCACGATCCGCGTCCGCCGGGGTGGGGTCGGCGTGCGGGGGGACGGCACCGGCTCGGTGGGGGCGGCCACTGACGCAGTCTCACCGTCCCGGGCCGTTTGTCAAGTGCCGGAGAACGCCGGGCCGGTTGTGCACAACCTGTGGACAACCGGCCCGGCGTCTGTGGATAACTCGCTCAGCTTGTGGAAATCGTCAGGTTCGCGGTGAGCGTCCCGCTGGCCGGCACGGTGAACCTGGCTACCCGGAGCACACCCTCCGCGTCCAGCTCCTTGTACGTGCCGGAGTGGTACGTGTCGTCGATCCGGGCGTTGTAGGTGAAGTAGATCCGCTGCTTCCCGACCACCTGCGTCCGGTACCGCCCGTTCTCCACCGGCGAGTACCCGGCGATGTCGCCGGTGTCCGCGCTGCGGGCGATGACGTACCCGTCGACGAACGGCCGACCGTCGGCGTCGGTGACGTCGCCGGCCACCGTGCTGCCGGCGCGCACCGTCATGTCGTACGTGCTGACGCCGCCGGTGGTGACGGTGACCGGGGTGGCGGTGAACCGGCTGACCGCGTTCCCCGACCACTGCTGCGGGTACGGGTGACCGGCGAACACCACCGGCCAGGCGTACGGCCCGAGCCGCTCCAGCGTGTACCGGCCGTCGTCGTCGGTGATCGCGTCGTCCACGCCCAGGCCCGGGTGCCCGGTGAGCACCGAGACGTCGACCTGGCGTACCGGTTGCCCGGAGGTCGCGTCGGTGACCACGCCGCTGATCCTTCCGGCCCGGTCCAGCTTCACCTGCGGGCCGGTCACCACCGTGCCGACCGTCGTGGCGACCGGGACGGCCTGCCGCTCGTCACCGGTGCCGCCGTCCGCCCCGACCCACTGCCGCCCGTACGGCGAGTCGCGCGGGTCGGCGAACAGCTTGTACGTGCCGGTGGACAGCGGGCCGATGTTGATCCGGCCGGCGCTGTCGCTGCACCGCCCGTACCCGTCCGGCAGGGCGGCCTGCTTGGGCAGGAAAGCCGCGACGCAGACCCCGGAGACCGGCGCGCCGGTCTGCCGGTCCACGATCGTGGTGGTGATCACCGCGCCGGGACGCATCTTCGGCGTGAGCCTGGTGGTGCGGTCGGCCACCACCCGGACGTCGCTCAGCTCCCGATGGTGGTACTGACCGGTGCGGGTGTAGAGGGAGATCAGGTGGCGACCCTCGGGCAGGCCGGTCAGGAGCACCTTGCCGGTGCCCTGGCTGCACTTGTCCACCGCGCAGAAGTCGGCGATCGACGCCCCGGTGACCGAGTCGACGGCGGAGATCTCCACCGAGCCCTCGCCCAGCAGACTCTCGTCGACCGTGGTGGCCTGGCCACCGGTCACCGTCACCGGGTCGGCCTGCTGGTGGTCGAGCTTGCCCCGGTAGAACTGCTGCCGCTCACCGGCGTAGAAGGCCAGCTTGTAGGTGCCGGCGAGCAGCGCCGGCACGCTGAACCGGCCGTTGGCGTCGGTGTTGGCGTCCACCGCGCCGTACATGTTCGCGGTGTTGATCGCCACGTACGCGTCGGCCACCGGAGCGCCGGCCGCGGTGGTCAGCGTGCCGGACATGCTGCCGGTCGGCAGCACCGTCTCGTCCACGACGAGCTCCGCCCCGGCGGTGACGGTGTACCGGCCGGCGGCCTCGGTGTCGAGCTTGCCCGGGACGTACTGGGTCTGCCAGAGCCCCTCGATCGGCCGGAACGAGATCAGGTACGTGCCGCCGAACGCGCCGATCCGGTACCGGCCGTCGGGCTCGGTCCGCGCCCACGCCCGGACCTGGGTGTCCACCTCGACCGCCTCGACCAGCAGGTCGGAGACGGGCGCGCCGGCCGCGTCGCGGATCTGCCCGGTGATCGTCCCGGTGGCGAAGAGCTGGTCGTCGGCGGTGACCGTGTCCCCGGCGGTGACGGTCACCGTGTCGGCGTCCCACGGGGTCGTCTTCTGCCGGTAGTACTGCTCGGCGGCTTCGGCCGGCTCGAAGGCGACGGCGTAGCGGCCCGGGGCCAGGCCGGGCACGCTCCAGTTGCCGTCACTGTCGGTGCTGGTCCAGTCGACGCCGAAGAAGTCCGGGGTGTAGATCCGCACCCCGACGTCGGCGGCCGGGGCGCCGGCGCTGGTGGTCAGCCGCCCGCTGACCGTGCCGGTTGTCGCCGCCTGCGCCGGGAGCGCCCCGGGCGCGAGAAGGGACGCGACGACGACGCCCACCAGGGCGACGCGACGCGGTAGGGAAAGTCGCATACCTGTCCAAACGTGAGGGTGGTGGGGCGTCGGAGGCAGCACGACGCCGCACCGACCCCGCGCCCCGTACCGGATCGGCACCGGGAGCATAGGCGACCGGCGATCTTCCTCGACTCCACTTTTCGGCCGTGGTCCGGGCGGACTCCGGTCCGCCGCGCGTCGGCTCCGGTCAGCGGTTCCAGTCCTGTTTGGCGGCGCGGACCAGTTTGTCCTTCAGCTCCCGGGTGTGCCGGCGGCTCACCGGCAGCTCGGCGGCGTCCACCACCACCACGTAGCCGGAGTTGACCAGCCGCAGCTCGGCGATCAGCCGCAACTGCACCAGGTACGACCGGTGGATCCGGACGAAACCGGCGTCCGCCCAGCGTTCGGCGAGCGTCGCCAGCGACACCCGGACCAGGTGCGACCCGTCGGCGGTGTGCAGCCGGGCGTAGTCGCCCTGCGCCTCCACCCAGCGCACCGCCGAGCGGGGCAGCATCCGGGTCGTCCCGGCCAACTCGACCGGGATGGTCGGATCGTCCTCGGCGCGGGCCGCCGCGGCCGGATGACTCGCCACCACCCGGGCGCCGGTGACCCGGCGCAACGACTCGGCGAGCCGTTCGGCGCGGACCGGTTTGCGCACGTAGTCGGTGGCGCCCAGGTCGAACGCGTCGGCCGCCCCGTCGTCGTACGCGGTGACGAAGACGATCGCCGGCGGCCGGGCGAACCGGCGCAGCACCCGGGCCAGCTCCATGCCGTCCAGGCCGGGCATCCGGATGTCCAGGAAGACCACGTCCACGTCGTCGTCGCGGAGCACCCGCAGCGCCTCGGTGGCGTCCGAGGCGGTGTGCAGCCGGGCCACCCGGGGGTCGGCGCGCAGGTGGTACGCCAGCTCGTCCAGCGCCGGCGGCTCGTCGTCGACCGCCAGTACCCGGAGGAAACCGCTGGTCACGAGCCTGCCCGCACGCCGGGGTGGAATTTCGGGATGCGCATGCTCACCTTGGTGCCCGCTCCCGGGCCGGTCTCCACGACCAGGCCGAACCGGTCCCCGAAGGCCGACCGGAGCCGCTCGTCGACGTTGGAGAGCCCGACGTGCTGGCCCGGATCGTCCCGGACCCCGCTGGAAGCTCCCGACCTGCCCGGTTCGGCCAGCTCCGCGACGCCGCCGGCCGGCGTCTCCCGGCCGGCGGTCAGCTCCGCGATGCCGGCGGTCAACGTCGCCGGGTCCATTCCCACGCCGTCGTCCTCCACGGTGAGGTGACACTCCGCGCCCGCGTCCCGGGCCTCGATGCTCACCATGCCCGTCCCGGGCTTGCGGGACAACCCGTGCCGGACGGCGTTCTCCACCAGCGGTTGCAGGCACAGGAACGGCAGCGTCACCGGCAGCACCTCCGGGGCGATCTGGAGGCGCACCTGGAGCCGGTCACCGAAGCGGGCCCGCTCGATGGTCAGGTAGCGGTCGATCGAGCGCAGCTCCTCGGCGAGCGTGGTGAACTCGCCGTGCGCCCGGAACGAGTACCTGGTGAACTCGGCGAACTCCAGGATCAGCTCCCGGGCGCGTTCCGGGTCGGTCCGGACGAACGAGGCGATCGCGGTCAACGCGTTGTAGATGAAGTGCGGGCTGATCTGGGCGCGCAGCGCGCGCACCTCGGCCCGGGCCAGCCGCTCCCGGGACGAGTCCAGCTCGGCCAGGGCGATCTGGTTGCCGGCCCAGTCGGCGGTCTCCAGGGCGGCCTGCACCAGCCCCGGCGCGGGGGCGCTGTCGGCGACCGCGACCAGCGCGCCGACCACCCGGCCGTCCGGGCCGCTGAGCGGGGCGACGACCGCTCCGCGTACCGGGCAGTCCACCCGGTCGCAGCGCAGCTCCGACTCGCCGAGCACGGTCGACCGGCCGGCCGCCGCCGCCCGCCGCGCCGCCGCCCGCAACTGGGCCGTGTGGTGACCGCCCTGCCCGTCGAGGGCGAGCAGGTCGTCCCGGTCCGCCAGGGCCAGCCCGGCCGACCCCACCAGGGCCCGCAGATGGCGTACGGCCTTGCCGGCGCTGCCCGCGTCCAGGCCGGCGCGCAGCGGCTCGGCGGCCAGCCCGGCGGTGTGCAGCACCTCGTAGGTGGCCCGCTGCCCGGCGGTGGCGATGCCCCGTCGGGCGCGCAGCCGGCCCACCCCGAGCACGGCGACGACGAGCGCGGTGACCAGGGCGACGACCGCGAGCGCCGCGGAGAGGTTGCCGCTCACGCTCAGATCATGGCCGGTTCCGCCGGGTACGCCAAGAGGTCAGTACGCGCCCTTGCGGGCCAGCACCACGCCGACCGTACGCCACAGGATGCTCAGGTCGTACGCCAGCGACCAGTTGTCGACGTAGTAGAGGTCCAGCCGGACCGCCTCGTCCCAGGAGAGGTCGGAGCGGCCGGAGACCTGCCACAACCCGGTCATCCCGGGCCGGACCAGCAGCCGACGTCGGACGTCGCCCAGGAAGTCGCCGTCGTCGGCGGGGAGCGGACGCGGCCCCACCAGCGACATCTCCCCCCACAACACGTTGATCAACTGGGGCAGCTCGTCCATCGAGGAGGCGCGCAGGAACCGGCCGACCGGGAACACCCGGGGGTCCCGCTTCATCTTGAACAGCATGCCGTCGGTCTCGTTCTGGTCGACCAGGCTGGCCAGCCGTTCCTCGGCGTCCACGTACATGGTGCGGAACTTCCACACCCGGAACGTGCGTCCCTCGTGCCCCACCCGGGGCTGGCGGAAGAACACCGGGCCGGGGTCGGAGATCCGGATCGCCACCGCGATGGCCAGGAACACCGGGACCAGCGCCAGCAGGCCCAGCCCGGCGGCCACCCGGTCCATCAGGTTCTTCACCAGCAGCGCCGGCCCGGACAGGGTCGGCTCCTCCACGTGCAGCAGCGGCAGGCCCTGGATCGGCCGGATGTGCACCCGGGGACCGGCGATGTCGGTGAGCTGCGGGGCGACCACCAGGTCGACGCCGGAGCCCTCCAACTGCCAGGCCAGCCGACGCAGCTCACCCGGCTCGGAGCTGGCCGAGCCGCAGACCGCGATGGTGTCCCCGCCGACCTCCCGCACCAGGGCGAGCACGTCCCGGCCGGCGTACACCGGCACCGGGGTGTCGATGCCCCGGGCGGCGGCGTACCCGTCGGTGAGGTGGATCGCCACCGGCATCAGCCCGGCGGCCGGGCTGCGGGTGACCGCCGCGTACACCTCCAGGCACTCCGGCAGGGTGCCCATCAGCACCATCCGGTGCGCGGCGTGCCCCGTCCGGTGCCGCACCCAGTGCAGGACGGACCGGCCCACCATCCGGCCGAACAGGATGAGCGCGGCCGCGCCGAGCAGCGCGGTGCCGACGGTGTAGCGGGAGAGGTCCGTCTTGGTGGCGAAGGCCAGGAACGACACGCTGGCCGCCACCGTCACCGAGGCGCGGATCACCCGTTTGAACTCGTCCGGCCCGAGACCCAGGTAGCGACGGTCGTACGCGCGGTTGCTCCACAGGGTGATCACCCAGCCCAGCGGGAGCAGCACGCACGACACGGTGTAGAACCAGGTCGGATCGCTCTCGGCCTCGGTGAACCCGGAGGCCGCCTGGTCGAAGAGCTGGATGGCGACCCAACTGGCCAGCGCCGCCAGCCCGAAATCCAGCAGCAGCAGCAACAGGGTGTAGGGGCGGTGCCACCGGGAGACCCGGCGGCTGACCCGCGCCCACGCCGACCGGGGTACGCCGTTGGGTGGCGGGGTCGGCGGCTGGATCTCGAAGCTGTCGACGTGCCGCACGAGTTTGCTCCGGCCTTCGCTCTTCACCGGGCGCTGGAGGCTTGTCGTCACCTCAACCTAGGTCCTCCCGCATGACACGCGCCGCTCACGTTGTGAGGGGCGCGGTCGCCCACCGTTACCAGTCTCCCACGCATGCCCCGACACCGACGTCGACCCAGACGAGATGACACCGGTGTGGCGGCTGGGATCCGGCCGACTCCGATCAGCGGAAGCCGGGGACCGGGCCACTATACCGATGGATCGGGACGGGGGTGGAGTCGCGCAGCCGGTGGTATCGACCCGGCTGGGCGATTCAGCCAGTGGTCATCGGGCGGTCACCCGGAGTGCTCACCGGACGATCCTCGACAGCCGCCGATCGGCCAGTGGCCGACCACCGGTCTGGCAGCCGGGGCAGTACTGGAGGCTGGAGTCGGCGAACGACACCTCCCGTACCGTGTCGCCGCATACCGGACAGGGCAGCCCGGTCCGGGCGTGCACCGCCAGTCCCGACCGCTTCTCCGCCTTCAGCTCCGCCGCCCGCTGGCCCACCGACCGGGCCACCGCGTCACCCAGCACCCGCCCGGTCGCCTCGTGCAGGGCCGCGAGCTGCGCGTCGGTCAGCTTGTCGGTGAGCGCGAACGGCGACAGCCTCGCCGCGTGCAGGATCTCGTCCGAGTACGCGTTGCCGACGCCGGCCAGGATCTGCTGGTCGGTCAGCACCCCCTTGACCTGGCCCCGCCGGCTGCGCAGCCGCTCGGCGAAGGTCGCCAGGTCGGCGGTGAGCGCGTCCGGGCCGAGCCGGGCCACCCCGGGCACCTGCCCCACGTCGGTCACCAGGTACGCGGCCAGGCTCTTCTGGGTGCCCGCCTCGGTCAGGTCGAAGCCGGAGCCGTCGTCGAGGCGGACCCGTACCGCGATCGGCCCCTTGCCGGGGCGCAGCGGGGTCGCCGACGGGAACGACTCCCGGTAGTGCAGCCAGCCGGCCCGGGCCAGGTGCGTCACCAGCCGCAGCTCGTCGTCGAACGTCACGTCCAGGAACTTGCCGTGCCGGCCGGCGCCGGTCACCGTCCGCCCGGCCACCGCGCCCGCCGGCGGGTCGTACGTCTTCAGGGCGCTGATCGCGGCGATCTCCAGCCGCTCGACCCGCCGCCCGACGGCACGTCGGCGCAGGTGATCGGCGAGCGCTTCCACCTCGGGCAGCTCAGGCACCTCCTAACGGTAGCCTTCGTACCCGTGAGCGTGAGGAACGAGCTTGCGAGTCCCGCAATCGCGAACGAAGGGCAAGCTCAGTGAGAATCGTGGTGGCGCACAACAGGTACCGCCAGGCCCAGCCGTCCGGCGAGAACACCATCGTCGACGCGGAGATCGCCCAGCTCACGGCGGCCGGCGTCGAGGTGCTGCCGTTCCTGCGCAGCTCCGACGAGATCCCCGCGATGTCCGGCGCGGCCAAGGCGCTGCTGCCGATCTCGCCGATCTACGCGCCGCGGGCGCAACAGGACCTCGGCCGGCTGCTCACCGAACACCGACCGGACGTGCTGCACCTGCACAACCCGTACCCGCTGCTCTCACCGTGGGTGGTGCGGACCGCGCACCGGCACGGCGTGCCGGTGGTGCAGACGGTGCACAACTACCGGCAGGTCTGTTCCTCCGGGGTGTACTTCCGGGACGGCGCGATCTGCCAGGACTGCAAGGGCCGGACGCTGGGCGTGCCGGCGATCCGCAACCGCTGCTACCGGGGCTCGACGGTGCAGAGCGCCCTGATGGCGACCACCCTGGCCGTGCACCGCCCCACCTGGCGGTCGGTGGACCGGTTCGTCGCGCTCACCTCGCAGATCGCCGCCCACCTGCGCGAGTACGGCATCCCGGCGGACCGGATCGTGGTCAAGCCGAACGGCATCCCCGACCCCGGCCGGCCCGCCCCGCTCGGCGAGGGCTTCTGCTATCTGGGTCGGCTCTCTCCGGAGAAGGGCCTCGGTCTGCTGCTCGACGCCTGGCGGCGGCACCCGGACGGCGCGCTCGGCCCACTGCGCATCGCCGGGGACGGCGAACTGCGGCACCTCGCCGAGGCGGCTACCGCCGAACGCGCCGACGTCACGTACCTCGGCTCGGTGGACCGGGACGGGGTGCGGGCGGTGATGGCGGCCAGCGCGGTGGTGATCGCCGCCTCGATGTGGCACGACGTGCTGCCGACCGTGGTGATCGAGGCGATGGCGAACGGGCGGCCGGTGCTCGGCACCGACCTGGGCGGCATCCCGTACCTGGTCGGCGCGGACGACCCGGCCGGCGCGGTGGGCTGGGTGGTGCCCGCCGACCCGGCCGCGATGGCCGCCGCCCTGCCGGTCGCGGCGGCCGGCGCGGCCGGGCTCTCCGCTGCGGCCCGGTTGCGCTACGAGGGCGCCTTCCACCCCGACGTGGTCACCAAACGCCTGATCGACGTGTACGCGGGCCTGCGGGGCGGGGCCCGCCCCAGGTAGCGGCAGCCCGTCGTCCCGACCGGCCGCGGCTCGACGGCGGCCGGGTCGGTGCGGCGGGGTGCTGCGCCCTCCCGCCTCAAGGTCAACTCGTCATCCCGGACATGGCGGTATCCGCTGTGCGGGACACCGCCTTTTCAGGGATCTCTCTCCGGGCGGAGCGCGCTGTCAGACGCGAATCGATCACCGGGACCGGTCGGGTGGGCGGCGGTTCAGCCGGGCAGGCTGTTGCGGGCCCGGTTGCGGGCCACCAGGGTCACCGGTACGGCGTGCCCGAGCACGCCGACGCCCCAGCCGAGGATCGGCCAGATCGGCCACGGGTACCAGGCGTCGGCGCTGACCGCGATGATCAGCCAGAGGGCGACCATGAACAGCGAGGCGGCCAGGTAGACGCCGACGTGGACGCGGACCCCCAGCAGGGCGGCCCGGGTCAGTCGGGCCCGGCGCTCGTCCCGGCCGATCCGGTGCAGCAGGTCCGGCGGCAGGTCGTGGGTGAGGGCGTCGAGGTCGGCGCGGTCCCGGGCCAGGGCGGCCCGCGCGCTGCGCTCCTCGAACTCGGCGAAGGTCAGGTAGTCGGCGCTGACCGCCTCGCTGAGCAGGGCGATGACGCGGTCGCGTTCGGGTCGGCCGACGCGGCGGCGGTCGGGACCGGCCGTCGACCGGGGCGCCCCGCCGGGCACGGCCGGGGTCTCCCGGGTGCCGGGGTCGATGGTCATCTTGCGGACACCTCCAGGAGGGCGGGTGGGACCGCGCGGCCCGGGGCCGGTCGGCGGAGCTTGATGTGAACGGCCTCTTACATCAATCAGTCTAGCCCCCGCCCGACACCCCCGCCAGCCAACTCGTGCCGTCCCGGTCGAGCGCCCGATCCCGCTGTCGGCGGAGTGTTAGTGTGCGTCAACATGACCGAGCGGGGACCGGAGGCGGCGGTGACCGGCGCGACCCGCGCCCGCTACCACCACGGAAACCTCCGGCAGGCGCTGATGGACGCCGCGGTCGACCTCATCGCCCGTCACGGCGTGCCGGGCTTCAGCCTCAACGCGGCGGCGCGGGCCGCGGGGGTGAGCACCGCCGCCCCGTACCGGCACTTCGCCACCAAGGAAGCGCTGCTGGCGGCCGTGGTGGAGCGCGGCTGGGACCAGTTCGGGGCGGCGCTGCGGGATGCCGCCGGGCGGCATCCCGACGATCCGCTGGAGCGGCTGGCCGCCCTCGGCCGGACGTACCTCGAATTCGCGGTCGACCGGCCGGCGGTGTTCCGGCTGCTCTTCGGCGAACGTGAGCGCGAGCCGCAGCGTTCCGCCGCCGGACCGGCCACCTTCGCCACCCTGCTGACCTGCGTACGGCAGGCGCGGGAGCAGGGCCAGACCCGGCCCGGCCTCGACGACCGGGGGGTCGCCCGGTCCGCGTGGGGGCTGGTGCACGGCCTGGCCACCCTGCACATCGACGACGTGCTGGGGGTCGTCGAGCCGGACGCCTCGCCGTACCGGCTGGGCGGCGCCGCCATCGACCTGTTCATCGACGGCCTGCGCGACCGTGCGCCGGGGCCCCCGGGGTCGCCAGGGTCGTCGGCCCGCCCGGGGCCGGGGGGCGTCGGCGGGGGCTGACCCGCCGTTACCGCTCGGGCGTCGGCCGTTCGTCACCGACCGGGTCGGTCTCCGGTGGCGCGGTACGCGCGCCGAGCACGCGGTCGACCAGCCGCCCGGGCACCGTGTCCGGCATGTCGCCGATCGACTTCCGCAACGACTCCATCGTCTCGTGAAGCTCTTCTTCTCTGATGTGGTCCATCGTTCGTGACCCTTCGGATCGATCTCCCCTCACACCTACGGAAAGTGACACCAAGACTACGGGGGATCAGCGTCGCTGCTCAAGTGCTGGTCAGGGTAGCGCGTGGTGGGAAGCTGCTCTCCAGTTCGGCTCCCGCCGGCCACCCGGGCCCCTGGGCGTCAGGCCGGTGACGGCGGCCAGCCCGAGCGGTGGGACGTCCAGGTAGAAGCTGGAGATCCCGTCCCGGGGCACCCGGTAGATCTCGTGCCACAACCCGACGCCACCGGCCGACGAGCGGACCATCCGCTCGAACTCCCGCCAGGCCGCCCGGTGCCGGTGCCCGGGGTCGGTGGCGAAGGCCAGCAGTTGCTCCCGACTGGCCCAGTACTGCAGGACCGTCATCTCCCGGGGGGTCGGACCGAAGAGGATCCGGTGCCCCCGGTAACCGGAGTCGTGGTCGTCGTGCAGATCGTCCAGCAGGCGCAGCATCGAGGTCACGACGCGCAGCCCGCCCCGCAGCGAACGCAGCCGGTTGATCCGCAGGCCGATCAGGAACAACGCGATGTCGGAGTCCGGGTCCGCGGCGTGGCGGCCGGGCGCCGGGGCGTCCGACGCCCGCGTCCCCGGCGGACCGCTGACCGTGCGTCGGAACGCGTCCACCCTCCGCCGGGCACGCACCGGACGTACCTCCCTCTCGAATCGCCGGGTCTGCGGCGGTGGCGTCGGGCCGGATCCGCCGACCCGACGCCACCGCCGCCGTCACACCCGGGCCCAGTCGGTCTCCCGTGGGCCGGAGTCGGCCAGCGGGCCGCTCCCGCCGCTCGACGGCGAACCGGTCGTCCCGGTGACCGCCGGCGAGACCGGGGCGTCGGCCGGGGTCGCGGTCGGCCCGGACGCCGGCTTCTGCCGGCGGATCAGCGCGCCGGCCAGGGCGCCCACGGCCACCACCGCGGCGCCGACGTAGAGCGCCGGGACAAGACCGTCGAAGAACGCCTGCGGACCGGCCGTCGGGTCCGGGCCGACCACGCCGCCGGACTGCTGGAAGACCGTGGCCAGGACGGCGATGCCGAGCGCGCCACCGATCTCCCGGACCGTGCTGTTCGCGCCGGAGGCCTTGCCGTGCTCGTGCTCGCGGACCGCGGCCAGCACCGTCGCCGAGTTGGGGGCGAAGGTGAGCCCCATGCCGGTACCGGCGACGATCATGGCCGGGATCAGCGCGGTGTACTCGCGGCCCGGCTCGGCCAGCGCGCCGATCCAGAAGAGCGCGCCGGCCTGCAGGGCGAGCCCGAGGGCCATCAGCGGGCCGCCGCCGATCCGGCTGGTCAGGATGCCCGCCACCGGGGCGAGGAACATCGGCATCAGGGTCCACGGCAGGGTCCGTACGCCCGCCTCCAGGGGCGAGTAGCCGAGCGGGCCCTGGAGGTACTGCACCAGCAGGAAGATCGAGCCGAAGACGCCGAAGTACATCGCCAGCGACACCAGGTTGCTCAGCACGAACGGCCGGCTGCGGTAGAAGGTCAACGGCAGCAGCGGGTCCCGGGTACGCCGCTCCCAGACCACGAAGAGGACGGCCAGCAGCGCGGCGCCGCCGAACGCGCCCAGGATCTCCGGGCTGCCCCAGCCCCGCCCCTCGGCCTCGACGATCGCCCAGACCGCGACGGTCACCGCGCCGCCACCGAGCAGCATGCCGAGCACGTCCAGGCCCTTGCCGTTGCCCCGGCCCTCGGCGAGCGCCCAGTAGACCAGACCGATCGCGGCCAGCCCGATCGGCACGTTCACCCAGAAGATCCACTGCCAGTTGAGCCCCTCGGTGACCGCGCCGCCGACCAGCGGGCCGACCGCCACGGCGGTGCCGGAGACCGCGCCCCAGAGCCCGACCGCCAGGTTGCGTCGGCGCTGCGGCACCCCGGCGGCGAGCAGGGTCAACGACAGCGGGAAGACCGCCGCCGCGCCGATGCCCTGTACCACCCGGGCGGCGATCAGCAGCTCGGTCGTCCCGGCCAGGGCGCAGGCGGCCGACGCCGCCACGAAGACCACGATGCCCCCGACGAAGACCCGGCGTCGGCCGAGCCGGTCGCCGAGCGCCGCCGCGGTCAACTGCAGGCCGGCGAAGGCCAGCACGTACGCGTTGACCACCCACTGGAGCTCGTTCAGGCTCGCGCCGAGGTCCTTGCCGATCTCGGGCAGCGCGTTGGTGACCACCAGGTTGTTCAGCGCCACCAGGAACATCGGGACGGAACTGGCCACGATGGTGGCCGCGAGACCACGGCGTGGACTCATCGGACGACTCCTTCCGGGAGCTGTCGGACGGACAGCGGGTACGGGGCCGGCGCGGGCCGGCGGACGGCGACGGCCAGGGTGTGGCCGGTGTTCAGGTGTCCAAGGTGGAACTGCCAGCGACGGTTCCGGGTCACGGGCAGCCGTGGGTCGTGCACCGCGACCGGGCCGTCCGGCACGCCGTGCACCTCGATGCGGTGGAAGCCGTACTGGAGGCCGGCGCCGAGCGCCTTGGTGTAGGCCTCCTTCGTCGCCCAGACGTCCACGACGGCCGCCGCCCGGCGACCCGGCTCGACGGCGTCCAGTCGGGCCAGTTCCCGGTCGGTCAGGGCCCTGCGGAAGTACGGCAGCGCCTCCGGGCGCAGCGGACCCTGCACGTCGACGCCGCAGGGCGCCCCCCGGGTGACCAGGCAGGCGATCAGCCCCTCGGTGTGCGAGAGGTTGAAGCGCAGCCCCCACGGGTTCGGCGACAGCTCCGGTCGGCCGTACCGGCCGGTGGTGAAGGAGAGCGCGGCCGGCCGAGTCCCGGCGTACCGGGCCAGCAGCAGCCGGCTCATCAGCCGGGCGCCCAGGCAGCGGCGACGCGCGCCCGACGTGGCCAGCCGGCCGATCCGGTCCAGCTCGCCGGTGGTGAGCACCTCGGCCGGGGGCAGGTCCGCGGCGAGCCGGGGCACCGCCGACTCGGCCAGCAGCCACACCGTCGCCCCGACCAGGTCGGCCACCCCGTCGTCGGGCGTCCGTCGTGGCCGGACCCCGACCGGGGCGGGGTGCCGGCGCGCCGGCGCGAGGACGCTCACCGTCGCTCCCCGGAGGCGCTGAGCTGGAACTGCCAGACCGAGAAGAGCCGGCGCTCGTCGTGCAGCCCACGCAGGATCTCCACCACCCGGTCGACCACGCCGACGTCGGTGACCGGCCGGGCCGGGTCGAACTGCCGCCACGAGCGTTCCAGGCTCATCAGCAGCAGCGCGCCGTCCGGGAACGGCTCGGCCAGCGCCCGGGCCGAGCGGGTGAACAGGTGCACCGTCGCGGCGGCGGCGTGGATCGCGCAGTACTGCTCGGCCAGCCGGAACAGCTCGGCGGTGCCGGCGAAGCCCCGGCCGTGCCCGGCGCGCAGCGCCTGCGTCTCCGCGTCGATGCGCTCCAGTTGGCCGTACAGCGTCTCGGCCACGTCGGCGGCCCGCAGCAGCCACTCCCGCTGCCGCTGGTCGGAGTGCGCCCCGGCCTGCTCCCGCAGCAGCCGGACCGAGTCCGGCAGCAGCAGCACGGTGTCGTCGCCGCCCCGGCTGAACAACTGCTGGTCCTCGGGCCGCCACTCCGGCAGGGTGGCGTCCAGGTCGTACTGCGCCTCGATCCGGGCCGCCGCCTCCGCGGAGACCGGGCCGCGCGCCGTCCTGAGCAGCCCCTCCAGTTGCAGGGCGATGTTCTTCAGGTTCACCACCGTGTTGCCGTCGGCGAAGATCGCCACCAGCACGTCCCGCAGCATCTTCTGGTAGATGCCGTAGTGCGGGTGCGAGCGCAGGTAGAGCCGCGCGCCGAGGACCACCGAGAGCTGGGACATCGTCCGCTCCAGCAGGGTCGGCACGAAGTACTTGACGGCCGACGAGAAGACGCTGGTCTGCCCCGGGTTGGCCTGCAACCCCCGCACCGCCCCGGTGCTGACGCACTCCGCCACGATCAGGTCCGCGAAACACTCGGCGAGCTGACGCCGGGTGTACGGCACGTCGACGACCTTCTGCCCGAAGATCACCCGCTCGGTGACGAAGTCCAGCGTCACCCGCAGGGCGGTGTCCACCGCGCCCAGCGCCATGCCGCTGATCGTCGTCCGGGCCACCTGCGCGCTCTTGAGCGCGATCTCCAGGCCCTGCCCCTCGGCGCCGAGGCGGGCCGAGTCCGGGACGAACAGCCGCTCCAGCCGGATGCCGCTCATGTCCAGGGCCCGCAGCCCGTGCAGCCGCTCGTTGGGCAGCTCCACCACCGCGCCGGCCGGGGCCTTGCGCTTCTCCACCGAGAAGATGGACCAGCCACCCGGGCCGCCCCGCTCGTCGGTACGCGCCTGCACGCTCACCGCGTCGGCGATGGTGGCGTTGCCGATCAGCCACTTCTCGCCGGTGAGCAGGTAGCCGCCCTCGACGCGTTCGGCGCGCATCTCGTTGCTGAGCACGTCGCTGCCGTGCTCCCGCTCGGAGAGCCCCCACGCCATCCGGGTGCCGTGGTTGATGGCGTCGACGAAGTACCGCTTCTGCTCGTCGGTGCCGGCGATCCAGGCCGGCATGAACGCCAGGTCGGTGAGCATCAGCGCGGTCGCCGACGTGGGGTCCCGGCGGGCCACCAGCCGCAGCAGGTTGAAGCCGACCTCCACGTCGCCGGCCCGCCCGCCGAAGGCCGCCGGCAGGCAGTACTCGTGCAGTCGCCAGCGTTGCAGCAGGCCCACCAGCTCGTGCGGGAACTCCTCGCGCTCGTCGTAGCCCAGCACCGTCGCGAAGGACATCGGGCTCGACGGGTCGTGCGGGTCACCCAGGTAGCGCTCCAGCTCCTCGGCCAGCGCGATCTGGTGCTTGACGGTCACGGGAGGTCCCCCTTCCTCTTGTCGGCGCGGTCGTGTTCGGCCAGCGGCAGCGCGGTCACGGAGAGCAGCCGGCCGTCGGCGTGCAGCCGGGCCAGCGACCGGTACGTCGGTTCCACCAGGTCGGCCGGGAGCCGCCAGACGCCGCCCTGGGCCCGGGCCAGCAGGACGCCGACCGTGGCGGCCAGCCAGGCCGGGTCGCCGGCACGGCCGCCCAGCAGCGGCTGCTCCCGGTTGGCCCACCACAGGTGCACGCAGCTCGCGGCGGCGTGCAGGAAGCAGAACCGTTCCGCCTCCTCCAGCAGGTCCGGCGCGGTCCGGCCCCGGTGGCTCTCCAGCAGCCCGGCCACCCGGGCGAGCTCACCGGCCAGCGCGGTACGCAACCGGGCGACCGCCTGCGCGGCGGCGTCGGCGAGCGGACCGCCGACGGCGGCGAGCTCGGCCCGTACCCGGTCGGCGACCAGCGGCAGGCCACCGGTGACCGGGTCGTCCCGGCCGGCCACCGCCAGCGCGTCCAGCCGGACCGGCGGCGGTGGCGTGGACAGGTCGAACAGCGCGGCGGTGTCCAGCGTGGAGCCGGGCTGGCCGGTCAGCGCCCACTGGGTCAGCACGGTGCCGACCAGGCGCAGGTTCGCCACCGGCCCGGTGTCGATGTGCCGGACCACCGCGTTGTCCCGGCGGAACGTGTCGAAGGCGGCGGCGAAGCCCTCCCGCAGCAGGGCGTGGGTGCCGAGCAGGTCGCCGCAGCGCTGGAAGACGTCCGCCGAGGCGTCCGTGCAGACCTGCTTCACCACGCTCGACCAGAGCCCCTGCGCCTTCGGCGCGAGGTGCAGCGCGCGGGCCGCGCCGAGCGCGCCGGCCTCCATCGCCAGCAGCGTGGCGGCGGCCGTGGCGAGCTGCCGCCGGGTCGGCGTCAGGTCGGCCAGCGGCCGGTCGGCGACCCGGTGGGTGGCGGCGAAGTCCGACGCCCAGCGCAGCGCCGAGTCGGCGGCGGCCAGGTTCGCCCCGGTGCTCATCACCCGGACGTACTGCATCGCCCGCATCGCCACGTCCAGACCCCGCCCGACCGGCCCCACCAGGGCCTCCGCCGGGACCGGGACGCCGGCGAAGTCGAAGCCGGTCAGACCGATCCCGCGCATCCCGCTGCTGCGGCGCACCCCGGTACGGCAGGCCGCGACCACCGGCCCCTCCAGCAGCACCAGCGTGAACGCGCCCGGACCCCGTCGCCCGGTACGGGCACAGACCAGCAGCGCCTCCGCCCGGTCCCCGAGCCCGACCAGCCACTTGTCGCCCCACAGCCGGTAGCCGCCGGAACCGTCCGGCTCCAGCCGGCAGCCGTTGGCGAGCAGGTCGCTGCCGTGCTCCACCTCGGTCAGCGCGAAGCCGACCGCGCCGCCCCGGCCGAGCAGCTCCACCACCCGGGCCCGCTGGCCGGCGTCCCCGGCCAGCAGGACGCAGGTGGCGGCGGTGATGCTGAACATGGTCGCCGGCATCACCGTCAGGTCCCGCCGGGCGGCGACCCGTACCGTCATCAGGGTCTCGTCGGCGCCGCCCAGCGTGCCCCCGTCGGTCTGCGGCACGTAGGAGCGGCGCAGCGCCGGGCCGACGGCGGCGGCCAGCGCCTCCGGGAAGGCCGCCGCCTCGTCCCGGGCCACCGCCGCGTCGAAGCCGTACGGGTTGCGCCAGTCGGTGGGGTCGCCGAGCGACCGGTCCAGGTCGGCGGCGACGGCGAACCGGGTCAGCGGCCCGGCCTCCAGGGTGCCGGTCATGCCGACGCACCCCCCGGCCGGTACGACCGCGCCGACACCGGCAGCCGGATCCCGCTCAGGGTGAGCTGCTGCACCCGGCTGGCGTACGCCGCGCCGCGCATCAGCTCCGCCGCCACCCGGGCCACCCGGCGGTTGCCCGGCTCGGCCAGGTCGGTGCCGGCCACCCACTCGTTGAACGCGCCCATCGCCGGGCCGCACCACACCTGGTAGTCCGGGGCCCGGTCGCCCTCGCCGACGCTGGCCCAGCGGGAGGCCATGCCGAGGTACCAGCGGAAGATCAGCGCCATCTTGCGGCGCGGCTCCCGACCGGCCCGTGCCAACTGCTCCGGGTCGCGGCGGGTGAAGTACTCCCGCACGTCGGTCCAGATGTCGTCGAGCGGCCGGCGGAAGATCTGGGTCTCCAGCCGGGCGCGTTCGTCGGCCGGCAGCGCCTCGATGCCGTCGTAGAGCTTGTACAGCTCGTACAGCCGGCGGGCCCGCATCGGGAAGAGGGTGCCCTTGCGGAGCACCTGGAGGTCCACGCCGAGCTCGAACATGTCGGCCGCCGGGGCCATGTCGCAGTCGGCCACCCCGGCCGCGGCGAGCATCCGACGGACCTGGTCGGAGGTGCCCGACTCGACGCACGCCTGGTGCACCGAGCCGACCACCACGTAGTCGGCGCCCAGGCCGTACGCGGCGGCGACCGAGGTCGGGGTGCCCAGCCCGCCGGCGGCCCCGATCCGCACCGGGTACCCGAGGCGGCGCTGGGCCTCCTCGCGCAGCGCGGCGATCACCGGGAACAGGGCGACCAGCGGACGCCGGTCGGTGTGCCCGCCGGAGTCACCCTCGACGGTGATGTCGTCGGCCATCGGCACCAGCCGGGCCAGCTCCGCCTGCTCGGCGGTGACCAGCCCCCGGGCCAGCAGGTCGGCGACCATCGACGCGGGCGGCGGGGCGAGGAACTTCGCGGCGACCTCGGGGCGGGACACCTTGGCGACGACCCGGTTGCCGACCGCGACCCGGCCCTGCGGGTCCCGGCCGAGGCCGGCGACCCGGTAGCGGACGATGTGCGGGGTGAGGTCCATGAAGGCCGACGCCTCCACGCAGCGCACCCCGTGCCGCAGGAACAGCTCCACCCCGGCGCGCTCCAGTTGCTCCTCGCTCGGGGCGTGGATCAGGTTCACCGCGTACGGCAGGCCCCCGAGCTCGCCGCGGAAGCGCAGCAGGGCCCGCTCGATGCGCTCCGGCAGCAGCCCGGCCGCGCCGAAGGAGCCGAGGTACCCGGCCCGGGCCAGCTCGACGGTCAGGTCCTCGGAGGCGATCCCGCCGGCCATCGCGCCACCCATGTAGGCGTAGCGCACGCCGTGGCGGGCTCGGAAACCGGCGTCACCGAGGCGTTCCGGGGTGAGCGGGCCGACGGCGGCGAGCACCGTGGTCGTCGCGGCGGGCTGCTGGTTGGTCACGCCGATCCCGTTGCCGGCGCGGACCACGTACACCGGCTCCTCCAGCCGGGCCAGGGCGGCCCGGATCCCGGCGGGATCGACGTGCGCCGGGCTCTGCCCGACGGGTACGGCACGTCCGGCGGTGGCGACGGCCGGTTGGACGGTGACGGTCATGACGGCTCACTCTCCCCGGCCGGCGGCGCCGCCGGACCGAACCTCGACAGCGACATCGGTCAACTCGTAGATGCGCAGGCCCGGCTTCCAGACGCTGGCGTCCGCGACGACCAGCAGCCGGTCGGCCTCCCGGCGGATCTCCTTCACGTGCAGGTCGAAGGTCATCTCCCGGTCGGTGCGCAGGATCTGGCCCCGGTACTTCCAGCCCATCGCCACGTCCACCGGGGAGGCGAAGCGGGCGTCCGGGACGTCGTCGGCGAGCCCGGCCTCGATCACGTACGCCTGGAGGCCCTGGATCACCGACTCCACGCCGAGCGAGCCGGGCATCACCGGGTCGCGGTGGAAGTGGCAGGTGAAGTACCAGTCGGCCGGGTCGATCACCCGGGTGCCGAGCAGGTAGCCCCGGCCGTACCGGCCGCCGTCGGTGACCACGGTGACCTCGTCGACCAGCTCCAGGTGCCCGTCGCCGAGACGCAGCCCGCTGCGCGGGTCCGGGGTACGCCAGCGCTGGTCGGCGCGGACCGGCAGCCGGCGGACCCGGTCGTCGGTCAGGTCGGTCTGCTCCTCGAGCCACGGCGCGACGTACTGGCCGGAGTCCAGCCCCACCTGGTTGGCCAGCGCCGCCTCGACGAAGTAGCCGAACATCGACTCACCGACGTAGAAGACCTCGCCGTCGGCGGAGAGCTCGTACCGGAAGCTCTGCAGGGTCGCGCCGGTGACCGCCTGGCTGGAGAGCATCGTGGTGTGCTGCCGGATCGTCCTGCCGGCCAGGTCGATGTCCTTGACCAGGGTGGCCTTGCCGTCCAGGTTGCGGATGGCGAACTCGTCGTCGGGGTGGGCGAGGGTCGCGCCGAGGTAGTAGCCGCAGAGGATCGCCGCCTGGAGCGAGGTCTCCATCAGCACGCAGTTCGGCATGTTGCCGGTCGGGCTGTCGGCGTAGTACCAGGCCTCCGGCGGGGAGTCGTACTCGGTGACCATCTCGGCGCCCGGCTTCAGCACGCCCCGCTCGCCCTTGAGCGACATGATCCGGTCGACGAACTGGAAGTCGCCGTTGGGGATGTGCGGCGCCCGCCGGTCGCGGTAGATGTCGAACTCGGGGCCCATCGCGGTGCCCAGGTCGCCCTTGGCGGCGTGCGCCAGGTGCAGCTCGTTGATGAACGCGGTCTCGCCGAGGGCGTTGCGCCGGCCGAGGAACTCCGGGATCCCGCCCGCGCCCGGCCGGTACGGGGCGCCCGGCTTCTCCCGGATCTGCACGCCGAAGTTGCGCATCGCCACCATCGGCTTGTCGCCGACGTAGACGGTCAGGTCGGCGATCACCGTCGGGCGGGGCAGCATGGTCAGCTCGATGATCTCCGCGTGGTACCGGATCTCGGTGGTCTCCGGGGTGATCTGGCCACGCACCTTGACCTCGGTGCGCAGCCCCGGCACCGACTGGAACTCGGCGTCCGGCAGGACCAGGTGCATGCCCAGGTACATCGCGTACGTCTGGAGCAGTTGCACGCCGCCCTCGGCGACCAGCGAGCCGGCGAGCACCGGGTCGCCGGGGAAGTGGCAGGTGAAGTACCAGCCGTCCGGCGTCAGCCGCTTGACCGCGGTCAGCTCGCCGAGCCCGCACGGCCCGCCGAGCCGGTCGATCTGCGGGATCTCGTCGATCATGCGCAGCATCCCGGCGGGCAGCCGCAGCGAACGGTTCGCGTCGCCCTGCTCCCAGGCCGGGCCGAAGACCTCGGCGCGGCGGCCCTCGGACAGCAGCTCCAGGTCCGCGGCGTCCAGGGCGGCGCGGTCGGTCCGAGCCAGCGGCTTGAACCAGGTCCGCTTGAGCTCCGCGCGCCGCCGACGGTCGGCGTCGCTGAGGATCACCCCGAGGGAGTTGTCCAGCTCGTTGCGGTTGAAGTACCCGGCGCAGGCGTCGAGCAGCTCCAGGATCAGCTCCCCGTCGGCGTAGCACTTGTAGCTGAAGAAGAACAGCAGCGCGTCGTTGTTCCAGACGAACCGGTTGATCGAGATGTCGTAGCGCAGCGTCTGGCCCTCGCGGGGCAGCGGGCCGTGGAAGACCAGGGTGCTGTCCAGCAGCCGGTAGACCCGCTCACCCTTGTTGCGCAGGTCGATGCCGAGGTAGCTGATCAGCAGCAGGTCGCACTGCCCGGCCTCGATGGTGACCGCGCAGGGCACCAGACCGTCCACGCTGTACCAGGCGCCGACCGGCACGTCGTACTCGGTGGTGATGGTGGACGGCTCGAAGACCCCGCGTCGCCCGGTCAGCTCGGTGACCCGGGTGACGAACAGGTACGGCGGCTCGGGCAGCCGGGTCCGCACCGGGTAGCTGTCGACCTCCGCGTAGTCCGGCCCGAAGACCTTCGCCACCTGGCCGGAGGCGAACTCCAGCAGGTCCGCCTCGTCCCAGATCGGACGCGCGCCGGTCGGCTCGGGCGTGCCGCCGCCGGTGCCGTTGCCGCCGCCGCCGGCGGTGCCGTTGCCGCCGCCGCCGGCGGTGCCGTTGCCGCCGCCGCCGGCGGTGCCGTTGCCGCCGCCGCCGGCGGTGCCGTTGTCGCCGCCGCCGCCCGGCCGTCCCGGGCCGGTCGTGCCGTCGACGGAGAGCTCCAGCCGGGTGACCGCGTTGTCGATGATCACGTGGTGGGCGCGCAGCGCCGCCCGGTGCGCCTCGGCGACCCGGCCGGCCAGGGCCTCCACCGCCGCCACCGGGTTCGGCGCGGGACGCTGGAGCTGCCCGGCCGACCAGCGCGTACGCAGCCGCTGCGGGCCGGTGCGCGGCGCGTGCACCCGACGCGTCGGCAGCGTGCCGTCCCCGTCGACGAGCGCGGTCAGCTCGGCGACCGAGATGTGCCGATCCGGGGGCTCGACCGACCGGCCGGTGGGGGCCGACGTCGCCGTGGCGGGCGTGGGCGTCGCGGTCGGGGACGTCGCGGTCGGGGCGGACGCCGCGGACGCGGCGGGGGGCAGAAAGACGAACGGCTCACCGTCGACGGTGATGATCTCTTCGGGCCAGTGGACGGTGGGATCGGTCATGGCGGGGGGCACCACCTCGGGGGCCTGCGGGACGACGGTCGGCGTCTCGCGTTCGGTCTGGTTGAGGACTTCGGCGGCCCGGTCGGCGACCCGCCGGACGATCGACTCACCGCCACAGGGGACGGTCCGCACCAGGCGGCGGCCAGCGGCGGCCTCCACCACGGGCTCGTCGCCGCCGAGCAGCCGACCCAGGTCGACGGGGAGGCCGTGACTGGCCAGCCGGGCCAGCGCCTGGGCGAGAGCGGTGGCCACCGGCACGCCCCGGCGGTCCACCGAGACCGCCACGTGCGGCTGGCCGGCGAGGGTCTCGCCGATCCAGCGGGCGCAGGTCGCGCCGGGACCCACCTCGACGAAGAAGCGGAAACCCCGGTCGTACGCGGTGCGGGTGAGCTGGGCGAAGTCGATGGTGCTGCGCAGCGTCCAGGCGATCCGCTCGGCGATGGTGTCCAGGTCGGTCGGGTCGACCCGGTCGTTGTCGAAGGCGGAGAGCAGCTCCAGCGCGGGCTCGGCGACGCCCGCCGGGTACCGGTTCAGCTCGGCCAGCTCGGCCAGCCCCGGGTCGACCACCGGGCAGTGCATCACGTGGTTGGCCGGCGCCTTGGCGGCCTGGCAACCGACCCGCCTGATCAGCTCCTTGACCTGGGCCGGGTCACCGCCCACCACCACCTCTCGGGGGGTGTTGACGTGGGTGAGGAAGACCCGGTCCAGGCCGGCCATCCCGGCCCGTACCGGCTCCTCGCCGGCGAGCAGGACGTAGCTGGCCCAGACCGCGCTGTCCGGGGTGTCCGCCGGCAGCGACCAGGTCTCGCGGACCAGGTGCTTGGGGCCGCGCAGCCGGTCCCGGAACAGCGGCGTGGCCGCCAGCTTCGCGTCGTCACGGGCGGCGGCGGCCCAGACGTCCATCGCGAAGAGCATGCTGCTCTCGCCGAGGCTGTAGCCGAAGCCGCCCTGCGGGACGATGCCGAGCACGTCCCGCAGCAACTGGGTACGGAGCACCGCGGTGTTGGTGCCGGTGGCGAGCAGGACCGGGATCTCCTCGATCAGCCGTTCCTCGTGCCGCATCAGGTCCCGGCGCTGCGTCGGCCGCGCGCCACGCGGATACAGCCAGCGGTGCTTGAACCGGTCCCGGGGCCGGTCCGCCTCGGCCTCGAAACGCTCCAGCAGACCGGGGAAGAGCCGGAACAGGTCCCGGTCCACGCCCGGGTAGCTGGTGAACGCGCCGGGGTAGACGAACGCGACCCGACCCTCGCCGACCGGACGGCCGGTGCAGAAGCTTCCGGCCGGGGTGGCCCACTCGCCGCCCTCGTCGAGCACTGCCGGCAGGTCCCGCTCGGCGGCGTCGAGCTCCCGGCGCAGCCGCTCGCCGTCCGCGGCGACCAGCACGGCGGTGAAGCGTCGGCTGCCGCTGTGCGGGGCCGCCTCGCGGCACAGCTCCCACGGGTCGCGGCCCTGCTCCAGCGCGGACCGGTGCCGCCGGACCAGGTCGGTCATGCCGGTCGCGTCGTCGGCGCTGACCGCCAGCATCAGGTGCCCGGTGGTGGACCGCCAGTCGACCTCGACCCGCGTGCCGACGGTGTCCGCGCCCGCCACGACCAGGTGCGCGGCCGTGTCCGCGCCGGCCAGCGGCCGGGTGTCCCAGGCCGCCACGGCGGCGACCCGGGGGGCGTCCCGGCGGCGACGCAGCCACGGCATCGCCTCGGTCGACACCTCCAGCCGGGAGGCCGGCAGCCCGGTCAGCGCCTCGCGCAGCGGCACGGGCGTGGCGGGCAGCTCGGCCCGGTGCAGCCAGCACGCCGCGTTGACCAGCGCGGTCAGCACCGAGGCCTGCTGGGTCTCGCCCACCAGCGCGGCGGCCCCACCGATCACGCAGCCACCCCCGGCCCCGCCGACCGGGCTGTCATCGCCGTCGTCGGAAGCGCCGACCAGACCGCCACCCTCGGGGGCGCCGCCCGGCCAGGCCCCGGCCAGGTCGGCCAGCACGTCGGCGGCGGATGACGAGGCCAGCTCCAGGTAGTCCACCTCGGTGACGTCCCGGCCGGCGGCGGCGAGTCCGGCGCGGCTCGCCGCGGCCAGCGCCGCCCCCGCGCCGGCCGGGTCGCTGGTCACCGCCACCGACTCCACGGTGGCGTAGACCCGCCGCCCGGCGGTGGCGTCGGGCCGGGTCACCACGACCACGGCCGCGCTGTCCCCGACCACCGGCGGCACGGTCGCGCCGGCGGCGGCCACCGCGGCCCGGGTGATCACGTTCTCGACGCCGCCGGCCAGGTCCACCCCGCCGACCACGACCGCCTCCACGGTCGGGTCGAGCAGCAGCAGTTGGGCCACCTCCAGGGCGCGGGCCCCGGAGGTCGCATCGGCGGCGACCGTGAACGACGGGCCGACCAGGTTCCGCGAGGAGGAGATCCGGCTGGCCATGATGCTGCCGATGTAGCTGAGCACCTCGTTCGCGCCGATCGGGTCGTGCACCCCGCCGCGTACCGCGCTCTCCAGCCGGGCCAGCGTCTCCTCGTCGAGGCTCAGCCCGGCCCGCGCGCACTCCGCGCGCACGTGCGCGCCGATGTCGAAGCGGGCCCGGTGGGTGTGGGTACGCGGCTCCATCTCCATCGCGACGACCACCGCCACCCGCCGCTTCGGCAACTGATCGGCGCGTACCCCGGCCGGCGGCGGGTCGTAGCCGGCGTCGGCCAGCGCCTGCTCGGCCGCCTCGAAGAGGAGCAGGTGCTGCGGGTTGGCGAAGTCCAGCTCACCCGGGGGGATCCGGTAGGTCCGGGCGTCCACGTCGACGGTCTCGGCGTACCCGGCCCGCCCGGCGTTCTCCGGGGCGGCCCCGTCGAGCCCGTACCAGCGGTGTTCCGGGCGGTCGACCAGCGCCGGCGTGCCGGTGCGGGCGACGGCCTGCCAGGCCGCCACGTCCTGCACCGGCCCGGCCCGCAGCCCCAGCCCGACCAGGGCGAGCCGCCCGCCGCCGGCCGCGTTCTCCCCGGCGGCGGCGACCTCGGTGGTCCCGCCGGCCGGGGTGACCTCCGAGGCCGTTGCGGCCGGGTCGGTCTTCGGGGTCAGCACCGCGTCGGCGGCGGCGTCGGTGGTCAGGACGGCGTGCGCGTTGATGCCGCCGAAGCCGAACGCCGAGACCGCCGCGACCCGGTGCGTCGCGTCCCGGTCGGTGCGCGGCGCCGGCCAGGACGCCTCGGCCCGAACCACCCGGTCGGCGGCCGGCAGCGCGTCGGCGGGACGCAGCGGCTGCTCCACCCCGGGCGTCGCCGGGAGGGTGCCGTGCCGCAGCGCCAGGATCGCCTTGAGCATGCTGGTGAAGCCGGCGACGGTGAGCAGGTGCCCCACGTTGCCCTTGACCGAGCCCAGCAGCGGCACGCCGCCCCGCCCGGTGAAGAACTCGGCCACCCCGCGCAGCTCGGTGCCGTCGCCGAGCGGGGTGCCGGTGGCGTGGCACTCGATGTAGTCGACCTGCGCCGGGTCCAGGCCGTTGTCCAGGTAGGCGCGCTGGTACGCCTCCATCTGGCCGTCCTTGCGCGGGGTGAGCAGGTGCCCGCCGGCCCCGTCGTTGCTCAGCCCGATCGGACCGAGCACCGCGTGGATGGTGTCGCCGTCGCGCCGCGCGTCGGCGAGCCGCTTCAGGACGAAGATGCCGGTGCCCTGACCGGTGACGATGCCCGCCGACCGGGCGTCGAAGGGCTGGCTGGTCCCGTTGGCGGGGAACGCCTGTAGATCGGAGAAGGACAGGTGGATCAGGAGCGGGTCCGGGGCGCAGACCGCCCCGGCCAGCATCACGTCGGCCTGGCCCGTGACCAGGTAGCCCCGGGCCAGGTACAACGCGTACAACGCGGAGGAGCAGGCCGCGTCCAGGGTCAGCCGGGCGCCGCCGAGGCCCAGGGCGTCGGCGAGCACCGTGGCCGGCAGACCGAAGGGCCACAGCTCCGCCGGGTCGGCGTCGGACGCGTCCGTCCGCGCCGACTCCGGCAGGTCCAGCCCCGCCTGCCGCAGGCCGGCGGTCACCGCGTCCCGGACCAGCGGCAGGCAGGCCCGCACCGACGACTCGGTGGGGAAGGCGTAGTTGCCCAGGACCACGCCGGTCCGGGCCAGCGCCGGCGAGTCCTCGCCGATGCCGGCGTCGGCCAGCGCCCGGCGGGCGGTGTGCAACGGCCACCGGACCACCTTGTCCAGCCGACCCAGCGTCTCCGCCGGGATCCGCAGACCGGTCAGGTCGATGGTGGGCTCGGTGACGAACCCGCCCCGGGTGGCGGTGACCCGGTGCTCCGGGTCACCCCACCCGCCGGGGACGGTCTCGTCCGTGCCGAACACCTCGCGGCCCCCGGGGCGACGCAGGTCCGCCCCGGACCGTAGGTTGGCCCAGAACTGCTCGGGTGAATCCGCGCCGGGCAGCAGGCAGGAGACCCCGACGATAGCCACGGGCTCCTGACCGGTGCTGGTCCCCGCGACATGCTCTGGCGTGGACATGACTACTCCATCCGCAGGGTGTGTCAGCGTGCGTTGGACGTGGACTGCGTGACGCCGTTGTCCCGGACGATCGCCTGGACCCCGGTGAACCGGGCCAGGACGGCGCCGTCGGTGGCGCAGGCGCTGACCGTGCAGCGCACGGTCGGGGCGCTGACCGTGACCTCGTCGACCACGACCAGGAAGGGCGCCCCGGTGGGGATCGGCGCGTACAGCTCGACCCGGTCGACGCCGGTCGGCAGACTCGCCTGGCCGGTGTGCCGGCCCACCCAGACCAGCACCGCCTGCAACAGCAGGTCGGCCAGGGCCGGGTCGTACCGGTCGACGCCCCAGGCGCCGTCCGCGAGCGGGGTCTCGGGCAGCTCGGCCAGCAGGACCATCCGCCGGCCCGGGTCGAGGACCCGGCGCAGGCCGCGCAGCGTCTCCCCGTGGAACAGGGTGCCGTCGGCGTACGCCGTGGTCTCCTCCCCGGCGTCGACGGCGGGCAGCCCGGTCAGCCGGGGCGCCGTGCCGGGCTGCGCCGCCTCGACGACCGCCCGGTACCGGGGCCGGTCGGCCTCGTCCCGTACGTCGACCCGGGCGTCCGCGCCGTCCGGCGTGACCCGGAAGCGCAGCCGCCGCGGCGCGTCGTCGTCGAGGACGACGCCCTTGAGGACGGTGAAGTCCCGCGCCGCGGTCACCGGCGCGCCGGTCACCGCGGCGGCGGCGGCCAGCATCCCGCCCAGCGCCACCGTCGCCGGCAGCACCGGGTGTTCGCCGATGCGGTGGTCGGTCAGGACCGGCTCGTCGCCCAGCCCGGCCAGCTCCCGGACCACCGGGACCCCGTCGGCCGGCAGCGGCCGGGGCCCGGCCTCCGACAGCGGCTTGTCCGGCCCGATCACGGTGACCAGGTCGGCCGAGCGCGCCCCGTCGAACTGCTCGGTGAACATCCGGACCCCGGTCTCCAGCGGGATCAGGTCGACCCCCCGCTCGGTGAAGAGCCGGGCCAGCTCCGGGGTCACCATCCCGCCGGCCCAGGCGCCCCAGTTGATCGAGGTGATCCGGGCGTCCGGCCGGGCCCCGCGCAGCCGGGCGGCGATCCGGTTGAGCGCCTCGTTGGCCATCGCGTAGTCCGACTGCCCCCGGTTGCCGAAGAAGCCGGCGACCGAGGAGAAGAGGACCACGTGCCGCAGCCGGTCGGTGTCCAACGCGGCCAGCAGGCCGGCCAGGCCGGTCAGCTTGGTGCCCAGCACCCGGTCGATGTCCTCCGGGCGCTTGTCCACGATGAGCTGGTCGGCGAGGACACCCGCGCCGTGCACCACACCGGTGATCCGGTCCCGGTGCCCGGCCAGCGCCGCGCGCAGCGCGTCCGGGTCGGTCACGTCGGCCGGCAGGTAGCTGACCCGCGCCCCGCCGGCGGAGGCTTCCGCCAGCGTCTGGCGGATCTCCCGCTGGGCCTTCAGCTCCTGGAAGCGCCGCTCGACGTCCTTCGGGCTCACCTTCGCCCCGTCGGCCCGCAGCGCCCGGGCGATCACCCCCTTCAACTGGTCCAGGGGCACCCCCTGCGCCCACGCCGGCTCGTCGGCCAGCGGGGTACGGCCCAGCAGCAGCAGGCCGACGCCGTACCGACGGGCCAGGTCGCTCACGCAGGCCGCGGTGACGCCGCGACCGCCGCCGGTGACCACGAGCAGGTCCGCCGGTCCGGGCGGGGCGACCTCGGGGCCGTCCGCGTCCGCCGGTCCGGCCGTCAGCCGGGTGGTCCACCGGGCCCCGTCCGCGTCGTGGCCCACCTCGCGTACCGCGACGGCGGCGTCGTGCAGCTCGGCCAGGAGCAGCTCGACCACCCGTGCCACCGGCAGCCCGGCCGCCACGTCGACCGCCCGGCAGTAGACCGACGGGGCCTCGACGGCCAGCGTCTTCACCAGACCGGAGAGACCGCCCAGGGCGACCGTGGCCAGCTCCGCCGACCCGGCCGGGCCCGCCGACGGGACCACGCCGAGCCGGCCGTCGAGCCGGGCCACCGTGACGAACGCCGCCCGGGAGCCGGCCGCCGTCCGCTCCAGGGGACGCTGCGTGTCGCGGGCCAGCAGGGCCGCCGCACGCAGCGCCGCGGTGGCGGCGGTGGTGTCGTCGGCCTGCTCCGGGGCCAGGTAGAGCACCAGGTCCAGGCCGTCGTCGTACGTCCCGCCGGCCTGACCGATCCGCCAGCCGGCGGCGGTCAGGGCGTCGGCGAGCGCGTCGGCGAGCGGGCCGCCGGCTCCGGCCAGCAGGGCCACCGGGGCGTCCCGGTACGCCTTCTCCTGCCGGTCGGGAGCGGGAAGCCGGGTCAGGCTGGCCTGCCACCGGTCGATCCGGGGCAGGCGCTCAGCTTTTGGGCCGCTCACCACCTCCGCCCCGGTCGAGCCGGCGGCGGCGCCGGCCACGAACTGGACGATGTCGTCGAGGGTGTGCAGCTCGGCCAGGCGCTCGGGGCTGGCCGACGGCGAGCCGGGGAACGACTCCCGCAGCGCGCCCATGATCTCCACCCGCTTGATGGAGTCGATGCCCAGGTCGGCCTCGACGTCCATCGAGGGGTCCAGCATGTCGGTCGGGTAGCCGGTCTTGTCGGCCACGATGTTCAGCAGCGCGGCGCGGACCGTGTCCGCGTCCGCGCCGGCGGCGGCCGGGGCCACGGCCGGGGAGACCGGCGCGGCGGCCGGGGAGACCGGCGCGGCGGCCGGGGTCGCGGCCGGCGCGGCGGCCGGGGTCGCCACCGGGGTCACGGCGGCGGAGACCGGCGCGGCGGCCGGGGTCGCCACCGGGCCGACGGCGGGGGAGATCGGGGCCACGGCCGGGGAGATCGGCGCGGCCTGCTCGACGGTGTCCGGCGCGTACGTCGGCGCGGTCGCCTGCGGCGCGTAGCCGACGCCGGTGAAGCCGTACGGCCGGGGCGCCCCGCCGATCGCCGGCTGCTGGTACGACGGCACGGTCGCCTGGTGGGTGACCGGGGCGTAGTCGATCGCCGCGCCCGGGGCGATCATGGTGGTCTCCAGTTGCGCGAAGCTGCGCAGCACCTCGCTGGCCACGGCGTGGCTCTGCCCGATGGCCAGGCTGTGCTCGGCGACGGCGGTGATGCCGGCGAGCACCCGGTCGGCCGGCCCGTCCTGCTGCCGGCTGCCCTCCTCGACCAGGTTGGTCAGCCGCTCCGACAACCGGAGCTGGTTGTGCAGGTAGTCGCCGTGCATGGCGAGGTGGTTCGCGGCGATCGCGCCGACGCTCGGCACGAGCTGACCGGGCGCGACGTGCCCGGTCCCGTTGTGCCCGTGGCCGTTGTGGCCGTTGCCGTTGTGGCCGTGGCCGTTGCTCGGCCCGGTCGGGGCGGTGGGGGCCGACGGGGCGGCCGGGACGCCCTCGACCCGGTAACCGTCGCGCAGCGCCTCCTGGTATTCGCGCCGGCGTCCCTCCGACACGTGGTTGACACCGTTCAACTCGATCATCATCCCCTCGGTGCGCGGCGGCAGGGTGACCTCCGCCTGGTAGCGGTTGAATCCGTCGATCGGCAGGCCCAGGACGGCCAACCGGGCGGCGAGCTGCTTCAGGGCCCGGTCGCTGTCACGACCGGGTCCGGCGTCGGCGGAGAGCACGACGACGTCGGGGCGGTCGGCCAGCACCCGCCGTACCAGGCCGGCCAGGACCTTCTTCGGTCCGAACTCGACGAAGACCCGGAAGCCGTCGTCGTACATCTGGGCGACCCGGGGCGCGAAGCCGACCGGGTTGGCAAGCTGCCGCACCAGGACCCGGGCGTTCTCGCCGGGGTCGGCGCCGTAGCCGGCGTCCTCGGTGTTGGCGTAGACCGGGATCCGCGGCTGGCCGACGGTGACCCGTTCGACCGCCGCGCCGAAGCGGTCCACGGCGTGGCTGACGTACCGGGTGTGGAAGGCCGCCGCCACCGGCAGCGGCTTCGCGTCGACCCCGGCCGCCCGGCAGGCCGCGACGAACGCCCCGACGGCCTCGGTGCCGCCCCCGACCACCAACTGGTCCGGCGCGTTGATGTTGCAGATGACGACGTCCGGGTGGCCGTCGAGCAGGCGCTCCACGGTCGGCCGGTCGGCCGGGACGGCCGCCATGGTGCCCGGGTCGTCGCTGTCGGCGTCGCCGCGTTCGGCCATCGCCACGCCACGGGCCCGGGCCAGCGCGTGGAAGTCCTCGTCGCCGAGGCTGCCGGCGGCCCAGAGCGCGGTCAGCTCACCGAAGCTGTGCCCGAGCGCGCCCTCCGCGGTGAAGCCGAGTTCCCGCAGGTAGGCGTACTGGCCGGCGGAGACCGCGCCGATCGCCGGCTGGGCGTAGTCGGTGCGCCGCAGCGCCTCCTCCTGCCGCTTGCGGGTGGCGTCGTCGAAGGCCGGCGGCGGGAAGACCACCCGGCCCAGCGGCTCGGCCCCGGCGAAGTGCGCCGCCGCCGCGTCCAGGGCCGCCCGCACCGGCGGCACCGAGATCGCCGCCTCGGTCGCCATCGAGACGTACTGGCTGCCCTGCCCGGCGAAGAGCGCGGCCACCCTGCCGGTCTCCGCCGCCGACCGCCGGTAGTACGCCCCGCCGGGCAGCTCGAACGACTCGATCTCCGGGTTGTCGGCGATCCGCTGGCAGGCCTGCTCCCGCAGCTCGTCGCGCTCGGCGTCGGTCCGGGCGACCACGGCGAGGCGGGCGTGCCCGGCCGGCGGCGGGGCGTCCCCGGCCGGCCCGTCCGGGTGCTCGCGGGCCTGGGTCAGCAGCGCCTGCGGGTCCGCGCCGTGCCAGAGGTGCACCTTCGCGGTACGGTGCAGCACGGTCAGCCCGGCGCCGGTCGGGTCGTGCTCCTCCAGGACACAGTGGAAGTTCGTGCCACCGAAGCCGAACGACGAGACCGCCGCCCGCCGGCGGGGACGCTCCGGTTCGAGGATCCACGGCCGGGTGACGGTGTTGACGTAGAACGGGGAGTCGGCGAAGCCCATCGCCTCGCGGGGCTGGTCGACGTTGATCGTCGGCGGCAGGAGCTTGTGGTACAACGCCAGCGTCGACTTGATCATGCCGGCCGCGCCGGCCGCGGCCTTGGTGTGCCCGATCTGGCTCTTGACGCTGCCCACCGCGGCGAAGTTGCGCTCGTCGGTGACCGCCGCGAAGACCTCCTTGAGGGCGCTCACCTCGGTCAGGTCACCGACGGCGGTGCCGGTGCCGTGGCACTCGACCAGACCGACCTGCTCGGGGCCGAAGCCCGCGTCCTCGTACGCCCGGCGCAGCGCGACGACCTGGCCCTCCTTGCGGGGGGCGTAGATGCTCTTGAACCGGCCGTCGCTGGAGGTGCCGATGCCGCGCAGCACCGCGTAGATCCGGTCCCCGTCGCGTTCGGCGTCGGCCAGCCGCTTGAGCGCCAGCATGCCGATGCCCTCACCGATCAGGGTGCCGTCGGCGTTCTCGTCGAACGGCCGGATCTCGCCGGCCTTCGAGAACGCCGGGGTCTTGGAGAAGCACAGGTACATCAGGATGGTGTTCTCGGCGTCGCAGCCGCCGGTGATCATCAGGTCGGCCCGGCCGGAGATCAGCTCCGCCGCCGCCGCGTGCACCGCCGTCAGCGAGCTGGCGCAGGCCGCGTCCACCGTGAAGTTGCTGCCACCGAAGTCGAACCGGTTGGCGATCCGGCCGGCCACGACGTTGCCGAGCATGCCCGGGAAGGAGTGCTCCTCCCACGGCGCGAACGCCTTGACGAACTTCGCCGAGATCTCCTCGGCGTCGCGCTCGCTGAGCCCGCAGCTACGGACGACCTCCTTGAGCACCGGCGTCTGCAACCGGGTCGCCAGCGGCTGGGTCAGCGAGTTCGCCCCGGTGATGCCGAGCACCACGCCGGTCCGCTCCTTGCGGTACCACTCGGCGTCCGGCGCGCCGGCGTCGGCCAGGGTCTGCTTCGCCACCACCAGGCTGAGCAGTTGCAGCACGTCGGTGACCTCAAGGGTGTTCGGCGGCAGGCCGAACTCCAGCGGGTTGAACGGCACCGTGGGCACGAAGCCGCCGCGCTTGGCGTACGTCTTGTCCGGCGCCTTGGGGTCGGGGTCGTAGTGGTCGGAGATCCGCCAGTGCGTCTCGGGCACGTCCTCGATGCAGTCGGCGGCGTCGACCACGTTGCTCCAGAACTCCCCCAGGTCACCGGAGCGCGGGTAGAGCGCGCCGAGCCCGACGATCGCGATGGGGGTGTCCGCCGTCCGGCGGGGAGAGGTGTTGTCGCGGTCCATGACACGGTCCGTTCCGGTCGATGACGCCTCATGGTCGGTGCCGGGCGACCGGTCGGCGGCGTGGGCGCCGCCCCCGGTGGACGCCGGTTCGGCGCCCTCGCCCAGCAGGTCACGGGCCGTACCGGCGATCCGGTCCACGGCCGTGGGCTCCTGCAACATCGTGTAGTGGTCGCCGGGGCAGCCCAGCACCGTCAGGTCCCCGGTCAACGACCGCCAACCCAACGGGTCCGGACCGTCCAGCAGGCCCCGCTCGGGCCGGACCAGCGTCACCGGCACCGGCGCGCGACGCGGCTCGTACGCCTGCGCCAGCCGGTTGTTGCGGACCAGCCCCTGCAGGTACGTGTCGAGCACCTTGCGCAGCCCCGGCAGGGTGGTGTCGGCGCGGACCGCCTTGTGCTCGCGGGCCACCTCCAGCACCGTGCGCAGGCCGGCCTCCCGGTCCCCGGCGGGCAGCGCGGCCACCGGCAGCTCGACGCCCTTGCGGGCGCCCAGGTACATGGCGAACCAGCGCAGCACCTCGGCGTCGTCGAGGTCGCCGTCGAGCGCGGTGTACTCCGGCACCGGCGCGATGCTGTCCAGGGTGAGCAGCGCGACCGGGCGCTCGGCCGGCGCGAGCAGCGCGGCCAGCTCCAGCGCCACCACGCCGCCGAACGACCAGCCGGCCAGGCACCACCGGCCGGTGGTCAGGTCACGCCGGCGCAGCTCGTCGGCGACCCGCTGGGCCAGGGCCGGGATGGAGGTGCCGGGGTCCCCGCCGCGCAGCGCCGCCTCGAAGTACTCCGGGACGTGTTCCAGGTTGACCACGTGCAGCGCGGCGGCGGGCGCCAGCGCGGCGGCGAGTCCGGTGTAGACGGTGGCCGGCAGCGCCCCCGGGTGCACCAGGACCACCGCGTCGGCGCCGCGGCCGGCCTTCCCGACGCGGGTCACCACCTCACGGGGTCGCCGTTCACCTCGTCGCATCGCGCTGCTTCTCCACGATGTAGCCGGCGAGCTCGTTGATGGTCGGGTGGTACCAGAGGGCGGTGGTCTCCAGCTCGAACCCGAGCCAGTTCTCCAGCTCCCCGGAGAGCACCAGCGCCTCGGTGGAGTCCAGGTCGAACTCGTCGAAGTACTGGTCGACGTTCACCTGGTCGGCGGGCACGCCCAACCGGTGGGCGATCTTCCCGACCAGCCAGTCGCGGACCTCGTCCGCGGTCAGTGCGGCGGCCGGGCGGGTGGTGGTCACCTGATTCGTCATCGCATTCCTCGCTTCGGACCGTTTCCGGGCATGGCGAACCCATGCTCCGTTCAGGGCGGAACAGTGCGGCCGTTTCCGGCGGAACAGTGCGGCCGTTTCCGGCGGATGCGTCGCCGGATATTTCACTCCGGCGTTGGCGGCGATTTACCGGGGGGCCGCCCCGGCGGCACGACGGACGGCTTCGGCGGCGGCCAGACCGGAGTCGAAAGCCGACTCGTGACTGCCGATGATGTCGATCCCCATCTTCCGGGAATGGAAGTAGGAGCCGGCGAACTTGATGCGGGAATCGTCGGCGTTGATCGAGTGGATGTCGCGCTGGAGGGCACGGACCTCGGTGGTGAGAATGGGGTGCCGGTAGGACATCTCGTGGATGACGAGCTCGTCGCGGACGTCGAGCGGGCAGTCGAGGGTGACGAAGTAGTCCCGTTCGGCGTCGAGGTGCTGCAACTTGTTCAGGTAGTAGACGACCCAGGACTGCTGCCCCGCGCCGTCGCCGACGCGTCCGTAGTTCCAGCTCCGCCACCGCTGCCGGTCGGCGGGCATGACCGAGGCGTCGCCGTGCAGCAGCGCCCGGGTGCCGTGGTAGCGGATCGGGTCGAGTCGCTGCTGGCTGGGGGTCGGCTCGGCGAGCATTCCGAGCGCGTCGTCGGCGTGCGTGGCGAGCACCACGTAGTCGAAGCGCTCCGGTCCGGTCGGGCCGTGCACGAGAACCTGGTCGTCTTCGGCGCGGACCTGCCCGACCGGCGCGTCGAGCCGGACGTCCACCCCGGACGCCGCGAACTGCTCGGCGACCTTGCGGACGTAGTTGACGCTGCCGCCGGTGACGGTGCGCCAGGGGGCGCTCTGCCCGCCCAGGCCCTCGTGGCCGTGCGCGAAGAAGAAGGCGATGATCGTGCTGGCCGGCATCTCCCAGATCCGCTCCGCCGGCACCGACCAGGCGGCGGTGGCGATGAGCACCACGAAGCCGTACCGGAAGGCGGCGCTGTAGCCGTTGCGGTCGAGGTACTCGCCGAGCGGGATGTCGGCCCTGCGGCGGACGAAGTCGCGCGGCGCCTCGGTCTGGAAGCGTCGCGCCTCCCGCCACAGGTGGGCGAAGTCGGCGTCGTACCGCTGCCCGATCTGCTCCTCGGTCAGCTCGAAGTCCTCCGACACGTAGCTGCGCCGGCGGTCGAGGTCGAAGAAGCAGAACTGTCCCGGGTGGTCCTGGGTCTGCACCCCCAGTTCACCGAAGAACTTGGCGATCAGCGGGTAGTGGGCCTCGTTGTAGACGATGAAGGCGGTGTCGAGACCGAGCGCCCGGCCGCCTTCCTGGACCTCGATGGTGTTCGCGTGCCCACCCAGTCTCGAATCGGCTTCGAACAGCGTCACTTGAGCGTCGTCTCGCAGATGGTACGCGGCGGACATACCCGCGATCCCCGCGCCGACCACTGCAACTCGAGGAGTCACCCGTGTCCTCCCATCTCCGGCTTCTTCCTCATCGTGGAGAGCCGCCTTCGGCTTCCCCATCCATACAGAGAGGACGGTCGACGCGCCGGATACATCTTCGGGGAAGTTTTCTCGACGAATCTCAACGGTCAATGCAAACGGCCGGTCCGCAGGGTCGGACCGGCCGTTCGGGCAGGAAGGATCGCGTATGGCGAGAAGCGGTTGCCACGATTGTCGACAACCGCGAACGGGCCTCATTACCCACTCGGTGGAGGATCAAACCTCGGCGTTTCGGGTTTCTTCGCGTGGATCTCGTGCGGCGGTCCGGGCCGCCGCTCAACCGGCCAGGGCGAGCTGCGGCTGGACGCTTTCGCGCAGCCGGCGCAACAGGCGGTTGCGGGTGGGGCCGATCGAGCCGCGCGGGATGCCCAGGGCGGCGCTGATCTCGTCGTAGCTCATCGCGGGCTCGCGCAGGAGCATGGCCAGCAACGCCTGGTGCTGCTTCTCCAGACCCCGGAAGGCGGCCATCAGCCGGACGTCCGGGGACCGGTCGAGGATGGTCTCCTCCACCACCGCGGCGGCGTCGGGCCAGGCGTCGAAGGGCGAGTTGTCGCCGATCGGCACCTGCCGGCGATCCCGTTCCAGTTGCTTCATCGCCTCGCGCCGGGCGATGGTCACCAGCCAGGAGGCCAGTTTCTCCGGCTCGCGCAGCCGGTGGATGTTCTCCACCACCCGCAGCCAGGTGACCTGACAGACGTCCTCGCAGTCGGCGGTGCGCAACCGGAACGACCGGGCGACCGACCAGGGCACGGAAGAGTAGGCGCCGATCAGCTCGGCCCAGGCCGCCTGGTCCCCCGCCTGGCACGCGGCGACGAGCAGCGCCAAGGGGCTGAACAGGGCTGTCTCCGGTGTCGCCGTGTCGTCCGCCTCCGCGGTCCTGATACCTGCAAGGGTCTGCGTGCCGGGGCCCCGATCTGCCACATCCACCTTGCCTGCCTCCTCCCCCTGGCAGTTTCAGCGATCGACAGTAACGTTAGCGTACCCTATGTACATCCGCTAGCACGGGACGCTAAAGTTAACACCCGACAACGCAAACTCCATGAACCGGACACGCGTCACCTGTCGGGTTCACGCTGGAAGGAGGGCTCGAAGCCGTGGACAGAGCCGTGAACCCTCCCCTGACCCGACGTCAGCGGGTCCGGGACGCCACGCTTCGGGAGCTCATCTCGGTCAGCCGGGACATCCTGACCAGTGAGGGGATCGAAGCCCTGACGATCCGCGCGATCGCCCGCAAGATGGGCATGACCGCGCCGGGGATCTACCGCTACTTCGGCAGCCACCGCGACCTCATCGACGCCGTCATCGTGGCCACCCTCGACGAGCTGACCGAACACATCTCCACCGAGGTCGAGCAGGTCGACCGGGGCGACACCGCCGCCCGGCTCATCGTGGCCAGCCGGGCGTTGCGCCGCTGGGCGGTCGAGCACAGCCGGGAGTTCCAGCTCTCCCTGATCGTCGCCGGTCCGCCGGGAGAGGAGGACGCGCAGGTCAGCCAGGCCCGCCGACAGGTGGGGGGGCTCTTCGGCATCATCTTCGCCGAGCTGTGGAACGAGTACGAGGTGCCCGCTGCCGAACCGGAGGGCCACTCCGCCGCCACCCGGGCGCTCGCCGGGCGGCTCCTGCACCGGCTGGAGGTGCCCCTGCCGAACGGTCTCGCCGCCATCACCTTCACCCGCTGCTGGCTACGCCTGTACGGGGTGGTCTGCCTGGAGTCGATGGGGCTGACCCGGTCCATCGGCGACGAGGCCGGCGTGCTCTTCGAGGCCGAGCTGGCCGACCTGGCCCGACTGCTGGGGCTGCCCGAGTCCGCGTTGGACGCCGGACGCTGACCTGACCCTCCGCCACCCTCCGACCTTCCGCCACCCTCCGACCTTCCGCCACCCTCCGACCTTCCGCCACCAGCCGGCGCCGCGCGGTCCGCGCCGGCGCCGCTGCGGAACCCCGCCCCCACCGACCCCCGAAAACAGCGCCCGACCGAGACAGGAGAACCATGAACACCCTCGCCCTCAGCACGGAGAGCCGGATCATCGCCGGCGCCGTCCTGCTGACCGTCGTCACCATCGCCTTCGGCGGCTGGTTCCTCAGCCGTGTCGTGCGGGGGCAGGTCGAGATGACCCCCTTCCAGGTGGCGTTCGCCCGCGCCGGCCACGCGCACGCCGGCGTCCTGGTGACGCTGGGCCTGGTGGGCCTGCTCTACGTCGACTCCACCGGCCTGTCCGGCGTCGCCCTCTGGATCGCCCGGCTCGGCGTGCCGGTCGCGGCGGCCCTGATGTCCGCCGGGTTCTTCCTCTCCTCCATCGGCAGGGGGGTGACCCGGCCGAACAAGCTCATCGTCCTGCTCTGGGTCGGGGCGCTCAGCCTCTGCGCCGGGGTGATCGCCCTCGGTATCGGGCTGATCACCGCCTGAGCCGGGCCGGTGGCCGTCCGTCGGGCCGTGACCCGGCCCGACGGACGCCCGCGCCGGCCGGGGCAGCAGGTGGCGAGCTTCAGTCAGTCCATCAGGTACGCCACCGACCGGCGCGGACCCGCGATCGCGGTGGTCGGCGGCGGTCGCCCGGGCGGGCGGACGTGGTCGGCCGGCTCCGGGTGGTCGGCGTACCAGCGACACTTCTTCTCCTGACGGCGGCGGGGCGCTCCACAACGGAGCTCGACGTGATCGGGAGTCTTTCGCGGCAGCGCTGTTACCCCCGGGCTCCCGCCGCGAAACCGGGGCCGGCACGCGCCCGGGCGCGGCCGACCTACCAGACGGTTTCCCGGTGACGGCGGTGTCAGGCGGCCCCGACACCCCGATTTCCCGGAAGTCGCGCCGCCCGCGGCGCCGCCCGCGCCGCTGCCTGAGGCGGCGGCGCGAGCGGCGGCAGTCGGCGCCGGTGGCGGTCAGGCCGGCAGGGTCACCTGCGCCGGGGTGGACCGGTGGGTGGTGGTGCCGTCGCCGAGCTGCCCGAAGCTGTTGTCGCCCCAGCACCACAGGCTGCCGTCGGTACGCGCCGCGCAGGCGTGGTAGGCCACGGCCAGGCTGCCCGTCCAGGTGGTGGCGGCGCCCACCCGGGTCGGGGTCGACCGGTGGGTGGTGGTGCCGTCGCCGAGCTGCCCGGAGCCGTTGTTGCCCCAGCACCACAGGCTGCCGTCGGTGCGCGTCGCGCACGACGAGTCGATGCTCGCCGCGACCTTCGTCCAGGTGGTGGCGGTGCCGACCTGGAGCGGGCTGGTCCGGTAGTTGCCGGCGCCCCCGCCCACCTGGCCGTACCCGTTCTCGCCCCAGCACCACAGGGTGCCGTCGGCCCGGACCGCGCAGGTGTGCGCGTACCCGGCCGTCACGCCGGTCCAGGTGGTCGCGGTGCCCACCTGGGCCGGGGTCGACCGGAAGTCCAGGCCGCCCAGCCCGAGCTGCCCGTCCGAGCTGCTGCCCCAACACCACAGGGTCCGGTCGGTGCGGACCGCGCAGGTGTGCGCGTAACCGGTGGTGACGCTCGCCCAGGTGGTGGCCGTGCCGACCTGCGTCGGGGTGGTCGCCTGGTAGGGGGTCGTGCCGATGCCGAGCTGCGCGTGCCGGTTCAGGCCCCAGCACCACAGCGTGCCGTTGGTCTGGACGGCGCAGGTGTGGTTGGTGCCGGCGCTGACGCTGGCCCAGGTGGTGGCGGCGCCGACCTGTACGGGGCTGTTCCGCCTCGTGGTCGTGCCGTCGCCGAGCTGTCCGCTGGAGTTGTTGCCCCAGCACCACAGCGTGCCGTCCGTGCGTACCCCGCAGACGTCGGCGCTGCCGGCGTCGATCCGCGACCAGGTGGTGGCGGCGCCGATCTGCACCGGACCGGGCCGGCTCGTGTTGGTCCCGTCGCCGAGCTGGCCGTAGAAGTTGTTGCCCCAGCACCAGAGTGTGCCGTCGGTGCGGGTCACGCAGGTGTGCAGATCGCCCGTGGCGACCTGGGACACCGGCGCGGCGGCGAGCGCGGCGGACGCCGCGCCCCGGTCGACGGTGACGCCTGCCGTGGCCGTACCCGCCGTGGATCCGATGGCGAGCACGGTGACCGCGACAGAGGCTGCCGCGACGGCGGCGGTTCGGGCTGCCCGCCGCCATCGCGTCCGCAGCCGACCCTCCTGATGTTCGTTCATGTCCTGTTCTCCCAGACATCGTCGGTTATGCCTAGTGGAGGCGGCGTTGCCCCGGCGGGTCACCAGTGACCCACCACTGCATAGTGATGAGACTCTACATTGATACACGTAAGTAACACGTGTTCGGGACGTCGCTGGTAGGGGCCGACCGACCCCGGAGGCGGGAGTTCAGGAGCCGAGAGCGGTGAGGACCACCGCGATGCCGAGGGGCGCGTCCAGCGCCAGGCACGCCTCGGCGAGGGAACGGGGCACCACCCTCGCGCGGACGAGATGGACGACGTCCCAGCCGGCGTGGGCGGCCAGGGTCAGCCCGACCAGGACGAGACCGGCCCGTGGATGCAGGGCGAGCCCGGCCGGCGCGACACCGCCGTAGACCACGAACACGCAGCGGACCGGCCGGCCGGTGACACCAGCTCGATCCGGTAGAGCGGGCGGCCGGCGATCCGGCCGGCGAGGTCGAGTGTGGAGGTGACGCTGGCGACGTCGAGCAGCTCGACCCCCCGTCGTAGCCGACGACCGCGACCCGCCGCTCGTCCGCACCGGATGCCCGACCCTTCATGGCCGCTGATCCTGCCCGATCGTCCGGGCGGACCCGGATTGGGACGAGAATCTTCGATGCCTTGACACTCCGGTTGCGATCGCTAACACTTGTCTGCAACGCCCGCTTAACAACTGGAAAACATGTCCGCCACACCGGTCTGAGCTGCTCTCCGGCCTGGCGGGACGGTGAGCGCCCCGATGCGGCGAAACCCGTACCACTGTTAACGCTAACAACAACCCGGATCCCGGAAAGGGAGGTCGACCACGGCCCCCGGGAGCAGCACCGGCTCCGGCGTCGGGCCGGTCGGTGGCCGGTCCGGCGTCCGCACCCAGAGAGGCTGGATCACGTGACCGACCACGACCCGATCCGGAGCACGTCGCCCGACGGTCACCTACGGGGGCCGGCGCGGAGCACCCGGGCGGCACGCCGGTTGCTGGTCGCGCTGGTGGCCGCGGTGACGGCGGTGGTCGGCGGCGTCGTCGTCACGTCGTCGCCGGCCACCGCCGCCACCGACCAGTTCCGCGGCATGAACTGGGCCGTGCTCGGTGACAACTTCAGCAGGGGCCCCCTCGTCGTGCAGGGCCTGAGCTCGTCCGACAGCAACGCGACGGTGCGGGCCAAGGCCAACGCCCTCTACGACGACATGGCCGCCACCATGGGCGTCAACACCGTCCGGCTGCCCGTCAACACCCACACCGTGGGGACGACGTGGTGGGAGGCCTACCGGGGCGCCATCGACGCCGCCACCGCCCGCGGATTCAAGGTCATCCTCGCCTACTGGGAGGACGGCGCCGCCTCCGGCGGCCGGATCACGAACCTCGCCGCGTGGAACGCGATGTGGTCCACGGTGACCAACACGTACGGCGCGAACCCGAACGTCTACTTCGAGCCGATGAACGAGCCGCACGGCTACAGCTCGGCGGAGTGGCGCAACGTCGCGGCCGAGTGGCTGCGCTACCACTACTCGGCGACGCCCGGTCGGGTGCTCGTCGGCGGCACCGGCTTCAGCCAGGACCTGCGGGACGTCTGCAACGACAGCCGCTTCAACTCGACGCTGCTCTCGTTCCACCACTACGCGTTCTTCTACGGCGAGATGAGCTACGACGCCTTCCGGAGCCACATCCAGACCCGGCTGGGCAACTGCGCCTCCCGGGCCGTCGCCACCGAGTTCGGCGCGCCGATGAACGACGGCCGCAACTACGCCGACCCGAACAGCGCCGACAACTTCGTCCGTCACATCCGCGCCATGGCCCAGGTCATGCGGGACAACCGGATGGGCGGCACGTACTGGCCCGCCCTCGGCGGCAAACCCGGCAGCATCGGATACGACTGGTACTCGATGTTCTCGCTCAGCGGCAGCGGCGTCGACCTGAACCTGACCGTCCGGAACTCCTCCGGCGCGGACCGGATCCGCTACGGGTGGGGCGACACCGTCGGCGGCGGTCCCACGACGCCGCCGCCCACCACGCCGCCCCCGGCGACCGGCACGTTCTACCGGGTCGACGTGCGCCACAGCGGCAAGACCATGGACGTCCAGTCGCCGAACACCGAGAACGGCTCGCGCGTCGGCCAGTACACGTACGGCGGCAACCCCTGGCAGCAGTGGCAGTTCCAGGACGCCGGCAGCGGCTACTGGCGCGTCGTCAGCCGGCACAGCGGGAAGTGCCTCGACGTGGTGAGCGCCGCCACCGCCGACGGCGCCGAGCTGATCCAGTACACCTGCGGCAACGGCACGAACCAGCAGTTCCAGATGGTCGCCAGCGGCAGCTACTTCCAGCTCCGGGCCCGGCACAGCGGCAAGTGCGTGGACGTGCCGGCCGCCTCCACCGCGGACGGCGTGGTCCTCAAGCAGTACCCGTGCAACACCGGCGGCAACCAGCAGTGGTCCCGTACGGCCGTCTGACCACCGGTGAGCAGGTACGGCGACATTGTCCGCGGCCAGCGCGTGCCGCTAGCATGGGGAGCCGTCCCGGCGGCGGGCGTCGCCGCGGTCCACTGTGACCCGCGCCGGTCCGGTCGACCGGGGCGAATCGTGACTTCCTGAGCGCGAGCGCAGGGCGAGGAGATCAGGGCATGCGCATTCCTGCCGGGTGGTCGGTGACATCGGCGGAACGCCCGTGGTGAGGTTCCTGCGTCGCTACGTGCCGCGGGAGCCACAGATCCGTACGCTGGCCGTCGCCGCCTTCGTGGACTCGATCGGCAGCGGGCTCTTCCTCGCTCTCCTTCCGGTCTTCGTGGTGAAGGAGCTGCACGTCCCGGCCACCCAGGTCGGCCTGGTGGTGGGGGCGGCCAGCGTGTTCGGGCTGGTGTCCCCGGTCCCCGCCGGCCACCTCGCCGACCGGTTCGGCGCGGCCCGTGTCTGGAGCGGGCTGCTGCTCACCCGGGCGGCCTGCTACACCGGGTTCCTGTTCGTCGACTCGCTGGCGCAGTACGCGGTCATCGCGTGCCTGTGCACGATGCTCGACCGGGCCAGCGGCACGGTGCAACAGGCGTACGTCGTGTCCCTGGCCGCCGGCAGCAACCGCTCCGAGTCGATGGCCGCCCTGCGCACGGTGAAGAACATCGGGCTGAGCGTCGGGCTGGTGGGCGCCGGCGTGCTCATCGCGATCGGCGGCCGGGGGGCGTTCCTGGCCGGCTTCGCGGTCAACGCCGCCTCGTACCTGGTGCTGCTGAGCACGGTACGCACGATCGAACGGCGTCGACGCGCCGCCGCGGCGGCGACCACCGCCGTGCCTGCCCCGCCGCTGGGGACGGCGGCGGAGACGCCCGCGGCCCCCAGCGCCGCCGACGGGCCCGGCCCACCGCCCGTGCCCGGCCCACCGTCGAAGCCGGGCGGCGGCCCCGCGTCACCGCTGCGCAACCGCGCGTACGTGCTCCTGTCGGCCGGCAACGCGATCCTCCTGCTGCACGACTCGGTGCTGTTCACCCTGCTCCCGCTCTGGGTGATCACCCGTACGTCGCTGCCGCACGGCCTCGTCGGTCCCCTGTTGGCGCTCAACACCGTGCTCACCGTCGCCGCGCAGGTGCCGTTGACCCGCTGGTCCGACGGCGTCCCGGCGGCCCGGCGGATGCTGCTGGTGGCGACGGCGCCGCTGTTGGGGGCGTGCGCGTTGTTCGCCGCCGCCGAGCCGTCGGCGCAGGTGCTGGCCGTCCTGCTGGTCGCGGCGGCGGTGGTGCTGCTCACCGCCGGGGAGAACCTGCACACCGTGGGCGCGTTCGAGTTGGCGCACCAGTTGGCCCCGGACCGTCACGCCGGGAGGTACCTCGGCCTGTTCAACGTCGGCGTGTCGGCGCAGTTGGTCTTCGGGCCGCCGGTGATGACCGGGCTGGTGCTGCGTGGCCCGCTGGGGTGGCTGGGCCTGGCCGCCGCGTTCGCGGCCGGCGCGGGCGCGGTGCTGGCCGGGGCCCGCGACCCGGACCGCCGCCGGACCAGCCCGTGGCGTCCGGGTGGGCCGCGCCGGCTCGCGCCGCCGCCCACCGTGGCGGCGACCCCTCCCGACGGCCGGGCCGGCCTCGGCGTTCCAGCCCCGACCGCGGCCACCGGTGCGGGCGCGTCGACGGTCGGGTCCACGACAGAGCAGAGCTGAAGGAGAGACGATGCCGGGCACCGAACACGTGCTGATCGTCGGTGGCGGCCGGGAGATCCCCCAGTTGCTGCGGCGGCACCGGGCGGGCAGCCGTACGTCGGTGCTGTGCCAGCTCTCCCTGCTGCCGAAGCTGCGTGACATCGACGAGCATGAACGCGTTGTCGGGCTGCGCGCGGACGCCTCCGACGAGGAGTGGATCGCGGCGGCGCGGCAGGTCCACCGGGCCGACCCGGTCACCCGGATCGCCTCCTTCGGCGAGCGTGACCAGCGACGGCTGGCTGTCGTCGGCAGCGCCCTGGGGCTGTCCACGCACTCCGTCCGGACGGTGGCGGCGGTGCACGACAAGCACCTGATGCGGCAGCTCCTGGCCGACGCGGGGGTGGAGAAGGTCGCCGCCGTCCGGCTCGACGACGAGGCGGCCGTCACCGGCTGGGTGGACGCCAACCCGGGAGCCTGGGTGCTCAAACCGGTCGACGGCACGGCGAGCGCCGGGGTGGCGCTGGTCCGTACCCCCGGGGAGGCGGCGGCGGCCTACCGGCGCTGCGTGGCCACCGAGCACACCGGCCGACGGCACTCACCCGAGGTGCTCCTGGAGGAGTACCTGACCGGGCCGCAGGTGAGCGTCGAGTCGCTGTCCGAGGACGGCGAACACGTGGTGGTGGCGGTCACCGGGAAGTACTCCGACCCGGCGACGTTCGTCGAGCTGGGGCACGTGGTGCCGGCGGTGGTCGACGATGCCGCCCGCGCCGGACTCGTGGCGCACACCGGCGCGGTGCTCGACGCGCTCGGGGTGCGGGACGGCACCTGTCACACCGAGTTCGTGCTAACGCCCGACGGACCCCGCACCATCGAGACCCACCTGCGGGTGGCCGGTGACGAGATCCCCTACCTGGTACGGGACGCGACCGGGGTGGACCTGGTCGGGTGCGTGGTGCGGCAGACCTTCGGCGAGCGGGTGCTGCCCGAGGTGCGCCGTACGCTGGCGGCGACCCCGGCGCGTCCGCAGGCGATCTGGTTCGGCGTCGCGCCCTGTGCCGGCGAGGTGGACCGGTGGGAGGGGCTCGACGAGGCCCGCGCGGCCGACCCGTCGGTGACGCTGACGCTGGAGGCCGGGCCCGGTGACCGGGTCGCGCCGCTGGGCGACTCGCACTCCCGGGTGGTGTGGGCCCGCGCCGAGGGCGGGACCGCCGACGAGGCGCTGCGTCGCGCGTACGCGGCCGTCGCCGCGTGCCGGCTGGTGGTGACCGTGCCGACCGTCGCCGGCGGTGGTGTGCGCGGCGCCCTGTGACCGGTGACGGGATCCGTCCGGCGCGGCCGTCGACGCCCCGGGCGCGGCGCCCGGGGCGTCGACGGCCGCGCCGGTCAGGAGAGGACGTCGCGGGTGTCGAGCACGCCGAAGCGCTCCGGTCGGTACCAGCGGGCCTCGCGGTCGGTGTCGGTGACCTGGTCGGCGACGTCGAGGACGAGCGCGAACAGGGCCATCCGGACCGGGATGCCGTTGTCGGTCTGCCGGAAGATCGCGAGCGCGGAACGGTCGTTGAGGTCGTCGGCGAGCTCGCTCACGCCACCGCGGCTGTCGCGCGGGAGCGGGTGCATCAGCACGGTGCCGGGCCGGCACACCTTGTCGTAGAGGGCGGCGTCGATCCGGAACCGGTCCTTGCTGGCGGCGGCCGAGCTGCCCTGCGGCAACCGCTCCTGCTGCACCCGCGTGGCGTAGACGACGTCCACGTCGCGGATGCCCTCGGCCAGGTCGTCGGTCAGCTCGACCGTGTGTCCCCGCTGCTGGAGCTTGCGTACCAGGTCGTCCGGGATCTGTAGCTCCGGGGGCGCGACGCAGACGAACGTCAGGCCGCTCTCCAGGGCCAGCAGCCTGGTGAGGCTGTGCACCGTCCGCCCGTAGCGGAGGTCACCCACCACCGCGATCCGCATGCCGCCCAACCCGCCGGGACGCAGCCCCCGCTCGCGGCACAGCGTGTACAGGTCGAGCAGCGCCTGGGTGGGGTGTTCGCCCGGCCCGTCGCCACCGTTGATCACCGGGACGTTGGTCGCGGCGGCGAACTCCGCCACCGCGCCCTCCTCCGGGTGCCGTACGACGAGGATGTCCATGTATCCGCTGACCACCCGGCTGGTGTCGTAGACCGACTCGCCCTTGGCCATCGAGGAGAAGGCGAAACCCGTGGTCTCACGGACGTATCCGCCGAGGCGGTTGAACGCCGCCCCGAAGCTCAGCCGCGACCGGGTGCTCGGCTCGAAGAACAGGTTGCCGAGCACCGCTCCTTCGAGCACGCGCGTCGTCCGCTCCCGCCGCGCGTACGGCAGCATCCGGTCCGTCACCTCGAACAGCCGCTGGATGTGGGCCAGCTCGAACTGCTCCACGGAAAGAACGTGCGCACCGGCGAACACCACTCGACCGCCCTTCTGTCACCTGCCCTGCGGCGGAGCCGTCGGGCACTGCCACCGCAGAAGCTTACCGAGGTCAGACGCCCGACCCGACATCGGCCGTCGGCGGCGGCGAGGGCGGGCTCAGGCCGGCGCGACGGTGACGGTGAGCGTGTCGACGGCCCGTCGGGCGGCCTCCTCGGCCGTCGGGCCGTCGTCCGCCACGGCGGTGCAGTAGCCGACCCGGTCGACGGAGTCCCGGATGGGGGCGGTCAGCTCGTCGCCCGGATCCTTGAGGAGCGTGCACCCGGTGACGAGGGGCAACGCCTCGGCCTGCCCGGTGTGCTCCACCGAGACGAGCCGCCCGGACCGGGGCGGCGTCAGGTACCGGATGGCGCCGGCCCGGCGTGGCCGGTCGGGCGCGGCCAGCAACGCGTCGAGGCGCGGCAGCACCCGTTCGCCGAGCACCTGCCGGACGGCCAGCTCCACCAGGTCGATGCCGGCCGCCGCGGCCAGCAGGGCGGGGATCTGGTCTCCGCCGGCCCGGACGTGGGTCTCCACCACCCGGGGCCCGTCGTCGGTGAGGATCAGCTCGGTGTGGGTCGGGCCGTGGGTGATCCCCAGGGCGTCCAGGGCCTGCCGCACGTGGGCGACCACCCGGCCGTCGTCGGGGCCGGGCTCGCGGACCACGTGCCCCAGCTCGACGAAGTTGTCGTCCTTGATCTTGCGGGTGACGCCGACGACCCGGTGCTCACCCTGCTCCGAGATGGCCTCGACGCTCACCTCGACGCCGACCAGGAACGGCTCGACCACGATCGGGGATCCGGGCGGCGCGGACCGGACCGCCCGGCCGAACCCTTCCGCCAGGTCGGCGGGATCGTCGACCCGCACGATGCCGAGGCTGCCGGTGCCGCGACGCGGTTTGAGGATCAGCGGGAGCCCGTGCTGGTCGGCGAAACGGCGCAGCTCCTCGACTGTGGAGACGGTCGTCGAGGGCACCTCCTCGACACCGGCGGCGCTGAGCCGGCGGCGCATCGCCACCTTGTCGTACACCGCCGCGACGACCTCTTCAGGGTGGAACGGCAGTCCCAGCGCGGACGCGATGGCCGCCGCGCGGTCCTGGTCGAACTCGCCGAACGCCCCGACGGCCTCGATCGGCTGCCGCCGGTGCACGCACTGCGCGAGCGCCACCCACTCCGCCGGGTCGGCGGCCTCGTCGAGAGCGATCACCCGCGCGGAACCGGTGGGGTGGCGGACCTTGGCCAGTCGTTGTGTCGCGACGAGAGTGGTGATGCTGGCGGCGGGGTCGAGGCGACGCAGCACCGGCGTGACGTCCCGGGCGCCGGCCACGACGAGCACGTGCTTGAACACCGTCATCAGGGCTCCACATCGAAAGTCGCGAGTCGTTGGTCCGAAACAGACCTGACCACGCGTGCGCCACGGCTGTCCAGCAGGTTGATGCCAGGAAAACGATCAGCGACCTAGTGTATACAAGCGCGCTACGGCGTGGCAGGCTGAGCCGACCGCTGTCGATCTTCATCGGGGCCCGTCGGCGTGCCCGATCCCGGTCGGCCCGTCACGCGCGTGCCCGCCCCGGCGTCATCACGTCACCGCGTCACTGTGGACGCTGACGACCACCACGACAACGTGATCGTGAGGAGAACGGATGAGCAAGGCCAGCAGCCTCGCCGACCTGTTCCAGCGTTCCTCGCTGGACTTCCTGATGGGAGCGCACGACGCCCTGTCCGCGCAGATCGCGCAGGAGTGCGGCTTTCCCGGTGTGTGGGTCTCGGGGCTCGGGCTCTCGGCGTCCAGCGGCCTGCGGGACTCCAACGAGCTCTCCTGGACCCAGGTCATGGAGCGCACCGAGCTGCTGGCGGACCGGGTCTCGGTGCCGGCGCTCGTAGATCTCGACACCGGCTACGGTGACTTCAACAACGTCCGGCTGGTGATGCGCAGGCTGCAACGGGCCGACGTGGGCGGCGGGTGCATCGAGGACAAGCTGTTCCCGAAGACCAACTCGTTCGTCGGCTCCGAACAGGAACTGGCCGACCCGCACGAGTTCTGCGGCCGGATCAAGGCGGCCAAGGACACCGTCGGGGACGACGTCTTCCTGGTGGCCCGGTGCGAGGCGCTGGTCGCCGGCCGCTCGATGACCGAGGCCGTCGACAGGTGCGGCCGGTACGCCGAGGCGGGCGCCGACGCCGTCCTGATCCACTCGAAGATGACCTCACCCGACGAGATCCTCAACTTCATGGCCTCGTGGGACCGACGCGTCCCGGTGGTGATCGTGCCGACCAAGTACTCGAAGGTCCCCGCGGAGGTCTTCGAGCGGGCCGGGATCTCGGTGGCGATCTGGGCGAACCAGACCCTGCGGGCGGCGATCCGCAGCATGGAACAGCTCTGTATGGCCCTGCGCGAGCAGCGCACGATGCTGCACCTGGAAGGCGAGATCGCCGACCTGTCGCGGGTGTTCGACCTGACCAACAACGCCGAGCTGGAGCTGGCCAAGGAGCTGTACGCGAGCCCCCCGGCGGAGAGCCCACTGAACACGCTGGCCGACGACGGCGACGCCGCCGGGGACCAGTTGGTCGGCGCGGGCCCGACATCGGCCTGACCCGGATGGGCAGCAGGACGACACCGGTCCCGGACGCCGGCACGACGCCATGACGACCACCGCCACCTCCGGGTCTACCCTGGATCCGGTACAGGAGACCGGCCGCCTGCACGAGGCCTGGGCGCGCCGGTCGGCGACGATCGACGATCCGCTCGCCGACCTGCTGCGGCACCTGCACGCCGAGGTGCCGTACTACCGGGGCGGTCGGGCCGGGCGGCTCGCCGGGCTGCCGGTCGTCGACCGCGCGCTGCACCGGGCGCGCGGCGACGAGTTCCGGGCGGTCGGGACGACGCCGGCCTACACCATCACCTCCAGCGGCAGCACCGGCGAGCCGTTGGCGGTGGGCCTCGACGAGGCGGCGTGGTACGCGGTCAACTACCACTTCTTCTCCCAGATCGTCGAGCTCGCCGGCGTGCCGACGGAGACCTTCCACCCCGGCGCGGTGGCTGTCGCGTTCGTCAGCAACAAGCCGTCCCGCCGGGCGTTCGTCCGACCGCTGCCCGGGCTGCGGCACGGCCTGTACGCGCGGGTCCAGCTCGACGCGCCGGCCGACCGCCTGGCCGCGCTGTTCGACCGGCTCCGGCCACCCGTCCTGTACGGCAAGCCCACCTACCTGCTCGACCTGCGACAGGCGCTGCTGCGGGCCGGGGTCGACCGCCCGACCTGGACGCCCCGGCTGCTGCTGACCAGCGGTGAGCCGTTGCACCGGGACGACCGGGCGAGGCTCACCGGCTACTTCGGCGCGCCGCTTGTGGACGCGCTCGCCTCCACCGAGGGCGGGTTGATCGCGGCCACCCGTCCCGACGAGCCGGAGTACGACGTGTTCGGCGACAACGTCCGGCTCGAGGTGCGTACCGACGGGGGTCCGGTCGCCGCCACCGGGGAGGGCGAGCTGCTGGTGACGAACCTGGTCTACCGCGACACGGTGTTCGCGCGGTACCGCACCGGCGACCGGGCGGTGCTCGCTCCCGGGCGGGTCGACGGCGCGCAGCGGCTCGCCCGGCTGTGGGGCCGCGAGCCGCGGGAGGTCCGGTTCCGCACCGGCACGGTGCCCGCCGACACCCTCACCGACCGGCTCGGTCTCCTGCCGGGCCTGGCGGACTTCCAGGTACGGACGGCGCCGTCCGGCGCGGTGCTGCGGTGGACGCCCGACGACGTCCCCGCCGACCCCGAGCCGGCGTTGCGGGAGGTCATGGCCGAGCTGCTACCGGGAGAGGACGTCCGGTACGAGCGGTGCGCCCGGATCACGCCGCCGGGCGGCAAGAAACGGAGATTCGTATGACGCTCGACCTGACCTGGACGGGCAGCCAGTTCCTGGACCCCGCCACGCACAGCCGGGACGTCCTCTCCGGCCTGGGGACGGTCGACCTGACCACCAAGGACGACACCTGGGCCGACCGGGTCGCCGAGGCGGTCGGCGGGTACTTCACGGTCCCGGAGCCGTGGATCCGGGTGGGCGCCGGCACGACGCAGCTCATCGAGGTGCTGCTGCGCGAGCTGCACCGGGGCGTCGTCGTCGACGTGGTGCCCAACTTCCACCTCGCGGCCACGGTGGCCCGGCAGGAGGGGTGGACGTACCACAGCGTGCCGGTCCGGGAGCCGGCCGAGCTGCTGCCCGCCCTGGCGCCGTACCTCGGCCGCGCCGACGTCACCATCTCGATGTCCTCGCCGCGCAACCCGCTCGGTTACCAGTTCGACCTGGCCGACGTCGAGGTCCTGCTGCGTCGGGCGGCGGGCCCGGTGATCCTCGACGAGGTGTACGCCGACTTCGCCCCGGACTCCGCGCTGCGGCTGCTCGGGGCGCACCCCAACCTGTACGTCGCGCGGACCTTCTCCAAGGCGTGGGGGCTGGCGACCCTGCGGGCCGGGTTCGTCGCCTCCGCCGCCTTCGCCGACCCGGCGCGGCAGGTCTCCCGTCGGTCGCTGCCCAACAGCGTCTCGGGCATCACCCAGCGCGCGGTACGTCACCTGTTGGCACATCCGGAGGTCGTCCGGGAGAGCATCGCCGCCGCGCAGCGTGCCCGCGAGTCGATGCTGGCCGGGTTCGCCCGGATCGCCGGGGCGCGGGTCTGGCCGTCCGCGGCCAACTACGTCTGCCTGGAGACCCCGCTCGCCGGGCCGGTGGCCGAGGCGCTGGCGACCGCCGGGTACCGGGCCCGACTGCTGCACGACCTGCGCGGGTACCCGGAGAGCTGGCCGCCCGGGATCCGGCTGTCGGTGCCGCCGCAGCCGCACCTGGACGCGGTGGTGGCCTGCGTCGCGGCCTGTCACGACGGGGTGGAGCCGGTCGCCGAGGTGGTCCCGCCAACTCGGGCGGCCCGGTGAGCCTCCCGCACGCGCCGGGCGTCCCGTCCGCGCCGACCGACCTGGCCGCGCCGACCGACCTGGCCGCGCCGGGCGTCCAGACCGCGCCGGGCGATCCGGGCGTGGTGGGCGGCCCGGCCGGCGCGGTCGGGGAGCTCAACGGACAGCCCGCCATGAGCGCCGACGGCCGGCACGTCGCCTGGCTGTCCAGCGGCGCGGCGGGCACCCGGCTGGTGCTCTACGACGTGGCGGCCCGGCGGCCGTACGCCAGTCTGCCGGTCGCGGCCCGGCGGGCGCGGGCCTTCACCTGGTCGCGGCTGCCCGGCGTCGGTATCGCGGTGGCCGATCCCACCGGCAGCGAGAACTGGTCGCTGTACCGGGTCCGGGTCGACACGGGGGAGTGGGACGCGCTCGGGCCACCCGTCGGGGCGCAGAGCCGCGTGGTCCGGCTGAGCCCGCGGCGACCGGACTCTGTGCTGGTGGCCACGAACGGGCGCGACCCCCGGTTCCACGACTACGACCTGGTGTCGCTGCGTACCGGTGACCGTCGCCGGCTGCTCGCGAACGCCGGGTACGCGGCGGCCTACTTCGACGACGAGTTCGCGCTCCGGCTGGTGGAGACGGTCGACGGCGACGGCGCGCGGACGTTCTGGCACGGCGACCCGGCCGGCGGGCGACGGTTCCTGCGGGTGCCGCACGAGGACGCGTTGACCGCCCGGCTGCTGCGTTTCGCCGGGGACGGCCGGACCGTCTACGCCGTGCTGCCGGCCGGTGACGACGCCGTGCGGCTGGTCGGCCTGCGCTGCGTCGCCGACGAGCCGGCCACGGTGGAGGAGACGCTGCTGACGGCGCGGCGGGCCGACATCGACCGGGTCCTGACCGCGCCGGGGACCGGCCGGCCGGAGCTGGCGCAGGTGGAACGCTTCCGACCCCGTACGGTCGCGCTGGCCCCCGCGCTCGCGCCGGTCCTCACCGCGCTCCGGGCCCGACTCGGCGACGAGCCCACCGTGCTGCAACGGCACGAGGACGGTCGGCTGTGGCTGGTGGCCGTGCGCCGACCCGAGACGGACGTTCGGTACTTCTGCTACCAGCCGCACGACGACGCGTTGTGGCCGTTGTCGCAGGCCCGGCCGGACGGCCGACCGCTGGCGATCTCGTGTCGCCCGGTCGACGTCCCGGTGCGGGACGGCCGGCGCAGCGTGGCCTACCTGACCGTGCCGAGACGACGTGCGCCGCACGGCCCGGCCCCGGCGGTCCTGCTGGTCCACGGCGGTCCGTGGCGGCGCAGCCGATGGGAGTACGCCGAGCGGCGTGGCTGGCTGGCGGCTCTCGGTTACACGGTGATCGAGCCGAACTTCCGTGGTTCGACGGGCTTCGGTCGGGGCTGGGTCAACGCCGGTGACCGGCAGTGGGGCGCGGCGATGCGGGACGACCTGCTCGACGCGCTCGACTGGGCGGTCCGCCGGGGCGTGTGCGACCCCGACCGGGTCGGCCTGGTCGGGGGCAGCTACGGCGGGTACGCGGCCCTCCAGCTCGCCGCCAGCGCCGACCGCCTGTTCCGGTGCGTGGTGGCCACCTCGCCCGTCACCGACCTGCCGGCGTTCCTGGAGTCGCCGCCGCCGTACTGGCGTTCGGCCGCGCCCATGCTGCGCCGTCGGATCGGCGACCCGGCGGATCCGGCCCAGCGGGCGGCCCTCGACGCGGTGTCGCCGGTGCGGCACGCCGACCGGATCCGCTGCCCGGTGCTGCTGGTCCACGGTCTGAACGACAGTCGGTTGCCGGCGGAGATGACCACCAGGATGTTCATGGCGCTGGCCCACGCCGACCGGGACGCCAGCATGGCCCTGTTCCCCGACGAGGGGCACGAGATCGTCGGCGCCGCGAACCGGCTGGCCGTCGCCAACCTGCTCGCCGGCTTCCTCGCCCGACACCTGCCCGTGCCCGGGTCCTCCGCGCCGCCGACGTCCGCGCCGGAGCCGTCCGTGCCGGAAGCGTCCGCGCCGCCGACGTCCGTGCCGACAGCGGGCCGGGTGCCGGCGGGATCGACGCTCAAGCTCTTCCACACCCCGCGTCACCAGCGGGTGAACGCCGATCCGACCGGACAGAAGGTGCGCCCGTGATCGACCCAGCCTGGTTCCTGTCCGAGCTGACCCGACACCGGGTCGGCTGCGTCACCGGCGTGCCCTGTTCGTACGTCTCGGGCCTGTACACCCTCCTCGAAGGTGAGCAGCGGTACGTCTCGGCGACCAACGAGGCGGAGTCGGTGGCGATCGCCGCCGGCGTCTGGCTCGGCGGCTCGCAGGCGGTCGCGCTGTGCCAGAACTCCGGCCTGGGCAACATGACCAATCCGCTCAGCTCCCTCGCGGTCCCGTACCGGATCCCGGTGCTCCTCGGGGTGTCGCGGCGCGGCTGGCCGGCCGGCGCCGACGAGCCGCAGCACGCCCTGATGGGTCGGATCACGCCGGAGCTGCTCGGTCTGCTGGAGGTGGCCACCGAGACCCTCGACCCCGCGCCGGAGGTGGCGGCGCAGCAGATCGAGGTGGCGGTCCAGCGGTGCGCCGACCGGCGTTCCGCCGCCCTGGTCATCGAGAAGGGTCTGTTCGACAACGTCGTCCCGACGCCGGCCGTACCGCCGGTCGGGGTACGTCCGCCCGCGGCGGCGCACACGCTGTCCGGCGGGGCCCGGCCCCGGCGGGCCGACGTGATCGCGGCCCACCTGGCGCTGGAACCGGCCCGGGTCACCGTGGCCACCACCGGTTACACGGGTCGTGAGCTGTACGGCATGGACGACCGGGACAGTCACTTCTACATGGCCGGCTCGATGGGCTGCGCGGCCGGCATCGGGGTCGGCCTCGCCACCACCGGCCATCCGGTGACCGTTCTCGACGGGGACGGCGCGCTGCTGATGCGGCTCGGCTCCCTCGCCACGGTCGGCCGGTACGTGCGTTCGCCCTACCTGCACGTCGTCCTGGACAACGGCCGGCACGAGTCGACAGGTGGCCAGCACACGAACGGCGCCGCCGTCGACTTCGCCGCGGTGGCCGTGGCCTGCGGTTACCGGGCGGCGTGGCGGTGCGACGGCATCGACGCGGTACGGGAGGCGCTGCGCCGGGCCGTCCAGGTGACGGACGGGCCGGTGCTGGTGCACTGTCGCGTCGAGGCCGGAACCAGCGGCGCCCTGCCCCGTCCCCGGCAGCGCCTGGACGACCTCGCGGCGCGGCTGCGCGCCCACCTGAGCCGAAAGCACGTCCCCGCGTCCGTCCCGCTCTGACCCCCGGGAGAAGCCATGGCACTCCTTTTCACCCGTACCAATTCCCTCCTGTTGCTGGTGCCGAAGACCGGCAGCACCTGGATCCGGGCGAAGGTCCGGCAACTCGGGCTGGCCGTCGAGACGGTCGGTGATCCGGCGATGCGGGATCACGACCTGCTCGACCAGTACGACCGGTCCGCGTACCGGCACGTCGGGGCCTTCGTCCGTGACCCGGTCGAGTGGTACCGGTCGTACTGGGCCTACCGGATGGAACGGGGTTGGCGTCCGCAGTATCCGCTGGACGAGCAGTGCGCCAGCGACGACTTCGAGACGTTCGTCCGCCGGGCCGTGTCGATTCTGCCGGGCGCGCTGGGGAACATCTACACCTCCTACGTGGGCCCGCCCGAGGCGGAGATCGACTTCGTCGGGCGGCAGGAGCGCCTGGTCGACGACTTCGCCCGGTTCCTGCGCCTCGCCGGTGAGGAGTTCGACGAGGCGACGTTGCGGGAGGGCAGCCGGGTCAACGCGACGACGACGGTGCCGGACTATCCGGAGGAGCTGAAGGAGCTCGTCACCCTGTCCGAGTGGGACACGATGCGGCGGTTCGGCTATCTCGCCGACCGGCCCGACCCGTACGGGCTGGCGGAGATGCAGGCACGCTTCCCCGCGTACGCGGAGGACCACCGGCTGCTGACCCTCTGGACGGAGAAGATCCACTGGGCGCCGGACGACGTGAAGCGGGCGGCCGGCCGACCGATCCGCCAGCAGACCCGGCACGCCCGGGTGCACAGCAACTTCGCGCTGCTCGCCCAGCACAAGTACGGCGACCACGACTACGCCGAACAGCGGTACCGGCAGGCGCTCGAACTGGACCCCGACCACCCGCGCACGCTGTGCAACTACGCGCTGTTCCGCTGGCAGGCCCGGGCGGAGCCGCAGGAGGCCCGCCGGCTGATGCTGCGCGCGCTGGCCGGTCGTCCGTCGCACCCGTACACCCTGGGCAAGCTGGCCCGGCTCTCCGACCGCGCGCTCGGCGACCCGGAGCTGGCCGAGGTGCTGTACCGGCAGAGCCTCGCCGGCAACGACCGGCAGCAGGACGTCCCCGTGGAGCTGGCCGAGCTGCTGGTGCGGCTGGGACGCCCGGGCGCGGCGGTGGCGCTGCTCACCGAGCGCGCCGGCCGCCCGGACGCGAGCGAACTCACCCGGTCGGCCCTGGCGCTGCTGCGTCAGCGCGTCGAGCCGTCCGACCCCGCCCAGCGCCAACCAGCGTTGGCCTGACGAACCGAATCCCCTGAGGAAGGACACCACGAATGTCTGGCGACGACTTCTCCGGCGAGAGCATCGTCCGTAACCACGTCGATGCCGGCGGCAGGTCACTCGACGCGCTCGTCGCCGAGGCACGCGCGACGCTCGACCGCGACCGCATCGTCCTGATCCGTGACTTTCCGCTCGACCCCGACCGCTACCTGGCCTTCCTGGGCCGGTTCGGCACCCCGTTGGCGAACTACTCGTCCCGCAGCGACCTGGCCAAGGACGACCCGCACCCGCAGATCAACCGGGTCAAGTACAAGCCGAAGGGCCAGTACGTCAAGCAGTCCGTGCACTACGTCGGTGGCGAGCTGCGGCCACACTCCGCGCGTTCCTGGTGCGACCCCCGGCCGGCGTACTTCGCGATGCTGATGGTCGAGCCGGGCTGGCGGGACACGCCGGAGGGGCAGCGCGGCGAGTCGGTGGTGCTGGCCTGGCGGCGGCTGTTCGAGGAGTTGGCGGCCCGGGACGGCGAGACGTTCGAGGCGCACCTGGCCCACCTCACCGGCACCCCGGTCACCTTCGAGGCCAACAACGTCCGTGAGGAGCTGTCGCACCTGCCGCTGTGCTACCCGCTCGCCGACGCCGCCGGTCCGCTCGACCTGGGCGTACGGATGAAGCAGGACATCCAGGACAAGCTTCCGGGTCTGCGTGACCAGATCGCCGACTACGAGGGCTACCGGCGCGCCCTGGACTACGTGATCGAGAACGCCGCCGAGGAGAAGTTCCAGGCGTGCTTCCCGATGGACAGCGGTGACCTGCTGCTGCTGGACAACAACCGGTTCGCGCACGGCCGCCGGAAGATCGTCGGCGAGCGCCCGCAGGACGGCGGCACCGCGGTCAACAACCGGGAGCTGTGGAGCGTCACCGTCGCCTGACCGTCCCGACCACAACCGAGGAGATTCCGCATGACCAGCCCCGAGCCCACTTCCGCCGAGCCCACTCCCGCCGTCGACGGGGCCGCCCTGGCCGACAGTTGCGCCCAGCTCCAGGGTGAGCTGGACGCCCTGCTGCTGGGTCAGGACACCCAGCGGGCCGTCGACTCGTTGGACAACGCCGTCGCCTCGCTCAAAGAGGTGGAGCAGCGCAACGTGTCGTCGGTGCAGCTCGTCGCCCTCACCGACTGACCGGCCGACTGACCGACCGGACGGGTGGACGCGGCCGAGCGTCCGCCCGTCCCCGTACCGCCCAACCGCCCCACCGACGAAACAGGTAGATGATGTCGTTGGCACCGACGAACGGCTGGCGCAGCCGTGCCGCAGGTCTCCCGGTCAAGCTGATCAACTCGTGTGTGCGGCGGGCCGCCGACCTGCTCGACGGACGCGAGCAGCTCGTCTCCCGCAATCCGACGCCCCGCGACGGTGATCTCGTCGTCGTGCGGTGCCTGGCCGGCGCCGGCGCGTACGACCACGTCGAGGACGAGACCGGCATGCCGGTCAAGCTGTACCAGGGTGACCTGTTCGTGGCGACGCTCGGCACCCGGCGCTCCGGCACCAACCTCATCGGCGAGGTGCCGACGACCCCCGTCGCGGCCGGCGACCGGCTGGACCTCGTCGCGCAGGGCGGCCTGGCGGCCAGGTGCACGGCGGTCCCGGCCTACTACGGCGCCCGCGCGTTGCCGTTGGAGGTCGTCGGGTTCCCGGCGGACGCCGCCGGACGCGTCCGCAACATCGACGAGGCGCCGGTGGTGCCCGTCCGCGACAGCCGACGGCCGCGCGTCGACACCCCCGTGCTGTTCGTCGCCGGCACCTCGGCCGAGGTGGGCAAGACCACGCTCGTCTGCCAGCTCAACATCGTGGCCAGGCAGCACCGGCCAGGTCTGCGTACCGCGGCCGTCAAGGCGTGCGGCACCGGACGGGCGAAGGACGTGCTGAGCTACCGCGCCGCGAACTACGACGTGGTCACCGACTTCGTCGACGCCGGCATGCCGTCGACCTACGGCGTGGACCCGGACCGGTTCCGGGCCATGCTGTACACGCTCGTCGAACACTGCGCGGAACGCGTCGACCTGATCGTGGTGGAGATCGGCGGGGACTTCCTGGAGGCGCGGGCCCCCGAAGCGCTGGAGATCATGGCGGAGCTCGACGCCGCCTGCGTGATGATGGTCAACGACGCGATGGGCGCGCTGGAGGGCCTGCGTCAGCTCCGGGCGCTCGGCCGGGCGCCGCTCATGATCGGCACGTACCGGCAGAACCTGCACGCCCTCGCCGACCGCCTCGCCGTACCCGTGGAGCAGGTCGTGAACTCCACCGACGCGGACGCGCTGCGCCGCCTCCTCGACGCGATCCACCCGGCGCGGCCGACCGCCGACCTGCTCGCCGGGGCGACCGGCTGACATGGACGAGATCCTGCTCCTCGCCGCGGTGGCGCTGCTGGCGGTGGTCCAGTCGGTGTTCGGGGTCGGCCTGCTGCTCTTCGGCACGCCCCTGCTGCTGATGGCCGGCTACTCCTACCTCGAACTGCTCTACGTCCTGCTGCCGGCGTCGGCCACGTTGAGCACGCTGCAACTGGTCTTCGACCACTCGGTACGGCCGCGCGAGGTCGGTGGCTACGCGCTGTGGGTGGTGCCGGCGATCCTGGTGGGCACGGTGACGTCACTGCTCTACCTGACCGGCCTCGACATCCGGATTCCGGTGGCGGTGCTGCTCGCCGTCACCGGGGTGCTGCGGCTGAGCCGCTGGACCCGGCAGAGGTTGCAGACGGCGTGCGTGGCGGCCGGTCGGCCGGCGTTGAGCCTGATCGCCCTCGCGCACGGGCTGACCAACATGGGCGGCGGCCTGCTGGCCGTGTACGCGGGCGCGCTCAGCGACCAGAAACGCGAGGTCCACCGGACGGTGGCGGTGGTCTACCTGCTGTTCGCCGGGAGCCAACTGGTGGCGCTGTACGTCCTGCACGGCCCGCCGACGCCGGATCCGCGTCTGCTCATGTCGACGGTCGGCGTGGCCGTGCCGTACCTGCTGCTGGGCCGGCGGGTGTTCCAGGCCATGTCGGACCGCCGGTACCAGGCCGCCTTCTCCGCCTTCATGCTGTGCTGCGCGGGCGTGCTCACCTGGCAGGCCGCGCAGTGAGCGCCGCGCAGCAGGGCGCCGCTGGGCAGAGCGCCGGGCAGCAGGGCGCCGCCTGGCGGTACCGGCACGAGGGGCCGCGCGTCGACGGGAAGACGCTGACCCGGGACCGCACGTTCCCGGTCCGCTACCCGCACACCGGTGAACCGGTCGCCGACGTCGCCATGGCGACCCCCGACGACGTACGGCAGGCGGTGCGCGTCGCCGCGAGGTTCCGTGACCGGCTGAGCCGGCACGACCGGTACACGATCCTGATGCGGACCCGTGAGCTGATCGACAGCCGGCGCGCGGAGTGGGCCCGCCTGATCACGATGGAGTCCGGCCTGTGCCTGAAGGACACCGGTCACGAGGTGGGCCGGGCCTGTGACGTCCTGCTGTTCGCCGCCAACCAGGCGCTCGTCGACGACGGCGAGATCTACTCGTGTGATCTGACCGCGCACGGTCGGGCCCGCAAGGTGTTCACCACGCGGGAGCCGCTGCTCGGCGTGATCGGCGCGATCACGCCGTTCAACCACCCGCTCAACCAGGTGGTGCACAAGGTGGCGCCGGCCGTCGCGACGAACAACCGGCTCGTGCTCAAGCCGTCGGAGAAGACCCCGCTGGCCGCGTTGGCCTTCGCCGACGTCCTCTACGAGGCGGGCCTGCCGCCCCCGATGTTCCAGGTGGTCACCGGTGATCCCGCCGAGATCGGTCCGGCGCTCGTCGAGGACCCGCTCGTCGAGCTGGTGACGTTCACCGGCGGCACCGAGGTCGGCAAGCGGGTGGCCGCCCGCGCCGGGTACCGCCGTACCATCGTCGAGCTCGGCGGGACCGACCCGGCGATCGTGCTCGACGACGCGGACCTGGCGGAGACGGCGCGCCTGGTCCTCCAGGGGGCCTGCAAGAACTCGGGGCAGCGCTGCACGGCGGTCAAACGGATCCTGGTGCAGGCCGGGGTCGCCGACGAGTTCGTGGCCCTCCTCACCGAGCAGGCGCGGCAGTGGCGCACCGGTGACCCGCTCGATCCCCGGACCGACATCGGCACCGTCGTCGACGAGCCGGCGGCCCGGCGGATCGAGGCCGCGGTCGACGACGCCGTCCGGGCCGGCGCGGTGCTCCGCCACGGCGGCGTCCGCTCCGGCGCGCACTACGCTCCGACCGTGCTCGACCAGGTAACGCCCACCATGGCCGTGGTGACCGAGGAGGTCTTCGGCCCGGTCGCCCCGGTGGTGCGGTTCACCACCGACGACGAGGCCGTCCGGATCGCGAACTCCAGCCGGTACGCCCTGTCGGCCGGCGTATTCACCCGGGGCCTGGACCGGGCGCTGCGCTTCGTCGACCAACTGCACGCCGGCACCGTCAACATCGGCGAGGTTCCCGGCTACCGGATCGAGTCGACGCCGTTCGGCGGGATCAAGGACTCCGGGCTCGGCTACAAGGAGGGCGTGGTCGAGACCATGAAGGCGTACACCAACGTCAAGACCTTCTCGCTGCCCTGGCAGCCATGACCTGACCAGCCACTGGAGACGTACGTGCGCATCCTCGTCCTGCACCAGAACAAGTTCGACCGCCTCGGGTACGCCGACGCCTTCGACCACGCCCGCCACGACGTCACGTACGCCGGCACCGCCGAGTACATCGGGAACATCCCGGCGGACGTCCGCTGCGCGAAGGTGGTGCTGGAGCCGGAGCGGTCCGTGGTCGACCAGCTCCGTCCCCGACTACGGGGGTGGCCGCCGTTCGACCGGATCCTCACCCGGCACGAGCTGCTCATCGCCCCGGCGGCCGAGCTGCGGGCCGAGTTCGGCGTCCCCGGCATGCGACCCGACCTGGCCCGCAACTTCCGCGACAAGGTGGCGATGAAGACCGCCGTCGCCGCCCGGGGTCTGCGGGTTCCCCGGTTCGTGCCGGCGACCGACCTGCTCACCGGGGACGTGACGCCGCCGTGGCGGGGCCGCACCGTCGTCAAGCCACGCGGCGGGGCCGGCAGCCGCGGGGTGACCCTCTGCGAGGACGTCCGGCAGGCCCACGAGCTGGTCGCCCGGGAGCAGCGCACGGACGCCGGATTCGCCGGGCGGTACGAGGTCGAGGAGTACGTCGACGGGGACCTGTGGCAGATCGACGGCTACCTGTTCCGTGGCGAGCCGGTCGCGATCCAGGCCAGCCGGTACGTGGGGAGCTGCCTGTCGTTCGAGCAGGGCCGGCCGCTCGGCGTGGTGCAACGGCCGCACCCCGAGCTGGAGGCGTTCACCGTGGACTGCCTGCGCGCGCTCGGCGGCGACACGCTCACCTTCCACCTGGAGGCCATCACCACCCCGCAGGGCCCGGTGTTCCTGGAGGTGGCCGCCCGGTGCGGCGGCGGCTACACGGTGACCACCTTCCGGCGGCGGACCGGGATCCACCTGCACACCCTGGACATGGCCACCGAGGTGTCGGGCGCGCTCGCCACCGGGCACATCCACCGGCCGGAGACCACCGACCTGCACGGGGAGTTCCAGTACCCCGGCCACGTCTACGGCGGTGCGCCGATCACCGTCGACGTGCCGGCCGGGCTGCTCGACGACCCGCGCGTCCTGACGTACCAGGTGTACCCGGTCGACAGGCCCACCCCGGTGAAGGGCTCCTACCGTCCGGAGAACCTTCCGCTGTCCGGCCTGGTCACCGGCCAGGATCCGGACGTGCTGGAGAGCTGGCTGGTCGACCTGTTCGCCCGGGTCACCGTCACCCCGCGCCTGGGCGCGCCGGCTCCGCTCGTCGCCGCGCAGGCGGCCCCGTGACGGAACGGGTCCGCGCCATCCTCCTCACCCCGACCGACGGATGGTTGGTGTTCCGGCGTACCCGACCCGACCGGGACGTCTACTGGTCCCTGCCGGGCGGGGGCGTGGAGCCCGACGATCCCGATCGCCGGGCCGCGCTGCTGCGGGAGGTACGCGAGGAGGTGGGCGGCACGGCCCGGATCCACAGCCTCCGGTACGTCCTGGACACGCCGGCCGGCCGCCAGTACCTCTACCTCTGCCGGATCGACACGTGGTGCGAGGCGGACCGGACCGGGGCGGAGTTCAGCGACCCGACGGCGGGCGGGTACCTGCTGGAGACCCGGCGACTGGACCACCGGACGCTGGCCGCGATCACCCTGAGCCCACCCGGTCTGGCCGACCTGCTCGCCGCGGACCTGCGCCGGTCCGATGGCGACCTGTTCCGCCTGCCGGGCCTGCCGGAGGGCCCGGACTGACGCAACCCCCACCCGAGGCAGCGCCCTCCCCAAGGCAGCACCCGGAAGCAGAAACCTCCCCACGGACCGCGCGGACAGTGCCGGCCGTAGGTTTCCGGGGGGAGCCCGCCCACTCCGGGCGGTCAGGCTTGATCCCTGCGTGGGTGGGCTCCCCCCGGAAACCCCCCACGCGGTCTCATGCCCCCTTGGGGTGCCAGACGGTTTTGGTTTCCAGCAGGGCGGTCGTTCGGGTGATGCCGGGGTCTGCGGTCCAGTCGTGGTCGGCCGGGACGGGTCGTAGTACCCGTTTGAGGTTCTCCGCCGCCTTGATTTCCAGGTCGGTGGCCAGTTGCGGGTCGGTGACGCCGGTGAGGTCGAGGGCGTTGACGTCCAGGTGCGCGGCCAGCGTCGGAGCGGTTTCGGCGACCCGGCCGGTGAGCAGGTTCACCACGCCGGCGGGAAGGTCGCTGGTGGCGAGCGCCTCGGCCAGGGTGATCGCCGCCAGCGGCGCGGTGGGTGAGGTGAGCGTGACGACCGTGTTGCCGGTGACGATGGCGGGGGCGATGACGCTGACCAGGCCGAGTAGCGCCGGCTGTTCCGGGGCGATCACGCCGACCACCCCGGTGGGTTCGGGGGCGGACAGGTTGAAGTAGGGGCCGGCGACGGGGTTGGCGCCTCCGTGGATCTGGGGGAGCTTGTCCGCCCAGCCGGCGTACCAGACCCAGCGGTCGGTGGCGGTGTCGACTTCGTCGGCGGGCACGCCGAGGGCGACGAACTGCTCGCGGCGGCCTTCGAGCATTTCGGCGATGCGGTAGAGGATCTGTCCCCGGTTGTAGGCGGTCGCGCCGGCCCAGCCCTTCACGGCGGTCCGGGCGGCGACCACCGCGTCCCGGACGTCCTTGCGTGAGGAGAGGGCGACATTCGCGTTCTGCACCGGGTATGACCGTCCTGACTCGCTGCGGGGGAACTTCCCGCCGATGAACAGCTTGTACGTCTTCCGCACGGTCACCCGTTCAGACATCGAGGTACCCTTCCAGCCCGTGCCGGCCGCCTTCGCGGCCGTAGCCGGACTCCTTGTAGCCGCCGAACGGCGAGGTCGGGTCGAACTTGTTGAACGTGTTGGCCCAGACCACGCCGGCGCGTAGCCGGTCGGCGGTCCACAGGATCCGGGAGCCCTTCTCCGTCCAGATCCCGGCGGACAGCCCGTACGGCGTGTTGTTGGCCTTCTCCACGGCCTCCGCAGGGGTGCGGAAGGTCAGCACGGACAGCACCGGGCCGAAGATCTCCTCCCGGGCGATCCGGTGCGCCTGGGTGACCCCGGTGAAGATGGTCGGGGCGAACCAGAACCCGCGTTCGGGCAGCTCACAGGCGGGTGACCAGCGTTGCGCGCCTTCGGCGGCGCCGGCGTCGGACAGCTCGGTGATCCGGGCGAGCTGGGCGGCGGAGTTGATCGCGCCGACGTCGGTGTTCTTGTCCAGCGGGTCACCGACGCGCAGCTGGGCCATCCGCCGTTTCAACGATTCGAGGACCTGCTCGGCGACCGACTCCTGAACGAGCAGCCGGGACCCGGCGCAGCAGACGTGGCCCTGGTTGAAGAAGATGCCGGTGACGATCCCCTCGACCGCCTGGTCGATCGGGGCGTCGTCGAAGACGATGTTCGCCGCTTTGCCGCCCAGCTCCAGGGTGAGTTTCTTGCCGGTGCCGGCGACCGCGCGGGCGATGGCCCGACCGACCTCGGTGGAACCGGTGAACGCGACCTTGTCCACACCCGGATGCTCGACCAACGCCCGACCGGTGTCCCCGGCGCCGGTGACGATGTTGACCACGCCCGCCGGCAGGTCAGCCTGCTGACAGATCTCGGCGAACACCAACGCGGTCAACGGGGTCGTCTCGGCCGGTTTGAGCACCACCGTGTTCCCGGCCGCGAGGGCCGGGGCGATCTTCCAGGCCAGCATCAGCAGCGGGAAGTTCCACGGGATGACCTGCGCCGCCACCCCCAACGGCCGCGGATCCGCCCCGCTGTGCTGGCTGGTCGGCCTCCGACCGAACCCCGCGTAGCCGAGTTTGTCGGCCCAGCCGGCGTAGTAGAAGAAATGCGCGGCGACCAACGGCAGGTCGACATCCCGCGATTCCCGGATCGGTTTGCCGTTGTCCAGCGACTCCAGCACCGCCAGCTCACGGGAGCGTTCCTGCACGATCCGGGCGATCCGGTACAGGTACTTCGCCCGGTCCCGGCCCGGCATCGGCCCCCACACCCGCTCGTACGCCGTGCGGGCGGCCCGGACCGCCCGGTCCACATCCTGCGGGCCGGCCTCGGCGACCTCCGCGAGGACCTCCTCGGAGGCCGGGTTGATCGACTTGAAGCTGCCACCGTCGGTCGGGTCGACGAACCCGCCGTCGACGAACAGCCCGTACGAGGGCTTCAGGTCCACCACCGCACGGGACTCCGGGGCGGGCGCGTACTCAAACATGGGTCAGTCCAGGGTGAAGTAGTCGGGACCGGCATACACACCGGTGGTCAGCTTGGTGCGCTGCATGAGCAGGTCGTTGAGGAGGCTGGACGCCCCGAACCGGAACCAGTCCGGGTCGAGCCAGTCCGCGCCGACCGTCTCGTTGACCAGCACCAGGTATTTGATCGCGTCCTTGGTGTTCTTGATGCCGCCGGCCGGCTTCACACCCACCTGCCGGCCGGTGGCCGCCCGGAAGTCACGCACCGCCTCCAACATCACCAACGTCACCGGTAGCGTGGCCGCCACCGGGACCTTGCCGGTGGACGTCTTGATGAAATCACCGCCGGCCAGCATCGCCAGCCAGGAGGCGCGGCGCACGTTGTCGTAGGTGGCCAGCTCACCGGTCTCCAGGATCACCTTCAGGTGCGCGTCCCCGCAGGCCTCCTTGACCGCCACGATCTCGTCGTAGACGGCCTGGTAGCGGCCGGTCAGGAAGGCGCCCCGGTTGATCACCATGTCGATCTCGTCCGCGCCGGCCGCCACGGCGGCCCGGGTGTCGGCGAGCTTGACGTCGAGGGGGGCCTGCCCGGACGGGAACGCGGTCGCCACGCTGGCCAGGTGCACGCCGGAACCGCGCAGCACCTCGGCCGCGTACGGCACCATCGCCGGGTAGACGCAGACCGCGCCGACGTGCGGGCAGGTCGGGTCGGCCGGGTCGGGTCGCAGCGCCTTCGCCGCGAGAGCCCGCACCTTCCCCGGAGTGTCGGCCCCCTCCAGGGTGGTCAGGTCGACCATCCGGATGGCCAGGTCGACCGCCTGCGCCTTGGCGGTGGTCTTGATGGATCGGGTGCCGAAGTGGGCCGCCCGCTGCTCCGCGCCGACCTGGTCCACCCCGGGCAGGCCGTGCAGGAAGGCACGCAGAGCGGTCTCGGAGCCGGTCACGTCCGGCAGGTCTCGCACGAGGGCCATGGTCAGCCTCCTACCTCGGTCGATGTGGAGGGGGCAGGGTCGACGCCGATCCGGTGCAGCTCCCCGGCGAAGTGGCAGGCGGCGAAGCGCCCCGGCGCCTGCTGCCGCAACGGCGGCGACGCCGTACGGCAGATGTCACGACCCGGCCGGGCCGTCGGGCCGATCGGGCAGCGGGTGTGGAACCGGCAGCCGGGTGGGGGCCGCAGCGGGCTCGGCAGGTCGCCGGGGAGGGTGACGTACTTCCGGGTCCGTTCGACCACCGGGTCCGGCACCGGCGCGGCGGAGATGAGCGCCGCCGTGTACGGGTGCAGCGGCTCGGCGTACAACTGCTCCGCCGGGGCGAGCTCCACGATCCGACCCAGGTACATCACCGCCACCCGGTGACTGACGGCGCGTACCACCGCCAGGTCGTGCGCGACGAACAGGTACGACAGGCCGAGCGTGTTCTGCAGCTCGGACAACAGGTTCACCACCTGCGCCTGGATCGACACGTCGAGCGCGGAGACCGGCTCGTCGCAGACCACCAGGGACGGGTCGAGCACGAGTGCCCGAGCGATGGCGATGCGCTGCAACTGGCCGCCGGAGAACTCGCCCGGATAGCGGCTCGCGTCGGCGGAGCGCAGTCCGACCCGTTCCAGGGCCTGCCCCACCAGCTCGTCGCGATCCCGGCCCGAGCTGATCCGCTGCACCCGAAGCGGCTCGCCCACCAACTCGCCCGCGGTCATCCAGGGGTTCAGGCTCGCCTTCGGGTCCTGGAAGACGATCTGCGCCTTGCGGTGCAGGCCGGCGGCGCGCCGGGCGCCGGGCGCGGTGACGTCGACGCCGTCGAAGTGGACCGTACCCCGGGTGGGCTGGTCGATGCCCATGGCCAACCGGGCCAGGGTGCTCTTGCCGCAGCCGGACTCGCCGACCAGGCCGAGGGTCTCCGCGCGCCCGAGCGTCAACGACACGCTGTCGACCGCGCTCACCGTGCCCCGACCGCGCCACCCGACCAGCCGGCCGGCCCGGAACTCCTTGCTGACGTCGCGTAGCTCCAGCAGGGGCGTCCCGGTCCCAGCCGTGGTGAGCGCGGCGCCGTCGACCGCGCCGGCGGCGGTCGCCGCCTCCGGCTTCCAGCAGGCCACCAGGTGTCGGTCCGGCAGTTCCGCCTGCGGCGGCTCGTCGGCGCGGCACCGGTCGTCGGCGTGGGCGCAGCGGGGAGCGAACCGGCAGCCGACCGCCGGCCGGTCGGAGATGCTGGCGGGTTGACCGGGGATCGCGGTGAGTCCACCGGGCGGACTGTCCAGCCGGGGGACCGCCGCCAGCAGGGCCCTGGTGTACGGGTGCCGCGGGTTGGCGAAGACGTCGGCGGTGGTGCCCTGTTCCACGATCCGTCCGCCGTACATGACCAGCAACCGGTCGCAGGCCCGCGCCACCACGCCGAGGTTGTGTGAGATCAGCACGATGGCGGTGCCCAGCTCGCGGTTGATCTTCACCAGGAGGTCCAGCACCTGGGCCTGGATCGTCACGTCCAGCGCGGTGGTCGGCTCGTCGGCGATGATCACCTCAGGGTCGTTGCTGACCGCCATCGCGATCACGATCCGCTGCCGCATCCCACCCGAGAACTGGTGGGGAAAGTCGCGCAGCCGAGCGCCGGCGTCGGGGATACCTACCAGCTCCAGCAGCTCCCGCGCCCGCGTCCGCGCCTGGGCGGCGGTGTACCTGCCGTGCGTGAGCATCGCCTCGACCAGTTGGTCACCCACCCGGATCACCGGGTTCAGCGCGGCCAACGGATTCTGGAACACCATGGCGATCCGGGCGCCCCGCACCGTGCGCAGCTCACGGCCGGACAGGGAGAGCAGGTCCCGGCCGTCGAAGGTGACCGTGCCGTTGGTCGTTCCCGGTGGCGGCACCATCCGCAGCAGGGAGAGCGCGGTCAGCGACTTGCCCGAGCCGGACTCACCGACCACCCCGAGGATCTCGCTCCGACCCAACGTGAGGTCGACGCCGTCGACCGCGACCATCTGCCCACCCGCCGCGGTGGGAAAGGCGACTCGCAGTCCGCGTACGGTCAGCAGGGCTTCCCTGCCGGGCGGCAGGTCGGCGGACGGACGGGTGGCGGCCCCGGTGCTCATGGTCGTGGTCTCCGTTCGCTGTTCGAGCCGTAGTCGAAGACGAAGCGGTCCGCCCGGTACAGCTCGCGGACGAACTCCATCGGTCGGTCGTCCTGGTCGAAGGTGAGGCTGTGGGTCACGATCACCGGGCTCCCCCAGGGCAGACCGAGCAACGACGCCACCGGCGGATCCACGAAGGACACCCGCAACTCGTTCTCGGCCCGCGCCGGCCGCAGGCCCGCCGCCTTCAACTGCTGGTAGACACCGGTCTCCTCGATCATCCGGTGGTCGACCACGCGGGCCACCCGCGACGGGTACCACGCCTCGATCAGCACCAGCGGCTCGTCGCCCGCCGTGCCGACCCGCAGCAGCCGGTACAGCCGACGCGCCCGTGGCGTGTCCAGCTTCCGGCGCAGTTCCGGGGTGCTCTCCTCGAAGCCCTGCTCCACCACCCGCAGCTCGGCGGCCACGCCCGCCGTCCGCATCGCCTCCGAGAAGCTGGTCAACGACGGCAGCACCAGGTGGATGCGACGGTGGTTGACGAAGTATCCGGCGCCGTGCCGGGCGGTGAGCCGGCCCTCGGTGACCAGCCGCTCCAGCGCCTGTCGTACGACGTGCCGGCTGACCCCGTAGTGACCGGCGACGGCGCTCTCGGACGGCATCCGGGCGCCGTGCGGGAGCCCACCGCCGTCGATGACGGCCTGCAGCGCGGACTTGACCTGAAGGTAGAGCGGGTGGTCACCGACCCGGTCGATCGGCGGCAGCTCAGCCAACATGAGCGTCTCCTCTGTGGAGTTTCCCTAGGGTCGCCGCTGGTTGCCGCGGCCACGGCAGCGTACTGACCAGGGCGGCCAGCAGCAGGCCGAGCGCCGGCAGGATCCAGTGCTGCGTGCCGGGCGCGAGCCGCTGGGCGAGTTGGAGCGCGCCGGGCGCCAGGGCGGCGACACCGGTGGACGCCGCGATGATGACCGGCGCGCCGAACCGGCTGCTCCCGCCGGGGGCGTAGCCCAGCCCCAGCAGCGTCGGAAAGATCGGGGCCACCGCGGCGGTGGCGACGACGGCCAGCACGGTCACCGCCACCGGCCCGGCGACCATCGGGAGCGCCGCCACGCCGCCGGTGCCGACCAGGCAGAGCAGCACCACCCCGCGGCGTGGCAGCGCGCCCGCCGGCAGCGACGCCGCGATCCGTCCCACGATCATCCCGATGCCGGCGCCGAGGAGAGCCTGGTCGGCGTGGTCGGGCACGACCAGGGCCGCGCCCGAGACCAGTCCGAGCTGGACCGCGGTGGCCAGGCCGGCGCAGGCCGCCAACCGGGCCACCAGTCCAGCGGGTGGCCCATCCGCCGCGGCGGCGGCGGTCTGTCGAGGCGCCCGCACCGCCGCTGCCGCTGCGGTGAGCACCCCGACGACCAGCAGGGGGCCGACGCCCGCCCCCAGGCCCAGCACGATCGGTGGCACCCCGTTCCCGACGGCGAGCAGCGCCTGCATGGTCAGCACCGGGCGGGCGCCGGGCCACCGGCGGGCGGTCAGGTCGGTGAGCCCGACGTTGAGCAGCGCGGCGGCCGGGGCCAGGACCGCGAGGCCCGCCAGGTGCAGTACGGTACGCGTGCGGTCACCCGTCACCAGGCCGGCGGCGAGCAGGCCCATGCCGAGGGCGAGCAGGGTGAAAGCGAGCCCGGTCAGCCGCGCCGCCCAGGCGCGGAACCCCTCCAGGGCCAGGCAGGAGACGGCCACCAGCAGCAGGTATCCGGCCATCACCGCCGGCCGCTGCGGAAAGACCCCCGCCGGTACGGTGAACGCGAAGCCGAGTACGACGAACCGGATGCCGACGCCGACCATCGTCGTCCGGCGTCCTACCGCGACGGCCGACGACCCGGCGCTCACGACTGTTCCGTGGAGCTGCGGGTGGCGAAGCGACGGGCGACCGCCTCACCCACCAGGTTCAGCGACACCACCAGCAGGCAGAGCGTCAGGGTGGGGAAGACCAGGTACCAGGGCGCGGCGTAGACGTAGCCGCGCCCATCGTTGATCAGGCTGCCCAGGCTCGGCATCGGTGGTTGGACGCCGAAGCCGAAGAAGCTCAGCCCGGCCTCGTACATGATCGCGCCCGGAATGCCCACCGACCAGGCGACCCCGAGCTGCACCGCCATCGGCCGCAGGACGTGCAGCCGCAGGACGTGCCAGCGACCGGCGCCGAAGGTGCGGGCGGCCGAGACGTAGTCCCGCTCGCGCAGAGCCAGCGCCTCGCCGTAGACCAGCCGGGCCACGTCCGGCCAGCCGATGATCACCAGCGCGAGGGTCAGCGTGGCGAGGCTCGGCCCGAGCACGGCGGTGACCGCCATCGCCACCAGGAGGGCCGGGAACGCCAGCATGATGTCGGTGGCGCGGAGCAGCAGGACGCGGGCGACGCCGGGGGAGAAGGCCGCCAGGTAGCCGATGAGCACGCCGACCACCATCACCACGGTGCGTACGCCGACCCCGATCAGGATCGAGGTGCGCAGCCCGTAGAGCACCCGGCTGAGCATGTCCCGACCGAGCTGGTCGGTGCCGAACCAGTGCTCCGGCCCGGGCGGGAACGGCGGCACGTTGCCCGGCGTCACGTTCACGACGGTCGGGTCGTACGGGGCGAACAGCGGCGCTCCCACCCCGAGCACGAGCCACAGCCCGGCGATCACCGCGCACCAGACCAGGGTCCGTCGGCCCGGCCGGCGGGCGCGGCCCAGGAGGGCCAACCGCAGGCGGGTGGTCAGGCCGGGCGACACCGGCCGCGACGCGCTCCGGAGATCAGACATCAGGCACCGATCCGAGGGTCGACGAGCCGGTAGGCGATCTCGGCGAACTGGTTGGTGAGCAGCACGACGATGGTGATGGCGAGCAGGGCCCCCTGCAACGCCGGCAGGTCCCGGTGCACCAGCGCGTCGTAGGCGTACTTGCCGGCGCCCGGCCAACTGAAGATCACTTCGACGATGGCGACCCCGCCGAGCAGCCGGGACAGATCGGCTGCGGCCACCGAGATCAGTGGCCCGTAGGAGACCCGCAGCACGTGCCGGCGGGCCACCGTGCCCGGTCGGACGCCCTTGGCGATGGCGGTGCGGACATGCTCGTCGTTGAGGTGCCCGGCGATCGAGGCGCGGGCGAACCGCGCGACGAACCCGGCCGACGGAATCGCGCAGGTGATCGCCGGCAGCACGATCGCCGCGCTGAGCATCCCGCCGCTGCCCGACGGGGGCAACCAGCCCAGCCACTGCGCGAAGACCAGTTGCAGCAGCAGGGCCAGCGCGAACATCGGTAGCGACACCGCCACGGCCGAGCCGGTCATCAAGGTGTTCGAGGCGAAGCGTCCGCCGCGCAGCGCGGCCAGGGCGCCGATCAGCAGACCGGCGGCGAGGGCGATCAGCTCGGCGACCAGGGCCAGTTGGATCGTCTTCGGGAAGACGCCGAGCAGCTCCGCCAGGACCGGTCGCCCGGTCTGGAAGCTGGTGCCGAGGTCACCCCGGAGCAGCCCGCCCAGGTACTCCAGCAACCGCTGGGGCGCCGGCTTGTCCAGTCCGAGCTGCTCCCGGACGGCCTGGACGCTGGCCGCGTCCGCGCCGGCTCCGGCGACCACCCGGGCGGGGTCGCCTGGCAGCGCGTCGATGAGGACGTACGCCACCAGGGCGACCCCGAGCGCGAGCAGCGGGATGGCGCCGAGCTGTCGGAGGACCCTGTTCACCGGTGCGATCCCGCCTGTCCGGTCACTGCGCGACCCAGGTCTTGCGGTAGTTGTGCGCGTCCATCGCCGACGGCACGTACCCGCCGACCCTCGGCTGGTGGATGTCGACGTAGACGTTGTGCAGCAGCGGGATGTAGGCCAGCTCGCCCAGCACCGCGTCGCCGATCTGCTGGTAGAGCCCGGCGCGGGTGTTCTCGTCCATGCTGCTGCGGGCCTGCGTCAGCAGGTTGTCCACCTGGGAGCTGCGGTAGCGGGCCGCGTTGCCGAAGCCGATCCGGTCGGAGGCGACGAGCGGGGTGATGAAGCTGTCCGGATCGATGAAGTCGGGCACCCGGTAGGTCCAGGCCAGGTCGAAGTCGCCCTGGTCGAGAGCCTGCTGGTACTGCGCCTGCTCCAGTTGGTTGAGCTGGACGTCGATCCCCACGGCCTTCAGGTTGGCCTGGTACAGCTCCAGCGTCTTGGTCAGGTTCGACCAGGACGGCGCGATCAGCCGGAGCGGTGTCGTCGGCGCGCCGGCCTCGGCGACGAGGGCTTCGGCCGCGTCGGCGTCCGCCGCGCAGGCCGGCTTCGGCGGCGACTTCTCCAGCGGTTCGGGCAGCAGGGTGTACGCCTCGTTGGCCCGTCCCTGCAGACCGGCGACCGCGGCGGCCCGGTCGACGGTGACGCAGATCGCCTGACGCAGCGGCTTGGACCCGCCGAGCGGCTGGCGTTCCATGTTGATCGCGAACATCTCGGTGTGCAGGGTCTCGGCCCGCCCCAGGTTCTCCGACCACTTCGGGTCCTTGGCGTACCGGTCGTAGCTGGCCGGCGGCAGCCAGGTGATGTCCATGCTGTCCGACTCGAACTCGAGCATCCGGGTGTTCTCGTCCGGCACGAAACGCCAGATGACGGTGTCGAGGTAGGGACGACCGTCCCAGTACGAGTCGTTGGCGGTGGCGCTCAGTTGCTGGTTGCGTTGCCACTCGCCCAGCTTGAAGGGCCCGGCCGAGACGACCTTGGCGCCGAAGTCGGCCGCGTTCTCGGTGGCCGCCCTCTCCGACACGATCGCCAACTGCGGGCTGGCCAGCAGCGCGGTGAAGCCGGCGTACGGCTGGGTGAGCGTGACGGTGAGCGCCCGTTCACCGGTCACCACGATGCCGGAGATCTCGTCGGCCTTGCCGGTGCGCAGCTCGGTGGCGCCGGCCACGATGTCGATGATCTGCGCCCGGGGTGACTTGGTGGCCGGGTTCACCACCCGTTCCAGGCTGAACTTGACGTCGTCGGCGGTGACCGGGTCACCGTTGGTGAAGGTGGTCTGCCGCAGTTGGATGGTCCAGGTTCTGCCGTCGGCGCCGGCCTCGGCCTTCTCGGCCAGGGCCGGCTCGACGGCGTTGCCTTCGGTGTTGAGCCGGAACAGGCCCTCCAGGATGTTGGTGCCGATGACGATCTGGTCGTAGCCGGTCAGCAGCGCGGGGTCGAGGCTGGCCGGGTCGCCCGAGGCGAAGGTGGTCAGCGTGCCGCCGGAGCGGGGTTCGCCGGGGCCGGCGCTGTCATCGCCGGAGCTGGTGTCGGGTTCGATGGAGCTGCATGCCGTCAGCGCGGCGACGAGCAGGACGGCCGCGCCGGTACGGAAGAGGGGACGGGGTGTCACGGGTGGCTCCCAACGGTAGGAGCGCCTGTCAGCGCTGCTGAGGTCGGTAGATGCGGCTCTCCTGGATGGTTTTCATGTTCAGGACGTACTGCAGCTCGCTGTCGAACTCGAAGGCGTCGTGCCCCCGGTGGGCGGCGACCCGGGTGGCGAAGAGCTCGCCGGGCACCACGTACGGGATGCCGATCAGCTCCTCACGGTGGTTACCGGCGACCGGCAGGACCAGCCCGGCCTCGCCGAAGCTGGCCGCGGCCTCCTCGACGGTGACCACGGCGCAGTGCGCGCCGAGCGCGGCGGCGGTCCGCAGGATCTCCTCGGCCCGGCTGCTGGACCGTCCGGGCGGCGCGAGCAGCAGCAGCTCGCTGGTCGAGCCGGTGAGGAAGAACTGCTCGTGCGCCCACTCCTCCAGGTGCTGCACGTTGCCGTTGATCCGGGCCAGCTCGTAGGTCTTGGCACCGTAGAACAGCGCCATGCCGTGCGCCGGCCCACCGCCGACGATCATCACGTCGGAGTGCTCGGCGAAGCGCTGGGCGAGTTTGTCCGCCGGGTCGGCGCAGATCTCCACGGTCTGGTCGACGGCGCGGGCGGCAGCCCGCATCTGTTCGGTGATCTCGTCGACCTCGGCTTCGCTCAGGTGCCCACGCAGCCGGCCCATCCGCAGCGCCACCAGCAGCAGCGTGGTGAAGCTGACCAGGTAGTTGGCCAGGCCGAAGCTGGGTCTTCCGGCGCCGTCCTCCAGGTTGCTCGGCATGGTCAGCGCCCGGCCCTCCCGCTCCACCCGCTGGTTGAGGGTGTGCCGGGAGACCTCGGCGAGCCGACTGGTCGGGCTGCCGGTGACGGCCACCGAGAACGCTCCGACGTCGGTCGCCCGGGCCGCCGCCTCGACGGTACGGGTGGCCTTGCCCGAGTTGGAGATGGCGAGCACCAGGCTCTCGTCGGGCAGGGCGTCGGCCGCGTACCGGGCGAACTCCAGCGCCTCGATCGGCTCGGTGGGCACCTTCGCGAAACGGTGGAAGGCCATCCGGGCGGCGATTCCGGCGAAGTACGAGTCACCGCAGCCGGTGACGTAGACGTGCCGGGCGTCGCGCAGCTTCTCCTCGGGCAGCCGGGCGACCTGTTCCTCCACCACCTCGATGGCGGCCAGGACGGCGTACGACTGGTGCGCGATCTCGTACATCATGTCGTCGACGGAGACGCGGTTCGGCTCGCCGTACTCGGCGGCCGGCGGTTCGATCAGATCGGTGGTCAAGACGGGATTCCTCCATCCAGGGTGCTGATCAGACTCTTGAGGCGGTGCTCGGCCAGGGCCCGGTCGACCTCCAGGACGCTCAGCGCCCCGAAGGTCTCGACCACGAACGAGGCGGAGACCGCGCCGTGTGCGGCGGCCAGCACCGGGTCGCCGGTGCGGGCCAGACCGACGAGGAAACCACCGCAGAAGGCGTCCCCGGCGCCGGTCGGGTCACCGGGCTCGACCGGCACCACTCCGATCCGCCGGACGGCCGGCGCGGTGTGCACCGAGCAGCCGTCCGCGCCTTCCTTGACGACCACCACCGGGCAGCGCCGGACCAACCCGGCCAGCGTGGCGGCGGCGTCCCCCCGCAGCGGCCAGGCGGCCAACTCCTCCCGCCCCGGCAGCACGGCGGTGACCAGGCCGAGCAGCTCGTCGTCGAACTCCTGCCCGGTCTCGTCCCACCACGGCCAGTCGAGGGTGAGCACGGTCTGGTCGTCGGCCGCGCGGAGCTGGGCGGCGAGGGCGCGCAGGTTGGCGTGCGGGCCCGGCGCGAGATGCGCGCCCCGGGCCCGTCGGTAGCTCGCGGGCAGTTGCGGCGGCGCGGGGCTGTAGCGGGGCCAGGCTTCGCGGTGCACCTCGGAGCCCATCGCGCTGAAGTCCTGGGACAGGTCGATCAGGGCGGCGACCTCGGGCGGGAGCGTCGCCTCGGCGACCCGGTCGGTCCGTGAGCCGTCGGCCCGGTAGAAGACCCGCGATCGCAGGGCGTGTGTCTCCGGCAGCCGGTAGACCCCCGCGGTGTCGATCCCGGCGGCGGCGATCCGGTCGAGCCAACCGGTCGGGTAGTCGGCGCCGGCGCCGGCCACGAGTCCGACCGAATCCGACCAGATCCAGGCGCCGACAGCCGCGTACACGCCGTTGCCACCGCACTGGCTCGGCGATATGGCGCCGTCCGCGGTCACCACGTCGTCGATCGTCAGGTTGCCGGTCACCACGAATTCGATGCCCATCGCCCACCCCCACTTGTCCGGACGAGTATGAGCACGCCAGCGGTGAGTGGTCAATACTTGTCCGGAACAGTTATCGAAGCGGGAGGTGCTGTGACCAGGTAATATGCGACGGTCGCTGCGCGCCGCCGACATGGTCGGCCCCGGCGACCGGGTGGATCGCGACATCTGCGCCGGCGCGCCGCCTCGGCGCGTGCCTCCGGGTCGGTGTCCGGGTGGGTGGTCAGCCGCTTCGGCCCCGCCCGCGCCGGCGCGGGCCGGGCGACCAGTTCCGGGCGGCGTTCGGGCCGGTCAGCGCGGTGGGCGCGACGGCCGGTCGCCGGGCTGGTTCGGGTTGTAACGACGCCGAAGTCAAGTCGAAACACCTCTTGACTCTGACGTTATCTGGATTAGTGTTCAGACCACCTGCTCACCAGATCAGATGCGCGTCGAAGTGGGCGTTGCCGCCCGCAGCGGCGGCAGACGTCCGGCCCGAGCGACCACCACCGTTCGAACCCGGGCTTGCGGGCCCGTCGCATACCAGAGGAGGACCGATGTCTTCGCTCGACTACACCTACGAGAACATCGACAAGGTCATTGACCGGTCGACGTGGGTGGCCCCGACCCTGGACCCCGACAAGACCATGCTGCTGGTGCTGGACATGCAGAAGGCGTGTGCCGAGCCCGGTGGCGCCATGTACATCCCGAGCATCGGCGGCGCTCCGGAGGGCAAGGACGTCGTCCCCCCGGTGGTAAACGTGCTCGAAGCCTGCCGGGCCAAGGGCATCCCGGTCGTCTGGTCGCTGTGGGGCCTGCGCGGCGACGGCAAGGACGCCGGCTACGCCGACCGTAAGTGGGGCCTGGAAGGCCAGTTGGCGACCTTCCCCGGCTCGTGGGGCAACGGTGGCGACGAGTTGGTCGACGAGCTCAAGCCGCTCGACGACGAGCCGGTCATCCGCAAGCACCGGTTCTCCTCGTTCTACGGCACGGCGCTGACCGAGTACCTGCGTCGCGCGGGGCGGGACACCCTCGTCGTGGCGGGCCTGTCCACCGGCAACTGCCAGATCGCCACCGCCATCGACGGCAACAACCAGGACTTCAAGATCGTCGTTCTGGCCGACACCACCGCCGCCATCCCGGCCTCCATCCCCGGTGACGCCGAGCAGCCGCTCGGCTACGGGCAGCACTGGGAGGCCCTGCGCAACATCCAGGCCAACCACGGCGACGTGCGTACCAGCGTCGAGTTCCTCCAGATGATCGGCGCCTGACCGGCACGACCCCGCCGACGACGGCTCCAGACCCGAGGAACCGGGCAACACCCTAAACGCGAAGAGAAGGAACGTGAGATGTCGCTTTCAGGCAAGCGCGTGGCCCTGCTGATCGAGGACGAGTACCAGATCCTCGAAGGCTGGTACCCCCTCCTGCGCCTGCAGGAGGCCGGCGCGGACGTCCAGGTCGTCGGCAGCGGCACCAAGGAGTCGTACGACAGCAAGGAGCACTACCCGATGCGGGCGGACGTCGGCGCGCCGGACGTGTCCGCCGCCGACTTCGACGCGGTGGTCATTCCCGGCGGGTTCGCTCCCGACAACATGCGTCTGCACCCGGAGATGATCGACCTGGTCCGGGACGCCTACGAGTCGGGCAAGCTCGTCGCCGCGATCTGCCACGGCGGCTGGATGCTCGCCTCGGCCGGCGCGACAAAGGGCAGGAAGATCACCGGCTATCTGCCGATCAGGACCGATGTCGAGAACGCGGGCGGCACCTGGGTCGACGAGCCGGTCGTCGAGGACGGCAACGTCATCACCTCCCGCACGCCGGTCGACCTGCCCCACTTCGGCCGGGCCATCGTCGAGTACCTCGGGCGCAACTGACCGCCCTGCCCGACTGCGCCGCCGGGTCCGTGGGAGCGGACCGGCGGCGTCGGGGCGGCGACCCCTTCGGTGCTGCCTGCCACCGAGCGCCCTTCGAGAGGAGAGAGAGATATGGCTTATTCGTTCAAGCCGGAGCCGGTCGACGCCATCGTCGTCGGGCTCGGCGCGACCGGTGGCACTGCGGTAAAGGTGCTGGCCGAGGCCGGCATGAAGGTCGTCGGCTTCGACCGGGGCCCGTGGCTGCGGGCGCACGAGCACTACTCCGGTGACGAGGTCAAGTACGTCAACCGCAACTACCTCTGGCCCGATCCGAAGCTGTTCCCCCGGACGCTGCGCCACGACGAGAACTCGGTGGCCGAGGTGTTCCCGTTCTCGCCGACCCCGCAACTCGTCGGCGGTGGCACCAACCACTGGGCCGGCTGGGTGCCCCGGCCGCGGGAGTCGGACTTCATCCAGCGCTCCCTGCACGGCGACCTGGCGGGCGCCAGCCTCGCCGACTGGCCGATCCGCTACGAGCACCTGGAGCCCTACCTGACCAGGGTCGAGTGGGAGTTCGGCGTCTCCGGCGTCGCGGGCGCGGACAAGTACGAGCCGTTCCGCAGCCGCCCCTTCCCCAGCGAGCCGCTGCGCCCGACCCGCTTCGGCCGGCGCTTCTACGACGCGGCCAAGAAGATGGGGATCAACGCGTTCCCGATTCCGCACGCCATGGTCACCAACCGGCACAAGGGTCGCGACCCGTTCAACAAGACCAGCTTCTGGAACCAGTACGGTGACCCGAGCGGCGCCCGGTCGAACACCCTCACCACGTTCATCCCGGAAGCGGTGGCGACCGGCAACTTCGAGCTGCGCTCGGAGTGCTTCGTCCGGGAGATCAGGGTCGGCACGGACGGGCGGGCCACCGGTGTCGTCTACATCGACCCCGAGGGCCGGGAGGTCGAGCAGGACGCGAAGGTCGTCGTGCTGGGGCTGGGCGCCATCGAGTCGGCCCGGCTGATGCTCATGTCGCGCTCTGCCCGCCACCCGGACGGCCTGGCCAACTCCAGCGGCCTGGTCGGCAAGAACGCCACCTTCCACGAGTACGTGTTCGCCGTCGGCCTGTTCGACAAGGAGGTCGACGATCCGCTGTACGGCTGGGCCGGCAACTACATCAGCGGCGGCACGTTCGAGTTCTACGAGACCGACGAGAACCGCGGCCACATCGGTGGCTGCCTGATCTCGGCCTCGCAGACGGTCCACCCGGTCAACTGGGTCTTCCCGGGCCGACCGAGCTGGGGTGGCGCCCTCAAGGACGCCGACCGCGACTACTTCAACTACGCGATGAAGATCGGCGCGATCCTGCACGACATGCCGCGTGAGTCCAACCGGGTGGATCTCGACCCGACCGTGAAGGACGCCTGGGGCCTGCCGGTCGCCCGGATCACCCACCAGCCGCATGACAACGACGTGCGGATGAGCAAGTGGCAGGTGGACAAGAACGCCGAGATCCTGGAGGTGGCCGGCGCGCGTAAGACGGTCCCGGTGTATCTCGACCGGATGACCGGCAACACCTGCCACCAGCACGGCACGGCACGGATGGGCAACGACCCGACGACGTCGGTGCTCAACGAGTGGTGCCAGACCCACGACGTCGACAACCTGTTCGTCGTGGACGGTTCCGGTTTCCCGACGTCGACCGGCGTCAACCCGACGCTGACCATGATGGCCAACGCCTGGCGCGCGTGCGACTACATCGTCGACACCTTCGCCAAGGGCCGCGAAGAGCACATCACGGTCGACTAGCCAGAGCACGTTGAGCCACCCGAGGAAGGAGGACTTGTGACCCTCAAGGCTGACTGGGAGGTCGTCGGGTCGCCGATCGACCCCGACTCGAACGAACGGCTGTTCTTCACCGAGCACGAGTGGGAGACGATCGAGGCCGCCACCGCCCGCATCATCCCGACCGACCACGACCCCGGGGCGCGGGAGGCCCGGGTGGTCGTCTTCATCGACCGCTACCTGTCCGGCATCGACTACGTCTTCGCCGCTGCGGACGGAACCGGGTTCCTCAAGCTGACCGGCAAGTTCGCCGAGGCGTGGCGGGCCCGCATGTGGGACATGCAGCAGACCTACCGCCAGGGCATCCGCGACCTGGACGGGGTGGCCCGGACGAACTACGACGTCGACTTCAAGGAGTTGACCGAGGAGCAGCAGGACGGCGTGCTGGAGTTGTACTCCGGCGCGCCGAAGCCGTCCAGGGTCACCCTGGGGACGACGGAGGCGGTGACCACGTTCCTCCAGGGCACCTTCGACGAGGGGATGGCGTTCTTCCCGGCGTTGTGCCTGCACACGAAGCAGGGGTTCTACTGCGACCCGGTGTACGGCGGGAACCGGGGTCGCGTCGGCTGGCAGGTGATCGGATTCGTCGGTCCGGAGTCGTTGAAGGACACGATGGACGGCACGTACGACACCACCGCGTACTTCATGGAGGGTGACTACGCCTGGGAGGAACTGGTCCCGCATCTGCGGGAGCACCCGTTCCGGCCGGCTGACCGGTAGGACCTGGAGCGAGCCGTGGCCCGGGCGTGTTCCGCCCGGGCCACGGTTGTCTGTGCACGGGTGGGCGGGCCCATGCCTGGCGCGCGGAACCGCTAGAATGTGTTCAGGAGATCTGACCATTCCTTGTCAGTTGATCATTGCGAGCGGGTCACGCGCCCGTTCGGTGAAAGGGGTCATGGAGATGACCGGCTTTGGTCCCGGCGATTTCGAGCCGGTCCGCCGGCTGAAGGTCGCCGACTCCGTAGCGGCCCAGCTCGAGCAGATGATCACCCGGGGCGACATCAGGCCCGGTGAGAAGCTGCCGCCCGAGCGGGTGCTCGCCGAGCGGTTCGGCGTCGGGCGCAGCTCGATGCGCGAGGCGATCCGCGTCGTGGAGACCAGCGGCATGCTGCGGACCGACCACGGTCGCGGGGTCTTCGTCGTCAGCGACAAGAAGGCGATGCCGAAGCTCTCCGACCTGCTGGTGTTCGACGACTTCACGGTGCCGGAGCTGTTCGAGGTGCGCATGTCGCTCGAACCGGATGCCGCCAGCCTCGCGGCCCGGCGGATCACCGCCCAGGAGGCCGCCGACCTCCAGCGGATCCTGACCGAGGCCGAGAATCCGCAACTGAGCGACGACGCGTTTGTCAAGCTCGACGCCGAGCTGCACCGCGCGATCGTCGCGGCCACCAAGAACCGACTGCTGTTGAAGCTCATGGAGAGCATCGAGCCGCTCTTCTTCAAGTACTCCCACCGGGTCATCAAGCTGCCCGGCCGCCGGGCGCACGCGCATGCCGGGCATGTCGCGCTCTGCAAGGCCATCATCGGTCACCGGGTGCGGGACGCCCGGTCCGCGGCGCTGAGCCACATCCGCGACGTCGAGCGCGACATCGCCGGGCACCTGGACCAGCGCGCCGAGCGCGGGTAACGCGGCTGTCGCGCGGAAGCGCCGCCGCCGGGCGTCCGGCGGCGGCGCTCTCCGTTCGGCGGGTCAGCGGAGATCCAGCATCGCCTTCGGGCGGTGAGCCGGCCCGCCGACCGGTCGGCGTAGCCGCTCGGGAGCCTTCGGCAGGGACTCGAACTGGGCCGGGTCGTGCCCGGTCACGACGAGCGCGTCCGTCGCGTCGGCCAGCGCGGTGAGGCGGCGCATCGACTGCACGGCGGCCAGGGTGTCGGTCGCGATGCCCGGCGGGAGGTCGTCGTCGATGCATCCGACGGTGTTTATCGCGTCGCCGGCGAGAATGACGTTGCCCAGGTCCGGCACGTCCCAGAGCACCACCGACTGGTGCCCGGGGGTGTGGCCCGGGGTGGTCATCAACTGGATTCCCGGGAGCATGTGCCAGTCGCCCTCGGCGAGGGTCCAGTTCGTCGCCGCGAAGTCCGCCGGCACGTACGCCTTGCCCGCGTGCCCGTCGGGGCTGCGCGCCCACCGCAACTCCCCGCGTTGCACGACGTGCACGGCGCCGGGGAAGACCCGTCCGCCACCGGCGTGGTCGTGGTGCAGATGGGTGTAGACCACCGCCCGTACGTCGCGTGGCGTGAGGCCGAGCAGCTCCAGTTGCCGGGCCGGGTGCTGGTGTGGCCGCACGCGCGGACGGGAGGCCGCCGCCAGCTCTGGTCCCCAGGTGGCGACCGGGTCGTCGATGACCCCGGGATCGTTGCCGGTGTCGACGAGGACGTACCCCGAGGTGGTGCCGACCAGGAACATCTGCACCGGTACGGCGACACGACGGCCGAACCCGGTGCCGGGGACGACCACGCTCGACTCGACCTCCAGCACGCCGCCGTCGAGGAGGTGGAGTGAGGTCACCGAGGATCTCACCGGGCCGCCGCCTCGGCGCTGACGTGCAGGCAGCGTAGGAGCATCGCCATCGAGGTCGCGCCCGCGTCGACGTGTCCGCGACCACGATCGCCGAGGTAGCTTCCCCGGCCCATCCTGGCCACCATCGCGGCGGTGGCGTCGCGCCCCCGTTCGGCCGCCTGGGCGGCGCGGTCGAGGGCCGGCACGAGGCCAGCGGAGCGGGCGGCGGGGGAGTCGAGCTCGGCGACGGCCGGATGGAGCGCGTCGACGAGCGTCTTGTCACCGGGGGCCGAGCCGCCGAGCTCGCGGATGCCCGCGAGGGCCGAGCGGAGTCCCTCGGTGAGATCGGTGAGGCCCAGCGCGGTTCGGCCGACGCCGACGTCGCTCAGGCGGAGGAAGAACGTGCCGTACAGCGCCCCGCTGGCGCCACCGACGGAGTTGACCAGCGCCATGGCCACGCCCTCCAACTGCTGCTGGAGATCGTCGGATCGGCCCTGCCGCAACAGCGCCCGGACGGCTGCCGCGCCCTGGCTCAGGTTGGAGCCGTGCTCACCGTCACCGGTGGCGGAGTCCAGCTCGTTCAGCCGGGACTCGGCCGCGACGATCTCGGCGCAGAAGCGTTCCAGCCAGGCCGTCACGGTTGCCTGGGACAGGGTGGCGGGCATCTCAGACTCCCCAGCGCAGCGAAGGCGTGTGAACGGGTCGGTCCCACAGGTCGAGTAGCTCCTCGTCGACGTGCAGCACGGTGAGCAGCGCGCCCAGCGAGTCGAGCGAGGTGAGGTAGTCGCCGACCAGGCTCCGGACGGGCACGACGCCGTGTCGGACGAGGCGGTCACAGACCGCCGCGAACAGCCCGTACAGCTCAAGGGCGGGGGTCGAGCCGAGGCCGCTGAGCAGCACCAGAACGCGGTTGCCGGGTCGGAGGGCCAGCTCGCCGGTGACCCGCTCCAGCAGTACGTCGGCGATCTCGCCGACGGGCGGTAGCGGCATCCGCTCGTGGCCGCGGTCACCGCCGATGCCGACGCCGACCTCGTACTCCCCGTCGGGAAGGTCGAACGTGCGCCGTCCGGTTCTCGGGTGCGTGCACGAGCTCAGCGCGGCACCGAAGGTCCGGCTGCGCTCGACGACCCGACGGGCGAGGGCGGCGACCTCGTCGAGCGGGCGTCCCTGCTCGGCGGCGGCCCCGGCGATCTTCTCGGCCAGCACCGTCGCGCCGAGGCCCCGGCGCCGTCCGGCGAGCTCCGGTGGGAACGACGCGTCGTCGTTGACGACGACCTTCTCGATCCGGACGCCCCTGCGGCGGAGGACTTCGGCGGCCAGGCCGAAGTTCATCACCTCACCGCCGAAGTTCTTGATGAGGTACAGCACGCCGGCGCCGCGGTCGGCGTGCCGGGTCGCCGCCAGGATCTGGTCCGGCACCGGGGACGCGAACACCTCACCGGGGCATGCGGCGTCGAGCATGCCGAGGCCGACGTATCCGGCGTGCAGCGGTTCGCAACCTGATCCGCCGCCGGAGATGACGCCCACCTTGTCGGTCACCGTCGGTGCCCGCCGCACGACTATGCGGTGCTCCGGGTCGTACTCGACCACGTCGGGATGGGCGGCTGCCAGCCCGCGCAGGTAGTCCGGAACGACCTCCGAGGCGGTACCCATGATCTTCCGCATCCTGCCCGCCCTTTCTGCGGAGAAGAACCGATCGACCTCTTGACTTTGTGGCTCGGATCTCAGGATATTGGTCGGACCACCCGATCACAAGACCACTGATTGTCGAGAGGAGCAGGCATGGACGCGCCACCACCGGTGCCGGCGGACGGGCGGCAGCCCGCGACGGCTCCGCTCCTACGCATGACGGACATCCGCAAGCGGTTCCAGGGCGTCCGCGCCCTGGACGGGGTGAGCCTGCTGGTGCACAGGGGTGAGATTCAGGCTCTGCTCGGCGGGAACGGCGCGGGCAAGTCGACCCTGCTGAACGTGCTGTCCGGCCTCGTCGTCGCGGACTCCGGCAGAATCGAACTGGCCGGCCGCGAGGTGTCGATCGGACATCCCCGACAGGCGCAGGCGCTCGGCATCAGCACCATCCACCAGGAACTGTCCACCGTTCCGGACCTGACCGTGCTGGAGAACATCTTCCTCGGCCGGGAGGCGGCGCTGACCGGCAGGAGCTCACCGTTCGTCAACCGCCACCAGATCGCCCGCCGGATCGCCGACCTCGCTGCCGAGTTCGGCATCACCAGATCCGAGCTGTGGCGGCCGGTCGGCGAGTTCGGGGCGCTCAAGAAGCGGGCCATCGAGATCGTCAAGGCGCTCGCCGTACCGCCGCAGATCCTGATCCTCGACGAACCGACGTCGGGGCTCGAGGAGCACGAGAAGACGCTGCTCTTCGAGCACATGCGCAGCCTCCAGCGTCGCGGCGTCGCCCTGATCTGGGTCACCCACCACCTCGACGAGGTGTTCGGACTCGCCGACGTGGTGACCGTGATGCGCGACGGCCGGACCATCGCGCGTACCGGGACCACCCAGCTCACCAAACGTGAGCTGGCGGTGCAGATGTTCGGCGGGGACGCGACGGAGCTCATGGAGTCCGCCGCCACCGTGCCCACGCCGAGGCGGCGGGACGGTGGCGAGAGCCAGCCACGGCTGCGGGCGTCGAACCTGAGCCGCCACGGGGTGCTCCGCGACATCTCCTTCGACCTGCGGCGCGGGGAGGTCCTGGGTGTCGCCGGCCTGGCCGGCTCCGGACGAACCGAGCTGGTACGGGCGCTGATGGGCCTGGACAAACTCTCCTCCGGCCGGATCGAGATCGACGGCCGCCCCAGCCGGATCGGGCACCCCAAGGTGGCGTACCGGGCCGGACTCGCCATGGTTCCCGAGGACCGCAAGCAGTTGGGCATCCTCCCGGACCTCTCCGTCGCCGAGAACATCTCGGTCTCCGCGCTCGGCACGGTGACCGCGGCCGGCCTGCTGCGTCGAGGACGGGAACGGGCGCTCACCGACTCGTACGTCCGTCGTCTGGGGATCAAGACGCCCGGCCCGGCGGAGCCGATCCGCAACCTCAGCGGCGGCAACCAGCAGAAGGCGATCATCGCCCGTTGTCTGAACACGAAGCCGTCGATCCTCATCTTCGACGAGCCGACCCAGGGCATCGACATCCACGCGAAAGCCGAGGTCCACCGTCTCATCCGGGACGTCGTGGCGGAGGGCACCTCGGTCATCGTCATCGCCTCGGAGTTCGCCGAGCTGATCAGCCTCTGCGACCGGGTCATCGTGCTGAACCGCGGAGCGCTCGTCGGCGAGATCAGCGACATCCCCCACCGGGTGGCGACAGAGGGCTACGACGCCGTCAAGCACGCCATCATCGACAAGGCATCGAGAGCTGACCGATGAAGAACCTACGCCCCGGCGCCGCCCGGTTCCTCGGGATCGAAGGCGTGCCCATCCTCCTGGCCGTCACCGCGGTCACCGTCGGCTTCGTGCTGGCCGTGCCGTCGTTCGCCGACGGCGACTCGATCGGGTACTACCTCAACGAGGAAGTACCGATCTTCGTCATCACCGCCGGGCTGGCCCTGGTCATCATCGCCGGCGGGATCGACCTCTCGGTCGGCGCGGTCCTCGGCCTCAGCGCCGGCACCTCGCTCTGGGCCTCGATGCAGGGCTTCCACCCGATGGTGTCAGTTCTGGTCGGAATCGGGACCGGGCTCGCCTTCGGGCTCGTCAACGGCCTGGTCATCGTCATGTTCCAGCTCAACGACTTCATCGTCACCCTGGGCACCCTCAACGTCGCCGCCGGCCTGCTGGTGGTGCTCACCGACCACGTCCAACTGACCGGCACGGCCGACGAGACGTTCCTCGGCGTCGCCGGCGCCTCCCTCGGCGGCGTCACCAGCGCGATGATCCTGACCGTCGTGATCATCGCGGCGCTGCACCTCGTGCTCCTGAGGACCGCTTTCGGCCGCAGGATCCGGGCGGCCGGGATGGGCCGGGCGCCGGCCCTGGTCGCCGGCCTCGACGTCGGACGGCTCAAGCTCTACGCCTACCTCGTCTCGGGCGGCCTGGCCGGCTTCGGCGGCGTCCTGCTCGCCGCCCGGCTCAACTCCGTCCAGGCCGGCATGGCCGGCGGCTACGAGCTGATCGCGGTCGCCGCGGCCGTGCTCGGTGGGGTGAGCCTCGCCGGCGGCCGGGGCGGGATCTGGCAGGCCGCCCTCGGCGCGTTCCTGCTGGTGACCCTCAAGCAGGGATTCCGCCTGATGGGCGTCGACCCGCTCATCTTCTCCATCATCACCGGCGTCTGCATCCTCGTCGGCGTCGTCGTGGACCGCGGCGTCCGCCGCTACGCCCTGACGCTACGCGCCCCGGCGCCCGTGCGGACACCGGCGACCGAACCTCAGCCGGCGACGATCAAGGGGCGACGATGACCACCCTCACCGACGACCGGATGTCCGCCACCGACGGGCGGCTCTCCGTGCTCCTCTCCCGGATCATGCGGGATCCGCTGTTCGGGATCCTCGTCCTGCTCGTCGTCGTGTCCGCGGTGATGTCGGCAGTCGAGCCGACCTTCGCCACCGTCGGCAACCTGACGAACATCGTCAACGCCATGATGACCGTGAGCTTCCTCGCGATCGGGATGACCGTGGTCCTGATCGCCGGTGGCCTCGACCTGTCGGTCGGGTCGGTGATGGGCCTGAGCGCCGGCGTGGTGGCGAGCTGCCTCAACAACGGGCTGCCGATCGCCGTCGCGTTCCTCGCGGCGCTCGGCGTCGGCGCCGGGATCGGCCTGGTCAACGGGCTGCTCATCACGAAGCTCGGCATCCCGGACCTGATCGCGACCCTGGCGATGCTCGGCCTGGCCGGTGGCTTCCTGCTCTACTGGACCGCCGGTGTGCCGATTCTCGGCTACATGACCGACACGTACTACTACATCGGTGGGCTGCGTCAGCTTCTCGGCCCGATCACCGTGCCGATGCTGCTGGTCGTCGCGGTCTGCGTCGCGGTCTCGGTGTTCCTCCGTCGCACCACCTACGGTGTGAAGTTCTACGCGGTCGGCAGCTCCGCGGCCGGCGCGATGAACGCCGGGATCCGCGTCGACCGCATCAAGATCTCCGCGTACATGATCAGCGGTCTGATGGCCGCCGTCGCCGGCATCCACATCGCCGGCCGCACGACCACCGTGCCGCCCCTGATCGGCAACGGCTACGAGATCAGCGCCATCGCGGCGGCCGTGATCGGCGGCGCATCGCTGTTCGGTGGCAAGGGACGGGTGCTCGGCGCGCTCGTCGGCGCGCTGACCCTGACCCTGACCCGCAACATCATCAACCTGACGGGCGTCGAGTCGAGCTGGCAGGCCGTGGTCACCGGGCTCGTCCTCATCCTCGCCGTCCTGGCGAACCAGGCGTGGAGCGGCATCACCCGTTCGCTCGACGCCCCCCGTCGCTGAACCCACACCGCCTCCGACCATCCACCGCACGCACCGGGAGATCGACATGAAAAACTTCGATGGACTATCGCGACGACGGATGCTGCGCACCGCCGGCCTGTTGGCCGGAGCCGGTGTCGGCGGGTCCCTGTTGGCCGGCTGCTCGCCGAACGGCGGGACGAGAGATGCCGCCGACGGCGACGGACCGGCCAGCGAGTCGTTCGACGAGGCCGTCAAGAAGATCGTCAACGGCAGGGAGATCAAGATCGGTTTCACCCCGCCGGTGCTGTCCGAGAACTTCACCCAGATCGAGCACGCCGCCTGGCGCAGAATGCACGAGTACGAGCAGCGGTTCGGCTGCCGGTGGGTCTGGGAGCGGCAGGCGCCGGTCGGTGACTTCAACGCGGTCCAGGGCACCCTCGGCATCGTGCAGTCGTGGGTGGCCCGCAAGTTCGACGCCATCGCGGTGTGCACCGGCGCGAACTTCGCCACCGTCCAGAACCTGTACCGGGACGCCACCGGGAAGGGCGTCCGGATCTACCAGTTCAACCAACCGGCCGAGCTGTACCCCGAGGACCAGTTGCAGACCGTCACCAACGTCGGCTACGACAACCGCTGGCAGTCCGGATACCTCGCGGGCAGGTACATCGCCGAGAAACTCAAGGGGCAGGGCAACATCCTGCAGATCTGGGGGCCGTCCGGCTCGGACTGGACCCGCGGCCGCAGGATCGGGTTCGAGCGGGCGCTCGCCGAGAACCCGGGCATCAAGGTGGTCGGCGAGGCCGACGGTGGCTACGTACGCGACAAGGGCCTGGCCGCGGCGCAGGACCTGCTGACCAAGAACCGCGACGTCAACGCCATCTACGGCGAGAACGAGGAGATGGCGCTCGGCGCGTCCCAGGCCATCGACACCGCAGGTCTCAAGCACTGGGACGGGTCCGACGGGATCCTGACCATCGGCGCGGACGGCCTCCTCTCCGGGTACCAGCAGATCAGGGCCGGCAAGCTGACCGCCACCGTCGACATCGGCGGGGTCGACCAGGGGCAGAACCTGGTCGAGGCGATCTTCGTCACGGCGGTGCTCGGCCAGACGGTCACCCAGTTCATCAACAACCCCACCCAGGTCGTCGACCAGAGCAACGTGGACTGGCACCAGGCGTACACGGAGTGGGCGCTCGCGGCCCCCAAGAAGTACGCCTGACCCGGGCGCGCCCGGTGGCGGTGACCCGGCGGCCGGGCGCGCCACTACCCAATCAGCAGCGACGAGGCGAACGGTGAATCGAGCATGAAGATCGTAGGCGTACGGGCGTATCCCGTCGGGCTGCCCCTGACCGAGGAGCTGCGCTGGGGATCCATGGCGGTGAGCGTCAAGGGCGGCATCATCGTCGAGGTCAGCACCAGCGACGGACTGGTGGGCATCGGTGAGGCGGGCTTCTCGGCCGAGTACTTCCCGACCGTCGGCCCGCTGATCAACGGCCAGCTCGGCCCCATGATCATCGGTCGGGACCCGAGGGACATCGGCGCCTTGTGGCACGACATGCTGCGGGCCACCCACATGTGGGGCCGCCGCGGCATCGAGACATACGCGCTGAGCGGCATCGACATCGCGCTCTGGGATCTGCTCGGCAAGACGACCGGCCAGCCGGTGCACCGGCTGCTCGGCACGGCGAAGCACTCGGTGCGGGCGTATTTCGCCCCCTCACTGAAATCCGCGGAGAAGGCCGTCGCCGAAGCCCGGGAAGCGGTCGCGGCCGGCTACACGGCGATCAAGCTGCGGGTCGACGGGGACCTGTCCGGCGCGGTCCATCTCGTACAGTCGGTACGCTCCGCGGTCGGCGCCGGCGTCGACCTGATGGTCGACGCCAACATGGCGTACGACCGCAGGGGCGCCCTGACACTGGCCAAGGAGCTGCACGACCTCCAGGTGGCGTGGCTGGAGGAGCCGATCAGCTCCTGCAGCCTGTCACAGTACGTCTCGGGCCACTCCTGGCTGGCGGACCGGGTGGACATCCCGCTGGCCGGCGGCGAGTCGCTGCTGACCCGGTTCGAGTACATCGACCTGATGGAGAAGCTGCCGTTCGACATCGTCCAACCCGACGCCGCCAGCGTGGGCGGCATCTCCGAACTCAAGCGGATCGCCGACATGGCCAGCGCCTGGAACCTCAGGTGCGTGCCGCACATCGGTTGTTCCTCGGGCACCGGCATCGGCATCCGGGCAGGGCTTCAGGTCATTCTCAGTTGCGACAACGCCCCGCTGATCGAGTTCGACGCCTACGGCGGCCTCGGCTGGGAGGGGTTCCTCACCGACCCGCCGGTGGTCAGGGAGGGCCGGGTCTGGGGCAACGAGCAGCCCGGCATCGGGGTGAGCGTCGCCGACGGCGCGGAGGAGCGGTTCCGCGTCCGGATCGGAGAGTAGTGCGCCTCTCGCGTCTGCCGGCGGGCGCGTTCGTCCGCCGGCAGGCGCGAGTGTGGCACATGCTCCGACACCACGGGAGCATCCCGTCAGAGTCCACCAACCACCAGGCCCCGTCCCATCCGGCCTGACCATCCACCACGAACCACGTCAGCACCGAGGTGGTCCCGTCCGTACGTGACGGCCCGGGGCGTCCTCCGCGCCGGTGAGATCACCACGACGCCTTGCGTATCCCGGGGAGCTCGCCGCGTAGGGCCAGCTCGCGGAAGCGCACCCGGGACAGTCCGAACCGGGACAGCACCCCGCGCGGACGGCCGTCGATCTGGTCCCGTGACCGCAGCCGTACCGGGCTGGAGTCCGGTGGCAGCCGGCTGAGCCGGCGGGCCGTCTTGGCGCGTACGTCCGGGTCGGTGTCCGGATGGGCGACCACCCGCTTGAGTTCCGTCCGCGCCGGGGCGTGCCGGGCTACCAGTTTTTCGCGGCGGGCTTGCCGGTTGACCAGGCTTTTCTTGGCCATCAGCGGGCCTCGCGGAACTCGACGTGGCGGCGCGCGATCGGGTCGTACTTGCGTAGCGAGAGGCGGTCCGGGTCGTTGCGGCGGTTCTTGCGGGTGACGTAGGTGTAGCCGGTGCGTGCGGTGCTGCGCAGCCGCACGCCAGCAGAGCGTCGAAGCGGTCGATGTCCTCCGCGCGGGCGCCCGGACCGACCCTCACCTGGACCGTGACGGTGAGGACCTCGCCGGCTCCGGAGGAGTCCATCGGACGCCTCCGGGCAGTGCCGCTCGCTTCCGCAGCCTTCATGTGCTTAGAATGACAATCGTTTTCAGGTAAGTCGAGAGGAATTCGATGTCGTCGTCACCACAGGCCCCGACCCATGCCGTGACAGCGGACCCCGGCACCCGCCCGTCGCTGACCGTGCTGTCCGGGTTCTGGCCGGCGGCGACCTTCGGCGTCGCCCGCGCCCTGCTCGCCGCCGACCCGGCACTGCTGCTGGTCCGGCACGACCTGACCGGGATCCGCGACGGCGTCGTCCGACGGGTGGTCCGCAGCGGCGCCGGCATCGTCGAGGACGAGCAGGTCGTGTTGCGGCACGGCTGCGTCTCCTGCACCCTGCGCGAGGACGTGCTGCCCACCCTCGTCCGGCTCACCCGTAGCCACCCCGGTCGGGACCTGGTCCTGATGCTGCCCGAAGTGGTGGAACCGGAGGCGGTCGCCGCCGCCTGCGCCTGCTGCCTGGTCGACGGCGCGCCGATCACCGAACTCGTCCGGGTCGACTCGTACGTCACCGTCGTCGACGCCGAACACCTGCTCGACGCGCTCGCCAGCACCGACGACCTCACCGCCCTCGGCATCCAGGCCGCCGAGGACGACCACCGCGCGCTCGCCGACGTCGTGGTCCGCCAGATCGAGTACGCCGACACCCTGGTCCTCTGGGGACACTCCCCGGACGGCGAGTTCGACACCGGCAGGTTGTCGGTCCTGCTGCAACGCATGACGCCGTGGGCCACCCACTTCCGGGTCGGCGGCGACCGTGTCGACGCCACCAGGCTGAACCGGCTGCTGCGGCACACCCACCGGCACCGCCCCGAGACCCCCGGAGTGCTCGCCCGTGGTCTGCAGGGCTATGCCCTCGGCACGCACGAGCCGGAGCCCGACTGCGGAGTCGTCTCCGCCGTCTTCCGCGCCCGCCGGCCGTTTCACCCGCAGCGTCTGCACGACGTCCTCGAAGAGGTAAACGCCGAGCTCGTCCGATCCCGGGGCCACTTCTGGCTGGCCAGCCAGCCCGACACCGTGATCGCCTGGGAGTTCGCCGGCGGTGGCCTGGCCATGGGGTCCCTCGGACACTGGCTGGTCAGCCTGCCCACCGACCGCTGGGATCACGTCGACGACCAGCGCCGCCTCGCTGCCGCCCTCGACTGGGACCCCTACTACGGCGACCGGCACCAGCACCTGGTCTTCATCGGCATCGACATCGATCCCGTCGAACTGCACCGTACCCTCACCGGCTGCCTGCTCACCGACGCCGAACTCGCCGACGGCGAGCAGACCTGGCGCGCCTACCCCGACCCCTTCGCCGGCTGCTTCCCGCTGGACACGCAGGAACTGGCCGACGCCGACACCGACGGAGCGCAACCCGCATGAAGCCCGGAATCCACCCCGAGTACCGGCCCGTCGTCTACCGCGACAAGGGCGCCGACTTCGCCTTCCTCACCCGCTCCACCGCCACCAGCGACCAGACCGTCGAGTGGACCGACGGCAACACCTACCCCGTCATCGACGTCCAGATCTCCTCCGCCAGCCACCCCTTCTGGACCGGCAAGCAACGCCTGCTCGACACCGCCGGCCGGGTCGAGAAGTTCCGCCAGAAGTACGCCCGCCGCGGCTCTCAGGGTAGATGAGCGCCCACCTGCGGTGATCACCGCCCGCGGCGTGCCCTACCGGCACTGCGGCACCGCACCAGCACCCCGGGCGGCCCAGCTCGGCGGCGGGGAGACGCGCCGGCGGACTTCGGAATCTGGCTCGCCCGACGCGGCTCACGCGCTTCCCGATCCAGAGCGGCGGGGCGGTGGTCACCCCCGGCGGTGGTACGGATCATCGCGTGCCGGGGGGACCGCCTGCCAGGTGCGCCCGCATTCGAACAGCACCTGTTGCCATAGTGCGGCAATTGCCAGTCATCTGCAACAAGGTCGGCGGGTTGCTTCGCTCACCCGGGTCAGATCTTCGGGCCCGTGGCGCGGGCGGCGTCGAAGCGGGAGATCACGTCCGACCAGTTGACCAGGTTCCACAGCCGGTCGACGTAGTCGGGACGCACATTCTTGTACTGCAGGTAGTAGGCGTGCTCCCAGGCGTCGAAGACCAGCAGCGGCGTGGTGCCCTGCCCGACGTTGCCGTGGTGGTCGTAGACCTGCTCGACGACGAGCCGCTGCCCGAGCGGCTCCCACCCCAGCACACCCCAGCCTGAGCCCTGCACGCTCTTCGTCGCCGCCGACAGTTGCCCGGCGAACGCGTCGAACGAGCCGAAATGCTCGTCGATCGCCGCCGCCAGCTCGCCGTCGGGCCGGTCGCCGCCGTCCGGGGACAGGTTGCCCCAGAAGATGGTGTGCAGCACGTGGCCGGACAGGTTGAACGCGAACGTCTTCTCCAGCCCGACCAGGGTGCCGAAGTCGCCCTTGGCGCGGGCCTCGGCGAGCTGCTCGAGGCCGTCGTTGGCGCCCTTGACGTACGCGGCGTGGTGCTTGCTGTGGTGCAGCTCCAGGATCTGACCGGACATGGCCGGCTCCAGGGCGCCGTAGTCGTAGGGCATGTCGGGCAGGGTGTAGACCGCCATCAGGATCCCTTTCCGGTGATACTGCCGTAGTTTCGTTGTTGCCAGTATCTTGCAACAAGGCGGCGGCTGTCGTGGGGAGCGGGGATTGATCACATCGCAGACCGATCGGGTGACCGCGGCGATGGACCGGCTCCGCCGCGCCGGCCTACGTGCGACCCTCGCGCGTCGCGGAGTCCTGGAAGCCCTCGGGGAGGCAGCCGGTGAGCGTCGGCACCTCAGCGCTACCCAGGTCCATCAACGACTCACCGGCCAGGGACTGACGGTGGAGCTGTCCACCGTGCACCGCGTACTGGCGAGCCTGGTCGATCTGGGGGTCGCCCATTCGGTCCCGGTCGGCGCGGCGGCGACGTTCGGGTTGGCCGACCAGCCACACCATCACGCGGTGTGCCAGGGCTGCGGCGTCATGCGCCAACTGCCGGTGCCGGCTGTCGCGGACAGTGTCGCGGCGGCCCGGGTGGTCGGGGTGGAGGTGGACCCGCACGGTGGCAGCGGCGGGGTCGTCGTCTACGGGCGGTGCGCGCCGTGCCGCACCTCGCCCGCCTGATCACCCCGGCGGCGGCAGGCACGCTGGTCAACCCGTTCGCATGATCCCGGCGACGGCGGCGAGCGCGGCATCGGCGGTCAGACCAGCGGCACCGCCCTGCGCCAGGCGGTCGGTGCCGCCGCCACGCCCGCCGAGGACGGCCTTCACCAGGCGTACGGCGCTGAGCGCCACCGGCGCCGTTGCGGTGGCGGCGACGACCAAACGGGTGTTGCGCTGCGCGGACGCGGCGACCGCCACCACGCCCGGCTGTCCCTGGGGTAGCGCGGCACAGATCAGCTCGGCGAGCTGCCGCGGGTCCTCGTCACCGGCCGCGACCATGCCGACGTAGCGGGCGCCACCGACCTGCGCCGCGTCGGTGGCGAGGCGGCGGGCCCGCTGGGCGGTGAGCTCACGGGCGAGTTGGTCGGCGCGGCGTTCGGCGGCCTTGGCACGGCCGAGCAGCGCGCCGATGCGTTCGGGTAGGTCCTCGCGCGGGGCCTGCAGGTGCGCGGCGAGCTGGGTGACGAGATCCCGTTCCCGGGCGAGGTAGCGCAGCCCGTCGAGTCCGACGACCGCCTCGACGCGGCGGTGCCCGGCGCCGACGGACGACTCGCCGGTGAGCGCGAGCAGCCCGATCTGGCTGGAGTGGGCCACGTGGGTACCGCCGCACAGCTCCCGGGACCAGGCCCCGCCGATCTCGACCACCCGGACCTGATCGTCGTAGGTCTCCCCGAACAGGGCCAGGGCGCCGAGTTCCCGGGCCCGGGTCAGCGGCATGACCTGCGCGGTGACCGGCAGGTCGTCGCGCAGGGCCCGGTTGGCCACGTGCTCGACCTCGCTGCGGGTGGCCGGGGACAGCCCGGTCGGCCAGGCGAAGTCCAGGCGCAGGTAGCCGGGCCGGTTGTAGGAGCCGGACTGCAGCGCGGCCGGGCCGAGGACCTGCCGCAGCGCGGCGTGCAGGACGTGGGTGCCGGAGTGGGCCTGACGGGCGCCGAGGCGCCACTGCGCGTCGACCCGGGCGGTGAGGCGGGCGCCGACGGTGAGCTGTCCGGTGGTGACCCGGACCTGGTGCGCGACGAGGCCCCTGACCGGGCGCTGCACGTCCAGCACCTCGCCCGCGCCGTCGGGGCCGGTGAGGTGACCGGCGTCGGCGGCCTGCCCGCCGGACTCCGCGTAGAACGGGGTGACGTCCAGGACCACGGTGGCGAGCTGCCCCTCGGTCGTCGCGGGGGCGGGCTCGCCGTCGACCAGGAGCGCCACGATCGTCGACTCGGTCGTCAGGTCGGTGTAGGCGCGCCAGTCCGTCGGGCCGGCCGCGTCGATGATCCGCCGGTACGCGGTCAGGTCGGTGTGCCCGGTCTTGCGGGCCCGCGCGTCGGCCTTGGCCCGGGACCGCTGGTCGGCCATCAGCCGGCGGAAGCCCTCCGCGTCGACGGTCAACCCCTGCTCGGCGGCGATCTCCAGGGTCAGGTCGATCGGGAAGCCGTACGTGTCGTGCAGTTGGAACGCCTTGTCCCCCGACAACGCCGCCCGACCCGCCTGCCTGCTCTCGGCGATCGCGGTGTCCAGGATCGTCGTGCCGGCCCGCAACGTCGCCAGGAACGCGTCCTCCTCGGCGTACGCGTACTGCGAGATCCGGTCGAACTCACCCGCCAGCTCCGGGTACGACGGGGACATGCAGTCCCGGGCCACCGGCAGCAGCTCGGGCAACGCCCGGTCCTGGTAACCGAGCAGCCGCATCGCCCGGATCGCCCGCCGCATGATCCGGCGCAGCACGTAGCCACGCCCCTCGTTGCCCGGGGTGACCCCGTCACCGATCAGCATCAACGCCGTCCGCACGTGGTCGGCGACCACCCGCAGCCGCACGTCGTCCGGGTGGGACTCGGCGGCCACGTGGCCGGAACGCGCCCCGTACCGCTTCCCGGTCAGCTCGGAGGCGCGGGACAGGATCGGCCGGACCTCGTCGATCTCGTAGAGGTTGTCGACACCCTGGAGCAGGGACGCCATCCGCTCCAGCCCCATCCCGGTGTCGATGTTCCTGCGGGGCAGGTCACCGACGATCCGGAAGTGCTCCTTGCTGGTCACGTCCGCGATCTCGTACTGCATGAAGACGAGGTTCCAGAACTCCAGGTAACGGTCCTCGTCGACCTCCGGGCCACCGGAACGCCCGTACTCCGGGCCCCGGTCGTAGTACAGCTCCGAGCAGGGGCCGGCCGGGCCGGGAATGCCCATCGACCAGAAGTTGTCCTTCTTGCCCCGCCGGACGATCCGCTCGGCCGGCAGACCGACCTCACGCCAGATACCGAACGCCTCGTCGTCGTCGAGGTAGACCGTCGCCCACACCCGCTCCGGGTCCAGGCCGAACCCACCCTGCCCGACCGGCCTGGTGGACAGCTCCCACGCCAGCGGAATCGCCCCGGCCTTGAAGTAGTCACCGAAGGAGAAGTTGCCGTTCATCTGGAAGAACGTGCCATGCCGACTGGTCTTGCCGACCTCGTCGATGTCCGGGGTACGGATGCACTTCTGCACACTGGTCGCCCGCGCGCACGGCGGAGTCTGCTGACCCAGGAAGTACGGGACGAACTGCACCATGCCGGCGTTGACGAACAGCAGGTTCGGGTCACTGATGGCGGGCAGCGGAGCGGACGGCACCACGGCATGGCCGTTCGCCTCGAAGTGGGCTAGGAACCGCCGCTTGATCTCCGCCGTCCGCATACCGTCCATCCTTACTGCAACTCTTTGGCAATTGCATAGTATGGGCGACTGTGCAGACACCGAACGGCACCCCACGACCCATCACCCGATACGGCACCCCCGTGCTGCACCGTCGCTGCGCCGAGGTGACCGGGTTCGACGACGCCCTCGCCCACCTCGTGGCGGACATGTTCGCCAGCATGTACGCCGCGCACGGCGTGGGCCTCGCCGCCAACCAGATCGGCGTCGACGCCCGGATCTTCGTCCTCGACTGCCCCGACGCCACCGGCGCCCACACCGTCGCCCACGTCATCAACCCGGTCCTGCGCCTACCCGAGCAGCGTGACCTGGTCACGGACTCCGAGGGCTGCCTGTCCGTGCCCGGCCAGCACGCCGAGGTCACCCGCCCCGCCACCGCCACCGTCACCGGCGTCGACCTGCACGGCCGGCCCGTACGCATCGACGGCACCGGCACCCTCGCGCGCTGCCTGCAACACGAGGTCGACCACCTCGACGGCCTCGCCTACGTCGACCGGCTACCCGCCCGCACCCGCAGACAACTGCTCGCCGCCGCAGCCGAACACCCCGGCGTCGGTGTCGGCACCGGACAGGACTGACCGGTGCCGGTCGTCCTCGGCATCGAAACGTCCTGCGACGAAACCGGCGTCGGCATCGTCGCCGACGGCGTCCTGCTCGGTGACGCCCTCGCGACCAGCATGGACGAGCACGCCCGCTTCGGCGGCGTCGTCCCCGAGATCGCCGCCCGCGCCCACCTGCACGCCGTCACCCCGATGGTCGAGCACGCCCTCGACCGCGCCGGCCTCGGCTTCGCCGCCATCGACGCCGTCGCCGCCACCGCCGGCCCCGGCCTCGCCACCGCCGTGCAGGTGGGCCTCGCCGCCGGCAAGGCCTACGCCCTCACCCTCGGCGTCCCCCTCTACGGCGTACACCACCTCGCCGGCCACGCCGCCGTCGACCTGCTCGACCACGGCCCGCTGCCCCAGCGCAGCATCGCCCTGATCGTCTCCGGCGGCCATACCAGCCTGCTGCTTCTCGGCGACCTTGCCCGCGACCCCGTCATCCACCTCGGTGACACCGCCGACGACGCCGCCGGCGAAGCCTTCGACAAGGTCGCCCGCCTCCTCGGCCTGCCCTACCCCGGCGGATCCGCCATCGACGCCGCTGCCCGCCACGGCGACCCGGACGCCATCACCTTCCCCCGCCCGATGACCGCACCCGGCGACCCGCCCTACCGGTTCTCCTTCTCCGGCCTCAAGACCGCCGTCGCCCGCTGGACCGAACGCCACCACGGCCCGCTGCCCGTCGCCGACATCGCCGCGTCCTTCCAGGAAGCCGTCGCCGACACCCTCACCCGCAAAGCCGTCACCGCCTGCCGCGACCACCACATCGACACCCTGCTGCTCGTCGGCGGCGTCGCCGCCAACACCCGCGTCCGCACCCTCGCCGAACAACGCAGCACCGCCGCCGGCATCACCCTGCGCGTCCCCGCACCCCGACTCTGCACCGACAACGGCGCCATGATCGCCGCCCTCGGCGACCTCCTCGTCCGCGCCGACATCCCCCCGTCACCACTGACCCTGGGCGCCGACCCCAACGCCCGACTGACCTACGCCACCATCCGCAACCACCTGTGCTGACCAGGTGACCACGCTCAGGTGAAACGGGTCACCGGCGGCGCGGGAGGGTGCCGCCTGCGGCGTCGGCGGCGCGGCACGGCGACCCACCGCCCTGGGCTCCCCAGGAGGACAGGATCGGTGGAAGGTCCGACAGCAGCGCCGACGAGCCGCGCGGCGCTACGGCGCTGCGTCTGTCGTGGGCGTGGTGACGCCCGTACTGATCGGGCAGATCGCCCCACCCACGGTCGGGCCGGGGCGGTTGCGACGGCTCCAGCACCTCGGCGGAGACGTCGGAACGCCCGACGGTGCACAGGTGCGTCCAGTTCTCGCCCAGGTCGAACACGTACGCGAAGGCCGTGCCGACGGTCAGCGCGTCCAACCGGCTGCGGCGGCCGTCGCGGGTGCCGGGGAACGCCGGCCCGTCCCGCCAGGTCGACCAGCTCACGTCCACGCCGTCAGGCAGCACGAACATGCGCAGGTGCGCCAGGTCCCAGCGGCCGAAGGCGACGTCGATCGCCTCGGCCAACTGGGCGAAGGTGTGCCGGCGGTGGGCCGTGAACACGCGGCCGGGGCGTGGCCACCAGTCCCGGCCACGCCCGGTCACCAGTTCCACACAGATCGACAAGAACCCGTCCGAGGTGGCGGCGTGCGGGAGCGCAGGACTGGGCAGGCCGCCGCAGTCCGTCGGGTCCGCGGCGGTGGCCTGGGGTTCAGGCCCCACGAGAGTTACCGAACGGAGCGTCCGGCGGCGAGATCAGCGGGTCGGGTCCGCAGGTGAACGGCCGCAGCCCCGCCCCCCGGTCAGGCTCTTCGCGTGCCGCCCCCGGGATGCGGCGCATGAATCGGTAGCCGCTCCCGAGCACGCCGGTGAAACCGATCACCACGGCGTAGGACCAGGCTTCGGCGGTGGCGGTCAGGTCGCCGAGCTGGTTGGCCAGGAATCCAACGAACATGGCCATCCCGAGCCCGGTGACGGCAGCCACCGCGCGCAGATCGGCCACCACCGACGCGAAGACACCGGCCGCGACGGCCATGACGGCCATCCGCCCCGGCGACTCCGACGGCGGGAAAACCGCCGCCGCCAGCAGGGCCGCGGCGGCCATCACCGCCCAACCTGCCGCGACACTGACACCGGTCGGTGTCGGTTGGCGGCTGACCGGGGCCGAAGGATTCGGATCGACAGTCATCACGCGCCTTCCTCGACGGCGGGCCCGCATCTCGAACCCTCGTCGCTATATCACCCCCGGCGGCCGGCCACCGTCGACGGTTTTCACACACCTGCTACGACCACGGCTCGATTCTTGACGCGGTCGCAACGGCGACCGCTCTGCCGCGTGCGTCGACCCGGTTTCGGCTGATCCGGGGCTGGCTGCGGCACCGACGGGGGACACGCGGACCACCCGGCCACCCGTCAAGACCGCCACCCGCCGTCCGGACGTCTTCCCGGCGAGATCACCCCGCAACAGGTCACCGAGGCACGCAGGAAACTGTGGGCCCAACGAGACGGGCAGGGCCTGGAACAGGCACAGCGGCGGAGAATCCGCGAGATGCGGCAGTCATCCCGCCTGGTCGGTGCGGAGCGTCTGGATGTGGGTGACGCGCTCGCCGGTGTGCGGGTCGCGGCCGTGCCAGCACCGGTAGTTGTCCAGCACGAGCACGTCGCCCGAGTACAGCCGGAAACGGGGGAGGACCGACTGCGCCCGGCCCACCTCCTCGTCGAAGCGGGCGAGCATCGAGGCGACGTACTCCTCGTCCGGGTCGCGGTGCAGCGGGAGCGCCCCGTCGGCGCGCCGGGTGATGCGTCGTCCGGTGCGGGTGTACTCGATGTGCCGACCGACCCTGGGGGTGGCGGGTAGACCCCGGATACCCGCCCAACGGCCGTACAGGTCGACGTCCGTGCCGGCCAGAAAGGTCCGCAGGTTCGTCGGCAGCGCGTCGGTGAACGCGTGGGCGTCCAGGACGAAGGAGTCCCCACCCGACGGCGCCGGGGTGACAAGTTGCACCAGGACGTAGTCCTCGTCGGGGTGCCGTCGCCTGACCGGTGTCCCACCGATGTCCACAACGATGTCGAAGCTGTCGGCGTGCAGGTCGATGACGCCTCCGTCCAGCGACCTGCGGGTGCGGTGCGGGTACAGCTCCCGCAGGGTCGAGCCGAGCAGGGCCGCCGCCACCTGGGCGAGGGAGTCGGGATGGGGGGGAAGGCCGGTCAGGACCACCGCGCCGGTCTCTGCGAGCCGGTCGCGAGCGGCCGGGCCGGCGGCGGCGAGACGATCGGGTACGACGGCGACGCCGGTCACGACCGCACCCTGTCGTCCGGGAGCGTGGACGTCACCGAGGTGGCGACTCCCCGGTAGGTGACCGTTCGGTGGCCGAGGCCGTCCAGCCCGATCTCCGCGTCGACCTCGAACACCTCGCGGAGCCGGGCGGGGGTGAGAACGCTCTGTGGTGTGCCGGCGGCGACCAGGACGCCACCGTTCATGAGCAGCAGCCGATCACAGTAGCGGGCGGCCAGGGACAGGTCGTGCAGCGCGATCAGGACCGTCTGGGGCGTCCCGCCGAGCAGGTGCATCAACTGGAGTTGGTGCTTGATGTCGAGGTGGTTGGTCGGCTCGTCGAGAAGAATGGCCCTGGGCCGCTGGGCCAGGGCACGGGCGATGTGGGCCCGCTGCCGCTCGCCGCCGGACAGCGTCGGCCAGGTCCGGTCGCGGAGCGCGGTGAGGTCCATCCGGGCAAGTGCGGCGCTAATGATCATGTGGTCGGTGCGGTCCAGCCCGCGCCATCGGGTACGGAACGGGGTGCGGCCGAGTGCGACCACGTCGGCGACGGTCAGGTCGCTGCCGGACGCGGCGGACTGCTCGGCGAACGCGGTGTGTCGGGCGATCCGGCGCGTACTCCAGTCTCGAATGTCCTGACCGTCGTAGCGTACCGTGCCGGTGGTCGCTGTCCGTAGGCCGGCCAGACAACGCAGCAGCGTGGACTTGCCGGAACCGTTCGGCCCGATCAGTCCGACCGTCTCGCCTGAGGCGATCTCCACCTGGATGTCCCGGATGATGGTCTGGTCTCCGGCGCTCCAACCCAGCCGGTCGACGCTGATCCTCACAGCTCACCTCGACGGCGCAGGATCAGCAGGAACAACGGAACCCCGAGCAGCGCGGTGAACACCCCGACGGGCACCTCCTGCGGCGCGAACGCGACCCGCGCCAACGCGTCGGTCCAGACCAGGAAGACGGCGCCAGCCAGCGCGCTGAACGGCAACAGGGCCCGGTGCAGTGGCCCGACCAGGAACCGGACGGCGTGCGGGACGATCAACCCGACGAACCCGATCGCCCCGACGGACGCGACCGCGACCGCGGTCAGCAGCGCGGTGACGACGAGCAGCACCCGTCGTGTCGTGCGTACGTCGATGCCGACGGAGGCGGCGGTGTCCGCGCCGAAGGCGAAGGCGTCGAGGGCGGTGGCGTTGACCCACATCACCGACAGTCCGGCGGCCAGGGCGACCGCGCAGACCAGCACCGCGTCCCAACGCGCCGAGGCCATCGACCCGAGCAGCCAGAAGGTGATCGCCCGGGTGGCCTCGGCGTCCGCCGAGGCCATCAGGACCAGTGCCATCACCGCGTTGAACAGGTAGCCGATCACCACTCCGGTCAGCACCACCCGGACCGAGTCCAGACCACTGCGCCGCAACAGCAACAACAGCAGGCCGAAGGAGCCCAACGCGCCGAGGAACGCGCCGCCGGTCAGCCCGAGCGCACCGGCGCCGGCACCCAGCACGACCACGACGACCGCGCCGGTGGAAGCGCCGTGCGACACACCGAGCAGGTAGGGCTCGGCCAACACGTTACGGGTCACCGCCTGGAGCACCGCTCCGCATGCTGCCAGCAGCGCGCCGACCAGGGCAGCCATCATCACGCGCGGCAGTCTTAGCTGCCAGATGAGCGAGTCGACCAGTCGGGGCAGGGGCTCGACGCCCAAGCCGACGCGTACACCGACCGCCCGACCGATCTCGGCGTAGCCCACCCCGTTGGCGCCGATCCGCACCGCCACCAGCATCGACGCCACCAGGAGGACGATGCCCAGGGCGGACAGCACAGCCCATGACCAGCCCGACCGTCGCGGTGTGGTGCGCAGGTGTGGCGGCGGCGCGGCGCTCCGGGCGGTCGGGAGGAGCACGTCGGCCGGTGGTGCACCGCTAGCGGACATATCCGAGGGTCCGCAAGCCGTCGATCAGTACCCGCAGGGCGTCCACGGTCCGTACGGAGGGGTCCATCTCGATGCCGGGCACCTGGATGATCCGGTTCTCGCGCACCGCGCTGAGCTCGGACACCACGGGATCGCGCCGCATCATCGCCAGCTTCTCCTGGGCGCTGTCGCCCGGCGCTCCCCGTTCGGACAGGTCCCCGACGACGATGATGTCCGGGTCACGCTGCGCGATCTGCTCCCAGGACACCTCCGGCCACTGCTGGTCCACGTCGTCGAACGCGTTGCGCGCCCCGACGAGCTGACTCATGGCGCTGGGCATGCCACCCTTGCCGGCCACATAGGGCAGCCCGTTGAACACCGAGTAGAGCCACACCACCGAAGGCTGTTCCCGCAGGCTCCGCCTGGTCCCGCCGGCCTGCTCCAGTACGGCACGCTGCTCGGCGACCAGGGCGGCTGCCCGGTCCTCGACGCCGAAGACCCGTCCGAGCTTCTCGTAGTCGGTGAAGAGCAGGTCGAACGGCGTCGCCCCGGCCCCGTTCGCCGCCGGGCAGTCGACCGCGCTCACGAAGGACGGCAATCCGAGTTCGGCCAGTTCCTCCCGGGTGCCGACCTGCTCGCGCGTATAGAGCGCGGCGAAGGACGACATCACCAGGTCCGGAGTGGCCGCCCGTAGTTGCTCACCGGTCAGCTTCTTGGGGTTGAGCACCGGAATCGTCTCGTAGTCGGCCTGGAACCGTGGCGCCACCCTGGTCTTGAGGTTCGACGTGCCCGCCATCCGTGCGGCCAGGCCCAACGCCAGCAGCGTTTCGGTGGACGACTGATCCAGTGTGACCACCCGTTCCGGGGCCCGAGGGAAGGACAACTCCCGCCCACAGCTCGACACCGTCACAACACCGGCTGACCTGGACCCGTCGGACGGAGGGCCGGCAGGCTCGGCGCACCCGGACAGGGTGATCGCCAGGACGAGGGTGACGCACCAGGCTCTCCGGCCTCTCATCAGCTTCCTTCCGACGCAGGCATGACGATGGGGTCGACAACCGAACCCATAGTGCAGAGAGAACCGTTTCCATTGCAAGATGGCCATCGGCCCACCTCGGCGGGGTTCCTGAGCTTCCGATCGCTGTCCGCCGAACACGGCGGATCTTCCGCCCAGGGACCGAACGCCACCACGGCCCGCTGCCCGTCGCCGACATCGCCGCGTCCTTCCAGGAAGCCGTCGCCGACACCCTCACCCGCAAAGCCGTCACCGCCTGCCGCGACCACCACATCGACACCCTGCTGCTCGTCGGCGGCGTCGCCGCCAACACCCGCGTCCGCACCCTCGCCGAACAACGCAGCACCGCCGCCGGCATCACCCTGCGCGTCCCCGGCGGTGGTCCACGCGGACGGCGCGCAGCACGACGTCGTCGACGTGGTGTGTGCTGATCGCCCCCGGGGGGCGCGGGCGGGTCTCGTCCACGTCGACGCGCCAGTCGTCCGAAGCGGTGATCGCGGCGGCGATCTCGTCGATGCCGACGTACGCCTGCGGGTCGTACATGTGGGTCTGCTCGCCGGGGTCTGACGGCTGCTGGAGCCAGCTCAGGTCGTGACCGACGACGAGCAGCGTCCCACCTACGGCCACGGCGTCGAGGAGGTTGCGCAGTCCGCGCTGCTCGGGGGTGCGCTGGAACGAACCGTACTGGAGGGAGACGAGGTCGTAGGTCTCGTCTGCGAAGGCGGCGGGGTCGTTGGCGTCGCAGTGCAGGATGCGCACGTCGAGCCCGCGGCGTTCCGCTTCGGCCCGGACGCGGTCGAGTGCCCTGCGGGAGACGTCGGAGGCGGTCACCTGCCAGCCTCGTTCGGCCAGCCAGAGCGCGTCGGCGCCCTCACCCGCGCCGACGTCGAGCGCCCGCCCGGGGGGCAGGTCCGTCACCTCCGCCACGAGGGTGCCGTTCGGGTTGGCGCTCCACATGCGTTCCTGGTCGCCGTAGCGGCTGTCCCACTCGATCGCGACGCCGGAGGGGCGGACGCCGGCCGTGGTGTCCTCGGCGGCGAGGCTGAAGGCGATCTGGGCGCCGGTCCAGCTGCCGTTCGCCGCGGACTGCAGGACCTGGGCGCTCGGGTCGGTCAGGTTCCCGGCGGCGAAGACGCCCGCCACGCTGGTACGTCCGGCGGGGTCGACCGCGACGACGCCACCGAGTCCGCTGGGGTGGGCGGTGGTGTCGATACCGAGCCCGGCGAGCATCTCGACCCGGGGACGGAACCGGCCCCCGGTGAGGATCGCGTCGGCCGGCAGGCGGCGGCCGTCGGCGAGCTCGACGACGAGTGGCCCGTCCGGGTCGGCGTCGGCCACCCGGCGCACCGCGCTCTCGACCACCGGGACCCCGGCGGCGACGAGGTTCCGCGCCGCGGCCGGGTCGATCCCCGTCGCGTCGTGCAGCACCACGGTCAACTGGTCGGTCAGGTGCCGCATCAGCGGGGTCGGGTGCAGTCCCATCGGCGTCGTGACGATCTGCACGACCCGCCGGTCGCGGACCTCCCAGCCGTGGCAGAACGGACAGTTGAACACCTGCCGGCCCCAACGCTCGGCGAGGCCCTCGATGTCGGGGAGCTCGTCGACGATGCCGGTCGCGGCCAGTATCCGGCGTGCGACGAGGCCGTGGCCGCCCGAGAGGGCGAGATGGAACCCGTCGTCCGCTTTCCGTACGGCCAGGACCCGGCCGGTGAGGACGTTGCCACCGTAGCTGCGGACCTCCTCCCGCCCGATGGCCCGCATCGCCTCGGGCGGTGTGCCCTCACGTCCGAGGTAGCCGTGCGTGTGCGCTGCCGGCGCGTTCCGCGGCGTGCCGTCGTCGACGACGATGACCGAGCGTCGCTGCCGGGCGAGCTGCAGCGCGGCCGCCAGACCGGCCGCCGATCCGCCGATGACGGCGACGTCGCACCTGCGGACGATGCTCTGGTGCGGTCGGCGTTCGGAGCTTTCGTGGGAATGATCCGTCATGCGTCCAAGCGTAGGAACATCTGGCGGTAGGTGAAAGATAGCTTGCGGGATTCGCAAGACGCCCTCATGCTGGGCAGATGAACGACCGCAGTGAGGTGGAGCGGCTGGCGCGTACCCGCCTACGCAGCATCCGCACCACGCTCGGCTACTCCCTCGACGAGCTCGCCGAGCGCACCAATCTCAGCCCGTCGACGATCAGCCGGGTCGAGACGGGCAAACGGACGCTCAGCCTCGACGTGCTCGTGCCCCTGGCCAACGCGCTCCAGGTCAGTCTCGACGTCCTCTTCGAGGCGCCCAGCGACGAGGACGTGGTGATCCGTCCCGTGCAGCACCGTTCGGGTTCGCGTACGACGTGGCCGCTGAGCCGCGTCGACGGGCGCACCATGGCGATGAAGGTCCGGTTGGAGCCCGAGGCGACGATGCCGGCCCAGCGGGTCCATCCGGGGTACGACTGGTTCCTGGTGCTGGAGGGCAGGGTGCTGCTGTGGCTCGGCGAGCGGCAGATCGAGGTTGCCAAGGGCGAGGCGGCCGAGTTCTCGACGATGACGCCACACTCGATGACAGCGCTCGACGAGCCGGCCGAACTGATCATGATCTTCGACCGCGAGGGGCAGCGCGCACATCTGCACCAGTGAGCCCGAACCGGGGCGGGGCGGTAGCTGGCAGCCACCCACCGCCGCCCGGGACCGCTGGCTCGCCCGCGTGCGCAGAACTTCCCTGAGGCCAACCGATGCCGTAAAGGTGGGGCCGCGCTGTAGTTCCTGGTCTCCACGGACTCGCGCCGGTCGGCCCCGCCGTCATCGCCCCCGCTGCCGCATCGGCAGATCGGCCGGCGCGAGGCCCGGGTGGGCTGTGGCCTCGCGCCGGCCGGTTCCGCCGCTTGCAGGCACTCCCTACCTCGGCGGACGTCTGATGGAGTTACCTGAGGTGGCGGTGGTCAGGGGAGGACCTCGAAGGTCCAGGTCTTGGCGCCGGAGGTGATGGTGGCGCCGGTGGAGGCGAGTTTGCCGGTGACTTCGAAGGTGACGGTGTAGGTGCCGGCGGCGTCGAAGCCCCAGTTGACGTGGGCATGGGTGTTGCGGTTGACGTTGAGGCTGTCGGGCAGGCCGTTGCCGCTGTCGAACAGGACCGTCGGGGTGCCGAGGGTGGTGGTGTAGACACTGAAGCCGGCCGGGCCGCTGACGTTCGTGAGTTTGAAGGTGACCCGGTTGTTCTGGAGCACGCCGCCGGGTATCTCGGTGGTGTTCCAGCCGGCCCAGAGCAGTCCGGCGGTGTTGCTCTGCGGCAGGATCCAAGCGTTGCCACCCGTGCCGAGGAACGACCACGCGCTGCCACCGGGCACGGTGACCTTGGCGGTGTTGGGCACGCGCAGGACGACGTCGGCGGGGTTGCGCTCGACCGGTGGGCTGACGGTGTCGTCGAGCAGGTTGACGGTCAGCGCTCCGCTGGCGTAGTCGACGTCGATGACGTCGACGTGGCCGCTGGACAGGACGATCGGCGCCGCGACAGCGGGGACGGCGGTGCCGGCGAGCAGGGCTGCGGTCAGGGTGAGGCCGGTGAGGAAGCGGCTGCGGGTACGCACGGTGTTCACTCCTTGACCACGACGCGCAGGGTGGCCGGCTCGCTGGTGACCTTCTGCCCGGTGGCGGCGAGGGTGCCGGTGGCGCGGAAGGTGACGCGGTAGGTGCCGGCGCTGTCGAAGGCCCAGTTGGCGTGCAGGTGGTCGCCGGCGGTCAGGGCGATGGTGTCGGGCAGTCCGTCGCCGCTGTCGGCGAGGACGGTGGGCTGCCCGACGGCGTTCTCGGTGTAGATGGCGAGCTGCCCGGGGCCGTTGACCGACCGCAGGCTGAGGGTAAGGGTATCGGCGGTGAAGGTGCCGGTCTCGACCTCCTCGGCGGCGATGCCGGGCCAGACCAGACTGGTGTTCTGGATCTCGGGCAGGATCCAGACCTTCGACACGCCGGGCGTACCGAGGAAGCCGAAGGCGGGGTCGTTCGGGACGGTGACCTTGGCTTGCCGCTTCACGACGACCTTGACCTCGTCGGCGGCGTACTCGACGTCGTTGTCCTCGTCGTGGACGCCGAGTTCCAGCGCACCGTCCTCGTAGGCGATGTCGACCAGGTCGAGGTGCCCGGAGTTGAACGTCACCAGGGATGCCTGCACCGGTGGTGCCGCCGCGAGCAGTGCCACGGTCGCCGCCCCGGAGGCAAGCAGCAGGCGGATGGGCTTGCGCACGAAGATCTCCTTCTCCGCGGTCCCGCATGGACCGCAACTAATGCAAACGATAGTCGTTTCTATTAAGCCGGGGAAGGGCTGATCGGTGGAGGCGATCACGGCAACACGTCACGGCACCTGTGGCGGCGACCTGTCACGGTCGGGCCGGTCACCGTCCTCGGCCCACATGGCCTTGCGGCACGTGCGGTCGGTACGCGTCGAGGCGCACGTACTCGCCAGTGCCGTCGGCAGACCTGCCAGACCGTCTCAGCCTCGTTGTCCGGCGCCGCGTCACGGCATGCGAGGCGTACGCGGACGTCGGACGCTGCGCCACGTCGGGTGGCACCTGCCCGACCTGACAAGGCGGCATGTCTGCGGGCCCGGCGGCGCGCAACGACGAAGCGCGCGTCCTGACGATCGCTTCGCAGGAGGCGCCCGAGCCCCAGCCGGGTCGCCACCCTACGACGTGGCGGCCTCGTCACCGAGACCGCCACGTCTCCCCTGATCCGCCCACCGGAGGTACCACGCTCCTCGGCGGATCACGGAAATGATAACGGAATTCATGAGATTCTTCGGGGAGCGGGGTCAGGCGACGACGGCAACAGGTCCTGCCCCTGCGGACGCCGCCACCGTCTGGTCAGCAGGCCGTGGCGGGGGGCGAGCAGCCAGGCGGCGAGAAAGACGGCGGTCGCGACCAGGACGATGGTGCCGCCGACCGGTGTGTCGTAGCTCCAGGACAGGTACAGCCCGACGACCGCTGACGTGCCGCCGATCACCGGGGCGAGCAGCATCATCACCCCGAGGCGGTCGGTGAGTAGGCGGGCCGCCGCCGCGGGGGTGATCAGCAGGGCCAGGACGAGGATGTTGCCGATGGTCTGCAGGGAGATCACCACGGCCAGGGTGACCAGGACGTAGAGCACGATGTCGAGCCAGAAGACGGACAGCCCCATCGCGCGGGACATCTCCCGGTCGAGGCAGACGGCGACGAACTCCTTGTGCAGGGCGAGCACCAGACCGAGGATGACCAGACCGGTGCCGCCGACGACGTAGAGGTCCCGGTCGGGGATGCCGGTGATCGAGCCGAACAGGAACTGTTGCAGCGACCCGGCGTACCCGGGGGCCTGCGAGATGATCACGATGCCGAGGGCGAACGCGCCGACCAGGAAGACACCTATGATCGAGTCTTCCTTGATCCGCCGGTTCTGGGAGAAGACCGCGATCAGCAGGGCGGTGGCGACACCGGCGACGGCCCCACCGAGCACCAGGCTGCCCTGCAGCACGAAGGCGACCGCGATGCCCGGGAAGACCGCGTGGGCCACCGCGTCGCCGATGAAGGCCATCCCTCGGAGTACGACGTAGCAGCCGACGACGCCACAGACGATGCTGGACATCACCGCGATCGCCAACGCCTTGGGCAGGAACGCGAGGTCCGGGTTGAGCAGGTCGGTGAGGAAGTCGGTGATCGACATCAGGCTGCCCTCACGAGTTTCAGCAGGGGGGAGGTCGCGCTGACCCCGAAGGTCGTCGTCCACAGCTCGGGGTCCTGCAGGTCCGCCGGTCGCCCGTCCGCGACGATCCGGCCGTTGAGCAGGACCAGGCGCGTGCAGGAGTCGACCGCCGCGACCAGGTCGTGGGTGGTCATCAGGACCGCGCGGTCCTCCCGCGCCAGACTGGTGAACAGGTCGCCCAGCAGTTCCTGGGTGGGCATGTCCAGCCCGGTGAACGGCTCGTCGAGCAGCAGGATGCTCGGCGCGAGCGCGAGCGCCCGCGCGACCAGGACGCGTTGACGTTGTCCACCGGACAACTCACCGACCGGCCGGCGGCGCAGCCCGGTCAGCTGTACCCGGTCCATCGCCTCACCGACCGCCCGCCAGTCGCCGACGCCGGGCCGGCGGAGCAGGCCCATGCGACCGGTACGACCGGTCATCACGGCCTGCTCGACGGAGATCGGGAAGTCCCAGGTGAACTCGTGACGCTGCGGTACGTACCCGACTCCGGAACGGCCGGGGCGCGACGGCTGGCCCTCCACCGTCACCGTGCCGCCGCGGGTCCGGATCAGGGCAAGGATGGCGCGCAGCAGGGTGGTCTTCCCGGCGCCGTTGGGTCCGAGCAGCCCGACCAGCTCACCCCGGTCGAGATGCAGGCGGATGTCCCGCAGGACCGCCCGGCCACCGAGGTCCACGTCCAGCCCTTCGATGTCGAGTGCTCTCACCGCTGGTCCTCCGGCAGCGCTGCGGCGCGTTCCCGTTCGGCCCGCCGCTTCGCACCGCGTCCACGCACCAGCAGGAACACCAGTCCCCCGACCAGCAGGACGGCCACGCCTGCCAGCGCCGCGAGCAGCACCGCCGGTGACGTGTCGGCCGGTCCGGTGGCCCCGGCCACGTCCTCGTCGGCCGGCGCCGGCTCGGCCGCCGCGGGGATGTCCGCGGTGGCCGCGTACGCCTCGTCGGCGCTGGTGGCGTCGCCCACGGCGAAGCGCAGCGTACGGGTCGCCGAGACCGTCTCGCCGTTGACCAGGTCGGCCGACGCGCGTACGGCGACCAGGTAGACGCCGGGTGCGCTGAACACCCAGTTGGCGTGGGTGTGGGTGTTGACCGCGGCCCAGAAGGGCTGGGCCTTCGGGTCGGTGGATCGCCACAGCGGCTGCGGGGCGGTGAAGTTGCCCGCCTGGAGATAGGTCGTGAGGCTTCCGGGCCCGCGTACGCCGAGCAGGGTCAGGGTGACGCCGCGGTCGATGGTCTGCATCACCCGGGGGTCCTGGGTGTTCCAGCCGAGCCACACGATGTCGGGGTTCTGGACCTGCGGCACCACGTATACCCGCTTGCCGGCGTCGACGCCGAGGAAGGCGTACGCCTGGTCGTCCGGGACGGTCTGCAGTGCGGCGTCGGAAACCCGGAGCAGGACCTCGTCCGGGTTGCGCCACACCGGTCGCTCCTGGGTGCCGTCGTGGATCAGCACCGTCCATCGGTCGTCGACGTAGCGGGGGCCGATGTCGACGTGTCCGGTGGCGAGTTCCGTCCGGCCGGCGGCGAGTGGCTGGTCGGCGGCGATCGACTGGCCGAGGCCCGGTGTCGGTTCAGCGGCCCGCGCCGGAGCCGGGAGCGCCGACAGCACGAGCAGCGCGGCCAGTGCGAGCCGTGGGACGGTGGTACCGGGGCGCCGGCCGAACAGCGTCCGTCCGGTCGTCACTGTTTTCTCCATCAGTTGTCTCCGGTCAGGCAGTCGTGCAGGGAGTCGGCGTTGAACCGCATCATCTGCGTGTACGTGGTGACGTCCCGGTCGAAGGTGTCGCCGTAGATCGGGCAGACCCGCAGCCCCTGTTCACGGGCCACCTCGGTCAGGGTGGTGGACCGGGCGGCCAGGTTCGGTTCCAGGAAGACGGCGGGGATCCTCAGGTTGCGGATCGTCTCGGTGAGCCGGCGGCGATCGGCGAGACTCGGCTCGGTGGCGGGGTTCGGAGTGACGAAGCCGGAGATCTGGATTCCGTACGCCTGGCCCAGGTAGCCGAACGCGTCGTGGGTGCTGACCAGGTGACGCCGCGACGCCGGGATCCGGGCGACGGTCTCCCGGACGTAGGTGTCGACCTTCTCCAGTTCCCGGATGTAGGCGGAGGCGTTCGCACGGTAGACCGTCGCTCCCCGGGGGTCGACCCGGATCAGGGTGTCCCGGATCAGTTCCACGTAGGAGATGGCGTTGCGGACGTTCTGCCACAGGTGCGGGTCGATCTCGCCGTGCACGTGCTTGCCGAGGACCGCCTGCGGAAGCTGGTGGACCGGGGCGCCGGGCCGACCGAGGAACCGGAACCGGCGGTCGCCGGGCACCTCGCGCAGCGCCTTGTTCGGTACCTCGATGACGGTGGTGGTCGGGTCGTGCACCCGCTGACTGGCCTCGCCGCTGCCTTCCGGGTCGGCGAACAGGTAGAGCCGCCGCTCGTCGAGGTCGACGGTGACGTCGGCGTGCCCGGAGTCGAGTACGGTCGCTCCGGTCATGCCCGGCACCGAGCGCGGATCCACCCCGACGGCGAAGGTGAACGCCTGCTCGCCCAGCGGGACGGGCGCCGTGTCGGGGGTGACCGCCAACTGTGCCCGCATGGTCAGCCGGTAGACGCCCGGCTTGGTGAACGCCCAGCTCATGTGCGTGTGCGCGTCGGGTGGCAGCGTGGCGGTGTCGTCCCGGTACCCGTTGGCGGCGTCGAACCCGTCGCCCGAGTCGACGTAGAACGACGGGTTGCCGAACGACTCGGTCAGGTACGCGAACACCCGACCCGGCCCGTCCGCCGCGGTCGCGCTGAGCAGGACGTCCGAGGAGCGGTTCGCGCCCTGCGCCGCCCCGGTGCCGCGCACCCGCATGCCCAGCCAGATGGTGTCCAGCGACACGTCCTCGACCAGCGGGATGATCTCCGCGGCGTACTTCACCGCTCCCTCGGCCAGGGAGATGTTCGGTACGCCGTCGCGCAGGTTCGCGTCCAGCGCCTTGATGACGGCCTGCTCTTCCAGGAGCAGGTAGTTGCTGAACGCGACGTCGGCGTAGACCACGTCGCGGACGTCCCGCAGGGACGGCTCGTAGCTGTGCGGATCGGCGCCGTCCGGCACCAACGAACTCACCGCCACCCGACCACCACCGACGTTGCTCACCAGGTCCCGCAGGATTCCGGTGGTGGTGACGACCTGGACCCGCTCGTCGTTCGCGCTCAGTGCCACCTCCGAGCGGCAACCGGTGCCCAGCAGGACGATCAGCAGCGCCGGTACGAGCATCCGCCACCCCGTGCGCGACAGGTGGACCGTCACGCGGACACCCCGCCGGGCGGATCGGGCAGGACGGTGTGCCGGCGACGGGCGAACACCACAAGCAGGGCGCCGACCGCCACCAGGACGATGCCGGCCGCCGCGGCCGTCAGCACCCAACCGGCACCGGTACGCGGCAGGGGCCCGCCGCCACCCTGATCCGCACCGCCGTCCCCGGAGCCGGTGCCGGCCACCGAGCCGAAGCCGCTGTTCGGGTCGGTGCTGTCGCCGACGGCGATGGTGAGGGTCTTCGTGTCGGTGACCGACTTGCCGGCGGTGGTGGTGCCGCTCATCTGCACCGCGAGGCGGTAGAGGCCGGGCTTGGCGAACGCCCAGTTGCCGTGCGCGTGGGTGTTGAGCGGGATGCTCAGCTGCTGCGGGAACGGCTTGGCGGAGTCGAACAGCACGTCCGCCTTGCCGAACGAGCCGGTGAGGAACAGGGCGTACCGGCCGGGCCCGGTGACCCCCTTCAGCGTCCAGGTGACGTTGCCCTTGACGCCGGACACGACCGTCTCGTGCTGGGTGTTCCAGCCGGGCCAGACGATGCCCGCCTGCTGCGACTGCGGCAGCAGCCACACCGTGTCACCCTGTTCGCCGAGGAAGTCGGCGTCGGCCGGCACGGTGATCTTCGCGTTGTCCTTGACGTGCAGCACCACGTCGGCGGTCTCCCGCCAGACCGGAGGGCTGGTCCGGTCGTCCTTGATCCGGATCGTCCAGCTGTTTCCGGACAGTTGCGGGCCCATGTCGACGTGCCCGTCGGCGATCACCTGGCGGGCGCCGGTCGCGGGCGCTGCTGCCTTCGCGGGCGGCGCGGCGGCGGGCTTCGGCGCGGCTTCCGGCTTCGGTGCGGCGGGGGGTGGGGGTGCGGCCAGTTGCCGCGTTGCCGACTGCCCGCCGGGCCGCGCCGCCGGCTGGGGCAGGGCCGGCAGCGGAGCCTGTCCACCGGGGCTGATGGCCGGCACACGTACCCGGTACGTCGCGTCGGCGCTGACCTTCCGGCCCGAGCGCAGGGTGGCCGAGCCGGTCAGGGTGAGCCGGTAGTCGCCTGTTGCGTCGAAGGCCCAGACCACACCGCCGGTACGCGTGCCCACCGGTAGCTGCGCCGTCTGCGGCACGCCGGGGCGGCTGCCGAGTATCGGGCTCGCCCCGCCGATACCGGCCAGGGCGTAGGCGGTGAAGTGACCGGGCCCCTCGACCGAGCGCAGGGTGAGGGCCACCGTGTCGTCGGTGACGACACCCGGGCGTACCCCGGTGGTGTCCAAGGCCGGAAAGCCGGTGTCGCCGGCGGCCAGTGACCACACCGGCTGGCCCGGCGCGCCGAGGAAGGCGAAAACCTTCCCGGCCGGCACCCGGCCGGCCAGGCCGCCGTCCGGGCCGAGCACCACATCGGCTGGGTCGTGCCCCGGCGCGTCGCCGGCCACCTGCGCGGCATCCCGGATGCGCAGCGACATCGAGTCACCGCCGAGCGTCACCGCGACCAGGTCCGCGCCGGCCGCGGTGACCACGGAAGGTTCGGCCGCCGCCGGCGTCGCCCCGGCGGCCAGCGCCAGAACGGCCATGGCCAGGCCGGCGGCGCCGACACGCATACTTCTCGTCCTCATTGCTTGCTCCCCAGGCGAGGTGGCGTTAAGTCCTGCCGCGAGGTCCGGTCGTCGATCGTCGCGGAGTCGTTCGGGTCGGTCTGCCGGCTGGCCTCGGCGCGGCCCTCCTCCCGGGCGGCTGCCAGCGCCTGCGCGACCTGTCGGGCCCGTCGGCGGCGGGCGGCCACCAGTGCCCAGCCGACGAGGGCCAGCAGCGCCAGCAGGACCAGCTGCGGCCAGGGCACCGCCCAGACGGTGGTCTGCGCCGTGCCGCCCTGCGGCGGCGGGTCGAGAACCTGGTCACCCACGGTGGCAGGTGTGACGGCGGCGCTCGCGGTCAGCCGGAACAGCGGCGGGACGCCCGTCATGCGTACGGTGGTGATCAACTCGCCGCCGGGCAGGATCTCCGGTAGGGCCGCGGCGTCGATCGAGCGCCGACCGACGCCGAACGGGCCGGCCGCGGTGAGCGTGGGCTGCCCGGTGAGCCGGACGTTGCCGGTGTTGCGGATGGTGAAGGTCGCGGTCAGCGTGCCCCCGCCGAGGGGGTTCAGCGAGCCGGCGTGCCGTACCCGGAGATTCTTGACGGTGAGCGCGGGTCGCAGCTCACCGGTGACCCGCAGGTAGATGCGCGCGCCGACCCGGTGGTCCACGGCGACCTGGTTGCCCTGGGCGTCCGCCGTGGTGGCGGCGAGCGAGGCGACGATCCCTCCGGCGTGGTCCCCGGGTGTGGCGTTGGCCGGCACGGTGAGGGTGAACGGGACGTTCAACCGGGATGTCGACGGGATGGTCAGGGTCCGCTGGGTGAAGCGCACCCAGGCGCCGACGTCGGTGGGTCGCCGGTCACCGGCCAGCAGGTCGAACCCGCCCTGTGTGGTGGTGAACGCGTCGCTGGCGTAGAGGTTCAGGGTGAGCGGGCGTGCCGAGTGGTTGGTGACCGCGACGTAGTCGGTGAGGGTGGCGCCGGGGTCGAGCTTGTAGGCGAACGCCGGCCGACCGTTCGGACCCTTCGCGGTCGACGGTGCCACCCCCCAGGTCACGACGGACGGCGCAGAAGCTGCGGGAGACGCCGGTGTAGGTGGCGTCGGGGCCGCACCGAGCAGGGCGATGCCGATGGCGACGGCGGCGAGCAGGCGCATGGCGGAGACGGTTTCCGTTCCTCAGGGTGCGAGAGGTGAGGCGGGTGGGCGGGTCGCGGCAACGGCCCACCCACCCGCGACCGTCCAGCGGCCGGCTCGTCGCCGGTCGCCGGACGGGTCAGGCGATCAGATCGCGGTGAGGGTGAGGGTTGCGGTGTAGGTTCCCGCGGCCGTCTCGGTGGGCAGGCTCAGTCGCAGCCCTGCACCGAGCTGTGCGGTACCCCGACCGGCGCCGCCCGGCGCCGAACCCAGCACCGCGCTGTTGCCGAGGCCGCCGCCGGTTCCGACGACGTACGGCGCCACCTCCGGGCCCGGCACGACACCCTGCCCGGAACCCTGGGCCAGCACCCGGGGGCTCCAGCCGAGGTAGCCGGAGCTGAACGTCGCACCGCCCGGACCGGTGAAGTCGGCCGGGATCTGGCCGGACGCGCTCCAACCCGGTTGGCCGGCGCGGGTGTCGGTCACCGTGACCGGCCGGAGTTCACCGTTGCTCTCCCACCGGTCGCCACCTGCGTTGAGCTGTGCGGGCGGCAGCACCACGGCCCGGTCGTCCGGGTCGACGCTGATCACCAGAGCGCCCTGAGTCTCGTCGATCGACGCGGTGATCGTCTGTGAGGTGCCCGGCTCCTGCGGCGGGAATGCCACCCACAACGTCACCGGTTCGCTGCTCGCGACCACACTGTGGCCGTCGCCGTACAGCTTGGCCACGTATTCGCAGGCGTTGAGCTCCCGGGTCGCGGTGAAGGAGTAGCTCGCGCCGGCCTCACCCGGGACGATGGTCCAGTCGTCCGCACCGGGGCACCTGCTGAACCAGTGGTAGTGGTCCAGCTCGGTCTGTGGGGTCTGCACCGCGTTGAGCGTGACGGTGTCGTTGGGCTGGTACTCGTCGGCCATGCCACTGACCGACAGACTCACCTCCGGCCCGCCGCCGGACAGCTCGCCGACGACGAACGAGTAGTCGACCGGCCCGGTGCTGACCGTCGTGCCGTTGGTCAGCGTGGCGTCGGCCTGGAACTTCAGCGTGTAGTTGCCCAGCGCGCTGAACGCCCAGTTCGAGTGCGCGTGGGTGGGCACCGGCACGTCGATCGCGTCCGGCAACCCGTCGTCGGAGCGGAACTTGATGACCGGATTGGCGAACGAGTCCTGCGTGTACAGCGTGACGTTGCCCGGTCCCTGCACGTCGACCAGGCTAAGCCGCACCTTGTTGCCCTCGAAGACTCCCGTCTTCAGGGTGGTGGTGTTCCAGCCCGGCCAGAGCAGGTCCGGGTCCTGGGTCAGCGGCAGCAGCCAGACCTGGCTGCCCGCGGGCCCGAGGAAGGCGAACCGGGGATCGGCGGGAACGGCCATGGCCGCCTCCGGCAGCACCTGGAACGTCACGTCCGCCGGATCCCGCTTCACCGGGGAGCTGCCCGTGTCGTCATTGACCTTCAACGACAGCGCACCACCCTCGTAGTGCACGTCGACCGCGTCGGTGTGCCCCTTGGAGAGCACCACCTTCTCGGCCGCCGACGCGGCGGTGGGCGCCAGCAACGTGCCGGCGACCACCACCGCCCCGGCCATCAGGGCCGCGAAGCCGCGAGCCCTCCCTGTCACATTCATTCCTCCCCTTTCACCCCGCGCCTACGCGCGGTGGTATCTGTGGTGAGATCACCACGACGCCTTGCGTATCCCGGGGAGCTCGCCGCGTAGGGCCAGCTCGCGGAAGCGCACCCGGGACAGTCCGAACCGGGACAGCACCCCGCGCGGACGGCCGTCGATCTGGTCCCGTGACCGCAGCCGTACCGGGCTGGAGTCCGGTGGCAGCCGGCTGAGCCGGCGGGCCGTCTTGGCGCGTACGTCCGGGTCGGTGTCCGGATGGGCGACCACCCGCTTGAGTTCCGTCCGCGCCGGGGCGTGCCGGGCTACCAGTTTTTCGCGGCGGGCTTGCCGGTTGACCAGGCTTTTCTTGGCCATCAGCGGGCCTCGCGGAACTCGACGTGGCGGCGCGCGATCGGGTCGTACTTGCGCAGCGAGAGGCGGTCCGGGTCGTTGCGGCGGTTCTTGCGGGTGACGTAGGTGTAGCCGGTGCCTGCGGTGCTGCGCAGCCGCACGATCGGGCGGACGTCGGTCTGGCGGGCCATCAGAGCTTCACCCCTCGGGCGCGCAGCTCGGCGACGACCTTCTCGATGCCCTTGCGGTCCACGGTCTTGAGTGCCTTCGCGGTCAGGGTGAGGTTGACCCACCGTCGCTCGGACGGCAGCCAGTAACGGTGGTTCTGCAGGTTCGGGTTCCACCGGCGGCGGGTGCGCCGGTGGGAGTGGGACACGGCGTTGCCGAAGCTCGGCTTCGCGCCGGTGACGTCGCAGCGTCGGGACACGGTGCTCGCTCCTTGATGAGATCCATACGGTAACGAAAACGGTTTTCAGTCTTACATCAGCCGTTCGGTCACATCCCCACCGGGGTGTCGACGATCTCGACGGCGCAGTCGGCGCCGAGGCGGTAGCCAACACCGCGCAGCGTCGTCACCACGGGCACATCCGTGCCGATCTTGGCGCGCAGCCGCCGGACGTGGACGTCCACGCTGCGCGGCCCCGTGTAGGGATGCCCCCAGACCTGGTCCAGCAGTTGCCGTCGGGTGAAGACCTGGCGTGGATGTTCGGCCAGGCAGAGCAGCAGGTCGTACTCCCGACGGGTCAGGACGACCTCGGCCTGGCCGCGGTAGACCGCCCGTGCTCGAGGATCGATCCGCAGGTGAAGGCCCGTCGCTCGCGCCGACGGTGACACCGGTCCCGGGTCGCCGCGCAGAAAGGCCAGTAGGGCAGCGAGTCGATCGACGTCCTCATCGCAGCCGCCCGGGCCGAGCTTGAGGTGGACCGTGACGGTGAGAACCTCACCGGCCTTCCACGCCTGTGCCGCACCCACCCGCGCATCCCTGTTCGCTTCGACGGCTCGCATGCGCTTAGAATGACAATCGTTTCCAGTTAAGTCGAGAGGAAGCCGATGTCGTCGTCACCACAGGCCCCGACCCACACCGGGACACACCGACACCGACGGAGCGCAACCCGCACGAAGCCCGGAATCCACCCCGAGTACCGGCCCGTCGTCTACCGCGACAAGGGCGCCGACCTCGCCTTCCTCACCCGCTCCACCGCCACCAGCGACCAGACCGTCGAATGGACCGACGGCAACACCTACCCCGTCATCGACGTCCAGATCTCCTCCGCCAGCCACCCCTTCTGGACCGGCAAGCAACGCCTGCTCGACACCGCCGGCCGGGTCGAGAAGTTCCGCCAGAAGCACGCCCGCCGCGGACCCCAGAGCGGATGAGCACCGGGACCCCGGTCGACTGGGCCGCGCTGGCGCCACAGCTGGTCGACGCCGCCCAGGACCGGTTGCGGCCCACCGGCCTGTTACCTGCCGTCGACCTCGACGCCTGGGACTGCCTCCTCGACCCGGCCGACGAGGCATGGCCCGGTCACCGCGCCGACCTGTTCCGGCTCTCCGCCCGTAGCGTGCGCCTCGGCGTACGCCCCTGAGATGACCGCCCCTCTCGTTCCGGACGCGCAGCTGCGGGTCGTCGGTCTGACGCCCACCGCGCAGCGCCGTGCCGTCCTGGCGCTGCTGGTCGGAAGATCCCGCCCGCTCACCGCTCAGGAGGTGCACACCGAGCTCACCAGGACCGTGCGGCACATCGGCCTGACCACCGTCTACCGCGCGTTGCACAGCCTCGCCGACGCCGGCCTCCTGCACAGCTTCGACCTCGACGGTCAGCGCGCCTACCGGCACTGCGGCACCGCACCGCACCAGCACCTCATCTGCACCTGCTGCGAGACGGTGACCGAGTGCCCGCCCGAGATCGTGACGAGCTGGCTCACCGAGCTGCATCAGCACACCGGCTTCACCCCGCACCCCGACCGGCTCGACCTCCGGGGCGTCTGCGCGACCTGCGCCGGCACATGACGGCGGCGTCGCGGATCGGGTCGAGGTAGGGCGGATCGCTGTCCCTGCCCGGCGGAGGTCAGCGGGAGCGCGCCGTGTGGACGCCGAAGATCTCCAGGGTGCGGTCTCACCTTCTACCTGCCACGACACCGTCATGCGTCGCGGAACCCGTCACCCCGCGTGGAGTACGCTCGCCGCACGCTCGTTACGACGGCTCCTGTGGCTCGACGCTGAGGTGCGGCGTCGCGACGGTGATCCGGATCGCGGTGGTCAGGGTCAGGCCGTCACCGGGCCGGCGGGCTGGTCCGAGCGCGCGAGCGGCGTCGGTGGTCGCGGCCTGCAGCCGGTCGGTCGGGATGTGCCGCAGCAGGGCGCGTCCGCCGTGGGACCACATCCACTCCATCCAGTGGTCCACGTCCCGGAAGTGGCTGTCCACCCGGTGCTCGGTGATCGTGGTGACGGTGAGGCCGGCGGCCGCCATGGTCGCGGTGATCGCGCCGTCGTCGGCGAACGGGTCGGCCGCCGGCGCCGGTCGGGGCCGGTCGGCCGGCAGATGCCCGGCGAGGGCGTCCAGGGCGGCGACGAACGCCGGGTCCTGGGCGGCGAAGGTGCTGACCGCCAGCCGGCCCGCCGGTCGGAGCAGCCGCGCGTACGCCCGAAGGGCCTGCCCGGGGTCGGATAGCAGGAAGACGACCAGCCCGGCCAGGACCGCGTCGAAGCTGCCGGCCGGGAATTCCGGCTGCTGGGCGTCGCCCATCCGCACGTCTACGTGGGTCAGCCCGGCGCGGCTGACGTCCTCGGCGGTGAGTGCCACCATGGCCGGCGCCAGGTCGATGCCGGTGACCTGACCGGCCGGCCCGGTCGCCCGCGCCGCGGGGAACAGGACCGCTCCCCGGCCGCAGCCGACGTCCAGGACCCGCTCTCCCGGGCGGATGCCGGCACGACGGACCAGTTCAACGCCGAAGGGCCCGAAGAAGGACACCCCGGTGCGGTCATAACTCGTCGCGGCCTGTTCGAACACATCGACGGTCCCGTTCGACCGCTCACCGCTGCTCATCGTCACTACTCCCGTCCTCGTGTCGCACCCGGCTTCCCGTCTGTCGGCACGCGTCGTCGCCAGCGCGGCGGTCACACTGGCTGTTCCGGATGAGGTCGACCACCGCGTCGACGTGCTGGCGTTCCTCGACTGGCCCGACCAGCATGCCGCGCCGGCCGGTCGGGTCGGAACCGGTGAGCAGGAGCAGGGTGGGTGCGCGGTGGCAGGCGCCGAGGCACTCCGTCCGGACCAGGACACCACCGTGGCTGGCCCGGACCGCCTGCCCGAGAACCTCGGCCAGATCCGCCGGCTCGTCGGGCACCTGCGGAAAGGCGCGGTGGCGTAGCGCGCGGCAGCGGTGGCCGTCGCAGTAGGCGACGGTCACGCGGGCACCACGTGGTGAGGGCCGGCTCATCGGCGGAACGCCATCAGGGCATGGCCGGCGTACTGGTACGGGACCGTCGCATCGGTGAACCCGGCAGGCCGGGCCGCCTCGCCGTGCCAGTCCGTCGACGCGACGCACTCCGCCGAGCAGAGGCCACTGAGCGTCGCCGTGCGTTCGGTCAGCAGCGGTGCCATCGTCGGTTCCCCGGCCAGGGCGGTCCACCACGTGGTCCACGGGTCGGTGTCGCCGCTCCATGGCTTCGCCGCGAAGGGCGCGTCGGGCATGGCGTCGGCGACCAGGAGCAGCCCGGTCGGGGCGAGCAGGTTTCGGGCCTCGGGGTACCAGTCGCGGACCCGCTCCGCAGGACCGCCTCGGCGGTGGTGCCCGGCCCGCCGCCGGTGTCGAGCACCCGCTCAGGGGCGCGTCCCTGGGCCTGTTCGGCGGCGGTGAGACCGGCAGCGAGGCGGTCGTCGCGGCCGGGTTGGTGGTGGCGCATCATGGTCTCCCAGTCGCGCCGCCACCGGACCACATCATCGGCTCCCAGGGTGGTCGCCGTCGTCATACCGGGACCGGATCGGTGTGATCATGGTCGTGCAGGTCACCCAGGTCCCATTCGGGGAACGGGTCGGGCAGGACCCGCCAGGCGTCCTCCCCCGCGGCGGTCTCCGCGTCGGTGAGCAGACACGCCGCCAGGGCGGCCCGCAGGCCGTCGCCGTCGAGGTGGACGCCGATGAGGACGAGTTCCTGCTGCCGGTCACCGAAGACGGGATGCCAGCGGGACTCCAACTCGGCCCGCTCGTCGGGATCCTCCGGCCACTCCCCGGAGGCCGTCACCGGCACGCCGACCGGGTCGCACCGCCCGGACGGCCCGGCCTGCGACCACAGCGCCTGGACGTCCGGGCGGCTGGCCAGCCACAGGAACCCCTTCGACCGGACGACCCCGAAGGCGTCCAGACCGGCGGTCAACAGGTTCCACAGTCGCTGCGGGTGGAACGGGCGGTGGTCGCGGAACACGATGCTGGAGATGCCGTACTCCTCGGTTTCCGGCACGTGCCCGCCGTTGAGCTCCGCCACCCAGCCGGGCGCGGTCTCCGCCCGCTCCAGGTCGAACCGGCCGGTGTGCAGGATCTCCGCCGGCGGCACCCGCCCGTGGACGGCGCGGATCTGCCGGGCGGCCGGGTTCAGCCGGGCCAGCAGCGCCTCGACCACCGCCAGGTCCTCCGGCGCGATCAGGTCCGTCTTGTTGACCACCAGCACGTCGGCGAACTCGATCTGGTCCACCAGCAGATCCGCGATTCCGCGGTCGTCGCCCTCGTACGCGGCCAGCCCGCGCGCCTCGAGGGTCTCCCCTGCCTCGATCATGGCCGTCAGGCCCGCCGCGTCGACGACCGTGACGGTGGTGTCCAGCCGGGCCAGGTCGTCGAGGACCTGGCCGTCCTCGACGCCGAAGGCGAAGGTGGCGGCGACCGGCATCGGCTCGGAGATACCGCTGGACTCGATCAGCAGGTAGTCGAAGCGGCCCTGCCGGGCCAGCCGGGCCACCTCGTCGAGCAGGTCGTCGCGGAGGGTGCAGCAGATGCAGCCGTTGGTCAACTCGACCAGCCGCTCCTCGGTCCGTGACAACGCGCCGCCGTCGCGCACCAGGGCGGCGTCGATGTTGACCTCGCTCATGTCGTTGACGATCACCGCCACCCGCAGCCCGTCCCGGTTCGCGAGGACGTGGTTGAGCAGGCTCGTCTTCCCCGCGCCGAGGAACCCGGACAGCACGGTCACCGGTAGCCGGTCCGTCACGGCTGGTCCACCACCGGACGACCCTTGTACAGGCCGCAGTGGGCACAGGCCCGGTGTGGCACCACCATCTCCTTGCGCGGACACGGGCACGGGGTCAACTGCGGCACGCTGGCCTTCCACTGCGCCCGCCGGTGCCGGGTGTTCGACCGCGACATCTTCCGCTTCGGTACGGCCACGAGATCTCCTACGTCGAGAGGGTGGCGTCCAGCATATCGGAACTGATTTTCGTTTTCCTGTTCGCCCCGTGGCGGGCTCTGCCCTCACCTCCCGGCGGCCAGACCGCAGCCGATCGCCGTGCCGGTACCAGGCCGGTACCGGCACGGCGATCAGCGTGGCTCAGGGGCGTACTCCTGCCGCGCCGGTCACCTCGCGCAGAGCGCGGCGTCGACGAGGGCGGCCCGGTCGGCGGCGACAGAGCCGTCCACGACCGACCCGTTGAGCGAGGTGACCACCAGGGTCGCCGCGCGACCGTCGTCGGTGGCGCCGTCGACGGTCGAGTAGCCGGGGATGTCACCGCCGTGGCCCCACGCCACCCCGCCGCAACTCAACGGGGTACGGAAGAGACCCAGCCCGTACCGCACGTCCGACTGCGGATGCACGGCGACGGTGGTCCGCAGCTCGGCCAGTTGCGCGGGTTCGAGCAGCCTGCCAGCCAGCAGGGCCCGCAGGAACGTGTGGAGATCGGCCGGGGTGGAGACCAGTTGGCCGGCGGCCCAACCCCAGCTCGGGTCCATCCGGGTGAAGTCGAGCAGTTCACCGGTGGCTTCGTCGAGCTGGTAACCCTGGGGATGCCGGCCGCGGATGCCTTCCTCACCGACCCCGGGCGCGTAGGTGTCGCGCAGGCCGATCCGCTCGATGACCCGGGTGGTGACCAGCTCGTTGAACGGCCGGCCGGTGACCCGTTCGGCGATCAGGCCGGCAAGCAGGTAGTTGGTGTTGCTGTAGGCCCAGTCGCCGGCCGGCCCGCCCGCCCTGGCATTGGCCATGTCGAGCAGGCCCCGGGGCTCGAAGTAGGCCGAAGCGCCAGCGGCGTCCCTGCGCGGCATCGGCGTACCTTCCGGCAGAGACGATAGCGACGCGGGGCCGACTCCGACGCGCTGCGGCCCGGAAAACAGCCTGCTGTACCAGTCTCCGGGCATCCCTCAGGGCCGGCCCTGTCCCGGTGCGCGGTCGCCGGGTCCGGCAGGTTGCCGATCATGGTCTGGCGCGCGGCTCTCGTCGGCGGGCGGCGCTGTCCCGGCCAACTGGGCGTGGCAGACGGACAGCAGTTGCCGCAGCCTGGTCAGCCGGGCGATGTGCCCGTCGACGACCGCCAACCGGCGGCGGAACATCTCACTCGCCTGGGGCAGCCGGATGCGGTCGGGCACGGTGTGTTCGGGCAGCGTGTCGCCGTCGAGCAGATGAAGGTGGTCGCTGAGCGTGGCGATGTCGTCGACGGTCAGGCCGAGCGACAGCAACTCACGGATGATCTTCACCCGGGCCACGTCGGCAGTGCGGTAGGTCCGCTGCCCGGCGCGGGTGCGTACCGGTGGTGGCAGCAGTCCTCGCTGTTCGTAGAAGCGCAACGCCCGCGGTGTGGTTCCCGCTGCCGCCGCGGCGTCACCGATACGCACCGTGCCTCCCGGCTGTCAGAGCTCCACCAGGACGGCGCCGACATGCCGCCCCTCGACGGCCTCCTGGAACGCGTGAGCGGCCCGGTCGATTCCACGGACGCGGGTATGCGGAAACCGGATGCTGCCGGTGGACAGCCAGGCGCCGAACCGCTGCGTCCACTCGGCGAGCGCGTCGGGATGGTCGGCGGCGTTGAACCCGCGCATGCTGATCCGCTTGAGCACGATGGGCACGAGGTCCAGTTCCAGCGTCGCGGTCGTGCCGGCGCCCTCGGCGGCGAGTTGCGCCGACAGCGCGCCGACCAGGACGATGCGGGCGTGGGGCCGAGCGGCCTGCACCGCCGCCTGGAGTTGTTCGCCGCCGACGGTGTCGAGCGCCACGTCGACGCCGTCCGGAGCGGCGTCGGCGAGCTGCCCGGTGATCGGTTCCGCTCCGCGTACGACGACCGCGTCATAGCCGAGTTCCGTGGTCAGGAACCGGGCCTTCGCCGGTGAGCCGGTGGTGCCGACGACCCTGGCCGCGCCGAGACGACGGGCGATCTGGCCGGCGAGGGAACCGACGGCGCCGGCGGCCCCGGTGATCAGCACCGTGTCGCCGGGCCGGACGGCGGCGGCGCGGGTCAGCGCCGCGTGAGCGGTCCAGCCCTGCGACAGGTGGGCCAGCGGATCCGGCAGCGAGTCGCCGAGCCGACGGCACCTGTCGACCGGGAGGACCGCGTACTCGCGCCAGCCGAGGTCGTGCCCGACCAGCTCGCCCGGACGCAGGCCGCTGGCGGCGGGGGCGGCGACGACCTCGCCGATCGCGGGGCCGGGCAGCGGATCGCCGGGTCGCGGGCCGGGCAGTCCCGCCGCGGCCGCGCCGATGAGGGTCCGGAGCAGGGCCGCGGTGACCAGGAAGGCACGGTTGCGGACCAGGACCTCGCCGGACGCGCGGGGAGGCGCCGGGACCTCGACGACGGTGAAGTCCTCCGGGCGAGGCAGGCCGTCCGGAGTCGTGAGCAACTGGACCTGACGATGGACGGAAGGCAGTGGACGCACCTGACGCTCCTTGTTCGGGTCGGTGGAGCGCGACCGTAAACCCTGACCCATGCGTCAGACGCAAGACCGAACGAGTTCCTGCCCGCCAGCCTTCTTCCGCCCATCGCCGACGACCTGACCGTCTCCATCGGCGCGGCCGGACAGGCCGTCAGCGTCACGGCTCTCGCCGCAGCCCTGTCAGCGCTGTTCATCGCGGTGGTCCTACCCAAGGCCGACCGGCGACGCGTGATGATCAACCTCACACTGCTGGCCGTGCTCCCCAATGTGGCCGTCGCGGTGAGTGGCCACTTCAGCGGCCTAAGCCACATCCGGCCCGCCGCGGAGAGCCTGTCCCGAATCGACGGCGGTGTCTTCGCCGTGTTGCTTCACCGGTGGACCATCCACCCGCCTGTTCACCGCCGCCGCACTGTGAAGTCTTGGATGCGGCGGTAGCCCCACAACGGTCCTGAGTTGGGGCGCCCGGACCCAACCGGACCGCCTCGAGCAGATCGGCGGGCTCATCGTGACGGTCGGCAATGTCGCCATCGCCGTGCCCGCCAGGCCGGGCCCCCGAACAGCGGCCACTTACGGGCGTCATCGGGGGGCACTCCGGCCACCGGTCAGGGGCGTTGGTGGAAGTCCGTGCCGACAGGGGGTAGCCCACGCCACCGACGCCAGAACCGCCCCGTTCGGCGTCGTCCGACCTAATCGGTGGTGGCGAAGCGTTCGACGTTGTCGATGGCGCCGACGACGAGGATGAGGTCACCGTAGGCGAGGACGGTGTCTCCGGTGGCGTGGGTGAAGGTACGGGGTGTGCCGCCGGGCAGGGCTGCCTGGGGTTTGACGGCGACGACGGTGACGCCCCATCTGCTGCGGACGCGGGACTCCCGCAGTGGTACGCCGACGATGTCGCGGGGTGGGGTGGTCTTGATGACGGCGAAGTCGGCGTCGACCTCGACGTAGTCGAGGATGCGGCCGGAGAGCAGGTGGGCGACGCGTTCACCCATGTCGTGTTCGGGCGCGACGACGTGGTGGGCGCCGACGCGGGTGAGGATGTTGCTGTGCTGGGAGCTGATGGCTTTGGCCCAGATGTCGGGAACGCCGAGTTCGGCCAGCAGGCTGGTGGTGAGGATGCTGGCCTGGATGTCGGTGCCGATGGCCACCACGGCGCGGTGGAACTCGGCGACGCCGAGTTGCCGCAGGGCCTCGATGTCCGTGGAGTCGGCGGTGATGACGTGCGGCAACTGCCCGGAAAGGGCCTGGACGACCTTCGGGCGGTGGTCGACGCCGAGGACCTCCGTGCCCCGGTTGACCAGTTCCAGGGCCAGGGCGGTGCCGAAGCGGCCCAGCCCGATCACGACGACGGGTTCGGTGCGTGCCTCAGCCAACGATCGTCCTTTCCTCGGGTAGTTCGAAACGGCGGTTGCGGTCGCGCAGCGCCAACGCCGAGGCCAGGGTCAGCGGACCGACCCGGCCGGCGAACATCAGCGCGACCAGCAGCAGGTCGGCCGCGGGTGGCAGGGTGGCGGTGATACCGGTGGACAGGCCGACGGTGGCGAACGCGGACACCGCCTCGAACAGCACGACGTCGAGCCGGTGCGGGGTGATGGCCAGCAGCGCGAAGGTGGCGGTGACCACGGCGCCGACGCCGAGCAGCGCGACCGCGAGGGCCTGGCGCTGGTTGCTGGCGGGAATGCGCCGCCGGCCGACGTTGACGTGGATCTCGCCGCGCATCTCCGACCAGAGCACGAAGGCGAGCAGCCCGAACGTGGTGACCTTGATGCCGCCGGCGGTGCCGGCACTGCCGCCGCCGATGAACATCAGCACGTCGCTGGCGAGCAGGCTCTCCGGCCGCATCCCGCCGATGTCCACGCTGTTGAATCCGGCGGTGCGGGTCATGGTGGAGGCGAAGAACCCGGCCTGTAGTTTCTCCCAGCCGCCGAGCGGGCCGAGGGTACGCGGGTTGGAGAACTCGGCGAGGGTCAGCACGGCGGTGCCGACCACGAGCAGCGCGCCGGTCAGGGCGAGGGTGATGCGGGTCAGCACCGACCACAGCGCCGGGCGACGCCAGCATCTGAGCAGTTCGAACACGACCGGGAAGCCCAGCCCGCCCAGGATGACCGCGGCGGCGATCGGCAGGCAGATCCACGGGTCGGTCACGTAGCCGACGAGGCTGTCGGCGTTGGTGGAGAAACCCGCGTTGTTGAACGCCGACACTGCGTGGAACACCCCGTCGTACACCGCCTCACCGAACGGTTCGTCGTACGCGGTGGCGAACCGGGCGGTCAGCGTCACCGCGACCACCGTTTCGCTGGCGAGGCTGAACAGCACGATCCGGCGGACCACCGCGCGCACGTCGGTGAGATCGAGACTCTTCGTCTCGGCCTGGGCCAGGAACCGGGCCCGCAGGCCGAGCCGGCGGGACAGCAGCACGGTGAACAACGTCGCCAGGGTCATGATCCCCAGCCCGCCGGCCTGGATGAGCAGCAGGATCACCGCCTGGCCGAAGCCGGACCAGTAGCTGCCGGTGTCGACGGTGACCAGCCCGGTGACACAGACGGCCGACGTCGCGGTGAACAGCGCGTCCACCAGCTCGGCCCGCTCGCCGGAGCGGGTCGCCACGGGCAGCGACAACAGAACGGTGCCGACCGCCACCGCCGTGCCGAAGCCGACAGCGATCACCTGTGCGGGATGCCGCAGCCGGCTGCTCCGCCGCTGCCACGCCGGTGCTCGGCCGATCACGCGCGCGACCCGCTGCTGCGACGGCTGACTGCGGTACGTGGCCGCAGCGCAGCGGTCGGGCGGATCAGCATCATGGACCGCATGCTCTCACGGCAGCGCCGCAATCGAAGCGGGACCGTCGGCGGCCTGCGGCGATCCTGAGCTGGCGTCGTCTCACGTAGCGGCTGCCGGCCGTCGCGAGGCGCAGGGATACCTCGTCGTCGAGGACGGGCTCACCGTCGGAGATCGCCTGCGGTGGCAGCTGTCTATTGGCCTCGCGGATGGTCGTCGTCGTTCTGTTGCGGCGGGGTGTGGGGTGGGCGGCGCAGGGGTGTCCGGTTCAGCAGTCCCGCGCCGGCGGCGACGGCGAGGAAGATCGCTGCGACGGCGAGGACGACCAGGGCTGCGTACGTGAGGGTGTCCATGCTGAGTTCTGCCGTTTCATGGCTGGTAGCGGTAGCCCATGCCGGGTTCGGTGATGAGGTGGCGGGGGCGGGTGGGATCGGGTTCGAGTTTGCGGCGTAGTTGGGCCATGTACTGGCGCAGGTAGCCGGTCTCGGTCTCGTACCCCGGGCCCCAGACGTCGTGGAGCAGTTGGCGCTGGCTGATCAGCTTGCCGGGGTTGCGCAGCAGCGCTTCGAGGACGCTCCACTGGGTGGGGGTCAGTTTGATCGCGGTGCCGTCGTCGTGGGTGATGGTGTGGGCGGCGAGGTCGACGGTGTGCCGGCCGAGTCTCGCGGCCGGGCTGGTCGGGTCGGCGCCGGTCGTATGGCGGCGGGTGACGGCGCGGATGCGGGCGAGGAGTTCGTTGACGCCGAAGGGTTTGGTGACGTAGTCGTCGGCGCCGGCGTCGAGGGCGGTGACCTTGTCCTGGCTGCCGGCTCGGCCGGAAAGCACGATGATCGGCACGGTGGTCCAGCCGCGCAGGCCGCGGATGACGTCGACGCCGTCGAGGTCGGGCAGTCCGAGGTCGAGCACGACCAGGTCGGGTGGGTGGCTGGCGGCGGCCTTGAGCGCGGTGGCGCCGGTGGCGGCGACGTCGATGTCGTAGCCGCGGGTGCGTAGGTTGATGCGCAGGGCGCGCAGGATCTGGGGTTCGTCGTCGACGACGAGGATCCGGGTCATTACTGCGGGCCCTCCGTCTCTGGGGTCGGTGTGCCGGCGGGCAGTCGCAGGACCATGGTCAGTCCTCCACCGGGGGTGGTCTCCGGGGTGATGCTGCCACCCATGGCCTCGGCGAGTCCGCGGGACAGGGCGAGGCCGAGGCCGACGCCGGTGCTGTTGTCGCGGTCACCGAGGCGCTGGAACGGCAGGAAGACGTGGTCCCACTGGTCTTCGGGGATGCCGGGGCCGGTGTCGATGACGCGGAGTTCGACCTGACCGGAGTGGGCGCTGGCGGTGATGGTGGGTGGTTGTCCGGGTGGGCTGTGGCGCAGGGCGTTGGCGACGAGGTTGACCAGGACCCGTTCCAGCAGGCCCGGGTCGGCGGTGGCGGCGGACAGGTCGGCGGGGATGTCGGTGGTGACGTCGGCGGCCTCGGGGCCGAGTTCGTCCAGCGCTCGGGGCACGGCGTCCTCGAGGCCGATCGCGGTGGCGTTGATGCCCAGTGCGCCGGCTTGCAGGCGGCTCATGTCGAGCAGGTTCGCCACCAGCCGGCCGAGCCGGTCGAGGGACTCGTCGGCGGTGGCCAGCAACTCCGCCTGATCGTCCGGGTCGAAGTCGACGTCGTGGCTGCGCAGGCTCGACACCGCGGCCTTCGCCGAGGCGAGGGGGGTGCGCAGGTCGTGGCTGACGGCGGCGAGCAGCGCGGTGCGCATCCGGTCGGCCTCGGCCAGGGGCCGGGCGGTGGCGGCCTCTTCGGTGAGGCGTTCCTGCCGGAGCGCGACGGCGGCCTGCGCGGCGAACGCCTCGACGATACGCCGGTCGGCGGCCTCCAGCCGGCGACCGCAGAGCACGACGGTGAGCCGGTCGTCGACGGGCACCGAGGTTTCGCCCGCGCTCGGGCTGCCCGCCGGCGCGTCGCCGACGCTGGCGACAACCCGCCAGGCGGCGTCCTCACCGGCGCGGCCCGGACGCTTCTCCGCATCGGCTGCGAGTTCCAGGACGCTGACCGCCCGCAGGGCGAAGGTCTCCCGGAGGCGGTCGAGCAGCGCCGGCAGGGGGCGCTGCCCGCGTAGCACGCCGCCGGCGACGGTGGCGAGGGTCTGCGCGTCGGCGGAGGCCCGGGCCGCTTCCCTGGTACGCCGCGCGGCGACGTCGACCACCCCGCTGACCGCGACGGCGACACCGACGAACACCCCGAGGGCGAGCAGGTTGTCCTTCTCAGCGATGGTCAGCGTGTGATAGGGCGGAGTGAAGAACCAGTTGAGCAGCAGGGAGCCACCGAGCGCGGCGACCAGCGCCGGCCAGAGGCCCCCGACCAGCGCCACCCCGACCACTGCGGCGAGAAAGATCAGGATGTCGTTGGTGAGGGTGAGATCGGGTAGGGCCTTGAGGGCTGCGGTCAGGGCGGGCAGCCCCAGCCCGGCGAGGGCGAATCCGAGCAGCCGGCGCCGCCGGGACAGGGCGGCGGGCCCCGCGGCAGTCTGCCGGCCCCGGCCGGCCTCAGGGTGGGTGACCAGGTGTACGTCGATGGGGCCGGACAGCGCGGTCGTGGTGACGCCGACGCCCCGGGAGAACAGTTGCGCGAACCGGCCGCGGCGGCTGGCGCCGAGGACGAGCTGGGTGGCGTTGACGCCGCGGGCGAAGTCGAGCAGCGCGGCCGGCACGTCGGTGCCGAGGACGTGGTGGTATGTCCCGCCGAGGCTCTCCGCGAGGACCCGTTGCCGGGCGAGTTGGGCGGGGTCGGCGCCAGCGAGGCCGTCGCTGCGGGCCACGTGGACGGCGAGCAGGTCGGCGCCCTTGCCACGGGCGGCGATCCGGGCGGCCCGCCGGATCAGTGTCTCTCCCTCCGGCCCGCCGGTGAGCGCGACGACGACTCGTTCGCGGGCCTCCCAGGTGGCGGAGATGCCCTGCTGGGACCGGTAGGCGTCCAGTTGCGCGTCGACCTTGTCGGCGAGCCAGAGCAGGGCCAGTTCGCGCAGGGCGGTGAGGTTGCCGAGCCGGAAGTAGTTGCCGAGCGCCGCGTCGATCCTGTCGGGGCGGTAGATGTTGCCGTGCGCCATCCGCCGGCGCAGCGCCTCGGGGGTCATGTCGACCAGTTCGACCTGCTCGGCGGCGCGGACAACCGCATCGGGAACCGTTTCCCGTTGGGTGGTGCCGGTGATCTGCGCGACGACGTCGTTGAGCGACTCCAGGTGCTGGATGTTGACCGTGGTCAGGACGGTGATCCCGGCGTCGAGGAGCTCCTGGATGTCCTGCCAGCGTTTGTCGTGGCGGGAGCCGGGCACGTTGGTGTGGGCGAGTTCGTCGACGACGGCGACCTCGGGCCGGCGGGCCAGCACCGCGTCGAGGTCCATCTCGGTGAACTCGGCATCCCGGTAGTGGAGCGTCCGGCGGGGCACGATCTCCAGGTCGCCGATCATCGCGGCGGTGTGTGGGCGTCCGTGGGTCTCGGCCAGGCCGACGACGACGTCGGTGCCGCGTTCGGCGCGGCGCTGCGCCTCCTCGAGCATGGCGTAGGTCTTGCCGACGCCGGGTGCGGCACCGAGATAGATGCGTAGTTCCCCTCGTGGCACGGCAGGAGTCCTCTCCCCAGCGGATCAACAGGCGGGCCGACCGGCGCCGGGTCCGGGGAGGGCCCGGACCCGGCGCCGTGGTGTCAGCGTGCCGGGAACTCCTCGTCGAGGGCGAGGTTGAGCTCCAGTACGTTCACGCCGGGCGAGCCCATGAAGCCGAGCGCCCGGCCGGTGGTGTGTTCCTCGACCAGCTCCCGGACCGCCGCCGGGTCCGCGCCGCGCTCCCGTGCCACCCGATCCACCTGAATCCGCGCGTACGCGGGGGAGATGTGCGGGTCGAGACCGCTGCCGCTGGCGGTGACCGCGTCGGCGGGCACTGCGGGTTGCGCAGGGGCGTCGCCCCGGATCGGGACGATTGTCGCTCCGGCGGCCCGGTAGTCCTCGCCCGGTGTGGCGAGTTCGACCGGGACGCCCTCGTACTGGGCGAGGAAGGGGGTGGCGGGTGTGGTCTGGTTGACGCTGACGACGCGGGTTGTCGGGCCGGTGAGCCCGTCGCGGCGGAACACGGCCAGCACCGCGCCTACGCCGTCGGCCGTGCAGTAGGGGCGACCGCCGTCGACGCCGTCGAGTTCGCCGACGGCTTTGCTGCGCCGGCAGACCTGGGTGAGCAGGCTCTGCGTCGAGTCGTCGGGGTTGGCGGCGAGGGTGTCGACGATGTCCTCCGGGCCGAGGTTGCTGGCCGAAGTGGAGGTGGGGTCGTAGCCATCACCGGCCGCCGACGGGCGGGACTGGAAGTAACGCGGCACGGGGTTGCCGTCGGCGTCGGTGAACGACTGCCCGATGATCGAGCTGCCGACCGTCCTGTCGCCGACCTCGACCAGCGAGCCGTTCGCCCGGCCGTCGAGGCCGGGTAGCCGGCCGACGGCGACCAGGGCGAGCGGGTAGGCCAGCCCGAGCAGGACGGTGAAGACGAGCAGCGCGCGCAGGGCGGCGAGGTGTTGGGCGAGCCAGGTGGGTAGGCGCATCACGAGATCCCTGGGACGAACTGGATGAGCAGGTCGATGAGCTTGATGCCGAGGAACGGCACGATGATGCCGCCGAGGCCGTAGACCAGCAGGTTGCGGCCGAGCAGCTGCGATGCGGCGGCCGGCCGGTAGCGCACCCCGCGCAGCGCGAGGGGGATCAGCGCGATGATGACGAGCGCGTTGAAGATGACCGCGGACAGGATCGCCGACTCGGGGCTGGACAGCCGCATGATGTTGAGGGTGTCCAGGCTGGGGTAGATGCCGGCGAACATGGCCGGGATGATCGCGAAGTACTTCGCGATGTCGTTGGCGATGCTGAAGGTGGTCAGCGCGCCGCGGGTGATCAGCAACTGTTTGCCGATCTCCACGATCTCGATCAGCTTGGTCGGGTCGGAGTCGAGGTCGACCATGTTGCCGGCCTCCTTCGCGGCCGACGTGCCGGTGTTCATCGCCACCCCGACGTCGGCCTGCGCGAGCGCCGGGGCGTCGTTGGTGCCGTCCCCGGTCATCGCGACCAGCCGGCCGCCCTCCTGCTCCTTCCTGATGAGGGCGAGCTTGTCCTCCGGGGTGGCCTCGGCGAGGAAGTCGTCGACTCCGGCCTCGTCGGCGATCGCCTTCGCGGTGCGCGGGTTGTCGCCGGTGATCATCACGGTGCGGATGCCCATGGCGCGCATCTCGTCGAACCGTTCCTTCATGCCGGCCTTGACGACGTCCTTGAGGTGGATGACGCCGAGGGCGCGGGCCGGCTCCCCGTCGAGGTGCTCGGCCACGACCAGGGGGGTGCCGCCGATGCCGCTGATCTCGTCGACGATCTGCCCGACCTGCTCGGTGGGGTGGCCACCGTTGTCGCGTACCCACTTCATGACCGCGGCGGCGGCGCCCTTACGGATACGGCGCGCCGGCCCGGCGATGCCTCCGTCCACGGTGGCGTCCGGGGGCAGGTCGACGCCGCTCATCCGGGTCTGCGCCGTGAAGGACACGAGGGTGGCGTGCGGGATCAGGCCGGGCTCCCGCTCGCGCAGCCCGTACTCGTTCTTGGCCAGCACCACGACCGAGCGCCCCTCGGGGGTCTCGTCGGCGAGGCTGGACAGCTGCGCGGCGTCGGCGACCGCCGCGGCGTCAAGGCCGTCGACGGGCAGGAACTCGGCGGCCTGCCGGTTGCCCAGCGTGATGGTGCCGGTCTTGTCCAGCAGCAGGGTGTTCACGTCGCCGGCGGCCTCGACCGCCCGCCCGCTCATGGCGAGCACGTTGCGCTGCACCAGGCGGTCCATGCCGGCGATGCCGATCGCCGACAGCAGCGCCCCGATCGTGGTCGGGATGAGACAGACCAGCAGCGACACCAGCACGATCCCGCTGACACCGGCGTCGGTGATCGCCTGCGTGTCCGCGGCTGCGCCCTGGTAGTTCTTCGAGAAGATCGCGAGCGGCTGGAGGGTGACCACGGCGAGCAGGAAGACGATCGTGAGCGCGGCGAGCAGGATGTTGAGCGCGATCTCGTTCGGGGTCTTCTGCCGGTTGGCGCCCTCGACCAGGTTGATCATCCGATCGATGAAGCTCTCGCCCGGCTTCTGGGTGATCATGACGACGATCCGGTCGGAGAGGACCTTCGTGCCGCCGGTGACCGCGCTGCGGTCGCCGCCGGACTCCCGGATCACCGGGGCGGACTCGCCGGTGATGGCGGACTCGTCGACGCTGGCGATGCCCTCGACCACGTCACCGTCGCCCGGGATGATCGCGCCGGCCTCGACGACGACGACGTCGCCCTGCCGAAGTTGCGGCGCGGGGACGCTCTCGGTGCGGTAGGTGCCGGGGGCGGCGCCCGAGGTCCAGCCGAGGGCCCGGGTGGCGACGGTGTCCGTCTTGGCCCTGCGCAGGGCGGCGGCCTGCGCCTTGCCCCGCCCCTCGGCCACCGCCTCGGCGAGGTTGGCGAAGAGTACGGTCAGCCACAGCCAGACGGTGATGGCGATCGCGAACACCGAGGGGTCCGCGACGGCGAGAACAGTGGTGAAGGCCGCGCCGATCTCGACGATCAGCATCACCGGGTTGCGCCACAGGGTGCGCGGGTCGAGCTTGCGCAGGGCGTCGGGCAGTGACCGGATGAGTTGCTTCGGGTCGAGCAGCCCGCCGCCCCGGTTTCCCTGGCTGGCCGGGGTGCCGGCGGTCGCCGCGTCGGCGGTGCCGTGCGGCGCCGGCGTGGAGGTGGTCATGTCCTTCTCTCTCATGGTGGTCACAGCCCCTCGGCCAGCGGGCCGAGCGCGAGCGCGGGCAGGAAGGTCAGCGCCACCAGGATCACCGTGACGCCGACGACCATCCCGACGAACAGTGGCCGGTGGGTCGGCAGGGTGCCCTCGGACGCGGGGGTGGGTTGCTGACGGGCCAGTGAGCCGGCCAGCGCGAGGACGAAGATGATCGGCAGGAACCGGCCGAGCAGCATGCACAGGCCCAGCGCCGTGTTCCACCACGGCGTGTTCACCGTGATGCCGGCGAACGCGGAGCCGTTGTTGTTGCTCGCCGAGGTGAACGCGTACAGCACCTCGGACAGGCCGTGCGGGCCCACGTTGAGCGCGGTCGAGTGGTTGCCCGTGGCGAACGCCGCGGCGGTGCCGGAGAGCACCAGCGCCGGGGTGACCAGGAAATACAGCGACGCGAACTTGATCTCCCGCGAGCTGATCTTCTTGCCCACGTACTCCGGCGTGCGGCCCACCATCAGGCCGGCGACGAACACGGTGATCACCGCGAGGATCAGCAGGCCGTACAGACCGGCGCCGACACCGCCGGGCGCGACCTCGCCGAGCATCATGTTGCCCAGCAGCATCCTGCCGCCCAGCGCGGTGTACGAGTCGTGGAACGAGTTCACGGCGCCGGTCGAGGTGAGCGTGGTGGCGGCGGCGAAGGTCGCCGAGTTCGACACGTCGAACCGGACCTCCTTGCCCTCCAGGGCCGCGCCGACCGCCTGCGGCACCGTGCCGTTACCGGTCAGCTCGAAGACGTTGGTCAGGGTGACGCTGGCGATCGCGAGGATCGCCATGACGGCGGCGATGGCGTAGCCCTGCCGGTTCTGGCCGACCATCCGGCCGAAGACCCGGGGCAGGCTGAACGGGATCAGCAGGATCAGGAAGACCTCCAACCAGTTCGTCCAGGTGGTCGGGTTCTCGAACGGGTGGGCGCTGTTGACGTTGTAGAAGCCACCGCCGTTCGTGCCCAACTCCTTGATGACCTCCTGGCTGGCCACCGGCCCGCCGGTGATCGTCTGTGCGCCGCCGGTCAGGGTGGTGACGTCGACGCCGGCCGACAGGTTCTGCACCACTCCGCCGACCATCAGCGCGAGCGCGCCGAGCACGGAGATCGGCAGCAGGACCCGCAGCGTGATCCGGGTCAGGTCGACCCAGAAGTTGCCCAACTCGCCGCTCCGGCTACGGGCGAAACCCCGCACCAGGGCGACGGCGACGGCGATGCCGACCGCCGCGGACACGAAGTTCTGCACCGCCAGGCCGGCCATCTGCGCCAGATGCCCCATGGTCGACTCACCCGAGTACCACTGCCAGTTCGTGTTGGTCACGAACGACACGGCGGTGTTCCAGGCGCCGTGGGCGATCACCGGGTCGAAACCGAGCGACAGCCACAGGTGGTTCTGCAGCCGCAGGAACCCGTACAGGAACAGGATCGACACGGCGGAGAAGGCCAGCACGCTACGGGCGTACACCCCCCAGGACTGCTCGGCGGCCGGATTCACCCCGACCAGGCGGTAGACGACCCGCTCCACCCGGGACTGCCTGGACCCGGAGACCACCCGGTACAGGTGGTCACCGAACGGCTTGTGCACGGCGACCAGCGCCACCACGAGAGAGAGGACGAACAGCGCCCCGGCTGTCGTCGTGGTCATCAGAACCGCTCCGGGAACAGCAGGGCGACCACCAGGAACACGGCCAGGCCGATCGCCAGCACCAGACCTACGGCGTCGACGGCACTCACCGCTTCTCCACACCCCTCACCAGCAGGGCGAGCGCCGCGAACAGCGCCACCGTCAACACCACGAACACCACGTCAGACACGCTGACTCCCCTTACCGGAACGAGCTCGGCACGACCGCCGACCGGTCGTGCCGGGCAATCACAACGCTCCGGCCCCGTGCCGGACAGGGGCTATAACGCGACCATCACGGCGAACCGACGCTTTTTAACGCTCTCTTCACGCCGTCCCACGGTCGGGTGACCTGGGCCACCCTCTTAGCGGGGGACCAGGCGAGCCGGCCCCACGACGGCAGCAGCGGTGGCAGGTCCCCCAGCAGGGCCGTCGGGCCGCGGCCCGGCCACGCCTCAGGGGTCTCTCCGGGTACGATCCGGCCGTACTGGTCGGGTAGGTTTCCCCAGCCGCCGACGGGGCGCGGACCACGCGGCGGCGCGAGAGTGGTGTCGGCGGCACCGCTGACGGCACACAGATGCGTCCAGTCCTCACCGAGGTCGAACACGTAGGCGAACGGCATCCGCGGACGCAGCAGTTCCAGCCGGCAGGACCGGCCGTCGCGGGTGCCCCGGAAAGGCGGAACCCGCCCGCCAGGCCGACCAACTCACCTCAACTCCGCCGCCGAAGCCTCCCCGACGCCCGCGGCTGGTACGACGTCAGCGCCCATCGGACCCGCCGGACCTGTTGCCGGACGGACCCGCCACCGGGTTGGTCGCCCGAGGAAAGAGACGGGCTCGCCGCTCCGCACGGTCCTCGGCGTACGTCGTCATGCGCTGGTAGCCGGCGCCGAGGGCCGCGGCGAACGGGATCAGTGGCGCGTACGACCACCCCTCGCCGCCGGTCAAGTCGCCGTACCGGTTGGCGAGGAACCCCACGAAAACCGCCACCGCCAGGGCCGTCACCGCCACCACCGCCCGCAGGTCCCCCACCCGAGCGGAGAACCAGCCGACCACCGCGGCGACGACCAGCACCCGGGCGGGCAGCTCCGCCGCCCCGAAAACCACCACCACAAGCGCGGCGCCGGTCACCGTCACCGCACCAGCGGCCACACTGACGCCCACCGGCGTGGGCTCAGCACAGGCAACATGTTCAGGACCTCGATCGACACTCACCGCACGCCTCCGACGGAGCCTCGGGCCCGCGCCTCGGACCCGCCGTGACCCATGTCAGCCCGGGGCCGCAGCCACCGTCGAGGACTTTCACGCGACCGCTACGCCGACCGGCCGAATTCTCACGGCGATACGACGCCCCGTGCCGACGATCGGCAAACGTCACCGGTGCCCTCAGGAGTGGACGCGGTCAGGCCGGGGATCACCGCGAGCCAGCTCCTCAAAGCGTCGTGGTCACCGATCCCAGTCGCCGCCTACCGCGTTGGGCTGCACGGACCAGGCGCTGGGACCAATCGCGGGCGCCACCGGACAGGGCGGGACGCCCCGGACGACCGGCGGCGGGCGTCGGCTGTGCGCGCGGTACCTGGTCGGCTGCGACGGCGCGGACAGCACCGTCCGTGAGCTCGTCGGCTTCGGCGCGGGCACCGACGCGCCCGTCCCCGGGTGGATGGCGGTCCTCGACCTGGTGGACCGGGAGAAGCTGCGGCCAGGATTTCACTACCCGCCGAACGGCGGGTACGCGCACCCGGCTCGACCAACCAGCCTGAGCTGCATTTTAACGGTCGTCTCAGATTCGCTCGGTACGAAGTCGGCAGCAGACAAGCGATGCAACCCGTATGTAGGAGGCTTGTGATGGCAGTCGACGCAGCGCCGACCGGGGAGGCGCCGGCCGGTCGGTTGGCAGGCCGGTGGGTGCCGTGGTTGGTGATTGGCCTGTGGGTGGCGCTGGCGGCGGTCATGGTGCCGCTGAGCGCGAAGTTGAGCTCGGTCACCACCGACAGAGCCGTGGACCTCCTGCCGGCAGGCGCCGAGTCCACCAAGGTGGCGGCGCTGGAGGACAGCCTTCCCGGCGGTGAGGAAAACACGTTCGTCTTCGTGTACCACCGCGCCGGCGGTGTGACCGACGCCGACCGCGCGACGGTCGAGCGCCAGTACAGCACCCTTGCCGAGCGGTACCCGCCGACGGTGGCGGCTGCGGTCGACGAGGAGGACGAGGGCCCACCGACGAGCCGCTCCACCGACGGCGAGGCGATAATGTTCACCCTCGACGTGAGCACGACCTACGGCCCACCGGAGGACCTCGTCGGCCCGTTGCGTGACGCCGCGAAGGACCGCCCCGCCGGCCTGGAACTCGAGGTGACCGGCCCGGCAGCGATCGACGGCGACATGGACGCCGTCTTCGATGGCATCGACCTGCAGGTCCTCCTCACCACCGTCATCGTCGTCACGCTCCTGCTCATCCTCACCTACCGCAGCCCGGTGTTGTGGTTCATCCCGTTGATGGCCGTGAGCGCGGCCGCGCTGACCGCGATGGCCTCCGTCTACCTGCTCGTCAAGGGCTTCGGCATCGTGGTCAACAACCAGAACTCGGCGCTGCTGACGATCCTGGTGTTCGGCGTCGGCACGGACTACGCGCTGCTGCTCATCTCTCGATATCGGGAGGCACTGCACCACCACGAGGACGTCCGGGTCGCGATGGTCCACGCGCTGCGCGGCGCGGCGCCGGCCATCGTCGCGTCCGCGGCCACCGTGGTCGCCGGTCTGCTCTGCCTGCTCGTCGCGGACCTGAACAGCACCAGCGGGTTGGGCCCGATCGGCGCGGCCGGCATCCTGTGCGCGCTGGTGGCCATGCTGACGCTGTTCCCGGCGGTGCTCGTGGTGCTCGGCAGGCGGATCTTCTGGCCGGCCATCCCGCGGTTCAGCACGAGCGTGGAGGAGAAGCCGGGGCTGTGGGGACGGCTCGGCGCCGCCATCAGTCGCCGCCGGTGGGTGGCGACGCTCGCCTCGCTCGGAGTCCTCGGCGTGCTCACCGTCGGGCTGACGGGCAACACCGGCGCCCTGCGGGAGCAGGACCAGTTCCTGTCCGCGCCGGAATCGGTCACCGGCCTCACTGTTCTCCGCCAGCACTTCCCTGAGCTCGGCGGCATGCCGCTGACGATCTACACGCGGCCGGCGCACCAGGTGCGGGTGCTCAACGTCGTCAAGGGCACCCCCGGTGTGGCCCAGGCATTCCCGGGTGAGACCAAGGGTGGCTGGGCCGACATCTCCGTGTTCCCGAAGGATGCGCCGGACACCGTCGCAGAGTACGACACGATCAAGCGGGTGCGCACCGCCGTGCACGCGGTGAGCGGGGCGGAGGCGATCGTCGGCGGGCCGAGCGCGGAGAACCTGGACACCGAGGTGACCACCAGCCGCGACGAGAAGCTGGTGATCCCGCTGGTGCTCGCCGTCGTCCTGATCGTCCTCGGGCTGCTGCTCCGCGCGATCGTAGCCCCGCTGATCCTGATGGCGACCGTGGTTGTCTCGTTCGCCGCGGCCTTCGGCGGCAGCGTGTTCGTCTTCGAGACGATCCTCGGGTTCAAGGGGATCGACTCCTCGGTGCCGCTGCTGGCATTCCTGTTCCTGGTGGCGCTCGGCGTGGACTACAACATCTTCCTGGTCAGCCGGGCCCGGGAGGAGACCGTGCGTCTCGGCACCAGAGAGGGCATGCTCAGGGCCCTCTCCGCCACCGGTGGCGTCATCACCTCGGCAGGCGTGGTTCTGGCGGCCACGTTCGCGGTCCTCGTCTCACTTCCGCTGGTGATGCTGGTCGAGGTCGGGTTCCTGGTCGCCTTCGGCGTGCTGCTCGACGCCCTGCTGGTGCGGTCGGTCCTGGTGCCCGCCCTCACCCTGTTGATCGGCCGGCGGATGTGGTGGCCGAGCCGGCTCGACCGGCCGACGGCGGAATCGCCTACCGGGCGACACTCGCTCCCCGACGATGAGGACGTCGCGCTGCAACGGTGAGCGCGGCGGCGCGGACGAGATCCGGGACGGGGACCCAGGCCCCGTCCCGGATCTTCTCATCGGCACGACGGTCGCCGCCCGTTGGTCCTGCGCCATGCCGCAGGGGCGGGTCAGCGCACCGCGGTGTCCTCCCCGGCGGCGCGGCGCCCGATCGGGGCGGGCAGGGCTGCGGCCGGAAGGTCGACCCGAAGCAGCGCGCCACCGCGTGCGGAACGGGCGACGGTGGCCCGGCCGCCGTGGGCGTCGACGACCCGCCGCACGATCGACAGCCCCAGACCGGATCCCGGCATCGCCCGGGCGCTGTCGGCACGGTAGAACCGGTCGAACACCCGCGGTACGTCGACGGCGTCGATGCCCGGCCCGGCGTCGTCGACCTCGAGCACCGCCGACGCGCCCTCGGCACGAAGCCGGACCTGGACCGGCTGGTCGGCGGGGGACCACTTGCCGGCGTTGTCGATGAGGTTGAGTACCGCCCGCTGAAGCGCGGCCGGACGCCCGCTCACCCACACGGAGGTCACGTCGAGCGCGATCTCGATGTCGGGCACGCGGGAACGGGCCCGGGTCGCGGCGGCCACGACCACGTCGGCGAGGTCGAGCAGATCGGTATTCTCGTCGCTGACGTCACCACGGGCCAGGTCGGTCAGCTCGGCGGCGAGGGTGCTCAACTCGGCGACCTGGGCGCCGAGATCTTTGAGCAGCCGGGTCCGGCTCTGCGCCGGCAGTCCGCTGTCCAGGGTGCCGCGCCGATCGAGCCGGATCAGCAGTTCGATGTTGAGGCGCAGGCTGGTGAGCGGGGTTCTGAGCTCGTGGGCGGCGTCCTCGGCGAGCAGCTGCTGGGCCTGCCGGGAGTCCCGGAGCGCGGCGAGCATGTCGTTGATCGATTGGATCAGCCGCCGGATCTCCCCACCGCCCTCGTCCGGGATGGCGGCGTCGAGATCCCGGGTCTGCGCGACGCGTACCGCGGCGGCGGTCAGCCGGTCGACCGGTGCCAGCCCGGTCCGCGCCACGGTCCGTCCGACAAGGGCGCCGCCGCCCGCGCAGAGCAGCCCGATCAGCAGCATGCCGAACCCGAACTGGTTGATCGCACTGTCGTCGGCGACGCGGGCCACCTGGACCGCGCCGTCACCCGCCCGCAGCGTGTAGATGAGGTAGCCCTCGTCCTCGATGTCGTTCGACTCCATCAGGTCGGCCGGCCCGCCCTGCGCCACGCGCCCGGCGTGCTCGCTGACCGGGGGCAGCGCGGGTTGGCCGGCCGGCGTCCGGGTCGAGCCGTCGGGCAGGATGACCCGCACCAACCGACCGGATCCGGAGTACGGCGGTAGCGGGACCCGCGCCAGACCGGCGCGTTCCGCGTCGACCGCCAGAAAGCGGGAGTCGGCGCGCAGCTGATCCTCCGCGGTGCTCCGCAGCTCCCTGTCCATCAGCTCGCTGGCCACCTGAAAGGCCACGAACACGCTGACCGCGATGGCCGTCGCCGCGATCACCGTCAGCCTGGTTCGCAGGGACCGCCGGCGCCACCATCGGGTCAGCCGGCGCGGTTCCCGGCGGGCGGGCCTGTTCACGGAGGAGCCTCCCGCAACGTGTACCCCAGGCCGCGCAGCGTGTAGATCAGTCGCGGCTCACCCTCAGCCTCCATCTTGCGGCGCAGGTAGCTCACGTACACCTGAAGGTTGTTGGCGGTGGCGCTCATGTCGAAGCCCCAGATCGCCTCGAACAGCGCGTCGCGGGTCAACACCCGGGTCGCGTTGCGCACGAGGACCTCCAGGAGGGAGAACTCGGTTCGGGTCAGGTGCAGCGGCCGCCCGCCACGCCACGCCTCGAACCTGTCGGGATCGAGCCGGACGTCGGCGAACGACAGGATCTGCGACTCGCCGTCGGTCGGCGTGCGCCGGCGCAGCAGGGCCCGCACCCGGGCCAGCAACTCCTCGGTGGCGAACGGCTTGGGCAGGTAGTCGTCGGCGCCCGCGTCCAGCCCCGCGACCCGGTCGGAGACCTGGTCACGGGCGGTCAGCATCAGCACCGGCAGATCCCGACCCGCGGCCCGCAACCGCCGGCAGGTCTCCAACCCGCCCAGGCGGGGCATCATCACGTCGAGGATCAGCAGATCCAGGGTGTCACCGCCGGCCCCACCGACCCCGTCGAGCACGGCGAGACCGTTGGCGACGGTGCTGGTGTCGTAACCCTCGACCTGGAGCACCCGCTCCAGTGACTCACGGATGGCCACGTCGTCATCCGCGATCATGATCCGCACGCCGGCCCGCCCCCTTCTCCTACGGCCCTGGTGGGGTGTCGGCGTTCTCCCGCCGCAGCGACGCGAGCTCGACCCGCTCCTCCTCGCACAACTGCCCAGCGGCCGCCTCGCCGCGAGCCGCACGATCCTTCTCCACCCAGTTGCGAGGATGCCGCTGTTGATCCCCAGACTACGCGCTACCTGCGCGATCCGGTCTCCCGCACGATCCGGACCGTGCCCGGACGGAATTCCGGATCGAATCGGCGTCTCGGCTCAGCCGTGAGCCTCTGTCCCTCAGGTCCTGGCCTCCACGCTCGAGGGGAACCACACAGGCGATTCCCGCGATCCCGTTCGCGGCAGCCAACTCACCCGGGTAGCCGGCCAGGTAGGACCCCAGAGCCCGGCCAGCCGGGAGGTGATGAGAACCAAGTCCATCGACTGCGCCGGCAGCGGCGTCCGCAGTCCGATGGTGCGGTGCATCTGGTGGCGGCATCCGTCCGTGTCCGGCTCGAGGGTCTCGTCGAACTCGAACAGCTCAGCATCGGGAAGGTCCGCCGGCGCGGCACCTCCGCGCCCGAAACGGCCAGCCGATCCGGCCGTACCTGGAGACCCGACCGTGATTCCGCCTTGACGTCGAGATCGCGAGCCCTGCCCGTCCAGGTCACGACGCCCCCGCCTGGGCAGCGGGCGGACCGTCCCGACACGGCTCTGCGTCGGTATTCAGCGTTGCTACCTAGCGGTACCTAGTGCTACTGTCTACCGGTAGTCAGCGTCGCTTGGTAGCGAGGGGATGGCGGCATGGGCAACCAGATGACAGAGATGCTGAAGGGCACTCTCGAAGGCATCGTCCTGGCGATCCTGGCCCGCAGATCGGCGTACGGCTACGAGATCACCGCGTGGCTGCGCGACCGCGGGTTCTCGGACATCGCGGAAGGCACCATCTACGCGCTGCTCGTCCGCGTCGAGCAGCGCGGCTTCGTGGACGTGGAGAAGGTTCCCTCCGAGAAGGGGCCCCCGCGAAAGGTGTACTCGCTCAACGCGAAGGGGCGAGAGCAACTCGCCGAGTTCTGGAGGACGTGGGGCGTCCTGACGGAGCGCATCGAACAACTTCGTGACACCGACAACCGACAAAGCCAAGGAGCATGAGCATGGCCGCCGCGAAGTGGATCGAGACGCTCGTCGGATCGCTCGACCAGAAGAAGCAGTACAAGCACCACATGGCCCGCATGGAGGCCCTGCCGGAGCCGCACCGCAGCGCGGCCAAGGCGCTCCAGCGGTACTTCATGTATCAGGGCGGGATCGTCGACGGGAACACGCTCATCACGATGCTCGGCGACTTCGTCGACCTCTGGGAACGTGCGGCGGCCGACGGCACGCCGGTCCGCGCGATCGTCGGCGACGACCCGGTCGAGTTCGCCGAGACGTTCCTGCGGGCGTACTCGGGCCGGCAGTGGATCGACAAGGAGCGCGCACGCCTGCGGACGGCGATCGACACCGCCGCCGGCGACACCAGTGAGGAGAGGGACGCATGACCACCGGAACGCGCGAACCCGCGATCAGCGTGCGGGCCGTCACCAAGTCCTACCAGGACCTGCACGTGCTGCGGGGCGTCGACTTCGAGGTGGCAGCCGGGAGCATCTTCGCTCTGCTCGGCTCGAACGGCGCCGGGAAGACCACGCTGGTGCGGATCCTGTCGACGTTGCTGAAGGCGGACGGCGGCACCGCGACCGTGCACGGCTTCGACGTCTCCTCGACCCCGGCCGACGTACGCAGGTCGATCAGCCTGACCGGCCAGTTCGCCGCAGTCGACGACGTGCTCACCGGCCGGGAGAATCTGGTCCTGGTCGCGAAGCTCCGCCACCTGAGGAACCCGGGTGCGATCGCTGACGACATGCTCGCCCGTTTCTCGCTCGCTGAGGCCGGGAACCGCCGGGCGGCGACGTACTCGGGCGGCATGCGCCGGCGGCTGGACATCGCGATGAGTCTTGTCGGGAACCCGCCGGTCGTGTTCCTCGACGAGCCGACCACGGGCCTCGACCCGCAGGCCCGCATCGAGGTCTGGCAGACGGTGCGCCAGCTCGCCAAGGATGGCACGACCATCCTGCTGACCACCCAGTACCTCGACGAGGCCGAGCAACTCGCCGACCGGATCGCGATCCTGCACAACGGCACGATCATCCAGAACGGCACCCTCGCCGAGCTGAGGCGGCTCCTCCCGTCCGCCAAGGTCGAGTACGTCGAGAAGCAGCCGACCCTCGAGGACGTCTTCCTCGCCCTGGTCGGCGGCACCGATGACACCGCCGGCCCGGCAGCCATCTCCGTAGGAGAGGAATCTCGATGAGCGCACATGTCCTCAGCGACACCGGAACCCTCACCGGCCGCTCTCTGCGTCACATCCTCCGCAGCCCGGACACCATCATCACCACAGCCGTCACCCCGGTCGCGCTGATGCTGCTCTTCGTGTACGTGCTGGGTGGCGCCATCAACACCGGATCGGACCAGTCGTACATCAACTACATGCTGCCGGGCATCCTGCTCATCACGATCGCGTCCGGCATCGCCTACACGGCGTACCGCCTGCTCCTCGACCTGCAGGGCGGTATCTTCGAGCGCTTCCAGTCGATGCCGATCCCACGACCCTCCGTGCTCTGGGCGCACGTCCTGACCTCACTCGTCGCCAACCTGGCCTCGCTCGTGATCGTCACAGGCGTCGCACTGATCATGGGATTCCGCACCAACGCATCCACAGCCGACTGGCTCGCCGCCGCCGGCATCCTGATCCTGTTCACCCTCGCCCTCACCTGGATCGCCGTGATAGCGGGCCTGTCCGCCAAGACCGTCGACGGCGCGAGCGCCTTCAGCTACCCGCTGATCTTTCTGCCCTTCGTCAGCTCGGCGTTCGTCCCTACCGACTCCATGCCCGGCCCGGTCGCGTGGTTCGCCGAGAACCAGCCGGTAACGTCCATCGTGAACACTCTTCGCGCGCTGTTCGCGCAGCAACCCGTCGGCAACGACATCTGGATCGCCCTCGCCTGGTGCGCCGGCATCCTCATGGCCGCCTACGTCGCCGCGACAGCGATCTACCGCAAGAAGACCAGCTGACCGGTCGCGGGCGGCAAGGTCGATCTGTGCCACAACCTTGACTCATACGACGACAGGGAAGATAGCCGAACGGCTATCTTCCCTGTCGTCACAAGTGCGCCCGAAGGGACTCGAACCCCTAACCTTCTGATCCGTAGCGAGAAGCATCAATGCGCAAAGTGATTCGTTTAGCCCAGTCCGACCGCGTCCGACCCAAACCGAACACGTTATTGCTGGTACGGCAATAGCCCGTTGAAAATCAATCAGATTACCACTTGCAAATAGAGTCGGAAGTCCGGTGCAGTCCAGCCTGCCCACCCCCAGTGCCCCGACGTCCGAGCACCCACGCATGCGGCCGACCGGGCCAGATCAGGGTCCGGTGCGAGGGGCGCGCTTCGCCGAGCAGGGAGTCGCTGGTGACGCACCGGTAGTTGTCAAGTCAAATTGAGACGGTTTGGTCCTGTTGGGTGGGCTGGTTGATCCAGGCACGGTCGGGTAGTTGCGGTGGGCGTGGCCGGTGGTTGAACCGGTCTGGGTGGGTGGCGTGGGCCGCGTCGAGGGTGTTCTGGCGGTGCTCGCGGATCTGCTCGGCGGTGCCGTAGTGCACCGACGCCGGGGTGTGCCAGCCGATCCCGGAATGCCGGTGCTCGTGGTTATAGGCGGTAAAAAAGCCGTCGCAGAAGGCTCTCGCGTCAGCGAGGGATCCGAACCGGGCCGGGAAATCCGGCACGTACTTCATAGTCTTGAACTGGGCCTCGGAGTACGGGTTGTCGTTCGAGGTCCGGGGTCGGGAGTGCGAGCGGAGGACACCGAGGTCGACGAGCATCTCCGACACCGGTTTCGACACCATGGCGCCGCCGCGGTCGGCGTGGATGGTGTGCGGCTCGATCCCGTTACGGTCGATCGCGTCGGCCAGGAAGTCACGGGCGACGACCGCGTCCTCGGCGGCCGCGACGAGCCACCCGGTGACGTACCGGGAGTAGATGTCGATCATGACGTAACACCGGTACCAGACGCCTTTGACGGGTCCTTTCAACGCGGTGATGTCCCAGGACCACACCTGACCCGGCCCGGTCGCGACCAGCTCCGGCCGCACCCGGGGCGGATGGGTCGCCAGCCGGCGTCGTTCCCGGCTCTGCCCGGCCGCGCGGGCGATGCGGTACATCGTGGACATCGAGCAGTGGTAGCGGCCCGCGTCGAGTTCCCTGGCCCAGACCTGCGGGATCGCCAGGTCGGCATAAGCAGGCGAGTTCAACACCGCCAGGACCCGCTCCCGCTCGGCGGTGCTGAGCGCCTGCGGCGGCGGGGTCCGCGGCAGCCACGGCCCGTGCCGCGGCCCGACCACCGGCTTCGCCCGCCGGTAGTAGGTCGCCCGCGATGTCCCGGTCAACGCGCACGCCCGCTGCACGGAGATGTCCGCGTCGCGTAACTGCCCGAACACGGCGGTCAGGATCTCCTCGGCGGGTTGTCGTTGTCCGCGCTCTCGGAGAGTTCCTCCAAGAGCGCGTGCGCTTTTCCCATGATGTCCAACGCAATGCGGGTCTTCTTCAGATCCGCCTGCAGCTTCTCGTTCTGCCGGCGCAGCTTCTCCAGCTCGATCTGTTCTGCGGACTTCTTCACCCGCGACCCGGCCGACGCAGCGCCGGAATCCGGAGTCCCTGCCTGGCCGAGGTGCCCGGCATCCCGAGCCCGTGTCCACTCGATGATGTGCGACGAGTACAAGCCTTCCCGGCGCAGGATCGCACCCTTCTCTCCGTTCGCGGCGTTCTCGTACTCGGCGACCATCGCGAGCTTGTACTCCGGGCTGAAGACCCGCCGCGACGGCTTCGGCGCCGGGTCCCCGCCGCCGGACGCCGGCTGCTTGCCAGATGAAGTGGACACGTACACAAGGATCTCCGATCCCCGCCCTCAGCAGGTCAGCACCCCACTCACACGGGGTGTCTCACGCCATCCTGACCGAGAGGGGCGAGGAGGACGCCGTTGGTCGCGTCGATGGTGAGGATGTCGTGCCTTGGCACGCCGGAGTGGTCGGTGTACGGGACGATGACGTTCACGCCGGGGCGGTGGACGCGGTCGGTGACGCCGGTCTGTGCGAGGAGGCCGGGCTGCTGCGCGAGGAGCCGCAGGATCGCGGCCCGGGCCGGGCGGGTGGGCGCGTGGCGTTCGTAGAGTATCGCGATTCCGCCGACGATGTGCTGGGGACCGGTGTCGCCGGGACCGGCCGCGGCGAGCAGGTGGGCGCGCAGGGCGGCGGGTCGTCTCGGTGGTGGTTGGTCGAACCGGTCCCCTGCCCGGCCGGTCCAGCTGTTGTCTCCGCTGTCGGGGGTGCAGCTGTCGGCGTCTATGTGCACGCTGACCTGCCGTCCGTCGGCGGCGTCGTCGGTGCGCCAGAGCTGGTTGACGCGGACCTTTTCGGGCCATCCGGTGGGGCGGGGTGGCCCGATGATGTCGCGGTACCAGGTGCGTTGTTCGACGTACTGGTAGTCGCCGCGGGTGGTGTCGGCGGGTGCGTCGGTGAGGGTGTCGGCCAGGCGGGTCAGCACCGGTCCGGCTGGGACCGGTGGTGTGCTGGTCGGGGGCGTTGTCGGAGACGGCGGGTCGGGGCTCACGCCGGCGGAGAGTCCGGTACAGGCGGTGAGGAGGAGTGACGCGGTGAGCAGCATCGCGCCGGTGCGGGTTCGGGTCACCGCGTGGCCTGCGCCGTGTCGATCGTGGGTTCTGCGGAGCGGTCGATGACGAGGGTGTAGGAGCGCAGGCGTGGTGCGTTCTTGTCCATGCCGGGCGGCGGGCCGAGGTCGGTGCTCTCGTGGGCGAGGACCCAGCCGGCCCGGTCGATGATCAGGGTGTCGCGGGCCCGCTGGTGGGCGACGGCGACGGCGATACCGGGCCGACCGGCCCGGTCCGCGGTCGTGCCGTGGCAGACGACGGCGTCGGCGGTGGCGAGTAGGCGGAGCAGGGCGATCCGGGTGGCCGGTGCCGGGTGTTGGGTGAGATGCACGTCCGCGACCGCGCGGATGATCCACTGCGGTCCCATCCCGGGCGGCTGGACCGCAGCGAGGTGGGTGGTGAGGGTGTGGGGGTCGGTGGGGGTCGGCTCGGGTAGCGGTGCGGGGATTCCTCCGGCGGGGTGGTCGGTGACGGTGTGGCCGGCGGAGCCGGGTGTGGTGCTGACGGTGCGACCAGACCCGTCGGCGGCGCGCCACTGCCAGGTCTCGGTGGTGACGATCGTGCGGCTGCTGGTCCCCGACGGGATCAGGGTGTCCTGCGCGGCCCAGGCCCGAGTGTGTGTGCGGGCGTACGTGGCGGGGCGCGCCAGGGTGGCGTTGGCCGAGCGGCTCGCGTCGGCCGCCGTGGTGAGCATGTCGGCCAGTTCCGCGAGGCACGGTGCGGTGACGCCGGCTGCGGGCGGTACCTTGCCGGGGCCTGCGGGGATCACCGCCGGTTCGGCGCCCGGGCGGTGGCCTCCGGGGAGGTACGGGTGCGCGATGGCTGCCGTCAGGGCGATGGTGACGGCGGCCAGGGCGACCCCCAGTAGGGGACGCCGCGGTTTGCCCGTGCGCCTGTGCGGGGTCTGCGCGTCGAGTGGGGTCATGGTTGTTGCCTCGTCGTCGGTTGTTCGGATGTGACGGGGAAGCGATCGACCCGTGCCGCGGGGCGGGCCGGGTCGGCTGGCTGCGGCTGTGTTGCGGCGTCGCTGGAGAGAAGCCGCAGGAGGTCGCGGATGGCGTGGGTGACGGTGGGATACGAGGGCACGGATGGTGGCCGCGGCCGTGTGGCCGCCGGAGGGCGGGCGATCCAGATCGGGACCATGCCGGCGGCGAGGGCGCCTTCGACGTCGGCGTGCCAGCTGTCGCCGATGTGGAGACAGCGTGCGGGGTCGACGTTCAGCGCTCGGCTTCACGCGTGAAAGGGGCCGGGGTCGGGCTTCGCGAGTCCGCGGTCCGGACCGCAGATGGTGGCCGTGACGAACTCGGTGAGGGCCGCCTTGTCCAGCTTGCGCTGGATCGAGGCACGTGGCCCGTTGCTGCAGACCGCTACCGGCGCGAGGTCGGTCAGCTCTCGCAGGAGACCGCGTAGTTCCGGGTCCGGGGTGATCATGGCGAGTTGGGCGGCGACGCATGTGCGCACCAGCCGGTCCAGGCCCCTGGTGTCCAGCGAGACGCTCACGCTCCGTAGAGCCGTCCGCCAGACGCGTCGACGAAGGTCATGCAGGCCACGGGCGCCCGCTGCGGCAGGGTACCGCCAGTGGGCGGCGAATGCCGCGTGGTAGGCGGTGATCAGCGCGCCGGGGTCGACGCGGGAGGTGAGGGTGGCCGCGAGCTGGGCTCCCGCCCGCACCCCGTGAGCCAGGCTGCCGCTGGTGTCGATGAGTGTGTCGTCGATGTCGAAGCTGATGGCCGCGAGTGCTCGGGCCGGTGGCGTGCCGAGTCGCGTGTGCAGGTACCTCGCCAGGACCGGCAACGTGTCGGCGGGCTGGTCGCTGACGAGGGCGCGGGAGGTGGTCAGCACGCGCTGAAACCCGTCGCGGTCGTGCCTGCCCGCAGCGTGGGCTTCACCTCGCCTCGTTGTCGCCTCCGCAGGGAGACGGAGGAGTGGAACCGGGTCGACCAGGGTTGTCTCGCGGCGCCGAGGGCGTGTTCGGCCAGTCGGAGGAGTTGGATGTCCGAGGTGCCGGCGGGGGCGACGATGTGCAGGGCGTCGCGGAAGTAACGCTCGATGGGCGACCGGGCGGGATGCAGGCCGTGTGCGGCGTGGATCTCCATCGCGGTGCGGGCGGAGTCGATCGTCTGTTCGGCGTTGACGAGTTTGGCGTTGACGAGTTCGGCGTCGCAGGGTAGTCCGCGGTCGAGCAGGTGTGCGGCGTGGTAGGCGGCCAGGCGGGCGACCATCAGCCGGGACTGCATGGCGCCGATGCGCTGCTTCACCGTGGGCAGGTCGGCCAGCGGTTTCCCGTAGCGGTGTTGGCTGGTCGTGTAGGTGACGGTGGTGTCGAGGACGGCTTGGTGGATGCCGAGGGCGACGGCGGCGAGGTTGGGTCTGCCGTACAGGACGCTGGAGGAGTAGGCCACATCGAGGCCGTCGCCTTCGACGCCGAGCCGGTTCGCCGCCGGAATCCGGCAGTTGTCGAAGACGATCTCGCCGAAGCTGAAGCCGTGCAGGCCCATGCTCGGCTCGTGCGGGGTGAGGCGCACACCGGGCCGGTCCGCTTCGACGAGGAAGGCGGACAGTCCAAGGGTGCCGGGGCCGGTGCGGGCCACGACGCCGTGCAGGTCGCCGATGTGGCTGTTGCCGACGAAGGTCTTCGTGCCGGTGATGAGGTAGTCGTCGCCGTCGCGGACGGCGGTGGTGGTGATGCCGAGGACGTGGCTGCCGGATCCGGGTTCGGTGACGGCGATGGTCGGCAGGCAGTCACCGGCGGCGATGGCGGGTAGCCAGGTCTGTTTCTGCGTGTCGCTGCCGAAGTGGATGATCTTCGCGGTGCCGAGCTGGGACGCTTGGAGCATGGCGCCCATGGCGGCGCAGACGCGGGACAGTTCCTCGATGATGATCGTTTTGGCGAGGTGGCCGAGTCCGAGTCCGCCATGGGTGGGGTCGATCGTGACGCCGAGCCATCCTTGGCGGGCGATGTGCCGGGACAGGTCGCGCGCCACGCTCCGGCCCGCCTCCAGCTCTGCGACGCGGGGTCGGATCTCGGCCTCGGCGAACGCCCGGACCGTGTCCCGCAGGCGTGTGTGGTGGGGGGTGAGGTGGTAGCCGTCGACCATCTGCCGCTCTCCTCGTGGGTCGTCCCCGGGTGTGTTCCGATGGCTGCGGGTCACGCCATCGGTTGCAACCGTGGTGGGGGGTGGTGTCACCGGCAGCGCCTGGAACGCCGGGTCGCCGACTCGGGCGGCGGGGGCGACGTGGGCGTGTCCCGCGCTGGTCGCAGTGGGATCGGTGGCGCCGTCGGCGGTCGCCGGACGTACCCGGTTGTCACCGGGGGTGGTGTTCCCGCTGTTCGATGAGCGCCGACAGCTCGGCGGCCAGGGTCTTGATGGTGGTGAGCCCTTTCTGGCCCCAGGCGCGGGGCTCGGGGCCGACCACGCAGATCGTCCCGAGGGCGGTGCCGGTGTGGTCGATCAGCGGGGCGCCCAGGTAGGTGCGGATGCCGAGCTGGTCGACGACGGGGTTGCCGGCGAATCGCGGCCAGGCGCAGACATCCTCGAGGACCAGGGCGCGGCGTCGGGCGACGACGTGTGGGCAGAAGCCCTGGTCTCGTGACATGCGGCGGCCGGGTTCGAGTGGGGTGACCGGCGGGGACACCCCCGGCTGGGTGGTTCGGGCGGTGTAGAGGCCGGCGAAGAACTGGCCGTGCTCGTCGAGGAAGTTCACCATCGCCCAGGGCATGTCGGTGGTCTGGGCCAGCTTGCGGGCGAAGTCGTCGAACTCCGGCTCCGCTCGTCCGAGTCGCAGGGCCCGCAGGCGGTGTAGCCGCTGCGGTGCCTGTACGTCGGGTGGGGTGAGGAGTCGGGGTTCGTAGCTGTCATTGATCATGCCGGGTTACCTGCCTCTGTCGGGTCGGCGCTGGCGAGTACGGAAGGCGGCGCGGTGAGCAGGTACTGCACGAGCGTCACCAGGACGGCGGTCGCGGATCGTTGGTGGCGGGCGTCGCACGTCACGACCGGCACCTCCGGCCGCAGGCTCAGGGCGGCGCGTACCTCTGCGGGGTCGTATCGGTAGGCGCCGTCGAACTCGTTGACGGCGACCAGGAACCGCATGCGGCGGGACTCGAAGAAGTCCACGGCGGCGAAGCAGTCCGGCAGGCGGCGGGTGTCGACCAGCACCACCGCGCCGAGCGCGCCGTGACACAGCTCGTCCCACAGGAACCAGAACCGGTCCTGCCCCGGTGTGCCGAACAGGTACAGGACATTGCCGGCGTCGATGGTGATGCGGCCGAAGTCCAGGGCCACGGTGGTGGTCGTCTTGGCCTCCACCCCGGCGAGGTCGTCGGCGCCGACGCTGGCCGCGGTGAGGATTTCCTCGGTGCGCAGCGGCGGGATCTCGCTCGTCGCGGTGACGAAGGTGGTCTTCCCGACTCCGAACCCGCCGGCGATCAGCACCTTGAGCGCGTTCGGCGTGCGGTCAGAGTCGTCGTTGTAGGCCGGCAAGGAGCCGCTCCAGGATCGTCCGGTCGTGGGGGTCGACGACCGGGCTGGGTGGGCGGGTGCGTACCGCGCCGACCGCCACCAGGTCCGACAGCACCACCTTCGTGACCGCGGCCGGCAACCTCATCCGGGCGGCGATCTCGGCGACCGTGGTCGCCTCGCCGCACAGACCCAGCGCCACGCCGTGGTCCGGCTCCAACCGCCCGCGCGGCCGGACGCCGGTGGCGACGACCCACGACAGCAGGTCCATGGCCGTGGTGGGCCGGGTCCGGCCGGCGCTGACCGTGTAGGGGCGTACCAGCCGCCCGGCCGCCTCGTCGACCCACGTCTCCTGATGCGCGCCGCCGGAGCTCATCGGACGGCAGGGGATATGACGCCGGCGCTGCGGGCGGGGGTCGCCAGATACGGTCGGACGCTCTTGACCATCTGCGACATCTCGTAGCCGAGGACGCCGACGTCCGTCTGACGGCCCGCCAGCACCGCCAGCACCGCGCCCTCACCGGCGGCGGTGACGAACAGCAGCGTGTCGTCGAGTTCGGCCACCACCTGCCGCACGCCGGAGCCTCCGTCGAACATCTGCCCGGCGCTGCGGGTCAGGGAGAACAGCCCGGAGGCGATCGCCGCCAGGTGGTCCGCGCCGTCGCCGGCCAGGCCGTGGGCGGCCCGCGGCAGCCCGTCGGAGGACAACAGCAGCGCGCTGTGGGTGTGTGGCACCCGTTCCAGCAGGGCGGCCAGCAGCCAGGCCAGCTCCTGGCCGGGCGTCGTGGTGTTCACGGGATGGCTCCTTGTCGCGTCACAGTGGTCACGGGGTGGGAGGCGCTGCGGACGGGATGCCGTTTCCGGCGTCAACGCCGCGCAGGAAGTCGGCCATCAGCGTCGGGTCGTGGCCGCCGCGGGGCTGGTTCACCGCCCCTGGGCGGGGCTGCCGTAACGGGGCCGCCATGTGTGCCTGCCGGGTCCGGCGCGGCAGCACGGGCCGCGACCCGTCGCCGTGCGCGTCCTGGCCGGTGAGGGAGCTGTGGTAGGTGGCGGGCGTCGGTGTGGTCGGTGTCGCTCTCGCCGGGGGCGTGGGTGGGCGGTGGCGCGGGACGGCCGGTGACGGCGGGACACCGGTCATCGGTGGTGGCGGCGTGGTCGGCGCGGTGCGTGGCGGTGTTCGGGCCGGGTCGACGGCTGGCGGTTCCTGGGTCGTATGGTCGCCTAGCAGCGGCGTTGGCAGGATCACCACCGCCTGGGTCGTAGACGTTGGTCTGCAGTTTGACCGTGATGGCGTGCCGGCGGGCCAGCGCTGATACCACCCACGCGCCGATACGGCCGTCGCGGAGCAGGTCCCCGACGTCGACGCGGCCCGGATCCGCCAGCAGGGTGTTGAGCCGGTCCTGCTCGGGGTGCGGCATGCCCAGGCCGCGGTCGTCCACCTCGACCGCCACGCCGGCCGCGACCCGCCGGGCCCGCACCGTCACCTCCGTGTCCGGAGGCGCGAAGACGGTCGCGTTCTCGATCAGCTCGGCCAGCAGGTGCACCACGTCGGCTCCGGCGTGGCCGCGTACGGTTCCCTCGACCGGGGGCGTCACCCGTACCCGGGCGTACTGCTCGACCTCGGCGGTGGCCGAGCGTAGGACCTCGACCAGCGGCAGTGGTCGGCTCCACTGCCGCCGCGGCACGGCCCCTCCCACCACGGCGAGGTTCTCCGCGTAGCGGCGGGTGCGGGTGGCGAGGTGGTCCACCTGGAACAGGCCCTTGAGCAGGTCCGGGTCCTCGACCTGCGCTTCCAGGGTGTCCAGCAACTGGATTTCGCGGTGCGCCAGGCCCTGCAGCCGGCGGGCGAGACCGACATACACCTCCTGCTGACCCACCATCGGGGCGACCGACTCCCGCGCGGTGGCTGCCGGTGTCCCGGCGACAGACCGGGCGAGCTCACGACCGCGCACCGCGGCGCCCGCGACGACCGCGGAGCACGCCACGACCGCGCACACGATCATCAGCGCGGCCGTCACCGGGACGGGCCCTGGTGTCAGGGTCACCGCCCACGCCGCCGTCCCCAGTGCGATCACCGCCACCACCGCGGCCGGTCCCACGGACAGTCGCAGCAGGCGGGCGCGCAGGCCGGTCGCGGTCGGCTCTCCAGCCGGCGCGTCGGGTCGGACTTCCACCCTGCCTCCTCACATGCTCGAGGCGGCGTGGGCATCGGCCCCGCCACCGGCCGCGCGCCCAGCCCGGCCCACCGGGCCGTGGGATGGCCTGGCGTCGCAGCGATCGATGCCGTTGGAACCCATTGGCGGGGAAGCGCGGGGTGTCGACCACCGTCGACACGAAGAACCGACACGGAATCCGCGCGACCCGGCCACTCCGGGAGGACCAAGGCCACCTTTCGGCCGGCCGCCCCGATCATTCGACGTCAATCGATGCCGGTTGGTCGGGCGCGGGTGACGATCGGCGGCGACGCGAGCGCGGCCGGCCCGCCGTGGTGTCGGATTTCGGTGTCGAGGGTGTTCGACACGAACAGGCACCCGTTTCCTGGACGAGGATTCCCCGTGACCCGGGCCGGGTGACATCGACGCCGCCGGGAGCGGGCGGACGCTGGGAGGGATCGTGAGCAAGCGTCTGGTCGTCGAGACCCATGCCAGCTCCTGCTATTTCCGCACCTCCGTGGAGGGCGACGAGCGTAAGGCGTTGGTGCAGATCACGGAGCGGTGCAACCTGCACTGCGCCCACTGCTTCGTCTCCTCCACCCGCGTCGGGGCGGACATACCGCTGGAGGTGATGGTCGAGACGGTGCTGCCCCGACTGCGGCGGGCCCGGGTGCGGCGGTTGACGTTGACCGGCGGGGAGCCGTTCGTGCATCCACACCTGGTGGAGATCTGCGCGGCGGCGGCCCGGATGGACCTGCCCGTCAAGATCTGCACCAACGCCACCCGGACCAGTGATGGGCAGATCGCCGCTCTCGCGGCGCTGGGCAATGTGCGGGTCAACGTCAGCTTCGACGGGTTCCGGCCCGCCTCGCACGGCCGGTTCCGGGGCGACCGCGACTCGTTCGCCACCACCCGGGAGACGACGCGGCGGTTCGCCGAGGCTGGTCTGTTGCACGGGATCCTGTCGACGCCGAACGTGCTCACCCGGCCGGAGGAGTTCGCCGAGCTGTGCGCGTTCGCCGCGGACCTGGGCGCGGAGTACGTGCTGATGAACCCGCTGTCGAGCTTCGGGCGGGGCGTGAAGTCCCACGGTCGGCTCGCCGCGCCGGAGCAGACGATGCGGGCGATCGCCGCCGCCACCGCGCCCCTGGCCGGCCGGGTGGAGTTGGTGCCGATCCGGTTCCCGAACGACGAGCGGCCGTTGTCCGGCTGCGACGCCGGCACCCTGATCTACGTGTTCGCCAACGGCGACACCGCCGTCTGCCCCTACCTGGTCTTCGCCGCCCGGACCCCGCAGTCCCGGCACGCCGACCGTGAGTTCCTGGTCGGCAACATCCTCGACGGGGAGATCGCCGACGCCCTCGACCGCTACCGCTTCCAGGACCGCTACCAGGTGGGTGCCGACCCGACCTGTGGGGCGTGCGCGTTGAGCACCTCGTGCGGCAAGGGCTGCCCGGCCGCCGTCGTCGCCGCCGGCCAGCGCATCGGCGTCCGGGACGCCGAGCAGTGCCCGCCCGAGACCGTACGGCGTCCGCTGATCCCGATCCAACCGGTCAACAGGTGACCACGGTCATGTTCATCGTGATCGAGGGACCCAACGGGGTCGGGAAGACCACCATCGCCGGGCGGTTGGCCGACCGGTTGCGCCACGACACCGGCCGGCCCGTGCACCTGACGACCGAGCCCACCCGCACCCGGCTCGGGGAGCTGCTGCGTGAGGCGGAGGCCGTCATCCACGGACGGGCCCTCGCCCTCGCGATCGCCGCCGACCGCACCGCGCACGTCGAGGACGAGATCATCCCCGCCCTCGACGCCGGCGCCATCGTCATCAGCGACCGCTACGTGCAGTCCTCACTGGTCCTGCAGCGGGTCGACGCGGTCGACCTGCGCGAGATCTGGAGCTACAACAGGTACGTCCTGCAACCCACCGTCTCCCTCTACCTGATCGACGACCCGCAGGTCATCGCCGCCCGCCTCGCCGCCCGCCACCGCCTGACCCGACTTGAGGCCACCGGCAGCCCCGAACGCGAGCTGCGCCTCTACGACCAAGCGTTCGACTTCCTCCATCGGCAGTCCTGGCACCAGGCGAAGATCGACTGCCGGAACCGGAACCCGGAACAGGTGGTCTCCGCCGCCCTCGACACGCTGACCCCATGCTCGCCCGACGCCCCGCGGCCTGACACCCTCACCCCGTGCTGTCGATCCTGACCCTGAACATCCAGGCCACCTCCCGGCGGCGCGCCGAACCGCTGCTGCGGTGGCTCGCCGCCCGCCCGGAACAGGTCCTCCTGCTCACCGAGACCAGCGGCGGCGACGGCACCGCCCACCTGGTCGACCAGTTCCGCCGCGCCGGCTGCCACGTCCTGCACCCGTCCCTGCCCGGCGACCGCGGCGCGGCAATGATCAGCCGGGTGCCGGTCACCGCCCGCCCGGACCTCACCGCCGGACTCAGCATCCCCGGCCGGGCCGTCGCCGCCACCATCGACAGCGACCCGCCTGTCACCGTCCTCGGCGTCTACGTGCCCTCCAGCGACCGCGCCCCCGCCAAGGTCCAACGGAAGAAGACGTTCCTCGCCTCCCTCGTCGACACCCTCGACCACCTGAATGCTGACGAGCGGGCGCACCTGGTGCTCGGCGGGGACTACAACGTCATCCCCCGCGACCACCAACCCCCCTACCCCGGAGTGTGGCTACCGTTCGAGTACGGCCTATTCGACGCCCTCGCCGACGCCGGACTCACCGACACGCATCAGCACCTCGCCCCCGGCGTCCCGCAGCACAGCTGGTTCGGCCGGGCCGGCAACAGCTACCGCTTCGACTACCTCCACGTCGGCGCCGCACTACGCGACCGAATCCACGGCGGCGACTACCTACAGGAGCCCCGCGAGCAGCGCCTCACCGACCACGCCGCCGTCACGTTGAACCTCGACCTGCCCGCCGACACACTCGACATGCGGCCCATGCCGCAGGCAGCCGAGCCGGCGACCCTGTTCTAAACCCCGATCAGCCCCGCCGCGCGGACCAGTGAGTCATAGGTGTCGCTCGTCCGCCGCAGCGGCGCCTCCAGCGCGACGGCGAACCGGTCAAGCTCGGCCTGGACCCGTTCACCGGACCCGTCACCGGAAACGATGCGCTCGATCTCCAGAAACGCGCCGATGCCGTCCACCTCGTCAACGCACAACGACATCAACCCGACGGTCGCGGTACGCCGGGTCTTGCGGATGCGCACCGTCGGATAGAAGCCCAACTGTTGGATCGCGGCGTGCATCTGCTCCCGATCGGCCACCTCGGTCTCGTGCTCGACACACGACTGCTCGTTGGCCACCGGCGTCTTGACCGTCAACAGGTGCCGACCCCGCTCGGTCCGCAGCCGCGCGAACGGCACCCCGATCTTCGACTGCCCGTAATCCCAACCGACCGGCGCGTACGCCTGATCGTCCTGCACGACCGGCGCCGACAGGACGACACCACGGGCGGCCAGAGCCGCCTCCAGCACGGCGAGGTCACCGACCTGGTACTTGACCTCCACCTCGCACGCGGCCACTGCGGTCGTGCCTGTCGTCTGGGCGGTGTCAATGCTCGTCACGTCGTGGCAGCCTACGACGCGACCGCCGAACCGGCGTCTCGACCCGCCCGCTCCCGCGGGCCCGGAACGCTACGCGGCACCAGCTCGACGATGTGGGGTATGGGCGGGCCATCGCCGACATGGTCGATACGAATCGGTGTCGAGATTCTGTGTCGGAGGTAGTCGACAGGCACGCCGAAGCGATTACGTGAATGCCGAGGCACGAGTCCCCGCGACCGTCGGTGACCACGCAATGCCCCGAATCCAACACTGCTCGCGAGCGGCCCTCCGGGAGGTATCGATGATTCCGCAGCCAGCACAGGCGGCCACCAACGGGCGGCCTGCCAGCCAGCAGCGGGCACCCGGTCGGGACGTGGGCCTGCCGGCCGGGACCGCCGAGCGTGACCAGTACGCCGAGCCGATAGGCGACCAGCGCGCGCCAACGTCGTGCAACGCCAGCCGTCTCGTCGCCTCAGGAGCCAACCAGTGAAGACGTCCGTCGCGTCAGCAGCAACTGTGTCGGGGCAATCCGGGTTGAAGATCGCCTTGACGGGGCCGTTCGGGGTCGGAAAGACCACGCTGGTGCAGGCGGTTTCGGATGTCGCCCCGCTGAGCACCGAGGTCGCTGTCGCCTCCGACGAGGTGTCCCACGCACCGGGCAAGACCACGACCACGGTGGCGATGGACTTCGGACGACTGGAGGTCAACGGCGTCACCCTGTTCGTGTTCGGCACACCGGGGCAGCGGCGCTTCTGGTTCATGTGGGACGCGATCGTGCGCGGCGCGGTCGGGGCGGTGGTACTCGTCGACGTTCGTCGTCTTCAGGACTCGTTCCCGCACCTGGACTACATCGAACATGTCCGCTTGCCGTTCGTCGTCGCGGTCAACACGTTCCCCGGCGCCCGCCATTTCGCCGCTTCCGACATCCGCCAGGCCCTGGCCCTGTCGGGAGAAGTACCAATCGTCGAGCTCGACGTGCGGGACCGCGACAGCGTCCGACGGCTGTTGATCGCCCTCGTCCAGCACCTGCTAACCCGCCAGCGCGGCACGGTCCGTGCTAGCGGGTCTGTGTCCGCCTGAGCCCCCTAATCGGCGTCCACGCCCCTGTTGGCCGGCGGCGTGATCGTCATCGCCGTCGACCTCCTGCCCAACGGGCCGGCGGCCATGCCATCGACGCTCGTCGAGCATAGCCGGACAGAGACCGCCCCGGCCGGGGACACGCACCCAGCCCATGCCCCGCGAGGGCCGCTAGGTGAACATTCGTCACCACCTGCGCCTCACGCTGCTCCGCGAAGGCCCGTCACGTACCGACCCGGACCGGTGCCTTCGAACTCATGGCCGCCCCAAGATGCAGGTACGTGGTTACCGGTTCGCCTCCACGATTGCCCGAAAGCCCAGGCGAGTCCTGTTTGTTGGTCCCCTTGCCGCCCACCACGACAGGAGCGGAAGCGCCTCCACGCCCGGACCGCGACACCAATGAGTAGGCCCACGATCCAGGAGTTCCGACCATGATGACCCCGTACCTTCGCCTGGCTAACCGCGACGATCTGCAAACCCCGGTCCACCACTACATCCATCCTGTCAGCGGACGACGGGTCACCCTGGTTACCACCATGCCCTTCGGTGAGCCCGCCTACTACAGCCGTCTCACCACGGTCATCGGCGACTGCGAGTCCGACGGGGCCGTGGTGCACCGCGAGGGGTCCGACCATGTGCCTGTGGCCGAGGACACCAGCACCGCGGAGGAACAGAAGCTGCTCGCCGACTGGCGACGAGCACATCGGATGGAAGCGAACCGCGTCGCGCTCACCGGCCTCGTCGGCCACCACAGCGGCCTCGGTCACCGCCCCAGCTGGCGGTACATCGACCTCAGCACCCTGGACATCATCCGCATCGCCGGCCGCCGAAGCATCACCGACAGGATCCAGCCCACCCTGGCCGCCTCGAACTGGCCGCTGGACGACCCCCGACCCGTCTACGCCTTCCGCCTCCTCATAGCCGTCGGACTGCGACTGGGCGCGATCACGGCTCGATTCGGCACCCCGCCCCGCCACCGCCGCGGTTTTGAGACCGTCGTGGCCAGACGCACCGCCGTCGCGCTGGACGGCGTCGCCGGCACCCGCCAAGACGTAGTCCTCGTCTGGAACGCCGCCTACACCCCCAGCCTCGACAACGGACTCCGCAACGCCGGATACCAGCGCATTGACACCGACTGGTACACCGCCATCACACTCCCCACCGTCTTCCGCGCCTGCCGGGACCTCATCCACAATCTCAGACCCAAACTGCCTGGATCATGATCCTGCTGCTGGTCGACAGTCTCGTCTGCCACGACGACGTACCACTCCGGACCCTCACCGCGCCGCTGCGGCAGCCCCTGACCCTGCCTTGAAGTCTGCGTTCGGTTCCCACCGAGGGGTGACAGGCAGGCAGTCAAGTCCGCCCGATATCATCCAGCCCGGGTGCCATCGCGGGCCGCCCTCATCGGTGGGCTACTGGCCCGCGACGGCATCGTCGGCCGGGGCGCTACGCGGCCTTCGGGCGGTTACGCCGAGGGATGATCTTGGTCGTGGCCTCGGCGGTTGTCTTCTTCATGTCCTGCAGCACGGAGGTGTAGACGTCGGCGGTCATCTTGTAGGAGGAGTGGCCGAGGGTGTCCTGGATTTCCTTGATGCTGGCTCCGGCGGCGAGCATCAGGGTCGCGGCGACGTGCCGCATGTCGTGGAACCGGATGGGGGGTAGGCCGCTGCGTCCGACGAGCCGGTCGAAGCGGGCGGCGACTGTTTCCGGGTGCCAGGGTTGGCCGTCCGCCCGCCGCACGAAGAAGATGTCGCTGTCGGTCCAGGCCTCGCCCGCGGCGATCCTCCACGCCGCGCGCCGGGTCAGGTACCTGCGCAGGTTGGCGACGGTGTCGCTGCTGAGGTCGATGATCCGGTCTCCGGCCGCCGACTTCACCGGTTTCTCGATGACCTGGTAGCCGACGCTGGTGCGTTGGCTGGTGATGGTGACGGCGGCGGCCTGCAGGTCGACGTCGTAGTCGTACAGGCCGCACAGTTCACCCCGTCGTGGGCCCCGGTGGATGGCGAGGTCGAACAGGGCGTACAGCTCGGGGTCCTCGGTTTCGGCGAAGTCCAGAAACTCGCCGACCTGGGCGGGTGTCCAGACCATGACGGGGCTGGGTCGTTGCCGGGTGTGGCGCCACCGGTTGACCGCCGCGTCCGTCCAGAGCCGGGGCCTGGGCGTTCTGCCGGACTTCAGTTCGACCGACTCGGCGGGATTGTGGTCGACGAGCCGGTGGTGGTAGAGCCGGCGGGCGTCGTTGAGGGCCTTGCGGAGAGTCGCGAGGATCCGTTGCTGACTGGCGTCGCCGACCGTGCGGGTGCCCTTGACCGCGTCGCGGACCTTCGGCGCCGGGCTGGCCTTGGCCGCGAGGATCTCGGCGTTGTGGGCCTCGATCGTGGTGAAGACCGACTGGATGTGCGCGGCGGTGAGTTCCTGCAAGGGCACCTGGCCCAGATGGGGTGTCCAGTACTTGGTGATGTGGTCCTGGTAGCTGCGCCGGGTCGCGGGCGCCAGCCTGGTGCGGTTGGTGATCCATTCGGTGAGGTACTCGCCGAGGGTGAGCCGGCTGCCGGCGGGCACGTCGGAGCGGCGGATGCGGTGTGCGACGTGGTCGCGGTCGGGCAGCGGCTGGCCGGGCTTGCACGCCTGCAGCAGGTCGGCGATGTGTCGACGCAGGATCTCGTCGCGGCCGGCGAGGTCGAGCAGCGCGCGGGCGTGGTCGCGTTCGGCGGCGGCCTCCTCCCGGGTGTCGAAGCCGCTGCGGCGTAGCTGCCGCCGCCCGGTGGTGGCGTCGGGCGGGAGTTCGAGCTGGTAGCGCCATACGCCGTGGTGGGGGTTCCACCCGCTGCCGCGGCGTAGCTTGGGGCATTGGTTACCGAGGCGTCTGCCGTCCTTGCGGCAGCTGCAGCGCTTGGCGATGGATCCGTCTGCCATGACGAGTCTCTTTCTCCTCACGCCGATGCTCACAAGGGGTGAGCATCGGATTGTCGGGTGTCCGTTGGGTGGTGATCACCGCTCGCGCGGGCGACGTGATCAAGTCGCGGGCGGCGGAGGTTCGCTGGGAACGCCGAGGGCGGTGAGGATCGCGGCGACGGAAACCCGGTAGCGGGATCCGACCCGCAGCACCGGCACCGGCAGCCGGTCACGGCGAGCCAGCTCGTAGGCGCTGCTGCGGGACATACCGAAGATCTCGCCGACGGTCACGACGTCGGTGACCGCCCCGAGCGCCCGGATCCGCTCGACGGTCCATACAGGCGGTTGCTCTGCGGAAGTGCTGGCCGTGCTGTCCATGGGATTGGCCTCTCTCTTTCAGCGAGGGGTGAGGGCCCGCCACCGCGGTGGTGACGGGCCCTCGGGAAGGGGTGGGGTTTGCTGGTGTGGTGGTCAGATGGTTGGCGCGGTCGGCTCCCACCGCAGCCGGCCGATCCGGGCAGTGCCGTGGTCGATGCGGGGGCGGCTCGGTCGTGACCAGCCCGGTCGCGTCGGCCGGGAGGCGACGACGCGCCACCCGGTGGCTCGCAGATTGGCCCCGCTCTCCCCGTCCTGGGTGTAGGTGACCAGGCGCCGGTAGCCCAGCGCCCGGGCGGCCGTCCACACCGCCCCGTACAGCAGGGAGCAGGCGTTACGGGTACCGTCCGTCGCCACTCTGGTGACCTCGAGGGGCAGCCCGTCGCGCCAGGCGGTCGACGTACTCGCCCACGGTGGGCTCCAGCCCGTACTGCGGGTCTGCCCACGTGGCCCCGCACCGACCGCACGACGCGCCGTCGCGGCGGTGCCTCCCAGGTACCGGATGCGGGCAGGCGGGGGTGCCGCCCTGCCACACACCGGTGCCGTAGTCCCGCAGCGACCAGAACGGCGGGCTGGTCACGATGGCGTCGACGCTGCCGTCGGGCATCGCGGCGAGCACCCGCCGGGCGTCGCCGAGATACAACTCGACCGGCCCTACCGTCCGGTACCGGTAGGTGTCCAGCGAGGTGGGGTCGGTCATGCCGGCACCGCCCACCGGCGCGGGCACAGCAGCAGCCGCAACGCTGCGGCTGCCTGGTGCGGGACGACGCCGTTGCCGAGGACCCGCAGCGCGGCGGTGCGCGGCAACGCGAGCGTCGGGTCGGTCACCCACTGCTGGTCGAGGCCCATGAGCCATTCCACGAACGGCGGCGCCAGGACCGGCTTGCCGTGCCGCCCTGGTTGGGTCGGCTCCGGCGCCGGCCGGCCGAGCAGCAGTTCCCACCGCGCTACCGCTTCGGCGTAGACGCCCCATCGGTCGGCGTCGGGCTGGCCCAGTCCGGCCACCGTGGTACGCAGGTCCGCGCCGCCGTCGCCGTGCCGGCCTGGTCCCCGCGCGTCGGAGGCGCGTGGGGTGGGCAGAGTCCGGGCCGGCACCCGGACGGCCGCTGACGGCAGCGTGAGGTCTCCGTGCGACCCGCGCTGGCCGGGGCAGCCCTTGGTGCCGTCGGTTGCCCTCGGGGTGGGCAGCAGCACCTGCGACAACGGGGGCCGCCATCCGGCGCCGGCACGCCGACCGGGAGTGCCGGTGTCGCTGGCGCGCGGGGTGGGTAGCAGCGTCGGCTTGTCGCCACGCCGCGGTCGGTAGCCGCGGACCGCCGATTCCACGGCCGGTCGACCGGTGTCGCGGTTGGCGCCGCTCGTGGAGCCGGTGCCGCCCCCCTTGGTGGGTGTGGGCGGCGCCTGCCCTGCGATACCGGCGAGGCTGGGCCGACGGGCAACCCCGGCCGAGGGCAAGCTGTTCGACCCGTACGGCACCGCGGTCGGTGTCGGCAGCAGGTGGTGGCGGGTGCCGGTCGGTTCGAGCAGGTCCGGCAGCCCGTACTGGTGGCCGGGGCCCTTGCCGTCACGGGCGCAGGGTGTCGGCAACGTCCGTACCCCCTCCCCGGCGGTCGGTGGGGGCGGCCAGCAGGAACAGCCTGTCCCGCTGGTGGGCGGCGCCGATGTCGGATGCGCGTAGGCATAGCCAGCTCGTGTCGTACCCGATCGCGGCCAGGTCGGCGTGGACGACGTCGATTCCTCGTCGCAGGAGTGCGGCGACGTTCTCCACGAACAGCAGCTGCGGTCGTAGTACGCGAACGGCTGCGGCGACGTGGTTCCAGACGCTGGAGTGCTCGCCGGTAATGCCGACGCGTTTGCCGGCGTTGCTGATGTCCTGACAAGGGAATCCGGCAGTGAGGATGTCGACCGGCTCGACCTGGTCCCAGTGGACGGTGCGGATGTCGCCGAGGTTCGGGATGCCGGGCCAGTGGTGGGCGAGGACGGTGGCGGCGTGGCGGTCGGTCTCGGCGTACCAGGCGAGTCGGCCGCCGAGCACCAGCTCGACGGCCAGGTCGAGGCCTCCGTACCCGCTGCAGACCGAGCCGACTCGTGGGGAGGTGGCGTGTGCACGGTTCACGCCACCTCCCCACGTCCCGCGGCGGCGGGTGCCGTCGCGTCGTGCGGGCAGGTCCACGGCCCGCAGCCGGGCGCGTCCTGCGGCCGTGGGCGCGGGCGCAGTACCACTTCGTCGAGTGGCACCCGGGCTCTGTGCAGGAAGAACTGCCCGCGCAGCGGGTGCCCGTCGGCGTTGGCCTTCGCGGAGCCGCCGCGGATCGCCCGGTCGAAGGCGACCGCGTCAGCCCACTCCGCAGGGCTGTCCACCCTCAGATCGGCCCAGAACCGGTCGTCGTGGAACGGGCACCCCACGCACGACGACTTCGGAGTGTCCCCGAGGCCCTGCTCGGCCAGGAATCGGAGACAGTCCGTGCGCCGCCAGCCCAGGTCGAGCAGCGGGAAGACGTTGCGCATGTAGGCGACGTCCGCGTCGCGTGCCCGGTCGATCTCGTCCAGGCTGATCCCGATCGCCATCTGCGCCCGTAGACCTGCCGGCACCCTGCTGGGGTGCGGGTAGCCGAGGCGGCGTCGTACCTCCGCCTTGATCGGTTTGATCTTGTACTCGGAGGTGCACTGCCGGCGGGCCATGCCCCGCTCGCCGTTCGGGCCGAGCGTGAACAGGGGCATGGACGCGAAGCGGTGCTCCGGGTCGAGGGCGTCGGCCCGGATGTTCCCGGTGCCGACGCGCACGACCTCGATATCCGCCCGTGCGGCGATGCCGGTCAGGCGGTCCAGATGGCGGTAGACCGTGACCGGTTCCCAGCCGGTGTCGGCGAAGATCGCCGCGTCGAACCCGGGGATCGCGCCCTGGGCGGCGAGCAGCAGCAGCGTGGTGCTCTGTACGCCCGCGCCCAGGGACAGGTACCGGTGGGTGGGTGTGGTCACGCGACCACCCCGGTTCCGCCCCTGCCGAGTGCGAAGATCAGGACATCCTCGTGCGCGATGAGGTGCATCGGAGTTCCGCTGGCCCTGGCCTTGCGGACCTGCTGGAGTTGGAAGAACGAGGGTCGGGCGACGAGGTGGTCGTCGCGGACCGCGGCGAGGAGCGCCACGCACCGTTCGGTCGGGACGAGGCCGGCACGCCGGCCGGCGGCGATGACCACGCTGGGCAGGTCGATCAGCTCGCCCTGTTTGCGCCAGGGCCGGGCCGTGACCACGACGACTCCGCCGGGGCGGAGCAGGGTGGCGCAGCCGGCCAGGATCTGGGCGAACCCGTCGGCGAGGCCGGTCAGGTCGCGGTAGGCGAGGTTGCCCTTGTCGTCGCCGTACCGGTCGTCGTACTTGACGACCCCGCCCTCACCGGGCCGGACCAGGCCGTGCACCGTCGGCCCGTACGGCGGTGAGGTGACCACGAGGGCCACCTGTCCGGTGAGAGCTGCCGGGACGAGGGACATCAGTCGGGTCGCGTCGCCGCGGATCACCGACGCGCGTCCGGTGGCGCCCTGGTCGTGGGCGTGGCGGATGTTGGCGTCGGCGACGTTGCTCCACTGCGGTTCGTACTCGATGCCGAAGGCGTCGCGGCCGGCGTGGACCGCTTCGACCAGGGTGGTGCCAATGCCGCACATCGGATCCAGGACCAGGTCACCGGGCCGGGTGTAGGCGTGCACGGCGTGGGCGGCGATCGCGGGCAGCATCCGGGCGGGATGCTTGACCGACTCCGGCACGTACCGGCCGCGTCGCTGGACCGGGCCGGTGGACTGCGCGGTGGCCCAGACGGACAGGCCGTAGGGGTCGGCGCGGTGGCGGCCTTCGTACTCACGGTGCCGGCCCTGGTGGTCCTCGCCGACGGCGCGGCTGTTCGTGTCCAGCTCGTTCGGGTCGGGGTGTCCCGTGCTGGTGGGCTCAGGCACGGCGCTCACCCCCGTCGCGGTCGCGACGCCGCCGCTGCCCGGCCGCCGGAGTGGCGTGTCGTGGGGTGAAGACCAGCAGGTCGGCGTGCACCCGCAGGTGGGCGACCCGCCACTGTTCGGGGCTGGCGTGGGCGAGGGTGAGCAGTTCCTCGTCGGTGACGACGTGGTAGAGGAACTGGTCGCCGTCGGTGTCGGCCTCGACGGCGACGATGTGCTGCAGGTAGCCGAGTCCGACCCGGGAGGCGGCGGCCACGAGAGGGCCGAAGTCCTCCGGCGTGGGCTGCATACCGGTGGGAACGCCGACGACGAGGACGAGGCAGCCGCCGGGTCGCAGCAGCCGCGCGCAGGCGGCGAGGAGCCAGGCGAACCGGACCCGGGCGGTCGTGTCCGCCTCGTGCAGCGGCCAGGAGGCGACCACCAGGCTGGTGGCCGCGTCCAAGGGCCCGTTGACGGCCGGCCGGACGACGTCGGTGTCGTTGGCGGACAGGTCGAGGTCGGTGAGGTCGTCGCCGAACCACTCGACCAGCTCGGGTACGTCGTCGTCTCCGCCGCCGTCCTGCGGGGTCGGGGGAAGCGGGTCGGCGCCGGTCGGCACCGGCAGGGTCGTGGCCGGGCCGATGAGCAGGCCGGAGCTGGTGTCGGTGAACCAGGCGCGGTGGTGCCGGCGGTGACCCGTCGCGCAGGTCGCGGTCAGGGCGTGGTCGATGGTCAGGTCGACGACCGCCTCCCCGGGCCGGCTGTAGGCGGCGACGAGGCGGTAGGCCAGACGGGCGGGCAGGCTGGCGTGGTGCTCGGCGTCGGTGCGGGCCGTGCGCCAGACCGTGATCGGCACCGGCGGGTCGCCGGCGATCAGGTCGATGAGGTCGGGGTCGGCCGGTTCGCTGTGGTCGACCTGGTTGTGCTGGTGCGGCGTGTGCTCGCTCATGTGATGTCGGCTCCGCGCCGCGCCGTGAAGCGCTGACACCCCCAAACCGGGGATTGTGAGCCCTGGCGAACACTTGCCGCGCTCACCGCCGCTCACAGACGCCGCGCCGCATGGCAGCCCGTCCCGGTTCGGATAGCTTTCTCCGGCCCGATCGACACGGAGACGACCAGCGGGAGCCGCCGAGCGACCCGGAACCTTACCTGTTCTGTCAGTTACCGTGCGTTACTGCCAGAACATGGCAGGGATGCCGGTCTCGACCTGTAAGGACGCCACAGGGTCGGCGTGGATCACCGCGTTGACCAGCACTGTGAGAGTGGTGTGAGTGTCACCGGGAGCGGCCCGGTGCTCACCGGTACGGCGGCTCTGCCACAGGTTGGTTGTGTCAACGATGGCAGAGCCTCTGCCGCTCTACCGAGGTGCGGCCGGCGAGCTGGCACGGCCGACCGACGGCGACCGGTGACAGCAGCGTGTGAGCGGGCCGGACTGTCACAGGCTGCCGTCCGCGAGCGCTGTGAGCGTCGCCGACGTCGTGTCACGGGACCGTGGGGTTGGCCGGTGACAGTGCGCCGCGAGCGTGCCCAGTGGGCTCTGTCAGCCTGTCACAGGGCAGGTCAACCCGCCTTTGCCGGAACCAACGTCAACGATCATGGTCGATAAACAGCGGTAGGGGTGGCCCTGTGACAGAACCCGCCGGACGGGTGGCGATCGGAGGTCTGAGCAGCTCTGTCAGAGGCTTGTGCGCCTCGTGTGGCGGAATCGGTGCCACCGCTCGCCGCGATGACACCGGCGACGGTCATCGCATCCCTTCACTGTCACAGGAGTTTTGACATGAGCGTGTCCGACGCTACGGACTGGCCGACCTCCGCCCTTGACGCGGCGGCGACCGCGTTCGCCGCGCTGACGTGCGAACCCGCGCCGCTGGTGCTTGACGGTGCGGCGTTCAGCCCCGACACGGGTCTCCCGCAGCGGGTGATGCCGCTGCCCGCGCTGCGGGACTGGCTGCTGCGCCACCCCCGCGCCTACACGGCGCGTGACGAGGTGTGGCGGGAGCTGATCCGCCGTGCCCGGCTCGGTGGGCCGCACTGGGTCGTCGTCGCGGTCGGCATGGCGCTGCCGGCGCTGCGGCAGTACGCGGCCCGGCTCTGCGAGGGCTACGACGGTGACCCGGCGGACGTGGACGCCGAGATCCTGACCGGCTTCCTGACCGCGCTGCGCGACCGGGCCGACCTGACCAAACCGGCGCCGTACGCGGGCCTGTGCCGGGCGGCGTGGCGGGCCGGGCGGGACCTGCGCCTGCAACGGCAGGAGTACCTGCTGGTGGAGGACATCGACCACGCCGCCGCCAGGCCCCAGACCCCGAAGACGCCCTATGGCCACCCCGATCTGCTGGTCCGCCGTGCGGTGACCCTCGGGATCCTCGACCCCGAAGACGAGCAGGCATACATCGACGTACGGCTCGGGCACCGCGCGATCGAGCCTATCGCCGCCATTCTCGGCGTCAGCGTTGACGCGCTGCGGATGCGAATGTCGCGCATCGATGGCCGTATCGCCGATGCCCTCGCCGACGGGCTGCTGACCGGTGTCGCGTCGCCGCAGACCCTGGAACGCCTGCGTGCGCACGCGCAGCGGCGCCGCCAGCGGCGGGCCGGGCGTACTGCGGCCTCCCGCCGCGATACCACTTCGGCACCGGTCATGACGGCTGCTTGACAGCAGGCACTGGTGGTTTGTGGCCCGACGCGCGTCGCGTCGGGCCACCATCGTGTCGGTGTCCGTCTGCCCTGACGGTGCGCCCGACGGCAAAGAACCGCAGTCCCGCAGGGCGCGGACCTAGCCGGCAACGCGGACCGGGCGACCGGCGACAGGGGCGGTCGAGAGCCCGCCCCGCCCGACAGGTCCGCGGCTATCCGGCGTGGGTGTCCGGCGCCTCACCATTCCGGTACTGGTCGGCGGCGTTCCAGACGCTGGTGAACTGCTCGTAGAAGTAGTCGAACCACTCTGCGTCCCGTTTGCGAATCAGTCGGAAGGTGGGTCGTAGATCGTGCTTGCCACCGACGGAGCCGAGGCGAAGCTCCATCGAACCGTCGTCCAGACCAGGGTCGTAGGCGTAGAGCGTGTACGGGGGCAGATAGTCGACCAAGCGAATCTCCAGACCGTCGCGCTCCTCCCGTCGCTGCTCGAGCAGCCCGAGGTTGATGGCCAGTCGCTCCCGCAGTCTCTGCCGGCCCCACGCGGGCCCCGCTCGGAAGGCCAGCATGGACATCGCCGCCCCACCGGGATTGATCAGTAGGACCTTGACCCGTACGTCGCGGGCCAGCGCCTGACCGATGTAGTAATCGAGATAGGGGATGTGCATCGACAGGGTCGTCCCCCACAGCCACACCTCGTCCTGCGCCTGCTGGATGAGGTGAGAGATCTCGATCAGGTCATCCTGCTCGGCGAAGAACCGGTTGGCGGACACGGGTTGCGTCAAATCACCGAGACTCCGCTGGCGGGCCTGGACCGACTTCGACCTGTTGATGCGGTCGAGCGCGTCAAGCCAGGCCGAGACCTCCTGGTCGTCGCGCACCTTGCAGGCGGCGAGGAGATTGAGCAGGAGCTGCCTGCTGGGCGGCCTGACTCCGGAGCGCGCCTCACTGAGAGACGTCCGCGGCATCGGCCGGTTGTATGCGATGCCCCACGACTCCAGTTCCCGCAGGGAAAGATTCCCGTGGCGGGACAACAGGTCACGGATGCACCCTGCCAGCCCCTCCGCCGTCTGCACCGATGATAGTTCAGCCGCCATGGTGCGGTCAGACATTGTTCCTCCCGGCAAACTTCGATACGGCGAGTATCGATAGCCCTGGGGCCGTCCGGCACCTGACGGAGCGTCCGACCGGACACGCCCCGACGGCCTGATGTCCGGCCGTGCCCAGGTGGATCGCCGAACGGCATCGGTGTCCAACAAGCAAGCAATGATCTTGCTGGACGGGTGACCGCAGGTGCCTGCTGGTGACATGCCCTCCGACACGCCTCCCTCGCCGCGCACCTGCCGACACGACACGCACCCGGACGCCGACGGCGACCGCACTCGCGACCCGCGGGCCAGGCTCATCCCGGCGGTAACCGCCGGTATTGCCGCTGGCATCGCCCGCGCAGTCACCGCCTGGCTCCTCGACCACCTCAGCCTCTAGCACACCGTCGCCTAACGTGAGCGTGCTGTGAGCACGGCAAGTGTTCGCCACGGCTCACAAGTCCCGGTTTGGGGGTGCGGGACTTCTCCGGGCGGCGCCGCTGCTCGTTGGTTCCGCCCGCCGCCGGGCGACAGGAGGAGCGCGATCCGCGTGCCTCGGGTGCCGCGCCACGTTGATGCGCTGACACCACATTGATGACCGCAACCCACCCTGAGGGAGGACGAGCTCCTCCCGGGGCTCGCGGTTCGTTCCTCGTTCCTGTGCTCCCGGCGGCGGCCCCTTGAACCGCTTCGAGTCATCGCCGCGCCCCGGTCACGCCACTCGGCGCCCCCGGGAGCGCGGCGGGAGGTGAACCGTGATGTCCCACACCCCCGCTCACACCCGCCGTACCGGTCGTATCGTGCTGCGCGCGACCGTCTCGGTGGCCGCCGTCGGCCTGCCCCTGACCATCCCGGCCGCCGCCCACGCCGACCCCGGCGGCGCCGTCTACCTGGCGGCGAACTCGCTGCCGGTGGTGATCGCCAACCTGCAGGCCTGGCTCATGGGGATCCTCGCCGCGATCGCCACGCTCTTCCTCGTCCTGGCCGGCGTGTACTGGGCGACCGCCGGTGGTGACCCGTCCCAGGTGGAGAAGGCCAAACTCGCCCTGCGCAACGCGCTGATCGGCTATGGATTGGCCGTCCTCGCGCCGATCCTGCTGCAGGTCGTCCAGGGCATCGTCGGCGGCTGAGTCGTCATGGGATGGTTCCTCGACCAGGCCCTCGACTGGCTCACCATCGCGGTCCTGGCCTGCATCACCGCGATCTTCGACCTGATCACCGGCATCCTGCTCCACACCCCGAAGGTCACCGCGCTGCCGCAGGTGCAGGCCCTCACCGGCCGGTCGGTCTGGATCGTGGACACCGTCTTCGTCCTGGCGTTCGTCGCCGCCGGCGTGCTCGTCATGGTCGCCGGCGGCGGCGAACAGTCCCGGTACACGATCAAGGACCTCCTACCTCGGCTGGTCGTCGGGTTCACCGCCGCGCACTTCTCCCAGCTCGCCTGCGCCCAACTGATCGACGTGGCCAACGGGTTGACCGGAGCGGTCAGCGAGGGCGGCTTCGACGACGCCGGGGCGTTCACCGCGACCCGGACGCACCTCGCGGCGGCACAGGACCACATGGTTCCGCTGTTGTTCCTGGTCCTGGTCCTCATCATCGCCGTGCTGGTCGTGACGACCGCGTTCCAGGTGATCGGCCGGGTCGTGGCGCTGCTGGTGATGACGGCCGTCGCGCCGCTGGCGCTGGCCTGCCACGCCCTGCCCCAGACCGACGGATTCGCCCGCCTGTGGTGGCGCGCCTACGGCGGATGCCTGGCGATCCCCGTCGCCCAGGCGTTTGTCCTCACCGCGGGCGAACAGACGCTCCTCGACCCGGCGGCCATGCTGCCGGTGTTCGGCCTGCCGCTCGACCCCGGCGGCGCCCTGAACCTCCTGGTCGTCGTGGTCCTGCTCTGGACCACCGTCAGGATCCCCACCCTGATGGCCCGCTGGGCGGGCCAGAGCGGACGCGGCACGACGAACATGCTCGGCGCGGTCGTCCGCGTCGTCGTGGTGCAGCAACTCTCCCGCGCCGTCCCCGGCCTGAACACCCTACGGAGGACCATCCGATGACCCGACCCGAACCCGACGGTGACCTGACCCGGGCGCGGATGCCCGCCGACGTCGACGCCCCCGCCAAGGTCGCCTACGGCCTGACGTTCCACCAACTGGCGATCGTCGCCGCCGGCGCCCTGCTCTTCTACGCCGCGTGGCGCACCCTCCACGCGGTCGTGCCGACCCCGGTGCTCATCGGCGCGGGTGTGGTGCTCGGCGGGCTCGCCACCGGCTTGGCGCTCGGCCGCCGAGACGGCCTGTCCATGGACGTGTGGCTGCTGCACGCGATCCGCCACACCCGCGCCCCCCGCGCGCTGTCCAACGCCGGCATCACGGCGGACACCGGGGTGCCGGACTGGGTCGACACGCCCAGGAGCGGGCGGGAGCCGCTGCCGGCGCCGTTGCGGCTGCCCGCCGACGCCATCGACGACGACGGGGAGATCAGCCTCGGCGCAGGCAGGGCGGCGATCGTCGGCGCCACCACGGTGAACCTCGCCCTGCGCACCCCCGCCGAGCAGGCGGCCCTGATCGACGGGTGGGGCAGGTGGCTCAACAGCCTGTCGACGCCCACGCAGATCGTCGTGTCCGCGCAGCCGGTCGACCTGGCCTCCCACGGCCGGGCCCTCGCCGCCGCCGCGGACGCCCAGCCGCACCCGCGACTGCGGGCGGCGTGCGCCGACCACGCCGCGTTCCTCGCCGACCTCGCCTCCCGGCGGGACCCGCTGCGCCGGCAGGTCCTGATCGTCCACCGCACGACCGCCGGCGAGAGCAGCCGCCGCGCTGGCCTGCGCCGCGCCGACGACACGGCACGGACGCTGTCCGGCCTCGGCGTCGGCCCGCAGGTGCTGGACGGCCCGGCGGTCACCGCCGCGCTGGCCTGCGCCACCGACCCCTACCGGCCACCGCGCCCGGGCGGCCTGGCCGCGCCCGACGCCGTCATCACCGCCGCTGCCCCCGCCCACACGAAGAGGAAGACGTCATGATCAGGAAGAAAGGAACCGCGGGAGGCGGCGCGCCGCCGCAGGCGGCCTCGTTGGCGTCGGCGGTCGCGCCGGCCGCGGTCGAGGTCACCCCACGGTGGCTGCGCGTCGGCGACGGATATGCCGCCACCCTCGTGGTGACCGGCTACCCCGCTGAGGTCGGCGGCGCGTGGCTGGAACCGCTGCTGTCCTGGCCTGGCCGCCTCGACCTGGCCCTGCACATCGAGCCGCTGCCGGCGCCGATCGCCGCCGCCCGGCTGCGCACCCAACGGGCCCGCCTGGAGTCATCTCGTCGGGCGGACTCCGACCGGGGCAGGCTGGCCGACCCCTACGTCGACGCCGCCGCCGAAGACGCCGGTGACCTGGCCGAACGACTCGCCCGCGGCGCGGCGAAACTGTTCCGGGTCGGGCTGTACCTGACCGTGCACGCCCGATCCGAGGCCGACCTGGCGCAGGCGTGCGCGCAGGTGCGGGCCGCCGCCGCGTCGACCCTCCTGGACGTGCAGCCGGCGACCTGGCGGCAACTGGCCGGCTGGACCACCACCCTGCCGCTGGCCACCGACGGGCTGCGGATGCTGCGGACCATGGACACCCAGGCCTTGGCCGCCGCGTTCCCGCTGGCCAGCCCGGACCTGCCCGCGCCGCTGCCCGGCGACCCGCCGGCCACCGGCGGGGTCCTGTACGGGGTCAACCCGGCCAGCGCCGGCATCGTCTGGTGGGACCGGTGGGCGCAGGAGAACCACAACTCGGTCGTTCTGGCCCGATCGGGGGCGGGGAAGTCGTACTTCGTGAAGCTGGAGATCCTGCGCAACCTCTACCAGGGTGTGCAGATCGCGGTCGTGGACCCTGAGGACGAGTACCTGCGGCTGGCCGACGCGGTCGGTGGCAGCGTCGTCCGGTTGGGCCTGCCCGGCGTGAAGATCAACCCCCTCGACCTGCCCGTCGGCGACCGCCGCCCCGACACCCTGACCCGCCGCGGGCTGTTCCTGCACACCCTGATCAGCGTGATGCTCGGCCATCAGCCGCCACCGGCGGAACAGGCCGCGCTGGACCGGGCCATCCTCGCCGTCTACCGGGCCGCCGGCATCACCGCGGATCCGGCCACCCACCACCGGACGGCGCCGCTGCTGCGCGACCTCACGCAGACGCTGCGCGCCGACGACGACCCGGCCGCCGCGACGCTGGCTGCCCGGCTCGCGCCCTGGGTGCAGGGCAGCTTCGCCGACCTGTTCGACGGCCCCACGACCCAGGCCCCGGTCGGACACCTGGTCGTGTGGTCGCTGCGGCACCTGCCCGACGAGCTGCGCACCGTCGGCACCCTGCTCGCCCTGGACTCGATCTGGCGCGCCGTCGACGCACCGCGACGCCCGGCGCAGCGGCGGCTCGTCGTGGTCGACGAGGCGTGGCTGCTGATGCGCGACGGCGAGGGTGCCCGGTTCCTGTTCCGGATGTCGAAGGCGGCACGCAAGCGCAACGCCGGGCTGACCGTGGTCACCCAGGACGCCGCCGACGTGCTGAACACCGACCTCGGTCAGGCGGTGGTGTCCAACGCCGCCACCCAGGTACTGCTGCGGCAGGCCCCACAGGCCATCGACGCCGTCGGGGAAGCGTTCGGGCTCACCGGCGGCGAACGACGCCTGCTGCTGTCGGCCCGCCGCGGCCACGGCCTGTTGATCTCCGGGGTGAACAGGACAAGCTTCGAGTCGATCTCCTCCGACGCGGAGCACGCCCTGTGCACCACGGACCCGGCCGAGCTGGCCGAGGGCGACGAGGAGGACGACCTGTGACACCACCCCTCGACGCCCTCGGATCCGTGCTCACGTCGCCGCCACCAGCTCCCAGCTCCACGTTCGGGCCGGGCGCCGGCGCCGTTCCACCTCCTACAGGACCGGGGGCTGCCCTGGTCGACGCCGCCGTGTGGGCCACACAGCGACCGTGGTTGGCGGCTGTCGCCGCCGGGCTGCTGGTCGTCTGGGTCGCAGCCCGGAACATGGTCGAGATCTGGCGGCACCGCCACCACGGCCAGGGCGCGCGGCTGGTGACGATCGCGCCGCCGCCCGAGGTCGACCCGCGTAGCGCGGGCGCGTTGTGGGCCAACCTCGCCGGCGTGCTCACCCCGTCGAGGCGGCGACGTCTGCTCTACGGCGCCCCGCACGTCGTGTGGCAGTACACGTGGTCGGGCCGGCAGCTGCTCATCTCGATCTGGGTGCCCGGCACCGTCCCGCCAGGGGCGGTCGAGGCGGCGGTGCGGGCAGCGTGGCCCAGCTCGGCCACCACCACCGACACCAACCCGCCACCGCCGATCCCCCTGCACGCGCACCCCGCCACCGGCGGACACCTGCTGCCGGTGTTCGCGGAGTGGCTGCCGCTGGCCGTCGATCACGACGCCGACCCGCTGCGTCCGCTGATGTCGGCCGGCGCGCAACTCACCCCCGGGGAGTACGCGTGCGTGCAGATCCTTGCCCGCCCGGCCACACCCCGGCGGGCGGCACGAGCCCGCCGCGCCGCCGGACGGCTACGCGCCGGCAAGACCGCCGCCCCGGCCAACAACCCGGCCGCGCCGCTGCTGTGGCTGCTCGACGCGTTCCTACCCGGCAACAGCGGTGGCGGCCGGGCCACCGCGCCCGCCGCCCGACGGGATCCGACCATCGAGCGGGACGTGCGGGCGATCCTGGACAAGACCGCGCACCCGTTGTGGCAGACCGGCATCCGGTACGCCGCCGGCACCACCAACCGGCGGCGTACCGGCGCGGACCCGGGGGGTCGGCTCCGGGGCATCGCTGACACGCTCGCCTCGGCGTTCGCCGTCCACACCGGCCGCAACCGGCTCACCCACCGGGCCCGGATGACCGCGCCGGCAGCTGTTCTCGCCGCCCGCCGGCTCGGCCCCGGATTCCTCACCTCTACCCCGGAACTCGCCGCCCTGGCGGCGTTGCCGCAGGATCTCGCCGTGCCCGGCCTGGACCGGGCGCGGGCGGCGTCCATGCCGGCACCGGTCGCCGTCCCCGGCGGCGGACGCGGCGTGAAGATGCTCGGCGACGCCGAGATCGGTGGCCACAGTGTCGGGCTGTCGGTGGCGGACGCGAGATATCACACGCACGTGATCGGATCGACGGGCTCCGGGAAGACCACCCTGCTGGTCAACCTGACCCTCGACGACATCAAAGCCGGCCGCGGCACCATCGTCATCGACCCCCACGGAGACCTCGTCCTGGACATCCTCGACCGGCTCCCCGCCACCGTCGCCGACCGCGTCGTGCTCTTCGACCCCGATCAGCCGAACCCGCCGACGCTGAACCCCCTTGAAGGCGATGATCCTGACCTGGTCGTCGACAACCTGGTCAGCATCTTCGGCAGCATTTTCCAGAAGGCGTGGGGGCCACGGATGGACGACGTCATGCGGGTGGCGTGCCTGACCCTGCTACGGCACAACAACGTCACCCTCCAGCACATCCCCCCGCTGCTCAACAGCCCCCAGTTCCGCTCCGCCATGACCGTGGACCTGGACGACCCGGCCGGGCTCAGCGGCTTCTGGCAGTGGTACGACGGCCTCAACGACAGCCTCCGCTCCCAGGTCATCGGGCCGGTCCTCGCCCGGCTGAGGTCCTTCCTGCTGCGCGACTTCGTCAAACGCACCATGCGCTACCCGCGCTCCAGCTTCGACATGGGCAAGGTCCTCGACGACGGGGTGCTGCTCGTCCGCATCCCCAAAGGCGTCCTCGGCGAGGACACCAGCCGGCTCCTCGGCTCCCTGATCCTCGCCCAGGTATGGCAGGCCGCCACCGCCCGCGCCGCCACCGCACCCGAACGCCGCCGCGACGCCACCCTCATCATCGACGAGGCCCAGAACTTCCTCACCCTCGCCAACAGCCTCGACACGATGCTCGCCGAAGCCCGCAAATACCGGCTCTCCCTCGTCCTCGCCCACCAGGACCTCGCCCAGTTCCCCCGCGACCTGCTCGCCGCCACCTCCGCCAACGCCCGCAACAAGGTGTACTTCACGGTCGCGCCGGAGGACGCGAAGGTCCTCGCCCGGCACACCCTGCCCGAACTCGGCGAGCACGACCTCGCCCACCTCGACGCCTACACCGCCGCCGCCCGCCTCGTCGTCGACGGCCGCCAGACACCGGCGTTCACGATGAAGACCCGCCCACCCAAGCCGGTCGTCGGCGAGGCGACCGCCATCCGGCAGGCCGCCGCGGCGGCGGTACCGGTCCAGGACACCAGCGCCGTCGACGACCTCGTCGAACGGCTCAGCCGCAAACCCGACGACCGGCGCAACCGCCCGAAGAGCGACCGCGCCTGACCGTCCTCTGCCAGCCGGTGGCGTCGCCCGGGTCGCCCACCGGCTCGTCACCAGGATCGCCACCCGTGACCGCCCGACACCCGCCGCGCACCCCTGACCTGGGCTGTCAGTGCCGCACACACCCCCTGACAGCCCCTCCGCGCTGCCCTCTCCGGTTCCAGACACCCCTCCCGATCGGGAGGGAACCCCTTCGCCTAGGAGCAAACGCCGTGTATTCCCGTGTCCCGCCCCTGTCCAGCAAACCGGACCCCCTCGCGGTGTTCGGCCGTATCGTCCCCCGCGACCACGCCCTCCTCGCGCTGCTCGCCGAGCACTACCTGCTCTCCACCGACCAGATCACCAACGCCTTCTTCGACAACCGCCGCACCGCCCAACGGCGGCTGACGATCCTGCACCGCCTCGACGTGCTGCACCGCTTCGCCCGCAGCGGCGCCCACGGCCGCTACGGATCCCTGCTCTACACCCTCGGCCCCGTCGGACTGCAACTACACCCGACCAGCTACCACGACCCGAACAGCCCCGGCGGCAGGACGCCCCGCAGCTCCCTGGAACGCGCCAAGCGGATCGCCGCCAGCGGACAGGTCAACCACCTGCTCGGGGTCAACCAGTTCTTCACCGACCTGATCGCCACCGCCCGCCGCGCCGACACCGTCCGGCTGTCACGGTGGTGGTCCGAGCAGCACGCCACGACCGTCTACGCCCAGGCCGGCATCCGCCCCGACGGCCACGGCGTATGGACCGTCGGCGACACCTCCACCGGGTTCTTCCTCGAGCACGACAACGACACCGAGAACCTCGCGCGGGTCGTGGCCAAGCTGCGCGGCTACGAACGCCTCACCACCTTCGGCCCCCGCTACCCCGTCCTGTTCTGGGTCCCCAGCCGACGCCGCGAGACCAGCCTCCTCAACGTGCTCGCCGGACTGCGCACCGTAAGCCCCATCGCGACCGCCGTGCACGGCCCCGACCCCGCCGGCCGGGTGTGGACCCTCGTCTCGGACCCCACCCACCGCAGGCACCTACACGAACTGCCCTGCGACCACGGCCCCGACACGGTCACCAACCCGCAGCGCTTCGACGACCTGTAGGACTCACACCGCAGGTCAGCGGCACCGACCTCTCGGACCGAGGGCCTCCGCGCAGGTCGACCACCGACCGCGTCTGCCAGCGGCCACGATCGTTTGTGGGAGGCCCGGAGTCTCACAGCGTCCGCGCCGACGGACGGCCAGCCCGGGCCGGAACGTCTCACCGTGCAGGTCAACCCCATTCTTCGGCGACCATCTCGCCGGAGCGGCCTGACAGAACAGGCCGCTACCTTTCACGGCACCAACAGCACCCACACATATCTCCACCCGGTTCGGTCCCACCTCGGAACCACCGCCGCACCCACCGGTGCGCCACGCCCACCCGCCCCACCCAGGGCCGGTCGGCGCCGCGCCGCGCGGCGACCCCAGGTCGCACCGCGCCACCCCGCACCACCCCTCTCCCTTGCGACCGACCCACGCACCCGGTGGGCCGGTCATCTCCGCGCGTCCTCACGCGCCCACACCCCAGGAGGATCTGCCATGGCCAAGAACCCGGCCCGCAAGGCCACCCCGCCAGCTGCCACGCCGACGGCAACGGTCAGCACCATGATCGTCTGCGTTCCGGACGACCTGCCCCGGGAAGCCCTGACCACGCACCAGCTCGACCGCAACTTCGGTGTCCAGGGCACCCTGTCGCCCCGGTTCTGGGCCTCTCCCGCCATGTACCTGTGGCAGCGCGGTCAGATGTTCGGATTGCGCAAGGGCCGTCCCGCCTACTGCGCGGGCGGACCGGTGCGACTGCTCGACCTGCACGGCATGCGCCAGGCCGCCGCCATGGGAGCGGGCATCCGCCACCAGCTGTTCAGCCAGGTCGTGCACGGCACCAGGCCGGCCACCCCGTGGCACGTCTACGCGGCCCGCCACCTGGCGGACCCGACCAACTACCCCTACGACAGGGCAGCGGCGGACTTCACCCACCAGCCCCGGGTCAACGCGATCCGGATGCACAACGCCGCCGCCTACGGCACCGGGCGGATCGCCCTCGGCGAGCTGGAGATGTACCAGGCCGGCTCCATGGCCTACCAGCACCACAGCGCGTTGACCGCGATCGCCGGCGACGCGCTGATCACCGCCGAGGGAGCCAAGCTGGCCCCGGCCAGCGACGCCCTGGCCGACCGGGTCACCTACCTCGACCAGGCCCACCGCCTGCTCGCCGCCATCGACCCCGACCAGCGGCTGCTCGCCGTAGCGCTCTGACAGCCTCGACAGGAAGGACACTGCCATGGGCCGCGTCATGTTCCTGCTCGACGAGGTCGAGCAACTCGCCGACGCCTGCCTGCGCGCCCAGCACGGGAACACAGGCGACCGGGAGGCGCCCCACCCGGCGCTGCGGGTGATGCACGACGAGTTCCAGCGGATCTACCTGACCGGTACCAGCGCCTCCGCCGGTGAGCGCCACCGCCTGCGGCCCGTCACCTGCAGCCTCGCCGGCTGGCAGGAGACACCGGTGCTGACCGGACAGCTCACCGGCAGGCGCCACCGACGGCTGCGCCCGGGTCGTCTCGGCGACATGCCGCTGCGCGGGCCGGAGAGCGACCTGCTGCGTCTCATCCAGTCCGGCGTCGACGCCGGCTGGAGCACCTTCGTCGTCGACTACGTCGACGGCGCCGTCATTCCCGGTGTCGGCCGCGGACGCTTCCGCGCCCCGCACTGACACCGTCCGGAACCGATCGGGCCAGCAGCCGCCATCCCTGTACCCGAAGGATGCGCGCTGCTGCCCGGTCGGGCTCCGCCACCCACCTCTCGCCCCAGGGGCTACCGCGACCGCCGCAGGTCTCCGACCAGCCGGCGGTCCCTACGGACGGGTGTCCGCCGAGCACCTCGGCCGCGACCAGCCGGCCCAGGTTCGTCGTCCCGGCCCCAGCCCCAGTCCTCGTACCCGAGGCGCGGCGCCTGGCCTTGATCCGCCGGCCGCCCCAGGCAGGGGCGCCTGTCGCGCTGTCGGCCGGCGGGACGGCCGCCCTTTCCCTCTTCCGCAGCCGCGACCGCATCGCCCGGCAGGCCGCTGGCATCCCGGTCGCGCCCACACAGCCTGCGGCGAACCATCCCGGCTCGCCGTGATCATCCTGCCCGAAGGGACGAAGCATCATGATCCGAATCCCGATCTGCCCCGCCTGCGCCGAGCCGGTGGCAGACCAGCCAGCCCAGGGCTGGACCGGCGCCTACCGCAGCCGCGACTGGTGGTGGCACCTCACCGACAACACCCCCATCTGCTTCGACACGAACGGCAGGCGCTCGCAGGCGGTGTTCGTCGAGGACGGCCTTCCCGCCGACAGCCAGTCCAACGCCTGGCTCGACGCGATGAGCGAGTTGTCCACGATCGGCGGCCCCTACGACCCCGCCCGCCTGGGCGGCGCGGTCACCGCCGCTGAGCACCTGCACCGCTGGCTGCACACCGCCACCGGACCGTTCAGCGCCCTGACGGCCCTGCCCGCGCCCGCCGACGTCGCGTTCCTGGTCGGGCACCTGCACCGCACCAACCGGCTGCTCGCCCGAATCCACGCACAGGTCGGGGCCTACGTCCTCGACCAGGCCCGCCAGCCGCAGTTCACCGGCCTCACCGACGACAGCGACCTCCACGACGAGGTCATCGACACGGCCGACGACATCCACGAGTGCCTCCAGGACGCCGCCGACGCCTGCGCCCAAGCGGCCCAGACCGTCGGCGCGGCGTGGTCCGACACCCGCAAGCTCACCACCCTGACCGCCACCGAGCACGGCCGGCAGGCGTACCACGACACCCTCGCCACGGACACCGGTCACGAGCCGACGAGCGCACAGGTCGCGCCCGAGCTGTTCGACACCCACGAGCCCTCACCCGGCCGGCTGGCCGAGCTGATCGGTGCGGCCTTCGGAGACGAGGCCGGCTTCAGCCCGGAGCTGACCCACACCGCCGCGCGGATCCTCGGCACCGCCGCCAGCTATCTGGCCGACTGCCTCGGCCCAGCCCGACCAGCTGCCATTCCCACCCCGCACGACCTCGCCGATCTCACCACTTCCCTGACCTACCTCACCCGCACCCTCCTGGGCGGGCTGCGGCGCCTCGCCGACAGTCCACGCGGCAGCGAGAGCGACGGCCTCGATGACGCTGACGCCTCCGCCATCCGGGCATCCCTCACCGACGCCGCCGACGCCCTACGCTCCGCCGCGAGCCACCTCGCCACCGTCTCCCACACCGCCGCCCCCGGACAGCGAGACGAGGAGCAGCGGTGACCGACGGCAGCGCCCCCACCGGCGACACCGGCACGACCCCACGGGGTGCCTGACGGTGGTGGACCGGAGCTTCGGCGAACGCGGGGGAGGCTACGGCCTCACCGAGATCCGCCGCACCGGCGGCGGCCACCGGCTGCGGGTCCGGATCCACCGCGACCCCTACCCGCAGCAGAGCCACGCCCTCATCGAGGTCCTCACCCCCGCCATGACCTGGACCGTGCTCGCGGACGAACCCGCCTCGGCCTGGCACCCGGCCACGCCGTACCGCAGCACCAGCCCGACACCGCTGGAGAACCTCGCCGAGCGGCTCTTCCAGCGGGCACTCGCGATCCTTCACGCCGGGTAGGTCAACCCCCTCAACGGGGAGCAGCACTTCAGGAGCGACGCTCCCGCGGTGACCAGGGGCGCGAAGCGCGCACCTTGGTCCGTTCTCGACATCCCCCAGCACGCCAGCTCCGGCCGGTGCCCGGCCGAAGACCGCACTGCGCCCACGGCCCGCAGAACCACCCGCCGACGCGCCCACGGAGGGCGTCCACCTCGCGGTCGTCGTCGGCGGCGGTCACGGGACTGAACCACCACGACCGCGGACGACGCGATCCCGCTTCCGACGCCACCTCACCCCCTTGCCCACCCCACCGCTGTCCCGGCGCTATGCCCGGCGCCCGGGTCTTATCCGTATCCGATGAGAGGAAACCCCTGATGGCAACCACGATGACCGTCGTCGTCACCGACGACCTGGACCACAGCACGGACAACGTCGGCACCTACCGCTTCGCCCTCGACGGCGTCGTCTACGAGATCGACCTCGCCCCGCACAACCTGGCGCGGCTGAGGGAGGCGCTCGCCCCGTACGTCGCGGCCGGACGCCGACTCCCGAAACGCGCCGCCGCCACCCGCAGCAGCGGCGTCCGCGGCAGCCGCCGCGCCGACGCCGAGGTCCGCGACTTCTGGGCCACCCACCAGAAGCAGATCGGGCTGCCACCGCACCGCGGTCACGGCCCGATTCCCCCCACGGTCCGCGCCGCCTACCGCGCCGCCCACTGACCTTCACCACCGAGGAGACCGACAGACATGCGCGCTATCGATGCGCCGCCGCGGCCAGCAGGGGGTTCCACCGCATCCCCGCGACCGTTGCCGTCGGTGAGTCCGTGGTCGTCACCTGGTGTTCGGGAGATCGCGGCCGACGTCACCACCTGCGTCGGCCAGCCCTTCGACCACGCCGAGCACCTGCTGTACGGGTGCTCCTCCATCGGCGGGCCGCACGGTCGCGGTCTCGGTGCTGCGGGAGGACCTGTGGGGCGATCCGGTCCACGCCTTGGCCGTCGACGGCCAGCCGGCGCCCCTGGACACCAGGAGCACGGCCCGCCCCGCGGCCGTCATCGCCTACGCCGCCTGGCAGGCCACCCTCACCCCGGCGACCCGGCGGAACCGCTGATGGGCCGTCTCCGCTTCGACCCCGCCGGATGGCCGGGGGCAGCCGATGCCGACCGTTGACTACGAGCCGGCCCGGGGGAGCACGGCCGTGTTCTCCGGCCGGTGGCTGCGCTACGAGCCGGTCCCCGGCTTCCACCGCTACCACGAGGGCTACCGGGCCACCGTGGTCGGCTGGTGGAACGGGGCCTGCGAGTTCACCCTCGACCGCGACGCCGTGACCGCCCTGGCCCAGATGTTCACCGCGATGGCCGACCACGTGGGCGGGGACTGGCGCACCGTCGACTTCGACGGTCACATCCTCACCATCGTCCGGCCGGCATCTCTCGGCGGCGGCGTCCACCTCGCCCATCCCGCCGACGGGCGTTACCGCATCGGCTGGGGCCTGCCCTGGCGGCCCGTCGACCCCCACCGCTGCGACCGCGTCTTCGGCCAGCCGTAACCCCACGCCCCACCAGAACGGGCGTGAGGGCCCCACCGCAAGCGTCGACGGCGTCCCGAGATCCGGTCACCGCACTTGATCACGGGGCGCCGTCGAAGCGTGCATCAGTGCACGCCACACACCGCCACGGACCGACCAAGACTAATGAGGAGGACATGATGGACAGCGAACCGGAGCAGACCAGCCCGCCCAGCGCGCTCGACCGGATCGCCGCCGCTCTGGCGGAACTGGGCCAGGACACGGCCGCCGCGATCGCCCAGCAGGCCGGGGTGGGTTACTCCACGGCCACCAAACGCCTGCGCCTGCTGGAGGAGGCCGGCCGGGCCGAGGCGTTCCGCGCCGACGACGGGCGCACGCTCTGGCGGCAGCCGGCCAACGCGACAGCCAGCGGCGACAGCGGCGCCCCGCCGCCCGCCGCCACGACCGCCGCCGACCCGGAACGCGACAACCCGACTAGGCCCCCCGCGCCGGAGCAGGACACCGGGACCGCGGTGGCGGCGGGACCGGGAGGGCAGCCCGCCGGGGACCTGCCCGACGGTGGGCCGTCGCCGGCCCCGCAGGCCGGCCTGGAGCAGCCGTCCACGCAGGACGCGCCACGTCAGCCGGAGGACAGCCGGAGCGGACCGGCCGCGACCGCGATCGACGGCGACGCCACCGCGGCCCGCGCCGAGGACGGCGCCGCCGCCGAGAACCAGGGTCAGGCGGACTCCGGTCAGGACCCCGACCTGGCGGGCAGCAACGCCTCGGTCGTGGCCAGCGGCCCGGAAGACGCCGCGAACGCGCCGGCCGGCGGGAAGCCGCCCCGCCGGTCCAAGGGCAGCCTGCGCGGGGCGATCCGCGATGTGTTGGTAGCCCATCCCGGCCGGCCGTTGCGGATCAGCCAGCTGTGCAAGGCCATCGACGCGGCCCACGAGGGCAGCGGCTCGGCGAGGGCCAGCGCGGGCGCGGTCGTCAACGCCGTGCACAAGCTCGTCGCCGACGGCGTGGCCGTCCAGGTGGCCGAGAGGCCGGCGGCCTTCCAACTCGCCGCGACGACCGACGACTGATCCCACACCGTGGTAGCCCGGGGTGGGCGTCAAACTTGGCGGCTCACGCCCACCCCGGTGCTCCTTCACCAACCAAGGAGCGATGCCGAGTGTCTCACCTGTACTCCTACCTGACGGCGGCCGGCGGTGTCCTCGCCGGTCTCGCCGCCGCAGCGGCCCCGCTCATGCGGCAGCGGCGAATCATCCACCACCAGCGACAGGCCCTGGCCGCCCGCGAACGGGACCGGTCCCACTGGCGCCACCTGGCCACCCACAGCGACACGAGTGACCTGCCGAACCGGCGGGCCCTGCGAACCGTCCTCGAGGCCATGTTCTCGCTCGGGGAACCGCTCGGGCTCGTCCTGATCGACCTCGACCGGTTCAAACAGGTCAACGACACCCACGGCCACGAGGCCGGCAACGACCTGCTGCACGCGGTCGGCCAGCGGCTGGTCGCCATCGGGCCACCGGTGGCCCTGGCGGTCCACCTGTCCGGCGACGAGTTCGCCCTCGTCATCCACGGCGACCACGACGACATCGAGACCGCCGCCCAGGCCGCCCACCGGGGCGTCTCGGACAGCCCGTACGACATCGAAGGCCAGCAGATCGCGATCACCGCCAGCGTCGGCTACGCCGCCGCCGAGCCGCACATGCTGCCCCGCGACCTCCTGCGCGCCGCGGACCAGGCCATGTACCTGGCCAAACGCGCCCGCGGCGGCACCCATGCCCACGACCCCGGCCACGACCCGACCCCGGGCGGCAGCGTCCGCTACCGCGACCTGCGGTAACCCGCCCGGCGCCCGCCTCACCGGCAAGCGCTCGGCAACCCCTGAAGCCCCGCGGGCCAGCCGGCCTGCGGGGTCCGCACACGTCAAGGAGCCGACCACCGTGATGTCCTTCAACGCCGTCCGCGCCCTCACCGGGTGCCTCCTGGACGTCGAGGCCAACGCCGACCTCCTCGGCTGGGGCCAACCACCTCTGCTGTTGCTCGTCCAGGAGCGGCCCGCCCCGTCAGCGGCCAGCGGCACACGACGCCAGATGCGCGTCGCCCACCTCCCGCTCAACGACACCCGCCTGGGCCGCTACCGGGCCGGACTCGCGGACTTCCTGCCGGACCTCGCCGCCGCGCTGCGCGCCGACCGGCCGGTCGGCCGGCCCACCCTGGCGGCCTGCGTCGACATCGGCCTCATCGCCGACCTGCTCGCCGACCCCGCCCCCGGGCTCCGACTGCTGGCCTGGGCCGTCCGCTACGAGGACGTGCTCGTCGAATCCGACGACATCCACGAGATCCGCCGGATCGACGCCGTCGACGCCGACCGCCGCGGCTACCAGATCACCAGGCAGCGGCAGGAACCGTATCCCGTGGTCTGCGTCGACGAACCCCACTGCCACGGCGACGCCCCGGCCACCCGCTCCGGGCTGACGCGTCTCGTCGCAACCACCAGACGGCCCGACCGGCGCGCCCCGCGCCCATGACGCACACCACCAACGACCAGCGCGGCCGGCCTCGGTCTCGCGCGAGACGACTTGACCTTCATGGAGAGATGAGCGTCGATCAGACCGGTCATCGTCCGAGCCGTTCATCAGGCACGACACCGCCGAACTCGGTCGGACGCTGCCCCCTGCCCGGAACCTGAAGGAAGGTCGCCCGCCATGTCCGACCGGAGCCGAATCCGCCCGTCCCACCGCGCCCTGTTGCCCGGCGACGTCACCGATCCGCTGCTGTGGCGGCTGGCCGTCGACGTCCTCACCGCCCACCAACCCGGGCCCGACAACCGGTGCGTCAACCTGCAGTGCGCCGACCAGGGGCCCGGCCCGTGCACGGCCGCCAGGCAGGCACAACGGGCGATGCGCGCCGCCCGCGCCGCCGCGCCCCAGCCGGCGGCCCTGCCGCAGCCGGCGGTCGACAGCCGCGAACGCGCGCCGCAGCGGCGTGCGCGCGATGTCTGCGGTTTCGTCGGCTGGTTCACCGCCGGACTCGCCGCCACCGCCGGACACCTGCGGTCGCGGGTCCCGCAGCGACTGCCGCGCCGGGTTCCCGGCGCGGCGCTCACCGCCGCGTACGCCGCCTGATCCCCGACCCCGGGCCGCGAACAGCCCACGGCCACCCGACCTCGACCAGGAGGACAGCATGACCTTGCGCACCGAGACCACTCTCCCCGGCTACGCGCGAGCCGCCGTCGCGATGAAGACCCGCATGCACGAGTACTGCGCCAGCGCCGCCGGCCACGAGTACCACCGGGCCTTCGTCGAGACCCGCTGGGCGGCGCTCTTCCCGACCGGCGGCGATGACGCGGCCGACCCGAACCACAAGCTCGTCGACGTTCTCGACCGGGCGAACAGCATGGTGTGGGCCCACGGCGAGGCGTTCGTGATCGCTCCCGCCATGACCGCCGTCGTCGCCGCGGGGGCAGCGGCCCTCGACCTCACCGGCGACCTGCTCACCGCCGACGCCGCCCCCACTGACGGCGGCGTGCTGTTCCTCCCCGAACCCATCTACCACCGCACCCTGACCGGCCGGGTCAGCGGCATCGCCGCGATCACCTGGACCACCATCGCCTCCCCCCGTGGGCGGTCCTGGCTGATCTGCGGCTGGGCCCACCGCGACGACCCCGACGACCCCCACGCCGCCCGCATCCAGACCTACGCGCGGCAGGACCCCACCCTGCTGTCACGGCTCGGCCCGTACGTGCTCACCGACGTCAACGTGCTGCCCATCGCGCAACCGGTGCCCGCCGTCGACCAGCCGGAAGTCGAGGAGCCCGACCGGGACTGGGAGACCGCGCCCGACGGCCGGTACGTCATCACCGACGCCACCGCCCGCACCCACGTGTGCGCCGCGATCGCCTACGCCTTCTGGCGCATCCAGGACCAGCCCATCGCCGTCGCCGCCCCGGCGCCGCTGGACCGGGCCGCCCGCCGCCGCGCCGCACGCGCCCGCATCGTCCACGACACCCGCGTGGTCATGCTGCGACGCACCTCGCCCCTGACCGAACCCGCCGACGGACCCGCCAAATGGCACTACCGGGTCCGGTTCGTCGTCCGCGGCCACTGGCGCCGCCTCACCGACCGACACGGCCAGGCGTACCGGATCTGGATCCACGCCCACATCAAGGGACCCGACGGCGCACCGCTGCTGCACGGCGAGAAGGTCGCCGTCCTCGCCCGCTGAACCAGCCCCGCGCCCACCCGCACGCCAGCGACCGCGCGGCCCGTCGGGGGCCGCGCGGTCGCCGACGTGCCCACACCCTTGCGCGCCTGACCAACCAAGGAGACACCACCCGTGGGAACCACCTCGCACATCGGCGCCGCCGACCCCGACCAGCCGGCGACCGCCAGCCACGACCACGGCGACGGCCGCCCCTCGACCCCCGTCCCGCGATCGCGCGCCGCCCGCTCGCGACCGCACCGGACCCGCCACCTCACTGCCGGCTGCCGCAGGCCCGGATGAGACTCCGATCGCTGGTGTCCCTGGCCGTGGCGCTCACCGCCGTGTTCATCCTCTGCGCCGGCGGCCTCGGCGGGATCCTCCTCGGCGGCGACGCCGCCGCCGGATGCATACCCGCACCCCCCGCCTCCTCGTCACCGGTGCCGTCTCCGCCCGTGCCGCCGACGGGGTGGCCGGCGGTCGGTGACTGGGACAGCGACCAGGTCGGCAACGCCGCCGCGATCGTCACCACCGGCGCCCGCCTCGCCGTACCGGCCAGAGGGTGGGTGATCGCGGTCGCCACCGCAATGCAGGAGAGCACCCTGCGCAACCTGCCCGGCGGCGACCGGGACTCGGTCGGGCTGTTCCAGCAGCGTCCCAGCCAGGGCTGGGGCGCCCCGACCCAACTCCAGGACCCCGTCTACGCGGCGGAGAAGTTCTTCGGCAAGCTGGCCACGGTCAGCGGCTGGCACACGATGCCCCTCACCGACGCCGCCCAGGCCGTGCAGATCAGCGCCTACCCCGACGCCTACGCCAGGTGGGAG